>NZ_CP192577.1:0-4800000 GCF_050632145.1 Roseateles chitinivorans
CCTGACATCCCCGACAGTTCCTTTCGAGGACCGCCGCAAGACATTTGTCTGTGCAGCGAAGACAGCGACTGTAGCACGGCGTCGGAGCGGTTCGCAAGAACTGCAAAGGAAAGTTGTTGACAGTTGACCGCATCTCGCACGAGTCATCGCCAAGCCATTGATTCGTCTTGGATTGAGCGGCCGACCCATCAAGAAAAAGACCCGCCAAGGCGGGTCTTCGATGAGGGATTGAGGGGCGGTCCGTCAGTCCGCGTCCTGGAATGCCTCTTCGCGCTTGTTCTTGATGGACGGCAACATCACGACCACCACCATCAGCGCTGCGGCGATCAGCAGCCCCGCCGACAGGGGCCGGGACATGAACGTGGTCCAGTCGCCGCGCGACAGCAACAGGGCGCGACGCAGGTTCTCTTCCATCATCGGCCCCAGGATGAAGCCCAGCAGCAACGGAGCCGCTTCGCAACTCAGCTTGTAGAAGAGATAACCGATCACCGCGAACGCCGCCGTCATGTACACGTCGAAGTTGTTGTTGTTCAGCGTGTAGGTGCCGATGCAGCAGAAGACGGCGATCGCCGGGAACAGGAAGCGGTAGGGCACCGTCAGCAGCTTGATCCAGATGCCGATCATCGGCAGGTTCAGGATCACCAGCATCAGGTTGCCGACCCACATCGACGCGATCAGCCCCCAGAACAGTTCCGGATTGCTCGTCATGACCTGGGGGCCAGGCTGGATGCCCTTGATCGTCATCGCGCCCACCATCAGCGCCATCACGGCATTGGGCGGGATGCCCAAGGTCAGCATCGGGATGAACGAGGTCTGAGCGCCGGCGTTGTTGGCCGATTCCGGACCCGCCACCCCTGGATGGCGCCCTTGCCGAACTTCTCCGGTGTCTTGGAGACCTTCTTCTCCAGCGTGTAGGCCGCGAAGGAGGCCAGCAGCGCGCCACCGCCCGGCAGCACGCCCAGCACCGAACCGAGCGCCGTGCCGCGCAGCACCGCCGGCCACGCATCGTGGAAGTCCTGCTTGGTCGGCCACAGGCCCTTCACGCTCTTGGTGAAGACCTCGCGATGCTCGGCCGGCTGGCCGAGGTTCGCGATGATCTCGCCGAAGCCGAAGACGCCCATGGCGATCACGACGAAGTTGATGCCGTCAGTCAGCTCCGGCACGTCGAAGGAAAAACGGGGCGTCCCTGAGATCACATCCGTGTTGATCTGCCCGAGCAGCAGTCCCAGCACGATCATCGAGATCGCCTTGATCAGCGAGCCGGAAGCCAGCACCACTGCGCCGATCAGGCCCAGCACCATCAGCGAGAAGTACTCGGCGGGACCGAACTTGAAGGCCAGTTCAGTCAGAGGCGGCGCAAAGGCCGCGATGATGACCGTGCCCACGCAGCCTGCGAAGAACGAGCCCAGGCCCGCCGCAGCCAGTGCCGGACCGGCGCGCCCCTGGCGCGCCATCTGGTAGCCGTCGATCGCCGTCACGACCGACGAGGACTCGCCAGGCACGTTGATCAGGATGGCCGTCGTCGAGCCGCCGTACTGCGCGCCGTAATAGATGCCGGCGAGCATGATCAGCGCCGGCGTTGCATCCAGCGAGTAGATCGATGGCAGCAGCATCGCGATCGTCGCGACCGGGCCGAGACCCGGCAGCACGCCGATCAGGGTGCCGAGCACTGCGCCACCGAAGGCGTACAGGAGGTTCTCCGGCGTGAAGGCCGTGCCGAACCCCAGCATCAGGTTGTTGATCAGATCCATGCGTGACTCCTCAACCGCCCAGGAAGGTCGGCCAGATGGGGATCACGAGATTCAGACCCCAGATGAAGATGGCGTAGCTGCCCGCGGTGAGGACCACGCTGCTGAGCAGCGCATCGCGCCAGCGGAACTCGTCGCTGGCGAACGAGCACATCGTGATCAGCAGCGGCAACGTGATGATCATGCCCAGGCGCGGCAGCGCGAATCCGAACATCACGATCGCGCCGACGACGATCAGCAGCGGCTTCCAGGCGAAAGCGCCGACGGGCTGACCGCCTTCCGATTCGATGGTGAGCGCCTTGAACACCACCACCGCTCCCATGATGGCGAGCAGGACGCCCAGCCCGAACGGGAAGTAACCAGGCCCGGGACGGGCGGACGTGCCAAAGCTGTAGTTGATGATCGAGCCGGCCGCGAACGCGGCGCCAACGACCAAGAACATCAGCCCTGACCAGAAGTCGCGTTGACTCTTGATCTTCATGGAGGGACCCTCTATCGGCTTGAATGGCCGCGATTCTAGGAATCGGGTCCCTCTCGGGGTCTGTGGTTATCACGTAAGGGGAGACGCCGCTCATCGCACGGGGCGTATGGCGATCTTCACGCGCCCGCACGGCGCGGGGCTCGCGCGTTGTCTGCGCGGGCTTACCCGCCCCCGTGAGCCTGGGGGGCGGCAAGCGGATGGATCCGGCGCCCTCAGGTCTCCCAGGTGGGGATGCTGCGCAGCACTTCATCCATCGTCGTGAGACCTTCCGCCACCTTCATCGCGCCGCCAAGGCGCAAGGGGCGGAGGCCTTCCTGCACCGCCTGGCGGCGCAGCGCCGTCATGTCGGTGACCGGATGCAGATGCTTGCGGATGCTGTCGGTCAGCAACAGCAGTTCATACAGCCCGGCGCGGCCACGGAAGCCGGTGTTGCGGCAGTCCAGACATCCCACCGGCCGGTAGGGCTTGACGCCGCCATTCAGGCGCCACGGCTTGAGCATCTCGTTGAGTGAGTCGCGCGTGACATCGGGATCCGGCTCCTTGCAGTTCGGACACAGCGTGCGCACGAGCCGCTGCGCCAGCACACCGATCACGGTCGCGTCGATCAGGTAGTTGGGCACGCCCAGGTCCACCATCCGGGTGATGGCGGAGGCCGAATCGTTCGTGTGCAGCGTCGAGAACACCAGATGGCCGGTCAGCGAGGCCTGGATCGCCATCTCGGCGGTCTCCAGGTCGCGGATCTCGCCGACCATGATGATGTCCGGGTCCTGCCGCATCAGCGCGCGCAGCCCCTCGGCGAAGTTGAAGTCGATGGCGGGCTGCACCTGCGACTGGTTGAAGGCGGGCTCGATCATTTCGATCGGGTCCTCGACGGTGCAGACGTTGACCTCGTCGGTGGCCAGACGTTTCAGCGTCGAGTAGAGCGTGGACGTCTTGCCGCTGCCGGTCGGGCCGGTCACCAGGATGATGCCGTGCGGACGCGCGGTCAGGCGGCTCCAGCGGTCCGCGTCGTGGGTCGAGAAACCGAGCTGGGAGAGATCCTTGACGGCGGTGTCGGGGTCGAAGATCCGCATCACCATCTTCTCGCCGAATGCGGTGGGCAGCGTCGACAGACGCATTTCCACTTCTTCCCCGGCCGGATTGCGCGTCTTGATGCGGCCGTCGAGCGGACGGCGCTTCTCGACCACGTCCATGCGCCCGAGCAGCTTGATGCGCGCGGTCATCGCGCCCATCACCGTCGGCGGCAACTGGTAGACCGTGTGCAGCACGCCGTCGATGCGGAAGCGGATCACGCCCATCTCGCGGCGCGGCTCCAGGTGGATGTCGCTGGCGCGCTGGTCGAAGGCGTACTGCCAGAGCCAGTCCACGACCTGCACCACCCCCTGGTCGTTGGCGTCGAGTTGCCGGTTGCTCCGACCCAGCTCGACGAGTTGCTCGAAGCTCGCCTGCTGGCTGGATTCGCCGGACTTCGTCGCCGCACGCACGGAACGGGCCAGCGTGAAGAACTCGGTCGTGAAGCGCGTGATCTCCTGCGGGTTGGCCAGCACGAGCTTCACACGCTTGCGCGTGTGCGATTCGATCTGCGGCACCCAGCTGGTGTCCTGCGGCTCGGCGACGGCAATGGTCACCTCGGTCAGTCCCACCTGGATCGGCAGGCAGCGGCGCGCTTCCGCGTAGCTGGCGGACATCACGTCGGCGACGCGGCCGACGTCGACCTTCAGCGGATCGATGCGGACATAGGGCAGCTTCAGGCGCCCCGCGAGCCATTCAGTCAACGCTTCGGTGTCCAGGGGGCGACCATTGGCGACCCTCACCAGCCCGGCCGCGCCCAGCCGGATCAGGGGATGCTGCGCGCTGTGGCCAGCGCCGAAGCGCGCCTCGGTGCGCTGCACCTGCTCCTGATCGACGACACCGTCCTCGGCAAGCCAATGCAGCAGTTGGCGCCAATCGAGCCGGCCGCCGCCGGTCTCGGCCGCCTTCGGCTTGGCGGGCGCCACCGGTGGCACGGGCGCCGTCGCCTGGCCGGCCGCCTTCGTAGCGGGAGCGGGAGCGGGTGCGCCGCCCTTGTCCTTGGAAGTCGTCGACGTGTTAGGTTTCATGGTCACTCGTCCGTGTCGACGGCCGCGGCCGCGTGGAGCTGATGGATCACGTTCATCGGCAGGGGCCGCACCAGCTTGAGCCACTTGGTCGCCGGCAGATCATGGCGGGCTTCGATGTGGGCGGCGCGTTGCTCGAGCACCTCGCGCTCCGGCACGGCCACGCCGCGCCCCGCGACGACGATGGTGTTGCCCTCGCGGGTCGGCGTCAGGTGCCAGACCTGGTCGGAGCCGAACACCTTCGCGATCCGGGATGCGCTGCGCGTGAAGCTGGCGCTGCGGCCGAACAGGTTGACCGTCATCAGCCCGCCGTCGGCGAGCACGTGATGGCAGTCGGCGTAGAAGGCCTCGTCGTCGAGGACCGGCGCCGCCGCCTCGTGGTCGTACAGGTCGACGTTGAGCACCTGCGCGTTGCCCCAGTTCGCGGCGTCGGCGACCCAGGCGCCGGCATCCTCGTTGACCACGCGCAGCCGCTCGTCGTCGTCGGGCAGGTGGAACCAGTGCCGGTTGGCATTGATGACGGTCGGATTGATCTCGACCGCCGTGGTCTTCATCTTCAGCTGCTTGCGGCAGAAGCGCGTCAGCGCGCCGGCCCCCAGGCCGAGCTGCACCGCCTGTCCTTGCGTCATCTCGCGGACATCGCGCCACAGCATCCAGGCCATCATCCGCTGGACGTATTCCAGCTCGAGCTTCTCGGGCTTCTTGAGCCGCATCGCCCCCTGGACCCAGATCGAGTCGAGATGGAGGAAGCGCACGCCGTCGAACTCGCTCAGGGTCGCCTCGACCCATTCGGCCTGTCTGCCGCCCTTGTCCTTCTTCGAATCCCGGTGCTTGCTCACGGCTGTCGTTCCCATGCCGGGTCCGCGGAGCCCGGTCTCGTCATGTGTCGGTCAAGCGCCCGGTCAGCTGTCGCCAGGCGCGAAGCTTGTCATCGTAGGGCATCGTGTAGGCAGGGCTGGAGCTGGGGAGCCCCAGCACCTGGTAACGGGCTGCAAGAGGTCCGAGCTGCTTCAGTCCGAAACGCAAGGCCGTGCCGCCGTTGAAACCGATCGTGCGCAGCGCCGGCAACTGCTGGATCAGGCGTCCGAGGTCGCTGGCGAAAGGGTTGCGGATCGCGCTGTCGAGGCTGCCTTCGCGTTCGGTCTCGGTGATCACGTCCCACACGGCCACGCGGTGGGCCCGCAACGCGGCAAGACGCTCGGGGTAGGCCATCGCGACCAGATCGACACCGAAGACCTCGCCGACCAGCCGCCAGAACTGGTTGCGCGGGTGGCCGTAGTACTGCTGCGCCTGCAACGAGGCGACACCGGGGAAGCTGCCCAGCAGCAGCCATTGCGCATCCGGCGCATGGACAGGGGGAGCCCCTGCCAGCGGGCGGGCTCGCGCGGTCCGGGTGGGTCGAGCGGATCACCCATGCACGGCCGGAGCGTCCAGCGCGCCCAAACGCGGCAGCGCGGCGCGCGCATTGCGACCGGTGATCGCGGCCGTCTCCTGAACCGTCCAGCCGCGCAGTCCGGCGAGGATCTCGCCGATGCGCGGCAGTTCGCCCGGCTCGTTGCGCGAGCGGGCGCCCGCGGCGCGCTCCTCGGCGGTCCGGTACAGCCAATGCGGGGGAATGTCCGGCGCGTCGGTCTCGAGGACCAGCGCCTCGGCCGGCAGCTCCACGGCGAGGCGACGGATCTGCAGCGAACGCTCGAAGGTCAGCGTGCCGCCGAAGCCGAGCTTGAAGCCGAGCTCGAGGAACGCGTCGGCCTGCTGCCGACTGCCGTTGAACGCATGGCCGATGCCGCCGGTCTGCAGACCGATGCGACGGAGACCGCCGAGCAACTGGTCCGCGCTGCGGCGTACGTGGAGGATCACCGGCAGCCCATGCCGTTTCGCAAGCTTGAGCTGCTCCACATAGAAGTGCTGCTGCGTGGCCGCGTCGAGGTCCTTGACGAAGAAGTCCAGGCCGATCTCGCCGATGCCGACGAGGCGCGGATCGTCGCGGCACTCGGCCAGCATCCGGTCGAGGCGGCCGAGGTCCTCGTCGCGCGCGTGCATGACGTACAGCGGATGGATGCCCAGCGCATAGCTGAAGCCATGCGCATGGGCCAGCGCCCTCGCCCGGTCGAAGTTCCCCGCGACGACTGCCGGAATCACGACCTGCGACACCCCTGCCGCCAAGGCGCGCGCGACGACGGCGTCGCGGTCGGCGTCGAACTCCGAGGCGTCGAGATGGCAGTGCGTGTCAGTCCACATGACGACCCAGGGAGGGTGGAAGCGGAACGACCGAGGCGGCGCTCAGCGGAACACGACCGTGCGGTGGCCGTTGAGCAGCACGCGATGCTCGGCATGCCACTGGATCGCACGGGCGAGCGTCACGCACTCGACGTCGCGACCGATCGCCACGAGCTGGTCGGGCGTCATCGAGTGGTCGATGCGGGCGACGTCCTGCTCCACGATCGGCCCCTCGTCGAGGTCGGAGGTCACGTAGTGCGCGGTCGCGCCGATCAGCTTGACCCCGCGCTCATGCGCCTGGTGGTACGGGCGGGCGCCCTTGAAACTGGGCAGGAAGCTGTGATGGATGTTGATCGCCCGCCCTTCCAGGAAGCGGCACAGCTCCGGCGACAGGATCTGCATGTAGCGCGCCAGCACGACGAGGTCGATCTGCTGTTCCTCGATCAGTTCGCGGATCTTGCGCTCCTGCGCCTGCTTCTGCTCATCGCTCGCCTGCAGCAGCGGCAGGTGATGGAACGGGATGTCATGCGACGCGGCCAGCTGATAGAAATCGCGGTGGTTGGACACGATCGCCGGGATCTCGATCGCCAGATGCCCGGTCTGCACGCGGAACAGCAGGTCGTTCAGGCAATGTCCGAGCTTGGACACCAGCAGCAGCACGCGCGTCTTGCGCTGCGCGTCGACCAGTTCCCAATCCATGGACAGCCGGGCGGCCAACGGCGCGAAGGCCTCGCGCAACGCGGCCGCCGGGCGGGCTTCGGCGCATTCGAACTCGATGCGCATGAAGAAGCGCCGGTGATCGGCATCGCCGTGCTGGGCCGAGGTCAGGATGTTGGCGCCCTGCTCCAGCAGGACGCCGGTCACGGCATGGACGATGCCGGCCTGGTCGGGACAGCTGAGCTTCAGGATGAAGCGGGTGGACGGGGATTCCGAGGAAGGCTTCGATGCGGTCATGATGACCCGCATCGTAATCGAGCGCTCAGCGGCTGTTCAGGCCGCCAGCGGCTGCAAGGCGCCGGCGACCAGCCGGCGCTGATGTTCGCAGCGCGCCGCCAGGTCCTGGTCGTGCGTGACCATGACGAAGGCGGTGCCCAGCTCGCGGGCCATCTCCAGCATCAGTTCGAAGACCGTGGCGGCCGTCGAGCGGTCGAGGTTGCCGGTCGGCTCGTCGGCCAGCACGCAGGCCGGGCCGGTGACCAGCGCGCGGGCGATCGCCACGCGCTGGCGCTCGCCGCCGGACAGCTCGCCCGGACGGTGCAGCACGCGCGGGCCGAGACCCACGCGCGTCAGCACCTTCGCGGCCTGCTCGCGCGCCTGCTCCTGCGGCATGCGGCGGATGCGCAGCGGCATCGCGACGTTGTCCAGCGCGCTGAACTCCGGCAGCAGATGGTGGAACTGGTAGATGAACCCGAGGTGCTGGTTGCGCCAGTCGCCGCGGGCCTTCTCGCCGAGCACGCCGAGGTCGCGCCCCATGAGTTCGACGCGTCCGGCGGACGGCTTGTCCAGCCCGCCGAGCAGATGCAGCAGCGTGCTCTTGCCCGAGCCCGAGGCGCCCAGCACCGCCAGCGTCTCGCCGGCCTTCACCGTGACGTCGAGGTTGTGGAAGACCTGCACGTCCAGCGGCCCTTCGACGAAGCGCTTGCCGAGGCCCTGCCCTTGCAGCACCACCTGTCCGGCGGGAATGCGCGCGCCCGTCGGCGAGGCGTTCTTCTTGACGTCATTCATAGCGCAGCGCCTCCGCGGGCTGGACGCGGCTGGCGCGCCAGCTCGGATAGACCGTCGCGACGAACGCCAGGATCAGCGAGGTCACGGTGATGGGCACGATGTCGGACCACTGCGGATCGCTCGGCATGTGGCTGATGACGTAGATGCTGGCCGGCAGGAAGGTGGTGTGCAGCAGCTTCTCGATGGCGGGGACGATCACGTCGAGGTTGTGCGCGACGACCAGCCCCAGTCCGAGGCCGCCCAGCGTGCCGATCACGCCGGCGAGCGCGCCCTGGATCATGAAGATCCCCATGATCGAGCGCGGGCTGGCGCCGAGCGTGCGCAGGATCGCGATGTCGGCCTGCTTGTCGGTGACGGTCATCACCAGCGTCGACACCAGGTTGAATGCGGCGACCGCGACGATCAGCGTCAGGATGATGCCCATCATCCGCTTCTCGACCTGGACCGCGTCGTACCAGTTGGCGTTGGTGCGGGTCCAGTCGCGGACATAGATCGCCTGTCCCGCCTGCAGCAGGTCGCGCTGCAGCTGCGCGCCGACCTGGCGGGCCAGTTGCACGTCGCGCAGCTTCAGCTGCACGCCGCTCGGCGTGCCGGTACGGAACAACCGGGCGGCATCGCCCACGTGGATCAGCGCCAGACCGCTGTCGTACTCGTAGTGGCCGGCTTCGAAGACGCCGACCAGCGTGAACTGGCGCAGCGTCGGCTGGACGCCCAGCGGCGTCACCTGCCCCGACGGGATCGCCAGCGTGATCTTGTCACCGCGCTGCACGCCCAGCTGGCGCGCCAGCTCGACGCCCAGGATGATGTTCCATTGGCCCGGCTGCAGGCGCTCCAGCAGACCGTCCTTCGCGAGTTTCTCGGCGATCGGCGTCACCGTCGGCTCCAGCGCCGGATCGATACCCCGCACGATCGTGCCCCGCATGTCCGAGCCCCGCGCGATCAGCGCCTGGCCCGACACGAACGGCGCTGCGGCGGCGACCTCGGGATTCTTCTTCGCCTGGTCCGCCACGGCGCGCCAGTCGGGCAGGCCCTCGCCCGTGTCGTTCAGCAGCTCCACATGCGCAATGACGGACAGCATCCGCTCACGGACCTCCTTCTGGAAGCCGTTCATCACCGACAGCACGATGATCAACGCGGCGACGCCCAGCGCGATGCCGAACATCGACACGCCGGAGATGAAGGAGATGAAGCGGTTGCGGCGCCCTCCACGCCCGGCTCGCGTGTAACGCCAGCCGATCTGCAACTCATAGGGCCAATTCATAGGGGGTGGATGCTAACCGCTCGCCCTGCTCTCGCCGCTTAGGGCTGGCTGATGAGCAACGGACACCAGGGCGGGCCCCAGGCCGCTGTCGCATCTCGCTCGGGCGCCAACTCGCTCCGCTCACCTGCGGTTCGCTCTGCTCGAACAGACGGCGCCCAAGTCAGTTTTTGGAAGGCTCGATGCGACAGCGGCCTGGGGCCCGCCCCGGTGTCCGCGATGCAGCGAGCCGTCCGTCAGTGGGCCTCGTCCCAGTTGGCGCCGACACCGACTTCCGCCAGCAGCGGCACCTTGAGCGCGGCAACGCCGGCCATCAGCGTCGGGATCTCGGCCTTCACCCAGTCGAGTTCCTCGTCCGGCACCTCGAAGACCAGTTCGTCATGCACCTGCATGACGACCTTCGTCTTCTTGCCCTGCTCGTCCAGCGCCTGCTGCACCGCGAGCATCGCCAGCTTGATCAGGTCGGCCGCCGTGCCCTGCATCGGCGCATTGATCGCTTGACGCTCAGCAGCGGCCTTTCGAGGGCCGTTGCCGCCCCTGATCTCAGGAAGCCACAGACGACGCCCAAACACCGTCTGCACGTAGCCCTTCTCTTGGGCGAACTGCTTCGTGTCGTCCATGTAGCTGCGCACACCGGCGAAGCGCGTGAAGTAGCGATCGATGTAGTCCTTCGCCGCCTTCTGCTCGATGCCCAGCGACTGCGCCAGCCCGAACGCGCCCATGCCGTAGATCAATCCGAAGTTGATCGTCTTGGCGTAACGACGTTGCTCCGGCGTGACCGCGTCCAGCGCGGCACCGAACACCTCGGCCGCCGTCGCGCGGTGCACGTCCTGCCCTTCCTGGAACGCCTTCAGCAGGCCCGGGTCCTCGCTCATGTGCGCCATGATCCGCAGCTCGATCTGCGAATAGTCCGCCGACACGATGTGATGCCCCGCCGGCGCGATGAAGGCCTCGCGCACGCGCCGGCCCTCCGCCGTGCGGATGGGGATGTTCTGCAGGTTGGGTTCGTTGCTGGACAGCCGCCCCGTGACCGCCACCGCCTGCGAGTAGGTCGTGTGGACGCGCCCGGTCGTGGCATTGACCATCAACGGCAGCTTGTCGGTGTAGGTGCTCTTGAGCTTGGCCAGCGAGCGGTACTCCAGGATCTTGGCCGGCAGCGGGAAGTCCGCCGACAGCTTCTCCAGCACTTCCTCGTCCGTCGACGGCGCGCCGGTCGCGGTGCGCTTCACCACCGGCAGGCCGAGCCGGTTGAACAGGATCTCGCCGATCTGCTTGGGCGAGCCGATGTTGAACGGCTGTCCCGCGATCTCATAGGCCGCCTGCTCCGCCGCCACCATGCGCTGGCCGAGGTCGGCGCTCTGCGCCTGCAGCCGGCCCGCGTCGATCAGCACGCCGGTGCGCTCGATGCGCGCCAGCAGCGCGGACACCGGCATCTCGATCTGTTCGTAGATGAACTTCAGGCCGGCGTCCGCCTCCAGGCGCGGCATCAGCGTCTGGTGCACGTGCAGGCACATCTCGGAGTCCTCGCAGGAATACTCCGACGCCTTCGCCACTTCCACCTGCGCGAACGGGATCTGGTGCGCGCCCTTGCCGCACAGGTCCTCGTAGCTCAGGCCCTTGCGGCCCAGCACGCGATCGGCCAGCGCTTCCAGGCCGTGGCCGCGATGCGCCTCCAGCACGTAGCTCTCCAGCATCGTGTCGAAGGCCGTGCCCTGGACCGCGATGCCGTGGTTGGCCAGCACGTGGGTGTCGTACTTGACGTTCTGCGCGACCTTCTTCTTCAGCGGATCCTCGAGCCAGGGCTTCAGCTTCGCGAGCACCTCGTCCATCGGCAGCTGCTCGGGCGCGTCCGGGCCGTCATGACGGATCGGGATGTAGGCGGCCTCGCCCGGCTTCACGCTGAAGCTGATGCCGACGATCCGCGCCTGCATCGGATCCAGCGAATCGGTCTCGGTGTCGAAGGCGGACAGTTCCGCGGCGTTCAGCTGCTCGACCCAGGCATCGAGCCGGGACATGTCCAGGATGGTCTCGTAACGCTTGTCGACGGGGATCGCCGGGGGTTGGGCCTGCGCATGCGGATCGGTCGCGCCCGCCGCGCCGACGTCGGCTTCCGGCTTGGTGCGCTTGGGCGCGTCGCCGCCGAGCTTTCCTTCCAGGTCGCGTTTCCAGGTCTTGAAGCCGTTGCGCGTGTAGAAGTCGAGCAGTCCGGCCTCGTCGACCGGGTTGAAGGCCAGCGCCTCCAGCGCCGGCCAGCCCGTGACATGCGTGCACAGGTCGCAGTCGACCTTGACCGTCACCAGCTTGCGACCCATCGGCAGCCAGTCCAGCGCCTTGCGCAGGTTCTCGCCGGCCACGCCCTTGATCTGGCCCGCATTGGCGATCACGCCGTCCAGCGAGCCGTGCTCGCCGATCCACTTGGCCGCGGTCTTCGGGCCGACCTTCTCGACGCCGGGCACGTTGTCGACGGTGTCGCCCATCAGGGTCAGGTAGTCGATGATGCGGTCCGGCGGGACGCCGAACTTGGCCAGCACGCCGGCCTCGTCCAGCTTCTCGTTGCTCATCGTGTTGATCAGCGAGACGTCCGGCGTCACCAGCTGCGCCAGGTCCTTGTCGCCGGTCGAGATCACCACCTGGTGCCCCGCCTGCGCCGCCACCCGCGACAACGTCCCGATGCAGTCGTCGGCCTCGACGCCGGGCACCGTCAGCACCGGCCAGCCCAGCAGCTTCACCACCTCGTGGATCGGGTCGATCTGCTCGCGCAGCGCGTCCGGCATCGGGGCGCGCTGGGCCTTGTACTCGGGATACCACTCGTCGCGGAAGGTCGGGCCGGAGGCGTCGAAGACGCAGGCGGCATGCTCGGCGCCGTAGTCGTCGCGCAACTTCTTCAGCATGGCCACCATGCCATGGATGGCGCCGGTGGGCTGCCCGCCGGGACCGCGCAGGTCGGGCATGGCGTGGAATGCGCGATAGAGGTAGCTGGATCCGTCGACCAGCAGCATCAGAGGTTTGCTCATCCCGGCATTGTTGCAGGCGCGCGGCACCCCGCCTGTCAGGAGGCCGGGCCTTCAACCGGCACTCGCCCGGGGGGACGGGGTTTTCCTGGGGCCCGGCTTAGAATCGACATCACCATGAAAACCACCCGCCTCGCCCCGCTGCTGGCCGTCCTGGCCGCCCTCGCGTTCCAGGCCCACGCCGCCGGTGCATCGACACCGACCCCGGCGCCCATCCCCGCCGAGCCGCTGAAGTTCCGCGACGTGCCCGAGGTGAAGATCGAACAGCTCGTCAGCGAGGACGACAAGGTCCGGATCGAGGAGACGCGGGTGCGGGGCCTGACCCAAAAGGTCGTGGTCAAGAACAAGGACAGCAAGGCGCCCGAGTACGAGATCCTGCTCGGCGACACCGGCCGTGACATCCCCACCCGCCAGGGCGACGACCGCGGCAACGCGGGCGCGCGGGTCTGGCGCCTCTTCAATTTCTGACCCGGGTGGGCCGATCCGTTCCGGTCGGCCTCCGGTCCGTTCCCTTTCCTTTTCATGGCCGTATTCACCGACGTCTCGACCGAGCAGGCGCAAGCGCTGCTGGACACGCTGAGCCTGGGCGAACTGCAATCGCTCAAGGGGATCACTGCCGGCATCGAGAACACCAACTACTTCGTCACCACGACGCGCGACGGCCAGCAGCACGACTACGTGCTGACGATCTTCGAGCGCCTGAGCTTCGAACAGCTGCCGTTCTACCTGGAGCTCATGCGCCACCTCGCGCGCAAGGGCGTGCCGGTGCCCGCGCCGCAGCCCGACGCGCAGGACCGCATCCTGCACACCGTGGCCGGCAAGCCGGCGGCGGTCGTGGACAAGCTGCTCGGTGGCCATCAACTGGCCCCGGACGTCTTCCATTGCGAGCAGGTCGGTGCCGGCCTCGCCCGGATGCACCTGGCCGGCCAGGATTTCCCGCTGCACCAGGACAACCTCCGCGGCCTGCCCTGGTGGCGTGACACGGTGCCCGTCGTGCTGCCGCACGTGACGCCCGACCAGGCCGAACTGCTGAGCGCCGAACTGGTCTTCCAGGAACAGCTTGCCGCCGGCGCCGCGGCGCTGCCGCGCGGCCCGGTCCATGCGGACCTGTTCCGCGACAACGTGATGTTCGACGGCCTGCCCGGTCGCGAGCGGCTCAGCGGTTTCTTCGACTTCTACTTCGCCGGCGTCGACAGCTTGCTGTTCGACCTGTGCGTCTGCCTGAACGACTGGTGCATCGACCTGGACAGCGGCCGTCTCGACGAGCAGCGCGCCGGTGCCTTCGTCAAGGCCTACGAGTCGGTGCGCCCGCTGACCGGGGCCGAGCACCGCCTGCTGCCCGGGCTGCTGCGCGCGGCGGCGCTGCGCTTCTGGATCTCCCGGCTGTGGGACTTCCACCTGCCGCGCGAGGCCAGCCTCCTCAAGCCTCACGACCCCACCCATTTCGAGCGCGTCCTGCGCGAGCGCATCGCCAGGCCCTGGCATGCGCTGGAGTCCCTGCCATGATCCTGCACCTGCAAACGGTCCCGCCGCGCAACGGCCTGCTCTGGGTGCGCCACGGGCTGAAGGTGCTGCGGCGCAAGCCGATCGCGCTGATCGGCCTGTTCGCCGTCTTCCTGCTGGTCTCGTCGCTGCTGCAGCTGGTGCCGCTGCTGGGGCAGCTCGTGGTGCTGGCGGCGCTGCCGCTGGTGTCGCTGTCCTTCATGCTGGCCTCGCACCAGGTCCTGCAGTCGCACACGCCGACGGCCGCGGTCTTCGCGCAGCCGCTGCAGCTGACCAAGGAGCGCCGCCGCGACCAGTTGATCCTCGGCCTGCTCTACGCGCTCAGCACGATCGCCGTGATGTTCCTGGCCCATTGGCTGGACGGCGGCGCCCTGGTGCGCGCGGTCGAGCAGGTGGCCGCGGCCGGCGGCGCCGGGACCGGCAAGCCCGATCCGAAGGCGATCGAGGCCACGATCGCCGATCCGTCGCTGACCACCGGCATCGGCCTGCGCCTGCTGCTGACCGGCCTGATCTCGATCCCGTTCTGGCACGCGCCGGCGCTGATCCATTGGGGCGGTCAGGGCGTGATGCAGGCGCTGTTCTCCAGCACGCTGGGCGTGTGGCGCAACAAGGGTGCGTTCGCCTTGTCCGGGCTCGTCTGGGTCGGCCTGACCTTCGGCGCGACGATGGCGCTGACCATCGTCGGCATGCTGCTGGGCCTGGCCAACCTCCTGCCCTTCCTGCTCGTGCCGCTGGCGATGATCCTGACGACGGCGTTCTACTGCTCGCTGTACTTCACCTTCATCGACTGCTTCATGTTCGGCGCGCCGAAGGACCTCCCGGAGACGCCGATCACCCCGGTTTGATGCCGGTTTGATGCAGGTTTGATGCCGATCTGACGTCGGTCGGACACCTGTCCGCCCCTCGGGCACGATCAAGTCCACCGTCTCCCGTCACCCCAAAGCCGGTGACAGGTCTTGCCCCTGCGACGGCCCGTCGCTTCCCCGGCATTTGCTTCGCCATTCGCACCGACAGGCCGCGAAGGATTTGCTAACGGCTTTTTCACGGCGCCGTCACTTGCCCTTCGCAGAATCCGCCCGCCTTTCCATTGCAGCGGAGCCTTCACGAATGAGCAAGCAGCACGACATCGTTGCCAGCCAAGACAGCATCAACGAGTACGACGAGGACGCGGTGGTCAATCCGTCCGCCAACCCGCATTTCGAAGACATCCTCGCCGCGCGCCTGTCGCGGCGCGTCGCCCTCAAGGGCGGCATCACCACGGCGGCCTCCGCGCTGCTCGGCGGCTCGATCCTGAGTGCCTGCGGCAGCAGCGACGACGCCCCGGCCCCCGCGCCGGCACCGACGCCCGCACCGCTGAAGATCGGCTTCAACGCCGTAGCCAAGAACAAGAACGACCTGGTGACCGTGGCCGACGGCTACAACGTCAGCATCCTGCACGCGCTGGGCGACCCGCTGCAGTTCGGCGAAGAGTCCTGGAAGGACGACGGTTCGGAAACGGCCGACTCGTACAACCGCCGCATCGGCGACGGCCATGACGGCATGTACTGGTTCGGCATGAGCGACGCCGGCGCGTTCGACGCCAAGCGCTCGGACCGCGGCCTGCTGGCCGTCAACCACGAGTACGTCGTCGCGCCCTACGCCCTGCACCCGGCCGGCCGCGCCACCGGCGCCGCGCGCAACGCCACCGAGGTCGAGAAGGAGATCTACGCCCACGGCGTCTCCATCTGCGAAGTCAAGCGTGACACCACGGGCACCGGCATGAGCATGGTGCGCGGCTCGAAGTACAACCGCCGCGTGACCTCGGCCACGACGATGGACTTCACCGGTCCGGCCAAGGGCAACGTCCAGCTGCAGACCTCGTTCAGCCCGACCGCCGTGCAGACCCGCGGCACCAACAACAACTGCGCCAACGGCTATACCCCGTGGGGCACCTACCTGACCTGCGAGGAGAACTACCTCAACGTGATCAGCCGTGCCGCGGGCGACGACGCGCAACGCAGCGCCAAGGACGTGGCCAGCCTCAACCGCTACGGCCTGCCGCAGAACCGCAAGAGCCCCTACCTCTGGGAAACGGCCGGCAGCGCCGACCTGTACGCCCGCTGGAACTCGTCGGTGACCGGTGCCGCCGCGACCGCCGACTACCGCAACACGATCAACACCTTCGGCTGGGTGGTCGAGATCGATCCGTTCGTGACGGACTCGGTCCCGGCCAAGCGCACCGCGCTGGGCCGCTTCAACCATGAGGGCGCCTGGCCCGCCGAGGCGGTCGCCGGCAAGCCGATCGTCATCTACATGGGCGACGACTCGCGCAACGAGTACATCTACAAGTTCGTCTCCAAGGCCAACTGGGATGCGGCCGACGTCGGCAAGGGCATGGCGGCCGGCGCGAAGTACCTGGACGAAGGCACGCTGTACGTGGCCAGGTTCAATGCGGACGGCACCGGCAACTGGATGCCGCTGACCTTCGGCGCGAACGGGCTGACCGCCAGCAACACGACCTATGCCTTCACCGATCAGGGCGACGTCGTGATCAATGCGCGCATCGCGGGCGACATCCTCGGCGCCACGAAGATGGACCGTCCCGAGTGGGGCGCGGTGCACCCGACCAATGGCGAGGTCTACATGACCTTGACCAACAACAACGACGCGAACCGCGTGGCGCCCACGGCCACGCCGACGGGTCGCCAGGCCAGGCCGGACGCCGCGAACCCGCGCTACTACGAGGACCTGAAGGGCACGACCTCGCAGAAGGGCAACCCCAACGGCCACATCATCCGCTGGAAGGAAGACGCGACCGACGTCACCAAGCTGACCTGGGACGTCTACCTGTTCGGTGCCCAGGCCGATGCGGCGGCGGACGTGAACCTGTCGGCGCTGGCCGACAGCAACGACTTCTCGAGCCCGGACGGCCTGTACTTCGACAAGCGCGGCATGCTGTGGATCCAGACCGATGACGGCGCCTACACCGACATCACCAACTGCATGATGCTGGCGGCGCTGCCGGGCAAGGTCGGCGACGGCGGCGTCGCGAACGCCGCAGGCGGCACGCAGACCCGTGCGGGCGCCAAGGCGACGTCGGACACCCTGCGCCGCTTCCTGGTCGGCCCGAAGGAATGCGAGATCACCGGCATCGCGATGACGCCTGACTACAAGACGCTGTTCTTCAACGTGCAGCACCCGGGCGAGGAATCGACGCCGGACTGGAACGCGAAGACCTTCGGCAGCTACTGGCCGGCCAACCAGGCCGACCCGACGGTGAAGAAGCGCCCGCGTTCGGCGACCGTGGTGATCACCCGCAAGGACGGCGGCGAGATCGGCATCTGATCTAGCGGGCGATCTCCGAAGCGAGCGCGGCCTGGCGGTCGCTCTCGCCCAGGAGGCGTCCGAGCACACGCTCGATCACGGGCTGCGACACCTCGCCCGCGAGCTCACGAGCCACCCCTCCGCCTGTGCGCGCACCAGCTCGCACAGGCGTTTCAATTCCAGCGTGATGCTGCGCGGCGCGATGTCGCAGTCGCGAGCGAAGCCCGCCCATGCCTGCGCATCGAACGCCCGGGCCTGCCCGTCTCCGAGCGTGAAGCCATGCGCCGGCGCCACGCGCAGCCCGCCGTGATCGACGAAGAAGGACAGGTCCGTCCCGCCCGTGCCTTCGCAGCCGATGAGCTGGCGGAACATCGTCCAACGCAGCAGCGCACGGCTGTCGACCAGCGGCGTGGGGCTGTGCGCCAGCAGCGAGAAGAGCTGCGCGAACGTCACCTCGTCCTGATCGGACGGCGGCACGCCGAGCGCCTGGCAGGCGTTGATCGCGTGCAGGCGACGCACGCGGCCGTCCTCGAGCCGCTGCCGATCGACGCGCTCGACCACGAGCACCAGCTCCGGCACGCGCTGCCACTGCACGGGCGCCACGTCCAACCCCACGCGCGCGGCGAGCCGCATGCAGAAGAACTCGTTGAAGAGCGCATCGTCCGGCCCATCCGCGTCGGGCGCGGGCTTCAGCACATGCGTCGAGGCCATCTGCGGTCCGTCGACGAAGTACCAGCCCCCATCGCGTTCGACATAGAGGCCGAGCTGGTCCCGGGCACCGCCGAGTGCGCCCCGCACCTGGCCCTCCCACACCGCGAAGGGCCGCTCATCGCGGTGGCGAATGCGCTCCGAGAGTTCATCGCGTGGGATCGCCCGTTGCACCGGACCCGCCGGACGTTGAAGTCCGTCCGCGATCAACCTCACGGCGCCGGGCAGGTCCCGGCCCATCAGGCGCAAGGCGCCGTAGCTGTCGTCGGGCGCCAGCCCCAGCGCCGCGAAGATCCGCCGTCGGGCCTCGTCGGCGGGCAGCAGGTGGTCGAAGAAGGCGAGCACCGCGTCCGTCGCGGACTCGCTGCCCGGTCCGCCGCGCGGCGGCATCGGCAGCGACGGCGCCAGCGGAAATGCCAGCACTTCCGAGGTCCATCGTTCGAGATAAGCCAACGACAACCGGCGCCGTGCGCCCGTTGTCGCGGGCACGACGTCCGCCGGCTTCAACCAGCCGACTTCATGCTCGTCGAGCCAGACCTCCACACCGTTCATGCATCGTCCAGGTCGGAGAACTTCGAGTCGCGCGCGGTGCGGATCGCGCGCCGGACGACCTCCCGCTGCTGCGACGGCACGGCGAAGAGGCTCACGCCGAGCGCCCTCGCCGCCTTGAGCACGGTGGACAGGCTCACGCCGCCCTGGCCCGTCTCGATGTTGATCAGCGTCTGGCGCGACATGCCCAGCGCCTCGGCGGCCTCGACCAGCGGCAGCCGCGCGGTGGTCCGGGCGGCGCGGACAGCGGCGCCCAGCGCCAGGGCATCCTCGACCATCGGGTCGTCGGGCGGATCGATCGGTACAACAGTGCGCATGGAGATTCCAGGATCAAAGACGTCATCGTCGGATCTCCCTCCCGGGCAATCGTGATTCCTGTTTGCTGGAATCTTTATCGCTCACCGCCCATTCTGCGCCTGGAGGCACGCCTCGCGGCGTGCTCCGTACGATATCCGCTCAGTCGATCGGGGTCAGCTTGGCGACGCTGAGCGCCAGCCACTTCGTGCCGTGCCGGCCGAAGTTCACCTGCGCGCGCGCATCCGGTCCGCTGCCCTCCAGCGTGAGCAGCACGCCCTCGCCGAACTTGTTGTGGAACACGCCCTTGCCGACGCGCAGGCCGCCGTGCTCGTTGCCGGTCTTCTCGGCGGCCGACTGCTTCATCGCCTTGGGCACCGGCGCCTGCGGGAACGCCGACGGATCGACGCGGCCCGCGCCGACCATCGACTTCAGCCCCGAGCCGCGCTGCCACGCCTGCTGGTAGTCCTTCGCGAAGCCCGAGCCGAAGCCCTGGTTGCGCGGCGTCAGCCATTTCAAGGTCTCCTCGGGGAGCTCCTCCATGAAGCGGCTCTTGATGTTGTAGCGGGTCTGGCCATGCAGCATCCGCGTCTGGCAGAAGCTGATGTACAGCCGCTGGCGCGCGCGCGTGATCGCGACGTACATCAGCCGGCGTTCCTCCTCCAGGCCGTCCGAGTCGGACAGCGAGTTCTCATGCGGGAACAGGCCCTCTTCCATGCCGGTGATGAACACCGCGTCGAACTCCAGGCCCTTGGCCGAGTGCACCGTCATCAGCTGGATCGCGTCCTGGCCGGCCTGCGCCTGGTTGTCGCCGGCCTCCAGCGACGCATGCGTCAGGAAGGCGGCCAGCGGCGACATGATCTCGCCGGTCTCCGCATCCGGTGTGGCCGGCGCGGCCGGCGCGACCGCCGCCGGCAGCCCCGCCGCGATCGCGCCGGGCGAGTGCTCGTCCACCGGCAGCGCCACCGCGTCCTTGCCGAAGCCCTCCTGCGTCACGAAGGCCTCGGCGGCGTTGACCAGTTCGCTCAGGTTCTCCAGCCGGTCCTCGCCTTCCTTCTCGGCGCGATAGAACGCGGTCAGGCCGGAGTGCTCGATGATGTGCTCGATGATCTCGCGCAGCGTCAGTCCGGCCGTGGCCTCGCGCATCGCGTCGACCAGGCCGACGAAGCCCGCCAGGCTCGCCCCGCCCCGCCCCCCGACCGCGCCGATGCTCTGCACCAGCGAGCGCCCGCTCGGCCGTGCCGCGTCCTGCAGCTGCTCGACGGTGCGCGCGCCGATGCCGCGCGCCGGGAAGTTGACGACGCGCAGGAAGCTGGTGTCGTCGTTGGGGTTCTCGATCAGGCGCAGGTAGGCCAGCGCGTGCTTCACCTCGGCGCGCTCGAAGAAGCGCAGGCCGCCGTACACGCGGTACGGGATGCCGGCATTGAACAGCGCCGACTCGATCACCCGCGATTGCGCGTTGCTCCGGTAGAGCACCGCGATCTCCTTGCGCTCCACCCCTGGCGGTGCAGCGCCTGCGCCTCCTCGAGCAGCCATTGCGCCTCGGCGAAGTCGCTGCTGGCCTCGTGCACGCGCACGGGCTCGCCCGGGCCGGCCTCGGTGCGCAGGTTCTTGCCCAGCCGGTGGCTGTTGTTGCTGATCAGCGCGTTGGCCGCGTCCAGGATGTTGCCGAAGCTGCGGTAGTTCTGTTCCAGCTTCACGACCTGGCGCACGCGGTACTCGCGCTCGAAGTCGGCCATGTTGCCCACGCGCGCGCCGCGGAAGGCGTAGATGCTCTGGTCGTCGTCGCCGACCGCGAACACGCCCTGACCGCGCCCCGGCGGCGCGAACATCTTCAGCCAGGCGTACTGCAGCTTGTTGGTGTCCTGGAACTCGTCGACCAGCACGTACTGGAAGCGGCGCTGGTAGTGCTCGCGCACCGCCTGGTTGTCGCGCATCAGCTCGAACGAGCGCAGCATCAGCTCGGCGAAATCGACGACGCCCTCACGCTCGCACTGGTCCTGGTAGGCCTGGTAGATCTCGACCAGCTTGCGGGTCTGCTCGTCGCGCAGGTCGATGTCCTTGGGACGCATGCCGTCCTCTTTCGCGCCGGCGATGTACCAGGAGACCTGCTTGGGGACGAAGCGTTCCTCGTCGAGCTTCATCGCCTTGATGACGCGCTTGACGGCGGAGAGCGTGTCGCCCGAGTCCAGGATCTGGAAACCTTGCGGCAGGCCGGCCAGTTTCCAGTGCGCGCGCAGGAAGCGGTTGCACAGCCCGTGGAAGGTGCCGATCCACATGCCGCGCACGTTCACCGGCAGCATCGCGGACAGGCGCGTGACCATCTCCTTGGCGGCCTTGTTGGTGAAGGTCACCGCCAGCACCGAGGCCGGCGTCGCATGGCCCTGGCTCATCAGCCAGGCGATGCGCGTCGTCAGCACGCGCGTCTTGCCGGAGCCGGCGCCGGCCAGGATCAGCGCGGGTTCCTGGCCCAGCGTCACCGCGGCGTGCTGCTCGGGGTTGAGGTTGTCCAGCAGACCGCGCGGCGCGCGCGGCGTGAACAGGTCCTCTTGCGGCGGGGTCGGGCGCTCGTCGCCAAAATCCTGGGAATTCATCCAGCCATTCTAGAGAGACTGGCATCATGCCGCCTTCATGAAGACAGAAAAATCCAAGACTGCGGCGAACAGCGGGGCCAACCGCGCGGCCCACAGCGCGACGAACGGTGCGGCCAAGCAGGCGACGGCCGCCGGCTCAGAGGGAAGTCAGTGCCCCTGCGGCACGGGCCGCTCGTACACCTCGTGCTGCGGCGCCTTGCACCGCGCCTTCGCCGAGACCGGCGCGCTCATCGCAGCGGACGCGCAGGCCTTGATGCGCTCGCGGTACACGGCCTACACGATGGACCTGATCGAGTATCTGCTCGCGACCTGGCATCCGAGCACCCGTCCGGCGTCGCTCGATCGGGGGAGCAGGACCTGAAGTGGCTGGGCCTCGAGGTGCGTCGGCACACGCGCCAGGACGCGGACCACGAGACGGTGGAATTCATCGCGCGCAGCAAGGTCGGCGGGCGCGCGCACCGCATGCGCGAGGTCAGCCGTTTCGTGCGGGAGCGCGGGGCGTGGCTGTACGTGGACGGCCAGATCGACTGACCAGCCGCACGGCCGGCGTGCGCCGCACGACGCCACCCAAGGCCGTGACGAGCCGGACCAGGAAGGACCGGTGACCGATGTGAAACTCCTGGGGCATGGCGAACTCCTGCTGGCGACGGCGGTGCGGATCGAGGGTCCCGCCATCGACGATCGATGGCGCTGAAGGCCTGCTGCGATGATGCGCAGTCGGCATGACAGGATTTTGGCGAACCACCCTGTGACTGGCCCCTCCCCCAAACGGGGAAAAGAGGGCAAAAAGCGCTCCAGGCGTGCGCACACCGTCCCCTTCAGCGATGACATCTCCCGCCCCACCCCATCCCTGCGTCCTGTCCTTCGTGCCATCCCGCGTCGATGGGGCACCGACAGGCTCGCCGTCGCCGTCGCCGTCGTCCGCCCTGTTTCGAGCGCTGCCGCTGCGCCACCTGGATGAGCACCTGGCGGTGATCGACAAGCCCGCGGGGCTGCTGGTGCACCGCACCGCGATCGATGCCCACGAGGAAGACGCCGCGCTGCAACGCCTGCGCGATCAGCTCGGCCGGCCGGTCTGGCCGGCGCATCGCCTGGACCGCGGCACGTCGGGCGTGCTCGTCTTCGCGCTGAGCGCCGAGGTCGCCAGCCTGCTCGGCGTCGCCCTCGCGGAACGTCGCACGCACAAGCGCTACCTGGCGCTGGTGCGCGGCTGGCCCGCCGCCGATGCCGGCGTCATCGACCATCCGCTCGCCCGCGATCCGGAGTTGCCGTCCGCCGGCCAGCCGCATCTCGACGCGCAGACCGAGTGGACCTGCCTGCGTCGGCATGAAGTCCCGGTCAGCACCGATCCTCGCTTCCCGACGACGCGGCTCGCGCTGCTCGCGTGCGAGCCGGTGCAGGGACGGCGCCACCAGATCCGCCGGCATCTGAAGCACCTCGCGCATCCGATCGTCGGCGACGCCAACCACGGCAAGGGGCCGCTCAACCGCGCGCTCGCGGCGCACTTCGGCCTGCAGCGCCTGTGGCTGCACGCGCAGCGGCTGACGTTGACGCATCCGATCACCGGCGCGGCGCTGGAACTCGACGCGCCGCCCGGACCGGAGTGGGCCCCCTTCCTCTGAGGCGGAGGCCTCAGCCGAACCGCACCGTGTAGATCGGCGGCAGGTGCCCCGACACGAGCGACCAACGGTCGCCGGCATCGTCGGTCGCCCACAGGTTGCCGGTCGTGCTGCCCATCAGCAGGCGCCGCCCGTCGTCGTGCGCGGCCAGGCCGTGGCGGTAGACGAGGTCGTAGCAATGCGCCTGCGGCAGGCCGTTGCGCAGCGTCTCGAAAGTCTTGCCGCCATCGCGCGTGCGGTTCACCACCAGCGCACCGTCGACCGGCAACCGCTTCTCGTCCTTCACGCCCGGCACGAACCACGCGGTGTCCGGATCGCCCGCATGCGCGGCCACCGCGAAGCCGAAGCCCGACAGCGGCGGCTTGATCTCGCCCCAGTTCGCGCCGCCGTCGACCGAGCGCCAGACGCCGTTGTGATGCTGGCACCAGAGCACGTCCGGATCGGCGGCGCTGGCGACGATGCGGTGCGGGTCCTGCGTGTTCTCCTCGCCCTGCTGCTCCGGCGGCAGGAAATCGGCGCGCATGCCCTTGGCGCTGATGTGCCAGGTCGCGCCGCCGTCGTCGCTGCGCCAGGCGCCGCCGCAGGAGATGCCCAGCAGCAGCCGCCTCGGATCACGCGGATCGACGTTGATCGAGTGGATGCCCGGCGCGTCGTAGCCGCCGCCGAACCAGCCCAGCCGCTCGGGCTTGTCCCAGAGCGTGTCGACGAGCTGCCAGGTCTCGCCCTGGTCGTCGCTGACGAAGAGGCCGCCGGGGATGGTGCCGGCCCAGAGCCGCCCGTCGCCGCCGCGCTCCAGCGCCCAGATCTGCTGGAGCTTCCAGGGCGGGCCTTCGGCCCCTTCCGGCTGTTCCGGGAACGCGGGTGAGGCGAGTTCGCGCCACGTGACGCCGCCATCGTCGGACGCCTGCAGCTTGGCGCCGAAGTGCCCCAGGTTGAGCGCCGCGAACATCCGGCCGCCACCCGCCGGAGCGGGCAGCACCATGCTGACGGGGTCCCCCACGAAGCTGTGGCGGTCGATCGACCATCCGCCACCGGCGGGATCGCTGCGCAGTTCGAACAGACCCTTGCGGGTCGCGGCCCAGGCGGTGGTGGTCATCGGTGTCTCCTTGCGATGGCTGGTGTTGCGATGGCGGACATCACCTCCCACGACGATCGGGCGTCGCGGTTCTCGACAGGCCAGGGGCGGCAGCGTTCAGCCGCCCGACAACGCCTGCAGCACGTAGACCTTGGACTGCGCCGTCAGCGGGTCGCTGAGCGCCTGCCGGTCCCGCGCGCGGTGGCCGTCGATGAACACGGCGACGTGGGTGCGCAGGTGCCCCTGCTCGTCCAGGATGTAGCCGCGCAGGCGGGGATTGCAGTCGAAGGCGAGCGTGAGCGCCTCCCCCAGGGTGCCGGCGTCGCAGTCCAGCTGGGGGTGTCGACGAAGCGATGCAGTTGCGACGTGAATTCGACGTGGGCCATGGTGTCCATCCTGCGACGAAGCGGTCCGCCTGAAAAGAGCAGAATCGCGGGCCCTCGCGCCCGCAGCACCCATGACCAACGACACCTCGACCGCCGCCGATACCCCAGACGCCATCAGACACGCCCGCACCGGGATGCTCTACGCCGCGCTGGCCTACATCGCCTGGGGGCTGTTCCCGCTGTACTTCAAGCGGCTGAGCGACGTCAGCGCGTTCGAAGTCATCGCGCACCGGACGCTGTGGTCCATGGTCTTCGTCGCGATCCTGCTGACGGCGCTGCGCCGCTGGGCCTGGCTCGGACCGGTGCTGCGCTCGCCGAAGCTGCTGGGGACCTGCGCGGTGTCGGCGATGCTGCTCTCGACCAACTGGCTGGTCTATGTGTGGGCGGTGCAGCACGGCCATGTCGTCGAGGCCAGCCTGGGCTACTTCATCAACCCGCTGGTCAACGTGATGCTGGGTTTCGTGTTCCTGCGCGAACGGCTGCGACCGGTGCAGTGGCTGGCGATCGCACTCGCCGCGGCCGGCGTGATCTGGCTGACGGTGACCGCCGGACGGCTGCCGTGGATCGCGCTGGTGCTGGCGTTGAGCTTCGGGATCTACGGGCTGATGCGCAAGACGGCGCATCTGGGGGCGCTGGAGGGACTGTCGCTGGAGACGCTGATCCTCTCGCCCTTCGCCGCTGTCGCGCTGTTCTGGTGGACCAGCCAGGGCACCAGCGCATTCGCGACCGGCGACGCCGTTCACATCGGCTGGCTGCTGCTCGCCGGGCCGCTGACGGCCGTGCCGCTGCTGCTGTTCGCCGCCGGCGCCCGCCGCATCACGCTGACGACGCTCGGCCTCGTGCAATACCTGTCCCCGACGATCCAGTTCCTGCTCGGGGTCTGGCTGTATCACGAGCCGCTCGCCGGCGCGCGGCTCGTCGGCTTCGTGCTGATCTGGTCGGCGCTCGCGGTCTACAGCGCGGAGAGCCTCTGGCGCAGTCGGCGTTGAACCCCACAAACGACTGACGCCCCTTTCGGGGCGTCAATCAGGGGGCTGAACCGCGATCAGTTCCGGATGATGTGGTCGAAGGCGCTGAGTGCCGCCTTCGCCCCATCGCCGGCCGCGATGATGATCTGCTTGAACGGCACCGTCGTCGCATCACCCGCAGCGAACACGCCCGGCACCGAGGTCTGACCCTTCGCGTCGACGATGATCTCGCCGTGCTTGGACAGCTCGATCGTGCCGCGCAGCCACTCGGTGTTGGGCACCAGGCCGATCTGCACGAACACGCCTTCGACCTCGACGCGCTTGCTTTCGCCAGTGGCGCGGTCGACGTAGTTCAAGCCGTCGAGCTTGCCCGCCGTGCCGGTGAACTCGCTCGTCTGCGCCTGCTTCAGGATGACGACGTTCGGCAGGCTTTCGAGCTTCTTCACCAGCACCGCATCAGCGCGCAGCTGGTCGCCGAACTCCAGCAGCGTCACGTGCGACACGATGCCGGCCAGGTCGATCGCCGCCTCGACGCCGGAGTTGCCGCCGCCGATCACCGCCACGCGCTTGCCCTTGAACAGCGGACCGTCGCAGTGCGGGCAATAGGCCACGCCCTTGTTCTTGTATTCTTGCTCGCCGGGGACGTTGACGTTCCTCCAGCGCGCGCCGGTCGAGATGATCACCGTCTTGCTCTTCAGCGAGCCGCCGTTGGCCAGCTTCAGCTCGACCAGTCCGCCCGGCGTGGTCGACGGGATCAGCTGATCCGCACGCTGCAGGTTCATCACGTCGACGCCGTAATCCTTGACGTGCGACTCCAGCGCCATCGAGAACTTCGGACCGTCGGTCGACAGCACGGAGATGTAGTTCTCGATCGCCAGCGTGTCGTTGACCTGACCGCCGAAGCGTTCCGCCGCGATGCCGGTGCGGATGCCCTTGCGGGCCGCATACACCGCCGCCGCCGCGCCGGCCGGACCGCCGCCGACGATCAGCACGTCGTACGGATCCTTGGCCGACAGCTTGGCCGCGTCCTTCTCCGCCGCGCCGGTGTCCAGCTTGGCGGCGATCTCTTCCACGGTCATGCGGCCCGAGCCGAATTCCTGGCCGTTCAGGTAGATCGTGGGCACCGCCATGATCTCGCGGGCGTTGACTTCGTCCTGGAACAGCGCGCCGTCCACGACCACCGTCTTGACGCGCGGATTCAGCACCGACATCAGCGACAGCGCCTGCACGACGTCCGGGCAGTTGTGGCAGGTCAGGGACATGTAGACCTCGAAGAGGTAGTCCCCGTCCAGGCCCTTGATCTGGTCGATGGTGGACTGCTCCACCTTCGGAGGATGACCGCCCGTCCACAGCAGGGCCAGCACCAGCGAGGTGAACTCATGGCCCAGGGGAATGGCGGCGAAGCGCAGGCTCTGCTCGGTGCCGGTGCGCTTCAGGCTGAACGACGGCTTGCGCGCGTCGTTGCCGTTCAGGTTCAGCGCGATCTTGTCGGACATCGCGGCGATGTCCTGCAGCAGCTGCTTGAGCTCTGCGGCGCTCTCGGAGTCGTTCAACGAGGCTTCGATCTCGAACGGCAGCGTGACCCGCTCCAGGTAGGCCTTGAGCTGCGCCTTCAGGTTGTCGTCCAACATCGTTGCTTCCTTCCAATATTCTTAAGCGACTTCGAGAACCGGCCTCCCTGTCAGATCGAAGGGGCGGCCGAGCACACGCCCGCGGACCGGATCGGTCCACGCGCGATGCGTTTGCAGTGAGGGGAGAGGAACGTCCTCATCCGGATCACCGGTCCGGGGGGAAAGGCGTCCGCTCGGCCCGCCTTCCTCCCCCGAAGGGCGAGATCCTTAGATCTTGCCGACCAGGTCCAGCGACGGGGCGATGGTCTTGTCGCCTTCGTTCCACTTGGCCGGGCAGACCTGACCCGGGTTCTTGGCGACGTACTGGGCCGCCTTCAGCTTGCGCAGCGTTTCCTTGACGTCGCGGGCGATCGCGTTGTCATGCACTTCCAGGGTCTTGATGACGCCGTCCGGATTGATCACGAAGGTGCCGCGCAGGGCCAGGCCTTCTTCCGGGATGTGCACGCCGAAGGCGTTCGTGAGCGCGTGCGTCGGGTCGCCGACCAGCGGGAACTTGGCCTTGCCGACGGCCGGCGAGGTTTCGTGCCACACCTTGTGCGAGAAGTGCGTGTCGGTCGTGACGATGTAGACCTCGGCGCCCAGCTTCTGGAACTCGCCGTAGTTGTCCGCCGCGTCTTCGACTTCCGTCGGGCAGTTGAAGGTGAAGGCGGCCGGCATGAAGATCAGCACGGACCACTTGCCCTTGAGCGACTCTTCAGTGACCTCGATGAACTTGCCGTTGTGGAACGCTTGGGCCTTGAAGGGTTGGACTTGGGTGTTGATCAGGGACATTGCTTCGTTCTCGCTGTCTGGGGTTGATGGGATGGGAAGAATGATAGGGGGACGAGGCTATCGGTGGGTTTGAATTCCCCAATGCAGCCTATTGCGTATCCCTATTGAGCCAAGCTATCAAAAATCATTTGTGCGATAGCAAAAACGTCATATCGGCGACAAACCGCTGTCAAAACCGCCAGATCGGCCTTCCCCGCGTTCAAACCCGACGAACGACGATCAGACCGCTTCCAGCGCCAGCAGTTCCTCGACGGTCTGGCGACGGCGGATGAGTCGGTCCGAGCCGCCGTCGACCAGCACTTCGGCGATCAGCGGCCGGCTGTTGTAGTTGCTGGACATGGAGGCGCCGTATGCGCCGGTGTCGTGGATGACCAGCAGGTCGCCGACCTGGGCTCGCGGCAATTCCCGCGCCAGGACGACGCCGCCCTCGGCTTGGGTGAACACGTCCCCGGATTCGCACAGCGGACCGGCCACCACGGTCTCCTGGAGCGGTCGGCGCTGGCCATCCGCAGGGATCAGGCTCATCGCGTGGAAGCTGCCGTACATCGCCGGCCGCATCAGCTCATTGAAGCCGGCGTCCACCAGCAGGAAATGCTGACGGCCCTGCGCCTTGACCGCGCGGACCTCGGCCAGCAGCACGCCGGATTCCGCCACCAGATAGCGACCCGGTTCGATCTCCAGGTCCAGCGGATGGCCGACGACGTTCTCCGCCTCCTTCCGCGCGGCATCCCACAGGCTGAAGTAGTGCGCGGTATCGATCCGCTCGCCGCCCTCCTGGTAGGGAATCGACAGACCGCCGCCCGCCGAGATCGCCAGCAGGTCCAGGCCGCTGCCCTTGACCGTCCGGACCAGGTCGACCATGGCGCTGCCGACGCGGCCCAGATGCTCGTAGTCGACCCCCGACCCGATGTGCATGTGCAGCCCGATCAGCGTCAGCCCGCGGCGCGCGATCACGGCCAGCGCGTCCGTCAGCTGTTCGTGCCAGATGCCGTGCTTGCTGTGTTCGCCGCCGGTGTTGGTCTTGTTGCTGTGGCCGTGGCCGAAGCCCGGGTTCAGGCGCAGCCATACCGGGTGGCCGGGCGAGACCTCGCCGAGCTGCTCCAGCATGTCGATCGAACCGGCGTTCACCGGGACGCGGTGCTCGACGACGGTCTGGAGCGTCTCGCGGTCCAGCAGGTCGGCGGTGAACACGATGTCCGAATGGACCGCGTCCGCGCCTGCGCCGACGGTGAAACCGGCGGCGAAGGCGCGCAGCAGCTCGCCGCGCGACACGGAATCGACCTTCACGCCCTGCTCCCGCATCAGCCGCAGGATGTGCGTGTTCGAACACGCCTTCTGGGCGAAACGGATCGTGTCGAACCCGCCCAGCGCGCCGATGCGCTCGCGGATGACGGCGGCGTCGTAGACCCACAGCGGGGTGCCGTACTTGGCGGCGAGCGCCTGCAGTTGCTGTTCGCGGACGGGGGTCAGGGCTTGCGGCATGTCAGAAATCCTTGCGTCGAACGCATCGTGAACGTCCCGGAGTGATGACCGCAAGCATCCGTCGGACGTTGTATTCAATCAAATGCTTTGTTTTGCTTGCTGAATTCATTTCTGATATGCACTGATATCCTGCCGGAATGTCCCTGCCGATCACGCACCGCCACATCGAGGTCTTCCGCGCCGTCATGACCGCCGGCAGCGTGACCGGCGCCGCGCAACTGCTGTTCACGTCCCAACCGACGATCAGCCGCGAGCTGGCACGGATGGAATCGCTGCTCGGCTACGCGCTGTTCGAACGCACGGCGGGGCGGCTGCGTCCGACGGCGCGGGCGCTCGCGTTGTTCGACGAAGTCCAGCGTGCCTACCAGGGTCTGGACCTGGTGGTCGCGCGCGCCCAGTCGCTGGGGCGCGCCGAGGACGAGCGCCTGCGCGTCCTCACGCTTCCGGCGCTGGCGCACGCGCTGCTGCCCGATGCGAGCGCCGATTGGCTCGCCCGGCACCCGCAGGCGGCGCTGACGCTGACGCCACAGGAATCGCCGCTGCTGGAGGAATGGATGGCGGCGCAGCGTTTCGACATCGGCCTGAGCGAGGTCTCCGCCACCGTGCCGGGCACACGCAGCGAAACGCTGGCCGAGCTCGACGAGGTCTGCATCCTCCCCGCCGGACACCGGCTGCTGGAGCGCGCGGTGCTCACGCCGCAGGACTTCGAGGGCGAGCGCTTCGTCAGCCTGTCGGCCGAGGACCCCTATCGCCGCCAGTTCGACGCCATCTTTGCAAGTGCCGGCGTGCGGCGTCGTCTGCAAATGGAGACACACAGCGCGATCGCCGTCTGCGCGCTGGTTCAGAAAAACCTGGGCATCGCGCTCGTCAATCCGTTGACGGCGCGGGCCTGCGCCGGCCCCGATCTGCACCTGCGACCGTTCTCGGTGTCGGTCCCCTTCCGCGTCCAGGCGCTGTGGCCGCTGCACCGCGCCGCGCATGCGCTGACGCAGGACTTCATCGACGCGGTGAAACGCGCGCTCGCCCCCGCGCTGGTCAAGTCGCCCGACCGACCGGGGCTGCAGGCGGCCGCCAAGGCAAAACGGCGCTGACCGCGAGGCCAGCGCCGTTCGAAGGACAGCTCCAGGGAACGCGTGCGCCGCTCAGGCGGCCTTGATCGCCACCGGCGCCACGGTCGTCAGGAAACGCTCGCGGATCGAGCGCTCGATGCCGGCGGCATCCAGCCCGCACTGGGCCATGAGCTTGCCGGGTTCGCCGTGCTCGACGTATTCATCGGGCAAGCCCAGCTGCAGCACCGGCAACGACAGGCCTTCGGCCTGCAGCGCTTCCAGCACCGCGCTGCCGGCGCCACCCATGACGCAGCCGTCCTCGACGGTCACCAGCGCGTCGTGCGTGCGGGCCAGTTCCCTGACCAGCTCGACATCCAGCGGCTTCACGAAACGCATGTTGGCGACGCTGGCGTCGAGCGCCTCCGCCGCCTTGAGCGCCGGATGCAGCAAGGTGCCGAAGGCCAGGATGGCCACCCGCGGCGCATGGGCGCCGGCGCGACCGCCGGTCGACGGCTGCGACGAGGTCCGGCGCATCTCGCCCTTGCCCCAGGGCAGCGCGACCATCTCCTTCCGGATCTCCGCACCGATGCCGGCGCCGCGCGGATAACGGACCGTCACCGGGCCGTTGTGCACGTGGCCGGTGTACAGCGCCTGGCGGCACTCGTTCTCGTCCGACGGCGTGATCACGCTCATGTTCGGAATGCAACGCGTGAAGGCGATGTCGTAGTTGCCGGCATGCGTCGCGCCGTCGGCGCCGACCAGGCCCGCGCGGTCCAGCGCGAACAGCACCGGCAGGTTCTGCAGCGCCACGTCATGGACCATCTGGTCGTAGCCGCGTTGCAGGAAGGTCGAGTAGATCGCCACCACCGGACGCAGCCCCTCGCAGGCCAAGCCGCCGGCGAAGGTCACCGCATGCTGCTCGGCGATGCCGACGTCGTAGTACCGCGTCGGGAAGCGCTTGTGGAACTCGACCATGCCCGAGCCCTCGCGCATCGCCGGCGTGATGCCGACCAGCGTGGGATCGACCTCGGCCATGTCGCACAGCCAGTCGCCGAACACCGTCGTGAAGGTCTTCTTCGCCGGCGCGGTCGACGGCTTGATGCCTTCGGCCGGGTTGAACGGCGTCGGGCCGTGGTACTTGACCGGGTCGGCCTCCGCCAGCTTGTAGCCCTGGCCCTTGCGCGTGACCAGGTGCAGGAACTGCGGGCCCTTCTTGTCGCGCAGGTTCTCCAGTGTCGGGATCAGCGCGTCCAGGTCGTGCCCGTCGATCGGGCCGACGTAGTTGAAGCCGAACTCCTCGAAGATCGTCCCGGGCACGAACATGCCCTTGGTGTGCTCCTCGAAGCGGCGGGCGAACTCGTACAGCGGCGTGTGCTTGAGCACCGACTTCGCGCCCTCGCGCGCGGCGGCGTAGAACTTGCCGCTCATCAGCCGGGTGAAGTACTTGTTCAGCGCGCCGACCGGCGGGCTGATCGACATGTCGTTGTCGTTCAGGATCACCAGCACGTCGCCGAGCAGGCCGCCATGCGCGACGCCGGCGTTGTTCAACGCCTCGAAGGCCATGCCGGCGGTCATCGCGCCGTCGCCGATGATCGCGACCACGCGGCGCGACTCGCCCTTGATCCGGGCCGCCATCGCCATGCCGTGCGCGGCCGAGATCGAGGTGCTGGAGTGCGCGGTGCCGAAGGTGTCGTACTCGCTCTCGTCGCGGCGCGGGAAGCCGGAGATGCCGCCCTGCTGGCGCAGCGTCGCCATCGCGTCGCGGCGGCCGGTCAGGATCTTGTGCGGGTAGGTCTGGTGGCCCACGTCCCACACCAGCCGGTCGCGCGGCGTGTCGTAGACGTAATGCAGCGCGACCGTCATCTCCACGGTGCCGAGGTTCGACGACAGATGGCCGCCGGTCTTGGACACGCTGTTGAGAATGTGCGCACGGACCTCGTCGGCCAGTTGCGGCAGTTGGCCACGCGACAGCCGGCGCACATCCGCGGGGCTTTCGATGGTCGACAGCAGCGTCTGCGCGGCCGTCGCGTTCGATGGGTTCTCGCTCATGGCGTCGCCTCTCCTTGTCGCAGCGTCCACGCCGGATCCTTTCCGGATCCGGCAAGGATCTCAGTTGTCGCGCTCCACCACCTTGTCAGCCAGCAGGCTGAGCCAGGCGGTGTCGGCCAGGCCGCTGCCGGCGAGCGCCTGATGCGCCTCGTCCCGCAGGCGGAGCGCGTACGCGCGGGCGGGCTCCAGGCCCAGCACGCTGACGTAGGTCGGCTTGTTGTTGTCCTGATCCTTGCCGGCGGTCTTGCCGAGCACGTCGCTGTCCTGGGTGACGTCCAGGATGTCGTCGACGACCTGGAAGGCCAGGCCGATCGCGGCGCCGTAGCGGCTCAGCGATTCCCACGCGGCCGGCGTCAGTTCGCCGCAGGCGGCGCCCATCAGGACGCTGGCCTGCAGCAGCACGCCGGTCTTGCGGCGGTGCATGTCGCGCAGCGACGCCTCGTCCAGCGGCTTGCCGATGCTGGCCAGGTCGATCGCCTGGCCGCCGGCCATGCCGTCGTAGCCGCTGGCGCGCGCCAGCAGCCGGCACAGCTTGGCCTGCAACGCGGGCGCGACGCCCTCGTCCGGCGTCAGCACGTCGAAGGCCAGCGCCTGCATCGCGTCGCCGGCCAGCATCGCCTGGGCCTCGCCGTACTGCACGTGCAGCGTCGGCTTGCCACGGCGCAGCACGTCGTTGTCCATGCACGGCATGTCGTCATGCGCCAGCGAGTACGCGTGGATCAGCTCCACCGCGCACGCCGCGCGCATCGCGGCCTCGCGCTGGCCGCCCGCGGCGTCCGCCGCGGCCAGCACCAGCAACGGGCGCAGGCGCTTGCCCGCGCCGAGGACGGCATACCGCATGGCCTCGCCCAGGCCCGCCGGCGCCGCCTCGGGCACCCAGGCCTCCAGCGACCGCTCGACGTCCTCGAGCGATTGCTTCACCCAACGTTCAAAAACCCCTGCATCCACTTATTCATCTCCCCAAGCCTGCGCGCCGCCGCCTTCAATGACCTGTACTTGTTGTTCGACGGCCTGAAGTCGGGTGCGGCAGTATTTGAGCAAGGCGGCTCCCCGCTGGTAGCTGGCCAGCAGCTGATCCAGCGGCAGTTGACCGGCTTCCATGGCCTGCACCAGACGTTCCAACTCCTCGACCGCCAGCTCATAGCTGGCAGGCTCCTGCTCGTGGATCGCGGGCTGCGCCGGTTTGGCGCTGGCGGAAGGCTTGCTCATTTCAAAACACGAAAATGAGGATTGTAAGCACCGTCAACGCTCCGCCCGTCGTCCGACCGTCGGGGGATGTGAGCCGAGCGCCACAGGCGTCAGCGGCTGTTTCGGGCGCTGGGTAAAGCTTGACACCCTCGCGTTTCCCCGCCATTGGTAGCCCGGGTACAATCACCGGTTCCCTTGCCCGCTCCGATCCCCTAAAAGGGGCCAAAACGGGGCCGGCGATCAGTTTCACTCAGTCCCCACGCATGCCGGCCCGTTCACCTGGGGGGCGGCCGTCACGGTTGACATTGGAGTCTTGGAGACCCTCTTGGATCATGTCCGACCTGAGCATCCCTCTCAGCGCGCTTGAACGCAACGGCACGGGCAGCACGGCCCCCAGCCACCCCCAGCTACCGGTCACCTCCTACTTCGACGAGGACCTGTTCCGCCGCGAACAGGAACTGATCTTCCAGCATGGCCCCCGCTACCTCGGTCACGCGCTCGCCGTGCCGGAGGTCGGCGACTACTACGCCCTGCCGCAGGAGGGCGAAGGCCGCGCCATCGTGCGCAGCGCGCAAGGCCTGGAACTGATCTCCAACGTCTGCCGGCACCGGCAGGCGGTGATGCTGCGTGGCCGCGGCAACACGCAGAGCAACATCGTCTGCCCGCTGCACCGCTGGACCTACGACCTCAAGGGCGAGCTGGTCGGCGCGCCGCACTTCAAGCAGGACCCCTGCCTGCACCTGAACCGCTACAGGATCCGCGAGTGGAACGGCCTGCTGTTCGAGGACAACGGCCGCGACATTGCCGCCGACCTGGCGAAGCTGGGGCCGCGCGGTGCGCTGGACTTCAGCGGCTACCAGCTCGACAAGGTCCATGTCCACGAGTGCGACTACAACTGGAAGACCTTCATCGAGGTCTACCTGGAGGACTACCACGTGGGCCCGTTCCATCCGGGCCTGGGTCACTTCGTCACCTGCGACGACCTGGCGTGGGAGTTCGGCCGGGACTATTCGGTGCAGACGGTGGGCGTGAACAAGGCGCTCGAGAAGCCGGGCTCCGAGGTCTACGCCAAGTGGCACGACCAGGTGCTGGGCTTCTCCGGCGGCCAGTCGCCGGAACAGGGCGCCATCTGGCTGACCTACTACCCCAACATCATGGTGGAGTGGTATCCCAACGTGCTGGTGGTGTCGACGCTGTTCCCCAAGGGGCCGCAGAAGACGACCAACATCGTCGAGTTCTACTACCCGGAAGAAGTGGTGGCCTTCGAGCGCGACCTCATCGATGCCCAGCAGGCCGCCTACATGGAGACCTGCATCGAGGACGACGAGATCGCGCTGCGCATGGACGCCGGCCGCAAGGCGCTGATGGAACGCGGCGACGACGAGGCCGGCCCATACCAGACGCCGATGGAAGACGGCATGAAGCACTTCCACGAGTGGTACCGCGGGCTGATGAAGCGCTGACACCACGCCGACGGCGGGTTCACACGCCAGCGCACACGTCGCGCACCCGCCCCGCCCCTGCGCCACCGCGGGGCGCACAACGCCCCGCTCTTGCGGGGCGTTCGTTTTTGCGGCTCGCCACAACAGGCCGGACCGACCTTCGGCGCGAGAATCGACCGCATATGTCTGCCCCCTTCTGATGGTCCTGGCGACCTTGCTGTTCGCCACCATGGGTGTCTGCGTCAAGCTGGCTTCGGCCTACTACGGCGCGGGCGAGATCGTCATGTATCGCGGCCTGGTCGGTACGCTGTTCCTGTTCGCGCTCTCGCGGGCCAAGGGGCTGTCGCTGAAGACTTCCGTGCCGGCGATGCATTTCTGGCGCAGCCTGTCCGGCGTGATCGCGCTGTCGCTGTGGTTCTTCGCGATCAGCAAGCTGCCGCTCGCCACGGCCATGACGCTGAACTACATGTCCTCGGTCTGGATGGCGCTGTTCCTGATCGGCGGCGCGGTGCTCATGGGCGCGGCCAAGGTCGATCCGCGGCTGATCATCACCGTGCTGCTGGGTTTCGTCGGCGTCGGGCTGGTGCTGCAGCCGGCGATGGAGGACCAGCAGGTCTGGCACGGCCTGGCCGGGCTCGCGTCCGGGATGCTGTCGGCGATGGCCTACCTGCAGGTGACCTCGCTGGGCCGCGCGGGGGAGCCGGAATTCCGCATCGTCTTCTACTTCTCGATGGGCGGCGTGGTCGCCGGCGCGTTGACGACGATCGTGTCGCACGGCGGCTGGCACGGCCACACCTGGACCGGCGCGGCGCTGCTGCTGGCCGTCGGCGTGCTGGCCACGGCCGCCCAGCTCCTGATGACGCGCGCCTACGGCACCGGCAAGCCGCTGGTGAACGCATCGCTGCAGTACCTGGGCATCGTGTTCTCGGCGTTGTATGGTGTGCTGATCTTCGGTGACCTGCTGGGCCTGCTCTCGTGGATCGGCATCCTGCTGATCGTCGTCGCGGGCCTGGGGGCGACGCTGTTGCGCGCCCGGAACACCCCCAAGGACGCCCAGCATTCTGTCCAGGAATCTTGAACGGCCATGACGACTTCAGCGACGCCTCACCCGGTTCCTTCCTCGGCATCCCCGTCGACGTCCCCCGAGGCGTCGTCGACGCGCCCCGCTCCGGCGGGCCTTGACGGGCTGATCTCGGTCGAGCAGTTGCGGGCGCTGGTGAACTCGTCCGCGCCGCCGCTGATCGTCGACGTCCGCTTCGATCTGGCCGACACGGCGGCCGGCGAGCGTGCGTACGCGGCCGGCCATCTGCCCGGTGCGTTCTACCTGAATCTGGACCGCGACCTCAGCGGCCCGAAACAGGACGCCGTCGGTGCGTTCCGCGGCCGCCACCCGCTGCCCGAGCGGGAGGCCTTCGCGGCCCGCCTGCGGGACCTCGGCATGGCGCCGGGCCGGCAGCTCGTCGCCTACGACGCCGCCGACGGCATGTACGCGGCCCGCCTGTGGTGGATGCTGCGCTGGCTGGGCCACGCGCAGGTGGCCGTGCTCGACGGCGGGTTCGCGGCCTGGCAGCAGGCCGGCGGCGTGGTGACGTCGGAGATCCCCCCTCGGCCCCACCGCCTCCTTTGAACCTGCCGCCCCGCTCGAGGCCCCCTGGTCCGCCCAGGACCTGCTCGCCGGACTCGGCCGCGTCCGGCTGATCGACGCCCGCGCGGGCGAGCGCTTCCGCGGCGAAGTCGAACCGCTGGACACCCAGGCTGGCCACATTCCTGGTGCGACGAACCGCTTCTTCAAATCCAACCTGACACCGGAGGGCCGCTTCAAGCCGGCCGACCAACTGCGCGAGGAATTCAGCGCGCTGCTCGGCCCGCAGGGACCGGACGGCACGGTGCACCAATGCGGATCGGGCGTGACCGCCTGCCACAACCTGCTGGCGATGCATCACGCCGGGCTGCCGGGCAGCCGGCTCTACCCCGGATCCTGGAGCGAATGGAGCGCCAACCCGCGGCTGCCGCTCGCAAAAGGCTGACTGAAGGGCTGACAAAGGGCTGACCGACGTGCTGACGCCGGCCCTTATTGACATTGCGCATGGCGCGAGCACCATGGGAAGCCCAGACTGCGAAGGCAAGCCCTGACCCCGCCCGTGGTGCGGGTCGGGACCACCCAGCCCCACCCCGTTCGCTCGAAGGAGGCTCGCCATGTTCCAGCGCATCCTGATTCCCACCGACGGTTCCGACATCACCGCCAAGGCGATCTCCACCGCCATCCAGCTGGCGAAGTTCCACAATGCGCGGCTGTTCGCGATCAGCGTGAAGGAACCCTTCCCCTACAGCGCCGTCTCGGAGATGCAGCCGACGCCGCCGCAGGAGTTCTTCGACGCCCAGGAGCGCATCGCGCAGGAGCGTCTGGCCCATGTGCTCTCGCTGGCGCGGGCCGAAGGCCTGGAGATCGACGCCCACAGCGTCGAGGCGTTGCACCCCTGGGAAGCCATCATCGAGCACGCCAAGCGCGTCGACGCCGACCTGCTGGTCATGGCCACGCACGGCCGACGCGGGCTGCAGGCGCTGCTGCTCGGCAGCGAGACGCAGAAGGTGCTGTCGCACTGCGCCTTCCCGGTGCTGGTGGTGCACGGCGAGGGCGCGCCTCAGTAGGCGCCTCCGGCCAGCAGTCGCTCAGTGGAGCAGTCGCTCAGTGGGCGTGTTTGCCGCCAACGACGATCAGCACGAACACGATCCCCACGCCCAGCCACAGCAGCTGCAACGCGGTGTCCTTCCAGGGCAGCCGACGCTGCAGCTGCGGGATCAGGTCGGCGACCGAGACGTAGACGAAGCTGCTCGACGCCGCCACCAGCAGGTAGGGGAACAGCTGCTGCCATGGGCCGACGACGTAATAGCCCACCAGCCCGCCGACCACCGCCGCCATGCCCGACACGGCGTTGAAGAACAGCGCCTTCTTCCGTGTGAAGCCGGCGTTCAGCAGCACGATGTAGTCGCCGACTTCCTGCGGGATCTCATGGGCGACGATCGCCATCGCGGTGACCCACCCCAGGTGGTGATCCGCCAGGAAGGCCGCGGCGATGATGATGCCGTCGCAGAAGTTGTGGATCGAGTCCCCCACCAGCACCGACAACCCACCCCGACCGGCCTGCTCCTGGTCGAAATGATGGTGGTGGTGGTGCCCGTCCCCCTCATGGTGGTGCGTGTGGCGGTAGAGCTCCGCCTTTTCCAGCAGGAAGAAGAACATCAACCCGCCCAGCAGCGCCAGGAACAGGTTGTGCGGATCCGCCCCGCTCTCGAACGCCTCCGGCAGCACGTGCAGCAGCGCGGTCGACAGCAGCACGCCGGTGGACAGGCTCACCAGGTGCTTGACGATGCGGCTCAGCAGGCCGACCGTCAGCATCGCCGCGATCGTCACGGAGGCAAGTCCACCGGCGAAGGTCACCAGCAGGATGTAGGTCAGGGTCATGGATAAAAAAGGCGCACCACTGAGGGTGCGCCGGTTGGGTTCCCAAAATTGTCTCAGACTCGTCAAGCCCCCGCTTTGGAAGGCTCTGGCATCACGGCGTGGGGGAGCGCAGGCTCGAGGAATGACTCCGAGAAGCCGGGCGCGGGCTCTCCACGGGGCATGAGGGCTCCCTCCTGGACCCTCGAGCCCCATGCCGGCCCCAGCCTCTCTCGCTGACTTCGGGCCGTTGGCGTTCAGACGCCGTGCTGTTTGAACCAGGCCTGGCAGCGGGCCCAGCCGTCCTTGGCGGGCTCGGACTTGTAGCTCGGGCGGTAATCAGCGTGGAAGGCGTGGCCGGTGTCGGGGTAGACGACGAACTCGCTCGCCTTGGCGGCGGCGCTGCCCTGCTTGAGCGCCTCCTGCATCGCCGCCACCGTGGAGACGGGAATGCCGTTGTCCTGGGCGCCGTACAGGCCCAGCACCGGCGCGTTCAGTTGACCGACGACGTCGATCGGATGCTTCGGGGTCATCGCATTCGTCTGGCCCTGCAGGCGGCCGTACCAGGCCACGCCGGCCTTCACCGCCCTGCTGTGCGCCGAGTACAGCCACACGATGCGGCCGCCCCAGCAGAAACCGGTGATCGCCAGCTTCGAGGTATCGCCGCCCTGCTGCTTCGCCCAGGCGACCGCGGCGTCCAGGTCGTTCATGACCTGCGCGTCGGGCGTGCGCTGGATGATCTCGCTCTGCAGCTTGGCGATGTCCGAATAGACCTTGGCATCGCCTTGCCGCGCGAACAGGTCGGGCGCGATCGCCAGGTATCCGAGCTTCGCGAAGCGGCGCGCGACGTCGGCGATGTGCTCATGCACACCGAAGATCTCGCTGATCACGAGCACGACGTGCGCATTCTTCTTGCCCGCCGGCTGCGCGACATAGGCCGGCATCTTGAAGTCGCCGACCGGGATAGCCACCGGTCCCGCATCCAGGCCCTGCGTGTCGGTGGTGATCGTCTGCGCCGAGACCGGCAGCACCGCCGCCGCGAAGCCGCTGCCCACCGCCGTGCCGACGAACGCGCGCCGGCTGAAGGCGCGTCCCGGGGTCAGCGTGTCGATGTCGTCGCGGATCGCGTCGACCAGTTCGGGGGACACGCCGGCGGCGCCCTCGTCGCGGGAATCGGAATTCGTCATCTGCGGCTCCTCGGTTGGGATGCGGGGTGGACGGAACGCCGGATGCTAGCGCGAGTGAAGATGAAAGCACTTCGTTCCCGGAAGGGACACCAAACACCGCGACAATCCCGACCCATGACGCAAGCGCAAGTTCCCCTGACCCTGGCCGCCATCGACATGGGCTCCAACAGCTTCCGTCTGGAACTCGCCCAGTTGCAGCACGGGCAGTACCGCCGCCTGGATTACCTGAAGGAAACGGTGCGCCTGGGCGCGGGCCTGGATGCGATGAGCATGCTGACCGAGGAAGCCACCGAGCGCGGGCTCGCCTGCCTGCGCCGTTTCGCGGAACGGCTGTCGGGCCTGCCGGGCCGCCAGGTGCGCGCGGTCGCGACGCAGACGCTGCGTGAGGCGCGCAACCGCAACGCGTTCCTCGCGCGCGCCCAGGAGGTGCTGGGCCATCCGATCGAAGTGATCTCCGGCCGCGAGGAGGCCCGCCTGATCTACGCCGGCGTGGCCCGGCTGCAGACGGCCGAGGATCCGCGCCTGGTCATCGACATCGGCGGCCGCTCCACCGAGATGATCCTGGGCCGCGGCCCGCAGCCGGTGAGCACCGAATCCTTCCAGATCGGCAGCGTCAGCCTGTCGATGCGCTTCTTCCCGGACGGCCGCTTCACGGCCGAGGCCTTCCGCGCCGCGCAGGTCGCCGCGGGCGCCGAACTGGAAGAAGCCATCACCCAGTTCTCCCGCCAGTCGTCCCAGCCGAGATGGCAGCAGGCACTGGGCTCGTCGGGCACCGTCGGCGCCGTCTCGCAGATCCTGGCCGCCAGCGGCGTGAGCCCGGACGGCTCCATCACCCTCGACGGCCTGCGCTGGTGCATCGAGCAGTGCCTGGCCGCCGGTCGCGTCGACGCGCTCAAGCTCCCCGGGCTCAAGGAGGATCGCCGCGCCGTCGTCGGCGGCGGACTGTGCATCCTCTACACGCTGCTCACGCATTTCGACATCGATCGCCTGTATCCGGCGAAGGGGGCCCTGCGCCAGGGCGTCGTCTTCGACCTGGCGGAACGCCTCGACCCACGCCTGCTCGCCGCCGGTCGCGACATGCGCGAACAGTCGGTCGCCGAGCTGCAGCGCCGCTTCGCCGTCGACCGGGCGCAGGCCGGTCGCGTGCAATCGCTCGCGCAGCGGCTGCACATGCAGCTGTCGCCCAAGGCCGAGGAAGAACACCGCCGCGAACTGTCCTGGGCCGCCGCCCTCCACGAGATCGGCATGATGGTCTCGCACCACGACCACCATCGCCACAGCGCCTACCTGCTGTCTCACGTCGACGCGCCCGGCTTCTCGCAGAACCAGCTGCGACGCCTCGGCGATCTCGCGCTCGGTCAGCGCGGCGGACTGCGCAAGCTGGAAGAACAGCTGCAGGAAGAACCGATGGTCTGGCAGCTGCTGGCGCTCCGGCTGGCAGCCATCAAGTGCCACGCCCGCACGAACGTCGATGCGGGCGACATCAAGATCCGCCGAGAAGGCATGGACGTCACCATCGAGATGCGCAAGGGCTGGGCCGATACCCATCCCCGCGCCCACTTCCTGCTCCGGGAGGAGCTGGAGGCCTGGGCCAAGGTGGGGAAGGTGCAGCTGGCGCTCGACGCCTAGGGGCGAGCGCGACGGGCATGGCCCGGGCCGGCGACGGCGTCGAGCGGGCGCCAACTCGCTCTGCTCACCTCCGGTTCGCGCCGCTCAGACAGACGGCGCCCAGTCAGTTTTTTGAAGCTCGACTTCGTCGCCGGCCCGGGCCATGCCCGTCCATCGGGAACGAGGACTTCGGAGGGCGTCCGAGCGCCGTCAGAGCTCTTCGCGGTACAGGCGCATCAGCGCCTGCTGTGCACAGACGCCGTTGGGGTTGTCCTCGGTACCGATGCGCTGCGAGGTGCCGTCAGGTCCCAGTTGCCAGGCGTCCAGCGTGTCGTACAGGTAAGGCGTGAGGCCCTCGTCGATCACGCGCTGACGCAGCTTCGCGTCCGTGATCGGCCACGCCACCTCGATGCGTCTGAGCATGTTGCGCGCCATCCAGTCGGCGCTCGACAGGTACAGCGCCTCCTGCTCATCCTTGCCCCAGCGGAAGTAGAAGATCCGCGAGTGCTCGAGGAAACGACCCACCACCGAGCGCACCAGGATGTTGTCCGTCTCGCCCGGCAGGCCCGGCGGCAGCATGCAGGCGCCGCGCACGATCAGGTCGATCTTCGCGCCGGCCTTGCCCGCCCGGATCAGGCCGTTGATCAGCTCGGCATCGGTCAGCGCGTTGATCTTCAGGACCACGCGCGCCGTCTCGCCGCGCTTCGCCGCTTCCTCGACCTGCGTCAGCAGCTCGCACATCGTGCGGTGCAGGTTGAACGGCGCGAGCAGCAGCTTCTTCGGCGCCTTGAACTTGGACAGCGACGCCAGCTGGCTGAACACCAGGTCCATGTCGGCCGTGATCTCGGCGTCGGCCGTCAGGTAGCCGAGGTCGGTATAGAAGCGCGCGGTCTTCGGGTTGTAGTTGCCGGTCGACAGGTGCCCGTAGCGGCGCAGCTTGCCGCCCTCGCGGCGCGTGATCAGCATCAGCTTCGCGTGCGTCTTCAGGCCGACGATGCCGTACACCACCTGCGCGCCGACGGCCTCCAGCCGCTCCGCCCAGTTGATGTTGGCCTCCTCGTCGAAACGCGCCTTCAGCTCGACGACCGCCAGCACTTCCTTGCCCCGCCGCGCCGCCTCGATCAGCAGGTCCGCCAGCACCGACTGGCTGCCGGTGCGGTAGATCGTCTGCTTGATCGCGAGCACGTCCGGATCCTCGACCGCCTCGCGCAGCAGCTGCACCACCGGATCGAAGCTCTCGAACGGGTGATGCAGCATCACGTCGCCCTTGGTCCGCAGCTTGTCGAAGATGGACTTGCCGCGTGGCAGCCGGCCCTTGGGCCAGCTCGGCTCGTAGGGCTGGAAGCGCAGGTCCTCCGCGTCGGTCTGGTCGATCAGCTCGTTCAGGCGCACCAGGTTGACCGGGCCGTTGACGCGGTACAGCGCCGCCTCCGGCAGATCGAACTGCTCGAGCAGGAACCGCGACAGCTCCTCGGGGCAGGTGTTGACCACTTCCAGCCGCACCGCGCGGCCGAAGTGGCGCGTCGTCAGGCCGGAGCGCAGCGCGTGGCGCAGGTTGGCGATCTCTTCCTCGTCGACTTCCAGATCCGAGTCGCGCGTGACGCGGAACTGCGAGAAGGCCTCGACGTGCCGCCCCGGGAACAGCTCCTCCAGATGCGCGCGGATGACGCTGGTCAGCAGCACGAAGCTCTGCTTGCCGCCGCTGATGGCCGCCGGCACCTTGATCACGCGCGGCAGCACGCGCGGCACCTTGACGATGGCGATGCGGTTGTCGCGGCCGAGCGCGTCCTTGCCCGACAGCCGGGCGATGAAGTGCAGCGACTTGTTGCCGACCTGCGGGAACGGATGCGCCGGGTCCAGGCCCACCGGCACGAGCAGCGGACGCACTTCGCGCTCGAAGAACTTGGCGACCCACGCGCGCATCTCGTCGGTGCGGTCGGCGTGGTTCAGGATCTGGATGTTGTGCTCGCGCAGGGCGGGCATGACCTGGTCGTTGAAGATCGCGTACTGCTCGTCGATCAGGTCGTGGGCGGCGCGGCCGACGCGCTCGACGTCGCGCGGCGTCACCAGGCCGCTGCCGTCGCGCTGCATGTCCAGCATGTCGGCGAAGCGCACCTCGAAGAACTCGTCGAGGTTGCTGGACACGATGCAGATGTAGCGCAGCCGCTCCAGCAGCGGCACGTCGACGCGCTGGGCCTGGGCCAGGACGCGCCGGTTGAACTCGAGGATCGCGTTTTCGCGGTTGAGCAGCGGGACGTCGGGCAGAGTCATGAACTGATTCTATGAAGCTGGTGTGACAGCCCAATGACCCTCTTTCGGGCGGGTTCCGCACGGTTTCACCGAAGTCGGGCCGTCCCGTCGCCTCGGCGGACGACAGGCGTCGTCATCGAGCGGGCGGCGTGCGACGATGAAGCGAGGGAGGGAGGCGTCAGGCCGGCTGGCGCATCGCCGCGGCCAGCGCTTCGGCAGTTCCCTGCTCCGCGAGCATCCGCTGGCGCTCGGCCCAGTCCAGGATCTCGAGGTGGCCGTCCGGGTGCTCGACCAGCGCGGTGAGGCTCTCGACCCAGTCGCCGTCGTTGGCGTAGGTGATGCCGTCGATGTCGCGCAGCTCGGCGTGGTGGATGTGGCCGCAGACGACGCCCTGCACGCCGCGCTTGCGGGCCTCGCGGGCGAGCGCCTGCTCGAACTCGCCGATGAACGAGACCGCGCGCTTGACCTTGAGCTTCAGGTACTTGCTCAGGCTCCAGTACGGCAGGCCCATCCGGGCCCGCAGCGAGTTGAGGTGGCGGTTCAGCTTCAGCGTGAACTCATAGAGCGTGTCGCCCAGATGGGCCAGCCACTTGGCATGCTGGATGACGCCGTCGAAGAGGTCGCCATGGGTGACCCAGAACTTGCGGCCGTCGGCGGTCTCGTGGATCCACTCGTGCGCGACCTCGATGCCGCCGAAGCTGTGCTGCAGGTACTTGCGGGCGAATTCGTCGTGGTTGCCAGGCACGTAGATCACGCGCGTCCCCTTGCGCGCCTTGCGCAGCAGCTTCTGGACGACGTCGTTGTGTTCCTGCGGCCAGTACCAGCTGCGGCGCAGCTGCCAGCCGTCGACGATGTCGCCGACGAGGAAGAGCTGCTCGCACTCCACCTCCCGCAGGAAGTCGAGCAGCGCCCGGGCCTGGCAGCCCGGCGTGCCCAGGTGCAGATCGGAGATCCACACCGTGCGCACGCGGATGGATCCGCCGTCTTCGGGTTCCGCCGCCTCGGCCCCAGGCGGTTCGTTCGAAATCGCGGCGGCCATGAGCGTGTCGGTCAGCATGGCCCCACAGGTTGCCGACCCTGGATGAAAGCTTGATGACCGGACCCCCGATAATCCCCGCCATGCACCTGATGATCCCCTTCGCCAGCTCGCTGGACCCTCATTTCGAGGGCGCCCTGCGCGAGCTGGAGCTGCCGAACCTGGGCCGCCTGCTCGGGTTGCTGGCCCCGGTGGAGGATGTCGGCGACGCCGACGAGACCGCCCCGCTCCCCCGCACGAACTCTTTCTGGCGCGCCGCCGCGGCGTCACCGACGACCCCCCCATCGCCGCGTGGCGCGTGCGCGCAGCGGGCCAGGATCCCGCCGGCGCCGCCTGGGCGCTGCTGACGCCCGCCCATTTCGCGATCGGCACCGAGGGCGTCACCGCGCTCGGCCCCGAGACGCTCGATCTGGACGATGCCGAATCGCGCGCCTTCCTCGATGCGCTGTCGACCGCGCTGTTCCCCGCCGCCGAAGGCTGGCGGACCGCGTGGCTGTCCAGCGGCGAATGGGCGATCGCGCATGACGATCTCGACGGCCTCGACGCCGCCAGCGCGGATCGCGTGCTCAACCGGGGCGTCGAGACCTGGTACCCGCGCGCCCGTCGCCTGCGCACGCTGCTCAACGAGGCGCAGATGCTGCTGCACGACCACCCGCTCAACCAGGCGCGCGAGCAACGCCGCCTGCGGCCGCTGAACGCCGTCTGGATCGGCGGCGGCGCGCGGGAGCGCGGTCATGCGCTGCCCGCCGACCTCCTGATCGACGACCGCCTGCGCGCGCCGATGCTGACCGGCGATCTCTACACCTGGAGCGAAGGCTGGAAGGCGCTGGACCAGGGGCCCATCGGGCAGGCGTTGAACGCCGCGCGCGCCGGCGGGCCGGTGGCGCTCACGCTGAGCGGCGAGCGTCTCGCGCGCACCTGGAGACGGCAGCCGGCCGGCACCTGGCAGCGGCTGAAGGAGAAATTCGCGTCGCCGAGCGCGTCCGTCGCCACGGCCATGGAGTCCCTGTGATCAGCCCCCGCCTCCTGACCCGCGACGTCCCGCCGGACTCCGCCCACGCGCTGCAGGAAGCCGGCTTCTCGCCGCTGCTGTCGCGCCTCTTCGCGGCACGCGGCGTGCTGTCGCGCGACGAAATCGATCCCGACCTGAAGCATCTGCTGCCGCCCGAGGGGCCGTTGGGCATGCTCGGCATCGACAAGGCCGCCGTACTGCTGGCCGACGCGATCACCGCGGGCGAGCGCATCTGCATCGTCGCGGACTACGACTGCGACGGCGCCACCGCCTGCGCGGTGATGCTGCGCGGCCTGGCGTTGCTGGGCGCGCAGCCGGGCACGGTCAGCTACGTGGTGCCCGACCGCGCAGTGCACGGTTACGGCCTGACGCCGACCATCGTCGAGCTGGCGCTGAAGCACGAGCCCCAGCTGCTGGTGACGGTCGACAACGGCATCGCCAGCCACGCCGGCGTGGCCTTCGCGCGCGCGCTGGGCCTGAAGGTCCTGGTCACGGACCATCACCTTCCCGCGGTCACCGCCGACGGCCAGCCGACCGTGCCCGACGCCGACGCGCTGGTGAATCCCAACCAGCCGGGCTGTCCCTTCCCCGGCAAGAGCCTGGCGGGCGTCGGCGTGGCGTTCTACGTACTGACGGTGCTGCGCGGCGAGCTGCGCCGCCGCGGCGCCTTCGGTGAGAACCCGCCGCCGCGGCTCGACGGCCTGCTCGACCTGGTCGCGCTGGGCACCGTCGCCGACGTGGTGAGACTCGACGCCAACAATCGCCGCCTGGTGGCGCAGGGCCTGCGGCGGATGCGCGCCGGCCGCATGCAGCCGGGCGTGCAGGCGCTGTTCACCGCGGCGAGCCGCGACGCCTCGCGCGCCAACAGTTTCGACCTCGGCTTCGCGCTCGGTCCCCGCATCAACGCCGCCGGTCGCCTGGACGACATGACGCTGGGCATCACCTGCCTGACGACGGACGACAGCGAGCAGGCGCTGGCCCTCGCGCGCGAGCTCGACCGCATCAACCGCGAGCGCCGCGAGATCGAGGCCGGCATGCAGGAACAGGCCCTCGCGCTGCTCGAGCGCCTGATGACGGACCCGCGCCTGAACGGCGCACCGCCGCCCGCGCTGGCGCTGTTCGACGCCGATTTCCACGAAGGCGTGGTCGGCATCGTGGCCTCGCGGATCAAGGACCGGCTGCACCGCCCGGTGTTCGTCTTCGCCGAGGGCGCGGACGGCCAGCTCAAGGGCTCGGGCCGATCGATCCCCGGCTTCCATCTGCGCGACGCGCTGGACCTCGTGTCCAAGCGCCATCCCGAGCTGCTGAAGAAATTCGGCGGCCATGCGATGGCGGCGGGCTGCACGCTGGGCCCAGGCGGCGTCGACGCCTTCCGCGCCGCCTTCGAGGACGTCGCCCGCGAATGGCTTGACGAGGCCTCGCTCACCCGCACGCTGCGCACCGACGGCCCGCTGCCGCCGGAGGCCTTCTGCGCGGAGACGGTCCAGGAGCTGGAGGCGCAGGTCTGGGGCCAGGCCTTCGAGGCGCCGCTGTTCTGCGACCGCGTGCAGGTCGTGAACCAGCGCATCGTCGGCGAGCGCCACCTCAAGCTGCGCCTGCGCCAGGGCGCCTGGATCCGCGACGCCATCTGGTTCGGCCACACCGAGCAGTTGCCCGAGCAGGTCACGCTGGCCTACCGGCTCAGCCTCGACGAGTTCCAGGGGCAGCAGCGTGTGCAGATGGTGGTGGAGGCGATGGCCGAGTAGTTCAGCCGAGCAACTGCTTGCGCACCCACTCCACGATCGCCGCCGCCGGCATCGCGCCGGACTCGCGCGCGACCTCCTGCCCGTCGAGGAACAACAGCATCGTGGGAATGCTGCGGATGCCGTAGCGCGCGCTCTGCTGCGGCGCGGCCTCGGTATCGAGCTTGACGAAGCGGACTTCCGGCAGCATCGCGGCGGCTTTCTCGAACTGAGGCGTCATCATCCGGCAGGGGCCGCACCACTCCGCCCAGCAATCGACGACGACCGGCAATTCGGTGCCGGCGATGAACTTGTCGAACACCTCCGGCGTGAGATCCAGGGCCTGCGCCTGCATGAGCGGCGTGCTGCAACGCCCGCAGTCGGGCGATTCGCTCAATCGCTCGCGCGGCACGCGGTTCTTCGCGCCGCAGGACGGGCAGACGATGTGAAGGCTGACGGCGGCGGAGTGATCGGTGTCCATGGCGGTCTCATGTCGAAGGATCCGGTGCAATGTACCGGCGGGCAAGCCATGTTCCCTGCTCCTCGCTCGCTCATCGACGCTGTGGGCCGCCCGGCGTCATGCGACCGAGGTACGGCGATTGCCACCCTTCCCTCAACGAGAACTCTGTTGAAGGAACCAAGATGGCTGCATACAAGGACGATGGGAAGCTGTGGGTGCTGGTGGCCGACGAGGGCGTGGCGCGTCTGCTGAAGCTGCCGGAGGAAGGCGGCGACCTGGAGGACGTCACGACGCTGAGCGACGCCGCCGCCCACGCGAACAACGCCGACCTGCGCCGCGATGCCGAAGGCCGTCGCGGCAACAACGTGACCTCGTCGGCGGGTGTCGACGAATCGCACCAGGAAGCCATCAGCTTTGCCGCGCGTGTGGCCAAGACGCTGGACGACGGCTACAACAACGGCGAGGTGACGCAGCTGCGCGTCGTCGCCGCGCCGCGCTTCCTCGGCCTGCTGCGCAAGGCGCTGAGCCCGCAGATCGCCAAGATCGTCATCGACGAGACCAACGTCGACGTCGTGCACGAGAGCCTGGGGGCGCTGACGACGCGGCTGTTCCCCGAGCGGGACTTCAGCAAGCAGAAGCCGTGAGGTCCTTCACACCTGACCCCTGCTGTAACAGTTTGTCAAATCGATGACATAGAGGCCACCCAGAATGGGGACACCACATGGCGCACCGTCCATCGTGGTGTCTCCGCATGCCGACCACCCATCTGCTTCCGCCCGACCCGCTCAGCATCGCCCTGTCCGCCATCATTCGCGACGGCGCGTTGGACATCCACTTCCAACCGCTGGTCGAGGTCGAGCGCGCGAACATCCTGGGCTACGAAGCGCTGACGCGCGGGCCCGCCGACACGCCGCTGCATTCGCCGCTGGTGCTGTTCGAGACCGCCGCTCGGCTGGGCCGCCTCGTCGAACTGGAACGGATCGTCGTGCGCCGCGCGCTGCGCCGCTTCAAGGAACTCAACCTCCCCGGCCAGTTGTTCCTCAACCTGACCGCCGACACGCTGCAGGCCACCAGCGACCGCGGCACGCTGATCGCGCGCGAGTTCGCGCAGCTCGACCTGCCCGCGTCGCGCGTGGTCATCGAGCTCACCGAGACGCGCCCCATCCTCGAGCCCGAGCGGCTGCAGGACGCCATGCGCAGCCTGCGCGAACTGGGCTTCGTCGTCGCACTGGATGACCTGGGCGAGGGCTTCGCCAGCCTGAAGCGCTGGATGGACATCCGGCCGGACTTCGTCAAGATCGACCGGCACTTCATCGACGGCATCGCGCAGGAACCGCTCAAGCAGCAGTTCGTGCGCTCGATCCTGGAGATGGCGGCCAGCTCCGGCTGCACCGTCGTCGCCGAAGGCCTCGAACAGCTGAGCGACCTCACCGTGCTGCGCCGCCTGGGCGTGCCGGTCTGCCAGGGCTACCTGCTCGCGCGTCCAAGCGCCGCGCCGCGCGCCGCCCTGCGGGCCGAGGTGGACGCGCTGCTCGCGCCCGAACACCGCCGCCGCAACGCCGACTGGATGCGGCTGCCGCCCGACGCGATCACGACCGCCGCGCAACTGGCCCGCCGCAGCCACACGGTCACGCCCAAGCTCAACTGCCAGACGGTCGCGGACATGTTCCAGCGTGACGAGCAGCTGTTCTCGATGCCGGTCCTGGACGACTCGAACCGCCCGATCGGCATCCTGCGGTCGCTGCAGGTGCTCAAGCGCAGCGCGGAGCGCTACTTCATGGACATCCATGAGAAGCGCTCCTGCACCGCGCTGATGGACCCTCAACCGCTGATCTTCGACGCCAGCACCTCGCTGCGCGAGATGAGCGACGCCATCTCCAGCCTCGACGACCGGCTGATGGTCGACGGCTTCATCGTCACCCGCAACGGCGAGTACTTCGGCACCGGCCGCAGCACCGACCTGCTCAAGGCCGTCTCCGACCTGCAGGTCCACAGCGCGCGCTACGCCAATCCGCTGACGCTGATGCCGGGCAACGTGCCGACCGACCAGCACCTCGACGCCTTGCTGCACGAGGGCCGCGAGTTCGTCGTCGTCGCCTGGGACATCGACCACTTCAAGCCGTTCAACGACGTCTACGGCTACGCCGCCGGCGACGACATCATCAAGCTCTGCGCGCAGATCCTGCAGGACGCCGCCGACCCCGCGGTGGACTTCGTCGGCCACATCGGCGGCGACGACTTCGTGATGGTGCTGGGTTCGCCCGACTGGACCGCCCGCGTCACCCGCGTCTGCCGCGAGTTCGACCGCCAGATCCGCCCCTTCTTCTCCGCCGAACACCAGGCGCTGGGCGGCTACGTGACGCTGAACCGGCAGAACCAGGAATCCTTCAATCCGCTGCCGACGCTGAGCGCCGGCGTGATCCAGGTGCAGCCCGGCGCCTTCGACAGCGTCCGCGCGCTGTCCGCCGCGCTCGCCGAACCCAAGCACGTCGCCAAGTGCGGCACCGGGCCGAGCCGCTATTTCGTCGACCGCCGCCGATCCAGCACCGGCGTCACGGACATGGCGCCGCTCCTAGAATCGGCGGGGTGAACACCCCTTCCCCCGTTTCGACGACGCCACCGGCTCCGCCGGCCTCTTCCGCCGCCAACGACGCGCCGCCGGCTCCCGCCGCCGTGCCCGGCGGCATCGGGCGGCCGGCGCTGCACGCGCAGACGAACGCGGATCTCCATTGCCACTCGACCGTCTCCGACGGCACGCTGGCGCCCGAGGCCCTGGCCGCGCGCGCCAAGGCCAACGGCGTCGAACTCTGGGCGCTGACGGACCACGACGAGGTCGGCGGCCAGTCGCGCGCGATGGCGGCGGCGAAGGCGGCCGGGCTGCCCTACCTGACCGGGGTCGAGATCTCGGTGACCTTCGCCGGCAAGGTCGTGCACATCGTGGGACTGGGCTTCGACCATGAAGACCCGCGCATGGCCGCCGGACTGCGCGCCACGCGTGGCGGCCGCGGCGCACGGGCGAAGGAGATGTCGGACGATCTGGCCAAGGCCGGCATCCATGGCGCCTATGAAGGCGCGCTCAAGTTCGCCGGCAATCCGGAGCTGATCTCCCGCACCCATTTCGCGCGCTTCCTGGTGGAGACCGGCCAGTGCTCGGACGTGCCCGAGGTCTTCCGCCGGTACCTCACCGAAGGCAAGCCCGGCTTCGTGCCGCACCGCTGGGCGGCGCTGCGCGACGCGATCGGCTGGATCGTCGACGCAGGCGGTCTGGCCGTGATCGCGCACCCGGGCCGCTACGGCTTCACGCCGACCGAGGAATACGCGCTGATCACCGAGTTCATCGCCCACGGCGGACGTGGCATCGAGGTCGTCACCGGCAGCCACACCGCGGCGGACATGATCCAGTACACCGACACGGCGCTCGAATTCGACCTGCTCGCGTCGCGGGGCTCCGACTTCCACAGTCCGGAGGAAAGCCGCGTCGACGTCGGCAAACTCGACCAGCACCTCTCCGGCCGGTTGAAACCGGTCTGGGACGCGCTCGAGCACCGCATCCACTGGCCGGACTGATCCTCGCGGATCGCGGCACCGGACGCTGCGGATGACGGCGGATCGTTTCGGATCGACCGGCATCCCGACCCCGCATCAACGGCATCATCCGCCGGCGCAGGCCGGCTCCATGATCGGCCCGCACGCCGATTGCCCCAGGTGAGGACCATGGCCCAGATCTTCGAAGTCCATCCCGACAACCCGCAGCCCCGCTTCCTGCGCCAGGCGGCGCAGATCCTGAGCCAGGGCGGCATCGGCGCGATCCCGACGGACTCCAGCTACGCGCTGGTCTGCCAGCTTGACGACAAGGCCGCCGCCGAGGCGCTGCGCCGCATCCGCGGCGTCGACGACAAGCATCACATGACGCTGCTGTGCCGCGACCTCAGCGAGCTCGGCAGCTACGCGCGCGTCGACAACAAACAGTACCGGATGATCAAGACGGCCACGCCGGGGCCGTTCACCTTCATCCTGGAGGCGACCAAGGAAGTGCCGCGGCGCCTGTCGCACCCATCGCGCCGCACCATCGGCCTGCGCGTGCCGGACCACCGTGTCACGCAGGACCTGCTGGCGCTGATCGGCGGTCCGCTGCTCGCCACGACGCTGATCCCGCCCGGGGAGCACGAGCCGGTCAACGACCCCGAAGAGATCACCGCACGCTACGACAAGCTGATCCAGCTGATCATCGACGCGGGCGCCTGCCCGATGAAGCCGACCACGGTGGTCGACCTGACGGCGGAGCCGCCGGTGCTCGTGCGCCGCGGCTGCGGCGATCCGGCCTGCCTGGGCCTGGAACTCGAAGAGGCTGACGCCGGCGAGTGACTCGCGAGGGGCGATACGCCCGTTCGAGGCTCCATGCAAAACGCCGGCACGAAGCCGGCGTTTTGCATGAAGAGGCCCTTGGCCTCGACGAAGCTCAGACCGCCGCGGTGATCACGATCTCGATCTTCCACTCGGGCTTGGCCAGCTTGGCCTCGACCGTCGCGCGCGGCGGCGTGTGGCCGGCCGGCACCCAGGCGTCCCAGGCGGCGTTCATGCCGGCCAGGTCCTTGACATCGGCGATGTAGAGCTGCGCGCGCAGGATCTTCGTCTTGTCGCTGCCGGCGCGGGCCAGCAGCTTGTCGATCATCGCCAGCACCTGCTCGGTCTGGCCCTTGACGTCGGCGGTGGCGTCCTCGGGGACCTGGCCGGCCAGGTAGACCACGCCGTTGTGGATGGCCATCTCGGAGAGACGCGGGCCGACGTCGAAGCGTTCGATGTTGCTCATTTGCTGTGCTGGTTGGGCTTGTTGGAAGGCTTGGAATTCGGCTTGGGGTCGCGCTGGGCATGGCCCTTGTGACCCCGCTTGTGCTCATGCCGGTGCGCGCGCGCCTCTTCGTGGCGATGTGACTTGGCGGCGGGCACATGCGGCACAGGGGCCGACTTCTGGCCGAGCTTGCTCTCGGTCCCTGCCATCAACTTCTTGATGTTGGGGGCATGGCGCCAGATCAGCAGCAGGCTCATCAGCGCGATGGCCGGCAGCTCGGGGCCGACATCCCAGATCAGCATCTGCAGCAGCGGCGCGGCGACGGCGGCGGCCAGCGACGCGAGCGACGAGTAGCGGAACACCGCCGCCATCACGATCCACACGCCCAGCACGGCCAGGCCGAGCCACGGATTGATCGCGAGCAGCACGCCGGCCGCGGTGGCCACGCCCTTGCCGCCGATGAACCTGAAGAACACCGGCCAAAGGTGGCCGACGAAGGCGGCCAGACCGACCAGCGCGGCGGTGCCCTCCTCCAGGCCGTACGGCGCGCCGAACCTCAGCACCAGCACGACGGGGATGTAGCCCTTGAGCGCGTCGAAGACCAGCGTCAGGATGGCGGCGGCCTTGTTGCCGGAGCGCAGCACGTTGGTGGCGCCCGGGTTGCCGCTGCCGTAGCTGCGCGGATCGGACAGGCCCATCAGCCGGCTGACGATCACCGCGAAGGACAGGGAGCCGATCAGATACCCGGCCAACACGGCCGACAAGGGGAACAGGACACTTTGCATGGGGCGCTATTCTGCCCCGGACTTCAGCGCGCACTCGACCGGACGGGCCTCGAGCAGCTCCGTCAAAACCCGGGGCTCGATGCTGATCAGGTAACCGCGGCGCCCGCCGTTGATCAGGATCCGGGGCAGCGCCAGCACCGTGGATTCGACGAATACGGGCATCGCCTTGCGCGTTCCGAACGGCGACGTGCCTCCGACGAGGTAGCCGCTGTGGCGCTGCGCGACGTCGGGCTTGCAGGGCTCGACCTTCTTGCAGGGGATCTGCCGGGCGAGTTCCTTCAGGCTGACGGTGCAGTCGCCGTGCATCAGCACGATCAGCGGCTGCGCCTTCTCGTCCTGCATCACCAGCGTCTTGACGACCTCGTGCTCGGGCACGCCGAGCTGCTTGGAGGACTCGCCGGTGCCGCCATGATCGACGTAGTCGTAGACATGTTCCCCGAACGCGACCTTGTGCTGGCGCAGCATCTGCGTCGCCAGCGTCTCGCTGACATGGGCGGATTTCTTGCTCATGGCGCGATTCTCCGCGCTGGCCGCGCCAGGTGCTTGTACGAGCTTGCTGCGCGCCGCACCTGCCGCACGTGCCGAGCGGGCGGCCGTCCCTGCGCAAGGCCTGCTGACAACCGATGGCAGCGCCCGCGCTACGCTCCGGCGCACTTCGTGTTCACCGGACCCTCATGACGGACGCCGCCTCGACCTCCAGCTACAACCTCAAGGACCTGATCGGCGAGACCGCGCTGCGATCGCTGGCGACCGTGTTCGCCGAAGCGGCCCCAGGCTTCCAGCGCAAGCGCTTCCTCGCCGTGGCGACCGAGGGACTCGAGCCGCTGTCGATCATGCAGCGTGTCCATCGCGTGGCGGAGGCACTCGACGCCGCGCTGCCCGGCAGTTTCGCGGCGAAGCTCGATGCCGTCGTCGCGGCAGCGCCGAAGACCGGCGGCGCGTTCATGAACATGGGGCTGTGCGACTTCGTCGCGAGCTACGGTTTGCACGATCCCGCCGCGTCGCTGAAGGCGCTCAAGCGGATGACCGGACACGGCACCGCCGAGTTCGCGATCCGCCCCTTCCTGCGCCAGGACCTGGCCGGCACGCTGAAGACGATGACGCGCTGGACCACCGACCGCGACGAGCATGTCCGCCGTCTCGCCAGCGAAGGCAGCCGGCCGCGGCTGCCGTGGTCGTTCCGGCTCGACGCGCTGGTCGCCGACCCGGCGCCGCTGGCGGAGGTCCTCCAGGCGCTGCGCACCGACGACAGCCTCTACGTGCGACGCTCCGTCGCCAACAACCTGAACGACATCACCAAGGACCATGCGGACTGGGTCTTCGCGCACGTCGCCGACTGGGATCTGACGGACGAACGCAGCGCGTGGATCGTCAAGCATGCGCTGCGCTCACGGATCAAGCAGGGTGACGCACGAGCGCTGAAGCTGATTGGCGCGAGCGAGGGCGCGCTGGCTGTCGTGGAGCGGCTCGCGATCGAGCCGTCCCGTGTGGCGCTCGGCGGCGAGGTCGAGATCGCTTTCGAGCTGCGATCGACCGCCGAGGCGAAGCAACGACTGGTCGTCGACTACGCCGTCCACTATGTGAAGAAGAACGGCCGCGCCTCGCCGAAGGTCTTCAAGCTGAAGACGGTGGAACTCGAAGCAGGCGCGTCGACGCCCATCCGCATCCGGCGCGCGCTGCGCAACTTCACCACGCGCACGCACTACGCGGGCACGCACGCGATCGAGGTGATGGTCAACGGCCAGAAGCTGGCCGGCGGTACGTTCGAGCTGATGATTGATTGATTGATCGATTGATCGGCTGACCGGCGCTCACTGCGCCGGATCGCGGATCTCCCATCGGATGCGGTCGATTCGGGCCAGCGTGTCGGCATCGAGGGTCCGGCCGAGCGCCGCGATGTTCTCGTCCAGCTGCGCCGCCGTCGTGACGCCGATCAGCGTGCTCGCCGTCTGCCAGCGCGAGCTCACCCACGCGATCGCCAACGTCGACGGCGTCATCCCCAGTTCCGCAGCCAACGCGTTGTAGCGCCGCGCCGCGGCCAGCGTCTCCGGCCGTGCCCAGCGCTGCTTCTTCATGCTCTCGAAGATCGCCAGCCGGCCTGGCTTGGCAGGATCGGCCAAGCCGTGCTGGTCGTACTTCCCCGTCAGCGAGCCGAAGCCCAGCGGCGAGTACGCCAGCAACCCGACCTGATGCCGGTACAGCGCCTCGTCGAGACCGTTCTCGACGATGCGGTTCACCAGGCTGTAGGCGTTCTGCACGCTGACGATGCGCGGCAATCCGTGCTGCGCGGCCAGATGCACGAATTCGCCGACGCCGTAGGCCGTCTCGTTGGACAGGCCGATGTGGCGGATCTTCCCGGCGCGCTGCAACTGCGCGAGCGCCTCCAGCTGTTCATGGATGGACGCGACCGGCTTGTCCTTCGCCGGCTCGAAGTAGACCCCGCCGAACATCGGCACATGCCGCGCCGGCCAGTGGATCTGGAACAGGTCGATGGTCTCGAGCTGCAACCGCTTCAGGCTGTCCTCGCAGGCCTGCACGATCTGCGCGCCGGTCAGGTCCAGGCTGCCGTCGCGGATCCAGTCATAACCGCGCGAGGGACCCGCGACCTTGGTCGCGACGACGACCCGCTCGCGCATCCCGGGCCGTGCCTTCAGCCAGCGACCGATGATCTCCTCGGTCCGGCCGAAGGTGTCGGCGCGCGCAGGCACCGGGTACATCTCGGCGATGTCGAGCAGGGTGATGCCGGCGGCGACCGCGCGATCGAGCAGCGCGTGGCTGCCGGCCTCGTCGACCTGCTCGCCGAAGGTCATCGTGCCCAGGCCGATGCGGCTGACCGAGAGGTCGGACTGTCCAAGGGTGACGCGTTCCATCTTGTTCTCCATGACATGCGCGGCGTGATCGCAGACCGGCGCGCCGGCCATCGTCGATGACCGGTGCGCTCAGGAACCGCGCGCCGCAATCGGCCAGTGTGCATGAGGCGGCCCGCCGCCGCCGGAGGTCGGCGCGATGGCCGGGCGATCGGCGCGCGGGCCCCGGCGCATGCCTTTACGCGGCAAGTCATTGCGCCAAGGAAATTATTGTTTTACAGTAATTTCTTGCCACCCGACGGTAAGACCATGAGCGACACGACCTTCCCCGCCAGCCTGCGGCGCATCCGCTGGATCGCCCACTGCGTGCGCGCGATGGCGCTGCTCGCGATGGCGGTGGTGGTGGGTTTCCACGCGATGTTCTGGCCCAACCGCGGCCTGGTGGAGCGCACCGCGCGCAAGGACTGGTGCCTGGACTGCCCGATGCAGTTCGATGCTGTCTCACGGGCCTGGGGCCTGGCGGTCAACCTGCCGCAGGCGCTGCTGACGCTGTTCGCGCTGCTGTGCCTGTGGCGCCTGTTCGGTGCCTATCTGCGCGGCGAGGTCTTCACCGACGGCGCGACGCGTCATCTGCGGCGCCTCGGTCAGTCGGTGACGGCGATGGCGCTCGTGATGCCGCTGACCGACACGGTCACCATCCTGGCGCTGACGCTCGGCAACCCGCCGGGACAACGGATGCTCTCCGTCCACCTCGGCAGCCAGCACTACGTCGTGCTGCTGCTCGGCCTGGTGCTGACCGCGATGGCGATGGTGATGCGCGAGGCCCAGCGCATGGCGCAGGAGAACGCCGAGTTCGTCTGAGCGGACCGGCCCAGGAATCCCGCCCATGCCCATCGTCGTCCGACTCGACGTGATGCTCGCGCAGCGCAAGATGCGCTCGAAGGAGCTGGCCGAGGCCATCGGCATCACCGAGGCCAACCTCTCGCTGCTGAAGTCCGGCAAGGTGCGCGGGGTGCGCTTCGACACGCTGTCGCGGATCTGCGCCGTGCTGCAGTGCCAGCCCGGCGATCTGCTCGCCTGGGAGCCGGGCGACGAACCCGAGGACGGAGGACCCGATGGCGGCGCTTGATCCAGCGGCTTCGCGTAGCGGGGTTGCTTCGCCTGGCCCGGGTGCGTCGAAGCGACGCGTCGGTCCGCGCGCGCTCGCGCTCGGCGCGGTGCTGCTCCTGCACGTCGCGCTGATCGCTTGGCTGCAGCATGCCTGGCACCGGGCCGAGACGCACCGCGAGCAGCGCAGCTCGACCGTCCGGATGGTGACGATCCAGTTGCCGCCGCTGTCAAAGCCTGCCCCGGCAAAGACACACACGACGAAGACGACGACGACGGCCCGATCTCCCGAGCGTCGAGCAAGTCCTGACCCCCAGGTGCCGCCTCCCGGCGACGCTCCGTCGACGCGTCCGTCGGCCCGCGTCCAGTCGCCCCGGCCCGACGTCGATCGCCACGAGGAAGAGCCCCGTTCCACCGTCGTGATCGCCGCGCCCGCGCCGGCCTCCTCGAGCGCGTCCGGTCCGAGCGGCCGGGACCTGATGTACGGCGCCGCGACGCAGCGCGCGGTCCGTCAGGGGACGCAGGGCCAGCCGCTGCTGGCCGAGCGGGCCGACAACGCCAGCCTCGCGCCCGACCGGGTCGACGCGTCGACGAAGCTCGGCAACGAGATGATGAAGGGCGCCACCGGCGACTGCCTGAAGGGCGAGTTCGCCGGCGCCGGCGCGGGCCTGCTCAGCCTGCCGTTCTGGGTGCTCGCCGAGGCGCGCGGCAAATGCCGGCGATGAGCCCGGTCACGGGCGCGCAGGCGCAGGCACCGGCACAGGCGCACGCGATCGTTGAAACCCCGATGCGGGACAGAGGCCTCGTCAACCCGCACCGGCCGCACACCGTTCAGCGCAGATCGCATCCGCGACACCCGTCTTGCGACACAGGGAGAGAGTTGAAGTGAAGCCCCAGCAGTTCACCCGCGCGGCGCGCCGCGCTCCGGTCGTCGCGCTCGCCGTCGCCGTGATGAGCCTTCTCGCCGCCTGCGATCCGGTCGCCGCGGCGACCGCCGCGGAAACGGTCTCGGCGGTCCCGGCGGCTCCGGCGTTGCCGACAAGCCCGGCCGCCTCGTCGGCCGCCGCCTCCGGCGCGATTGCCCTCCCCGCGGTCCAGAGCGACATGAAGCGCGGCGCGTCCTTCCCCTACAAGCGGCTCAACGAGTTGCTGCAGAAGCTGCGCACCGAGGGCGAAGGCCTGTTCGTGAGCCGCTTCGTGCTGACCGACGCGAAGGACAACACCAAGCCGCCGCCGGCCGGCACCAAGCTCGCGCTGATGAGCGACGACGACTACATCCCCATCCCCGTCGACGACCAGGGGCGCTTCGACCTGCCGACCTTCTCCGAGCAGCGGGTCAAGGACATGGACTTCGGCACCAACGTGCCCAAGGGCGACCTGGGCGTGCGGCTGAGCATCGACCTCGCGACGCCGCCCGAGATGCTGGACATGGGCACGGTCCGCCGCATCGTGTCGGTCGGCCAGCGGCTGCGGACCGAGCTGCTGCCCTGGTACGTGCGCTGGATGTTCCCGCAGATCGACGGCGTCATCGTCTGCAGCGACCAGCCGCAATGGACCCTCGACTGGATGGAGGGCGGCCAGCACCTGCGCCTGCCGCTGCCGTCCGAGGCGAAGCAGCGCGAGCCGGAGACACCCAAGGACAAGCCGTCCCGCGCCTGCACCGTGCTGACGGGCCAGGAGCAATGGCCCGATGCGGCGCTGCTGCAGCCGCAGCCGGGCGCCAACACCAAGCTCTACGTCAAGCTGCGCAACACGCGCGCGAGTTGAGCGGCCGGTGCAGTCAACGGATCAGACAACGCGTCCCGTCGCCCGGTCCGCTTCCAGCTGCCGCAGCACGCGGCGCTGCACCTTGCCCGTGGTCGTCATCGGCAGCGCGTCGAGGAACTCGATCTCCTTCGGATACTCGTAAGGCGCCAGCCGCTGCTTGACGAAGGCCTGCAGCTCCGCGATCAATGCGCCCGACGGCTGCCGCCCCGGCGCCAGCACGACGAAGGCCTTGACCAGCGCGCCACGCTCCGCATCCGGCTTGGGCACGACGGCCGCGTTGGCGACGGCGTCGTGTCGCACCAGGCAGTTCTCGATCTCGCCCGGTCCGATGCGATAGCCCGCGACCTTGAACTGGTCGTCGGCACGCCCCTGGTACCAGAGATAGCCGTCCTCGTCGGCACGGGCGAGGTCGCCGGTGCGGCACCAGCTGTCCGCCGGATCGCCGGTGAACTTCGCGGCCGTGGCCGCTTCGTTACCCCAGTAGCCGAGGAAGAAGATCGGATCCGGCGCGCCGTGCGCGTCGCGACGATGGACAGCCACTTCGCCGATCTCGCCGTGGGGGCAGACCTGACCCTCGTCGTCGATGACGGCGACGCGATGACCCGGATAGGCACGACCCATGCTGCCGGGCTTGGCCGGCCACAGCCTCGCGCAGTTGCCGACGACGTAGTTGATCTCGGTCTGGCCGAACATCTCGTTGATCGTGACGCCGAGTTCGCGCTGCCCCCACTCGAAGACGGCATCGCCGACGGCTTCCCCGGCGCTCATGACGGCCTGCAGCTGCAGCGTGTAGCGCCCGGCGGGATGCGGCACGGCCTTCATCATCGCCTTCAGCGCGGTCGGGAACAGGAAGGTGTGGCTGACGCGATAGTGCTGCATCAGCTCGAAGGCCTTCTCCGGCGAGAAGCGGCCCTGGTAGCCGAGGATGGGCCGGCCGAAGCACAACGACGGCAGCAGCGCGTCCATCAGGCCGCCGGTCCAGGCCCAGTCGGCGGGACTCCAGAACACGGCCTCGCTGCGCACCGTCGGATCGTGCGGATGGAAGCCGAACCAGTTCTGGCTCGCGATGAAACCGGTGAGGTTGCCCAGCAGCGCGCGCTGCGGCAGCAACGCGCCCTTGGGCGCGCCGGTCGTGCCGCTGGTGTAGATCAGGATCGCGGGATCCTCGGCCGCGTTGTCGCGCGCGGCGAAGCGCGCGTCCTCGGGCTGCAGCGCGGCCATCCAGCCGATCTCGCCCTCCCGGGCATCGGACTCGCCGACGACCAGCACGTGGCGCAGCGCCGGGGACGACGCGCGCACCGAGCGCAGCGCCTCGAGCGCGCCGCCTTCGACGATGGCGACCTTGGCCTCGCTGTCCTTGAGCCGGTACTCGAGCGCATCGGGGCCGAAGAGCATCGACAGCGGCATCGCGACCGCGCCGAGCTGGTTGATCGCGATGTGCGCGACGGCGGTCTCGAAGCGCTGCGGCAGCACGATCGCGACGCGGTCGCCGGCCTCGACGCCCAGGCGCCTCAGCGCGTTGGACAAGCGGTTGGCCGCGCGTTGCAGTTGACCGAAGGAGTACTGCGCGCGGCATCCGCTGTCGCTGTCGAACAGGATGGCCGGCGCATCGGGCGTCTCGCGGGCCCAGCGGCCGCAGCAGAGCTCGGCGATCGCGAGCCGCTCGGGCACCTGCCAGCGGAAGGCGCCGTGGACCAGCGCATAGGCGTCGGGCGCGGCCCGCGTCGCCGCGGGGGCGCGGTGATGCCGTCGGCCGGGCCGGCGTCCTTGGCGGTCTTGCCGGTCATCGGGTCTCCATCCTGGTCTGGCACAAGAGCGTGGATGCTAGCGAGCGGGTCCTGGGCGGTCTTCATGGAAAGCCCGTAGCGCCATGTCGGTGCCTGGCGTGAACGGCGATGCCCGCGAGAGGTGCATGGGCGGACGGTGGGCGATCCGCATATCGATATCCGGATCGTGCCTCCTACACTGGTCCGCATGACGCTCAAGATCCTGCACAACCCCCGCTGCTCCAAGTCGCGCGAGGCGCTCGCGCTGCTGGAGTCCCGTGGCCTCCATCCCGAGGTCGTCGAGTACCTCGAGACGCCGCTGACGCTGCCCGAGCTGCAGACGCTGCACCAGCAGCTCGGCACGCCGGTGCGCGCGATGGTGCGCGACAACGAGGACGACTATCGCGAGCTGGATCTGGCGGACACGTCGCTCACCGACACGCAGCTGCTGCAGGCGGTCGCGGACCGTCCGAAGCTGCTGCAGCGGGCGATCGTCGTGCAAGGCGAGCGCGCGCTGATCGCGCGTCCGCCGGAGTTGCTGAACGACTGGCTGAAGTGATCGGCCGGGGCTGGGTCAGCCGGTGATCTTGCCGGCAGCCTCAGTCCCCTCGCTTGCTGCTTTCGGATTCGTAGAGCGCCTCCACCGGGTTCGCCGCCTCTGCCCACTTCAGCAGTGGGCTGAAGGATCGTGCGTCCTCGCGGCGGGGCCCGAACTGAACGAGGTCCCGTGAGAAGGACGGCGGGTCGGAGAGAGGATTGCGGCATTCCGCGTTCATCACCACCTTCTCGCCTCGCACGACCGAGAGCCGGCCATCACTCGTGCAAGTGCCCCCTGAGCATTCAGTCATCAGATAGCGCACGTTGCCGCGGTCGAACCAGACTTGATTGATCCGGGCGCGTGGATCGATCTGCTGCGAAAACGCAGAGAACGTCTTGCCGTTGTCGGGTGCTGCGGTGTATTCGAGTTCGACCTTCTCGGCGGTGCCAAATCGATAGGTCAACGCCCGCACCTCACCACTTGCTGGAGCGGCGCACAGGGAAGCCGACTTCTCTCCGATCAGACAGTGGTACTTGACGGTTTCGTCAGGCCGGCAAAGAGCGTCCGGCGACGCCGTCGCTGCGAACGGCGCAAACAATACCGCCGCAAGTCCGCAGAGGCCGATTGACTGCTTCACAGGACTGCTCCGATGGAATCTCTCAACCACTGAAATGGTCAGCCCTTGAACCGCGCCAGCGCATCGCCGGCCAGACGGCACAGCCGCCAGTCCGGCATGATCGTCGCGCCCATCTTTTCGTAGAAGCGGATGGCGTTCTCGTTCCAGTCGAGCACGCACCATTCGAAACGGCCGTAGTCGCGCTCGATCGCGATCTGCGCCAGGCGCGTCAGCATGCGCTTGCCCAGGCCCGCGCCGCGATGCGCGGGCTGCACGTAGAGGTCCTCGAGGTACATCCCCGGCTTGCCGAGGAAGGTCGAGAAGTTGGTGAAGGTCAGCGCGAAGGCGACGACGGTGCCGCTCTCGTGCTCGGCGACCATGGCCTCGCAGACGGGGCGCTCGCCGAAGAGATGCGGGAGCAGCTTTTCCGGCGTCACGTCCATCAGGTGCGTGAGGTGCTCGAAGTCGGCGAGCTCGCCGATCAGGCCGACGATGGCGGTCAGATCGTCTGGGCGCGCGGGGCGCAGCATGTAGGTATCGGGCGTGGCGGTCATTCGAACCCGGCTGGCCGGCTCAGTGACAAAGGCTCGGAGCGTACACGGTGTGCTGGCTAGCGCCGCCCTCTGATCGATAAACTCCAACAGCCCGCCCGAACGGCTTCCCCATCCCTCCATGCGCGAGTTCTTCCTCTCTTCAACCTTGCCCATCCCAGTCACCGAACTCGACCGCGTGCTGGATCAGCGGCGGGAGCCGAAAGGCGCAGGTCAATGGCCCGGAACCCGCACGGTCCGTAAGCGCAGCTTGCTGTTGAGCAGTTGGTCCCACGAGCGCAAGGTGTCGCCCGTGCCCGGCGGTTGCAAGCTCGAGGATGCCGTCCGCTTCGAACCGCGTTTCGGCTTCCTCGCCGCGTGGCAGAAGGCGTCCTACCTCATGAGGTTGCTTCGGTTGCATCAGTCGCTTCGAAGCGCGCACGGCGAGATCAAAGGGGACTGAACCGCTACACGCTCAAGCGCGAACAGGTCTGATCCTTGTCTCCATGGCGAAAGCGCCGATGAGCGCGCGGCACTACAGTCGCGCTCCATGAGCACCGCACCGAGTTCCTCGCCCTCGTCCGAGTACACCGTCCGCCGTCCGCATCGCAGCGGATTCCTGACGCTGCGCGGCCTGCGCCACCACGTGTTGCGCTGGGGTCCGAGCCCGACGGGCAGCGGCCGCTGCTCGTGATGGTCCACGGGTGGATGGACGTCGGCGCCTCGTTCCAGTTCATGGTCGACGCGTTCCGCGAGGATCGCAGCGTCGTCGCCATCGACTGGCGCGGCTTCGGGCTCACCGATTCCAACGGCGGCGACGCGTACTGGTTCCCGGACTACCTCGGCGATCTGGACGCGCTGCTCGACGCCGTCAGCCCGGATGCGCCCGTGGACCTGCTCGGCCACAGCATGGGCGGCAACATCGCGATGACCTATGCGGGCGTACGCCCGCAGCAGCTGCGCAAGCTCGTGAACCTCGAAGGCTTCGGTCTGCCGGACACGACGCCCGACATGGCGCCGGCGCGGCTCGAGAGCTGGCTCGACGAGCTCAAGGCGCCGCAGAGCCTCAAGACCTACGACAGCGTCGACGGCGTCGCCCAGCGGCTGATGAAGACGAATCCGCGGCTCTCCGCCGACAAGGCCGCGTGGCTCGCGCCGCATTGGTCGCGCCAGGGCGACGACGGGCGCTGGCACATCCTCGGCGACCCCGCGCACAAGCGGACCAATCCGGTGCTCTACAAGAAGGCCGAGGCCCTCGCCTGCTGGTCGCGCATCGCGGCGCCGACGCTGTGGGTCGAGGGCAGCGAGACCCAGCTCTCGCAGTGGTGGGGCGACCGCTATCCGCGCGAGGACTTCGAGACCCGGCTCAGCGTCGTCAAGGACCTGCGGCGCATCACGCTCCAGCAGGCCGCGCACATGATGCATCACGACCAGCCGGAGGCGCTGGCGCGGGCGGTGCAGGAGTTCCTGGGGTCGACCTGAAGCGCCCGGAAGTCGGACGCCCGCGGCCTCAGGCAACCACTCGGGCCGGACCGCCGCGATAGCGCCAGAACGTCGGCAGCAGGAAGCCGGTGGCCACCACGCCGACCACGCAGATCACTCCGCCGACCCAGATCGCGCTGAACACGCCGATCGCGTCCGCGCTGAAGCCGGCGCGCGCATTCCCGATCAGCGGACCGGCCAGGTAGCTGATCATCTCGATGCCGGCCAGCCGGCCGCGCAGGTGGTTGGGGATCGTCTCGTTCCAGATCGTGCCGCGGAAGACCCCGCTCACCATGTCGGCGGCGCCCGCGACCGCCAGGCAGACCATGGCCCACCAGAGTCCGGGCGCGAATCCCAGCGCCACCGTCCCCGCCGCCCAGACGGCGGCGGCCACGACGACGGCGCGGCCGTGCCGCGTCACCCGCCCGGTCCATCCGCTGAAGGTGGCAACGACCAACGCGCCGATCGACATCGAGGACAGCAGCCAGCCGACCGACTCCGTCTGGCCGTAGGCCTGCGCCATCGCCGGAAACAGCGCCACCGGGAACGCGAACGCCATGGCGACGTTGTCGACGATGTAGGTCCCCAGCAGCTCCGGCTTGCTGCGGGCGTAGCGCACGCCTTCCGCCAGATCCGCCAGCAGGTGCGGCGTCTCCAGCCCGCGCTTCGCATCGTCCACGAGCGCTCGCGGCAACCGTGCCAGCAAGGCCATCGACAGCACGAACGAGGCGCAGTCGAACACGTAGGCCCACACGGCGCCGCCCGCCGCCAGCAGCACGCCGGCGAGGGCGGGACCCGCCACCATGCCGAAGGTGCCCCTCAACGACGACAGCGCGGCCACGGCCGCGTATTCATCGGGCCGCGCCGCCTTCTGCGTCAGCGCCTCCAGCGCGGGACGATGGAAACCGCTGGCCCCTTGCAGCAGGGCCACCAGCAGGTAGATCGCCACGACGCTCGGCACCTCCGCGTGCGCGTTGAGCAGCAGCCCGGACACGCACAAGGCCATCACGGCCTCGGACCCGATCAGCAGGCGCTTGCGATCGACCCGGTCCGCCACCGCGCCTCCCAGCAGCCCGCAGATCACCACCGGTCCGAGTTGCGCCAGGCCCAGCAGCCCGACCTGCATGTTGGAGCCCGTCAGCTGGTACAGCTGCCAGGGCACGGCCACGTAGCTGACCATGGTGCCCAGCGCGGAAAAGAACTGGCTGAGGAACAGCAGGCGGAAGGCCGGGTTGCGGCGAAGGGGACCGATGTCGATGAGCATGGGGGTCGACGTGACGCGGATGGGCGCGGATGAAAAGGGGAACGTCGACGGTAGCCGGCGCTTCGTCGATGCGACGTCGACGCCATGACAACTTCTGTCGATCGACGGACAGGATCGCAAAGGAGCCGCGCGCTAACGGAAGTATCTGGACGGCGTGGTCCCGAACATCGCGTGGAAGGCCGCCACGAAACTCGAGGTGGACTCATAACCGACCTGCTGCGCCACCTCGGTGACGGTCTCGCCGTCGGCCAGCAGTTCGATCGCCGCGAGCATCCGCTTGCGCAGACGCCACGCGCCGAAGGACATCCCCGTCTCCTCGACGAACACCCGCATCAGCGTCCGGGCGCTGGCGCCCACCCGACCGGCGAGCACGTCGGCCGACTCCCGGTTCCCCGGCTCGGCCGCGAGCAGATCCGCCACCTTGCGGGCGCGCCGGTCCTTCGGGAGCGGCACGTCGACGCGCGCCTCCGTCGCGGGCACGGCCTCATCCAGCAGCACGCCCGCCAACCGGGCCTGGGCCGCATCCGCCTCGTCGCCGTGGTCCCGCGTCGCGCATTTCAGGATGATCTCCCGCAGCAGCGGGGACACCTCGACGAGCAGGCACTCCGCGCCCGGCGGCAGCGCATGGACCTCGGGACTGACGTACATCAGCTTGATCTCGGCCGTCCGCTTCACTGTCAGCGCGTGCTGAACGCCGGCCGCGATCCACAGCGCCCGGCTCGTCGGGAGGACCCAGGAAGCGGTCCGCGTCTCGACGTGAACCACGCCGTCCGACGCGTAGATGAGCTGATGCCGATCGTGGGCGTGGAAGCCGAGGCCGCCAGGTTTCCACCGCTCCGACAGCCCGACGACGTGCGCGACGGCGAAGGCCTTGCGCACGGCCGGACTGAGTTGGCGATTGATCGACATGGGACGTCATCCTATCGATATCCGGACGACGGACCGGTCGCTACGCTGAAGCCCAGGCCTGCTTCCACGACTCGTCACCCCGGAATCCCGACATGCAACGACCCCAGCGTCCCCCTGACCACCCTTCCCGCGCTGTGCGCGCTCTGCGCCGTCCTGGCGGCCTTCTCCCCGCCGGGTACCGCCGCGACCATCGGCTCGCGCGCCGTGATTCCCGACGGCGTGGATGTCTACGAGCACGTCCGCCCGGACGCCGACCACGTGCGTCGCGAAGTCATGATCCCGATGCGCGACGGCACGCGGCTCTTCACGGTGATCCTGATGCGCAAGGGCACGTCGAACGCGCCGCTGCTGCTGTCGAGGACACCCTACGACGCGAAGTCCACGACGAACCGGCTGCCGAGCCAGCGCCTCGCGGATCTCGTGCCGGTCGCCGACATCGAGTTCGTCGACGACGGCTACATCCGCGTGCTGCAGGACATCCGCGGGACCCATCGCTCGGAGGGCGATTTCGTGATGACGCGGCCGATCGCCGGCCCGCTGAACGACTCGGGCGTCGACGAGTCCACCGACGCCTACGACACCATCGACTGGCTGGTCCGCCATGTCCCCGAGAGCAACGGCAAGGTCGGCGTGATCGGGAGCAGCTACCTCGGCTTCACGACGCTGATGGCCGAGATCGATCCGCACCCGGCACTGAAGGCGGCCGTCGCGATGAGTCCCCAGGTCGACGCCTGGATCGGTGACGATTACTTCCACAACGGCGCGTTCCGCGTCGGCAGCCTCGACTACGTCGTCTCGCAGAGCACCGGGAAAGGGGCCGCCGGCGCCGCCATCGCGCGCGGCACGGGCGACGACTTCACGGCCTACCTCGAAGCCGGATCCAGCGGCGACTTCGCGCGTCGCTGGGGCGTCGACCGATTCCCCTATGCCCGCAAGCTGATGGAGAACCCGGCCTACACGGCGTTCTGGTCGTCGCAGGCCGTGGACCGCTGGCTGGCGCTGCGGCCGCTGACCGTGCCCACGATGCTGGTGGTCGGGCAGTGGGACCAGGAGGACAGCTACGGTGCCACCGCGGTCTACCGCGCGCTCGCACCGAAGGATGTCCGCCACGACATGGTGTCGCTCGTCATCGGCCCGTGGCGCCATTCGGGCGTCAACCACTACGGCCACGACCTCGGGCCGTTGACCTTCGCCGGCGACACGGCGCTGCAGTTCCGGACGGAGACGATGAAACCCTTCCTCGACCGGCATCTCAAGGGCGTCGACGGCCCGCGGACGCCGCCCGTGCTGAGCTACGCGACGGGCATCCATCGGTGGCAGGCCTCGGACCGGTGGCCGGTGGGCCGGCTGACGCCGCTGTTCCTCGACGGGCAGTTCACCGCGAGCTTCGATCGGCCCGAGCGCGAGGGTCACGACGACTACGTCTCGGATCCCGCCCGCCCCATCCCCTTCGTCGCACGTCCGGTGCGCCTCAAGGCATCGACCCCGCAATGGCGGACCTGGCTCGTGCAGGACCAGCGCTTCGTCTCGGATCGCCCCGACGTCCTGTCCTACCGCACCGCCCCGCTGCGCCAGTCCGTCCAGATCATGGGCGCGCCGGAGGTCAGCCTCTTCGCGGCGACGTCCGGCACCGACAGCGACTGGGTCGTGAAGCTGATCGACGTCTATCCGGACGAGGCGCCGGAAGGCGCGGACCAGGGCGCCAAGCCGACGATGGCCGGTTATGAACTGCCCATCGGCATCGAGATCTTCCGCGGTCGCTACGTCCACGGCTTCGCGACGCCGGCGCCGCTGACGCCGGGCCAGGCGGAGCACTACCGCTTCGCGCTGCCGAACGTCAACCACGTGTTCCTGCCCGGCCACCGGATCATGGTGCAGGTGCAGTCCAGCCTCTTCCCGGTGTACGACCGCAACCCGCAGACCTACGTCGGCAACATCTTCAACGCCGCGCCACAGGACTACCGGCCGGCGACGCAGCAGATCCACCGGGGCGGCGCGAAGGCCAGCGCCCTGCTGCTGCCGATCGTCGGCGGCTCAGACGCCGTCCGATGACGGACCGGCCACCACCGCCGCCTGATACGCCGCGACGAACTCCGGCGGCATCCGCTTCGGACGGCCGCCGCTGATCTCGATGCAGACCAGGTCCCAGCGACCGCGCATCAGCGTCTGGCCGTCGCTCGCCCGGCGCAGTTGGAAGCGGCGTTCCATCGCGAGCTTGCCGTCGCCGGACGTCAGCCAGGTGCCCAGCACTAGCGCCTCGCCTTCGAAGGACGGCAGCAGGTAGTCGTAGCCGCCGTGGCGGATCGCCATCGCGCGGTCCAGCCGGCGGTAGTCCTCCAGGTCCAGCCCCAGCGCCACCGAGTGCGACCACGCCACCTGCTCGCACCACTTCACGTAGACCGCGTTGTTGGTGTGGTTCAGGCCATCGATGTCCGCCGGTTGGGGGCTCACGGCCAGCCGGTGGGGGGACGGGTGGTCCCAGCCGCTGGACAGCGGATCGACGGGGTCCTGGATCGCTTCGCTCATCGGGGGGCGCTCATCTGGGGGTGGGTTCCGTGGGATTTCCGACGCTGCTGCTCGGGGAGCGACAGGGTAGCGCCACGAGGCAGGCAGAATGCCGCCCTTTTCCGGCGTCGTCCGTCGCCCGTGCGACCTGCGCGACAGCCGCACATTCCAGAGCATTCCGAACATCGCGCCGACAGGGCCCCGCCCTGCCGGCTCCGCCTCCCCGCCGTCCGCTGCCCGTCCCCATGAACATCATCGTCACCGAAGAACTCAAGGCCTACATCGATCCCCTGACCGAGGACGAACACGCCGCGCTCGAGCGCAGCATCCTCGCCGAGGGCTGCCGCGACGCGCTGGTGCTCTGGGGGGACATCCTCGTCGACGGCCACAACCGTCACGGCATCTGCACCAAGCACGGCATCCCCTTCCAGACGGTCCAGAACACCCGCTTCAAGTCGATGGAAGACGTCCACTTGTGGATGATCGACCAGCACCTGGGTCGCCGCAGCGTCTCCGACTTCCAGCGCGGCGTGCTCGCCCTGCGCAAGAAGGAGATCATGGAAGCGCGCCGGCTGGCTGTGCTCAACGATCCGGCCCCGGAAGCCCCGGCCGCCGACGCGAGTGCCACGCCGGTGCCCGACGCCCCGCCGCTGAAGAGCCGTGAAGCGATCGCGCGCGCCGCGCGCATCAGCAGCGCGACCGTCACGCAGATCGAGAAGATCCAGAAGGCCGCCGCCCCCGAGCTCGTCGCCGCCGTGCGGTCGGGCGAGGTGTCGATCAGCGCCGCTGCCGTCATCTCCGACCTGCCCGCCGAGGAGCAGGCCGCCGCCGCCGCCGGCGGCAAGAAGGAACTGCGCCAGGCCGCCAAGCGCGTGCGCGAGTCCAAGGTCGGCAAGAAGGCCGCGGGCGACGCGGTCTCCGAAGTGGCGGTCGCCCTGCTGGACGTGCCGACGAACGAGGACGGTGAGCTCGAAGCCGATCCGGCAGTCGCCCTGCTGCGCGCTCAGGTCGGCGCGCTGCAGGACGAGAACGTCAAGCTGCGCGCGCAAGTCGCGGAGCTGCAGGCGCAGCTTGCCGCCGCGAAGCAGGACGCGTCGCCGTTCTGAGCCTTTGACCCCGCCGTCGGCAGAAGCCGGGGTGGGGTCTCCTCATACGTCTCGCAGGCTCCACAAATCGTCGACCCCACCCCGGCTTCCGCCGCCTCGAACCGAGCCCCCGCACGAGACATCGTGAGAGTCCTCGGTAGCAAATCCGTGGAAGGACGGCAGTGGTCGGGGACGGTGAGGTGTGGGGTTTCCGCGCTTGCCGCGGGGGCCCCATACCTCGGCGGCCAACGCCCAGGCCGAGGCAGGTAGGCGGCCCCTCAGAACCCCGTGATCGGCCCGGCGCGCTCCTTCTCCGGGCGTTTCGACTCCATCTCGTCGAAATACGGTGCCGGGTCTTGCACCCCCGCCTCCGCTTCCCGGCGGTTCATGACGGTCGCATAGATGACCACGATCGCCACGTAGACGATCAGCGCCCCCTGGGATCCCACCCAGAAGCTGAACGGCCAGCCGAAGAAGTCGAAGCTGAGCACCCGCGCGAAATACGCGACGCCGAAGGTCACGAGCGCCCACACGACGAGCAGCATCAGCGTCAGGCGCCAGTTCCCGCGGCGCACCCAGCGGCGCCGGGCGCGGAACATGCCGGAGGGGGTGCCGACGGAGGGAACTCCGGGCGTTCCGGAGCGGTAACCCGCATCGGGGACAGGCGGTTTCGGACGCATCCCGGCATCTTAGGGAGCCCGTTCGCCTCAGCATGAGAAAATACCCGGCTTCGGGTCCCCCTGTCGGGGGCTCCACCCTACGAACGCTTCGAGCGAATCATGGAAATCGAACACATCAATGCGATCGGCAACACGCTGACCGATCTGCAAGCGCGTACCGACGCGCTAAGGGGGTACCTTTGACTACGACCGCAAAGCGCTGCGGTTGAATGAAGTCAACGCCGCCCTGGAGAACCCCAACGTCTGGAACGACCCCAAGCGGGCCCAGGAGCTCGGCAAGGAAAAGCGCACGCTGGAACAGGTCGTCGAGACGATCAACCACCTGACGTCCAACATCACCGACAACCTCGAGCTGTTCGAGATGTCCAAGGACGACAACGACGTCGCCGGCATCCAGACCATCGAGGCCGAGTCCGTCAAGCTGGCGGAGAAGGTCGAGGAGCTCGAGTTCCGCCGGATGTTCAACAACCCGGCCGACCCGCTGAACTGCTTCATCGACATCCAGGCCGGCGCCGGCGGTACCGAGGCCTGCGACTGGGCCGGCATGCTGCTGCGCCAGTATCTGAAGTACTGCGAGCGCAAGGGCTTCAAGGCCGACGTCGAAGAGCAGACCGACGACGAGATCGCCGGCATCAAGAGCGCCACCATCAAGGTGGAAGGCGAGTACGCCTTCGGCCTGCTGCGCTCCGAGTCCGGCGTGCACCGCCTGGTGCGCAAGAGCCCGTTCGACTCCTCGGGCGGCCGCCACGCCAGCTTCGCCTCGCTGTTCGTGTATCCGGAAGTGGACGATTCGATCGAGATCGACATCAACCCGTCGGACGTCCGCACCGACACCTACCGCGCGTCCGGCGCCGGCGGTCAGCACATCAACAAGACCGACTCGGCGGTGCGCCTGACGCACATCCCGACCGGCATCGTCGTCCAGTGCCAGGACGGCCGCAGCCAGCACAGCAACCGCGACGTCGCCTGGAAGCGCCTGCGCTCGCGCCTGTACGACCATGAGATGAAGAAGCGCATGGCCGAGCAGCAGAAGCTCGAGGACAGCAAGACCGACGTGGGCTGGGGCCACCAGATCCGCTCGTACGTGCTGGACCAGAGCCGCATCAAGGACCTGCGCACCAACGTCGAGATCTCCAACACCCAGAAGGTGCTGGACGGCGACCTCGACGCATTCATCACCGCCTCGTTGAAACAAGGCGTCTAAGAAGACTCCGAGACAAATGCCCCGGCGCTCGATCCCCGGCCCGGGGCTTCTTCATTCCTACAAGGAAGCCCGCCATGCGTGAAGGCACTGCCACCCTGATCCGCCGCGCCGATTACGTCGCGCCGATCTTCTGGATCCGCACCGTCGACCTGTGCTTCGACCTCGATCCGATGAAGACGCTGGTCGCCAGCAAGATGCGCCTGGAACGCAATGCCGCGGTGCCTCACGGCCCCCTGCGCCTGCATGGCGAAGAGCTGAACCTGCTGCGCGTGCTGATCGACGGCGAGAGCGTGTCCTTCCGCCAGGAAGGCCATGAGCTGATCATCGACAACGTGCCCGACGCGGACTTCACGCTCGAGATCCGCAACACCTGCTGCCCCGACAAGAACACGACGCTGTCGGGCCTCTACACCTCCGGCGGCAGCTTCTTCACGCAGTGCGAGGCCGAAGGCTTCCGCCGCATCACCTACTTCCTGGACCGCCCCGACGTGATGGCGGTCTACACGGTGACGATGCGCGCCGACAAGGCCAGATTCCCGGTGCTGCTGTCCAACGGCAACCTGGTCGAGTCGGCCACGCTGGACAACGGCCGCCACCTGGCGAAGTGGCGCGACCCCTTCCCCAAGCCCAGCTACCTCTTCGCGATGGTCGCCGGCGACCTGGTCGCACGCGAGCAGCGCATCCGCACCCGCGGCGGCAAGGACCATCTGCTGCAGGTCTACGTCCGCCAGGGCGACCTGGAGAAGACCGAGCATGCGATGAACTCGCTGATCGCCTCCGTCGTGTGGGACGAGGCGCGCTTCAACCTGCCGCTGGATCTGGAGCGTTTCATGGTCGTCGGCGTGTCCGACTTCAACATGGGCGCGATGGAGAACAAGGGGTTGAACATCTTCAACACCTCGGCGCTGCTGGCCTCCCCGCCACCGCGACCGACGCGGACTTCGCCCGCATCGAGTCCATCGTCGCGCACGAGTATTTCCACAACTGGACCGGCAACCGCGTCACCTGCCGCGACTGGTTCCAGCTGTCGCTCAAGGAAGGCCTGACCGTCTTCCGCGACCAGGAATTCAGCCAGGACATGGCCGCCACGCCGAGCGCGCGCGCGGTCTGCCGCATCGAGGACGTGCGCGCGCTGCGCGCCCGCCAGTTCCCCGAAGACGCCGGCGCGATGGCCCATTCGGTCCGTCCCGACGAGTACGTCGAGATCAACAACTTCTACACCGCCACCGTCTACGAGAAGGGCGCGGAAGTCGTCCGGATGTACCAGACGCTGGTCGGCCGCGACGGTTTCGCCAAGGGCATGGCGCTCTACTTCGAGCGCCATGACGGCCAGGCCGTGACCTGCGACGACTTCGCGCAGGCGATTGCGGACGCGAACACGGGCTCGCCGCTGACGACGCGCCTGGACGCGTTCAAGCGCTGGTACGCGCAGGCCGGCACGCCGCGTCTGCAGGCCCGCGGCGTGTACGACGCCGCCGCGCAGACCTGGACGCTGACGCTGACGCAATCGAGCGCGGCCGCGCAAGGCCAGGCGGCCAAGCTGCCGCAGGTCATCCCGGTCTCGCTGGGCCTGCTGTCGCGCGACGGCCAGTCGCTGCCGCTGATGCAGCAAGGTGAAGACGGCGCCGCCGGCGCCACCGACACCGAGCGCGTGCTGGTGCTGGACCAGGCCGAGCAGTCCTTCGTCTTCGTCAACGTGCCATCCGAGCCGGTGCCCTCGCTGCTGCGCGGCTTCTCCGCGCCGGTGGTGCTGGACGACGGCCTGGGCGACGCCGAGCTGCTGGTGCTGCTCAAGCACGACAGCGACGCCTTCAACCGCTGGGAAGCCAGCCAGCGCCTGGCCCTGAACCGCATCCTCGGCGCGGTGCGCTCCGGCCAGCCGCTGGTGCTGGACGCCGCCTACGTCGACGCGATGCGCGCCGTGCTGCGTCATCCGGAATTGGATCCGGCCTTCAAGGCGCTGGCGCTGCAACTGCCCGACGAGGCCTACATCGCCGAGCAGCTCGACGTCGTCGACCCGCAGGCCATCCACGCCGCCGTCGAAGCGGCGCAGACGCAGCTGGCCTCGGCGCTGCAGGCCGACTGGGCCTGGGCCTTCGACGCGCACCAGGTGACCACCGGCTACAACCCGGATCCGGTGCAGAGCGGCAAGCGCGCGCTGGTGAACCTGTCGCTGGCGATGCTGGTGTTGAACGCGACCCGCGGCGGCGACGGCGTGTGGCCGGGCCGCGCGTACCAGCGCTTCAAGGACGCCACCAACATGACCGACCGCATGGGCGCGCTGTCCGCGCTCGTGAACGCGCACGCGGAACTGGCCGACAGCGCGCTGGCGCGCTTCCACGTCCAGTTCAAGGGCGAGGCGCTGGTCATCGACAAGTGGTTCGCGCTGCAGGGCCGCGCGGCCGAGCGCGACGGCAAGACCTTCGCGAAGGTCAAGCAGCTGATGAAGCACGTCGACTTCACGCTGAAGAACCCGAACCGCGCGCGCAGCCTGATCTTCTCGCTGGCGATGTTCAATCCGGCCGCCTTCCACCGCGCCGACGCGGCGGGCTACGTCTTCTGGGCGGAGCAGGTGCTGGCGCTGGACGCGATCAACCCGCAGGTCGCTGGTCGTCTGGCGCGCGTGATGGACCGCTGGACCGCACTGGCCCAGCCGTACCGCAGCGCCGCCCGCGAGGCCATCGCCCGCGTCGCCGCCAAGCCGGACCTGTCCAACGACGTGCGCGAGATCATCCAGCGCGCGTTGGCGTCCGACACGCAAGCCGCGGTGCCGGAGTCGACGTCCGGAGCGGCGACCGGCGAGCCGGCGGCACAGCCCTGATTCCGCGCCCGGAGCGGTCCGTGCGCCGGGCCGTTCCGCGGCGCACGAGATTTGCAACCATCGGAGTCGTTTCATGAGTCAACGCGTCAGCCTGACCCAATACCTCGTCGAGCAGCAACGTCTGCACGGCCACATCCCCCAGCAGTTGCGGCTGCTGATCGAGGTGGTCGCGCGGGCCTGCAAGCGCATCGCCATCAGCGTCAACAAGGGCGCGCTGGGCGACGTGCTGGGCACGGCCGGGTCCGAGAACGTGCAGGGCGAGGTCCAGAAGAAGCTGGACATCATCGCCAACGAGGTGCTGATCGAGGCCAACGAGTGGGGCGGCCACCTGGCGGCGATGGCCTCGGAGGAAATGGAAAGCATCCACCTGGTGCCCAACCGTTTCCCGCAGGGCGAGTACCTGCTGATGTTCGATCCGCTGGACGGCTCGAGCAACATCGACGTGAACGTGTCGATCGGGACCATCTTCTCGGTGCTGAAGAAGGTCGAGGGCAGCAAGGGCGTCAGCGAGGAGGACTTCCACCAGCCCGGCACCGCGCAGGCGGCGGCGGGCTACTGCGTCTACGGACCGCAGACGACGCTGGTGCTGACGGTGGGCGACGGCGTCGCGATGTTCACGCTGGACCGCGAGCAGGGTTCGTGGGTGCTGACCGCCGACGACGTGAAGATCCCCGCGGACACCAAGGAGTTCGCGATCAACATGTCCAACATGCGGCACTGGGACGAGCCGGTGAAGCGCTACATCGACGAGTGCCTGGCCGGCACGACCGGTCCGCGCGGCAAGGACTTCAACATGCGCTGGATCGCGTCCATGGTCGCGGACGTGCACCGCATCCTGACGCGCGGCGGCGTGTTCCTGTACCCGTGGGACAAGCGTGAGCCGAACAAGGCCGGCAAGCTGCGCCTGATGTACGAGGCCAACCCGATGGCCTTCCTGGTCGAGCAGGCCGGCGGCGCGGCCACCAACGGCCGCCAGCGCATCATGGACCTGCAGCCGGGCAAGCTGCACGAGCGCGTCTCGGTCGTGCTGGGCTCGAAGAACGAGGTCGAGCGGGTCACGCAGTACCACCTGGAGGCCGACAAGGCCAAGTGACCTCTCGGAGGTGACCTGACGCCGCGATCCGGCACGCGCCGGATCCGGCGCATCCATCAACGAAGGCCGCTCGATGAGCGGCCTTCGTGCGTTCCGGCAGCCTCAGAACAACTGGCCGTCGTCGTCGTTGCCGCGGTTGTCGGCGGCAGGCTCGTCCGCCGCGGGCTTGTTGGCTGCGGCGTGGTCGTTGCCCTTGAGCTCGGCGAACTTGCCGGCCATCGTGGGATTGCCCTTGGTCAGCTTCTTGATCGTCACGTCCTGGGCCTTGTCGTTGGCCAGGCGCAGGTTGCGATCGGTGCCGAGCAGCGCTTCCTTGGTCTTCTGCAGGTGGTCGATGGACTTGTCGATCTCGTCGATCGCGGTCTGGAAGCGCCGCGACGCCAGCTCGTAGTTCTTGCCGAACGCCGACTTGAAGCTCTCGAGCTGGGTTTCGAAGTGGGTGATGTCGATGTTCTGCGCCTTGACCAGCGCGAGCTCCGACTTGTACTTGAGCGAATTCATCGCCGCGTTGCGCAGCAGCGTGATGATGGGCAGGAAGAACTGCGGCCGCACCACATACATCTTCGGATAGCGGTGGAACACGTCGACGATGCCGGTGTTGTAGAGCTCGCTTTCGGGCTCCAGCAGCGAGACCAGCACCGCGTACTCGCAACCCTTCTCGACGCGATCCTTGTCGAGCTCCTTGAGGAAGTCCTCGTTGCGGTTCTTCGTCGCGGTGCGGTCGTTCTCGTTCTTCATCTCGAACATGATCGAGACGATCTCGGTGCCGGACTCATCGGCGTCGCGGAAGATGTAGTCGCCCTTGCTGCCCGAGCGCGCGTCGTTGTCCTTCTCGAAGTAGGCGCGCGGGAACGCGGTGGCGCGGATGCGGTTGAACTCGGTTTCGCAATGCAGTTCGAGGGTCTCGCCGACCATCTTGGTCGACAGCCGCGCCTTCATGTCGCGCAGGCGCTCGATGGCGTCGTCGCGGTCCTTGATCTGCGTCTCGTACTTGTCCTTGAGCGACTTCTCGGCGAGCTGCTTCTCGAGTTCGGCGCGCTCGAGCCCGCTGCGCAGCTGGTCGCGTTCCTTCTCCACCGCGCCGACGGCCTGCGACATCGCCAGTTGCTGCGTCACGCCGGCCGCGTCGAGCTTGGCCTTCAGGCTCTGGATCTCCGCGTCCTTGGCCGCGGCGGACTGCTGCGCCTGCTTCTCCAACGCGGCGAGCGCCTCGCTCACCGCGAGCTTGCGCTGCACCTCGCCGGCATCGAGCCGGGCCTTCAGTTCCTGGATCTCGCCGTCCTTGAGGGCAGCGGCCTTCTGCAGCTCGCCGGCGGTCTTCGCCTGCGCAAGTTCGACGGCATTGCGCTTGTCCTGCTCGGCCAGCGCCAGCCGCTCGTGCAACTGCTTCTCGAAGTCGGTGTCGCGCACCTGCTTGAGGATGTCGGCGTAACCCGCCTCGTCGATCTTGAAAGCCTTGCCGCAGTGTGGGCAGATGATGTCATGCATGGGGGCTCCCCTTCTCTTGTTCTTCAAAGACGTCGCCGATGGCTTGGGCCGCAGCGGCGGGCGCGCATTGCAACAGCATATGCGGCGCGTCGATATCAACGATGGTGCATCGCGGGTTCCGGGCGGCGATCTCAGTGGCCGCTCCCGCAGCGACAATGCGGTCCCGCGACGCCCGCAGGCAGAGGATGGTCACGGCGACGCGTGACGCCTCCGCGGTCGCGTCGAAGGACAGCACCTGCCGCGCTCGACGCGCCATCACGGCGGGCGCCACGCGACCCACCGCGCGATGCAGCGCCTCCTGCCGCGTGGCGGTCGCGAAGCCGCCCAGCAGCGGCACGCTCATCGCACCCTTCGGGAGCAGGTGCATCGGCACCCAGGTTGCCATCGGCTTGAGCAACGCCAGTGCGCGATTCGGATATCGCGCGAACGACGCGGCCAGCACGACGCCGCGAAGGCCGAGCGGATGTTCGGCCGCCAGCTTCAACGCGATCGGTCCCGAGAACGACTCTCCGAGCAGGATGAACGGCTCGTCGTCAGGCAGCGCGCGGCGCGCCTGCGCGAGGACCTCGTCGTCGTCGAGCCAGCGGTCCGCCGGATAGCGCACGACCACCGGTCGCAAGGTCGACGGCAGCGCGCTCAGGAACGGCTCGAACAGATCGCCGGTCCCGTCCATGCCGGGCAGCATCACGAGCGCAGTCATCGATTCAGAGCCACTTCAGGCGCACATCGAAAGGAGTTCAGAAGAACGTCCGCACACCGCCGATGACGCGATAGGTGTCGTCCACCGTGTAGAGCAGTGGCCACTTGTCGAAGGTCGTGCAGGGGTGGCCGACGCCGAAGGCGATCAGGTCGCCGACCTGCAGCAGCAGCGCGCCGCCGTCGGAACCGGTGCCGCTCGCCCCGCCGGCATCGACATAGGCGTGCTGGTCGTTGAGCTTCGTGACGGCCCAGTGGGCCGGCGTCGCCCGCGGTGCGTCATGCAGGCTCGGCCGGTACCACCACAGCGGTTGCGGCAGGCAGGCGTCGTAGCTGAGATCGCGGCGGCCGGCCGTGCAGATCGCGCGGCCGGGTTCAGGCACCGACTGCACATAGGCCCAGACCTCGATCGCGTTGCGCAGTCCGGGGCCTTCGCCCCACAGCGCGCCGGCGCGCTGTCGCATGCGGTCCTGCATGCGCTCGTACTGCAGGCTGTCGTGGCTGAGGTAGCAGCCGCTGCGCAGCACCACGCGCAGCGCGTGTCCGGTGCCCGCGGCCTCGACCGACGCCAGCGTCTTCGCCGCCATGTCGAAGAACGCCGAGCCGCCCGCCGTCAGCAGCACCTCGTCCGCGGCGAACCAGCCTTCGGCGCAGCCCAGTCGCGTCAGCTCCGCCACCGTCTCGATCATCGTCAGCGCGCCGAGTTCCACGCGCGCCGTGTCGTCGCCGCTGTAGACGCCCTCGAACGCCTCCACGCCGCGCAGCACGATCGTCGGCGCGGCATCGCGGATGAGGCGACCCAGCGTGGCCCCCTCCTCCGTCGTCCGGACGCCGGTGCGCCCGCCCGGCGTACCGACTTCCAGCAGCACTTGAAGCGGTCGCTTCAATCCGCGCTCCTCGGCGGCACGGCGCAGCAGATCCAGGCCTGCGGCGGAGTCGACCAGCAGATAGAAGTCAAAGTCCGGGGAGGCTTCCAACTCGCGGAACACGAGCTCCAGATCCGCCTTGCCGATCAGCTGATTCGCGAGCAGCACGCGCGGCACGCCGAAGCGCCGGTAGGTGCGCACATGCGCCGCCGTCGCCGCCGTCATGCCCCAGGCGCCTTCGTCGAACTGGCGCTGGAACAGCTGCGGCGACATCGTCGTCTTCCCGTGCGGCGCGAGGCTCACGCCGGCGCGCGCCGTGAACTCGCGCATCCAGCGCGCGTTGTGGGTCAGCGCCGAGTCCTTGAGGATCGCCGCGGGGAGCGGCAGGTCGCCCGCCAGCAGCGACAACCCCAACGCGCCGAGCCCGCCCAGCGGCACGCCCTCGGCGATCGCGGGCAGGCCCTTGAGCGTGCCGGGCAGCGGCTCGGTCTCGAGGGCGGCGAGCGTGAGCGTCACCGGCGCGTGGCCGGGCCGATCATCGGGGTCTTGGTCGTGTGGGCTCATGGCGTGCCATGTTGCCACCGACCGCGCGCGCCCGTGGCGCGACGCGCCCGCCAATCGTCAGGGGATGGTCGGGCGTTCGGCGCTCAACGCGACGAACGCTGCCGGCGGCGCTGCCAGAACAGCAGCCCCCGGCGGCAAAGGCCAGCGCCAACGAGTTCGGCTCCGGCACCTCGGCCGCGCGGAACGCGATCGAGTCGACCTTCAGCGCGCTCCAGACATAGGGATCCTCCGTCTGCTGGACGCCGAAGAAGATCGACCACAACCCGCCCTGCCCGAACGTGTAGGACGAGACGTTGCCGCGCAGGTCGACCACGGCTTCCGTGCTGCCGTTGTAGGCCACGAAGAAGGCGTTGTCGACGTTGCCGGGGAAGCCCACGTTGCCGGAGGCCACTTCACCCAACCGTTGCGAGACCCACTCCAGCGTGTCGCCGGCCGCGACCGTCACGTCCTGCGCGATGAAGCCGCCGCGCAGGTAACGCCCCGCGACGTTCTGCGAGAAGAAGCTCGGGGCGCCCGCGCCGGACGGGCTGAACGGCACCGGCAGTGGACAGGCGACGTTCCAGATGTCGGACGCGCAGGTCACGTTCTGGTTCAACGGCCACGTCGACATCGCGACGATGAGCGCCGAGTTGTTGCCAGCCAGTGCCGGATAGCCGTTGCCGGCGTTGACGATGGCGGTCGAGGAGCCGTTGACGTTGGCTCCGGTGGCGTACCACCCGTTCAGCGTTCCGCCTTCGAAGTTGCCGTTCACCACGGCGGCGCCGTGCGCCGACATGACCGCGGCCGCGCTCAACAGCGCGACGCCCAATGCTCGTTTCATCTCACTCCCCCTTGATCGCGACGCGCGACATGCGCAACGGCGGATGCTAGGAAGTGACCCGGCCGGCGGGCATCCACAAGGCTGAGGAGACCTGTCCCCGAAAAGAAACAGGCCGAAGGAAAAGGGCCAGAAGAAGAAGGCCAAAGAAAAAGCCGCCTGGGAGAACCCAAGCGGCTTTTCTGGATTGGTGCCGATGAAGAGAGTCGAACTCCCGACCTTCGCATTACGAATGCGCTGCTCTACCAACTGAGCTACATCGGCGCTGTCGCGAACAACAGAGTCTGCGACTATAGCGCAGATTTTCGACGCCGACAATTTCCGCGCCCTCGTCGCACACAGACAACGCCGCGGTCGATTCACTCCTCGCCCAGATTCGCCTGCACGCGCTTCAGCAGCGCGGCGAGCTGCACCTGCTCCTCCGTGCTCAACCCGGCCAGCGCCTGCACCGACACCTGCTTCGCCTGCCGCTTCAGTTCGCGCTGCACCGTCAGGCCCGCCTCGCTGACGCTCAACCGCACCTGGCGACGATCGACCTCGTCGGTCTTCGCCTCCAGCAGGCCCTTGTCGCGCAGCGTCTTGATCAGCCGCGCCAGCTGCGCCTTGTCCCGGCCGCTGTGCGATGCGAGATCGCTCTGCGTGGCCTGCGGATGCCGCTCGAAGAAGAACAGCACCTTGCCTTCCATGTGCGTGATGTCCTGCGGACCGTCGCGCAGGAAACGGTACTGCAACGCGCGGTAGCGATGCATCACCGAATGCACCAGCTCCAGGACGTCGTCGTCCTTGCCCCTTCGGCCAGTGGTGTTAGTTGACATTGTCAATCGTTCCGTCGCAAGATGGATGACATTGTCAACGATATCGAAGCGCACCGCAATGAAGCCCGACACCCTGAACACCCCGAACCTCCCCAGCCCCTCCGCCGCACCCGCCGAGCCAGCCGCGAGCCGCGTCCAGCGCGTGCGCCACGAGCTCAAGCGCCGCGAACTGACCGTGACCGGCGTCGACGACGTCACACCGAACTTCCGCCGCGTGACGCTGACCGGCGACTCGCTCGTCGACTTCATCAGCGCCTCCTTCGACGACCACGTGAAGCTGATCTTCGAACCCGATGCCGACGGCGCCCCGGTCATGCGCGACTACACGCCGCGCCGCTTCGACAACGCGACCCGCGAGCTCGTCATCGAATTCGCGCAGCACGGCGACGGCCCCGCCGCGGCCTGGGCCGCACAGGCTCAACCGGGCGACACGCTGACCGTCGGCGGGCCGCGCGGCTCCTTCATCATCCCGACGGACTTCGCCTGGCACCTGCTGGTTGGCGACGAGACCGCCCTGCCCGCCGTCGCGCGCCGCCTCGAGGAACTGCCCGCCGGCACGCGCGTCATCGCGCTGCTCAACGTGCCGGAGAGCGACCGCCGCGACTTCGGCACGCCGGCCGGCCTCGACCTGCACTGGGTCGACGGCGACGACGCGTTGCTGGCCGCCACGCGCGCGCTGATCCTGCCGTCCGGCGAGGGCTACGCCTGGTGCGCCGGCGAGGCCGCGGCGATGGCCGCCGTGCGCCGCATCCTCGTCGACGAGAAGGGCCACGACCGCCATGCGGTCCGCGCCTCGGCCTACTGGAAGCGCGGCGCCAGCCATCATCACGAGCACCTGGAGTGACCGGCGACGGAGGAGGCGGCGGCGCGTGTGGGCGTGTGGGCGCCTCCTCACTTTCGCTTCACACGTGCGTGGCACACTGACCCGCATGTCTGAAGCCCTGCATGACCCGCGCTGGCGCAACGCCTGGCGCTTCCTCTTCCTGGCGGTGGTGGCCGGTGCGAGCTGGCTGGCGTTCTCGCCCCATCCGCCGCCCGCGGCCGACCTCGGCTGGGACAAGGCGAACCACTTCACCGCCTTCGGCACACTGGCCTTCATCGGCATGCAGTGCCTGGCCGCCGGCCCGCGCCGCCGCTGGATCGTGCTGGCGATGCTGCTGGCCTACGGCGTGGCGATCGAACTGGTCCAGTCGCAGATCCCCGGTCGCGACGCGGACGCACAGGACGTGCTTGCCGACATGATCGGCGCCGTCATCGGCGTCGCCGTGCACGCGCTGGCGCTGCGCCTCTTCACGCCGCGGGCGACTCCGGCTCGCTGAGTTCCCGGCGCGACATCGCAATCGCCACCGCCTGCGCGCGGTTGTTCGCACCCAGCTTGCGCAGGATCTTGCGCACGTGGTTCTTGACCGTGAACATGCTGATGCCCAGCTGGATCGCGATCCCCTCGTTGCTCAGGCCCGCGCGCAGTCCCTCGACGATCTGCTGCTCGCGCGGCGTCACCAGCGAGCCCGCGCGTCGCGGCAAGGCCTGACCCCGCGGTTGCAGCCGCGCGCGCCGCCAGGCCGCGTGCAGCGCCGGCGTCAGGAGCTCCAGGCGGCGCAGGTGATCGTCCTGCCAGCCCTCCCCCGCGAACAGGAACAGGCTCTGCGGCCGCTCGCCGTCGGCAGCGACGCCGTGCAGCGCCAGCTCGCGCAGGCCCGCCTCCAGCAGCGGCTGGAACAACGCCAGCTCGGACTCCCGCGTCAGGTCGATGTGCAGCGGCCGCCGACCGTCTCCCCAGCGCCGGATCAGGTGCAGCCACAGGCCGTGGTCGGCCGATTCGAGCTGCGTGTGCAGGCCGTCGCCGATGGGCTTCAGGTGGAAGAGCTGCGCCGCCAGCCGCGGCGAGGGCGGCTGGTCGCCGACGCAGACCATCAGCCGGTGCGGCAGCAAGGGCTGCAGGCGGCTCTGGCTCCACACGAAGAATTGCGCCGGGGTCGCGGGCTGGCGCGCACTCCACAGCGCCTCCAGCAGACGCTCCGACAGCACATGGTCCTGCAGCCAGGACAAGGGCAACCCGTCCCCGTCGATCCCGCCGTACAACGGCATCGCCGCGGTCACCGCCGGAAGCACGGGCGGCGGGACGACGGGCCCGGTCGCCGACGACAGGGCGGGTGCGGCGGTCGAAGGCAGCGTCGGCGGCGACAGAGACGGGGACGTCGAGGGCGGCATCATGGGCATGGGCAGTGGCGTTGAGCCGGGTCGCCGTGAGCCTGCCCGCGCGGCGTGACGCCCCGATGAATCGCCGCCGTCGCGGCTCGAGGCTTCCCGCGGCGGGCGGCGGGTACCCGACTTGCCCTACCTGACATCGGGTGGCAGTTGAGCCGTCCCGCCTGCGTCCGCCGAGCGGCCCGCGCCGGGCGTGGACACGGCAAATCGGCTACCGTTGTCGTCCGGCCCTTCCTCCCCCGGGGCCGCAGGAGTTGCTTGCATGTCGGATCACGATCTGCCGCTGCCGCGGCGCGATCTCGCGCGCCGTTTCGAAGCGGTCCGGCGCCACACGCTGACGCTGGCCGAGCCGCTGTCCGCCGAGGACCAGGCCGCGCAGTCGATGCCGGACGCGAGTCCGGCCAAGTGGCACCAGGCCCACACGAGCTGGTTCTTCGAGGCGCTGCTGTTGCGCCCGCACCTGCCGGACTACCGGCCGCTGGACGAGTCCTTCCACTTCCTCTTCAACTCGTATTACGAGGGCCTCGGCCCACGCCATCCGCGCCCGCAGCGCGGCCTGCTGACGCGCCCCTCGCTGGGCGAGGTGCGTGCCTACCGCCGCCATGTCGACACGCACATCCAGCAGCTGATCGCGCGCTGCACCGACGCGGTGTGGCACGAGATCGCCCCGACGCTGGAACTCGGCCTGAATCACGAGCAGCAGCATCAGGAGCTGCTGCTGACGGATGTGCTGCATCTGCTGTCCTGTCATCCGTGGCGGCCGGCGCTGATCGATGCGCCGCCGGCCCCGATCGCGGGCGGCTCGAGCGAATGGCTGCGCCACGACGGCGGTCTCGTCGAGATCGGCCATGACGCGCGCGCGGCAGATGCCGCGGCGACAGGTTTTGCCTTCGACAACGAAGGCCCGCGCCACCGTGTCTGGCTGGAGCCCTTCGAGATCGCGAGCCGCCTCGTGACCTGCGGCGAGTTCCAGCGCTTCATCGACGACGGCGGCTACCGCGAGCCGCGCTGGTGGCTGTCCGACGGCTGGGCCATGGTTCAGCAGCAGGGCTGGAAGGCGCCGCTGTATTGGGTCGACAACAGCGAGAACAACGACGACAGCGACGGCGGCGGGGACACGGCCAGCGCCGGCTCGCGCTGGTCGGTGTTCGGCCTGCACGGGCTGCGTCCGATGGACCCGGCCGCCCCGGTGATGCAACTCAGCTTCTACGAGGCCACCGCCTTCGCGGAATGGGCCGGCGCGCGGCTGCCGAGCGAGCCGGAATGGGAAGCCGCCTCGGCCTTGCCCGGCATGGCACAACTCGACGATCAAGCCTGGCAGTGGACCCGCTCGGCCTATCACCCGTATCCCGGGTTCCGCCCGCTGGACGGCGCAGCCTCCGAATACAACGGCAAGTTCATGGTCGGCCAGCTGGTGCTGCGCGGCGGCAGTCTCGCGACGCCGCCCGGTCACACACGCCCGACCTACCGCAACTTCTTCCCGCCGGCCGCCCGCTGGCAGTTCACCGGGCTGAGACTGGCCCGCGATGCGCGCCCGCGCACGGAGACCCACGCATGAGCAGTTTCGCCGAGGACCTTCACGCGGCGCTCGCCGGCCCCGAGCACGCGATCTCGCCCAAGTACTTCTACGACGCCCAGGGCTCGGCCCTCTTCGAACAGATCTGCGTACTGCCCGAGTACTACCCGACGCGCACGGAGCTGGCGCTGCTGAAACGGCACGCCGACGAGTTCGCCGCCCGCATGGGCCCGGGCGCGCAGTTGATCGAGTACGGCGCCGGCGCGCTCGTGAAGGTGCGCCTGCTGCTGGAACGCACCGAGGACCTGCACAGCTTCGTTCCCGTGGACATCTCCGGCCCGCACCTGCTGGCCGCCTGCGACGCGCTGCAACGCGAGCAGCCCGCGCTGCGCATCCTCCCGGTGGTGGCGGACTTCACCCGCATGCATGTGCTGCCCGATGCGCCGACGGACGGACGGCGGGTCGGCTTCTTCCCGGGCTCCAGCATCGGCAACTTCAACCCGGACGAGGCGCTTGGATTCCTGCGTCTGCTGCGCGAGGAACTCGACGGCGGGGCGCTGCTGATCGGCGTGGACCTGATCAAGGATCCGGCCCGGCTGCATGCGGCGTACAACGACGCGCAAGGCGTGACGGCTCGCTTCAACCTGAACCTGCTGCGTCATGCGCAACGGGAGCTGAAGCTGGAGTGCGACCCCAGCGGCTTCGACCATTACGCGTTCTACGACCCGCGCCAGCACCGCATCGAGATGCATCTGCTGCCGCGCGGCGAGCAGCACCTGCAACTGCAGGGCCGGCGCTACACGCTGGTGCCAGGCGAAAGCCTGCACACGGAGAACTCCTACAAGTACAGCGTGGAGAGCTTCCAGGCGCTCGCGCGGGAAGCCGGCTTCAAGCCGTCAGCGCACTGGACGGACGAGCAGCGCTGGTTCAGCCTGCATTGGCTGGAAGCCTGAGGAGGAAAGACCGTCGGGAGGCGATCCCTTCGGGGATCGGAGGCGCCTGCGTTCAGGCGCGACGCCCGGTCAGGCGTCGTAGCCGTAAACGTCCGCGAGCTTGCTCAGCAGCGTGGGCTCATCCTTCGGGGAGAAGGCATACGGGTACAGGGTGCGGGAGCGGTTCTCGTCGTCGTTCAGGCTGCCGCCGTGCTTGCGGACCTTGCCCTCGACATAGTTCAGCGACAGGCTCATCAGCACCGCCGGCGCGCCGACGCTGCGATGCATGCGCTGTTCGCCGTGCGGTTGGAAGTCCAGCATCCGGCGGTAGAACGCGGTGTGGCGAGGATTGACTTCGATCACCAGGAACTCTGCGCCCCAATGATGGGCGGCATGCAGGTAGGCCAGATGGAACAGGCTGGCCAGCACCAGCTTGGACGGGCCCTCCGGGTCGGCGGCCAGTCGCGTGAACTCGCACAATTGCCAGCCCTGCTGACGCATGCCGGTCATCTCGCCCGGGAAGCTCTGATCCGCGGCGAGGTTGCCGCCGTCGCGGCGCAGCCCGAGCGTCGCCACCAGGCGACCTTCCCAATAGGCACCCAAGGTCACGTCCGCGGAACGGCTCAGCCTGTAACCCCGTGACGCGTACCGGCGCTCCAACAGCGCATGACCGGTGCCTTCCATCAGCGCACGGATCTCGATGCGGCCGAACTCCGTATCGCGGGAAACGAGCTCCACGGAGTCGGAGCGGACGAACGACATCCCCGAACCAATGGACTGCAGCGCCTGCAAGGGGCTTGCGGGCGCTTCCAATTCAATGTTCGACATGCGAGATTCGTCGCTCATTCCCAACTCCAGACTGCTTGGTTATCAAGGGCGAGTCTATGGCCCACTCAAAGTAATTACTGCAGGCCGCTACGATAGTTAACAAATGCGACCCTCGTCTTACGGGTCTGTCCCGGGTTCTTACGGGGGTCAATCCCTTGCCAGGCTGAAACCCCGCATTTGAGGGAATTCAGTTACATAGCGGGCACGGCAGCGGACAGCGGGGTCGGGTCTCGTCCACGTGCGTATTCATCGAATCCGCCGCCCGGGTTTGGCGCGCTTCCCGGCCGCCCGTTTGTTGCATGTGTAACCAGATGCTTTTCGTTCAGATAACGAATTCATGGGACACCAGGCTCCACTTTTTGCGGAAAGCCGTACGGCATCTGGGGATATTTGTCGCTTCGCACGCGATTCGACCGCTGAGCGACCAGGAAGTTCGTATCGCGTTGCGTCCTGACGCCAGTCGTGAAACCGGTCACGAACCGCTCACGCACACGGTCGCGCGGCGAGCGCGTCGAGGCGCTGGCGCGCCTCGGCCATCAAGGCGTCGACACGGCCGTCGGCCTGGGCAGCGATGGCATTCAGGTCGAACATGGCCGAAAGTTCGCTGTCCGAAATTGCCATCGCCGGGAGATCACCGACATCGACCGCCGTACGCAGCAGCTGCTCCAGCGAGCCTTCCCCCTGCCGTACCCGGTGGATCAGGTCGCGGATCATCGCGCCGGTTCGCTGACGGCCCAGCCGCGGCATCAGCAGGTGCTCGAGGCGCTCGCTGGCCACCAACCCCTGACGCTCGAGCACATGCGCCCGCATCCGGTCGGTCCGGATGACCGGTTCAGCCAGTGCGCGGTTGAGGGCCTGTACCGCCGCATGCGCGCCACCCATCAATCCGCTCCATTCGGCCAGTTCGGCCTGGTGCTGGCCCAGCCCGCGTTCGTGCTCCGGCGTCATGCAGCTCATCAGCCCGGCCACCCGCTGCGGCGCGCGCTGCACCGCCGCCATCGCCTGCAGCGCCGCGACCGGGTTCTTCTTGTGCGGCATCGACAGGCAGGCGCCGTAGCCCTCGCCGGGCGGTTCGTGGAGCTCGTCGACCTCGGCCTGGGCCATCAGCGCGAAATCCTGCGCCAGCTTGCCGAGGTTGCCGCAGAGCAGGCCGACCTCCAATCCCAGCCGCAGCCAGCGGTCGCGCTGCGTGTGCCAGCACATGTCCGGTCGGGGGAGCGAGAGTTCCGCGGCGACGGCGGCCTGCATGTCGTCCGCGCGGTCGCCCATCGCGTCCAGCGTGCCGACCGCGCCGCCCAGCTGCAGCAGCAGCGACGCCTGGCCCTGCTCGCGCAGGCGCTCGGCGCTGCGCAGCAGCGGCATCAACCAGTTCATGAGCTTGAAGCGCAGGCTGATCACCTGCGCGGGCTGCATCATCGTGCGGCCCAGCATCGGCACGGCGACGTGGCGCTCGGCCAGATCCAGCAACTGCCCGCAGAGCTGCTGCAGGTCGTCGTCGAGCAGGCGCAGCGCCTCGCGCGTGCGCAGCACCATCGCGGTGTCGATGAGGTCCTGTGCCGAGGCGCCGCGATGCACGTAGACCGCGGCGGCAGGGTCGAACAGCGCGACCGTCTCGCGCAGGCGCTGCACGACCGGCAGCGCCAGGTTGCCGCTGTGCGGCGCGGCGGCGATCAAGGCCGGCACGTCGTAGAGCTCGGCGCGGCACAGGCTCGCGATCGCCTGCGCCGCCGGCGCCGGGATCAGGCCCACGCGGGCCGCCGCGCGGGCGAGCGCGGCCTCCACATCCATCATCGCCTGGACCACCGCGGTCGGCGAGAACACCGATTCCATCGCGGTGGACGACAAAAAAGCCTCGAACAGCATCCAACGTCCTTTAAGGACTTCCGATGCTATCGAGGCTCCCGTGTACGCCGTACTCAAGCAAACCCGCTTGGGGTTTGTCTCAGCCGGTGATCGCCCGACCGGCCCCTTCGACGGGGTCGTCGAGGGGCCCCTCGGGCGAGGGTCGCGCCGCTCAGTTCGCCGGCACGTACATCTGCGCCAGGCGGCTCATCAGACGCAGCGACAGGCGATGCATCGTGATGACCTCCAGCAGGCCGTTGCGGTGCAGCTCGACGATCTTCGCGTCGGGCAGCTCGGCCAGGGCCTTCTCATTGATGGTCAGGAAGCCGTCCACGTCCAGCTTCTCGCCGCTGGGCAGCTGCGCCTCGAAGCGCATGTCCTGCAGCAGGTCCAGGTCCTGCAGCAGTTCGCAGGCCTGGCGGGTGCGCTCGGCTTCGCGCTCGAAGTCCTCGCAGAACTGCTTGGCGTTGAGCAGCAGCTCGGTGGCCTCGCCGTCCGCCTTGAACAGCGGCTCGCCGTCGGTCTCGGAGAACGCGCCGGAGCCCAGGTCCAGGCACAGCGCCATGTCGGAGGTGCTCTCCTCGATGCGGGCCATCGCGAACGGCCAGCGGCGGATGTAGGCCGGCACGTAGCGGCCGGTCCACTGGCCGTCCTTCACGAACAGGTTGCTGCCCTGGCGCAGGCCGAACACCGCCAGCGGGGCGACCGCCGGACGCTGGCCGTCGGTCGCCTGGCCGACGCGCACGAACACCACCGGGTATTCGAGGCTGGCGTCGGCGAATTCGGCCACGGCGACGAACAGCGAGTTCAGCTGCGTCACGCGGTCCAGCACCGGCGCGCCGACCTTCATGCGCGTGTTCTTGTGCTGCACCCGGTCCACGGGGACCAGGTTCTCATACATCGGGGGGTTGCTCATTGATTCACTCCATCGTCCGCCAGTCGCGAGACCAGCACCTTGTCCACACGCTTGCCGTCGAGGTCGACCACCTCGAATCTCCACGCGTCCCACTCCGCCACGTCGGCCGTGCGCGGCAAGCGCCCCAGCAGCAGCATCACCATGCCGGCCAGGGTGTTGTAGCGCCCACGGTCCTCCTCGGGCAGTTCCTTCAGATCCAGGCGGTCCTTCAGCTCGGTGACCGGGATCAGGCCGTCCATCAGCCAGCTCCCGTCCTCGCGCTGGACCGCCCAGGCGTCTTCTCCATCGGACGAGTTGAACTCGCCCGCGATGGCCTCCAGGACGTCGCGCATCGCGACGACGCCCTGCACTTCGCCGTATTCGTCGACGACGAACACGAGCGGCGTTTCCGCGCCGCGCATGTGCGCGAGCAGTTCCATGCCGGACAGCGTCTCGGGCACGAAGACCGGCGGTTCCAGGCCGGTCGACAGATCCAGCGACTCACCGGCCAGCGAGCGCGCCAGCAGGTTCTGCGCGCTGACCGTGCCGACCACGTCATGCAGCCCGCCGCGGCAGACCGGGTAGCGGCTGTAGCCGTGCGCGCGCAGGATCTGCAGCATCTGGTCCGGGCGGTCGCTGATGTCGAGCCACGCGATCTCGGCGCGCGGGATCATCATCGAGCCGATCTGGCGCTCGTCCAGGCGGAACACGTTGCGCACCATCTGGTGCTCGTGCTCCTCGATCACGCCGGCATCCAGGCCTTCCTCGAGGCTGGCGGCGATCTCCTCTTCCGTCACCGCGCGGTTGGCGCGTCCGCCCATGCCGAGCAGCTTCAGCGTGAACTCGGTGCAGAAGCTCAGCAGCTTGACGAAGGGCCGCGTCACCAGCGACATGATCTCCATCGGCGGCGCGACCAGGCGCGCGACGTTTTCCGGGTACATCTGGCCCAGACGCTTGGGGACCAGCTCGCCGAAGATGATGGTGACGAAGGTCAGCACCAGCACGACCAGGCCGGTGGCGGTGATGTCGGCGGCGCGGGCGCTCAGCGGCGTGCTGGCGCGCAGCACGTCGGCCAGCGGACCGGAGAAGGCGGCCTCGCCGACGATGCCGTTGAGCACGCCGATGGAGGTGATGCCGATCTGGACCGTGGACAGGAACTTCGTGGGGTTCTCGTGCAGGTCCATGGCGGCCTGCGCCCCGCCCTCCCCGCTTTCCACCATCACTTGCAAGCGTGCCTTGCGGGACGCCGTGAGGGCCATCTCCGACATGGCGAACAAACCGTTGAGCAGGATCAGGAAGAGAACTAGGGCGGTATCCATTGACAGCGCGGACCGGGTACTAACCCCGAGTCGCGCCCAAAACACAAGGTCGGCAAGGTTAGCAGAGCCTGTGTGACATCGGCACCGCAGAATCCCGCTATGCATTACCTCATCGGCGATCTCCAAGGCTGCTGCGACGCGCTGGCGCGACTCCTGGACAAGATCGATTTCTCCCCGTCCCGCGACCGGCTCTACCTCCTGGGGGACCTCGTCAACCGCGGCCCCGATTCCCTGACGACGCTGCGGCGCCTGCAGTCGCTGGGCGACGCGGCGCAGTGCCTGCTGGGCAACCACGACCTGCACCTGCTCGCGACCGCGGCCGGCGTGCGGGCCCCGCACAAGGGGACACGCTGGACGCGATCCTGCAGGCGCCGGACCGCGAGGCGCTGCTCGAGTGGATGCGCCGGCAACGCCTGGCGATGCGGTCGCAGGGCTGGCTGATGGTGCACGCGGGCGTGGTGCCGCAGTGGGACGCGGACCAGACGCTGGCACTGGCGGACGAGGTGCACGCGCTGTTGCGCGGGCCGGAACTGGCGGAGTTCCTGCCGCAGATGTACGGCAACGAGCCGGATCGCTGGAAGGACGAGCTGACGGGCGTGCCGCGACTGCGCTTCATCATCAACGTGCTGACGCGGATCCGCTTCTGCAACGCGAAGGGGCGGCTGGACTTCAAGACCAAGGAAGGTCTGGGGACGGCGCCGGAAGGCTTCATGCCCTGGTTCGAGGTGCCGGAACGGCGCACGGCCGGTCATCCGATCGCCTTCGGGCACTGGTCGACGCTGGGCCTGGTGCAGCGGCCGGACCTGCTGGCACTGGACACCGGCTGCGTCTGGGGCGGCCAGCTGTCGGCCGCTCGCGTGGCGGAGGGTCAGGCGCTGGAGATCATCCAGGTCGACTGCGTGCAGGCGAAGAAGCCGGGAGCGGATTGAGCGGCACTCGCCGGCGGCCTCTCCGGGCACGCTTAGAATGTCGACTTCTCCTGTGACAGGAGACGTGGCTCGATGTGTCTGTCGGCCGCACTGAAGGAAGCGTGGCCGAGTGGTTTAAGGCACTGGTCTTGAAAACCAGCGACGGGCAACCGTCCGTGAGTTCGAATCTCACCGCTTCCGCCACTCACTTTTCGAACGCGTCCCGCCTTCCAGCCCGCAGTTGAGGAGCTCATCGATGGCCTCCACATTCGACGTTGCCAAGTACATCACCGAGCAAACGGGTGAGGTCTCGGCCATGAAGCTGCAGAAGCTGATGTTCTACGCGCAGGCCTGGAACCTGGTGTGGGAAGAGGCGCCGTTGCTCGACGAGGAGTTCCAGGCCTGGGCCAACGGCCCCGTGCTGCCGAGCCTCTATCAGAAGCACCGCGGCATGTTCAAGGTCGATGCCACCCTGTTCCAGACTGCCGACAGCGCACGGCTGTCACCGGCGGAGCGCGGCAACATCGATCGGGTCCTCGCCTTCTACGGCGACAAGACCGCGCAGTGGCTCAGCAATCTGACGCACCAGGAAGATCCCTGGAAGAACGCCCGCGGCGACACGCCGATAGGCGAAGCGTCCACCACGGTGATCAGCCAGGGCGCGATGCACGAGTACTACTCGTCCCTTTGATGGGTTGACGGCTCGATGGGCAAGAAAAGCGAGGACCGCGCCCGCAGGAAGGCCGCCGCCCAAGCCAGGTTCGAAGCAGGCAAACCGGCGATGCTCGCCCGGGTGCCGACGGCAGACGCCCCCCGTCATGCCATGGCGCCCGCGCCCAATGCCGAGCCCCGCTTGGCGCCTCATCTCGCCCGCGCTGCGACGGTCGCTGCGCGCGCGCCGAAGACGCGCGAGGACGGCAGTCGCTTCCATGCCCGGATGACGTGGTGCACCACGCGCGCGGACAAGGACGATCACTGGTCCTGGGGTGAACCCCGCGCCTGGTCGGAGGAAGAGTGGGACGAGACCATCCACCCTCCGATGCGCGACCTCGCAGGACTCACGTGGGGCGAGATCGACAAGCTCGCTTCAGGCTCCGGCCACAAGATGCATCACCTGCACGAAGTGGGTGACCTGATTGAAGAAGCCCAGCAACGCTGGGTGAGCCTGGACCTGGATCAATTCGACTCGGTCTTCCGGTTCCGTCTCAGCGGCCAGAAGCGTCGCGCGTGGGGATTCATCGTCGACGCGCACTTCCACTTCGTGTGGTGGGACCGCGAGCATTCCCTGTATCCCACCGAGCCCCATTGAGAGTCATGTCGACCCGTCCCACGCTCCACGCCCCTGCCCTGCTCGCCCTCATCGGCGGCAACGAGGACCGGCTGACGCCGGGGACGGTGCTGCGCGAACTGATCGCGGCGTGTGATGAGGGGCGATCGGCCAGTCCGATGGCAGCGCCGCTGCAGGTCGTCGTCCTCAGCACCGCCAGCGGCGAGCCCGACCTGCTCTGGTCCCAGTACGAACCCGCCTTCCGAGCACTCGGTGCCGAGCCGCGCTGGCTCGATCCACGTGACCGTGACGCGGCCGGCGCCACCGATACGCTCGATGCCGCGCGAGCGGCCGATCTGCTCTTCATGACCGGCGGCGATCAGGAGCGGCTGGTCGACGTGATCGTCGACACGCCGCTGCATGCGCTCATCCGCGAACGCCATCGTGCCGGGGAGCTCGCCGTCGCCGGCACCAGCGCCGGAGCGTCGGCACTCGGCGCACACATGCCGGTGGGTGATCTCGACGAGCAGTTCGCGGGGCCGCCGCAACCGCTGCACCGCGCGCTCGGGCTGATGCCCGCGCTCGTCGTCGATCAGCACTTCGCGCAGCGCAAGCGCCATGCTCGGCTGCTGCGGCTCGTGTCGCTCGATCCGAGACGGCTCGGCGTCGGCATCGACGAGGACACCGCGCTGCTCGTCCGTCCGGATGTCGGCCTGCAAGTCGTCGGCAGCGGCGCGGCGACGGTCATCGAAGCCGGCCGCGCCAGCGATCGACGCGAACCCGCCGGCGTCATCGCGCTGGAGAACCTCGGCTTCTACCTGCTCGCCGCGGGCACGTCGTTGCGCTTCGGCGATCCGGCGGTGCCGCCGCATCTGCTGCGCGTTCTGCACGCGATCGCCGCCTCGGCCTCGCTGCGCGACTGACGCGCGATCAGAGACCTGCGGCCACGTGCGCCGCGAAGCCCGTGACGCCCGGTGCGACGCCGTCTCCCAGCTCGTGCCCGTCGGGATAGTCCCCGCCGTTCTGCGCGCGGAAGGCCACCGGCGCCTCGTCGAACACATGGGCCAGCCGCTCGCGCCAGGCGGCCGATGCCGCCTCGACCGCTTCCGGCATCATGCGCCCCGCGCCATGCACCGCATGCGTCTTCAGCACCGACATGCCCGGATAGAACAAGGTGCCATGCGTGATCGGGAACAGCAGCTGATCGATGGGTCCGTTGATGCCGCGCGGGCCGTAGTCGGCGGCCGGACCGCCGGTCGTGACCGACACCATCGCACGCCGGCCTTCGAAACCGCCTTCGCCGTAACGCACCCGGTTGCCCTGCCCGTTGCGGCCGTAGGCCAGTCCGCGCGCCCAGACGCGGTCGATCCAGCCCTTCATGATCGCCGGCATGCCGAACCACCACAGCGGGAACTGCAGGATCACCAGATCCGCCGCGAGCAGCTTGCGCTGTTCCTCGACGACGTCGGCCGGCTGGTGCCCCTGCTCGAAGGCATGGCCGGACTCGCGCACGAAGTCCAGGCGTCCCGTGTCGGTGCGGACCGGGAAGTCCTGCTCGTCGTAGACGGCCTTCCAGCCCATCGCATACAGGTCGGACTGCAGCACCTCGTGGCCGGCGGCACGCAGCGTCTGCCCGGCGACGTCGACCAGCGTGCGCGTCAGGGAGGTGCGCTCCGGTTGAGCGTGGACGATCAGCACGGTCTTGCGATCGGGGAAGTCGGTATCGGGGGAACGGGTCATGGAAGGCTCCGGAAAGTCGAAGTGGCTGGGAATGAACGGGAAGCAATGAACGCAGTCTGACGATCCGCGACCCATCCGTGAAATCACGTCTTCTCTGTCCTACTATCGATTTCATGGATACCAGCCGCATCGACCTGAACCTGCTCGTGACGCTCGAAGCACTGCTGAACGAGCGCAACGTGACCCGCGCCGCCGCGCGCCTGAGCCTGAGTCAACCGGCCGTCAGCGCGCAGCTCGCGCGGCTGCGCGACGTCTTCGACGATCCGCTGCTGCTGCCCGCGCAGCGCGGCATGACGCCGACGGCGAAGGCGCTGTCGCTGCTGGAACCGCTGCGTCTGGCGCTGGACCAGGTCCGCAACGTCGCGAGTTCGCACCTGAACTTCGACCCCGCCACCGCCGACCTCACCGTCACGATCGCGGCCTCGGACTACCTGCAGACCAGCGTCCTGCAGCCGCTGGTGCTGCGGCTGCGCCGCGAGGCGCCCGGCATCCGCATCGCCGTGCGCCACATGGACCCGGCCCAGCACGCCGCGCAGATGGCGCGCGGCGATGTCGACCTGGGCCTGATGCAACCGATCGAAGCCGCGCCGAGCCTGCGCATGCGCGCGCTGTTCCACGAACGTTATGTGCTGATCGCCCGCCGCGGTCATCCGGCGCTGGCAGGCAAGCCGGGCGGGCAGGCGATCGGCAAGCTCAGCGCCAAAGCTTTCGCCAGGCTGGAGCAGGTCATCGTCTCCCTCGCTGGCGGCGCCTTCTCGACGCCCGTCGACCAGGCCCTGGCCGGCCTCGGCCTGAAGCGCCAGGTCGTGCTCTCCGCCGCGTCCTTCCTCTTCGTGCCGGACATCGTCAGCCGTTCCGACCTGGTGGCGCTCGTGCCCGAACGTCTCGTCAAGGGACGCGCCGCAGGTCTGCAAGTCCTGACCCCACCGCTGCCGATCGAGGGCTTCGACATCGCCATGGTCTGGCACGAACGCAACCAGGGCCATGCCGCCCAACGCTGGCTGCGCGAGCAGGTGCTGGCGGTGGGCGGGGCGTGACGACGTCGTGAATCAACGACGATTCGACGTCGTCAAAACACTCATACAACGTATGACAAACAGGTTCTTAACCTGAAGCTGTCCGCAAGCTGTCGAACCACCTTCGATGAGCCATCGCTGCGCAGAAATGCGTACGACACGGCAGAGCGGCGCCGGAACCATGGGCACATCTCGATACCTCCCGGTGTGCCATGACCCTCAATCGTTCACTCGTCCGAGGCCTGTTCCTCGCCGCGGTGGCCCTGTTCTTCGGACTGGGCGCGCTGCGTTATCCCATCGGCCGCATGGACCATGCCGGCGCCGGCATGTTCCCGCTGATGATCAGCATCCTGCTGGGCCTGGTGGCCATCTCCACCATCGTGCGCGGCATCGTCGCCGGCGGCCCCGGCCTGGAGTTCCAGGTCAAGAACATCGGCCTGATCCTGGCCGCGCTGACCGCGTTCTCGCTGACCTCGCGCTTCGTCAACATGTCCGCCGGCATCGTCGTGATGGTGTTCATCGCCACGGCCGCCGGCAGCAACTACTCCTGGAAACGCAACGTGGTGATCTCGATCGGCCTGCTGGCCATCGCCTTCGCCTTCCAGAAGTTCCTCGGCCTCAACCTGCCGCTGCTGTAAGGCCCCGACCATGGAAATCCTCCACAACCTCGCGTTCGGCTTCGAGCACGCGCTGACCTGGCAGAACCTGATGTTCTGCGCGATCGGCTGCGTCGTCGGCACCCTCGTCGGCCTGCTGCCGGGCCTCGGCCCGCTGGCCACCATCAGCGTGCTGCTGCCGCTGACCTACTCCATCCCCGTCAACGGCGCGCTGATCATGCTCGCCGGCATCTACTACGGCGCGCAGTACGGCGACAGCGTCAGCGCCATCACGATGAAGATCCCGCATGCGAGCTCCATCGTGGCCTGCATCGACGGGTACCAGATGACCTTGAAGGGGAAGACGGGCCTGGCCCTCTTCACCGCGGGCATCTCGAGCTTCATCGGCGGCACCGTCGCCATCGTCGTGCTGGCCTGCCTGGCACCGACGCTGGGTGAAGTGGCCTTCCTGTTCGGCCCGGCCGACTACTGCTCGCTGATGCTGCTGGGCTTCCTCTGCGTGAGCTTCGTGACCACCGGCAGCCTGCTCAACGGTCTGGCGATGTGCCTGATCGGCGTGCTCTTCGGCCAGATCGGCACCGACGTCAACAGCGGCCTGGAGCGCTACACCTTCGACATGCCCTTCCTCGCCGAAGGCGTGGGCCTGGTGAGCATCGCGCTGGGCTGCTTCGGCATCGCGGAGATCTCCAAGAACCTGGACGCCAAGAACGAGCGCACGCCCTTCAACGGCAAGATCCACCTGATGCCGACCTGGCCCGAGTTCAAGCGCATCATCCCGAGCGCCCTGCGCGGCAGCGTGATCGGCTCGGTGCTGGGCATCCTGCCCGGCGGCGGCCCGACGATCGCCCAGTTCGCGGCCTACGCCGTGGACAAGAAGGTCAGCAAGTACCGCCACGAGATCGGCGACGGCGCCATCGAAGGCGTGGCCGGCCAGGCCGCGGCCGACGAGGCCGCCGCCCGCACCAGCTTCATCCCGCTGATGTCCATCGGCATCCCGGAGAACCCGGTGATGGCGCTGATGATGGCCGCGTTCATCATCAAGGGCATCCAGCCGGGTCCCAACATGATCGGCGGACACCCGGACATCTTCTGGGGCCTGGTCGCCTCGATGTGGGTCGGCAACGTGTTCCTGGTCGTGCTGAACGTGCCGCTGGTGCGCTACTGGCTGTCGGTCTTCAAGATCCCGTACAACGTGCTGTTCCCGTCGATCCTGTTCTTCTGCTGCATCGGCACCTTCAGCGTCAACAACAACCTGGACGACATCTTCGTCACCGCGGCCTTCGGCCTGGCCGGCTACATCTTCATGCGGCTGGACATGGACCCCGCGCCGCTGATGCTGGGCTTCATCCTGGGCCCCATGCTGGAAGAGAACTTCCGACGCGCGATGCTGATCAGCCGCGGCCACTTCGACGTCTTCGTGCAGCGCCCGATCAGCGCGACGCTGCTGGCGATCATCGCGTTCTTCATCGCGTGGCAGTTCATCGCCTTCATCCTGTCCAACCGCAAGGGCACGAAATCCGCGGGCGGTCATGACGACGACGACACCAAGGGCAAGGACGGCGGCGGGGTGACGCCGCAGGTGGCTTGATTCATCCCCCACCGGCGCGGCGACCACCGCCGCGCCGGGCGCGTTCGGGCGCGCTCCGCCACCTTCAGCCGCCGGCCGTGATCACGACCGGCGGCTTTTTCTTGCCGCGTCGGCGAGCGCCGGACTCAGGCCGTGCCCAGCATGCCCTTCTGCTCGATGAAGGCGACCACCTCGTCCAGTCCGCTCAGCGTCTTGAGGTTGGTCATCACGAAGGGCCGCGTGGGCCGCATGCGTGTCGTGTCGGCCGCCATCACGTCGAGGTTGGCGCCGACATGGGGCGCGAGGTCGGTCTTGTTGATCACGAACAGGTCGCTCTTCGTGATGCCGGGCCCGCCCTTGCGCGGGATCTTCTCGCCGGCGGCGACGTCGATGACGTAGATCGTCAGGTCGCTCAGTTCCGGGCTGAAGGTCGCGGCGAGGTTGTCGCCGCCGGACTCGATGAACACGACGTCCGCCTCGGGGAACTGGGCCAGCATGCGATCGATCGCCTCGAGGTTGATCGACGCGTCCTCGCGGATCGCGGTATGCGGACAGCCGCCGGTCTCCACGCCCAGGATGCGCTCGGCGGGCAGCGCGCCGCTGATCGTCAGCAGGCGCTGGTCCTCCTTCGTGTAGATGTCGTTGGTGATCGCGACCAGGTCCCACTTCCCGCGCATCGCCTTGCACAGCATCTCCAGCAGCGTCGTCTTGCCGGAGCCGACCGGTCCGCCGATGCCGACGCGCAACGGCGGCAGGCGCTTGGTGCGGCCGGGGATGTGATGGAGGGCGGAGGTGGACGTCGTGCTCATGATCGGAACAATCGGGAGTACTGGGTTTCGTGGCGCGCCGCGAGGACGGACAGCATCGGCGCGAACAGCTGCCGCCGCGCGGGCGGCGTGGCGATGGCCTCGGCCACCGCGGCGGGGATCTCGGACGCGAGCCGCGTCAGCACGCGCTGGCCGGCGGTCTGGCCCAGCGGCACGGCCTTGAGCGCCGCCTGGACCTGGTTCTCCGCCCAGCCGAAGGCCTGCGTGAACAAGGCCTGCTCGAGCGGGACATCGATCGTGGCGAGCGCCAGCGACATGACGAAGGCGTAGGGCAGCGGCTGCCCGTCGGCGCAGGCCGTGAGCAACGCGAGCTGCGCGGGCGAGGCCATCGGCTGGCCGCGCAGCCAGACCAGCAGCGACTGGCCCATCTGCTCGCTCTGCAGGCGCGCCTCGGCACCGTCGCGCGTGACGCGCAGCCAGCGCGCGATCTCGCGCAGCGCGGGCTCGTCGCCGGACCGCCACGCGGCGATGCCCTGGGCGATCGCCGCGAGGTCACCGCGGGCGAGCAGCCGCAGCTGCTGGCTGAGCCACGCGCCGGCGCTGGTGTCGTCGTGCACGAGACCGTGCTCGACCGCCGCTTCCAGCACCTCCGAATACGAGAACGCGCCGATCGGCAAGGCCGGCGACGCGAGCCACGTCAGCCGCAGCAGCGGCGGAACGGGATCGAAGACGGGATCAGTGGTCGTGACCACAGCCCGGACCGTGCACATGGGGCGCCGGAGCGGCCTGGATCGCGATGGTCTTCTTCGCGGCGGGCTTGTGACCGTGATCATGCGAGTGTCCGTGCGAATGCTCGTGGCCATGGTCATGCGCGGCGTCGTGCGAGTGTTCCTTGCCGTGGTCATGCGCATGCGCGTGGCCATGACCTCCGGCCGCGTAGGCGCCGGCCTCGGGCTCGAAGCCTTCCTCGACCTCGTTCACGATCAGGTGCATCGCGCGCAGCATGTCGGCGAGCACATGGTCGGGCTCGATCTTGAGGTGATCCGGCTTCAGCTCGATCTGCACGTGGCGATTGCCGAGGTGATAGGCCGCGCGGATCAGGTCGAACGGCGAACCGTGCGCCGTGCAGGCGGTGATGCGGAGCAGCGCCTGCGGCGCCGCCACGACGCGGACCAGCGAGCCGTCCTCGGCCACCAGCACGTCGCCGCCGCGCACCGTGGTGCCGCGCGGCAGGAAGACACCGAGCTCGCGGCCCTGGCTGTCGGCAACCTGGAAGCGGCTCTTCTGGCGCGTGTCCCAGTCGAGCGTCACGGACGCGGCGCGCTTGAGCAGCACGGGGGCCAGGCCGGCGCCCTGCGCCAGCAGTTTGGAGACTTGGATCATTCAGAACAGGAAGTAGCGCTGCGCCATCGGAAGCACCGAGGCGGGCTCGCAGTGCAGCAGCAGGCCGTCGGCGCGCACCGCATAGGTCTGGGGGTCGACCTCCATCCGCGGGGCATAGTCATTGTGGACCATGTCCTTCTTGCCCACGCCACGGATGCCCTTCACCGCGACCGCGGTCTTGGCCAGGCCGTAGCGCTGCGGCGCCCCGGCGGCGATCGCCGCCTGCGACACGAAGCTCAGCGAGGCCCGCGCCAGCGAGCCGCCGAAGCTGCCGAACATCGGCCGGTAGTGCACCGGCTGCGGCGTCGGGATCGACGCGTTGGGATCGCCCATCGCCGCCATCGCGATCACGCCGCCCTTGAGGATCAGCGAGGGCTTCACGCCGAAGAAGGCCGGCTTCCAGATCACCAGGTCGGCCCACTTGCCGATCTCGATGCTGCCGACCTCGTGGCTGACGCCGTGCGCGATCGCCGGGTTGATCGCGAGCTTGGCGACGTAGCGCTTCACGCGGCCGTTGTCGTGGCGCTCGCTGTCGCCGGGCAGCTGTCCGCGCTGCTGCTTCATCTTGTGCGCGGTCTGCCAGCAGCGCAGCACCACCTCGCCCACGCGGCCCATCGCCTGCGAGTCCGAGCTGAACATGCTGATCGCGCCGAGGTCGTGCAGGATGTCCTCGGCCGCGATCGTCTCCTTGCGGATGCGGCTCTCGGCGAAGGCCAGGTCCTCGGCGATCGCCGGGTCCAGGTGGTGGCACACCATCAGCATGTCGACGTGCTCGTCGAGCGTGTTGATCGTGTACGGCCGCGTCGGGTTGGTCGAGCTCGGCAGCACGTTGGCCTCGCCGACCACCTTCAGGATGTCGGGCGCATGGCCGCCACCCGCGCCTTCGGTGTGGAAGGTGTGGATCGTGCGGCCCTTGAAGGCGGCCACCGTGTCCTCGACGAAGCCGCTCTCGTTGAGCGTGTCGGTATGGATCGCCACCTGCGTGTCGGTGACCTCGGCCACGTCCAGGCAGTTGGAGATCGCCGCCGGCGTGGTGCCCCAGTCCTCGTGCAGCTTCAGGCCGATCGCGCCGGCCTCGATCTGCTCGACCAGTCCCTCGGGCCGGCTCGCGTTGCCCTTGCCGAGGAAGCCCAGGTTCATCGGGAACGCGTCGGCGGCCTGCAGCATGCGCTCGATGTGCCACGGTCCCGGCGTGCAGGTGGTGGCGAAGGTGCCGGTCGCGGGACCGGTGCCGCCGCCCAGCATGGTCGTCACGCCGCTGGCCAGCGCCTCCTCGATCTGCTGCGGGCAGATGAAGTGGATGTGCGAATCGATCGCGCCGGCGGTGACGATCGCGCCCTCGCAGGCGATGACCTCGGTGCCGGGGCCGATGACGATGTCCACGCCCGGCTGCGTGTCCGGATTGCCGGCCTTGCCGATCGCGACGATGCGGTGGTCCTTCAGGCCGATGTCGGCCTTCACGATGCCCCAGTGGTCCAGGATCAGCGCGTTGGTCATCACCGTGTCGACGGCGCCCTGCGCGCGCGTGCGCTGCGACTGCGCCATGCCGTCGCGGATGGTCTTGCCGCCGCCGAACTTCACTTCCTCGCCGTAGCCGCCGGCGCGCAGGGTCAGGTCCTGTTCGACCTCGATGACGAGCGCGGTGTCGGCCAGCCGGACACGGTCGCCGACGGTCGGGCCGAACATCTCGGCGTAGGCGCGTTTGCCGATGCGGGCCATCAGAGGGCTCCCTGGATCAGGCCGCGGAAGCCCCAGACCTCGCGGCTGCCGGCGTAGTCGACCAGCTCGACGGTGCGCTGCTGGCCGGGCTCGAAGCGCACGGCGGTGCCGGACGCGATGTTCAGGCGCATGCCGCGCGCGGCCTCGCGGTCGAAGACCAGCGCGCCGTTGGTCTCGGCGAAGTGGTAGTGGGAGCCGACCTGGATGGGCCGGTCGGCGCCGTTGACCACGGTCAGCGTCAGCGTGCGGCGGCCCGGGTTCAGTTCGAGTTCGCCCTCGTCCACCAGCAGTTCGCCGGGCGTCATGCGACCACCATGCGGGCGAGCAGACCCAGGCCGAGCAGCGCGATGACGCCGCCCGCTGCGCGCGACCAGACCGGCGCGAGCGAACGCAGCTTCATCCCGAGGGCGAGACCGCCCGCATGCAGCAGCGCGGTCGCCAGGACCATGCCGGCAAGCGCGGCGCCGCCTTGCAGCTCGGCGCCGTGCGCCAGGCCATGGAAGACCGCAAAGGCGCCGACCAGTGCGGCCGACATCGTCGTGCTCAGCCGCCAGCGCGCGGCGGCGACCAGTCCCAGCACGAGCACCGAGGCGGCGACCATGGGCTCGACACCTGGCACCTGGAAGCCCTCGTCCGCGAGTGCGAATCCGGTCAGCGCGCCCGCCAGCAGCAGCCCGGCGAAGGCGAACGGCGCCGCCAGCATGCGGCGTCCGGTCTGCGTCAGCGCGCTCCACAGGCCGACGGCGAGCATCGCGGCCAGATGGTCGAGCCCGGTGAACGGATGGGAGAAGCCGGCGCCGAACACGGCAACGGCGCTCTGGGTGCCGTGGCCGTGCGGAACGCCTTCGCCGGTATGGGCGAAGACGAAGACGGGCAGCACGGCGGCGACGGTCAGGGCGAGCGCCTGGAGGGCCGTCACGGCGGCGTCGGCGAAGGACGCGGGAAGGAGTCGAGCGGTCATCGCGGTCCTCAGGGGAATCAATGGATCGGGGGATCGTCGATCAGGGGATCGGCTGGTGGACGGTCACGAGCTTGGTGCCGTCGGGGAAGGTGGCCTCGACCTGGATGTCGGGGATCATCTCGGCCACGCCGTCCATGACGTCGTCGCGGGTGAGGAGCTCCCGCCCCTCCTTCATCATCTGGGCGACGGTCTTGCCGTCGCGGGCGCCTTCCATGACGGCGGCGCTGAGGAAGGCGACGGCTTCCGGGTAGTTGAGCTTCAACCCTCGCGCCTTGCGCCGCTCGGCGAGCAGCGCGGCGGTGAAGATCAGCAGCTTGTCTTTTTCGCGGGGCGTGAGTTCCATGGCCGGCGGTGATGTGGCGACGACGCGCCATTCTTGGTCCCGGTCCTGTCTCTAGCAAGCCCCATGCCGGTGCGGGCACGGTTCATGCATTTCCTGGACGGCCCCCGCCCATGGACGCTCCCCTGCCCTCCCAAGACGCCCCGCAGCACATCATCAAGCTGCGGCGGGACTACAACGCCTGGGTGGCGCGGGAGACGATGGAGGACTACGCGCTGCGCTACACGCCGCAGCGCTTCCGGCGCTGGTCGACCTGGCGCGTGGCCAACACCGCCTTCGGCGCCGCGTCCTTCCTGATCCTGGAGGCCGTCGGCGCGACGCTGCTGCTGCATTACGGCTGGACCAACGCCGCGCTGGCGATCCTGGCCACGGGGCTGATCATCTTCCTGGCCGGCCTCCCGATCAGCGTCTACGCGGCCCGCCACGGCGTCGACATGGACCTGCTGACCCGCGGCGCGGCTTCGGCTACATCGGCTCGACGCTGACTTCGCTGATCTACGCCAGCTTCACCTTCATCTTCTTCGCGCTCGAAGCGGCGGTGATGGCCTACGCGCTGGAGCTGGCGCTCGACATCCCGCCGCAGTGGGGCTACCTGATCTGCGCGGTGGTCGTCATCCCGCTGGTGACCCACGGCATCTCTGCCATCAGCCGGCTGCAGCTCTGGACCCAGCCGCTGTGGCTGGCGCTGCTGGTGCTGCCCTTCGCGTGGGTGGGATGGCGTCATCCTGGTGCATTCGATGGCATCACGACCCAGGTTGGGTCGCAGTCGGGCACCGCGGCCTTCGACGTGCACGCCTTCGGTGCGGCGCTGACCGTCGGCGTGGCGCTGATCACCCAGATGGGCGAACAGGCCGACTACCTGCGCTTCATGCCCCGCCAGACGAAGGGGAACCGCCTGCGCTGGTGGGCCGCCGTGCTCGCCGGCGGACCGGGCTGGATCGTGCTGGGCGTGCTGAAGATGCTGGGCGGCGCGCTGCTGGCCTACCTTGCCGTCAGCCATGCGGTGCCGGCCGAGCGCGCGGTCGATCCCAACCAGATGTACCTGGCCGCCTACGAGTACGTGTTCCCGCAGTACGGCTGGGCGGTCGCGGTGACGGCGCTGTTCGTCGTCGTGTCGCAGCTCAAGATCAACGTCACCAACGCCTACGCCGGCTCGCTGGCGTGGAGCAACTTCTTCTCGCGCCTGACGCACAGCCATCCCGGCCGGGTCGTGTGGGTGGTGTTCAACACGCTGATCGCGTTCATGCTGATGTCGATGAACGTGTTCGAGGCGCTCGGGCACGTGCTCGGCCTCTACGCCAACATCGCCATCGCCTGGATCATGGCCGTCGTCGCGGACCTGGTGATCAACAAGCCGCTGGGCCTCTCGCCACCCGGCATCGAGTTCAAGCGCGCCCACCTCTACGACGTCAATCCGGTCGGCGTCGGCGCGATGGCGCTGGCCTCGGTGCTGTCGGTGGCGGCCCACCTGGGCGTGATGGGCACGCTGGCGCAGGCCTGGTCGGCGGCGATCGCGATGGTGACCGCGCTGGTCACGGCGCCGCTGATCGCGTGGGCGACGAAGGGGCGCTACTACCTCGCGCGGCCGGCGGCGGAAATCGCCGCGGCGACGACCGAGGGCGTGCGCCGCTGCGTGATCTGCGAGCGCGACTACGAAGGCCCGGACATGGCGCACTGCCCCGCCTACCGCGGCCCGATCTGCTCGCTGTGCTGCACGCTGGACGCACGCTGCGGCGACCTGTGCAAGCCGCAGGCGAGCCTGGCCGCACAGTGGACCGCCGCACTGCGCCGCGTGCTGCCGCAACGCAGCTGGCGCTACATCGACACCGGGCTCGGCCACTACCTGCTGCTGATGGGCGTGATCACCCCGCTGCTGGCGACGCTGTTCGGACTGCTCTATCACCAGCAGCTGCAGCAGTTGCCGCCGCTGCTCGATCTGGCGGCCCAGGAGGCCCTGCGCGTCAGCCTGCGCTCCGGGATGCTGAAGACCTTCCTCGCGCTGCTGCTGGTGGCGGGCACGGTCGCATGGTGGCTGGTGCTGGCGCACCAGAGCCGCGTCGTCGCCCAGGAGGAATCGAAGCGCCAGACGCAGGCGCTGATGCGCGAGATCGACTCGCACCGCCGCACCGACGAGGCGCTGCAGGGCGCGCGGCTGCAGGCCGAGCGCGCGCAGGCCGCGGCCGAGGCCGCCAACCAGGCCAAGAGCCGCTACATCAGCACCATCAGCCACGAGCTGCGCACGCCGCTGAACAGCATCCTCGGCTACGCGCAGCTGATGGCGGCGGACGCCTCGCTGCCGCCGCAGCGCCGACAGGCGGTGCAGGTCATCAAACGCGGCGGCGAGCACCTGATGCAGCTGATCGACGGCACGCTGGACATCGCGCGCATCGAGGCCGGCCGGCTGAGCCTGGAGCCCGCGCCGGTGCGCTTCGACGAGCTGCTGCGCGAGCTGGCCGACATGTTCGAGCCGCAGGCGGCGGCAAAGGGCCTGAGCTTCCGCTTCGAGCCGCAGGGCGCGCTGCCCGAATGGGTGCGCGCGGACGAGCAGCGTCTGCGCCAGATCCTGATCAACCTGCTGGGCAACGCGATCAAGTTCACCACCGAGGGCGAGGTCACGCTGCGCGTGCGGCACGGCCGCGAGATGGCCACGCTGGAGATCGCCGACACCGGCCCCGGCATGGACGCCGCGGAGCTGGCGCGCATCTTCGAGCCGTTCGCGCGCGGCACCAGCGGCGCCGGCGGCGCGCCGGGCGCGGGGCTCGGACTGACGATCTCCAAGATGCTCACGGCGCTGATGGGCGGCGAGATGTCGGCGATCAGCGAGCCCGGCCTCGGCTCGACCTTCAAGGTCCGCCTGTTCCTGCCGGAACTGCACGGCCGCATCTGGGACACGCCTCGCATGCGCCGCGCGGCCAAGGAACGCCTCGGCCTGGACGGCGTCTCGCCGCGGATCCTGATCGTCGACAACGAGTCGGATGACCGGCAGCTGCTGATCGAACTGCTGGAGCCGCTCGGCTTCACGGTGCGCGACGCCTCGAGCGGTCATGATGCGCTCGACCTCGTCGCGGCGGGCTGGGTACCGGACGCGGTGCTGATGGACCTCGCGATGCCCGGCATCGACGGCTGGGAGACGATCCGTCGGCTGCGCCGGATGCTGGGCGATCTCGGCGTGAACGCGCCGGCGGTGGCGGTGGTATCGGCGAATGCGTTCGAGCGCGGCCAGGACAACGACGCCGGCATCGCCGCGCGCGACTTCATCCTGAAGCCGGTCCGGCACGAGCTGCTGCTGGACTGGCTCACCGAACAGCTGTCGCTCTCGTGGCGCGTCGGTCCCGAACGCGTGGCGGCCGGTCCGCCGCCCGCGCCCGAGCCGATCGAGGTCCCGCCGGTCGATCGATTGACCGGGCTGCGCGAGGCGCTGCAGCTCGGCTACTACCGCGGCGTGCTGCAGCAGCTCGATGGGATCGAAGCGGCCGACGCGGTGTGGCGCCCCTTCTGCGAGGCGCAGCGTGCGCTGGCGCGGCAGTTCCAGTTCGAAGCGATGCTGCGCGGCCTGACGCGCAGCGAGAACCCCGCGTGAGCCCGGCCATGACGACGCCCGTGATCCCCGCGATGCCCATGGCCTTGACCGCGACAGATGTTGGACGACCTGCGATGAACTCTCCGCTTCCTTCCGCCGTGGCCGCGCTGCTGGACCAGCAGCAAGGGGATCGCGTCCTGATGGTGGACGACGTGCCGGACAACCTGTCGCTGCTGCACGACGCGCTCGACGAGCACGGCTACATCGTGCTGGCGGCGACCAGCGGCGAGGCCGCGCTGGCCTGCGTGCAACAGGGCCGGCCCGACATCGTGCTGCTGGACGCGATGATGCCGGGCATGGACGGCTTCGAGGTCGCGCGGCGGCTCAAGGCCGATCCCTCGACGGCGCACATCCCGATCATCTTCATGACGGGGCTGACGGAGACGGAGCACCTCGTCGCCGCGCTGCAGGCCGGCGGCGTCGACTACGTGACCAAGCCGCTCGATCCGCGCGCGGTGCTGGCGCGCATGCAGGTCCACCTGCAGGGCGCGCGGCAGGCGCGGCAGACGCGCCAGGCGCTGGACGCCTTCGGCTACGCGAGCATCGCGGTCCGCGCCTCGTCGGGCCGGCTGCTCTGGCAGACGCCGCTGGCGCGCGAACTGCTGCAGCTCTACTACGGCACGATCGCGCCGCAGACGCCGGCGCCGGTGCTGGCCTGGCTGCGCAAGACGCTCGACGAGATGGCGGCGCACACGCCCGCGGACGGCATGCCGCCCCAGGAGCCGGCCCGGCTGTGCGCCGAGCTCGGCGCGCGGCGGCTGAGCTTCCGGCTGCACCACTGCATCGGCGGAGAGGACACGCCCGGCGTCGCGGGCGTGGGGGCGGCGGCCGGCGGCGACTGGCTGATCGTGATGCGCGAGGTCTCGGACGTCGCCGTGATCCGTTCGCTGGGGCTCGCGTTCAGCCTGACGGCGCGCGAGGCGGAGGTGCTCTACTGGGTCGTGAAGGGCAAGATCAACCGCGACATCGGCGAGATCCTCGGCGCCAGTCCGGCGACGGTGAAGAAGCACCTGGAGCGCATCCACGCCAAGCTCGGCGTGGAGACCCGCACCGCGGCCGCGTCGATGGCACTCACGCGGGTCAGGGAGATGCATCCGCAGTGGGAGGTCTGAGGGGGCCGGGCCGATGGCGCGATCGGATGACAGGCTGGCGGCATCGGATTGGCGCGCAGGTGATCGCCTGCGGACGATGACGGCACGTCGACCTCCAGTTCCCCGACATGCGTCCCGCGCCTCCGATCAATAGGGCGAGTTGGGAATCTCGACCGTCTTCATGCGCTCCTCGGAGAACCAACCCATGGCCATCCCGTCAATCCTGCCGGACACGACGTTGGCGTAGTCCTTCGCCTGCTTGGCCCGCTTCTCTGCCCACATCTGCTCTTCGCTGACGATCGTCACCTTGCAGCGGAGTTTCGGCTCCTCCGCTTTCTTCACTTCTTTCCTTCGTTGATTGCGCTTCATGCTCTGATTCCTCAAGAGTTGGATCAATGAAGTCGTCGATTGCCTCACGCGCCCACTTGGAAAGAAATAGCAGATTGTTGGAAACCTCAAGGTTGGATTTAGTCCCCACGGACGACCATGCCTTTTTCATGCAACTCATAATGTTGCATGAAATCCAACAGCCAGCTGTCCGACGTTCTCCACGTGCTGCTGCACATGGCCGAGGGGAAGGCCCTTCCACGTCCGAGTCGCTCGCCGCCGCGATGCAGACCCACCCCGTCGTGCTGCGCCGCCTGATGGGCGGCCTGCGCGAGGCGGGCTTCGTCGCCTCCGCGAAGGGCCACGGCGGCGGCTGGGTGCTGTCGTGCCCGCTGGAGCGCATCACCCTGCGCGACGTGCATGAGGCGCTCGGCGGTCCATCGCTGGTGTCCCTGGGCTTCCGCGAGGAGCACCCGGAGTGCCTCGTCGCCCGCGCCGTCAACGACGCGCTCGGCACCGCCGTGCAGGAGGCCGAGGCGCTCCTGCTGAAGCGGCTGGGCGCGGTGACGCTCGCCACGCTGTCCCGCGACTTCCACCAGCGCATGGTCGAGCTCGGCCACGCGCCTCACCGACTCGAGGAGCATCACCATGAAGATTGATTTCGCCGTCATCGGCGGCAGCTACGCCGGCATGGCCGCCGCGCTTCAACTGGCGCGGGCGCGACGCCAGGTGCTCGTGGTCGACGCGGGTCGACGACGCAACCAGTGCGTCGACGACCACGACGGCGAAGCGCACGGCTTCCTGACGCAGGATGGGCGAGCCCCCGCCGCGATCGCCGAGGAAGCCCGCCGCCAGCTGCGGCTCTATCCGACCGTGCAGTGGATGTCCGGGCTCGCCGATGACGGCCGCGTGGCGCCGGACGGTCGCCTCGAATTCCGCGTCGGCGACGTCGCGGTCAGCGCCGGGCGGCTGATCCTCGCCACCGGCGTCCGCGATGAACTGCCGCCCGTGCCCGGCCTGGCCGAGCGCTGGGGACGCAGCGTCTTCCATTGCCCGTACTGCCACGGGTACGAACTGGACCAGGGCCGGATCGGCATCGTCGCGGCATCTCCGCTGGCGCAGCACCACGCGATGATGCTGCCCGACTGGGGCGTGCCGACGCTGTTCCTGAACGGTGTCTACGAACCCAGCGCCGAGGACCTCGATGAGTTCGCCCGCCGCGGCACGCGCGTCGAGCCGACGCCGATCGCCCGCATCGACGGCTTCGCCGACGTGGTCCTGCGCGACGGCCGGACGCTGACGATGGACGGTCTCTTCACCCAGCCGCGCACCACCCCGTCGAGCACCATCGCCGCGCAGCTCGGCTGCGCGATGGAGGACGGGCCCATGGGGCCCTTCATCAAGGTGGGAACGATGCAGGACACCAGCGTGCCGAACGTCTTCGCCTGCGGCGACGCGGCCCGCGCGGCCGGCAGCGTCACGCTCGCCGTGTCCGACGGCGCGATGGCCGGCTTCGGCGCGCACCGCTCCACGATGTTCTGAAGCGACGAAGGCCCCTCGCGGGGCCCTCGTCATCCGGCGCTCGATCGCCGGACCTTCATGCGGCCGCCGGAACGGCCCGCCAGATTCAGGGCAACCGGATCCGGTCGCCTTCGCGCACCTCGCGCGTCTGCTCCCCGCTGCGGCCGACCGTGAAGGTCACGCGCAGCGTCTTGGTTTCACCGTTGGCGGGATCCGCGCCGATCAGGTCGTTGTCGACGCGGACGTCGAGCACACCGCCACGGATGTTGCTGCGCAGACGTTCCGTCACGTCGAGGACGCGGCCGCCCTTGCCGTAGGTGGCGCGCACGATGTTCAGGCGCTGCCCCTGGGCCGGCCCCTGTCCACCGGGGTTGTAGCCGCCCGGATTGGCGCTGCCGGGCCGGCCGTCCCAGCCGCCGTTCCAGCCGCCCTGGCCCCATTCGCCGCGACCCCAGCCGGTGAACTGGCCGCCGTCGATCCACGCGCCCTCGCGGTAGTCGAAGGTGCGCACCTGGCCGCTGCGGTCGCGCGCATAGATGCGCAGCGTCTTCGTGCGGCCCACCGCCGGGTCGTCGCGGAACAGGTCGTTGGTCACGCGCACCTTGGCGTCGCGGCGCGCCAGTTCGCGCAGGCGGCCGGTGACGTCGATGCTGGCCTCGGGGATGCCGTACCGCGCGCCCAGGATCGCGTAGGCGCCGTCATCGTGACCGCCGCCGCCCTCCCAGTTGCCGTGGCCGCCGCCCTGGCCCCAGTCGCCGCCGCGCCAGCCGGTGAAGTCGTTGCCGTCGATGACGCTGCCCTCGCGGAACTCGAACGTGCGGTTGTCGCCGTTGCGGTTGCGCGCGTAGATGCGCAGCGTCTTCGTCTGGCCGTAGGCCGGATCGTTGCCGAACAGCTCGTTGGTCACCCGCACGCGGTCGTCGCGCCGCGCCAGGTCGCGCAGCCGGTCGGTCACGTCCATGTTGCGCTGCGCGGTGCCGTAGCGCGCGCTCAGGACCTGCCACTCGCCGTCATCGCGCGCCGCCCAGGCCGACGACCCCGTCAGCATCGCCACCAGCAGCATCAGCGCCGCCAGCATCGCCCGGCTGATCTGCGCGATCGCGCGCACCGGCCTCGGGGCGGTCCTCGTCATTCCAGTCATTCCAGTCATCTCAGTCGTCGCAGTCCTCGTCATCGCGGGTCCTCCTGGTTCTTTCGTGTTGTTCGACGTTGTGCGTCAGCCCCCGTTCCCCGAGGTCACGACCTCGTCCCGGAACGGGCTCGCATGTTGCATCAATGACGTCTCAACGACGTGACCGCAGCGGCGGTGCACGCACAGCTCGTCGAGGTGTTACGAACGGTCACCACCGCCGAAGGTCGAATCGAACCGCTAGTCGAACCGGGAATCGAACCGGGAATCGAACCGGGAATCGAAGCCGGAGTCGAACTTCGAATCGAACCTGGAATCGGCGACATCGACCGTCGGCGCGTACATCACGTCCGAGCGCAGCACGTACTTGGTCCCCGAGGTCACGGGCGCGCCCTCGTGCCAGGTGTCGTGGACGAAGACCAGCGCACCGCCGGTCCTGGGCCGCACGGCGAAGTCGCGGAAGCCCGTCTCGCCGCCCTCGAAGCCCTCGTTCAGGTAGACCAGGAAGGTCAGCCGGCTCACCAGGCCGTCCTCGCGCCACGGCCCGTCCTTGTGCATCCGGAACCGCTGGCCCGCCGAGTACTTGTAGAAGCGCAGCTCCCGCGGCAGGCCCACCGGGCGCGAGCCGTCGAGCTCCGGCAACGGCAGCTGCCGCAATCGCGCCCACAACCGGCTGACCCAGGCGGCGCTGGCCACCAGGGTCCGCTCGTTGTTGCGGATGTGGGCCAGCAGCTGCTGCCCCGCCTCGAGCCGGACCGTCGCGGCGTCGAAGCCGCTCTGCTCCGCCAGCGCGATCACTTCGGTGCATTCCTCGGGGGAGAGGAAACCCGGCACGGTGAACACGCGATCGTTGTGGGTCTGGATGTCCATGACCCATTCTCACCGGATGTACGCCATGTGCCGTATATGCCGCGCGTCCCCTACTTCCTAGCATCCGCTCACTTCCCGAAGTCCTGCGAAGTCCGTCGAAGTCTTCCTTCATCCACCGGAGCTCCCCATGTCCTCGCAACCGAAATCCCCCCGCCCGCAAGGTCCCCGGCGCCGCCACGCGCTCAAGACCCTGGCCGTCGCCGGCGCGCTGACCGGCCTGAACCTCGCCGCCCTGCCCGCCTTCGCCGCCGACACCATCAAGGTCGGCGTGCTGCACAGCCTGTCGGGCACGATGGCGATCTCGGAGACCGTGCTCAAGGACACCGTCCTGATGGCCATCGACGAGATCAACGCCAAGGGCGGCGTGCTGGGCAAGAAGCTGGAGCCGGTGATCGTGGACCCGGCCTCCAACTGGCCGCTGTTCGCCGAGAAGACGCGCCAGCTGCTGACCCAGGACAAGGTCGCGGTGATCTTCGGCTGCTGGACCTCGGTGTCGCGCAAGTCGGTGCTGCCGGTGGTCGAGGAGCTCAACGGGCTGCTCTTCTACCCGGTGCAGTACGAGGGCGAGGAACTCAGCAAGAACGTCTTCTACACCGGCGCCGCGCCCAACCAGCAGGCGATCCCCGCGGTCGACTACCTGATGAGCAAGGACGGCGGCGGCGCCAAGCGCTGGGTGCTGCTGGGCACCGACTACGTGTACCCCCGCACGACCAACAAGATCCTGCGCGCCTACCTGAAGAGCAAGGGCGTGAAGGACTCGGACATCGACGAGAAGTACACCCCCTTCGGCCACAGCGACTACCAGACCATCGTCGCCGACATCAAGAAGTTCTCGGCGGGCGGCAAGACGGCGGTGGTGTCGACGATCAACGGCGACTCCAACGTGCCGTTCTACAAGGAACTGGGCAACGCCGGGCTGAAGGCCAAGGACGTGCCGGTGGTGGCGTTCTCCGTGGGTGAGGAAGAGCTGCGCGGCGTCGACACCAAGCCGCTGGTCGGCCACCTGGCGGCGTGGAACTACTTCATGTCGATCAAGAACCCGACCAACGATGCGTTCATCAAGAAGTGGTCGACGTACGCGAAGGCCAAGAACCTGCCGGGTCACAAGGACAAGCCGCTGACCAACGACCCGATGGAGGCCACCTACATCGGCATCAACATGTGGAAGCAGGCGGTGGAGAAGGCCCAGTCGACCGACACCGACAAGGTGATCGCGGCGATGGCCGGCCAGACCTTCAGCGCACCGTCGGGCATCACGTCCAAGATGGACGAGAAGAACCACCACCTGCACAAGTCGGTGTTCATCGGCGAGATCCGCGCGGACGGGCAGTTCAACGTCGTGTGGAAGACGCCCGCGCCGGTGAAGGCCAAGCCGTGGAGTCCGTACATCGCCGGGAATGAAGGCAAGCCTGACGAACCGGCGAAGAAGTGATGCGGCGCGCCCTGCTCCTCGGAATCCTGCTGGCGATCGGCGGCCTCGCGTCGACAGCGCAGGCGCTGACGCAGCCGCAGGCGCTGTCCGTGGCGCAGGGCGAGACCGATGACCGGATCACCGCGCTCGGCAGGCTCGTCGCGGCGCCGGATGCGCGCACCGCCGTGCTGCTGCAGGCGCTGTCCGACGAACGCGTGAAGCTCGGGCCCGATCAGCGCGTACTGATCACGACCGACGCCGGCGTCGTCGACGCCGCCACCGGCGCGGCGGTGACGCTGTCGCCGGACGCCCAGTCCTCGCTCGAGGACGTGATGCTCAACAACCGACTGCGCGGCGAACTCGACGGCGCGCTGGCCGCGCTCCATCTGTCGAGCGCGGACAAGGCCGAGCGCCTCGCCGCCGCGAAGGCGCTGATGGAAGCCGGCGGCGACGACGCCCGCGTCGCGCTGCTGGACACCGCCATCGCGAAGGAACGGGACGCCACCGTCCTCGACGCGCTGAAGCTCGCCCGCGCCGCCGCGCTCGCCGCGAGCCCGGACGCGACCAAGCGCCTCGCCGCCGCCAAGCTGCTCGGCGAATCGCACAGCCCCGAGACGCGGCTGCTGCTCAACCAGCGCCTGTCCGACGAACAGGACCCCGAAGTCAAACGCGCGCTGCAGCGCTCGCTGCACGCGGTCGAGGACACCCTCGCCTGGGGCGAACGCCTGGGCGCCCTCTTCACCGGCATCAGCCTGGCCAGCATCCTGCTGCTGGTCGCGCTCGGCCTGGCCATCACCTACGGCCTGATGGGCGTCATCAACATGGCCCACGGCGAGCTGATGATGATCGGCGCCTACGCGACCTACCTCGTGCAGGTCGCCTTCCGCCAATGGCTGCCGGGCTGGTTCGACGCCTACCTGATCGTCGCCATGCCGGTCGCCTTCCTCGCCTCGGCGCTGGTCGGCGCGGCGCTGGAGCGCACCGTGATCCGATGGCTCTACGGCCGGCCGCTGGAGACGCTGCTCGCCACCTGGGGCCTGAGCCTGGTGCTGATGCAGGCGGTGCGCTCGCTCTTCGGCGCACAGAACGTCGCGGTGGAAAGCCCGTCGTGGATGGGCGGCTCGCTGGCGCTGATGCCCGGACTCGCGCTGCCCGCGAACCGGCTCGTGATCATCGTCTTCTCGCTGGTGGTGCTCGGCGGCATGTCGCTGCTGATCGCGCGCACGCGGCTCGGCCTGTTCGTCCGGGCCGTCACGCAGAACCGCCCGATCGCCTCCTGCATGGGCGTGCCCACCGCGCGCGTCGACACCTATGCGTTCGCGCTCGGGTCCGGCCTCGCGGGACTGGCCGGCTGCGCGCTCAGCCAGGTCGGCAACGTCGGCCCGGACCTCGGCCAGAGCTACATCGTCGACGCCTTCATGGTCGTGGTGCTCGGCGGTGTCGGCCAACTCGCCGGCACGGTGCTCGCAGCGCTCGGGCTGGGGCTGGCCAACAAGGCGCTGGAAGGCGTCGTCGGCGCGGTGCTCGCCAAGATCGCCGTGCTGCTCTTCATCATCGTCTTCATCCAGAAGCGGCCGCAGGGCCTGTTCGCGGTCAAGGGCCGCGCGCAGGAGTCCTGAATGCGCAGGGATCCCCTCATGACCGCGACCTCTCCCGCTTCCACCGCGCCACCCGCGGCGCTGCTGCTGCCTCAGCGCCCCGCCCTGCTGAGCCGCGGCGGCTGGCTCGCCGTGCTGGCGGCCCTGACCGTCGCCTGCGTGCTGCTCCCATCGCTGAACCTGCTCGTACCGGCCGGCCATCCGCTGCACGTCGACGGCTACTGGATCAGCCTGCTCGGCAAGTTCTGCTGCTACGCGATGTGCGCGCTGGCGATGGACCTGATCTGGGGTTTCGCCGGCATCCTGTCGCTGGGCCACGGCCTGTACTTCGCGCTGGGCGGCTACGTGATGGGCATGTACCTGATGCGCCAGATCGGCACCGACGGCCAGTACCGCAGCGCGCTGCCGGACTTCATGGTCTTCCTCGACTGGAAGGCACTGCCCTGGCACTGGGCGCTCAGCGACAGCTTCCTCGCCACGATGCTCCTGGTGGCACTGGTCCCGGGCGGCATCGCCTTCGTCTTCGGTTTCTTCGCGTTCCGTTCGCGCATCAAGGGCGTGTACTTCTCGATCATCACCCAGGCGATGACCTACGCCGCGATGCTGTTCTTCTTCCGCAACGAGAGCGGCTTCGGCGGCAACAACGGCTTCACCGACTTCAAGCGGCTGCTGGGCCTGTCGATCACGACGCCGGGCATGCGGATGACGCTGTTCGTGCTGAGCGCCGTGGCGCTGGTCGGCTGCTATCTCGGCCTGCGCTGGCTGACCCGCGCGAAGTTCGGCCGCGTGCTCAGCGCCGTGCGCGACGCCGAATCGCGGCTGATGTTCTGCGGCTACTCCCCGCTGCCCTACAAGCTGGCCGCGTGGGTGCTGTCGGCGTTGATCTGCGGCCTGGCCGGCGCGTTGTACGTGCCGCAGGTCGGCATCATCAACCCCGGCGAGATGAGCGTCGCCAACTCCATCGAGATCGCCATCTGGGCGGCCGTCGGCGGCCGCGGCACGCTGGTCGGTCCGATCGTCGGCGCCTTCGCGGTCAACGGCGCGAAGAGCTGGCTGACGCAGGTCGCGCCGGAGTACTGGCTCTACCTGCTGGGCGCGCTGTTCGTCGCGGTCACGCTGTTCATGCCGGACGGCATCGCGGGGCTGCTCAAGCGCAAGTTCGGGAAGAAGCGCGGCGGCCTCCCGGCGGGCGGCGCCGAGGAGACGACCCCATGAACCCCGACCTGCTCGAACAGGGCGCCGAACGGCTGCGAGCCGCGAGCGGCCCGGGCTACGGTCGCGTCGTGCTGCCGGGCCAGCTGGACCTGGCGCACGGCCGCATCCTGTACCTGGAGGACGTGCACGTCAGCTTCGACGGCTTCCACGCGATCAACGGCCTGTCCATCGACATCGCGCCCGGCGAGCTGCGCTGCATCATCGGACCGAACGGCGCGGGCAAGACCACGATGATGGACATCATCACCGGCAAGACCCGGCCCGACTCGGGCACGGTCTTCTTCGGCGGCACGATCGACCTGCTGCGTCACAGCGAGGCCGAGATCGCGCAGCTCGGCATCGGCCGCAAGTTCCAGCGCCCGACGGTGTTCGAGGCGCTCAGCGTCTACGAGAACCTCGAGCTCGCGCTGCAGGGGTCGCGGGCGCTGCGGGCTTCGCTGTGGGGCGTGCTCAGCGGAACGCAGCGGGACCGGCTCGCGGAAGTGCTGACGCTGATCCGCCTGCAGGACCGGATGACGCGCGCCGCGGGGCTGCTGAGCCACGGGCAGAAGCAGTGGCTGGAGATCGGCATGCTGCTGGTGCAGGACCCGAAGCTGCTGCTGCTCGACGAGCCGGTGGCCGGCATGACCGACCAGGAGACCGAACGCACCGCCGAGCTGATCCTCACGCTGAAGGGCAGGCACAGCATCATCGTCGTCGAGCACGACATGGGCTTCGTCGACCGCATCGCGGAGAAGGTGACGGTCCTGGCCGAAGGCTCGGTGCTTGCCGAGGGAACGCTCGCCCAAGTGCAGGCAGACGAACGCGTGATCGAGGTGTACCTTGGAAGATAGGGCCCACCCCTACCGGCTTCGCCGGCCCCTCAAGGGGCGACCCCGATGGCCCGGCAGAGCCGGTTCCATGGGGTCCGCTTGGTTTGATAACGACGAGATGCCTGTCCATGCTCATCGCTGAGTCCATTCAACAGTACTACGGCGGTTCGCACATCCTGCGCGACGTGTCGGTGAGCGCCTCGCCGGGACGGATCACCGTGCTGCTCGGCCGCAACGGCGTCGGCAAGACCAGCCTGTTGAAGAGCCTGATGGGGCTGGTGCCGATCCGCTCGGGCAGCGTCGCGCTGGCGGGCGCGGACATCACGCGTGCGACGCCGTACCAGCGCGCGCGTGCGGGCATCGGCTACGTGCCGCAGGGGCGCGAGATCTTCGCGCGGCTGACGGTCGAGGAGAACCTGCGCATGGGCCTGGCCGGCAAGCCGGGTGGCACGCCGGTGCCGGAGCACCTGTACGACCTGTTCCCCGTGCTGAGGCAGATGCTGAGGCGACGCGGCGGCGACCTGTCGGGCGGCCAGCAGCAGCAGCTCGCGATCGCGCGGGCGATGGCGGCATCCCCGAAACTGCTGATCCTCGACGAGCCCACCGAAGGCATCCAGCCCAGCATCATCAAGGACATCGGCCGCGTCATCCGGCGCCTGGCCGACGAGGGGCTCGACGGTCACCCGGTCGCGATCCTGCTGTGCGAGCAGTACTACGACTTCGCGGCGGAACTCGCCGACGAGTTCCTCGTGCTGGAGCGCGGCAGCGTCATCGCGCGCGGCGACAACGCGGCCATGCAGACGGCGGAGATCCGCGGGCTGGTCGCGATCTGAGCGGGACCGGCTGCCGCAGGGTTCAGCGGGCCGCGCTGGCGGCGTCCGCCGGCGGCGCCGCCACCTTGGGCACGCTCACCTCCACCGTCGCGCCCTTGCCGCGGATGGCCTGGAACGCGGAGCGCTCCGCCAGATAACCGAGCTTCTCGGCAAGCTGCGCCGGCGACATGATGTCCGCCACATCGTTCACCGCGGCCATGGGATCGTGATACTTGTTGGCGTCGAACTGCTGCTGGCGCTTGAGCACCGTCAGCGTGCGCGCGTCCAGCGCGATGCGCTCGAAGAACATGTAGGGGGCGACGAAGATCTTGCTGCGCACGACCTCCCCCGTGTTCGGATTCACCACGCGCTGACCGCCGTCCTCGGTGTCCCCGGGCGGCAGCGAGGCGTCGATCATGTCGCGCCCCCGCCCAGCGGCTGCACGTACACGCCGAGGCCCTGGAGCTTCGTGCCCATGCCGCGCGCCTCGTATTGGCGGTACCTGGGCACGATCACCTCGATGCGGTCCCATCCGGCGCGCTCGGGCACCGCGCGCAGGTGATCGATCAGCGCGTCCAGCAGGACGCTGTCACGGCCGCTGCCCTTGATGTCGTCGAGCCGCGCCTCCAGCTCGGGCGGCGGATTCCAGGTCAGCAGCACGCGTTCGGCCTCGGGGTACTCCTGCTCGATGCCGCTGTCCAGACCGCGCAGCACGGCGGTGTTCAGCGACTGGCCGGGCACGCGCAGCGGCGTGCGGACGTAGGGATCGAGGTGGGTGCCGACGCTGCGCTTCTGGCGGACCACCGTGAGGCGGTCGCCGACCGCCGCCATCAGGGCCACGACCTTGGGTTGCTCGGCGTTGCCCGAGGGCGAGGCGCAGGCCCAGGGGCTGCAGATCGAGGCCAGGCCTCCCAGCGCCAGCGCGGCAATGAGGATTCGCATGTGTGTGGAGCTCCCTGCGGGCCGCGCGTGAGGTGGTCTTGAGGTATCGCGCGGCGCGACGGATTATGGGAGCACCAGATCGGGAATGCGGATCACCCCTCCGGGGGAGTCGCGCGCGATGGCCCGGGGAGCGCCGGGCTCAATCCGCCTGGATCTTGGCCGACGAGATCACCTTGCCCCAGCGCAGGAACTCCGCGTCCGAATGCGCCTGCAGCTGCTGCGGGTTCATGTAGTCGGCGGTGGCGCCGAGTTCGGCGGCCTTCTTCCTGAACTCGGGCGTCGCCATGATCTTCTGGATCTCGGCCGTGAGCTTGTCGACCACCGCCTGTGGCGTCTTCGCCGGCGCGAAGACGGCGAACCACGAGCCCGCATCGAGGTTGGGCAGCCCGGCCTGCGCCGCGGTCGGCACGTCGGGCAGCGAGGACAGGCGCTCCTTGCCGGTCACCGCGACCGCGCGCAGCTTGCCCGCGGCGATGAAGGGCATGAACGGCGGCGGGGTGCCGAAGGTCAGGTCGACCTGCCCGCCCAGCAGGTCCTGCAGCGCCGGGCCCGTGCCCTTGTACGGGACGTGGATCATCTGGATGCCGGCCTGCTGCTCCAGCATCACGCCGGTGACGTGCTGCAGCGAGCCGTTGCCCGAGGACGCGAACGACAGCTTGCCCGGGTTCTTCTTCGCGTAGGCGATCAACTCGGCGGTGGTCTTCGCGGGCACGCCCTCACGCAGGACGATCAGCTGCGGCGCGGTCAGCACGTTGGCGACCGGGCGCAGGTCCTTCAGCTCCCACGCGCCCTTCTGGATGTGCGGCGTGATCACGTGATAACCGGAGTACTGCATCAGGATCGTGTAGCCGTCCGGCTCAGCGCGCTTGGTCGCGACGGCGGCCAACGCGCCGCTGGCGCCGGAGCGGTTGTCCACCACCACGGTCTGTCCCAGCGCCTTGCCCAGCGGCTCGGCCAGCATGCGCGCGGCGATGTCGGTGGTGCCGCCGGGCGCGGCGCCGACCAGCATCGTGATCGGCTTGTTCGGATACGACTGCGCCCATGCGGCGGTCATCGGTGTCAGCGCGGCGACGGCGCCCGCAAGCAGCGCGACGGCGGGTGCGCCCACGGCGAGGCGGCGGATTCGGTTCATGGTCTTGTCTCCAGGAGGCCGCTCGTGGCGGCGTTGTCGTTGGGGGTGAAGCGGAAAACGTCCTGCGGCAACGGTCTTGCAGGAAAAGGCTTGCGGGCGCGGGGCCGGCGGTCAGGGGTGGACGGGCGCTCAGGCGTCGCGGGCCAGCGCGCGCTCGCGGATCGCATCGAAGTCGCGCGGCCGCGGATGCAGGTCCAGCCGGCGCCCGGCGCTGACGATCTGGCTCGGCACGGCGTGGCCGATCAGCGGCGGCAGGCGCTTCGCCGCGGCGATCAGCCGCTCGAGGTCCACGCCGGTGTCGCAGCCCATGCACTGCAACGCATGGACGATCTCCTCGGTGCAGACATTGCCGGTCGCGCCCGGCGCGTACGGGCAGCCGCCGATGCCGCCGAGCGACGCATCGAAGCGGTCCGCGCCGGCGTCGATCGCCGCGATCAAGTTGGCCAGGCCCATGCCGCGCGTGTTGTGGAAGTGCAGCGTGAGCTGCGCCTCGGGCCAGCGCTCGCGGAAGGCGCGCACCAGCGCGACGACCTGCGTCGGATAAGCCATGCCGGTGGTGTCGCACAGCGTCACGCCGCGCGCGCCGAGGTCCTCGAGGAAATGGCCGCACCAGCCCAGCACCGTGTCGACCGGCACGTCGCCCTCCATCGGGCAGCCGAACGAGCACGACAGCGACACGTTCACCGCGGTGCGGGCCTGGTGCGCCATCGCGGCGACCTCGGCCAGCCCGGCGAAGGACTGCTCGCGCGTCATGCGCAGGTTGGACAGGTTGTGGCTCTCGCTGGCGGACATCACCAGGTTGAGCTCGTCGGCGCGGGCCTCGATGGCGCGCTCGGCGCCGCGCACGTTGGGCACCAGCACCGTGTAGATCACATCCGGCTTGCGCGTGATGCCGGCCATCACCTCGGAAGCGTCGGCCAGCACAGGGATCGCCTTCGGCGAGACGAAGGCCGTGACTTCGACCTTGGCCAGGCCCGCCTCCGACAGCGCATCGACGAGCGCGATCTTGTCGGCGGTCGGCACGAAGGTGGTCTCGGCCTGCAGGCCGTCGCGGGTGCCGACGTCCTGCATGAAGATGCGCCGGCCGGCGCCGGTCCAGACGTCGGAAGGCGCGCGGGCCGTCGCGCCCGCGATGGCGCCGGATGCGGAGGAAGAAGTGGAAGAAGAGGAAGCAGTCATCACGGACCTTCAGGAAACGATCTTGCGGTCGCGGAGCGCGGCGATCTGGTCGTCGGTGAGCCCGATCTCGCGCAGCACCTCGTCGGTGTCGCCGCCCAGTCGCGGCGCGGCGCGGCGCACGGCGCCGGGGGTGCCCATCAGCTTGGGCACGATGCCCGGCACGTCGAGCTCGTGGCCGTCGCGCGTCTGCTGCTTGATGATCATGTCGCGGGCGCGGAAGTGCGGGTCCTCGACGATGTCCTTGGCGGTATAGACGCGGCCGGCGGGCACGCTGGCCTCGCCCAGCGGCGCCAGCACCTCCTCGACGGTGCGGGTCGCGGCCCAGGCGCCGATCGCGGCGTCGATCTGCTCGACGCGGGCGACGCGGCCGGCGTTGTTGGCGAGCGCCTCGTCGTTGGCAAGGTCCTCGCGGCCGATCACCTGCATCAATCGCTTGAAGATCGAATCGCCGTTGCCCGCAATCAGCACGACGCCATCCGCGCACGGATAGGCGTTGGACGGCGCGATGCCGGGCAGCGCGGAGCCGGCCGGGCCGCGCACGGCGCCGAAGGCGCTGTACTCGGGGACGAGGCTCTCCATCACGTTGAGCACGGCGTCGGTGAGCGCGACATCGATGACCTGGCCGCGGCCGCCGTTGACCTTGCGGTGGTAGAGCGCGGTGAGCACGCCGATCGTGCCGTGCAGCGCGGCGAGCGTGTCTCCGATGGAGATGCCGCAGCGCACCGGCACGCGGCCGGGCTCGCCGGTCAGGTGACGCAGGCCGCCCATCGCCTCGCCGATCACGCCGAAGCCCGGCAGGTCGCGGTAGGGACCGGTCTGTCCATAGCCGCTGATGCGCAGCATGATCAGGCCCGGATTGGTCTGCGCGAGTTCCTCATAGGACATGCCCCAGCCCTCGAGGGTGCCAGGTCTGAAGTTTTCGATCAGCACATCGGCTTCGGCGATGAGCTGCCGCGCGATGTCCTGCCCGTCCTTCTGACGGAGGTCCAGGGCGATCGAGCGCTTGTTGCGCGACTGCACCTGCCACCAGACGGAGGTGCCGTCCTGGATCATGCGCCAGTTGCGCAGCGGGTCGCCGCTGCCGGGGGCCTCGATCTTCACGACGTCGGCGCCGAAGTCGCCGAGCGTCTTCCCGGCGAACGGACCGGCGATCAACTGCCCCATCTCGACGATGCGCAGCCCGTGCAGCGCCTGCAGACCTTCCATGGCTCGATGTCTCCTTGTAATGGAGACGGATTCTGGGAAGGACCGCCTCCGGTGGGAATGCCGGAGTGGCGGCGCCAGCTTTCACGGATCGCGAAAGCGGGCTGGGGTTGCCACCTAGGTCAACTGGGCGAACCTACGCGCGTCCCTTCTTGCTCCCTCTCCCGCAAGCGGGAGAGGGAGCAAGAGAAATACCGAGCGGTGGTCACAAGCAAAGGTGATCGATGAACACCCGCACATGCCTCGGGAGCGCGTCGAGATCGCGCACCCCGATGAGCAGCGTGCGATCGGACCAGTCCTCGTCGAGTCCCACGCGCCGCAGGTTCAGCGGCTTGAGCAGCGGTTCGACCGCCACGTCCGGCAGCACCGCGATGCCCATGCCCGCGGCCACCATGCGGCACATCGCGTCGAAGCTGCGGACCTGGATGCGGTTCTTCAGGCGTCGGCCGAGCTTCTCGGTCTCCATCTCCAGCCGCTTCTGCAGCGAGGTCGCCTTCGCCAGCGTCACGAAGTCGTGTTCGACGGCCTGCTCCCAGCGCACCGTCCTGCGTTTCGTCAGCGGGTGACCGACCGGCGCCACCAGCACCAGCCGGTCGTGCCGGTAGTTCAGGACGTGCAGGCCCAGCGCCGGCGTGCGGTCCGCGAAGATGCCGAGGTCCGCGCGGCCGTCCAGCACCGCGACCACGATCTCGTGGCTGTCCGCCTCTTCGAGCTCGATCCGGATGCGCGGGTTGTCGCGCACGAAGGCCGAGACCTGCTCCGGCAGGAACTGCGTCACCGCCGAGGTATTCGCCCACAGCCTCACGACACCGGTCAGGCCGGACGCGTAGTCGGACAGGTCGGCCGTCATCTGGTCCACGTCGCTCAGGATGCGCTGCGCGTGCTGCTGCAACGCCAGACCCGCCGCCGTCAGCGTGACGCCGCGCGAATGGCGCTCCAGCAGCGTGGTGCCCAGCGAGTGCTCCAGGTCGCTCAGGCGCTTGCTCGCCGCGCCCACCGCCAGCGCGGCCAGTTCCGCCCCCTTGCTGATGCTGCCCGTGCGGGCCACCAGGCTGAAGAGCGACAGCGAGACGAGATCGACGCGATGCAGATTCATGGCGGGCGAAGTATCCGTCCGGCGGGCGCCCCGAGGCGACCGCTAACATGCCGCCCGATGCTGAATCGCATTTCCTTCCGCCAGATGCTGCTGATCGGCTTCCTGTCGATCGCCGGCCTGCTCGCCGCCGCGTCGCTGGGCGGCCTGCTGACGCTCGAACGCCTGACCGTGCAGAGCCGCGAGGCCGTCGTGCGCGCCGCGCGCATGAGCTCGGAGGTGCAGCAGCTCGGCGATCGCGGCGTCAGCATGGAGCGTGCCGCGCGGCAGTACGCCGTACTGGAAGACCACGTGCTGCGCCAGCGCTTCGAGGAGGACGCCGACGACGCCGAGCGCCTGCTCGGCCTGCTGCGCGGGCAAGGCCTGGCCCCCGCGCCGCTGGACGCATGGAAGACCAAGCTCGCCGAGGTCCGCGCGCTGATGGACACGCCGCGCGGCCTCAACCCGCGCAAGCGCGAGACCGACCTGATGACGCGCTTCCGCGAACTCGGCGGCCTGACCGGCGGCCTGGCCGACGACGTCCGCAAGCACGCCGAGTCCAGCAACCGCGTGCTGCAGGACAAGCTCGAGAACAACCGCGTGCTGCTCGGCCAGCAGGTCCTGGGCGCGATCGCCCTCGCCGCGCTGCTGTCGCTGGTGTTCGGCATCTTCCTGACGCGGCCGCTGCGCCACCTGGCCCGCGCCATCAAGGGCCTGGGCGAGAACCGGCTGGACGACCGCATCGAGATCCGCGGCCCCGCCGACCTGCGCGTGATCGGCCAGCGCCTGGACTGGCTGCGGCTGCGGCTGGCCGAGCTCGATGCCGACAAGGCGCGTTTCCTGCGGCATGTCTCCCACGAGCTCAAGACCCCGCTGGCCGCATTGCGCGAAGGCACCGCGCTGCTGGAGGACGAGGTCGCCGGCCCGCTCAACGAGAAGCAGAAGGAAGTGACGCGCATCCTGCGTGACAACACCGCCGTGCTGCAGCGCCAGATCGAGGACCTGCTGCGCTTCAACGCCGCCGCCTTCGAGGCGCGCGACCTCAAGCCGCAGCGCACCGAGCTCGTGTCCCTGATCCAGGGCACGATCGACCATCAGCGGCTGCAATGGCAGGCACGCGGATTGCAAGTGTCGCTGTCCGGCGGACCGCTCGAGGCGGAGGTCGACCCGGCCAAGATCGCGGCCGCCGTCGGCAACCTCCTCTCCAATGCGATACGCTTCGCCCCGCCCGGCGGCCGCGTCGACATCGCCCTCGCGCGCCAGGGCGGCCAGCTCACCATCGATCTCCGCGACAACGGCCCGGGCGTCGCGCCGACGGACCAGGCCCGCATCTTCGAGCCGTTCTACCGCGGCGAACGTCAACCCGACGACGCGCTCAAGGGCACCGGCATCGGCCTGTCCATCGTCACCGAATACATCGCCGCCCATGGCGGTCACATCGACCTGCTGCCTGCCGATCAAGGCGCCCATTTCAGAATCACGCTGCCATGCGCCCACACGCCCCGGTTCCTGAAGTCCTCGAACGCATGACCTCCGCGACGCGCACCCTCGCCGTGACGCTGGCCGCGGCGCTCGCCGCCGGCTGCGCGCAGCAGCCGCCCAAGACCATCATCAAGGAGGTGCGTGTGCAGGTGCCGGTCCAGGTGCCCGTGGTCGCGCCGACCGACAACGCCGCGCGCATCGTGCTCAACCTCAACGACCGGCTGCGCCAGATGAGCCCGCTGGAGCTCGCGCAGGAAGTCGCCCCGCGCGACGACGCCGCGCTGCCACCCGGCAACGCGGTGCAGCTCGCGCTCGCGCTGATGTTCAGCCACGCCAACGGCGAGACCTTCCGCGCCCAGACGCTGCTCGACCAGGTCCTGCGCGACGCCCGCCCCGAGGCTGACGAATGGCGCCCGATGGCGCAGTTCCTCGTCGACCGGGTCGCGGAACAGCGCCGCATGGAAGGCGAGCTCGACAAGACGCGTCTGGCCCGCGACGACCTGCAGCGCCGCCTGGACGACGCGAACCGCAAGCTCGAGGCGCTGAAGGCGATCGAACGCAGCCTGGGCGGTCCGCGCTCGGCGTTGGACAAGCCATGAGCGCCGCGCAAGGCCACCCCGAGCCAGCGAGCGTCCCCTCGGGCGACAAGCTGCGGCGTGCCGCGGACGAGGGGCTCACATGAGCGGTGGTGCACGGCTCCTGATCGTCGACGACGACGCCGACCTGCTGAAGCTGCTGCAGATGCGGCTGGAAGCCGCCGGCTACGACGTCACCGCCGTCGGCAGCGCCGAGGCCGCGCTGGCCAAGCTCGACGTGCAGCGGCCCGCGCTGGTGCTCAGCGACGTGCAGCTGCCGGGCATGGACGGCCTGGCGCTGTTCAACACGATCCGCGAACGCCACCCCGCCCTGCCCGTCATCCTGCTGACTGCGCACGGAACGATTCCCGACGCCGTGGCCGCCACCGCGCAGGGCGTCTACACCTACCTGACCAAGCCCTTCGACGGCCGCGCGCTGCTCGACACCATCGCGCAAGCCCTGACCCTCACCGCCGTCCACCAGGACGACAGCCCCGACCAGCTCTGGCGCGAGTCCATCGTCAGCCGCTCCAACGTGATGGCCGAGGTGCTGGCCGAGGCGCGGCTGGTGTCCGCCTCGCAGGCGCCGGTGCTGATCCGCGGCGAGAGCGGCAGCGGCAAGGAGCTGCTCGCCCGCGCGATCCACGCCGCGAGCCCGCGCGCCAAGCGGCCCTTCGTCGCCGTCAACTGCGGCGCGATCCCGGAGCCGCTGCTGGAGTCCGAGCTCTTCGGCCACGTCAAGGGCGCCTTCACCGGCGCGCTGGCCAACCACCGCGGCCTGTTCCAGGCCGCCGACGGCGGCACGCTGCTGCTCGACGAGATCGGCGACATGCCGTTGCCGCTGCAGGTCAAGTTGCTGCGCGTGCTGCAGGAGCACCAGGTGCGCCCGGTCGGCGCCAGCGCCTCGGTGCCCATCGACGTCCGCATCCTGTCCGCGACCCACCGCGACCTCGAGGCCGCGCTGGCCGAAGGCCAGTTCCGCGAGGACCTCTACTACCGCCTCAACGTCGTCAGCCTGACGCTGCCCACGCTGGACGAGCGCCGCGAGGACATCCCGCTGCTGGCGCAGCACTTCCTGCAGAAGCTCGCGACCAAGTACGACAAGCGCCTCAACGGCTTCGCGCCCGATGCGCTCAAGGCGCTCACCATGGCCGCCTGGCCGGGCAACGTGCGCCAGCTCCACAACGTCGTGGAGCAGGTCAGCGCGCTGGCCACCTCGCCGCTGATCCCGCTCTCGCTGGTGCAGCGCGCGCTGCGCTCGCCCAGCATCGAAGTACTTCCTTACGCCGAGGCGCGACAGCGCTTCGAGCGCGAGTACCTGGTGGGCCTGCTCAAGCTCACCGACGGCAACGTCGCCGATGCGGCGCGGCTCGCCGACCGCAACCGGACCGAGTTCTACCGTTTGCTGCAGCGCAACGGGCTGGACCCCTCCATGTTCCGCGCCGATGGGCCTGTCGCTGAATAGCGACAAGAAAATCCCTTTCAAATCAATCACTTGGAAGAACCGGCGGCAATCGCGTCGCCCTCCGGCGACAGAAATTCCCGTGTGCGGCACCGCACCAACGACGCAAGTTGTTGATTTAGAACAGATTTTCCATGTGGCACAGGCCTTGCAATAGGCGTGTCACATGAGAAATATTCACACCCCCTCCTCTCGGATCCTCATCCAGGCGGCCAGTGCCCGCCTCCAGGCCGGCCAGCGTCGGTGGATGGGGTCGTTCTTCGGGCTCGCGGTCGGCGCCGCGCTGCTGGCGGCCACCGCCGCGGCGCACGCCTTCGGCTTCGACGAGGTGGCCGAGCGCGCCAAGGCGCTCGCGGCCAAGCCCTACGTCGCGCCGCCGGACACGCTGCCGGCCGAGCTGAAGAACCTGAACTACGACCAGATGCGCGACATCCGGTTCAAGCCGGCGCGCGCGCTGTGGCGCGAGGAGAAGCTGCCCTTCGAGCTGATGTTCTTCCACCTGGGCCACTACCAGACCCAGGCCGTGCGCATCAACGAGATCGTCGGCGGCCAGGCAAGACCTGTCCCCTTCAAGCGCGAGGACTTCGACTACGGCAAGAACAGCCAGCTGTCGCCGCAGAAGTGGGGCGACGTCGGCTACGCCGGCTTCCGTGCGCACTACGCGCTCAACAACGACAAGTACAAGGACGAGCTGGCCGTCTTCCTGGGCGCGAGCTACTTCCGCGTCCTGGGCGCCAACCAGCATTACGGCCTGTCGGCGCGCGGTCTGGCCATCGACACCGTCGGCGGCAAGGGCGAGGAATTCCCGCGCTTCACCGAGTTCTGGATCGAGCGCCCCGCCGCCGACGCCAAGTCGCTGACCGTGCACGCGCTGCTGGACACGCCGCGCGCCAGCGGCGTCTACACCTTCGTGATCAAGCCGGGCGCCGAGACCGTGGTCGAGACGCGCGTGCGGCTGTTCATGCGCTCGCAGGTCGCGACCCTCGCGCTGGCCCCGCTGACCAGCATGTACCTGTTCGGCGAGAACCAGCCGCAGAAGGGCGACTTCCGGCCCGAGGTCCACGACAGCGACGGCCTGATGGTGGCCAGCTCGACGGGCGAATGGATCTGGCGTCCGCTGATCAACCCGAACGGCACGCTGACGACTTCGTTCACCCTGCCCGGCGTGAAGGGCTTCGGCCTGATGCAGCGTGACCGCAAGTTCGCCAACTACGAGGACACCGAGGCACGCTACGAGATGCGTCCCTCCGCCTGGGTCGAGCCGACCAGCGACTGGGGTCCGGGCCGCGTCGAGCTGATGTCGCTGCACACGCCCGACGAGACGCACGACAACATCGTCGCCTACTGGGTGCCCGCCAAGCAGCCGGCCCCGGGCCAGCCGCTGGACTACTCGTACCGCCTGCACCTGCAGGGCGAGCAGCAGCAGCGCCCGCCCGGCGCCTGGGCCGTGCAGTCCCGCACCGGCTACAGCTACGCCAAGCTCGACAAGAACGAGCAGCAGTTCATCGTCGACTTCGAAGGCCCCTCGCTGGCCGCGCTGCCGGCCGGCGCCGAGGTCAAGGCCGTCGCCAGCACCAACGGCAACGGCGAGGTCACCGAGGTCAACGCCTACCCGAACCCGGTCACCGGCGGCTGGCGCATGGCCGTCCGCATCAAGCAGGTCCGCCCCGGTCAGTCGACCGAGCTGCGCGGCTTCCTCCAGACGAAGCAACAGGTCCTCACCGAGACCTGGAGCCTGATTCTTCCTCCCCAGTGAAGGAGCACGACATGATCGAATCCACGCACACCGCCACCGTGCACCAAGCCGCCGCGGCCCCCGGGCCGGTCGGTCCGAGCGCCCCGGCGATCAAGCGCGGCGCGATGGTGCCCCGCGCCTGGGGCCAGCGCAATCCGCCGGTGGAATCGCTGCCGGACGCCGAGCCGCCCGAGGCCTGGGAGACGGCCGCGAAGAACCGCCGCAACGCGCTGAAGCTCTCGATCATCGGCGCCACGGCGCTGGCGACCGGCGTGCTCTGGCAGACGCATCGCGGCTGGGCCTCGGACCCGTGGGCCTTCGCGCTGCAATGCGTGCACCTGGGACTGTTCGCGCTGCTGTTCGCCTGGGTCAGCGCCGGCTGCGTCACCGCGGTGATGGGCTTCTGGGTCATGCTGCGCGGCGACCGGCACGCCATCAGCATCAAGGACGCCGGCAATGACGCGCTGGGCGCCGACGCGCGCACCGCGCTGGTCATGCCGATCTGCAACGAGGACGTCACCACCGTCTTCGCCGGCCTGCGCGCCAGCTGCGAGTCGCTCGCGGCGGCGGGCGCGCTGCGCCTGTTCGACGTCTACATCCTGTCCGACAGCTCCGACCCCGAGTGCCGCACGCAGGAGCTGGCCGCCTGGGCCGAGCTGCGCGCGCAGTTCGCCGGCCGCGGCCGCATCCATTACCGCTGGCGCCAGCGCCGGGTGAAGAAGAAGGCCGGCAACGTCGCCGACTTCTGCCGCCGCTGGGGCCGCAACTACCGCTACATGGTGGTGCTGGACGCCGACAGCGTGATGAGCGGCGACTGCCTGCTGGGCCTGGTGCGCCTGATGGAGAAGCATCCGCGCGCCGGCATCCTGCAAGCCGCCAACCAGGTCTGCGGCCACGACACGCCGCACGCCCGCGCACAGCAGTTCGCGAGCCGCGTGACCGGTCGCCTCTTCGCCGCCGGCATGCAGTTCTGGCAGCTGGGCGAGGCCCATTACTGGGGCCACAACGCGATCATCCGCGTCGAGCCCTTCATGAAGCATTGCGCCCTCGCCCCGCTGCGCGGCAAGGACATCATGTCCCACGACTTCGTCGAGGCCGCGCTGATGCGCCGCGCCGGTTATCAGGTGTGGCTGGTGGCCGACCTGCCGGGCAGCTATGAACAACAACCGCCCCATCTGCTGGCCGAGCTGCAACGCGACCGCCGCTGGTGCCAGGGCAACATCCAGAACGCCGGCCTGATCGCCGAGCCGGGCCTGCACGGCGTCCACCGCGCGATGCTGGTGACGGGCGCGCTGTCCTACCTCGCTGCGCCGCTGTGGCTGCTCTACGTGGGCCTGGGCGTGCTGCTCTGGAACGTCGGCGGCAACGAGGCTTTCCAGCCCTTCCTGGAAGACGGCTCGCTGGCCCCGGGCGTCGCTGCGCTCTGGCTGGGCACGATCGGCATGCTGGTCCTGCCGCGCCTGCTGTCCGTGGCCGCGCTGATCCTGCGCGGCGAGCAGTCGCAATACGGCGGCTCGCTGAAGCTGGTGGCCTCCTGCGCCACCGAGGCCGGCATGTCGCTGCTGCAGGCCCCGCTGCGGATGGTCGCCCACTCGATCTTCTGCGTGGTCGCGCTGACCGGCATCTCGCTGGACTGGAAGTCGCCCCCGCGGGCCGCCGAGGACGTGTCCTGGCGCGAGGCCTTCGCCGCCTACGGCCGCATCAGCCTGGTGACGCTGGCCATCACCGCGGTGATCGGCGCGCTGAGCCCCTCGACGCTGATCTGGATCGCCCCGATCGCGCTGCCGCTGCTGCTGGCTGCGCCGATCACGGTGCTGTCGAGCCGGGCCAGCCTGGGCGAGCGCATGCGCAGCGCCGGCCTGCTGGTGATCCCGGAAGAGAGCCTCACGCCGACGGTGCTGCGCAACGCCTGGGCCTATGGTCGCCAGGAGCGCCGTCTCCCGGCTTCGCCGACCTGCTGGCCAGCCGCCGCCTGACCGCACTGGCCGCCGAGGCGATGGGCCGCCGGGACGTCGGCCTGGGCAAGCGCGCCGAGGTGCGCGCCCGCCGCCTGGGCGAGTTGACGGCACAGCCGGGCGTGATCGATGCGATGAGCAACGCCGACCGCATGCGCTTCCTGAGCGAACCGGGTCACCTGCTGCGCCTGGCGCAGCCGCTGCGACCGGCCACGCTGACCGAAGTCCGCCCGGACCTGCGTCTGGCGGCCTGATCGGACACGAAGAACGCCCCATCGGCCCGGGCGCCCCGTCGACGAGTCATGGCGGAGGCGCGGTGCCCGGGACCGATGGTGTCCCACAACCCGCGGTCAGCGAGATCCTGTGGGGCCGGAACGATGCTGGAGGTTCGCGGACGCGAGGCCTCCTGCATCGTGGAGTGCCCGCGCCAGGCCTTCCGCAGTGAATTCGGGCTGGGCGGATCACCCGCTACATCGGGTCCTTGTCATAGGTCCTGACCTCCTCCGGCAACCGGACCCAGCCGTGCATGCGGCAGGTGTAGACCGAGTCCTGGGGCGGCGGGAACGAAGGATCCCCGAACCCCCCGACCGCGACGCCGACGGAGCCTTCCACGCCCTCCTCCGTGTGGAAGACGTTGCTCCCGCAGACGGGGCAGAAGTGGAAGCGGAAGCGTGCGCCCTGATCGCCGGCGCGCACGAACTCGGTGGCGATGCCGACGACCTCGTAAGGCTCGGCGAAAGCCGCCAGCGTCGCGAAGACACTGCCCGTGCGACGCTGGCACGCCAGGCAGTGGCAGAGGCCGGTTCCCAGCGGCTCTCCCTGCACCACGATCTTCAATTGGCCGCAACTGCACGAAGCGGTACGTGAAGCCATGCGATCACCTCCCTGGAGACCGTCTGTGGAGAGGCCATGCTAAGCGCTGGCTTGGTGCGCTGGCTACAACTCTGAGACATCGTTGCCACAACGACATCAGCGGGCGTCCCCAGAGTGGGGGATGCGCCCGGGCCGGGGTCTTGCCCTGGACGCCGGTGGCGCGCGCCCCGCTACATCGCCCAGAGGCGCGGCGCGGTTCCGTCCAGACCCCACAAGACCTGGCGCCAGGCGGCCCAGCAGCGGCGCAGCAGCAACGCGACCGGCTCGACGACCGGGCCCAGCGCACGCACCACCAGCACGCCCTCCTGGGCCGCCGTCGCGCCGGCGGTGAGGCGCAGCGGATCGGCCTCGATCAGCGCACGGACGGCGTCCAGGGCCTGCTCGCGGCGCTCGCGACCGATCGCGGCGCCGGCCGCGAACACCAGCGTTCCCAGGCACCGATGGCCCGCGAGCCCGAGGTCGCCGTCCATCAGCAACGCGTCGGCGGCGTCGAGCAGTCCGCGTTCGAGCCACACGCCCGGGATCTCCAGATGCTGCTGGAAGCGTCCCGACGCATACGGCTGCCCCGCGCCGGGCAGGCCGAGCGCGGTGATGTCCCACGCGAAAAGTTCCGCCGTCGGCGCCAGCGTGAAACGGGCGTCGTTCAACGCCTCGCAGCCGGGATAGGCGATGGCTTCGAGCGGCAGCCACTCCAACCGCGCGCGATCGCCCAGCGTCGCCTGCACACGCTGCGTGGCCAGCGCACCGGTCGGGCTGCGATAGAACCGCGTCGCACCCGGCGTCGTCACCAGCGCATGAGCGCCCTCGCCCACCGTCACCGCGATGTCCAGCGTATCGCCGCCGACCAGCCCGCTCGGCGGATGCACCAGCACGCTGTGGCAGATCGCTTCGCCCTCCGGGTAGAGGCTCTTCAGCAGGCGCAACGGCCCTTCATGCCCGTGGCTGACGACGCAGCGTCCTCGTTCGTTCCGGTAATCGGCGCGTAGCCGCGCCAGCCATTGCTTCTCGACGCTGACGATCATCTCAGGGGGACCATTCATTTCGGCAGTGTCACCCAGGCGTAGTCCAGCCAGTTGTCGGCGCGATGCACCGCCTTCACGCCCTGCCGCACCGCCCAGGGCGCCGCCTGCCGATGCAGGGGCAGGACGTGGATCTGCTCGCGGTATTCCTGCAGCGCCGCGCGGATCAGCTGCTCGCGCTTGGCGGGATCGGCTTCCGTGGAGGACGCGCCCGCCAGTTGATCGAACTTCGGATTCTTCGACCGGCCGTAGTTGTAGTAGCCGGCGCCGGAGGGCCTGTCCTCGCTGCGGTAGACCGGCGTCAGGATGGTCTCCGCGTCGGTGATCGCGCCGCCCCAGCCCATCAGGTAGAGGCTGGTCTCGTAGCGTTCCAGCTTCGGGAAGTACAGCACGCGCGGCATCGCGTTGACTTTCACCTTCACCTTGATCTGCGCCCACATCGACGCCAGCGCGAGGCAGATCGCCTCGTCGTTGACATAGCGGTTGTTGGGGCAGTCCAGCGTCACCTCGAAGCCGTCGGCGTAGCCGGCGTCCGTCATGGCCTTGCGCGCGGCGGCGAGGTCGAACGGCAGCCGCGTCTCCAGCGCGGGATCGTTGAAGGCGCCGAGCGGCGACGGCGTCAGACCGCCGGTGGGCTGCGACAGGCCGTTCATCAGCCGCTTGTGGATGGCATCGACGTCGATGGCCTGGTACATCGCCCGCCGCACCCGCAGATCCTGGAACGGATTCTTGCCGTTGGGCGCGCGGCCGTAGACCAGCGTGTCGCGCGCCTGGTCCATGCCGACGAACACCAGCCGGTTCTCGAGTCCCTCGATGACCTGCACGCCGGGCGTGGCGCGCAGGCGCGGCACGTCCCGCGGCGCCGGATCCAGCAGCAGGTCGACCTCCCCGGAGACGAGCGCGGCGAGCCGTGTCGCGTCGTTGGAGATCGGCGTGAACTGCACCTCCTGCACGTTGCCCTCGAAACGACCCCACCAGTTGGGATTGCGCTTGTAGACGGTGCGGATGCCGGGCTGGCGGCGGACCAGCATGAACGGACCGGTGCCGTTCATGTTGAAGCCGGCGAAGCTCTCCTCGTTGTCCTTGAAGCTCAGCGGCTTCGTCACCTTGTGCTGCTCGCTCCACGACTTGCTCATGATGAAGAGCAGGTCCAGATGCTGCAGGAAGATCGGGTTGAAGCGCGGCTGGGTGATCTCGACGGTGAGGTCGTCGACCTTGCGCACGGTGCCCACGGCGTTGGCGTAGACCGCGACCTGCGAGGTCGGCGCCTTGGCGCGCTGGATCGAGAAGACGACGTCGTCGGCGGTGAACGCGGTGCCGTCGTGGAACTTGACGTTGGGGCGCAGCTTGAAGCGCCAGACCAGCGGGCTGACCTGGGTCCACTCGGTGGCAAGACCCGGCACGATGTTGAGCTGGCGGTCGCGGGCGGTGAGGCGCTCGTAGACCTGCGAGTTCATCCCGTTGGTCAGGCTCTCGTTCTGCGAATGCGGGTCCATCGTCTGGGCGTCGCCCTGGCTGGCCCATCGCAGCGTCTGCGCGTGGGCCGGCGACGCGCCGCCGATCGTTCCTCCGACCACGCCGGCGCACAGCGCCAGCAGCATGAGCCTTCGTGTCATCCCGCGCTCCCCGACGTCGTGTGATGTCGCGGAGTGTAGGGAGCGCAGGGTCAGCGGGAGGTCGGGGTCTTTCCGGACGGCCTTTGATCCGCCGGCTTTCGATTGGGCTCGAACAGCCTGGGGTTCGACGCGATGATGTACTTCAGCATCCGTCGCTTGGATTGCATGATCAGGTCAAATGGCAGCGTGGTCTTGATCATCAGAACAGTCCTTGAAGTCAAAGGGAAAGGATTGAAGAGAAACGACAGGGCTCGTCTCCTGCGCCCCAGCAGCCAACCAATGGGCATATCGTTTCGCGATAGATCGAAAGGGGTCGCCGACCTGCCAGACCCTTCGGAAGAGCGTCCGTGCTTCCTTTCGGTCGATCACAAAGGAATGACAGGGGTAGCCGGACACAAGTTCCGCCAACTTATCCTGCTCGATGTTGCAGCCACGCTCCGTCAGCCGTTGCCCGTAGGCATGGGCAATCGACACCGCGCGATGCATCTCCGCCAGACGTTGCGGGTTGACCTGCTCGGCCAACGGTCGAATCAGTTTCGCGGCAAGTCCGGCCGCGATGTCCGAGGCCACTTTGGTGGAAAGTCCATGATGGGACAAGTCCGCCATTGAAACCTTGAAAACGTCCAGGTACTGCAAGAGCAAGATGTCCGCTGCGGTACGCTGCTCCAGACCCGAACTTGTTGCACCGATCTCGTCGCCGCGAGCGACCTGGATATCCAGCGGTCCCAATTCGCTCCGGTCATCCATGTGGAGCGCCGACGCCCCGAGGGCGATCAAGGTGCCGGCGCTCTTGCAATAGCGGGGATCAAGGCATGCACACGGCCATAGTGGAATCCCAGCGCGCGGGCGATGCGAAATGCAGCATCGGGATCCCCGCCAGCGGTCTCCAGGATCAGCAGCACGTCCTCGTTTCGCTTCTTGCTTTCGAGAAGGTCGCTCAGGCGCTCGTACCCGTCAATGGTAACGGGGCCAGCATAGGCAACGACGTCAAACGGCGCCTGCAGCGGAACCTCGTCGACCTCGACCTCGGCGGCCAAAGACTCGGAAGTTGATGTGCTGGCCACGTCCACGCCGCCGTCTTTCCAAAGTACCGCCATCGGATGCCCTCCAGCGCCATTCATCAGCGCGAGGTCTGCATCTTCCGGCGGACGGTTCAGGCGAACCATGGCCTGAACTAGGAGACTTTCGCCTCAGAGATTGAAGAGCATTGCCGCTCTGAGTCAGCGGCGACTACCGAGACTTGCTCGCGCCGTGTGCGCAGTCTCTCCCGAGACCGCGCGCCCAGGCCCCGGCATCACTTCGCCGGCGCCTGCCAGAGTTCGTCGAGCCGCTGGAAGCCCCAGGTGGCCGGGTCCTCGCGGCCGACGATGCGGTCGCCGGCATTCTGCGAGGACAGGTCGAGCACCAGCGTCGGGATCGGCATCTGCGACTTGGTCGAATAGAACACCCGCACCCGCGGCGCCGTCAGCGCCGTGGCGTTCTGCTCCAGCACCACGCCCAGCCGGCCCGACTGCAGCTTCACCAGCGTGCCCACCGGATAGATGCCCACGCACTTCACGAAGGCCTGGAACACCCGGGGGTCGAAATGCCCCGTCCACTGCGCCATCCGCGCCAGCGACGACGCCGGATCCCACGCGTTCTTGTAGGGCCGGTTCGAGGTGATCGCGTCGTAGACGTCGCACACCGCGCCCATGCGCGACAGCAGGCTGATCTGCTCGCCCGCCAGCTTGCCGGGGTAGCCCGAGCCGTCCATCTTCTCGTGGTGCCGCAGCGCCACGTCCAGCGCCGCCTCCGGCACCGAGGTGCCTTCCTTGAGCATCTCGAAACCGCGCGTCGGGTGGTCGCGCATGATCGCGAACTCGTCGTCGGTCAGCGCGCCCGGCTTGTTCAGCACGTCCAGCGGCATCATCATCTTGCCGACGTCGTGCAGCAGGCCCGCCAGGCCGGCCTCGCGCGTCTGCGGCTCGTCCAGGCCCATCTGCCGGGCCAGCGACACCATCAGCGCGCACACCGCCACCGAGTGCATGTAGGTGTAGTCGTCCTTGGTCTTCAGCCGCGCCAGGCTGATCAGCGCCGACGGATTGCGGACCACCGAGCTCGCCACCTCCTCCACGAGGGGCAGGCATTGCTCGGCGTCGATCGCCTTGCCCAGCCGGGCCTCGCCGAACAGGTGCATCACCGCGCGCTTGGAGCGCTGCATCACCTGCGTGGCGCGTTCGAGTTCCTCGCCCATCGACGCGGGCGCGGTGCCGAGCTCAAGTCGGGGAGAGGCCGTCACGACGGCGGGGGCGGCCGGCGGCTCCGCAGCGGCGGGCGCTGCCGCCGCAACGGGCGCAGACGCTGGCGGTGCCAGGGACGCCTTCGGCGCCTCGGGCGCGTCGACATCCAGACCCTTGGACGCATCGATCCAGCAGAACGGCACGCCGCTGGCCTTCAGCGCCTTCAGATCCTCGGGATCGGTGAGGACGAATTTCGTCTTCCAGAAAGGGTGCGACAGCCACGACCCTTCCATCCCCTGCAGGAACATGCCCAGCTTCACCTGGGTCGTGGGAATCTTCTTCAGCATGACTGGCGTTTTCGTCCAGGACAACACAGTATGGCGCCCTCCTTGGCGCACGCACAGTCAGATCAACCATGAAAAAACCGCCCCGGTGGGCGGTTTGGCTACTTCTCTTCGCTTGAACCCGAGGCTGGCTGACAGCCTGCCACGTTTCAGCGGAACCGCGATTGCGGGACTGTACGTAGTTCGGACGGCAAACCCGCCAGATACTGTGAAAGAAGCTTCAGTTCCGCGTGACTGAATTGCTTGACCTGCCCTGCCATCACCGCGTTGGTGCGTCCGTGATACGGCTTGCCCTCGATCTGGTAGGACTTCAACGCGACGTAGAGATAGTCGGCGTGCTGGCCCGCGATCTTCGGGTAGGTGCCGTCGATCGGCTTGCTGAAGTTGGCGCCGTGACAGCTCGCGCAGGCGCCCTTGTCCAGCAGCTTCTTGACGTCGGCCGGGGCCTCGACCGTCGCGGGCACCGGATCGACCTTGGCCAGGCCGGCGTAGTAGTTGGAGATCTCGGCGATGTCCCGGTCGCCCAGCGGCAGGGCGATGCCGCGCATCGTCGGATGCTTGCGGTCGCCCTTGGCGTAGGCCGCCAGCGCGTTGGCGATGTACTGGGCGTTCTGCCCCGCGATCATCGGCACCTTGTGCACTTCGGGGAAAGTGGCCTGGTAGCCGGGGATGCCGTGGCAGCCGATGCACATGGCCACCTTGGCCTGCACATTGGCCTGGGGGCCGGGTGCGGCCTGGGGGCCAGGTGTTGCGGTCGCGGTTGCGGCGGTGCTCGCCGCGGGGTTGGACGTCGACGGCGCTTGTCCCGGCGCGGGCGACGAAGGAGCGTTGGACTGAGCGGCTACAACAAACGCACTTCCGGCCAGCATCAACGCGAGGGAGATCTGCAGTTGTCTTCTCATGGTCCCGATCTTCTAGGATTTGGGGCGGCGCGATTATAGGGGGGCCCTATATACTGGTTTTCACCCCTGCGCTAGAGAAGCCCCTCATGAAATTCCAAGGTTCCCAGGACTACGTCGCCACGCCCGACCTGATGCTGGCGGTCAACGCGGCCATCACGCTGACGCGGCCGCTGCTGGTCAAGGGCGAACCGGGCACCGGCAAGACGCTGCTGGCCGAGGAGGTCGCCAAGGCCCTGGGGCTGCCGCTGCTGCAGTGGCACGTGAAGAGCACGACCAAGGCGCAGCAGGGCCTGTACGAGTACGACGCCGTCAGCCGGCTGCGCGACAGCCAGCTCGGCGACGACAAGGTGCGCGACATCGCCAACTACATCGTCAAGGGCACGCTGTGGGAGGCCTTCGCGTCGGACACGCCGGTGGCGCTGCTGATCGACGAGATCGACAAGGCCGACATCGAGTTCCCCAACGACCTGCTGCGCGAGCTCGACCGGATGGAGTTCTACGTCTACGAGACCCGCGAGTGGGTCCGGGCGAAGCACCGGCCGCTGGTGTTCATCACCTCCAACAACGAGAAGGAGCTGCCGGACGCCTTCCTGCGCCGCTGCTTCTTCCACTACATCAAGTTCCCCGAGGCCGACACGATGCAGGCCATCGTCGACGTCCACTTCCCCGGGCTGAAGAAGGACCTGCTGGCCGCCGCGCTGAAGACCTTCTACGACGTGCGCAAGCTGCCGGGGCTGAAGAAGAAGCCCTCGACCTCGGAACTGATCGACTGGCTCAAGCTGCTGCTGGCCGAGGACATCCCGCTGGAGGCGCTGCAGACGCAGGACGACAAGGTCGCGATCCCGCCGCTGGTGGGCGCGCTGCTGAAGAACGAGCAGGACCTGACCCTGTTCGAGAAACTCGTCTACATGCAGAGCCGCAACCGTTGACCGCCGCCCGTACGATCCCGGCATGAGTCAAGACTTCAACACCGCCTGGCGCGCCGCGCTGGCCGACGCGCTCGGATTCGTCGGCGGCGGCGTGATCGGCCTGCTGGCCGGCCGCGCGCTGGGATGGGAATTCATCGGCGAACCCGGCTGGGGACCGACGCAGATCCTGGGCCTGCTGACGATCCTCGTCGGGATGGGCGGCTGCCGCTGGGCGCTGCGCCGGCTGCTGCTCGGCAACAGGGGCTGAGGACTCCGCCTCGCCCGTCCCTGCACCTCACCTCTTTCCTCGCACTGCCGGCCGAGGGTCGGCTCGATCCATGACCGCACCCAACCCCTTCACCGCGCCGGTCTCGCTGACCGGCCCGCATGCGCGGCTCGAGCCGCTCTCCCCGACCACCGCGAGGCGCTCGTCGACGCGGTCGCCGACGGCGAGCTCTGGAAGCTCTGGTACACGTCCGTGCCGACGCCCGACCGCATGGGCGCCGAGATCGACCGCCGGCTCGGACTGCGCGACGCCGGCTCGATGAACCCGTTCGTCGTCTTCGACGCCGACGGCCGCGTCGCCGGCATGACGACCTTCATGAACATCGACGCGGCCAACCGCCGCGTCGAGATCGGCTCGACCTGGACGCGCGCATCCAGCCAGCGCAGCGGGCTGAACACGCAGTGCAAGCTGCTGCTGTTGAAGCACGCCTTCGAGACCCTCGGCTGCATCGCGGTGGAATTCCGCACCAACCGCCTGAACACGCAGAGCCGCCGCGCGATCGAGCGCCTGGGCGCACAGCTCGACGGCGTCCTGCGCTCGCACATGATCATGCCCAACGGCCTGCCGCGCGACACCGCCGTCTACAGCATCACCGCGGCCGAATGGCCGACCATCCAGACCCACCTGCAGTGGCTGATCGACAAACCCCGGAGCGCCTGATGGCCACCTCGAAGAAGAAGCAATCCGCCGACCTGAAGACCTTCGACGTCGATGCGTTGTGGGCGCTGGCGCGCATCGGCGCGCCCAGCCTGTCGCCGGACGGCGCGCAGGCGGTCGTGCCGGTCACCCGCCACGACATGGAGAAGAACAAGGGCGCGACCTCGCTGTGGCTGCTGTCGACGCTGGGCGGCGAGGCGCGCCCGCTGACCTCCGCCGGAGAGAAGGACGGCCAGCCGTGCTGGAGCCCGACCGGCGATGCCATCGCCTTCGTCGCGCGCCGCGAGCAGGAGGGCGACAAGGACGAAGCGCCGCAGCTCTACGTGATCCCGCCCGACGGCGGCGAGGCGCGCCGGGTGACGAAACTGCCCTTCGGCGTCGAGTCCTTCAAGTGGTTCCCGGACGGCAAGCGCCTGGCCTTCGTGTCCTGGGTCGACCCGGGCCTGAAGGGCCAGGCCGCGCAGGCGGAGCGTCGCAAGGCGGACAAGGACCGCAAGGACTCGGCCTACGTGACCGAGGAAGGCTTCTACCGTTTCTGGGACCACTCGCTGCCGATGAACCGCGTGCCGCACCTGCACGTGATCGACCTGGCCAGCGGCGAGGTCCGCGACCTGTTCGAAGGCACCGGCTTCGAGCTCAGCCGCGCCGAGCCCGACGCCGACACCTTCGACATCTCGCCCGACGGCCGTCGCATCGTTTTCAGCTTCGACCCGTACACGCCCAAGACGCTGGAACACCGCAACGCGCTGGCCGAGATCGACGTCAGATCCGGCCGCGCGCAGGTGTTGCTGCATGAGCCGGGCTGGGACCTGGTCGCGCCGGTCTACAGCCACGCGGGCCATCACATCGCCTTCATCGCCACCCATCAGGGGCTGAAGCACACGATGCCGCGGCAGCTGGCGGTGCTCGACACGCATGGCAACTGGGCGGTGCTGTCGGAGGAGTGGGACCAGGACGTCACCGCCCCGCTGCGCTGGGACGAGGACGACCTCGGCGTGCTCTTCTGCGCCGAGGACCAGGGCCGCCGCCACCTCTACCGCTTCGACGTGAAGACGCTGCACGCGTTCCCGCTGTGCGAGGGCGGCCATGTCGGCGCGTTCGCGCTGGAGGCCGGCACGCTGGTCGTGCTGCACGACAGCGCCTCCTTTCCGCCGCAGGTGTCCGTCGTCGATCGCGAAGGCGACGCCGAGGAGCAGGTGCTGCACCGCATCGAGTCCTTCAACGATGCGGCGCTCGCCACGTTGCGCTTCGGCGAGGTCGAGGAGCTCTGGTACGAAGGCGCGCTGGGCGAGCTCGTGCAGATGTGGCTCTATCACCCGCCTGGCTTCGATCCGAAGCAGAAGACCAAGGTGCCGCTGATGCAGCTGATCCACGGCGGTCCGCACACGGCGATGGGCGACAGCTGGCACTGGCGCTGGAACCATCAGGCGATGGCGTCGCAGGGCTACGTCGTCGCCTGCGTGAACTACCACGGCTCGTCGAGCTTCGGGAACCGCTTCGCCGACTCGATCACCGGCCGCTGGGGCGAGCTGGAACTGCAGGACGTGGAGATCGCGACCGACCTGCTGCTCAAGCAGCCCTGGGCCGATCCGGAGCGGGTCTTCGCCACGGGCGGCAGCTACGGCGGCTACATGGTCGCGTGGATGAACGGCCACGTGCCGGCTGGCCGCTACCAGGCCTACATCTGCCACGCGGGCTGCTTCGACTGGACGGCGATGTTCGCGAACGATGCCTACCTGTGGCATGCCAAGGAGTTGGGCACGGCGTACTGGAAGGATCCGGCCAAAGTCGCCGCGCAGAGTCCGATCGGCTACGCGCAGCACTTCAACACGCCGACGCTGGTCATCCATGGCCAGCTCGACTACCGCGTCCCCGACGCGCAGGGCCTGGCCTACTACAACACGCTGAAGGCGCAGGGCGTCGACGCCCGCCTGGTCTGGTTCCCGGACGAGAACCATTGGGTCATGAAGCCGCGCAACTCCAAGCTCTGGTACGGCGAGTTCTTCGATTGGCTCAAGCGCCACGACACGGCGGGCGCGAAGGGCGGCGCCAAGCCCGCGAAGGCCACGAAGGCTGCAGTCAAGGCCGGGGTCAAGACCGGCGCGAAGGCTGGCGCGAAGAAGAAGCGCGCCTGACCAGCCACGCCAGCAACGCAAGACCCGCCGCGGCCATCGCGAAGGTCGAGGGCTCCGGCACCGCCGGCGGCGGGAGTTCATCGACACGCGGCGGCAGCACGAACAGCGGCGTCGGGATCGACGTCGGCGGCGGTCCCGCGGCCGGCGGACCGATCGACACGCGCGGCGGGTTCGCGAACGAACCGGGCGGCGTGTTCGGCAGCCCCGTCAACAGCGGCGGCGGCAAGGTCGACAAGGGCGGCACCGCCTCCGGCACCGGCGCCGGCGCACCGGCCCCCGGCGGATCGAACGGCAGTTCGCCCTCGCCCGGCGGCGGGACGGGGCCGCCCCCGCTGCCCGGCACCCGCGCGATGCGGCTCACGTTGCGGCACACGGTCGGCACCATCACGCAGGCCGTCCCCTCGCAGTAGACCAGCGCGCGTTCGCGTTGCTCATCGGACCAGCGGTCCCGGCTCACGCTCGCACACACGCGGCCTTGTCCGAAATGCATGTCGCGGATCTGCGGCTCGTAGCTCGCGTCGCCCGCGATCCGATCACGCGAGATCTCGACGATGTCGTTGTAGTCGTGCGCCCGCATGCGCGCCTTCAAGCGCTCGCGCACGTCCGGCGCGATGTCCGTGTAGCGATCGACGGCGGCGGGCACATCGCCCATGAAGCTGTCGTGCCCCGGGCGGTCCCATGAACAGGCGGCAGGCGCCGCGGCCCTCGCAGGCGCATGGGCGAGGAGCGCCCCAGCCGCAAGCGCGGCAAACAGGTACTGCAGTCGTGACATGGGAGGGCAGCGGCCCCGCAGGACCTCGGCGGAAGTGGACCCGCCCTCCTTTGGCAAGTCCTGGACCCGGGGACAGGCCTTGCGGGGGTCGTACTCCGTATGGCCAAGCGCGGGCACTCCACGGTGCAGGGGGCGTCCCTCCGGGAACCCCCAGCACCATTCCGGCCCCACCCTCTCCCGCTGACCGCGGGCCTGGGGAGTGCGAGTGACGTCTGGGTCTGGGTCTGGGTCTGGGTCTGGGTCTGGGTCTGGGTCTGGGTCTGGGTCTGGGTCTGGGTCTGGGTCTGGGTCTGGGTCTGGGTCTGGGGCTGGGGCTAGACCTCGTCCCAGTCCAGATCACCGCACAGGACGCGCAGGCGACCGTCCTGCCAGTAGGCGACCGACACCGTCACGCACATCCTGGCCCCGTGCAGGCTCAGGTAGGGACGCGTGGTCTGGACCTCGCCGACGGTCTCGACCGCGCGGCGGAAGTACGGTCGACGCGCCCAGCGTGCATCGCCGGCACGCTCCATCGGCAGGAAACGCGGGTCGATCGCCGCCGGGCCCGACGCCGGCACCGCACGGGCACCGATCTCGCGGCCGTCGTCATCAAGCAGATAGGTCATCTGCGCGCCGTCCAGCTGGAGGAAGGAGTGGCAGGCCTCGGCCAGCGGCCGCCCCTGCTGCACCGCCTGCAGCGACAGCGCGAGCGCCGTGCGGAACGGCGTCAGCCGGTCCAGGTGGTCGCGCCGCAGCTGCGCCTGGCGTTCGTTGAACAGGCTCCAGACATCCTCGAGCGCGGACACGCCCACCCCGTCGCGCAGGAACGGCGCCGGATGACCGAAGGCGAAGCCCTGCACCAGGTCCACGTCCGCATCCATCGCGAGCTGCGCGTCCTCGACGGTCTCGATGCCCTCCAGCAGGACCAGCGATCCGCATTCGTGCAGCAGCGCCACCATCTGCGACAGCACCCGCGCCATGCGCCGCGACCCGCGCGAACGCACCAGCAGCGAACGGTCCAGCTTGACGATCTCCGGCCGGATCCGCCAGATGCGGTCGAAGTTCGAATGCCCCACGCCGAAGTCGTCCAGCGCCAGCAGGCAGCCGGTGGCGCGCGCGGCCTCGACCGCTTCCTCGAAGCTGTCGTCGCGCGCCATCACGGCCTCGGTGACCTCGAAGACCAGGCGGTGCGTGGGCAGGCCCAGCTGATGGACGACCTCCACGGCACGCGCCAGCATGCGCACCTGCAGCGCCGCGTGCATGAAGACGGCCGGATGGATGTTCAGGAAGAGCCAGCAGTCCGGCTGCCGCTGCGCGACGAAGTTGTGCACGTGCAGCAGCCGGCACAGGCGGTCCAGCCAGATCTGCTGCTCGAAATTGCCGACGCCTTCGAAGGCGGTGACCGGGGTGATGGGGCGGCCACGTTCGTCCTCGACGCGGATCAGGCCTTCGTAACCGACCGGTCGGCGGTGCGGATAGCTGTAGACCGGCTGGAACGCGCTGGTCAGCCGGTAGTTCTGGAAACTGCCGACCCAGCGGCCACGTTCCTCGCCGATCGCGCCGTACAGCGCCTCCAGCATGCCTTCGACCTCGGCGTTGTCGTCGCCGCTGCCTGTCCCGTGATCCATTCGCCCGACCCCAACGTTGGAGGCGCCCCAGTCCCGCGACCGCAGCGCCGTGTTTGTCGCCGATGCTACGCCTGCGACCCGCCGGTCGGCATGGATAATGCCCTGATGCCCCGGAGTCTAGGGGAGGCCCATGCTGATCCAGTTCTTCTACACGCTGCGCGCCGCCAAGCTGCCTGTCTCCGTCAAGGAGTACCTGACCCTGCTCGAAGCGATGAAGGCCGGCGTGCTCGACGACACCGACATCGGCGGCAGCGGCCCCACGGTGGACAAGTTCTACGCGCTCGCCCGGACCTCGCTGGTCAAGGACGAAGCCCTGTTCGACAAGTTCGACCGCGCGTTCGCCGCCTACTTCAAGGGCGTCGAGCTGATGGGCGACCTGTTCAAGGCGCTCCCGCAGGAATGGCTGACGAAGCAGCTCGAACGCGAACTGACCCCGGAGCAGCTCGCGCAGCTGAAGGCGCTGGACTGGGACGAGCTGATGGACACGCTGCGCCAGCGGCTCGAGGAACAGCAGGAACGCCATGAAGGCGGCAGCCGCTGGATCGGCACCGGCGGCACGAGTCCCTTCGGCAACGGCGGCGCGAACCCGCGCGGCGTGCGCATCGGCGGCCCGGGCGGCCAGCGCAGCGCGGTGAAGGTCTGGGACCAGCGCGCCTACAAGGACTACGACGACAACATCGAGCTGGGCACCCGCAACATCAAGGTGGCGCTGCGCCGGCTGCGCCGCTTCGCACGCGAGGGTTCGGAGCTGGAACTCGACCTCGACGACACCATCCACAAGACGGCCGCCAACGCCGGCATGCTCGACATCCGGATGATCCCGGAGCGCCACAACAAGGTGAAGCTGCTGCTGCTGATGGACGTCGGCGGCACGATGGACGAACACGTGCACCGCGTCGAGGAACTCTTCTCCGCGGTCAAGAGCGAGTTCAAGCACCTGGAGTTCTTCTACTTCCACAACTGCGTCTACGACTTCGTGTGGAAGAACAACCGGCGCCGCTTCGCCGAGAAGACCTCGACCTGGGACCTGATCCACAAGTACAACCGGGACTACAAGCTGATCTTCGTCGGCGACGCCACGATGAGCCCCTACGAGATCCTCCAGCCCGGCGGCAGCGTCGAGTACAACAACGAGGAAGCCGGCGCCGAATGGCTGCAGCGGCTCACCGCCCATTTCAACAAGCACGTCTGGATCAATCCCGAACCGGCCGGGGTCTGGCAGTACCGCCAGAGCATCTCGCTGATCCAGCAGTTGATGCAGCAACGCATGATGCCGCTCACCATGGGCGGCCTCGAACAGGCGATGCGCGTGCTCAATCGATGACGGCGACGACCTCAACGCTCCCCGTGATTCGATGGCTGCGATGCGCGCGGCCGATCCTGGCGATCGGTGCGGCGCTCGCGCTGCTGAGCGGCTGCTCGCTGCTGCCCACCGACCGCAAGGCGGAGGTGAAGGTCGCGGTGACAGAAGAGGCCGACGCGAACAACCCGTACGTGACCAGCACGCGCAAGATCTCGGCCTATGAGCTGACCATCGAGGCGCCGCCCGAGCTGCGCTCGCTGCTGATGGAACACCTGGACCTGGCGCGCTTCCGCGACACGCCGGAGGACATGCGCCTGACCGCCGGCGAGTTGCGCCGGCTCGCCGCCGTCGCTCCCGAGCAGGCGACCAAGCTGCTGGAGACCGCCGGCTACTTCAACGCCAAGGTCCGCACCGAGGAAGTGGGTGACCTGTCCGACGGCGTCCGCAACCTCCGGCTGATCGTCGACACCGGCCCGCGCGCGCTGGTCCGCCAGATGGACCTGCGCGTCGAGGGGCCGCTGAAGACCGCCGCCGAGCGCGGCGACAAGCTCGCGACCGCACTGGACCGCACGCTGACGCAGAGCTGGCTGCTGCCGCCGCAGACCGGCTTCAGCCAGGGCGACTGGGCCGCCGCCAAGAACGCGCTGCTGACGCGGGCGCGTGCGCAGGGGTATCCGCTGGCCCGGATGACGCACAGCGAGGCCGTGGTGCAGGCCGACGACAACCAGGTCGACATCGCCGTCACGCTGGAAAGCGGACCGCTGTTCACGCTCGGCGAGCTGACCGTCGAGGGCCTGAACCATCAGCCCGAGGAAAGCGTGCGCCGGCTGGCCGGCTACCAGCTGCACCAGCCCTACAACGAGAAACTGCTGCTCGACTTCCAGGAACGGCTGGTGGGCACGCAGCTGTTCGACAGCGCCAGCGTCGAGATCCAGCCCGAGGGCGTCACCCCGCCGCCCGGCGCCGAGACGGTCGAGGTGCCGGTGACCGTGAAGATCCGCGAGGCCGCGCGCCAGCAGGTGGTGCTCGGTGTCGGTTACCGGACCGTCGACGGCCCGAGCACCAGCATCGAATACACGCACCGCAAGCCGTTCGGCCTCAACATCCGAGAACGCAGCAAGCTCGAGCTGTCGCGCGTGCGCCAGGCGCTGGACACGGAAATCAGCTCGCACCCGCAACCCAACATGCAGCGCAGCCTGGCGCTGGTGAAGGTCGAGCGCATCGACGACAACGACCAGGTCAACCTCAACCTCAGCACGCGCTTCGGTTATGCGAAGGAGACTGAACCCGAGGACCGGCTGACCTATGTCGAGGTGATCCGCGCCTGGGAACACAAGCCCGACCTCCCGACGACGGTGGCCGGCGCGGTCTCGCTGAACCAGCAGATGACGTGGCGGCGGCTCGACTCCCGCGTGCTGCCGACCAAGGGCTGGAGCGCCACGGCCACGGTCGGCGGCGGCTGGGCCGACAGCTCGTCGGAGAAGAACGGCCCGTTCGCGCGGGCCACCGGCAAGATCTACTGGTACTCGCCGCTGTCGGGGCGCTGGCTGTTCTCGACACGGCTCGAGGGTGGCCAGATCCTCGCCAAGGGCAAGCTCGGCCTGCCCGAGGCGCTGCGCTTCCGCACCGGCGGCGACGACAGCGTGCGCGGCTACGGCTACAACGACCTGGGGCCGGTGAACTCCACCGGCGCGCAGACCGGCGGGCGCGTGATGCTCAACGGCAGCGTCGAGGTCTCGCATCCGCTCACGCCGCGCATCCCGCAGCTGATGGGCGCCGTGTTCCTCGACGCCGGCCAGGCCGCGCAGAACTGGGGCGACTACCACCCCGCCTGGGCCTACGGCACCGGCCTGCGCTACCGCAGCCCGGTCGGCGTGCTGCGCTTCGACTTCGCCAAGGGCAACCTGGTCGACAAGTGGCGCCTGCATTTCAGCGTCGGCATCAACCTGTAATCCGATGAGCGACCCGCGCGACGATCTCCCCTCGCCTGCGTCTTCGGACGCGGCGCCTGCGCCGCCTCCCGCGGCTGAAGCGGCACCGCGGCGGCGCCGTCGCGGCCGTGGCCTGCTGTGGGTGCTGCTCGCGGTGCCGGTGCTGATCGGCCTTCTCGCGCTCGCCCTGACCTGGGCGCTGAAGACCGAAGGCGGCACCGCCTATGTCCTGGCGAAGGTGCCGGGCCTGTCGCTGCAGAACGCGCGTGGCCGGTTGCTGGGCGACTTCGACGTCGACCGCGCCGAGCTCGTCCTGCCGGGCACCGAGGACCGCATCGTCCTCGAACAGCTGCAGTGGCGGAACGTGCGGCTGGTCTGGAACCGGTCGCCGCTGCTGTGGGGCGAAGTCCGGGCGGACCGGCTGGCGGTCGAGCGCCTGCGGGTGCAGGTCGCGCCCAGCGCCTCGAACGAACCGGCCAAGCCGCCGCTCAGCCTGCTGTCGCCGGTCGCGATCACGATCGCCGACCTGGAGATCGGCGAGGTCTTCGCGCCCGGCCTCGCGCAGCCGCTGCGCGGCCTGCGCGGCAGCGCGGCGCTGGGCACCGACGGTGGCCAGGCACACGCGCTGACCGTGAAGTCGCTGGGCTGGCAACAGCTGACCCTCGCGGGCGAGGCCCGCATCGCGACGCAGGACGACCTGAAGCTGGCCAGCCGCTGGACGCTGAGCCAGCCGAGCGGCGAGCTGCCGTGGAGCGCGCCGTTCCAGCTCGACGGCCCGATCGCGGACCTGACGCTGAAAGGCTCGCTGGAGGCGGCGAAGCAGCGGCTGCAGGTGCAGGCGCGTCTGCAGGCGTTCGCGCCCTTCCCCGTCGCGCAGCTGCAGACGCAGGCCAAGGACCTGGACCTCGCCGCGCTGCTGCCCGGCACCGACGGCGTGCCGCGCACCGGCTTGACGGGCAAGGTCACGATGACGCCGAACGCGGACAAGTCGCTCAGCGTCAAGGCGGACCTGGACAACGACGCCGCCGGCCGCCTCGATCAAGGCCGTCTGCCGCTGCGCGAGCTCCAGCTGGACCTGCTGCTGGACCCCTCGAACTGGACCCGACTGCGCCTGCCGCGACTGGATGCGCTGGTGGCCGGCGGTGGCCGGCTGCAGGCGATGGGCCAGACCAGCCAGGCCGACGGCAGCGTGCTGACGCTGAAGCTGACCGGCCTCGACAGCCGCCAGATCGACGCCCGCTGGCCGCTGGTCCAAGCGCGCGGCGAGCTCAAGCTCAGCACCAAGGCCAGCCTCGTGAAGGCGTCCGCGGACCAGTCGCTGCAGGTCGACGGCGATCTCACCGGGCAACTCGGCCAAGGCAAGTTGCAAGCGCCTTTGTCCGTGACCTTGGCCGCCGAGCTGCGCACCCGGTCGATCGATCTGCAACGCCTGCAGGCGCGCTCCGGCCCCGCCACGCTGAACGCCGAGGGCGAGTTCACGCTGAACGAGGCGCTGGACTTCGCGTCGGGCTGGAAGACACGCGTGGAGGCCTCGGTGCAGGGCCTGGACCCACGGCGCCTCAGCCCCGAGCCGCTGCCCGCGGGTGCGGCGCCACAGGCGCTCAACGGCCGGCTGAAGGCCGCGCTCCAGTCGGTGCGCGGCAGCCTGTGGCCGCAAGGCAAGGCCGAGCTCGACCTGCAGCCCAGCGAATGGCAGGGCCTGCCGCTGAGCGGCCAGGTCCGCTACAGCCGCAACGGCAGCGCGGCACCGGACCTGCTCGCCGACCTGCGCCTGGCCGACGCGACGCTGCAGGCGCGCAGCCGCATCAACGCCGCGGCGCGGCGCGAGCAGGTCGACTTGTCGATCTCCGTGAATGCCCCCAGGCTCGCCAGCCTGCAGCCGATGCTGCGCACGCAGTTCCCGCAGGCGACGATCGTCGGCAGCGCCCAGGCCCAGGCGACCGTCGTGCTGATCCAGCCCGGTGCCCGCCAGGCGCAGTACGGCAGCGACGGCAAATGGCAGTTGCAAGGTCTCGGCCTGTCCGGCGTGCCGGGGCTCCCCGCCAACTCCGGCAGCCGCCCGGCGCTGCAACTGGACAACGCCTCGGGCCAGTGGACGCTGTCCAGCCTCAAGGACGCGAAGCTCATGTGGACCACGCAGTTGCGCAACCTGCGGCTGCCGCAGCAGAGCACGCGACTCGACGAACTGCAGCTGGAGCTCTCCGGGAGCTGGGCGCAGCATCGCCTGACACTGGCGACACAGGGCCAGGTGCCGCTGCCGCCGGTGCTGACGCAGCCGACGCAGACGAAGGTCGTCGCACGGGCGCAGGCGGCGAGCGCGAATGGTTCCGCCCTCGCGCAGACGGTGCCGCTGGACCCGCAAGGCGCGCGGGCCAGGATCGCGCTGGACGGCGCGCTGGAGGCCGATCCGCTGCAGGCCTGGCGCCAGGGCGCGCTGTGGCAGGCGCGCGGACTCACGCTCGCGCTCGAGGCCAGCCAGCAGCCCACGCCGCTGCTGAAGGCCGGCCCGCTCGCGCTGGCACTGCGCCTGAACCCGGGGCTGGAGCCGCGCCAGGCGACGCTGGCGCCGGGACGGATGGAGTTGCTCGGTGCCGGTGTCCGCTGGGACCGGATGGCGTGGCAGACCTCGTCGCAGCCGAACCTGCCCTCCGGTGAATGGGACGTGCAGGCGGTGCTGGAGCCGCTGGCCGCCGCGCCGGTGCTGAGCAAGCTGCAGCCGGACTTCGGCTGGGGCGGCGACCTGCAGATCGAAGGCCGGTTCAAGTCGAGGCGCGACGCGCGGGGCCTGACCGTGGACGCGATGATCGAGCGCACCCGGGGCGACCTGACCGTCACCGACGAAGTCAGCACGCAGCGGCTCGCGCTGACCGACCTGCGGCTGGGCGTGATCGCCGACCAGGGCGTGTGGCACCTGGTGCAGGGCGTGGCCGGCGAGAACATGGGCGCGATCGGCGGCGCGGTGACCTTCCGCACCGCCAGCGCGCACGCGCTGCCGACGCCGGGCGCCAAGCTCGAAGGCGGCATCGAGGCCAAGGTCGACAACATGGGCAATTGGGGCCCGTGGCTCCCGGCGGGCTGGCGCCTGGGCGGCAGCCTCGCCGCGACACTGAACTTCGGCGGCACGCTGGGCGCGCCGGAAGTCCGCGGTCAGGCCGGCGCGCAGAAGCTGTCGCTGCGCAATCCGCTGATGGGCGTGGACATGCAGCAGGGCGAGCTCGCGCTGACGATGAGCGGCCGCGAGGCCAAGCTCGAGAAGTTCACCGCCCGCGCCGGCAACGGCACGGTCAACATGGACGGCACCTTGCGCTTCGGCGCGCAGCCGAGCGCGGAGCTCTCGCTGAAGGCGGACACCTTCGCGCTGCTGCAGCGGGTGGACCGGCGCGTCGTCGCGACCGGCGCCGCGCAGCTCAAGGCCAGCGCGCAACTGCTGGACCTGAAGGGGCAGTTCGTCGTCGTCGAGGGCCTGTTCGACTTCTCGCGCGGCGACGCGCCGCAGCTCGACAGCGACGTGCAGGTCGTGCGCCAGAACGCGCCGCCCAAGGCCGTCGACGGCAGCGGCAAGCCGATGCGTCTCAAGCTCGACCTGGACCTGGACCTCGGCCGACGCCTGCAGCTCAAGGGCTACGGCATCGACACCAAATTGCGTGGCCTGCTGCACCTGGCGCAGGACGGCCAGCCGCGGCCGCAGATGACCGGCGAGGTCCGCAGCGAGGGCGGCACCTTCAACGCCTACGGCCAGAAGCTGGTCGTGGAGCGCGGCATCTTCAGCTTCGTCGGGCCGCTGGACAACCCGCGGCTGGACGTGCTGGCGATCCGGCCCGACATGGAGAACGAGGCCGTGCGCGTCGGCGTGACGGTCACCGGCACGGCCAGCAGCCCGCGGATCAAGCTCTATTCCGAGCCCGACCTGAGCGAGACCAGCAAGCTGTCCTGGCTGGTGCTGGGACGCGCGCCGGACAACCTGGGCCGCAGCGACACCGCGCTGATGCAGCGCGCCGCGATGGCGCTGATCAGCGGCGACGGCGAAAGCGCCAGCGACAAGCTGATCCACAACATCGGACTGGACGAGCTCTCGTTCAGCGGCGAGGGCGACGATGCGCGCGGCACCGTGGTGCGGCTGGGCAAGCAGGTCAGCCGCAACGTCTTCGTCGCGTACGAGCGCGGACTGAACGCGACCACCGGGTCGTGGCAGGTCATCTACAAGCTCGCCCAGCGCTTCACGCTGCGGGCGCAGGCCAACGAGTACCAGCAGGGCCTGGACGTGATCTGGCAGTGGAAGTGGGAGTAGCGGCGGCAGCCGCGCTTTCTTCCATGCGAGAATCCGCCGCTTTCGCGGACAGGGCCCACCCGGGCCGGTTCACGCGGGCTCTCCGTAGTTCAATGGATAGAACGGCCGCCTCCTAAGCGGCAAATACAGGTTCGATTCCTGTCGGAGGGACCAACGCTCCGCGTTGGTTCCGGCGCCTCCCGGCGCTGTTCAGTGCTTATCGCTTCAGCACGATCGTCACCAGCGCCGACGCGTCCACCACGCCGGTCACCGCGTGCACCACGCCCCCTTCGAGATAGCACAGCTGCCCCGCGCGCAACGCCTGGCGCTGTTCCGTGCCGTCGCGCTGGACGCTCAGCTCGAGTTCGCCTTCCAGGCAGTGCAGCGTGATCTCGCCGTCGACCTTGTGCGGCGGCAGCGACTTGCCCTTGGGCAGCACGATGCGCATCACCTCCAGGCCGTCCGACTTGAACAGCGCGGACGAAGGCGTCGTGGTCAACGCGGCACCGAGCGGCGCGACGTCGACGGGCTGGGCGGGGGCGGCATGCGGCAGGGCCATGGAACTCCTCCTGGTGGGCGGGCGACTGCGATGACGACAAGGTCGCACCGCGGCTGGCGTTGCATCGATCATGGCACCGACCGTGCCCGATCGCACCCCCGGTCCGGCCACACCCTGCCGGAAGTCATTCCCCGGTCACCAGCCGTTGCCACGGCACACCCGGAATGCGCGCAAGATGCGCGCGATACGCGTAAATGCGGGGTAAACCGGCGGTTGATGCCGGGCCGGGTTTTTGCCGGACACATATACTGGGAACGCCTTTGTTCCGTCCCGCGCAACGGGGACGGACCATGCGGCGCCAAGCAGCCAGGCTGTACTGATTCAAGGTTTTTCATCATGGGCGCCAAACTGAAAGTCGCGGGCTGGGTCGCATTGGGTGCGATGGCCGGCGTCATGACGACGATGCAGCTGCAGGCCAATGCCCGCAGCACCACCAGCCCCCTTCCGCTCGAGGAACTGCAGCAGCTCGCCGCCGTCTTCGGGATCGTGAAATCCGACTACGTCGAATCCGTCGACGAGAAGAAGCTGATCAACGATGCCATCTCCGGCATGGTCAGCGGCCTGGACCCCCACTCCCAGTTCTTCGACAAGAAGAGCTTCAAGGAATTCCGCGAAAGCACCTCCGGCAAGTTCGTCGGCGTGGGCATCGAGATCGGCATGGAAGACGGCCTGGTCAAGATCGTCTCCCCGATCGAAGGCAGCCCCGCCTTCCGCGCCGGCCTCAAGAGCGGCGACCTGATCAGCAAGATCGACGAGACGGCCGTGCGCGGCCTGACGCTCGACCAGGCGGTCAAGAAGATGCGCGGCGAACCGGCCACCAAGGTCACGCTGTCGATCTACCGGAAGTCGGAAAGCCGCACCTTCCCCGTCACGATCGCCCGCGAGGAAATCCGCGTGCAGAGCGTGCGCGCCAAGCTGGTCGAGCCGGGCTACGCCTGGGTCCGCGTGAGCCAGTTCCAGGACCGCACCGTCGAGGACTTCACCCAGAAGCTGGCCGACCTCTACAAGCAGGACCCGAAGATCAAGGGCGTCGTGCTGGACCTGCGCAACGACCCGGGCGGCCTGCTCGAAGGCGCGGTGGCGATCTCCGCCGCCTTCCTGCCCAAGGGCGTCGAGGTCGTGTCGACCAACGGCCAGCTCGCCGAATCGAAGGCCAGCTACCGCGCCGATCCGGACTTCTACGCCCGCCGCGGCTCCGGTGACCCGCTGCGCCGCCTGCCCGACGCGATCAAGAACGTGCCGATGGTGGTGCTGGTCAACGAAGGTTCCGCTTCGGCGAGCGAGATCGTCGCCGGCGCGCTGCAGGACCACAAGCGCGCCACCGTGATGGGGCTGCAGACCTTCGGCAAGGGCTCGGTGCAGACCGTGCGCCAGCTGGGCCCGGACACGGCGGTCAAGCTGACCACCGCCCGCTACTACACGCCGAGCGGCCGCTCCATCCAGGCCAAGGGCATCGTGCCGGACATCCCGCTGGACGAAACCGCCGAAGGCAACGTGTTCGCCGAGCTGCGCATGCGCGAAGCCGACCTCGAGAAGCATCTCCACGGCTCGGACGAGAAGACGGAAGAGACGCGCTCCAAGGAACTGGAGAAGATCCGCGAGGAACGCCGCCAGAAGCTGGAAGCCGACTACGCCAAGCGCGCCGAAGCACCGAAGCCGCTGCCCGAGTTCGGCAGCGCCGAAGACTTCCCGCTGCGCCAGGCACTGAACCAGCTGCAAGGCAAGCCGGTCGCGGTGTCGAAGGTCGCGCAGGAACGCAAGGCCGAAGCGAAGACGGAATGATCGAAGCCGGCGAAAGCCGGTTCCGCAAAGACAGACGCCCGATGCTTGCATCGGGCGTTTTGCTTGGTGGGTGCTGAGGTGCCGGGCGGGGGACCGCCCAACTTCGCCGGCCAAGCGCGGGCTCTCCACGCAGCAGGGGGCATCCCTCCGGGAACCCCCAGCAGCATTCCGGCCCCACTCACGTCGGCGGACTTCACCGGCTTGGGGCGGCGGACTCCGGGAGTCTTCTGGTGCTTCAATGAAAAACGCCCGATCGTGATCGGGCGTTTGCCTGGGGCGCCGCGGCGTCAGCCGGTGGTGCCGTTGCTTTCTTCCGCTTCGGCGTCCGGGGCCTTCGAATATCTGGCGAAGGCGTTGGCGGCCCAGAGGCCCACTTCGTAGAGCAGGCACATCGGGATCGCGAGCGCGAGCTGCGAGACGATGTCCGGCGGCGTGATGACCGCCGCGATGACAAAGGCCAGCACGATGAAGTAGCCGCGGAACTGCTTGAGCTGCGGAACCGTGACCAGGCCCATGCGCGCCAGCACCACCACCACCACCGGCACCTCGAAGGCCGCCCCGAAGGCGATGAACATGTTCATCACGAAGCCGAGGTAGGCCTCGATGTCCGGCGCCGCCGTGATGCTCTTGGGGGCGAAGCTCTGGATGAAGGTGAAGACCTTGCCGAACACGAAGAAGTAGCAGAACGCCACCCCCGCGAAGAACAGCAGCGTGCTCGACACCACCAGCGGCATCACCAGCCGCTTCTCGTGCGAGTACAGGCCCGGCGCCACGAAGGCCCAGACCTGGTACAGCACCACCGGCAAGGCCACCAGGAAGGCCGCCAGCAGCGTGATCTTCAAGGGCACGAGGAACGGCGAGAGCACGTTCGTCGCGATCATGGAGCTGCCCTGCGGCAGGTGCGACACCAGCGGCACCGCCAGCAGGTCGAAGAGACCGCCAGGACCCGGCCATGCGCACAGCACCCCGAACGCGACGGCGACCGCGAGCAACGCCCGGATCAACCGGTCGCGCAGCTCCATCAGATGGGAAACAAAGGGCTGTTCGGTGCCGGCCAGTTCGTCTTCTTGGGGGCTGCTCATGGGGCTCGGCGGGAAGGACGGAAGCGCGCCACGCGGGCCGCGCCGGATTGGGCGTGGCGACGCACGCCCTGCTGCTGCTTGAACCAGACCGGCGTGGCGCCCCGCTTGAGGCGCCAGTTCTTCTTGGGACGTTCATAGACCGGCACCGCGCTGCCGTAGCCGCCGATCGTGCCGTCCGCATTCGTCCCGTCCACGGACAGGTCGGACCAGGTGGACTGCAGCGACTGGTTCGCGGCGTCCATCTGCTCCTGCACGCTGGACTGCACGTCGTTGACGGCCGTCTGGAACTGGCCCTTCATCTTCTGGAGTTCCTCCAGCTCGATGGACCGGTTCACTTCCGCCTTCACATCGGACACGTAACGCTGCGCCTTGCCCAGCAGCGTGCCCACGGTGCGGGCGACGCGCGGCAAGCGCTCAGGGCCGAGCACGACCAGCGCCACGGCGCCGATCAGCACCAGCTTGTCAAAGCCGAAATCGACCATGCGGGCCGCGCTCAGTTGCGCGTCTTGGCGTCGACGTCGACGGTGTTCGGATCAGCCGCCTTGTTGGCGTTGGCCACCTGCTGAGGCGGCGCGTCGGACGAGGTGCCGTCCTTCATGCCGTCCTTGAAGCCCTTGACGGCAGCACCCAGGTCGCCGCCGACGTTGCGCAGCTTCTTGGTGCCGAAGACGGCGATCACGACGACCAGCACGATCAGCCAGTGCCAAATACTCAAACCACCCATGACAATCTCCAGAGTCGGAAGCCGAAATTCTACGGTGCGCGCATGACAGGCATGTCGGCGATCAATGCCCGTCCATGACCGCATCAGCGGCTTATGGACCTCTCGCTACCCGCTGAGCGAACACCGACTGCGGAAAACCGGCGCAGCGTCGCTCGTTAAATGAGGCTGGCGCTCAGCCTTTCAACCAGGGGCGCGGGCCGCCGACCGCGTGCATGTGGAGGTGGAACACCTCCTGGCCGCCATCCGACCCGGTGTTGATCACGGTCCGGAAACCATTCGTGACGCCGAGTTCCTTCATCAGCTTGGGCACCAGCACCGACATCTTGCCCAGCAGCGGCGCGTGTTCAGGTTGCAGCTCGGCCATGCTGGCGATGTGCTGCTTGGGGATCAGCAGGAAGTGCACCGGCGCCCACGGGTGGATGTCGTGGAAGCCGATCACGTCGTCGTCCTCGTAGACCTTCTTCGCGGGGATCTGGCCCTGGACGATCTTGCAGAACAGGCAGTGGGGGTCGTGGCTCATGGTCGGAGGCGGTGGGAAGCGGTCAGGAAACGATCACAGGGGCATGGGCCGGCGGTCGTTCATGGCCAGCCAGCCGCGCACGATGCGGTAGAGGAACCAGATCGAGATCAGGCACCAGGCGATCCAGCCCGGGATGATGAAGGCGAACCACAACGGGATCGTGATGACGTACAGGATGCCGCACCACAGTACGCTGCGCAGGCGCCACGAGAAGTGCGTGGCCTGCCAGGTGCCGGCGGCTTCGTCGCGCTTCACCAGGTCGACGATCACGGCGACGATCAGCAGCACGATGCTGGCCTGCACGCCGGGCAGCAGCGCGCCGATCGCGACGACCGCGTGCAGCGCGTAGCTGATGATGCCGATGGTGCGCAGGCTGGCTTCGCGCTCGGGATCGAGCACGACGTCGGGCGACTGCGGTTCGAAGGTCTGGGTCATGCGGTCTCCTTCATGCGGCCTCTTGTGAAGCGGGGGCGGGGCTTCGGCGGGCGAATTCCTCGAGGCCGGACAGGCCTTCACGGCGGGCCAGCTCGGCCAGCACCTGCTCGGGTCGCAGGTCGAAGGCCGCCAGCGCAACGATCGAATGGAACCACAGGTCGGCGACCTCGTAGACCACCTTGTCCGGCGCACCGTCCTTGGCCGCGAGCACGACCTCGGTCGCTTCCTCGCCGACCTTCTTCAGGATCTGGTCCAGGCCCTTGGCGAACAGCTTGGCGACGTAGCTCTTGTCCGGATCGCCCTCGGCGCGGCGTTGGGCGACGACATCGCCCAGGTGCGCCAGGACGTCCGTGCCGGTCAGCGGGGCCGTCTCATGGACGATCGGCGGCGCCGTCACCGCGGGCGACGGGCTGTCGGGCGGGAATGGCGTGTCAGGGACTGCGGGCGTGTCAGGCGTGCTCATCGCGCTCAAGCCTTGTAGATGCTGGCCGGGTCCTTGAGGACCGGCTCGACCGCCGTCCACTGCCCGTTCTCCAGCTTCTGGAAGAAGCAGCTGTGGCGGCCGGTGTGGCAGGCGATGCCGGGTTCATGGCCGTGCTGCGTGACGCTCAGCAGCACGACGTCGTTGTCGCAGTCCAGCCGGATGCCGTGGACCTGCTGAACATGGCCGGACTCCTCGCCCTTGTGCCACAGCCGCTGTCGCGAGCGGCTCCAGTAGACCGCCTCGCCGACCTCGGCGGTGCGGGCCAGCGCCTCGCGATTCATCCACGCGAACATGAGGATGTCGTTCGAGCCCTGCTCCTGGGCGATGACGGGCACCAGCCCGTCGCGGTCCCACTTGATCTGATCCAGCCAGTCCATCGCGGCAGTGTAGTCCGCGGTCGCTGCGCCGGCATCGGTCACACCGTCGGTCGTGCCTTCAGACGACATGGGTCGCCCCGACGTGGAAGCGCTCGGCGGCGAACCACTGCAGCACCGGGATCGTGCCCGGCAGCACCGGCTGCACCTGCACCGGCAGGTGCTGCCAGCTCATCGCCTGGCCCTCGCGCATCTCGAACTCGCCGTGCCACTCGTACACCTTGCAGAAGTGCAGGCGCACCTTGGCGTGCGGGTACTCCATCAGTTCGATCTTCCAGGGCGACGCGGCACCGATGGTGATGCCGAGCTCCTCGTGCAATTCGCGGCGCAGCGCCTGCTCCACCGTCTCGCCGGCCTCGAGCTTGCCGCCCGGGAACTCCCAGTAGCCGGCGTAGACCTTGCCCTCGGGGCGCGAGGTCAGCAGGAACTCGGTTTCGCGGCCGTTCGGCTCGCGGCGCACCAGCACGCCGACCGCCACGTCCACCGGCACGCGATCGCTCGCGGCGGAGGGGCTGTGCGGATTCGCGGATTCGTTCTTGTCGGGCATGGACGGGTTGGACATGGACTTGTCAGACATGGTCGAGCCCCTCCGGCACATCGCCGTCCCGGGCCGGCGAGGCCGCGCCGACGTCGGCGGCATTCCCGGCCGGCCCCTGCCCCGCCAGATCGCGGGCGAACTGGTAGGCCACGCGACCCGAGCGCGATCCGCGCTCCAGCGCCCAGACCAGCGCCAGCTGGCGCGAGGCCTCGATGCGGGCGGCATCCAGGCCGAAATGCGTCAGCCACTGCGCGACGATCGCCAGGTATTCCTGCTGGCTGAAGCTGTAGAAGCTGATCCACAGGCCGAAGCGCTCGGACAGCGAGATCTTCTCCTCCACCGCCTCGCCCGGATGCACCTCGACGTTGCCGTCGCGCTCCGAATAGGTCGACGCGAGGTTGTCCTTCATCTGTTCGGGCAGCAGGTGGCGGCGGTTGCTGGTCGCGTAGATCAGCAGGTTGTCGGTGGCCGCGGCGACGGAGCCGTCCAGCATCGACTTCAGCGCCTTGTAGCCGGCCTCGCCTTCGTCGAAGCTGAGGTCGTCGCAGAAGATCACGAAGCGCTCCGGCCGGTCGGCGACGAGATCCGCCAGGTCCGGCAGATCGACCAGATCACCCTTGTCGACCTCGATCAGGCGCAGGCCCTGGCCGGCGAATTCGTTGAGGCAGGCCTTGATCAGCGAGCTCTTGCCGGTGCCGCGCGCACCGGTCAGCAGCACGTTGTTGGCGGGTTGCCCCTGCACGAACTGGCGCGTGTTGCGCAGCAGCCGCTCCTTCTGCGGCTCGACCTCCTTGAGGTCGGCCAGGCGGATCGCGGACAGGTGCTTCACCGGCTCCAGCCGGGCGCTCGCGCCACGCTTGCGGTAGCGGAAGGCCACGGCCGCGTCCCAGTCGGGCGGCGTCAGGGGCTGGGGCAGCACGGCCTCCAGGCGGTTCAACAGCGCGTCGGCGCGCCGCAGCAGGGCATCAAGGGCGTCGGACATGACGCCGAGTGTAGGTCGCGGCTCGGGATCCTCCGGGCGGTTGGCATCGCGAAAGCTCAGGCGAGCATTCGCATCGCGGCATCCAACTGTTCGGTCGGAAGACGCTTGAAGCCCGAGCGCGCGTAGCGCTGCAGCCGGCCGATGATGAAGCTCACCAGCACCGAGGCCTGCGCCTGCGCCTCGACGGTCGGGGTGGTCGAGCCCGAGGCCTCCGCGGCGGTGCGCAGTCCCTGCCGCAGCGCCGACTCGACCTTGTCGAAGAACTGGTTCATGCGCGCGACCAGGCGCTCGTTCTCGTAGACCAGCGCGTCACCGACCATCACGCGGGCCATGCCCGGGTTGCGCTCGCCGAACTGCAGCAGCACCGCGACGATGCGCTGCGCCTGCGCCAGCCCGTCCGTCTCGCGCTCGGCGATCTGGTTGAGCAGCGAGAAGATGCTGGTCTCGATGAATTCGATCAGGCCCTCGAACATCTGGGCCTTGCTGGCGAAGTGGCGGTAGAGCGCCGCTTCGCTGACCTCGAGCCGGGCCGCGAGGGCGGCCGTGGTCACGCGTTCCGCGCCGGGCTGCTCCAGCATGCTGGCCAGCGTCTGGAGGATCTGCACCCGGCGCTCGCCCGGCTTGAGCCGCTTGCGTGGCAGCTCCGCCGGCTTGGCAGCGGCAGAGTCCGGGGTGTCCGAGGAACTGGGGTGCATGGAGGGGGCCGAAGTGTGCGGCGATTCTGTCACAGCCGGAACGCCGCCTTGACGCCCATGCCGGACGGCGTACGCCGCCCCGCCCCTTCGCTCAGTCTCTCAGCCAGCCGAGCCGGCGTGCCTCGTAGATCGCCTCGACCTTGGAGCGCACCTGCAGCTTGCGGTAGGTGCGTTTCACGTAGGTCATGATCGTGTGCGGCGACACGTTCATGAACTGCGCGATCTCGTCGAAGGTGAAGCCCTTGGCGGCCAGGTGCAGCACGCGCGATTCCTGCTCGGACAGCGCGACGACCTGTTCGTCGACCAGCGGCATCGGGGCCGAATCGCCGAAGCCGCGCGGATGCGCGCCCGCGCCCTGCGGCGCCAGGCGCAGCAGCAGCCGGCGCGCGATCACCGGCGAGATCGGGCTGCCGCCCGCGCGCAGCGAGCGCAGCTGGCCCGGCAGGTCCAGCGCCAGCGAGTCCTTGAGCAGGTAGCCGGTCGCGCCGGCTTCGATGCTCGAGAGCACGTGCTGCTCGTCCCCGAAGACGGAGATGACCATCACCTCGCACTCCGGCGCGACGTGGGCCGCGTGGCGGATCAGTTCGATCCCGCTGCCGCCGGGCAGGTCGAGATCGACCAGCAGCACGTCGGGACGCGTCTGGTCGAACATCTTCCGGCCCTGCTGGAGATCGGTGGCCATGCCGACCAGACGGATGTCCGGCGCTTTCTCAAGGGCATGGGCGAACGCTTCGCGGAAACGAAGCTGATCCTCGACGATCAAGACGCTGAAAAGTGACATGCAATCCCTCACGGCCTGCGGAGCCGTTTCGTGGCGCATTCTGGGATGTCGCGTGTTTCAGCGGCAATCCCCAGCTTGCAGTGGTATGACCTTCGACCAAGCCGGGCGGCCAGCGGGTCACCGTAGGGCAAGCATCGATCCCGCACGTCCCCGTAAACGACCGAGCCCCCTCGTTCGGAGGGGCTCGGTGCGGGGATCCACCCATCAGGGGGATCCGGAGGCGCATTCCCGGCCTGCGTCAGCGCCCACCGCTGGCGCGGGACGGGCGGTGGAAGCGGCCGGGAGGCTTCCGCTCAATGCGAGCGGATCATCGTGCCGTAAGCCTGTTCGGAAAGGATTTCCAGCAGCATGGCGTGCGGGACGCGGCCGTCGATGATGTGGACGGCCTTGACGCCGCTGCGGGCGGCGTCCAGCGCGGAGGCGATCTTGGGCAGCATGCCGCCCGACAGCGTGCCGTCGGCGAAGAGCTCGTCGATCTCGCGCGCGGACAGGTCGGTCAGCAGGTTGCCCTGCTTGTCGAGCACGCCGGGGGTGTTGGTCAGCATCACCAGCTTCTCGGCCTTGAGCACCTCGGCCAGCTTGCCGGCGACGACGTCGGCGTTGATGTTGTAGCTCTCGTTGCTCTCGCCGAAGCCGATCGGGCTGATGACGGGGATGAACTGGTCGTCCTGCAGCGCCTTCACGACGCTGGGGTCGATGGAGACGATGTCGCCGACGGAGCCGACGTCGTGTTCCTTGGCCGGGTCGTCCTTGTCGATCAGCTTGAGCTTCTTGGCGCGGATCATGCCGCCGTCGCGGCCGGTCAGGCCCACGGCCTTGCCGCCGGCGACGTTGATCAGGCCGACGATGTCCTGCTGCACCTCGCCGGCGAGCACCCATTCGACGACGCTCATCGTCTCCTCGTCGGTGACGCGCATGCCCTGGATGAAGTGGCCCTTCTTGCCGAGCTTGTTGAGCGCGTCCTCGATCTGCGGGCCGCCGCCGTGCACCACCACCGGGTTCAGGCCGACCAGCTTGAGCAGCACCACGTCCTCGGCGAAGTCCTGCTGCAGCGCCGGGTCGGTCATCGCGTTGCCGCCGTATTTGATGACGATGGTCTTGCCGTGGTACTTGCGGATGTAGGGCAGCGCCTGGGAGAGCAGCTCCGCCTTGTCGCGCGGCGGGATGTGGCTCAGGTCGGCGTCGTGGACGGGCGGGGTGTTGCTCATGGGGCTGTCCGGCTTGATGAAGAAGGAAGACGGTGGGATTGGCGAACGGCGCGAATTGTAGGACCGGCAAAATCGGCGCCATGCAAGTGCAGCAATATCTGAAACTGTCCGCCGGCGTGGCCGTGCTGACCATCGCCCTGAAGACGGCCGCCTGGTGGTGGACCGGGTCGGTGAGCCTGGCTTCCGATGCGCTCGAATCGGGGGTGAACCTCGCCGGGGCGCTCTTCGGACTGGCGATGGTGACCGTCGCCCGGCGGCCGCCCGACGACGACCACCCCTTCGGCCACCACAAGGCCGAGTACTTCTCCAGCGCCTTCGAGGGCGCGCTGATCCTGATCGCGGCGCTGGGCATCGCCTGGGCCGCGGTCGAGCGGCTGCGCGCGCCGCAGCCGCTGGAACAGCTCGGCCTCGGCATGGCGCTGTCGCTGGTCAGCACGGCCATCAACGGCGCGCTGGCGTGGAAGATGCTGCAGGCCTCGCGCGAGCACCGCTCGATCGCGCTCGAGGCGGACGCGCGCCACCTGTTCACCGATGTCTGGACCTCGGTCGGCGTCGTGGCCGGCCTGATCGGCGTGATGCTGACGGGCTGGACCTGGCTGGATCCGCTGCTGGCGATCCTGGTCGCGCTGAACATCCTGCGCGAGGCGGTGCACCTGATGTGGAAGTCCACCGGCGGGCTGATGGACATGGCGCTCGAGCCCGAGGACCAGCAGGCGATCGCCGCGGTACTGGCGCGCTTCGAGTCGCCCGAGCTGCGTTTCGATCACGTCGCGACGCGCGTGGCCGGGCAGCAGCGGCATGTCGATTTCCATCTGCACGTCCCGGCGCGCTGGACGCTGGGCGAGGCTGCCCAGTTGCGCGGCGAGATCGAGCAGGCGCTGATGCGCGCCCTGCCCGGCCTCCGGGCCAGCATCCAGCTGCTGCCGGTGAACGTCGAGACGCGCTTCGCCGAACAGGCCGCGCGCGAAGAGGCGGCCGGGACGGACCCCGCATCGGTCGCCATCGACATCCCCCCGAAGGAAGGACAAGCATGATCGCGCTGCTGCAACGGGTGAAGGAAGCCCGGGTCGATGTCGGCGACCGCTGCACCGGACAGATCGGCCCGGGCCTGCTGCTGCTGATCTGCGCCGAACCGCAGGACACCGAGGCGGTGGCGGAGAAGCTGCTGCAGAAGATCCTGAAGCTGCGCATCTTCAGCGACGAGGCCGGCAAGATGAACCGCAGCGTGCAGGACGTGGGCGGCGGTCTGCTGATCGTCTCGCAGTTCACGCTGGCCGCGGACGTCTCGGGCGGCAACCGGCCGAGCTTCACCGGCGCGGCGCCGGCCGAACTCGGCCGCCGGCTCTACGACCATGCGGTCGCGTTCGCGCGGTCGCAGCATCCGGTCGTCGGGACCGGCGAGTTCGGCGCGGACATGCAGGTCGCGCTCGTGAATGACGGGCCCGTCACGATTCCGATCCGGATGTGATGAGAATGCGGCCCTGGCACCGAAGATCGCATTGAGGAACACACCATGATCAGTTACGTCACCCTGGGCAGCAACGACCGCCGCGCCGCCAAGGCCTTCTACGACGCCGCGCTCGCGCCGCTGGGATTGAAGCCGGGCTACTCGGACGACGAGATGGTCGGCTACGGCCCCGAAGGCGGCGAGACGCAACTGTGGGTGGTGCAGCCCTTCAACGGGCTGGACGCGACGGTCGGCAACGGCTCGATGCTCGCGCTGGCGGCATCGACGCGGGCGCAGGTGGACGCGGTGTACGCCGCGGCGATCAGCGGCGGCGGCAAGGATGACGGCCGTCCCGGCCCGCGCGAGAACTACGGGCCGAACTTCTACGCGGCCTATTTCCGCGACCTGGACGGCAACAAGGTGGGCGTGGTGTGCCGGTCGCCGGCATGACGATGGTCGCCTGAGGCCGGCCCTCCGGCCAGGCCGATGAACAGACGCCAATGAACAGACACCAATGAAAAGGCCCGCCGGAGGCGGGCCTGTCGGGGAAGCGGGTCATCCCGCTCCGGGTGTCTTCGTCGATCAGTCGGCGTACTGACCCGCCGCCTTGATGATCGGCGTCCACTTGTTGATCTCGTCGGCGACGAACTTCTTGTGTTCGGCCGGGTTCACGCGGTTGTCGGTGACGATGACCGCGCCCAGCGCTTCCTCGCGCTTGTGGAACTCGGGATCCTTCAGCGCCGTCTTCAGCGCCGTGTTGATCTTGTCCAGCACCGCCTTCGGCGTGCCCTTGGGCGCGTACATGCCGTGCCAGATCGTCACGTTGAAGCCCTTCAGGCCGGACTCGTCCAGCGTCGGCAGCTTGGCCAGCGAACCGCCCAGGCGCTTGGTGGTCGAGACCGCGTAGGCCTTGACCTTGCCGCCGTCGATCTGGGTCGTGGTGTTGGTCGTCTGATCGCACATCAGGTCGACCTGGCCGCCGATCAGGTCGGTCATCGCCGGGCCCGTGCCCTTGTACGGAACGGTGGTCATGTCAATCTTGACCGTGCTCATGTACAGCAGGCCGCACAGGTGCGAGGCGGACCCCAGGCCGGCGTTGGCCAAGTTGATCTTGCCCTTGTTGGCGCCCAGCCACTTCACCAGGTCGGCGTAGTTCGCCGCCGGCAGGTTGGGGCGCGAGATCAGCGTCATCGGCACTTCGTTGATCAGGCCCAGGTACTCGAAGTCGTCCAGCGTCTTGTACTGCAGGTTGCGGTACAGGGCCGGCGAGGTCGAGATGCCGATGTGATGCAGCAGCAGCGTGTAGCCGTCCGGCGAGGCCTTGGACACCTTGGTGGCGCCGAGCGTGCCGCCGGCGCCGCCGACGTTCTCGATCACGATGGTCGCGTTCAGCGGCTTGCGCAGCGCCTCGGCCAGGTCGCGGGCGACCTTGTCGGTCGGGCCGCCGGCGGCGAACGGGACGACGATGGTCACCGGCTTGTCCGGATAGTCGGCCCAGGCGGCGCCGACGCTCAGCGCCGCGACGGAGGCGAGCAAGATCTTCTTCATGGTGTCTCTTCCTCGTTGGAAGTGTGGGTGATGGCGCGGATGCTAGGTCGCTGTCCCACATTGCAACTTACGGAAACTACGTAAGCCGGGATACCCCCGAGGAAGGAAACGGGAATTCAGTCGAACTTCCGCAGGTCCTCGATGACTTTTCCGTCGTTGGGCAGGGCGCCCCGTTCGACGAACACCACCTCGCCGCGCAGCTTGGTCACGTCGCGCAATGCCACGGCCAGGCCGTCCGCCAGGTCCTGGGGGACGCCGCCGTCGGTCTCGACGCGCAGCGTCATCCGGTCCTGCGCCATCTCGCCCTCGACGACCAGCCGCCCGCGACGCGCCTGCGGGAAGCGCCGCAGCACCTCCGCCACCTGCCCGGCGTGCACGAACATGCCGCGCACCTTGGCGCTCTGGTCCGCGCGCCCCATCCATCCCTTGATGCGGACGTTGGTGCGCCCGGTCGGGCAGGTGCCGGGGAGCACCGCCGACAGGTCGCCGGTGCCGAAGCGGATCAGCGGGTAATCGGGATTGAGCGTCGTGACGACCACTTCGCCGACTTCCCCGTCGGGCACCGGATCGCCCGTGCCGGGCCGGACGATCTCGAGGATCACGCCCTCGTCGACGACCAGTCCCTGCCGCGCCGCGGTCTCGTAGGCGATCAGCCCCAGGTCCGCCGTGGCGTAGCACTGGAAGCCGGCGACGCCGCGTTCGCCGCACCAGTCGCGCAACGCGGCGGGGAAGGCCTCGCCGCTGACCAGCGCCTTGCGCACGGACAAGGGCTGCCCCTGCTCCGCCGCCTTGTCGAGCAGGATCTTGAGGAAGCTCGGCGTGCCGACGTAGGCCTGCGGCCGCAGCTCGGCCATCGCCTGCAGCTGCAGCTCGGTGTTGCCCACGCCGCCGGCGAAGACCGTGCAGCCGAGGGCCTCCGCGCCGCCTTCCATCATGGCGCCGGCCGGCGTCAGGTGATAGCTGAACGAGTTGTGGACCAGGTCGCCCGCGCGCAGCCCCGCCGCGTGCAGCGCGCGGCCGACACGCCAGTAGTCGCGCCCGTGCCCTTCGGGCTCGTAGATCGAGCCCGGGGACTGGAACACGCGACGCGCGCCGCCGTCGCGCTTGAGGCCGCGCCAGCCGATCGTGGAGAACCCGCCGAAGGGCTCGAACGGCACGCGCCCCGCGTCGGCGCGCACCGCCTGCTGACGCGCCAGCAGCTCCGACTTGCGCGTCACCGGCAACCGCGCCAGCGCGTCGCGCGTGCGGACCAGGTCCGGCTCCACGTCGGCCAGCAGTTCGCCGAAAGCCTCGGCGTTCTGACGCGCGTTGGCCACCTGGTGCGGCAACGCCGCCAGCAGCGCGGCTTCGCGCGCTGCCGGGTCGCGCGTCTCCAGCGCGTCGTAGAAATCGCGATCGGCGGCGCCCATCACTCCTCCGCCCACTGCGCGAGGCGACGCTTGAGGTCGTCCTGCAGCTTGCGCACGTCGGCCGCGTTGCGGCACACGCGCGTCTCCCAGTCGGGGCTGCGCGCCGGCCTCTTCGCCAGCTTCGCGGTGATCTGGCCCTCGGCGGCCGCGAGCTGGAGCACCTCCTGGTTCTCGAAGCTCCAGCCGGTGCCGCGCTCGGTCAGCGCGCGCAGGTCGCGCAACGCGCGCTTCAACTGCACCAGCGCCTCCTCGGCCTTGAACGGCGGGGGCGCGAAGAAGTCGTTGTCCATGAACTGCTCTCCCATCAATCCTTCAATGCGGCGATGCCTCGGCGGGCTCGCTCAGGCGATGCCTCGGCGGGATCGCTCAGGCGAGCCAGCGCTTGCGGCGCTTGTAGCTCTTCACGTCGCGGAAGCTCTTGCGGTCGGTGCCGCCCATGCCGAGGTAGAACTCGCGCACGTCCTCGTTGTCGCGCAGCGCCCTGGCCTCGCCGTCCATCACGACCCGGCCGTTCTCGAGGATGTAGCCGTAGTCGGCATAGCGCAGCGCCATGTTGGTGTTCTGCTCGGCCAGCAGGAAGGTCGTGCGCTCCTTCCGGTTGAGGTCGCGCACGATCTCGAAGACCTCCTCGACGATCTGCGGCGCCAGGCCCATCGAGGGCTCGTCCAGCAGCACCATCTTCGGATCGGCCATCAAGGCCCGGCCGATCGCGCACATCTGCTGCTCGCCGCCCGACGTGTAGGCGGCCTGCGAGGTCCGCCGCGTCTTCAGCCGCGGGAAGTAGGCGTAGACCTTCTCCAGCGTCTGCGCGACCGCCGCCTTGCCGTCGGTGCGCGTGTAGGCACCGGTCAGCAGGTTCTCCTCGATCGTCAGGTGCGCGAAGCAATGCCGCCCCTCCATCACCTGCACCACGCCGCGGTGCACGAGGTCCGCCGGCGTGAGCCGCTCGATGCGCTCGCCGCGCAGTTCGATCGATCCCTTGGTGACCTCGCCGCGTTCTCCTGCCAGCAGGTTGGAGACCGCGCGCAAGGTCGTGGTCTTGCCGGCGCCGTTGCCGCCGAGCAAGGCCACCACCGCCCCTTCGGGCACGCGCAACGAGACGCCCTTGAGCACGAGGATCACGTGGTGATAGATGACTTCGATGCCGTTGACGTCGAGCAGTGCGGGCGTCGCCGCACCGACCGGCGCGGCGGTGGAAGGAACGGAAGTGGCTGGCATGGCGGTCTTGCTCAGGCAGGGTTCGGACGCGATCCGGTTGATCTTCAGCCGCAGCTGCGCGGCTTCAGGTTCTTGTCCTTGGCGTACTTGGCGGCGTACTCCTTGACCATCGGATCGATGTGGGTCTTGTCCGACGTGTACCAGTCGGAGGCGATGTTCCACTTCGCGCCGTCCCACTGGACGATGCGCGCCCAGTCGTTGCCCATGTGGTTGGCGCAGCTGGTCTGCACCGGGCGCATGACCTCGCCGAAGCCCAGCGCCTTGAGCCGGTCCGCGGTCAGGTTCAGGTTCTCGAAGCCCCAGCGCACCTGCTCGGGCGTCATGACCTTGCCCTTGCCGTACTTCTCCTGCGCGGTGCGGATCGCCTCGACCTGCAGCATCGAGATCATCATCCCGCGCGTGTGCGCCAGCGCGCCGATGCCGGTGGCCGGGCCGGTGCCCTGCCCCTTGTCGTAGACGAACTTCTTCAGCTCGTCATGGACCTTGTCCTTCGCGGCGCTGTTGTGCAGCGTGATCGCGTTGTAGCCCTTGGCGCCGGCGCCGATGTCCTTGACGTCGTGGTCCGAGCCGGCCCACCAGATCGCGTAGATCTTCTCGCGCGGGTAGCCGCTGGCCTGCGCCTCGCGGATGCCGGCCGGGGTCATCACGCCGGCGGACCAGAACAGAACGTAGTCGGGCCGCTGCTGGCGGATCTGCAGCCAGGTCGACTTCTGCTCGACCCCGGGCGGCGTGACCGGATACAGCACGACCTCGAAGCCTTCGGCCGCGGCACGCTTCTGCAGCAGCGGGATCGGCTCCTTGCCGTAAGGGCTGTCGTGATAGACCAGCGCGATCTTCTTGCCCTTGAGCGAGCCCTTCTCCTTCTTCGCGATGTCCTGCAACATCACGTCGGCGGCGGTCCAGTAGGTGCCCAGCAGCGGGAAGTTCCATTCGAAGACGGTGCCGTCGGCGGACTGCGACAGGCCGTATCCCGGTGTCTCGACGACCACCTTGTCGACGAAGGCCTTGTCGGTGACCGCGAAGGTGATGCCGGTCGACTGCGTGTCGAAGCCCGACGCGCCGCCGCCCTTGCCCTTCAGGCGCTCGTAGCACTCGACGCCCTTGGCGGCGTCGTACGCGGTCTCGCACTCCTCGAAGGCGAGCTTGACGCCGTTGACGCCACCGTCGCGCGCGTTCACCAGTTTCAGGTAGTCCTGCTTGCCGTCCGCCCAGGGCATGCCCAGCGGCGCGAACTGGCCGGTGCGGTACACCAGCAGCGGGATGAACTGTTCGTTGGCGGCTTGCGCCTGCGCGGCGACGGGCAGCAACGCGCCCGCCAGTGCCGCGAGGGATAGCGCGCCACGCGCCAGGGTCTTCAAGCTCATGGTGTCGTCTCCTGATGGTGCACTCTGCGGTGCGGTTTGAAATCTCGTCGGTCCTGCGAGTTCAATGCGGGAAGGGCCACAGCCTCAGCTTTTGACGGGCGGTGGACCACAGGCGAGCCAGGCCGTGCGGCTCGACGATGAGGAAGAACACGATCAGCGCGCCGAAGATCATGTGCTCCAGGTGCGAGGCCGTGGCTGTCGACAGCGGCAGGCCCAGCCAGTGAGGCACGTGGTTGAGCAGCAGCGGCAGCAGCACGATGAACGCGGCGCCGAAGAAGCTGCCGACGATCGAGCCCAGCCCGCCGATGATGATCATGAACAGCAGCTGGAAGGACTTGTCGATGCCGAAGGCCGCCGGCTCCCACGCGCCCAGGTGGACGAAGCCCCACAGCGCGCCGGCCACGCCGACGATGAAGCTGCTGACCGCGAAGGCCGTCAGCTTCGCGTGCACCGGCCGGATGCCGATGACGGCGGCGGCGACGTCCATGTCGCGCATCGCCATCCACTCGCGGCCGATGGCGCCGCGCACCAGGTTCTTGGTCAGGATGCCGCACACGACCACCAGCGACAGGCACAGCAGGTAGCGCTGCGCCGGCGTCTCCAGCGGCAGCCCGAACAGCTGCAGCGTGCCGACGCTCACCGACCCGGAGGACGAGTTGTTCGTCACCCACGGCATGCGGTTGACGAACCAGTCGATGAAGAACTGCGCCGCGAGCGTGGCGACCGCGAGGTAGAGACCGCGGATGCGCAGGCTGGGCAGCCCGAAGACCACGCCACAGACCGTCGCGGCCAGGCCGCCGCCGATCAGCGACAGCAGCAGCGGCATGCCCTCGATGCGCACCTGCAGGTTGAAGGCGGCGTAGGCGCCGACGGCCATGAAGGCACCGGTACCCAGCGAGATCTGCCCGCAGTAGCCCACGAGCACATTCAGGCCCAGCGCCGCCAGCGACAGCACGAGGAAGGGGATCAGCACCGCGCGGAAGGTGTAGTCGCTCGCCAGCCAGGGCACGGCGACGAAGGCCGCCAGCGCGAGCGCGAGCACCGCCCGCCGGTCCTGCGCGACCGGGAACAGCGCCAGGTCCGCGCGGTAGGAGGCCTTGAACTGGCCGTTTTCACGATAGAACACGGTCGTTGCTCCTTACACGCGATCGATGATCTTGTCGCCGAAGAGGCCCTGCGGCCGCACCAGCAGGAAGCCCAGCGCGAGCACGTAGGCGAACCAGTTCTCGATGCCGCCGCCGACGGTGGGACCGAGGTAGATCTCGGACAGCTTCTCGCCGACGCCGATGATCAGTCCGCCGACGATCGCGCCCGGCACCGAGGTCAGGCCGCCGAGGATCACGACCGGGAAGGCCTTCAGCGCGACCAGCGAGATCGAGTACTGCACGCCCAGCTTGCTGCCCCAGATGATCCCGGCGACCAGCGCGACCAGGCCGCCGACGGACCAGACGATGACCCAGATGCGCGACAGCGGGATCCCGATGGACTGCGCGGCCTGATGATCGTCGGCGACGGCACGCAGCGCGCGGCCGGTGCGGGTCTTCTGGAAGAACAGCGACAGCAGGGCCACCAGCGCCGCGGCGATGACCGCCGAGTACAGGTCTTCCTTGTTGAGCAGCAGGCCGCCGGGGAAGCTGTCCTCGAGCACGAAGAGCGGATCCTTTGGCAGGCCGACGTCGATCTTGTAGGTCGAGCTGCCGAAGAGCAGCTGGCCGGCGCCGTCCAGGAAGTAGCTGATGCCCAGCGTCGCCATCAGCAGCGTGATCGCCGGCTGGTTGACGAGGCCGCGCAGCGCGAGCCGCTCCACCAGCCACGCCACGACCACCATGCAGGCCGCGGCGGCGGCCAGCGCCAGCACGTTGGCCAGCAGCAGGCTCTCGAAGCCGAACCACTGCGGGAACCATTCGGCGAAGCGCGCCATCGCCAGCGCCGCGAACAACACCATCGCGCCCTGCGAGAAGTTGAAGACGCCCGAGGCCTTGAAGATCAGCACGAAGCCCAGCGCGACGAGCGCGTACAGCATGCCGGCCATCAGGCCGCCGAAGACGGTTTCGAGGAAGAAGCCCATGATCGTTTCCTTGTCCTGCGTCGTGCTCGCGCCGTCACTCGCCGGCGCCGAGGTAGGCGCGGATCACTTCGGGATTGGCGCGCACCTCGTCGGGCGTGCCGTCGCCGATCTTCTTCCCGTAGTCGAGCACCACGACGCGGTCGCTGATGTCCATCACCACGCCCATGTCGTGCTCGATCAGGACGATGGTCGTGCCGAACTCGTCGTTGACGTCCAGGATGAAGCGGCACATGTCCTGCTTCTCCTCGACGTTCATGCCGGCCATCGGCTCGTCGAGCAGCAGCACCTTGGGCTCCATCGCCAGCGCGCGGCCCAGGTCGACGCGCTTCTGCAACCCGTAGGACAGCCCGCCGACGGGCGTCTTGCGGTGCGCCTGGATCTCGAGGAAATCGATGATGCGCTCGACCTTCTCGCGGTGCTCGATCTCCTCGCGCACCGCCGGGCCGAGGCGCAGCGCCTGCCACAGGAGGTTGCGCTTCATGTGCAGGTTGCGGCCGGACATGATGTTGTCCAGCACGCTCATGCCCTTGAACAGCGCCAGGTTCTGGAAGGTGCGCGCGACGCCGCGCTCGGCCATGCGGCGCAGCCGCGTCCGCGGACTCCACTTCCGGACGTCCTCGCCGCGATAGCGGATGTCGCCCTGCTGCGGCTGGTAGACGCCGTTGATGCAGTTCAGCATCGAGCTCTTGCCCGCGCCGTTGGGGCCGATGATGGCGCGGATCTCGTGCTCGCGGACGTCGAAGCTGATGTCGTTGAGCGCCTTCACGCCGCCGAAGGACAGCGAGATGTGCTCGACCTCGAGGATCACCTCGCCGATGCGACGGCCCGGCGCCGCGTCGCCCGCGGACCGTGGCGACGCGGCGCCCTGCGCCGGCGTCGACGGGGGCACGGCGGGGCCGGCCTCCTGGAACTGCGCCCCGGCCGAGGCCGCGGCTGCGGCGGTCGCTGCATGGACGGTGAGACCGGCGCTCATCAGGCAGCCCTCCGGGTGTGCGGGAAGGTGGTCGCCGCCTCGATGCGCAGGTCGGCGCTGACGCTGCCGCTGCGGCCGTCCTCGAAGCGGACCGCCGTCTCGATGTACTGCGACGCCTTGCCCGCATAGAGCGCGTCGATCAGCGCCGCGTACTTGTCGGCGATCGCGCCGCGGCGGACCTTGCGCGTGCGGGTGAGCTCGCCGTCGTCGGCGTCGAGTTCCTTGTGCAGCACCAGGAAACGCGTGATCTGGCTGCCGGCCAGCCGCTCGTCCTGCGCGAGGTCGGCGTTGACCTTCTCGACGCAGTCCTTGATCAGTCCCAGCACCTCGGGCTTGCCCGCGAGGTCGGTGTAGCCGGCATAGGCGAGGTTGCGGCGCTCAGCCCAGTTGCCGACGGCCTCGAAGTCGATGTTGACGAACGCGCAGACGTGGTCGCGGCCGTCGCCGAAGGCCACCGCCTCCTTGATGAAGGCGAAGAACTTCAGCTTGTTCTCGACGTACTTGGGCGCGAACATCGCGCCGTCGAACGCACCGCCGCGCAGCCGGCCGACATCCTTGGCGCGGTCGATGATCTTCAGGTGACCGCCCGCGTCGAGGAAGCCCGCGTCGCCGGTGCGGTACCAGCCGTCGGCGCCCAGCACCTCGGCCGTCGCTTCCGGGTTCTTGTAGTAGCCCTGCAGCAGCCCCGGCGAACGCACCAGGATCTCGCCGTTGTCCGCCAGCCTGATCTCGACGCCGTCGATGGGCACGCCGACGGTGTCGGACTTCGCTTCGTGGTCCGGCTGCAGGCAGACGAAGACGGCGGTCTCGGTCGAGCCGTAGAGCTGCTTCAGGTTGATGCCGATCGAGCGGTAGAAGCTGAAGAGATCGGGCCCGATCGCCTCGCCCGCCGTGTAGGCCACGCGCACGCGCGAGAAGCCCAGCGCGTTGCGCAGCGGCCCGTAGATCGCGAAGTCGCCGAGGCGGTACTTGAAGCGCTCCCAGCCGCCGACGTCCTTGCCGTCCATCAGCGCCGGTCCGACGCGATTCGCCAGCGCCATCGCCTTCGCGAACAGCCAGCGCTTGGGCGCGCCGGCGTCCTCCATGCGGATCATCACGCTGGTGAGCAGGCCTTCGAAGACCCGCGGCGGCGCGAAGTAGTAGGTCGGTCCGATCTCCTTGAGATCGATGCTGACGGTGCTCGCCGACTCGGGGCAGTTGACGACGTAGCCGCAGGCCAGCCACTGTGCGTAGCTGAAGACGTTCTGGCCGATCCACGCGCACGGCAGGTAGGCGAGGACCTCTTCCCCGGCGGTCAGCTTGTCGAAGCGCGCGCCGGCCTGCGCGCGGTCGATCAGCGAGGTGTGCGTGTGCACCACGCCCTTCGGATGGCCGGTGGTGCCGGAAGTGAAGAACATCGCCGCCACGTCGCCGGCGCGGCCGGCCTCGACCTCGCGCTCGAACCAGCCGGGATGGCGCATCGCGTGCGCGCGGCCGTCGTCGCACAGCGCGTCGATCGAGGCCAGGCCATCCGCCGCGTAATGACGCAGGCCGCGCGGATCGTCGAACCAGATGCGCCGCAGCGCGGGACATTGATCGCGGATCTCGAGCAGCTTGTCGACCTGCTCCTGGTCCTCGACGACGACGAAGGCGACCTCGGCGTTCTGCAGCGGATAGGCGAATTCGGCGGCGACCGCATCCTGGTAGAGCGGTACGGGGATCGCGCCGAGCGATTGCGCGGCGAGCATCGCCGCGTAGAGCCGGGGGCGGTTCTCGCCGATCACGACGAGGTGCTGGCCGCGCGTCATGCCGGCGACGGCGAAGCCGTGCGCGAGATCGCGCACCAGCGCCGCCAGCGCCGCCCAGTCGAGCGTCTGCCAGATGCCGAGCTCCTTCTCCCGCAGCGCCGGCGCGTGGGGGCGCTGGGCGGCGTGAGCGAGCAGCAGGCGGGGGAAGGTCTGTTCCACCGTTGTCTCCTTGTCGCCCCCGCTGTCGCCGTCTCTGAGGGAAGCGCTCTGGCTGCGGGGTTGCGCCGACTGTAGGCCGGGCCATTGACGCCGTGTTGTCATTGCAACGACATTCCTAGGGACAGTTCGGGGAAGCGTTTTCCCCAGGGGGTCGCGTCAGGTTCCTGTCATGCGCGGGCGCGATGAACGGGGGATGGCTCCGAACATCGACACCGTTGTCCACGCCGCGCCGGGTTCACCCCCGCCCGCGGGCCTGCAACCGTCCCTGTCCGGAGCTCTGCCCACGCAGCCGATCCGGCTGCGCGCGCGGGCCGCGAGCGCGCAGGAGATGGGCGCCATCCCGTGGTTGAAGGCGATCGAGCCTGAACTGCGCGAACGCGTCGCCTCGAGCATCCAGGTGGCGGAGGTCGAGGTCGGCGAGCGGATCTGCCGCATCGGGCGCGAGGCCAACTTCTGGTTCGGCGTGATCGACGGCCTGCTGAAGATGAGCAACGACGAGGCGGCGGCGCGGCAGGTGACGTTCACCGGCGTCCCGCCGGGTGGCTGGTTCGGCGAAGGCACGCTGCTCAAGCGCGAGGCCTACCGCTACAACATCCAGGCGCTGCGTCGCAGCGTGGTCGCGGGGCTGCCGCTGGAGAGCTTCCACGAACTGCTGGCGACCAGCCTCGCGTTCAACCGCTACGTGCTCAACCAGCTCAACGAGCGGCTCGGGCAATTCATCGCCGCGCGCGAGATCGATCGACAGAGCGACCCCGACCTGCGCGTGGCGCGCAACCTGGCGGCGCTGTTCCATCCGCTGCTCTACCCCGGCGTGAACGGGCTGCTGCGCATCACGCAGCAGGAGCTGGGCCACCTGGTGGGACTCTCGCGCCAGCGCGTCAACGAGGCGCTGCGCCATCTGCAGGAGCAGCGCCTCATCGCCGTCGAGTACGGCGGACTCCGGGTGCTCGATCTGGCGGGGTTGCGGGTGTATCCGCAGCAGTAGGGCTGCGGGCGTCCGGACCGGCGAAGAAGCCCGCGCGAGGCTGGGCGTCGAGGCACGCGTCGACGACGGTCGAGGCCCTCGGCCTCAGGCCCCGAACGGCGTCGCTTCCGGCGGTTCCTGCGGCAGGGCCGCGTACTGCCCGGCGTTGATCTCGTAGAGCAGGCTCGCCGCCTCGCCCGGGCAGTCGGCGACCGAGCCGGTCAGGCGCAGGCCGACGCGTTCCAGCGTCTTGCGCGCCGCCGTGTTGCCCGGCGCCAGCAGTGCGTGCACCGAGGTTGCGTGCAGGCTGTCGAAGGCCAGCGCCAGCGCGGCCGTCGCCATCTCCGCCGCGTAGCCGCGGCCCCAGTGGTCGGACAGGAAGTGGAACTCCAGCAGCAGCGCCGGCGCGCCGCAGATGCGGCCCCGGCTCAAGCCCCCGAAACCGATCGCGCCCAGCGCGGGCTGCTCCCGCAGCGCCACCGCCCACGGCCCCAGGCCGTCACGGGTCCAGAGCGTGCGCCAGAGCTCCAGCCGCTCGGACGCGGCCGGACCGCCCGCGTCGAAGCGACGATTCGCGGGATCGGTCAGCAGCTCGCGGAACGTGCGGGCATCCGCCGCGGCGGGCGGACGCAGGCTCAGCCGGCGGGTCGCGGTGAGCCGCTCGACGGCGGGGATGGAGATGAAGGGTGCAAGCATAGGGTTAACCCGCAAATTATGCGCCCAAGCGGAATTTCAAGTGCAGCGTCGACCGGACGGTCGGGTGACAGGCCCGGACTTGCGTCACGAAACGTGACGAAGCGGATGGAACCGGAGAAGCTTTGAGCCGGTCGCCCGTCCGGTGCCCGCCATTCGCCCGGATGAGGGGGATGCCCCTCGCCGGATCGATGCCGACAGCCCGCGGACAGGTCGGGAGGTCCCCGCTGGCATAGCATTCCCGGCATCCGCGGGTCTCGCGGGGGAGTCCTCTCCCCTCCGGGTCCCGTTCCCCACGACGACGCGGCGCCCGGCGCCGCAGGAACGAGAGCCTCGTGATGAAGCTGCTGGTCATCGAAGACAACCCGGACATCGTCGCGAACCTGTTCGCCTACCTGGAGCCGATGGGCTACGCGCTGGACGTGGCCCGCAACGGCCTGGGCGGCCTGGCGCAGGCCGCCGCCGGCTCCTACGACGCGATCGTGCTGGACCTGACCCTGCCCGGCCTGGACGGCCTGGACGTCGCCCGGCGCCTGCGCAAGGACTTCCGCCGCCCCACCCCCATCCTCATGCTGACCGCCCGCGACACGATCGCCGACAAGGTCACCGGCTTCGAGAGCGGCGCCGACGACTACCTCGTCAAGCCCTTCTCGCTGGTCGAGCTGGAGATCCGCCTCAAGGCGCTGATGCGGCGCTCCCACGGGCTGAACCTCAGCTCGGCGGTCAGCTACGCCGACGTCAACTTCGACCCCGACACGCTGGAAGCCACCCGCGCCGGCAAGCCGCTGCAGCTGACGCCGACCGGCTACAAGCTGCTGTCCGCGCTGCTGCGCGAGGCGCCCAAGCTGGTCCGCCGCGAGGACCTCGAGCGCGAGGTCTGGGGCAACGATCCGCCCGACAGCGACGCGCTGCGCACCCACATCCACGCACTGCGCGCGGCGCTGGACAAGCCCTTCCCCATCCCGCTGCTGAAGACCCATCCGGGCATCGGCTACCGGCTGGTGTCGCCCGATGCGGGATGAGCCGCGGCGGGACCGCGGCCATCCACGCGACGACAAAAGCGGCGCCGGCCGCTCGACGGCCGCGCCGACGACGCTGCGCACGCGCGTGGCCGCCGCCTTCCTGCTGCTGACGCTGCTGGTCTGCGGCGCCTTCGCGGTGGCCGCGGTGCGCATCGCCTCCAGCATCGAGGACCGCCTCGTCGACCAGCGCCTGGACCGCACCGCCGACGAGCTGATCGCCCGCGAGAAGCAGGGCCTGGAGGCCGACCTGCCGCCCAGCGTCACGCTCTACCGCGGCGACGCCATCCCGCAGGCGCTGCGCGGCAAGCCGCCGGGCAAATACACGCTGCCGCAGGACGACGCCACCTTCACCGCGCTGGTCCGCGACGACCTCGGCGAGGTCTTCGTGCTGACCGACCGCGACGAGGACTTCGCCAAGATCGAGGCCGGTGTCTACGGCCTGCTCGGCCTGGCCTTCGTCTGCTGCCTGGGGCTGGCGCTGTTCCTGGCGCAGCTCACCGCCAGCCGCATCGTCGCCCCGGTGACCGCGCTGGCCCGCGCCGTCCAGACCGACGCCGCACCGCGTGAATATCCGCTGCTGGACTCCACCGACGAACTGGGCCTGCTGTCGCGCGCGTTCGCGGCCAAGACCGAGGCCCAGCAACGCTACCTGGACCGGGAGCGCTGGTTCACCGGCGACGTCAGCCATGAGCTGCGCACGCCGCTGGCGGTCATGCTGGGCGCCGCCGAGATCCTGAAAGCGCGCCTGCACGGCCGCGACGACATGGTCGAGCTGGCCGAGCGCATCCGGCGCACCGCGGCCGACACCAGCGAGCGCGTGGTCGCGATGCTGCTGCTGTCGCGCGACCCGGCCAGCATCGGCGCGCCGCCGACCGCGCTGCTGCCGCTGCTGCGCCAGGAGATGGAGCGCTGCCGGCCGCTGCTCAAGGGCAAGGAGGTCGAGATGACGCTGCACGCCACGTCCGCCGACGCCGGCCTGGAAGTGCCGGCACGGCCCGAGCTCGCGGCCATCGCGCTGGGCAACCTGATCCGCAACGCCTGCCAGTTCACCGACCAGGGCTGCGTCGACATCCGGCTCGAGGCCGGCCGCGTGATCATCGAGGACACCGGCATCGGCATCCCGCCGGCCGTGCGCGACCGGATCTTCGACCGCTTCATGCAGGTCGACCCGGCCGGCGCCGGCAGCGCGGGCCTCGGCCTGGCCATCGTCAAACGCGTCGCCGAGCACCTGGGCTGGACCGTCAGCCTGGAGGCGCCGGCCCGCGGCGGCACGCGATTCGTCCTTGCTTTCCCCACCTCGCCCACGCCCGGGCCCGTGCCTGCGGAGGCGCCGCCCCGCCATCCGGACATTCTCCCGACTTGAGTTGAAACAGCCCTGGACGGGGCGGGTCGTCGTCCTATACTGTATGCAAATACAGTGATTCCACGCCGGTTCCCCAACCGGCGTTTTTGTCTCTCGACGACGCCCGCCATGCCGCCCCTGTCCACCCCTCTTGCCCCGCTTCCGCCGGCCGTGGCCGACGCGCTCTGGCGCGGCGACGAACTGGGTCGCGGCACGGACACCGTCTGGCCGAGCGGGTTCGACACGCTCGATGCCGAACTGCCCGGCGGCGGCTGGCCCGGGCGCCAGCTGACCGAGATCCTGCTGCCGCAGTTCTCGCTCGCCGAATGGCGGCTGGCCGGCCCGGCATTGCGACGCGTGGTCGCCGATGGCGCGGCGGTGGCGATGGTCGGACCGCCCAAGCGCCCCCACCTGCCCGGCCTGATGCACCTGGGGCTGGATGAGCGGCACCTCGTCTGGATCGACGCGCGCGCGCGTCGGAGCGGCTCTGGTGCGCCGAACAGCTGATCAAGTCCAACGCGGCCGGCGCGGTGCTGGCCTGGATGCCGCAGGCCGCCCCCGAGCAGCTGCGGCGACTGCAGGTGCTGGCGCAGTCGTTCGAAGGACCGGTGTTCCTGTTCCGTCCGCTGGCGGCCCGTCATGACCCGTCGCCGGCGCCGCTGCGCGTGGTGGCGACGATCGCTGTCGACTGGGCCCTGGACGTGCAGATCCTCAAGCGCAAGGGGCCCGCGCATGAAACCCCGCTGAGGCTGGCCTCGATCCCCGGCGGCCTCGAGCAGGTGCTGACGCCGCGCGTGATGCGGCCCAGCACGATGCGCCCGGTGGCGCCGGTCGTGGTGCCGGCCGAGCCGGTCGAACCGGCCGTCGGGTCGGCCCTCGAGTCGGCCGCCCCTGTTCGCGAGCCCCTGCCGCTCGCCCTGTTCCCGGAGTTCTCCCATGTTATGGGTCGCGCTGATATTGCCGCCTCGTCCGCCGGCGCCGTTTGAGGACCCGGCGACCGCGCCCCGCCGCATCCCTGGGGAGTCTGCGCGGAGGCCCAGTCGGGCCTGGCCGTGTGGTGCCTGCAGTTCACGCCGCGCGTGGCGCTGATGGAGGACGCGGTCGTGATGGAGGTCGAGGCCAGCCTGCGGCTGTTCCGCGGTCTGCCGGCGTTGAAGGCGCGCCTGAGCGACGAGGCGCCCGACCTGGGCGCCGTCGGCATCGGCTGGGCGCCGTCGGCCACGGCCGCGCTGGTACTGGCGCGTTGCGGCGTGCTCGACCTCGGCGGGCGCCTGTTGCAGGCGGTGCTGGACCCGCTGCCGCTGCAGGCGCTGAGCGCCGGCGCGGACCATGCCGAAGCGCTGAGCCGGGCCGGCATCAACACGTTGGGCCAGTTGCGGGCGCTGCCCCGCGGGGGCATCGGCCGGCGCTTCGGTGCGCCGCTGCTGACGATGCTGGACCAGGCCTACGGACTGCGGCCCGAGGCGCACGCCTGGGTCGCCCTGCCCGAGGACTTCCACGCCCGCATCGAGCTGCCCAGCCGCGAGGACCATGCGCCCGCGCTGCTGCTGGGCACGCGACCGCTGCTGATGCGGCTGTGCGGCTGGCTGGCCGCGCGCCATGCCGGCGCCACCGGCGTCACGCTGCACTGGGTGCACGACTCGATGCGCGCCAAGGACGCCGGCGACGGCGGGTGCCTCACGGTGCGCACCGCCGAGCCGATCCGCGAGCTCGAACACTTCTGCCGCCTGATGGCCGAGCATCTGGCCAAGACCCAGCTGCTGGCGCCGGTCGGCGAGCTGCGGCTGGAGGCGGTCGGCGTGCAGTCGCTGGTCGAGGACAGCGGCTCGCTGCTGCCCGACGTGGTGCGCACCGGCGAGACGCTCTACCTGACGCTGGAGCGCATCGCCGCGCGGCTCGGGCCGGAGCGCGTGCTGCAACCGATCCTCGCCGACGACCATCGTCCGGAATGGATGACGCGTTGGCGCCCCTGCGGCGATGGCCGCACGCCGTCCCGCCGCAAGGGCCGGCAGGCGGCGATGCGTGCGCCGGACGTGCCGGAGCCGGCCTTCCTGCTCGATCCGCCGCTGCGGCTGGCGGTGCGCGACCATCGGCCGCATTACCAGGGGGCGCTGACGCTGCTGGTCGGGCCCGATCGCGTCGAAGGCGGCTGGTGGGACCGCGTGCCCGCCTGTGAGCAGGTGCCGCAGCATCACCGCCAGGTCGCACGCGACTACTGGATCGCGGTCAACGAGAACGCCGGGGTGATGGCGATCTACCGGGAGCATCGCGCCAGGAGCCGGAGCGAGGACGACGGCAAGGGCGGCGAAGGCGAAGGGAGGGGCGATCGCAAGGGCCACGCGGACGACAGGGGCGACAGGAACAACAGGGACGACAGGGACGACGCCTGGTTCCTGCACGGCATCTATGCCTGAACGCCTGCCCCCTACGCCGAGCTGCGCTGCCTCAGCAACTTCAGCTTCCTGAAGGGCGCGAGCTGGCCCGAGGAACTCGTGCTGCGCGCCAAGGAGCTCGGTTATGCCGCGCTCGCGATCACCGACGAATGCAGCATGGCCGGCATGGTGCGCGCGCACGTGGCCGCGAAGCAGCACGGCATGACGCTGCTGGTGGGCAGCCAGTTCCTCCTCGAGCCGGCCTCGGACGACGAGGGGCCCTTCACGCTGGTCGTCCTGGCCTGCAGCATCAACGGTTACGGCAACCTGTGCCAGTTCATCTCGCGGCTGCGGCGCTCGTCGGAGAAGGGCACCTACCGCTGCACGCTCGCCGACATCGGCCCGCAGACGCTGGACGACTGCGTCGTGATCGCCTGTCCGGACCGGCATGCCGCGCCGGCGCAATTGCTGACGATGGCGCGCTGGCTGCTGACGCGCTTCACCGGCCGCTGCTGGCTGGGCATCGACCAGCCCCAGCATGCGGACGACGAAATCCGCCTGCTGCGCCTGCGCGAAGCCGGCGCACTGACCGAGATCCCGCTGGTGGCCGTCGGCGACGCGACCATGCATGTGCGCAGCCGCAAGCCGCTGCAGGACGTGCTGACCGCGACGCGATTGGGCAAGCCGCTGACCGACTGCGGCCAGGCGCTGGACCGCAACGCCGAGCGCCACCTCCGCCACCGCAGCCGCCTCGCGCTCAGCTTCCCGGCGGACCTGCTCGAGGAGACGCTGCGCGTGGCCGAGTGCTGCGAGTTCAGCCTCGACGAACTGCGCTACCACTACCCGTCCGAGGTCGTGCCCGACGGCGAGACACCGGCCAGCCACCTGCGGCGGATCACCTACGAGGGCGCGGGCCGGCGCTGGCCGGGGGCGTGCCGGCCGCGGCCAGCGAGCAGATCGAACGCGAGCTCGCGCTGATCGAGGAGCTGGGCTACGAGCACTACTTCCTGACGGTGGCCGACATCGTCCATTTCGCGCGCTCGCAGGGCATCCTGTGCCAGGGCCGGGGCAGCGCGGCGAACTCCATCGTCTGCTTCTGCACGCACGTGACCGAGGTCGACCCGGAGCGGATGCAGGTGCTGTTCGAGCGCTTCATCAGCAAGGAACGCAACGAGCCGCCGGACATCGACATCGACTTCGAGCACGAACGCCGCGAGGAAGTCATCCAGTACCTCTACCGCAAGTACACGCGCGAACGCGCGGCGCTGGCGGCGGTGGTGATCTCGTACCGCGTGAAGAGCGCGCTGCGCGACGTCGGCAAGGCGCTGGGTTTCGAGCCCGAGGTGCTGGACACGCTGTGCAGCAACCACCAGTGGTGGGACGGCCAGACGATCGATGCGGAGCGGCTGCGCGAGTCCGGGCTCGAGGCCGACGACCTCGCGGTGCAGCAACTGGTCAAGATCACCTCGGAGCTGCTCGGCTTCCCGAGACACCTGTCGCAGCACCCGGGCGGCTTCGTGCTGACGCACGGCCCGCTGACCCGCATGGTGCCGGTGGAGAACGCCTCGATGCCGGACCGCACCGTCATCGAGTGGGACAAGGACGACCTCGACGCGGTGGGACTGCTGAAGGTCGACGTGCTCGGGCTGGGCATGCTGACGGCGATCCGCAAGACGCTGGACTTCGTCGGCAAGCGCCAGCGCTATCCGTTCGAGCTGAAGGACATCCCGAGCGAGGATGTTCCGACCTACGAGATGATCCAGCGCGCCGAGACGATCGGCGTGTTCCAGATCGAGAGCCGCGCGCAGCGCAGCATGCTGCCGCGGCTGAAACCGAAGGAGTTCTACGACCTGGTCATCGAGGTGGCGATCGTGCGACCAGGACCGATCCAGGGCGGCATGGTTCATCCCTATCTGCAGCGCCGTCAGGGCTTCGAGGACGTCGTTTATCCCCAGGGACTGGAGACGGTCCTGAAGCGCACGCTGGGCGTTCCGGTCTTCCAGGAGCAGGTGATGCAGATCGCGATGATCGCCGCCGGGTTCACGGGCGGGGAAGCGGACGATCTCCGGCGTTCGATGGCCGCGTGGAAGCGCAAGGGCAACCTCGAGAAGTACCGCCAGAAGCTGATCGACGGGATGCGGGAGCGGGGCTATCCGGTGTCCTTCGCCGAGCAGATCTTCGAGCAGGTCAAGGGCTTCTCGGAGTACGGCTTCCCGGAGTCGCACGCGGCCTCGTTCGCACTGCTGGTCTACACGAGCAGCTGGCTGAAGCGCCATCATCCGGCCGAGTTCCTCGCGGGCCTGCTGAACGCGCAGCCGCTCGGCTTCTATTCGCCGAGCCAGCTGGTGCAGGAGGCCAGACGCCAGGGCAAGGACAAGGAGGCCGTCGAGGTGCTCCCGCCCGACGTGATGCACAGCGACTGGGACTGCACGCTGGAGCGCGCGGACGGCCGCGTCATCCGGCCGGCGCGGCGCGGCGCGGACGCCGACACGCTCGATGCCCTGCCCCTGGACAAGGACGGGATCGTCATGGAGGACGACGGCGACCCCTACTTGGACACCGAGGAAGCCCTGGCGGCCGACGCGGCGCCGGTCAAGGTGCGATTGGGTCTGCGGCTCGTCAAGGGCCTGCAGCGGTCCTCGGCGGCGCTGATCTGCCGCGAGCGTCGGAACGGTCCGTTCAACGATGCGGAGGACCTGGCGCGTCGTACCGGACTGAACCAGCAGCAGATGACGATGCTGGCCTCCGGCGATGCGCTGACCAGCATCAGCGGCCACCGTCGCCAGCAGATGTGGGACGCGGCCGCGCAGCATGCGCCGCCGCCGCTGCTGGCCTCGGCGCCGGTGCAGGAGGACTTCCTCGCGCTGCCGCAGGCGCCGGAGGGCGAGGAGATCGTCTTCGACTACGCGTCGCTGGGCCTGACGCTGCGCCGCCATCCGCTGTCACTGCTGCGGCCGCTGCTGCGCGAGCAGCGCTGGATGTCGGCCGCAGAGCTGAGTGATCTGCCCGACGGCCGACCGGCGCGGGGCTGCGGGATCGTGACGGTCAAGCAGCAGCCGGCGACGGCCAAGGGCACGATCTTCATCTCGCTCGAGGACGAGACCGGCGACATCCAGGTCATCGTCCACCGCGCGCTGTGGCAGCGGCAACGCCACGTCATGCTGCATTCACGGCTGATGGCGGTGAAGGGGAAGTGGCAGCGCAGCGGCGACGTGCGCAACCTCATCGCCGGACACCTGGAAGACCTGACCCCGATGCTGGGGCGCCTGAGGACGGAGAGCCGGGATTTTCATTGATCTCCCGCATGGCCGGCCTCTGTGCCTCGATCGCGATTCGCTTCAATGCCCGGATCGCTTTCCTGTCGAAGGTCATGTGAACCCTTCCGCCAAGCACAGCGCCCTCAAAAGCAATGACGCCATCTGCGAAATCGCCGCCTTCTTCGAGCACGTTCACCCCTGCTTCCACCGCTCCCCAATCCACGCGGATGGCCCTGGCACGGAGCAGGGTCCTCATCGCCTCGGCGATATCAGCGGTGGCGTATCCATAGGAACTCCGCAAGACCCACGCGAATTCGCAAAGGCAGGACACGCCGATCGCGATCGCATCGGCCGTTGCAAACAACTGCTGAACGGCCCGCGTTTGCGTCGCATCGTCCTCGATCACGAGGCGGACCAGCACATTGGTGTCCAACGACACCTTCACAGCTCACCTTCCCGGCCTTTCTCGATCGCTTCATTCATGTCGCCGATCGACACGTCGCCCTCGACCGTGCGCGGCTTGTGCGCAAGAAAACCGATGAAATCGCGGATGTCACCCGTACGGGCAGCCCGCATCACACAGCGGCCTCGGGGCAGCAGGTACACCTCGATCTGGCCGCCGGGTTTGACATCGAGGTACTCAAGCAAATCCCGGTCGATGGTGACTTTCCTGCGGCTTGAAACAGTCATCGGCGAAATATCGTTCGAATCCTTCATCAAAGCGTTCTCCTGGCTGGAAAAAGAATCTCGGAGTCAGAAAGCCTAGTCCTCGAAGCTCCCTGAAAACCGTCTCTCCCCCTGACTTCCGTCAATGGTGGGAGAGATCGCCGGACCTCCCCGGATGTAGGCCCTGTCCGACGATCACATGCGACCTTGAGGGGATGCCCCTGCCGCGCGGCTTGCGGAAAGATCGGTTCAACTGTCCTTCTGCCGACCTCGCCGCGGACCTCGCAGGTCATGTCGGAAAGGCGGCCTCCAGACCATGAAGAAGATCGCCGCCCTTCGCGATGCGATGCCCGTGCCGGCACCGGTCATCTGTTCTCCCTCCTGGGCCCTGCTCGGCATCGAGCCCTTGCGGGCCGCGATGGAATACGCGAGCTGCCGGATGATGGACCGCAGCGGCCATCCGCCCGGCGACGGACATCCCGTCATCGTGTTCCCGGGCCTCGCGGCCGACGCGCAGTCGATCGCGCCGCTGGTGGGCTTCTGCCACGGGCTCGGTTACGCGGCGCGCGACTGGGGCCGCGGCATCAACACCGGCCCGACCGGCGACATCGACCTGTGGCTCGACACGCTCGCCGCCGACATCGAGGCGCTCGTCTCCGGACAGGCTGGCCAGTCGCAGCCGATCTCACTGGTCGGCTGGAGCCTCGGCGGCATCTACGCGCGGGAGATTGCCAAGCGCATCTCGCTGCCGGTGCGCCAGGTCATCACCATCGGCACGCCGATCACCGGCGAGGCGGCGCAGACCAACGTCAGCCTGATCTATCGCTGGGTCAACGGCGCGCTGCCGGTGCTCGACGACGACTTCAAGTCGCGCCTGATCGCGGCCCCGCAGGTCCCGACGACCTCGATCTACAGCCGCAGCGACGGCGTCGTCGCGTGGCAGGCCTGCGTGCAGCCCGAGGACCATCCGATGATCGACAACGTCGAGGTCGACGGCAGCCACTGCGGCCTGGTCTGGAATCCCGCCGTGCTCAGGGTCGTGGCGGACCGGCTGTCCCACGCGCCCGGCACGTGGCGCCGCTACGGCGACACCATCGACGCCGCTGCTCCGGCGGTGAACTGACCGCCACGTCCGCGCCGGAGGTTCGAGCAGAACGTTCGAGAAAAACGTTCAAGCAAAGGGAAGCGGGGGCAGTGGTGCTGCCCCCGCTTCCTCGTTGCGCTCTCCTTTTGCATCGTGCGCGGACCAGCGCCCGCGCGCCTGACGCTACCGGATCAGCGCGATCAGGATGATGATGGGAATGGGCACGCCCAGCATGTAGAGCAGGATCGATCGCATGTGAGGTCTCCTTGTCTTACTCGATGAGGTCGCGCTGACGGCCGCCGAGGGTGGCCAGCAGGCTCGCGGTGAAAGCGCCGATCAGCAGCGCGACAACCATCCACAACGCGGTCGTCAACGCCGTCTTGCGGGCAGCGTCAGCCGCTTCGCGCGCACGGGTCTCCAGCGCCTGCGCCTCGGCACGGGCACGCTGCAGCGTCTCGGTGACGCGCCGCTCGGCCTCCGCCTGCGTCAGGCCGGTCCGCTGGGCGACGAGTTGCGACGCCGCCCGCGTGTCCTCCGGCGACAGGGTGCCGCCGTCACGGATCGCGCGCACCAGCAGGCGGTTCAAGGACGCCGACGACTGCTCATCCGCATGGACCATCGACGCATCCGGCCAGGCCCGCAGCGTCGCCGGGTTGGCCCCTGCAGGCGCGGCGGAGGTCGTCGCGGTGGTCGAAGGCGCAGTCGCCGCGGGACGCAACAGCGTGTCCACGTAGTAGCCGAAGTCGCCGCTGCCGAGCGAGGTCCGGGCCGCCGTGCCGGAAGCACCGCCCTTCGCGCCGGCATCGTCGGCAGCCGCGCCGGCCGTCGCAGTGACCGCCGCGGCCCCGGTCGCTGCCGTTCCGGCCGCCACCGCCGCCCCCTTCACGCCGATGCCGGCGATCGCGCCGACCGAAGCGGTCAGCACGGCAGCCGTGAACAGCGTGGCCACGGCCCACGACAGCAGGCCATGTGCCGTGTCGCGGAAGTGGACCTCGTCGGCATCGGTATCGCGCCATCGCACCCGCAGCCGGCCGGCGAGATAACCGCCCAGTCCGGATGCCGCCAACTGCGTGAACGCGAGCCACACGATGCCCGCCACGCCCAGGGTCGCGGCGCTCGCGCCGTCGTTGGCCCAGGGCGACGCGGCGGCGAGCCCCAGCCCCACGCCGAGCAGCAACAGGATCAACGACAGCGCCGCCGCCGCGGCGGCGCCGGCCAGCACCGCGCCCCAAGACACCGCGGAGGTCGACGCGCGCGGCACGATCGCCCCGCCGACGCCGGTCTCGCCCGGATACCAGGCCTCATTCTTCGCCACCATGGCAGTCCCCTCGAGTTGTGATGGAGAGCTACAGGCAAGGGGCGGGCCCGACGTTTCGTTACTTGTCTCCGGCGCGTGAGACGTGGCCCGCCATCGCGATCGTCTTGACGTTTCCTTTGCACGAGCTCGACCCGGGCGCGGCGCGCCTCGCAACCTGCGTGCTGAACCTGCGTCCTGAACCTGGATGCGTAACCTGCATGCGTAACGCCCGTTACGCCAATGCCGTCACATCGCCGATCCGCGCGGCGCAGAATGCGTCTCCGATGACTGTTTCCCCCGCTTCCACCGCTCCTGCCGCGCCCACCGCCGACCTGCCGTCGCATCGCCTCCAGCTGCTGCCGCAGGGCCTGCGCATCGAAGGTCTGCCCGAACTGCGCAGCCGCCTGCTGCCGCGCCTGATCGCCGCGCTGCTGCAGGCGCACGAGCAAGGGCTCGCCCGCGTCGACAGCCCTGCTCGCGCGCCGAGCTGCGCGAGCGCATCGCCGGCATGGCCGAGCTGCACCGCACGCAGGTCTGGCGTGCGCTCGCGCTGTTGGACGACGGCCCGCTGGCCGCGCTGATCGAGGCCAGCGCCCGCAGCAGCGGGCCGTTCTGGCTCAACGCCGCGCTGCTGCCTGCCTGCCGCTTCGAGATCGACGGCGAGCCCGCCACCGGCGAGGCACTCGCGCGCTGGCTGGGCCAGCAGCGGCCGGTGCGCGCGCCGGCCGCCGCGCCATTGCTGCCGCTGGCCTACGCCGAGGCGCTCGCCCGCGCCGACTACCTGCTGGACCGCGGCGAGCTGTATCCCGCCCGCCTCGCGCTGCAGCAGGCCGCACCGCACGTGCCGCCGGGCGACGACGCCGCGGCCGCCGCGCTCGGCCTGCGACGCGCCCGCATCGCGCGCCGGCTCGGCGACTGGGCGGCGTTGCAGGACGAACTGCGCGAACTCGGCCAGGCGCTCAACAACAGCCGCCTTCCGCGTCTGGAGCGCCGCCAGCTGCGCGCCCGCGTCGCGATCCTCGCGGCCTGGCACTGGTTCGGCAGCCTGGGACAGGCGGCACCCGCCCTGGACAAGCTCGACGAGGTCGATCCCGACGTGCTCGCCGCCGACTCCACGCTGCGCTGCGACCACGGCAACCTTCGCGGCATCGTGCTGCGCGACCTCGCCATCGCCCGCGGCGACGCGGCGCTCGCGGCGCAGTCGCTGGCCAGCCTCGGCGACGCGTTGCGCAGTGCCTCGCTGGCCGGACTGCCCGACGCGCTCCAGGTCTGCGCCGCCAATCTCTCCAACGCGCTCGGCCGGCTCGTCGAGGCCGACCTGCTGCCCGCCGAGGGTCCAGGCATCGAGGACGCGCTGCGATGGCTGCTGCTCAGCGACGCGCTCTGCGCGCGCTGGCAACTCGGACGCAGCTCGCTGCTGAACACCATCTTCCTGTTGCGGCTTGCGGCGCTCGGACGCCTCGACTTCGCGGCGCTGCAGCGCCTGGCCACCGCGCAAGGACTGCCCCTGCCGGCGACGTCCTTCGGCGACCTCGCGGCGCAGCGCTGGGCCTCCTGCCGGGCGCGTCAATCGCAGATCCCCGCGGATCAGCGCTGTGCCTTCCTGCTCCTCTGGGCCCGGCATGCGCTCGATGAAGGTGACGCGTTCAGCGCCACCGACCTGGTGCGACAGGCCAGGCTGCAGGCGCGCAAGCTGCGCGATGAAGAGGCGCGGCGGCGCTACCTCGATGAGGCCCAGGCGCTGATGCCGCAGTCGCGGCGGGCGTGAGGTCGTCGAACACGGCGGGATGCCAGGCGCGGGCACTCCACGACGTGGGGGGCATCGCGTCCGCGAACCCCCACATCATTCCGGCCCCGGCAGCACTCGCTGTGACCGGGCCTGGGCGGAACGGGCGCAACGGGCGTAACGGCACTTCGACGACTTCCGGCGAGGGGGACTTCGCACACTGGCGACATCCCTATCGACCGGAGACCGCCATGTCCTTTCCCCGACTGATGGCGAGCGCGCTGCTCGCCTGTCTCGCCCTCACCGCCTGTCGCGCCTCGATCGCGCAGACCACGCCCGCGAATGAACGCGAACGCTGGGAGACCCGCCCCGAACTGCAGCGCCACTTCGATGAACTGAGGACGAAGGGCACGATCGCCGTGCTCGACACCCGCGCGCATCGCTGGATCGCGTCGGACAGCGTCCGCGCCTTCGAGGGCTTCCTGCCGGCGTCGACCTTCAAGATCCCGATGTCGCTGATCGCGCTGGAGACCGGCGCTGCCGTCGACGAGACGCAATCGTTCAAGTGGGACGGCACGAAGCGCCGCATCGAGGACTGGAACCGCGACCAGACGCTGGGCTCGGCCTACCAGGTCTCCGCGGTGTGGGTGTTCCAGTCGCTGGCGCGGCAGATCGGCCAGCCGACGGTGCAGCAGTTCGTGCGCGACTTCCGCTACGGCAACGCCGTCGCCGGCCCGGTCGGCGACCGCTTCTGGCTGGACGGCGGCCTGCGCATCTCGGCCGTCGGCCAGATCGAGTTCCTGCGCCGCGTGCACGACCGCGCGCTGCCGCTGTCCGACCGCACCTACGACATCGCCCGCCAGGTGATGCTGCGCGACCAGGGCCCCGGCTGGCGTCTCTACGCCAAGACCGGCTGGGCGGACAACGCCAACCCCGGTCTCGGCTGGTTCGTGGGCTGGGCGGAGCAGGACCGCGACGCGCGCCCCGTCTACTTCGCCCTCAACATGGACATGAAGGATCCGTCCTTCTCACAGAAGCGCGTGGAGATCGTCCACCAGGTGCTGCGCAGTCTGGGTGCCTTGGAGACGCAGAACCCCGACCGCAGGCAATGAATCGCCGCACTGCTCGGTCCGAGCCTGAGGGAACGCGTGCCCCCCGGCCGACTTGGGGAGCCTGCGAGTCGTAGGAGGCCGGGGGCAAGCGTTCCCTCAGGCAAGCGATGTGGCGGATACTTCCTGACCCCTCATAGATCCTGGATTGGACGCCCGATGAAGTTCCGTTCCCTCGCCCGTCTGGCTGTTGTTCCCGCCCTGCTGCTGACGGCCGGTCTGGCGCAGGCCCAGGTGGTCGTCGCCGACGCCTGGGTGCGCGCGACGGTGCCGCAGCAGAAGGCCACCGGTGCCTTCATGCAGATCAAGTCGCCGACGGCGGTGAAGCTGATCTCGGTCAGCACGCCGGTGGCCGGCGTGGCCGAAGTGCACGAGATGGCGATGGACGGCGACGTGATGCGCATGCGCCCCGTGGCTGCGCTGGCGGTGCCCGCCGGCAAACCGGTGGAGTTGAAGCCGGGCGGTTATCACGTGATGCTGATGGACCTGAAGGGGCCACTGAAGACCGGCGACGCCGTGCCGCTGACGCTGGTGTTCGAAGGCGCGGACAAGTCCCGTTCGACCGTCACGATCCAGGCGCCGGCAAGGACTGGCCCCGTGGCCTCGCCCGATGCCAAGGACCCGCACGCGGGTCACGGCGACCACAAGCATTGAACGGCGCCCGTTGAACGACGGCGCCTCCTGGCCCGTCAGCGCCTGAGCCCCTCCGCCAGGTGGTCCACCAGTGCCTTCAGCCGTTGTGGCAGGAAGCGCTGGCTGGGCATCAGCGCATGGAGCGGCATCGGCCGCCCGATCCAGTCCGGCAGCACCTCGACCAGCGCCCCGCTGGCGAGGCTGTCGCGGATGTCCAGACAACTCTTGTAGGTCATCCCCCGCCCTTCGAGGGCCCACTGGTGGGCGATGCCGCCGTCGTCGGCGGTACGGCGTCCCTGCACCGTCACATCCACCGGTGCCGCCTGCATGGCGTCGCGTCGCCAGAAGCGCCATTCGCGTTCCAGACGGTCGCCGATCTTGAAGCGGATGCAGTCGTGCTGCGCGAGTTCCGCGGGATGGGATGGCCGGCCGTGCCGCGCCAGATAGTCCGGTGACGCCACCAGCAGCCGGCGCCCGTCGTGCAGCTTGCGCGCCACCAGCCGCGAATCCGCCAGCTCGCCATACCGCAGGGCCAGGTCGACCTCATCGCGCACGACGTCCTGCAACGCGTCGCCGACATTGAGCTGCAGCTCGATCCCGGGATGCCGGTCAAGGAAATCATCCAGCAGCGGCAGCACGATGCGCCGTGTCAGATCGCTCGACGCGCTGACGCGGATGCGCCCGCGCAGCGCGGTCGCGCCGCGTCCCTTGGCGGTCGCGTCGTCACCGCCCTCGGTGACCAGCGCCAGGCCCTCGTCCAGCAGCTCCAGCGCGCGCTGGGCGTAGTCCCTCAGCCGCTCGCCCGCCGCCGTGAGGCGCAATGCCCGGGTGCTGCGCTCGGCGAGCCGCACGCCCAGGCGCGCCTCCAGCTTCTTCAGCATCGCGCTGGCCGCCGCGGGGGTGATGCCCATTTCCCGCGATGCCGCCGTCAGGCTGCCGCCGCGCGCGCACTCGATCAGCAGGCGCAGCTCGGCGGTGTTCTCGATGTCCATGACGGTCTCTCCCCCGGGGATTTTCAATCCGATGTTGAAACTGATAGCGATTCAGCGGTCTTCATTGATTCTGCCGGAAGGTCCACCATTCGTTTCCGCAGCATCCCGCTTCTCCCTTTTCCCTTCCCCCTTCCTTTCCTCCCTCCCTTTCGTCGAACCCAAGGAGTCCCGCCATGAAAGCCGTCGGCTACTTCAAGTCCCTGCCCATCACCGAGGCCGAGTCGCTGATCGACCTCGAACTGCCCACGCCCGCCCCCGGTCCGAAGGACCTGCTGGTCGAGGTCACCGCGATCGCCGTCAATCCGGTCGACACCAAGGTCCGCGTGCGCCGCGCCAGCGCCGACGGCACGACGCCCGTGATCCTCGGCTGGGATGCCGTCGGCACGGTCCGCGCGGTCGGGCCGGAGGTGGCCGGCTTCGCCGTCGGCGACCGCGTCTGGTATGCCGGCGACATCACCCGGCCGGGCAGCAACGCGCAGTTCCAATGCGTCGACCATCGCATCGCGGCCAAGGCGCCGACCTCGCTCAGCGACGCCGAAGCCGCCGCGCTGCCGTTGACGGCGATCACCGCCTGGGAGCTGCTGTTCGACCGCCTGCAGGTGCAGCAGCAGCCGGAGCGGCCGGTCAGCCTGCTGGTCACCGGCGCGGCCGGCGGCGTGGGCTCGATCCTGGTCCAGCTGGCGCGCCGTCACGCGCACCTGACGGTCATCGGCACCAGCTCCGAGCCGGACGGCGAAGGCGGCAAGTGGCTGCATGCGCTGGGAGCCCACCACGTGATCAACCACCGTGAACCGATCGCCCCGCAGATCGCCGCGCTGCAGAAGGCCGGCGTCCCGCCGCTGCGCTACGTGACCAGCCTGACCCACACGCCGCAGCATTTCCAGGGCTTCGTCGAGGCGCTGGAGCCGCAGGGCAAGCTGGCGATGATCGACGACTTCGGCCCGCACGATCTGGATGTGATGGCGCTAAAGGGCAAGTCGCTGTCGCTGCACTGGGAGTTGATGTTCACGCGCAGCATGCATGCGACGCACGACATCGCCGCCCAGGGCCGGCTGCTGGCCGAGGTCGCCGCGCTGGTCGATGCGGGGACGATCCGCACGACGCTGGCCGACGTCGTCGGCCCGATCTCCGCCGACACCCTCAAGCGCGCCCACGCCTTGCAGGAGAGTCAGCGCCAACGTGGGAAGCTCGTGCTGCAGGGCTGGCCCGTCTGAGCTTCGTGCGCTGTACGGCTCGCGTTGCGCGTTTGCCGCACTTTCCGTCACAACTGTGACGTCTTACCGCCCCGGCCCGCCGGGGCGTTTTCATTCGTGGGGTCTCCCGGGAAAACCTCCAGTGCGCGCGCCCTCCGCGCAGGCGATACCTCGGACTCGGACGCCACAACGCAGTTCCGGCGACAAAGTCAACGGCCGACCCCGGCCACGAAGAACAAGAGGGATCGTCATGAACATCCGCCAGGTCCTGGCCATCGTGCTGCCAGCCGCCCTGCTGTGCGCCGCTGCGCCGACCACCGCCGCCACCATCGGCGTCATCCTGCCGGGCAGCTATCCGAGCGTCGAGCAGGCCGAGCAACTCCAGCTCGGCATGACGCTCGCGCTCAAGACCTGGCCCGGCGACGCCGCCCCCAAGCTGATCGTCAAGGACAGCGGCTGCGACGCCCGCAAGGCGCTCGCCATCTCCCAGGAATTCATCGCGGCCAAGGTCGACGTCGTGCTGGGCAACTGGTGCGAGATCAATGCCGGCGCGGATGCGCTGCGCGTCGCGGGCATCCCGTTCATCTCCAGCAATGCGGAGCGGATGAAGGACCAGGACCTGCAGCTGCAGCTGGGCCGCATCGAGCTCAATGCCGGCGAGAAGATCGCCGCCGACCTGCGCCGGCAGACGGGGCTGCGGATCAGCGCGCGGACCTCGTGCTGGATGGACTTCGACGCCGCGCTGTCGGAGCGTGTCGACGCCGTGTTGTGCCCGGTGCTGACGATCGACCGCGGCCGCTGGGACCAGGTGGCCAACACCTACGGGGCCGCGTTCCGCAAGCCGTTCACGGCCTCGGCCGCGCGCGGCTACGCGGCGATGGAAGTGGCGCTGAACTACCTGCGCCGCGCCAAGGGCATGAAACCCGCCGCGGCGCTCAAGGAGACGTTCTCGATGGCGACGCTGCTCGGCCCGGTGCCCGCGGTGGACGCGCCCGCGCCGACGACGGCACTGCAACTGGTCTTCCGCCACGACCTGCCCAAGCTCAATCCGCAGCAGTCGCAGACGCTGGACAAGCTGGTCAAGACCAAGGGCTGCGGCTGCCCGGGCGGCACGCTGCGCAACGGCTGCCCGCGCGATTTGGGCCCGTGGGGCGAACTGCCCTTCGTCGTGCGCGGCGGCGGCACGCCGCCGGCCTGCGCGAAAGCGATCGGGGTGCTGGAGCTCTGATCCGCGGGGGCACGATCGAGGGCGCGCGGCGCCCGGCCCACGGCGCCTCATCCGCCGCACGATCGGATCAGCGCAGCAGCTTCGCCGCAATGCGCAGCGCGATCTCGATCAGCGTGGGCGGCAAGCCTTCCCCCGGCGAGGACCAGCCCGACGAGGCCCAGCCCCGCCCGCCGTCACGATGCCGCTCGCGGCGATCGTTCTCCTCGTCGTAGCGCTTCTCGTACTCGCCCTTCCAGAAGAGGCCGTGCTTGCCGCCGGCCGGGTCGCGGTGCTCGAAGTTGTAGGACGCCAGCCGCTCGCGGCGTTCGCGTTCCATCTGGGCGTCCGCTTCGTGCCCGTCGTGTTCGAGGGCGTCCAGCAGCGGCCCCAGGTCGTCCATCGACGGCGCCACCACCGTGTGGTGGCAACGCCCGCAGCGCGTCTCGCGCGTCGGGTCCATCGGCGCACCGCAACCGCGGCAGGCCCAGCCCACGGGCTTGCCGCCGTTGGGCATCAGCAGTGGTTCCGACGGCGGGCGCCGGCGCAGCGCGTTCGCCAGGCGCGGCATGTCCACCATCAGCAGCGGGCTCTTGCACCACGAGCAGTCCTCGCTCTTGCCGTCCGCCGGACCGCCGCAGTTCAGGCAGGACAGCTGGCGCTTCTCGGCCTGCAGCGCGTAGCGCTCGCCCGGCAGCAGCGGGCGGAGCAGTCCGCGCTCGGCCAGCATGCCGGCCTGGCTGTGCAGATGACCGCCGCAGTGGCCGCATTCCAGGACCGGAAAGCGGCCGAAGCGCGTGAGGTTGCGGACCTCCTTCAAGGTCTTCGCGCACAGCGGGCAGGCGCGTGTGGGCCGATGCGGCCGGTCGCTCCGGCGCAGCCGGTCCAGGTCGCGCAGCAGTTGGATCCAGGCGGCCGTCGACAGCTGCACCGACTCGCGCGCATCGAACCAGACCAGGCCGCAGGGACCGCAGTGATCGATGTCGACCGTCGCCGGCGCGTGGTGGCCGGGCAGGGTCACGTGGCGCATCGTCGCGCGACACTGCGGGCAGTCGATGAACGCCCCCTTGCGCAGCGGCAGTTCGCGGTCCATCGCGATCGGCGGCAGGGCCGGCGGCGCCTCGGGCACGGTGTCGGGAAAATCGGTCGGCGAGGACATGCGCGCTATTCTGGCCTCTGCGCCGTTCGCCCCGATGGGGGTTGCGAGACAGGTCGAAGTCAGCGTGCAGCAGGACACGCCGCCTATAGTCCGGCTTTCGGCAAGCGACGGGTGTCAGCCCCCGGCCCGCGACGACAAGGAACGCCCATGGTCAAGAAGCAACAGAAGACGGCCACGCCCAAGCCGGCGCAAGGCCGCCGCAGGAACGCCGCGCCCGCCTCGCCCCAGGCGGCGGACACGCCGTTCGCGGAGCAGGTCCGGACCTCGGCGCAGCAGATCTGGTCGGCCGGCCTGGCCGCGTTCGCCAAGGCGCAGGACCAGGGCGGCGCGGCCGTCGGCAAGGCCGAGGCGCGTCTCGACAGCGCCGCGCACCGCATGAGCGACCTGGCCGGGGAGGTCGGCGCCCGTGCGGGCCAGCACTGGGACAAGCTGGAGTCGATCTTCGAGGACCGCGTGGCGCGCGCGCTCGCGCGCCTGGGCATGCCGGCGGCGGACGAGGTCGCGCAGTTGAAGGCACGTGTCGACGCCCTGTCCGCGGAGGTGGCGATGCTGCGCGCCGCGCGGCCCGGTGCCGCGTCGGCAATGCCGGCCACGACAGCGCCGACGATGAAGAAACCTGCATCGAAGCAGCCGGCGGCAAAGAAGACGACCGCAACAGGCGCGACGAAAACACCCGTGAAGGCGTCCTCGAAGCAACCCGCGGCCAAGGCCCCCGCGAAGTCCGCGGCGAAGTCCACCAAGACGGCCAAGGCCGCCCGGGGCGGCAAGCGCACCACCTGACCCTCCGCCGCCGCCGGGCGGCGTGCACTGCGTCACGAAACGTATCGCCATCCCCATCGCCCAGGGGGATGGCACCGGTGAGGCGGCCTCGAACAATTCGACACAAGCGCAGACGTTCCTGCGCACCCCTTGTCGAACTCCCGAGCCCGCCCCATGAAGCGCCTGATCACTGCCCTCCTCTTCGCCGCCCCCTGTTCGCCCTGGCGACCCCGGTGAACCTGGTGACCAACGGCAGCTTCGAGACGCCCGCCGTCGGCCCGGGCACCTGGACCATCGTCAACAGCGCGGTCGGCTGGACGGTCGGCCCGAACGGCCTGGAGATCCGCAACAACGTCGCGGGCAGCGCCTTCGCCGGCAGCAACTTCGTCGAACTCGACACCACCGCCAACAGCTGGATCAGCCAGGCGTTGAACACCATCGCCGGCCAGACCTACTCGCTGAGCTTCGCCTACACGAACCGTCCGGACAACCAGGGCGCCGCCAGCAACGGCCTGGCCTGGAGCATCGGCGGCCTGAGCGGCACCGTCGGCGACAACATCGACACGTCCTGGGCCACCTTCTCGACGACCTTCGTCGGCACCGGCAGCCCGATGACCCTGCGCTTCGCCGCGGTCGGTCGCAGCGACGGCTACGGCACCTCGCTGGACAACATCATCGTCAACACCGTCGGTGCAGGCAGCAACGCCGCCGCCGTGCCGGAGCCGGAAAGCCTGGCGCTGATGCTGGCCGGCCTGGGCGCGATGGGCATCGTCCTGCGCCGCCGCAAGACGGCCGGCAAGGCCTGACCCCACCACAAGGCATTTCGAGTCCTCGACGACTCGTTGGGAGCGCCGTGGGTAGAGACCGCGGACGCGCAAGAAGAAAAGGGCACCCCTCGCGGGGTGCCCTTTTCGTTGGTGCCGCCGGCGCGGTGAACCGGCGGCGCGGTGGCGATCAGCCCAGGTAACGCGACTCGAGGTGCCGGCGGAAGTGCGCCGGGTTCAGCGCCTCGCCGCTGGCGCGCTGCACCAGTTCGGGCGTCTCCCAGCGGCTGCCCTGCGACCACACGCGCGCCTTGAGCCAGTCGAAGACCGGCGCAAGTTCGCCGCGCGCGATCTCCGCGTCCAGCGTCGGCCGCTCGCGGCGCATCGTCGCGAACCACTGCGCCGCGTACATCGCGCCCAGCGTGTAGCAGGGGAAGTAGCCGTAGAGCCCGCAGCCCCAGTGCACATCCTGCATGCAGCCGTCCTTGTAGTTGCCGCGCGTGTCCAGGCCCAGCAGCTCCTGCATCTTGGCGTCCCACAGCGCGGGGATGTCCTCGACCTCGATCTCGCCCTCGATCAGCGGGCGTTCGATCTCGTAGCGCAGGATCACGTGCGCCGGGTAGGTCACCTCGTCGGCGTCGACGCGGATGTAGCCCGGTGCGACCCGCGTCATCAGCTTGTGCAGGTTGTCCGCGGCGAATCCGCGCTGCGGGCCGAGGTGGCGTTCCACCAGCGGCTGCAGCAGGCCGGCGAAGCCGGGATGCGAAGCCAGCTGCATCTCGAAGGACAGGCTCTGGCTCTCGTGCAGGCCCATCGACCGCGCGCCCGCCACCGGCAGGCCCAGCCACTCGCGCGGCAGGTTCTGCTCGTAGCGGCCGTGACCGGTCTCGTGGATGGTGCCGGTGAGGCTTTGCAGGAAGCCGTCGTCGCGGTAGCGCGTCGTCATCCGCACGTCCTCCGGCACGCCGCCGCAGAACGGATGGGCGCTTTCGTCGAGGCGGCCCGCCTCGAAGTCGAAGCCCAGCAGCGTCATCGCGTCCAGGCCCAGCGCGCGTTGCGACGCGGCGGGGAACGGCCCCTGCGGGTGGACCACGCGGTCGGTCGACTGACGCGCCATCACCTCGCGGATCAGGCCGGGCAGCCACTGGCGCAGGTCGCCGAAGACCCGGTCGATGTCGGCCGATCGCATGCCGGGTTCGTAGTGGTCGAGCAACGCGTCATAGCGGCTCAGGCCCGAGTCATCGGACAGGCATTGCGCCTCTTCCCGCGCGTAGCGCACGACCGGACGGAGGTTCTCGACATAGCCGGTCCAGTCGTTGGCGGCGCGCTGGTGGCGCCACTCATGCTCGCAATGCGAGTTGGCCAGCGAACGCGCTTCCACGAGCCGCTGCGGCACCGCGTTGGCCGAGCGCCACACGCGGCGCATCTCGCGCAGCGAGGCGCGCTGGAAGTCGTCGAGCGGCTCCTGCGCCGCATCGTCGAGCAGCTGGCGCAGCGCCGGGTCGGTGCCCAGCTGGTGCAGCAGCCCGCCCATCTCGGCGAGCGCCTCGGCGCGCGCCTGCGCGCCTCGCGTCGGCATGAAGGCGGACTGGTCCCACGACGCGATCGACTGCAGGTGGGAAAGACGGTGGATGCGCTGATGGCGCTGGCACAAGGCGTCGTACGCCGGGGTGCTGGGGGTGCTCATGGCGGGGCTCCTTCGAATGCCCCGTGATTGTGCAAGCTCGGGCCATCGTCGCCACCCGTCCCCCCGCAGTGGCGAGTGCCTCCGTGCGCTCACTCGAAGATGGCGACCCCGATGGCGGTCATGAGCAGGTAGCGCAGGAACTTGCCGACCGCCATGTACGCCACGCACGGCCAGAACGGCAGCCGCAGCCATCCGGCCAGGGCGCATAGCGGATCGCCGACGATGGGCAGCCAGCTCATCAGGCAGGTCTTCGCGCCGAAGCGTCGCAGCCAGCCCAGCACGCGCTGGTCGCGCGGCGTGTGGTGCACGGCGGCCTCGTAGGCGCGCTCCGCGCCGTAGCCCATCCACCAGGTGATCGCGCCGCCGATCGTGTTGCCTGCGGTGGCCACGAGGATCGCGGGCCAGAACAGCTCCGGCTTCGCATGCACCAGCAGGAGCACGACCGGCTCCGATCCCATCGGCAGCAGCGTCGCCGAAATCAGCGCGACGACGAACACCGCGCCCAAGCCCACCTGCGGGAGAGATAGGGTCTCCAGCATCAGGTGAATCATCTGTTGCAGCCAAGCTTCCATGCGTGGGATTATCTGAAGACCATGTCCTTGCGCCGCCTCGCCGTTTCGTCGTTCACGTTGATCGGCTTGGCCGTCGCCGGTCCGATGGGGATCGGCCCGGCACCGTTCCACAGTGTCGCGCTCGCGCAGACCGCGGCGCCGCCTTCAGCGCAGGCAAGCGCGGCGCCCGGTCCTCCGGCCGCCGCACCGACGCCGCCGGGTCCGATCGCCGGTTGTCCGATGCTCGTCGCCTCGGGCAACCCGCAGTACCCGCCTTACCTCTGGCGCGATCCGGCGGACGAGCAGAAGCTGCTCGGCGCCAACGCCGACCTGATGCAGTGGCTGGCGGCGGAGATCGGCATCCCGATCGAGACTCGCTACGTCGGTCCCTGGGGCCGCGTGCAGGAGGAGATGCGCGCGGGTCGCATCGACCTGATCGCGGGCGCGTTCTTCACGCTGCCGCGCACCGAGTACATGGACTACTTCCATCCCGCGTTCCGCGAGACGCGCAGCGTCATCTGGACGCGGACCGCGGCGCCGGTGGCCTACAAGCGATGGAGCGACCTGGCGCCCAAGCAGGGCGTGACGGTGATCAACAACAGCTTCGGCGTGGAGTTCGACAACTACGCGCGCCAGTCGCTGAAGATCAGCCAGGTCGCCAGCATCGAGCAGGCGATCCTGATGCTGCAGCGCGGCCGTGCCGACTACCTGATCTACGAGGACACGCCGGCCGAGGCCTACGCCGCGCGCAACGGCGGTCCCGCGATCCAGCCGCTGATGCCGGCGATCGCACGCGAGGGCCTGTACCTGACGCTGGCCCACCGTTCCCGCTGCAACACCCCGGAGCTGAGGGGCCGCATTGCGCGCGCGGTCTACAAGCTGTCGCAGGACCGCGTCATGAACCGCTTCGTCGACCAGGGTTTCGTCCTCTGGCGCAAGCAGCCGTCCCTCTAGAACCCTGCCCCGCAGTCCTCGTTCGGAGCCCACGGGAACCCGGGCGCCCCCGACGATTTGTGGAGCCTGCGACAAGTATGAGGAGGGGGCGCCCGGGTTCCCGTGGGCGATCGGGGGCCCGTGCGATCGAGGGTGCCAACGGCGGTATACTTCTGCCTCTTTTTGTGCAACCGCCTCACTATTCCCGATGTCCACGCCGCTGCCCGGCTCCCTCGTGCTGGGTCCCTACGTCCTGCCGAACCGTCTGTTCGTCGCCCCCATGGCGGGAGTGACCGACCGGCCCTTCCGCGTGCTGTGCAAGAAGCTCGGCGCGGGGTATGCGGTGAGCGAGATGGTGACCTCCCGCAAGGACCTGTGGAACAGCCTGAAGACCTCGCGCCGCGCGAACCATGAGGGCGAGTCCGCGCCGATCTCGGTGCAGATCGCCGGGACCGACGCGCAGATGATGGCCGAGGCCGCCGCGTACAACGTGGATCGCGGCGCGCAGATCATCGACATCAACATGGGTTGCCCGGCCAAGAAGGTCTGCAACAAGTGGGCCGGTTCGGCGCTGATGCAGGATGAGGCGCTGGCGCTGGAGATCGTCGAGGCGGTGGTCGCCGCGTGCGCGCCGCGCGGCGTGCCGGTCACGCTGAAGATGCGCACCGGCTGGTGCCAGGCGGAGAAGAACGCGGTGGCGCTGGCGCGCGCGGCGGAGTCGGCCGGCATCGCGATGGTCACGGTGCACGGTCGCACGCGCGAGCAAGGCTACAGCGGCTGCGCCGAGTACGACACCATCGCCGCGGTGAAGGCCGCGCTGCGCATCCCCGTGGTCGCCAACGGCGACATCGACACGCCGCACAAGGCCCGCGAGGTGCTGGCCGCGACCGGCGCGGACGCGATCATGATCGGCCGCGCGGCGCAGGGCCGGCCGTGGATCTTCGCGGAGATCGCGCACTTCCTGGCCACCGGCGAGGAACTGCCCGCGCCGCGCATCGCCGACGCCAAGGGCTGGCTGATCGAGCACCTGCACGACCACTACGCGCTGTACGGCGAACTCACCGGCATGCGCAGCGCGCGCAAGCACATCGGCTGGGCCGTGCGGGCGCTGCCCGGCGGCGAGGACTTCCGCCGTCGCATGAACACCCTCGAGAGCTGCGACGGCCAGGTCCGCGCGCTGACGGACTGGCTGGACGCGCTGGCGGACGACCATGACCGCCTGCCCTACCTGCCGGCCGACAACGGCCCCCTCGACGACGCAGACGCAGCCGCCGCCGCGAACGACGAACACCAAGACCAAGAAAGAAGGCTGACGGCATGACGCCAAAACCGATCGACTCCTGCATCCGCGAAAACCTGGAGGTCTACTTCAGGGACCTCGGCGGCGAAGTGCCGCACTCGATGCACGAGATGCTGATCCGCCTCGTCGAGAAGCCGCTGCTGGAAGTGGTGATGCAGCACAGCGACGGCAACCAGAGCAAGGCCGCCGAATGGCTGGGCATCAACAGAAACACGCTGCGCCGGAAGCTCGTCGAACACAAGCTGATCTGAGCGCCCGCGCCGAACCGAATCCCCTTTAGAGAGCTCCCATGGCCCAACTCACCGCCCTGATCTCGGTCTCCGACAAGACCGGCATCGTCGATTTCGCCAAGGCGCTGCATGCGCTGGACGTGCGCCTGCTGTCCACCGGCGGCACCGCCAAGCTGCTGGCCGACGCCGGCCTGCCGGTGACCGAAGTCGCCCAGCACACCGGCTTCCCGGAGATGCTGGACGGCCGCGTCAAGACGCTGCATCCGAAGATCCACGGCGGTCTGCTGGCCCGTCGCGACCTGCCCGAGCACGTCGCCGCGATCGAGCAGCACGGGATCGACACGATCGACATCCTGGCGGTCAACCTCTATCCGTTCGAGTCCACCGTCGCCAAGCCCGGCTGCACGCTGGAGGACGCGATCGAGAACATCGACATCGGCGGTCCGGCGATGGTCCGCAGCGCGGCCAAGAACTGGAAGGACGTGACGGTGCTGACCGACGCGTCGCAGTACGCGCTGGTGCTGGAGGAACTGAAGGCCCATGGCAAGACCAGCGACAAGACGCGCTTCGCCGCGTCGGTGGCCGCGTTCAACCGCATCGCCCAGTACGACGCCGCGATCAGCAACTACCTGAGCGCGCGCCTGGAAGACGGCTCGCTGGCCGAGTACCCCGCGCAGATGAACAGCAGCTTCATCAAGGTGCAGGACCTGCGCTACGGCGAGAACTCGCACCAGACCGCCGCGCTCTACCGCGACCTGCATCCGGCGCCCGGCTCGCTGGTGACCGGCAGGCAGCTGCAGGGCAAGGAGCTCAGCTACAACAACATCGCCGACGCGGACGCCGCGTGGGAATGCGTGAAGAGCTTCGAGGTCCCCGCCTGCGTGATCATCAAGCACGCCAACCCCTGCGGCGTGGCCGTCGCGGCGAACGCCGCCGACGCCTACGCGAAGGCCTTCAAGACCGACCCGACCAGCGCCTTCGGCGGCATCATCGCCTTCAACCGCGAGGTCGACCGCGCCGCCGCGGAACTGGTGTCCAAGCAGTTCGTCGAGGTGCTGATGGCGCCGTCCTTCAGCGCCGAGGCGCGCGAGGTCTTCAAGGGCAAGGTCAACGTGCGCCTGCTCGAGATCGCGCTGCCGCCGGGCGGCGCGCGTCCGTGGGACCAGGGCCGCAACGCGCAGGACGTCAAGCGCGTCGGCTCGGGCCTGCTGGTGCAGACCGCCGACAACCACTTCCTGACGAAGGCCGACCTGAAGGTCGTCACCACGCTGCAGCCGACCGCGCAGCAGCTCGACGACCTGATGTTCGCGTGGACCGTCGCGCAGTACGTGAAGAGCAACGCGATCGTCTTCTGCGGCGGCGGCATGACGCTGGGCGTCGGCGCGGGCCAGATGAGCCGCATCGACTCGGCGCGCATCGCCTCGATCAAGGCCGAGAACGCCGGCCTGACGCTGACCGGCTCGGCCGTGGCGAGCGACGCCTTCTTCCCGTTCCGCGACGGCCTGGATGTGCTGGCCGACGCCGGCGCCTCCTGCGTGATCCAGCCGGGCGGCTCGATGCGTGACGAGGAGGTCATCGCCGCGGCCAACGAGCGCGGCATCGCGATGGTGCTGACGGGCGTGCGCCACTTCCGTCATTGATCGTCCCCCACGATCCGCTGCGCCGTCGTGCGCGGTGATCAAGCCCGGCCCTGTGCCGGGCTTTTCTTCTGGTGCCGCCACAAGCTGGTCCTCGTCGGACATGCCTGTGAAGGCCACATCAAATCGAGATCGACTGTTCGCACAAATCGCCCCTCCAGAGGGGGAATGACAGCCCGGCCCTCCGCAGAGGACGTCGTCGTGCGACAACGGAATTCGTACTTTTTTACAAGGGCGTGACGAGTGTCATGGGGCTCCGGGGGCAGGCGTTGATACCTTCTGCCCGCCGCACCGCCAAGGTGCGGTTTCACTCATCAAGAGAAGTATTCAAATGATCAAGATCTCTGTCGTCGCCGCTGCCGTCCTGCTGGCCGCCGGTGCCGCGCAAGCCCAATCGCAAGCCACCAACGCCGTCTACGGTGAACTGGGCTACACCTTCGCCAAGGTCAAGGACGATTTCTACAACGTGTCGTTCAAGCCGGGCGCCATCCGCGGCATCGTCGGCTGGGACCTGCACCCCAACGTCGCCCTCGAAGGCATGCTGGCCGGCGGCGTGTCCGATGACACCTCGCAAGGCGTGAAGACCAAGATCACCCGCAGCGTCGGCTTCTACGTGGTGCCGAAGTACTCGTTCAACCCGCAGTTCGAAGTGTTCGGCCGCCTGGGCTATGCCGACTCCAAGGTCAAGTTCTCGTCGAGCCTGGGTTCGGCCTCGGGCAGCGACAGCAGCTTCTCGTGGGGCCTGGGCGCCAAGTACAACTTCAACAAGCAGGTGTACGGCGCGGTCGACTACATGTCCTACTTCGACAAGGACACGACCACCGTCACCGGCGTGACGCTGAGCGTCGGCTACCGCTTCTGATCGATCGCTCCCGATCGATGCGGGGCGCTCCGGCGCCCTGCTCCGAAAGCCCGGCCCCGGCCGGGCTTTTTCATGGGCGGACGGCGACGCACGCCTAGGCGCGCCTCCCTAGTCCAGGGTCCCCGCGCTTGGCCGGCGGCACGAATGGGCATAGCCTTGGTCCCCACAAGAGCAACAACGGAGACCCCATGGACCAAGCCCTGCATGAGCGCCTGCACCTGATGCTGGAGCAGCAGCGCGCCGCGTTCGACCGCGAGCGGATGCCGACCTACGCGCAACGCAAGGACCGTCTGGCGCGGCTGCTGCGGATGACCGCGGACCACGCGGAGGCGCTCGCCGACGCGATGTCCCGCGACTTCGGCCACCGCTCGCGTCACGAGAGCCTGCTGGCCGATCTCTTCACGGTCCAGTCCGGTGCCCGGCATGCGATGCGGCACCTGAAGCGCTGGATGGCCGTCAAGCGCGCGCCGACCGCCCTGCACTTCCTGCCCGCCGGCAATCGGCTGATGCCGCAGCCGCTCGGCGTGGTCGGCATCGTCTCGCCGTGGAACTATCCGTACTACCTGGCGATGGCGCCGGCACTGGCAGCACTGGCCGCCGGCAATCGCGTGATGATCAAGCCGTCCGAGCTGACGCCGGCCACCTCGGACCTGATGGCCAGACTCGTCGCCCAGCATTTCGCCCCCGACGAGATGACCGTCGTCACCGGCGACGCCGAGGTCGGCAAGGCCTTCACGCAACTGCCGTTCGATCATCTGTTCTTCACCGGCTCGACGCCGGTGGGTCGCCTGGTGGCGCAAGCCGCCGCGCAACACCTGACCCCGGTCACGCTGGAACTCGGCGGGAAATCCCCGGCCATCGTCGACCGCAGCGCCGACCTCGCCCGCACCGCCGAACGCATCGCCTTCGGCAAGCTGCTCAACGCCGGTCAGACCTGCGTCGCGCCGGACTACGTGCTCGCGCCACAGGAACTCGTGCAACCGCTGACCGAGGCGATCGTCGCCGCCGTGCGCCGGCTGTATCCACGCATCGAAGGCAATCCGGACTACACCGCCATCGTCAGTCCGCGCCATCACGCGCGCCTGCGGGGCCTGCTCGATGACGCGCGCGCCCGCGGCGCGACGCTGCGTCCGACGCACGACGACGCGCCCGGGGACCGCCGCCTCGTCCCGACCCTGGTGCTCGACACCTCGCCGGAGATGGCCGTGATGCGCGAGGAGATCTTCGGTCCGCTGCTGCCCATCGTGCCGTACGGCCATCCGTCCGAGGCGATCGCGCGCGTCAACGCCGGCGACCGGCCGCTGGCGCTGTACTGGTTCGGTGAGGACCGGGCCGCGCGCGACGACGTGCTGGCCCGCACGCACGCGGGTGGCGTCACGGTCAACGACTGCATCTGGCACCTCGGCCAGGAGGAGCAGCCCTTCGGCGGTGTCGGCGCCAGCGGCATGGGGTCGTACCACGGCGTCTGGGGCTTCAATACCTTCAGCAAGCTCAAGCCGGTGTTCCTGCAGTCGCGCTTCGCCGGCACGAAGCTGTTCCATCCGCCGTACGGCGCGACCTTCGACCGTCTGCTCGGCCTGCTGAAGAAGATCGCATGAGCACCGCGAACGGGTTCGAGGCCGACGTCGTGATCGTCGGCGGCGGCTCCGCGGGCGCGGTGCTGGCGAGCCGGCTCAGCGAGGACCCGACCTGCCGCGTGCTGCTGATCGAGGCTGGCGGTCGCGGCGACGGCTGGGTCACGACGACGCCCTTCGCCGGCGCGCTGCAGGTCGCCGCGAAGATCAACAACTGGGGCTTCGAGACCGAGCCGCAGCCCGGCCTGAACGGCCGTCGCGGCTACCAGCCGCGCGGCAAGGCGCTGGGCGGCTCATCGGCGATCAACGCGATGGTCTACACGCGCGGTCATCGGAGCGACTACGACACCTGGGCCGCGGCCGGCAACGTCGGCTGGAGTTACGACGACCTGCTGCCCTTCTTCATCAAGGCGGAACGCAACGAGCGCCTTGGCGCGCCCTGGCACGGAACGGACGGCCCGCTGCGCGTCGGCGACCTGCGCACCGACTCGCCGATCCACGACGCCTGGCGGGCGGCGGCGCGCGAGGCGGGCCATGCGGTCCTCGACGATTTCAATGGCGCGGACATGGCTGGCCTGGGCGTCTACCAGGTCACGCAGCACCAGGGCGAGCGATGGAGCGTCGCTCGCGGTTATCTGGAGCCGCACCTCGGTCGACGCGCGAACCTGCGCGTGGAGACCGGTGTGCGGGCCTTGTCGCTGGTGCTGGAGGGGCGACGCGCCGTCGGCGTCGAAGTGCTGCAAGGCGGTCATCGCCGCACGCTTCGGGCAGCGCGCGAACTCATCGTCTGCGCGGGCGCGCTGCAGTCACCGCAGTTGCTGATGCTGTCGGGCATCGGGGACGGCGCGCAGTTGCAGTCGCAGGGCATCACGGTCCGGCACCACCTGCCCGGCGTCGGCCGCAACCTCCACGACCATCCGGACTTCGTCTTCGGCTACGAGTCGGATTGCCTCGATCTCGCGGGGATCTCCGCGCGCGGCAGTGCCCGCTTCATTGGGCAGGTGCAACGCTATCGGCGCGAACGACGCGGGCTCGTCACCAGCAACTTCGCCGAATGCGGCGGATTCCTGTCGACACGCCCTGGCCTGCCCGCGCCGAACGTGCAGCTGCACCTGGTCGTCGCGCTCGTCGAGGACCACGCGCGCAAGTTGCGGCTGGGCCATGGCCTCTCCTGCCACGTGTGCCTGCTGCGACCGCGCAGTCGCGGCACGCTGACGCTCGCCAGCGCCGATCCGCTGGCCGCGCCGCGCATCGACCCCGCCTTCCTGCAGGATCCCGAGGATGTGCGCGAACTCGTCGAAGGCTACAAGCTGACGCGGGACCTGATGCGAGCGTCAGCGATGAAGACGTTCTGGCGCAAGGAGCTCTGGAGCGCGGATGTCGACGCGGACGTCGACATCGAGGCGCTGCTGCGTCGTCGCGTCGACACGGTCTATCACCCGGTCGGCACCTGCCGCATGGGTAGCGATGACCAGGCCGTTGTCGACAACCACCTGCGCGTGCGCGGCATCGAGGGGCTGCGGGTGGTGGACGCGTCCATCATGCCGAGCGTCGTCAGCGGCAACACGAATGCGCCGGTCGTCGCCATCGCAGAGAAGGCATCGGATCTGATCCGCAAAGCCTCAATCGCTGAATGAAGAATGCCCCACGCGAGGCGGGGCATTCGTTTCAGCAGGTCGTGCAGGAACCTGAGTCGCGATGCCGGCTGTCAGACGCCAGCCGGTGGTGGAATGTCAGACCAGAGGGCAAAGTTCCTGTCAACACTCTGATTGCCCACAGCGTCGACCTGATGGACCTGCACCGTGTGCGACTCCGTCGACGCCGACGTGTTCACGAAGGCACTCCCTGCGATTTGGCTGCCACTCCCCTGGATCCAGTCCCCTTTCTTGTCGACCCGGTACCACCACGTCGCACCCCATTCAAGGTCGAGCACATCGACGTGGTCCGACAAGTCGTTGATCCGCCCATCGCTCAAATAAAGCGTCGGCGCATCAGGCGAGGTGACATCCACGGTGAAAGACGCCACGGCAGACCGACTGACATTCCCGGCGGCGTCAGTGACGTACGACTCGACGGAGTGAGTACCCTCGCCGTACTGGAAGCCCTGGAACTGGTCGTGTCCGGGCGTACCGCCGGGCTGGATGACCCGGCCATCGAGTTTGACCGTGAGTTGGGCGCCCGGTTCGACATGTCCGATCTGGACATAGCCGCTGGCATTCATGAGCCATTTCCCGGTGGATGAAGTCAGGGTCGGCGTGTCGGGCGCGGTGGCATCCAGGTCCACCAGCGTCGTCGTCGCCTCGCCGGCGTTGCCCGCCGCGTCGATCTGCCGGATCTGGACGCTGTTCTCACCTTCGTCCAGCACCCGCGACGACAGCTGATGTCCGCCGCCGTGACGCCAGTGGTCGTCGCCGTTGACCTTGTACTCCCAGCTGGCGTCCTGCTCCAGGTTGTCGATCGACACGTAGCCCGTGGCGTTGATCAGATGGTTCAGCGCCATCGCGCCGTCTTGCGTTCGCGCCGCTGACATCACGGCATCGGGTGGCGTGGAATCCAGCGTCACGGCCAGCGAATCGACCTCGCTCACATTGCCGGCCACATCGCTCTGGCGCACATCCACCGTCTGGCCGCCTTCGTGCAATGCGGCGGCCCCCAGCGTGGCGCCATGGCCCACGAGCCAGTCGCCGCCGTCGATCCGGTACTCCCAGGTCGCGGCGTCTTCCAGGCGATGGACCAGCAGGCTGCCTTGCGCATTGATCAGCGGCAGGCCGTTGCTGGTCACCAGATCGGGCCGGTCCGGCGCGATGCTGTCACGCGTGACGGTGATCAGGGTCGCGGCACTCTCGTGGCCGGTACTGTCGGTCTGCATCAGCGTCACGTCGTTGCGACCTTCAAGCAGATGGTTCGCCGACAGTTGCGAACCATCGCCCACATGCCAGTCGTTCTCGCCGTTGATGCGGTACTTCCAGGTCGCACCGGCCTCGATGTTGTCGAGCACGATGGCCCCCTGCAGGGACACGAGGTTGCCGTGCCCGCCCTCCACGTGCGCCTGCAACGGATCGGGCGCCTCGAGGTCCTGCCGGACCGTCAACGTCGCCGCGGCGCCGACGTTGCCTGCGGCATCGACCTGCACGACGTCGACATGGTTCTCTCCCGCCGCCAGTGCGTCCGCCGGGATGCGGCCGTCGTGGCCTTCGATCCAGTCGCCCTGCCCGTTCACGCGGAACCTCCAGCTCGCGCCGCCTTCGATGCCGGAGACATTGATGAAATCGTGCGCGTTCAGCAGGTCGGTGCCGTTGCTGGTCTGCAGCAGCGGTGCCGCCGGCGGCGTCAGGTCCAGCGTCACGGTCAGGCTGGTCAGCGGTCCGTGCTCACCGCCGGCGTCGACCTGGTAGGCCTCGACCCTGTTCTGGCCCGCGACGAGCGCGCCGGCCGGCACCTGGCCATCCTTGCCCTCCACCCAGTCGGTCGCCCCGTTCACGCGGTAGAACCAGGTCGCCCCCGTCGTCAGGCCGGAGACCAGGACCGTCCCGTCGTTGGTCAGGCCGTCGGAGGCCGAGCTGCCGTTGTCATGCGCCAGCGTCAGCGTCGGCGCGAGCACCTCGTCGTGGACCCGGACCGCCAGCGTGGCGACGTCGCCGCGGCGCCCCTGGTCGTCGAGTTGCGCGACCATCACGGCGTGAACGCCGCGGCTGAGGGTGTCCGCGTCGATGCGGCTGCCCTGCCCGGCGTGCCAGGTGTCGTCGCCGTCCAGGCGATACACCCAGGACGCCCCCGGGGCTGCGAGCGCGACGTCCACGTGGCCGGCGCCGTCGATCGTGTCCTTGCCCGAACTGGTGGACAGATGCGGCGCGGCGGGGAGCACGGGCGCCGGTGGCGCTGGCGGTGGAGGGGGCGCGGCCGCCGAGGCGTGGCTGTCGCTCCCCCGGCTGCTGGCCGCGGCCCCGCCGGCCAGCAGGATGCCGGAACCGGCGATCATCCACGGCCACACCGCGGACTGGTTGCAGTCCTCCTCCGTGCCGTCGCGGCGGATCTGCCGGCATTCCGGCTGTTCAGCCTGCTCGAATGCCGGTTCGGCGCCGCGTTCGCCGGCCGACGCCGCACCCGCCGGCTGATTGCCATCCTCAACGCTGGCCGCCGATGCCATCGGGTCTTCGGCCGTCACGGGTGCCTGTACCAGGTCCGCGTCGTTGGCATCCTCGACTGGCACCGCCGTCGCGGACTCATCGGTGTGTCGGGGCTTGGCCACGCGCGTGTTCGAAGGCGCGGGCACGGCGACGGCGGGGCCCTCTGCGGAGCGCATCGGCAACGAGGGCTGATCGGAATTGGCGGTGTTCATGGAAGTAGGGAATGGCTGGAGGAAAGCAGTGCTCGCAGTGTCCTGGGAGGACCCGGTGGCGCGCGATGACACATAGCGGTCAAAAGCACCGCCCTCACTGACCCATTTGTCGACTCGGCCCGTCAATGCCGTAGTCCGGGATAATCCATCCCATGGTCCTTGCCGAAATCACCGGCCTGTTCCTGTCCTGGCTCGCGCGCCTGATCACCGGCGCGCAGGGACACTGGAAAGGCTGTCCCCCGACGTCCGAACAACGCATCTACTTCGCCAACCATCAGAGCCACTTCGACTGGGTCCTGATCTGGGCGTCGCTGCCCGGCGAACTGCGCGCGCGCACCCGCCCCATCGCCGCGCGCGACTACTGGACGAGCTCCGCGCTCAAGACCTGGATCACGACGGCCGTGTTCAACGCGGTCTACGTCAGCCGCACGCGCGCGACGCCCGACGAGGATCCGCTCGAGCCGCTGGTCGACACGCTGCAGGGCGGCGACTCGCTGGTCATCTTCCCGGAGGGCACGCGCTCCAACAAGGGCGCGCCGCAGGCCTTCAAGGCCGGCCTCTACCACCTGTCCGAGCAGTTCCCCGACGTGCAACTCATCCCCACCTGGATCGACAACGTCCAGCGCGTCATGCCCAAGGGCGAGGTCGTGCCGGTGCCCATCCTGTGCACGGTCACCTTCGGCGCGCCGATCCGGATCGAGCCCGGCGAGGACAAGCGCGCCTTCCTGGAACGCGCCCGCGCCGCGGTGATGGCGCTGCGACCCGGAGGGTGGAAGGAATGAGGTGGCTCAAATCCTTGAACAGCGGCGAGCAGGTGGCCTTCCTGTTCGTCGTGCTGTTCGGCGCCTTGCTGCTGGTGAGCATCGGCTCGGTGCTGTGGTCGCTGCGCGAGCGCCCCGACCACGAGCAGGAAGCCTGGCAGGCGCGCTGGGCGCGCTTCCGCCACGAACTCAACATGGTCTGGGTCGGCGCCTGCCTGTTCTGGGCCGCATGGGTCTCGGGACCGGTCGGCGCGACGCTGCTGTTCGCCGTGTTCTCGTTCCTGGCCTTCCGCGAGTTCATCACGCTGCTGCACACCCGCCGCGCCGACCATCGCGGGCTGATCATGGCCTTCTTCGTGATCCTGCCGCTGCAGTACGTGCTGGTGGGCACGCGCCACTTCGACCTGTTCTCGGTGCTGATCCCCGTCTACGGCTTCCTCGCGATCCCGGTGGCCAGCGCGCTGGCCGACGATCCGGGGCGTTTCCTGGAGCGCAACTCGAAGATCCAGTGGGGCATCATGGTCTGCGTCTACGGCCTGTCGCACGCGCCGGCGCTGCTGCTGCTGGAGTTCCCGAAGTACGAGGGACGCGGCGCCTTCCTGCTGTTCTTCCTGGTGGCCGTGGTGGCCTGCGGACAGATCGCGCAGGCGCTGGCGACCAGCCGCTTCCGCGCCAAGCCGGTGGCGCGCCGCATCAGCCGCTCGTTCACGATGAAGGCCTGGTGGATCGGCGCGTTCACGGCGGCGCTCGTGGGCGCACTGCTGTACTGGATCACGCCGTTCAAGGCGGGTCAGGCGGCGATCGCCGCATTCGTCGCGGCGGGCTGCGGCAGCTTCGGCGTGTTCGTGATGCAGGCGCTCAAGCGGGACGCGGGCATCAACGCCTGGGGCAACCGCAGCGCCATCACCGGCGCGGTCGGACTGCTGGACCGCATCGCGGTGATGTGCTTCGCGGCGCCCGTGTTCTTCCATTCGGTGCGGTGGTACTTCCGCGCCGGCACCTGAACCCGGAAGGAGGCGACGGCATGCGCATCCTCGGCATCGACCCCGGCCTGCAGACGACCGGCTTCGGCGTCATCGACGCCGACGGGCCGCGGCTGTCCTACGTCGCCAGCGGCACGATCAAGACCAACGCCCTGCCGACCGGCGATCTGCCGGGCCGGCTGAAAATCCTCTTCGACGGCATCCGCGAGGTGGTGTCGCGCTACCAGCCGACCTGCGCGGCAGTGGAGATCATCTTCGTCAACGTGAACCCGCAGTCGACGCTGCTGCTGGGGCAGGCGCGCGGCGCGGCGCTGACGGCACTGGTGTCCTGCGACCTGCATGTGTCGGAGTACACCGCGGTGCAGATGAAGAAGGCCATCACCGGGCATGGCGGCGCAGCCAAGGCGCAGGTGCAGGCGATGGTGGCGCGGCTGCTGAAGCTGCCCGGAGAACCCGGCAAGGACGCAGCCGACGCGCTCGGCATCGCGATCATGGACGCGCATGCGCGCGTGTCCTTCGAGGCGATGGGCAAGCAGACGACGCTGCAGCGGCGCCAGCACGCGCAGTTCAAGGGGTCGCGGACCTACTGAGCCCCAGGATCGCCGGGCCTGATCGAGGCCGCGCGACAGGCTTCAGGGCTCGTCCTGCCAGTAGTCCAGGTCGCCCTCGCCGACCTTGCGGATGGCCTCGAACGGGCGTTCCGCCTTGTCGGGACCGTGCTCGGCCATGAACTTGTTCGAGTCCGGATAGACGCAGATCTCCGGCTGCTCCATCGTGCTGACGGACAGGTAGCGGATCGGCGCGTCCGAGGTGTTGATGATGTGATGCGGGTACTCGGGTCCCGCGGGGATGAAGACCACGTCGCCGGCCTTGATCGGCAGGCGCTCGCCGGCGACGCGCAGCGTGCCGGAGCCCTCGAGGATGATGAACATCTCCTCCTGCGCGTAATGCAGATGGTACGGGCAGGTGGTCTTGCCGGGTTCGACGATGTCGTACGACGCGCCGAGCTTGCGCGCGGCGGTCCCGCGCGCCAGGCGCGCGAAGCGGGACTCGTACAGCGGCTCCCGCTTGAACGAGGTCAGCTCGGCTTCATGGAAGTTGCGGATCAGCTGGGCGGCAAGCGCCTGGGCGCGGTCGGTCATGCTGGGGTCTCCTGGCGGTTCTCGACGAGCCACGGTACCCGCGCCCGCGGGGACTGACCAGTCCCGTCCGTCATGCGATCACACCGTCGTCGTCGCACCCGCGCCATACCGGTTCGGCTGGCTCGGCTGGACGAGCCAGTAGATCATCACGATCCAGCCGATCAGCGGGATGAACCACACAAGCTGCCACCAGCCGCTGCGGTCGATGTCGTGCAGACGGCGCGCGTTGACGGCGATGTTCGGCAACAACGTGAGCAAGGTGAAGACCAAGCTCAGCTTGTCCGAGAACACGCCCAGGATCGCCGACCCCAGCGCCAGGAAGAGAAAGAACCACCAGAACTCGGGCCGGCTCGCGGTGCCGGTGAAGTCCGCGTACTTGCGCAGGCAGGTCTGGATCGAATCGCTGAAATTCATGGCACGCCCTCTTCCTCGTGTGAACATGGACACCCCGGATCCGGGGACCGTCGGATCCTAGGGACACGCCTCGGATGTGGCGATCCCTCGGAGGGTGGACAAACGGACTCATGGAATAAGTGGCCCGGCCCCGGTGTTCATGCAATACCCCCACCTGAACTTCAACCCAGGAGACTCCGCATGACGAAGACCTTCCAACTGACCGCCGCCGCCTTCCTGATGGCCGCCGCCGGCCTCGCCGCCGCGCAGACGGCCCCCGCGACCGCCAAGGGCGACGCGCTGGTCGGCCCGAACGACATGACGCTCTACACCTTCGACAAGGACACCGCCGGCAACGGCAAGAGCGTGTGCAACGGCGGCTGCGCGACCAACTGGCCGCCGCTGATGGCCCGCGCCGAGGACAAGGTCTCCGGCGACTGGTCCATCATCACCCGCGACGACGGTTCCAAGCAGTGGGCCTACAAGGGCAAGCCGCTGTACTTCTGGGCCAAGGACGCCAAGCCCGGCGACAAGACGGGCGACGGCATCAACCAGGTCTGGCACACGGCCAAGCCGTAAAGCCGTAACGCCGTAGAGGCAGAGCTCCCGCAGACCGACTCGCCCATGCCCCTGGTCCTCGACGAAGCGCTCCCGCTGCTTCCCCGCCTGCGCCGCCACGCCCGGCTGCTGTGCGGCGACCACGCCCGGGCGGACGACCTGCTGCAGGACACGCTGGAACGCGCCGCCCGCAAGGGCGCGCTGTTCCATGCCGAGCCCGGACCGACGCGCCAGGACGCGCTGCGCAACTGGCTGCTGACGCTGATGCACCGCCTCTACCTGAACCAGCGGCGCGACGCGCGCGAGGCGCTGCATGACTCGCTGGACGAGGACGACGCGCCGCAGCCGGCAATCGAGGAGCCGCAGCAGCGGGTGGCCTTGCGGCTCGATCTCGAACGGGCCCTGGCGGCCCTGCCCGCGACGGCGCGCGAGATCCTGCTGCTGGTCTGCGTCGAGGAACTCAGCTACCAGGACGCCGCCCGCGTGCTGGACGTGCCGGTGGGCACGGTGATGTCGCGGCTGTCGCGCGCCCGCGAGCGGCTGCGCCTGTCGATGGACGGCGCGGCACCGGGTCGCCCGCCGTTGCGGGTGGTGAAATGAGCGCCGCACCATGACGCCCGACGACATCGATTTCGACGAATCCACCCTCCACGCCTACGTGGACGGGCAACTTCCCCCGAGCGCGCCGCGCAGGTCGCGGACTGGCTGCTGCGCCACCCACGCGCCGCGCAGCAGGTGCTCGGCTGGCGTGAACAGCGCGAATCGCTGAAGGCGCTGCATCGCGACTGGCTGGACGAGCCCGTGCCCCCGTCGCTGACCACCGCGCTGCGTCCGCCCGCCGCGAATGGCCCGCGCTGGCCGCGCGCCTGGGCCGCGGCGCTGCTGCTGGCGGTCGGCCTGGGGGCCGGTGTCGCCGGCGGCTGGGGCGGTCACGCCTGGTGGTACGGCAAGAAGGAAGCCGCCGAGATGGCCGCCGCCGCTGCCGCCGCGCGCGCCGCCGGCCGGGATCCGTCCATCCCCGAATACGTCCGCGACGCTGCCATCGCGCACGCCGTGTACCAGCCCGAGAAACGGCACCCGGTCGAGGTCGGCGCCGACCAGGCCGACCACCTGATGCAGTGGCTGAGCAAGCGGCTCGGCCAGCCGCTGTATGCGCCGATGCTGCGCGACTACGGCTGGAAGCTGGTCGGCGGCCGGCTGCTGCCGGCGGGCGATGACGCCGCGGCGGGCACGTCCGCCGGAGCCTCCACCGGCACGGCGCTGGCCCGCGCGCAGTTCATGTACGAGAACGAAGCCGGCGAGCGCTTCACGCTCTATGTCAGCACCGGTGCGGCGTCGCCCGAAGCGCCGGTGGCCTTCCGCCTGATGCAGCGCGTCGAAGCGGGCCAGACCACGCGCAGCCTCTTCTGGATCGACGGCAAGCTGGCCTACGCGCTCAGCGGCAACTTCGACGAGCGGCGCCTGCGCGTGCTGACCGACCTGGTCCACGCCCGCATCGGCATGATCGCGCGGGCGTCGTCCGCGCCCTGAACCCGCGCCCTGAGGCTCGCCCGGACCATGCCCCTGACCTTCCGGCGGTCAGAGCCCGGCGGGCACAATGCGCCGCCATGTCGTCGTCCCTCTCACGCCTGATCCTCGGCCATATCCGCGGCCACTGGCGGCCGTACGCGGCCAGCGCGCTGATGCTCAGCACCATCGCCGTCCTGACGGTCTGGATCCCGCGGCAGGTCGGTCACGTCGTCGACGCGCTGGTGTCGCACCGCCTTGCCGGCTGGGACCTGATCGGGCAGCTCGGCCTGCTGGTGCTGGCCGGCCTCGCGATCTACCTGCTGCGCGTGGGCTGGCGCCTGGCGCTGTTCCGCACCGCCTACGAACTCGGCCGCCAGCTGCGGATGCGGCTGTATGCGCAACTGACGAATCAGGGCCCCGCGTTCTTCCACGCGCAGCGCACCGGCGACCTGATGGCCTTGGCGACCAACGACGTCGACGCGATCGAGATGGCCGCGGGCGAAGCGCTGCTCGCCGCCTTCGACGGCTCGCTGACGCTGGTCCTCGTGCTCGGGATGATGACGATCAGCGTCGACTGGCGGTTGGGGCTGGCCGCGCTGGTGCCCTTCCCGCTCATGGCCTACGCGTTCTGGCGCATCTCGTCGCGTATCCACGTGGCCTCGGCCGACTCGCTGAAGCGCTTCTCGACGCTGAACCAGCAGGTGCAGGACAGCCTCGCCGGCGTGCGCACCGTGCGCGCGCTGGGCCTCGTGCGACGCAGCCGCGAGCAGTTCGGCGACCTCGCCCGCGAGGCCGGCGACGCCGCCTACCAGGCGCAGCGCTGGGAGGCGATGTTCGAACCGGCCGTGGGCCTGTCGCTCGGCGCGGCGACGGTGATCGCGCTGGGCGTGGGCGCCTGGCTCGTCGGCACGAACGTCATCAGCATCGGCCAGCTGACCGCGTTCACGATGTACCTCGGCCAGTTGATCTGGCCGATGTTCGCGGCGGGCTGGGTGCTGTCGCTGCTGGAGCGCGGCCGCGCGGCCTGGTCACGGTTGCAGCCCGTGCTCGACGCGCCGGTCAGTCTGGTGGACACCGGCGCCCACGAGGTGCCGGCACATGCCGACCTCGCATGGGATCAAGTGTCCTTCCGCTATCCCGGCATGTCGCAGCCGACGCTCGAGGACATCGCCCTGACGCTGCCGCCGGGCCGCACGCTGGGCATCGTCGGCGCGACCGGTTCGGGCAAGTCGACGCTGCTGCGCCTGCTGCTGCGGCAGTACGAGCCCGATGCGGGCGCCGTGCGGCTGGGCGGCGTCCCCGCGCCGGAGATCCGCCTGGCCGCGCTGCGACGCACGCTGGCCTGGGTGCCGCAGGAGCCTTTCCTGTTCTCGGCATCGGTCGCGGACAACATTGCCCTCGCGCGCCCGGAAGCGACGCGCGAACAGGTCCGCGCGGTGGCGGAACTGGCCGCCGTGCACGACGACATCACGCGGCTGCCGCAGGCCTACGACACGCTCGTCGGCGAGCGCGGCGTCACGCTGTCCGGCGGACAACGCCAGCGCATCGCGATCGCGCGGGCGCTGCTGGCCGAAGCGCCGGTGCTGCTGCTGGACGATGCGCTGTCGGCCGTCGACAGCGGCACCGAGACGCAGATCCTCGACCACTGGCGCGAGCTGCGCCAGCGGCATCCCGAGCGCAGCCTCGCCGTCGTCAGCCACCGGCTGTCGGCGGTGATGGAGGCCGACGAGATCGTCGTGCTGAAGCAGGGCCGCATCGTCGAGCGCGGCCGTCACGACGACCTCCTCGCGCTGGGCGGCTGGTATGCCGGCCAGTGGCGATATCAACAACTGGAGGCCAGCCTTGACGCCGCCTGAGACCGCGTCCGGCAAGGACGGGAAGCGCCCGACGAACCCGACGAATCCGCAGAACGACCACTCGCCGCGCGAAGCGCTGGCGCTGCTGGCGCAGGCCGCCGCGCCGGAGCGCCGCGGGCTGGTGAAGGGCCTGGGCTGGCTGGTCGTCGCCGCGGCGCTCGAGGCGATCGGACCGATCCTCGGCAAGCACTTCATCGACGCACATGTGTTGACGCGCCACTTCGAGCTGGTCCCGATGGCGCTGCTGCTGGGGGCCATGCTGCTCGCCGGCTGGACCGCCAGCCTGCTGCGCTACGCGCAGCTGCGGCGCATGGCCTCGGTCGCGCGGCGGTCGGTGCTGCGCCTGCGCGAGCAGGTCTACGCCCACGTGCTGGCGCAGCCGATGGCCTTCTTCGACCGCAGCATCACCGGCCAGCTGCTGAGCCGCATCACCAACGACACCGACGCGGTCAACAACCTGTACCGGCAGGTACTGTTCGTGATGCTGGACTCGACCATCGTCGTGGCCGGCGCGCTGGTGGCGATGGCCTGGCTGGACTGGCGGCTGATGCTGATCGTGCTGGCGCTGGTGCCGGCGAGTTCCGGGATCATCTGGCTCTACCAGCGCGCGAGCAGCGGCCCGGTGCAGCGGGCCCGCGCGCTGCGCGCCGAGCTCAACGCGCAGATGGCCGAGAGCATGGCCGGCATGGCGATGCTGCAGTCGGCCGGCGCGGCGCAGCGCTTCGCAGCGCGCTACGAGACCGCCAACCGCGCGCAGCTGGAGGCCCGCGTGCAGGAGCTGCGCGCCAACGCCTGGCTGCTGCGTCCGGCGCTGGACCTGCTCAACGTGCTGCTGATCGTGACGGTGATCTACGGCTTCGGGCTGCGCGAGGTGTCCGGCATCGAGGTCGGACTGCTGTACGCGTTCCTCGCGTACATCGCGCGCGTCGTCGAGCCGCTGATCCAGATCACGATGCAGTTCAGCCAGCTGCAGCAGGCCCTGGTGGCCGCCTCGCGCGTGCGGGCGCTGCTGCGCGAACCCAGCGAGCCGCGGTCATATCGGCCAGACCTTGTCGTCGGCGCGGGCGCGATCCGTTTCGAGCACCTGCAGTTCGCGTACAAGCCGGAGCAGCCGGTGCTGCGCGACCTGGACCTCGACATCCCGGCCGGCAGCTTCGTCGGCATCGCGGGGCATACGGGTTCGGGCAAGTCGACTTTGCTGGCGCTGCTGCTGCGCTTCTATCAGCCGCAGCAGGGCCGCATCCTGATCGACAGCCAGCCGCTCGATCAACTGCCCGACGAGACCTTCCACGCCGCGCTCGGCCTGGTGCCGCAGGAGCCCTATCTGATCGCCGGCAGCGTGCGCGAGAACATCCGCATGGGACGCGCGATCTCCGACGAGAAGATCGAGGCCGCCGCCCGCGCGTCGCGCGCGCACGAGTTCCTGAGCGCGCTGCCGCAGGGATACGACAGCCTGCTCGGCGATGGCGGGCTGGCGGTGTCGACGGGGCAGAAGCAGTTGATCGCGCTGGCGCGCGCGCTGGCCGGCGATCCGCGCATCCTGCTGCTCGACGAGGCGACGGCCAACATCGACAGCGCCACGGAGGCGCAGGTCGGCGAGGCGCTGCGCGCGCTGCGCGGCCAGGTCACGGTGATCGCGATTGCGCACCGGCTGTCGACCATCCGCGAGGCCGACCAGATCGTGGTGCTGAACCACGGCCACCTGGACGAGCGTGGCACGCACGACGAACTGATGGCGATCGACGGCGGGATCTACCAGCGGCTGGTGCAGTTGCAGGCGCTGGAGGAGTAATGCCAGCGAGCGCGCAGTCCTGAACAACAGAAGCCCGGTCTTTCGACCGGGCTTCCAAAGGCCTCGAAGGGCGGTTTTCCAGAAGATTCCCCGAAGGGCTGGAAGCAGGATAGGCCTCAAAGGGCAGAACGGATTTTGACCGCAGCCAACTCCGGCATCAAGTCGTCGATTTGAGTGGTCGAACCCCTCGATGAGCATCGCCTGTTCAGTGATCGGAATCAGCAACGCACTGGCGTTCAGCGCCTTGATGGCTGCCCGTTGAACGAGCAGCACGAGTTCCGTATTCAGCACCCATTCCACCAAGCGACCTTCCGCCGTCAGCGGCATCAGGCGTCGACTACTTACCGTATGAACGCAGTCCGCCTTGGCCCATCGCCGACATGATGTGAAGTAGTCGAAGTCGCAGATCGCATCGGAAGCGATTTCCACGTGCACGCCGGCATGCGTCTTGGATAGATCCTGCGAACGGGACAACGGTACGACGATGCTGGACTGTCGGCTCAAACGCCCGTTCAGCACAACCACCAGCCTGTTCTTCACCATCTCCGGCGGGATTCGTCGATTGAAGTCTGGCGGCCCTTGCGCTGCCATCGCGGCAGCAGAGAACTGTCCGAACTGGCATTGAAGAATTTGACCGACCCTCGGCGCGAAATTGATCGCCATACCGCACCCCGGCATTGGAAGAAGCGATGCAGTGTTGCGAGCAGGAGCAGCTCCGAAAATCAGCGCGAAGGGGGATGTGGCGATTCGTGCTCGCCCTCAGGGGCGACATGCTCGAGAGGTCCCCGGTTGGAAGCGTGAAGCCTCGCCCCTGAAAGCATGAAAGCCGCTCGATCGAGCGGCTTTCATCATTCGGAGCGGAGCGACGCTGTGACGACTACACCAGCAACACCAACCGCTCCAGGATCAGCACCGCGAAGAAGCCGATGCCGGCGGTCACGGTCCACTTGATCAGCAGGATGCCGCGGCGACGCCAGACCGGCTGCTTCGTGCCGATGTACACGGCGAAGCAGAGCAGGCCCGCAACCAGCAGCAGCGCGAAGACGAGGCGGAAGACGAGCACCTTCAGCGATCCCCGCGGCTCACCACGCCGGCGCCAGCTCGGCGAACCCCGCCGGCGCGTCGCGTTCGTCCTCGAAGGTCACGATCTCGTACGCCTCGGCGTCCGACAGCAGCTCGCGCAGCAGCAGGTTATTCAGCGCGTGCCCACCCTTGAACGAGGTGTACGCCGCCAGCAGCGGATGCCCCACGACCTGCATGTCGCCGATCGCGTCCAGGATCTTGTGCTTCACGAACTCGTCGTCGTAGCGCAGCCCCTCGGCGTTCAGCACGCGGTAGTCGTCGACGACGATCGCGTTGTCCATGCTGCCGCCCAGCGTCAGCCCGCGCGAGCGCATCAGCTCGATGTCCTTGGTCATGCCGAAGGTGCGCGCCCGCGCGATCTCGCGCTTGTACTGGCCGCTGCCCATGTCGAACACGTACTGCTGCCCCGTCGCCGACACCGCCGGGTTGTCGAACTCGATCTGGAAGCTCAGCGTGTAGCCGTGGTGCGGCGTCAGCTTCGCCCACATCAGGCCCTTGCCCTCGCCCTTGCGCACTTCCACCGGTTTCTTCACCCGCAGGAACTGCTTGGGCGCGTTCTGCAGCTCGATGCCCGCCGACTGCAGCAGGAAGACGTAGCTGGCCGCCGAACCGTCCAGCACCGGGACCTCGTCCGCGTTGATGTCGATCAGCAGGTTGTCCAGCCCCAGGCCCGCGCAGGCCGAGAGCAGATGCTCGATCGTCTGCACCTTGGGCAGCCCCGGATCGCCCTGCGGGCTGATCGTCGTGGCCATGCGCGTGTCGCAGACGCTGTGCGTGTTCACCGGGATGTCGACCGGCTGGGCCAGGTCGACGCGCCGGAACACGATGCCGGTGCCGGGCGCCGCCGGACGCAGCGTGATCTCCACCTTCTGGCCGCTGTGGATGCCGACCCCGACCGCGCGGGTCAGCGATTTGATGGTGCGTTGCTTGATCATGGGCGTATTGTCCCAAATCGGGGTCAACCCTGCTGGGCGCTGGCCTGGATCACCGCCTCGTGATCGGCCACCGCCACCGGCAGCCGCAAGGTCACCACCGTGCCGTGGCCCGGACTGCTGTCGACCCGCAACGAACCGCCCAGCACCTTCGCGCGCCGCTGCAACCCCCGCAGCCCGCGGCCCTGCGCGATCGAGGCGACATCGAAGCCCTCGCCGTCATCCTCGACGCGGATCTCCACGCGCTTGCCGAGATCGCGCGTGACCACCCGCACCCGCGACGCCCGCGCATGCTTGAGCGCGTTGGTCAGCGCCTCCTGCATCAGGCGCAGCACGTGCAGCGCGTCAGGCGGCTCCAGCCACTCCAGCGGCGGCAGGTCGTGCACGTCCCACTCCAGCTTGAGCCCGCCCAGCTGCAACCGCTTGCCCAGCCGGTAGCGCATCGTCGCCAGCAGCGACACGATGTCGTGGCCCACCGGCTCCAGCGAGTCGATCACCAGCCGCAGGTCGTCCACGCACTCGCGCAGCACGGTCACGACCTGCTCCTGCGGCATCGTGCCCTGCTCCACCGCCACCATCGCCGACAGCAGCGACGAACCCAGCCCGTCGTGCATGTCCTGCATGATCCGCTGCCGCTCCAGCAGCAGCGCCTGCTGGCGCTCGACCTCGCGCAGCTTGTCGTGCTGCGCGCTCAGCTGCGCGCTCTGCTCCTGCAGCCGCTGGCCGAGTTCCCCGTTGGCCCGTTCCACGCCGCGCAGCGCCTCGATGTAGCGGAACTGCACCGCATACAGGAAGCTCGCCAGGATCACCAGCGTGGCGAACGGCATCAGGTAGATGTGCTCCGGCCACCACCAGCCCGCGAGCAGTCCCAGGTCATGCACGCCCAGCACGACGCCGATCACCAGCGCCCCCGCCATCACGCGCAACTCGCGCGTGCCCTGGCGCCAGGCCACGCTCGCGACGAACCCGGTGCCCGCCAGGCCGACGACCGCGTTGCAGATGTGCAGCAGCACCAGCGCGTCGAAACCGTTGCCCCACAGCGGCACCGACGACAGGCTGGAGATCAGCACGAAGAGCGCGACGCCCTTCTCGAAGCGGGCGAAACGCTGCTGCGCGAATCGCAGCGCGAAGAGGAAGGTGAGCAGCATCACCCACGACATCGACGCGTGCGTGACCCACCAGAACCATTCGAGCGCGTCGCGCGTGCGCGGCAGGTCCAGGTGGTAGTGCAGGTTGCGGACCAGCCATGCGACGGTGGCCAGCGAGAACAGCAGGTAGGAGGAATCCTCGCGGCGCTTGATCCACAGCACGAGCGCGAACAGCCCCAGCGTCACCAGCGTCAACCCGGTCGCCTGCGGCACGCCGATCTGCAGCACCCAGCGGCGGTCGTGGCGCGGCTCGAGATCCTCGCGCGCGCCCAGCCGCACGCTGGACACCGAGTAGTAACCGGCCTGCATCACCGGCACGGCGATGACGACCTCGATCTCGCGCGCCTGCTGGATCTCGGTCAACGCCGCCGGCAGCACCACCCACAGCGGCCGCACCCACTGCTCGCGGGCGCCGGACTGGTTGTCGAAGATCGGCCGCCAGCCGTCGTCCGTCTTCACCAGCACCGCCGCCGCCAGCGCCACCAGACGTGGCATGTACAGCGCGACGCTGGTCGGCCAGCGGCCGTTCGGCGCGGCGTAGCGGACGCGGTACCAGCGCATCTGGAAGCGCGCATCGTCGGCGCCGCTGGCGGCGCCGCGCTGTTGCACCTCGGGCAGCTCGACCGGCTGCCACGCCTTCGGATCCGACGGCGGCAGCAGCCCCTGCGGCAGCGCGCCGTCCGCGCCGTCCATGACGCGCAGCGCACGCCACCAGGCCTTCAGCTGATCCTGCGTCCAGTCGCTGGTGGCGACCTCCGCCACGACCGCGCGCTGCGCCCCCGCGGGCTGGGCGATCTCGGGCACCGGCCGCGCCGGTCCGAGCGGCGACGCCTGCAGCACCTGCGCATGCGGCGCCGCGCCGGTCGCATGCGCGGGTTGCCCGCCCTGCGCGCGCCCCACGTCGGGCGCCAGCACGAGCAGCGCCAGCACCAGGCTGGCCAGCAGCGCGATCAGCAGCGGCGTGGACGGACGTCGCACCCACGCTCGCGCCCGAAGCGCGCGCGCGGCCGACGACGTTTCCCCAACCTCACCCTGGACCATGCATCCGCTCTGTCTTGTGATCGCGCGCCAGTGTGCCGAAGTTCACAGTCCGGGACGAGCCTTCAATTGCAACAAAGGCCCCTCGAATGCGGGCGCCCAGCAGCCGCCACAGCCACCAGTTGGGATGCACCGCTAGGCGCAAACCGCAGCCATAGCCCAGCTATGGCGAGGATTTGCAACGACGCGGGGCGCCCAACTGGCGGCTGTGGCGGCTGCTGGGACGAAAAAGGCCGTGGCCCCGGAGGGACACGGCCTTGAAGCTGATGGCGTTCGAGGGAGGTCGGTCTCAGTCCGCCTGCTTGCGCAGGAAGGCCGGGATCTCGATCTCGTCCATGCCGTTGGACGACAGCGCCTCGACCTTGGCCGCGGCGGTGCGTCCATGGCGCCAGACGCTGGGCACGCTCATGCCGCCGAAGTCGGAGGCCGACATCGGCGCGGCGGCCGGCGAGCCCTGCGCGGCGGCCGAGCCCGGCATCACCACCGGCTGCGTCAGCACCGGCATGTTGTCGGTGCCGGTGCGCAGCTGCGGCTGCTGCACGACCAGCTGCGGCTGCTGGCGCGCCGCGGCGCGCTGGCTCAGGCCGGTCGCGATCACGGTGACGCGCAGCTGGTCGCCCAGCGATTCGTCGTAGGCGGTGCCGTAGATGATGTGCGCGTCTTCAGCGGCGTAGCGCTTGATCGCGGTCATCGCGTTGCGGCTCTCGGCCAGCTTGAAGTTGTTGCGGCTCGCCGCGATCAGCACCAGCACGCCGCGCGCGCCGGACAGATCGATGCCTTCCAGCAGCGGGCAGGCGACGGCGCCTTCCGCGGCCTTGGACGCGCGGTCCGGACCGGCCGCCACGGCCGTGCCCATCATCGCCTTGCCCGGCTCGCTCATCACGGTCTTGACGTCTTCGAAGTCGACGTTGACCAGGCCCGGCATGTGGATGATGTCGGAGATGCCGCCGACCGCGTTCTTCAGCACGTCGTTGGCGTGCGCGAAGGCCTGGTCCTGGGTGACGTCGTCGCCCAGCACTTCCAGCAGCTTGTCGTTGAGCACGACGATCAGCGAGTCCACGTTGGCCTCGAGTTCCTGCAGGCCCAGGTCCGCGGCCTTGCCGCGGCGGTTGCCTTCGAACTCGAACGGCTTGGTGACCACGCCGACGGTCAGGATGCCCATTTCCTTCGCCACGCGGGCGATCACGGGCGCCGCGCCGGTGCCGGTCCCGCCGCCCATGCCGGCGGTGATGAACAGCATGTGCGCGCCGGTGATGGATTCGCGGATGCGCGCCTCGGCTTCCTCGGCGGCGGTTTTGCCGACCTCGGGTTTCGCGCCGGCGCCCAGGCCGGTATGGCCCAGTTGCAGGAGTTGATCGGCCTTGGAGCGATTCAGGGCTTGGGCATCCGTGTTGGCCACGATGAATTCCACGCCCTGGACACCTTGGCTGATCATGTGCTCGACCGCGTTGCCGCCGCCGCCGCCCACGCCGATCACCTTGATCTGGGTGCCTTGATCAAACTCTTCGATCATCTCGATCGCCATATCAAACCTCCTGTCCATATTGTGCAGTTGCCATCAGCAAAATAGAAGTGGGATCGGCCCTTTTTTAGGGGGCAAAACCCTCAAACGTCGTAAAGAAAGCGTGAGCCGGTCAGTGCCAGCTTCTTAGAAATTCCCCAGGAACCAGTCCTTGGCGCGACCGAACAAGGTCTTCACGGACCCCGCCTGCTGCGCCGCCTTGAATCCCCGTGTGCGCGACAGCCGCGCTTCCTCCAACAATCCCATCACGGTGGCCGAACGGGGATTGGCCACCATGTCGAACAACGCGCCGTTGTAGGTCGGATTTCCCCGACGTACCGGTTTCAGGAAAATATCCTCGGCCAGTTCCACCATCCCCGGCATCACCGAGGAACCGCCCGACAGGACGATTCCGGAAGAAAGCAGCTCTTCGTAGCCGGATTCCCGGATGACCTGGTGGACCAGCGAGAAGATTTCCTCGACCCGAGGTTCGATGACCCCGGCCAAAGCCTGCTTGGAGAGCATGCGGGGTGCCCGGTCGCCCAAACCCGGCACTTCCACCTGATCGGACGGATCGGCCAGCAATTGCTTGGCCACGCCGTGCTCGACCTTGATTTCTTCTGCGTCCTTGGTCGGGGTCCGCAGCGCCATCGCGATATCGCTGGTAATCAGGTCGCCGGCGATCGGAATCACCGCGGTATGACGGATCGAGCCGCCCGTGAAAATCGCCACGTCGGTCGTGCCGGCGCCGATGTCGACCAAGGCGACGCCCAGGTCGCGCTCGTCCGAAGTTAGTGCCGCCAAACTGGAAGCGCTAGGATTCAGAACGAGTTGCTCGACCTCGAGCCCGCAGCGGCGCACGCACTTGACGATGTTCTCCGCCGCGCTCTGGGCGCCGGTCACGATGTGGACCTTGACCTCCAGCCGGCCGCCGCTCATGCCGATGGGCTCTTTCACCTCATGGCCGTCGATCACGAATTCCTGGGGTTCGACCAGAAGCAGGCGCTGATCGTTAGGGATATTGATCGCCTTGGCGGTTTCCACCACCCGGGCGACATCCACTGGCGTGACTTCCTTGTCCCGCACGATCACCATCCCGGTCGAGTTCTGGCCGCGGATATGGCTGCCGGTAATCCCGGTATAAACCCTCGAGATCCGGCAGTCGGCCATCATTTCGGCCTCTTTCAAGGCCTGCTGGATGGACTGGACGGTGGCGTCGATATTGACCACGACGCCGCGCTTCAGACCGTGGCTGGGCGCAACCCCCAGACCGGCGATGCGCAATTGGCCGTCCCCCATCACCTCGGCCACGACCGCCATGATCTTGGCGGTGCCGATGTCCAACCCGACGACCAAATCCTTGTATTCCTTGGCCATGCCTGTCCTCAATTCTTCTTGGCGCCCTTGGGCGCAGTGGTAACCGTCGTCACGCCCGCGAGCCGGACCGCATATCCGGATTCGTGGCGGAGGTCCGCCGATACCAGCGCGGTGCGGTAGCGGGCGGTGATCTGGGGAATGCTGGCGATGAATTGGCCATATCGCGCGACGACTTCCGCCTCGCTGCCGCGGCCGAGTTCGACAACCGCCCCCTTTTCCAGGGTGGCCTTCCAGGAGCCGCGGCCGGACAAATCCAGGCGGGCGACGCCCTCGTCCAGTTTTCCGTGGGTCAGCGGATCGAGTTGCCGCCACATCGCCAGCATCGCGGCCGAGGATTTGGCGGGGCCGGCCAGCGTGGGCAGGTCTTCGTCCTCGACGTCGCCGAGATTGGCCTCGAAAACCTCTCCGAAACTGTTGACCAGCCGGGTATCGACGACCGCCTCGCTGTCCGCGTCGGCGTTGTCGGCCTTGGTTTCCCAGTAGGCGGCGGGCCGGTGTTCCTCGAGCGCGACGATCAGGTGCAACGGCCAGACACGGCGAACCGTGGCATGACGCACCCAGGGCACCGCCTCGAACGCGGCGCGCGCCTGCTGCAGGTTCATCGTCAGGAAGTTGCCGCTCAGCCGGGGCAGCGCGTTCGCGCGCAGCGACGCGCTGCTGTTGCGGCTCACGTCGCCCTCCACCGTGATCGACTTGATCGAGAACGCCGGTTGTCTCGCCAGCCAATGCAGACCCACGGCCCCCGCGGCCAGCGCCACGATGGCCAGCAGCAGGCCGGCCACGCCGTTCATCACGCGGATGTCCGGCGGCAGCGGGCTGGCAGTGTGGGTGAAGGTGGCGCCCATGGCGATGGCTCGGGTCTCGTGTGCGTGTGTCGCGTGTTCGTCGAGGGCCGACTCAGGCCTGGCTGTCCAGCCGCGATTGCGACAGGAGGTAGAGGCACAGCTTCGGATAGGAGATGCCGACGGCGGCCGCCGCCTTCGGCACCAGCGAATGGGAGGTCATGCCCGGCGAGGTGTTGATCTCGAGGAGGAACAGTTGGCCGTCCGACTTGCGGCGCATCACGTCGACGCGGCCCCAGCCGCGCGCGCCGAGCGACCGGTAGGCGGCGAGGACCAGGTCCTGCACGCGGGCCTGCTCGTCGGCCGGCAACTGGCCGACCAGATACTGGGTGGTGTCGGTGAAGTACTTGTTCTGGTAGTCGTAGTTGCCGCCTTCGGCGCGGATCTCGATGACCGGCAGCGCGATCGCCTCGGCGCCCTCGCCCAGCACCGGGCAGGTCAGCTCGGCGCCGTCGACGAATTCCTCGCACAGCACTTCGGCGTCGTACTTCGCGGCGAGTTCGACGGCTTCCTGCATGTCGGAGTAGCCCATCACCTTGCTCGCCCCGATGGAGGAGCCCTCGTGCGGCGGCTTGACGAAGATCGGCAGACCGAGTTCATCCGGCACGGCGCGCACGCGCTCGCGCTGCAGCTCGCCGCGCTTGAGGCTGACCCAGCGCGGCGTCGACAGCTGGTCGGCCAGCCAGACACGCTTGGTGGTGATCTTGTCCATCGCGATGGCGGAGGCCATCACGCCGGAACCGGTGTACGGGATGCCCATCAGTTCGAGCGCGCCCTGCACGGTGCCGTCCTCGCCGTGGCGGCCGTGCAGCGCGATGAAGGCGCGCTGGAAGCCTTCGGCCTTCAGTTCGAGCAGGTTGCGCTGACCCGGGTCGAAGGCATGCGCGTCCACGCCTTCCGACTGCAGCGCGGCCAGCACGCCGCTGCCCGACATCAGCGAGACCTCGCGCTCGGCGGAGTCGCCGCCGAAGAGCACGGCGACCTTGCCGAGCGACTTCGCGTCGATGCCGTCGATGCCGAGGTGTTGATACAGCGCGGACGGCGCCGAGGGTGCGGGCGGCGTCGGAGACGCGGAAGCATTGTTGAGGTCCGTGGTCATGCGCGGCCTCCCTTCGTCATGAGTTCAACGGTGCGCGCGGGGACGGCGGCGATCGAGCCGGCCCCCATCACGATCACCACATCGCCGGCGCGCGCCTGGTGGGCGATCGCCTGCGGCAGTCCCTGCCAGTCGCCGACGAAGCCCGCCGCGGTGCCGCGGTCGGTCACCGCGCGCGCCAGGCTTTCGCCGCTGATGCCGGGCAGCGGGGACTCGCTGGCGGCATAGATCTCGGTCAGCAGCACACCGTCGGCCTGCGCCAGGACGTCGGCGAATGCCTCGAAGCAGTCGCGGGTGCGCGTGTAGCGGTGCGGCTGGAAGGCCAGCACCAGACGGCGGCCCGGATAGGCGCCGCGCGCGGCCTTCAGCACGGCCTGCATCTCGACCGGGTGGTGACCGTAGTCGTCGATGAGCAGCACGGTGCCGGCACCCGCGGCACCGCCGGAGGCCGCGACGCCAGAAGTGCTGTCGGCGCCCTCGCCCGCCGCCATCACCGGCAGCTCGCCGTAGGACTGGAAGCGGCGGCCCACGCCGCCGAAGTTCGCCAGGCCCTGCAGCAGCGCGGCGTCGTCGACGCCCAGCTCCATCGCCATCGCGATCACCGACAGCGCGTTCAGCACGTTGTGCTGGCCGTTCAGGCGCAGCAGCACCTCCAGCGGCGGCAGCTCGCGACCCTGACGATCGCGGCGCAGCGCGACGAAGCGCATGCCGCCGCCGGCCTCTGCGGCGACGTCGGTCGCGCGCACGGCATTGCCGGCTTCCATCCCGTACAGGATCACCGGCCGCGACAGCATCGGCACGATGCTGCGCACGCCTTCGTCGTCGCCGCACAGCACGGCCGCGCCCCAGAAGGGCATCCGGTGCAGGAAGTCGACGAAGGCCTGACGCAGACGGGCCATGTCATGCCCGTAGGTGTCCATGTGGTCGGCGTCGATGTTGGTGACGATCGCCAGCTGCGGCAGCAGGTGCAGGAAGGAGGCGTCGGACTCGTCCGCCTCGACGACCATGTGCAGCCCGCCGCCCAGCGCCGCGTTGGCGCCCGCGGCCAGCAGCTGTCCGCCGATCGCGTAGCTCGGATCGAGGCCCGCCTGCTGCATCACCGTCGTCAGCAGCGAGGTCGTCGTCGTCTTGCCGTGCGTGCCGGCGACGGCGATGCCCAGACGCGGGCGCATCAGCTCGGCCAGCATCTGCGCGCGCAGCAGCACGGGGATGCCGAGCTGGTGGGCAGCCATCAGCTCGGGGTTGTCGGCCTTGATCGCGCTGGACTTGACCAGCACCTGCGCGGCACCGACGTGCTCGGCGGCATGTCCGATCATCACGTCGACGCCGAGCGTGCGCAGGCGGCGCGTGGTGTCGCTCTCGCCCTGGTCGGAGCCGCTGACGCGATAGCCTTGCGCCACCAGCAGTTCGGCGATACCGCTCATGCCGGCGCCGCCGATGCCGGTGAAGTGGATGCGTTGGAGGGCGTGTTTCATGCGCGCGCCCCGTTGCCCGACTTGGCGTCGCGCTCGTTGACGAGCGCTTCGAGTTCATCGGCCACGCGGCCTGCTGCGCGCGGACGTGCCAGCGAGCGCGCCTTGGACGCCATCGCCAGCCAGTGCTCGCGCGGCTGCTGCAGCAGGTCGAACAGCGCCTGCGCGCTGAGCTCGCCCTGCGGCAGGTGCGTGCCCGCGTTGTGCTGCGCCATGTACTGCGCGTTGTCGCGCTGGTGCGAGGTCGTGCTGACGACCAGCGGCACCAGGATGCTGGCGACGCCGGCGGCGCACAGTTCGGACACCGTCACCGCGCCGGCGCGGCAGATCACCACGTCGGCCTCGGCCAGGCGCTGCGCCATGTCGTTGATGAAGGGCACGACCTCCGCCTGCACGCCGAGCTTCGCGTAAGCGGCCTGCACGAGCGGGAAGTTCGCCTCGCCCGTCTGGTGCGTGACCAGCGGACGTTGGTGCTCGTCCCACAGCGCGAGTGTCTGCGGCAGCACGTCGTTGATCGCGCGCGCGCCCAGCGAGCCGCCGACCACCAGCACCTTCAGCGGACCGGTGCGATCGGCGAAGCGCAGCTCGGGCGCGGGCAGGTCCTCGATCTCGACGCGGACCGGATTGCCGGTGACGACGCTCTTCTTCTGCTGCGCGGCGGCGAGGCCGTCGAAGCCGAAGGCGATCTTCTTCGCGACCGGCGCGAGCGCCTTGTTGGACAGCAGCAGCGCCGCGTCGGCATTCACCAGCATCAGCGGCCGGCGCATCACCCAGGCCATCAGGCCGCCGGGGAAGCAGACGTAGCCGCCCATGCCGAGCACCGCGTCAGCCTTGCGCGCGCTGAAGACATGCGCACTCTGACCGAGCGCCTTGAACATGCGCACGACGCCCAGCAGCGAATGCTTCAGGCCCTTGCCGCGCAGACCGGCGAAGGACAGGCGGTCCATCGGCAGGCCGGACGGCGGCACGAGCTTGTTCTCCATGCCGGCTTCGGTGCCGAGCCAGGACACGGTCCAGCCGCGGCGCTGCATCTCGGCGGCCACTGCCAGTCCGGGAATCACGTGGCCGCCGGTTCCGGCGGCCATGACGACGAGGTGACGCGTGCTCATGCGCGGCCCCCTCGCATCAGTTGTCTGTTCTCGATGTCGATACGCAAGCAGATGGCCAAGGCAATGCAATTCAAAACGGTGGCGGAACCGCCGTAGCTCATCAGCGGCAGCGTCAGGCCCTTGGTCGGCAGCGCGCCGAGATTGACGCCCATGTTGATGAAGGCCTGGCCGCCCATCCAGATGCCGATGCCCTGCGCGTAGAGACCGGCGAAGACGCGGTCCAGCGCCACGGCCTGGCGGCCGATGTGGAACAGCCGGCGCGACAGCCAGAAGAACGCGAAGATCACGATGGCCACGCCGATGAAGCCGAGTTCCTCGCCGATGACGGCGAGCAGGAAGTCGGTGTGGGCCTCGGGCAGGTAATGCAGCTTCTCCAGGCTGGAGCCCAGGCCCTGGCCGAAGAACTCGCCGCGTCCGAAGGCGATCAGCGAGTGCGTCAGCTGGTAGGCCTTGCCCTGCGCGTACTTCTCGTCCCACGGGTTCAGGTAGGCGAAGATCCGTTCGCGGCGGAAGTCGCTGAAGGTGATCATCAGCACGAAGGCGCCGATCAGCACCGCGACGCTGAGGAAGAACATGCGGCCGTTGACGCCGCCCAGGAACAGGATGCCCATCGCGATGGCCGCGATGACCATGAAGGCGCCCATGTCCGGCTCGGCCAGCAGCAGCATGCCGGTGAAGGCCAGCGCGGCGGCCATCGGCCAGACGGCGCGGACGAAGTTCTCCTTCACCTCCATCTTGCGGACCATGTAGTTGGCCGCGTACATCGCGATGGCCAGCTTGGCCAGCTCGGACGGCTGGAAGTTCATGACGCCCAGCGGCAGCCAGCGGCGCGCGCCGTTGACGCCCTTGCCGACGTGCGGGATCAGCACGATCATCAGCAGCGCCAGCGCGACGACGAAGAGCTTGGGCGCGTGACGTTCCCAGAAGCTCACCGGGACCATCACGGTGATCCAGCCGGCCAGCAGGCCGATCACGATGAACAGGCTCTGACGCACGAAGAAGTGCATCGGCTGGTACTTCGCGAACTTGGGGTTGTCCGGCAGCGCGATCGACGCCGAATAGACCATCAGCAGGCCCAGCGCCAGCAGCGCCAGTACCACCCAGATCAGCGTCAGGTCGAAGCCGAGCAGACGCGTGGGCTGGCCGGCCGAGGTCGACACCCAGTCGCGCACCGGCACGTCGACGCCGCCCGCGCCCGCGGCGGCCGGACGGCGCGAGGCCAGCGCGCGCACGCGTTCGCTGACGGTCTCGAAGAAGGACGCGGCGCTCATCCGATGAGGCCCTCGTCTTCGGCCATCTCGCGCACCGTGGCGATGAACACCTCGGCGCGATGGGCGTAGTTGCGGAACATGTCCAGGCTGGCGCAGGCCGGGCTCAGCAGCACGCTGTCGCCGGCTTGCGCCTGCGCGAGCGACCAGTGCGTCGCGGCTTCCAGCGAGTCGTGGCGATGCATCACCACGCCGCAGTCCTGCAGCGCGGCCTCGATCTGCGGCGCGTCGCGGCCGATCAGCGCCACGGCGCGGGCATGCAGCGCGATCGGCGTCGCCAGCGGGGAGAAGTCCTGCCCCTTGCCGTCGCCGCCCAGGATCATCACCAGCTTGGCCGGCGCGCGGTCGGCGCCCAGCCCCATCACGGCGGCGACGGTCGCGCCGACGTTGGTGCCCTTGGAGTCGTCGTAGAAGTCGACGCCCTTGATCGAGGTGACGAACTCGACGCGGTGCGGTTCGCCGTGGTACTCGCGCAGGCCGTGCAGCATCGGCGCCAGCGGGCAGTCGATGGACGTGGCCAGCGCCAGCGCCGCCAGCGCATTCGCTGCGTTGTGGCGGCCGCGCACGCGCAGCGCGTCGGCGGGCATCAGGCGCTGGATGATGAGTTCTTCCTCATCGTCCTTGCGGCGCTTCAGGCCCTTGAGTTCTTCTTCCTGCTCGCGGGCGCGCACCAGCCAGGCCATGCCGTTCTCGACCAGCAGGCCGAAGTCGCCCGGACGGCGCGGTGCATCCAGGCCGAAGCGGACGACGTTGCGTTCCACGACTTTCGCCGGGCGGCCGCGGCCCTGCTTCACCGTGATCGGCGCGGGGATCAGCGCTTCGACCTCGGGGTCGTCGCGGTTGATGACCAGCACGCCGTGCTCGCCGAAGACGCGGCCCTTGGCGCGCGCGTAGGCCGGCATGTCGCCGTGCCAGTCCAGGTGGTCCTGCGTGATGTTCAGCACCGCGCCGGCGCTCGGCTCGAAGCCCTTCACGCCGTCCAGCTGGAAGCTCGACAGCTCCAGCACCCAGACCTGCGGCAGCACCTCGAACTCGGCCGGCTTGGGCGGCGGCGGCTTGATCGGCAGCGGCTGTTCGTCGAGCAGCTCGGCGACGGTTTCCAGTGCGGTGCGGTCGTCGACCGGCGCTTGCGCGGCAGCGGACTCCGCGACCGGCTCAACCGGTTCCACAGGTTCGACCGGCTCGATCTCGTTCGTATCGAACGACTCCAGCAACACATCGGCGTTCGGCACTTCGGGCACGTCGCCGACGTCTTCGATGACCACGGTCTCGCCGGGCTCCGTCGACACCACGGACGCCACGGCCAGGTCGACGACGGCTTCATCCGCAGCCTCGGCTGCATCGGCCTCGGCAGCGATGTCGGCGGCGACCTCGTCCTCCTTGGGCTGCGGCATCGGCTCCTTGTCGAGCGCGTCGCTCAAGGTCCCCAGCAGCGTCGGGCCGATGTTGCCCGCCATCGCGACGCGACGGCCGGCGCGCTCGACCAGCAGCGCGGTCATGCTGGTGGTCGTCGTCTTGCCGTTGGTGCCGGTGATCGCGAGCACGCCGGGCTCGTAGCGGTAGAGCGTCTTCAGCTCCGCCAGCGCCTGCGCGAACAGTTCCAGCTCGCCGCGCACGCGCAGGCCGATCTCTTCCGCCCGCTCGAACAGCGGCTTCAATCGCGCGTCCAGCGGCGACAGGCCGGGGCTCTTCAGCAGCACCCAGCTGTGGTCGATCGTGGCCAGCAGTGCCGGCGAGAACTCGCCGTGCTCGAACGCGGCCTCCGGCAGACGCTCGCGCAGCGCGGCCAGTTGCGGCGGCTGCTCGCGGCTGTCCCAGACGGTGACGCGCGCGCCCAGGCGCGCCGCCCAGGCCGCCATCGCGAGCCCGGAGTCGCCCAGGCCCAGCACGAACGCGTGCCGGTCCTGGAAGAGCGCCGGGAAGTGGAGGGAGGACATCGTCGTTCCGTTCCCGCTCAGCGCAGCTTCAGGCTGGCCAGGCCGACCAGGCACAGCAGCATGGTGATGATCCAGAACCGGATGACGACCTGCGTCTCCTTCCAGCCCGACTTCTCGAAGTGGTGGTGCAGCGGCGCCATCTTGAAGATGCGCCGGCCCTCGCCGTACTTCTTCTTCGTGTACTTGAACCAGGTCACCTGGAGCATCACCGACAGCACCTCGGCGACGAAGACGCCGCCCATGATGCCGAGCACGATCTCCTGGCGCGTGATGACGGCCAGGGTGCCCAGGCCGCCGCCCAGCGCCAGCGCGCCCACGTCGCCCATGAACACCTGCGCCGGATGCGCGTTGAACCACAGGAAGGCCAGCCCCGCGCCCGCGAGCGCGGCGCAGAAGATCAGCAGCTCGCCGGCGCCGGGGATGTAGGGGAACAGCAGGTAGCGGCTGTACACCGACGAGCCCGTTACGTAGGCGAAGACGCCCAGCGCCGAGCCCACCATCACCACCGGCATGATCGCCAGGCCGTCCAGCCCGTCGGTGAAGTTCACCGCGTTGCTGGTGCCGACGATGACCAGGTAGGACAGGCCGATGAAGCCGAACACGCCCAGCGGATAGCTGATCGACTTGAAGAACGGCAGCATCAGGTCGGCCTTGGGCGGCAGCTCGGTCGAGAAGCCGCTCGTGACCCAGCGGAAGAACAGCTGCACGACGCCGAGGAAGCTGGTCTCCGACACGCTGAAGGCCAGGTAGATCGCGGCGATCAGGCCGATGATCGACTGCCACAGGAACTTCTCGCGGCTGCGCATGCCCTCGGGGTCCTTGTTGACCACCTTGCGGTAGTCGTCGACCCAGCCGATCAGGCCGAAGCCCATGGTCACCAGCATCACCACCCAGACGAAGCGGTTGGACCAGTCGAACCACAGCAGCGTGGACACGCCGATGCCGATCAGCACCAGCACGCCGCCCATGGTCGGCGTGCCGCTCTTGGCCAGATGCTGCTGCACGCCGTACTCGCGGATCGGCTGGCCGATCTTGAGTTCGGTCAGGCGGCGGATCACCCACGGGCCGAAGGCCAGGCCGATCAGCAGCGCCGTCAGCGCCGCCATCACCGCGCGGAAGGTGATGTAGTTGAAGACGCGGAGGAACCCGAGTTCAGAGTAATTGGCCTGCAGCCACTGGGCCAGACTAAGCAGCATGGGGGTCTCCTGGGCCGCCGGACTGCAAGGCGGCCACGATCTGTTCCATCTTCATGAAGCGCGAACCCTTGACGAGGATGTTCTGCACTTGCGGCGCGTCCTTCAGCGCGACGATCAGTTCGGCGACGGTGTCGAACGAGCGGGCGCCCGCGCCGTAGGCGGTCGCGGCGTCGCGCGCGGCGGCGCCGGCGGTCCACAGCGAGGCCAGGCCCTGGTCGGCGGCATGCGCGCCGACTTCCTGGTGGAAGGCGGGGCCCTGCTCGCCGACCTCGCCCATGTCGCCGAGGATCAGCCACGACGCGCCCGGCAGCTTGGCCAGCACGTCGATGGCGGCGCGGACGCTGTCGGGGTTGGCGTTGTAGCTGTCGTCGATCAGCGTGATGCGACGGCCCTGCCACACCGCCGTCTGCAGCGCGGAGCGGCCCTTCACGGCCTTGAACGATTGCAGTCCGTCGCGGATCGCCGCGAGCGGCGCGCCCGCGGCCAGCGTGCAGGCCGCGGCGGCCAGCGCGTTGCGGACGTTGTGCTGGCCGGCCATCGCCAGCGCGACCGGGACCGTGCCCGCAGGCGTGAGGATCTCGATCGCCCAATGTCCGGCGCTGCCGGTGGCGGCGGTCGCGTCGGTCGGCGCGACCCATTGCGCGCGGCCCATGACGTCGGCCTGCCCTTGCAGTGCGAAGGTCAGCGTCGCGCGGCCCACGGACTGCGACTGCCACACCGGCGCGCACGGATCTTCAGCAGGGAACACCGCGACACCGGCCGTGCCGAGCGCGCCGATCACAGCGCCGTTCTCGCGCGCCACCGCCTCGACGGTGTGCATGAACTCCTGGTGCTCGCGCTGCGCGTTGTTCACCAGCGCCACCGTCGGCTGCGTCATCGCGGCCAGCGGCGCGATCTCGCCGGGGTGGTTCATGCCGAGCTCGACCACCGCCGCCCGATGCCACGCGGCCTCGTTCTGGCGCAGGCGCAGCAGCGTCAGCGGCACGCCGATCTCGTTGTTGAAGTTGCCTTCGGTCGCGAGCATCGCCGCGTCGCCCAGCCAGGCGCGCAGGATGGACGCGATCATCTGCGTCACCGTCGTCTTGCCGTTGCTGCCGGTGACGGCGATCACCGGCAGGTGATGCTGCTCGCGCCAGGCTTGGGACAGCAGGCCCAACGCGGCTTTTGCGTCAGGCACCTGCAGGCCCGGAAGACCGGCCTCGGCCAGGCCGCGCTCGGCGATGGCTGCGGCGGCGCCGGAGGCCTTCGCCTGCGCGAGGAAGTCGTTCGCGTCGAAACGCTCGCCACGCAGCGCGACGAACAGGTCGCCCGCACGCAGCGAGCGCGTGTCGGTGTGCACGCGCAGCAGCGGCGTGGACGGCTCGCCCACCAGCGTCGCGGCCGGCAGCAGCGGCGACAGCAGCTCGAATGCGCGGGCGAGCGTCATCATCGGCGCACTCGGCATGCCCGAAGCTGCGGAGCCGGCGTTGATCGGGGTGGCGTCGCTCACAGCCCCGCCCTTTCGATCAACGCGGCGCGAGCCGCCTGCACGTCGGAGAACGCCCGGCGCTCGCCATGGATCTCCTGGTAATCCTCGTGCCCCTTGCCGGCGACCAGCACGACATCGCGGGCGCCCGCCTGATCCACGGCATGCGAGATCGCCTCGGCGCGATCCGCGATCACCTCACGCGCGACACCGGCCGGCAGGCCGGCCTCGATGTCGGCGAGGATCTTCAGCGGGTCCTCGGTGCGCGGGTTGTCGCTGGTCAGCACGAGGTGCGCGGCCAGCCGCGCGGCGATCGCGCCCATCAACGGACGCTTGCCCGGATCGCGGTCGCCGCCGCAGCCGAACACGACGCGCAGCTCGCCACCGCGAGCGGCGGCCAGCGGCCGCAGTGCGCTCAGCGCCTTGTCCAGCGCATCGGGCGTGTGGGCGTAATCGACCACCAGCTGCGGCAGTTCACGGCCGCTGCCGACGCGCTGCATGCGGCCCGGCACCGGCGTGACCAGCGCGGCCACGCGCGCGATGTCTTCGAGTCCATGGCCCAGCGCCCGCAGGCCGGCGATCACGCCGAGCAGGTTGGACACGTTGTAGTCGCCGATCAGGCCGGTCTGCACCGGCACCGACGCGGCGCCCTCGCGCAGCGTGAACGCCAGACCGCTCGCGTCGTGACGCAGGTCGACGGCGCTCAGGCGCGCATCGGCACGGTCGAGGCCGTAGGTCCACACGTCGAGCTTGCCGGCGGCGCCCAGCTCGGCGGCGAGCGCGACGCCCTTCGGATCGTCGAGGTTCAGCACCGCGGCCTTCAGGCCGTCCCAGTCGAACAGCTTGCGCTTGGCCACCCAGTAGGCATCCATGCCACCGTGGTAATCCAGGTGGTCCTGCGTGAAGTTGGTGAACAGCGCGACCTGGATCGTGGTGCCGCTCAGCCGGTGCTCCTCGATGCCGATCGAGGAGGCTTCGATCGCGCACGCGCCATAGCCGTCGTCGGCCATGCGCTTGAAGGCTTCCTGCAGACGGACCGGGTCCGGCGTCGTCAGGCCGGTGGCTTCGATCGTCGCGTTCGTCGTCGCGCCCGGCACCGGCGGCTGACCGACACCCAAGGTACCGATCACGCCGCAGCGCGATCCGAGCAGCGTCAGCGCCTGCGCGATCCACCAGGCGCTCGAGGTCTTGCCGTTCGTGCCGGTGACGGCGAGCACGTTCAAGCGCTTGCTCGGCTCACCATAGAACGCCGACGCGATGCGGCCGCAGTTCAGCTTCAGATCGGGCAGCGACGCGATGCGCGCGTCGGTGAAGCCGTACTCGGCCGCACCGGCGTGTTCGACCAGCGCGGTCGCCGCGCCGGCCGCCAGCGCGCCCGCGACGAACTGCCGCGCGTCCTTGGCATAACCCGGCCACGCAATGAATGCGTCGCCCGCGCCCACCGCACGGCTGTCCGTGCGCAGCTGGCCGCTCGGGGTCCATTCCTGCAGCCAGCGGGCGGCGGCTTCGGGGGATTTCAGATGCATCAACATGGTTCGTGCCCGCTCAGAAACTCTCGTCGACGGCCTGCAGCCGTTGCTGCGCCACGATCTGCGGCTTCACGTCGAGGTCCGGCGCCTCGCCCAGCAATCTGAGCGTCTGCGCCACGACCTGGCTGAAGACCGGCCCCGCCACGGCACCGCCGAAGTACTGGCCGTTCTTCGGCTCGTCGACCATCACCGCCACGATGATGCGCGGCCTGGAGATCGGTGCGATGCCCACGAACCACGAACGGTATTTGTGGCTCGCGTAGCCCTTGCCTTCCTGCTTGTGCGCCGTGCCGGACTTGCCGCCGACGCTGTAGCCGGGAACCATCGCCTGCGGCGCGGTGCCGCCCGGGCCGGCCGCCATCTGCAGCATCCCGCGGATGTCCGCGGCGACCTTGGGGCTGAAGACCTTGATGCCGTTCACCGGCTGGTCGGCCGGGTGCTTGGTCATCGTGATCGGGATGATGTCGCCGTCGCGCGCGAAGACCGTGTACGCACGCGCCAGCTGCAGCAGCGACGCGGACAGGCCGTAGCCGTAGCTCATCGTCGCCTGCTCGATCGGGCGCCAGCTCTTCCACGGGCGCAGCTTGCCGGTCACCGCGCCGGGGAAGTCGATCTGCGGCCGCTGGCCCAGGCCGATCGCGGTGAACATCTCGTGCATCTCGCGCGGCTGCATCATCAGCGCCATCCGCGCGGCGCCGATGTTGCTGGACTTCTGGATCACCTGCGTCACGGTCAGGTCCCCGTGCGGGTGCGCGTCGGTCGGCGACCAGCCGGAGATGACCACGCTGCGCGGCCCGGTGCTCAGCAGCGTGTCGGGCCGCACGCGGCCCGTCTCCAGCGCCAGCGCGGTGGTGAACGGCTTCATCGTCGAGCCGGGCTCGAAGACGTCGGTCAGCGCGCGGTTGCGCAGCTGCTCGCCGGACAGGTTCTGCCGGTGGCCGGGGTCGTAGCTCGGGAAGTTCGCCAGCGCGAGGATCTCGCCGGTGTGCGCGTCCAGCACCACCACCGAGCCCGCCTTGGCGTTGTTCTCGGCCACCGCGTCGCGCACGCGCTGGTAGGCGAAGAACTGCACCTTCGCGTCGATGGACAGCTCGATGTCCTTGCCGTTGGTCTCGGGCACGCGCTCGCCGATGTCCTCGACGACGCGACCCAGCCGGTCGCGCACGACCGAGCGCGAGCCGTCACGGCCCTGCAGGTCCTTCTGGAACGCGAGCTCGATGCCCTCCTGGCCCTGCTCCTCGATGTTGGTGAAGCCGACGATGTGCGCGGCGGCCTCGCCCTCGGGGTACTGGCGCTTGTACTCGCGGTCCTGGAACACGCCCTTCAGGCCGAGTTCCTTGATCTTGCGGGCGGTCTCGTCGTCCGCCTGGCGGCGCAGGAAGACGAAGCGGTTGGCCGGGTCGAGGCGCTTGTCGAGTTCCGAGCGCGACATGTCGAGCAGCTTCGCCAACTGGCGGCGCTTGTCGGGATCGGTGTCGACTTCCTTCGGGAACGCCCAGATCGACGGCACGGCCACGCTGGCGGCCAGCACCTGGCCGCTGCGGTCGCTGATCTTGCCGCGGCTGGCGGGCAACTCCATCTTGTGGGCGTAGCGGGCCTCGCCCTGGCGCTGGAAGAAGTCCTCGCCGATCAGCTGGATGTAGGCCGCGCGCGCCAGCAGGCCGGTGAACGCGAGGCCCACCAGCGCGACCAGGAAACGCGAGCGCCACGGCGGCGTCTTCGACGCCAGCAGCGGGCTGCTCGAATAGCTGACGCCGCGCGTCGAGCCGTTTCTGGCGGCACTTCTGGAAACGTTTCGCGAGGCGTTGCGGGCGCTGTTCCCCAGCTTCTTGCGGAGCTTGCCGATCATCGGGCCGCTCCTGGGGTTCCCGCCTGCGCCGCGGCTTGCGGACGTCCGCGCACGCCGCTGGCCTCGATCGCCGGCGCCTCGGGATTGAAGGTGATCGCCGGCGAGATCGGGCGCATCTTCAGGCGCTCGCGCGCGACCTGCTCGACACGCAGGTTGGTCGCCTGCGCCTGGCGGTCGGCCATCAGCTTCTGGTAGTCGGCCTCGAGCCGGCGGCCCTCGGTCTGCGCGCGGTCGAGTTCGGTGAACAGCCGGCGCGAGTCGTAGGCGCTGCGCACCATGTAGACGCCGGAGACGAGCACCGCGACGATCAGCAGCAGGTTCAGGCGTCCGATCATCGGCGACCGCCCTTCTTGCGCTTGCCGGTGTCTTCCGGCACCGGCGGCGGCAGCGGGGCGTCGGTGCGCTCGGCCACGCGCAGGATCGACGAGCGCGAGCGCGGGTTGGCCGCGACCTCGGCCTCGCTCGGCTTGATGCGTGCGATGGCGCGCAGCGGCTGCGGCTTGGGCTCGGCGAAGGGCGCGCGGCGGTCGAACACTTCCTTGCTGTGCTCGGCGATGAAGTTCTTGACGATGCGGTCCTCCAGCGAATGGAAGCTGATGACCGCCAGCCGGCCGCCCGGCTTGAGCTTGGACAGCGCGGCCTTCAGCCCCTGCTGCAGCTCCTCAAGCTCGGCGTTGACGAATATCCGTAGAGCCTGAAATGTGCGCGTCGAAGGGTCCTTGCCCGGTTCGCGGGTTTTGACTGCACCAGCCACGACTTGGGAAAGCTCGGCGGTTGTCCGGACAGGGCGCCCGCCTTCCCGGCGAGCCACAAGCGCCTTTGCAATCGGGAGAGCAAACCGTTCTTCACCATAGTCGCGGATCACCTGTGCAAGTTGGTCCACCTCCGCGCGGGCGATGAAGTCCGCGGCGCTTTCGCCCCGCGTCGTGTCCATGCGCATGTCGAGGGGGCCGTCGAAGCGGAAGCTGAAGCCGCGCTCCGGGTTGTCGATCTGCGGGCTGGAGACGCCCAGGTCCAGCAGGATGCCGTCGACCTGGTCGACGCCCAGCGCGTCGAGCTGCGCGGCCATGTCGGCGAACGCGCTGTGGCAGATGTGGAAACGCGGGTCGTCGACCCGCGTTGGTCCGGACGTCGCGGCCGCGACCGCCTCCGGGTCGCGGTCGATGCCGATCAACCGCCCCTTCTCCCCCAGCCGCGACAGCAGCAGGCGCGAGTGGCCGCCACGCCCGAAGGTGCCGTCGACGTAGATGCCGTCAGGGGTCGTGAACGCGCCGTCGACCGTCTCGTGCAGCAGCACGGTCGTGTGCGTGAAGGCGGGGGCGGCGGAGGAAGGGGACTGCTCGCTCATGTCGGTCAGAAGCTGAAGTCCTGGAGCACGGCCGGCATCTCGGACTGCATGACGGCGGCCTCATGGGCGGCGTAGGCCTGCGCGTCCCACAGTTCGAAGTGGCTGCCCATGCCGAGCAGCATCGTGTCCTTCTGCAGGCCGGCGGCGGTGCGCAGCTCGGGCGCGATCAGCACCCGGGCGGCGGAGTCGATCTCGACGTCCTGGGCATTGCCGAGGAACACGCGCTTCCAGCCGGCGGCCGACATGGGCAGCGCGGCGACCTTGTCGCGGAACTGTTCCCAGGCGGGACGGGGGAAGAGCATCAGGCAGCCTTCGGGGTGCTTGGTCAGCGTGAGCTGGCCGCCACACAGGGCCTGCAGGACCTCGCGGTGCCGTGCAGGGACGGTCAAGCGCCCCTTGGCGTCCAACGCCAAGGCACTCGCCCCCTGAAACACGACATTCGCCACTTTGCCCCACCGAATTGCACTTTCTCCCACTTTAATGGCGAGATGTATCCCGGTCAAGGAAATTTGGCGTTTTTCCCAATCAAATCAATTACTTAGCTCCCATTTTCAAGCCAGCTCATGAAATAAAAGTCGTTAAGAATGAAGGACTTAAGAACTGCTGTGCAAGTGATGGATCAACTCAAGCCGTGGCTTGTACCCCCTGAAACCAGGACAGCGGTACCGGCGGCTTTGCCCCATGCGCGGGCCGACCACCCCGTCATTCCCCCGGTCATCCCCCGTCATTCCGCCTCGGAGAGCCCCGAGCCGCCCGGAAGCGTCCGCAAAGTGGGAGCAATGCAAAAAGCCCGGCGGAGCCGGGCTTTTGGGGGAACGGTCGAGGGGAGGCCGCTCAGGGTGTCGCCGCAGAAGCCGACGGCGCCCGATCCGGACCCGCCGTGACGGGCGAGGCAGCAGCAGCCCCCTGCCACCACTGCGGCGTCGGCCCCGGCTGCTCGATCGCCAGCGGTGAACCGATCACCGGCGTCACCAGTTCCACGTTGCGCAGGCGAGCCAGCGCACTGATGCGTTCGAACGGGTCCTGCCAGCGGTGCATCGCCAGGTCGAAGGTGCCGTTGTGGATCGGCAGCAGGCGCTTGCCCTTCAGGTCGACGTGCGCCTGCATCGTCTGCTCGGGCTGCATGTGGACATAGGGCCAGCGCGGGTCGTAGGCGCCGGTCTCCATCAGCGTCAGGTCGAAGGGACCGAAGCGCTCGCCGATCGCCTTGAAGCCGTCGAAGTAGCCGGTGTCGCCGCTGAAGAACACGCGCAGGTCGTCGTCGATCAGCACCCACGAGGCCCACAGCGTCGAGTTGCGGTCGCTCAGGCTGCGGCCGGAGAAATGCTGCGCCGGCGTCGCCGTCAGTTGCACGCCGGCGATCGAGGTGCCCTGCCACCAGTCGAACTGCTGGACCTTGGCCGCCGGGACGCCCCAGTCGATCAGGCGCTGCCCGACGCCCAGCGGCGTCACGAAGTGGCGCACCTTGGGCGCCAGCGCCAGCACGGTGTCGTGGTCGAGGTGGTCGTAGTGGTCGTGCGACAGGATCACGGCCTCGATCTCCGGCAGCTCGTCGAGCGCGATCGGCGGCGCGTGGAAGCGCTTCGGGCCCATGAACGAGAACGGCGACGCACGTTCCGAGAACACCGGATCCGTCAGCCAGAAGCGGCCGCGCAGCTTCAGCAGCACCGTCGAGTGGCCGAGGCGGAACAGCGTCCGGTCGGGCGCGGCCAGCAGCTGGGCCTTGGTCAGCGCCTGCACCTCGATGGGCGCGTCCGGCGCGGTGCCGGCGGGCTTGTGGAACATGAAGTCCCACATGATGCCCATCGTCTTCCAGAAGCCCTGCTCGGGCTCCACGGCCGGGTTGTGGAACTGGCCTTTCGCCCATTGGGGCGACTGCTCGAGGGCGGGCTGGGTGCCCTCCGGCGCAGGGGCGGAGACCCCGTTCGAGGGCACCACGGCGGGCGAGGACATCACGCGGGAAGCGGTCATGGCAAGGGCTCCAACAATCAGGACGGCGGCGACGCCGCTCAGGGCAGTGAGCGAGCGCGGCATCAGCGCGCGGGCAGTACGGACGACGGGGGGTCGGGGAGGTTGCGGGCTCATTTGAAAACTTGCACTACACAGTGTAGTTTTTCAGCAGTCTAGACGCTGGAATCTGAAAAGTAAACTCCCCGGTGTAAGATTGATCCCATGACTTCCGACGCCGTCCGCCCCCTGCCCGCGCCGCTCGCTCCCGAAGAACTCGCCGCCATCGGCGACGCCGAGCGGGTGCGGCTGACCGACCGCAAGCGGCAGGCGATCGTCGATGCGGCGATCGCCGAGTTCCGCGAGCACGGGTTCGAGGTCGCGAACATGGACCGCATCGCGGGCCGCGCGCAGGTGTCCAAGCGCACCGTCTACAACCACTTCAGCGGCAAGGACGCGCTGTTCGACGCGATCCTCGAGCGTCTGTGGGTCGCGACCGAAGCCAAGCTGAAGCTGACCTACCGCGCCGACCTGCCGCTGCGCGAGCAGCTGCTGACGCTGGTCGAGCAGAAGCTCGCGATGAGCGACGACCCGCAGTTCCTGGACCTGGCGCGGGTGCTGATCGCCGAGGCGATCCATGCGCCGCAGCGGGCGCGGGAGATGTTGTGCCGGCTCGGCGGCCGCGAGGAAGCGCTGACCGTGTGGATCCGCGTGGCGATGGCGGACGGCCGGCTCAAGGCGGGCGATCCGGCCTTCGCCGCGGCGCAGCTGCAGGCGCTGGTGAAGGGCTTCGCGTTCTGGCCGCAGATCACGATGGGGCAGCCGCCGCTGGACAAGGCGCAACAGCGTCAGGTGGCGGATTCGGCGACCGACATGTTCCTGCGCTTCCACGCGGTCGATCCGGCGCGCTGAGCAACACGCCCGGCATCGCCGTCCTGCGACGGCCGCTGGCCCTCACCCCTTCCCTCTCCCGCAAGCGGGAGAGGGGGCAAGAAGGGCGGGGATCAGAACGTCGTCGGGGACGTCGACGCCGAGCCGCTCAGGCGGAAGGTGCCGACGACGTCGGCCAGCTTTTGCGCCTGGTCCTTGAGGCTCTCCGCGGCGGCGGCCGATTCCTCGACCAGCGACGCGTTCTGCTGGGTGACCTGATCCAGCTGCGCGACGGCCACGTTCACCTGGCCGATGCCGTGGCTCTGCTCCTGCGCGGTGTGGCTGATCTCGCCGATCATCTGCGCCACGCGCTGCACGCTGCCGACGACCTCGTTCATCGTCTCGCCGGCGGAGGACACCTGGCGCGCGCCGGTGTCGACGCGCTCGACGCTGGCCGTGATCAGCGTCTTGATCTCCTTGGCCGCGCCCGCCGAACGCTGCGCCAATGCGCGCACCTCGCTCGCCACGACCGCGAAGCCGCGGCCCTGCTCGCCCGCGCGCGCCGCCTCGACCGCCGCGTTCAGCGCCAGGATGTTGGTCTGGAACGCGATGCCGTCGATCGTGCCGATGATGTCGCCGATCTGGCGCGAGCTGGTGCTGATCGCCTGCATCGTCGAGACCACCTGCCCCATCGCCTCGCCGCCCTGGCGTGCGACGCGGCTGGCGGTGTCGGCCAGTTGCCGCGCCTGGTCGGCGCTCGCGGCGCTGTTGGCCACGGTGCTGTTGAGTTGCTCCATCGAGCTGGCGGTCTCCTGCAGGTTGCTGGCGGTCTCCTCGGTGCGCTGGCTCAGGTCATGATTGCCGGCGGCGATCTGGCGCGAAGCGACCGCGATCGACTGGCTGGTCTCTCGGACCTGCAGCATGACCTGCTCGATCTTGTGCACGAACTGGTTGAAGCCGCGCGAGATGTCGGCGAGCTCGTCCTCGCCGCGCACCTGCAGACGCTGGCTGAGGTCGCCCTCGCCGGCGCCGATGTCGTTCATCGCGCGCTTGATGCCGGCCAGGCCCTTCAGCAGCGCGCCCACGGCGGCCGCCGCGACCAGCGCCGCCACGACCGTGACCACGAGCATCGTCAGGCCCGCGTTGCGCAGCACGTCGGACAGCGCGGCCAGGGCCTCGTTGCGTTCGGCGGCGGCGACCAGCACCCAGTCCGTGCCGGGCACGTCCACGGCCTTCAGGAAGAAGCGGTGGGCGCCGACCTCGGCCAGCGTCGGCTCGTCGCCGTGCGCGGTCGTCAGCAGCGCGCCGTCGATCGCGGCGGACAGGTCCTTCACCGGCTTCAGCGTCAATGCCGCGTCCGGGTGGGCGATCACGGTGCCCTGCTTGTCCAGCAGCATCGCGAAGCCGCTCGCGGTCGGCTTGATGGACTTCATCGTCGCGACGATGTCGTCCAGCGCCACGTCGGTGCCGACCACCGCCTTGATCTCGCCGCCCGCGTGCACCGCGCTGGCGAAGGTCACCACCAGCTTCTTGCTCGACGCCGCCACGTAGGGCGCGGTGATCACCGGCTGGTCCGTGCCGGAGGCCAGCTTGTACCAGCCGCGACCGGTGGGGTCGTACTCCGCCGGACGCTGGCGGTCAGGGATGGAGATCATCCGCTTGTCCGCGCCGCCGACGTAGGCCAGGTCCAGCCGGCCCGACTGCAACGCCTGGGTCAGCACGGCGCGCGGGTCCTCGAGCGTCGCGGCCGGCGCCATCGCGGCGACCACGTCCTTCTGCGTCTTCACCCAGGCGGCGACGCCCGCGGCGTTGGCGGTGGCCAGATCGGTCAGTTGCGCCTGCACCTGGCGGCGCGCGTGATCACGCACGGCCCAATAGCTGGCGAAGGTGGCGAGCGCGACGGCAGCCACCACGATGAGGATGCTGATCGCGATCAGGCGTGACTTGATGGTCTTCAACACGGCGGGGTCCTGGGAGAAGAGCCCCTCCGAGGACGGAGCAGGCGGATGAGGATTCGCCGCAAGTCATTGATGCAAATCAAGAATCGCGCAGATCGCGATCGCGGCGGCCCGGATTCTCCCGGCGTTTCGGCCCAAGCCAAGGGTTTCCACCAAGAAGAAGGCCGGTGCCGTGACGGGGGTCACGACGCCGGCCCGAAGCGGGACCCCAGGGTCCCGCGGCTCAGTTCGATTCCTTGATCAGACGGCCCGACGGCGCCTGCAGCGGACGCGCATTCATCGGATACAGGTGCGAGAACACCGAGATCTGCTGCGACGAGACCTGCACCGGCTGACGCAGGACCAGCCACAGCACGCCTTCGGTACAGGGGGGCGTTGTCATCGAGCCCATGTACGAGAAGTAGCCCTGGTCCTTGGGCAGCAGTTGCGTGAGGTCGATGGGGACCGGCGCCGTGTAGGTGTCGCCGCGCTCGAGCGGCAGGTGGTTCCAGACGGTCTGGATCAGCGCCTGGTCCTGGCCGCGCTCCAGCAGCACCGCGACGGTGGCCTCCTTCCCCGCGGCATCCTTGTGGACCAGGTGGGCGACCATGTCGTACTGGCGGCCGTTGATGCGTTCCTCGCTCGGGCGGTGGAAATGGAACTGCTGCAACTCGTACCGCCGACCCATGATCGTCAGCCCGTTGCCCGGCGCCACGTTCACCTGGATCGTGTGGCCGTTGTCGACCACCGAGAAGCTGCTGGGCTTGTAGTCGAACTGGATGCGCTCCTGGTCGACCTTGATCGTGTCGCGCAGGTCGATCGGGCTCTGGCGGGTCCCGATCGCGCACTGGCGGAACTCGGGCTGCAACTGGCCCCATTTGTCGGGCGCGCCGTCGCCGGTGTAGGACCACGGCGTCGACGACTTCGCGCCCGAGGCGGCCACGGCGGGCTTGGCGGCACGGCGGGCGCGCAGGTCGACCGGGTTGTTCGTCTTGACGTCCGCGGCCACGCCGGCGGGCTTGGTGCTCAGCTTGAGCGCGGCCGCGTCCTCTTTCAGGCGGTCCGCCAGTCGATCACGCAGTTGTTCGCCGGACGCCTCTCCCTTCGGCGCCGGCGCGGGCTCGGCCGCGCGCAGCGTGGCGGGCAGCAGCAGGGAGAGGCTGAGGCAGAGGGCGGCCGGCAGCGAGGCGCCGGATCCTGGACGGTCAGACATGAAGGAAGGCTCCGGGAACAGGTCCGCGCAACAGCGCCGGGCAGCGCGGGACAGAAGGATCACCCTTCTATTTCGGAGCCTGGCCCGCCATCTTGAGGCCGGCCGCGATGTTCCGATGCCCCGATGTCACACCGGCGGCGGCGCCGCGGACACCTCGCGCTTGACCCAGGTCCAGGCGACCAGGCCGATGCACATCATGGCGGCGGACGTCACCGCCAGCGCCAGCATCGAATGCATCACCATCGGCACCAGCACGCCGGCGACCAGGCCGTTGGCCGCGCTGCCGATGCAGGCCTGCAGCGAGGACGCCATGCCGCGGCGCTCGGGCGCCTGGTCCAGCACCAGCAGCGTCACCACGGGCACCATCAGCGCCCAGCCGAACGCGAAACTGCTGATCAGCGGGAAGGCCCAGAACGCGCTGTGCGGCAGCGTCAGGTTGCAGACGACGTTGGCGATGGACGTGACGCCCATGATCAGGAAGCCGCGCCGGATCTGCTTGCGCGGCGCGATCCTGCCGGCGAGCCGGCCGCTGAGCCAGGCGCCGCCCATGATCCCGCCGATGCTGAACAGGAAGAAGATGAAGAACTGCGTCGGCGCCAGGCCCAGGTGCTCACCCAGGAACACCGGCGCGGCCAGCACGTACAGGAACATGCCGTTGAACGGGATGCCGCTGGCCAGCGCCAGCAGCAGGAAGCGGCGGCTGCCGACGAGCGACCGGTAGCCCCGCAGCAGCGACCCGACGTGGAACGGCTGGCGGTGGTCGCGGTGCAGGGTCTCCGGCATCAGGCGCCAGGTGACCGCGAACAGCAGCGCGCCGATGAAGACCAGGAACCAGAAGATCGCGTGCCAGTCGGCGTGCACGTAGAGGAAGCCGCCGATCATCGGCGCGATCGCCGGCGCGAGGCCGAAGAAGATCGTCACCTGCGACATCACCCGCTGCGCCTCCGACGGCGGGAACATGTCGCGGATGATGGCGCGCGAGACGACCACGCCCGCCCCGGCCGACAGGCCCTGGACGGTGCGCCAGAACACGAGCTGGCCGATGCTGCCGGCCAGCGCGCAACCCATCGAGGACAGCGCGAAGACGGCCATGCCCCACAGCACGACCGGCCGGCGGCCGAAGCTGTCCGACAACGCGCCGTGGAAGAGGTTCATCACCGCGAAGCCGAGCAGGTAGCCCGACAGCGTCTGCTGCATCTCGATCGGCGTGGCATCCAGCGCCTTCGCGATGCCCGCGAACGCCGGGATGTAGGTGTCGATCGAGAACGGCCCCACCGTGGCCAGCGCGGCCAGCAGGATGGCGAGGGCCCAGCGCGGGGCGCGCCACAGTTGGCTGGCTTCGGGGTTCATGCGTGGGTGCGGTGCGAGCGTGCGGACGGAATCTGCCGACGATAACGCCCGGCAGTCGGGGGACCGGCGGTCATGCCGACCGGGAACGCCGCTTGCGGGCGAAGCGTGCGCGGGTCGCCCGGGCGGCCCGCGCGATGACCGGCAGTGTAGCGGGGCCCCTACACTGCGGGACTTTTGCGGAACTTCGGGCGGGGAACGTGGTGCCAGGCGTATTGAGCATTGGGGTGGTCGGACTGGGCGTGATGGGGCAGCGGATGCTGGCCCGTCTGGCCGGGCATGCCCGTCTGCGGGTGACCCGGGTCTGGGACCAGAACCCCGAGGTGCTGGCGCAGGCGCTGGCCCACTACCCGCTGCTGCGCGCGGCCACCAGCGCCGAGGCGCTGATCCGCGAGCCGGGCCTGCACGGCCTCTACATCGCGACACCGCCGGGACCGCACATCGCCTTGACGGAGCAGGCCTTCGACGCCGGCCTGCCGGTGCTGTGCGAGAAGCCCTCACCACCGACTTCGAGGCCGCGCGCGCCTGCATCGAGCGCATCGAGCGCGAGCGGCAGCGGGCGGCGGTCAACTATTCGCTGGCCTCGTCGACCGGCCTGGCGCAGCTGCAGCTGGCGTTCGGCGCGGGGTCGCGCCGCCCGATGGGCGCGCTGCAAAGCGTCGGCATCGACCTGCGTTTCGCCGCCTGGCCGCGCCCCTGGCAGGCCGGCGCGGGGGCCTGGCTGGCCCAGCGCGCTGAGGGCGGCTTCTCGCGCGAGGTGCTGTCGCACTTCATCTTCGTGCTGCAACGGGTGCTGGGACCGGCGCAGGTCGTGCGCAGCCGCGTCGAGTACCCGGACGACGGCGTCGGATCGGAACTCTCGGTGGAGGCGGAACTGGTCGCCGCCGGCGTCCCGGTGACGATCAGCGCGGGCCTGGGCGGTGAGCGCGCCGACGACAACCGCATGCTGTGGCGCGCCAACGAAGGCGAGATCGAATTGCGCGACTGGTTCGGCGTGACGCAGCAGCGCCAGGGCGAACGCATCCAGAGCATGGGCGACGCGGAGACGCTGCGCATGAACGGCATGACCGACCAGCTCAGCCACTGGTCGGCGATGCTGGACGGCCACTCGCACAGCCTGCCGGGTTTCGCGGAAGCGCTGGCGGTGCAGAAGACCATCGAGACCCTGCTGGCCGGCAAGGCCTGAACCGCCTCCGGGCGGGGGACACCGCAGGGTAAACTCGCCCCCGTGAAGCAAGCCAGACCGCCGCTGGTGCGATCGTGGAAACACGGCACTGGAGGAAGGTCCGGACTGCATAGAGCGGCGTAGCAGCTAACGGCTGCCCGGCGAAAGCCGAGGATCAGAGCAACAGAGACGAGTCGGTGCGGGCGCAAGCCCGCATCGGGTGAAACGGGCAATCTCTACGCGCAGCAACACCAAGTAGGCCAGCGTCGATGCGGCTCGCAGAGCTGGCGGGTAGGTGGCACCGAGCCGGGCAGTGATGCCCGGCCCAGAGGAATGGCGGTCACGCGGCGAATCGCAAGAGGATCCGCGCACAGAATCCGGCCTATCGGCTTGCTTCACACTTATGACAACGCTGCAAGCGAACATTGGCTTGCAGAACTTTGCAGGGTCTTTCGCGGATCCCGCCCGGTTGGGCACATCGGTTGCTACCTTCGGGCCATGCAGATCGAACCTCTCGACCCCCACAGCCCCGCCGCGATGTCCCTGCTGGCGCAGTCGGACGCGTACATGGCGGCCCTCTACCCGAGCGAGAGCAACCACCTCGAAGACCCGCAGGCGCTGGCCCAGCCGCGCGTGCGCTTCATTGGCGTGTGGCTGGCGGAATGGCTGGCCGGCTGCGCGGCGGTGAAGGTCGTCGACGACGCCGAGGGGCCGTACGGCGAGATCAAGCGGGTGTTCGTCCAGCCGCACTTCCGGGGACGCGGAATCTCCAAGGTGCTGATGGAAGAGCTCGAGTCCCATCTCAGGGCGCAAGGCATCGGACTGGCGCGCCTGGAGACCGGCGTGCACCAGCCCGAGGCGCTCAAGCTGTACGAGACCCTGGGCTACGACCGCCGCGCGCCGTTCGGCAGCTATGCCGAGGACCCGCTGTCGGTCTTCATGGAAAAGCGGCTGACGGCCAGTTGAGGTCGATGCAGGGTCACCGCAGAGGCGGGCGGTGAAGGGCTGAAGCGGGAGTGATGCAGGGTCGACGGCGCGGACGCTGTCCCCTGCAGGGGTTCCCCGTCCCGGGGGACCTCGGGTGACCGGACGACGCCGGGCCGCCGTACCGTGCGAGGCTGTCCTGGCTCTCGCCGACGCGCTGCCGCCTCATGGCTCCGACCGCCTCTCCATGGGCTGGCTCCCACGCCGGTTCACACGCGCCGAAACTGGCCTCGATCGAGGCGGCCCGCGCGCTCGCCGCGCTGGCGGTGGTGCTCATGCACGCGACGCACCTCATGCGCGTCCCCCAGTTCACCGGCCATGTCGCGCTGGGCGGCCTGTTCGACTTCGGCTACGTCGGCGTCGATTTCTTCTTCGTGCTGAGCGGCTTCATCATCACCTTCGTCCACCACGCGGAACTGGGCCGCGGCGCGGCGCGCTGGCCGGGCTACCTGTGGAAGCGCTTCGTGCGCGTGTTCCCGATCTACTGGATGGTGCTGGCAATGACCGCCGGACCGTCGATCCTGTCGCGGCTCCTGGCCGGCCGCACGCCGGTCTCGGAACTCGGCAGCGACGACATCCCCGGCACGCTGCTGCTGTGGATCGGCGGGAACCCGCCGGAGTACGTCGGCGTCGCCTGGTCGCTGCAGTACGAGGTGCTGTTCTACCTGAGCTTCTGCGTGCTGCTGCTGCACCTGCGCGGCGGCCTCGCGCTGTACGGACTCTGGGCCGTGCTGGTGGTGGCGCAGGCCTTCGGCGCGCTGCCGGGCGAACTCCCGTGGAAGCTGGGCGATCCGCACTGCCTGCAGTTCCTGATGGGCGTCGCGACGGGGCTGCTGGCCCGCCGCGCGACGCTGCCGCTGATCCGCCGGCAAGGGCTGTGGGTGGGCGCGGCCTTCGTGGCCGCCGTGCTCTACGAGCGGCTCGGCCCGCAGGGCGCGCATGCGTTCGGCGGGCGCGTTGCCCTGGGACTGGCCTCCGCGCTGGTGCTGGCGACGCTCGTGGCCAGGGAGCGGCGCCAGGCGGTGCGGGTTCCGGCATCGCTCGCGCAGCTGGGCGCGGTGTCGTATTCGCTGTACCTCGCCCACTGCCTGCTGATCAACATCGTGCTGGCGCTGCTGGCGAAGGCCGGCCTGTATCACGCGCTGCCGGAGGTCGTGACCTTCTCGATCGCGGTCACGCTGGCCGTTGCCGGCGGCTGGCTCATCGGACGGTGCCTGGAGCTGCCGGTGGTCGCCTGGCTGCGCCGGCGCACCGCGCCACGCGCGGTGCCGATCCCGGCGACCACGGCCTGAAGCCTGAGCCCCGAGCCGGCCTGCTACTCCTCGTTGTCGCCGCTGCCGCCGGCCTGCTCGTTGCGCTTCTCCGCCTGCTTCAGCAGCGGCGCCTCGAGCTGGTCCATGCCGTCGATGAAGCTGTCCACGGGCTTCGGCGAGACCAGGCGCAAGGACGGCGGCGCCAGCGTGGCCATGTAGTTCGGGCCGAGCCAGTATTGCTGCTCGGTGCGCCGTCCCACGGTCAGCACCAGGCCGACGACGCACATCGCGCCGATGCCCACCGCCACGCGCCGCGAGGCGCGCGGCCAGACCACCGTCGCATGCCACCACAGCAGCAGCGCGGCCCCCACCGACATGAGCACCGGCTCCACCGCCAGCAGTCTCGGTGCGTTGACCATGTAGGCCAGCAGCGGCAGCAGCAGGTCCAGCAACTGCATCGCGACGGTCGCGACCAGCGCCCGCCACAGGTGCGCGCCGAACGCGAACCAGTGACGGAACAGCTGCGTCACGAGTGCCCAGAGCGCCGACCAGATCAACGCCACGCCGATCGGCGCGAGCAAGGCGCTCACCGTGTCGACCCAGCTCGCGGAGCCGTCGTAGGCGGCCCAGTTCGCGCCCCACAGCATCAGCGCCCACAGGGCCAGCAAGGCCGGCAGCGCCCACGCGGGCCGCGCATCGCGCCTGACCGGCTCGTCGGCACGGTTCATGAGCCTCTCGGCGGGCAGCGGGTCGAGCACGGTGCGCAGCCGCAGCCGCGTGGTGCCGATCTGCAGCAGCGCCGACGACGGCCACGGCGCGCGACTGCCCGCCGCGAGCCGGCGTCCGTCGAGCCATCCGCCGTTCTGGCTGGGCAGCAGCTCCAGCACCGGGCCGCCGGACACGGGCGCGGCCTGGGCATCCCCGGTCTCGTCGCTGCGCTCGGCCGCGGGCTCGCCGCGGTCCCAGTGCAGCAGCGCATGCGCGCCGGCCAGGTGCGGGTCGGACAGCACCAGGTCGCAATCGGGCGACCGGCCGATGCGCAGCGGCCACGCGCGCACCTTGTGGCTTTCCCGGCAATGACCGTCCCGGTCGACGATCTCGATTACCGCGGCGTGGTCCATGCGAATCCTTGGAGATAGTGACGCGTCAGCTTGGTGGCGTTCGCGAAGCTGACGCCGCGGGCGTCGAATCGTCCGAGGGCGCCTTCGGTCGAGGCGTCCACGTTGGTGACCAGCACGGTCAGGTCGAAGAGTCCCTCCAGCTTGCGGTAGGCCCGCAGGCAGGCGACCGCGCGCAGCGGCGGACCGTCCTTCTGCTGGACGAAGTCCTCCTTGCAGTACGGCGCGGTGCGATCCCGGTCCGGACCGCCCAGGCGCTCGTTGCGGAAGCTCGCCGAGTAGATCGCCGAGAAGCGGACCGCACCGAGCTTGCTGCCGTCGTAGACCTCCTCGGTGACACCGAAGTAGCCGGTCTGCAGCGACTCGTTGATGAAGAGCGCGTGCTCCATGCGGCACTGCGTGCGCTGCATCTGCAGGCCCTGCTCCTCGGCGGAGGAACCGCTGCCCCAGCAGCGCATGTATTCCTCCTGCGGGATCGGGAAGCGGTAGCGCGGATGCGTGAGCGTGCGCCACGGCTGCGCGAGGAAGTTGCGCGAGAGCTCGTCCTGGTAGGCCATCAGCTGCTGGCGCAGCCTGGGCCAGGCGGCGCCCTTCATCGGCGTGGCGTTGCGGCTGCGCGCGAGCAGTGCGGCCGCGTGCTCCGCAGGGACCAGGAAGCTCATCTGCTGCGCGAAGATCATCGTCGACACGTTGATGCCGACGATCTCGCCGTCCTCGTCGAGGACCGGCCCGCCGCTCATGCCCGGGTTGATCGAGCCGGAGTAGTAGATCAGCGGATCGAAGCTGCGCTCGACCAGGCCGTTGTAGGTGCCCTCGACAACGGCGAACGCGACGTCGTGCGGGTTGCCCATCGAGTAGATGCGCTCGCCCTTGGCCAACGGCTGCTCGGCCTTGCGGAACACCAGCGGCGTGGCGGTCATGCGAGCGATCACCTGCTTGGGATCGCCCTTGGGATCGGCGGCGTCGCCCTTGCGCACGATGCGCAGCAGCGCGAGGTCGCGACGGGCGTCGAAGTCCAGCAGCTCGATGTCGCCGCCGTCGCCCTCGGGCGTCTGGTACTGGAGGCGGTAGCGCTCCGGCTCCAGCGCGTGCTGGCTGACGACGTGGTAGTTGGTGATGACGTGGCCTTCGGCGCTGACGACGAAGCCCGAGCCCACCGAGGCCTGGCTGCCGTTGTACAGCGTGCGGACCTGCAGCAGCTGGGCGCGGCTGCGGTCATAGAGCCGGCGGGCGCTGGCCGAGACCGGCGCCGACGGCATCGCCTGGCTGGCGGCGATCGCCGGGGCGCTGGCAGGGATCGCCGGCATGACCGGTACGACGGGCGCGGCCGGCGGCGGCGCGGGGCGTGTCTGCGCCGTGACGGGCAGGCCCAGTGCCGCGGTCAGCAGCAGCAGGACCGCCCCGGCGGCGGCACGCCCGGGGGTGAGAAGTTTTCGCGACAACGCAGGAGACTCCAGGAGAAGAGCGGGAAGGGCAGGAAGGGCAGACAAAAGGAACCGGAAGGGGAACAGGAACGGCGCAACGAGAGCGGACGCCGCATGCTAGCGGCTTTGCCAAGGCCGCCAGCAATCGGGATGCCGGACGGCCTTGCCGGCGTGCGCGACCGGCACGCCCTGCCCCCGCGCTCACTGCGGGGGCGCTCGCCGGCCGGCGGCTCCTCGGCCGCGGCCGGTTGCTTAGGACGGGCCTCGCCGGGCCAGGGCCGGAACAGCGGCAGCGGCATGCGCACCGGCGTCACGTCCAGGTAGAGGTTGACCACCGTGTAGTCCTCCGGCCCGAGCTCGTCGGTGCTCCAGCCGATGCTGCCCGGTCCCTTGTAGAGCCGGAACAGGAAGCCCAGATCCGCCAGCTTGTCGCCGGCTTTCGGCGCGGCCTCGAAGCTCAGGCCGCGGAACTCCGGCTGCACGCTGTCGATCAGGATGGACATCGCCGTGGCGATCGTCGAGTCGCCCAGCATGTCCGTGTAGAACTGCGGCAGCGTGTAGTAGGGCTTGTAGTCGGGCGCGCCGGGCTCGAGCTTCTGTCCGCGCAGCTTCAGCGCGGAAGGCGTGACGCCACGCGTGCGCAGGTTCATCCGGTCGCCATGGTCGAGGTAGGTGAGCCGCGCGTTCTTCAGGTTGAAGACACCGAGCTGGCGGTCGGACGAGGCCTCGCTGAGATCGACCAGCAGCGCGCCCTTGTGGCCGATGATCTCGACCTCGTCGCCACGGATCACGGCGGCGGAGTTCTCGTCCACGCCCAGGCCCAACTGGTAGTTCTTGGCCAGCATCAGCGGCACCATGCGGCCGAAGCGCCCGCGCTTGAGGAAATGCTGGTCGACGAAGAGGTTCGGGCCGACGAAGCCGAGGCCGCGGTCGATCTGCTTGCCCTCCTCCCACTGGCCCTTGAGGATGCTGATGACGCTGGGCGCGTCGCGGAACATCACCGTGCTCATGATCGCCGCGCCGGCCGAGGTCCCGGCCACGACACCGCCCTTGCGGTAGACGTCCCAGATGGCGTCGAGCATCGGCGTCGATTGTCCGCCCGGATAGAGCACGTCGACGATGCGCTCCTGCGAGCCGCCGGTGAAGAAGATGCCCTTGGCGTTGCGCACCTTCGCGATCAACGCGGCGTCGCGCACGACCTTGCTCAGGTCGACCCACGAGAACTTCGGCGCGACGGGCAGCGCCTCGGCGAATGCGCCCCGGCGCTGCAACTGCTCGACGACCTGCTTCGCGCTGGCTTCGGGGTCCTCGGCGGCGGTGCCGAACACGACGAATCGCGCGCCGCGCCCGCCGGCCAGGGCGATCAGGCGGTTCCAGACTTCGTCGTTGTCCGCCTTCAGCGCGCCGCCGATGGCCATCGCGTGGCCTTTAATGGGGACATCTGAAGGAGGGGCAGGCGTTGCCTGGGCACCCGAGGCGGGGACGGCGGGAACGTTGGCGGCAGAGGACGCGGCAGAGGGCGCGGCGGGCTTCGCGGCGGTCGCCGCGGTGGCGGGCCGGGGCGGCGCAGGTTTGGCGGGCGGCGCGGCGAATGCCGGCAGCACGGACCACGTCACCAGGAGCGCGCCGACGGCGCGGCGCAGCAGACAGCGATCGAACATCGTCAGGGCCTCCCGCCGCGCGGGGCGGCTTTGCGTATCACCATAGCCTCACCCACCCACCAACGGGTGACCATTGGTCACAGGTCAGTTGCTTCGTCGCGACTGTCGCGGGTCATCACCCTTGTCCGTGACGGTCCGCTCCCTAGACTGGTCCGACAGAGCCACCCCCTATCGGCCCCCGGGAGCCCACCATGACCCTCCGCACGTCGCGCGTCCGCCACGTCTCGCATCGCCCGCCGTTCGCGCCCCGCTGCTGTGCGGCCGCGGCACTGATCGCGCTGTGCAGCGTCGGACTGACGCAGGCCGCGCACGCGCAGGTCGCGCCGCCGGAGTCCGCCGCGTCGGCGCCCGCCTCGCCACCCACTTCGCCGCAGGCCGCGCAGAAGCTGCAGCGCGTGCAGATCACCGGCTCGGCCATCAGGCGCATCGCCGACGAAGGCGCGCTGCCGGTGCAGGTGATCAACCGTACCGACATCGTGAAAGCCGGCGTCACCACGGCGGCGGAAATCATGGCGACGGTCTCGGCCATGAGCAACGCGTTGACCGACGGCGTCAGCATCGGCACCGGGGGCGTGCGCGACCAGATGGGACTGAACTCCGCCAACCTGCGCGGGCTGGGCACGTCCTCGACGCTGGTGCTGCTGAACGGCCGACGCATGGCCAACTTCGCCTCGCCGGGCGACGACAACGGGGTCGACCTCAACAACATCCCCGCCGCCGCGATCGAGCGCGTCGAGGTGCTGCTCGACGGCGCCTCCGCGATCTACGGCACCGACGCCATCGGCGGCGTCGTCAACTTCATCACCCGCAAGGACTACCAGGGCGTGCAGCTCGACGTCTACGGCGGCAAGACCGGCGAAGGCGGTGCGGGCAAGCGCACCGCGTCCATCGCCGCCGGCCACGGCGACCTGTCGCGCGACGGCTTCAACCTGATGGGCGTGCTGGACTTCCAGAAGACCGACGCGTTGCGGACCTCGCAACGCGACTTCATCTCCGACCTGCGCATCCCGGAACGCCTGCCGCATCTGCTGTCGGGCGTCGGCTTCCCGGGCAACATCCGGTTGAGCGCGGACCAGCGCGACTACCTGCAGGAACAGGGCTTCCTGCTCAACGGCAGGCCCATCACGAACCGCACGATCAACCTCAGCATCCCCGACTGCCAACCGCCGCACACGCTCTATCTGCCGGCCGGCATCGGGGGCGTCGACGGCTGCTCGTACGACTACATGCGCGACCTCGAGCTGTATCCGAAGACCGAGAAAAGCAGCTTCCTCGGCCGCGGCGTGCTGGCATTGGGCGGCAACCACCAGCTCTTCGTCGAGGCCTCCTACTCGCGCAGCAAGAGCTGGTACGTGGGCACCAGCAACCGGATCGACGCGCTGCTCGACGTGTCCATGATCCCGGCGCTGGCCGCGACCGGCCTGGCCGACGTGGATCCGGAGATCGAGGTCCGCACCCGCATGCTCGAGGCCGGCATGCGCGCCAGCGAGCTCACCAGCACCGGCAGCCGCGTGGTGCTGGGCATGACCGGCACGGTCGGCGCGTGGGATTACGACTGGGGCTTCAACCACAGCGTGAACCGCATCTCGGACCGCGACGTGCGCGGCTACCTGCCGTACAACGCGACGATGCAGGCCTATGCCGACGGCATCCTCAACCCGTTCGGACCGTCCAGCCAGGCGGGCCTCGACTTCCTGCGCGACAACAACATCAACCAGGAGGTGCGCCGCGCGCGCGGCACCATGGACAGCCTGGACTTCAAGGCCACGCGCACGCTCAGCCGGATGGCCGGCGGAGACATGGCCGTCGCGGTGGGCGCGGAAGTGCGACGCGAGAAATCCGACTCGGCGGCCAGCGACCTGCTCCTGTCCGACGACATCCTCGGCGACTCGACCCCCGGCGATGCGCAATTCACCAAGAACGCGCGCAACATCTGGGCCGCCTACGGAGAACTGCTGGTGCCCTTCGCCAAGGAATGGGAGCTGCAGCTCGCCGTGCGTCACGACCATTACCAGAAGATCGGCGGCTCGACGAACCCCAAGATCGGCCTGCGCTTCGCGCCGATGAAGGACCTGACCTTCCGCGCCTCGGCGGGCACCGGCTTCCGCGCGCCGTCGATGAACGACCTGTACCGCTCGGTGAAGACCAGCACGACGCCGGTGCTGGCCGACCCGGTCTGCATGCGCGAGAACGACAACGACCTGACCAGTTGCTCGGACTTCTGGGAAACGCGCATCTACTCGAACCCCAAGCTGAAGCCGGAGAAGTCGCGGCAGTTCTCGATCGGGGTGCTGACGGATCCGACGCCGAACTGGAGCGTCGGTCTCGACTACTGGAACATCGAGAAGCGCAACCTGATCAGCACGATCGGCGAGGACGTGATCCTGGCCAACGCCGACAAGTACGCGTCGCTGATCCATCGCTACAACGATGCGACGCCGGTCGCGGGCTGCGATTTCGATCCGGACGATTCCGAGATCTGCTTCATCGAGCTGCACAAGGAAAACCGCGGCAAGCAGAAGGCCTCCGGGCTCGACCTGACGCTGCAATTCCGCTCGCCCGCCACCGACTGGGGACGCTTCGGCGCCAAGCTGGTGGGCACGCTGACGCTGGCATCGAAGAAGCAGACCGGCGACGGCGATCCGTTCATCAGCAACCTCGGCCGCTTCGTCACCGACGGCGTCGTGCAACGCTGGCGCCACCGGTTGAACTTCGACTGGTCGCGCGGGCCGTGGAGCCTCAATCTGGCCAACAGCTTCTACAGCGGCTACGACGATCAGAACACCGCCATCGACAACGACGCCGGCAACATCGTCTCGAAGAACAAGGTCAAGGCGTACTCGCTCTGGGACCTGTCCGGTGGATGGGAAGCGACCTCCGCGCTGACGCTCCGGGCGGGGGTGAAGAACCTGTTCGATACGGCGCCGCCGTTCTCGAACCAGGCGTACTTCTTCATCTCGGGGTATGACCCGAGCTACACGGATCCGCGGGGGCGCTTCTTCTATCTGTCGGCGTCGTATCAGTTCAAGTGAGGGTCAGTCGAGCTTCCAGCTCATGACTTCGCCGCCGCGCAGCGGCTTGAGCTGGGCGGCCTCGCCGAAGGGGACGGCTTCGGGGAGCGTCCAGTCGGTCTTGCGCAGCGTCACCTGCGTGGTGTTGCGCGGCAGGCCGTAGAAGTCGGCGCCGTTGAAGCTCGCGAAAGCCTCGAGCTTGTCGAGCGCGCCCGCGGCCTCGAAGGCCTCGGCGTAAAGCTCGATCGCGGACAGCGCGGTGAAGCAGCCGGCGCCACACACCGAGTTCTCCTTCATCACCGAGGCATGCGGGGCGCTGTCGGTGCCGAGGAAGAACTTCGCGCTGCCCGACGTGGCGGCCTTGATCAGCGCGAGGCGATGCTCCTCGCGCTTGAGCACCGGCAGGCAGTAGTAGTGCGGCCGCAGACCCCCCATGAAGATCGCGTTGCGGTTGTAGAGCAGATGCTGCGGCGTGACGGTCGCGCCGGTGAAGCGGTCGGCACCAGTCACGTACTGCGCGGCTTCCTTCGTCGTGATGTGCTCGAACACCACCTTCAGCTCGGGGAAGTCCTTGCGCAGCGGCTGCATCACGCGGTCGATGAAGAAGGCCTCGCGATCGAAGACGTCGACGTCGCCGTCGGTCACCTCGCCGTGCACCAGCAGCAGCAGGCCGGCCTTCTGCATGGCCTCCAGCGTCGCGTAGGTCTTGCGGATGTCGGTGACGCCGGCATCGCTGTTGGTCGTGGCGCCGGCCGGATAGAGCTTGAGCGCAACGACGCCCGCGGCCTTGGCGGCGGCGATGTCCTCGGGCGTGGTGCGGTCGGTCAGGTAGAGCGTCATCAGCGGCTCGAAGTCCACGCCGGCGGGCACCGCGGCGAGGATGCGCTGGCGATACGCGAGGGCCTGCTCGGCCGTCGTGATCGGCGGCTTCAGGTTCGGCATCGCGATCGCGCGCGCGAACTGGCGCGCGGTGTACGGGACGACGCTCTGCAGGGCGGCACCGTCGCGCAGGTGCACGTGCCAGTCGTCGGGACGGGTCAGGACAAGGGTTTCGCTCATGGGGCGGGATTGTCTCATCGTGTCCGCTCGGCGGATTTCCGCACTCCGACCCGGACGCACGTGCGGCTCACCACACACAACCCACTCCACCCGGAAGAACTGCAGACGAAAGCAAAGGCCCGCACCTTGCGGAGCGGGCCTTCGAAGCGGTACGCGGGACGCCGGAGGCGTCGCCGTTCAGTGCTGCAGGATCTTCGCCAGGAAGTCCTTGGCGCGCGGCGAGCGCGCTTCCGGATCGCTGAAGAACTCGTCGCGGGTGCAGTCCTCGATGATCTTGCCGGCGTCCATGAAGATGACGCGGTTGCTGACCTTGCGCGCGAAGCCCATCTCGTGCGTCACGCACATCATGGTCATGCCTTCGTTGGCCAGTTGGACCATCACGTCCAGCACCTCGCCGACCATCTCGGGGTCCAGCGCCGAGGTCGGCTCGTCGAACAGCATCACGATCGGGTCCATCGACAGCGCCCGGGCGATCGCCACGCGCTGCTGCTGGCCGCCCGAGAGCTGGCCCGGGAACTTGTCCTTGTGCGCCATCAGGCCCACGCGCTCCAGCATCTTCAGCCCGCGGGTCTTGGCGTCGGCCATGTTGCGGCCCAGCACCTTGACCTGCGCCAGCGTCAGGTTCTCCGTCACCGACAGGTGGGGGAACAGCTCGAAATGCTGGAACACCATGCCCACGCGCGAACGCAGCTTGGGCAGGTTGGTCTTGGGGTTCGTCAGGCTGGTGCCGTCGACGACGATGTCGCCCGCCTGGATCGGCTCCAGCGCGTTGACGGTCTTGATCAGCGTGGACTTGCCCGACCCCGACGGGCCGCACACCACCACCACCTCCCCTTCTGGATGTTGGTGGAGCAATCGGTCAGCACCTGGAACGGGCCGTACCACTTGGAGACGTTCTTGATTTCGATCATGGAGCGGACCTCAGCGGATGATGGCGATCTTCTTCTGCAGCCGGCGGACCAGCATGGACAGGCTGAAGCAGATCACGAAATAGACGACGGCGACGAAGAGGTAGGTCTCCATCGGCCGACCGAAGTTCTTGCCGGCGACCTCGAAGCCCTTGAGCAGGTCGTACGCGCCGATCGCATACACGAGCGACGTGTCCTGGAACAGCACGATGGTCTGCGTCAGCAGCACCGGCAGCATGTTGCGGAAGGCCTGCGGCAGCACCACCAGGCTCATGGTCTGGCGGTAGGTCATGCCCATCGCGTACCCGGCGAAGACCTGGCCCTTGGACACCGACTGGATGCCCGCGCGCATGATCTCCGAGTAGTAGGTCGCCTCGAACAGCGTGAAGGTGATCAGCGCCGTCTTCTCCGGCCCCAGCGGCCCCGCGATGTACGGGATCAGCAGGAAGAACCACAGGATGACCATCACCAGCGGGATCGAGCGCAGCGTGTCGACGTAGATCGCCGCCGGCTTCTCCAGCCACCACTTGCCCGACAGCCGCATCAGCGCCAGCACCGTGCCCAGCACGATGCCGCCGATCATGGCCGACAGGGTCAGCTGGATCGAGAACCACAGCCCCTTGGCCACGAAGGACGTCAGGACGTCCCAGGTCAGGAACGAGAAATCGAGTTGCGTCATGTCACTTCGCCCCCAGGATGCCAGGCACGCGGACGTACCACTCGATGACCTTGGCCACGCGGTTGATCGCGTAGGCGGAGACGAAGTACAGGATCGTCACGGGCAGGAAGATCTGCACGAAGCTCGACTGCTCCGACGCCTGCAGCGCGAACTGCGCCAGGTCGGGAATGCTCACCGCGAACGCCACCGCCGAGTTCTTGACGATGTTCATGCTCTCGCTGGTCAGCGGCGGGATGACGATGCGGAACGCCATCGGCAGCAGCACGTGGCGGTAGGTCTGCGGCAGCGTCAGCCCCAGCGCCTGGCCCGCGTAGCGCTGGCCCTTGGGCAGCGTCAGGATGCCGGCCTTGACCTGCTCCGAGATCCGCGCCGACGTGAACAGCCCGATCGCGATCACCACCAGCACGCTGGGCGGCAGGTCCAGCACCGGGAACAGCCGCGGCACCACGTGATACCAGATGAAGAGCTGGACGATCAGCGGAATGTTGCGGAACAGCTCCGTCCAGGACTCCCCGAACATCGCCAGCTTCCTGTTCGGCACCGTGCGCAGCACGCCGATCAGCGACCCGGCCACCAGCGCGACCAGCAGGCCCACGACCGAGACGAACATCGTCCAGCCCCAGCCGTGGATCATCGCGTCCAGGTAAGTCTCATAACCGGGGGCGCCGAAACACTTCGGCGCGACCTCCTCGGTCACCATGTCTGTGCAGTACAACTGCCAATCCCAGCTCGCCATGGCGTGCTCCATCCTTCAAAACGAAGGCCTGTTGCGACAAGGCGCCCCGCGGGGCGCCTTGTGCTCAGGCAAGGACTATCACTTCTTGAGGTATTCCTCGACCGGCTTGTCGTTCGGATTCGCCCACGCGTCCTTGGTCGCCGCCGTCGCCGGCAGGCCGACCTTGGTGTTGGTCGGCGGGATCGGCTGGATGAACCACTTGTCGTACAGCTTCGAGATGTCGCCCGACTTCATCAGGCCCTTGATGCTGTCGTCCACGGCCTTCTTGAAGGCCGGGTCGTCCTTGCGGACCATGATGGCGATCGGCTCGACCGACAGCACTTCGCCGACGATCTTGAAGCCCGCCGGGTTGCGCGACTTGGCGATGTTGCCGGCCAGGATCTGGCCGTCCATCACGAAGGCGTCGGCACGGCCCGACTCCAGCAGCAGGAAGCTGTCGGCGTGGTCCTTGCCCAGCACTTCCTTGAAGTCCACGCCGTTGGCGCGCTCATGCTTGCGCAGCAGCTGGACCGAGGTCGTGCCGGTGGTCGTCGCGACCGTCTTGCCGTTGAGCTGGGCGATCGAGGTGATGCCGGAATCGGCCTTCACGGCGATGCGCACTTCCTCGACGTAGGTCGTGACGGCGAAGGCCACGTCCTTCTGGCGCGTCAGGTTGTTGGTGGTGGAACCGCACTCGATGTCCACGGTGCCGTTCTGCACCAGCGGCACCCGGTTCTGCGAGGTCACCGGCAGGTACTTGATGTCCAGCTTGGCCAGGCCCAGCTGCTTCTGCACGTCGGCCAGCACGCGCTGGCAGATCTCGACGTGGTAACCGACGTACTTGCCGTCTCCCAGGGTGTACGACAGGGCGCCCGAGGACTCGCGAACGCCCATGGTCACGCTGCCTGTGTCCTTGATCTTCTTGAGCGTGTCGGCTTGCGCCACGCCAACCAACGCCGCGCCAAGGGCCAGTACCAGCAATGCCTTCTTCATAGATGCTCCTGCTTCGTTCGGATTCAAAAAGCGGATTCGAGGGAGGTTCGACCGGTGAGCCCCCCAACCGGCAGAGCAGACCATGAGCGGTCGCTTTGCTGGGTAGGGAGTATCACGCATCTCGACTTGTTGCGTGGCTTACGTATGCAGGTTCCGTGCCTGCTTCAGCCATCCCGATTCTCAACTTGAGTCAGGAAGTTCCACAGCGCCTGCGCCACCGGTTTGACGCGCCGCGCCGACCCCTGGCGTTCGCGGTACATGCGCAGTTCCATGTTGAGTTCGTACTGGCCCGGCTCGGCGGCCCGCACCAGACGGCGCGCCTTCACTTCCTTCTTCACCGAGCTGGCCGGCAGGAAGGCCAGCCCATGGCCCTCGAGGGCCATGGCCTTGAGGCTCTCGGCCATGTCCGTCTCGAACACCGATTCGAGGTTCAGCGGCTGCGCCGCGCCCTTGACGATCAGTTCCACCAATCGCCCGAGATAGGCCCCCGACGCGTAACTGAGGAAGGGGATCTTCTGACCCGGGTGTCCGGAAATCCGGAACATCGGCGCGCCGGCTGTGTCACCTTTCGCATAGGCGGCCAGCGTCTCGTGACCGAGCGAGACCGATTCGTAACGTTCCGGGTCCAGCTGCAGCGGCTGGCTGGGGTGGTGGTAGACGACCAGCAGGTCGCAGTTGCCTTCGCTGAGCTGCAGCGTCGCGTCGTGCACGTTGAGCGCGTTCAGCCGGCACTTGACCTCGCCGAAGCGCTGGCGCAGCTCCATCAGCCAGTGCGGGAAGAAGCTGAAGGACAGCGAGTGCGGCACCGCGAACTCGATCATGTCCTGCCCCGCCGACTGGTGGCTGCGCAGCATGTTGCGCGTGGCCTGCAGGTTGCCGAGCAGGTCCACCGCCTGGCCCAGCAGCGTCTCGCCGGCGGCGGTGAGCCGCGTCGGATAGGACGAGCGGTCGACGAGGTCGACGCCCGCCCAGGCCTCCAGCGCCTGGATGCGGCGCGAGAACGCGGGCTGCGTGACATGCCGCAGTTGAGCCGAGCGGGAGAAGCTGCGCGTCTCCGCCAGGCTCACGAAGTCTTCAAGCCATTTGGTTTCCACGGCGGCGGAGTTTATCCGCGCGGATCCGCCGGGTCCTGACCATCCTGCTGGAGGGCCCACATCTGGGCGTACCGGCCGCGCTGCGCGAGCAGCGCCGCATGCGTGCCGCGCTCGACGATGAGGCCCTGCTCCATCACCAGGATCTCGTGCGCGTCGACGACGGTGGACAACCGGTGCGCGATGACCAGCACGGTCTTGTCCTGCGCGGCGGCCTCGAGCTCGGCCTGGATGGCGCGCTCGTTGCGCGAGTCCAGCGCGGAGGTCGCCTCGTCGAAGATCAGGATGGGCGGATCCTTCAGCAGCGTGCGCGCGATCGCGACGCGCTGCTTCTCGCCGCCGGAGAGCTTCAGGCCGCGCTCGCCGACCATGGTCTGGTAGCCCTGCGGCAGGTGGCGGATGAAGTCGTGGATGTGGGCGGACTTGGCGGCGGCCTCGATCTCTTCCGTCGTAGCCTCGGGCCGGCCGTAGGCGATGTTGTAGGCGATGGTGTCGTTGAACAGCACGGTGTCCTGCGGCACGATGCCGATCGCGCGGCGCACGCTGTGCTGGGTGACTTCGGCGAGCGACTGGCCGTCGATGGCGATGCGGCCCGACTGCGCGTCGTAGAAACGGTACAGCAGCCGCGCCAGCGTGCTCTTGCCCGAGCCGCTCGGTCCGACGACGGCGACCTTCTTGCCCGCCGGGATCTCCAGGCTCACGCCCTTCAGGATGGGGCGCTGCGGCTCGTAGGCGAAGTGCACGTCGTCGAAGCGCACGGCCGCGCCGCTCACGCGCAGCGGCTGCGCGCCGGGCGCGTCGGCGATCTCGCGCTCGCGCGCCAGCAGGCCGAACATCTTGTCCAGGTCGGTCAGGCTCTGCTTGATCTCGCGGTAGATCACGCCGAGGAAGTTCAGCGGGATGTAGAGCTGGATCATGAAGGCGTTGATCATGACCAGGTCGCCCAGGCTCATGCGGCCGTCGACGACGCCCTGCGTCGCGCGCCACAGCATCGCCACCAGCGCGACCGCGATGATCACCTGCTGCCCGCTGTTGAGCAGCGACAGCGTGCGCTGCGACTTCAGCTGCGCGCGGCGCAGGCGCTCCAGGCTCTGGTCGTAGCGGGCGGCCTCGAAGTCCTCGTTGTTGAAGTACTTCACTGTCTCGTAGTTCAGCAGCGAGTCGATCGCCTTGCTGTGCGCGTGCGAGTCCAGCTCGTTGAGCAGCTTGCGGTACTTGGTGCGCCACTCGGTGACGACGATCGTGAAGCCGATGTAGAAGACCAGCGCCGCGCCGGTGATCCAGGCGAAGAGCACGTCGAACTTCACCGCGAGCAGGCTGAGCACCAGCACGACCTCGACCAGCGTCGGGAAGATGCTGTAGAGCGAGTACGAGATCAGCGCATGCACGGCGCGCGTGCCGCGCTCGATGTCGCGGGTCATGCCGCCGGTCTGGCGCTCGAGGTGGAAGCGCAGGCTGAGGTCGTGGAGATGGCGGAACACCTGCAGCGAGATGCTGCGCGAGGCGCCCTCGGTGGCCTTGGCGAAGATCAGCTCGCGGGCCTCGGTGAACAGCGAGGTGCACAGCCGCAGCATCCCGTAGGCCAGCAGCAGGCCGACCGGCACGACCATCAGCGCCTGCGCGCTGCCGGCGGGGATGTCGAGGCTGTCCACCAGTTGCTTGAGCAGCAGCGGCACGCCGACGTTGGCGAGCTTGGCCGCGACCATGAAGCCCAGCGCGATGCCGACGCGCCAGCGGTAGCGCCAGAAGTACGGCAGCAGGCGGGCGATGGTGTGCCAGTCGCCGCGCGCTTCAGGTACGGACGTGGGCGCGGCCGCGGCGGAGCCGTCGGTGGGAGGGGCTGGGGGCGTCGGCGCGGTGCCGGCGAGTGTGGAGCGGCGCATGGAGGAGGAAGCGTGGGCCTGCCGTGGAGTCGGGCATCCGCCCTGGCGAGGGCGGACATGCTGGACGACAATGCCGCTCATTGTCACCGTTTGCCCATCATGAGCGACTCCACCGATTCGAATGCCCCCGCCGCGTCGCCCTCGCCGTCGACGTCCACGACGCCCGGCAGCCTGCTCTCCCCCGAGACCATCGGTCCGCGCGAGCTCGTGATGCGCGTGATGCCGATGCCGGCGGATGCCAACGGCAACGGCGACATCTTCGGCGGCTGGATCATGGCGCAGGTCGACCTGGCCGGTTCGGTGCTGCCGGCGCGCATCTCGCGCGGCCGCATCGCGACGGTGGCGGTCAACCAGTTCATCTTCAAGCAGCCGGTGTCGGTCGGCGACCTGCTGAGCTTCTACGCGCAGGTCACGCGCATCGGTCGCACGTCGATCACGGTGCACGTCGAGGTCTTCGCCGAACGCAACCCGGCCAACCCGCATGTGGTCAAGGTCACCGAGGCCAACCTCACCTACGTCGCGATCGATCGCGAAGGCAAGTCGCGCGTCTTCGGCCAGGAGGCCTGAGCGCCCCCTCCGCACGACTCGAGCGACGCCGTCACGACCGGAAAGCGACCGGAACGCGACCGAGGCGCGACGCGCGGTGCCCGCCGGCCGTCCTCGTTGCCCGTTCGTGAACGGCGCGGCCCCGGGATGGGGCCATCCGGCTGGTCTGCGCCCAGCAGGGCGAATGGGCATTCGCGCACCAGGGTAAGTACGTAGATCCCGCACACACCGTGAAAAACTGGGTGGGATACTGCCCGGCCAGGGTGCGCAGACACGCCGGTGACGGCGCCTGCGGCCACCCGCAACCGGAGCCGACCCCCATGCTGACCCCTTCCGCCTCCGCCACGCCGGCCGCGCCCGTGCCGTGGTATCGCCACCTCTACCTGCAGGTGGTCATCGCGATCCTGATCGGCATCACGCTGGGCCATTTCGAGCCGGCCCTGGCCGTCAAGTTCCAGCCGCTGGGCGACGCCTTCATCAAGCTGGTGAAGATGATCATCGCGCCGGTGATCTTCCTGACCATCGTGACCGGCATCGCCAGCATGACGCAGCTGAGCGCCGTCGGCCGCGTGTTCGGCAAGGCGATGGCCTACTTCCTGTTCTTCTCCACGCTGGCGCTGATCGTCGGCCTGGTGGTGGCCAACGTCGTGCAGCCGGGCGCCGGCATGAACGTCAACGTGGCGGACCTGGACCAGAAGGAAGTGCACCGCTACGTCGAGAAGACGCACGACCTGACCCTGGTCAGCTTCCTGATGGACGTGATCCCGAAGTCGCTGATCGGCGCGCTGGCGGACGGCAACATCCTGCAGACGCTGTTCGTCGCGGTGCTGTTCGGCATCGCGCTGGCGCTGACGGGCGAGCGCGGCAAGCCGGTGCTGACCTTCTTCGAGTCGCTGACCGCGCCGGTCTTCCGGATGGTGCACATCCTGATGAAGGCGGCGCCGGTGGGCGCGTTCGGCGCGATGGCCTTCACCATCGGCAAGTACGGCGTGGCCTCGCTGCTCAACCTGGGCATGCTGGTGGGCAGCTTCTACCTGACCTCGCTGCTGTTCGTGCTGGTGATCCTGGGCATCGTGGCGCGGCTGTGCGGCTTCTCAATCCTGAAGCTGATCCGCTACCTGAAGGCGGAGCTGCTGCTGGTGCTGGGCACCTCGTCATCGGAGTCGGCGCTGCCGTCGCTGATGGAGAAGATGGAGAAGGCCGGCTGCAAGAAGACGGTGGTGGGGCTGGTCGTGCCGACGGGCTACTCGTTCAACCTGGACGGGACCAACATCTACATGACGCTGGCGGCGCTGTTCATCGCGCAGGCGACCAACACCGAGCTGACGCTGACCCACCAGATCACGCTGCTGCTGGTGGCGATGCTGAGCTCCAAGGGCGCGGCGGGCGTGACCGGCGCGGGCTTCATCACGCTGGCGGCGACGCTGTCGGTGGTGCCGGAGGTGCCGGTGGCCGGCATGGCGCTGATCCTGGGCGTCGACCGCTTCATGTCGGAGTGCCGCTCGCTGACCAACTTCGTCGGCAACGCGGTGGCGACCATCGTCGTGTCCAAGTGGGAGAACGCGCTGGACCACGACGCGCTGGACCTGGCCCTGTCGGGCAAGACCGCCGATCCGGACGACCTGCCGGTCCGCGTGGCCGGACCGGCCGAGACGGCGTGAGCGAACCCCACGCATGAACGACAACGCGCCTCGAGGGGCGCGTTGTTCATTCTTCTTCGTACGGCCGGCGTCATGGCGAGGCCCTCACGCGGGGTTTGTTGGCGGTCCTGGCCCGGATGGCGCGAGCCATCGCGGCGTCGGCCTCAAGGAGTTCAGCTTCGCTGAGCAGAGCGGACCCCACACCTTCCGGCAAGAACCATCCGATCACGCATTGCGGGTCGCGGAGCGCAAGCTGAAGATGCGTGCCCACTCGAAACTCACTGCCGTCCAGGATCGGACGCCCCTGATAAAACGCTGCCCGCAGCAATTGAACCGGCCCCAGCCCTTCGCGCTCCCGCATTTCAGGACCCATGTTGAATACCGCGCAATCCAGACCGCGAATCAACGTCTCTTCGTCAAGGGCATCAGCGGAACGATTGATTGGCATGGATCGTCCAGTGGCGCTCACCACCTTGCGCAGCTCGTCATGCGCCTCCAGATAGTCCTGTCGCCCGCCAACCGTCGTCATGTCCCAGCATCGCCAGACGCACAGGATCACCCCTGCCACTGAAGGCGTCACGATCGGTCGAGCCGACAGCAGTTTTGACGACTGCAAGCATGCTGCTTCGGCAAACTCCATCGCCCGCTGAGCATCCCCTTCGAAGAAGTAGACGCCTTCGCCCAGCCAGTCGTATCGGTTCGACGAAGGCGTCAGGCGAGGCAGATGGCCCTTGACCAGCCGATCTCGCACGGTGATGTCGCACCCGTGATACGCGATGATCAATTGACCTTCGGTCATTGGTACCTCGGCATCAGATTCCCGTCGAGGTCGATGATCCCCGCAGCGATCGCGCATTCGCGAGCCTCTTCCAGCGAAAGCGCACGACGCTTTGTCCGCAGCAGACTGAAATCTCCAGCCTTGTGCGCCCAGTTCGGAGGCTCTTCGACCTTCACCGACGCGTTGGCGACCAACCCGCACCGCTCGCAAAGGCTCTTGCGCTTGGCCGGCTTCGCGCTTTTTCCGTTCGACTTCTTGCTCATCAGGAATCACTCCAATCAACAGAGGAGTCCTCATGATTCCGAGGCGGCGCTGCCGCGCCAATCGCCTCTTGTCGTGCAATCGCCGTCAGCGATGACTTGGGAAAGTCGCGGCCTCCTCCGAATGAGGAGTCGTCCGTCGTGCTTCGCGACGCCCGCCGCGCCTTCGGACCTGCGGGACCACCCGGCGACAGGACTGATACGGAATTGATCCACCCCAGGGATAACCGCAACACAGTGATGCAAAAGAGTATCTGCAGCTGAGCTTCCAGGTATCAACGGAGCAACTGCGAGTGGCTATCGTTCGACCTCAGCGCCGGCTCGACCCGGTGGCCAAGACCGATACCCATAACAGGAGACTCCCGATGCCCCGCTTCGTCCGTATCGACCGGTCGCGCCCGACCGTGTTCACCGCCCTCACGCTCGCCGGCCTAGTCGCCCTCAGTGGCCTCGTCGGCACGGCCCAGGCCCAGACGCCGACCGAGCTGGTGATCGCCACCGTCAACAACGGCCACATGATCGAGATGCAGAAGCTCAGCAAGCATTTCGAGGACGCCAACCCCGACATCAAGCTCAAATGGGTGACGCTGGAGGAAGGCGTGCTGCGCCAGCGCGTCACCACCGACATCGCCACCAAGGGCGGCCAGTTCGACGTGATGACCATCGGCCTGTACGAGGCGCCGATCTGGGGCCGCAAGGGCTGGCTGCAGGAACTCAAGACCGACGCGGCCTACGACGTCGACGACCTGCTCCCCACCGTGCGCAGCGGCGTGTCGGTGGACGGCAAGCTCTTCGCCGCGCCGTTCTATGCCGAGAGCTCCATGCTCATGTACCGCAAGGACCTCGCCGACAAGGCCGGCGTGCAGCTCGGCGACCATCCGACCTGGACGCAGGTGAAGGACCTGGCCGCCAAGATCCACGACCCCAAGCACGGCGTCTACGGCATCTGCCTGCGCGGCAAGCCGGGCTGGGGCGACAACATGGCCTTCATCACCACGCTGGTGAACACCTTCGGCGGCCAGTGGTTCGACATGCAGTGGAAGCCGCAGCTCGAGTCCAAGCCCTGGAAGGACGCGACCGCCTTCTACGTCGACCTGCTCAAGCAGTACGGCCCGCCCGGATCGGCCTCCAACAGCTTCAACGAGATCCTCGCGCTCACCAACGCCGGCAAGTGCGGCCTGTGGGTGGACGCCACCATCGCCGCGTCCTTCGTCTCCGATCCCAAGCAGAGCCAGGTGGCCGCGCAGATGGCCTTCGCGCAGGCGCCGACGATGAACACGCCCAAGGGCGCGAACTGGCTCTGGTCCTGGAACCTCGCGATCCCGGCCGGCTCGCGCAAGGTCGCCGCGGCCCAGAAGTTCATCACCTGGTCCACCAGCAAGGACTACATCCAGCTCGTGGCGAAGACGCAGGGCTGGGCCAAGGTGCCGACCGGCACGCGCAAGAGCACCTACTCGAATCCGGAATTCCAGAAGGCCGCACGCTTCGCCGCCGCGGAGAAGGCCGCCATCGACTCGGCCAGCCCGAACGACGCCACGCTGCCCAAGAGCCCGTATGTCGGCATCCAGTTCGCCGCGATCCCGGAGTTCCAGGCCATCGGCATCGCGGTCGGACAGCAGCTGAGCGCCGCGCTGGCCGGCAAGACCACCGTGGATGCCGCGCTGAAGTCGGGCCAGACGACGGCCGAGCGCGAGCTCACCAAGGCCGGCTACTACCGCAAGTGAGCGGCCATGAATCGTTCCATTCCGCGCCTGCTGCTGGCGCCCGCGGTCGGCACGCTGTTCCTGTGGATGATCGTGCCGCTGGGCATGACGATCTACTTCTCGCTGATCCGCTACAACCTGATGCAGCCGGACGAGACCGGCTTCGCCGGCCTCGAGAACTTCACGTTCTTCGTCACCGATCCGTCCTTCGGCACCGCGGTCACCAACACGCTGCTGCTGCTGGGCAGCGTGATCGCGATCACCGTGCTGATCGGCGTCGCCCTGGCGCTGCTGATCAACGAGCCCTTCCCCGGCCGCGGGATCGTGCGCGTGCTGCTGATCTCGCCGTTCTTCGTCATGCCCACGGTCAATGCGCTGCTGTGGAAGAACATGATGATGAATCCGATCTACGGCGTGCTGGCCCAGGTCTGGACCTTCTTCGGCGCGCAGCCGGTGGACTGGCTGACCGACCATCCGCTGTTCGCCGTGATCGTGATGGTGGCCTGGCAATGGCTGCCCTTCGCGACGCTGATCTTCATGACCTCGCTGCAGAGCCTGGACCGGGAACAGCTGGAGGCCGCCCGCATGGACGGCGCCAACTACCTGCAGCAGGTGCGCTTCCTGGTCCTGCCGCACCTGGCGCGATCGGTCGCCGTCGTGGTGATGATCGAGATGATCTTCCTGCTGGGCGTCTTCGCCGAGATCTACACCACCACGGCCGGCGGCCCCGGGGACGCCAGCACCAACGTGACCTTCCTGATCTTCAAGCAGGCGCTGCTGAACTTCGACGCCGGCGTCGCGTCCGCGGGCGCGCTGTTCGCGGTGCTGATGGCCAACATCGTGGCGGTCTTCCTGATCCGCCTGATCGGCAAGAACCTGGACCGTTGAGGAGACGCCCCCATGACCGCAAGACCCGCAAGACGACGTCCCCCGTTCCCGCTCGTCCCGGTGATCCGCACCGCGACGGCCTGGTCCGTGGCGCTGCTGCTCTTCTTCCCGCTGGCCTGGCTGGGCCTGACCGCCTTCAAGACGGAACTGCAGGCCGTGGCCGTGCCGCCGCAGTGGCTGTTCACGCCGACGCTGGAGAACTTCCACGAGGTCCAGGCGCGCAGCGACTACCTGCTGCATGCCCGCAACTCGGTGGTGACCAGCGTGCTGTCCACCGTGCTCGGGCTGCTGCTGGCGGCGCCGGCGGCCTACGCGATGGCCTTCTTCCGCGGCCGCTGGACCCGCGACCTGCTGATGTGGATGCTGTCCACCAAGATGATGCCGGCGGTGGGTGCGCTGGTGCCCATCTACGTGCTGGCGCAGAAGAGCCAGCTGCTGGACACGCAGCTCGCCTTGATCATCGTCTTCGCGCTGTCCAACCTGCCGATCATGGTGTGGATGCTGTACTCGCACTTCCGCGACATCCCGCCGGAGATCCTCGAGGCCGCGCGCATGGACGGCGCCACGCTGTGGCAGGAGGTGCGGCTGGTGCTGCTGCCGCTGGGCATGGGCGGCATCGCCTCCACCGGCCTGCTGTGCCTGGTGCTGTCCTGGAACGAGTCGTTCTGGAGCCTGAACCTGAGCGCCGCCAAGGCCGGCACGCTGGCCACGCTGATCGCCTCCTACTCCAGCCCCGAAGGCCTGTTCTGGGCCAAGCTCTCCGCCGCCTCGCTGATGGCCATCGCGCCCATCGTCGTGTTCGGCTGGTTCAGCCAGAAGCAGCTCGTGCAGGGGCTGACCTTCGGCGCCGTCAAATAAACCGGACCTCTTCCATGGCATTCCTCCAACTGAGCGGCATCGAGAAGTACTTCGCCCAGCATCGCGCCATCCGCGGCATCGACCTGAGCATCGAACGCGGCGAGTTCATCGTCTTCGTCGGGCCCTCGGGCTGCGGCAAGTCGACGCTGCTGCGACTGATCGCGGGCCTGGAGCGCATCGACGGCGGCTCGCTGATGCTCGACGGCCGCGACATCACCGACGAGCCCTCCAGCCGACGCGACCTGGCGATGGTGTTCCAGAGCTACGCGCTCTACCCGCACATGAGCGTCTACGACAACATGAGCTTCGCGCTCCGGCTCGCCGGCGTCGCGCCCGCCGAGATCCGCGCGAAGGTCGAGCGCGCCGCCGCGGTGCTGAACCTGACCGCCTACCTCGACCGCACGCCCAAGGCGCTGTCCGGCGGCCAGCGGCAGCGCGTGGCGATCGGGCGGGCCATCGTGCGCTCGCCCAAGGTGTTCCTCTTCGACGAGCCGCTGTCCAACCTGGACGCCGCACTGCGCGGACAGACGCGGGTGGAGATCGCCAAGCTGCACCGGGACCTCGGCGCGACGACGATCTACGTGACCCACGACCAGGTCGAGGCGATGACGCTGGCCAGCCGCGTGGTGGTGCTGCGCGACGGGCAGATCGAGCAGGTCGGCACGCCGCTGGAACTCTACGACCGGCCGGCCAACCAGTTCGTGGCCCAGTTCATCGGCACGCCGCAGATGAACCTGCTGCCCTGCGGCCGGCTGCCCGAGGCGCTGCAGCGGCAGGCGCCGCGCGCCGCGGCGAACGGCAGCCTGGGCCTGCGGCCGGAGGCGGTCGGCGTCGGTCCCCGCGGCCAGGGCGCGATGGGCGGCACCGTGGAACTGGTGGAAGCGCTGGGCGCCGAAACGCTGCTCTACGTGCGCACCGTCGAAGGCACGCAGCTGGTGGCGCGGCTCAGCGAACGCACGCGTTGCGAGGCAGGGGACGAGGTCTCGCTGCAGCTCGACACCGCGCAGGCCCTGTGGTTCGACGACGCCGGCCGTGTCGTGCCCGCGGGTCTGGCCGCCTGACGCCGCCTGACGCCGCCGCGCCCGCAACGACTTTCCTCCGAACGAACGACGCATCCACCGACGTCCTCATGACCATCGCCAACGACACCGCCGAGCCGACCTTCACCATCCTCCACCTCGGACTGGGCGCCTTCCATCGCGCGCATCAGGCGCTCTACCTGCAGGCGCTGCACGACCGCGACGACACGCGCTGGGTGCTCGCCGGCGGCAACCTGCGCCCGGACATGCCCGAGACCATCGCGGCGCTGCAGGCGCAAGGCGGCGCGTACACGCTGGAGACGGTGTCCGCGCAAGGCGAGCGCCGCTACACCTGGGTGCGATCCATCCGGACCGTCGTGCCGTACACGTCGGACCTCGCCGGCCTGATCGCCATCGCCGCGGATCCCGCCACGCGCATCCTGTCCTTCACGGTGACGGAGGCCGGCTACTACCTGGACAGCCGGCACGACCTCGACTGGGCGCATGCGCCGGAGCTGGACGCCGACCTCGCCGCGGCCCGCGAGGGCCGCCCCGTCGCCACGCTCTACGGCGCGCTGACGGTCCTGCTGCGCGCGCGCAGGGCGGCGGGGGCCGGCGCGATCACGCTGCTGAACTGCGACAACCTGCGGCACAACGGCGACCGCTCGCGCCACGGCCTGCTGCAGTTCGTGCGCGCGCTGGGCGACGACGCGCTCGCGGCCTGGATCGAATCGCACACCACCAGCCCGAACGCGATGGTCGACCGCATCACGCCGCGCCCGACACCGGAGGTCCCGGCCCGCGTGCGCGCGGCCACCGGACGCGAGGACCCCGCCGCACTGATGAGCGAGAGCTTCACGCAATGGGTCATCGAGGACCGCTTCGCCGCCGGCCGGCCGGCCTGGGAGCAGGTGGGCGTGGAACTGGTCGATTCGGTGCTCCCCTACGAGGAGGCCAAGATCCGCCTGCTGAATGCGACGCACAGCTGCATCGCGTGGGCGGGCACGCTCTCCGGCTACCGCTTCATCCACGAAGGCACGCAAGATCCGCGCATCCGCCAGATGGCGGTCGACTACGCCACCGACGACGCCATCCCCGTGCTGCAGCCCAGCCCGCTGGACCTGGCGGCCTACCGCGACGTGGTGCTGGAGCGCTTCGCCAATCCGGCCATCGCCGACACCAACCAGCGCGTGGCCATGGACGGCTTCAGCAAGATCCCGGGCTTCATCACGCCGACGATCCGCGAGCGCCTGGCGCGCGGCGAGGGGATCGCCAGCGTCGCGATGCTGCCGGCGCTCTTCCTCGCCTACCTGCAGCGCTGGCATGCCGGTCAGCTGCCTCACGACTACCAGGATCAGGTCATGGACATCGACGCGGCCCATGCGATCTGCGCCGCCGACGATCCCGTCGTTGCCTTCGCCGCCGATCGCCTGCTATGGGGAGAATTGGCGGGTGATCTCCGGTTGGAGGCGGCCTTGCGCGCGGCCACCGACCGGGTCGGACACTTCATCGCGCGGATCCCGGCGACACCGCCGCGGTGAACCGCGGGAAGCACCGGCAAGCCGCAGCGCACCCGATCCGTCCCCACCTTCGACCGTGGCCTCGCACCAGGAGCCCTTGATGCCGACGACACAAGCCGCACCGCGACGCACCCAGCCCGAGCTGGAGTACGCCTATTCCCGATCGCCGGAGCTGGGCTACGAGCCGTCGGAGAACGCCGGCTTCATCCGTTGCCTGTCGCACGGCTTCCCGACGCCGCTGGCGCGCTGGCACTGTCACGACGAGTACGAGCTGCACCTGATCACCGCCTCGTCCGGCAAGGTCTTCGTCGGCGACTGGATCGGCCAGTTCCAGCCGGGGCAGCTGGTGCTGACGGGCCCGCGCCTGCCGCACAACTGGATCAGCATGGACGTGCCCGAGGCCGGCATCCCGGAACGCGACCTGGTCGTCCAGTTCCCGCATGAGCCCCTCGCCGCGGCCGCCGACGGCATCCCGGAACTGCGCGAGGTGATGCCGCTGCTGGAGCGTGCCCGCCACGGCATCGAGTTCTTCGGGCTGCAGGCGCAGGCCACCGCGCACTGGCGCCGCGTCAAGGAGCGCCAGGGCCTGGCGCGTTTCGGCGCCTTCTGCGACTGGATGGGGGAACTGGCCCGCTGCAGCGACTACCGCCTGCTGTCCAGCGCGCCGCTGCGCAGCGAGGACAGCGACCTCGAGCTCGCGCAGGTGGATGTGCTGGTCAGCCGCATCACCGAGCAGTTGGGCGCGCCGCTGTCGGCCGCCGACCTGGCGCAGGAGATGGGCATGACGGAGAGCCGCTTCTCGCGCTTCTTCCGCCGTGCCACCGGCAACACCTTCACCGATTTCGTGAACCGGGTACGCGTGAACCGCGCCTGCCAGCTGCTGCAGGAGTCGGACCGCACCATCACGCTGATCGCCTACGAAGTCGGCTTCAACAACATGGCCAACTTCAACCGGCGCTTCCTGGACATCAAGGGCGTGACGCCCAGCGAGTACCGCAAGCGGTCGGCCGGCCGCTTCGGCGTGAAGTGATGAAGTGAGGACCCCGCCATGACCTTCGCGCCCTTCCCCATCGACACGCCCTCGGGCGGACGGTCCATCCAGGCCGCCGTGGCCGGCGAGGCGCTGATCGACCTGATCGGGCAACCCGACGGCCGGTACCAGCCCTGCCTCGGCGGCGCGCCGTTCAACCTGAGCCGCGCCCTGTCCCGGCAAGGCGTCGGCACGCACTACCTCAACCCGCTGTCGACCGACCGGTTCGGCCGGCAGCTGGCTGGACAGCTGGTCGCGGACGGCGTCCGGCTGTCGCGGCCGGAGCCTGTTCAGGCGGTCACCTCGCTCGCGGTGGTGGAGGTCGATGTCCACGGTCATCCGCAATACGCGTTCTATCGCGACGGCGTCGCGGACCGGGCCGTCGATGCGGACGGGCTGACGCGGCATTGCCGCGCCCTGCCTGACCTGCGGCTGGTGTGCACCGGCGCGCTCGCGCTCGATGCGCGGGACACGGACCGCTACCTGCCCTGGCTGGCGACGCAGCGCGCCGAGCGCCGCTGCGTCGTGGTGGACGCCAATCTGCGGCCGTCGGTGATGCCCGACCTGGACGACTACCGCGCCGCGGTGCATCGGGCGCTCGCGCTGGCGGACATCGTGAAGGTCAGCGACGAGGACCTGGTGCACCTGGGCATGCCGGGCGACGACCCGCTGGTGCGCTGCGGCAACCTGCTGGACGCGCATCCGCAGATCAGCCTGATCGCGCTGACGCTGGGCGCGGAAGGCGCGTGGCTGCTGCATCGCAACGGCATCCACTGTTTCGCCAAGGAGTCGCGGCGCCTCAAGGTCGTCGACACGGTGGGCGCCGGCGACAGCTTCCTCGCCGGGCTGCTCGCCCACCTGCTGTGCCAGGCGCAGATGGCCCGGGCGGCCAATCTGGTGGAGATGCTCCAGAACCTGCTGTACCACTCCTGCGACCAGGCGCTGCAGCACGCGCTCGGCAGCGCGAGCCTGTGCGTGCAGGTCAGCGGCGCCGGCGCGCCGACCTGGCAGCAGGTCAGGGAGTGGGTGGGCCGCGGCGAACGCTACGCGGCATGACGGGACACGACGCGGCGGGCTGTCCAAGCCCGCCCGTCGGACGCGCCGCGGACCGGGTGACCGCGACGCGCGCCGATCAGAACTTCGAGAAGTCCGGCTGGCGCTTCTGGAAGAAGGCCTGGAAGGCCTCCGTCGCCTCGGGGCTGCGCAGGCGCACGCTGAAGATCTCGGCCTCGGCCTGGATCGTGGCCAGCAGCTCGTCCTTCGACGCACGGCGCATCAGCTGCTTGCTCTCGCGCACGGCGCTCGGGGGCAGCTTGTTGAAACGCTCGGCGATGCGGCGGGCATGCGCCACGACCTCGCCGGCCGGCAGCACCGCGTTGGCGACGCCGCATTCCACCGCCTGCTCGCCGGTGAACGGATCGCCCAGCAGGATCTTCTCGGCGGCGCGGCGCGGGCCCATCAGGCGCGGCACCAGCAGGCTGGAGCCGAACTCCGGCACCAGGCCCAGGCTCACGAAGGGCATCGCCAGACGCGCATCGTCGGCCACGTAGACGAAGTCGCAATGCAGCAGCAGCGTCGTGCCGATGCCGATGGCCGCACCGTTCACGGCCGCCACGATCGGCTTGTCGCAGCCGACCATCGCGCGCATGAACTGGAACACCGGCGCGTCTTCATCGCGCGGCGGGCTGCCCATGAAGTCCTCGATGTCGTTGCCCGACGTGAAGATCTGCGGCTGGCCCTGGATCAGCACCGCGCGCACGGCGTTGTCGGCGTTGGCCGTGACCAGCGCGTCGGCCATCTCCTGGTACATCGCGCGGGTCAGCGCGTTCTTCTTTTCCGGCCGTGCGATCTCGATGGTCTGCACGCCGTTGACGATGGCGGTCTTGATGCTCATGGAGCACTCTCCTCGTTGGGTCTGCCGTTTCTCAACGGCTGGTGTATTCGGACGATGGTGTTCGGATGGATGTCGCGATCATGCCAGCCACGCGCTGACCTGCGGCCAGAGGCTGCGCTCGAAGCGATCGCGGAAGAAACCGAAATGGCCGATGCGGCGCTCGCCGATGTCCTTGGGGGCGATGCGGCGCATCTCGGGGTGCGCGCCGGCATAGAAGCCGTGCAGGGATTCGGTGTTGCGGCGGGACATGAACTCGTCGTCGGTGAAGGCCAGCGAAAGCATGGGCATGGACAGCGACGCGTACTGCGCGCGCAAGGCGTCGCCGCCCTCGCCCATCATGTACTCGCGGTCCAGGCACCAGCGGCGCCATTGGGCCATCACGCCGCGCGGGAGGTCGCCGACCTTGCGCAGCTTGCGGCCGGGGAAGTAGCCGAAGGTTGGCAACGCCAGCGGGACGACGACGTACCAGAGCCACCAGACGTAGCGGCGCAGGCCGATGGAGTTCTCGCGCCAGTAGCCGCTGCCGCAGCCGACCGTCACGGCGCGCGAGACGCGCGAGCGGTTGGGGAGCATGCCGAGGATCTGGCCGCCGAGGCTGTGACCCAGCCAGTGGATCTCGCGGCGGTCGCCGAGCAGGTGGTCGAGGTGCGACAACGCGGCCGCGGCGTCGCGCTCGGCCCAGGTGTGGATGTCGGCCTCGAGCCCTCGCAAGGAGCGCTTCATCGCGTCAGGACGCGAGGCGCCCATGCCCCGGTAGTCGAAGCTCAGCACCAGCCAGCCCTGCTCCGCCATCCAGCGGGCGAAAGCGGCGTAGTACCGCTGCTCCACACCCATCGCCGGAGCGATCAGCAATCCCGCCTTCGCGGTCGCCGCGTCGCCGTACAGATGGCCTCGAAGCTCGAATCCATCCTCCGCTCGGAAACTGATCATCGCGATCTCCCCCGATGCCGTTCGGCGTCCTGCTCAGGGCGCCTGCCTGCGCTTGGCCAAGCGCGGGCTCTCCACGGTGCAGGGGGCATCGCGTCCGCGAACCCCCAGCACCATTCCGGCCCCACTCGCAGTCACTGACTGCCGAAGACCGTACTTGGAGAACCGAGCGCTTCTTACAGGCGCTCGATGATGCCAGCCGCGCCTTGGCCAGCGCCGACGCACATGGTGACCATGCCGTACTTGCCGCCCGTGCGACGCAGGCCGTGGATCACGGAGGCCGCACGGATAGCGCCCGTCGCGCCCAGCGGGTGACCCAGGGCGATCGCGCCGCCGTTGGGGTTCACCTTGGAACGGTCCAGCACGATGCCCTTGCTGTCCAGATCGTTCAGCACGGCCAGCGATTGCGCGGCAAACGCTTCGTTCAGCTCGATCCAGCCCAGGTCCTCGGCCTTGATGCCGGCCAGCTTGAGCGCCGCCGGGATCGCCTCGATCGGGCCGATGCCCATGATCTCGGGCGGCACGCCGCGCACGGCGAAGGACACGAAGCGCGCCAGCGGGGTCAGGCCGAAACGCTTGACCGCGGCTTCCGAGGCCACGATCAGCGCGCCCGCGCCGTCCGAGGTCTGCGAGCTGTTGCCGGCCGTGACGCTGCCCTTGGCGGCGAACACCGGCTTCAGCTTGGCCAGGCCTTCCATCGACGTGTCCTTGCGCGGACCTTCGTCGGTGTCGACGATGCGGCTCTTGACGATGACGCCGTCACCGTTCAGGTCCGGCTGGCGGTCCTTCAGTTCGAACGGGGTGATCTCGTCCTTGAAGAAGCCGCCTTCGATCGCGGCCAGCGCGCGGCGATGCGATTCCAGCGAGAACTCGTCCTGCGCCTGGCGCGAGACCTTCCACTTGTCGGCGACCTTCTCGGCCGTCAGACCCATGCCGTAGGCCAGGCCGATGTTCTCGTCGCGCTCGAAGATCGCGGGCGGGAACGAGGGCTTGTTGCCGCCCATCGGGACCATGGACATCGATTCGACGCCGCCGGCGATCATCACTTCGGATTCGCCGATGCGGATGCGGTCCGCCGCCATCGCCAGGGCGGTGATGCCCGACGCGCAGTAGCGGTTCACCGTCACGCCGCCGACCGTGTTCGGCAGGCCCGACAGCACGGCCGCGACGCGGGCGATGTTCATGCCCTGCTCACCTTCGGGGAAGGAGCAGCCGATGATGGCGTCCTCGATCACCGACGGGTCCAGGCCCGGCACCTGGGCCATGGCGGCCTGGATGACGCGCGACAGCATCTCGTCCGGGCGGGTGTTCTTGAAGTAGCCCCGGCCCGACTTGCCGATGGGCAGACGGGTGGCGGCGCAGATGTAGGCGTCTTGAACTTGCTTGCTCATGATGGATTCCTTGTGTGCCGCTCGGATCAGTTGCGGACCGGCTTGCCGGTTTGCAGCATGCCCATGATGCGTTCCTGGGTCTTGGGGTGCTCGAGCAGGCTGCAGAAGTGCTTGCGCTCCAGCGACATCAGGTATTCCTCGGTCACCAGCGAGCCGGCTTCGACTTCGCCGCCGCAGACGACGTCGGCGATCAGCGAGGCCAGATGGAAGTCGTGCGCGCTGATGAAGCCGCCGTCACGCATGTTGGCCAGCTGGGCCTTCACGGTGGCGATGCCGGAACGGCCGGCGACCGGGAACTTGGCCTTGAGCGGCGCGCGGTAGCCGGAGTCGGCCATCGCCTTGGCCTGGGCCGTGGCGACGTACAGCAGCTCGTCCTTGTTGGGGACGATGATGTCGCTGTCGAGCAGGTAGCCCAGCTTCTGCGCTTCCAGCGCGGAGGTCGCCACCTTGGCCATCGCGGCGTTGGTGAAGCCGTCCTTGAGGAAGGCGAAGATGTCCGCGTTGGCGTTGCCGGCCGAAGCCATCTCCGCCGCGCGACGCGCGATGTAGGTCAGGCCGCCGCCGCCCGGGATCAGGCCGACGCCCACTTCCACCAGGCCGACATAGGACTCCATGTGCGCGACGCGGCGGGCGCAATGCACCGCCAGTTCGCAGCCGCCGCCCAGCGCCAGGCCGCGCATCGCGGCGATGACCGGGACGCTGGCGTAACGCACGCGCAGCATCATGTCCTGCAGCTTCTTCTCTTCCGGGGCGATGCCCTTGGCGCCCTTGGTCATGAAGACCGGCATCAGCGCTTCGAGGTTGGCACCGGCGGAGAACACGTCGTCCGGCGACCAGATCACCAGGCCCTTGTACTTGGCCTCGGCGATCTCGACGGCCTTGAGCAGGCCCTCGGTGACCGTCGGGCTGATCAGGTGCAGCTTGGCGTTGATCGAGGCGATCAGCACTTCGCCGTCCAGCGACCAGACGCGGACTTCCTCGTTCTTGAACTCTTCGGTGCCGGCCTTCAGCGGCTCGACGGCGCCTTCGCCGACCAGCGCTTCGGGGAAGGCCTGGCGCTCATAGACCGGCAGCTTGGCGCGCGGCTTGAACTTGCCTTCGGCGGCGCTCCACGAGCCGTCCTTCGAGTGCACGCCGCCGTTCTCGGCGACCGGGCCTTCGAAGACCCAGGCGGGCAGCGGCGCGCTCGACAGCGTCTTGCCGGCGTCGATGTCGGCCTTGACCCACTCGGCGACCTGCTTCCAGCCGGCGGCCTGCCACAGCTCGAAGGGGCCCTGCTGCGAGCCGAAGCCCCAGCGCATGGCGAAGTCGATCTCGCGCGCGGTGTCGGCGACGGTGTCCAGGTGCACGGCCACGTACTGGAACGAGTCGCGCAGGATGGACCACAGGAACTGCGCCTGCGGGTTGCTCGATTCGCGCAGCAGCTTGATGCGGTCGGCGGCCGGCTTCTTCAGCATGCGCGCGACGATCTCCTCGGCCTTGCCGCCGCCGGCGACGTACTCACCGGTGGCGAAGTCCAGGCGCTGGATGTCCTTGCCGACCTTCTTGTAGAAACCCGCGCCGGCCTTCTGGCCCAGCGCGCCCTTCTCGATCAGGCCTGCCAGCACCTTGGGCGTGGCGTAGGTCGAGTAGAAGGGATCGTCCTTCAGGTTGTCCTGCATCGTCTTGACGACGTGCGCCATCGTGTCCAGGCCCACCACGTCCGCGGTGCGGAAGGTGCCCGACGAGGCGCGACCCAGCTTCTTGCCGGTCAGGTCGTCGACGACGTCGACGGACAGGCCGAACTTCTCGGCCTCGATCATCGTGGCCATCATGCCGGCGATGCCGACGCGGTTGGCGACGAAGTTGGGCGTGTCGTTGGCGCGCACGACGCCCTTGCCGACGGCCGAGGTCACGAAGCTCTCGAGCTGATCGATGACTTCGGGGTTGGTGGTCGGCGTGTTGATCAGCTCGACGAGGTACATGTACCGCGGCGGGTTGAAGAAGTGGATGCCGCAGAAGCGCGGCTTGATCGATTCCGGCAGGACTTCCGACAGCTTGGTGATCGACAGGCCCGAGGTGTTGGACGCCACGATCGCGTGCGGCGCAACGAACGGCGCGATCTTGGTGTACAGGTCCAGCTTCCAGTCCATGCGCTCGGCGATGGCCTCGATGATCAGGTCGCAGTCCTTGAGCAGCTCGAGGTGCTCCTCGTAGTTGGCCTGCTGGATCAGCGCGGCGTTCTCGGCCACGCCCAGCGGCGCCGGCTTGAGCTTCTTCAGGCCTTCGACCGCCTTGGTCACGATGCCGTTCTTCGGGCCTTCCTTGGCGGGCAGGTCGAACAGAACGACCGGCACCTTCACGTTGACCAGATGGGCGGCGATCTGCGCGCCCATCACGCCGGCGCCGAGCACGGCGACCTTGCGAACTTGGAATCGACTCATGGTTTCTCCAATGAACATCCCGAGGATGTAGGAATGTGGTTTGTACGAGGCGCCTGTGACGGAACTGGTGACGGCGCTGGGTTCAATGCTTTATTCGACGCGGATCCAGGTCTGCGTGCGGCCCAGCATCGGCATGCCGATGAAACCGCGGACCTCCAGCTTCTTGCCTCCGTCGACCGGACGCAAGCGGACGCGATAGACCTTGCCGTTGCCCGGGTCGAGGATGTCGCCGCCGTCCCAGAGCGCCGCGTCGCCGGTGTTCTTCTTGACGCCGCGCAGGATGGTCAGGCCGAGGATGGGCTGGCCCTTGCGCTCGTCGCTGCATTCGTCGCACTTGGCGTCCTGCTTGCTGGCGTCGGTGATCTTCTCGATCTTGCCGGAGAGCACGCCGTTGACCTCGCTGATGCGGACCGTCGAGCGCTCCTGCTTGGTGTCGTCGTCGATGGTCTTCCAGACGCCCACGGGGGTGGTGACCGTCGCGGCGGGGGCCGAGGCCTGCGCGAGCGCGAGATTGGCGGACATGCCGAGGCCCAGGGCGACGGCGGTGGCGAACAGCGGTTTCATCGTGTCTCTCTCCGGTTTTTTATGGAATGCGGGTGGCGACGTCTGCCGGTGAACGCGGGCGCCCCGCTCGAGGGGGCGCCCGTGACGCTGTCCTTAGAACAGCGCCTCGTCCATTTCCATCAGCGGGCTCAGGCCGGCACGGGCGGTGCGGATCAGGCTGGCGGTCTCGGGCAGCAGCTTGGCGAAGTAGAAGCGCGCGGTCGACAGCTTGGCGGTGTAGAACGGATCGCCGCTGTCCTTCTTCTCGAGCGCCAGCTTGGCCATGCGCGCCCACATGTAGGCGAAGCACAGGTGACCGACGACGCGCAGGTAGTCCACCGCGGCAGCGCCGACTTCATCGGGGTTCTGGAAGGCCTTCATGCCGATCTCGGTGGTCAGCTTGGTGACCTTGTCGCCGATGTCGGCCAGCGGGTTGATGAACTCCTGCATCGCTTCGCTGGTGCCCTCTTCCTCGACGAACTCGGCGATCTTCTTGCCGAACTTCTTCAGGGTCGCGCCGTTGTTGCCCAGGATCTTGCGGCCCAGCAGGTCCAGCGACTGCACGGTGTTCGTGCCTTCGTAGGTCATGTTGATGCGCGAGTCGCGGACGAACTGCTCCATGCCCCATTCGTGGATGTAGCCGTGGCCGCCGAAGACCTGCATGCAGTGCGAGGTCGCGATCCAGGCGTTGTCGGAGATGAAGGCCTTGATGATCGGGGTCAGCAGGGCGACCTCGTCCTCGCAGGCCTTGCGCTCGTCGGCGTCGTCGCTGCTCAACGCCTTGTCCAGCTGCAGCGCGGTGTAGGCCGACAGCGCGCGGCCGCCTTCGGCGAAGGCGCGCGCGGTCAGCAGCATCTTGCGGACGTCGGGGTGGACGATGATCGGATCGGCCGGCTTGTCCGGCGACTTCGGGCCCGACAGGGCGCGCATCTGGATGCGGTCCTTGGCGTAGACGACGGCGTTCTGGTACGCGACCTCGGTCAGGCCCAGCGACTGGTTGCCGACGCCCAGGCGGGCGGCGTTCATCATCACGAACATCGCCTGCAGGCCCTTGTTGGGCTGGCCGACCAGCGTGCCGACCGCACCGTCCAGCACGATCTGCGCGGTGGCGTTGCCGTGGATGCCCATCTTGTGTTCCAGGCCGCCGCAGTAGACCGGGTTGCGCTCGCCCAGCGAGCCGTCGGCCTTGACGTTGAACTTGGGCACGACGAACAGCGAGATGCCCTTGGAGCCTTGCGGCGCGTCCGGCAGGCGGGCCAGCACCAGGTGGATGATGTTCTCGGCCAGGTCGTGTTCGCCGGCGGAGATGAAGATCTTCTGGCCGGTGATCTTGTAGGTGCCGTCGGCCTGCGGTTCAGCCTTGGCGCGCAGCAGGCCCAGGTCGGTGCCGCAATGCGGTTCGGTCAGGCACATCGTGCCGGTCCACACGCCCGAGGTCAGCTTGGGCAGGTAGGTGGTCTTCTGCTCGGGCGTGCCGTGCGCATGCAGCGCCTCGTACGCGCCGTGGCTCAGGCCCGGGTACATCGTCCAGGCCTGGTTGGCCGAGTTCATCATCTCGTACATGAACTGGTTCAGCAGGACCGGCAGGCCCTGGCCGCCGAACTCCGGATCGCACGACAGCGCGGGCCAGCCGCCCTCGACGTACTGCGCGTAGGCTTCCTTGAAGCCCTTGGGCGCCTTGACCTCGTGCGTGGCCTTGTCCAGCGTGCAGCCTTCCTGGTCGCCCGACAGGTTGATCGGGGTCAGGACTTCCGAGGCGAACTTGCCGCCCTCTTCCAGCACCGCGTTGATGGTGTCCTCGTCGATCTCGGCATGCGCGGGCAGCAGCTTCAGCTCGTCGACTGCGTGCAGCAGCTCGTGCAGCACGAACTGCATGTCGCGCAGGGGCGGGTTGTACTGGGGCATGGGGCTCTCCTGAGGAATGGTTCTATGAAAGGATCGGAAGGGTCTCGCCCCGCTCAGGCGCGCGGGCGTCCGGGGACGGTCCCCGGGGCGGCGGTGGCGGAGTGAGGAAGGGATTGCCGCGTCTCGGCGTCGGCCTTGCGGCCGGCCGGCGTGGCGAAGCTGCCGAGGATGCGCTCCAGGCCCGTGCGGGCCCGGGCCAGCGCGCCCTCGCTGCGCAGGAAGCGCGCGTCGTGATGCAGCGACAGGATCAGGCCGTGCATCTCGAAGAGGATCTGGTCCGGATCGGCGTCCGGCACCAGGTGGCCGACCTCCTGCGCCAGCAGGATGGCCTTGCGGATCGCGGCGTGCCAGTCGCGCACCATGCCGACCAGCGCGTCGCGCACCAGGCCCGGCCGGTCGTCGAATTCCACGGCGCCGCTGATGTAGATGCAGCCCGAGTCGACCTCGACCGAGGTGCGGTGCACCCAGCGCTCGAACAGCGCGCGCAGGCGCGGCAGGCCGCGCGGCTGGCGGATCGCGGTGTAGAAGACTTCTTCCTCGAACTTGGCGTGGTACTCGCGCACCACGGCGATCTGCAGTTCCTCGCGCGAGCCGAAGTGGGCGAAGACCCCGGACTTGCTCATCTTCGTCACGTCGGCGAGCGCGCCGATGGACAGCCCCTCCAGCCCCATGTGCGAGGCCAGGCCCAGCGCCGCGTCGAGGATCGCGGCCCGGGTCTGCGCGCCCTTCTGCAACGAGCGCGAGCCGCTGCGCGAGGACGCGAGCGGCTTGGCGGCGGCAGGCTTGGCGGGGGTGAAGGAGGAGGTGGACACGGTGCCCGGAATAATAAAACGAACGATCGTTCTATTTTGAGCAGTTCCGGGCCGGAAACGCAATCCTTGACCACCCTTTTTTAGTGATGCCGGCCTAAAAAAGCCAGCGCCCCTGCCCTCGGCGCGGCCGCTGTCGGCCCCCGCCGGGCTCGAGTTCAGCAGGCCGGGATGACCGCTTCAAGACCATCGGGGGTAGCGCGGCATCGACACGAGGGTTTACCCGAACCCGCGCGGTCGACTTCTCTGCGACGCTGGGTCACCTGCAGGGCGCAAGCCGGAGCGACCTTCGACAAGAGTGACCTTCGACGACGCGGGCCTGCCGGATGCCGGCATAGACTGGCCTAAACAGGGAGCCAGAAGAATGTACAAGCCATCGAATGGCGTGTTGCGCGTTCTGGTGTGCCGGGTGCAATCCCGGTTGTGCGGCCTGCCGCTGGACGCCGTCGAGGAGACCCTGCGCCCGCAACCGTTGCGGCCGCTGGTGTCGCCGGTCGTCCACGTCCAGGGTCTGGCGCGCGTCCGCGGCGACTGGGTGCCGGTCGTCGACCTGACCGGGCTGCTCGGCCTGGCCTCCGGACCCGGCGACGATCCGCCCCGGCGCTACGTGCTCGTGCGCGCGGGTGAGCGCCGCGTCGCGCTGGCCGTGACCGAGGTGCTCGGTCTGCAGACCCTGCCGGCCGACGGCGTCCGCGCCCTGCCCCCGTTGCTGCGGGACCGCGAGCACGGCGCCATCGCCGCCCTCGCCGAGCGCGACGACGACCTGATCGCCGTGCTCGACCAGGCCCGCCTGCTGCCGGCCGAGACCCTGGCCTCGTTCCATGACGCCGTCGGACACGATGGCGACACGCCCCCTCACGCAGGGGCCGCCTCATGACGCGCGCCGCGCCGGCCGACGTCGACATCCCCGCCCTGCTGCCGCGGCTGCGCGCACTGCTCGCCGCCCGGCTCGGACTGCACTTCGACGAACGACAGGACGACCGGCTCACCGCGGCGCTCACGCGCGTCGCGGGGCCGGTCAGTCCAGCGCGCTTCCTCGACCAGATGGAGCTCGCGCCGACACGCGCGCGGCTCGACGCGCTGGCGGCGGAACTGACCGTGGGCGAGACCTTCTTCTTCCGGCATGCCGAGCAGTTCGACGCGTTGCGCTTCGACCTGCTGCCGTCGATGGTGCGCGGCCTGTCGGAGTCCGCGCCGACCGTGCCGGGCCAACCCGGCGCCCCGGGCCGCCGGCTGCGTGCGTTGTCCGCCGGCTGCGCCAGCGGCGAGGAGGCCTACACCCTCGCGATCACGCTGCACCGCGCCGGGCTGCAGGCGCAGGGCGTCGACTGGGAGGTCCTCGCCGTGGACCTGAACCCGGCCGCGCTGACCCGGGCCACGGCCGCCCGCTACGGCGAATGGAGCCTGCGCGCGACGCCGCAGGACCAGCGCGACCTCTGGTTCCATCGCGTCGATCCCGGCGCATGGACGCCGCTCCCGGCGATCCGGGAACGCGTGCGCTTCGCGCAGCGCCACCTCGGCCAGCCCGACGCGATGTTCTGGGCGCCCGGCAGCTTCGACATCATCTTCTGCCGCAACGTGCTGATCTATTTCGAGCCCGGCGCGCTGCGCCAGGCGATCCGCAACCTGACCGGGGCCCTCGCGCCGGGCGGCGCGCTCTTCCTGGGCCACGCGGAGACCCTGCGCGGCAAGGACGTGGCGACGGAAGCCGGCCTGGTGCTGCGGCAGGCGCACGGCTGCTTCTTCTACCGTCGGGAGTTGCCGGAGAACGGTCGCGCCTGGCCGTTCGCGTGGAGTGCGACGGCCACGGCCGGCGCCGGTGACGTCCCGTCCGCCGGACCGTCCGTCGACGTGTCCGCCGGAGCGGCGGCCGCATCGCCCGCCGGACGACCGGCCGGCACGACCGGCGTGGAGACATCCTCCGACGCCACCGGCACGGACGCCGGCGCCGATCAGGCCTTGCTCGACGAGGCGCTGCACCTGATCGAGGCCGGCCAGGTGGAAGAAGGCCTGCTCGCCTGCGCCCGGCTGATCACGCCCGGCACGCCGGCGGCGCTGCAGGCCGAGGGCCTGTTCCTGCACGGGCTGGCGATGGAGGAACGCGGCCAACTGCCCGCCGCCGAATGGCACCACCAGCGTGCCGCCGCCAAGGACGCCTCGTTCGCGCTGCCCCACCTGCGGCTGGGCCTGCTCGCGCGGCGCCGGGGCGAGGTCATCGCCGCGCACCGCGAGTTGCGCCGGGCGCTGGAACTGCTGGACGAGGAATCGACCGAGCGGCTGCGCCGCTTCGGCGGCGGCTTCGACCGCGACGACCTGCGGCGCCTGTGCCGCGATGAGATGCAGGAGACCCGCGCATGACGCAAGCGTCCCGCGAACTGCTGGCCGAATGGCGCGACGCCTTCGACCGCTCGTTCGGCGAGCCCCGACGCCACGCCGACGAGGAGGCCGTCCTCGATGTGCTGGGCATACGGATTGCCGGCGACCCGTTCGCCCTGAACTTGGCCGACCTGGCCGGACTCACACCCGCCATGCCCGCCGCCCCGTACCCCGCCGTCGCCCCCGGGCTGCTCGGACTCGCGGGTCATCAGGGCCAGGTCTTGCCGCTGTACGACCTGCAGGCGCTGATCGGTCGCGGCCATGCCGGCGACGTGCGCTGGTGGGCGATCGCGCGCGCGGCGCCGCTGGCGCTGGCCTTCGAGGGCTTCGACGGCCAATGGCGGCTCGCCGCCGGCGACCGGCTGCAGCAGAACGACGCCGCCGGCACCGGCTGGGCCGTGCGCTGCGGCGGCGCGCTGCGCCCGCTGATCGAGCTGGACGGCCTGATCGCGGCCGTCTCCGCGAACTCGACCACGACAAGCGCCGGCGCCGCCGGCCAATGACAGGGAGACCCGTGCCATGTGGACCTTCGGAAGAAAGCTGTCGGTGGGCTTCGCGCTGTCCTTCGCGCTGCTGCTGCTCATCGGGATCCTGTCCTACCGCGGCGTGGACGTGCTGACGCAGACCAGCTACCAGGTGACCCGCACGCATGCGGCGGTGGGCCACATCGGCTCGCTGATGAGCTACATGAAGGACGCCGAGACCGCGCAGCGCGGCTACCTGCTCACCGGCGAGGAGCCCTACCTCGAGCCCTACCGCAGCGCGCTCGCCAACGTGCCCCGCGCACTGGCGGAACTCAAGCCGCTGCTGCGCGACAGCCCCGCGCAGCAGACCCGGTTCAGCCAGGCGAGCAGCATGATCGACGGCCTGCTGCAGCTGCACAAGGAGCGCATCGAGTCGCGGCGCGCCAGCGGCCTGGAGGCGGCGCTGAAGATGGTCGCGCTGGGCGAAGGCAAGCGTCGCATGGACGAGCTGCGCGCGGTCGTCGGCCAGATGGAGGAGGAGGAGAACGACCTGCTGCGCGAACGCGCGAAGGACGTCGAGTCCACCGCCACGACGGTGCGCGCGGCCATCGTCTGGGGCACGGTGGCGGGCGCGCTGCTGGTGCTGATCGCGGCGCTGACGCTGAGCCGCGCGCTCAGCGGCCAGGTCGGCACGGCGGTGAAGCACGTGCAGCGCTCGTCCGCGGAGCTGCAGGCCGCCGCGAACCAGCAGGCCGCCGGCGCGCGCGAGACGGCGACCTCGATGACCGAGATCTCCACCACCATCTCCGAACTGCTGGCCACCTCGCGCCAGATCGCCGACAGCGCGCAGCGCGTCGTCGTCATCGCGGAGCAGACGGCCGGCCTCGCCCGCGGCGGCGACGGCACGCTGCAGTCGGCGCGCGAGAGCATCGCCGCGATGCGGCGGCAGATCGACCTGGTCGTCGACCACATGCTGGACCTGGGCCGCAAGTCGCAGCAGATCGGCGTCGTGCTGGACCTGGTCGGCGAACTGGCCGAGCAGACCAACATCCTGGCCATCAACGCGACGATCGAGGCCACCGTGGCCGGCGACGCCGGCCGGCGCTTCAGCGTCGTCGCGGACGAGATCCGCAAGCTTGCCGACCGCATGACCGCCTCGACCAAGGAGATCCGGCTGCAGATCGACGACGTGCGCGGCGCGGTCAACACCACGGTGATGGCGACCGAGACCGGTTCCAAGGCCGTCGACGCGGGCGCGCGCCAGTTCGACGACGTCGCCGCGAGCTTCGCCAAGATCGCCGGCCAGGTCGTCACGACGACCGACGCGGCGCGCGAGATCGAGCTGTCCACCAAGCAGCAGGCCACCGCCGTCGAGCAGCTCAACGTCGCGCTGTCCAACACCGCCCAGGCCTCGCGCGAGACCGAGGCCAGCTCCGGCCAGACCTCGCAGACCGCCACCGAGCTGGCCGAGATGTCCCGCGACCTGCTGCGCCTGGTGCAGTCGCAGCCGACCTGATCGGGACACCCACGCCGTGGCCAAGGACCCCTACCGTTTCTTCCGCGTCGAAGCCCGTGATCTGCTGCGGCAGATGGGCGAGGCCGTGCTCGCCGCCGAGCAGGCGCCGGCGCCCGACCTGCCGCCCCGGCTGCTGCGCCTGGCCCACACGCTCAAGGGCGCCGCCAGCGTGGTGCGCCTGCCCGCGATCGCGGCGCAGGCGCATGCGATCGAGGACCTGCTGACGCCGCTGCGCGACGCCGACGCGGCGCCGGGCCGCGCCGAACTCGACGCGCTGCTGGCCTTGATCGACGCGGCGGAGGAGTCGATCACGGCGCTCGATGTCCCCGCGGCCGGCGCGCCGGCCACCGCGGACAAGTCCCGGCCCCCGCCTCGGCGCCGAAGGCCGAGGCGTCCGCCGAGCCGGCTCAGGTCGCACAGGTCACACAGGAGGCCGAGTCAACGCCCGTCGACGATCCCGTCGGCGCGGTGCTGACGATCCCTCAACTGATGCCTGAGGAACTCGACGGCCTGCTCGCCGACATCGCGCGCACGCAAGGCCACCTCGCGCCGCTGGAGCGCGCCGGCATGCTGCTGCGCGAGCTGCGCGGCACGCTCCAGGGCCAGCAGGAGATCCTGGCCGGCCCGCTGGCGCGCATCGAGGACCAGGTCGAACGCGGCGCGCGCCAGCTCGCGCGCGAGCTCGTCGCCTTGCGCGACAGCGCCGAGCAGTTGCGGCTGCTGCCGGCCTCGCAGCTGCTCCTCCCCTGCAGCGCGTGACGCGCGACGCCGCGCGCTCGCAGGACAAGCAGGCCCGGCTGACCGGCCACGGCGGCGACGTGAAACTGGAGGCGGCATTGCTGAACGCCATCTCCGGCGCGCTGGTGCAGATGGTGCGCAACGCCGTGGCCCACGGGATCGAACCGCCGGCCGAACGCGTCGCCGCCGGCAAGCCGCCGCAGGGACTCATCGAACTGCGCATCGAACGGCGCGGCCGGGAGGTCCTGTTCTGCTGCTCGGATGACGGGGCCGGCCTGGATCTGGACGCCGTGCGGCGCACCGCCGTCGACAAGGGCATTGCCGGCGCGGCCTATCTCGACGACGAGGCCCTCGTCGAACGCCTGCTGCGTGGCGGCCTGAGCACCGCGCGGCGCGTCGACTCGCTCGCCGGACGCGGCGTCGGCATGGACCTGGTGCGCGACACCGCCGACCGCCTCGGCGGCCGCCTGACACTCCGCAGCCGACGGGGCGAAGGCACGACGGTCGAACTGTGCGTGCCGATGCAGCTGGCCGCGCTGCGCGCGATCCGCCTGTGCGCCGGCACCGTGTCGGCCTGGGTGCCGCTCGAGGCCGTCGAATGCGTGCTGCAGCGCCCGGAGCTGAACGGCTCGCACGTGGCCGTCGGCGACGAGCTGCTGCCCCACCTCTCGCTGGCCGAGGCGCTGCGCCCCGGCGTGGCCGCCCCGGCACCGCGCTCGGCCCTGGTGCTGCGCGCGGGCGGACAGCGCGCCGTGCTGGGCGTGGATTCGCTGGACGGCGTCACCAGCGTCGTGCTGCGTCCGCCGCCGGCGCTGCTGCCGGCGTCGCCGCTGATCTCCGGCCTGGCGCTCGACGCGGCCCAGCAGCCGGTGCCGGTGCTCGCGCCCGAAGGCCTGATCGCCGCGGCGCGCCAGGCGCGGCCCCGTCCGGTCGCGGCGCCCGCCCGGACCGGCACCATCCTGGTCATCGACGACTCGCTCACCACGCGCATGCTCGAGCAGAGCATCCTCGAGGCGGCCGGCTACCGCGTCCACATGGCCGCCTCCGCCGAGGACGGCCTGGAGGCCGCCAGGCGCGAGCGTTATGCGCTGATCCTGTGCGACGTGGAGATGCCCGGCATGGACGGCTTCGAATTCATGTCGCGCATCCGCGGCGACGCCGCGCTGCGCGACATCCCGGCGGTGCTGGTGACCTCGCGCAACGCGCCCGAGGACCTGGCGCGCGGCAAGGCGGTCGGCGCGGACGGCTACATCGTCAAGGGCGAGTTCGCACAGAACGAGTTCCTCGCGCAGGTCGCGCGGCTGGTCGCGCGCTCGGCGCAGGCGGCCTTCAGCGCCGCGTCGGCGCAGGGAGCGTCCGCATGAGCGCCGGTGCGGGCATGGGCAGCGGCATGGGTGGCGGCATCGGGGGCCTGGGCGGCAGCGCGCCGCCGTCGACGAAGACGCTGCGCGTGCTGGTGGTCGAGGACTCGATCACCGTGCTGGCCCACATCCGCGAGGTGCTGGCCGCGCAGAGCGACATCGAGGTCGTGGGCGAGGCCCACGACGGCGCGACCGCCGTGGCGCTGTGCCAGCAGCTGCGGCCGGACGTGGTCTCGATGGACATGATGCTGCCCGGCATGGACGGCCAGGCGGCGACCGAGGCCATCATGGCCCACTGCCCGACGCCGATCCTGATCGTCTCGTCGTCGACCAACCGCGGCGAGCTGCTGCGCACCTACGAGGCGCTGGCCGCCGGCGCCGTCGAGGTGCTCGAGAAACCCAGCGCCGGGCAGCCCGAAGGGGAATGGGAGCGGCACTACGTGCGGCTGCTGCGGCTGGTGTCGCGCATCCGCGTCATCACGCATGTGCGGGCGCGCATCGGCAGCCGGCCGGGCGCGCGCCTGCCGGCATCGCCTCCGCCGCCCCTTCCGCCGCCGATGCCGCGCCGCGCCGTGCTGGCGCTGGGGGCGTCCACGGGCGGTCCCGGCGCGCTGATGAAGGTGCTGCAGGCGCTGCCCGCGCCCTCGCCGCTGCCGGTGCTGATCGTGATGCACATCAACGCCGTGTTCAGTCGCGGCTTCGCCGAGTGGCTGGACGCGCAGACGCCGCACCGCGTGCGCTACGCCCACGGCGGCGAGCGGCTGCGCGACCTCGCGGGCCAGGTGGTGCTGGCGCCGCCGGACGTGCACATGGTCGTGCGCGACGGACAGATCGCACTCAGCCACACGCCGCCGCGACACTCGTGCCGGCCGTCGGTGGACGAGCTGTTCGAATCGCTGGCCGCGGAGATCGGCCCCGGCGTGGCGGCGGCGCTGCTGACCGGCATGGGACGCGACGGGGCGCTCGGCCTGCTCGCGATCCGCCGCGCCGGCGGCGCGACGCTGGCGCAGGATGAAGCCAGTTCGATGGTCTACGGCATGCCGCGGGAGGCCGCCCAGCTGGGCGCCGCCGAGCGCGTGCTGCCGTTGGCCGACATCGGCCCCGCCCTGTTGGGCTTGAGCGGGATGGCCTGGGGAGGAGCCCACACATGAACAAGAGAACCCTCATCGTCGAGGACAGCCTCACGGTCCGGATGGACCTGCGGGAGGCGCTCGAGGACGCCGGCTTCGACTGCGTCGAATGCGCGACGCTGGCGCAGGCCCGGGCCGCGCTGGCCGAGGCCATGCCGGCGCTGGTCCTGCTGGACAACCAGCTGCCGGACGGCGACGGCGGCAGCTGGCTGGCCGAGCTGCGCGCCACGCCGCAGGGCGGCGCCGACTGCGTCGTGCTGATCCTGTCCAACGCGTCGCAGACCAGCGACCGGTTGCGCGGCATCGCGCACGGCGCGGACGAGTACGTCGGCAAGCCCTACGACCGCAGCTACGTCGTCGACCGCGCCCGCGAGCTGGTGCGCCAGCGGCAGGCCCGCGTGCAGACGCCGGAGCCGCACGTCGCCTCGGTGCTGCTGATCGACGACAGCGAGACCTTCCGCGAGGCGCTGTGCGAGGCGCTGGAGCCGCACGGCTACGACATCTACATGGCCGCCAACGGCGAGGAAGGCCTGCGCCAGGCCGCGGCGCTGCGGCCCAACGCGGTGATCGTCGACCAGCACATGCCGGGCATCGACGGCGCGGCGGTCATCCGCCGGCTGCGGCTGGACCCGGCGCTGCGCCACACGCCCTGCCTGCTGCTGACCGCGGACGAAGGGCCGGAGGCGGAACTGCGCGCGCTGGAGGCCGGCGCCGACGCGTTCGCGCGCAAGCAGGACGACGTGGACCTGATCCTGGCGCGCGTGGCCGCGATGCTGCGCAGCGCCAAATCGAGCCTCCCGGAACAGGGCGCGAGCCTGTCCGGTCCGAAGCGGCTGCTGCTGGTCGACGACAGCGCCAACGTGCTGGCGGAGCTCGGCGCGACGCTGCGCGACGACGGCTACGACGTGATCGCCGCCGGCACCGGCGAGCTGGCGCTGGAGCTGCTCGCGGTGCAGCCGGTGGATGCCGTGCTGCTGGACGTGCAGATGCCGGGCATCGGCGGGCTGGAGACCTGCCGGCGCATCAAGTCCGCGCCGGCGCTGCGCGACATCCCGGTGGTGCTGCTGACGGCCTTCGAGGGACGCGCCTCCATGCTGGCCGGCCTCGAGGCCGGCGCCGACGACTACGTCGTCAAGGCCAACGGCGAGGTGGAGCTGCTCAAGGCGCGGCTGCGCGCGCAGCTGCGTCGCAAGCAGTTCGAGGACGAGGCCCGCCGCGTCCACGCCGAGCTGCACAGCAACGCGATGGAGGCGGCCGAGGCCCGCGCCGCGCGCGACCTGGCCGACAGCCGCGCGGAGCTGCTCTCCGTGCTGCAGCAGCGCAACGATGCGCTGGAGCAGCTCAACGCCGAGCTCAGCCGCGCCAGCAGCGCCAAGACCGCCTTCCTGTCGACGATGTCGCACGAGCTGCGCACGCCGCTGAACGCCGTGATCGGCTTCGCCCAGCTGATGCGCGACGGCGCGGCCGGCCCGGTCAGCGAGCGCCAGTCCGAGTTCTGCAACCACATCCACAACGCGGGACAGCATCTGCTGTCGCTGGTCAACGACCTGCTGGACATGGCCAAGATCGAGGCCGGCCGGGTCGACCTCGACATCGAGCCGGTAGACCTCGACGAACTGCTGCGCGACGCGCTGGCGATCGTGCAGGAGCGCGCGCGGCTGAACCGCATCCAGATGGACTTCTTCGGCGTCGGCGGCAGCCAGCGGCTGTGCGTCGATCGTCGCCGGCTGCGGCAGATCATCTACAACCTGCTGTCCAACGCCGCGAAGTTCACGCCCAAGGGCGGCAACATCCGGCTCGAGGCGCGCCGCGTGACGCGGCTGCGCGCGCGCGAGGCCCTGCCGGGCTTCCCCGACGGACGGCGCTCGGAGCTGCCGGACAGCGAGTACGGCGAGTTCATCCAGATCAGCGTCACCGACAACGGCATCGGCATTCCGCCGGAAGGGCTGGACAAGCTCTTCCAGCCCTTCAACCAGGTCCGCAACGTGCTGACACACAAGGTCGAGGGCACCGGCCTGGGCCTGGCGACGGTGGCGCGCCTGGTGCAGCTGCACGGCGGCGCGGTGGCGGTGAGCAGCGCGCCGGACAAGGGCAGCTGCTTCACCTGCTGGCTGCCGTGGCGCGATCCGGTGGTGCCCGACGTCGTCCTGCCGGACGAACCCGGCGCGCGCCCGCTGGCGCTCGTGATCGAGCACAACGAGCCGGCCGCGGCGCTGATGCAGACGCAGCTGAACGCCGCGGGCTTCCGCGTGCGTCACGTGGCGTCGGCCGAGGCGGCACTGGAACTCGCGCCGCAGCTGCGGCCCGACCTGATCACGCTGGAGGTCAACCTGCCGGGCGGGCTGGACGGCTGGGAGCTGCTGTCGCGCCTCAAGAACCTGCCCGGCTGGGCGCACATCCCGGTGGTGGTGGTCTCGGTGGACGCGGGCCAGGAGGTGGCGCTGTCGCTCGGCGCATCGGCGGTCCTGCACAAGCCGGTGTCGCGCAAGGCCCTGAGCAAGGAGCTGGAGATGCTCGGCTTCAAGCCGACGGCCACGCGCAAGTTCCTGGTGCTGGCGATCAGCGATGCGCCGGGCGACCTGCAGTCGCTCAGCGCGCACCTGTCGCAGCCCGGCTTCTCGGTGCTGCGCGCGACCGGCGGCAAGGAAGGCATCGACCTGGCGCGGCGCCACGTGCCCGACCTGATCGTGCTGGACCTGCTGATGACGGAGGTCGACGGCATCGGCGTCGTCGAGGCGCTGCAGCGCGATCCGCTGACGGCGGCGATCCCGGTGATCGTCGTCGCGGCCTCGCAGCTGACGACGCGCGACCGCGAGCTGCTGAACCGCCACGTGCAGCGCGCGACGCGGGAACCCGCGATCGACGGCGCGTCACCGGCGCCCGCGCCGGGCGCGCCTGGAACGCCTGGCGCGCGCGCGCCGTCGAATCCTCAAGGACACTTCATGGACGAGGTCAAACGCGCGATCAGCCGCACGAGCTGGGGTGACCTCGATCCGCTGGACGAATGACCGACCACCTCACGATGCAAGCGACTGCGATTCCCATGACCATCGTCCTCGTCGAGGACTCGTTGACCATCCGCCGCCAGTTGCTGCAGCGGCTGGACACCGTGCCCGGGCTGCGGGTGGTCGGCGAGGCCGCCGACGAGACCACCGCCCTCACCCTGATCGGCCATCTGCGGCCTGACGCCGTGCTGCTCGACCTCTCGCTCGCGCAGGGCGGGTCCGGCCTGACGGTGCTGAAGGCGCTGCGCAAGCAGGGCTATGCGGGACAGGTGCATGTGCTGTCGCACCAGACCGACGCGTACCGCGCGGCGGTGCTGGCGGCCGGTGCGAACGGCTTCTTCGACAAGGCCGAGGAACTCGACGTGATGCTGCGCCAGCTGATCGGTCAGGCGGAGGTGCCCGCGCCGGAGCCGCTCTCCCCGGCGGCGCTGCGGGAACGGCTGGACCAGACGGTGAAGCTCGCGATGCGGGACGGCTCGGAGGTCGTCGTGCACGTGATCGCGGGGCCGCCCGCGTCGCTGCCGCCGCTGGCGGCGCAGCTGATCGTCGCGCTGGACAGCGCCGACCTGATCGGCTGGAGCGGCGCGCCGGGCGATGCGCAGCTCTGCGTCGTCCAGATCGACAGCGACGACGCGCCCCCGATGCAGGAGCGGTTGGCGGCGCTCGCGCCGGACACCCGGCTGGGGCAGGCCCGGTTGCCGGACGACGCGCTGTCCGCCGGCGGCCTGGTGGCGGTCGCGGAACTCCGCGCCCTGGGGAAACTGGCGTCCTGAGCCCGTGACGACCGTGCGACCCGGAGGCCTGACCCGGAAGAGTCAGCCCATCCTGGTCATTTCCCGACTTGAACCTCGCTGATCGGGCGCCTAAGTTCGGCGAACAGCTGAAATAACGTCTCGGCGGCACCACCGTGCGCGTCTGGCACTTGAGTTGCCCCCTCCGACTGGATTACTCTCTGTCGCAGGAGGTCAACGACCGTGGACGTTCTCCAGCTGGACATCTCGGGCCGCCCGCAGGCCTGGATCTCGTCGAAGGAAGCAGCGGTGCTCTATGCCAGCGACGCCGTCGCGTGGACGCTGGGAGAGCCCTTCCACGTCCTGCGCGGCGGGTACCAGCGGCTGACCGGGCTGCAATCGCGGATCGAGCTGCATCCGATCGTCGCGGTCCGCGGCGCGGTCCCCAGCCGGGCGTGGCGCCAGGCGCCGGCGCTGTCCAACTTCAAGCTCTTCGCGCGCGACCGCCATGTCTGCGCGTACTGCGGGCATGTGCTGCATGCCGACCTGCTGACGAGGGAGCACATCCAGCCGGTGTCGCGCAACGGCCGGGACACGTGGATGAACTGCATCACCGCCTGCCGCGCCTGCAACGGCCGCAAGGGCAATCGCACCCCGGAAGAGGCGCACATGGCGCTGCTCTACCTGCCCTACGTGCCCAGCCTGCACGAGGACATGATCCTGCGCGGCCGCCGCATCGTGGCGGACCAGATGGAGTTCCTGCTGGCGAGCGTGCCCAAGTCGTCGCGGCTCTACACCTCGTAGAGATCCTCGACGCGGATCGGCAGATGCCGGACGCGCTGACCCGTCGCGTGGAACACCGCGTTCGCCACCGCCGCGGCGACGCCCACCATCACGACCTCACCCAGTCCCTTCACGCCCTGCGCATTGAGCTTGGGATCAGGCTCGTCGATGAAGTCGACGTCGATGCGGCCGATGTCCGCCGCGACCGGGATCACGTACTCCGCCAGGTCCGCGTTGAGGAAGCCGCCGTGGCGCGGGTCCACCTCGCTGATCTCGCGCAGCGAGGCACCGATGCCCCAGACCACGCCGCCTTCGACCTGGCTGCGCGCGGTGCGCCGGCTCACGACGCGGCCGCAATCGATGACGCTGGCGCATCGCGCGACACGGATGCGGCGCGTGGTCGGCTCGACGTGGACCTCGATGAAATGGGCGGCGTAGCTGAACGCGACGAAGTCCGGATACACCGGCCCTGCCGCGGCGGGCAGGCCGCCATCCAGGCGACCGAAGACCTGTTCGGGCTGTCCCGGCGCGCGCGTCTGGCTGCGGGCTTCGGCGACCTCCTGTCCACTGGCCTTCAGCAGGTCGAGCAGGCTGCCGGCGCCGTTCGCGCCGGCCTTGGCGCGCAGGTCCTCCATGAGGCGGCGGCACGCCTCCTCGACGGCCGGCAGCGCCGTCGCCGTGCCCCACGAGCCCGCCGTGACGTGCTGCGGCGCGACCTGCGTGTCGCCGATGCGGATCTCGATGGCGGCGACCGGCGCGCCCGTGAGGCGCGCGACGCTCGTGGCGATCGCGGTGCGCATGCCCTGCCCCATCTCATGACCGCCCACCGACACCTGCAGGCGGCCCGAGGACTCGAGCCGGACATGCGCCCGGGCCGGCGCGGAGGCCGCCTTGTAGGCGCCGATCGCCACGCCCAGTCCCACCAGCATGCCGTCGGGCAAGGTCATCGACCGCGGCGCGGCGCTGCGCCGCTTCCAGCCGATCAGGTCGGCACCGCGCCGCAGGCAGGCGCCCACGTGGCGCGACGAATACGGCTTGCCGGTCAGCGGATCGGCGGTGCCGTCGTTCAACAGCCGCAGCGCGACCGGATCGATGCCGGTGGCGGTCGCCAGTTCATCCATGGCGAGCTCGAACGCGAAGACCGACGGATGCTCGTGCGGGCCGCGCATGAAGCCCGGCGTCTGGACGTCGGTGCGGATCAGCCGGTCGGCGCTGCGGAAGTGCTTGATGTCATACAGCCGCGCGGTGGTGTCGCTGCCCGTCGACGGGAAGAAGTCGTGGCGCGAGGTCTGCTGGTCGGTCTCATGGATCGCCGCCAGCACGCGCCCCTGGCGATCGGCCCCCAGGCGAACGCGCTGCACGCTGCGCGGCCGGAAGGAGGTGTTGTGGAAGAGCAGCGCGCGCGGCACGACCAGCTTCACCGGCCGCCCCAGCCGCCGCGCGGCGATGGCGACCAGCACCGTCTGCGATTGCAGCGAGTTCTTCTGCCCGAAGCCGCCGCCGATCGTCGGTGACATCACGCGGACGGCAGACGGCGGCAGGCCGAGCTGGCGCGCCAGGCCGTGGCGCAGGGACTCGGCGTTCTGCGTCGGTTCATGGACGGTCAGTTGATCGCCGTCCCAGAGGGCCAGCGTGGCGATCAGCTCCATCGGGTTCTGATGCTGCGGCGGCATCTGCGCCGTGACGTCGATCCGCACCGGCGCCTGCGCGACAACCGCATCCGCGTCGCCGACCCGCTTGTCGGCGAGGAACGGGAGCGGCAGCGCCGTCGGCTGTCCGATCGTCTGGGCGCCGGGCGACTCCGGCGTGGCGGCGACCGGTGCGGGCGTGATCCGCGCCGAGACGCGCTGCGCGCCTTCGCGGGCGGCCTCGAGCGACTCCGCCACGACCAGCGCGATGTACTGGCCGCGGTAGGCGATGTCCGCGCCCGACAGGGGCTGCAGGCTCTGGAAGCCGAAGCCGCCGCCCATCAGGAACCCGGCGCCCTGCAACGGTCCGATGTTGGCGTGCGTGAGCACGAGGCGCACGCCCGGCACGCGCTCCGCCGCCGCGGTGTCGATCGCCTCGATGCGGCCGCGGCCGACGGGCGCCGGCACCAGCGCCGCATGCAGCACGCCGGCGGGGACGTGGTCGGCCGCATAACGCGTCGCGCCGCGCACCTTGTCGCGCGCGTCGACGCGCTCGGGCCCGTCGCGGCGGCTGGGGGAAGCTGGGGAGGACGTCGCCATGTCAGAGCCTTTCCTTCGATTGCATCAGCGCGTCGGTGAGCGTGTCGATCCCGAGCGCGATCTTGAAGCGGTTGTACGGCAGCGGCCGCGCGTCGGCGAAGACCAGCTCGGCCGCCTGCCGCGCGGATTCGCGGGTCAGCGCGCGGCCGCGCAGGTGGCGCTCCGCCGCGACCGCACGCCAGGGCCGCGTGGCGACGCCGCCCAGCCCGATGCGCACGTCGAGGACCTGCCCCGCCGTCATCTGCAGCCCGACGGCGGCGGACACCAGCGCGAAGGCGTAGGACTCGCGATCGCGCACCTTGTGATAGACCGAGGCCTTCATCGCCGGGGAGCGCGGAATGCGGAGGGCGACGATCAGTTCATCCGGTGCCAGCTGCGTCTCGATGTGCGGCGTGTCGCCGGGCTCGCGGTGCAGCTCGAGGAAGGGCACGCTGCGCGCACCGCGCGGGCTGCGCAGGTCGACCACCGCATCGAAGGCGGCCAGCGTGATGGCGAGGTCGCCGGGATAGGTCGCGATGCAGTGGCTGCTGCCACCGAACAGCGCGTGACCGCGGTTCGCGCCCTCCAGCGCGGAGCAGCCGCTGCCCGGCTCGCGCTTGTTGCACGGGTAGGCGGGCGTGCCGCGGAAGTAGGCGCAGCGGGTGCGCTGCAGCAGGTTGCCGCCCAGCGTGGCCATGTTGCGGATCTGCTGGGACGCCGCCTTCCACAACGACTCGCTGAGCGCGGGGAATTCGCTGCGCACGCGCTCGTGGTCGGCGACCTCCCCCATCGTCATGCCGGCGCCGAAGCGCCATTCGGTGCGGCCCAGCTCGATCGAGCGGAGGTCCTGGCAGCGCGTCACGTCGATCAGCGCGGTGGGCGCCTCGACATTCAGCTTCATCAGGTCGAAGAGCGTCGTGCCGCCGCCGAGATAGCGCAGGCCGGGCGCCTCGTCCGCCGCGCGCCGCGCCAGCACGGCGTTCGCGCTGTCCGGGCTGCCGTAGCTGAAGTCACGCATGCTCGCCCCCTTCATCCGGCGGGCGCCGTCGCGCACCGCCTCGAGGATGGCGACGTAGGCGCCGCATCGACAGAGGTTGCCGCTCATGTACTCGCGGATCTGATCGTCGGTCTGCGCATGCCCTTCGCGCACGCAGGCGATGGCGGCCATGATCTGGCCGGGGGTGCAGTACCCGCATTGCAGCGCGTCGTGATCGATGAAGGCCTGCTGCATCACGTGCAGGGCGCCGTCGGCGCGCTCCAGGCCCTCGATCGTGCGGACCTCTCGGCCGTCGCACTTCGCCGCGAGCGTCAGGCAGGACGCCACGCGGCGGCCGTCGACATGCACGGTGCAGGCGCCGCACTGGCCGTGGTCGCAGCCCTTCTTGGTGCCGGTCAGTTGCAGGTCTTCGCGCAGCACGTCGAGCAGCGAGGCACGGGCCTCGATCCGCAGCGCGTGGCGCCGGCCGTTGACGACGACTTCGCAGCGCGGCGCGCTCGCGGATGGCGGCGTGGCGGGGCCGGGCGCGGCGCATCCGGCAGTCAGCGCTGGACCCGCGACGCTCGCGGTGGTTACCATGAACGCTCGGCGATCGAGGGTCGTGGATGGGGAGGAATCACTCATCGGACGGGTCCTTCGGCAAGGGGGATGCGCGAGCCTAGGGGCCCGTGAAGAGCCTGTGAAGTACGCACTTTTCGGACGCCTGATTACCTGCCGGTAACCTTTGAACCCCGCCATGACCACGCCGACATCCCCCGCCGCACCCCCGCATCAGTTCGTTCATCCCCACAGCGGCGAGCCGCTGGATCCCGCGGTCGAAGGCGTGGTCCGAGACATCATCGGCAGGGTCGCGGACAAGTGGTCGCTGATCGCGCTGGAGGTGCTGACGGAGCACGGCCGGCTGCGCTTCACCGAGGTCCGGCAACGCGTCGGGGCGGTGAGCCAGAAGGTGCTCACGCAGGTGCTGCGCGGCATGGAGGAGGACGGCCTGCTCACGCGCACCGTGCATGCGGAAGTGCCGCCCCGCGTGGAGTACGAGCTGACGCCGCTGGGCCGCGAATTGAGCCGCGCGCTGTGTGGCGTGTGGCAGTGGGCGGAACGCCATCGGGAGGAGATTGCGCAGGCGCGGCAGCGCTTTGCGACGCGCGCTGAGGTCAAGGCCGCCCGCATCGCGTGAACCGCCGGGCGACGGATTTGCCCGTGTAGGCGGTGCAGTCGTCCGACCTGGCTTAAGAGCCTCCAAAGCCGGCTGCTGTAGAGTCTCTCCACGCCGCCTTCACGGGCGGCAGGCCCGATGGCGGCGAGGTAAAGACTTGTTGCCTGGTCAACGGGAACACCCGATTGTTCGTTGGCCGGGCATCGACTTGGAGAACTGAGATGAAGAAGCTGCTGATTGCCACGATGGTGGTGGCCCTGGCCGCCTGCACGACGACGAATCCCGACGTGATCCAGCGCGGTGACGCGCAGCGCCTGTCGCAGGTGCAGGACGCGACGGTGCTGTCCTCGCGGCCGGTGACGGTGGACGGCTCGCAGAGCGGCGTCGGTGCCGTCGCGGGCGCGGTGGCGGGCGGCGTGGCCGGCGGCAGCGTCGGCGGCAGCCGTGAGGGCGTGATCGTCGGCGTGCTGGGCGCGGTGGCGGGCGCGGCGCTGGGCAACGCGGTGGAACGCGGCACGACGAAGGAACAGGCTGTCGAGATCCTGCTGCAGCTGCGCAACGGCGAACGCCGCGCGATCGTCCAGGCGCAGGGCAACGAGAACTTCGCCTCCGGCGAGCCGGTGATCATCGTCACCACCGGCGGCAAGTCGCGCGTGATGCGCGCGCCGGCGGCGACACGCACGAACTGAGCGCTGCTCAGGCGCCGCGCTCAGACGAGCGTTGCACGCTCATCACGATGAAGGGCCTTGCGGCCCCTTCTGTCGTTTCTGGATCCGATTTCAGCCTTGGTTGAACGCGGACGCCCTCACCGCAGGCAATTGCCTCAACAGGTCGACAAGGCGGACATCCACCGTGTCCCAGATCACGTCGATGTTGATGTCGACGGCGCGGTGGGCAATCCGATTGCGTATGCCCCTCATGAGGCGCCACGGCACGTGCGCATGGGCGGCGAGGAAGGCCTCATGTTCCGCCAGCAGCCTCGCGGCAGCTTCTTCCCAACACCAGAATGTTGAAGAGCACAGCGTGTTGCGTTTTCTTGTCTGCCAGAAATTCGGCCTTGCCGAGTCCATCCACATGGCTGCACGCGAAGCTCGCAGCTTCCTGCATGTGCTCCAAATGGTCGACCAAGCTGAAACTGCTCATACGGGTCGCGCATCGGCAAGAACCTGGCTGCGATACCTCACCGGCACCTCAGGAGGCGTCAGCAGGCTCACGGGAACACCCAGCAACTCTTCGAGGTCCGCGTAGAGGCCACCCAGATCGAACAGTGTGGTCCCAGGCAACGCGTCCACCAGAAAGTCCAGTTCATCGTTGTCCCGGTCCTTGCCGTGCAGCACCGACCCGTACACACGCAAATTGGCTGTGGTGGGATATCGGGCCACGATGGCGCCCAGTTGGTCTCGCTTCTGAGCGAGTGCTTCAGAGGGTTTCATTCACTCTCCTTCCACTGCGGCAACCTCACCGCAGTCAGAAAAGGATAAGCCCGCTCCGCCCCGCTCAAAACGAGCGGTGTTGCGGAATCACTTCACCCGCTGCTTCTCCAGCTTGCGTGCCAGCGTGCGCCGGTGCATGCCCAACCGCCGCGCGGTCTCCGAGATGTTGAAGTCGGTCGCCGCCAGCGTCTCGTGGATGTGTTCCCACTCCAGCGTCTTGATGGACGTGGTCGCGCGGTCGGTGACCTCGACCTCGGCATCGCCCTGCGCGCGCGCGAATGCGGCCTCGATGTCGTCGGTGTTCGCCGGCTTCGCGAGGTAGTGACGCGCGCCCAGCTTGATCGCCTCCACCGCCGTCGCGATGCTCGCGTAGCCGGTGAGCACGACGATCACCATCTCCTGGTCGTGCTCGTGCAGCGTCTGCACGCAGGCCAGGCCCGAGCCGCCGCCCGCCAGCTTCAGGTCGACGACCGCGTACTCCGGCGCCTCCTCCGGCCCGCGGTCGGCCAGCAGCTTCTGCACCTGCTCCACGGTCGTCGCGCGCAGCACCTGGTAGCCGCGGCGCTCGAACGAGCGCGACAGCGTGCGCGCGAACGCATCGTCGTCCTCGACGATCAGCAGCAGGCGGTCGGTATCCGCGGCGAGGTCATCCGTGGTCATGGGCAGCATTGTCAGGGAGTCCCAAGGGCGCGAGTGCGGACAGGGGCATCCGGATTTCCACCTCGGCGCCGCCGCCCTCTTCCGCCAGCCGGTTGCGCGCCTGCAGCTTCCCGCCCAGCGAGCGCACGACGTTCAGCGCGAGGAACAGCCCCAGCCCGCCGCCCGCGCGGCCCTTGCTCGATTGATAGGGCTTGCCGAAGCGCTCCAGCATCTCCGGCAGGAAGCCGGCGCCGCGATCGCTGACGCGCAGCACCAGCTCGCCGTCCTCGGCCAGCGCGCGCAACGTCACCGGTCGACCCGGCGCCGCCTCGAGCGCGTTGTCCAGCACGTTGTCGATCATCTGCTTGAGCCCGACGTCCGACACGATCCGCACCTTCGGCAGGTCCGACGCCGGCAGGTACTCCAGGCCGTGGTGCGGCCGCGTCGCGCGCCAGTGCTCGGCCAGGTCGTCGAGGAAGGCCTGCAGCGTCGTCACCATCGGCGCCTCGCCGCGCAGCTCGCCCGCCGACATCAGGATCCCGCTGACGATCGCCTTGCAGCGGCGCAGCTGGATCTGCATCTCCTCGATCTCCTCGCGCAGCTCCGGATCGCCGGCGAACGGCGCCATCCGCGACCAGTCGCCCAGGATCACCGACAGCGTCGCCAGCGGCGTGCCGAGCTCGTGCGCCGCGCCCGAGGCCAGCAGACCCATGCGGACGATGTGCTCCTCCTCGGCCGCGCGTTGGCGCAGGTCGGCCAGCCGCGCGTCGCGCTGGCGCAGGTTGCGCCCGATGCGCTGGATGAAGATCACCAGCAGCGCCGCGTTGATCGCGAAGCAGATCAGCAGGCCGCCGATGTAGTGCGTCGGCAGCGCCAGCCCTTCCATGTCCGGCACCAGCAGCGGCAGGTGCCACTGCGTCAGCGCCACGAAGCAGCCGCCCGTCACCGCCACCGTGAACCAGATGTAGCGCGAAGGCAGCAGCACCGCGCCCACCGCGATCTGCAGCAGGAACAGGAAGATGAAGGGGTTGGTGACGCCGCCGCTGTAGTACAGCTGGCCGCTCAGCACCGCGATGTCGACGAGCAGGCCGGCGAAGAGCTCGGCATTGCGCACGCTCGGCACCCAGCGGGTGCGCAGCCAGCAGGCGACGTTGAACAGCACCAGGATCGCCAGCAGCGTCAGCATCTCCGGCATCGGCAGCCGGATGTGCAGCGCGAAGTGCACCGACAGCACCGTGCCGAACTGCCCCGCCGCCGCCAGCCAGCGCAGCTGCACCAGCTGCTGCAGGTTGTTGCGGCCGGCCTGGAGCGCGCCCTCGCCCGAGGAGTCCTCGATCCCCAGCGCCCCCGCCGCGCCGTCCAGGTAGCGGCTGTCGTCGGGGTGGTCGTCGTCCGGATCGGGACGGCTCAAGGGCATGGTCGCGGCCTCAGTCCGTCGTGCGGCGACGATCGAAGCGCCAAAGCCAGAGCCCCACGCCCGCGAGCATCGCCGCCATCGCGAACCAGGTCAGCGCGTACTGCAGGTGATGGTTGTTGAAGCGCACCACCGTCAGCCCGCCGCGCGGCCATTGCGTCTGGTCGTCCGCTGCGGCGGCGTCGACGAAATACGGCGCCACCGGGCCTTCGACCACCTTCCTCGCCTTGGCGATCGCGGCGACGTCGCGCGAGTACCAGCGGTCCTGCGCCGGCTCGTTCTTGCGCAGCAGACTGCCGTCGGGCTCTGTGAGTCGCAGCAGGCCGATGACACGGTCCTCGCCCTGCGTCTCCGACGCCGTGCGCGACGCACGCGTCTTGAACTCCGGCGGCACGAAGCCGCGATTGACCAGCACCCAGTCGCCGCGCTCCGTGCGCAGCGGCGTCAGCACCCAATAGCCGGTGCCGAGCTCGGTGCTCGCGCCGACCAGCGTCTCGCGCGAGTGGTCGAAGGCGCCGGTGAGCGCGACCTTGCGGTACTCGTCGCCGTCCTTCGTGATCGCGTCCCAGCGGTCCGCGCCGGGCGCGCGCTCTGGCGCCGCCGCCAGCCGCTTGTCCAGACGCGCGATCAGGTCTTCCTTCCAGGCCAGCCGCTGCACCTGCCAGACACCAAGGGAAATGAACACCGCAAATGAAAGGGCCGCGCCCAGCAGCAACGCCCAGAAGGCGATGCCGCGGCGCGGCCGCAGCGGTTCCGGGTGGAACTCGGTCATCAGGGCATGTTGCGCATGTCGTGGACCGGCATCATGTTGCTGTTCAGGTGGAACATCACCCAGATCGAGCCGGCCAGCATGATCACCACGACGGCGATCGTGAAGATCAGCGACAGCATGGACCAGCCGCCCTCGACCTTCGAGTTCATGTGCAGGAAGTAGACCATGTGGACCACGATCTGCACGGCCGCGAAGCCCAGCAGCACGATGCCCATCGCGGCCGACGACGAGATCGACTTCGTCATCACCAGGAAGAACGGGATCGCCGTCAGGATCAGCGACAGCAGGAAGCCGATCAGGTAGCCCTTGACGGTGGCGTGGTAGCCGACGTCCTCGTGGTCGTCGTGGCCGTGGCCGCCGTGGCCGTGGTCGTCATGACCGTGGCCGTGCTCGTGTTGGTGGTTGTTGCTCACGGCAGCACTCCCATCAGATAAACGAAGGTGAAGACACCGATCCAGATCACGTCCAGGAAGTGCCAGAACATCGACAGGCAGATCAGGCGGCGCTTGTTCTCCTTGGTCAGGCCCAGCTTGGAGACCTGGATCATCAGCGTCACCAGCCAGATGCAGCCGAAGGTGACGTGCAGGCCGTGCGTGCCGACCAGCGTGAAGAAGGAGGACAGGAACGCGCTGCGCTGCGGACCCGCGCCTTCATGGATCAGGTGCGCGAACTCATAGAGTTCCACCGCCAGGAAGCACAGGCCGAGCACGCCGGTGACCGCCAGCCAGGCCAGCGTGCCGGTCTTCTTGTTGCCCAGCATCTTGATCATGGCGAAGCCATAGGTGATCGAAGAGAGCAGCAGGAAACCGGTGTTCAGCGCCACCAGCGGCAGGTCGAAAAGGTCGGCGCCCGACGGGCCGGCCGCGTAGCTGCGGCCCAGCACCGCATACGTCGCGAACAGCACCGCGAAGATGAGGCAGTCGCTCATCAGGTAGATCCAGAACCCGAGCAGCGTGCCGTGCTGCGGGTGGTGGTCGCCGTTGTCGTAGAACACCGGCGCGCCGGTGTCGTTCGTCAGGGTCGTTGCTTGCATTTGGAGTTCGCTCGCTGCGGAATCAGGCCTGGGCGGCCAGCACCTTGGTGCGGGCTTCTTCCGTGCGGGCCACTTCATCCGCGGGGATGTAGTAGTCGCGCTTGTAGTTGAAGGTGTGGACGATCGCGGCGATCACCGTCACCGCGAAGGCGACACCCGCCACCAGCCACATGTGCCAGATCAGGGCGAAGCCGAACAGCGTCGACAGGCCGGCCAGGATCACGCCGGCGCCGGTGTTCTTCGGCATGTGGATCTCCTTGAAGCCGTCGACCGGGCGCTGGTGGCCGCGGGTCTTCATGTCGTGCCACGCGTCATGGTCGTGGACCACCGGCGTGAACGCGAAGTTGTACTGCGGCGGGGGCGACGAGGTCGACCACTCCAGCGTGCGGCCCTGCCACGGATCGCCGTCGAAGTCGCGCAGCTGGTCGCGCTTGAAGTAGCTCACCACCAGCTGGATCAGGAAGCTGCCGATGCCCGCGGCGATCAGCAGCGCGCCGAAGGCGGCGATCTGGAACCAGATCTGGAACGACGGGTCGTCGAAGTGGCTCATGCGGCGCGTCACGCCCATCAGGCCCAGGACGTACAGCGGCGTGAAGGCGACGAAGAAGCCGATCTGCCAGAACCAGAACGAGCACTTGCCCCAGAACGGATCCAGCTTGTAGCCGAAGGCCTTCGGGAACCAGAACGAGATGCCCGCCAGCAGGCCGAACAGCACGCCGCCGATGATCACGTTGTGGAAGTGGGCGATCAGGAACAGCGAGTTGTGCAGCACGAAGTCGGCCGGCGGCACCGCCAGCAGCACGCCCGTCATGCCGCCGATCACGAAGGTGACCATGAAGCCGACGGTCCAGTACATCGGGACCTCGAACTTGATGCGGCCGCGGTACATCGTGAACAGCCAGTTGAAGATCTTCGCGCCCGTCGGGATCGAGATGATCATCGTCGTGATGCCGAAGAACGAGTTGACGCTGGCCCCCGATCCCATCGTGAAGAAGTGGTGCAGCCACACGAGGTAGGACAGGATGGTGATCACGACGGTCGCGTAGACCATGGACGCGTAGCCGAACAGCTTCTTCTGGCTGAAGGTGGAGACCACCTCGGAGAAGATGCCGAAGGCCGGCAGCACCAGGATGTAGACCTCGGGGTGGCCCCAGATCCAGATCAGGTTGATGTACATCATGGCGTTGCCGCCAAGATCGGTCGTGAAGAAGTTGGTGCCGGCGTAACGGTCCAGCGACAGCAGCGCCAGGGCCGCGGTCAGGATCGGGAACGAGGCCACGATCAGGATGTTGGAGCACAGCGAGGTCCAGGTGAAGACCGGCATCTTCATCATGGTCATGCCCGGCGCGCGCATCTTGATGATGGTCGCGATCAGGTTGATGCCCGAGAGCGTGGTGCCGACCCCCGCCACCTGCAGCGACCAGATGTAGTAGTCCACCCCCACGCCCGGACTGGCGAGCAGCCCCGACAGCGGCGGATAGGCCAGCCAGCCGGTGCGCGCGAATTCGCCGACGAACAGCGAGGCCATGCACAGCACGGCGCCGCCGGTGGTCATCCAGAAGCTGAAGTTGTTCAGGAACGGGAAGGCCACGTCGCGGGCGCCGATCTGCAGCGGCACGACGTAGTTCATGAAGCCCGTGATCAGCGGCATCGCCACGAAGAAGATCATGATCACGCCGTGGGCGGTGAAGACCTGGTCGTAGTGGTGCGGGGGCAGGAAGCCCAGCTGGTCGCCGAAGGCGATGGCCTGCTGCGCGCGCATCATGAGCGCGTCGGCGAAGCCGCGCAGCAGCATGACCAGGCCCAGCACGATGTACATGATGCCGATCTTCTTGTGGTCGATGCTGGTCACCCAGTCGCGCCAGAAGGGGCCCCACAGCTTGAACTTCGTCATCAGGGCGAGGACGAAGAGGCCGCCCAGGGCGACCATCGCGAAGGTGCCGATCAGGATCGGCTCGTGCAGCGGGAGCGCCTCTAGGCTGAGGCGCCCGAAGATGAGCTTTTGAGCGTCAATCATCTTGGATCTCTGTTGTGCTTTCGATCCCGGCGCTGCTGGTCAGAGCAAACGCGCCGGGAAGCCGATCAGTTACGGGTGGCCGAGGCCTGCCACTGCGAGGCGTACTGCCCCGCGTTGTCAGGCGTGCACAGCGCGGCCACGAAGATCCGCTTCTGCTCGTTGCTCCAGGACTTGCTGGCCAGGCCGTCGATGGCGCCCTTGCCGCCGCCGCCGGCCGCGTCGATGGCCATCATCTGGCCCATGCACATCTTGGCGCCGTCGACGCAGCGATTGACGACCGCGTCGAACAGGCCGGGGGCGATGCTGGAGAAGCGGCGCACCGGCTGACGCTCGGACGGCTTCTCGAGATCGAGGTACAGCTCCTTGGTCAGCGCGACGCCGTCGGCCTTGTTGCGCTCGACCCAGGCGGCGAACTCGTCGTTGCTCAGGCCGTGGAACTTGAAGCGCATGTGCGAGAAGCCGTCGCCGCTGAAGTTGGCGGAGAAGCCGTCATACACGCCGGGCTTGTTGATCACGGCGTGGAGCTGGCTCTGCATGCCGGGCATCGCGTAGATCATGCCGGCCATGGCGGGCACGTAGAACGCGTTCATCACGGTCGACGAGCTGATCTTGAAGTGGATCGGGCGATCCACCGGCGCGACCAGTTCGTTGACGGTCGCCACGCCCTGTTCGGGGTAGATGAACAGCCACTTCCAGTCCAGCGCCACGACCTCGACGTTCAGCGGTTCGACGCCGGCCGGGATCGGACGCTGCGCGTCCAGGCGCTCCAGCGGGCGGAACGGGTCCAGCTTGTGGGTGCTGATCCAGGTCATCGCGCCCAGCGCGATGATGATCAGCAGCGGCGCGCCCCAGATGATCAGTTCCAGCCGCGTCGAGTGGTCCCACTCCGGCGAGTAGGTCGCCTGGGTGTTGGACGCGCGGTAGCGGAAGGCGAAGACCAGGGTCAGGATGATCACCGGGACGATGATCAGCAGCATCAGCAGCGTCGATGCGACGATGAGCTGCGCCTGCTGGTTCGCGATGTCGCCCGAAGGTTTCATCACGACCATGTTGCAGGCGGTGAGGGGCAGCGCCAGAGCCAGCAGCCCGAGACGGGCCAGTGACCGGATGGGGCCGGCGGGACTTGTTTTTGCAGATGCTTTGAGGTACATGGGACTCAGCAGACCATCAGGCGTAGTTCACGCGGAACCCCTCTTCGCCTCGCCTTGCGGCGGGTTCCCGTCCTCGGAAACCTGGTCGGGTTTCTTCCGAAGGGAAAGCGATAAAGGGGAAAACGACACTTGTCGACCGTTGCACGCCGGGCGCAGATTTTGCCCGATTGACCAAAGCTAACTATTGGACATTTTGTCCCAGGTAGGAGACGTATGAACAGCAGCACCCTTCCGACAGCCGGGCAACACCTGGCGACCGTGGGCCAGCCGCTGCCGCGAGGCAACGGGGTGGCGACGAAAGAGGAACAGGACGCGGTCGCCCCGGGCGACATCGCGGTGGGCGTGGTCATCGGGCGGGCGTCGGAGTACTTCGACTTCTTCGTCTACGGCATCGCCTCGGTCCTGGTGTTCCCGTCGATCTTCTTCCCGCACATGGAGCGCCTGGAGGGGACGCTGTACGCTTTCGCGCTGCTGGCGCTGGCCTTCGTGGTGCGCCCGATCGGCACGCTGGTCGGGATGGAGATCCAGCGGCGCTTCGGCCGCAGCGTGAAGCTGACGGTGGCGCTGTTCCTGCTGGGCATCTCGACCTGCACGATCGCGGTGCTGCCCGGGTTCAACACCTGGGGCGGCGCGGCCATCGGGCTGCTGGCGCTGTGCCGGATCGGTCAAGGCCTGGCCCTGGGCGGTTCCTGGGACGGCCTGCCCTCGCTGCTGGCACTGAACGCCCCTGCGGGTCGCCGCGGCTGGTACGCCATGCTGGGGCAGCTCGGCGCGCCGATCGGCTTCCTGATCGCCGCGGCGCTCTACGCCTACCTGTGGAGCAGCCTGGCCACCATCGACTTCCTGAGCTGGGGCTGGCGTTTCCCGTTCTTCGCCGCGTTCGCGATCAACGTCGTGGCGCTGTTCGCCCGGCTGCGCCTGGTCGTGACGCACGAGTACGAGAAGAACCTCGAGGAGCATGAGCTCGACCCCTGCGACGTCGACGAGCTGTTCGAGAAGCAGGGCGCCAACCTGTTCATCGGCGCGTTCGCGGCGCTGGCCAGCTATGCGCTGTTCCACATCGTCACGGTGTTCCCGCTGTCGTGGGTGATGCTGTACGGCGACCAGAACGTCACCCAGTTCCTGGTCGTGCAGATCATCGGCGCCCTGCTGGCGGCGGGGGCCATGCCCATCTCCGGGCTGATCGCCGACCGCATCGGCCGGCGCAGCACGCTCGGCATGCTGGCCACGACGATCGGGATCTTCAGCCTCTTCGCCCCCATCCTGCTGGACAGCGGCGCCATGGGCCAGAACATCTTCATCCTGGTCGGCTTCGTGCTGCTGGGGCTGTCCTACGGCCAGTCCTCGGGCGCGGTGACGTCCAACTTCCTGCCCCACTTCCGCTACACGGGCGCGGCGCTGACCTCGGACCTGGCCTGGATCATCGGCGCGGCCTTCGCCCCGCTGGTGGCACTGGGGCTGTCGGCCAAGTTCGGGCTGTGGGCGGTCACCGCCTACCTGCTGTCGGGCGCGATCGTCACGCTGGTGGCGCTGCGGACCAACCGCATGCTGACCATGAAGGACAAGGATTGACCCCCAGCGCGTCGGCCGCCCTGCGCGCCTGACGCCCGAATCTCGCGACACGGGCTTGACAGCCCGCGACGCGAAAAGCAACGGCCGATCGAGAGATCGGCCTTTTCTTTTGCCCTCGCCTGCCCAGGCCTGGCCAGGCCTGGGCAGGACATGACCGCTCGATCGAAAGACCCTACTTAATTAGATAGCAAGCTACCTAATTAGAATCGCGGTCATGACGTCCTCGAATCCCAAGCCGCCCCGCGCCCTGACGCGCACCGCCCGCGAAACGGCGCTGATGTCGATCGGCATGACGCTGCCCGTGCTGGAGCGGGCCTACCGGGCCAGGGCCAACCTGGCCATGGCGCACGTGGGACTGTCCCAGGCGCTCGCCTGGCCCCTGGTGATGATCGGCCGCAGCGGCGACGGATTGCGCCAGGGCGAGCTGGCGACGCTGCTGGGCATCGAAGGGCCGTCGCTGACGCGTTCGCTGGACCAGTTGATCACCGGCGGCTTCATCGAACGCCACGAGGATCCCGGTGACCGCCGCGCCAAGACGCTGCACCTGACCGTCCTGGGCGCGGGAGCCTGCGAGCAGATCGAGGACACGCTGCGCGACCTGCGCAACGCGCTTTATGAGGGCATCGCGGATGCCGACATCGAAGCCGCGCTGCGCGTCTTCGCCACGCTGTCCGAACGCGTCGGCGCGCCGAAGGCGGTCGTTCCGCCGCGGCGCAAGTAAGACCGCCACGAGCAGTACAGCGGCCATGAAGTTCCCCGCCCTCTCCTTCCCCGCCTGGCGCCGGCCCGCATGGCGCATGCCATCGCGACCCGCGATGCCCCGCCTGCCGACGCTGCCGGCCCTGCTGCGGCCCGGCTTCACCGCCGCCGAGTGGCTCTTCTCGTTCAAGGCCTTCGCCGCGGCGATGCTGGCGGTGTTCCTCGCGAGCTGGGCCGGCCAGCCGCGGCCGTTCTGGGCGTTGATGACGGCTTACGTCGTCGCGAATCCGCTGGCGGGCGCGGTGCGCTCGAAAGGGCTGTTCCGCTTCATCGGCACGCTGATCGGCGGCTCGGCGGCGGTGCTGCTCGTGCCGCGCTTCGCCAATGCGCCGGAGCTGCTGAGCCTGGCGCTCGCGCTCTGGGTGGCGGGCTGCCTGTGCCTGTCGCTGCGCGACCGCACGCCGCGCGCCTACGCCTTCATGCTGGCGGGCTACACCGCCGCGCTGATCGGGTTCCCCTCGGTGGATTCGCCGCTGGCGATCTTCGACACCGCGGTCGCGCGGCTGGAGGAGATCGGCCTGGGCGTGCTGGCCGCGACGCTGGTCCACAGCATCGTGCTGCCCAAGAGCCTCTCGACCTCGGTGCTCGGGCTGCTGGACCGCACGCTCGGCGACACGCGCGCCTGGCTGACCGACATCGCCGGTCGCCGCGACGGCGGCGCGGACCGCCGCCGCGTCGCCGGCGACATCACGCAGTTGCGGCTGCTGTCCATCCACATCCCCTTCGATACCAGCCATCTGCGCTGGACCGCCGACGCCGTGCATGCGATGCAGGACGGCGTGGCCGCGCTGACGCCGCTGCTGGCGGGCGTCGAGGATCGGCTGCAGGCGTTGGAGGCCCACGCCGGCAACGCGGCGAGTGCCACGAATGTCGCCGATCCGGCCGACGCCGGCAGCAGCGATCGCCACGCGCTTCCCGACGACGTGCGCGCGATGCTCGACGCCATCGGCCCGTGGCTCGCGCTGACGGCGGTCGACGCTGAAGCGCAACTGCCCGCCCTGCGCGCGCAACTGGCCGCGCTGACCGGCGAGGCGGCACGCGCCCGCCTGGCCGACGATCCGTGGGCACGCCTACTGCGCGTCGCGCTGGCGGAGCGCCTGGGCGAGCTGCTCGACGGCTGGTTGCAGTGCATGCATCGGCGTGCCGACATCGACCGCGGCCTCGCCGGCGAGGCCATGCGCTCGCGGCCCGGGCCGGCACTGAGCGGCCCCAAGCTCCACCGCGACATGGGCATGGCGCTGTGGTCCGGCGCGGCCGCGCTGATCGCGATCCTCGTCTGCTGCGCGTTCTGGATCCTGACCGGATGGCCGATGGGCTCGGCCGCCGCGATGATGGCCGCGATCTTCTGCTGCTTCTTCGCGGCGATGGACGATCCGGTGCCGGCCATCCACGGCTTCCTCCACTGGACCGTGCTGTCGATGCCCTTCGGCGCGCTCTACGTGCTGGTGCTGCTGCCGCTGGTGCAGGACCTGTGGACGCTGATGGCCGTCTGCGCGCCGATGTTCCTGATCGTCGGCGCGTATGTCGGCCGGCCATCGACCTTCGGCGCCGCGCTGCCCTTCCTGTTCGGCGTCATCGGCACGCTGGTGATGCACGACACGGCGCAGGCGGACCTGACGAGTTTCCTGAACTCGATGTCGGGCCAGTTGGCCGGCGTCTTCGTCGCGGCGCAGGTCACGCGGCTGATGCGCTCCGTCGGCGCGGACTGGAGCGCCCGTCGCATCCAGCGCGCGACCTGGCGCGAACTCGACGAGCTCGCCCGCCTGCCGCGCTCCGCCGGCCGCGCCCAGGCCTATCTGCTGCGCATGCTGGACCGCATCTCGCTGCTGGCGCCGCGGGTCGCGCAGGCGGGCGGCTCGGTGCCGGGTGTGCCGACCGACGACGCGCTGCACGACCTGCGCGTGGGCGCCGACCTCGTCGCGCTGCAGGGCGCGCGCGGCCGGCTGCCGGGTGAGGCGACGCTGCCGCTGCAGCCGCTGCTCGACGCCCTCGGTGCCTGGCAACGGGCACGCATCGCCGGTCGTCCCGACGCGATCGCGGGACCGCCCGCGGTCCTGCGGGATCGACTGGATGCGGCGCTCGCCGGGCTGGTGGCGACCTATCCCGCCTCGCTGCCGCTCCCGGCGGAAGCGATCCCCGCAGCGAGCGCGCTGATGGGTCTGCGGCGCAACCTGTTCCCTCAGGCGCCGACGCCGTGGCTTCCGGTCGACGCCGTCGGGTCCCCGCACGACGCCGCGCCGTCTGACGCGATCGAGTCGTCCGGAGGGATCGAACCCTCGGACGGCGCGGGGCCGCTCCCACCCATCGACGCGACCGATCCCATCGATCCAAGCCATCCCATCGATCCCGACAAGGAGAACCCGGCATGACCGGTGCAGTGGATTTCTTCGGGCTCTACCTGCCCTGGCTGATGCCGCTCGCGGCGCTCGCGCTCCTGGCGCTGTCCGCGGTGCGGCGTGTGCTGGCCTGGGCCGGCGCCTACCGCTGGATCTGGCATCCGGCGCTGTTCGACCTCGCGCTCTACGTGCTGCTGCTGTGGGGCCTGAGCGTCGCCTCGCTGCGCGTGCTGCACGGACCCGGATGACGACGCCCCGCCGGCCGATCAACGAATGACTTTCTCCGGCTGCCCGGACCTGACGACATGAACACTTCCTCCTTTCCCTTCCGCCGCGTGATCTCGATGGCCGTCACCCTGGCGGTGGTGGGCGGCGCCCTGTGGGCGGCCGGCAAGCTCTGGGACCGCTACGAACTCCAACCGTGGACGCGCGACGGCCGCGTGCGCGCCAACGTCGTGCAGATCGCCCCGGATGTCTCCGGCCTGGTGACCGCCGTGCCGGTGCAGGACAACCAGCAGGTCGCCGCCGGCGCGCTGCTGTTCGAGGTCGACCGCGCGCGCTTCGAGCTCGCGCTGCGGCAATCGCAGGCGCAGCTGTCGGCGCAGAAGGTCGTGCTGGCGCAGGCGCTGCGTGAGGCGGACCGCAACCGCGGTCTCGGCACGCTGGTCTCCCAGGAAGCGAGCGAACAGACCCGCAGCCGTGCGGAGCAGGCGCGCGCCGCCGTCGCACAGGCCGAGGTGGCCGTCGACAGCGCGAAGCTCAATCTGGCGCGCGCCGAGATCCGTGCGCCGTCCGCCGGCACGATCACCAACTTCGACCTGCGTCAGGGCGCCTACGCGAGCGCCGGCCATCCGGTGCTCGCGCTGGTGGATGCGGGCTCGCTCTACGTCGAGGGCTACTTCGAAGAAACCAAGCTGCCCCGCATCCACGTCGGCGACGCCGTCGAGGTCAAGCCGATGGGCGCGAGCCGCGCGCTCACCGGCCGCGTGGAGAGCCTGTCCGCCGGCATCGCCGACCGCGACCGCAGCACCAGCGCCAACCTGCTGCCCAGCGTGAACCCGACCTTCAACTGGGTGCGGCTGCCGCAGCGCGTGCCGGTGCGGGTGAAGCTCGATCCGCTGCCGGCGGGCGAGCGGCTCGTCGCCGGGCAGACGGTCACCGTGCAGGTGGTTCCGGGATCGACGCCCACGGCGACGACCGCAACGACCGCAACGACCGCAACGACCGCGACAACGGCGACCACTGCGGCAATGAAGACGGGGTTGAAGTCATGAGAAACGCGATGAAGCCCCTGCTGGCGGTGATCGCAGCCGCCGCGCTGGCGGCCTGCTCCACCGCGCCGAAGGGCCCGGACTACCAGGTGCCCGCCGAGGCCGTCGTGCTGAAGCCGCGCGCATCGGCGAACTTCCTGGAACAGCAACGCGCCGCAGAGACCGCGAAGGCTGACGCTGATGCCAAGGGCTCGGCAACAGCCTCGGCCCCCTTCGACGCCGCACCGCTGCCGCCGCACTGGTGGCGTCTGTTCCAGGATCCCCGGCTGGATGGACTGGTCGAGCAGGCGCTCGCGCGCAACACCGACCTGCGCCAGGCCGTGGCGAACCTCGAACGGGTCCAGGCCCTCGAATCCGAAGTCGCCGGCGGCGAGAAGCCGACCGTCAGCGTCAACGGCGGCCCGAGCTACGGCCACCCGTCCGGCCTGTCGATGCTGAAGAAGGACTACGTGCCGCCCGACACCTACCGCTACAGCGCGGGGGTGGGCCTGTCGTACCAGCTCGATCTGTTCGGCCAGATCCGGCGTGCGATCGAGTCCTCCCACGCGAGCACCGAAGCCGCGTCGGCCGCGCTCGATCTCGTCAAGGTGAACGTCGCGGCGGGCACGGCGCGCGCGTATGCGGAAGCCTGCGCGACCGGCCAGCGACTCACGTCCGCACAGCACTCGGTCGATCTGCAGCGCGAAGCGATCGACGTCACCGAGCGCCTGCAGCGCGCGGGCCGCGTCGGCGAGATCGACGCCGCCCGCGCCCGCAGCCAGCTCCAGCAGTTGCGCGCGGCGCTGCCGCCCTGCTGGCGCAGCGCCAATCGGCGCTGTACCGCCTCGCGACGCTGACCGGCGAATTGCCGGAGGAGTTCCCGCGCGAGCTGGCCGACTGCCATGTCGCGCCCCAGGTGACCGGCACCCTCCCGGTCGGGGACGGCGCCGCGCTGCTGCGCCGCAGGCCCGACATCCGGCAGGCCGAGCGCGAACTGCATGCGGCCACGGCCCGCATCGGCGTCGCGATCGCGGACCGGTATCCGAAGATCAGCCTGGGCCTGTCGGCCGGCTCGGCGGGCACGCTCGCGGGCTTCGGCAAGAGCGACACGCTGAGCTGGAGCCTCGGTCCGCTGATCTCGTGGACGCTGCCGAACAACGGCATCGCCGACGCGCGGATCGTGCAGGCCGAGGCCGGCACGCGACAGGCCGCGGCCCGTTTCGACGGCACGGTGCTGAACGCGCTGCGCGAGACCGAGACCGCCCTCAACCAGTACGCGCGGGAGCTGGACCGGCGCGCGGCGCTGCAGGCCTCGCGGGACGAGGCGGCGATCGTCGCCGGACAGGCGCGGCGGCTGTATCAGGGCGGCAAGGTGGCCTACCTGGACGCGCTCGATGCCGAACGGGCGCTGGCCGCGAGCGATGCCGCGCTGGCTGCCTCCGAGGCCACGCTGATCGACGAGCAGGTGCAGCTGTTCCTCGCGCTGGGCGGCGGCTGGGAATCGTCCGCGGAGCGGACCGAGCAGGAAGCGCACGCGGCGCGCTAACGAAAAAGGCGGTCCTTCCCGGGACCGCCTTCCTCTGACTTCAACGGCTGCAGGCCCTCACCCCCGCCCTTGTATGTAGCAAAGTACGCCCAGGCCGCCACAGGCCGATCCGCCCAGGGTAGGCGCTAAGGCGCGATGCCGAGGGAGAGCGAGGGTCGTGGCGGCCTACTTCGGTCGCCGTGACGGATAGCCCGAACGGTTGTGAGGTCCATCGAGGCCGTATCGAACACAAGGAAGGGCAACGTCATGAGCGACGAGATCTTTGTTGGCGTCGACGTTTGCAAGGCTTGGCTGGATACGGCCCAGGTCTGCAGTTCAACCACAGCCGTGCCAGGCGAGTTGACTGCGCGGGTGAACAACGATGAGGCTGGGCGGGCGGAGGTGGTGAATCAGCTCAAGCGACTGTCGCCGACGCTGGTGGTGCTGGAGGCCACCGGTGGCTTCGAGGCAGCGCTGGCCAGCGAGTTGTGCGCAGCAGGCGTCGCGGTGGCCGTGGTCAATCCCAAGCGGGTGCGCGACTTCGCTCGGGCGGCCGGCGTCCTTGCCAAGACGGACCGGCTGGACGCTCAGGTGTTGGCTGAGTTTGCCCATCGCATGCGCCCCCAGGTGTACGCGCTGCCTGACGAGACGCAGCAAGAGATCATCGAGTTGGTGGACCGACGAGCGCAGCTGGTGACCATGCGCGCGCAGGAGAAGAACCGCTTGGCCACGGTCAAGCACGTGGCGCGCACGAGCGTGCGACATCACATCGAGTGGCTGGACAAGCGGATCAAGGAGATCGACAAGGATCTGGACGGTCGCTTGAAGGACTCGACGATCTACCAGCCCAAGTACGAGCTGTTGGACAGCGTGCCGGGCATTGGCCGAGTCACGATCTCGATGCTGCTGGGACGCTTGCCTGAGTTGGGCAGCTTGGACCGTAAGCGCCTGGCGGCGCTGGTGGGGCTGGCGCCGATGGCCGACGACAGCGGCAGGCGGCGCGGCCAGCGCTACATCCAGGGCGGACGAGCAGACGTGCGCGCGGTGCTGTACATGGCCGCGCTCACCGCCAGGCGCTGCAACGGGCCGATCAAGGAGCTGTACTCGCGCCTACGCGCCTCAGGCAAGCCCTACAAGGTCGCCATGACCGCGTGCATGCGCAAGCTACTGATCATCCTCAACGCCATCCTCAAGTCCGGTGAGCCTTGGAGAAATCCCACCGTCGCTTGACACGGTTGCTCTCCCGCAAGCGGGAGAGGGAGCAAGAGTGAGTGCGCTCGCGCCTCCTCCTCCTCGGCCGCCCCTCAGCGGCCGTGTTCCTTCATCACGGATAGCTGATCGTCAGCTTGTAGGGCGCGGTCGTGCTCGATCCCGCGTACGACATCACCTTGATGTAGACCGTCTGCGCGGTCGCGCCGTTCTGGTACGTCAGCGATTCCGTGCTGCCGACCGCTTCCGAGCGCGCCAGGCCGGTGCCGGTGGACTTCACCACGTACAGGTCGTAGTCGATGCTCGGCGAGGTCGGGCCGGTCATGTCCACGCGCAGGCGCTGGTTGGCGGCCAGGGTGACCTTGAAGAAGTCGATGTCGCTGGCCGAGCCGATGAAGCCCGTCAGCTGGTTGCGGCTGCCCAGCGCATTCGCGGCGGCGATCGTGTTGTTGGGCTCGACTTCATCGGCCGCGTCGACGACGTTGTTGATGGTGAAGCTCACCGGCGTCGAGGTCGTCGTGTTGCCGGCCGCGTCGTAGGCCTTGGCCGCCAGGCTGTGCGTGCCGTTGGTCAGCTGGGTCGAGTTGACGTCGATCGAGTACGGCGCCGTCGTGTCGATGTCGCGCAGCGCGCCGTCCAGCCAGAACTCGACCTGCGTCACGCCGACGTTGTCGCTGGCGGTGGCGGAGAACGTGATCGTGCCGGTGGTGCCGTTCACCGCGGCCGTCACCGACGGCGGCGTGGTGTCGCCGCCGCTGACGCCCTGGTTGACCCAGATCGGCGCGGACCACAGCACCTTGCCGTCGTCCTGCGTGACCTTGGCGTAGTAGAAGTGCTTGCCGTTGGCCGGCGTGACGGTGGCGGTCGGGTTGCTGCTCAGCAGCGTGACCGTGCCGTTGCGGCCGGGGACGCCTTCCCAGATCTCGGTCTGCACCACCGTGCGGCCGTTCGGGTTGTAGAACCCGACGTTGAGCGACAGCGCGCCGGCGTTGTCGAAGCGCTCGCCCATGATCCTGCCGTTGGCGCTGAAGATCAGCTGCGAGTTCTTGTCCAGCGTCGCGAAGACGCGGCGCGCCTTCAGCGCGTCGACCAGCGCGGCCTTGCTCAGCGGCGTGCCCGTGGGGATCAGCACCGCGGTGCGGTTGGTGTAGGACTTGCCCCAGTTGGCGCAATGGTTGTCCTGGTTGGTCGCCGGCGCGACGTGGAAGCCGCGCTCCAGCAGCTTCTTCCACGAGCCCTCGTACGAGCTGCGCGAGGTCTCGGTCTCGGTCGTGTTGGACGAGAACGCCGAGGTGTTCATCACCTCGGACATCACCATCACCTCGTCGCCGTCGGCGCTGTAGGCCATGTCGGTGCCGTTGATGATGAACTGGCCGCTCGAGTCCGGGTGGTTGAACTGGCCGATCAGGCCTTGCGCGCGCATCACCGAGTACAGCGTCGCGTAGTCGCTCTTGGCGATGTAGCGGTCGCCGAAGAGCTCGTTCTGCGCGTTGTATTCCCAGGAGAACAGCTCGTTGCTGTTGAAGATGTTCAGGTGGCCGCCGTTGCTGATGACCCCCACTCCATGCCGTACACGGCCAGGAAGCCGGGCGTGGACGCGGTGTAGTCGGCCGCGATCTGCAGGCCGCGCTGGTAGCGCGCCTTGGCCGCGGTGGCGCTGCCGCCGGTGTTGGTGCTCGACGAGCCGTCGTAGTAATGGTTGTGGTCGGTGTTGGCGAAGATGTCCAGGCCCGCGCTCTTGGCGTACGGGAAGGCCGCGTCGGGGCCGAAGGCGCCGGTCTGCGCCGGCTGCGACGAGCTGCAGCTGCCGATGGCGCCGCCGCCGTCGGAGTCGTTGGTCTGGCCGTGGAAGCTGCCGTAGTAGATCGTGTAGGGCCAGGAGCCCGCGCCGATCACCGCCGACTGCGCGCGCACGCGCTGGTCGGCCTCGCCCGAGGCGCCCCTGGCCAGCGGACGCAGCGTGCCCATCGCGATCTTGGCCGGCTTGCCGAGGGCGAAGTTCCAGCTCTGCTCGACCGCGTGGCCGCCGTCGCCGGCCTGCTGCGCGGCGAGGATCTCGGCGAACTGCGCCTCGGCGTCCAAGCCCTTGAGCGCCGTCTCCGCCTTCGCGCTGAGCGCGGTCAGCGTCGCGGTGTAGATGCCGTCCGGCAGGCCGGCGTTGCCGCGGCCGGCCCAGTTCAGCGTGACGCTCTTGACGTCGCCGGCGTACTTCTCGACGCCGCTCCAGCGCTTGACGACGGCACCGGCGGGCGAGCGCAGCTCGACGCGGTAGGCCAGCAGCGTGCCGGCAGGCGCGCCGACATAGTCCAGATGCACCGCGAAGTCGCGGGCGCCGGTGCCTTCGGCGCCGGTGAACGGCACGTCGAGCGCGGCGTCGAACTCGTGATGGTCGGGGTACTTGGCCGCGGGATCGGCGGTCAGCGCGGTCGCGCGGTCGTCGGGCGTGGTGGCCTGCGACTGCGTCTGCGACTTCTCGCCGTTGAGGCCGCCGCCGCAGGCGGTCAGCACGACGGCCATCGCGCTCAGCGTGGTGACGCGCAGCACGGCGCGTCCGGTGACGGGGAACAGGGTGCGGAAGTTCATGGGGGTGTTCTCCTCGACGGGGTTCAGGCCTGCTTGCGGCGGCGGATGCTCACGCCCATCGCGCCCAGCGCGACCAGGCTCAGCGCGATCGAGGCGGGCTCGGGCACTTCCGGCACCTCGACTTCGGGGATCAGGGATCCGGCGAACAGCACCATGTCGTAGCGGATGGTGCCGCCGGTGCCGTAGTTGCCGCCGGTGCCGACGTAGCCCTGCGTGCCGGGCGCGAACATGCTGACCAGCTGCACGGCGAAGTTGGCGTTGTTGTCGACGCCGGCGATGTCGGAGAAGTCGAAGCCCAGGCCCTTCACGAAGACGCTGTCGCGCAGCATGCGGAAGGTGGTGGCCTCGATCCAGTTCTCGCCGTCGAGCGTGTACTGCAGCGCGGTCCAGGCGGACGCGGTGGCGCTGTTGCGCTGGTCGAAGGTCAGGACGATGTCCTGGAAGCCGGTGGTGTCGATCGAGAACCGCACGCCGGTCGTGCGGTCGCCGGTGCCTTGCGCGGCGTAGCCGGCGGTGTTCAGCGCCATCGATCCGGCGGTGGTGTCCGACGAGCCCGACTGGCTGACGAAGGTGGTGCTGACGCCCAGCGGGTCGAAGGACGCGTTGCCGTTGTCGGTGTACGTCGGCTTGGTGGAGACGATGCCGCCGCGGTCGGGGCTGTAGCTCCAGAGCGCGACGGTGTCGGCCTGCGCAATACCCGTCAGCAGAAGACCTGCGGCGAGCAGGATGGATTTGAATGTCATGGCGACCCCTCGGACTGGCTTTGGTTGGATCAAAAGTTTGCGCAAACGTTTACGGCAAAACTTTGTCAGCAAATGTGTGATGTTGTGCGCTTGACTTCACGCACGTGAAGGAACGGGCGGAGCGTAGGGTCGCTTCGTGACAAGCAGGTTGCGGGGAAGCCCGGAGGCGGGAATGCCGCACCCCGCGTTTGAGGGGGATGTTCCCGGAGATAGGCCCAGCCACGGTGCAACGGCGGGGCTGACATCGCGATCGCGGTGCGGGTCGCACCGTCATGAGTCCGGGGTTGCGACGCCCGTAGGACAAGACCTGCCGTCGAAGGCGCCGCTCTCCGACGGCCGTGGCGGGCAGTCCCTCGAATACTGTCCACACCGCCACCCGAGAGGCCGCCGATGACCGTGATCCGCAAGGGCCAGCAGCCTGCGGCGCTGACCCGCGAGCAGTTCCACGAGCGCTTCATGCGTCGTTTCCAGGACCCGGCCTACCGTGCCGAGCACGAGGCCATCGCCCGCCTGGAGACCATCGCCTTCGAGGCGATGAAGGAAGGCCGCAAGGCACCGATCACACGCCCGGCAGGCAACGGTTTCAAGGATCCGTCGTACGAGGTCGCGGTCGAATGGCTGGACACGCATCAGCGCCTCAAGATGGCCCAGCAGCGCTGGAGCGATCCCGCGACCCGTTCACGCGTGCTGCTGGTCTGCGGCAGCGACCGCAATGACGGCACCTGCCCGGGCGAGATGTCCAAGACCTGGCGTCTGACGCAGATCGCCAAGGAGCAGCTCAGCCGCCACGACGTGATCATCGACGTGCTCGACCTGAGCCTGATCACCTCGGAGTACGGGCGCCAGATCCATCCCTGCAAGGGCTGCGTGTCGACCGCGATGCCGCTCTGCCACTGGCCTTGCAGCTGCTATCCGAACCACGCGCTCGACCAGTCCAGCGACTGGATGAACGAGATCTATGAGCGCTGGGTGTCCGCGCACGGCGTGATCCTGCTGACCCCGACCTACTGGTACCAGTCGCCCAGCGCGCTGAAGCTCATGATCGATCGTCTGGTCTGCGCCGACGGCGGCAACCCGGATCCGACCTCCACCCATGGCAAGAAGGCCGAGGAAGCCAAGGCCATCGAGGAACAGGGCTGGGACTACCCGAAGCACCTCGAAGGCCGCGCCTACGGCCTGGTGGTTCACGGTGACGTGGCCGGTGTGGAGGCGCAACGGCGCAACCTCGGCGACTGGCTGGACTGGATGGGGCTGATAGCCGCCGGCAAGCTCTCGCAACTCGACCGCTACATCGGCTACTTCGAGCCCTACTTCAACAGCCACGAGGCGCTCGATCGCGACGAGGCCCTGCAGAACGAGGTTCGCCTGGTGGCCGACCTGGTCGGCGACGCGGTCCGGCAGTTGCGGGAGGGAAACCTGCCCCGTCCCCATCGCCAGGCCGTCCGCCCGAAGTGACGGCGGCCTCGCCATTCCGTACGACCTCCCCCAGCCTTCATCGACTCAAGGAGCACTCCGATGGCCCACTCCCCTTCCCGTCCGACGCAGCAACTCCGTCCGGAACTGCCGGCCGACGTGCCGCCGTTCCCTACCACCGACAACGACGTCGATGCCGACGACCTCGACAGCGTCTACGGCCAGCTCGTGAAGGGCGTCGGTCATGAGTTCGTCACCGAGGGCAATGTCGACGAACTCGCGCGCCGCGCGGACTCGGACGGCCATCCGATCCTCGCGACCGAACTCAGGGAATGGAAGGCGCCCTGCTGACGCCTCGGCGTCGATGCCGCGCCGACCCCGCGCGGCTTCTCCGCCGATGTCCGTTCTCCAATGAGACAGGGCCCCATTCGGGGCCCTGGTCTCCTTTGCCGCCTTCAGGCTTGCGCGGGGGTCAGCACTTGATGCCCGCATGCAGCGCCACGACGCCGCCGGTCAGGTTGTGCACGTCCACGTGGCCGAAGCCCGCCGTCTTCATCATGGCCTTGAGCTCGGCCTGCGGCGGATGCATGCGGATCGACTCCGCCAGGTAGCGGTAGCTGTCGGCGTCGCCGGCGATCAGCGAGCCGATGCGCGGCAGGATCTTGAACGAATACCAGTCGTAGGTCTTGCGCAGCGGCTCGGCGACCTGCGAGAACTCCAGCACCAGCAGCCGGCCGCCCGGGCGCAGCACGCGATTCATCTCGGCGAGGGCCCGGTCCTTGTGCGTCATGTTGCGCAGGCCGAAGGCCACGCACACCAGGTCGAAGGAGCCGTCCTTGTAAGGCAGCGCCTCGGCGTCGCAGAGGTTGGTCGGCAGGACCATGCCCTCGTCGATCAGCCGCTCGCGGCCGGTGCGCAGCATGGCCTCGTTGATGTCGGTGTGCACGACCATGCCGCGCTCGCCGACCTTCTTCGCGAACAGCCGCGCCATGTCGCCGGTGCCGCCGGCGATGTCCAGCACGCGGTCGCCCGGCTTGAGGTTGGCCACGGCCAGCGTGTACAGCTTCCAGGCCCGGTGCATCCCCATCGACATCAGGTCGTTCATGAGGTCGTAGCGCGACGCGACCGAGTCGAACACGCCGCGCACGCGCTTGGCCTTGGCGGTTTCGTCGACGGACTCGAAGCCGAAATGGGTGGAGCTCATGGTGGGGTCCTGCTGAATGGGGAGCGTCGGGGGGCGATGGCCGCGGGAGGGCGATCGATCAGTGGCTGCTGCAGCTGCCGCCGCCGCCGTGCGAATGGCCGCCCGGGCCCTTCGTCGCCATGGGCGCATCGCGGTCCAGGCCCGCGGCGGCCAGCTTGTCTTCGTAATCGCGCATCAGGGCGTCCTGGTCGCGGCCGAGTTCGTACAGATAGGCCCAGGTGAACAGGCCGCTGTCGTGACCGTCGGAGAAGGTCGGCTTCAGCGCGTAATGGCCGACCTGCTCGACCGCGACGATGGTGACGTCGCGCTTGCCGGTCTGCAGCGTCTCCTGGCCGGGACCGTGGCCCTGCACCTCCGCCGAGGGGCTGCGCACGCGCATCAGCTCGAACGGGATGCGGAACCGCGCGCCGTCGGTGAAGGCGAGCTCCAGCACCCGGGACTGCTGGTGCACGACGATGTCGGTGGGAAGCGGCGAATTGGGGGCGAGACCGGCCATGGAACCGCGCGGGAACGCGTTGGAAATCGAGCCGGCAGTGTAGCGGCCCGCTCCCCCGCACGACGCCCGCCGTCCATTCCCCGGGCCAGCGAAAAAATCCCGCCAGCTTTCACTGGCGGGATTCAACGGGAGCCCCGTTCGGGCCCGAGGCACCCGGCTTACCAAACGAGGAGCATGGCAAGTCCTGGCGAGCGCATTACCAGCTCAGGTTGAGCGAGTAGGTCCCGCTGCCACCCGAGTAATAGAGCGCCCGCACATACACGACGATCGAGGACGATCCGCTGTTCGTGTATGTGAAGCTGTCGACGGCGCCGGCGCCGTTTTCACTGGCCTTGAGCTGCGTGCCGCTGCTGTTCTGCAGGTACAGGTCGAAGTCCTTGCCGGCCGCCGGCGTCAAGGTCGCGCTGAGGGTCTTGCCCGCCGGCAGCGTGATCTTGAAGTAGTCGTTGGTGTCGGACGAGGACAGGCTGCCCGTCACCTTGACCGGCGCGCTGATCGTCTGCGGCGCCGTGCGGCTGTTGTTGGGCTCGACCTCCGGGATCGTGCCGCCGCCACCGCCGCCGCCCTTGATCGCCGTGACGGCGGCGTTGGCGTCCAGGATGCCGGCGCCGCACTGGCTGCAGCTGCCGGGGAAGGCCCGGGCGCTGCTCTTGAGCGCGGCCGTGATCTCGTCCGGCGTCGCGGTCGGCTTGGCGCTGTACATCAGCGCCGCGACGCCCGCCACGTGCGGCGTGGCCATCGACGTGCCCTGGTAGTAGGCGTAGCTGTCGGCGCCCGGCGTGCTGGTGCCGGCGTTCAGCGTCGACAGGATGCCGTTGCTGGCGCTGGAGCGCACGTCGCCGCCCGGTGCCGCCAGCGTCACGATCGAACCGTAGTTCGAGTAGTACGCCCGCGCGCCGTTGCGGTCGGTGGCCGCGACCACCACCACGCCCGAGCAGTTGGCCGGGCTGGAGTTGGAGGCGTTCTGGTTCTCGTTGCCCGCCGCGACGATGACGCTGGCGCCGCGCGAACGGGCGCCGTTGATCGCCGTCTGCGTCGTCGTGTCGCAGGCGCCGCCGCCGCCCAGCGACAGGTTCAGCACCTTGGCCGGCGTGGTGTTGGTCGGCAGGCCGGAGACGCTGCCACCGGACGCCCAGGTCATGCCGTCGGCGATGTCGGAGGTGTAGCCGCCGCACTTGCCCAGCACGCGGATCGGCTGGACCTTGGCGTTGAAGGCGATGCCCGCCACGCCCAGGCCGTTGTTGGTCTTGGCCGCGATCGTGCCGGCCACGTGCGTGCCGTGCCAGCTCGAGGTGGCGGCCGGATCGCCGGCCTGGCATTCGTTGGCGGCGTTGAAGTCGCCGGGGTCGCTCGGGTCGTTGTCACGGCCGTTGCCGTCCACCGAGACCGTGGTGTCCACGATCATGTCGTAGCCGGCGACGGTCTGGCCCGACAGGTCCGCATGGGGCCGGTAGCCGGTGTCGATCACCGCCACCACCACGCCGCTGCCGGTCGCCTGATCCCAGGCCTGCGGCGCGCGGATGCCGCCGGCGGTCTCGGACAGGTCCCACTGCTGGCCGTAGCTGGTGTCGTTGGGCACGAACAGCGCGTGCATCTTGCGGTCGGGCTCGACGTACTCGACGTTGGCGTCCTGTGCCTTGATGCGGTTGCCCAGCTCGCGCAGTTCCTGCAGGTTCATCCGGCGGTCCAGCCGGAACACATGGGCGCCGGTGCCCATCTGGCGCACCAGCGACAGGCGGGCGCCCAGCGGAGCCGCCAGCTGCTGCAGGCGCTCGGTACGGGCGCCGATGGCATCGCTCGCCACCGATTGCGCCTGGATCGCGGCGCCCAGGCGCCCTTGCACGACGGTGCTGCCGTCCTTGTATTTCACGATCAGACGATCGGTCTGTTCGCTCAGTTGCCGCGGGGCCTTGTCGATGTCCACCGACGACACGCCCGCCTGGGCGGCGCCCATCGTGACGAGACCCACAGCCAGCGCGACGCTGAGCTTGTTCAATCGCAACATGCTTGTCATCTCCAGAGTTCCTCGATCGACATCGGGTTCACCGACGCCAGCAAAGCCCCGAACGCCCTGGCGCGTTGGCACCTCTGGTGGGGCACGCCGACCGGCCTATCCGATTGGCGTGCGATGCAGTGTAGGAAGACAGTCGGACGCCAACCGCCCCCACCTGCAACAGTTAACAGGAAGGAATACCCCTATAACCTTTTTGTGTCCAAACGCACAATTTGGTCCGCCAATCGCCCCTTTCTTACACCTAAAGCGCTGATTCGTAAGGTTTGCGCGCGGTTTGCGCGGCCACGCGGATGGCGTGCCCGGGGTGCCGGAAGCCATGCGCGGGACGCCTCCGATGGCGGGGTTGGAGGGGCTCGATTAGCCTGTGCGGCTTGTCGTTTTCGCCACACATTGGTGACAAATAACCATGTTCCCTCTACGCCTGATAGCCGCCGCGGCCGCCTCCACCCTGGCCCTGGCCACCGCGCCGGCCCGCGCGCTCGATGTCGCGAGCTTCTCCCCCGATGTGCAGCCCTGCGCGGATTTCTATGACTATGTGAACGGTCCCTGGGTCGCCCGGACCGAGTTGCCGGCCGACCGCACCCGCATCGGCAGCTTCGATGCGCTGCGCGTGGCCAACGACCGGCTGCTGGGCGACGCGCTGGCGGAGCTGCTGTCCAGACCGGCGCTGCAGAAGTCGCCGGGGTTGAAGCAGGTCGCCGCGTACTACGCCAGCGGCATGGACCGCGCCGCCATCGAGGCGCAGGGCCTGAAGCCGATCAAGCCGCTGCTGGACCGGGTCGCGTCGATGAAGTCGGCCGACGACCTGCCCTTCGCGCTGGCGCAGCTCGGCCGCGTGGGCATCGCCGCGCCGGTCGGCGCCGCCGTGCGCGCCGACGTCAAGAACACCCGCGTGCACGTGCTGACGCTGGGTCAGGCCGGCCTGGGCCTGCCGGATCGCGACGACTACTTCAAGGACACCGACATCGCGAAGAAGCTGCGCGCAGCCTACCGGCTGTATGCGCAGCGGCTGCTGTCGTCGGCCGGCTTCGACGCCACGCCGGCGACCATCGACGCGCTGATGGCCTTCGAGGGCCAACTGGCCGATGCGACGACACCGCGCGCGCAGTTGCGCGACCCGCTCAAGGTCTACAACCCGATGACGACGCCGGAGCTCGTCGAGAAGGCGCCGGGGCTGGCCTGGGACGCTTATCTGAAGGCATTGACGCGCAGCGACACGCGCGCAGGCGGCGTCGAGCGGCTGATCGTCGCGCAGCCCGCATTCCTGACGCGCGTCGCACAGATGGCCGGCAAGGTGCCCCTCGCCACCTGGCAGACCTACCTGCGCATGCGGGTGCTGGAGAACAGCGCCGCCCGCCTGCCCAAGGCCTTCGCCGAGGCCGACTTCGACTACCGCGGCGCGACCATCTCCGGGCTGGAGCAGCCGATGCCGCGCAACGAGGAGGTCATCCAGCTGATCGGCGGCCGCACCGGCGGCAGCCCGCTGGGACTGGCGCTCGGCGAGCTGTTCGTGTCCAAGGCCTTCTCGCCCGAGGCGCAGCGCCGCGCGACACTGCTGATCGGCGACGTCAAGGCTGCGATGAAGACACGCATCCAGAACCTGGCCTGGATGAATCCCGAGACCAAGGTCAAGGCGCTGGAGAAGCTCGACGCGATGCAGCCGAAGATCGGCGCGCCCGAGACCTGGCCGAAGTACGAGGGCATGGCGCTGGACCCGAAGGACTTCGCCGGCAACCAGCTGCGCGCCGCGGCCTGGTTCCACGGCGAGCAGATCAAGGACCTGGACCGCCCGAGCGACCGCACGCGCTGGACGATGTCGCCCTACATCGTGAACGCGCAGGCCGGCGGCCTCAACGAGATCACCTTCCCCGCCGGCATCCTGCAGCCGCCGTTCTTCGATGCCAAGGCCGACGACGCCGTCAACTACGGCGGCATCGGCATGGTGATCGGCCACGAGATCGTCCACCACTTCGACGATCGCGGCCGGCAGTTCGACAGCATCGGCAGCCTCAACGACTGGTGGACCGCGTCCGACGCCGAGAACTACAAGGCCCGCGCCGACCGCGTCGTGGCGCTCTACGAGAGCTATGAGCCGGTCAAGGGCACGCACATCGACGGACGGCTGACGCTGGGCGAGAACATCTCCGACATGGCCGGCATGCCGATCGCCTTCGACGCGCTGCAGAACGCGCTGCGCCGCACGGGGAAGACCGACAAGATCGACGGCTTCACGCAGGAGCAGCGCTTCTTCCTGTCCAACGCCATGGTCTGGCGCAACAAGTCGCGCGAGGCGGCGCTGCTGAACCAGCTGCGCACCGATCCGCATTCGCCGGGCAAGTTCCGCGTGCTGGCGCCGATGTCCAACATGCCGGAGTTCGCCAAGGCCTTCAGCTGCAAGGGCGGCGACGCCATGGTGGCCGCCGACCCGATCAAGGTGTGGTGACGCGCTGAGCCCGTCGCGGCGAGCGCTCGCCGCGACCTCCGGGGCCTGCCCGCCGTGAGGCGCGGCAAGCCCCGTGCCATTCAGGACCCATGCCTTTCGGGACCGGCGCGCGGAAGTCATGGGCCCGGCGCCTCATGCACAGGGTCAGGTCTTGTCACCGCCTCGTCACAGGCTCCGACGACAAACGTCATGCATGACTTTTCACCCGATGGATACTGGGGAAAGTCGATTCACGGCCTGTCGGTCCGACGTGCATTTCATCGCGATATTCGGGCGCTTGAGGCCTCGGCTTCGACGCTTGGTCGCGTGCCGCTTGGTCGATGCCCGGGTGCTGCCTACGCTGAAAAAAGACCGATCGTTCCGCCACCGTGATGCGGGTCGCGACGGTTCCTCAGCCCACAGGAGCACGACATGCACGCCACCACCCGCCCCACCCTTCCGGTCCGCCCCGCTCGCACGAACCTCCTGCGCGCCGCCACCAGCCTCGCGGCCGGCGCGGTCTTCGCCGTCCTGGCCGCCGGTGCCGCGCAGGCCGCCCCCGACGACCTGCAGCGCGTGGAAATCTCCGGCCGCCGCCCCGGCGAGACGCCGCGCACCGACGTGCGGGCCACCTGCCCCGGCGTCGACAAGGCACTCAGCGACCGGCTGAACCGGGTCCAGTACCTGGAAGGCAAGGAAGGCCTCTCCACCATCAGCTTCCGGCTCAACGGCCAGGTCATCAGCGACGTGCAGGAGCGCGGCCTCCTCGTCTACCGCGTCCCGCTGCGCCGCGCCGTGCGTGCGCTGCAGTGCCAGGGTGCGGCGCGCGACACGCTCTACGTGATGCAGGTGGCCTTCAGCAACGAGGCCTCGGGCGACGACAGCGGCGGGCGCATCGCGCTGCTCGAGATGGCGCCCACGGCCGCAGGCGCGGCGACCGGCCCGGCCAGCGCGGCGATGGTCGACGGGCGCTGATCGGGTTGTTCCGGGAGGGCGCTCCCCCGGCGGCTGGCTAGGATGGCCGGCACGACCACCCGGAGACCCGCCCCATGCCCGTCCGCCCCCCGATGCCGCGCGCCGTTCCCTGCTGATCACGGGCGCCCTGGGCGCCACCGCCGGCGCACTCGGTTGGCCCGGGGTGGCGCACGCGCAGAGCTGGCCCGCCAAGCCGGTGCGGTGGGTGGTGGCCTATCCGGCAGGCGGCGGCTCCGACTTCCTCGCGCGCCAGCTGGCGCCGGTGCTCGGCAAGGCGCTGGGGCAGACCCTGGTCATCGACAACAAGCCCGGCGCGGCCGGCATCATCGGCACCGACAACGCCGCCAAGTCGCCGCCGGACGGCTACACGATCCTCACCGGCGACAACGGCGCGATGGTGTTCAACAGCGCGCTCTACAAGAAGCTGCCCTACTCGCCGGCGGACTTCGCGCCGGTCGGCTTCATGGCCCGTTTCCCGCTGCTGCTGGTGGTCAACCCCAACGCCGGGTTCAGCTCGGCGAAGCAGTGGCTGGACACCATCAAGTCGAGGCCGGGGAAGTACAGCTACGCCTCCCCCGGCGTCGGCAGCCCGCACCACCTGGCGATGGAGCTGCTGAAAGACCGCACGAACAGCTACATCGTCCACGTGCCCTACCGCGGCACGGCGTTCTCGACGCAGGACCTGATCGCCGGGGTCGTGCCCATGGGCATCCTCGACACCGCCGCCGCCCTGCCCCATCTGCGCGCGGGCAAACTGAAGGCGCTGGCGGTGCTCGCCCCCGGCGCATCGCCGCACTGCCCGACGTGCCCAGCGTCGACGAGACCGGCGTGACCGGTGTCGAGGTCAGCGCCTGGCAGGGCCTCTTCGTTCCGAAAGGCACGCCCGAGACGATCGTCGCGCGCCTGGGCGTCGAACTCGGGAAAGCGCTCTCCCAACCGGAACTCAAGGCCCGGCTGGAGGATTTCGGCCTGGAAGTCGCACCGGGCGATGCCGCCGCGTTGGCCCGTTTCATCCAGGCCGAAACCCTGAAGTGGCACGCGCTGATCCGCAGCCGCGGCATCTCGGCGGAATGACGCATCGGGCGGGCCGGACGACCCGCGGGAAAGATCGACCGTCCGGTCGGTTGCCGATCCCGGGGTGATAGCGCTGTCCTCCTCTGAGGGCGGCCCGCGCTCATTACTTCACGTGTCCGTGAAATAGCCCCGGGTTATCCCTCGAAGGGCGATACGTGAAACGGCCTCGGACGCTGCCATACGCAATACAGTTTGACGCTGCGCAAAGACAAAACGACAACGACGCGCTAGGAGACCTCCCCCAACCACTCCCGTTCCGCCTCTCCGCGGAGCCGTCCGGTCATGAACAACAACAATGCCGTGCGCGCGACGGTGGCCCGTCGCGTTTCCATCTGGTCCAGTGCTGCGATCGCGGTGCTCCTGATCGTCATCTGCGGCACCCTGTCCTGGGTGCTGACCAACCAGGCGCAGCAGCGCACGCTGGACTACATGTCGGCGGAGGCCGCCTCGGTGGCGCGCGTCGCGGATGCCCTGGACCGCACGGCGCGGGATTCGGCCAACCGGCTGTACGACGTGCTGGCCGGCGACTTCGAAGGCGGCGCCTTCACGCTGGACGGCGACGGCGAGCTGGCCTTCAACGGCCAGAAGCTCAACGGCAATTTCGACGCGGTGGACCGCTTCACGCGCCGGACCGGCGGCGTGGCGACGATCTTCGCGCGCAAGGGCTCGGACGATTTCATCCGCATCACGACCTCGCTGAAGAAGGAAGACGGCTCCCGCGCCGTCGGCACGACGCTGGACCGCGCCGGGGCCGCCTACGGCAAGCTCTCCGGCGGCGACACCTACGTGGGGCCGGCGACGCTGTTCAAGGTGCCGTACATGACGCGCTACTCGCCGATCAAGGACGCCGGCGGCAAGGTCGTCGGCATCCTGTTCATCGGCTTCGACATGCGCGGCCTGCAGCAGGAACTCGTGAAGATGGCCGACGCGGTCAAGCTCTACGGCAGCGGCGGGCTCTACCTGCTGGATCCGGGCAAGACGCCGGCCGACGCGCTGCTGCGCGCCCACCCGCGCGCGCAGGGCAAGAAGCTGTCGGAAGTGATGCCGGCCGATCAGGCCGAGCAGTACGTCAAGACGCTGACCAACGATGGCGACGGCGTGCTGGAGAAGGTCGAGGCCGTCTACGGCGACAGCTACAAGGATGCGTTCGCCGTGGCCCGCAAGTCCGAGGCCACCGGCTGGTGGGTCGTCGCGGAAGCGTCGCGCGCGCAGGCGCTGGCGGCGCACAACACGACGCTGTGGGTGCTGTGGGGCCTGATCCTCGCGACCGTCGTGCTGCTGGGCCTGGGCGTGACCTGGATGCTCGGGCGCTGGGTCGGCCGCCCGCTGGCCGACCTGAACGAGGCCGTCAGCGCGGTCGCGGCGGGCGACCTCACCCGTCCGGTGCTCGTGCGCCAGCAGGATGACCTGGGCGCGCTGGCCGAAGGCGTGGAGCGCATGCGGCAGCAGCTGTCGCGCACCATCAACGAGGTGCGCCAGGCCAGCGATTCCATCGGCACCGCCTCGGCGGAAGTCGCCGCGGGCAGCCGCGACCTGTCGGCGCGCACCGAGCAGTCGGCCAGCCACCTGCAGGAGACCGCCTCCGCGCTGGAGGAACTCGCCAGCTCGATGAGCCAGACCGCCGCGTCGGCCGCGCAGGCCCATCAACTCGTCGGCGAGTCGGATCGCGCGGCCCAGCGCGGCGGCAACGTCGTCGCCCAGGTCGTGACCACGATGGACGAGATCTCCGCCGCCAGCCGCCAGATCGGCGACATCATCGGCACGATCGACTCCATCGCCTTCCAGACCAACATCCTGGCGCTGAATGCCGCGGTGGAAGCCGCGCGCGCCGGCGAGCAGGGCCGCGGCTTCGCGGTCGTCGCCTCCGAGGTCCGTCACCTGGCCCAGCGCAGCGCGGAAGCCGCCAAGCAGATCAAGGGACTGATCACCGCCAGCGGTGAGCGCGTCGAGTCCGGCGCCAAGCTCGTCGGCGACACCGGCGAAGCGATGCGCGACATCGTCACCAGCGTGAAGCGGGTCACCGACATCATCGGAGAGATCTCCACCGCGTCGCGCGAGCAATCGCAAGGCGTGACGCGCATCAACGGCGCCGTCGCCCAGCTCGATCAAGGCACGCAGCAGAACGCCGCGCTGGTCGAGGAAAGCACCGCCGCGGCGGAAAGCCTGCGGGAGCAGGCGCATCGGCTGGTGGCGCAGGTCGGACAGTTCCGCGTCTGACGCGACGGCCCGCCCAAAAACAAAGCCCGCCGGAAGGCGGGCTTTTCGTTGGCGCTCCAGCCGGGGCAGGCCTTCAGACCAGCACCCGCTCGATGCCCCCGTTGTTGGCCTTGGCGACGTACTCGGGCATCCAGTTCTCCCCGAGGATCTTGCGGGCCATCTCGACGACGATGTAGTCCGCCTCGAGCAGGCCGTTCTGCATGTCGTCGCCGTAGCGGCTGAGTCCTTGCAGGCAGGACGGGCAGCTGGTGAGGATCTTGAGGTTCTCCTGCGCGCCCACCTTGCCGGCGTCACGCAACTGCGTCTCCGCCTTGCGCAGCTCCTCTTCCTTGCGGAAGCGGACCTGGGTCGACACGTCCGGCCGCGTGACGCCGAGCGTGCCGCTCTCGCCGCAGCAGCGCTCGCTCTTCATCACCTCGGGGCCGACGAGCGCCTTCACCGTCTTCATCGGCTCCTGCAGCTTCATCGGCGAATGGCAGGGGTCGTGATAGAGGTAGGCCTGCTTGCTGTCGAGCTGGATGCCCTTCTCGAGCAGGTACTCGTGGATGTCGATGATGCGGCAGCCGGGGAAGATGTCCTCGAACTTGTAGCCCTGGAGCTGGTCGTAGCAGGTGCCGCAGCTGACCACCACCGTCTTGATGTCAAGGTAGTTCAGCGTGTTGGCCACGCGATGGAACAGCACCCGGTTGTCGGTGATGATCTTCTCGGCCTTGTCGAACTGGCCCGAACCGCGCTGCGGGTAACCGCAGCAGAGGTAGCCCGGCGGCAGGACCGTCTGCACGCCCGCGTGCCAGAGCATCGCCTGCGTCGCCAGTCCGACCTGGCTGAACAGCCGCTCCGACCCGCAACCCGGGAAGTAGAAGACCGCCTCCGCTTCCGCCGAGGTCTTCTGCGGGTTGCGGATGATGGGGACGTAGTCCTTGTCCTCGATGTCGAGCAGCGCGCGCGCCGTCTTCTTCGGCAGGCCGCCCGGCAACTTCTTGTTGATGAAGTGGATGACCTGTTCCTTGATCGGCGCGGTCCCCACCGTCGCCCGCGGCGCGGCGGTCTGCTTGCGCGCGACGCGCTTGAGCAGGCTGTTGGCGATGCGCTGGGCCTTGAAGCCGACGCCGACCATCGCCGCGCGGGCGATCTTGATCGTCTCCGGATTGGTCGCGTTGAGCATCAGCATCGCCGCGGCGTTGCCGGGACGGAAGCTCTTCTTGCCCATCTTGCGCAACAGGTTGCGCATGTTCATCGTGACGTCGCCGAAGTCGATCTTCACCGGGCACGGGTTGACGCACTTGTGGCAGACCGTGCAGTGGTCGGCGACGTCCTCGAACTCTTCCCAGTGCTTGATGGACACGCCACGGCGCGTCTGTTCCTCGTACAGGAAGGCCTCGACCAGCAGCGAGGTCGCCAGGATCTTGTTGCGCGGGCTGTAGAGCAGGTTGGCGCGCGGCACGTGCGTCGCGCAGACCGGCTTGCACTTGCCGCAGCGCAGGCAGTCCTTGATGGACTCGCTGATCGCGCCGATGTCGCTCTGCTGCATGATCAGCGACTCGTGGCCCATCAGCCCGAAGCTGGGCGTGTAGGCGTTGGTCAGGTCGGCGAAGGTCGTCTGGCCGCCCTGTCCGCCGGTGCCCGGGCGCAGCAGCTTGCCCTTGTTGAAGCGCCCCTCCGGATCGATGCGCGCCTTGTAGCCGGCGAAGCCCGCCAGTTCGTCGTCGTTCAGGAACTCGAGCTTGGTGATGCCGATGCCATGCTCGCCCGAGATCACGCCGTCCAGCGAACGCGCCAGCGTCATGATGCGCGCGACCGCCTCGTGCGCGGTCTGCAGCATCTCGTAGTTGTCCGAGTTCACCGGGATGTTGGTGTGCACGTTGCCGTCGCCGGCATGCATGTGCAGCGCCACCCAGACGCGACCGCGCAGCACCTCCTTGTGGATGCGCTTGCACTCCGCGAGGATGGGCGCGAACGCGCCGCCCGCGAAGACGTCCTGCAGCGGCTTCAGGATCTGGCGCTTCCAGCTCGCGCGCAGCGTGTAGTCCTGCAGCTGCTCGAAGTAGGACCGGTCGCCTTCACGGGGAAGGTCCAGTTCCTGCATCCACGTGCGCCATTGCAGGCCGGTCTCGTCCAGCAACGCCAGCGCCTGCGCGACGCGGTCTTCAAGCAGCTCGGCGCTCGGGATCTCGCCGGCGTCGTCGCCCTTGCCCAGCGGCAGGTTGCCGTTGGCGAAGAAGGTGCGCAGCGCGTCGATCAGCGCCAGCTTGTTGCGCAGCGACAGCTCGATGTTGATGCGCTCGATGCCCAGCGTGTACTCGCCCATGCGGGGCAGCGGGATCACGACGTCCTCGTTCACCTTGAACGCGTTCGTGTGCTTGGAGATCGCCGCCGTGCGCTTGCGGTCCAGCCAGAACTTCTTGCGCGCATCGGCGCTGACCGCGACGAAGCCTTCGCCCGATCGGCCGTTGGCCAGGCGCACGACCTCGCTGGTGGCGCGCGCGACTTCATCGGCGTCGTCGCCGACGATGTCGCCGATCAGCACCATCTTCGGCAGCCCGCCGCGCTTGCTCTTGGTCGCGTAGCCGACGGCCTTCAGGTAGCGGTCGTCCAGATGTTCGAGGCCGGCGAGGATCGCCCCGTTCGGCTTCTTCATCTCGCCGAACATGAAGTCCTTGATGTCGACGATCGACGGCACGCAGTCCTTCGGATTGCCGAAGAACTCCAGGCAGACCGTGCGCACGTGCGCCGGCATGCGGTGCACGATCCAGCGCGCGCTGGTGATCAGGCCGTCGCAGCCTTCCTTCTGGATGCCCGGCAGGCCCGCGAGGAACTTGTCGGTCACGTCCTTGCCCAGGCCCTCCTTGCGGAAGGTGCGGCCGGGGATGTCCAGGCGTTCGGTGCGCTCCAGCGTCCTGCCGGTCGCGTCGTAGTAGTGCAGGTCGAAGCTCGCGACCTCGACGTCATGGATCTTGCCGAGGTTGTGGTTGACGCGGACGACCTCGAGCCACTTCGCGTCCGGCGTCACCATGCGCCACGAGGCGAGGTTGTCCAGCGCCGTGCCCCACAGCACCGCCTTCTTGCCGCCGGCGTTCATCGCGACGTTGCCGCCGATGCATGAGGCTTCGGCCGAGGTCGGGTCGACGGCGAAGACGAAGCCGTGCAGCTCCGCCAGGTCCGACACGCGCTGCGTGACCACGCCGGCCTCGGTCCAGATGGTCGGGACGTCCCGGTCCAGGCCCGGCAGGCGTTGCATCTCGACGCCGCGCATGGCCTCGAGCTTCTCGGTGTTGATCACCGCGCTGTTCCACACCAGCGGCACCGCGCCGCCGGTGTAGCCGGTGCCGCCGCCGCGCGGGATCACCGTCAGGCCCAGTTCGAAGCAGCCGGCCACCAGCGCGGCCATCTCGGCCTCGGTGTCGGGGGTCAGGACGACGAAGGGGTACTCGACGCGCCAGTCGGTCGCATCGGTCACGTGCGAGACGCGCGACAGGCCGTCGAACTTGACGTTGTCCTTGGCGGTGATCTTCGCGAAGACCTTCACCGCGCGCTTGCGCAGCTCCGCCACCTGCTCGAACTGGTGCGAGAACGCGGCCACCGCCGCTTCGGCCGCGGTCAGCAGTTCGCCGACCCAGGCGTCGCGCTTGGCGTCGTCCTCCGGATGACGACGACGCTGCACTTCGCCCAGACGATGGCGCAGCGCGCCGATCAGCGCCTCGCGACGCTTGGGGTTGTCCAGCAGGTCGTCCTGCAGATACGGATTGCGCTGCACCACCCAGATGTCGCCCAGCACCTCGTACAGCATCCGCGCGGATCGGCCGGTCTGGCGCTCGGTGCGCAGCTGGTCCAGCAACTCCCAGGCGCGGGCGCCGAGCAGACGAAGGACGATTTCGCGATCGGAGAAGGACGTGTAGTTGTACGGAATCTCGCGCAGCCGGGCGGCGGGCGCGTGCGGCTGGTTCAGGTCGCCGGCCATCGCGGGGTCGGCGGGCATCAGCAGATGCGGTGCATTCATGGCGGCCAGGTGCTCGCGCACCGGGGTTGCGGCAGGCCGGCGTCCAGGGAGCGAACACCGATGCCAGGCTGGAAAGACAAGCGGAGAGAGCTGCGGCCGTGGACCGGACAGCGCCCCGGACTTGTGGTCCCCGCGCCGGCTGGACACAGGCGTGGAAGGGGCGTTCGCGAAAGGCCGCGATCGGCGGCCGGCCCGGTCTGGGCAATGGTCGGAATCCTAACCCACCACCAGAGGGCAATCCCGGGCGAGGGACTCTAAGTTCGCCAGTGTCACAATCGCCGAATAAGCTCGCCGGCCCTCGGCGGACCGTCCACCCGACGACGTCCGCCGCGGACCGCAGAACCACCCTCCCCGAGCATCGGAGACCCATGAAGCACCTCCCGACTTCCCTGCTGGCCACCTCGGCCGTCGCGCTCGCCGCGCTGATGTCCCCCGCCGCCGCGTCGGCTCAGACCGAGATCCAATGGTGGCACTCGATGGGCGGCGCCCTCGGCGACTGGGTCAACGACCTGGCCAAGGACTTCAACGCCAGCCAGAAGGACTACCGGATCGTCCCGACCTACAAGGGCAGCTACGACGAATCGATGCCCGCGGCCATCGCCGCGTTCCGCGCCGGCAACGCGCCGCACATCCTGCAGGTCTTCGAGGTCGGCACCGCCACGATGATGGCCAGCAAGGGCGCGATCGTCCCGGTGGGCCAGGTCATGCAGCAGGCCGGCGTCAAGTTCGACAACAACGCCTACGTGCCGGCCGTCGCCGGCTACTACACCGCGCCCAACGGCCAGATGCTGAGCTTCCCGTTCAACAGCTCGACCACCGTCTTCTTCTACAACAAGGACGCGTTCAAGGCCGCCGGCCTGAATCCCGAGAAGGCGCCCACCTCCTGGCCGGAGGTCGTGTCCGCCGCGGCCAAACTCAAGGCCGCCGGCTCCAAGTGCCCGTTCACCACCAGCTGGGTGGGCTGGACGCAGCTGGAGAGCTTCTCCGCCTGGCACAACACCGAGTACGCGACCAAGAACAACGGCTTCGGCGGCCTGGACGCGCGGCTGGTGTTCAACTCGCCGCTGCACGTGCGCCACATCGAGAACCTGGCCAACATGGCCAAGCAGGGCCTGTTCGTCTACAAGGGCCGCGGCAACAGCGCCGACTCGAGCTACTTCTCGGGCGAGTGCGCCATGATGACCGCGTCCTCCAGCCTGTACGCCAACGTCAAGAAGAACGCCAAGTTCAACTTCGGCATCTCGACGCTGCCGTACTACCCCGACGTGCCCGGCGCGCCGCAGAACACCATCATCGGCGGCGCCAGCCTGTGGGTGATGGCCGGCAAGAAGCCCGCCGAGTACAAGGGCGTGGCCGCCTTCTTCCAGTACCTGGCGCAGGCGCAGGTCGCCTCCGACAGCCACAAGCGCACCGGCTACCTGCCGGTGACCAAGGCGGCCTACGAGCTGACCGAGAAGAGCGGCTACTACCAGCAGAACCCCGGCACCGACGTGCCGGTGCAGCAGATGATCCGCAAGACGACGGACAAGTCGCGCGGCGTGCGCCTGGGCAACCTGCCGCAGATCCGCACCATCGTCGACGAGGAACTGGAACAGGTCTGGGCCGGCAAGAAGCAGCCCAAGGAAGGCCTGGATGCCGCGGTCAAGCGCGGCAACGAGCTGTTGGAACGCTTCCAGAAAGCCAACAAGTCCTGACCACCGGCTGACCCGCCGGAGCGGCCCGCGCCGCTCCGGGCCCGCCGCTTTCGTCCTTCCCTTCCCTCCTTCGTCGTCGCCCCCGGATGTCCCAACAGAAACGCGTGGTGTTCCGATCGCGCTGGCTGCCCTGGCTGCTGCTGGCGCCGCAGGCGCTGGTGATCGGCGTGTTCTTCTTCTGGCCGGCGGCGCAGGCGCTGCTGCAGAGCCTGCAGCAGCAGGACGCCTTCGGGCTGTCGACCGAGTGGGTCGGCCTGGACAACTTCCGGACCCTGTTCGGTGACGACAGCTACCTCGCCTCGTTCAAGACGACAGCGGTGTTCTCGCTGCTCGTGGCCGTGCTCGGGCTGGCGGTGTCGCTGCTGCTGGCCACGATGGCCAACCGCGTCGTGCGCGGCGCGCCGGTCTACAAGACGCTGCTGATCTGGCCCTACGCGGTCGCCCCGGCGATCGCGGGCGTGCTGTGGATGTTCATGTTCGCGCCGTCCATCGGCGTCGTGTCCTACGGACTGCAGCAGCTCGGCATCGACTGGAACCATCTGCTCGACGCCGACCAGGCGATGGCGCTGGTCGTCATGGCCGCGGTGTGGAAGCAGGTCTCGTACAACTTCCTCTTCTTCCTCGCAGGGCTGCAGTCCATCCCCAAGTCGCTGCTGGAGGCCGCGGCCATCGACGGCGCCGGCCCCTGGCGCCGTTTCTGGACGATCACCTTCCCGCTGCTGTCGCCGACCTCGTTCTTCCTGCTGGTGATCAACGTGGTCTACGCGTTCTTCGACACCTTCGGCATCATCGACGCGGCCACCCACGGCGGCCCCGGCAAGGACACCGCCATCCTCGTCTACAAGGTCTACTACGACGGCTTCAAGGCGCTGGACCTGGGCGGTTCGGCCGCGCAGAGCGTGGTGCTGATGGCCATCGTGATCACGCTGACCGTCCTGCAATTCCGTTTCGTCGAAAAGAAGGTGCAGTACTGACATGGTCGAGCGCCGCCCCGCATTGACGATGCTGTCGCACCTGATCCTGGTGCTCGGCGTATTGATCGTCGCCTTCCCGCTGTACATCGCGTTCGTCGCCTCGACGCACACGGCCTCGGAGATCGTCCAGGCCCCGATGCCGCTGCTGCCCGGATCGCACTTCCTGGACACCTGGTCGGCCGCGCTGTTCGGCAACAGCGGCGGCGGCTCCAAGGCCCCCGTCGGGCAGATGATGTGGATCAGCTTCGCCTCCGCGATGATCATCGCGGTGGGCAAGATCGCGATCTCGCTGCTGTCGGCCTTCGCGATCGTCTATTTCCAGTTCCCGGCGAGGAACTTCTTCTTCTGGGCCATCTTCGTCACGCTGATGCTGCCGGTGGAGGTGCGCATCGGGCCGACCTACCAGGTCGTCTCCGACCTGAAGATGCTCAACAGCTACGCCGGGCTGACGGTGCCGCTGATCGCCTCGGCGACCGCGACCTTCCTGTTCCGCCAGTTCTTCCTGACGATCCCGGACGAGCTCGTCGAAGCCGCGCGCATCGACGGCGCCGGGCCGCTGCGCTTCTTCCGCGACGTGCTGCTGCCGTTGTCCAAGACCAGCATCGCCGCGCTCTTCGTCATCCAGTTCATCTACGGCTGGAACCAGTACCTGTGGCCGCTGCTGGTCACGACCGACGAGAGCATGTACCCCGTCGTCATCGGCATCAAGCGGATGATCAGCGGCGGCGACGCGGCCAACGACTGGAACATCATCATGGCCACGGCCCTGCTGGCGATGATCCCGCCGGCGCTGGTCGTGGTGCTGATGCAGCGCTGGTTCGTCAAGGGCCTGGTGGACACCGAGAAGTAAGCGCCAAGAAGCAAAGAACGAGAGAAGACTCCGATGGCAAGCATTTCCCTGCGCAACGTCGTCAAGCAGTACGGCACCGGCGCCAAGGCCAACCCGGTCATCCACGGTGTCAACGCCGAGATCGCGGACGGCGAGTTCGTCGTCATCGTCGGCCCGTCGGGCTGCGGCAAGTCCACGCTCCTGCGCATGGTCGCGGGCCTGGAGGAGATCAGCGGCGGGGAGATCGCCATCGGCGACCGCGTCGTCAACGAGATCGAGCCGGCGGACCGCGACATCGCGATGGTGTTCCAGAACTACGCGCTCTACCCGCACATGAGCGTGTACGAGAACATGGCCTACGGGCTGAAGATCCGCAAGCTGTCCGAGACCCAGATCCGGGAGCGCGTCGACAAGGCCGCGCGCATCCTGGAGCTCGCCCACCTGCTGCAGCGCAAGCCGCGCGAGCTGTCCGGCGGCCAGCGCCAGCGCGTGGCGATGGGCCGCGCGATCGTGCGCGATCCGCAGGTGTTCCTGTTCGACGAACCGCTGTCCAACCTCGACGCCAAGCTGCGCGTGCAGACCCGGCTCGAGATCCAGAAGCTGCACCGCGAGCTGGGCGTGACCTCGCTGTTCGTCACCCACGACCAGGTCGAGGCGATGACGCTGGCGCAGCGCATCGTCGTCATGAACGGCGGCCGCATGGAGCAGTTCGGCACGCCGGAGGCCGTCTACGGCCGCCCGGCGACGACCTTCGTCGCGAGCTTCATCGGCTCGCCGGCGATGAACCTGCTGAAGGGGCGCGTCGAGGGACGACGATTCATCATCGGCAATGCGGCGTTGCCGCTGCCGCAAGCGGCGCCGCGCGAGGGCGAGCTGATCCTCGGCCTGCGTCCGGAACACGCGCTGCCGCACGACGGCCAGATCGTCGCCGGCGACACGACCGCCTGGCCGCTGAAGGTGGAGATGGTGGAGATGCTCGGCGCGGAACGGCTGGTGTACGGCCGGCTCGGCGACGCGGCCTTCACGCTACGCATCGACGGTACCGACACGCCGCCGCAACCGGGCGACGAGGTGCTGCTGAAGGCGCCGGCCGAGCGGCTGCACTGGTTCGATCCGGCGACCGGCCAGCGCGTCGACTGAGCGCGAAGGCGCCCTCACCTCGAGGATCCTCGACCAGGGAGAACGACATGACGCTCCGCACCCCCTCCTCGACGACGAGAGCAACTGGCCTTGGTCGCTGCCCTTCTGGGTGGCGCACCGCGGCGCCGGCAAGCTGGCGCCGGAGAACACGCTGGCCGCCTTCCGCGAAGGCGCGCGCCACGGCTACCGCGCCTTCGAATGCGACGTGAAGCTCAGCGCGGACGGCGTCCCCTTCCTGCTGCACGACGCGACGCTGGACCGCACGACCAGCGCGCGCGGCCGCGCCGCGGACCGGACCTGGAGCGAGCTGTCACGGCTCGACGCGGGCCGCTGGCACAGCCGTGCGTTCGCGGGCGAGGCGCCGCCCAGCCTCGAGGCCATCGCCGCTTTCGTGCGACGCAACCAGCATGCGCTGAACATCGAGATCAAGCCCACGCCGGGCGACGAGTTCCGCACCGGCGAGGTCGTCGGCGGCGAGGTGCTTCGCTTGTGGGAAGGCTCGGCCCCGGACTCGGTACTGTTCAGCAGCTTCCAGCCGGAGGCACTGCGCGGCGCGCGGGAGTCCGCACCGCAGGTGCCGCGCGGGCTGCTGCTCGACAAGCTCGACGGCGACGGCTGGCTGCAGCTGGCGCAGTCGCTGGGCTGCCGCGCCGTCATCACGCATTACGCGCTGATGGACCAGGCGCTGGTCGCGCGCCTGCACGAGGCGGAGATGAAGGCGCTGGTCTACACGGTCAACGACGCCGCTGCCGCGCAATGGCTGATCGCCAACGGCGTCGACGGCATCATCACCGACGCGGTCGACCGCTTCAGCCCGACGGCCTGAGCCGCGGTCCAGCGCTCGACGTTCAGCGTTCAGCGCAAGGGGTCGATCAGCTCGTTGATCGAAATCATCCCGTAGATGCAGGTGTCGCTGAGCTGGCCGTTCACATTGAGCGCGTCGTCGCGCAACAGCCCCTCGAGCGAGAAGCCGCAGCGCTCGGCGACCGCGCGACTGGACGCGTTGCGTGAGTCGGTGCGGATCTCCAGGCGACGTGCGCGCAGCGGCCCGAAGGCCATCCGCGCCAGCGCCACCACCGCCTCGGACACCAGACCGCGCCCGACGTGCGCCGGGCCTATCCAGTAGCCGAGCTCGTAGCGACGCACCGTCCATTCCAGCATGTGCAGACCGGCGCCGCCGATCAGCCGGCCGGGTTGTCCGTCCGGCTCGCGCTCATGCAGGTAGTAGGCCAGGTGCTGCCGTTGCAGGAACTGCGCCTGCATGCGGCGCGCGACAGCCTCGGACTGTTCGACGCTGGGCGTCTCGTGCGCCCAGGGCATCCAGGGCTTGAGATGCTCCTGGGCATCGAGGACGGCCCGGTTGAGGGTGGGCCCGAGGCCCGCGCGCGGTGCCAGGAGCAGGAGACGGGCGGTCTCCAGGCGCTCGGGCACCTCGATGAGGAGGGGATCGTCGGCGGGCATGACTCTCATGATGGGGCCGGATCAGTTGCCGTTGACCGGCTGCAGGGTCGTGCTGCTGGCCTGGCTCGCAGGAGGAATGCCGGGCATCGCTTCCGCGCCCAGCGGCGGGTCTTCCCCCTCGACCTTGGGCAGCACCTTCACCGAGCGGATGGCCTGGACCTGCCAGGCCAGCACCGCCAGCAGCATCGCGCCCACGCCCGCGAAGCCCAGCGCGGCGCGCAGGCTGACGTGCTCGCCGAGCCAGCCGCCGATCAGCGCGCCGGGACCGGCGGGGATCAGGATCAGCCAGCGCATCGTGCTGGTCATGCGGCCCAGCAGCGGCCCGGGCGTCACCGCCTGCCGCAGCGACAAGAAGTTGATGAAGATGAAGACCGCGCCGACGCCGAACATGAACAGCGTGAAGGCGAACGCCGCGACGCCCCAGGCGTTGGCGGGGGCCACGCACAGCGCCGCCCAGCCGACGCCGCACAGCGCGAAGCCGCTGACGAGGCAGGGGCCGGGCCCGAGGCGCGCGCTGACGCGATGGCCGATGGCGCTGGCCAGCACCGTGCCGGCGCCCAGCGCGATGTAGGACAGGCCGACGCTCTGCGCCGACAGCCCGAGCACACGCGTCGCGAACAGGATCTGCACGACCTGCGCCGCCTGGTTGAACATCTGCCAGCCGCCGACCGCGCAGGCCAGCGCGACCAGCATCGGTTTGCCGCGGACGAAATCGACGCCGGCCTTCAGGTCGCGCCAGAAGTGCGCGCCGTCGAGACGGTGCAGGGTCTCGTTGACCTTGACGCCGCGCAGGATCGCCGCGGAGGCGACCAGCAGCAGCGCGTCGACCGCCAGCGCCAGCGGCGCGCCGACCAGCTTGATGAGCGCGCCCGCGACGCCGGGACCGGCGACTTCCGCGCCCGAGGAGGCGAGCGCGTTCTTCGCATGCGCCTCGACCAGCCGGTCGCGGCTCACGACCTGCGTCAGCACGATCTGCGAGGCGCTGCCCGCGATCGTGTACACGGTGCCCAGCAGGAAGCCGACGAAGTACAGCCAGGGCATGCCCAGCCAGCCCAGCCAGTGGGCGACGGGCACGCTGAACACGGCGACCGCCAGCGTGAGTTCACCGACGATGTAGACCGGCAGCTTGCGCACGCGGTCCAGCCAGACGCCGGCGGGCAGCGAGAACAGCACGAAGGGCGCGAGCTCCATGGCCGTCAGCACGCCCATCTGCGTCGGCGAGGCATGCAGCAGCACCGCCGCGGTCAGCGGCAGCGCCAGCAGCGTGATCTGCCCGCCGAGCGAGCTGATCAGGATCGACGTCCAGAGACGCCGGTAGACGAGGTTGCGCAGCAGATCGCCGGCGGGGAGCTGGATGAGATCCAGCAGGCGGTCGAGCAGACGGTCGACCCACGTGGTTTGCCTCTTGGGCATCATGATGAAACTCCGGATGCGGTCCGAGCGGGGCGTCGTGCGCCGGGTTGCGGACCGGGCGAGCCGGACGCTGTCAGCGTCGCGCTCGCGGAAAGCCTAGGACCTGGGAGGCCGGCCGCGTCGGGCCGGCGGGCGTCGTGAAGACGCCTAAGGTCGTCGCGCCCAGCCGGCCTGCCCAAGCGCGCGCACCGACGCCAGGGCGTCGTTCTTGGTGCGGTCTAGCAGCTTGGTCATGGATCGGCTCCGATCGTGGATCGTGGCGTGAGAGCTTCCGGGGAGGAAGAAGGCACTGATGCTATCAGCGCCATCCTGTCATCGACAAGTGAGAAAAGGTGGGAGGCCCGCCGCGTGACGCCCGTGTCGCGGGCTCACCACCCGGCGGCGGCGCCGTCGCGTCGCGGATCGCTCGCCGCGACGTAGCCTTCCACCGCCGGATCGCCGAGGCGCCAGATGAACTGGCCCGCGCCGAAGTCCTGGTAGCTGTCGTTGATCTCCGCGATCTGGTGGCCGAGCGCGCGCAGACCCGCGACGGTCCCGGGATCCATCGTCGACTCGACGTTGATCGACAAGCCGGCGTTGTAGCGCCAGCGCGGCGCGTCGCAGGCGGCCTGCGGATGCTGCCGGTGGTCGACCATCCGGACCAGCGTCTGCAGGTGGCCTTGCGGCTGCATGTTGGCGCCCATCACGCCGTAGCTCATCTGCGGCTGGCCGTCCTTCATCAGGAAGGCCGGGATGATCGTGTGGAAGGGCCGCTTGCCCGGCGCGACGACGTTGGCATGGCCCGCCTCGCGCGTGAAGCCGTGACCGCGGTTCTGCAGCGACAGGCCGTACCCGGGCACCACGACACCCGAACCGAAGCCGTGATAGTTGCTCTGGATGAAGCTGACCATCATGCCGCTCTCGTCGGCGGCGGTCAGATAGATGGTGCCGCCCTTGACCGGATTGCCGGCCTGGAAGTCCTGCGCCTTGCGGCGGTCGATCAGCTTCGCGCGCTCGGCGAGGTAGGCCGGATCCAGCAGCTCCGCAGCCTGGACCTTCATCGTCCGCGCATCGCTGACGTAGCGGTAGGTGTCGGCGAAGGCGAGCTTCATCGCCTCGATCTGCAGGTGATGCGACTCGGCGCTGTCCACCGGCAGCGACGCGATGTCGAACTGCTTGAGGATGCCCAGCGCGATCAGCGCCGCGATGCCCTGCCCGTTCGGCGGGATCTCGTGCAGCGTGTGGCCCGCGTAGTCCATCGAGATCGTGGCGACCCATTCCGGCGCATAGGCGGCGAAGTCGGCGGCGGTGATCGCGCCGCCGGTCTGGCGCGCGAAGGCCGCGGTGGCCTCGGCGATCTCGCCGCGGTAGAAGGCCTCGCCTTTCGTTTCGGCGATCAGGCGCAGCGTGCGCGCGGCCGCGGCGAAGCGGAACACCTCGCCCACCTCCGGCGCGCGGCCCTTCGGCAGGAAGGCCTCGGCGAAGCCCGGCTGCGACACCAGGTCCGCGACCTTCGAGGCCAACTGCCACTTGCCCTGCACGATCACCGGCACGGCGTAGCCGCGCTCGGCGATCTCGATCGCGGGCGCCATCAGGTCGGCGAAAGGCAGCTTGCCGTAGCGCTCGCTCAGGGCGACCCAGCCGCCCACCGCCCCCGGCACCGTCACCGCGTCCCAACCGCGCAGCGGCAGCGAAGCGGTGGCACCGTACTTGCGGTCGAAGTATGCGGGCGTCCACGCCTGCGGCGAGACGCCGGAGGCATTCAGTCCCTGCAGCGTCTTGCCGTCCCACACGATCGCGAAGGCATCGGAGCCCAGGCCGTTGCTGCACGGCTCGACGAGCGTCATGCACGCCGCGGTCGCGATCGCGGCATCCACCGCGTTGCCGCCCTGCCCCAGGATGCGCAGGCCCGCCTGCGCGGCCAATGGGTGCGACGTCGACACGACGTTGCGCGCGAAGACCGGACTGCGTTGGCTCGCGTAGCCGCGATTCCAGTCGAAGGCGTGATGGGGGGCGGTCATCGATGTCTCCTGAATGCGTGCGCGGCATCTTGCCCGACGTCCCGCGCGTCCGACAGCGCGCAAGACCTGACGCGTGAAGGACCCGTGCGGATTGCGTAACCCAATGCAAAGCTGCGATGACCTGTCAACACATCGTGTCGCCGCGTCGTTGTCTGCTCACCTTGTTCAACCCGCTGGAGAAACCAGATGCAAGCCTTCAAGACCATCAAGACCCTGGCCCTGATCCCCGCCCTGCTGATTGCCGGCGCCGCGATGGCCCAAGGCACCGCCACCCCGGCGGCGCCCACCACGCAGGCCGCTCCGGCAGCGACCGCCGCGCCGGCGTCCGACGCCAAGGCCGAGCACAAGGGAGCGAAGCATCACAAGGCCACCGGTGACAAGACCGCTGCGCACAAGGCCGGCCACAAGAAGGCCGACAAGGCTGAGAAGCCGGCCGAAGGCGCTTCCGCCGCCAAGTAACCGGCGCGCCGGATGCGAGGCACGGAGACGCGAGGATCGCGTCCTCCACGCCAAAGAAACCGCAGCACCGGGTGACCGGTCTGCGGTTTTTCTTCGTCCGGATCCGTGTCCGGAAAGGCTGATCAGGCGGCCAGTTGTGCGATCGGGATGATGCGCGACGGGCTGGCGCAGGTCACGCCGTGCGACGCGGCGCAGGCGCGCAGCGCCTCATTGAAGACGTCGCGCGCGCAGTCGTGGCAGCTGCCGCAGGCGGAGGCCACCTGCGTCTCGTCCTGCAGCACGTCGAAGTTGTGCACGCCGTCGGCAACGCTGCGACGGATGTCGCGGTCGGAAACTCGGTGGCAGAGGCAGACGATCATGGCGGCGCGGGGTCAGGTGGAACCTGGGATGGCCGTGATACTAGCGCAAACGCGAATTCCTCTCAATTAGATTGCAGAGCCCCCTCGACGCGTCGGACAACTGTCGGTGAACAACGACACGGAAGGCCGTCCCTCGTCATGCAGACCTCGCATTTCCCGCCGAGCGGACGAAAAAAGCCCCGCTGGGCGGGGCTTGGGGTTCCTGGCGGCGGCTGGGGCCCCGGGACGGGCGGGCTGGCGTTCAGCTGGCTTCGCCCATCTGGCTTTGCAGCCAATTCTGTTCACCGATCTGCGCGATCAGCTCGATCTGGGTCTCCAGATGGTCGATGTGCTCTTCGGTGTCGGCGAGGATCTCCTCGAGCACCTCGCGGGAGATGTAGTCGCGCACGCTCTCGCAGTAGGCGATGGCTTCCTTCAGGAGCGGATGGCTGCCCATCTCGATCTTCAGGTCGCAATGCTGGGCCTCGACGGCGTTCTCGCCGATGTAGAGCTTGCCCAGGTCCTGCAGGTTCGGCAGGCCTTCCAGCAGCAGGATGCGATCCATCAGCTTGTCGGCGTGCTTCATCTCCTCGATGGACTCGGCGTACTCGTGCTTGGCCAGACGCTCCAGGCCCCAGCTCTTGTACATCTTGTAGTGCAGGAAGTACTGGTTGATCGCGGTCAGCTCGTTCTTCAGCTGTGCGTTCAAGTACTCGATGACCTTGGCGTCGCCCTTCATGTTCTTCTCCTGGGATGCGATGGAATTCGGTGGGATGGGGCGCATTGTCGTCATCCCTACGCCGAATGGGGACAAGACCCGCCGGCCCCGCTCTGCATGCGAAGTATTCGCAGCCCGTTTCCATCGAAAAATAAATCGTCGCGATTCTTGGTTGCTATTGCGAATCGTTCTCATTAAGATGCGTCGCATGAATGCCCATCACCACCCCCATCTTGAAGCCCTGCAAGCCGTTGCGCTGGACAGCGCACGGGTCGCCGCAGGTTCGCCGCGCGAAGCGGTTCCGCTCGTCCAACGCCGCCGCATCAGCAGCCAGGCGCTGATGGGCAACGACCGGGAGGTCGAGATCGAACACGCCGGCTCGCTCTACCGGCTGCGTGTGACCTCGCTGGGCAAGCTCATCCTGACCAAGTGATCCGCTGGGCGGCGCGGCCGGCCGAGGACCGGTCCGCCCGCCCGTGATCCACGTCTCCGTTTCCGTTTTCCGTCATCTCTGAACCGCCGGCCGTCCGCGAGGACCGCCCGCCCGCACCAGCCCGCGTCGTGCCAGCCCGTGCGAGATCCCAAGAACTACAAGGATTTCGTCACCATGCAACTGCGCCCGACGCCCGTCGCGCTCGCCCTGTCGTTGGCTTTCCCGCTGGCATTCGCCCAGACGCCGGCTCCCGCGAACACACCGACCGCCGAGAACCCCCAGCAACTCGGTGAACTGACCGTCTCCGCGACCCGCACCGAACGCTCGGTCGACGCGGTGCCCAACACGGTCACCGTCAAGAACCGCAAGCAGCTCGACCGTCGCGACGCGCGCGACCTCAAGGACCTGCTGTCCGACGAGGTCGACCTCGACGTCAAGGCGATGACCCCGCGCTTCACGGCGGCGGGCGCTTCCACGGGCCGCTCGGGCAATGAAGGCATCAACATCCGCGGCCTGGAAGGCAACCGGGTGCTGATGATGGTGGACGGCATCCGCGTGCCGCAGAGCTTCGCGTTCGGCGCGTTCGCGAGCGGCCGGGCCGACTTCGTCGACCTGAACAGCCTGGCGAGCGCCGAGGTCCTGCGCGGCCCGACGTCCACGTCCTACGGCAGCGACGGCCTGGCCGGCGCGCTGAGCCTGCGCACGCTGTCGCCCGAGGACCTGCTGGTGGACGGCAAGACCTTCGCCGGCTTCGCGAAGCTGACCGGCATGAGCGTCGACGACTCCAAGCGCGCGAGCGCCGCCGTCGCCTTCGGCGCGGGCGACTGGAGCAGCCTGGTGCAGGCGACGGTCCAGCGCGGCCATGAGACGAAGAACGAGGGCGACAAGGATGCGCCCAACGCCACGCGCACCAAGCCCAACCCGACCGATGTCGAGAGCAACAGCGTGATGGCCAAGCTCGGCTACCGCGTGAACGCGAACCACCGGCTGATGGGCACGCTCGAATACCGTGAGCGCAAGATCGACACCAACGTGCTGACCGCGGTGACGGCGCCGCCGCCGACCGGCAACCTCGCGTCGACAGCCGTGCTGGCGCTGGACGCGCACGACAAGATGGAACGCACGCGGGTCTCTCTGGAGCATCGCTACGAGGACCTCAACGCGGCCTGGGTCCAGCAGGTCACCACCCACCTCTACGTGCAGGACAGCGAGACGCGCCAGTTCTCCTCCGAGGACCGCAACACCGCCGTCGACCGCACGCGACTGGGCTCCTACAAGGAGCGGGTGATCGGCCTCAGTTCGCAGGCGCAGACGCAGCTCGCCAGCCAGCGGCTGAGCTATGGCATCGACATCAGCCGCAACACGATCGAGGGCCTGCGCGACGGCACCGTGCCGCCTCAGGGAGAGACCTTCCCCAACAAGCCCTTCCCGGACACGAAGTACACGCTGGCCGGCGCCTTCATCCAGGACGAGATCGAGGCGGGCGACTTCACGATCATCCCGGCGCTGCGCTTCGAGCACTACAAGTTGTCCCCGGACGGCGCCGGCTACACGGCGCCTGCCGGCAGCCCGCTCGTGTCGCTGTCCGACCAGGCGGTGACACCTCGCCTGGGCCTGATCTGGCGGGCGTCACCGCTGGTGCAGCCCTACGTCCAGTGGGCCAAGGGCTTCCGCGCCCCCACGCCGGACCAGGTCAACAACGGCTTCAGCAATCCGGCGCAGATGTACCGGTCGATCGGCAATCCGGACCTGAAGGCCGAGCACGCCGACAGCGTGGAACTCGGCCTGCGCGGGAAGCTCGCCGAGACGCTGCGCTGGCAGCTGAGTGCGTACGACAACCGCTACCGGGACTTCATCTCGCAGGAGATCGTCGGGGGTGACGGACTCACCAGCCCGTTGATCTTCCAATACGTCAATCTGGCCGATGCCCGCATCAAGGGCGTCGAGGCGCGCTTCATCTGGGACCTGATGCCCGGCTTGAACCTGAACGCCTCGGTCGCGAAGTCGCGCGGCCACAGCACCGAGAACGGCGTCGAGACGCCGCTGGACAGCGTCCAGCCGCTGCGCGGCAAGGTCGGCGCGCGCTACGAGACCGGACCGTGGGTCGTCGAGACCACCTGGCTCCACAGCTCGGGCAAGAAGCCGTCGGACGTCAGCACGGCCGGCTGGTTCACGCCGAAGAAGTACGACGTGGTCGACCTCGGCGGCGCCTACCGCTTCGACAAGACCTTCTCGGTGTCGGCCTACGTCACCAACCTCTTCGACAAGAAGTACTGGCGCTGGGGCGACGTGACCGGCGTCAGCGTCGCGACGCCGGCCGCCGCCGCCGTCATCGACAGCTACACCGCCCCCGGCCGCGCCTTCCAGGTGACCCTGCGCGCCGATTTCTGATCAGGAGTCTTCCGCCATGCATGCCAGCTTCACCGCCCTGCGTCAGGCTTTCGCCACGGCGCGCCAGGAGCGCAAGGCCCGCCACCGCGACATCGCCAGCGACCTGCGCATCTCCGAGGGCGAGCTGCTCGCCGCCCACGCCGGCCCGTTCGCCGATGACGAGTCCCGCTGCGCGCGCAACGCCTGCGCGCGGAATGGCAGGACCTGATTGCCGCGCTCGAGCCGCTGGGCCCGGTCATGGCGCTGACCCGCAACGAGTCCTGCGTGCACGAGAAGGTCGGCGTCTACACCGCCGTCAGCGCGATGGGGCCGCAGCGCCAGATGGGCCTGGTGCTCGGCGGCGCGATCGACCTGCGCGTCTTCTACAGCCACTGGCGCCACGGCTTCGCCGTCGCCGAGCGGCTGTCCGACGGCGCGCTGCAGCGCAGCCTGCAGTTCTTCGACGCCGCCGGCCAGGCCATCCACAAGGTCTTCGTGAAGCCGGAGAGCGACCTCGCCGCCTACGAGGCGCTGGTGGCGCGCTTCCTGGCGGAAGACCAGAAGCCCGGTTTCGAGCCCGGCGACGCCTGGCAGGACCCGGCGGAAGTGCCGGACGCACGCGTCGACGTCGCGACCTTCCGCAGCGAATGGGCGTCCCTGCGCGACACGCACGACTTCTTCGGCCTGCTCAAGCGTCACGGCCTGAGCCGCACGCAGGCGCTGCGCCTGGCCGAGCCGCGTTTCGCGCAACCGCTGGCGCTGTCCAGCGCGCAGGAACTGCTGAGCCGCGCCGCGCAGGAGAACGTGTCCATCATGGTCTTCGTCGGCAACCCCGGGATGATCCAGATCCACAGCGGTCCGGTGAACAAGGTCGCGATGATGGGCCCGTGGATCAACGTGCTGGATCCGGGCTTCAACCTGCATCTGCGCGAGGACCACATCGCCTCCGCCTGGCTGGTGCGCAAGCCGACGGTCGACGGGCTGGTGTGCTCGCTGGAGCTGTTCGACGCGCAGGGCCGCACGATCGCGATGCTGTTCGGCGAACGCAAGCCCGGGCAGGCCGAGCGCTGCGACTGGCGCAACCTGCTGGAGAGCCTGGTCGAAGGCGCGCCGGCGGAGACCGTCCCGTGCTGAGCCGCCGCCACGTCCTCTCGCTGGCGCCGGCTGCGGCGCTGCTGTCGATCGGCGGCCGCGCGTGGGCCGCGCCGCAGCGCGTCATCGCCGTCGGCGGCGCGCTGACCGAGCTGATCTACGAGCTGGGCGCGCAGGGCGAGCTCGTCGGCGTGGACAGCACCTCGCTGTACCCGACGGCCGCGACGAAGTTGCCCAACGTCGGCTACGCGCGCACGCTGGCGGCGGAAGGCCTGCTGTCGCTGGCGCCGACGATGGTCGTCGCCACCGAGGAAGCCGGCCCGCCCGCAGTGCTGCGTCAGCTGGAAACCGCGAAGGTGCCGTTGCACGTGCTGCGCGCGGAGCACCGGTTCGAAGGCGTGCTCGAGCGCACCAAGGCGCTCGGCGACCTGCTCGGTCGCCAGCAGCAGGCGGCGGCGCTGTCGCAGAAGCTGCAGGCCGAGTGGACCGCGAGCCGTGCGCAGGTGACGAAGCTGGCCGCCGGTCATCGTGCACCGCGCGTGCTCTTCGTACTGTCGAACGCCGCCAACCAGGCGCGCATCGCCGGCGCCGCCACGGCAGCGGACGCGATGATCGGCTACGCCGCCGCGGTCAACGCACTCGGCGATGCGCAGGGCTACAAGATGCTGTCGCCGGAAGCCGCGATCGCGGCCGCGCCGGACGTGATCCTCGCGACGACGCAGGGCCTCGAGGCCAGCGGCGGCATCGACGGCCTGCTGAAGCTGCCCGGCCTGGCGCAGACGCCCGCCGGTCAGAACAAGCGCGTGGTCGTGATGGAAACGATGGAGCTGCTCGGCTTCGGACCGCGCACGCCGAAGGCGTTGACGACGCTGGCCCAGGCTCTGCATGCGCCGGCGGGCACGGGCAAGACGGCGTGAGCGTCGGGCAACACCCGGCACCACACCCGACCCGACGACCCGCACGACGAACCGCACGACTGACCCAGCGATGAGCACCGTCGGATCCGCCCTGCCCTCGCCCATCACCGCGGTGTCGGTCCGACGCACGTGGTCGCGGCCGATGCTGCTGACGGCGGCGCTGCTGCTCACGGTCATCGTGGCGGTGCAGTTCGGCGCGGTGCCGATCGCGGCGGCGGACTGGCTCAACGGCCCGTGGAGCGACGCGCCCAAGACCGGCGGCGCGCATGTGCTGTGGCAACTCCGCCTGCCTCGCCTCGGGCTGACGCTCGCGGTGGGCGCGGCGCTCGGCCTGGCCGGCGCGCTCAGCCAGGCGCTGTTCCGCAACCCGATGGCCGAGCCCAGCCTGCTCGGCGTCACCAGCGGCGCCGCCGCGGCGGTGGCGCTCACCCTCACCGTCTTTGCCGGCATGCACGCGGCGCTGCCCGTCGAGGCCCGCCTCTGGCTGCTGCCGCTGGTCGGTTTCGCGGGCGCGCTGGCCGTGTGTTTCTCGCTGGACCGCCTGTCGCGCTGGCTCGCGCCGGGGTCGATCGCGGCGCTGCTGCTGTGCGGCCTCGCGCTGCAGGCGATGACCTTCGCGATCGTCGGCCTGTGCAGCTTCATCGCCAACGACGAACAGCTGCGCGCCATCAACTTCTGGACGCTCGGTTCCCTGGCCGGCGCCAACTGGATCATGGCCGCGGTGATGGGCGGCGCGCTGCTCGTCCTGGGCACGGCGGCGTTGCGGGTCGCACCGCGACTGAACGCGCTCGCGCTGGGCGAGGCGGCGGCCGCGCATGTCGGCATCGACGTCGAACGTCTGCGCTGGCAGTGCATCACCATGGTCGCGCTGCTTTCCGCGCTGGCCGTGGCCTGGTGCGGGAACATCGGCTTCATCGGCCTGATGGCGCCCCACCTGGCGAGGCAGCTCGTCGGCGCGGACCAGCGCCATGTGCTGCCCAACGCGATGCTCGCGGGCGCCTTGCTGCTGGTCGTGGCGGACACGTTCGCCCGCACGCTGGCCGTGCCGGCGGAGATCCCCGTCGGCGTGTTCAGCGCGCTGATCGGCGCGCCGTGGTTCCTCGTCCTGCTGCGCGGCGCGGTGCGCCGCATGGGAAGCGCGTGATGGGATCGCTGCTGACCTTGCAGGACGTGCGCGTGACGCTCGGCAACGCGGCGATCGGACCGCTGACGCTGCGCGTCGATCCGGGCGAGCGCATCGCGATCCTCGGCCCGAGCGGCGCCGGCAAGTCGACCTTGCTGCGCCTGATCGCCCGCGAACTGCGACCGGCGGCCGGCGTGCTGCACTTCGACGGACAGCCGCTGGGCGCGTGGTCGCCGGCCGAGCTGGCACAACGCCGCGCGGTGCTGCCGCAGCAACACGGCGTCGCCTTCGGACTGCCGGTCGAGCTGGTCGTCGCCCTCGGCCGCGTCGCGCGCCAAGGCGACGGTCGCCACGACGCGATCGTGCGCGACGCCCTGACGCAGGCGCAGGCCGAGCACCTGCACGGTCGCCGCTTCGACACGCTGTCCGGCGGCGAACAGGCGCGCGTCCAGCTGGCGCGCGTGTTCGCGCAGGCCTGGGATGCGCGCGACGGGCTGCTGCTGGTGGACGAACCGGTGGCGGCACTCGATCCGGGACTGAGCGTCTCGCTGATGGCGGCGATGTCGGACTTCGCGACGCAGCGCGGCCATGCGCTGGTGGCGGTGCTGCACGACCTCAACCTCGCGATGAATCATTTCGACCGGTTGTGGCTGATGAAGTCGGGTCGGCTGCTGGCCGACTGCGACGCGCTGCCGGCGACCTTGCCGCTGCTGGAACAGCTCTACGACACGCGCCTGCGACTGCTGCGCGATGAGCACGGCCTCGCGATCCTGCCGATGCTGGCCGGCGCGGTGGGAGCGCGCGCATGAGCCCGGCGGCGCTGGCGCAGCCGCCACTGCAGCTGCGCGGCGGCCACGGTCGCTGGGGCGGCTGGGCCGTGACCGGCGCGATCCACCTGGCGATGCTGCTCGCGCTGGCGAGCGCCTTCGCGCCCAAGCGCCCGCCCGCGCCCGCGCCCGTGCCGTTGACGATCAGCGCGCGCCTGGTGCCTTCGACACCCCCGTCGGAAGCGACGCCCCCGTCGTCCATTCCCATCGAATTGCCCCGCTCCGCATTGAGCGCTCCTCCGATGCCGGAGATCCCGCCACCGCCGGTGCAGATCGAGATCACACCGCCGATCGCCGTTGCGGCGACGCCGCTGCGATCCGATCCTCCCGCGGCGGCGCCGGCCGATCAGGGCTCGACCGCCGCCCGCCCCATCGCAGTCGCTGCGGTTGCCGCCGTCCCGACCACTGCGACGGCATTCCCGCAGGCTCCGGCGACGGTGCCCGCGCCGCCGACGACCGATGTCCCGGTCCAGATGCCCGCCGACCACCGCGCCTGCAGCGCGCGACAGATCGAGCGTCACTACCCGGGGATGCTGCGCGATCGCGGCATCGAGGGTCGGGTCGTGCTGCGCGTGAAGGTCGACGCCGACGGGCACGCCGCCGAGGTCGTCGTGGCCGGCGGCAGCGGCTGGCGGCTGCTGGACGAGGCCGCGCGGCGCGTCGCCGAATCCTGTCCCTTCGTCCCTGCCCGGCGCGGCGACCAGCGACTGGTCAGCTGGGTCGAGTACCCGGTGCGTTTCGCGCTCCAGGCGTCCCCCTTGCAGTAAGGAGTCCACCCCATGTGCGACAAGCCCACCCCTCTTCGCTCCTGAGCCTGCTGGCGCGCGCCGACGCGGGCGCTTCCGGCCTGCCGGGCGATTCCCCGTTGCTGGCCTCCGCCGCCACTGCGGTGACGGGCGGCGGCGTGTTCATGCAGGAGGGCGACCCCGTGCCCGCCGCGGTGGCCGGTCTGCCGCTGGCGCAGGCGCTGGCGCGCGGGGACGCACGCTCCGCTTCATCGCCCTCCTCGTCCTCGTCGTCCTCGTCGTCTTCCTCCGACGACACGCCGGTGCCGCGCGGCTCGCGCCGTCGCCGCCTGTGGGAACTGCCCGCGCAGGCGCTGTGCCCGGTGATCGGCGTGTGCCTGCCGATGCCGGTGCTGCGTCGCAAGCTGGGCAAGATGCTCGGCGGCGAGGCGCTGGCCAACGACTACGAGATGCATTGCGGCGCGATCAACGAATGCGCGCGTCGCGGGCCGATCTCCGAGATGCTGCAGAAGGAACTGGACCAGCGCTTCTCGATCGCGCTGCGGCAGTCCGCGCAGCACAAGACGGCGGAGTCGCTGACGCGCTGGTGGAATGCCGCGCAGCAGGGCAACGACGTCGGCGGCGCGCTGTGGGGCGCGTTGACGCATGCGCGTTGCGACGCGGCGCTGCAGGAGCAGGTCCTGCGCGACATCCACATGCTGCAGCACCAGGTCGGCGCGGCGAACCGCGCGGACCTGCAGCGCCTGGACGAGCTGCAGGACGAGCACGCGATCCTGACGCGCGAACTGGCGCAGGCGCAGTCGCGCAGCACGCGACTGCTGGCGGAGCGGGCGCGCGAGCTGGAGCTGTCGCAGGCCGAATGCCTGCGCCTGCGCGGCGAGCTGCTGGCGCGCGACACGCTGGCCGCGGGGCTGCGCGAGGAGCTGCAGCAGCTGGAGGAGAGCATCCCCGGCCTTCGCCACCGCCATGAACAGGCCAGGCACCTGCAGACGCAGCAGGACCGCATCCATCAGCTGGAGCGCGCGCTGCTGACCTCGCGCCAGCAGGCCGAGCGCGAGCAGCGCCGGGCGGACGAATTGCAGCAGGCGCTGGCGCAGTCGGAGCGTCAGCGGGAGCAGCAGACACAGACGGCGCAGCAGTCCGAATCACCGCCGAACGCGGAGTCCGCACTGCCGTCGCTCGACGAGCGCTCGGTGCTGTGCGTCGGCGGCCGGCCGGCGGTGGTGCCGATCTACCGCCAGTTGATCGAACGCACCGGCGGTCGATTCCTCCACCATGACGGCGGCGAGGAAGACGCGGTCTCCAAACTGGATGCGAGCCTCGCTGCGGCGGACCTCGTGATCTGCCAGACCGGCTGCATCAGCCACGACGCATACTGGCGCGTGAAGGACCACTGCAAGCGGCACAACAAGAAGTGCGTCTACATCGAGTCGCCGAGCGCGAGCGGCATGCGCCGGGCGCTGGGGTCGCTGAGCGGCGCCGACATCGAGGACCCCGAGGTGTCCCAGGCCGCGCGCGAGGGTTGAGACTGCGAAGGTTCGCTCAGCCGTACACCGCCCGCCGCACATCCTTGTGCAGCGCCTCGTCGAACGGGAATTTCTGGGCGAAGAACACCACCGCGAGCTGGTTCGCCGGATCGACCCAGAACAGCGTCGAGGCCGCGCCGCCCCATGAGAACTCGCCCACCCTGCTGGCCGGCTCGTCGGCCGTGGTCGGCGCAATGCGCACCGAGCCGCCAAGACCGAACCCGAGCCCCGGGCTCTTCAGGAAATGGCGCGGCGAGATCGCCGGATCCAGGTGGTCCACGAGCATCAGCTTCACGGTCGCCGGTCGCAGCACGCGCACGCCGTCGAGCTGGCCTTCGCCCAGCAGCATGCGCGCGAAACGCAGGTAGTCGTCGATCGGCCCGATCAAGCCCGCCCCGCCGCTGGCGAAGGTGAAAGGCACCTCGGGCTCGCGCTGCGCCGGACCGTCGGCACCGAAGCGGTAGGTCGCGGCCCTCCGGTCCTTGACCGCATCGGGCGGCGTCCAGTCCGTCTCCTTCATGCCCAGCGGCTGCAGGATGTGGCGACGGACGTGCGCGTCGAAGGGCTCGTCGCCCAGCACCTCCACCAGGCGCGCCACGATGTCCGTCGAGGTGCCGTAGTGCCAGGCCGTGCCCGGCTCGTGACGCAACGGCAGCGCCGCCACCGCGCGGCTGAACGCGGCCAGGTCGCGCGAGGTCTCGAGCGGATTCGCCGCGCGGAACGCGCGATCGGCCGGCCCGTCTTCCATCGCGTAGGTGAGTCCCGACGTGTGCCGCAGCACATCGCGCACGAGGATGGGCCGCTCGGCCGGCCGCTCGCCGCGACCGTCGTCGGCGTGGACGCGCATGGCCTTGAACTCCGGCAGGTAGCGCGCGATCGGATCGTCCAGCCGGAAGCGCCCCGCATCCCACAGGCGCATGAGCGCCACCGACGCCACCGGCTTGGTCATCGACCAGATGCGCGCCAGCGTGTCGCGCGCCATCGGCCGTCGTGCCTCACGGTCCGCCAGGCCGAAGGCGCCGAAGTAGCGCTCCGTCCCGCCTTGCCAGACGACCGCCGAGACCCCCACGGCGCGACCGTCGGCCACCACGCCGCGGAGCATGCGCTCGATGCGCTTCGGGGAGAGCGACAGGGACGAGCCGCCCGGGCGGGGAGCGCCGCTCGATCCGCCCGTTGCAGCAGTGGCAGCCGTGGCCGCTGTTGCGGCGAAGGCCGCGGTGGGCGCGGCGAGTGCCACGCCGAGGACGTGGCGGCGGGAGGGTGCTTGCGTCATGGTCCGATGCTAGGGCCGTACCTGCGTGTAATCGCTCCGCTCGTCGCCTCGCTGGTCTAGACTGGCCCGATCACCGCTTCGAGGGAACGCCATGAAGAGACTGGTCGCATCGCTCCTCGCCGTCGCCTGCGCCCCGGCAGTCCTTGCCGCCGACGCGCCCTCCGCCGCCTGCGCGGCTAAACGGGCCAGCATCGAATCCCGGATCTCCGAAGCGACCGCCAACGGCAACCGCCGTCAGCTCTCCGGCCTGAAGTCGGCGCTGGCGGCCAACAAGCGCCATTGCACGGACGCCTCGCTCGAGGCCGATCGGCAGCGCGACATCGCCGCCGCGACGAAGAAGGTGACCCGTCGCGAGGCCGATCTCGCGACCGCGCAGGCGAAGGGCGATCCGAAGAAGATCGCGAAGGAACAGAAGCAGCTCGACGCAGCGCGCGAGGCCCTGGCCGAGGCGCAGAAGCCGCTGTCCCAGTAGCGCGGGGGCGACCCGAAAGAGGTAACGGATCGACCCCCAGGGACCTTCTTTCCGGCGAAGGACGCCGCTTGTCGGAAGTCCCGGCCGCCGTTCCCACAGTCGCCCAGCTGTTACCGCAACCATCATCCTATTGATCACAATGGGCGGTCCCGCACGCCAGCTGCCGCACTCACCATGACCCTTGCCATCGCCCGCCGCCTGATCACCCTCCTGTGCCTCGCGGCCGCCTCGACGGCGCATGCCGACATCGTCGTCGGCCAGGTGGCCCCGTTCACCGGACCGCAGGCCGTCACCGGCAAGGCGATCCGCGCCGGCGCCAAGCTGTGGATCGACGACGTCAATGCGCGTGGCGGCGTCCGCGGCCAGAAGATCAAGTTCGTCACCCGCGACGACGCGCAGAAGCCCGAGGAAACCGTCCGGCTGGTCAAGGAGCTGATCAGCACCGACGCGCCCACGGCGCTGATCGGCACCGTCGGCACGTCCAACCTCGAGGCGCTCAAGCAGGACGGCGTCCTCGAGAAGACGCGCGTGTCCATGGTCGGCGCCGTCTCCGGCGCCAACAGCGTGATCACCGCGCGCAACATGTACCCGGTCAAGGCCAGCTACCGCGAGGAGGTGGACCGCCTCTTCAAGCAGCTCGGCGAGATGGGCCGCACCAAGGTCGCGGTCGTCTACCAGGACGACGGCCTGGGCCGCGACGCGCTGGCCGGCGCGCAGGCCTCGGCCAAGACCTATGGTCTGACGCTGGTCGCGCAGTCGGGCTACGCCCGCAACACCACCGAGGTCGGCAAGGCCGTGGCCGACATGATCAAGCAGTCGCCCGACGTGATCTTCCTCGCCGCGACCACCGCGGCCGCCATCGAGTTCACCGACAAGTACCAGACCGCCGGCGGCCGCGCCGCCCTGTACGGCATGTCCATCATCGACGTGCAGGCGCTGCTGGCCAAGCTCGGCCCGGACCGCGCCCGCGGCTTCGCGTTCTCGCTGGTGCTGCCCACGGACGATCGCGCCGACCGCGAAGTCGTCCGCGACTACCAGCGCCTGCGCGGCAACGCCAAGGATGCGGACCTGTCCTCGCGCTCGCTCGAAGGCTTCATCGCCGCGCGCGCACTCGTGAAGGCGCTGGAACGCACGACCGCGCCCGGCCCCGTCGGCCTGACCGAGACCCTGGATCGCGGTTTCGAGACCGATGTCGGCGGCCATCGCCTGACCTTCGGCAAGGGCCCGACCTCGCGCTACGTGGACTTCGCCGTCCTCGGCGTGGGCGGCAAGCTGGTGCGTTGAACCGGCGAGCCCCTTGCACCCGATCCTGATCCTGCTGGGGTTCGCCGTCGCGGCCTTCCTGCTGGTCCGCCTCATCCGCCAGGCGCGGGATGCGGCAGCCGATGAGCAGTGGACGGCGTGGCCTCTGATCCGATCCCTCGTCGCACCCTTGGCGATCGGGATCTACCTGCTCGTCGTGACCGTGCGCGACCTGATCCGGGGCGAAGTGGCCTGCTCCGGCAAGGGCGGCTGCAAGGTCGACACTTTCCTGCGTACCGAACATCCCGAGGCCTACTGGGTGAACCTCGGCCTCACCGCCTTGGCGTCCGCCTTGCTGCTGTGGGTGGCGCTGCGCAGTTACCAGCGCTGGCGCGCGTCGACGCCCTGACAGCGCCGCGGCCACGGCCGCGGATCACAGCCACTTGGGGTGCTCAGGGGTAGTGCTCCGCGTCCGCGGGCGGGACGACCCACCCGTGCTTCCGGCTCTCGTAGACCGAGACGTTCGGCGCCGGGAAACCCGGCTCCGCGAACGCGCCGACGGGGATCGCGAGAAAGTCGGGCTGCGCCTCCATCTCGTAGTAGACCGTCGCGCCGCAGGTCGGGCAGAAATGGAAGGTGGCCGTTGTGCCTTCGTCCCCCGTGATCGGGTACGTCGACGACAGGCCCGACGGGGTCACGTCTTGACGACGGAACCGGGCCTGTTCGGCGAAAGGGCCGCCGGTCCTGCGCTGGCAGTTCAGGCAATGGCAGATGGAGATGCGCACGGGCTCGCCCACGACCCGGGCCGTGAGCCGACCGCAGCTGCAGGAGGCCAAGCGTTGCGTCATCAGGAAATCCTCGCGGGGTTTCAGCCATCTTGCCACGCCCGGGCCGCCGACCACGGCAGCCGCCGGTCCACCGCGTAAGCCCCGCCGCCGCGCACGACCATGTAGGCCGCCAGCGCCGCCATCAGCACCGGGTACTCGATGCCGCGGTCGATCCACGGCCAGGTCGGGCCGAGCGCGACGCAGATGCCGATCATCTCCAGCGTGAACGCGAGCGCCACCCAGCGGGTGCAAAAGCCGATGGCCAGCGCCGCCGCGCCGACCGTCTCCAACAGCATGACCAGGACCGCCAGCTGCGGCGCGAACGGCAGCCCCATCACCTGATCGATGAGCCGGATCGAGCCGGCCATCGGATCCGCCATCGACCCGTGCGAGGTGCCCAGCGCCTTCGGCAGCCCGTGCGTGAAGAGGATGGCGCCGAAGGCGAAGCGCAACAGCGCATACGCCGCCGGTTCGAGGCGGGAGGCCGCATCGCGGCGTCGCGTCGCTGGCCGCGCGGGCACCAGGGTCGCAGGGGTTGCAGGCGTCGCACGGGACATGGCGGGAATTTCCGAGTGGCTGGTCGTCTGCATTCTTCGGATCGCGGCCTCTCGGGTCGAGAGGCGTCCGCGAGCATGTGAATTCAAGGAGACCCAACAATGCGCGGCGCCCGGCCCGCCGATGGCCCCGATGCGCCCGTGCCGCCATCGCCGGGCACCGCGCCAGCCATCGCCCTCTGCCGCCCATCGCCATGCCACCGCCCACCGCCGACACCGACAACGAACGCCAGCAGACGAAGACGCGCCTGGCCGAGATCGAAGCCGCCCTGCACGGCAGCGAGGAACGCTTCCGCGCGTTTGCCAGCGCGACCTCGGACGTGGTCTACCGGATGAATCCCGACTGGACGGAAATGAGGCATCTGCGCGGCCGCGAATTCATCCGCAACACCGATGAGCCCAGCCGCGCCTGGCTCGACGACTACATCCCCCGTCGAGGACCGCGCCGCTGTCGACCGTGCCATCGCCACCGGCAGCGTCTTCGACCTCGAGCACCGCGTCATCCGTGTCGACGGCAGCATCGGCTGGACGCACTCCGACCGGCGCCGCCATGAGATCGCCCTGCGGGAGGCGGACCGCCGCAAGGACGAGTTCCGCGCGAGGCTGGCCCACGAGTTGCGCAACCCGCTCGCGCCCATCCGCACCGGGCTGCACATCCTGCGGCTGGCCGGCGCCGACTGCGCCCCCGCCGACCAGGTGCTGCCGATGCTGCAACGGCAGGTCGACCACATGGTCCGGCTGGTCGACAACCTGCTGGAGGTCTCGCGCATCACCGGCAGCAAGATCGAGCTGCCCGGCGCCAGGCGAGCCTGGCCGCTTGTGTCCGGCGCCCACATCTGCCGACATCTCGATACCTCCGCGCCCGCGCCGTCGCGCTCGACAACCGCTTGTCACCAACGAAACGAAGTTCCGAGGGTTTTCCCGCAAGACGAACTGAAAGCGCTTTCAGATAGTGCGGCCTAGAGGCGGCGGCGCGTCGACGAGTGATCGGCGACCTGCCAGCGGCCCCGTTGGCTTACTTCCGATCTCGGGCGTCGACGCCGGTCCTTCGCGACCGGGCCACCAGGAGACGCCGCCGGTTCCTCGCGCGCGTCTCCTCCACCACTGGTTCTGAGGAGATCCCATGACACGCTGGATTCGATCGCTCGCCGCGGTCGCGCTCACCCTGACGGGTGTCGCGGCGCAGGCACAAAACTGGCAACTCGTCTGGCAGGACGAATTCACCAACGGCATCGGCCCGCAATGGCGGTTCGAGACCGGCACCGGCTCGGGCGGCTGGGGCAACAACGAGCTGCAGTTCTACCGGCGCGAGAACGCGACCATCGAGAACGGCCAGCTCGTCATCACCGCCAAGCGCGAGGACTTCGGCGGCATGCGCTACACGTCGGCGCGCATGACCACGCAAGGCCTGGCGCAATTCAAGTACGGCCGCATCGAGGCGCGCATCAAGGCGCCGTCGAGCTCGGGCATGTGGCCCGCGTTCTGGATGCTGGGCAGCAACATCAACACGGTCGGCTGGCCCGCGTCGGGCGAGATCGACATCATGGAACATGTGAATGCCGATTCGGACATCCACGGCACCATCCACTGGCAGGGTCCGGACGGCGGTCACGCGTCCTACGGCGGCCACACCGGCAACAACGTCGCGGACTATCACATCTACGCGGTGGAATGGGACGAGAAGGCGATCCGCTGGTTCGTCGACGGCCGCCAGTTCCACGTCGCCGACATCACCAACAGCGTCAACAGCACCGAGGAATTCCATCGCGACTTCTTCCTGCTGCTGAACCTGGCGGTGGGCGGCAACTGGCCGCAGTGGAACATCGACGAGAGCAAGCTGCCCGCGAAGATGTACGTGGACTACGTGCGCGTCTACAAGAAGGATGCCGGCACGGCGTTCTCGACGACGCTGCAGGCGGCCAACTTCGCGCTGCAGTCGGGCATGCAGCTGGAGGCGTCCACCGAAGGCGGACAGAACCTCGGCTGGATCGATACCGGCGACTGGGCGGTGTGGAACCTCAACCTGCCGCAGGGCGGGACCTACACGGTCGAGTACCGCGTCGCCAGCCAGAACGGCGGCGGCAGCCTGCAGCTGGAGATGGCCGGCGGCGCGCCGGTGTACGGTTCGCTCGGCGTGCCCTCGACGGGCGGCTGGCAGAACTGGACGACCATCTCGCATCGCGTGACGCTGCCGGCCGGCCAGCAGCAGATCGCGGTCAAGGCCAACGGCCCGGGCTGGAACCTGCGCTCGGTGAAGATCACGAAGTCGTGATCCCGCGCGACCTCCGGTCCGGCAGGGCATGAGGTCGCGAAGTCGTGATGCAATGCGGCGGATGTCACCCGTCCGCCGCGTTGCCCCTCCGACCGACAGCCAGCTCGCGCCGACCTACGCCGGCGCGAACCTGGCCGATGCCTTCGCCGTCACGCTCGCGGACGACGCGCCCGACGATGCGATGACGCTGGCCCGCGCGACGCTGGCCGATCCGCCGTGGTGGTTCCGCGCCCTGCTCGCGATCCGCGATGCAGCAGTGAAGCCCCTCGGGCTGAAGACCTCCGCGGCGATGCGCCACCACCTCGACGAGATCGGGGTCGAGCACGTCGACATCTTCCGCGTGCTCTCCTCCTCACGCCATGAGGCCCTCTTCGGCGAGCAGGACCAGCACCTGGATTTCAAGCTGTCGATCCTGATCCGCCGCGTCGAGGGATCGACGCGCCGCGAAGCGGTGGCGACCACCGTCGTGAACTGCCACAACCGGCTGGGCCGGTTCTACCTCGCGCTGATCCTGCCGGGGCATGTGCTGGTCGTGCGATCGCATCTGAAGGCGGCGGCACGGCGGTTCGGCGCCACCGCGCAGAACCCCGGACAGCCGCCCGCCCGCTGATGGGTCAGAATCGTCCGTCATTGGACCAGCAGAAGCGGGGACACGATGGACTGGCGATTGAAGGTGAGCCGACAGGCTGTCCTCACGCGGCTGCCGTTCGGTCGACTCCTGCGGGTCGTGAAGCGCAGGCTCGTGGGCTACCGACCCGATCCGGACAACCTCAGCCACACGCTGAAGAACTGGTCGCAGATGCGGGCGGCGCTGGCGCACACGGGCGGCTCGATCGAGGGCGCCACGGTGCTGGAGATCGGCACGGGCTGGTTCCCGACCATCCCCGTCCTGCAATGCCTGCAGGGCGCCAAGCACGTCTACATGTCCGACCTCCACGCGCATCTGGACGATGTCAGCTTCTCCGCCACGCTGGACTTCCTGCGACGGGTGGACCCCACGGAGCAGCGGCTGCGCGAGATACGGACGCGCAAGGACCTGCCGCTCACCTACCTCGCGCCGTTCGACGTGAACGCGCTGGCGGACGGGTCGATCGATCTCGTCACCTCGCGGACCGTGCTGGAGCACATCCCGCCGGACGTGCTGGTGCAGCTGCTCAAGTCCCTGCGGCCGAAGCTCACCGCGCGCGGTCGGATGGTGCATCTCGTGGATCACTCGGACCATCTGGAGCACGCGGACAAGTCCATCAGCAAGATCAACTTCCTGACCTGGCCGGAGCGCAAGCACGCCTGGATCAACCGGCTGACGCGCGAAGGCGAGAACCGGCTGCGGCACCACGAATATCCGCCGCTGTTCGCGCTGGCCGGCTACCGCCTGCTCCTCGAGCAGGACAAGATCCACGAGCCGACACGGCAGCTGGCCAAGTCGCTGCCGCTGCAGTGGCGCTTCGCGGCAATGACGCCGGAACAGCTGGCGACGATGTCGTCGCTGTACGTGCTGGCGCCCTGAGCCTCGACGGCGTCGGTCCGCGTGTCAGGCCGGCCGGCCGGGACGATCGATGCCTTGATCCGCTCCTGGCTCGCCGGACAGTTCGTAGAGCACATCGGGGCAGCGCTCCTCGTTCTCCTGGCCGTCCGAATAGGCGAGCACCTCGAAACCATGCCGCTCGTAGAAGGCCCGGGCGCCCGCATTGGCCTGGAAGGTGTACAGCCTGACCGGGCGAGGCAGGATCGCCAGGGCATGCACCAGCAGCCGCGCACCGATGCCCTGCCCGGTCCATCCCGGCATCAGGTAGAGCTGCTCGATCCACGCCGCATCGTCACCGCGCGACGTCGCCAGCACGCCGACGATCCGGCCGTCCTCGCAGGCCACCGTCACATCGCCGGAGGGCACCAGCACATCGCGCACCCAGCCTCGAACCTCGGACTCCGTATGAGCCATCGGCGCGAACGGCAGGTAGGCCTTGCGCGACGCCATCAACACGGTCGCCACGTCGGACGCGTCCTCGTCGATGGCCGGTCGCAGCGCGATGCTCATGACGCCGTGTCTCGACGGCTCAGGCGGCGGGTGCCGCCTTCTCCTGATCGCGCCGGCCGGCGGTGAGCCACAGCATCACCGCGAACACCGCGCCCCCGACGCTGGCCAGGCCGAAGAACAGCATCATCGACTCGTAGCCCGCGGGGTTCTGCGCGCTCGCGCCGGCGCGGTCGTTGAGCCAGCCGGCCACGAGGTTGGCCCCGGCGATGCCGGCGTTCTGCGCCACCCACATCAGGCCGATGGCCGTGCCGAAGCGCTGCGGCGAGACCAGCTTGCTCGCCAGCGGCCACATCACCGCGGGCACCAGCGAGAAGCTGACGCCGATCAGCGCAGTCGAGATCCACAGGCTGGCCGAGGTCAGCGCCATCAGGGCCATCGCGACCGGCAGCAGCACCGCGCCGAAGGCCAGGAACGGCGCATAGCGGCCGAAGCGGTCGCACAGCCAGCCGAAGGCCGGCGTCGCAAAGACGGCGGCGAGGAACACGTAGCTGTTCATCGCGCCCGCCGCGGCCAGGTCCAGGCCGTGCGCGTGCTGGAAGTACTTGATGGCGAAGGTGCTGCGGAACGCGAGGATCACCGAGTACCAGAGCACGCACAGCGTGAGCAGATACCAGTAGGCCTTGCCGAAGTGCAGCAGGTCGCGCCACACGAAGGGCTGGGCCTGCTGCTCGGCCTGGCCCTTGTCGGCGGCGGCGACGCGGCGGTCCAGGCCCCAATAGAGCAGCGACACGGCGAACGACGCGGCGGCCATGCCGGCGGCGATCATCAACGGCGGCTGCCAGCCTTGCGCGTACGCATGGGGGAACCAGGTCGGCGACATGTCCGAGGAGAACGAGCCGAGTCGGCCGATCGACAGCGCCAGTCCCATCGAGAACGCGACGTTGCCGCCGCCGAAGTACTGGGCCAGCGCGGCGAGCGTCGCGATGCTGAAGGTCTCGGCGCCGATGCCGAAGAGCAGCCGGCCCGCGGCCATGCCGGCGAAGTTGGGGCTGAGCGCGGTCAGCACCGCGCCGAGCAGGCAGACGCCGGCGGTCCAGACGGTCATGCGCGCGGCGCCGAAGCGGTCGACGAGCACGCCGCCGACGAGGATCAGCACGACGTTGGGCAGGCTGTAGATCGCGTTGAGCAGGCCGATCTGCTGGTCGCTGAAGCCGCGCTGGCTCTGCAGCGCATCGGCGACAGGGCCGATGGAATCGTAGACGTAGTAGTTGCCGTACAGCGCCGCAGCCACCAGGGCGCACACCAGCCACGCGACGGCGCGGCTCGGGGACTTGTCGTTCATGAGGAAAGCCTCGGGGATCTTGTGCGGTCGCAGGGGACCGAAGGGGCGGATTCTCGCCTCCCCCTGGTAACCGCCCGTAAAGCTGCCGTCACGACGCGACATTCAGCGACGCAGCCACCCATCGGTGGGGGCCGGGTTCGCCCGCATTTGGGATAAGGTCCGGGCCGTTCTTGGCCCCCTTTTTGGCTGTCGCCGCTGTTGCGCTCAGGAGATCCCCATGGCATTCGCGCGTTCCTCCGTCTCCTTCGGCCCGTCCCTGTCCCGCGTGGGCGGCGTGCTCGCCGTCGGTCTCGCCGTGGCGATGCTCGCCGGCTGCGGCAAGCAGGGCGCGACGCTGGGCGACGGCAGCTCGGAGATCACCGGCTCCGCCGGCCCCGCCGGCGCGAACAAGGCCAACCGCGAACTGATGAAGTGCGACGCGCCGGTCGCCACGCTGTCGCTGATGGAGAACCCCAACGGCTACACGATCAGCGCGCCCAACGGCCTGCCGAATTCGCCGCTGCCGCTGGTGCGCCTGCTCGCGCAGCAGAGCGGCTGCTTCCGCGTCGTCGACCGCAACTCGGGCCTGAAGGCCACGATCCGGGAGCAGGAGTTGAAGGACTCCGGCATCCTGCGCAAGGAAGGCAGCACCGTGCAGAAGGGCAAGGGCTACGAGGCCCAGTACACGCTGATCCCCAGCCTGACCTTCAGCGAGCAGGACGCCGGCCGCCAGGTCGGCGGCATCCTCGGCATGATCCCGGTGCTCAACAAGTTCGTCGGCGCAGCCGAGCACATCAAGCTCAAGGAAGCGCAAGTCGCGCTGCTGCTGACCGACAACGAGACCACCGAACAGGTCGCCGCCGCGACGGGCTCGGTGCGCGTCACCGACCTCGGCATGGGCGGCCTGGTGCTGGGCAAGCTCGGCGGCGCCGCCGGCGCGGGCTGGGCCAACAGCAATGAAGGCAAGGTCATCGCCGCCGCGTTCCTCGACGCGCACAACCAGCTCGTCGTCCAGGCCCGCATGCTGCAGGCCAAGGACCTGCCGGATCCGGTGCCGATGAAGAAGGCCGGCGACCTCGCCAAGAAGGCGGCCGCAGGCGCCTGACGCCTCCCCTGACGCCCTCCCGCAGGGGACGCGGTCCCCGGCAGGGTGCGCCTGCGCACACCCGGGAGAGGTAGTTTTCCCTCGGCGCTTACGGCTGATTGCAGCTCTTGCGTCTACCCGTTGGAACCGCTTTCAAGGCGCGGGAAGAATGGCCGTCGACTCACAACGAGAGACGAGCATGCCCCCTTCTTCCCGCCCGGACTTCGGAAAGCTCCAGGCCGCGCCGACCACGATCGCGCTGGCCGTCAGCCTGCTGCTGAGCGCCTGCGGCGGCGCCGACGCCCCGGACTCGACGGCCTCCCCCGCGGGTACGACGGGTACGGCGGTCTCCGATCGCGCGACCGCCCAGGCACTGGCCGCGGACCCGTCCCCGGTGGTGGCCGCGGGCCGCTATGTCCTCATGAACGCGCTGACCGGCAAGTGCGTCGAGGCCGTGCCCAGTGCGGCGGACGGCGGGCGCGTTCAGCAGAACGCCTGCGGTGACGGCCTGAACCAGGCCTTCGACCTGAGCGTCCAAGGGAACGGCTTCTACAAGCTGGTCAACGCCGGCACGTCGAAGGTGCTGGAACTGGCCGGCGCTTCGCGCGCCGACGGCGCGGCGATCCAGCAGGCCAGCAGCAACGACGGCGACGCGCAGCGCTTCCGCCTGTGGCGCGCCAACGGCAACCGGGTCCGCGTCGTCAACGTGTCCAGCGGCAAGTGCCTCACCCTGCCCGGCCGGTCCGCCGCCAACGGCGTGCAGATCCAGCAGGCCAGCTGCCTGACCGCGGAGGCGGTGCACCAGTTCTTCCTGTATCCGCGTGAGACGGCGCCGCGCGGTCCGCTGCCCGTGGGCCAGTACAGCGTGCGCGGCGTTCAGTCGAACCTGTGCGTGGCCGTCGAAGGCGCCGCCACGGTCGATGGCGCGCTGACGCTCCAGGCCGCCTGCAACAACGCCGCGAGCCAGCGCTTCGAAGTCCGCGCCGCAGCCGACGGCAGCTACGCCTTCCTCAACGTCAACAGCGGCAAGGCGCTCGATGTCAGCGAGATCTCCACGGCGAACGGTGCACTGATCCATCAGTGGGGCTACGTCGGCGGCGCGAACCAGCGCTTCGCCGTCATGGCCAAGGGCGATGCCTTCAACATCGCCGCCAAGCACTCCGGCAAGTGCCTGGACGTGAAGGAATTCAGCGTCGCCGTCGGCGGTCGTATCCAGCAATGGGATTGCGGCAACAACGACAACCAGCGCTTCCAGCTGCTGGCCACGGACGCGCAAGGCCCGGCACCGACACCGGCCCCGTCGCCCGCACCGGCCCCGTCACCGACGCCGCCACCAGCGCCGGCGCCCTCGCCCACACCGCCGCCGGCTCCCGCACCGTCACCCACGCCGCCACCGCCGCCGCCTCCCCCGGCACCACCGCCCGCTCCAGCGCCAGGCCCCGCCCCCGCCCCGGGTCCCGCACCGGCCCCGGCGCCGGTCCCCGGCCGCGGCGCCAACGTGCCGTGGGTCGAGTACCAGGCCGAAGACGGCCAGACCAACGCGCAGATCCTCGGCCCCAGCCGCCAGAAGTGGGACGCGAACCACATCGAGGCGGAGGCCATCGGCCGCAAGGCGGTGCGCCTGAACCGGACCGGCGACTACGTGTCCTTCAAGACCACCCAGGCCGGCAACGGCGTGGTGGTGCGTTTCTCGATCCCCGACGCGCCGAACGGTGGCGGCATCGACGCCACGCTGGGCCTCTACGTCAACGGCGTGCGCGTGAAGTCGCTGCCGCTGACCTCGCGCTACAGCTGGTCCTACCAGGGTGGCCTGATCGGCGATCCGATCGTCGACAAGCCGGCCGGCCAGCCGCACACCTTCTTCGACGAGGTGCGCACGCTGCTGCCGGACGACATCCCGGCCGGCGCGACCGTCATGCTGCGCCGCGACGCGCAGGACACCGCCGCCTTCTACGTGATCGACCTGGTCGACATCGAGCCGGTGCCGAAGCCGTTGGCGATGCCGGCGGGCTTCACCTCGGTGACGGCCTTCGGCATCCAGCCCAACGACGGCAAGGACCACGCGGACGACGTGCTGCGCGCCATGCGCTCGACCAGCAAGCTGTGGTTCCCGCCGGGCGACTACCTGCTGCAGAAGATCAGCGGCGGCAACGTCGGCCTGGACAACCCCGGCATCGAGGTGCGCGGCGCGGGCATGTGGCACACCAACCTGCGCGGTCCGAAGTCGATGTTCTTCTGCTATGGCGCGAGCGCGCGCTGCGTGTTCGGCGACTTCTCGATCCTGGGCGAGTCCAAGGCCCGCGCCGAGGAGACCGAAGGCGTGCAGAAGGCCTTCGCCGGCCCGATGGGCGCCAACAGCCTGATCGAGAACGTCTGGATCGAGCACGTGGTCGGCGCGATCTGGGTCGGCAACGATCCCCCGTACCAGGCCCAGCCGACGCAGAACCTGACGATCCGCAACTGCCGCATCCGCAACACCTATGCGGACGGGATCAACCTCGACAACGGCACGTCCAACTCGCTGGTGGAGAACTGCCACGTGCGCAACACCGGCGACGACGCGCTGGTGGTGTGGTCCATCAAGTGGACCGACTGGGTGAAGGACAAGACCTTCCAGTTGGGCGACGGCTTCATCCCGCCCGCCGGCAAGAACGCGCCGGACCAGGGACAGGGCGTCAACAACGTGTTCCGCAACAACACGGTGCAGATGCCGTGGCGCGCCAACTGCTTCGCGGCGTACGGCGGCGCGGGCAACGTGTTCAAGGACAGCATCTGCGAGGACGTGCTGACCTACCCCGGCATCCTGATCGACAACGAGTTCAGCCCCTATCCGTTCGGACCGGGGACCACGACCTTCAGCAACATCTCGCTGATCCGCGCGGGCGGGCCGATGTTCAACGAGAACACGGGCAACCCGTGGCAGCACGGCGCGCTGAAGTTCTACCTGCGCGAGGGCGACGTGAACGACATCCTGGTGGAGAACGTCGACATCATCGATCCGACCTACTCCGGCATCGAGTTCCGCGGCTTCGGCTCGGCCTTCGTCTCGCCGGGCGAGAAGTTCCATCCGGACCTGCTGCGCGACGCCGACAACGCGAAGTTCCGCAACGTGAGGCTGAAGAACATCCGGATCACCAACCCCGGACGCTACGGCATCGAGGTGCTCGACAACGGTGGGCGCGGCGCGGTCAACTTCGACGGCGTGACCGTGTCCAACCCGGCGCTCGGGGGGTTGAAGCAGGACAACGCGCCGGCCAGCTTCTTCATTCGAGGGAGCGGCAACGCCGGCTGGTGACGCCGGTTCTCCTGCCTCGTTGCGCGCTCGGGGCAGGCGAGAGCACTGTCGTACTTCCACCGCCGCTGGCCCTCACCCCGACCCTCTCCCGCAAGCGGGAGAGGGAGCAACGGCTGCCGCTGCATTCGTTTGGCACGGTCGCTCTCCCGCAAGCGGGAGAGGGCGTGGGGTCAGGCTTCGAGTCGCAGTTGCCCGAACGCGTCGGGCACATGGAAGTTGGGCTTCTCGCTGCCGGTGGGATTCCAGGCGCTGAACTGCCGCGACTCCTTGTTCCCTTCGATGCGGAACAGGTTGATCCGCCAGCCGTCGAGCGACTGCGCGTTGCGCGGCATCGGCACGACGAGCTCCGCCGTCCACATCCGGTGGTAGTCGTCCACCGACGTGCGCGCCCTGCTCTCACCGACTAAGCGCTTCCGCCCCTTCCCCTGCACCTCGAGGTCCATGACCAGACCGTTCGGCGAGACCTCGACCTCGCGGTAGCGGTCCGTGCCCGCATCCTGCGGGGCCTGCAGGAAGACTTCGACGACATCGCGCTCCCACAGCGGCCAGACGTCCGTCGAGGAGGCCTCGCGCTCATACGTCGTCAGCGCGTTGTAGCGGCTGCTGAAGCGAAGATGCAGCGCACCGTCCGCATGCAGCAGCTGCACGCGCGTCGACTGCGTGCCGGTCAGCGGCCGGCCGCGCCAGTCATGCGCGAAGAACAGCGCCGGCGCCTCTTCCCACGCCGAGGCCAGTGCGAAGCCATCGCGCCCGATCAGCCGTGACGGCAGCCGCGCGGCGCGCGCCAGCGGCCGCTCGATCGCGGAGGTCAGGACCGCCTCGATCAGCAGGTTGTCCTTGAAGCCCACCTTCAGCGTCGGCTTCGCCGCATCGACCGCGCCGAGGTCCACGCCGTTCACGTAATCGCGGATCTTCCAGACACCCGGGCCGAGCCCACGCAAGGTCACCGTGCCGTCGAAGCTCGGCGCATAGAACGCGTAGTGCATCACCCCGTTCTTCTCGACGACGTGCGTCTCCGGCTTGTCGAACGCGATGTCGTAGAGCTCGCCGCGATAGGCGCCGTCGGACAGCCCCTTCGCGTTGTGCGCGGTGATCCACTTGCGCCAGTGCGTCTCGCGTTCCGGCGTCAGCAGGAACGAGTCCTTGGGCTTCGGATCCTCGGGCCAGGTGAACTTGGTCGACACCACAGCGCCGACACCGACCGACGACGCGAAGTCCTGCCCGCCGGTCGACAGCTCGACGTGGTCGCCGGCATACGCCGACCAGCGTCCCATCTGCGCCTTCAGCGCCTTGCCCTTGTGGCGCACCTGCCAGCTCGACAGCGGGTCGGACGCCGGCGCCTGGTCGATCCACGGCATGTTGTGGAAGGCGTAGCTCGTGCCGCAGGGGCAGACCTCGACCACGGCTTCCGGATTCACCGCATGGCAGGCCTCGAACATCACGCGGTAGAAGTCCGCCATGTGCTCGTACGAGTCCTCGGGCTTCTTGTGCTGGTGCTTCGGGTTGAAGCACGGCGCCACGCCGTTCAGGTGCTGGCCGTCGATCTTGACGCCATCGAAGCCCCACTCCTGGATGATCTTGCGGAACATCGCCGCCGTGCGCTCCTGCGTGCCCTTCGCGCCGGGGCACAGGTAGAGGCAGTTCCACCACGTGATCATCTGCGGCGCACCGTTCTGGTCGAGCAGCAGCAGATCCGCGTGTCCGTGCAGCTCGTCGCTGCCCGGCGCCACCGCCAGCGGAGCGATCCACAGGCGCGCCTTCATGCCGCGCGCATGGATGTCGGCGACCAGCGCCTTCATGTCCTCTTCGCCGCGCGGGAACTTCTTGAGGTCGATGTCGAACCAGTCGCCCGTCTGGCGCTGCCAGCCGTCGTCGAGCACCGCCCACTTCAGGCCCAGTTCCTGCGCCTTCGGCAGCGTGGCGCGCACGCGCTCCAGCGAGAAGTCGCGCTCATAACCCCACGCGCACCAGACCGCGTCGTGCGCGCTGCGCGGCGGCTCCGGCGCGATCAGGCCCTGCGCGTTCATCAAGCGGCGGTAGCGGTCCAGCGGGACGAAGCAATCGCCCTCGTGCACCGCGACGAAGGCCAGCGGCAGCGCCAGCGTCTCGCCCGGTGCGAGCGTGCGCGGCTCGTCGCCGCGCAGCGCGATGTCGACCTGCTCGCCCACCGCCTTCACCGGCAGCGAGACCAGGCGCGGCAGCTTGTCCAGGTGGCCGACCGCGACCCCCAGGTCGCGCCGCCACACGTCCACGAGCGGCGTGCCGCCGCCGTAGTCGGACGAATCCATGCCGAGGAAATTGCGCTGCTCGAAGCCGCGCTTGACCGGCTGCATCCAGTCGCGCCGGTCCGTGTGCGTGGCGCCCGAGTAGGTCCACCATCCGCCCGCGTGCCGCGGTGCCGCCAGCAGGCGATGCGACGCGACGGTCCAGCCCTGGACCCTCAGCGGCTTGTCCGAGCGGTTGACGAAGGCGACCTCGATCAGCGCGACGCCAGGATGCTCGTCGAGCAGCGTCACCGTCATCGTCTTCTCGACGGCCGCGCCTTCGGCCTTGCCGGTCAGCGTCAGCCGCTGGCCCGCGCCGAACGGCGTGGCGCCGCTGCTCGGGACTGCGCTCGTCAGCGCAAAGCGCTCGAGCGTCCGGGAGGTCGTCGGCGGCGGTGCGCCCGCCGCTTCTGCGCCGAGCGCCGCGGCACCGGCCGCCGCGGGCTTCAGTTCCGCGATGACGAGTTGCTCGCCCGCGTCGAAGCCGGTCAGCGCCAGCGGCCGCGCGCCGCCCAGCCGGACGATCCGGCTGCGCATGCGCTCGTCGAATTGCAGCGAGAGCCGCTCGTCCTGCAGCCGCACATGGCCGCGTCCGAGGTCAGCCGCCCGCGCCGACGTCGCACCCCCGGCCGTCGCGGCCAACGCCAGCGTCGGGGTGATCGTCGCGACCGGCGCGGCACCCAGCCATTGGAGGAACGCGCGGCGCCCGGTCATTGAGCCGCCTTCCAGGCGGTGGGAAAGCTCTTCTCGGCGTTGAGGTGGTACAGCTTGTCGACCACCGCCTTCGGCAGTCCCAGGCCCTTCACCGGCTTCTTGAGATCGGACACCTTGAACGACTCCTCCGTGTTGAAGTAGCGCCAGTGCATGCGCCACACCGGCTCGACTTCCTTCAGCAGCTCGGCCCCCGATTGTTGCGGCGGTTGCGAGACGTCGGTGCCGTACATCAGACGGTCCTGGTACTTGATCATGAAGGCACGCACCTTGGCGCGGTCCAGCTGGCTCTGGTACTGCAGCTGCCCGATGCGCGCGGCCAGGTCGACCTTGGCCAGCGGGAAACGGTCCAGGAACGCGGCCAGCTCGTCGACGTTGCGCTCGAGCGAGGCCATGTGCATGCCGATGAACTTGAGCTTCGGATGCGCCGCGACCATGCGGTCGCGCGCGGCCATCTGGTCCTCCCAGCTCGGCATCTCCGGATGCAGCGCCATGTGGTACTGCGGATGGTGCGCGAAATACTCGCGGTCGTTGATGACCGTCATCTTGTCCAGCGGCAGCCAGCAGTTGTGCGGCTCGCCCTGGTGGCCCAGCATCGTGATGCCCTGGTCCTCGAAGTAGGTGAACAGCGGCTTGAAGCGCGCGTCGTCGATCATGACCAGCTGGCCCTGCTTGTCGCGCAGGCTCATGCCGATGTTCTTCCACACCTTCACGCCGACCGCGCCGGCGCGCAGGCCGGCATCGACGCGTTGCTTGGTCGCGTCGAGCCAGCCTGGTTGATCCGAGGTGTCCGACGAGAAACTCACCGCCCAGGCCACGTCCGCCGGACGCGCCTTGCGCAGCTCGATCGCCGCCTGCTGCTGCTCGTCCAGCGGCGGGAAGTCCGGATAGTCGACGTTGATCGTCAGCACCTTGAAACCGAGCTGGCGCGCGGCGTCGATGAACGCCGGATCGGCGTTGTGCAGATGCACGTGCGAATCGATCTTCGGGACCTTCGCGAAGTCCGCCATCGTGTAGCGGTCTGCGTCGTTGTCCCTGGACTTCGGTGCCGCCAGGACGCCGGAGGAGGCGGCCATCGCGACGGCCGTCAGTGCGGCGCTCAGCAGGGCCGGCAGCGCGGCGCGGACGGGAGTTCTCGTCATGTGGGTCATTCGGTCAACTACGGTGGAAGCAGTGGATGAAGGTCAATTGCAGCTGTAGCGGTACGCGTCGTCCAGGTCCAGCGGCAGCACCAGCGTGCGGATCTTCGCGGCGGTCATCTTCGTGCAGAGCTTGTCGCGCGCGCCGTTGGTGTTCTTCTTGTACTTGGACGCGTACTCGGCGTTGAACACGGGCTTGTTCTTGCTCGTGAACACCGAGTAGCCGCCGCACTCGTCGTACTGGTTGCACTGCTCGTTGACGGCCATGTCGAAATATGGCTCCAGCTGCGCCAGCTGGTCGACGTCGTTCTTCAGCGCGATCGCCAGGCCGCGGCCGTGGGCGGCGTTGGCGAGGTACTTGTTGTAATCGAGCTGCGTGGCCGACGTCAGCGGGAAGCCGGTCGAGTTGGTGTAGCCGTCGACGTTGTCCGGCTCGACACCGTCGCAGCCCTTCGCGACGGCCAGGTCCAGCCGGCTCAGCATCACCGCGCGCACGTTGGCCGAACGGGTGTCCAGCCACTTCTCGCCGGCCCAGCCGTCCAGCGCCTTGCCCATGTCAGCGGCATTGAAGCTGCCGAAGTCGGCGCGCCAGTTCTCCGAGCTGCCGGCGGAGAAGTAGCAGACGACCTTGCGGCCCTGCGCCTTCAATCCGGCGATAGTCTGCGCGGTGGTGTCGAACAGGTCGATGTCGTACATGGCCACGTTGTAGCCGCTGTTGAGCGTGCCCGTCAGTTGCCACTGCCAGGTCGTGTTCACGCCGGGCTTCCACCACGACTGCGCTTGCGCGCCGGTCGCGGCGGTGAGGCCAAGCGCCAGTGCGGCGGCGGTGGCGAGGCCGGTGGCCATCGAACGGATCAGCGATCGTTTCATGAGTTCTCCTGGGATGCGGCCGGCAATGCGGCCTGCTTGTTGTGGAACGCCCAACGTCCTCTCAAGAACATCCCGATTCGAATGCGGCGACAGGATGACGCCGACTGGTTGACCCAGTCCGGCGTCTCCCGTCTGTCCTGCTTGCTTGTCTTGCTCGTCTTTTTTGGATCAGCGCGGCGTCAGAACTTGATGCTCGCCCCGAGCGTGAAGGCCCGGCCCCAGCGGTTGTAGCCCTGCGGCAGCGTGATGTTCCCGTCGCCCAGCGTGTACTCCTGCTTGGCGTCGGTCAGGTTGCGGCCCTCGATGGAGACGCGCAGCCACTTGTTGACGTCGTACGCGGCCTGCGCGGTCAGCCAGGTGATGGCCTTGGCGCGCTCGTTGAAGCCGGGGCCGATCACGTTGATCGCCGACACGAACTCGTCCGTGTGGTCGGCCGTGGCGCTGAGGCTCCACGGGCCCTTCTCGTACAGCAGGCCCAGCGACGAGGTCGCCGGCGCGATGCCTTCCAGCGGACGCTTCTCGCCGCCGACCCAGCTGTCGGAGCGGTTGCGCGTGTACTGCGCGCGCACGCCGAAGCCGTTGTCCCACAGGTGCTGGAAGCCGATCTCCATGCCGCGGACCTTGGCCTTGTCGCCGTTGATCGGCCGCATCACGTTGAACAGGTGGCCCGGCACGCCGATGTCGACGCCGGTGGTCCAGCTGGTGGTGATCTGGTTCTTGATGTCCTTCTGGAACACCGCGAAGGTCAGCGCCGAGTTGCGCGCGTAGTACCACTCCAGCGAGGCGTCGTACTGCTTGGCGCTGTAGGGCTTCAGGTCGGCGTTGCCGCCGAAGACCTGCGTGAAGTCGCCCCAGGAGACGCTGCCCGTCGTGCTGGTCGGCGCGAGCTGCTCGACCGACGGACGAGCCATCGTCTTCGCGGCGCCCAGGCGCAGCTGCAGCTTGTCGGTGAAGTGCCAGACGAAGTTGGCCGACGGCAGGCCGTAGGTGTACTCGGCGTCCTGGCTGACCTCGGTCGGGGCGGCGTAGTGCGGCGTGTAGTTGAAGGGGCCGTTCTCGACCAGGCCGTCGATCTTGGCGTCCCAGGCCTTCGCGCTCGTCTTGGTCTTGACCAGGCGCACGCCGACATCGGCGTTCCACTGGTCGCCGGACAGGTCCGCCTCGACGAAGAACGAGGTCGTCTTCTCGCGCACGCGGTAGCTCTGGAGCGGGTTCCAGACCGGCTGCGCCTTGCTGAAGTCGTAGGTGCCGCCACCGGGACGCGGCTGGCCGTTGTAGGCCTGCAGCGCGGCGAGGTAGCTGGGCACGTCGAAGCCCAGGAAGCTGCGCGGGAAGTTGCCGCTGACGCCGCTCATGAAGTTCGGCGGGCTCAGGTGCTGGTTGAGCACGTTGCCGCCGAGCTGGCCGACGTTGATCGCGTAGTCGCCGGCGTAGTAGTCCTGGCCGCTGTTGATCGCGTTGTCGACCAGGTCGCGGTTCTTGTCGCGCCGCGTGGCCTGCACGCCGAACTGGATCTGGTCGACGTTGAAGCGGTCCACCGACCACGCGCCGTTCAGCGTCAGGCCGCGGATCTTGTCGTCGATGTTGTCGCCGCTCAGGCCCAGGAAGTGGGTGTTGAAGTCGCTGGCGCCGAACTGCCCGGCCGCCAGGCCCGAGACCAGGTCCCGGCCGTCGTTGAAGGTGGTGCTGATGTTGGGCACCTGACCGCCGGTGAGCTGCACCGTCGTCACGTTGGGCTGGTTCATGCGCAGCACCGTGTAGGTGTCCTGCCCGCCCGAATGCCGCTTCGACGTCGACTGGTAGACGTCGCCGTTGAACTTCAGCGTCTCGGTGGCCTTCCACTCGGCGTTGACGCCGTAGACGGCGCTGTCGACGACGCGGTGCGTGGTCAGGTTCAGCAGCTCGGGATTGAGCTGCTTGCTCGGATCCGCGTTGTTCATCGTGAAGCCGGTGACCACGCCGTTCTGGATCTGCATGTTGGACCAGCGGCCCGGCTCGAACAACGTGTAGTACGACTGCTGGTAACCGACCTGCGGCGAATTCAACCGCGTCTTGATGCCGTCGACGGTGACCTTGAGGGAGTCGCTCGGACGCCACTCGACCTTGCCGGACAGCGCGGTGCGCTTCTTCTGTTCCTGGATGGTGCCGACGCGGAACTGGCCCGGGCCGATCAGGCCTTCCTCGTCCTTGTCCAGCACGCCGTTGCCGTTCGGGTCGATGTTGCCGCCCCAGGCGTTGCCGGTCCAGTTCGCGGCCGGATCGGAGATCGGGTTGCGCGTCCAGCCGCCGTCGTTGCCGGCGGTGTCGGTGCGGACCTTGCGGTCGGCGTAGACCACGCCGAACAGCACGCCCAGCTCCTTGCCGAAAGTGTTGCTGTAGGTGGCCGAGAGCTTGCCGCCGTTGAGCTTGGACATCGTGTTGCGGTCGCCCTCGACGCGCAGGATGCCGTGCTGGCCGGGCTGGTCGAAGGGGCTGGCCGAACGCAGGTTCACCAGGCCGCCGATCGCGCCTTCCATCACCGAGGCCTGCGCGGACTTGACGACGTCGGCGCCGCTGATGATGTCCGAGGGCAGCACGTCGAAGGCGAAGTCGCGGCCTTCGCCGTCGGTGGCCAGGATGCGGTTGTTGAAGGTCGTCAGCGTGTACTCGGGGCCCAGGCCGCGGACGCTGACCTTCTGGCCTTCGCCGCCGGCGGTGCGCGAGATCGACACGCCGGTGATGTGGCTCAGCGAGTCGGCCACGTTGTCGTCGGGGAAGCGGCCCAGCTCGGTCGCGCTGATGCTGTCCTGCACGCCCGACGCGCTGCGCTTGAGGTTCAGCGAACGCTGCAGGCTGGCGCGGGTGCCGGTGATCTCGACGCGGTCGAGCGTCTGGTCGGCGTCCTTGGCCTTGGCGTCGGCCTTGGCTTCGGCGGGCGCCGACGCGGCCGCGGCCGGCGGCTGGACCTGCGCCTGGGCCGCGCCCATGGCGGTCAGCGCGGCGATCGCGGCAGCGGCGGCGACGGGCCGCGGCGCAAAACCGGCGATCAGGAGGGAGGACAGGGGAGCTCGCATCTCAGGTTCCTTTTGTTGGCTTGTCCGCTGCCAGTCCTGGACCTCGACCGGCTTGCCGCAAGTCTAAGCAGTCTTTCGAATAATTTCGCATATCGTTTTTACCGACGTTTATTCTTTCGAATTGATGACTATCGAAAGAATTCGAGCTACATATTTTGACGAATGCACCGCATCGGCGCCTGACGCCTCCGGGTTTTCCCGCGAAATGCGCGTGTTCGGGGCCCGGCACGGTTTCTTCCGTTGTGTTTCCGGTTTCCTTGCCCTATTCTTTCGTTCGAAAGCTCTCGACAGAGATCGAGGCTCCCCCAAGAAAGAAAGCGATCCCATGCAACGACATTGGCTGACCTACGCGCTTGTCACGACCCTGTTCTGGGGCGCGTGGGGGGCGCTGACAGGCTTGTCTTCCGAACGCGGCTTCCCGGACACGCTGGTCTACGTCGTGTGGGCGCTGACGATGATCCCGCCGGCCGTGTTCGTGCTGGCCCGTGCCGGCTGGAAGCTGCAGCGCGACCGCCGCGCCGTGATCCAGGGCCTGACGGTCGGACTGCTGGGCGCGGGCGGGCAGATGCTGCTGTTCCGCGCGGTCGAGTCCGGCCCCGCCTACCTGATCTTCCCGATCGTGTCGCTGTCGCCGGGGGTCACGATCGCGCTGTCCTACGGACTGCTGCGCGAGCGTACCGGCAAGCTCGGCGTCGCCGGCATCGTGCTGGCGCTGTTCGCCCTGCCGCTGTTCGACTACCAGCCCGGCCAGCAGAGCCAGGCGCTGGGACTGTGGTTCGCGCTGGCCCTCGTGGTGATGCTGGCGTGGGGGCTGCAGGCCTACTTCCTGAAGACCGCCAACAACGCCGCCAGCGCCGAGAGCATCTTCTTCTACATGACCCTCAGCGCGCTGCTGTGCATCCCGGCCGCGCTGTGGATGACGGACTTCTCCAAGCCGATCCCCTGGGGCTGGGACGGCCCCGGCCTGGCCGCCTGCATCCAGGTGCTCAACGCGATCGGCGCGCTCACGCTGGTCTACGCCTTCCGCTACGGCAAGGCGCTGGTCGTCTCGCCGCTGGTCAACGCCGGCGCCCCGCTGCTGACGGCGCTCGCGTCGATGGCGATGAGCGGCGCCGCTCCCGGCGGTTTCAAGCTGGCCGGTGTCGCGCTCGCGCTGCTCGCCGCGCTGCTGCTGGCCCTCCAACCCGAAGGCGACGCCAACAAGGCCTGACCCCCAGGTCCCGCGTCCGCCCCACCCTCATTCGACAGGAAGGATTCCCCTTGAAGCTCATGCTCGATCTCGTGCGGCGCCACAAGCAGTCGGCGCCCGGCGCCGGCGCTCCGGCCATCGGCATTCCCTCGATGTGCTCGGCCCATCCGGTCGTCATCGCCGCCACGCTGCGCGAGTGCGGCGCGCTCGGCCGCCCCGCGCTGATCGAGGCGACCTCCAACCAGGTCAACCAGGACGGCGGCTACACCGGCATGACGCCGGTGGACTTCCGCCGCTTCGTCGAGGCGATCGCCAAGGCCGAGGGCGTCGACCCCGGCCTGCTGATCCTCGGCGGCGACCACCTCGGCCCCAACGCCTGGCGCAAGCAGCCGGCGGCGCAGGCGATGGCCAAGGCGGAGGTGATGGTGGCGCAGTACGTCGCGGCCGGCTTCCGCAAGATCCACCTGGACTGCTCGATGTCCTGCGCGGACGATCCGGTGCCGCTGTCCGAGGCCGAGATCGCCGCCCGCGCGGTGCGCCTGTGCCTGGCCGCCGAAGCCGCCTGGCGCGACACGCCCGACCGCGGCGAGCCGCCGGTCTACGTCATCGGCACCGAGGTGCCGGTGCCGGGCGGCGCGCATGAAGACCTGGAAGACCTCGCCGTGACCTCGCCGGAAGCGGCCGGCGCGACGCTGTCGCTGCACCGCGACGCCTTCGCGAAGTCCGGCCTCGACGCCGCCTGGGAACGCGTGATCGCGATGGTGGTGCAGCCGGGCGTCGAGTTCGACCACCACAAGGTCATCGACTACCAGCCCGAGAAGGCGCGCGCGCTGAGCGCCTTCATCGAATCGCAGCCGGGGCTCGTCTTCGAGGCCCACTCGACCGACTACCAGACCCCCGACCGCCTGGCGCAACTGGCGCGCGACCACTTCGCGATCCTGAAGGTCGGCCCCGGCGCGACCTTCGCGCTGCGCGAGACGCTGTGGGCGCTGGCCGCCGTCGAGCGCGAATGGCTGGGCCCGCAGGCCGGCCACGACAACCTCATCGACACGGTGCTCGGCGTGATGCGCGCGGAGCCCGGCCATTGGGCGCCCTACTACCAGGACCCGGCACGCGTGCAGGTCGACCTGGCCTACAGCCTGAGCGACCGCATCCGCTACTACTGGGCGCATCCGAAGGTGCAGACCGCCTGCGCGGCGCTGCTGGACCGGCTGGAGCACTCGCCGCCGCCGCTGACGCTGCTGAGCCAGTTCCTGCCGCGCCAGTACGACGCGATCCGCGACGGCCGCCTGCGCAACCGCCCCGCGGAACTGCTCCGCGACGGCGCCGCGCAGTCGCTGCGGCCCTACCTCGCGGCCTGCGCCGCTTGAACCACAGAACGCCTGAACGTCCGGATGCCTGAACGCGTGCCCCCCTCAACCGCTTCGACAGCCGGCCCTTTCCCATAAAACAAGACCTGTCACGATGAGCCTGCTCAACTTCGAAACCGCCGAACTCGCCCGCCGCGGCGCGCCGCACACCGCGCGCGAGATCGCCCAGCAACCCGAGGTCTGGCGCACGGTGCACGCGCTGGTGCAATCGCAGCGCGCGGCGATCGACGCCTTCCTGAAGCCGCTGCTGGCGCTGCCGGACCTGCGCATCGTGCTGACGGGCGCGGGCAGCTCCGCCTTCATCGGGCAATGCCTGGCCCCGGCGCTGCTGCAGCAGCTGGGCGCCAAGCCCGGGATCCGCGTCGAGGCGATCGCCACCACCGACATCGTCTCCAACCCCGCGCAATGCCTGCAGCCCGGCGTGCCGACGCTGCTGGTGTCGTTCGCCCGCTCGGGCAACAGCCCGGAGAGCCTGGCGGCGGTGGAGCTCGCCGACGCGACCGTCCGCGACTGCCACCACCTCGCGGTGACCTGCGCGGCGGAAGGCACGCTGGCGCGCCGGCTGGGCGACCGCGAGCGCGCCCACGTGCTGCTGCTGCCCGACGAGACGCATGACCGCGCCTTCGCGATGACCTCGAGCTTCACCGGCATGCTGCTGGCCGCGGCCTGGGCCTTCGACATGGCGCTGCCGTCGCCGCAAGCGCTCGGCGACGCCGCGCGCCAGTTGCTCGCCACCGAGGCCGCGCGCCTGGACGCACTGAACGCGCAGCCGTTCGAACGCGTCGTCGTGCTCGGCAGCAACGGCCTGCAGGGCCTGGCGAAGGAAGCCGCGCTGAAGGTGCTGGAGCTGAGCGACGGCCGTCTCGTCGCGCTGGCCGATTCGCCGCTGGGCTTCCGCCATGGTCCGAAGACGGTGCTGAACGACCGCACGCTGGTGCTCATCGTGCTGTCCAACGACAGCTACACCCGCCGCTACGACCTGGACCTGCTGCGCGAACTGCGCCGCCAGGGCCGCGGCCGCGTCGTCGCGCTCAGCACCTCGGCGCTGAACGCCGAGGACGCGCTGGCCGAAGACGACGTGCTGCTCGACCTGCCGGTCAACGCGCCCGACCTGGCGCTGGCGCCGGTGGCGCTGGTCTTCGCGCAGTGCCTGGCGCTGCTGGCCTCGCTCAAGCTCGGCATCACGCCGGACAATCCGAGTGCGTCGGGCACCGTGACGCGCGTCGTCAGCGGCGTCATCATCCATCCGCTCGCCACTTCGGCGCCCTGATCCGCAGCTTCCTTGCAGCAATGACCCACGGCACCCACGACAGCGCCGACCGACCGATCTTCCTCGGCATCGACGGCGGCGGCACCAAGACCTCCTTCCTGCTGCTGGACGGCGACGGCCGGCTGCTGGCCCGCCACACGACGACGACCAGCTACTACCTGGAAATCGGCTTCGGCGCGCTGCGCGCGCTGCTGCGCGACGGCGTCACCGAGACGCTGAAGCTCGCCGGCGTGGCGCCGGAACAGGTCACGTCCGCCTTCGCCGGTCTTCCGGCCCACGGCGAGGACAGCGCGCTGTCGGCCGACTTCGACAGCCTGCTCGCCGGCGCCCTGCCGCGCGCGGTCATCGGCAACGACATGGTCTGCAGCTGGGCGGGCTCGCTCGGCGGAGACGACGGCATCAGCCTGGTCGCCGGCACCGGCTCCATCGCCTACGGCGAATGGCAGGGCCGCGGTGCGCGCTCCGGCGGCTGGGGCGAGGTCTTCGGCGACGAGGGCTCGGCCTACTGGCTCGCGCGCGAAGGCCTCGCCCTGTTCTCGCGCATGGCCGACGGCCGCGCCGCGCCGGGCCCGCTGCTCGGACTGGTGCGGGAGCATTTCCAGCTGGCGCACGACCTGGACCTCTGCGCGGCCATCAACGGCGACGCGGCGCGCAGCCGGCTCGCCCAGTTCGCGCGGCTCGTGTCCGCGGCGGCCGCCGACGGCGACACCCAGGCGACCGCCCTCCTCGGCCGGGCCGGCGACGAGCTCGCCGCGCTCGCCGGGGCCATCGCCCGACAGCTGGCACTGCCGGCGGACGCTCAGGTGCTGGTCTCGTACACCGGCGGCGTCTTCGAGGCCGGCGCCACGGTCACCGACGCACTGCGCCGCGCGCTCGCCCGCGACGTGCCGGGCGCGACGCTGATCGCGCCGCGATTCGGTCCCGAGCTCGGCGCGGCGATGTACGCCGCGCGACTGGCGGGTTTTCGCCTACGACCTGCTACCTGATTCGGGGCCTTCCGAACGCGTCCGCCTCGATATCATTCGAAAGTTCCCGACTTCCGGATCGTCATGACCACCTCGACCCCCACCATCGCTGAAAAGCCTGACGCCGCGCTGCTGATCGACGAGCGCCGGCGGCTGATCCGCGAGCAGGTGCAGGCGCAGGGCAAGGTGACGGTGGAGGAACTGGCGGAGCGCTTCGGCATCTCGGTCGTGACCATCCGCAGCGACCTCAACGCGCTGGCCTCGACCGGCGCGCTGCTGCGCACGCACGGCGGCGCGCTGGCGCATCGCGACACCGAGGAGGTGCCGATCAGCGTCAAGCAGAAGCTGCACCACGAGCAGAAAGTGCGCATCGCCGTCGAGGCGGCCAAGCTGATCCGCGATGGCGACACCATCCTGCTGGATTCCGGCTCGACGACGGAAGAGATCGCCAAGCAGATCCGCGGTCTGCGGCTGCAGTCGCTGAACGTGATCACCAACGCGCTGAACATCGCGGTGCTGCTGGCCACGGTCCCGGGCGTCAACGTCATCATGCCGGGCGGGCTGCTGCGGCAGAACTCGTACTCGCTGTCGGGTCCGCAGGCGGTCACGGCGCTGCAGAGCCTCTACGCGGACCGCCTGTTCCTCGGCGTCGACAGCCTGGATCCGGAGATCGGCCTGATGACCCCGCACCTGCTCGAGGCGCAGCTGAACGCGCAGATGATGAAGATCGCGCGTCAGATCGTCGCGGTCGCGGACGCGTCCAAATTGATGAAGCGCAACCTCTCGGTGATCGCGCCGGTCGAGCAGATCGACATGCTGATCACGGACAAGGACGCCGACGAGGCGATCGTCGGCGAGCTTCGACGCCGCGGTGTCGAGGTCGTGCTGGCCTGACGCCACTCCCACGGCCCCCGCCCTCTTCCCTGCTCCGCAGTCCTCGGTCGCAAAACCGTGAGAGGACGACAGTGATGGGGGACGGCATGGCTTGGGGTTCAGCCGCTTGCCGGCTGCGGCCCCATGCCATGGCGGCCAACGCCCGGACCTTGGCAGGTGGGCGGTCTCAACGGCGCATCACTTCCTGAACTGCGCGCAGGGATCCTCTCGAGACGGTGCCGGCGCGCGTTCGACGCGGTCATAGCCGCCGGCGGTCGTCGCGCTGCCCGGCTCCAGATAAGCGATGGCGTCGATGTCCGACGCCGGCACGCCGGCCGCCTGCAGGTAGACCGGCACCGCGACATCGCGCCGCACATGGCCGTTCCCTGCGATCAGCACGACGCGCTTCGCGCCCGAGTTCTTGGCGTCGAGCATCGCCTGCGCCATCGCCGCGTCGCGCGCGCGCTGCGCCTGGACCATGCCGGGCAGCATGGCATCGGGCATCGCGCCGCAGTGGCCGACCTGGATGTCCTGGCGCAACGCGTCCTGCTGCGTGCCGGTCCACGCGGTGCGATCGCGCAGCGCCAGCAGATCGGCGGGCCAGGCGGCGTCGCCTTCGCGGACGATCTTGCGGATCTGGTCCCGATCGATGTTGCCGCCGCGGACTTCCGCGCCCGACTGCAATGCGGCATCGAACAGCGGCTGATGCAGCGGCCAGCGCCAGCCCTTGCGGTCGAACTTGGCCGCGTCGATGACCGCGTTCACGTCGCCCGGCGACGTCTTGCGCGCCTGCGCCACGGCCGCGTCCTCGCTGCGCGAGAACTGCTCGAACACGACCACCGTCTTCGGCTCCTGCGCGATCAGGCGCCGCAGCTGCTCCGCGCGGGCGCGGTGGTGGTCGGGGTTGTCGTGCAGTTCGCCGAGCAGGACGAATTCAGGTTCGACCCTGGAGGACGACGGCATCACGCTCGTCTTGTCCGTCGCGTTCGTCGTGGACGACGCACACGCCGCGAGCAGCATCGGAAGGAGCGCCAGCGCGGCGCCACGGAAGGCAGTGTTCATGGGTTCGGTCCTGGGGAGAACGGGAATCGGAACAGGCCTGCCGAGCGATGGCTGGGTCGGGCGAAGGGATCAGCGACGGATTGTCGTCGCGGATCCGTCGCGGGGAAGCAGGGTCAGCGGATCGACATCGTCGATCTCATCGCCTTCACGGCGCCCTCGCCCATCGCCGCGCCGAAGCGCTTGGCGATGCGTTCGGCGACGTTGTCGCGCGGCGTGTAGTCGACGACGTCCTCGGCCTTCACGACTTCGCGCGCGACGTAGTCGAGGTTGCCGGTGCCGTCGGCCAGGCCGAGCTGGATCGCCTGCTCGCCGTTCCAGAACAGGCCCGAGAACATCTCCGGCGTTTCCTTCAGCCGCGTGCCGCGACCTTCGCGAACGACCGCGATGAACTGCTGGTGGATCTGGTCCAGCATCGCCTGCGCATAGGCCTGCTGCTTCGGCGTGACCGGCGAGAACGGATCCAGCATCCCCTTGTTCTCGCCCGCCGTCATCAGGCGGCGCTCGACGCCGACCTTCTTCATCACCTCGGTGAAACCGAAGCCGTCCATCAGCACGCCGATCGACCCCACCACCGACGCCTTGTCGACGTAGATCTCGTCCGCGCCCGCGGCGATGTAGTACGCGCCGGACGCGCAGATCTCCTCGACCACCGCGTAGACCTTCTTCTTGTGCAGCGCCTTCAGGCGCTTGAGCTCGTCGTTGACGATGCCCGACTGCACCGGGCTGCCGCCCGGCGAGTTGATGCGCAGCACCACCGCCTGCGAGCCCGGATCCTCGAACGCCGCCTTGAGCGCGGCGTTGATGAGCTCGGCGCTGGCCTCGGTGTCGGGCGCGATCTCGCCGCGCACCTCGACGAGCGCCGTGTGCGGCCCGGTCGTCGCGCCGCCGTGGTGCTTCGCGGAGAACATCGACCAGATGAACAGCAGCAGCACCGACACCCAGATCAGGCGGAAGAAGGTCTTCCAGCGCCGGTCGCTGCGGCGGTCGCGCAGGTAGTCATGCGCGAACTGCTCGATCACGTGCTCGTAGCGGCCGGGCGCCGCAGAGGCGGCAGAGCCGGTCGCGGCGTGGCCGGCGGCCGCTGCCGCCTGCGCCGGCGCGGCGGACGACGTGGCGTTCAGGATGTCCTCCGGACGCGCCGTCGCGTCGGGGATGGGGCGCGGCAGGTCGCTGCCGGCGCCGGAGTCGTCGTTGGGGTTCATTCAATCCTCGAAAACGGGTCGCGTGTCGCGCGAGGGATACCAGAAGACCTGGCCGTCCTGTTCACGCACGTCGAGCTTGGTCAGGCCGAAACGGCCACACATGCCGGTCACGCAGCGTCCGTCGCGCGGGTGGTACACGGCGCCGTGGATGCTGCAGATGATGTGTTCCTTCTTGCTGTCGAGGAACTCGCCTTCCTGCCAGTCCATCTCCGTCGGCACATGCGCGCAGCGGTTGAGGTAGCCGACGACCTCGCCGTCGAAGCGCAGCGCGAAGGCCGTGGCCGGCTGCCGGAACTGCAGCACGTCGAAGGTGTGCGCGCGGCCACGTTCCTCCAGTTCGGAGGAGGCGCACAGCGGCACCGGGGGCAGGTCTTGCTCGGACGTCATTCGGAAGGGATCCAGTCAATCCTCAGGCCGTGGCCAGCAGCCACTCGTGCAGCGTCGCCACGTCGTGCGCGACCAGCAACGGCTCGAAGCCGCGCAGCGATTCATGTTCGTGCGCGCCGTAGGTGACCGCCACCGCCGGGCAGCCGGCATTGCGCGCCAGCTGCAGGTCGTGCGTCGTGTCGCCGATCATGAGCGTGCGCTCCGGCTCGGCGCCGAACTCGCGCATCAATTCCAGCAGCATCTGCGGATTGGGCTTGCCGGCAGTCTCGTCCGCGGTGCGGGTGCCGTCGAACAGCGACTTCATGTCCACGGCGGCCAGCGCCTCGTCCAGGCCGCGCCGGCTCTTGCCGGTCGCGACCGCCAGCCAGTGGTGCCGCGCCTTCAGGTCGCGCAGCAGTTCCGGCACGCCGTCGAACAGCGTGACTTCATGCGCCGACGCGAAGTAGTGATGGCGGTAGCGCTGGCCGAGCTCCGGATACCGCGACGGGTCCAGGCCCGGCAGCGCGTACTGCAGCGCCTCGATCAGGCCCATGCCGATGACGTAGGCGGCACGCTCGCGCGACGGCGGCGCCAATCCGAGGTCCGCGGCGGCGTGCTGCATGCAGCGCACGATCAGCGCGGTGGAATCGAACAGGGTGCCGTCCCAGTCGAACACGATCAGGTCGAAGCGTTGAGGCATGGTGATCCGGTGGAGGTCGTCAGGGCGCCGGGCGTCGCAGCGCGGCCAGGAGTTTCTCGCACTCCGGCGGCAAGGGCGCCTCCAGGGTCAAGGTCTCGCCGGTGGCCGGGTGCACCACGCGCAGCAGCCGGGCATGCAGGAACATCCGGTCGAAGCGCAACGCCCCTCGCGCGATCAGGCGGTTGGCCTCGAAGTCTCCGTACTTGGGATCCCCGACGATCGCGTGGCCCTCGTGAGCCAGGTGGACCCGGATCTGGTGCGTCCGGCCGGTCTTGATGGTGACGTCGAGCAGGCTGTAGCCTGAACAGGCTTCGACCACCTTCACCAGGCTGATCGACCGCTTGGCCTGGTCCGCCTGCGGATCCTTGGGATCGGGCACCGCCCTCACCCAGCGCTCGCCGTCGCTGCCGACGAACTTCAGCAGCGGGACGTCGACCACCTTCTTGCCCTTCGCCCACGTGCCGGCCACCAGCGCCGCGTAGGTCTTGCCGGTCTCGCGGTCGCGCAACTGGTCCTGCAGGTGCGTCAGCGCGCTGCGCTTCTTGGCGATCATCAGCAGGCCGGAGGTTTCCTTGTCCAGCCGGTGCACCAGTTCCAGGAACTTGGCCTGCGGGCGCGCGCGGCGCAACTGCTCGATCACGCCGAAGCTCACGCCCGAACCACCGTGCACCGCCACGCCGGCGGGCTTGTCGACGACGATCAGGTGCTCGTCCTCGAAGACGATCGGGAATTCGCGGGCCGGGACGGCGGCGGCGTGCTCGGCCGGCTTCTCCGCCAGACGGATCGGCGGCACGCGCACGACGTCGCCCACTTCCAGCCGGGAGTCGGCGCTGCAGCGGCCCTTGTTGATGCGCACCTCGCCGGACCGGATGATCCGGTAGACCAGCGTCTTGGGTGCGCCCTTCAGTTCACGGATCAGGAAGTTGTCCAGCCGCTGTCCGGCGGAGCCTTCGTCGACGGTCAACTGACGGACCTGGGCCGGCGCGGCCTGCGCCGCTGGTTCAGCCGGCGCGGTCGGCTTGACCGAAGTCGGGGGTGATACCGGCGTCGATGCCGGTCCCGATCCCGGTTTCAGTCCCTGCTTGGGGAGCGGCCGGGGGCCGGGTGTCGACCCCGGTTTCGGAGGTGCGGCCTTCCTCGCGGCACTGCGGGCAGTCCCTGGGGCGGCCTTGCGGGCTTTAGCCCCTATAATGCTGCTTGCCACGTTTCCGTTCTAAGTATTTGATTTTTCTCATTTTACTCGGACGCGCGCGTTCGAGGTCGGCGAGAACGTGGCAGTGAGCAGCGATTGTGAGTAGGCTGCTCATCACTTTTGGTGATGCAACGTCAGGTCATCGATGTCGGGCCCGCTTCCCAAAGCGAGCGGGCAGGTACCGAGGCCGGACGGCAGAGCAACATCGTCAGAACCATGCCCACGCGGCCGGTCGCATTCCAGGATGTCGGCAGACGGCGCGGGCAGTACAACAAGGTTTCACGACGTCAGAAGACGGGCCGCAAGGCTCCGGCGCTGACGTCAGCACCCAGGCTCCGTTTCCGGATGTTTTCTTCGGTCCATTCCACCCCCGCCGCCTGCGAGCGCGTGTTGGCTTCGTCCACACGCCAGGCTCCGGCCGTGGTCGGGTCGCGCCTCAGTCGGCGCGCTTGCGGACCAAGACAGCCGATCCGGGCCTGCGGCGCACGCGCCAACGCTGCATCGCTGAACGGTCGAACGAGCCGTTCAATTTGCAGTCCAGGGCGATCCTTTCATTGGTTCTTTCGTGTTTCTCGTGCATCGGTCGAATCGCCCGCCGGTGACCCACCGGCGGCGGTTCTGAAGCACGCGCGTCAGCGGCAAGGCCCTGGCGCGGAGGAGAACTGATGAAACGCATGCTGATCAACGCGACGCAGCAGGAAGAGCGTCGCCTGGCCATCGTCGATGGACAGAAGCTGTTGGACTTCGAGACCGAGATCGAAGGCCGCGAACAGCGCAAGGGCAACATCTACAAGGCGGTCGTGACGCGCGTCGAGCCGTCGCTGGAGGCCTGCTTCGTCGATTACGGCGAGGACCGCCACGGCTTCCTGCCGTTCAAGGAAATCTCGCGCACCTACTTCCGCGAAGGCGCCGACGTGCGCTCCGCCAAGATCCAGGACGTGATCAAGGAAGGCCAGGAGCTGCTGGTCCAGGTCGAGAAGGAAGAGCGCGGCAACAAGGGCGCCGCCCTGACGACCTTCGTGTCGCTGGCCGGCCGCTACCTGGTGCTGATGCCCAACAACCCGCGCGGCGGCGGCGTCTCGCGCCGCATCGAGGGCGAGGACCGGGAAGAGCTGAAGGACGCGCTCGACCAGCTCGAGTACCCGAAGGGCATGTCGCTGATCGCCCGCACCGCCGGCATCGGCCGTTCCGCCGCAGAACTGCAGTGGGACCTGAACTACATGCTCAAGCTCTGGACCGCCATCGACGAAGCGTCGGGCGGCAAGGGCGCCTTCCTGATCTATCAGGAGTCGTCGCTGGTGATCCGCGCGATCCGCGACTACTTCACCGCCGACATCGGCGAGATCCTGATCGACACGGACGACATCTTCGAACAGGCCCACCAGTTCATGTCGCACGTGATGCCGGAGACGGCACACAAGGTCAAGCGCTACCGCGACGACGCGCCGCTGTTCAGCCGCTTCCAGATCGAGCACCAGATCGAGACGGCCTTCAGCCGCACGGTGAACCTGCCCTCGGGCGGCGCCATCGTGATCGACCACACCGAGGCGCTGGTCTCGGTGGACGTGAACTCGGCGCGCGCCACCCGTGGCGGCGACATCGAGGAAACCGCCACCCGCACCAACCTGGAAGCCGCCGACGAGATCGCGCGCCAGATGCGTCTGCGGGACCTGGGCGGCCTGATCGTCGTGGACTTCATCGACATGGAGGAGTCCAAGAACCGCCGCGAGGTCGAACAGCGCCTGCGCGACGCGCTGCGCCAGGACCGGGCCCGCGTGCAGTTCAGCTCGATCAGCAAGTTCGGCCTGCTGGAACTGAGCCGCCAGCGCCTGCGCCCGGCGCTGAGCGAAGGCAGCCACATCACCTGCCCGCGCTGCAACGGCACCGGCCACATCCGCGACACGGAATCCTCCGCGCTGCAGATCCTGCGCATGGTCCAGGAAGAGTCCATGAAGGACAACACCGCCGCCGTGCACGTGCAGGTGCCGGTGGAGGTGACCTCGTTCCTGCTGAACGAGAAGCGCACCGAGATCACCAAGATCGAGCTGAAGCAGCGCGTGACCGTGCTGCTGGTGCCCAACCGTCACCTCGACACGCCGAACTACAAGCTCGAGCGGCTGCGCCACGACGATCCCCGCCTGGAGAACCTGCAGGCGAGCTACACGATGATCGAGGAGCAGCAGGAAGAGGAAAGCATCACCCGCCGCGGCGCCGAGAAGAAGAACAAGCAGGAGCCGCTGATCAAGGGCATCCTGCCGGAGCAGCCGGCCCCGATGCCGGTCGCTGCCGCGCCCAAGGCCGTCGAGCCGGTGGCTGCCGCCCCGGTGGCCGCCCCTGCGCCGGCCGCGCCCGTGGCCGCCGGTGGTGGCTTCTTCGGCTGGATCAAGAGCCTGTTCGGTGGAGAACCGGCGCCCGCGCCGGCACCGGCCCCCGCGGCCAAGTCGGCCGAGCCCGCCAAGAAGGAACGTGGCGAGCGCGGTGAACGTGGCGGCGAGCGCGGCGAACGGGGCGGTGATCGCGGCCGTGGCGGCGATCGCAACCGCCGCGGTGAGCGTGGTGAACGCGCTGGCGGCGAACGCGGCGAGCGCGGTGAACAGAAGGCCCGCGACGGCAAGCCGCGCGGCGAAGGCAAGCCGCAGCAGGAAGGTCGCGGCGAGCGTCCGGAACGTGGCGATCGCGCCGAGCGTGGTGAACGCGCCGAGCGCGGCGACCGTGCCGAACGCGGTGACCGCGGCGGCGAACGTGGTGGTGAACGTGGCGAGCGCGGCGGTGACCGTCCGCGTCGCAACGAGCGCGCCGACAAGCCGGAACAGGCCGTCGACGGCGCGCCGCGTCAGGAACGCACCGAGCGCGGTGATCGTCCCGAACGTGGCGATCGTCCCGAACGTGGTGAACGCGCCGAGCGCGGTGACCGGGGTGAACGCGGCGAAGGCCGCCGCCGCCGCGAGGAACGCCCGGCCGACGGTTCGCAGGAGCAACTGACCGCCCTGGCCGGCACCGAAGCCGCCAACGTCGAATCGCCGATCGCGTTCGCCGACACGCAGCCGCTGGAGAACCCGCTGGGCGAATCCGGTGACGAGCGTCAAGGCCGTCGTCGTCGTCGTCGCGGCAACCGCGACCGCGGTGAAGGCGTCGAGGGCGCGGAGCAGGTCGAAGGCGCGCTGGTCGAAGGCCAGGCGCAGTCCGGCGACACCTCGTTCACTGAAGGTGCCGGTTCTGCCGCCGCCGCGGTGGTCGACGGTGAAGCCCCGGCCGGCGAAGAAGGCTCGGACGGCCAAGGCCGCCGTCGTGGCCGTGGTCGCGACCGCTATCGCCGTGACCGCCGCGAAGGTGAAGGCGCACCGGCCGACGGCGTGACTGCCGAAGGCGACGTCGCCGCCACGCCGGCCGTCGCTGCGCTGGACGGCATCGTGCTGGATGCCGGCGCTGCGCCGCGTCAGCTGGAACTGGGCGACGAGCCGAAGCAGGCACCGGTGCAAGCCCCGGTGGCGGCTGCCGCTCCGACGCTGGCTCCGGTCCAGGCCCCTGCCCCGGCTCCCGTTGCCGCCGCTCCGGCTGCTGTGGCTGCGCCGGCTCCCGTTGCTGCTCCGGTGGCGCCGGTGGCTCGTTTCGAGCTGCCGATGACCGAGCTCAGCGCTGTCGCCGAAGGCGCCGGCCTGGTCTGGGTCAACAGCGACGCCGACAAGATTGCCGCCGCCAAGGCCGCGATCGCTGCCGAGCCGGCCGCTGCGCCGCTGGGTCGCGAACCCGCGCCGGTGGTGGTGGTCGACGAAGGCCCGCTGGTGCTGGTCGAGACCCGCAAGGACCTCAACCAGATCAAGCTTCCTTTCGAGGCCTGATTCGAAGCTTGATGACGGCATGAACTCCCTCCCCCGCTTGCGGGAGAGGGCGGGGGGTGAGGGCCAGCGACCGCTGAAGTCCCCCACCCCCACGAGACCAAGAGCCGGAACACCACAGCCGCCGAGACACCCCTCGGCGGCTTTCCTTTGGGGCGTCACGAGCGCCCCGACCTGACGGAGACAGCCACTTGACCACCTCCTCCACCATCGCCGCCCAGCCGGGCGACGTGGCCGGCACCAAGGCCGCGCCGAAGATGCCGCCGCAGATCCCGTACATCATCGCCAACGAGGGCTGTGAGCGTTTCAGCTTCTACGGGATGCGCAACATCCTGACCGTGTTCCTGATGACCAGCCTGCTGCTGGCCATCCCGGAGCCACTGCGCAAGGGCGAGGCCAAGGAGGTGTTCCACACCTTCGTCATCGGCGTCTACTTCTTCCCGATGCTGGGCGGCTGGCTGTCGGACCGCTTCTTCGGCAAGTACAACACCATCTTCTGGCTGAGCCTGGTGTACTGCGCCGGCCATGCCTGCCTGGCGATCTTCGAGAACAACCTGCGCGGCTTCTACTTCGGCCTGTTCCTGATCGCGCTGGGTTCGGGGGGCATCAAGCCGCTGGTGAGCTCGTTCATCGGCGACCAGTTCGACAAGAGCAACCGCACGCTGGCGCAGAAGGTCTTCGACGCCTTCTACTGGATCATCAACTTCGGCTCGTTCTTCGCGTCGCTGCTGATGCCGATCTTCCTGGACAAGCTGGGCGCGAGCATCGCCTTCGGCATCCCGGGCGCGCTGATGTTCCTGGCGACGGTGATCTTCTGGAGCGGCCGCCGCAAGTACACGCACGTGCCGGCCGGCGAGTCGCACCGCGACCCGCACGGCTTCCTGAAGGTCGTGCGCACGGCGCTGCTGTCGCAGGCGCCCGGCCAGGGCCGCGGCGGGCTGATGGTCGCGGGCCTGGGCGTGGTGCTGGCCATCGGTGCGCTGGCGCTGACGCCCAACCTCGGCTTCGTGATCGCGTTCTGCTCTGCGCTCGTGCTCGTCATGGGCTTTGGCGGCGTCGGCGCGTGGATGCAGCTGGAACGCGCCCGCGCGGTGCATCCGGACGAGGCCGTCGAAGGCGTGCGCACGGTGCTGCGCCTGCTGGTGCTCTTCGCGCTGGTCACGCCGTTCTGGTCGCTGTTCGACCAGAAGGCGTCCACCTGGGTGCTGCAGGCCGACCAGATGGCCAAGCCCGAGTGGTTCAAGTCCTCGATGATGCAGGCGCTGAATCCGGCGCTGGTCATGATCCTGATCCCGTTCAACAACCTGGTGCTGTATCCGCTGCTGTCGAAGATGGGCCTGAAGGTCACCGCGCTGCGCCGCATGGGCGCGGGCATCGCGTTCGCCGGCATCGCCTGGATCGTCGTCGGTGGCCTGCAGCTGTGGATCGACGGCGGCCACGCGGTCGACATCACCTGGCAGGTCCTGCCCTACGCGCTGCTGACGCTGGGCGAGGTGCTGGTGTCGGCGACCGGCCTCGAGTTCGCCTACAGTCAGGCGCCGCTGGCGATGAAGGGCGTGATCACGAGCTTCTGGAACCTGTCGGTGACGATCGGCAACCTGTGGGTGCTGCTGGCCAATTCCAGCGTCAAGGGCGCGGCGGTGACGGCCTACATCCAGTCCACGGGGACCAGCGTCACGGCCTTCCAGATGTTCTTCTTCGCCGGCTTCGCGCTGCTGGCGGCGCTGCTCTTCGCGCTGTATGCGCGCGGGTACCGGATGCAGGACAACTACCGCGGCTGACGAGGCTCCGCCCGCCGATTCCAATCGATTCACACAGAGACCAGGGAGACACGCACATGGCTCGATTCCTTTCACTCGTCGCCGCGCTGGCGGTGCAGGCCGCGGTGGCGGCGCCCGCCGCGATGGCGCAGGACAGCGTCAAGCTCAACATGGTGCCGCTGCCGTCGTCGCGGCAGCAGGTGGACATGACGATGGACATGAAGATGAACATGTCCATGGAGCTGCCGCCCGAAGCGACCGAGCAGCAACGCGCGCAGATGGCGCAGATGCAGGCCACGATGCCGATCACGATGAAGATCGGCATGCGCCAGGACCTGTCGACGACGGCCAAGGGGCCGGACGGCTCGTACACCTTGAACGCCGAGGTCGCGACGCTCAAGAGCGAGATGCGCGACGCGACGGGGCAGTCGCGCCCGATGCCCGCGCAGGGGCCAGTGCGCTTCTCCGCGCGGCTGAAGGACGACCAGTTCGAGAAGATCGATCTGCAACTGCCCAATGCCGCGCAGGCGCAGGCCTTGAGCAAGGAGATGCAAGAACAGGTCTTCAACCAGAGCTTCGACTGGATGCGCAAGTTCAACGGCAAGACGCTGAAGGTCGGCGAGACCATCGAGGTGCCGATCGAGATGAACGTGCCGATGGCGGGTGCGAAGGCCGGCAAGCTGCTGGGGCGCTACACGCTGACGTCGGTCAGCAAGGGTGTCGCGTCCTTCGCCGTGGAGGTGCGCATGGACATGAGCTTCGCCGCGCCGGCCAAGCCGGCATCGGGCGCATCGTCGCCGGCTTCGGGACCTCTCGAAGGCGCGATGACCGGCTCGGGCAAGGGCAGGATGGATCTGCGGATGGCGGACCGGTTGATGCTGCGCAACACGATGGCGATGACCATGGGGGTGGACATGGCCGGGCCGCAGGGCAACAAGATGCGCATGGACATGGAGATGGCCATGAGCGGCACCGGCAAGACGCTGCCTCCGGCGGCGAAGAAGCCGGCCGCGCCGGCCAAGCCCGCGCCCAAGGGCTGAATCGGGCGCTGCCACGCCTTTGGGTAAGAGCCCTGACGGCACCATGAAGAAGACCGCCCGAGGGCGGTCTTTCTTCTTCGGCAGGCCATCGACGTCGCTCCCATCTCAACCGACGAACTTCAATACCGTCACCAGCACGCCCAGCAGCCCGACGCTGCTGCACATCACGACCACCGTGGACTTGTGAATGTCCGACAGGCGCTGAAAAAAGTCCGCCCTCAGATCGGAGATGCTCGACTCCAGCCTCCGGATGTCGGACTTGGTCTCGACCGTGAGGTCCGAGATGCTCGACTCGAGCCTCCGGATGTCGGACTTGGTCTCGACCTTGAGGTCCGAGATGCTCGACTCCAGCCCTCGGATATCGGACTTGGTCTCGACCGTGAGGTCCGAGATGCTGGACTCCAGGGTCCTGATATCGGCCGTGGTGGCGACCCCCTTCTGAGCCTCACGGACTTCCTCAGCGACGCCACTGCGGATGGCCGTGGCGGCATGGCGGGCATCCGCATCAGGCACGCCCGCGCTCTTCAACGCCAGAAACACTTCGATTTCCATTCATCACCTCACTCTCGGAAAGTGGATACGAAGGCAGAAATCTACGCGTCGCGGCAAGTCCTGGCACTGACTGGTTCTGGTGTTCTTTGTCGTGATTCGGGACCAATGAGCCGTTCTGATCCTCATTCTTCAGTGAGCATCACGTCCTGGCGCGGCGGCGCACCTCACGCATTCCCCGCATCGTCGGAATGACCTCGCGCATCACCTGCTGGAACGCGCGCAGACGCGCGGGCTGGAGTCGGCGCGACGGATAGACGAGTGAAATCGGAAGGGCCGTCGCGCACCATTCGGGCAGGATGCGCACGAGGCGTCCTTCGGCCATGTCGTCGAAGACGGCCCATTGCGACACCAGCGCGAGGCCCAATCCCCGACGCGCCGACTCGATCAGCGCGAAGAGGCTGTCCGTCCCCAGGCGCGGACGGAACGCGATGTGCATGCGCTCTTCGCCGTCCGCGGCGCGCAGGTCCACACCATCGCGATAGAACGCCAGCAATGCCAGCCACGGTTGCGCACCGAGCAGTGCCGCGATCTCCTCCGGCGGCCGCTTGCCCAGGCCCTTCGGCAGCTTCTTCGCGAGCTGCGGCGTCGCGACCAGCACGCGGGGGATCTCGGCCAGCTGCGTCGCGATCAGGTTGGGCTGGCTGATCTCGCCGACCAGCAGCGAGCAGTCGACGTTCTCGCGGCTGAAGTCCGGCAACTGGTCCTGCAGCATCCATTCCACCGACACGCGCGGATGCCGGGTGAGGAAGGCCGCGAGCGGCTCGATCAACTGGCTTTGTCCGAAGGCATGCGGGACACGCAGCCGCAGCGTGCCGGACAGCTCCTCGCCGCCCTCGAGTTCCTCCGCCAGCGATTGCCAGCCGTCGATCAGGTCCTGGGCCTGCGCGGCGCAGCGCTCGCCCTCCTCCGTCAACCGGAGTCCGCGCGTCGAGCGCTCGACCAGGCGTGCGCCGAGCAGCGACTCCAGCATCTGCACGCGCCGGCTGACGGTCGGTTGCGTGGTCGCGAGCTGCAGCGCGGCGGCGGAGAAGCTGCCCGCCTCCGCCACGCGGAGGAAGGTCTGCAGCAGTGCGAGGCGGTCCTGGCCGCTGTCCCGGTTGGCGTCGTTCATGGCTCGCTTTATACGCCGTGCGTATGGGCGCTGTGCGAGCCGGCCCGGTTCCCGCGCTGCCCCTGAATACGAAGAATGCAGGGCATCCGGTCCTCACCCGACCTTCCGCACTTCTTCTTCACGCCCTCTTGAATCATCCTCCGGGAGTTGCCATGTCCAGCCTTCCCATGCCTTCGACCGCCGCCGCCGTGCCACGCGACCCTGCCACCCCGTCCGCATCGCTGATCGTGCTGCTGGCGGCGTCCGCCGGCCTCGGCGCCGCGTCGCTGTATTACAGCCAGCCGATCCTGGCGCCGCTGGCCGAGGACCTGCACGCCTCGACCGCCGGCATCGGCGCGGTACCGATGCTGACGCAGCTTCGGCTACGCCGCCGGCATCCTGTTGCTGACGCCGCTGGGCGACCGCTTCGATCGCCGCAAGGTCATCCTCACCAAGTTCGTGCTGTTGATCGCCACGCTGCTGCTGTGTGCGTTCGCGCCGGGCTTCGCGCCCTTCCTCGTGGCCAGCGCGGTGCTGGGCCTGACGGCCACGCTGGCGCAGGACGTCGTGCCGATGGCCGCAACCCTTAGCCCCATGGCGCATCGCGGTCGCATCGTCGGCCAGGTGATGACGGGATTGCTGCTCGGCATCCTGCTGTCGCGCGTGATGAGCGGCGTGATCGCGCAGGCATTCGGCTGGCGCTGGGTCTACGGACTGGCGGCGCTGGCGCTGACGGTCACGGGACTGGCCAGCTGGCGCTGGCTGCCGTCCTCGCCGCCGGCGATGCGCACCACGTATGGCGCGCTGCTGCGCTCGCTCGGCGGGCTGTGGCGGACGCTCCCGACCCTGCGCCGCGCCGCGATCGCCCAGGCGTTGTTGGCGGTGGCCTTCAGCGCGTTCTGGTCGACGCTGGCCGTGATGCTGCACGAGCGTTTCGGCCTGGGCAGCGCGGTCTCCGGCGCGTTCGGCCTGGCGGGCGCGGCGGGAGCGCTGGCCGCGCCGCTGGCGGGCCGTTTCGCCGACCGGCGCGGTCCCGGCGTGGTCACGAAGCTGGGCTCGCTGCTGGTGGCGCTGTCCTTCGCGGTGATGTCGGTGACGGCGTGGCTGGATCGCGGCGCGGCCATCGTCGTGCTGGTCGTGCTCGCCATCGTGTTCGACTTCGGCGTGCAAGCCGCGCTGGTCGCGCACCAGACGATCGTCTACAGCCTCGATCCGGCCGCGCGCAGCCGCCTCAACGCGCTGCTGTTCACGGGGATGTTCATCGGCATGGCGACCGGCGCCGCGCTGGGCAGCGTGCTGCTGACCCACTGGGGATGGGTCGGCGTGACGGCCCTGGCGACGGTGGCGAGCGTCGGCGCGTTGCTGGTGCGGCTCACCGCGGACGAGTGAGGACGCCGCGCAGGCATGGGCGGAGGTCGTCGACGGGACGGCCCCGCGGCATCACCGCCGTGTCCGTCAGGCGGGCCGGCGCGCGATCGCCTCGTCCGTCAGGATCGGCTGATCCGCGCAGACCCGTTCCCACAGATCCTGGTAGACGAGCACCTCCGGCACCACGAGCTCACGGAGCGACTCGGGCACGTTCTGCACCTCGAAGTACTGCTCCCTGCCGTCCGGCATCGTCCGGAACACTTCCTCGTAGTCTTCCGAGTCGAGGTCCTGCCGGGCATCGAAGCGCACCAGGGCCTCGAGCCTGCCGGCGCTCATCATGTGCTCGTCCTGGAGCCACAGGGTCGTGCGGACGCGGCCCTTGAGCCACAGCTCGCCGTGGTTGTAGCAGCTGACGACCGCCTCGGCGATGTCGGCGTCGCCATGGGCCGTGATGGTCGCGCCGCCGCTGGCGATCGCACGCGCGGTCAGGTGGCCGGTCACGACCAGGAACGGCCCGCCTTCCTTGTTGATGTTGAGCACCGAGCCGCCGAGCCGCAGGTCGCCGATCACGGCAATGCCGGCGATGTCGAACCCCTGCGCGTTTTCGGGAATGCCGAAGCCCGCCGGCCACGCCGCGTCGCCCCAGCCCGGCCAGTCGAGGACCAGCGAGCCGTCGAGGTGCCAGTCGCCCTCGTGGACGAGCACGTGATGGTTCGACAGATCGCGCAGGTAGTTCATCGACGACGAGGACAGACCGAATCGTTCGGCCGCCTCGGCGCAGGTCATCACGGAGAACTGGGGCATGGCTCGCGGTGCGGGAATGGCAATGCGGAGATGCTAGCGAGCGGCACACCGATTCCGACGTCGGCGGGTCGGCTGAAAGTCACTTCCTGCATGCGCGGCAGGGGCCGGGATCGCTACTCCGCCCACGCCGGCTTGCGCGTCGTCGCGCAGAAGCGTGTCGCCTCGTCCTTGCCCATCGGCTCCACGTGCGGGTCCAGCGGCTGAAGCACGGTCATCACGGCGGGATTGCCGCGGTACTTCCTCTTCAACGCGGCCAGGCGCGCGTCGGTGCCGGGGCAGCTCTGACACATGCCCCACTCGATGTCCCGCCGACGCTCCGCGTCGCCTTCCCCCGGCTCGCCGAGCCAATGCGTGCAGGTCCCGTGTCGTTCGACGAGCGCCGTCACCTCCGCCGGGAGCGCCGCGGGCGCCGCGGAGGCCGACAGGGACAACAACGCGGCGAGGCCTGCCATCGCGCCTCGGGCGACGAGTCGCTGGAACGACGGATCGCCGGAGGCCCTCACGCGCCCTCCGTCGGCGACGGCACCGCGTCATGGCACACCACGCACAGCTTGTTCCCGTCCGGATCGCGGAAGTAGGCGCCGTAGTAGTTCGGGTGGTAATGCGGTCGCGGGCCGGGTTCGCCTTCACAGGTGCCGCCGTGGGCGATCGCAGCGGCATGGACCTCGTCGACCATCGCGCGCGATGCCGCCATGAAGGCGGTCATCTGTCCGTTGCCGAAGCAGGCCTCGCCCTCGAGCGGCCGACCGATCAGGAACAGCGGTCGCACGGTCTGGGCGGACTGCCAACCGGCGCGCTGAGACGTCGGATCGGTGAACCGGTGCGGCTGCTTCAGCGCCGCCATCACCGGCGTGTAGAACGCCAGCGCACGATCGAAGTCGGTGATGCCGACGAACAGATGAGAGAACACGCTTTCCTCCACGCCGGGATGCCGGCCATCACGTCGACATTAGCAGGCCGGCCCGCGCCTGCCGGAAGCAAGGACGCCGATCTTTCGGGGGCTCGCAGCGGCGCCGGGCCTCATTGCGTGCGGCCGCGCCAGCCCAGCAGGCTGACACCCAGCGCGACGAAGCACGCGCCGAAGGTCCGGTTCATCAGCTTCACGCGCGTCGGCGAGGCCAGCCCGCGCCGCAGTGCCCGCGCCAGCAGCACGTAGAACGCATGCGCCAGGACCGCGCAGGACGAGAAGGTCAGCGTCAGCACGACGAAGTCGCGCATCGCCGACTCCGGGTGGTTCATGAACTGCGGGAACAGCGCGGAGAAAAACAGGATCGCCTTCGGGTTCGTGAGCGCGACCATCACGCCGCGCGAGAACAGGGCCCGGCGCGTCAGCCCCGCCGCTTCCGCTGCGGCGGTGTCGCCGGAGGCCATGGACATCCGCGCGCCCTGGCGCCACTGCTTGATGCCCAACCAGATCAGGTAGCAGGCGCCGAGCAGCTTCACGACGAGGAAGGCCATCGATGAGGTGCTCAGCAGCACGCCCAGGCCGACCGCCGTCGCCGCGGACACGGCCAGCAGGCCCGTCGCGTTGCCCAGCGAGCCCACCATCGCCCGTCGCGGTCCGACACTGAGCGAATTCGAGATCGCCATCAGCACGCCGGGTCCCGGCGTGAACGTGACGAACAGCGCCACACTGACAAAGCCCAACCAGCTGGTCACATCCACCGCGATCTCCCTAGCGCACGACACAGAGAACACCGATGTTAGCGGCGACGGCTTCAGGGCTAGGATCGTCCGATCGATCACCCCTGCCCGGGAGTCCCCATGCGATCCGTGTTCCACCTGGCCTATCACGTGCGAGACCTGGACGACGCCCGCGCCTTCTACGGCGGCGTGCTCGGCTGCGAGGAGGGCCGCAGCACCGACACCTGGGTCGACTTCGACTTCTTCGGCCACCAGATCTCGCTGCACCTCGGCGAGCCGTTCAAGACCGGCAACACCGGCAAGGTCGGCGACCACCTGGTGCCGATGCCGCACCTCGGCGTGATCCTGGCGATGCCGGACTGGCGCGCGCTCGCCGACCGGCTGGAGTCGCGCGGCACCGACTTCGTGCTCAAGCCCAGCATCCGCTTCGCCGGCCAGCCCGGCGAGCAGGCGACGATGTTCTTCCTCGACCCGTCGGGCAATCCGATCGAGGTCAAGGGCTTCGCCTCCACGGACGGGATCTTCGCGACCTGATCAGGCGGCGATGACCGTCCACACGTCCGTCCCTGCCCGCGACCGCCTCCCCGCCCAGCCGCGATGAACGAGGCCGTCGCCCTCGGCCCCCTGGTGCTGCCGTGGGCCTTCCTGCATCTCTGCGTCGCGATCGCCGCGTCGCTCGCCGTCGCCGCGCTGCTCACGCGCCGGCACAAGCCGGACGCGGGCCCGCTGCTGTGGCGCAGTCTCTGGATCGCGCTCGTGTTCGCGCGGCTCGGTTTCCTCTACCAGTACAAGGAGCTCTATGCGGAGCACCCGCTCAGCGTCCTCAACCTTCGTGACGGCGGCTGGTCGCCCGAGGTCGGCATCATCGCGATGTGGATGTACGCGACCTTCCAGCTGAGGAACTCGCCGGCAATGCGCCTCTCGGCGACAGTGCCACTCGCGCTGGGCACCGCGATCGTGATCGCGGGGCAGATCCAGCTCGTCATGCGGCCCGCGGCCGAACCGCTGCCGGCATTGCGCTTCGAGCAGTTGAACGGCGAGCCCATCGATCTCGCCGCGCTGCGCGGCAAGCCGGTGCTGATCAACCTGTGGGCGACCTGGTGCGGGCCATGCATCCGAGAGATGCCGATGCTCGAGCAGGCGCAGCACGACCAGACGGATGTGCACTTCGTCTTCATCAACCAGGGCGAGGATGCCGCCCATGTCGCGAAGTGGCTCGGACAGCAGCGCCTGACGCTGGGCAACGTCGCCATCGATGAACGCCGCCAGGCCAGCGCGGTGTTCAAGCAGGCGGGGTATCCCACCACGCTGCTCTTCGACGCCTCGGGGCGACTCGTCGGGAAGCGGACCGGCGAGCTGTCGCAGCCGGCGTTGGCGGCGATGTTGACGCGGCTACGTTGAGGCCGGCAGCCTCACGAAGAGCCGGTCGGACGCATCGATCTCAAAGCTCCGGGAGAGGTCGGCATCGGCACCGGTGAAACCGAGCCGCGCCAGCAAGGCGATCGAGCGCGCGTTGCCGGCGTCCACCGATGCCAGCCATCGTCGAACGCCGTGAGCGCTGCGGAGGTAGTCGATCATCGCGGCCACCGCCCGCGTCGCATGGCCCTGCCCTCGCCCTTCGGGCGCGAGCACGTAGGCGATCCAGCAGGTATCCGGCGACTCGACCGTCGCCTGCGCATAGCCGATCAACCGACCGTCCTCCCGACGGATCATCCAGTTGAACCACTGCTCACCGCCGTCGGGCGACTGGCCCTTCGCACGGCGCGCATAGGCCTCGCGCAGCCATTCGAGCGTGGGGGGCCCTTCCTCATCGAGGAACTCGTAGATCGACGGATCGGCGAGCACCGCATGCATCTCATCGGCATGTTCGACGGAGACGGGTTCGAGGCGCAGCGGTGGTGCGTCCAGTGGCGGGAATGCAGGCATGGCAACAGTGTCCATCAAGCGCCGAGCGCCTAACATGGCTGATCCCCTGACGCCCATCAGCCATGCAGCTTCGCCCACTCTCCCTCGCCGACACTTCCGCCATCCACCTGGTGGCCGAGCGCATGCGCGAGACCTTGATCGAGGTCGAGGGCGAGGCCGCCGGCGGGACCATGTATTCGATGGACTGGCTGCGCGACCGCGTGTGCTGGCACCTGGACGGCCGGGCCGCGGAAGTCGTCGTCGCCGAGGATGCGACGGGCGGCATCGTCGGACACACGATCTACCGCGTCGAGTCCGATGGCGCCGCGCCGTTCGGTCTGATCTCGACGACCTACGTCGCGCCGGAGGCACGCCGGCTCGGCGTCGCGCAACGTCTCCTGGCACGCGCGGAGGACTGGTTCCGCGAGCGGCAGGTGCCGATTTCCTGCACCTGGACGTCGGAGACCAACCGACCGCTCATCGCGCTGTACGCCCGCAACGGCTACGCTGAAGCCGAACGCGGTCCCAATCAACTGACGCAGACGATGATGGTCCGGCTGGCCAAGGCGCTGACCCCATGAGCACCTTCACCACCGCCGCCTTCGACGGCCCCAAGCCGGGTCTGGCCGCGCTGGTCGACGCCGGTCTCGACCAGCACAACGAGGCTGTCGGCGATCACGGCGCCTTCGACGGGCAGCGCGGGCTGTCGAGCGCGGCGCACGACGCCGGCGGCCGTGTCATCGGAGGCGCGGTCGGCCGCACGCTCGGACGCTGCTGCGAGCTCAAGCAGCTCTGGGTCGACGCCGCCCACCGCCACGTCGGGGTCGGCAGTGCCGTCGTCCGCGCTTTCGAGCAGCGCGCGATCGAGCGCGGCTGCGACACCTTCTACCTCAGCACCTTCAGCTTCCAGGCCCGCCCGTTCTACGAGCGGCTCGGCTATGCGGTCCAGCTGGAGATCCCTGGCCACGGCGCGGCGGGCTCGAAGTTCTTCATGGTGAAGAAGATCGCCCTCTGAACACCACGACGGCGCGCCCGGCAGGCACGCACCTTGCCGCCATCCCGGCATGAATACCCCCACCCGCACCGTCCACCTCTACCTCTTCGAAGGCTTCGCCGACTGGGAGGCCGCCTACGCGGTCGCGGGCATCAACACGCCCGAATTCCAGAAGACGCCCGGCGACTGGCAGGTGAAGACCGTCGCCGCCGCCGGCGCCAACCTGGCGCGCTCGATGGGCGGCCTGTCGGTGATGCCCGACATCCGCCTGTCGACGCTGTTCCCCGACGACAGCGAACTGCTGATCCTTCCCGGCGGCGCCGGCTGGGACAAGGGCGAACACATGGAAGCCGCGAAGAAGGCCAGGGAGTTCCTCGACGCCGGCAAGCGCGTCGCCGCGATTTGCGGCGCGACGGCGGGTCTGGCGCGACTCGGCGTGCTCGACGACCGGCAGCACACGAGCAACGCGTTGTCCTACCTGAAGGGCGTGGCCGAGTACGCGGGCAGCGACCGATACGTCGACGAGCCCGTAGTGATCGACCGCGGCCTGCTGACCGCGGGCGGCATGTCGGCGCTGGACTTCGCGCGAGCGATCTTCGACACGCTCGACATCTACGAGCCCGAGACGCTCGAGGCCTGGTACCAGCTCAACAAGACGGGCAAGTCGGCGTACTTCGCGAAGATGGCGCAGGGCGCGAGCGGCCGTTGAGGCCGTTGGGGCCGTTGGGGCCGAACCGTCCGCCTTGCCCGGACCGCGCGGCGACCCCGCCTCAAACGCCCTTCGCCGCCGTCACGATCCCCTGCCCCGCCGCCCACGCGCCGATGTCGTCGCGCCGGATCGCCGCGGCCATCAGGCCCGGGAAGGCGTCGGGTGTGCAGGCGAACGACGGCACACCCAGCGCCGCCAGCTTGGCCGCGAGCGCGCGGTCGTAGGCCGGCGCGCCCTCGTCGCTCAGCGCCAGCAAGGCCACGCACTGCACGCCGCTCTCGACCAGGGACGCCGCGCGCCGCAGCAGTTGCGGTTCGACGCCGCCCTCGTACAGATCGGAGATCAGCACGAAGATCGTGTTGCGCGGCTCGCGGATCAGCGACTGGCAATAGGCCACCGCGCCGTTGATGTCGGTGCCGCCGCCCAGTTGGACGCCGAACAGCAGATCGACGGGATCGTCGAGCTGCTCGGTCATGTCGACCACCGCCGTGTCGAACACGACCAGCTTCGTACTCACCGCCGGCAGCGACGCCAGCACCGCGCCGAAGATGCTCGAGTACACGACCGAATTCGCCATCGATCCGCTCTGGTCGATGCAGAGCACCACCTCGCGCTGCGGCCGCCGCGCCTTGCGGCCGTAGCCATGCAGCGTCTCCGGCACCACGGTGCGCAGTTCCGGCTGCCAGTGGCGCAGGTTGGCGCGGATCGTCCGGTGCCAATCGATCTCCGCCAGCCGCGGACGACGGTTGCGTTGGCTGCGGTCCAGCGCGCCGGTCACGGCCGCGCGCATCGGTTCCTCGAGCCGCTTCATCAACTCGTCGACGACCTGGCGCACGACCCGACGCGCCGTGTCCTTCGTCCCAGCCGGGATCACCCGCGACAAGGCCATGAGATTGGCGACCAGATGCACGTCCGGCTGGACGCCTTGCAGCATCTCGGGCTGCAGCAGCATGTCGCGCAGGTTCAGACGCTCCAGCGCGTCCTTCTGCATCACCTGCACGACGGAACTCGGGAAGTACTTGCGGATGTCGCCGAGCCAGCGCGCCACGCGTGGCGCCGAGTTGCCGCGGCCGCCTCGGCGGTCGTCGCTCAAACCGGCGCCATCGCCGTACAGCGCGCTCAAGGCCTGGTCCATCTCCACCGCGTCGCCGCGCAGGCCGCCGCAGCTGTCCTCGGCCTCGCCGCCGAGCACCAGGCGCCAGCGGCGCAGGCGATCCGCGTCGGTCATCGCGGGGTCAGCCACAGTCGCCGCCGCGATCGCGCCGACATCAGCACCGGGATCCGCCGTCGGATCCGTCAAGTCGTCAGGCGCGCTCATGCCGTCACTCCCAGCATCAGTCGCAGCAGCGGCAACGGAAGCACCGCGTGTGCGTCATCCCAGTCCGCCGCGGCCGTCACGGCGCCGGCACCGCTGCCCTTGCGCGCCGCGCGTTGACCGAGGTCGCGTCGCTCGCCCGCGTCGAAGTGCGCGAAGGTGCGTCGCACCAGCGGCAGCACGCGGATGAAATGTTCGTCGTCGAGTCCGCCCAGCCAGGCGTCCACGAGCGGCCAGACGCCGTCGTGATGCAAGAGCACGACGGCATTGCGGTTCAGGAAGCCGTCCAGCCACGCGGCCGCCTTGCCCGGCTCGGCCGCGCGCGAGAGCTGCAGCGACATCGCCGTGCCCGCGTCGTCGGCCGTGATCAGGCCGTCATCCAGCAGCAGCCGCGTGCAGAGGCCCCGCAGCAACGCGTGCGCGCCCTCGCGCGCCGCCAGCTGCGCGATCGCGGCACGCCATTGCGTCGAGGGGTCGGACCGGCGGCCCGGATCGCGCAGCCGCACCGCCGCCTGCGCGCCGAGCAGCCGATCGCGCACCTGTTCCGCCGCGGCCTCGTCCAGCGAATCGCCCACCAGCGGCAGGCTGATCGCCGCGCGCGTCACGAGACCGTCGAAGACGTGGCCCACCATCGCCGCGTCGGTCTGCCGCACGTTGCCGTAGCGGAAGACGTTGGCCAGCGGCGGCAACGCCCCCAGCAGCTGGTCGGCGTCACCGGTGACCGCCGCATGGTCCTGCAGCGCGCCCGACGCGATCGTCACCGCCTCCGGCAGGTCGGCGAGCAGCACGCGGTCGACGAGCTCCGCCAACGCCGCCAGGTTCGCCGACTGTCCGCATCGCTCGGCGACCGCGCTCGTTGCGGCCTGCGCGACGGACGGTCCCCAGCGACTCGCCTCGATCACGCGCAGCGCGAACTCCGGCTGCCACTGCAGCGTCCAGATCTCGTGGAAGGTCCCGCGCGAGGACTTGCCCGTGCGCGCGATCTCGCCCCAGGGCAGATCGATCAGCCGCAGCCGGTGCAGCAGATGGCTGCGCGCCAGGTCGTTGGGCTGCCGCAGGTCGAGGTCCAGCGTCTTCTGCGTCGCCTCGGGCTTCATGCGCAGCGACTTCTGCAGCTGTTCCAGGTTGCGCTGCAGCGGCACCGTGGGCACGTCGGCCGGCACGCCGCCCAGACGATCGCCGATGACCAGTTCGTCCCGGATGAAGCCGAGCACCGCCTCGTCACCCAGCGTCATGACCGTGCGCGTGGCCTCGTGCAGTTCGTCCAGGCCCGGTGCGGGCCGCTGACGCAGCGCGGCCAGCGTGTCGGCGAGCCGGGCTGCCTCGATCAGGTGGGCGGAGGAGCAGTCGAGGTCGCGCTCGCGCATCAGCCGCGCCACGCGCGCCAGCCAGCCGATCGCGCGGGGACGGCGCTCGCCGTCCTGGCCGCTCAGCCACAGGTGCTCGTACCAGCCGGGCGAGTGGATGCCCGCGCCGTAGCCGCTCTCGCGGGCGAGGTGACGGTAGGTCCACGGCACCCAGGTGCTCGTGACCTTGAGCTTGGGGACGCCCTTGAGCAGCGCCTGGTCCGCCTTGGCGGTGACGTCGGCCCGCAGCCCGCCCAGGTGCCATGCGCCGCAGACGACCGCGATGCGCTCGAAGCCCTCCTTGCGCGCCGCGCGGATGCACTGGCGCATGTGGGCCTCGCGCAGCACCTCGCGGTGGGCGTGAGGCGTCCGGGGATCGAGGGTCTCGTCCTCGCCGGACTCGGCGCGCAGCGTGGTCATCGCCTCGGAGATGGCGGCGAACAGGTCCTCGCCGTCGCCCCGCTCCTCGACCATGTGGTTCCACCAGGCCTCGCCGTCGGCGTAACCCGCCGCGCGGGCGAACCAGTCCAACGGATCGCCGCGGCGCGTCGAGCGTTCATCGGCAGGCTCGGCATCGGATGTCTCCGCCGAGCCAGGCTCCGAGGTTTCAGCGCCTGCGGGCGGGGACTCCGCCGCCTGTCCGGCCGCCTCCTCCCTTGCCTTCTCCAGCGCGAGCGACACGCCGACCGGCAGATCGATGAACCGCACCGGCACGCCGGCCAGCCCGGCCCAGCGCAAGGCCTGCCACTCCGGCGAGAAGCTCGCGAACGGGTGATAGACCGCGCGGCCCGATTCCTCGACGCCATGCGTCAGCAACGCCACCGGCGGCGTCATCGCGGGGTCGAGCACGGCGGCGACGAGGCCGTCCGCCTCGGGCGGACCCTCGATCAGCACGCAGTCGGGCTTCAGCGCCTCGAACGCGGCGAGCAGGCTGCGCGCGCAGCCCGGGCCGTGGTGGCGCACGCCGAAGTAGTGGACCGGATCGCTCATGACCGCTGTGGAAGGCTCGTGGAGGCGTTGGATGGCCGATGGATCCGAGGGTTCAGGACTGCTCGCGGCAGGCGCGGTACAGGTCCTTCCAGTCGGTGCGTTCCTTGACGACCGTCTCGAGGTATTCGTTCCAGACGACCTGGTCCTGCACCGGATCCTTGACGATCGCGCCGAGCAGGCCCGACGCCACGTCGCGCGGACGCAGCACCCCATCGTCGAAGTGGCCGGCCAGCGCCATGCCGCTGTTGATCACCGAGATCGCCTCCGCCGTCGACAGCGTGCCGCTGGGCGACTTCAGCTGCGTCTTGCCGTCCTCGGTGCGGCCGTTGCGCAGCTCGCGGAAGATCTGCACGATGCGCCGCACCTCCTTGAGCGCCGGCGGCTCGGCCGGCAGCTGCAGCGCGACGCCCAGCTCGGCCACGCGCTTGACGACGATGGACACCTCGGCGTCCTCGCTCGCCGGCACCGGCAGCACCACGGTGTTGAAGCGGCGCTTCAGCGCGGCGGACAGTTCGTTGACGCCCTTGTCGCGGTTGTTGGCCGTGGCGATCACGCTGAAGCCGCGCGTGGCCTGCACCTCCGAACCGAGTTCCGGCACCGGCAGCGTCTTCTCCGACAGCACGGTGATCAGGCAGTCCTGCACGTCGGCCGGGATGCGCGTCAGTTCCTCGATCCGCGCGATCTTGCCGTCGCGCATCGCCTTCATCATCGGACTGGGCACCAGCGCCGCCTCGCTCGGCCCGTTGGCCAGCAGCTGCGCATAGTTCCAGCCGTAGCGCAGCTGTTCCTCGCCGGTGCCGGCGGTGCCCTGGATCAGCAGCGTCGAATCGCCGCTCACCGCCGCCGCCAGGTGTTCCGACACCCACGACTTCGCCGTGCCCGGCACGCCGTACAGCAGCAGCGCGCGGTCGGTCGCGAGCGTGGCGACGGCGATCTCCATCAGCCGCTCGTCGCCGATGTATTTGGCGCTGACCTCGAAGCCGTTCTCCAGCGTCCCGCCCATCAGGTAGCGCAACACGGCCCAGGGCGACATCGCCCAGTTCCCCGGGCGCGTCCGCGTGTCCTGGCGCTTCAGCTCGGCGAGCTCCTCGGCGAACTGGTGCTCCGCGTGGCGGCGCAGCACGTGCGAGGCGTTGGCGGTCTCGGTGGAAGTCGTCATGAGGTCCTCGGGATCGGATCGGGTGGGAGGGCTTGCCCCGGAGCGTGCCGGAGTGCGAGCAGGGCGCGGCGCAACGCGGCCGTCTGCGCGACGGCCTGCAGCTGCTCCGCATGGGCGGCGGTCTCGTCGGCGGCGCGGATGTCGGCCAGCGACGCATACGCCGGCAGGCTGTCGGCGTGCACGACCGCGCCGAAGTCGGCCAGCATCGCCCGCACGGCGTAGTCGTCCTTCAGCGTGCCGGCCCGGGCACGGGTCAGCAGTTGGTCGGTCAGCGCCGTCGAGAGCGCCGCGCCGAGCGTCTCGCCGCCACTCGCCGCCGCGATCAGCGCCGACAGGGGCAAGGCCCCCTGCTGCAGATGTCGCAGCCAGTGCCGCTCGCGCCGGGCTTGCGGCAGCCAGTTGAGCGCCTGCGCGGCCTGGTGCATCTGCAGCGGGACGTTCACCTGCGCTTGCGCCTGCGCCGGGTCGCTGCCGGCACCGGTGATCTGGGAGGCGTCGAGGAAAGCTTCGCACCACGCGACGTCGCGCGTCGCGGCGAGGGCATCGAACCAGCCGCGCTTCAGCGCGTCGGCCCAATCGGTCCTGGCGGCCCAGCCGAGGAGTTCTGCGGGCGTCATCGCGGTCGTCGTGGTCCACCAGTCCAGCGGGACCTGGCGCACCAGCTGATGGAGCCACCACGCGCGTTCGCCGAGCTTCTCGCTCGTCGGGCGGGCGGCGACGACCTGATCCGCCGCCCAGTCCGGCGCCGCGGCCTCCGGCGCGTCGATGGCCCACTGCTGGCGCAGCAACTGGCGCTCCGGCCTCAGCAAAGGCGCGATCCGTTCGATCGCGCGACGCGGATGCGCGGCATCCGGCAGGCGCAGCAGCAGGTCGAGCGCGACGTCGCGCACTTCACGGCTGCGGTCCGCGCGCAGACGGTCGAGCAAGGGCTCATCGTCCATGCCGAGTCGGACCGCGAGTTGCGCCGCCAGATCGGCACGCTCCTTCGCGGCGAGTTCCGTCATCGCCGATTCGAAACGGCGCCGGCCGGCCGCCGCGTCGGTCGCGCGCTCGCGGGCGAGGAAGGCGCGACGCTGCTCCAGCGTGCCGTCGGTCCACTGCGTCTCGCCGGGCGCCTCACCGCCCGCGCCGGCGGCGTAGTGCCAGTCCTCGCGCTGCCGGGCCAGCCACAGCCCGCGTTCGCCGAGCACCGGCAGCAACGGGCCGCGCAGTGCGACGGCACGTCGTCCGACATCGAGCGCCAGCGGCAGCAGCATCTCCGGCAGTCGCAGGCCCGCCGCGGCCAGATCCGCGAAGACCTGCTGCTGCAGACGCCCGGGCGCGTCCGTGAGGGCCCAGCGGAGCAGCGCCCGCAGCGAACCCGAGCCGGCGACACCGTCCAGACGTTCGGGAACGACAGGCAGTCGGTCGTCCGCGGCGGCTTGCAGCGGCGAAGCCGACCAGGCGCGATCCTGCGTGCCCGCGGCTTCGCACGTCGCGATCACCGCCATCGCGCGCAAGACCTGCCCCGCGGGACTGTCCGCGACATCGGCGGCCTGTGTGGCGCGCGCCACCAGCGCGCCGATGTCGCCGGGCCATTCGGGGCAGGGCCCCGGCTGTCGATCCGTACCCACCATCGCGACGGGCAGCAGCGGCGTCCACGCGCTCATGCGGCGCTCCTCGCCCAGGCGGGCGCTGTCGTCCCCGACCGCCACGCGGTCAACGGGCGCAGCGCGCGGCCGTCCCATTCGCCCATCACGGCGAGCGGATGCCCGCCGGCGACCGCCATCAGCGACCACCAGTCGGCATCGCCGACCCGCAGCGGCACGGCACGGCCGTCGGCGGTCAGATGCGGGCCGGCTTCCGAGGCGACCGGCGTCGCGTTGGCGAGCACGACGGGATGCAGCAATGCAAAGGGATGGGCGGCCACGCGTTCAGCGACGCGTTGCCATTCGTCCGACCAGGCGTCGGAACCGACGACAGGCGCAATCCCGGACGCACCCTCCGGTTCGGACACTGATCTCGGTTCGGATCCGGGACCGGATCCGGATTCGGATTCGGATTCGGGCGTGAGCAGCGGCGCGGCATCGACAGCCAGCGCGCGCAAGGGCGCATTGCCGGGATAGAACGCGAGCGTCAGGTCGGCGGCGATGCCGGGCAACCACAGGCCTTCGAAGCCGCGACCGCCGTGCGTGTGATCGAGGAGCCACGCCCGCCGGCCCGAGCGCGCGCCATGCAGCCAGACGCGGCGTTCGTTGAGACGCCCCTCGCGCTCCTCGACGATCACGCCGAGCACCGCCCAGCGATCGGTGACGCGCTCCCCGGTGGCGAGCACCTCGGCCTGGTCGAGCGGCCAGCCGCAGACGGTGCGCAGATCGGCTTGAACGGGCGCCGGCAGCGTCTCGCGACGGGCAAGGCCCTCGCAGGCGAGCTGCAACAGACCCAGCCGGGCGAGCGTGCGTTCCGGCCAGTCGGTGCCGACGCGCCAGCCGTCCGCGGCGGCGGCGATGCGCTGACCGAGGCCCGGCGCCTGGGCATCCACCATCCGCGCCGCCATCGTCCGCCAGCCACGGATCGCGGCGTCGTCGAGCGCGCCGAGGCCACGGCCGATCTGGTCGCCAAGCCAACGTTGCAGTTCGGCGGCGGCGTCCTCGATGCGACGCCACCGCTGCGACTCACGCTTGATCGCATTGTCGGGATCGGCGAGCGCCGACGCGGCCTGCGCGGGATCGACACCGTCGGCGATCTGCGCGGCACGCTCGGTCGCGCGCTCGACGGCCTTCTGGTCGCGCTCCCCCTTCTTCTGCGCCCGATCGCCGCGCGAGGCGATCCATTCGGCGACCCAGGGGGCGGCTCGCTGGCGGTGAAGCGGGAGGCGTCCTGCGCCCTGAGCATCAGCAGCGCCAGCCCGTGCTTGCACGGGAACTTGCGACTCGGACAGGAGCAGCGGAAGGCGGGGCCGTTGAGGTCGACCTGCGTCTGATACGGCTTGGAACCGCTGCCCTGGCACTCGCCCCAGACGGCGGCGTCATCGGCACCGAGCAACGGCCATTTGGCCGGCGAGGTCAGTCCTCGCGCGGCCTTCGCCGATGCCTCGTCCGGCGCCAGCGCCAGCACGCCCTCCATGGTCAGCGACATGCTGGCCCGCTCCCTGGTCGAATCGTTGTGGGTGAATTTGCAGGCGAGTCTAGCTGCAGTGAATGACACCGCGCCCGCCCGGTTCCCGGGGCAGCGCTGCATGTCGCCGCGACGGCGACCCGTCGCTGTCAGGGCTGCGTCTTGAACGCCTCGAGCTGCTTGATACGCAACTGCGCGTGATCGCGCAGGCAGGCGAGGTACTGCACGTTGCGGATCGATCCGTCGGACCACAGGTCGAGGACCGCCTTGCAGTCGGCCTCTCGGAACTTGACCCACAGGCGCTGTGCGGCGACCAGACTGTCCTTGGGCTTCGCCGGCTTGACGCTGCCGACCTTGACCGGCGTTTCCGCCAGCACGCGGCGATAGACGTCGTTCAACTGCTTCTCGACCTGCTGCTGTTCCTGCTTGGCGCAGTCGTTCATGTCGACCGTGCTCACGGCGTTCGCGCAATCCAGCGCATGCGCGGACGAGGCGGCAAAGATCGCCAGTGCCGCGAAAGCGAGTCGTCGTGCGATGGCAAGGTCGGGGTGGAAATCGTTTCTCTTCATGGAAGCTCCTTGTGATCGGAAGGAAGTACGGATCGATAGACGGCCTGGATACGCTCGGGATCCGGGGCGTGGGCCACATGAACAACGATCAGTTCGTCCAGCGGCTCAGCGGGATGACTGGCGCACCGAATCGCAAAGTCGAAAACCTCGCTCAGCGTCTCATCGTCATGCCAGCTCGTCAGGATGAGAGGACCTTCCGACACCTGCACGAGATCGGTCCTGGCGATGGCGGCCCAGTCGATCGCATCGTCCCAACTGCTCGCGTTCACGCCCCATGCCATTGCGTAGAGGCAGCCTTGAGCAACGAGCCAGTCACTGATGCGATTCTGTTGACTGGTGGTGACAGAAACTTCAGCCACGATCACCGCGCGGAACGGTGCTGTCATCCCGAGCGCGGGCAGCGCCGCGTCGGGATCGGCATGCTGGTAGAGCGGCAACCGGCCATCCATCGCAGAATCACGCATGTGTCGGAATGTTGTGTCGTTGCATCCGGTCCGCGGAGCGATGACCTTCGACAGCGGTCGATCGCCTCGCGCGGCGGTCCAATGGTGACATGTCCCTGCTCAAGCCCGCCGTCGCCCTGTGCCTTGCCTTGACCGGCCATCAGGTCTGGGCATCGCCTCAGCCCTTCAGTTGCCCTGCCGAATGGGCCGCCACCAGGCAGGAGGCCTCGGAGGTGCCGGACGGCTTCGCCGTCGCGCGCGAGGCGCCCCAGGTCAGGCACGCCCTCAGCGGTTTCCAGATCAGCCAAGGAGCCATCGAGGAGCATCAGGGCGCGATCTACGACGACGTGAAGACCCAGCGCGATGCGAAGGGCGGCGCCACCGAAACGCTGGTCTGGAACGTCACCGCGCTCGATCGACCGCTCGCGATCTGCAGCTACGTCGGCACCCGGCTCGTGCTGACACGGCCGCTCGCCGGCCACGTCCAGTGCACGGCCGTCCTGCGCAAGGAGCCCGGCGCGATGATGACCCTCCGTTCCGCCGACTGCCGCTGAACGGCGCGTCGCGCCGTCCTCAAGGCAGGCGCGCCAGCGCCTCCAGGTAACGCGGCGCCAGCATCAGCTCATCCCAGGTCAGCGGCGCCGACTGCGGCACCAGCGCCGCGCGGCGGGCCTCGCTGTCGATCGCGGGCGTCCACGCGCCCTTCGCCTGCGCGTCGGCCAGGCCGTCGAGCAGCTCGTCGATCGCGCGGCCGCCCTGCTCCAGGCTCTGGTTGCACAGCAGCACCAGGTCGCAGCCCGCGCCCAGTGCCGCCAGCGCCGCCTCGGTATAGCCCACCGGCCGGCCTTCGATCACGCGCGCCGCGGCCATGCCGAGGTCGTCGCTGAACACCGCGCCGGCGAAGCCCAGGCGGTCGCGCAGGATGTCCTGCAGCCAGCGCTGGCTGAAGCCCGCCGGCCGGCTGTCCACCTTGCGATAGATCACGTGCGCCGGCATCACCGCCGACAGGCTCAGGCTCAGCCATTCGAAGGGCCTCACGTCCTCCGCCAGGATGGCCTTCAGCGACCGTGTGTCCACCGGCACGCCGACGTGCGAATCGACGCTCACCGCGCCGTGTCCCGGGAAGTGCTTGCCGCAGCTCGCCATGCCCGCGAGCGCCAGACCCTGCATCAGGCTCTGCGCCAGCAGGCTCACCACGCGCGGATCGCTGTGGAAGCTGCGCGATCCGATCACCGCGTTGATCGACTGGCGTCCGTCGTCCTGATGGTCCAGGTCCAGCACCGGCGCGAAACTCATGTCGACGCCGCAGGCCCGCAGTTCCAGCGCCAGCACGAGACCGGTCGCGGTCGCGGCCTGCACCGCGCGCATCGCGTCGTCCATCCACAGCTCGCCGAGCGCGCGCATCGCCGGCAGCGCGGTGAAGCCGTCGGTGCGGAAACGCTGGACGCGGCCGCCTTCCTGGTCCACCGCGATCAGCAGGTCGGGACGGATCGCCTTGGCCTCGGCGCACAGCGAGGTCAGCTGTGCGCGGTGCTCGAAGTGGCGCGCGAACAGGATCATCCCCCCGTCAGCGGATGCGCCAGCCGGCGGCGATCGTCCGCCGTCAACGTCGTGCCGGCGATGTCCAGGATCACGGGCGAATGCAGATGCTCGGTCATTGACTGTCTCTCTTTCAAATTCAAGCTCGGGTCTCGACGACGACGAACGCCGTCGCATAGTCGGTCTCGTCGCTGACGCTGACATGGGCGCTCAGGCCCTTGGCCTCGAACCACTCGGCCAGCGCGCCGTGCAGCTGGATGCCCGGCTTGCCGCTGCGCGCCTTGACGATCTCGCAGTCGCGCCAGGTCATCGGCATCCGCATGCCCATGCCGATCGCCTTCGAGAAGGCCTCCTTGGCCGAGAAGCGCGTCGCCAGGTAGGCGATGCCCCGCGCCTCGACCTTGGCATGCCGCTCGCGGAACACCTCGAGCTCGTGCGGACCCAGCACCTTCTCGGCGAAGCGCTCGCCGCGCCGTTCGAACGTCTTGCGGATGCGCCGGATGTCGCAGACGTCCGTGCCGATGCCGTAGATCATCGCGACCCTTTCTTGCGCGACCTGTGCGCGTCTGGTGCCCGCCGTGTGGGTTCCGTGCGGGCTTTGTGTGGCCGTCTGGTGCGGAAATGCAATCAGACGTACGCGCGCTGGATGCAGCGCTGGTAGTCCCGCACCGCCTCGGTGTAGCCGAGTTCCAGCGCGTCCGCGATCAGCGCGTGGCCGATCGAGACCTCCGACACGCCCGGCACCTCGCGCAGGAAGCGCGTCAGGTTGTCGCGGTTCAGGTCGTGGCCCGCGTTGATGCCCAGGCCTTGCGCCAGCGCGGCGCGTGCCGTGGCCGCGAAGGCCGCGGCCACCTCGGCCTCGCGCGGCGTGCCGAAGGCGCTCGCCCAGGTCTCGGTGTAGAGCTCGATGCGGTCCGCGCCCACGGCGGCGACGTGCGCCATCGCCTCGGGCAGCGGGTCCATGAACAGGCTCACCCGCACGCCCAGCGACTTGCACTCGGCGATCATCGGACGCAGGCGTTCGGCATCCGCCGGCAGGTTCCAGCCGTGGTCGGAGGTGAACTGGTCCTCGCCGTCCGGCACGAAGGTCGCCTGATGGGGCTTGGTCTCGCGGATGAAGTCCATCAGGTTCTGCGTCGGGTTGCCCTCGATGTTGTACTCGGCCTGCGGCCAGGCTTTCATCAAGGCGGCGAGCTCGCGCACGTCCTGCGCGCGGATGTGGCGCGCGTCGGGCCGCGGGTGCACCGTGATGCCCTGCGCGCCGGCCTCCAGGCACAGCTGCGCCGCGCGCGTCACGCTGGGGATGCCCAGGTGCCGGGTGTTGCGCAGCAGCGCCACCTTGTTGACGTTGACCGACAGCGCGCATCGCGCGTCGTGGCGGCCGGATTCGGGAGCGATCAGCGGATTCATGTGAGCAGCTTCTGGACGTCGAGCAGCACTTGCCGCGTCCGCAATGGACGATGCCCCAGATGATAGTGAAGCAATGCGCGCGACAGCGGCTTCAGCGCCGGGCCCGCGAGTTCGCAGGCCTGCTGCAGCGCCGCCTGGCTGCCGTGCAGCAGGGCGGCCTGGAGCTGGACGAAAGCCTGGCCTGTCAGCTGCGGCGCATCGTGTGTCGGCACGATGACGCCGGACTCCGGCGCGAGCATGTACAGCCGCTCCGGATCCAGCGGCGCCTGCGTCGTCGAGAGGACGCTCAGGTCCGGCAGCAGGCCGCAGATCGACAGCATCTTGAGCTCGAAGGCCCGCAGCGCCGCCTGCGCGTCGTCCACCGAGCGCAGTTGCGGCAGCAGGGCCGCGTAGGCATCGAAGAGTTCCGGCTGAGCCTCCTGCCGGGGCAGGAACTTCAGCAGCAGCTCGTTGACGTAGTAGCCGCTGAACAGCGCCGCGCCGCCGGGCAGCGTCTGCCCGCCGACCCACTCCGCGCCGCGCAGCGACTGCACCTCGGCCGCGCCGTCCTCGTTCATCTTCGACGGCTTGGACAGCGTCACCTTGCAGCCGCAGGAACGGCAGCAACACCGATCTCAGCTGCGAATAGGGCCGCTTCGCCCCCTTGGCGATCACCGCAAGCCGACCGTGCTCCCGGCTGAACAAGTCCAGCACGAGGCTGGTCTCGCTCCAGTCGTAGTGGTGCAAAACAAAAGCCGCCTGCGTGGCGGGCGGCTTCGGGGCGCGGGTGGCCATGGGCCTCACTCGTAGCCGTAGCTTCTCAGATGCTCTTCGGAGTCGGCCCAGCCGGACCGCACCTTCACCCAGAGCTCCAGGAACACGCGCGCGTCCCACAGCTTCTCCAGCTCCTGGCGGGTCTCGGAACCGATGCGCTTCAGGCGCTCGCCGCCCTGGCCGATGATCATGCCCTTCTGCGCGTCGCGCTCGACCACGATGGTGGCGGCGATGCGGCGCAGGTTGCCCTCCTCCTCCCAGCGATCGATGATCACCGTGGCTTCGTAGGGCAGCTCGTCGCCGGTCAGGCGGAAGAGCTTCTCGCGGATCATCTCCGCGGCCATGAACTTCTCGCTGCGGTCGGTCAGCGCGTCTTCCTCGTAGAACCATTCCTGGTTCGGCAGGTACGGCTTCAGGATCTGGAACAGGCGCTGCACGTCCGAATCCTTCTTCGCCGACAGCGGCACGAACTCGGTGAAGTTGCGTCGCTCCTGCATGCTCTTGAGCCAGGGCATCATCTCGGCGCGCCGGGTCACCGCGTCCAGCTTGTTGGCGACCAGCACGACCGGCTTGTTCTGCGGCAGCAGCGACAGCACCTTGGCGTCGTCCAGGCCGAAGCGGCCCGCCTCGACGACGAACAGCACCAGGTCCACGTCCGCCAGCACGCCCTGGACCGTGCGGTTCAGGTTGCGGTTCAGCGCGCTGCTGTGCTTGGTCTGGAAGCCGGGCGTGTCGACGAAGACGAACTGCGCCTCGTCGACGGTACGCACCCCGGTGATGCGGTGGCGCGTGGTCTGCGCCTTCTTCGAGGTGATCGAGACCTTCTGGCCGACCAGCGCGTTCAGCAGCGTCGACTTGCCGACGTTGGGCCGACCCACGATCGCGATCAGGCCGCAGCGCAGGTCGCCCTCGTACGGCATCGCGCCGATGCCGCCCTGGACCTCAGGCAGCGCCTCGCCATCGTCGTCCTCGCCCTCGTCGAGCTCATCGTTCTCGACGTCGGCATTGGTGTCGGCGTCGGCGTCGTGGTCCTGCGACGTATCGGCGTCGTGCGGCGTGGCGGGGTCGTGCGGGGTGTTCAGATCGGGGTCCTCGGAAACAGGGGAAGGAGATTCAGAAAGGGAATCGGAAATGGCATCGGACGGGGACGTCGGTTTCGGCGTCCTCGGCGTTCTGGGTGCGTTCATCGCGGGCTCCGCGTCAGTCGCGCAGGCCGGTGCCGGGTCGATCGCCGGCGAGCAGTTCGTCCAGCACCTGCCGGGCCGCCTCCTGCTCCGCAATCCGGCGCGAGCGGCCTTCGCCGCGGCGCGACAGCGTCAGCGAGGCCACTTCGCATTCGACGGTGAACGTCTGCGCGTGGGCCTGGCCCCGCGTCTCGGCGATGCGATAGGACGGCACCGGCAGCTTGCGCGCCTGGAGCCACTCCTGCAACGCCGTCTTCGAATCCTTGGCCCACTGCTCGATGCCGCTCGCGGCGATGGTCTCGCCCAGCAGCCCGCGCACGATCTCACGCGCGGCCTCGTAGCCGCCGTCCAGGAACGCGGCGCCGATCACGGCCTCCAGCGCGTCCGCCAGGATCGACGGCCGCTGGCCGCCGCCGCCGCGGGCCTCGCCCTCGCTCATGCGCAGCGCTTCGGGCATCTGCAGCACCAGCGCCAGGCGGTGCAGGCTGTCCTCGCGCACCAGGTGCGCGCGGATGCGGGTCAGGTCGCCTTCATCCGACCCGGCGAACCGGTCGAACAGCAGCGCCGACACCGTCAGGTTGAGCACCGCGTCGCCCAGGAATTCCAGACGCTCGTTGTGCTGCTGGCCGAAGCTGCGATGCGTCAGCGCGCGCTGCAGCAGCCCAGGCTGCTTGAAGCGGTAGCCGAGGCGTTGCTGGAGGGCGTCGAGCGCTTGCGGTGTCATGGACGGTCGGGCGGTGGTCAGTGCGACTCGCCTTTGTACTTGATCACCAGGAACACCGGGTTGAACAAGGGCACTTCCTTCTCGTAGGCGAAGCTGATCTTCACCTTGTCGTCGACCTTGGTGATGACCAGGTCCTTGGGCTCGATGCTGACGATCGAATATTCGATGTCCTTGGTCCGCTGGAAACTGTCGCGCGCCGAAGCCACCGTGGGCGGGTTGTCCCGGGCGATCTTGTCGACCGCCCTCTGGATCGTGTAGTACTCCATCACCGTCGGCACCACGCGCAGCAGGATCACCGACCCGCCGCCGATGATCACCGCCCAGAACAGCAGTCCCAGCAGGCTGATGCCCCGTTGAATCTTCCGTGCCCTCATCACGCGTCGCTCCGATGGTTGTCTTTGGAACAGAGTAGTCGATGGTTGGCCGGCCGTCGGCCGGCCGGTGTGTCAACCCGTGTTATTGGATGCCGCCGATGCGCTTCAGGCTGCCGAAGTTCATCCAGACCACGAAGGCGCGGCCCACGATGTTCTCATCCGGCACAAAGCCCCAGAAACGCGAGTCCAGCGAATTGTCCCGGTTGTCGCCCATCATGAAGTAGTGGCCGGCCGGCACCTTGCAGGTCACGCCTTCCAGCGTGTACTTGCAGTTCTCGTTGTACGGGAAGTCGTATTGCTTCTGGATGCGCCCCTGCGGCTGCGCGTCCACCAGGATCTGGTGCTCGACCGCGCCCAGCTTCTCCGTGTAGCGGCTGCGGAAACGCATCGAGTTGGGATCCTCGTCGAAGAACTCGCCCTGCGACACCGTCTCCACCAGCTTGCCGTTCACGTACAGCTTCTGGTTGAGGTAGGCGATCTCGTCGCCCGGCAGGCCCACGGCGCGCTTGATGTAGTCCACGCTCGTGTCCCGCGGGAAGCGGAACACGACCACGTCGCCACGCTGCACGTCGTTGTTGCTGATGATCTTCTTGTTGATCACCGGCAGCCGCACGCCGTAGTGGTACTTGTTGACCAGGATCAGGTCGCCGATCAGCAGCGTCGGCACCATCGAGCCGGACGGGATCTTGAACGGCTCGAACATGAACGAACGCAGCAGGAAGACGATCAGGATCACCGGGAAAAGGCCAGCGGTCCAGTCCAGCCACCAGGGCTGGCGCAGGATCTCCTCGCGGGCGCCCTCGACGTCGCCGTCGACGCGCTGGATGCCCTGCGCAGCCAGCGCGGCGCGGCGCTGCGCGTCGGACTCGGTCAGCCGCGCGGCGGCACGTTCACGGGAAGGCTGGAAGTGGAAGCGCTCGGCCAGCCAGTACGCCAGCGTCACCGTGGTCAGGATCAGCAGCAGCAGCGAGAAGTTGCCGCTCCAGTAGCCCCGGTACCAGCCGCCCAGGTAGGCGATCAGGGTCACGTACAGCAACCCGGTCAATGCGCTCATGGCTTTCATGCGGAGACTTATTCTTCGACTTGGAGGATGGCCAGGAAGGCTTCTTGCGGCACCTCCACCGAACCGATTTGCTTCATGCGCTTCTTGCCGGCCTTCTGCTTTTCCAGCAGCTTGCGCTTGCGGCTGATGTCACCGCCGTAGCATTTTGCCAGCACGTTCTTGCGCAGCGCCTTGATGTTCTCGCGCGAGATGATGTTGGCGCCGATGGCCGCCTGGATGGCCACGTCGTACATCTGGCGCGGGATGATCTCGCGCATCTTGGCGGCCACCTGGCGGCCGCGGAACTGCGACTGCGCCCGGTGCACGATCAGCGACAGCGCATCGATGCGGTCGCCGTTGATCAGCATGTCGACCTTGACGACGTCGGAGGCGCGGTATTCCTTGAACTCGTAGTCCATCGAGGCGTAGCCGCGCGAGACCGACTTCAGCTTGTCGAAGAAGTCCAGCACGATCTCCGCCAGCGGGATCTCGTAGGTCAGCATGACCTGACGGCCGTGGTAGGCCATGTTCAACTGCACGCCGCGCTTCTGGTTGGCCAGCGTCATGACCGCGCCGACGTACTCCTGCGGCATGTACAGGTGGACCGTCACGATCGGCTCGCGGATCTCGGCGATCTTGCTCTGCTCCGGCATCTTCGAGGGGTTCTCGACCTCGATCACCTCGCCGTCGCCGAGCTGGACCTCGTAGACCACGCTGGGCGCGGTCGTGATGAGGTCCTGGTCGAATTCGCGCTCCAGGCGCTCCTGCACGATCTCCATGTGCAGCAGGCCGAGGAAGCCGCAACGGAAACCGAAACCCAGCGCCTGGGACACCTCCGGTTCGAAACGCAGCGACGCGTCGTTCAGCTTGAGCTTCTCCAGCGCGTCGCGCAGCTGGTCGTACTCGCTGGCTTCGGTCGGGTACAGGCCGGCGAAGACCTGGGGCTGGATCTCCTTGAAGCCGGGCAGCGCCTCGGTGGCCGGCCCCAGGTTGTTCGGGAGCTTCTTTTCCAGCGTGATGGTGTCGCCCACCTTCGCCGCGGACAGCTCCTTGATGCCGGCGATGATGAAGCCCACCTCGCCCGCGTTGAGCTGGTCGCGCTTCTCCGACTTCGGCGTGAACACGCCCAGGTGTTCGGCCGGGTAGATGGCGTTGGTCGCCATCATGCGGATGCGTTCGTTCTTCTTCAGCGTGCCGTCCACGACGCGGACCAGCATCACGACGCCGACGTAGTTGTCGAACCAGGAGTCGATGATCATCGCGCGCAGCGGCGCCTCGACCGTGCCTTGCGGCGGCGGCATGCGGGCGATGACCGCCTCGAGGATCTCGTCGATGCCCATGCCGGTCTTGGCCGAACACGGGATCGCGTCGGTGGCGTCGATGCCGATGACTTCCTCGATCTCCGTCTTCGCGCCTTCCGGGTTCGCCGACGGCAGGTCCATCTTGTTCAGCACCGGGACGACTTCGACGCCGAGTTCCAGCGCGGTGTAGCAGTTGGCCACCGTCTGCGCCTCGACACCCTGGCTGGCGTCGACCACCAGCAGCGCGCCCTCGCAGGCGGACAGCGATCTGCTCACCTCATACGAGAAGTCCACGTGTCCCGGCGTGTCGATCAGGTTCAGGTTGTAGACCTGCCCGTCCGCGGCCTTGTACTGCAGCGCGGCGGTCTGCGCCTTGATCGTGATGCCGCGCTCGCGCTCGATGTCCATCGAGTCCAGCACCTGCGCTTCCATCTCCCGGTCCGACAGCCCGCCGCAGCGTTGGATGATCCGGTCGGCCAACGTGCTCTTGCCGTGGTCGATGTGGGCAATGATGGAGAAATTGCGGATGTGGTTCATGGACTCGGACGGAGACCGCGCGCTTCGTCCGCCACTTCAACGGTGCTCAAGCGGAGCACGCGGAGACACGCTGGGGACGTCGGTCGGGGCGGTGATGCAGGGCCCTTCGCAGGACCTGAACGGGACATAAAAAAAGGCACGTCTAAACGGTGACGCGCCTTCCAACAAAACGTATGGCAACTGCTTGTTGGGCTTTCATTGTAGCCAAAAGCACCGCCCTGGAAACCGCATGGATGCGAGCTTCTCGCGCGTTGCCCTTCGCCAACAGCGATTTTATGCACAGGTTATCCACAAAACGCGGGGACATCCTGTGGATCGCTGAGCCCATCAAAATGATGCCTTCCGATTCACCGTCGGAACAGCGACAAAGCTGCCCGAACGCGGCTTGATTGTAGCGGAGCGGGGCACCAATACCCCGCCTTGGTCACATCCGTTAGCAAGCACCAACCGACGTTGAGTTGTGCACCGGATCACGCGCCACCGGCCAGATTTTCCGCATTACGGAAAGCCCCATGCCGGCGGTGGGTTGACGGTGCCCGATTCAGCCCTTGCCGGGCTTCAGCACGACGTAGGTCGCGACTTCGCCACGGCGCACCAGCATCTGGAGCGACTTGCCTTTCTCGAGCTTGGCCAGCGCCACCTGGAACTGCTTGACCGTCTTCACCTCGGCGTTGTTGGCCGAGAGGATGACGTCGCCGATCTTCAGCCCGGCACGCGCCGCCGGACCGTCGACGGAATCGATGCGCAGGCCGCCGTCGACCTTGAGTTCCTTGCGCTGCGCATCGGTCAGCTCGCTCACCGTCAGCCCCCACGCCGACGCACCGGTCGCGGCCGGCGTCTCGGCTTCCGGCGTCGCCGCGGCGCGGTCGTCCGGCAGCGCCTCGAGCGTCGCGGTCAGGTCCTTGTAGGCGCCGCGCCGGAACACCTGCAGCGGCACCTTGGTGCCGGGCTTGGTCGCCGCGGCCAGACGACGCAGGTCGACAGCCTTCTCGACGGTCTTGCCATCGAACTTCGTGATCACGTCACCGAGCTGCACGCCGGCCTTCTCGCCGGGGCCGGCCGGCGTGATGCGGCTGATCAGCGCGCCTTGCGGCTTGCCCAGGCCGATCGCCTCGGCGACTTCCTTGCTCACGTCGTCCGGATAGACGCCCAGCATGCCGCGCGTCACGCGACCGCCGGCACGCAGCTGGTCGGCCACGCGCATCGCCTCGTCGATCGGGATCGCGAACGAGATGCCCATGAAGCCGCCCGACTGGCTGTAGATCTGCGAGTTGATGCCGACCACCTCGCCGCGCAGGTTCAGCAGCGGACCGCCGGAGTTGCCTGGGTTGATCGCGACGTCGGTCTGGATCAGCGGCAGCAGGTCGCCGGTGTCGCGCGCCTTGGCGCTGACGATGCCGGCCGTGACCGTGTTGTCGAAGCCGAACGGCGAGCCGATGGCCATCACCCATTCGCCGACCTTGAGCCGGGTCACGTCGCCCATGCGCAGCATCGGCAGGTTGTTCGCGTCAATCTTGAGCACCGCCACGTCCGTGCGACGGTCCAGGCCGACCACCTTGGCCTTGAACTCGCGCTTGTCGGTCAGCGTGACGGTCACCTCGTCGGCATCGTCGACGACATGCGCGTTGGTCATCACGAAGCCGTCGGCGCCGATCACGAAACCGGAACCCAGGCCGCGACGCTGCGGCGCGTCGTCGTCGTCATCGTCGTCGGGGGTCGGCGCAGGGGCCGGCGCCGCGCCGGGAGGCGCACGACGCTGCTGCGGCACGGGGATGCCGAAGCGGCGCAGCAGTTCGCGCATCTGCTCGTCGATCTGGGCGTTGGCGACCTTCACCTTCTCCGAGGTCCGGATGTTGACGACGGCCGGGCCGGCCTGCTCGACCAGGGCGCTGAAGTCCGGCAGTGCGCGCGCCAGGTCCGGCGTGGCAACGGGCACCGGAGCGGTCACCGGGGCGGCAGGAGCAACGGGGACGGCCGTGGCGGCAGGTGTCGCGGGCTTTGTCGCAGCCTGGGCGACGGCTCCTAGCGAAGCGCTCAGCAAGGTGGAACCGGCGAGCGCCAGGGCAAGACGTCGAAGGGAACAGGTGCGGTCGGAATTGAGCATGAACACTCGCAGGTGGCGATGCAAAAACGGAAGGCCCACATCATGCCCGGAATTCAGAAACGACATGGTGTCAGGCTGCAGCGAGAAAGAGGTGGAGCCGGAGCGACGCCCACTGCGATTCGTGCGCGCGTCGCGACAGCGCGATCCAGCGCTCGGGCGGCGCACGACCACGAACACCGTCCGCATCCGTGGCGGCGTTCAGCCGCAGCAGCATCCATTGTTCGAGGTCGATGACGACGCCCGGCGTGACGGCAAGCGGCTCTCCCGCGCGCTGCCACCACCACTGCGCGCCGTCCCATCGCAGCACGGCCCTCGCCGGCGTGCGCACGGGCAGCGCGCCGCCCGCGACAGCGGCGAGCACGATCGCTGCCCCGACGCCGATGCCGTCGGCGACACCCGCCTGGAGCAACGCCGCGACGATCGCCGCCGCGACGCCCCCGAACAGCGCCGCGCGCTGCACGCGCATCCACCGCGTATCGTCCGTCAATGAAAAACGCCGGGCAGTGGCCCGGCGTGATGTCGATCGGACCGGCGTCATGAGTCGCCGTCCGGATCGTGCTTCAGAAGCGTGCTGCGATCAGCAGATCAGATCCGCTTGAAGATCAGCGTGCCGTTCGTGCCGCCGAAGCCGAAGTTGTTCTTCGCGGCGTACTCGATCGGCATCTTCCGCGCCTCGTTGGCGCAGTAGTCCAGGTCGCACTCGGGATCCTGGTTGAAGAGGTTGATCGTCGGCGGGGCGACCTGGTCGTGCAACGACTTGACGGTGAAGACGGACTCGATGCCGCCCGCGCCGCCCAGCAGGTGGCCGGTCATCGACTTCGTCGACGACACCACCAGGCCGTTCTTCGCATGGTCGCCGAAGGCCTTCTTGATCGCGTTGGTCTCGTTCGCATCACCCAGGGGCGTGGACGTGCCGTGCGCGTTCATGTACTGGATCTGGTCCGCATTCAGTCCGGCGTTTCGCAGCGCGTTGCGCATCGAGCGCGTCGGGCCGTCCACGTCGGGCGCGGTCATGTGATACGCGTCGGCGCTCATGCCGAAGCCGACCAGCTCCGCATAGATCTTGGCGCCGCGCTTCTTGGCGTGTTCGTACTCTTCGAGCACCAGCACGCCGGCACCCTCGCCCAGCACGAAACCGTCGCGGTCCTTGTCCCAGGGACGGGACGCGGTCTTGGGGTCGTCGTTGCGGGTGGACAGCGCGCGGGCCGCGGCGAAACCGCCGACGCCCAGCGGGGACACCGTCGATTCCGAACCGCCGGCGACCATGACGTCGGCGTCGCCCGCCTCGATCATGCGACCGGCGGTGCCGATGCTGTGCAGACCCGTGGTGCACGCCGTCACGATGGCCAGGTTCGGGCCCTTGAACCCGCACTTGATCGAGACGTGGCCCGAGATCATGTTGATGATCGAAGCCGGCACGAAGAACGGACTGACGCGGCGCGGGCCGCGGTTGGTCAGTTCCGCGTGGGTCTCCTCGATCATCGGCAGACCGCCGATGCCGGAGCCGACGAGCACGCCGATGCGTTCCGCCAGTTCCGGGTCGAGCGCGTCGCCGGTGGGCAGACCCGCGTCGCGGATCGCCTGCAGCGAGGCCGCCAGCCCGTAATGGATGAACGTATCCATGTGGCGGGCTTCCTTCGCGGGGATGTACTCATCCACCTTGAAGTCCTTGACCTCTCCCGCGAAATGGCAGGCGAGGATCGAGGCATCGAAACGGGTGATGGTGTCGATGCCGGACTTGCCAGCCACGATGTTGGCCCAGCCTTCCTCGACCGTGTTGCCCACGGGCGAGATCAGGCCGAGACCGGTGACGACGACGCGACGACGGCTCATGCTGCTTGCTTACGCCTTCTGGTGCTTGACCGCGTAATCGATGGCCAGTTGCACGGTGGTGATCTTCTCGGCCTCTTCGTCCGGGATCTCGATGCCGAACTCGTCTTCGAGGGCCATCACCAGTTCCACGGTGTCCAGAGAATCAGCGCCCAGATCGGCGACGAAGGCCTTTTCATTGGTCACATCGGCTTCGGGCACGCCGAGCTGCTCGGCGATGATTTTCTTGACACGTGCTTCGATATCGCTCATGACTCCTCCAGGAGGGGGTGGTTTGCTAGAACAACCCGGGATTCTAAGGCCTTAGAGTGGCGCCCCTAGTCGGACCTCCCGAGACACGCCTTCCACGATGGAGACGGCGCGCGCTCGCACTCTATCAGCCCTACACCGGCCGGGTGAATCCGGTGGGTGGACCGTCCACGCCGTGTGCGTGGGACGGGGTCCACCTCAATTCATGTACATGCCGCCGTTGACGTGCAATTCCACGCCCGTGATGTAGCCGGCTTCCGGGGAAGCCAGGAACGCCACGGCATGGGCGATCTCGGCCGGATCGCCCAGGCGGCCGGCCGGGATCTGGGCCAGCAGCGCGGCCTTCTGCGCCTCCGGCAGCACCTCGGTCATGTCGGTGGCGATGAAGCCGGGCGCGACGCAGTTGACGGTGACCGAGCGGCTGCCGAGCTCACGGGCCAGGGCACGCGTCATGCCCGCGACGCCGGCCTTGGCGGCGGCGTAGTTGGCCTGGCCGGCGTTGCCGGATGCGCCCACCACCGAGGTGATGTTGATGATGCGACCGTAGCGCTGCTTCATCATCGGGCGCATGACGGCGCGGCTGGCGCGGAAGACAGCCTTCAGGTTGGTGTCCAGGACGGCGTCCCAGTCCTCGTCCTTCATCCGCATGGACAGCTGGTCCTTGGTGATGCCGGCGTTGTTGACCAGCACCTGGATGCCGCCGTCCTGACCGACGATCGCGTCGATCAGCGCATTGACGGCCGCGCCGTCATTGACGTTCAGCACCGCGCCACGGCCGCCGTGCGGCGCCAGGGTGTCGGTGATGGCCTGGGCGCCGGACTCGCTGGTCGCGGTGCCGATCACGACGAAGCCCTTCTGGGCCAGCGTCAGTGCGATCGCGCGGCCGATGCCACGGCTGGCGCCAGTCACGAGCGCCACTTGCTTGTTGTCGGACATGAAGAACCTCGGGATTCGGGATGAAGGGGCGGTGATCAGGCCAGCAGGGCCCTGGCCTCGGTCAGCGAAGCCGGGTCCAGCACCGTGGCGCTGACCAGATCCGCATCGATGCGCTTGGCCATGCCGGCCAGCACCTTGCCGGGGCCGCACTCGATGACGGTCGTCAGGCCCCGGGCCTTGAGGGCCTGCATGACCTCGACCCAGCGCACCGGACCGAAGGCCTGGCGGAACAGCGCATCGCGCAGCGCCTGGGCGTCGTCGGTCACGGCGACGTCGATGTTGTTGATCACCGGGAAGGCGGCCGGCTGGAACGACACGGCGGCGAGCTTCTCGCGCAGGCGTTCGGCAGCCGGCTTCATCAGGCTGGAATGGAACGGCGCCGACACCGGCAGCGGCAGCGCGCGCTTGGCGCCGGCGGCCTTGAGGGCTTCGTTGGCCTTCTCGACGCCCGCCTTCGAGCCGGCGATCACCGTCTGCTTCGGATCGTTGAAGTTCACGGCCTCGACGACCTCGCCCGACTCGGCGGCGACCTTCTGGCAGACCTCGCGGACCACGGCCGCATCCAGGCCCAGGATGGCCGACATCGCGCCGGTGCCGACCGGCACGGCTTCCTGCATCGCCTGGGCGCGGAAGCGCACCAGCGGGAGCGCGTCGGCCAGGCTCAGCGCACCGGCGGCGACCAGCGCCGTGTACTCGCCCAGCGAATGGCCGGCAGCAGCGGACGGGACCAGGCCCGTCTCCGCGATCCAGGCGCGGTAGTTGGCGATGCCCGCGGTCAGCATCACGGGCTGGGTGTTGGTCGTCAGGTCCAGTTGCTCCTTCGGACCGTTCTTGATCAGCGCGCCGATGTCCTCGCCGAGTGCGGCCGAGGCTTCCGCCAGCGTGCGCACCACTTCCGGGTGATCGCCCCAGGCGTCCAGCATGCCGACCGACTGCGAGCCCTGGCCGGGGAAGACGATTGCGAAGTTCTTGCTCATGGTTCGAGTCCGAGACTATCTATGAGGAGGGAGAAGCGCGCGTGACAGCGGCGCGGCACCTCGAGTGCCGCCGCTGCGCGCGCGGGTCCGGCGGCCAGGATCAGGCACCGGACGGCGTCGGCCATCAGAAGTCCAGCAGCACCGCGCCCCAGGTGAAGCCGCCGCCGACGCCTTCCAGCATCACCGTGTCGCCGCGCTTGATCTTGCCGGCGCGCACCGCGACGTCGAAGGCCAGCGGGATCGACGCGGCGGACGTGTTGCCATGCTCGTCGACGGTGGCGATCAGCTTGTCCAGCGGCATCTTCAGCTTCTTGGCCGTGCCCTGCATGATGCGGATGTTGGCCTGGTGCGGGATCAGCCAGTCGATGTCGGCATCGGTGCGACCGGCCTTGTCGAGGACCGAACGCGCGACCTTCTCCAGGACGCCCACCGCCAGCTTGAACACGGCCTGGCCGTCCATCTTCAGCAGCGGATGGCCGAGGACCTCGCCCCCGGACACGGTGCCCGGCGTGCAGAGGATGTCGGCATGGCGGCCGTCGGCATGGAGTTCGCTGGCGAGGATGCCGGGCTCGTCGCTGGCGCCGACGACCACGGCACCGGCGCCGTCGCCGAACAGCACGCAGGTCGTGCGGTCCTTGAAGTCGAGGATGCGCGAGAACACCTCGGCGCCGACCACCAGCGCCTTGCTCGCGGCGCCGCTCTTGATCATCGAATCGGCGATCGTCAGCGCATACACGAAGCCCGAGCACACGGCCTGCACGTCGAAGGCGGCGCAACCGTGGATGCCCAGCTTCTGCTGCAGCAGGCAGGCGGTCGAGGGGAACACCATGTCCGGCGTGGACGTGGCGACGATGATCAGGTCGATCTCGTCGGCGCGCACGCCGGCGGCCTCGAGCGCCGCCAGCGAGGCCGGCAGGGCCAGGTCGCTGGACGTGACGTGCGGGTCGGCGAAGTGACGGGCGTGGATGCCGGTGCGCTCGACGATCCAGTCATGCGAGGTCTCGATCCCGTCGCGGGCGAGGCGTTCCGCCAGGGCCGAATTGGTGACGCGGTTCGCGGGCAGGTAGCTGCCCGTTCCGAGGATGCGGGCGTGGCGCGTGGAAGCAGTGGTCATGCAGCGTGGGCGGCGGTGGCCGCCGTGTCTCCTGCATCGCCGCCCTCCTCATTGGCAGGCGCGGGGAGCGCCTGCAGCGTCGCGACGATGCGATCGTGAACCCGGTCTAGGAGCCGGTTGCGGGCCGCATCATACGCCCGGTTCAAAGCCTGCTCGAAAGCGAAGGCATCGGCCGAACCGTGGCTCTTGAACACGAGACCTCGCAGGCCCAGCAGCGCCGCGCCGTTGAAGCGGCGATGGTCGACGCGGTCCTTGAAACGCTGCAGCACCGGCATCGCCAGCAGCGCGATCGCCTTGGTCCACCAGTTGCGGGTGAACTCCGCCCGGATGAAGCTGGAGATCATGCTGGCCAGGCCTTCCGCCGTCTTCAACGCGACGTTGCCGACGAATCCGTCGCAGACGACGATGTCCGTGGTGCCCTTGAAGATGTCGTTGCCTTCCACGTTGCCGTGGAAGTTCAGCTGGTCATGCGAGGCGGCCTCGCGCAGCAGTTCGCCGGCGCGCTTGATCGTCTCGTTGCCCTTGATCATCTCTTCGCCGATGTTCAACAGGCCGACGGTCGGGTTCTCCTTGCCGTCCACCGCCGACACGAGCGCGCTGCCCATCACGGCGAACTGCAGCAGATGTTCCGGGCCGCAGTCGACATTGGCGCCCAGGTCCAGCACCGTCGTGAAGCCGCCGATCTGGTTGGGCATCACGGTGGCGATGGCGGGACGGTCGATGCCCTCCAGCGTCTTCAGCAGGTACTTGGCGACCGCCATCAACGCCCCGGTATTGCCCGCCGAGACGCAGGCATGCGCCTGCGCGGGGGTGCCGTCCTTGGCCGGCTTGAGCTGCGAGATCGCCACCCGCATCGACGAATCCTTCTTGCGCCGCAGGGCGATCTCGATCGGATCGTCCATGCTGACGACCTCGCTGGCCGCGACGATGCGCGTGCGAGGCCAGGTTTCAGCAGCCTGGAGCGCGTCGGGCAGGCCGACCAGCACGAGTTCCGCCTGCGGATGCGCGGCGAGGAAGGCCTTGCAAGCCGGGAGGGTGACGGCGGGGCCGTGGTCGCCGCCCATGCAGTCCACCGCCAGGCGGAGTGGCTCGGCGGATGGCGATGAGCGGGTGGCGGGAATTGCGGTCATCGAAACCTGAGAAGAACACCGGTCGAAGGTGCGACTGTAGCGACCCCGCAAGAAGCGTGCGCGACAGGGGAAGCCTTCCGGAAGAAGGGGAAGCCTTCGGAGGGAAGGATCGGAAATGCGAAAGCCCGGCAACGCGTGATGCGGAACCGGGCTCTTCTTGCTCGTGCGACCAGGCGGAGGCTCCTGAGAGCACTCCGGACCGGCTGATCGAATCGATCAGGCGGCGTCAGCCTTGGTCTTCAGCACCTTGCGGCCACGATAGAAGCCGTTGGGGCTGATGTGGTGACGCAGATGCACTTCACCGGTGGTCGGCTCGATCGCGGTGCCCGGGGTGACCAGGGCATTGTGCGAACGGTGCATGCCGCGCTTCGAGGGGGACTTCTTGTTTTGCTGAACGGCCATGGTTAATTCTCCTAAAGGCTTCGGCTGGCTGGTGATTCGAGGTTGCTCGGGCTCTCGAGAGAACTCGAGCTGTACCGCGGATCCGACAAGGATGTTCCGCTACCGACGCCTCGGTCCCGGCGCCGCGTGCCCACCCTGAACCAATTCAGGTGGACGCACTTCGATCCGGGAAAGCCGGAAACTATAGCACAGCACCTGACCGGTGTCACGCCTTGCCGCCGGAGCCCTTCTTCAGCGCCGCCAGCGCCGCGAACGGGTTGGGGCGCTCTTCCGCCGGCAGCTCGTCCTCCTCGACGTTGGCGTGCGGCAGCGGCTCCGGGCACACCTCGTGGCGCGGCACGACGGGCAAGGTCAGCAGGAGTTCGTCCTCGATCAGCTCGCGCAGGTCCAGGTGGCGCGGCAGCGCCAGGACGTCGTCGTCGGAGTCCATGTCCATCTCCGCCGCCATGTCCTCATCCTTGACGAAGCGGAACCAGCGCGACACCGCCAGGTCCTCGCGCACCGGCTGGAGGCAGCGCTGGCAGGTCACCGCGACCTGCGCCTCGGCGGTCAACTCGAGCCACGCCTGCGGCTCGCCGCCCTTGGGTGTACGCAACTCGCCCCGGGTGGACCAGGACACGGGCGGCCACTGGGCCGGATCGGACTCGGGCGCGGCGGCTTCGGCCAGGCGCGTCAGGCTGGTCGCGGGCCACTCGCCCTCCAGCGTGCCGCCCTCCCGGGCAAAGACTCCGACATCGAGCTTCAATGGATCGAACGAACGCGGTTTCATGGGTGGCAAGTGTACGAGCCACCTCCGGCCCGATGGGACAATCCACGCCCATGACTGCCGCCTCCCCGCCCGTCCGCCCGCTCGTACTGGGCTCCACCTCCCGCTACCGGCGCGAGTTGCTGGAGCGCCTGCGGCTGCCGTTCGAGACGGCGGCGCCCGATGTCGACGAGACCCCGCTGCCGGGCGAAACGCCCGAAGCGCTCGCGCGCCGACTGGCCCTGGCCAAGGCCCGCGCGGTGGCGACTCGGTTCCCGCAGGCGCTGGTGATCGGCTCGGACCAGGTCGCCGACCTGGACGGCCAGCCGATCGGCAAGCCGGGCACGCATGAGCGCGCCGTCGAACAGCTGCGTGCGATGCGCGGGCGCACCGTCGTGTTCCAGACGGCGCTCGCCGTGGTCTGCGAGGCGACCGGCTTCGTCGCGGAAGACCTGGCCCCGGTGCGCGTGCGCTTCCGCGACCTGAGCAACGCCGAGATCGAACGCTATCTCCGCGCCGAGCAGCCCTACGACTGCGCCGGCAGCGCCAAGGCCGAGGGCCTGGGCATCGCGCTGCTGGAGGCAATCGAGTCCGACGATCCGACGGCGCTGATCGGCCTGCCGCTGATCCGCACCACCGCGCTGCTGCGTCGCGGCGGGCTGGACGTGCTGAGCCGACCCGCCTGAACGCACTTCCCTGACCCCACCCTTGTCGAGAACAACAATGACCCGCGGCCGCCTCTTCCTCGTTCCCAACACCCTCGACTTCGGCATGAACGGCCAGGAAGTCGACCTGCGCGAGGTCCTGCCGGACGCCGTGCTCGCGCGGGCCGCCTCGATCACGCATTGGGCCGCCGAGAACGCCAAGACCACCCGCGCCTTCCTGAAGCGCGTCGGCGCGATCCATCCGCTGGCGGTGCCGCTGCAGGAGCAGCACATCGAGGAGCTGCCGCGCCCGGCCAAGGGCCGCGGCCCGGCGGCCGGCGCCGTCTCGGCGTCGTCGAGCGAAGAGAAGCTCTGGCTGGCGCTGCTGGAGCCCGCGATGGCCGGTCACGACATCGGCCTGATCTCCGAGGCCGGCATGCCCGCCGTCGCCGACCCCGGCGCGAAGCTGGTCGCCGCCGCTCACGCGGCGAAGGTGCAGGTGGTGCCACTGACCGGACCGAGTTCGCTGCTGATGGCCCTGGCCGCCAGCGGACTGAACGGCCAGAGCTTCGCGTTCGTCGGGTATCTCCCGCTCGACGCCGCCGAGCGCACCGCGCGCATCAAGGCGCTGGACACCTTCTCGGCGCGCGAGCAGCAGACCCAGTTGATGATCGAGACGCCCTACCGCAACGGCGCGCTGCTGCAGGCGCTGCTGGCGGCGTTGCGGCCGGGCTCGCTGCTGTCGGTCAGTTGCGGGCTGAGCCTGAAGGACGCGTGGACGCACACGGCGACGGTCGAGCAATGGCGTCAGGCGCCGAAGGCGCTGCCGGACAAGGTCCCGGCGGTGTTCGCGATCCTCGGCTCCCGCTGAGCAGGGCCCTGCTGATCAGGCCCTCGCTGATCGGGACGCGTTGACCAGGGCACGCCGATCCGCTCCCGCGGATCAGGGCGCCTCCGATCAGGATTCGCTGTCGGCGGTGACTGGCGGCCGCTTGGCGCCGAACAACGCCGCCACCTTCTTCTTCGGCTTGATGTTGGACGACAGGCCGCCGCGCGGCGCGTTGGCCGGGCCCTTCTCCCAGGCCGGCACGTCGCCGCCCTGAGTCGCCTCATACGGCTTGTCGAACAGCGGGTCGTAGGCCTGACGCGACGCACGCGCCGGTGCATGCGAATGCGACCCCTGCGATCCGTAAGCCTCATCGCGACGATCCTCGCGTTCACGACGGAAGTCGCGACGCTCGCCGCCCTCGCCTTGCGGCGCGCGCTCGGCACCACGATCACCGCGGTCGGAGCGCTCGCCACGCGGGCCGCGATCGCCGCGTTCGCCACGGTCACCGTCGAAGCGGCGACGCTCACCCTCGAGCTCGATCGGCTCCAGGTCCAGCTTCTTCTTGATCAGCTTCTCGATCTCGCCGACCAGACGCGCATCGCCCTTGGTCACCAGCGTGAAGGCCAGGCCCGACGCGCCGGCGCGGCCGGTGCGGCCGATGCGGTGCACATAGTCCTCGGCGTTGAACGGGACGTCGAAGTTGAAGACCGCCGGCAGGTCGGCGATGTCCAGGCCCCGCGCGGCCACGTCGGTCGCGACCAGCAGGTCCACCTCGCCGCGCTTGAACGCTTCCAGCGACTTCAGGCGCTCGTCCTGGGACTTGTCGCCGTGCAGGGCGGCGGTCCGCAGGCCGTCACGCTCGAAGGCGCGGGCCAGGCGCGCCGCGCCGAGCTTGGAGTTCACGAACACGATCGCCTGACGGATCTCGCGCTGGCGCAGCAGCTGCTTGACCGCGGCGCGCTTGTCGTCGTCGTCGACGCTGAAGAAGCGCTGCTCGACGGTCGACGCCGTCGCGTTCGGGCGGGCGACTTCCACCAGCTCCGGCTCCTGCAGGTAGCTCTGCGCCAGCCGCTTGATCTCCGGCGAGAAGGTCGCGGAGAACAGCAGCGTCTGACGCGTCTTGGGCAGGTAGCTCAGGATGCGCTGCAGGTCGGGCAGGAAACCGATGTCCAGCATCCGGTCGGCCTCGTCGAGCACGACGTACTCGACGTGGTTGAGCACGGCGTTCTTGGCTTCGATGTGGTCCAGCAGCCGGCCCGGCGTGGCGATCAGCACCTCGACGCCGGCCTTGAGCTGCAAGGTCTGGGGCTTCATGTCGATGCCGCCGAAGACGCAGGCCACGCGCAGGTTGGTGTGCTTGGCGTAGGCCTTGACGTTGTTGGCGACCTGGTCGGCGAGTTCGCGGGTCGGAGCCAGCACCAGCGCGCGCACCGGGTGGCGGGCCGGGGACATCGAGGCGTTCTCGTGCTTGAGCATGCGCTGCAGCAGCGGGATCGAGAACGCGGCGGTCTTGCCGGTGCCGGTCTGGGCGGCGCCCATCACATCACGGCCGGCGAGGACGATCGGGATCGCCTTGGCCTGGATGGGCGTCATCGTCGCGTAGCCCTGATCGGACACGGCGCGCAGCAGCTTGGGATCCAGCGGCAGCGTGTCGAAAAGAGGGTTTGGCGTCGGGGTGGTGTCGGTCATGGGCGCGGATTATCCTCCAAGCCCTGGAAAGCCCCGGGAAACCACCGATCCGCGCACGCGGACCGGCGACGGATCACTGCGCGGAACGATCGGTGAGCTTGCGCTGGTCGCCGCGGAAGACCATCCACTTCGGGGTCCGGAATCGCACGATGCGCCAGTAGAGCGCAACGTAGGCGACGCCGAACAGCACCATGCAGGCGCCGATCATCAGCGTCGAGTCCCAGAACAGCAGCGCCGGCGCCAGCGACGAGAGGCACAGCGTCCAGAGGTACGGCGCCGTCATCGAGTTGCGACGCGTCATCAGGCGCGCATCCCGTGCGCCAATCGCCCAACGCATCAGGCGGCGGTAGATGAGCGAGTGCAGATGGATGCCATCCGGATCCCCCGGACTGGTATTGCGCAGGAAGCGTCGGCGGTAGATGGAGAAGACCGTCTCGAACACCGGATAGATGCACACCATCAGCGCGAACAGCGGCGAGACCTGCGGATGGCGATGAATCAGCAGGATGGCGATCTCCGCCAGATAGAAGCCCATGAAGTACGCGCCGCCGTCGCCCAGGAAGATCAGGCCGGCGGGGTAGTTCCAGACGAAGAAGCCGAGGATGGCGCCGACGCCGGCCAGCGCCCAGAGGGCGAGTTCGGTGTCGCCGACCTGGTAGGCCACGTAGGCCAGGGTCAGCAGCATCAGGCTGACGCACATCGACGACAGGCCGTTGAAGCCGTCGATGATGTTGACCGAGTTGGCCACGCCGGCCACGACGAAGATGGTGATGACCACCGCGCCGACCGTCGTGCCGACGATGAAGTCGAGGCCGGGGATGTCGGTCCGCGTGATCATGGCCTGGAGCAGCCAGCAGCCGAGGCCGGCGGAGATCGCGGTGGCGATCAGGCGCTCTCGCGGCGAGACCTTCTTGGTGAAGTCCTCGATCAGGCCGGCACCGAAGGCGGGCAGTCCGCAGAGCAGCAGCAGCAGGCCGGTCTTCGCCTGCGGATGCTTCAGCAGGTAGGCCAGCGCGACCATGCCGGCCAGGCCCACGAAGATGCCCAGGCCGCCGATGCGCGGCACGGGCCGGGCGTGGAACTTCTGCGGGCCGGACAGGTCGTGGTCTGCGGACAGATGGCCGTGCGCCGTGGACGAGTGCACCACGTAGAGCGTGATCGCCGCCGCCAGCGCGAACGGGATGAGCAAATACAACATGGGCGGCAGTGTAACGATGGGCTTCCGGGTCGAGGCGGTTTTGACGCAACAGCGCTGCCATAGAATGCGCCGCTGGTCGCTCCGACGCCCTGGTCATCAGGCCCGTCGCTGACGGCCTCGTTCATCTGAGACGAGATCACGCATGGAACATTGCGCCCACCGCGCCCTCTCCCCGGCCACGACGACCCCCACGTCCGCCCGCCCCTCCTCCAGCCTCGCCTCGCGTCTCGCGTTGTCCCTGCTTGCGGGCTGCCTGATGACGGCGCCGCTCCGGGCGCAGACCTCGGGCTCGCAGGCGCAGTCGATGTTCGAGTCATCCGACATCGGCGGCCCCGTGCGACTCAACCCGACCAGCCGCTCGACGTCGCAGGACGCGTCGCAGGCCACGATCCAGCAGTCCGATCAGCGGATCAGGAAGAACAAATATGTGCCGGGCGAATTCGAGCTCTACGTCAACAAGCTGCTCGGCATCGACCTGAAGGATCCGGACGTCGTCGAGCAACTGAGGCGGGTCGATCTCGACGCGTCCGATCAGGCGTCGCGCACGCAGCAGCAGGCATCGAACTTCGCGCAGACCAAGGTGATCACGCCCGACATGGTGATCCGCCGGATCGGCACGGACCTCATGCTGGACGAACAGCGCGGCCCGAACGGCGAAGCCGACGGCCCGCGCCAGGCCCCGGCGGACTACCTGATCGGCGTCGGCGATGAAGTCCAGGTCACAGCCTGGGGCTCCGTCGATGCCGACCTGCGCCTGACCGTCGACCGCGCCGGCCGCATCACGATCCCCCGCGTCGGCCCCGTGCTGGTGGCGGGCGTACGCTACGGCGACCTGAACGACGTCGTGCGCGCCCGCTTCGCCCAGGTGTTCAAGAACTTCCAGGTCAGCACGTCGCTGGGCAAGCTGCGCACGATCCGCATCTACGTCACCGGCTTCACCGCAAAGCCCGGCGCCTACACGGTCAGCAGCCTCGCCACGATCGTCAACGGCCTGATCCGCGCCGGCGGCCCGTCCGCGGCGGGCAGCTTCCGCCAGATCGAACTGCGCCGCAACGGCCAGGTCGTCGCCAACTTCGACGCCTACGACCTGCTGCTCAAGGGCGACAAGGCCAGCGACCGCGCGCTGCAGGCCGAAGACGTGATCCACATCGGACCGATCGGACCGCAGGTGGCCATGCTGGGCAGCGTGAACCGGCAGTCGATCGTCGAACTCAAGCCGGGCGAGACGGTGGACGACGTGCTGTCGATGGCCGGCGGCTTCAGCGCCGTCGCCGACCGCTCACGCGTGTCGATCGAGCAGTTGAGCGAACGCAACGACCGCCGGGTGCGTGAGCTGGAACTGCCGGCGCAGCAGAAGACCGTTGCCAGCAACGGCGACGTGCTCCGCGCCTTCAGCAGCGTCAACGCGTTGCTGCCATTGGGCAAGCAGTACAAGCGCGTGACGGTGGAAGGCGAGGTCGCCCGTCCCGGCGAGTACGTGCTCCCGCCCGCAAGCACGCTGCAGGACGCGATCGCCGCGGCAGGCGGGCTGACGCCGCAGGCGTACGTCTTCGGCACCGACTTCTCGCGCGAAAGCGTGAAGCAGTCGCAGCAGGAGAACTACGACCGGGCGCTGCGCGACCTGGAGACGGAGTTCACCAAGTACAGCAGCACGCAGCGCGCCACGACGGCGGACGAGGCGGCCGGCAATGCGCAGCGTGCCGCCGGCACCGAACGGCTGGTGCAGCGCCTGCGCGCGGTGAAGCCGACCGGTCGCGTGGTGCTGCAGCTGGAGCCCGATGCGCGCCAGTTGCCGATGCTGACGGTCGAGGACGGCGACCGGCTGCTGCTGCCGTCCAGGCCCACGACGGTGGGCGTGTTCGGCAGCGTCTTCAACGCCGGCGCCTTCCTGCTGAAGGATGGCGCCTCGGTCGACGAGATGATGAAGCTCGCGGGCGGCCCCACGCGCGGCGCGGATGCCAGCGGCGCCTTCGTGATCCGCGCCAACGGCACGGTCGTGAGCGCCCGCCAGTCGAGCAGCGGCTGGCTGGGCTACGGCTCGAATCTGGCGGGCTTGCAGGCCTTGCCCGGCGACACGGTGTTCGTGCCTGAAGAGATGAACAAGTCCACGTTCATCCAGGACGCGAAGGACTGGACGCAGATCCTGGCCAACTTCGGCCTGGGCATCGCGGCGCTGCAGACGATCAAGAACTGACCCTACCGCCGGAGCCTTTCGTGAGCGCAACGCATTCCGATCCCAGCGTCGCGTCGACCCGGCCGGTCGACGACGGCGACGACATCGCCATCCTGGACATCCTGGCCACCCTGGCCCGCCATCGCAAGATGCTGGTCCTCACCCCCTCCTCGCCGGAGCGCTGGCGCTGGGGGCGACCTACCTGATGACGCCGATCTACACCGCCAAGACGGTGTTCATCCCGCCGCAGCAAGGCCAGAGCTCGGCCACCTCCGCCCTGGCGTCGCTGGGCGCCCTGGGCGGTCTGGCAGGGCTTTCCGGCGGCATCAAGACGCCGGGGGACCAGTTCGTCGCCCTGCTGCAGAGCGTCAACGTGGAGGACCGCCTGATCGACCGTTTCAAGCTGATGGCGCTTTACGAGTCCAAATTCCGTTCGGGCGCCCGCAAGCAGCTGGAGGACAACACCCGGGTCACCCTGGGCAAGAAGGACGGCCTCATCACGATCGAGGTCGATGCCGAGGATCCGAAGATGGCCGCCGCCATGGCGAATCAGTACGTCGCGGAATTGCGCCGCCTGACCGGGGCGCTTGCACTGACCGAATCGCAGCAGCGTCGCATGTTCTTCGAGCAGGAGATGAAGCAGGCACGGGAGAATCTCGATCGTGCGCAGGCGCGTCTTCAGGAAGTCGGATTCAATGCCAGCGCGGTCAAGGCGGAACCCAAGTCCGCGGCGGAAGCGTATGCCCGCATCCAGGCTGAACTGACCTCGGCTGAAGTGCGCCTGCAGACCATGCGATCCAGCATGGCGGACAACTCTCCGGTCATGCAGCAGCAGGCCGCCATGGTCGGCGCCTTGCGTGGGCAGGTCGCACGGTTGGAAGCCAGCGCCGGAGAATCGAAGAACGATTCGAACTACCTGGGGCGCTATCGCGATTTCAAGTACCAGGAAACCTTGTACGAACTGCTCTCCAAGCAATTCGAAGCGGCGCGCCTGGACGAGGCCCGCGACGGTTCGGTGATCCAGGTGATCGACGAGGCCACCCCGCCGGAACACAAGAGCAAGCCGCGCCGCGGCGTGATCGCGTTGGGCACGGCGTTCGGCAGCCTGCTGCTGCTGATACTGGGACTGGTCACGAGGCTGCTGTGGCGCTCCGCGCGCAACGACCCGTCCAGCGCCTCCAAGTTCGAGGCGCTGGACGCGGCACTCAGGAGCAGGCGCGCCTGACCCGGGCCTGTCGCATCCGCTCCACGCCGGAGAGAAAACGGGCGACAGGCATGCTAGAGTCGCACCCGTTCAACGATTGAACGGATGGCATGCCCGAGTCCCTGCCCCCTCACGACGACCTTGACTACGAGATCCTGCGCCAGATCGGCGAGCAGGAGAACACCAACCAGCGCGCCCTCGCGGAGCGCATGGGCGTGAGCGTCGGCAAGGTCAACTACTGCCTCAAGGCGGTGGTCGAACGTGGCTGGGTGAAGGTCAACAACTTCCGCCGTGCGGACAACAAGTGGGCGTATGCCTACCTGCTCACCCCGTCCGGGGCGAGTGCCAAACTGCGGCTGGCCCGCGCCTTCCTTGATCGCAAGGAGCGCGAGTTCGAGCAACTCCAACAAGAGATCTCGGCGCTTCGCCAGGAGATCCGTTCAGAACAATCGAGCGAATGAATACCAACGCCAAGATCTTCGTGACGGGCCATCGCGGCATGGTGGGCAGCGCGCTGGTGCGCCAGCTCAATGCCCAGGGCTATGCCAACGTGGTGACACGCTCGCGTGAACAGCTCGATCTGCTCGACCAGCGCGCGGTCACCGCGTTCATGGCCGCCGAGCAGCCGGACTACGTCTTCATCGCCGCGGCCAAGGTCGGCGGCATCCAGGCCAACAACCTGTACCGCGCGGACTTCCTGTACCAGAACCTCATGATCGAGGCGAACCTGATCCACGGCGCGCACCTGGCTGGCGTGCAGCGGCTGATGTTCCTGGGCTCGAGCTGCATCTACCCGCGCGACTGCCCGCAGCCGATCAAGGAGGACTACCTCCTGACCGGCCCGCTGGAGCCGACCAACGAGCCCTACGCCATCGCCAAGATCGCCGGCATCAAGCTGGCGGAAAGCTACAACCGCCAGTATGGCCGCGAGTACGTCAGCGTCATGCCGACCAATCTCTACGGCCCCAACGACAACTACGACCTGGCCAACAGCCACGTGCTGCCGGCGCTGCTGCGCAAGGCCCATGAGGCCAAGGCCCGCGGCGACGCCGAGTACGTGGTCTGGGGATCGGGCACGCCGCGGCGCGAGTTCCTGTACGTCGACGACCTGGCGGACGCCTGCGTGTTCCTGATGAAGCAGGGTTACGCGGGCCCGCTGCTCAACGTCGGCACCGGCGAGGATGTGACGATCCGCGAGCTGGCGGAGATCGTGATGGAGACGGTGGGCTTCTCCGGCCGCATCGTCTACGACAGCACCAAACCCGACGGCACGCCGCGCAAGCTGCTGGACGTCGGACGGCTTGCCGCCCTGGGCTGGCGCGCCACCACCGGCCTGCGCGACGGCATCCGCAAGGCCTACGACAGCGCGCCCTTCCGCGCCTGACCCTTCCGTCATCCCTTTCAGAAGAACGAACCATGACTCAACGCAAAGTCGCCCTGATCACGGGTATCACGGGCCAGGATGGCGCCTATCTGGCCGAGCTGCTGCTGGACAAGGGCTATGAGGTGCACGGCATCAAGCGCCGCGCCAGCCTCTTCAACACCGACCGTGTCGACCACCTGTACCAGGACCCGCACGTCAACAACCAGCGCTTCAAGCTGCATTACGGCGACCTGACCGACAGCACCAACCTGATCCGCATCATCCAGCAGGTGCAGCCGGACGAGATCTACAACCTGGCCGCGATGAGCCACGTGGCGGTCAGCTTCGAGACGCCCGAGTACACGGCCAATGCCGACGGCATCGGCACGCTGCGCATCCTGGAGGCCATCCGCATCCTGGGCCTGGAGAAGAAGACCCGCTTCTACCAGGCCTCGACGTCCGAGCTCTACGGCCTGGTGCAGGAGATTCCGCAGAAGGAGACGACGCCCTTCTATCCGCGCAGCCCGTACGCGGTGGCCAAGATGTATGCCTACTGGATCACGGTGAACTACCGCGAGGCCTACGGCATGTACGCCTGCAACGGCGTGCTGTTCAACCACGAGAGCCCGCTGCGCGGCGAGACCTTCGTGACCCGCAAGATCACCCGTGCGATCGCGCGCATCGCGCTGGGTCTGCAGGACTGCCTGTACCTGGGCAACATGAGCGCGCTGCGCGACTGGGGTCACGCCAAGGACTACGTCGAGATGCAGTGGATGATGCTGCAGCAGGACCAGCCCGAGGACTTCGTCATCGCCACCGGCGTGCAGTACTCGGTGCGCCAGTTCGTCGAGTTCGCCTGCAACGAGCTGGGCATCGGCCTGACGTTCACCGGCGAAGGCGAACAGGAGATCGGCACCGTGACGAGCGTCGCCGATGCCGCGCGCGCCTACTGCAAGGTCGGCGACGTCATCGTCAAGGTCGACCCGCGCTACTACCGTCCGACGGAAGTCGAGACGCTGCTGGGTGACCCGACCAAGGCCAAGGAGAAGCTGGGCTGGACGCCCAAGACCAGCGCTGCGCGAGCTGGTGGCCGAGATGGTGGAAGCCGACTATCAGGCCGCCAAGCGCGACAGCCTGGTCAAGTCGGCGGGATTCCAGGCTTACGACTACAACGAATGAGCCTGAACGCGGCGATGTTGCGGGCAAAGCTCGCGACCATGGATGCAAGGCTGTTGCGCGTGATCGCGACCGCCGGCGCCAGCTATCTCGGCCGTTTCGGCATGGGTATCGCGGTGCTGGTCACCTTGCCCATGGCTCGCCGCACCTTGGATCCTGAACTCTTCGGCGTCTGGATGATGCTGAGCGCACTCCTGGGCTTCATGGCCTTCGCGGACCTGGGCATCGGCAACGGTGTGCTGAACAAGACCACGCAGGCGAAAGCGTCCGGGGACGCCGTCGCGCTGCGACGCGTCCTGGTCTCGGGCTACGTGTGCACCGGCCTGGTCGGGGTGGCGGTGTACCTGCTCTGGCTGCTGTGGACGCAACTGAGCCCGGCGCCGACCCTCGTCGCCGGCGCCATCCAGGAGGCCAACCGCGCGGAAGTCCTGCAGGCCCTGCATGTCTTTGCCGCCGTGCTCGCGATCAACATTCCGGCCAGCCTGGTCCAGCGGGTGCAGCTGGGCATGCAGCAGGGCTACTGGAACGGCATCGCGCAATTCGCCAACGCCGTGCTGGTGCTGATCGCCGTGCCCCTGACGCTGCATCACGGCGGCGGACTGCCCGCACTGGTGATGGCGACGCTGGGGGTGCAGGCGGCGGTCAACATCGCCAACACGGTCATCTACCTGTGCCGCAGCGGCCTGCTGGGGAGAGGCTGGCTCGGCGCGCTGCACGTCGACACGATGGGCGGACTGCTTCGCACAGGCAGCCTGTTCTTCATCCTCCAGATGGCTGCGGCGTTCGCGTTCCAGTCCGACTCGATCGTCATCACGCAGACCCTCGGCCAACAGGCCTATGGCGACTTCGCGGTCGTGCAGCGGCTGTTCCTGTTCATCTCCATGGTGATGAACGCGGCGATGGTCGGACTGTGGCCCGCCTTCGGCGACGCGATCGCCAGCAACAACACGGCCTGGGCGGTCCGCGTGCTTCAGCGCACGATGGTCGTCGCGGCCCTCGTCGCGCTCGTCGGCACGGCGCTGCTGTCGGCCGCCATGCCCTGGTTCATGTCGCACTGGCTCAAGGTGTCCTGGACGCCGAGCTGGGGGCTGCTGGCAGTGCTGTCCGCATGGACCATCGTCGACGCCGTGTCGGCCGCGACCGCGGCCTACATGAACGGCGCCAACATCCTGCGCCTGCAGGTGATCTTCGCCATCGTCATGGCGGCGACCGCCTTCGGCATCAAGTGGATCCTGACGCCCCGGTTCGGGACGACCGGATCCGTGCTGGCGACCCTGGTGGCCTATTCGGTCATCTCGATCCCGGGCCAGATCTACGTCTTCAGGCGCATTTTCAAAAGCAAGGACTAGTGCCGTGAGCAAGTACAGCATTCCCATCTATCAACCCGATCTGGGCGGCAACGAGAAGAAGTACGTCAACGAGTGCCTGGACACGTCCTGGATCTCGTCGCGCGGGCGCTTCGTGACCGAGTTCGAGCAGCGTTTCGCGGAACGGATCGACGTGGAACATGCCGCCTCCGTCTCCAACGGCACCGTCGCGCTGCATCTGGCCCTGATGGCCCTGGGGATCGGCCCCGGCGACGAGGTGATCGTTCCCACGCTGACCTACATCGCGTCGGCGAATGCGGTCGCCTACACCGGCGCCAAGCCGGTATTCGTCGACTCCATCCGCTCCAGCTGGCAGATCGACCCCGAAGACGTGCGCCGCCACATCACGCCGCGCACGCGCGCGATCATGCCGGTCCATCTGTACGGCCAGGCCTGCGACATGGACGCGCTGACGACGATCGCGGCGGAGCATCGCCTCTTCCTCGTCGAGGACTGCGCCGAAGCCTTCGGCACGATGTACAAGGGCCGCCATGTCGGCACCTTCGGCGACATCTCCACCTTCAGCTTCTTCGGCAACAAGACGATCACCACCGGTGAAGGCGGCATGGTCGTCTCCAACGACAAGACGCTGATCGAGCGCGCCCGCCATCTGAAGGGCCAGGGCCTGGCCGCGCATCGCGAGTACTGGCACGACGTGGTCGGCTACAACTACCGCATGACCAACATCCAGGCTGCGATCGGCCTGGCGCAGCTGGAGCGCGCGGACGAGTTCATCGACCGCAAGCGCGCGCTCGCCGCCCGCTACACGGCGGCGCTGGAAGGTCTGCCGGTCGAGGTGCACAAGGAAGCGACGGACACCGTCCACAGCTACTGGATGTTCTCGATCCTGGTGGAGCGCGCGGAGCAGCGCGACGCGTTGCGCGAGCACCTGGCCAAGGACGGCATCGAGACGCGTCCGCTGTTCTATCCGATGCACACGATGCCGATGTACGCACACAACTACCGCAAGCACAGCGTGGCGGAAGATCTGGCGTGGCGCGGCATCAACCTGCCGAGCTGGCCTGGCCTGTCCGACGAGAAAGTCGACACGATCGTCGGCAGCATCCGGTCGTTCTACGCTGCCGGCCGCTGATCCGCTGATCAGCGACCCGCCAGGATTCCGGAGCTCCGCCCATGTCCGTCACCACCAAGATCGCCGACATCGCCGACTACATCCCGCAAGGAAGCTGTCCAACGAGGACCTTGCGGCCCTCTATCCCGCGTGGCCGGCCGAGAAGATCCTCGAGAAGACGGGCATCCGGTCCCGCGGCATCGCCGCGCCGGACGAGACGGCGGGTGACCTGGCCTTCGCCGCCGCGCGCAAGCTCTTCGAGCAGGGCGCCATCCGGCCGGCCGATGTCGACTTCGTCATCCTGTGCACGCAGGCCCCCGACCACATCCTGCCCACCACCGCCTGCATCCTGCAGGACCGCCTGGGGATTCCGACATCCGCCGGCGCGCTCGACGTCAACCTGGGCTGTTCCGGCTACGTCTACGGCCTCTCGCTGGCCAAGGGGCTGATCGAGACCGGCGCGGCGCGCTGCATCCTGCTGCTGACGGCGGACACGTACTCGAAGTACATCCATCCGATGGACAAGAGCGTGCGCACCCTGTTCGGCGACGGCGCGACGGCCACGGCGCTGCTGGCGGACGAGACAGGGCGGGACTCGATCGGCCCGTTCGTGTTCGGCACCGACGGCAGCGGCGCCAAGCACCTGATCGTGCCGGCCGGTGGGTTCCGCCGCCCGGCCGATGCGGCGTCGGCCGAGGAAGTGAGCGACGCGTCGGACAATGTCCGCTCCGCCAACCACCTCTACATGAACGGCGCGGAGGTCATGGCCTTCACGCTGCGCGAGGTGCCGCGCTCCATGGATGCGCTGCTGTCCAAGGCTGGCCTGACCGCCCAGGACATCGACCACTTCGTCCTGCACCAGGCCAACCGCTTCATGCTGGAGTCGCTCCGAAAGAAGCTCAAGATCCCGGCGGAACGGATGCCGGTACATCTCGAGGAGGTGGGCAACACCGTCTCCTCCACCATTCCGCTGACGCTGCATGCGATGCTGAAGCAGGGTCAGTTCAACACCACCAAGCGCCTGATGCTGATCGGCTTCGGGGTCGGACTGTCATGGTCCGCTTGCATTCTTACCATTCAAGGAAGTGAAAAATGAGCGAGTTCTACGCGGGCATTGCCGAGATCCTGGAAGTCGACGAATCGGCCATCAATCCCGCCTTCGATCTGCACAGCGCCGAGGCCGCCTGGGATTCGCTGGCCGTCGTGTCGGTGATCGCGCTGGTGGATGACTGCTTCAGCGTCATGCTCAACGGCCAGGCCCTGACGGCCTGCGCGACGGTGAGCGACATCGAGGCGCTGGTCGAAGCCGCCAAGAAGGGCTGATCATGAGCCAGGCCATCGGCAGGGAAGCCCGCACCACCGGCGGGCGCGTCGTCGGTGTCGTCTCCTGCGTGCCTGCCAAGGTGCGTGGGAACGATGATTTTGTCGGCACGTTCGGCGAAGCTGGCGTTGCCGATGTGGTGAAGATGATCGGCGTGCAGTCCCGCCGCCAGGTGGACGGGGACACCACCACGCGCGACCTGTGCCGCTTCGCGGCGCAGCGTCTGCTGTCGGACCTGGGCTGGGAAGCAGACTCGGTCGACGCGCTGATCTTCGTCTCCCAGACGCCGGACTTCCGCCTGCCGCCCACGGCCTGCGCCCTGCAGGCCGACCTGGGCATCGGCCCCGCCTGCATCGCCTTCGACATCAACCTGGGCTGCTCCGGATACCCCTACGCGCTGTGGCTGGGCATGACGATGATCCAGACCGGCGCGGCACGCCGCGTGCTGCTGGCTGTCGGCGACACGATCAGCCGCATCGTCGATCCCGGCGACCGCGCCACCGCGCTGCTGTTCGGCGACGCCGGCACGGCCACCGCGCTGGAAGCCGGCGAGGATGCCGGCGCCTGCCAGTTCATCCTGGGCAGCGACGGCCAGGGTGTGAAAAACCTGATCGTGCCCACCGGGGGCTTCCGCGACTACATGGCCTGCGGCGACAGCCGTCTGGCGGGCCGCGCGGGCGACGCGCTGTACATGGACGGCGGCGAGATCTTCAATTTCACGCTGCGGTCCGTCCCCCGCTGGTGGCGCGCACCGTGGAGCTCGGCGCGGTGGACGGCCGGACGCCGGACTACTATCTGTTCCATCAGGCCAACCAGTTCATGCTGAAGCACCTGATCAAGAAGGCGAAGCTGTCTCCGGACCAGGCGCCGCTCAACATCGACGAGTATGGCAACACCAGCTCGGCGTCGATTCCGCTGCTGATGACGACCAAGCTCAAGGCGGCCCTGCGCGAGCGGTCGCACCGGCTGGGCCTGTTCGGCTTCGGCGTCGGCTATTCCTGGGCATCTGCCTGTCTGGACATCGGCCCGCTGCGCGTGGTCGACACGATCGAGGTCTGACGCATGTCGGTGAACATCTTCAAGAATGACCTGCTGGCCGGCCAGCGTTTCCTCATCACCGGCGCCTCGTCGGGCCTGGGCCGCGCGGCCGCCGAACTGATCGCCGCCTGCGGCGGCCAGGTGCTGGGCGCCGGCCGCAACGCCGAGCGGTTGCAGGCCGCGATCGCGTCATGGTCCGGCACCGGTCACGTCGCCTGCGTGCAGGAGCTGGGCAACGCCGACGCCACCGCCGACTGGGCCAAGGACCTGGCCCAGCAGCACGGCCCGTTGAACGGCATCTTCCACGCCGCGGGCACCGAACTGCTGCGCCCGATCCGCATGAGCAAGCAGGCCCAGTTCGACGAAGCCTTCGGCAGCGCCTTCTTCGCCGCCGCGGGCCTGGCCCGCGCCGCGGGACAGAAGGGCGTGATGGTGGACGGCGGCGCACTGGTGTTCATGTCCTCGGTGGCCGGATCGGCCGGCAAGGTCGGCATGGCCGCCTATTCGGCCAGCCGCGCCGCCGTCGAAGGCATGGTGCGCTCGCTGGCGTGCGAGTTCGCCCCACGCGGCATCCGGGTCAACGCCATCGCGGCCGGCGCCGTACAGACGCCGATGCACGACCGCATCACCCAGGGGGCCGCCCAGGAGGTGGTCGACGCCTACGCGTCCAGCCACCTGCTGGGCTTTGGCGAGCCCGGCGACATCGCCAGCGCCGTGGTGTACCTGCTCGGTCCCGCCGGCCGCTGGATCACCGGCACAACCATGGCCGTCGACGGCGGCTACCTCTGCAAATGAACGCCACCTCCCTGACCCTGGTGGGCTGCGGCGCCTATGCCCGCGAGCTCATCAACTGGATCGCCGATGCAACGACCGCCGGCCGGCTGCCGCCGCTGACGGCGTTCCTGGACGCCACGCCGGACTCACTCTCCGGCTTCCCCTACACCCTGGCCTACCGCGGCCGCGTCGAAGACTACGCACCGGAACCCGGCGAACTGCTGGTCATGGCGATCGCCAACCCGGACGCCAAGCGCCGGGTCGCCGCGGAACTCAAGGCCAAGGGTGCGCAGTTCGCGACGGTGATCCACCCGTCCGCGGTGATCGCGGGCTCGGCGCGGCTGGGCGAAGGTGTGACGGTGTGCCCGTTCGCGCTGATCTCGGCGGACGCCGCGGTCGGGGACTTCGTCGCGATCAATGCGATGAGCAGCGTCGGTCACGACGTGCAGTTGGGCGCCTATTCGACGCTGAGCGCGCACGTCGACCTGACCGGCCGCGTCGCTGTCGGCGAAGAGGCTTTCTTCGGCACCGGCGCCAAGGTGCTCCCGGGCGTCAAGATCGGCGAACGCGCCAAGGTCGGCGCGGGCGCGCTGATCATGCGCAGCGTCAAGGCCGACGCAGTCATGTACGCGCCCCCTGCCAAGCAGCTGTGATGGACCTCGACCAATCCCTGATGCGGGACTACTGGCACCTGCTGTGCCATCGCAACGAGCTGCCCCAGCCCGGCGACTTCCTGCGCTTCGAGACCTGCATCGGCGACGTCGTCGTGTTCAACGACGGCAACGACCTGGTGGTCTACGACAACCGCTGCCCGCACCGCGGCGCGCTCATGTACACGGGCACCCACGGCAACCAGCCGGCGACCTGCTCGTACCACGGCTGGACCTATGCGCGCGGCCAGATCATCGTGCCGCATCGCGAGAACTATCCCGGCTGCGAGCTCGACAAGGCCCGGCTCGCCACCTTCGACGCCGACTGGTGCGGCGACTTCCTGTTCTTCGCGGTGACCCCGCGGCAGACGCTGTACGACCAGCTCGGCGACGCGGCCGAGATCCTGGAGAACATCTCGTTCAACATCGGCGCCAGCGCCGACGTCAACCAGTACGTCTACGACTGCTACTGGCCGCTGGCCGTCGAGAACGCGCTGGAGCCCGATCACATCTCGCTGATCCATCCCCAGACCCTGTCCAAGCTCGAGCTGGAGGACGGCGAGAACCTCTTCATGGGGCTGAACTCGGTGTGGAAGGCGCCCGTGGGCAACGCCCGGTTGCGCAAGCAGCTGAGCGCCCTGCGCCGCTTCTTCACGATCGACTACGGGTACGAGGGCTACATGAGCCTGTACCTGTTCCCCTTCACGATGCTCTCCTCGACCTACGGCTACTCGTACTCGCTGCAGAGCTTCTTCCCGCGCGACGGGCAGCAGGACACCACGAGCTTCAGCAGCCGCCTGCTGACCGCGCCGCTGCGCGACGCGCAAGCCGCCGCCGCACTGGAATCGTTCTTCGCCTCGACCGCGCAGGTGAACCGTCAGGTCTTCGACGAGGATCACGCCGTCTGCAAGCGCATGCCGCGCACGTCCTGGAGCACCGACCCGCTGCGATTCGCCAGCCGGAGCGAGGCCAAGATCCAGCACTTCCGCGCGTCGTGCCGCGCGCACCTGGAACAGACGGGCGCCGCGTGACGTCCGACCACGCATCGCACCGTGCCGCCGTCGCCCGACCCCGACGACTCGGCCTGCTCGCCCACGGCTTCGCGAGTTGGGGCGGCGGCCTGGATTTCCTGCGCGGCATCGCGACAGGCCTGCACCACGCGGACGCCACGCTGGAGCTGCACGTGCTGGCACCCATGCGCGGCCCCCTGGTGATGGCACGCAACCTGCGCGACGCCGCCAACGGACTGCTGGGACGCCCGAACATGGCGGCACACCGTCCCCAGCCCGCCCACCTCGAGCGGGCCTTGGCCGGCACCGGCGCCATCCTGCACATGATCGACATCGGCCCGCGCGCGCTCGCCCGGGCCACCGCCCGTCTCCGGCTCGACGCCCTGCTGCCCGCCATTGCGCCGCAACCGGCCGACGGGACGCCATGGGTCGGCTATGTCTTCGACTTCCAACACAAGCATCTCCCTCAATTCTTCACCGGTGAAGAACGTGTCAAGCGCGACGTCGAATTCGGGCGCATGCTGGACAACGCGACGGCGGTGATCGTCAACGCGCGGGACGTGGTGAAGGACATCGAGCAGTACTACCCTCGACGCCGTGCGAAGGTGTTCGCGATGCCGTTCAGCCCGGCACCGGGCGGCGACGCGTTCTCCGTGGACGTCGCCGACGCCCGCCGCCGCCATGGCGTGGGAGGCCGCTATTTCATCGTCTGCAACCAGTTCTGGAAGCACAAGGACCACGGCACGGCATTCAAGGCCTTCGCCGCCTTGTCAGCGCGTCATCCGGAACTTCAGCTGGTCTGCACGGGCGCGACCAGCGACCATCGCTTCCCGGGCCACTTCGACGAACTGATGCGTCAGGCGGACCGGGACGGCGTGGCGGACCGCATCCTGGCGTTGGGACTGATCCCCAAGCTGGACCAGCTCGCACTGCTGCGTGGTGCCGTCGCCCTGGTTCAACCGACCCTGTTCGAAGGCGGGCCCGGCGGTGGCGCGGTCTTCGACGCAGTCGCCGTCGGCCAGCGATCCATCGTTTCCGATATCCCGGTCAACACCGAGATCGACGAACCCGGCGTCACCTTCTTCGAGGCGGGCAACGCGGCGTCGCTGGCGGCCCACATGGAAGCCGCCCTGGCGCACGAAGCGCCCGCTGCCCCCGATCCCGCCGAACTGATCGCCCGGGGCATCGAACGTCGGCGCGCCTGCGGCCAGGTGCTTCTTCAGGCAGTCGACTTCGTGCGCGCTGCCTGAGCGCCCGGCATCGCCCTCATCGACCCCGTCCGCGGCCATGAACTCCTTCCCACTCACCGCCTCGCGCCAGGTGCAGCCCCCCGGCCGCCCGCCGCCGCCGCGCTGCCGAGCCGCCGCGGCTATTCGCTGTACCTGTGGGTGGTGGCGCTGCTGCTGCCCATCGACTGGTTCGGACCGACCGGACTGCTCCTGCGCGAATTCGGCGCCAAGCCGGTCAGTCTGGTGCTGACCCTCGGCGGCCTGTACGGACTGGCCCTCTGCCGCGCCCCCCGGGGCGTGGCCGGACGGGTGGAGCGCAATGCGGTCCTGGTGTGCGGGGCACTCCTGGCCCTCGGCACGATCGCGTTCTGCATCAACCAGATCGTCGACTGGACGCCCCGCGGCTATTCCCGCAGCCCGTTCGTGCAATTCGTCAACCAGACCTTGCTCGTCGTCACGGCCATGCTGTCCGTGCTCGGCAACGCGCGTCTCGCATGGCGTCACGACGCCGTTGCCCGGCTGCGGCGCATCGTGCCTGGCGCGGCGGCCTTCCACCTGGTCATCTTCAGCCTCCAGGCGCTGTCGATCATCGATCACTTCTCGCCGGTCCTCCTGCTCTTCCGCAACGACGAGGGCGTGATCGAGCGGGCCACGGGCCTGATGAGCGAACCGTCCTACTACGGCGTCTGCGCGGCGCTGTTCGGCGCGATGCTGCTCACGCTCCCGGCCCAAGGTGCGCGCCGGGTCTTCCACGTCCTCCTGGCCGGCGCGCTCTATGGAACGGCCATCGGCATCAACGCCAAGACCATGGTCATCGTCGCGGGCGCCCAGATCATGCTGGCGATCCTCTTCCCCTCCGCCGGCAGGATCTCCACCCGCACCGCACTGCTGCTGCTCGCGGCCATCGGCGTCGCGGCGGTGTCGTTCATCGTCCGCTTCTCCGCCCTCGACGTCAGCGAGAACCTGAGTTCCGCCATGCGTTTCGGTTCGACGCTCCTGTCGATCAATGTGAGCACCAGCGGGTACGCGATCCCGGGCATCGGCATCGGCCAGTTCCACTTCTTCTATCGCGATGCGTTCGCGCCGGAGTTCCTCTACCTGAGCGAAGAGGGCCTCAACCAGTTGAGCCTGGACGCCGCCAACCGGGCGTCCACCTTCAACTTCTACACGCGCCTCCTGCTCGAGGTCGGGCTGGCCGGGTTCATCGGCTTCTTCCTGGCGATGCTGGCGCTGCTGCGTACCCGGTTGAACGCCAACACGCGCTACATCGCGACGCTGCTGAGCGGCTCGCTGGGATTCCTGATGACCCAGGACACCTACTTCTACCCTCCTCTGGTGATGGCCTGCGCATTGCTGCTCAGCGTGCGATACCTCCCCGTCACCTCCGACCCCGCCCATCCGCAACGACCATGAGCGCGCTGCCCCCGTCCCCTTTCCGATGACGCCCGCCCCGGACGCCGCCCCGCGCCCGCGCTTCAGCATCATCACCGCCACCTACAACTCGGGCGCGCTCTTCGACCGCACCGCCGCGAGCGTGCGCGCGCAGCGCCTGCGTGACTTCGAGTGGATCGTCGTCGACGGCGCGTCCAAGGACGACACCGTCGCCCGCATCCGGGCCCAGGGCGATCTGGTCAAGCACTGGATCAGCGAGAAGGACCGCGGCATCTCCGACGCCTGGAACAAGGGGCTGGCGCTGGCGCGTGGCGATTACGTGCTGCTGCTCAACGCCGGCGACACCTACGACCCCGAGTTCCTCGAGCAGGTCCTGGCCCATGCCGGCGACGGCCGCCGCGTCATCTGCAGCCACGCCCGGCTGCTGACCGAGACCGGCGAGACCGTCGGCACCATCCGCTCCGAACCGCACAAGCTCTACCGCGCGATGCACCTGGCCCACAACTGGTGCGCCGTCCCGCGCGCGCATTACGAGCAGCTCGGCGGCTACGCCGAGATGCGCCTGGCGATGGATTTCGAGTGGTTCCACCGCTACTTCCGCCGCCACGGCGTCGACGGGTTCACCGTCATCGACGCACCGCTCGGTGTCTACCACCTGGGCGGCACCAGCGACGTCAATTACGCCGCCAGCTTCCGCACCAACGCCGACATCTTGATCCACCACGGGACGCCCGGCCCGGTCGCCAACTTCTGGCGCCTGGCCTACACCGCGAAGCACGCATGGCGGGCGCGCCGGCTGCAGGAGCCCGCGCGATGAGCGCCGTCATCGTCGTGCCGTCGCTCAAGATCAGCGGCGGCAACCGCGAGGCGTTGCGGCTGACCACCGAGCTCAACCGCGACGGCCACGCGGCCAGCGTGCTCTCGCTGTGGGTCAGCCCGCATGCGATGGCCAGCACCGTGCCGGTGGCCCACCTGTCCTCGTGGCCGCCCCGTGCGGCCCGCGCGCTGGGGGAGCTGCCCATCCTGACCTACCGTTTCGCCCGCTGGTGGCGGCACACGGCGCGGCGCGCCAGCACCGTCGTCTTCACGCACTACGCGACGCTGCCGCTGGCACTGCTGGTGCCGCGTCGCCAACGCTTCTTCTTCGTGCAGGATCTGGAGTGGAACTTCGTGGGCAGCGGCCCGCTGTCCCGCCTGCTGCGCCGCGTCGTGCTGGGCATCTACCGCTCCGGCCGCATCATCTCGGCCAATGCCTACCTCAGCGAGCGCCTCGCCGACGAGGGCATGGACGTGGCGCTGGAGGCGCCGATCTGGGCCGACGCCGATTTCCTGGCGCCAGACGCGCCCACCCAGGACATCGACTTCGCGATGGTGCTGCGCAAGGGCGACCACAAGCGCCTGGACCTGTACCTGCGCTTCATCGCGCTGGCGCGTGCGCGCCAGCTGCGCGTGGGGGTCATCACGCCCGAGGACGACATCGCCGCGCAGGTCCGCGACCAGGTCGAGGTGCTGCTGCTGCGCCCCAGCACGCGCAGATGCGCGACCTCTACGCACGCAGCACCTGCTTCATCCACCTGAGCGAGCATGAGGGCTTCGGCCTGCCGCCGCTGGAATCGATGGGCGCCGGCTGCACGCCGGTGTGCCGCGATTCGGGCGGCGTGCGGGCCTTCATGCGCGACGGACCCTGCGCCGATCTGCTGCTGCCGCTGTCGATGCCGATCGAGCAGGTGCTCGCGCGCGCCGAGGCCGTGGTGCGCGATCCGGCGCGGATCGCGCGCCGGGCGTCCGCGCGCGATCATTTCCAGCGCGGACTGGTCCGCTGCGAACAGGCCCGCAGCGGCCTGGTCGCCGCCATGCTGACGGAGCAACACCAATGAGCGGCACCGAGGCCCGAGGCGTCTGCCTGTCCATCGTCAGCCACGGGCAGGGTCGGTTGATCCGGCCGTTGCTGGGCGACCTGCTGGCGCTGCGCGAGCGTCTCACGGAAGTGATCGTGACGCTCAACATCCCGGAGGACGAGGCGTTCCTGGCCGAGTTCCAGGACCGCCTGCCGATCCGCGTGCTGCGCAACGCACAGCCCAAGGGGTTCGGCGCGAACCACAACGGGGCCTTCGCCGCCAGCACGGCGCCGTTCTTCGTCGTCGTCAACCCCGACATCCGCCTGCGCGACTTCGCGCTGGACGCGCTGCTGGCGGCCGCTGCCGAGCCCGGCGCCGGCGTGGCCGCCCCGGTCGTGTACGCCAGCGACGGCCAGCTGCAGGACAGCGCCCGTCGCTTCCCGACCGTGGCGCGTCTGGTGCGCCGCAAGCTCGGCGGCCCGCAGGGCCCGGATTACAGTCTCGGACAGGTCCCGCTGGCCGTGGATTGGGTGGCAGGCATGTTCATGGTCTTCCGGCGCGAGGTGTACGCGTCGGTCGGCGGTTTCGACGATCGCTACTTCATGTACTTCGAGGACGTGGACCTGTGCCACCGCCTGCACCGCGCCGGCCTGCGGGTCCTGCTGCTGCCGCAGGCGCGCGTGATCCACGACGCCCAGCGCGCCAGCCGGCGCCAGCTGAAGTATTTCGTATGGCATCTTTCGAGCGCCTGCCGTTATCTCCTGACGGCCTGACGCTTTCTTCGCTCCTGGAGACGCAACGATGAATCGCAAAGAACTGGCGGACGGCATCCTGGCCCGCATGAACGAGCGCCGCGAGGACATCGCGACGCAATGGCGGGCCTCGGCCCCGATCCACCACTTCGTCCTGGACGACGTGCTTCCGCCGGCAACGGCGCTGCGCATCCGGAAGGCGTATCCGGCCGGCGATTCCATGCGCGTGCGCAAGAGCCTGCGGGAGCTGAAGTTCGTCGCCGCCCAGATGGACCAGTACGACCCGATCCTGGAGGAGATCCTGTTCGCCTTCCAGGATCCGCGCATCGTCGCGCTCGTCGAGGAGATCACCGGCCTGAAGGCCCTGGAACCCGACGACCTGCTGTACGCGGGCGGCATCTCGATGATGGCCAAGGGCCACTTCCTGAATCCGCACCTCGACAACTCGCACGACAAGGAACGCGAGCGCTATCGCGTCCTGAACCTGCTGTACTACGTCTCCGAGGACTGGGGCCTGAAGGACGGCGGCAACCTCGAGCTGTGGCCCGAGGGCCCCAAGGCGCCCCAGGTGACCGTCGAGAGCCGCTTCAACCGTCTGGCGGTGATGATCACCAACTCCGGGTCGTGGCATTCGGTGTCGCCGGTGAAGGCCGACCGCCCGCGCTGCTGCGTCTCGAACTACTACTTCTCGAAGCACCCGGCCGAAGGGGAGGACTACTTCCACGTCACGACCTTCCGCGGCCGTCCGGAGCAGGTGTTGCGCGATGTGGCGCTGCGCGCCGACTCGGCGCTGCGCATGGGCGTGCGCAAGCTCTTCCCCAAGGGCGCCGTGAAGACGGACCACTACTACAAGAAATAAGCGCCCCGCCACGGATCCGCGCAGCGGCCGGATCCGGGTGCCGGCCGTCGATGGGCACCGTTCAGTCCGGTCTCAGGATCAACGCCGGCACGGTGCGCCGATCAAAGGCGGCCCGGGCATGAACGTCCAGGAACGGCGGCGCGTGGTCGCCGATCACCACCACCAGCGGTCGCGGCGACGGCAGATCCCGCGCGAGGTCCGCGACGGTGGCCAGCAAACGGCCCTGTGCCGCTGTCAGTTCGCACACGTCGCGCGACACCCGTTCACGGTCGCAGAGGCCCTGCCAGTCAGCCGGCACCGTGACCGGGTCGATCGGCAGGTGCGTATTGAGCGTCAGCGTGTAGACGAACTGCCGCGGCTCCCAGAGACGGCGCGCCGACGTCTGCAGCAACTCGACATCGCAGACACCGCGGAACGCGCCGCCGCACAGCGGCAGTTCCTCGCCCAGGTCCTCCAGGAACAGGGCCTGGCGCAGACCGATCCGCGGCCACCAGCCGCGTCGATCGAACATGCGTCCCGAGAAACCGTGCAGACCTGTGGTGGTCCACCCCATGCCGGCCAGACGCGCCGGCAGACACTCGGCGGCCTGGGCGTCGGACAAGTCCGCATACGCGCCGATCACGCCGCACAGGGCGCGCAGCTCGCCGTAGGTCGTCGAGCCCTTGAAGGGGAGTTGCCTGAGTTCGACGCGATAGGCGTCACCACGGAGGGCGCCGTCCATGGCCTTCATCAGTTGCCGGCGCAGCGCCTCGTTCTCCATCCAGCCCATCGATTCCACGACCACCAGCCAGATGCTGCGATCGGGATGGGCCCGCGCCCAACCGGCCAGATCCGCGACGGCAGCGATCGATTCGCCCGGTCCGAGCGCCACCGGCGGCTCATGCCGCTGCGAGGCGGCCACCTGCCGGCTGAATGACACGATCGGGCTTCCGGCGATGTTCAGAGGCACGGCGCGGCGGTCCGCGACGGCGTAGCGCGACGAGCCGTTGAGCAGATCCAGCGCCGCCACGACGACGATGGCGGCGAGCGCCATCCCCATTCGGGCCGACGTCGTCGCGCGAGCCACCAGGATCCCCAGGCGGCGCCGATGAACATCAGCAGACTCGACGTCGCTTCCCACGAGACGAACCCCGCCAGCCTCAGATCGCCGGCGAAACGTGCGCTGTCGAGGAAGGCGGCAGGCGACAGGAAGTGGTACGCCATCGACTGGCTCACCACCCCGTCCACGGCCCAGCAAAGCACCATCAGCGCCAGTCCCCAGGCGGGACGCCAGGCGAGCACCGCGATCGCGAGGAGCAGGTCGACGCTGACCTGGGCCCGCTCGATCGCATAGAACTGCGACAAGATCCAGAACGGCAGATGCGCCAGCACCACGGCGGCAACGAAGGATCCCAGGCGACACAGCCAGCCCGAGGCCGCCCCTCGAAGGCTCAGAAGCGACATGTCCGCGCGCCCCTCACGCCAGATCGCGCCGCTGCGGCGCATAGTCGGCCAGCAGCGCCTTCAACGACCGCTTGACCTCCGGATCCGGCAGGGCCGCCCCCGGCTCGCCGGCACGCCGCAGCAGGGCGGCGAGCGTCGTCTCGTACCCGGAGTCGCGCAACTGCGCGATCCGGATGCCTTCCCGAACCGACGCCACCGTCCGCTCGTTGTCGACCAGCAACTCCTCGTAGAGTTTCTCCCCCGGTCGCAAGCCCGAGAACTCGATCTTGATCTCCCGCTGATCCTTCCCGCTCATCCGGATCATCGTCTGGGCCAGGTCCACGATCTTCACCGGCTCGCCCATGTCGAGCACGAAGACCTGCCCCGAATCCCCGATCGCCCCGGCCTGCACCACGAGTCGTGCCGCTTCGGGGATCGTCATGAAGTAGCGGGTGATCTCCGGATGCGTCACCGTCACCGGCCCGCCCTTGGCGATCTGCTCCTTGAACTTCGGGATCACGCTGCCGCTGGAACCGAGCACGTTCCCGAACCGCACCGCCATGAACCTCGTCGCGTGCCCCTGCCCGGCCATGTGGCTGATGACCAGTTCCGCCGCGCGCTTGGTCGCCCCCATCACGTTGGTCGGATTGACCGCCTTGTCGGTCGAGATCATCACGAAGCGCTCCGCGCCGGACTCCGCCGCGGCCGTGCACGCCTGGTACGTCCCCAGCGTGTTGTTCCTCAGCGCCGCCCAGGCGTTCTCCTCCTCCATCAGCGGCACATGCTTGTAGGCCGCCGCATGGAAGACGATCTGCGGCCGGTACTTCCCGAACGTGAAGCGCAGGTGCTCCAGGTCCTTCACGTCCCCGATCAGGCGCACCAGCGGGATGTGCGGGAACTTCTCCGACAGCTCCTGCTCGATCCGGTACAGCGCGAACTCGCTCAGCTCGTACAGCACGATCCTCGACGGCCCGTAGCGCGCCACCTGCCGGCACAGCTCCGACCCGATCGAGCCCCCGCACCGGTGATCAGCACCACCTTGCCGCCGATGCACTCGCTGATGCCGCCCTCGTCCAGTTCCACCGGCTCGCGCCCCAGCAGGTCCTCCGGCTCGATGTCGCGCACCTGGTTCACCGCGCGTCCCGCCAGCAGTTCCTGGCTGCTCGGCACCGTCAGCACCGCCAGGCCGGTCTTGCCCGCCAGATCCAGCGCGCGGCGCCGCTCCGGCGTCGTCGCCGCCGGCATCGCCACGATCACGTGCGTGATGCCGTGCAGGTCCGCCTGCCGCGTCGCGTCCTGCAGCGTGCCGATCACCGGCACGCCGGCCACGCGCGCGCCGCGTTTCTCCGGCGCGTCGTCCAGGTAGCCCACCACCACCCAGCCCTGCTGGTGCTGGATCCCGGCCACCAGCAGGCGCCCGGCGTCCCCCGCGCCCATCACCAGCGCGCGGCGCTGCTCCAGCGCGCTGCCGCTGATGCGGCTGCGCATGTGCTCGTACAGCATGCGGTAGCCCATGCGCATCATCGCCAGCACCATCAGCGTGAACACCGGATGCAGCGCCAGCACCGCGCGCGGGACCTTGGTCAGCTGCGCCATCAGCACCGCCACGGCCGCGACGAGGCCGGCGGTGACGCAGACCGCCGCCAGCCGCTTGACCTCGCCGAAGCCGCTGAAGCGCCACATCCCCTTGGGCACCTGGAACGCCTTCAGCAGCAGCCCGTACAGCGCCACGATGCCCAGCATCACCCAATGGTCGTAGTCGGGCCGGGCCTCGAACCAGCGCTCGAAACCGAGCCGGAACAGATAGGTCGCCTGCCACGCGAGCGCCACCGCCACCATGTCCAGCGCGAGCGCCGCGGCCTCGCGGTACGGACGGATGCGCGTCAGGAATGCGTCGAGGGACAACCAGTTCATCGTGTTCTCTTGTTCTCTCAGGCCTTGATCGCGCCCAGCGTCGCCAGGATCAGCCGGATGTCGCCGCCCAGGCTGGCGTTGCGCACGTAGTCGGCCGCCAGTCCCAGCTTCATCGGCATGACGACCTCGACGTACTCGCGCTCGGGATCCTCGGCCCGCGCCAGCAACTCGCTCTCGTTGCGGAAGCTCAGCGACGCCGGATCGGTGATGCCCGGCCGCACCGACAGCACCAGCTCGCGCAGTTCCGCCGGGTACAGCGCCACGTAGCGCGGCACCTCGGGCCGCGGTCCCACCAGGCTCATCGCGCCGCGCAGCACGTCCCACAGCTGCGGCAGCTCGTCCACCTTGCTCGCCCGCAGCCAGCGGCCGCTGCGCGTGATGCGCGCGTCGTCGCCGATCGTGATCTGCGGACCGAGCGCCGGCGCATCGACCCGCATCGTCCGGAACTTGTGGATGCGGAAGGTCCGGCCGAAGCGCCCCACCCGCTCCTGCCGGAACATCACCGGTCCGCGCGAGTCCAGCCTGATCCACACCGCCACGGCCAGCAGCAGCGGGCTCAGCAGCAGCAGGCCCACGCCCGCGCAGAAGATGTCGAAAAGTCGCTTGGCCATCGGCCGTCCTGGTCCTGTTCCCGTGTCCGTCTTCCGGAGCGTCCGCGCGCGGGCCAGGCTCAGAAGCCCAGGCTGCGGCGCACCGCGGCGATCACGCGCTCGACCTGGTCGTCGGTCATCGCCGTGTACAGCGGGATCGTGACCGTGCGCTCGTAGGCCTTCTGCGACTCGGGGAACATCTCCGGCGTCAGGCCGTAGAGTTCCTGCCAGTACGGATGCTGGTGCAGCGGCACGTAATGGACGCTGCAGCCGATGCCCTGCTCGAACATGCGTTCGATGAACAGGTCGCGCGTCACGCCGGCCGCGATGGCCGCGTCGGACAGGCGCAGCACGTACAGGTGCCAGCTGTGGACATCCTCGTTGGGCGCCTTCGGCGGGAGGATCAGCGGCAGGTCGGCGAGCGCCTCGAAGTAGCGCGCGGCGATCTGCTCGCGCCGCTTCTGGAAGGCCGGCAGCCGCTTGAGCTGGTGCAGCCCCAGCGCCGCGGCGATGTCGGTCAGGTTGTACTTGAAGCCGGGGGCCACGATCTCGTAGTACCAGCTCGGCACCTTCGCGGTGAAGCGGTCGAAGGCGTCGCGGTTGATGCCGTGCAGCCGCATCACGCGGGCGCGCTTGGCCAGCTCCGGATCGCGCGTGACCAGCATGCCGCCTTCGCCCGTCGTCATCGTCTTGTTGGCGTAGAAGCTGAACACGGTGGCGTTGCTGCCCATGGTGCCGATCAGTTCCTTCTCCAGCGTCGTGGGCAGCGCGTGCGCGGCGTCCTCGACGACCTTCAGGCCGTGCTTGCGCGCAATGTCCAGCAGCGTCAGCATGTCCACCGCCAGCCCGGCGTAGTGCACCGGGATGATCGCCTTCGTGCGCGGCGTGATCGCGGCCTCGATCTGGTCGATCGCGATGTTCATCGTCGCCGGGTCGATGTCGACCAGCTTCACGTCCGCGCCCAGATAGCGCACCACCTCCGCCGTCGCGGTGAAGGTGTGCGTCGTCGTGATGACCTCGTCGCCGGGCCCGATCCCCAGGGCCTCCAGCGCCAGATGCAGGCCGGCGGTGGCGGAGTTCACCGCGATGCATTCGATCTGCGGCTCGGCCAGGAACTCGGCGAAGGCCTGCTCGAAGCGGCGCGCCTTCGGACCGGTCGTGATCCAGCCGCTCCTGAGCGTGTCGACGACCTCGGCGATCTCCTCGTCGCCCAGCTCGGGCAGCGCGAAGGGGAGGAACGGGAGCTTGGCCTCGGCCTGAGGATCGGACTTCGGATCGGTGGTGCTCATGGTGTCTTGGTGATCAGCGCCAGCACGTGGCTGCGCAGGAAGGGGATCGTGTTGAGGACGCGGTAGGCGCCGGGGTGGACGCGACAGGCGGCACGCGCGATCGGCGGAGCCAGCGTGACGCGGCGCACCGCCATCCGGCCCTCGGGGAACAGCGCGCGCACGCGTCTCAGCGGCACGCCCCGGACATCGGGATTGCGCGGATTGTCGACGATGAAGTCGTACCAGAGCACCGCCCCGCCCGGCGTCAGCCAGCGCCACATCGCGTCGGCCAGCCGGCGCTGCAGGCCGTCGTCCAGGATCGAGGAGAACACCGTCGACTGCAGCACCAGGTCCTGGCTGCCGGGCTCGACGTCCGCCTGCGACGCGTCGCCGGCCAGCAGCCGCACCTGCTGCGGCAGCGCGGCACGCGCGACCTCCAGGCGCTCGGGCAGCAGTTCGATGCCGGTCAGGTGCTGCGGCAGCAGGCCCAGCCGCAGCATGTCCATCAGGTTGCCGCCGGCGCCGCAGCCGACTTCGGCCATGCGCCAGCCGCTCAGCGGCGCCGCGGGGTCGACCAGCGATGCCCGGTGTGCGGCCAGCAGCCGCAGCATCGCGGCCTGGCGCTCGTGCAGCATCTGCCAGACCTCCGGGCGCAGCAGGCTGTAGCGCTCCAGCCCGGCCAGCCGCTGGTCGCGGCGGGCGTAACGCTGGGCGATGGCCTGGAGTTCTCGGTCCTGGGTCATGTCGTCGTCGGCCGGGGCCGCGGTGAGGACTGCGTTGATCGGGACTGCGGGACGGAAAGGACGGCGAGGGAACGACTTGGGAAACGGTGGATTCTGACGACGATCCCGACGCTCAAGACACCGCGTCGATGAATCGCTGCGCGAGCACCGGGTAGGTGTGATTCGCCAGCACGAACTCGCGGCCGCGGCGGCCCATGGCCGCGCGCTCCTCGGCCGGGACGGCGGCGAGCTTCAGCAAGCCGTCGGCAACCGCCTTCGCGTCCTGCGGCGGCACCGTCAGCCCGGCGCCGGCCTCGGCCACCGGGTCGTTGCCCGCCTCCACCGAATGCAGCACCGGCCGCTGCGCCATCATGTAGTCCATCAGCTTGTTGGGCGCGATGCCGAAACGGTAGATCGGCGTGCGCTGCCAGCCGATGTAGGCGATGTCGACACCCTTCAGCAGCGACGGGATCTGCGCCTTCGGGATCGCGGGGAACATCGCGACGTTCGTCAGGCCCTCGTCCCTCACGCGTGCCTCGAGCTTGTCCCGCAGATGGCCGCCGCCGACGAGCACGAAGCTCAGTGCCGCGCTCTCGGCGCTCGGCTCGTCCTTGAGCCGCTTCGCCGCGTCCAGCAGCACATCCAGCGCGTTGGGCTCGCCCATCGAGCCGGCGTAGCCGACGACGGTGCGCCCCGCCGCCCGTTCGGCGTCCAGGTGCGCCTGGATCGCGGCCTCCAGCGGCTCGCCGTGCTCGGACCATTCGTCCAGCGTGATGCCGTTGGGCACGATGTGCAGCTTCTTCAGGTCGAGGCCGTGCGCGGCCATGTGCTGGTGCACCTTCGGCAGCATCGACACGACGACGTCGGCATCGCGGTAGGCGTCGTTCTCCGCCTTCTGGCAGAGCATCGCGAACGGATGCCACTTCGACATCCCCGACAGCTCGATCGGCGACAGCGGCCAGAGGTCGTGCACCTCGTAGACCAGCTTGGCCTTGGCGAGCTTCGCGACGCGGCGCGCGACCCAGATGTCCATCGGGTAGGTGCTGGAGGCGATCACCACGTCCGGCGCGAACTCGCGCGCCAGGATGTCGGCGTCCTTCCAGACCTGGCGGCAGAAGGACCAGATGTTCTTGACCCGGCCGGTGCCGTTGCCCTGGTACTCGGGCGTGTCGTAGAAGAGGTAGTTCACGCCGCTCATGGCCGCCATGCCGGGCTCGGGCTGGGTGGTGCGGACATGCGAGTAGGACGCGCCCAGGATCAGCGCCTGGTGCCCGGTCCGGACCCATTCGCGGGCCAGGTAGAACGGGCGGAATTCCATGCCGTGCTTCGGCGAGCCGGCGTAGTGGTTGATCAGCAGCAGCTTCATGGGAAGAAGGGAATGGATCGGTCGGCTCGAAGGACGCGGAAGGCTTGAAGGGCGCGGCTCAGAGGCGCTTCAGGCGCTCGATGAAATTCTTGACGGCGGGGGCGAACATCGCGTGCTCGGCGACCCAGGCGCGATTCGCGGCGCCGAGGCGGTCGGCGTCGACCGAATGGCCCGCGACGTCGCTCTGGCCGACCATCAGCTGCAGCCGGTCGGCCAGTGTCGTCAGGTCGTCACCGTCCTTCAGGATCAGGCCGTGCCGGCCCAGCAGCTTGACGTTGGGATGCATCGCCGCGTCGACGCTGCCGGTGCCGCCGGTGCCGAGCACCTCGTCGTTGGCGGGCAGGTCGGACAGGATGGGCAGGCATTCATGCGCCATCGCCTCGAGCACGGACACGGACACCGAGTCGCTCTGAGGCAGGCTGAGGAACCAGCGCGCCGGCGCATAGCGGCGCCCTTGCGAGGTCGCATCCAGGCGCCCGACGAACTCGACGCGGTCCGCCAGGCCGAGCGACGCCACCTGCGCTTCCATCGCGTCGCGCAGGGAGCCGTCGTTGGCAACGACCAGACGGGCCTCGGGCTGCTTCGCGGCGATCGCGGCGAAGACCTCGATCACGCGATGCGGCCGGTAGATCGGCTCCAGCCCGCGGTTGGCGTAGAAGAGCCAGGGCTGCTTGCGGACGTTCTGCTTCGGGAGCTGTTCCAGCCCGAACGGGAAGGTCATCACCTCGGCCGCGCCCAGCTCGCGCATGCGGGCGCTCATGTGTTCGGAGTCGGAGGTCGTGATCGTGCAGGCCTTCAGCACCTGCGTCGTCAGCCAGCGGTAGGCCCAGCCCTGCTCGGGCGCGACGAGGATGTCGCTGCCCCAGGCGGAGCCGGCGATCTTCGCGCGCAGCTTCCAGCCGCGGCGTGCCGCCCAGGCCAGCGTGCCGTGCGAGGTCAGGTAGTGCGCGTGCAGCCAGTCGGCGTCGACCCGCTTCAGCCACGCGCCCAGCGCCGGCAGCTGCCGGAGCACCGAGATGTTGCCGCCGGCATGCGCGGGATCGGTGTTCAGCGCGAGGCGGCGGTCTTCCGGGATCAGGAACTGGAACTCCGGCGCGAAGCCGCGCGTGGACGCGGCCCACAGTTCGAGCTCGCGCTGCTGCGACAGCGCGCGCGCCCATTTCAGGAGGTGGGGGCTCTCGCCGTCACCGATCAGGACCAGTCTCATGCAGGGGCTCCGTGCAGGGCAGGACGCGGCGCGGAACCGCGCACCAGCCACGCCAGATAGATCGCGAAATAAACCGGCAGCAGCACCGCGATGGCGGCCAGCGCCGTCGTCAGCGCACCGCCGGTACTCAGCACCAGCGCGACCGGCAGCACATACAGCGCGTTGCCGACCAGGCTGAAGACCAGCGCGCCGCGCTGGCGGCCGGTGACCATGGGTGTGACCGTCAGCGGCGCCGCGATGAAATGCGCCGCGACGTACGGGGCCAGCCAGCGGCCATACTCGCCGGCACGGGCCCAGTCTTCGCCCAGCAGCCAGCCGAACAGCGCCGGCCCGATCGCGATCAGCACGACCATGCAGGGCAGCGCGACCAGCGCCAGCAGCCGGATGCCGCGCAACAGCCGTGGACGGAGGTCGACACCACGCTGCCAGTCGCGGGCGAGCTCGCCCAGCAGCGCCTCGGACAGCGCGCCGCCGACCAGCGTCGCCGGCGCCTTCACGAGGCGCACCATCAGCGCGTAGTACCCCGCCGTCGCAGCGTCGGCCCAGGCGGCGATCATCGCGAGCACCAGGGTCTCCTGCGCCGCGTTGACGAAGGCATGCGGGCTGTTCAGCAACGGGAACTGCTTGTAGCGCCAGGCCAGGCGCCGCAGATGGCGCCAGTGCCAGGTCTTGCCGGCCCGGTCCAACCGTGTCGCACGGCGCCAGCGGGCCCCGCGCCGCAGCAGCCACAGCGGCGCGAGCAACGCGGCCAGGCTCTGCGACAGCACCAGCGCCGCGACACCGGCGAAACCGCCCAGCGCGGCCGCGGCCTGGGCGGCGGCCATCACCGTCTGCTGCAGCACGCGGGCCTGGGCGATCACGTCGATGCGGCCCTGGCGGTTGTTCCACAGGCTCAGCGCCTGCTGCATGCCGGCCAGCGCGACCACCGGGGCGAGCATCAGCAGCCAGGGGTCCAGCTGGTCGAGCGCCACCCAGCGCCCGCCCAGCTTCGCGTGATGCGCCATCACCAGGTGCCAGCCCGTGGCGCCGACCGCCGTGAGCAGGCCCATGCCGAGCGCGATCCACAGCGCCAGCTGCAGCACCAGCGCCGCCTCGCCGTCGCGGCGGGGCAGGACGATGGCGAACTCGTAGCGCGCGTTGGCGATCGTCGCGAGGTTCGCGGCCAGCGCCACGAACAGCGCCCAGTGGCCGAGCGCCTCCGCGCCGTACCAGCGCGTCAGCAGCGGCGCGATCAGCATCGGGATCGCCTGCGTGAACATCGACGCGCCGGCGAGCTGGGCGAAGCGGCGGCGGACGGTCATCGGACCTTGCCCCCGTGACGCTCCGCGATCGCGCGCAGGTCGGCGCGTTGCGACGGGCGAAGCCGTGCATGGCGTCCCAGCGGCAGGTTGAGCACGGTGCGGGCGGCGCGCTCGCCGTTCGGGCACTCGCCCTCGGCGTAACCGAAGCGCCGGCTGCCGCGCGGATGGACGACGTCGTCGAACCAGGTGCCGCCGACGATGCCGGCGTCCTCGAGCGCCGCGATCGCCGCGTCGCGCGTCGCGGCATCCGGCAGCAGCACCGGATAACGCAGCAGCACGGCACCGGGCGCGCGCACGGGCCACTCCCAGCCCGGCAGGTTCGCCAGCAGCGCGTCGTAGTCCTGGGCCTGCGCGCGGCGCATCGCCTGCAGCTCGTCGCAGCGTCGCGCCTGCATCAGCCCGACCGCCGCGCTCAGCGGATGCAGGCCGGCGCGGTAGTCGGGCGCCGTCTCGCCGGCGACCTCGCTGTCGGGCGTCTTCGCGACGACGCCCAGCATCCGCGACGGCGCGCGCAGCAGCGCGACCAGCGCGCGCAGCGCCGGGCGCGGCAGGCTCATCGTCAGGCGGTGCCAGCACAGGGTCAGCAGCTGCTTGACCACGGTCGATGCCGCTGGCGAGCGCAGCGCGGGCATGCGCGCCGCGAAACGCGCGCGCGATGCGGGATCGTGGATCACCAGCGCCCCGCCGATGCCGGTGGTCAGCGGCTTCGAATACTCGAAGCTGAAGAAGGCCGCGTGCCCCAGCGTGCCGACGGTGCGGCCGATCGCGTCGGTGCTGCCCCAGGCGTGGGCCGCGTCCTCGACGAACACGACGTCCGGATGCTTCGCCCGCAGCGCGTCCAGGCCCTCGGTGACGAGACCGAAGTTGTGCGGCACGACGACGAGCCGGGTGTCCGGGGACATCTCGTTGGAGAGGGCGTCGGGCGTCGGGTTGAAGTCGTCCCGGGCGATGTCGACGTAGCGCACCGCGAGCCCGAGGTGCATGAACACGTTGGGCACGACGACGCAGGTGTAGCCCGGCAGCAGCACCTCCGAGCCGATCGGCAGGTCCAGCGACGCGACGAACGCGTGCAGCGCCGCGCGTCCCGTGCCGAAGAGGCGGACCTCCCCGACCTCCGCCGGATCGAGGCCGAGGGAACGGGCGAACGCGGCGCGGAAGTCCTCCACGCCGGCCTCGCCGCGGCGGAGCCAGTGCAGGAGCGCCCCGGGCAGGTCGCGCCAGCGCAGCGCGCCGGCGACATGACCCTTCACGGGCCGGTCGACGGCGGACGGGCCCCGTCGATCCGGTGGAGCGGACGCGCCGGCACGCCGCCGTAGACCCAGCCGCTGGGCAGGTGGCCGCGCACCACCGCATGCGCCGCGACGACGACGCCGTCGTCGATGAAGCTGCCGGGCAGCACCGTCACGCGGGCACCGATGAACACGTTGCTGCCGATGCGGATCTCGCCGCGCCGGTAGTGGTCGCGGAACAGGCCCGCGGCCGTCACGGCGTTGGATTCGCAGAACAGCATCAGGCCGGGACCGATGGCGACGTCGTCGCCGATCGACAGGGCCTGGTCGCCGACCAGCAGATAACCGCCGGGGGCGATGCGGCTGCGCGCGCCGATCGTGAAACGGCCCTCGCCGGTGGCGAGGACCTGGACGTCGCGGTACAGGATCGATCCCGCGCCCAGCACGCTGCCCGCGCCGCAACGCACGCGCGCGCCGGGGTGGATCTGCGCGCGCACGCCCACGTCCAGTCCCAGCCACGCCGCGACCCGCGCGCGCATCCGGGCGCGCACCGCATCCAGCGTGTAGCCGATCAGCATCGGGGCGGTCAGGTCAACGCAGCCCGCAGCGCGGCCACGACCTGGTCCTGCTGCGCCTCGCTCAGGTCGGGGCTCATGGGCAGGCTCATCACGCGCTGAGCGGCGGCTTCCGAGTTCGGCAGCGGCGTCGCGGCGCGGCAGCGCTGCTCGTAGGCCGGCTGGCGGTGCAGCGGCTTCGGGTAATGGACCGCGGTCGGGATGCCGGCCTGCTTCAGCGCTTCCAGCACCGCGTCGCGGCGGTCCACCTGCACGGTGAACTGCGCCCAGACGCAATCGCGGTCCTCGCGCACCGCCAGGCGCTGCAGCGGCAGCCCGGCGATCAGGCGCTGGTAGCGCTCACCGATCGCCAGGCGCTGCGCGATCTCCCAGTCGAAGCGTTCCAGCTTGCCCAGCACCACCGCGCACTGCAGCGTGTCCATGCGGCCGCCGACGCCCACCCGTGTGTGCGTGTAGCGCTGGCTCTGGCCGTGCACGCGGATCTCGCGCGCGGCCTGCGCCAGCGCGTCGTCGTCGGTGAACAGCGCGCCGCCGTCGCCGTAGCAGCCCAGCGGCTTGCTCGGGAAGAAGCTGGTCGCACCCCAGGTCGACAGGCCGCAGCTCTTCTTCCCCTTGTAGGAGGCGCCGAAGCTCTGCGCGGCGTCTTCGATCACGGGGATGTTCCCGTGCTTCGCCGCGACCGCATTGATCGCGTCCATGTCGCAGACCTGGCCGTACAGGCTCACCGGCATGATCGCCTTCGTGCGCGGCGTGATGGCGGCCTCGATCAGGGTCGCGTCGAGGTTGCAGCTGTCGGGCTCGATGTCGACCAGCACCGGCACGCCGCCCAGCAGCACGATGGTCTCGACCGTCGCGGCGAAGGTGAAGGGCGTCGTGATGACCTCGTCACCGGGCTGCAGGTCCAGCGCCATCAGCGCGATCAGCAGCGCCTCGGTGCCGCTGGCGACGGTGATGCAGTGCTTCGCGCCGACGTAGGCCGCGAGCGCGGTCTCCAGCTCCTTGACCTCCGGGCCCATGATGTACTGGCCGTGGTCCAGCACACGCTGGATGCGCGCGTCGATCGTCGTCTTCAGCGCGGCGTACTGGGCCTTGAGGTCGATGAAGGGAAGGCTCATGGCGCGGGATCCTGGGTCTTGACCAGCGTCAGCGTCTGGCCGTCGAGTTCATAGAGATCGCCGCCTGCGGGGCAGGTCGCGCGGCCGTGGCCGTCGACCGGCAGATCGAGCTTCTCGCCGTGGCGGCTCATCCAGCCGATCTGGCGGGCCGGCACGCCGACCATCAGCGCGTACGGCTTCACGTCGCCCTTGACCACGGCGCCGGCGCCGACGAAGGCGTACTCGCCGATCGTCGCGCCGCAGACGACGGTGCAGTTCGCGCCCAGCGTCGCGCCGCGCTTGACCAGCGTGCGGCGGTACTCGCTCTTGCGCGGCACCGCCGAGCGCGGGTTGTAGACGTTGGTGAAGACCATGGACGGGCCGCAGAAGACGTCGTCCTCCAGCGTCACCGCGTCGTAGACCGACACGTTGTTCTGGATCTTCACGTTGCGGCCGATCGTCACGTCGTTGCCGACGTACACGCCCTGCCCCAGCGAGCACCCGTCGCCGACGCGCGCGCCGGCGCACACGTGGCTGAAGTGCCAGACCTTGGTGCCGTCGCCGAGCTGGGCGCCGTCGTCGACGACCGCCGAGGCGTGTTGCCAGAAGCTCATGTCAGAACACCAGCGGCAGGCCGACGCGCTGGCCGTCGCGGGCGCTGCGGTAGGCGGCGATCAGCAGCTCCAGCGAGCGCAGGCCCTCGTAGCCGTCGACCTGGGCCTGCGCCTCGCCGCGCAGCGTCTGGATGACGTTGTCGTAGTAGGCGGCGTGGCCGAAGCCGTAGACGCTGGTCGTCTCGTAGCTGGCGTTCTTCACCAGTTCGTCGTCGGGATGCGGCGTGTCGAAGGTCCAGTGCTCGATCTTGTTGACGGCGGTGCCGCCGATCTTGACCGTGCCCTTCTCGCCGAGGATGGTGATCGAGCCTTCCAGGTTCTGCGGATAGGTCAGCATCGTCACGTTGATGCTGGCCAGGCCGCCGTGGCGCAGGCGCAGGGCCAGCACGCCGGTGTCCTCGGCCTCGATGTCGCGGGCCAGCGTGGCGGTGTAGGCGTGGACGTTGTCCACCGGGCCCACCAGCCAATCCAGCAGGTCGACGTAGTGGCTGGCCTGGTTCATGAAGGCGCCGCCGTCCATGTCCCAGCGGCCGCGCCAGCGGGCGGCGTCGTAATAGCTCTGCGGGCGGGTCCAGAACACGTTGACCGTGCTCATGAAGATGCGGCCGAAGCGGCCCTCGTCCAGCGCCTTCTTGACCAGCTGCACGGTCGCGTTCAGGCGGTTCTGCTTGACGACGAAGAGCTTCACGCCCGCGTCGCGGCAGGCGCGGACCATGGCCTGGCCCTCCTCGAACTTGGTCGCCATCGGCTTCTCGCTGAGCACATGGCGGCCGGCCTGGGCGCAGGCGATGGCCTGCTGCGCATGCAGCCCGCTGGGGGTGGACAGCACGATCAGGTCGGCGTCCGAGCCCGCCAGCAGCGCGTCCAGCGAGGCGAAGCCGCGGTCCGCGGGCAGGCCGGTCTGGGCCAGCGCGGCCTGCACCGCCTCGGGGCGCGTGTCGCAGACGGCGACCAGCTCCGCGCGGCCCTGATGCCGGGTCAGCGCGTCGACGTGGTTCTTCGAAATTCGGCCGCAACCGACCAGGGCGACGCGGACCGGGCGGTCCAGGATGGGGAACTGAGGCATGGGGCGTGATTTTAAGAGCCTAAAATCGCCCCCTGCCTTTTTTGCAGCCCACGATGAGCCAGCCCCAAGACCCCCAGACCGGCACCGACACGCCGGCGCCCGCCCAAGACGAGAACAAGCTGATCGCCGAACGCCGCGAGAAACTCGCCGCCGTCCGCGAGAAAGCCAAGGCCAAGGGGGTCGCGGCCTTCCCCAACGACTTCAAGCCGCAGCACCGCGCGCAGCCGCTGCAGGCGCAGTACGGCGAGCTCCCCAACGAGGAACTCGAGCCGCAGGCCGTCGCGGTGACGGTGGCCGGCCGCATGATGCTCAAGCGCATCATGGGCAAGGCCAGCTTCGCCACGCTGCAGGACGCCACCGGCGCGATCCAGCTGTTCCTGTCGAAGGACGCGCTGGGCGAAGAGGTCTACACCGACTTCAAGCACTTCGACCTGGGCGACATCCTGGGCGCGGAGGGCACGCTCTTCCGCACCCGCACCGGCGAACTCTCGATCAAGGTCACGACCCTGCGCCTGCTGACCAAGTCGCTGCGCCCGCTGCCGGACAAGTTCCACGGCATGGCCGACCAGGAGCAGAAGTACCGCCAGCGCTACGCCGACCTGATCTCCGACGGCAAGGCACGCGACCGTTTCGTGGCGCGGTCCAAGGCCGTGTCCTCGATCCGTTCGTACATGGTCGAGAACGGCTTCCTGGAAGTCGAGACGCCGATGCTGCACCCGATCCCGGGCGGCGCGAACGCCAAGCCCTTCATCACGCACCACAACGCGCTCGACCAGGAGATGTACCTGCGCATCGCGCCGGAGCTCTACCTGAAGCGCCTGGTGGTGGGCGGTTTCGAACGCGTCTTCGAGATCAACCGCAACTTCCGCAACGAGGGGATCAGCGTCCGGCACAACCCCGAGTTCACGATGATGGAGTTCTATGCGGCCTACTGGACCCACCAGGAGGTCATGAGCTTCACCGAGGAGGTGATCCGCCACGCCGCGCGTGCCGCCACGGGCAGCGCCCAGGTCACCTACGCCGGCAAGCCGGTCGACCTGGAGAAGCCGTTCACGCGCCTGTCGGTGCGCCAGTCGCTGATCGTGCATGCGGGCGTGACCGAAGCCGAGGCCGATGACGCCGAGGTGCTGCGCGCCAAGCTCAAGGAACTGGGCGAGGAAGCGCCGAAGCACTGGGGCCTGTCGGCGCTGCAGTTCGGCCTGTTCGAGGCGGCGGTCGAGGAGAAGCTCTGGGAGCCGACCTTCATCGTCGACTACCCGGTCGAGGTCTCGCCGCTGGCGCGTGCGTCGGATGCGGACCCGACCATCACCGAGCGTTTCGAGCTCTTCATCACCGGCCGCGAGTATGCCAACGGCTTCTCCGAGCTGAACGATGCCGAGGACCAGGCCGCGCGCTTCCAGTCGCAGGTCGCCAACAAGGATGCGGGCGACGAGGAGGCGATGTTCTTCGACGCCGACTTCATCCGTGCCCTGGAGTACGGCATGCCGCCGACCGGCGGGTGCGGCATCGGCATCGACCGCCTGATGATGCTGATCACCGACAGTCCCTCGATCCGCGACGTGATCCTGTTCCCGGCACTGCGCCGCGAAAGCTGATCCAGGCGCAGCAGATGCGCACCACCTGACCCCATTCAACGTGCAGTCAAAGGCTGCGAGTGGGGCCGGAATGGGGCTGGGGGTTCGCGGACGCGATGCCCCCTGCCCCGTGGAGTGCCCGCGCTTGGCCTCACGAACGCAAAAAGGACACCCTCCGGGTGTCCTTTTTCTTGCTGGCCCCCAGGCCGGCCGGTGCGTCCGGCAGTGTCTCGGGGGAAGCGTGGGCCTTACTTGGCCGAGTTGCCTTCCGTGGCGGCGCCCTTCTTGGCGGCGGTCTTGACCGCGGCCTTCTTGGCGGCGATCTGGGCCGAGGTCGGCGCGTTGATGCCGTTCTCGAGCGAGCCGACGCCTTCCTGTTCGGACGTCAGCGCGGACAGTTCGCCGGATTCACGGGCGGCTTGCAGCTCGGCGATGACTTCGGCGCGGGTCTTCTGGACCGGTTCGGCGGCGAAGGTGGCGCCGGCGGTCAGGAAGGTGGCGGCGATCAGGGTGGTCTTGATGAAGGTGTTCATGGCGGGCTCCTAGCGGTTCGTTGCACCGGACTCCGCACTCCGCGTCGTCCATGGGTTGAACTCTAGGCGCCAGCGCCTAGGGGAAACACTAGGCAATCTGGAAAGATCCGTTCACGGATTGTCAACAATCCCCCAACCGGTAACTCAGCGTACACCGATCGGGGTCAAGGATTGTTTCAATCAGGGCCGGGAATGAGGTGGACTGCCGAGGCCGCTGGCCCTCACTTCCACCCTCTCCCGCGGTGCGGGAGAGGGGCCACCCCAGTGCTCCTGCGGCGAATGGTTCAGCTGTGCTTGAACACCGGCGCCCGCTTCGCCAGGAACGCGTCCATGCCCTCGCGCTGGTCGTCGGAGCCGAACAGCGCGTGGAAGTAGCGGCGCTCGATCGCGACGCCGTCGGTCAGCGGCCCTTGGTAGGCCAGGTTGACCAGTTCCTTGATCAGCATCGTCGACGGGCCGCTGAAGCCGTTGATCGTCTCCGCTGCGGCCAGCGCCTCGGTCATCAGCTGATCGGCCGGCACCACGCGCGACACCAGCCCGGCGCGCTCCGCCTCGACCGCGTCCATCATGCGGGCCGTCAGCAGCATGTCCATCGCCTTGCTCTTGCTGACCGCGCGCGGCAGGCGCTGCGTGCCGCCCGCGCCGGGGACGATGCCCAGCTTGATCTCCGGCTGGCCGAAACGCGCCGTGTCCGCCGCGATCAGGAAGTCGCACATCATCGCCAGCTCGCAGCCGCCGCCCAGCGCAAAACCTGCCACCGCGCCGATCACCGGCTTGCGCACCTGCAGGATGGTCTCCCAGTTCTTGGAGATCAGCCCGCTCTTGAACGCCGAGATGAAGGTGTGCGGCGCCATCGTCGGGATGTCCGCGCCCGCCGCGAAGGCGCGCTCGCTGCCGGTCAGCACGATGCAGCCGATGCCCTCGTCCGCGTCGAAGGCCAGCAGCGCGCGGCCCAGTTCGTCCATCAGCGGGTCGCTCAGCGCATTCAGCTGCTTGGGGCGGTTCAGGCGGATCACGCCGGTCTTGCGGTCGCCCGTGCCGGCCACCTCCACCAGGATGTTCTCGAACGTCACGCCGGTCAGGGCTGGGATCATGGGATGTCTCCTTGAACTGGAATGGCGGCAACTATAGGGGCGCCCGCGGACGGCGATGTCCGCGGCTCCGGGACGCTCAGGGGCCTGCGGCGGAGGCCGGGGCGGCCGGCGCCTGCGCCTGCTTCGGCGGCGCCTTCAGCACCAGGTCGATGTGCGTGCGCGGATCCTGTGGCCGGTTCTGCCAGATCCGCACCCGCACCGGCAGGTACTGCAGCGACGGCGCCAGCCAGAACTCCGCCTGCATGTCGCCGCGCGTGTCGGACATGTCGGAGTCCACGTGCCACGCCGGGATGGTCCCCAGCGGCGTCGCGACGTCCTCCAGGTCCCTGATCTTGTAGCGCCAGAGATGCACATGGCGCGGCAGCGCCAGCGGCTGCTGGATCAGCACGTCGCCCTGCGCCGCCTGCCGGCCGGTCAGGAACAGCCAGGTGAACTGCACGAACTGGCTGGCCGCGTCCTGCGTGCCGTCGGGCACCGGCTCGCGACGACCATCGGCCAGGCGCACGCCGCCGAGATCGAAGAGCATCGTCGTCTGGCGCTTCCCGCCCGCGAGCCCGCCGGTCACCTCGTCGAAGCGCTTCGGTGCCAGGCCCAGGGGCGTGATGTCGCCGTCGCTGCTCATCCGGCGCGACATCAGCGGCGCGATCTTCGGACCGATCCAGGCTTCGAGGTGGACCTGATAGTGCGCGCCGTCGCGCAGCCATTGCACGCGGGCATCGCCATGAATGGCACCGCGGAAATCACCGGTGAGCTTGTACTCGAGCTCCGTCGACAGCGGCCACTCGATCCCCGGCGTCCATTCGCCGACCGCGTCCGAGACCGCCAGCGCCGGCGGCATCGCCAGCGCCTGCAGTTCAGGCGGCGGCTCGCTGGCGGCGGGATCGGGCGGCAGCGGCGCCGGTCCTCGCCGAGCGCCGGCATCGATTCGATGCGGCGTTGCGGCGTGCCCGGCGGCTCGTCCTTCGGCGGCGTGGTCGACGGCGCCGGCGGTGGCGCCGGTGCGAGTTCCCGGACGAAGGCGGCCTGCAGCCGCTCCGGTTCCGGCGTGTCGGGCATCCATTGATCGTGGAGGTCTCGGGCGCCGCTCAGCAGCCAGAGATGGGCGGCGACCACCGCCGCCGTGAGTCCCGCCAATGCCACGTGGTGCCGGCGGACGCGGGCCGCCGCGTCGCGCCAGCGACGCGGATCGGCCAGGCGCGTCGCGAGGGCCGCCGCACCCCTGGCCGTTGCGGACAGCCCGCGGCCGACCACCCGTCCGGCGTGCTGGATCTGCCGGATCTCGAGGGCGAGCCGCCGTCTCAGCCACCCAGCCATGCGCGCCGCAGGCTTTGCGCACGCGCGGGCGCCTTGTCGAGCAGACCCAGGCAGACCGGCCGCGCGGCGCTGTCCTGCGTCGGCAGCGTCAGCGCGAGCGTCAGCATCCGCTGGTCACGCGTCACCAGCAGTTCCAGCCGTTGCGGGTCGATGTGGTTCAGCGTCAGCGGCAGGTCCTCGAGCTTGCGCACGCGCCAGCCGTTGCAGGCGACGATCTCGTCGCCCGCGCTCAGCCCCGCGGACAGCCCGGCGCCGTCGAGCAGCACGTTCTTGACCGTCACGATGCCGTCGTTCTCCGTCACCCGCAGGCCCAGGCGCTGCGCCAGCGTCGGCTTGTCCAGGCACCAGCGCACGCCGACACGTTCCAGCAGCTGGGGCAGCGGCAGGTCCTCGGTGCCATGCACCCAGGTCGACAGCGTCTGCGCGACCGCCTCGCCGCCGATGTCGACGAGCTTCTGCAGGATCTTCGCCTCGCTGACCGGACCGCCGCCCGTGTCCTTCCAGAGGCCGCGCATCAGGTCGTCCACCGACTGCGGCTTCTCGCACTTCTCCGCGCCGCGCAGCGACAGGTCGAGCGCCAGCGCCACCATCGACCCCTTGGCGTAGTAGCTGACGACCGCGTTGGGCGTGTTCTCGTCCTGGCGGTAGTACTTGGTCCAGGCCTCGAGGCTGGACCGCGCCACGCTCTGGTGCTTGCGCCCGGGCGCGCCCAGCACCTGCGTCAGGGTGTTGGCGATCAGCTTCAGGTAGCGGGCCTCGTCGATCAGGCCGGCGCGGACCAGGAAGAGGTCGTCGTAGTACGAGGTGAAGCCCTCGAAGAACCACAGCAGCTCGGTGTAGTTCTCCTGCTCGTAGTCGTAGCGTTCGAACACGTCCGGCCGCAGCCGCTTGACGTTCCAGGTATGGAAGTACTCGTGGCTGATCAGGCCCAGCAGCTTGACGTAGCCGTCGCTGGTCTCGGACTGGCCCAGCCGCGGCAGGTCGCGCCGCGCCGCGATCAGCGCGGTGCTGGCGCGGTGCTCCAGGCCGCCGTAGCCGTCGTCGGTGCAGTTCAGCAGGAAGACGTAGCGCGACATCGGCGGCTTGCTCTTGCCGCAGTGCCAGAAGGCGATCTGCGTCTCGCAGATCTTCTGCGCGTCGCGCAGCAGACGCTCGCCGTCGAAGATCGGCAAGGCGCCGGACACGACCAACTCGTGCGGCACGCCGCCGGCGACGAATTCGCCGCGCCAGAACGGCCCCAGTTCGAACGGATGGTCGGCCAGCTCGTCGTAGTCGGCGGCCTCGAACTGCAGCGGCGCGTCCTCGACCGGCGCCATCGCCGTGGCGACGTCCCAGCCCAGCGGCAGGCCGGTGAGCTCGACGCGATGCGGCAGGTCGTCCTTGCCGTGCGCGCGCAGGCACAGGCTGGTCGCGTTGAAGAAGCCGCGCTGCGCGTCCAGGAAGGCGGCACGCACGGACGTGTCGAAGGCGTAGACGGGATAGCTGATGACCAGCGCCCCGCGGCCGGCGCAGTCGAATTCCCAGCGGTTCTTCGCCGTCTGCGTGACCAGCACCTCGCGCTGCCCCTGGCGCGCCGTGACGGCGCCGAGGTGACGCGAGAACTCCCGCACCAGGTAGCTGCCCGGGATCCACACCGGCAGGCTCAGGGCCTGGCGCGGCTCCGGGGCCGGCACGGTCAGCGTGACCTCGAAGCGATGCGCATGCGGGTCGGCGACGGCGATGCGGTAATGGATCGTGGGGCGAGCGGTCATGGGGAACAGCCTACCAAGGCTGGCCCGCGCGTGGTGCGGGCTGTGCGCGTTTTTGGGCGGTTCTCGTTCAGGAGACCCGCACCAGGGTTCGTCCGGATCGACGCCCGTGCGGGCGTCGAGAAGGCTCAGGTGCCTTGCGCGGCGATGAAGCAGCTGAGCGCGGCCACGGCGCTCAGCCGGAAGCGCAGCGTCAGCCACGGCGAGGCGCCCAGCGACGGGTACAGCTTGCGGTCGGCGAAGTAGCAGGCGATCAGCAGGAAGCCCTCGATGACCAGGCCGGCATAGGGCGGCATCGTCGAGGCGATCCAGGCCAGCACCGCGGGCACGATGCCCCAGATGAACGGGGTGGGCGACGGGATGCTCTGGCGCATGCCCAGGCCCCAGTGGATCGCCCCCAGGAACGTGATCACGATGGCGGCGTAGCGCGACAGCCCGTCGGTGACGTAGGGGTGCGCGTCCTCCCGCACCAGCCAGACCAGCACCGCACCGAGCACGAAGGGGATCAGGCCGGCATAGCCCAGTCGCGCGGCGATCGGGTTGACGGAGGCCGAGGCGGCATGTACCGGGGCGGCGTGATGGGGCGTGCGGTCGCTCATGGGGATCAATCGGGATCAGGACTTCTTCGGCGGGATCAGGATTTCTTCTGGGTCTTGTCCGCTTCCTGGATCGCCTGGAAGCGTTGCTCGAGCTGCTGCGGACTGATCGCGCCCGGGGCGCGGGTGCCGTTCTCGAACAGGATGGCCGGCGTGCCGTTGACGCGGATCTTCTGGCTCAGCGCCAGGTTGCGCTGGATGGCGGAGCTGTCGCACTTCGCGTCGGCCGGGCCCGCCATCGCGCCGTCGATCATCCAGTTGCGCCAGGCGACCGTGTTGTCCTTGGCGCACCACACGGTCCGCGACTTCTCCGGCGAGTCGCCGCCGAGGATGGGGATCACGAAGGTGTAGACGGTGATGTTGTCGACGTCCTGCAGCGACTTCTCGAAGCGCTTGCAATAGCCGCAGTTCGGGTCGGCGAAGACGGCGATGCGGCGCTTGCCGTCGCCCTTCTTCCAGACGATCGCATCCTTGAGCGGCAGCGAGGCGAAGTCGATCGCGGTGAGCTTCTCGATGCGTTCCTGGGTGACGTTCTTGCGGTTCTTGAGGTCGAGGATCTCGCCCTCGACGAGGTACTGGCCGCTGGCGTCGGTGTAGCGGATCTCGCTGCCGATGCGGACCTCCCACAGCCCGGCGATGGGGCTGGGACGGACCTCGTCGATCTTGATCTCCTTGGGCATCATCGTCGCGAGGTTCTTGCGGATGGTGTCCTCGTTGGCCTGCGCGGAGCAGCCGTACAGGCCGAGCGCGGCCAGCGACGCCACGAGGGGCAGGCTCTTGCGGGAGAAGCGGGAGACGCGGGAGACCCGGGACAAGGACTTGGACGGCAATGCGGTCATGGGGACTTTCAAGGGACTTCAGGGTGAACGGACCAGGCCGTTCATTGGCCGAGCGCGCGCGCCGTGAGCCACTTCTTGAGCGGGCCCGCGCGGTCGACCAGGCGCAGGCCATCATTGCGGAGCCGGGCCAGGACGGGGGCCTGGCTGGCGAAGCCGCGCAGCAGGCCGTCGGTCAGTTCCCCCATCGCCCAGGTCGGGGCGACGCGGGCGCGGGCGTAGCGGCGCAGCAGCTTCTCGTCGCCGAGGCTGCGCCAGGATTCGCGACGGACGATGACGTCGACCAAGGCCTCGACATCGGCCAGGCCGAGGTTCAGGCCCTGCCCGGCCAGCGGGTGAACGAGGTGGGCGGCGTCGCCGAGCAGCACCCAGCCGGGGCCGCACAGCGCGTCGGCGCGGCACAGCTGCAGCGGCCAGGCCTGACGCTCGCCAGCGAGCTTGAGCGTGCCGGCGGCCCCGCCGGTCGCTTCGAGCAGCGCGGATTCGAATTCGGCCGGGCCGGCGGCCATCAGGCGGCGGGCCTCGTCCTTGGGCAGCGACCAGACCAGGCCGTAGCTGTGGCCGGGTTCGGGACGGTCGAAGGGCAGCAGCGCCAGCACGTCCGGCGAGCGGAACCACTGCCAGGCCTGACCCTGGTGCGGCTTGCTGGCGATGAGCCGGGTGGCGACGCCCAGGTGGCCGTAGTCGTGACGCTCGTAATGCACGCCGAATTCCTGCGCCGCGCCGGTGTCGCGGCCTTCGCACAGGGCCCGCAACGTGGCGGGGACCGGCTCGGTCACGCGCTGCACGTGCGGGGCGAAGCGCAGCGCGGCGTCGAGCTGGTCCTCCAGCGCGGCCGCGTCGACGATGTGGGCGAGTTCGCCGGCGCCCTGCTGCCAGGCGCTGAAATGCAACTCGGCGCCGGCGCGGTCGCCGTGGATGCGCATGTCGTGCACGGGGGTGCGGGCGTCCTCGGCCAGGCCCTCCCACACGCGCAGCCGGCCGAGCAGCGCGACGGACGCGGCATTGAGCGCGTAGGCGCGCACGTCCGCGGAGGAGGATGGGGAGGCGGTCGGCCGGGCGAGCAGCGCCACGCGCAGGCCGCGGGCGCCGAGCGCCAGCGCCAGACTGCGACCGACGCAGCCGTTGCCGCGCACCAGGACGTCGAACTTTTCCATGGAGGACGATTGTAGGCAGGGGCGATGGGGCGGTCCCGACCGGTCTTCCAGGCGGCGCACGGCGCCCGGACCGGCGGTTGACTAAAATGCCGGTTTCGCCCGCGCGCTGCCGCAGGTCCGTACAGCCCCAGCATTCCCCCAGCATTTCCCCCGAAAGCCAACCATGAGCCTCAAATGCGGCATCGTGGGCCTGCCCAATGTCGGCAAGTCCACCCTCTTCAACGCGCTGACCAAGGCCGGCATCGCCGCCGAGAACTATCCCTTCTGCACGATCGAGCCGAACGTGGGCATCGTCGAGCTGCCCGATCCGCGCCTGGGGAAGCTGGCCGAGATCGTGAAGCCGGAGCGCATCGTGCCGGCGATCGTCGAGTTCGTGGACATCGCGGGTCTGGTGGCGGGGGCGTCCAAGGGTGAAGGCCTGGGCAACCAGTTCCTGTCGCACATCCGCGAGACCGACGCGATCGTGAACGTGGTGCGCTGCTTCGAGGATCCGAACGTGATCCACGTCAACGGCAAGGTGGACCCGATCTCCGACATCGAGGTGATCCAGACCGAGCTGTGCCTGGCCGACCTGGGGACGGTGGAGAAGAGCCTGCACCGCTACAACAAGGTGGCGCGCGCCGGCGACAAGGACGCGGCGGCGCTGGTGAAGGTGCTGGAGAAGTGCCAGGTCGCGCTGGACCAGGCCAGGCCGGTGCGCTCGATCGACTTCAGCAAGGAAGAGCTGGTCATCCTGAAGCCGCTGTGCCTGATCACGGCCAAGCCGGCGATGTTCGTGGGCAACGTGGCGGAAGACGGTTTCGAGAACAACCCGTTCCTGGACCGCCTGAAGGAGTACGCGGCGGGCCAGAACGCGCCGGTGGTGGCGATCTGCGCCAAGACCGAGGCCGAGCTGTCGGAGATGGAAGACGAGGACCGCGCGATGTTCCTGGCCGAGATGGGCCAGGACGAGCCGGGTCTGAACCGCCTGATCCGCGCCGGCTTCAAGCTGCTGGGCCTGCAGACCTACTTCACGGCGGGCGTGAAGGAAGTGCGCGCGTGGACCATCCACGTCGGCGACACGGCGCCGCAGGCGGCCGGCGTGATCCACACCGACTTCGAGCGCGGCTTCATCCGCGCGCAGACGATCGCCTTCGACGACTTCATCCAGTTCAAGGGTGAACAGGCCGCGAAGGACGCCGGCAAGATGCGCGCGGAAGGCAAGGACTACGTCGTCAAGGACGGCGACGTGCTGAACTTCCTGTTCAACGTCTGACCCTCCTTTTCCGCCCCCGAAACGCCCGCCTCCGCGGGCGTTTTTCATGGCGGGCCGAACGCGGGGACCGCGACGCTCATGGTGCGTGCGACCCGTCCCCCTCGCGCGCCACGCGCCAGAGCAGCGTCACCTGGAGGCCTCTGCCCCCGAGGCCCGGCGAGAGCTTGACCCGGCCTCCCAGCTGACGCGCGGCGGCCAGCACGATGGACAGGCCGAGCCCCGAGCCGGATGTGGACTGGCTGGCCGCGTGGCCGCGCCAGAAGCGCTCGAAGGCCTGCTCCCGGTCGACGTCGGCGATGCCCGGCCCGTCGTCGCTGACGCTGATCGCGCACCAGTCATCCTCGCCGCGCTCCAGCACCGCCTCGACGTGTCCGCCGGCGCTGCCATGGCGGATGGCGTTGCTGACGAGGTTGTGGACGATGGTCTCGACGCCGTGTTCCGGCACCCAGGCGATCAGGCTGTCGCAGCCCTGGTAACTCAGCTCGATGCCGCGCGTGGCGGCGTCGCTCGCATGGAGCGCGAGGCAGTCGCGCATCAGGTTCGCCAGGTCGATGCGCGACCGGCGAGCCCCGTCGCCTGCCTCCAGGCGCGCGAGCACCAGCAGCTGGTTCACCAGCCGCGCCGAGCGTCCGACGCCCAGGCCCAGGCGCTGCATCGCCTCGTCTCGCTGCGGCCCCAGCGGCGATTGCTTCAGCGTGTCGTACTGCGCCGAGATGACGGCCAACGGCGTCCGGAGCTCATGCGCGGCATCGGCAAGGAAGGCCCGCTCCCGCTGCAGCAGCTCGGACAGTCGTGCCAGCGTGTCGTTCAGCGCGTCCGCCATCGGCATCAGCTCGCGATGCGGCGGATCGATCTGGACCGGCGCCAGATCGCCGACCTGCCGCGCCGCCAGGCTCTCCGACAGCCGCCGCAGCGGCGCCAGTCCCGTCCAGACCGCCAGCCAGATCGGCAGGAACAACAAGGGGATGCAGGCGAGCAACTGGGCCAGCGCGGTCGCGTTGAAGGTGCCGGCGCGGAGCATCCTCATGCGCATCTCCCGGGTCTGCGCCACCAGGATCACGCGAGCACCGCCCAGGGACACCTCGCGATGCACGCGCCACCGTTGACCGTCCACATCGGCATCGAAGAATCCGTCGACGCCCGTCTCCTGGAACTCGGGCAGCGGCACGCCGCCGCGCGCGACCCGCGCCTGCGCGCCGTCCCGGATCTCGAACCCGTAGGGCGCCCCGTCCACGCCCGCCAGGATGCCGTCTTCCACCAGCTTCAGGCGCACGCTCTCCAGCGCGGAATGCAACGACAGGTCGGGGTCCCTGAGCACGCTGTCGATCACGTGCGACATGGCGCGCATCTCCTTGTCGAAGTCGCCCGAGTCCGACCAGGTCGAGGCGCTGAAGGAGATCCCCGTCACCACGACCCAGACCACCGCATAGGCGCCCAGCAGCGAGACCAGCTGCCTGCGCGCGATGGACGGGCGCGTGAACCAACGGCGCATCATTCGGAGAGGCTGTAGCCCACGCCGCGCGTGGTGAGGATGCGGGTCTCGCCCAGCTTGCGGCGCAGGTTGGCGATGTGCCACTCCAGCGCGCCGAAATCCAGCGGTTCCGACAAGGGCGAGATCGCCTGCGCGAGGCGATGCTTGGCGACGACTTCGCCCGGACGCCGCGCCAGTTCCGCGAGCACGCCGAACTCCTTGGGCGACAGCGCGACGAGGGCGTCGTCCAGCCTGACCTCGTGGCGCGCGGTGTCGATGCGCAGCGGGCCGATCGTCCAGATCGCGGTCGCATAACCGCCCGCGCGTCGCGTCACGGCGCGGATGCGCGAGGCCAGCTCCTCGGCGGCCACCGGCTTGAGGACGTAATCGTCCGCGCCCGCGTCCAGCCCGGCCACGCGCGTCTCCAGCGCGTCGCGCGCGGTCAGCACGATCACCGGGACCGTCAGCCCCTGCTGGCGCCAGTGCGTCAGCAGCTTGAGTCCGTCGCCGTCCGGCAACCCCAGGTCGAGCAGCACGCAGGCGAACCGTGCCGCGTCGTCGCCGTCGGTCAACGCGCGGGCCGGCGCCACGCCGCGCACCCATTCGCTCGTGAACCCGCAACCGGCCAGCGCGCGCTGCACGTCGGCACCGAGATCGAGGTCGTCTTCAACGAGGAGGAGGTGCACCGGCAGGACCCGAGAGGCTGTGGAACGACCAGTCTAGCCAACGCCAACCGAGGACTTGCCCAGGTCCTCCGCGGCTACGGCGCAACGGGGGCACTCGGCATTTCCTGGGCATCGACTTTCAACAATCCCGTCACCGCATGCCGACCCGCCCGGGTCACGCGTCCGATTCACCCGCATCACCTGCATCACCTGCATCACCCGCCTCGACACCCAGCCATGACTTCACTTCAACAGTTCCGCATCACGCTCACGACCGCCCTGCTGGCCTATGGTTGCTCCGCATTCGCGCAGGAATCGGCCCCGCCCCTGGGCCTCAGCGGTCAGGTCGGCGTTGCCGCCGTCAGCACGTCCACCTACCTCGGCAGCCCGAACCGCGTGACGGTGCCGGCCCCTGATCTCAGCCTCAGCTACCGCACCCGCGATTGGGGCCACATCGATCTCGATGGGCGCTCGGGCCTGAGCTGGAATGCCGAGGTCGGCGCGTTCTGGGGCGGCATCCTGGTGGGGGTCGATCCTGGCCGGAAGGAACGCAAGCCGAGCGGCGGATTCCCCGTCCCCGGCGACACCCGCCTCAAAGGCATGGGAGACATCCGCAGCAGCGCGCAGGTCGGCGCGATGGCGGGATACGGACCGGTCGGGGTCATGGTCCTGAAGTCGGTCGGCAGCCGTGGCAGCGAGGGGGCGCAGTTCAGCCTGCTGGCCCGGCACGCGATGCCGGTGGGAGACCGGCTCACCGTCACGGTGGACGCCAGCGCGACCTGGGCCGACCGCAAGATGATGCAGGCCTACTTCGGTGTCACGCCGACGCAGTCGGCCGCCAGCGGCTTCGCGGCCTACGCGCCCAAGTCCGGCCTGGAGAAGGCGGACCTGGCGCTGGGCGCGGAGTACAAGATCGCCGATCACTGGACGGTGAAGGGCCACATCGGCGCGACCCGTCTGCTCGGCGACGCGCGTCGCAGTCCGATCGTCAGCAAGCCGACGGTGGCGACCGTCGGGGCTGGCGTGGCGTACCAGTTCTGATCGTCACGAGGCGGGGCGGAATCCGCCTCAGGATCACTTCCCCGCCTGATACACCTTCACGTAATCGACCTCGTACCCGATCGGGAAGATCTTGTCGTCGATCTCCCCGCCGAGGTCACCGCCGATGGCGAGGTTGAGGATCAGGAACTGCGGCTTGTCGAACGGCCATTGCGCCGTGCCCTGGCCCAGGTTCGGATACGCCGCGTGCACCTGACCGTCGATGCCGAAGCGGATCTCCTTCGGCGTCCACAGCATCTGGTAGTTGTGGAACACGCCGCAGGCCGTGGCGAGCTTGCGGCCGTCGCCGACGCCGTGCCCGCCATGCCCCGAGGTCGTGTGCACGGTGCTGAACACCCAGTCCGGCTTCTGTCCCATGTGCTCGAGGATGTCGAGCTCGCCCGACGCCGGCCAGTCGCCCTGGCTGCCGAGCGTCCAGATCGCCGGCCATGTGCCCTGCCCGCAGGGCAGCTTCGCGCGGATCTCGAAGTAGCCGTAGGTCCACTCGGCCTTGCCCTTCGTGATCAGCCGCGTCGACGTGTACTGCTGGCCGCCCCAGTCGGCCTGCGTCGACAGCGACTCCTTGCGCGCCGTGATCACCAGCCGGCCGTCCTTCAGCGACGCGTTCTCGGCGCGCGGGCCCGAGTAGTACTGCTTCTCGCGGTTGTGCCAACCCTGCTTGTTCATGCCGGTGTCGTAGGCCCACTTCGACTCGTCGGGCAAGGTGCCCTTGTCGAATTCATCGGCCCACACCAGCGTGTAACCCGACGGCAGTCCGATCGGGCCGGTCGCCGCGCCGCCCTTGCCTGTCGCCGTCTGGGCCTGCGCGAACGCGGCACCGCCATCGATCGCGAGGGCGGCCAGCAAGGGCAGCGCCGCCCAGCGACGCGTCAGTCGTTGCTTCATGAACCGGGTCTCCGTGTCTGTGGATGTTCAGCGCTTCGCGCGCCGTTGCAGCAGCTGCTCGGCGTCCGCCAGCGCCACCTTGATCGTCTTCTGTCCGCGCAGCACCTTGTCGAGCTCGGTCTGCACGACCTCCTCCGCGAACTTGGCCTGCTTGTGCACCGGCAGCGCCGTGATGCGCAGTGCGTCGTCGCGCCACAGCAGCCGTGCGCGCTGGCCGCCGAGGAAGTCCACCGGCTCGCTGAAGAACGGGTCGTCGTGGACGTCCCGCAGCGCCGGGAAGGCGTCGTAGGACTTGAAGGCCTGCAGCTGCCGCTGCGGGTTCAAGGTCATCAGCTGGATGAAATCCCACGCCAGCCGCTTGCGCGACGGCGCCGACTTGCGCGCGATCGCGTAGAAGGTGCCGCCGTACGGCGCGTGCGACCCGCCCGGCAGCGAGGACACCCGCCACAACCCCTTGGTCTCCGGCGCGATGAACGCATTGAGCTGTCCCACCAGCCATGCGCCGGACAACTCCGTCGCCAGACGTCCCTGCTTGAAGCCCGCCCCCCAGTCGTTCGACCAGGCCGGCACCTTCGCGTCGAGCCCCTTCTGCCGCGCCCGCAGCGCGACCTCGAACGCGCGCTCGAAGCGCGGCGAGTTCACCAGCACAGTGGACTCGGTGTCGAAGTAGATGCCCTCGCCCGGCTTCAATCCGTCGGCGATCAGGATGTCCTTGATCTCCTGCACGTTCGCGATCAGGTAGGCCCCGGTCCGCGCCTTGATGCGCTCGCCGGTCGCCACGTAGGCGTCCCAGCTGCGCGTCAGGTCCTCCGGCGTGACCTCCGCGCGCTCGGTGACGTCCTTGCGGTAAAGCAGCGTGCCCGGCCCGATGTCCGCCGGCATCGCGACCACCGCGCCGCTGCGCGCGATCGCCTGGTCATACGCGTAGGGCACGATGCGCGACCGGAAGGCCTCGATGCCGAACGGCGGCTGCCGCAGATCGTCGAGCCCGCCGCCCTGCGCGAAGCGGCCGACGAAGCTCGACTCCAGCGCCATCACGTCCGGCAGGCCCACCGCCGTCGACAGCGCGGTCGTCATCGCCGTGTGGTGGTCGCTGTACTGGCGCATCAGGATGCGCAACTCCACGTCCGGATGCATCGCCTGCCACGCGGGGATCGCGGCCTTGGCGATCTCGTCCATCAGCGGGAAGGCGGCGATCGTCAGCACCTCGCGCGTCTGCGCCAGCGCCGGCACGACCAGCACGCCGGACCACGCCGGCGCCGTCATCGCCGCGAGCATGCCGCGGCGGGTCAACCCGCGCGGGAGGCGCCGATCGCGCCCGTGGTTCTCGTCATGTGCGCTCAAAAGTCGAGCTCCATCGTCAGGACGGTGCCTTCACCCAGCGATCCGCCCGGCGGCGGTTGCAGGTAGACACCGAAGCGTGAGGCCTCGCCCGGCCAGCGTTGCGCGCTGAGCTCGGAAATCGCCGCGTCGACGCCGGGGCTCACCTCGCCGGTGTCCGGGTCCACATTCGGGACGATGCAGCGCTCGCAGGCCGAGGCGTAGGTCATGCGTCGCCACCAGCCCTCGCCGTCGCGCCAGACCAGCTGCAGCAGATGTTCCTCGACGAACGGCACCAGCGCTTCCTGCAGGCCGCGCAGCACGAGGTTGGGACGCAGCCGACGCACGTCGACGCGATCGTGCCGATGGGCCGCGAGGTGCTCGTTGAGCTCGACGACCGACCCCGTGGAGACCGCATGCAGCGCATTCGGCGCCGTCGCCAGCATCGACGGGCGCTCGAGCTTGACGAGGCGGAGGTCCTCACCGGTGACCTCGCGCAGGAACTGCGCGGCCACCGCGCCCGCGTCGCGACCCGGATAGATCACCATGCGGCGCTCCTCGGCGTGCCAGATGAGCGCCTGCGTGACATCGCCCTCCGCCTCGCGCGACAGGCGCAGCGGCTGCTGTCCTTGGGCGCGCAGCAGCAGCGCGTCGGCCAGCAGCTTGGGCTGCAGCAGCGCCAGCTTCGAATGCGATCCGAGCCAGGCGAGCTCGCCCCGTGCATCGACGACGATCCACTCGCGATCGCCGACGATGCGGCCGTCCGCATCGAAGCGCAGATCGGACACGCGCACGCCGGCGCAGGACTTCACCGGATACACGTACAGCGCCTCGACGCAGGCGTAGGCCGTCGATGACGCGCTGGCGCGGTCGCCGTCGGCGGCGGCCCTGGTGGTCATGGCGCCCGTGGAAGCGGTGGTGGGGGCGATGGGGGCGAAGTGGCCCACGTCGACCTCAGCGCGGCAGCACGTAGGTCGCGATGCAGCGCGGCGGCAGCGCGGCGACGCCCGCCTGGCCGTCGATGCGCAGCGAGAAGCGGTGTTCCCGCTCGCTGCGGTTCATCACGACGACGGCGATGCTGCCGTCCTCGTTGACGGCCGCGGTGCATTCCAGGTCCTGGCTGCTCGCCGAGCACAGCACGCGGAACGCGCCCGGCTTGATGAAGCGGCTGAAGTGGCCGAGGTAGTCGTACGAGCTCTGCGGCATCAGCCGGTTCTGTTCGCGGTCCGCGAGCATCGGCGCGCTGCACAGGTTGCCGACGTGGTTCGGGCCGCCGGTCTCGTCGAGCAGCAGGTTCCAGTCGATCCAACCCACCGTCCAGCGGTTCAGGTCGTTGAGGATGCTGCGGCCGTAGCGCTCGCCGGTGTTCCACGAACCGATGTGCGGCCCGCCTTCCTGGCAGCCTTCGGTGAACAGCAGCTGCTTGTCCGGATACGCGTCGTGCAGCAGGCCGACGTGGTCGAAGTGGTCCTCGACGTACCAGTGGAAGCCGCAGCCCCACACGTATTTCGCGGCCTCGGGGTCCGAGTAGACGACGTCGGCGCGCTGCACCATCTGGTCGCGGTTGTGGTCCCAGATGACGACCTTGATCCGCTGCAGTCCCGCCGCATGCAGGGCGGGGCCGAGGTGGTCGCGGACGAAGTCGCGTTCCTCCTCCGCGGTGTAGACGCAGGAGTCCCAGCGCTGCACCGCATCCGGTTCGTTCTGCACCGACACGCCCCACACGGGCACGCCTTCGGCCTCATAGGCCTGGATGAACTTCACGTAGCACTGCGCCCAGGCCTTCGCGTACTGCGGCAGCAGCTTGCCGCCGTTGTTCATCTGGCCGTTGGTCTTCATCCATGCGGGCGGGCTCCACGGCGACACCAGCAGCTTCATCGGTCCCGGCGCGACCTTCATCGCGGCCTGGATCATCGGCAGCAGCGCACGGCGGTCGCGGTCGATGTTGAAGTGCGTCAGCGCCTCGTCGCCCGGCACGTCCGCATGCGCGTAGTTGCCCAGCGCGAAGTCGCAGCTGTTCATGTGGACGCGGTTGAACGTGTAGCCGTGGCCCGCGGTCGCGTCGAAGTAGGCGTGCAGGAGCGCGTTCGCCTCGGCGGGCGGCAGCTTCTGCCAGGTCGTCGCGGAGGCCTCGGTGAAGGCGCCGCCGAAGCCCTCGATGCGCTGGAAGCGCTTGGCGCTGTTCACCACCAGCTTGGGCATGCCGGCGATCGCGGCATCGGCCATCAGCTGCGCCACCGGCTGCAGCGCCAGCTCGGGCTGCGCCTTCAGGCGCGTCGAGCTCGCCAGGTCCGCGCCCTTGGCGGACAGGGTCCATCGCAGGGACGCGTGCGCGCCCGCTGAAGTTGTCTCCGTCATCGAACTACCTTTGTTGTCGTGTCCAGGCCAGCGCTTGAAAGCGCTTTCATGGCCCGAGCATAGAGGCAGTCGGCTTGACGGTCAATTCAGGGATGGCCCGGAGGTGGGGCGCGACGCGCACGACGGGCGGGCGTGCCCGGCGTCGCAGCCCCGCCGCTGCCCCCTCGCTGCCCCCTCGCTGCCCGTTCAGCGGCCGGTCCGCTGCGCCCGCTGCCCCCGAGGTTCCCGCGGATGCAAGGTGTCGGTGCCGGCTGCCGCTGCGCGCCGGGCCGGCTCGGGCATCAGGCGACGACCGCCCTGCCGCCAGCCGCGCCACAGTTCCTCGAGATAGGGCACGAATTCGAGGAAGGCGACGACGGCGAGGACACCGACGATGTAACCCACGGGCAATGCCGGCGACTTCCAATGCAAGGCCCAATCCGCCGGCTCGGTGCCGCTGCCGAAAAGCGCAAGGAGCTGCGGCCAGTGGAGGGACGCGACCGCGATGATGGCCATCAGCGGCACCATCTCGAGGAAGCTGTGGACGTGCTGCTCGATCGGCGTCACGACGCGCGCGGTGACCGCGTAGCTGACGTCCCAGAGCGCCGTCGCCTCGTGGACGAAGAAGGCCACGATCATCAGCGCGATGACGCCCGCGTTGATCTGCAGGAACAGCCCGGCCAGCACGGGCAGGCCGACCTCGGCGAACATCAGCAGATGGATCAGCGATTCCTTCGCGCCGGTCGTGCGGCCGATGCCGGAGGCGCGATGGCAGAACCAGTCGACCATGCCCGCGATCAGCCAGACGGGCACGATGAAGTACAGCAGGATCAGTTCGGTGGGATCTTGGGTCATGGGAAGCGGCACTCGCGTGCGGAGAGTTCGTTGAACTCCCGCAGCAAGCCCGGGTCCCACGAGCGCGTTCTAGATCCCCGCCCCTAATGGACGGCGTCCCTCAGGCTGCGCCGGAGTCGGTCACTTCCCCGCCTTCTCCGTGCTCTCCGGATACGCCTTCCTCAACGCCTCGTACTGCGCCTTCGTGATCGGCATCATCGAGCCGTGCCGCAGCTGGGCGGGCATCTCGAAGCGGTCCCACTCCTTGCGGCGCGAGTTGCCCCAGACCTCCACCCACGGCCCTTCGAGTCGCGGCGCCATCGACAGGCCGTAGCCGTTGCCCGCGTACTGCTCGTAGTACAGGAACCAGTCGATGCCGTTGGGCGCGCGGACCAGCGTCGGTGCCTCGCGGAACGCGGGGCTCAACGCCGGGCCGGGCTCGGGATACGGGCCGAGCAGTTCCTGCGCGCAGGTCATGCGGATGGTCTTGCCCGTCGTCCAGATGTAGGACGGGTAGCGCTCGTCCTTGATCACCGCGCAGTAGCCGCCCTCCGGATTCGCGATCAGGAAGGTGTCGATCGTCGCCATCTCCCAGTTGAACAGGCGCTTGGGCGGCGCGTCGAAGCGCTTCAGGTCCGGCGACAGCGCATAGAGCGTGCGCTGGCTCGACCAGTAGCGTTCGGGATCCTCGGGGACGCCGGGCACCGTGGCCGTATGCCACAGCACCACGAACTGGTTCGACGGCTTGTCGAAGTAGAGCTTGGGCGCGCCGATGCGCTGCATCGCGTTGGGCAGGCCGGCGACCTTCGACAGGTCGGGCCGGTAGGTGCCGAAGACCTGCCACTTGACCAGGTCGTCCGAGACCCAGAAGCGGATGTCCGGATCGTCGTCGCTCTTGTTGCCGACCAGGTAGAAGCGGCCGTCCGGCCCCTGCGCGATGGACGGGTGGCCGTGGTACTCCTCGTTGACGGCCTTGCCGCCGTTGAGCTTCGTCCAGTGCAGGCCGTCCAGGCTCACCGCGTAGTGCAGCACGCCGTAGCGCGCGTCGGTCATGTGGGCGAAGAGGTAGGCCTCCGGGCCGGTCTTCGCGAGCGCGGCCGCGCTCGGCGGGCCGGCCGTATGGGCCGGGTTCGCCACGACGGCGGGCCGCGCCGCGGCCGGCGATGACGTGGCAGTCTGTGCCGCGGCGACACCCGTCGTCGTCACGGCGGCCATCGCCAGGATCGCGCCCGCAAGCGCCCGGATACGTCTCATGTCTCTCTCCTTGTTTGCATTGCTGACTCGATCCTGCGCGATGGCTTCTCCTGCAGGAGCCGCGCGCGCCTCGACGCGCGGCTCCTCACTCACATCCCTGCGTCACGGCGCCGAGATCGCCCATCGCTGGCAGTCGCCGCCCAGCCATTCCCACTGCTGGACCTTGGCGCCGTTGGCCGTCGAACACGCGTTCACGTCGAGCACGCGGCCGCTGTTCTTGTTGATGAAGCGCCAGTAGCCGGCGCCGACGTTCTCGATGCCCCAGCGCTGCGTGGCCGCGTTGTTGGACGTCCATTGCCGCACCTGCGCGCCCATCGCCAGCGAGGCGTCCTGCACCTCCAGCTTCAGGCCGCTGTTCACCGAGGTCAGCTCATAGAAGCCGTCCGGGGTCGCGGTGACGTTCCAGCGCTGGCAGTTGGCGCCGCTGTAGGGCCACTGCTGCACCAGACCGCCCGCAGCCGTCGAGCAGCCGGCCACGTCGAGCGCCTGCGCGCTGTGCTTCGCGATCACCTTGTAGGTGCCGTTGGCGACGTTGTTCGGGCTGACGCGTTCGAACTTCCAGCGCTGGCAGTCGCCGCCGATCCAGCTCCATTGCTGGACCTTGGTCCCGGCCGCGGTCGAGCACGCATCCACGTCCAGCACCAGGTTGCTGTTCTTGTTGATCACCCGGAAGTAGCCGTCGCCGACCGGTTCGATGCGCCACTTCTGGCAGTTGTTGTTGACCACCGTCCAGGTCTGCACCTTGCCGCCGTTGGCCGTGGAGCAGCCGTCGACATCGAGCTGCTGCCCGCTGTGCTGCGCGGTCAGCGTGTAATCGCCGTTGCCGGTGTTGGTGACGCGCCAGCGCTGGCAGTCGCCGCCGACCCAGCTCCATTGCTCGATCTGCGTGCCGGCGGCCGTCGAGCAGCCCGTCACGTCGAGCACCTGCCCGCTGTGCTTCGCGACGAGCCGGTAGACACCGTCCGCGACCGGCTGGTTCAGCGGCACGCTCGCGAACTGCACGCGGCAGGCGACGTTGGCCATCTGCAGCACGCGGGTGCCGTCGGTCGACGGCAGCAGCTGGCTGCTGTAGTTGCTGCACGGATCGGTGCCGGTATTCGGCGTCACCAGCGGCGCGGCGGCCTCGGTCCACGGCCCGGCCCCACCGTTCGTGTTGAACATGTAGATGCGGCCGTTGACATCGTCGTTGATCGCGTTGCCGGCGTTGCGGCGCACGATCTGGCCGATCAGCAGCAGGCGGCCCTGCGCGCTGCCGTCATTCATCCACGACACCGTCGGCGCATGCGAGAAATGGTTGCCCGCCGTCGATTCGACGCGCGTGCCCATGTTGCTCGCCGTGCCCCAGCTGCTGCCGTTGGACGAGGTCCGGAGGTACACGTCGCAGCTGCGCGAGCCGCAGATCTCGTAGCTCATCACGTAGCTGCCGTTGGGCAGCCGGCGCACGATGGGCATGCCGGGACGCAGGTCGCCGTTGTCGCTGATCCCGACGTCGATCGTGTCGGCGCTCCAGGTGAGTCCGCCGTCGGTCGAGACCTTGTGGGCGATCAGCTGGTTGAAGCCGCCGGACTTGTATTCCTCGCTCGAATAGAACATCAGCAGCCGGCCGGCGCTGTCGACCGAGAACTCCGGCTCCCAGGTGCCGACGCTGCCGGTCGCCGCGATGGCGTGCGAGGTCCAGGTCCGGCCGACGTCCGTGCTGCGGTAGATGCGGATCGAATACGCGCTGCCGTTGCGGGTCGTCGTCGCCCAGAACAGCGTGCCCGGCGCGGTCGAGCCGAGCTGCTGCGGCACCTCCCACATCCCGCTGCAGCAGTGCCACGGCTCGGGCACCGTGACGCTGCCGACCTGGGTCCAGGTCGTGCCCTGGTTGGTGCTCTCGTAGATCAGCGACTGCGCGCCGCCGAGGTCGTAGGACGCGATCAGGCGGCCGTTGGCACCACCGCTGGCGGCCAGCCGGATCATCCGCGGGTAGAAGCTGTCCTGGTTGCCCAGGACCGTCTCCGCCGCCTGCGACGGTCCGGCGACGAAGGCGGTCGCCGCCATCACCATCGCGAGCAGCCAGCGCCACCCACTCCAAGCGAACTTGCTCATGCGTGTCTCCATCTGCGGCCTCGCGGGCCGCGTTGCTGTCGTCGAACGGCGAGGTAAGCGGCGCCGGTCAGGGGAAGGGGCGGCTCTGCGGCCGCCGCCGGGTTGTCTGGGACGAGGCGGTCGACGCCTCAGCGCGGGCCCGCGGCGCCTGAGGCGGCGGAGGCCGCCGGCGCCGCCGATGCAGCGGGTGCAGCGGGCGCTGCCGATGCGGCGGGCGCGATGGAGGCGGCCGATGCGGCAGGCGCCACTGGAGCAACCGCCTCCGGTGGCAGGCCGTCGATCAGCGCCTGGTTGGCCTTGGCCACGCGATCGAAGTCCAGCTTCTTCACGCGGCGGTCGTAGGTGAAGAAGCCGTTGAGCTCCTCCTCGACGTCCGTCGTCTCGGTGTAGATCGCCGCGCTCAGGCCCTTGTCGGCGCGGAAGCCGCGCAGCGTGTTGACCTGCGCGACATACGCGTCGTTGATCGCGGCCGCGCTGTCGAACAGGTGGTAGCAGCACTTGGACTCGGGCCGGTACATGTGGTCGGGCACCTTCAGGCTGTTGCCGCCGTACTCGCCGAGCACGGCGATGCGCCACGGCTGATACGCCGGCGCGGCCGGGCCGGGATAGTCGTGCAGGTCGATCAGGTCGCCGCCGCCCTCGTCGTGCGGCTCGAAGTTGATGCCGGAGTGCGCGTTGATCAGCCGCGTCGGATCCAGCGCGCGGAACTGCGCGGCCATGCGGCGATGCTCGAAGTCGCCCCAGCTCTCGTTGAAGATCACCCAGGTGACGATGGACGTCTCCGACCGCAGCTGGTCGACGATCCCGCGCCACTCGACCTCGGTCTTCGCGCGCACGGCCAGGTCGGTCTCCGCATCCCAGGCCTGCGGCATGTCCTGCCACACCAGCAGGCCGAGCTTGTCCGCGTGGTGGAACCAGCGCGCCGGCTCCACCTTGATGTGCTTGCGGACCATGTTGAAGCCGAGCTTCTTCGTCTCCTCGAGATCGAAGCGCAGCGCGGCGTCGGTCGGCGCGGTGTAGAGACCGTCCGGCCAGAAACCCTGGTCCAGCGGACCGAACTGGAACACGAACTTGCCGTTCAACAGCGGGCGCGGCACGCCGTCGACCATGCCGACCTCGATGCTGCGCATGCCGAAATAGCTGTCGACCTGGTCGACGACCTTGCCGTCGCGGCGCAGCGTGACCTTGAGGTCGTAGAGGAAGGGATCATCGGGAGACCACAGCCGCGGCTGCGGCACGGGCAGCGAGAGCGCCTTGCCGGCGGCGCCGCGCACGCGACCGATCGCCTTCCCGTCCTTCAGCGCGACGGCCTCGACCTGCAGGCCCTTCGCCTCGCCGGCACGGACGGTCAAGGCCAGGCGCTGCTCGCCGACCACCGGCGTCATGTCGAGCTTGGCGATGTGCGACTGGCCGACCGGCTCGAGCCACACCGTCTGCCAGATGCCGGAACTCGGCGTGTAGAAGATGCCGCCCGGCTTCAGCGACTGCTTGCCGAGCGTGCCGTCGTTGGTGCTCGGATCGAAGGCCGCGACCACCAGCTCATTGCGGCCGGGTTTGAGTTGGGGCGTGATGTCGAAGCCGAAGGACGTGTAGCCGCCTTCGTGCTGGCCGACACGCGTGCCGTTGACGTAGACGGTGGCCAGCCGGTCGACCGCGCCGAAGTTGATGCGCACCCGACGACCGGCCCAGGCGGCGGGCACCTCGAAGCTGCGGCGGTACCAGAGGTTCAGCTCGCCGAGACGCTCGATGCCCGACAGCAGCGATTCCACCGGATACGGGACGCGCACGCGTTCGGCCGATGCCGGGAAGCGCGGTGCGGAGGCCGGAGGCACACGCGCGTCCGGCGCGCTCGTGCCGCCCCAGTAGTCCCACTGGCCGTTGAGGTTGAGCCAATCCGCGCGGACCAGTTGCGGACGCGGGTACTCGGGGAACGGCACCGGGGCCTTCAGGGCGTCGTCGGTCCACGGCGTGGTGAGGCGCACATGCGGCGCGGGCGCGACGACGGCCTGCGCGTCCTGCCAGGGCTGTGCCATCGCGATGGGGGCGGTGCCGGCGAAGGCGGCGGCCACCGCGAGCATCGCGGCGATCCGGGCGGAAGAGTTCGATGACATCGATCAGATTCCTCGTTGTTCCGATGAAGACGTTCGGGCGCCGCGTCGGCGGCGACCGCCGCGGCTGGACACCGGCCCGCCCACGAGGCGCGGACCGACGTGGTCGGGATTCAGGCGCGCCGCGACGAGCGGCCGTGCCACAGCACCATCACGCGCTGCAGCCCGCAGAACAGCCCCAGCAGCGCGCCGATGACGATGCGGGTCCACCACGAGCTCAAGGTGCCGTCGAACAGGATCAGCGTCTGGATCAGGCCCAGCATCAGCACGCCGGTCAGGGCACCCAGCACATGACCGATGCCGCCGCTCAGCAGCGCGCCGCCGATGACGACCGCGGCGATCGCGTCGAGCTCCAGTCCCTGCGCATGCAGCCCGTAGCCGGACAAGGTGTAGATGCCGAAGAGGACGCCACCGAGCGCGGCACAGCCGCCGCTGAGCGCGTAGACGCCGATGCGGGTGGCGGCGACCGGCAGGCCCATCAGCCGCGCGGACGTCTCCTGGCCACCGAGCGCGAAGACGGCGCGGCCGAACGGCGTCGATCGCGACACGGCCACCGCCAGCACGAGCACCGCCAGCGAACAGACCGCACCCGGCGTGATCTCGCCGAGCGGCCCGAGCGACCAGCGCGCCTGTGACCACGCGGTCAGCGTCGTGTCGGTGATCGGGATCGAGTCGACGCTGAGCAGGTAGCAGAGTCCGCGCGCCAGGAAGAGCCCGGCCAGCGTCACGATGAACGGCGGGATCGCGAAGACATGGATCACCGCGCCCATCAGCGCCCCGAAGGCGGCGCCGCCGATCAGCAGCAGCGGGATCAGCACCAGCGGCGACAGATGCGCGCGTTCGACGCCGAGCGCCAGCAGCATCGTCGTCAGCGCGACGACCGATCCCACCGACAGGTCGATGCCGCCGGACAGGATCACGAAGCTCATGCCGACGGCGACGACGAGCAGGAAGGCGTTGTCGATCAGCAGGTTCAGCAGCACCTGGGTCGACAGCAGTCCCGGGTAGGCCGAGGCGCCTGCCAGCGCGCCGACGACCAGCAGCAGCACGGAGGCCCAGCTCGGCAGATCCCGCGCGTGGATCAGGGATCGGACGTTGCGCAAGCCGCGCCTGACATCGCTGGCGTTTCCGGTCGTGGCTCCGCTCATGACGTCGCTCCCACCCGGCGTTGCCAGCGCTCGCGCCAGGCGCGCCACACCGGCGCCTGGCTGATCGACACCGCGAAGACGACGGCGGCCTTCACCACCAGCGTGACCTCGGGGGCGATGCCCAACGCATAGATGCTGGTCGTCAGCGTCTGGATGATCAGCGCGCCCAGCAGGCTGCCGCGCAGGCTGAACCGGCCGCCGAGCAGCGAGGTGCCGCCGAGCGCCACGGCGAGGATCGCGTCGAGCTCCAGCATCAGGCCCGCGTTGTTGGCGTCGGCGCTCTTGATGTTGGCGCTGATCATCAGTCCGGCCACGCCGGCGCAGAGGCCGCACGCGATGTAGACCGCCAGCGTCAGCCCGGCGGCGTGCACGCCTGCCAGTCGCGCCGCGGCCGGATTGGCGCCGCTGGCCTGGAGGAAGAGTCCGAGCGCGGTGCGGTGCTTCAGCAGGCCGAACAGCGCCGCGACACCCAGGGCGATCCAGGGCGCGAACGGCAGCCCCAGCAGGAAGCCGCTGCCGAGGAAGAAATACGGCTCGTGATAGATAGTGATGATCTGGCCATCGGTGATCAGCTGCGCGATGCCGCGCCCCGCGACCATCAGGATCAGCGTCGCGATGATCGGCTGGATGCCGCCGGCGACGACGAGCAGGCCGTTGAACAGCCCGCACAACGCGGCCGCGCCCAGTGCGCCGAGGATCGCGGCCGTCATCGGCATCGCCGCGCCCTCGCCCGTCACGAGCAAGGCCGCCACCGCGCCCGCGATCGCGACCACCGCGCCGACCGAGATGTCGATGCCGCGCACGGCGATCACCAGCGTCATGCCCATCGCGACGACCATCAGCGGCGCCGCGCGGTTGAGGATGTCGATCAACGGGCCGTAGGCATGGCCGTCCTGCCAGCGCAGGCTCAGGAACTGCGGATTCAGCAGCGCGTTCAACGCCCAGAGCGAGAGCAGGACATAGGCGGCGTGCCGCGCGCCGGCATGGTGGTCGGCCCCCGCCGCGCGGGGCGATTCGCGACGGTGCCGGCCGCCGCGGTCGTGGCCGCGCCGGCGTCACGCCGCCAGCGGCGCAGGAAGGACGGTGCGCTCATGCGTGCGCCTCCGTGGCACCGGCCATCTCGTGCAGCAGGCGGTCCTCGTCGAGCCCGAGCGCGTCGAGTTCCGCCACCTGGCGGCGCTCGCGCAGCACGGTGACGCGGTCGCTCGCGCGCAGCACCTCCGGCAGCTCCGAGGAGATGAAGATCAGCGCCATGCCTTGACCGCACAGCGTCAGCACCTGGTCCATCAGGTCCTGTTTGGCGGCGATGTCGATGCCGCGGGTGGGCTCGTCGAGGATCAGCAGCCGCGGCTCGGTCGCGAGCCAGCGCGCGAGGATGGCCTTCTGCTGGTTGCCGCCGGAGAGCAGGCCGATGGGCGTCTCCGCATCGGCGGTCTTGATGCCGAGCCGGGTGATGAAGCGCTGCGCGAGCTCGCGTTGCGCGGACCCCGTCAGTGTCCTGAACACGCCACGTCGGGCCTGCAGTGCCAGCACGATGTTCTCGCGCACGCTGAGCTCCGCGACGATGCCGTCGATCTTGCGTTCTTCGGGGCAGAAGGCCATGCCAGCGCGGACCGCATCGCGCGGGCTGCGCAGACGCACGGCGGTGCCGTCGACGCGGATCTCGCCGGTGTCGGCGCGATCGGCGCCGAACAGCAGGCGCGCCGTCTCGGTCCGGCCGGCGCCGAGCAGACCGGCCAGACCCAGCACCTCGCCGGCGGCGACATGGAGGCTGATGTCTTCGACCGCGCCACGGCGCCCGAGCCCCAGGGTGGCGATGATCGACGGCCGCTGGCCCTCACCCCCACCCTCTCCCGCGCTGCGGGAGAGGGGCCACCCCAGTGCTCCTGCCCCGATCGACTCGCTCCCGCGCTTACCCCCTCTCCCGCTTCCGGGAGAGGGTCGGGGTGAAGGCCCGCGGCCGTGGAAGTGCTGGAGCTTCTTGCTCCCTCTCCCGCTTGCGGGAGAGGGTGGGGGTGAGGGCCCGCGGCCGTGGAAGTACTGAACTCCCGACCGAGCATCAAGGTCACGAGTTCCATGCGCGGCAGCTCGGACACCGAACGCTCCCCGACGAACTCGCCATTGCGGAACACGGTGAAGCGGTCCGCCACCGCATAGGCCTGATCGAGGAAATGCGTGACGAGCAGCACCGCGACGCCTTCATCGCGGAGCTTGCGGATCATCGTGAGCAACCGCTCCGTCTCCGCTTCATCGAGCGACGACGTCGGTTCATCGAGGATCAGCACCCGCGCCTGCTGATGCAGCGCGCGGGCGATGGCGATCATCTGCTGGACGGCCACCGGGAAGTCGCCGAGCGGTCGTCGGACATCGGCCTGGATGCCGAGCCTTGCGAGTGCCGCGCCAGCCTCCTCGCGCACACGCGGCCAGTCGATGGCCACGCCGCCCCACCGGCGCGGAAACCGCCCGGCGAGCACGTTCTCCGCCACCGACAGGTTCGGGCAGAGCTGGACCTCCTGATGCACGACCGCGATGCCGGCGCGCTGCGCCTCCAGCGGCGACCCTGCCGCGAAGGCCACGCCGTCGAGCGTGATCGACCCCGCGTCGCGGTCCTGCACCCCGGCGAGGATCTTGATCAGCGTGGACTTGCCCGCGCCGTTCTGCCCCATCAGCACCTGCACTTCGCCGGCGCGCAGCGTCAACGCCGCGTCCAGCAATGCGGGCACCCCGCGGAAGGCCTTCGCGACCCCGCGTGCCTCCAGCACGATGCTCATCAGTACTTCCGCTTGGGCAGTTCCTGCGCCGCGACTTCGGCGGGGAACACGCCCTCCTCGGTCACGATGCGGCGCGGCACGGTCTTGCCGGCCTTCAGGTCCTTCACCGTCTGCATCAGCTGCGGCCCCAGCAGCGGGCTGCACTCGACGGTGACGTTGAGCTTGCCCGCGACCATCGCCTGGAACGCGCCCTTCACGCCGTCGATGGAGATGATCAGGATGTCCTTGGCCGGCTTCAGCCCGGCCTCCTCGATCGCCTGGATCGCGCCGATCGCCATGTCGTCGTTATGCGCGTAGAGCACGTCGATGTTGCGGCCTTCGGCCTTGAGGAAGGCCTCCATGACCTCCTTGCCCTTGGCGCGGCTGAAGTCGCCGGTCTGCGAGCGCACGATCTTCAGGCGCGGGTCGGCCTTGATGCCTTCCTCGAAACCCTTCTTGCGATCGAGCGCCGGCGCTGCGCCGACAGTGCCCTGCAGTTCGACGATGCGGATCTCCTTGCCCGCCGGGCGGCTCTTCACCTTGTCGGTCAGCCACTTCGCGGCGCGACGGCCTTCCTCGACGAAGTCGGAACCCATGAAGGTCGCCCACAGCGTCTGGTCCGTCTCCTGCACCGTGCGGTCGGTCAGGATCACCGGGATGCCGGCGGCTTTCGCCTCGCGCAGCACCGTGCCCCAGCCGGTCTCGACGACCGGCGACAGCGCGATCACGTCGACCTTCTGCGCGATGAAGGCGCGCAAGGCCTTGATCTGGTTCTCCTGCTTCTGCTGGGCATCGGCGAACTTGAGATCGATGCCGGACTCCTTCGCCGCAGATTTGATCGAGGCCGAATTGGCGGTGCGCCATTCCGACTCCGCGCCGATCTGCGAGAAGCCGAGGACGATCTTCTTGTCGGCGGCGAATGCGCTGGGGATCGCGCCGAGCGCGACGAAGGCGCCCATCGACACGGAACCGAGAACGAAACGGCGGCGCGCGGCCGGACGAGCTTGTCGCATGGAAACTCCTTGGTCTGCGAAGGTCGCTGGCCCTCACCCCCGCCCTCTCCCGCAAGCGGGAGAGGGGAGGGAACGGGAGGGCGCCGGATCAGTACTTGGCGTTGAAGCTCAAGCCGTAGAACTTGTCGTCCGACCGGATGTCGTGCGGGAAGCTCTCGTTCTGGAAGTAGCTGTAGTACTTCGACCCGGTCAGGTTGTTGGCGTTGAAGCTCACGCTCAGCTTCTCGCTGAACGCGTAGCCGATCGCGAAGTCCAGCCGGCCGTAGTCCTTGACGCGGTTGTAGGTCGGCGGCACGTTCGGATCGCAGGCCGCGACCGCCATGCCGTTCTCGGCCGACGGCGCCAGCAGGCAGCCGAAGGAGCCTTCGTTGAACTTGCTGCGCCAGGTGTAGGTCAGGCGGCTGGTGAAGCCGTACTTCTCATACAGCAGACCGGCGTTGAAGCTGTGCTTGGACACGCCCAGCAGCGGCTTGCCGAACAGCGGATCGGTCTTGGTGTTGACCTCGCTGTCCGCCAGCGTGTAGTTGCCGAAGACGCCCAGGCCGCTGAACGCGCCCGGCAGGAAGTCCATGAAGTACTGGCCGCTCAGCTCCAGGCCCTTCAGCGTCGCCTTGCCGAGGTTGCGCGGGCGGCTGATGTCGTACTCGACGCCGTCGATGACCTCCGGCGCGGTCGAGCGCACGACGCGGTTCTTCAGCACGCGGTGGTACACCGCCGCCTGCAGGTAGCTGCCCTTGTTGAAGTACTTCTCGATCGACAGGTCGTAGGCGGTGCTGGTCTGGTCCTTCAGCTCCGAGTTGCCGCCGCTGCCGCTCGGGCGGATGTTGGCGTTGGTCGGGATCGAGTAGGTCAGCGACGGGTTCAGGTCGCCCAGCGCCGGACGCGACATCGTCTTGCCGGCGGTGGCACGGACCAGCAGGTTGGGCACGACTTCCAGCTTGGCGCTGAAGTTGGGCAGGAAGCGCGAGGCCGTCGAGCTCGCGGTCTGCGGCGTCACCACGCCGTTGACCCGGCCGGCGCCGCTGATGTCGCGCTCCAGGCGCACGAAGCGGCCGCCGATCACGCCGTCCAGCGGCAGGCCGGCGAGCTTGGTCTCGTAGTGCGGCTGCACGTAGACGGCATAGGTCTTCTCGTCGGAGTCGTAGTTGTTGAGCGGGTCGTAGGACGGATCCCCCAGGGCGCCGCCGTACAGCGCGCGCAGCGTGTCCGTGTTGTTGAGCAGGTAGTCCGGATTCGGCGTCATCCACGGCGAGCAGTTGTTGATCTGCGGGATGCAGTTCGGCGCCGTGATCAGGAAGTTGCCCGGCAGCTGCGTCGCGCTGCTCACCAGCGTCGCGCGGTTGCCGCCGGGGGCGTTCGGGCCGCCCGGCGCATTGGCGCGCCAGTGCGATTCGCGCTTGGTCACGCGCGCGCCGAAGTCGACGTTGCTGATGAAGCCGCCCAGCTCGTAGTTGCCGCTCAGCGCCACCGCGTCCTGCTTGGACTTGGCGCGGTTGATGTCCTGGAACAGCGAGTTGGCGAAGCGGAAGTCCGTCGCCTGGCCGAGCGGGTTGCCCGGCATGTTGGTGGTGCCGTAGCCGCCGTTGTTGATGACGATGTCGACGGCGTTGATCTGCTTGCCGAGGTCGACGATGACCGTGCGGTTGCTGTTGGTCGACTCCATCCGCGACAGGTCGAGGTTCATCGACAGCGGACCCGAGTTGTACTTCCAGCCGCCCGCCAGCACGCGCTGGTCGGTGGACTGCTTCTTGGCCTGCGTGCTGGTCAGCCCGGGCACGTTGTTGAAGGTCGCCGACACGCCGTTGCACAGGCGCTGGATCGGTTGCGACGACGGGCCGAGGAAGCCCGCGCCGTCGACGTGCGCGTCGAAGCAGTCGTCGCTGCCCTTCGGGTTGGTGATGTTCTGCGCCGCGAAGATGTCCGAGAAGATGAAGAAGGTCGCGAACTTCGCGCGGTAGCCGGCGTAGAGGCCGTCGACGTAGAACTCGTTCTCCTGGTTCGGGCGCCACTGGAAGGACGCGTTGACCTGCGGACGCTGGTACTCGCCAGTGTCGGTCAGGCCGCCGACGCAGGTCGGCAGCACCAGGCCGGGCGCTCCGGGCGGGCCGTTGGTGCCCGAGCGCGGGTCGCAGTTGAACGAGATCGGCCGGTTGAACTTGTGGTCGGCGTAGGAGATGTCGACCAGGCCGCCCATCTCGCCCGCCGGCGTGTTGGTGCGGTAGGAGCCGAGCAGGCCGAGCTTGGTGCTGGGCTTGTCGGCGTAGTCGCCCTGGCTGGCGCGGCCGTTGAGCACCAGCGTCAGGCCCTTGCTGAACTCCAGCGGCTTGCGCAGCCGCAGGTCGATCGCGCCGGCCACGCCGCCTTCGATCAGGTTGGCGCCGGCCGACTTGTAGACGTTGGCGCGCGAGATCGCTTCCGCGGGCAGGTCCTGGAACGCGAAGCCGCGACCCACGCCGGTGAACATCTCGCGACCGTCGACGGTCGTGATGATGTCGCCGATGCCGCGGATCAGCGGGTTGACGATCTCGTTGTTGAAGTTGACGACGGTCTGCACGCCCGGCACACGCTGCAGCGCCTCGGCCACGGTGTTGTCGGGGAACTTGCCGATGTCGTCGGCGACGATGGACTCGACGACCTGGTCGGCGTCGCGCTTGGTCTGCACCGCCGCCGCGCGGCTGGCGCGCTGGCCGACGATGACGACCTGTTCCAGCTTGGTGCCCGCCGCGCCCGAGGCGGCGGTCTCAGGCGCGGCCGGGGCCGCGGGAGACTTGGGGGCGTCCTGCGCCAGGACCTGCTGGCCAGCGAGGCACAGCGTCAGGCAGGCAGCCGCCGAGATCGGCGAGAGCCGGAGGGAATGGGGGATTCGATTCATTGTTGTCTCCAAGGGCCTCGTGACCGGTGCGCGGGGAGGAACGCACGCCTGGTCCGGGCCGGGTTTTAATACAAACAACTTTTCTTGCAGTATTCGGCGAGATTCGGCGCCTGCCGGCACTCGATGCGTGCCTGCCGCTGCCCCGGTGTGGCGGGATCTCCGCCGGACCGGTCCTACTTCTGAAGCTCAGGAAGCCGTCGAAATCGACGCGAACGCTGTGACCGTCGCGGGGACCCGGGCTCGTGCTCCGGGCTGCGCCGACACGGTCTTTCAGGACCTTAGCGTTCGGTTTTTGTGATTATTCACAAATTAATTCGTTATAAACCTAGCGCAAACCATGAGAGACGCCGGCCTGTGCCGTCGGCGCCACGCCCGTGTCGCTGGAGGCCGTGCCGAGGAAGCGCGATTCGCGCTCCAGCAGGCGGTTGATGCGCTGCTGGCCCTTGGCCAGCGTCGCGTCCAGCGGTTCGCCGGAGACGACGATGGAGGCCACCGTGTCCCCCAGCAGGCCCATCACGCGGGACTGCCGCGCGACGGTCGTCGGCAGGCCGGTGCCGTGCGCGGCGACCGGGCCGAGCGACGCGCGCATCGGCAGCGCCTTGAACGCGGCGCTGTCGACGGCCGACTGCCGCGCGGGCAGTTGGCCGGTGCGGGCCCAGGCCAGGCTCTCGTCGTTGAGGAAGCGCAGGAACCGCAGCGCCGCGGCGCGCTCCTGCGGCGTCTGCCGCGGGTTGCGCAGCATCACCCACACGTGGCTGTCGGCCCAGGTCGCGGGCTGCGTGAAGAGCGTCGGCTCGGGCACCGCCTCGTACTGGCCGCTCAGCGGATTGCCGGCCTTCGCCGCGCGCGTGGTGAGATCGCCCAGCAGCCAGGTGCCGTTGGGCATCACGCCGCCGGCGCCGGCCATGAAGGCCTGCAGCGCGGCGCTGTAGTCCATGTTGCGCGTGGACAGGCCCTCGGCGTAGACGGTGCGCATGAACTGCACGGCCTCGCGGACCGGCGGCGACGTGAGGTCGACCGCCTGGTCGCCGCGCGGGAACAGCGTGCCGCCCTGCTGCGCGACCAGCCCCAGGACCGAGCGCGCGAAGAAGCTCGGATCGTTCAGCGTCAGCCAGACGAAGTAGGGCTTGCCGGTCGCGCGCTTGAAGGCGCGGGCCTGGTCGAGCGCCTCGGCTGCCGACCTGGGCAGACGGGCATGGCCCTTCGCATCGACCAATCCCGCCTGCTTCATCAGCCCGAGGTTGATGTGCCACAGCGCCGCATGCGAGTCGTACGGCAGCGCGACGACATGGCCCGCGAAGGTCACGCCGTGGCGCGCATGCGGGGTGAAGTCCTCGACGGCCACGCCCTCGCGGGCGAAGCCGTCCTCGAGCGGCTGCAGCAGGTCGCGCTTGGCGAAGTCGCCCAGCACCGAGCTGTGCATGATCGCGATGCTCGGCAGGTCGCCGCCGACGATGCGCGCGCCCAGCTGCTGGTAGTAGGCCGAGTGCTCCACGACCTGCGTGTCGACGTGGATGCGGCCGGCCTCCCGCGCGTTGAAGCGGTTGGTGAGCGCGGTGATGATCCCGCACTCGCTGCTGGCCTTGGACGGATCGGTGACCTGGCCGTACTCCGCGTCGCAGCTGCCGAAGAAGCGGGCGAGCGTGATGTGGACTTCGCCGCCCGACGCGCCCCCTGCCCTTGCGCGAACGTCGCGACGTTCACCGTCAGCAAGGCCGCGAGCGCGATGTGCTTGAGGATGCGCTTCATGCCGCCTTCCCTCCCGCCACCGCGGCGACGATGTGCCGCTGGAAGAAGGCATAGAGCACCAGCACCGGCAGCGCCGCGAACACCGCCTGCGCCATCAGGAAGCCCAGCCCCTCGGACTGCGCGAAGTTGGTCTGCGTGGCCGCCAGGCCCAGCGTCAGCGTGTACATCTCGGGACGGGTCGCGGAGATCAGCGGCCACAGGTAGTCGTTCCAGGCCGCCAGGAAGCTGAAGATCCCCAGCGTGGCCTGCGCCGGCAGCGTCTGCGGCAGGATCACGCGCCAGAAGATCTTCCAGCGCGAGGCGTTGTCCATCAGCGCCGCCTCTTCGAGCTCGCGCGGGATCGCCTTGAAGAACTGCGTCATCAGGAACACGCCGAACGGCGCGGCCAGGCGCGGCAGGATCAGCCCGGCATAGCTGTTGTGCAGGCCGAGCTCCGCGAAGATGCGGTGCAGCGGGATCACGACCGCCGGCTCCGGCACCGCGAGGCCGGCGAGCGCGAGCGCGAAGGCGATGCGGCGGCCGGGGAACTCGCAGCGCGCGAAGCCGTAGCCCGCCAGCGACGAGATGAACAGCACCAGTGCCGTCTGCACCAGCGCGACGACGCAGCTGTTGAGCACCCAGCGGAACACGGCCGGATTGGCCAGGATGTCCGCATAGTTGCGCAACGTGAAGGGCGTCGTGAGGATCGCATCGGTGCGCTCCATCAGCACCGCGTTCGACTTCAGCGACAGCGCGAAGACCCACGCGAGCGGGAGCATCCACAGCAGCGCGAGCGCGATGGCGGCGCCCAGGAGCACGCGGTCCCACGGACCGTTCTGCCAGACCCGGGCGCTCATGCCTGCGCTCCTTCGCGACGCTCGGCCCAGCGCTGGACGGACACGCCCAGCACCATCAGCACGAACAGGATCTGCGCGGCCGCGGCGGAGTAGCCCAGCGCCCATTGGTCGAAGAGCGCCTCGTAGATGAACATCACCAGCGTGCGGGTGCTGTTGTTGGGACCGCCGTTGGTCAGCAGCTGCGCCTGGCCGAAGACCTGCAGTTGCCCGATCACCTGGATGATCGCCACCATGATCAGCGTGCGGCGCAGCGCCGGCAGCGTGATGAAGCGGAAGCTGCGCCAGCGGCTGGCGTTGTCCAGCGCGGCGGCCTCGTAGAGATCCGGCGGGATCTGCTGCAGCGCGGCGAGGATCAGCATCATCGGCAGGCCGATGCCCCACCACAGCGTGACCAGCGCGATGAAGGGCAGCGCCAGGGATTCGTTGCTGAGCGGCGCGAGATCCGGCAGGCCGAAGGCCGCGAGGCCCTGGCTCAGCAGCCCGCGGTCGGGCAGCAGCACCAGGCGCCAGATCAGCGTCACGACGGTCACCGACAGCACGTTGGAGGCGAAGAAGGTGCCGCGCAGCCACGCGCCGGTGCGGCCGGGACGGTTGAGCACCAGCGCGAGCGCGAGGCCCAGGCCGACGAAGGCCGGCGTGCAGATCGCCGCGAAGAAGATGGTGTTGCGCGCGCAGAGCAGGAAGACCTCGTCGCGCACCAGGTCCAGGAAGTTGGCCAGGCCGACGAACTGGCCCTTGCCGGTCAGCAGGTCGACGGCGTTGAAGGAGAGCCAGACCCCTTCGAGCACCGGCGCCGCGAGCAGGCCCAGGTAGCAGAGCGCGAACGGCGCAATGAAGGCCCAGCCGACCCACGCCGGTCCGTCCATGGCGGAGCGGCCCAGCGCGCCGCGCGGCGGCTCGGCGCCCGAGACGACCTCGGCCGCCTCGCTGGCGGTGCCGGCGGTGAGTGTCGCGGCGCTCATCGGACTTCCGCCGCGGTGGCGCCCGCCACCAGCGCTTCGGCCGGCACGCCGTCCGGGCGCGGCTCGGCGTGATGCGCGAGGCCGGCGCCGTCGAAGAGGTGCACCTGCTCGAGGTCCGGTCGCAGGCGGACCGTCTCGCCCATCGCGAGCGTGCTGCTCACCGGGACCTCAGCCACGACGACCGTGCCGTCGCCCAGCCCCACGTGCGCGAGGCTGCGTTCGCCGAGGCGCTCCAGCAGCTCGACGCAACCCGCGATCGGGCCGTCGGCGGCGAGGCGCAGGCCTTCGGGCCGCACGCCGATCTCCAACTGGCCCGCGATCGGCTTCGCCGCGATCTGCGTCGTCACGACGGCGCCGCCAGGAAGTCGGACGGCGATCCGCCCCTGCTGGTCGGCCATGCGCTCGACCGGCAGGAAGTTCATGGACGGGCTGCCGACGAAACCCGCGACGAATCGGGTGCGCGGGCGCTGGTAGATGTCCATCGGCGGACCGGCCTGGTCGATGCGGCCGCCGTTGAGCACGACGATGCGGTCGGCCAGCGTCATCGCCTCGACCTGGTCGTGGGTCACGAAGACCATCGTCGCGCCCAGCCGCTTGTGCAGCCGCGCGAGCTCGATGCGGGTGCGGTTGCGCAGCTTGGCGTCGAGGTTGGACAGCGGCTCGTCGAACAGGAAGGCCTTGGGCTCCTTCACCACGGCGCGACCGATCGCGACGCGCTGTCGCTGGCCGCCGGACAACTGCGCGGGACGGCGCTGCAGCAGCGTGTCGAGCTCCAGCATGCGCGCGGCGTCCTCGACGCGGCGGCGCACCTCGGCGTCGGCGATGCCGATGTTGCGCAGGCCGAAGGCCATGTTGTCGAACACGCTCATGTGCGGGTAGAGCGCGTATTGCTGGAACACCATCGCCAGCCCGCGCCGGCCGGGCGGCAGCGCGGTGACGTCCTGGTCGGCGAGCAGGATGCGGCCGCCGGAGACGCTCTCCAGCCCCGCCAGCATGCGCAGCAGCGTGGACTTGCCGCAGCCCGACGGGCCGAGCAGCACGATGAACTCGCCCGCCCCGATGCTGAGCGAGAAGTCGGGAATGATGTCGACGGAACCGTAGCGCTTGGCCACGCCGTCGAACACGATGCTTGCAGTCATACGTCTCCTGCCGGGCGCCATCCGTCGCAGCGCCTCTGGTCATTGGCGACCGGGGCCGTGGTGCCCCGGTCCGCCGTGTCTCAATCCGCGCGGGTCGATCCGCGCTTGCGGGCGCCATGTTGCCGCAACAGCTCGGCCTCGCGCTCACGATACGGCGTGCCGTCGGTGTGCAGCACGTCGTGGAACCAGACCAGCGGCGGATCGATGGTGTACGGCTTCTTCCACGAGTCCCACGGCATCTTCGTCTGGCTCTTGCCGTCGACGAAGCCCCAGTTGAGCATGCCCACGTCCTCGCGCCAGGCGATCGGCAGCGCGACGTCGAAGGTCGAGCCCAGGCTGCGCGCCATGTACTCGGTGCAGATCAGCGGACGGCCGTAGGCCTGCAGCTGCCGGATGCGGGCCTCGAGTTTCTCGGGCCAGCTGTAGTCGTGGAAGCTGACGACGTCGGAGCCGGCCAGTTGGGCCCGCTGCACCGCGTTCAGTTCCTTGGACTCGGGGCCCCAGTCGTCGCCCAGCCACACGCCGCTGGTCAGCGGCTGCGAGGGCTGCTGCGCGCGTGCCCAGTCGAAGACCTGCGGGATCAGCTCCGCCACCAGCGCGATCTTGTCCTTGGCCTCGCGCGGCAGGTAGTAGCCCATGCCGCCGCCCTGGTTGTCGGGCTCGTTCCAGACGTCCCAGTAGGTGACGCGCGGATCCTGGCCGTAAGTCTTGACGATGTCCTCGACGTAGGCGCGCAGCGCGGGCCAGGTCGAGCGGTCGGCGAGCTGCGTCGCGGACGGGCTCTGCACCCAGCCGGAGTTGTGCACGCCGGGGATGGGCTCGCGCTGCGGGCCGAGCTTCGGATGGGGATCCCAGCAGGAATCGAACAGCACGAACATCGTCTTGATGCCATGGCGGTCGGCGATGTCCAGGTACTGGCCGATGCGGCCCTTGAAGCCCGCGGCGTCCTGCGCCCACAGCAGGTCGTGCAGGAACACGCGCATCGTGTTCATGCCCAGGCCGGCGGCCCAGCCGAGTTCGAGGTCGATGCGGTCGGCGTCGAAGCTGTCGGCCTGCCACATGGCGAGCTGGTTGATGGCGGAGGCGGGCACGAAATTCGCGCCCAGCGCCGGCGGCTGCGCCTGGAACCAGACGTGGGCCTGCTCGGGCGTCCAGCGGGCGGGAGCGGAGGTGGCATTGCTCATGGGAGTCTCGGGGTCAGGCCTTGTCGGCCGGGGAGGTCGAGGAAGAGGACGAAGGGGAGGCCGGGGAGGCCGAGGGAACGAATCGGTAGGTCAGGCGATGACGATAGACCTCGCCGGGACGCAGCACCGCGCCGGGTTGCGGCCATTCGGGGTGATGCGGACTGTCGGGCAGCGCCTCGGGCTCGATCGCCAGGCCGCCGTGCTTGAGGTGCGGGCGGCCGTGCCGGTCGGGCGTCTGCGGCAGGAACTCGCCGGCATAGAACTGCAGGCCGGGCGCGTCGCTGTGCAGCGCCAGCATCAGCTGGCCATCGCCTGAACGGAGCACCGCGGCCGCGCCCTCGCCGGCCGGCTCGTCGATCAGCCAGCAGTGGTCGTGGCAGGCGGGCAACACGTCGAGTCGACGCAGCGCCTCGAGCGCGTCGCCGATGCGGCGCGGCTGGCGGAAGTCGAACGGCGTGCCCGCGACCGGCGACTGCTCGCCCGTGGGGATCAGGTCGGCCCGCACCGGCAGGTAGCGGCTGCCCGCGATCCGCAGCTGTTGATCGAGGATGAGCCGGCCCGGTCCATCGAGGTTGAAGTAGGCATGGCTGCTGACGTTCACCAGCGTCGGCGCATCGGTGCGCGCCTCGAAGCTGATGCTGACCGTCAACGGGGCTTCGACGCGGTAGACGACGCGGACGTCCAGGCGGCCCGGATAGCCCTGGTCACCATCTTCCGAGCGCAGCGTCAGTTCCAGCGACTGCTCGTCGTGATGCGCGACGTCCCAGACCTTGCGGTGGAAACCGGCCGTGCCGCCATGCAGCTGGTTCGGCCCTTCGTTCGCGTCCAGCGCGAAGCGCTGTCCGTCGAGTTCGAACGACGCGCCCGCGATGCGGTTGGCGTAGCGGCCGACCACGGCGCCGAGATAGCCCGGCTGGCGCAGGTAGTCCGCCGGCGTTTCGTAACCGAGCAGGACCTCGCGGTCATCGCCGTTCACGGGGACCACGCAGGACATCCACGACGCCCCCGCATCGGTGATGGCGATGCGCAGTCCGTCCGGCGAGCGCAGCTCGAAGGTCTTGAGCGCGCTCATGCGAGCACCCCCGCGCCATCGGAGGCGGCGCAGACGTGGACTTCCGCCGCGCGGCCGTCCGGCGAACGGTAGCCGCGTTCGACGGCGACGCGGATCTCGTCGACCATCGCCCGCGGGGCGAGCGCGATGACGCAGCCGCCGAAGCCGCCGCCGGTCATGCGCGCACCGCCGTGTTCGCCGATGACATCCTGCATCAGCGCGGCGAGCGCGTCGATCGCGGGAACGGTGATCTCGAAGTCGTCGCGCATGGACCAGTGGGATTCGCGCATGAGGTGGCTGATCGCGGCGAAGTCGCCGCGAGACAGCGCGTCGGCCAGGCCGGCACAGCGGTGGCTGTCGGAGATGATGTGGCGCGCGCGGCGGCGCACGACCGGGTCGAGCTGTCCGCCGAGCCGCGACCAGAGCGCGTCGTCGACATCGCGCAGCGCCCTCACGCCGAGGCCCTGGGCCGCCGCCTCGCATTGCTGGCGGCGCAGGTTGTATTCGCTGTCGACGAGGCCGCGCTGGATCTTCGAGTCGACCACCAGCACCGCGATGTCCTCGGGCATCGGGATCGGTCGGACCTCCAGGCTGCGGCAGTCCATCAGCAGCGCGTGACCCTGCACGCCGAGCGAGGACGACAGCTGGTCCAGCACGCCGCAACGGCAACCGGCGTAGACGTTCTCGGCGCGCTGGCCGGCGAGCGCCATCGTCGTCGGCGGCAAGGTCCAGCCGTTCAGCGCGGAGAACGCGTGGCCGATCGCCATCTCCAGCGAGGCCGACGAACTCAGCCCCGCGCCCTGCGGCACGTTGCCCGCGATCGACAGCGTCGCGCCGCCCACGGCGTGGCCCTGCTCGCGCAACACGGCGACCATGCCTTGCACGTAGCGCAACCATTGGGGACTTGCGGACACGTCCGCCGCGTCGCCGATGCGGAAGCGGCCAACAGCGCCCCGGGCGCCGTCGTCCTTCCCGCCCTTGGCGTCCGTCCCGCCCGGCAGGTCGCAGGCGAGGACCTCGATCACCTCGTCGTCGCGCCGCGCCGCGGCCACGACCGTGTCGCGGTCGATCGCGCAGGGCATCGCGAAGCCCTCGTTGTAATCGGTGTGCTCGCCGATCAGGTTCACACGCGCCGGGGCGCGGCTCAGGCGCTCCGGCGACTGGCCGAAGGCGCGCTCGAATCCTTGCACCGCGCGGTCGCGCGGTGTCGCTTGACGATCCTGGCTCATGCGCCCTCCGCCTGTGCGGCGCGACGCGCCTGCCGGTAATGCACGGTGTCGCTGACCTCGCGCAGCCGCTGCGCGGCGGTCTCCGGCGTGAGGTCGCGCTGCGCCTCGCCGAGCATCTCGAAACCGACCATGAACTTGCGCACCGTCGCCGAGCGCAGCAGCGGCGGATAGAAATGCGCGTGCAGCTGCCAGTGGCCGTTCGCGCCGTCGTCCGGCCGTCCGGCGCCGTGCGGCGCCCCGTGCCAGCCCATCGAGTACGGGAAGGAGCACTGGAACAGGTTGTCGTAGCGCGTCGTGAGGCGACGCACGGCGACGGCGAGGTCGTCCGCCTGCGCCGGCGTCATCGCGTCGAGCCGCAGCGTGTGCGCCTTCGGCAGCAGCAGCGTCTCGAACGGCCAGGCGGCCCAGTACGGCACGAGGGCGACCCAATGCTCGGTCTCGACGATCACGCGCTCGCCCGCGACCAGCTCGTCGCGGACGTAGCGCACCAGCAGCGGTTCGCCGTGGCGATCGAGGTAGTCGCGCTGATGCGTGTCGGCGAGCACCGCTTCGTCGGGCAACTGGTCCAGGCCCCAGACCTGGCCGTGCGGATGCGGGTTGGAGCACCCCATCGCCGCACCCTTGTTCTCGAAGACCTGCACCCAGCGGTGACGCGCGCCCATGTCGGCGGACTGGTCCATCCAGGCGCGCACGACGGCATGCAGTTCAGGGAGATCGAGCTCCGGCAACGTGCGGGCGTGATCCGGCGAGAAGCAGAGCACGCGGCACTCACCGGCGACAGGCGCCGCCTGGAACAGGTCCGCGCCCGCCTCGTCCGCGACGGCGAGGCCCGCCTCGTCGCCGCGCGCCGGCTGCAGTGCCGCGAAGTCGTTCGTGAACACGAAGGTCCCGGTGTAGTCCGGGTTGTGCTGGCCGTTCGCGCGGACATTGCCGGCGCACAGGTAGCAGGTGGGGTCGTGGCGGGGCAGCGGCGTGTCGTCGACCGACTCCTGCGCGCCCTGCCAGGGCCGCTGCGTGCGATGCGGGGAGACCAGCACGTGACGGCCGGTCAGCGGATTGCGGCGGCGGTGGACGCGGCCGGGGGAATCAGCGGAGGTGGCGGTCTCGGCGCCTCGCCCGTCGTGGTGTGCGGGGTTCATGGCGGCCATTATCACGAACTTGTTTGTTAGTAATGATCGGTCTTTACCCTAAGGCCTCAGAGGAGCGGAGCGATCCGCATAAACTCGCGAAAAATCTTTTGGGGACGCGCAATGGTGGAGGTCTCGGGCAGCCGGGTCTTGATGGTCGAGGGGGACGCGGCGCTGGCCGTGGCCAAGGCCCTGGCGTCGGACACGCGACAGGCGATGCTGGGGCTGCTCACGCACCAGGTGCTGAACGTCTCCGAGCTGGCGGGCGCGATGAACCTGCCGCATTCGACGGTGAGCTTCAACATCAACCAGCTGCAGGCCGTGGGCCTGGTGTCGGTCGAGGTCGAGCCCGGCACGCGCGGCCAGCAGAAGCTCTGCTCCAAGCGCTACGACGAGGTGCGCCTGCGCCTGCCCGGCGCGGCCATCGAGTCGCGGCCCAACGTCATCTCGATCAGCATGCCGATCGGCAGCTATCGCCACGTCGAGGCCAAGCCGACCTGCGGCCTGGTCAGCGAGAGCAAGATCATCGGCATGCTGGACGACTCGCGCTCGTTCTTCGAGCCGGAGCACGTCTATGCGCAGCTGCTGTGGTTCGGCGGCTCGGGCTACGTGGACTACGCCTTCCCCAACAACCTCCCCTACGGCGCGGTGCCCAGCCACCTGGAGCTCTCGATGGAGATCTGCTCCGAGGCGCCGCAGTTCAACGAGGACTTCCCGTCCGACATCACGCTCTGGATCAACGACCGGGAGATCGGCACCTGGACCAGCCCCGGCGACTACGGCGGCAAGCCCTCGCTGCTGATGCCGAGCTGGTGGCAGGTGGACCGCACCACGCACGGCCTGCTCAAGCAGTGGAGCGTGGGCGAGAAGGGCTCGATGATCGACGGCGTCGCACTGGGCACGGTGAAGATCGGCGACCTGGACCTGCCGCAGACCAACCACATCAAGGTGAGGCTGGGCATCAAGGACGACGCCCGCAACCGCGGCGGCCTCAACCTGTTCGGCCGCAAGTTCGGCAACTACCCGCAGGACATCGTCATGCGGATCGCGTTCGATTTCCCGCGCGGGCACGGCCCGGACGCGGTCGGCGCGGATGCCTCCGCCTCGCCGAGACCGCGCGAGATGCGCTGAGGAAGCGCTGAAGTGCTGAGAGGCGCCGGGGAACCTCGAGAAGTACTCAGGCGCGCCGGACGCGAAAGCGGCAGCCCCTGAAAGCCGGTGGAATTTCAGCGAGGCTCGTTAGTAACAAACATACTTGTTATTAATGACCGATCCGGTCTACCATCCGCGCCGATCCCACCCGGGGCGCGGCATGAGGCCGCGCCGATGCGGCGGGACAGGAGACCTCCCCATGCATCCAGACACGGACGCGGACCTGCCGCGCCGCCGTTGGCTCGGTCTGGCCGCCGGCCTGGGACTCGCGGGCGCCGCGATGTCGACCGGCTGCGCCAGCGCCTCATCCGCCCGCCCCTCGGCCGCTGCGCCGGCCGCCCCGTCCTCTGCCTCCTCCGCTTCCACCGCCGTGAAAGCGGCCGCCGCCTCCGGGACCGCCATGCCGACCACCTTCACCAACCCCGTGCTGCCGGACCGCGAGGCCGGGGATCCCTTCGTCGTCTTCCATGAAGGCGCGTACTACCTGACGGCGACCTTCGATCCCGAAGGCGGCGTGTGGGTCTACCGCTCGGACCGGCTCAGCGACTGGCGCCAGGCCGAGCGCAGGAAGGTCTGGACCGCCGATGCCAGCGGCCCGCGCAGCGCCATGATCTGGGCGCCGGAGTTGCACCACCTCGACGGCCGCTGGTACCTGTACTTCACCGCGTCCGATCACGTCGACGCCAACCACCGGCACTACGTGCTCGAGGCCGACCACCCGATGGGCCCGTACCGCGACCTCGGGCGCGTGCACCTGGCGCATGAGCGCTATTCGATCGACGGCTCGGTGCTGCGGCTGGCCGATGGCCGGCTGTTCTGGATGTACGCCGACGCGGGCCTCTGGATCGCGCCGATGTCGAGCCCGGCCAAGGCCGACGGTCCCGGCGTGCGCATCGTCCAGGGCGAGCACGACTGGGAGCGCGGCTGGCACAAGGTCGACGGCAAGTGGCAGGTCCAGCCCAAGGACTACTGGATCGAGGCGCCGCAGCCGTTGCGGCATGCAGGCCGCGACTTCGTCGTGTACTCGGCGGGGCACACGGCGGCGGTGTACTACCTCGGGCTGCTGGAGCTGACCGGGAAGGACCCGATGGATCCGAAGAGCTGGACCAAGCATCCGAAGCCGGTGTTCGGCCCGACGGACGGACCGACCGGCGTGGCCGGCGTCGACGGCGTCTTCGTGCCGGGCCACAACAGCTTCACGAAGTCGCCGGACGGCACCGAGGACTGGCTGGTCTATCACGCCAAGGACAGCGCCGAGAACGACCCGCACGGCCGCACGATGCGCATCCAGCGCTTCACCTGGACGGCGGACGGCCGGCCGGACTTCGGCCGCCCGGTCCCCTCGGGCGTGCCGCAACGCAAGCCCTCGGGCGAAATCTGACCCGGAGGACACGATGACCCCTCGCTCCCCCTCCACCGCCTCCGCCGCCTCCTCCACCGAACGGGCGTCCGCGCCCCGGCCTCTGGCCAGGCATCCCCTCCTCCGCGGCTTGACGACCGGCGCCGGCGTGCTGCTGACGGGCCTGCTGCTCGCCGCCTGCGCCAGTTGCGGCGGCGGCTCGTCGAGTTCTGACGCGGCCACCCCCAGCGCCCCGCCCCCGGTCACCCCGCCACCGGTCACGCGCGCTGGCACGCTGCTCAACGGCGACGCGCCGGCCTTCTATCCGCGACTGATCCGACTGCAGCATCAGAGCGACGCCTCGCTGAACGGCGCGCTGCTCGCCAGCGCGATCACCTTCGACGGCGATCGCGGCCAGGGCAAGCTGTTCCTCAGCAAGGATGACGGCACCACCTTCCAGCCGCAGGGCGTGGTCACCGACGCAGCCTGGCCGAAGGGCCTGTGCTGCGGCTCGGTCCATGAGTTGCCGTCGGCGGTCGGCGTGCTGCCGGCAGGCACGCTGCTGTGGTCGGCCTCGGTCGGGCAGGACACGCCCGGCCAGCCGATGACGCATCCGATCCACCGCAGCAATGACGGCGGCAAGACCTGGCGCTTCCTCGCGAACTGCGGCGTCGGCAACAAGCCGCGCGGCGCCGACGGGACGGGGATCTGGGAGCCCGAGTTCCTCGTGACGCGCGACGGCGCGCTCGCCTGCCTGTATTCGGACGAGACGGACGGCACGAGCGCGGGCGTCTCGCAGACGCTCAAGCGCATGAGCACGATGGACGGCGCGACCTGGACCGCGCCGCGCGTGATCGTCGACGCGGTGAAGCCGACCGACCGTCCCGGCATGGCGGTGGCGAGCCGGCTCGGCGACGGCAGCTTCCTGCTGAGCTACGAGCACTGCAGCACCGCCGGGCTGGACTGCCGCGTGGCGCTGAAGCGCTCGTCGGATGGGCTGGACTGGGGCGATCCGGCCGTGCGCGGACCGGAGCCGAAGACGGCCGACGGTCGCTTCTTCCGCCACACGCCGACGCACGTCTGGCTGCCGGGTCGGCAGCGGATCGCGTTGATCGGGCAGATCCTGTTCAACGCCGCCGGACAGGTCGATGCGGCCGGCAACGGCGCGACGATCTTCCTCAGCTCGACCGCCGACGGCAGCGGCGCGTGGACGACGATGGAAGCGCCGGTCAAGCCGCTGAGCCCGCCCGCGCAGACGAACTGGTGCCAGAACTATTCGTCGCCGCTGCTGCCGAGCGCGGACGGATCCCGGTTGATCATGCTCGCGAGCGACTTCGAGACGAACGCGACAGGGCAGCAGGTCTGCCGCACCCGGTTCGGCAGCGCGGCGCTGCCGGCGCCCTGAGCCCTTCTTCCCCCTCTGCCGCGTGCGGCGGAGGACGGGGTTGAGGGCCAGCGGCCGACGCCGTACGCCCGCTCAGATCGCGATGGCGTCGAGCGCGGTGGTGGTCCGGGCGGTCGGCCACAGCGCGAGGCCGCCGGCCAGGCTCCACGCCCGACCGTGCCCGAGCCGGCGCAGCGCCCGCGCCGCCTGCGCGCTGCGGTTGCCGCTGCGGCAGAAGAAGATCACCGGCGTCTGCTCCGGCAGCGCGCGCCAGCGCGGCAACGCGTTGATCAGCGCCGACAGCGGCACCGCCTCCGGCGCGAGTTCCTCCGTGGGGCTCATCCGCGCCTCGTAGGCCTCGCGGACGTCCACCAGCACCGGCTTCGCCCCGAATCCGTCGCCCAGCATCGACTGCAAGCCGGCGACGTCGAGTTCCACGCGCTCCGTCGTCCGCGCGCAGTCCACGCGCGCGCCACAGGCCATGGTCTGGTACTCGGTCGGCGCCAGGTCGTGCTCCAGCACGCCCTTGCCGATCGCGAAGGCCTCGGCGCTCAAGCGGCCCTTCAGCACACCGTCGAGCAACGGCTGCGCGCCGCATTCGACGGCGAGCGTCGTCGCGAAGCGGTCGTCGTAGTCGTGGCCCGGCAGCAGCAGCCCGTTCGGACCGACGTGGCGTTCCAGAGCCTTCAACGACGGGCCGAAGTCGGCCGGCGCGCTCTGCTCGAAATCGCTGCGACCGAGCGCGCCCGGCATCACCGTGTCCCCGACGAAGGTCGCGATCGTCTCGCTGCCTGTGTGCAGCAGATAGGCGGTGGAATCTTGCGTATGCCCCGGGATCGCGAGGCGCGACAGCCGGTGCGCGCCGAGCGCGATCTCCTCGCTGCCATTCGGCCACCCCAGCGCGTCGACGCGGTCAGCGAGCGCCTCCTCGGCGAGCAGGCTCGTCATCGCGTCCCGCAGGGACTGCGCCGACGACGCATGGTCGCCGTGGCTGTGCGTGTCCAGGATCGCGGCCAGCGTCAGCCCGCGACATCGCATCCATTGCGCCAGCGTGCCGGTCAGTTCGGGCAGCGGGTCGACGACGACGCAGCGACGGCTCGACACATCGGCGACGACGTAGCAGCAGGCGCCGTCGACGGCGAAGCGCGTGAGCAGTTCGGGCGCCTGCGGGGTCTCGTTCGGCGCCGGCGTCTGGCAGGTCGCGCGCAGCGACTCGCCGCAGGCGCGCAGACGTCTGCAGGCTTCGTCGATGGTCGACTCGGCATCGGCCGCGCCGAAGGACAGCCGCACCGCGGAGCCGGCGCGCCACGCCGGCAGACCCATCGCCTGCAGCACGTAGCTCGGCGCCGCCTTCGACGCGCCGCAGGCGGAGCCGCCGCTGACGCGCAGTCCGGCGGCGTCGAACAGGTCGAGCAGCAGCTTCGCGCTCAGGCCCGGGACCGACACGTTGAGCGTCGTCGGCAGGCTGGTGTCGAACGGTGCATTGAACACGACGCCGGGGAACGCGTCGCGCAGCGCGTCGGCCAGGCGCTGCCGACGGTCCAGCAACTGGCTGAGCGACGCGAACACGCCGCCGCCCTCCAGCGCTTCCAGCACCGCGCCCAGCGCCGCGATGCCCGCCATGTTCTCGGTACCCGAGCGCTGCGCGCCCTCCTGCCCGCCACCCGCCATCAGCGGCGTGAACGGGGCGCCCTCGCGGACGTAGAGCATGCCCACGCCCTTGGGCGCATAGAGCTTGTGGCCGGAGAACGGCGCGTAGTCGATGGCGCGCTCGCCGAGCAGCAGCGGCAGCTTGCCGAGCGCCTGCACGCCGTCGACGAGCCAGAGCGCGCCGGTGCCGCGCAGCGCGTCGGCGATGCCGTCGAGGTGGCTGATGACGCCCGTCTCGTTGTTCGCGGCCATCGTGCAGACCAGCCCTGCCGACAACGCGTTCGCGCGCAGCCAGGCCAGGTCATGGCGGCCGTCGATGTCGACGGGGATGGCGACGATCTCCAGGTCCAGGCCCAGCAACGTGTTCCAGTGACGCAGCGCTTCAGGCACGGCCTTGTGCTCGGTGGCGCCATAGAGCAGCCGGGGCGGGATGGCCTGACCCGCCTCGCGGCGCTGCCGCAGCGCGGTCAGCGCGGACAGGACGGCGGTCTGGATGCCCTCGGTCGCGCCGCTGGTGAACACCAGCCGGCCCCCCGGCGCGCCCAGCACGCGGCGCGCGGTGGCGCGGACCGCGTCGAGCCGGGCCCGGGCCTTCAGCCCGCTGCCATGGATGCTGCTCGGGTTCCCGAACGCGTCCGCCATCACGGAGAGCGCGGCATCGCGGGCCTGCGGCAGGACGGGGGTGGTGGCGTTGGCGTCGAGATAGATTTCCATGACCGTCGATTGTCAGAATTCACTCGTGGAATTCGGGTGCAAAATCTATCTTTACTTTGCCAATTTCGGCAATTTCATTCCAAGATTGATCGACATGGCGAAACTGGATTCCATCGACCGGAAGATCCTGGATATCCTGCAGCGCGACGCCTCCGTGCAGATGAGCGATCTGGCGGCGGAGGTGGGACTGTCGACGACGCCCTGCTGGCGCCGGGTGCAGCGGCTGAAGGAATCCGGGGTGATCACCCGCAACGTGATGCTGGTGGACCCGAAGCAGGTCAACGTGGGCGTGACGGTGTTCGTCTCGGTGCGGACCAACGTGCATTCGCAGGCCTGGTTCGACCAGTTCCGCGCGGCGATCGACGCGATCCCGGAGGTCGTCGAGTTCTATCGGATGAGCGGCGATGTCGACTATCTGCTGCGCGTCGTCGTGCCGGACATCGCCGCCTACGACCAGGTCTATCGCCGGCTGATCGCCGGGACGCAGCTGTCGGACGTCAGCTCCAGCTTCGCGATGGAGGAGCTGAAGTTCACGACGGCGTTGCCGTTGTCGTATATCGCCTGAGGCTCGCGTCTGACAAGTCGGAGCACGGACTGACCCCGACCAACAGCGGGCGTATACCGCAATTCGTCAAGTCATCGAACCAGCCCATTTGCACATCGTTTGAGGCGTCGAAGCGACCCTGAGAATTTTGGCTCCGAAGAGGAGATTCTCAGCAGATGACAGTCGAGACGAACGATGTGGCCCGCGGAGACGCGGTCGCGGTTGGATGGGCGAGCCGGGGCTCGACGGCGATCAGTCCCTCGCAGTTGCCGAACGCCCTGCCGGCGGCACCGGCTGCCTACGTCCAGGCGGCCTCATCGGCGATTCCATCAGCCACCATGCAGGTGTCGATGGTCTCCGGCGCGGACATGGCAAAGGCGGACCTGTTCGCTTTGTTCCAGGGCTGGGTGAAAGGCACGCGTCCGGCGCCAGGCGACGCTCCGGATGAAATCGTGTGGTTCCTCAGCAAGCGCGCGACCGCGCTCATCAACACCTGGCTCAACAACCGGAAGCTCGCAGCGTTGCATGCCAACGGCGCGAAGCTCGGCGCCATCGTGATTTCGCGGGAGCGAATCGAGCATGTGCGAGAGAGTCGGTCGACGAAGGACAGCGTCGGGGCGCCCGGTGTTGTCGAACTGCTGGCGGGGCTGTTCATCCACGGCATCCCGAAGTACGCACCGCACCCGGAAAACAGGAAGTACCCGACCCAACTGCTGATGTTCGATCCGGCCTACAAGGCGAAGGACTCGGCGGCAAGCGGCGAATCGCCTGTGGCCGCGCTCCAGTTCATCGGCACCCCTGTGGCGCACCTTCGTCTGGAGACGGCGTACTGGGCAAACCCCGGAAAAACAAAGGCGCTTGATGCTCAAGCGCTTCGAAAATAGAAAATGACTTCGCAACCAAGGAGGACGGCTGAGAGACCGGATTCCGACCCTTGGTCGGTCACCTTGTCCAGAGGGAACCTCTGCAAGGTCTCCCATTTTCCTCATCAACATCGAGTCGAGTGCACCGAGCTCGATCACCGGGACGCCTTTCCGGGTCTCTCGGTTGCGAAGTGATTGAAGTGTACCGGACGAGGGCCGTCTCGGCGTTTCAAGCGGGATGCCCGGCCTTGTCACTGGAAGGCAGCGCAGCGGCGGCTGGATTCGGCCTTCACGCGTTTCTAATCTTCCGGGCCGGACCGGTGGGAGCCCCGCTGCTCCAGACAAGCCGCGGCACCCGGGAGATCACCATGAACGTCCGCTCGCTGCTGCGCAGGTGCGCGCTCGCGTTGTGCTCGCTGCTGCTGCCGCTGCTCGCCGGGAACGCCCGGGCCGAGGAGTACCGCTACAGCTTCGTGACGACGCCCTTCACGACCACCGCGTTCTTCCCGAGGGCGTCGCCCGATGTGCCCCAGGATTGGACCTTCGAGAGCCGGCTGGTGGTCAGCGTCTATACCGACGGGCTCCTGACCGGCCCTGCCGGCGAGGCCGACATCCGGCGCTTCGAGATCACCTGGGTCCTGGGCGCCGGCGCACCGCCGATCTCCGGCGGCACGCTCGGCTCGCCGTTCCCGGATCCGGGCTGGGTCTGCTGCTCCGTCTATACCGAGTACACCTGGAACATGAACATCGGCTCGCTGGATGCCAACGGCCTGCCCGCCACCTGGGACATCTGGATCAACCGCTACGAGATCAACCCGCAGGCCCAGGTGAACTTCCGGCTGGCGTCCTCCAACACCGGCAACAGCCTGTCGCAGGTCGCGGACAGCTACTTCTACATCGGCGGCTCGGGCACCGCCGCGCCGGGCACGCTGGCCGGCGTGTGGTCCGTGGCGCTGGTGCCGGAACCCGGGACCGGCGCACTGATGCTGGCGGGCCTCGCGATCGCCGGCCTGGCGGCCGGACGGCGGCGGCGGATGAGCGCGCGGGCTCAGTGACTCGCGAGCGGGCGCCGACGGCGCCCAGGCCGCGCGTTCACCATCTCAGCCAATGCCGCCCCGCGAGCGCCCCCAGCGCCGCGGACATGCCCATCCCGAGCACGTACCAGATCGCCACGAAGGGCGCCTCCATCTCGGGGCAGTGCAGCGAGTAGACGCACGCGCCCACCGCGCCCGCCAGCCAGCCGGCGGCCGCGCCGGTCAGCACGGGCCGCGTCGGCGCCAGGCCGCGCAGCGCCCACAGCAGCCCGATGCCGATCGGCAGCGCCGTCGCCGTCACGTTGAAGACGCAGACCCGCCACGTGGTGCCCAGCACCAGCGGCAGGCGCGCGCCGGGCTCGGCCATCCAGAGCACCACCGCCGCCCAGATCCACAGCAGCGACACCGGCAGCCACACGCCCAGCCACCAGCCGTTCATCCGCGCGCCGGGGTGACCGAGGCGGAACACCACGACCAGGCCGGTCGCCGCCACCGCGAGCGGCATCGCCACCTTCCGCCAGAACGCGGCCGTGCCCATCACCTCGGCCAGGTCGGCACGGATGCCGAAGGCGCCCTGCACCCACGCCAGCGCGAGCATCACCCCCACCAGCAGCGCGACGGCGAACCGCCGTTCGCCGGTGCGCGTCGGCACCGGGCCGGCGTCCTGCGCCAGCAGTCCGATCAGATCGTCGGTCTTCATGTCATGTCCTTCCACAGCCGCGCCAGCGTCTTCAATCCCCGGTGCACGCCGACCTTCACCGCCGACTCGCTCAGGCCCGTGAGCTGGGCGGTCTCCTGGACCGACAGCCCTTCGACCTTCGTATGCAGGATCGGCAGGCGCTGGTTCGTCGGCAACCGGTCCAGCAGCCGGCTCAGGTCGCGGCGCGAATCGCCGGCCTCGTGATCGGCGGCCGCAAAGACCGCGAGTTCGTCGTCGAGCGGCTCGTTCAGCGCATCGTGCCGCTCCCGCCGCCGCCAGAGGTCGACCAGCTTGTAGCGGGCGACCGCGTGCACCCACGCCGTCAGCGGCTCGCCGCGGCGGTAGGTCTGGCGTTGCGCATGCACGGCCATCAGCGTCTCCTGCACCAGGTCCTCGACCTCGTCCGGCAACTGCTGCAGGCGCCGCCGGAAGTACCCGCGCAGCAAGGCCCCCAGACGCTGGAGGAAGCGGTGGTAAGCCCCCGCATCCCCGTCCAGCCCGGCCACGAAAAGGTCGTGCAACTCATGCTCTGTCGCGATCACGGGATCTATTCGCGTCATGGGGTCGGAAGGTTACAGGGGCTCTGAAAAAAGAGATCGAAAAATTTCCGGCACCGCTGTAACCCCTTGCCGATCGGCTACGAACTAGCTTGCGGAACGTGACGGGCAGACCGCCGCGTCCGACCCTCAACTCGCATCCAACGCACAAGGAGTGCCCCATGAAGTCGACCACACTGAGCCTCGCCCTCGTCACCCTGACCGCCCTGTCCGCCTCCGCGATGGCGCAGGACGCCAAGCCCGCCGCCGAGAAGGAACGCTGCTACGGCGTCTCGATGGCCGGCAAGAACGATTGCGCCGCGGGCCCGGGCACCAGCTGCGCCGGCACCGCCAAGATGGACTACCAGGCCAACGCCTGGAAGTACGTCCCGGCAGGCACCTGCACGACGATCAAGACGCCCAAGGGCATGGGCTCGCTGGCCCCGGTCAAGTCCTGACCCTTCCCGCCCGTTCGACCGCCATGACACACACGCTGGGCGCCGGCCTGGGCTTCAAGCCCGAGTTCGCGGAGGACGCGCTGGCCTCGCGCGATCCCGGACTCTGGTTCGAGGTCCATCCCGAGAACTACCTCGTCGCGGGCGGCCCGCGCCTGGCGCTGCTCGAGACCTTGCGCGCGAGGCACCCGGTGTCGCTGCACGGCGTGTCGATGTCGCTGGGCGGCGCGGCGCCGCCCGACCCCGACCATCTGCGGCGTCTCGCCGCATTGGCGGACCGGCTGCAGCCGGCGCTGGTGTCGGAGCATCTGGCCTGGAGCCGCTTCGGCGGCGCCTATGCGCCGGACCTGCTGCCGGTGCCGCGGACGACGCAGGCGCTGCGTCACGTCGCCGCGAACCTCTCCCGCATGCAGGACGCTCTCCGGCGACGCGTCGCCATCGAGAACCCCACGCATTACCTGACCCTCGCCCACGAGTGGGGCGAGGTCGACTTCCTGCATGAACTGGTCCGTCGCACGGGCTGCGGGCTGCTGGTCGACGTGAACAACGTGTTCGTGTCCGCGAGCAACCTCGGCCTCGATGCGGACAGATGGATCGACGCCATCGACGGCGACGCGGTGATGGAGATCCACGTCGCCGGTCATCGCGCCGACAGCGATGCCGGCACCGGGCTGTTGATCGACAGCCACGACGACGCCGTGGCGGCACCGGTCTGGGTGCTGCTCGATCGGCTGACCGCGCGCATCGGCCCCCGACCGACGCTGATCGAACGCGACGGCAATCTGCCGCCATTCGCCGACCTGATCGCCGAACGCGAACGCGCGCAGTCGCTGCTCGACGTCCGGGCCCGGGTGGGGCTGGAGGTTGCGGCATGACGCAGGTCGAATCGCGCGTCGAACTCTCCCTGAACGACGCGGACACCGGGTCGCTTGCCAGATTCCAGGCAATGTTCTGGCGCGACCTCTGGGTCGAGCCGGACGCGAGCGCCGCGCCTGTCGGCGCAGCGACTGCCCTGCAGCCCGGCTTCGCCGTCTACCGCAACACCGTGCTGAAGGGCTGCGCGGACGCGCTGCTGTCGCTCTATCCGTCGGTGCATCGCCTGACCGGGGACGAATGGATGAAGGCCATCGCGCTTGACGCCGTGCGTGCCGACCCACCGTCGGGCGGCGACCTCCAGCACTACGGCGCGAGCTTCCCCGCGTTCCTCGATGAAGCGCTCGCGGACAGCGAGTGGCCCTGGCTCGGCGACGTCGCAAGGCTGGACCGACTGTGGAATGAGAGCCATGTGGCTGCCGACGCGTCGGTGCTCGACGTCGGGACGATCGCCCGGCTCGATCCCGAACGACTGGCCGCCGCCGCCCTGATACCGCATCCCGCGGCGCGCTGGCGCTGGTGCGCCGGCTGGCCCGCGTTCAGCCTCTGGGACGCCGCGCGCTCGCAGGCCGCCGATCCGAATCCCCCGCACTGGCAAGGCCAGGGCGCCCTGCTCACGCGGCCCTCGGGCGCCGTCATCGCGCTCGAGATCGACGCCGCCGGTTGCGCGCTGCTCGACGCCTGCGCCGAGGGCACCCCGCTCGGCGTGGCGCTCGACGCGGTCCAGGCCCGCTTTCCCTCCTTCGACCCCGGCGCCGCGCTGGGGCGTCTGCTGAATCAAGGCGCCTTCGCCGCCGTCACGGAGATTCCGACATGACCCTGATCCCCTCGACTTCCCGCCCGACCTCCCCTTCAGCGTCCGGCGCCTCCTGGTCGCCGGCCGCCCTCCGGGAGCGCCTGGAACGCCTCGTCTCCCCCGATCTCATCGCATTGGCCTGCCGGTTCAGCATCGCGGGCGTGTTCTGGCTCTCGGGCCGGACCAAGGTCGAGGGCTGGTTCACGCTGACCGACACCACCTTCCTGCTGTTCCGACAGGACTACGCGCTCCCGCTGATCCCGCCGGAATGGGCGGCCTACCTGGCCACCGGCGCGGAGCATCTCCTCCCCCTCCTCCTGGTGCTGGGGCTGTTCACGCGCGTGGCGGCGCTCGGCGTGCTGGGGATGACGGCGGTGATCCAGACCTTCGTCTATCCGTCGGGCTGGCCGACCCACCTGAGCTGGGCGGCGCCGATGCTTTACCTGCTGGGCCGCGGGCCAGGGCGGTGGTCGCTGGACCATGTCGTCGGCTGGGGTCTTGAGCGCCGCCCTTGAAACGTCAACACCCGTCCATATAATCTCCCTGCTAGCACTCGCAATGGTCGAGTGCTAACAAGCCCCGCGGCCCTGCCGAGGGGCTTACTTCTTGTGAGGGGCTGGCCGGTGCGATGAGCGCACGGCGGGTCCTTGAAGCAAGTCTGCATTAGTCAAGGAGATCTGATGAAACTGCGTCCTCTGCACGATCGCGTGATCGTTAAGCGCCTGGAAAACGAAACCAAGACGGCCTCCGGGATCGTCATCCCCGACAACGCCGCCGAGAAGCCCGACCAGGGCGAAGTGCTGGCCGTCGGCCCGGGCAAGCGCAACGACAAGGGTGAATTCATCGCCCTGAACGTCGCCGTCGGCGACCGCGTCCTGTTCGGCAAGTACAGCGGTCAGACCGTCAAGGTCGACGGCGACGAGCTGCTGGTCATGCGCGAGGAAGATCTGTTCGCCGTCATCGCCAAGTAATCGGCGACCGCGACAGACATTCATTCAGATAGAGATTCGGAGAGATACACATGGCAGCAAAAGACGTTGTCTTCGGCGGCGAGGCCCGTGCCCGCATGGTCGAAGGCGTGAACATCCTGGCCAACGCGGTCAAGGTCACGCTGGGCCCCAAGGGCCGTAACGTGGTGCTGGAGCGCTCGTTCGGCGCCCCCACCGTCACCAAGGACGGTGTCTCGGTCGCCAAGGAGATCGAGCTCAAGGACAAGCTGCAGAACATGGGCGCCCAGATGGTCAAGGAAGTCGCTTCCAAGACCTCGGACAACGCCGGTGACGGCACCACCACCGCCACGGTCCTGGCCCAGGCCATCGTCCGCGAAGGCATGAAGTACGTGGCCGCCGGCATGAACCCGATGGACCTGAAGCGCGGCATCGACAAGGCGGTCACCGCCCTGGTCACGCAGCTGAAGGCGGCCTCCAAGGCCACCACGACCTCCAAGGAGATCGCCCAGGTCGGCACCATCTCCGCCAACTCCGACGCCGACGTCGGCGAGATCATCGCCAAGGCGATGGACAAGGTCGGCAAGGAAGGCGTGATCACCGTCGAAGACGGCAAGAGCCTGGACAACGAGCTCGACATCGTCGAAGGCATGCAGTTCGACCGCGGCTACCTGTCGCCGTACTTCATCAACAACCCGGAAAAGCAGTCGGCGATCCTGGACAACCCGTTTGTCCTGCTCTACGACAAGAAGATCTCGAACATCCGCGATCTGCTGCCGACCCTGGAAGCCGTCGCGAAGTCGGGCCGTCCGCTGCTGATCATTGCCGAAGAAGTCGACGGCGAAGCGCTGGCGACCCTGGTCGTCAACACGATCCGCGGCATCCTGAAGGTCGTCGCCGTGAAGGCCCCGGGCTTCGGCGACCGCCGCAAGGCGATGCTGGAAGACCTGGCCATCCTGACGGGCGGCAAGGTCATCGCCGAGGAAGTCGGCATGTCGCTCGAGAAGGTCACGCTGGCTGACCTGGGTCAGGCCAAGCGCGTCGAAGTGGGCAAGGAAAACACCACCGTCATCGACGGCAACGGCTCCAACGACGACATCCAGGCGCGCGTCAAGCAGATCCGCGTCCAGATCGAGGAAGCCACCAGCGACTACGACCGCGAGAAGCTGCAAGAGCGCGTGGCCAAGCTGGCCGGCGGTGTTGCCGTCATCAAGGTCGGTGCCGCCACCGAAGTCGAGATGAAGGAAAAGAAGGCCCGTGTCGAAGACGCGCTGCACGCCACCCGTGCCGCCGTTGAAGAAGGCATCGTGGCCGGCGGCGGCGTTGCGCTGCTGCGCGCCCGTCAGGCTGCTGGCGCCATCAAGGGCGACAACGCCGACCAGGACGCCGGCATCAAGCTGATCCTGAAGGCCATCGAAGCCCCGCTGCGCGAGATCGTCTACAACGCTGGCGAAGAGTCGTCGGTCGTCGTCAACACCGTGCTGGCCGGCTCCGGCAACCATGGCTACAACGCGGCCAACGGCACCTACGGCGACATGATCGAGATGGGCATCCTGGACCCGACCAAGGTGACCCGCACCGCGCTGCAGAACGCCGCGTCCGTGGCCTCGCTGATGCTGACGACCGAGTGCATGGTCGCCGAAGCGCCGAAGGACGAGTCCGCCGGCCCGGCCATGCCCGGCGGCATGGGCGGCATGGGCATGGACATGTGATGTCCGCCTGAGCCAGACGCGCAGCCCTCGGGCCGCGCGTCCTCGCTCTGCAAAGGGGTCGCTTCGGCGACCCCCTTTTTCATTTCCGTGCAGTGGACTCACCCTGTCCTGACTTGAGGCGAACCCGGACGCCCTCTCCCGGTACCCAGATCGTCATGCGCCCTCGTGGCGGGCAACCTGTCAAGCATGATGGTCCAAGCGTCATCGACTTCCCTCGCGTTCCTGATCGACCAGACACTGGCCGAGGTCCCCACCTTGGCGCACGCGGTGTACAACGGCCTGCAGGATGAACTCAAGGATCGCCTCGAGCATCAGTACCTGCTGGGCTGCTGGAACAGGCACCGGGCCCGCTTCATCGCCGATCTCGAAGACTCGCTCTCGCAATCGCTCCTGATCGCCAGAACAGGTGGCGCGCCACTGCCGTACCAACGTCCTCCGCAGCGGGACGGCGAGCTGCCCTTGAGCCTCGTCGATGACGCGCAAGTCCTGAAGGATGTCGCGATCGCCCATGTGACCCAGGCGATCGAGGAGCACTCCCGGGCCGAACTCCACCAGTTGGGCAACTTCTTCGCCGCGCTGCGCGGCATTGCCCGTCCGCTGAAGAACGACAACCCGCTGCGGGCCGCGTTGTTCGCACAGGCGCTGGCGCGCACGATCGACGGTGTGCCTGTCGACGCCGACAGCCGCTACGCCTTGATGCGCATGGCTGCGCCACCGCTGACGGCCAGCCTGCACCACCTCTACAGCTCGCTCTGCCAAAGCCTGAGAGCGGCCCGGTTGAGCGGCCTGCTGATCAGCCACGGCTCGCCGAGCCAGGGGGCGGAGCGGCGCCAGCGCCAGTGGGGCACGGTGCCGGACATGACGATGCGGCCAGCGGCACCGGGCTCGTTCGCCATGTCAACGCCGGCCGTCCCACAGTCCGACGAGGACCTGCAGGGTCGCGAGCAGCACCGCCAGGCATGGCTGCGGAAGCTGCGAAGCCAGTTGCAGCGCCAACTCGACCACGCCCAGGCCGGCAAGCTGATCCGGCGTTTCCTGCTCGGTCCCTGGATCGAGGTCATCGCCCAGGTCATGATCCAGCATGGGGAGGAGGCGTCGGAGACGCGGACCTGCCTGGGTCTGGTGACCACGCTGCTCCACAGCGTCTCGCCGCAGCCGGACGAAGCCGCCCGTGAACGCCTGAGGGCCCAGTTGCCTCGCCTGATCGAGGCGCTGAACCGTGGCATGGACGTCATCGCACTCCCGCCGATGGAGCGAAAGACCTTCCTCGACGCGCTGATGCGCCGGCACGGTCGCGCGCTGCAGTTGCCTGGATGCCTGATGTCGCGCTGAGCGTGAAGCGGGCACTCCGGCGCTGCTGTCCACTCGACGACGGGTCAGCCGGGGCGGCGTCGTCGGGCCAGCCCTGCCAGTTTGCAGGGCTCGGCGCAGGGCCCGGCGCAGGGGCCGGTGCAGGGGCCGGCGTGTTGCACTTCGATACGAAGTAAGCTTCGCGCTGCCGATGTCCGGGGACGCCAATCGCCCAGAATCGTTCTGGCCGCCGGTCCGGTCCCACCGTCACCATCGGGCTTTCCCCAGGTCGCACGTCCCCGTGCCCCAGGGGATGTCACCTGAATGAGGGGCGACCATAATGCGGCTGACAACTTGTCACAAATGATGGTCCAAGCGTCTTCGCCCTCCCTGCAGTCCCTGCTCGACGACATGCTCGCGCATGTGCCCTCGCTGGCGCACGCGGTGTACAACGGCCTGCAGGACGAGCTCAAGAGCCGGCTCGAACATCACCAGCTGCTGGCCGGCTGGTCCAGGCGCCGCGCGAGCTTCGCCGCGGACTTCGAAGGCTCCCTCACCATGCTGCTGAAGATCGCCCGCGACGGCGGCGATCCGCTGCAACAGGAAAAGCCGGCGCCCCAGCGCGGCAACGACTTCTCCTTCAGCCTCGTCGACGAGAGTCAGGCGCTGAAGGACGTGGCAATCTCGCACGTGATCACCGCGATCGAAGACCAGTCGCGGGCCGAGCTGCACCAGCTGAGTAACTTCTTCGCCGCGCTGCGCGGCATCGCACGGCCGCTGAAGAACGACAACCCGCTGCGGGCCGCGTTGTTCGCGCAGGCCCTGGCGCGCGCCATCGAAGGCGTGGACCTCGACGCCGACGGCCGGTATGCGCTGATGCGCCTGGCCGCGCATCCGCTGGCGATCCGGCTTCAGCCGATCTACACCCTGCTCTGCCAGGGCCTGAGACAGGCGCAGTTGAGCGGCATGCTGACCAGCCACGGGTCGGCAATCAAGGAATCGGAACTGCGACTGCGTCAGTTCAAGACGCTGACCGACACGCCGACGCAGAACGCCACGCTGGATCAGGTCGCCATGAAGCTGGACCTGATGAACACGCGCGCCGCCGAACTCGGACCGGCCCGCGTCGCGACGTCCTCCTCCCCCACCGGGGCACTGGGTGCGCCGCCGCCGAAGCTGGGTCCGGGCACCGGCGCGCCCGGCTCGGACCTGCTGTCGCGCCTGTACGACCAGATCCTGGCCGACGACAGCCTGCAGCCGCCGCTCAAGGTGCTGATGGGTCGCCTGCAGGTCGCGATCGTGCGCCTGTCCAAGGCCGATCCGACGTTGCTGCGCCGCCAGGACCATCCGACCTGGCAGCTGCTGAACCGGCTGGCCGCGCACGGCGCGGGCTTCCAGCGCAGCGACGATGCCGAACTGAAGGCCTTCCTGCAGTTCCTGGAACGCGTGATCCAGCCGCTGCTGGACAGCGCGCATCCGTCCGCCCTGCAGTTCCAGCAGGCGCTGACTGAAGTCGATTCCCACATCCGCGCGCAGGCCGAGGCCCGCGGCCAGCGCAGCGCCGTGGCGCTCGAGCGGCTGGACCGCGAGCAGCGCCGCCAGGAATGGCAGCGGATGCTGCGCGACCAGCTGCAGCATCAGCTCGACGACGCCCAGGCCGGCAAGCTGATGCGCCGCTTCCTGCTCGGCCCCTGGGTCGAGGTCATCGCGCAGGCGATGGTCCAGCACGGTCGGGACGCGTCGGAGCCGCAGACCTACATCGAGCTCGTGGACGCCTTGCTGCACAGCGTCTCGCCGCAGCCGGACGAGGCCGCCCGCCAGCGCCTGCGCAGCCAGTTGCCGGAGCTGGTCCGCGCGCTGGATCGCGGCATGGACGCCATCGCGTTGCCGCCGATGCAGCGGCAGACCTTCCTCGACGAGTTGATGCGTCAGCACGGTCGCGTGCTGCGCGGACAGCCGGCCGTCGAGGAAGCCTTGCCGGCCGCGCCCTCGCTGCGCCGTCCGGCGCAGACGCCGGAGGAACTGCTGCAGCAGCTGCTCGACGAACGCGAATCGCAGCTCCCGTCGCGCTGGGCCCACGAGCGCGTCGACCGCGGCCAGTTGCCGACGGTGCCGGTGGCGCTCTACAGCGAGGAGCACTCGCCCCACGCGCATGCCGCGCTGCAGGACTGGATCGCCGGCGTGCACATCGGCGGCTGGTACCACCTCTTCCACCGCAGCGAATGGATCACCGCGCAGATCGCGTGGATCAGCGACAGCCGCCAGATGTTCCTGTTCATCGGGCAGGTGGCGGAGGAGCGTCACTCGGTCACCCGCGGCGCGCTGGAACAGCTGGTGGCCAACGGCCTGATCACGCAGCTGGAAGACCAGCCGCTGCTGCAGCGCGCGATCGGCACGCTGATGCTGGACCTGGATCGCGCGCCGCACAACGGCAACGATCACTGACGGACGCCGCCGGTTCGATATCGAACCGGTTCGGGTCACAATGCGCCCGCCTCGCGCGCTTGCCGCGGGGCTTCCCGCAGCCCGATGTCCGCCGTGTCCCGAGATCCCCGCGCCCTTTCCCGCGTCCAGCCCCGCGTCCAGCCCCGCGTCCTAGCCCGCGCACTGAGCCGCGCACTTGCCCGCGTCAGCCGCCACCGCCGGCTGACGCTGTTCGTCGCCTGGCTCGCGCTGACCACGCCCGCCGTGCTGCCCGCGCAGACGGTGCCGCCCAATCCCCCGCCCGGTCCGGTGGCCACGCCCTCGGCCGACCAGGCCCGGCGGCCCAAGCTCGGCCTGGTGCTGTCGGGCGGCGGCGCACGCGGCCTGGCGCACGTCGGGATCCTGAAGGTGCTCGAGCGCGAGCGCATCCCCGTCGACATCGTCACCGGCACCTCGATGGGCGCGATCATCGGCGGCCTCTACGCCAGCGGCATGTCCGCCGACGATCTCGACCGCGAGCTGTCGAGGATCGCCTGGGACCGGCTGTTCGCGAGTCGCGTCGACCGCCAGGACCTGTCGCAGCGCCGCAAGGAGGAGGACTTCGAGTTCTCCGCGACGATCGAGTTCGGCCTGCGCGACGGCGAGGTCCGCGTGCCCACCGGCACGCTCTCCAGCCGCGGACTGGAAGCCCTGCTGCGCCGGCTGACGCTGCCGGTGCGCGAGGTCCACCGCTTCGACCGCCTCCCGACGCCGTTCCGCGCCGTCGCCACCGACATGGAGAACGGCCGCGAGCGCATCCTCGCCGAAGGCGACCTCGCCCTGGCGCTGCGCTCCAGCATGAGCGTGCCCGGCGTGTTCGCGCCGGTCGAATGGGAGGATCGCATCCTCGGCGACGGCGGCCTGGTCAACAACCTGCCGATCGACGTGGCCCGCGAGATGGGCGCGACGCGGCTGATCGCGGTGAACGTCGGCACGCCGGTGGGCGGGCGCGAGACGCTGAACTCGCTGCTCGGGCTGACCGCGCAGATGATCAACATCCTGACCGAGCAGAACGTGCAGCGCTCCATCGCCAGCATGTCCGCCGGCGAGGACCTGCTGATCACGCCCAGGCTGGGCGCGCTGACCTCGGGCGACTTCGACAAGGTCCGCGACCTGATCCGCGCCGGCGAGGAAGCGGCCGAGGCGATGCTGCCGCGGCTGCGCGCCTACGCCGTCGACGAGCGGACCTACACGGACTGGCAGATCGCGCGCATCGGCACCAAGGCGCCGGGCGTGTTCATCGCCGCGGTGAAGATGGAAGGCTCCGACAACACCAACCCGGAGCGCTTCCGCAGCCAGCTCGAGTCCAAGCCGGGCCAGCCCTTCAACAACGAGACGGCGGAGCGCGACATGCGCTTCCTGTCCTCCAGCGGCGACTACAACCGCGTCGACTATCACGTCGAGCAGCGCGCCGAAGGCGAGACGCTGGTCTTCAACATGGAAGACAAGCCCTGGGGGCCGAACTACTTCCGCGTGGGGATGGATCTGTCCACCGACTCGGGCGGCGACAGCTTCTTCAACCTGCGCCTGAGCCACAACCGCCACTGGCTGACCGACAAGGGCACCGAGTGGCGCAACCAGGTCACCATCGGCGAGACGCCGCGGCTCTACACCGAGCTGTACCACCCGCTGGGCCTGAAGCTGGGCGTGGCCGACGACTGGTTCGCCAGCGCCTGGGCCGAGGCCAACCAACGCAAGCAGATCGTCTACGACGACAACGACCCGGACAACGCCAGCGTGGGCCAGGCGCGGCTGGTGCGGCGCGACGCCTCGGTGGGTCTGGACCTGGGTCAGCCGTGGGGGCGCTGGGGCGAGGTGCGCCTGGGCGTCATCACCCAGATCCGCCATGCGAAGCCCGACCTGATCACGCTGCTCACGCCGGAGATGGGCAAGCTGCGCTGGACCAGCTATGAGCGCGGCTTCCGGCTCCGGACCGTCGTCGACCAGCTGGACTACGCGAACTTCCCGCAGCACGGCTACCGCTTCACCGTCGAGGCGCAAGGCGGACGCCAGGACAACCGCAACCTCAACAGCGGCCGCTTCCTGCGGCTGAACACGGACGGGAACGTGGTGCGCAGCTTCGGCGGGCACACGGTCAGCCTGTACGCGCGCGCCGTGGCGTCGCAGCAGCCCGACGACACGGGGCTGGGCGGCTACACGCTGGGCGGGTTCCACCAGCTGTCGGGCTACAACCCGAACCAGCTCAGCGGCAACTCGCTGCTGTTCACGCGGGCGACCTACTACCGGCGCCTGAACGACCAGCCCTTCCTGTCGCGCGGGTTCTTCGTCGGCGGCACGCTCGAGGCGGGCAACACCTGGCTCTCCCACCGCGACATCAGCGTCAAGGACATGCGCTACGCGAGCAGCATCTTCCTGGGTTCGGACACGGGATTGGGCCCGCTGTACGTGGGCATCGGCTACGCACCGCGCGGCGGCACCGCGTTCTACGTGTTCATCGGCCGGCCGTGAACGACATCGCCGGCCCGGGGCCGGCGACAGGCGGGGTCAGGCCTTGCCGGCGCCGTCGTCCGGGGCCGCGTCGTCCTCTGGGCCATCCTCCGATGCGTCGTCGTCGTCACCCGCGTCATCCTCGCTGTACGGCACGCGCGGCTCGGCGTGCGCCCAGTCGTAGATCACTTCGGCGACGTCCTCCAGGCCCTGCTTGCTCAGCGCCGAGAACAGCGTGACGCCGATGTCGGAATCCTCGGTCGCCAGCACGCCCAGCTCCTTCTGGACCTGCGCCAGGATGGCGGCGCCTTCCTTGCGGTTGAGCTTGTCGGCCTTGGTCAGCACGACCAGCAGGCTGACCTCGCCGGCGGTGACGCGGTCGGACACGTACTCGAGCAGCTGCTTGTCGAGGTCGGTCAAGCCGAGGCGGGAGTCGACCATCAGCACCACGCCCGACAGCTCCTCGCGCTGGCCGAGGTAGTCGGCCATGACGCGCTGCCAGCGCAGCTTGGCGTCGCGGGCCACCGCGGCGTAGCCGTAGCCGGGCAGGTCGGCGAACAGCGCGGTGGGCGCGTCGCGCGGGCCCACCGCGAACAGGTTGATGTGCTGCGTGCGGCCCGGCGTCTTCGACGCGAAGGCCAGGCGCTTCTGCTGCGCCAGCGTGTTGACCGCCGTCGACTTGCCGGCGTTGGAACGACCGACGAAGGCGATCTCCGGCAGGCCGCGCGGGGCCAGGTCTTGCGCATGCGCCTCGCCCTCGCCCTCGCCCTCGCCAACGCCCTCGCCGACGCCCTCGCCAACGTCCTCGCCGATCGCTTCGGATTGCGAGCCGCTTTCCGACGCGTCTTCCGAGGTGTCCTCCGCGCCGCCGACGTCCTCATCCTCATCAAGCAGCGCCTCGTCGAACCCGGCGGCCTCGGCCTCGGCCAGCGCCGCCTCCTCGCGCGCCCGCGCCTCTCCGGGCAGCACACCGTCGACCGGCAGGTGCTTGAGCTGGCTGGCCGTGGTCAGGAAACGCGCGGTGTGCGTCCAGGCCAGCGCGCGCTTGCCGGGCGTCATCGGCTCGGTGCTGGCGGTTTTCTTCACCGGCGGGGGCAGGCCTTGCGCCTTCGCCTTTTCGGCGTTCTTCGCGCGGGCCTTGGCGGCCGCGCGCATACCCGTTTTCCCGGGGCCCTGCTTCTTCTTTGACGCGCCAGCACGTCCCGCGCCACGGCCTGCGGGTTTCCCTGGGGCCGCAGGGGCGGGTTTCTTGTTGGAATCGGTCATCGGGCTGCGCAGGCTCTAAAGAGGTGCATTGTAAGATCCTGCGGTTGCGCTCACCCAACCCTCAACATTCATGAAGACTGCCGCTTTCTTGTTGTCGAGCATGGTTTTGATGTCCGGCGCCGCCAACGCCAATGAACCCACCCCAGCGGCCAAGCCCGATCTGACCAAGGGCCAGGCCATCAGTTCGCAAGTCTGCGCCGCCTGCCACACGGCGGACGGCAGCCGCGGCAGCCCCGCCAACCCCATCATCGCCGGCCAGCACGCCGACTACCTCGCCAAGCAATTGCACGAGTTCAAGTCGGGCAAGCGCAAGAACGCGGTGATGTCGGGCATGGCCGCGCCGCTGACGGACGACGACATCCGCAACGTCGCCGCGTTCTACGCCAGCAAGGGCTCCAAGCCCGGCTTCGCGAAGAACAAGGAGCTGATCACCCTGGGCGAGAAGATCTACCGGGGCGGCATCGCCGACAAGCAGGTGCCCGCCTGCGCCGGCTGTCACAGCCCCAACGGCGCCGGCATCCCGGCGCAGTACCCGCGCCTGGGCGGCCAGCACAGCGACTACACCGAGGCCCAGTTGACGGCGTTCCGCGCCGGCGGCCGCCCCAACAGCCCGCAGATGCTGGCGATCGCCGCCAAGATGAGCGACCGCGAGATCAAGGCGGTCTCCGACTACATCGCCGGCCTGCGCTGAGCGGCCGTCCCCCGGGGCGCACCTTTCGGGGAAGGTTCCGACGAACGAGGCCGGTGATCCGATCACCGGCCTTCGCTTCTGCCGGCCCTCGCCCGTTTCGTCACCCGGGGCGACGAGAATGCCGGCCATGACCCAGTCGTCTCCTCAGCCGTCCCCCGAGATGTCCCCCGAGAGCCCTCCCCGCCCGAAAGCCCAGGCGGCCGCGCGCGCCGTGCTCGACGACGCGATGGAACTGGTGGCGTCGATGCGCTTCGCCATCGCCCTGCTGACGGTCCTGTGCATTGCCTCCGTGATCGGCACCGTCGTGCAGCAGCGGCAGCCGATGCCGAACTACGTCAACCAGTTCGGCCCGTTCTGGTCGGAGCTGTTCGGCAAGTTCGACCTGTACACCGTCTACAGCGCCTGGTGGTTCCTGCTGATGCTGGGTTTCCTGGTCGTGTCGACCAGCCTGTGCATCGCGCGCCATACGCCCAAGATCCTGCGCGACCTGAAGACCTACAAGGAGACGATGCGCGAGCAGTCCATCCAGGCCTTCAAGCACAAGGCCCTGGGCTACCTGCACATGAATCCGGAGGCCGCGCTCGGCCAGATCAACGCATGGCTCGGCGCCGAAGGCTGGAAGGCCCGCGCGCAGGTGCGCAACGGCGGTGTCATGATCGGTGCGCGCAAGGGCTCGGCGCACAAGATCGGCTACCTGGCGGCGCACTCGGCCATCGTGCTGATCTGCCTGGGCGGACTGTTCGACGGCGACCTGGTCGTGCGCGTGATGATGTGGGCGCAGGGCAAGCAGATCTACCAGGGCGACGACCTCACCAAGGTCACCGACATCAACCGCCTGACGCCGGCCAATCCCAGCTTCCGCGGCAACCTGTACGTGCCCGAGGGCAGCCGCTCGTCGACCGCGCTGATCTCGATGCCCAGCGGCGTCGTGGTGCAGGACCTGCCCTTCGACGTCGAGCTGAAGAAGTTCATCGTCGAGTACTACTCGACCGGCATGCCCAAGCTGTTCGCGAGCGACGTGATCCTGCACGACCGCCGCGACGGCACGTCCACCAAGGCAACCGTCAAGGTCAACGAGCCGGTGACCTTCCGCGGCGTCACGCTCTACCAGAGCAGCTTCGAGGACGGCGGCTCGTCGCTGAAGCTGAAGCTGCGCGCGCTGCAGGCGGCGCACGACACGCCGCTGGACGGCAAGGTCAACGGCACGACGACGCTGACGGCCGACGGCGAGAAGTACGGGCTCGAGTTCACCGGCCTGCGCGTCATCAACGTCGAGAACTTCGCCGACGACGGCAAGGACAAGAACGGCACCGACGTGCGCAAGGTCGACCTGGTCGGCCGGCTGGAGCAGCACCTGGGCTCGGGCGCCAACCTCGAAGGCAAGAAGACGCTGCGCAACGTCGGCCCGTCGTTCAGCTACAAGCTGCGCGACGCCAGCGGCCAGGCCCGCGAGTACAGCAACTACATGCTGCCGCTGGAGCTGGACGGCCACCGCGTGATCCTGCTCGGCGTGCGCGACACGCTGTCGGACAGCTTCCGCTACCTGCGCATCCCGGTGGACGGCAAGGACAGCATCGAAGGCTGGCTGGCGCTGCGACGCGTGCTGGCCGATCCGGCCCAGCGGCTGCAGGCGGCCCGGCAGTACGCGCTGGGCGCCAGCCCGGCGGACAAGCCGGCGATGCAGGCGCAGCTGGAAGCGACCGCGCTGCGGACGCTGACGCTGTTCGCCGGCGCCGAGGGCCTGAAGGCGGACGCGCCCGCGCAGGGCGCGGCCGTCGGCGGCCTGCCGGCGCTGTCGCAGTTCATCGAACGCGAAGTCCCCGAAGCCGAGCGCGCCCGCGTGTCCGAGGTGCTGCTGCGCATCCTCAACGGCAGCCTGTACGAGCTCCACAAGCAGGCCGAGGAACAGCTCGGCCATCCGGCGCCCCAGCCGGGCGAGGCCACGCAGGCCTTCATGACGCAGTCGGTGATGTCGCTGTCGGACGCGATGTTCTACCCGTCGCCGGTCATCATCCAGATGGACGACTTCCAGCAGGTGCAGGCCAGCGTGTTCCAGGTGACGCGTGCGCCGGGGCAGACCCTGGTCTACCTCGGAGCGGTATTGCTGATCATCGGCGTGTTTGCGATGCTCTACGTCAAGGAACGCCGGCTGTGGATCTGGCTGGAAGCCGCGCCGGGCCGCAACGAACAGACCCGCGTCCGCATGGCGCTGTCCAGCAACCGCGACACCCCCGACCTGCCCGTCGAATTCGAATCGCTCAAGCAGCGCCTGCTGCATGAGGAGGCCTGACATGAACACCACCACCGCGGACTCGTCCCACATGCCTTCCCAGCTGCCCTCGCAGCTGCCGGGTTCCACCGAGGCCACGCCCGCACGCTCGCTGGTCATCGGCAAGCGCGGCTACTTCCAGGGTCGCAACCCGTTCGACTGGATCTTCGCGGCGCTGGTGCTGATCGGCGCCGGCTTCGCCTTCAGCCGCTACAGCGCCTCGATGGATGTCTACGAGAAGGGCATCCTGGCCGGCGCCACGCCGGCGCTGATCGCGCTGGGCTGGTTCTGGCGGCCGATGCGGCTGCTGTGCCTGATCGTGGGCGCGGCCAGCCTCTTCGCGATCCAGCTCTACCTGCGCCAGACCGACAGCTTCGGCGCCGACCTGGCGGCCGGCGAGAAGGTCTTCTTCCTGAAGTACATGCTGTCCAGCCAGAGCGCGATCCTGTGGATGAGCGTGCTGGTGTGGATGAGCACGCTGTTCTACTGGCTGGGCTTCCTGAAGAAGGACGGCGTCAGCGCGGCCGAGGCGATCGGCACGCGGCTGGCCTGGGGCGCCGTGGGCATGGCGCTGATCGGCACGATGGTGCGCTGGTTCGAGAGCCACCAGATCGCGCCCGACATCGGCCACATCCCGGTCAGCAACCTGTACGAGGTCTTCGTCCTCTTCACCTGGCTGACGACGCTGATGTACCTGTACTACGAGCAGCGTTTCGCGACGCGGGCGCTGGGCGCCTACGTGATGCTGGTGGTGAGCGCGGCGGTCGGTTTCCTGCTCTGGTACACGATGGCGCGCGAGGCCCACGAGATCCAGCCGCTGGTCCCCGCGCTGCAGAGCTGGTGGATGAAGATCCACGTGCCGGCGAACTTCATCGGTTACGGCAGCTTCGCGATGGCCGCGATGGTGGCCCTGGCGACGCTGCTGAAGACGGCGACGCCGCGCGCGCTGGTGATCGGCCTGATCGGCGTGCCGGTCGGCCTGGTGCTGGTGCTAGTGGGCTTCCGCTTCGGCGCGAACGTCTCGCCGGAGATCGCGACCGGCCTGAACGGCTGGGCCGGCAAGATGGCCGGCGTGGCGGTGTTCCTGGCGGCCAGCGTCGCGTTGCGCGGCCCGCTGACGGCGCGTCTGCCGACGCTGACGGTGCTGGACGACCTGACCTACAAGTCGATCGCGCTGGGCTTCGCCTTCTTCACGATCGCGACCATCCTGGGCGCGTTCTGGGCCGCGGAAGCCTGGGGCGGCTACTGGAGCTGGGACCCGAAGGAAACCTGGGCGCTGATCGTCTGGCTGAACTACGCCGCCTGGCTGCACATGCGGCTGATCAAGGGCCTGCGCGGCGTGGTCGGCGCCTGGTGGGCGCTGATCGGGCTGCTGGTCACGACCTTCGCGTTCCTCGGGGTCAACATGTTCCTGTCGGGACTGCACTCGTACGGGACGCTTTAAGGCGGTCGCCCCTCGACAGGGCGGCGTCGGGCGGGAGCCTGACGCCGCCCTGATCCATTTCTGGCGGGACTTCTGGCGGGACGCACGCTGCGGGCGCGGCAGCGCGCCACCCTCCTGTGTCATGGCCGTGGCACGAGGAGGTAGTACGAAGGGAGCGACTTCGCATCGGCGCCCAGCCCTTCGCCATATGCGGATGACAGATAAGCAAGGACGCTGACAGTCGGAAAAAGCCAGCACAGCTGGGGAGGCGTCCCGATGAGCAACTTCTTCCGAACGCACTTCGGCGGGCGAGCCGCGCAGTCCACGCCAACGACCACCGGCACCACCGCCAACCCCGCCACGGGGACGGGCAACACCGGCGCACCACAGACCCCTCAGCAGGCGCCGCAGTCCTTCGCCCTGCGCAACCTGGTCACCCGCAACAACAACGCGACGCAGGCGCGGCCGCGCGGCGCGGCGCCGACACGCGCAGGCGGCGGACAGGCCGCGCCGCTGCAGCCGCAGACGCCCGCCCAGCGCCATCCGGAGATCGGCCAATCCCTGAACCAGGCCCGGGACGCCCACGCGGAGGTCCCGGTGCGCGCCGATCGACAGTCGGACGCGAATGCAGTCGAGCGTTCGCGCGGCGAGTCGATCCAGGATCTGCAGCGGCAGCACACCGGCGCCGACGCGGAAGCGACGACGCAATTGACGGCCCGGCGCCAGACGGCGACCCAGGCGGCGACGGCCGAAGGCGCCGCACAGACCCTGGTCGATCAACGGCAGGCGACCTTGGACGGCCACCACCAGCAGTTCCAGCTCGCCGACGGCGCGACGGCCGGACTGGTGGCCGCCCGCAACGCCGCGCGCGACGACCCGGCCTTCACCGCGGCGGTCCAGGCCCGGAACCTGGCCCAGACCGCCTTGGCGACCGCGCAGCACGCCGCCGCGCACCCACCGCCGCCGGCCGCGCCGCCCGCGCCCGGAGCGCCGCCGAATCCGCCGGCATTGACCGCCGCGCAGCTGCAGGCCAATGTCCAGCAGGCGCAGACCGCCCTCACCCAGGCCGCCGCGACCTTGCAGCCGCTTCAACAGGCCTTCGACACTGCGCAGCAGGCTGTGGACACCAATGCCACGGCCGTCGCCACGCATCGCACCGCGCGCGAGGCCGCACGAGCGCCCCTCGCCGCGGCGACCACGGCGCACGCCGCGGCGCATCGGGCCAGGACCGCCGCGGACAACGCAGTCACCGCGCTGGAAACGGCGCAGCAGCGGGCCACCGCTGCGTTGACTCAGCACCTGGGCCCGATGACGGCGCACCACACCGCCGCGACCGCCGCCGCCACGGCCGCGACGACGGCCGCCGACGCGCATCGCGATCTGGCCACGCTGACCGCGCGCGTGGCCACGACGACCGAACAGGCGCATCTGGCCAACGACACCCTCGCCGCGCGTCGCAACGACCGGACGACGGCGCAGAACACCGTCGACGGGCTCCAGCAGCAGCTCGCCCCCGGCGGTCCGTTGCGGCGGGCCGTCCGCGACGCCGAGCAGACGGTCCGGAGCCTTCAAGCCGGCCTGAACCAGGCGAACCAGGCCGGACCGTCGACCGGTCCCCAGGTCAACGTCACCGTTCTCCAGAGCCGGCTCACCGTGGCACAGCGCGACCTGCGCAGCGCCCAGGCGCCGGTGATGCGCCTCGAGGGCGAATTGACCACCGCCCGGACCGCCCTGGGCGCGGCCGACACCGCGCTGCAAGCCGCGACCACGGCCGCGCAGACCGCGAACATCGCGCGTGCCGCCGCGACCGCCGCGCACGGCACGCACCAGCGTCAGGTGGCCGGGCCGGCGGATGCCGCCGCGGCGTTGGCGGTCACGACCCGCGACGGACTCCAGGGGGCCGCCGACACGTCGAGGGACGCGCTCCACCAGGCCGTGACCCAGCTGTGCGAGGCGATGCGGCCCGCGCCGGCCACGCCGCCGGCGGACGAGCGCGGCGTCGTGAAGAAGGGCACCGACGGGATGGGCCGGGCCTTCGAGGCCCTGAAGAACCGCACCGGCCCCGCCAAGCTCGACTTCGCCACCGGCAACTTCAGCGGGTCTACCAACGGCGGCGCACCGACGCGCTTCCGCGACAGCCCGTCGCCCGCGAACACGGTCACCACGGCCACCAGCGCGAGTCAGCTCAACGCCGTCGACAAGAAGGTGAAGACCGCGACGGCCGCGGCGGCCAACCTGCTCAGCGGCGGCGACGTGTCGACGAAACAGCCGGCGCGTCTGCCGGACGCCTTCAGCAATGCGGTGGCGTTCACGACCGAGGTGAGCCGCAAGTTCACCGCGCACGCGGACGGCACGCCCGGCGCCGCCACCGCCGCGCAGGCCACCGAGGCCACGCCCGCCGCGACCCGGCTGGCGCAGGGACTGCTGGGTCATCCGCGCTCCAACGCCGCCAGCCGGCCTGACGGCCACCCCTTGCGACACGACGAGGCGCTGCTGATCGCGTCGGTGCTGCGTTCGGTGACGCAGGATCCGGCCAAGGCCACGGCGGTCTACAACCACATCTGGAACTCGGCCCCCCGCCACTCTCGAACGTGACGCCGCGCGCCGCCAACACGCCGTCGCCGCTGGCCGACGGTGGCGCCACCGCGCCCAGCACCGATCCCGAGATCCAGCGCATGGCCAACACGGCGCGCCGCGCGCTGGCGGCGACCACGGGCGGCATGGAGGCGCTGCTCGCGATGCAGGGGCTCAGCCTGCCCGCGGCGACCGATCCGAACCGGCTTCACGCGGAGCACGCCGTCGAGCACTACAAGCTCGGCCTGCGCGCCGAGGATGCGCTGGTGAAGCTGCTGGGCGTCGGCGGCACGCAGTCGACGGCCGACATCCAGGCCGCGACCGACACGCCGGCGGCACGGCGGGCGCAGATGCGCAATCCCGACTGGCTGGGCACCGGCAACGCGCGGCGCGCCGGCGGCATCGGCCATCGCGAGGAACATCGCGCCACGCTGCCGGCCCAGGCGCTGGAATTCGCGCTCGCCAACATGAACCGCGCGCCCGGCGCCGCCGAGACGAACGCGGCGATGAAGCCCGCCTACGTCGCACTGCGCAACGGCTTCACCGAGAGCGGCCAGGGCAGTGATTTCCACCTGATGGCCAAGCGGCTGCACAAGTTCAACACCTACATCGACCTGGCCTGCAAGACCTCGGTGGCGGGCCCCACGGCGCTGGACAAGCTCAAGGACCCGGTCGGCACGATCCGGCGCAAGGTCGGCAAGGACAAGACGCCGCTGAAGACGCTGATGCAGGCGGGGCCGCTGGGCTCCAACCTCGGCACCGTGCCCGGCGAGCACGCGAAGCGCCTGACCCAGGCGCTCGCCGACAGCCAGACGCAGTTGCGCGGCGACCTGACGGCGAAGTACGGCGCGCTGTCGCAGCAGGACCACGCCCGCGGCGTGATGCGCCTCGCCGCGATGCAGTTGTGGGCCGAGCAGGTCCCGGCAGCGTTCAATCCGAAGATCGATCTGACGCAGGGCACCCGGATCTCGCCGGAGGCGGTGATGGCGCGCGCGCAGGCGCTCAACCAGACCCTCGCCGGGGAGGCGGGACAGCCGCCCCGGGCGCTGCACGACGCGACGATGGCCGACGAAGCCAGGACCCACCTGGGCAAGCCGCTGATGGTCAGCACGCTGGACGGGTGGTTCGGCGGCGGCAAGCTGGCCGACTCGTCGGTGACGATCAACACGCCGCAGATGACGGCACTCAACGACGACGTGAAGATCCTGCGCGGCAAGGCGCAGCTGGACAGCAAGCTCGACGACCTCCAGACCCGCTTCGATGCCGCCAGCAAGGACGACCGCAAGGACATCCTGCGCCAGGTCATGATCTCGGTCGTCGCCGGCGGCGACATGGCGGATTACAGCGACGGCCGCAAGAACGGCATCGGCGGCATGTTCGGCTACCTCGCGGCGCAGGTCGACGGCATCGGCGGCGTGAGCACCGGCATCACGCCGGTCGGCGAGTTCAACGTCGACCACACGCGCACGGCGGTCCTGCGCGCCGGCGTGGCCTCCAACACCGGCGTGATCTACCTGGGCAACGAGACCAAGGTGACCGAGATGCTGGGCGTCGGCGTGCGCGCCGGCGCGGCGCTGGGCCCGGTGGGCGTGACGGGGCAGGTGATGGGCCGTCTCGGCGGCTCGCACCTGTTCAGCGAAGGCCTGATGATCCGCACCAACAAGCAGGGCAAGGAACACGAGTCGCTGCCGCTCCCGCCGGCGCCCGGGCAGCCGCAGGCCCAGCCGGGCACGCCGCCGGCGATGACGTCGAACAACTGGAAGCGGATGAGCGAGACGGTCGTCAACTCGGTCTTCGAGCTCGCCTCGCAGCCGCCGGCCCAGCGGCCGAAGAACGGCGGCGAGATGTGGAAGGAGATGGTGGCGCGCGTCGGCGACTACCGCGACATCTCCTTCGGCTGGAACGCCGGCCAGAACCACCAGATCAACGGATCGATCAGCGCCGACGGCATGCTGGGCGGCTCGGTCGGCCTGGGCAGCGCCTCGGTGACGGGCAACATCGGGCTCAAGCACACCTTCCTGAACCGCGGCAAGGCGCGGGACACCAGCGGCGCGACCAAGGCGGTGCAGGCCAGCAGCGGCTCGCGGACCGCGCTCGGCATGGGCGCGACAGCGGGCATCTCGCATCCCACGATCAAGAACCACGACCATCCGGACGTCGGCCTGTTCACGCGGCACAAGGTCGGCATCGAGACCGACATGGTGCTGCAGGCCAAGAACGGCTTCGTGCGCATCACCACCGAGGACGGCAAGGTCAAGCCGAACATCTCCTACAAGCACCGCGAGTTCGCGACGCAGGACGCCTTCTTCAAGCTGGTCAACAGCCAGCCCGAATGGGCGGCGCGCCTGGGCGAGCGCGGACCGGACGGCACGCTGCGCGGCGGCGACGAGATGCTGCAGGGCTTCCTGCAGCAGACGGCCAACCTGCCGGCCGGCAACAACCGCCTGTTCATCGAGCGCAAGTGCCTGACGCAGGACGCGGCGGATGCGATCAACGCGTGCATGGAACAGCTGGCGGTGATCGAGCGCCCGCTGGCGCCGGGCACGGCGCCGGATCCGGACGCGGCGGCGCAGATCCGGTCGCTGCAGAAGCAGATCGCCGCGCACGTGAGCGACGAGGGCAGCTGGCAGCCGTTCCGCCTGTTCGTGAACGAGACCAACCAGCGGGTGAAGGAGCAGTCCTCGACCGGCGGCGAGATCCGCGCCACGCCGAACAAGGTCGACGACAAGGAAGCCGGGCCGACGGGGATGGCCGAGCGTTTCCTGGGCGGCGGCAAGGTCACGATCGGCGGGAAGATCAACAGTGCCCACGGCGGACGGGACCTGATCACCATCGATGCGTTGCCGGTGAGGGCCTGAAGCGTCGGGCGCCGCCGGCGCTCCCCGGGGCCGCGGGGGCGGCACCGCCCGGACGCGGGGGCCTTAAGCGCAACCTCATGTCAACAGGCGGCGACTGTCGTAAGGTTCGGGCTTCCCTGCCCCGAAGGTCCGCCATGCATTTCCACCCGCGCCGCGACGGCCAGCGCATCCGCGCTTCCGAGATCACCTCCCGCGAGGTCTACGACAGCCGCCGCGACTGGTTGAAGTCGGCCGGCGCGCTCGGTCTGACCGGGCTGGGCCTGGGCGGCCTGTCCGACCTGGCGGGCGCGCAGACGGCCGGTCCCGGCAAGCTGGCGAAGCTGCCCGGCGCCAGGAGCGCCGTGCCGGGCGCGACGGTGATGGAAAAGCTGACGGCCTACAAGGACGTCACCTCGTACAACAACTTCTACGAGTTCGGCACCGACAAGTCCGATCCCGCGGAGAACGCGCACACGCTCAAGCCGCGGCCCTGGTCCGTGGTCATCGAGGGTGAATGCGCCAAGCCGGGCCGCTTCGGCCTCGACGACCTGCTGAAGGTCGCGCCCATGGAAGAACGCGTCTACCGACTGCGCTGCGTCGAGGGCTGGTCGATGGTGGTGCCCTGGGTGGGCTACTCGCTGGCCGAGCTGCTGAAGAAGGCGGAGCCGACGTCCAAGGCCAAGTACGTCGAGTTCACGACGCTGGCCGACAAGGCGCAGATGCCGGGCGTGCGCTCGGGCGTGCTGGACTGGCCCTATGTCGAAGGCCTGCGCCTGGACGAGGCGATGCACCCGCTGACGCTGATGGCCTTCGGCCTGTACGGCGAGGTGCTGCCGAACCAGAACGGCGCGCCGCTGCGTCTGGTGGTGCCGTGGAAGTACGGCTTCAAGTCGGCCAAGTCCATCGTCAAGATCCGCTTCGTCGAGAAGCAGCCGGTGAGCAGCTGGACCAAGGCGGCGCAGCAGGAGTACGGCTTCTTCTCCAACGTGAACCCGCAGGTCGACCACCCGCGCTGGAGCCAGGCCTCCGAGCGCCGCATCGGCGAGGACGGCCTCTTCGCCAAGCGCCGCCCGACCTTGATGTTCAACGGCTACGAGGCGCAGGTCGGGCAGCTGTATGCCGGCATGGACCTGAAGAAGAACTTCTGACGCCGCCAGGGATCCCGCCATGAGTGCCTCGCCCGCCGCGCCATCCCGGTCGCAGCCAGCCCCGCCCACGCCTCGACGCCCGCCCGCGAAGCGCCATCCGCTGCTGCATCCGGCGGCGAAGGTCGTGCTGTTCCTGCTGTGCCTGCTGCCGCTGGGCTGGTACCTCTTCGGCGCGATCGCGCAGCCGGATCTGCTCGGCGCGAATCCGGCGGAGACGCTGATCCGCGGCCTGGGCGACTGGACGCTGCGTTTCCTGTGGATCACGCTGGCAGTGACGCCGGTGCGCACCTGGACGAACCAGCCGGCCCTCGCGCGCTTCCGGCGGATGCTGGGGCTGTTCGCCTTCTTCTACGCGAGCCTGCACCTGCTGGCCTACGGCTGGCTGGACAAGAGCCTGGACCTGAGCGACATCCTGCGCGACATCGCCAAGCGGCCGTTCATCCTGATGGGCTTCGTGGCCTGGCTGCTGCTGGTGCCGCTGGCGGCGACCTCGTTCAACCGCGCGATCAAGGCGCTGGGCGCGGCACGCTGGCAACTGCTGCACAAGCTCGTCTACCTGATCTCCATCGTCGGACTGATGCACTTCATCTGGATGCGCGCGGGGAAGAACAACTTCGCCGAGCCGATCGTGTACGGGACCATCCTGGCGGTGCTGCTGGGGTGGCGCGTGTGGACGCGTCTGAAGCGTCCGAAGCGCGTGCAGCCCTGAGTCGATCGGGCAGGCGGTCCGCGCGTCGGCATCGCCGGGCGCGACGCCGCTATGCTCGGCGCCCATGCTGAGCCTCCATCCCGTCTCCGAGCGCGACCTCGCCGATCTGCGGCGCTTCGAATTCGACAACCGCGCGTTCTTCGAAGCCCACATCAACGCGAGGCCCCCGTCGTACTACGCCGACGGCGGCGTCGAAGCCGCCATCGCGACCGCACGCCGCGAGGCCGAGGCGGGCACCGGTCACCAGTTCCTGATCCGCGGCATCGCGGGTGCGCTGGTCGGCCGCATCAACCTGAGCCAGATCAAGCGCAAGCACTACCACTCGTGCGAGCTCGGTTATCGCATCGCCGAGCACGAGAACGGCAAGGGCCATGCGAAGGCAGCGGTGCGCCTCGTGTTGGAGAAAGCGTTCGGCGAGCTGGGCCTGATCCGCATCGAGGCCAAGGCGCGGGCCGGGAACGCCGGCTCGATCAAGGTCCTGCAACGCAACGGCTTCACCGAGTTCGGCCGCTCGACGCGCAGCTTCCAGCTCGATGAAGCGTGGGAAGACATGCTGCATTTCGAGTGCCGCGCGCCGGGGCAGTAGCGGCAGTAGCGCCACCTCGCCCCGACGACTCGCCCCTTCGCGTCAGAACGCACTCTTGACGACGCCGCCGTCCACCCGGAGCGCCGCCCCCGTCGTGGCCGACGCGAGCGGACTCGCCACGTAGGCGACGAGGTTCGCGGTCTCCTGCGGCGCGGCGAAGCGCTTGATGAGCGAGGTGGGACGCACATGCTCGAAGAATTCGGCTTCGACCTGTTCGAAGCTCTTCGCGTTGGCCGCGGCCAGGCTCTCGACGAAGTCGCCGACGCCGCGCGACTTCGTCGGTCCCGGCAGCACGCTGTTCACCGTGATGCCGGTGCCCGCGACCGACTCCGCCAACCCCCGGGACACGGCGATCTGCGCGGTCTTCGTCACTCCGTAATGGACCATCTCGGGCGGGATCTGGATCGCGCTCTCGCTGGAGATGAAGATGATGCGGCCCCAGTTGGCGCGCCGCATCTGCGGCAGCACGAGCCGGGCCAGGCGGACGCCGCTCAGGACGTTGACCTCGAAGAAGCGGCGCCAGTCCTCGTCGGGGATGTCCTCGAAGGGCTTGGGCTCGAAGATGCCGAGGTTGTTGACGAGGATCTCGATGCCCGCGAACCGGCGCACCACCGCCTCCGCCGGCTCGGCCAGGCTCAGGTCGCCGGCGAACCCCTCGGCCGTCGCGCCCGTCTCCGCGCGGATGCGCTCGATGGCCTCGTCGACGGCCGCCTGCGTCCGTCCATTGACGATGACGCGTGCGCCTTCCCGCGCCAGGGTGCTGGCAATGGCGTAGCCGATGCCGGCGGTGCTGCCGCTCACGAGTGCGAGCTTTCCATTCAACTGCAAGTCCATGTCGTGGCTCCCTTTCAATCCTGATGGCCGGGGGTGACGGTGTCGAAATCCCGGCGGGTTGCATCACAGCGCGTCGAACTTTGCGCCTGTTCCTCGAAGGCTGCACAAGGCCTGTTCCCGGCCGGGTCTTCGAATTCGGGATAGACGGATCCGGTGCGGCCGGAACGACGCGCTCAGAGAGACGCGTCGAGTGGAAGCAGGACGAAGAGCGTTGGCATCGAAGGCGATCTCTGGCGTGGAGGCACTGTCGGTTCAAGCGCCTCGACCGTCTACCTTCCGCCGGGTAAGCCTGGCATTGCACTTTCGGGCGATGCGGCAGCGAGCAGGAGCGCCGTCAAGCCGGCCAACGCTGCCCGGCCACTGCGGCCGACCACGCACGCTCAAACTCGAGCGCATCGAATCCGAGCACCTCGAACTCAGGATCCGCATCGATCTCGGCGGCGGACGGCGTCTCCACTGCGCCCAGTTCACAGTCGTCGAATTCCTCGCCCTCCTGCGCATAGGCCATCCGACCATCGGCGTACACGTGGACCTTGCGGACCTCGTGGCGTTCAACGTCCAGCTCGCAGTACAGCAGCACGGGATCACGACTGTCCCAGTGATGCCAGCGCACTTTCAGGTGAGTGACCGACACGGGCGATTGGCCCTGCCGTAGCGCCCACTCGTCGGGATAGGGCCAGTAGTCCTGGGCGTGATGCGTCGTGTAGGCGCCCCACTCCTGCAGCGCGTAGTACCGGGTCATGGCCTCGAAATGGCTGCCGGCCCGCAGCGTGGTCACGAGCCGTGCACCCGGGCCGCGCCGGGTCCGGGCCGCATCGCCGTCGGGGCCGGCCAACTGCAAGCTCGGCAACCACTGCCCCTGCTCATCCGGCACTTCCCACACTTCATGCAGCAATTGAGCCATCGATCCGTTCTCCGCAGACTGCGTTCCCCGTCCACCTGGCCTACCAATACCCAGCCGTGCGCAGCATGCCGGGCAGATCCTCCGGCCACACCGTGGCCGTCGTTGCCGCCAACTCGGCGGCCGACCACCAGCGATGGTCGGCCATGACCTGACGTTCCAGGGCCGTCCAGGCATCGCGCGTCAATGCACGGTCGGCGGCGCGCACGACGAAGAACCGTTCCTGCGCCCACACCCGTTCGCCGTCGGGCAGCAGGAGCTCGAAGTCGCGCCTCGCGATCGACTCGCCGACGTCGGAGACGACGATCCCCGTCTCCTCCCGCAGTTCGCGGATCGCGGCTTCGGCGAAGGATTCATCCGGCTCGACGCCGCCGCCGGGCGTCGCCCAGAAATCCGCGCCCGCCATCGGTCCGTCCTTGTGGACGAAGCGGAACAGCAGCAGGTTCAAGTCGGGATCGAGGACCAGCAGTCGCGCCGACGGACGTCGGCGCAGGGAAGCAGCTTCAGGCGTCATGGGCGGCGATTGTCCGCCGTCGATACTCGACCGGTCTTCATCGCCTCATCCCGCTTCATGACCGACCGCGACGAGTCCGACGCTCCCAGGGAAGTTCCCACGCACGCGCCCGAGCTGCCTCCGGCCCTCGCATCGAGACTCGCCGGCCACGCCTGGCACCGCAACCTCGTCGGCGAGGCCGGCGCGCAGGTCCATCGACTGCATCGGACGGAGGGACCGGCGCTGTACCTCAAGCACGGCGACGGTGACGCGGCGACGGTCATCGCCGACGAGTTCTCCCGCCTGCAGTGGTTCGCCGACCGCTGGCCGGTGCCGCGCATCGAGCACTTCGAGTGGTCGGACGGTGCCGCGTGGTTGCTGACCCGCGCCTTGCCCGGCCGCACCGCCTACGAGTGGCTGGCCGACGATCCGGCTCGCGCCCCGGCGATCGTGACGTCCCTCGGTCGCCTGCTTCGCGACCTTCATGCGCAGCCCATCGCATCCTGTCCGTTCAATGCGGACCATCGCCTGCAACTCGATCTCGCCCGGCGGCGCCTCGAAGCCGGACTGATCGATGCCGACGACTTCGACGATGCGCGCCAAGGATGGACGCCGCAACGGGTGTGGGAGGCACTCGGCGCGATGCTTCCGCTCGCGGAAGATCGGGTCGTGAGCCACGGCGACTTCTCGCTCGACAACATCCTCCTGAGCAGCGGCGACGAGGTCGTCGGCGTGATCGACCTCGGCCGCGCCGGCATCGCAGATCGCCACCGCGACCTCGCGATCCTCGCGAACTGCCTCGACGAATTCGATCCGGCGCTGCGCGACACGCTGTTCAGTGCCTACGGCCTCGCGAACCCGGACGCCCGCAGGCTCGAGTTCCACCTGCTGCTGGACGAATGCTTCTGAGAGGCAGCCCGTGCGACGGCAAGCCGGGCGTCACCGGTGGCTCCCGCCCGGCACCGCGATCCACCGCCCGGTGACGAAGCGGGCGCCCGTCGCCCGCCGGCCTACTGCGCGCCGTGGCTCGCCGGGACGTCGGCGGTCGCCGAGGCCGGACGATCCGTCCCGGGGGTCGGCCCCACCCCGATGTGACGTTCGAGGAACTTGAGCATCTCGGTGTAGAGCTCGACCTTGTTCTCGAGCTTGCCGTAGCCGTGACCCTCGCCGAGCTTGATCATGACGACCTCGGGCGGCTTCCCCGCCTTCTTGAGCGCGTCGACCATCAGCCGAGTCTGCTCGATGGGCACGCGGTAGTCGTCCATGCCGGCATAGATGAACAGCGGCAGGCGCGAGCGGTCGGCATGGCGGGCGGGCGCCACCTCGTCGGCGACGCTCCAGTCGTCGCCCTTGACGCCCAGCACCCGCTTCCAATGCGCGACCGCCCCCTTGTTGTAGGCGTAGTCGGTCTGCGTCGACGTGTTCTGGACGCGGGGATCGCTCGGCGCCATCCCCGCCACGGCACAGGCGAAGACGTCCGGCGACTTGATCGTCGCCCACAGGGCGGCCGCGCCGCCGTAGCTGGCGCCGCTGATGCAGATGCGCTTCGGATCCGCGAAGCCTTGCGCCACCGCCCAGGTGGCCGCGTCCTCATGGTCCTCCGACATCTTGCGTCCGTATTCGCCGAAGCCGGCGCGATAGATCCTGGTGCCGAATCCGGGGGTGATGCGGAAGTTGGGCAGCACCACCGCGTACCCGCGCGAGGCCAGCGCCTGGGCCTCCATCACGCCGAAGCCCCCCATGAAGCCCCAGGTGTCGGCCCTGGCGAACGGCCCGCCATGGATGTGCACGACCACGGGCAGCTTCTGGCCGGGCCGGTAAGTGGCAGGCAGGAAGTAGTAGGAAGGGATCTCCAGCCCGTCGCGGGTCTTCAGCAGGAACGGCCGCATCGCCACCAGGTGCCGCTCGTCCAGCACGTCGGACGACCGCAGCAGCTCCCGCAACGACTTGCGCTCCTCGTCGTACAGGTAGTAGACGACCGGTGCGCGGTCGCTGGAGACGCTGACGAGCGCCAGCCCCGAATTCGTATCCTGCACCCGCACGGTCCGGCCCGGGAACGACTTCTCGAGCATCACCTGCCGGCGCGCCAGCCTGTCGTCGAAGTAGGCGGTCTGGACGAACTCGTCCTCGAACCGCACTCCGGCCACCTTGCCGTCGATCCCGATCAGGTGGGCACCCGCGCCGCCGTCACCGGTCAGCCCGAGGTCGTAGCGCGGGTGTGCCGCCAGCACCTCGGCCATCTCGCCCTTCGCCACATCGAACCGGTACAGGGCCGAGGTATCCCGACCGCCGTGGTACGACACGATCAGATCCCGGTTGTTCTCCGCGAACTTGAGCGGCGTCCAGCGATAGCGGGTCTCCGCGGTGAACTTCGCGATCTCGCGCCATTCCCCTTCCATCGTGTCGCGCAGCATCACGCGGACCACGCGCCGGTTCTCCGGCAGTTCCTCGTCCGCCTTGTCGTCCATCACGGCCAGGCGCGGCAAATTCTCCTGGTCCGTCACCCATTGACGCACCCGTCCCGGATGACGCTCCGTGAGCAGCACGCGCTCGTTCGTCTCCAGGTTGATGCGATACATGTCCGGCGACCCGGCATCGCGCAGGTTGGCGTGGACGACGATCTCGTTCTTGCCCTTGCCGCGGCCCGCGTAGCTCATGGACCGGATGTGCAGCTGCCCCGCGCCGACCTGCTCGCGCACGGTGCTCGCGAGGGTGCGTGTCCTGCTGCCGTCGGCGCGGACCGCGAACAGCCCCCCGCCGTCGCCGGAATCCGGGCCCGTCGGCGAGCCCAGTCGTCCCATGGAGAACACCAGCCACTCCGGACTGGCCCAGTCGAACCAGGTCACGTCCAGCTCGGTGAAGCTGGAGTGCTGCTGGACCTTCAGCGTCGCCGCGTCCAGGACCACCAGATTGCGCTTGCCGCCCACCGGCGCCAGCACCGCCAGCAGCTTGCCGTCCGGCGACAGCAGCGCGTTGCTGTACTGCGCCGGCTTGACGTATTCGGCGATCGGCAGCGGTGCCGACGCCGCATCCGCCTCTCCCGTCCCCGCCAGCGCGCCGCCTGCGGCCAGCATCGCTCCCAGCGTCACGGCCGTCAGGCCGATGCGCCACATTCCAACCAGGCTCATGCTCTTTCCCTCGGATTCAAGCGGGTCGTCGAGGCGCCCCGTCACGGGCGCGGTCACCAGGCGCCCTCCAGCCGGCGATTATGAGGAGCCCCGCCCCTGTCGCCCGCCCCTCTGGCGCGGAAGATCCCTCGGGGTTTTCCTGGCCGCCGTCGCGCGCCTGCCGAAACGATTGGGGATAATCGGGGGTTGCGCCCGCCTTTCCGCCCGCCCCTGCTCGCCCCTGCCGTTTGCCCTCCCATGCCCGACGCCCTGGCCGCTCCTGTTCCGGAGGTCTCTCCGCGCCCCCTGCCCATGACGGTGGATGCCGCCATCATCGGCGGCGGCCCGGCGGGTTGCAGCGCCGCGAGCTGGCTCACGCAGCTGGGTCTGAGCGTGGCGTTGATCGAGCGCGCGCCCCGCCTGTGCGACAGCCTGCGGCCGCTCGACTACCGGCAGGACTGGCTGCTCGGCGCGCCCGGCGACTCGCTGGCGGCGCTGGGCGAGCGGTACGCGCGCCACGCCGCGGCCCAACCGGGCGTCCACACCGCGCTCGGCCAGACGGTCAACACGCTCGACTGGCAGGCCGAACAGGGTTGGACGCTCTACCTCGACGGCGGCCCGGCCTTCGCGGCGCAGGCCGGCGACACGCCCGAACCCGCCGCGACCGGCAACCTGCGCCCGCTGCGCGCCCGCTCGCTGCTGCTCGCCACCGGACTGACGCCGCGCCATCCCGCGCCGCTTTACCCCGAGCGGGACCGCCACGACCGCGTGCTCGACGCCATCGAGCTGACCGCCGCCCGTGACCGCCTGCCGCCCGGCAAGGTGCTGCTGCTCGGCGGCGGCGACAACGCCATCGAGAACGCGCTGTACCTGGCCGGCCGCGGTCATGCGGTCACGCTGTGGTCGCGCTCCGAATGGCGCGCGCAGAGCCACCTGATCCAGCAGCTCGACGGCGTGAGCGGCCTGCGCCGCCGGCCTGCCCAGGCGCTGCCGACCGCGGTGGCCGCGTCGCCCGACGGCGTGACCGTGACATCCAAGGCCTACGGCGAGGAGCGCTTCGACCACGTCGCCGTGCTGCTCGGCTACGAGCCCGCGCCGTCCGCCTGGCTGCTGGTCGCCGATGCGCTGCAGCGCGCCGGCGTCACCGCGCCGTCGCAGCCCTTCCGCGACGAGCCGCGCTTCGGCGTGCTGGGCCTGTTCGTCGCCGGCGACGCCAGCGGCCGCCAGCATCCCTGCGTGCAGACGGCGCTGGGCGACGGCGTCGTCGCGGCCAAGCAGATCGAATCCTTCCTGCGTCCGCTGCGCGAGTCGCAACCGCCCCCGGCGCTGCGCCGCAACAACCGCCAGGTCATCCACATCAACGGGCTGCGCTTCGGCGCCAACCTCGGCGTGCTCGACTTCGAGCGCGAGGGCCCGCAGCCCATCCTGGTCGACGCCGAGATCAACCTCGGCGCGCAGACCATCGTCTCGCGCGATGCCGACATCGGCCACGTGCTCGACTACCGCCGCGTGCGCACCATCATCATCGACGAGTGCACCGCGGAACACACCGACCTGCTCGAGGCCCTGCTGGGCAAGCTCTGCGTCCGGCTGATGAAGCTGCCCGGCGTGGTGGGCGTGCGCATCAAGGTGACCAAGCTCGAAATCTTCCCCGACTGCCAAGTCGCCATCTCTGCCGAATGCGGCACCTGGTAGCCCCACCCCCTACGCGCTGACGCGCGCCCCTCGAGGGGGCGGGCCCGGCGGCCCGGCAGAGCCGGTTCCGCGGGCCCTGCTTGACGAACACATTGAGGACCGAACATGACCGACTCGACCACCACCATTGACGGCATCGACCTGGCCGCCGCGGATGCGGCCGCCAAGAAGCATGCGCACGAGATGAACAAGCTCTCGAAGCGCCTGCACCGCCAGGTCGGCCAGGCGATCGGCGACTTCAACATGATCGAGGACGGCGACAAGGTCATGGTCTGCGTGTCCGGCGGCAAGGACAGCTACTCGCTGCTGGACATCCTGATCAACCTGCGCGACCGCGCGCCGATCAAGTTCAGCATCGTGGCCGTGAACCTCGACCAGAAGCAGCCCGGCTTCCCCGAGGACATCCTGCCCGCCTACCTGAAGTCGCGCGGCGTCGACTTCCACATCGAGGAGCAGGACACCTATTCCATCGTCAAGCGCCTGGTGCCCGAGGGCAAGACGACCTGCTCGCTGTGCTCGCGCCTGCGCCGCGGCATCCTCTACCGCGTGGCGGGCGAGCTGGGTGCGACCAAGATCGCGCTGGGCCATCACCGCGACGACATCGTCACCACGCTGATGCTGAACATGTTCTTCGGCAGCCGCATGAAGGGCATGCCCGCCAAGCTGGTCAGCGACGACGGCAAGAACGTCGTCATCCGGCCGCTGGCCTACGTGAAGGAATCGGACCTGGAGCGCTGGGCCGAGCATCGCGAGTTCCCGATCATTCCGTGCAACCTCTGCGGCAGCCAGCCGAACCTGCAGCGTGCCACCGTCAAGGCGATGCTGCAGGACTGGGACAAGCGCTTCCCGGGCCGCGTGGACAACATGTTCACCGCGATGGGCAACATCGTGACCTCGCACATGATGGACCGCGAGCTGTTCCCGTTCCAGACCATCAAGGCCACCGGCGCCCCGGTCGCCGACGGCGACATCGCCTTCGACGAGGACGAGCAGTGCGGCACCCCGGCGCCGGCCACCGGCGTCGTCAACTTCGTCCGTCCAGGCGCCAAGGGGCAAGTCCCGGCCCCCGTCGACGACGCGGGCGAGGCCTACTCGGCCGCCGAGGACTGACGCCGCGGCTCCGCACGCCCTCTTCCCCTCGCAGAAGCCCGGCCCCGCGCCGGGCTTCGCGCTTTCCAACGAAGAGAAACCCGCCGCTTACCGCACCCTCACGCGCTCCGCACGCGCGGGTCAACCGGCTGGGGCCACAATCGTTGCACTGTCACGCCGCACCTCGGCGTCGGCGGGGCGTCGCCGGGCGCGGCAACTGCCCGGGTCGACGGTCCGTCGCGGTATCCGACTGGAGGTCTCCATGTTCACCTTGAATCGTCGAGTCGCCCTGCTGAGCCTGGGCGCGGCAGCCGCGCTGTCGCTCACCGGCTGCGCGGCCCTCAATACCGTCACTGCCGACGCCCAGACCTTCGGCAGCTGGCCGGCGGGTCGCCAGCCCGGCACCTTCGCCTTCGAGCGGCTGCCGTCCCAGCAGCGCAACGAGGCCAACCAGGCCGCGCTCGAGGACGCCGCCCGCGGCGCGCTGCTGAAGGCGGGCTTCACCGAGTCCGCCGACCCGAAGTCGGCCGACGTCGTCGTGTCGCTGGGCGCGCGCGTCAGCCGCTCCGGCCCCGCGCCATGGGACGACCCGCTGTGGTGGCGCTGGAACGGCAGCTACTGGGGCTGGCGCTACGGCCCGGCCTGGCGGCCGTACTACAGCCGCTGGGGCTACTCGTACCCGATGGATCCGATGATGGAGCGCCGCTACGACCGCGAGGTCGCCATGCTGCTGCGCGACCGCAAGACCAACGAGCCGCTGTACGAGGCGCGCGCCTCCAACGACGGCCTCACCGAGGGCGGCAAGGAGCTTTTCGGCGCGCTCTTCGAGGCCTCGCTGACCGACTTCCCGCAGACGCGGCCCGAACCGCACCGGGTGAGCGTGCAGTTGACGCCGGCGAAGTAGGCCGGCCTCCGCCCGCGGGCGCCGGGCGGCACCCACAAGTGGCGACAACCGGTCACCGTGATGCCATGAAACGCATCGCGGGCGACCCCGATAATCGTGGTCTCTCCACCAGGGAACCGCGATTCTTCTTATGTCGCTGAACATCGTCGTCATGGCCGCGGGCAAGGGCACCCGCATGAAGTCCGGCCTGCCCAAGGTGCTGCACAAGCTGGCCGGCCGCGCGTTGCTCCAGCACGTGCTCGGCAACACCGCCGCGCTGGACGCGCAGGCCCGCATCGTGATCACCGGCCACGGGGCGGACCAGGTCGAGGCGGCCGTCGGCGGCGAGGGCCTGCGCTTCGTGCGCCAGGAACCGCAGCTCGGCACCGGCCACGCGATCCAGCAGACGGTCCCGGCGCTGGTCGCCGGCGGCACCACGCTGATCCTGAGCGGCGACACGCCGCTGATCAGCACCGCGACCACGCGCGCGCTGGTCGAGGCCTGCGGCGGCGACAAGCTCGTGCTGCTGACCATCGAATACGCCGACCCGACCGGCTACGGCCGCATCGTCCGCGAGGGCGAGCTGGTCAAGGCGATCGTCGAACACAAGGATGCCAGCGAGGCGCAGCGCGGTATCCGCGAGTGCTACACCGGCATCATGGCCGCGCCGACCGAGGCGCTGAAGCGCTGGGTCGGCCAGCTGGACAACAACAACGCCCAGGGCGAGTACTACCTGACCGACATCGTCGCGATGGCCGTGGCCGAGGGCGTGGCCGTCGTCGGCGTGAAGACCCGCGACGAGACCGAAGTGCTGGGCGTGAACAGCCCGTCGCAGCTGGCGCAGCTGGAGCGTCGCTTCCAGCTCGTCCAGGCCGAGGCGCTGATGACGGCCGGTGTCCGTCTCGCCGACCCGTCGCGCTTCGACCTGCGCGGCACGCTGAGCTGCGGCAAGGACGTCGAGATCGACGTCAACTGCGTCTTCGAAGGCCAGGTGACGCTGGGCGACGGCGTGCGTGTCGGCGCCAACTGCGTGATCCGCAACGCGACGATCGCCGCCAACGCCCGCATCCACGAATTCACCCACATCGACGGCGAGGCCGCCGGCGCCAGCATCGGCGAGGGCGCGCTGATCGGCCCGTTCGCGCGACTGCGCCCCGGTGCGCAACTGGGCGCCGAGGTCCACATCGGCAACTTCGTCGAGGTGAAGAACTCGACGCTGGCCAAGGGCGCCAAGGCCAACCACCTGGCCTACCTCGGCGACGCGACCGTCGGCGAGCGCGTCAACTACGGCGCCGGCAGCATCACGGCCAACTACGACGGCGCCAACAAGCACCGCACGACGATCGGCGCCGACGTGCACGTCGGCTCCAACTGCGTGCTGGTCGCGCCGGTCACGCTGGGCGACGGCGCCACCATCGGCGGCGGATCGACCATCACCAAGGACGTCGAGCCCGGCGGCCTGGCTGTGGCGCGGGGCCGACAAACCGTGATTTCGGGCTGGAGCCGCCCCAAGAAGGCGAAGTGATTCACCCAAATCAGCGATGAAACGCCGTAAGCTCGGCTTGTTCGTGTCACGAAGTGTGACAAGTTCCCGGGTATCGGCGCTTCGGCGTCGAACTGAAGAGCGTTCCCCCCGAGCCGTGGGAGGCGCGTTTGCCGGTAGCTACCTAGGATCTGTGTCGTTGATTGGCTGAACCGCTGTTCCCCAGCTGAATCCTTATGGCGAACTCCAAGACTGCATCCCCGCTGCTGCCCCAGGACGACGACGTGCGCGCCGTCCCCCGGCGTCCGCCGCGCTGGACGCGTTGGCGGACCGCTCGGACGATCCGGCCGCCCAGGCGGCCCGGGCCGAGTCGCTGGAACAGCTGGCGATGTCGCATGCGATGTCGGATCAGGCCGCGGAAGCCTGCTTCTACCTGTGCCGCAGCCTGGGACTGGCTCGCCAACAGCGGGCGCCGGACGCCGAACCGGATCTGGAACTGCTGTTCCAGTTGCTGGGTGCGCTGGCGGATCTGCCGGCCGAGGTGTCGGCCCTGCCGATGCCGGAAGGCCAGGCCGACGGCCTGGGTGTCGCCGAACTCTGTCATCAGCTGAGCGCCGCTCGCGACATGACGACAGCCGCCTGGAACGAGGCGGCCGAGTCGGATGAGTCGGTGGCAGCATGCCCTGCAGCGCCGGCAAGAGCCTTGCACTGACGCCACGGCAGCGTTGAAAGGCTGCCAATCTAGGCGCAAAGCGGAGCCGTAGCAGCGCTACGGCGAGCATTTGCAACGACGAGTGGCTGCCTTTCAGCGCTGCCGTTCGTGGCCGGCTATGAGGCGGCTTACGCGGGAGACAGACAGTCCCAATTCGCGCGCGAGTTCGGTCATCGATTGACCGCCTTCGGTATGCGCGCGATACAGCGCCTCTTCCCGGCTGCCGCTGGACTTGAGCCAATCCCCCCAACGGCGTGGCCGCGGCGTGCGGGGCGGGTGTTCGCTCAGCCGGACGGTTCGCTGCACAAACGCCGCATCGCCCAGGAAGATCTGATGCCGCAACTGGCTCCAGATGTCCAGATCCGGCTCGGCCTCCACGATCGCCTGATACCGCTGCGCCGCCTTGCGGCGATCCGCCGCGTTCTGCGGCACGCGGCCCAGCACGTTGGTCCACAGGCCGTCGACCTCCAGCCATTCGGGCGCCGTCACCAGCCCGGCATGCGCCTGCAGGCTGCTCCAGCGCCAAGTCGTCGGCGACGACGCCAGCCCGGCGCGCCGCCCGATCAGTTCCACATAGCGGCAGGCATCGAGCAGCAGATGCTCGCGATCCACCAGCACCGCCTTGAAACGCCCCTGGAAGACATGCCCGATCTGCCCATGCCGCCGGTTGTGCGCCTGGGTGTACACGCCGTTCAGATGGCGCATCAATCGGGAGAGGTTCGCCTGCCGCGTGAACAGCAGCAGTTCGTAGTGTTCGCGGCCCAGCCCGTAGGCGAGCACCTGGGCGTCGAAACGCTCCGCCGCCTGCTGGATCAGGCCGAGCATCGCCTGGCGATCCTCGTCGTCGGTGAAGACATGCGCGTCGCCGCGCGTCGCCACGTGGTAGACGGCGCCGGGAAATTCGATGCGAAGGGGCCTGGCCATGCCCAACAAATAGGCGATGGCCGCACAAAAGACAAGCGCCCGGCGCCGTATTCGGGCCGGGACGCAAGACTTGACCCCTGATCGCGGGGCCTGCGGGCATGCTGCAGTGCGGAAGGGTCCGCCGGCGCGACCGCGGCGATAGCCGGAGCACTATCGGGGGTCAGGACTCAACAGCAAAACCTGGAACCCGGAATCCCTGCCTATGCATGGATCCGGGAGTTCCGGCTCAGCTCTTGCCGAGCGACTCCAGCACCTTCAACACGGCGTCTTCGCCCATGTTGCGGGCGTCGGCGAGTTCGCCGCCCTTGGTCGTGCCCAGGACCTGGCCGTCGGTGCCGATCACCGCGACGGTCGGGATGCCCTTCTTCAGCGTGACACCCATCTGGTTGGCGACGTCCACGTTCTTGTCGAAGCGGCCGACGTTGACCTTGACCGTCACGAAGCGCTTGTCGACGGCGGTGCCGAGGTGGCCGTCGCCAAAGCCCTTGTTCAGCGCCAGGCAGTCCTTGCACCAGTTGGCGCCGTAGACCACCAGCACCTGCTTGCCGTCCTTGGCGGCACGGGCGACGGCATTGTTGATGTCGGCGCGGGCGTCGGCCTGCTCGTCGTAGGGACCGGGTCCCGAGGCGGCATCGGCGGCGTGGACCGAGGTCACGGACACCGCGGCGAGCGCGGCGGCGAACAGCAAGGAGGCGGTGCGGCGTTTCATGACGCCGGAGTGTGCCACCGGCGGCAATCCCGTGACGGCGACGCGGCGCGGCCGAGGCCGAGAAACCGCCCTTCGCGGCTCGAAAGCCGGACGGCTTGCGGTACAAAGGCGGGCTTCGCACAAATCATCACTTTCAGGGAACGGGATCCTTCCGCCATGGCCTCCAGCCTGCTCGCACTGCTCGACGACATCACCACGGTCCTGGACGACGTGGCCCTGCTCTCCAAGATGGCCGCCAAGAAGACGTCCGGCGTCCTGGGCGACGACCTGGCGCTCAACGCCCAGCAGGTCACCGGCGTCAGCGCCGACCGCGAACTGCCGGTGGTCTGGGGCGTCTTCAAGGGCTCGATGGTCAACAAGGCCATCCTGGTCCCGGCCGCGCTGGCGATCAGCGCCTGGGCGCCCTGGCTGGTCACGCCGCTGCTGATGGTCGGCGGCGCCTACCTCTGCTTCGAGGGCGTCGAGAAGCTCGCCCACAAGTGGCTGCACACCGCCGAGGACGACGCCCACGAGGCTGCGCTGTCCGAGGCCGTCAAGAACCCGGCCGTCGACCTCGCCGCGCTGGAGCGCGACAAGGTCAAGGGCGCGATCCGCACCGACTTCATCCTGTCGGCCGAGATCATCGCGATCACGCTGGGGACCGTGGCGGACGCGTCCTTCACGACCCGGCTGCTGGTGCTGTCCGGCATCGCCATCGTGATGACGATCGGCGTGTACGGCCTGGTCGCCGGCATCGTCAAGCTGGACGACGCCGGCCTCTGGCTGAGCCGCAAGGCGGCCGCCTGGCAGCAGGCGCTGGGCCGCGGCCTGCTGTGGCTGGCGCCGTGGCTGATGAAGGCCCTGTCCGTGGCGGGCACGGCGGCGATGTTCCTGGTCGGCGGCGGCATCCTGACGCACGGCGCGCCCTTCCTGCACCACGCGATCCAGCACGTCGTCGAGGCGATGGGCGTCACCGGCTTCGTCCGCACGGTCGTCGAGGTGCTGGGCGACGCCATCGCCGGCATCCTGGCCGGCATCGTCGTCGTGGCGGTGGTGACCGGTATCCAGCGCCTGCGTCATCGCCGAGAATGACGGCCATGAAGACGCATCACATCGAAGTCCAGAAGCTCAAGGGCGCCTCGAACTCCTCCACCAGCGGCCTGGTGACCTTCAAGCTGGATGCCCTGGTCAAGGAACGCGAGCCGGTCGACGGGATCGAGCCCAGCACGCTGCTCGTCATGACCGAGGCCAACGCCCGCGTGCTGATGGCGCTGCTCAAGACGCAGCTGACCGACATGGACGGCCGCAAGCCCAAGAGCCGTCACGGCCGCCACGGCTGACCTCACCGAATCCACCGAACATCGCCCCGACCCTCCAGGATCCGACATGGACTTTCCGCAGTACCAGCCCGACAAGGCCCTCTACACCCCGCTGACCGACGACGAGCTGTCGGACCTGGACGACTTCCTGTCCGAGCTGGACAACGACGCAGCGATGAACATCGAGGCGCTGGACGGCTACCTCAGCGCGCAGCTGCTGAGCCCGCTGCCGCTGAGCGGCAAGCCCGGCGCCGAATGGATGAGCCCGGTGTGGGGCGGCGGCGACCCGTTCCCCAGCGGCAAGCAGCGCAAGAAGATCGCCCTGCTGCTGCTGCGCCACGTGCACAGCCTGTCGGTGCAGTGGACCTCCAAGCAGGACGAATGGGAGCCGATCTTCAGCGTCGCCGAGGAAGGCGAGCAGCAGCTGGTGGACGCCGAGGACTGGTGCACCGGCTTCATGATCGGCGTCGACCAGGACGGCGAGGCCTGGACGCCGCTGTTCGACCACGTCAAGACGGCCGCCGCGCTGGCCCCGATCGCGCTGCTGGGCGGCGACGAAAGCCAGCTCAGCGCCGAAGACCAGGAAAAGCTCACCGACCTGCACTGGCGCGACGCGCTCAGCCGCGAAGTGCCGGAAGGCGTGCTGACGCTGTGGACGCTGCGTTCGCAGGCCGATTGACGATGAACGGAGACCGATGATCCGATGAAGCGCCACTTCCCGTTCGCGGTGCTCGCCACCGCCGTCTTGCTGACGATCGCCGGCTGCGGCACCAACGTCGTCAATCCGGTCACCGGTCGCACCGAGCGCAGCGCGATGAGTCCGCAGCAGGAAGTCGCGACCGGCCGTCAGGCGCATCAGGACGTGCTGAAGGAATATTCGGTCGTCGACGACCCGAAGCTCCAGGCCTACGTGACCGCGCTGGGCAACAAGCTGGCGGCGCAGTCGCACCGGGCCGAACTCGAGTGGCATTTCACCGTGCTCGACAGCCCGGAGGTCAACGCCTTCGCGCTGCCCGGCGGGTATGTGTACGTGACGCGGGGCATCCTCGCGTACATGGAGAACGAGGCCGACCTGGCCGGCGTGATGGGACACGAGATCGGCCACGTCACCGCGCGGCACGGCGCGCAACGCGCGACGCGGCAGCAGAACGCCGGCATCGGCGTGCTGGCGGCGACCGTGCTGGGCGCGGTGCTGGAATCGCGCGGCGTCAGCGGCGCGACCGACATCGCGGGTCAGGTCTCGCAGAACGCCGCGGCGGGCTACGTCGCCTCCTACAGCCGCGAGCAGGAACTGCAGGCCGACCAGCTCGGCGCCGAGTACCTCTCGCGCAACCGCTACGACCCGAAGCACATGGTCGACGTGATCCAGGTGCTGAAGGACCAGGAGCAGTTCGCCGCCGACCAGGCCAAGGCGCAGGGCAAGCTGCCGCAGACCGGCAACAGCTGGCTGGCCTCGCACCCGAGCAACGAGCAGCGCCTGCAGCGCATCCGCGACGAGGCCGCGCAACTGACCGGCGGCCAGCCGGTCGATGAGAACCGTGCGGCCTTCCTGCAGGCGATCGACGGCATGGTCTTCGGCGACAGCCCGTCGCAGGGCCTGGTGCGGGGCCAGCAGTTCCTCCATCCATCGCTGGACATCGCGCTGACGGCGCCCACCGGCTGGACGCTGCAGAACGGCAGCGAGACCCTGACGGTGATGAGTCCTCAACGCGACGCGGCGCTGATCCTGCAACCGGTGCCGGAGAAGGCGGGGACCGTGCACGACGACATCCTGCGCCGCTGGGGCGCGGAGCAGGGCCGGACCGACGCGAAGACGATCAACGGCCTCAAGGCCACGCACTTCAGCGGCGTGCGCAAGAACGCGCAGGGCCAGCGCGGCAACGCCGAGCTCACGCTGATCACGAGCGCCAAGGGCGCGGTGTATGCGCTTGTCTACGCGGCCAAGGACGGTCAGACGCTGCAGGCGCGTCGCGCGTCGCTGACGCAGACCGAAGAAAGCTTCCGCGCGCTGACGGCCGACGACAGGAAGCTGGCCAAGCCATGGAAGGTCGCACTGCGACCCTACCCGGCGGGCGGCTTCGCCGAGATGGCGAAGACCTCGGTGATCACCGAGGCGCAGCTGAAGCTGCTCAACGGCCGTTACGGCGGCGAGGCGCTGCCGAAGGTCGGTGAGCGCGTGAAGACGGTGTCGGCGACGCCCTGAGGCCGCGGCCGGTGCCGCGCTGCGGGAGGTCGGTCGACACTGTGGACGTCCCGAATCACTGCACGGGCGAGACCTCCATGCCGGCGCGTCGCAGGTCCTGAAGCAACCCGTCGCAGTGGCGGGAGCTGCCCTCATAGGGAAAGAGATGGGCGGCGCCCAGGGCCTCGAAGTGCGTCTTGCCGTCGTCGAGCCCCAACAGGCGTGGCAGCCAGCGTTCATTTCTTGGACAGACAAACACGTCCGTCAACAGATTCGGGTCGGTGTGGCCTTCCACAAAAATGCCGCGAGCGGCCTCTTCCATCTGTCGTTCGGCGATGGCGGACGTAGCCTGTTCGGGCGGATGCTCGGGATCGAAGTTGTCGACATGCCATCTCAGGATGTCGGCGCGCGTCTCGCTGCCACAGTAGGCCGCCCAAAGGTCGTCGGACTCATCCGCTGGGCGGGTGTCGATATCGGGCCGACGCGCCAGCAGCAGTTGGATCACCGGCGCCGGCAGCAAGTCCCCCGAGCGCTCGACAGACGATTGCACCAGGAATCGATACTGCAGCCGCAGCATCAGCACGAGGCCGAACTCGGAGACGTCGCGCACATAGAGCGCCGCATTCTCACGAAGCACCTCCTCGCTGGGAGTGCCGCCGGGAAGATCCGCGAGCACAGTCCTGAAATAGGACACGGCACCTCGTTGCAACAGGGCCCGTGCCTGCGTCACCACGGCGGCGTCCGTTCCTTTCAAGGGCTCCGGACAGGGCCGCTGCTGGTCGACGAACGTCGGCTCGCCGCCTTCGAAATGCAGCACATCCGACTGGGCGAATGCGGGAAGCACCGTGCGCTGGAAATAACCGTCCTGCTCCAGACGACTGCCGAAATGCGAAATTCCCAGGATGAATACGGTTGTCCCGGGGTGCGGCGTGACCCGCCACAGGCGAATCGGTTCGCGGTCGGCGGCCACTGCAGGAGGGACCGCCGCAAGCATTCCCCACGTGAACAACGCGCCGAGGCAAATCTTCATTGCCTTCCGAACGTCCGAACAGAATCGCCCCATCGACTGTCCCTCTGCCATCGACGAATCAATCCCGAAGATTCTTTCCGAAGACTTCAGCGACTGACAAGATCCCCTCTTGGGGTGGTATTCAACAGCGGCTCCCGACGGGCTGCGCAACGACGACCTGCCTCCGCCACGTACATGGCGGCGCTCAGTACCGGGTCCCGGCCAGCGGCAAAGTCCTCCGCCTGGATGACCACGTCGATGTCCGGGGTCAGTCCTTCCGCCGGCGCGAGCCGACCATCGGCGGTCATCACGTCATTGGCCGTGAACGATGCGACGAGTCCTCCAGGCAGTGAGACGGCGGCGATGTTGCCGTAGGTGCCGAAGGTCTTCGCACCGACGGTGCAGACCGTCGTGACCGACTGGAGCAGCAGCACCGAATAGTTGCCCTGGCTTTGCGTCTCCTCGCCGATGAGCGCGATCATCCGGGCAGGCCAGTGCACGGCAGCGCGCCTCAGGATCGTCCGAGGGATCTCTGCCCCCTCGGCCAGGCCTGCCCGAGGTTCCCAGTTCAACGGGCTCCTGGCGACCGGCTGCTTCTGCAGGCGGGCGGCAAGGTCCCATGCAGCGCCTCGCGGATAGCGGCGCAGGTCGACGATCAGCGTCTTCGCGCCGCGCAGGAGCGGGTCCACCGTCGAGAGATCCTCGATCGCCGAAAGGTCCAGATAGCCGACTGTTTTCGACAGCCGTCGCGCGGCGGGCCGGCTCACTTCCAGCGAAGGCTCCCGCGTCGCGAGCAATGTCAGATCGATCTCCCTGCCCTCCCGCCTCACGCGAAGCGTCGCCGACTGACCCACCGGTCGGCGGGTCAGAAGATCCAGCGTCAGCAGTTCGCGCGATGCCCACGTCAACGCGCTGACGAACGGGCGTTGTGACGCCATCGCTTCCACGACCGGCACGTCGTCGATCGTCAACACGACGTCGCCGACGCGCGCAGCAGGAGGGGCGTCATCGCCAGTGCCCACGACCTCGGCGACGACGATGCCCGGGCCGGCGCGGCGCAGGCGCACCGGCAGTTCGCCTGTCCCGATGCGGGCACGCATCCATCGTCCCATCAACCGGGCATGTCCGTCGTCGAGGGCCGTCAGCATGCGGCGCAGCACGTCGACGTAGCGATCCTTCGACGTCGCGGCCGGCATCGCGTCGATTGCCTCGTCGAACGCGACATCCCACCGCATCGCGGGGAACGACAACGGACGTGACACCGCCTTCAGCGAGGACCACAACTTGATCGCCGCCATCCACCGCCAGGCGAGCGGCGGCACCTCATCGAAACGAGGAGAGAACGGCTCCGTCACGAAGGGATTCAGCTGCCCCTGGGCACGCGCCTCCATGACGTCGAGCGGCAGCCGACGCAGCCAGACGTCGCCAGTCCCTGGCTGCGCGGCGACTTCCGGGAACGGAGCGAGCAGAACGCGCAAGGCGTCCTCGGCAAGCACCGGATCAGCAACGCAGAGATCATCGAGCGATTCGGCCATCCGGCGTTCCCAATCGATCTCCGGCGGCGTCGCGGTGAGCCCGCGCCAGCGCACCTGGTGCCAGACGTCGGCGAGCGCACGAAGTCGTTGCGGTGTGCAGGCCATCGCCTCGATCTCGGGCTCGCGCCCCGGCTCTGGCGTTGACCCGGCATGGCTGGACATCGGACAGACGGCAAGCCACGACATCAGTCCGGAGGCGGCGAGCGCCGCGGCATGTCGGAAAAGGGAGAAGCGCATCGAGGCCGCGATCAATCTTCGGAGGCGCCGGACTATAGGAGATCGCCAGGCATGAGAAAGGCCCGCTGCCGGGAGGCAAGCGGGCCTGTTCAGTGGCGCGCGGCGACGGCATCGTCGCGCCGGGGTGTCAACCGGCGATCACTTCTGCTGCGCCGGTCCCAGGTTGCGCAGCCAGAACTGCTCGTACTTCCGGTGCCAGCCCACGGCCTTCACCGCGCCGCCGAGCGCGTGTTCGCCGTCCGGGTCCAGGAAGAGCTCGACCAGCCCTTCCTTGCCCGACTCCAGCAGCGCGCGGTACACGTTGACGGTGTCCTGGTAGAGGACGTTGGGATCCTGCATGCCGTGCACCAGCAGCAGCGGCTTCCTGAGGTGCTTCGCCAGCGGCAGCAGCGAATACTTGCGCAGCACGGGCTTGGTCCGGTCGACCTTGCCGATGGTGCGTCCGCTGTACCAGCTGTTGTAGTTCTCCCATTCCGTCGGGCCCGCGCCCGCGATGCCGGCGGCGAACAGGTCGGGCTTGGTGTACATCGTGTACTGGGTCTGGAAGCCGCCGAAGCTCCAGCCGTTCAGGCCGATGCGCGCGCCGTCGACGCCGAGGTTCGCCTTCATGTAGGCGGCCAGGTCCTCGAGGTCCTCGGTCTGCGGCGCGCCCGGCTTCTCCCAGTTGGCGTCGGCGAACTTCTCGCCGTAGTTGGAGTGGCCGCGCGGGTCCACCGTCACCGTGACGTAGCCGTGCTTGGCCGCCATGTACATCGCGAAGACGTAGCCGGTTGGCTGGAAGCTGTCGGTCTCCACCGAGTGGCGGTCGTTGAGCGGTCCGCCGTAGGTATAGACGATGGCCGCGCGCTTGTCGGTCGGCGCCCAGCCCAGCGGCTTGAAGACGTAGGCGGGGATGATGTCGCCGTGGCGGTTCTTGAAGCTGAAGCGCTCCGGACGCAGCACGTCGACCTGCGCCCAGGCGGGATCGTGGCTCTGCGTCAGCAGCTTGCCCGCTTCCGCGCCGGCCGCGGGGGCCTGGCCCTTCAGCAGCTTGAGCTCGGGACGCTCGGCCCAGTTGCCGGCCACCGCCGCGGCCCACTGGCCGTTGCGGGCCACCACCGCGTTGCGGTGGTAGTCCGGCGAGCGGCCCAGCGCCGTCATGCGGCCATCCTTCAGGTCCACGCGCCAGACGTTCATCGCCGCGTAGTCGTCCTTATTGGCAACGACGAACATCGTCTTCGCGTCCGGCGTGAAGCCCAGCACCTGGAAGGCCTCGAACTCGCCCGTCAGCAGCGGCTTCACCGCGCGGTCCGCGCCGGCCGCCAGGCTCATCGCATACGGCTGGCGCCAGCCGTTGTCGGCCAGGATCAGCACCAGCTGCCTGGAGTCCGGCGTGAACGACGGCGTCATCACGTTGACCAGTTCGTGGTGGAGGGCGCGCGGCGCTCCAGCACCATCTCCGGCTTCGCCTCGCCCGGCTTGCCCAGGTAGACGCGGAACTGGTCCTTCTCCCGCTCGAAGGTCGTGAAGGCGTAGACGCTGCCGTCGCGGGCCCACACCACCGGAGAGATCTCAAACCAGCTGTCGCCGCCCGGATGCGTGAACACCGGCTGCGGCTGGCGTTCCGGCGCGGCGCCGGGCGTCGGCACCTTGCGGATGTAGATCGCCATCGACGGCACGCCGCGCTTGTCGTCGGAGACCTCGCGATCGACCTTCTTCGCGGTCGCCCAGCGGTCGTTGAAGTTCATGATCTCGACCTGCCGGCCCGGCTTTGGCAGCGGCTTGCCGTCGGCGCCGACCAGCGGCGCGTTGGCGACCAGCGCCATCCAGCGGCCGTCCTCGCTCACGGCCGTCTGGGCGATCTTGAACTTGCGGTCCTCGTCGTCCGGATTGAACAGCTCGCGGTTGATCACCTCGATGCCGGCCGTGGCCAGGCGCACGCGCAGCACGCGCGTCTCGTCCTGCACGATCAGGAACTGGTCGTCCGGCGCGTAGGCCACCGGCTTGAGCGTGCGGCCGGTGGCGAGCAGCGGCTCGGCGCGCTCGCTGCCCGCCTTCCAGCGCAGCAGCTGGCCGCGATAGGCCAGCACGAGTTCCTCGCCCTTGGACGCCCACACGAACTGCGACACGCCGGGGTACAGGTCCTCGGGCTTGAGCTTCTCGCGTTCGCGCTTCTTCTTCAGCTCGTCGCGCAGCTCCCACAGCGCCATGTCCTTGGGATCCTTGACGGGCTTCTTCGCCTCGGGCGCGGAGGCGCCGGAGGCCGGCGCGGAGGCCGCGACCGCGGCGTCGCCCCACGCGGCCTTCTCGGCGGCCTTGCGGGCGTCGTCACGGGCCTTGCGTTCGGCCAGCTCGACCTTCAGCGCCTCGATGGCCTTGCGCTCCCACTGTTCCAGGTCGACCGCCTCGCCACGCAGGTAGGCGGCCTGCGCCTCCTCCCGGGCCTGGCGCTCGGCCGTCTCGTCGCGCTTCTGCTGCAGCTTCTTCGCGTAGCGCTCCAGGTTCTCCGGCGTCTCGACCGCGGCCATCAGCGTCGGCGACGTCAGGCGCAGCGTCCTGCCCGTCTGCGTGTCATGCACGTAGAGGTCGCTGCCGGGCTCGCCGAACGGGTTCCACAGGTAGGCCACGTAACGTCCGCTCGCGCTGAACCTCGCGTCCTTGGCCGCCTCGCCGCGATAGGGCTCGGCGCGGAACAGCTGTTCCAGCGTCAGCGGCCGGTTGGTCACGGCCACGGGCGCGGCCACGACGGCGGTGCTTGTCTGCGCCAGCGAACCTTCGCTCACGCCCAGTCCCGTTGCCAGGGTCGCCAGCGCCAGGGAAGTCAGGATCCATTGCTTCAATCGTTGCTCCACGCCCCGCAGGGTCGGCGGGGACGCGGGATTCTAGGGACGCGCCCAACAACTGCTTACCGCTCGGATGTCCACCGCATCCGTCAAGCGCGCGTTAACTGTCCATACTTTCCCTAGGCAGGCCCGTTCCGGACGCCTCGCCCATGACCTCCGGCAGGGGAAAGGTCGCGAAGCGAACCGGAAGCACCAGAAAGAGGTATTCGATGAAGCACCTGATTCAACGCATCCTCGGCGCCGTGGCGCTGACGGCCGGCTCCCTGGGCGCGCCGGCGGCCTTCGCGGGCGACGTGGGCGTGTCCATCAGCGTCGGGCAGCCGGGCTTCTATGGCCGGATCGACGTGGGCAACGTCCGCCCGGACGTGATCTACGCCCAGCCGGTGGTGATCGAACGCGCCTATGCGCCGGCGCCGCCGCTGTACCTGCGGGTGCCCCCGGGGCATTACCGGTCCTGGGCCCGCCATTGCGGCTACTACGGGGCCTGCGGCAGACAGGTGTATTTCGTCCGCGAGGACTGGTACTCCCGGGCCTACGCCCCGGCGTACTACGGCCGCCCGCACGTGCATCCGATGCCGGTGTACGCGCCGCCTCCGCCGCGCTGGGATCCGCCGCGCCGCGATTGGGAAGGCCGCCGTGACTGGGATGGCCGCCGCGACTGGCACGACCATCGCGACGACCGTCGCGGCTGGGAAGGCCGTCGCTGGGACGAGCGCCGCGACGACCACCGGGGTGGTGATCGCGGGGGCTGGGATCGCGGCGGCGACCGGGGAGATCGGGGCGACCGCGGTGGCGATCGCGGCGACCACGGTCACGGCCACGGACGGCATCGCGACTGACAGACGGCCCGCGGGGCCTCGCGTATAGTGGTCGGCTTACACACCAGCAAGGTGTGATTCACAGCGCCGACGTATGTTCGCCAAAGTCCTCGCCGCTCTCGGTCTGCTGACCTGCGTGTTCCTCGCGATCGACATGGCCTTGCCGCGCCGGCATCAACTGGCCTGGCGTGGCTGGTTCAAGCGAACCGGGCTCCTCATCAGCGGGTTCAGCCTGCGTGGCCGCTTCAATTCCCGCGACCGCCGCCGTGCAGCGCACGATGCAGCGCGCGACGCGATCGCCCGGGCGAAGAACCGATCCGGCACCTGGGACGGCAACGTCTATCACGGCGACGACTTCGAGCAGCGGCAGCGGCGCAAGCCGCATTGACAGCGCCACCGCGACACCGCTCACGACACCGACGAAAACGGCCTCTGACGAGGCCGTTTTCCATGGTTTTCATGGCGTGGTGCGAACCTCCGGTCAGCGCCGCGCCAGCACGGGCGCCAGCGCCTTCCCGGTATGCGTGCCCTGCTCGACCAGCGTCTCCGGGCGTCCTTGCGCGACCACGAGGCCGCCCGCCGAGCCGCCTTCCGGTCCGAGATCCAGCACCCAGTCCGCTTCCGCGATCACGTCGAGGTCGTGCTCGATGACGACCACGCTGTGCCCGCCGTCCACCAGCCGGTGCAGCACGCGGATCAGCTTCTCGACGTCCGCCATGTGCAGCCCCACCGTCGGCTCGTCCAGCACGTACAGCGTGTGCGGCGCCTTCTGGCCGCGGCGCGTGACGTCGTCGCGCACCTTCACCAGCTCGGACACCAGCTTGATCCGCTGCGCCTCGCCGCCCGACAGCGTCGGGCTCGGCTGCCCCAGCGTCAGGTAGCCCAGCCCCACGTCCTGCAGCAGCTTCAGCGGATGCGAGATCGAGGTCATCGCGGCGAAGAACTCCACCGCCTCGTCGATCTCCATCTGCAGCACCTCGCCGATGCTCTTGCCGCGCCAGCTCACCGCCAGCGTCTCGGGATTGAAGCGCTGTCCGTGGCACTGGTCGCAGAGCACCTTCACGTCGGGCAGGAAGCTCATCGCGATCGTGCGCATGCCCTGGCCCTCGCAGCCCGGGCACCGGCCTTCGCCGGTGTTGAAGCTGAAGCGGGCCGGTGCATAACCCCGGGCCTTCGCTTCCAGCGTCTCGGCGAACAGCTTGCGGATCGCGTCCCAGAAGCCGATGTAGGTCGCCGGGCAGCTGCGCGGCGTCTTGCCGATCGGCGTCTGGTCGACCTCCAGCACGCGGTCCACCTGCGCATGGCCGACGACCGCGTCGCAGCCCACCCACTTCGACGGCGCGCGGCGCAGCGGCACCGCGGCGGCCATGTTGGCCAGCAGCACGTCGCGGGCCAGCGTGGACTTGCCGGACCCGGACACCCCCGTGATCGCCACCAGGCGGTGCAGCGGCACGTCCACCGTCACACCGCGCAGGTTGTGCAGCGAGGCGTTGAGCACCGTCAGCTTCGGCGCGTCCGCCTCCATCACGCGGCGCTCCTTCAGCGGGTGCACCAGCGGTTTCGACAGGAAACGACCCGTGAGCGAATCGGGGTTCTTCGCGATCTCCTCGGCTGTGCCCTCGGCGATCACGCGACCGCCGCGCTTGCCCGCGCTCGGACCGATGTCGATGATGTGGTCGGCGCGACGGATCGTATCCTCGTCGTGCTCGACGACCACCAGCGTGTTGCCCTTGTCGCCCAGCGTCGCCAGGGCCTTCAGCAGGATCTGGTTGTCGCGCGGATGCAGGCCGATGGTGGGCTCATCCAGCACATAGCAGACGCCCTGCAGGTTGCTGCCGAGCTGCGCCGCCAGACGGATGCGCTGCGCCTCGCCGCCCGACAGGGTCGGCGCCGCGCGGTCCAGCGTCAGGTAGCCGAGCCCCACTTCCTCCAGGAACTCCAGCCGGCCCTTGATCTCGACGACCACGTCGCGCGCGATCTCCGCGTCGCGGCCGGTCAGGGTCAGGGCCGCGATCCACTCGCGCGCTTCCTTCACGCTCCAGGACGCGACCGTCCCGATCGTCTCGTGCTCGAAGCTCACCGCGCGCGCCACCGGATTCAGCCGCGCGCCGTGGCAGTCGGGACACGGGGCGTCGCTCAGGTCCTCGATCTCCGCCTCTTCCGCCGGGAAGCTCTGCTCGCGGCCCCGGTTGTCCTTGTCCTGCTGCGTGTCGTCGAGCGCCTTGCGCTGCTCGCGCGTCAACGCCAGGCCCGTGCCGACGCAGGTCGTGCACCAGCCGTGCTTGGAGTTGTAGCTGAACAGCCGCGGATCGAGTTCCGGATAGCTGGTGCCGCATTGCGGGCAGGCGCGCTTCGTGGAGAACACGCGCAGTTCGCCGATGCCGCGCGTCGCCTTGCCGCTGCGCAGCGCCTCGTGCAGGCCGTCCAGCGGCGACAGCACATGCACCACGCCCTTGCCGTGATCCAGCGCCTTGGCGAGCAGTTCGCGCAGCTCCGCCTCGGTTTCCGGCGTGATCGTCATGTCGCCGACCGGGAGCTCGATGCTGTGCTCCTTGAAGCGATCCAGGCGCGGCCATGGGCTGGTCGGCAGGAACTCGCCGTCCACGCGCAGGTGCGTGTGGCCGCGCTGCTTCGCCCACTTCGCGAGGTCGGTGTAGACGCCCTTGCGGTTGACCACCAGCGGCGCCAGCAGCCCGATGTGCCTGCCCTTGTAGTCGCGCAGCAGCTGCGCGGCGATGGCTTCGACGCTCTGCGGCTTGACCGGCGTGCCGTCGTGCGCGCAGTGCTGGACGCCGAGCTTCACGTACAGCAGGCGCAGGAAGTGCCAGACCTCGGTCGTCGTCGCGACCGTGCTCTTGCGGCCGCCGCGCGACAGGCGCTGCTCGATGGCGACGGTGGGCGGAATGCCCCACACCGCGTCGACCTCGGGCCGGCCCGCCGGCTGCACGATCGAGCGCGCATAGGCGTTCAGCGATTCCAGGTAGCGGCGCTGGCCCTCGTTGAAGAGGATGTCGAAGGCGAGCGTGCTCTTGCCCGAACCCGACACCCCGGTCACGACGTTGAACTTGCCGCGCGGGATGCTGACGTCGACCGACTTCAGGTTGTGCTCGCGCGCGTTGACGATGCGGATCACCTCGTCTTCCTGGCGGCGACGGCGCAGCAGCGACTGCAGCGGCTGGCCTTCCGAGACCTTGACCGGCGCGCGGTCCATCTCCAGCGCGTACTCGCGCAGCGCCTTCGCGGTGTGCGAGGTGGGATGGTCCTTGAGGTGCTCCGGCGTGCCTGTCGCGACGACCAGGCCGCCGTCCTCGCCGCCCTCGGGCCCGAGGTCGATGACCCAGTCCGACGCGCGGATCACGTCGAGGTTGTGCTCGATCAGGATCAGCGAATGCCCCGCCGACAGCAGCTTGCGCATCGCGCGCATCAGCTTGGCGATGTCGTCGAAATGCAGGCCCGTCGTCGGCTCGTCGAACAGGAACAGCGTGCCCTTGGTCGCCGTCGCCTGGCGCGGCTTGGAGGCCGCCTCCGCCAGGTAGCCGGCGAGCTTGAGCCGCTGCGCTTCACCGCCCGACAGCGTCGGGACCGGCTGCCCCAGCGTCAGGTAGTCGAGCCCGACGTCCGACAGCGGCTGCAACTTGCTGAGCACCTCGCGGTCGACGCTGAAGACCTGCAGCGCCTCGGCCACCGTGAGCTCCAGCACGTCGGACACGCTGAGCTGCCGGCCGGCGCGCTCGAGCTTGACCTCGAGCAACTCGGCGCGGAAGCGCTTGCCGTCGCAATCGGGGCAGCGCAGGTAGACGTCGGACAGGAACTGCATCTCGACGTGCTCGAAGCCCGAGCCGCCGCAGGTCGGGCAGCGGCCGTCGCCGGCGTTGAAGCTGAACATGCCGGCGCCGTAGCTGCGCTCCTTGGCCATGGGCGTGTCGGCGAAGCGCTTGCGGATCTCGTCGAAGACGCCGACGTAGCTCGCCGGGTTCGAACGCGCCGTCTTGCCGATCGGCGACTGGTCGACGAAGACCGCGTCGGCCAGCCAGTCCGCGCCCAGCAGCCGGTCATGCTGGCCCGGCGTCTCGGTCGCCTGGCCGAACCAGCGCGCCAGCGCCGGATAGAGCACGTCCTGCATCAGCGTGCTCTTGCCCGAGCCGGACACGCCCGTCACCGCCACCATGCGCTGCAACGGGAACTCGACGCTGACGTTCTTGAGGTTGTGCTCGCGCGCGCCTTCGAGGATCAGGCGCGGCGTGTTCTCCTCGACGACGCGCTTGAGGCCCATGCCCACGTGCTTGCGCGCGCCGAGGTAGGAGCCGGTCAAGGTGTCGGCCGAACGGATCTGCGCGGGCGTGCCGTCGAAGACGATCTGTCCGCCCTGCTGGCCCGGTCCCGGGCCCATGTCGATCAGCCGGTCGGCCGCCAGCATCACGGCCGGGTCGTGCTCGACGACGACCAGCGTGTTGCCCGCGTCGCGCAGCCGTTGCATCGCCTCGACGATGCGGTTCATGTCGCGCGGATGCAGGCCGATGCTGGGCTCGTCCAGCACGAACAGCGTGTTGACCAGCGAGGTGCCCAGCGCCGTCGTCAGGTTGATGCGCTGCACCTCGCCGCCGGACAGCGTGCGGCTCTGCCGGTCCAGCGTCAGGTAGCCGATGCCGACGTCGACGAGGTACTTCAGCCGGTTGCGGATCTCGTCGAGCAGCAGCTTGAGCGCTTCATCGAGCAGCGTGCCCGGCAACTGCAGCTCGTCCATGAAGCGTCTCAGCCGGTGGATCGGCAATTGCATCAGGTCGTGCACCGACAGGCCCGGCAACGCTTCCAGCTGCTCGCGCGACCACGTGACGCCCTCGGGCATGAAACGCTTGTCCGCCGGCAAGGCCGCGTCAGCCAGGGCCTTCGAGCCGACGCGCCACAGCAGCGCCTCGGTCTTGAGCCGCGCGCCGCGGCAGGTCGGGCACTCGGTGTAGCTGCGGTATTTCGACAGCAGCACCCGGATGTGCATCTTGTAGGCCTTGCTCTCCAGGTACTCGAAGAAGCGGTTGACGCCGTACCACTGCTTGTTCCAGTTGCCGTTCCAGTTCGGGCTGCCGCCGATGACCCACTCGCGCTGGGCCGGCGTCATCTGGTTCCACGCCGTGTCGCGCGGGATGCCGGCATCGCCGGCGTACTTCAGCATGTCGTCCTGGCTCTCCTTCCAGGCCGGCGTCTGCATCGGCTTGATCGCGCCGCCGCGCAGCGTCTTGCGCTCGTCGGGGATCACCAGACCCAGGTCCACGCCGATCACCCGGCCGAAGCCGCGGCAGGTCTCGCACGCGCCCATCGCCGAGTTGAACGAGAACAGCGCCGGTTGCGGATCGGCGTAGCGGATGTCGCTCTCCGGACAGTGCAGGCCGGTGGAGTAGCGCCACAGCGTCGGCTCGACGCCCTCCTCCGCGCTGAGCACATGGACCATCAGCCGGCCGCTGCCGCGCTTGAGCGCCAGTTCGATCGCCTCCATCACCCGCGCCTGCTCCGCTCCCTGGATGCGGAAACGGTCGGCGACGACGTCCAGGATCTTGCGACCGCCCACGACGCGCTCCGACTGCACCCGGGTGAAGCCCGAGGCGGAGAGCCACTGCTCGACCTCGCCCGCGCTGACCGACTCGGGCAGCTCGACCGGGAAGGTGAGCACCAGGCGCGGATCGTCGGTCTTCGTGCGTTCGAGCAGTTCCGCGTAGATCGTCTGCGGCGTGTCGTGCCGGACGGGCAGCGCGGTCTCGCGATCGAACAGGGCCGCCCCGCGCGCGAACAGCAGCTTCAGGTGGTCGTTGAGCTCCGTCATCGTGCCCACGGTGGAGCGGCTGGTGCGGACGGGGTTGGTCTGGTCGATCGCGATGGCGGGCGGCACGCCCTCCACCTTGTCGACCGCCGGGCGGTCCATGCGGTCCAGGAACTGGCGTGCATAGGCGGAGAAGGTCTCCACGTAGCGGCGCTGGCCCTCGGCATACAGCGTGTCGAAGACGAGGCTGGACTTGCCCGACCCGCTGGGCCCGGTCACCACCGTCAACTCCCCTGTCCTGATGTCCAGGTCGAGGTTCTTGAGGTTGTGCTGGCGGGCGCCCCGGATGCGGATATCGGAATCGGACATGTGGTGTGGGCTCTGGAGCCTCGGGAAAGGCAGTGGGCGATGATTCTAGGGAGCGCCGGTGTCACGGCGTGGCAGCAGGGGCGGCAGGTGGCCCGGGTCGACCCGCATGGCCTCCACACGACATCCTGGGTGACACAGTGGTAAGCAAATGAAAACGGACGACCGCTCAGGAAGCCCTCGGCTACCTCTTGTCAAGGCCTCCGATCGATGACTTCCGCACACTTGCTAGTCTTCCGAGGGTGCGGCAACAATGGACCCCGTCGTCGCGGAGCAACATCGGCTCCCGGTCCAACCGGACGACGGACGACTTATCTAGGGAATACCCGCATCCCGATCGGATCGCGGACGACAAGCGACATGGACAGAAACGACGGTCATTCCACTTCGGAGATTTCCGAGACCCCGCTGGTCTTGATGACCTCGGACGCGTCCGCGAAGTCCACGCCCCCGTCGTCGATCGCTGACGCATCCGTGTCCGGCCAACGTCCGGCGCCCGGCGAGCCCTTCGTGCTGCTGGTCGAGGACAACCCGATCAACCAGGTCGTCGCGCTGGAATTCCTGGCGCTGATGGGCCTGAAGACCCAGCTCGCGCGCAACGGCCAGGAAGCGCTGGACCTGTGCGAGCGCGCGGCACCGAGCCTGGTGCTGATGGACATCCAGATGCCGGGCATGGACGGACTGGAATGCGCGCGTCGGCTGCGTGAGCAGCAGGCGCAGGGCCGGCTCCCGCGTTTCCCGATCCTGGCGCTGACGGCGCATGCGCTGGACAGCGACGTCGCCGACAGCCTGAAGGCCGGCATGGACGAGCACCTGACCAAGCCGCTCGACTTCCTGACACTGCGCCGCCGGCTGGCACGCTGGCTGGATCTGCCGCAGCTCAACGACTGACCCCCGAGGCCATCCCGACGAGGGATGAGGTGCCCCCACAACGGGTGGGCACTCGTTATTTCGAGGGTCATTGATCTCGCGCAAGGCGTCCTGGAATCCCCCATCGCGGAACTGGCGTTGAGCGGCGCGTGCGTGCTCCACTTTCGATCCGTGCCCGATGTCCGGGCACGTCACGAAGGAGTCACGATGACCGTGCGATTTCAACTGGACATGCCTGATGAGCAGCACTACGCGCTGGAGCGCATCTATACCGCCGACAGCCTCAGTTTTCCCGAGTTCCTTGCGCGGGCGGTTTCGCTCTTCTTGATGGCACGCAATGCCGCACGCAACGGCAACGCCGTCGGTTTCGTCAGCGCGGACCAGCGAGCAACTCTGAAGGAAGAGTTCAGTGGCCTCTGACGCACTGCACTCGCCGGGGGTGACCTTCTCCGGCACCTTCAGTTCTCCGGAGCCACCTGCGGACGCGCAAATCCGCCGGTTCAAGGATGTCGGCCTGTTCGTGGTCAGCAGCCTCATCCTGCTGACCCTGGTCGGGTTCAGCCTCTTCATGCTTCTCGCCACCTGCACGGCTGATGACAGCCACCAATGGGCACTCTCGACATTGACCACCGTCTTCGGCGGCGTGCTGGGCTGGCTCATCAAGCGATGAGTCCTCGCATGCGGCACGTTCACCCGCCTTCGAGAAACCGCTGCACGATCGCGAAGTGCGCGGGCACATTGAGCGCCGGCGCATGGCCGCAGCCCGGGATCGTCACCACCTCCGCCTTCGGCCCACGCACGCGCATCGCGTCGACCGTCTCCGGCAGCAGAAGGTCCGAGGCTTCCCCGCGCAGGCAGAGCACCGGCAGACTCAGCGAGTCCCACTCGGTCCAGCGCTTGTAGTCGTCCGGATGGACGAAGAACTGGCGCACCAGCGCCGGGTCGTAATGCGGCGTCACGCGCCCGTCGGGCAGCCGACGCACGGAGCTCTCCGTCAAGCGCCGCCATTGCGTGTCGCTCATCCAGCCGTAGGGTTGGTAGATCTGGCGGAAGTACTGTTCCAGTTCCGACACCGTGTCGAACGCCGACGGCGACCCCGCGTAGCCGCGGATGCGCTGGATCGCCGGCTCCGCGAGTTCCGGGCCGATGTCATTGAGCACCAGCCGCCGGATGCGGCCGCGCAGCGAGGTCGCCGCGGCCAGCAGTCCGATCGCGCCGCCCATCGACGTGCCCACCCAGTGGAATTCCCGCAACCCCAGTTGATCGATCAGCGCCACCGCCAGCTTCACGTAGAACGCGAGGCAGTACTCGTTGTCCGGCTCCGGACTCCACTGTGACAGCCCTCTTCCGAGGGTGTCCGGACACACCACGAAGTAGCGGCCCGTCCCCGCGAGGTGGGTGGCCAGTTCGTCCATGTCGCGCCCTGTGCGCGCCAGCCCATGCCAGGCGATCACCGGCTCGGCGCCCGGGTCGCCCCAGGCCTGGAAATGGATCTCGCGGCCTTCGCAGCGCAGGTAGTTCGACGTCGACTTCACGATCCCCTCCTCGCCTGCCTCAGGCGCCCGACCAACCCGTTCGGGAAGTGGTACACGGCCAGCACGAACAGCACGCCCAACCACAGCAGCCAGCGCTCCGGCGCGATCAGTTGCGAGAGCACCGGCACGCCCTCCACCGCCGCGGCGCCGACGCGCATCAGGTCCTGCAGGTAGCTCTGCGCCAGCACGAACAGGACGCTGCCGATCACCGCGCCGTAGATCGTGCCCATGCCGCCGATCACGACGATCAGCAGGATGTCCAGCATGATCTCGAACGACAGCGAGGTGTCCGGCCCGTTGTAGCGCAGCCAGATCGCGAGCAGCGCGCCGGCCAGCGTCGCGAACACCGCCGCCAGCAGCGTCGACAAGGTCCGGTAGGTCACCAGCCGGTAGCCGATCGCCTCGGCGCGGAAGTCGTTGTCGCGGATGGCCTGCAGCACGCGCCCGAACGGCGAGTTGACGATGCGCAGCAGCGCCAGCACCAGCGCCACGGTCACGACGAACAGCAGGTAGTAGCTCAGCAGCCGGCCATCGATGGAGATGCCGAGCACGGGCTCTTCCAGGAACTCGGTCGAAGGCGACAACAGCGCCGGCAGCCGGAAATTCAGGCCGTCCTCGCCGCCGGTGACATCGGACAGCTGCGAAGCCAGGCCCTGGAACGCCGCCGCGACGGCCAGCGTGATCATCGCGAAGAAGATCGCCTTCACGCGCAGCGAGAACAACCCGATGACGAGCGCCAGCAGCAAGGACAGCACCAGCGCGCCGCCGATGCCGACGGCGAGCGCCGTGAAGCCCGGATTCATCCGCGCACTCGCGATGGCGACGCCGTAGGCCCCGATGCCGAAGAACATCGTGTGCGCGAAGCTGACGATGCCGGTGTAGCCGAGCAGCAGGTCGTAGCTGCCCACGAGCACGATGAACACGAGGATCTTGGCCGCGACATTGAGCGCCTTGGTCCCGGGGAACACGAACGGCGCGAGCGCCAGCCCGACCACGGTGAGCAGCAGCAGCGCCGCCAGCACGCGGCTGCGAGGCAGGTCGTGTGAAAGCAGAGAACGGAGCAGGGATCGGAGGAGTCTCATGGGGAAGTGGCTCCGCTCAACGGTGTCCGACCGGATACAGGCCCTGCGGCCGCCACAGCAGCACGGCGACCATCAGCCCGATGTTGGAGAACAGCGCCACCTTGGGCGCGAGGAAGCCGCAGTAGTTGGCCATCAGGCCGACCAGCAGCGCCCCGACGAAGCAGCCCAGCGTCGAGCCCAGCCCGCCGATGATGATCACGATGAAGATCAGCGTGTTGACCTGCGCGCCGATCTGCGGGATCACGCTCTGCTGGTAGAGCCCCCACAGCACGCCGCCCAGTCCCGCCAGCCCGGAACCGGTGACGAACACCGCCACGAACAGGCGCCGGATGCGGTACCCGAGGCTCTCGACCATCTCGCGGTCCTGCACCCCGGCACGGATCAGCAGGCCGAGCTTGGTGCGGTTGAGCAGCCACAGCAGCCCGATGAACACCGCCAGGCCGACGACGACGGCCAGCAGGCGGAACTTCTCGACCGCCACGTCGCCGACCACGAGCGCGCCGCGCAGCGACTCCGGCGGCTGCAGCGGGATCATCTGCGCGCCCCAGACCAGCTTGATCAATTCCTCGCCGATGATCATCCCGCCCATCGTGATCAGGATCTGCTTCAGGTGCATGCCGTAGACGGGACGCACGAGCAGGCGCTCGAAGACGAGTCCCAGCGCCGCCGCGCTGACGATGCCTGCCAGTGCGGCGACGCCGACCGCGACGAGGTTCTGCGCCAGCGACGGACTGGCGGCCAGGCCGCCGGCCATGCTCATCGCGCCCATCACCGTCGTGGCGACGAAGGCACCCAGCGCGATGAACACGCCGTGCCCGAAGTTCAGCACGTCCATCAGGCCGAAGATCAGCGTCAGGCCCGAGGCGATGACAAAGACGATGAGCCCCATGGCGAGGCCGGCGATCGTCAGCGTCGCCCAACTCGACGGCGAGCCGATCAGCGGCAGCGCCGTCAGCGCCAGCGCGACGACCAGCAGCAGCGGGACCGCGTCGAAACGCGCCTTGGGAATGGGATCGGTCGGGTTCATTGGTGTGCCGCCAGCGAGAGTCCGAGCAGGCGCTGCTGCAACGCCTCGTCGGCGGCCAGATCGGCCATGCGGCCGGCATGCGAGACGCGGCCGTCGTCCATGACGGCGACGCCGTCGCCCAGCGCCCGGGCGACCATGAAGTTCTGCTCGACCAGCAACACCGTCGTGCGCGCGCCGTCGCGGCCGCGCTTGATCTCGCCGAGCGCCTCGATGAGGTTGCGGATGATCGCCGGCGCCAGCCCCTTGGTCGGTTCGTCGATCAACAGCAGCCGGCGCGGCTCGACCATCGCGCGCGCGATCGCCAGCATCTGCTTCTGCCCGCCGCTGAGCTTGCCGGCCGGATGCAGCCAGAACTTGCGCAGCGCGGGGAACAGTCCGAACAGCCAGTCCAGCCGCGCGGTGTCGAGGTCGTCCAGCGAGCGCGCCTTCCGAGCCGCCAGCAGCAGGTTCTCGCGCACCGTCAGATCGCCGAAGATGCCCATGTTCTCGGGCACGTAGGCGATGTCCAGGCGCGCGATCTCCGGTGTCGGGGCGGCCTGGATCTCGCGGCCGTCGAACAGCACGCGGCCCGCGCTCGCGCGCCACAGACCCATCACCGTGCGCAGCGTCGTGGTCTTGCCGGCGCCGTTGCGGCCCAGCAGCATCGTGACCTCGCCCTCGACGACGGCCAGATCGACGCCATGCAGGATGTGATACGCCCCGATGTGCGTGTGCACGCCGTCGAGGCGCAACAAGGTCTTGGGCGTCGATGCGCTCATGCGACCTCCGGCATGGCGAGTCCCAGATACGCGCTCTGCACGACCGGCGAGTCGATCACCGCCTCGGGCTCGCCGTCCGCGACCAACTGTCCGTTGTGCAGCACGACGATGCGATCGGCCAGTTCCCGCACCACATCCATCTTGTGCTCGACCAGCAGGATGGTGTGCGTGCCTTCCGCCTTCAGCGCGCGGATCAGGTCGAGGATCACCGGCACCTCGTCGACGCTCATGCCCGCCGTGGGTTCGTCGAACAGGTAGACCTTGGGCTTCAACGCCATCAGCATCGCGACCTCCAGCTTGCGCTGGTCGCCGTGCGGCAGGCTCGCCGCCGGCACGTCGACACGATGACCCAACCGGACGCGCCCGACGATCTCGCGCGCCTCGTCGAGCAGCTCGCGATGGTCGAGCCACACGGAGAGCATCCGCAGACCCTCCCCGCGCCGCGACTGCACGGCCAGGCGCACGTTCTCCAGCACGCTCAAGGTCGGGAACAGCTGCGTGAGCTGGAAGGCGCGTCCCAGACCGCGCCGCGTGCGCAGCGGCGCGGCCAGTCGCGTCAGGTCCTCGCCGTCGAGCAGCACCCGCCCCGCGCTCGCACCGAGCTGCCCGGAGATCAGGTTGAAGTAGGTCGTCTTGCCGGCCCCGTTGGGGCCGACGATGGCCGTCAGCGTGCCCGGATGGAAGGCGCAGCTGACGCGATCCACCGCCGTGTGGCCGCCGAACCGGATGGTGAGGTCGCGGGTCTCGAGCATCAGGGGCAGGTGCCGATCACGTAATAGTTGGGCGCGGTCTGCTTCAGCGTCGTGGTGACGAAGATGTTCCACAGCCCCATCGCCTGGTTGGAGCCGTTGGCGTAGGTGATGCCGTAGAGCGCGTAGGCCCGGCCGGAGATCGAGTGGGTGTAGTTGGATGCGGTGAAGCAGGTGGCGGGCGAGCCCGGATCGCCGGGATCGCCCGGGTTGCCGGTCGTGCCACCGGCCACCTTGTCCACCATCGCCTTGATCGCGCCGATCTGCGTGCCGGCCTTCTGCGCGAAGTTCGAGCCGTACCAGCCGACCCAGTCCCAGCAGCCGTTCGGATTGGGCAGCAGGCCGCTGGCGGCGGTCGAGCGCGAGATGCTGTCGACCCTGGTCTGCGGGAACAGCACGACGATGTGGTTGGTGTCGGCCCAGCGGGAGAAGCCGGTGTTCCTCACGAACTTGTCGCCGATGGTGGCGTAGTTCTGCTGGCAACCATGCAGCGCGACGTGCAGCTTGCAGACCTCGCCCGCCGCGCAGGTGGCCGGCACATACGCCCAGCCGGTCGCTGCCAGGCCGGGGTTGGTGCTGAACGCGGTCTGGTCGAACTCGATGTAGTTGGCCGCGGCGGGACTGTTGTTGCGCGCGCTCAAGCTGCCATAGAGCTTGGTGAGCACCGCCTTCGCGCCGTCGTAGCCGCAGTTGGCGATGTAGGGCGACGCGCTGCTGCCGCAGCTGTTGTTGCCGGCGGCGTCGAAGTCGGTCGGCAGCACGTGGGCGGTGCCGCTGCGCTGGACGTATTCCAGGTTGGCCGCCGTGACGCCGTTGTTGAGGTACTGCGTCTGCACCGCGTTCATCGGGTTGGGGCCAACGGTCGTGTCGCTGAGGCCGACGAACAGGAAGACCTTCTGCGAGGCGACGTTGCTCTTGGCGTCGATCGCCGTGCCGCTCCAGTTGTTGAGGTCTGCCTGCATCGTGTTCAGCGCGGACGACGGGATCGTCGCGTTGTACATGCAGGCGATGTAGTTGCTGTGGCCGGCGCAGTTGTAGGGGCCGGCGGCGAAGACGCCGATGCCCTTGAACGTCGATGAATGCGCGTAGCCGAGCTGGTTGGCCATGAAGCCGCCCGAGGACAGGCCCGACACGGTGATCTGGGTCCTGTCGATGTTGAGCGAGGGCAGCGGCACGGCGGCGTGGCCCAGACCCGCGGACAACACCGACGCTGCCGCCGCGGTGGCGGCGGCGAAACAACGGATCGCGGCACTTCTGACAACGGATGACTTCATCGGAAACCTCCTGGATGTCGGCGGACCTTCAACGGGTGGCGCGCAACGCCCAGCGCTCAGCGCTCAGCGCTCAGCGTTTGTTGCGGATGGGGATGGCCATTTCTTCCGGCTTGATCTCGCGCACCAGCTCGGGCACACCCCAGGCGAAAGCCGGATCCACCTTGATCTTGAAGTGGTACATCGACTGCATCGCCTGGTGGTCCTCGGGCCGGAAGGTCATGCGGCCCTTGGGCGTCTCGAAGCTCATGCCTTCCATGGCCTTGATGAGCTTGTTGGTGGCCGTGTCGCCGCCGGTCTTCTTGAGCGCCTCGACGACCGCGATCGCCGCGCTCATGCCGCCGGTGGTGAAGAAGTCGGGCGGGGTCTTGAACTGCTTGTAGTGGTTGGCCACCAGCCACTCGTTGACCGGGTTCTTCGGAATGCCGAAGTAGTAGTAGGTCGCGCCCTCCATGCCCGGCAGCGCCTTGTACGCCGCCATCGCCGGCAGGATGTTGCCGCCGGTGGCGATCTCGATGCCGTAGCGCTTGAGATCGAGGTCGGCGATCTTGAACGGGTTGCCCGCACCGGCCCAGATGATGAAGATCACCTTGCGACCGGGCTGGTCCTTGAGCCGGTCGATGAGCCGCTGCGCGCCGGCGGTGAAGTCGGTCGTCGTGGTGGGCAGGTATTCCTCATGGATCACCTTGGCCTTCTTGATCGCGTCCTTGAAGGCCTTCACGCCGTCACGTCCGAAGGCGTAGTCCTGCGCCAGCGTGGCGATCACCGTCCCGGGCTTGTCGAGCGCGACCGCGTTCGAGATCGCATCCTGCGAGCTGTTGCGGCCGGTCCGGAAGATGTACTTGTTCCACTTGTCGCCAGTGATCGAATCGGCGACGGCAGGCTCGACGAGCAGGATCTTCTTGTACTCCTCGGCCACCGGCAGCAACGCGAGCGCGACGCCCGAGGAGGACGGACCGACGGCGATATCCGCCTTGTCGTCCCCGTAAGCGGCGGCCAGCAGGCTCTTGCCGACGTCGGGCTTGCCCTGATCGTCCTTCTCGATGACGACGAGCTTGCGCCCCGCCACCGTCATCGTGCCGCCGGTCGCATAGTCCAGGCCCATCAGGAATCCGGTCTGCGTCTGCTTGCCGTAGGCCTCGAGCGGGCCGGTGCGGCTGTAGACATGGGCGATGCGGATGTCCTTGCCTTGCGCGAGCACCGCGGTGCCGCCGCCGAAAACGGCGGACAACGCCAGGACCGCGCCCGTCGCGGCGCGGATGAAGCCGTGGGTCATGGATCTTGTCTCCTGTGGGCGGACCGGTCGTGCGCCGGTCTCGAGGGTCCCACATCGCAAGGTCCGTGCCGACGTCGGCAGGCCAGAAACGACAACGCCGCTGTCCGGAATCCAGACAGCGGCGTATGGCGAGAAGCGCAAGGGTGTCTGGAATCCAGTCAATGTCCAGACATCGGACAGCGCGTCCTCAGGTGCGGAAGGTCGCGACGTGCTCGTTGAGCAGGCGGGCCTGCTGTTGCAGCGACTCGGCGGCGGCGGCGGTCTCCTCGACCAGCGCCGCATTCTGCTGCGTCATGTCGTCGAGGTGCTTCACGGCCTGGTTGATCTGCGCGAGGCCGTCGGACTGGCCCGCGCTCGATTGGCTGATCTCGGCCACCGTGCCGCTGACCTGCTGCACCGACTGCAGGATCTGACCCATCGCCTCGCCGGCGCGGCCCACCTGCGCGCCACCTGCGTCGACGCGCGTGACCGAGTCGTTGATCAAGGCCTTGATCTCCTTGGCGGCGTTGGCGCTGCGCTGGGCCAGCGCGCGCACCTCGGAGGCGACCACCGCGAACCCGCGTCCCTGCTCACCCGCACGGGCCGCCTCGACGGCCGCGTTCAGCGCCAGGATGTTGGTCTGGAAGGCCACGCCGTCGATGACGGAGATGATGTCGGCGATCTTGCGGCTGGCGCCGGCGATGCCGTCCATCGTCTGCACGACCTCGCCCATGACGTCGGCACCGAGCTTGGCACGATCGGCCGCGCCGATGGCCAGCTGATTGGTCTGGTGCGCGGCCTGCGCGGAATGGGTGACCTGCTGCGTCAGCTCATGCATCGACGCCGCCGTCTGCTGGAGGCTGGACGCCGCCTGTTCGCTGCGCTGCGAGAGATCCTGGCTGCCCATCGCGACCTCGCGCGAGGCATGCTGGATGGAATCGGTGGCGTCTCGGATCGCGCGCACCAGATCGCTGAGGCGCCCCTGCATCGCGCCGACCTGGGTCAGCACCTGGCCGATCTCGTCGCTGCCGGTGCCGTCCCTGCCGACCACCTGCGCGCGCAGGTCGCCGTTGGCGACGGCCTCGACCACCTCGCGCATCTGGTTCAGCCGACGCTTCAGGCCGCGCGCGAACCACTCGACCGCGATCAGCGCGGCGATGCCCACGGCGATCACCAGCACCAGCGCGACCGTCGCGTCGCGGCGGGCGATCCCGGCGACATCGTCGATGTAGACGCCCGAGCCGATCACCCAGCCCCACGGCTTGAAGCCGGTGACGTAGGAGCGCTTGGGCTCCGGATCCTTGGCGCCCGGCTTGGGCCACAGGTAGTCGACGAAGCCGCTGCCCTGCGCCTTGACCGTGTCGACGAAGGCGACGAACAGCTTCAGGCCGTTCGGGTCCTTGTTGCCGGACAGGTCCTTGTCGTTGAGTTCGGGCTTGATCGGGTGCATGACCATCTTGGGGGTCATGTCGTTGATCCAGATGTACTCGTTGCCGGAGTAGCGGATCTTGCCGATCTCGGCGGCAGCCGCCTTCTTCGCGTCGGCCTCGGTGAGGCCGCCGGCGCCGATGCGGTCGAAGTGGCGCTTGGCGATCTGCTCGGCGTTCTTGACCTGCTCGACCGTCGTGATCATCTTGACGTCCAGCAGGCTCATCGCGGAGCGGTGGCTCAGCCACATCACCAGCACGACGAAGCCGACCACCGCGGCCAGCACCGCCACGCGCAGCTTGGTGGCCAGCGTCCAGGCCCGGGGGCCGTCGCCTTCGAGGTCGTCCGGGCGCCGGAAGGCGCGTCGGCATGGAATCCGGTCGCGGTCGTGGTGAGCGTGTTCATGAGGTCTCCTGGGCGGGCCGGTCCATCCGGTCCTCGTCTTCTGCCCTGACCTCGAATATGCGCATGTCGCACACGGGGCGGCAAGCCCCCAGAACCCTCGAAGAAGCCCTTGAACACGGGCCAAACGTGACGATGTAGCGGCGGGCCGTCGCCAGTTCGGCCAGCCGCGCGCTGCCGTACGCGTCAGGCAGAGGCGAGCTCGGGGTATTTCGCCAGCTTCTCGTAGAGCGTCGCCCGTGAAATCGCCAGCAGCCGGGCGGCGGCGACGCGGTTGCCGTTGGTGCTCTTCAGCGCCTGGGCGATGGCGGCGCGTTCCAGCTCGGCCTTGCGGGCAGGCAAGGTCGCCGTCGTCGCACCGAGCCCACGTTGCGTAGGCCGGTGCCCCTCCTCGCTCCCACTCCTGCGCATGCTCGGAAGGTCGCTCGGAGGGGCACCGGCCTCCGCAACGTCCGCATCGCTCGTGGTGATCGCCGTGGTCGCCGTCGTCGCCATCTCGTGCAGCCCGAAATGCCTCGGCAGCAGTTGGTCATCGTCGCTCATCAGGAAGGCCTGCTCCAGCGCATTGCGCAGCTCCCGCACGTTGCCGGGCCAGGTCTTGCCTTCGAGGGCCTCGAGCGCCGCGACGCTCAAGGTCTTCCGGGGCAGGCCGCTGCGCCGCGCGATGTCTTCCAGCAGCACGTCGACCAGGGGCCCGATGTCCTCGCGCCGCTCGCGCAGCGCCGGCAGCCGGATCGGCAGGACGTTGAGGCGGTAGAACAGATCGGCGCGGAAGTCGCCGCGCCGCACCATCGCCGCCAGGTCCCGGCTGGTCGCCGCGATCACGCGGACGTCGACCTTGAGGACCTCGTTGCTGCCGAGCGGCTCGAGTTCCTGCTCCTGCAGGACCCGCAGCAGCTTGGCCTGCAATGCCGGCGGCATGTCGCCGATCTCGTCGAGGAAGAGCGTGCCGCCGTCGGCCAGCTTGAACTTCCCGTCGCGGCCCTTGCGATCGGCGCCGGTGTAGGCACCGGGCGCGACACCGAAGAACTCCGCCTCCAGCAGCGTTTCCGGCACGGCGGCGATGTTGACCGACACCAGCGGCCGGGCCGCGCGCCGGGAGGCCGCGTGGATCGCATGCGCGAGCAGTTCCTTGCCGGTGCCGGTCTCGCCGAGCAGCAGCACCGTCGCCTCGGTCTGCGCGACACGGCGCGCATGGCGCTTGACCTCGACCGCCGCGGGGCTCGATCCGACGAAGTCGACGATCCGGTGCTTGGCGCGACGATTTCGGGACTGCTCGGCGGCGAGCTGTCGTCGCGTGTCGTCGAGTTCCGCCTGCAGGCACGCGAACTTGTTCATCAGCGGCTGCATCGTCGTCTCGGGGTGGTCCAGCAGCACCATGCCCATCGCGCCGATGACGTCACCGCCCGGGCCGCGCAGCGGCAGCCGGCTGACGAGGAAGGTGCCCGCCTTGTTGGTCAGCAGGTCCACGAGGATGGGCTGGCCGGTGTCGATGACCTGGGCCATCAGGGTGTTGGGGACGACCTCCTCGACGCGACGGCCGACGAACTCGGATTCGTCGCGGAAGCCGAGCGCGGGCAGGAAGCGCTTGTAGCCCTCGCTGATCCAGACGACGCGGTGCTCACGGTTCACGACCATGGCGCCCTGCGCGGTGCTGGCCAGCACGTCGAACATCGACTGCGCCGCCAGCCGCAGCACCGCCTCGGCATCCTGGGGAATGTCGTTCATGACTTGTCTCCTGGACGTTCGTCCTGGGCCTCCCGCGGTGCGGCAGGGTGTCCGAGGTCGGCCTGCCGCCACGCGGCGGCGCCCCGGATCTGATGCGGGCCAATGTAGCAGCCGACTCCCGGTGCGAAGACCGTCCCGGGAGACGAACGCCCTGGGGAATCCCCGGGGCAGGCATCGAGCCGCGCGGGAGGCGATGCGGCTATAAACCGCCCTCATGGCCATCGTGGATTCCTGGACTTCGGCGCGTGCGGCACGGCAGGTGCTGTCGCTCGCGCACAAGCTGCTGTCGGAGCGCGGACAGGCGAACAGCCTGGGCCTTGCCCACGATCTGACCGGCCGGATGGGCGCGCTGCCGGCGGACGCCTGGCCGGCCGTGTTCGACAAGCTGGCCGCCGATTTCAATCCGGACCCCGCGGCCGTGCTGCGCGCCGCGCAGGCCTATGCCGAGGCCCCCGGCACCGAGACGCTGCGTCAGTTGACCGAAGTGAGCGAGCCACCGCGGCAGGAGCTGTTCCGCCGCCTGAACCGCGCGCCCGGCGGCACGGGCACGCTGGTGCGGATGCGACGCCGGTTGCTGGAAGGCCTGTCCTCGCACCCGGACTGGCGCATGGTCGACGCCGACCTGCTGCACCTGCTGTCCTCGTGGTTCAACCCCGGCTTCCTGGAGATGCGCCAGGTCGACTGGCACTCGCCCGCGCACCTGCTGGAGCAGATCATCCGGCACGAGGCGGTGCATGCGATCGACGGCTGGGACGACCTGCGGCGCCGGCTGTTGCCGGACCGGCGGCTGTTCGCCTTCTTCCATCCGCAGCTGCCGGACGAGCCGCTGATCTTCGTGGAGATCGCGCTGCTGCCCGACATGCCGGACGCGATCGCGCCGCTGATCGTCAAGCGCAGCGAAGCGATGCCGCCCAACAGCTTCAAGGCCGCCGTGTTCTATTCGATCAGCAACTGCGAGCCGGGCCTGCGCGGAGTATCGCTGGGCAACTTCCTGATCAAGCGCGTGGCCGAACATCTGCGGCAGGAGCTGCCGCGGCTGAAGCTCTTCTGCACGCTGTCGCCGATCCCCGGCTTCGCCGCGTGGCTGCAGGCGATGCGGGCGGCGGACGGCGCCGCCCCGGAACGCCCGGGCCTCTCGGATCTGCCCGGCCTGAAGCCGGCGCAGCGCACGCGCGCCGCCGAGGCGCTCGAGCGACTGGGACACCACACGCCGGCCGAGCTCGCCAGCCCCGGCGCGCTCGACGACGAGGCGCTGCAGGCCGACCTGCGCCGCCTGGCCGCCGTCTACCTGATCGGCCAGACGCCGCTCCCGGGCGGAGATCCGGTCGCGCGGTTCCATCTCGACAACGGCGCCCGGCTGGAGCGCCTCAATCCCGGCGGCGACCGCTCGGCCAAAGGAATGAAACAGTCGCACGGGATGATGGTCAATTACCTCTACGACCTCGACCGCATCGAGCAGCACCACGAAGCCTTCACCCAGGGGGAGATCGCGACGGCGCGCGCCGTCGGCGGTCTGCTCTGACTTCTTCGACCCTTCTCTGCAACCCTTGCCCACCGACACCGCGGCCCGCAGAGGCCCACAGGAGACACGCATGACCCAGAGTTCCACGACCCGCCGCCGCCTGCTGGGCGCCGCCGCCCTGGCTTCCCTGACCGCCGCGGGCGCCGGGATCGCGCCGTCGGCGTTCGCGCAGGCCGCCTGGCCGAGCCGGCCGGTGGTCATCGTCGTGCCCTTCCCGGCCGGCGGCGGCACCGACGCCTTCGCGCGGCCGCTGACGGCCGTGCTGACCAAGCAGACCGGCAAGCAGTTCATCATCGACAACAAGGGCGGCGCTGGCGGCACCGTGGGCGCGACCCTCGCGTCCAAGGCGCAGCCGGACGGCTACACCTTCTTCATGGGCGCGGTGCACCACACGATCGCGCCGGCCATGTACCCCAAGCTCGAGTACAAGCTCGAGGAGGACTTCATTCCCGTGGCCCTGGTCTCCAGCGTGCCGCAGGTCATCGTGATCAATCCGTCGAAGGTGCAGGCCACCGACGTGAAGGGCCTGCTGGACTTCCTGAAGAAGAACCCCGGCAAGCTGAACTACGGGTCGGCGGGCAACGGCACCTCGCACCACCTGGCGGGCGAACTCTTCAAGCTGCAGACGCAGACCTTCATCACCCACATCCCCTACCGCGGCGCCGGCCCGGCGCTGCAGGACCTGATGGCGGGCCAGGTGGACCTGATGTTCGACGGCCTGGGCTCGTCGGCCGCCCATATCCGCGGCGGCCGCATCAAGGCGCTGGCGGTGGCCTCCTCCAAGCGCGCGCCAGGCTTCCCGGACATCCCGAGCGCGGTGGAGGCTGGGATCCCGCAGTACCAGGTCTCGACCTGGTACGGTCTGTGGGCGCCGAAGGGAACGCCGAAGGAGGTGATCACCGCGATGCAGGCCGAACTGCGCAAGGCCTATGCGACCGAGGAGCTGAAGAACATCTGGACCGGCCTGGGTACCGAGATGCCCACCCTCTACGGCGATGCCTTCGGCAAGTTCGTGCACGGCGAGGTCGTGCGCTGGGCCGACGTGGTCAAGCGCAGCGGTGCGAAACTGGATTGATCCGACAGCGACCGCCTGAACTCCGGCCAGCGACCCCGACATGAACGCTCCCCAGAAAGCCACCGCGAACGCCAACCTGTTCGCCGCGCTGCGCGCGAATTTCTCCGACGACCTGGACGCCTGCGCGATCGAGCTGGCCGACGGTCCCGACGCCGGCCAGCGCTACAGCTGGCGCGACATCGACCGCGCCACGGCGATGATCGCCAACCTGCTGGACTCGCTGGAGCTGCCCGCGGGCAGCCGCGTGGCGGTGCAGACGGAGAAGAGCGTCGAGGCGCTGCTGCTCTACCTCGCGGTGCTGCGCGCCGGCTATGTCTACCTGCCGCTGAACACGGCCTACCAGGCCGCCGAGCTCGAGTACTTCATCGGCAACGCGGAACCGGCCGTGGTGGTCTGCGCGGGGAAGCACTTCGGCTGGATCAGCAAGCTGGCGTTCCAGGCCAAGGTGCCGTGGGTGTTCACGCTGAACGAGGACCGCAGCGGCACGCTGCTGGACCGCGCGGTGCAGATGCCCGACACGCACCAGGTGGCCGAGAAGGACGCCGATGAGCTGGCCGCGATCCTCTACACCAGCGGCACGACGGGTCGCAGCAAGGGCGCGATGCTGAGCCATGGCAACCTGCTCTCCAACGCGGAGGTGCTCAGGCACGCCTGGGGCTGGAAGGCGGACGACGTGCTGATCCATGCGCTGCCGATCTTCCACGTGCACGGGCTGTTCGTCGCGTCGCACGGGGCGCTGCTGGCCGGGGCGAAGATGCTGTGGTTCAACCGCTTCGACCCGCGCGGCGTGATCGCGCGGCTGCCGGACGCGACGCTGTTCATGGGCGTGCCGACGCTGTACGTGCGGTTGCTCGAGCAGGCCACGCTGACGAAGGACGCCTGCGCGCGCATGCGGCTGTTCATCAGCGGTTCCGCGCCGCTGCTGATCGAGACCTTCCACGAGTGGCAGCGCCGCACCGGGTTCACGATCCTGGAACGCTACGGCATGAGCGAGACCGTCATGCTGACCTCCAACCCCTACCGGGCCGAGGACGGCGAGCGCCGCGGCGGCACGGTCGGCCACCCGCTGCCGGGCGTGGGCCTGCGCGTCGTCGACGACGCGGGCACGCCCTGTCCGAGCACCGGCGACGGCGAGATCGGCCACATCCAGGTGAGCGGGCCCAACGTCTTCTCGGGGTACTGGCGCATGCCGGAGAAGACCAGGGAGGAGTTCACCGCCGACGGCTGGTTCAAGACCGGCGACGTGGGCCGCCGGGACGACCGCGGCTACGTGACGATCGTGGGCCGGAGCAAGGACCTGATCATCACCGGCGGCTACAACGTGTACCCGGCGGAGATCGAGGGCTGGCTCAACGAGCTGCCCGGTGTGGCCGAATCGGCCGTCGTCGGCGTCCCGCACCCGGACTTCGGCGAAGGCGTGATCGCCGTGGTGGTGCCGCGATCCGGCGCCGCGCTGGACGGCGCCACGCTGGTCGCGGCGCTGAAGGACCGCATCGCCGGCTTCAAGGTGCCCAAGCGGGTCTTCGTCGAGCGCGAACTGCCGCGCAACGCGATGGGCAAGGTGCAGAAGAACCTGCTGCGGGAACAGCATCGCGACCTGTTCGGCTGAGCATCGTCGACAATCGTCGCCATGAGCACGCCGACGCCGCTCCCCACCCGCACGGTCAAGACGGACAACGGTCTCGACACCGCCTGCCCGCGCTGCGGCGGCGGCTTTCATTGCGGCGTGAACGACGGCTGGTGCGCCTGCTTCGGCACGCGGCTGGGCGAAGGTCTCAAGCGCGAACTCGCCGAGCGCTGGCCCGACCGGTGCCTGTGCCTGCGCTGCCTGACCGAACTGGCCCGCGACGACCCGGACAGCCACGTGCCGGACGCCTCGAAAAACCCGCCCGGGCCCCCGTTGTTGGGCGTTTGAGGCCGTACGCGGCACGGCCACAATCCGACCGATGCCCGCCCCCTCGTTCAGCCAGTCCGTCGCGGAGCGCCTCCAGGTGAGACGCCTGGTGGTCTTCGGCCCGTTCCTGGCACTGGGGCTGGTGCTGGTCGTGCTGTGGGCGCTGGTGCTGTGGTTCGCGCTGCTCTATCCGAAATCGCTGGTCGAGGATTTGCAGGACGACCTGCACGGCATCGCGCTCAACGCGACCCAGGACACGGAACAGCTGCTGCGCGAGACCGAGGGCAGCCTGCGCACCCTCGACCTGCTGCTGCTCACCCGCAGGAGCGAGCGCCAGGACCTCGACGCCACCGTGTCCCTGCTGGCCGACTCGCTGCGCGACAACTCGCGCGGGATCACCGACGTGATGCTCGCCAGCGCCGACGGCCGCTTGTGGCGCATCCCGTCGGTCACCGGCGAACCCTATGTCGACCTCGGCCCGAAGAGCTTCCTGTCCGAGCTCGGCCGCCCCGGCGCGCCGAGCATCGTCCTCGGCGCGCCCCTCCGGTTGCGGCCGGGTGCCCACCTCGTGCTACCGATGGCCACGCGCCTGAGCGCGCCGACCGGCCCGTTCACCGCGACGGTCGGCTTCATCGACCTCGACGCGCTGCTGCGTCTGTACCGCACGCGGTCGATGCGCTCGGGCATGGCGGTGCTGCTGGAGCGCGACGACGGCGTCGCGATGGCGCGCTGGCCCGAAGTGCCCGGCCTCGTCGGCACCAACATGCGGCAGGTCCCCGGCGGCGAGGTGCTCCCGCCGAGCCCGCCGGCCAGCGGCCAGTTCATGGTGACGCAGAGCCCCGCCGACGGACGCGACCGCATCGTGTCCTACCGCGTGCTGCAGGACTACCCGCTGCGCCTGTTCGTGTCCTTCGAACGCGACCGCATCCTGGCCGGCTACCTGCAGCAGCGGCGCGCGGTGCTGGGGTTCTCGCTCCTGGTCACCGTGATCGCCGTCGGCCTGATGGCCTGGTTCACGCGGCTACAGCAGCGCGCCCGGCTGCGCGAGGCCGAACGCGAGGCCACCGCCGACGCCTCGCCGATGGGGCTCTTCCGCTGCGACCTCCAGGGCCGCACCGTGTATGCCAACGAGACCTACCTCCGCCTGCTGGAGGTCGACCGGCAGCACCTGGCCTGGGGCTGGCTGGACCGCCTGCCGGCATCGGAGCGAGAGTCGACCCGCGAGCAGTGGGCCGCGCTGGTCGCGGTCGGCGAGCCGGTGGACCGCGTGCGGCAGCTGACGCGCCGCGACGGCACGGAGATGCTGGTGCGGCTGCGCATGCGGCCGATGCGTCTGGGCGGGCGCATCGTCGCGCACGCCGGCACCATCGCCGACATCAGCGCCCAGCTCGCCGCCCGCCGTGAACGCGAACGCAACCAGGCCGTCATGAGCGCGATGGCGCAGAGCGTCAACGTCATGATGCTGGCGGTCGACACCGACGAACGCGTGCTGTTCTGCAACAAGGCCTTCGAGCGCCGCTTCGACATCCCGGAGAAGTCCTGGCTGGGCAGCCTCGCCGCCGATGTCTTCGGCGACCTGTACCCGGCCGTGCACCCACTGATCGAGCGCGCGTTCGCGGGCGAGACCAGCGTCGTCGAGATGCGCGACGACGACGGCACCAGCCGCCCGATGCCGCTGGACGGCGACGATCGCGGCGGGACGCGCTACGTCGAGCTGACCTACGCGCCGCTGGTCACCGACGACGGCACCATCATCGGCGCCTACGGCGTCGCGCGCGACGTCACCGACGTCAAGCAGGAACAGATGCGGCTGCTGAAGGCCTCCAACACGGACCCGCTCACCGAGCTGCTCAACCGCGCGGGGTTCGCGTCGCAGGTCAACGCCGCGCTCGGCCGCGCCACCGACCGCGACGAACTGGTCGCGCTGCTGTACCTCGACCTCGACCGCTTCAAACCCGTCAATGACGAGTACGGCCATCCCGTCGGCGATGCGCTGCTCAAGGCCGTCGCCGGCAGACTCCGGCATGCGCTGCGTCCCCAGGACCTGGTCGCGCGCATCGGCGGGGATGAGTTCGCCGTGTTCCTCACCCACGTCGCGAAACCGGTCGACGCGCAGGTCGTCGCAGACAAGCTGGTGCACGCACTGACCATGCCGTTCCGCATCGGTGCGCTCGAACTCCACATCGGCACCAGCGTCGGGTTCTGCGTCCAATGGGCCAGGCAGGCCGATATCGATGCGCTCGTCACTCAGGCGGATGAGCAGCTCTATCGCGCCAAACGCGCGGGGCGAGGCCGATCGAGCGGGAGCCTTTGTGCGGAACGGAAGTCTGCGCAGTCGCAGTCGCCGTCGCCATCGCAGTCGGACTCCGCATGGCCAGGCGCGGGCACTCCACGGGGCATGGGGGATCCCTCCAGGACCCCCAAGCCCCATTCCGGCCCCACCGAGATCGGTTGACGCCGTCAGGTCCGGGAGCGGCGGACTGCGTTGGGATGGGGGACGGCTGACTGCGTTGCCGGCGCGCGCGAGAGGCGCGGTCAGCCGCAGTTGCCGAAGTCGCCCGGACTGCGGCCGTCCAATGACGCGGTCGGCGTCAACGGGCCGTGCTTCAGGCGCATCAGCGTCATCTGCAGGACCTTGGCATCGGCACTCGCACGATGACGCCGCAGCTTCGCCTCCGCCCGGACCTCCTGCTGGACCGCATTCCAGCGCCCGGCCTCCTCTTCGCTGAGCAGGCGGCGCAGATCCTCGATCCGGAAACGCGGCAGGCGGCCGACACTGTCGAACAGCTTGCTCATCCACGGGTAATCGTGACCCCAGCTGTCCGAGTAGACCGTCTGGCCCGCCAGGCGCCTGTTGAGCTCATCGACGACCCATTCACGCGGGCGTCCATGACGCAGCAGGAGCTCGCGGGTGATGCCGTGCAGCGCTTCGGCCTGCTCGTCCCAGTGCTCCCACTCGGGCGCAGGCTGGATCAACGAGCAGAACGGCAGGCCGCCCGCCTCGACGAAACCGATCTCGATCGGGTAGCTGCCCCGCCCGAAACCGGACGCCTCCAGGTCGAGGATGGTCGGCGCGAGGACCGGCGAGGCGACGGGCAGGACGGCAACGCTCATGGCCGCGAGTATGCAAGCCCCGGGCCAGCTGCGGGAGCCGCCCCTCCTCAGATCAGGGGACGGCGGGCGTCGCCGAATGCAGGGCGGTGGACGCCGTGCCGGACGCGGTCGCCACCGGCTTGGGCGGCTGCCCGGCCGCATCGCCGTCGCCGCTGTCGCCCCGGTCCCGGCCCTGACGACGCTGCAGTTCGTGCCAGCCGTCCAGGCCGCCGTCCAGCGCCAGCACCCTCGGGTGACCGCGCTTGAGGAGTTCGTGTGCGCCCTGGATCGCGGAGACCTCGTTCGGGCAGTTGCAGTAGAGGACCAGCAGGCGGTCGTCGGGCAGTTGCGCCGCGTACTCCGGCAGGCGGGTCAGCGGGATGTTGAGCGCGCCCGGCAGCGTGCGCGGATCGGCGGCCCGGCCGGGATCGCTGCGCACATCGATGAAGAGCGGCGCCATGTCCTGCTCGCAGAGCGCGGCGGCGTCCTCGACGCTGATGCGCTCGACCTCGCCCTGCAGCTTCGCCATCTGGCGGCGGCGCCGCCAGCGGTTGCCGATCAGGAGCGCGAGCACCGCGACGATCGCGGCCACCGCGAAGATGCCGGCGTTGGAGAGGAAGTCCAGCACGTCCTGGATCTGGTCGCTGAAGATCAGTCCGAGGCCGAGGAAACACGCCGTCCAGACCAGGCCGGCGACGGCGTCGTAGGCGATGAAGCGCCGCCAGCCCATGCCGAGCGCACCGGCCATGGGCGCCGCGACGACCGAGATGCCGGGCAGGAACTTCGCCGCCAGCAGCGAGCTGCCGCCCCAGCGCGCGATGAGGCTTTCGCTCTGCCGGACGCAGACGTCGGGCGAGAGCGAGACGCGGCACAACAGGCGCAGCACCCGGTGGCCGTAGCTGCGGCCGGCGATGAACCAGATCGCGTCGCCCAGGACGTTGGCGAGCACCGCCGCCACGACCAGCGACAGCGACGACAGCCGCCCCGCGGCGGCCAGTCCGCCCGCCACCACCAGCAGCGGCGCGGCCGGCACGGGCGCACCGATGCGCGCGGCCAGCGTCACGAGGAAGACGAGCAGGAAGTCGTGTTGGATCAGCAGGTCGATCAGGGCGCGCATGCGACGCATTGTCGCGGCTGCGGAGGACACCCATCGGCGGTGGGGCGATTCATCCCACCGTCCAGGACCCCCGTCAGGACACCAGCCGGGGCGCCTTGGGCCGGGCGACGAAGGCGAACTGCACCCACTTCGTCTCCTCGAGCTGCCGCCCGAAGAGCCGGAAGGCCAGCCGGCGCTTGAGCGAGGAGGTGTACCACTGCTCGTTGATGCCCTGGACGCTGAGCACCTCGTAGCCGCACTCGTCGAACATGCGCAGCGCGCTGGTGCGGGTGAAGAAGCGCAGGTGCGTCCGGTCGCGGACGCCGCAGGGCTCGTAGCGGAAGTCCCGGTCGTGGACGAGCGGCCAGATCGTGTCCAGGTGCAGCAGGTTGGGCAGCGAGACCAGCACGACGCCGCCCGGGGCGAGCAGCGGCGCGGCATGGTTGAGCGCGGCCCACGGATCGGGCATGTGCTCGAGCACGTCGTTGAAGGAGATGACGTCGAAGTGGGACTCGGGCAGCGTCAGGGACGGGCCGAAGAACCCCTGCATGACCCGGTCCAGGTGCGCGGCGGCACGCTCCGCGGCGCCGGCATCGGGTTCGACGCCCCAGACCTCGGTCCCGGGATGGGCCAGCTTGACGGCCTCTCCGAAGGCCCCGGTGTTGCAGCCCACGTCCAGCAGCCGCCGGCACTCCTTCGGCAGGAAGGCCAGCATCTCGCGGCGCGCCGAGTGCGGATAGTCGAATCGGGCCAGGGGACTGGCGGTACGGAGAGCGGGCATGGATACCTCCTCGGCGCCCGCCACGAGCACCGCGACGGTGCGCGAAGCATAGTCAGGAGCGGTGCCCCTCGACATCCTTCTCTTTCGGGACAGGGAAGTCCCGACGGCACCGCCCCGGCAAGGACGCTCAGAAGGAGGTCCAGTCGTCGTCGCCGGCCAGCACCGGCTCGGCGACCGGACGGGCAGGCGCCGCGACCGGACGGACGACCTGCAGATCCGGCGTCGGTGCCGAGCGGCGCTTCGGGGCGGTCGTGGCCGCGACCACGCGAACGCTGGGTCGGGCGCCGCCGGCGCCGCCGGTCGCGGTGGTCGTCACCGTGGCCTGCGCCGGCACGGCCCGCGGCGACGTCGTCCTCGGCGGCGTCGCCGCCCGCGCGGCGACCTGGATGTCGGGCCGCGGGGCGGATCGCAGGGCGGGCGCGGCGGAAGCGGTTGAAGCGACCGGCACCGCACGCCGCTCGTCGCCACCGATGTGGAAGACCGCCACGGCGCCGACCATGTCGGCGGCCTGCCGCTTCATGCTGTCCGCCGCAGCGGCGCTCTCCTGGACCAGCGAGGCGTTCTGCTGCGTGGCGCGGTCCATCTGGGTGATGGCATCGCCGACCTGGCTGACGCCGGTGCTCTGCTCGACGCTGGCGGCGCTGATCTCGCCGACGATGTCGGAGACGCGGCGGATCGCGCCGACGACCTCGGTCATCGTCGCGCCGGCCTGGTCGACCAGACCGGTGCCCTGCTCGACGCGGGCGACGCTATCGCCGATGAGCTGCTTGATCTCCTTGGCCGCACCGGCGGAACGGCTGGCCAGGCTGCGCACCTCGGAGGCCACGACGGCGAAGCCGCGCCCCTGTTCGCCGGCACGTGCGGCTTCGACCGCCGCGTTCAGCGCCAGGATGTTGGTCTGGAACGCGATGCCGTCGATGACGCCGATGATGTCGGCGATACGGCGGCTGCTGTCGTTGATGCCGCGCATGGTCTCCACGACCTGCCCGACCACCTCCCCGCCGCGGACCGCGACCTCGCTGGCGTTGCGCGCGAGCTGGTTGGCCTGCTGGGCGTTGTCGGCGTTCTGGCGCACGGTCGCGCTGAGCTCTTCCATCGAGGCGGCGGTCTCTTCGATCGCGGCGGCCTGTTCCTCGGTGCGCGCCGACAGGTCGTTGTTGCCCTGGGCGATCTGGGCGCTGGCCATGGCGATCTGGTCGGCCGACCCGCGCACCTGGCCGATCAGCGTGACCAGCTGCGACTGCATCACGCCCATCGAAGCCAGCACGCTGTCGGCGGGCGCCGACGCGGCGCCTTCGACGGGACGCAGGTCACCGTCGGCGATGCGGTGGGCGGCGTCGGCGAGTTCCGCCGGTTCGGTGCCGAGCGCCGTCATCAGGCGACGGGTGATCAGCCAGCCGAGCGCGACAGCGATGCCGACGGCCGCCAGGCTGATCAGGGACATCCACCAGCGCTGCGCCTGGTACTGGGCGGTGGAGGCGGTGGCCACCTCGTCGCCGCCCTTGGCGGCGTACTCCATGTAGTCGCGCGCGGACTGGAGCAGGGCCGCCAGCAGCGGCCGGCAATCCTTGGTCATGGCGGCCATCGCCTCGTCGCGCTTGCCGGCGGCGGCGAGCTCGACGATGTGGGCGGCCACCGGCCCATATTTGCCTTCGACCTCGACGATGCGGGCGAGCAGTTCCCGCTCACGGGGCGTGGCGTCAGGCGCGGCAGCCACGGCCTCGCTCAGCTTCTTCAGGTGCTGGCCGATCGCGGCGTGCGCGTCGAGCGCCATCTTCTTCGACGCCTCGACGTCGGCGGCGTCCTGGACGATGACCATGTCGCGCACGCCGATGGCGCGGCGGTTGGCGTCGATGCGGACGTCGACGGCCATCGACTCCCGTTCATTGATGCCGTGGACGAAACCGCTGAAGCGGGCATCCGCGGCAGCCAGATCGCGCAGGGCGACGACGCTGACCAGCACCACCGCGGCGACCAGCGCGGCGAAGGCGAACATCAGCTGCTTCTTGACCGAAAGAGCATTCATGACCAGTCCCTGGAAAGCGTCGAAACGGCCGAAATGCTACTTTTGAAACTCGTGCCTCGAATGTGTCACTCCCCCGTGCCGTGACACAGTGCGGGATCGGTTTTCCTCCCCCGCATTCGCGGGGAGGACGACCGTGATGGGGGTCACGGGTCGCGTGCATCCCCTATGGCAGCGGGGGACTTCCCGCCTTCGCCGAACACCGGTCCGACCGCCGGATGACCGTTCCGATGGAACAACCGGGCCGGCTGAGCGGTCGGGTGGACGATGACTGCGCGCATCGATCGATGACAGGCGTGTGTCAAAGAGGCCGTCAGGGGCACCCTGCTCGGGCGGTGCCGCGCGGGGCCGGTGCCTCCTAGCATCGCGTGAATTTTTCACACGAGACACCCGTTGCCATGGCCCACCTCCTGTCCCGCCGTTCCGCTCCCGACCTGCGCCGCGCGCCGGTGTTCCGCCTGAGCGGACTGGCGCTTGCCGCGCTGCTGCTGCAGGCCGGCTCGGCCGGCGCCGCGTCCTTCGACCTCTGCGGCGCGTTCACGGCTGCGCAGACGCTGGGCAGCGGGAACGGCCAGACCGGCGCGCTGTGCGCGACCGGCACGCTCACGGTGGGCGGCTCGACGGTCGCGGTGACGGTCAGCGGCAACAACGCGACGCTCAACAACCTAGGCACCATCGTGCAGACAGGCACGGGCCGCGTGATCCGCGACAACACCGGCGTGCAGAACCTGATCATCGTCAACGGCAGCGCGACCAACAGCACCGCGCTGATGCGCGCGCAGGACGCGGACCTGATCCAGATGAACAAGTCGCCCGCGAGCGTCACGCTGACCAACTGGGGCAGCATGATCTCCACGAACGCCTCGGGGGCGGCAACCAGGTGGTCGACTTCAACGCGATCGCCTCGGGCAGCAACGTCGTCAACAACCAGGCCGGCGCGCTGATGCTGGCCTACGAGGCGGACGCGGTCCGTCCGGGCGCCAACGGCATCGTCAACAACGCCGGCACCATCCGATCGATCACGACGACAGGCTCCAGCAGCGACGGCGTCGACTTCCAGGGCAACAGCGGCATCACCTTCAACAACCTGTCGGGCGGCCTGCTCGAAGGCGGCCGCCACGGCGTGACCGGCGGCCCGGACACGGCGATCGCCTGGACCGGCGCCATCAACAACGCGGCCGGCGCGACGATCCGCGGCATGAACGGCTCGGGTCTGAACTTCGACGGCTTCAATTCGCTGCAGGTGATCACGGTCCGCAACGCGGGGCTGATCACCGGCAACGGCGTGACCGGCGACGGGGACGGCGTCGACGTGGACGGCCCGGTGGACCTGATCAACAGCGGCACGATCCGCTCGATCAACGCGTTCTCGCCGGTGGGCAGCGGGCTGGCGTTCAGCGAGGGCCTGTCGGTCGGCGGCGGCACGATCCGCAACACCGGTCTGATCGAAGGACTGGTCGCGGTCGGCAACACCAACGCGGTGGGTCGCGGGATCTCGCTGGTCGGCAACGACATCACCAGCGGCCCGAACGCCGGTCAGCGCGAGGCGCTCTATTCGAACGCGACGGTGATCAACGGCGCCGGCGGCGTGATCCGCGGCGACAGTGATTCGGCGATCTACATCGGCGGCCTGGGCGGCAGCGGCAAGCTGGTCCGCATCGACAACCAGGCCGGCGGCACCATCGTCGGCGGCGGGACGGCGGCGGCGATCCGCTCGGCCTCGGACTACGACACGACGGTGATCAACGCCGGCCGCATCGACGGCAGCGCGAGCGGCGTGGCGATCGACCTCGGCGCGGGCCGCAGCACGCTGGTGGTCAGCGGCGGCCAGGCGGTGATCCTGGGCGACGTGCGGGGCGCCAGCGCCGCGGGCTCGGCGACGGTCCGCTTCGAGGTCGGCAACGGCCACCAGTTCAGCTACGCGGGCGCGTTCAGCGACGTCAACCGGATGCAGGTCGAGAGCGGCCGCGTCGTGCTGACCGGCCAGAGCCAGCACATCGGCACCGTGACGCTGGACGGCGGCGTGCTCGAGTTGCAGGGCGACCAGCGCCTGGGCGCGGCCGGCGCGCTCGAGGTGAACGGCGGCACGCTGAAGGTGACCGGCGGCAACCAGAGCTTCGCGAGCCTGTCGCTGCTGGGCAGCGGCACGTTCGAACTCGACGGCGCGGGATTGAGCTTCACCTCGGTGGGCGGCGTGGTCGCGGGCAGCGTGCTCACGGTGACGCAACTCGGCGCCGGCTACGCGCTGCGCTTCGCCGGCGACCTGTCGCATGACGCGAGCTTCCTGAACCTCGTCGCCGCGACCAAGGTCAACGGCCTGGCGGCGACCTACAGCTTCAGCAACGGCTTCACGACGCTGAGCGCGGTCCCGGAACCGTCGACCTACGCGCTGCTGCTCGCTGGCATCGCGATGCTGGGATGGCGCCTGCGCAAGCGCGGCGCTGCCGTCTGACCGCACCGCGGTTCACTCGTCACGCTCGCGCCTCTTTCCCCTCTCCCGCTTGCGGGAGAGGGGGGTGAGGGCCAGCGGCGTAGGCAGGCAGCGGCTTCCTGCGCGCTGAGCCACGCCGGCAGTCGCGACCCGTCAGCGCATCGCCACCGGCGACCAGAAGATGTAGTCCGCCTGGTAGTCGACGACCTGCTTCTGCCCCACGCCTGCGGCGTCGCAAGCCGTCTGCGGCGCGACGCCGCCCTTGGTGGCCACGCGCTGGATGTGGCTGACGCCCTGCATGGCACCCATGCCGACGGCCGGATTGGCCTTCACCAGCTGCAGCGGGATGCTGCCGACCGCCGCAGGCGCCACCGCCACCTGTGTGCCGGTGACCTTGGAGCCGTCGCGGGCTTCCCAGGTCGCCGGCGGGCCGTAGTACTTGCCGACCAGGGTGCCGCGCCTGTCGTTCAAGGCCGCGTCCGGACCGACGAACACCCACTCGAACTGGCCCGCCATGTCCTTCTTCGCGCGGCATTCGTAGGTGATCTTGCCGACGCCGACGGTCTCCATCGACACCTTGTGGCCGTCCGGCACCTGCACGGCGGCGGGCAGAGCGGCCTGTGAGAACGCCGGGGCGGTCGACGACGGGCCTGTCATGGCGCAGGCGCCCAGCAACGCGACGGGCGCCAGCAGGGCGAGAGCGGACTTCGGAACGGACTTCGTGCGGGGGGACAAGGCGGTCATCGCAGCTCCTCGGGGGTTGGCGGCGAGGCCCAAGCGCCCCACCGATGACGCTGTACGCAAACGCCGTCTTAACGGATTCGTTTTCCGTGAAAAAAGCGGCGCGGAAGGTTCGCGGGCGGGTCTGCGCTACGATCAGCCGATAGACCGTGAGCCTGTCATCCCGAAGTCTTCGCTTCGCTCTCCTGTCGGAAGCCGTGCAAGTCCTCGCCTTGATTGCTTGGCGAATCTGTTCGCTCCGCATGTCGCGGGGCGGGATCGGAGGAGGAGCACCATGCCTGTCCCACAAACCCTCGACGAGCTCCGTGCTTCGTTGCGGCAGAGTGTCGATGCGCTCCAGCGGCGTCAGGCCAACGAGATTCCGGAAAAGCTGATCGACCGCCTGGTCGACCTGGACTGGCTGGAATGGCATGGCGGCGGCCTTCGATTGACCACCACCGGGACCAACGTCCACCGCCAGGAACTGGCCCGGATTCGCGCAATGGCGGAAACGTCAGGCTCATCGATCACCCCCAACCTATCGGAGGCCGATATCGCTACCCCCAACTACTCATACGAAAAACGCCAACGCGAGCTGGCCAAGAAAAAGAAGAAGGAAGAGAAGGCCTATCGCAAGGCCAGCGGCGCGGGCTCGGATGCCCCTGCGGATGAGCCGAATGCCCAAGGCGCACCGGCTGGCGGCGACGCCCCCGCGGAAGACAAGGCCCCGGGCCAGGCCTGACCTCGGGCCTGACCTCAGGCCTGACGCCGGGCATCAAGCCGGACATCACGCCGGGCATGGCGCCCGGCGGGGCGGTCACCCGCACTGCCCCACGAACCCGCACGCGGTGCAGAACTCGCACCCGTCGCGGTGGATGAGCGTGGCGTTGCCGCACTCGGGACACTTCTTGCCGGCCATCGCCACGATGCCGCCGGCTTCCGAGGCGGCGCGCGCCGACCCCGTGGCCGCTCCCGCAGCCTTCAGCGGCGCCTGCTGCATCAGCCCCATGTCGACGAGCGGATAACCGCTCTCGTCCAGCACCCCCAGCATCGCGTAGCGGTGGATGACCAGACGCGCGACATACGCGACCGTCGACGGCCACACCTGCTGCCGTCTTCCCCCGACAACGTCGGCACCGGCGCCATGAAGTGGCCCAGCGGCTCGCCGACGTTGAGCAGCTTGCGCAGCTTCATGCCGATCCAGCCCGGGTCGAGCACCCGCATGTCCAGCGACAGCAGGCGCGCCAGCCCGTCCAGCGCCTTCGGATAGTTGCCTGAGAAGCCCATCGCGCAGGGTCGCGTGACGCTGCCGCCGTCGGGCGTGGGCAGGCTGACTTCCTTGAGCGTCAGCGTGAACAGCTCGCCGGTGGCGGGGTTGTCGACGTCGACCGCCCACGCGAGCGTGCCGGCCGTGCCGGTGCGCGGCTCCTCGCGCGAGAACATCGCGTCGAGCACGGGTGTCGGGCCGCCTTCCTGCAACGCGCCGAGCTGCTCGCAACGCCAGCGGATCACCGCGGCGGTCGCCGCGACCACGCCCGGGAACAGCCGCGCCTCGCCGAGCGGCGGCATCGGCATTTCAAACGCGCGTTCCTCGGCGACGGTCGCGAGCGCGTCGAGCTTCAGCCGCAGCCAGGCCGCGTCGTTGGCGCGCAGGTCCATCGACAGCGTCTTGGCCATCGCGCCAAGACCGCGCGGCTGTTCCGCGCCGTTGACCCAGACCTCGAACGGCAGCGTGCGTCCGAACAGGCCCGCGTCCGGCCCCTCCGCCGGCAGCTCGCCGACGAAGAGCGCGAAGTCGCCATGCGGGTGGCGGATCATGGTCGACCATGCGGGATTGCCGCCGGGCATCTCGGGCCGACTCGGCCAGCGCAGGGAGGCGAGCACCGGCTTGGGCAGACGTTCGACGCGCAGGCGCTGGTTGGGGCCGATGTCGGCCTTCAGCGGCTCGGGCTTGGCGATCGGCTCCACGCTGAGCACCGCGCCGAGCACGCTGTTCGGGCGGTAGGTCGCCAGGCCCTTCAGCCCGCTCTTCCAGGCCAGCCGGTAGAGGTCCTGGAAGTCGCCATACGGATAGTCCGCCGGGACGTTGACGGTCTTGGAGATCGAGGTGTCGACGTAGGGCGCGACGGCCGCGACCATGGCCTCGTGGTCCGACGCCTGCAGCTCGAGCGCGGTGACGAAGGCCTCGGTCAGCGGCGCGTCGGCGCCGAACAGGTGGCGGTAGAGCCGCCAGGCGTGGTCCTCGACGGCGTACTCCTTGAAGGAGTTGTCGGGCATGCGCTTCCTGCGGGTGTAGCTCCACGAGAACGCGGGCTCGATGCCGTTGCTGGCGTTGTCGGCGAAGGCCAGCGAGATCGTGCCGGTCGGCGCGATCGACAGCAGGTGCGAGTTGCGCAGGCCCTGCGCGCGGATCTTGTCCTTCAGCCACGGCGGCAGCCGCGAGGCAAAGTTGCCGCCCGACAGGTAGAGATCGGCGTTGAAGAGCGGGAACGCGCCCCGCTCGACGGCGAGGTCGGCCGACGCCTCGTAGGCGGCGTCGCGCATGATCTCGCTGATGCGGCGCGCCATCGCGCGGGCAGGCTCGCCGTCGTAGCGCAGGCCGAGCATCACCAGCGTGTCGCCGAGGCCGGTGAAGCCCAGCCCCACGCGCCGCTTGTTGGCGGCCTCGCGCGCCTGCTGCGGCAGCGGCCACGGCGTCACGTCGAGCACGTTGTCGAGCATGCGGGTGGCGGTCCTGCAGATGTCGGCGAACTCCGCCTCGTCGAACGAGGCCTTCGCCACGAACGCGTCCTCGACGAAGACCGTCAGGTCGATCGAGCCGAGGCAGCAGCAGCCGTAGGAGGGGAGCGGCTGCTCGGCGCAGTTGTGGACCATCAGGCCGTTGGCATCAAACGCATGGACGTGCTCGACCGTCACGTCGTAGACGGGCTCAACGCCATCGGGCTCGACCGACGCCACGGTCGCTACGAAGCGCTCGCGATTGGGCTTGCGCTTCTGGGCGACCAAAAGCTGCGCCAACCGTTCCGCCTTCGCTGTGTCCGCAAATCCGATGCGATCCTCGAAAACCTGCAGGTTGTCGAGCGCAATCACCAGGTCATGCGCCGCCTGATGCGGGTATTCGCGGGACCCGCCTTTGCCGTCAGGCAGAACGCGCATCCCGGCACTCCGACGATTCATATAGATCGTGCTGACCACTCCGAAGCGCTGGAGCATTCGTTGCACTGCCTGGAGCACTGAGAGATCGACTTGAGTCAGTCGAACGCTGACGCCCTTCTCCTGATTGCCCTGTACAGAGCCGTCGGCGTCAAACAACCCGCTCAGGAATGCGGCCTGAAACGCTGATGACGCGCGCTCCATGGTCGGCGTGATCCGCTTGCCACCGGGCCCGCATCGCATGCCGAGTTCAAACGCCAGGTCGCGCAACGGCGCGGAGGCCAAACGCATCTGACCTTGCGCTGCGATGGGGCGTTGCCATCCCCGAAAGTCGGCCCGATGGGGCAAGCAAGCAATGGCCGCCGAGATGGCCGTGGCGATGCCCTCCGCCGAATGCTGGAGTGGTGCGCCGTTGACCGCCTGATGAAACTCCGGCGCCCATACAGACAGCACTGCCTTGGACTCCGTCAGCCAGCCGTCGCCAAGCAGCGCTCCGATGAGGTATCCCTGCTCTGCGGTGTAGTCGCCACCCCAACCTTCGAACAAACGATGCTCATGGAGGACCACCTCATCCCCTGGCTGCAGAGCTCCGGCGGCAACCCAATCGGTTTCGGTCACGTGGCGGGACCGCTTGAGGACTCTCCTCACGAGGTGGTTGTCGGTCAGTCGCAACGACTGCCCTTCCTTCATCTTCAGGCGCAACACGGGTTTCGTTCCCGTGGGGAAGAACCCGGCCGACTCCGTCCGGTAGGCCTTGCCGTCGACCATCGCCAGGAACGGCGTCCCGATCAGGTCGCCGACCTGTCGCGGGCCGTCCCCGGTCAACACCCAGGTGTCGGCCGTCACACACGGATTCGTCGCGCTGATCGACTCGCAGTAATGCAGGTTGTTGTCCGCGTTGATCCGGTCCAGGAACAGCACCCCCGGCTCCGCGTGGTCGTAGGTGGAGCGCATGACCTGGTCCCACAGCTTGCGCGCCCGCATCCGGCGGTAGACCCACTGTCCGTCCGCGCGCTGCGTCGCGCCGGCCGCGCGCTGCTTGTCGCCCGGCGCCGCCTTGTGCACGAGCTCGATGTCCGAGTCCGCCTCCACCGCCTCCATGAACGCGTCCGTCACGCCGACCGAGATGTTGAAGTTCTTCAGGTCGCCCTGGTCCTTGGCGTGGATGAACGCCTCGATGTCCGGATGGTCGCAGCGCAGCACGCCCATCTGCGCGCCACGACGCGAGCCGGCCGATTCCACCGTCTCGCAGCTGCGGTCGAAGACCCGCATGTAGCTCACCGGCCCCGATGCGCTCGACTGCGTCGACTTCACGTACGCGCCCTGGGGCCGGATCCGGGAGAAGTCGTAGCCGACCCCGCCGCCGCGACGCATCGTCTCGGCCGCCTCGGTCAGCGCCGTGTAGATGCCGGGATGGCCGTCCTCCTCCTCGGCGATCGCGTCGCCGACCGGTTGGACGAAGCAATTGATCAAGGTCGCCGACAGCCCCGTCCCCGCCGCCGACGCGATCCGCCCCGCCGGCACGAAACCGCGCCGCTGCGCTTCCAGGAACTTCGCTTCCCAGTGCGCGCGCTGCTCGGGCGACTCCGCCGCCGCCAGCGCCCGCGCCACCCGCGCCCTCACTTCCTCGAGGCTGCGCTCGCCGCCCTTGGCGTATTTCTCCAGCAGCACCTCGGCGCTGATGTCCTGGGGCGGCAGCGTGTCGGCGGTGGCCTGCAGCGGCCGCTGCGACGAGGCCGCAGGCGCGGACGGGGGAACGGTCTTCTGGGTCATGCGGGGATCTCCGTCAACGGGGCGCGGACCATCCTAGTCCCGCCCCTTCGCGACCCGTGTCCCCGATCCACGAAAGCGTCATGGCTTCGGCAGGAGGCCGTCATCCGATCCACCTGTCGCCCATCCCCCGGTCACCGTCGCCGAGCGCTCATCGGCTCGTCACCAACCTGGCGTCGGCGTGTCCACCGGTAAGCACGCACTTGCGGCCCACACACCATTTGATGCGAGTGCAACGGCGTTTCCCCGGGTTGGCCCCATAGATTGGTCGTATAGCGGACGCTATTCTTTTCAGTTATGACTCCCGATAAGGTCTTGCGCTCCAGCCCCAATACGTTGGGCGATCTGGAACAAGGCTGCGCCGAGGCCCGCCGTCTGATCCTGGACAGCCAACTCGATGCAGCCCGTTCCCGTCTGGACGAGCTGCGCAAGATCCACGGCGACAACCACGCGCCGATCCAGGAAACCTTCAGCGCCCTGGCCGAGGCGCACGGCGACTTCAGCGTCGCCCTCGCCCATTTCAAGCGATTCCATCTGCTGGCGATCGAGTCCGGCGCGTCCTCGCCGCTGGCCTCGCGCGATCAGTTGCTGGCCCGGCTCGTCGAGCGCCAGCAGCAGAACTCCCCGGACATGGCCTGGTGCCTGGTGGCGCTGGGCGCGGCGCGTGCGCCCGCCGGCGCGCTGCCCCACATGCTGCGTCAGCAGTGCCGCGCGCAGGACGTGCTCGCGCTCGGACAGGGCGAGGCGATGCTGATGCTGCTGCACGACGTGGACCTGCCCACCGGCCGCAAGGTCTGCGAGCGCTTCCGCGCGGTGTGGATGCAGCAGCAGCCGACCGCCGGTCCACTGAGCATGGGCCTCACGGCCTGGCGCGGTCCGGGCGACACCGGCAGCGGCCTGCTCGGCCGCGCCGAGCAGGCGCTCGCGCGCAGCCAGCGCGAAGGTGCGCCGCTGCGCACCGGCTGAGCAGGCTGAAGGGGCCGCAACCCGGCCGGCCCCGCGTGGACGCCGCCACTGGCGGCCTACCGTCCTGCGATCTCAGAACGGATTGATCGTCTTCTCGCGCCGGTAGTGGACGTAGCCGACGCTCGCTCCAGCGCGCAGACCCACGCCCAGCCGGATCGGCGCCAGCGTGACGCCGTCGGCGCGCTGGTAGTTCACGCCCGCGCCGCCGATGTAGTACAGGCTGCCGTCCACGCCGGGGAAGCGGCGGTAGATGTCGCTCGTCTTCGGGAGCTTGTAGACCAGCGTGAACACCTTCGAGGCATTGCCGCCGACGTCGAACCCGACCGACGGCCCCGCCCAGTAGACGTTGGCGCTGCCGCCGCGCTTCATGATCAGCTGGCCCTCGCCGTAGCGCAGGCCCACGGTCAGGGCGCCGCTGGCTTCCTGGCCCTTGATGTAGGCGTTCGGGCGCCCCTGGTCCTTGAAGGCCTTCTCGATCACCTTGGCCAGGCCTTCGGTCGTCTCGCCGAAGAACTCCGTCGCCGCATGCACGACCGAGTCCTGGTCGTAGGTGTCGTCCTCGCCGTCGGCCGCCAGCGCTGGCAGCACGGCCAGTCCGGGCGGCAGCACCAGCCCCGCGGCGGCATAGCGGCCCAGCCGCCCCAGCGCGTCGCGGCGCGCGCGCATCGTCGGCGCCTCGCTGAGATCGATCAGTCCCTCGGTCGGCATGTCATGACGGTTCATGTGAATCTCCGGGTAAGTCTGGATGGCGTGGGGTTCTGGCGTCGCCCGCGCCAGGCCAGGTCGGATGGCAAAAGAGTGCCCGCCCTGCGAACCGATGGATGCTACCCGTCGTCGTGACAAACGGTGTGCGCAGCGCGGCGGCGCGCCGATACACTCCTCTTTACGCCGCCGCGAGGGAACCGGTTTCCAGAACAAGACCGCGGCAATGCATGCAACAGCAGTCGTGACAAGAGTGCATCAAGGAGGACATGCGGTGAGTGATCTGCCCCGTCTGGCGCGAGCGCTGGAGTACCTGGACATGGCGTCGGCGCTTTACGTGGGCGGCGGCGCGGACCATTCCGCGCAGCTGCTGGCGGCCGCCGGTGAGCGCCTGCTGGGCGACCTCGCCCGCCTGATCCAGTCCCCCGAGCACGGCCATGAGGTCCAGCAGCTGCTGGGCCGGCTCACCCAGGCCCACGTGCCCTCGCAGGTGCCGGAGGTGGGCGGCCACCAGCAGTCGCGCCAGCTCCAGGCGATGCTCTCCCGCGCCGAGACGCCCGAGTCGACCGAGCTCCGCCAGGCCACCTCCGCGCTGCTGCGCGCCTCGTGGTACCTGCTGGAGACGATGGGCCTGGAACCGCTGGCGCCCTCGCGCCTGCACCAGGCGATCGAGAAGAGCACCATCTACGCCGAGCTCTGAGCGCCGGCCCACTCGCGAGCCCACCATGAGCGCCGAACGCCGTCACTTCTCCCGCATCGCCTTCGCCGGCCCGGCGCAGCTGGTGACGGTCGATCAACGCCTGCCGGTGCAGGTGCTGGACCTGTCGCTCAAGGGCGCGCTGCTGCTGCTGCCGCCCGGATCGGGCGTCGAGCCCGGCGCGCTGTGCCTGCTGGACCTGCCGCTGGCGCCGCATGACGGCCGCATCACGATGGCCGCGCAACTGGCGCACGTCGAGGGCGATCGCGCCGGCCTGCTCTGCCTGGGCATCGACATCGAGAGCATCACCCACCTGCGCCGCGTCATCGAGTTGAACCTCGGCGACGCCACGCTGGTCGAGCGCGACCTCAAGGCGCTCGTCGCGTCCTGACGCACGAAGCGATCAGCGGGACTTCGACGGCCGCTGGCCCTCACCCCCACCCTCTCCCGCAAGCGGGCGAGGGAGCACGACCGAGTCACCCGCCGATCATTCGGCGATGAACTTCCTCAGCACCGCGAAGGCCGCGACCGGATCGTCGCGCCACGCGCCATGCCCGACGCCCGGGAATCGCGCCAGCTGACGCCATGGCGGCGGCAGCGCGTCGTGGATCTCCAGCGCGTCCTCGAGCGGGCAGACCGGATCGTCCTCGCCGACCATCACCAGCACCGGACACTGCGCCTTCTCCAGCCCCTTGAGGAGGCCGAGGTCCTGCTTCTCGCCGCTGACGAAGTGCAGCAGGATGTCCAGGTTCACCAGCGTGCGACCGCCCGCCTCGGGATCGGCCGCCGGCTGCGTGTTGTAGAGGTGGCGGACGCCGGCCCAGTAGGCCTCGAAGGTCTCGCGCGTCGGGCGGCTCCAGAAGGCCTCGGCCAATGCACGGGCCTCGGGGCCGCCACGCCGCTCGAAGGCGTCGAGCTTGCGCGCCAGGCCCATGTGGTGCGACGTGCTCGACAGGATCACCTTCGAGGCGTGGCCCGGATGCCGCGCGATGTAGCGCTGCGCGACGAAGCCGCCGAAGGACTGGCCCAGCACGATCGGCTGCTCGATGCCCAGCGCGTCGCTGAGGCGGACGATGTCGTCGGCCCACATGTCCAGCGTCCACTCGGAAGACGGACGCGGATCGCTGCGGCCATGGCCGCGGTGGTCGTAGTAGACGATCTGCGCCAGGTCCGCGAGCTGGCTGAACGCCGGCTTAAACGCCGCGTGGTCGAAACCCGGCCCGCCATGCATGCAGATCAGCGTCGGCTTCTCCCGCATCCGCGCCCCGTCCGGCACCAGGCCGGGCCCCTCGACGTCCACGAACAGGCGGACGCCGTTTCCGATATGGATCTTCATGGGCGGCGAGTATGCCGCTTCCGTGCTGCGCCTGTGCCGCATCCGCCCCACGGATGCCGGACTCGTCCGACCCTGGACGGCTTCGTCGCACGCCCGCTGGCGGGTCGCGCGCCCGACGGCCAGAATGCCGCCCATGTCCGATGCGTTCCCTTCCCCGCCCGGCGACGCGCCCGAGCCGCGCCGTTCGGCGCGGGACGCCGCGCTGCAGCTCTTCAACCTGCGGATGGTCGCCGCGGCCTTCTACTTCTGCCTGGCCATGGCCGGCGCCCGGTCGCTGACCTGGCTGACGCAGGACGACAGCGTCTCCGGCTGGTTCATGGAATGGCTGCGCTTCACGCGGCAGACCCTGCTGACCGCGCTCAGCGTGCTGGCCGCGCTGGCCCTGGCCGAGGCCCTGCTCGTCCGCTGGCGGAGCCGGTGGCCGGTCGGCGTACGCGCCGTCGCGATCGCCACGGGGGCCACCCTCGGCACGCTGCTGCGCTACAAGGTCGCCAACCTGGGGGATCCCGACGCGCCGCTGCATTGGGACTGGCTGCTCTCCACGTCGTTGCTGTGGCTGGTGCTGGGCGGCTTCTTCGCCGCGCTGCTGCACGGCGTGCGCGAGGAACGCAGCGCCCAGGCCCGGCTCGCCGAACTGGCGCGCCAGCACGACCGGTTGCAGGCACAGCAGATGGAGGCCCAGTTCTCCGCGCTGAACGCGCAGATCGAGCCCCATTTCCTCTTCAACACGCTGGCCAATGTGAAGCGCCTGTACGAGACCGCGCCCGAACGCGGCCGCGACATGATGGGCAGCCTGATCGCCTACCTGCGCGCGGCGCTGCCGAGCATGCGCCAGGGCACCTCGACGCTGGGGCAGGAGCTGGAACTGGCGCGCAGCTACCTCACCATCCTGCAGATGCGCATGGGAGATCGGCTGCGTTTCGACATCGAGGCCGATGCCGCCCTGTTCGCCACGCCGCTGCCGCCCCTGGTGCTGCCGACGCTGGTGGAGAACGCCATCAAGCACGGCCTGTCCCCCTGCCTGAAGGCGGCCGCATCGACATCGCCGCACGCCGCGAGCCCGGCGGACAGGGACTGGTGCTGGAAGTGCGCGACACCGGCCAGGGCTTCGCCGCCAGCGGCGGCAGCGGTGTGGGACTCGCCAACACGCGGGCGCGCCTGACCGCGATGTTCGGTCGCGAGGCCTGCCTGGAGCTCGAGGCCGCGGCGCCCCGAGGCGTGGTCGCGCGGGTCCGCGTGCCGCTGGGCGGCGGGGGCGCGGCGATGCCGCCGGCCCGGCGGCCGCGGCGAATGCGGCGACCGCCTCGTCGGCAGCGACCGTCGGGCTCGCGCCATGAGCCTGCGCGAACCGTTCGCCCATGTCTGGCACTCGTGGCGCTCGCTGCGCCGCGAGGAGCTGTCCTGGTTCCTGCTGATCGGCGTCTTCTACGGGCTGGTGGACGCGTCGTCGATCTTCTACGTGATGGAGGACGCGCGCTGGCCGTCGGCGCTCGCCAACCAGATGCTGACGCCGCTGCTGGTGGCGCTGGTCATCCTGCTCACCTGGCTGCCGGCGTCGCGCAGCGCGCCGGAGAACCGCTGGCGGATCGCGCGCGTGGGCATGGCGGTGCTGATCGGCGCGGTGCTCGCCAAGCTGCTCTACGACCAGCTGATGCCGATGCTCCACCTGCCCTCGATCGCCGAGCTCGCGCGGGAGCGCAAGTGCGACGCCCCCTGCCTGCCGGTGGGCTGGGTCAACTTCATCGGCGAATGCCTGTCCATCTGCGTGACCGCCAGCCTGTCGGTGGCCTGGTACGAGATGGCCCTGCGCCGCCGCCGCACCCGGGCGAAGGTCGAGGCCCTGCTGCGCGAGCAGAGCGCGATGCAGCGCGACGCGGTCGCCGCACGGCTGGCCGCGCTGCAGGCGCAGGTGGAGCCGCAGTTCCTGTTCGACACGCTGGTCGACATCGAGCGCGCCTATGACCGCGCCGACCAGGAGGCGCCCGAGCAGATGGAACGACTGATCCGCCACCTGCGCGTGGCCCTGCCGCGGCTGCGCGAGCGCGGCGTGACGCTGGCCTCCGAGGCGGCACTGCTGGACAGCTACCTCGCCGTGGTGGCGGGTCGCCATCGCCGGCAGCTGCCCTTGTCGACCGACTGGTCCGCGTGGCTCGCCACGCGGCCGTTGCCGCCGATGCTGCTGCTCCCGCTGGCGCAGCTGATGCTGCGCGATGCCGCGCGGCTGCCGTCGCAGGCGCGGCTGGGCGCGCAGGAATCGCCCGGCGGCGGCCTGCGGCTGCGGTTGTCGTTCGACCGGGGCGGCCTGGGCGGTGAGGAAGCGGCGCTGCACGCGCTCGGCGAACGGCTGGAGCGCCTCGAACGCGCCCCCGGCACGCCGGCGCCGCGGCTGCAATGCCGCAGCAACGCCGAAGACACCGAATTCACGCTGGAGCTGCCCGCATGACCCTGCACCCGACCGCCGTCGTCGCCGAGGACGAGGCCACGCTGCGTCACGAACTGGTGGAGCGGCTCTCCCAGCTCTGGCCGGAACTGGACATCCTCGGCGAGGCCGCCGACGGCGTGCAGGCGCTGCGCCTGCTGCACGAGGTCAAGCCCGACGTGCTCTTCCTCGACATCGAGATGCCGGGCGCCACCGGCCTGGACGTGGCGCGCCAGGTGCAGGGCCGCTCGCATGTCGTGTTCGTCACCGCCTACGACCAGTACGCCGTCGCCGCCTTCGACGAGGGCGCGGTGGACTACCTGCTCAAGCCGCTGGAACCCGCGCGGCTGTTCACCGCGATCCAGCGCATCAAGCAGCGCCTGGCGGGGCCGCCCGCCGACCTCAGCGCGGTGCTGAGCCAGCTCGGCGCGCAGGCCGGCGGCACGACGAAACGGCAGTACCTGCGCTGGATCAACGCGTCGGTCGGGCAGACCCTCAAGCTGATCACCGTCGACGAGGTGCTGTACTTCCAGTCCGACAGCAAATACACCCGCGTCGCGACGCGCCAGGGCGAGGCGCTGATCCGCAAGCCGCTCAAGGAACTGGTCGAGGAACTCGATCCGCAGCAGTTCTGGCAGATCCACCGCTCCACGCTGGTCAACGCGGCGGCGGTCGCGGGCGTCTCGCGCGACTTCCGCGGGCGCATGCAGGTCAAGCTCAAGGAGAGCGAGGACGCGCTGATCGTCGCGGAGAGCTACACCCACCTGTTCCGGCAGATGTAGCCGGCCCGGCCGCAGGCCCGAGGCCCCGGCGCCTGTCGCGCACATGACCTCGCGGGCACCGGGGCGCTCCCACAATCGTCGCCAAACGACGGGAGACCGCCATGGCCATCGACGCCGCCGCCACCGACCACACGCACACCCGCATCTGCCCGCTCTGCGAAGCCTGCTGCGGGCTCGAGATCCGCACCCGCACGTCCGCCGAGGGCACGGCGATCGTGTCCATCCGCGGCAATGATGCCGACCCGTTCAGTCACGGCTACCTCTGCCCCAAGGGCGTCGCGCTGAAAGACCTGCACGAGGACCCCGACCGCCTGCGCCAGCCGATGCGCCGCCGCGCGGACCGATCGGGCTTCGACCCGGTCGGCTGGGACGAGGCCTTCGAGGAGATCGCCCGCCGCCTGCCGCCGTTGCGCGAGCAGTTCGGTGCCGACACGGTCGCGCTGACGATCGGCAATCCGGCCTCGCACAAGATCGGCCTGTTCAGCTACTTCCTCACCTCGCGCGCGCGCTGGGCACGCGCAACCTGTTCTCCGCCTCGACGCTGGACCAGATGCCCAAGCAACTCGCCTGCGGCCTGATGTACGGCCACTGGCTCAGCGTCCCCGTGCCGGACCTGCCGCGCACCGACCTGTTCCTCTGCCTCGGCGCCAATCCGATGGTCAGCAACGGGAGCCTGTGGACCAGCCCCGACTACCGCGGCAAGGCCAAGGCGATGCGCGCGCGCGGCGGCAGGATCATCGTGATCGATCCGCGCCGCACCGAGACCGCGCAAGCCGCCGACGAGCACCTCGCGATCCGCCCGGGCGGCGATGTGTTCCTGCTGCTGGGCCTGCTGCACACGGTCTTCGAGGAAGGGCTGGTGAATCTCGGCCGGATGGCCGATCACGTCGAGGGCCTGGACGCGCTGCGCGCCGCCGTCGCCGACTTCCCGCCCGAACGCGGCGCCGCGCACTGCGGCATCGCGGCGGACGCGCAACGGCGGCTCGCGCGCGAGTTCGCGACGACGCCGAAGGCGGTCCTCTACGGCCGCTTCGGCACCTGCACGCAGCGCTTCGGTTCGTTGAACAGCTGGCTGATCGACGCGCTGAACATCGTCACCGGCCACTTCGACACCGAGGGCGGCCTGATGTTCCCGAAGGCCGCGGCCTTCGCGGCCAACACGATGGGCCGACCGGGTCAGGGCAAGGGCGTTGCGACCGGCCGCCGCCAGAGCCGCGTCGGCAAGGCGCCCGAGGTCATGGGCGAGTTCCCCATCAGCTGCCTGGCCGAGGAGATCGAGACGCCCGGCGACGGGCAGGTCCACGCGCTGATCACCGTGGCCTGCAACCCGGTGCTGTCGTCGCCGAACGGCGCGCGTCTGGCGCGCGCCCTCGACGGCCTGGACTTCATGGTCAGCCTGGACCCCTACATCAACGAGACCAGCCGCCATGCCGACCTGGTCCTGCCGCCGCCGTCGCCGCTGGAGGACTGGCACTACGACATGGTGTTCGCGCAGCTGTCCTGGCGCAATCACGCGCGCTGGTCCGGCCCGGTGATGCCCACGGACCCTGACGCGAACGCCGACCCACGCGCGGGTGGGAGCCCGTCGTCCGAAGCGCCGCGTGCCGAATGGCAGACGCTGCTGCGACTGGCCGCCATCGTCGCCGGCCAACCGGCCGACGCCGACCTGCAGGCCTTCGACGACGCGGCGCTGCGTGCCGAACTCAAGCGCCAGACCGGCGACCACGCCGAGGCGATCTTCGCGATGCTGGACGGCGGTGCCGGCCCGGCGCGCTGGCTCGACCTGGGCCTGCGCTCGGGTCCGTACGGCGACGGCTTCGGCGCGAAGCCGGACGGCCTGACGCTGAAGCAGGTGCGCGCGGCGCCGAACGGCATCGACCTCGGCGAACTGCAGCCCCGCATCCCCGAGGTGCTGCGCACGGCGTCGGGCCGCATCGAGCTGGCGCCGCCCGCGCTGCTGGCGGACCTCGTCCACGCGGACGCCGCGCTGCGCCATCCCACCGGCGACGAGCTGCTGCTGATCGGCCGCCGCGAGACCCGCAGCAACAACAGCTGGATGCACAACCTGCCGGTGCTGGCGAAGGGCCGGGACCGCTGCACGCTGCTGGTCCATCCGGACGACGCCGCACGCGCCGGTCTGGCCGACGGCCAGGCCGCGCGCCTGAGCAACGCGCGCGGCAGCCTGATCGCACCGGTCGCGCTCAGTCCGGACATGCGGCCCGGCGTCGTGAGCCTGCCGCACGGCTGGGGCCACGACCTCACCGGCAGCCGGCTCTCCGTCGCCGCCCGGCACCCCGGCGTCAACATGAACCTGCTGCTGGACGACGAGGCCCGGGATCCGGTCTCGGGCACCTCGGTCCTCAGCGGAATTCCGGTGCGCCTGAGCGCGGCGACCTCGTGAGCAACCCGTCGGGCGCGACGCCCCCGGTTTCGGCGGGAAACGTCCCGCCAGCACACCGCTAACCAGTTCGAGGTGGTGCATCACCTCCCACTGCTTGCTCAGCGCCCGCGTCGGCACCGTGCCTGCGGCGAGGGCGTCGAGGTAACGCCGCACCGCCTCGGTGGGACCGAAGCAGACGTCGGTCCGCTCCAACGCCGCTTGCAGAGCCAGCAGCGCCTGGCGGAAGCGCGCATCGGCGCCGCCCTCGTCGGGACCGAAGCGCCCGCCCAGGAAGTGTTCGATCCAGAACTCGCCGGTGGCCGGCGCGGTGCGCAGGCAGCTGAGACGGAAAGCGGCGAGTCGCGACGGCAGCTCCGGCGCCTCCGGACGTGACGGCAGCGTCGTGTAGTCCGAGAATCCCGCGAATCCGTCGCTGTGGAAGGTCAGCGCGCGATCGGTGAACAGATGGCGTTCGCTGACGCGCAACTCGGGGTTCTCCGGCAGCCGCCGGTTCTCGACCCAGACGCATCCGGCGGGGCTGACCGCCGCGCGCGTCGCCTGCGTGGGCTCGATGTCCTTGAAGAAGACCGTCCGCACCTGCGCGCCGCCCAGCAGCGTCATCACCTCGTGCAGCGGCGGCGCGTCGGACCCGACGACGATCCCCAGCGGCCTGGAACCGAACAGCTGGACGAAACGCCGGATGAGGGGCGGCGTCAAGGACGGGCCGAGCATCAGGGTCGGGTGGATCCATTGCCGCCTGGGCAGGGAGGTGAACAGCTGACGGCCCCATTCCAGCGACTGCGCCGGCGGCAGCAGTTCGAAATCCTGGCGTGCCGGATTGACCACCAGCCAGACCTGGAGCCGGTGTGACTCGCAGGCCTCGAGCGTGTGCCGGACCGAGGTCGTCGCCTGACGCACCGGCTCCAGCAACGGCTGCAGCCGGCCTTCCGGACCGAGCACCGGCGCGAGGTGCCGCAAGGCCAGCACCTCCTTCTGTTTGCCATGGAGATAGGGAAAGTACATCGCCTCGTCCTCCGCTTTGCTCATTGAGGGAGGCGCGATGATGAAGAGCGCTGACCCATCCGTCAGCAGCGACTGCCTTCATGTGTGAGCCAAGTCAAAGGACTCGACAAAATGTCCGAAAGCGCCGGATCCACATCGCACCACCGGCGGGGGACTCGACACTGATGAGCCCCGTTTTTCCGGGGCCGACCTCGCGGCCAGGAAAAGGGACCGCATCGCGGTCCCTCGGAGGTGGTGGCGCGGCCGTCGGACGGCGCCGCCGGTCGCGTTCAACGTGTGTCCAGCGCCCGTTCAGGGCGCGGTCTTCGACTTGGACTGCGGCGCCTGGCCCATCGCGGCCAGCTCGGCCTCGCTGATGATCTCCATCGCGCGCACGACCTTCTGGACGCCGCGCACGCCGCGCGCGATGTCGGTCGCGCGATTGGCTTCGCGCTCGGTCACGCGACCCATGATGTACACGTTGCCGCGCTCGACGACCACGTAGAACGCGTTCGAGATCAGGTCCTTCGCATCGACCAGGCTGGCCTTCACCTTCGCCGCGATGGCGACGTCGTTGCCGCGGCTGGACAGCGAACTCAGCATGCCCACGCCGACTTCGTTGAGCACGCTGCTGACGTTCTCGACGCCCTGGGCGATGCGCTCGACGGCGGCCTTGTCCTCGTCGTTGCGGGTCTCGCCGGTCAGCAGCACCATGCGGTTGTAGCTGTTGACGCTGATGTGCACGCGGTCGCCGAGTTGCTCGCGGATGCGGTTGGAGGTCTTGAGCTCGATGCCCTGGTCCTCGAGTTGCGTGCCGGACGTGCGGCGGTCAGTCGCCACCAGGGCGCCGCTCACCGCGGCGCCGCCGACGATCAGCGGCACGCACGCGGTCTGCAGCAGGGCGCCACCCAGCGCGGCGGCGAGGATCAGGCGGCGGTTCCAACGGGTCTGGGTCGTCATGCGGAGGTCCTTGGAGGTCGGGGAAGGGGGATCGGCATCGCCGTCGGGGTCAGGAATCGGGGGCAGGAATCGGAGGGCTGAAGTCGGAGGGCTGAAGTCGGGAGCGGGCGCAGGGGGGCGACGCTCATTCCCCCGCGCCGAGCAGTTGCAGGTCGATCGCGTCGCTGAGGCAGTGCGACAGCAGCCGGTGTGCCTCCGCCACCCGCGCGAAGCGGCTGTGCGGCACGCGCAGCTGCACGTCGGTGTCGAGCAGCGTGCCCCGCCAGTCGTCGTCCTGCGTGCCGCTGAGCACGATCACGCTCATCTCCTGGCCGTGCGCCACTTGCAGCAGCGCCGCGGCCGCGCCGCTGGCCTGCGCCTCGAACAGCAGCAGCAGGTCGCCGGGATGGCCGAAGGTCTGGATCTGGCGCATCAGCGCCGAGGCCGGATCGGCGTAGCCCTGCGCCTGCGCATCGAGCGCGAGCGCGGCCAGGCCGGGACGCTCCTGTTCGAAGCGGCCCGACAGCAGCGAGGCCATGTAGGTCGCGTCCGCGGCCGAGATGCCCAGGCCCGCGCTCAGCACGCGGCCGCCGCCCGTCAGCGCGTCCACCATCATCTGCGCCGCGACCGCCAGCGGGCGCGACAGGCCCTCGGCGATCTGGTACAGCAGGTCGGCGCTTTCGAAGAATTGTTGTTGTATGCGTTGTTCCAACATAGGTGCGGGGATGATAAAGGCGGACGGGCCCCTTCAATCGGGCGTCCAGCCGTCCCGCGACCACGGCGACGCCGCGTCGAAGGCGCCGCGCAGCCACTCGATGCGGTCGCCGTCGATGGCCACGACGTCGAAACGGCACGGCGGCACGACCCGCTGCGTGCGCAGGAAACATTGCGCCGCGAAGATCACACGCCGTTGCTTGTGCCGCGTCACGCTGGCGGCCGCGCCGCCATGCGCGTCGTGCCCGCGGGCGCGGACCTCGACGAAGACCAGCGTCCCGTCGCGCTCGCGCAGGATCAGGTCGACCTCGCCGCCGCGCGCGGACGGTCCGCGGGCCACCCGATAATTGCGCGCCACGAGCCGCAACCCCCGCCGCGTCAGATGATCGAGGGCGCGCTGCTCGGCGTGCGCGCCGCGCGCCTGCGTGTCCACCGCGGCCGCCTCGGCCTCTGCGCCCGTGCTGCCCGTGGTGCCCGTGCTTCCCTTGGAGAATTTCTTGAACATGTCGACGTCCCCGTCCGCTTCGCTGATCGCCGCCGCCTCCGCCGCGGCCGGTCATCAGCAACATCCGGGCGGCACGCTCTACGTCGTCGCGACCCCGATCGGGAACCTCGCCGACCTCAGCCTGCGCGCGATCCACGTGCTGGGGCTGGTCGACGCGGTCGCCTGCGAGGACACGCGCGTCAGCGCTCAGTTGCTGCGCTGGCTCGGATTGCACAAGCCGCTGGTGGCCCTGCATCAGCACAACGAGCAGCAGGCGGCGGAAGGGCTGGTCGCGCGGCTGCTGGCCGGCGAGCGCATCGCGTATGTGAGCGACGCGGGCACGCCGGCGATCTCGGATCCGGGCGCGGTCCTGGTCGCCGCGGCCGCGAGGGCCGGGGTGCGCGTCATGCCGCTGCCCGGCGCCAGCAGCGCCGCGGCGGCGCTCAGCGTGGCCGGCGACGCGCGCGCGCAGGGCTTCCGTTTCGTCGGTTTCCTGCCCACCAAGGCGGCCGAGCGCCGCGGTGCGCTGCAGGCACTGACCGGCGCGCCGTACAGCCAGGTGCTGTTCGAGGCGCCCCACCGCATCCAGGAGCTGATCGCGCTGCTGGCCGAGCTCGCGCCCGAGCAGACGCTCACCGTCTGCCGCGAGGTGACGAAGCAGTTCGAGACCATCCACACCGCGCCCTGCGCGACGCTGCCCGCCTGGATGGCGGAGGACAAGCAGCGCGAGCGCGGCGAATTCGTGCTGGTGCTGCATGCGGCGCCGGCGGTTTCCGGTGATGACGGCCTGCCCGACGAAGCGCTGCGCACCTTGCGCGTGCTCGTGCGCGACCTGCCGCTGAAGCAGGCCGCCGCGCTCGCCGCCGAGCTCACGGGCGAGTCGCGCAAGGCGCTGTACCAGCAGGCGCTCGAGTGGAAGCAGGAGGCCGTGGGCGACGAGGACGAGGGCGCCGAGGTCGAGCCCGACGGGACGCGCTGAATCCGACGGCGCCGGGACGGTCTGTCCCACCAACGCCGAACGCCCCGGAGGGCGTTCGTGCTTTCAGACGATCAACCGGCGGTCACCCGGTGATCAGTTGCCCGCGGTCTTGCCGTTGTGCTTCGCGCGGCGGATGTCCGCGCTGGCGACGTCCTGCTTGCGCTGCAGCTGGCGGCGTTCCTTGGCGGTGACGACGCCGTCGGACTTGGCCTTCGCTTCGGCGTTGTCGACGCGGGCCTGCTGCTTCTCCAGATGCTGCGTTTCCTTGGCGGTCAGCTGACCGGACGCGGCGCCGTTGGCGATGCGCTGCTGCTGGTTCGCTTCGCGCTGGTCGACACGCGGCGTCGCGGTCGCGGCCGGCGCGGCGGTCTGGGCGAACGCCGAAGCGGCGATCAGGCTGGACACGAGGGCGATCGACAGGGACATGCGCTTCATCGAGGTTCTCCTTGGGAGGGTTGGTGGCGGTTTTCGTTGCCGCTGAGGAGACAACGAGACGCCCGTCGGAAACGGTGACCGGGTCGCCGTAAAGATCGGTGAAGCGATTGCTACGGATCGCTACCGCCCCTTCGCCGTGGAGGACCGGCGGCTGCCGGTCACCATCACCCCGGGAGGGTCGCCACTGCCCGCGAGCGGACGCCCCGGGCGATGCCTACAATCAGCCGATGATTTCGCGCGAACCCACCCTCGCCCGCCTGGTCACCGCCCGTGCCCAGCTGCTCGAACCCTTCGGCCTGACCGATGCGTCGCTCTCGCAGGCGCTGCGCCTGATCACCGAGCACCGCGTCGATGACGCCGACCTCTACTTCCAGACCACCCGCGCGGAGGGCTGGAGCCTGGAGGAAGGCATCGTCAAGAGCGGCAGCTTCTCGATCGACCAGGGCGTGGGCGTGCGCGCCGTCGCCGGCGAGAAGACGGCGTTCGCCTACTCCGACGACATCTCCGAAGCCGCGCTGCTCGACGCCGCCCGCACCGTGCGCGCGATCGCGTCGGCCGGCCAGAGCCGCCGCGTGAAGGTGCCGACCGAGCCGGTCATCTCCGGCAGCCGCTCGCTCTACGGCGACGCCGACCCGATCGCCAGCCTGGACAGCGCGCAGAAGGTCGCCCTGCTGGAGCGCACCGAGCGCCTGGCCCGCGCCAAGGACCCGCGCATCGCGCAGGTGATGGCCGGCCTGGCCGCCGAGCACGAGGTCGTCCTGATCGCCCGCGCCGACGGCACGCTGGCCGCCGACGTGCGGCCGCTGGTGCGCCTGTCCGTCACCGTCATCGCCGAGAGCAACGGCCGCCGCGAAGTGGGTTCCGGCGGCGGCGGCGGGCGTTTCGGCCTGGCCTATTTCACCGACGAGATGATCGCCTCCTACGTCGATCAGGCGGTGAGCGCGGCGCTGACCAACCTCGAATCGCGCCCGGCCCCGGCCGGCGAGATGACCGTCGTCCTCGGCCCGGGCTGGCCCGGCGTGCTGCTGCACGAGGCCGTCGGCCACGGCCTGGAAGGCGACTTCAACCGCAAGGGCTCGTCCACCTTCTCCGGCCGCATCGGCGAACGCGTCGCCGCCAAGGGCGTGACGGTGCTGGACGACGGCACCATCCCCGACCGCCGCGGCTCGCTCAACGTCGACGACGAGGGCTGCGCCTCGCAGCGCAACGTGCTGATCGAGGACGGCATCCTCAAGGGCTACATCCAGGACGCGATGAACGCGCGCCTGATGAAGGTCGCCCCCACCGGCAACGGCCGCCGCGAAAGCTACGCCCACATGCCGATGCCGCGCATGACCAACACCTACATGCTGGGCGGCGACAAGGATCCGAAGGAGATCATCGCCAGCATCGACAAGGGCCTGTACGCGACCAACTTCGGCGGCGGCCAGGTCGACATCACGTCGGGCAAGTTCGTGTTCTCCGCCAGCGAGGCCTTCTGGGTCGAGAACGGCAAGATCCAGTACCCGGTCAAGGGCGCGACCATCATCGGCAACGGCCCGGACGCGCTGACCCGCGTGAGCATGATCGGCAACGACATGCAGCTCGACACCGGCGTCGGCGTCTGCGGCAAGGAAGGCCAGAGCGTGCCGGTGGGCGTCGGCCAACCGACGCTGCGCATCGACGGGCTGACCGTCGGCGGCACGGCCTGACCCTGCGCGATCACCACGCGCCCTCGGGCGCGCCGCCCTGCTTCACCGACCCGGTGCCCACCTTGTGTGGCCACCGGGTTCGTACTTCTGCTGGCGTTTTGGCGAAGGATGACTTGTCCGATCTCGTCAAACGAATCGGGCGACTGTCACTCCGCGGCGCTTGACGTGCCGCAGTGAGCACAGGCACTATTGGCCCATGCGTTCCGCACCCAAGTTTTACTTTGCTTATTTTTGGTTCTCGCACCGCCCCGGCGGAGGAGAGGCGAACGCATAAGCAGAGCGCCAAAGAATCCTCGAAAACCGCCGGGCCCAAAGCCCGGCGGTTTTTTCGGCCGGGCCCCGAGCACCCAGCGTCAAGCAGCCCACCACTGAAAGCGTCACCCATGAATGCCAAGTCGACCAGTCCTTATCCCAGCGCCACGCAGGCGGAGCGCTGGTATTCGCCGCAGGACAAGACCTCCCAGACCGACGACGAACGCATCCTGGACATCACGCCCTTGCCGCCTCCTGAACACCTCATCCGCTTCTTCCCGATCCGTGGCACGGCCATGGAGCAGCTCGTCGTCGGCACGCGCCAGCGCATCCGCGACATCATGCAGCGCAAGGACGACCGCCTGCTGGTGATCATCGGGCCCTGCTCGATCCACGACCCGGCCGCGGCGCTCGAGTACGCCAAGCGCCTGGTGACGCTGCGCGAGCAGCACGCCGACACGCTGGAGATCGTGATGCGCGTCTACTTCGAGAAGCCGCGCACGACGGTGGGCTGGAAGGGCCTGATCAACGATCCGTACCTGGACGAGAGCTACCGCATCGACGAGGGCCTGCGCATCGCGCGCCAGCTGCTGCTGGAGATCAACCGGCTGGGCATGCCGGCGGGTTCGGAGTTCCTGGACGTGATCTCGCCGCAGTACATCGGCGACCTGATCAGCTGGGGTGCGATCGGCGCGCGCACCACCGAAAGCCAGGTGCACCGCGAACTGGCCTCGGGCCTGTCGGCGCCGATCGGCTTCAAGAACGGCACCGACGGCAACATCAAGATCGCGACCGACGCGATCCAGGCGGCCGCGCGGCCCCACCACTTCCTGTCCGTGCACAAGAACGGCCAGGTCGCGATCGTCGAGACCAAGGGCAACCGCGACTGCCACGTGATCCTGCGCGGCGGCAAGGCGCCGAACTACGACGCCGCCAGCGTCGCGGCAGCCTGCGCGGACCTGGCGACCTCCAAGCTCGACACGCGGCTGATGGTCGACTGCTCGCATGCGAACAGCAGCAAGAACCACGAACGCCAGCTGGACGTCGCGCGCGACATCGCCGTGCAGATCCGCGCCGGCGGCACCAGCATCTTCGGCGTGATGGTCGAAAGCCACCTGAAGGGCGGCGCGCAGAAGTTCAGCCCCGGCAAGGACGATCCGTCCAAGCTGGAATACGGCAAGAGCATCACCGACGCCTGCCTGGCCTGGGACGACTCGATCGAGGTGCTGGACGTGCTCAGCGAGGCGGTCCGCGCCGCGCGCACCGAGACCGTCGCGCGCTGATCACCCCGCGCGGGTCACCACGACCAGCGCTGGTTGTCCCCGCCGTTGCAGCGATACATGATGACGGCCGTGCCCGGGCGGGCGCGGCCGTTCTCGATGTCGAGGCACTTGCCGGAGTCCAGGCTGCGGATCTCGCCGCCGCGCGTGCGCCAGCGCTGGTTGGCGCCGCCGTTGCACTCGTAGGCCATGACGCGCGCGCCGTCCGAGTTGTTGCCGTTGGCGACGTCGAGGCACAGGCCCGAGACGCGCAGCTCGCCGTTGCGGTTCCACTCGAAGCGCTGGTTCCCGCCGCTGTTGCAGTCATAGACGATGAGGTTGCGACCGGGACGCGCGCCGCCCTCGATATCGAGACACAGGCCGCCCTTGCCGCGGATCTGGCGGCTGTTCCAGCCGGGGTCGCCCTGCCAGTCACCGTCGTTGTCGCGATCCTTGTCCTTGTTGCTGGCGATCAGCGCGATGCCGGCGATCACAGCCGCGGCGGCGATCGCCGCGCCGACGTTGCTCGAATTGTCCGAGTTGCCGGAGCTTGCGCTGTCGCCGGCGCCGCCCGTTCCGGCGGCCGCGGTGGTGATCCTGAAGCGGCCGCCGCAACCGCCGTCGACCCACATCTCCTTGCTGGTCAGGTCGAAGCCCCAGGTGCGTCCGAAGCGGCAGCCGCCGGCGGTCTGCTGCACGAGGTCCACATCGGTCGCGCCGTCCGGCAGCCGGTAGCTCTGATAACCGCCGCGCGAATTCAGCTCGATGGTCTGCTCCGCGGCCCGTGCCGGGGCACCGCCGAGCATGAGCCCCGCGGCGACCGGTGCCGCGATGACGCGGCGCATCCAGCGCGCGCGCCGATCCTGTGCCCCTTGCCGATCTTGTTGACCTGGTCGATCCATCGCGTCCTCCCGCCAGTCGCCCGATCCGCGCGCCAGTCGCACGAGTCTTCAGGCGATGCTAAGACGGGTCAGGCGGTGACGTCCAGCACGCGCGGCGTGCCGCCGGTGCGATCGACATGGCTGACGAGCATCGGGCCGAGTTCGACCTGCACGCGCAGGTCCGGGAAATTGGCGGCGGTGTAGGTGCCGTGCGAGTACGCCGGTGTCTCGACGCGGCTGACCGGGGGCACGGTCTGGCCGAGCGGATGACGTCCGTAGGTGACGTCGGCGCTGTTCTGCGCGTACATCTCCTTGAGCGGCCCTTCCGTTCCGATGAACGGGGACAGTCGCAGCACCACGGACGGCGGCGGGCCGTCCAGCATCTCCTGCTGGACCTTCGCGCGGTACTGCTGCAGCGGACTGACGTCGAACGGCGACGTCCTCAGCGACGTCGCCTGCACTTCCGAAAACTTCAAATCGCCTCGACGGCCACCGCACCTTCCAGCCGGTCGCCGCCCTCCCTCATGCTCGTCTGTTCGTAACAAGGCGACCGTCTGGTGGCGGCGCTTCAATCAGCGCTCAAGTCCGCGGTCGTCCAGGCCGAAATTGTCCGGGTCGCGGAGGACGGGGCCGGGCTTCCACGCCCTCGCACCGACCGTCAATCGCCCCGCGGGCCCGACTTCGTCGCGTCGGCGCCGCACGCCTGTTCGAACAACGATTGCAAGCGGCAACACCTGACCCGCCCTTGAAAAGCGATCGGCAGGCGCGCATCTTCAAAGTCCTGCAGCGAAGCGCCGATGCGCTCCCCGCCATGACCCTGCTGTTGCTCGCGCTGATCGCGGCGCTGATCTGCTTCTGGCTGATGAGCCACTCCTGGCGGCAGGCGCGTCGCCGCGCCCGGTTGCGCGCCAAGGCCTTCCCCGCCGCGTGGCGCACGATCCTGCGCCGCAACGTGCCGCAGGTCGCGCGGCTGCCGGCGGACCTGCAACTGAAGCTCAAGCGCCAGATGCAGGTCTTCCTCGCGGAGAAATCCTTCATCGGCTGTGCCGGCCAGGTCATCACCGACGAGGTCCGCGTGACCATCGCCGCGCTGGCGACGCTGCCGCTGCTGGGCCGCGCACGCGGCTACTACCCGAAGCTGCACACGGTGCTCGTGTACCCCGGCGCGTTCATCGTCGATCGCGTGCGGCACCAAGGCCCGTTGCAGATGCAGGACCGCCAGGTGCTGAGCGGCGAGTCCTGGGGCGAAGGCCAGGTCGTGCTCTCCTGGGACGACGTGCTGCGCGACGCCGCGCAGCCCGAGCGCGGCCACAACGTCGCGGTGCATGAATTCGCGCACCAGCTCGATCAGGTCAAGGGCATGGCCAACGGCGCCCCCTGGCTGGGCAGCCGGGCGAGGCAGGCGCGCTGGGCGGTGGTGATGCAGAACAGCTTCGACCTGCTGCGCGCCAGACTGGCCGCCGGCGAACCCGATCCGCTGGGCGACTACGCGGCCACCGAGCCGGCGGAGTTCTTCGCCGTCTCAAGCGAGCGTTTCTTCGGGCAGCCGTGGGCGCTGGCGCAGGCGCATCCCGCCTTGTATGCGGAACTGCGCCGCTACTACGAGGTGGATCCGATGCTCTGGTCCTGAACCGGGAGGGGGACGGGGCGTTCGTCGAACGCCTGCTGAAGGTCTGGCAGCGGGCTCAGAAGCCCATTTCGGCCAGCATCGCGTCGACGTCGTCCTGCTGCAGCGCCTTGTCCGGCGTCTGCACGCCGGCGAGCTGCTCTTCCTCGGCGGTGGCCGACGCGGCCTGTCCCTGCGCGGCGAGCAGCTGCTGCAGCGGCGCCTCCGCGGGGCGAAGCATGCCCAGCACCTTGTTGATCACCTGGCCGGACAGGTCCTGGAAGTCCTGCGCCATCATGATCTCGGTCTGCAGGCCCTTCACGCGGTCCGCGAAGCCGGCGGCGCCGGCGGCATAGGCGGCGCACAGACGCATCATCGCGCGGGCGCGCTCCACGCTCAGGTCCGGCGCGGCGGCCAGACGCTGCAACGATTCCGACAACTCGAGGCCCTGACGCGCCACGGCCTGCGCATCGTCCTGCGCCGATTCGACGATGCCCAGCACCTTGTTGGCGGCCTGGTCGGTCATGCGCTTGACGTAGTCCAGACGCTCGCAGGCATCCGGCAATTCGTGCGACAGCTTCTGCAGCGCCTGATGCGCAGCGGCCGTGAGAGGGGTATCGGCGTGAGACATGGTGGATCGAGCTCGCGAAGGTGGACGCAGGGTCGGCGTGTGGATTCGCGCGGTGTGCGCACTGCGCCACTTCGGGCGCTTGGAGCGCCCGGAAAGCGCTCTCTTGAGGTGCAGAAATCTTAGTTCTGCAACTGCTGTAACCAACGGAAAGGGGTGGGGTCACCCGTGCATTTTTGGTGGGGAGCCCCGCATTTAAGTAGTTGACGGGGCCGGTCGCCTGTAGCCTTCGTCTCGTCCGTCCTCGGTCCGCCCTGCTGGTGTCTTTTTGGCAAAGCGATCCGTCTCATGAACATGGCCACCACCCGTCCTTCGCCCGGCTTGTCTCGCGCCAACACGCGATCCGGTTCGACGTCCACGTCGCGCTCACCGTCGAGCGCCTCGCGGGACGACGGCCGCAGCTTCGCCGCCGCGCCTCGTGCGCAGGCGGCGGCGCCGACGCCACCGTCCGCCCTGCGCGACGTCAGCGACATCGTCGTCGGCGTGGCCTTGATGCTGGGCGTGCTGTTCGCGTTGCTGATGCTGACGCTGTACACGCGGGATTCGATGGTCATCGGCAAGGCGCTTCAGGACCAGGGCTCGGCGCGCGGCACGCTGATCTGCAAGGACGGGAAGGTCGCCCGCGGCGACGGCTCGCTGCCGGACCGCATCGTCGAGGACGGCGTCTTCGTGTGCACCGACTGGCGCACGCTGCAGGCGATCGAGCAGGAAGAGGCCGACCGCGGGATGCGCAAGTACTGACCTCGAGGGCTCGAGGGGCAGCGCGCTTCAGGACCAGAGGTCCAGCGGCGGTTCGTGCGTCATGCCGCGCAGCAGGTCGCTGCGCGAGAGAAAGCCGATCAACCGGCCGTTGTCGTCGCCGACCGGCAGACCGGGCAGGCCCAGGTCGAGCATCAGCTGGGCCGCTTCCCGCAGCGGCGTATCGGACTGGGCGACCGGCACCGGCGTCCACATCACGTCATCCACCGGCGCGGCCAGCCGCCGCGCAATGACCATGATCTCGGCCATCTCCTCGAGATCCTCCGCCAGACCGCGTGTGAGATCGCCCCGCGACACCAGCCCGCGCACCTCGCCCTGTTCCCCGAGCACCGGCGCCTGCGCGACGCCGACGCGAGACATCGTCCGCATCGCCTGCCGCAGCGACGAACCCGACATCACGCTGATCAGCTTGCGGCTCATCAGTTGATGCACCTGCGTGAGCGGCACGCGCGTGGTGTCGCCGGCATAGGCCGCGAGGGCCTCGTGCGCCATGTAGGCCGACGGGCCGAATCCCGGCCCGCCGCCGACACCGCCGCCGGCGCCCTGCCCCACGCCCGCGAGCACGACGGTCGACGGCGTCAGGTCCCCCTGACGCGCAATCGGCGCCACCGCGCGCGTGCGCGCCACCGCCTGCACCGGGGCGAGGTCGCGGACCTGCTCCAGGCCGCCGGTGAGGATCTTTCCGGAGGTGCCGTAAACGGAGAACATGGCGTCAGGATCTCACGTCGAAAACACGATGCCCATTGAGGAGAACGCGCAGGAACACCATCACGGCACCGGATAGGCGGTCTCGTACTTCACCTCGCGCAGCACCACGTTGCTGCGCACACTGGCCACGCCCGGGACGCGGAACACCTTGCTCTGCAGGAACTGGTCGTAGGCCTTCATGTCCGGCGCGACGATCTTGATGACGTAATCCGCCTCGCCGGTGATGGCCTGGCATTCGACGATCTCCGGACTGCCGGCCACCATCGCCTCGAAGGCATCGACCGCGCCCTCCGTGTGACGCACCAGGCTGACGTTCGCCAGGACGCAGATCGACAGGCCGAGTTGCTCCCGATCCACCAGCGCCACATGGCGCCGGATCACGCCACGCTCCTCCAGTTCCTTGACGCGGCGCCAGACCGGCGTGGCCGAGAGCCCCACCTTGTCCGCCAACTGCTGCGTGCTCTGGCGCGCGTCGGCCTGCAACGCCTCCAGGATCAAGCGGGTCGCCCGATCGAAACGTTCATTCTCCATTTCCGCGCCTTCTGAGTATGAATTGATCGATCCATGCCGCCGCACTAGTAAACGGAGCAAGAAAGTTCGCATTGTCTCGGAAAGAATCCCCTCATACATTCTTCTAGACATCCGAGCCGACCGGCGCTCCCCGGCCGGCTCGCCCCATTGGGGAGACAAGCCATGACCGAAGCCAGTCTTGCCGTCGCGCCGGCCCTGCGCCCCTACCAGCTGTCCGACAACCTGGCGGCCAGCGCCGGGCCGGTGTTCCTGACCGGCACCCAGGCGCTGGTGCGCCTGCTCCTGATGCAGAAGGCGCAGGACGAGCGCCAGGGCCTGAAGACCGCCGGCTTCGTCAGCGGCTACCGCGGCAGCCCGCTGGGCATGGTCGACCAGCAGCTGTGGAAGGCGAAGAAGTTCCTCGACAAGGCGGAAGTCAACTTCCTGCCCGCGATCAACGAGGACCTCGCCGCCACCGCCTGCCTGGGCGTGCAGCGCGTGGCGCTGGACCCGAAGCGCACCGTCGATGGCGTGTTCGCCATGTGGTACGGCAAGGGCCCGGGCGTGGACCGCTCCGGCGACGCGCTCAAGCACGGCAACGTGTACGGCACGGCGAAGCAGGGCGGCGTGCTCGTCGTCTGCGGCGACGACCACGGCTGCGTGTCCTCGTCGACGCCGCACCAGAGCGACCTCGCGCTGCAGGCCTGGTCCATGCCGCTGGTGCATCCGGGCAACGTCGCCGAGTACCTCGAGTTCGGCCTCTACGGCTGGGCGCTGTCGCGCTTCTCGGGCGCCTGGGTCGGCTTCAAGGCGATCTCGGAAGTCGTCGAGTCGGGCATGACGGTCGACCTCGACGCCGTGCCGATGGACTTCGAGCTGCCCGTCGACCACACGCCGCCAACCAACCTCCACATCCGTTCCGTCGACCTGCCGTCGCTCGAACTGGAGTCGCGCCTCGCGCACAAGATCGACGCGGTGCTGGCCTTCGCCCAGGTCAACTCGATCGACAAGCACATCGTCGTCAGCCCGCGCGCGTCGCTGGGCATCGTGACCGTCGGCAAGGCGCATTACGACTTCATGGAAGTGCTGCGCCGTCTGGACCTGGACCCCAACGCGCTGGCCGCCGCCGGCGTGCGCGTCTACAAGGTCGGCCTGGTGTACCCGCTGGAGCCGACGCGCATCCGCGAGTTCGCGCAGGGCCTGACCGACATGCTGGTCATCGAGGAGAAGGCGCCCGTCGTCGAGCGCCAGATCAAGGAACTGCTGTACCACCTGCCCGACGCGCAGCGTCCGCGCGTGGTCGGCAAGTCCGATGAACACGGGGCGGCCGTGCTGAGCGCGCTCGGCGAGCTGCGGCCGTCGCGCATCATGCCGACCGTCGCCGACTGGCTGGCACGCCTCAACCCGGCGCTGGACCGGCGACATCTGGTCGTCGATTTCCTGACGCCCTGCCTGCTGTCCAACAGCGCCGACGCGGTGCGTCGCCAGCCCTACTTCTGCTCGGGCTGCCCGCACAACACCTCGACCAAGCTCCCCGAAGGCTCGCGCGCGCTGGCCGGCATCGGCTGCCACTTCATGGCGAGCTGGATGGAACGCGGCACCTCGGGCCTGATCCAGATGGGCGCCGAAGGCGTCGACTGGGCGGCGCATTCGCGCTTCACGACCGAGAAGCATGTCTTCCAGAACCTGGGCGACGGCACCTACTACCACTCGGGCTACCTGGCGATCCGGCAGGCCATCGCGGCCAAGGCCAACATCACCTACAAGATCCTCTACAACGACGCGGTCGCGATGACCGGCGGGCAGCCGGTCGACGGCCAGACCTCGGTGCCGCAGATCGCGCGCCAGGTCGAGGCCGAAGGCGTGAAGCGCCTGGTGGTGGTCTCCGACGACATCGAGAAGTACGAAGGCCACCACGGCCTCTTCCCGACGGGCACGACCTTCCACGACCGAGCGGAACTCGACGCCGTGCAGCGCGAGCTGCGCGAGATCGCCGGCGTCACCGTGCTGATCTACGACCAGACCTGCGCCGCGGAGAAGCGCCGCCGCCGCAAGAAGGGCGAGTTCCCCGACCCCGACAAGCGCATCTTCATCAACGAGTCCGTCTGCGAGGGCTGCGGCGATTGCGGTCAGGCGAGCAACTGCCTGTCGGTCGTGCCGGTGGAGACCGACTTCGGCCGCAAGCGCGTGATCGAGCAGAGCAGCTGCAACAAGGACTTCAGCTGCGTGAACGGCTTCTGCCCGAGCTTCGTCTCGGTGCACGGCGCCAAGCTGAAGAAGCGCGCCGGCGCGGCCTTCGGTCCGGCGGACCTGGCGCGCGAGATCGCCGCGATCCTGCCGCCCGCGCCCTGGGCGTGGACGGGGCCCTTCGACATGCTGGTCACCGGCGTCGGCGGCACCGGTGTCGTGACGGTGGGCGCACTGGTCACGATGGCCGCGCACCTGGAAGGCAAGCAGAGCTCGGTGCTGGACTTCATGGGCTTCGCGCAGAAGGGCGGCGCGGTGCTGTCCTTCGTGCGCGTGGCGCCGACGCAGGACCTGCTCAACCAGGTCCGCATCGACACGCAGCAGGCCGACGTGCTGCTGGCCTGCGACATGGTCGTGGGCGCGAGCGCGGACGCGCTGGCCACGATCAAGGCCGGCCGCACGGTGATCCTGGCCAACACGCATGAGCTGCCGACGGCGGCCTTCGTCCGCAACCCGGACGCGAGCCTGCAGGCCGACGCGCTGATCGCCAAGATGCGCCACGCCGTCGGCGAGGGCAAGGACCTGCTCGCCAGCATCGACGCGCAGGACATCGCCAAGCGCCTGATGGGCGACACGATGCCCAGCAACATCATCATGCTGGGCGCGTGCTGGCAGCGCGGCCTGGTGCCGGTGTCCTTCGAGGCGCTGATGCGCGCGATCGAACTGAACGGCGTCGCCATCGAGAACAACAAGACCGCGTTCGCGCTGGGCCGCCTCGCGATCGCCGCGCCGGAAGCGCTGCGCCGTCTGGCCGGCGAGCAGCCCGGTTCCGCGGTGCAGTGGTTCAACTTCGACCAGCTCGACGACAAGGACGGCCAGCCCGGCCTGATCGCGCGCCGCAAGGCCTTCCTGACCGACTACCAGGACGCCGCCTACGCCTCGCGCTACGAGGCGCTGGTGCAGCGCGTGCGCGCCGCCGAATCTGCGCTCGGCGATGCCGGCAAGGGCCTGCGCCTGACGAAGGCCGTCGCGCGCTACTACGCCAAGCTGCTCGCGATCAAGGACGAGTACGAGGTCGCGCGCCTGTACACCGACGGCAAGTTCGAGGCGGCGCTGAAGGCGCAGTTCGAGGACTGGGACCACCTGAGCTTCCACATGGCCCCGCCGCTGCTGTCCAAGCCGGGCGCCGACGGCCGCGCGAAGAAGGTCGAGCTCGGCTCGTGGACCTTCAAGGCGCTGAAGACGCTGGCGAAGTTCAAGGGCCTGCGCGGTGGCGTGCTCGACATCTTCGGCAAGACCGAGGAGCGCCGCATCGAACGCCAGCTGGTTCGCGACTACGAGGCGCTGGTCGACGAGCTGCTGGCGCACCTGAGCGCGGACAAGCTCGACGTCGCCATCAAGCTCGCGCGCCTGCCCGAAGGCATCCGCGGCTACGGCCACGTCAAGCTGGCGAACGTCGTCACCGTGCGCGCGCAGTGGAAGGATCTGCTCGATCGTTTCCACGGCCGCGCGGTCGAGGCGCCCATCGCCGTCGTCCCGCTGACGAAGGCGCCCGAGCGGGTGAAGGGCGTTGCCGAGCTCTGAGGGCTGAGGTTCCGGCGCGGGGCGGCACGGGACGCTACAACTGTGAAGTAGCGCAAAGGCCACTGGACACGGTCGACACGGGGGCGGCATGCTTGTCGCATGTCACCTTCGACCACCGGACTCCAACGTCGTTCGATCGTGCTCGGCGCGACGGCATCCGCGGCGCTCGCAGCGTGCGGCGGGCTGCCTTCGGCGCCCGACATCCCGATGGATGCCCCGCAGCGCTTGCGCGCCGCCAACCGCATCGGCTGGGGCGCGACGCAAGCGCAGCTCGGCGAGATCGAGCGCCTCGGCTGGGGACGCTACGTCGAACGACAGTTGCGTGCGGATGCCGGCGCGAAGATGCCCGCGCCGGTCCAGGCCCGCATCGACGCGATGGGCATCAGCCAGGGCGACCTGCCCTCCCGCGTGTGGGCGGCGGAATCCTTCCGGCGCAACGGCGACAACAAGGTCGCGACCGAAGAGGAACGCGTCGCCGCGCGCAAGGCCTATCAGGACACGCAGGGACTCGCCGCGCGCGAGACCGGCGAACGCCAGCTGCTGCGCGAGCTCTATGCCGAGCAGCAACTGCTCGAACAGCTGTCGTGGTTCTGGTTCAACCATTTCAACGTGCACCAGGGCAAGCGCGACATCCGCCTGATGCTGGCCGACTACCAGGACCGCGCGCTGCGTCCGCATGCGTTGGGCTCGTTCCGCACGATGCTGGGCGCGGTCGCGCGGCATCCCGCGATGCTGCGCTACCTCGACAACGATCAGAACGCCGTCCGTGCGATCAACGAGAACTACGCGCGCGAACTGCTGGAGCTCCACACCTTGGGCGTCGACGGCGGCTACTCGCAGCGCGACGTGCAGGAGCTGGCGCGCGTGCTGACGGGCTTCGGCGTGCGTGTTGATCCCGATCCGGCGAAGGTCGCGCCGCGCTTCGAGGCGCTCTACAAGCGAGACGGCCTGTTCGAGTTCCACCCCGGCCGTCACGACTTCGGCGACAAGCAGCTGCTGGGCCGCACGATCAAGGGCCGCGGCGCGGAGGAACTCGACGAGGTGCTGGACCTGCTCGTCGCGCAGCCGGCGACCGCGCGTTTCGTGTGCGGCAAGCTGGCGGTGTTCTTCCTCGGCGAGCAGCCGCCGCGGGACGTGACCGACGCGATGACCGCCGCCTTCCTCAGAACGAAGGGCGACCTGCCCGCGACGCTGCGTCCGATGCTGTACGCGCCGCAGTTCGCTTCGGCGGACACGCCGAGGTTCAAGGACCCGCATGTCTACCTGCTCTCCAGCCTGCGCGCGGGCTTCGAGCAGCGTGAACTCCAGAATGCGCAACCGCTGCAGAACTGGTTGCGCCGGCTCGGGCAGGGTCTCTACGACAAGCAGACGCCGGACGGTTATCCGTTGACGGCCGACGCCTGGAACAGCCCGGGGCAGATGACCTTGAGATTCGAGGTGGCGCGCCAGATCGGCGGCGGCGCGGTGGCGCTGTACCGCCCCGAGGGCACGAACACGCCGGTGCCGCTGCCGGACCTGCAGCCGCTGCGTGCGCGCGTCGAGCCGACGCTCGCGCCGGCGACGCGCACAGCCCTGGCGCAGACCACGACGCCGCAGCAGTGGCTGACGCTGTGGCTCTCCAGTCCTGACTTCATGTATCGCTGACCGGAACCGCAGACCATGCAACGACGTCACCTCCTGCAAACGCTCGCCGCGGCACCGCTGGCGATGTCCGGCGCGCGACTGTTCGCCGCGGGCGCGGACAGGCCGCGATTCCTGCTGGTGTTCCTGCGCGGCGGCTACGACGCCACCAACCTGCTGATCCCCACGAGCAGCAGCTTCTACTACGAGCAGCGGCCCCGCATCGCCATCGCCAGACCGTCGCCGGCCGATGCGGCCTCGGCACTCGCGCTGAACGCCGACTGGGGCCTGCACCCTGCCCTGCGCAACAGCGTGTTCCCCCTGGCGCAGGCGGGCCAGGCGCGATTCCTCCCGTTCGCCGGCACGGAGGACCTCTCGCGCAGCCACTTCGAGACGCAGGACAGCATCGAGCTGGGTCAGCCGGTGGGCGGCTCCCGCGACTACAACTCCGGTTTCCTGAACCGCTTGGCGGCCGAGCTCGATGCGCAACAGGCCTTGTCCTTCACGGACCAGTTGCCGATCGCCTTCCGCGGCCCGGTGAGGATCGCCAACGCCGGCCTGCGCGAGACTGCGCGCCCCGCCGTCGACGCCAAGAACCGCGCGCTGATCGCGAGCATGTACCAGGGCCAGAGCCTGGGCGCTTCGGTGGAGGAAGGCCTCGCGCTCCGCGAGGAACTCGCGCGAGACCTGTCCCCCGACCGGATGAAGACGATGACCGACGCCGCCGGTCGCAACGCGATTCCCGCCAAGGGATTCGAGCTGGAGGCGCGCCGCATCGCCACCTTGATGCGCGGCCGCTTCAGCCTGGGTTTCATCGACGTCGGCGGCTGGGACACGCACGTCAACCAGGGCGGCGCGACCGGCCAGTTGGCCAACCGCTTCGAGGAAGTCGGCCGGGGCCTCGGTGCCATCGCGGACGAACTCGGCCCGGACCTCTGGCGCCAGACCACCGTGATGGTGATCAGCGAGTTCGGCCGCACCTTCCGCGAGAACGGCAACCGCGGCACGGACCACGGTCACGGCAGCGTGTACTGGCTGCTGGGCGGTGGCCTCGCCTCCGGCGGCCCGGTGGCCGGCGACCAGATCGCGCTGACGGCCACCTCGCTGTTCCAGAACCGCGACTATCCGGTGCTCAACGACTACCGCGCCGTCCTGGGCGGGCTGTGGCAGCGCCAGTTCGGACTCTCCAACGAGGCGCTGGCCCGCGTCTTCCCCGGCGTGCGACCCAAGGACCTTCGGCTGGTCTGACCGGGCTTCGCGCAAAGCCCCCAGGCATTGCAAGCGCTTGCGAGACTGGCTTGCAGATGAGATCAATTCTCATCTAGGATGATCCGCAAACGAGAAGACTCCTGCGGGTTCCGACCCCGCGCGACCAATGCAAATTGCAGAGGGGTTGCGCCGCGATTCGATCGGCATCGTTTCGCGGCTCGACCTCTCTTTTTCTTTTTGCCCGCGGGTCCCCTCAGGCGCGGTCCTTGCCGGATCGCCTTCCCGTTCCCACCACAGCAAGCATTCCTGCCAGCCCGTGTCCGCCGGTCCTTCCGGTTCACGCCTCGATCGTCAGGAGTCGCCATGCCCTTGCTGCCGTCCCGCCTGCCCGTCCCCCGGGGTCCGTCCGTGCCCGCCCTGGGTCTCCCTCGCGCGGGGGAGACGCGCGCCGCTCCGATGGCGGTCGACGGGGGATGTGCCGCCGCCGATCATCCGGGCGTCGAATGCCTGCGCTGGATGGCGCTGAAGATCACCTGCGGGCTCGTCCCCGACGAACCGGCGCTGCTGCGGCAGCATCAGCTGGCGCTGGAGCAGCTGGTGGACGCCGGCGTCCTCGCGGCGATCCCCGCTCACGAACAGGCCCTCCGGCTGCTGTACGGCGCCGCTCACAACACGCTGCTACCCTGGCATTGGCGATGTGCCTGCCTGGATCAGCTCAACCGTCCGCTGGCGGCGCTGCACCGGCTGGCCGACGCCCAGGGCGACGCCGCCCTCGTCGCGCGCCTGCAGCGCTTCCATTGGCGTCTGAGCCGCAGCCCCCTCCAGGAATGACCAGGAAAGAAGCATCCCCATGACCAAGGCTACCAAGGCCACCCGCATCGAACGCGACTCCATGGGCGAAGTCGCCGTCCCCGTCGACGCGCTGTACGGCGCGCAGACCCAGCGCGCGGTCGAGAACTTCGCCATCAGCCGCCAACCGATGCCCGAGCGCTTCGTGCGGGCGCTGGTGCTGCAGAAGGCCGCCGCGGCGCGCGCCAACATCGCGCTCGAACAGGTCCCCGCCGACATCGGCCACGCCATCGACCGCGCCGCCACGCAGCTGCTGCAGGACCCGGCGCTGATGAGCCACTTCCCGGTGGAGATCTTCCAGACCGGCTCGGGCACCAGCTCGAACATGAACGCCAACGAGGTGATCGCCACCGTCGCCACGCGGCTGATCGGCAGCGGCGCGGCGAATCCGGTCACGGTCAACGCCAACGACCACGTCAACGCCGGCCAGAGCAGCAACGACTCGATCCCGACGGTGCTGCACATCAGCGCGGCGCAGGCGCTGCAGGGCGAGCTGCTGCCGGCGCTGGACCTGCTGGTGCAGACGCTGCAGGACAAGATCCAGAGCGACGGCCACCACGTGAAGACCGGCCGCACCCACCTGATGGATGCGATGCCGCTGCGCCTGGGCCAGGAACTCGGCGGCTGGTGCGCGCAGATCGAGGCGCGACGCGCACAGCTGCGCGCGCTGCTGCCGTCGGTGTGCGAGCTCGCTCAGGGCGGTACGGCGGTCGGCACCGGCATCAACGCGCATCCGGACTTCGCGCAGCGTTTCGCCGAGGAACTCTCCAAGTTGACCGGCCTGAGCTTCCGCCCGGCGCCGGACTTCTTCGCCGCGCTGTCGGCGCAGGACACGGCGGTGGCGCTGTCGGGCGCGCTGAAGGGCCTGGCGGTCGCGCTGATGAAGATCGCCAACGACCTGCGCTGGATGAACTCCGGCCCGCTGGCGGGCCTGGCGGAGATCGAGCTGCATGCGCTGCAGCCGGGCTCGTCGATCATGCCGGGCAAGGTGAATCCGGTGATCCCGGAAGCGGTGACCATGGTCTGCGCGCAGGTCATCGGCCATGACACGGCCATCACGATCGCGGGCCAGTCGGGCAACTTCCAGCTCAACGTGATGCTGCCGCTGATCGCGACCAACCTGCTGGACAGCCTGGCGCTGCTGTCGGCCGCCACCAGGGCGCTGGCCGAGCAGGCGATCCGCGACTTCAAGGTCAACAAGGACGGACTGCAGCACGCGCTGGCGCGCAACCCGATCCTGGTCACCGCGCTGAACCGCGAGATCGGCTATCTGAAGGCCGCCGCGATCGCCAAGCGCGCCTATGCGGAGAAGCGTCCCATCCTCGACGTCGCCGAGGAGATGACCGACTTCGACCGCGCCACCCTCCAGCAGATGCTGGATCCCGCGAAGCTCACCGATGGCGGACTCTGACGCGATCACCCGCGACGACAGGACCCTGGTGCGCCGGCATCGGCTGCGCCAGGGCTTCGGCTTCGCGATCCTGCTGATCGGCGCGGTCCTGCTGCTGCAGCAGGGATGGACGTGGATCAGGCCGGCTGGCGGCGTCGGCCACGGCTCGGTGATCGCGATGGCGCTGCAGGCAGGCCTGCTCGCCGCGGCGGCGACGGCCTTCGGCACGCTGCCCGCGCTGGGCACCCGCAGCCTCTCGGCGCGCGCGCAGGACGCGCTGATGGGCTTCGGCGCTGGCGTGATGCTGGCAGCCTGCTCGTTCTCGCTGATCATTCCCGGCCTGGAGGCCGCGCGCGCCCACTCGACGCCGACCGGCGCCGCGACGCAGGTCGCGCTGGCGGTGCTGCTCGGCGCGTGGGCGCTGATGGCGCTCGACCGCTGGCTGCCCCACGAGCACTTCATCAAGGGCCGCGAGGGCATGGACCCGACGCGCTTGCGGCGCACGACGCTGTTCGTGATCGCGGTCACGCTGCACAACCTGCCGGAGGGCCTGGCGATCGGCGTCGCCTTCGCGGCCAACGATCCGGTCGCGGCGGCCAGCCTGAGCCTGGCCATCGCGATCCAGGATCTCCCGGAGGGTTTCGTCATCGCCGTCGCGCTGATGGCAGTGGGCTACTCGCGGCGCAAGGCACTGCTGCTGGGCGCGGCGTCCGGGCTGGTCGAGCCGGTCGGCGCGGTGCTGGGCGCATGGGTCGTGTCCGCATGGCCGCTGCTGCTGCCCTGGGGCCTCGGTTTCGCGGCCGGCGCGATGCTGTTCGTCATCAGCCACGAGATCATTCCCGAGTCGCACCGCAAGGGCCATGAGCGTTGGGCGACGCAGGGACTGATGCTCGGCTTCGCGCTGATGATGGTGCTGGACACGGCACTGGGCTGAGCGCCCCGCGCACGACCTCGGCTTTACAACTCGCCGCGATCAAGCGGCAGCCTTTCACGCGCTCCCGGCCCACGCGCGGAACCGGGCGCCCACAAGCGCCGCACGGCCCTTCACCATCGGTGTTCTGCTTTCTTGCCCGCAGGACCCGAGCCGTGATGAAGAAGTTGTTCGCCGCGCTTGCCGCGCTCGCCGCCGCCCTCCCCGTCGTGTCGACGACCGCCCATGCCGCCGGCCTGACGCCGCTGGAACAGCGCTGGATCGCGGGCATGTCGCCGGTGCTGCAACACGCGAAGACTGCGGGCATGCCGGTCGACGTCGTCGTCCAACCGCAGGACGCGCCCGAGGCGGCACCGTTGGCGCTGGGCTTCAAGGACGGCCGCTGCAAGCTGGTGCTGAGCCTGCGCGGCAATCCCGAAAGCGAAGCGACGATGCGGCGCCTGCCGGCGGGGCTGGAGGACAGCGCGCTCGAGCTGATGGCGGCGCATGAACTGGGTCACTGCCGCCGCTATCTGGACGGCGCCTGGTTCAACCTGCCAGCGGGTTTCTCGTCCACCCCGGCGCCCGAAGGACTGAGCCCGGAGCTGCTGCGCGCCTACCTGTCGATGAAGTCCGCGCGCCGCGAGGAAGGCTACGGCGACCTCGTCGGACTGGGCTGGACCGCACAGCGGCACCCCGACCAGTACGCCGCGCTGCACGCGTGGCTGATGCAGGAACGCAGTCGCGACCTGCTGCCGGGCAGCCACCACGACACGCTCGCCTGGCTCAAGCTGGCCCGCGATGCGAAGGCGCTGGGCAGCGCGCCGTCGATGTTCGAGGCGGCCGCGCCGCTCTGGGCGCAGGCCCTCGACAGCGACGAGTGATCCACCGCCCCCGCCGGGCAACGCAAACACCACCGCCACCAGCAGCGGCAGCAGCGCCGGAGCGCAGACGCCCGCGCAGACGCGAGTTGCAAGGATCCTGGTCTTCATGGGCGCCGCGCCTCCGAACGGGCGCGAGTCCACGCGGCGACCCACCGCGTCTTCGGCCTCCCGGCATTGCCTTCGCTTCGTCGCCGGACGCCTCAACGAGTTCTTAACGCCACGTCCATCCTGCGAACGCTACGCTGCGGCCGGGACCGTCATTCCACGGCCCCTTCTCCTTGCCCAACGTCCTGTCCGAGTCCTCTCATGAGCTTCCACCCACGTGCCCTGTCCACCGTCCTCCTCGCCGGTCTCCTGACGTCCGCCTCGCCGACCTTCGCGGCTGCGCACTGGGAGTACACCGGCGAGAAAGGCGCCGCGCACTGGAGCGAGATCGATCCCTCGTTCGCCGAATGCGCATCGGGTCATCAGCAGAGCCCGATCAACATCGTCAAGACGGTGAAGGCGACCCTGCCCGCCCTCGCCTTCCATTACGGCAGCACCGCGCCGACGATCTGGAACAACGGCCACACGGTGCAGGTGAACCTGCCCGCCGGCAACACGCTGGAAGTCGGCGGCCAGACCTACGAGCTGCTGCAGTTCCATTTCCACACGCCGAGCGAGGAGCACATCCAGGGCAAGTCGCTGCCGATGGTGGCGCACTTCGTCCACAAGAATGCGGCGGGCGAGCTCGGCGTGGTGGCGGTGCTGATCCGCGCGGGACGCTCGAATGCGGCGTGGGAATCGGTGTTCCAGCACCTGCCGCGCGTCGGCGAGAAGATCACCGTCGACGAGCTGCAGCTGGACCTGGCCTCGTTGCTGCCGAAGTCGTTGGGTTACTACGACTTCGCCGGCTCGCTGACCACGCCGCCGTGCTCGGAAGGCGTGCACTGGATGGTGCTGAAGGAGCCGGTGTCGCTGTCGTCGCGGCAGATCGACGCGTTCCGCAAGCTGGTCGGCAGGAACGCGCGACCGGTGCAGGCGCTGAACGATCGCGTGGTCCAGGAAAGCGAGTGATCCGAAGCGACTGACCCGAAGCGAGTGATCCGCCGCGCGGCCGATCCGCGCGGATCGGCCGCCCTTCTCAGACCAGGGCGCGTCCGATCAGGATCTTCTGCACTTCGGACGTGCCTTCGTAGATCTGCGTCACGCGGACGTCGCGGTAGATCCGCTCGACCGGGAAATCGCTGACGTAGCCGTAGCCGCCGTGGATCTGGATCGCGGCGGAACACACGCGCTCCGCCATCTCGCTGGCGAAGAGCTTGGCCATCGCCGCCTCCTTCAGGCAGGGCTGGCCGGCGTCCTTCAGCGCGGCGGCGTGCCAGATCAACTGGCGCGCGGCCTCGATCTGCGTGGCCATGTCGGCGAGCTTGTGCTGCATGGCCTGGTGCTCGAAGATCGGCACGCCGAAGGCGACGCGCTCCTTGCTGTAGCGCAACGCCGCCTCGAAGGCCGCGCGGGCCATGCCCACCGACTGCGACGCGATGCCGATGCGGCCGCCTTCCAGTCCAGACAGCGCGATCTTCAGGCCCTGCCCCTCCTCGCCGATCCGGTTGGCGACGGGCACGCGGCAGTGCTCGAACAGGATCTGCGCCGTGTCGCTGGCGTGCTGGCCCATCTTGTCCTCGATGCGCGCCACGACGTAGCCGGGCGTGTTCGTCGGGACGAGGAAGGCCGAGATGCCCTTCTTGCCCGCGGCCTTGTCGGTCACCGCCATGACGATGGCGACGTCGCCGTTCTTGCCGCTGGTGATGAACTGCTTGACGCCGTTGAGGACGTAGGCGTCGCCGTCGAGGACGGCCGTCGTCTTCAGGCCGCCGGCCTCGGAGCCGACGTGCGGCTCGGTCAGGCAGAACGCGCCCAGCATGTCGCCGCGCGCCAGCGGCTTGAGGAAGCGCTGCTTCTGGTCCTCGTTGCCGAAGGCCATCAGGATGCTGCACACCGGGCAGTTGTTGACGCTCACCACCGTGGAGGTCGCGCCGTCGCCGGCGCCGATCTCCTCCAGGATGATCGCCAGCGCCAGGTAGTCCAGGCCCGCGCCGTCGTACGCCGTCGGCACGGCCACGCCGTAGCAGCCGAGCGCGGCCAGGCCTTTGAGCTCCTCGGCGGGGAACTGGTGGGACTTGTCCCACGCGGCCGCCTTCGGCGCGATCTGGTCCTGCACGTAGGCGCGGACGGCGTCCTGCACAGCGCGGTGGTCTTCGGAAAGGATCATGGTCAGCTCTTGATCGGGGAGGGATCCGGGTGGGATCCCATGACGGTGGCGGCGCTCGTGGCGCCGGGGGAATGCGGTAGCGGAGCGTGTGCTGGCCGGAGACGGGCTCCCAGACACGGGCGACGACGTGGTCGCCGTCGACGGCGAGACGCTCGCGGATGCGCGCGTCCATGGGCTGTCCGGACAGCCACGCGGCGCGCTTCGCGGGCTCGACCTCACCGGCGGCCAGCGCGAGGCGCGCGGCTTCGTTCAGCAGCATCAGGGACGCCTGCTTGCGCACATAGGTCGGAAAACCGGGCGCGGCGACCGCGACCAGCGTTCCTCCGATCGAGTTGCGCCAGGGAAGCCGAGCACCCCGGTCGACGCCGGATCCGGCTGCCATTCGAGCATGTTCAACGCGCCCCCACCGGACTTGGCCTGGGCCTGCAGCCAGTACTCGTCCAGCAGATGCTGCGTCGCGTTGGGCATGGCCCAGAAGCGCGGCTCGCAATGGAACGGGTGGTCTGCGGGCATCGGCGAGACATCGGCGCCCAGATCCATGCAGGCGTATTCGCGCACGGCTTCCCGACCGAAGCTCGCCTCGGTCCGGATCCAGCGAGACGTCTCCGCCGCCTGCGTCGACATCGGGCGCAGCAGTGCGCGAAGTTCGGGCGCAGCCGCGGGATACCGGGCGGCCAGCTCGGTCACGACACGCCAATGTCGTCGCGCCATCGCCCCTGCCACGTTGACGCCGATCAAGGTGTTGGTGCCATCCAGCATCGCCCCGGTCAGCGCGTCAGCCTGCTTGACGAAGGTCAGCATGGCCGTCCGGTCGCCCGACTGAGCCGCCAGCGCCGATCGCACCTGCAGCCAGCGCAGACAGTTCACCGTCGTCTGCCAGGGCAGGAGCGTCGCGCGCCGGATGTAGAGCTCGCCGGCCGTCTTGGGCTCGGTGGACGGCGTGATCAGCGGCTCATCGATGGCCATGCCCGGTCGGGCAACGGCTTCGCAGCGACGGCCGATGTCGGCATGCGTCTCGATCAGTGCGCGCAGGGCATCGGCCTCGCGCGTCCAGACGGCGACGCAATCGGTCGTCTGTGCGTCGCAGTGCCAGACCTGGCTCGCCGGGTGGCGGGCGTCGCTCGGCGGCCATGTTCGGGGCGAGGCCGGCAGGGAGGCGATCAAGCCGGCATCCATCGCCGCCCATCGACGCAGACCTGCCGCGTGCGGATCGTCCCCCGCCTCGGCCAGTCCCAGCAGCGCAAAGACTGCATTCTGCTCCGCCGGCAGTGTCGGTGGCGGCACGCGCAGCGCTTCGGGCACCGGACGCGGCGCGTCGTCGACCCAGCGGTTGTTGAACGCCGCCCAGGCCGCCGCGAGCGTGACCACGCCCAGCAGCAGACCGCCCAGGATCTTCAGCGCCACGCGAGCCCACCGCTTCATCACCAGGGCAGCGGGCTGCCGTCGTAGTTGAAGAAGCCGCCGTTGTCGGCCGGCTTCAATCCGTCGAGCACCGCGCGCAGGCTGGAGGCGCTGGTGGCGACGTCGATGTCGGCCTCCTGGCCGCCCATGTCGGTCTTGACCCAGCCCGGGTGCAGGCTGACGCAGATCGCGCGGCCGTCGAGCGTCAGCGACAGGTCCTTCATGACCGAGTTCACCGCCGCCTTCGACGCGCGGTAGACCCAGCCCGCCGAGTTCGCGCGCAGCGTCATCGATCCCATCCGCGAGGACAGGATGCCGATGCGCGCGTCCGGCGCCAGCGCGTCCAGCAACTGCGGCAGCACCCGCATCGGGCCCAGCACGTTGGTGTGCATGACGGCGTCGAAGTCGGCCGCGCTCGGCGGCTGCAGGCCGATGGTCTTCGGGCCGTAGACGCCGGCGACGTACAGCACGCGGTTGAACTGGTAACCGTCCAGCTGCCAGGCGAGGCCGGCGATGCTGACCACGTCGGACACCTCGAGCTTGATCGCCGTCGCGCCCAGCGCCTTCAGTTTCTCGAGGCTGGCGTCGTCGCGCGCCGTGGCGACGACGGTGTCGCCGCGATCACGGTGCTGCTTCACGAGCTCGAGGCCGATGCCTCGCGAGGCGCCGATGATGAGAACTTGCGTCATCCGGTCCGTCCTCAGATCAGCTCGACGCCGACGGCAGTGGCTTCGCCGCCGCCGATGCACAGCGCCGCGACGCCGCGCTTCAGGTGGCGATGCTTCAGCGCGCCCAGCAGCGTCACGAGGATGCGGGCGCCCGACGCGCCGATCGGGTGACCCAGCGCCACGGCGCCGCCGTTGACGTTGACGATCTCGTGCGGCAGCTTGAACTCGGCCATCGCGGCCATGGTCACCGCGGCGAAGGCCTCGTTGACTTCCCACAGGTCGACGCTCTTCGCGTCCCAGTTGTTCTTGGCCAGCAGCTTCTGGATCGCCCCGACCGGGGCGGTCGTGAACCACTCCGGCGCGTTGGCGTGCACGGCGGTACCGACGATGCGCGCGACCGGCTTCACGCCCAGCTTGTTGGCGGTGGACTCGCGCATCAGCACCATCGCGGCGGCGCCGTCGGAGATGGACGACGAGGTCGCGGCCGTGATCGAGCCGTCCTTCTTGAACGCCGGCTTCAGCGTCGGGATCTTGTCGAGCTTGGCCTTGAAGGGCTGCTCGTCGCGCGAGATCACCGTGTCGCCGCCCCGGCCGGCGATCGTCACCGGCGCGATCTCCCAGTCGAAGCTGCCGTCCTCGTTGGCGCGCTTGGCGCGCTCCGTCGACGAGATCGCGAACTGGTCCTGCGCCTCGCGCGTGAAGGCGTACTTGTCGACGCACTGCTCGGCGAAGACGCCCATGGCCTTGCCGCGCTCGTACGCGTCTTCCAGGCCGTCCAGCGCCATGTGGTCGTACATCTGCGCGGCGCCGTACTTCACGCCCTTGCGCGCGAACATCAGGTGCGGCGCGTTGGTCATGGACTCCATGCCGCCAGCGATCAGGATGTCGGCGCTTTCAGCCTTCAGCGTGTCATGCGCGAACATCGTCGCGCGCATGCCGGCGCCGCACATCTTGGACAGCGTCACCGCGCCCACCGATTGCGGCAGGCCGGCCTTCAGCACGGCCTGCCGCGCCGGGGCCTGGCCCTGGCCGGCCATCAGGCAGTTGCCGAGGAAGGCTTCCTCGATCGAGTCGGTCGGGATGCCGGCGCGCTCGACGGCCGCCTTGATGGCGACGGCGCCCAGCTCCCACGCGGCCAGGCCGGCGAAGTCGCCCAGCAGGCCGCCGATCGGCGTGCGGGCGGCGGAAACGATGACGATGGAATCGGACATGAAGGTCTCCTTCTAAGAAATCAGGGAATGCGTCGAACGCAATGGATGCGGTGAATGCGGTCGGTGATCAGTGGATGGGGAGCTCGCGGTCCTGCGGCTCCGGCACGCGGAGTGCCGGCGCGACGTCGCGGACGTGGAAGCGCTTGTGCGGGTCGTACGGGAACACGTCCTCGACGTGCCCCGCCAGGATGCGTTCCTTGTGGGTCTGCCAGAACGCGGGATCCAGCAGGTCGGCGTGATGCGCCATGAAGACGTCGCGCACGCCCGGATGTCCGAGCAGGAAGGGCCCGAAGGTCTCGGGGAACACGTCGTGCTTGTTCACCGTGTACCAGACCTCGCCCGACATCTCGTCTTCCTCGTTGCGGGCCTCGGGGACCTTGCGGAAGTTGCAGTCGGTCAGGTACTCGATCTCGTCGTAGTCGTAGAACACGACCTTGCCGTGGCGCGTCACGCCGAAGTTCTTCCACAGCATGTCGCCGGGGAAGATGTTGGCCGCCACCAGGTCCTTGATCGCGTTGCCGTACTCCACCACCGCATGCGCCAGCTGCGCCGGCGACGCTTCCTGCAGGTAGATGTTGAGCGGCACCATGCGGCGCTCGATGTAGAGGTGCTTGATGACCAGGTCGTCGCCGGTCTCCTCCAGCAGCGAGGGGCAGAAATGCTTCAGCTCGGCCACCAGCTCGTCTTCGAAGCGGTGGCGCGGGAAGGCGACCCGCGTGTACTCCAGCGTGTCGGCCATGCGCCCGACGCGGTCGTGCTGCTTCACCAGCAGGTACTTGGACTGGATCTGCTCGCGCGTCGTGTCCTTCTGCGGCGGGTAGAAGTCCTTGATGACCTTGAACACGAACGGATAGGACGGCAGGTCGAAGACCAGCATCACCATGCCCTTGATGCCGGGCGCGATGCGGAACTTGTCACTGCTGTGGCGCAGGTGGTTGAGGAAGTCCCGGTAGAAGAGGTTCTTGCCCTGCTTCTGCAGCCCCAGCGTCGCGTAGATCTCCGAGCGCGGCTTGCGCGGCATCAGCGAACGCAGGAACTGCACGTAGGCGCTCGGGACTTCCATGTCGACGAGGAAGTAGGCCCGCGCGAAGCTGAACAGCATCTGCAGTTCGTCCTCGCCGAAGAGCGCGGCGTCGATGTAGAGCTGGCGTTCCGCCGTCCGATCGATCCCGCCGTCGCCCGTTTCCTTGTGCAGGATCGGCAGCGCGAACGGCGTCTCGGTGAAGCCGTTGATGATCTTGCCGACGATGTACGCGCCCTTGTTGCGGAAGAACAGCGAGGACAGCACCTGCACCTGGAAATTCGTCCGCCAGCGGAAGGCGCCGAGCTGCTCGCCGACGGCTTTCAGCACGAGATCGACGTCGCGGCCGAGGTCCTCGAACTCCAGCGCCAGCTGGAAGTTCCAGACGATGCGCATGAAGGTGTCGCGCAGCGTGTCCTGCGAGGGGTAGTAGCAGCGGTAGGTCGGCTGCGCGGCGGGTTCCTCGTTCTCGATGAACTCGGTGGAGATCGCCGGGCGGACGAAGATGAACTCGTTGTGGAAGTAGCTGTGGTGGAGGATGCGCGTCGTGACCGAGTTGAAGAAGGTCTCGGCAAGCTCCGGCCGCAGATGCTTGGTCAGCAGCCCGATGTAGTGCAGCTTGACCTGCTGCCAGACCTCGCTGGGCAGCGCGCTGGTCTTGAAGCGCTCTTCCAGCTCGAGGACGGCCTCGTCCACGCGCAGGTCGTAGAACTCGATGCGCTCGCGCTGCGCGAACTGCTGGCCGTGCCAGTCGGCCTGCTCGAAGCGCTGCTTCGCGGTCGCGGACGCCGCGCGGAACAGGCGGTAGTGCTTGTCGAAGCCTTCGAGCATCGCCTGGGCGATCTCGAAGGCCCGCGGATCGTTGAGCTCGTGAGGGAACATCGGTGGCTTGCTCCGTCCCGGTCGTGATCGCTGGGTTCCGCTCGGTGGCCGTGCGGGCTCAGCGCCCCATCGCCGCCTCGTAGCGGCGGTGCAGCGCCTCGAGCGCGCTGCGGTAGGCGGGGCCGACGTCCTCGGCCTTGCCGACGGTGATGCTCAGGTCCTTCAGCAGACCGTTGTGCAGGCCGTAGACCCAGCCGTGCACGGCGACTTCCTGGCCGCGCGCCCAGGCGTCCTGGACCACGGTCGTCTGGCAGGCGTTGCGGGCCTGCTCCAGCACGTTCAGCTCGCACAGCGCATTGGCGCGCTGGTCGGGGACGACCTGGTCCAGCCATTCCTGATGGTGGTTGCGCACGTCCTGGACGTGGCGCAGCCAGTTGTCCACCAGGCCGACGCGCAGGTCCTCCAGCGCGGCGCGCACGCCGCCGCAGTTGCTGTGGCCGACGATGATGATGTGCTGGACCTTCAGCTGGTCCACGGCGAACTGCATGACCGACAGGCAGTTCAGGTCCGAATGGACCACGACGTTCGCCACGTTGCGGTGGACGAAGAGCTCGCCCGGCAGCAGGTCCACCAGCTCATTGGCGGGGACGCGGCTGTCGGCGCAGCCGATCCACAGGTATTGCGGCGTCTGCTGCTTCAGCAAGCGCGAGAAGAAGCCGGGCGACTGTTCCTCAGTTGCCGTGGCCCAGCGCTTGTTGTTGTCCAGCAGGTCTTGAAGTTCGTTCGTGCTCATGAGGACGGATTGTCGCGGTTACGGACCGACACGCGCCTGTCGCAACCGCGAAGGCCTCACATCGTTTCGGCGAACAGTTCCCGGCCGATCAGCATGCGCCGGATCTCGGACGTGCCCGCGCCGATTTCGTAGAGCTTCGCGTCACGCCAGAGGCGGCCCAGCGGGTACTCGTTGATGTAGCCGTTGCCGCCGAAGATCTGGATGCCTTCGCCGGCCATCCAGGTGGCCTTCTCGGCGCACCAGAGGATGACGGAGGCGCAGTCCTTGCGCACCTGGCGGACGTGGGCGCCGTCGAGGGCGTCGAGGTTCTTGCCCACCGTGTAGCAGAACGCGCGGGCGGCCTGCAGCACCGTGTACATGTCGGCGACCTTGCCCTGGATCAGCTGGAACTCGCCGATCGACTGGCCGAACTGCTTGCGGTCGTGGATGTAGGGGACGACGTTGTCCATCACCGCCTGCATGATGCCGATCGGACCGGCGGCCAGCACGGCGCGCTCGTAATCCAGGCCCGACATCAGCACCTTGGTGCCGCCGCCGACCTGGCCCAGCACGTTCTCGGCCGGGACCTCGACGTCCTGGAACACCAGCTCGCCGGTGTGGCTGCCGCGCATGCCGAGCTTGTCCAGCTTCTGCGCGATCGAGAAGCCCTTCATGCCCTTCTCGATCAGGAAGGCGGTCATGCCGCGGGCGCCGAGTTCCGGCTCGGTCTTGGCGTAGACGACCAGCGTGTCCGCGTCGGGACCGTTGGTGATCCACATCTTGTTGCCGTTGAGGACGTAGTAGCCGCCCTTGTCCTCGGCGCGCAGCTTCATCGACACGACGTCGGAGCCGGCGCCGGGTTCGCTCATCGCCAGCGCGCCGACGTGCTCGCCGGAGATCAGCTTGGGCAGGTACTTCTGCTTCTGCGCATCGGTGCCGTTGCGCTTGATCTGGTTGATGCACAGGTTGGAGTGGGCGCCGTAGCTCAGGCCCACCGAGGCGCTGGCGCGGCTGATCTCCTCCATGGCCACCATGTGGGCCAGGTAGCCCATCGCGGCGCCGCCGTATTCCTCGGGCACGGTGATGCCCAGGACGCCGACGTCGCCCATCTTGCGCCACAGGTCCATCGGGAACTGGTCGCTGCGATCGATCTCCGCGGCGCGGGGGCGATCTCGGCTTGGGCGAACTCGCGCACCGCGTCGCGCAGCGCGTCGATGTCCTCGCCGAGATGGAAGTTCAGACCGGGCAGGCTCATGGGTTTGTCTCCTCGACCACCTCCGCGGTCGCCTCTCCGGGCGACCGCTGGATGATTCGTCTTACGTTTACGTAAACGTCAATTGTAGGGCAGCTTGAACCTCGGAAGGTCCATGGCAGAAATGCGTAAGGGTGGGCCCGAGGGCCCGGGGATTACAGGAAGCGTTCGAGCAGCTTGCGCGAATGCCGATCCAGCGCGAAGCGGTCCGACACCAGGAAGTGCAGCCCGTGGGAGCTGGTGATCAGCAGACGCCCTTCCCCGATGCGGCGGATCTCTTCCTCGCTCTTGAGGATGAAGCCGGTGGTGCCGCGGTCGGTCTCGACGGTCCACTGGGACGGCGTCGAGAAGGTGGAGACGTCCAGCAGCTTCAGCACCGTCGGCGTCATCTCGCGATGGGAGAGCTCGTCCTGGAGCAGCTCCCGCTGCGCCTGCGGCAGGTCGGCGAGCCGGTCGATCCAGGCGATCTCATGCCCGTCGGTGCCGACCAGCGAAAGGCCCTCGTCCGGCGCGCTCAGCGGGTGCGCCCGCACCGGGGTGACGTTGTCGTGGGTCTGGCCGGCGTCGTCGACCAGGCTCAGCCGGCCGAAGGCATTGCGCGCCAGGTTCTGGATGTTGTTCATGAAGAAACCTCGGCGCGATCAGGCCTGCGTGGCCGTATGGACGTTGACATTGGGGGCAACGACAACGACGTTGTCCTGCTCCTCCGCGTCGACACGGCGGGCCTGCGCCTCCCACAGGCGCCAGTAGGCGCCCTGCTTGGCGATCAGCTCGTCGTGCGGCCCGACCTCGACGATCTCGCCGCGGTCCATCACCACCAGCCGGTCGGCCTTGCGCAGCGTCGACAGCCGGTGGGCGATGGCGATCGTCGTGCGGCCCCGCACCAGGTTGTCCAGCGCCTTCTGGATTTCCTTCTCCGTCTCCGTGTCCACGGCCGAGGTGGCCTCGTCCATGATCAGGATGCGCGGATCGATCAGCAGCGCGCGGGCGATCGAGATCCGCTGGCGTTCGCCGCCGGACAAGCCCTGACCCCGCTCGCCGACCAGCGAGTCGTACCCCTGCGGCAGCCGCAGGATGAATTCATGCGCATGCGCGGCGCGGGCCGCGGCGACGATCTCCTCGCGCGTCGCGTCCGGCTTGCCGTAGGCGATGTTCTCCGCGATCGTGCCGAAGAACAGGAAGGGCTCCTGCAGCACCAGCCCGATGTGACGGCGGAAGTCCGACAGCTTGAAGCGCCGCAGGTCGACGCCGTCGAGCTTGATCGCGCCCTCGGTCACGTCGTAGAAGCGGCAGATCAGGTTGACCATCGTGCTCTTGCCCGAGCCGCTGTGCCCGACCAGCCCGATCATCTCGCCCGGCTTGATCACCAGGTTGAGGTCGCGGATCACCGTCCGGTTGCCGTAGCGGAAGCCGATGTCCTGCAGCGACAGCTCGCCCGCCACCTTGTCCAGCACCACCGGCTGCGCCGGTTCCGGCACGTTGGACTGGTGGTCGAGGATGTCGAAGATCCGCTTCGCGCCCGAGGCCGCCTTCTGCGTCACCGACACGATCCGGCTCATCGAGTCCAGCCGCGAATAGAAGCGGCCGATGTAGGCCAGGAAGGCCGTCAGCGTCCCGACCGTGATCTGCGAATGCGCGATCAGCCAGATGCCGAAGGCCCAGACGACCAGCAGGCCCATCTCGGTCAGCAGCGAGACGCTGGGTGTGAACAGGCTCCAGGTCTTGTTCAGCCGGTCGTTGACGACCAGGTTGTGCTTGTTGGCGGCGCGGAAGCGCTCGGCCTCGCGGCGCTCCTGCGCGAAGGCCTTGACCACGCGGATGCCGGGGATGGTGTCGGCCAGCACCGAGGTCACCTCGCCCCAGACCCGGTCGATCTTCTCGAAGCCGGTGCGCAGCTTGTCCCGCACCAGGTGGATCAGCCACGCGATGAAGGGCAGCGGCACCAGCGTGGCCAGCGCCAGCCACGGGTTGGTGTGGAACAGGATCGCCGTGATCATCGCCAGCATCAGGCAGTCGGTGATGAAGTCCAGCGCGTGCAGCGACAGGAACACGCTGATCCGGTCCGTCTCCGAGCCGATGCGGCTCATCAGGTCGCCGGTGCGCTTGGAGCCGAAATACTCCAGCGACAGCCCCAGCAGATGGTCGAAGGTCGCCGTGCGCAGGTCGGCGGCGATGCGCTCCGACACCAGCGCCAGGATGTAGGTCTTGGCCCAGCCCAGGATCCAGGACACGATCGCCGCCCCGAACAGCCCGCCCAGGTACATCGCCACCAGGCTGGTGTCGATCTGCTTGCCCTGCTGGAACGGGATCAGGACATCGTCCATCAGCGGCATCGTCAGATACGGCGCCACCAGCGTCGCGCCGGTCGCGCCCAGCATCAGCAGGAAGCCCAGCAACAACTGACCCCGGTACGGACCGGCGAAGCGCCACAACCGCAGCAGCACCCAGGTCGACGGCGGCGTGTGCAGTTCGCGGGCGCAGGAGGGGCACTCCTCGCTGTCCTCGGGCAGCACGGCCTGGCAGCTCGGGCAGAGTTCGGGCTCCTCGTCCAGGCGGGCCTCGACCTCGTCGCGGCGGTTGAAGGCGTCCTGGAAGCGCTGGGCCTGCAGGTTGGCCTTCATCGTGAAGCGCCACTGCGCCAGCCGGCCGTCGGCATCCACCAGCTCCAGCGCACCCAGCCCGGCGTGGTCGGACAGCACCAGCTTCAGGTCGGGCGTCAGCGGCCATTCCCGGAAGACCGGGGCGCCGCCCGGGTCCCCCGAGGCCTCCAGCGACAGCAGCCGTTGATCCGTGAGTCGCAGACCGCCCGCCGAGAAGCGCAGACGGCCGTCCAGGTCAACCTCGAGCGCGGCCCGGACGTTCTCGCCACGCCGCAGGCGTGTTTCGAAGGCCTGGCCGGCCGGAACGCCGCCGGCACCGGCCAACGCGACAGGATGTGAATGCTGCATTTTTGATTCTTCTGGCGATCTGCGAAACGTTGAGTTTCTTCGAGACTTTTCTGCCGTTGCCCCCCAACGGGGCAAGACCCGGTCCAGCCGGTTCGTGGCATGTTTCGCACAATTTTCGCTTAAGCGCACAATTGTGCTTCGCATCATTGTCCGGTGGTCCGCCGGGCGACCCTCTTCCACGTTTCCACCCCTCATGAGCCGACACGACGACATCAAGCTCCTGCGCATCAACTACCTGCGCGGCCCCAACATGTGGACCTACCGTCCGGTGCTGGAAACCTGGCTGGACCTGGGTGGCCTGGAAGAACACCCCTCCCACCTGATCCCAGGTTTCACCGGACGGCTGTGCGCGCGCCTGCCGGCGCTGGAAGAGCACCACTGCGGCGTCGGCGAGCGCGGCGGCTTCCTGCAGCGCCTGAACGAAGGCACCTGGATGGGACATGTGCTGGAGCACATCGTCATCGAGCTGCTCAACCTGGCCGGCATGCCGACCGGGTTCGGCCAGACGCGCTCCACCTCCCGCCACGGCGTCTACCGCATGGTCTTCCGTGCCCGCGACGAGCAGGTCGCCCGCTGCGCGCTGGAGCAGGGCCACGCGCTGCTGATGGCGACGATCAACGGCGACGATTTCAAGGTCGACGCCGCCGTCGAGGCGATCCGCGACAAGCTCGACGACTGCTACCTCGGCCCCTCGACCGCCGCCATCGTGGCCGCGGCGACGGACCGCCGCATCCCCCACATCCGCCTGAACGACGGCAACCTGGTGCAGCTCGGTTACGGCGCGCGCCAGCGCCGCATCTGGACGGCCGAGACCGACATGACCAGCGCGATCGCCGAAGGCATCGCGCGCGACAAGGACCTGACCAAGGAACTGCTGAAGTCGGTCGGCGTGCCGGTCCCGGCCGGCCAGGCGGTCAAGACCGCCGCCGAGGCCTGGGACGTCGCCCAGGACCTGGGCCTGCCGGTCGTCGTGAAGCCGTCCGACGGCAACCACGGCCGCGGCGTCACGCTGGACCTGCGCCTGGAGTCCGACGTCGAGGCCGCCTTCCACGTCGCCGACAAGGAAGGCTCGGAAGTGCTGGTCGAGCGCTACATCCCCGGGATGGAGCACCGGCTGCTGGTCGTGGGCGGCCAGGTGGTCGCCGCCGCCCGCGGCGAGGAGGCCTGGGTCACCGGCGACGGCACCCACACCGTCGTCCAGCTGATCGACCTGCAGATCAACACCGACCCGCGCCGCGGCACGACCGAGGACTTCCCGCTCAACCGCATCGACATCACCGGCGACCCGGTCGTGCTGCTGGACCTGCAGCGCCAGGGCCTGACCGGCGACGGCGTGCCCGAAGCCGGCCAGCGCGTGCTGATCCAGCGCAACGGCAACGTCGCGATCGACTGCACCGCGCAGATCCATCCGGACGTGGCGCACGCGGTCTCGCTGGCGGTGCGCACCGTCGGCCTGGACATCGCCGGCGTCGACCTGGTCTGCAGCGACATCTCCAAGCCGCTGGCCGAGACCGGCGGCGCCATCGTCGAGGTCAACGCCGGCCCCGGCCTGCTGATGCACCTGAAGCCCGCCGAGGGCATGCCCCAGCCGGTGGGCCAGGCCATCATCGACCACCTGTTCGCCGAGGACGAGAGCGGCCGCATCCCCATCGTGGGCGTGACCGGTTCGCGCGGCACCGCGCAGATCGCGCGCCTGGTCGGCTGGCTGCTGCACCTGAACGGCCGCCACGTCGGCCTGGCCTGCGGCGCGGGCCTCTTCCTGGGTACCCGCCGCGTCGAGCGCAAGCCCAGCGCGACCTGGGCCGCCAGCCACCGCCTGCTGATGAACCGCGCCGTCGACGCCATCGTGGTCGAGAACGGCGCCGGCACCATCCTCGGTGACGGCCTGGCCTACGACCGCTGCCAGGTGGGCGTCGTCACGGACCTCGGCCGCGTGCCCGAGCTCGACAACCACGACATCCAGACCGAGGACCAGCTCTTCAAGGTGCTGCGCACGCAGGTCGACGTCGTGCTGTCCGACGGCGTCGCCGTGCTGAACGCCGACGAGCCCAAGGTGGCCGAGATGGCCGAGCTGTCCGACGGCGAAGTGATCCTCTACGCGCTGGACGCCGGCAATGCCGCGCTGACGGAACACCGCGGCAAGGAAGGCCGCGGCGTGTTCCTGCGCGGCGGCGCCGCGATGCTGGCGCAGGGCACGTCGGAGACCTCCGGCGCCAACGTCGAATCGCTGCAGGCCCGCTTCCGCGCGGTCGGCCAGGAGATCGCGACCGACGCGGTGCTGGCCGCCGTCGCCACCGGCTGGGCCATGGGCATCTCGCCCGAGCTGATCTCGGCCGGGCTGGACACCTTCGTGCCGGACCTGCCGCAGTAAGCTCAACCGAAGCGCCAGACGCCGCACGCACCGCACACGGCAAGCCCCTTCAAAGAACAGTCGAACCCGAAAGACGACAGATGGAAGTCTCCCGCACACGCGCCCTCCGCGGTCCCAACATGTGGAGCCGCCACACCGCCATCGAGGCGGTCGTGCACTGCAGCGACACGGAACGCACGATCGCGGACATGGCCGGCTTCGAGGCCCGCCTGCGCGAACGCTTCCCCGGCATCGGTCCGCTGCGGCCGGCCAGCAGCGCCAAGACGCCGATCACGCTGGCCCACGTGCTGGAGCAGGCCGCGCTGGCGCTGCAGGCGCAGGCCGGCTGCCCGGTGACCTACAGCCATACGCACACCACCTCGGAAGCCGGCACCTACCAGGTCGTCGTCGAGTACAGCGAGGAAGACGTCGGCCGCGCCGCCTTCGAGAAGGCCGTCGAGCTGATCAACGCCGCGCAGTCGGGCGCCGCCTTCGACGCCGACGCCGCCGTCAAGGCGCTGCGCGAGACGGACGAGGACATCCGCCTCGGCCCCTCGACCGGTTCCATCGTCGACGCCGCCTGCAAGCGCGGCATCCCGTTCCGCCGCCTGACGCAGGGCTCGCTGGTGCAGCTGGGCTGGGGCGTGAAGCAGCGCCGCATCTGGGCCGCCGAAGTGGACGCGACCAGCGCCGTCTCCGAATCGATCGCGCAGGACAAGGACCTGTCCAAGCGCCTGCTGCAGTCGGCCGGCGTGCCGGTGCCCATCGGCGCGCCGGTGGAGACCGTCGACCAGGCCTGGGAGCTGGCGCTGGAGATCGGCCTGCCGGTCGTGGTCAAGCCGCTGGACGGCAACCAGGGCAAGGGCGTGACGGTCAACGTCGCCTCGCGCGAGCACATGGAGATCGCCTACAAGGCCGCGGACGAGATCGGCACGGTGATGGTCGAGAAGTTCCTGCCCGGCAGCGACTACCGGCTGCTGGTCGTCGGCGACAAGCTGGTGGCCGCGGCACGCCGCGATCCGCCGAACGTCATCGGCGACGGCGTGCACACGGTGCGCCAGCTGGTCGACAAGGTCAACGAGGACCCGCGCCGCGGTGACGGCCACGCGACCTCGCTGACCAAGATCCGCCTGGACGACATCGCGATCGCGCGCCTGGACCTGCAAGGCCTGAAGCCCGAGTCGGTGCCCGACAAGGGCCAGCGCGTGATCCTGCGCAACAACGCGAACCTGTCCACCGGCGGCACCGCGACCGACGTGACGGACGACGTGCATCCCGAGGTCGCCGCCCGCGCGATCGCAGCGGCGACGGTCGTCGGCCTGCACGTCTGCGGCGTCGACGTCGTGGCCGAGAGCGTGCTCAAGCCGCTCGAGGAACAGAGCGGCGGCATCGTCGAGGTCAACGCCGCGCCCGGCCTGCGCATGCACCTGAGCCCCTCCTACGGCAAGGGCCGCGACGTCGGCGAAGCCATCATCTCCAGCATCTACGGCGGCAACCGCGGCGCCGCGAGCGAGGACGGCCGCATCCCCATCGTGGCGGTGACCGGCACCAACGGCAAGACGACGACCTCGCGCCTGGTGGCGCACATGTTCGCGACGCAGGGCCTGCGCGTGGGCATGACCAACACCGACGGCGTCTACGTCGACGGCCGCCAGACCGACAGCGGCGACTGCTCCGGCCCGAAGAGCGCCCGCAACGTGCTGATGCATCCGGACGTCGAGGCGGCGGTCTTCGAGACCGCGCGCGGCGGCGTGCTGCGCGAGGGCCTGGGCTTCGACCGCTGCCAGGTGGCGGTGGTGACCAACCTCGGCGAGGGTGACCACCTCGGCATGAACTTCCTCAACACCGTCGAGGAACTGGCGCTGGTCAAGCGCGTGATCGTGCAGAACGTGGCGCCCAACGGTTACGCGGTGCTGAACGCCGCCGACCCGGTCGTGGCGAAGATGGCCGAGGTCTGCCCGGGCCAGGTGATCTTCTTCGCGAGCGACCGCCACCATCCGCTGATGGCGACGCACCGCGCGCAGGGCAAGCGTTGCGTCTACATTGACGGCGACGCGCTGGTCGCGGCGCAGGGCGTGTGGCGCGAATCGATCCCGCTGCGCGACATCCCCTTCACCCGCGGCGGCGCGATCCCGTTCCAGAACGAGAACGCGATGGCCTCGGTCGCGGCGGCCTGGGGCGTGGGCCTGGACTGGGACACGATCCGGCGCGGGCTGGCGAGCTTCATGAGCGATCCGGACAGCGTGCCGGGCCGCTTCAACGTGATGGACTATCGCGGTGCGACCGTCATCGCCGACTACGGCCACAACGGCGACGCGATGCGCGCGCTGGTGCAGGCGGTGCAGGCGCTGCCGGCCAACAAGCGCTCGGTGGTGATCTCCGGCGCCGGCGACCGCCGCGACGAGGACATCCGCATCCAGACGCAGATCCTGGGCGAGGCCTTCGACGAGGCCATCCTGTTCCAGGACGCCTGCCAGCGCGGCCGCGAGGACGGTGAAGTCCTGGCGCTGCTGCAGCAGGGGCTGAAGGGAGCGACGCGGACCAAGCACATCGAGGAGATCCGCGGCGAGTTCGTCGCGATCGACCGCGCGCTGGAGCGTCTGCAGCCGGGCGACCTCTGCCTGGTGCTGGTCGACCAGGTCGAAGAGGCCCTGGCCCATCTGAACCAGCGCGTCCGGGAAGCCTGATGGCGGCCGGTCGCTGGCGTCACTGGCCGGCGCACTGGTGGAACGGCCTCAGCGTCGCCCTCGGGGTGATGCTGGTGCAGGTGATCGTGTCGCACGCGGCTCCGGCCGAGCTGTCGCACATCGCCTCGCAGCTGGCGATGGCCTGCGCCATCTGCGCCAGCCTGGCCGACCTGCCGGGCAGCGTGCGGCGCAACCGCAACCGCGTGCTCACCGCCGGCGGCATGACGCTGCTGGCCGTGGGACTCGTGGCGGTCCTGCATCCGTATCACGCCGCGATGGGTGCGCTGGTGGCGGTGCTCGCCTTCGGCAGCGCGATGCTGCTGAGCTGGGGCCCGCGCGCGGGCCCCGTGTCCTTCGCGCCCATCCTGGCGATGGTGTTCGCGCTCGCGTGGCCGCCACAGCCGCTGCACATCGTGCTGGCGAGCGGCGCGGCCGGCATCGCGCTCTACCTCGTGTGGAGCGTGATCTCCAGCGCGGTGCTGCACCGGCGCTTCCACCGGCTCGCGCTGGCGGAAGCGCTGCATGGCCTCGCTCAGCTGATGAGCGCGCGGGCCGAGCTGCTCGGCAGCGGCGGCGCGGCGCATGCGATGCGCGACTGGCTGGGCAACGAGGCCCAGCTGGCGGAACTGCTGCAGACGGCGCGCGACCAGGTCTTCCCGCGCGCCAAGACCGATCCGCGCAGCGCGGCGGTGCTGCTGCACGTCGTCGAACTGCGCGACCTGATGCTGGCGAGCCGCCTGGATCTGGAGCTGCTCGGCGAGGACCCCGTCGGCCAGCACATGCGCACGGCGCTGGTCGGCCGACTGCGGGCACTGGCCGTGCTGCTCGACGAATACCGCGACGCGCTGCTCGACGAGCGCGCGCCGGCGATGAACACCGTGCGACCGACGCAATGGCCGGACCTGCCGCCGCAGGATCCGCGCACGCGGCTGCAGCTGGTGCTGCAGGACCGGCTGTCGCATCTCGACGGCGAGGTGCTGGCGATGGGCCGCGCGCTCGACGCTTCCCTGCCCTTGCCGCCGCTGGCGCTGGACGCCGGCGAACTGCGGAACTTCGTGACGCCGGTCGGCTGGCCGATCGGTCTGCTGAAGGCGCAAGTCCACCTCGACTCGCCGGTGCTGCGCCACGCATTGCGCAGCGCGCTGGCGCTGTCGGCGGCCTACTTCATCGCGCTCGCGCTGCCCTGGGCCTCGCACCCGCACTGGCTGGTGCTGTCGGTCGCGGTGGTGCTGCGCGGCAGCCTCGACCAGACGCTGGAGCGCCGCAACATGCGGGTGCTCGGCACGGCGATCGGCTGCGGGCTGATGCTGGCGCTGTCGCTGATCCCGAACCAGACGCTGTGGATCGTCGTGCTGCAGATCGCCGTCGGCATCGCGCATGCGTTCGTCACCCGCCGCTACCTGATCACCGCGATCGCGGCGACGGTGATGGCGCTGCTGCAGTCGCACCTGGCGGATCCGTCGCATGGGATCGCGATCTCGGAGCGTCTGGCGGACACGGTGCTCGGTGCGGTCCTGGCCTGGGCCTTCAGCTACGTGCTGCCGGCCTGGGAGCGTCGCAACCTGCCGCGCGCGCTCAAGCGGGCGCGTGCCGCGCTGCAGCAGTACGCGATGCAGGCGATGACGGCCGCGATGACACCGGCCGGCGCGCTCACGCAGCGCATGGCGCGGCGCCAGGCCTACGACGCGCTGGCCGCGCTGTCTGCGGCCCTGACCCGCAGCGCCGCCGAACCGCGTCGGGTGCGCCCGCCGCTGCAGGAACTCAACACGGTGCTCGACCATGGCTACCGGCTGATGGCGCATCTCTCGATGATGCGCCAGAGCCTGATGCGCCGCGCGAAGGACCTCGACGCCGACTTCCTGGCCGAGCTGCCCGAGTCGGCCAAACGCCTGCAACGGGCGCTTGTCGGTCAGGAGCCGGTACCGCACGCCGTGCAGGCGCTGCAGGACTGGAGCCTGCTGCCCGACGTCGGTCCGCTGGAAGACCTGCGGCCGTGGATGCGCCGCCGGCTGCAGGTCAGCCTGGACGACGCGGCTCGCGCAGGCGAGTCGGCCGATGCAGCCTTCGCCGCGATGGCCGCTCCGCCCGAACCGGACGTGACGCTGTCGCGCCTGCAGTGACGATCAGCCCAGCTTGATCTCGATCTTGCGCGGCTGCGCATGCGCGGCCTTGGGGATGCGCACGCGCAGCACGCCGTTGGTCAGCTCTGCGGCGATCTGATCGGCGTCCAGTTCCTTGCTCAGCGTGAACGCGCGGCGGTAGAACTGGCGCGACACCTCCACGTGGCCGGCCTTCAGGCCGTCGGGCAGATCGAGCTGCATCTCGGCCTCGATGATCAGGCGGTCCTTGTCGACGCGCAGCTGGAGCTGCTCGCGCGGCACGCCGGGCAGGTCGGCGAACAGCGTCAGGCCTTGCGCGTCCTCGAGGACGTCGACGGCGGGCTGGATCGCATAGTCATCGCGACGACGCGCGGCTTGCGCGGTGGTGGAGGCGCTGGTCTTCACTTGCTCGGCCGCATCGGCGGCGGGGGTGTGCACGGCAGTGGTCATGGTGTTCTTTCGAATCGGGTTCGGTTCGTGTCTGGGATCGGTGGACGGCGGGGTCCGCGACTCAATGGATGTCGATGCGGCGCGGCTGCGGTGCCGGGCGGCGCTTGACGCTGACGCGCAGCACGCCGTCCTTGTAGGAGGCCGAGACCTGTTCCGGATCGATGTCGTCGGGCAGGCTGACCACGCGGCGGAACTTGCCGGCGAAGCGCTCGCGCTGATGGACGACGGTCTTGTCGGCGGCCTTCGCGGCGGGCGCGGCGGTCTCGCCTTCAGCGGCAGCAGCCGTGGCTGCGTCGCTCCTGGCCCCTTCGGACAGCGAGGATGCGCGTTCGCCCGACAGGCTCAGCACGCCGCGATCCAGGTCGACACCGATGGTGGCGGGATCCAGGCCCGGCGCGAAGGCGTAGACCTCCACCGCTTCCGGCGACAGGCCGACATTCAGGGCCGGATAGCCGCCACGCGGGGTGGCGCGGCTGGCGGTGGATTCGAACAGGCCGCTCATCTCGCGCTGGAAGCGGTCGAGGTCGTTGAACAGCTCACGGGCAAACAGTTGACGGTACATGCGGGGCTCCTTGGCATCCTGCGGGTGGGTCGCGGCGGAACGTCGTCCGCCATGCATCCCAACCTAGGTGCGAGAAGCCGGGCTTCAAGATCTTGAAATCGTGGGGAGCCCGTCCCCATATGCCGCGCCCGTTGCGTGAACCTGGGCCGCTTTTTGTGCGTTTTCGTGCGCTTTTTGCGCTTCGCCACCCCCTCACTTCAGGCGCAGCACTTCCTGCTCCGTCACCGCCGACGCCCTGTTCCCCCAGCTCTGCCGGATCAGCGTCGCGACGGCGGCCATCTCGGCCTCGGTGAGCACTTGCCTCAGCGGCGGCATGCCGTACGGACGCGGATGTCCCGGCGTCGTCGGCGCGTAGCCGCCGTCGGCGAGCATCTGCAGCACGTTCTGCGGCGCGTCCAGCCTCACCGTGCGGTTGCCCGCCAGCGGCGGATAGGCCGGCTGGCCGTCGATCTGACGCCCCTGCCCCTGATCGCCATGGCAGTCGGCGCAGTGCTTGGCGTACACCTGACGGCCGAGATCCATCTGCCCCGACGTGGCCGGCTTGAACTCCGCCGCGGTCGATCCCTCGCGCGGCAGACCGCGCAGGTACACGGCCATCGCCTGCGCGTCGGCATCGGTCAGATGCTGGAGGCTCTCCGCGACGACGTCCGCCATCGGGCCGAGCGCCGAGCCCTGGGTCGACCAGCCGGTCCGCAGCCAGGCGCGCACGTCCGCCTCGGACCAGTCCTGCACGCCCGCCGCGTGCGGATCCGCCAGCGAAGGCGCGATCCAGCCCTGTACGCCGACCCAGCCGCCGCGCAGTCCCGCGGCATCCCGCAGCGCGCCGAGCCGGTTGCGCGGCGCATGGCATTCCGCGCAATGGCCGACGGCCTGGACGAGATAACGGCCTCGCGCCAATGCCGCCTGACCGGCGACATCCTGCGCCGCGCCGCCGCCCTGATCGGCGAGACGGCCGCCGCCCGGCTCGTCGTGCGACGGCGCATCGCCCGGCGTGAAGTACATCAACCGCCAGACCGCCAGCGCGGACTGCCACCGGTACGGCCAGCCGAGCTGATGCCCCGGCGCCGTCTGCGTCACCGCCGGCTGCTGCCGCAGCCACGCGAAGATCGCATCGGCGTCCTCGCGCGACATCGCCGTGTAGCTGGTGTAAGGGAAGGCGGGATAGAGCAGCCGCCCGTCGCGGCTGCGGCCGTGATGCATCGCGCGCCAGAAGTCGTCGGAGGTCCAGCGGCCGAGTCCGGTCTCGGGATCGGGCGTCAGGTTGCTGCTGAACAGCGTCCCGAACGGCGTGCCGAGCGGCATCCCGCCGGCCAGCGGCGCGCCCCCGCGCGGACTGTGGCAGCCCGCGCAGTTGGCGATGCGGGCCAGATAGGCGCCACGGGCGATCAAGGCGGGATTCGTTCCCTCGGCGCCGGAGGGCACGGGCCGGCCCGACAGCCAGAGCTCCCGCCCCCACGCGCCGGCGAGCAGCAGCAGCGCCATCACCGGCACCGCGATCGCGATGCCGATCAGCAGCCGGACGAAGGCCCTCATCGGCGCGGCGCCGGATTCCGCGGGGGCACTCGGGGGAAGGTCGGGGTCCCGCTCATGGCGCGAGCCCCCGCACGCGATCGGCAACGGCGTCGTCGACGGCGGCTCCGGATGCGCGCCCGCCGGCTTCGCGGCGAGCCAGCTCGCGACGACGGCGATGTCGTCGATCGACAGCGCCTTCGCCACGTCGGCCATGCAGTCCGGCGCATGCGCGCGCCGCAGACCGCTGCGCCACGCGCCGAGCTGTCCGACGAGGTAGTCGCGCGGCAGTCCCAGCAGCCCGGGGATCGCGGGTTCACGCCCCGCCATCGAGGGCCCGTGGCACGCCGTGCAGGCGGGCACCTTGCGCGCCGGGTCGCCCTGCAGGATCAGCCGCTCCGCGCGCGCCTGCTGCGCCGCGTCCAGTCCCGACGGTCCCGGCGCCGGATACGGCACGTCGAGCGCGGCGAAATAGCCGGCGATCTCGTGCAGGTAGTCGTCGCTCATGTTGCGCAGCAGACCGGCCATCAGCGCGTGATGACGACGCCCGTCGCGAAAGCTCTGCAGCTGGTTGTAGAGATAGCCCGACGGCTTGCCCGCAAGACGCGGGAAGTAGCCCTGCGTCGTCGCCCGGCCTTGCGCACCGTGGCACAAGGTGCAGGCCTGGACGCGCTCGGCGATGTCGTTGGTCAGTGGCCGCAGCGATGGCGCCGCGGGATCGGCGGCAGGTGGTGGCGCGAGGGGCGCGGGGGCGCGGACGCCGCGGTCACGGCGGAGACGGTGGCGACGGCGGAGAGTCCCAGGCCCAGCACAGCGGCGATGAGGACACCCGGAAGGGATCGGGAGATCTTCATCCGGCCATCATCGCCGATCGCCGCGAGGCCTGTGGCCGAGGGCCCGGCGGCGGGCGCGGCCGTGGCGGTGGCGTCAGTGCCGCTGGTCCGGACCGGGCCATCCCAGGGCCACCCAGCCGTCGCGGCCCTGGTGCTTGGCCTGGTACAGCGCCCGGTCGGCGAGCGCGATCAGGTCCGCCGCCGGCACGTCGCCGTCGGCGACGCTGGCGATGCCGATGCTGGCGGTGATCGCCACGCCCGCCGGCCGCGCCGCCCGCACCGCCTCGACGATCTTGGCGGCGACCTGCTCCGCTTCCTCGGGCCGGTTCAGCCCCTCGATCACCGCGACGAACTCGTCGCCCGCGATGCGCGCGACGTGGTCGCTGCCGCGCACTGCGCGCCGCAGCACGGTCGCGAAGTCGCGCAGCACCGTGTCGCCGACGCCGTGGCCATGGGTGTCGTTGATCGACTTGAAGCGGTCGACATCCAGGAACAGCAGCGCCAGCACCCGGCCCTCGCGCATGTGGCGCCGCTGCCGCGCCAGCGCGCCTTCCAGCGCCTGGTCGAACTCGCGCCGGTTCGGCAGTCCCGTGAGCGCGTCCGAACTGGCCAGCCGCGCGAGCTGCGCCTCCGCCTGCTTCATGACGGTGATGTCGATGGACAGCGTGAAGATGCCCAGCACCCGTCCGTCCGGCCCCGCGTCGGGCACGTAGATCGAGCGCAGGTGCCGCTGCTTGCCGAGCATCGTCGAGGTCACCTCGAACTCGACACGCTCGCCGCCCAGCGCCAGCGCCAGCTGCGCGCTGCGCTGGCCGGTGCTGGCGGTGCCGAAGACGTCGTCGATGTGCAGCCCCAGGGCCGCCTGCGGATCGAGGCCGAACCAGCTCCGCAGCGTCTCGTTGGTGTAGCGCAGCTTGCGCTCCGCGTCGATGTAGGTGATGAAGACCGGCAGGTTGTCGGTGATGGCCTTCATGCGGCGCTCGCTGGCGGCGATCACGGCCTCGGCGCGCTTGCGCTCGGTGATGTCCATCGAGCAGGCGTAGAAGCCCTCGACGCGGCCGCCTGCCAGTTCGGGCACGAAGCTCTGGTGGAAGTGCAGCGTCTCGCCGCGGATGATCTGCTCGACGTCGAAGGCCACGGCCTCGCCCTTCATCACGCGCTCGACGAAGGGGCGCATCTGCGCGGCGCTCTCCGCGCCGCGCAGCTCGTCCAGCGTCTTGCCGACCAGACCGCCGGGATCGGTGTGGAAGACGCGTCCGACCTCCGCATTGGCGAAGCGCAACCGGCCCTTCGCGTCGTAATGGCTGATCAGCGCCGGCACGTTGTCGGCGATGCCCCGCAGCCGCTTCTGCGTGCGCAGCAGCTCGCGCGAGCGCAGCAGCACCTGCGAGGTCGCCATCACCGCGAACAGCGCGAGCATCGCCAGCCCGGCCAGCATCAGCAGTTCGGTGAGGCCGGCTTCGCGGGACAGCCGCTCGCTGATCGCCGCCCGCTCGGCGCGCAGCGAGGAGGTGAGCTCGCCCAGCAGGTCGCGCAGCTCGTCCATGTGGTGCATGCCCTGGTCGCCGAGCACCAGTTCCAGCGCCTCCTCATGACGTCCCGAGTCGTTCAGGCGGATCGTCTGGTTCATCTCGGTCATCTTGAGCTGGACCAGTTCCCGGATGCGGTCGAGCCGGGCCGCGTGGGCAGGGTCTTCGTCGCGGGCCAGCACTTCCTCCACCCGGCGGTCCAGATTGCGCACCGCATCGCGGTAGGGCTGCAGGTAGCCGGCGCGTTGCGTCAGCAGATAACCGCGTTGTCCGGTCTCCGCATTCAGGAGGTCCTCCGTCAACAGCACCATGGCCGACAGGACGATGTTGATGCGGTCGGCGCGGCGCAGGTCGTCGAGCGTCGTGCGGGCGCGCACGGCCAGCAGCGTCACGATCACGGCCATCGCGAGCAGCGCCGCCATCAGCAGTCCCACGCCGCGACCGAGGCTGGTGCGGTGGATCGGCTCGGCGGAGGAACGCATGCGACGGCGGGGGCGGGTCGGTCTCGAAGACGGGAAGCATGGCGCGAAGGCCAGGCGCGGCACGCGAGGACGCGCGAAAGCGCGCGATCAAACGCGAACTCGACCGGCGGTGGCGGCGGCTGGGCCGGCGGGCAATGGCGGCGATTATGGGGATGGCCGTGCGATTGCCGTCAAGCCGGCATCGGCCCCGGGGGTCCGGTGGCGCCCGCATGCGACAGTCCGGGGATGCCTTCGATCCCGCTCCTGCGCCGACCCGACCCGCACGGCCATGCCAAGGTCAGCTTCGTCGAGCTGTTCTTCGACCTCGTCTTCGTCTTCGCCGTCACGCAGTTGTCGCACACGCTGATCGGCCACTTCGCGCATGACGGCGTCACGCTGACCGGCGCCCTGCAGACCGGCTTCCTGATGGCGGCGGTCTGGTGGGTGTGGATCTTCACCTCCTGGGTCACCAACTGGCTGGACCCGGAGCGGCTGCCGGTGCGGATCTGCCTGTTCGCGATGATGCTGGCGGGGCTGCTGATGTCGGTCTCGCTGCCGCAGGCCTTCGGCGAGCGGGCACTGATGTTCGCCGCCTCGTTCACGGCGATCCAGGTCGGGCGGACGCTGTTCTTCCTCTGGGCGGCGCGCGGTGCGGAGGCCGGTCTGGTGCGCAACTTCCAGCGCATCGGGGCGTGGCTGATCGTGTCGGCGGTGCTGTGGATCGCCGGCGCGCTGCACCCGGCGCTGCGGGTGCCGCTGTGGGTCGCGGCGCTGGCGATCGAGGTCGTCGGGCCGTCGGCCGGTTTCTTCGTGCCGGGGCTGGGCCGCTCGACGACGGCGGACTGGACGATCTCCGGCGGTCACCTGGCCGAGCGCTGCGCGCTGTTCGTGATCATCGCGCTGGGCGAGTCGCTGCTGGTGACCGGCGCCACCTTCGCGGAGGAACCTCTGACGTCGATGAGCCTGCTGGCCTTCCTGGTGTCGTTCGCCGGGAGCATCGCGCTGTGGTGGCTGTACTTCGACACGACCAACGACTTCGCCACGGGGCGCATCACCCACAGCGACGATCCGGGGCGGCTGGCCCGACTGGCCTACACCTACATCCACCTGCCGATCGTGGCGGGGATCATCGTCAACGCGGCGGCGGACGAGTTCGTGCTGGCGCATCCGGACGGCCACACCGACCTGAAGACGGCGCTGTGCCTGCTCGGCGGCGTGGCGATCTATGCGATCGGCGTGGGGCTGTTCAAGCGCTCGGTCGTCGGCCGCTGGCCGTGGTCGCACGGCGTGGCGGTGCTGGTGCTCGCGGCGGCCGGGCCGTTCGTGCACGACTGGCGGCCGGTCGCGACCAGCGCCTTCGCCTGCGCGGTGCTGGTGGCGCTCGCCGCGTGGGAGCGGCGCTCACGGGCGATGTGTCTCGTTCCCGACAGCGGGAACGAGGACGACGCGCCTAGCATCGGCGCATGAGCGCGCCCTCCTCCCCTGCCGCCTCCGTCGGCTCCTCCGCCTTGGCGGCGGACTTCACCGTCGAGCCGCATCCGGCCGATGCCCTGTTCCCCGCATCGACGCGACGGCTGTCCGTGGAGACCGCGCCCGGCGTGCGCATCCATGCGCGCGTGTGCGGCGAAGGTCCGCCGCTGCTGCTGATCCACGGGCATCCGCAGACGCTGGCGATCTGGCACCGCGTGCTGCCGGCGCTGGCGGCGCGCTTCACCGTCGTGATGCCGGACCTGCGCGGGTACGGCGATTCCTCGAAGCCCACGGGCGACGAGGATCACGGCAACTACAGCAAGCGGCGCATGGCGCTGGACCTGATCGCCGTGATGGGTGCGTTGGGCCATGTGCGCTTCCGCGTGCTGGCGCACGACCGCGGCGCGCGCGTCGCACACCGGATGGCGGCGGATCACCCGAATGCGGTCGAGCGCCTCGCGCTGCTGGACATCGCGCCGACGCTGGCGATGTATGAACAGACCACCGAGGCCTTCGCGCGGGCGTACTGGCACTGGTTCTTCCTGATCCAACCGGCGCCGATGCCGGAGCGGCTCATCGAGGCCGACCCGGCGGCATACGCGCTGGACGTGATGGGCCGGCGGCACGCGGGCCTGTCGGCCTTCGACCCGCGTGCGTTCGCCGAGTATCAACGCGCGCTGGCACTACCTGGCACCGCGCACGGCATGTGCGAGGACTACCGCGCGGCGGCGGGCATCGACCTCGAGCACGACCGCGCGGACCGCGAGGCCGGCGCGAGGCTGGCGATGCCGCTGCGCGTGTACTGGGGCGCGCAGGGCGTGGTGGCGAAGTGCTTCGACCCGCTGAGGGAATGGCAACGCGTCGCGGTGGACGTCGACGGCGGGCCGCTGCCCTGCGGTCACTACATCCCGGAGGAGGCGCCGGACGCGCTGCTGGCGGCGGTGATGCCGTTCCTCACCGAGGGGCTTTGAGCGAAGCAGCCGCGAGGCCCGTTAGGCTGCACGCATTGCAGTGTCCGACGTGGACGGAGTGACGGGATGAACAAGCTGGTGGCGCTCGGACAGTTCCTGGGCGGAGCGGTCCTGTGGATCGCGGCGGTGGTGGCGGGCTACAACGCGCTCAAGCCGCTGATCGGCGCCGCGGAAGGCGCTGGCGCGCCGGCGGAGCCGGCGGGGCGTTCGTGATCGTGCTGCTGCTGGCGGGTATCGGGACGTGGCTCATGCGCGCGGGATGGCGCCGGTTGAGGGCGCGGGCGGGTGGGCATTGCTGAGAGCGAATCATCGCGCCAGCCCCTCCATCAATTTCTGATGCTGCTCCTCGAACTTCAGGGCTTGTTTCCGGCGAAGCACCGCGAGGTTGTCGAGTTTCCACCGCACGGCAGGCAGGTGCCGCAAGTGCTCGAAAGGCATCAAGGACCAATCCGGCTCCCCCGCACCAGCGAAGCCAGGAACTCACGATGTGCGTTGGTGAGTTGCTGAGGCAATTCGGCGAGCAATTGCCGCTGAACGGATTCGAGTTCTGACTGGGATACAGACGTGCGCGTCATGCCGCGAAACTCGTTGCCGTAGCTCAGTTGCAGAGATCGTGGCGCGGCGAAGAGCACCTCATGCACTGGACGGTTGTGTCCGACAAGGTATCCGACGAAGCAGTCGATGACACGGACGTTCCATCCGAGCTGCCGCCACATGCCGATCACGTCGAACAGATCGCGCGGATGTTGTCGGTCCATCGCAGCGACGAGCTTGCTCCCGTACAGCTCCTCGACGGCGAGCGCCGGGACGGCCAGATCTCGGTCAAAGACCTCGGCGGCCGTTGCCGTCAGCGGCAGGATTCGAATGGGTAGCAGCGTGCCCCGAAACACGGCATTCGCCTCCACCTTCACTCGCGTCGTCCTCCGTGCAGCGAGGAGCCTCACCTCCTCGCCATCGACGCGTTTCGACCACTGCACGTGCAATCCCTGCCTGCCAAGCTCTACTGCCATTCGGCTCAACTCACCCGTGATCCCTGCGAGGTCGGCCTCGCGGTCTGGCGTCGGGTCGACCCAGACCAGGTCAATATCGACGGAGAGTCGGGGCATGTCCTGTACGAACAGGTTGATCGCCGTACCTCCTTTCATCGCGAACCGTCCCGAGGCAAACACCTTCGGGAGGATGTCCAGCAGCAGTCGCACCGTATCGACGTACCGCGCATTGAATGTCATCGAAAGTCCAGTCTCTCCCCAGCTTTGGACACGGCGATCCAGCGCGAGCCGCCGAGGCGGTCGCTGTGCGTGCGCGCCACGGCCGCCCAAGGCAGGTCGAGGTCCGCAGCCAGGTATGCGGCCGCGCGGACGACCTTGATCCGATCCGTCCGCGCCAGCAGTTGATCGAGCACCTTCGTCCGCAAGCCGCCAAGCCCTTCCATGAGGCGGCGGGCGTCCGCAAGGCTTTGCGTCTTGCCCAGGTCGCTCAGCATCTCCAGCATGGCCCGCTCCGGCGAGGAGACAAGCACGCGAGGATCGCCGGCGGGCAAGGCCTTCAGCCCCGATGAGGCGTGAGCCTCCTCGTCCAGGATCCGCGTGGTCTGGTACCGGACGGGAAACCGCTCGGCGATCCATGCCGGTATCGCCTTGGATCGATCACCCCACAGGCTGAGCACCTCATCGAACGCGATGTCGTGCTCCAGGCCATGCCAAGCCAGCGCCGTTTTTCCGCCCACGTGAAATCCTGACACCTGACGCGCCAGGAAAGCCAGAGCGCCATCGCGCGACAGCTCATCACCTGCGATGGCATAGACGCCTCGACCCAGATGGTCGAGCCAACCGCTGCGTGCCCAGGCGGAGGCACGGAAGGCGGAGATGCCTTCGCGTTGCAGGACGCCCATGTCCACGGGCTCGCCCCTCGGGTGGTCGCGGAGGAGCGATTTGAATGATCCTTGGTCGATAGTTGTCGCCATTCATCAACTTTACGCCTCATTTCATTCCCTGCATCCTTGTAGATCAGCGACGAACGTTAGGCGGCAGAGGCGCGACAAGCCATGACTTTCACTCGTGGAAAAGCCGCCTGGGCCTACGGCAACAGGCCAGGTCGTGACTGGAATCCGTGTGGGCGACAAAGAACGTGCATGCATCCCTGCACGCAAGAAGGGGGATGGGAAAACGTCCCTAGCGAGCACTCAGTTCAGGCGCACGCGCCGCCGTCACGCCTCACCTGGCGATCGTCGGATAGAGATCGTCCATCCACACCACCTCGTCCGCGTAGGACTGCAGGTCGGTCGACAGATTGGCCTGCAGGCCACTGACCCAGACCTCCTTCTTGAGATCCGACTTGACGTAGGAGATCGCCTCCTCGAAATCGCCGTCGCCCGCCGACAGGATCAATCGGTCGTAGACGTTCTGCACCGCGAGCTTGATCAGCAGCGTCGCGATCGCGACGTCCACGCCCTTCTGCACTTCGCGGTCGAACTGGACTCCGCAGTCCGGGCATTGAAGATGGAGGTTCTTCATCTCGTACAGCTGGACGCGGATCTTCGGCCCACGCGGCGGCGCTGCCTTGAGCCACGTGTGAAACGCGTTCTGCTGGTCCGTCGCCAAGTCGCGGGTGGAGTTCAGGTAGTAGCTCTCGTAGATCGGACCACCGTTGCGCTCTACCAGCTCGTTCTTGAGCTTGAGGTAATCGAACGGACGGCCGCGACCCACATTGAACAGGTAGGCGCCGTCGATGATCCAGACCGTTTTCATGCTTCCTTTCGGTTGCGGGGATTCTAGGCAACAGCCCGCAACGCGCGCATCACCAAGCTAGACCGGGATGAAGATCCCCTCGCCTCCACGGTCGCGCAGCCTCACCGGTCGATTCCGCTGCATCACCGAAGCCAGTTGCTGGCGCAACGCGTTGGCGCTCATAGCCTGCGGCTCGACCACATGACGACCTTCTTTGTAGCGCTGCACGCCGCGAGGCGAGAGCAGAAAGTCCAGCCGCGCGCGCCAACTCGATGCAACGAGACTGGCCTGAAGCGCGGGAGACAGCGCATGCACTGTTCGATCCAACAAGGCCAGAAGTCGAGCAAATCGCGCAAAGGTGGAGGATTCGTCGACGGAACGCGAGCAGATCAGGATGGCCGGAGCCGGAGCTGCCGGCGAGGTGTCGACGATGTCGGAAAACTTCCAAAGCGGTTCGTGGTGCGCCATCCGGTTGCGTGTATCAATGAATTCGAGAAACTCCAGGCAGGCCGCGTGACGGGCCTTTCGGTCGAACCAGTTTGGCGACGCGCCGTGCCGACTCAGCGGATGGTCTGGAAGGATCCTGAACAGAAGCGTAGGGAACTGCTTCGAGACCCAGGTAAGGATCTTGGGCCAGAACCCGAAGGTCAACCGGGACACGATTTCATCCGGAGACAGCAGCGCCTGAGGCGCATTGTCGCGAACACGCTTGATCTGACTCTTCGCTTCGGCTTTCAGCGAGCCCGCGTGGATGTCCCACCAATGGCAACTTGAACTCGCGCCCTGGCTGGCATTCCGACTGAGCTCGCAATGGATGCTGTTGCGCAGGGCAATCTCAAGGTAAGAAAGAAGCTTGGACAGCTCGCCGCAGACCTCCCCATTCCACATGTAGAGACCGATGGCCGTATCAGCGTCGACCTTCCAGTAGCCCCGGTAGCTGTCGAGGCGAGGTTTGGAGATGACCCTTTCGAACAACTGACTCTGAGGATGCACCTAGGCTTGCCCCCGCGCATTTGTTGGAGTAAATTTCCGCCCTGACGCGCCGGTTAGACAACCCGAAAGGGCGCGACCCGGTGAAAAGAGTGTGAAGGCCTCCGCAAGGAGGCTATCCGCTTTCTGGAGCAGGAACGGTGCAGTCCTTAGCCACCGTCGGCACGCCCTGCGTGCGCTCCAAGATCTTTCTGGGTGACACCAACGTTAGCGTCGCGCCTGGCAAGAACAATGACCTCCACTCGTGGAGAAGGCGCGGTTGCCTACGACAACGCGTGAGCGCACCCACTGCAATCAGTGAACGACGAAAAAAGGGCGTGCATCCCTGCACGCCCAAAGGGGCACCGGTAAAGGTCCGGTCGCATTTGAAAGGGGCCGGGTCTTGCCCGGCCGGGGCTCAGGCTGGCGTGGTCCAGCCGCCGCCCAAGGCGCGGACGAGTTCGACCGTCGCCTGGTACTGCGCGGCCTGCACCTGCAGCGCCGCGCGGCGGTTGCGCAGCTCGCTGCGGCGCGCGTCGAGCAGGTCGAGCTGGCTGACCAGCCCGTTGCGGTAGCGCGAATCCGACAACGCCGTCGCACGCGTCGACGACTGCACCGCCTGCCCTTGCACTTCGGCCTGCGCCGACAAGGTCTGCAGACCGACCAGCGAATCCTCGACCTCGCGCAGCGCCTGCAGCAGTTGCTGGCGATAGCTCGCCATCGCAAGGTCCAGGCCCGCCTTCGCCGACTCCACGCCCGCCTTGCGGCGGCCGCCGTCGAAGATCGGCAGCGACAGCAGCGCATCGACCGACCACGCGCGCGCCGACCAGCGGAACACGTCGCTCAGCTCCGGCGAGGCGTAGCCGCCGTTGGCCGTCAGCGTCAGGCTGGGGAACCACGCGGCCTGCGCCACGCCCACCCGCGACTGCGCCGCCAGCAGGCTGCGCTGCGACGCGGCCACGTCCGGACGACGCGCCAGCACCGTGCTCGGTAGACCCGACGGAATCGAAGGCAGCGGCGCGAGCGCCGTGTCTTCCGCCACCTTGAAGCCCGAGGCGGGCTCGCCCAGCAGTACCGACAGCGCGTTCTCCAGCTCGGCCCGGCGGCGGTCCAGGCTGATCGCCTCGGCTTCCGTCGAAGCGACTTCCGTCTGCACGCGCGCCAGGTCCAGCTCCGCGACGTCGCCCGCCTGGTAGCGGCGCTGCGTCAGCGCCAGCGTCTCGCGGTAGGCCGCGACGGTGTCACGCACCAGTCGACGCTCCTGATCCGCGAAGCGCAGCGCCAGGTAGGTCTGCGCCACATCCGCCTGCACGATCAGGCGCGTGGACTGCAGCAGCGCCTCACGCGACTGCGCATCCAGCGAAGCCGCCCGCGTCGCTTCCGACAAGCGACCGGAGAGGTCGACTTCCCAGCTCGCGCCCAGGCCGGCGTTGTAGACCGTCGTGGCGGCCGGGCCCTGGCCCGCGACCGTTCCGCGCGTGGCACCGGCACTCGCGCCGACCTGCGGCAGGCGATCGGCATTCGTGCTGCGCAGCAAGGCGCGCGCTTGCGCCAGTCGCGCCGCAGCGCCTTGCAGGTCGTTGTTGTTGACCAGCGAGCGGCGGATCAGATCGTTCAGCGTGGCATCACCGAACGCCAGCCACCAGTCGCCGCGCGGCTCGGCATCGGCCGGCGGGGCCACCGCCCAGCGGGCCTCGCCCACCGTCGCAGTCGCCTGCGACTTGAAGGCCGTCGGCGTGACCGGCACGCGCGACTGGTCGATCGGCGGCGGTGTCGCGCAACCGGCCAGCACCAGGGCCGCCAGCAGCGCCGTCATCATCAGTTTCGTTTTCATGGCTCGAATCCTTTATTCGTGCTCGTGGCGCGGTGCGGCCGGATGCGGACGGGCGTTGCCGCCCGGGCCGAAGTCGTGGCCTTCGCCTTGCGCGGGCTGCACGAACGCCTCGACGTCATGCGGCACCTCGCCGTGCTGCTTGAGCGGCTTGTTGCCCGTCAGGCGACGCACCACCACGTAGAACACCGGCGTCAGGAACAGGCCGAAGGCCGTCACTCCGATCATCCCGGCGAACACCGCCACGCCCATCGCGTTGCGCATCTCGGCGCCCGCGCCCGTGGCCAGCACCAGCGGCAGCACCCCCATCACGAAGGCCATCGACGTCATCAGGATCGGACGCAGACGCAGCCGGCTCGCCTCGATGGCCGCCTGCAGCGGCGTCCTGCCGGCGAATTCCAGCTCCCGCGCGAACTCCACGATCAGGATCGCGTTCTTCGCCGACAGCCCCACCAGCACGATCAACCCGATCTGCGTGAAGACGTTGTTGTCCCCATGGCTGAGGAACACGCCGGTCATCGCCGCCAGCAGGCCCATCGGCACGATCAGGATGATCGCCACCGGCAGCGCCAAGCTTTCGTACTGCGCGGCCAGCACCAGGAACACCAGCAGGATGGCCAGCGGGAAGACCCACACGCCCGAATTGCCGGCCAGGATTTCCTGGTAGGTCAGCTCGGTCCACTCGTAGCTGATGCCCGGGGGCAGCGTCTCAGCAGCAATGCGCTCGACCGCGTCCTGCGCCTGGCCGGTCGAATAACCCGGTGCGGCGCCGCCGTTGATGTCGGCCGACAGGAAGCCGTTGTAGCGCATCGCGCGTTCCGGACCGAAGCTCGGCTGGACCTTCATCAGCGCCGACAGCGGCACCATCTCGCCCGAGGCCGAACGCACCTTCAGCAGACCGACGTCCTCGGCACGGGCGCGGTAGGCGGCATCCGCCTGCACGCGGACCGTGTAGGTGCGGCCGAACTTGTTGAAGTCGTTGACGTACAGCGAGCCCAGGTAGATCTGCATCGTGTCGAACACGTCCGTCACCGCCACGCCCAGCTGGCGCGCCTTGGTGCGGTCGAGGTCGGCGTACAGCTGCGGCACGTTGACCTGGTAGCTGCTGAACAGACCGGCCAGTTCCGGCGCCTTCTGGGCCTTGGCCATGAAGGCCTTGACCGCCGCGTCGAGCGCCTCGTAGCCGAGGCCGCCGCGGTCTTCCAGCTGGAACTTGAAGCCGCCGGTCGTGCCCAGGCCCTGCACCGGCGGGGGCGGGAACATCACGACGAAGGCGTCCTGGATCTGCGCGAACTGCGCATTCAGGTTGCCCGCGATCTCACCGGCGGACAGGCCCTTGCCGGTGCGTTCGTCGAAAGGCTTCAGCGGCGTGAAGACGATGCCCGAGTTCGAGCTGTTGGTGAAACCGTTGATCGACAGACCCGGGAAGGACACGGCGTGGTCGACGCCGGGGTCTTCATCGCGATCTCGCTCATGCGGCGGATCACGTCTTCCGTGCGGTCCAGCGTGGCGCCGTCCGGCAGCTGCGCGAAGCCGATCAGGTACTGCTTGTCCTGCGCCGGCACGAAGCCGCTCGGCACCGCCTTGAACAGGCCCACCGTCAGGGCCAGCAGGCCGCCGTAGACGATCAGCATGATCACCTTGCGGGAGATCGCCTTCGTCACGCCGCCGCTGTAGGCCTTGGCGCCGCGGTTGAACAGCTTGTTGAAGCCGCCGAAGAAGCGGCCCAGCACCTTGTCCATCGCGCGGGTCAGCCAGTCCTTGGGCGCGTCGTGGCCCTTGAGCAGCATCGCGGCCAGCGCGGGCGACAGCGTCAGCGAGTTGACCGCCGAGATCACCGTCGACATCGCGATCGTCAGCGCGAACTGCTTGTAGAACTGACCCGTGAGGCCGGTGATGAAGGCCAGCGGCACGAACACCGCGACCAGCACCAGCGCGATCGCGATGATGGGGCCGGACACTTCGCGCATCGCGCGGTAGGTCGCCTCACGCGGACTCAGGCCCGCCTCGATGTTGCGCTCGACGTTCTCGACGACCACGATCGCGTCGTCCACCACGATGCCGATCGCCAGCACGAGGCCGAACAGCGACAGCGCGTTGATCGAGAAGCCGAAGAGATGCATCACCGCGAACGTGCCGATGATGGACACCGGCACCGCCAGCAGCGGGATGATGGACGCACGCCAGGTCTGCAGGAACAGGATCACGACCAGCACGACCAGCGCCACCGCTTCCAGCAGCGTGTGGACGACGGACTCGATGGACGCCCGCACGAACTGCGTCGGGTCGTAGACGATGGAGTAGTCCACGCCTTCGGGCATGGCCTTCTTCAGCTCGGCCATCGTGGCGCGCACGTTGTTCGAGATCTCGATCGCGTTCGAACCCGGGGCCTGGAAGATCGGGATCGCCACCGCGGACTTGTTGTCCAGCAGCGAGCGCAGCGCGTATTCCGCGGCACCCAGCTCGATGCGGCCCAGGTCGCGCAGACGCGTCACCTGGCCGTTGGCGCCGGACTTGACGATGATGTCGCCGAACTCCTGCTCGCTGTTCAGGCGGCCTTGCGCGTTGATCGGCAGCTGCAGGTCGATGCCCTGCAGGCCGGGCGAGGCGCCGACGACACCGGCGGCCGCCTGCACGTTCTGCTCGCGGATCGCCTGGACGACGTCGCTGGCCGACAGGCCGTGCTCCGCCACCTTCTGCGGGTCCAGCCAGATGCGCATCGAGTAGTCACCCGAGCCGAACAGCTGCACCTGACCCACGCCCTGGATACGCGCCAGGCGGTCCTTGACGTTCAGCACCGCGTAGTTGCGGAGGTAGGTCATGTCGTAGCGGTCGTTGGGCGACAGCAAGTGCACGACCATGGTCAGGTCGGGGCTGCTCTTGACCGTCGTCAGACCGAGTCGGCGGACCTCCTCGGGCAGGCGCGGCTCGGCCTGCGAGACGCGGTTCTGCACCAGCTGCTGGGCCTTGTCCGGGTCGGTGCCCAGCTTGAAGGTGACCGTCAGCGTCATCAGGCCGTCGGTGGTCGCCTGGCTGCCCATGTAGAGCATGCCTTCGACGCCGTTGATCGATTCCTCGAGCGGCGTGGCCACCGCTTCGGCGATGACCTTGGGGTTGGCGCCGGGGTACTGCGCGCGGACGACCACCTGCGGCGGCACGACTTCAGGGTATTCGGAGATCGGCAGCACGCGCACGGCGAGCAGCCCGGAAACGAAGATCAGCACCGACAGCACGCCCGCGAAGATCGGGCGGTCGATGAAGAATTTGGAGAGATTCATGTCAGTCTTTCAAGTCGACTGGAGAAAACGGCAAAGGTCCCCCCGCGGGGCGGCGTCGCGCCGCCCCGAAGGCTGTCCGGAGCCCCAGGGGGACGGGTCTTGCCCGTCCCTTCGGGATCAGGTCAGGACTTGTCGGCCTTGGGGGCGCCGTCCTTGGCTTGGATTTCTGCCTTGGCGTTCATCGGGACGAGGGTCGGAGCGACCAGCGCCCCGGGGCGCACACGCTGCAGGCCGTTGACGACCACGCGTTCGTTGGCCTTCAGGCCCGACGTGACGACGCGCAGGCCGTCGACGTTGGCGCCCAGCAGGACCTCGCGGTAGCTCAGCGTGTTGTCCGCGCCGACCACCATGACGAAACGCTTGCTCTGGTCGGTGCCGACCGCACGCTCGTTGACGAGCACCGCGGCGCGCGTCTTCGACTGGCCCAGGCGGATGCGGGCGAACTGGCCCGGGATCAGCGCGCCGTCCTTGTTGTCCAGCACCGCGCGCACGCGCACCGTGCCGCTGCGGGCGTCGACCTGGTTGTCGATCAGCTGCAGCTTGCCGTTGAACGGCGTGTCGGCGGTGGCCGCAGTGCCGATCTGGACCGGGATGCTCGACAGATCGCCCGAGACGGCGCCCTTGCCGCTGCCGTGCAGCTCGTTCAGCGCGCGGGCGACGGTGCCTTCATCGGCATCGAAGCTGGCGTAGATCGGGCTGACCGAGACCAGCGTCGTCAGCACCGGCGCGCCCGGGCCGGCGGCCACGAGGTTGCCCTGCGTGACTTCCAGCTTGCCGACGCGACCCGCGACCGGCGCCTTCACCTGGGTGTAGCCGAGGTTCAGCCTGGCCGACTGCAGCGCGGCCTGCGCGGCGCGCAGGTTGGCGTTGGCTTCATTCGACGCGTTGCTGCGTTCGTCGAGCTCGCGCTGCGCGATGGCGCGCTCGCTCCACAGGCGGGTGGACCGCTCCAGCTCGCTCTTCGAATACGTGACGCGGGCCTGTGCGGCCAGCACCTGCGCCTCGGCGCGGTCGACCTCGGCCTGGTACGGCGCGGGATCGATCGTGATCAGCAGCTCGCCGGCCTTGACCAGCGCCCCTTCACGGAAATGCACCGACTGCACGGCGCCCGACACGCGGGCCCGGACATCGACGCGCTCGACCGCTTCCAGGCGGCCCGAGAACTCGTCCCACGCGGCCACTTCCTGGCTCGCGACGGTGGCGACGGAGACGGGGATCGCCTGCGGCGCGCCCGACGGTTGATTGGCGACCGCCTGCTGGCTGTGCAGACCGACGACGAGGGCCCCGACGACCGCGGCGACGGCGGTGAGCGAGGTGGCAAAGATCTTCTTGTTCATGGTGAGGTGCTCCGGTGACGGGGGTAGACGTTGGGAGTTCTTGGAGGGCTCTTGGGGTCAGGCGGGTTGCAGGCGGCTCTTGCCGGCCGGTGGGATCAGGGACAGGAAATCGGCCAGCTTCTGGCGCAGGGCGCTCGCCCAGGGCAGCTGGAGGGCGGACAGCGAGGGCAGCTTCATCAGGCTGCAGGGCCAGCCGCTCGGGCCGGCGATCAGCGCCTGCTGCACGTCGACGCCGGCGCGCTTCATCGCGCGGGCATAGGCGAGCGCCTCGTCGCGCATCGGGTCGTCGTCGGCGCTGACGACCAGCGCCGGCACCAGGCCCGACAGGCGGCCGGTGGCGGCGGGCGCGGCGTAGGGGTGGTCGCCGTCCTCGCACTCGCCGAGGTAGGCGCGCCAGCCGTGCATCCAGCGGCACTCGCCGTAGCCGGCATCGGCCTGGCGCAGCGAGGCGGTGCCCATGCAGGGATTGAGCATCGGTCCGATCAGGATCTGGCCGGACAGCTTGCGGTGACCCTGGTCGCGCGCCATCAGCGCCAGCGCGGCGGCCAGGTTGCCGCCGGCCTCTTCACCGGCGACGATCAGCGGCGCGCCCTTGCCCGAGAGCTTGGCCCGCGCCTTGTGCACGCCGGCCAGCAGCGCGTCCAGCGTCTTCAGCGCGGTGGGGAACACGGTCGCCTCGCCGGTCGGGTAGTCGACGTCGACGACGACCGCGCCCGCGTCCGCCAGCAGCCGCGAGACCAGCTCGCCGCTGTCCAGGTCGCCGCTCGTGAAGGCGCCGCCGTGCAGGTGCATCACGACCGGCGCGTCCTTGCGACGGGCGGCGCTCTTGTACACGCGCACCGGCACCACGCCGTCGCCGGCGGGCAGGAGGTCGTCGTGGCAGGAGGTCAGCGGCAGCGCGTCCATGGCAGGGCCAAAGGCCTGCTCCCCGTGGGGGCAGACCGGTCATGTTGCAATGCAGCGAAATTTAGACAACGGACGCCGTCCGATAAATAGCCCGGGACGCGCTTCAGCGTTTCATCGACGAAACAATCGATCGGGCAGGATGGCGACCTCGCGCGCGCGCAGACGCGCCGTTGTGCTGGAGCAGTCGCGGCAAGCCCGCAGCAGTCAGGGTCAAGGGGTTCAAGGATGGACAAGCTCAATGCCATGCAGGCTTTCGCGCGCGTCGTGGAAGCGGGAACGTTCACGCGGGCGGCGGAATCGCTGGACCTGCCCAAGACCGCGGTGACGCGGCTGATCCAGTCGCTGGAGGACCACCTCAAGGTCAAGCTGCTGAACCGCACGACGCGGCGCGTGAGCGTGACGCCCGATGGCGCCGCGTATTACGAGCGCGTGACGCGGCTGCTGTCGGACATCGAGGAACTCGAAGGCTCCGTCTCGCATGCACGCGCGGCGCCGAAGGGGCGCATCCGCGTCGACGTGGCCTCCTCTGTGGCGCGCCTGCTGCTGATCCCCGCACTTCCGGAGTTTTATGCAAGGCATCCGGACATCCAGATCGACCTCGGCGTGTCGGACCGGCCGGTGGACCTGATCGGCGACAACGTCGACTGCGTCGTGCGCGGCGGCGAGATCACCGACCAGTCGCTGGTCGCGCGCCGCATCGGCGACTGGGGCTACGGCTGCTGCGCGTCGCCGGCCTACATCCAGCAGCACGGTCTGCCGCAGCATCCGCTGGACCTGGAATCGGACCAGCATCACGTGGTGAGCTATTTCTCGACGCGCACCGGCAAGCGTTTCCCGTTCGACTACAGCAAGAACGGCCAGCGCTACGAGATCTACGGCCACTACAAGGTGTCGGTGAACGACGGCAACGCGTACATGACGGCGGGACTGACGGGGCTGGGCGTGATCCAGGCGCCCTACTTCATGATCAAGCCGCACATCGACGCAGGCGAACTGGTGCCCTTCCTCTGCGACTGGGAGTCGGATCCGCTGCCGCTGTACGTGGTGTACCCGCCGAACCGGCACCTGAGCACCAAGCTGCGCGTGTTCGTCGACTGGATCGCGGAGCTGTTCGAGCGTCATTCGGTGTGGCAGAAGCAGCTGGTCGCGAGCTGCGAGGCCAAGCGCAACGAGTCGGACGAGGCGTACATCCCGCTGGAACCGAATGCGGCGAAGCAGGCGGTACTGAGCGCGGCGTGAACCTTCACGCCCTGACGACGCCGCTTGAGCGACGTCGCGGCCCGCACCCATAATCGCCGCCGACCTCCGGTCGCCGCCAAGCCTTCGGAAGCGTTCGCGCCTCCGGCCGCGGGGTATCCCCGCGGCGCTCTTCTTCGTTATCCATCCGGCGCCGATACCCCACCACGCTGCCGCGCGGATCTGTATCGGTCGAGACCGGCCAGTTGGCGGCGCGTCCGGGGGTCACCTCTTGCCCCCGTCGCCGCCCTCGCGGCGGCGACAAGGACCGCCCGCCGCCGATGACCGTTGCCGCGCCGTTGACCTATCCCCGCTGGATCGCGCTGGCGCTCGCCCGCGCGCTGCAGACGGACGATGCGTCGCCGCGCGCCCGCGAGGCCGATGCGCTGCAGGCGCGTGCCGAGCAATGCCTTGGCGTCGACGCGCGCCCCTGGTTGAAGCCGCTGTGCCTGGCGCTCGCGCGATGGACGACACCGGTGTGGCGTGCGCACTCGATCGCGAGCCTCGCCGAGGCGCTGCTGGAGATCGATGCCTTCCACGAGGGCTTCGACCTCGAGCGTTTCCCTCGACCGACCGTGCGCCGCCTGCTGCTGCGGCCATCGCGGATGCGGCCGTTGCCCTTCGCGCTGGAACACCTGGTGCTGCCGGACTGGCCGACAGAGGCCGCCCTGGCCGCGTGGCTCGGCCTGAGCTTGGGCGCGCTCGATCACTTCGCCGGTCCCGCGCGCCAATATCGGGAGGCCACCGCCACGCCCCTTCGCCCGCATGTCGTGCCGACGCCCCACTACCGCTGCGTGCTCGTGCCGAAGCGTCGCGGCGGAATGCGTCTGATCGAGGCGCCGCTGCCGCGACTGAAGGCGATTCAGCGCCAGTTGCTGGACGGCCTGCTGAATACGCTGCCCTGCCACGAGGCGGTCCATGGTTTCGTGCCCGGTCGCAACGTCGCGACGAACGCTGCGGTGCACGTGGGCCAGGACTTCGTCATCCGCTTCGACCTGCGCGACTTCTTTCCCGGCATCGGACGCGCGCGGATCGCGGCGACCTTCCGGACGCTGGGGTATTCCGACGCGGTCGTCGAGCGGCTGACGACGCTCTGCACCGCGCGCACGCCGGCACCGATCCGTGAGCGACTGCGGGAAGACGGCTCGATCGATGCCGAAGGTGCCAGGCGGCTCGCCTCGCCGCACCTGCCGCAGGGCGCGCCGACCTCGCCGGCGCTGGCCAATCTCTGCGCGTTCCCGCTCGATCTGCGGCTGGACGGACTCGCCCATCGCTTCGGTGGGCGTTACACGCGGTATGCGGATGACCTCGTGTTCTCCGGCCCGGCAACGCTGCGCCGCGATCAGCGCGAGTTCCGCGCCTGGGTGCAGGCGATCGTCGAAGACGAGGGCTTCCGACTGCGCCACGACAAGACGCACGCGATGCCCGCCGGCGGAAGGCAGCAGGTGACCGGCGTCGTCGTCAACGCGAAGCCGAATCTGGCGCGTGAGGACTTCGATCGGTTGAAGGCCGAGCTGCATCGGCTCGGTACTTTGACGAACGTCGATCCCGCGCTGCGATCGGCGGTGCTGGGGCGACTCGCGTGGGCCAGGCAATTCCTGGCACCGATGCGGGTGGAGAAGTTACAGCGGATGTTTGACGCGATCGGCTTCGACTCGCTTCGCTGACCTCAGTCGCCGCGGAGGACAGCGTCGCGGCCTTTCGCCATCGGCCACGGGCCGGGTAACAGCGGCGGCTTCCAGAAGGCTTTGACCCGACAATGACTCGGCGGGATAATCTTTGGCCTATGCCGGTTCTCACCCAAAGCGAACGACAGCGCCTGCTGCAAGCGGTGGTGTTCTTCGCGTCCCATACGCAGCACTGCGGCAAGATCAAGCTCTTCAAGCTGTTGTACCTGCTGGACTTCGAACACTTCCGACAAACCGGCAAGAGCGCTACCGGCCTGGACTATCAGGCCTGGAAGTTCGGCCCAGTGCCCATCGAACTGATGGAAGAGTGGGAGGACCTTGGCCCTGATCTGGCCGACCTCGTGCACATCGTCGAAGAGAAGGTCATCGATTTCGAGCGTCAAGCTGTGAAAGTCAACGACGGCGTTGGGTTTGACGCCGAACCGTTCAGCCCACGGCAGCTGCGCATCATGAAGGCCTTGGCCGAGCAGTACCGCAACACGTACTCCCCGAAGATGATCGACGTCACCCACGCGCAAAACGGCGCTTGGGACCGTGTGTGGCAGAACGGCCAGGGTGCGCGCCGCGCCATTCCTTACGAACTGGCCATCGGCGAGGCCGACCCGCATTCCGACGTGGTGCGCGAACTGGCGCAGGAACAGGCCCAGTACCGAGCAGCCCTGATGGCCGTTCGCCACGCCGAAGCCGGTTGATACCGAATATGGTGACGGCTGCAGTAGTCGCCCGGCCAGGGCAGATTTGGCGTGACGACTGCTACTACCTGGACCGCACAACGGGCGAATGCCAACGCAAGTACTTGCTAGTGCTTGCCGTAGACCTGCGCAGTGACGATGTGGTTACGGTTGTGTTCACCAGCAAACCCAATGGATTGGCGGAGCAGCCCGCCTGCAATCAGGGGCCGCCTCGTGCGGGCTACTTCGTGGGTACCCCGGGCGGGGTTCTCACATTGCCCAGCTGGGTAGACTTCAACAGCCTGCAGGACCTGGACGTCGACGACATGACGAAGCTGCAGCGTACCGGCCGCATGAGCTTGCAGCAGCAGTCGCTGCCTACGCCGTTGCTGTGCGCCGTACTGCGATGCTTGCTGCAATATGACGACCTGACAGGCCGACAGGCTCGGCTGATAGGCGATGTGGTGGCAGCGTTGCGTTGCCCCTAGGCTTCGAAGGCCTGCCGCCTAACTTTGTTCCAAAGGTCAAGCGTCGATAGCCTGAGACATCGAGATCATCAGGCTCGAAACGGACCTTGGAGAACGGTCGCCCGCAACCAGATCGATCAAGCCGCGATCTGCTGCCTCGGCACGCTCAACCGCACCCGCAAGCCCTGACCCTGGGTCGCATCGAGCAGCTCCAGCTTCCCGCGGTGCCGCTGCGCGATGTCCAGCGCGATCGCCAGGCCCAGGCCGCTGCCCGTTCCCTTGGATTCGCTGCCGCGCTCGAAGCGGCGCAGCGCGCGTTCGCGGTCCTGCGGCGGGATGCCGGGGCCGTTGTCCTCGACTTCCATGCGCGACCAGTCGCCCTCGCTGCCGGTGCGCACCGTGATGCGCGGATTCGGGCCGGCGTAGTTCAGGCTGTTGTGCAGCACGTTGGACAGCAGCTCGCGCAACAGGAAACTCTGACCCAGCATCGGCGCACTCTCCAGCTCGAACTCGATGTCCGCGCCGGCCTGCAGCGCGCGCGGCACCCAGTCCTCCGCCACCTGCGCGGCGATGTCCCGCAGGTCCACCGGCTGTTCGCGCCCGCCGGGCTCGGCCTCGGCGCGCGCGATCGACAGCATCTGCGTCGCCAGCCGCGCGCTGCGATCCACCGATCCCTGCAGACGCTTGAGCACCGGCTCCATCTGGGGATCGTGCGGCTCCAGCAGCGCGAGGTCGATCTCGGTCCGCAGCGAGGTCAGCGGCGTGCGCAGCTGATGCGCCGCATTGGCCAGGAAGTCCTGCTGCGCCGAGGACGCCCGGCGCAGCCGTTCGAACAGCCGGTTGAACGCCGCGATCAACGGCCGCAACTCCCCCGGCACGTCGGGCTGCAGCGGCTCCAGGCGCGCGAGGTCGCGTTCCTCGAGCGCCGCGCTCAGCTGCGACAACGGTCGAAGGCCGCGGTACGTCGCCCACCAGCCCGCGGCAGTCAGCAGCACGGCCATGCCGCCGATCAGCAGGCCGACGACGACGACCAGCTGCTGCTGCAGCGCGTCGCGCTTGTTCAAGGTCTCGGCCACGAGGATCTGGCAGACATGCCGGGCGCCGCAGGTGGCGCCGAGCGCCGCGGCCCGCAGCGATTCGCCGTCCAGCGTCGCCAGCGTGAAGAACCATTCGTTGGGCTTGCGCTTGGGCAGCTTCAGCCGCGCGAGCTGCGCGTCGCCGAGCAGCACCTCGCCCGCCGGATCCAGCACCAGGTAATAGACGCGGTCGGTGCGGTCGAAACGCAGCGCGCGGTCGGTCGGTCCCGACACGTCGACGACGACCTGGCCGTCGCGCTCGCGCAGCAGGCTCGCCACCGCGAGCGCGGTATCCCCGAGCGCCTGATCCAGCCACGAGATCGCCGTGTCGTGCATGACGCGGTACAGCACGATCCCGGCCGCGGGCACCGCCACCAGGACCGGCACCATCAGCCAGATCAGCAGCCGCTGCTTGAGGCTGAAGGTCCGGCGGCCGCCGCCAGGGAACGACCCGGTCATGCCCCGGTCAGGCCTTGGCCGCCGGCGCGGACGGCATCTCTTCCAGCAGGTAGCCCAGGCCGCGCACGGTGCGCAGCTGCAGGCCGGCAGGCTCGATCTTGGCGCGCAGGCGCGAGACGCAGACCTCGATCGCGTTGTCGCTGACGCCCTGCTCCCAGCCGTTGCTGGCCGAGGCGATCTGCTCCTTGGCGACCACCTTGCCGGCACGCGCCAGCAGGAAACCCAGCACATCCCATTCACGGGCCGAGAGCGCCAGCGGCTCCTCGGCGATGTAGGCGCGGCGCGCCTCCATGTCCATCCGCAGCGACGAGAGTCTCAATTCATTGCCCGTGCGGGCTTGGCTGCGACGCACCAGCGCGCGCGCCCGGGCGATCAGCTCGCTCAGCGCGAAGGGCTTGACCAGGTAGTCGTCGGCGCCGCCTTCCAGGCCGCGCACGCGGTCCTCGACGGCGTCCCGCGCCGTCAGCAGCAGCACCGGCGTCGTGCTGCCCTGCGCGCGCACGCGCCGCAGCGTCTCGAAGCCGTCGATGCCGGCCAGCCCGATGTCCAGGATGAGCAGGTCGTAACGGTCCTCGCGCAAGGACAGCGGCACGGGCTCGCCGCGGGCGCTGACGTCCACGACCCAGGACTGCGAGCGCAGCGCCCGGGCGGTGGACTCCGCCAGGAACTCATCGTCTTCGACCAGGAGGATTCGCATGGAGCGTCAGCATAAGCCTAGACCCTTGCAGGGGCCAATCCGTCACCTGTCAGAAACCTGAGGGCAACGGCGTTGACAGGTTCCGGACAGGTTGTTGTCAAGTCCGCAACAGCGAGCTTGGACAGACTGCCGTCCATGCCGAACACCGCCCACCTCGACCTTCCCTCACAGCCGTTCCGCAAGGATCCGCGCCCCGCCGTGCTGCTCCTGCACGGCCTGTGCGCCAACCCGCTGGAGATGATGCCGCTGGCCCGCGCCCTGCGCGACGCCGGCTATGTCGTGGAGGCGCCCGCGCTGGACGGCTACGGCGTGGTGCCTCCTGCCGCCGGCGCGCCGGTCGCCGACAAGCCCCGCCGCCCGCCGGTCCCGCCGTTCGAGCAGTGGGTCGAGATGGCCGCCGCGCACTTCGACGCACTCGCCGCGAAGCACGCCCGCGTGGCCGTCGGCGGCCTGTCGATGGGCTCGGTCCTGGCGCTGGCCCTCGCGCTGAAGCGCCCGGCGGCGGCCTTGATGCTGCTGTCCACCAGCCTGCACTTCGACGGCTGGAATGTTTCCCCGTGGCGCCGGCTGCTGCCGCTGGCCTACGTGCCGCCGCTGCGCCAGTGGCTCGCCTTCCGCGAGACGCCGCCTTACGGCATCAAGAACGAACGGCTGCGCGAATGGGTCGCGCAGGCGATGAATTCGAGCCACGTGTCCGCGGCCGGCGCGGACCGGCTGCCCGCCGCCTCGCTGTACCAGGCATCGCGAATGATCCGCCTCGTGCGCCGCCGGCTGCATGAGATCGACGCCCCCGCCGTCGTCCTGCATGCGAGCGAGGACGACGTCAGCGGTCCGCGCTCCGTGCTGGACCTGCAGCGCCACCTGGCCACGACGCCGGAGGTGCACTGGTTCCACCACAGCTATCACATGCTGACCCTGGACAACGAGCGCGGCGCCGTCACGCAGGCGGCGCGCCAGTTCCTGGAGCGGCTGGTGCCCGTCGAGACACCCGACCGTTCCGTTTCCCCTTTGACCACGACCGAGGACCTCCGCCATGAGCAACACGCTTGACCAACTCCGTCAACTCGCCTGCCACGAGCTGGGCATGACCGACGACGAACTGAAGAACGACGTCACCTTCGCCGAACTGGGGCTGGACTCGCTGATGCTGGTCGACTTCATGTTCGCGGTGGAGGACAAGTTCCACATCGAGATCGACCACGACACCGCGATGAAGCAGCCGACCATCGTCGGCCTGGCCGCGATCGTGGATTCGCAGCTGGCTGCCAAGGCCGACGCCGGCGGCACGCCCGCGGCCGTCGCCGCCTGAGCGCCGGTGCCGGCATGAGCCCGGAAGCGGTATGGATCACCGGCATCGGCGCGTGCAGCGCGCTCGGCCCGGACGCGGACTCGCTGGCGGAGGCGCTGGCGCAGGGGCGGTCGGGGATCACGCTGCAGCCGGGGGAACCGACACGCGGCGTGGTGCCGTTCGCGGCGGCGGCGGTGACGCTGCCGCTGGGACAGGACATGCCGCCGGCCCAGCGCAACCTGCACGACCGTCACAGCCTGATGGCGCTGCACGCGGCGCGCGAGGCCTGGACGCAGTCCGGCCTGCCGGCGACGTCCGCGACGCCGGAGCGCTCGGCGGTGGCCTGGGGCACGGGGCTGGGCGGCTCGAACGCGCTGCAGCAGTCCTACGGCGAGCACCTGACGAAGGAGACGCCGCGCATCCATCCGTACACGGTGGTGCGGGTGATGAGCAACTCGGCCGCATCGCACCTGGCGATGAAGTACGGGCTGAAGGCGGCGATGCTGACGATCTCGAACGCCTGCGCCTCGTCGGCGCAGGCGATCGGCGAGGCGCTGATGCTGCTGCGCCAGGGCCGCGCGGACGTGGCGCTGGTCGGGGGCTCGGAGGCGATGCTGAACCCGGGCTCGGTGGCCGCGTGGCAGGCGATGGGCGTGATGGCACCAGCGGATCCGGAAGATCCGTCGCGCAGCTGCCGGCCGTTCGACGATGCGCGCAAGGGCCTGGTGCTGGGCGAGGGCGCGGCGGCGCTGGTGCTGGAGACGGAGAGCCACGCCCGCGCACGCGGCGCGTCGGCGCTTGCCGTGCTGGCCGGTTATGGACATAGCGTCGACGCGGTGCACCTGTCGCGGCCCGACGCCGACGGCCAGGAGCGCGCGCTGCGCGCCGCGCTGGCCGACGCGGGCATCGAGGCCTCGCAGGTCGGCTACGTGAATGCGCACGGCACGGCGACGGACGTCGGCGACACGGTCGAGGCCGAATCGCTGTCTCGCGTCTTCGGTGTGCGCGGCGTGCCGGTCAGCGCGACCAAGGCGCTGCACGGTCACCTGATCGGTGCCGGCGGCGCGCTGGAGCTGGTCGCCTGCGTCCAGGCGATGCGTCGCGGGGAACTCCCGCCGAGCGCGCACATCGGCAAGAGCGAACTCGAGGAAATCGCCGACGTGATCCGCGAGCCGCGAGCGTTTGACTCATCCAAGTGGATGGTCAGCAATTCCTTTGCATTCGGCGGAAGCAACGTATCGCTTGTGATCAGTGCGGCTTGAAGACATGCGGCCTAAGCTGGCCGCATGTCCGAATTCCTACTGACCTACGACGTCGTCGAGCGCCTCAGCAACGAGGCAGCAATTCAGTCGATTCTTCTGGACGCCGAGTCAACCGGCGACTCCGGATACCTTGCTCATGTTCAGGGCCTTGTCGCCGAAGCCCGTCGACGCTACGCCCTTGATTCGCATATCAAGGACTCCGCTTCACCTCAAACCGCTCCAGCATCGTCGCCAGCTCCGCCGCGGAGCGCAGACCCAGCTTCGTGAACGCCCTCGCGCGGTGGACCTCCACCGTGCGGATCGCGATGCCGAGTTCGTCGGCGACCTGCTTGTTGAGCTTGCCGGCCGCGACCAGCACCGCGACCTCGTGTTCGCGGTCGGTCAGGCTGGCGAGCTTGCCGGCGACGTCCGCGTGGGCGCGCGACTCGCGCCAGCGGTGGATGTCCGTCGCGATCGCGCGCTGCACCTTGTTGACCAGCGCCTGGTCGTTGAACGGCTTTTCAACGAAGTCCAGCGCCCCCTTCTGCATCGCGTCCACCGCCATCGGGATGTCGCCGTGGCCGCTCAGGAAGATCACCGGCAGCGGCACGCCGCGAGCGATCAGCTCGTCATGCACCTGCAGCCCGGACAACGGTTCCATCCGCACATCCAGCACGATGCAACCGTGCGGCTCGATCGCGCGGTCCAGCGCCTCGAACAGCGCCGGGCCGCTCGCATGCGGTTCCACCCGCAGCCCGTGCGTGCGCATCAGGAAGGCCAGCGCATCGCGCACCGCCGCCTCGTCGTCCACCAGGTGGACCGTCGCCTGTGGGTCGCTCATCGCGCGCCCTCCTTGTGTTGTCCGATGCCGCTACCGCTACCGCTGCTGCCGCCGTTGCCAATGCCGATACCGATACCGATACCGGCACTCGTTCCCGGCTCGCTGCCGTCGCACGCGCCCTGCCCCGGGCACAGCGGCAGCGTGAAGCTGATCCTCGCGCCGCCGAGCGCACTCGCGCCGGCTTCCATGCCGCCATGGTGCGCCTCGATCACGGAGCGGCAGATCGCCAGTCCCATGCCCATGCCTTCCGACTTCGTCGAGTAGAACGCCGTCGTCAGCTGATCGATGCCGCGTCCTTGCAGGCCGGGGCCGTTGTCATCCACATCCACGCGCACGAAACGCTCGCCGACACGTTGGGCGGCGATGCGCACCTGCGATCCCGGCTTGCCGTGCAATTCGTCGAGCGCGTTGCGGACCAGGTTGATCAGCACCTGCTCGATGAGCACCGCATCGGCCTGCACATCCGGCAGGCCCGGAGGCATCGTCACCTCGACGAGCACGCCGCGCAGGTCGCGCTTGAGCAGCGCCAGCACCCGCGCCGCCAGTTCCGGCACCACGCAGCGTTCCGGCTGCGGCGCGCGGCGCGTCAGGAACGCGCGGATGCGCTGCACGATGCGCCCGGCCTCCTGCGCCTGCTCGCCCAGACGGCGCAGCGCCTCCATCACGATCTCGTCGGTCTGTCCGGCGCGCTCCAGCGAGCGCAGCGCCCCCGCGTTGTAGCCGGCGATCGCCGCCAGCGGCTGGTTCAACTGATGCGCCAGCGCCGACGCCACCTCGCCCAGCGTGCTCAGCCGCGCCTGGTGCGCCAGCGCTTCCGTGCGGCGACGGTCGCGCTCCTCGTTCTGCTTGCGCGCGCTGATGTCGACGATCGAGCCCATCCAGCCGATCTGCACGCCGTTCGCGTCCACCAGCGGCGCCTCGAAGATCATCACGTCCAGCTCGTGGCCGTCGCGATGCATCCAGCGCGCCTCGTAACCCTCGCGCGGCGCGCCGCCGGCCATGTTGCGCTGGTGGCGGCGCAGGCTGTCCTCCATCTCGTCCGGCAGCCAGTACGGCATCGGCGGCAACTGGCCGAGCAGTTCCTCGGCGCTGTAGCCCACCAGGTCGCAGAACGCGCGGTTCACATGCGTCAGCCGGCCGTCGAGGTCGCGGCCGCGCAGGCCCACCGTCAGCGAGTCCTCGACCGCACGGCGCCAGGCCGCTTCGGTGCGCGCCTCGCCTTCGGCGCGCCGCACCTCGCGCATCTGCCGGCGCAGCATTCCGCTGGCCAATGCCGACAGCAGCAGGAACACGCCCATCAGCCCCGCCGCCAGCGTGTACCACCACGGGCGGTGCGGCACGCGCGTGTTGAGTTCCAGCCAGGTCTCGCGCATCGCCGGATCGACGCTGACGCGGTAGCTCTGCGTGTCGGGCAGCGCGAGCGCGTCACCGGTCTGCGCGAGCCGCTGCCCCAGTCCGTCGACCAGCCGCACGTCGTACTTCTGAGAGAGCCACCACGGCAGCGTCTGCCGCAGCAGCGCGCTCGGCGCGAAGCGCACGACCAGCCGGCCGCCCTGCGGCCGTGGCGAACTCCAGTGCGCGGTCAGCCCGCCTTCGTCGAGGCTCACGCCGCTGCGTTCCCGCGACGGCGCCAGCGCCTGCGGCGTCTGCTGCGGCACATGCGCGATCACGCGGTTGTTGGCGTCGAGCACGGTCACGCTGACCCACAGGCGCCGCAGCCCTTCGGCCACCGCGCGATGGTTCAGCAGCATCTGGTCGTCGACGTTCCCCGGCAGCTGCTGCGCGAGCCGGTCCACCGCCGCATGCTCCGCATTGAGCCAGTCCGAGATGCGCGCCTCCAGCGACAGCGAGTCGGCGATCAGCGTCAGCCGTTCCTCCTCCAGGTCGCGCATGTCGCTCAAGCGCAGCCACACGCCCACCGACGCGGCAAAGGCCAGCGCGAGCACCACAGGCAGGGCCCAGCTCGCGCGCTTGAGCAGGTGGAGGAGACGTCGGGACGCGGCCATGGCGGCAGTCTAGGTGCTGCGCTGCGCAGAGCGCACGACGGGCCTCCCGGGATACGTGTTTCCCCAATGTGGAAGTCCACAACTGGCGGCGCGGGAACCGGATTTCCACAATCCGCCACATTCCGCGACAGCTCGTCACTGCGTCTGATCGGCGGATTCCGAAGAACACCAGGAGACCGCATGTCCGCCAAATTCCCCCGCCGCCTGCTGCTGTCGGCCGCCCTCGCCATCGCCGGTTTGGGCGCCGCCGCCACCGCGTTGGCCCAGGCGCCGATCGTCATCAAGCTGAGCCACGTCGTCGCCCCCGACACCCCCAAGGGCAAGGGCGCGCAGCGCTTCAAGGAGCTCGTCGAAGAGCGCAGCAAGGGCAAGCTGAAGGTCGAGGTCTACCCGAACAGCCAGCTCTACAAGGACAAGGAAGAGCTCGAGGCGCTGCAGCTCGGCTCGGTCCAGATGCTGGCCCCGTCGCTGGCCAAGTTCGGTCCGCTGGGCGTCAAGGAATTCGAGGTCTTCGACCTGCCCTTCCTGTTCAAGGACGACGCGTCGTTCCGCAACACGACCAACACGCTGGGCATGGAGCTGTTCAAGAAGCTCGAGCCCAAGGGCATCAAGGGCCTGGCCTTCTGGGACAACGGCTTCCACATCATGAGCGCCAACAAGCCGCTGCACCACGTGGCGGACTTCAAGGGCCTGAAGATGCGGATCCAGTCCTCCAAGGTGCTGGACGCGCAGATGCGCGCGCTGGGCGCGATCCCGCAGGTGATGGCCTTCTCCGAGCTGTACCAGGCGCTGCAGTCCGGCGTGGTCGACGGCACCGAGGGCGTGCCGTCCAACTTCTACACGCAGAAGACCTACGAGGTGCAGAAGCACACGACGATCAGCAACCACGGCCACCTGGCCTACGCGCTGATCATCAACAAGAAGTTCTACGACGGCCTGCCGGCCGATCTGAAGGCCGTGGTCGACAGCAGCGTCAAGGACGCGACGACCTACGCCAACGCGATCGCGCAGACCGAGAACCAGCAGGCCTTCGAGAAGATCAAGGCCAGCGGCAAGACGACCATCTACACGCTGACGCCGGCGGAAGTGAACGAGTGGAAGCTGGCGCTGATGCCGGTCCACAAGGAGATGGAGTCGCGCGTGGGCAAGGGCACGGTTGAGGCCGCTTACAAGGCCGCCGGCTTCGTGCCTCCGACGAAGTAAGCCGCTCACCGCCCTTCCTCAGCCGCGCCCTGCTTCGGCGGCGCGGCTTTTCTTTGCCTGAAGGAGACCGCCATGTCATTGAAGTGGCTGGACCGACTCGAGGAAACGCTGATCGCGTTCCTCATGGGCGCCGCGACGCTGGTGATCGCGATGGCCGTGCTGCACCGCTTCCTGGCCGGCGTGCCGGCGGTGCAGGACTACGTCATCCGCATCGACGTGAGCTGGGCGCAGGAGCTGTGCATCTACATGTTCGTGTGGATGGCCAAGTTCGGCGCCGCCTACGGCGTGCGCGCCGGGACCCACGTCGGGGTCGACGTGGTCGTGCGCAAGCTCAAGCCCGAGCACGCGAAGTACCTGGTGATCTTCAGCCTGCTGGCCGGCGCGGTCTTCACCGCCACGGTGGGCACGCTGGGCGCGACCTTCGTGTGGGAGAACGGCGCGCACTACGCGTTCACGCATGCCTTCGGCATCGAGAACCCCGACCTGTTCGAAGGTCCGACCTCGCCGGACCTGGAGATCCCGACCTGGATCGCCTACTCCTGCGTGCCGCTGGGCTCCTACCTGATGTGCTTCCGCTTCCTGCAGGTGTGCTGGACCTTCATCCGCACCGGTGAAGCGCCGCACGCGGACCACGGTCATGTCGAAGGCATCGAGGACGACGTCGCCGCGGTGGGCTCGGTGAAGACCGCCGAGGAAGCTTCGAAGGGAGACCGCGCATGAACACGCTGATCATCTTCTCGCTGCTGGTGGTGCTGATGCTCACCGGCATGCCGATCTCGATCTCGCTGGGCCTGACGGTCCTGACCTACCTCTTCACGATGACGAACGTGCCGATCGAATCGGTCGCGCTCAAGCTGTTCACCGGCATCGAGAAGTTCGAGATCATGGCCGTCCCGTTCTTCATCCTGGCGGGCAACTTCCTGACGCATGGCGGGGTGGCGAGGCGGATCATCCACTTCGCCACGACCATGATCGGCCACTGGTACGGCGGCCTCGGCCTGGCCGGCGTGCTGGCCTGCGCGATGTTCGCGGCGATCTCGGGCTCGTCGGTGGCGACGGTGGTCGCGGTCGGCTCCATCATCCTGCCGGCGATGACCAAGCAGGGGTATCCGAAGCAGTTCGGGGCCGGGGTGATCACGACATCCGGCGCGCTGGGCATCCTGTTCCCGCCGTCGATCAACCTGGTGATGTTCTCCATCGCCACGGCCGGCATGTCGGCGACGGGCCCGCACGGCGAGGTCGTCGGCACCGCCTCCGTCGGCCAGCTGTTCATGGCCGGCGTCGTGCCGGGCGTGTGCCTGTCGGTGCTGCTGGGCATCACGACCTGGTACCGCGCCAAGAAGTACGACTACCCGCGCATGGTCAAGGCCACCTGGGGCGAACGCTTCAAGGCCTTCCGCGACAGCTTCTGGGGCCTGATGCTGATCGTCGTCGTCATCGGCGGCATCTACAGCGGCAAGTTCACGCCCACCGAAGCGGCCGCCGTGGCGGCGGTGTACGCCTTCATCATCTCGGTCTTCGTCTACAAGGACATGGGCCTGAAGGACGTGCCCAAGGTCCTGCTGAAGGCCGCGGCGATGAGCTCGATGCTGCTGTACATCATCACCAACGCGGTGCTGTTCAGCTTCCTGATGGCCTCGGAACAGATCCCGCAGACGATGGCCGCGTGGATGTCGGCGCAGGGCTTCGGACTGTTCGTCTTCCTGCTGCTGGTCAACCTGATCCTGCTGGGCGCGGGCAACTTCATGGACCCCGCCGCGATCGTTCTGATCATGGCGCCCATCCTGTTCCCGGTGGCGGCCAAGCTCGGCGTCGATCCGGTGCACCTGGGCATCCTGATGGCGGTGAACATGGAGGTGGGCCTCTGCCATCCGCCGGTGGGCTTGAACCTCTACGTCGCGTCGGGGATCACGAAGATGGGGATCACCGAGCTCACCGTCGCCGTGTGGCCGTGGCTGCTCACGATGCTGGGCTTCCTGATGGTCGTCACCTACTGGCCGACGCTGTCGCTGGCGTTGCCGAGGGCCTTGGGCCTGGTCGGCTGACGACAAGCCCGCACGCCTCTCGAAGCCCCGCTGGCGCATTCGCGCCGCGGGGCTTTTTTCATTCCAAGGCTCACTGCATCTCAATTGACATTCGCCACACGCGGGATGCCAATACCATGACCAAAAGAGTTCGGGAGCAGAGGGGGAAGACCGCACTTGATGGCGACGCCCCTTGTCGAACGGCCCAAGTCCAACGCAATCGGAATGCGCGCCATGCGTATCACATCGCCCCTTCTGATCCCGTGCCTGATGCTGGCCGCCCTGCTGCACGCATCTCAAACGCGAGCACAGACATCGGCCCCGGCCGCCGCGTCCGATGCGGCCTCCGCGTCGAACACCATCCCAGATTTCTACCGGGCGGGCGCGGTGCGCGTTGCCGAAGGTCGGATGGTGATCCAGGGCACCCTGCTCTCGGGACGCACGGTCGACGAGGCGCTTCTGGCGCTGGCCGCGCACCCGGAGGTCAGCCAGTTGTGGCTGATCGACATTCCGGGCGGGACCCATGGCCCCGAGCGCCGTTTCTCAGCGCACCTCGGTTCCCTGGACGTTTTCGCGGCCGGGGTCTGCTTCTCCGCCTGCGCCATGGCAGCGCTGTCCGGCAGAAGCTTGACGCTGGTCCCGACGCCCGGAAAGACGCCCACCGTGCTGGCATTGCACGGGACGTTCGACCCCGTCACAGGGTCCTGGGCGCCCGATGGACTGCGCATGGTCGACATCCTTCATGCTCGCCTGCCGGCCATCGACAAGGCGGTCATCATCGAAGCGCTGTCCTTCAGGCAGCCCAATGCTGCCGGGTTGTTCATCTTCGCTGACGCAAGCACACCGCTCGCGGGCGGGCATCTGGTGAACCTGTGCGCACGCGCACCGACGGACTGTCGCGCCCTTCCCATCGATTCGCTGACCACGCTGGGCATCCGGCGCAGCGACATGGATCTCCCGGCTCCCGCGGTCCCGCGCCCCCAAAAGGCCACGCCATGATGTCCGACCCGTTCCCGGATCACGCAGTGACGACGACGGCGGCTCGCGACCATTGCGATCAGCTGCCGGCGACCGTGCCCGAGGCGCTGGCGCGAACCAACGCGCGGCGCCTCTCCGATTGCATCGCGGAAATCTCCGGCGGCTGACGCTCTCGGGAAAATTCGTCGCTGGCGTGCTCGACTGCAGGCCGCACAACCGCCCTCGGCCACCGCTACCTGCTCGCGGCGGGCTCCGCCTCCCTCACAAGAGGTAGGCCCGTGGTGCGTCGTTGGCCGAATTCCGCAACACGGGTAACGGTCGATTTCAGAGGCGCCGGATCGATTGACGCGACCAGTAGCGGACCACTTTAATCCGCTGCCTTGACGCGCGACCTGCGCGTCGGTCTCGATCACGCCGGCCGCAGCGCCGAGAGGAATCCGCATGGCGCTCGCTCCCCGTCCCACCACCGCCGACCGGCTCCGTCGAGCCGCCATCGCCTCGAGCCGGGCGGCGCTTGCCGCAGCCCTGCTCGCAGCGCTGAGCGCCTGCGGCGGTGGCAACAGCGACGACGCCAAGCCGGCAGCCAACCCACCGGTCGCCACGACGCCGGGATCCGGCGGCGGCACGGGCACCGGATCGGGTGGCACGGGCACGGGCACGGGCACGGACGGCGATCCGACCACCGAAGTCCCGCCGCCACCGTCCACGCCGATGCTGCCGACAGCGCCGGCCGATCCCGAGCCAGCGCCCCCGCACCGCCTCCGACCAGCACACCGGCCGCGCCCTCGCCTGCTCCCGCACCGGCGCCGGCGCCAACTCCGGCTCCGGCACCAGCACCAGCACCAGCACCAGCACCAGCACCAGCACCAGCACCAGCACCAGCACCGGCACCGGCACCGGTCCCACCCCAATCGAGCGGCCCGACCGCCTCGACGGCATTGCAACTGCCGCTGGAAGTGCTGGGCGCCGGCCTGCCGAGCGCCCCGACGATCGCCACGGCGAACCTGACGCTCGACGCCAACGGCACCAGCGCGGCCACCGAGCTGTGGCTGCGCTGCCATCGTTGCAGCTTCTTCGGTCCTCCTGAACACGAGGCGACCAGCGAGGCGCCCGCGGCCGTCAAGGCGAGCCTGCGCATCCTCGGCGGCACGTCGGCCGCCAACGCCGGCGCCATCCCCTGGGTCGACATCACCGACGCCACGATGGTCCTGGCCGATGCCGAACGCGTGCAGGGCGGCCTGAAGCGCGGCGGCGGCCTCTACACCGCCCGCATGACGCTGACGCTGGACGCGGCCACCCGCGCGCGGCTGGTCAGCGGCGTGAACCTCGTGCAGTTCCGCTTCAACGGCAGCGATGGCGAGTCCAACGGCTACCGCGTCATCGACCTGCAGTTGCGCAACGCGCAAGGCCGGAGCCTGGCGACCAATGCGGTGCAACGCACCGACATCAACGCCGAGAAGGTGGCCGGCCGCACGCTGACCGCCGCCGTCGCCGCCGGCGAGAAGCTGTGGAAGGCCGAGAACACGCTGCTGAAGTCGACGCTGGTGAAGCGCCAGATCCGCGCGGCCTGCGCGTCCTGCCACGCCTCGGACGGCCGCGACCTGCAGTACTTCAACTACTCCAACAACTCGATCGTGCAGCGCTCGCGCTTCCACGGCCTGACCGACACCCAAGGCGGACAGATCGCCGCCTACCTGCGCTATGCGCTGCGCGACATGGCGCACGTCGCGCAGGCCGCGCCGTGGAATCCGCCGTACCAGCCGGGCGCCGGGCTCGACAGCAAGCCGGTGACCGAATGGGCCGCCGGCGCCGGCCTGGACGCCGTCCTCGATTCGCCGAGCGACGCGGTCAAGGCCCTGTTCGGCAAGCCGCTCGACGGCTCGGCGCTCGCGCTGACGCAGGCCGACGTCGACAAGGTGATGGACGCCAACGCGACCCTCAACACCCGCGAGGTCCCGCTGCCGATCCAGTTCCCGGACTGGAACTCTTACCTGCCGGCGATGCATCCGCTGGACATCTGGCCCACGGGCGCCGACGCGGCCGGCTCGTTCGAGAAGGGCGCGACCTTCACCGCGGACAACCGGCGCCTCGACCCGCTGGCCACGTCCAGGAAGATCACCGCCTGGCTGGAGTCGCACCGCTCCGCCACCTTCGGCGACTGGAGCCATCTGACCCCGCAGCAGCGCAACGAGATCCAGAGCCTGCTCAAGCCGTCCGGCTTCGAGCTGTATGCCTTCCTCGGCGGCGGCCGCGGCAACCACCTGGCCAAGACCGGCCTCTACGGCTCACAGGTCGGCGCCGCGCAGCTGCAGAAGCTCGCCTCGCCGACGCGCATCGCCACGGAGCCCGCCGCCTTCACGACCAACGCCTTCATCGAACGCGTCGTCGGCAGCACGCTGCAATGGAACCTCGTCCAGCAGTGGGAATGGGCGCAGCGCTACGGCATGGAAGGCGACCAGCGCTGGTTCATCGGCGACTACGACGCCACGGCCAAGACCTGGGCCGGACGCGGCGAGAAGCGCGGCTGGCCGTTCAACACGGTCAGCGCCTTCTTCCTGGCGCCGCACATGGTGTACCAGTCCGACACCGACGCGACGGGCAAGATCACCCGCGAGTGGCTGCTCGCCTGGGAGACCGGCAACAAGCTCGGCTCCTACACGCGCACCAATGCCTGGTACCAGATGCAGGTCACGCTCAACCCGGGCGCGCAGAGCGACTGGGTGAACTACTCGGTGGACTGGCCCTATCTGACCGGCTTCGACTCGCTGCTGTCGCAGACGCTGGGCGACGCCACGCCGGCCCAGTCCACCGCCGCGCTGATGAGCGACATCCGCCTGCTGCAGGCGCGCATCAAGTCGGCGCAGTTCGTCAACAACAACATCCCGCTGTGGGTGCCGACGGACACGCGCTCGATCATCAACAACCGCGGACGCTTCAGCAAGGCGGCGGTGGTCAAGCACCTGAACCCGATCAACTTCATGGAGGCCGTCTCCACGCAGGCGACGCAGTCCTCGCCGTTCCGCCGCCTCGACAAGCTGCAGGCCGGGCTGACGCTGAAGTTGCTCAACGGCGCGTTCAAGCAGTTCAACCAGCTCTACACGGTCACCGATCCCGCCATCTGGCGCCGGTGCGATCCGAACAACATGGACCTCGGCGAAGCCGAAGCCCACCGCCGGCTTCTCGTTCTGCCTCGACGTGGCCAAGCAGCCGCTGACGCTCAAGTCACCCGGCGTCTACATCATGGCGTCCACGGACTACCGCAGCACGGCGGAGCAGAAGCTGCAGTACGCGGTGTGGAAGGCGGGCACGCTCGGCGCCGATCCGGACCGCGTCAAGACACTGAACGACTGGCTGCTGCGCGCCTGGCCGTGATGGCCGTGATGGCCACGAAGGTCCGCAGGCCTTCATGCCCGTCAAGGCTGCGATGGGTCAACGCCGGCAGCAGCCGGCCGGACCTCAGACGCCGCCTCGGTAACTGCCCTGCTCAGCCGACAGGCCGGCCTTGACGCTGCGCGTCAGCTCGTCGGCGTAGACCTCGTCGCGACCGGCGGCGAGCGCGTCCAGCACCTGCTGCGCGACGGCCAACGGATCGGCCTTCGGCGCGTCCAGGCCGGCGGTCATGTCCGTGTCCATGAAGCCCACGTGCAGGCCGAGCACCGCGGTGCCCTGCCCCTTCAGCTCCTGCCGCAGGCCGTTGGTCACGGACCAGGTGGCCGCCTTCGACACGCTGTAGGTGGCCGCGCCCGTCAGGTTGAGCCAGCTCAACACCGACAGCACGTTCACCACCGCGCCGCCGCCCTGTGCCTTCAGCACCGGCGCGAAGGCGCGCGTGAGCTCGAGCGGGCCGACGACGTTGGTCTCGAACTCGTCGCGCAAGGCCGCCAGTGCCTTGTCGCCCAGCAGCGGCGAACCGCGCGTGATGCCCGCGTTGTTGATCAGCAGCGTGACGTCACCGGCGGCGCGCACGGCCGCCTCGATCTGCTCCGGCTTCGTCACGTCCAACGTCACCGGCACGACGCCAGGCAGGTCGATCGTCGACGGGTCGCGGGCGGCGGCGTAGATCTTCTTCACGCCGGCAGCCTGCAGCGCCTTGACGAAACTCTTGCCCAGGCCGCGGTTGGCGCCGGTGACGAAAGCGACGGTGTTCTTGAAATCCATGGTGGTGTCCTTGAATGCGGTGGAGAAGGATCGGAAGGGGAAGGGAAGTTTTTAAATGTCGATCGACATCAATAATGTAATGTCGACCGTCATCAAAACGCTGCGGGGCACCGGTCTTGCCCCTGGTGGCGGAGGGGCTGTCGCCACGCGCCCGCCGCCGGCACGTCGACCGCGCTACTCGGGGGCGAGGGCGGGCCCGGGGCAATAATCCTTCTCACCCCGTCGCCGGAGATCGCGTCGATGCCGAAGATGCCGCGTTGCCTGTGTCAGCTCGCCCTGATCCCCGTCGCGCTGCTGAGCGCCTGCGGTGACCCGCCCCCACCGGCCTGGTCCGGCTACGCCGAGGGCGATCCGGTCTACGTGGCGGCGCCGGTCGCGGGACAGCTCGTCGAACTCCAGGTCCAGCGCGGCGACACCGTGAACGCGGGCGTTGCGCTCTTCAGCATCGACGGCACGCCGGTGAGCGCCGCGCGCGCCGAGGCCGGCGCGCGGCTGGCGGCGGCAAAGGCCGAGCAGGCGGACATCGCCAAGGGTCGCCGCCCCGACGAGATCGCGATGAGCCGCGCACAGCTGGCGCAGGCCCGTTCGCAATCGGCACTGGCGGAGGCCGATCTCGCGCGGCAGCAGCAATTGATCGGACAGGGCTTCATCTCCGCATCCCGGTTGGACGACGCGCGCGCAGCGGCGGCGCAAGCGCGCCAACGGGTGCGTGAGCTGGAGTCCTCCCTGCGCGTGGCGGAACTGCCGGCTCGCAACGACCAGCAGGCCGCCGCGCGCGCCAACACAGAAGCGGCGTCGGCGGCGCTCGCCCAGCAGCAGTGGCGCGAGTCGCAGACGCGCCAGAGCGCGCCGGCGGCCGGCCTCGTCGACGACACCTTCTACCGCGTCGGCGAATACGTGAACGCCGGGCAGCCGGTGGTGTCGCTGCTGCCGCCGGCGCAGCGCAAGGCGCGCTTCTACGTGCCGGAGCCGGAACTCGCCTCGCTGCGCCCGGGGCAGAACGTCCAGCTCAGTTGCGACGGTTGCGGCGCACCGATCGCGGCGCGCATCAGCTACATCTCGCCGCAGCCGGAGTACACGCCGCCGGTGATCTATTCCAACAGCCAGCGCTCACGGCTGGTGTTCCTTGTCGAAGCGCGGCCCGATCCGGCGCAGGCGCTCCGGCTGCATCCCGGCCAGCCGCTGGAGGTCCGGCCCGTGGCGGTCGCCTCTTCCACCTCTTCCACCTCTTCCACCTCATCCGCCCCACGCGCCCCCGTCCCCTCAACCACCTCGTCGTCGGGACGTCCATGAGCGAACTCGCCATCGACGTCCGCGGCCTCACCAAGCGCTACGGCCAGCGGATCGTCGTCGACCACGTCGACCTGCGACTCGGACGCGGCCGCATCTGCGGCTTCCTCGGCCCGAACGGCAGCGGCAAGACGACGACGATCCGGATGCTCTGCGGCCTGCTGACACCCGACGAGGGCGAAGGCACCTGCCTCGGCCTCGACATGCGCCAGCACGCTGGGGAGATCAAGCGCCAGGTCGGCTACATGACGCAACGCTTCGGCCTGTACGAGGACCTCTCGATCCGGCAGAACCTCGACTTCATCGCGCGACTCTTCGAGCTCGACAACCGTCCGCGCCGCGTCGACGAAGCGCTGGACCGGCTCGGGCTGAAAACGCGGGCGGCGCAACTGGCCGGCGCGCTGTCCGGCGGATGGAAACAGCGGCTGGCGCTGGCCGCCTGCCTGCTGCACGACCCGAAGCTGCTGCTGCTCGACGAACCCACCGCGGGCGTCGATCCGAAAGCGCGACGCGACTTCTGGGACGAGATCCACCGCCTGGCGGCGGACGGCATCACCGTGCTGGTCTCGACGCACTACATGGACGAGGCCGAGCGCTGCCATGAACTCGCCTACATCGCCTATGGCAAGCTGCTCGCGCGCGGCACGCAGCGCGAGATCATCGATCAGGCCGGGCTCACCGTCTGGGCCTTGCATGCGGACGACCCGAAGCGTCTGGCCGAACTCTCGTCCTCGCTCAACGGCGCGGACGGCGTGCTCAACGTCGCCGCGTTCGGCAACAGCCTGCACGTCGCCGGCCAGGACGAGGCCGCGCTGGAACGGACCATCGCGCCGCATCGCGCCGGTGACGGCCTGCGGTGGGCGCGCGCCGAAGCCAACCTCGAGGATGTCTTCATCAGCCTGATCAGCAAGACGCCCGACAACTTCGAGGCCGCACGATGAGTTCGGGACGCCCCCGCCGCTTCAGCCTCGCGCGGGTGCTGGCGATCTTCATCAAGGAGGTCCAGCAGATGCTGCGCGACCGGCCGACCTTCGCGATGGCGGTGGGCGTGCCGATCCTGCAGCTGCTGCTTTTCGGCTATGCGATCAACACCGATCCGAAGGGACTGCCGACGGCGGTCGTCACGCAGGACCGCGGACCGATGGCGCGCAGTCTCGTCGCGGCGCTCGAGCAGAGCGGCTATTTCCGCGTCCAGGCCCGGCCCGCGTCCGAGCACGACGGCGACCGGCTGGTCGAGGATGGCGAGGTGCAGTTCCTGATCGTGATCCCGCCCGACTTCAGCCGCCGCGTCGTCCGCGGCGAGCAGCCGGCGGTGCTGGTGAGCGTCGATGCGACGGACCCCTCGGCATCGAGCAACGCGCTGGCGGCGCTCGCGCAACTCGGCGCGCAGGCGCTGCGACGCGACCTCGTCGGCGCGGCACGTCCGGACGGCGGCGCGGCGCCGACCTCGCCCTTCGAATGGCGCGTCCATCGCCGCTACAACCCCGAGGGGCTGTCCCGCTACAACATCGTGCCGGGTCTCATCGGCACCATCCTGACGATGACGATGGTGATGCTGACCGGCCTGGCGATGACCCGCGAACGCGAGCGCGGCACGATGGAGAACCTGCTCGCGACGCCGGTGCGCCCGCTGGAGGTGATGATCGGCAAGATCCTGCCCTACATCGTGCTGGGCTACGTGCAGCTGGGCGTGATCCTGCTGGCGGCGGCGCTGCTGTTCCAGATCCCGATGGCGGGCAGCTTCCTGCTGCTGATGGCCATGATCGGCGTGTTCATGCTGGCGAACCTGGCGGTCGGCTTCACCTTCTCCACCCTGGCGAAGAACCAGTTGCAGGCACTGCAGGCGACGTTCTTCTTCTTCCTGCCGTCGATGCTGCTGTCGGGGTTCATGTTCCCGTTCCGCGGCATGCCGCGCTGGGCGCAGCTCATCGGCGAGGCGCTGCCGCTGACGCACTTCCTGCGCATCGTGCGCGGGATCATGCTCAAGGGGAATTCGTTCCCGCAGGTCCTGCCCGAACTCTGGCCGATGGTGGTCTTCCTGCTGATCGCAGGAACGATCGCGCTGCTCAGATACAGGCAGACGCTGGACTGATCCCCCATGCCCACGGGGAAAGTCCTGATCCTGGCTTCAGCCGCGCTTCAGCACCCGCGCGCACCGTGAGCGCTCGCGGGTTGGAGTTCGGAGGACCACATGGGACACCCCTCAAGGAGGAGTTGGCGAAGGATCGTCGGCGTGGCCGCGACGTTCGGGATCGCGGGCGTTGCCGCGGCGGCGCCGTCGGCCGCGGATCCGGCACCTCCGGCATCGGCGCCGGCGGTGACGCCAGCGATGACGCTGGAAGCGGTCGCGCCGGCCGAGTCCAACGAACCGGCCCGACGGCCGCTGGCGCTGCAGGCGTCGCTCGCCGCGTTGCGGGCGCGACTCCAGACGTCGCCGGCGGCCGGTGTCGACGGCGCGCGATCCAACGTGATGCTGAGCCGCGGTCTCGACATCCAGGTCGTCGAGCTTCCGCGCGAGGGCGCGCCCATCGGTCCGCCGCCCAGGCGTGCGCACCATGCGGTGAGCATCGGCATGTCGGGGCCGAAGCAGATGCTGCGCGGTCTCGGCCTCGATGCCACGGAATGTGCCGCGCGATTCCGCATGCCGTCGAAGCTCAGTCGCAAGGGGGACGGCTCGTCGCAGATCGACATCACCGCGCAGCTCGGCATGGGCTGCAAGTTCTGAAGTCCGTGACCGCAAGCCCCGAGGTCCTCGGTCGCAAAACCTGGGGAGTACGACGGCGGTGGTGGACGGCATTGCTGGGGGTTCAGGCGCTTGCCGCCTGTGGCCCCCTGCAATGGCGGCCAGCGCCCTGAACGACGCAGGTGGGCGGTCGTCCGGATGCTTCAGGCGTAGAGCGTCGCTCGGCCGTCGCGGACGAATCCTGCGAGCCTCAGTCCGCATGACTGCGCCGTGCGGATCGCCAGGTGCGTGGGCGCACTCACGGCGGCGAGCATCGGCATGCCAGCGATGGCGGCTTTCTGGACCATCTCGAAGCTCGCCCGGCTGGTGACGGCGGCGAAGCCTTGCGAGGCGTCGATGCCGGCCTTGGCCATGGCGCCGATCAGCTTGTCGAGTGCGTTGTGGCGGCCGACGTCCTCGCGCGCAAGGACCACTTCGCCGTCCGGGCGACACCAGGCGGCTGCGTGGATGCCACCGGTGCGTTGTTGCAGCGGCTGCGCTGCGGCGAGCTCGCGCATCGCGCGCGACAGCGCCGGCACGAGGGTGGCAGCGTCGGCGAGCCCTGCGGGCAACGGCGGCACCGGTCGACCCGGCACGCGGAAGACCTGATCGAGGTTGTCCGTGCCGCAGAGGCCGCAGCCGGTGCGGCCCGCCATGCTGCGGCGACGCTCCTTCAGCAGCGATTCACAACGCGCCGTGACGCGCAACTGCAGCGCGACGCCATTGGGCCGCGCGCGCACTTCCACGTCGAGCAGATCGGCCGGCGACCCCAGCAGTCCTTCGGTCAGCGAGAAGCCGAGCGCGAAATCCTCCAGGTCCAGCGGCGTCGCCAGCATCACGGCGTGCGAGAGCCCGTTGTATTCGAGCGCGATCGGCACCTCCTCGGCGACGAACTCCTCGTCCGCCGCGCGCGTGGCGCCGAGCCGCTCCGGCCGCACCGCGACCAGCGCGGAAGGCAGCGGCGCGTCGTCATCGTCGGGCAATGCGCACGCGTCGCCCACAGCGTCGCTGTCGGCGCCGTTGATGGTGTGACCCAGGGAAGCGCTCATGGACGTGCTCGGGATGCCGCTCATGTCGTGGTCTGTGCCGGCCCGTCGTCGGCGCTGTCGCCGCGACCCGCCGGCGTGATGCGCGCGATCCAGCGGCCATCTTCATCCACGTGCAGGCGCACCCACCCGGGTCCCTGCGCGTCTCCGACGCGCGCGTCGCTCATCAGCGTGTAGAGCCGCAGCAGCACGCTGACGCGCAGGCCGGTGCGCTTGGCCAGCCGCGGCAGCGAGACGCCGTTGCCGCCGTCCAGCTCCGCCAGCGTCTCCAGGGCGAAACGCGCCTGCGCGGCCATGTCGCCGTCGTCCTCGACTGCCTCCCCGACCCCACGGTCAGGCGCGTCGCGGACGTCGGCGGCAGGCGCGTCGGCGCGGTTCATCCGGCGTGCCTCAGGCGGCCACCCCGGCCACCGAGCGGGCCTGGTCCTGCGGCAGCGGCGCGTCCTGCTCGCGCAGCGTCAGCACCACGGGAATGGACTTGGACGTCGGCGTCCCCGCGCCGATGGACACGCTGCTCAACGGCACCAGCGAATTGGTCTCCGGGAAGTAGCTTGCCAGGCAGCCGCGCGGGATGTCGTACTCGATCAGCACGAACTTCTCGGCGCGACGCGTGTCGCCGTCGCTGTAGACGCTGGTGATGTCGACCCACTGGCCGGCCTTCATGCCGATCTCGCGCAGGTCGTCCTTGTGGATGAACACCACGCGGCGATGGCCCCAGACGCCGCGGTAGCGGTCGTCCATGCCGTAGATCGTCGTGTTGTACTGGTCGTGCGATCGCACCGTCGCCAGGTTGAACACCACCGTCTTCTGGTCGCGCATCCGCGCGCGCGCCTGATGCAGCGGCGTGTCCGTCGGCAGCTGGTAGGTGATGAAGTTGGCCTTGCCGGTCGGCGTGTTCCAGACACGCTCCGACGCGGTGTTGCGCAGCCGGAAGCCGCCCGGGGTCTTGATCTTCTCGTTGAAGCCCGCGAAGTCGTCGAAGACCTCCTCGATCTTGTCGCGGATGCGCGAGTAGTCCTCCACCAGCCACAGCCACGGCGTCTTCGAGCGGCCCTTCAAGGTCGCGGCCGCGAGGCGCGCCACGATCATCGGCTCGGACAGCAGGTGCTCCGACGCCGGCGCGTTCATGCCGCTGGAGATGTGCACCATGCTCATCGAGTCCTCGACGGTCACGCCCTGCGGGCCGGCGGCCTGCATGTCGATCTCGGTGCGGCCCAGGCACGGCAGCACCAGCGCCTCCTTGCCGTGGATGGTGTGGCTGCGGTTGAACTTGGTCGTCACGTGGACGGTCAGGTCGGTGTTGCGCAGCGCCTTCCAGGTCGCGATGGTGTCGGGCGTCGCCGAGGCGAAGTTGCCGCCCAGTGCGAAGAACACCTTGCCCTTGCCGTCGAGCATCGCCTGGATGGCCTCGACGGTGCCGTAGCCGTTCTCGCGCGGCGGCTCGAAGCCGAACACCTGGCCCAAGCGGTCCAGCAGAGACTTGGGCGGCTTCTCGTAGATGCCCATCGTGCGGTCGCCCTGCACGTTGGAGTGGCCGCGCACCGGGCAGGCGCCCGCGCCTTCGCGGCCCAGGTTGCCGCGCAGCATCAGCAGCGCGGCGATGTGCTGGATCGTCGCGACCGAGTGCTGGTGCTGGGTGATGCCCATGCCCCAGCAGATGATCACGCGCTTGGCCTGCGCGTACAGGTCGCCGGCAGCGCACAGCTGCTCCTGCGACAGGCCGGATTCGGCCTCCAGCGCTTCCCAGGTCTCGGCGCGGATGCTGGCTTCGAAGTCCTCGAAGCCGTTGGTGTGCTCGGCGATGAAGCCCAGGTCCAGCACGCGCTCGCCGCCGGCGGCGACCGCCGCGTCGTCCAGCTCGAAGACGCGCTTGCACAGCGCCTTCATGACGGCCATGTCGCCGCCGATGCGCAGCTGGAAGTAGTTGGTCGAGATGGGCGTGCTGCCCAGCGTCGCCATCTCCATCTTGTCCTGCGGGTCGGCGAAGCGCTCCAGGCCGCGCTCGCGCAGCGGGTTGAAGCTGACGATCTTGCAGCCGCGCTTGGAGGCTTCGCGCAGCTCGCCCAGCATGCGCGGGTGGTTGGTGCCCGGGTTCTGGCCGAAGATGAAAATTGCGTCCGCCTTCTCGAAGTCGTGCAGCGTCACCGTGCCCTTGCCGATGCCGATGGTCGGCTTCAGGCCCTGGCCGCTGGGCTCGTGACACATGTTCGAGCAGTCGGGGAAGTTGTTGGTGCCGAACTCGCGCACGAACAGCTGGTACAGGAACGCGGCCTCGTTGCTGGCGCGGCCCGAGGTGTAGAACATCGCCTCGTTGGGATCCTTCAGCGCGTTCAAGCGCGCGGCGATCAGCTCGAAGGCGTCGTCCCAGGCGATCGGCGTGTAGCGGTCCGTGGCGCGGTCGTAGACCAGCGGCTCGGTGATGCGCCCCATGTTCTCGAGGTCGAAGTCGGACCACTCGGCCAGCTCGCTGACGGTGTGTCCGCCCAGCACGCTGGCCGTGGCGCGGTGCGCGGTCGCCTCGGCGGCGATCGCCTTGGCGCCGTTCTCGCAGAACTCGAAGGTCGAGCGGTGATCCCGGTCGGGCCAGGCGCAGCCGGGGCAGTCGAAGCCGTCCGGCTGGTTGGCCGACAGCAGCGTCTTGGCCCCCTTCACCGCGACGCCCTGCGCCTGCAGGTGCTTGGCAACGCTCTTCAGTGCGCCCCAACCGCCCGCCGGGCCCTTGTAGAAGTGGATCTTCTGCTCGCTCATCGAGTCCTCCAAAAATCGTTGTGCCCTGTCCGCCCCTCGCCCAACGCGAGGTCTTGAAACAGAGTCGCCCCGTGGTCGTCGTGGACGGCCGCCGGGGCGAGGGTCATGCTAGCCGGTCAGACGCTTGCGCGCTGCCGGCGGGTCTTGCGCGCAAGCTCAGCTGAAGAACTTCGACGCGCTCAGCAACGTGCGGTAGATGCCCCAGGCCAGCGGGATGCCCACGGCCAGCCAGGCCAGCGCGACCAGGAAGGTCGGCGTGGCGCGGCCGGCGCCCGGGCCGCTGCCCACTTCGGCGGCGGCGGCCTTCTCATGGGCCAGCTTCTTCTCGACGGCCAGTTCGGCGTCGGTCATGAAGTGCTTGTCGGCGACCGGACGGATGACCAGGTTGGCGATCAGGCCGATGACCAGCATGCCCACCAGGATGTACATCGTCTGGTTGTAGACCTGCTCGCGCGGGATGCCCAGGCCCAGCTGGTAGTCGCGCATGCCGTTCACGATGAACGGGCCCAGGATGCCGGCGGTGGCCCAGGCGGTCAGCAGGCGGCCGTGGATGGCGCCGACGAACTGGGTGCCGAACAGGTCGCCCAGGTAGGCCGGCACGGTGGCGAAGCCGCCGCCGTACATCGACAGGATCACGCACACCGCCGCCACGAAGGCCAGCTTGTGGCCCGCCGCGGCGCTGCTCGGCAGGCTGGCGTACAGCAGGCCGCCCAGCACGAAGAACACCGTGTAGGTCAGCTTGCGACCGAGCTTGTCGGACAGCGAGGCCCAGACGAAACGTCCACCGATGTTGAACAGGCTCAGCAGCGCGGTGAAGCCGCCGGCGATGCCGGCGATCGCGGCCAGCTGGGTCTTGTCCAGCTCGGCGAACTTGGCTTCGACGCCGATCAGCGAGCCGCCGAAGATCTCCTGCAGCATCGGGCTGGCCATGCCGATCACGCCGATGCCGGCGGTCACGTTCATGCACAGCACGATCCACACCAGCCAGAACTGCGGGATGCCCCAGACCTTCTTCACGTGCACGTGGCGCTGCGTGATCATGGTGTTGCTGGCCTGGACGGCCGGCGGGGTCCAGCCTTCCGGCTTCCAGCCGGTCGGCGGTACGCGGTAGCCCAGCGCTCCGGCGACCATGAACACGAAGTACACCACCGCCATCACGACGAAGGTCTGCATCACGCCGGCGTCGGTCGGGGTGGCGAAGTGCTTCATCAGCTCGACGGCCAGCGGCGAACCGATCATCGCGCCGCCGCCGAAGCCCATGATGGCCATGCCGGTGGCCATGCCGCGACGGTCAGGGAACCACTTGATCAGCGTCGACACGGGCGAGATGTAGCCCAGGCCCAGGCCGATGCCGCCGATGACGCCGGAGCCCAGCACCATCAGCCAGAACTGGTGGGTGTGGATGCCGAAGGCGGAGATCAGCATGCCGCCGCACCAGCACACGGCCGAGACCAGACCGGCCTTGCGGGGACCGGCGCGTTCCAGCCAACCGCCCCAGATGGCCGCGGAGCAGCCCAGGAACAGGAAGAACAGCATGTAGATGGTGCCCAGCGTCAGCACCGTCCAGTCGCAGCCGGTGGTGAACAGCTGAGCCAGGAAGCCCACGTCCTTGCCGCATGCGGCGCCGGTGCCGGCGGTCTGCAGCATCTTGGACAGCGGCAGCCAGAACACCGAGAAGCCGTAGGCCATCCCGATGCACAGGTGGATGGCGAGCGCGCTCGGCGGCACCAGCCAGCGGTTGAAACCGGGAGCGGCGATGGTGCGCTCCTTGTCCAGCCAGCTCGAGCCGGCGGATCCGCCGCCCTGATCGGTCAGCACAGTAGACATGGGTCCTCCTCAAACACAAAAGAAAGGCGGCCGCGACGCGGCCCGCTGATGACGAACGGCAACGAACCCTCAAACGGCACCGTTCGGCCGCGTCCCGTGTTCCGACGTCCCCGTCCCTTTCGGCATCAAGAACCCGTTACGAAAACAGTTTCTGGTGACGGGCTGAAAAAGTTGGGGCAGAACGCTCGCGGCGGCGCGATCTTGACGCAAGTCATTGACATCCATTGACAACCACACATAGCGAGCGGACATCTATCGCACGAAACCGACAGCCGGCGTCTATGCAAGGCCTAGCGGTAACCGAATGTGGCGTGGATCATTTGGGCGATGAGCGCACAACACCCCTGACGCAGGTGACACCGCCAGGAAGTACGGGGAGGCGCGGGCACCAGGGACGATTGTTGAGGCCCCCACAACGGTGCGTTGCGCGGCGCAGCATTTATGCGATCGGGGTGAATGCCTATTGTTCGGAGGTTTCCTGTCTCCGAAGGCGTCCATCAGCGCCTTCTTCACCGGACCGCCCCCAGGGCCGTCCGGTTTTTCTTGGGCGAGGGATCGCCGTTTGCCCCGATGAACACGTGGATGTATCGGGTTGAAACCTGCCGTTTGTCCTACAAACCCTCGCGACCTCAACCCACGTTCGACTCCCCGTCCACGGTCCAAAGTTGGTCCTAACCGATCTCCACCGATCGGCCCCTCAAGCCCAAAGGAGAGACCTAATGAACGCGACCAAATCCCTCGTGACCGGTGCCGTTGCCCTGACCGCCTTCGCCAGCGTGCTGGGTCTGGCGTATGCGCAGGTCGAAAACTCGACCGAGTCGACCCAGACGCAGGCGACCCAGGAACAGTACCCCGCCACCCAGACTGAACAGCAGGCGCCCGCCGACCAGAGCATGACGCCGGCCGACCAGTCGAACCAGGCCACCACGCAGCAGGAACAGACCACGCCTGAAGCGCAGTCGCAGCAGACCCAGCCCTCGTCCACCGACCAGTGGCAGAACCAGCAGCCGGCCACGCAAGACCCGCTGCCGGCCGAACCGACCAGCGCCGGCACGCCGGCTCCCCGCGCCGACCGCAACTGATCGGTGATGCCGCACCGCCACGCCCGGCCCTAGCCTCTCCCTGAAAGCCCACCATGCTGCGCGCCTCCAGCGGGTACTTCTTCAGTGATCCGCCGCCACCGAAGCCGCCCTCGTGGTCGGTTCCGGGACGGATCCCTGAGCACCTGCGGGAACGCGCAGGATGGGCGGCGCAGGGACTGGCGCTGGGTCTGGCCGGCGCGCTGCTGGCCTGGCCGGCGGCGACCTTCCTGATGAAGCACCTGCGACCGGCTCCGCCCGTCGTGGCCCGACACACCCCTTCCGCACCGGTCCAGCCGGTCGTCCACGCCCCCGCGCCAGTGTTGCGGACCGGCACGGCCGACTTCGGCAAGACCAAGGTTTCCAAGCAGGCCCGCCAGCTCGCCCAATGGGTGATGGCGGGCTGGGATCACAACGGTCGCCCGTTCGCGATCCTCGACAAGCGCCAGGCCCAGGTGCTGGTCTTCAGCCCCGAAGGCAAGCTCCAGGCGACCACGCCGGTGCTGCTGGGTTATGCCGCCGGCGACGACAGCGTCGCGGGCATCGGCCTGCGGCCGATCGCCGAGGTGAAGCCGTCCGAGCGCACGACGCCGGCTGGCCGCTTCGTCGCGCAGCCCGGCAAGAACGCCGGGCACGAGGACGTGCTCTGGGTCGACTACGACGCCGCCGTGTCCATGCACCGCGTGCGCCCGACCAACCCCGCGGAGCGTCGACTGGAGCGGCTCGCCTCGCCGACGCCCAAGGACAACCGCATCAGCTTCGGCTGCATCAACATGCCGGTGAAATTCTTCGAGCAGACGCTCTGGCCGACCTTCGGCAAGCGCGGTGGCATCGTGTACGTGCTGCCTGAAAAGAAGGCGATGGAACAGGTCTTCGCGGAGCAGATGCGCCGCGCCAAGGCCGGCCCGTCCACCTGACGCGCGGTCGATGACTGCCCTGCGTCCGCGGCTGACGACCGCCTCCTCCCGTCACCCCACCTTCCCCTCCTCCACCCGGTCCGCGCTCGCGCTGGCGGTCGCCGTCGCGCTTGCCGCGGGCGTTGCCACGTCCGCCCAGGCCCAGGTGAGCCGGGCGACCGTGCGCGGTCTCGTCACGGCGCCGGCCGGCGTCCAGCCGGGCGGACTGTCCATCACCGCCACCAACAGCGCCAACGGCGCCCGCTACCGCACAAGTACCCGCGCCGACGGACGCTACGCGCTGATCGGCCTGGCGCCGGGCGAGTACGTCGTGAGCGTCGCCGCGGCCGACGGCAAACCGATCAGGACCGAACGCATCACGCTGTCCGTCGGCGAGAGCGCCGCGCTCGACCTGGGCGCCGCACCCGTGGCGGAGACACCGGATGCCATCCAGCTCGGCACCGTGACCGTCGAAGGCAACGCGAGCCGGCAAGGCGTCAAGGACTCGCAGCTCGGCACGGTCGTGTCGCAGCGCATGATCGAAGCGCTGCCGCAGAACACGCGCAATTTCCTCAGCGCGGCGGACCTCGCCCCCGGTGTCGCGTTCTCGACCGATTCGAGCGGCCTGAGCCGCGTGCAGTCGGGCGGACAGGACTTCGACCACCTGAACGTCTTCATCGACGGCGTGGGCCAGAAGAACAACATCCTGCGCGGGGGCGTCAGCGGCCAGTCGGACACGCGCGGCAACCCGTTCCCGCAGTCGGCGATCTCCGAATACAAGGTGCTGACGCAGAACTACAAGGCCGAGTTCGACCAGGTCAGCAGCGCCGCGATCACGGCGGTGACGAAGTCCGGCACCAACGAGTTCCACGGCGAGCTCTACGGCGACCGCACGGGCACCAACTGGCGGGCCATGAACTCGCTCGAGAAGGACCGCGAGGCGCAGGGCATCCCGCGCCCATCGTCCGAGAAGTACGAATACGGCGGCAGCGTCGGCGGTCCGATCGTCAAGGACAAGCTGCACTTCTTCGTCGCGTACGACGCGAAGCGCATCGAGGACTCCCGCCAGATCGCCGGCCAGAACTTCGAGAAGCTGCCCAACGCCGGCATCGTGCCGGAGCTGCTGGCGCGGCGCGGCAGCCAGGTCGATCCGTTCCACGAGGACCTGTTCTTCGGCAAGCTCGACGCGCAGCTCAACGACGAGCATCGCCTGACCCTCAGCGCGCGGCTGCGGCGCGAGACCGACCGCATCGCCGAGGACCGTAACCTCTCGCTGCCCGGCAACGACAAGGAGCGCCGCAACGACGAGACACGCATCGACCTGAAGCACGAATGGTCGCGCGACGACTGGCTCAGCGAGGCCCGCATCGGCTACGAGGACTACCTCTGGAATCCGAAGTCGGCGTCGGACACGCCGCTGGTCCGCTACAAGGTGTCGACAGCGTCGCCGCAGGTGCTCACGTCCTCGCAGGACGTGATCCTGGACGGCGGCTCGCCGGATGCGCAGCGGCGCAAGCAGCGCGGCACCTTCCTGTCGGAAGAGCTGACCTACACCGGCTTCGACGGTCACGTGATCAAGGGCGGCGTCAAGTTCAAGGACATGCGCTACGACCTCAGCGGCACGGCCAACTCGGTCGACGCGGTCGAGGTGCTGATCGACAACGTCACCGGCCTGCCCTACTGGGACGGCAGCAACTGCCTGGGCACCAACGTCTCCAACAACGGCAGCACCAGCGCGCAGTGCAACATCCGGCGCGCGGCGGCGGCTTCGGGTGCCAGCTTCAAGAACAAGCAGTGGGGGCTGTACCTCCAGGATGACTGGAGCGTCACGAACAAGTTCGAGCTCAACCTCGGCGTCCGATGGGACTACGAGGACAACATGCTCAACAACGCGTACGCCACGCCGGCCGACCGCATCGCGGCGCTGCTGGCGCCGGACGTCGAGCGCTACGGCATCACGCCGCCGGCGGGCCAGACCTATGCGCAGTCGCTGGCCAAGGGCGGCATCGACGTGTCGCAGTACATCAGCAGCGGCAACTCCCGCAAGGCGTTCAAGAACGCGATCGCACCGCGCGTCGGGTTCTCCTACGACGTCTTCGGCAACCGGAACACGGTGGTCTTCGGCGGCTACGGCCGCAGCTACGACCGCACGATGGCCAACCACGCGCTCGACGAGGCGCAGAAGAACCAGTCGCCCGGCGGCGAGATCTGGCTGGTCCGCAACGATCTGAAGATGCCTTACGCGGACCAGTTCAGCATCGGGCTGCGTCAGGCGCTCACGAAGACATGGAACGGCGAGATCGCGCTCAGCCGCGTCGAGGCGAAGAACCAGTTCGTCTGGTTCAGCGGCAACCGCGACGCCAACGGCGGCTTCGCGCAGCAGTCATCCATCGACCCGCTGTGGGGCGGTCCGAACGGCTTCGGGCAGGTGGTGCTGGGCGATTCGATCGGCCGCACGCGGACGGACTCCGTGTTCGTGAAGGCGGAGAAGCCGTACACCGAATCCTCGGGCTGGACGGCGACGCTGGCCTACACCTACAGCGACGCGAAGACGACCAACCTCCAGTGGAGCAACGACACCTTCGACTGGACCTACGGCCGCGCGGGTCGCGGCTGGAATCCGAGCACGCTGGTGGACCGGCACCGGCTGGTCGGCGCGTTCATGACGGACAAGCTGCTGCCGTGGGGGCTGACCTTCTCGGCCAAGGGCACGTATGCGAGCGGCTTCCCGAGGCGCCTGACGAACTGCATCGGCGGCACGCCGCAGTGTTTCCTGGTCGAGGGCGACTCGCCGAGCTTCCGGCAGGTCGACATCAGCATCGGCAAGGCCTTCAAGTACGGCATCCACCAGGTGGCGTTGCGACTGGACGTGCTGAACGTGCTCGGCGCCGACAACTACGGCGGCTTCGACGACTGGATCGGCAACGCGCCGCAGTCCGGGGCGACGCCCAACCGGCTGGGCGGCGACAACCTCAACCTGGACAAGCCCAACAACATCCGCGGCGACAACCGCGCGATGCGGGTGGTGTTGAACTACAAGTTCTGAGGCGTCGCCTGCGCAGGCCCGGGCTCGCCAAGGCGGACCGGCACCGCAAAGCGGGGACAAGGTCGGAGGACATGACGATCGGCGTGGACGGTGGCCTGCCGGCTATGCTGGCCGGCATTGTTCATCGCCAACGGCCGGATGCCATGACCACTGCCCTGCTCATCATCGATCTGCAACGCGCGCTCTGCGTGGGCGAGTACGCCTGCCACGAGGTCGACGCCGTGATCGGCCGCCTCAACGGCCTGATCGCCCAGGCGCGGGACACCGGCACGCCCGTGGTCTTCGTCCAGCACGAGGAGGACGGCTACGAGCCGCTTCGTCACGGCAGCGAGGGCTGGCAGATCGACGACCGCCTGCACGTCCGGCCGGACGACCGGCGCGTGTTCAAGACCTCGCCGGACTCCTTCCACAAGACCGACCTGGACGCGGTGCTGAAGGGGGTCGGCGTGACGCACCTGGTCATCTGCGGCGCGCAGAGCGACTTCTGCGTCGACACGTCGACGCGCCGCGCGCTGAGCTCGGGCTACGACGTCACGCTGGTCGAGGACGGCCACACGACGATCGCCTACGGCGACCTCACGGCGCCGCAGATCATCGACCACCACACGCTGATCCTGCGCAACCTCAACAGCTTCGGGCCGAAGATGGAGGCGAAGAAGGCGGCGGAGATCAGCTTCGGAAAGAACTGACCCCCGGCTTGGTGATCACTTCAGCGACGTCCTTGCGCTGGCGAGTTGCGACAAGGTCATGTCGCACTGATCCACCGTCCCGATGCAGTCGAGCCCGCGCGATTCGACCTCGTGCATCAGGCTCAGCCAGGCGTTCAGGCCCTCGAGCGTGACCTTGGTGCGCGAGGTGCGGCTCCAGCCGCGTTCGGCCAACTGCCCCAGGTAGATCCACGTCTGCCGGCGCGACAGCCCCGAGAGCTGCCCGATGCAGGCCTGCGACACCGGCAGCGCCAGGCTGTTGCCCACCATGCCGGCGCGCTGCGAGCTGCTCAGCGCGGCCGCCAAGGTCGCCAGCACGCTGATGAGCCGCTGGAAGCCGTTGCCCGCCAGCCGCATCGTGATCTGGTCCTGCAGCCGCGACGCGGTCGCCGCGTACAGCTCGCCCGTCGCCGCGTCGCGCTCCGGCGCCTTCGTGTCCTTCATCCGCGGCATCGGGATGTGGATCGTCGTGACGTCGACCAGCGCCGTCACGTCGTAGCGCGCCGCCAGCTTGCCCAGCGGCGAGTCCGCCCCGATCACGTCGCCCAGCCACAGCGCCGCCACGGCCACCCGCGTGTCCGCCGCGACCTTGGCCGCGAGGAAGGCCGCCCCGCCGCTGATCGCGATCCATTCGGCCAGCGGCGTGCCGGCCTCGATGATCTTCTGGCCACGCCGGTACGTCCGGATCTGGCCGTCGGCCAGCCAGTCGTCGCTCGTCGTGTCCGGTGCGCCGTCGTGCGTCGGCGTCCGCGTCCCTCTCGTGCTCATGGTGTGTTCTGCATGAAGTCCGCCGGACAAGGCTCCGCCCTCCGCCCCTGATGCGGACCTGTCGCGAAAGCCATTGCGGCGAATCGTGGGTTATAGAAGCGGACCGCCGACCTCGATCGGTCGATAAGGCCCGTGGCGTCGGCCCGCTTTGCGGGTTGACCGTGCGGCGATCAGCGCGTCACCAGATGGACAGGCTCCTTGCCAGCACGCGCTGCAGCCAGCTGCGCGACGACGCCTCCGACACGTCGCCCTGCGCCACGCTCTCCAGGCTGGCGTTCACGACGTCGCGCGACGAGACCAGGTTGCCCGGGCGGATGTCGCGCGGATTCACGATCCCCGAGAAGCGCAGCGTGTTCACGCCCTTGTTCAGGCCGACGTTGCGTTCGCCCGCCACCAGCAGGTTGCCGTTGGGCAGCACGTTGATGACGCTCACCGCCACCGTGGTGGTGAAGCTGTTGTCCGTTTCCGTCGTGCCCGAGCCCTTGAAGGAATCGCTGCCCGCGGCCGTCGCGTCGATGTTGAGCAGCCGCTCCACCGCGCCGATCTTGCTCTGGCCGCCGGGCCCGTGGACCGCGAGCTTGTTGTCTCGGGTCGTGTCCGTCGTCTGCTTCTGGCTGGCCTTCAGCGTCTCCTGGATGTCCACCTTCAGGGTGTCGCCGATGGCGCTCGGACGCTTCTCGCTCGAGAACAGCGAGGTCGGCGACATGCTCGGCTGGTAGATCGCGCCGTTGCTCGGCCGCTCGATGTACATCGGCGCCTGCGGCGGCGTGACCATCATCGGACCGGCCACCGTCGGCGGCGTGCCGGCGCATCCGCCGAACATCCCCAGCACGACGGCCGCGAGCGGCAACGTGGACGCGCCGATCGCACCACGGGACTTGTTCTTCGACATCACATCCCTCCCCCTCAACTCTGGAAACCGGTGATCAGCGCCTTCACGACCGGCGCGATCTTGTTGCGCGTCCCGGCCCAGCGGGCCAGGCCGAAGTTCTCCTCGGCGACGTAGCTGCTGGTCGACAGCAGCGTCCCGTCGGACCGGTGCAGGCTCAGCGACGCGGCGCTGAGGTTGGCGCGGTAGCCGCTGGCCATCGGCGGCACGCCCCATTCGATCGTCGCGACGTAGCGCAGCCACACGCCGCATTGCTGCAGGCCCGTGCCGGGCTCGTAGACGCGGCTGTCCACGCCCTGCCCCTTCAGCTCCGCCTGCATCGCCGGGACCAGGTCCTCCAGCGGCGCGTTGCGGTTGAACTCGATGCACAGCGTGCGCACCGGCGCGTCGCCGTGATGGACGGTGTTGCTGGCCTTGGCCGGCGCGGCGGTCGCGAGCGCGGTCGAGGTCGCCGTGCCGGCGCCCTTGACCATCTCCCACGCGGGAAGCGGGCTCAGCACGGCACAGCCGACTAGCCCCATCGTCCCGATCAGGCCGAGCCACCCGAGCCCTCCGAGCAACCCGACGGGAACGCGCAGCGCGGGGGCCGGTCGAATGCGCATGGCCTGACCCTCACGCCAGTTCGTCGAGCACCGCGCCGCCGCCCAGCGCGGCCATCACGCCGTAGCCGACGACATTGCCGAGCACGTTGCCGACGCCGCCGGCGACATCGCCGACCGTGCCGGTGACGACGTCGGCGACCGTCTCGACGGCATCGACCGCGTCGCTCGCCAGCGCCTGCAGGCCCTTGGCGCTGATGGTGGCCGTCACGCCGAGCACGGGCCCGAGCGTCAGGCTGGGACCGCTGCCCCGCGAGGATCCCGAGGACCCGCCCGACGAGGCGGCTCGGCCGCCCTCGTGCGCGCCGTCGGAGGACGTCGCCAGGGCGACCAGGCTGGACAGGAGGGGCACGCTGCTCAAGGGGAACTCCCGGCGACGATCAGCCGCGCGCGGCCAGCGAGGCCGTGTCGAGCGACAGCGTGGCGGGCGTGGGGCTGGATGCCCCGACGGCGGCGGCCGGCGCGGCGGCCATCGGCGCCGTCGCCGCGGAGGCCGGTGCGCCGGCCTTCGCGTCGTTCAGCATCCGGGTGAAATCGGGCGCGCCGTTCTTGGCGGCCTTGGCCGGGCCTGCGGAGGCCGGGGCACCGACGTGCGCCGTCGGCGACGAAGAAGCGTTGGACTTGACGTGCATGGCGAAGCGCTCTCGTTCGTTGGGGTGAACGGATTCTTCGCCGCGACCGGTGTCCGCCATGCCGCGATGAGCGCGACGAACGCGGCGGTCGTCGCGGACTCGGTGAACTGCGTCACCGAGGGATCAGGACTGGTGGAGGTCTCCGCCGCTTTGCCGGCTCAAGTTCGCGCGGGCGCGGCACCGGCCCGGGCGATCAACGCGCGAGTCACGCGCCCCGGCTCTGGAGCGCCATCGCTTCGGTCCATTCGTCCCAGGTGGACTCGGTAACCTCGAGGCCCTCCAGCGCGGGCGGGTCCTCGATGGGCCAGCCCGACGGGCTGAACGGGATACGCCGCTGCAGCAACACCTCCGTCTGCCGCAGGATGCGCTGCATGGCCGAACTGAAGGGGTTGCCGGGTTCTCCGGCGGATGGCGCGAATCGTTGTCGCATGGTCCTCTCCTGACGAGTTCCCACTATCAGCGGGGGTCGGCCCAAGTGCCATCCCACCATAGGGTGAACTAGGGGGATGTCGGAGGGGTGTGACGGAAGGCCGCGTCGGACAGTCAGGCGGTCGGCGACGCAAGACTGCGTGGCTCCCTCATCAGATCGATCATTTCGATCTGATGGAACTGATCAGATCACCTGACGCAGCAAGGCATACAGCGCGATCGCGCCAGAGACCACCGCGCAGGCGGTCTTCATCGAACGGTTGGCCACGAAGGCGCCGATCAGGCTGCTGACCAGGATGGCGGCAAAGAGGTAGTTGGTTTTCATGGGCCGCGATTGTGGCGGCGCGCCGCAGGGCCTCCGCCGAGGTCCGCGGCGCGGATCAGACAGTCGCCCGGTCGGGGCGGTTGATCTCGACGGTGACGTGAACAAGTTCCTCGTGGATGGAGAGCATCCGCCGCACCTCGTCCGGTCGGGCCTCGGGGCTGTCGGTGACCAGCGAGACGATGCAGGCGTACTGCGCGCGTCCGACGCGCCACACATGCAGGTCGGCGATCGCCGCGGGCCACGGCGCGGCGGTGATGACCTCGCGGATCTCCTCGACGACCGGCGCGTCCATCTCCGCGTCCAGCAGCACGCGGCCGGTGTCGCGCAGCAGCCCGCGCGCCCACGCGGCCACCAGCACCGCGCCAGCGATCCCCATCACGGGGTCGAGCCAGTCCGCGCCCCACAGCCGGCCGCCCAGCAGCGCCACGATCGCCAGCACCGAGGTCGCCGCATCGGCCAGCACATGCAGGTAGGCGGCGCGGAGGTTCAGGTCGTCGTGACCATGACCGTCATGTCCATGCCCGCCGTCGCGATCGTGCGAATGTCCGTGACCGTGGTCGTGTCCGGTCCCATGGCCGTGGCCGTGGCCGTGGCCGTGGCCGTGGTCATGCCCCTGATGGTGGTGCTCGCCGCGCAGCAGCCATGCGCAGGCGAGGTTCACCAGAAGGCCGACCGCCGCGACCGCGATCGCCTCGTCATAGTGGATCGGCGTCGGCGCGACCAGGCGCTCGACCGACTGCCACAGCATCAGCCCCGCGACACCGATCAGCAGCAGCGCGCTGCTGTAGCCGCCGAGGATCTCGATCTTCCAGGTGCCGAAGGCGAAGCGCCCGTCCTTCGCCCAGCGCCGCGCGGCGCCATAGGCCAGCAGGGACACGCCCAGCGCCACCGCGTGCGAGCTCATGTGCCAGCCGTCGGCCAGCAGCGCCATCGAGTTGAAGACGTAGCCGCCGGCGATCTCCGCCACCATCATCAACGCCGTCAGCAGCACGGCCCAGCGCGTGTTGCGGGCGGCAAGCGGATTGCCCTCGTCGAAGACGTGCGTGTGTTGCCAGGGCGTGGTGGACGTCGACGGAGACATGGCGGCGGCTGCGAAGTGGAAGCGGAAGTGGTGGCGTGGCGGCAAGCGCGCCGCAGTATCCCTTCGACCGCCCGCCGCGCGGCGAGAGTCCTTGCGCGCGACCGGCCATGCGACAAGGGTAGACTGCGCCGCAGTTTTCCAATCAATGCGACGGGATCCCGGGTGGTGGACGACACAGAGGAGCGACAACCCTTGCGGGTGGTGGTGCTCGGCGGATCGGCGGGCAGCATCGATGCGCTCGGCACCGTGCTCGGTGCGCTACCGAACGAACCGGGCTTCGCGGTCCTGGTCATCACCCATCTCGACCCGAACGAGGTCACCCGCCTGCCGGAGGTCCTCCAGGACCGCACCGCGCTGCCGGTCGAGCGCCTCGAGCACCTCACCAAGGTCCATCACGGCCGCGTCTACGTACTGCCGGAGAACTGCGGCGTGATGGCGCTGGACGGCCACTTCCGCCTCACGCGCCGCACGCCCGGCCTGCACCTGCCGATCGACGCCTTCCTCGCCTCCCAGGCGCAGGACCCGGACCAGGACGGCGCGGTGGTCATCCTGTCCGGCACCGGACAGGACGGCGCGGCCGGCATCCTCGACCTGAAGGCCACCGGCGGCTTCGTGATCGCGCAGGCGCCCAATACCGCCGCGCACGACGGCATGCCCGTCGCCGCGATCAACACCGGCCTGGTCGACGAGGTCCTGCCGCCGGCCGACATCGCCGCCGCGCTGCTGCGCCGTTTCGGCCAACCGCACCACGAGGGCGACCTCCCCGGCTCCACCGGCGTGGCGCAGGACGTCGACGCGCTGGAGACCGCGCTGGCGATCGTCCAGCAGAAGGCCGGCGTCAACCTCGGCTACGTCAAGGACGTCAACCTGCGCCGCCGCTTCCTGCGCCGCGTGCTGCTGCAGAAGGACCGCGACGTCGGCGCCTACCTGCAGTTCCTGCGCACCGATCCCTACGAGGCGGCCGCGCTGCGCGACGACGTGCTGATCGGCGTCACCGCGTTCTTCCGCGACGCGGAGTTCGTCAACGTGCTGCGCCAGGTCGTGCTGCCCAAGCTGCTGGCGCTGCGCCACGATCCGATCCGCATCTGGGTGCCGGCCTGCTCCAGCGGCGAGGAGGTCTACACGATCGCGATGCTGCTCAAGGAGGCGATAAACGCCGAGGGCATCAACCGCCGCGTGCAGATCTTCGGCACCGACCTGAACGAGGCCTCGATCGAGACCGCCCGCGCCGGCCGCTACAGCGCCGCCGCGCTGGAGAACGTGCCGCAACCCTTCCGCGACACCGCCTTCGTGCCGACATCCGGCGGCTACCTCGTGGCCAAGGACCTGCGCGAGATGTGCGTCTTCGCGCGGCACAACCTGCTCACGCATGCGCCGTTCTCGGGCATGGGTCTGATCAGCTGCCGCAACATGCTGATCTACCTCCGCAAGGAAGCGCAGCAGCATGTCTTCGAGGTGCTGCACTACGCCTGCCGCAACGACGGCTTCATGCTGCTGGGGCGCGCCGAGGCGGCGTCCGTCGCCGACGGCTTCGAGCACGCCGGCGCGCCGCACCTGTACCGCAAGCTGCCGAACTCGCGCCGCCACCGGCCGCTGTTCCCCATCGACGCGCTGCGCCCCTGGGTCAGCGACGGCGACGCGCCGCGCGTGCCGCAGGCGCCGCCGCCGGACCTGGTCAGCGAGGCCGCCAACCGCGTCGCGCTCGCGCGCTACGTGCCGCCCGGATTCGTCGTCAGCCAGGGCGGCGACGTGGTGCAGTTCCGCGGCGACGTCTCCGCCTTCATCGCGCCAGCCAGCGGCGAGGCCACGCTCGCGCTGCCGCGCCTGCTGAACGCGGCGCTCAACGTGCCCGTGCGCACCGCGCTGGTCGAGGCCAAGCGCACCGGGCAACCAGTGCGCCGCGAACGCGTCGCCTTCAACGACCGGCGCTACGTGCTCGAAGTCCTGCCGCTGGAAGCCGGCGAGGCGCTGCAGCATTTCCTCGTCACCCTCGCGCCGCAGCCCGACGAACCGGTCGCCGAAGCGACGTCGGCGCTGTCCACGCCGCCGTTCTCGCCCAGCGGCGCCCGCGCCCGCGTCGACGAGCTCGAACGCACCGTCACAACCCTGTCCGACGAGCTGGAAGCGACCCAGGCGCAGCTGCGCACGCTGGTCGTCGAGTTCGAATCGGCCAACGAGGAGCTGCGCACCGCCAACGAGGAGATGCTCAGCACCAACGAGGAACTGCAGAGCGCCAACGAGGAGCTGCAGAGCGCGAAGCAGGAGCTCGAATCGGCCAACCAGGAGCTGCTGTCGCTGAACGAGGAGCTCAAGTCGCGCAACGACGAGCTGGACCTGGCCAACGACGACCTCAGCAACCTGGTCGAGGGCATCCCGCTGCCGGTGGTGGTGCTGGATCGTCAGCTGCGGCTGCGGCATGCGTCGCCGCAGGTGGCGCAGCTCTTCGGCCTCGATCCCGCGGCGCTGGGCCAGGCGATCGGGCAGCCGGTGGTGAACGTCACCTCGCGCTTCGCCGTCGGCCAGCTGGAACAGCTGGTGCAGGCCGCCGTGCAAGGCCTGGCACCGGTGGAGCACGAGCATCAGGACACCGAAGGCCGCTGGTGGCTGATCAACGTGCGGGCGTACCGCACGGCGGACGAACGCATCGATGGCGCGGTGATCGCCTTCCAGGACATCCACGAGCTGCGCTGCGCGCTGGAATCGGCGCAGCATGCGCGCGACGACGCGGAGCGCGCCAACACCGCCAAGGACGACTTCCTCGGCATGGTCTCGCACGAGCTGCGCGCGCCGCTGAACGTGATCTCGGGCTGGGCCTCGGTGCTGAAGCAGTCGCAGGAACGCGGCACGCTCGGCGAGGCGACCGCGACGCGGGCCATCGCCACCATCCTCAAGCACTGCCAGGCGCAGGCGCAGCTGATCGACGACCTGCTGGACGTGTCGCGGATCGCGTCCGGCCACCTGACGCTGGAGATGCGCCCGCTCGACCTCTCGGCCTGCGTGCGCACCGTCCTCGACAGCCTGCAGCCGGCGGCCGAGGCCAAGGGCCTGACGCTGAGCAGCACCGGCCTGCAGCAGCCGCACCGCATCCAGGGCGACCAGCGCCGGATGCAGCAGATCGTGGCCAACCTCGTCGGCAACGCGCTGAAGTTCACCCCGAGCGACGGACGGATCACGGTATCGCTGAGCCGCATCGGGCCGACGGTGGAACTGGCCGTCGTGGACAACGGCATCGGCGTCGCGGTGGAACTGCTGCCGCGCCTGTTCGACCGTTTCACGCAGGCCGACATCAGCCGCACCCGCGAGTACGGCGGTCTCGGACTGGGCCTGTCGATCGTGCGCCACCTGGTGCTGGCGCACGGCGGCACGGTCACGGCGCACAGCGACGGCGAAGGCCGCGGCACGCGCCTGACGGTGCGCTTCCCGGCGGTCGAGTTGGTCTCGGACACGCCCGAGACGGCGCCGCGCCACGGCGCCGACGCCAACCTCGGCGGCCTGCGCGTGCTGCTGGTCGACGACGACCCGCACGCGCTGGACGCGCTGCGGCACCTGCTGGAACTGGCCGGCGCCGAAGTGCGCGCCGCGGCCTCGGTCGAGCAGGGCTGGGAGCAGGTCGCGGCAGCGTCCGAGCATCCGCCGCAGGCGCTGGTCAGCGACGTGGCGATGCCCGGCGCCGATGGTTATTCGCTGGTGCGGCGGCTGCGCGCGCGGGAACGCGCGCTCGGCACCGCGACCCCGCTGTATGCCGTGGCGCTGACGGGGCTGGCCACGCTGCAGGACCGGGACGCGGCGATCACCGCCGGGTTCGACGAACACCTGGCCAAGCCGGTGGACGTCGACCTGCTGATCGAGAAACTCCTGCTCGCGCGCCCGCGCTGAGCAGGCGCCGCCGGATCAGTCGGCGGCCTGGGCCAGCATCGCCGGCATGAGGACGGTGCGGCGACGCGCGCGCTTGACCTCGTACATGCGCTGGTCGGCCAGATGCAGCGCCTGCTCGACGCTGAGCCCGGCCGGATCGAGCGCCACCACCCCGACGCTCGCGCCCGCGTATTGCAGCGCATGACCGTCCAGGTCGAAGCGGCCGACGCTCGCGAGCGCGGCGCGCTGTTCGAGCGTGCGCGCGGCCTGCGCCGGCTCGTCGCGTTCCACCAGCGGTCCCCGCGAGCGCGGCAGGCCGGCCAGGGTCACGCCCGGACCGACGACGACGAACTCGTCGCCGCCCACGCGCGCCAGCATGTCGGAGCCTCGCAGTTCCAGCGACAGGCGTTGCGCGATCTCGCGCAGGAACAGGTCGCCGCGATGGTGGCCCAGTTGATCGTTGACCGACTTGAAGCCGTCGAGATCGATGCAACCCAGCAGCACGCAGGTGCCGTCGCGTGCGGCGCGCTGCAGTTCGCGCTGGAGTTCGTCGAACAGCGCGCGGCGGTTCGGCAAGCCGGTCAATGCATCGGTCAGCGCATAGGTCGCCAGCTGCTCGTTGGCCGCGCGCAGGTCGGCCACCAGCCGCTCGCGCTGCAGGAACTGGCTCACCAGCGTCGAGAACAGCCGCAGCAGCGACTGCGCCTCGGGACTGATCGAGCGGCGCTCCGCGCTGGCCGCGCACAGCGTGCCCAGCAGCTCGCCGCCGTCGTCGCGCACCGGGGCGCTGACGTAGGTCTGGATGCCCAGCTGACGCGCGGCGTCGGAGTCGCCCCAGCACGACGCCACGTCGCTCGTGGCCATGCGGCCGGCATCGAGCGCCCGCTTGCACAGCGTGTCCGACCAGGCGACCGTCAGGCCTTCGGGGATGGTCATCGTGCCGGCATTCCGGGCCAGCAGCACGTGCTGCTCCCCGGCGCGCAGGTCGATGGTGGTGAGGTAGGTCGACTCCAGGCCGGTGACCGTGCCCAGCATGTCCAGCAGCGGGCGGGTCAGCTGTTCCAGGTTGCGGGCGACGGGGACGGTCGACGTCAGGCGGGCGAGCAGGGCATCCAAGATCGGCAGTCGAAATCAGGGCTGAAGGCGTGGATGTTGTCACAACTGGAAAGCCGAGTCGGACACCGTCCGTCATGACACCGGTGCCGTCCGCCGGATCGCGCGCGCGTCCTTCATCGGCGCGACATAGTGCCGCCCCGCCGGGCGTGGGAATTGCCGCTTTCGCAACACCGCAGACCAGGGAGAACCCGCATGCAACGCGATGGACAGTACCGCGGCGTGAGCTACCGCGTCGAATCGATGCCCGCCCCCGGCGGCGCCTTCACCGGCAGCTACCAGCTGCTCGATGCCGGAAGGCGTCGCAGCGATGCGGCGGACCACGGCCTCGTGCCGGCCACCCACGCCGCCAACGACGCCTTCGGGGACGAGTTGGCGCCGGCCCAGGGCCTGGACGTCGTCCACCCGATCTCGGAGTCGGCCTGGGCGACGGAGAACGAAGCGCTCTCCTACGCCACCGAGGCGGCCTGTCACGCGATCGAGATCCTCCAGCTCGGACGGCCCCAGGCGCAAGGACGGGGGAGCGCCTCGAGCAGGCGGCGGACGGATTCCCTGGGGCAGTAAGGGAGACCGCCCAACCCCGTCAGGCCTGACGCGGGCACTCCACGCCGCAGGGGGCATCCCTCCGGGAACCCCCAGCGGCATTCCGGCCCCACCAGCACTCGCTGTCCTCGGGCCTTGGGACCTTCTGACTGCGGGAGGGGTCAGGCCTCGCCGAGCGCCCGGGCCACCAGTTCCACCTGCTCCAGTTGATGGATGGCGTGGGAAGAGGTGGCGCCGGACCCGTTCGCACGGCGCGCCACGCAACGCAGTTGCACATGCTGCGGCAAGACCGCGTCCATCTGCTCCCGGACGAAGGTCCAGGCACCCTGCTGACGGTGCTCCTCCTGCACCCAGGTGATCTCGACGAGACCCGGGTACCGCGCGAAGAGCGCCGTCAGTTCCTCCGCCGGGAAGGGATAGAACTGCTCGAGGCGGGCGAGCGCCAGATCCGCGCGCGCCACCGACCGCCGTCCGCGTTCAAGGTCATGATGCACCTTGCCGCTGCACAGCAGCAGGCGCTCGATCTGCGCCGGGCGCTCGACAGCGGCGTCGTCGATGACCGTCTGGAAGCGGCCGTCGGTCAGGTCCGCGATGTCGGCGTGCGAAGCCTTCTCGTGATACAGCGTGCCCTTGGGCGACATCACGACCAGCGGCTTGCGCAAGGTGTCGAAAGCCTGCCGGCGCAGCAGGTGGAACCACTGCGCCGCCGTCGACGGGCAGGCCACGCGCAGGTTGTCCTCGCCGCACAACTGCAGGAACCGGCTCAGGTAGCCGCTCGAATGATCGGGGCCGATGCCCTCGTTGCCATGCGGCAGCAGCATCACCAGCGAGGAGGTGTCGCCCCACTTCTCCTCGCCCGAACTGATGTACTGGTCGACGAAGACCTGCGCGCCGTTGACGAAGTCGCCGAACTGCGCCTCCCACACCGTCAGCGTGCGCTGCGCGCCGACGCTGTAGCCGTACTCGAATCCGAGCACGGCCTCCTCGGACAGCGGCGAGTTGAAGATGTCGAAGCGCCCGTGGCAGCCACCGATCTGTCGCAGCGGCACGAACTCCGTCGGACCGCCGTCGCCCACCGATCCGGTCTTCTGGGCTGTCTGCGAGGTCGGTTGCGAGGTCGGTTGCGAAGTCGTCTGCGAGGTCGCCTGCGAGGTCCACACCGCCTGCCGGTGGAGGAAGGTGCCCCGCCTCACATCCATGCCGGAGATGCGCACGTTGAGCCCGCCTCGCAGGATCGTCGCGTAGGCGAGGTTCTCGGCGAAGCACCAGTCGGCGCGCAGCGGCGGATCGGCCAGGGCCGCCATCCGCCGCCAGTGGTCGGTGAGCGTGCGCACCATGACGTGCGGCTCGAAGCCGTCCGGCAGCCGCGTCATCGGATCGACGAGGGCCTGGAGTCCGGCGAGGTCCAGGACCGGCACCTCGCCCGGCCGGCGCAGCGGCGACGGCGCCTCGTCCGTCTCGGGGATCGCCGGATCGGAGAACGACTGGTGTGCGCGCACGCGGCTGTGCGTGACGTGCGAGGCCATGTCGGTGCCCGGTGGCAGGACGCGGTCGGCGCGCAGCGCGTCGGCATAGCGGTCGACGATCGTCGGATGCGTCTGCATCAGCGCGTGGATGCGCGGCCGCGTGAGCGCGGGGACGTCGCTCTCGGAATGGCCGAGGCGGCGGTAGCCGATCAGGTCGATGACGATGTCGGAGCCGAAGCGCGCGCGCCAGTCGAGCGCGATCGCCGCGGCGCGCAGCGCCTGTTCGGGTTCGTCGGCGTTCACGCGCAGGACCGGGGCGTCGACCATGCGCGTGACGTCGGTGCAGTACTGCGCCGGCCAGGCGCTCATCGGGTTCGGCTCGGTGAAGCCGACCTGGTTGTTGATGATCACGTGCACCGTGCCGCCGACGGTGTAGCCGGGCTTGCCGCCAAGCATCAGCGTCTCCATCACGACGCCCTGTCCGGCGAAGGCCGCGTCGCCGTGCAGCATCAGCGGCAGCACGAGCCGGCGCCCGTCCTGGTCCGCCCGCTCGCGGCCGAGCGCGTCCTGGCAGGCGCGCGCCAGGCCGGTGAGCACGGGGTGCACGCTCTGCAGGTGCGACGGGTTGTGCGCCAGCGTCAACGTCAGGCGCCCCCGCGGCGTGTCGAGCTCGTGCTCGCCGCCGAGGTGGTAGATGAGGTCGGTGTGCAGCTCGGGATGCGGCGACTTCGGATCGAAGAAGTCCAGCACGCGCGCGGGCGGGAAGCCCATCAGGTTGACCAGCACGTTGACGCGGCCGCGGTGCGGCATGCCGAGGAAGACGCGCCGCACGCCGTGGCCTGCGGCCTCCTCGCAGAGCGCGTCCAGCAGCGGGATCAGGGTCTCGTTGCCTTCGAGCGAGAAGCGCTTCGCATGCGGGAAGGCCTGGGCGACGTGCTCCTCCCAGCCCTGCGCGCGGATCAGCCGGTCGAGCAGCGCGAGGCGCTCGGCGGCGCCGCCCGCCCCGGGCGGTGCGGACTCCATCGCGTGATGGAGCCAGTCCCGCCGCGACGCGTCGCGCACCGCGCTGGCATCGAGCGCCAGACCGCCGCAGTAGATCGCCTTCAGCGCGCGGTCGAGATCGCCGACGGTGCGGGCGCTCCACAGTGGCGTGCCCCGCGGCGACAGCCAGTCGCCGGGGTTCAGCCCGAAGCGCTGCGGATCGAGCAGCGTCGGATCGGCCGGGCGTGACAGGCCCAGCGGATCCAGCCGCGCGCTGCGATGACCGTCGCGGCGATGCGCCTCGATGAAGGCGAGCACTTCGGGCCGCCAGCGCGTGGATGACTCACCCGCAGGCGCGCCGTCGTGAATCCGGTCGTTCATCTGAAACTCCCTGGTGAGTTGCGAAGACCCCGGCGGGAGAGGTGGGGGTGGGGGCCAGCGACCGTCAAAGTACGAAGGCTCGCACCGCGTTGTTCAGATGCGCCGCCTCGTCCTGCAGCGCCTTGGCGGACGCGGTACTCTGCTCGACCATCGCGGCGTTCTTCTGTGTGGTGTCGTCCATCTGGATGATGGCCGCATTGACCTGCTCGATGCCCATGCTCTGCTCGCGGCTGGAGGCGCTGATCTCGGCGACGACGCCGCTGACGCGCTGGATGCCGGAGACGACCTGCGACATCGTCGCGCCCGCCTGCTCGACCAGCCGACCGCCGGCGTCGACCTGTTCGGTCGACTGGACGATCAACGACTTGATCTCCTTGGCCGCGCCGGCCGACCGCTGCGCCAGCGCCCGGACCTCCGAGGCCACCACGGCGAAACCGCGTCCGTGCTCGCCGGCGCGCGCGGCCTCGACCGCCGCGTTCAACGCCAGGATGTTGGTCTGGAACGCGATGCCGTCGATCGTGCCGATGATCTCGCCGATGCGCTGCGAGGACGCGGAGATGGCGCTCATCGTGGCGACAACCTCGCCCACGGCCTTGCCGCCGGCACCGGCGACCTCGGACGCCGAGGCGGCGCTGGCGTTCGCCTGATCCGCGTTGTCGGCGCTCATGCGGACGGCCGCGGTCAGCTGTTCCATCGCGGAGGCGGTCTGCTGCAGCGCGCTGGCCTGCGCCTCGGTGCGCGCCGAGAGATCGGCGTTGCCCTGCGCGACCTCCTTCGCCGCGGCGGAGATGGTGTCCGCGCCCTGCCGGACCTCGGAGACGATGCGATGCAGGCTGCGCACCATGTGCTGCAACGCGCCGATGAGCCGGCCGATCTCGTCGGTGCTCTGCGGCAGCGGGCGCAGCGTGAGGTCGCCCTTGGCGACGTCCTCGGCCAGCCGGATCGCGCCGTGGATGCGCTGCGTGATCGAGCGCGTGATGCTGATGGCGGTCACGACGCCCAGCACCACGGCGATCGCGGCCACCAGCGTCATCCACAGCTTGGACCGCCGCGCGTCCTCCTTGGCACTGACGACGTCGTTCGCCATGGCCTTGGCCTGGTAGTCGACCATCTTGTCGATCAGCGCGTAGTAGCGGACCTGAGACTGCGCCATGTCGCCCTGGTAGACGCTCATCGCCTGCTCGCGCTGGCCGGCGGCGACCAGGTCGAAGAGCTTGCGCACTGCGGCGCCGTAGACCTTGCGGGCCTCCGACTGCTCGGCAAAGATCGCCTTCGCCTCGTCGGTGTTGAGCATCTTCTCGAACTTCGCGAAGTTCTCGGTGTTGGCGGCGCGGACGGCGGCGTAGTCGTCCATGTAGCGTTTGGCCTGCGCGGGATCGGTGGCCATCAGCAGGCGGCCGATCACGATCACGCCCTGGTCGCCGACATTCTTGATGTCGTCGCTGACGGCGATCTGCGCATAACGGTCTTCCACCACCCGGTCCATCGTGCCGCTGGTGCGGTTCAGCACCGAGACGGCCACGGCCAGCACGAGCAGCAGCAAGGCGATGACGACGGCAAAGGCGGCGGCCAGCCGCGTGCCGATATTGAAGTTGGACAACGTTGGCATGTTTTTCTCCCTGAGGCCGAACGGTCGGACCTCGGCGGGGCAAAAAACGGGCCGGCAGGCTTTACTGAAGCCAGTTCAGGCGTAGCCGTCCAGCCTGTTCTTCAGCCTGACTTTCATGCCTGCTCAGCGAACGTGGCGATGTATTGGCAGGCCACACGGTCGGCGTAAGCCACAGCCTCGTCGGCGGAAGGGAATTCATCGTCCAGCTCGTGCCAGGCGGTGACGCCGGGACGGCCGTCCTCCTCGCCCTTGACGACGAATCGCCCTCGCCACGGTCCGGCGCCCGGCCCGTGGGTATCGAGGACGTAGGTGCGGCCCCTGTGCTGGCGGACGGTCTGCGAGGTCGTCATGGTCGGCAACGGTCGGACGGACGCTGGAATGCCGGGTCGACGGGCGCGAAGGGGGCGCGCACGGACACGGGTGACGCGGAGCCTCCGTTGTACACCCGCATCCGTCCTCAGGGAATGAAATCCCTGTGAAGGCGCGGGCGTCAGCGCACCTGGTTGCGCCCTTCGCGCTTGGCGGCGTAGAGCGCCTCATCCGCCTGCGCGATGAGGTTCTCCAGCGTGCAGGTGTCGCTGGGCACGCAGGCAGCGACGCCGAGGCTGATGGTCACGACCGGCCCGGCCGGCGAGGTCGGGTGCGGCATGGCGAGCGATTCGATGCCCGAACGGACGGACTCGGCGACCTTGAGCGCGGCATCGCGGTCGGCGCCAGGCAGCAGCACGACGAACTCCTCGCCGCCGTAGCGCGCCGCCAGGTCGCCGGCCCGGCCGATCGACGCGCCGAGCACCGCGCCCACGGCGCCCAGGCACTCGTCGCCCTTCAGGTGGCCCATCTGGTCGTTGTAGCGCTTGAACGCGTCGACGTCGGCGAGCACCAGCGCGAGCGAGGTGCCGGTGCGGCGCGCGCGGCGCCATTCCTCGTCGGCCGCCTCGTTGAAGCGGCGGCGGTTGGGCAGGCCGGTGACCGCATCGAGGAAGGAGAGCTGCTTCAGATGCTCGTTGGCCTGACGGAGCTCCTCGGTGCGCTGCGCCACCAGGCGCTCCATCTCGATGTGGCGTTCGCGCAGCTGGCGCATCCGGAACATCACCGCGCCGGCAAAGAACCCGATCGCGCCGACCGCGACGAGGAAATGGAACCAGCCGGTCTCATGGAAACGCGGCTGCACGGTGACCGGCAGCGGGGTGTCCGATTCGCGCCAGCGCTGGCCGTCGCCGGACACCGCCAGGCGCAGCTTGTACTGGCCGTGGGAGAGCGCGGGGAAGGTCAGCTCGCGGTCGTTGCCGACATCGGTCCAGCCGCGGGACAGCCCTTCCATCCAGAAGCGGAAGCGCACGCGGTCGGCCTCGCGCAGCGTCGACGCCGCAAGGCTCACCGACAGCGCCACCGGTCCCGGCGGCAGGACCAGCGGCTGGCCGTCGAGCGCGAGGGGCTCGCCGTCGACCTTGATCTGCTCGATGCGCACGGCCGGCGGTTCGCCGCCACCGGGCAGGCGCTCGGGATCGACCACCACCAGGCCCGCCGACGACGGCAGCCAGACGCGCCCGCGGGCATCGACCGCGCCGGCGGCCTGCAGGTTGCCGGCGAAGCTGGTCGCGCGCAGCGTGTCGCCGGGCCCGAAACCGACCGACCGCACCTGCTTGAGCCCGCCGTCGAGGAACGCGTCGAGGTCGTCGCGCGCGACGCGATAGAAGCCGCGGTCGCAGGTCATCCAGAAGTGCCCGGACCGGTCCTCCAGGAAGACCTGCGACAACCCGTCCCACAGCCCGTCCGCCGGCTTGATCGCGCCGATGCGGCCCTCCTTGATCCGGTTGATGCCTTCGCCGTTCGTGCCGATCCAGAGTTCGCCGCGGGCGTCTTCCTTCAGTGCGATGACCCAGTCGGACACCAGGCCGTCGGCCGTCGTGAACTGCCGGGCCTTGCCGTCTCGCCAGCGCACCAGGCCCTGTCCGGTGGTGCCGAACCAGAGGGCGCCCGCGCGGTCCTGCAGGATCGCCGCGACGCCTTCTCCGGGCAGGCCGGGCGCCTTCACGACGTCGAAGCCCTGGCCGTTGAATCGCGCCAGCGCCGAGCGCGTGCCGACCCACACCGTGCCGGCGCGGTCTTCGTAGATGGCGCGGATCTCGACGCCGGGCAGGCCGCTGTCGGCGCCGAAGGTGTCGATGTGGCCGTCGGGTCTCCGGCGCGCGACGCCGGCCGTGTAGGTGCCGATCCAGAGCGTGCCGTCACGCGCCTCGTGCAGCGTCGAGACCTCGTCGGTCGGCAGGCCGTCGGCCTGGCGCAGCGTCGTGATGCGGCCGTCCTTCAGCCGGTTGATCCCGCCGCCGGATGTCGCGGCCCAGATCGCGCCGTCGCGCCCGGCGACGACCGAGCGGACGTTGTCATGGCTGAGGCCCTCGGGCGTGCCGAGCACGGTGAAGGCACGGTTGCGCAGCCGGTTCAGGCCGTCGACCCAGGTGCCGACCCAGACGCTGCCTTCGCGGTCGGCCATCAGGGACCAGATCTGGTTGCCGGCCAGACCGGTGCCCGGACCGTTGCCGGTGGAGATCGTGCTGAAGCGTCCCTCGCGGAAGCGGCTGACGCCGGCGCCCCAGCTGCCGATCCAGAGGTCCCCGCGGGCATCGCGGGTGAGCGCGGTCAGGTGGTCGCTGGGCAGACCGTCGGCCGTCGTGTAGACCCGCATCTCCGGCTGGTCCACGCCCCGCATGCGGACCAGCCCGCCACCCGCCGTCGCGGCCCAGACGCCGCCGGCCGGGTCGGCCATCACGAAGCGGACCTGCGCATGCGGAAAGCCGGACGCGGGATCGAAGACCTTGAACTTGCCGTCCGGCGTCATCGCGAGCAGGCCGGCGCCGGTGGTGCCGATCCAGAGCGTGCCGGCGGTATCGAAGGCGGCGCTGCGGAGCCGCGTCGCGGGCAGGCCGTCCGCGGCGCCGAAGACCTTGACCGCCCCGTCCTTCCATCGGACCAGGCCGCCATCTCCCGCGGCCCAGATCGCGCCGGCCTTGTCCTCGACGAGGGACCAGATCCTGCGGCGGCTCACCTGCGCCTTGGTGATGGCCGTCGAGAAGCGCCCATGATCGTAGACGGTGACGCCGTTGGGATGGCCGATCCACAGCCGGCCCTGGCGATCCTCGAGCAGCGCGAACACCGGCTGCGAGGCGACGTCCGGCGCCCGCGCGGCGTCGAAGGTCACGAAACGCTTGCCGTCGAAGCGGGCCAGTCCGCCGGCAGTGCCGATCCACAGGCCGCCGTCGCGGGACTGGAGCAGCGCCTGGACCGTATTGAGCGGCAACCCCTGTTCGGTCTGCCAGAGATCGATCTTGTACTGGCTGACCGCGCGGATCGGGTCGGAGAGATCACCGATGGCGCCGAGGTCGGTGGCCGGCGCCGATACGGAGGCAGATGCCGATGCCGATGCCGATGCCGATGCCGAAATGGTCTTCGCCGCCGCCTGGGGCGCGGACGCTGCGGTGGCCGCCATGGCGCCCGGTGCCGAGACCGCCATGCAGAACGCGGCGATCAGCCACGCCGACACGCGACGATGCGTCGGCATCGCAGGTTCGGGAGAGGCACAGGCGCTGGAGGAGGACCGGTCGAAAGTCATAGGCGGCGGAGACGGCGATTGTGACCGGTCCTGAAGAAGCATCCGGGCTGCCGTACGGGGGACGGGTGCGGATCGCGTGAAGGCAGGAAGCGTGGGGGCGTGGCGATGCGTGGGGACCGCCGCTCACCGCACGGCGGCGATGCGGTCCCAGGACAGCCCGAACTTCAGCAGGTACTTGCGCAGGCGGTCGGCGTCGTTGACCACGCTGCGCGCCTGCCGGCTCGCGTGGAAGAGCTGCCGCCCCGCCTCCGACAGCGACGAGGCCGCCGCGCACACGCGCAGCACGGCGGCGAGTTGCAGGCGGTCGAAGAGGTCCATCGCCGCCAGCACCGGCGGATCGAAGAGCGCGTCCAGCAACGCGTCGCCGCTCGCCTCGCCGTCGCCGACACCATCGCCCGCGCCACCGGCCCGGCCCGGACGGCCGGACCCGGCCGTGTCGCGCTCCCACAGCCATTCGAGCCGCGCGATCTCCGCCTCGACCAGCGGCGTGCCGATGCGCCCGCCCTCGGCCAGCGTCACCAGCCGCGTCACCGACGCCGACAGGTCGCGGAAGTTGCCGCTCCACGGCGCGCGCGGCGACTGCGCGAAACCCAGGTACCGCGTCTTCGCCTCGGCGTTGAAGCGCACCGCGCGGCCGCTCTCGCGACCGACCTGCTGCACCAGATGGTCGACGTTGGGCTCGATGTCCTCGGGCCGGTCGCGCAGCCCCGGCAGGCTGTAGGTCCACAGGTTGATCCGCGCGAACAGGTCGTCGCGGAAGCGCCCCGCGGCGACCTCCGCGCGCAGGTCGCGATTGGTGCCGGCGATGAGCTGGAAGTCGCTGGTCACCTCGCGGTCCGCGCCGACGGGCAGGAAGCGCTTCTCCTCGATGGCCTTCAGCAGCATGGCCTGCTCGTCCAGGCCCAGCTCGCCGATCTCGTCCAGGAACAGCAGGCCGCCGTCCGCCGTGCGCAGCAGGCCGGCCCGGTCCGCCATCGCGCCGGTGAACGAGCCCTTCTTGTGCCCGAACAGCGTCGACGCCGCGCCGTCGCCGCGCAGCGTGGCGCAGTTGACCTCGACGAAAGCGCCCTCCAGCTGATGTCGCGTCTGCTTCAGCTCGTACATCCGGCGCGCCAGGAAGGACTTGCCCGCGCCCGTCGGCCCGGCCAGCAGGATGGGTGCGCGCGAATGCACGGCCACGCGCTCGATCTCCTCGATCAGCGCGTTGAAGCGGCGGTTGCGCGTCGCGATGCCGCTCTTCAGGAAGGCGACGGCGTCGTGCTGCTCCGCCTCGAAGCGCTGCGCGATGCGGTCGTAGCGCGACAGGTCCAGGTCGATCAGCGTCATCGAGCCCGGTTCGCCCTCGCGCTGCTTGCGCGGCGGCGAGGTCTGCAGCAGCACGCCCGGGATGAAGCGGGCCTCCACCATCAGGAACATGCAGATCTGCGCGACGTGCGTGCCGGTGGTGATGTGGGCCCAGTACTGCTCGTGCGCGGGATCGAAGCGGTAGCCGCGCACCCAGTCGTAGAGCGTCGCGTAGACCTCGCCGAAGTCCCACGGGTCCTCGTGGGGCATCGGGATGAGGTGGACCTCGGTCTCCGGCGAGATCTTGGCGATGTCGTTCCGCAGCACCTCCGCGAGGGCCAGGTGTTGCGGCGCGTGGAACAGCTCCAGCCGGTGCACGACCACGTCCGGCTGCGACACCAGCGAGATCGTCGGCCGCCACTTCTCCCACCGGCCGGCACCCTGGCCGCTATCCAGTTGCGACCCCAGGTAGCCGATCACCACATGCTTCTTCGCCATGGGCCGCAGTTTATCCGCGCGGCTCACTCGATCTATCTTTTTCGCTAGTCATTTAGCCAATCATCCAGTCATGGAGGAGCTCGTGGATGAATGGAGGACTGCAATCTCTGGCAGCCCTCTCTGCGACGGGAAAACTTTTCCCTTGCGAATCAATGACTTGACGAGTATCCGGGCAAGACCTGGCCCGGCTTGGCAAGACCTGGCACGGGCGTTGCAATGAAGAAGGCAAGAACAACACGGCGGCGCTGCAAGACAGCAACGCCGACCGACACCCGACAGGGAGGACAACATGGTCAACACGCAACTCTTCAAGACGACGCCCGGCAAGCTGCCGCCCGCCGCGGACGCGGTGAACCAGTCCGGCGCCCGGGCCTACGGCTACAAGACCCGGCACCGCCTGGCGCAACTGGCGGCGACCGGCTGCATGACGTCGACGTTCTACGCCGGCGCTCAATCCCAGCTGGAAGATGCGCTGGCCCTGGCTCAGGATGTCGACACCGCCTTCCTGGCCAAGACCGCGGTCTACGCCCGCCAGTCCGGCCACATGAAGGACATGCCGGCGCTGCTGGCCGCCGTGCTGGCGCAACGCGACATCGCGCTGCTGCAGCCCGTGTTCGGCCGCGTCATCGACAACGGCAAGATGCTGCGCAACTTCGTGCAGATCCTGCGATCGGATCAGACCGGCCGCAAGTCGCTGGGATCGCGTCCGAAGAAGCTGGTCCAGCAATGGCTGACGAACGCGAGCGAGCAGCGTCTGCTGCAGGCCGCCATCGGCACCGAGCCGACGCTGGCCGACGTGGTCCGCATGGTCCACCCGAAGCCGGCGGAAGCCTGGCGCGCGGCATGGTTCGCGTGGCTGATCGACCGCCCGTACGACGAAGCGGCCCTGCCGCCCGCGACGCTGGCCTACGAGCGCTTCAAGCGGGCGCTGCTGTCCGGCAAGACGGAAGGCGCGACGGCGGACGACCTGCCGCCGGTGCCCTTCCAGATGCTGACGGCGCTGCCGCTGAACGATTCGCACTGGGCGCGCATCGCGGCGCAGGGCTCGTGGCAGATGGTGCGTCAGAACCTGAACGCTTTCGCTCGCCATGGCGTGTTCGAGCGTCCGGGGATGACCGCGCAACTGGCCGCGCTGCTGCGTGATCCGAAAGCCGTGGCTTCGGCCCGCGTGCTGCCGTACCAGTTGATGACGGCGTTCAACGCGGCGTCTGACGTGCCGTCGCAGATCCGCGAGGCGCTGCAGGACGCGATGGAGGCCGCGCTGGTCAACGTGCCGGCGGTCGAGGGCCATGTCGTGGTCTGCCCGGACGTGTCGGGGTCGATGTCGTCGGCGGTGACCGGCGGGCGCGGCTCGGCGACCTCGGTGGTGCGATGCATCGACGTGGCCGCCCTGGTGGCCGCGGCGCTGGTCCGCAAGAACCCGGACTGCCGCGTGATGCCATTCGAATGCGACGTCGTGTCGGTGAAGCTGAATCCCCGCGATTCGGTGATGACCAACGCGGCGAAGCTGGCGGCGGTCGGCGGAGGTGGGACGTCGGTCAGCGCGCCGCTGCGCCAGCTCAACAAGGAGCAGGCGATGGTGGATCTGGTCGTGATCGTGTCCGACAACGAGTCGTGGATCGACGCACGCCGTCATGGCGCGACCGAGACCATGACACAGTGGGAGGCGATCAAGGCGCGGTGCCCGACGGCGAAGCTGGTGTGCATCGACATCCAGCCCGGCGCCTCGACGCAGGCGGTGGAGCGCCAGGACGTGATGAACGTCGGCGGCTTCTCGGATGCGGTGTTCCGCATGGTCGGCGATTTCGCCGCCGGTGCGACCGAGGCGGGTCACTGGGTCCGCGAGATCGAACGCGTGTCGATCGACCCGCAGTGAATGAACGCATGAAGTGAATGCTGTCGCGTGGCGAATGCCGACGAGGACTACATCTGAACCCGATGTCCTCGCAACCGTTAGTCGCCACGCGGGGGCTGTGAATGGACAACGAGAAAGAATCGACAGAGTGAAGGCTGTCGGCGGACCGGATGCGGTCCCCGCGGCGAGCGATGAATGCAGGTGGAACTACAGCACTCTTAATGCCCTGGTCGCGGGTTCGAATCCCGCCGGGGTCCTCCGGGACACCGTAGCTCAGTCTGGTAGAGCAGGAACACGTTTCACCATCCCTTGTCATCGCTCACCGCGGGGACTGGCCGAGGCCACAGCCCCTGTTTGAATGGAACGGATCATGAAGAACTACAACGAGATGGAAGTCGCCGGCGGCGTGCCGGTGAAGATGTGGACGCAGGGCGTGCCCGTCGAGGACGAGGCGCGCAAGCAGCTGATGAACGCGGCGAAGCTGCCGGTGGTGTTCAAGCACATCGCGGCGATGCCCGACGTGCACCTGGGCATCGGCGCGACGGTGGGGTCGGTGATCCCGACGCTGAAGGCGATCATCCCGGCCGCGGTCGGCGTCGACATCGGCTGCGGGATGATGGCCTGCAAGACCACGCTGCGCGCCGAGGACCTGCCGGACAACCTGGGTCCGCTGCGTTCGGCGATCGAGGCCGCCGTGCCGCACGGCCGCACGCCCAAGGGCCGCGACGTCGGCGCGTGGGAGAACCCGCCCGAGATGGTCGACGCGGCCTGGGCGGAGCTGCAGCCCGACTTCGCCGAGATCTGCCGCGACTACCCGAAGCTGAAGAACACCAACAACCACAAGCACCTGGGCACGCTCGGGACGGGCAACCACTTCATCGAGGTCTGCCTGGATGAAGTCGGCTTCGTGTGGTTCATGCTGCATTCGGGTTCGCGCGGCGTCGGGAACGCGATCGGCACCATGTTCATCGAGCTGGCGAAGAAGGACGCGATGCAGCACCAGGCCAACCTGCCGGATGCGAACCTCGCGTACTTCGAGGAAGGCGCGAAGTACTTCGGCGACTACGTCCGCGCGGTGGGCTGGGCGCAGAAGTTCGCGGAGACCAACCGCGAGGTGATGATGCGCCGCGTGATCGCTGCCGCGAAGAAGGTGATCGGGAAGAAGTTCGAGAGCCACATCGAGGCGGTCAACTGCCACCACAACTACGTGCAGAAGGAGACCCACTTCGGCCAGGACGTGTTCGTGACGCGCAAGGGCGCGGTGAGCGCGAAGCAGGGCCAGATGGGGATCATTCCCGGCAGCATGGGCGCGCGCAGCTACATCGTCCGCGGCAAGGGCAACCCGGAGAGCTTCGAGAGCTGCTCGCACGGGGCCGGCCGCACGATGAGCCGCACGGAAGCCAAGCGCCGCTTCACGCTGAAGGACCAGCGCGCCGCCACCGAAGGCGTCGAGTGCCGCAAGGACGCCGACGTCATCGACGAGATCCCGATGGCCTACAAGGACATCGACGCGGTCATGGCGGCCCAGCAGGACCTGGTGGAGGTGGTGCACACGCTCAAGCAGGTGGTGTGCGTGAAGGGGTGAGGAACCAGAGACCGGCCTGACGGCCGGCGACGAGCGGACGACGCGCGCGAACTTCGGTGGCGCGCGTCGTCCCGTCAGGGAGAAGAAGATGAACTGGAAGGATTGGTTCTCCGGCGACAGGCCGTCGGCGTCGACAGCGGAGGCCTGGTTGCCGATGCTGGACGCGCGCAGCGGTCACTCGCGGCAGGAAGCCGTGGAGGCGCTGGGCAAGCTGCGGGCGCCCGCGGGCCTGCCGGGTCTGCTGGCCCGCGTGAACGACTGGGTCCCGCAGGTGCGGCGGGCCGCCGGCATCGCCGTGCGGGGATTCCTCGCCGACGACCGCATCGACGCCTGGCCGGCGGCCTTGCCGGCACTGGCCGACGTGCTGCGCGGTCAGCGCGCCGACCACGGACCGTTGCTGGCGACGATCGCGACCTTCCTCGTCGCGCCGGGTCGGCTGGACCGTCTGGCCGACATGCGCGGCGCGCTGCCGCCTGTGGTCGGACGCTGGCTCGACACCGTCGAATGGCGCGCGGCGTCGCCGGCCGAACGGCCCGCGCTGCTGTCGAGCCGGCTGCGCGGCGCCGACATCGTCGCGGCACGGTGGGCCCTCGAACGCATCGAGGAACTGCCCGGCGGACCGGCGCGGTCGGCGCTCTGGCTCGCCGCCTGCGACAGCCCGACCGGTCCGGTCCGTGCCCACGCGTTGCGCCGCCTGTGCGACACGACGCCAGAACTCGGCGCCGCGACGGCGCAGCGGCTCGCGTTGGATCCGCGCGGCGGTGTGCGCGACGTCGCACTCGCGTTCCTGCGACGAAGCGGGGGAACGGACCCGGTCCGCGTCCTCGCCGAATCGCAGCTGCAGATGGTCGGCAACGTGCCGCACGGCGGTGCGCCGGCCTTCGCCTTCCTGGCGGCGGTCGACCCCGCGTCGACCACCGCCCGGGCCGAGCGACTGCTGTCGATGACCGGCGACGTCCAGCCGGCAGCGCCCCTGCGCGCCGTCGCGCTCGATCACCTGATCCGCGCGAGCGTCGACGCCCGGCAGCAGCATTGGCTGCGCCGCGCCCTGGGCGACACATCGCCGCGCGTTCAGCGCGTCGCGGCGGACGCCGTGGGACGAGGCGTCCCCGGGCTGTCGCCCGTCGAGCTGTGGCCGCTGGTGATGGCGCAGGGCAGCGCGGTCGCACTGCGCCGCGGGCTCAGGATGTCGCAATCCTGGGGTCTGTGGACGCAGTTCGGCGAGCTGCTCGACCTTGCCCGCCAGCCTTTGGCCGAGGGGGTGTCGATGCGCTGCTCCAGGCGTTCGACCGCTGGGAAGTGAGCACCCGGCGGGGCGTGTCGGCGCCCGGCGAGCCGCAAGCCGCGCGACTGCGCGACCAGTGGCGGGACTCGTCGCCCGTGTTGCCGCCGGCGCTGCGAGCCCGTCTGTCGTTCGCGCTGTCGACCTGCGGCCTGCTGACAGCGCGTTGAGCGTGCTTTGAAACCGCATTGAAACCGGACTGAGGCCGGATTCGAAGAAGATAAAACAGAAGACCGAGAGAGAAAGGCGCGGACCCGCGGCGCATCGCCGCGGGTCCCGCGAGAAGCAATGAAGATCAGGGAGAACATGGTTGAACTGGACGGCTCGCACGGCGAAGGCGGCGGACAGATCCTGCGCACGGCGCTCGCGCTGGCTATGTGCACCGGCACCCCGCTGCGCATCGAGCGCATCCGCGCGAAGCGCCCCAAGCCGGGTCTGATGCGTCAGCACCTGACCTGCGTGCTCGCCGCGCAGGAGGTCTGCGGCGCGACGGTGGTGGGCGCGGAGCTGGGCTCGCAGACGCTCGAGTTCCGGCCCGGCCAGGTGCATGCCGGCGACTACCGCTTCGCGGTCGGCACCGCGGGCAGCTGCACGCTGGTGCTGCAGACGGTGCTGCCGCCGCTGATGCTGGCCGACGGCCCCAGCCGCCTGCAGCTGTCCGGCGGGACACACAACCCGATGGCGCCGCCGTTCCACTTCCTGCAGCGCACCTTCGCGCCGCTGATCCGCCGTGCGGGGGCCAAACTGGACCTGACGCTGCGCCGTCACGGCTTCTACCCCGCCGGCGGCGGTGAGATCGACGCCGTCATCACACCGGCCGACGGGGGCTGCGCCCGTTCGACCTGCTCGAGCGCGGCGAGCCGCTGGACGCCTTCGCCGAGGTGCTGGCGCCCGCGCTGCCGCGCGGCGTCGCGGAACGCGAGCTCGAGGCCCTCCAACGCCTGACGGGCTGGGATCAGCATCAACTGCGCGTCGGCGCGGCGCGACAGAACGAAGGGCCTGGCAACGCGCTGATGACGACGCTGGTGCACGAACACTTGACCGAGGTCTTCATCGCCTTCGGCGAACGCGGCCTGTCGGCGGAAGAGGTCGCACAGACCGTCTTCAAGGAGTTGCGCGCGTATGAACTCTCCGCCGGCGCGGTCGGCCCGCACCTGGCGGACCAGCTGGCGCTGCCGCTCGCGCTGGCGGTCGCGGGTTCCGGTCGTCCGGCGGCCTATACCTGCACGGAACTGACCGAGCACAGCCGCACCAACTTCGGCGTCATCGAGCGATTCCTGGACGTGCGCTTCGACTCGCGGCTGGAGGTCTCGCGCGCCGGCAACGCCTGGCGCGTCGACGTCCTGCCGGCGACGTAACCACGATGAAACGCGGCGCCCGCGCGCCGCGTCACAATCCCGCACCGCGCGCCCACCCGGGCGCGTTCCCCATTCCAGAACGCGCAAGCCCACCATGAGCCACGCCCTTCCGCTGCAGCAGCACTTCCCGACCGTCAGCCCGCTCGCCTACGGCTGCATGGGCCTGGGCGGCCACTGGGACGACTCCCCGTTCACCGCCGCCCACGTCGACCATGCGCAGGCCGCCGCCGAGGCCGCGCTGGAGATCGGCGTGACGTTGTTCGACCACGCCGACATCTACACCCGCGGCAAGGCCGAGTCGGTGTTCGGCGAGCTGTTCCGCCGCCAGCCGTCGCTGCGCGATCGCATCGTGCTGCAGAGCAAGTGCGGCATCCGCTTCGCCGACGAGGAAGGCCCCGGTCGCTACGACTTGTCCGGCGGCTACATCGTCCAGGCCGTGGAGGCCAGCCTCAAGCGCCTGGGCACCGAGCGCCTGGACATCCTGCTGCTGCATCGCCCGGATCCGCTGATGCAGCCGGAGGAAATCGCCGAAGCCTTCCAGCGCCTGCGCGCGGCGGGCAAGGTGAGCCACTTCGGCGTGTCCAACATGAACGTCGGCCAGATGGCCTGGCTCGGCCGCGCGCTGGATCAGCCGCTGGTCGTGAACCAGCTGGAACTCGGGCTCGGCCATCTCGAGCCGCTGGATGCCGGCACCTGCTTCAACGACCGCCAGGCCGCGGCACGCCCCGGCGCGCTGGCCTGGACCGGCACGCTCGAACACTGCCAGCAGCACGGCATCCAGCTGCAGGCCTGGGCCGCGCTGGCCCGCGGCCGCTTCAGCGGCGAGACCGCCCAGGACCCGGCCGACGAAGCCGCCCGCGTGCTGGTCCAGAAGCTGGCGCAGGAACACGGCGTCAGCACCGAAGGCATCCTGCTGGCGTGGCTGATGAAGCATCCGGCACGCATCCAGCCGGTCATCGGCTCGGCCAACCCGGATCGCATCCGCGCCTGCGGTGATGCGCTGAAGGTTCAGCTCAGTCGCAACGAGTGGTACGCGTTGTATGTGGCAGCGCGTGGGGCGCCGTTGCCTTGACTGCGTAGTCCGGGCGTTGGCCGCGAGAGCGCAGGGCCCCGGCCGCAAGGGCCGAAACCCCGAGCCCTCCCGTCCCTGACCAGCACCGCCCTTCGACGGTTTTGCCACCGAGGACTTTGAGAGATCAGAACGCCGCGCTGAGCTCGGTCACGAGTGCAGCCGCGGCGATCTCACGCACCGCGGCGAAGTTCTGACCCGACCACAGCGGCGAGAAATCGCCGCTGCCCTGCGCTTCGGCCTTGGCACGCAACGGCGCGATGCTGGAGGTCGCCAACGGGAACTCCGGCGCCGCCTCGTTCAACGGACCGACCTCGCGCATGTAGCGGTTCACGATGCCCCGCGCCGGACGACCGGTGAAGAGATTCGTCACCGCCGTGTGGTGATTGGCCGGGTCGCGCAGCGCCGCCCGGTGCGGAGCGCTCGTCGTCGCTTCCTCGCACAGCAGGAAGGCCGTGCCCAGTTGCACCGCCGACGCGCCCAGCGCCAGCGCCGCGCGGATGCCACGCACATCGGCGATGCCTCCCGCCGCGATCACCGGCACCTTCACCGCGCGCACGATCTGCGGCAGCAGCGCCATCGTGCCGGGTTGCCGCGTCAGGTCGTCACTGAGGAAGTGGCCACGATGACCGCCGGCTTCCCAGCCTTGCGCGATGACACCGTCGGCGCCGTGCGCCTCCAGCCATCGGGCCTCGTCGACCGTGGTCGCGCTGCCCAGCACCAGGCTGCCCCAGCCTTTCACACGCGCGATCAGTTCTGCCGACGGCAAGCCGAAATGGAAACTCACCACCGGCGGCTTGAACGGCTCGACCAGGTCGGCGATCTCCGCGGTGAACGGCGCCCGTCCGGGGCCGGCCTTGATCTGCGTCGGATCGATGCCGAACTCGGCGTAGTACGGACCGAGGCGATCGCGCCAGCTGGCCTCGCGTGCGTCGTCCGGCGTCGGCGGGGTGTGGGCGAAGAAGTTGACGTTGAACGGCTTGTCGGTGCCGTCGCGCAAGGCCTGCAACTCCTTCTGGAGCACCTCGGGCGTCAGCATCGCCGCAGGCAGCGAACCCAGCCCGCCCGCGTTGCTCACCGCGAGCGCCAGCCGCGCGTCCTGCACGCCGGCCATCGGTGCCTGCACCAGCGGCAACCGGGTGCCGAGGAAGAACGGGGAGAAAGGCGCGCTGGAGGTGGGCATGGCGGCGGATCCTGGACTCGACAAGACGGGTCCTGATGATCGCGCAAGGCCGATGCCCCTACCGCGTCACGCCCCTCTCGCGGGGCGGACTACGGCCTCCGACCTGTCACTTGCAGGTGAAGCTCTTCGAGTTCACTTCCTTGACATTGCCCGCGCCGCAGGTGGCAGTGGCCTGCTCGCTCATCTTGCGGACGTCTTCCATGCGCTGCGTGTTGGCCTCGCTGGTGTTGGGGGCGATCACGCAACCGGTCGACAGGACGGCGGCGGCGCCGGCCAGCAGCAAGGCCATCGGACGGGCGGCGGGAATGGAACGGATGGTCATGGAACGGGTCCCTCGAAAGTTGATGTCGAGGCGCAGTCTAGGCAAGCGCGCCCGCGCCGGCGGCTCCTCCGACCAACCGACCGCCGGAACGGACGAACTGCAGGAGGCCGCGATGCACCGTCGATGCCCGCCCCGAGGGAACTGCCCGACGGCTCGACATCGCCAGGGGCGCTGTCCCAAGGATCAGGGGCCGGGCGCATGTCGCCCAGAAACCCCATTCACACGCGCTTGACGAAGCCCCGGTAGGCTTCGCCCCTCGTCCTGCGGTCCAGCGGGACGGTCCAGGAGTTGCCGTGACTGACCTTCACTCGATCCAGCGCCCTGCGACCGCAGTCCGTGCTGCGGTCGCGGTGGCGGTTCTGTGCGCGCTGCTGAGCGCCTGCGGCTCGGGCTCGTCCGGCCGCAAGCCGGAAATGACCGCTTACGAAACCACCCAGCACGACCGCTGCGTCGCGCTGCTGCGCCCGCTGCTGCACGGCCAGCCGGTGCGCTCGACGTCCGTCGAGCACGGCGCGCAGGGGCTGGACTACGTCTGGGTGAACGCCGAGGTCCACGACGACGACGACGACCTCGACCGCCGCCTGGCCAAGGGCACGAGTGTCGGCGGCCACTGCCAGTTCGAGGCCGGCGGCGCGGGCGTGCATCTGCATGTCTATGCGCTGGACGACGAGGCTTCGCCGATGCCGGCCTCAGGCTACCGCTTCGTGGCGGGCCCGCGCGACGTGCTCGTGAGCGCCGGCGCCCACTGACGGGTCGACGGCCGCCCGGCCGACAGGACGGTCCGGCGGTTCGGCGGATACTTCCGCATCCCCCGACTCACGGGAGCGCAATTGGCTGCCCCCTCCGCCCCTCCCGTCCCCCCGGATCCCCCGGTCGCAGCGATCCCCTGGATCGCGCCGATCCGCGCGTGCTGCCGCCGTTCCTGTCCGGCGGCGGCGCGATCGCGCCGCTGATCGCGGCCTTCGACTGGGGAGCGACCGCGCTCGGTCCCCTGGACCTGTGGCCCGACCACGTCCGCCACGCGACGGCCCTGATGCTGCGCGCGCGCACGCCGATCGTGATGCTCTGGGGCGAGCCCGGCGTGATGATCTACAACGACGCGTATGGGCTGTTCGCCGGCGCGCGGCATCCGCAGCTGCTCGGCAGCAACGTGCGCGAGGGCTGGCCCGAGGTCGCCGAATTCAACGACAACGTCATGCGCGTCGGCCTGGCCGGCGGCACGCTGCATTACCAGGACCAGGCACTCGTCCTGCACCGTCACGGCCGCGCCGAGGACGTCTGGATGAACCTCGACTACTCGCCGCTGCTGGACGACGAGGGGACACCCGCCGGCGTGATGGCCATCGTCGTCGAGACCACCGGCAAGGTGATGGCCGAGCGCCGCGTCCGCGGCGAGCGCGAGCGGCTGACGCAGCTCTTCGAGCAGGCGCCGAGCTTCATGGCCGTGCTGGCCGGCCCGGAGCACCGCTTCGAGAGCGTCAATCCGGCCTACCGGCGGCTGATCGGCGGCCGCGACGTGGTCGGCCGCACGGTCGCGGAGGCGCTGCCCGACGCGGCCGCGCAGGGCTATGTGGCGCTGCTGGACGAGGTCTACGCGACCGGGCGCGCCTACACGGCGCAGGCGGCGCCGTTCACCGCCGACACGCCCGACGGCTCGTCGGAGGAACACTTCCTGGACTTCGTCTACCAGCCGATCCGCGACGACCGGGGCGCGGTCACGCACCTGTTCGTCGAGGGTGTCGACGTGACGGCGCGGGTGCGCGGCGAGCAGCGCGGCGCGGCGCTCGCCGGGCTCAGCGAACGGCTGAGGGACGTCGGCGCTCCGGCCGACATCGGCTTCGCCTCCGCGCAGATGCTGGGGATGATGCTGGCCGCGACGCGGGCCGGCTACTGCACCGTCGACCACGAGGCGGAGACCGTGCGCATCGAACGCGACTGGCGGCTCGGCGGCCTGGACAGCCTGGCGGGGATGCGCCGCTTCCGCGACTACGGCAGCTTCGTGGAGCAGCTCAAGCGCGACGAGGTCGTCGAGATCGCCGATGTCCGCGAGGATCCGCGCACGCGCGACCATCGCGACTCCTTCGACAGGATGCGGGTGCGGTCGATCGTGAACGTGCCGGTGCTGGAACAGGGCCGCCTCGTGGCGCTGCTGTTCGTGCACGACGAGTCGCCGCGCGCCTGGAGCGTGGACGACGTGTCGCTGATCCGGGAGACGGCGCATCGCACGCGCGTCGCGGTCGAGCGCGCGCGCAACCAGGCCATCGCGCAGGACCGCGAGGAGCGGCTGCTGCGCTCGGACCGGCGCAAGGACGAGTTCCTCGCGACGCTGGCGCATGAGCTGCGCAATCCGCTGGCGCCGATCCGCAATGCCGTTCACCTGCTGGCCGCCGCCGACCGCGAGGACCGGTTCACCGGCATCCGCGAGCTGCTGGAGCGCCAGGTCAACCACATGGTGCGGCTGGTCGACGACCTGCTGGAGGTCTCGCGCATCAGCCGCGGACTGATCATGCTGCAGCATGCGCCGGTGAGCCTAGTCGCGGTCGTCGACGCGGCGGTGGAAAGCAGCCGTCCGTTGATCGACCGCGAGGGGCATCGCCTGACGCTGCGCTTCGACGGCGCGGCGCCCTGGGTCCAGGGCGACCTGGTGCGGCTCACGCAACTGCTCGTGAACCTGCTGAACAACGCGGCGCGCTACACCGACGCGGGCGGACGCATCGACGTGCACGTCACGCGCGAGTCGGGCGAGGCGGTGCTGACCGTGACGGACAACGGCATCGGCATCGCCGCCGGACAGCTGCCGCAGCTGTTCGAGCTGTTCTCGCAGCTGGACCGCTCGCACAGCCGGTCGCAGGGCGGGCTCGGCATCGGGCTGAGCCTGTCGCAGACGCTGGCGCGACTGCATGGGGGCCTGTTGAGCGCCACCAGCGACGGTCCGGGACTGGGCAGCAGCTTCCAGCTGCGGCTGCCGGAGATCCCCGCGCCGCACACGGGCGCGGAGACCGCCGCCCCGGCGCGGGAGGAGGCGCCGCTGGCCGCGCGGCTGCTGCTGGTCGACGACAACCGTGACGCCGCCGACACGACCGCGGAACTGCTGCGCCTGATGGGCGCGGAAGTGGCCGTCGCCTACGACGGCCCGTCGGCGCTGGGAGCGGTCCGCCAGCTGCGGCCCGATGCGGTCCTGCTGGACATCGGGATGCCCGGGATGGACGGCCACGAGGTGGCGCGCCGGCTGCGCGCGATGGGCGACGACATCGGCCATCCGCGCCTGATCGCGCTGACCGGCTGGGGGCAGGAACAGGACCGCGAGAAGACGCGGGAGGCGGGATTCGACGACCACATGGTCAAGCCCGTCGACGTCGACGAACTGCGGACCGCCCTGATGACCGGGCGGCGGCCGACGGCAAGCCGCCGGGAACGGCCGGACCGGGTCGGCCAACGGGACCGCCAGGACCACCACGGGCACAACGACGGGTACAACGACCGACACGACGACCGACACGACGGACCGGACTGACCATGCTGCTGCGCATCCATCACACCGCGATCATCTGCGCCGACTACGCGCGCTCGCGGCGCTTCTACACCGAGGTCCTGGGCCTGCGCGTGATCGCCGAGACCTACCGCGAGGCGCGGCGCTCGTACAAGCTGGACCTGGCGCTGCCGGACGGCTCGCAGATCGAGCTGTTCAGCTTCCCCGACGCGCCGCCTCGGCCCTCGTACCCGGAGGCCCAGGGGCTGCGCCACCTGGCCTTCGAGGTCGACGACGTCGAGTCGGGCAAGCGCGCGCTGGAGGCCCGGGGGATCGCCGTCGAGCCGGTGCGCGTCGACGACCTCACCGGCAAGCGCTTCACCTTCTTCGCCGATCCGGACGGGCTGCCGCTGGAGCTCTACGAGCGCTGAGGCCCCCTCACCCGGGCGGGGTTCCCCGGGCCGGAGCCACGCCCACCCTGCGGCATGATGCGCGCCTGGGAGGAATGGCCATGCCATCGACACACGCGGCCGCGAGGGAGTTCTCGACGGCCGGCACGCTCACGCGACGCGGATTCTGGCTGCGCCACGGCACGCTGGTGCCCCTCGCGCTGTGGATCGCGATCGCGGTCGCGGACACCCCGCTGGGATGGGCCGCCGCGCTGGTCGCGACCCTCCTGCTGATCTCGATCTGGGGCCGCCGACTGCACGACCGCGGACGCTCCGCCTGGTGGCTGCTGCTCGCGGCGCTGCCGGTGCTGGGCCCGCTGGCGCTGTGCATCGAATGCGGCCTGCGCCGCTCCGTCCCCGAGGGCCGCCGCTTCGATGCGCAGCAGCCCGCCGACTACCTCACCGTCGCCCCATGAGCATGTCCTCCCATCACATCGTCAACGACGTGACCGGCCTGAATCCGGTGCGCGTCATGGCCATCGTCGCGCCGGAATCGGTCGAGGAGGTCCAGGAGGCGCTGCGGCGCACCACGGGTCCCGTGTCCGTCGGCGGCGGGCGCTTCAGCATGGGCGGCCAGACGGCCAGCCCGGGCAGCCTGCACATCGACATGCGGGCGATGAACCGCGTGATCGCGTTCTCGCCGACGGCACGCACGATCCGCGTCCAGGCCGGCACGCGCTGGTGCGACATCCAGCGCTTCATCGACCCGCACGGACTGTCGGTGAAGATCATGCAGACCTACGCCAACTTCACCGTCGGCGGCGCACTGAGCGTCAACTGCCATGGCCGCTACGTCGGCCTCGGTCCGCTGGTGCTGTCGGTGCGCGCGATCCGCGTGGCGCTGCACGACGGCAGCGTCGTCGAGGCCACGCGCGAGTCCCATGCCGAGATCTTCCGCGGCGCCATCGGCGGCTACGGGGCGCTGGGCGTGATCGTCGAGGTCGAACTCGACCTCGACACCAACCAGAAGGTGGAGCGCCACGACGCGGTCATGGCGCTGGAGGACTACTGGACCTACTTCAAGGACCAGGTGCGCGGCAACCCGGCCGCGGTCTTCCACAACGCGGACCTCTACGGCCCCCACTACCGCACGCTGCGCGCGGTCACCTGGAAGGAGACCGACAAGCCGGCCACCGTCCCGGACCGGCTGCAGCCGCTGCGCGGGTCGTATCCGCTGCATCGCTACTTCCTGTGGTCGATGTCGGAGACCCCGTTCGGCAAGGAGCGCCGCGAGAAGCTGATCGATCCGCTGCTCTACCTGCGCGGCAAGGTGCACTGGCGCAACTACGAGGCCGGCTACGACGTGGCCGAGCTGGAGCCGCCGACCCGGATGCACCGCACCTACGTGCTGCAGGAGTACTTCGTGCCGGTGGAGCGGCTGACGGACTTCGTGCCGAAGATGGCGGAGATCCTGCGGCGCCATCGCGTGAACGCGCTCAACATCTCGATCCGCCATGCGATGCCGGATCCGGACACGCTGCTGGCCTGGGCGCCGACCGAGACCTTCGCCTTCGTCCTGTATCACAAGCAGCGCACCCGCGAGAACGCGCGACGCCGCGTCGCGGTATGGACACGCGAGCTGATCGACGCGGTGCTGTCGGTCGGCGGGGCCTACTACCTGCCCTACCAGCCGCACGCGACGCACGAGCAGTTCCACCGCGCCTATCCGGGCGCGCGCGAGCTCTTCGCGCTGAAGCGGCGGCTGGACCCGCGGCACCGCTTCACCAACGCGCTGTGGGACAAGTACTGTCCGGAGCCGGCCTGCGCCCCGGATGCCGCGCAGACCGGGGATGCCGCGGCAGAGGCCGTCGCGGCGACGCAGGCGGGCGTCGCCACCGTCACCGCCTCCTCCGTCCCTGCCGCCGCCGGCACGGAGTTCCACCGCGTGTTCGGCGACACGCGCCTGTCGGACGCCTTCTACCTGTTCCTCCAGAACGTCTTCCACACCGCGCCGGAGGATCGCTTCCATCATCTGATCGCCGACGCCGTCGCGCGCCATCGCGACGAGGAAAGCATCTACCGCGACATCCAGCGCCGCCTGCCGTCGATCAAGCCGGCCGCGGCGGAGCTGCGCTACGCGCTCCCCGCGCTGTTCAAGCAGAAGGCGGAGATGACGCGGCAGACGCTGACCGTGCTGGCCGAGCGCGAGTTCGACGGCTATCTGGAGATCGGCTCCAAGGCGCGTTATCACGGCGGACTGGCGAAGGCGCTGCGGCTGCGCGGCGAGCTGGTGTTCGTCGAGGAGAAGCCGCAAGGCAACTCGCCGGTCGACATCGTCGAGCGCGGTCGGATCGCGCGGCCCGGCCGGCACTTCACGCTGGACGACTACGCGCCGCTGCCCGACGCCATCGCCTCCGGCAGCATCGGCCTGGTGACCTGCTACATCGGGCTGCATCACATGACGCCGGAGACGCTGGGCCCCTTCCTGCGTTCGGTCCATCGCGTGATGCGCCCCGGCGGCGCCTTCATCGTGCGGGACCACGACGTGCGTGATCCCGAGCTCGGTGCGCTGGTGTCGCTGGCGCACACGGTCTTCAACGCCGGACTCGGCGAGACCTGGGAGAGCAACGTCGCGGAGCGGCGCCACTTCGCCTCGGGACAGGACTGGGTCGATCGCCTGCGCGACGCCGGCTTCGAGGACAGCGGCCATCGCGTGCTGCAGGCCAACGATCCGACGATGAACACGCTGTTCTGCTTCATCAAGCCGGCGGAGGTCGCATGAACGGACGCTCCCCATCACGGTCGCAGGGTTGGATCGCCAGGGCTCGGACCCTCGCATCGATGCTGGCCATCGGGGTCACGGTGGCCTTCGGTGGCGCCGGCGTCGTCGGCGCCGCTGAGCCTGAGACGCCGGTCGAGGATCGCCGCACGCCCGACCAGACCTTCCTCACCTTCCCCGAGTGGTACCTGGTGCACAGCCCGGCGGAGTACGCCGCATGGCTGGGCCACGGCGACGCGCCGAGCCGCTTCCCGCTGTTCTCGCACATCGGGCAGTTCTGGCAGTCGTACGGCGCGATCAACCGCGAGATCGAGCGCTACCCGTTCAACGGCGGCTACCACCTGATGGTGATGGTCATCGGCGTCAGCACGACGGTGGAGTACGCGCTCAAGGGCGTCTACGAACGCACGGTCGGTCGCGTCGCCGAGGGCCTGCGCGGCACGGACGGGCCGGTGGACGAGGAGCGTTTCGCGGCGCGGTACGCGCAGGACTACGTCGACTTCATCCGCGTCGACCCCTGGTACAAGTTCGACTTCGCGTCCCGGTTGAAAGCCCTGTGGCGCGACGTGCCGATGACCGGTCCGGGCATGGCGCGCAAGTGGGAGCGCCGCTACCTGCTGACGACGGAACTGCTCGTCAAGGAAGGCTACGCGCGGCTGATCAAGCTGGGCACCCAGACGATCTACGACGCGCCGAAACCGGTCACCGCCGTGTGGCTGAGCCGGGCACCGGACGATGCGTCCGAGCGCGCCGCGCATCCGGACTTCATCGTCCCGCCGACGGCGCCGCCGTCGTCCTCATCGACGCGAGGCCCGGTCTTCGCGACGATTCCCCGCTACGAGGGGTTCACGAGCTACAGCCGCTGGCTCGCGCGACAGGACGTGGACTTCCTCAGCGTCGCCGGCAACACCGGCGAGATCGTGGTCAGCGAGCTGGTCCCGCAGGCCTGGCAGCCGACCGGGGCGCGGTTGCTGTTCGAGCAACCGATCCTCACGCGGCCGGGCACCAAACGCGCGGTCATCGCGCTGCCGATCGCGCGTCTGGGCGACGAGCTCAGGCGCGCCGAACGGGCCGGCGATCACATCGAGCACATCTACGACTTCTGACGCCTGAGGCCCTGAACGACGAAGCGCGCCGGCATCACGCGGGCGCGCTTCGTTGAACGACGCCCCGCGATCGGGACGTCCTCCGTCGTCCGGCGATCAGTTCAGACGGTAGTTCAGGCGCAGCCAGGTGATCGTGCCCTCGGGGCGGTTGCGCACCGAGAACTCCTTCATCACCTTGAAGTCGACGCCCCACTCGCCGCTCTCCGCCAGGTAGGCGATCAGCGGACCGGCGGACAGCGCCTGGACCTTGTTGGCGCCGGCATCGCCGCCGCGATCGGCGGTGAACTGCTTGAGCACGTAGCCCTGCACGCCGACCTTCCACTGGTCGTTGACGTTGTAGGTGCCGGACCAGTCCGCATGCAGGTACTGGCCGGAACGCACGCCGGTGTCGTCGTTGCGCGTGTTGATCGAGTACGTGGCGCGCAGGCCGACGGCGAAGCCGTTCTCCCACACCCGCGACGCCACCAGCAGCGGCTTGAAGGTCCAGTACTTGCCGGCGCCCGGATTCACCGCGCGGCTCGCGTCGTACGAGCCCATCGGGGGATTGAACGCGACGCCGACGGCGACGCGCGACTCGTCCTGCTGCCAGTCGACGTAGGCGGCGAGTTCCGGATCGGCCATGCCGCTGCGCTGGCCCGACAGCGCGCGGCCGGTGGCGGCCAGCTGCTGGTTGATCTGCGTCACGGCGGCGGACGGCAGGCCGGCGGGCAGCACCGTGCTCAGCGTGAAGTCGTTGGTCTGCTTGACCAGCGGGAACGCGGCGGAGAAGCCCAGCCGGCCGTCCATCACGATCTTGTCGGTCACCCAGGTGATGCGCGGCACGAAGACGTCGGCCTTGATCGAGCCGTTGACCGTCAGCGGCAGCGTGCCGACGCCGGGCAGGGTCAGCGAGCGCGTCGGCGTGTTGCCGTCGGCATCGCGCAGCTTGTCGGCCTCGTAGTGCTGGTACCAGGTCTGCAGATAGACGCCGGGGAACTGCGGCGTCGAGATCTCATAGGACGGCGCGCCGAGCAGCGCGCGCACCTGGCTGTTCTCGGTGGCGTGCGCGGTGCCGGCGACGGCGACCAGCGTGAGGAAGGCGGCGGTGAGCGCGGACGGGCGCGCGCGGAGAAGGTCGATGGACACGGGGATCCCTCCGGGGAGTTCTGGATTTTCGAATCGGAGCGCATCGTGCCAGCGGAAGGGGCCGGGGCTTGTGCCATTCGTCACATCGCGCCTCGGATTAGAGGCACGGCCCCAGTTTGCGGGGCTGACGCGCCACACCTCGCCGCGCTTTAATCCGCTCCGCAACGCGCCACGCGATCGCCGTCACCATCGGCCCGAACTCGCGACGCCACGAGCCACGCCACTTTTTCGCCACCGCGTCCGGTCGGCCCGCGGCTCAATCCCACAACACGACGCGTCACTGCGAGGAGACTTCCCCATGCAACGTTCCACCTTCACCCGCTCCGTCCGGAATGCCCTGTTCATCGGCCTCGCCGCGATGTCCTCGTTCGCCTTCGCGGCGGAGGTGGAAGTCGAGGGCTTCAAGTTCCAGGACACGGCGCTGCTGCACAACCAGACGCTGCAGCTGAACGGCGCGGCGACATCGAGCATCCTGTCGACGCGCTCGACCGCGGTGGCCTTCTACCTGCCGAAGAAGCAGACGACGATGGAAGCCGCCGTCGCCGAGAAGGGCGCGAAGCGCATCACCTTCTACATGATGCGCGACGTGTCCTCGCGCGACCTGGCCAACGCGATGCTGGACCGCATCCGCCAGAACGCGGCCGACGAGTTCGCGAAGAACATCATCCAGACCGCGCAGCTGGGCGTCGTCTTCGGCAACCGCGCGAAGCTGCTCAAGGGCGACCTGGTCACGATCGACTACGACCCCGCGAAGCAGACGACCGAGTTCAGCGTCAACGGCGCGAAGGTCGGCGACACCATCCAGGGCGAGAGCTTCTTCCCGATGATGATGAAGGTCTGGATCGGCCCCAAGGTGCGCGGCAGCACGCGCGACGGGCTGCTGGGCCTCGCACCGGCGAAGTGATCGCCGGACGCTGATCGAAGGCCGCCGATCGCGCAGCGCGCGCCGGGAAGGCGCGCGTGCGGGACCGCCCGGCCGCTCAGCGTTCGACCGACGCGGCGTACAGCATCAGGCCGCGCTTGAGCAGCAGCGGCTCGACGCGCGCGAAGCCGGCCTCGGCCAGCGCGACGCGCTGCTCCTCGATGCTCATGTAGAGCTGGTCGTTCTTCATGCCGCCGTCGCCCGCGAAATGGTCGCAGACCAGGTAGCGGCCGCCCGGCGCGAGCAGTCCCCGCACCTGCTCATGCAGCGCGCGCGTGTGGCGCTTGTGGCGCAGCTCATGCACGGCCTGGTTGGTCACGACGTGATCGAACGGGCCCAGGCCCTCGACCCAGTCCGGCTCGCGGAAACTCCGCTCGACGAAACGCACGCGACGCGCGGCGGCGCCGATGCGCTCAGCAGCGAGCTGGTGCATGGCCGGCGAGAAGTCGAGCGCCACGTAGTCGATGGCCGGCAAGGCCTCGAGCAGGTACTGCGCGAGGAAGCCCGGTCCCGATCCCAGCTCCAGCACGCGATGCGCATGACCGGCCTCGAGCGCCTCGGCGAACGCCGCGAAGAACTCCGTCCGCCAGGGCCGTTTGACCATCGCCTCGTCAGCCCATTGGCGGGCGTCGGACATCTCGCGGAGGTCGATCGGGCTGGGAACGTCGAGCAGGGACATGGCGCTTTCGCAGTCGTTGGAAGAAGCCGCCGACTTTAGCGTTTCCCCCCAACGCAGCCCCTTCAGTAGTCCAGCTTCGGATACCAATTCGACCCGCGCCCGCCCGGGGTCAGGTCGAGTACGTTCCACAGCGGCGCGATCTCCGGCGCGCCGTGCGCGTCCTGGCCGGGGTCCTCGGTGCCGCCGCTTTCGGCGCTCCAGAAGTGGAAGACCTTGTCGCCGCGTCGTACCCAGACAGTCAGCGCGGGGTACTCGAAGCCCTGGTCGTCGACCAGCTTGAAGGTCGTCGTGAACTGATCGCCGACGAGCTGGAAGAAGCGCAGGTGACGCCAGCCCCGCTCGCGCGCGAAGGCGAGCTGGCGGGAGACCGGCGAACGCCCCAGCACCGCGACGGCCACGCGCTGCTCGAGGTCGCGCAGCGGGATGTCCAGCGAACCCAGGAAGGACGTGCACATCGGGCACGGACGCTCGCGCTGCGGGCCGTACATCCAGAAGTAGGTGACGAGCGTGTCGTGCGGGCCGAAGAGATCGGCGAGGCCGACTTCCTTGCCGTTTTCGTCGAGGAAGCGGTACGGCTCGGCCTCGCCGCCGAGCGGCAGCGCGCGACGCTGTTCCGCGACGCGCCAGAGGTGACGGCGGAGCTCCACCTCCTCGGCGAGCAGCGCCTCGCGCGCGGCGCGGTACTCGGGGCTGTCGCCCGGATAGGGCTTCGCGTTGGCCTGGGCGAGGGATTTGGCGTCCTTCAACGCGGGCGTGGCGGACGATGCCTGCGGGGAGGCGGGGGACGACGACGCCATGACGGGACTCCCATGCCGACGGAGATCGGCGGAACAGGAGGTCAGTCTGGGACGCGCGGCGTCGCGCGCCTGTAGGCGTCGAGGCGTTCGACACGTAGGACGCCGCGAGGCGCCCGGCGATCAGTGTCCGGCGCTCAGTGTCCGGCGCTCAGCGGCCCAGCTGCTTCAGCGCCGCCTGCAGGCCGGTGACGCCGCCGACGCGCTGGTCGTTGATGAAGACCTGCGGCATCTGGCGCACGGACGGGCCGCACTTCTCGTAGAAGGCCAGGCGCTCGGCCTCGTCGTCGATCAGGATCTCCTGATAGTCCATCCCGCGGGACTTGAGCAGACTCTTCGCCGTGTCGCATTGCGGGCAGGCGGACTTCGAATAGACGACGATCTTCAGTTCCATGGGCAGGAGTGTATTCGGGGCCCTCCGGGCATGCCGACCCGGGGTCTCCCTGAGCCTCGGGGGATCGGGGCCGACCTCCCCGGCGCTTAAGCTCCGCCCATGGACGCCCTGATCACCGCCGCCGCCCGCTGCCTCGCCGCCGGCGACGCGCTGGGCGCGCTGCAGCGCGTGGCCTTGCGCGACGATCCATCGGCGCTTGCACTGCGCGGCATCGCGATGGCACAGCTCGGCGAACATCCACGCGCCCGCGAGCTCTTGCGGCGGGCCGCCGGGGCCTTCGGACCGAAGGAGGCCGTGGCCCGCGCGCGCTGCGTCGTGGCCGAGGCCGAGGTCGCCCTCGCGATGCGTGATCTCGGCGAGCCGACACGGCCGCTGTTGCAGGCCGCGTCGACGCTGGAGGCCCACGACGACCGTTTGAACGCCTTGCAGGCGCGGCTCATCGCCGCGCGTCGCCTGATCCTGCTCGGGCGCCTCGACGAGGCGGCGCAGGCGCTGCCCCCGGCGGAGGTCGTCGGCCTGCCGCCCCTGCTCGACGCGATGGCCGGACTGGCCTCGGCGGAACTGGCGATGCGGGCGCTGCGAAGCGGCGACGCGTCGATGGCCGTCGAGCGCGCATCCGCCGCCGCACAGCGCGCCGGCGTGGCGGCGTTGGTGACGGAGGCGAGCGATCTGCGCGCATCGCTCGATCACCCCGCCGCGCGTCGCGTCGATGGCGGGCAGATGCGGTCCTTGCGTCTCGCGGAAGTGGAGGCCTTGCTCGCGTCGCCGATCCTGGTCGTGGATGCCTGCCGGCACGCGATCCGTGGCGCGGGGCTGACCATCGACCTCGCGCGCCGGCCCGTGCTGTTCGCGCTCGCCCGCGTGCTCGCCGAGTCCTGGCCGGGCGACGCGGACCGGGCGACGCTCATCCTCCGCGCCTTCCGGACCCGGCACCCCGACGAGACCCATCGCGCGCGATTGCGCGTCGAGCTGGGCCGCCTCCGCGCGTTGATCGACCCCGTCGCACGTATCGAGGCGACGCACAAGGGCTTCGCGTTGAGGGTGACCGACGAGCGCGCGGTGACGCTGCTCGTGCCGCCGATGGCGGGCGAGACCGCCTCGCTGCAGGCCCTGCTGGCCGACGGCGCGGCCTGGTCGACCTCGGCGCTGGCGTTGGCACTCGGCGCCAGCCAGCGGACGGTGCAGCGCGCGCTCGCGGCGCTCGAGACCGAGGGGCGGGTCCGCGCGATCGGTCAGGCGCGCGCCAAGCGCTGGCTCGCGCCGCCGATGACGGGAATCGCGACGATCTTGTTACTCCCTGCCCTGCCGCCCGCTGGATAGATTGAGGTCCATGCGGCGACGGTTTCGCCGTACAGGAGATGACGATGACTGCTTCCAATCCCGCCGCCTGCGATCCCCATGCCGAGGCACGGATGGCCTCCAATGCGGCACTGCCCGCGGCCCGCGCGGCCGAGGTCGTCCGCGAGTTCGGCCCCTACCCCGGCGCACCGGCCGTCCACGGCGTGAGCCACGACGGCGATCGCGTCTGGGCGGCCACCGCGCTCGGCCTGCTGGCGATCGATCCCGCCAGCGGCGAGGTCCAGCGCACGCTGCCCTGCGTCGCGGATGCCGGCACGGCCTTCGACGGCCGCCACCTTTACCAGATCGGCGACTCGCAGATCCGGAAGATCGACCCGCAGAGCGGACGCGTCGTCGGCACGATCCCGGCGCCGTCGGGTCAGGGCAGCGATTCCGGACTCACCTGGGCCGAAGGCAGCCTGTGGGTCGGCCAGTACCGCGACCGCAAGATCGTCCAGATCGATCCGGAGACCGGCGCGGTGCGACGCACGATCGAGTCCAACCGCTTCGTCACCGGCGTCACCTGGGTGGATGGGCAACTCTGGCACGGCACCTGGGAAGGTGATGAAAGCGAGTTGCGCCGCGTGGATCCGGCGGACGGCGCTGTGATCCAGCGCCTGGCCATGCCGGCGAATGTCGGCGTCAGCGGCCTGGAGTCGGATGGCGCGGATTTGTTCTACTGCGGCGGCGGCGCCAGCGGCAAGCTGCGCGCGGTGCGTCGCCCGCAAGGTACCTGATCGGTCTTGCGAGGTTCCGATTTGGGATGCCGCGCTAGGCGCAAACCGGAGCCATAGCAGCGCTATGGCGAGGATTTGCAACGACGCGCGGCGCCCAAATCGGAAGCTCGCCTCAACGCGCTGCCTTGCCGAGATCCATCACCCAGTACTTGCTGTAGGTGTTGGACGCCGAGGCGGCGGGCCGGCAGGCCACGCCGACGTCGACGAAGTTGGCCGACATCAGGTTGGCGCAATGGCCGGGGCTGTTGCGCCAGGAGCTCATGACCGACTCGACGGTCGTCTGTCCGGCGGCGATGTTCTCGCCGGCGGCGGCCCAGGTGTAGCCCGCGTTGGTGATGCGAGTCGAGAAACTGCGGCCGTCCTGGCTGTCGTGGCTGAAGTAGTTCTTCGCCGCCATGTCCTGCGCGTGCCCGTCGGCCGCCGCGGTCAGCTTGTCGTTCCAGACCACCGCCGGCACGGCGGGGAAGTTGCCGGAGCTCCCGCAGCTCGCGCCCGACGCGCGCAGCGCATTGATGCGATCCAGCAACTCCTGCTTGAAATTGGGCAGGTCGCAGGTACCGGCAACGAGGGGCGGATTGGTCGGGTTCGGCGTGCCCGGGTCGGCCGCCGGGGCATCGCTGCCTCCGCCGCCGCACGCACCCAGACCCAACGCCAGCAGGGCGGCAGCGATCATCGAAGTGGGGAACTGCCGGTGGGCCGGCTTGTTGGCATGGACGTCCATCCCTCCATCTTAGGAAACGATTGGAAAGATTTCTGGAACCAAACGTAGCGGAGGGCCAGCAGGCGGGGTCGCCCCCTCGGGCGGTGTCGCCAATTTGCCTACAACGTAGCCAGATTGCCTGCACCCGAGATCGTTCAGGGGCCGCCGACCCTCCCGGGTGGCGGCCCCGCATCCGCTCAGATCAGGTCGTAGCGGTCCAGGTTCATGACCCGGGTCCAGGCCTTGACGAAGTCGTTGACGAACACCTTCTCGCCGTCCTTGGACGCGTACACCTCGGACAGGGCCCGCAGCTGCGAGTTGGATCCGAACACCAGGTCCGCCGTCGTGGCGGTCCACTTCGTGGCACCCGATGTGCGGTCGCGGCCCTCGAGCACGCCGTCGTCGCTCGTCGACTTCTGCCACTTCGTCCGCATGTCCAGCAGGTTGACGAAGAAGTCGTTGCTCAGCGTCTGCGGACGCGCCGTGAGGACGCCGTGCTTCGTGTGGCCTACGTTGGTGTCGAGCACCCGCAGGCCGCCGACCAGCGCGGTCAGCTCCGGCGCGCTCAGCGACAGCAGCTGGGCCTTGTCGATCAGCAGCTCCGCCGTGTGCTTGACCAGGTCCTTGCGCACGTAGTTCCGGAAACCGTCGGCCGCAGGCTCCAGGTAGCCCATCGATTCGACATCGGTCTGGTCCTGCGACGCGTCGGTGCGTCCCGCGGTGAACGGCACGACGACCTGATGTCCGCCCTGCTTCGCCGCGGCCTCGATGCCCGCCGAGCCGCCCAGCACGATCAGGTCGGCCAGCGAGATCTGCTTGCCGCCCGCGGCCGAGCCGTTGAACGCCTTGCGCACCGTCTCCAGCTTGCTCAGCACCTTCTCGAGCTCGCTGGGCTGGTTCACCGGCCATTCCTTCTGCGGCGCGAGGCGGATCCGCGCGCCGTTGGCGCCGCCGCGCTTGTCGCCGCTGCGGAAGGTCGAGGCCGAGGCCCAGGCCGTCGACACGAGCTGCGAGACGCTCAGGCCGCTGGCAAGCAGCTTGGCCTTCAGCGCGGTCACGTCCTGGTCGTCGACCAGCGGATGATCGACCTTCGGTACCGGGTCTTGCCAGATCAACTCTTCCTGGGGCACCAGCTTGCCGAGGTAGCGCGACTGCGGACCCATGTCGCGGTGCGTCAGCTTGTACCAGGCGCGCGCGAACGCGTCGGCCAGTTCCGCCGGGTTGTCCTTGTAGCGGCGCGAGATCTTCTCGTAGGCCGGGTCGACGCGCAGCGCGAGGTCGGCCGTCGTCATCATCGGCGCGTGCTTGCGGCTCTTGTCGTGCGCGTCGGGCACCGTGCCCGCGCCCGCGCCGCCCTTGGGCGTCCACTGGTGGGCGCCGGCGGGGCTCTTGGTCAGTTCCCACTCGTAGCCGAACAGCGTCTCGAAGAAGCTGTTGTCCCACTTCGTCGGCGTCGGCGTCCAGGCGCCCTCGATGCCGCTGGTGATCGTGTAGACGCCCATGCCTTCGCCGAACTTGTTCTTCCAGCCGAGACCCTGGTCCTCGATGTCCCCGCCCTCGGGCATCGCGCCGACGTGATGGGCCTCGCCCGCGCCGTGTGCCTTGCCGAAGGTGTGTCCGCCGGCGACCAGCGCGACCGTCTCCTCGTCGTTCATCGCCATGCGCTTGAAGGTCTCGCGGATGTCGCGTGCCGACTTGGCGGGATCGGGGTTGCCGTTCGGCCCTTCCGGATTCACGTAGATCAGGCCCATCTGCACGGCGGCCAGAGGGTTCGCCAGGTCGCGATCACCGGCGTAGCGCTCGTCGCCGAGCCAGGTGGTCTCCGGGCCCCAGAAGACGTCGGTCTCGGGTTCCCACACGTCGGTGCGGCCGCCCGCGAACCCGAAGGTCTTGAAACCCATCGACTCCAGCGCGACGTTGCCGGCCAGGATCATCAGGTCGGCCCAGGAGAGCTTGCGGCCGTACTTCTGCTTGATCGGCCAGAGCAGTCGGCGGGCCTTGTCGAGGTTGCCGTTGTCGGGCCAGCTGTTGAGCGGCGCGAAACGTTGCGCGCCGGTGCCGGCGCCGCCGCGGCCGTCCTGCACGCGGTAGGTGCCGGCCGAGTGCCAGGCCATGCGGATGAAGAACGGGCCGTAGTGGCCGTAGTCGGCGGGCCACCAGTCCTGGGAGTCCGTCATCAGCGCGTTCAGGTCCTTGACGACGGCATCGAGGTCCAGGGTCTGGAACTCGTGCGCGTACTTGAAATCCTCGCCCATCGGGTTCGTCTTGGACGAGTGGAGGGAGAGGATGGAGAGGTTGAGCTGTTCGGGCCACCAATCCCGGTTGCCCTTGGTGCCGGCCACCGCGTGGTGGTGGGTTCCGCCCGAGAACGGGCACTTCGCTTCCGATTCGCCTGACATGTCTTCCTCCTGAGTTGAGCCTGGGGGTTCAGTCCACTGGTCCGCCTTGCAGCGTGCGAGCGCGGACGAGTCTAGGACCGGGCCAGTCGCGACAGCAACAGTCGGGGTTTATCGGGGCGATAGTTTTTTCGACCGGAGAGAGCCGTTCGGATCAGACCACCATCTCCATGACCTCCTCTGGGAATCTCGCCGGGTCATCGTCGGCACGCTCACGGCGACGCGCAGTGGAGCGAAGTCCATCAACGTGCGTGGTCCGGTTGCAGCGCACGAAAACGCTTCACGAAGAATGCACCGTCGATGAGGATGGCCGTTGACATCGGGATCTCCCAACTTCTGGAGAAATGTCGCCCCAGGGGCACAGCCCATCCACGATCTACTAGGACGGGGGGCAGCCTGGGGCGAAGGAACGAAGTCTATCGATGGGCGATCAATGGTCGGATGCTTTTCATGTGAACCGAGGCCCATTCGACACAGTCCTCAGGGAGGTTGATCTGGGTCATTGACCGGTGCCACAATCCGCGCCTTTCCCCCATTGGAGCCCTTCGTGGACAGTGCCCCCAGTCTCATCGCGACGCGAGCCGGAACGGCCGCCGCACGACTGACGCGCTGACCGGCTCCGGTCGCGCGCAGCACCGCGCCGGCCTTCTTCTCCTGTCGCATCGATCGCCTTTCCGAGCCCGCCGTCGCCCCTGCGCGACGGCTCACCCGAACCGATCCCCGTGAACCGCGCCGTCATCACGCCTCAACGGACGTGCCCGACAGTGCGCGCAGGAGTCCTTTCATGCGCTTTTTCCTGCCGGCCCTGCTGACCGGTCTGCTGCTGCCGGTCCATGCCATCGCCGCCGGCGGCCATCACGCCGTCGACGACGCGGCCATCGTCGACCCCGGTCAATGCAACCTCGAACTCTGGGCCGAACGCTCGACCCTCGACCGACGCCAGCTCCAGCACGCAGGCGTCGGCTGCCACCTGTTCGGCGTCGAGGCCGGCATCAACGTCGACCGCAACACCGCGCAGGCAGTCCCCTCGCTCCACATGCGGGGCATGCAGCTCAAATGGGCCACCGCCTTGCAACCGGAACTGGCGGTCGGCCTGGTCGCCGCGCTGGGGTGGCAAGACCAGACCCCGCGATCGCAGCAGTCGCTGCTGTTGCCGGTCACCTGGACCCCGCGCGAGGACCTGGCCTTCCATCTGAACCTGGGTCGTTCCTGGCTGAAGGGGGCCGACGATCGCCCCCAGCGCGGCATCGCCGCCGAGTGGCAGATGACGCCGGACTGGCAGGGACTGGCCGAGTATTTCCACGACGGCCAACGACCGCTGAAACGACTCGGTCTGCGCCGCATGCTGGGCACCTCGCTCACGCTGGACCTGAGCTTCGCGCGGGCGACCGCCACCGCCCACGCGCCGAAGGAAGGCTGGTGGACGATCGGCGCGAACTGGACCTTCGGCCAGTGAGCGGGGCGCAGCGCCCGTGCACGGCATTCGCGCCCCGCATGAGTAAAGTCGCTGCCCGAGTAAGGCCATTGGGCAGACTCTGCCCGTCATCAATCCGGAGGACAAGAATGTGCCTCCCCTCTGCCGTCCCTCCCCGGCAGCAGGATTGACGACGAGAATCGCCCGGCCTGTCCGATCGCCCATCCGGGGGCGACGACACTTTCAACCTTGGAGCCCACCATGTCTCTGCGCATCAACGACATCGCCCCGAACTTCAACGCCAAGACCACGCAGGGGGAGATCGACTTCCACAACTGGATCGGCGACAGCTGGGCCATCCTGTTCTCGCACCCGAAGGACTTCACCCCGGTGTGCACGACCGAGCTGGGCTACATGGCCAAGATCGAGCCCGAGTTCACCAAGCGCAACGCCAAGCTGATCGGCCTGTCGATCGACCCGGTCGAGAACCACGCCAAGTGGGCCGCGGACATCGAGGAGACGCAGGGCTCGGCGGTGAACTACCCGATGATCGGCGACACCGACCTGAACGTGGCCAAGCTCTACAACATGCTGCCGGCCGAGGAGCCGGGCACGTCGGACGGCCGCACGGCGGCGACGAATGCGACCGTGCGTTCCGTGTTCATCGTCGGTCCGGACAAGAAGATCAAGCTGACGCTGACCTACCCGATGACCACGGGCCGCAACTTCGACGAGATCCTGCGCGTGCTGGACTCCATCCAGCTGACCGCCAAGCACCGCGTCGCGACGCCGGTGAACTGGAAGCACGGCGACGACGTGATCATCGCGGGCTCGGTCTCCGACGACGAAGCCAAGACGATCTATCCGGAAGGCTGGAAGGCCCCGAAGCCCTACCTGCGCATCGTCAAGCAGCCGAAGTGATCGAGGACGTCATGCGCGCCCGCGTCGCGCGCTGACACCTCTCATCGAAGCACCGCAAGGCCGCGCTCCCTCTGATGGGGGAGCCGGCCTTTCTCCTTCCTGCGTCCGTCGCCGGATGGCTCAAGGCTGCGCCAGAATCCCGCCCTCGACAAAAACCGATCCAGGGAGGATCCATAACCGACAAGAGAGCCGTCCGCCGGCTGATGGACACGATGCTCGCCGAGGGCACGGGCAAGACAGAGGTCTTCCGGCAGCTGTCCGGACAGGGCGTCAAGGATCGCCTGCTCGCCACCTGGCTGGCCAACAAGCCGGACCTGCAGGCCTTTGCCGAGATGCGTCTGCACGTCAACATCCTCACCGGACTGATGGTCCTGCAGGCGCTGATCATCCTCGGGATCACGGCCTCGGTGTCGGTCTTCCTCGGGCTGGCGCTGATGCTCATCCCGCTGCTCTTCGCGTGGGGCTTCCGTCAGCCGAGGGCAGGCGCGTACAACGCCTATGTGTTCCTCTCGATCATCACGCTGGGCCGCAACGCCACCCACATGTTCCCGCTGACGGCCGGCAGCATCGTCGGCTTCGCGATCTCGCTCGGCATGATCGGGTACGTGTTCTGGGTCCAGCGGCGCCTCTTCCCCGACACGAGTTTCGTCGGCCCGAATCGCAAGGGCAGGCAGTTCGTGTTCACGACCTGAGGCGGCGACGCGCCGCCAAGGCGCGTGCCACCCGCCACCGGGCTGTCAGGCCTTCACGTCGAAGTAGCCGGCGTCGTCCAGGTCCTGCGTCAGCGTCGGATGCTTCGGCGTCCAGCCGAGCGCCTCCCGCGTGACGGTGCTCGTCGCCGCGAGGTCCAACCCGGCGAACTTCGTGAACCAGCCGAAGTGCGCCTGCGCCTCGTCCTGCGACAGGCTCACCACCGGCAGGCCCAGTCGCTCGCCGATCGCCGTGGCGATGTCCTTGAAGGCGATCCGCTCCTCCGCGATCGCATGCCAGCGCGCGCCGGCCTTCGGCGATTCGATCGCGCGACGGAACACCACCGCCGCATCGCGCCGGTGCACCGCGCTCCATGCGTTCTGGCCCTCGCCGATGTAGGCCGCACGACCCGTGCGCCGCGCGAGATCGATGAGGATGGGCACGAACCCATGATCGCCCGCGCCGTGCACCGTCGGCGAGAGGCGCACGGTGGCCGCGTTGATGCCGCGCGCGGCGAGCGTCAGCGCGGTCGGTTCGGAGGCGCGCGGATAGCCGTCGGACACGGGAAGGCAGGGATCGCCTTCGTGACCCAGCCGGCCCGACACCATCATCGCCAACCCCGAGGTGACCAGCAACGGCCGCTGCGATCCGGCCAGCGCCTCGCCCAGCGCCTCGATGGCGACGCCGTCGCGCCGGCAGTTCTCGGCGAAGCGGGAGAAGTCGTGGTCGAACGCCGTGTGGATGACGGCATCGCTCGACGCCGCGCCCGAACGCAGGCGGTCCAGATCATCGATCGTGCCGCGATGCACCTCGGCGCCGGCCCGGACCAGCGCGTCCGCGGACGCGTCCGACCGCGCCAGGCCGAGCACCTGGTGGCCGGCCTCGATCAACTCGTCGACCACCGCCGACCCGACGAAGCCCGTGGCTCCAGTGACGAAAACTCGCATGAGAGAAACCCTCGAAAGTGGATGCGATGCATCGTCGACGCAGAATCCATCCCGGTGTAGTAGTGACCTTATCCAGGTATGGCGGCTAACAGGATGAACAACGTCTTCCCCTCCCCTCTCCGCCGCCGGCTTCCGAGCTTCCGGCAGCGGCCGCCCAGGCGCCGAAGGACAACCCGGTCGGCGCCTACCTGCGCGACCGCCGCGAACGGCTCGATCCGGCCGCCTTCGGCCTGCCGATGACGCGCCGGCGTACGCCCGGCCTGCGTCGCGAGGAAGTCGCGCAGCGCGCGCATGTGAGCCCGACCTGGTACACGTGGCTGGAGCAAGGACGTGGCGGTGCGCCGTCGGAGGTCGTGCTCGAACGCATCGCCGGCGCGCTGCTGCTGACGGATGTCGAGCGCGAGCATCTCTTCCTGCTCGCCTTCGGTCGGGCGCCCGAACTCCGCGCGCCAGAGACCGACGGCATCACGCCGCGGCTGCAACGCGTGCTGGACGCGCTCACGCTGAGCCCGGCGATCGTGAAGACGCCGCTGTGGGACGTGGTCGGATGGAATCGCGCGGCCGCCGCCGTCCTCACCGACTACAGCGCGCTGCCGCTCGAGCAGCGCAACATCGTGAAGCTGATCTTCTGCCACCCGCGGGTGCGGGCGGCGCAGGACGATTGGGAGAGCGTCGCGCGTTTCGTGGTGGCCGCGTTCCGCGCGGATTCGGCGCGAGTCGGCGACACGGCCAAGGTCGAGGCGCTGGTGCGCGAGGTCAGCGCGCAGAGCCCGGAGTTCGAGCGGTACTGGCGCGAGCACGACGTGAAGGCCTTCGGCGAAGGCGTGAAGCGGCTGCGGCACCCGACCGTCGGCCTCATCGCCTTCGAGTACTCGGCGTTCTCCGTCGATCAGCGGCCGGACCTGGGCCTGGTGGTCTACCAGCCCGCGACGCACGATGACGAGGACAAGGTGAGCCGGCTGTTGGATCTCCAGGCGTCCGGCTCGGTCTGAGGGTGACTGGGGCGTCGGCGGCCTGCCGACGACGGAATTCCGCCGCCGGCAGGCCGGGACGCCGGGCTAGGGAGGCCCTGGAGACCGGTTCCCTTCACGGAGGCGATCGGGCGGTGTCATCCGCCCTTGATCCGCACCGTGAACGTGAGCTTGTAACTGCCGCCGTCCCCGCCGTAGTTCAGCGGCGAGAGGGCGGTCTCGGTGGTCACCGTCGGCACGACGAAGCTGTGCCAGCCGAGGTACTCGTCGTTGGACAGCGAGCTCTGCACGAAGGTCGAGAGTTTCGGCCCCACGACCGAGCGCAACTGCGCCGCGGTCAGGTTGGCCCAGCCGCTCTGCCCGTACTGGTTCCAGACCGTCTGCATCAGCACCTGCAGGAAGCCGCCGCTGCCCAGGTCCGGATCCCAGTCCTCCTCGAGCAGCCAGGCGAAGACGAAGGCGCCGCCGGCCTCCGCCTCGTCGACGATCTGCCGCGTGTTGACGACCCGGCCCTTCAGGAAGTGGTTGTCCCAGTCGGGATCGCGCACGCGGATCAGCTTGCCGCCCGGCACGTTGCGATGGGCCATGAACACCAGCACGTAAGGCGAGTCGCCGCCGTCGCCCTCGCTCGTGTCGTCCAGGCACTTGATCTGCGTCACCATCAGCTGACGTGTGGGCATGGCACCCCTCCTGCGAATCCGCATCGCGGCCACCGCCCGAGGTCGAGCCGTGAAGAAGCCGTGAGCCAGACTAGGCAGTCCCCGGGAAGGGGCACATCCCTAGGTCGGAGCCCTCCCCTAGGTCGACACCACCCCCTAGAATCGGTCGGCCCAGGGGGAGAAGCACTTGAGGAAGATCGCATCCGCGACGCTGGCACGCGTCCATCCGCGCGAGCGCCGCTGCACGGTGGAACTGGTCGAGCTGGACCTGCCCGCGGGCCGCGACGGCGGCACGCGTTACGTCGTCACCGTCCGCCAGGACAGCGGCGAGTCGTCGCTGACCGCCACGCCCTGCGCGCTCGCCGAGGCCGAGCGTCGCGCGCTGGACTTCATCCGCCGCCGCCTGGCCGCCGGCGAGACGCTGATCCGCCGCGACGGTTTCGACGCACTGGCTGGTGGCAGCGCGACCGGACCCGCCGCGGGTGGCCCGACCGGCCTGGTGGCAACGCCTGACCCTCAACGCCTGAGCTCGTCGGCGCCGCCCGCCGGCCCCGTGCCTCCCGACATCGCCGCGCTGGTCGCGCGCTTCGCCCCGGCGCGCTGGAAACTCGAATCCGTCGACCGGCAGGCCCGCTCCGCGTGGCGCGTCGCCGAATGCAGCGACCGCACGGCGGCGGACCCCGCCGCGCAACGCGCGCTGCGCGGCCTGGTGCCACGCCTGGTCGAGCTGCTCGAGAGCGGCAGCGACCTGCTGGACCTGTGCCTGGCCGCCGCCATCGGCCGCCTTGGCGATCCCGGCGCGGCCGAAGCCATGCGGATCCTGGCGGAGCGCGGCCGCAGCCCCGCGACGAAACGATTCGCCCACCAGGCGCGGCTGATGCTGCTGTCGCCGGAGGACCTCGCCGCGCACGCCGAATTGCTGGCCAGCCAGTGGTCGGCGGAACTCGCGCTGGAACTCGACGGCCCCGAGCTGGTCGTCGCCCTGCTGGAGCCGCTCGACGCCCGCCGTCTCGACTGGCCCGAGCTGATGCAGGACTGGTACGACATCGCGCTCGCCCGCCCCGCGGTGCGCGAGCGGGTGCTGGCGCTGCTGCGCGCGCTGCCGGTGCAGGCCGAAGCCTTCCAGGCGATGCGCTACGTCTACAAGGCCGCCGAACTGCGCCGCGACGCGGAGGTCGTCGGTGTGCTGCATGCGCGGTTCGAGAACACGCGTCCCGCGCAGGGCGGTCTGACGACGCGCCAGTATCGCGACCCGTCGAATGGCGAGATCATCGTCCGCAGCGGCGGCGGCAAGCGCAAGCCCGCGCGCGCGTACGGCCGCCTGACGCGCGAGTACCTCCGGCTGCGCGGCCTGCGCAGCGTGCGCCGGCTCGCCGCGATCGGACATCCGCAGGCGTCCGAACTCGCGGTCGAGCTGCTGCTGGGCCTGCGCGACGATGAAGTCCCCGCCGCCGCCATCGAGCATCGCTCCGAATACGTCGATCGCCGATGGGTGACGATCGCGCGTCACTACCCCGCCGGTGCGAACTGGCTGCTGGTCACGCGGCTGCTGCTGGCGCGGGCGCCGAACCGGGGCGACCGTGACAAGCCGCGCGACGTCGTCCATGGCGCCGGCCAGAGCGATCGAGGACGCACCAAGCGGGTCTGGACCCGCGAGCCCATCGACGTCACGCGCGCGCTGCCCGAGCGCGCCGAAGGCCTGCGCGAGATGTGGGACGCCCATCCCGAAGCGCTGCTGCGCCTGGCGATGGAGAGCCGCAGCGCGCTGGTCCACGCCGTGGTCGCCCGCGCGCTGCAGGACCACGCCGACTTCATGGGGCGACAGCCCCTGGCCGTGCTCGAACGGTTGCTGCGCAGCCCGTACGCGCCGACGGCCGAAACCGGCTTCCGCGTCGCCCGCGCCCACGTCGAGCGCGGCTCGCCGGCCGAGCAGATCCAGTGGCTCAAGCTGATGGCTTCGAGCGCCCATCCCGCCGCGCGCGACTTCGCGCTGCTGCACATCGCCGGCGATCCGGGCGCCTTCGCCGGTTTCCCGGACCTGATCGTGGCGCTGCTGCTCAGCGGCCAGGAGCGCGCGCGCAAGCAGGGCCACGGCCTGGCGCTGCTGGCGACGCCGCAGGCGCTGCTCGACGAACTGCCGCCCGCGCTGCTGGCCGCCGACGCGGCCGATCCCGGGCTGGCCGAAGGCGCCGCGCTGATCGGGCAACTGCTGACCGGCCCGCTCGCCGCGCCGGCCGGCGAGGCCGTGCTGCGACAGCTCGGCGCGCTGCTGCCGCTGCTGGACCATCCGGCGGTGCCGGTCGTGCAGCTCGGCGTCACCTGGCTGCTGCTGCATCCGGCCGGCGTCACGCTGCTGCCGCCGCCGCTGATGAAGCAGCTGATCGGCGCCGACGACCCCGACCGCCGCGCCTGCGGCGTGCGTCTGCTCGCCGCGCTGCCCGACGAGGTGCTGCGCGGCCAGGTCGAATTGATCGGCGATCTCGCCACCCATGCGCACGCCGGCATCCGCAGCGCGGTGGGACCCGCGCTGCTGCGCGTCGCGCGAGGCGATGCTGAATTCACTCGCCTGATCGCCGACCGCCTGCACCGCGCCCTGTTCCAGACGGAGTCAGGCGATGGCGCCCACACCGATGCGCTGCGCTGGTTGACGCAAGACCTGGCCCCCGCCGCGCCCGCGCGCGATCCGTCCGGGGCCTGGCGCGCGCTGCAGGCGCGCAGCGCGGGCGCACAGCGTTACGGCGCCTGGGCGCTGATGTCGCTGACGCCGGCGGAATTCTCGCTGCGGCAGCTCGCCACGCTGGCGCGCCACCCCGACACGACGGTGCGCCTCTGGTCGATGCGCGCACTCGATCTCACGTTGCCGCCGGTGCCGACGCCCGAGCAGGCCGAGCAACTGCTCCCCTCGCCGAGGCCGACTTCGACGACGCCGTCGACTACACCCGCACGCTCTTCGGCGAGCGGCTGCCGGACGAATCGCTCGCGATCGAGTTGCTCATCGCCTGGGTCGACCATCCGAAGGCCTGGGTGCAGGCGCTGGGCCGCGCCCGCCTCGTGCGCCGGATGAGCGCGGCCGACGCCTCGCTCTGCCTCACGCGACTGAGCCAGCACCCGGGCACGCAGGTGCAGCTCTTCGTCACGCAATGGCTGCTGGAACTGCCGACCGAGGACAAGCCGCAGCTCGCGCAGCGGCTGCGTGCGCTCACGCCCTACTTCCTGACGGTGTTGAGCCAGGTCCATCGCGGTCGCGCCGCCAAGTCGCGCATCACTGCCTTCCTGCGCGCGCAGACGGACGACGCCGGCACGGCCGCGGTCGTCGCCGAGATCTTCGCCCGCCAGGTCGTCACCGCCAGCCTGACCGACAAGCCGCAGTACATCGCCGGCCTGCGCGACATCGCCGCGAAGCACCCCGGCATCGCCCTGCCCTTCCTGAACTGGAAACCGCCGTCGGGACCGCCAGGGTCCTTGCCCGCCGCACCGACCATGCCGACGTTTCCGGATCCCTCGGGGTCCTCGGGCCCCTCGACTTCTCCGGCCTCCGCCGCCTGACGACGATGCAGTTCCGCTACAAGTACTACGGCAGCACCACCGTCGACGACACCGCGACGTCGCAGGCCTTCAGCTTCGCGCCGGACACGCTGCGTCCGCCGGTCGCCTTCGACGGGATGCTGCGGCGCGATTCGCATGCGCACCTGGCCTTCCGCGAGGCGCTGTCCGCGCTGCACTCGGTCGTCGTCAGCGACCTGCGCTACCGTGGCCGCGACAAGTCCGCCTACCGCGCCTGGCTGGCCGAGAACGAGCAGTCCATGCTCGCGCGCTTCATGGCGCAGGCGGTCGACCTGAAGCAGCGGTCGGACGGGATCAACACCGAACTGCGCTCGCTGCGCCAGCGCAAGATCAAGCTGCTGGAGCCCTTCTACAAGGCGCAGTCGGCCTACTTCAGCTGGCTGTTCTGGAACAACCGCGACGCCTGGTTCGTCCTCGACCCGGTAATCACGGTGCATCCGGAACGGGTGCTGTTCGAAGCCTTCAGCCAGGACGAATCGACCTACTGCGCCGTCAGCGTGCGTCACGACGTCTTCGACCGCACCGGCGACATGGCCTGCGGCACGACCAACATCGACTACTCGGCCAGCCTCTACGACGAGTTCCAGAAGATCCGCGACTACAAGGCCACGCGACTCCAGGTCGATCCGGCCGGCTTCACCGTCGCCACCGGCGACGACCCGGCCTTCCGCGAGGAGAAGATCGACCTGCCCGACAGCTGGGTGCGCGGCTTCCTGCAGGTGTCCAGCGCGATGACGCTGCCGGCGACCGTCGTCGAGCTGCATCCGATGGACCTGCACAACCTCTGCGCCGTGCTGCGGCAGCGCAAGGAACGCGCCGGTCCGCGCTCGTTGCGCTTCGAGCTGGCGCCCGACGGGCCGGCACGGATGGTGCTGGAGCCGTGGAACATCGAACTCACCGCGCGCCGCAGCGCGATCGTCGGCGCGCCGCTGACCGAGACCAAGACCATCCGCGTCTGGGGCCGCCGCCGGCTGCTGACGCTGGAGCGGCTGATCGCGCTCGCGTCGCGCGTGCGCGTCCACCTGCTGGGCAGCGGCATGCCGAGCTTCTGGGTCGTGGACATCGGCGACATCACGGTCACGCTGGGCCTCTCCGGCTGGACCGCCAACGACTGGTCCGATGCCGGCCGCTTCGACCTGCTGCAGCCGCGGCACGAGGTCAGCGACGCGACGAAGCTGTCCGTCGCCGGCGCGCTCCAGAGCGACTGGATCGCCTCGTCCGCCGAGTTGGCCACGCGCACCGGCCTGCCGAAGGCGGACGTCGACGCGGCGCTCAGCCTCTGGGTGCAGGCCGGCCGCGCGGTCTTCGACCTGCCCACGAACCGCTACGCCTGGCGCGAGCTCGCTCGCGAGCCGCTGCCGATGGAGACGCTGCGTTTCGCCAGCCCCGAGGAGGCGGACGCGCTCGCGCTGATCCACGAGCGACGCGCCAAGCTGGGGGACATCGTGGCGCACGGCGCGCGCATCGTGGTCGACGGTGAGGTCAAGCTCAAGGACCAGGTGCTGACGCCGCGGTTGATCCTCAATGCGGACCAGCAGCTTGTCGACGGCAGCTGCCAGTGCAATTTCTTCCGCCAGAACCGGCTGCGCCGCGGTCCCTGCGCCCACATGCTGGCGCTGCGCCAGCTGGCGCAGCCGCGGCTGGCCGCGTTGCCGCCGCCGATCGCGTCGCCTTCGGCAGCCGCCTCGGCGACGGCTGCGGCCGCAACACCTGGCACCAACACGGAGGCCGCATGACGACCGCCGCGGTTAAACTGTTCTCGAGTGCAGCGCGCAGGCTCTTGCAACCCGGGCGGTGTTTCGCCGTCCTTGCCACCTGCCGTTCCATGCGTCACGGGCGCCGTCTTCACTGTGCCGCGCAGCCTACCCGTCGCAGATTCCGATTGGGCTTCCCTGAAGCGAATCGTGCGACGGGTAGGCGCGCGGCGTCGAGTGGACAGCGCCCGTCCCTCAAGCCTTCCAGGCTCTTCGACGAGAAGCGCGCTGCACTCCTTCTCTTCCCGGGCACCCCTGCCGGAGCCCCGCCGCGGGCTGGATCCGAGCCCCGCCTTCTTCTTCCCTCTGCCCCGCTGACGCGATCCGCCTCGGCGCTTCTCTCCGGAGGCGCCGCATGAGCGACCGTGTACTGACCCGCGCCGAGATCATCGAGCGCATCCGCGCGTCCTCCAAGGACGCCGTCGTGCTCGAAGAGATGCAGCGCCTGGGCTTCTGGCCCGCCGGCGACGGCAAGCCCAGCATCGAATCCGCATTGATCGAGCGCGAGATCGAACTCACGCGCGCGCTCGACGAGGTGCAGGCCACCCTGCGCACCCACAGCGATCCCGAAGCCGCGATGAAGGCCATGCGCGAGCAGCGCATGGCGGAGTCGCGCGCACGCCGCGAGGCGACCGCGCAAGCCCGCGAGCAGCGCCGCCATGAGCGTGCGCTGCGCTGGCACGCCGCACGCAAGACGGACGCCGGCTATCTGGGGGCCGGCGTTTCCGGTGGTCTGCAGGCGCCATCGGCGGGTGCGCCCGCCGTCTCCCCTGCGACCGGCGGCGCCCACGGGTCCGCACGTCCGCTGCTCGACGGCCTGCCCGCACTCGCGACGCCGCTGGACCTCGCCGGCGCGATGGGCCTGACGCTGCCCGAGCTGAAGTTCCTCTGCTTCCACCGCGAGGTCGCCCGCACCACCCACTACCGCCGCTTCCTGCTGCCGAAGAAGACCGGCGGCCAGCGCACCATCTCCGCGCCGATGCCGCGACTCAAACGCGCGCAGTACTGGGTGCTGGACCAGCTGCTGGCGAAGGTGCCCTGCCACGCGGCGGCGCACGGCTTCCTGCCGGGACGCGGGATCGTCTCCAACGCCGCGCCGCACACCGGCCGCGATGTGGTGATCAACCTCGACATCCAGGACTTCTTCCCGACCATCACCTTCCCGCGCATCAAGGGCGTGTTCCGCGGCCTGGGCTACGACGAGCGCGTCGCGACCATGCTCGCGCTGCTCTGCAGCGAGAACCCCTGCGACGAGCTGGAAGTCGACGGCGAGCGCTTCTTCGTCGGCGGCAAGGGCCGCGATCGCGTGCTGCCGCAGGGCGCGCCGACCAGCCCGATGCTGACCAACGTGCTGTGCCGCAAGATGGACCGGCGGCTGCAGGGGCTGGCGGACAAGCTGGGCTTCACCTACACGCGGTATGCGGACGACCTGACCTTCTCCGCCTCCGGCGAGGGCGCGGCCAAGGTCGGCACGCTGCTGCGCCAGGCGCGCCATGTGCTGCTGGACGAAGGCTTCACGCCGCATCCCGACAAGCAGCGCGTGATGCGCGCGGGCTCGCGCCAGGAGGTCACGGGCGTCGTCGTCAACGAGAAACCATCGGTGTCCCGCGAGGAACGCCGCAAGCTGCGCGCCGCGCTGCACAAGGCGACGCGCGACGGCCTCGAGGCGGCGACGTGGCACGGCCATCCGGCGACGCGCGAGGTGCTGGTCGGCTACGGACGTTTCGTCGCGATGGTGGACCGGCAGCAAGGCGCACCGCTGCTGAAGCAGGCGCTGGCCTTGCCGGGGGCTCGGCGAAGAAGCGCTCGGCCTTTGGTGCGCTGTTCCGCAAGAAGGCGGGAGAGGGCGAGGCACCGACGCTCGCGCGCGGCGGCTGGTGGCAGCCGGCGGACCGGCCCGAACCGGTGCTGCAGCAGACCGCCGGCCAGATCAAGGCGGCGCGCCAGGAGCGCATCAACGCGGCCCGCACCGAACGGCGCGAGGGCGCGGCGCCCAAGCCGGACCAGTACCAGCAGCGCCGCCAGGAACAGTCGAATCGCTCGGCGGAGAACGCCGCACGGCGCTCGGCAGCCACGTCGGCGCGGCCGTCGACGCCCGCCACCGCCCCGCTCAACTGGGGGCTCTATGCGCGGCAGTTCGGCGTCATGGCGCTGGCCGCGCTCATGATCGCGTCATGGCTGGTGTTCTTCGGCGGCCTGGCCCACCTGGCGCTGCGCATCAAGACGCGCAGCACCGGCTGGGGGAGTTCTGGATCGGCCTGATCCTGCTGATCGCCGTGGCGGTGAAGTTCTTCCTCACAGCACCGCGTAGCGGCCGGGCTTGTGGTTGACGGCGATGAAGAGATTCATCACGACGGCCGCGAGCACGGAGTACGCGACCCGTTCCACGTCCACGACGGTGAGGGCGAGCAGCACGATCGCGCAATCCATGGCCATCTGCACCTTGCCGGCGCGCCAGCCCTTGGCCTTCTGCAGGTAGAGCGAGACGATGGTCGCGCCGCCGAGGCTGGCGCGATGCCGCGCCAGGAACAGGCAGCCCGAGCCCAGCAGCGCCCCGCCGAGGACCGCGGCGTAGGCCGGGTGGATGCGGTCGATGGCGAAGAGCTGGGGCGAGAACTCGGTCAGCACCGACAGCAGCGCGATCGAGACGAAGGTCTTGATCGTGAACTCGCGACCCATGCGCGTCCAGGCGAACCAGTAGAACGGCAGGTTGATGACGAAGAACAGCTTGCCCAGGCTGATGCCGGTCGCGTAGTGCAGGACGAAGGCCGCGCCGGCCGTGCCGCCGGTCAGCAGCCCGACCTGGGCGAACAGGATCAGCGCCAGTGACACGAACAGCGTCCCGGTGAAGATCGCCTGCGCGTCCTCGAAGGCCGTGTGGGAGCGGATCGCCAGGTCGGCGAGCGGCTCGGCAACCATCGGGGAAGCGGGCGGTGTGGGGTCGTCAGGTGTGGCGCTCATCCCGGGCACGAAGCAGAAAGCGTGCCCAGGAGTGTCGCAGTACGAGAGCTCGGCGTCACCGCGAATCCCGATGCAAGGCCTGATCGACAGTCGCTGCGGCAACGGCGGCTTCGCGCCGCCGCACGCCTCGACGCTCAGCGGCCCTGCGCTTTCAGTCGTGCGTCCAGTCTCGGGAACACGCGCCGCGCATTGCCTTCGTAGACCAGGTGGCGTTCCTCGTCGTCGAGGTGGGGCGTGGCGGCGATGTAGCGCCTGGTGTCGTCGAAGTAGTGCCCGGTCTCGGGATCGATGCCGCGCACCGCGCCGATCATCTCGGACGCGAACAGCACGTTCTTCACCGGGATCACCTTCGTCAGCAGGTCGATGCCGGGCTGGTGATAGACGCAGGTGTCGAAGAAGAGGTTGTTCAGCAGGTGCTCATCCAGCAGCGGCTTCTTGAGCTCCTGCGCGAGACCGCGGAAGCGGCCCCAGTGGTAGGGCACCGCACCGCCGCCGTGCGGGATCAGGAACTTCAGCGTCGGGAAGTCCTTGAACAGGTCGCCGGTCAGGCACTGCATGAAGGCGGTGGTGTCCGCGTTCAGGTAATGCGCGCCGGTCGTGTGGAAACACGCGTTGCAGCTGGTGCTGACATGGATCATCGCGGGGATGTCCAGCTCGACCATCTTCTCGTAGAGCCCGTACCAGTGGCGGTCGGTCAACGGCGGGCTGGTCCAATGCCCGCCGGACGGATCGGGGTTGAGGTTGATGCCGACGAAGCCGTACTCGTTGACGCACTTCTCGAGCTCCGGGATGCAGCTCGCGGGATCGACGCCCGGGCTCTGCGGGAGCATCGCCGCGCCGACGAAGTGTTCGGGGAAGAGCTCGGCGACGCGTGCGCAGAGTTCGTTGCAGATCGCGGCCCAGGTCGCCGAGGTCTGGAAGTCGCCGATGTGATGCGCCATGAAGCTGGCACGCGGGCTGAAGATCGTCAGGTCGGAGCCGCGCTCCTTCATCTTCTTCAGCTGGTTGGTCTCGATCGACTCGCGCAGCTCGTCGTCGGGGATCTTCAGGTCGCTGGCCCTCGGCGCCCGCGACGGGTCCTTCAGGCCGGCGATCTGCAGGTCGCGCCAGGCGCCGAGCGCGGCGGGAGCGGTGGTGTAGTGGCCGTGGACGTCGATGATCATGAGGCTCTCTGGTTCGCTGGGAACGACTGCGGCATGGCGCTGCCCTGCCCGGGTCGACTCCGGCGGATTGTGGAGAGACACGGCTCGTCGTCCAAGTTATGGCCTGGACTAGCTGCTATTCAGATCCGGCATGGCGGGAGCGCATCAAGCGCGGCCGTGCGTGATGACATAGGCCGCACGGTGCAGGTGCGCCATGAAGTGCCGCACCGCCGGCTTCACGGCCGCATCGTTGCGCGCCATCGCACCGAGCGTCAGGCGCAGCGGCGCTTCCTTCACGGGCACCACCTGCAGGAACTGCGCGGCGAAGGGATGCGCGGCGATCTGCCGGGGCAGCAGGCCGACGCAGTTGCCACTCGCGATCACGGAGAGCAGGCCCAGCGTCGAGTTCACGACGGCACCGGCGGGCGGCGCAGGCAGCCCGTTCGTCTCGAACAGCGTGCGCGCCAGCCCCGTCGCCTCGGTCGCGCCGGTGTAGACCCAGCGCGCCTCGGCCAGCTCCGCGAGCTGCTTCGAGCGCGCCAGCGCATTGCCCTTGCGCACCACGACCACCATGTCGATCGGCATCAGCGACTCGACGGTGCATTCCCCGCGCGGCAGGTGATCGGGCAAGGGACCGAGCGCGATGTCGACCTCGCCCTTGCGCACACGCGTGAGCTGCGCGATGTAGAGCTCCTCGACGATGCGCAGCTGGATGTCGGGGAACTCGGCGCCGAAGGTGCGCAATGCCTCGGGCACCAGCAGCATCACCGCCAGCGGCACCGCGCCGATCGTCAGCGAGCCTGTCATGCGGCCGCTCAACTGCTGGATCTGCTCGCGGGCGTGGGAGAGCTCGCGGTCCGCGGCCAGGGCGCGCTCATACAGCACCATGCCCTGCGCCGTCGCCAGCACGCCGGTCGTCGAGCGCAGCAGCAGCGTCGTGGCGAGCTCGCGTTCGAGCTCACGGACCATCTTCGTCAGCGCCGGCTGCGACACCCCGACGCGACGCGCCGCCGATCGCAGGCTGCCTTCCTCCACCGCGGCGACGAGCGCCCGCAAGTTCGTGAGCTTCATGCGGGCGGATGATAACGAGCGGTTATCGCGCCTCGCTCCATGCCATCTATCGGTGGCGCGGGTCGCTGCCTAGAGTCGCGCCGTTTTCCGGACAACACCCACAACGAGGAGACGACGCGATGACAAGACGAGGGATTCCCGAGACCACCACGGTTGCCATGGTTGCCGCCGGCGCGCTCTGCGGGCTGGCGCACGCGCCGGTCCACGCGCAGACGCAGAGCTCGACCAACGTGCAGATCTACGGGCTGCTCGACGTGCCAGTCGAGTATCTGAACAAGGTCGGCGCCGCCGGCGCGAGCCTCACACGGATGCCGGGCCTGAGCGGCGGCTATGCCCCATCGCGGCTGGGCTTCCGCGGCACCGAAGATCTTGGCGACGGGCTCAAGGCGGTGTTCACGCTGGAGATGGGCATCGGCGCCGACAGCGGCACGCTGAACCAGGGCGGCCGCGCCTGGGGCCGGCAGGCCTACGTGGGCCTGCAGGGTGGCTGGGGCACGATCAGTCTCGGGCGGCAGTACTCGATGCTGTTCTGGTCGCAGACGGACGCGGACATCCTCGGCCCCGCGATGTTCGGATCGGGCTCGCTGGACAGCTACCTGCCGAATGCGCGCGTGGACAACGCGATCGCCTATCGCGGCCAGTTCAGCGGCGTCACCGTCGGCGCGACGTGGAGCCCTGGCCGCGACGCGGTCAACGCAGGCCCGAGTCCATCGGGCACCAACTGCGCGGGTGAGAACGCGGCCGACAAGAACGCCTGCCGCCAGTGGTCGGCGATGGTCAAGTACGACACGCCGGTGTGGGGCCTTGCGGCGGCGGTCGACGAGATCCGCGGCGGCGCCGGCGCCTTCGCGGGTCTGACCAGCAGCGCGATGAAGGACCGCCGCGGCACGGTGGCGGGCTGGTTCAGGACCGGCGACTGGAAGCTGGCGGCGGGGCTGATCGCGCGCCGCAACGATGCCAGCGTCGCGACGCCCAAGAGCAACCTCTGGTACGCCGGCGCGACCTGGTCGCTGACGCCGAGCTGGGGCTTCGACGCGCAGGTGTTCAAGCTCGACTACAAGAACAGCGCCAACGAGGCGACCCTGTGGGCCGTGCGCGGCACCTACTTCCTGTCCAAGCGCACGTCGGTCTACGCGACCGCAGGCCGCATCGACAACGACGGCACGCTCGCGCTCGGCGTCAGCAACGCGGCCGCGGCGGCCGGCAGCACGCCGGCGGCCGGTGGCTCGCAGACGGGGCTGGGGGCGGGGATCCGGCACGCGTTCTGACGAGCGGCCTCAGGCCTTGAACGTCACCCACGGCCGCAGCTTCGCGACGCCTTCGATCAGGCCGGCGCTCGTCTGCGCATCGATGACGGGCCCGATCGGCTTGTAGGCCTCGGGCGCTTCCTCGATGCGGCGCTCCTCGCGCAAGGTCACGCATTTCCAGTCCGCATCACTGCGGTCGACGGTCTGCAGGCGCCGCGTCTCCTGGCGGCGCATCCTTCGACCCGCGCCGTGGCTGCAGGACCAGAGCCAATCGGGGTGACCGAGTCCGCGAGCGACGTACGAGCCGTCCCCCATGGAGCCCGGGATCAGCGCGAGCTGCCCCTCGTGCGCCGGCGTCGAGCCCTTGCGATGGATGTTGAGGCCGTGTTCGCTGAGCACGACGTTGTGCGGCACATCCACGACCAGCTTCGAGCTGTCCGTGCCGAACAGGTCCGCCAGTTCCCTCCGCACCATCTCCGCCAGCACGACGCGGTTGGCCCACGCATAGCGGGCGGCGACGCCCATGGCTTCGAGGTACTCGCCGGCCAGCGGACCATCGAGCGCGTAGAGCTTGCTCTCCGGATGACGCACACCGGCGGGCCACGCGTCGCGGGCGCGGTCCATCCAGCGGGCGCCGACGTGGAAGCCCATGTCGCGCGATCCGCTGTGGATCATGACGACGACATCGCCGGCGCGCAGCCCGTGCTCATAGGCGGCGTGCCGATCAAGGATGCGATCGACGACCTGGAGTTCGACGAAGTGGTTGCCGCCGCCCGGCGTGCCGAGGCACGGATCGCGGAAGCGCTCGCGGCCGTCGACGAAGGCATGCGGCGCGTGGAGCGAATGACCACCGAGCCGGTCCAGCCCGACGCAACGGTCGACCTCCGCCGCGAGCCGGTCGCGGTCGACGCCGGCCCACAGGCCTTCGGGCGCGAGGCGGTCGAGGAAGGCCAGCGGCCCGTCGTCGAACAGCGCCTTGAAGGCCTGCGTCGGCGTGGGAACGTTGCGGGCGTTCTCAAGCAGCACCGCTTTCAACCGCGCGATCAGCGCGGACTGGTGCGGCGCCGCCTGTGCCAGCGAGAGCCCGGTCGTCACCAGCCGCATGCCGCAGTTGATGTCGGTGCCGATGGCGGCCGGGATGACGACATCTGCCGGCGTCGCGACGACGGCGCCGACCGGCGCGATCGAGCCCGGATGGAAATCGGGCGTCGCGCACGCGGCGCAGACGGCGGCGCCGCCGCCGGGTGTCTTCACCGAGGCGAAGGCGAGCAGCTGCTTGACGGCTTTCTCCTCCAGCGGCAACGAGGCTGGCAGCAGGATGGTGGCTTGGGCGCTGTCATTGCGGACGGTGTAGACGCCGTCCTCGACACGCAGGTCGATGTGCGAGCGCGCAAAGGCGCGCTGGAGTCGCAGGGAGTGGGACATGATGCTGTGCTCTCCGGGGCCGGAAGGCGCCCGAGGCCTGGGTAGCCCAGGCGAAAAGGGACAACCGCCGGCGCGAAGCCGCGGCTGAGGACCTTTTCTGCAGCAGCAGTCAGAAAAGAGGGCGCGAGTCTAGCCGCCGGCGCCAAGGCCCGCAAGACCCGGCACGAGCGCATGCGTTAAAGTCCCGCGCCCATCGCCCGCAGCGCTCCGCTCGACGCGAAGCGGGTTCAAGCAGGCCTCGAAGGGTCGAAGGGAAGCAGTTGTGGACGTGCAGGACACCGATGTCGTGATCATTGGCGCGGGCGCCGCGGGGCTGATGTGCGCCGCGCTCGCCGGCAAGCGCGGCCGCCGCGTGCTGCTCGTGGATCACGCCAACAAGGCCGGCAAGAAGATCCTGATGTCCGGCGGCGGCAACTGCAACTTCACCAACCTCTACACCGAGCCGGCCAACTTCCTCTCGGAGAACAAGCACTTCTGCAAGTCGGCGCTCGCGCGCTACACGCAGTGGGACTTCATCGCGCTGGTCAACAAGCATCAGATCCCGCACCACGAGAAGAAGCTCGGCCAGCTGTTCTGCGACAACAAGTCCATCGACATCCTGCGCATGCTGCTCACCGAGTGCGCCGAAGTCGGCGTGACGCCGATGCTGGACACCACCGTCGAGACGATCGAGAAGACCGAATCGGGCTACACGCTCACGACCACCGCGGGACCGATGCGCTGCGAGTCGCTGGTGATCGCCACCGGCGGCCTGTCGATCCCGACGATGGGCGCGACCGGCTTCGGTTACCAGGTCGCGAAGCAGTTCGGCCACACGCTGCTGCCGACGCGCGCCGGGCTGGTGCCGTTCACGATCACGGACCAGCTCAAGGATTTGTGCAACGAGCTCAGCGGAACCTCGGTCGACTGCCTCGTGAGCTGCAACGGCAAGAGCTTCCGCGAGAACATCCTTTTCACGCACCGCGGCCTGAGCGGGCCGGCGATCCTGCAGATCTCGTCGTACTGGCTGCCCGGCCAGGCGGTGGAGATCAACCTGCTGCCTGACCTCGACGTGCCGGGCTGGCTCGCGCAGCAGCGCAACGACCGGCCCAATGCGGAGCTCAAGACACTGCTGGCGGAGCTGTTCACGAAGAAGATGGCGACGCTGATCGGCGAGCAGTGGTTTGTGTCCAAGCCGATCAAGCAGTACACGCATGCGGAGCTGGAGCAGATCGCCGGACGCCTGTCCGCGTGGCAGGTCGTGCCCGCGGGCACCGAGGGCTACCGCACGGCGGAGGTCACGCTGGGCGGCGTCGACACCAAGGAGGTGTCGTCCAAGACGATGGAGTCGCTGAAGTCGCCGGGGCTGTACTTCATCGGCGAGGTGCTCGATGTCACCGGCCACCTGGGGGGCTTCAACTTCCAATGGGCGTGGGCGTCGGCGAACGCGGCGGCGCAGTTCGTGTGATCGCCTGATCCGTCGTTCGAACTCTGCTGCGGTCAGTCTCTCAATCACATCCTTCAGTCAGCTTTGGCGATCGATTCACACATAGAGGGTCGCGAACTCACGACGAACGCCGCACGTTCTGCTTGACCTGCGGAACCCTTGATCCAGCGCAAGATCGCGGGCGTCCTTCATCGGAAACATGACCGGCCCGTCGTCACAAGGGCCGCCAAGTCATGTGCAGTTCACCGCTGGAGGGCGAGCCACGCCCTGTTCGAGAAGATTCCTCCGTCACCGAAGTACCGATTGCCGATCACCTGGATGCCCTTCGTGCTCACCACCGGTTCAAGAATATCGTTCGAGGTGGAAAAGCTTGGGACCTGTCGCACCTCGACCCCTTCGCATTCCGGGTCGACCCGGGACTCGGCTTCGAGATCATCGTTGTCGTGGTCTTCTCGTCTCACTGCTTCACACGGTCGCTGGTGCGCGACGGTCGCGCGAGGCACGAGATTCCCTTTGACGAGTTGTTCGACGATGGCCGCGAAGTGCGCGTGCTCTGCGAGGAGCGACTCAAACTCTCTCGACTTCGTCTTCCGGCGCTGGTCCGGAAATTGCGGAGTTGCGCTATCCAAGTCGCAGGGGAAGATCCCTTGAACTTCATGACGTCGGAACGGATCGACGAGGGTGACGTCCGCCATCCGCGTCACTATGTCGTCTTCTTCCAAGTGCTTCGGGACCTCAAACGCAGGCGCCGCCTGCTTCTCAACGTGCAGTCCGCGTATGCGAAGGAGTCGATTCGTCAACGCCAGCGCGAGCGACGCCGAGTGTCCCTCTTCAAGATCCTGAAGACGACCAGTCTGGGACAACGGGTCAAGGCCTGACGCCGAACGCGATGGCCAGAAAGACAGACGGCCCCCGAGGGGGCCGTCGCATTGCGAGGTTCTCTATCGCGAAAACCGCGAACTCCCATTCCAGCTGGGACCCGATGACTCGGGCGGCACTACCTGTCTCACCCCGCGCTCAATGTAGATCTTGAGCTTCGCAGTTTATCGACGTCGATACCCCGCCGCAAGATTGCCGCATGACAACGATCAAGGTTCGCGTGTTGCCTTGTCACACAGCGTCGCGAAGATGGTCCGCTTTCACGCACCGAGGCTCAACATGCGAACGTTCGCCCTGCTGCTCGCCATCTGCGCCGTCTCGGCGAGCGTCGCCACCTCTGCGCAGGCCCAAGCGCCCGCCACCGCAACACCCGGCACCTCGCTCAAGGCCGTCTGCGTCGAGACCGACCGCATGATGGACTGGCGCGAGATCACCTGCACCGTCCCCGCGGGCGCGACGCCCAGGCGCTTCAGCTTCCGCGCGATGTTCACCGGCGGGCACGACGACACCTCGGCCAGCATCGCGCCGGAGCTCGACGGCCAGCCGTTCGCCTGTGGCGAGGGCAGCAAGCTCAGCCTGTTCGGCGAGGATGGCAACGTCAGCGTGTTCTGCCAGTTCGAGCGGTCGGCGCTGCCCGCGGTCGGCGCCAGGCTCAAGGTGCTGATCAAGTGGAGCCACGCCGAGTTCGCCGACTACGAGTTCAGCGGCGAGTGACGCCGTCCCGCCCCTCCTCCCGCTCGTCCGGGAGTGACGAATAGCCGGGTACCCTCCCTCCCGTTCCAATCGACGCCACGTCGACCCGGGAGAGCACATGACGACAACGAACCGAACCCGCCGCGCGCCGCCCCTGCGGCGCCGGACCCTGCTGGCTGCCGGCGTGGCCGGCTGGATGAGCACGGCGCCTGTCCTGAACGTCGCCGTCGCGGCGACCGCGAAAACCCCGTTCCGGGCGGCCGACTTCGACGCCTGGGCCGAGCGCGTCGCCGCCGAGCGCATGAGGAGCCAGCCCGAGCATGCGACCAGCATGCAGTACTTCGAAGGCCCCTTGCAGGACCGGCTCGACGGCCAATGGGACGACCTCTCGCGGGCCACGGCGCTGGCCGAGCTCGCCCGCGACCGTCAGGCGCTGGCTGAGCTCGACCGGTTCCCGCGCGAGGCGCTGACGCCGACGCAGCGCACCTCCGCCGCGCTCATCGCGTGGGCGCTGCAGCAGGACGTGGCCGAGGCGGCCTTCCTCGATCACCACTACGTCTTCGAACACATGGGCGGCGCCCATGTCGGCCCGATCACCTTCCTCGTCCAGGAGCACCCGATGCGCCATGCGCGCGACGTGCGCAGCTACCTGACGCGGATGGCCGGGCTGCCCGCCCTGATGGACCAGGGCATCGTGCGGGCCCGCGCTGCGCAGGCCAAGGGCGTGCTGATGCCACGCTTCATCACCGAGACGGCCATCGGCCAGATCGAGACGCTCGTGGCCGCACCGCCGGCGGCGAACCCGCTGGTGATCTCGCTGACCGAGCGCATGGCCGGTCTGTCCGACATGAGCGACGCCGCCCGCCGGCGCGCTCGCACGCAGGCCGAAGCCATCGTCGCGAAATCGATCGTGCCGGCGTGGAAACGTGGCCTCGCGCTGCTGCGCGCGCAACTGCCGCTGACGACCGACGACGCCGGCGTCTGGCGCCTGCCCGACGGGGACAGGTTCTACGCCGCGCGACTGCGCGCCAACACCACGACCGAGCTGACGCCGGCCGAGATCCACGCCATCGGGCTGAAGCAGGTCGCCCGCATCGAAGGCGAGATGGACGGTCTGCTGCGGCAGCTCGGCTATGCGGACGGCACGATCGAGCAGCGTTTCCGCAAGATGGACGCGGACCGCCAGCCCACCGATGCCGCGCCGCAGGTCCAGCTGCTGGACCGCTACACCGCCTACCTGCGCGATGCCGAGGCCCGCGCCCGCCTGATCTTCGACGTGATGCCGAAGGCGCCGGTCGAGGTCCGCCGCGAACCCGCGCTGACCGAACCCACCGCCTCCGCGCACTACACGACGCCGGCACCGGACGGCTCGCAGCCGGGGGTGTTCTGGGCGCCGCTGGCGGGGCCGACCTACGAGATCGCCGACATGCGGACGCTGGTCCACCACGAGGCGATCCCGGGCCACCACTTCCAGCTCGCGATCCAGATGGAGGCGACGGACCTCCCCTACTTCCGCCGCCGCCAGGCATTCGCTGCCGGCTCGGCCTATGTGGAGGGCTGGGCGCTCTATGCGGAGCAGCTCGCCGTGGAGAACGGCTGGTACGACGGCGATCCGGTGGGACACCTCGGCCAGCTGTACGGCGCGCTGTTCCGCGCACGCCGCCTGGTCGTCGACACCGGCCTGCACGCGATGAAGTGGACGCGCCAGCAGGCGATCGACTACGGCATCACGCCGCAGGAGGTCGACCGCTACGTCACCTGGCCGGGCCAGGCCTGCGCCTACATGCTGGGCCGGTTGCGCATCGAGGCGCTGCGCGAGAAGGCGCGCAAGGAGCTGGGCGAACGCTTCGAGATCAAGCAGTTCCACAACGTCGTGCTGCTGACCGGCGACGTGCCGTTGACGGTGCTGGAGCAGGTCGTCGACGTGTGGATCGAGAGCCGCCGGGGCGCGGGCTCGGGATCGGCCACCGCCGCGCCCTGATCGCTCACGCCCGCCGCGACGCCATCGGCGCGTGGCGGGCCATCAGTTCCTCGATCCAGTCCATGAACACACGCAGTTTCGCGCTGACGTGCCGGTTGGGCGGATACGCGAGGTACATCGGCATCGGGTCCATCTCCCAGTCGGTGAACAGCGGCACCAGCTCGCCGCGCGCCGCGTGTGGGTCGGCCATGTAGCGCGGCAGCCAGAGCACGCCCATGCCGGCGAGCCCGGCCGCCAGATAGGCGTTGCCGTCGTCGGCCGCGACGACGTAACGCCCGCGCGCCTCGATGACCTCGTCGCCCCGGCGCATCTCGATGGACATGACCGTGCCCTTGCTGGCGCGCAGGAAACCGACGATGCGGTGATGAGGATCCTCGATCTCGCGCGGATGCGCAGGGGTCCCCGCTGCCGCCAGATAGCCGGGCGAGGCGAACACGCCGAGCTGCAGATCGCCGACCCGCCGCGCGATCAGCGACGGCACGGTGACCTCGCCGCCGCGCAGCACCGCATCGACGTTGTCGCCGATCACGTCGACGATGCGGTCGCTGACGCCCATGTCGAGCTGGATCTCCGGATGCCGTGCATGGAAGTCCGGCAGCGCCGGCATCAGCACCATGCGCGCGAACGGGCTGGGCACGTCGACACGAAGCCGTCCGCGCGGCGTGCTCGTCGCATCCGACAGCGCCGTGTCCGCGTCATCGAGCTCGGCGAGCACGCGCACGACACGCTCGTAGTACGCGGCACCGTCCGGCGTCACGCGGACCTGCCGCGTCGTCCGATGCAGCAGCTTGACGCGCAGCCGTGCCTCCAGCTGCTGTACGAGCTGCGTCACGGTGGTCTTGCTCATGTGCAGCGTCTGCGCCGCCTTGGTGAAACTGCCCGCCTCCACCACCCGGGCAAAGGCCTGCAGCGCGTCGAATCGATCCATGTCGCCGGATTGTTTGGAGATGCCAAACAGTCATTGTGCGGCTTGACTGCACCGGGCGTGGGGGTGGCACTTGCCTTGCTCCCTTCCAAGGGCAACCATGGACCGTTGTCCGCCCCGCCACCGTCCCACCTCGCCCTCGACAGGAGATTGCCATGACCACCCATCCCGCCCGCGTGATCTCCGAGACGATCGAGGTCGACGCCGACGCGGTCTATGACTTCGCCTGCGCGCCGGATCGGTTGCCGCTGTGGGCCTCGGGGCTTGCCACCGGCATCCAGCAGGAGGCCGACGGCTGGTTCGCCGAATCGCCGATGGGCCGGATCCGCGTCGAGCTGGCGCCGCGCAATGCGTTCCGCGTGCTCGACCACGACGTGACGCTGCCCGATGGCCAACGCTTCCACAACGCGATGCGCGTCACGCCGTCGGGCGACGGCTGCGTCGTGGCCTTCGTGCTGCTGCGCATGCCCGACGTGACCGACGAGGCCTTCGAGAGCGACGCGGCGCACGTGGCGCGTGATCTGACGACGCTCAAGGCGTTGGTGGAGAAACAGAAGCGCTGAGACGTGACGAGCCCTCCGGGCACTGTTCGTCGAGGACCCCTTCCAGGTATCGACCGTAGTTCGCTTGAAGGTGATCCAGCGATGCCCCCTTGTCGACCTGGTATGCGAGTTTTTCCTGGAAGAACTGAAGGCGTGCCCGGTTCTCATCGATCATCTGCGCCCACGTCTTCAGGAATACCGAGACGTTGTCGTTCCGCATGATCTCGCCATCGTCGCGGGCAAGGCGAAACCTTGCGAAGGTACCGAGTTCGTCGCCGATCGCCCAGAACTGCCACTGCACGTCCACGTTGCGGAAGCGCTCATCGGCCATGACGGAAGCGGCATAGCGCTCGATCTGGGAGACCTCGTCGGCATCCAGCTTCACGCGGGGCGCCTTCAGTTCAACGACCAGGTGGGACAGGCTGTTAGCCCTGTGGCGCCGCGAGGCCTTCGACAGCATGAGGTCCACGATCCCTCGCTCCTGCGAGACGTGCCGGACGGGTGTGTCGATCACGATGTCCTCGTCGAGAAGTTTCTTGTGCTTGCGCAACACCTCCGTCAGCGATTGATCATCGACGGACAACGTGAACTGATCGCCGAACAGCCACGTGTTATGAGCCACCAGGCGATGGAGTTGACTGCGCTCTTTCAATCGCTTGCGAGGCTCGGCATCGAACAGGATCGCCTCAAGTCCCTTGAGGAACAGCAGCCGATCCGCGACGACCCGAGCGGAGCTGATGATGGCGGACAGGGACACATCGCGCAGCAGCCCCGCCAACTCGTCTTGCGTGTGCTTCGGCAGCCCGATCACCTCGGACAGGATGCGTTGCAGCTCGTCGGGGCTCTTCTCGACGGCGTGTCGCAACATGCGGAGCTGGAAGGCCTTGCTCGCTGCGTTTGCGTGGTCGAAGTCCGGCAGATAGCGGGCGACATTCGCCGCCACGATGTCGAACACCTGCCGCTCGACGAGCTCCACAGGGTTGCGCGGTTCCTCCTTGAATGGATAGACATGCGCCGCCTTCCATCCATCGACGTAGCTTCGCGCGTTGTCCGCTGCGCGACGGCGCGACGGGTGTCCGGAGAAATTGCTGTGGATGTCGGCGTGGAGTCCGAAGGGGTACTGCTGTTTCGCCAAGGTCATCACCTCGCCAGGACGCTGGATTGACGACCAGTCTAGGAGCGTCCAGGCCCCCTCGAAGTCAGGGAAGATCGAACGGGTTGCGCGGGTGCCACGGCAAGTTTTTGCGTAACCGTTGAGCGCTCTTGAATTCAGTGGCCCGAGTCCGGGCGCAAGGAGTCATTCCCATGGACCGATTCACCGGCGGCTGCCTGTGCGGCGACCTCCGCCTCGTCGCGACCGGCCGTCCCTACCGGGTCGGCCTCTGTCACTGCCTCGACTGCCGCAAGCATCACGGCGCGCTCTTCCATGCGTCCGCGATCTTTCCGCAGGATGCGGTCACTGTCCACGGCGACAGCCGCGAGTTCCGCGGCCGTCACTTCTGTCCCCGCTGCGGATCGTCCGTGTTCTCCCGCACCGGCGACGAGGTCGAGGTCCATCTCGGCGCGCTGGACGCGCCCGACCAGCTGACGCCGACCTACGAGCTCTGGACCATCCGCCGCGAGGCGTGGTTGCCGCCGTTCCCGTTCAGCCGGCGTTATGACCGGGACCGCGATCCCGGAAGCCGCGCCGAGGACCCTTGAACAGGGCTCACGCGGCCCGCCCTCCTCCAGATGGAGGATGAAACCCGCCGACGACCGCCCTACAACCCTTGCAGCAGGCACAACGCCTGTACAGGGATGGAAGGGGATCGTGATGACTCCAGCATTGAAGTCACGCGCCACCGCATGGCTCCTCGTCGTGCTGAGCGCCTTGCCCGGTTGTGCCGCGTATGACCGGAGCGGCCTGGCCGCCAACGGCCCCGGATCGGACCTGCCCGCCGCGGACGCCACCACCTTCCGCGAGGCGCAGGACGCGCTCATCGTCCAGCTCGTCAAGGCGGCAAAGCCGCCCGCCGCGAGCGAGATCGTCAAGCCGACCGGAGCGGAAGACCTGAAGTTCACCGTCGCCGCCGACGTGAGCTGGGACATGGTCATCCGCGCGGGCATGGACTACGCCGACGTGCGCTGCGAGTCCTACCTGCATGCGCTGTACCGGCTGGACCGCGACCGCAAGACCGCCGTGACGCAGACCGGGCTGCTCGGCGGCGCCACCGCCGGCGTCCAGGCGGCGCTGGGCAAGGCGGCCAAGGAGGTCGCGATCGTGGCCATCCTCTTCGGTCTCGCGGGCTCGACCATCGACAACGTCGCCAGCAACCTGCTCTATGAACTGGAGCCGTCCTCCGTGCGCACGCTGGTGAAAGCCCAGCAGGCGCACTATCGGGACAACCTCCGCATGGGCTACCAGGACCGCCCCGCCGCGATGACCGCGCTGCGCGGCTACGCGCTGCTCTGCGTGCCCGCCAGCATCGAGTCCGAAGTCAACCTCGCGGTGCGGAGCACGCAACCCAAGGCCAAGCCCGGCAACCCCGAAACCGGTCAACCGCCCGTGGTCACGAACTCGCTGATCGCCGTGACCACCGCGACCTTCGCGCCGGACGACTCGTCCGAGAAGCTGGATGCGTTCGTCAATCCGGGTGGCGTCTTGAACCGCGACAACGACCAGAGGCTGTTGGCGTTCATGGCCGACCACCGCGTGACCGGCATCTCCACGCCGATCTTCATCAACGACCCGAAGTACGCCGACCTGCGCAAGCTCGCGGTCAAGGCCTTCAATCTCTGAGGAGTCCCCGATGGCACACGTTGAGCGCATCACCGACGTTCCCGAGTCCGCGGTCCCGAGGGTCAAGGCCGCATTCGAGCAGCGCGGCGCCACGGTCACGGTGAAGCCGCAGGGCGGCCAACTCTTCACGCTCGAGGCGACCTATCCCGACAACACCGACGCCATCCTCGGCCTCGGCACGATGGGCCTGCTGGCGGCCGGCCTCGGCGGCAACGCGCCCCCTCCGGCGGGCGGAGCGCCGGACACCGGTGCAGGCGCGGCGACATCCGGCTCGCCGGTGCTGACCGCCACGCAGGCCCAGACGGCCAAGGCCATCGTCAACATCTTCGAGACCAGCGCCGTGCTCGGCCGCTACGACCAGGTCACGCTGATCCCCGGCGACAGCGGACACCTGACCTACGGCCGCTCGCAGACCACGCTCGGATCCGGGCTGCTGCACGACCTGCTCGCCCTGTACGCGACCAACCCCGGCGCGCGGTTCGCGAAACGCCTCGCCCCCTACCTGGCGCGCACGGCCGCGCTGGATCTCTCCCTCGACACGGACGCGCGTTTCGCCAACGTGCTGCGCGCCTGCGGCGACGACCTGGTCATGCGCGAGACGCAGGACGTGTTCTTCGACACCCGCTTCTGGACGCCGGCCGTCGACGCGGCCCACAGGTTGGGCCTGACCTTGCCGCTGTCGTTCGCGGTCGTCTACGACAGCCGCGTGCACGGATCCTGGGACCGGCTGCGGGACGAGACGACCGAGGAGGACGGCAGCCTCCAGAAGCTGGGCGAACGCGGCTGGATCCAGGCCTACGTCAAGCGTCGTCTGAACTGGCTGGCCAATAGCTCGCGCGACGATCTGCGGGCCACCGTCTATCGCATGGACGCCTTCCAGCGCCTGATCGACCAGGACCGCTGGGGCCTTGCGCTGCCGCTGGTCGTGCGCGGGCTGGAGATCTCCACCGCGACGCTGTCCGAGCCGCCACCCGGTTGCTACGCCGGACCGACGCCCGGCTCGCGGTCCGTGGCGGTCACCTCGCCGTTGACGCGCGGTCTCGACGTGCGCCTGTTGCAGCTGGCGCTCTCCGACGCCGGGGAGCCGGTGAAGGCTGATGGCGTGTTCGGCGACCAGTCCTCGAAATCGCTGGCGCGGGTCCAGTCGGCCCGCGGCATGCCGGCCAGCGGCGTCGCCGATCCGGCGCAGGTTGTGGCGCTGGTGCAACCGGTCTTCGGCTGAGCGTCGGAGGCGTCAGAGGCGTCAGAGGCATCCGACGGGGCGAAGGGACGGAGGGCAGAGGGGTCTCGCAAACATTCATGAAGCCGATCCGGGATCCGTGCTTCAATCGATGCACTGACATACGCGTCCTCGGCGCCATCGGCCTTCGAATGCTCATCGACCTCCCGCTCGACACACAGGGCGGCACGCTCGCAGACCCGTTCCTCCGCAGCACTTCCGTGCAAGGCCGCGCTTCCATCGACTATCAGCTCTACGTCCCGCCGGGCGACAGCGACGAACCCCGTCCGCTGCTGGTGATGCTGCATGGCTGCGGACAGACGCCCGACGACTTCGCCGTCGGCACCCGCATGAACGAGATGGCGCATCGCAACGGCTGGCTGGTGCTCTACCCGGCCCAGTCGACGCAGGCCAATCCGCAAGGCTGCTGGAACTGGTTCAAGACGAATCACCAGGAGCGCGGCCGCGGCGAACCCGCGCTGATCGCCGGCCTGACGCGCGAGATCATGGCCGCCCACCGCGTCGATGCGCGCCGCGTCTACATCGCGGGCCTGTCGGCCGGCGGCGCGATGGCGGTCATCCTCGGGCGTGCCTATCCCGAACTCTTCGCCGCCGTCGGCGTGCATTCCGGCCTGCCGCATGGCGCCGTCGAGGATGCGAACGGCGCGATGGCGATGATGCGCAGCGGACAGCCCACGCGGCTGCCCGCGGACGGCACGGCCGGCAACGCCGACCGCCCCACGCCGACCATCGTCTTCCACGGCACGCGCGACATGACGGTCCACCCGCTCAACGGCGAGCAGGTCTATGCCGACGCCACGTCCGGCGTCGCCGGTGTCCAGCGCATCGAGAACGGCCGCGAAGGCACGCGGGCCTACACCCGCCGCACGCACGTGACCCCGAAGGGCCGCGTGCACGCCGAACTCTGGCTGATCGAGGGCGGCGGACACGGCTGGTCCGGCGGCGACCAGAGCGGCTCCTACACCGACTGGCTGGGCCCCGATGCCAGCGACCAGATGCTGTGTTTCTTCATGGCACACCCGCTGGGCGACAATCGTGCATGACCCGCACCGATCCCACCGGCGCCGCTGCCGCGGCCCCCGCTGCCTCGCAGCCGCCGGCGGCGCCTAGCGCCACCTCCTTCGACACCCTGCCCCTGCCGCCCGCGATGCGGGCGAACCTGCAGCAGCTGGGCTACCTCTCGATGACGCCGATCCAGGCCGCCAGCCTGCCGCTCGCGCTGGCCGGCAAGGACCTGATCGCGCAGGCGAAGACGGGCAGCGGCAAGACCGCCGCGTTCTCGCTGCCGCTGCTGACCAACCTGAATCCGCGCCGCTTCGCCGTGCAGGCGCTGGTCCTGTGCCCGACGCGCGAGCTCGCCGAACAGGTCACGCAGGAGATCCGCCGACTGGCCCGCGCCGAGGACAACATCAAGATCCTGACGCTGTGCGGCGGCGCGCCGATCCGCAACCAGCTGGCGAGCCTGTCCCATGGCGCGCACATCGTCGTCGGCACGCCGGGCCGCATCCTCGACCACCTGCAGCGCGAGACGCTGACGCTGGAGGCGCTGAACACGCTGGTGCTGGACGAAGCCGACCGCATGCTGGACATGGGCTTCGCCGAGGACATCGCGCAGGTGATCGCCAGCTGCCCGAAGACGCGCCAGACGCTGCTGTTCTCGGCCACCTACCCGGACGGCGTGAAGTCGATCGCGACGCGTTTCATGCGCGCACCGCAGGAGGTGACGCTCAAGGAGAAGCACGCGGCCGGCAAGATCCGCCAGCGCTTCTACGAGGTCAAGGAGAACGAGCGCCTGCATGCCGTCGGCCTGCTGCTCAACCATTTCCGCCCGGCCAGCACGCTGGCGTTCTGCAACACCAAGCAGCAGTGCCGCGACCTCGTCGCCGTGCTGCAGGCCGCAGGCATCGTCGCGCTGGAACTGCACGGCGACCTCGACCAGCGCGACCGTGACCAGGTGCTGGTGCAATTCGCCAACCGCAGCTGCAGCGTGCTGGTGGCGACCGACGTGGCGGCGCGCGGACTCGACATCGCGCAGCTGGAGGCGGTCATCAACGTCGACATCACGCCCGACGCCGAAGTGCACGTGCACCGCGTCGGACGCACCGGGCGCGCGGACGAGGAAGGCTGGGCCTTCAGCCTCGCCAGCCTCGACGAGATGGGCCGCGTCGGCCGCATCGACCAGATGCAGGGCAGCGTCACGCCCTGGCACCCGCTGACCGAGCTCACCACCGAGCCGGGCGCCGAGCCGCTGCATCCGCCGATGGTCACGCTGCAGATCCTCGGCGGCCGCAAGGAGAAGATCCGCCCGGGCGACGTGCTGGGCGCGCTGACCAAGGACCTCGGCTTCGACGGGGCGCAGATCGGCAAGATCAACGTCAACGAGTTCTCGACCTACGTCGCCGTCGAGCGCGGCATCGCCGACCAGGCGCTGCGCAAGCTCAACGCCGGCAAGGTCAAGGGCAAGTCGGTGAAGGTGCGTCTGCTGTGAGCGCCGACGAGCGCTCCGTCCCGGACAGCTTCGCCGCGCTGGGTCTGTCACCGCGCCTCGTGCGCGCGGCCGACGAGCTCGGCTTCGAAGTGCCGACGCCGATCCAGGCGGCCGCGATGCCGCCGATCATCGAAGGCCGCGACCTGCTGGGCTCCGCGGCGACCGGCTCCGGCAAGACGGCGGCCTTCGTCTTCCCGATGCTGCATCGCATCGACGCCCGCGTGCGCCCCGCCCTGCGCCGGACGCAGGCGCTGGTGCTGGTGCCCACGCGCGAGCTCGCCGCCCAGGTCGGCGAGACGGTGATCCAGGCCGGACGGTTCCTCGACGAACCGTTGAAGGTCTCGGTGCTGTACGGCGGCGTGTCGATCAACCCGCAGATGATGGCGCTGCGCGGCGGTGCGGACGTCGTCGTCGCGACGCCGGGCCGGCTGCTGGACATCGTCGAGAAGAACGCGCTCAAGCTCGCCGACGTCGAGTGCCTGGTGCTGGACGAGGCCGACCGGCTGCTCGATGCCGGCTTCGCCGACGAACTGGCGCGGGTGCTCGCGCTGCTGCCGAAGCGCCGGCAGAACCTGCTGTTCTCCGCCACCTTCCCGGCGGCGGTGCAGGCGCTGGCGGACCAGCTGCTGAGCGACCCGGTGCGGATCGAGGTCACCGGCGAGCCGGCGACCGAAGGCCAGATCGAGGAACACGCGGTCGAGGTCGACGCGGCGAAGCGCACGCCGCTGCTGCGCCACATGATCGAGCAGGGCGAGTGGTCGCGCGTGCTGGTCTTCGTCGCGACGCGGTATGCCTGCGACCACGTGGCCGACAAGCTGCGCCGCAACGGCCTCGAGGCCGCGGCCTTCCACGGCGACGCGAGCCAGGGCGCGCGCACGCGCACGCTGGCCGACTTCAAGGCCGGCCGGATCCGCGTGCTGGTCGCCACCGACCTGGGCGCGCGCGGCATCGACATCGCGCGGCTGCCGGTGGTGGTGAACTACGACCTGCCGCGCGCCGCGGACGACTACACGCACCGCATCGGCCGCACGGCGCGCGCCGGCGCGAGCGGCCTGGCGGTGAGTTTCATCAGCGCGGCGACGGAATCGCATTTCCGCCTGATCGAGAAGCGCCAGGGCCGCCGCGTCGAACGCGAGCGGATCGCGGGATTCGAGCCGACCGAGGTCGCCACGCCGGAGGCCGCCACCGGCGGCATCAAGGGCAGGCGGCCGAGCAAGAAGGACAAGCTGCGCGCCGCCGCGGCCGCGGCGTCCGGCAAATGACGGGTGCGCCGCCCGGAGGCGCGCTCAGGCCTCGACGATGACCTGGAAGCCGCCGAAGATCATGCGCTGACCATCGAAGGGCATGTTCTTCGGATCGTGGTCCATGCGGGGTCTTCCATCGACTTCTTCATCCCTTCGTCGCGCACCTGGCGCGAGGGCCAGACGATCCACGAGAAGACCACCGTCTCGTCCGGCTTGCGCTGCACGGCCATCGGGAACGACGTCACCTTGCCCTCCGGCACGTCGTCGCCCCAGCACTCGACGACGCTGAGCGCGCCATGGTCCTTGAACACCGCCGAGACGTCCTGCGCCAGCTGGCGATAGGCCTCGCGCTTGGCGGTCGGCACGGCGATCACATATCCATCCACGTAGTTCATTGCGGTTCTCCGGTTGTGGGCGCGGCTCGTGGCCGCACGTGACACGACGAATGGCGATGGGCGAGATCGACAGGATAGGGAAAAGCAGGCCTCATCAAGCGGATGGCGGCCCAGATGGAAGCCCGTCGCGGACCTCGCGCCACACGCCTGCCATGAACGACGAGATGTCGAACCAACTCTCGATGTCTTCGCCATCCAAGACAGGCTCAGCCCAGTAGTAGATCGTGGAGGCGCGAAGGGCCGGCTCGATGATCAACAGGTGCCGCAGGTCCTCCAGGATCATGGGGCCTGCTCCATCGATCAACGCCGCGGCGACACATGCCACTGCCAGAGTCATCAGGGAGGAACGCTCGAGGTCCGAACGATCTCCGCGCCGGAGCAACTCGAACAACCGGGGCACCAGTGCAGCGTGCCCCACTTCGATCGCCCAATCCTGCATACCTGACGTCCAAGGCAAGCTCAGATCATCGGACAGCCGTTGCTCCGTCGCCGGCAAGCTGTATCGCTGAAGATGAGAGAACGGGGCCGGCAGCATCGGGGGAACTCCAAAGAGGTGCGCACAGGCCTAAGCTCGGAGCCGTGTAATTCCCCGGAGGCCGGGCGCTCATCGGCCAACGACTGCAATTCCTGCAAAGATAACAAGCATGCCCAACGAATCCCACCTCGACATCGCCGAGATTCCACACGAGTCGGGCAGCATCCGATACCGCTATTCGCGGGTCATGGCGCCTGACAAGACTCGATGGATCCGCCATGGTCTCTTCGTTGCGTACCACGAGGATGGCGCGATCGCATCAGAAGGACGGTATGTCGATGGCGAGGAAGACGGCGTATGGCGCGACTTCCATTCGAACGGGCAGCGTGCCTCCGAGGGCCAGTATCGCGCGGGTCGTGAAGTCGGACTCTGGCGGTTTTGGGCACCCGACGGAAGCGAAGAGCCGAGTACAGACTACGGAAGCTGATGCCCGGCGTCGACATGGACCCGAGGCAACTCGTGCTCTTCCTCGAGCTCCCATATGAAGCATTCGAGGCCTCTCAAGCGGTGACGACCTATGCGAGGTTTGCCGCGACGCTCGTCACGCCGGCGGATGTACTTCTGGCAGGCTTGACATGGCCCACCGAGCATTGGGCGGACCTTGCAGTGTCCTGGATTGAGCAAGGCGCGCCGGTCAATGAGGCGGTGGCCAGGGCCCTGGAGGAAGTCAGCCGGAAGCCGTTCTCCCAGCGTCTACGACACCGCAGCTTCGCCCTCGCAGTTCGATGGCGGAGGGCCAACAAGGGATCGGACGACAGGCCAGATAGACAGCTCACAGACTGAGGGCGCAAGTGGCACGCAGAGAGGGACTGCGCCCACTCCCACAGCCATTGAATCCCGCCCGCTCGTCCCGAGAGATTCCCAACCCGGCAAGGCGCCCCGTGTCCCTCCTACGACCGACTCGGCATCCCCACCGCCGTGTCCCGTTCCGGCCCGAGATCTCGTTCAACGAAGAGCAACCAGGAGATCCCGTCATGAGTGCTCTTCCCGCCATCGCCCTTGCCGCCGCCGCTGTCCTCGGGCTCGTCGGCACACCGGCCGCCGCCGATCCCGTCGATCTGTCCTCCGGCACCGGGGGATTCATCGGCACGCCCGGCGCGGGCGGCTTCTCCGAGTCCTACACCTTCTCGCTGGTCTCGCCGACCACGGTCAACATCCTGCTGGCGTCGGTGGTCAACGGCGACCATCGCATCGACTTCTCCAGCATCGTGCTGAACGGTCCCTCGGGTCCGATCAACGCCACCGCGTTCACCCCCGACCCCTTCACCGGTCACGTCATCAGCAACGCCGTCCTGGCCCCCGGCAGCTACACGCTCACGGCCAGCGGCACCAACAGCGCCGCCCCGGCGGCCTTCGTCGGCACCATCGCGCTGGCGGGCAGCGGCAGCGCGTCCCCGTCGGGCAACGGCGCTCCGCTGGACCTCAGCGCCGGCAGCGCCGGGTTCGTCAGCACGCCCAACGCCGGCGCTTTCTCGAATGTCTTCACGTTCTCGATCGTCCAGCCGCAGGCCGTGAAACTGATGCTGGCCTCCGCAGTCGGCGGCAGCCAGGACATAGATTTCACCAGCGTCCTGCTGCGCGGTCCCTTCGGCGACCTGATGGCGGCGGAGTTCACCCGCGACCCCTTCGAGATCTGGACACTCGCCACCCCGCTGCTCACCCCGGGCGCCTATTCGATCATCGCCTCCGGCATCAACAGCGACGCCATCGCCACGTATGCGGGCACCCTCGCCTTGTCGCCGGTGGACCCGAACGGGCCCGGCAACGACGTGCCCGAGCCAGGCACCGGCGCATTGGCGATCGCGGGTCTGGGCGCTGCTGCCTTCATGCGCTTGACGGCACGCACGCGCACCCGGCGCCTGTCGGTGTTTGACCGACACCGCCTTGATGCATTTCCCTGCTTTACTCGAAGTGATAAAAATGCATAATTCGTATCACGTTGATGCCGCTTCTTGGCGGTGTCCACGTCCCCGCTTTTCCTCCCTGAGCGGGGTCGACGACAGTCGATTGCGCCCGACCACGAGAGTGGCTGGGCCATTTTTTTGGCGTTTCGATTCTCCGCGCAGGGAGGCCCGGGCGGATTCATTAAATGATAAATATGATGATCAGCGCGTCCCTCGGGCGCTGATCATCCGATCGCGGCGTCCTGCCGCGCCAGCTGCGCGCGGATGAGCTGGTCGCTCTTCACGTGACGCGTCAGCGGATCGGCCAGCCCGCCGGAGAAGAAGTGCTCCGTCCCGACGACGGTCGCGCCCACGCCGCGCATCAGGTGGCCGAGGTTGGGCACCACATCCAGCTTCACCGAATAGACGTTGATGTGCTGCTCCGCGTCGGCCACGTCGATGCCGAGCTTGGCGTACTTGCGCAGCTGCGAATCGTTGAGCGGCGCCGACGACAGGCCGGTGACCGTCACCGGCGCGGCCATCGAGTAGTTGGCGATGCCCGAGGACGCCGCCTCCCCGCCGCCTTTCGAGTGCCCCATGGTCGAAACCGAGTAGCCGGACAGGCTGCTGAACTGCGGCGTCTGCTGCAGCTCCTTGAGCGCCCCGACGACGCGCTGCGCCTGGTCGTGGCTCTTCGTCTGCAGGCCGAGCGCGGTCCGCGCATTGGCGGTCCATTGCGGCACCGCCATCTCGGCATTGCCCAGCGCGAGCCGCAACGGCGATCCGGCCACGCGGCCCGAGGTCGTGCCGCCGAACACCGCGGCGATGTCCTTGTCCTTGTGGTTCACCAGCACGGACACGACGAGTCCGCTCTTGTTGTCGACGAGCGTGCCGGTCGGCCGCTCGACCTGGTTCGACGGCAGCAGGCCCTTCTGCCCCGGCCGGCTGGCACGATCCTCCGCGCTCCAGACCTTGTCGGCCACGGCGGACGAGAGCGCATCGCTCGGCTGGTAGTTGCCCTTGGCGATGCGCTGGTACGGGAACATGCCGGCGTCGAGCTTGTCGCGCAGCGCATCGTTGGCCTTCAGGCGCTGCTCGGGCTGGCCGGCGGTCTTCGACTCGAAGGTCGGCAGCTGCGAGCCGCGCAGGGCGGCCGGATGGAGTTCCGGCGATGCCGCGGCCGGCATCATCGACTTGATGCCCGGCAGCGTGGCACCACGCGGCGCGACCGCGCTGCGCGAGCCCGCCGCCGTGGGGGACGCCGTTCCCGCAGGCCGCCGGCGGCGTTGTCGGTGGAAGCACCCGGCGGCCGCACACCGTCTGTCGACGAAGACTTGTCGACGGCCGACGACCAGGCATCGGCGCCGGGGGTGGCGCCCGGTCCGCCGTTGGGGGAATTGACTCTCATCTTCCCAAGCTAGCGAGCCTGGCGTGCCGGACGTCAGTCGATGCGAAGCGATGTCCGCAGAACTGAAGTCCAGGTCCGGCGAGGTGTGGGCCTCAGCCGGGCTTCGGCGTCACACGGCCCAGCAGGGCCCTGATCCAGCGCTGCAGCGACGTGAAGGCCGGCCGCTCGCCGACGCGGGGGTAGGCCTGGGCTGCCGGCACGCTGACCAGGATCTCCGTGCCGTCGCCCGGCGCGCTGCGCAGCTGGAAACTGCCGCCCACGCGCGTGACCCGGTCCCGCATGCCGCTGAGCCCCCAGTGCCCCGGCCGCTGCCCGTCGGCTTGCACCTCGGGCGGGACCCCCACGCCGTCATCCGTGATGCGCAGCGCGAAATGGGGCCCGCTATAGGACACGTGAGCGCCGATGCGGGTCGCCTTCGAATGCTGGAAGGCATTGAACAGCCCTTCCCGAGCCACCAGGGCCAGTTCGGCACAGACGCCGGCGTCGAGCGGACGGGGCACACCGTCGACGCCGAGATGGAAGCTCGCGTCGTGGAAGCTGGCGAGGTCGTTGCCCAGCGATTCGAGCGTCTGCTCCAGCGGCCGTGACCCCGGCGGCGCCTGGCGCAGGTCGGTGATGCGATAACGCCCGTCGATCACGATCTCGTCCGCCCGGTCCAGCGCCCGCTCCATCTCCGCCCGCGCCGGCAGGGTCTCCGGAATGCCCCATGCCACGCGCTGGAAACGCAGGACCAGGCCCTGGAAGCCTTGGAGCAGCGTGTCGTGCAGGTCCTGGGCGATGCGGGTGCGCTCCTCCAGGCGGGTGCGATAGCGCTCGGCGGCCCGCGCCTCCAACTGCCGCAGTCGCATCAGGACAAGGAAGGCGGCCAGCGCCAGGACCAGCACCGCGCACAGGAGGCGGAAGACCGTCGACTGGAGGAAGGTGGGCGGGATCTCGACGACCCTCGTCGCCGGCTTCCTGCTCCAGACGCCGTCGGCATTCGTGGCCAGGACCTCGAAGACGTAGTGGCCCGGTCCGAGATTGGAATAGAAGGCCTGCCGTCGCGACTCGGCCTCATGCCAGTCGGTCTCCAGACCCCGCAGCCGGTACTTGAACCGGGTCCGCTCCGGCATGGCCAGCGACAGGGAGGTGTAGTCGATCTGCAGGTCCCGGGTCCCGGCCGCCGGCACGACCCGACCATCCGGTCCCGGCGCCACGCGCAGGCCGTTGGTCGACACCCGCTGGATGTCGATGACCGGCGGCGGCGCCGCATTCGTCCGGGCCGCGGGATCCACGACGACCACGGCACTGGGCACCGTGAACCACAGGCGTCCATCCGGCGTCTGCAGGGCCGTGCGCAACGGCCACATGGTCTCCGCGCGGCCGGGCAGCCCGTCCGAGGTGTCCAGTGTCGTGACCGGGACGCGATAGCCGGGATCGGCGAGGGCCCGCCGCACATCGGCGCCGTCGATGCGGGTGATGCCCTCGGCCCCGTTGAGCCACAGATCCCCTTGCGAGGTCTCCACCAGGCCGCTCACGCCGTTGAAGGCGTCCGCCGACGCCGCCCGCAGTTCGTGGAAGCCGGACTCGTCGAGCCGTTGCAGGCCGCGTTTGCCGGCGATCCAGACATGCGACTCGCCCGCGGCCAACGCCAGCACCGCGCCGACACGCAGGCCTTCCTTCTCCGTGAAGCGCGTGATGCGGTCGCCGTCCTCGACGCGGAGCAGGATCCCTTCCGAATAACCGAGCCAGGACCGCCCCCGTCCGTCCATGGTCGCGACGGTGACGTGGGACCGGTCCGGGAAGCCCTTCTTGCCCTCCAGCCGCTCCCAGCCGCCGTCGGGGGAACGGCGCAGCAGCCCCAGGACCTGCGACGACACCCAGAGCGCGCCCGATCGTTCCTCGGCGATCTCCAGCAAGGTGCCCCGCCAGTCGGGGAACTGCCCCCGCCGCTCATCGATGTTCCGGCCATCGGGCCCGAGCCGGGACAGCCCGTTGGCGTCGCCGAACCAGACCGTCCCCGCGCGGTCGACGGCGACGCGGGTCATGGAAGGCGTGGGCACGGGGTAGCTCACCAGGTCGACGGACTTGCCATCCATCGGCAGATGGAAGATGCCGTTGCGCGACACGAACCAGAGATCGCCGTTGAGGCCGTTGGGCCATCGCCGGCGTCGACATGCCGACCGGGAACTGGAAGGTGGAGACCCGCGTGCGCCGCAGCCGGTCGATCCCGCCGTTCGTGGCCACCCAGATGTTGCCTTCCCTGTCCTCGAGGATGCGCAGCACCTCGTCGCCGCTGAGACGCTGGTTCCGGGTCAGACGCTGCACCGCAGGCTGGGCGAAGTGGAACGATCGGGTGCCGCGCGGCGCGGCCGGATTCGCGGTGGGCGACAAGGGGACCAGCGGAATCGGCGGCTGCAGCTGCGCCTCCGCCTCGGACAACACCGCCTTCGACGCCGGCGGCGCCTGCGACGGCAGACGCTCCCGCGTGACGCCGTCGACCGCCCCGTACCAGAGGTGGCCCTCCCGATCGAAGATCGGCATGTACATACTTTGGGGAACTGGATGTCCGCCGTCCAGGCGATCACCCTGAACCTGGGGACGCGGCAGTCGGTAGTAACGCGAACTGGACTTCTCGCGTGTGTCGGGCTGCGTCTCGGCCCACATCCGTCCGGCAGCATCCATGGTCACGTAGTCGACCGTCTTCTCGGGCAGGGCCAGCTCGACGAAGCGCTGCTGGCCGGCGGCTCGCACCAGCAGACGATGCCCCACGTTGGCCCAGACGTTGCCGTCGGGATCGACGTGCACGCTGCCCGTGTAGAGACCCGGACCCGAATCCGGACAGCCCTCGTCCTTGCCCATGCGCTGCCAGTGGTCGCCGGCACGCTTGAACAGTCCGCGAGAACTGGCCACCCAGACGGTCCCGTCCTTCTCCAGCGCGAAGCCGCGCGTCGAGCCCTGGAAGCCGCCCGGCTTGGGCGCTTCCTCGAGCACCACATGACCGTCCCGGACCAGCGCGACGCCTCCGCCCAGGAAGCCGATCCACAGGCCGTTGTCCGGTGTCGCGAAGAAGGTCAGGATGCCGCCGCCCTGGAGCGCCTCCCCGGCGATCGCCGCGAACGGTTCGAAGCGTTCCCCGTCGAAGCGCATCAGCCCCCGATCGCTGCCCAGCCAGAGATAACCGTCGGTGGTCTGGGCGAGTCCGTAGACCGGTCCGAACACCCCTTCCCGGGCGCCCCAGGCGGTGTGATGGAGCTGGTCCAGCGGCGGGTCCTTCAGCAACGCCTCGAGCGAGATCCGATCGGAGGCCGGGGCGGGGGCCGCCGCCATGGCGGTCGACCTCCCGGCCATCGTCAGCGCGAGCGCGATCGTCATGAAGGCGATCGACCGAAGGATCGTGGAGCGTGAGTCGCGCATGTCGGGTCCGAGGCAAAGGGGTGGACGACGTCAAACCGCGCAACATACCTCGGAACCCGCCGTGTCATCCCCCGGCACAGGACGCAGCGCCCCGGGGTTTGTACGCAGGCGGCCCCGTCGACGGCCGCAGGGCGGCGCTCAGTCGGGCCGCGCCATGAAGAACTTGTCGCCCAGCTCGAAATAGTCGCCCGGGCCACCGGCGCGAAGGATGATCCGCGCCGCGGCGGTATCGAACAGGCCGTCCTTCAACAGGTCGGGCGAGATGTGCATGAGCAAGACCTGACCCAGGATCATCCAGGTGTCGACGGGTTCATCGTCCTTGGACTTCAGCTGGATGATCTGCGAGACCTTGCACTCGAACGCGACAGGGCTCTCTCCGACGCGCGGCGGCCCGACCTTGACGGACGCGACCTCGGTCAGGTTCGCGAGCCCGAACTCGTTGATGCCGTGAGGGACACGCGCGCACGTGGCGTTCATCGCCTCCGCGAGATCACGCGTGGCGAGATTCCAGACGAACTCACCGGTCTCCTCGATGTTCCTCAGCGAGTCCTTCCGCCCGATGCTGGAGAAACCGATGATCGGCGGCGTGTAGTTCAGCGCGGTGAAGAAGCTGTAGGGCGCCAGGTTCACGACGCCGGCCTTGCTCTTCGTGGACATCCACCCGATGGGTCGAGGGCCGACGATGGCGTTGAACGGGTTGTGGGGCAGGTTGGGCGCGGTGGGGTCGTAGGTGTGCATGTGCAGGGTGATCGCATGGGGAATGGCGTCGCATGGAGCGAACTGAACCAGCTCGCTCCGCCTGCGCCGAGCTCGTCCATGATGACGGATGCGCCGGCATTCATCAGGCCTTCGACCCCTCACAACGCCGGCAACCGGACCTCCGTCAACACCCACGACGCGAATCCGCGCCGCTGAAAGACCAGCCCGGTCCGGCGATCCTCGGCCTGTCCCGCGCGGCGGGCGTAGAGGATGAAGGTGTCGACGCCATGGCGTTCGGTCGTCCAGATCGGCTCACGTCTGGTCGACGACTGGCTGCCCTCGGCGTCCCCCTCAGGATCGGAGACCGGGCCGTCCGGCTGCTTCGCCCGCGACTCCCGTCGCGGCATCAGCTTGCCCTCCTGCATGATCCGCATGACCGACTCCGGCCGCACGAACGCGTCCACCATGCTGTCGACCATCGCCGTCGCGAACAGCGAGCCCAGCGCGGCGCCCGCCTTGGCGATGTCGCTGCCGGACTCGGACCGCTCGGTCGCCTTGGCGCCGATCGCCGTCGACAACTGGCCCTTCAGGCTCTCGCGCAGCAGCGGATAGTCGACGCGTTCGTTGAACGCCGTCGCGTCGCCGGCCTTCGCGGCGTTCCGCATCTGATGGATCGCCAGCCACGGCGACCAGTACCAGTAGGCGGCGAGCGCCAGCAGCGCCGCGACCAGCACGACCTTCGAGAACTTCCGAGCGGAGGGGGTCATCCCTTGCCTTGCGTTTGATGCACCGGCGCCGAGTGTAGAAAACTCGCGGCACCGGTCGCGTCTCCCGCGACCGCCCCGGCCTCACGACATGGCAAGCAATCGCAACAGGTGCTCCGTCACGGCGTCGGGCTGCTCCTCGGGCAGGTAATGCCCGCAGTCGCTCAGCACGCCGCCCTGCAGGCGTCCGGCGCGCCCGCGCATGGCGTCGAACAGGTCCGGCGCGCTGCCGACGTCACCGCCGAGCGCCAGCACCGGCATCCGCAGCGGCGTGTCGGCCAGCGCCCGGTTCGCCGCGGCATCCGCGATCGCCGCGCGGTAGTAGCCGAGCATGCCGCGCAGTCCGCCCGGCTGGCGGTAGACACGTTCGTACTCGTCGATGTCGGCGCGCTCGAAGACCGCCGGCGCGTTGGCCGTCTTGCGGGCGAAGAACCACTCGATCAGCACGCGCTCCCTGTCTTTCAGCAGAGCCTCCGGCAGATCCGGCACCGTGTTGAACAGGAAGTGCCACCGCTTCCAGTTGTCGGGTCCGAGCTCGAAGCGCTCCGCCAGCGTCACGCCCGGGATGTTGGCGTCGAGCAGCGCCAGATGCGTCACCGCCTCCGGATGGCGCGCCGCGAACGGATAAGCCATCCACGCACCGATGTCATGACCCACGAGCGCCACACGGTCCAGGCCCAGCGTGTCGAGCAGCGCGCCCAGCCGCTCGCCCGTCGTGCTGGCGTCGTAGCCCCCATCGGGGTTGTCGGAATCGCCCTGCCCCGGCAGATCCACCGCGATGACGCGATGGCCCGCGGCGGCCAGCCTCGGCATCACGCGCCGCCACGCATATCAGCTCTGGGGGAATCCGGCGAGCAGCACGATCGGCCGCGCCCTCCTGTTTCCGCCGTCTTCGCCGTCTTGGCCAGCCTCGCCGGCCTCGACCAGGTGCCAGCGCAGTCCCCCTGCGGTCACGAATCGATGCCGCAACGCCATGTCAATGCTCGCTGCCGAAACCGAGCTTCACGTCCTGCGTCGTCGACAGCGTCGTCGCGACCATGACGCGGACCGCTTCGCTCAGCATCTCGCGCGTCATGCTCGGCGCGCCGCGATGACGGACGGCCTGTTCCGGCAGGAAGGGCACGTGGATGAAGCCGCCGCGAAGACGGGGCCGTCGCATCGCGATGTGGTGGGACAGCGCGTAGAAGATCGCGTTGCAGTTGTAGGTCCCCGCCGACTCCGACACCGAGGCGGGAATCCCCGCGCCATGGAGCGCGGCCACGAGCGCCTTGATCGGCAGGGTCGAGAAGTAGGCGGCCGGCCCGCCGGCCACCACGGGCTCGTCCACCGGCTGCAGCCCGGCGTTGTCGGGGATGCGGGCGTCCACGAGGTTGATGGCGACGCGTTCGATCGTGATGTCGGGCCGACCGCCGGCCTGCCCGAGGCACAGCACGACATCGGGTGTCACCTCCTCGATCGCGACGACGAGCGCGCCGCCGACCTCGCCGATCACACAGGGCAGCCGCCGCGCGACGAGACGCGCCGTTCCGACGGTCTCGCCGTCGAGCGCCCTCACCGCCTCCCAGGACGGGTTGATGGTCTCGCCGTTGAACGGATCGATGCCGGTCAGCAGGATGGTGGTCACGTCGTCGCCCAGGAAGTGGTCATGACAACGATCCTAGGGAGCGCGACCGGATTCTCCGAATGGATTCCTTGTATTCGTTATATTGGTTTGATGAATCTGTCGAACGTCGACCTCAACCTGCTCGTGGCTTTCGAGGCCTTGTACGACACGCGCAGCGTCAGCCTGGCGGGGCAGCGCCTCCATCGCGCGCAGCCGTCGGTCAGCAATGCGTTGTCGCGGCTGCGGCACCTGTTCGGCGACACGCTGTTCGTGCGCAGCGCGCAGGGCATGCTGCCGACCGCGCGGGCCGATGCGCTGCGCCCGATCGTCGGCGCGGCGCTGGCGCAGATCCGCGCGGCGCTGACCTCCGCGGAGGCGTTCGATCCGGCACAGGCGCAGGACCGTCGATTCACGATCGCCGCCAGCGACTACGTGGACATCGTGCTGCTGCCGAGCCTGATGGCACTGCTGCGTTCGCAGGCGCCCGGCCTGAGCCTGCGCGTCACGGCGCTGGACCGCGCCGCCGTCTACGCGCAGCTGGACCAGGGCGAGGTCGACCTCGCGATCGGCGGCCATCTCGCGCCGCCCAAGCGCATGACGAGCGAGCATCTGTACGACGAGGACTTCGTCTGCGTCACCGATGTCTCACGCGCCCCCAAGCGACGGCGGGCGATGACGCTGGACGCCTACACGGACCTGCCGCACGCACTGTTCGTGCCCAGCGACGACGGCTCCACGCGCGGCGTGATCGACACGGCGCTGAACCGGCTGGGGCGGCGGCGGCGCGTGGTGGCCACCTTCGCCCACGTGGCCGCCCTGCCGCGCGTGGTGCAAGGCACGGACCTCGTGGCGACGCTCGCGCGACGCGTCGCCGAACGTCTCGCGCCGCCCGGCGTTGCGCTGCGGGAGCTGCCGGCGGAGCTCGACGCCACCGCTTTCCCGATCCATCTGGTGTCGGGGTCTCGGACCCAGACCGACCCGGCAGGCCGGTGGCTGTGCGGGCTGGTCAAGGACGCGGTGGCGCGGATGCTCGCCGATCAGTAGTCGGCCGGGACCGCAGCCGCTGCGGGAGACCGAGGGACGAAGCATCAGCCAGAGCCAGAGCCAGAGCCAGACCGAGTCCGATAAAAAATGCCCGGATAGGCCGGGCAAAAGGGCGACCTGGTCCACGTCGAGGACGTGCACGGAGGGCCCTGGAGAATCGTCGTCCGGCCTCAGGCGCCGCGGTAGCGCGGCGCCGCCGCGTTCGTGGACAGCAGCGGCATCATGGCCAGCCGCACACTCGTCATCTCCCGGAACGGCGCGTCGTCCTGCAACGGCGGGATGGTGACGTCCTCGCCGCGGTCGAAACCGACCAGCGCCGCGTCGACCAGTTCGTCCACGCCCATCACCATCTCCGGCGGCAGCGCGTTGACGTCGTTGCCGGAGCGTTCCCAGATCTCCGTGCGCGTCGCCCCGGGCAACACCACCTGCACGAAGACGCCGCGTCCCTTTAACTGCGCCGTCATCGACTGGCTCAGGTTGAGGACATACGCCTTGGTGCCGCTGTACACGCCGTCCAGCATCTCCGGCGCCAGCGACAGCACCGACCCCAGGTTCACGATGGCGCCCTGCCCACGGGCGGCGAAGGTCTTGCCGGCCGACGCCGCGAGACGCGTCGGTGCCAGCACGTTCAGCGCGATGATCCGCGTCAGGTCGTCCGACGAGGCATCCAGCAACCCGCCCTTCAGCGCCATCCCGGCGTTGTTCACGAGCATCGTCACATCGCCTTCCTCGAGGCGCCGCTGCACCACCGACAGATCGGCCTCCAGCGTGAGGTCCGCGGGCAGCACCTCGATCCTCACGCCGGTCTGCGCGCGCAGCCGGTCGGCCAGCGTTCCCAGTCGCGTGGCGTTTCGCGCCACCAGCACGAGGTCCATGCCGCGCCGTGCGAGACGGTCCGCGTAGGTGGCGCCTATGCCGCTGGAGGCACCGGTGATCAGGGCTTTTTGTGGGGAGCTTGTCTCTTGGGTCATGGGGCGGGTTCCTCTCGACGTGGCGTCGATCTGCTGCTGCGATGACCGCATTGGGCCCCTGCCGCCCCTGTTTGAAAATTCCCTAAGATCGCCCAATGACTGAGCAGATTCGCACAGGTCCGCGCACAAGCCCGGATTGGGAGGATGTCCGTGTCTTCCTCGCGCTGGCGCGTCACGGGAAGCTGTCCGCCGCCGCGCGCGCCCTGGGCGTGAATCACGCGACCGTGTCCCGCCGCGTCCGCGCGCTGGAGGACGCCATGGGCCAAGCCCTCGTGGAACGGCGCCCCGACGGCTTCGTGCTCACGCCGGCGGGTCAGCGGATGCTCGCCCCCGCCTCCGACATGGAAGCCGCCGCCGCAGCGCTGGCGCGCAGTGGTCCGGAGGGCAGCCTCAGCGGCCTGGTGCGCGTCAGCGCGCCGCCCAGCCTGGGCCAGAGCTTCCTCATGCCTCATCTGGTGGCGCTCTGCGCGGCGCACCCCGGCCTGGACGTCGACGTCGCCGGCGACGTCCGGTCCGTCAGCCTCGCCCTGCGTGAAGCGGACATCGCGATCCGCATGCTGCGTCCCGTCGACGGCGACGTGATCGCCCGGCGTCTGTCGAGCTTCGGTTGCGGCTTCTACGGCACCGCCGCCTGGCAGCGACGCCTCGAGAAGGGGGCGACCCCGTCTTCGTCGGTTTCGACGAGCAGAACGCGCACCTCCCGGACGCGCTCTGGCTCACTCAGCAATTCCCGAAGGTCCGCGTCGCGATCCGGGCGGGCAACCACATGCTTCAGCGCATCGCCGCCCGAGAAGGCGCCGGGCTCGCGCTCCTGCCGCACTACGTGGCGCGGGCGGAGCCGCGGCTCAGGCTGTGCGTGGTCGGCCCCACCCCGCCCCAGCGGGAACTCTGGATGGTCACGCGACGCGACGATGGCCGCAACCCGGCCATCCGCGCCGTCGGCGACGCCCTGGTCAACGCCTTCGACGCGAACCAGTCGCTGTTCCAGGCGCCCGGGTAGGCCTGCGCGGCCAACGGCACCGCAGCAGACGCGCGCTCAGTAATCGATCCCCACCCGGATCCCGAAGGTCCGCGGATCGTTCCAGTAGCCGCGCACGAAGCCGCCGCCGTCCTGCGCGGAGTTCTTCGTCATCTTGTTGGTCGCGTTCAGCACGTACAGCTCCGCGTGCCAGTCCTTGGGCGCCTGCAGCTTCAGGCTGGCATCGACCTTGGCGAAGGCCTTCTGCCCGTCGGAGATGTGCGCGTTGTCCAGGTTGCGCAGCGTGAAGTACATCTTGTCCTGCCACTTCACGTTGACCCAGGGCGTCAGCTCCCAGCCTTCGCCGAAGCGGAAGCTCTGCGAGAAGTTGACGCCGAAGCTGTACTTGGGCGACAGCGGCAGGTGGTTGCCGGTGATGTCGTAGATCTGGCGGCCGGCGTTCTCGCGGATCGGACCGGTGTAGGGGTCGGGACAGGCCGGGGCGCCCATCTCGGCGCGCACGCCGCAGTTCCAGCTGTCGCTGAAGGACGGGTAGTCCTTCATCTTGCTGTTGATGTAGCTGAAGAAGGCGCCGAGACGCGCGCCGGCCCACGGCTTGTAGTCGACCTCCAGCTCCAGGCCAGGGATGTCGACGACGCCGACGTTCACTGTCTGCCACTTGGTGACGATGTCGCAGGTCGGGTTCTCGTCCGGGCACGGGCCCACCTGCTTGACCTTGGAGGCGAAGAAGTCGCCCGTGACCTGCATGTCCTTGTAGCGGCTGTAGAAGAAGGTCGCCGACAGGCTCAGGCGCTTGTCCAGCATCAGGCCCTTGTAGCCGAGCTCGAAGTTGGTGACCGTCTCCGGCTTGTACGGGAAGAAGGTGTACTGCGGGCCCGCCGGGCCGTCGACGCATTCCTTGCCGCCGCAGCGGTCGTCCTTGTCGCCGAAACCGCCGGCCTTGTAGCCGGTCGACAGCGAGGTGTAGACCATGTCCGCCGGCGTCAGCTGCTTGCGCAGGCCGAGGCGGTAGGTGAACTTCTTCCAGCTCTCGCCGTGGTCGTTGCCCGCGGGCTCGCCCCACAGGCCGTAGGCGCCCGGGCCGGCGAACGGGCCCATCTGCTCGGTCAGGTCGCGGCCGCTGTGCGGGCGGAAGCCCGGCGTGCCGGGCGTGCCCGGGTCGTAGAGGCCGTTGTAGTACGCCGGCGTCGAGCCGTCGAAGCTGCCATAAACGCGGCCGCCCTTGTCGGTCTTCTTGTCGAAGCTGATGCGGCCGCCCACCGTCGCCGTCCAGGTCGGCAGGAAGGTCCAGTCGGCCTGCGCAAAGAGGGCCTTGGCGTCGATCTGCCGATCGGGCTGAGCGTAGTACTGGCTGGTCGGGAAGCCGAAAGGCGCGGTGACCAGCTGCTCCTGCGCGTAGTCGATCGCGTTCTTCTCGTGCATCCAGAACAGGCCGGTGACCAGCTGCACGCTGTCGGTGTGATGCTTGAACTGCAGCTCATGCACCTGCGACTTGTAGGTCGAGCCCAGCGTCAGCGAGGTCTCGTCGCGGATCGGCCAGGTGCCCCAGTCGCCGTCCGGTCCGACCGGCACGGTCGCCGTGACCTGGCGCGACAGCGGGTAGTAGCCGCCGTCGTCGTCCGACTGCTGCGAGCGCTTCTGCGTCGCGTAGGCGAAGCCGTACTCGATCGTGGACTGGTCGTTGAGCCGCCAGTTCAGGTTGGAGCGCACGGTGTCGATGGACATGTCCGTCTTGCCGGGCACGTTGACCTTCACGTCCCACTTGCCGCCGGGGCAGGCGAAGTCGGTGCCGGCGGCCATGTCGCAGTCCTTCATCGCGATCTCGCCGGCGCCCTTGTTCTGGAACTTCTCGTAGGCCACCAGCCATTCGAGGTTGCTCGTGAGCTTCACGCGACCGGCGATGCGGGCCGCCCACTCGTCGCGGTTGTAGTAGTACCTGCTGCGCGGCACCTTGGCGTTGCGGCGCTGGTCGACGTCGGGGATGCCGTCGGCGACGAAGCCGTGCTCGGGCATGTTGACGTCGGTGAAGTCCTGCTGCTGGTTGATCCAGCCATCACGCTTGATCGTGCTCACGGTGGCGCGCAGCGCGATCGTGTCGTTCACCGCGATGTTCTGCACCAGGTTCAGCTGGCGCTTGCGGTAGTTGCCGAGGTCCAGCTCCGCCGTGCCGTAGGTCGAGCCGAACTCGGGCTTGGCCGGGATGATGTTGATGCTGCCGCCGGTCGAGTTCCGGCCGAACAGCGTGCCCTGCGGACCGCGCAGCACTTCGACCTGCTCCAGGTCGAACATCAGCGCCAGGGCGCCTTGCGGCCGCGGCGAGTAGAGACCGCCCACGTGCAGGCCGACGGCCGGGTCGCCCACCTCGGTGAAGTTGGTCGAGCCCACGCCGCGGATGTTGATCTGCACACCCGAATCGGCGCCCTGCGAGATCTGCAGGTTGGGCACCTTGCCGGAGAGGCCGCGCACGTCGTGGATGCCTTCGCGGGTCAGCGCTTCCTGCGACAGCGCCGTCACCGCGACCGGCGTCTGCAGCAGGCCGGAACTCACGCGCGTCGCGTTGACGGTGATCACGGGCAACTCGTTCTTCTCCTTCTCCGAGATCTCGCGGGGGTTCGGCTTGCCCTCCACCTTGCCCTCCACTTTGCTGTCAGCCTTGGGCTGGGCGGTCTCGGGCGCCTGCGTCTGCGCGAAGGCCGTGGCGGCCAGCAGGCTCACGGCGGCGGCCGTGGCGGTGATGGGGAAGGCGGCACGGACGGCGGCTCGGAGGGCGGCTCGATTGGGTCTCATCACTGGGATCTCCATGGGTCTGGCAGGCAGCCTCCGTCCCGGCGACGGGGCCGTGGCACGGGACAAAGGGGCTGGAAGGGGGAGGCGGAACGGAGAGCGGGTCAGGCCTCGGGGCTGGGCTTGAACCGGGACAGCAGGCGGGACAGCGGAACGGTGTCGTTGGTCACGAGCGGCCGCGCCCAGGCACTCACGCTCAGGATGTAGAGGAGCGTGAGGAAGACGGTGGACATGGCCGCGCGCAGGCCGATGGCGTCGCCCAGCAGGCCGACCAGCAGCGGCACGACCGCGCCGCCGAGGATGCCGGTGCAGAGCACGCCGGAAAACGCGCCGTGGTGGTGGGGCACCGAGTTCAACCCGAGCGAGAACACCACCGAGAACATCACGGACAGGAAGAAGCCCGAGGCCGGGAAGGCAATCTGCGCGACGTGCGCGGCGCCGAACAGCGCGAGCGCCACGCTGCCGATCGCCAGCACGGTGAAGCCGGCCAGCACGACGCGCGAGTCGAGCAGCTTCAGCAGGCCGAGGCCGAGCAGGCAACCCAGCGACATCAGTCCCCAGAAGCCCGCGACCGCGTCGGCGCCGTCCCCGGTGGCGGAGATGCCGTGGTAGGTCGCGAGGAACTGCGACATCCAGTTGGCTAGCGTCTGCTCGGTGCCGACGTAGGCCATGATGCCGAGGAAGAACAGGCGGACGTCGCGGCGCGCGAGCAGCTCGCGATAGGCGGCCCAGCCGCCGGCGCGCTCGTCGTCCTTGAGCTGGACCTCGGGCAGCGGCAGCGTCTGGTTGGCGACGATCAGCGCGACGAAGCCGACGACGAAGATCCAGTAGAACGGCACCCACGCGAGGCCCTTGGCCGCCTCCGGGCGCTCCATCAGCAGCTGGAAGGCCATCGGGCTGAGGAAGGACGCCAGGCCGAAGACGAGCTGGCCCATCACCGAGAAGAACGCGAAGTGCGGTTCGCCGCCGGCGGTGCGCATCAGCGGATTGATCACGACCTGCAGCAGCGCCATGCCCAGGCCGATCACGAACAGGCCACCGACCGCGGTGGCGTAGCTCGGCCACAGCGCGATCGCCAGCGAGCCGACACCGTTCAGCAGGAAGGCCGTCAGGATCGTGAAGCGCGAGCCCTTGCGTTCCACCAGCAGGCCGCCGGGGATGGACACCAGGCCGTACGCCAGGAAGAACGAGAACGGCAGGAAGCCCGCCAGACCCAGGCTCAGGTGGAAGTCCTGGATGATGATCGGCATCAGCGGCCCGATCAGGTTGGTGACGAAGGAGATCACGAACCAGATGACCAGGATGTAGCCGACGATCAGTGCGCGGTGCTTCATGGCGGGTCCTCAGGCAGGAACTGGGGAGAGAAGGCAACCGGCGAACTCGCCGGCGCGGATGGTCTTGCGCGGGAAGCGCGACAGGATGGCGCCGGCCGTGCGGCAACCCGCGGCCAGGCCTTCGGCGAGATCGCCGCCGCGGATGCGCGCGGCGAGGTAGCCGGCGTTGAACGCGTCGCCGGCGCCGATGGTGTCGAAGATGTCGGCCGGCTCGGTGATGCGCTCGACGCGCCGGCCGCCTTCGATGCCCAGCGCGCCACGCGCGCCGACCTTCACGATCAGGCTCGCGTCCGGCTTCATCGCAGCGCCGATCAGCGTCAGCGCGTTGTCGAGGTCGTCGGTACCGGCGATGCTCTGCGCCTCGAGCTCATTGATCAGCAGATGGTCGCAATGCGGCAGCCAGCTCATCACCTCGCCCTGGTCCCAGCCTTCCGGCGGCCAGCCGGTGTCCAGCGCGACGCGGTAGCCGCGGCGCCCGGCCTCGGCCATCAGCGCCGCGTAGCGGGGACGCAGATCGGTGAGCAGGAAGGGGGCGGTGAAGAGCGCGATGGACGGCGCGTCGGTCGGCTGCAGATGCGCGAGCACATGCTCGGCCGACAGCCGCTGCAGGTGTCCGTGCGTGGTGAAGAAATTGCGCTCGCCGCAGGTGTGCATCAGGCCGACGGAGACGGTGGTCTCGATGTCGCAGATCTCCAGGGTCGTGTCGATGCCGGCGAGCTGCTCGGCCAGCCACTGGCCGAAGTGGTCGTTGCCGACGGCGGAGATCAGGTGCGCGCGCTGTCCGATGTGGCGCGCGGCCAGCGCCGCGTTGGCGCCGGAACCGCCCGGACGCAGCTCGCTGCGGGGCATCAGGAGTTCGGTGCCGATCTGCGGCCACTCGGTCAGGCTGCCCAGCACGAGGTCGACGCCGACGTCGCCGACGATGCTGAGCGGGGGATGGGAAAGATGTCGTGCCGTGTCCATGGGCGCCGACTGTAGGAGCACTCAGAACGCAGCGTCAATAATTAAATCCATTGGATTTAAGTAATCAAGGGATTCCCCCAGGCGGCTTTACCCTCACCCCGTCTTGCCCGCCCCACGGTCCGATCGGCCTACCCCCGTTTAGGTATGGACGTGCGATGGCCCAGCAGCTCGGCCACGTCGGCCTCGCCGCGGCGGTCCTGCTGCAGCGTCTCCAGCCGCGGCGACAGCATCTCGTAGATCGGCAGCACGGCGGCGCCCAGGATGGAGCTGTCGTCCTGGCGGTCTGACAGCAGCAGCCGCGTCTGCGGCGTCGCGACGCCGCCGCGCACCGAGCGGTGCCAGGGCTGCGCGAGGGCCACGAGGTGCTCCACCAGCACCTTGGGCGCCGAACCGCCGATGACGATCGAATGCGGATCCAGCATGTTCTCGATCATGCAGACCGCATCGCGCAGCCGGTCGGCGGCCTGGCGGCACCACTGGTGCAGCGCCTTGTCCTTCGTGTCCTGGAGGCGCTGGGCCAGGTCCAGTGTCCAGACGTCGTGGTCGGACACGCCCAGCGCCTCGGCCAGCGAGTGCATCGAGACGTAGCGCTCCAGGCAGCCGCGGTTGCCGCAATAGCACGGCGTGCCGCCGGGCACGATGGGCACGTGGCCGATCTCGGTGGCGTTGCCGTTCGAGCCGGGATAGGCGGCGCGGCCGATGACCAGCGCGCCGCCCAGGCCCAGCCCGAGGTGCAGATAGAAGAAGTTGTCCAGGTTGCGCGCGACGCCGAAGAGCGTCTCGCCCAGCGCGCCGGCCACGCTGTCGATGCGGTAGAACACGGAGAGCCCCGTGACCTCGCCGAGCTCGTCCAGCACGGACAGGTCGTTCCATCCCTCGAGCGCGGTCGGGCCGACGAAGCTGATGTCCGTGTGCCCCAGCGGCCCCGGCAGCGCGACGCCGATGCCCCACAGCGGCTCGGTCGATTCGCGGCGCAGCTGCGCGACCAGCTGCAGCATCGCGGCCAGCATCTGGCGGCGGTCGCTGGTGTCCATGTCGACCTCGCAGCGGCTGCGGATCTCGCCGACCAGGTTCACCAGCGCGGCCGAGGCGCGGCCCGGCTCCAGGCTGATCCCGATCGCGTTGCCCGCCTGCGGATTGAGCTCGAACGCGATCGGCGGCTGGCCCCGCGACTTGTCGACCTTCTGCCGCCTCGACACGATCAGGCCGATCGCCTCCAGGTCATTGGTGATGTTGGCCACCGTCTGGGGACTCAGCGACACCATGTCGGCAATGTCCTTGCGCGAGGCCGCGCCGTGCTGCCGGATGAAGTCCAGCACCACGCGGCGGTTGTACGGTGCGCTCGACTGCTGGGTGGCCCCTCGACTGGTGGTTCTCATGCTGGCGGGTGGTCCTTCGGGTATCCCCCATTCTGACGCAGCTTCACGACGGCATCACGGGTCCGGCTGACAAATCAATTTACACATCCAGTGGTTTTATTTATTGCGTCGACGAAATGTTCCGCCTACATTCGCCGCCCATGGGCTGCAACGACCCACGCCCCCGAGCGCAGGACCGGCTTGGCGAGAGTGGTGGGCAGCGGCTCTCGGGAACCCCGTCCCGTGGCGCAGGCCACACCCCCTACCCCCGTGTCTTCGGAGGCAACCACCATGCAATCTCGTTCCCCCAGCGTCCGCCGCATCGGCGTGCAAGCGGCGCTCACCGTCCTGGCTCTTGTCTGCGGCTCATCCCTGACCGGCGCCGCCGTCGCGGCCGGCAAGGCCAAGGCAGCCGGCCCGGCGAACGGCCAACCCGGCGTCTACGTGCAGGACGGCTGGGTCTACACCAACACGTTCACGGCCACCGGCCAGCCGCTGGTCACCGCCACCAAGGCGGCGGCGGCGGCCGGCGTCATCCCGGTCGGCGACTCGCGCGTCTACGGCAACGTCTTCGACAAGGGCCGCAAGCTGACGGTCAACCAGTGGCAGGCCGTGCTCAGCATGGACGCCTATCCGGAGAACGGCACCACCAACTATCAAGACCCGGAACCCTGGCGTTACTGCGAGGTCGACTACGAGCACAACGAAGGCATCTCCGACTACCGCGGCAACACCTTCGGCCCGGTCGGCGTGACGACGGTGGGCGACTTCCCGGATTACTTCAAGAACGCCTACGCGCCCTACGTGCTGGGCAAGACCGGTGCGACCAACACCGACATGAAGAACTGGGGCGTCCAGGTCACCGGCATCGCGGCGGCGGACATGAAGGCGGACGACTCGCGCCTGGACCCGTATCCGAACCTGTCCCGGACCAACTCGAAGAAGAAGGCGGCGCTGACCAAGATCTGCCAGGCACTGCAGTCGGACTTCGACAACCGCCAGGCGCAGTACGTGATGAGCCATTACTCGCACATCGACAGCGACAAGCTGCTGCCGGTGCTGGACGCGCTGAAGAAGATCGGCTTCACCAGCTTCAGCCAGTACAACCTGGTCGGCCTGGCCTTCCAGGTGCAGGTGAACACGGGCTCCATCGGCAGCATCTCGGCGTTCTCCTCGGTGAAGTCGGCGGGCAACTGCGGCAGCATGTCCAACGAGACCTGCTTCGCCACCTACCTGACGGACCAGTACATCCGCTGGCTGAAGTCCTCCAGCCTGGGCGACGATGCGGGCAACTGCTGGCGCGCGAGCATGGCGCTGGACATCTACAAGCAGGACCCGACGATGGGCAACGTCGGCACGGTGACCAGCATCATCAACAGCAAGTACCCGAACAACTCGGGCAAGTGCCCGACCTCGGGCGTGAAGTGGTCCAAGAACATGGCCTGGAACTGATCGCATGAAGACCAACGTCACCGCCCGCGCGGCGCTTTCCCCCGACGCTCCGCGCTCGCGGTGGCCGCGGTCTTCGCGATCGCGGCGGTCCTCGGGACCGCATCGATGGCTTCGCACGCGGCAACGGATGAACGCAAGACGACGGTCTCCGTCACCTTGCCGACAGATCCGTTGCTGGTGCAACTGAATCAGGTCGCGCTGGAGCGCTCCGGCCCCAAGCGCGCGGTCGTTGAATCGACCAGCGTGGCGCAGTCGGGGCGCTACCGCGTGCTCTCGGGCGGCAAGACGATCGCCGAGGGCGAGCTCAAGCCGCTGCCGGACTTCTCCGCCTGGGGAACGGGCAAGCGCTACTTCGAGGCGGACTTCTCCTCGGTGCAGACGCCCGGTGTCTACCGCGTCGAGGCGACGCTGGACGGCAGGCGCGTGAAATCCGCGCCGGTGCGGGTGCGTGACCAGGCGCTGTTCGCGACGACCGCGGACAAGCTGCTCGACTACTTCCACCGCAGCCGCCACACCGGCAAGGGCGACCGCCGCATCCGCATCTTCGAGACCGAGCGTGTCGTCGACGTGCACGGCGGCTGGAAGGACGCTGGCGGCGACACGGGCAAGTACCTGTCGCACCTGGGTTACGCGAACTTCTTCAACCCGCAGCAGACGTCGATGGCGGCCTGGGCGCTGGCCTACACGGCGGACGCATCGGCGGACCTGTACCGCCGCGCGGGGCTGCTCAAGCGCGCGCAGGACGAAGCGTTCTGGGGCGCGGACTACCTGCATCGCATCCTCGATGCCGAGGGCTATTTCTACACGACCGTCTTCGACAAGTGGGGCGCGGAAGGCGCCGAGCGCATGGTCGTCGGCTACGAGGGCGACGACGGGCGCTACACGACACTCTACCGCTCGGCCTACCGCGCCGGCGGCGGCATGGCGATCGCCGCGCTGGCACGGGCGTCGATGCTGGCGAGGCAGTCGGGGCGGCATGGCAGCTTCGACGGGAAGACCTACCTCGCCGATGCGATCAAGGGTTTCGACCATCTGCAGCAGTTCAACGCGCAGTACACCGCCAACGGCGTCGAGAACATCATCGACGACTACACCGCGCTGATGGCCGCGGTGGAGCTGTTCAACGCGACGAAGGAAGCGCGCTTCCTCGATACGGCCCGGACGCGCGCCGACAGCTTGATGCGGCGCCAGGCGGCGGATGGCGGCTTCATCAGCGACGGCGGCTCGCGTCCCTACTATCACGCGGTCGAGGCCGGCCTGCCGGCGCTGAGCCTCGGCCACTACCTCGACATCGAGACCGACGACACGCGACGCGCCCACGCCACCACCGTGATCAAGGCGGCGCTGCAGCACGAGGTCGACATCACGCGGCGTGTGTCCAATCCGTTCGGCTACGCGCGGCAGTCGTTCCAGCTGGCGAAGGACGGCAAGGCCGAGGGCCCGGTGATGGAGGGCTTCTTCATTCCCCACAGGAACGAGACCGGCTACTGGTGGCAGGGCGAGAGCGCGAGGCTGCTGTCGCTGAGCACCGCTGTGGCGGTGGCGGGCCGCAAGGTCTCCCCGACCCTGCCGGCGGACTGGGCCGCATTCGCGCAGGACCAGGTCGACTGGACGCTGGGCAGGAACCCCTACGGCATCTCGATGCTCTACGGCTTCGGCCAGCGCAACCCGCCGACGGTGGCCTCGAGCGCCGGAGACATGTTCGCCGGCGGCATCTCCAACGGCATCACCGGCGCGGTCGGCAGCGACACCGGCGAAGGCATCGCCTTCGGACCGGGTCCGGACGACGAGCAATGGCGTTGGGTGGAGCAGTGGATCCCGCACTCGACGTGGATGCTGCTGGCGGCGACGGCGATGGCCCAGTCCCGGTAGCCCCTCCTGACCATCGGCACGGCGCGGCACCGGGTCCTATCATGGGCTCCCCTTGCCCACGAGCGCCGCGCGAGTGAACACGCCCCTCATTGCGAAAGACAGCCAAGCCGGAGGCGATCGTCCCGATCGCCGCGAGTTGATGCTCGACGAGATGGTCGCCTTCTGGCACGTCGTCGAGCACGGCGGCTTTTCGCAGGCCGCGCGGGCGCTCGGCGTGGAGCCGTCGTCGATGAGCCGCAGCGTGGCTCGCCTGGAGCGCGCGCTGCAGGCCAAGCTGCTGATCCGCGGACCGCGCTCGATGGCGCTCACCGAGCTCGGCGAGCAGGTGCTACGCGAATGCGCGCTGATCCGCGACGCCGCCGGCAACGTGCATGCGCTCGCCGCGCGTTACGGCGCCCGTCCCTCGGGCGTGCTGCGCGTCTCGGCGCCGGTGGTGCTGGGCCAGTTGTGGCTCGCGCCGCGGCTGGCCTCGTTCGCGGCGGCGTATCCCGACGTCGATCTCCAGCTCTCGCTGAACGACCGCCCCATCGACATCGTCACCGAGCGGGTCGACGTCGCGCTGCGCATCACGACGCAACCGCCGCAGGACCTCGTCGCGCGTAAGCTGTTCGACACGCCCTACGTGCTGGTGGCCTCGCCCGCGTATGTCGCGGCGCACGGCGCGCCGGAGCGGCCGGAGATGCTGACCCGGCATCGCTGCATCCACCTGGGCTTCGGCGCGTTCGACGCCAACTGGCCGCTGCGGCGCGGTGAAGAGCAGATGACCGTCGCCATCGCGCCGCGACAGGCGATCGGCAACAGCCTCGCGCTCGCCTCCGCAGCCGAACAGGGCGCGGGCATCGCGCTGCTGCCGCTGTTCTCCGCACAGGCCGGCCTGGACGCCGGGCGGTTGGTGCGCGTGCTCGACGCGTGGACACCCGCCGGCACCTACGAGCGCGCCGCCTATCTGCTCTACGCCGCCGGCGCGCGCGTGCCGCCGAAGGTCAAGGCCTTCGTCGAGCACATGAGCAAGGCGCCCTGACCCTGCCCTGACCCGCCTCGACGGATCAGCCGATCACCCGCCCTTCGGTGATGACGGCACGGTATGTGGCGCCGCGGAAGCGATGCAGCGCGGCGGCCTGATACGCCGGGCTGAAGTACCAGGCCCGCGCCGCCTCCATCGACGGGAAGCGGAGCAGGACCACGCCTTCCATCGGCGCGCCCTCCACCACTTCGTGCGCGTCATAGGCCGCCAGCACCTGGGCATCGTGACCTTCGAAGGTTGCCCCGACGGCGGCGCCGTACTGCGACATCTCGCCGGCATCGAGCGTCGCTTCCTTGATGAAGACGATGTAGGCGGGCTTCGTGCCGGCGGCGCTCATGGGGCCACCTCGAAACCGAGTCCGCGCAGCGCGACGACGGCCGCGTCATGGTCCTGCTGGGCCGTTCCGCCCGAGATGCCGATGCCGCCGACGACCCGGCCGCCCGCGACGATGGGCACGCCGCCGCCCACGGCCATCACGCGCGGATGGTTCGCCAGGGGTGCGGTGGCCGGCTGCGCGACCACGTGATTCCAGACGTCGGTGCTGAGACCGAATGAGGTCGCCGTGTAGGCCTTGTCGATGGCCACGCCGACGGTGAGGAAAGGCGCCGCGTCGGCGCGCTCGAACGCGCTCAGGTGACCGCCGCCGTCGGTGATGGCGATGGCGGCCTGGAAGCCGATGTCATCGGCGGCCTGGCGCGCGGCCAGCAGCAGCTGCTGCGCCTTGTCGCGGGAGATGGAGGCCGTGGCGTGTGTGAGGGAAGCGTGAGGAGACATGGACCTGCCCGTAAAAAGAGGGGAACGAAGGACAAAGAGGAGGAAATGCCCGGGGAGCACGGCATCGCGGGGGGCGCCGCCGTGGGGTCGCCGGGGTGACCGTCCAGCCAATGTAGGGAGGCAGACCCGCCTTGATAAGGCGTCCGACGGCAGGTTCTATTTCAAACGGGAATTGAAGATGGACGGAGCAATCAGGGCGACAGCGCTAACATCCGCCGATGGGCACGGAACAGCAGTACATCGACGCGATCGGCCGCATGGCCGTGGTGCCGACCATCCTGGACGCCACCGCGCGTCTGACCGGGATGCGTTTCACCGCCGTCGCCCGCGTGACCGACACCTCGTGGACCGCCTGCGCGGTCCGCGACGAGATCGCCTTCGGGCTCAAGCCGGGCGACGAACTCGAGCTGGTCTCGACGATCTGCAACGAGATCCGCCAGCACGGCCGCCCGGTCATCTTCGGCAGCGCCAGCGCCCACGAACATTTCCGCCACCACCACACGCCCCGGCAGTACGGCTTCGAGAGCTACGTCTCGATCCCGATCTTCCGCGCGGACGGGTCGTTCTTCGGCACGCTGTGCGCCATCGATCCGGAGGTCGCCAAGCTCGACGACCCCGTGCTGCTGCAGACGCTGGAGCTGTTCGCCAAGCTCGTCGGCACCCAGCTGGATGCACAGGATCTGGATGCCCAGCGCCTGGCCGCGCTGGCCGCGGCGGCAGATGCCCGGGAGTTGCTGGAGTGGGAGAACCAGCGCATCACCGCGCTGCTCAACGAGCGTGAGCAGGTGGAGCGGGTCATCACCCGCGAGCTCAACGACACGCGGCGCCTCCGGGACGTGGCGGCCCGACTCGTCGGCGCCGACGGCGGCTCGATGCTGTTCGGCGAGATCCTCGAGGCGGCGATCGAGATCCTGGGCGGCAACGCCGGCACGATCCAGTTGCTCGACGAGCAGACCGGCACCTTGACCTTCCTCGCCTCGCGCGGTTTCAGCCCCGAGGTCACGGCGCACTTCGCGGTGGTCGACGCCTCGTCCGGCTCCCCGTGCGGCCGGGCACTGGCCGCGGGGCAACGGACCTTCGTGCGTTTCGACGACCCCGACGATCCGGACCTGGACGGCTCCAACCGCCTGCACCTGGACGACGGCGTGCGCCGCGCCCAGTCCACGCCGCTGCTCAGCCGCTCGGGCCGTCCGATCGGGATGTTCTCCACGCACTGGGCCGAGCCGCGCGAGCTCAGCGAGCACGAGCTCCGCTTCCTCGACCTGCTGGGCCGCCAGGCCGCCGACCTGATCGAGCGCAACCAGGTGCACGACGCCCTGCTGGCCCGCGAACGCGAGCTGCAGGAGGAAGCCCGGCGCAAGGACGAGTTCATCGCCGTGCTGGCCCATGAACTGCGCAACCCGCTGGCGCCGATCCGCAGCGGCATCGAGGTGCTCAAGCGCGCCAACGGCGACGTCAAGCTGATCGAGCGCGTCCGGCCGATGATGGAACGGCAGATCGCCCAGGTCGTCCACCTGATCGACGACCTGCTGGACGTCTCCCGGATCCGCTCCGGCAAGGTGCAGCTGAAGCGCGAATGGGTCAGCCTGCGGTCGCTCGTGGAAAGCGCGCTGGAGGCGCACCGCCACCAGATCGTGGCCGGCGGCATCGACCTCGTCGTCGATCTCGACGACCCGGAGCGGCAGCTCGACGTCGATCCGACACGGCTGTCGCAGGTGATCTCGAACGTGCTGCACAACGCGGTGAAGTTCACCGCCACGGATGGGCGCATCACGATCCGCGCCGCGGTCGAGCCCGCGGCCACCGGCGCGGGCTGGGAGCAGGTGCTGCGCATCACCGACTCCGGCGTCGGCATTGCCGCGGAGATGCTGCCCCACATCTTCGACCTGTTCACGCAGGCGCGGTCCGACAGTTCGCGCCATGGCGGGATGGGGATCGGCCTGGCGCTGTCGCGCAGCCTGATGGCCTTGCACGACGGCTCGATCGAGGCCAGCAGCCGGGGCGCCGGCCACGGCAGCGAATTCGTCATCCGGCTGCCGGTGGGGACGCCGGCGTCGGTGGCTCCGGCACCGGCCCGCGACGACGACGACGCGGACCTGGCCGGCCTGCGGGTGCTGGTGGTCGACGACAACCAGGACGCCGCCGACGGCGTGGCCATGCTGCTGACGATGTGTGGCGGCGAGGTCCGCGTGGCCTACGACGCCACGCGCATCGTGGACGACGTGCGCGCCTTCGCGCCAGGCCTGGTGCTGCTGGACATCGGCCTGCCGGGCATCGACGGCTACCAGGCCTGCCGCCACGTGCGCGAGGAGATCGGCCACGGTGTGCACATCGTGGCGCTGACCGGATGGGGCCAGGAGGAAGACCAGCGCCGCGCGACGGCTGCCGGCTTCGACGCGCACCTGACGAAGCCGGTCGACCTCACGAGCCTGGCGCGGGTCGCGTCGACAGCGGCGCTCAAGTCGGAGCGACCGGTGGGAAGCTCCGCCTGAAATTCTAGAAGTCGGCGCCCGTCTTCGCGTTCCGGGCGCGGATCGCCTCCTCCGTCCGCGGCACCAGGCTTTCGAGCCCCGTCTTCACCGCCTGCGCCTGCACCTCGTCGACGAACGGGCGGAACCGCTCGTCGTAGAGGCGGAGCGCCAGCACATGCTCGCCATCGGCCGCGCGCATCGCGTCGGCCAGCGCCGCCGCGCCGTGGACAGCCAACGACCCGCCCATGCCGGCCGCCGGCGATGCGCAGTAAGCCGCATCTCCCACCAGCACGACCCGGCCCCGCGACCACGCCGGCATCCGGATCTGGCACAGCTTGTCGAAATAGAAGCTCGCCGAAGCCGAGATCTCCTCGAGCATCTCCGGGGTCCGCCAGCCCAGGCCAGCGAACTGCTCCGCGATGATCCGGCGCTGCCGCGCCTCGTCGCGATGGTCGACGGCGATCTCGGTCTCGCTGACGAAACCGAGGATGACGTCGGTCTTGTCCTTGTAGGCGTTCAGCATCACGGCCTTGCCGGGCACGTTGAACAGCTGCGCGGTGTCGCGCTCGATGAGCAGCTTGTCCAGGATCGTGATCGAGAAATACTGTTCGAGGAAGTGCGCGTACTGCGATTCCTCGCCGAACCAGAGCCGGCGCACCCCCGAGTGCATGCCGTCGCAGCCGAGCACCAGGTCGAACACGCCTGGCACGCCCCTGCTGAACGTGACCTCGATGCCATCGGCGGTCTCGGCCAGGCCCGCCACGCTGTCCCCGAACACGAAGCGGGCACGTCCCTGGACGGCATTGAACAGGATGTCGAGCAGCACGTTGCGCTCGATCTCGAATTCGTCCTCCGGCGGCGGCTCGCCTTCCTCCCGGACCACGATCGCGCGTTCGGTGCTGCCATCGGCGTTCTTGAATTCCCATCGCCGCAGATGCAGGCGGTTCGCGCGGATCGCGTCCAGCACGCCCATCCGCCGGACGATGTCGACGGTGCCGCCGCGGAGGTCGACGGCGGTTCCGCCGGTGCGCAGGCCCGGGCCGACCTCGACGACCGTCACGTCGTAGCCCAGTTCGCTCATCCAGTACGCGGACGACAGCCCCGCGAAGCTCGCGCCCGAGATGAGCACCTTCTTTCCGTTCTCCGACGTCATCCGCTTGTCCTCTCGCGCGGCAACACGGCGCGATACGGATTAATTTTGTACTCGGTAAATATTTTTCGCAATGATTTTTATACCCGGTCTAATTTTCTCGGACACTGCGTTCGCGCGAGCGCCGGCTTCGGCTAAGCTGCGCGCCCATGGGCGAGTTACGCGATAGCAAGAAACGCGAGACCCGGCAGCGGATCTCCGACGTGGCGACTGAATTGTTCTTCGAACGCGGCTTCGACGCGGTGACGATCGACGAGATCGCGCTGGCGGCGAGCGTGTCGAAGATGACCGTCTTCAACTACTTCCCACGCAAGGAAGACCTGCTGCTCGACCGCCAGGACGACCTCAGGCTGCTGCCCTTCCGGGAGGCGGTGCGCGCGCGAGCGGAGGGTCAATCGCCGGTCGACGCGATCCGGACGCTTCTGCGCACGATGGTCAGCGAGAAGCACCCGCTCTGCTACATCGCCCCGCCGGCGCTGGACTGGTGGCGCGTGCTGGCGTCCAGCGCTTCGCTGCAGGCGCGGCTGCGCGAGCTGTCGGACGAAGGCGCCGAGCTGCTCGCGATGGCGCTGGGCGGCGACAAGCCGGACGGGCCGTCGCGATTGATGGCCGGGATGATCGCGCTCACGCTGCGCACCGCCCGCGAGGAGGCGGTGCGGCTGCTGGAACGCGGCAGTTCGGCGAAGAAGGCGAATGCCGCCCTGCTCGCCTTGATGGAACAGGGGCTCGTGGCCGTCGAGGCCCTCGAGGCCCTCGCGCTCAGGGCTGACTGACCGCCGGCTTCGTCAGCAGCTGCTGCACGCTGGAGAAGTCCAGGCCTCCCCGCCCCGCCCGGCTGTTGAGCGCATAGAGGTTGCGGGCGAGCTCGCCGAGCGGCACGGCGGCGCCGACCTGCAGCGCGGCCTCGACCGCCAGGCCGAGGTCCTTGAGCATCAGGTCGCTGCCGAAGCCGCCGGTGTAGCCGCGCGACGCGGGCGCTTCCGGCTTCACGCCGGGCCAGGGGTTGCAGACCTCGGTGGCCCAGCTGCGGCCGGTGCTCACGGCCATCATCGCGGACAGCGCCTGCGGATCCAGGCCGTGCGACACGCCGAGCGCCAGCGCCTCACCGGTCACGACCATGATCACGCCGAGCGCCATGTTGTTGCACAGCTTGGCGACCTGGCCGGCGCCGGACGCACCCATGTGGAAGATGTTCTTCCCCATCGCCGAGAGCACCGGGCGGGCGCGTTCGAGCGCCGCCGCCTCGCCGCCGACGATGAAGGTCAGCGTGCCGGCCGCGGCGCCCGCCGTGCCGCCGGAGACCGGCGCGTCGATCATCGCCAGGCCACGTGCCTGCGCGGCTTCGGCGACGCGCTGCGCGCTCGCCGGGGCGATGGTGCTGCAGTCGATCACCAGCGCGCCCGCGGCGATGCGGGCCAGCAGCCCGTCGTCGCCGAGGAACAGCGACTCGACGTGCCTGCTGGCGGGCAGCATCGAGAGGATCACCGAAGCGCCCTCCACGGCCGCTGCGGCCGACGGTGCCACGGTGACGCCCGCCGCGCGCGCGGCGGTGAGGGCGGCTTCGCTCAGGTCGAACGCGGCCACGGCGTAGCCGTTCTTCACGAGGTTCGCCGCCATCGGCCCGCCCATGTGGCCGAGGCCGATGAAGGCGATGCGTTCAGCGGCCGACGCGTGTCCGTTCGTCGCATGGCTCATGGTCTTGTCTCCTTGTCTTGATCGATGGCGTGAGAGGCGTGGCGATGGAATCGATGCGCGGACTCAGCGCAGATCGGCGAGCGGATGGTCGCCGGAGAAGCGCGGCGCGAGCAGCGCGTCCAGATGCGCGTCGCCGCCTTCGTCCTGCGCGGCGCCTTGCCAGCGCGGCGTCTTGTCCTTGTCGATCAGCAGCGCGCGCACGCCCTCGGCGAAGTCGGGGAACACGCAGCAGCCGACCGAGGCCTGGTACTCCAGGCGGAACACCTCGGCGAGCGAGGCGTGCCGCAGACGACGCTGCAAGGCGATGGCCAGCGCTGCCGATGTCGGCGATCCCTTCTGGAAGGTCGATCCCGCGGCGGCCAGCCAGGCGTCGGCCTCGCAGGCCAGCGAGCGCAGACGCGGCGCGATCGTCGCCAGCGTGTCGTGCGGACCGATCAACGCGTCGATGCGATCGCGATGCGGCGCCAACTGGCCGGCCGCCAGTTCCGCGGACGGCAACGCGCGCAGCAGGTCGTCGAGCCGCTCCGCATCCGCCGTGCGTTCGCCGTCCCAGCGCGCATGGGCGATCGCTTCGAGCAAGGCGCCGTGATCCTCGACGCGTGCGGCGCGATCGGCCAGTCCCGCCCACAGCGCGTCCGCGGCGTTCAACGGCGCGCCGGTGAGCGCGAGGAACAGCCCCGTGCGTCCCGGCAGCCGCGAGAGGAACCAGCTTCCGCCCACGTCCGGATAGAGGCCCAGCGTGATCTCCGGCATCGCGAGCTTGCTGCGCGGCGTCACGACGCGGTGCGACGCGCCCGCCATCAGGCCGATGCCGCCGCCCATGACGATGCCGTGGCCCCAGACGAGCAGCGGTTTCGGATAGCGGTGGATGGTGTGGTCGAGGCGGTACTCGCGCTCGAAGAAATCGGCGGCGTCGCGCGGCACCTTGCCGGCGCCGGCCGCGCGCATCGCGCGGTAGAGGCCGACCACGTCGCCGCCGGCGCAGAAGGCCTTCTCGCTGTTGCCGTCGAGGATCACGCCCGCGACCTGCGGATCGTCGGCCCACGCGCTCAATTGCGCCTGGAGCAGATCGACCATCGGCAAGGTCAGCGCGTTGAGGCTGGCCGGGGTGTTCAGCGTGGCGTGGCCGAAGCGGTGGCCCGACGCGGTCACCACGGTGCGGAAGAGCACCGGCGCCTCGGCCTCGCCGCCTTGACTCATGTTCCTGGAATCGCTCATCGCGCCTCCTCAGGCGTTGCGCCACTGCGGGCTGCGCTTGCCCAGGAAGGCCTGAACGCCTTCGCGCTGGTCCTCGGTCTCGAAGAGGCCGATGAAGGCCTCGCGCTCGGCCGCCAGTTGCGATTGCGGCGGTGCGGTGCGCGCGCCCTGGATCAGCCGCTTGCAGGCAGTCACGCTGGTGGGGCTCTGCGCCTGAACGCGCTCGGCCCACTGCAGCGCCTTCGCCAGCGCACCGCCCTTGGGCACCAGCTCGTCAGCGAGTCCGATGCGCAGGGCGGTTTCGGCGTCGACGCGCTCGCCGAGCAGCACCATTCGCTTGGCCCAGCTTTCGCCGACGGTCCAGCTCAGCCATTGAGTCCCACCCGCGCAGGGCAGCAGGCCGACGGTCGCTTCGGGCAGCGCCATCACCGCATGCGACTCCGCGATGCGCAGGTCGCAGGCCAGCGCGCACTCCAGACCGCCGCCCATCGCGTAGCCGTTGATCGCCGCGATGCTGACGCCGCGGAAACCCGCGAGCGCTTCGAAGGCGTCGCCGAAGCGGCGCGCCATCGTCGCGGCGACGCCCTTGTCGCCGTCCGCGAAGAGCTTCAGGTCGGCGCCGGCGCTGAAGAACTTCTCGCCGTCGCCGGTGATCACCAGCGCGTAGATCTCGCGGTCTCGGTTGAGATCGTCGACCAGCCGCGTCAGCGCGGAGAGGCTGTCGGCGGTCCACGTGTGGGCGGGCGGATTCGTCAGCGTGACGATCGCGGTGTGGCCGCGGCGTTCGAGGCGCAGGCCGGCGTAGGTCGCCGTCGTGTCGTGGGTGTCGGTCATGGGTGTTGGCATGTGAGAGATGAATGGAAGACGCCGGAGGACGACGTCAACGAATGGTTTCGGGCGCCTGGTCCTGCAACATCCGCCGCGCGACGATGACGCGCATGATTTCGTTGGTGCCTTCGAGGATCTGATGCACGCGCGCATCCCGCAGGTAGCGCTCCAGCGGGTACTCGCGGATGTAGCCGTAGCCGCCGTGGATCTGCAGCGCCTCGTTGCAGACGCTGAAGCCGATGTCGGTCGCCAACCGCTTGGCCATCGCGCAGTACACCTGCGCGTCCGGCGACTTCGCATCGAGCTTGGCCGCCGCCAGCCGCACCATCTGCCGCGCCGACACCAGTTCCGTCGCCATGTCGGCGAGCTTGAACTGCAGCACCTGCATGTCCGCGAGCGCGCGGCCGAACTGGTGGCGTTCGTGCATGTAGCGCTGCGCCGCGGCCAGCGCGCCCTGCGCCGCGCCGACCGAGCAGGTCGCGATGTTGATGCGCCCGCCGTCCAGCCCCTGCATCGCGATGCGGAAGCCCTGCCCTTCCTCGCCCAGCAGATGCGCCGCCGGCACGCGCACGCCGTCGAAGGCGATCGCGCGGGTGGGCTGGCTGTTCCAGCCCATCTTCTCTTCCTTGCGGCCGTACTCGACCCCGGGCGAGTCCCCTCGACCAGGAACGCCGAGATGCCGTCAGCGCCCGCCCCGCCGGTGCGCGCCATCACGACCAGCACGTCGGTCGCCCCCGCGCCGGAGATGAAGGCCTTGTTGCCGTCGATCACGTAGTCATCGCCATCACGGCGCGCCGTCGTGCGCAGCGAGGCGGCGTCGGACCCCGATCCCGGTTCGGTGAGGCAGTACGACGCGAGCTTCGCGCCGCTGCACAGCGCCGGACCGAAGCGACGGGCGATCGCCTCCACCGCATACGTGCTCACCATCCACGCCGCCATGTTGTGGATGCTGAGGAAGGCCGTCGTCGACGGGCAGGCCGCCGCCAGCTCCTCCAGCACGATGGTCGCATCCAGCCGCGGCAGGCCGAGCCCGCCGCGCTCCGCCGGCGCATACAGCCCGCAGAAGCCGAGCTCGCCCGCATGGCGCAGCGTGTCGCGCGGGAAGAACGACTGCGCGTCCCACTCCGCCGCATGCGGCGCCATCTCGTCGCGGGCGAAGTCGCGCGCCGCCTGCTGGAAGGCGCGTTGCTGCTCGTCGAGCTCGAAGTCCATCAGGTCCTCACCGGTTCAGGGTTCGCGGCTCACTTGAGGCTGATGGTCGTGTTGACGCCGCCGGTGGAGGCGTCGTCGAACCAGCGCGCGGTGACAGTCTTGGTCTGCGTGTAGAAGAGGACGACCTGCTTGCCGTACGGCCCCAGGTCGCCGAGCTTGGACGCGCGCGACCCGGTGAACGAAAACAGCGGCACCGGCACCGGGATGGGCACGTTGATGCCGACCTGGCCGATGTCGATCTCGTCCTCGAAGCGGCGCGCGGCGGCGCCCGACTGCGTGAACAGCGCGGTGCCGTTGCCGTTCGGGTTGGCATTGATCATCGCGATCGCGTCGTCCAGCGTCGCGGCCTCCGCAACGCACAGCACCGGGCCGAAGACTTCCTGGTCGTAGATCGTCATGCCGGGCTTCACGCCGCTGAAGACCGTCGGGCCGACGAAGTTGCCTTCCTTCAACTGGCCGCTGAGCGGCGGCAGGCGGCCGTCGAGCGCCAGCGTCGCGCCGTCCTCGATGCCACGGGCAATGAGGTTCTCGACCCGATCGCGCGCCGCGCAGGAGATCAGCGGACCGACGTCGGTCGTCGCCGAATCACCGGCGCCGACGCTCAATCCCTTGGCCTTGGCGATCAGGTCCGGCAGCCACTCGCGCGCGGCGCCGACCAGCACCGCGACCGACACCGCCATGCAGCGCTGCCCCGCCGCGCCGAACGCCGCACCGGCCAGCGCATTGAGCGTCTGCTCCTTGTGCGCGTCGGGCAGCACGACGGCGTGGTTCTTCGCGCCCATCATGCATTGCACGCGCTTGCCGGCCTTGGTGGCGCGGTCGTGGACCAGCGTGCCCACGCGCGTCGAGCCGACGAAGGAGATGGCGCGGATGTCGGCGTGATCGCACAGCGCGTTGACGACGTCCTCGCCGCCGTGCACGACGTTGAGCACGCCCTTCGGAATCCCGGCTTCGAGCGCCAGCTCGACGAGCCGCATCGTCACCATCGGGTCCTGCTCGGACGGCTTCAGCACGAAGGTGTTGCCGCAGGCGATGGCCATCGGGAACATCCACAGCGGGATCATCGCGGGGAAGTTGAACGGCGTGATGCCGGCGCACACGCCCAGCGGCTGCAGCAGGGTGTAGGTGTCGACGCCGCCGGCGACGTTGTGGGCGCGCTCGCCCATCTGCAGCGAGCCGATGTTGGCCGCGTGCTCGACGACCTCCAGGCCGCGGAAGACGTCGCCCTCGGCATCGGCGAGGGTCTTGCCCTGCTCGGCGGTCAGCGTCGCGGCCAGCGACTTGATGTTGTCGCGGATCAGCTGCTGGTACTTCAGGAAGATGCGCGCACGCTGCCCGATCGGCACCTTGCGCCAGGTCTTGAACGCGTCCTGCGCGGCGGCGATGGCGGCCTCGACTTCATCGGGCCTGGCCATGGGCACGCGGGCCAGGCGTTGCTGCGTGGCGGGGTTGATCACGTCGCGCCACTCGGTGCTGCGCGACTGGACGAATTCGCCGTTGATCAACAACGGAATGCGGGGCAGGTCTTCGCGGCTCATGCGCTGTCTCCAGGAGTTCGGTGCCATCGTTGCGAGCCGTTCGCGAAGTCTTCGCGACCCGTTTTACAGCGCACTCGACGGTGGGTTGAATTTCACAGAGAATCTATCCACACACTTTGCAAGACGCCAGTTCTTCCTCTTGTGAAGCGGTGCGGCGGCAAAACACTCCACACCCATTCTGTGAAATCAGCGAATCCTGTGAAACGCACCGACAGCCCTCACGGCAGCGCGACCAGCTCGTCGCGCAAGCTGTTCATCGGTCCGCGGATCCGACGCCTGCGCGAACAGCTGCAGTGGAACCAGGCCGAGCTGGCGAGCCGGCTGGCGCTGTCGCTCAGCTACGTGTCGCAGATCGAGACCAACCAGCGGCCGGTCACGGCGAGCGTGCTGATCAAGCTGGCGGAGGTGTTCGGCGGCGGCATCGGGCAGTTCTCGGAGGAGCAGGACCAGCAGCTGCTGGCGGACCTGGACGCAGCGCTGCGCGACCGCTCGCTGACGACGACGGTGATGGCGCCGGCGCAGGTGGCGCGGCTGGTGGAGCAGGCGCCGGAGCTGGCGGAGTCCTACGTCGCGCTGCACCAGCGCTACCTGCGGCTGCAGGACGAGCACTCGCAGATGATCGACCGCTTCTACGGCGAGCAGGGCCGCGAGGCGGCGGGCGCGCCGCCCTCGTTCCGCGGCGAGCCGCTGCCGCACGAGGCGGTGCGCGATCACCTGAACCGGCGCAACAACCATCTCGACGAGCTGGACCTGCGCGGCGAGCAGCTGGCGGAATCGCTCGGCCTGGTGCCCGGCCGTCGCGCGCAGCCGCTGCGGGATCTGCTGTCGCAACGCTACGGGATCAGGACCGAGGTGGGCGGCGAGGCCGAGACGCGGGAGGAGTCGTCAGACGCGTTCCTGCGCCATTACGACGCACGACGGAAGCTGCTGCGCATGCCGCGTTTCCTGAGCGATGCGCAGCAGGCGTTCCAGCTCGCCACGCAGTACGCGCTGATCGCCGAGTCCGAGGCCATCGAGGCGGAACTCGGCGCCGGCGCCTTCGTCGATGAAGCGACGCGCGCGCTCGCGCGGCAGGGCTTCGCGCACTACTTCGCCGGCGCGGCGCTGCTGCCTTACGGCGAGTTCCTCACCGCGGCGCGCAACGCGCGCTACGACATCGAGCTGTTGCAGCAGCGCTTCCAGGTGAGCGTGGAGACGGTCTGCCATCGGCTGTCCACGCTGCAGCGCAACGGCAACCGCGGCGTGCCGTTCTACTTCGTGCGCGTGGACCAGGCGGGCAACATCTCAAAGCGGCAGAGCGCGACGAGTTTCCACTTCGCGCGGCACGGCGGCGCGTGCCCGCTGTGGCATGTGCACGAGGCCTTCGCGCAGCCGGGACGCTTCCTCACGCAGATCGCGGAGATGCCCGACGGCAGCCGCTTCTTCGGCATCGCGCGGACGATCGAGCGGCACGGCGGCGGCGGCTACCTGGCGCGGCGCAAGCTCTTCGCGATCGGCCTGGGCTGCGACATCTCGCATGCGCGGGAGCTGGTCTACGCCGAAGGCCTGGCCTTCGACGAGAGCACGGTCTCCAAGCAGGCGATCCCCATCGGCCCCGGCTGTCGCGTGTGCCCGCGCGAGCACTGCGTCCAGCGCGCGTTCCCGCCCGCGGGCAAGGCGCTGGTGGCGGACAGCGACAGCGAGTCGCTGGTGTCGTACCGGTTCACGGGTTGAGATCGACCCCATGAAGTTCGCATGCTCCTGCGGCCACGTCATCGTCGACCAGACCGACTTCCTGCCCTACAAGGCCTACCTGATTGCCGACCAGGATTGGGAGGACCATTGCGAGGCCTTCGAGGCGGCGTGGGAGTCCCGCCGAATGCTGGACCGCACCTGCTATCAATGCGGGCAGTGCGGCCGGCTGTGGATCGACGACGTGGACGGTCAACTGCAGAGCTTCATGCCGGAGAGTCCGGCGGGCCATCGCATCCTGGGATCGTCGCTCGGCAAGGCCTGGCGCTCGCCGATGGTGGGCCGTTGGACAGACAACCCTTATGGTGGCGGTCCCCGAGGCACGCTGTGGTGCCATGGCGCGCCTGGATTCGAGCGGGACTTCGACGACTGGAGAGAACTCGAACGGGCGTACCACGCGCTACTGTCCCAGCTGATTCATCAGGGTCTGGTGAGATCCGCATTCCTGTCGAAGAACGGGGAGACGCTCCACCAGTGGTCGTTCGAGAAGACACCGAACCCGGCAGAGGGTTCGACTTCCGGGAGCTGGTGGCGACGTTGGTGGAAGTCCCGGCAGCGCTGATACTCCGCGCATGCCTTCCTACGCTTGGTCCTGCCTGTCCTGCGGCCGCTCGAACGCGCCCGAGAGCGAGCGCTGCAACGAATGCGGCTGCCCTGCTGCGCCGCGGTCGAGCCAGATCGAAGACGCTCGACGCCAGTACACGAGGCGCGGTGGCACGCTAGAGAACGACGCCAGGACGGCGGCGACGTGGGATCCAGATCCCATGGGTCTACTGATCAAGCTGTTTCTCGCCCTCCTGCTGGGCTACTGGCCGCGGCGAAGAGACGAGCGCTGAGTCGGCGCCGAGGCGTGTCGTCGCTGAGAGCGCCTAATAGGGCTCACGATCAAGCCTGGAGTGGACGATGAAGCGCAGTACCAAACCCCACCCGGACAAACGGAAGCGACCCGGCGATGAAAGTGCCCTGCCCACTGCGGAGCGGGCGGAACTCCAGCGACAAGGCGCGAAAGCGGCGGCCCGCGGCGACGGTTCTTCGGGGAACCCGATGGACGAAACCCACAATCTGCCGACCACCACGGGGGAATGCCCCGACCTGTGGAGCGAGCGGAAGGACGCGTGGCAGAGCGGACACGAGGCCCAGTCGAAGACGGACGACAAGGCCACGGCTCGTCGCGAGACCGGCGGCGCGAAGGACGATCACTGAACGGCCCGGACACCAGGCTCGGCAAGTTCTCTCCGCGTTTCCTCGTTATCGGCCCGGATTACCGAGCAGCCTCTTGTCACTCCCCGGCGCCTCCCGCTGCGGAACGAAGACCTCGTCACGTGACGCCAAGCAGCGCCGTCTTTACGTCGAAGGCGGCGCGCGGTGGCCTCGAACTTGCGTCCAGTCGTTGAGCCGGTTTCTCGGCACAACGAAGGCCTCATCATGAACAGCAGTACCTCGCCTGGCGGCACGAAAGCTCCTGGAACGTCGCGTCCCGAGAACGAAAACGACGACCCGGTGGGGGACAACAAGCCCGTCGGCGGATCGGCCGATCCGGACGCCTCGGAAGACGACGAGGAGGATGCGGATGGCACCGATGACGCCTCGAATTCCGGGGCTGTCCGCACCGGCAATGACGGAGCGGATTCGCCCCGGCGGTCATCGGTTTCGGGAGGAGGCACGCCCGACGAAGAACTTCCCGAGGGGAGCGATGCGCGACCGGACGACCGCCTCAACGCTCACCATCCGAATGAAGACTTTCCGCGCCGTCTAGAACGGCAGCCGTCGCCCGACAGCAAGCTGCCGCAGTCCGGCCGGGGCTGAAGGCGCCATCGGCGCCGGAGTCACGCCGCCCGCCGAGGCGGCGACTTCACGCTGAGCACACCCTCGGTCCGTACGCTGCGCCGATGCTTCATCATGCGCAGCCCACCCCGGTTGTTGTTCCGACTCGCCAGAGCGGCTCGGCCTTCGTCACGACGGCACTCGCGACGGCGATCTTCGTTGCCGGCGTGCTCAGCCTGTCGCTTTATCAGATCGAGTTCAATCCCTTCCTCGGCTTGATCCTCTCGCTGATCGTCGCCATCAGCGGGCTCGTCGCGCTCCTCAGCGCTGCCATCAACGCCCGACGAAATGACGATCGCGTGCGCTGCGTTCGCGCCGGCCTGATCACGCTCGTGGTGTGGGCGATGTGGATCCTCGGCGCGCTGGATCAGGTCGGAGAGCAGGCGTGGTTCTGGATGGAACGCGCCTACTTCGACCGTTCGGTTCGCGAGGCCGCAGAGGGCATGACGCCGTCATGCGTCGCATCGAAGCGCTGCTTCCACGAGCCGGGCCGGGCTGCGGATCTCGCCTTCCCCCTGGGCGGCCTGCTGAACAACTGGCGCGGCGTGGTCCATGCGCCGACCTGGGAGGACCCGTCCGTCGAACGCGATCCATCCAGCTTCGGCGGCGAGTTGGCAAGGTGCGAGCACCTGTCCGGCCCCTACTTCCTCTGCGGTTTCAACTGACGGCGGATCAAGCTCGCGGCCCTCGTCGCCGAAGGCGGCGCCAGCCGGCCTGAAGCGCGGACCCGGCAACGTAGAGCGCATCGAATGGATTGAGCGCAACAAGGCACGCCAGCAGAAAGAGCGCAACAGCGATCGGTGCCGCCGCCGGCACGAGCATCAGCTCCCACCACGACCACTTGGACCGATTCAGATAGGCCACCAAGACGCCGAGACTGAAGGGCAGCGCCCCAAGAAACAGCAGCCAGGTCGCGCGTGACCCGATCAAGCGCCCCGCTGCCTCGATAAGCCACAGGACTGCCGCCGCCAATCCGATGACGCCTGCGAGGCTGGTGACGAGGACAATGATGTCGGACATTCCGAGCAGATCTCCATCACTATCGTCGGCCCGCCCCGGCGGACGCCAGCCGCTGGAGCAGCCGGGTCAGTGTCTCCGGCATCCCATTTCGAAATTGAGGAGCGAACGGTGGAATCGCTTCCAGGATGCCGAGCCACTCGCGCATGAAACCCTCGTCGCGAGCCAGCACCTTGCGCTCCGAGCACCAACGCGATTGACAGGCTCGTTCCCGAGTCCTCAGACGCCACAGCATGGCATTGCAAGCGGGGCAAAGCCTTCGTCGCTGCCAGATGTAGTTCTTCTTGAGCTCGAACGCACGTTTCTGCTCTTCAGCCGAGAAGACCGCCGCAGACTGGCATTTCCCACATTCATAGTGGATGTCTGCATAGCTCTCGCCTGCGCATTGGTAGATGTACGACTGCCTGCTCGACGCCGACCAGCGTTCGCGATCAATCTTCGTGTCCGTCATGGCCTCAGGTAGGGGCAGCGCAACGCCTGCAATCGTAATCCGTTGCGGCTGACGCCCTCCGGCGGCACACGGACCGTGCCCCCGAGCGCCAGCAGCCGCACGGAGAGGGGGCTGAGCAGCGCCGAACGACCTCGGGATCCGGCGCCGCTCAGCTCACTTCAGGAACTCGACCAGCGCCCCCATCGTGTACTCCGGGGACTCTTCCATGATCCAGTGGCCGGCGCCCTTCACGATGCGGCCGTCGACCGACTCCGCCACGAGGCGCGCCTGCCCGATCAGGAATTCGCCCGAGGCCTTCTCGCCGGTCAGCACGAGCATCGGCATCTTGAGCTTGGTCTTGGACATCGCGTCGAAGTCCTTGGCGTCCTGCTCGAACGCCTTGAAGTAGCCGAACCCCGCATGCATGCCGCCGGGCTGGCCATACGCCGCCGCGTAGAACTTGCGATCGGCTTCGGGGATGGACTTGGTCTTGTCCGCGGCGAAGTCGTTCCAGAAGTGCTCGAAGTAGATGCGCTCACGGCCGGCGACCAGCTTCTCCGGGACTTCGCCGTAGAAGTGGAAGTGCCACAGGTCGCGCAGCAGCCAGACCTTGGTCCAGTCGCCGACGCCGGGCAGGAAGGCGTCCAGCAATGCGATCTTCTCGACCTCGTCGGGGTACTGCGCCGCGTACGCGTAGGCGACCATCAGGCCGATGTCGTGGCCGACGATCTTCACCTTCTTGTAGCCCAGCTGCTGCGTCAGCGCGTGGATGTCCTGGGCCAGCAGCTTCTTCTCGCCGGGACGGTCGATCTTGCCGGAACCGCCGGCGCCGCGCAGGTCCACCGCGATCACCGGACCGTCGGTGGCCAGGCGCGGCATCAGCGGGCGCCACATCCGGCTGGTCTGCGCATAGCCGTGCAGCAGCACGATGGGGGTGGCGTCGCCCGAGCCGGCCGTCAGGTAGTGCAGCTTCACGCCGTTCACGGTGGCGTCGCGCTCGACGATGGGGCCGGGTCTTGCCGCCGCGGAGGCGCTCGACTGGGCCATCGCGGGCGAGGCCGCGAAAAGCGCGTCGAGGGCGCCGACGGCGGAGATCGCGGCTCCGCCTGCGAGGAGGAGCGCCGCGACGGTGCGGCGGGTGGGGTTCGTGGTCATGAGGGAGTCCTTCAGGCGGGAAAGAGGTTGCCGAACTGGGGAGGGATACCTGAGCCGAGGGGCGAGGTGACGGCGATGTTCGCCAGTGGCCGCGCAGGACGCCATGCCGCATGGGGTCCCTCCCGCCTCCCTCTTTCGTACAGGGTAGGCAGTCTGCGGCGCGGCTTCCACCGTCTGTCACCGACGCGCGTCGCCATCTCCCGAAGGAGAGATCCCTACCCTCCCACGAACGGGCAGAGTGACCGCAGAGAGGACGCGCGCCATGACGATGACACCGCTGAAGAACGACCGGCCGATCCGCGTGATGACGGTCGACGACCATCCGATGCTGCGCGAGGGCCTGGCCGGCGCGATCGGCCTGCAATCCGACATGCGCCTGGTGGCGGAAGCGCAGGACGGCGTCGAAGCCCTCGAGTCCTTCCGGCGCTACCTGCCGGATGTGACGCTGATGGACGTCCGGATGCGGACGATGGACGGCATCGCCGCGCTGAAGGCGATCCGCGACGAGTTCCCCGCGGCGCGGGTCGTGATGCTGAGCAGCTTCGGCGCGCCGGCGCAGTTGCTGGAAGCCGCGCAGGCCGGCGCGGCGGGCTACCTGCTGAAGGAGACGCTGCGCAAGGAGCTGCTGGACACGATCCGCGCGGTGCATGCCGGCGGCCGGCGCTTCCCGTCGGCGCTGGCGGTGCAGCTCGCCGAGCACGTGGCCGATCAGCACCTGACCGGTCGCGAGACCACCGTGCTGAAGCTGGTGGCCGAGGGCCGCTCGAACAAGCGGATCGGCAGCCAGCTGGACATCGCCGAAGGCACGGTGAAGGCGCACATGAAGAGCATCCTCGGCAAGCTCGTTGCGAGCGACCGCACCCACGCGGTCACGATCGCGGTGAGGCGCGGGATCATCGACCTGTGATCGATCTGTGATCGACCGGACATCGATACGGCGATGTCACCCCCACAAAGCAAGACGCCCGGCATGAACCGGGCGTCTTGCTTTGGAGCGGGCCGAGGGACTCAGTCCGTGGATCGCTCCACCGACACGGCGCAACCGTCGGCGCTCATTCCGCGAGCGCGAACTGGCGGTCGTCCGCCGACGCGTCGCGACGGTCGGTGACGTAGACCGTCGGCAGCTGCTGACGCTTCACGGTGACGACCACCGGGTCCAGCGTCACGATCGAGGCGCGCAGGTCGCGCTGGCTTTGCGCATGAGCGATCCCCAGGCCCAGGGCCAGCGCGGCCACGGCGCCGAAGGCGACAGCCTTGGCGGTGGTGCTGGTGGCGGACGTGATGGCAAGGCGTTGGGTGGCGTTCATGTCGATCTCCGGAAGGGTTGCTGTGTCAATGAATGCAGTGTCGTCATCGGCCGCCCTGCCCTCCAGCACCCGGCGACGAAGCTGCATCGCGACGGCGTGAACTGCATCGGCGCGGGATGAGCCGTCGGCGTCGGGACGGCATCTCCAGCGGCGTCCCCCGTGCCGTCGCAGGCCCGGCCGCGCCATGACCTTCTACGCACCGACCCAGTGCAGAAGAAGATATGCCGGATGAACCCATCCCCCTCGAACCCGACGAACGTGCCCGATCCCGGCGCGCTCGATCCATCGACCGCCGCCCGCGCCTGGGCGCAGGGGTGGGCCATCTCGCGACACACGTCGGCACCGATCGAACGCCCCGGCTGTCTGCAGATCCTCGTCGGCAAGCCGGAGCAGGTCACGCGCTACGTCTTCCCTCGACTCGATCCCGAGGTGCTTCGACGGCTCATCTCCACCGAGGCGGGCCCCGGGACCTGGCTGAAGATCTGCGCGCCACGGGACAGCGTGTCCGGCATGCTCTCCAGCGACTGGGCCGTTCATGAACCGGAGTTCCTGATGAGCGTCCCGCTCGCTGGCCGCGCCGATCCGGTCATCGGGGGTATCGCGCCCGGACGGAAGGCATCGGCGCCCTGGCGCTGGTGAAGATCGTTGCCGAGTCAGGCGAACTCGCGGCCAGCGGCCAGGCCGCCATCGACGGCGCGTTCGCGACCTTCGATCAGATCGTCACGGTGGAGGCCCACCGAAGGAGGGGGCTGGGGCGGCTCGTCATGAGCGCGCTGTCCAACGCTGCCCGTGATGCCGGCGCCCGCCAGGGCGTGCTCGTGGCCACCGAGGCCGGCGCCGCGCTGTACAAGACGCTCGGCTGGGCTCTGGTCTCGCCGGTCACGGCCGCGTCGCGTTCCGCCGCCGCTCCCGCAGCATGAACAGGTAGAGCCCCTCGACCTTCTCGCGCGCCCACGGCGTCTTGCGCAGGAACTTGAGGCTGGACTTGACGCTCGGCTCGAAGGCGAAGCAGCGCAGCGGGATGCGCTCGTCGAGGCCGTCCCAGCCGTATTCCTCGGCCAGCTCGGTCACGATGGTTTCCAGCGTCAGGCCGTGCAAGGGGTTGCGCGGTTGCTCTTGCGGCGGCGGGGCGGACTCGGTCATGGATGGATTGTCGCCGGTCGCGAAGGCCGCCCGGCGTCGCTGGGATGCGTGCGACCGCGTGGTACCTTCATCGCCATGAGCACGAATTTCCCTGACGAAGAACGCCCCATCATCCAGGAGCCGCGCACGTGGCAGGACGAGCGCTGGACCGCGCAGGTCATCAAGAACGAGGACGACGAAGGCTGGGCTGTCGCGATGACGCTGATCGGCGAGGCCGAGCCCGCCCTGGTCGGCCCCTGGACCATGGGCCGCGACAAGAAGAACCCGAAGCCGCTCGATGCGGCCGCCTTCCACACGCTGGTGAAGACGGCCTCCGAGGTGCTGCGCCGGCATGAGCAGCAGCTGCACGCGCGGCTGCACAAGAGCGTCAAGCTGGATACGGCCAATGGACGCATCCAGGTGCTGCTCGACATCGTTCCCGATGAAGACAACCCGTATGCGACGCTGACCGCGCTGAACGACGACGGCGAACAGCTGGCGCAGGTGCGCGTGGCAGCCGGGTTCAAGTTCAATGAGGCGAGCGCGGCGGCGTGGGTGGAGAACGACTTCCTGAAGCCCTGAGGTCCGGTTCGTGCGGGAGGCCGCTGGCCCTCACCCCTCCCTCTCCCGCGAGCGGGAGAGGGAGCAAGAAGGCTGTCGTACTGCCGAGGTCGCTGCCCCTCACACCCACCTCTTCCCGAAAGCGGGAGAGGGGAAAGAGGAGCCAGCGCTGCGAGTGGCGCCGGTCGGACTCCCTCTCCCGCTTGCGGGAGAGGGCGGGGGTGAGGGCCAGCGGCCGTTGGAGTCCTCAGGTGTACTTCTTCTCCAGCGCATCCCACTCCGGCTTGTTCACCAGCCGCTGGCGCTCGGCGAACGGGATCACCAGGTTGGGATCCTCGTCGATGCGGCGCTGCGTCTTGAGCACGCCCAGTGCCTTCTGCATACCGGCCACCGCGCCTTGCAGCGCCGCATTGGCATACAGCACGACGCCGTAGCCCATCTGCTGCAGCTCGCTCGCATCGGTGATCGGCGTCTTGCCGCCGATGACCATGTTCATCAGCTGCGGCGTCGACAGGCGCTGCGGCAGCGCGCGGATCTCTTCCGCCTTCGTCACCGCCTCGACGAACAGGATGTCCGCGCCGGCTTCGGCGAAGCGCTGCGCGCGCTCGATCGCGGCTTCGAAGCCCTGCGTCGCGCAGGCGTCCGTGCGGGCCATGATCAGGAAGTCCGGATCACGCCGCGCATCCACCGCCGCCTTGATCTTGCTCACGGCCTCCTCGGTCGAGATGACCTCCTTGCCGGTGAAGTGCCCGCAGCGCTTGGGCGCCACCTGGTCCTCAAGCTGGATGCAATCCGCGCCGGCGCGTTCCAGCACGCGCACCGTGTGGCGCACGTTCAGCGCGTTGCCGAAGCCGGTGTCGGCGTCGACGATCAGCGGCAGGTTCACCGCGTCGCGGATGCGGGCGGTGTGGTCGGCGATCTCGGACAGGCCCATGAAGCCCTGGTCCGGCAGGCCGAACCACATGTTGGTCACGCCGGCGCCGGTCACGTAGATCGCCTCGAAGCCGAGGTCCTCGATCACCTTGGCCGACAGCGCGTTGAACGCGCCCGGCACCAGCACGCCACGGCGTTCGTTCACCAGCGCGCGCAGCGTCTTGCGGGTCGATGTCATGTCAGTTCTCTTTGATTGTCTGAAGTCGAATTCGATACGGATGTCGATGGCGGGATCAGCGGGAGCCGATCACAGCGCCTCGGCGGGCACGCGCACGGTGCCTTCCATCAGGATGCGGGCGCTGCGGCTCATCACCGCCTGCGTGACGCGCCACTGACCACCTTCCTGGACCGCTTCCGCGCCGACGCGCAGCGTGCCCGACGGATGGCCGAAGCGCACCGCCGGCAGCGCCTTGCCGCCCGCGGCCTCGCACACCAGCGTGCCGGGGATCGCGGCCGCGGTGCCGATGGCCACGGCTGCCGTGCCCATCATCGCGTGGTGTAGCTTGCCCATCGACATCGCGCGCACCAGCACGTCGATGTCACCAGCCTCGACGGTCTTGCCGGCCGACGAGCGATAGCTCGACGGCGGCGCGACGAAGGCCAGCTTCGGCGTGTGCTGACGGGTCTTCGCCTCGTCCAGCGTCTTGATCAGGCCCATGTGCAGCGCGGCGTGCGCGCGGATCGCTTCCAGCCGCTTCAGCGCCGCGGCGTCGCCGTTGATCGCGTCCTGCAGCTCGGTGCCCGAGTAGCCCAGGTCCTTCGCGTCGACGAAGACCGCCGGGATGCCCGCGTTGATCAGCGTCGCGCGCAGCCGGCCGCCGGGGACGAGGTCCTCCGGCATCGTCAGCACGTCCACGACGTTCCCCGTCGGGAACAGGGCGCCGCCGGCGTCGTCGCCATCGGCGTCGTCATTGCCCGGATCGAGGAAGGCCAGCTCGACCTCCGCCGCCGGGAAGGTCACGCCGTCGAGCTCGAAGTCGCCGCTCTCCTGCACCTGGCCGTCGCGCATCGGCACCTTCGCGACGATGGTCTTGCCGATGTTGGCCTGCCAGATGCGCACGGTGGCGATGCCGTCGCGCGGCAGCGTCGCCGCGTCGATGAAGCCGGCCTGGATCGCGAACGGTCCGACCGCCGCCGACAGGTTGCCGCAGTTGCCGGACCAGTCGACCAGCGCGGTGTCGATGGCCACCTGACCGAACAGGTAGTCGACGTCGTGCCCTGGCTGCGTGCTGCGCGAAATGATCACCGTCTTGCTGGTGCTCGACGTCGCGCCGCCCATGCCGTCGATCTGCTTGCCGTAGGGATCGGGGCTGCCGATGACGCGCATCAGCAGCCGGTCGCGCGCGGCGCCGGGCACGCGCGCAGCCTCGGGCAGATCTTCCAGGCGGAAGAACACGCCCTTGCTGGTCCCGCCCCGCAGGTAGGTCGCGGGGATCTTCACTTGAGGGAGAAAACTCATGACTGCTTCCGTCGTTGTTCGGGCCTGACCTCAGGCCACTCAGGCAGCCTCGGCCGCCGCCAGGAAGTCCTGCGCGAAGCGCTGCAGCACGCCGCCGGCCTGGTAGACCTCGACCTCCTCGGCAGTGTCGAGGCGGCAACGCACCGGCACTTCGATGCGCTCGCCGTTGCGGCGATGGACGATCACCGTCAGCGTCGCGCGCGGCGACAGCGCACCCTGCACGTCGTAAGTCTCCGAGCCGTCCAGGCCGAGCGTGAGGCGCGTCGTTCCCGCGAGGAACTCCAGCGGCAGCACGCCCATGCCGATCAGGTTGGTGCGGTGGATGCGCTCGAAGCCTTCGGCGACGATGGCCTCGACGCCTGCGAGGCGCACGCCCTTCGCCGCCCAGTCGCGCGACGAGCCCTGCCCGTAGTCCGCGCCGGCGACGATGATCAGCGGCTGGCGGCGTTCCATGTAGGTCTCGATGGCTTCCCACATGCGCATGACCTGGCCCTCGGGCTCCAGTCGCGCGAACGAGCCGGCCAGCACCTCGCCGTCGGCGCCGCGGACCATCTCGTTCTTCAGCGTCGGGTTGGCGAAGGTGGCGCGCTGCGCGGTGAGGTGGTCGCCGCGGTGGGTGGCGTAGGAGTTGAAGTCCTCCTCCGGCAGGCCCATCTTGAAGAGGTACTCGCCAGCCGCGGAGTCCATCATGATCGCGTTGGACGGCGACAGGTGGTCGGTGGTGATGTTGTCCGGCAGCACCGCCAGCGCGCGCATGCCGCGCAGCGTGCGTTCGCCGGCCAGCGCGCCTTCCCAGTAGGGCGGGCGGCGGATGTAGGTCGACTGCGCACGCCAGTCATACAGCGGCTCGGTCTTGGTGGCCGAGGCCGCGGTGATCGCGAACATCGGCTCGTAGACCTTGCGGAACTGCTCCGGCTTCACGCTCGCGCGCACCAGCGCGTCGATCTCGTCGTCCTCGGGCCAGAGGTCCTTCAGGCGGATCTCGCGGCCCTCGACGACGCCGAGCACGTCGCGTTCGATGTCGAAGCGGATGGTGCCCGCGATCGCGTACGCGACCACCAGCGGCGGCGAGGCCAGGAAGGCCTGCTTGGCGCGCGGGTGGATGCGGCCGTCGAAGTTGCGGTTGCCCGAGAGCACGGCGGTGGCGTAGAGGTCGCGCTCGACGATCTCGCGATCGATGGCGGGATCCAGCGCGCCGGACATGCCGTTGCACGAGGTGCAGGCATAGGCGACGACGCCGAAGCCCAGCGCCTCCAGGTCGCCGAGCAGGCCGGCTTCCTCGAGGTACAACGTGACCGCGCGCGAGCCGGGCGCGAGCGAGGTCTTCACCCACGGCTTGCGCGTCAGGCCCAGGCGTCGCGCATTGCGCGCGAGCAGCGCGGCGGCGATGACGTTGCGCGGGTTGCTCGTGTTCGTGCAGCTGGTGATGGCCGCGATGATCACGGCGCCGTCGGGCATGCGGCCGGGTTCTTCGGTCCACGGGCCGGCGATGCCGCGCTCGGTCAGCGCGGAGGTCGGCAGACGGCGGTGCGGATTCGACGGGCCAGCCATGTTGCGCACGACGCTGGCCAGGTCGAACTTCAGCACGCGCGGGTAGACGACGCCGGCCAGCGTGTTGCCTTCACCGGACCAGAGTCCTGCCGCCTTCGCATAGGTCTCGACGAGCTGGACCTGCGCTTCCTCGCGCCCGGTGAGGCGCAGGTAGGTGAGCGTCTGCTCGTCAATGGCGAACAGCGCGGCGGTGGCGCCATACTCGGGCGCCATGTTGGAGATGGTGGCGCGGTCGCCGAGCGTGAGGCCGGAGACGCCTTCGCCGTAGAACTCCAGGTAGGCGCCGACGACCTTTTCCTTGCGCAGGAACTCGGTGAGCGCGAGCACCAGGTCGGTGGCGGTGATGCCGGGTTGGCGACGGCCGGTGAGCTCGACGCCGACGATGTCGGGCAGGCGCATCCACGAGGCGCGGCCGAGCATCACGTTCTCCGCTTCCAGCCCGCCGACGCCGACGGCGATCACGCCGAGCGCGTCGACGTGGGGGTGTGGCTGTCGGTGCCGACGCAGGTATCGGGATAGGCGACGCCGCGGTCCACGTGCACGACGGGCGACATCCGCTCCAGATTGATCTGATGCATGATCCCGTTCCCCGGCGGGATCACGTCGACGTTGCGGAACGCCGTGCGGCACCACTCGATGAAGTGGAAGCGGTCCTCGTTGCGGCGGTCCTCGATCGCGCGGTTCTTCTCGAAGGCTTGAGGATCGAAGCCGCCGCACTCGACGGCCAGCGAGTGGTCGACGATCAGCTGCACCGGCACGACCGGGTTCACCTTGGCGGGATCGCCGCCCTGATCAGCGATCGCGTCGCGCAGGCCGGCCAGGTCCACGAGCGCGGTCTGGCCCAGGATGTCGTGGCAGACCACGCGCGCCGGGTACCAGGGGAAGTCGCGATCGGCCTTGCCGTCGGCGAGCTGCAGCAGGCAGTCGTCGAGCGCGGCGGGTTCGCAGCGGCGCACCAGGTTCTCGGCGTGGACGCGGGCGGTGTAGGACATGCGTTCCCACGCGCCGGGGCGCAGCGCCTCGACGGCGGCGCGCGCGTCGAACCAGTCGAGCGCGGTACCGGCCAGCGGCTTGCGCCAGGTCTCGTTGAGCGGGATTGCGGAGGCGATGGTGGGTGCGGGCGTCGTGGCTGGCATCTCTGAAACTTCTCTCATGCGGTCATCGCGGTCATCGCGGTCATCTCGGTCGATGGGGTCGACCGGCTTCTCAGGGGCGCTGTGCCAGCGGGACGAAGACCTGGTCTTCCGGGCCGGTGTAGACGGCGCTGGGTCGGATGATCTTGTTGTCCTGGCGCTGTTCGACCACATGGGCGGACCAGCCGCTGGTGCGGGCGATGACGAACAGCGGGGTGAACATGGCGGTGGGCACGCCCATCATGTGATAGCTGACGGCGCTGAACCAGTCCAGGTTGGGGAACATCTTCTTGGCGTCCCACATGGTGCGTTCGAGGCGTTCGGCGATGTCGTACATCTTGGTCGAGCCGGCGTCCTGGGACAGGTGGTGGGCGACCTTCTTGATGACCTCGTTGCGGGGGTCCGAGACGGTGTAGACGGGGTGGCCGAAGCCGATGACGACTTCCTTGGCCTCGACGCGGCGGCGGATGTCGGCCTCGGCTTCGTCGGGGGTGTCGTAGCGCTTCTGGATCTCGAAGGCGACCTCGTTGGCGCCGCCGTGCTTGGGGCCGCGCAGGGCGCCGATGGCGCCGGCGATGGCCGAGTGCATGTCGGAGCCGGTGCCGGCGATGACGCGGGCGGTGAAGGTGGAGGCGTTGAACTCGTGCTCCGCGTAGAGGATCAGCGAGGTGTGCATCGCGCGTTCCCAGCTCTTGGTAGGCGGCTTGCCGTGGAGCAGGTGCAGGAAGTGGGCGCCGATGGAGTCGTCGTCGGTTTCGACGTCGATGGAGCGGCCGTTGTGGCTGTAGTGGTACCAGTACAGCAGCATGGAGCCGAAGGAGGCCATCAGCTTGTCGGCGATGTCGCGGGCGCCTGGGAGGTTGTGGTCGTCCTTCTCGGGGAGCGAGCAGCCGAGGGCGGAGACGCCGGTGCGCATCACGTCCATGGGGTGGGCGGCGGCGGGCAGGGTTTCGAGCGCGTCCATGACGGCGGCGGGCAGGCCGCGCAGGGCCTTGAGCTTGTCTTTGTAGGCGCGCAGCTCGGCGACATTGGGGAGCTTGCCGTGGACGAGCAGGTGGGCGATCTCTTCGAACTCGCAGCGTTCGGCGAGTTCGAGGATGTCGTAGCCGCGGTAGTGCAGGTCGTTGCCGGTGCGGCCGACGGTGCACAGGGCGGTGGTGCCGGCGGCGACGCCGGACAGGGCGACGGACTTCTTGGGCTTGAAGGCGGGGGCGGCTGCCGCGTTCGCGGTCGTGGTGTCGCTCATGGGGATGTCTCCTGGAGATGGAATTCGGAAGGCGGAATGGCTCAGAGGTCCGATGCAGACGAGGTTAGCGGTTGCGGCTCGGACGGCGTGCGAGGGGTGATGCGGCAAGGCTTGCCGGCGGCGACGGCGACCATCTCGAAGGTGGCGCGGAGGACGTCGGAAGGGGCCGCATTGTCGATGCGGGCGTGGACCTCGACGGTCATCGAGGTGCCGCCGACGCGGGAGACACGGGAGTGGATGTGGAGGACGGAGCCTACCGGGACCGGGGCGAGGAACTGCACGTCCTTGACCGCGACCATGACGATGTCCTGGTGGCAGAAGCGGGTGGCGACCATGTGGGCGTTCTGGCCGAGCCAGGAGAGCGCCTCAGGGCCGAACAGGGTGCCGTAGTGGTTCGCGTGACGCGGCAGCACCAGCTCGCTGCGAAGCATCTCCGTCGAAGAAGCGCTCGACAGCGCAGTGGGCCAGTCCATTGCAGGTTGTGAAATTGGGAAGTTCACAATGTTCGCAGCCTAAAGGCCTAGGGGCAACGATGAAGTTGCGATGGGTTGCGAAGCCGGGTTGGCTAGTTTGCGAATGTTGTGAAGCTTGAGCCCATTGCTTCCCACGTCATTGCGGGCGGGCGGGGGAAATGAAGGCCGGCATCAGGAGAAAACTAAGCGACCGGATCAAACATTGAAGCGACCGTTGGGCTTCACTGATCCGATGTCGCGGATTGTTCAATAGCGCCAGCCTCGTCATCAAATTGTTCGCGCCGTCCAATCAGTGCAAAGCGCGCTTGCAGTTGATCGGTATGCGCAGTTGAGTCCATCTGCAAAAGCCAAGTTGGTCGCTTCAAGTGCTGGAAACAGCGAATGCGCGAATGCCTCCGCTTTCGTCTGCGCCGCCGAACTTCCCGGGCCAGTCATCGATCTAGGGCAAACCCTGACCCCGAGGACTTGTCCCATCGATTCAAGGGGTCAGGCCCACGCGCACCCTTGAAGAACAAAAATTCGTTCCCGATGTAAGGAAACGTACCTGCGGTCACTCCGGCCGCGATATTCATCATCGTCAGGGGGAGTCTTGACTCAAGCTACTGAGAAGCGCTTTCAAGCGCTCGCACTTTCCGGGGGTGGCTTCCGCGGCCTCTACACAGCCAAGATCTTGGCCGACATCGAAGAGGAGATTGGTGCGCCGATCGCCAGCCGCTTCGATCTCATCGCAGGGACGTCGATCGGCGGGATCCTCGCACTGGCCGTGGCCATGGAGATTCCTGCAGCGCGAATGGTCAAGCTGTTCGAGGAGAACGGGAAGAGGATATTTAAGCGCCGTTTCTCCATGTGGGGGATCTTGCGAGCACCGTACTCGCCTGCATGTCTGAAGGCGCTGCTGAGCGCGGACGACGTCTTCGGAAAGAGTACGCTGGGCGAGTGCAAGCACCCGGTCATAGTGCCCGCAATCAACTACTCGACCGGGCAGCCGCAGCTATTCAAGACGCCACACCACCCGACGTTCAAGCGGGATCACACCTTCTCGCTTGTCGATGTTGCCCTCGCTACCAGCGCGGCGCCGGCCTACTTCCCGCGGCACACGTTCAACAAGAGCCAGTACGTAGACGGCGGGCTATATGCCAACGCGCCCGGCCTGCTTGCCTTGCATGAAGCACAGAGCTTCCTCGGGCAGACGGTCGAGGACGTGCACATCATTTCCGTTGGCACGATGTCTTCCAAATTTACCGCCGACCCGCGTCGCAATCGCAGCGGCGGTAGCTACGACTGGGGCGGCATGAACCCGGCCAACATGCCCAAGCGCCTGTTCGGGCTGTCGATCTCGGTACAGGAGTCGCTGAGCGACTTCATGCTCAAGCACCGACTGCCTTCGCGCTACTTGCACCTGGACGACGTGCTGACCGATCAGCGCGCCGGCGCGGTCGCCCTCGACAAAGCCGATGGTCCAGCGCAGGAGGTCCTCCTCGGCGCTGCCGCAGAACGCTCGAAGGCTGTCATCGGGCAGATGGAGTTCCAGCAGTACCTCCGGCATCAAGCTGCCCTCCCCAACTTCTTCTACGGCCCCAACACCAAGCGAAACGCCTAATGCTCAAGTTCTCTAAGCTCCTTTACCAGCACGGTGCGAACAAGGAAACCTTCGCTAACGCCATTCGGCCCAACAACGATCAGACCGAGCAGCTCAAAGGCGCGATCAAGAAAATTCGCGATCATGTGCGCCCCCATCTGGCGCAAGCTACCGTCGCGAAGCTGGGCATGGATCGGCCCGTGACGCCCCGCTTCCGCACGCAGGGCTCGTGGTCCTACGACACCTGTATCGTGCCCGCCAAGATGCCGCCCCAGGAGATGGACTGGGACTTTGGCATCTACTTGCCCGTGACGGTGTGGGAAGACAACGGGCCGCCCCACAGGATGGCCAAGGCCTATTTCGATCTGGTCGAAGAGATCCTCGCCGACCTCTGCCGCAAGGAGCGGTGGAACTTGCTCACCGGCAAAGACACGTGTATCCGGATTGAGATCGCCAAATGGGCGCACATCGACCTGCCGCTTTATGCCGCACCTGAAGACGAATTCAAGAGAATCGTTGAGTCGGTCCAGCGCTCTGCCGTGGTCAACACGCTCGACAGCATCGGCCTGGAGGGCTGGGATGCGATCGGCGAGCTGATGCAGCGCCAATCGTGGGCGGACCTGGACACGATCGTCATGGCCACGAGAAAGGGCGAGTGGATGCGCTCCGACCCGCAGGCGGTGGCCAACTGGTTCAAGGACCGCATCGAAGATCACGGCCAACAGTTGCGGCGAGTCTGCCGCTACCTGAAGGCTTGGCGCGATTACCACTGGATCAGCGGCGGGCCGACTTCGGTATCGCTGATGATCGCGGCCGCACAAGGCTACCAGTTCAAGGCTGAACGGGACGATCTCGCTCTGGAAGAGTCCGCGCGGCGCCTGAGTTCGACTTTCCTAACGGACATCCGCGAGCGGGGCATCGACAACGGCGCTGAGGATTTCAATCGGCTCTCCGCGAGCGACCGGGTGACAGCCAGCCACCAGTTCGCGCAACTCGCCGACGAAATCGCACGCGCCCGAAACGCTTCCCTGAATGAGAGGGGCCACGTGATCACGCAGTTGCGCGGCAAGCTCGGCATGCGAATCCCCTATGCCCTTGACGCGATCGAACTCGAAAGCAGTGCCGATGTCGTCCGGAATACCCCGCCGGACCGCGTTGTGGCTCCGGCGGTGCCTTCTACAAAGGCGGGCTGAGAACGCGTCATGTCTGCTCTTGGCGACTCATTGAGGTATCTGCGCGGCCGCGGCTTCGAACCGCTTGCCGCGCGCCGACCCGCGCGTGCATTTGCCGGGCTACTGCAATGCGCGAAGGGCCCGGTCCCGGTAAGGCTGACGATCAGCGATTGGGACTTCCTGGAGTACCCGCAGATCTCGCTCGACCAGCCGCCGGCCTTCCTCCCGCCGCTGTTGCCTCATGTCGATGCTCACGGCGACCTGTGCTACTTCGCGCCAGGATCAGTAACGCTGGATCGCTATGACCCGGTTGCAGCGCTCGCGCAGTGCCTGGACCAAGCCACTACCGTGCTGAGCAAGATCGCTACAGACGCGTCGTACCGACATGACGACATCCAAACCGAGTTCGCCGCGCACTGGGAGCTCGGCCAGCGGAACGAACCGTGGAAGGTCTTCCTGGGCACAATCGACGCCAAAGCCTCGGACGCCCACTACTTCAAGCTGCGCGACCCCACTCAAATGCAGACGCGCGTCCTGGTCTGCAGCCATCCGCCCGAAGCGCAGCGGCTGGCGGCAGCGTGGGGATGGACGTTGATTCCCTCTGCGGATCGTTGCTGGCTGCTGAAGACCGACAAACCCCCGCTGGTTCCTCAGCAGATGCCCACCACCGTCAAGGCGCTGTTTCAGTGGCTGCGCAGTTGGGACCGCCAGCTTGCCACGACGCTTCAGAACGTTCTCGGTGAACCCCAATATCTCAAGCAAAAATTCATTACGTTCGCCATCGACACCCCTGTGGGTTGGATCGGCCTGGGGTTTGATCTGGACCAGATGAAACGTCTGGGCTATCAGCGCGCCCCCAAGCTCTTTCGGAACTTCCTTCACAACGCGGGCGGCGGCAAAGCGCTGTTTCGCATGCGGTTGCGGCAGATCGGTGGCGATTTCGTTCACAACCGCAACCTGACCTATCGCGATCTCAGTGGAAAGCGTGTCACGGTCGTTGGCTGCGGCGCCATCGGCTCTTTCGCTGCGTCCGCTCTCGTTCGGCTGGGCGCCGGGTCCGGAAAGAAGGGTTGTCTGCGGCTGATCGATCCGGACGAATTGAATCCGGAGAACCTGGGCCGACACACGCTCGGATATCCCGCGCTGCTGCAACACAAGGCCACAGCGCTTCGCGACGAACTACGGCGACAGTTTCCTCACAGCGAGATCGTGTCCGACGCCCGCAGCGCGTTCGATGCGAATCAACTGTTTGCGGCAGACCTGATCGTCGATGCGACGGGAGAGGAGTCCGTGAGTGAGCTGATCAACGGTCTGCGTCTGGAGCGCGCCCTCTCGCTCCCGGTATTGCACGTATGGATTCGCGGCAATGGCGAGGCTGTGCAGGCCCTTTGGGCCGAAGGCAACGAGCATGCGTGCTATCGGTGTCTCGTCGTTCCAGACCTCAAAATTCATAGACGCGAGCGGATACCGCTGCTGAAGACGATTCCGGAGCGGCGCATGGATGGTTGCCGCTCCTACACACCCTATGCAGTCTCCGCCCCGATGCACGCTGCCGCGCTGGCCGCTGACATGATCTGCGATTGGCTTCAAGGAGACCCGGCGCCGCGCTTTCGCACGCGGGCCCGCGAGAACGCGGATGTGTTCGGAGCGAAGAATCAAGACTTGACTCCAATAAAGGGGTGTCCGGCATGCGGTCAGCTCTGATGTGGCGCGCCGCTCATGCCCCAGAAGGGCAGATCCTCGTCGAGGCCGACGCGCTGCGGCTAATGGATGGGTTCTGGCAGAACGAACATTCCAAGCCCGAAAGCGGGGGAATTTTGCTCGGCTACCGGCGCGGCCCTCACCTGCACGTAACGATGGTCACCACCCCGCAGCGCGGCGACTGCGGCTGGCGCTACTTCTTCAAGCGTTCAAGGCGTGCCCACCAAGACATCGCGCTTCGTCATTGGCGCGCGAGTGGCGAGACGGTGGACTATCTCGGTGAATGGCACACCCACCCAGAGTCAAGCCCCACGCCGTCGGGTGAGGACTATGCGGAGTGGGCAAAGATCTGCGCGCGCACCTCGCTGCCCATGCTGTTTGTCATCGTCGGATGGAGTGGGCAGCTCTGGCTAGGGCGATCTCGTGGTCAACAAGTTCCTCGGTGCGACCTGCTTCTATGACCTCGATCACCCATGGAGTTCATGATGTTTTTTCGACGCAAGACGCCTGTCACGAAGACACCAATCCCGCGCGAGCTGCTGAATGCCTGCCTATACCTAGACCGCGCATACATCGCGGAACTCTACGAGGTGCTCACTGGCGAAGATCCGGCCACCACGATCACGCGCAATCAGTCCAAGAAGGCCGGGGCCTCAATTCCGGCGTTCTCCGCAGAGATCAGTGCCCAAGAGACGCGCGCGTACAAGGTCTCTTCGACGCGCATGCTGGCTCGAGTTCTCCCGGATCTCAAGCAAGAGCCCGCGCTGCAGTCCACGACCTTCAGTTCGGGCATGCCGTCGCAGTTCGGTTGGTTCGAAGGTGAACTCACCGTCTTTAAGGCGCGATCCGGTCCGATCGACCAAGACACCGGAAAGATGAAGGTCGAAGCCGAGGGAGATTATTTCCACGTCCGGCAGAAGGGCTGTCCGAGCATTGCGCTGATCACTACACCGGACTACTTCAATCACGATCTCGATGCCTTGCTGCGCATGCAGGACACGGTGCTAAAGGAAATGTCGTTGCCGGTCAGAGCCTATCTGCGGGTACTTGCGGCCACGAGCCACGACTCCCAGTGGGTCGGTGTTCCGCTGCTCATTCTGGAGCGATCCACACCGACTTGAAAACACCCGGCTCCAGCCTGCTGCGAACTAGGTTTACCAGAGGTATTGCATGACCGTTGCCATCGCCATCGTTCTCCCGGATTCCGCCATCACTATTACCGATGGACGTCGCACGAAAGTCGAAACCGGCAAGGTCGAACGAGACGACATGAACAAGATCGTGGCGTTTCCTGAGGCCAGTTGTCAGGTGACCGTTTTCGGCGTCACCGTCGCTACCGGAGAGGCGGTTCGGCTGCTGCAGGCCAGTCCATTACCGCCCGACGGTGTAGTGGTACGGGCTCGCGCTGCAGCGGCGCTCGAACTCGGCTGGTCGACCTTCTGCCGCGTTCATCGGGACATTCCATTTGGCCTTCCTGGCATCAAGGCGGGACTTCTGGTCACTGGCATCGATGACTTCGGCCCATATCTCGTTGCGAGCAAGATCGATGGCCCTCATGCCGGCGAGCGGTTTCACCGCGGACCGTTCTACGAGACAGGCGCTCAGGTCGCGCTGGGACTCTCGAATGAGATCGATGAGCGCTTTGGTAGACGACTTCGCGAAAGCGGGCTGATCGCTGATCCATCGATCAGCGCGCCGAAGCGTGCCGACCTGATTGCGAAACTCGCTGCCGAAGAGATTTGCGCAGAGTCGCGGATCAATCCTACAGTGGGCGGAGTGGTCCGGTATCGAGCTGTGCTACGCAGCGGCCTCTTTTGCTTCGGCATAGTCTGAGCCAAACGCATGCGCGCAACTTCGGCCGGGCCGACAAGATGGCTTGACTGCATCGCCCGCAAAATCGAGGAGACTCCGTTGCATAAATATGGTGCCAACAGGAGGTCTCCGAGGCCGGAGCGATTCATCCGATCGCTTGCGTCGCCCCCCGGCATTAATGCCCTGCCACCACCTTCCCCATCACCAAATCCGGAAACCCCGTCGCAATGCTCGGGAAGATGCAGATCAACAGCACCGCCAGCAGCATGAGGACGACGAACGGCAGCCCCCAGATGATGTCCCGCAGGTCGATATCCGGCGCGATCTTCTTAATCACGAAGACGTTCAACCCACCGGCGGGTGAATGAGATCGGTCGCCACGATGGTGGCGACCATCCGGGCGTGGTGAAGCTTCTTGGCATCAATCGCTCGTCGAGCAGCTATCAATCGCTTCGCCCCAAGAAGTCCGGCACCTCCAAGAGCGAACACAGATCGCCGCCGCAGCGCCCTACAACTGCAACGCCCGCTCGATATCCGTCAGCTTGTACCGCGCCAACGCCAGGTTCCCCTTGGCCTTGTCCAGCACCAGGTACAAAAACAGCCCTGTGTTGTTGCTCATCAGCTTGATCAGGTGGTACTGGTCCGTGAGCGTGATCAGGATGTCGTCGATGCCCTTGCGCAGGCCCAGGCTCTCCATCGTCTGCAGCTTCGCCCGGATCACTTGCGTGTTGCCGGCGGCGGCCAGATCGAGGTTGACGCCCGTGCCGGCCTGCGCCAGGCACATGCCGCTGCGGTAGTCGACGAGCGCGGCGGACAGCGCGCCATCGATCTTCATGGCATTGGCCATCGACTGCTTCAGGGTGACGGCCAACAGGCCGGTGGTTGTGGAACTCATGGTGACTTCAAGGCTTGAAAGGGATGGGACAACGGCAGGCGCTCGCGTGAAGGCCGAAGCCGGACACGCGAGCGTCCGGACGTTCAGCGACGGAAGATCGAGCGCGCGATCTGGCCCGCCAGGCGCGGGTTCTCCTTCAGGCGGCGCACGCAGTACGCGTACCAGTCGGCGCCGAAGGGCACGTAGACACGCACCGTGACGCCGCGGTCCCGGAGGGACTCGCGCAGCGGCTCGCAGACGCCGAGCAGCATCTGCAGCTCGAAGCGGGCGTTGTCCACCGCGTGACGTCCAGCGAGTGCCAGCACCGCGTCGATCAGCGCCTCGTCGTGCGTCGCGATGCTCACGAACACATCGGCCTCGAAGCAGGCGCGCACCGCGTCCAGGAACGGCGCGTTGATGCGCCGCCGGTCGTCGGCCGCGCCGGGCACCAGGAGGGCCTCGGGCTCGCTGTAGATCCCCTTGCAGATCCGCAGCGGGTGGCCGGCCTGCGCGAGGGCCGGCGTGTCCTCGGCGGTGCGGAGCAGATAGGCCTGCAGCGCCAGCGAGGCCGGTGCGCCCGCGGCACGCAATCGCAGGAACATGTCGATCTCCAGCTGCGTGCAGCGGCTGTCCTCCATGTCCATGCAGACGGTGAGTCCAAGCGCCCTCGCCCGCGCGGCGATGCGCCCGATCGACGCCTCGCAATGCGACGGGTCCAGCAGCAGACCCAAGGCGGTCGGCTTCAACGAGATGTCCGCCGCCAGATGCCCGACCGCGAGTTCATCGAGCAAGGCGAGGTAGGCGCGCTCCGCGGCCTCGACGTCCGCGAGATCGCGCGCGGATTCGCCGAGGACGTCGAGCGTGACGGGGAAACCATCGCTGATCAGGCGATGGGACAAGGCGATGGCATCGGCCACCCGCGGGCCGGCGACATAACGGGCCGCCATCCGTTGGACGAGCGGACGGGGCAGCAGACCGATGCCGTGCGAGACGGCCGAGTCGAAGAGAGACATGGGATGGATGTGTGCTGAACGGTCGCTGCCGCGGGCCGAAGGGCTCAGGCGTGCGCGACCGGGCCGCGGCGCGCTCGGCGCCGCGGAGGGACGTCATGGACCCGCGAACGAACGCGGGCGCTGATTCAGCGGGTCAGCGGGGGCCAGGCGGCGCGATGCATGATCGAAGTCTATGAGGAAGTCGGGAACGTCGAGGAACGGGGCCGGAAAAGGCTCAGGATTCGTCCGGCCACAGGCCGGCGCGACGCGCCTCGTCCCGCGCCCGAAGGAGCGCGGTCAGCAGCCGCTCGACGTCGTCCTCGCCGGTCCGCCAGGATGACAGGCTGAGCCGGAAGGCGACCCGCTGCTCCCACTGGCTCGCACCGAACCAGGCGTCGCCGGACTGCTCCACCGCCGCACGGATGAAATGCGTGGCCTCGTCGTTGGGACCGCGCACCAGCACCTGGTTCAGCACCACGCGGTTCAGCAGCTCGAAGCCCGCCGAGCGCAAGGTCTCCGCCACTCGCGTCGCCTGCGCGAGGTGCCGCTCCACCAACGCGGCGACGCCGCTGCGGCCCAGCGCCCGCAACGCCGCCCACACCAGGATGCCCCGCGGCTTGCGGGAGAACTCCACCGTCAGGTTCCGCTGCGCCCGCGGGCTGGAGGGCGCGTAATGCGCGTCGCTGTTCAGCGTCTCCGCCAACGCCCCCGCGTGCCTGCAGATCGACATCGCCACGTCGTAGGGCGTGTTCAGCCACTTGTGCCCGTCCACCGTCCAGCTGTCCGCCTGATCCACGCCGTCGGTCAGCGCGCGGTGCTGGCCCGAGGCCCGCGCCCACAGCCCGAAGGCACCGTCCACATGGACCCAGGCACCGACGCGCCGGGCTGCGGGAATGATCTCCGGGAATGGGTCGAACTCGCCGGTATTGACTTCACCGGCTTGCAGGCACAACACGGTCAGGGCGTCGATCGCGGGCAGCCGCGCGGGGTCCACCCGTCCGTGTGCGTCCGTCGGCGCGCGGATGATGTCGCGCGATCCGAAGCCCAGCACCCGCAACGCCTTCAGCACGGTGACGTGGCAGTGAGCGGAGACCACGGCGCGCACGCGCGGCGCCCCGACGAGCCCTGCTTCCTCGACGGACCATCCGGCGCGCGCCAGCAGCACGCGCCGCGCGGTGGACAGACAACCGACCGCGCATGCTGAGGCCGAGGTGCCGAAGCCGACCGCGCTTTCCGCGGGCAGATCGAGGATGTCGAGCACCCATCGCGCCGCAACCTCCTCGATCACGGTCCCGGCCGGCGATCCGCCCGATTGGTCCCAGGCGCCGAGCAGCCGGTCGGCCGCCGCCGCAGCGGGCAGCGCGGCCCCGACGACATAACCGAAGTACCGCCCGCCATTGCTCGCCACCGTGGCGGGCGAGCCGGCCTCGTCCAGCAAGGCCAGGCCCTCTTCGGCGGGACGGCCCTCGGTCGGCAGCGCTTCTTCGAAGCGGGTCAGACCGGCGATGGCGTCTTCGTCGGGATGGACGCGGCGATCCCGGAGGCCGGCGATGTAGGCCGCCGCACGATCGGCGGCATCCGCCAGCAAGGCCAATTCATCTGTCGTCATCGGGTCGTCCGGGCATGTCGTTGAAACTGGCCGCAAATCTATCCACCGGGCCACGACCTGTACAGACGCAGATACCATCCATCGAAACCAATACAGATCCAGGCATCCGGGAATGAGCCGCGTCCTCTTGTATGAATCCATCGCGCAGTCGCTGAGGCAGCAGATCCAGCTTGGCGCGCTCGCGCCGGGCGAGCGCATTCCATCGATCCGGCAGCTGTCCCGCACGCATGCCGTCAGCACGGCCACCGCCGTCCAGGCCTGCCTGATGCTGGAGCGCGAAGGCCTGATACACGCCCGCATGCGCTCCGGCTTCTTCGTGCGCGCCGTGGGTCCGTCGGCCAGCGCGAAGACGCCTCGGATGCGCAAGCCCCGCTCCATGCAGAACGCGGAGCTGCTGACGCTGCAGGCCGTTCGCGAGGGGCCCGCGCTGATCCCGCTGCACGACGCGCGCCCGGCGCCGTCGCTGCTGCCCGAAGCCGCGCTGAGCGCCGCCGTCAGCCGCCGCCTGAGGAACGAGCGCTCGACGGCCCTCGACTACGCGCCCGCCCAGGGTCATGCCGAACTGCGGCGACTGATCGCCCATCGCTATGCGGAGATGTCAGTCACGATCGATCCTGACGAGGTGATCATCACGGCCGGCACGATGGAGGCCATCAGCCTCGCGCTGCGCACGCTCACGCGGGCCGGCGACGTCGTGATGGTGGAGACGCCGACGTTCCAGGGCGTGCTGCAGGCGGTGGCCGCCCTGGGGCTGACCATCGTCGAGCTTCCCCGACCGAACGGCGACTCCTTCGACCTGAAGCGATTGGAAGCGCTGTTGAGCGCCCATCAGGTCAAGGCGGCCATCCTGGTGCCCAACTTCTCCAACCCGATCGGTCGTCGCGCCGACGACGCCGCCAAGCAGGCGCTGCTCGCGCTCTGCGCGCGGTATTCGACCGTCGTGATCGAGGACGACATCTACGGTGACCTCGCCTGGGACAACAGCCGCCCGTTCCCGCTCCGGCGATGGGGCAGCGACGACCGCGTCATCACCTGCGGCTCGTTCTCGAAATCGCTGGCGCCGGGATTGCGCGTCGGCTGGCTGCTGGGCGGCGCCTGGACGGAGGCGCTGATCCGCGCCAAGTACTTCTCCACCTATGGCAACGCGTCACTGCCTCAGCTCGCGTTGATCGACTACCTGGGCAGGCACCAGCAGGAGCGGCACTTCAGGCGCTTGAGACGCGCGATCGCGGAGAACGCCGAGCGCCTGCGCGACGCGATCTTCCGGCATTGGCCCGACGGCACCTGCAGCGGCGATCCGCGCGGCGGTTTGTCGCTCTGGGTCCAGTTGCCCGCCGGCGCGGACGGATCGCGGCTCGCCGAGGCCGCCATGGCCGAAGGGATCGGCATCACGCCTGGCCGTCACTTCTCCAGCTTCGGCGATTACGCGGACCATGTCCGTCTCAGCTGCGGCTTGCCGTGGAGCCCGGAACTCTCACGGGCCATGCGCCGGCTCGGCGTGTTGATCCGCGATCAGCAGGAGCTGGCCGCGCGGGACTAGCGGAAGACGACGGGAACCGTCGTCTTCCTCGAAGCGCCAGGAGATGTCCCGGCGCTCACGCCCGCTCAATGCGCCGGCGCCACGGGCCCCATGACCAGATCGGGCAGCCCGGTGGCGATCCCCGGGAAGATGCAGATCAGCAGCACCGCCAGCAGCATCAGCACGACGAACGGCAGCACGCCCCAGATGATGTCCCGCAGGTCGATGTCCGGCGCGATGTTCTTGATCACGAAGATGTTCAGCCCCACCGGCGGGTGAATCAGCCCCGTCTCCATCACGATTGTCATCAGGATCCCGAACCAGATCAGATCGAAGCCCGCTGCCTTCAGCGGCGGCAGGATGATGGGCGCCGTCATCAGGATGATGCTGACCGGCGGCAGGAAGAAGCCCAGCAGGATGACCATCAGCAGCACTGCGGCCAGCAGCACCCACTTGGACAGGTGCATCCCGACGATCCACTCCGCCACCGCCTGGCTGATGTGCAGGTAGCTCATCACGTACGAGAACAGCAGCGACATGCCGATGATGAACATCAGCATGGTCGACTCCTTCAAGGTCGACGTGAGGATGGGCGCCACGTCCTTCGGCCGCCACACGCCATAGATGCCGGCGATGAGCGCCAGCGCCAGCAGCGCGCCGAGACCGGCCGTCTCCGACGGCGTCGCGAAGCCGCCGTACAGCGCCACCATCACGCCGATCAGCAGCAGCACGAAGGGCACGACGCGCGGCAGCATCTCGAACTTCTGACGCGTGGTGAAGGTCTCCTTCGACAGCAGCGCGGAGGCCGCGCCCGTGCGCTTGTACTCGGCCTCGGCCAGCGCGTATTCCTTGCGGTAGCGCAGCGCCGCGTAGACCGCGAACAGCACCACCAGCAAGATGCCCGGCGCGATGCCGGCGAGGAACAGCCGGCCCAGCGACTGCTCGGCGGCCACCGCATACAGGATCATCGTGATCGACGGCGGCAGCAGGATGCCCAAGGTCCCGCCGGCCGCGATGATGCCGGCCGCGAAGCCGGGCGAGTAGCCCCGCTTGCGCATCTCCGGGATGCCGGCGCTGCCGATGGCCGAGCAGGTGGCCGGGCTGGAGCCGGCCATCGCCGCGAACAGCGCGCAGGCGAAGACGTTGGCGATGCCCAGACCGCCGGGGATGCGTCCCATCCAGACGTGCATCGCCGCGTACAGGTCCTGCCCCGCCCGGGACTTGCCGATGGCCGCCCCCTTCAGGATGAAGAGCGGGATGGAGAGCAGCGTGATGCTGGCCATCTCCTCGTAGACGTTCTGCGTGACCGTGTCCAGCGCGGACGCCGGCATGAAGAGGGCCATGAACAGCACCGCGACGCTGCCGAGCGCGAACGCGATCGGCGCGCCCGAGAACATGAACAGCAGCGTGACGATGCCGAACAGTGAGCCGAGGACGAGCATGCTCATGCTGCGACTCCCGAGTTGTTTTTCTTGAAGAGCCCGTTGATGCGGGCCGTCAGCTGAACGAGCAGTTGCAGGCTCAGCAGCGTCATGCCCAGCGCCATCAGGCCGTAGGGGATCCACAGCGGCGGCGCCCAGGACGACGAGGTCGTCTGACCCTCGACCCAGGCCTCGTGGAACAGCGTCCAGGACCTCCAGGCGAAGAAGGCGCAGAAGGCCGTGCACAGCAGGTCCACCAGCGCCAGGCGCAGGCGGTTGAGCGAGCGCGGCAGCAGACCGGCCATGGCCTCGATGCCGACGTGCCCGCGCAAGGACTGGACGAAGGCGCCGCAGAGGAAGGTCGCGCCGACGAGGCAGAAGACCGCCGCCTCGTCCTGCCAGTCCGTGGATGCCTTCATCACGTAGCGCGAGACCACGCTGTAGGTCAGCACGCACGACGCCACCAGCAGCGCCAGCATGCCCAGCACGACCACGCCCTGGTTGATGAGGTGCAGCAGCCGCGCGAGCGGCAGCAGGACCGCCGGCGTGTCGGGGTCGATGCCGGCGACTGCCGGCTTCAGTTCAAAGCCGTGGCTCATCGCGATCTCACAGCAGCTTCTGGGCGGCCTTCAGGATGGCCGCGCAGGACTCGTTCTTCTCGGAGAAGTCCTTCCACGCGGTGTCGCGCGCGATGGCCTGCCACTTCTTCAGCGTCGCCTCGTCCATGTCGTAGACCTTGGCGCCGGCCTTCGCATAGATCGCCGCAGCCGCCTTGTCGTCGGCCTTCGCCGCATCGCGGGCGAAGACCTCCATCTCGGCCCCCACGCCCATGACGATGTCCTGCTGCGCCTTGGGCAGCTTGTTGAAGACCTCCTTGGAGATCATCAGCGGCTCCAGCATGAACCAGTAGGTGCGCTCGCGGCCCGAGGTCAGGTGCTTGGCGATCTCCTCCAGCTTGAAGGAGATGAAGCTGGTGGACGAGGTCATCGCCGCGTCCATCGCCCCGGTCTGCATCGCCGCATAGATCTCGTTGGACGGCAGCGTGATGACCGACGCGCCGGCCTGCTTCAGCATCATGTCCATCTCGCGGCTGCCGCCGCGCACCTTCAGGCCCTTGGCATCGTCCGGCGTCACCAGCGGCCGCGCGCGGCTGGCCACGCCGCCCGCCTGCCAGACCCAGCTGACGATCATCACGCCCTTGTCGTCCAGCACCTTGGACAGCAGCTTGCCGACCTCCGCCGTCTTCCAGGCCGCGCCCTGCTCGTAGCTCGGCACCAGCGCCGGCATCAGCCCGGCGTTGGTCTCTGCCACCTCGCCGCCGGCGTAGGACAGCGGCACCAGGCTCATGTCCAGCGCGCCCTTGCGCATGGCGGAGAACTGGGCGTTGGTCTTCATCAGCGACGAGCCCGGGTAGACGGCGGCCTTGAGCGCGCCACCCGAACGCTTTTCCACCTCGGCGGCGAAACGGCGGCACAGGCGGTCACGGAAGTCGCCTTCGGTCAGCGTGCCGCTGGGGAACTGGTGCGAGATCTTCAGCGCGCTTGCTTGAGCGTGGGCGGTAGGCAGCCAGACGGCTGCGGCAGTGCCGGCGGCGGCACCCATCAACTGGCGTCGAGTCAGGGTCATGCTTGTCTCCAGGTCCGCCATGGGTGGCGGTATGCGAGCGGAGTGTCAAAGCGGCCTCCGGCCCGATCAATCAACCTGGTGTTGCGACCTTTACCTCTGACGGAAGGATCGGGGGCTTACCCTGATGACCCGGTGGAAACTCCGTCGCTCAACGAACGAGCAGTTCCTCGTCCACCCAGCGGCGCAGCAGCGTGCCCATCTCCGCGGCGACGTTCAGTTCAGACTGCGCCTCGGCCAGGTCCGCGCAGGTTTCGGAGAACGTGCGGCCTGAGGCCAATGCGTCCAGCGCCTGTGATTCGAGCGGGCCCAGGCTTCTGAAATGGGGCGAGTGGCCGCGGCGCCAGATCAGCAGGTCCACCGGCTTCGCCAACGGCTGCGCGACTGGCGGCGTCTCCTCGTTGTCGAGCGCCTGCCACAGCGCCAGCGTGTTGAAGGACTGCTTCAGGCGCGCGTAACTCGGCGGTAACTCGAGCCGCAGGTCGGCCCACGCCTCCGGCGCGAGCGACGCCAGATCGGCCATCGTCAGCACCGGCGCATCGGCGGCGTCGAAGGCGCTCCGCAGCGCCCAGTCCAGCGCGGCCAGTTCGCCGATCTCGCCATCGTCCGGCCACCGCTGCGACAGCCAATGGGCGAAGTCCGCGCCATACCAGCGCAGACTGAAGTGCTGCGAGCCGTGGACCTCGACGAAGGCCAGCGCCTCGCGCTCGAACCAGTCGTCGCCGAGGTATCGCCGCGTGTGCCCGTAGCTGTCGGCCAGCGTCTCGTGCAGCCGCGCGCGATAGGCATGGTGGTAGATGGACAGGCGTCGATCCACCGCGATGCCGGGACCGCGACGCAGCTTCGTGTCGATCTGGCTGGGTTGCCCGATCAGGTAGGCCTGCAGCGACTGCTGCAGGTCCAGGAGCTGAAGGGGCGGAAGGGGCGGAAGGAGCTGCTCGATGGCGTTCATGCGGCCTTCCTTCCGGCGTCGCTCGGCCAGGTGGTCTCGCTGATCACGCGCGCCTGATCGAGCTCCACCAGCAGTTCCGCCAGCGGCGGAATGTGGTCGTCCCGTTCGATCATCGTGGCCACCGGACCGAATCGCCGGAGCGCCTCCGCGTACAGCTGCCAGACCGGCTCGGCCACCGGCTGGTCGTGCGTGTCGATCAGATGGTCGCCGTGATCGCTGTGGCCGGCGACATGGATCTGCTGCACACGATCGGCGGGCAACGCATCGAGGTAGGCGAGCGCATCGAATCCGTGGTTCACGGCGCTCACATGGATGTTGTTCACATCGACCAGCAGCAGGCAGTCGGCCCGTCGCGCGACCTCGGCCACGAACTGCGCTTCGCCGAGGTGCGACACCTCGTAGTCGAGATAGCTGGAGACGTTCTCGATCACCAGCCTGCGGCCGAGGGTGTCCTGCGCCTGGCCGATGTTGCGCACCACCACCTGCAAGGCCTCTTCCGTGTAGGGCAAGGGCAGCAGGTCGTGCAGGTTGCGGCCGTGGGCGCCGGTCCAGCACAGGTGGTCGGAGATCCAGAGCGGCTCGACGCGACGCGCCAGCGCCGCCAACTGCCGCAGGTAGTCCGCATCCAGGCCCTCGACCGCGCCGAGGTTCATCGACACGCCGTGCATCACCATCGGGTAATTCGCCCGGATGGTGTCCAGCATGGCGAGGGGCTTGCCGCCGGGCACGAGGTAGTTCTCCGAGATCACTTCCAGCCAGTCGACCGGCTGCGGACGCTCGATGAACTCTCGATAGTGCGTGCTGCGCAGCCCCAGGCCGAAGCCCGGGCTCGGCTGCGCGACGCGCGATGCGGGACCGGGCCTCACGGGCTTACTTCTTCGCGGCCAGGTCGCCGATCGTGCCGCCGGCGCTCAGGCACGACGCCGCGCTCATGCCCTTGAAGCTGTGGCCCTTGCACTCGTTCTGGCCCTTGCAGGCGTTCTCGGTGGTCTTGCAGTCCGCGTTGCCCTTGCACTCGTGCACGCCGTAGCAGTGCACCTTGTCGCTGGCGGCGACGGCCAGACCGCTGCTGCCCTGGGGGGACGGCGCCGCCTGCACGGACAGGGCGAACATGGCGGCGGCAGCGGCCAGGGCGGCGGATTGGGTCTTGCTGATCATGGGGGCACTCCGAAAGAAGGTTCAGGTTGATGAAGCGGAGCGCTCCTGCGCGTTCCGCATCCTTCTATTCGGGGCAGCGGGCGCGGAAGTTACAGCGGCCGGAAAAAATTCTTCCGCGCCCCCAATGGAAAAGGCCTCGCATCCCGCGAGGCCCTTGCTCATTCACACTGCCGCTCAGGCCGCGTAAGCCCGGACGAACAAGCCCACGCAGGCGCGGCAGTACGCGCGCGTCGCCGCCTTGCCGCGGAGCGCCGGCTGTCCCATCAGCAGGCGTGCCTGCTCATTGCCGCGGACCATGCCCAGGAACTGCTCCGCCGCCTGCGGCGCATTCCGGATCTTCAGCGATCCCGCGTCGCGGCACGCGCGCAGGAAACCACCCAGCTCCTGCATGACAGCCTCCGGCCCGGAGTTGAAGAAGTCGTGCCCCAGCGCGGGCGAGACGGACACGCTCGCATGCAGCAGGCGGATGTGCGCGAGGATCTCCGGCGCGGTGATGAGCGTCAGGTAGGTCTCGGCGATCTTCTCCAGCGAGGCCTGGGGCGTCGTCGGGTCCAGCGCGGCCAGGTCGAGCTCGAACGCCTGGCGGATCGGCTCGTTCACGACCGCGTTGAACAGCACCTCCTTGGACGGGAAGTACTTGTAGACGGTGACCTTGGACACCGACGCCGCTGCCGCGACGCGGTCCACGCTGCCCTTGTCGAAACCGACCTCGGCGAAGTGCTCGCGCGCCGCGGCCAGGATGCCCAGCCGCTTGCCCGGGTCGCGCGGGCGCCCTCGTCCCCGAGGGGCCGCGCCACCTTCGCTGCCGTCACCGGCGTCAGTGGAGGCGACCGTTTCAGTCTGTACCGGTTTCCGCATCCACCGATTAGATCTCCTTCAGCAGCGTGTCCGCGATGCGCAGGCTCAAGGCTGCGCCGGTCAGCGTCGGATTCATGCACGAGGCCGATGGCATCACGCCCGTCCCGGCGATGAAGAAGTTGGGATGGTCATGCGTGCGGCAATCGCGGTCGACCACCGAGTCCTTCGGATCGTCGCCCATCAGCGTCGTGCCCATGATGTGCTGCCGGTCCTGGTGCTTGGTGTCCATCTTCAGGACGTCCGCGTCCATCAGCTTGGCCATGCGCTCCAGATCCTTCACCGCGAAGTCGCGCCCGGCGTTCCAGTAGTCGTTGACGCTGTAGTAGATCTCCGGCACCGGGATGCCGATGGCGTCCTGGTGCGTCTTGCTCGGCACGATGCGGTTCTGCGGCTGCGCCTCGGTCTCGAAGTCCACCGCCACGTTCAGCGAGCGCGCCGAGCGCTTGCGGATCTCCTCGTCCAGCTTGGCGCCCATCACGCCCTTGGCCAGCAGCTCCGATGCGATCTGCTGCGTCGTCACCGTGTTGCGGAACTTGGTCTTGTAGCTGGGGATGTCCTTGCGGAACGCACCGTCGCGGTAGTTCAGGTAGACCAGCAGCTCCGTCGGCCCCTGCCCCGGCCAGACGTCCTCGTTCATCATGACGTTCATGCTGATGCCGGTGTGACCCATCAGGTTGCGGCCCACCTGGTCGGAGGAGTTGGCAATGCCGTTCGGGTACTTCTCCGAGGTCGACATCAGCAGCAGCTTCGGCCCTTCGATCGCGTAGGCGGCCAGCACGAAGTGCCGCGCCGTCAGCGCATGCGAGCTGCCGTCCGGCTTCTTATAGTGGACGCGCGTGATCTTGCCGTCCGGGCCCGCCTCGATGCGGTAGGCCACCGCGTTGTCGAGCAGCTTCGCGCCGGCGCGTTCCGCGACGTCGATGTGCATCGAGCCGTCGTACTTCGCGCCGATCGGGCAGACCGGATTGCAGTTGTTGTTGCCCGCGCAGACCGGCCGGTTGCCGTAGGGACGCGACGCGCGGCCGTGCGGCTCGATCACGGGGTTGTAGCCGCCCGGCTTGAGCATCTCCGCCACCCGCTTCATGAAGTAGGGCTCGTTCAGCGGCTTCATCGGGAAGGGCTGCGAGCGCGGCGGGCTGGCCTCGCCGCCGTGGCCGCTCTCGTCCTGGCCGTCGACGCCGGACACGCCCAGCTCCGCTTCGGCTTGGCAGTAGTAGGGCTCGAGCTCGTCGTAGCCGATGGGCCAGTCGCGGCCGCGGCCGTAGAGCGTCTTCAGCTTGAAGTCGTTCGGGATCATCCGCCACAGCGCCGAGCCGAAGTGCCAGGTCGTGCCCCCGACCACGCGCAGGTACTTGGTCGGATAGGACACGGGCCCGGTCTGGCGCAGGTAGTCGCCGTAGGTCGACGGGATGTGCGGCGGATTCGGGAACGGTGAGCCCGCGCCCTGCAGCTTCATGTTGGCCAGCGAGAGCTTCACCGGCGCGTTGCGGAAGGTCTCGACGATGTCGGCGCGGCGCACGCGCGGACCGGCTTCGAGAATGATGACGGACTTGCCCGCCTGGGCGACGCGGCTGGCGATCAGCCCGCCCATCACCCCGGACCCGATGACGATCAGGTCGGCGTCGTACTGTGTGCTCATGCGGTCTTGCGTTCGTTGGTTGCTGCCGGGGTCACGGGCGAGGTCTGGCCCGGCTTGTCGCCCCAGGAGTCGGGGCCGGCGCCGTAGGTCGGCACCACCAGGACGTCCTTGGTCGGGCGGTACATCAGCGCCTCGGCGTAGCTGATCAGCTCGGCATCGGCGTCCTGGCCGACGATGCCCAGGTACCAGGCCGAGACGATGCGCGTGGTCAGCTCACGCAGCGTGTCCTTGAGCTCCGGCGCCTCCAGCAGATGCTCGACGCTCGCGGCCTGGGTGGCGCGAATCAGCGCGAGCAGCGCGCGGGCGCTGTCGCCGAACTGCGGATCGCGCTTGGCGAGCGCCACCTGGTAGCGGCCGGCGAGCGTCGCATCCAGCGGTTGGCCGCCGGTCAGGAAGACCGAGAGGCGCAGGAAGTCGGTGACCGGCAGCGCGGTCGCCGCGGGTGCCGCGGGTGCCGCGCCGGCAGCGCTGGCGGCGCTGCCGGCGGTCGCTGCGAGGCCTTCGCGTGCGGCCAGAAGGCCGGCGCCGCCGAGCGCCAGCGCGGTGCCGGCCAGCGAAGCCATTTCCAGCAGGCTGCGCCGCGAGAGCGCGCGGCTCAGCGCCTGCGAGGGGTCGTGTTCATGGGTCATGGAGGACTCCGTTCAGAAGGCGCGGCGCGCGCGTTGGGCACGGCGGCGGCGCAGCAGCAGGGCAATCAGCACCAGCAGCACCAGCACGCCGGCCGGCACCATGAAGGGCTGCGCCTTGGCGAGGAAGGGCCGGGGGCCGCCGGCTCGGGCGACGCGGACGTCCTCCACGCCGACCTTCACCGCGGCATTGCCGTAGCGGCTCAGCACGTAGTTGGAGAGGTCGGCGATCTCCTGGTCGCTGAGACGGTCCGTGAAGGAGGCGACATCGCCGAAAGCCGGCATGAAATGCGGCTTGCCGTCGACGGTGCGGTCCACGCCGTGCAGGATGGTCGCGATGAGGTTGTCGGCGCGATCGCCGCCGGTGGCGCTGTTGTGGAACAGCGAGGGGTACTCCCCGTTCGAGGTCCCCGTCCCGTTCTCCTGGTGACAGTGCGCGCAGCTGGCGCTGAAGACCCGCCAGCCGGGATCGACGTCCTTCAAGCCTCGCAGCGCGACTTCATCGTGGGAGGCCTCGCCGAACGCGTGCCGCGCCTTGCCACTCTCGGAGGCAGCGGCCACCGCGGGCGTCTGCTTCAGGTAGGCCACGATCGCGCGCAGGTCCGCTTCAGGCAGGTGCTGGAGGCTGTGCTCGATCGCCTCGGCCATCGGGCCGGCCGCTTGCACCTTGCCGTGGACCTGGCCGGTCTTGAGGTACTGCACCAGCTCGTCGTCGCTCCAGCCGCCGATGCCCTGCACCGGGTCCGAGGTGATGTTCGGCGCGAACCAGGCACCGACGTTGGCGCCGGACAGGAACGGCTGGCCGAGGTCCTCGGCCATCAGGGTGTTGCGCGGCGTGTGACAGGTGCTGCAGTGCGCGAGCGCGCCCGCGAGGTAGGCGCCGCGGTTCACCTGTTCCGACTTGGCGGGGTCAGGTCTGAAGCGTTCGTCCTTCAGGAACAGCGCGTTCCACACCGCCATCGAGGCCCGCACGCTGAACGGGAACGGCAGCTGCGTCTCGGCCACCGGCTGGTCCACCGGCTTCACGTCGTGCATGAAGTAGGCGTAGAGCGCGGCGGTGTCGTCGTCCGACAGTTGCGTGTATGCCGTGTAGGGCATCGCCGGGTAGAGGTGTGTACCGTCGCGACGCACGCCCTGGCGCAGCGCGCGCTGGAACTCGGGCAGCGTGTAGTCCCCGATGCCGTGCGTCCTCGACGGCGTGATGTTGGTCGCGACGATGGCGCCCATCGGCGACTCGATCCGATAGCCGCCGGCGAAGGGCGCCCCGCCCTTGGGCGTGGTGTGGCAGGCGGCGCAGTCCGCCGCGACCGCCAGCTGCTTGCCGCGCGCGATCAGCGCCGCATCGACCGCCGGCGGCTCCGCCAGCGCCAATCCCGGGCAGGCGCAGACCGCCAGCATCGAGAGCGAAAGCGCCGCCGCGCCACGCGGTATCCACCTCGTGAAATTCATCCGTTCGACCCCAATCGTTGTTCGAGCGGGCGGTCGATTGCTCATCCAGGCCCCGCGTTCACAGGATTGGTACCGGTACCAATCCAGATCGGCGGATTTTGCATACGAATGAGTTCACTAAAGCGAAGAGAACGAGCGGCAGTCGCACCGGCGATCGCGTGCAAGCCTCCCTCCGCACGGAAATCCCATTTCGGGGCGCGCCACCTGCCCGAGTCTTCCGTCCGTGTGATCCGAAACGGCGCGGCACACGTACAGACGATCCCTCCACCGGGCTTCCCCGGCGTGCGCGGCCAAGCGCCGTGCACGCCCATCGCGTATGTCGTCGCTCCTCTCCCCGCCCCCCGGACCTCTCACCCTCGGCCGGCGCCACCGCGTGCCACAGCTGACCGTTGCCGCCTGCCTCGCCGCTGCGACACCGCCGCCGCCCGGTCCGGCCCGGCGGAGATGAGCACGATGAGGGGCGCCGTGCGTTCCCTCGTCGTCGTGCTCGGCGACCAGCTCGACCCGCAGTCCTCGGCGTTCGACGGCTTCGACCCGCGCGTCGACAGGGTGTGGATGGCGGAAGTGCGCGAAGAGTCGACGCACGTGTGGTCCAGCCGGATCCGCATCGCACTGTTTCTCGCGGCCATGCGTCATCACGCCGACGTCCTGCGCCAGCTGGGTCGGGACGCCGACTACGTGACGCTGGACGACGCCGGGAACACAGGGCGTCTCGGCACCGAGTTGTCGCGCGCGCTGCAGCGCTGGAAGCCGCTTCGCGTGCTGATGACCGCGCCGGGCGACTGGCGTGTCCTGAAGGCCCTCCGGGGCGCTGCCGCTCAGTCGGGTTGGACGATCGAGCTGCGGGACGACCGCCACTTCTTCTGCACGGTGCGGGAGTTCTCGGCCTTCGCCGGCGGCCGACGGAGCTTGCGGATGGAGACCTTCTACCGGCACATGCGTCGCCTGCACGGCGTGCTGATGGTCGGCGACGAACCCGCCGGGGACCGCTGGAACTTCGACGCGGAGAACCAGCAGCCCTTCCCGCGCGGCGGACCGGGTTTCGTGCCAGAGCGCGTGGGCTTCCCGCCCGACGCCGTGACCCGGGAAGTGATCGAGCTCGTGGCGCGGGCGTTCCCCGACCACCCCGGATCGCTGGATGACTTCGACTGGGCCGTGACGCGGGAGCACGCGCTGCACGTGCTCGACCGTTTCATCGCGGAGCGTCTGCCCGAGTTCGGCCTTTGGCAGGACGCCCTGTGGCCGGACACGCCGTGGCTGTGGCATGCGCAGCTGTCGGCCGCCATGAACCTGAAACTGATCGGCCCACGAGAAGTGGTGTCGCGCGCAGAGCAGGCCTGGCGCGCGGGCCAGGTGCCGCTGGCCAGCGCGGAGGGCTTCATCCGGCAGGTGCTCGGCTGGCGGGAGTACGTGCGCGGGGTCTACTGGACCCACATGCCGGCGCTGGCGCAAGCCAATGCGCTCGATGCCGACGAACCGCTGCCGCCCTTCTTCTGGACCGGGGACACGGACCTGGTCTGCCTGGCGGACGCGCTGCGGCAGACCCTGCAACTGGGTTACGCGCACCACATCCAGCGGCTGATGGTCACCGGGCTGTTCTCGCTGCTGCTGGGCGTGAGGCCCGCCGCGGTGCACGAGTGGTACCTGTCGGTCTACGTGGACGCGGTCGAATGGGTGGAACTGCCCAACACGCTGGGCATGAGCCAGTACGCCGATGGCGGCGCCATGACCAGCAAGCCCTATGTCGCCAGCGGCAAGTACATCCAGCGCATGAGCGGCGGTCAGTACTGCGCGCGCTGCAAGTACCGGCCCGAGCTCAGCACCGGCGCCGAGGCCTGCCCGTACACCACCCTCTATTGGGACTTCCTGCTGCAGCACCGTGCGCGGTTCGTCCACCACCTGCGACTCGGGGCGCAGGTCCGCCATCTCGAGCGTCTCTCCGACGAGGACGTGCTGGCGATCCGGGACCAGGCGGGCCGTGTCCGCACCCGCTTCGCACAACAACGCTAGAAATCCAGAGGCCCCACCACGCCATGTTGAAGAACCTCCTCAAGGGCGCCGCCCTCTTCTGCCTGTTCCAGGCGGCCTGGTTCGCGTGCGTGCTGGGCGCCGCCCATGACCGCGCCGGGCTGGGCATCCTGGCGGTGGCCGCGGCCGTGCTGGTCACTTGGTGCTTGAGCGACCGGCCTGGACTTGAGATCGTCCTGACCGTGCTGGCCGTCCTGCTGGGGCTGGCATGGGACACCCTGATGCTCAGGGCCGGCTGGGTGCACTACGCGTCGCCGGGGCCGCTCAGCCTGTGGGCGCCCGCCTGGATCCTCGCGTTGTGGGCGCTGTTCGCGACCTTGCTGCGCGGACCGCTGTCGTGGCTGCAGGGGCGGCCGCTGCTGGCGGCCGTCCTGGGCGCCGTCGGCGGTCCGCTCTCCTACCTGGCCGCCGTGCGGCTGGGCGCCGGCAGCTTCCCGGATCCCACGCAGGCGCTGCTCATCCTGGCCGCCGGCTGGGCCGTCATGACACCCGTGATGACCGAGACCGCCTCCGCGGCCGAGAGGCTTCGCAAGGCGCGGCCACCGCAAGCGTCACCTGCCGGAGCGCGAGGACGCGAAACGGGTCGACGGCTCAAGGGATGAGCGGCGCGAGGGACAATCGCGCGCCGTCAATGCAAGGCCGGAGCACTGTCATGCCGTTCAGGGAGGTCGTCCAGGAGATCGCGAGCACCGCGCAGCGCCGTGCCGCGCTGACGCTTTCCGTGGCGCTCCTGGTGGGCATCGCTGCGGTCCTTCCCTACGCCTCCGCGCCGCTCGTCCCGTTGCCCCACATCAGCGGCATGTACGGCGCCGCGGCGGCGATGATCAACCTGGCGACGTTCTGGCTCCTCATCTCGTCGCCCAGCCAGCCGCGGTCGCATTCGGTCATCGCTGCCGCCTACCTCTACGCGGGGCTGATGGCGGTGCTGCATGTCATGACCTTCCCCGGCGCCGTGCTTCCGGACAGGCCCCTGCTCGGTTCACCGCACGCGGTCAGCTGGCTGTTCATCATGTGGCGCGCGGGGTTCGCGGGTTTCATCGTCTGGGCCGCGCTGTCCGCGATGCAACCGGGCAAGGAGCCCCGCACGTTCACCTACTGGCCGCCCTTGGTCGCCACGGCGGCGGCGGTCCTGGCCGGCTTCGCCTCCCAATGGACCGATACCGCGGCCACCCTCGACAAAGGGGGCGGCAGGCCTTCAGCCTTTTCAGCGTCTACGGCTCCTACGGCGCGGCGATCCTCGCGGTGCTGGCCAGTGTCCTCATCTGGCTGCGCGGGCTCCATCGGCGATCCATCTTCATCTGGCTGGTCGTCGTGCTCACAGCAGAAGCCGGTGGCGTGTGGCTGAGCACCTACAGCGGTTCGCGATACACGCTGGCGTGGTACTCGGTCCGCGTGGAAGGCCTGATCGCGAGTTCGGTCGTGCTGGTCCTGCTGGCCCATCATTTCCGCCGCGTCCAGCGCGGCCTCGCGGACACGGTGACGAAACTGCTCCGACGCACGGAGGAACTTTAAGCCGCCGTGCATCAACGGGAGCGCGCGGAACAGAAGCTCGCCCAGGCGGAGAAGCTGCGCATGGTCGGTCAACTGGGCGCGGGCCTGGCGCACGACCTCAACAACATCCTGCAGGTGGTCACCGGCCGCTTGAGCATCCTCCAACGCCGTGTCGGCACAGCGGTCGATGCCGATGTCGCCGCGATCAGGCGCAGCGTCACCAAGGCGGAAGCGCTGACGCGCCAGCTCTCCTTGTTGTCGGCCCGTCGGGCGCTCGTGGCTCGCCCGCTGGACACGAGGATCGAACTCGAACGCATCGCGGACAACGTCCGGCAACTGCTTGACGCCCGGCACACGGTGGTACTGCACGCCGAACCGGATCTGGGGCGGGTCGCCGTGGACAGCCTGGAACTGGAAATCGCGCTGACCAACCTGGTGACCAATGCGAGAGATGCGATGCCCGACGGCGGCGTGATCCGGATATCGGCGGAGGCGGGGAAGACTCTCGGCTGGGCGCGGTCTGCGTCCTGCGCGTGACCGATCACGGCGAGGGCATGTCAGCGGAAGTGATCGAGCGAATCTTCGAGCCCTTCTTCACGACGAAACCGCAGGGCAAGGGCAGCGGGCTGGGCATGCCGCAGGTGGCGGCCTTCATCGAAGCGTCGGGCGGCGCGATCCGCGTGCACAGCGTGCCGAGTGACGGCACCACCATCTCCTTGATGATTCCCTCCCGGCAGGCGCAAGACGCTGCGCAAGCGAACGCACCTCAGGGGGACACGGTGGTCACGGCCGGCAGGGTGATCCTGCTGGTCGACGACAACCACGACGTCAGGGAAGCCACCCAGCAGCTGCTGGAGTCCAGCGGATTCGTGGTGAAGGCGGTGGACAGCGGGGAGGATGCCTTGCAGCTGCTCAGCCGCGGATTCGATCCCGACATCCTGGTGAGCGACATCGTGATGCCTCAAGGCATGAACGGGGTCAAACTGGTCCGCGAGGTGCGTCGCATGCGGCCACTGATCAAGCCGGTGCTGGTGACGGGGCACAGCGACGTCGCGCAGGTCGCGACGGACGAGGGCTTCCCCGTCATCGCGAAGCCGTACGACCTGCCGACGCTGCTGCAGGCTCTCTGCTGAGTTGCGCGGACCGCGTCACTCCACCGTCACGCTCTTTGCGAGGTTCCGCGGCTTGTCCACGTCCGTCCCGCGCGCGCAGGCCGTGTGATACGCCAGCAGCTGCAGCGGCACCGTGTGCAGGATCGGGCTCAGCGCGCCGTAGTGCTCCGGCATGCGGATGACGTGGAGTCCCGGCTCGCTGTCGATCTTCGTGTCGCCGTCGGCGAACACGAACAGCTCGCCGCCGCGCGCGCGCACTTCCTGCATGTTGCTCTTCAGCTTCTCCAGCAGCGTGTCGTTCGGCGCCACCGTCACGACCGGCATCTGCGCCGTCACCAGCGCCAGCGGGCCGTGCTTCAGTTCGCCGGCCGGATACGCCTCGGCGTGGATGTAGCTGATCTCCTTGAGCTTCAGCGCGCCTTCCAGCGCGATCGGGTAATGCAGCCCGCGGCCGAGGAACAGCGCGTTCTCCTTGCGCGCGAACTCCTCGCTCCACGCGATCACCTGCGGCTCCAGCGCCAGCACCGCCTGCACCGCCACCGGCAGGTGACGCAGCGCCTTCAGGTGCTCCTGCTCCTGCTCTTCCGTCAGGTGCCCGCGCGTCTGCGCCAGCGCCAGCGTCAGCAGGAACAGGCCCACCAGCTGCGTCGTGAACGCCTTCGTCGACGCGACGCCGATCTCCGCGCCGGCGCGCGTGATGTAGGCCAGCGCGCACTCCCGCACCATCGCGCTCGTCGACACGTTGCACACCGTCAGCGTGTGCACCATCCCCAGCGAGCGCGCATGCTTCAACGCCGCCAGCGTGTCCGCCGTCTCGCCGCTCTGGCTGATCGTCACCACCAGCGTGCGCGGGTTCGGCACGCTGTCGCGGTAGCGGTACTCGCTCGCGATCTCCACGCTGGTCGGGATCTTGGCGATGCTCTCCAGCCAGTACTTCGCCGTCGAGCCCGCGTAGTAGCTGGTCCCGCACGCCAGGATCAGCACCGAGTCGATCTCCTTGAACACACGGAACGCGCCGTCGCCGAACAGCTCCGGGCTGATGCCCGTCACCGCATCCAGCGTGTTGGCGATCGCCACCGGCTGCTCGAAGATCTCCTTCTGCATGTAGTGACGGTACGGGCCCAGTTCGGCCGCGCCGCTGTGCGCGTGCACGGTCTTCACCTCGCGCTCGACGTTGACGAAACGGCCCGTCGCCGCGTCCTTGTTGCTGATCCAGTAGCGGCCCAGCTGCAGGTCGACGACATCGCCCTCCTCCAGGTACACGATCTGATCGGTCACGCCGGCCAGCGCCATCGCGTCCGAGGCGACGAAGTTCGCGCCGGCGTACTCGTCCTTGCCGACGCCCAGGACCATCGGCGAGCCCTCGCGGGCGCCGATCACGCGGTGCGGCTCGTCCTTGTGGAAGACGGCGATGCCGTATGCGCCGCGCAGCTGCGCCACCGCCGTCTGCACCGCCTCCAGCAGGTCGCCGTGGTAGTGGAAATCGACCAGGTGCGCGATGACCTCGGTGTCGGTCTGGCTGTGGAAGACGTAGCCGCGCGACTTCAGCTCGGCACGCAGTTCATCGTGGTTCTCGATGATGCCGTTGTGGACCAGCGCCACGCGACCCGGCTGCAGGTGCGCCTCGGCGCCCGGGCCGTGCGAGAAGTGCGGATGCGCGTTGTGCACCGCCGGCGCGCCGTGCGTCGCCCAGCGCGTGTGCGCAATGCCTGTCCCCGCCGCCACGCCGTCCTGCGCGGCCAATGCCTGCAGCTCAGCGACACGCGAGGTGCTGCGCGCCCGGCGCAGTTGACCGTCCTGGTGGACCGCCACGCCGCACGAGTCGTACCCGCGGTACTCGAGCCGCTTCAGGCCCTCGATGAGGATGGGAACGATGTCCTTCTGGCTGACCGCACCGACGATGCCGCACATGATGTGTCTCCCCGGATGTCCGGATGAATTTGCGAATGGCGGAATGCTAGGCATCTCGGAGAGATGGATGCTTTCAACGTTTCACAATTCATGAAAGAATCAGTCACGACTGACTGACATTGATGGAATATTCCATCTGAACGGATTTTATGGAATCTTCCATCACCCTGGACGCCATCGACTTGCGGGTGCTGGATCTGCTCCAGCAGGACGCCTCGCTGTCGAACCAGGCCTTGGCCGAGCGCGCCCATGTGTCGCCTGCCACCTGCCTGCGCCGCGTGCGGCGGCTCGTCGAGACCGGCGTCATCGAGAAGCAGGTCGCCATCCTGTCGCCGGAGAAGCTGGGCGCGGGGCTGTCGGCGCTGGTCGAGATCACGCTCGACCGCCAGGGCGCCGAGCACCTCGATGCGTTCGAGGCCATCGCCGTCGCGGCGCCCGAAGTCCAGCAGTGCTGGCGTGTCGCGCCGGGGCCGGACTTCGTGCTGGTGCTGCAGGTACCGGACATGCCGGCGTATCACGCGCTGGTGCAGCGGCTGTTCACGCAGCAGGCCAACGTCCGCAACGTGAAGGTCTTCTTCAGCGTCAAGCGCGCAAAGTTCGAGCCGCGCCTGGCCCTCCCGGCGGCGCGGCCCTGATCAGCACCTGGGATCAGCGCTTGAGGATCAGCAGGCCCTTGAGGTACTCGCCCTCGGGGAAGTAGATCGTCTGCGGATGGTCCGGCGTCGCGCCGACGCGATCGAGGATCAGGCCGTCCGCGTTGGCATCGATGCCGGCGCCGGCCACGATCTTGTGGAAGAGCTCCGGCCCCACGCCGCCCGAGCACGAGAACGTGAACAGCAGGCCGCCCGGCTTCAGCAGCATCAGGCCGAGGCGGTTGATGTCCTTGTACGCCCGCGCGGCGCGCTCCGCGTGTGCGGCCGTCGGCGCGAACTTCGGCGGGTCCAGCACGATCGCGTCGAAGCTGCGACCCTGCTTGAGCATGTCGCGCAGCGTGTGGTTCACGTCGGCATCCAGCGCCGTATGGTGCGCCGGATCGAAGCCGTTGAGCGCGACGTGCGCCGTGGCGCGTGCCAGCGCCGGGCCGGACGAGTCGACGCTGATCACTTCCGTCGCGCCGCCCGCGAGCGCCGCGACCGAGAAGCCGCCGGTGTAGCTGAAGCAGTTCAGCACCGACTGGCAGCCGTAGTGCTTCACGACCTCGGCGAACTTGCGGCGGTTGTCGCGCTGGTCGAGGTAGTAGCCGGTCTTGTGGCCCTCGGCGACGTCCAGGCTCAGCTTCCAGGTGTTCTCCGAGATCACGATCTCGGTGCCGCCCTCGCCGCGCAGCCAGCCGGTGACGGGCGCCATGCCTTCGAGCGTGCGCACGTTCGCGTCGGAGCGTTCGTAGATCCGCGTCAGTCCCGTCTGCGCCAGCAGCAGGTCGGCGATGGTCTGCTTCCAGCGCTCGGTGCCGGCGGACAGGAACTGCGCGCTGAGCGTGTCGCCGTAGCGGTCGACGATCAGGCCCGGCAGGCCGTCGGCCTCGCCGTGGATCAGGCGCACCGCGTCGGAATCGATCGGCATGCGCGCGCGCAGCGCCAGCGCCGCGGCGATGCGGCGTTCGAAGAAGGCCGCGTCGATGCGCTCCTGCTCGTCGAAGCTCCACGCGCGCACGCGGATCAGCGACTCCGGGCTGAACGACGCCCAGCAGAGGAAGCTGCCGTCGGCGGCTTCGACGCGCACGGTCTCGCCGGCGTCGGCCTTGCCCCGCGCGATCGAGCCCTCGAAGACCCAGGGATGGCGGCGAAGCAGCGAGCGGTCCTTGCCCTCGCGGAGACGGATGGATTTCATGCGGCGGATTGTCTCAGCGCCGCGCGGCCGGCCCCAGCGTCCCGAATGCCCAGCCCACGTTCAGGCTGACCATCGGGGTGCTCTGCTTCTCGCCGCCGAGCGCCTTCCACTGGCCCACGCCGAGCTTCACGCGCAGGCGGTCCCGGCCGGTGCCTTCCCACTGCGCCCACACTTCGCCCTGCGTCACCGCGCCGCCGCCGACCGCGACATTGCCGCCGCCCGCCGCGCCGACCATCGCCTCGGCGCCGACGCGCACGCCGTTCCAGTTCGGCGTGTGCGCCCCGAGGCCGAACATGCCGTACGAGAACGCGCCCGCCTTGCCCAGCGCCGCGCTGCCTGCCTGCGCCACGCCGTACCACGGCCCGCCGAAGTCACGCGTCATGCCGATGCCCAGGCCCGTGACGTTGTCCTTCGAGCCGTCCTTGAACTTGAATTCCTTGAAGTAGGGCATGCTCAGGTACAGCGCCTGCGCACGGATGGTGCCCGACTCCAGCGGCGGCGTGTTCAGGATGCGCGAGACCTTCTCCAGCGGCAGCGCCAGCGACCCGCGCACCTGGAAGGAGTCGTAGTGCCCCCACGGCGCCGTCATGTAGCCGGCATCCAGCCGCAGCGTCGGCCCCCACGGCGTGATCCAGCGCAGCGTCGGACCGACCCGCACCAGCCAGCCGTTGCCCGTGTCCATGTCGCCGCCGCCGCCCAGGCCGAACGAGAACTGCCCGCCCACGCGCAGCCGCGGGCTGCCGATGCCCCAGTCCTGGCCGGCGTTGGCGAGGATCTCCATGTAGCCGTCGTGTCCGCCCGACGCGGCGCCCGACGCCTCCAGGCCCCACCACGACGACCCGTCCCCGAAGTACTGCCGCAGATCGCCGCCAGCCTTGCCCTTGCGCCCGGTCAGCGGCACGCCGCCGCGCGTGCGGCTGCCGCTGCGCGGCTTCTCGGCGCCGGCGCTGAGCGCGATCTCGTCGAAGCCCATGCCCGTGCGATCGCCCGCGCGGCCCGGCGAGCCCGAGTCGCTCGGGTTGAAGCTCAGGAAACGGTCCATCCGCCCGATCGTGAACGCGACGCCGGTGTCCTTGATGTTGCCGTTGCCGTTCGGGAAGGTGATGTGCGAGACGCCGACCCCGGCGTACCAGTTGCCGAACTCGCCGCGCAGGGACAGCTCCGGCCGCAGCATCAGGCCGCCGCCGGGCCGCACCCTGTCCGAGCTCACGCCGCCGCCCGCGCCCGCGTACAGGCTGGCCGCCAGGTGCACCGCCGGCGTGATGCGGAAGCGCCGCTGCACGTTGAAGCCGACCGTGAACAGGCCGCCGAATTCGCCCTGCGCCGCGCCGTAGGCCGCCGGACCGATGCCCCAGTCCTCGTTGACCGCCACCATGTAGTGCGCGCCCAGGAACGCCGTCTTCTGCCCGGTGGGCATCTTGACCGGCGACCAGTTCAGCTCGAACGCGGCGGGCCGGCTGTCCGTGGCGGTGACGACCCGCGGCGGCTCCTTCACGTGGATGGCCACGCGGACCATGCCGTTGCCCATGTCGGTCGTCGTGACGCCGCCGTACTTGTCCGCCTCTTCCACCTCGGCCGGCGTCGAGAACTTCGTCGGCGCCGGGGCTTTCACCTCTGCCTGGGCCTGCGAATGGGCCTGGGCATGGGCCGCGAACAGCGCCGAGCACAGCAGCAGCGGACGGGACGGGAACGGAGCGTTCGAAGCGTTCAGGACGGAGCGGAGCATCGTTGTCGATCGGTTATTTCTTGCGGGCGCGAGGATGCGCCGCGTCGTAGACCTTGGCCAGGTGCTGGAAATCCAGCCGGGTGTAGATCTGCGTGGTACTGATGTTGGCGTGGCCCAGGAGCTCCTGGACCGCGCGCAGGTCGCCGCTGCTCTGCAGCAGATGCGACGCGAAGGAGTGGCGCAGCATGTGCGGATGGACATGCGTGGGCATGCCCGCCGCCAGCGCGCGCTGCTTGAGACGCTTGCGGATCTGGTCGGCGCTGAGCCGGTGGCCGCGCGGCCCGACCAGCAGTGCCGGTTCGTCCGCCGCCGCCCATTGGCCGCGGACCTCGATCCACGCGCGCAGCGCCGTCATCGACGGTCCGCCCAGCGGCACGGCACGTCGCTTCGAGCCCTTGCCGAGCACCTGCGCCTCGGCGTCCTCGAGCACGATCCAGCCGGCGGAGGACGCCTGGTGGCGCTGGTCCAGGCCCACCAGCTCGGAGACCCGCAGGCCGCTGCCGTAGAGCAGTTCGACCAGGCAGCGCTCCAGCGCCTCGGCGACCGGATCGGCCGCGTCCTGCCGGTGTTCCGCGAGCCGCACCGCGTCGTCGACGCCCAGCGCCTTCGGCAGCGGCCGGCCCTGCTTGGGCGCGTGCAGGTCGGCGATCGGGTTCGCGTCGACCAGGCCGTTCTGGCCCAGCCAGCGGTACCAGCCGCGCCACGCGGACAGGATCAGGGCCAGCGTGCGCGGCTTGAGCTTCTCGCCGTGCAGCTTCGCCAGGAAACGCCGCGCCTGATGCGCCGACAGGCGCAGCAGGTTCAGGTCTTCCGCCGAGGCGAGCCCGGTCAGCCGCTGCAGCGCGTCCGTGTAGAGCGTCAGCGTGCGCTCCGCCAGGCGGCGCTGCACGCGCAGGTGTTCCAGGTAGCGCTGCTGCTCGTCAGTCAGGCTGAGCGGCGACATGGGGCGCGGCCTGGGCGGCGTGCGGGTCGGCGTCCAGCAGGCGCGAGAGCGCGGCGCTCGCGATCTCGCCGACACGGGCCAGGAACTCGGTGCCCATCTCGGCCGTGTAGCGCGTCGGATCCGGCGACCCCAGCACCAGCAGTCCGAACGGCTGCGCCGGCGCGCCCGTCGTCAGCGGCACCAGCGCCAGCGAGGCCACGTCGTCCTCGAGCCAGCGCGCGGCCTCGAAGCCCGAGTTGATGCCGCAGTACGGTTGGTTCAGGCTGCCCACGAAGGTCTTCACGTCCGGGTTGACCTCGGCCGCGAACGGCGCGAGCGCGTGGCCCGCATCCACGTTCCACAGCCGCAGGCCCGCCTGCGGGATCAGGAACTGGTGGCGCAGCTCGCGCAGCAGCACCTCCGGCAGCTGGCGGTCGTCGCGCGTCAGCATCAGCGCCAGCGTCCAGCGGTGCAGCCGGTCGGCGATGGCGACGTTCTCCTGCCCGTTGCGGATCATCTCGATGATCTTGTTTTCCAGGCCGCGGATCTTGTCGCGCAGCAGCTCCGCCTGGCGCTCCTGCAGCGAGACCGCGCGCTGGCCGTGCGGATGCGAGATCCGGACGTTGGCCAGCAGTTCGGCGTGACGTTCGAAGAACGCCGGGTCATTCGCCAGGTAGTCGGCGATGTCTTGTTCGGTGATGCCTTCGATGCCGCTCACAGTTCGATTTCTCCTTCAAAGACCGTCTGCGCCGGCCCCGTCATGTAGACCGGGGCGGACAGCCCCGGGCCTCCCGGCGTCATGCCGGCCCATTCGATGCGCAGGTCGCCGCCGCGCGTGTGCACTTCGACCGCGGCGTCCAGCCAGCCCAGCCGGATGCCCGCCACCACCGCCGCGCACGCGCCGGTGCCGCAGGCCAGCGTCTCGCCGGCACCGCGTTCGAAGACGCGCAGCTTCACTTCGCCGCGGCTGATGACCTGCAGGAACCCGGCGTTGACACGACGCGGGAAGGCGTCATGGTGCTCGACCAGCGGGCCGACGATGCCCACCGGCGCGTGATCGACGTCGTCGACCCGCTGCACCGCATGCGGATTGCCCATGGACAGCACGGCGACATCCGCCGTGATGCCGTCGCCCAGGTCCAGCGGCCAGCGCTCGAACCCGTTCTCATGGCGCGGCGCCGATTCCTTCGGGTCGAACGGGATCCGCGGCAGGTCGAAGACCGGCGCGCCCATGTCGACCGTGACGCGGCCGTCGTCCCGCAGGCGCAGCTCCAGCAGCGCGTTGATCGTCTGCACGCGGATGGTCCGCTTGTCGGTCAGGCCCTTGTCGACGACGTAGCGCACGAAGCAGCGCGCGCCGTTGCCGCACTGCTCCACCTCGGACCCGTCCGAGTTGAAGATGCGGTAGCCGAAGTCGACGTCGGGGGTCTTGGCCGACTCGATCACCAGGATCTGGTCGCAGCCCACGCCGAAGCGGCGGTCGCCGACGCGCCGCAGCTGATCGCTGGTCAGCGGCATCGGGTGGCGCGTGGCGTCCAGCACGACGAAGTCGTTGCCGGCGCCCTGCATCTTGGTGAAGCGCAGTTTCATGGGAGCGGATTATCGGGAATACAGCGACGCCTCGCCGGGCGGTCGCGTCTTGAATCGCTTGTGGACCCAGAAATACTGGGCCGGGTGCTCGCGGATCCGGTCCTCGAGCCAGCGGTGGAAGTGGTTGGCGTCGGCTTCCAGGTCGCCGCTCGGGTAGTTCTCCAGCGGCTCGTGCGCATGGATCACGATGCCCTCGCCCTTGGGCAGCATCGTGACGACCACCGGCTGCACCACCATCTTCATCGTCTGCGCGATCTTGGCCGGCGCCAGCAGCGTGTTGGCCGGCACGCCGAAGAACGGGATGAAGGCCGAATCCTTCGGGCCGAAATCCATGTCGGGCAGGTTCAGGAACGAATACCCGTCGCGGATCGCCCGCAGCACGCTGCGCACGCCCTCGTGGCGGTCGACCAGCTTGGTCGTGCCGAAGCGCGAGCGCGCCCGGCGCAGCGCCTCGTCGAAGAGCGCGTTGCTCTGGCGCTGGTAGATGCTGGCGCCAGGTCTTGCCTGGTTCAGCATCAACGCCGGCCCGATCCAGTCCAGGCCCACGAAGTGCGGCATCAACCACATCACCGGGCGGTCGACCTGTTCGGAGAGCTTGATGTTGCCCTCGATGCGCATCAGCTTCAGCAGCCGCCGGTCCGACGCGTACCAGAGCAGCCCGCGCTCCAGCAGGCTGCGGCCCAGCCAGCCGAAGTGCTCGCGCACCAGGGCCTCGCGCTCGGCCAGCGGCTTCTCGGGGAAGCAGAGCTCGACGTTGCGCAGCGCCACGCGCCGCCGAGAACCCGCCACGCGATGCAGCAGCCCGCCCAGCCCCCAGCCGAGGGCGGCCAGCCAGCGCAGCGGCAGCCAGTGCAGCAGCCACAGCAGGCTGATCAGCGCATATGTACCCAGTTTTCCCATCGACCGTCCGGCGCCCTGTTCGGGCTCTTTCCTATAATGCCGCCCCAGTCGCCGAGTTAATCTGGACAACTTGCGGGGCGACTCATAAATCCCGCTAAAGCGTTCGCCGCCTGACTCCCGTCTCGGCGACGCCAAAAGGCAAGCCCGAAGGGCAAGGCCAGAAGGCATTGCCCGAAGACTGAATCACAGGAGTTTAAATTGGCGAGCGATTTCCTCTTCACCTCGGAATCCGTATCTGAAGGCCACCCCGACAAGGTGGCGGACCAGATCTCCGACGCCATCCTCGACGCCGTCCTGGCGCAGGACCCGCGCTCCCGCGTCGCGGCCGAGACCCTCTGCAACACCGGCCTGGTGGTGCTGGCGGGCGAGATCACGACCAACGCCCACGTCGACTACATCCAGGTCGCCCGCGACACGATCAAGCGCATCGGCTACGACAACACCGAGTACGGCATCGACTACAAGGGCTGCGCCGTGCTCGTCGCCTACGACAAGCAGAGCAACGACATCGCCCAGGGCGTCGACCAGGCCTCGGACGACCACCTGAACACCGGCGCCGGCGACCAGGGCCTGATGTTCGGCTACGCCTGCGACGAGACGCCCGAGCTGATGCCCGCGCCGATCTACTACGCGCACCGCCTCGTCGAGCGCCAGGCCCAGCTGCGCAAGGACGGCCGCCTGCCCTTCCTGCGTCCGGACGCGAAGAGCCAGGTGACGATGCGCTACGTCGACGGCAAGCCGCACAGCATCGACACCGTCGTGCTGTCGACGCAGCACGCGCCGGAGATGTCGCTGGGCGACAAGATGAAGCCCGAGTTCTACGAGGCCGTCATCGAGGAGATCATCAAGCCGGTGCTGCCCAAGGAATGGCTGCAGGACACGAAGTACCTGGTCAACCCGACCGGCCGCTTCGTCATCGGCGGCCCGCAGGGCGACTGCGGCCTGACCGGCCGCAAGATCATCGTCGACACCTACGGCGGCGCCTGCCCGCACGGCGGCGGCGCGTTCTCGGGCAAGGATCCGACCAAGGTCGACCGCTCGGCCGCCTACGCCGCCCGCTACGTCGCGAAGAACATCGTCGCCGCCGGCCTGGCCAAGCAGTGCCAGATCCAGGTCGCGTACGCGATCGGCGTCGCGCGTCCGATGAACGTCACGGTCTACACCGAAGGCACGGGCGTCCTGCCCGACGAGCAGATCGCCGCGCTGGTCAACGAGCACTTCGACCTGCGTCCCAAGGGCATCATCCAGATGCTGGACCTGCTGCGTCCGATCTACGGCAAGACCGCGGCCTACGGCCACTTCGGTCGTGAAGAGCCGGAGTTCACCTGGGAACGCACCGACAAGGCGAAGGCGCTGCGGGCGGCGGCGGGCCTGTGATCCCCCTCCCGCCAAACCGGTCATTTGCCGCACGCGCGGAAACTTGATCCCCCGACTCAGGGCCGCCTCGCGCGGCCCTGGTCGTTTCAGGAATGCGGGCATCGCGGCAGAATGACCGCATGCATGCGATGCCTACCGCGCCCACCCCGCTGACCATCCTGATCGTCGACGACCAGAACGCCACCCGCGTGGCGCTGACGGCGGAACTGGACCGGGCCGGCCACCGCGTGCTGGAAGCCGACAGCGCCGAATGGGCGCTGGAGCTGTTCCGCCGCTACCGTCCCGACCTGGTGCTGCTGGACATCGAGATGCCGGGCCACGACGGCTACTGGACCTGCCGCGAGATGCGCGCCGCCGAACCCGGTGGCTGGACGCCGATCATCTTCCTGTCCCAGTTCAACCAGGACGAGGACGTCTGGAAGGGCATCGAGGCCGGCGGTGACGACTACCTCGTCAAGCCGGCTTCCGCGATGATCCTGCACGCCAAGCTGCGCGCGATGCACCGCCTGGCGCAGATGCGGTCGCGGCTGGTGCAGATGTCCGAGGAACTGCGCGCCGCCAACGCCCAGCTGGAGGAGCTTTCCAGCGTCGATGCGCTGACCGGCCTGATGAACCGGCGCGCGCTGGACGCGCGGCTGCAGCAGGAGCTGGACCTGGCCCGCCGCGACGGCAAGCCGCTGACGCTGATGCTGTGCGACGTCGACCACTTCAAGCGCTACAACGACGCGGCCGGCCACGTCGCCGGCGACGAGTGCCTGCGCCGCATCGGTCGGCTGCTCAAGGAAACCTGCCGCCGCCCGAGCGATTGCGCCGGCCGGTACGGCGGCGAGGAGTTCGCGCTGGTCCTGCCGAACACGCCGCGCTCCGGCGCGATGACCTACGCCCGCGCGCTGATGCGCACGGTGGAACTGGCCGCGATCCCGCACCCGGATTCGCCGACGGGCGCCACGATCACGCTCTCGGGCGGCATCACCACCTGCCTGCCCGACGAGAGCACCAGCGCCGAAGGCCTGATCATCCGGGCCGACGACGCGCTCTACAACGCCAAGTCCACCGGCCGGAACCGCTTCTTCAGCTACGAGATGCAAATGGACACGGCGGAGCAGCGCCGCGCGGTGGCCCCGGCCGCACCGGCGGCCACGCCCGCCGCGCCGCCGCCGCCGTCCCCGACTTGAGGCATACCCGAACTGCCCGCGAGGGGACCGGCCCCGCATAATCGGCTCCGGCACATCTTGTTGCCGCCAGTCGACGATGCCCGGCCATGGATGCTTCCGCCTCGCTGCCGCCCGCCTCGCTCCCTCCGCTGCGCATCCTGGTCGTGGATGACCAGGCCAGCACGCGTGGGTTCCTGTGCAGCCAGCTCCAGGCGATCGGACACCACACGCTGGAGGCGGACGGCGGCGACAGCGCCCTGGCCCGCTTCGACGGCGACCACCCCGACCTCGTGCTGCTCGATGTCGAGATGCCCGACCACGACGGCTACTGGGTCGCCAGCCAGATGCGGGCGCACGAGAACGGCGGGTGGACGCCGATCATCTTCCTCTCCAGCCGCGACCGCGACCAGGACCTCTGGCAGGGCATCGAGTCCGGCGGCGACGACTACCTGGTCAAGCCCGTCTCCAACACCGTGCTGCAGGCCAAGCTGCGTGCGATGCAGCGGCTGCGGCGGATGCAGACGCGGCTGCAGGAGGTGTCCGACGACCTGCGCCACAGCAACGAACGACTGGAGAAGCTCTCCGGCGAGGATCCGCTGACGCGGCTGCTCAACCGGCGCGCCTTCGACGCCCGGCTCGCCCAGGAGATCGCCTGCGCGCGGCGCGACCAGACGCCGCTGACGCTGGTGCTGTGCGACATCGACCATTTCAAGCGCTACAACGACAGCTACGGCCACCTGGCCGGCGATGCCTGCCTGCAGCGCGTCGCGCTGCTGCTGCAGGAGACCTGTCGCCGGCCGCGCGACTGCGCCGCCCGCTATGGCGGCGAGGAGTTCGCGCTGATCCTGCCCGGCACGCCGCGCTCGGGCGCGATGACCTTCGCGCGGGCGGTGATGCGCACGCTGCGCAACTGCAACATGCGCCACCCGGATTCGGTGGAGTCCCACGTCACGCTGTCCGGCGGCATCACCACCTGCGTGCCGGATGCGGAGACGACCGTCGAAGGTCTGCTGCGGCGCTCCGACGACGCGCTCTACACGGCGAAATCGCGGGGGCGGAACCGCTTCTTCAGCTTCGAGATGCAGATGGACACCGTCGAGCAGGCGCCCAGCGGCTTCGCGCCGCTGTGAGCTTCCTGCTCCCTCTCCCGCTTGCTGTATGGACCGAGGACATGGGTGACAGGTGTGCCAGGACATGGGTAACAGGTCAGGTCCAGGTTAGTCAGCCTGGCACAGCTCAATCATGCGTACCTTTTGGTGGCAGAAGAAGACATCGAAGCTGCCATCGAGATCCAAGTGAGGTCGTAGGGCCACAGGTTGGCCGATGAGACCTCTGCCAACGCGGTAGGTATTGCCCTTGAACTGGATCCGTCCACCGTATCCGACCCGGCGCACGATGACGCCATCGCCGTATTCGACGGGCTCCAGTGAGCTTGGCATTGAGCGCGGGCTAGCCACGTAGCGGCTGGCTGGCGTGCCCATGCCCAGTGCGCAATGAGGCCGTTTGGAGTTGTAGAGATGGCGCCACTGGCTGAAGTGGCGCTGGGCATCGCTCAGGTCCTTGAAGTGCCGACTGGCTAGTAGCTCGGCCTTCAGCGTGCGATGGAATCGTTCGTCTTTGCCGTTGGTCTGCGGATGCATCGGTCGGCTGTGGCTCAAGCGCACGCCCAGCCGAATCAGCCACACCTCCAGCTCGGTGAGCGCGCCGCGCGTAGGCGAACCCCAGGGCGGGCCGTTGTCGGCGTTGATGCGCTCAGGCAGCCCATAGCGCTCGAAGGCGCGCTGCAGCACGGGCTGCACGGACTCGAGCCGCTCATTGCCCAGCGCTTGCAGGACGATGTTGAAGCGCGAGTGATCGTCCAGCACGGTCAGCGGGTGACAGCGCTGGGCGTCGGTGGCGAAGTGGCCCTTGAAGTCCATTTGCCACAGCGCATTAGGCGTCTCGTGCTCGAAGCGCTGCCATGCCGTTGCGGCCTGGCTTGCTGCCGGGTCGATCAGGCCGTTGCGGCGCAGCACCCAGTTGGCCGTGCTGGCCGCTATGTGCACGCCATGATCGCGCCCCAGCACATGCGCGATCTTGCGAGCACCCCAAGCCGGACATTCGGCCCGCACTGCAAGCACCTGAGCTTGCAGCTGTTCGGGTGTACGGGTCGGTGAGGTTCGTGGTCGCCGAGATCGATCCTCAAGATCGACTCGGCTGAGCCACTTGTAGCCCGTCTTACGGCTGATGCCGCTGCGTCGACATAGCTCGCTGATATTGGCGCCAGGCTGTCGGGCCAGCCGAACGAATTCCTCTCTTTGATCCTTCACGGTGACTTGGCTCCAGGGCAACTTCGTCCTCCCGCTGACTAGGCGGGAAAAGTGTCACCCATGTCCTGGCACACCTGTTACCCATGTCCTCGGTCCATACAGCTTGCGGGAGAGGGTGGGGGTGAGGGCCAACGGCCTCGGCAGTCGAGCTGCGTCGACAAGCCCTGCTGACACATCCGGTGCGGCGCCGGGGTACCGTCACGGCTTTCGACGACCATCGCTCCCGAATGCCCGTGATCGACCATGACGCGCTGCGGCGTCACGCCATCGCCCGCACCTTCTTCAAGCCGACGACGCTGCTGCGCGCGATCCAGCGCCTGGGCTTCGTGCAGGCGGACCCGATCCGCGCGCCGGCGCGGGCGCAGGACCTGATCCTGATGCACCGGGTGAAGGACTACCGCGCCGGCCAGCTCGAGGCGCGATACACGAAGCTCGCGGTCGAGGAGGACGCCCTCGTCAACTACGGCTTCCTGCCACGCGAGACGCTCGCGCTGCTGCACCCGCGCACCGCGAAGCGACCCTGGGACGACGCGATGAACGCCCGCGCCGCCGAGGTGCTCGAGTTCATCCGCGCACGTGGGCGCACCCATCCGCAGCATGTGCAGCAGGCCTTCAGCCACGGGCGCGTTGCGGGCTACTGGGGCGGCGAACTCAACGCCAGTACCCAGCTCCTCGACGGCATGCACTACCGCGGCCTGCTGCGCGTGGCGCGGCGCGATTCCGGCACGCGGGTCTACGAGGCGATCGAGCACCTGCTGCAGGACGACAGCCCCGAAGCGCGGCACGCGCGGGCGGCGGCGCTGCTCGACATGATCGTGGCGCTCTACGCGCCACTGCCGTCGGCAAGCCTGGGCTACCTCACGTCGCTGCTCGGCTATGGCGCGCCGCACCTGCGGGTGGAGGCTCGCAACGTGCTGAAGGAGGCGAAGAGCCGCTGGGCCCACACGAAGGTCGACGGCGAGGTCTGGTACTGGCCGGCCGACGAGAATCCCGCGTCGCGCGGCCACAGGGTCGAGCCGGAGCGGTTGCGCTTCCTCGCCCCCTTCGACCCGCTGGTGTGGGACCGCCGCCGCTTCGAGCGGCTGTGGGGCTGGGCCTACCGCTTCGAGGCCTACACGCCCGCCGCGAAGCGCACGATGGGCCACTACGCGCTGCCCATGCTCTGGGGCGACCGGATGATCGGCTGGGCCAACCTGAAGGTCGAGGGCGGCACGCTGGTCCCGGACCTCGGCTTCATCGACAAGCGGCCGCGGGACGCGGCCTTCCGCGCCGCGCTCGACGAGGCGTACGGCGAGATGGCCGTGTTCCTCGGGCTCGAGGAATGAAGAAGGCCCGGACGGCGTCACCGTCCGGGCCTCACGGCGCGCTCGTGCGATCAGCGCGTCATGCGTTCACCAGCGCCATCGACACCTCGGGGTAGCGTTCCCCGGCGACCGGGAACTCGTCGAGCAGGTCGCGCAGGTCCTCGCGCAGCACGTCGTTGAGCCGCAGGCGCGCGGCCATCGCGTTCTCCTCCAGCCGCGCGATCGAGCGCGTGCCGGGGATCGGCACGACGTCCGGACCGCGGTCCAGCAGCCAGGCCAGCGCCAGTTGCGCCGGTGTCAGCCCATGGTCGCGGGCCAGCGCGACGATCGCATCGGCCAGCGCGAGGTTCTGCGCCAGGTGGCCGTCCTGGAAGCGCGGATTGACGCGCCGCCAGTCGTTGGCCGCCAGCTGGTCGGCGCTGCGGATCGCACCGGTCAGGAAGCCGCGCCCCAGCGGGCTGTACGGCACGAGCGCGATGCCGAGCTCACGGCAGGTCGGCAGCACCTCGGCCTCGACATCGCGGGTCCACAGCGAGTACTCGGACTGCACCGCCGCGATCGGATGCACCTGGTGGGCGCGGCGGATCGTCTCCGCGGAGGCCTCGGACAGGCCGATGTGGCGCACCTTGCCGGCGCGCACCAGCGCGGCCATCGCGCCGACCGTCTCCTCGATCGGCACCGACTTGTCGACGCGGTGCAGGTAGTACAGGTCGATGTGGTTGACGCCGAGGCGGCGCAGGCTCGCGTCGCACGCCGCGTGGACGTGCAGCGGCCGGCCGTCGACGCCGGCCGAGAGTCCGTCGGCGTTGCGGACGATGCCGAACTTGGTGGCGAGCACCACCTCGCGGCGGCGGTTGGCCAGCAGCCCGGACAGCAGGCGCTCGTTGGCGCCGTGGCCGTACATGTCGGCCGTGTCGAGGAAGTTCATCCCGAGGTCCAGCGCGCGGTGCAGGACGGCCATCGACGCGGCCTCATCGGCCGGACCGTAGAAATCGGACATCCCCATGCAGCCGAGCCCGAGCGCGGAGACCTCCGGTCCGTGCGCACCGAGGCGGCGGCGCGGCAGCTGCGGCAGGTTGTTGAGCGGTTCCCTGGACATGATGGTCATGGCGGCACTCCTTCAAAAGCGGTGGGAGCGCGACGACCGGACGGCCGCCGCGATGACCGAGAGCTTAGGAATCCGCCCCCCTCCCTCACCAGCGCAATGCTCGCCCTTCCTTGCCCGATCCTCCGGAACCCGGTCCGCCGCGCTCGCGGGCGCTGGCGCCGCGCGCGAGGGACTTGCACAATCCGATGCATGGTCGCACCCACTCCGATTCCCCTCGCCGACGGCTTCCCCGACGCGCTGCAGGCCCTGCGCGCGCAGATGGTGGATCTGACGCTCCGGCACATCGGCGGCGAAGGCTCCCTGCCCACCGCCATCCCCTGCCTGCACCTGATCAAGGCCAGCTGCAGCATGCCCAAGACCGCGCCGGCGTTCTACGAGCCCGGCCTGGCCATCGTGCTGCAGGGGCGCAAGAAGGTGGAGCTCGGCACCGAGACGCTGTACTACGACCCCCTGCACTTCCTGCTGGTGTCGATGCCGATGCTGCCCAAGGGCGGCGTCATCGAGGCGACGCCGGACAAGCCCTACCTGTGCGTGCGCATCGACTGCTCGACCGCGACGCTGGCGGAGCTGATGCTGGAGGTCGGCCCGGCGAGCACCGACGCGTCGCCGTCGGCGCAGTCGGGGCTGAACGTCGCGCCGGTGTCGGAGTCGCTGCTGAGCGCCGCGCTGCGGCTGATGCAGCTGCTGGACAACCCGTCGGACCAGCGCGTCATGGCGCCGCTGCTGCAGCGGGAGATCTTCTATCGCGTGCTGACGGGACCGCTCGGTCCGCGGCTGCGCGCGCTGGCGCAGCAGGACAGCGCGACGCGCCGCCTGTCGCGCGCGATCGACGAGCTGAACCGCCGCTTCAGCGAGGCCATCAGCATCGACGAACTGGCCGAGGTCGCGCACATGAGCGCCTCGACGCTGCATCAGCGCTTCAAGCAGCTGACGAGCATGTCGCCGATGCAGTACCAGAAGCAGCTGCGGCTGCAGCACGCGCGCCGGCTGATGCTCGGCGAAGGACTGGACGCGGCCGCCGCGGCGCACCAGGTGGGTTACGAGAGCGCCTCGCAGTTCAGCCGCGAGTACCGCCGCCTCTTCGGCACGCCGCCCCGCGCCGACATCGAGCAGTTGCTGCGCGCGGGCTGAGCCCCTCCCATGAGCGCCCCCATGAACGTTCCCAAGCCCGACACCGGGGCGCTGAGCGCGCTGCTGTCCCGCCACGCGCCGCGCGAAGGGGTCTGGCCCACGGCCCTGCCCCGGCTCTGGATCCTCCGGCTCGACACCCCCGGCGGCGAACTCGCGCATGCGGTGCAGCCGGCCTCGCTGTGCCTGATCTCGCAGGGCGCGAAGGAGGTGCGGCTCGGCGAGGAGCGCTACGTCTACGACGCCGCGCGCTTCATGGTGTTCACGACCGACCTGCCGGTCAGCGGCCGCGTGACCGAAGCGACGCCGGAGCGCCCCTATCTCTGCCTGCGCCTGGATTTCGATCCGGAGGAGGTCGCGGAGCTGGTCGCGCGCAGCGGTCCGCCGCGGGCGCCTGTCGCGCCGGTCACGCCGGCGAACGGCATCGGCTCCGCCGACGGCGACGGCGACGACCCGGGCCGCGGGCTCTTCGTCAGCGCGGTGACCTCGGAGATGCTCGACGCCGCCGCGCGCCTGATGCAGCTGCTCGACCACCCGGAGGACCATGCGGCGCTGGCGCCGATGGCGATGTGCGAGCTCGTCTACCGCGTGCTGCGCAGCGAGCAGGGCGAGCGCCTGGCCCAGGTCGCGCGCGCCGACAGCCAGACGCAGCGCGTGCACCGCGCGATCCGCTGGCTGAAGGCCCACTACGCGCAGCCGCTGCGCATCGAGTCCCTGGCGAAAGAGGCGCACATGAGCGCGTCCTCGCTCCACCACCACTTCCGTGCGTTGACCTCGATGAGCCCGCTGCAGTACCAGAAGCAGCTGCGATTGCAGGAAGCGCGCCGGCTGCTGATCGCCGAAGGTCTCGAAGTCGCGCGCGCCGGGCATGCGGTCGGGTACGAGAGCCCGTCGCAGTTCAGCCGCGAGTACAGCCGCCTCTACGGCGCGCCGCCGTCGCGGGATGCGGCGAAGCGGCGCGACACACCGGCGGCGCGGTTCACCGCCTGATCGGCACCGGCGCCGGTCGCACCTTCCGTGCCGCTCACTTCCCGCCGCAGCCGCCCATCAAGGCAGGGGCGTCCTTGAGGCGATCGTCCGTCGGATGGATCGCGGCGACGCGGTTCTCATAGACCCGCGTGCATTGGCTGCCCTGACGGATCACCTTGGAGCCCGAGCCGCTAGTCGACACGCTCGACACGATCGGCAGCGTGCCGGCGGCATCGGCGATCGCCGACTCGACGGTGCGCGGCGCGCTGTGCGAGCGCTCGTCGTTGCGGATCTGCTCGGCCATGCGCACCCAAGGATCGGAAGCCGCACCTGCCTTCGGCAGCGCGAGGTTGAGCGTCGTGCGGCCGTTGCCGAGCGGCGCTGAAGCGCCCGAGGCCGGCATGGACGGCACCGGGACCGTCTGGAACGACGTCGACGGCGGCGCGGCGGAAATCGTCACCTCGGGCGGCGCGACGAAGAGGGGCGCGGGGACGTATTCACGAGGCCGTGACAACGGCAACCTGCCGAGAAACCTGTCGTCGATGGCCGACGGATCGTCGACCAGCTTCGGCGCCACCTTCACCAGCAGCAAAGGCTCGATGTTGTGGCCGATCGGGTCCGGTCGCACCGTCAAGGTGCCGCGCCACAGCAGCAGCAAGGCGAGCGCCTGCACGAACAGCGCCGCCATGCCTGCGATTCGCCGCCGGCTCCTGCCGGCGGGCTCCCAATGCGCCACCGTCATGACGGCGTGCCGCGTCCCTGCATCGCGCCCTCCCCGGCCGACGTGTCCCGGGGCGGGATGGTAGCCGCGCCCGGTGACCGCTGCCGGAGGTCTGAGTCGATGTCGATCCGATGTCCATCCGACCTCGATCAGCCCTCACTCGAACGTCGTCGCGGATCAGACGTCGTCGCGATCCAGCGAAGCGGACAAGCGCGCGTGCGCCTCGATCTCGGCCATGCGCAGCCCGAACGTCTCGCGCGCCATGCCCAGCGCATCCGAGCCCGCCACGAAGTGCAGCGGCGGCGCCGGCATCGCGGCCAGTTCGACGAAGGCACGGCCCAGCTTCGCCGGATCGCCGGGTTGCTGGTGGTTGTAGGCCTCGTAGGTGGACAGCGGCGGCGTCGGCAGCGTCGCGTAGTCCGCGATGGACTGCGAGCCATAGCGGACCGAACTGGCGTCCAGGAAGTCCGTGCGGAAGAAGCCCGGCTCGACCACCGTCACGCGGATGTTGAAGCCGGCGAGCTCGGGCGCGAGCGACGCGGTGAAGCCGTCGACGGCGAACTTCGTCGCGCAGTACACCGTCGCGCCGTCGAAACCGCGGAAGCCGCCGACCGACGCGATGTTCAGGATGTGCCCGTCGCGCTGCCGGCGCATCACCGGCAGCACCGCGCGGGTGACGTGCATCAGGCCGAAGACGTTGGTGGCGAACTGGCGCTCGATGTCGGCGGCGCTGATTTCCTCGAACAGCCCGAGCTGCCCATAGCCGGCGTTGTTGACCAGCACGTCGATGCGACCGAAGCGCGCGACGGCCTGTTCGACCGCCTGGGCGGCGTCGGCTTCGCGGCTGACATCCAGCGGGAGGCAGAGGACCGCCTCGCCGTGGTCGGCATACGCCACTTTCAACGCATCGACGTTGCGGCCGGTGGCGACGACGCGGTCGCCGGCAGCCAGCGCCGCGCGGGCGATCTCGAGACCGAAGCCGCGGTTGGCGCCGGTGATGAACCAGATCTTGCTCATGGGATTCCGTCCTTCAAGGGTTCCGGGCCGGCCGACACGAGGTGCCGGGGCCGTGGTTGGGAGACGGATGAATCCTAGGAACGGGGCGGCGACCGCACGTGCCGGTTCCGACACACCGCTTGCACGATCCGACGAGGCAACCTTCAACGGCCCGTTCGGGCCGTCGTCCGCCTCCCCGCACCCCGGGGTGATCCCGGGAGATGCGCGAATCCGGCGCTTGGGCTACAATCGCCGCTTGACTCGCACAAGACCACCCTCTTCAGGTCTTCTTCTGCAGCCCCTCCGGTCCCTCCCAAGGACACTTCTGCGAGCGGCTCGCACCAGCATCACCCCCGGTTCGTGCGCTTGAGCGTTTCTGGTTTCGGCCTGCCTGTTCGCCTTTCGGCTGATCGGCATCTGGAGCCACTTTCCGTGCCCCTTCTGTTCGTATCATCGAATGGAGATGGCACACCTTCCCACACCGCGCCAAGACGGTTGCTTATTGCGATTGCCTGTCAAGGCGCACACCTCAAGATAATGATGCAGAACAAACGCATTGAGGTGGGGCGATTCCTTGTCTCACCGATGACCAAACCCCATGCCGACGGCGGATTCGCCGCGGCTGTCTCGATCCAGTCGGGACGCGGCATGGCCAGCATTGATCGTGTCATGCGATTCGTGCCGACCTTCGAGACCCGCCGCGCCGCGTTGCGCTATGCGGAGAGCGAAGGCACCGCCTGGGCGCGCAGCCACTGAGCCGCGCGCCGCTGATATCCAAGGCGAAGGCCTGCGGCAGACCGCGGCTGGCGCCGTTTTCATCTTCAAGAATGGAGCAAGCCGTATGGCCAAGGAAGAACTGATCGAAATGCAGGGTGTCGTCAACGAAATCCTGCCGGACTCGCGCTTCCGCGTGACGCTGGAAAACGGCCATCAGGTCATCGCCTACACGGGCGGCAAGATGCGCAAGCATCACATCCGCATCCTGGCCGGCGATGCCGTCTCCCTGGAAATGTCGCCTTACGACCTGACCAAGGGCCGGATCACCTTCCGTCACCTGCAGCGTTCGAACCACTCGGGTCCGCCGCCGGTCCGTCGCTGACGCGCCTTGCCGCGGGAGGCTCCAGCCTCCCTGCGGGAGCATCGCCAGCCCTGACCGACGCCATGACCGACGTCCCGTCCGACTCCGCCGCCGTCCCGGCCTCGCTTGAGGCCGGTGCCGATCCGATGCCCGTGCCGCCGCCGCAGCCGGACATCGATGCGTGCTGCGGCAACGGCTGCGACCCGTGCATCTTCGACTTGCACGATCTCGCGATGGACGCCTACCGCCAGGCCCTGCGCGCCTGGAAGGCACGCCATCCGGAAGCCGGCTGACGATTCTCCGAACCCCACCCGAAGGGCCGCTAGCGCGGCCCTTCTTCTTTGGTGGGCTGCACCCGCTCGAAGCCGGCGGCGCCGGTGCCCCTCGAAGCGAACCCTGAGCGAAGCGAAGACTGTGAGCGCCGAGGGGCACCGGTGCCGCCGGCGCTCTCCGCAGGCGCTCATTCCCGAGGCGCTTTCGTTTCGTGACGTTTTGGGGGACATCCCCCGATTCAGAACCGGTGGCCACTGGCCGACATCCAGGACAGGCGCCGCGTTTGCCGCAGCGGCGCGGTGCTCCCGCCCTCCGGAGGTCTCGATGTTCATGACCGGCCAGAACCGTTTCCATGTCGCGCATTCCGACGCGCAGGCCAACCTGCGCTTCGCGCTGGCGCGATTGAGCACCGATTGGCGAACCCTCGATCCGTTCGGGCTCGAGATCCTGCTGCGCCACCTGCTGATGGCGGAGCACCGCTGCATGCCGCATCCCAGCGTGCTGCGCGAACGTCCGACCAACCGCTGGCTGCTGCCGCGGCTGCGTCGTCGGCGGCTCGAGGTTGCGGAGCGCCTGGTCGCCGTCGGCGGTCGGGTCAGTCATGCGGCGCTGGCCCGCGTGCTTCCGCGCGGGCACGACTGGCCGGGCGTCTCCGCGCTGGTGGGTCGTCATGCGTGGGATCCGGTCGAAGGCCGCCAGCCGCGCCCGCACCGCCCCGTCGTCGACGAGCCGGCCTATCCGCGCGCCAGCAGCAGCGCCCGGGCGACTTCCGCGAAGCCGTCGCCGCGTTCGGTCGCGGTCACGTAAGCCGGCTGGTGATCCAGCATCGGCAGGAAACGCGCGATGTTGGCCACGCCCACCGACAGCGGCATGCGCTCGAACATCAGTTGATCGTTCGTCGAATCGCCGACATACACCCACTCGACCGGGTCGAAGTCCAGGCCCGTCAGCCGCTTCACCGCCCACGAGGCGGCGGTCCACTTGCTGTGATCACCGATCCAGCCGTTGACGTGGATCGAGCTGACCGTCGCCACCAGCCCGTGCGCGCGCATCCGGTCGCAGACGGCGGCGATCGCGTCGTCGTTCAGCGTGGAGAACTCGCTGTGGTCGATGGCGATGTCGGTGAGCCGGCCGGCGCTGTCGCGTGCGAGGACGGCGCCCGGCACGGTCGCAACGATCTCCCGCGCGCAGACCTGCAGTCGCGCGAAGTTTTCCAGACGTGTGGTGTCGTCCTGGGCGAATTCAGTCGAGAGCGCCGCCCCCTCGCGGTGGAGCAGCACCCCGCCGTTCTCCGCCACGATCCCCCGGACGGGCCAGGCCATGGCGAAGGGCTCGCTCCAACCGGCGGGACGCCCGGTGATCGCGATGACCGGGACGCCGGCCGCGTGCAGCCGGTGCAACGCGTCCAGCGCCGCCGGCGCAATGGCGCCCTCCGCCGTCAGCGTGTCGTCGATGTCCGTCAGTACCCCGCGCAGGGGGCGCCAGGCCGAACGGGGACAGTCGCTGAGCGGGCGGATCGTTCGCATGGGGGGCGATTGTTGACTACAATCCGGCCCTGTTCCGAGGAGCGTTGCGACCTCCCATCCCATCGAGGCCAGGCTCGGAACCGCCGCGCGGCGACACGCCCGCGGCAATGGCAACCGCGCTCACCCGTCGACCCTTCGCAGGCCGGGTGAGGACCGAGCGGCAAATGCCCCAGCAATTGCCCTCCAAACGCCTCCCCATGCCCTGATCGCTGGCGTCGACGGCCCTTCCTCGCAGGAGTCCGCATGAACGCCCAACTGAAGCCGCTGGCCCAAGACCAGTACCTGATCAAAGACCTGTCGCTGGCCGACTGGGGCCGCAAGGAGATCAAGATCGCCGAGAGCGAGATGCCCGCGCTGATGGCCATCCGCGAGGAATACGCCGCCGCGCAGCCGCTCAAGGGCGCGCGCATCACCGGCTCGCTGCACATGACGATCCAGACCGCGGTGCTGGTCGAGACGCTGCAGGCGCTGGGCGCGGAAGTCCGCTGGGCCTCGTGCAACATCTTCTCGACGCAGGACCACGCCGCCGCCGCGCTGGTCGCCGTCGGCACCCCGGTGTTCGCCTACAAGGGCGAGACGCTGGAAGACTACTGGGACTACACGCACCGCATCTTCGACTTCGGCGCCAAGGGCACCGCGGGCGAAGGTCCGAACATGATCCTGGACGACGGCGGCGACGCGACGCTGCTGATGCACCTGGGCCAGAAGGCCGAGAAGGACCTGTCCGTGCTGGCCAACCCGGGCAGCGAGGAAGAGCGCATCCTGTTCGCCGCGATCAAGAAGAAGGTCGCCGAAGACGGCACCTGGTACACCCGCAAGAGCGCCGAGATCATCGGCGTCACCGAAGAGACGACCACGGGCGTGCACCGCCTGAAGGAAATGTCGGCCAAGGGCACGCTGCTGTTCCGCGCGATCAACGTCAACGACTCGGTCACCAAGAGCAAGTTCGACAACCTGTACGGCTGCCGCGAGTCGCTGGTGGACGGCATCAAGCGCGCCACCGACGTGATGATCGCCGGCAAGATCGCCGTGATCGCCGGCTACGGCGACGTGGGCAAGGGCTCGGCGCAGGCGATGCGCGCGCTGTCGGCCCAGGTCTGGGTGACCGAGATCGACCCGATCTGCGCGCTGCAGGCCGCGATGGAAGGCTTCCGCGTCGTGACGATGGAATACGCCGCCGACAAGGCCGACATCTTCGTCACCACGACCGGCAACAAGGGCGTGATCCGCCATGAACACATGGCCGCGATGAAGCACAACGCCATCGTCTGCAACATCGGCCACTTCGACAACGAGATCGACATCGCGTCGATCGAGAAGTACGAGTGGGAAGAGATCAAGCCGCAGGTGGACCACGTGATCTTCCCCGACGGCAAGCGCATCATCCTGCTGGCCAAGGGCCGCCTGGTGAACCTGGGCTGCGGCACGGGCCACCCGAGCTACGTGATGTCGTCCAGCTTCGCCAACCAGACGATCGCGCAGATCGAGCTGTTCGCGCACAAGGACGCCTACGCCGTCGGCCAGGTCTACGTGCTGCCCAAGCACCTGGACGAGCACGTCGCCCGCCTGCAGCTGAAGACGTTGAACGCGCAGCTGAGCGAGCTGACGGACGAGCAGGCCGCCTACATCGGCGTGTCGAAGTCGGGCCCGTACAAGCCCGACACCTACCGTTATTGATTGACTGACCCGAGACCCGACCATGCGTGCTGATCAGCTGCTTCTCTCCCTTGGCCTGGCGCCCACGCGCTCGGCCGCCCAGCGGCTGATCGACGCGCGCGCGGTCCAGTGGGAAGGCCCCAAGGGCTGGACCGTCGTGCGCAAGTGCGGCGAGGACATGCCCGAGGGCACCCCCATGCGCGTGACGGACGACGCCGAGCTGCGTTACGTCTCGCGCGGCGGGCTCAAGCTCGAAGGCGCGCTGGCCAAGGTCGGCGTGTCGGTCGCGGGCCTCACGGCGCTGGACATGGGCCAGAGCGCGGGCGGCTTCACCGACGTGCTGCTCAAGGCGGGTGCGACGCACGTGACCGGCATCGATGTCGGCCACAGCCAGCTGCATGAGACCTTGAAGGCGGATCCGCGCGTGACGGCCCATGAAGGCATGCACGTGAAGGACTACGTCCCCGCAGAACCTTTCGATCTGGTCGTGGGCGACCTGAGCTTCATCTCGATGATCGGCACGCTCAAGCACGTGGTCGGCTGGCTCAAGCCGCAAGGCCAGGCGCTGCTGCTGATCAAGCCGCAGTACGAGCTGGGCCCCAAGGCCTTGAACAAGAACGGCATCGTCAAGGACAAGTCGCAATACGTCGTCCTCAAGGAGCAGGCCCTGGCGGCCGCCGAGAAGCGCGACCTCGTCGTGAAGGGCTGGTTCGAAAGCCCGGTCACCGGCGGCGACGGCAACACCGAATTCTTCATCTGGGTCCAGAAACCATGACGACGCCCAAGACGCCTGTCAGCATCGAATTCTTCCCGCCCAACACGCCCGTCGGCACCGAGAAGCTGAAGACCGTCGTGCAGGAGCTGCGCGCGGTGAGCCCGCAGTACTTCAGCGTCACCTACGGCGCGGGCGGATCGACGCGCGAGAAGACGCTGTCGACCGTCGCCGACATCGCGTCGCAGGGTTTCGACGCGGCGCCGCACCTGTCCTGCGTCGGATCGACGCGCGAGAACATCGCCGAGATCCTGACGACCTACCGCGACCAGAACATCCGGCGCGTCGTCGCGCTGCGCGGCGACCTGCCCAGCGGCACTGCGACGGCGGGCGAGTTCCGCTACGCGGCCGAACTGGTGCGCTTCATTCGCGAGTCGCAGGGCGCGGACTGGGACATCGAGGTCGCGGCCTATCCTGAGTACCACCCGCAGCAGCGCTACGCGGCGCGCGACCTGCAGTTCTTCGCGGACAAGGTGCGCGCGGGCGCCAGTGGCGCGATCACGCAGTTCTTCTACAACCCTGATGCCTACTTCCATTTCGTCGACGCGACGCGGGCGATGGGTGTGGACGTGCCGATCGTGCCGGGCATCATGCCGATCAACAACTTCGCGCGGATCGCGCAGTTTGCGCAGCGCGACGGCATCGAGATCCCGCGCTGGGTCGCGCTGAAGATGGAAGGCTACATGGACGACGCTGCCTCGGTGCGCGCCTTCGGCCTGGACGTCGTCACGCGCCTCTGCGAACGACTGATCGCCGGCGGCGTGCCGGGGCTGCACTTCTACTCGCTCAACCAGAGCGCGCTCACGCTGGCGTTGTGCGAACGCCTCGGGCTCGCGGCGAAAGCTTGACAAGGCGCAAGCGCCCCGCGCCCTCGGCAGGAAGCGCCCGGGCCCACTGCCGTTCCTTGTGAACGATCAAGGTCAGGAAGGAAGGGCACGCATTCAATCCCGGTCATCCCATTGACCAGGAGTGACCGCATGTCCCGCAACTTCGCCCCCACCGCCCCCGTCTTCCGTCCGTCGATCGCCGTCGGTGTCGCGCTCGCCGCGCTGGCCACCGCGATGGCGCCATCAGCGCACGCGCAGAGCGGTCCCTGGGTGTTCCGCGCCCGCGCGGTGAACATCGATCCGGCGGACAAGGACAAGACCGGCCTGGGCCTGTCGTTGAGCCGCAAGACGATCCCTGAACTCGACTTCAGCTACTTCCTGACGCCGAACTGGGCCACCGAACTGGTCCTCACGGTGCCGCAACGCCACAAGCTCTACAGCAACGGCCAGCAGATCGGCTCGGTGAAGCACCTGCCGCCAACGCTGACGCTGCAGTACCACTTCAATCCGGAAGGCAGCGTCCGCCCCTACGTCGGCGCGGGCCTCAACTACACGAGCTTCTCCGGCGTCCACTTCGACCCCGCGGTCCAGGCGGCGCTGGAGCCGACCATCAAGAAGCACAGCGTCGGCCTCGCCGCGCAGGCCGGCTTCGACGTGATGCTCAACCAGCAGTGGTCGATCAACGTCGACGTCAAGAAGATCCAGATGGACACCGAGGTGCGCTCCAAGGGCGCGACCGTCGGCAAGTTCAAGATCGATCCGCTGCTGGTGGGCGTGGGAGTCGGCTACCGGTTCTGATCAGGCCAAAGCCGCGAACGCCTCCCGCGTCAGGTTCTCCGGCGCGCCTTCCGCGCGGCAGGCCACGTCGTCCTCGATGCGGACACCGCCGAACGCGCTCAGGTGCTTCACCAGCGCCCAATCCACGTTCGCGGCCGCGGGCGTCGCGCGCAGCTTGTCCAGCAGCATCGGGATGAAGTACAGCCCCGGCTCGATCGTCACGACCATGCCGGGTTGCAGCACGCGCGTCAGGCGCAGGTACGGATGCCCATCGGGCCTGGCGATCGTGCCGCCGTCCTCGCCGGCCATGAAGCCGCCGATGTCGTGCACTTGCAGACCGAGCAGGTGGCCGATGCCGTGTGGCAGGAAGGTGGACGTCACGCCCTGCGTCAGCATCGCGTCCTCGTCCATCGTCACGATGCCGAGCTGGCGCAGCACGCCGGCGGTCTCGCGGTGCGAGGCCAGATGGATGTCGCGGTAGTCGACGCCGGGGCGCACGCGGTCGACCAGCCGCAGCTGCGCTGCTTCCATCGCATCGATCAGTGCCTGGAAGGTGGCGTCGCCGTTGCCGGTCGTGCGCGTGATGTCCGACGCGTAGCCGCAGCTGTGCGCGCCCGCATCCACCAGCAGCGACAGCGATTGCGCCGGGGCACGCTGGTCCTGGTACTGGTAGTGCAGCACCGCCGCGTGCTCGTTGAGCGCCACGATGTTGCCGTACGGCAGGTCGCGCTCGGCGAAGCCACAAGCGTCGAGGTAGGCGTTGTGGATCGCCGCCTCGGACAGCCCGTCGCGGAAGGCGCGCTGCGACGCGAGGTGCGCCTTGGCGCCCAGCGCCGACGCCTCGCGCAGGCGCAGCAACTCATACCCGGTCTTCGCGGCTCGCGCGTAATGCAGCGGGTTCAGGACTTCCGGCGGGTTGTTCGGGACGATGTCGCCCAGCGCCGCATCCGCCTCGCCAACGATCGCCAAGGTGCCCGGCACCTGCAGGTAGGGCAGCGCCTCGTCCGGTCTGCGGACGATGATCAGCTCGAAATGATCGACCCAGAAGCCGCTCGGCGCCTCGGGCGGCACATGCCAGTAGTCCTCGGGCTGCACGTAGACGAGACGCGGCTTGTGCCCGGGCCGGATCACCAGCCAGCTGTCCGGGTGACGGATCAGCGGCACCCACAGCTTGAAATGCGGATTCGGCTGGAAGACGTAGGGCCGGTCGTCGAGGAAGGCGAACTTCTCGATGCCCGAGGCGATCAGCAGCGCGTCGAAACCGCCACGCTGCAGCGCATGTTCGGTGCGACGCTGCTGCTCCGCGAGGTGGGCCGCATAAAGCGCGTTCAGGGCGTTCAGGGCGTTCGGAGCGAGGGGATCAACGGAGCTCATGGCAGGACTCGAGGCGGCATTCATGCGCGGGAATTCTCCCAGACGACACCCATCTCGGTCAGCATCGCGTCGAGCTTCACGTCGTTCGGCTGGGCGGTCAGCGTCGGCTGGAAGCCGTGGCTGAAGCCGACGCCCACGACCACCGGCTTCGGCTGGATCTGCGCGATGGTGCGCAGCATGAAGCCCCCGCCATAGCCCATGCGGATGCCGCCCGGCCCGTAGCCGAGGCAAGGCAGCAGCAGCAGCTGGGGATCGAAGGCCTCGGTGTCCTTGGGCTTGGTGATGCCGGTGGCGTCCTCTTCCATCGGGCAGCCGGGGTACCAGACGTGGAAACGCAGCCGGCCCTCCTCGCGATCGACGACGGGCAGGCCGATGCGGCGGTCGCCGTCGACCTCGCTCCAGCGGTACAGCGCCGGCAGCGGATCGAACTCCCCCTTGATGGGCCAGTACGCGGCGATGCGCTTTTCCTTGCGCCCCACCAGCCAGACGCGCAGCACGCTCTGCACGACGTCGGCGAGTTCAAGGCGGCCCGGCAGGTCCAGGCGTTCGCGGATCAGGCGCTCGCGCAGCGCCTGGCGGTCTTCGGAGATCGGCAGCTTGTCGTTCGGATCCATCCAGCCCATTCGCCTTCCCTGACGGACCCGGCGGGCCCTGGAGCGGACCATTGTGGCCGCCTCGCGGACAGGGCGCCAGAGGTGATCTAGAGTCGGCGGCATGGCACGAGGCACCACCACCACGGGAACCGTCCGACGCGTCGCCGGCGCGGGCGCGGACTTCGCGAATCACTGCATGGAGTTGCTGGCCCCGCTCGGGCCGGTGCTGGCACGACGGATGTTCGGCGGGTTCGGGCTGTACGTGGACGGCCTGTTCCTGGCCATCATCAGCCGCGACGAGCTCTACCTGAAGGCGGACGCCGTCAGCCAGTCCCGCTACGTGGATGCCGGCTGCGAGCCGTTCCGGTACTCGAAGGCCGGCAAGGACGGGCGACAAGAGGTCGCCAGCCTGAATTACTTCCGGCCGCCGGAGGAGACGCTCGAGTCGCCCGCGCTCATGCTGCCCTGGGGGCGGCTGGCGATGGAGTCGGCCTTGCGCTCCGCCAACGCGAAGCCGAAGGCCAGCACGCCGAAGAAGAGCGCCGGCACCAGCGCCGAGCCGAGGACCGTCAGGAAGGAGAAACCGGCCAAGGCGCTGAAGGGGGTCACGACGAAGGCTCCAGCGGTCAAGCGTTCGCCAGGCGCTGGCCGAACAGCTGCCCGAAGAAGGCAGGCGGCTGACCTGGCGGGCCAGTCGGGTCGGGCAGGCCTGCGGCGGGACCAGCAGCTGGAAGCGCGCGGTCGGCCAGGCTTCCACGACCAGTTCGGTGCCGTTGGCGACTTCCAGCGTCTCGCCGGCCGACAGCCAGAAGTCCTGCGCGGGCAGGTTCAGGTCGCCGCGCTGCGTCACCCAGACGCGACCGTCGAGCACATGCAGTTCACGGCGGCCCGGGCCGATGGGCAGGCTCATGGCCTCGCCCTGGGACAACGTCCACGCGGCGTCGTCGCGGCTGACCTGGATTGATGACTTTTGCATGACATTCATGATCGACTCCTCATCCCCCGGGCGGTCCGCGTACCGGCGGCCTTCCTCGTGGACATGGTGCAATATTAGGGTTGACCCGCACGGCAGTCCAATGAGTCTTGTCGCGTCGATTGATACCATCCGCGCATGAATCTGCCCCGCCATCGCCCGCTCGCCGTCGGTCCGCTGCGCGCCTTCGAGGCGGTGGCGCGGCGGCTGAGCTTCAGCGCCGCCGCCGAGGAGCTCTACCTGACCCAGTCCGCCATCAGCCGCCAGATCCGGTCGCTGGAGGAGGAACTGGGCGCGACGCTCTTCAAGCGCGGCACCCGCCACGTCGAACTGGCGCCGGACGGCAAGCTGCTGCTGTCGGCGGTGGAGCCGATGCTGGAGCGGCTGGACAGCACGGTGCGCCAGATCCGTTCGACGCGCGGCCGGCGCGTCGTCAACGTGACGACCTTCGCCTCCTTCGCCTCGCTGTGGCTGATTCCCCGGCTGGAGGCCTTCCAGCGCGAGCACCCGGACATGGACATCCGCGTCTCGGCGCTGGATCAGCTCGTCGAGATCGACGACAGCGAGTTCGACGTCGCGCTGCGCTACGCCGCCCCCAACCGCGTGGCGCCGTCGGCGCGGCGGATGTTCGGCGAGATGCTGACCCCGGTGGTGAATCCGTGGGTCGCGAAGCAGGCGCAGGAAGGCCAGGGGCCGCCGCTGAGCCAGGCGGCGGACCTGCGCCAGTACACGCTGGCCGAGGAGGACGACCAGCGTCCGAGCGGCCTGTTCCTGAGCTGGCGGCGCTGGCTGGCGCTGCACGGCGCGCCGGACCTGCAACCGCGGCGCTGGATGTACCTGAACTTCACCTACCAGCAGATCCAGGCGGCGGTGTCCGGCCAGGCGGTGGCGCTGGCGCGGCTGCCGATGATCTACGAGGCGCTGGAGCGCGGTGAACTGGTCGAGCCTTTCGGCGATGCCGGCCGCACCGATTGCCCGACGGTGTACTGGCTCATGATGTCGGAGCATGGCCGGGCACGGCCCGAGGTCGTCGAATTCGCGCAGTGGATCAGCGAGCAGGCGGCGATCACGCGCCGCGCGATCGGCGAGCCGGATCCGCCGGTGGATGAGAACTCGGGCTGAGCCGATCAGGGCGCGATGAGTTCGCGCTCCGTCAGCACGACCGTCAGTGCCTGGTCATGCGGCTGCACTTCGAAAGCCGCTTCGCAGCAACTCCAGCCCAACCCGATCGTCGTGACCCCGGGATGGGCCTCGATCCAGCGGTCGAAGTAGCCGCCGCCGTAGCCCAGCCGGAAGCCTTCCCGCGTGTAGCCCAGGCACGGCACCAGCAGCACCTCCGGCACCAGCACCGGCCCGGTCGAACTGGGGATGCCGCATTCGTCCTTCACCGTCGGCTCCTGGCCATCCCAGCGCCGGAACGTCATCGAGGCCGGCCCGTGATCGCCGGCTTTACGCGCGAAGGGCAGCGCCAAGGTGATCTCCCCCCGAGCTTGTGGGTCGAGGCCCAGGCCGCTGCGTTAAATTCACCCTCCAGGGGCCAGTAGAGGCCGAGGGTCAGCGGCTCGAGCTGGCGCAGCAACGGCAGCAGTTGCTCGCCGAGCTTGTCGGCTGCGAGGCGCGCCTCGGCACCGGCCCACCATTCACGGCGGCGCGCCAGCAAGGCGCGGCGCAGTTCGCTCCGCTCATGGGGCCAGGTCTTGCCGGTTGCACCGGCGGCATCGGGAGCCGTGGGGGAGTCACTCATCACAGGTCGGCATGAAGTTCGCTCGGATCACTGTAACCGCCCTCGCCTCCGCCCGCGTGACCGCTCCGGCCACCGTCGGCGCCCTGAGGGCCCTGGGCGCCCTCTGCCTGGTCACCGCTGTCACGGTCGTCACCGCCATCGCGGCGACGCCGGCCCTGGCGCAGTCGAGCACGACCTTCACCGTCGTGCCCAATCCGCTGCCCGCGCTGCCGGACCTGGTCACCGACGCCCGCGAGGCCTGGCGCGTGCGCGACCGTTCGCGACTGGCCGCGATGCGGCAGGCCGCCTTCGACCAGCAGCATCCGCTCGCCCCCTGGTTCGACTACTGGGAGCTGAACGCCCGCCTGTCCGAGGCCCAGCAGCCCGAGCTCAACGCGTTCTACGCGCGCTGGCCCGGCGCCTACGTCGAGGACCGGCTGCGCAACGACTGGCTGCTGGAACTGGGACACCGCCGCGACTGGGCCAACTTCCGCCGCGACCACGCCGCCTACAAGATGCAGGACGACCGGGAGGTCGCCTGCTACGCCCTGCTCGCCGATCCCCCGGGGCGGGACCTCCGGGACGCCGCGCGCGCCGCGTGGTTCGCGCAGCGCGATGCGGACGAGGGCTGCAACATGCTGGCGACGACGCTGCACGAGAACGGCCAGTTCAAGGACTCCGACGTCTGGCGCAAGCTGCGCTTCATCGTCGAGACCAACAAGCCGCGCGCGGTGAAGCAGGCCGGCGCGCTGCTGTCCAAGCCCGACCAGGAGGCGCTGGCCGAACTGATGGACAAGCCGGACCGCTACCTCAAGCGCAAGGCCGCGGCCTCGCCGCGCGCCAAGGCCGAGCTGACGATGCTGGCGCTGATGCGCCTGCTGGCGACCGACTACGACAAGGCGGACGACGACGTGCGCCGCTGGGCCGCCAGGCTGCCGAACGACCTGTCCGCGTGGCTCTGGGCGCAATACGGCAGACAGGCGGCGCTGCGGCTGAAGGACGAGGCCAACGAGCACTTCGATCGCGCGATGAAGCTGCAGGCGAAGCTCGGCCCGGTCGAATGGAGCGATGACACGATCAGCTGGATGGCGCGCGCCGCGTTGCGCGGCGATGCAGGCGCGAGCCGGCCGGATCAGCTGATGTCGGCGCTCTCGCTGATGAAGCCGTCGGACCAGAAGGACATCACCTGGCAGTACTGGCGCGCGAAGGCGCAACAGCAGCTGGCGCCGAATGGCGCGGCCGGCGACGCCCAGCGACGCGAGTCGCAGGACACGCTGCGCGCGATCGCCTCGCCGCTGAGCTTCTACGGCAAGCTCGCCGCCGACGAGTTGAAGCTGCGCCTGCCGCTGCCGCCGACGCCCGCGGACCTGACCGCGGCGGAGCGCGCGCAGGCGCTGGCGAATCCGGGGATCCAGCGCGCTGCTGCTGCTGGCCGTCGGCCTGCGCAGCGAGGGGCAGCGCGAATGGAACTTCAGCCTGCGCGGCCTGTCGGACCGCGAGCTGCTCTCGGTGGCGCAGACCGCCTGCGAACGCGAGCTCTGGGAGCGCTGCATCCAGACCAGCGAGCGGACGAGGACCGAGATCGACCTCGCCCAGCGCTTCCCGATGCCCTACCGCGCGGACGTGCTCAAGCAGTCGACGGCGATGGGCCTGGACCCGGCCTATGTCTACGGCCTGATCCGGCAGGAGTCGCGCTTCATGATGGATGCGCGCTCGCACGTCGGCGCCGGCGGCCTGATGCAGGTGATGCCGGCCACCGCGAAATGGACGGCGAAGAAGCTGGGCGTCGACTTCAAGCCCGACATGCTGCATGACCGCGACACCAACCTGCGCCTGGGCACCGGTTACCTGAAGCTGGTGATGGACAGCTTCGAGGGCTCGCAGGCGATGGCGGCGGCGGCCTACAACGCCGGCCCGAACCGGCCGCGCCGCTGGCGCGACGGGCCCCAGCTCGACGCCGCGATCTGGACCGAGAACATTCCCATCTGGGAGACCCGCGACTACGTGCGCAAGGTGCTGTCCAACGCGACGATCTACGCGCAGCTGATGGGCCGCGAAACCGGCACCGTGCTGCGCGACCGGCTCGGCCGCGTCATCGGTCCGGCGGCGGCGTCGGCCCCGGACATCCCGGCCAACGGCACGAACTGACCCCAGTCGCGCCGGCGACGGCGCGTCGCCCCTTGCAGAGAGACTTCCACATGCAGCTGATCATCGGCAACAAGAACTACTCGTCCTGGTCGATGCGCCCGTGGGTGCTGATGACGGCGCTGGGCATCGATTTCCAGGAGCGCAAGCTCCGCTTCGACTTCACGCCGGATTCGGCCTTCTACCGTGAGATCGGTGCGGTCACGCCGGCCGGCAAGGTGCCGGTGCTGGTCGACGACGGGCTCGCGATCTGGGATTCGCTGGCCATCGTCGAGTACCTGGCGGAGCGCTTCCCCGACAAGGCCGTCTGGCCGCGCGACGCCCGCCAGCGCGCCCGCGCGCGCTGCCTCTGCGCGGAGATGCACAGCGGCTTCGGCCAGTTGCGCGCCCATTGCATGATGAACATCGATGCCGACCTGGCGACGGTCGGGGAGCGCCTGCTGCGCAGCGAGGCCGGCCTGCGCAAGGACCTCGCCCGCGTCGTGGAACTGTGGACCGACGCGCTGGCCCGGAGCGGCGGTCCGTTCCTGTTCGGCGAGTTCGGCGCGGCGGACGCGTTCTACGCGCCGGTCGTGATGCGGGTGACCCGCTACGGACTGCCGTTGCCGGCCGCGCTGAAGGCCTACACGGACGCCGTGCAGGCGGCACCGGGCGTGCGCGACTGGATCGCCGACGCGATGGCGGAAAAGGACTTCCTCGATTTCGAGGAACCGTATCGCGACGTCAGCGGCCCGGTGCCGGTGCTGAAGCCCTGAGGCGGGCCCGGCCGCCGGAAATGAAAAACCGCCTTCTGCAGCCTGTGCGGGCAGGCGGCGAAAGGCGGCGAGGTGGACCGACGTGACTCAGTGGTCGCGGCGGCGGCGCACCATGAATCCGGCAGCCAGCAGGCCGCCGACCATCATGGCTTGGTTCGTGGGCTCGGAGACGAAGGACGGCATGACGGTGTCCGCGCCTTCCTGCTCATTGACATCGGCCAGCTGCGCGGGCGCGGGCTGGCTCTGCCGGGTGAAACTGGTGTCAGCGGCGACGTGCACGGCGTTCGTGTCGGGCGCTTGCTGCTCCTGCGCCTGGGCGGCGAGACCAATTCCGCCCAGCAGGAGGAGAAGAACAGACTTCATTGAAGATACTCCCTACTGCTATGCCGCCCTGCCTGACTACAACGTCTCTCTCGGTAGCTGGCCTGTTCGAACAGGCACTGGTGTGCAGGTGGCATTGGTGAATATACGGATGGATAGCCTAATGGAGGTATCCCCTTTATCAGGGATGCTGCGCCGCAACATGAGTGATCAGATGTATCTCGTTGGGGGGGCCGTCAGGGACGCGCTCCTGGGGCTGCCCGTGCAGGACCGTGATTGGGTCATGGTCGGAGCGACGCCCAAGTCCTTGATCGACAAGGGATTTCTGCCGGTCGGCAAGGATTTCCCGGTGTTCCTGGATCCCGTGACCCATGAAGAGGTGGCATTGGCCCGGACGGAGCGCAAGACGGCTGCCGGGTACCACGGCTTCCAGTTCCACACGTCCCCGGATGTCACTCTTGAAGAGGACCTCGTCCGCCGGGATCTGACGATCAATGCGATGGCCCAGGCGGCCGACGGGACGATCGTGGACCCGTACGGCGGCCGGCGCGACCTGGAAGCCCGGGTGCTGCGTCATGTCTCGGACGCCTTCGCGGAGGACCCGGTGCGCATCCTCCGCCTGGCGCGTTTCGCGGCGCGCTTCGGCGACTTCACGGTGGCGCCGGAGACGATGGCGCTGATGCACCACATGGTGGCCGCCGGCGAGGCCGATGCGCTGGTCGCCGAGCGCGTCTGGCAGGAGGTCTCGCGCGGCCTGATGGAAGGTCACCCGGCGCGGATGATCGAGATCCTGCGCGAGAGCGGCGCGCTGGCACGCATCGCCCCGGAGCTGGCACGCCTGTTCGGCGTGCCGCAGCCCGAGGCGCACCACCCGGAGATCGACACCGGCGTCCATGTCCTGCTGGTGCTCGAGGAATGCGCGCGCGTCGAGGCGCCGCTGCCGGTGCGTTACGCCTCGCTGTGCCACGACCTCGGCAAGGGCACGACCCCCGAGGAGGAATGGCCGCGCCACCTGAAGCACGAGTCACGAGGCGTCGAGCTGGCGGCGGCGCTGTCGCAGCGCTGGCGCGTGCCGTCGGACTGCAAGGAGCTGGCGGAGCTGGTCGCACGCGAGCACACGCATGTGCATCAGAGCCTGGACTTCAGCGCCGAGGCGCGCCTGCGCCTGATCGAGCGTTGCGACGCGCCGCGCCGGCCGGAGCGCTTCGCGCAACTGCTGCTGGCCTGCGAGTGCGACGCCCGCGGTCGCACGGGCTTGCGCGATCGCCCCTATCCGCAGCGCCAGGCCTTGCTGCACGACCTGCGCGCGGTGCAGTCGGTCGATCAGGCGGCGATCTCCGCGGCCGCGCTGGCAGCCGGCAAGAAGGGCCCGGCCATCGGCCAGGCGATCCACGAGGCCCGCAAGGCCGCGCTCAGAGCGTGTGAGAGCGATCGCCCGCGCTGAACCCCTGCGGCAGGCAAGGCTTCAGATGTCATGGCCGCCACCTGAGACAGGGGCGGACATCGTGTCGACCTCTGGCTCCACGGCATGGGTGTCGAGGACGCCCTCGAGATAGCTCGCGTAGCGCTCCTGCAGATGCTTCAGCGCTGCGCCCTTGTCGGCGTGGTATGCCAGCCGCTCCTGAAAGAATTGCATGCGGGCCCGGTTGTCGTCGAGCACCTGACCCCACGTCTTGATGTGGATGGACACGTTGTCGTTCTGATGAACAAGTCCGGTCGACGTATTTCGGCCAATCTTGAATTTCCCCATGGGACCGATGTCGTCGCTGATCACCCAGAACACCCAATTCACGTCGACGTTGCGGAAGCGTTCGTCAGCGGTAACGGAGGCGGCATAGCCCTCGATCTGAGAAATCTCCTTGCGGTCGATCCTGACGGCGGGCGCCTTGAGTTCCACAACGAGGTGCGTCAAGTCGTTGGCGCGATAGCGGCGAGTCTGCCTTGACAGCATCAGATCGACGATGCCACGCGTCTGAGAGACATGCTTGACTGGTGCGCCGATGACGATGTCCTCTCCCAATAGCGCCTTGTGCTTGCGAAGCACTTCGGTCAGCGACATGTCGTCGACGGAAAGATGGAACTCTTCACCGAAGATCCACGGGTTCTCGGCGAGGATCCGATGCAGTTGGGCCCGCTCCTTCAGCCGCTGCTTCGGTCCCTTGTCGAAGAGGATCGCTTCAAGGCCGTTCAGGAACTTGAGCCGTTCGGAGACGACCTTCGCCCCGTTGATGATTGAGGACAACGAGCCCTCACGCAACAGTTCGGCAAGTTCCTCCTGCTGGCGCACGGGGAGATTCAGGACCTCGGTCAAGATCAATTGAAGATCCTCGGGACCCTTCTCGATGGCCTGACGGAGCATCCGAAGGTGGAGGGCCTTGCTCCTCAGCGCTGCACCGTCGAAGTCCGGAAGATGGCGTGCGACATTGAGGGCGACGATGTCGAAGACCTGCCGCTCGATCAACTCGATCGGGGTCACGGGTCCGTCGTCCGGGAACGGATAGATCTTCTCCGCCTTCCATTCGGCGACGAAGCTGCGAGCTTCCTGCGCCGCGATCAAACGGGCGTGGTGCTTGTTCAAATCGATCGACTTTCGCCCGGCGATCCTCGACTGCACCTCGATTCGAAACTCTTCTGCCTGCATCACAACCCCTCGCTCCATCCGCTGCTTCGCGCCGATGCGGCGCCTTCGAATGGAGAGGTGATTGAACAGCACGCGCCAGGACTCGAACGCCTTCGAGACTCGCGGCTAACTGATGTCGGTCAGGCTCGCTTGAATTCCCATCAGCATGAGTCACTCTCGTTGTCGCGCCGCGCTCACAACGTATGCGACCGGTCCCCTGCGCTGAACCCCAGCGCATCGAATCCCTCACCCGGCGCGAAGCCGACGACCTTGAACAGCTCGCCCATCTCGTGCTCGGCGATCAGCCGGTGGGCCATGCCGCGCTGCGCGAGGTCGGCACCGCTCATCAGGTCGACCAGCCCGCAATTGATCAGGAAGTTGGCCTGGCTGGTGTAGCCCAGCACCATCAGCCCCGCGTCCTGCCCCGTCACCGCGATGCCGGTGAAGTTCACGTGCGCGGTGATGTCCTTCTGCCCCGGCAGGGCCAGCGGGTCGGGGTCCGAGCGGTGCAGGTGGTGGCACATCAAGGTGCCGCCGGTGCGCTGCGGATGGTAGTACTCCGACTCCGGGAATCCGTAGTCGATGAAGAACGCCGCGCCACGCTTCAGCCGTTCCGCCAGCGTGCGCACGAAGGCCTCGGCCTGCGGATGGATCTCCGTGACCGTGCCGGGCACGAAGCCCACGTCGTGCTCCGGCGGCGTCGGCGGCCGCGCCTCGCCCGGGCGGTCGACGAAGTGCAGCGCGCCCTGACCGTCCAGGCCCACGCCGCGCTGCAGCCAGTGCTGCCCGTCCCAACGCAGCAGCTCGACCGGGATCGCGTCCAGCAGCTCGTTGGCGACCAGCACGCCGTGGATCTCGTCGGGCCATCGGTCCAGCCACTCGACGCGCGGCGCGAATCGCGCCAGCCGCTCGGCCTGCCGCTCGCGCAAGGTGCCGGACAGGTCGACGATGAAATACCTGGCCACCGGCGTCCCGGCCGCGTCCAGCGTCTCCAGCAGCTGCGCCGCCAGCGCGCCGCTGCCGGCGCCGAACTCGATCACCGTGTCGGTGCCGCTGACGGCGAGCGCCTGCGCCACCTGCTTCGCCAGGGCGCGCCCGAACAGCGGCGACAGTTCCGGCGCCGTCACGAAGTCCGAGCCCTGCTGCGGCATCGTGCCGAACTTGCGCCGGGCGTTGGCGTAGTAGCCCACGCCCGGCGCGTACAGCGCCAGACTCATGTAGCGGTCGAAGGGCAACCAGCCGCCGGCGGCGGCGATCTCGTCACGCAGCAGCGCGGCCATGGCGGGATCCGTCGCATGGACCGGCGCACCCGGGGCCCCCGGCGCACCCTGACGGGAAGCGCCATGCGGCGCGGACGCCGCGCCGTTCAGGCGGGCGGAATCTGGTGTCTTTGAAGTCATGTGTCGATTCCGGGAAGCGTCGGCTTGCCACGCGCGGCCAGCCAGGCTTCGAATTCTTCGGCGGGCATCGCCGGTGCGACCACCTCGCCCTGCAGTTCGTCGCAGCCCCACTCGGCCAGCAGGTGCCATTGCCGCGCGTTGCGCACACCTTCGGCACCGACGCGCATGCCCAGGCCCTTGGCCATCTGCACCATGGCGCGCGTGATCGCGGCCGCGCCGCGATCGTCCGGCAGCACCGCGACGAAACTCTGGTCGATCTTGAGCTTGTCCAGCGGCAGCCGGATCAGCTGGTTCAGCGCCGTGTAGCCGGTGCCGAAGTCGTCGATCGAGATCGCCAGCCCCTGCGAGCGCAGCGTCTGCAGCAGCTCGGGCAGGCGGTCGATCTCCTCGGTGAGCATGCGTTCGGTCAGCTCGAGCTCCAGCCACTCGCCGGGCACGCCGGCCGTCTTCAGCACATGGGCCACCGACTTCGAGAAACTCGCCAGCCGGAACTGCATGCTGGACAGGTTCACCGCGATCGGGATCGCGGCGACACCGCGCTCGTGCCAGGCGCGCGTCTGCCGCGCGGCCTCGTACATCACCCACTCGCCCAGCGGCAGCATCAGCCGGTGGCGCTCGGCCACGACGATGAAGGCGTCCGGCGTCAGCAGGCCGCGCTCCGGGTGCCGCCAACGCAGCAGCGCCTCCGCGCCGACCAGCTCGCCGGTGCGCGCGTCCACCTGCGGTTGATAGAAGAGCACGAATTCGTCCGCCGTCAGCGCCTGCGCCAGCTCGGTCTCCAGCACCAGGTCCGCGTAGGCGTTCTCGGCCATCGCATGCTCGAAGAAGCGATAGGTCGCGCGGCCAGCGGTCTTCGCCAGGTACATCGCGGTATCGGCGTGCTGCAGCAGTTCCTCGGGCGATTCGCCGTGCTCCGGATACATCGCCACGCCGATCGACGGCGTCACCGACAGGTCGCGGCCGTCCGCCTGCACCGGCACCTCGACGACGCTCAGCAACGCGTTGAGCACCGTCTGCACGTCCTTGCGCTGGTGCACGTCCTCGAGCAGCACGACGAATTCGTCGCCGCCGAAACGCGCCACCAGGTCGCTGCCGCGCAGACCGCCGCGCAGCCGCTCTGAGACGGTCCGCAGCACGCGGTCGCCCTCGAGGTGGCCCAGCGAATCGTTGACCCGCTTGAAGTTGTCGAGGTCGATGAACAGCAGCGCGGCACGGCGCGCATTGCCCTGCGAGAGCCGCTCGCGCAGCCGTTCCATGAAGGTCGCGCGGTTCAGCAGGCCGGTCAGCGGATCGTGCTGCGCGAGGTGCTGGATGCGCGCCAGCGCCTCCAGGTGCGGACGCAGGTCGCGCACGATGGTCATGCGCAGCCGCTCGCCGTGGCGCCACAGCGTCCGCACGATGAATTCGACATCGATGCGTTCACCGCTGCGATGCAGGATCGCCGTCGGGTAGCGGGTCTCCTGCCCGGACATCATCACGTCGCGCACGGTGTCGACCTGGTCGGGGGCGATCATCGACAGGGCGGACCGTCCCACCAGCTCCTCGAGCGCGTAGCCCACCAGCTCGCACAGCGGCGGGTTCACGTCGGTCATGACGCCGTCGCGGTGGAAGACGATGCCCTCCATCGACGCCTGCATGAACTTGCCCAGCCGTTCCTCGGAGTCGCGCACCGCCAGCTCCGCTTCGCGGAAGCGGGTGATGTCGGAGATCAGCACGAAGCTCGACTGCACCTCGTCCATGCCGGGCGGCACGTAGGGGATCAGGTTGACCTCGATCCAGCGGGGGCTGCCGTCGCGACGCTCCAGGCGGCGCTCGTAGCTGACGCTGACGCGCTCGCGGAGCACGCGCTGCACGTGCGGCTCGATCTCCTGCGAGGCCTCCTCGCCGATGATCTGCGCGAAGGTGCGGCCCAGCACGCTGACCTCGTCCAGGCCGAAGCTGCGCGCGTACTGGCGGTTGGCGAAGCGGCAGGTGCGCGTGGCCGCGTCGAAGACGGCGATCAGCACCGGCACGTTGTCGGCGAGCAGCCGGAACTGCGCGGCCTGATCTTCGGCCGAGGGTGCCGGCGTGGCCGGCGGAGGCGGCACCGGCGCGTTCATTCAGTCCGTCCCGGCCGTCGTGGGCAGGACGGGCATGGCGCCCGCGATGCCGGTGGGCGTGGCCCCGTCGTCGCGCGGCGGCGACTCCTCCAGCGTCTTCAGCGCCAGACACAGGTCCTCCCACGCGCGGGCCTTGTCCGGCAGGTTGCGCAGCAGGTACGCCGGGTGGTACGTGACGACCAGAGGCACACCCTGGTAGCGGTGGACGCGGCCTCGCAGCCGGCCGATCGGCTCCTGGCTGCGCAGCAGCTGCTGCACCGCGAAGCGGCCCATCGCCAGGATGATGCGGGGCCGGATGAGGTCGATCTGGCGCTGCAGGAAGGGCTCGCACTGCGCGAGTTCCGACGGGTCCGGGTTGCGGTTGCGCGGCGGACGGCACTTCAGCGTGTTGGCGATGTAGACCTGGCGTTCGGGCGGGCCTTCGCCGCGACCCAGGCCGACCGCGCGCAGCATGCTGTCCAGCAGCTTGCCGGCCGCGCCGACGAACGGTTCGCCTTGCAGGTCCTCCTGCTCGCCCGGCGCTTCGCCAACGACCATCCAGTGCGCGCGCTCGTTGCCGACGCCGAACACCGTGTTCTTGCGCGATTCGCAGAGCCCGCAGGCACGGCAGGAGGCGACCTCGTCGCGCAGGCCGGGCCAGTCCAGACGGGCGATGGCCTCGCGCGCCAGGCCACGGGCCTGGACGAGCGCGGCATCGGCGGCGGCCGCCGCGGTCACGGGCGCCGCGACCGGCGCGGCAATGCGTGCGGCCGGCGCGGCGGACGGCGCCTTCGCCGCCGGCTCCGGCGCGCGGCGCGGTGCCGCGGGCTCGGCGATCGCGACGTCCGCATCGGCCATCGGCGCGCGCATCGCCGGCGCTGCAGGAGGCTCGACGGATCGTCCGGGCGTGACCGCGCGCGGTGCCGGGGCAGCGACGGGCGCTGTCTCGGTATCGGGCGATCCGGACGGCGGCGTCCACAGCTTGAGGCCCATCGCCTCCAGCATCGCGCGTTGACGATCGTTCCAGCTCATGCGGCGGGCTCCATCAGGCGCAGCGTCATCAGGATCGCGTCCTCCCGGCCATCCGTACCGGGGTAGTAGCCGCGCCGAAGGCCGCTCTGCACGAAGCCGTAGCGCTCATAGAGCCGGCGTGCGCGGACGTTGCTCTCGCGCACCTCCAGCCACACCTGGTGGCAGCCGCGCGCGCGCGACAGCAGGCCCAGCGCGTCGAGCATGCGGCGCGCCAGTCCCTGCCCCTGCCGCTCCGGCGTGACGGTGATGTTGAGCAGGTGCATCTCGTCGATCACCTGCATCGCCAGGAAGTAGCCGCAGAGCCTGGCCTGCTCGTCGCGCAGGACGAAGCCGGCATAGCCGGCGGCCATCGAATCGATGAAATTGCCGCGCGTCCACGGATGGGTGTAGGAGACGGCCTCGATGGCCATCACCTCGTCGAGGTCCAGCGCACGCAGCGGCTGCAGGGCCTGCAGCGACGGCGGCCACGTCAGGTCGCGGGGTTGGGCGCTCATCTCGTGATCGCTCCCTTGGCGGCTTCGCGCTCGGCCGTCGTGAGGGCGACCTTGTCGCGCACGTACAGCGGCAACGCATTCGCGGCATCTTCCGCGAGACCCGCATCGAAGGCCTGCCGCGCGAGCGCGCCCAGCGCGCGCGCGCAGAAGCGGTGACGGGGAAGCGCCGGGCCGTGCCGGTGTCGAGCGCAAAGGCGCTCAAGGCCGAGCCGGCGACGATCGTCGGCGGTGCTTCGCGCCACAGCGCCTGCAACGGGTCGAGGTCGGTCAGCAGCGGCTCGACGATCGCGGACCAGCGCGTGCCGTTCCAACGATAGCGGCCCAGGTAGATCTGGTTCATGCGGGCGTCCATGGCGACCCACACCTCGAGCGATGAGGCCGCGTCGCCCGCGGCGGCGAGTTGCTGTCGCGCGTCCTCCGCGACCAGCATCAGGCTGTCCAGCGCCAGCACCGGCTTGCCGGCGCCGAACGCCAGGCCCTGCGCCACCGAGCAGGCGGTCCGCAGACCCGTGAAGGCGCCAGGTCCACGGCCGAAACCGACGGCCTCCACGGCGGCCAGCGTCACGCCGGCCTGCTTCAGCAGCGCCATCACGTCGGGGACCAGCCGCTGCGAGGCCAACGCCCCGCCATCGGCGTCCACAAAAGCAGCATGGCCCTGGCCAACGAGGGCCAGAGCCATGTGTTCGGTCGAGCTATCGAGGGCCAGCAACACGCTCATGCGACAAGTGTAGTGGCCCGGGACATCGCGGGGCGGGGAGATCCCCCGCCGCCGCGGCGCCCGTGTCCGGTCAGCCGTTCGAGCGGAAGTCCGATCAGAACGAGTAACCCAGCGACAGCGTGTACACCACCGGACGGAAGTTGATGTCCGTGTGCAGCTCTTCCACGCCGTCCTTGGTCGTCGTGAACGAACGCATCTTGCTGCGCACGTCCGCGTAGGCGACCGTCGCGTTCAGCGACCACTGCTTCGTGTAGGCCACGGTGAAGCCCGCGTGGGCCGCGAGGCCCCACGAGTTCTCCAGCGTGATGCGGGTCGGGCCGCCGCTGATCGCGTCGCCGGTGGGCGTGCTGCGCTTCTTCTCGAAGTAGGTGTAGTTCACGCCCGCGCCGACGAAGGGATGGACCTTCGGGATCCATTCGCCGAGGTGGTAGTTCACGAACACCGTCGGCGGCATCTGGCGCACGACCGCGATCTGTCCGGCGTTGCGGAGCACGCCGTTGCCGTAGATCTTGTGCGACGGCGGGATGCCCAGCGCGACCTCGCCGCTCCAGCTCGGCAGGAAGCGGTAGGTGTAGCCGAAGCCCGTGGTGGTCGCGTCACCGACGCGGATCTGCGCGCCCGGCGCCGGGAACTGGCGGCTGCCGCCTTCCAGCGGCGCGGCCTTGCTGTTCACGTCGATGTGCGCCAGGCCCAGGTAGACCGTGTGCGTGCCGACCGCCGGCTCCTCGGCGCGGGCGGCGCCCGCCAGTGCCATCAGCGAGGCGGCCAGGATGAGGGTGATGTTCTTCTTCATGAATGATGTCTCCGTTCTGGTCGTCGGCGATTACGGCTGAGCAGCCAGGACCGATTGGAAGAAGCCGCGTGCCAGCGCATTGCAGAACGGCGGGACCAGCGTGCCGTGATAGGCGCCCTGCACCGCAGCCGCGCCGGCCGCACCGCCACCCGCCGCTTGGGACGTGGCCGCCTTGGCCTGCGCGAAACCGCCCGCGATGGTCGCGGCCGTGGTCGAACCCGCCCAGGCCATCGAGGCCGAGCTTTCCAGGTTGGACGCCGGGTACAGCTTGCCGCGCGAGCCGAAGTCGGCCTGCGCCTGGAGCGTGTTGGTGAAGTAGACGGTCGGGTCACCCGAACCGCCGCACAGCGCGACCGGCGCCTTCGGCGTCCAGCCCAGCAGCGTGTTGGTCTGCAGCGCCTTGCGGAAGTTGGAGTTCGGGTACGCGGTCTTGAAGGCCGGGTTCAGCAGGCCGCCGGTGCCGAACAGGTTGGTGAAGGTCGGGTCGGCGGGCAGCTTGCCGGCGGCGATCAGGTCGCTGATCGACTGCTTCGACGGGAACAGCGTTTCCGCGGTCGCGGCGAACTGCGACGCGTACACGTCCGTCGGGGCCGAGTAGATGTTGCCGTAGGCCTTCTGGTAGCTGGTCAGCATCAGCGGCAGGAACAGCGTCGCGCCGGCGTTGACCGGGCCGGTGTTGACGATCGTGTCGCTGAAGCCCACCAGGTTGTACGGACCGGACATCGGCGCGGCGGCGGTGACGGTGAACTCGGACGCGTAGTCGCGCTCGATGACCTTCTGCGTCGCCATCGCCACGTGACCGCCCTGCGAGTAGCCCGCCACCAGCAGCCTGGCCGACGGCTTCACGGCGCTGTCGCCGTTCAGGTAGGTCTTGGCGGCGCGCAGCGCGTCGACCATCTCGATGGCCGACTGCTCGGCGTTCAGGTAGGTCGTGTACTGCAGGCCCGAACGGTCGTAGCCGAGGTAGTTCGGCGCCACGACGATGAAGCCTTGCGCGGCGTAGAACGCCATCACCAGCGAACCTTCGGGGTTCTTGTCGACCTGGGCCATGTTGAAGCCCTGCTCGGTCGTCGTGCCGTGGGCGTACAGCACCACGGGACGGTTGCCGCTGCACGCCGCGCCGGAGCCGCTGGGCACGAAGACCGCGGACGACGCCATGGCGACGGAACCCTGGGGATCACGCGTCGCGTAGTAGACGTAGCGGATCTCGACGTCGCACTGCGCCGCGCCGGCGAGCGCGCCGATGCCCTTGGCGGCGGTGCCCGCGTCGATCAGCGCCTTGGTCACGGGCGTGGTCGAGGCGACGATGCCCAGTTGCAGCGACCCACGCGCCGGCGGGGGATCGTCGCTCGCGGGACTGCTGCCGCCGCCGCAGGCGCTCAGCATGGCCACGGCGGCCAGGGTCAGGCTGGCCAGTTTGAATTGGCTGTTCATTCGGACTTCTCCAGGGGTTGTCTCCGTCGTCTGCACCGTCCCGGCGATGGCGGTCGGCGCTAAATCGAACGGTCGTTCGTTTTTCTCAGGGATCACTTTAAGCGCACGTCCGGCGGCGCTTACAAAGGAAAACCCTGACAAGCCACAGCATGCCAGGGTCGGGGGGACGACGGACGCACAACCTGACCCCTGCGAGGCGCGGCTGCAACACTCCTGTCATCGACGCGCGCGCGATGCGCGCGGAAAGATCGTCTTCAGAACGGGTTGTTCGACGCCCGGTTGATGGCCTGGTTGGCCATGTTGGTGTGCATCACCGGCGAGACCAGCAGGTCGCTGGCCCACATGTGCGTGCCCGAGGTGGCGTTGGCCACCAGCGTCTTGTCGGTGCAGACCGGCGGCAGCGAGGTCGCCAGGCAGGCGCCCTCGGTCGAGTTGGTCGCGCCGTACAGCGTCGGGTAACGGCTCATCGTGCCCATCAGTTCATCGGTCAGGATGAGGCCGATGTAATGGCCGTCGTTGCGGATCTTCAGGCGCATGCCGGCGTTGAAGCGGCGCGACAGTTCCGACAGCAGCGCGACACGGTCGGTGTCGGCGTGGGCGGCCTTCTCCTTGATCGCGAACGGCGACAGGCCCAGGTCCTGCACGGTGGACAGGATGATGCGGCCGTTGGCGTCGACGATGCGGTTGACCTGCGCGCCCAGCGCCTCGCCGCGCGCCTGCGCCGCGTTGCCCAGCGTGGCGGCGTCCTGCGCGGGGAACTGCGCGTACAGCTCGAGCACGTCGTTGGCGCCGGCCAGGATGGTGACCAGGTCCTTCGGATTGAAGCCGTCGAGCGCGAACTGGCGGTCGATCTGCGCGGCCACGTCGGCGACCTTGGCCCCGGCGGCGGCATACATGCGCGCGGTCGGCGTGGCCAGCTTGTCCGGGTTGCACTCGCCGAACACGAGGCCGAAGTGCCCCGCGAGCTGCTGCGTCCAGACCGGATTCAGGCCGCAGGTCACGGCCGAGGTGGTCGAGTCGACGCCGTTGATCGTGTACTTGGTGCCATCGCTGCGGATGACGCTCGACTCGTCGCCGAAGGCGAGGGCGCGCGTCGGACGGAACGGGTCGATCTGCTCGCCGCCGCCGCCACAGGCGGCCAGCAACGCGGTCGCACCCAGCAGCACGGCCAGGTGGCGCTTCACACTCTTCATGAACTCTCCAAATCTCGAAAACTCAGCGGGGCGCAAAGGCCGCCGCCGCGCGGGACAAGCGGTCCCGCACCCCATCCCAGGCGGCCTCTTGCGGGGGCGCCTCGATCCAGATCTCCGTCGCGCCGGCCGCGTCCAGCTCGCGCAGGACGGCAAACAGCTGCCGCGCCGCCGCGCGCGCCTGGGCCGGCATGGCCCGGTGCAGCGCGGGAGCGCCCGTCCCGTCGAAGGACGTGCGGGAATATACCGCCAGCCCCGCCGGAAGGTCGCCCGCCAGCGCGGCGCGTAACGCTTCCGGGGCCATCAGCCGGACCGTGGCCCGCGGCGCGTAATGCGCCGCCAGTGTGCCCGACGCGCGCGGCGCCCGGGCATCGGGCGCTTGTAAAGCGAGGCCCGCCGCGGCTTCCAGCTGTTCCGGCGTCAGGACGCCGGGTCGCAGCAGCACCAGGCCGCCGCGGCTGACGTCGACGATCGTCGACTCGATGCCGACATCGCAGGGACCGCCGTCCAGCACGGTCAGGCCGGGGTCGAACTCGTCGGCGACATGCGCGGCGGTGGTCGGGCTGACGCGGCCGAAGCGGTTGGCGCTCGGTGCGGCCAGGCCCTCGACGCCGAGGGCGCGGCACTCGGCCATCAGCGCGCGGAAGACCGGATGCGACGGGCAGCGCAGGCCCACCGTGTCCTGGCCGCCGGCGGCGGCGGCGGCGATGCCCGGCACGCGCCGGACGATCAGCGTCAGCGGGCCGGGCCAGAAGGCCTCGATCAGCCGGTGGGCGACGGGAGACAGGTCTTGCCCGAAGACGCGGGCGCCCTGCTCGTCGAGCACGTGCACGATGAGCGGGTGGTCGCTCGGCCGCCCCTTGGCGGCGAAGATCTTCGCGACGGCCCCGTCCCGGTCGGCGCGCGCCGCCAGGCCGTAGACCGTCTCGGTCGGCACGCCGGCCAGGTCCCCTGCGGCCAGCACGCGCGCGGTGGCGCGCACCGCGTCGGGCGAGGCGTCGGGGGAAAGGCCGTCGAGCACCATGGCGCCGGACCCCGTCACCACGGCGTCACCACGCGTCCGGCAGGCCGAGGAGCACGCAGGCGCGGCGAGCGCTGGCGCGGGCGTCCTCGGCGGTGGCGCCGATCACGTTCAGGTGACCCATCTTGCGCCCATGGCGCGCCTGCGCCTTGCCGTACAGGTGCAGCTCGGCGCCCGGCAGCGCCAGCACGCCCGCCCAGTCGGGCGTCCGTTCCCGGCCGTCCGCGTCGAACCACAGGTCGCCCAGCAGGTTCAGCATCACCACCGGCGAATGCAGGCGCGGCTCGCGCAAGGGCAGGCCGGCCATCGCGCGGACCTGCATCTCGAACTGCGAGACGTCGCAGGCGTTCATCGTGTAGTGGCCCGAGTTGTGCGGACGCGGCGCCATCTCGTTGACGACCAGGCGGCCGTCCTTCAGCACGAAGAACTCGACGCACAGCACGCCGACGTAGCCCATGCCGGTCGCGATCGCGGCGGCCGAGCGGCGCGCCTGCGCCTGCAGCGCCTCGTCGACGTCCGGCGCGGGCACCTCGGTGACGGCCAGGATGCCGTCGCGGTGCAGGTTCTGCTGGACCGGGAAGGTCACGACCTCGCCGTCGGCACCGCGCACGACCAGCACGCTCAGCTCCAGCGCCAGCGGCAGCATCTGCTCGAGCACGCAGTCGACGCGCCCCAGCTCATCGAAGGCCGCGACGAGCTGCGCGCGATCGGCGACGCGACGCTGGCCCTTGCCGTCGTAACCGAGGCGGGCGGTCTTGAGGATGCCGGGCAGCAGCGCGTCGGGCACGGCAGCCAGGTCGGCGGCCGCATCGGCGCCATGGCGCAGCACCGCGTACGGCGCGCACGGCACGCCGCTGGCGTCGAAGTGGGCCTTCTCGCGGGCGCGGTCCTGGCAGACCGCCACGGCGGACGCGCCGGGCGCGACGACGCGCACCCGCGCCAGATGCTCCAGCGCCCGGGCGGGCACGTTCTCGAATTCGGTGGTGACGGCGTCGCAGCGGCGGGCGAGGTCGTCGAGCGCCGCCGGGTCCAGGTAATCGGCCTTCAGGTGCTCCTGGGCGACCGCGCCGGCAGGACTGGACGCATCCGGGTCCAGCACCACGCAGCGATAGCCCAGCGCCTGCGCGGCATGGACGAACATGCGGCCGAGCTGGCCGCCTCCCAGCACGCCCAGCGTCGCGTCACCCGGCAGCAGCGGCATCAGCGCAGCTCCTCGGTCATCGCGGTGGCGGCGGCGGTCTGGCGCTTGCGGAAGGCGTCGAGCTTCGCGCGCAGGTCCGGGTTGTCGCGGGCCAGCACGGCCACGGCGAACAGCGCGGCGTTGCCCGCGCCGGCGGTGCCGATCGCGAAGGTCGCCACGGGGATGCCCTTGGGCATCTGCACGATCGAGTGCAGCGAATCGACGCCCTGCAGATGGCGGCTGGCGACCGGCACGCCGAGCACCGGCACGAGGGTCTTGGCGGCCAGCATGCCGGGCAGGTGGGCGGCGCCGCCGGCGCCGGCGATGATCGCCCGCAGCCCGCGACCTTCGGCCTGCTCGGCGTAGGCGAACATCTCGTCGGGCATGCGGTGGGCCGAAACGACCCGTGCCTCGAACGGCACGCCGAACTCGGTGAGAATGTCGGCGGCGTGCTTCATGGTCTCCCAGTCACTGCTGGAGCCCATCACCACGCCGATGACGGGGGAGATGTCGGGAGTGGTGGCGCTGCTCACGGGTCGGTCCTCGATTGTCAAATCGTGAAACCTTGAATTGTAGGCGGGGAGCCTCAGGTGCAGTTCTTGCCGTCCGGCTCGACTGCGCCCCGGCTTCCGACCGCTCCCCACCATGACCGACATCACCCTCCAAAACTTCGAAGCGGACCTCCTGCAGGCCTCCATGCAGCAGCCGGTGCTGCTGGACATCTGGGCGCCCTGGTGCGGTCCCTGCCGCACGCTGGGGCCGATGCTGGAGAAGCTGGAGGTGGCCTATGCGGGCCGCTGGAAGCTGACCAAGCTCAACAGCGACGACCAGCCGGAGATCGCCACGCAGCTGAGCCAGGCCTTCGGCGTGCGCTCGATCCCGTTCTGCGTGATGTTCGTCGGCGGGCAGCCGGTCGACGGTTTCGTCGGCGCGATCCCGGAGGCGCAGATCCGCGAGTTCCTGGACCGTCACGTGCCGACCGGCGAGGCGCTCGAGGCCGAGGAGGACCTGGCCGAGGCGCAGGCGCTGCTTGAGGAAGGCGATGCCGACGGCGCGCTGCAGAAGCTGCAGGCGGCGGTGCAGGCCGATCCGAACAACGAGGTGGCGCGCTTCGACCTGATCCGCGCGCTGCTGGAGGACGACCAGCTGGAACATGCCAAGGCGGCCTTCGCGCCGGTGGCGCACCAGGCGGCGGACACGATCACGCCGCATGCGCGGTTCCAGGCGCTGGCCGCGTGGATCGCCGCCGCGGACCGTGCCGAGCAAGGACTGGACCCGGCCGCGCTGCAGGCGGCGATCGCCGCCAACAAGCGCGACTTCGATGCGCGCTACGCGCTGGCGCAGGGGCTCTTCGCGGGCCGCGACTTCACCGGCGCGATGGAGGAGCTCCTCGAGATCATCATGCGTGACAAGACCTGGAACGACCAGCTCGCGCGCAAGACCTACGTCGCGATCCTCGAGATCATGACGAAACCCGTCCAGCCGGCGCATGGCCACGGCGCGGGCGCGCCGCAGGCCGGCGGCCTGCAGCTGTCCGGCCACAGCACCGTGGCCCCGGCCGACCCGCTGGTCGACCAGTACCGCCGCAAGCTGAGCATGGCGCTGTTCTGATCAGAACATCACCTGCGCCACCCCGGCGCGGGTGAGCCGATCCAGTTCCTGCGGATCGGCTTCGTTGTCGGTGACCAGCACGTCGATGTCGGCGCAATCGCAGACCTGCATCCGGCTGCCCTGCCCCAGCTTGCTCGAATCCGCGAGCAGCACGCGCTGCCGCGCCCTTGCCAGCATGGCCTGCGCCACCGCCACCTCCGCCCACAGGTAGCTTGACGCGCCCTGCCGCGCATCGAGCGCGGTCGGCGAAATCAGCGCGACGTCGACGCGATGCCGCGAGATCTCCGCGACGGTGAATTCGCCGAAGGTGCCCGAGGTCTCCGGTACATAAGCCCCGCCGAGCATCAGCAGCTCGTGCCCCTGGCGCCCCGCCATCGCGTCGCACACCGCGACCGAGTTCGTGATCACCCGCAGTTCCTGCGCCTGGGCCAAGGCCTGCGCCAGCGCATGCGTCGTCGACCCCGCATCGATGAACAGGCTCATCCCCGGCCTGACCAGGGTGAGCGCCTGGCGCGCGATCGCCTGCTTCTGCCGCCGCCGCGACTGCGCGCGCTCCGCATAACTCGCCTCGGCCGGCACCTCCGACTGCACCGCGCCGCCGTGCACGCGGGCGAGCTTGCCGCCCTGCTCCAGCTCGATCAGGTCGCGCCGCACCGTCTCGCGCGACACGCCGAGCTCGCGCGCCGCCTCGTCGGTCGTGAGGCGATGCCGCTCCCGCAGCAGCAAGAGGATTTTGTCGTGTCGTTCCTGGGACCACATGGATCGCTTGTTCTCCCTGCATGGACCTCGCATTCACCCAAACCCGCGCAGCGTCTTCATGACAGTTTGAGGATTTATTTGTGATGTTGTGGATATCCAGCATCCCGCGCGAAGCCGGCTGTGGTTTTTCGTGTTTGTCGTTGTCTTGTCGTGGACGGTTGTGACAGTGCGGTCCGTTCGTTAGTCAAACCGACTGTCTTCCGACGTCTCCCCGACACCTCAACGCACCGAGTCCCCACCATGAAGCACCCGATGCCCACCGCCCTGGTCCTGGCCCTGAGCCTGGCCTACGTCTTCCCCGCCGCCGCGCAATCCACCGACGCGGCCAGGTCCGCCGACACCGGCGCCGCCACCTCGTCGTCATCCTCGTCGGAGCGCTCGGAGCGCTCGGAGCTCGAGCGCGTCACCGTTTCCGTCGGCCGCGGCCAGCTGCGCTCGGTGCAGAGCCTGAGCCAGACCGAGTTCGACAACGCCCTGGCCGGCAGCAGCCCGCTGGCGACCGTCGCCCGCCTGCCCGGCGTGAACTTCCAGTCCGCCGACGGCCTGGGCAACTACGAGTGGTCGACCCGCTTCACCGTGCGCGGCTTCTCGCAGAACCAGCTCGGCTTCACGCTCGACGACGTGCCGCTGGGCGACATGTCCTACGGCAACTTCAACGGCCTGCACATCAGCCGCGCGATCTCGAGCGAGAACGTCGGCCGCGCGTCGCTGTCGCAGGGCGCCGGCGCGCTGGAAGCGGCCTCGTCGAGCAACCTCGGCGGCACGCTGCAGTTCTATTCGAGCGATCCGCTGGACAAGTTCGGTTTCCGCGTCTCGCAGACCCTGGGCAGCGATTCCGCCACCCGCACTTTCCTGCGCGTGGACAGCGGTCGCACGGTGCTGGGCGACTTCTACGTCAGCTACACCAACCAGGATGCCGACAAGTGGAAGGGCGACGGCAAGCAGAAGCAGGAGCAATGGAACCTGAAGTGGACCAAGGCGATCGGTGACAGCCGCCTGTCGGCCTTCGTCAACACCTCGCGCCGCAAGGAAGTGGACTACCAGGATCTGTCGCTGGACCTGATCAAGCGCAAGGGCGACAAGCTCGACAACTTCTACCCCGACTGGAACGCCGCGGTGAACGCCGCCAACACCCTGTGCGGCAACAAGGGCACGACCTACGTCGCCGCCTGCGATGACCAGTACTACGCCGGTGCCGGCCTGCGCAACGACGAACTGGCCGGCGTTTCCGCCGACCTGCGGCTGGCCCCCGGCGTCACCTGGAAGACCACGGCCTACTACCACCACAACAAGGGCATCGGCCTGTGGTTCACGCCGTATGTGGCCTCGCCGGACGCCACGCCGATCTCGGTGCGGTCGACCGAGTACGACCTCCACCGCGGCGGCGTGGTCTCCAACGCCGAGTTCGAGCTGGGCGATCACCTGATCAAGGCCGGCGTCTGGTTCGAGGACAACGACTTCGACCAGGCTCGCCGCTACTACGCCGCCTCGTCCAGCTTCGACGTCTACCGCTTCCCCAGCAACCCCTTCCGCACGGACTGGCAGATGGCCTTCAACACGAAGACCACGCAGCTCTCGGTGTCGGACACCTGGTCGGTGACCAAGGACCTGACCGTGGGCGCCGGGTTCAAGTCGCTGAACGTCAAGCTCGACGCCGAGCGCACGGCCGGCGGCACCTTGCCCTCCGGATCGATCAAGGCGGACAAGGGCTTCCTGCCGCAGCTGGGCATCAACTACCGCCTGTCGGCCAACAACGAGCTCTACGGCACGGTCGCGCGCAACATGCGCGCCTACCAGGGCTCGGCCACCGGCATCGCCCCGTTCGCGACGGACGTCGCCGGCTTCGCCGAGATCAAGGGCAAGCTCAAGCCCGAGACCTCGGACACCTTCGAGGCCGGCTGGCGGACCAGCGGCCGCGGCTATGAGGGCTCGGTCAGCGCCTACCTCGTCAACTTCAAGGACCGCCTGCTGGGCGTGCAGCCGGGGTCCGGCATCCAGGGCGCGGCCCTGATCCTGGCCAACGTCGGCGACGTGCGCGCCACCGGCCTGGAAGCGGCGCTGTCCTTCCGCCTGGCCCCGACGCTCTCCTGGTACAACAGCGTGAGCCTGTCCAAGTCGACCTACCGCGACGACGTCGTCATCAACGGCGCGCTGACGGCGACCCGCGGCAAGCGCGTCGCCGACGCCCCCGACACGATGGTCAAGTCGCAGCTGACCTATGACGACGGCGCGCTGTTCGGCACCCTCGGCGTGGACTACATGTCCAAGCGCTACTACTCGTACACCAACGACGCCTCGGTCCCGGACCGCACGCTGGTGAACCTCAGCGCCGGCTACAAGCTGAAGAACGTGTCGATGCTGCGCGAAGTGAGCCTGCAGGGCAGCGTGAACAACCTGTTCGACAAGCACTACATCTCGACGATCGGCTCGAACGGCTTCGTGAACAGCGATCCGACCGGCTCCGCCGCGACGCTGCTGCCGGGCGCGCCCCGTCAGTTCTACGTGACGCTGACCGGGAAGTTCTGAGGCCATGGCCGGGGACGTCGATGACGTGAAGGGCCCCGCAGAGGGAACCGTGCAGACGGGCGCCCGGCTGACGCGCCGTCAGCTGCTGGCGGGTTCGCTGGCGGGGCCGATCGCGGGATCCTTGGCGACGCCGCTGGCAGGCTGCGCCACGTCGGATCCGGCAGCCGCGGAGGTCGAGGCAGCGGCGCCCCGGCGCTTCCGCGTCGCCTTCGGCTCCTGCGCGAAGCAGTCCAAGCCGCAGCCGATCTGGCGCGCGATCGGGGCGGCGAAGCCGGACCTGTTCGTCTTCCTCGGCGACAACCTGTACGCCGACGCCCGCGACGAGGCCACGCTGCGCCAGCGCTATGCCGAGTTCATGGCGGTCGAGCCGCTGCAGGCGTTCCGGCGCTCGACCCGTCACGTCGCGATCTGGGACGACCACGATTTCGGCGACGACGACGAAGGCGCGGACTACCCGCTGAAGCAGCTCTCGCAGCAGCTGTTCTGCGACGCGTGGAACGAGCCGGCGGACTCGCCGCGCCGGAGCGCGGACGGCATCTACCAGAGCTATGTCTTCGAAGCGCTGGGCAAGCGCATCCAGGTGATCCTGCCGGACCTGCGCTTCAACCGCACGATGCTGACGGCGGATCCGTCGCTGAAGTCGAGCTATGCGGCGATGGTGCTGCGGGCCAAGCTCAGCGGCCAGCCGATGACGGGCTGGTACGTGCCCGACGCGCGGCCCGAGGCGACGCTGCTCGGCGAGGCGCAATGGACCTGGCTCGAGGCGCAGCTGCGCGTGCCGGCGGACGTGCGGCTGATCGGCTCCAGCGTGCAGTTCGCGGCGGACGGCAGCGGCTGGGAAGGCTGGGCCAACTTCCCGCGGGAACGCGATCGGCTGGTCGAGCTGATCCGCACGACGCGCGCGGAAGGCGTCGTCTTCCTGAGCGGCGACATGCATTACGCGGAGCTCTCCAGCGTGGACGTCGCCGGCGGCTATCCGCTGTGGGACGCGACCGCCAGCGGCCTGACCGAGGTCTGGGACATCCCGACGCCCAACCGCCACCGGCGCTCGGCGGTGATGGCGGAATTGAACTTCGGCCTGCTCGATGTCGAGCCTGTCACCGAAGGGGAGGATGATCTCCGCCTGCGCTTCGCGCTGTGCGACGTGAATGGAAAGGCCAAGGTGACGAAGGAACTGACGCTGTCGGACCTGCGCTTCCCGGCCAAGGAGAAGACCGCATGACCTTGTCTCGACGCAGCCTGCTGCGGACCCTGCCCGCTTCGCTGCCGGCCCTGGTGCCCGCCACCCTGCCCACCCTCCTGCCCGCCTCGTTCGGGCTTTTTGCGTTTGGCGCCCATGCACAAGGGGGTCAGCCGGCCTCCGCCGCGCTGGACGCGCTGATGACGGCCGCGCGCAAGGAGGGCCGCGTGAACAGCCTGGGCATGCCCGACGACTGGGCCAACTGGCGCGCGACCTGGGCCGACCTGCAGCGGCTCTACGGCCTGGCGCATGTCGACACCGACATGAGCAGCGCCGAGGAGATCGCCAAGATCGAGGCCGAGAAATCCAACGCGAGCGCGGACCTCGGCGACGTCGGCTTCGAGTTCGGCGCGATCGCGAAGGCGCGCGGCATCACGCAGCCGTACAAGCCGACGACCTGGGCGCAGGTGCCGGACTGGGCCAAGGACGCCGAGGGCCACTGGGCGCTCGCCTACACCGGCACGATCGCGTTCGCGGTCAACCGCAAGCGGCTCAAGGACGTGCCGCGGAGCTGGCAGGCGCTGTTCGCGTCCAAGGCGCGCGTGATGATCGGCGAGGTCGGCCGCGCGGCGCAGTCCAACGCGGCGGTGCTCGCGGCGGCGGTGGCGCTGGGCGGCGACGAGACCAGGCTGCAGCCGGCGCTGGCCGCGTTCGCGCAGATCGCCAGGGACAAGCGGCTGATCGGCACCAACGCGACGCCCGCGCTGATGGAGCGCGCCGAGGCCGACGTCTTCCTGCTGTGGGACTTCAACGCGCTGTCCTATCGCGCGAAGCTGCCGAACGCGGCGGACTACGAGGTCCTGATCCCGTCCGACGGCTCGATCACCAGCGGCTACACGACCATCCTCAACCGCTGGTCGCAGCGTCCGAACGCGGCGATGCTGGCGCGGGAGTACATCTTCAGCGACGCCGGCCAGATGAACCTGGCGCGCGGCCACGCGCGGCCGATCCGCATCGCGCAGCTGCCGCTGCCGGCGGACCTGAAGGCGCTGCTGGTGCCCGAGGCGCAGTACGCGAAGGCACGTGCGCTGAAGCCGGCCGTCTGGACCGAAGAGGTCAAGAAGCTGCCGCGCGCGTGGCAGCGCGAGGTGCTGGGGGCCGCGCGATGAACCCGGGCACCGGTCCTCTGCCTCCGCCGTTTCCCGGCGCCCCGACGAGCGGCACGACGCCTCCTGCCGCGGCGGCGACCCCATCGATCGCCACGGCGCCGCCGGCCTCCCTGCCGGTCCCGTCGTCATCGATCGATGCCGCCGCCGAAGCAGCGGCCGCGATCGCGCAGGCGGCGGATCCCGCGCGCAAGCTCGTCGTGCTGCTGGCCGACGGCCTGCGCGCCGACACCGCGCGCGACTACATGGGCTACCTGCAGGCGTTGAACGAAGCGGGCCGCGCGCAATGGCGCTCGCTGCGCTGCGAGCTGCCAAGCCTGTCGCGCCCGCTGTACGCGACGGTGATCAACGGCGAGCCGCCCTTGGCGCACGGCATCCTCGGCAATGACCAGGCCGGTCAGCCGCTCTCGCACCACCTGTTCCAGCAGCTGGACGCGCAAGGCGTCCCGGCCGCGATCGCCGCGTATCACTGGTTCTACGAGCTGCTGGCCGGCGAGGTCTTCGATCCGCTGCGCCATCGCGACGCGGTGCCGGCGGGCTGCGGGATCCAGGCGGCGCGCTGGTACTGGGAGGACGACTACCCCGACAGCCACCTGCTCGCCGACGCCGAAGCGCTGCGCCGTGCGCACCTGCCCGTGCCCGGACCGTCGCTGCTGTTCATCCATCCGATGGGACCGGACCTGGCGGGCCATGTGCACGGCGGTGAATCGACCCAGTACGCGATGAGCGCGCGCAAGCTCGACATGCTGCTCGCGCAGCTGCTGCCGCGCTGGCACGCCGACGGCTTCGACCTGCTGCTGACCAGCGACCACGGCATGAACGCCGACCGCATGCACGGCGGCCCGCTGCCGGTGGAGCGCGAAGTCCCGCTGGTCTGGGTGCCGCACGATGGCGCGGTGGGTCTGGCGCTGCCGGAGCGGCAGACGGACATCGCGGGTTGGATCCTCACTCGACTGGGTGTCGAAGGCACGGGAGATGCCGCCGCATGCCGTTGAACGCGAGCAATGCCTGGAGGCAATCGCGGCCGCTGCTCGTGCTCACGGGCGTGGCGCTCGTCCTGCCCTTCGGCTGGCGCGCAGTGTCGGTGCTTGGCGCCTGCATCGGGCACGGCGGCGACTGCGCGCTGGGCGAGCTGACTGCGGATGGCTACTACCTCGAAGCCGCCTGGAACACGCTGTGGTTGAGCGCCTTGTCGGCGCTCATCGGTCTGGCGATCGGCCTCGGCGCGGCGATCGCGCTGCGGCGCCTGCCCAGACTGGCGCAGCCGGTGACGCTGCTGGCGAGCCTGGGGGCGAACTTCTCGGGCGTGCCGCTGGCCGTGGCGCTGCTGCTGCTCTTCGGCGCGCAGGGCGTGGTGTCCGTGTCGATGCAGTCGATGGGCCTGCCGCCATGGGTGGACCTGCAGGGTCTGGGCGGTCTGCTGCTCGCGTACGTGTGCTTCCAGGCGCCGCTCGCGGCCCTGCTGCTCATGGCGCCCGTGACGATGCTGGATGCCTCGCTCCAGGACGCCGCGGCCACGCTGGGCGCCGGTCCGCTGCTGTACTGGCGCCGCGTCGGCCTGCCACTGATGCTGCCCAGCCTGGTGGAGGTCTTCGGCCTGCTCTTCGCCAACGCGGCCGCGGCGTTCGCGACGCCGTTCGCGCTGAGCGGGACGGCGGCGCACGTGCTGGCCGTCCGCATCGCCGCACTGGTCAGCGGTGACATCTTTGCGCAGCCCGAGCTGTCGGCGCTGCTGGCCCTGGTGCTCTTCGCGATGCTGGCGACGGTCATCGGCCTGACGCGCTGGTTCGCCGCACGGCTTCGCCAGGGGAAGGCATGAACGGCGCCAGGACTGCCACCGCCCCGTCGCGGTCGATCGCCAGCCGGCCGACGCTCTCCGTGCTCGCGCTGGCGGCGCTGCTGAGCGTCGTGCTGGTCCCGATGCTGGCGCTGCTGCTGTACGGCCTGACCGAGCGTTGGGATCGCCACTGGTGGCCGGAGGGTCCGACCTTGCGCTGGATGGCCGAGGCGGTGCTCGATCCACGCGTCCAGGCGGCGGTGCTGCGCACGACGCTGCTAGCGCTGGCGAGCGCCTGTCTGGCGCTGGTCTGCGGTGCGATGGCGACGATCCCCGCTGCCATCGCGTCGCAGCTCGACAGGCACTATCTGGCGCCGATGCTCCAGCGCACCTTGGACCTGATGGCGCTGCTGCCCTTTGCGATCGCACCGGTGGTGATCGCGATCAGCGCGCTGGAGCTCTTCGTCGGGCGCTGGGGTCGCTGGTTGCCGCTGCCGCTGGTCTACGTCGCGGTGGTCGCGCCGACGCTGTTCCCGCTGATCCACAAGACGCTCCAATCGGCACTCGCGCAGCTGAACGCGGCCTCGCTGATCGAGGCGGGCCGCACGCTCGGCGCCAGCGACGGCCACACGGTGCGCCGGGTGCTGCTGCCGATGCTCGCATCGGCGCTGCTCGCCGCGTTCCTGCTCGCGTGGGTCACGGCGGCCATGGAATTCGCGATCGCCAACCTGCTGCTGGGCGGACAGCTGGAGCTGCTGCAACCGCTGATGAACAGCCTGCGCAACGCCAACGGCCACCAGGCGGCGGCGCTGATGGTGCTGGCCTTCGCCGGCGTCGGCGCGGTGGTCGCGGCGGTCGCCGCGCTCACCCGCCGCTGGACGTCAGGAGCGCAGGGCCGATGAGCACACGCATCGCGACGACCTCGCGCTCCCGCCTCACTTCAAAGACTTCCGTGCGATGACCTCGACCGCTCCTTCGCTCTCCATCGATGCCGACCTGCCGGCGCAACTCGCGGTCCGCGGCGCGGAGCTCGCGCTCGGCGGGCGCCCGGTCCTGCGCGGCGTCGACCTGGCACTGGCGCGCGGCGAGGTCGTCGCACTGCTGGGCGCCTCGGGCTGCGGCAAGACGACGCTGCTGCGCTCGATCGCCGGGTTGCAGCGACTGGACCGCGGGTCCATCGCGATGGCGGGCCAGTACGTGCAGTCGTTGCCGCCGCAGCAGCGCGACATCGGCATGGTGTTCCAGCACTACGCCCTGTTCCCCAACCTGTCGGTGCGCGAGAACATCCGCTTCGGCCCGCTCGCGCGGGGTGAGGAAGCGGCACTCGCCGACACGCGGGCAGACGAGTTGCTGGATCTGATCGACCTGCGCGCGCTGGCGGACCGGCTGCCCCAGGCACTGTCGGGCGGTCAGCGGCAGCGCGTGGCGCTCGCACGCGCGCTGGCCACGCGGCCGATGCTGCTGCTGATGGACGAGCCGTTCTCCGCGCTCGACGAGCACTTCCGGCTGCCGCTGCGACGGCAGTTCCGGCAGCTCCAGCGCGAGCTCGGCCAGAGCTGTGTGATCGTCACGCACGACCGCGAGGAAGCCTTCGAGATCGCCGACCGCGTGGCGGTCATGTTCGACGGCGTCATCGCGCAATGCGCGTCGCCGCGGGAGCTGCGACGGGCGCCGGCGAACCGCCGGGTGGCGGACTTCCTCGGCATCTTCAACCGGCTGGAGGCGAAGACGCTGGAAGGCGCGTGGCATCGGGAGAGCGGGCACTGGATCGCGCCGGTGGAGGCCCTGGTGCTGGACGACAGCCGCAGCCCAGAGGCCGCCTGCGAGGGCCTCCGCTTCACCGCGAGGCTGCGGGCGAGTTACCCGGGACAGCAGCGCGTGGCCTGCGAGCTGGCAGGGCCGGGAGGCCAGACCTTGACGCTGTGGCGTCGGCACGAGGACGAGGAACTCGCACCCGGCAGCGCGGTGCAGGTGGCGATCGCGGAGCCGGCATTGCGGTGGATCGAAGACTGACGATCAGTCCACACGAGTCACACGAGGATCCCTCGTGATTCAGTCCGCAGGGGCGTATTCCGCCGGCAACACTTCCCGATACGGATAGAACTTGAAGAACGGCCTCGCCTCGTCGAGCGTGCGTACGACCGAAGGGCGTTGCATCAACCGCGCGTAGTACGCCGCGAGCCGCTGCTGCGACTCCCCGAACGGTACCAGCGTCGCCGCATAGAACAGCGACGGCGCCGCCGCGCAATCGGCCATGCTGAAGTGCTCGCCCGCGGCCCACTCGCGATCGGCGAGACGCTTGTCGAGCATCCCATAGGCCATCGCCAGCGTCTCGCGCGCCTTGTCCACCGCGATCGGATCGCGGTCCGCCTCGGCGCGCAGCCGGTCCCCGACGATCGCCTGCATCGGCAGCATCACGTAGAGATCGAGCAGCCGGTCCATCAGCCTCACCTCCAGCGCCGCGTCCTCGTCCGTCGGCACCAACTGCTGATCCGGCCGCCCGTACCGCTTCGCGAGGTACTCGATGATCACGCTGGTCTCCGGCACCACGCGGTCGCCGTCGACCAGCAACGGCATCTTCCCGGTCGGCCAGAGGGCGAGGAACGCCTCCCGCTGCGCCGGATCGCCGAGGTTGAGGAAACGTCGCTCGACGTCGATGTCCAGCTCGTTCAACGCGATCAGCGCCTTGTGGCAGAACGAGGAGAGCGGATGGAAGTGCAGGCTCAGCGCCATGTCATTCACCTGGATGAGGTTGCCGTGAAAGACAGGTTAACCGGTGCGTACGTTGCGACGCGAAGGGCCGAGCTTGGAGATCCGCGACATCGGCAGCTCGATGCTGCCGCAACAGGTCCCGGTCAAGACGCTGGCTTGAACACCGGCTTCCACGCCTGGTCCTTGTTCTCCGCGTACCAGGTCCGCGTGTCGTATTGGCTGAAGATCTGCGTCCACTCGCCGTCGCGTCGGAACGCGGCGCCGTACGGGCTGCCCATCAGCATCACGCCGTCGCGCACGGCGAGGTGATGTCCGTAGATCTGATTGGGAACCTCGTCAGCCTTCCTCAGCGTATCGCCGTCAAGAACGAACAGGCCGACGTGCGTCGCGGCCCACAGCCGGTCCTCGTACCAGACGAGGTCCTGGATCGGCAGCGCGATCGTGCCGCGCGTGCGCAGCCGCTCCCAGCGATCCCCCGGCCCCGGAAGATCGTGTGCCCTGCGGCGATGTAGACATTCCCGTCCCCGCCGCAGCACACCGCGCTCAAGCCCCAATCGTTGGGGAAGCGGCATCGACGCCAGACGGCGCCGTTGAAGTGCCAGACGTCGCCGGGCGCGCCGACCGCATACACGTCATCGGCGGCGAAGCGATCGAAGTCCTCGAAGCTCATCGCGCGATCGCCGGGATCCGGGATCGGATCACCGAGGCACTGCCAGTCCCCGGCCCCTGCGCACCAGCATCTGCCGCGATCTGGTGCACGCGATCAGTTCGGCGCCGAAGCTGCGCACCCGCGAGATGCCACCCGTCAGGACGCCACCCTCGGACTTGAACGGCAGGCGCGGCTGGAACGGACTGCCCTCGGTGCTCTGCATCCACACCTTCGAGTCCGAGTCCACGATCGCGACCTTCCCCTCCGGCGCGAAGGCCATCGCGCAACGACTGGTGCCCAACCCGGCGACGTGAGCCACGCCGACCGGCCGCTCCGGCTCGTCGAGCCGCAGTCCGATCAGCCGCTTCGCCATCTTCCCCTCGGGCGGACCACCGCGCCCGCGACGGTGGATTTCCATCTGGTCGACGTCCTCGCGCATCAGCAGGTACAGGACGCCGCGATCCTTGATCTCGCAGTCGATCACTTCATAGCCGCCGAGGCGGGGTTCAACTGGTCGGGGTGGAAGCTCATCGGAGGACAGGTCGACAGGTTCGGACCCTGCGTTTATCCCGTCACCGGACCTCCCGGACAAGTGACCGAAGGCATCGGCCCGGTCCCCCCACATTCTGTTGCCATCACACACCGCCCACGAGACCGTCGACGCTCCTGTCACGGGAACGGTCCTTGCCCGCTGGCCAGCTTCCGTCCGTGCACATCGCAAGAACGACGAACAAGGAGGAACGATGGAAGCCGCCTCTCTGAAACTGGGCCTCGTCGGCAACTGCGCCGTCAGCGCATTGATCGACGACCGCGCCCGCGTCGTCTGGTGCTGCGCCCCGCGCTTCGACGGCGATCCCGTCTTCCACGCCCTCATCGACTCCCCGGAAGGCATCGGTCCTGACGGCACCTTCCAGGTGGAACTGGAAGATTTTTCCCGCAGCGAGCAGTCCTACGACCACGGCACCGCCGTGCTGCGCACCCGCCTCTACGACACGCACGGCAACGCGATCGAGGTCACCGACTTCATGCCTCGCTTCTTCCTCAACGACCGGCCCTACCGGCCCATGATGCTGGTGCGCCGCATGCGCCCGATCCAGGGCCATCCCCGCATCCGCGTGATCCTGCGGCCGGTCATCCAGTGGGGCTCCGCCCAGCCGGCCCGCACCCGGGGCAGCAACCACCTGCGCTTCGTCAGCCCGGACGGCACCATCCGGCTGACCACCAACGCGCCGCTGACCTATGTCCAGGAAGAGACGCCCTTCGCGCTCGACATGCCGATGAGCTTCATCTTCGGCCCCGACGAGACGCTGGACCGCGCCGTCGAGGACACCGCGCGGCTGCTCGAGGAGAAGACCATCAGCTACTGGCGCGACTGGACGCGCCGGCTCGCCATCCCGCTGGAGTGGCAGGAGGCAGTGATCCGCGCCGCGATCACGCTGAAGATGTGCCTGTTCGAGGAGACCGGCGCCATCGTCGCCGCGATGACCACCAGCGTGCCGGAGGCGCCGCACACGCAGCGCAACTGGGACTACCGCTACTGCTGGCTGCGCGACGCGTTCTTCGTGGTGCGCGCGCTCAACAGCCTGTCCGAGACCGGCACGATGGAGGACTACCTGCGCTGGATGCGCAACATCATCGGCCAGTCCAAGGACGGCCACGTGCAGCCGCTCTACGGCATCGGGCTGGAGGCCAAGCTCACCGAGTACATGGTCCCGCACCTGCGCGGCTACCGCGGCATGGGTCCGGTGCGCGCGGGCAACCAGGCCTACGAGCACTTCCAGCACGACGTCTACGGCAACATCGTGCTGGGCTCGGCGCAGTCCTTCTTCGACCACCGACTGCACCAGCGTGCCGGCATCGACGAGTTCGCGCTGCTGGAACGCGCCGGCGAGCAGGCCTTCGCCATCCACGACAAGCCCGACGCCGGCATGTGGGAGCTGCGCACGCGGGCGCGCGTGCACACCTCGTCGGTGCTGATGAACTGGGCGGCCTGCGACCGCCTGGCCAGGATCGCGAACGTGCTCTCGCTCCCGGAGCGCGCGGCCCTCTGGGCCGAACGCGCCGACCTCATCAAGCAGAAGATCCTCGACAACGCCTGGAGCGAGCAGCGCCAGGCCTTCGTCGAGAGCTTCGGCGGCAAGGACCTCGACGCCAGCGTGCTGCTGATGACCGAGGTCGGCTTCATCGATCCGATGGATCCCCGCTTCGTGAAGACCGTCGACGCGCTGGAGGCTTCGCTCTGCGACGGCCCCTACATGCGCCGCTACGAGGCGCCCGACGACTTCGGCAAGCCCGAGACCTCGTTCAACATCTGCGCGTTCTGGCGCATCGACGCGCTCGCGCGCATCGGCCGCGTCGAGCAGGCGCGAGAGCTGTTCGAATCGCTGCTCGCCTCGCGCAACCACGTGGGCCTGCTGTCCGAGGACACCCACCCGGTCACCGGCGAGCTGTGGGGCAACTTCCCGCAGACCTACTCGATGGTGGGCATCATCAACTGCGCGATGCGGCTGTCCAAGCCGTGGGACTCGGAGATCTGAACGGGCACCGCGCCCGCGGCCCTGCTCGCTCAGGCCTGCACCATGCCGCCGTCGACGAACAGCTCGATGCCGGTGACGAAGGACGAGGCGTCCGAAGCCAGGTAGACCGCCGCCTTCGCGATGTCCTCCGGCTGGCCGATGCGGCCGATCGGCAGCTGCGAGGTCAGGTAGTCCAGCAGGCCCTGCTGGTTGACCGGGTCGGGGCCGGCCAGTTCCACCAGGCCCGGCGTGTGGATCGGGCCGGGCGACAGCGTGTTGATGCGGATCGCGCGGCCCTTCAGGTCGAGGATCCAGCTGCGCGCCAGGTTGCGCACCGCCGCCTTCGTCGCGCTGTAGATGCTGAAGTTGGCCGTGCCCATCGCGCTCGTCGTCGATCCGGCGAGGATCACGGAAGCGCCGCTGACGGCCTTGTCCAGCAGCGGCAGCGCCTTCTGCACGGTGAAGATCACGCCTTTGACGTTGCGCTCGAAGGTCTCGTCGACGTGCTGCTCGGTCAGCTCGCCGAGCGGCGCCATCGTGCCGCCGCCGGCATTGGCGTAGAGCACGTCCAGGCGGCCATGGCGCTCGCCGACCTCGGCGTACAGCCGGTCGAGATCGGCCAGCTTCGTCGAATCCGCCTGCACGCCGATTGCGTTCGGGCCGATCGCGGCGACGGCCGCATCGAGTTCCGGCTTGCGCCGGCCGGTGATGTAGACGACCGCGCCTTCCGACGCGAAAGCCTTCGCCGCCGCCAGGCCGATGCCGGTGGTGCCACCGGTGACGACGGCGACCTTGCCTTCAAGTTGCTTGCTCATGATTCGCTCCATTCAGGATGTGGTGAAGAGGTGAGCGAAGCTTAAGAATTCGTCCCGTTCGAATAAAGCTGCTGATCCCGACTTCTTTTTTCCCATTCATGAATAATCGCCGCGTGGTCGCGAGGGCGGCGTCGTCCTGATGCGGCGGTGCCTGGCGACGTTGGGGAGAGATCGATGGATCAATTGCTGGCCCTGCGCGTCTTCGTGCGCATCGCCGAGTCGGGTGCGTTCTCGAAGGCCGCGGACGCGATGAACATTCCGCGTCCGACGGTGACGAAACTGGTGCAGGACCTGGAGCGCCATCTCGGCACACGGCTGCTGCAGCGCACGACGCGGCGCGTCAGCGTGACGCCCGAAGGTGCCGCGTACTACGAGCGCGCCCGGCGCCTGATCGAGGATCTCGCGGAGATGGATGAGCTGGCCGCGCAGACACGTGCGCAGGCGCGGGGGCGGCTGCGCGTGGACATCGGCTCGGTGCTGGCGAACATGATCCTGATCCCCGCCCTGCCCGACTTCCGCGCGCGCCACCCCGAGCTGCACGTGGACCTCGGCGTCAGCGACCGTCCCGTCGACCTCATCGGCGAAGGCGTCGACTGCGTGATCCGCGGCGGCGAGCTCGCGGACAACACGCTGGTGGCGCGCCGCATCGCCGACCTCGACTGGGTCACCTGCGCGAGTCCGGTCTACCTGAAGGCCCGCGGTGTCCCGAAGCATCCTTCCGAGCTGATCGCGCGTGCCCACGGGCCCGAGGACCGCACCCGCGTGCCGGGCCATGCGATCGCGGGCTACTTCTCCTCGTTGACGGGCCGGGCGTTTCCGCTGGAGTTCCATCGCGGCGAGGAGCACCTGCAGGTCGCCGGCGAGGCGGTGATGGCCGTCAACGAGAGCACCGCGCACCTGAGCGCGCTGCTCTCCGGCGCGGGCCTGGGCCAGACCTTCCGCTTCGCAGCCGCGCCGCATCTGGAGACCGGCGCGCTGCGCACGGTGCTCGACGACTGGAGCCGCCCGCGCCATCCGCTGCACGTGGTCTACCCGGCGTCGCGGCACCTGAGCGCGAAGCTGCGGCTGTTCGTCGACTGGGTGGCGGAGGTGTTCGCGCCGTTCGACGACCGGCGCTGAGTCGCAGGACCGTCGCGACGCTGCCGGGGCTCAGCGCATCGGCGCGCGGTCCGTCGGCGCTGCCGGCGCCGTTGCCGCGCTTGCCGGTGCCGGTGCCGATGCTGACGCCGGCTTCGCTCGCAACACCCACAGCACCGACGCGACCGACAGGCCGGCGATGACCACGTTGCTCATGACGAAGAGCGCCGGCGCGAGCGTCGTGAAGACCGGATCGTCGCCGCGTTCGGCGAAGCGCATCGTGCCGGTGGAGATCGCGGTCGCGCCGAAGGTGAAGGCCCAGTACGACAGCGTGAACGGCTGCCGGATCCACGGCATCAGCCGCAGCACCATCAGCGCCTGCACGATCGCATAGCCCAGCAGCATGCGGGCGACGAGGTCCGGCGGGCCGGTGGTGACCGCCGCGTAGGCGAGCAGCGAGACCGCCGGCGGCGCCATCTGGATGCCGACCGTCGGCCGCAACGTCAGGGGCAGCGGCTCGACGGTCAGCAGGCGGCCCAGGATGATGGACTCCTGCACGATCCAGGCCAGCACGCCGGCACCGAAGAACAGCTGGCCCCAGGTCGGCCAGCCGAGCGCCGACATCGCGATCGCGGACACCAGGTTGGCGCCCACCGTCGGCAGGTAGAGCACCGTCGTCGTGGTCTTCTCGTCGCGGCCGCCGCGCCACTGGCCGCCATGGCGCCACAACCCGAAGAGCAGCGACGCCGCCGCGCCCGCAAGGATGATCCCCGTCCCCACGCCGTGCGCATGCGGCAGCACGCCGATGCCGGCCAGCATCGTCGCCACCGGCACCAGGGCGATGAAGCAGCACAGGATCGGATGGGCGGCCTCGGCCTTCGCGGCCTCGCGCGCCGCGATCCACTTGATCGCGAATCGGAGGAGCAGCACCGCCCAGACGGTCACGGCGACCGCCATGACGGTCTCGCCGATCCATGCGGGGAAGCCCCACAGGCGCGCCGCCACGCGCCAGCCGTTGCCCAGGCCGGTCAGGCCCAGCACCATGCTGAAGTAGGAGGCGGGGACCGCCCATCGGGATGCGTTCATCGGGGTGCTCCTGCACACGACGACCGGGGAGGCGGTCGGACGAGCGGACTGTAGAGTGAGAATCGCTGCCGCTTTGAAATGGCCGCTGTGAAATGGCATTTGCCGGATCGGACAACACATGGACAAGCTCGATGCCATGGCCATCTTCGTGGCCGTCGTTCAAGACGGCGGCTTCTCCGCGGCGGCGCGGCGGCTCGGCGTGTCCGCGCCGGTCGTGACGCGCGCGGTGAGCGAGCTCGAGGCCGCGATGAACGTGCGGCTGCTGGTGCGCACGACCCGCGTGGTCAAGGTGACCGAGGTCGGCGAGCGCTACGCGCAGGACTGCCGGCGCGTGCTCGGCGAGCTGCAGGACATCGATCAGGCCGCGAACGGCTCGCACGGCGCGGTGAAAGGGAAGCTGGTCGTCAGCGCATCGGTGATGTTCGGGCGGCTGCGGCTCAACGCGGTCGTGCTCGACTACCTGACGCGGTATCCCGAGACCGAAGTCGAATGCCGCTTCATCGATCGCAACGTGAATCTGCTCAACGAGGACATCGACGTGGCGATCCGCATCGGCGACCTGCCCGATGCCTCCTTCCATGCGACGCCGCTGACCACGGTGCGGCGTGTGACGGTCGCGTCTCCGGCCTATCTGACGCTGGCCGGAACGCCGAGGCAGCCGAAGGACCTCACGCAGCACACGTTGATCGCCGCGACGGGCGTGGAGCCCGGCGCGGAATGGAAGTTCCGCGCGGGGTCAGGCGTTGACGCCCCAACGGTCGCGGTGCCCGTCCGGGCACGACTCGCGACCAACAGCAACGACCACGCCATCGCCGCCGCGAGCGAAGGCCTCGGGATCACGCGCGTGCTGTCTTACATGGTCGAGGAACAGCTCGCGGCGGGTGAGCTCGTGGAGGTGCTCGCGAAACATGCGCCGCCGCCGGTGCCCGTGCAGGCATTGCAGCATCAGGGACTGCGCGCGTCGCGCAAGGTGCGGGCGTTCATCGATCTGGCGGTGGAGCGGCTGCGAGGCTGAGTCCCGGGAACGACTGCGTGAGGCCCGGCGCGGGCGCTCCACGGAGACCGATGCACGCGGGCCTCGGCGTTGCGTCAGGTCAGCAGCACGCGGCGGCCCAGTGCGGCGAGGGGACGCTCCACGACACGCTGCACGCCTGGGCGCAGCAGCAGTGGCTTCAGCGTCATGCGGACGGCGAGCCCCATCGGGATGTTCGAGCTGACGAGCCGGATCGCCTCCTCCGTCAGCCGCTCAGCGTCGGCGATGGGGGCCGGACCACCGTCGATGCCGCCGGTGCGCAAGCGGCCGTTCACCGCGTGCCTCAGCGCGATCGACGCATCCTCCTTGCGCAGTTCCAGCGCGCGACGCACCAGCGCCGTGAGCACCTGGCCGCGGTGCAGGCCCTCGATCTCGCGATACTTGCGGAAGAAGGCGAAGAAGTTCTTGTAATGCTGCACCTCGTCGCAACGGATGCGCCAGAAGAGGTCGCGCAGCACCGGCTCGTCGCAGGCCTCGTGCAAGGCCTGGTAGTAGGTCGTCGTGCCCATCTCGACGATGCAGCGCGCCACCATCTCCTGGCCGCGCGTGGGCTCGAGTTCGTCCATCGTGCACAGCCGCGCATATTCCTCGAAGAAGCCGGCGTAGGCCGATTCCCAGTCGAAACCGGGCCACACGTGCCGCACGTAGGCCTTCAAGGCGGCGCCATGCTGGAGCTCCTCCGGCTCCCAGTGGTCGCGGAGCCACGCGGCGACCTCGGGATCATCGGCGAAATGCTCGATCAGGTTGCGCGTGTACATGTCGCTGCCGCTCTCGATGAACGAGGCGCTGCAGACGAGGAGGAAGAGCGCATCGTGCCCGCGCACGCGCTCAGGCTCGATTCGGGAGAGGTCCAGGTCTTGCAAGGACCAACGTAAAGGGGTCGAGGGAACAACGGTCATGTCGCAGGGTCCGGCAATCCGTGTGCGTGTCATTCCAACAGGATCCGGATCCATGCGGCGTTAAGGTCCCGCATGGCCCCGCATCGTTGTGTCAAAGGGTAGGGATCGCCGCACCGACACGGACTGGCCTCAGAATGGGGCGGTCCAACGACGTTCACCATGGCCAGACGCTCCTCCTCCGCCGCCCTGCGCAAGGCCTGGAACAAGGGCCTGCGCGCCGTGACGGGTCAGGTCATGCGCGCGGCGACGAAGGCCGCCCGGAGCGCGACGCAGGACGTCGTGCCAGGGGTGGCGAAGACGCCGCCGCATCCGTCGCCCGGCCTCGGCGACTGGCTGGCCGGCCTGGCGACCGGGCGTGCGGGCATGCGCCGCTTCCGGCTCTTCCGGCCCACGGGGCTGACGGCAGGCGAGCGCCCGCCGCTGATCGTGATGCTGCACGGCTGCGGGCAGGATCCGGCAGGATTCGCACGCAGCACGCGGATGAACCGGATCGCCGCGCGCGAGCGCTGCCTGGTGCTGTATCCGGAGCAGAGCCGGCTCGCCAATCCGCAACGCTGCTGGAACTGGTTCGACACCGAGTCCGGCCGCGCGCAGGGCGAGGCGGCGCTGGTTCTCGCCGCGATCGATCAGGTCTGCCTGCTCCACGGCGCCGATCGCGAGCGTGTGGCGATCGTGGGGCTGTCCGCCGGCGCGGGCCTGGCCGCGCTGCTGGCGACGATGCATCCCGAACGCTTCCAGGCCGTCGCGATGCATTCGGGGGTGCCGCCCGGGCTGTCCGGTTCAGCGACGACGGCGTTGCGCGCGATGCGCGGGAAGGCCCCGGCCGCCGCCATCGAAGGCGGCGCGGCGTGGCCGCCGCTGCTCGTGATCCAGGGCAACAAGGATTCCGTCGTGGCGGCGTCCAACGCCTTCGAGGCCGCGCGCCAGTGGGCGCTCGCCGCGGGCGCGGCCACCGTGCGCGACCGCCGGCTGCAACGCGGCAAGCGGCTGCCGATGACCGTGGTCGAGTTCAAGCGCGGGAGCACCGTCGCTGCGACCCTCGTCGAGATCGACGGTCTCGGGCATGCGTGGAGCGGCGGTCCCGCGAAGGAGGCGTTCAGCGATCCGACCGGGCCGGACGCGACGGCGATGATCTGGCGCTTCGTCGCCAAGCGCTTCGCGTCGAGGCGCTGACGTCTTCTGCCTGCCGAGGTAGCTGGCCCTCAGGCCTGGAGCGCGCTTCCCGCGAGCAGATCGCGCCATTGCTGCTGCTGCTCGACGAACTCCCGCCAGGCCTCGTCGGCCAGCGCCTGATGCCGATCCGCGTCGGCCGCCTCGCCCAGCAGGCGGAAGGTCTGTGCGAGCCGGCTGTGCGTGATCGCGCGGTCGTCGAGCTCGCAGTCCGGATCGAGTTCGATCTCGGCCTCGCGCGCCTGGTGCAGCGCGTGCTCGTGCTGGCCGAGGTTGGCCCGGCACCAGGCCAGGTCCGACAGCAGGCTGCTGCCCAGACGCTCCAGCCCCAGCGACATCGCCTGCGGCAGGTGCTCTTCATAGAGCCGTCTGGCCTCGTCGAATCCACCCTGCATCGTCAGCACCTGCGCGCGCAGCACCGGCGTCAGCTCCGTCATCATCTGCGCGCCGACGGCCTCGTCGAAATGGTGGACCGAGTCCACCGAGAGCATCAGCTCGGACCCGCGCGACGACTGGCTCGCCAGGCTCTCGCGCCGCAGCTGCGAAGCGCGCATGCCGGCCATGTTGAACATCAGCGCGGACAGCGACGCATCATCGCCCTCCACCGACGCATGGCGACGCGAGCGGATGTACCAGCGCTGCGCGGACGCGGTATCCCCGGCGTAATGCCAGCCCAGGCCCATCGTCATCGCGACGCGCGCCAGCGCCACGTTGTGCTCGGGCAGCGCCTCGTCGAGGCAACGCTTCGCGTGCTCCACCAGCGCCGCGGGGTCGTGACGGATGAAGGCCAGCTGCGACAGCCAGGCCGACGCGAGCACACGCACCTCGATGTGCGCCGGGGCGGTGCCCGCGATCGCATGCGCGCGCTGGATGCGGTCCCAGGCCTGTTGCGCGACGAAGCCGTTGTAGTAGCTCATCAGGCCTTCGGCCATGTGCAGCCACGCGCCGATCTCCGGATGCGGGTGCTGGAAGGAGAGCTGATGCAGCGCGGTCAGCGCCTCGCGCGCCTCGCCCACCGCGCCGTGACGCGCCAGCAGCATCGCGCGCTTGGCCCGTGCCGCGGCAGAAGCCATCGGCGAGGCCGCGGCGGCGATGTCCTTGTCCAGCTGCTTCAGCAGCCGGGACTTGATGACCATGGGCGCCGCAGCGGCGGACGGCGGGGCTGAGGCGTCGTGCATGCCGGCCTCAGCGTGTCAGCCGGTCGAGCGCTTCCTGGTACTTCGCGGACGTGTTGGCGATCACGTCCCCGGGCAGCGCCGGCGGCGGCGCGACCTTGCCCCAGGGCTGGCCGTCCACCGTCGCCTGCTCCAGCCAGTCGCGCAGGAACTGCTTGTCGTAGCTCGGCGGGTTGCTGCCGACGGCGTAGCTCTCCGCCGGCCAGTAGCGCGAGGAATCGGGCGTCAGCACCTCGTCCATCAGCGTCAGGGTGCCGTCGGCATCGAGACCGAATTCGAACTTCGTGTCCGCGATGATGATGCCCTTCGTCAGCGCGATGTCCGCGGCGCGCTGGTAGAGCCGGATCGCGATGTCGCGCACCCGTTCGGCCATGTCGCGGCCGATGATCGCGGCGCAGCGCTCGAAATCGATGTTCTCGTCGTGGTCGCCCATCTCCGCCTTGGTCGCGGGCGTGAAGATCGGCTGCGGCAGCTTGCTGGCGTTCTGCAGGCCGGCGGGCAGCTCGACGCCGCAGACCTTGCCGCTGGCCTTGTATTCGGACCAGCCGCTGCCGGCCAGATAGCCGCGCACCACCGCCTCGATCGGCAGCGGCTTCAGGCGCTTGACCAGCATCGCGCGGTCGCGGACCTGCGCCTTCTCCGCCTCCGTCACCACCGACAGCGGATCGTCGCCGGTCAGGTGGTTGGGGACGATGCCGTCCAGCTTGTCGAACCAGAACAGCGCCATCTTCGTCAGCAGCGCGCCCTTGCCCGGGATGGGCTCGCCCATGATGACGTCGAAGGCCGAGATGCGGTCCGACGCGATCATCAGGATGCGGTCGTCGCCGACCGCATAGTTCTCGCGCACCTTGCCGCGTGCGATGAGGGAAGGGAGGTGATCGACGAGGTGTGCAGGGCGGCGGTCATGGGTGTGCGGTCGGACGGAACGGCAAAGCCGGGATTCTAGAGGCGGCACAGGAAACCCCGCCGTCCCCCGGCGACCCGTCCATCCGCTTCAGGACGCTTCAGGACACGTCAGATCGACGTGAAGCCGACGTAGCGAGACACGAAGCGCGCCTTGCCCTCGCGTTCGAAACGCGCCTCGTCCCAATCGCCGTCATCGAGCCGCGGCACGGCGCCCGGCTTGAACAGGTAGGTCCAGGCCCGCTGCCAGCTGCCGTCGGCCAGCGTCACCAGCACCTCGTGACGCTCGTAGTCCTCGCCCTCGAAGCGGTCCAGGCGAGTCCACGCCGCCTCCGGCACGTCGAGGTAGAGCCGGCCGACGACGTGCTGCCCGGTCGCCGGAATCATCCCGGGATAGTCGTGGCCGCGCACCGGATGGCGCGCGTGGTCGGCCAGCGTGGCCGACACCGGCGGCGCGGACGGCTCGGCGTCGGGACCGCAGACGCGGGCCATGATGTCCGGCCACATCAGCGTGCCGTAGGTGAACGCATGGGCCATGAGCAGATCCCCAAAGACGAGTGCGGAGGTGGGCGTGCAGAAGTGAAAAGACCGGCGCAAGGCCGGTCCGTTCCCAGAAGCCGGAGGCGTCCGGAGCTTACTGGACGACCTGCGCCAGCTCGCCGCGCTCGTAGGCGGCGGCCACGTCGACCAGGCTGCGCGGCTTGATCTTCGGGGCCTGGCCTTCGCAGCCGAACTCCAGGTAACGTGCCTTGCAGACCAGCTTGGCGGCCTCGCGGGCCGGCTTCAGCCATTCGCGGGCGTCGAACTTGTCCGGGTTCTCGAACAGGAACTTGCGCACCGCGCCGGTCATCGCCAGGCGGATGTCGGTGTCGATGTTGATCTTGCGCACGCCATGCTTGATCGCTTCCTGGATCTCCTCGACGGGCACGCCGAAGGTCTCCTTCATCTGGCCGCCATACTGGTTGATGATGGCCAGCAGTTCCTGCGGCACGCTCGACGAGCCGTGCATCACCAGGTGGGTGTTGGGGATGCGCTTGTGGATCTCCTTGACCCGCGAGATCGCCAGGATGTCGCCGGTGGGCTTGCGCGAGAACTTGTAGGCGCCATGGCTGGTGCCGATGGCGATGGCCAGCGCATCCAGCTGCGTCGCCTTGACGAACACGGCGGCCTCTTCCGGATCGGTCAGCATCTGGCTGTGGTCCAGCTTGACGTCGGCGCCGATGCCGTCTTCCTCGCCCGCGTCGCCGGTCTCGAGGTTGCCCAGGCAGCCCAGTTCGCCCTCGACGGTGACGCCGACCTTGTGCGCCATCTCGACGACGCGGCGGGTCACGTCCACGTTGTAGTCGAAGCTGGACGGGGTCTTGCCGTCGTCCTTCAGCGAGCCGTCCATCATCACCGAGCCGAAGCCGAGGTTGATCGCGCCCTCGCAGACCTTCGGGCTGGTGCCGTGGTCCTGGTGCATCACCAGCGGGATGTGCGGGTAGGCCTCGACGGCGGCCTGGATCAGGTGCTTGATGAAGGCTTCGCCGGCGTACTTCCGGGCGCCGGCGCTGGCCTGCAGGATCACCGGGGCGCCGACCTCGTCGGCGGCGGCCATCACGGCCTGGACCTGCTCCAGGTTGTTGACGTTGAACGCCGGAATGCCGTAGCCCTGTTCGGCCGCGTGATCCAGCAGCTGGCGCATCGAGACGAGTGCCATGAGAGTTCTCCGAGATAGTGAAAAATCCTGTGGCCGCGGGCGGGTGCCGAACCTCGTCGTCCACCCCGCCGTAACCGCGCCGTAACTGATCGGGATTCTAGCCAGCCCCCATGACGGGCCCTGTAACCAACCTGGGGCTCCCCCCGAACTGGTGCCATACCAGCCCCCTGCGGCCCCCGTCCCTCGGGGCCGCGCCTCCTGGCCGGCCCCTTGGTGACGGTGCGTGCACGGGCGCAGACCGCATCCCCGCGCCTGGGCTCCCCCGGACAGGGGTCTGTGCGCTTGCGCGGCGGCGGAAGCGGCCGGTAGGCTGTCGCCCGGGCGTCCCGGCCCGTCGGAGCAAGCGCCGTGCCTTGCCCCGCCGCCGATGGCGAGGACCGCCCGCGCGACCGCCGCTTCCAGGAATTTCATGACCCGCCTCGCGATCGATCAGCTGACGCTCTGGATCACCGCCGCCGCCAACGAGCACTCGCTCGACCTGCCCGCCTTCGTCGAGGAACGCACCGGGGCCAGCCACCGCGCCACGCTGAACGCGCTGCGCCGCCTGGTCGACGCCGGCTGGCTGACGCGCGCCGGCAGCGCCCGCCGGCCGGTCTTCGGGCCGGGCGCGCTGCGGCAGGTGGCGCGCAGCTACACGCTGCACGGGTTGATGGAGGACGTGGTCTGGCAGCGCGACTACGCGCCCCACTTCGCCCTGCCGCGCCACGTCGCGCGGATGATCCAGCACGGCTTCACCGAGCTGGTGAACAACGCCATCGACCACAGCGGCGGCACCAGCGTCACCGTGTCGCTGCGGCAGACGCCGACGCACGCGCAGCTGCTGGTGTCGGACGACGGCTGCGGCGTCTTCGAGAAGATCCGCGACACCTACGAACTGACCGACGCGCGCCACGCGATGCTGGAGCTCAGCAAGGGCCGGTTGACGACGCAGCCGCAGGCGCACACCGGCCGCGGGCTGTTCTTCAGCTCGCAGCTGGCGGACGTCTTCGACATCCACGCCAACGGCAAGGCGTTCCAGCGCCGCGCCTGGGAAGGCAACGCGTGGAAGGACGGCAAGGGCCTGCCGCGCCAGGGCAGCTCGATCTACATGGCGATGTCGCTGGAAAGCAAGCGCACGCTGGAGCAGGTGCTGGAGCAGTGGAGCGTCGACGGCACCGGCATCGCCTTCGACCAGACGCGGGTGATGCTGAACCTGGTGGTCGTCGCGGGGCAGATGCTGGACTCCCGCGCGCAGGCGCGTCGCGTCGCGGCGCGGCTGCCGCAGTTCAAGCGCGCGGAGGTGGACTTCGACGGCGTCACCGACGTCGGGCACGCCTTCGCGGATGAACTCTTCCGCGTCTTCGCGCGCGCGCACCAGGAAGTGGAGCTCGTGCCCCTGAACATGACACCGCGCATCGCCGCGCTGGTGCAGGCCGCGCGCAACGGCTGAGGCCGTCGCCGCGCTCAGAGATTGCTGTCGACCAGCGCCTGGATCGCGGCGCGGCTGCGGGCGATCGCCTCGTCCAGCCGCGGCAGCAGCGCGGCGGCTTCGCTGCCCCTGGCGGCGGCGAACAGGATGCCCTCCTCCACCACGGGCTTGGGCAGCACCTGCAATTGCGCGCCGGTGCGCAACGCGCGCAGTCGCCGTTCCAGCGCGGCGGCACTGCCACGGTGGGTCGCGAGCATCGCGTCGCAGCGCCCGATCGTCAGCATGCGCGCACGACCGCCGAGGTCATGGCCACCGCTCTCGACGCGGAACAGCTGCTGCCGTCGGGCCTCCTCGAAGGCGGCGCCGTAGGTCGAACCGCGCGGCACGCACAACGCACGGCCGCGCAGGTCCTCGAACCGGTCGAACCGGATCGGTTTCGCCTTCGGCACGACCAGCCAGCCACGGCTCACGAAGACCGGCTGGCTGTACGCGAACAGCTTGTCTCGCGCCGGGTTGCGCGACAGCCCGAAGACCAGATGCTCGCCGAGCTGGGCGCCCAGCAACGCGCGCGGCCACGGCAGCAACAGCAGCTCCCATTGCAGGCCGGCGGCCTCGGCGATCTGCTTGAGCAGCGGCAGCACGAAGGGCTTGTGGGTCTGCTCGCTGATCGCGAGCCGGACCGGCGTCTGGTCGTCCACGACGGACCAGGGCGCGGAATCGGCACCGGCGGCACCGCCGCCACCGCCCTGCGCGTGCACGGTCCCGAGCATCGCCGCGCCGGCGCCGCCGATCAGCAGATCGCGGCGACGCAGCGGAGTCACGCGCTCGCTCCGCAGGTCAGCCGACCCGGCAGACCTTCAGCATGTTGGTGCCGCCCGGGTAGCCCATGGGCTCGCCGCAGGTGATCGCGTAGGTGTCGCCCGGCATCAGCACGCCGCGTTCGATCAGCAGGTCCTCGGCGGCCTTGAGCGCCTCGTCGCGGTCGTTGAAGTTGGGCATCAGCAGCGGCGTCACGTTGCGGTACAGCGCCATCTTGCGATGCGTCAGCACCTGCGAGGTCAGCGCGTAGATCGGCACGTGGATGCGGTGGCGGCTCATCCACAGCGCGGTGGAGCCGGACTCCGTCAGCGCCACGATCGCCTTGCAGCCCAGGTGGTGCGCGGTGAACAGCGCGCCCATCGCGATCGACTGGTCGATGCGGCCGAACTGGCGGTTGGCGAAGTCGGTGTCCAGCGTCACGAACTCGGCGTTCTCCGCCTCCAGCGCGATGGCGGCCATCTGCTGGATGGTCTCGACCGGGAAGCGGCCGGCGGCCGTCTCGGCGCTCAGCATCACGGCGTCGGTGCCGTCGAGCACGGCGTTGGCGACGTCCGAGACCTCGGCGCGCGTCGGCACCGGGTTCACGATCATCGACTCCATCATCTGCGTCGCGGTGATGCAGACCTTGTCGAGCTCCAGCGCCATCTTGATCATGCGCTTCTGCAGCGCGGGCACGGCGGCGTTGCCGACTTCCACGGCCAGGTCGCCGCGGGCGACCATGATGCCGTCGGAGGCCTTGAGGATCGCCTCCAGGTGCGGGATCGCCTCGTAGCGCTCGATCTTGGCGATCATCCCCGGCTTGTGGCGGAAGGGCTCGCCGGCGACGTTGGCCAGCTGGCGGGCCATTTCCATGTCGGTGGCGTTCTTGGGGAAGCTCACCGCCAGGTATTCGCACTGGAAGGACATCGCGGTCTTGATGTCCTCCATGTCCTTGCCGGTCAGCGCGGGCGCGGTCAGGCCACCGCCCTGCTTGTTGATGCCCTTGTTGTTGGACAGCTCGCCGCCCTGCTTGACGATGGTGTGCACCTGCGAGCCGCGCACCGCCTCGACCGTCAGCACCAGCAGGCCGTCGTTGAGCAGCAGCGTGTCGCCGGGCTTCACGTCGCGGGGCAGTTCCTTGTAGTCCAGGCCCACGACCATCTCGTTGCCCGGCTCGGTGCGGTCCGCATCGAGCACGAACGGCGTACCGTTGATCAGCTCGATCTTGCCGTTCTCGAATTTGCCGACGCGGATCTTCGGTCCCTGCAGGTCGGCCATGATCGCGACCTGCCGGCCGGCACGCGCCGCCACCTCGCGGACCATGCGGGCCCGGTCGATGTGATCCTGCGCCTTGCCGTGCGAGAAGTTCAGCCGCACCACGTCGACGCCGGCCTGGATCATTTTCTCCAGCACCTCGGGGGACGACGAGGCGGGACCGAGAGTGGCGACGATCTTGGTGGCACGGGACATGTCTTGTCTCTGTCTGAAATTTAGTTACAGCGGTCGATTATGAGCCGCCAGAACGACATCGGAACAGTTTCCACGAGTTACGGCGGAGTTTCCAACGGCACGGAGGGTTCAGGTGGCCCTGCCACCTCCCAGCAAGGGTCAGCCCTTGGCGGCCTTCACGTCCGCCACGGCCAGCGCCGTCATGTTGACGATCCGGCGCACCGTCGCCGACGGGGTCAGGATGTGCACCGGACGCTTGGCACCCAGCAGGATCGGGCCCACGGTGACACCTTGACCGCCGACGACCTTCAGCACGTTGAACAGGATGTTCGCAGCGTCCAGTGTCGGCAGCACCAGCAGGTTGGCCGATCCGGACAAGGTCGACTCCGGCAGGAAGTTGTTGCGCACGTCCTCGGACAGCGCCGCGTCGCCGTGCATCTCGCCGTCGCATTCGATGGTCGGATATGCAGCGGCGAACAGGTCGCGCGCGCGGCGCATCTTCACCGCCGACGCGCGCTTGCTGCTGCCGAACATCGAGTGCGACAGGAACGCCACCTTCGGCGGCAGGCCGAAGCGCTGCAGCTCCTCGGCGGCCTGCCAGGCGATGTCGGCGAGCTGCTCGGCGGTCGGATCCTCGTTGACGAAGGTGTCGGCGATGAAGAGCGTGCGCTGCTCCAGCATCAGCGCGTTCATCGTCGCGAAGTTGGAGACCTCCGGCTTCAGGCCGATCAGGTTCTGGATGTGCTCCAGGTGCGAGTCGAAGCGACCCACCGTGCCGCAGATCATCGCGTCGGCGTCGCCGAGCTGGATCGCGAGCGCGCCGATCGTCGTGTTGGAGCGGCGCACGGCAGACTTGGACATCTCCGGGGTAAAGCCGTTGCGGCCCATGACCTGGTGGTAGGCCTCCCAGTACTGGCGGAAGCGGTGGTCGTTCTCGGGGTCGATGACGAGCGCGTCCTCGCCCAGCTTGATGCGCAGGCCGGCGCGCTTCAGGCGCATCGCGATGACCTCGGGGCGGCCGATCAGCGTCGGCTTGGCGAGACCTTCGTCGAGCGCCACCTGCACGGCGCGCAGCACGCGCTCATCCTCGCCCTCGGCGTAGATGACGCGGGCCGGATGGGCCTTCGCCTCGGCGAAGACCGGGCGCATGAACATGCCGGTCTGGTAGACGAAGCGCGACAGCTGCTCGCGGTAGGCGGCCATGTCCTGGATCGGGCGCGTGGCGACGCCGGACTCCTCGGCCGCCTTGGCCACCGCCGGCGCGATGCGCAGGATCAGGCGACTGTCGAAGGGCTTGGGGATGATGTAGTCGGGACCGAAGGCCAGGTCCTGCCCGGCGTAGGCGGCGGCGACTTCCGGCGGCGTCTCGGCCTTGGCCAGTTCGGCGATCTCGCGCACGCAGGCCAGCTTCATCGCCTCGGTGATCTTGGTCGCGCCGCAGTCCAGCGCGCCGCGGAAGATGTACGGGAAGCACAGGACGTTGTTGACCTGGTTCGGATAGTCCGAGCGGCCGGTCGCGACGATGCAGTCGGGGCGCGCTTCCTTCGCGAGCTCGGGACGGATCTCCGGCTCCGGGTTGGCCAGCGCCAGGATGATGGGCTGGCGCGCCATCGTCTTGACCATCTCGGCGGTCAGCACGCCGGCGGCCGAGCAGCCCAGGAACACGTCCGCGTCCTTGACGACGTCGGCCAGCGTGCGCGCCGAGGTGATCTGGCAGTAGCGGCGCTTGGACTCGTCGAGCTTGCCGGCATCGGCGCGCTCGCTCTGGATCACGCCCTTGGAGTCGACGGCGAAGACGTTCTCGCGCTTCACGCCCAGGCCCACCATCACGTCCAGGCAGGCGATGGCCGCGGCGCCGGCGCCCGACACCGCCACCTTCACCGTGCCGATGTCCTTGCCGACGAGCTCCAGGCCGTTCAGCAGCGCTGCACTGGAGATGATCGCGGTGCCGTGCTGGTCGTCGTGGAAGACGGGGATGTTCATGCGCGCGCTCAGCTGCTTCTCGATGTAGAAGCACTCGGGCGCCTTGATGTCCTCGAGGTTGACGCCGCCCAGCGTGGGCTCCATCGCCGCGATGATCTCGACGAGCTTGTCGGGATCGCGCTCGGCCAGCTCGATGTCGAAGACGTCGATGCCGGCGAATTTCTTGAACAGGCAGCCCTTGCCTTCCATCACCGGCTTGGCGGCCAGCGGGCCGATGTCGCCCAGGCCCAGCACCGCGGTGCCGTTGGTGATGACGCCGACCAGGTTGCCGCGCGAGGTGAAGTCGGCGGCCAGCGACGGGTCGCGCTCGATGTCCAGGCAGGGATAGGCGACGCCCGGCGAGTAGGCCAGCGACAGGTCGCGCTGGTTGGCGAGCGGCTTGGTCGGCGTGACGGCGATCTTGCCGCGCGTCGGGAAGCGGTGGTAGTCCCGCGCCGCCTCGCGCAGTGCGGCCTCGGCCGGGCTCAGGTCGAGGTCGTCGTTCTTGTCGGTCATGCAAATCTCCGTCGCGATGAATGGGGCCCGGCGCCCTGCGGGTGGCGGGCTTCGCGGCGCGACAACGCGCCGCCGTAACCGCGCGGTAATGGGGCCTGGGGGGCGCAAAGCTTAATCCTCCGGCTCCGGCGGCGCGATGAATTCAGCTTTAACTCCCATGCAAAGATGGCAATCGCCGATGCCCACGATGGAATCCGCATCGGGATTTGCCCGCAAGTTGGAGCAAGCTCCCTATATCCGTCCGCAAGTGCCGCCACCCGGACGTCCATCACGGCGTGCGAGGACCGCGCTCACTAGAATGCGCCCCGCTGTCGACTACCTCTTTCGAGCCCCAACGCCGTGCCTGCTTCCCTCCCCGCTTCGCAGCGCCGTGCGCTGCTTCGCCTGACCGCCACCCTCCCCGTCACCCTCGCCTTGGGCGCACCGCGCGCCCTGTTCGCGCAGACCGCCGCGCTGTCGGGTGCCGGCGCCTCGTTCCCGTCGCTGGTCTACGGGCGCTGGGCCTCGGCCTACGAGAAGACCAAGGGTCAGGCCGTGAGCTACAAGCCGACCGGATCCGGCGACGGCGTCAAGCAGATCACCGCGCGCGGCGTGGCCTTCGGCGGCAGCGACTCGCCGCTTCCCGCGGAGGAACTGGCCAAGCGCAAGCTCGTCCAGATCCCGATGCTGGTCGGCGGCATCGTGCCGGTGGTCAATCTGCCGGGCGTGCCGGAAGGCCGTCTGCAACTCACCGGCGACCTGCTCGCCGAACTGATGATGGGCCGCGTCGCGAAGTGGAACGACGGCCGCATCGCCGCGCTGAACCCCGGAGTCGCGCTGCCGGCCTTGCCGGTGAAGCGCATCGTGCGCGCGGACAAGTCCGGCACGACCGAGGGCTACACGAAATACCTGAGCGCGGTGTCGCCGTCCTTCGCGAAGGACGTGGGCGCGAACGCGCAGCCGAAGTGGCCCGGCGAAGTCGAGGCGGCCGAAGGCAACGACGGCATGGCCAAGGCGCTGAAGGCGGCGCCCGGCACGATCGCCTACGTGAGCTACGACCGCGTGCAGCGCGACAAGCTCAACGGTGTGCGCCTGCGCAATGCGGCGGGCCAGTGGGTCGCGGCGGGCGAGACGGGCTTCAAGTCCGCGATCGCCAACAGCGACCTCTCGCGCAAGGGCGACGACCTGGCCTCGCTGATGGACCGCGACGGCGCGGAGAGCTGGCCCATCACGATGACCAGCTTCATCCTGATCGACGCGACGCCCGCGACCAGCGTCGGCGCCGCACCGGTGATGAGCTTCCTGTACTGGTGCTTCATGCACGGCGACGACCTGACGCGCGGCACCGGCTTCGCGCCGCTGCCCGTCGCGCTGCAATCCAAGCTGGCCGCGCGCTTCGCGGCGGTCAAGCCGGCCGACGGAAAGCTGCCGGCCTATCTGGGGATCTGAAGTCGTCCGGCCTGCTCGGTGCATTCTCACTCCCTCGCCCGCTTGCGGGAGAGGGTGGGGGTGAGGGCCAGCGGCCGACGCAGTACGCCATTCAGCCCTTCAAGCGCGGCGTCGCATCGACGCGCGCCTGCAACTCAGGCGGCAGCCCCTCGGTCATGTAGCTGAAGCGCGGCATCCAGTCGCGTCCCGCCGGCAACACGAGTCTCATCGTCAACGCCAAGGTGGTCGCGACCTGCTCGAGGGTGAGCTTCATCGCGATCATCCGCTCCGGATCGATGCGCAGCACGACGGCCACGAATGAGCCTCCGAAGCGCGACTGAACCACGGAAGGAAGAGCTCCGCGAAGTTCGCGCCAAGGTCACCAGCGCCGCCGGCATCAGCAGCATCAGCTGGTGGAAGAACGAAGCCGCCAGCGCGGCCAGCGCCAGCCAGACGGGCGCGATGCCCGTCTCCGTGCCGCTCCTCGGTTTCAACCCTGCGCGCGCTTGGCCAGGATCTCGAACGCCGGCAGCGTCTTGCCTTCCAGCACTTCGAGGAAGGCGCCGCCGCCGGTGGAGATGTAGCCCACCTGGTCCTCGATGCCGTACTTGGCGATCGCCGCCAGCGTGTCGCCGCCGCCGGCGATCGAGAACGCGTCCGACGCCGCGATGGCGCGCGCGATGGTCTCGGTGCCGTGGGCGAAGGCGTCGAACTCGAACACGCCGACCGGACCGTTCCACACGATCGTGCCGGCCGCCTTCAGTTGCTCGGCCAGGAGCGCGGCCGTCTTCGGTCCGATGTCCAGGATCAGGTCGTCGTCGGCCACGTCGGTCGCGGCCTTCACCGTGGCCGGTGCATCGGCAGCAAAGGTCTTGGCCGTCACCACGTCCACCGGGATCGGCACCGCCGCGCCGCGCGCCTTCATGGCCTCGATCACCGCCTTGGCTTCACCGACGAGGTCGGGCTCGGCCAGCGACTTGCCGATCTTCAGACCGGCCGCCAGCAGGAAGGTGTTGGCAATGCCGCCGCCGACGATCAGGCCGTCGACGTTGGCCGAGAGCGACTTCAGGATCGTCAGCTTGGTCGAGACCTTGGAGCCCGCCACGATCGCCACCAGCGGGCGCTTCGGGTTGGCCAGGGCCTTGGTGATCGCGTCGATCTCGGCGGCCAGCAGCGGGCCGGCGCAGGCGATCTTGGCGAACTGCGCGATGCCGTAGGTCGAGGCCTCCGCGCGGTGCGCGGTGCCGAAGGCGTCGTGAACGAAGATGTCGCACAGCGCGGCCATCTTCTTCGACAGCTCCTCGCTGTTCTTCTTCTCGCCCTTGTTGACGCGGCAGTTCTCGAGCAGCACGACCTGGCCCGGCTTGACGTCGACGCCGTCGACCCAGTTCGCGACCAGCGGCACGTCACGGCCGAGCAGTTCGCCCAGGCGCCTGGCGACCGGCGCCAGCGAATCCTCGGGCTTGAACTCGCCTTCGGTCGGACGGCCCAGGTGCGAGGTGACCATCACCGCGGCGCCGGCCTTCAAGGCCATCTCGATCGCGGGGATCGAGGCGCGGACGCGGGTGTCCTCGGTGATCTGGCCGGCGTCGTTGAGCGGCACGTTCAGGTCGGCGCGGATGAAGACGCGCTGGTCGGCCACCTTGCCGGCGGCGATCAGATCGGCAAAACGCAGGACGTTCATGGGATGAGCTTCGAGTAGTTGGAAAGCGGTGCGCCGGGGCCCCCGCGCGCGGTGGAGACGCGGCGCGCCAAGCCCGGCAAATCGGGCCGCAGCTTAACAGCCGCGTGACGACGACCCGCGTCCGAGCGGGTTACGGAACGCCGCTGAAACCGGCGACCCGAGGCCCCGGCAGTCCGATCCCGGGCCGGGCGCGGCCCTGCTCACCAGCCCAGGCCGATCCTCAACGCGAGCATCACTGCGGTGCCGCTGACGATGGTCCCGAGGATGCCGCGCTTCCAGAAGAAGTAGGCCGTGCCGACGGCCGCGGCATAGAGCCGCGCGTCCTTCCAGGTGTGGATCAGCTCGCCCTGCGTCATGACGATCTCCGGGACGATCACCGCCGCGAGCGCCGCCAGCGGTGCGTAGCGCAGGCCGTCGCGGACCCACTGCGGCAGCGGGATCTCGCGGTCCGGGATCATGAAGAAGCTGCGCGTGACCATCGTGATCACCGCCATGCCGAGGATGCCCAGCACTGCCTCCCACACGCTCATGCGGACCTCCTGGAGGACGAGTCGGACGGGCCTGCCGGCGGCAGCCACTTCTCCATCAGCAGCCCGACGGCCACCGCGGCGGCGATGGCGACCAGGATGTTGAGCCGCAGCGGCAGCGCATACGCCGCCACCGCCGCGCAGCCGGCGACCACGCCCGAGATCCAGGTGTTGCGGTCCTTCAGCAGCGAGTAGCTCAGCCCCAGCAGCGCGAGCACGCCGGCGAAGCCCAGGCCCCAGTTCGTCGGGATGCGGTCGGCGAGCAGGATGCCGGTGATGGCCGGGATCTGCCACGCGAACCAGTTGGTCGCCACGCCGCCCCAGAAGTAGGGGAGCTGGTGGTCCGGATCCGGCTTCAGGTCGGGGAAGCGCTTGAGGAAGGCGACGTAGTTGAGGTCGGCCGCGAAGTAGCCGATGAGCAGGCGCTGCGTGCGCGGCAGCGGTCCGAAGTACAGGCGCCACTGGGCGCTGAAGATGACGAAGCGCAGGTTGACGCAGAAGGCCGTGGCCCACAGCACCCACAGCGGCGCGCCGCTGGCCAGCAGCGGCAGCGCGGCCAGCTGCGAGCTGCCGGCGAAGACCGCCAGGCTCATCAGCAGCGACAGGCCCACGCCCAGGCCGCTCTTGACCATGGCCACGCCGGTGACCAGTCCCCAGGCCGAGATGCCCAGCGTGATGCCCAGCATCTCCTTCGCGCCGCGCTTGAATTCCGGGTGGCGCACCAGCGCCGAGAGTCCTTCCGCCATGGGCGCGATTGTCGTCTGCGCGGTGCACAAACGAATCGCCCCTCGCCCGCCGTCGCGGCGAGGGGCGTCCACACAGCGCCCGGAGCGCGCTGAGTCGGGGTGTCAGACCGTCACGTCAGACCGTCACTTCAGCTTGCGCACCGAGCCGGAGCCTGCGTTGGACATGCTGATCTCCGGGCTGCCGACGTAACCGACATCGCCGGAGCCGGCGATGCGCACGTCCAGCTTGCGGATCGGCGCCACGGTGACGTCGCCGCTGCCGGAGATGCTCACCTTGGCCTCGTCGACGACCAGTTCGCGGGTCTTGACATCGCCACTGCCGGCCACCGTCACCGACAAGGCGTTGGCCTTGCCGTTGAACGACATGTCCCCGCTGCCGGCGACGCGCAAGGTCACGTGGTCGGCCTCCAGGCCCTGCACGCGCAGGTCGCCGCTGCCGGCGATGCTGGCGTCCAGGTTGCCGGTCTTCATCGCCTCGACGCGGATGTCGCCCGAGCCCGAGATCGACAGGCCGCGCAACTGGCGCATGTCCAGCGTGATCGTCGGCGTGCCGCGGGCATTCAGGCTGTAGCCGCGCTTGGGCGAGATCTCCAGCGTGCGGCCCTTGCTGCCGTCGATGACCTTGGTCTCGATGTAGGTGAACAGGTTGCGGTCGGTCCTGACCTCGACCTTGTCGGCCGAGCCCTGGCGCACCAGGACCTTGAAATCGCCGGACAGCGCCACAGCGTCGAACGCGCCGACATCACGGGCGTCGGCGGCGACGTCGCCGTTGCCTTCGATGCGCTGGGAGCTGCCGAAGCTCAGCGACCAGGCGTGCGCCGTGCCGACGGCGCCCACGGACGCCAGGCTCAGCGCGGTGATGGCAAACAGGCGGCGGGTGGCGCGGAAGGACGGGGTGGTCATGAGCGATCTCCTGATCTTTCGGATGATCGTATCTTCGCCGCGTCGACCGCGCCCGGCGACCGGGCGACGACGAACTGCACCATCCCCGGGATCAGCTGCGCGGCGGACCGACGCGCCGGACGCCCCGGCGACCGCCCGACGACGCTCAGTGGCCGCCCTTGCCCTTGTCCGACGTCTTGTCGGCGGGCTTGTCCGCGGCCTTCTCGCCGACCTGCCCCTTGGCGGAGCGCGGCGACTCTTCCTCGTCGTCGGACGCGGCGGCGGCCGGCCGGCTGGCCTGCGGGTTCGCCACCTGCGGACGGGTGCCTTCGAGCTTGTTCTCGCGCATGTACTCGTCCATCTCCCGCCAGCCGTCGTACACCGAGGCCTTCTGGGCCTTGGGATTGAGGGCGTAGCAGTCCTCGATGGCGCGCAGCGCGTTGCGGCAGGCGCCGCCGATGGCCTTGCCCTCGGCCTGCTTGGCCGCCGCGACCTTGGCGGGATCCTCGATGCCGAGCTGATCGCAGCCGGCCAGCAGCGCGGCGGCGCCGAGCAGCGCCGCCGGGACGGTCAGGGAACGGAAAGAGGCGGTCATGCTGTCCTTTTCGGCCGCCGGGGACAGGCGCTTGAATGGGGCGCACCGGCGGTATCGGGCCATTGTGCCGTCGACCCCGATACCCTCGATCCAATGAAAAACACCGCCCGGAGGCGGTGTTTCGTGCCGCCGGAGATCCCGGCGGGCAGGTCGATCCCCCTGCGGCCCCCCAGCTCGGCAGCCGTTCAACCGCGCGCCATCGCCATCAGGCGCTCGATGCGCTCCTCGGTCGACGGGTGGGTGCTGAACAGCCCCTTGAGGCCGCCGCCCGACAGCGGGTTCATGATCATCATCTGGGCCGTTTCCGGGTGACGCTCGGCGGTCTCCAGCGGGATGCCCTGGGCGTAGCGGTGGATCTTGTCCAGCGCGGTCGCCAGCGCCTGCGGGTCGCCGGAGATCTCCGCGCCGCCGCGGTCGGCTTCGAATTCACGGGCGCGGCTGATCGCCATCTGGATCAGCGAAGCCGCGATCGGCGCCAGGATCGCCACCAGGATGCCGACGATCGGATTGGCCGGACGGCCTTCGCTGTCGCGCGGGCTGAAGAACATCGCGAAGTTCGCCAGCATCGAGATCGCGCCGGCCATCGTCGCGCTGACCGTCGAGATCAGGATGTCGCGGTGCTTCACGTGCGCCAGCTCGTGCGCCATCACGCCGCGCAGCTCGCGCTCGGACAGCACGCGCACGATGCCGGTCGTCGCGGCGACGGCCGCGTGCTCAGGATTGCGGCCGGTGGCGAACGCGTTGGGCGCGTCCTCCTGGATCAGGTAGACCTTGGGCATCGGCAGCTGGGCGCGCTCGGCCAGCTCCTTGACCATGTTGTAGAACTGCGGCGCGCTGCGCTCGTCGACCTCCTGGGCGTTGTACATCTTCAGCACCAGCTTGTCGGAGAACCAGTAGCTGAAGAAATTCATGCCCACGGCGACGACCAGCGCGATCAGCATGCCCGTCTGGCCGCCCAGCAGGGAGCCGATCACCATGAACAGCGCGGTGATGGCGGCCATCAGGATGGCGGTCTTCATCAGGTTGAACATCGCAATCACTCCTCGAAAACAGCGGCCATGGCCGCGAACGGAAACCCAGGGGGACGGTACACCGTCCCGATGTCCCAGGTGACGGCAAGGTGGCCAGCTTCAAGCCGGCGCCGGGCCGGTTTGTCCGATGGTTCAGTCAGGGTTAAGCGAACCGGGCGCCGGCCTGCAGCGGCCGCGCCTGCAGGAAGGCCGCCGCCGGCAGGCGCTTGCCGCCGGCGCGCTGGAGCTCGGTCAGCCGGACGCTGCCGGCGCCGCAGGCGACGACCGGGCCTTCGGGCGACACCGTCAGCACCTGGCCCGGCTCGCCGAGCGAGCCTGCCGCCGCGACGACCTCGGCGCGCCAGATCTTCACCGCCTCGCCGTCGAGAGGCGCGACGCCGCCCGGGAAGGGATCGAAGGCGCGCAGCCGGCGCGCGATCTGCGCAGCGTCGTGGTGCCACGGGATCTGGCTCTCGGCCTTCTCGATCTTGTGGGCGTAGGTGACCCCCGCCTCGGGCTGCGTCACCGGATGGAAGCCGCCGCAGGCGGCCAGCTCGAGCGCCTCGACGATCAGCCGGCCGCCGAGCGTCGCCAGCTTGTCGTGCAAGGTCCCGGTCGTGTCTGCCGCGGCGATCGGCAGGCGCTCGACCAGCAGCATGTCGCCGGTGTCCAGGCCCTCGTCCATCTGCATGATGGTGATGCCGGTCTCGGCGTCGCCCGCCTCGATGGCGCGGTGGATCGGCGCGGCGCCGCGCCAGCGCGGCAGGATCGAGCCGTGGATGTTCAGGCAGCCCAATCGCGGCAGGTCCAGCACCCACTTCGGCAGGATCAGGCCGTAGGCGGCGACGATGAGCACGTCGGGGCGCGCATCGAGCAGCGCCTGACGGCCGGCTTCGGCCTCGTCGGGAAACTTGCCGTCGAGCCGCAGGCTGCGCGGCTGCGCGACCGCGATGCCGCGCGCCACGGCGAGCTGCTTCACCGGCGAGGCCTGCAGCTTCATGCCGCGGCCGGCGGGACGATCCGGCTGGCTCAGCACCAGCGGGACCTCGAAGCCTGCGTCCAGCAGCGCCTGCAGCGCCACCGCGGCGAATTCAGGCGTGCCGGCGAAGGCGACGCGCAGGCCGGCGTTCGAGCCAGCAGCCAGATCGGCGGCCATCAGTGCTTCGCGTCCTCGCGGGCCTTTTTCACCAGCTTGGTCTTGATGCGCTCGCGCTTGAGCGGGCTCAGGTATTCCACGAACACCTTGCCGGCGAGATGGTCCATCTCGTGCTGCACGCAGACGGCCAGCAGGCCCTCGGCATCGAACTGGAAGGTGTGGCCGTCGCGGTCCAGCGCCTGGACGGTGACCTTCTTGTGGCGCATGACCTTGTCGTAGATGGTCGGCACGGAGAGGCAGCCCTCCTCGCCTTCCATCATCTCGTCGCTGCGCGCGACGAGTTCCGGATTGATCAGCACCAGCGGCTGGTTGCGCTCCTCGGAGACGTCCATGACCAGCAGACGTTCATGCACGTCCACCTGCGTGGCCGCCAGGCCCACGCCGTCGGCGTCGTACATCGTCTCCAGCATGTCGTCGGCCAGCGCGCGCAGGCGGTCGTCGACGGCGGCGATGGGCTTGGCCACCGTGTGCAGGCGTGGATCGGGGTATCGAAGAATGGAAAGTTTCGCCATGGTGAGGACGCGAGGCGCGGTGCGCGGCTGTGGACAGCGCACAACGCCGGTTTGTAAGGGCTTGCAAGGGAGGGCGGGCCGGTTCATTGCCGGGCCCCCTGAACCGGGGCAGAATCGCCGCCAGCGAGACGGTTGATTTTCGCCGATTTGGCGGTCAGTCTGGCCCTCGTCACAAAAGCGCCACTGGCCACGAGGGGCCTTCGATCTCGGCGCGCGGAGAACAAGTAATGACGCAAAGGCGGCCGCTGGGCTTGACGATGATTTCTGCAGCCCTGCTGGCGGGCACCTTTGCCGCCGCACCGTCGTTCGCGGCGGGGGATTTCCCGATCACCCAAGGACAGCGCCAGACGGCGCAGCAGGTCGCACAGGCCGGCGTGCCGCTGTCGGAGCTGGCGCCCAACGCCCCCGACACGTACACCGTCAAGGCAGGCGACACGCTGTGGGCCATCTCCGGCCTCTTCCTGAAGAGCCCGTGGCGCTGGCCCGAGCTCTGGGGCATGAACACCGACCAGATCCGCAATCCCCACCTGATCTATCCCGGTCAGGTGCTGATGCTGATCAAGGCCGACGGCCGCGCCCGCCTCCAGCTGGGCCGCGACGTCGGTGCCGGCGGCCCGGGCGGCACGGTGAAGCTGTCGCCGCGCGTGCGCGCCGAGTCGCTGTACGACGGCTCCATCGCCGCCATCCCGCAGCATCTGATCGAACCCTTCCTCAACGAGGCGGTGGTGCTCACCGGCAATGAACTGGAAACCGCCCCCAGGCTCGTCTCGGCGCAGGAGAACCGGGTCTGGATGACCAAGGGCGACCGGGCCTACGCGCGCGGCAACCTGCCTGCCGACGCGAACAGCTTCCGCGTGTTCCGCGAACCCCGCCCGCTGCGCGATCCGGTGACCAAGGAAGTGCTGGGCTACGAAGCCGTCTACGTGGGCACCGCCGATCTGATCCGCGCCGGCAGCGGCGGTGGCACGAAGGACGAAGTCCCGGCCACGCTGACGCTGACGCTGAACCGTATCGAAGCCCAGCCGGGAGACCGACTGGCGCCGGTGCCGGAGCGCGGCTACACCAGCTACGTGCCCCATGCACCGCAAGGCGAGATCAGCGGCTCCATCATCTCGGTCTACGGCGATGCGATCACTGCCGGCCAGAACCAGATCGTGGCACTGAACAAGGGCAAGCAGGACGGACTCGAACGGGGCCACGTGCTGGCGCTGTGGCATGCCGGCCGTGTGGTGCGCGATCCCACGACCGCGCGCCGTGAAGAGATCCGGCTGCCGGACGAGCGTCACGGCCAGCTCTTCGTCTTCCAGGTGTTCGACCGCGTGTCGTACGCGCTGATCCTGACGGTCCAGGAGCCGGTCGTCGCAGGCGACCGCTTCACGCAGCCGTAAACGGCGGCGGCTCTCCGGTTCAGGTCGCTGTCAGGACCGCACGGATGAGCCCCGACGAACTGCGCGACTGGCTGCACCTGCTCTCCTGCGTCTCGCGCGGGGGTGCACGACGGCTGCTCGCGCGCCATGGCGCACCGGGGGCCGTCTTGCGGGCGGGCCGCGCCGGCTGGGGTGCCAGCCTTTCCCTTGAGGAAGCCGCGCTGCTGGCCAAGGGGCCCGACCAGTTGGACCGGCTGGTCCGCCGTACCGAAGATTGGCTGGCCAGCGGCGAACGTCGCTCGATCCTGCTGCTGGGCGCGCCCGACTACCCCTCCCCTGCTGCACACGGCGGATCCGCCGCTGATGCTCTATCTGGACGGCCGGCGCGAGCTGCTCGCCGAGCGCTGCGTGGCCGTCGTCGGCAGCCGGCAACCGAGCCCGCAAGGCGATGACAATGCGCGGCACTTCGCCGCCGGCCTCGGCGACGCAGGATTCTGCGTGGTTTCCGGGTTGGCCCAGGGCATCGACGGCGCCGCGCATGAGGCCGCGCTGAACACACGCGGCAGCACGATCGCCGTCCTCGGCACCGGGCCTGACAAGGTGTTCCCGCTGGACCACGCGGAGCTCTCCCGCCACGTGGCGCGACGTGGGCTGCTGGTGAGCGAGTACTTTGTCGGTACGCCCCCGATGGCGCCGAATTTCCCACAGCGCAACCGGATCATCGCGGGACTGTCGGAGGGCTGCCTGGTGGTCGAGGCCGCCATGAAGTCAGGGTCGTTGATCACCGCCCGGCAGGCTTCCGAAGCAGGACGGGAGGTGTTCGCGGTGCCTGGCCCCATCCATGCGCCGCAATCCAGGGGTTGCCACCACCTGCTCAAGCAGGGCGCCTGCCTGGTCCAGGAATTGGACGACCTGATCAATGAGCTGCCGGCGGGCGGCCTGCCTCGGACGGCATCACTCGATCTCGAACGCGACGGGGGCGCAGAGGCCGACGCCGACGCCGACGAGACACCCGACGCCAGGCGGCTTGAGGCGGATGACGATCATCCGCTCCTGCGCGCGATCGGCCGGGACACGGTGTCCCTGGAGCAGCTCTCGCAACGCAGCGGCTGGCCGCAAGACGAACTCAACGCGACCTTGCTGGACCTGGAACTGGATGGCCGCGTCGCCCGCCTGCCTGGCGCGCTCTTCCAGCGCCGTGGTTCGGCGTGAATCCCGATCCCTTCAACGACGCGTTGGGACGCTCGGGAAGGGGAAATTCCGAGGCCCGGACCGTTCATTTCGGCGGGAAGGGCTTTCGGGGCGTCGGTTATAGTCCCCGCCATGTTTGACGTCCTCGTCTACCTGTACGAAACCTATTGGCGGCCCGACGCCTGCCCGGATCACGCACAACTGACCCGGAAACTGTCGGCGGTCGGGTTCGAGGACGACGAGATCCGCGACGCCCTGTCGTGGCTGGACGGCCTGGCCGGCGCGGCCGAATCGCATCACGGCGAACCCGGCGATCGGAGCATGCGCGTCTATACGCGCGACGAGCAGGAGCATCTGGGCGAGAGCTCGATCGGCTTCATCAGTTTCCTGGCCTCGGCAGGCGTGCTGCCGACCGCCATGCGCGAGATGGTGATCGATCGCGCGATGGCCATCCCCGGCGGACCGCTCGACCTCGAGGACCTGAAGATCATCGTGCTGATGGTGTTCTGGAGCCTGGGTGAGGAGCCCGATGCGCTGATCCTCGACGAGTTGTTCGTCGCGCCGGAAGAGCGCCTGATCCACTGAGCCCGAACGCGCGGCGAAACAAGAACCGGCCCCGCATCGCGGCGCCGGTTTTTTCATGGCGAGCGGCAGGCCGGCCTCAGGCGAGCAGGCGGCTGGGGTCGACTTCGAGCTTGGCGAGCGCGTTGCGTGTCGCCTTCACGGTGAGCGATTCGTCCTGCGCCGGCAGCATCAGCCCCGCCTGCAGGAACGCGGCCAGCCGGTTCAGCTGGAACAGCACGCCGCGCCCCTGTGGCGAAACGAACAGGATCAGGTGGTGTCGCAGCCCGCGCCAGACGAGCTGGACCGGCTCGACGCGGCCACGGTAGTCCAGCATGTACCAGCTGCCGACCTGCAGTTCGCGCGCCCAGGCCAGCATCGCCGTCGTCGGCGCCGCGCCGCCCTCGGCGACCACTTCCAGTCCTTCGCACTCATGGCTGGACAGGTCGCGCACCAGCGTCTCGTTGATCTCGCCGGAATCGGGCGACGGGAGCATCGCCTCCAGCGTCTCGAGCTGGCTCATCAGGTCGTCCAGCCGCTCGCGCGGAATGGCGGCAGTCTTGGCCGTGAACGCCGCCGCCAGGGCGTTGTTCAGCGACCGGATGTGCTCGTCCTGGCGCTCATGCGTCAGCCCCGCGTGACCCATGCCGTCGCGCAGCGTCTTCAACAGCGGCGGCAGGCGACGGATCACTTCGGCCCGATCCTCGCGCGACACCTTCGCGCTCGCCGACCAGATCAGATCGGCCGCGGCACGCTTCATCGCCTTGGTCTGCTCGGCCTGAGGTCCGTAACGCACGCCGGTCACCGCCAGCACATCCGCCCAGACCTGGAACAGGAAGTCGCGCACGCCGTCCTGGACCGGGACCTCGGACAGCATCTTACGCAGCTCGATGGTGTACTGGATCGCCAGCGTCTCGCGCTGCTCGACCTGCTGGGCAAGCGACACCCCCTTCTTCGAGACCTCGTTCTCCTGCTCGAAGTAGTGGTCGAGGAATTTCTCGAATTCGGTCAGCACCGTCTGGAAGACCCGTCGGCCGGTGTCGGGATAGGCCTCGACGACCTGCACCACCCGCTTGATCTCGCGCTCGAGCGCGTCGCCGATCTCAGCGGTCGACGTGCTGAAGCCCATCACGCATGAGCCCATCCGGTCGATCAGGCGGCGCGCGGGGTGGTCGTCGGTGGCGAAGAAATCCGGCTCGCCGACCGCCACCCGCAATACCGGCATCTGCAGTCGCGCGAACCAGACACGGATCGCCGGCGGGATGCGCTCCTCCTGCAGGATGGCCTGGAACAGCAGCGCGACCAGTTCGATCGTGGCGCGCTCGGCCGGCGTATCGGCCGCATTCTTCAGGACCTGCTTCAGGGCCTGGTTGCGGTGGCGGATCTCGTCCAGCGCCTGTGGCGCGGTCAGGTCCTGATCGACGGTCGGCACCTTGTCGGCGCGGCGCTGCACCGCTTCCTGCGCATGATTGATCGCGGCGCTCAGCCGCGGCGAGCCGGTCCGCGTCGGCGGGCCGCCCGGATGTCCGGACATCGTCCCCGGACCGGCCGGCGCGGCGGGTAGTCCGCTGCGCGTCGCCGGTCCCGCCGCCGGCATGCCGGAACGGGTCGGCGTCGGTGCCTGGGGTTGCCGTGGCGGTTGCGCCAGTTCCGGCACATGCCGCGCGAGCACGCGCTGCAGCTGCGCCATCACCTGCTGGGCCGACTGGCTCGCCGGCGTACCCACCGGGCCGGCGGCCTGAGCGCCCACCTGCCCGGCCTGAGGCGCGATGCCGCCGTGCGCCTGACCCACGCCCTGCGCGGGACCCAGTGGCGCCGCCTGCGTCATGCCTCCCGCCGGCGCGTTGCGACGGATGAAGGGACGCAGGTCCACCTCGGGCATCACCCCCTGCTGGATCAGCCAGTGGTTGGCCTCGTGATAGGCCTCGTTCAGCAGCTGGGAGAACTCATGGTGCAGCCAGCGCTGCAGCATCTGCCAGACCGAGCTGCTCAACCCGGCTTCGAACCAGGCGTCCAGCACCAGCCGCGCCAGCACCTGCGCACGCAGCAGGTCCTGTTGCGGCAGGTCCTCGATGCGCTCCAGCGACTGCATCCGGTTGCGCAGGTCGCTGAATTCCCAGCTGGCCTTGTCCATCATCGCCAGCGCCAGGCGCGAGGCGATGATCTCGCGCTCGATCGTGTCGTCGCTGACGAGGGTCAGGTTCTGCGGTCGCGAGGACAGCGAGGCCGACCGCGAGTCGCCCGCACCGTGGTGGAACGCGTGCCGCAGCGACTTGCCCAGCCGCGCATGCCACGGTGTCGAGGCGCGCTGCCACGCCTCGAAGGCGTCGCGGCGGGCCATCTGCAGCGCATGCTCGGCCGGCTGCATGAGCTGATCCTGCACCGCCGTGGTGAGGATGGCCACCATGGCGGGCAGCCCTCGCAGCAGCACCTCCGTGTGGACGCGCCGCGCTTGCGAAGCCAGGGCCTGGGATCTTGCGTCGGCGGCGGTCATCGAGCTCGAGTTTGAGGAGTGCGGATGACTCTACTACACCACCGCGCCCGCGTTGGGGTCATCCGGGTCGCCGGCCTTGGCGGGGCCCGCCTTGACCAGGTCCTCGCGCTTGACGCCCAGCCACATCGCGATCGCCGCAGCCACGAAGACCGACGAGTAGATGCCGAACAGGATGCCGATCGTCAGCGCCACCGCGAAGTAGTGCAGCGTGGGGCCGCCGAACAGCAGCATCGACAGCACCATCATCTGCGTCGAACCGTGCGTGATGATCGTGCGGCTGATCGTGGACGTGATCGCGTGGTCGATGACCTCGTGGGTGTTGAGCTTGCGGTACTTCCGGAAGGCCTCGCGGATCCGGTCGAAGATGACCACCGACTCGTTCACCGAGTAGCCCAGCACCGCCAGGATCGCCGCCAGCACCGCCAGCGAGAACTCCCACTGGAAGTAGGCGAAGAAGCCCAGGATGATCACCACGTCGTGCAGGTTGGCGATGATGCCGGCCACGGCGAACTTCCACTCGAAGCGGAAGGCCAGGTAGAGCATGATGCCGATGACGGTGAAGCCCAGCGCGTAGGCGGCGTCGTGCGCCAGCTCGGCGCCGACCGACGGCCCGACCACCTCGCTGCGGGTCAGCTTCAGCGGTTCGGCGTCGCCGACCGCGCAGGCCTGACGGGTCACCGCCTCGCCCTGCGGCGTGACCTCCTGGTGCTGGACGACCTGGCCCTTCTCGGACTTGCACAGCTCGCCGAACACGCGGCTGACCAGCACGTCCTGCTTGACGTCAGGCTTGACCGGCAGCCGGATCATGACGTCGCGCGAGGTGCCGAAGTTGGTCACCTGGATCTCGCCGAAGCCCATCTGCTCGACGGTATGGCGTGTCTTGTTGATGTCCGCGGCCTGGGCGTACTGGACCTCGACCACCGTGCCGCCGGTGAACTCGATCGAGAAGTGCAGGCCCTTCGTGAGCAGGAAGAAGACTGCGGCGATGAAGGTGAGGAAGGACACGGCGTTGAGGATCAACGCGTGTTTCATGAACGGGATGTCCCGTTTGATTCGGAAGAATTCCATGGCGTTGTGCGCTCGCTTCTCTTCGGGGGCCGCAGCCGTTACTTGGCCTCGACGGCCTCGGCCGCCGATTCGGTCGACAGCGCGGTCGTGCCGGGCTTCCAGACGGTGCCGATGGACACGGACTTCAGCCGCTTGCGGCCGCCGTACCAGAGATTGACCAGTGCGCGCGAGAACATCACCGACGAGATCATCGAGGTGATGATGCCCAGGCAGTGCACCACCGCGAAGCCCTTGATCGGACCCGAGCCGAAGGCCAGCAGCGCCAGGCCCGCGATCAGCGTCGTCACGTTGGAGTCCAGGATGGTCGCCCAGGCGCGCTCGTAGCCGGCGTGGATCGCCTGCTGCGGCGCGAGGCCGGCGCGCAGTTCCTCGCGCACCCGCTCGTTGATCAGCACATTGGCGTCGATGGCCATGCCCAGCACCAGCGCGATCGCCGCGATGCCCGGCAGGCTCAGCGTGGCCTGCAGCATCGACAGCACCGCCAGCAGCAGCAGCAGGTTGAAGCCCAGCGCCACCGCGGAGAACACGCCGAACATCATGTAGTACAGGCACATGAAGACGGCCACCGCGACGAAGCCCCAGGTCACCGACGCGATGCCCTTGTCGATGTTGTCCTTGCCCAGCGACGGGCCGATGGTGCGTTCCTCGATGATCTCCATCGGCGCGGCCAGCGAGCCGGCGCGCAGCAGCAGCGCGGTGTCGCTGGCTTCCTGCGTGGACATGGCGCCGCCGGTGATCGAGAAGCTGTTGCCCAGCTCGCCGCGGATGACCGGCGCGGTCACGACCTGACCCTTGCCCTTCTCGAACAGCAGGATGGCCAGGCGCTTGCCGATGTTCTCGCGCGAGACGTCCTTGATGACGCGGGCGCCCTTGGCGTCCATCTTCAGCGTCACGGAGGGCTGGTGGTTCTCGTCGAAGCTCGGCTGCGCGTCGTTCAGGTTGTCGCCGGTGACGACGACCTGGCGCTTGACGATGATCGGCGTGACGCCGTCCTTCTCGGTGAAGCGCTCGGTGCCGAAGGGCACCGGGCCCGTGCCGGACAGCGCGGCCGTGGCCTCGGCGCTGTCGTCCACCATGCGCATCTCCAGCGTCGCGGTGCGGCCGATGATGTCCTTGGCCTTGGCCGTGTCCTGCACGCCCGGCAGCTGGACGACGACGCGGTCGCGGCCCTGCTGCAGGATCACCGGCTCGGCGACGCCCAGCTCGTTGACACGGTTGTGCAAGGTGGTGATGTTCTGCTTGATCGCGGCGTCCTGGACGGCGATCACCGCCTTGGGCGTCAGCGAGCCGGTCAGGCGCAGCTCGGTGCCGGCGCCGGACGGCGTCCAGGCGAAGTCGGGCACCTGGTCGCGCAGCAGGTTCTGTGCCTGCGTGCGGGTGGCCTCGTCGCGGAAGTTGATGGCGACGTCGTTGCCCTCGCGGCTCACGCCGGCATGGCGGATGGTCTTGTCGCGCAGCATCGTGCGGACGTCGGAGGCCATCGACTCGGCCTTCTTCGTCAGCGCGGACTTCATGTCGACCTGCATCAGGAAGTGCACGCCGCCGCGCAGGTCCAGGCCCAGGTACATCGGGAACGCGTGCAGCGCGGTCAGCCAGGCCGGCGACCGCGACACGAGGTTCAGCGCGACGATGTAGGTGGGGTCGGACGTCTCGTTGCCGTTCAGGGCCTTGGCGATCGCGTCCTTCGCCTTGATCTGGGCGTCGGTGTCGTGGAAGCGCGCCCGGATCGAGCTGCCCTCCAGGTGCACGAAGTCGGGCGTGACGCCGACCTGCGTGATCGCCTGCTCGACGCGCTGGCGCACCGCGTCGTCGATCTTGACGACGACCTTGGCGCTGGACACCTGCACCGCCGGCGCTTCGCCGAACAGGTTGGGGAGCGTGTAGATCAGGCCGACGAGCAGCGCCACGACGAGCAGCGCGTACTTCCACAGCGGATAACGGTTCATGAGGAGGTCCTCTGCAAACCAGGCGCCGGGTCGGCCGATGCGGGGCATCGTGCCGGGGCGCCTCTGAAAACCGACCCGGCGCGTGCGTCGCACGGGCCGGGTCGTCAGGGGCGGTCACGCCGGACGCGGCCGCCCCGGGTCGGGGTTTCGAATTATTTCGAGACGGTGCCCTTGGGCAGGACCTGCACGACGGACGTGCGCTGGACCTGGATCTCGACGCCGGAGGCGATCTCGACGGTCAGGTACTGCTCGCCGATCTTGACGACCTTGCCGAGCATGCCGCCGCCGGTGATGACCTCGTCGCCCTTGGCCAGGGCCTCGACCATCGTCTTGTGCTCCTTCTGGCGCTTCATCTGGGGACGGATCATCACGAAGTACATGACGACGAAGACGGCCACCAGGGGCAGCATCTGCAGGAAGCCGCCGGTCGGGTCGGACGAGGCGGCACCCGCGGTCTGGGCAAAAGCGTTGGAAATAAACACGTCGATATCCCTCAGGAATTGCGTTGGCGCCGGCCCGCGGGCCGGAGCGCCGCCGGACACGAGGTCCTGGCGTACGGAAGAACCGGTGATTGTATGCGGCCCATCCGTCCGGCCCGGCACCGGTCGGACGCGGATTTAACTGGGGTTGACCTGCGCAAACTCAATCCGATGCCGCCCCGGGGATACCCGCACGCCGGACCTGCGATGATCCGCGCCCATGACTTCGGACACCCTCGAGCTGCAGGACGTCGACAAGCGCCGCCAGGCGGACCAGGCCTACGACGCGATAGAGACGCTGATCGCGACCTTGCAGTTGCGCCCCGGCGCGCCGGTGGTGGAATCGGCGTTGATCGCGCGGATCGGGCTGGGCCGGACGCCGACGCGCGAGGCGCTGATGCGGCTGGTCGCCAGCGGCCTGATCACGCAGCAGCCGCGGCGCGGCCTGCTGGTCAGCGACATGCCGCTGGCGGAGCACCTGGACCTGCTGGAAGCGCGACGGCCGCTGGAGCGGCTGATCGCGTGCTGCTCGGCCCGCCGGGCCTCACCGGCGCAACGCTCGGCACTGATGGCCTGCGCCGCCCTCATGGCCGAGGCGGCCGAGCGGCATGACCTCGAGGCCTACATGCGCGTGGACCAGTCGCTGGACCGGGTCAACCACACGGCCTGCCGCAACCGGTACGCGGTCGCGGCGGTGCTGCCGATGATCATCCAGTGCCGGCGCTTCTGGTATGCGTACCGGCACCTGGGCGACGTCGCCGTCGGCGCGCGCGCGCATCAGCAGCTCGCGGAGGCGATCGCCGGCGGGGACGGCGAGGCCGCCGCGTCGGCCTCGGACGTCCTGATGGATCACCTGCGCGCGTTCACGCAGCGGGTGATCGCCTGACAGTCCTGTGGCGCCCGCTCACCGGAAGCGCACGCGGGCGACGCTGATCTGCGTCGTGCCGTCCGGCAGCGGCTTCACCGAGACGACGCGAAAATCCTTCGGCAGGCCGACCTTGTAGAGCTGACCGCCGGCATCGGGCTTGTCGTCGTCGCAAGTCAGCGGACCACCGTCCTTCGGCTTGCCGCGCGGGGCGTCGGCGGCGCCGCAGTCCAGCGGCGTGCCGTAGCGCGACAGCGCACGGCGGTAGAACTTCCCGACACGATCGACTTCGTCCCTGCTCTGGAATTTTCCGGCCGCCAGCTGCATGCCGAACAGCCCGCCCCACAGGCTCATCTGCACGCTCGACTTGTCCTCGTCGCGATCCTTGTAGGGCACGGCGCCGGGGTAGAGCGGCGTCTCGAGACCGGCACCATCGGTCCTGGTGTCGACGCGGATGCCGGCACCGAACCCTTCCGCCGCGGGAGGGGGCGGCGCCGGCTGCGCGCAGGCACCGAGCGCCAGCGTGACGGCGCCGACGAGCAATGCGGCGCGAGGCATCCGGACAGGCGGGCGGCAGGCGGCGGACGGCGCCGGCGAGGACGCTGGCAAGGACAGCGAGGAGGTCGACGGCTGGATCACGGAGCGCTCCCTGGTTCGTGGTGTGCGACGCACTCTACGAAGGGGCGCGGTGGGGAGCACCCATGCGGCGACCAACTGCGGCTCCGGACGGACAGGCCGCATCGATGGCGGAGAAGCCGCGTCCTCAGGCCTGACGGCGCAAGGTCCACAGCGCGACGGCGATGAGTCCGACGCCCGCCATCTGCGACAGACTCAGCGCCCGGCCATAAACCGCCCAGTCGACCAGCACCGCGGTCCCGGGATAGACGAACTGCAGCACCGCGATGCGGCCGGTGCCGAGCCGCGCCATGCCCGCGTACAGCACGACATACGCCAGCCCCGTGTGCAGCACGCCGAGTCCCGCCAACCAGCCCCAGGAAGCGCCCAACGCCGGCAGCCCGTGCATCAGAGGCCACGGCAGCACCACCACGGCGCCCACGAGGCACTGCCCCGCCGACAGCGCGAACGAACCGGCGCGTTCGGCCTCGAGCTTGGCGATGAAACTCGCCGCCGCGTAACTCACTGAACCGAGCAGGCACATCCCCACCCCGAGCGCGTAGCCCGGCAGTCGCAGGGCGCCGCCGGTCGAGCCGACCGGCGCGAATGCCTCATCCGCGATGCCGGTGGCCAGCGCGAGGCCACACAAGGCGATGGCGGCGGCCATCCACTGGGCGCGCGTCACGCGTTCGCGCAGCCAGAACGCCCCCATCGCCATCAACCAGAAGGGCTGCACATGGAAGACGACCGTCGACACGGCGATCGAGCAGCGCGGAATGGCCGCGAAGAACAGCCCCCAATTCACGACGGTGAGCAGACCCACGGCAAGGACCGCCGCCAGCGCGCGCCCGCGCAGCCGCACGAGTTCGCCGAGTCGGCCGCGCGCGGCGCCCCACAGCAACAGGGCCGCGAGCCCGAACACACAACGGAACCACACCGTCGTTGCCGGGTCCTGCGCCGCCTCCTCGACGAACACGCCGATCGTGCCGAGCAGCAATCCGCCACCGACCATGAGCGCCAGGCCTTCGTGCTGGCGACGGCCCTGCGTGTCCGGGCCGGCCGGCGAGGCCTCGACGACGGAGGCCTCGCCAGTGCCGGGCCCAGTTCCGGTGGCAGCCCTGGTGGAGGGGATGTTGGCATCCGCGGCGGATGGCACGAGCGATGAGGACATGCGACGAGTCTCGGGCGCCACCTGCATCCGGCAAAGCGAATCCTTTTCACGTTTAGCATCAGGGAATCGAATGGAAGCCCATGATGGGCAGAGGACCCGGATGCCCTCGACCGACCTTCAACTGGATTGGCTGCGCGCCTTCGTGGCGGCGGTGGATGCCGGCTCGCTGACGGCGGCGGGCGTGCTGGTTCACCGCTCGCAATCCGCACTGAGCATGCAGATCGCCAAGCTGGAACAGGCGGTTGGCCAGCCGGTGCTGGTGCGCACGCCGCGACGGCTGGACCTCACGCCAGCGGGACGCGAACTGCTGGGCCACGCGCGCCGCCTGATCGCCCAGCACGACGAGGCGGTCCAGTCGCTCCGACGCGAGACGCTGCATGGCCGGCTCACGATCGGCGTGCCGGAGGACTACGCCCTGCCCTACCTCACCCCGGTGTTGCGGGACTTCGCCGGTCGGCACACGGCGGTGGAACTGACCCTGGTCTGCCAGCAGTCGACGGTCCTCATCCCCCGCGTGTCGCGCGGCGAAGTCGACGTGGCCGTCGTGACGCGTGATCGCGCCGGGCGCGGACGGCCGCTGTTCGACGAGCCGCTGGCCTGGTTCGGCGCGCCGCGCTTCGAGGCGTGGCGGCAGACGCCGCTGCCCGTCGCGGTGTACGAATCGGGCAGCCTCGCGCGCAAGGCGGCGCTGTCCGCGCTGACGGCGTTGAAGCGGCCGCACCGCATCGTCTGCGACAGCGCGAGCCCGGCCGGCATGCTGGCGGCGGTCGAGAGCGGCCTGGCCATCGCGCTGTTCACACGCTGCAGCGTGCCCGAGGGCATGGAACTGCTGGACGAACGGCACGGCATGCCGCCCGCCACCTCGCTGCCGGCGATGTCGGTGGTGCTGATGCGCAGCAAGGCATCGGCGGGCTCGGCAGCCGCCGACGCCTTCGCGGGCCAGGTCTTGCGCACGCTGGCGCGCAGCCGGACAGGCTCGACTATGCTGCGCCGATGATGCTGATCCGCTGGCTGCGGCCGCTCCTTCTCCTGCTGGTTTGCGCTGCGCTCACGGGCGCGCCGGGCGCCTGGGCCGCGGAGCCGCTGCGCATCGGCTCCAAGCGGTTCACGGAGAGCTACATCCTCGCCGAGGTGATCGCGCAGACGGTGCGCGCCGACGACCCGGACGCCGAGGTCGAGATCCGTCAGGGCCTGGGCAACACGGCCATCGTCCACGCCGCGCTGAAGGCCGGCAGCATCGACGTCTACCCGGAATACCTCGGCACGATCGAGCGGGAGATCCTCGGTCACGCGACCACCGGCGCGCCGCTCGAACAACTGCAGGCGGAACTGCGCCCGCTCGGCCTCGCGATCGGCGTGCCGCTCGGCTTCAACAATGGCTACGCGCTGGCGATGCGTTCAGCGCAGGCGCGCGAACTCGGTCTCACCGCGCTGTCCCAGTTGAAAGGGCAGCCGGCGTTGAAGCTCGGCCTGAGCAACGAGTTCCTGGGCCGCGCGGACGGCTGGCCGGGTCTGACGAAACGCTATGCGCTGCCGCAGACGCCCACCGGGCTCGATCACGGGCTCGCGTATCGCGCGCTCGCCGATGCCCAGATCGATGTCACCGACGTGTACACGACCGACGCGCAGATCGCGGCGCTCGACCTCACGGTCCTGGCCGACGACGGGCGATTCTTCCCGCGCTACGACGCGGTGCTGCTGTATCGCATCGATCTGCCGCAGCGGCATCCGCGCGCCTGGGCTGCCTTGCAGACGCTGCGCGGGCGCATCGACGAGACCGCGATGATCGCGATGAACGCGCAGGCGGAGGTCAAGCGCCAGCCGTTCGACGCGATCGCACGCGAGTTCCTCGCGAAACGAGGCTCGACGCCCGGGTCTGCCGGGCCGGTCAAGTCGGGCTTGTGGACGAGATTGACCGGGCCGGACCTCGGACGCCTCACGGGGCAGCACCTGGCGCTCGTGCTTGGCGCCGTCGCGCTGGCCACGCTGATCGGCGTGCCGCTGGCCGTCGCGCTGCACCCCTGGCCGCGCTGGCGCGAAACGCTGCTGGCCGTCTGCGCACTGCTGCAGACCGTGCCCTCGCTGGCGATGCTGGCGCTGTTGATCTGGGCGATGAACCGGATCGGGCCGGTGCCGGCGCTGGTGGCGCTGACCCTCTATGCGCTGCTGCCGGTGCTGAGCAACTGCACCGTCGGTCTCAGCGAGGTCCCCGAGGGCTTGACCACCGCCGCCAAGGCGCTCGGGCTCACGCGGGGTCAGGTGCTGCGGTCGGTGCAGCTGCCGCTGGCCTTGCCGGTCATGCTGGCGGGCCTGCGCACGGCGACCAGCCTGTCGGTCGGCACCGCCACGATGGCAGCCTTCATCGGCGCCGGGGGTTACGGGGAGCGCATCGTCACCGGGCTCGCGTTGAACGACCAGACCTTGCTGCTCGCGGGCGCACTGCCCGCGGCGGCGCTGGCGCTGCTCTTCGAAGGCGTGTTCGGATGGATGGCCTGGAAACTGGCGGAGCGCCACGGCGCCTGACGCTGGCGGCGCGCGCCGGCGCCGTCGATGGGCTCAGAGCTCGCCGGCCGTGAACTCGCGTTCCAGGTCCGCATAGCAGCGCTGCTGCGCGGCGGACCAGTCGCCCAATTGCGCGGCCTGCAGTCCAGGCTGCATCAGCTGGCGCAGCGCGACCGCCTGCGCCTGCCGCACCAGATGCGCCAGCACGACGGACTCGGCGCCCCGGCCCGGGCGCGGCGCCAGCGCCTCGGCGACCTGCGGCGGGAAGCCCCAGTGCTCGACGATCTGCGCCGACCATGCGGCCGTGAGCGGCAGCAACTGCCGATGCAGGCCTTCTCGGTCCAGCGGCGGCACCGAAGGCGCGGACATCCCGTCCAGCGCCCGCAGCAGCGCCATCAGGCCGAGTTGTGAACTGAGGCCGGCGAGGTAGGCGGAGAACTCGTCGTCGCCCACATTGGCCAGACGCGCCGTGGCAAATGCGGTGCGCTCGCTGAGGTCCCACAGCAGCGTGCCGGAACGGCTGCCGTAGCGCCCCTTGCCGTGATGGAAGATGGGCCGTAGCGCGACGCTCATCACCAGCTGGTCCAGGCCCTGCTGGCCGAGCACCATCACGGCACCGGCAAGATCGGTGATCTCGCGTTCGGTGCGGTAGCGCGGGGAGTTGGCGAGCCGCATCAGCTCGCCGACCAGACTGGGATCGCGCGACATCAGCTGCACCAGTTCCGTCGACGACACGTTGCTGCGGCGCACGAGGCGCATCAACTGCGGCAGCACGGCGGGCAGGCGGGGCAGCAGGTCGGCCCACTGCGAACCGCGCTGCGCCTGCAGGCGTTGCATCAGCCCCTGCTCGCCAGCCGACGGGGGCACGTCCTTCAGGCGCGACAGGCCGAACAGCCGGGTGCTGAAGTGCAGCCACTCCGGCGAGGCATCGAGCGTGGGGAAGACGATGTCGCCGCCGCTGTACACCGCGGTCTGGGTCGAGACCATGCCAGGGCCCTGCGAGTGCGAGGACGCCGAAGACAGCGTGGGCGGGAGCGGGATGTCGACCGGCCGGACCGGCGGCGGCGCGGACGGCGCCCCCTTCGATGCCCCGCCCGAGGCGGAGGCTCCGCCTGTCGACTTGGAGTCGGCGGAACCGGTGAGCAGTTTGCGGAGGGAGGACAGCAGAGCCATGGCGCGAATTCGACGAATTATGGTCGGCCGGTCACGCGCGGGTGTTTCGTGGGCGTCACGCTTCTCCCCCGATTCGGGGTGGAAAGGGTCGCTTGCGGCGTTTCGTCACGCTGCGGCGGGTCTCACTGCGGCTGGCGACTCGCTCCAAGGTAGGTGTCGATCACCCGCGGATCCTTCGCCAGCGCCGCGGCCGGGCCTTCGAGCGCGATCTCGCCGGTCTCCAGCACGTAGCCGTAGTCGGCGACTTCCAGCGCGGCGCGCGCGTTCTGCTCGATCAGCAGGATGGAGACACCCGCCTCGCGCAGCCGCGCGACGATGCGGAAGACCTCCTTGACGATCAGCGGCGCCAGGCCAAGGCTGGGTTCGTCGAGCATCAGCAGCTTCGGACGGGCCATCAGCGCGCGACCGACGGCCAGCATCTGGCGTTCGCCGCCGGACAAGGTGCCGGCGAGCTGCGCCCGCCGCTCCTTCAAGCGGGGGAAGAGCGCGTAGACGCGCTCCAGTTCGTCACGCCATCCCTTGACGCCCAGGCGCATCGGCCGGAATCCGCCGAGCACCAGGTTGTCCTCGACCGACATCGTGGTGAAGAGTTCGCGCTTCTCGGGAACCAGCGCAAGCCCCTTCATCACCCGATCCTCGAGGCTCAGGCCCTGGATGTCCTCCCCGTCGAAGATCACCTGCCCGCGCGCCGGCAGCACGCCCATCAAGGCATTCAGCGTGGTGCTCTTGCCGGCGCCGTTCGGACCGATGACGGTCACGACCTCCCCTTCCCGCAGGCGTAGGTCGAGGCCCGTCAGCACCTCGGCGCGGCCGTAGCCGGCCTGCAAGCCGGCGACCTTCAGCAACTCGCTCATGTCAGTGTTCCGTTCCCAGGTAGGCCGCGCGCACCTCGGGACTGGCCTGCACCTCGGCGGGCGTGCCCTCGATCAGCTTGGTGCCGAACTCCATCACGACGATGCGGTCCGTCAGGCCCATGACGAAGTCCATGTCGTGCTCGACCAGCAGGATGCTCATGCCTTCGGCGCGCAACTGCCGCAGCACGACGGCCAACGCCTGCTTCTCCTTGTGGCGCAGACCTGCGGCGGGCTCGTCCAGCAGCAGCAGCGACGGGTCGCTGCACAGCGCCCGCGCGATCTCCATCAGGCGTTGCGGCCCGAGCGCCAGGTTGCCCGCGAGTTCATGCAGATGGTCCTGCATGCCGATGCGGCGCAGCTGGGTCTCGGCTTCGGCGAAGAGGCGCTTCTCCTCCGCACGATCGAGACGCAGCATCGCCTGAGCCGTGCCGCTGTGCGAGCGCAGGTAGCCGCCGAGCGCGACGTTCTCCAGCACCGTCATGTCCGCGATCATCTTCACGTACTGGAAGGTCCGCGACAGGCCGCGGCGCGCGATCTGCCGCGCCGGCAGTCCGGTGATGGACTCGCCGGCGAAACGCAGTTCGCCGCTGGTCGCGCCCAGCACGCCGGAGACCAGGTTGAAGGTCGTCGACTTGCCGGCACCGTTCGGCCCGATCAGGCCCATGATCTCGCCCGCGCGCAGCTCGAAGCTGACATCGTTCACGGCCACCAGTCCGCCGAACTGCTTGCGCAGCTTGTCGACCTTCAACAGCACCGAGCCGGCCTGGGGCTTCGCGCGCGACTCGAGTGGGGCAGCCCCCTCCCAGTCCCGCTCGCGAGGCCGTGCGGGCCACCAGCGCGACAGCGCCGCCTGCAGCGAGGGCCACAGGCCTTTCGGCGCGTACTTCAGCATCAGCACCAGCACGACGCCGAGCACGATGATCTCGAAGTTGCCGTTGCTGCCGAGCAGCGCGGGCAGCAGCTCCTTGAGCTGGTCCTCGATGATCTTGAACACACCCGCGCCGACGAACGCGCCCCATACGCTCGACACGCCGCCGACGACCGCCATGAAGAGATATTCGATGCCCATCTTCAGGCCGAAGGGGCTCGGGTTCACGGTGCGCTGGACATGCGCGAAGAGCCAGCCCGAGATCGATGCCAGCAGCGCGGCGATCAGGAAGACCACGACCTTGTAGCGGAAGGTCGAGACACCCATCGATTCGGCCATCACCGTCGCCCCACCGAGCGCCCGGATCGCCCGTCCTGGACGCGAGTCCAGCAGGTTGCGCACGGCGATGGCGCCGAGGATCGCGAACAGCCAGATCAGGTAGTAGATCGCGCGACCGTCGGCGAGGCTGACGCCGAACAGCGTGATCGCCGGCACGCCGAGCAGGCCGTCGTACTTGCCCAGCGACTCCATGTTGGCGATGGTGAAGTTCAGGCTCAGCGCCCAGGCGATCGTCGCCAGCGGCAGGTAGTGCCCCGACATGCGCAGCGTGATCAGGGCCAGTACCAGCGCAATGCCGAGCGTGATCACGAGGCCCGCGGCCAGGCCGATCCAGGGCGAGAGCCCGTAGCGCGCGCTCAGCAGGGCCGTGGTGTACGCGCCGACGCCAACGAAGGCGGCCTGCCCGAACGAGGTCAGCCCGCCCACGCCGGTCAGCAGCACCAGCCCCAGGGCGACGAGCGCGAACATGCCGATGTAGTTGAGCTGGGTGATCCAGAACTCGGGGACCGGCATCAACGGGAGCACCGCGAGCGTGGCGAGCAGCAGCGCCGGAGCGATGCGTCGCGACCACGGGTTGGGAGCGACGGAGGAAGCCACGGTGGCGGCTGGCGTGACGGCGGCCTTCACGGCCGTGGATTGATCGGAGGCCACCTCAATGCTCCTCGTGATGCGGGTCTCGCCAGCTGCGCCACAGCAGCACCGGCAGGATGGAGGTGAAGACGATGACCTCCTTGAAGGCGCTGGCCCAGAACGAGCTGAACGATTCGATCAGTCCGACCAGCAGCGCGCCGAGCGCGGCGCCCGGATAGCTCGACAGCCCCGCGAAGACGGCGGCCACGAAGCCCTTCAGGCCGATGAGGAAGCCGCTGTCGTAGAAGATCGTCGTCGTGGGGCTGATCAGGATGCCCGACAGCGCGCCGATGAAGGCCGCGAGCGTGAACGACAGCCGGCCCGCCGACGTACTGGAGATCCCCATGAGCCGGGCACCGAGCCGGTTCACAGCGGTCGCGCGCAGCGCCTTCCCGTAGAGGCTCTTCTCGAAGAACAGCCACAGCGCGACGATCAGCGCCGCCGAGGCCATCACGATGATCAGCGTCTGGCCCGAGAACATCAGGGGACCCGCCGAATAGCTCGCCTCCCAGAAGCTCGGATTGCGCGAGCCCTCGGCGCCGAAGAACACCAGGCCCAGCCCGGTCAACGCGAAGTGCACGCCGACCGAGACGATCAGCAGCACCAGCACCGAGGCGTCCGCCAGGGACTGATAGGCCAGCCGGTAGAGCAGTCCGCCCATGGGCGTCACGACTGCCAGCGTGAGCAGCGCCTGCGCCACCAGCGGCAACTTCATCGGCGCGAGCCAGAGTGCGCAGAGTCCGATCGCGACGGCGGGCAAGGCGCGTGACGCGATCCGCGCCCATTCGCCCTTGATCCGTCCGGCGCGTGCGGCCGCGATCAGGTCCAGCAGGCCCGCCAGCAACCCCATGGCGATCAGGAAGTGGATCGTCAGCGGGGTATGTCCGAGCTGCAACCCCGCCAGCGTCAATGCGCCGAAGGCGACGAACTCCCCTTGAGGGATGAAGATCACCCGCGTGACCGCGAAGACCAGGACCAGGGCCAGTGCCAGCAGCGCGTAGATCGCGCCGTTGGTCACCCCGTCCAGCACCAGGATGCTTGCAATCGCCCCGTCCACCTTGTCTCCTGTCGTGGTGCCGGGCAAGGCCGTTGGCCGCGCGTCGCCGATGCGTGCCGGCGCCGTCGCGACCGCTCCGAAGGCCGTCGCCCGGGGGTTGGTCGTCCATGGGACGTGTGGCGACCGACTCTAGCGGGAAGCCTTCAGCCGTCCGTCAGTGGATGCCGCATTGACATTTCGCAAGACATTAATCCGACCGGTCGGTCGAAGTTGACGAGCCTTCACACCAGCGGGAGTGGGTCGGAGGTCAGACCGTCTCGAGCTCGTTGCGCAGTGCGTGCAGATGGAGGCACGCCTTCGCGGTGGCGCGGCGCAGATCCAGCTCCTCGCGCTTCGTCCAGACACGGGCGGCATCGCGCTGCCCGAGCGCGATCACGCCGAAGGTCTTGCCGTTGATCTGTCCGGAAACATCCAGCATCGCGCGCCAGGTCGGCGGCGGTTGCAACGCGCTCAGCCGGGGGTCGGCCTGCGCGTCGGCGCAGTTGTAGACCCCTCGGACAGCAGGGCATCGAAATATCCGGGATAGGCAAGCTGCTCGCAGACGGGCCGCTGATGACTTGCGCCGTCGACCGCGTGCGCGCCGAGGCAGCGCAGGCGGTGTTCGCCGGGCTCGCCATCCAGCAGCCAGAGGCTGGCGTGCGAGCTGCGGAAGTAGACGCACAGCGCTTCGCTGACAGCCTGTGCATACCGCTCGGCCAGCTCGCTGGTCGTTTCCAGGCGACTGTCGCGGGCCTCGGTCGCCGGCCATTCCATTTCCTGACTGGCCGCCCGCATGGCGGCAAACAGCCCTTCGATCCTTTCCATCGCTGCGCTCGCTCCCTGTGTGTCCTTGTTGTTGACGCCACGGTGAAACGGCGCGCCGGCATTCTAGGTGTTTTCCCTAGACCGCGCCAAGCACCTTTGGATGGGCGTTCGCCAGAGGGGAACGCAAGCGCCGCCTGCAGCGACGAATGTCTCTTGGAACCGATTCGGGCGACCTTCGCGCGAGGTCATTAGCGATGCCCCGGTACGGGGACGCTCCGGCTTATAGGAAAATACGGGTTTCGCCGTCTGTCCCTGGGGGAACTTGGGACGGTCGGCGCGGCATTTCAAACTCTCATCAGGATCAGGAACAGCGTGGCCAAGGATACGACCAAGACGACCATCGAAGCCGATGGTCTGCGCTATCGCTCTAAAGCGCCGGGTTCGCCGTTCGCGGCAACCTCTTCGTTTGGCGCGGCAACCATGTCGTGCTTCCTCTGCGGCAAGCATCGCCCCCGGGCGCTGCTGAAGTCCCGCAAGCTGCTGGGCAAGTCCCAGCCGGTCTGCGCTCCTTCCTGCAAGGAACTGGAAGAGCAGCTGACCAAGAAGTAAGCCCAGGCTTACCGGGCCTCCTCAAGAGGCCCTGAAGCAGCGTCCACAGACCGCGCGGTAACGGGAGTTGCCGCCGATCTCGACCTGCGCGCCTTCGGTCTGCTTGCGGCCGGCGGCGTCGACACGCATGTTCATCGTGGCCTTGCGGCCGCAATCGCAGATGGTCTTCATCTCGTCCATCTCGTCGGCGAGCGCCAGCAGCGCGGCCGAGCCGGTGAACAGTTCGCCGAGGAAGTCCGTCCGCAGTCCGTAGCAGATCACAGGCACATGGCGCATGTGCGCGATCTCGTGCAGCGACCAGACCTGGTCCTTCGTGAGGAACTGCGCCTCGTCGACAAGGATGCAGGCGATGCCAGGCGACTGCGTGATCAGCGCGCGGAAGTCCGTCTCGCCGTTGAAGACCTCCGCCACCCGCTGCGGACCCAGCCGTGACGTGACCATCCCCTTCCCATAGCGGTCGTCGACCCCTGCGGTGAACAGGCGCACCGCATGACCGCGCTCCTCGTAGTTGTGCGCCACCTGCAGCAGGGCGGTGGACTTGCCGGCATTCATCGCGGCGTAGCGGAAAAACAGTTTGGCCATGGGTCTCGAACGCCCGGGGCGCCGGGCACGCGGGCGATTGTCGGCGTAAAAGCCGCCGTTCGTCGGACGGTGCTTTCACCCCCGGGCAAGCGATGTAGCGGGGCGTCACACGCCCCACCTACTATTGATCGAGAGGGAATCGATGCGCCGACGGGACACGAATCCGCCGGTGCGAACAAGAGCGCCAAGCGAAGCGAGACCATGAGCAAAGACACCTGCACCGCCGTTCGGGATGACGGCCTGCGCTATGCCTCCAAGCTGGGGGGTCGCCGTTCCAGGGTAGCGGCCAGACCCGCTCCTGCTTCAAGTGCGGTCGCCATCGGCCGCCGAGCAGCCTCCAGTCCAAGCGGATCCTGGGCCGGACCGAACTGGTCTGCAAGCCCGCCTGCGAACCGAAGACCTGATTCCCCTCCGGAAGACGTCCTCAGGCAGGACGGGCGGCTTCCGTCGATCGGCGCGAATTGCCACGCCCGCGCGGCTATGGGCACAATCCCCCTTTTCCCCGAAGGCCGGCCCCGCGCCGCTTGATGCATGTCCTCCAGCACCCCGCCGCAAGGCGAAGTGATCTCCTCCGAGTTCCCCGATCAGAAGGCCACCGCCACCGAGACGATGGAGGCCGACCTGACGGCACCCGCGTCGGAGGCCGCAGAGCCCGTGCAGGAAGTTGACGAATCCTCCGGCGAGGTCGCCACCGACGTCGAATCTGGCGAGGTCGCGCCTGTCGGCGCAATGCCTGGTCAGCCGAAGACCGCCGAGGGCGGTCGCGTCGATGTCCAGGCCGTCGCGGCCAAGCTCAAGGAGCTGTTCCCTGCGTTGTTTTCCGGCGGCGCCAAGCCGCTGAAGCTGCGCGTGCAATCCGACATCCAGCAGCGTGCGCCGGGCCAGTTCACCAAGGCGCAGCTGTCCGCATTCCTGCGCCGCTACACGGGCGGCACCGGCTACCTGATCGCACTGACCCGCGCGAAGACACGCTTCGACCTCGACGGCCAACCTGCCGGCGACCTCAGCGACGAACACAGAGTCGCCGCACAGGAAGAACTGACGCGCCGCCGCGGCATCTCCGACGCACGCCGCGCCGAGGAAGATCGCGGTCGCCAGGAACGCGCGCAGTTGCTGCGCGACTTCTCACGCACGACGCTGACGCCGGCGAATTTCTGCGCGCTGAAGGGCCTGACTCAGGAACAGCTGGACGCTCAGCTGAAGCTGGCGCGCGAGGAAGAAGCGCAACAGCCGCCGCGTCCGGAGCGCAATGACCGCCCCCTCGCGGCGGTGAGCACCGTCGTGGTGGCGGACCTCGCGGCGAAGGCCATCCGGGAGGCCCGGGCCAGGGTCCGCGCGGCGACCGTCCGCGCCGTGACGGCCCAGGCCGTCCGAACGACGGACGCAAGCCCCCGCGTCAACCGCGCTGATCTTCCGATGCCTGCCACCGAGGGTGGCCTGAGCGGCCGACGCCCCCTCTGCGAGGGATGCGGACGGCCGCTCGTCGCTTGCTGGTGTGGCTGCGTACGCCCTGTCGAGAACCGCACGTCGCTGCTCATCCTCCAGGATTCCGCCGAGGCAGGGCACGCGAAAGGGACCGCCGCACTGCTGGCGCGGTGTTTGTCGCGCATCGAGCTGAGGATCGGCGAGCGCTTCGAACCGCCGCCGTCCGTCAAGGGACTCGTTCTGCTCTACCCGCGGACATCCGGTGAGCCGCCGAACGGCGCCTCGATCCATCGGACTGCACCAACCGCTTCGGACGCCGACGCCGCCACGACGCTGGTGGCGCTTGATGGCACCTGGCGCGGAAGTCGCCGGTTGCTCGCACTCAACCCTTGGCTTCAAGTGCTGCCGCGGCTCGCCCTCGATGCGCCGCCGCCATCGCGCTACGCCGTTCGCCGCGCCCATGCGGACACGCAGCGCAGCACCCTCGAGGCCTGCGCCTCGGCGCTGGCCGCACTCGACGGTGACGAGGCCCGCTATCTGCCGCTGTGGGAGGCCATGACGGCCTTTGTCGCACTGCAGCAGCGACTGGCAGGCACCCCCACATCCTCGCTGGTTTGAAGCGCCAGGGGTAAGCTGCGCTGCCATGACACCCCTCACCGCCTCCACTGCCCCAACCTCCGAGCCGCGACTGACCTCGCTCTCACACGGCGGCGGGTGCGGCTGCAAGATCGCACCGGGCGTGCTGTCGGAGATCCTCAAGGGCACGAACGCCCTGCCGGTGCCCAAGGAATTGCTGGTCGGCATCGAGACTTCGGACGACGCGGCGGTCTACCGGCTCAACGATGACCAAGCCCTGGTCGCGACCACCGACTTCTTCATGCCGATCGTCGACGACCCGTACGACTTCGGCCGCATCGCCGCGACCAATGCGATCAGCGACGTCTACGCGATGGGCGGGCGACCCATCATGGCGTTGGCACTCGTCGGCATGCCTATCGCGGTGCTGAGCGCAACGACGATCGGGCGCATCCTTGAAGGCGGCGCTTCCATCTGCCGCCAGGCCGGCATCCCGATCGCTGGCGGGCACACGGTCGATTCCGTTGAGCCGATCTATGGACTGGTCGCTCTGGGGCTGGTTCACCCCTCGCGCGTGAAGCGCAACGCGGATGCCAAGGTCGGCGACGTGCTCGTGCTGGGCAAGGCGCTCGGCGTGGGCGTGATGTCGGCGGCGCTGAAGAAAGGCAGACTCGACGATGCGTCCTATCAGCGAATGCTGGAGACGACCACGCTGCTGAACACACCAGGTCCGGAACTCGCAGCTCTCGACGGCGTGCACGCCTTGACCGACGTGACAGGCTTCGGCCTGGCCGGGCATGCGCTCGAGATCGCACGTGCCTCGCGCTGCGGGATCGAGATGGATTGGGCGGCGGTGCCCTTGCTCGAAGGCGTCCGATCCCTGGCCTCCGAGGGCCTGATCACCGGAGCATCCGGGCGCAATTGGTCCGCCTATGGCGCCGAGATTGCGCTCTCCGCCTCACTGCCGACGGGCACGCAGGCACTGCTCAGCGATCCGCAGACCAGCGGCGGCCTGCTCGCGTCATGCACTCCGGAGAGCGTCGACCGCGTGCTGGAAATCTTCGCGCGACACGGCTTCAACGCGGCCACCGTCATCGGTCGCTTGGTCGCACCGGTCGACGGCGCTCGACTGAAGATCAGTTGACACCCGGAAAAAACAAAGGGCCCTCGCATGAGGGCCCTTGTTCGATTGGTTGCGGGGGCAGGATTTGAACCTACGACCTTTGGGTTATGAGCCCAACGAGCTACCAGACTGCTCCACCCCGCGGCTGTACCGCACGGCGATCAGCGACGACGCTGATCTGCCGATTTGCTGAACGGATCAAATGCCTCGTCGGCTTTCGTTTCGTTCAACGACGCTGCCTCCTGAGACAACGTTCAATATTCTGGTTGCGGGGGCAGGATTTGAACCTACGACCTTTGGGTTATGAGCCCAACGAGCTACCAGACTGCTCCACCCCGCGACTGAAGAATGAGAGTGTAGCACGGAAAAGACCGCCCCTTCAAATTTCGGCGACAGTCTTCCCAGAGTCAGAGTCCGGCCGCCTGCAGCGATTGCAAAAAGCGGTCGGCATCCTGGAATCCGATCACGCGCACGCCGGTCAGCTCCTCGCCCTTCGCGTCGAAGAAGATCGTGCCCGGCGGGCCGAAAAGCTTGAAGCGCTTCAGCAGCTCGCGGTCTCCAGCGTTGTTCGCGGTGACATCGGCCTTCAACAGGAGTGCGCCGGTCAGTTTGGCCTGCACGCGCGCATCGGTGAAGGTGAAGCGCTCCATCTCCTTGCATGAGACGCACCAGTCCGCATAGAAGTCGAGCATCACGGGTCTGCCAGCCCTGTGCAACGCTTCGTCCAATTCGGCAACCGTCGCGATCTTGCGGAAGCTCACCGCGGAGGATTCTGCGGTGGAGGCGACACCCGTCGCCTTGCTGGTGCCGACAACTCCGGCCAGCGGCTTCAATGTATCGGTCCCGCCGGCGGCAACGCCGATGAACTGCGCCACACCGAACACCATCGCTGCCACCGCCGCACTCTTTCGCAGCCACATGCGGGGCGTGCTGCCTTCGGCGCGCTGAAAGAGCCCCAGCAAGGCCGCGACAGCCACCAGCAACGCGCCCCACAAGAGTTGCGCAATCACCGGTGACAGCACCGGCTGCACGATCCACAGCGCCACCGATAGCAGCAGCAGGCCGAAGAAGTACTTGACCGTCTCCATCCACGCACCGGCGCGCGGCAGGAGGGTGCCGGCAGAGAGCCCCAGGAGCAGCAGCGGAACGCTCATGCCCCACGCGAGCGCGAACAGCGCCAAGCCACCGATCGCCACGTTGCCGGTCTGACTGATATAGAGCAGCGCGCCGGCCAAGGGGGCGGCCACACAGGGGCTGACGATCAACGCGGACAGGCCGCCCATGACGAACACGCTGACGAACTTTCCGGCAGGCAGACGCTGCGTGGCGTCCGACACGCCACCGGTGAAGCGACTCGGCAGCTGGATCTCGTAAACGCCGAACATCGACAGCGAGAAGCCCACCAGCAACAGCGCGAAGAGGGTCAGCACCCAGGGCTTCTGCAGGTAAGCCGCCAGGCCGCCGCCAGCCAGCCCCGCCGCAACGCCCAGTGCGGTGTAGAGCAGTGCCATGCCAAGCGAGTAGCTGAACGCGAGAAAGAACCCGCGCGCGCGCGAGGGTGCCACCCCCTGGCCAACGATGATCGAGGACAGGATCGGCAACATCGGCAGGACGCAGGGCGTGAGCGACAGCAGGACGCCGGCGGCGAAGAACGCGCCGATGACCAACCACAGTCGACCGGACGCCAGCGCATCGTCGAGTGGCGATCCGCCCGACGACTTGGCGGTGGACGCCTGCGCATCCTCCGCCGCCTTGACCGGAGACGCGTCGGCAGGCGTGGCCGCCACTGCATTGGCAACGCCGAAGCCGCTGAGCGCATCCGGCGCCGCGCCAACCTTCACGGCCCCGTCGCCACCGAAGCCCTTCAGGCCGAGGGTCAGCTGGCTCTTCATCGGCGGGTAGCACAAGCCCTTGTCCGCGCAGCCCTGCCCCGTCAGCACCAGCTTCAGCGGGCCGGCGGCGAGCGCCTCCACCGGCACCTTGATGCTCAGGTGATCGCGATAGGTCTCGACCTCCTTCTGGAAGGTCTCGTCGAACTTGCGCTTCGGGGTCGGCCAGGCGATGTCGCCGAACTTCGCGTCGGTCGCGTCCAGCTTGAACTGGTCGCGGTACATGTAATAGCCCGGCGCGATCGTGAAGTTCACCTGGAACTCGCGATCACCGGTCAGTTGAACATCAATCTTGAAAGCCTGCTCGGGATCGAGGAAATCGTCGGCGCGGGCCGGTCCGGCGAGCAAGGTCGAGGCCAACGTCAGCAGCAGGAACAGCGCCGGCAGCAGGCGTCGCATCAAGGCAAAGGGAGTCATGAACGCGGGGCGCATGCGGGCCGCTGAGGCTCGCGTCGCCGTGAGGTCGGAAAGGCGCGAAGCTTAGCGCCAAGCGGGCCCTCATGACGTTGGACAGGCGCCATGCCCTGCCCGCGTTGCGCGTATCGCGGACACACAAGAAAAAGGCCAGCATTGCTGCTGGCCTTTTGAGCAGACGCGAGTCGCTGATTTATTCAGCAGAGCCTTCGCCTTCAGCGGCGTCAGGACGGTCCACCAGCTCCACGTACGCCATCGGCGCGTTGTCGCCGACGCGGAAGCCCATCTTCAGGATGCGGGTGTAGCCGCCCGGACGGGTGGCGAAACGCGGGCCCAGTTCGTTGAACAGCTTCACGACGATGTCGCGGTCGCGCAGGCGGTCGAACGCCAGGCGGCGGTTCGCGACAGTCGCTTCCTTGGCCAAGGTGATCAGCGGTTCGACGATGCGACGCAGTTCCTTCGCCTTGGGCAGCGTGGTCTTGATCGCTTCGTGCTTCAGCAGCGAGACCGCCATGTTGCGGAACATCGCGGCGCGGTGTTCGCTGGTGCGGTTCAGTTTACGGAGGCCGTTACGGTGGCGCATGGTGCTTTCCTTCCTTCAGTTATTGCCAGCAGCCGGATCAGGTACTGCCGGGGGCACCGGACGGATCGTCAGATCCGTCCTCTTTCAAAAATCAACGCTTGTCGAGACCTTGGGGCGGCCAGTTCTCGAGACGCGAACCCAGGGTCAAGCCGCGCGAGGCGAGCACTTCCTTGATTTCGTTCAGCGACTTGCGACCCAGGTTCGGGGTCTTCAGCAGCTCGGTCTCGGTACGCTGGATCAGGTCACCGATGTAATAGATGTTCTCGGCCTTCAGGCAGTTGGCCGAGCGCACGGTCAGCTCGAGCTCGTCGACCGGACGCAGCAGGATCGGATCGAAGCTGCTGGAACGGGCGGCCGGGGCCTGGTCGAACACGTCGACCAGATCGGTACCCTGCAGCTGCGCGAACACGGCCATCTGCTCGACCAGGATCTTGGCCGAAGCACGGATCGCTTCCTCGGGCGAGATCGCGCCATTGGTCTCGATTTCCATGACCAGCTTGTCCAGGTCGGTACGCTGCTCGACGCGGGCGTTCTCGACGGCGTAGCTGACCCGCTTCACCGGGCTGAACGAGGCGTCCAGAACGATGCGGCCAATGGCCTTGGTCGGCTCGTCGCCATAGCGGCGCATGTTGCCGGGCACGTAGCCGCGACCCTTCTCGACCTTGATCTGCATGTCCAGCTTGCCGCCTTGCGACAGGTGGGCGATGACGTGATCCGGGTTGATGATCTCGACGTCGTGCGGGGTCTGGATGTCGGCGGCCGTGACCGGGCCTTCGCCTTCCTTGCGCAGGACCAGCGTCACTTCCTCACGGTTGTGCAGACGGAAGACCACGCCCTTCAGGTTCAGCATGATGTGGACCACATCTTCCTGAACGCCGTCGATGGCGGAGTACTCGTGCAGCACGCCCGCGATCGTCACTTCCGTCGGCGCATAACCCACCATCGAGGACAGCAGCACGCGACGCAGGGCGTTGCCCAGCGTGTGGCCATAGCCGCGTTCGAACGGCTCCAGGATCACCTTGGCGCGATGACCGCCCAGGGGCTCCACAGTGATGGATTTGGGTTTGAGCAAATTCGTTTGCATGAGGTCTTTCTTTCAATACCCTCGGTTCGTTACACCGATAAGGCTGAGGGACCAACCAGGCCCGCCCACAACGGCTGGCGATGCCCGGACGAGGAAAAGCCGAGCAGGCCCTTGCAGGGCCGCTCGGCAGGCACGAAAGAATTAACGCGAGTACAACTCAACGATCAGCGACTCGTTGATTTCAGCGCCGAATTCGTCACGGTCCGGCGTCTTCTTGAAGATGCCTTCCAGCTTCGTGGCGTCCACGGCCACCCAGGCCGGCAGACCGATCGACTCGGCCAGCTTCAGGCTGTCGATGATGCGCAGCTGCTTCTTGGACTTCTCACGCACGGCGACGACGTCACCGGCCTTCACCAGGTAGGAGGCGATGTTCACGACTTCGCCGTTCACGGTGATGCTCTTGTGCGAGACCAGCTGGCGGGCTTCCGCGCGGGTCGAGCCGAAGCCCATGCGATAGACGACGTTGTCCAGGCGCGATTCCAGCAGCACCAGCAGGTTGACACCGGTCGAACCCTTGCGACGCTCGGCTTCAGCGAAGTAGCGGCGGAACTGACGCTCCAGCACGCCATACATGCGCTTGACCTTCTGCTTCTCGCGCAGCTGCAGGCCGAAGTCGGACGTGCGCTGACCCGAGGTCCGGCCATGTTGGCCAGGCTTGGTGTCGAACTTGGCCTTGTCGCTGATGGCGCGGCGGGCGCTCTTCAGGAACAGGTCGGTGCCTTCACGGCGGGAGAGTTTGGCCTTCGGGCCGAGGTAACGTGCCACTTTGCGTGTCCTTCATCAATCTGACGCGAGCCCGGAGACATTCCGGGCAACGCGCGAGTCCGGCCAGTGTTTTTGTAGGCTCGGACGGTGGGCTTCAAGAAGTCTGAGACTTCGACCGGGTCGACGTTGCCGCCGATGCCCGGGGAGGTGGCGTTTCAGCCCCTCAGCAAAACGGCCGGCTGGCGCTCTCGCACCAGCCGGCGTGTTCTGAACGAACCGGAGATTATCGCACTAATCGCGACCGTTCAGCGGAGCCGCTTAGATGCGGCGGCGCTTCTGCGGACGGCAACCGTTGTGCGGCACCGGCGTCACGTCAGAGATCGAGTTGATGCGGATGCCGAGCGCAGCCAGAGCGCGCACCGACGATTCGCGACCCGGGCCCGGGCCCTTGATCTTGACGTCCAGGTTCTTGATGCCTTGCTCTTGAGCTGCACGGCCAGCCACTTCGGCAGCCACCTGGGCGGCGAAGGGGGTCGACTTGCGCGAGCCCTTGAAGCCCTGGCCGCCCGACGACGCCCAAGACAACGCGCCACCTTGGCGATCAGTGATCGTGATGATGGTGTTGTTGAACGAAGCGTGGACGTGGGCGATACCGTCGGCAACGTTCTTGCGAACCTTCTTGCGAACGCGCTGGGCAGCCTGGTTATTGGGTGCTTTTGCCATGGTTAGCTTTCTTCAGATGCCGCGGATTACTTCTTGCCGGTCGCCGCCGACTTGCGCGGACCCTTGCGGGTACGGGCATTCGTGCGGGTACGCTGGCCGCGCACCGGCAGGCCGCGACGATGGCGGAAGCCACGATAGCAACCCAGGTCCATCAGGCGCTTGATGTTGATGGACATCTCGCGACGCAGGTCGCCCTCGATGGTCAGGCGGCCGACTTCCTCACGGATCTTTTCCAGATCGGAGTCGTTCAGGTCCTTGACCTTCTTGTCCAGCGGGATACCGCAGCTGTTGCAGATCTTCTGCGCGGTCGTACGGCCAATGCCGTAGATCGAAGTCAGACCGATCTCCGTGTGCTTGTGCGGCGGAATGTTGATACCAGCAATACGTGCCATGTGCGTCCTCTAATTCGCTTGCAGTCGTTAGGCCAAATCAGCCTTGGCGCTGCTTGTGCCGCGGATCGGTACAGATCACACGCACCACGCCATTACGACGGATGATCTTGCAATTGCGGCACATCTTCTTGACAGATGCCGAAACTTTCATGGTCTGCTCCTTGACCTACTCTGTTCGCTCAATCAGCGTTGATCCGGGGGTTGCTAAAAAGCTCACTTCGCCCGGAACACGATGCGAGCACGACTCAAATCGTACGGCGTCAATTCAACGGTCACCTTGTCGCCTGGAAGGATGCGGATGTAGTGCATCCGCATTTTCCCCGAGATGTGACCGAGAACGACGTGACTGTTTTCCAGCTTGACTCGGAAGGTTGCGTTGGGGAGGTTCTCCAGAATCTCCCCTTGCATTTGGATGACGTCATCTTTCGCCATACCTTCGCACTTGCCAAATTGGAATCCAATATTCTGTTTTGCCTAGCGCCTTCAGTTGGCCTTGAAACTGGCCTTCTTCAGCAGCGATTCATACTGCTGGCTCATCACATAGGACTGGACCTGAGCCCAGAAGTCCATCGTGACGACCACGATGATCAGCAGTGAGGTTCCACCGAAGTAGAACGGGACGTTGTACTTCAGCGTCAGGAACTCAGGCAGCAGACACACGCCGGTGATATACACCGCACCCGCCAGCGTCAGCCGAGACAGGATCTTGTCGATATGTCGAGCCGTCTGGTCACCAGGACGGATCCCAGGGATGAACGCTCCGCTCTTCTTCAGGTTGTCAGCAGTCTCGCGGCTGTTGAACACCAGTGCCGTGTAGAAGAAGCAGAAGAACACGATCGCGGCCGAATACAACAGCACGTAGATCGGTTGCCCCGGACGCAGTGCGTCCGAGATGTCCTTCAGCCAGCGCATGCTGTCACCCGTCGCAAACCAACTCACCAGCGTGGTGGGCAGCAGGATGATCGACGACGCGAAGATCGGCGGAATCACGCCCGACATGTTCAGCTTCAACGGCAGATGCGAGCTCTGACCGCCGTAGACCTTGTTGCCGACCTGCCGCTTGGCATAGTTGACCAGGATCTTCCGCTGACCTCGTTCAACGAACACGACCAAGTAGGTCACGCCGATGACGATTGCGATCACGAGCAAGCAGGAGATCACGCTCATGGCGCCGGTGCGGACCAGCTCAAGCAGACCACCGATTGCGCCCGGCAGACCCGCAGCGATACCGCCGAAGATCAGGATCGAGATGCCGTTGCCCAAGCCACGTTCCGTGATCTGCTCACCCAGCCACATCAGGAACATCGTGCCAGCCACCAGACTCGTCACCGCAGTGATGCGGAAGCCGAAGCCCGGGCTCAGCACCAGACCAGGCGAACTCTCCAGAGCGAAAGCAATGCTCAAGCTCTGGAAGATCGCCAGGCCCAGCGTGCCATAGCGGGTGTACTGCGTGATCTTGCGACGCCCTGCCTCACCTTCCTTCTTCAGCGCTTCCAGGCTCGGCACCACGTACGTCATCAACTGCATGACGATCGAGGCCGAGATGTAGGGCATGATGCCCAGCGCGAAGACGGTGAAGCGCGACAGCGCACCGCCCGAGAACATGTTGAACAGGCTCAGGATCCCGCCCTGCTGACCCTTGAACAGCTGCTGGAGCTGCGTCGGATCGATGCCGGGCACGGGGATATGAGCCCCGACACGGTAGACGACCAGCGCGAGCACCAGGAACACAAGACGGCGACGCAGGTCGCCGAACTTGCCACTCTTGGCCAACTGTGATGCGTTGCTTGCCACTGCTGCCTAGTCCTGTGCTTGGCTGATTAAGCGACGGAACCGCCGGCGGCTTCGATTGCCGCCTTCGCGCCAGCCGTCACGCCCAGACCCTTGATGCTCACCTTGCGGGTGATCTCGCCGGATTTGATGACCTTGACGGCCTTCGCCAGCTCGGACACCAGGCCGACAGCCTTCAGCGTCAGCAGGTCGATCTCTTCGCTGGTCAACAGGTTCAGTTCAGACAGCGTCACTTCCGCATTGAACGGACGAGCCAGCGACTTGAAACCGCGCTTCGGCAGGCGACGCTGCAGCGGCATTTGACCGCCTTCGAAGCCGACCTTATGGAAGCCACCGGCACGCGACTTCTGCCCCTTGTGGCCACGACCTGCGGTCTTACCCAGACCGGAGCCGATGCCACGGCCCACGCGACGCTTGGCGTGCTTGGAGCCAGCGGCGGGCTTGATGGTATTGAGTTGCATCTTGTGTTCCTCGTCGATGCCGTGCTTACAGCACCTGCACCAGGTAGGCGATCTTGTTGATCATGCCGCGGACCGCCGGCGTGTCTTCCAGCGTCTTCGTGCTGTTCAGCTTGCGAAGACCCAGGCCGACCACCGTCGCGCGATGATCCTCGCGGCAACCGATCGGGCTACGGACCAGCTTGACCGTGAGCGTTTTCTTTTCAGACATCTCGATCTCCTGGCGCTCAGTTGAAGATTTCTTCAACCGTCTTGCCGCGCTTCGCTGCCACTTGGGCAGGCGTGGAGCAGCGCTTGAGCGCGTCCAGCGTGGCACGAACCATGTTGTAGGGATTGGTCGAACCGTGGCTCTTGGTCACGATATCGGTCACGCCCATCACTTCGAAGACAGCGCGCATCGGGCCGCCGGCGATCACGCCGGTACCGGCAGGAGCCGGAGCCATGATCACGTGCGCAGCGCCATGCTCACCCACCACGTTGTGCTGGATGGTGCCGTTGCGCAGCTGGACCTTGACCATGTTGCGGCGAGCCGATTCCATCGCCTTCTGCACGGCGACCGGAACTTCCTTGGCCTTGCCCTTGCCCATGCCGATGCGGCCATCGCCGTCACCGACCACGGTCAGCGCAGCGAAGGACAGCGTGCGGCCGCCCTTCACAACCTTCGTGACGCGGTTGACCGCAATCATCTTTTCCTTCAGGCCGTCGTCGTTGCCTTCGGTCTGAGCGCGGGGTTGAAACTTTGCCATTTCCTAATCCTTTGAGCGTCAGAACTGCAGGCCGGCTTCGCGAGCGGCTTCAGCCAGGGCCTTGACACGGCCGTGGTAAGCGAAGCCCGAACGGTCGAAAGCCACCTTCTCGACGCCAGCGGCCTTCGCCTTCTCGGCGATGCGCTTGCCGATCAGGCTTGCGGCGGCCACGTTGCCACCCTTGCCGGACAGTTGCGTGCGCACTTCCTTTTCGGCAGTCGAAGCGGAAGCCAGCACGCGCTGACCGTCTTCGGAAATGACCGAGGCGTAGATATGCAGGTTCGAGCGGAAGACCGTCAGACGGGCCACGCGCTGCAGGGCGATGCGAGCACGCGTTTGACGCGAACGACGCAGGCGTTGTTCCTTCTTGTTCAGCATGGCGCGGCTCCTTACTTCTTCTTGGTCTCTTTGAGGGAGACCTTTTCGTCGGCGTAGCGGATGCCCTTGCCCTTGTAGGGCTCCGGCGGACGAATCGCGCGCACTTCAGCAGCGATCTGACCGACGACCTGGCGATCGGCACCCTTGATCAGGATTTCCGTCTGGGTCGGGCATTCGACCTTGATACCAGCCGGCATGTCCTTCACGACCGGATGCGAGAACCCGATCTGCAGGTTCAGCTTCTGGCCTTGAGCCTGGGCACGGAAACCCACGCCAACCAGGTTCAGCTTCTTTTCGAAGCCCTTGCTGACGCCGTTGGCCATGTTGGCCAGCAGTGCGCGCATCGTGCCGCTCATCGCATCGGCTTCAGCCGATTCGTTGACGGGGACGAACGTCAGCTTGCCAGCTTCCAGCTTGACCGTGACCAGCGGGTTCACGGCAACGAACAGGGTACCTTGGGCGCCCTTGACGCTGATCTTTTCAGCGGTGATCGTCACTTCCACGCCTTGCGGGAGGACGACCGGCATTTTTCCAACGCGGGACATTGTCTGTCTCTCCTTGGCTTATGCGACGTAGCAGAGCACTTCGCCGCCGACACCGGCTTGACGTGCTTTGCGGTCGGTCATCACGCCCTTCGGGGTGGTGACGATCGCCACGCCCAGGCCATTCATGACCTGGGGAATATCGTGGCGGCCCTTGTAGATGCGCAGGCCGGGACGGCTCACGCGCTCGATGCGCTCGATCACCGGACGGCCGGCGTAATACTTCAGCGCGATCTCGAGCTCGGGGCGGGCAGCATCGCCACGCACCGCGAAATCATCGATATAGCCTTCATCCTTCAGGACCTTGGCGATCGCGACCTTCAGCTTCGACGAAGGCATCACGACGCTGGCCTTCTCAACGCTCTGCGCGTTGCGAATGCGGGTCAGCATATCGGCGATAGGATCACTCATGCTCATACGAAATCTCCTAAACCTGCCGATTACCAGCTGGCCTTGACGACACCGGGGATGTCGCCCTTGAAGGCCAGCTCACGAATCTTGTTACGTGCCAGGCCGAACTTGCGGAACGTGCCACGGGGGCGGCCGGTCAGCTCGCAGCGGTTGCGCTGGCGGGTCGGGTTGGCGTTGCGGGGCAGCTTCTGCAGCTCCAGGCGGGCCAGATAGCGCTCTTCGTCCGACTTCTTGCTGTCGTCGATGATGGCCTTCAGTTCCGCGTACTTCTTCGCGTACTTGGCGACCAGTTGGGCGCGCTTCAGCTCACGTTGCTTGATCGAGAGTTTTGCCACGGGTCACCTCAGTTCTTGAACGGGAACTTGAACGCAGCCAGCAGTGCCTTGGCTTCGTCGTCCGTCTTGGCCGTCGTCGTGATGCTGATGTTCAGACCACGCAGAGCATCCACCTTGTCGTATTCGATTTCGGGGAAGATGATCTGTTCCTTGACGCCGATGTTGTAGTTGCCGCGGCCGTCGAACGAGCGACCCGAGATACCACGGAAGTCACGCACGCGCGGCAGGGCCACGGTCACGAAACGGTCCAGGAATTCGTACATCGTGGCGCCACGCAGCGTCACCATGCAGCCGATAGGCACGCCGTCACGAATCTTGAAGCCGGCGATCGCCTTCTTCGACTTCGTCACGACCGGCTTCTGGCCAGCGATCTTGGTCAGGTCGCCCACGGCGTGGTCCATGACCTTCTTGTCGGCGACCGCCTCGCTCACGCCCATGTTCAGCGTGATCTTGGTGATGCGCGGCACTTCCATCACGGACTTGTAGCCGAACTTCTCGGTCAGACCGGGGACGACCTTCTCGCGATAGAACTCTTGCAAACGAGCCATGTCTTACCCCTTAGGCCTTGATCTCTTCGCCGGTCGACTTGAACACGCGCACCCGCTTGCCGTCGGCGCCGAGCTTGATGCCCACGCGATCGGCCTTGCCGGAAGCGGCGTTGAAGATCGCCACGTTGGATTGATGGATGGGCATGGACTTGTCGACGATGCCGCCGGTCGTGCCCTTCAGCGGGTTCGGCTTGACGTGCTTCTTGACGACGTTGATGCCGTCGATGACGACATGGTCAGCGTCCACCCGCAGCGTCACGGTGCCGCGCTTACCCTTGTCGCGGCCGGTCAGGACGATGATCTCGTCGCCTGTGCGAATCTTGTTCATGGCAATACCTTTGTCTGAGCGGGGCTTAGAGCACCTCAGGCGCCAGCGACACGATCTTCATGAAGCGCTCGGTACGCAGTTCACGCGTGACCGGGCCGAAGATGCGGGTGCCGATGGGCTCCAGCTTGGCGTTCAGCAGCACGGCGGCATTGCCGTCGAACTTGACCAGGGAACCGTCTTGGCGGCGCACACCCTTGGCAGTGCGCACGACCACCGCGTTGTAAACCTCGCCCTTTTTGACGCGGCCACGCGGCGCAGCTTCCTTGATGCTGACCTTGATGATGTCGCCAATATGCGCATAACGACGCTTGGAACCACCAAGCACCTTGATGCACATGACGGACTTGGCGCCAGTGTTGTCCGCGACGTCGAGTCGCGATTGCATTTGGATCATGTCTGTCCCCAACTTTTCCCGCTCAGGCAACTGCGACCATCGCAGCCATCCAGAGAGCGGTCAGTCTTGGGCCCGTAAGCCAAATCACCTGTCACCTTGCGGCGACCCGCGTCTGGCCTAAATGGGCAAGAAACCTAGAACCGAAGGCAGCCGCCCTGTGCGCTGGTCACAGAACCCGTCGAGCGACGGAGCCACCAATCGGCGAAGCTGCGGATTATGCGGCAAGCACAATCCACCTGTCAACTGCTGTTGTTGCGCGTCAGAGCGACTGCGCCTGTTTGAGCAGCGTCTCGGCGTCGCTCACCTCGAATTTGCCGGGCGCTTCGATGTTGAGGCTCTTGACCACGCCGTCCTTGACCAGCATCGAATACCGCTGGGAGCGCAAGCCCATGCCGCGCGCGACGAGGTCCAGCGTCAAACCAGTGGCCTGCGTGAATGTGGCGCTGCCGTCCGCCATCATCCGGACCTTGCCAGCCGTCTTCTGTTCGCGACCCCAAGCACCCATCACGAACGCATCGTTGACGGACACACACCAGACCTCATCCACGCCCGCAGTCTTGAGCGCATCGGCCTGCGCGACGTAGCCCGGAACATGCTGAGCGGAGCAGGTCGGCGTGAACGCGCCAGGCAACGCGAAGATCGCTACGGTCTTTCCCGCAGTCAGCTTCTCGATGTCGAAACTGTTCGGGCCGAGCGAACAACCTTCGCCTTCGACCTCGATGAATTCCTGCAGATTGCCGGCCGGCAGTCGATCGCCCACTTTCAGCATGTCGCGCTCCTGATTCAGTTGTCGGTTGGATGAAAGCGGCAGAGTGTGCCGCGAAAAACGAAAAATGGCTGGACACCGGGAATTCCGATGTTCCAGCCATTCACGGCCATGAAGCGATCACCCGCCCCAGACCACGTCGCGCGCAACGCGCGACATTGAGGATCAGACCAGCTGAGCCTTCTGGACCAGGCGGGTCACGACCCAGCTCTTGGTCTTCGAGAGCGGACGGCCTTCGGCGATCTCAACCACGTCGCCCATCTTGTACTCGCCATTTTCGTCATGGGCGTGGTACTTGCGGGAACGGGCCACGATCTTGCCGTAGAGCTCGTGCTTGGCACGGCGCTCAACCAGCACGGTGATCGTCTTGGCGCGCTTGTCGCTGACGACGCGACCGATCAGGGTGCGGGTGTTCTTCTCTTGAGCTTGCGTCATTTCGCGGCTCCCTTCTTCTCGGCCAGGATGGTCTTGGCGCGTGCGATGTCACGACGCGTATTGCCCAACACCGAAGTGTTGGTCAGTTGTTGCGTCGCCTTTTGCATGCGCAGACCAAAGTGGGCCTTCAGCAGATCGGTGACTTCCTTCTTAAGGGCAGCCACGTCTTTCGCGCGCAGTTCAGATGCTTTCATGGGGTGTTCTCCAATCAGGCGCCGAGCTGGCGGGTCACGAAGGTGCAGCGCAGGGGCAGCTTGGCAGCGGCCAGCGTGAACGCTTCGCGCGCCAGGGTTTCCGGCACACCATTGACTTCGTACAGCACCTTGCCGGGCTGGATTTCAGCAACGTAGTACTCCGGGTTGCCCTTGCCGTTACCCATCCGGACTTCGGCGGGCTTCTGCGAGATCGGCTTGTCCGGGAAGATGCGGATGAAGATCCGGCCACCGCGCTTGATGTGACGCGAGATGGCGCGGCGAGCCGCTTCGATTTGACGGGCCGTGATGCGGCCGCGTTCGGTGGCCTTCAGGCCGAAGTCACCGAAAGCGACGGTCGCGCCGCGGGTCGCAACACCAGTGTTGCGGCCCTTTTGCTCCTTGCGGTATTTGCGACGAGCGGGTTGCAGCATGTTGAGTTCTCCTTACGCCTGGCCGCCGTCAGCGGCGGGCTTGCGCACCACACGCTTCGCAGCAGGCTTGTCCCCGCCTTCGGCAGGCTTGTCGCCACGACCACGGCCACCCGGCGCGCCCGGACGGGCATTGCGACGGGGACGACGATCATCTTCGGCACCCGGGGGGTGTTGATCACGGGCGCCTCGCCATTGGCCAGGCGGTCACCGCGGTACACCCACACCTTGACGCCGATCACGCCGTAGGTGGTCTTGGCTTCGGAGAAGCCGTAATCGATGTCAGCCTTCAGGGTGTGCAGGGGCACACGACCTTCGCGATACCACTCGGTACGAGCGATTTCGATGCCGTTCAGACGGCCGGCGGACATGATCTTGATGCCCTGCGCGCCCAGACGCATCGCGTTCTGCATGGCGCGCTTCATGGCGCGGCGGAACATGATGCGCTTTTCGAGCTGCTGGGTGATCGAGTCGGCGATCAGTTGAGCATCGATTTCGGGCTTGCGCACTTCCTCGATGTTGACCGCGACAGGCACGCCCAGACGCTTGGTCAGTTCGGCCTTCAGGTTCTCGATGTCCTCGCCCTTCTTGCCGATCACCACGCCCGGACGGGCCGAGAAGATCGTGATGCGGGCGTTCTTGGCAGGACGCTCGATCAGGATGCGCGAAACGGCGGCGTTCTTCAGCTTGGCCTTCAGAAACTCGCGCACTTGCAGATCTTCGGCCAGCATGCTGGCGAAGTTCTGGTTGTTCGCGTACCAGCGCGACGCCCAGTTACGGGTGACGGGCAGGCGGAAGCCAGTCGGATGAATTTTCTGTCCCATAGTCTTCCTTCAGGCTCAGTGGCCGACGGTCACGTAGATATGGCAGGTCGGCTTGCTGATGCGATTGCCGCGGCCCTTGGCGCGCGCGGAGAACCGCTTCAGCGTGGTGCCCTGCTCCACGTAGATCGAAGTGACCTTCAGCTCGTCAATGTCGGCACCGTCGTTGTGCTCAGCATTGGCGATCGCCGATTCCAGCGCCTTCTTGATGATCAGCGCGGCCTTCTTCTGGGTGAACTCGAGGATGTTCAGCGCTTGATCCACCTTCTTGCCGCGGATCAGGTCCGCCACCAGGCGGCCCTTATCAAACGACAGGCGGACGCCACGAACGATTGCTTTGGTTTCCATCGTCGTCATCCTTACTTCTTGCCGGCCTTCTTGTCGGCCGGGTGGCCTTTGAAGGTACGGGTCAGAGCGAACTCACCCAGCTTGTGACCGACCATCTGGTCCGACACATAGACCGGCACGTGCTGCTTGCCGTTGTGCACCGCGATCGTCAGACCGATGAACTCGGGCAGGATCGTCGAGCGACGCGACCAGGTCTTGATGGGCTTCTTGTCCTTGATGGCAACGGCCTTGTCGACCTTGGCCATCAGGTGATGGTCCACAAAGGGACCCTTCTTGAGGGAACGAGCCATGTGGGTCTACCCCTTACTTCTTGCGACGCGAGACGATGAAAGTCTGCGTGCGCTTGTTGTTGCGAGTGCGGTAGCCCTTCGTCAGGGTGTTCCACGGCGACACAGGGGCCTGACCTTCACCCGTACGACCCTCACCACCACCGTGCGGGTGGTCGACCGGGTTCATGGCGGTACCACGCACGGTCGGGCGGATACCCTTCCAGCGGATGGCGCCGGCCTTGCCGTACTGGCGCAGGCTGTGCTCTTCGTTGCTCACTTCGCCGATGGTTGCGCGGCAATCGATGTGCACACGGCGGACTTCGCCGGAGCGCAGACGGATCTGAGCGTAGGAACCATCACGCGCCATCAGCACCACGGAGGTACCAGCGGAGCGGGCGATCTGGGCACCCTTGCTCGGGAGCAACTCCACGCAGTGGATCGTCGAACCCACCGGGATGTTGCGAATGGGCAGCGTGTTGCCGACCTTGATCGGAGCCTCGGCGCCGCTCAGGAGCGTCGAACCGACTTCCAGATTGCGCGGAGCGATGATGTAACGACGCTCGCCGTCGGCGTAGCACACCAGAGCGATGTGGGCCGTGCGGTTCGGGTCGTACTCGATGCGCTCGACCTTCGCCGGGATACCGTCCTTGTTGCGACGGAAGTCCACCACGCGGTAATGGTGCTTATGACCACCACCCTTGTGGCGCATCGTGATGTGACCGTTGTTGTTACGGCCGGCATTCTGCTTCTGGGGCTCCAGCAGCGAAGCCTCAGGAGCGCCCTTGTGCAGGTGCTTGTGCACCACCTTCACCACGCCACGACGGCCAGGCGAAGTCGGCTTGACTTTAACGACGGCCATTACGCAGCCTCCCCGGAGAAGTTGAGCTCCTGGCCAGCCTTCAGCGACACATACGCCTTCTTGACGTGGTCGCGACGGCCTTGACGGCCACCGAAGCGCTTGGTCTTGCCCTTGACGTTGACGACGTTGACCGCGTCGACCTCGACCTTGAACATCAGTTCAACAGCGGCCTTGATCTCAAGCTTCGTCGCATCGCGCAAGACCTTGAACAGGACTTGATTGTGCTTTTCGCCAGCCATCGTGGCCTTTTCGGACACGATCGGAGCGAGCAGCACCTTGGCCAGACGGCCATCAGCAAACTTGGGCGCGCTCATGCCAGCATCTCCTTCAGTTGCTCGATCGCAGCCTTCGTCACCAGGACCTTCTTGTAGAAGACCAGCGACAGCGGATCGACATAACGCGGCTCGACGACCAGCACGTTCGGCAGATTGCGCGACGCGAGCAGCAGGTTGTCGTCCACCGAGTCGGAGATCACCATGACGTGATTCAGACCCATGCCCTTGAGCTTGGCAGCCAGCAGCTTGGTCTTCGGGGCTTCGATCGAGATCGAGTCCACGACGGCCAGGCGACCTTCACGAGCCAGCTGCGACAGGATCGCGGCCATGCCAGCGCGGTACATCTTCTTGTTCAGCTTGTGCGAGAAGTTCTCGTCAGGCTTGTTCGGGAAGATGCGACCGCCCCCGCGCCACAGCGGCGAGGAGGTCATACCAGCACGCGCGTTGCCGGTGCCCTTTTGACGGAACGGCTTCTTCGTCGAGTGACGGACTTCAGCGCGGGTCAGCTGGGCGCGGGTGCCTTGACGGGCGTTGGCTTGATAAGCCACGACCACCTGGTGCACCAGGGCTTCGTTGTAGTCACGAGCGAAAAGGGTGTCGGGAGCGTCGACCTTCGACGTCGCCTGACCCTGCTCATTCAGGAGCTCGAGTTGCATCAGTTGGCTCCCTTCTTGGCCTTGACCTTGACGGCCGGATGGATCACGACGAATCCTTCCTTCGCGCCAGGAACGGCACCACGAACCAGCACCAGCTGGCGGGCTTCGTCGATACGGACGACATCCAGGTTCTGGACGGTCACGGTGACGTCGCCGAGGTGGCCCGACATCTTCTTGCCCGGGAACACGCGGCCCGGATCCTGCGCCATCGAGATGGAACCAGGAACATTGTGCGAACGGCTGTTACCGTGCGAAGCGCGCTGCGAACTGAAGTTGTGGCGCTTGATGGTGCCCGCGAAGCCCTTACCGATCGAGGTGCCCTGCACGTCGACCAGTTGGCCGGCGGCGAGCAAGGTCACGGGGACCTGAGCGCCAGCCTTGTATTCGGCGGCGACTGCGGCATCAACGCGGAATTCTTTGATGATTTCACCGGCTTCAACACCAGCCTTGGCGAGGTGACCCGCTTGCGGCTTGGTCACGCGGGATGCCTTGCGGGCACCGTACGTCACCTGGATGGCGCTGTAGCCGTCGGTTTCTTCGGTCTTGATCTGGGTCACGCGGTTGTTGGACACGTCCAGCACGGTCACGGGGACGGTATCACCGTCGACCGTGAACACACGCATCATGCCCACCTTGCGGCCCAGCAATCCGAGACGATTGCTAAGACTCATGGTTTTCTCCTGACCCCGAACGCTTCGACGGAGACACCGCCGAACGCCTGAAGTCATTTCACACACCCGACATCGATTGGCCGGGCCGACAAGCATCGCTCCTTCGATGAGGACAGGGGTAAAGGCCCCAAACCCCTTCGACGGCGATGCGACGAAGCCGCGCCAGGAAATCCCGGCGCGGAAAAGCTGCGGAGTATAGCGTCAACCCTGACCACACCGCAAGCCGAGCGCCACGTGCGCCCAAAGAAAAAGGCGACCCGAAGGTCGCCTCTCAGAGAGCAGCCGGATTGCTCCGGCGCCCGACTGCATTACTGCAGCTTGATCTCGACGTCCACGCCGGCCGGCAGGTCCAGCTTCATCAGCGCGTCGACCGTCTTGTCGGTCGGGTCGACGATGTCCATCAGACGCTGATGGGTGCGGATTTCAAACTGGTCACGCGACGTCTTGTTGACGTGCGGCGAACGCAGGATGTCGAAACGCTCCTTGCGGGTCGGCAGGGGCACGGGGCCCTTGACGATCGCGCCGGTGCGCTTGGCGGTTTCCACGATTTCCAGGGCCGATTGGTCGATCAGCTTGTAATCGAAGGCCTTCAGCCGGATGCGGATCTTTTGCTTGGTAGACATGACTTTTCCTTCAAAGAGCGACGCAATGCGCGAGGCATCGCGGAGGCAGCGATGGCGCCGCCGAGTGGGGGACGCGCCACCCGCCGAAGCGGGCAGCGCGCCTCACCGGTACCCGACGGGTACCAGCAAAAGATTTACTCGATGATGGTGGCCACGACGCCCGAGCCGACGGTACGACCGCCTTCACGGATGGCGAAGCGCAGACCTTGCTCCATGGCGATCGGAGCGATCAGCTTCACGGTGATGCTGACGTTGTCGCCAGGCATGACCATTTCCTTGTCCTTCGGCAGCTCCACGGCACCGGTCACGTCCGTCGTGCGGAAGTAGAACTGGGGACGGTAGTTGTTGAAGAACGGGGTGTGACGGCCGCCCTCTTCCTTGCTCAGAACATAGATCTCAGCGGTGAAGTGGGTGTGCGGCTTGATCGAGCCGGGCTTGGCCAGCACTTGGCCGCGCTCGACGTCTTCACGCTTGGTGCCGCGCAGCAGGATACCGACGTTGTCGCCAGCCTGACCCTGATCCAGCAGCTTGCGGAACATTTCCACGCCGGTCACGGTCGTCTTCTGGACTTCGCGGATACCGACGATCTCGATTTCCTCGCCGACCTTGATGATGCCGCGCTCGACACGACCCGTCACCACGGTGCCGCGGCCCGAGATCGAGAACACGTCTTCCACCGGCAGCAGGAACGCGCCGTCAACGGCACGGTCAGGCTGGGGGATGTAGGTGTCCAGCGCGTCAGCCAGGCGCATGATGGCCTGCTCGCCCAGGTCGCCCGTGTCGCCTTCCAGCGCCAGCTTGGCCGAACCCTTGATGATCGGGGTGTCGTCGCCGGGGAAGTCGTACTTGCTCAGCAGCTCGCGGACTTCCATTTCCACCAGCTCCAGCAGCTCGGCATCGTCCACCATGTCGCACTTGTTCAGGAAGACGATGATGAACTTCACACCGACCTGACGTGCCAGCAGGATGTGCTCGCGGGTCTGGGGCATCGGGCCGTCAGCGGCCGAGCACACCAGGATCGCGCCGTCCATCTGTGCCGCGCCCGTGATCATGTTCTTCACATAGTCAGCGTGGCCCGGGCAGTCAACGTGCGCGTAGTGGCGGTTGGCCGTCTCGTACTCGACGTGCGCGGTGTTGATCGTGATGCCACGCGCCTTTTCTTCCGGCGCCGCGTCGATCTGGTCGTACGCCTTCGCTTCGCCGCCGAACTTCTTCGACAGCACGGTCGCGATCGCGGCCGTCAGCGTGGTCTTGCCATGGTCAACGTGGCCAATCGTGCCCACGTTCACGTGCGGCTTGGTACGTTCAAACTTGCCTTTTGCCATTTCAATTCTCCAAAAAGAGCATCTGTCCGGTCTGTTGGTTTAGCGTTTCCGCAGTGTCCTGAAACCCCGGCGACCGGCAACCGGGAGGAGTCACTGCGAAGACGATTCGATGATCGAAAACGAAACGAGCCGGCACTCGGAAGCACCGGCCCAGATCATCACTTCGCGCGAGCGGTGATGATCGCGTCGGCGACGTTCTTCGGAGCTTCGCTGTAGTGCTTGAACTCCATCGTGTACGTCGCACGACCTTGCGTGGCCGAACGCAGCGAGGTCGAGTAGCCGAACATCTCGGACAGCGGAACTTCCGCCTTGATGATCTTGCCACCGCCGACCATGTCGTCCATGCCCTGCACCATGCCGCGACGGCTGGACAGGTCGCCCATCACCGTACCAGCATAGTCTTCCGGCGTTTCGACTTCCACAGCCATCATCGGCTCGAGGATGACCGGGCTGGCGCGACGGCAGGCTTCCTTGAAGCCCATCGAGGCGGCCATCTTGAACGCGTTTTCGTTCGAGTCCACATCATGGTACGAGCCGAAGGTCAGCGTGACCTTCACGTCCACGACCGGGTAGCCAGCCAGCACGCCGTTCGGCAGGCTGTCGATGACACCCTTCTCGACCGCGGGGATGAACTCGCGGGGCACAACGCCGCCCTTGATGGCATCGACGAACTCGAAGCCCTTGCCGGCCTCCTGCGGCTCCAGCGAGAACACGACGTGACCGTACTGGCCCTTGCCGCCCGACTGACGCACGAACTTGCCTTCAACGTCGACCACCGACTTGCGGACGGTTTCGCGGTAAGCCACTTGCGGCTTGCCCACGTTGGCCTCGACGCCGAATTCACGCTTCATGCGGTCGACGATGATTTCCAGATGGAGCTCGCCCATGCCGGAAATGATGGTCTGGCCGGACTCTTCGTCGGTACGCAGACGGAAGGACGGATCTTCGGCGGCCAGACGGCCCAGCGCGATACCCATCTTTTCCTGGTCGGCCTTGGTCTTCGGCTCGACAGCCTGCGAGATCACCGGCTCAGGGAAGACCATGCGTTCCAGCGTGATGATGCTGTCCGGATCGCACAGGGTCTCACCCGTGGTGACATCCTTCAGGCCAACGCAAGCCGCGATGTCACCCGCCAGAATTTCCTTGATTTCTTCACGCTGGTTGGCGTGCATCTGCAGGATCCGGCCGATGCGTTCCTTCTTGCCGCGGACCGGGTTGTAGACAGTCGCACCCGACTGCAGCACACCCGAATAAACGCGCACGAAGGTCAGTTGACCAACGTACGGGTCGGTCATCAGCTTGAAGGCCAGCGCCGAGAACTTCTCTTCGTCGGTGCGTTGACGCGAGATCGGCTGATCATCTTCGTCAGTGCCCGAAACCGGCGGGATGTCCAACGGCGACGGCAGGAAGTCGATGACGGCGTCCAGCATGCGCTGCACACCCTTGTTCTTGAACGCGGTGCCGCACAGCATCGGCTGGATCTCGGTCGCGATGGTGCGCTTGCGGATCGCGAGCTTGATCTCTTCCTCGGTCAGGTCGCCCGTCTCGAGGTACTTGTTCATCAGCTCTTCGGTGGCTTCAGCAGCCGCCTCGACCATCTTCTCGCGCCATTCCTGGGCAACTTCGACCAGGTCAGCGGGGATGTCTTCGAAGGTGAACTTCATGCCCTGGGACGCTTCGTCCCAGATGATGGCCTTCATCTTGAAGAGATCCACCACGCCCTTGAAGTTCTCTTCAGCGCCGATGGGGATGACCACGGGCACAGGATTGGCCTTCAGGCGGGTCTTCATCTGGTCGACGACCTTGAAGAAGTTCGCGCCGGTGCGGTCCATCTTGTTGACGAACGCCAGGCGGGGCACCTTGTACTTGTTGGCTTGGCGCCAGACGGTTTCCGACTGGGGCTGCACGCCACCGACGGCGCAGTACACCATGCAGGCGCCGTCCAGGACGCGCATCGAACGCTCGACTTCAATCGTGAAGTCGACGTGTCCGGGGGTATCGATGATGTTGAAGCGATGCTCAGGGTAGGACATGTCCATGCCCTTCCAGAAGCAGGTCGTCGCGGCCGACGTGATCGTGATGCCGCGCTCTTGTTCCTGCTCCATCCAGTCCATCGTGGCAGCGCCGTCGTGCACTTCACCGATCTTGTGGTTCACACCGGTGTAATACAGGATGCGTTCCGTCGTGGTGGTCTTGCCGGCATCGATGTGCGCCGAGATACCGATGTTGCGGTAGCGCTCGATGGGGGTCTTGCGGGACATGGTGTCACTCCAAATGCATGGAGCCGCCATCGGGTCAGTAGTAACCCGAGGCGGCCAGAGAGGTCTTGATTAGAAGCGGAAGTGCGAGAACGCCTTGTTGGCGTCTGCCATGCGGTGGACTTCATCGCGCTTCTTCATCGCGCCACCACGGCCTTCGGAGGCCTCCAGCAGTTCGTTGGCCAGACGTTGGGCCATCGACTTCTCACCGCGCTTGCGCGCGGATTCCTTCAACCAGCGCATGGCGAGGGCCAGACGGCGGACGGGGCGAACTTCCACGGGAACTTGGTAGTTCGCACCGCCAACGCGGCGGGACTTCACTTCGACCATGGGCTTCACGTTGTTGATCGCGATCATGAAGATCTCGAGCGGGTCCTTGCCGGACTTGTTCTCGACCTGTTCCAGGGCACCGTAAATGATGCGCTCTGCGACCGCCTTCTTGCCCGATTCCATGATGACGTTCATGAACTTGGACAGATCAACGCTACCGAACTTCGGGTCCGGGAGGATCTCGCGCTTGGGTACTTCGCGACGACGTGGCATGGATTCTTCCTTCAATGCTTCAGTTGGTCAGGGCTCTCGCCCCGCCGGGGATCTCCACCGACATCTGGGGGGATCCACTTACTCGGCTGCCGGTGCACAGGCACTCGGGCCGCAAAAATTCGATGACCTCTCGGCCACCAAGACCTTGGCTGTTGAGCCTTACTTCTTCGGACGCTTCGCGCCGTACTTGGAACGCGACTGCTTGCGATCCTTGACGCCTTGCAGGTCGAGCGAACCGCGCACGATGTGGTAACGCACACCCGGCAAGTCCTTGACCCGGCCGCCGCGCACGAGCACGACGCTGTGCTCCTGCAGGTTGTGGCCTTCACCGCCGATGTACGAGATGACCTCGAAACCGTTGGTCAGGCGCACCTTGGCGACCTTGCGAAGCGCCGAGTTCGGCTTCTTCGGGGTGGTGGTGTACACGCGGGTGCAGACGCCACGACGTTGCGGGCACGACTGCATGGCCGGCGACTTGGATTTCGTCACCTCGGTCTCACGACCGTGGCGAACGAGCTGATTGATGGTTGGCATAAGTAACTTGTTCCCGTTTGAAGTCACAACCCCAGCCGGCCCTGGCCTTCTGGAAGCCCGCGAAATCGAGGGCCTTCCACAAGCGACAAAAGCGCAGCGCCTTGCGGCACCACGCTCGAATCAACCCCGGTCCGGTTCGAAACCTGGACTCGGGACGCATCAAGACATGCTGGAGAGCCGGCGATTGTAGGCGAGTTCAACCGAAACACACAAGGCGCTATGCTCCCGGACCCTATGAACGACGCCGCTTCCACCGTTTTTCGCTGCATCCGGACAACGCCGAGCCGCCCCCGCCCCTGGTCATCCTCGACACGCAGATCGTCATGGACTGGCTGGTCTTCGACGAGGCTAGCCTGGCACCGTTGATTGCGGCCGTAGTGAGCCGGCGCTTGCATTGGACCGCCACATTGGCGATGAAGGAGGAGCTTCTTCATGTGATCGGCCGCGGCGTGGCCGCGCGTTATGCGCCGGATCCGGCGCGCATCCATGACGCGTTCGAGCGGCATTGCCGCTTCGTTGGCGAGCCTGAGCTCGGCATTGCACGCCCGCGCTGTAGCGACACTGACGACCAGAAGTTCATCGATCTCGGCCTGGCGTTGGCAGCTTCGCAACCGACAAGCCTCATCTCCCGTGATCGCGCCGTGCTCAAGGTGGCCAAACGCGCCGCAAAGCTCGGGCTCCCCATCTTGTCTCCCACCGCTTGGCTGAAGCTGAACGCGCCGACATCCGCGCCCTGATTCCGTCGCGTCAATGAAAAAGGCTGCCGCCCTTTCGGGACGGCAGCCTTCGGATCAAGCCGCGAGCGGCTCGATGTCCTTGCGCTTACTCGCTGGCGCCGGCGTCGCTGGCCGCGTCAAGCGCGGACAGCTGCACAGCCGCCATTTCCTCGGCTTCCTGGATGGCGATGGAACGGCGCTCGGCGTCGTCCATCTCTTCCTTGGCGCGACGCGCCTGGTGGAAGGCCATGCCGGTACCGGCGGGGATCAGGCGACCCACGATGACGTTCTCCTTCAGACCACGGAGTTCGTCGCGCTTGCCCATGATCGCGGCTTCGGTCAGCACGCGGGTCGTTTCCTGGAACGACGCCGCGGAGATGAACGAGTCCGTCGACAGCGAGGCCTTCGTGATACCCAGCAGCACGTCGGCATGCGTGACCGTCAGCTTGCCCTCGCCGCGCAGGCGGTCGTTGGTGTCCAACAGTTCCGAACGCTCGACCTGCTCGCCGGCGATGTAGGCCGAGTCGCCCGGGTTGACGATCTGCACGCGACGCAGCATCTGGCGAACGATCACCTCGATGTGCTTGTCGTTGATCTTCACGCCCTGCAGACGGTACACGTCCTGCACTTCGTCGACGATGTAGCGCGCCAGTTCCTCGATACCCAGCAGACGCAGGATGTCCTGCGGATCGGCCGGGCCGTCGACCACCAGTTCGCCGCGGTTCACCACCTGGCCTTCGTGCACCAGGATGTTCTTTTCCTTGGGCACCAGCAGCTCGTGCTTGCGGCCTTCCGGATCGGTGATCTCGAGGCGGACCTTGCCCTTGGTCTCCTTGCCGAACGAGACCGTGCCGGTCTGTTCTGCCAGGAAGCCGGCGTCCTTCGGCGAGCGGGCTTCGAAGAGCTCGGCGACACGCGGCAGACCGCCGGTAATGTCGCGGGTCTTCTGACCTTCCACCGGGATACGCGCCAGCACTTCACCAGGAGCCAGCTCCTGACCGTCGCGGATCTGGACCAGCGAGCCGACCTGGAATCCGATCGTCACCGAGTGATCGGTGCCGGGGATCTTCACTTCCTGGCCATTGGCGTCCAGCAGCTTGACCTGCGGGCGGATGACCTTGGCTGCGCCGCGGCGCTTCGGGTCGATCACGACCAGCGTGGACAAGCCCGTCACCTCGTCGACCTGCTTGGCCACGGTGACGCCTTCCTCGACGTTCTCGAACTTCGCCTGACCGGCGAATTCCGTGATGATCGGGCGGGTCAGCGGGTCCCAGGTCGCCAGGATCGTGCCGGCCTTGATGGTCTGGTCCGCCTTGATGTTCAGCAGGGCGCCGTAAGGCACCTTGTGACGCTCGCGCTCACGGCCGTGCGGATCCGAGATGACGATTTCGCCGGAACGCGAAATCACCACCAGTTCGCCCTTGCCGTTCGTGACGTAGCGCATCGTGGCGTTGAAACCGATGATGCCGTCCGACTTCGCTTCGACGCTCGAGGCCACCGCCGCACGCGACGCCGCACCACCGATGTGGAAGGTCCGCATCGTCAGCTGCGTGCCGGGTTCGCCGATCGACTGCGCGGCGATCACGCCCACCGCTTCGCCGGTGTTCACCATGCCGCCGCGACCCAGGTCACGGCCATAGCACTTCGCGCACAGGCCGAAACGGGTGCCGCAGGTCAGCGGGGTGCGGACCTTGACCTCGTCCACGCCGGCAGCTTCCAGCATGTCCAGGATGTCTTCGTCCAGCATGTTGCCGGCCGTCAGCAGGACGCCTTGCGTTTCCGGATGCACGACGTCGATCGCGGCCACGCGACCCAGGATGCGGTCACGCAGGGACTCGATCACCTCACCGCCTTCCACCAGGGCGCGCATGTTGATGCCGTTGTCCGTGCCGCAATCGGTCTCGGTCACGACCAGATCCTGCGTCACGTCGACCAGACGACGGGTCAGGTAACCCGAGTTCGCGGTCTTCAGCGCCGTGTCCGCCAGGCCCTTACGAGCACCGTGGGTGGAGATGAAGTACTGCAGAACGTTCAGGCCTTCGCGGAAGTTCGCCGTGATCGGCGTCTCGATGATGGAGCCGTCCGGCTTCGCCATCAGGCCGCGCATGCCGGCCAGCTGGCGGATCTGCGCCGCGGAACCCCGCGCGCCCGAGTCGGCCATCATGTAGATCGAGTTGAAGGACTCCTGCTCGACTTCCTTGCCGTGGCGGTCCAGGATCTTTTCCTTGGACAGCTGCGACATCATGACCTTGCCGACCTCGTCACCGGTCTTGCCCCAGATGTCGACGACCTTGTTGTAGCGCTCGCCGGCGGTCACGAGACCCGAGACGTACTGCTGCTCGATCTCCTTGACTTCCTTCTCGGCGCGGTCGATCAGCTCGGCCTTCTGCTTGGGCACGAGCATGTCGTCGATGGCGATCGAGATGCCCGCGCGCGTGGCCAGCTTGAAACCGGACTGCAGCAGCTTGTCTGCCAGCACCACGGTTTCCTTCAGGCCGCACTTGCGGAAGGACGTGTTGATCAGCTTCGAGATTTCCTTCTTCTTCAACGCCTTGTTGATGTTGGAGAAGGGCAGGCCCTTGGGCAGGATCTCGGACAGCAGCGCACGGCCGACGGTCGTGTCGGTCAGCTTGGTCTGGGCAACCCATTCCTCGCCTTCCTTGACGTACTCGACCAGGCGCACGCTGATCTTGGCGGTGATCTCCACCGCGCCGTTTTCCAGCGCGCGGATCATCTCGGGGATGTCCGAGAAGACCATGCCCTCGCCCTTGCCGTTGGTGCGTTCGCGGGTCGCGTAGTACAGACCCAGCACCACGTCCTGCGACGGCACGATCGACGGCTCGCCCGAGGCCGGGAACAGCACGTTGTTCGACGCCAGCATCAGCACGCGGGCTTCCATCTGCGCTTCGATGGACAGCGGCACGTGGACGGCCATCTGGTCACCGTCGAAGTCGGCGTTGAACGCCGCGCAGACCAGCGGGTGCAGCTGGATCGCCTTGCCTTCGATCAGCACCGGCTCGAACGCCTGGATGCCCAGGCGGTGCAGCGTCGGCGCGCGGTTCAGCAGGACCGGATGCTCCTTGATGACCTCTTCCAGGATGTCCCAGACGACGGGGGTGCCGCTCTCGACTTCCTTCTTCGCGGCCTTGATCGTGGTCGCGATGCCCATCGCTTCCAGGCGCGAGAAGATGAAGGGCTTGAACAGCTCCAGCGCCATCAGCTTCGGCAGGCCGCACTGGTGCAGCTTGAGCGTCGGGCCCACGGTGATGACCGAACGACCCGAGTAGTCGACGCGCTTGCCCAGCAAGTTCTGACGGAAACGACCGCTCTTGCCCTTGATCATGTCGGCCAGCGACTTGAGGGCACGCTTGTTTGCGCCGGTCATCGCCTTGCCGCGGCGACCGTTGTCCAGCAGCGAGTCGACGGCTTCCTGCAGCATGCGCTTTTCGTTGCGCACGATGATCTCAGGGGCCTTCAGCTCGAGCAGACGGGCCAGGCGGTTGTTGCGGTTGATGACGCGGCGGTACAGGTCGTTCAGGTCCGAGGTCGCGAAGCGACCTCCGTCCAGCGGCACCAGCGGACGCAGGTCCGGCGGCAGCACCGGCAGCACTTCCAGCACCATCCAGTTCGGCTTGATGCCCGAGCGCTTGAAGGCTTCCATCACCTTGAGGCGCTTGGAGTTCTTCTTGATCTTCAGCTCGGAGCCGGTCATGTCGTTGCGCAGGCGGTCGATCTCGACGTCGAGATCCATTTCCGCCAGCAGCTTCTGGATGCCTTCGGCGCCCATCAGCGCGATGAACTCGTCACCGAACTCGATGCGCTTCGCGTCGTAGTCGTCCTCGGACATGATGCTGAACTTCTTCAGCGGGGTCATGCCCGGATCCACCACGACATACGCTTCGAAGTACAGCACGCGTTCGATGTCGCGCAGCGTCATGTCGAGCACCAGGCCCAGACGCGACGGCAGCGACTTCAGGAACCAGATGTGCGCGCAGGGAGCGGCCAGCTCGATGTGGCCCATGCGCTCACGGCGCACCTTGGTCTGGGTGACTTCGACGCCGCACTTCTCGCAGATCACGCCACGGTGCTTCAGGCGCTTGTACTTGCCGCACAGGCACTCGTAGTCCTTGATCGGGCCGAAGATCTTGGCGCAGAACAGGCCATCACGTTCCGGCTTGAACGTCCGGTAGTTGATGGTCTCGGGCTTCTTCACTTCACCGAACGACCACGAGCGGATCTTCTCGGGCGAGGCCAGCCCGATCTTGATCGCGTCGAAATGCTCGTCCGGCGTGAATTGCTTGAACAGGTCCAACAAACCCTTCATACGATTCTCCTGTTCTCTTTAGTTGCGCTCGAGCTCGATGTCGATGCCCAGCGAACGGATTTCCTTCACCAGCACATTGAACGACTCGGGCATGCCGGCTTCGATCGAGTGCTCGCCCTTGACGATGGACTCGTACACCTTCGTACGGCCGTTCACGTCGTCGGACTTCACCGTCAGCATTTCCTGCAGGATGTAGGAAGCGCCGTAGGCTTCCAGCGCCCACACTTCCATCTCGCCGAAACGCTGTCCGCCGAACTGCGCCTTGCCGCCCAGCGGCTGCTGCGTGACCAGCGAGTACGGGCCGGTGGAGCGGGCATGCATCTTGTCGTCGACCAGGTGATGCAGCTTCAGCACGTGCATGTAGCCGATCGTCGTGGGACGCTCGAACTGCTCGCCGGTGCGGCCGTCATACAGGAAGGCCTGCGTGCGAGTGGGGGTCAGGCCCTTCTTCGCCGCGATGTCGTCCGGATAGGCCAGCTTCAGCATTGCGCGGATCTCGCTCTCCTTCGCGCCGTCGAAGACGGGGTCGCGAAGGTCGCGCCGTGCTGCAGGTTCTGCGCCATGCCGAGGATCTCGTCATCGCTCAGTTGCGCCAGCTCCTCGGACTTGCCGCCGTTCTGGTTGAACAGCTGGTCCATGAAGTCGCGCAGCTCGGCCACGCGGGCCTCGCGTTGCAGCATGTCGCCGATGCGTTGACCGATGCCCTTGCCGGCCCAGCCCAGATGGACTTCCAGCACCTGGCCCACGTTCATCCGCGACGGGACGCCCAGCGGGTTCAGCACGATGTCGGCAGGCGTGCCGTCGGCCATGTAGGGCATGTCTTCGATCGGGGTGATCTTGGACACGACGCCCTTGTTGCCGTGACGGCCGGCCATCTTGTCGCCCGGCTGCAGGCGGCGCTTGACGGCCAGGTACACCTTGACCATCTTCAGCACGCCGGCCGGCAGCTCGTCGCCTTGCGTCAGCTTCTTGCGCTTCTCGTCATAGGCGAGGTCGAAGCTGTGACGGGTCTGCTCCAGCGAGTTCTTGATCGACTCCAGCTGGTTGGCGATGTCGTCCTCGGCGGGACGGACGTCGAACCAGTGGAACTTCTCGACCTCGGCCAGGTAGTCCTTCGAGATGACGGTGCCCTTGGTGATCTTCTTCGGACCGCCGTTGGCGATCTTGTTCACCAGGAGCTTCTCGACGCGGTCGAACGCGTCGGCTTCCACAATGCGCAGCTGGTCGTTCAGGTCCAGGCGGAAGCGCTTCAGCTCGTCGTCGATGATCTGCTGGGCGCGCTTGTCGCGCTGGATGCCTTCGCGGGTGAACACCTGCACGTCGATGACCGTACCGTTGGTGCCCTGGTCCACGCGCAGCGACGTGTCCTTCACGTCCGACGCCTTCTCGCCGAAGATCGCGCGCAGCAGCTTCTCTTCCGGCGTCAGCGTGGTCTCGCCCTTGGGCGTGACCTTGCCGACCAGCACGTCGCCCGGGTTCACCTCGGCACCGATGTACACGATGCCGGATTCGTCCAGACGAGCCAGTTGCTGTTCGCTCAGGTTCGGGATGTCGCGGGTGATTTCCTCGCTGCCCAGCTTCGTGTCACGGGCCATGACCACCAGTTCCTCGATGTGGATCGAGGTGTAGCGGTCTTCGGCCACCACGCGTTCGGAGATCAGGATCGAGTCTTCGAAGTTGTAGCCGTTCCACGGCATGAACGCGACCAGCATGTTCTGGCCCAGGGCCAGTTCACCCAGGTCGGTCGATGCGCCGTCGGCAATGATGTCTTCCGCGCCGACCTTGTCGCCACGCTTGACGATCGGACGCTGGTGGATGTTGGTGTTCTGGTTGCTACGCTGATACTTGATCAGGTTGTAGATGTCGACACCGACTTCACCAGCCACGGTCTCGTCGTCGTTCACGCGGATCACGATGCGGTTCGTGTCGACGTAGTCGACCACGCCGCCGCGGCGTGCCGCGACCACCGTGCCCGAGTCCTTCGCGGCCACGCGCTCGACGCCCGTGCCCACGAACGCCTTTTCAGGACGCAGGGTCGGAACGGCCTGGCGCTGCATGTTGGCGCCCATCAACGCGCGGTTCGCGTCGTCGTGCTCCAGGAACGGCACCAGCGAGGCCGCGACCGACACGATCTGCGTCGGCGCCACGTCCATGTACTGGATGCGTTCCGGCGAGGTCAGCACCGATTCGCCGTTCTCACGCGCGGAGACCAGCTCGTCGACCAGTTGACCGCCTTCGTTCAGCGACGCGTTCGCCTGGGCGATCACGTACTTGCCTTCTTCGATGGCCGACAGGTAGTCGATCTGGTTGGTGACCTTCGAGTCCACCACGCGGCGGTACGGGGTCTCCAGGAAGCCGTACTCGTTCAGGCGCGCATACAGCGCCAGCGAGTTGATCAGACCGATGTTCGGGCCTTCCGGCGTTTCGATCGGGCAGACGCGGCCATAGTGGGTCGGGTGCACGTCACGGACTTCGAAGCCGGCGCGCTCGCGGGTCAGACCGCCCGGGCCCAGGGCCGAGACACGACGCTTGTGCGTGATCTCGGACAGCGGGTTGGTCTGGTCCATGAACTGCGACAGCTGCGACGCACCGAAGAACTCCTTCAGCGCCGCGGAGATCGGCTTGGAGTTGATCAGGTCGTGCGGCATCAGGGCTTCGGTCTCGGCCTGGCCCAGACGTTCCTTGACGGCCTTCTCGATACGGGCCAGACCCGAGCGGTACTGGTTCTCGGCCAGTTCGCCGACGCAACGGACGCGACGGTTGCCCAGGTGGTCGATGTCATCGACCTCGCCGCGGCCATTGCGCAGCTCGACCAGGATCTTGACGACGTCGAGGATGTCCTCGTTCGACAGCGTCATCGCACCGGTCGGGATGTCGCGGCCCACGCGGGCGTTGAACTTCATCCGGCCGACGCGCGACAGGTCGTACGTGTCTTCGCTGTAGAACAGGCGGTTGAACAGCGCCTCGACCGCATCTTCGGTCGGCGGCTCGCCGGGGCGCATCATGCGATAGATCGCGACGCGGGCGGCCAGCTGATCGGCGGTCTCGTCCGAGGCCAGCGTCTGGCTGATGTACGCGCCTTCGTCCAGCTCGTTCGTGAACAGCGCCTGGATGTCCTTGATGCCGGCGCCGCGCAGCTTCTTCAGCAGCGAGTCGGTCAGCTCATCATTGGCCTTGGCGATGATCTCGCCCGTGTCCGGGTCGACCATGTTCTTGGCCAGCACGCGGCCCAGCAGGAAGTCTTCCGGCACGGTCACATGCTGCGTGCCGGACTGCTCCAGCTGACGCACGTGACGGGCGGTGATGCGCTTGTCCTTCTCGACCAGCACGTTGCCGCTCTTGTCGGTGATGTCGAAGCGCGCGACTTCACCCTTCAGGCGTTCGGCCACGAACTCCATCTGGGCGCCCGAGTCCATCAGGCGGAAGTTGTCGAAGACGAAGAAGTGCGCCAGGATCTGCTCGGGGTTCAGGCCGATGGCCTTGAGCAGGATCGTGACCGGCATCTTGCGGCGGCGGTCGACGCGGAAGTACAGGATGTCCTTCGGGTCGAACTCGAAGTCCAGCCACGAGCCGCGATACGGAATGATGCGGGCCGAGAACAGCAGCTTGCCGGACGAGTGGGTCTTGCCCTTGTCGTGTTCGAAGAACACGCCGGGCGAGCGGTGCAGCTGCGAGACGATGACGCGCTCGGTGCCGTTGATGATGAACGAGCCGTAGTCGGTCATGAGCGGCACTTCGCCCATGTAGACCTCTTGCTCCTTGATCTCCTTGACCGTCTTCGGCTGCGGGCTTTCCCGGTCGTAGATGATCATCTGCAGCTTCGCGCGGACAGCCGCGGCGAAGGTCAGACCGCGCTGCTGGCATTCGCGAACGTCGAATGGCGGCTTGGCGATGTTGAATTCGAGGAACTTCATTTCCACGAACCCGTTGTGCGACGTGATCGGGAACGTGGAGAGGAACGCCGCTTGCAGGCCTTCCGGTTTGCGCTTCAGGGGAGCGACATCCTTCTGCAGGAAGTCGACATACGACTCCTTCTGCATCGTCAGCAGATACGGAACGTTGAGCACGCTCACGCGCTTGCCGAAGCTCTTGCGGATACGCTTGCGCTCGGTGTAGCTGTAGGGGGTTGCTTGCGCCATAAAGACTCCGTGTCGAGCGCGCCCCTGGCCTGGAGGCGTGCTGCGTCGGCGACTGGCTGTTCGGGCGTTGCACCACGAAGCTTGGTGGTTGGCCACTACCAACCGCTGGCGGACAACCCCGATCACCGGGCGGCACGGAGGGCGTTGCACCCCACGCGTGACGCACGGCTTGACCGCGGTCCGACCAAACCGTTCTCTGCAGTCGGATCAGAGAACACTCGAAAGAACCGTGCATGATACAGCACGATGCTTTCGATTGCACTTTGTCAACCGAAACCGCCCCAGGACAAACCCTGAAACGAGGAAAGGGGAGGCCCCATGGGACCACCCCTCTCGCAGTGCGGAACCCGGTGAACAGGTCACCGGATCCCCACAAGGTCTTACTTGAGTTCGACCTTGGCGCCGGCTTCTTCCAGCTTCTTCTTGGCGGCTTCGGCGTCGGCCTTGGCGATGCCTTCCTTGACGGGCTTCGGAGCGCCGTCGACCAGGTCCTTGGCTTCCTTCAGGCCCAGGCCGGTGATTTCGCGAACGGCCTTGATGACCGAGACCTTCTGGGCGCCGGCGTCGGTCAGGACGACGGTGAACTCGGTCTTTTCTTCAGCGGCAGCAGCGCCACCGGCGGCGGCGCCACCAGCAGCCGGAGCGGCCATCGAAGCGGCGGACACGCCGAACTTCTCTTCAATCGCCTTGACCAGGTCGTTCAGTTCCAGAACGGTCATGCTGTCCAGGGCAGCCAGGAAAGCGTCTTTGTCGAATGCCATGATAGGTTCCTAAATACAGAGAGATTTGAATACGCGAATGCAGCGTCGATCAGGCCGCGGCGGGAGCTTCTTCGGCGACGGCTTCGGCGCCGCCACCCTTCTGCTGGGCCAGGGCAGCCAGCACGGCCGCGGTGCGTTGCACCGGCGACTTGAGCAGGCCGGCGATCTGCGACAGCAGGACTTCCTTGCTCGGGACAGCCGCCAGCGCCTTCACGCCATTGACGTCCAGAGCCTTGCCGCCGTAGGCACCACCCTTGATGACGAGCTTGTCGTTGGTCTTGGCAAAGTCAGCGATGACTTTGGCAGCCGCGACAGCGTCTTCGGAAAAGCCGTAGATCAGCGGGCCGACCATGGCGTCCGTTGCAGCCTCGAACGAGGTGCCGGCGACAGCACGACGTGCCAGGGTGTTCTTCAGGACATGAAGGTACACGCCTTGGGCACGCGCGGTGACGCGCAGCTTGTTCAGGGCTTCAACGGTGAGGCCACGATACTCAGCCAACGCCAGCGTCTGGGACTTGGCGGCTTGCGCTGCCACGTCGGACACGACGGCTGCTTTCTCGTTGCGATTGAGACTCAAGGTCTACTCCTCACATTTCGCCCTCGATGCGATGGTTGAACATCGCGTCTCGGGCACCGGAATCAGCGACCTCCTGTCAGGAACCCACCGCGACGAATCGCGATTCGAATCCTTTCAGCGGGACCGCCATCTGCGCTGGCCGGAAGCGGATGCCTCCGATTAAGCGATCTCCCCAGAACTGCGGGATTTCTCGCCAGCGGTCTTGGATGACCTGGCTGGAAAAACTCCAGCCAGCCCACCAATTCATCAGCATCACGCCAGACTCGCGCGACGCCTCAATTGAATGCAGCTTAAGCGGCGGCCGCGGCGTTGACCGTGCCGACGTCCACGCGGGCACCAACGCCCATCGTCGACGACACAGCGATCTTGCGCAGGTAGATGCCCTTGCTCGAGGCCGGCTTGGCCTTGTTCAGGGCTTCGATCAGCGCGCGCAGGTTGCCTTCCAGCTTGTCGGTGTCGAACGAGCGACGGCCGATCGTGCCGTGGATGATGCCGGCCTTGTCGACGCGGAACTGGACCTGACCAGCCTTGGCGTTCTTGACGGCGGTGGCGACGTCCGGGGTCACGGTACCGACCTTCGGGTTCGGCATCAGGCCGCGCGGGCCCAGGATCTGACCCAGGGTACCGACGACACGCATGGTGTCCGGCGAGGCGATCACGACGTCGAAGGGCATGTCGCCCGCCTTGACGCGCTCGGCCAGGTCTTCCATGCCGACGACGTCGGCGCCGGCGGCCTTGGCTTCTTCAGCCTTGGCGCCTTGGGCGAACACGGCGACGCGCGTGGTCTTGCCGATGCCGTTGGGCATCACGACGGCGCCACGGACGACCTGGTCCGACTTCTTGGCGTCGACACCCAGCTGGATCGACACGTCGATGGCTTCATCGAACTTGGCGGTGGCGCATTCCTTGACCAGGTTGAGCGCGTCGGACAACGCGTACAGCTTGGTCGATTCCACCTTGCCCTGCAGGGCTTGTTGACGCTTGGTCAGCTTGGCCATGTCAGACACCTTCCACGATGATGCCCATCGAGCGGGCGGAGCCGGCGATGGTACGGACTGCGGCATCCATGTCGGCGGCCGTCAGGTCCTTCTGCTTGGTCTTGGCGATCTCTTCCAGCTGGGCGCGGGTCAGCTTGCCGACCTTGTCCAGATGGGGGCGCTGCGAGCCCTTGTCGATCTTGGCTGCCTTCTTGATCAGCACGGTCGCCGGGGGCGACTTGATGATGAAGGTGAAGCTCTTGTCCGCGAAGGCGGTGATCACGACGGGCAGCTTGAGGCCCGGCTCATAGCTCTGCGTCTGGGCGTTGAACGCCTTGCAGAATTCCATGATGTTCAGACCACGCTGACCCAGCGCGGGACCGACCGGCGGCGACGGGTTCGCCTTGCCAGCCGGGATTTGCAGCTTGATGTAGCCGACAATCTTCTTGGCCATGTTTTCTCCTGATGGCAACGCGACGGCCTCGCCGCATCGCCTGAGTGCTAACGCAAGGGGCTGGTCAGAGACTTACCCTTGCTCCTCTTGTCCGCCTCTCGTTGCGGACTGGTCACGGAAGGTTGTGCCGGCTTGCGCCGCCGAGCACCTTCAAGCTCATATTCCTGAAACGACCGATGGCGGCCGAGGCCGCCATGACGCTTCTTGCGCGATCAGACCTTCTCGACCTGGGCAAAGTCCAGTTCGACGGGGGTCGCACGGCCGAAGATCGTGACCGAGACGCGCAGCTTCGACTTGTCGTAATTGACTTCCTCGATGCTGCCGTTGAAGTCGGTGAACGGGCCTTCCTTGACGCGGACAACCTCGCCGACGATCCACTCGACCTTGGGACGCGGCTTGTCCACGCCCTCTTGCATCTGGTTGACGATCTTCATGACCTCGGCTTCCGAGATCGGCGCCGGGCGGTTCTTCGCGCCACCGACGAAGCCGGTGACCTTGGACGTGTGCTTGACCAGATGCCAGCTGTCGTCGTCCATGAACATCTCGACCAGCACGTAGCCGGGGAAGAAGCGGCGCTCGGTCACGGCCTTCTTGCCGTTCTTCAGCTCGACGACTTCTTCGGTCGGCACCAGGATGCGGCCGAACTTGTCCTGCATGCCGGCACGATCGATGCGTTCACGCAGATTGCGCTCCACTGCCTTTTCCATGCCGGAATAGGCGTGGACGACGTACCAGCGCTTGGCCGGGCCAGCGGGCGCGGTCGACTCGGTCGCAACGACGTTTTGATCTTCGCTCATCTTGGTCCCTATCCGTTCTCGCTCAGCGCTTCCAACCCAGGATCAGGTCGTAGAACACCCACTCCAGCGTCTTGTCGGTGAGCCACAGGAACAGCGCCATCACCACGACGAACACGAACACGTACAACGTCATCTGGCCGGCTTCCTTGCGGGTCGGCCAGACCACCTTGCCCACTTCCTTGATCGAATCCTGCCCGTAGGCGATCAGCGACTTGCCGGACTCCGACGTGAAGAACGCGGCCACTGCCGCAGCCAGCAACGCCAGCAGGGCGCCCCACTGCACCCACGGACCTTGCTTGCTCAGCACGTAGAACGCCACGATCGCCGCGATCAGCAGCACCACGGCGCCGGCCAGCTTGACCTTGTCGGCGCCCGTCGTGACGGTTTCGACTTGAGGATTGGACATTGAACTCACTTCCGTGCCACGACCCGCGTCGCGGCATTCATCCACCCAAACATTTGAGCGGATCCACCAGCACCAAAGCCCGCCGAGATGACTCCCGCGGGCTTGGCTTGACCACTAGGACCAACGTTCGCTTATCGCTGATCGTTGGCAGGGGCAGAGGGTCTCGAACCCCCAACCTTCGGTTTTGGAGACCGACGCTCTGCCAATTGAGCTATGCCCCTGTGGCCTCTAACTGAATTACTCGATGATCGTCGCCACGACGCCCGAGCCGACGGTACGACCGCCTTCACGGATGGCGAAGCGCAGACCCTGCTCCATGGCGATCGGAGCGATCAGCTTCACGGTGATGCTGACGTTGTCGCCAGGCATGACCATTTCCTTGTCCTTCGGCAGCTCCACGGCACCGGTCACGTCCGTCGTGCGGAAGTAGAACTGGGGACGGTAGTTGTTGAAGAACGGGGTGTGACGGCCGCCCTCTTCCTTGCTCAGAACATAGATCTCAGCGGTGAAGTGGGTGTGCGGCTTGATCGAGCCGGGCTTGGCCAGCACTTGGCCGCGCTCGACGTCTTCACGCTTGGTGCCGCGCAGCAGGATACCGACGTTGTCGCCAGCCTGACCCTGATCCAGCAGCTTGCGGAACATTTCCACGCCGGTCACGGTCGTCTTCTGGACTTCGCGGATACCGACGATCTCGATTTCCTCGCCGACCTTGATGATGCCGCGCTCGACACGACCCGTCACCACGGTGCCGCGGCCCGAGATCGAGAACACGTCTTCCACCGGCAGCAGGAACGCGCCGTCAACGGCACGGTCAGGCTGGGGGATGTAGGTGTCCAGCGCGTCAGCCAGGCGCATGATGGCCTGCTCGCCCAGGTCGCCCGTGTCGCCTTCCAGCGCCAGCTTGGCCGAACCCTTGATGATCGGGGTGTCGTCGCCGGGGAAGTCGTACTTGCTCAGCAGCTCGCGGACTTCCATTTCCACCAGCTCCAGCAGCTCGGCGTCGTCCACCATGTCGCACTTGTTCAGGAAGACGATGATGAACTTCACACCGACCTGACGTGCCAGCAGGATGTGCTCGCGGGTCTGGGGCATCGGGCCGTCAGCGGCCGAGCACACCAGGATCGCGCCGTCCATCTGTGCCGCGCCCGTGATCATGTTCTTCACATAGTCAGCGTGGCCCGGGCAGTCAACGTGCGCGTAGTGGCGGTTGGCCGTCTCGTACTCGACGTGCGCGGTGTTGATCGTGATGCCACGCGCCTTTTCTTCCGGCGCCGCGTCGATCTGGTCGTACGCCTTCGCTTCGCCGCCGAACTTCTTCGACAGCACGGTCGCGATCGCGGCCGTCAGCGTGGTCTTGCCATGGTCAACGTGGCCAATCGTGCCCACGTTCACGTGCGGCTTGGTACGTTCAAACTTGCCTTTTGCCATCATGCGCTCCTGGCGATCAGATCAATCAAGAAACGGGATAGAAGAGAGGTGGTGCCCATGGCGCGGATCGAACGCGCGACCTCTCCCTTACCAAGGGAGTGCTCTACCACTGAGCCACATGGGCATCGACACAGGATTGATGACCTTATCAGCAAACCTGTGTCGATCTCTCGACACAACACCTTCAACTTCCGATGGAGCGGGAAACGGGAATCGAACCCGTGTCATTAGCTTGGAAGGCTAAGGTTCTACCATTGAACTACTCCCGCCCGGGAGTTTTCCAATCCCAACCGCTCGAACCGCGAAGCGGGTGACGATCACCCGCTTCGTTGCTCTTGCATTGGTCTGCCTTGGTGGAGGAGGCTGGATTCGAACCAGCGTACGCGTTAGCGGGCAGATTTACAGTCTGCTGCCTTTAACCACTCGGCCACCCCTCCAAGGCAAGCCCACGACTATAGCACCGTTATTTTTTGGCGCAAACAAAAATTGCTCCGAAAACGGTCTGCGTGCGATTGACGCCCTCTCCAGCCGGCGCAGACACATCGCCACCAGATAGAGACGCATCGCCACGGAATGTGCCCCAGCGCACGCACAACCGCAGGGTGGCGCGGACCACTCTTAATACCAATCTGTGACCAAGTGGTCTCATCCACCCACCCAGCCAGCGGGGGCACCACTCGGATGGATACACACCCGGACACCGCTGTCCATGCGGGTCGCGGCGATGCCACAGCAGGGAAAACACCGGCGTCGAACTGGTAGCAAAGTGGCTTTACCGCTCGTTATAGTGGCATGGCATTGGTTGCATTGAGGTGTATCGGGGGCGCCAGCTGCATGCCACTCCGCCGAAGGGTGTCGTGATTTCAGGTGCCAAGTCTTCATCACGGCCACAACTCCCTGGCCACTCGAGGAGCAGTTCATCATGAAGGTCAACAAGACCCCAATCGCGGCGGCGGTGACGCTGGCGCTGCTTGGCGCGGCGTTTGCCGTGCAGGCGCAAGAACAGAAAAAAGACGAGAAGAGCGACAAGAAGGCGGACAGCCAACTGGAACAGGTGATCGTCACCGGCATCCGCGCCTCCGTCCAGCAGTCGCTGAATCAGAAGCGCAATGCCGAATCGCTGGTGGAAGTGATCACCGCCGAGGACGTGGGCAAGATGCCCGACAAGAACATCGCCGATTCGCTGCAGCGCGTGCCTGGCGTGTCGACGACCAGCGCCGGCTCGAACGAAGGCTCCTTCGGCGAGAACGAGCACGTGCAGATGCGCGGCATCCACTCGCAGTACACGCTGACGACGTTGAACGGCCACCTGGTCTCGACAGGCGACTGGTACGGCCCGAACATCTCGGCCGGCGGCCGCAGCGTCACGTTCACGCTGCTGCCCTCCGACCTGATCGGCCGCGTGATCGTTCACAAGTCTTCCCAGGCTGATCTGCCGGAAGGCGGCGCCGCGGGCACGGTGGACATCCAGACCCGTCACCCGCTGGACTTCAAGGAAAGCTTCGGTGGCGTGGTGTCGGCGGAAGTGGCCCGCTCCGACGCGGCCAAGAAGAACGATCCGGCCCTGAGCGCCCTGCTCCACTGGAAGAACGAGTCCAACACCTTCGGCATCATGGGCCAGGTGTTCTCGCAGGAGCGCCATCTGCAGCGCGCCGGCTCCGAAGGTGTCTGGTGGGACAAGTACCCCGCCAACTATCCGGATCCCGCGCTGGCCGGCAAGAACGTCAGCTACCTGAGCGGCGCCGTGCTGTTCGAACAGGAACGCAAACGCCAGGGCGGCTACATCGAGGCCGAACTGCGCCCGACGAACACGTTGAGCTTCAACCTGTCGGGCTTCTACTCGAAGCTGGACGCCAAGAACTACAACACCAACTTCATGGCCGGGCTGACGAACGCGGCCAATGGCGCGGGCTGGAGCGGCAACTATCCGCTGCCACAGGCCGGGTACACGGTCTCGGGCAATACGGTCACCTCGATCTTCTACCCGGGCAACGCGTTCAACGGTCTGCCGGGCGGCACGGCCGGCGCGTATTCGGCGGTCGAGGACGTCGCGGCTCGTCCTGACGCCAAGACGGACTCCAAGTTCGTCAACCTGGACGGCAAGTGGGTCGTCAACGACGATCTGACCGTCACCGGGAAGATCGGCCACACGCAAGGCAGCGGCCGCACGACCGACGTCGGCTTCGAGCTGCTGAGCGGCTGGGACCAGGGTGCCGGCTACACGCTGCGTCCGGACGGCATCTTCGTGCTGAACGTGCCCGGCGGCAGCAAGTTCACCCCGGCCGGCTTCGGCATCGGTGGCTGGGGCAGCAAGACCAAGTCGGTCGACAAGGAAACCTACGGCCAGTTCGACGCCGACCTGAAGCTGAACAACGAGTACGTCCCGTCGATCCGTTTCGGCGCCCGTGCCACGGACCACCAGCGCAAGGTCGATCGTCTGCTGATGACACTCGCCGCCGGCGCGTCCGACGAGTCGCAGATCCCCAGCAGCGCGATCGGCAACTTCCCGTCGGACTGGTACGGCAGCCTGCCGGCCAACCCCACGCCGGGCTTCTCGCCGTTCAAGGTCAGCAATGCCTACGTCGCGCAATGGGTGGCCAAATACGCCCAGTTCAACACGCCGGCCACGCAGCTGAACTACGACATCAAAGAGGACACGCAAGCGGGCTACGTCATGGCCAACCTGCAGCCCACGGATGCAGTCAGCGGCAACATCGGCGTGCGCATCGTGCGCACCAAGGACGACATCACCGCCTTCCTGCCCGGCGGCCTGCCGCGCTACCAGCAGAGCTTCACCGACGTGCTGCCCAGCCTGAACCTGCGCGGCGAGTTCTCGCGGGACGTGATCGGCCGGTTCTCGATCAACCGTTCGATGTCGCGTCCGGACTACGGCCAGATGGCCGGCAGCGAACTGCGCGACCTGCAGCATGACGGCTCGGCCAGCAACCCGTTCCTGAAGCCGACCAAGGCCACCAACATCGACCTGTCGCTGGAGTGGTACTTCCAGCCCAAGTCGCTGCTGTCTGTTGGCGCCTTCGCCAGCCAGCTCAACGGCGTGATCGGCTACGGCTCGAGCACGATGATGTATGCCAACAACTCCAAGCCGGGCAGCCCGGTGGAGGCCTACAAGGTGTCGACCCCGCTCAACACCAATGGCCGCCTGACGGGGCTGGAGGCGCAGTACCAGCAAGCGCTGTTCGGCGGATTCGGCCTGGACGTGAACCTCACGCACACCAACGGCCGCATCACCCGCAAGGACATGGCGGGCACCTGCAACGGCACCGTGGCCGAGGACTGCTCGCTGTACGGCACCTCGAAGGACGTCTACAACCTGGGCGCCTACTTCGAGAACGACCTGCTGAGCGCCCGCCTGGCCTACAGCCACCGGTCGGCCTACAAGCTGGGCAACCGCGGCGGCGCGGACTACTTCCAGAGCGCGGCCGGTCAGCTGAACTTCGCGCTGAACGTCAATTTCTGGAAGGACGCCACCTTCACCTTCGAAGCCCAGAACCTGACCGACCCGCTGCTGACCGTCTACAAGACGGACCGGTCGCAGGTGTCGGGCGTGTACAAGGCCGGCAAGATGTACTACGCCGGCCTGCGCTACAAGTTCTGATCTCAGCCTCGCCGAAACGGAGCTCCCGACAACGGAGCTCCGTTTTTTTCGCCCGCGTCTGGCGATACGCGGGATTTCAACCTCAGGGAAAAGAAGTGAATCCAATGAAGATGAACTTGAAGAAGACGCTGTGCGTCGCGATCGGCGCGATGGCACTTGCCGGCGCGGTCGTGCCGGCACAAGCGCAGTGGACGGAGAAATATCCTGTGACGCCGATCCCGGAGCAGGACGTGATCACGGCATATCTGAAGGCCAACTTCGGGAAGATCGGCGAGATGGCCGGCCAGGCCATCATGAATGCGCTGAAGGATCCCAAGATGCAGGCCAAGATGGCGCAGACGGCCATCACCTACCTGGAAGGGCTGGGCAAGGACAACAGTCGCAGCCAGGACGATCGCGCAAGGGAACTCATCGCCCGCATCGAGGCGGAGATCGCGATCCTGAAGTCGCAAGGCTACGTCAGTGCACCGACCGGTCCGCTGAATACCACCGTCGCCTTCTCTCCAAGCTACAACACCGCCAAGTTGAGCTGGCAGGCGGACCGTCCGGCCCCCTTCACCTGCCAGCTCTTCGATGGTCGGAACATCCAGTTCATCGACGTGCTGCAGGAGGCCGACTACAGGATCTATCGCAACGGCAAACTGATCGCCACCCTCGCCGGGACCAACAACGGCCGCGGGTCGGACCTGCTGAAGGTGCCCACGATCAAGACCAACGGCTTCGCGATCACGCTCTCGTATTCGATGCCCGTCAAGCCTGAGCCCGGCGAGGTCGTCTTCTACGACTACGACCCCTACCAGGGTCAGGTCGGCACGCCCGTGAGCTACCGCGTCGAGGCGCAGCGCCAGGGTTGCGGTGGGTTCTACAACGCGGTCGGCACGATCTACATCGGCGTCAACACCTTCACCACACAGGTCCCGTTCGACGCCGACGGCAACTCGATCCCCGACTTCATTCCCGAGTCCGTGGTTCAGGCCTACCGCATGGGCCCGCCGACACCTGGCAATCCGCCGACGCAACCACCCGTGGGTGGACTGCCCGGCACCGGCAACTACAGTCTGCTGGGCGGCCAGGCGTGCGCCTGCGCCGGAAATCCCAATATCGCGAAGAGCGGCGGATGGAGCGCCTTTGTCAGGGCGGTGAACGCAGATCTGGTGGCCAAGACCGGAGTGGATTCGACCGGATGGCCGCAGATTGCCGCGGCACTGTCGCAATGCAATTCGACTGAAGGCACGTGCACGGTCGGCGGCGTGACGATCAAGCGGGACTTTTCCGTCCCCATCAGCGACGGATTCCGCTACGTGTGGCTCCTGACCAATTGATCGCCGTCCCGGCATGAGATCGGCCGACGCCCTCTGTGCAGGGCGTCGGCCGACGGCGAGGTCCCAGGTCGAGTCTCACACCTTGATGTAGACCCTGCGTGCATCCATCACCCGCACGATCGCCCACCACACGGCGACAAAGACCAGCGCGAAGGCCAGCGAGCGGCCATACGGTCCGACGATCGGCTCCAGCCAGCCGAACCCGCGCTCATAGAGCGGTGCCATCCACCCGAAACCCGCGAGGAACACCGTGCACATCCACGCGCCGGCGTAGGCGGCGATCGCATTGACCCCGAAGCTACGGAACAGCGGCGGCCAGCCGAGTCGATCGATCAGCGCATGCGCGCCGAGCAAGGCCAGCGCGGCGAGGCCACCGGTGAACAGCACGAACGATGGTGTCCACAGGTTCTTGTTGATCGGCATCAGGCCGATCGCGTCGAGCGCGAAGCCCGCGGCGGCGGCCGTGAGCCCGATCGTCGCGAGTTGCTTCAACGCGCCGCTGCGCAGCGCTTCGCCGCAGCGCCAGCCGAGCAACGTCGTTGCGAGCGCGCCCAACGTGGCAACGATGCCTTCCGGGTCATGGCCGAGACCGGTGACCGGATCCCACTCATACCCATGAGGCCCCAGCAGCCACGCATCGACGCGGCTGGCGATGTTGCCGACCTTGTCGAGGGGGCCGCCCCACAGCAGCAGGGCGCCGTAGCCGAGGAGCAGCACGGCCAGCCACAACCGCTGACCGGTCGCCCGCCATCGAATCGCGATCAGTCCGGTGAAGGCGAAGCAGAGACCGATCCGCTGCAGCACGCCGGGAATGCGCAGGGCCGGCTTGTCCATCAACCACCAGGCGAGCGCATGCAGCACCAGGCCGAGCACGAGGATGCGCAGGCCGCGCTTGACCACGGTGCCGCGGAGCGCATCGCCGCCACCCGCCTCGATCCGCGCGCCCATCGCGAGCGACAGCGACACCCCCACGATGAACAGGAAGAACGGGAACACCAGGTCCGTCGGCGTCCAGCCGTTCCAGGCCGCATGCTCCAACGGCGCGTAGACGTAGCCCCAGTCGCCGGGGTTGTTGACCAGCAGCATCGCGGCCACGGCCAGACCACGCAGCGCGTCGACCGACGCGATGCGTTTCGAGGGAGCATTCATGGGAAGCAGGTCGGAAGGATCAGAAGTCGCAGCGGCTCTCGAGCGCCGGCTCGGCGGCCTGCACCTGGTCCAGTCGCGCAACGCCGCCGGCACGCCAGCGCTTCACCTGCGCGTCCACCGCGGCTGGGCTCAGCACCGCGTCCTTCGCATGGAAGACCCAGTCGACGTCCTCTTCGTACACGCGCGGCGGGCCGCCCGCCGGCCCCTGCGGCAGCGGGCCCTCGGGAGAGAACCACAGGTTGAAGTTGATCGACATCGGCACCACCGGATAGTTCCGGCCGCCGTGTTGGTCGACCTTGCGGCCGTCGATGAACCAGTGCGTGCGGCCGTCGGCGACCTGCATCACCAGCGTGTGCCAGTCCTTGCCCGGCGCGCCCAATGGACCGAATTCCTCATGCTGCTGGTTGAAGGCAAGCCAGGGGTCCAACCGCACCGTCTGCCAGGTGATGCCGTAGATCCGCGTCTTCTCGCTGCCCCAGCCACCGTTGGGCAGGTATTCCCAATCCAGCTCGCTGAACTCGGGATCGAAATCGTGCTTCAGCGGGCTCACCACGTAGAAGGTCTGGATCACCGGATCACCGTCGGCGCCGCTCACCGGCTGATCGCTGAAGCGCACACGCGCGGCGTAGGTGCCGCCCAGGTACTTGCGCTGGTGACAGACCTGCACCTGCGTCGTGCCCGCACCGGTGCCGTCGGTCGTGCCGCGCAGGCGAAGCTTGCCGTCGACGAGGCTCAGCGCCTCCGGCGCCCAGCGTGCACCCGGCAGCCCCGGATGGCCAGCCGCGCTGCGCGCCGTCCACCCTTGCTGGAACATTGCCGCCGTGTCGGCGTAGCTGAAGTCGTCGAAGAAGAACTGCGGCGCCGCTGCTTGAGCGCCCGTTGCGGCGACAAGCATCGCCGCGGCCGCCCACCTGCGCAGGCCTGGGCGTTGGCCGCCAAGGCATGGGGCCCCGGCGGCAAGCGCCGAAACCCCACGCCTTGCCGTCCCCCACCACTGCCGCCCTTCGACGGATTTGCTACCGAGGACTTCGGACGGGTTCATGTCGCGCTTTCTATCGGGGTCGGCGCACTGCCGTTGCTCTTGCCATCGCGGGGGTCGTTGCTCTTGTCCTTGGCCTTGCCAGGCATGCGGACGAAGAGCAGCAGGATCAGCGCCGGAGCCCCGCAGCCGATCGTCCACAGGAAGAAGTGCTCGTAACCCATCGCGATCTGGATGTCGCCGCTGATCGTCTTCGACAGGATGAAGCCCAGCTGCATCACGCCCGAACCCAGCGCGTAATGCGCCGTCTGGTACTTGCCCGGCGCGACGGCCTGCATGATGAACAGGATCATGCCGACGAAGCCGAAGCCGTAGCCCAGCATCTCGACCGCGACGGCCAAGCCCACGTGCCACAGGTCCGCCGGCATCGTGACGGCGAGGTAGTAGAAGGTCGCGTTCGGGACCGCCATCGCCACGATCAGGAAGGGCATGGCGCGACGCAGGCTCAGCCAGCTCGTGAAGTACCCGCCGACGATGCTGCCGACCAGGAAGGCCGCCGTGCCCACGGTGCCGTAGATCCCGCCGACCTGCTCCGTCGTCAGGCCCAGTCCGCCCTTCTCGCGCGGCTCGATCAGGAACAGCGGCCCGATCGTCTGCACCTGCCCTTCGGCGAAACGGAACATCACGATGAACAGGATCATCAGCCAGATGCCGGGCTTCTTCAGGAAATCGGCGATCACCTCGCGCAAGGTCTGCCAGACACCCTCGACCGTGAGATCACCGTGATCGGTGTTGAGCGCGCCCGGCAAGGCATAGGCGTTGTAGCTGGCCAGCACGAACAGCAGCACGGCCAGCATCGCAAAGATCACCGACCACGCGTTCATCACGCCGATGCCGCGCTCCAGATGTCCGGCCAGCACGAGCAGCCCGCCGAGCGTCAAGAACTTCGACGCGTTGAAGAACGCGCCCTGCCAGCCGGCGTAGGCCGCCTGCTGCCTGTCGTCGAGCGAAGCCATGTAGAGCCCGTCGCAGGCGATGTCATGCGTCGCCGACGCATAGGCCAGCAGGAACAGCACCGCGATGCTGGCCGCGAACCACATCGGCAGCTGCAGTGCCACCGCCATCAGGCCCAGCCCCACCGCACCGGTGTACTGCCCGGCGACGACGATCAGCTTCTTGCTGCGCGCCAGTTCCAGGAAAGGACTCCACAGCGGCTTGAACGCCCAGGCCAGGCCGAGCAGGCCGGTCCAGCGCGCGATCTGGTCATTCGCGACACCCATGTTCTTGAACATCAGGCCGGCGATCAGCATGACGACGAAGAACTGCATGCCCTGCACGAAGTACAGGCTGGACACCCAGCGGATGGGGCTGCGGTCGCCGCGCGCTCCGGCGGCGGGAGGAATCTTCGAAGAGCTCATGGGGGAGGACCTCGGTGCGGTGCTGTGCGGGGCGGCCTGAGCCGGCTTCAATCCAGCGTGACCGGCGACTGGCCGCCGGCCTCGCCGCGGCCTTGCAGCCAGGCGCCGAGCGCGCCCAGCGCGCCGTCGGCGTAGCCCCAGCTGATCACCGTCGGCGCCGAGACATCCAGCGCCTGGAACGGGTTCCACAGCACCAGATGCAGATCCGGGCGCCACGCGGCGGCGTTGGCGCCGTAACGCGCCCGATGCGTCGAGGCCACGATCGTGAAGCGCCCGTCGGCAGGGACGGCAGCCCAGTCGAGCGCCGCGATGTCGCCGAGCGAGACGAACTCGACGTCGCCGTAGCCTTCGAACAGCGCGCGCACCTGGGCGCCGGTCGGGCCGGCCTCGGACACGCCGTCGGTCGGCACCTCGTCCTGCACCAGCACGCGGATCGGCCGGGCGATCGCCGGCGGCGTCGCACCGCGCAGCGCGCTCAGGCCCGCGGCCCAGGCGCGGCGCATCAGCACGTCGTCGGCCTCGCGCTGCGCGCCCTGGTAGTCATCGAAGCGGACCGGGAAATCGCGCGCCAGCTTGTCCAGCCGCGCTTCGGCCTGGCGACCGCGCTCGACGCTCAAGCCGCCGCGCGACAGCGCGTCCTGCAGCGCATGGATCGCCTGCGCCTGCTCGTCGAGCGAGCCCTGCGCCAGGATCATGTCGGCGCCGGCGTTGATCGCCAGCACCGCCGCCTTCGCATAGCCGTAGCGCTCGGCGATGGCCTTCATCATCAGCGCGTCGGTGATGACGACGCCGTCGTAGCCGTACTCGTCGCGCAGGATGCCGCCCAGGATCGTCTTCGACAGCGTCGCCGGGTACTGCGGGTCGATCTTCGGATAGACGATGTGCGCCGTCATGATCGACGGCGCCACGTCGCGCAGCGCCTGGAAGGGCTTGAGTTCGAGCGCGTCCAGTTCGGCGCGGGACTTCTCGACCGTCGGCAGGTCCAGGTGCGAATCGACGTGCGTGTCGCCGTGCCCCGGGAAGTGCTTGATGCAGCAGGCCACGCCCGCCGCCATCGAGCCCTTCATCCACGCGCCGGCCAGGCGCGTGACGGTGTCCGCGGTCTCGCCGAAGCTGCGCTCGGCGATCACCGGGTTGGCCGGGTTGTTGTTGATGTCGGTGACCGGCGCGAAGTTCCAGTTGATGCCGATGCCGCGCAGGCCGCGCGCCACCGCCGCGCCGACCTGCTCGGCCAGCCCTTCGTCGCCCGCCGCGCCCAGCGCCATCGCCGACGGCGGCTGCGGCAGGAAGGTCGCGCGCACGACGGAGCCGCCCTCCTGGTCGAGTCCGATCAGCGCATCCGCGCCCATCGCTTCGCGCAGATCCCGCGTGAGTTGACGGACCTCCGCCTCGGTACCCAGGTTCTTGCGGAACAGGCACACCGCCCGGATCTTGTTGTCGCGGAGGAAGGCCGCGGTCGTCGCATCCAGCGTCTTGCCCTGGATGTCCACCATCACCAGCCGGCCCGGATGGAATGCTGTCTCGCTCATGTCGCTCTCTTCTGCCTGGCCCGCGGGTCGACGGCTGGGGATGGGGAAATCAACTTGCAATCGATGCGCCGGGGCAGGGATGCGCAGGAGCGCGGCCATGGCCCCGGGCATGCGCCCTCAATGCGTCTTGGTGACCTTGGCCAGATGGCGCGGCTGGTCGGGGTTCAGACCCCGCGCCTGCGCCAGCGCCTCGACCATCGGATAGAAGCTCTGCACCGCCGCGATCGGGTCGAGGTCCTCGTTGCCGGTGCAGGTCAGCGGCAACTCGGCGCCCGGCGTGCCTTCCGGCGCCGCCAGCAGCACGCGCGCACCGCGGCCGCGCATCTCCTCGGCCAGCGCCAGCAGACCCGCCTGCGCGGGACCGCGCGGCGCGAAAACCAGCAGCGGATAGCCCTCCTCCACCAGCGCCATCGGTCCGTGCTTCACTTCCGCGCCGGAGAAGGCCTCGGCCTGGATGCCGCAGGTCTCCTTGAACTTCAGCGCCGCTTCCAGCGCGATCGGCAGCGAGGTACCGCGACCGATGACGAACAGCTTGTCCGCACCCTGGAGCACATCGACCGCCACGTCCCAGCGTTGCTTGGCGGCCTGCTCCATCGCCTGCGGCAAGGTCTGCAACGCGGCCGACAGGTGCTCGTCGCCCTGCCAGGCCGCGACGACGCGCGCACCCGCCACCAATTGCGCGATGTAGCTCTTGGTCGCGGCGACGCTCTGCTCGACGCCGGCATGCAGGCGGAACACGTGCTCGGCCGCGGCCTCCAGCGGCGAGCCGTCGGCGTTCACGAAGGCGACCGTGCGCGCGCCGTTGGCGCGGAAGTACTGCGTCGGCGAGACCAGGTCCGGGCTCTGGCCCGATTGCGAGAACGCGAAGGACACCAGCCCCTGGCTCTGGATCTTGCTCTGGTAGAGCGTGATCAGCGACATCGGCAGCGAGGTCACGAGCCGGCCCAGCCGCGCCATCAGCAGGTAAGCCAGGTAGTGCGACGCGTGGTCCGAGCTGCCGCGCGCGATCGTCAGCAGCGAGGTCGGCGGCTGCTCGCGCAGCGCGTCGCCCAGGGCGGCATAGGCGTTCTGATCGGCGGCCAGTTGACGGGCCACCACCTGCGGCGCGCTCAGCGCCTCATCCAGCATTCGCGAGGTCAATTGCTTCTCCTTCAACGACCACGCACTGCAACTGCAAGCCACGGTCCATCACTACGAAATCCGCCCAGGCGCCCGGAGCCAGACGGCCCCGGTCGTCCAGACCCAAATAGTCCGCCGCGTTCGTCGACACGCGCCGCGACGCGTCCTCGATCGGGAGGCCCAGTTTCAGCACCAGGTTGCGCAGCGCCTGGTCCATCGTCAGCGTCGATCCGGCCAGCGTGCCGTCAGGCAGACGCACGCCGCCCAGGCACTTGGTGACGCGGTGCCGGCCCAGGCTGTACTCGCCGTCGGGCATGCCGGCCGCGGCCGTCGAATCGGTGACGCAGAACAGGTGCGGGATGCTGCGCAGCGCGACGCGGATCGCGCCGGGGTGCACATGCAGCAGGTCCGGAATGACCTCGGCATACTGCGCGTGCGCCAGCGCGGCCCCGACCATGCCGGGCTCGCGGTGGTGCAGGCCCGTCATCGCGTTGAACAGGTGGGTGAAGCCGCCGGCGCCGCGGCCGAGCGCGGCGACGCCGTCTTCATAGGTGCCCAGCGAGTGGCCGATCTGGACCTGGAAGCCGGCCTCGCGCAACTGCGTGACGAGGTCGAGGTGGCCCGGCAGCTCCGGCGCCAGCGTGATCAGGCGGATCGGCGCGATCGCGTGCAGGTCGCGGATCTCGGCGATCGACGCGGCCTTGGCGAAGTCCGGCTGCGCGCCGAGCTTGCCGGGATTGATGTACGGCCCTTCGAGGTGCACGCCCAGCACGCGCGCGCCGCCCTCGGGGCGCACGACGCAGAGCTCGGCCAGGCCGCGCATCGCGTGCCGGATCTCGTCCAGCGGCGCGGTCATCGTCGTCGCGAGCAGCGACGTGGTGCCGTGTTTCGCATGCAGCTTGGCGAGCTGCGCGGCGGCGTCGCCGCCTTCCATCGTGTCGCGGCCGGCGCCGCCGTGGACGTGCGTGTCGATGAAGCCCGGCAGGACGATCGGCAGGTCCTGCGCGCCGTGGCGCACGTCGTACTCCGGCACGGCGGTCCCGTCGATGCGGGTCACTCGGCCTTCTTGATGTTCCAGCACACCGCGGATGAACCCGTCAGGTGTCAGTATGAATCCGTCGATGTGCTGGGTCGTCATCCGTCTCGCCTCATCTCCGCGACGAAGTCGTAGTAGTCGCTGCGGCAGTAGGAATGGGTGAGCTCCACAGCCTGACCCTGGTCGAGGTAGCCCACGCGGGTGATGAAGAGCACCGCCTGCCCCACCGGCACCTGCAGCAGACCCGCCAGGCGCGAGTCGGCATTGATGGCGCGGATGTGCTGCAGCGCGCGCACCGGCGCGCCGCCGTGCTGGGCGAGGTGCTCGTACAGCGAGGACTCGACCTTCTGCGGATCGGGCAGCACGGCCTCGGGCAGGATCGAGAGCTCATAGGCCATGACCACGGCGTCCGCCAGGCGCAGGCGCTCCAGGCGCGCGACGCGCTGGCCGGTCGTCAGGCCGAGCGACAGCTGCTCGTCCGGCGCCGCCATGGCGAAGCCGCGCGTCAGCCAACGGCTGCTGGGCTTGAAGCCGCGCTGGTGGAGTTCCTCCGAGAAGCTGGTCAGGCGCGACAGCGGCTGCTCGAGCTTGGGCGCGATGTAGTTGCCGGAGCCGCGCTTGCGCACGATCAGGCCCTGCTCGACGAGGCGGTCGATCGCCTTGCGGGCGGTGACGCGCGAGAGGTCGAGCGACTCCGAGAGCACGCGCTCCGACGGCAGGGCCTCGTCGGCCTGGTACTGGCCTTCGCGGATCGCCTGTGCCAGCTTGTGGGCCAGCTGCATGTACAGCGGCGACGCGGCGGCGGGATCGGGCTTGAACTGGAAGGGCAGCTTGGTGCTCATCGGGCTTCTCATCTTCAACGGGGGTCGGAGAGAGCGCCGCGGACCAGCCGCAGCGCGCCGTCGGCCGAGTCGCCCTGGGGCGACACGCAACGGGCCCGAATGTTGCCTGAGAAAAGCGCGGCGAGCCGCTGTGCCACGCTGCCCGCGAGCGACAGCGGCAGCTGCCGCGTCGGATCGAGCGCGAGCGCGAGCAGCTCCAGCTCCGCGACGGCCTGCGCGACGAGCGCCGCGGCGGCCGGATCGGATTCCGATTGTTCGAACACGAGCGGCGCCAGTTGCGCGTAGGCATGCTGGCCGGCCTGGGCGACCCAGGCGTTGATGGCGTCGCGGTCCTGGTCGTCCTGGCAGCCGGCGGCGGCCCACACGGCGCGGGCCAGCGCTCCGGCCTCCACGCGACCGTCCATCGCCTTCTGTGCGAGGCGCATCGCCTGGATGCCGAGCCACGCGCCGCTGCCTTCGTCGCCGCCGATCCAGCCCCAGCCGCTGACACAGACCATCGAACCATCGGCGCGCAGCGCCTCGCCCACCGTGCCGGTGCCGGCCGCGATCACGCCGCCGGGCCGGCCCGCATGCGCACCGATGACGGACGTGGTGCCGTCGTTCACGAGTTCGATGTGGGCGTAGCCGGGCTGCTGTGCGACGAAGGCCTGCGCCTGTGAGGCGACGCCGGCGCCGGAGAGGCCGAGACCGATGGCGGTCTCGCCGAGCGGCAGGCGCTCGATGCCCGCCTTGGCGGCGGCTTCCTGCACGGCCATCTGGATGTGGCGCCAGGCCTGGGCGATGCCCTGCCCCAATGCCGACGGCCCCGCCCAGCCCTGTCCGAGCAGCTGTCCGTGGACATCGCTCAGCCGGACCCGCGTGCCGGTGCCACCGCCATCCACTCCCACCAGGAAGCGGACGCCCGCGAAGTGCGGCTGCAGAGGAGCGGACCAGGCGTCCGCCAGGGGGTGGCTTGTCATGATTAATACCAGTTTAGTACCAAAAAACGCAGAGCGTCAATTGGTAGCGCACTGGACTTAACCCTGATGCCGGAGCCCCTTTCAAAGGGGTTACGTGGTTATGACCACCAACGTACCAGTTATGGCTCTGCAGGAAATCGGGAGGAGCACTTAGCCGGTAGCCTGCCAAGGCCGCTGCAGGACGGTCAATCCAGGGACCAGCCCAGCTCGACGCCCTGCCCTTTGAGCCAGTCGCGCGCAGCTGAGAAGTGTCCGCAGCCGATGAAGGGCGCGGGACCTCGCGTGGCGGACAACGGCGACGGATGGTTGGCCTGCAGCACGAGATGCCGATGGCCGGCCGCCTCGATCAACGGCGCCTTCGCCTGCGCATGGGCGCCCCACAGCAGATAGACCTTGGGGGCCGGGTCTTGCGCGGTGGCCGCGATGAGCGCATCCGTCAGCGATTCCCAGCCCTTCTTCGCATGCGAGGCGGCGGCGCCGTCCTCGACGGTGAGGCTGGTGTTGAGCAGCAGCACGCCGCGCCGCGCCCATTCACCGAGGTGCCCGGACATCGCCGGCTGCTGCCCCAGGTCGCGCTGCAGCTCCTTGAAGATGTTGCGCAGCGAGGGCGGCAGCTTCTCCCCCACCGGCACGGAGAACGACAGCCCCTCCGCCTGCCCCGGCCCGTGATACGGGTCCTGGCCGACGATGACGACCTTCACGTTCGTCAGCGGCGTGAGGCGCAGCGCGCGCAGCGGGTCGGGCGGGTAGATCACCGCGCCTTCAGCAAGCCGCGTCTTCAGCAGCGCCTCGATGCGCTGACCATCGGCGCTCGCGCGCCACGCGTCGATGAGCGGCTGCCAGCCATCGCCAGCCGACCAGTCGAGGGACTTGAGCGTCGCGGACATCAGCGGAACAGCGCCGACAACGCCGCACCCGGATCGGGGGCGCGCATGAAGGCCTCGCCGACGAGGAAGGCGTTGACCTGCGCGTCGCGCATGCGCTGCACGTCGGCCGGGCCGAGGATGCCGGACTCGGTCACCAGGAGACGATCCGCCGGCACGTTTTTCAGCAGCCCGAGCGTCGTGTCCAGCGTGACCTCGAAGGTCTTCAGGTTGCGGTTGTTGATGCCGACCATCGGTGTCTTCAAACGCAGCGCGCGCTCCAGTTCCGCGCCGTCGTGCACCTCGACCAGCACGTCCAGGCCGAGGCCCAGCGCGCAGTCCTCGAGCTCGGCCATCAGACCGTCGTCCAGGCTTGCCGCGATCAGCAGGATGCAATCCGCGCCCATCGCGCGCGCTTCGTAGACCTGGTACGGATCGATCATGAAGTCCTTGCGCAGCACCGGCAGCGCGCAGGCCGCGCGGGCCTGCTTCAAGAACTCGACCGAGCCCTGGAAGTGCGGTGCGTCGGTCAGCACGCTCAGGCAGGCCGCGCCGTGCTGCTCGTAGCTGCGGGCGATGTCGGCGGGACGGAAGTCCTCGCGCAGCACGCCCTTGCTCGGACTGGCCTTCTTCACCTCGGCGATGACGCCGCTGTGGCCGGCGTCGATCTTGGCGCGCAGCGCGTCCACGAAACCGCGCGTCGGCTCGGTCCGCGATTCGGCTTCAGCACGCAGCGCGGTCAACGGCACGCGGGCCGACGCGGCGGCGACTTCCTCGCGCTTGACGGCGTTGATGCGATCCAGGATGTCAGACATACGACTTTCTTTTCAGGCGTTCGCGGCGGCCTGCCGCTGCGTCTCGGCGACGAACTGGTCCAGCTTCGCACGCGCGGCACCGGACTCGATCGCCACGCGCGCCTTCGCGATGCCGTCGGCGATCGACTCGACCACGTTGGCCGCATACAGCGTCGCGCCGGCGTTCAGCAGCACGATGTCGCGCGCCGCGCCGGGATCGTTGCCGAGCACGCCCAGCAGCACCTGCCGGCTCTCCTCCGGACCGCTGACGCGCAGGTTGCGGCTCGCGACCATCGGCATGCCGAAGTCCTCGGGGTGGATCTCGTACTCGCGGATCTCGCCGTTCCTGAGTTCGCCGACCAGCGTCGCCGCGCCCAGCGAGATCTCGTCCATGTTGTCCTTGCCGTAGACGACCACGGCGTGCTGAGCGCCGAGGCGCTGCATCACGCGGACCTGGATGCCGACGAGGTCCGGATGGAACACGCCCATCAGGATGTTGGGCGCGTCGGCCGGGTTGGTCAGCGGCCCCAGGATGTTGAAGATCGTGCGCACGCCCAGCTCCTTGCGGACGGGCGCGATGTTCTTCATCGCCGGATGGTGGTTGGGCGCGAACATGAAACCGATGCCGGTCTGGCGCACGCACTCGGCGACCGCCTGCGGCGGTAGCGACAGCGTCACGCCGAGCGCCTCCAGCACGTCCGCACTGCCGGTCTTGGACGACACGCTGCGGTTGCCGTGCTTGGCGACCTGCGCGCCCGCCGCGGCCGCGACGAACATCGAGCAGGTCGAGATGTTGAAGGTGTGCGCGCCGTCGCCGCCGGTGCCGACGACGTCGACCAGATGCGGGCCCGGCTCGATCGGCACCTTGACGGAGAACTCGCGCATCACCTGCGCGGCGGCGGTGATCTCGCCGATGGTCTCCTTCTTGACGCGAAGACCGATCAGGATCGCCGCGGCGGTGACCGGCGAGATGTCGCCGCTCATGATGCGGCGCATCAGCGACAGCATCTCGTCGTGGAAGATCTCGCGGTGCTCGATGACGCGGGTCAGCGCCTCGTTGTCGGTGATGGGCATGAGGATCTCCCGCTCAGGCGTTGAAGAACCGGCACGTGGCCGCGACGGCGCGGTCGACGCCCGCAGCGTCCACGTCGAGGTGGGTCACGAAGCGCAGCTTGTACAGCCCGGTCGTGAGCACGCCTTCGGTCTTCAGATGCTCGACCAGCTTCGCCGCGATGCCCTTGTCGACGTCGCAGAAGACGATGTTGGTCTGCGGCGCCTCGACCGTCAGACCCGGCAGGCCCTGCAGTCCTTCGGCGAGGCGCTTGGCCAGCGCGTGGTCTTCGCCCAGGCGCTTCACCTGGTGGTCGAGCGCGTAGTGCGCCGCCGACGCGAGCAGCCCGGCCTGGCGCATGCCGCCGCCGAGCATCTTGCGCCAGCGGTGGGCGCTCTTGATGAGCTCGCGCGTGCCGCACAGCACCGAGCCGACCGGCGCGCCCAGTCCCTTGGAGAAGCAGACTGACACGCTGTCGAAGTGCGAGCAGATGCGTCTGGCGGCGTCGTACGGATCGCTCCCGTCGCGCGCGGCGACCGCGACCGCCGCATTGAACAGGCGCGCGCCGTCGAGGTGGCGCGACAGGCCGTGGCGCTTCGCCAGCTCCGAGGCGGCCGCGAGGTAGTCCATCGGCAGCACCTTGCCGCCGATCGTGTTCTCCAGCGCCAGCAGCCGCGTGCGCGCGAAGTGCGCGTCGTCGGGCTTGATGTTGGCTTCGATGTCGGCCAGCGGCAGCGAGCCGTCCGGCGCGTGGTTCAGCGGCTGCGGCTGGATGGAGCCCAGCACTGCGGCGCCGCCGCCTTCCCAGCGGTAGGTGTGCGCGAACTGGCCGACGATGTATTCGTCGCCGCGCTGGCAGTGCGCCATCAGCGCGCAGAGGTTGCTCTGCGTGCCGGTGGGCATGAAGAGCGCCGCCTCGAAGCCGAGCCGCTCCGCCAGCGCCACCTGCAGCGCATTGACGCTCGGGTCGTCGCCGAAGACGTCGTCGCCCAGCGGCGCGGACGCCATGGCGGCGCGCATGCCCGCGGTCGGCTGGGTGACGGTATCGCTGCGCAGATCGACGATCGCGCCGATGTTGCCGCCGCTCTGACCTGCTGCCTTGCTGCCTTCGTTCATCGTGCCAACTCCAGGAAGTTCTTGAGCATCGCGTGACCGTGCTCCGAGAGGATGGATTCGGGATGGAACTGGACGCCTTCCAGCGGCGTCGCGGTGCCGGCGAGCGCGCGATGACGCACGCCCATGATCTCGCCGTCCTCGCTGCGGGCGCTGATCTCCAGCTCCGGGGGAATCGTCGATTCCTCGATCGCCAGCGAGTGGTAGCGGATCACGTCGAAGCGGTCGGGCAGACCGCTGAAGACGCCCTGCGTGTCGGTCGTGATCGTCGAGGACTTGCCGTGCATCTGCACCCTCGCGCGGACGATGTGGCCGCCCAGCGCGGCACCGATGCTCTGGTGCCCGAGGCACACGCCCAGGATCGGCAGCTTGCCGATGAAGCGCTGGATCGCCGGCACGCAGACGCCGGCTTCCTTGGGCGTGCACGGTCCGGGCGAGAGCACCAGATGCGTCGGGTTGAGCGCGGCGATCTCGTCGAGCGTGATCTGGTCGTTGCGGACCGTCTTCACCTCGGCGCCGAGCTCGGCGAAGTACTGCACCAGGTTGAAGGTGAAGCTGTCGTAGTTGTCGATCATCAGCAGCATGTTCTTGCTCCTTCGTTCACTTCAGCTTCAGAAACCTTCTTCGACCAGTTCCGCAGCGCGCAGCAGCGCGCGCGCCTTGGCCTCGGTCTCCTTCCATTCGAGCTCGGGGACCGAGTCCGCCACGATGCCCGCCGCCGCCTGCACGTACAGCACCTGGTCCATGACGATGCCGGTGCGGATCGCGATGGCCAGGTCCATGTCGCCGCCGAAGCTCAGGTAGCCGCAGGCGCCGCCGTAGATGCCGCGCTTGACGGGCTCGAGCTCGTCGATGATCTCCATCGCGCGGATCTTGGGCGCGCCCGACAGCGTGCCGGCCGGGAAGCTGGCGCGGAACACGTCCATGTTGCCGACGCCGGGTTTCAGGATGCCCTCGACGTTGCTGACGATGTGCATCACGTGCGAGTAGCGTTCGACGGCGAAGGCGTCCGTCACCTTCACGCTGCCGGTATGCGCGATGCGGCCGGTGTCGTTGCGGGCCAGGTCGATCAGCATCAGGTGCTCGGCGCGCTCCTTCGGATCGGCCTTGAGCTCGACCTCGAGCGCCTGGTCCTGCTCCGGCGTGCCACCGCGCGGACGCGTGCCGGCCAGCGGGCGGATCGTGACCTTGCGGCCCTCGGGCGTCTGCTCCTGGCGCACCAGGATCTCCGGCGAGGCGCCGACGATCTGGAAGTCCCCCATGTCGTAGAAGTACATGTAAGGGCTGGGATTCAGCGAACGCAGCGCGCGGTAGAGGCTCAGCGGCGACTCGGTGTAGCGCTTCTTCAGCCGCTGGCCGAAGACGATCTGCATGCAGTCGCCGGCGGCGATGTAGGCCTTGGCCTTGTCGACCGAGGCCAGGAAGTCGGCCTTCGCGAACTCGCGCTCGACCGGATGCGCCTGGGCGCGCGCGACGCGCGGCGCGGCGACCGAGTAGCCCAGCTTGTCCTTCAGCTCGGTGAGGCGCTTCTTCGCCTTGAAGTAGGCCTCGGGCTGGCCGGGGTCGGCGTAGACGATCAGGTAGAGCTTGCCCGACAGGTTGTCGATGACGGCCAGTTCCTCGCACTGCAGCAGCATCACGTCGGGCGTCGGCAGGCCGCCCTGCGGCGTGGAGTCGGCCAGGCGCGGCTCGATGTAGCGGACCGCGTCGTAGCCGAAGTAGCCCGCCAGCCCGCCGCAGAAACGCGGCATGCCGGGTCGCAGCGCGACCTTGAAGCGCTGCTGGTAGGCCTCGATGAAGGCGAGCGGATCGCCCTCGTGGGTCTCGACCACGGCGCCGTCGCGGATCACGCGGGTGACGGGGCCTTCGCTCTTCAGCACGGTGCGCGCGGGCAGGCCGATGAAGGAGTAGCGGCCGAAGCGCTCGCCGCCGACCACCGACTCCAGCAGGAAGCTGTGGCGGCCCGGGCCGTTGCCGGCGCAGAGCTTCAGGTAGAGCGAGAGCGGGGTCTCGAGATCCGCGAAGGCCTCGCTGATCAGCGGGATGCGGTTGTAGCCGTCTGCGGCCAGGCTTTGGAATTCCAGTTCGGTGATCACGTCGTCAAACCTCTTGTCGAATGCGGCGTGTCGTTCCGGTGATGCAAGGCATCACGACGCGCGCGCAAGCGCTAACTCAGGTCGCCTGTTGGACCTGCCCCGTACGGTAGGGTGCAGAGGAAGTGTGACGGTCCCGCGTCCGGGGATAGGGGTGGACGGCGGGCGGCAAGCAGCAGGCGGCTTCAGGTGAAGTCGAACCAGGATCGCCAGGGCCAGGCTCCCCGGTCGTTCGACCCCTTGATGTGCTTGCGCGTGATAAACATGGTGCGGACCAGTGTAGCAGGCGACATGGGCAGGAGGATTCCCGGAGGCCCGGCTTCGCATGGCTGTCGGATACTTCGCATCAGAGTCGACCGTGGAGTCGGCCGATCCTTCCGGAGGGAATGGAGACACATGTCCAAGCGCAATGTCCTGATGACCGCGGGTCTGCTCGCGGCCGCGATGCTGATGCCGATCGCGGCGTCGGCCCAGTCCACGCCTCCGGCGGCGTCTGCGGCCGCCGCTGCGGCCACCACGGCCCCGGTCGAGCTGGCCGGCGTCAAGTACGACGGCACCGCCGAGGTGGCCGGCCAGAAGCTGCAGCTCAATGGCGCGGGGATCCGCTACAAGGCGATCTTCAAGGTCTACACGGCCGGCCTGTACATGAACGCGAAGGCGACGACGCCCGAGGCGGTGCTGGCCAACACCGGCCCGAAGCGCATGCACATCCAGATGCTGCGCGACATCGACGGCGAGGAACTGGGCAAGCTCTTCACCAAGGGCATGGAGCAGAACGCGACGCGCGAGGAATTCGGGCGCTCCATCGTCGGCGTGCTGCGCATGTCGGAGATCTTCGTGCAGAAGAAGAAGCTCAAGACGGGCGAGAGCTTCGGCGTGGACTACATCCCCGGGACGGGCACGGTGGTCTTCGTCAACGGCCAGTTGATCCCCGGCGAGCCCATCAAGGGCGAGGACTTCTTCAACGTGCTGCTGAAGATCTGGCTGGGCAGGTCGCCGGCGGACAGCGACCTGAAGGTCGCGCTGCTGGGCGGCGGCAAGGCGGCGGCAGCGACCAGCAACCGCAACGCGGCGGGCAGCAGCCGCTGAGTCCCCGGGGGCCGGCACCCGCCGATGCGCCGTTCCGCGTGATGCGGACGGCGCATCGTCGTTTTCAGCCGAGCAGTTCGTCGAGCCGGTCGATGTGGCGTTCCGCGGGCACGTCGCGGATCGGCTGCCCGTGGTTGTAGCCGTAGCTGACGAGCGCGATCGGGCAGCCGGCGGCGTGCGCGGCGCGGGCGTCGTTGCTGGAGTCGCCGATCATCCACGTCGTCGCGGGCGCCGAACCGAGCGCTTCGCAGGTCTTGAGCAGCGGCATCGGATCGGGTTTCTTGCGCTCGAAATCGTCTCCGCCGAAGACCCGGTCGAAGTAGCGGTCCAAGCCCTTGCGCTTGAGCAGCTCGCGCGCGAACGCGGCAGGCTTGTTGGTCAGGCAGGCCATCGGCAGGCCGAGCGCCTTCAACGCATCCAAGCCTTCGATCACGCCGGGGAACACGTCGGCGTGCTCGCCGTTGAGCACCTCGTAGTGGCGCTGGTACAGCGCCCACGCCTGCTCGTAGCGGTCCTGAGGCGCACCGACTTCAGTGAGCACGCTGCGGATCAAATGCTCGCTGCCCTGCCCGATCGTGTGCTCGACGAAGTCGCGCTGGACCGCGGGCAAGGCCATGTCGGCCATCACGCGGTTCAGCACCGCGACGAAGTCGCCCAGGGTGTCGACGAGCGTGCCGTCGAGGTCGAGCATGAAGGCGGTGGGAGTCGGAACGAGTGCGGGCATGCCGGCATCCTAGCCGCGGCTCAGGCCTTCTTCGGCGAAGGGATCTCGCCTTGCGCCGCAACCTCCGCGGCGACTTCCGACACCAGCGCCCTGAGCCACCGATGCGCCGGATCGTCCCGGTACCTGACGTGCCACGCGATCTCCACCGGGAAGGTCCCCAGGTCCACCGGCGACGGCAGCACCTTCAAACGCTTGTCCGACGCCAGCTTGCGGCAGATCTGCGCCGGCAGCGTCGCGCAGTAGTCGGTCACCGCGACCACTTCCGGCACCGACAGGAAGTGCGTCACCGACACCGCCACCTCGCGCTTCAGCCCCTGCTTCTCCAGCGCCTGGAACAGGCCCACGCGCAGCCGGCCCGGCGGCAGCATGTTCACGTGCTTGAGCTGCTCGTACTGCTTGCGCGTCATCTTGCGGTCCACCGTCGGATGCCCGCGCCGCACGATGCAGGCGAGGCCGTCGTCCATCACGTGCTGCACCACGAGGTTGTCCGGCGGATCGACTACCCGTCCCAGCACCATCGCCGTCGAGCCTGAGATCACGCCCGTCTCCGCCAGGTCGGTGCCGAACGGCGTCAGCCGCACCGCCATGTTCGGCGCCTGCTCCCGCAGCCGTGCGACGATCGTCGGCACCAGCACCAGCTCGACGTAGCTGTTCGGCGCCAGCGTCACCAGCTGCGTCGACTTCGACGGATCGAAGTCCTGCTGCCCGAGGATCGCCCCATCCAGGCTTGCCAGCGCGGCGGCGATGATCGGCGCCAGCTCCTCCGCCTTCTGCGTCGGCTGCATGCCGTAGCGCTCACGGATGAAGAGCGGATCCATCAGTATCGCCCGCAATCGCGTCAGCGCGTTGGAGAGCGCCGGCTGCGTGATGCCCAGCCGCTGCGCCGCGCGGGTCACGCTGCGCTCCTCCATCACCGCCAGGAAGACCGGCAGCAGGTTCAGGTCGTATCGCATCCAGCCATGTTGCCCGACGAATATCTGTTGTTCAACGGATAAAACGGATGAATGCCCGCGCCGCTCCAAAAACGACAAGAGCCTGGCGATCCATCGATCCCAGGCCCTTGTCACGGAAGCGTCGCCGCAGCGACGCTGCGTTCAGGAGAACACGCCGACGGCCGTCACCAGCACCCGCGACTGCTGCTCCAGCGATTCCGCCGCGGCGGACGCCTGCTCCACCAGCGCGGCGTTCTGCTGCGTCGCCTGGTCCATCTGCGCGATGGCCTGGTTGATCTGCTCGATGCCAGCCGTCTGCTCCTGGCTGGCGCTGGAGATCTCGCCGACGATGTCGGTGACCCGCTTCACGCTGCCGACGATCTGCGACATGGTCGCGCCCGCCTGGCCCACCAGCGCGCCGCCGGCCTCGACCTTCTGCACCGAGTCGCCGATCAGCGCCTTGATCTCCTTGGCCGCCGTCGCGCTGCGCTGCGCCAGCGTGCGCACTTCCGAGGCCACCACCGCGAAGCCGCGACCCTGCTCGCCGGCACGGGCCGCTTCGACGGCCGCGTTCAGCGCGAGGATGTTGGTCTGGAACGCGATCCCGTCGATCGTGCCGATGATGTCGACGATCTTGTTGGACGAGCTGCTGATCGACGCCATCGTCGCCACCACCTCGTCGACGACCTTGCCGCCCTGCACCGCGATCTCGGACGCGGACATCGCCAGCTGGTTGGCCTGGCGCGCGTTGTCGGCGCTCTGCTTGACCGTGGCGGTCAGCTCTTCCATCGAGGCGGCCGTCTCCTCCAGCGCGCTGGCCTGCGATTCGGTGCGCGACGACAGGTCTCGGTTGCCGGCGGCGATCTCGCCGGCGGCCGTCGCGATCGTGTCGGTGGAGCCGCGGATCTGGCCCACGGTCGTCGACAGGCTGCGCTGCATCCGGTCCATCGCGGAGAGCAGGCTGTCGGCATGCGCGCCGCGCAGGTCGACCGCCACGTTCAGGTCGCCGCCGCCGATGCGATGGACGATGTCCGAGGCATAGGCCGGTTCTCCGCCCAGCTGCCGGTAGATGCTGCCGGCCAGGCGCCAGCCCAGCACGCCGACCACCGCCATCAGCGCCAGGCCGATGGACAGCAGCACCACGGCGCTGCGCCAGAAGGCGTTGTCGATGTCGTCGATGTAGTCGCCGAAGCCGATGATCCAGTCCCAGGGCTCGAAGCGGACCACCGCATAGAGCTTCTCGACCTCGTCCTTCGTGTTCGGACGCGTGCCCAGCGCGATCACGGTGCCGACCTTCTTGCCTTCGAGCGCGGTGCGATAGCGCACACCGGCCTCCTTGCCCCCTTGGCGTCGACGATGCCGACGCGCTTCGGGTTCGGATGCACGAGGTTGACGTCGTCGCTGTAGCCGCGGACGAAGAAGTAGAGCTCGTCCTTGCGGAAGCTGCCGATGATCAGCTTGCCCTGCTTCTGCGCTTCCTCGCGGGTGATCTTGCCCGCCGCCTCCTGCTCGTGCAGCTTCTCCAGCGCCGACTGCGCCAGCACGACCAGGGTCGACAGCTGCGCGGTGCGCTCCTTCATCATCGTCTGGCGCAGGGTCGTCAGCGACACCGCGGCCAGGACCACCATGCCGGTCAGCGCGGCAAGACACAGGAAGAGGATTCGGGTTCGGAGTTTCATCGGGGGCGTGTGGAAGGCTGGCGGGCCGCGCACGGCGGGCAGGATGGCCCGGATGGGCCAATCCGGGTTTATCGGCCAGTTCCCCCTCGGGATGAACCCTGAAACGCGCTAACGCACAGCGTTATCCGTCACAACCGCACGCATCGGGGTCCGGAGCGTGAAACCGATTTCGGTCCTGCCACCCGCCGAGTCGACGAAGGTCTCGCCCCCATGCATGCGCGCGACCGCGCGCACGATGGCCAGTCCGAGGCCGAAACGGTCCCCCGCCTTGGAACGCGACGACTCGCCGCGCCAGAAGCGGTCGAACATGCGCCGGCGGATGTCCTCCGGGATCGGATCGCCGGGGTTGACCACGACGATCCGTGCGCCATCGCCGACACCGTCGGCATCCGCCATCCGCTCGATGCGCACCGTCAACGTCGCTTCCTCGGGCGCATGCCGCGACGCATTGGTCAGCAGATTCACCAATGCGCGGCGCAGCAGCGCGCGGTTGACGGGCAGCCGGTGCTCGCCCTCGACCGAGAGCCGCTGGTGCTTCTCCTCTAGCAGGACCTCGACGAACTCGCCCACGCCCAAGGCCTCGTCGCGCAGCGACAGCTCGATGAGGTCCGCCGCCGCGTCGCCCTGGTCGGCGCGCGCGAGGAACAGCATGTCGTTGATCATCGACGCCATGCCGCGCAATTCCTCCAGGTGGGACTCCAGCACGTCACGCATCTCGGCCTCCGGCCGGTCGCGCGACAGCACCACCTCCGCGCCGTTGATCATGATCGCCAGCGGCGTGCGCAGCTCATGCGCCACGTTCGCGTTGAAGCCTTCGAGCTGGTGCCACGCCTCCTCCATCCGCGACAGCACCTCGTTGAAGCGCTGCGCAAGCGGCATCAGCTCGGCGCTGTCCTCGGGCAGCGTGAGCCGGCGCGACAGCGCGCCGGGCTGGATCACCTCGGCCTCACGCGACAGCGCCGACAGCGCGCGCAGTCCACGACGCGTCGCCAGCCAGGCCAGCGCGATCGTGCACAGCACACCGGCCACGCCGACCATCACCCCGGCGTCGTCATAGGTCGAGAGCATCCGCTGACGCGGCCGGGGATCCATGCCGATCAGCACCTGCGCATCCGGGAACACCGCATGGTCCGCCAGGAGGAAATGCGCGCCGCGCAGCTCGACGCCGTCCTTCCGACGCAGCCAGACCTTGTCGCCGTCGCGCTGCACCGACGGCGGCATCGGCTCCGCGCCGTACAGCAGCGTGCCGTCGCGCCCGACCAGCCACACGTTCCAGCGGAAACGTCCGCCGACACTCGTCGCCGAGAGATGACGGCGCAGCATCGGAAGGTCGTCCATCGAGCGCGCCTCGGCGATGAAGTGCTTCACCACCTCCGTCTTGCCGAGCAGGTCGGCGCGCTCATCGGCGATCAACACCTGCTCCAGCGCCTTGTGCAGCAGGAAGCCCGCGGCGGAGAACACGACCACCGCCACCAACGCCAGCATCAGCACCAGCCTCGCGGAGATCGATCCCAGCCGGCCCGCGCTCATGACGACGGCGCCTCCAGCACGTAACCCATGCCGCGCACGGTGCGCAGCATCTTGGTCTCGAACGGGTCGTCGACCTTCGCGCGCAGCCGCCGCACCGCGACGTCGACGACGTTGGTGTCGCTGTCGAAGTTCATGTCCCAGACCTGCTCGGCGAGCACGGTGCGCGACAGCACTTCGCCGCGACGGCGCATCAGCAGCGCGAGCAGCTGGAACTCCTTGTTGGTGAGCGCTATCGACTGCCCGCCGCGGAACGCCTTCCGCCGCGCGAGGTCGAGCTGCAGGTCGCCGAGCGTCAGCATCGTTTCCGAGGCGCCGCCGGATCCGGCGCCCGCTCCTGATCCCGACCGCACGCCGCGGCGTCGCAGCGCGGTCAAGCGCGCGAGCAGTTCCGAGAACGCGAAGGGCTTGACGAGGTAATCGTCCGCGCCCTCCTGAAGCCCGTGCACGCGGTCCTCGACGCCGTCGCGCGCCGTCAGCATCAGCACGGCGACGTCCTTCTCGGCCTTGATCGCCTTCAGCACGCTGAAGCCGTCGATCCCCGGCAGCATCACGTCGAGCACAATCAGGTCGTACTCGCCGTTCAGCGCCAGATGGCGGCCGTCGATGCCGTCGGCGGCCACGTCGACGACGTAGCCGTTCTCCGTCAGCCCCTTGCGGAGGTAGCCGGCGAGCTTCGGTTCATCTTCGACGACGAGGACACGCATCCCTGCTCCTTGGGCGCCGCCGGGCCCACGGTCCCGCGGCGGCGCAGACATCACGTGGCGGATTATCGGCAGCAACTCAGCGCTGGCCCTGCGCGGCCCTGACGATCAGGTCGGCGACCGCCTGCGGCTGCGACAGCAGCGAGACGTGGCTGGCGTTCAGCTCGACCGTGGCGGCGCCCATGCGCTGCGCCAGGAAGCGCTGCAGCTCGGGGTTGATGGTGCGGTCCTGCGTCGAGACGGCGTACCAGCTCGGCTTCACGCGCCACGCGGCGGCCGTCGTCTTGCCGCTGGCCACGGCGCGGGCGAAAGGCTGCTGCACGGCGAAGTAGGTCAGCGCCTCGGCAGGGGACAGGTCGCCGGCGAAGTCCTTCAGGAAGGCCTCCTGCGACAGGCTGCCCCAGTCGCCATTCCACTTCAGGCCGGCGGCGGCGGGCGCGGTCGGGAACTTGCGGGTCAGCGCGGGGTAGTCCTCGCCGGCGTCGGGTGCACGGGCCGCGATGTAGACCAGGCCGCTGACCTTGGGATCGGTGCCGGCCTCGGAGATCACCATGCCGGCGTAGGAGTGACCGACCAGCAGCGTCGGGCCGTCCTGCTGCGCCAGCGCGCGCTTCACGGCGTCGGCGTCGTCCTGCAGGCTGGTCAGCGGGTTCTGCACCGAGGTCACGTGCAGGCCCTTGGCCTGCAGCAGCGGGATCACCTTGCCCCAGCTGGAGCCGTCGGCGTACAGGCCGTGCACCAGCACGACGTTGTGGACGGCGACCGGCGCGGACTTGGCCGACGCGGCGGTCGACTGCGGGGCGGACGGCGCGGCATCGGTCGCGGCGTGCGCGATGCCGAAGGAGGCCGTGGCGACGAAGGCGGTGGCCATCAGCTGGCCGAGGAAGGTCTTGCGGTTCATGAGGCTCTTTCGCGTGGATCGGGCGCCGCCGTCGGCGTCCTGGAGAAGTGGGGAGATTCGCAGCAGCCCTGTGCCGACTGCCTGGCATGCACTGTAGGAATCGGGCGCCCACGCGAAACGCACGGCCACATTACAAGTTTGAAATCTTCGCGAGGCGTCCCCTTCATTTCCTCAGTCATCCCCAACTTGACAGATTGCGGCACGTGCCCGCCGAGCCTAGGCTGAGCGCTCCACACTGCGGGGGACCCGCCATGCCCTTCGACCAGAACGCGCGCAGCAGCGGCATCGCGCTGGCACTCTCGGGCGGCGGCTTCCGCGCCGTGCTGTTCCACGTCGGCGTGCTGTGGCGGCTCAACGAACTCGGCGCGCTGGGCAAGCTCGCCCGGATCTCCAGCGTGTCCGGCGGCTCGATCACCTCGGGGCTGCTGGCCGTGCGCTGGCCGCGGCTGGCCTTCGGCGCGGACGGTCACTCCGCGCTGTTCGAGGCCGAGGTCGCCGCACCGCTGCGCGAGTTCTGCGCGCGCAACATCGACGTCGCCTCGGTGCTGTCGGGCGCGTTCAATCCCTTCCGATCCGCCGGCGAGGCCGTCGCCGACGAATACCGCAAGCGCCTGGGTCTCGACGCCTCGCTGCAGTCGCTGCCGGACGAGCCGCGCTTCGTGTTCAACGCGACCAACTACGCGACCGGCGTCAGCTTCCGCTTCTCCAAGCCCTACGCCGGCGACTACCGCATCGGCCTGATCCCGAAGCCGCGCTTCGACGTGGCGACGGCGGTCGCCTGCTCCAGCGCATTCCCGCCGGTGCTCGCGCCGATCGAGCTGGACGTCCGGCCCGAGGACTTCACCAAGGTCGACGGCGCCGACCTCCACGATCAGGTCGACTACCGCCGCCGCCTGATGCTGGCCGACGGCGGCGTCTACGACAACCTGGGGCTGGAGACGGTCTGGGGCCGCTACGAGACGGTGCTCGTCAGCGACGCCGGCAAGCCCTTCGACATCGACGCGGGCATCGGCACGATGGCGCCGCGCCAGTTGATGCGCACGATGGACATCGGCCTGAACCAGGCGCTGGCGCTGCGCAAGCGCATGCTGATCTCCGCCTACGCGCGCGGCGACGCGAAGGGCGCGTTCTGGGCCATCGATACCGACATGGCCGACTACCCGGCGACCGAAGAACCGACACTGCCCGTCGCCCCGGCGCGCGTCGCGGACCTGGCGGCGATCCGCACGCGGCTCGATCGCTTCAAGGAGCAGGAGCAATGCGAGCTCATCAACTGGGGCTACGCCGTCAGCGATGCCGCGGTGCGCTCGCGCGCGCCGCACGTGGCGACGCGGCACCAGTCGCCCGCATGGCCCTATCCGAAGCACGCGCTGAACTGAAGCCGCTCAACGGACATCGCTCCCGAAACGCCCTGCGATGCCCGACATCTTCCGCATCGAACTGCTGCCGGCCCGCCACGGCGATTGCCTCCTGCTCGAGTACGGCGACGCCGCCCGCCCGCATCGAGTCCTGATCGACGGCGGCCCGATCGGCGCCTACGGCGCCTTGTCGCGACGGCTGGCCGCGCTGCCCGCCGACCAGCGCGAACTGGAGCTGCTCGTCATCACGCATGTCGACGGCGATCACATCGAGGGCTGCCTCAAGCTGCTGAACCACCGCGAGCTGGCGACCTTCCGCGACATCTGGTTCAACGGCTGGCCGCACATCGCGCAGCCGCTGAAGGAGCCGCCACCGCCCCGGCCCGGCACGAACAGCGCGACCGGAGCGGCCGGCGCATCAGGTGGTCCGGGCCCGGACGTGAACGCCCAACGCAGCGCGTTGCAGGGCTCGATGATCAGCGTCCGCATCGAGGACCGGCAGTGGAACGCGGCCTTCCAGGGCGCGCCGATCTTCGTGCCGGCGATCGGCCCGCTGCCGGTGCGCGAGCTGCCCGGCGGACTGCGCCTGACGCTGCTGTCGCCGACGCTGGAGAAACTCGAGAAGCTGCGCGCCGCGTGGGATCGCGCGCTGGAACGCGCCGAACTGGATGCCACCGATGAAGCCACCCTCGGCGCCCGCCTCGAAGGCCGCGCCGCGTTCCGTTCCGGCGGACTGCGCCGGCGACCGAGGCCCGAGGAGATGCTCTCCTCGACCGCGCTGGCGCTCGGACCGATCGACAACGCGGTGGCCAACGGCTCCAGCATCGCCGTGATCGCGGAATACCAAGGCCGCCGCATCGCATTGCTCGGCGATGCGCATGCGCCGACGCTGACCGCCGCGCTGCGACGCCTCGCGGGCGCGGCGGGCGAGCCGCGCCTGCGGCTCGACGCGGTGAAGATGGCCCACCACGGTTCCGCCGCCAACCTGAGCGAGGACTTCCTGAGCCGGATCGACTGCGCGACCTGGCTGGTCTCGACCGACGGCAGCATCTTCAACCACCCCGACGACGAGGCGATCCACACCGTCGTGCGCCACGTGCCGGGCGCGCGGCTGCTCTTCAACTACCGCTCGGCGCGCACGGCGCCGTGGGACGACCCGGCCCTGCGCGCCGCGCACGGTCATCAGGCCTTCTATCCGACCGACGCCGCGGCGGGTCTTTCGCTCGACCTCATGACGGGACGCCCGACGTGACCAGCATCGCCGAGGCCCAGGCGTTGTCCAGGCCTTCGTAGCGCCGGTAGAGGCGCCGCCGCGCGTGACCGAAGGCGGCATCCAGCGAGCGGCTGCGCTGCAGCATCCGGTAGAAGAGCAGCGCCTGCACCGCCGCCGTCCGGTCGTTCACCCGGCAGCGATAACCGAGCACGGCATGGATGCCAGCCTCGGCGGCCAGCGTCGCGAAGCCGGAGTTGCCGCTCTCGCAGCTGCTCAGGTAGACGAAGCGCGTGTCGCGCAGATAACTGAGGATGTCGCCGAAGTCGACGCACTGCGGCTCCTCCTTCGGCCCGACGAACAGGAAGCCCGTGCCACCCAGCTGCCGCGCGCCGGCCGGCTGGAAGCAGGTGTGGCCGGCGAAGTGGATCAGGTCCCAGCCGCCGTCGCCCAGCGCCGCCACGAGGCTTTCCCGGCTGAGCGGTCCGTCGAGGCCGATGACGGTGACGTTGCGCTCGTGGAAGAGCGGCTGGCCGCTGCGCGGATCGGGCCGCGTCAGCAGCTTCTTCACGCGCGAGCATTCGCGCCGCACCGCGGTGAGCGGCGCCAGCTGCAGCGCACCGCCCTTGAGCTGGTCGTCGTAGGCGGTGCCATGCGTGTCGGCGCAGATCAGCAGCGCGCGACGGGCCGCCACCGGGCCGGCGAACAGGCTGCTCTGGCTCTCCTTGGATGCGGCGAGCCGTCGCGACATCGAGGCCGCCTTCGCCAGCCACGGCACTTCCTGTGAGGGTTCGAACATCGCCTCGAGCAGCAGCGGATAGCAGTCCTCCGACACCTCGAAGGTGATGCGGTCCGTCACGTCCTTGCCGGCGTCGCCGAGCTGCTGGAAGGCCTTGAGCCGCGCGTTCTCGCGCTGCAGGCGGAAGCTCTCCTGGTCCTCGCAGAGCGCGATGCGGATGCTCTTGCCGATGCGCGAGAACTCCTTGTACCAGTCGGGCTCGTGCATGTACTGCGCCTGCCAGTCGAGCCGCGCCGACTTGCTCACCGTCAGGGGCCCCGCGCCCTGGAACTGGAAGTCGATGCCGTGCATCTCGAAGCGCCAGTTGTCCGCGATCGCGGAGACGCGGATGTCGAGGCAGGGATTCGGCGCCGCGACGCGGGCCCGGCCGCCGCGCACCGCAAGCGCGCCGTTCCCGGCGCCGCCCGCGCCGCCGCCCACGTCGGCACCGTCCGCGCCGGGCGACTCCAGTCCGAGCAGCTCCAGCGCGAAGCTGCCCGCCGACGCCGGATCCGCATGCAGCGTCACCCGGAGCCGGATGCAGGCCATGTTCAGCTCGGTGGTCATCGCGGGCGCCAGCAGCATCATCGGCGTGGGGCCGAGCACGCGGACCTCGCGACAGAACGCCAGCCCACCGTCCTCGGCGACGACCGCGCCCGCGTCGTCGGCGAGTTGACTGCCCACGATGATGTAGTCGAAGGGCTGGGCGGTCAGCAGCTCCAGCCCGGTCTCGCGGTTGGTCTCTTCCTGGATCGTGTGGCGGCCGAGCTGCCGCAGCTGCTTCTTGATCTGCGGTCCGAGGCTGCCCTGCTGCTGCGGGCTGAGCACGAGGAGGATGTCAGCCATGGGCCCTCCGGCGCGGGAAGCTCAGCACGAATTCGGTATCGCCGTCCGGCAGCACGCCCGCCTTGAGCGCGCCGCCCTGGTTCTTCATCAGTTTGCCGAGCAGCGGATTGGCCAGTCGCAGGTCCGCCTGGGCGGCCTCCGGCGCGGAGAAGCGCTCGCCGTGCCGGCGCGCCGGCGGCAGCCGGCCGCGCAGGCGCAGGAAGACCAGTTCGTCGTCCGGCACCAGCGTGAGCCGCACCATCGCCGTCTCCGGGGCCGCGCGCAGCAGGACGGACAGCAGGCTCTCCACGACGATGTGCATCTGCATGTGGTCGGCCTCCACCTCGACCTTGCGCGCTGCCGTCTCGAACACGACCTTGCGACGCTCCGACGCCGCCAGGCTGGCCAGCAGTGCGTCGATCTCGCAATCGATCCGGATCGTGCTCGCGACGCGCGAGGCGACCCGCGCCTCGCGGTTGTACATGGCGAGCCGCGTGAACGCGTGCTTCACGCGGCCCAGTTGCCGGAGCACCGTCTGCAGCTCCCGGCCGCGCGCCTGCTCGCGGGCCGTCTCGGAGGCGAACGCGGCTTCGAGCTGATCCTCCAGGCACGACATCGCCATGCCCAGCGGCGCCTGCGTCTCGACGGCGAGTTCGTAGGCGGTCTCCTCGAGGAACTCCAGCTGCACCGAGCGACGGATCGGCCGCAGGTCGCGTGCGATGAAGACATGGCCCCCGAGCTTGCCGGGGAAGTCGCGCCGCGTGATGAAGACCGGAAGCCCGCCCGCGTCGGCGCCGGACGACGCCGCATCGGACGCGGCGTTGAATCCCCCGCTGGACAGGACGCCGTACGCGGCATCCGGCGCCTCATCGATGGCGGCGCTCCGGCGGCACACCCGCATCTCGCCGATGCGATCGCCCGCCTCGGTGCCGTCGAGCAGCGCCGCCAGCGGCTCCGGGTTCTGGAACAGCGCCAGCAGGCTGCGCCCTTCCAGCGCCTTGCGCGTCACGCCGAACAGCGCCTCCGCCGCCGGATTGACGCGGCGGATCCGCAGCTTCGCGTCGGTCGCGATGATCGGGTCGGAGACGTTGTTGACGCACTCCGTCATCAGCGTGAGGTCGCTGATGCGCTCCATCGCGCCGGCCACCTCGTGCGCGATGTCGGCGAGCTGCCGCACATGCTCCCGCGAGAACGCGTTCACCCGCGGATCGTCCACATTGACGATGAAGCGCACCCGCTCGCCCTCCGAGAACAGGATGGGGACCGCCAGCTCCGAGCGGATGGGCTCACCGTCCGGCGTCGGGAGGTACTCGGCGTCCCTCGTCACATCGGGGATCTTCTGCGGCGCCATGGTCCGCACGACCCGGCCGAGGATCCCTTGCCCGATGCCTTGCGAGTAGTCGCCCCACGAGACGCCGGTGTCCACGGCCAGGCCGTCGTCGCCGCGCCGGGCCGAAGCGACGCGCACGATCGCATCCCGTGCGCTGTCGATCCGGAACAGCGACACGTGCTGCCAGCCGAAGATCTCGACCAGCGCATCGGACAGGCACCGGCACGCGCCCTGGATGTCGACGCAGCGGTTGAGCTCGCGGAACATCCGCAGCTGCCGGCGGTCGCGCTCGCGATCCGCGTGGTCCAGGCTGCACAGCACCGCCTCGATCAGCGGCAGCTGGTTGAACAGGGCCAGGTGCTGCTCGTCGTAGGCGCCACGCTCGCGGCTGAGCAGCGTCATGATCGCGACGGTCCGCTCGTCCCCGCCCTCGCCGCGCGTGATGCGCCGCCACATGCTGGACTTGAGGTCCATCGCGTGCATCTGCCGGCTCATCGGCTCGTCGGCCATGTCGGACCACGGCGGCTCGCTCATCACCGTCTCGAAGTCGTGGACGCCGCCGCACTGGCTCTCCATGAACGCACGCTGCGCGGCGTTCAGCTCGTACCAGGCCGTCGGCACGTCCTGCCGGAAGGGCGGATGGTTGAAGACGATCTCCGACTCCCAGGCGCTGTCGTCCTCGACGACGCGCGACACCAGCATCAGGTCGAAGGGCAGCTCACGGCGCAGCGCCTCGGCCACCAGCGGCAGCAGGTCGGCGCGACCGGCGTGGCTCAGCGTGAGCGCCCGCACCTGGTCGGTCAGCACCTGGTGCTGCAGGCTGCGGAAGAAACCCAGCGATCCCACGACGGTGCCCTGGTCGTCCATCAGGGGCAGGCCGGTGACCTCGACGGCCACCTGCCGCTCCGGGTCGTCCTGGCAGGTCAGCGTGACGCGGTAGGCGCCGAGTTCGCGGTTGCGGCGTCCGCGCGTCTCCTCGTCGAGCACGCGGCCGGCCTCGCCGGCGAAGAGCCGGTCCAGGCGCAGCTGGTCGACCCGCGCCACGCCGCTCATCGTCAGCGCGGCCGCATTGGCGTAGAGCACGTTGTTCTGGAGGTCCCGCTGGATCACCGCGATCCGCGAGTCGTCGAAGACCGCCCGCTTCATCTGTCCCAGCATCGCGGCGGCCGCCGCCGAGGTGGGTCGCTGCGCGGAGTCTTGTCCGGAGTCATCCATGAGGCCGCCTCCTGGCCATCCCTGGCCATCAATCCCTTGCCGACATCCCTTGCCAACGGCACGAAGGCTACGCCGATCGGCCGGTCGGCGCGCCTGACAACATAGGGGTCCGAGGGCCCGGAGGGGCCGATTTCATCGATCGTTCCCCCGGATTTCTGTCGTGCGCGGCGATCGATCGCGGCGTTGAGATCGTCCACCGCAGGTATCGGTGGGTGCGCTAGTGCATGAGCGGCATCGGCGCTTGAAAGTCCACCAGTTCGAGCGCGCGCCGATGCTGGCTTTGCGACTTCCGCCCCCGTAGAGTGACTGCCCTCCCCGCGAAATCCCGCAGTGGAGCAGGCGCCGGCAGCCAGGGCCCGGCGATGTCGGACACCGCTTTGCCAGGACGTTCTTCAGCTCATGAATCCCGACCCCATTCCGCCCGAAATGGGCCTCCGCATCGTGTGGTGGAACACCAAACTCTCTCCAGCGGGAGTGACCTCCAAGACCAGCAACGAGATCATCTCAGCGGCGGCTGAAGTGCTGCTTCGGCTGATGGATGTCGTCAGGGCGGACATCATCGTCCTGGGCGAGATGTCGGATGAGAGCATTGCCGCCTTGCGAGACAAGTGCCCGAAAGGCGTCGCCCGCTACACATGGCTCCCCGCCTGCCATCGGGCGGGCAAGAGCCGCTTTTCGTTCTGCGTCCTGAGTCGCAAGGACTACGTTCATGTGCAGTTCCAGGATTCCATCCTGCTCGAAGACGGGAAGTCGGTGACCAAGGTGGGGCTGTGTTTCGAGGTCCGCCTGTGGGACAACAGCCAGTGGATCCAACTCATCGTCTCTCACTGGCCCAGCCGCCTCCATCTGGATCGCCAGGACAGCGGACGAACCCACATCGCGGCTTTCCTCCGCCACTGGATCGAGGACCACATCTTCCGAGGCGATCCGCAACCCAACATCGTGCTCGTGGGCGACTTCAACGACGAGCCCTTCGATGAAGGCTTGGAGCGTTATCTACGCGCCACAAGGGATCACGACAAGATCCAGCGCAATCCGAAGCTCTTCTACAACCCGTTCTGGCGACACCTGAGCTCGTTCGAACATCGGCTGCGCGAGCGCCACGCTGCAGACCCGGGCACCTACTTCCATCGTCGTGGCCGGGACACCAGGTGGAGGACCTTCGATCAATTGATCGTCTCTTCCGCGGTGCTCTTCGGCAAGTCCGGCTGGCGCCTTGACGAAGCGTCCACCCGCGTCGTCTCCGAATCGGAGGCCGGCATTGAGATCCGCTCGATGCAACGCACCTTCGATCACCTTCCCATCATTGGACACATTGAAAGGCAGTACCCATGATCGACTTCGACAGGCACATCCGATCCGGTATCGACAATGCCACCACAGCCGATGGAGAGCGCGCGGAGATCGAGCGCATCCTGGGCGAGCTGGACAATGCCATCCGTCGTTGCACGTCCGGCAAGGGCAAGCTGTTCGTCGGCAAGTTCCACAATGCCGACGAAGATGAGGCGATGCGCCTTGCAAGCGTTCCGCTCCGTCTCGTCATCCAGAGCACAGAGGACGAACGCGAGGGACGAGTCATCGCGGGTTGGGAGCCCGGCTCGAACGGTGGATATGCCGCGCACTTGGTCTACGAGTTCCAAAGTCTTTATTGCGGGGATGGCGACGAGTTGCTGGAGGAGTTGGCCAACCTGCTAGAAACAGCTCGCGTGGGCCGCGCGATCCAATACTTTGCCAACCGGTGACCCCAAAAGACGAAGGCGGACATCCTTTCGAATGTCCGCCTTACCCATTGACGTCCGGCTTGCGCCTCTGCGTATCCACCACCAAAACCCTGGACCGCATGAACGAAAGAATACGGACCCCCTCTGGATCCAGAAAGGCGGGTTCTCCCCATCGCGACTTCGGCGGATCGCTGATGTGCGCGTGAGGGATTGCCCTACGCGTCGGGCTGCGCGTCGGGCGATGCGTCAGTCGTCTTGAGCAGGCGGTACAGCGTGTTGCGACCGATGCCCAGTCGCCGGGCCGCGGCGGAGTGGTTGCCCTCGCACGCCTCCAGGATGCTGCGCGCATGCGCCCGGGACTGGTCGCGCAGCATCGTCGGCGCGGTGTCCGTCGAGGCCGCCTTCTGCGCCGGAGTCCGCTGACGAGTGGCCGCCGGTGCGTGCGCCGGAACGAGCACCGGGATCGACATGGGCTCGTCCAGGCGCTGGTCCTGGTCCAGCTCCTCCACGAGATCGTCCGGCAGATGCCCGCGCCGGATCATCGACTCGCCGGGCTCCATCAACGCGCAGGCGATGCGCAGCGCCTGCTCCAGCTGACGCACGTTGCCGGGCCAGCGGTAGGCGCTCAGCTCCCTCGCCAGCGTCGGATCGAGCACCACGCGCCGGGTCGGTTCCAACGCCGCCAGCAGGCGCGCCACCAGCACGGGCAAGTCCTGGCGCTCGCGCAGCGGCGGCAGGCACAGCGTCAGTCCGTTGAGCCGGTAGTACAGATCCTCGCGGAACAGCCCCTGCGCGACCAGCGGTCGCAGCGGACGGTGGCTCGCGCCGATCAGCTGGAAATCGACGGGCACCGTCGGTCCACCGCCCAGAGGCTGCACCAGGCGGTCCTGCAGCACCCTCAGCAGCCTCGCCTGCAGCGCCAGCGGCATGTCGCCGATCTCGTCGAGGAACAAGGTCCCGCCGTGCGCCTCGCGCAGCCGCCCTTGCGCGCCCTCGCGCGACGCCCCGGTGAACGCACCGGGCCGGTAACCGAAGAGCTCCGCCTCGATCAGCGTCTCCGGCAGCGCGGCGCAGTTCACCGCCACGTAGGGACGATCACGACGCGATCCGCTGTCGTGCACCGCGCGCGCGAACAGGTCCTTGCCGACCCCCGACTCGCCCTGCAGCAGCAGCGGAATCGGCTTGTCCAGAACGCGACGCGCACGCAGCACCGCCTGATGCATCGCGGCGTCGCCGAGGTCCAGCGCCCCCAGGGCGTCGTCCGCCGCCAAGTCTCGCGGGGCGTGCTCCCGATCCAGGTGCCGCTCCGCGCGCTCATCGCGCTCGGCGAGCGTCGACACCGGCGAGACGATTTCCGCATCGGTGATCGCCGGGATCACGCTCGTGCTGGAGCCCGTGCTTGCCCCCGAGTCTGCGCCGGGCAAGGCCGGACGTCGCCAACCGCGCGGCGCATCGAGCCTCAGCCACAGCGGTGGCGCATCCTCCCGATGCAGCAGCCGAGCGCCTTCGCCGCCCTGTCGCGCCCAGTCCATCAGCTCGGCCCACCGCACCGGCAGCACCGACTCCAACGGACTCGGCCGCGCCGCGTCCGTCCCGAGCCACGCCTGCGCCGCCGCGTTGCAGCCGAGGATCCAGCCGTCCTCGCTCAGCGCGAGCAAGCCCTCGGTCGGCGTGCCCAGTCCTTCCGACTGGACGTGGACCTGCAGCCGAAGCCCGTCCGCGTGTCGTGTCTGGAACAGGCGGTGCTCCACCATCCGCGCCGCCGAGCGCACCAACGCCAGCGTGTGCCGCTGGAATCCGCGCTGCTCGCCGGAGATGTCCAGCACGCCCAGCACCCGTCCTTGCGGATCGCGGATCGGCGCCGCCGTGCAGCTGAGGAAAGCGTTGCGCTCCAGGAAGTGCTCGCCGCCGAGCACCGCCACCGGCCGCTGCTCCGCGAGCGCCGTGCCGATCGCGTTGGTGCCCCGCCAGCGCTCGTCCCAGATCGCGCCGGGCCGCAGCGCCACGCGTTGCGCGCGGTCGACGAAACGCCCGTCGCCGAGCGCGCCCAGCAACAGTCCCTGCGCGTCGGCCAGGATCACGAGGCCGTCGCCATCGCCGGTCTGCTCGAAGAGGTCCTCCATCACCGGCCGCGCATGGGCGACCAGCTCATGCTGGCGCTCCAGCGCGCGTCGCAGCTGCGCGCCGGACGCATGCGGCGCGCCGGGCGGTCGCCCCACCGGACTCAAGCCGAAATCGCGGCTGCGCAGCCAGCTGCGGCTCAGCCCTTCGTCCAGTGCCTCGACGCTGAGCCGGCCCGTGTCCAGCAGCTCGCGCCGCGCTGCGCGCAGCAGTCGCGGCGCCACTGCGGCGCCGCTCGGGGTTTTCACCATGCCGTTGTCTCCTTGGACGCTTCGCTCGCGCTCATCGGGTCGCACCCGCCGGTTTGAACCGGTCTTGACGCTCAGGGAGGCTCCGGTGTTCCATTCCGGAACACCTGTGCCGCCGATGCCGTGCCTGCGCCACCTTGGACCGATCCTGACCAGATTGGACCGCGATGGGAAGAGGCTTTCCGCCCGGCAAGCAGGGTCTTGCGCGCGAAGCCGGCGCTGGCACGGCCCATGCAATGAAGCCGTCGGCGTCCTTCGCCTCAACAAACCACGGAGACAACACCATGATCTACGCCAAGCCCAACGCGGCCGGCGCGCCGCTGGAGTTCAAGAAGCGCTACGACAACTTCATCGGCGGCCAGTGGACGGCGCCGCGCGACGGCCAGTACTTCGACGTGATCACGCCCATCACCGGGCAGGTCTTCACGCAGGCGGCGCGATCGACCGCCGCGGACATCGAGCTCGCGCTCGACGCCGCGCATGCCGCCGCGGAAAAGTGGGGCGCCACGTCCGCGGCCGAACGCGCCAACGTGCTGCTGCGCATTGCCGACCGCATCGAGCAGAACCTGGAGCTGCTCGCCTACGCCGAGACCGTCGACAACGGCAAGCCCATGCGCGAGACGCTGAACGCCGATTTGCCGCTAGCGGTCGACCACTTCCGCTACTTCGCCGGCTGCCTGCGGGCGCAGGAAGGCGGGCTCAGCGAGATCGACGCCAACACCATCGCGTACCACTTCCATGAGCCGCTGGGCGTGGTCGGCCAGATCATCCCGTGGAACTTCCCGATCCTGATGGCCGCGTGGAAGCTGGCGCCGGCGCTGGGCGCGGGCAACGCGGTCGTGCTCAAGCCGGCCGAGTCGACGCCGGTCAGCATCCTGGTGCTGGCCGAGCTGGTGGCGGACCTGCTCCCGCCGGGCGTGCTCAACATCGTCAACGGCTACGGCAAGGAAGCGGGCATGCCGCTGGCGCAGAGCAAGCGCATCGGGAAGATCGCGTTCACCGGCTCGACGGCGACGGGCCGCGTCATCGCGCAGGCGGCGGCGACCAACCTGATCCCGGCCACGCTGGAGCTCGGCGGCAAGAGCCCGAACGTCTTCTTCCCCGACATCGCCGCGCAGGACGACGACCTGTTCGACAAGGCGATCGAAGGACTGGTGCTGTTCGCGTTCAACCAGGGCGAGGTCTGCACCTGCCCGTCGCGCGCGCTGATCCATGAATCGATCTACGACAAGTTCATCGCCCGGGCGATCGACCGCGTGAAGGCCATCAAGCAGGGCAACCCGCTGGACACCGACACGATGATGGGCGCGCAGGCCTCGTCGATGCAGCTGGACAAGATCCTGTCCTACCTCGAGATCGGCAAGCAGGAAGGCGCGCAGTGCCTCATCGGCGGCGGACGCGCGCAGCTGGGCGGCGATCTGGCGGGCGGCTATTACATCGAGCCGACGCTGTTCAAGGGCACCAATGACATGCGGATCTTCCGCGAGGAGATCTTCGGGCCCGTGCTCGCGGTGACGACCTTCAAGACAGAGGAGGAGGCGCTGCGCATCGCCAACGACACGCCGTACGGCCTGGGCGCCGGCGTTTGGTCGCGGGACATCAACACGGCCTTCCGCATGGGCAAGGGGATCAAGGCCGGGCGCGTGTGGACCAATTGCTATCACGCGTATCCCGCACATGCGACGTTCGGCGGCTACAAGGAGTCGGGCATCGGTCGCGAGACCCACAAGATGATGCTGGACCACTACCAGCAGACGAAGAATCTGCTGGTCAGCTACTCGCAGAAGAAGCTGGGGTTCTTCTGAGGCTCTCGGCGGCCGTACTTCCGCGGCCGCTGGCCCTCACCCCAACCCTCTCCCGCAAGCTGTATGGACCGAGGACATGGGTAACAGGTGTGCCAGGACATGGGTGACACTTTTCCCGCCTAGTCAGCGGGAGGACGAAGTTGCCCTGGAGCCAAGTCACCGTGAAGGATCAAAGAGAGGAATTCGTTCGGCTGGCCCGACAGCCTGGCGCCAATATCAGCGAGCTATGTCGACGCAGCGGCATCAGCCGTAAGACGGGCTACAAGTGGCTCAGCCGAGTCGATCTTGAGGATCGATCTCGGCGACCACGAACCTCACCGACCCGTACACCCGAACAGCTGCAAGCTCAGGTGCTTGCAGTGCGGGCCGAATGTCCGGCTTGGGGTGCTCGCAAGATCGCGCATGTGCTGGGGCGCGATCATGGCGTGCACATAGCGGCCAGCACGGCCAACTGGGTGCTGCGCCGCAACGGCCTGATCGACCCGGCAGCAAGCCAGGCCGCAACGGCATGGCAGCGCTTCGAGCACGAGACGCCTAATGCGCTGTGGCAAATGGACTTCAAGGGCCACTTCGCCACCGACGCCCAGCGCTGTCACCCGCTGACCGTGCTGGACGATCACTCGCGCTTCAACATCGTCCTGCAAGCGCTGGGCAATGAGCGGCTCGAGTCCGTGCAGCCCGTGCTGCAGCGCGCCTTCGAGCGCTATGGGCTGCCTGAGCGCATCAACGCCGACAACGGCCCGCCCTGGGGTTCGCCTACGCGCGGCGCGCTCACCGAGCTGGAGGTGTGGCTGATTCGGCTGGGCGTGCGCTTGAGCCACAGCCGACCGATGCATCCGCAGACCAACGGCAAAGACGAACGATTCCATCGCACGCTGAAGGCCGAGCTACTAGCCAGTCGGCACTTCAAGGACCTGAGCGATGCCCAGCGCCACTTCAGCCAGTGGCGCCATCTCTACAACTCCAAACGGCCTCATTGCGCACTGGGCATGGGCACGCCAGCCAGCCGCTACGTGGCTAGCCCGCGCTCAATGCCAAGCTCACTGGAGCCCGTCGAATACGGCGATGGCGTCATCGTGCGCCGGGTCGGATACGGTGGACGGATCCAGTTCAAGGGCAATACCTACCGCGTTGGCAGAGGTCTCATCGGCCAACCTGTGGCCCTACGACCTCACTTGGATCTCGATGGCAGCTTCGATGTCTTCTTCTGCCACCAAAAGGTACGCATGATTGAGCTGTGCCAGGCTGACTAACCTGGACCTGACCTGTTACCCATGTCCTGGCACACCTGTCACCCATGTCCTCGGTCCATACAGCAAGCGGGAGAGGGAGCAACGTCTACCGCCGCGTTCGTTTGACACGGTAGCTCTCCCGCACGCGGGAGAGGAGGAACGAGGAGGCGACGCTGCGAGTGGCGCCGGTCGGACTCCCTCTCCCGCTTGCGGGAGAGCAACCGTGTCAAGCGACGGTGGGATTTCTCCAAGGCTCACCGGACTTGAGGATGGCGTTGAGGATGATCAGTAGCTTGCGCATGCACGCGGTCATGGCGACCTTGTAGGGCTTGCCTGAGGCGCGTAGGCGCGAGTACAGCTCCTTGATCGGCCCGTTGCAGCGCCTGGCGGTGAGCGCGGCCATGTACAGCACCGCGCGCACGTCTGCTCGTCCGCCCTGGATGTAGCGCTGGCCGCGCCGCCTGCCGCTGTCGTCGGCCATCGGCGCCAGCCCCACCAGCGCCGCCAGGCGCTTACGGTCCAAGCTGCCCAACTCAGGCAAGCGTCCCAGCAGCATCGAGATCGTGACTCGGCCAATGCCCGGCACGCTGTCCAACAGCTCGTACTTGGGCTGGTAGATCGTCGAGTCCTTCAAGCGACCGTCCAGATCCTTGTCGATCTCCTTGATCCGCTTGTCCAGCCACTCGATGTGATGTCGCACGCTCGTGCGCGCCACGTGCTTTACCGTGGCCAAGCGGTTCTTCTCCTGCGCGCGCATGGTCACCAGCTGCGCTCGTCGGTCCACCAACTCGATGATCTCTTGCTGCGTCTCGTCAGGCAGCGCGTACACCTGGGGGCGCATGCGATGGGCAAACTCAGCCAACACCTGAGCGTCCAGCCGGTCCGTCTTGGCAAGGACGCCGGCCGCCCGAGCGAAGTCGCGCACCCGCTTGGGATTGACCACGGCCACCGCGATGCCTGCTGCGCACAACTCGCTGGCCAGCGCTGCCTCGAAGCCACCGGTGGCCTCCAGCACCACCAGCGTCGGCGACAGTCGCTTGAGCTGATTCACCACCTCCGCCCGCCCGGCCTCATCGTTGTTCACCCGCGCAGTCAACTCGCCTGGCGCGGCTGTGGTTGAACTGCAGACCTGGGCCGTATCCAGCCAAGCCTTGCAAACGTCGACGCCAACAAAGATCTCGTCGCTCATGACGGTGCCCTTCCTTGTGTTCGATACGGCCTCGATGGACCTCACAACCGTTCGGGCTATCCGTCACGGCGACCGAAGTAGGCCGCCACGACCCTCGCTCTCCCTCGGCATCGCGCCTTAGCGCCTACCCTGGGCGGATCGGCCTGTGGCGGCCTGGGCGTACTTTGCTACATACAAGGGCGGGGGTGAGGGCCAGCGGACTCCTGCAGTCCTCAGCTCATCCTGAAGACCGCAACGGCCTGAACGAGCTGCGTCGCCTGTTTCTCGAGTGAATCGCTCGCCCCGGCCGAGCGCTGCACCAGTGCCGCGTTCTGCTGGGTCGTCCGATCGAGTTCGCTCACTGCCTGACTGACCTGGGCGATGCCCGTCGCCTGCTCGCGCGTCGCATTGCCGATCGTCGAGATCAGCGCCGAGACGCTCCGCACCTGCTGGACGATCTCGTGCATCGCCTTGCTGGCCTCGTCGACCTGACGGCCGCCGGCTTCCACGCGTTCGACGCTTTCCCCGATCAGCTGCTTGATCTCCTTGGCCGCCGCCGCGCTGCGCTGCGCCAGCGAGCGCACCTCGCTCGCGACGACCGCAAACCCGCGTCCCTGCTCGCCGGCCCGCGCGGCCTCCACCGCCGCGTTCAGCGCCAGGATGTTGGTCTGGAACGCGATCCCGTCGATGACGCCGATGATGTCGCCGATCCGCTTGCTGGACGTCGTGATGCCGACCATGGTCTCGTTGACGTTGCGGACCACCTCGCCGCCCTGGGCCGCCGCCACGCTCGCGCCCTGCGCGAGATCCTCGGCCTGCCGCGCCGCGTCGGCGTTGCTGCGCACGGTGGCGCTCATCTCCTCCATCGACGCGGCCGTCTGCTGCAGGCTGGCCGAGGCCTGCTCGGTCCGCGCGCTGATCTCGTTGTTGCCGCTGAGGATGTCCCCGCTGGACGACCGCACCGTCACCACCTGCGCCGCCACGTCGTCGATGACCCAGCGGAACATCAGCCCCAGCTGGTTGAGCGAGCGCAGCGCCATGCCGATCTCGTCGACCCGGTCCATCTGCAGCGGGTCGCGGGTGTCGCCGCTGGCGACGCGCTTCGCGTGCCGCGCGAGCGATTCCATCGGCGCCACGACCTGCGCCTCCAGGAACCACATCGCCAGCAGCGACACGACCACGAAGGCACCGATCCACATCGCCGCGGCGGCGAGCGTCGCGGCGCTCATCCACGCCGACACGATCGCCGCGACCGTCAACGCGAGCAGAGGCAGCCGCACGCGCCAGCGCACCGGCATCGTCTTCAGCATCGAGGTCCAGGCCATCGCGCCGGTGCGCACCAGCACGCCCTTGTGGATGCGCAGGTGCTTCGCGCGTCCCTCGCGCATGTCGGCGTACAGGCGCTCCGCGCCGGCGATCTCCTCGGCCGACGGCCGCGTGCGCACCGACATGTAGGCCACCGGCTGGCCGTTGCGCATCACCGGGGTCGCGTTCGCGCGGACCCAGTAATGGTCGCCGTTCTTGCGCCGGTTCTTCACCAGCCCGGTCCAGGACTCGCCGCCCTGCAGCGTCTGCCACATGTCGCCGAAGGCCTCGGGCGGCATGTCGGGATGACGGACGATGTTGTGGGGCTGGCCGAGCAGCTCCTCCGTCGTGAAGCCGCTGGCCTCGACGAAGGCCTCATTGGCATAGGTGACCCGGCTCTTGGTGTCCGTCGTGGACATCAGCGTCGCGTCGGCAGGGAAGTCGTATTGGCGCTGGGTGACGGGCAAGTTCTTCCGCATGGCGTCCTCCTTGACTGTTTGATGCGGTGCACTCCCCGCCGTTGTGGTCTGTGGGAGCGATTGAAGGGTATGCAAAGTTCGCCTGTCGCGCGAGTCCCTGGCATCCTTCGCGACGAGGATAAACAAATGTCTGCTTCAAAGACATATGTTTGCATCAAGGTTTGAAGCTCCCTAGAATCCGCCGCCATGACGCCCCCCAAGGAACGCTCCTCCAAGGAACAGCTGCTGGCGCTGGTCGAGGCCAACCCCTTCATCGGCCAGCAGGAACTGGCGGACCGGCTGGGGCTGTCGCGCTCCGCGGTGGCGGGCCATCTGGGGCAGCTGACGCGCGAGGGCCGCCTCCTCGGCCGCGCCTACGTGCTGCCGCAGCGCCAGCCCATCGTCTGCATCGGCGGCACGAACCTGGATCGCAAGCTGCGCGCCGTCGGTGCGCTGCGGATGGGCAGTTCGAATCCGGCCCGGCAGCATGAATCGGCGGGCGGCGTCGCACGCAACATCGCGGAGAACCTCGCGCGGCTCGGCCTGCCGGTGCACCTGCTGACGGCCGTCGGTCGCGATGCCGCCGGGCAGACGCTGCTGGCACAGTTGCAGGGCCTGGGCGTCGATTGCGGAGGCTGTCTGCAGGCCGCGGACGCGGCGACAGGCAGCTACACGGCGGTGCTCGATCCCGAGGGGAGCTGGTACTCGCGCTCGCGCACATGGAACTGACCGATCGGCTGGATCCCGCCTTCCTGCGCCAGACCGCGCCGCAGCGCGCGCCGGCCCGCTGGCTGGTCGCCGATCTCAACCTGCCGCGAGAGACGCTCGACGAGCTGCGCGCCGAAGCACGCCTGCGCGATCAGCGCCTGCTGCTGGTCGCCGTGTCGGAACCGAAGATGGCACGCCTCGGCACCGACCTGCGCGGCGTCGAGCTGCTGGTGCTGAACCGCGGCGAGCTGCAGGCGCTCGTGGGTCGGGCCTTGCCCGATGACGCCGCCTTGCGCGACGCCTGGCGATCGCTGCACGAAGCGGGGCTGCAACGGCTCGTGATGAGCGACGGCGCGGCGGGCGTCCGTTTCTCCGAGGGCGAGGACCTCGTCCTGATCCCTCCTCCGCGGCTGGACCCGGCCTCGATCCGCGAGGTCACCGGCGCCGGCGATGCGATGACCGCCGGCATCGCCGCCGCGCTGCATCGCGACCCCGACGACCTGCGGGGCGCCTGCGCGCTCGGCCTCCAGCTGGCGGCGCTGACGCTGCAGAGCGACGCCACCGTCAGCGAGGCGCTGAGCCCGGCGCTGCTTGTCTGACCGACACCTTCGAACTTGAAAGAACCCTCATGACCACGCAAGACCTGATCGACCAGAACCTCATCGACTTCTCGCCCGAAGTGGCCGCCGCGCGCGCCGAGGGTCGTCCGCTGGTGGCGTTGGAGTCCACGATCATTTCGCACGGCATGCCTTATCCGCAGAACGTGCAGACGGCGCGCGAGGTCGAAGCCATCGTGCGCGAGCACGGCGCCGTGCCCGCGACGATCGCGGTGCTGGACGGGAAGATCCGCGTCGGGCTGAATGATGCGCAGCTGGAGCTGCTCGGGCAGTCCCCCGATGCGATGAAGCTGAGCCGTCGCGACCTGCCCTTCGCGCTGGCGACGGGCCGCGTCGGTGCCACCACCGTGGCCGCGACGATGATCTGCGCACGGCTGGCCGGGATCGAGGTCTTCGTCACCGGTGGCATCGGCGGCGTGCACCGCGGTGCGGAGACTTCGTTCGACATCTCCGCCGATCTGCAGGAACTGGCCCGCACGCCCGTGGCCGTGGTCTGCGCGGGCGCGAAGAGCATCCTCGACCTGGCGCTGACGCTGGAGTACCTGGAGACACACGGCGTGCCGGTGCTGTCGGTGGGGCAGGAGAACTTCGCCGCGTTCTATACGCGCGACAGCGGGTTGAAGGCGGACTTCCGCATCGACGCGCCGGCGGACCAGGCGCGGTTCCTGCGCACGAAATGGGCGCTCGGATTGAGCGGCGGCGCGGTGATCAGCAATCCGGTGCCCGCTGAACACGAGATGCCCCAGACCGTCATCGACGGCTTCGTCGAGCAGGCCCTCCGGGAAGCCGCCGCGCAGGGCATCAGCGGCAAGGCGGTGACGCCCTATCTGCTCGCCCGGATCAAGGACCTCAGCGGCGGCGCCAGCCTCGTCACCAACATCGCGCTGGTGAAGCACAACGCCGTCGTCGGCGCGGCGCTCGCCAAGGCACTCGCACGCTGACGGCCTCTGGCCCTCACCCCCACCCTCTCCCGCAAGCGGGAGAGGCAGTCCGGCCGGCGCCCTGCCCCCTCCTCTTCCTTCTCCCGGAAACGCTCGTTCACGCTCCAATCGCACAGGTTTTCCTCCCGCTCGCGCAGGATTAACCTGAACGAAACAATCATCGAAAGAGCCGGACTTAACCTTCCGCGCCCTTGGGGAGCTTTGCAGAGCGCCCCTCGAAGACTGTCCGTTGGAGAACGTGTTCATGCGCCGCAAGCCCTCGTCCTGTCCTTGATCGTCGTCCTGCTCCTCGCGGGCGGGGATGGTGGTGGAAGTCGCGAGCCGCGACCCGTGACGGCGGCGAGGCTGGCCCGGCCGCCGCCGCGCGCGGCGCTTCTGGTGCTTCAGGCCCCGCCGGCACCCAGACCGTCGGCGTCGTCACCGCGCAGCGCCGCGACGTCCCGGTGACGGTCGAAGCCTCCGGCACCGTCACCCCGATCAACCAGGTCGACCTGCGCGCCCAGACCACCTCGACCATCCGCGACGTGCTGGTCCACGACGGCCAGACGGTCACCAAGGGTCAGGTCCTGTTCCGCTTCGACGAACGCGCGGACCGCGCCAACCTCGACAAGGCGAAGGCCCAGCTCGCCCGCGACAAGGCCGCCCTCGGTGACCTGCAGCGCCAGTACGAACGCGCCAAGGACCTGCTCGCCCAGAACTTCGTCGCGCAGAGCGCCGTCGACACCGCGCTGGCCAGCCTGCAGGGCGGCCGCAGCCTCGTCGACGCGGACGCCGCCGCCATCGACTCCGCGTCCGTCGCGCTCAGCTACAACGAGATCCGCGCGCCCTTCGCCGGCCGCGCCGGCGCCGTCAACGTCTGGCCGGGCAGCCTGGTCCAGGCCAGCGCCACCGGCACGCCGCTGGTCAACATCGTCCAGATCGATCCGATCGCGATCAGCTTCAACCTGCCCGAGACCGAGCTCGCGCCCGTGCTCGACGCGATGCGCCCCGGCGCCACCGGCGCGCAGGTCACGCCGCCCGAGGTGCAGGTCGTCCTGCCGACGATCGAAGGCGGTCCCTCCCGGAAAGACAGCAAGGGCGGCAAGTCCGTCGAATCCGTCGCCCGCGGCAAGCTGACCTTCGTCGACAACCTCGTCGACGCGACCACCGGCACGATCAAGCTGAAGGCCGAGTTCACCAACGACGCGCAGAAGCTCTGGCCCGGCCAGTACCTGCGCGTGCGCATGACGCTGCGCAGCATGAAGGACGCGATCGTGATCCCGCAGGCCGCGATCATCCTGCGCGGCAGCGACCGTCAGGTCTACGTCGTCGGCCCCGACAAGACGGCCCAGCTCAAGCCGGTGAAGCTGCGCTACACCTTCGGCGAGATGGCCGTCGTCGACGGCGTCGACGCAGGTGCGACCGTGGTGCTGGACGGCAAGCAGAACCTGCGCCCCGGCACGCCGCTGCGCACGCAGCCCGCCGCCGTCGATCCGGCCGCCGCCGCGCGCCTGGCCGCGGCCTCGGCGGCCGCGGGTGGCGGGGCCTCCGCCACCGACGTCGCCGCGCCCTGATCCCGGCCGCCCCGCCCACGCCTTCGACGTCTCGTCGCCCTTGACGTCCCAAAGCCTTCAGCCACCGCGGAAGCTGCCATGAATCTCACCGAACTCTTCATCCGCCGGCCGGTCATGACCGTGCTGCTGAACGTGGCGCTGGTCGTCGCCGGCATCGCCGCGTGGAGCCGCATCCCGGTCGCCGCGCTGCCCAGCTTCAACACGCCGGTCATCAATGTGCAGGCGACCCTGCCCGGCGCCAGCCCCGAGACGATGGCCTCGTCCGTCGCGCTGCCGCTGGAGAAGCAGTTCTCCACCATCGCCGGCATCACGACGATCTCCTCGACCAACACGCTGGGCAACAGCTCGCTGACGCTGGAGTTCGACTCCGCGCGCGACATCGATGCCGCCGCGGTCGACGTGCAGGCCGCCCTGTTCCGCTCGCTGCGCGCGCTGCCCGTCGAGATGACCACGCCGCCGTCCTACCGCAAGGTCAACCCGGCCGACGCGCCGGTGCTGCTGGTGGCGCTGACCTCGCCGTCGATCAACCTGTCCGAGCTCAACGACTACGCCGAGAACCTGATCACCCCCAGCCTGTCGACCATCGACGGCGTGGCGCAGGTCTCCATCTACGGCCAGAAGCGTTTCGCGGTGCGCATCAAGGCGCGCAACGAGCTGCTCCAGCAGCGCAACATCACGCTCGACGAGCTGCAGGCCGCCGTCAAGGGCGCCAACGCCAACACGCCGGTGGGCACGCTGGACGGCGCGCGCCAGACGCTGACCATCCAGGCCAACAAGCAGCTGCGCGACGCCAACGCCTTCGGCGGCATCGTCGTGGCCACGCGCAACGGCGCGCCGGTGTTCCTGCGCGAGGTCGCCGACGTCGAGGACAGCTACGAGACCGTCAAGTCCTTCTCCAACTTCAACGGCGAGCGCTCCATCGTGCTGGCCGTGCAGCGCCAGCCCGACGCCAACACGGTGAAGGTCGTCGACGCGGTGAAGGCGATGCTGCCGCGCTTCGCCGCGCAGCTGCCGGCCTCGGTGCAGATGAGCACGCTCAACGACCGCTCGGTGTCCATCCGCGAAGGCCTGCACGACGTCTACTTCACCCTCGCCCTGACGGTGGCGCTGGTCGTGATGGTGATCTTCCTGTTCCTGCGCCGCATGGTCGCGACGCTGATCCCGACGCTGTCGCTGCCGATCTCGCTGATCGGCGCGGTGACGCTGCTGTTCGCGCTGGGCTACAGCCTGGACAACATCTCGCTGCTCGGCATCACGCTGGCCGTCGGCCTGGTGGTCGACGACGCGATCGTGATGCTGGAGAACATCTACCGCCACGTCGAGGACGGCATGGCGCCCTTCGACGCCGCCATCCGCGGCGCGCGCGAGATGGCCTTCACCATCATGTCGATCTCGATCTCGCTGATCGCCGTGCTGATCCCGATCTTCTTCATGCCCGGCGTGATCGGGCTGCTGTTCCACGAATTCGCCGTCGTCGTGTCGCTGGCGATCGGCGTGTCGGCAGGCGTTTCGCTGACGCTGGTGCCAATGCTGTGCAGCCGCTTCCTGAGCAGTCACCACGAGGTCGAGGAGAACGCCCTCGGACGCACCTTCGAAGCCGGCTTCAGCTGGGTGCTGAACAAGTACACGACATCGCTGGACTGGGCGCTGGCCCGCCGCTGGGTCGTGGGCGTGGTGGCGCTGGCCACCTTCATCGCCAGCGCGTGGCTCTGGATCGTCATCCCCAAGGGCTTCTTCCCGGAAGAGGACATCGGCCAGATCCAGGCCAGCACCGAAGCGGCCGAGGACATCTCCTTCGCCGCGATGACGGTGCTGCAGGAACGCGTCGCGCAGATCGTGCAGGACGATCCGTCGGTGTCGTCGGTGTCCGCCGCGGTGGGCGGCGGCGGGGGCGGCGGCAACGTCAACACGGGGCGCCTCTTCATCAACCTGAAGTCGCGCGGTGAACGTCCGCCGATGCCCCAGGTGCTGGAGCAGCTGCGCAAGAAGCTGCGCGGCGTGCCCGGCATCGCGGTCTACCTGCGGCCGGTGCAGAACCTGCAGCTCGGCGGCCGGCAGTCCAAGAGCCGCTACCAGTTCACGCTGCAGTCGGTCAGCACCGGCGAGCTCAACACCTGGGCCGTGAAGCTGCAGGACAAGCTGCGCAACGACCCGGTGTTCCGCGACGTCACCAGCGACTCGCAGCTGCGCGGGCTGCAGGCCAACCTCGTCATCGACCGCGAGCGCGCCACGCTGCTGGGCGTGCAGATGCAGGACCTGCGCAACGCGCTGTACTCGGCCTTCGGCGAGCGCCAGGTCTCCAGCATCTACGCCGAGAGCAACACCTACCAGGTGATCATGGAGGCGACCGACAGCGACCGCCTCAGCGAGGACGCCTTCGACAAGATCTACCTGCGCGGCAGGAACAGCACGATGGTGCCGCTGACGGCCTTCGCGAGCGTGAAGCGCGAGCTCGGTCCGACGGCGGTCAACCACCAGGGCCAGCTGCAGGCGATCACGCTGAGCTTCAACCTCGCGCCCGACGTGCCGCTGGGCAACGCCACGGCCAAGATCGACCAGTTCACCAAGGAGATCGGCCTGCCGCCGTCCATCATCACCAGCTACGGCGGCGACGCAGCGGTGTTCAAGGACTCGCAGGGCGGACAGCTGCTGCTGATCGTGCTGGCGATCGCGGTGATCTACGTGCTGCTGGGCGTGCTCTACGAGAGCTACATCCATCCGCTGACCATCCTGGCGGGGCTGCCGTCGGCGGCGGTGGGCGCGCTGCTGACGCTGCAGCTCGCGGGCATGGAGCTGACCATCATCGCGACCATCGGCATCCTGATGCTGGTGGGCATTGTGAAGAAGAACGCGATCATGATGATCGACTTCGCGCTCGATGCGCAACGCAACGGCGGCATGACGCCGCAGCAGGCGATCCGCGAGGCCTGCATCCTGCGTTTCCGCCCGATCATGATGACGACGCTGGCCGCGCTGATGGGCGCGCTGCCGATCGCACTGGGCCTGGGCGCCGGCGCGGAGCTGCGCCAGCCGCTGGGCCTGGCGGTGGTCGGCGGGCTGATCCTGTCGCAGGCGGTGACGCTGTACATCACGCCGGTGATCTACCTGGCGCTGGACCGGTTCAGCGGGAAGGGACCGGACACGCGGGAGGTGGCGCAGACGCGGTTGACCGAGCATCCGGCGCAGCCGGTCCCCGGCCACGCGGACTGATCAACGCGGCGGCTTGAACTTCTTGCGCTCCTGCGCCGCGGCCGCGCGTCCGATGCACCCGGGCGCGTGGTCGTTGATCAGCCCCATCGCCTGCATGAACGCGTAGACCGTCGTCGGTCCGACAAACTTCCAGCCGCGCTTCTTCAGTTCCTTGGAGAGCTTCACCGACGTCTCCGACGTCGGCCGCACATCGCCGCCCTCTTCCGGATCCTCGAAGCGCCAGAAGAACGCGGCCAGCGAGCCGGCTTCCTTCTGAAGCTCCAGCGCGCAGGACGCGTTGTGGATCGCCGCCTCGATCTTGCCGCGATGGCGCACGATGCCCTCGTCCGCGAGCAGCCGCGTCACGTCGGCCTCGCCGAACTTCGCAACCTTGGCGATCTCGAACTGCTTGAAGGCTTTCCGGAAGTTCTCGCGCTTGGCCAGGATCGTCCGCCACGACAGACCCGACTGGAATCCTTCCAGGCAGAGCTTCTCGAACAGCCGCCGGTCCTCGTGGACGGGGTAGCCCCACTCGTTGTCGTGATAGTCGCGGTACATGTCGAAGCCGGGGGCTTCGCACCACTTGCATCGCCACTGGCCGTCCGGCCCTTGCGCCAACCGATCGCTCATCGCCGCCTCTCCAGGTCTGGACTCAACCCGTCTTGTGGAAGACCGCCTCGTCGGCCGGCCACGTGTGCACGCGCGCCTCGATCAGGTCGAGCACCTGCACGAAGGCGCTGCCCGTGCCGTAGTACGGGTCGGGCACCTCGTCCAGGCCCAGCCCCGTCATGCCGGCGAGGAACAGGCCCAGCTTCGCCGGCGCGACCGCCGGCTTTGCCGCCTTCAGGCCGCGCAGCACGCTGCGGTCCATCGCCAGGATCAGGTCGTAGCGGTCGAAGTCCTCGGTCTTGAGCTTGCGCGAGCGCCAGCGCCGGTCCATGCCGTAGCCGCGCTGCTCCAGCACGGCCAGCGCGCGCTTGTCGACGACCTGCGCGCGCGACGACGCGAACACGCCGGCCGAGTGCACCTCCGTCAGGCCGAGCTCGCCGGCGCGCAGGCGCAGCACCGCCTCGGCCATCGGGGAGCGGCACAGGTTGGCCGCACAGACCAGCAGCAGTCGGGTCACCGGGTCGACGCTTCCGGGCTCAGAGCGCCAGCTCGGCGCGCATCGCGTCGATGACGCCCTTGTAGTCGGGCTTGCCGAAGATCGCCGAGCCCGCGACGAAGGTGTCCGCGCCGGCGGCCGCGATCTCGCGGATGTTGTCGACCTTCACGCCGCCGTCGATCTCCAGGCGGATGTCGCGGCCGCTGGCCAGGATCATCGCCTTGGCCTGCTGCAGCTTCTTCAGCGCGCCGGGGATGAAGCTCTGGCCGCCGAAGCCCGGGTTGACGCTCATGATCAGCACCAGGTCGACCTTGTCGATGACCCACTCCAGCACGTCCAGCGGCGTGGCCGGGTTGAACACCAGGCCGGCCTGCGCGCCTTCGGACTTGATCAGCTGGATCGTGCGGTCCACGTGCTGGCTGGCCTCGGGGTGGAAGCTCACCAGGTTCGCGCCCGCGCGGCAGAAGGCCTGCGCCAGGCTGTCCACCGGCTGCACCATCAGGTGGACGTCGATGGGCGCCGGCGTGCCGTCGGGCTTCACCGAATGCTTCTTCAGCGCCTCGCAGACCATCGGGCCGAAGGTCAGGTTGGGCACGTAATGGTTGTCCATCACGTCGAAGTGGATCCAGTCCGCGCCGGCGGCCAGCACGTTGCGGACTTCCTCGCCCAGGTTGGCGAAATCGGCGGACAGGATGCTCGGGGCGATGCGGTAGGTGGGCGGGTTCATGGCGGGGCGGGCGCGGAGCCGCTGGCGGGGAAAGTCGACGATTGTAGAAAGGCTGGCGCGCGCCCGGTCGACGACCGGCCGCGACACCCGCGTCCGGGGCTCACCGGTAGCGTTCCGCGAGCCGGGCGATCTCCCCGGTCGCGCTGAGCTGGCGCAGCCGGTCGGTCAGGCGTTCCACCACGGCCTCCGGCAACTGGCGCGAGACCACGACGTACTGGGTCTCCTCCTCGAAGATCTGCGGTCCGATGCGCACGCGAGACTCCAGGCCCGCGCCGCGCGCCGCCTGGCGCAGGTTGAAGTCCTGGCCGTAGACCCCGGCGGTGCGGCCGCGGACCAGCATCTGCAACGCTTCCTTGTCGCTGCGCGCGGACTCGATGAAGGACACATCCGCCTCCTGCAGCGTCGCGGCCAGCTTGGTGCCCTGCGCCAGCAGCAGCGGCTGGCGCCGCGAGAAGGCGCGCAGCTCGTCCCAGGTGCGCGGCGCACGCGCATCGTCGGCGCGCATCGCCAGCACGTGCGAGATCCGGTACAGCGGCACCGGCAGGTAGCGCATCAGCGCATGGCGATGCTCGGACTTGAGCAGGCAGAAGAACACGTCCAGGTCGCCGTTGCTCAGCATCAATTCCAGGCGCCGCAGCGGCACCGGCTGGTTCAGGCCCTCGATGTGCAAATCCGGATCGGTCCGCATCACGGCCTCGGCGATCTCGCCGCACAGGCCGGGGCGCTGCGGGTCGCCGGACGCGTACTTAGCCGGCGCGCCGGCCTGCGCGGCGCTGCGCAGCGTCAGCGGTCCCGTCGCGCCGGCACCCGGCATGGCGGGCGCCGCCGGTCCGGACGGCGCCGCCATCGCCGAATTCGCGGCCACCAGTCCCAGCTCGAGACCGACGGTGACCGCCACGCCGACCAGCGCGCAGCCGCGCGCCATGGCCTGGCGTCGATTGGGACGGGGAACTGCCAACGGGTGTCCTGCCCTTGTCTCCATGACGGATGGCGTCCGGTGCGTGCCGGTCGCGTATGGTGGTCCGTTCGAGCGGGTTCTGTTTGTGGTGTGTGCGGTAACCAGCATAGCCCAGGTGGGGCCCCGGAGATTCCCTAGAATCGGACGATGGCCCATCCGCACTTCCACTGCAGCGTCGCCGTCGAGCCGCTCGCCGACCAGACCTTCCCGGACCGCAACGAGTTCGCCTACGGCTACACCGTGACGATCGAGAACCGGGGCGACGTCACCGCCCAGCTGATCGGCCGCCACTGGACCATCGTGGACGGGAACGGCAAGGAACAGGAAGTGCACGGGCTGGCCGTCGTCGGCCATCAGCCGCTGCTGCAGCCGGGCGAGCGCTTCCAGTACAGCTCCTGGGCCCAGATCGCGACCCGCCACGGCACGATGAGCGGCCGCTTCCTGTGCGTCACGGACAAGGCCGAGGTCTTCCACGCCGACGTGCCCGAGTTCCTGCTGGCCGACACGGGCTCCCTGCATTGATGTTCCGTCGCCAGGGCTGGGACCTCACCGCGCTGCTCAACGCGGCGCAAGCGGCGCATCCGCAGGCGCCGCTCGCCGAGCGCAACCTCTGGCTGGTGCGATTGATCGAATGGCTGCGCCACGCGCCGCTGAAGGACGACCGCGCGCCGGCGCCGGCCGGGGAGGAGCCCGCGCCTCCCGCGGCGCCATCGGCCCCGCTGCCGATCCGCCGCCTCAGGTACCTGCTCCGCATGCTGGAGCGCCATCCGGACCACGCGAAGGCCTTCGCCGAGGTCATCGCCAGCGTCTGGGCCGACGTCGACGCGATCAGCCTGTTCGCCGAGGTCGGCTTCGCGCCGCGCATGGCGCTGTGGAACGAGTTCCTCGGCCGCCTGCGCCGCCGCCTGCTGCCGCTGAGCGCCGACACCCGGGACCTGTCCGAACTCTTCGAGCTGCTGTTCCCGCACGAGGCCGACGAGCAGTGGATCGCCGCCGTCGACGACGAACTGCTGGAGCGGCTGGGCCTGCTCTTCGTCGGCGCCCCTGAAGGCGATTGGCGCGAGGAGATGCGCGCCGCGATCACGGTGCTGGTGAGCTCGGTGCGTTCCGCCGGCCTGTCCGGCGCGCTGCGCGTGCGCATGGATCCGCAGCTGCTGGCCCGGCGGCCGTTCCGCAACCTCGCCACCGCGTGGGAGCAGGTCGAACACGCGCTCGTCGAGAACGACCGGACCGCCCTGCCCGGCCAGCTGCAGTACCTGCGCGGCCTGCTCGACGAATGCCGGGCAGCGGTGCGCTCCGTCCCGGATCACCTCGAGGAACACGGCGTCTCGGTGGACCTGATGTTCGGCGTCGAGCAGATGCAGGCGCGGCTGCGCCGCGTCGAGGACCTGCTCGCGGTGCTGCTGGCCGATCACCCGCAGCGCGAGCTGCTGCGCCTGGTGGCGGCGCTGGTGGCCGTCGTGCACGACCGGCGCAGCATCCGGACGCTGTTCGCGCGGCACTACTCGCTGCTGGCGCGCAAGGTCGCCGAACGCAGCGCCGAGACCGGCGAGCACTACATCACCCGCAACCGCGAGGAGTACGGCGACATGCTGCGCCGCGCCGGCGGCGGCGGGCTGGTGATCGCGGGCACGACCTTCATGAAGTTCGCGATCATGGCGGTGGGGCTGTCCGCGTTCTGGGGGGCTTCTGGGCGGGCGTGAACTACGCGGCCAGCTTCGTGCTCATCCTGCTGCTGCACTGGACCGTCGCGACCAAGCAGCCCGCGATGACCGCGCCGGCGCTGGCCGACAAGCTCCGCCACATCGACAGCGACGCCGGCCTGCAGGCCTTCGTCGACGAGGTCGCGCACCTGTTCCGATCGCAGACGGCGGGGATCATCGGCAACCTCGCACTGGCGGCGCCGATGGTGCTCGTCGTGCAGCTGGCGGCGTGGCTCAGCTTCGGCAAGCCGCTGGTCGGCGCGAAGGAGGCCGAGCACGTGCTGCATTCGCTGACCGTGCTGGGGCCGTCGCTGTTCTTCGCCGCGTTCACCGGGGTACTGCTGTTCGCGTCCAGCCTGATCGCGGGCTGGGTCGAGAACTGGTTCGTCTTCCACCGGCTGGACAGCGCGATCGCGTGGAACCCGCGCATCGTCGCGCGGCTGGGCGCGAGCCGGGCGGGACGCTGGTCCCGCTGGTGGCGCGACAACATCTCGGGACTGACCGCCAACATCAGCCTGGGACTGATGCTCGGCCTGGTGCCGGCGCTGCTGGGCTTCTTCGGACTGCCGATCGAAGTCCGCCACGTGACGCTGTCGACCGGTCAGTTGGCCGCCGCAGCGGGGGCGCTCGGGATCGACGTGCTCAAGCACTGGCCGTTCTGGCTCTGCGTGATCAGCATCCTGGGCACCGGCGTGCTGAACGTGGGCGTCAGCTTCTTCCTGGCGTTCAAGGTGGCGCTGCGCTCTCGGGGGATCCGACTGGCCGATCAGAAGCGCGTCCGCGCCGCGATCTGGGCGCGGATGCGCCGTCAGCCGATGAGCTTCCTGGTGCCGCCCAAGGGCTGAGCTCCGACCGTCGACGCCGGGTCGCGGCGCGCCGCTCAGGCGGCGTCGCGGTCGTCGGGCCGTTCGCCGCCCTTGCGGCCGGAGAACATCGTCCACCAGACGATGAAGACGAGCAGCGCGAGGGCGCCGAGCGCCTCCAGCAAAATCACGCCCATGATTCGTGGTCCGATCCGTAGAACTCGCCGCTGGAGCGCGGCGCTGGCGATTCTAGGCGTGCTCGGTGGCGTCGCCGTCGCGCCCTTCCTCCCCACCGCCTCCGCGACCGGATTGCCCATCGATCCGCTGAAGCTGCTGAACGGCGAGGACGACAGCGCCGGCCGGCACGTGCTGCAGCGCGAGCGCTCGCGCTGGGTCGCCGCCGCGTGGAACGAGCTGCCCGGCTGGGGCCAGGACCGCGCGCTGGAATGGTGGCCCGCGATGCTGCGCGGCTGCGAGAAACCGATGCCGGGCTGGACCGCGATCTGCGCCCAGGCACGCGGCTTCAAGCCGGGCGGCGACTGGGACGCGATGGTGTGGCTGATGAAACGGCTGCAGCCGTATCGCGTCGAGTCGCCCGAGGGCCAGCGCGAAGGCGTGGCGACCGGCTATTACGAGCCGGAGCTCGCGGCCCGGCGCCAGTCGCAGGGCGACTTCCGCGTGCCGCTGCTGGCGCCGCCGCAGGACCTGACGCAGCGCAAGCCCTACGACACCCGCCAGCAGATCGAGAGCAACGCGGCGCTGTCCCGGCTCAGCCTGGCGTGGGTGCAGGATCCGCTGGACGCGCTGGTGATGCAGATCCAGGGCAGCGGCCGGCTGCGCGTGACCGAGCGCGACGGCACCAGCCGCTGGGTGCGGCTGTCCTTCGCGGCGCACAACGAGCAGCCCTACCGCTCGATGGGCCAGTGGCTGATCGCCCAGGGCGAGCTGCGGGCCACCGAGGCCTCGTGGCCGGGCATCAAGGACTGGGGTCGCCGCAATCCGCAGCGGCTCAAGGAAGCGATGTGGGCGAACCCGCGCTACGTCTTCTTCCGCGAGGAGCCGCTGCCCGACCTCGCGGTCGGACCGCGCGGCGGTCAGGGCGTGCCGTTGACGCCGGGACGCTCGATCGCGGTGGACAAGGCCAGCATCCCGTACGGGACGCCGGTGTGGCTGGACACCACGGAGCCGCTGTCGACGACGCCGATGCGACGGCTCGTGATGGCGCAGGACACCGGCGCGGCGATCGTCGGCGCGGTGCGGGCCGACTACTTCTGGGGCTGGGGCGAGGCCGCCGAAGCCCAGGCCGGCCGCATGAAGCAGCCGCTACGGCTGTGGGTGCTGTGGCCCAAGGAGGCGGGGTCGGCCGGCGCGGCGACAGGCCCGGCCGGCGGCGGCAAGGTCACTCGGTGACCTGGACGCCCTTCCAGAAGGCGACGCGGTCCTTGATCTCGGCGGCGGCCTCCGAGGGCTCCGGGTAATACCAGACCGCGTCCGGGTTCAGGTCGCCGTCGACCATCAGGCTAAAGTAGTGCGCCTGACCCTTCCACGGGCAGGACGTGCGGTGATTGCTGAACGTGGTGAACTCGCGCTTCAGCGAGGCGACGGGGAAGTAATGATTTCCCTCGACCACCACGGTGTCGTCGCTCTCGGCGATGACTTCGCCGTTCCAGATTGCCTTCATTCCAACTCCTCGTGCTCAAACGCTATTTCGCCCATCGGGGCAAGGACATCTTCGTCACCGCCGGCTCCGCGAGAGATCTCGCCCCCGGCAGTTTCGGGATCTGCGCGATCGGGGGCGGCGCGGACGGCTGGTCCGTCGTCCACGTCGGCCCCGACGGCGATGCCGCCGACCTCGGCGGGGAGTACTACTTTGCCACCTCCGAGGAAGCCCTGGCGTTCCTGAAGGAACTGATCGACCTGATGGTGGATGGCGGGGAGCCGGAGGGGCTCCACGAGGACTGATTTCCTGACCCGCCTCACAACGGCTTCAGATCCTCCCCCACCACCCGCACCAGCAGGCCCTTGCCCTCGGGCGTCACGCGGAACTCGCCGTACTTCGCCGGTTGCCAGCGTTCGGCCTCGCCTTCCTTGAAGAACCAGGCGTCGGAGACGAAGGTCCATCGGCCATCCTTGGGCGTGAGTTCCAGCAGTTGCGTGCCCGCTGGCGGCTCCTCGTCGGGCCCGAGCAACTTCGACGACTGCACGATGCCGCGCGCATCCAGCGTCACCGCGACACGTTGCCGCGCACCCCACAGCAAGGGGGCATCCCCGTTGAAACGGGTCCGCCATTCCACGCCCGGCAGGTCGTAGCTCAACCGCATGTAGTCGCCCTGCATCAACGACCGCGGATCCACCGGCGCCAGCTTCACGAAGACCGGACGGCCTTCGGAAATCAAGCGCTCGCGTGCGGCGATCAGGACGTTCACCAGCACCAGCGCCAGCACGCCCGCGCCGAGGAGCACCGCCGCCCCACCGCGCAGCGCGAACGCGGGCCGCGCGCTCCCATCGGACGAAGGCGCCGTCGGATGCCAAGCCAGAAGGCGGACCCACGCTGCGAGCGCGACGCCCGCAATGACCAGCGCCATCGACTTGTGCGCGAGCGGCAGTTGCCACTCGTAGTACAGCGCGCCGATGGCCCACACCGCCGCTGCACCGGCCAGTGCAGCCAGACGCCAGCGACGGGTCGACGCCATCAGCGCCAGCACGAGCAGGATGCCACCCAGGGCAGGCATCAACGCCGACAGCGCCGCCAGCACCAGCATCGGCGGCATCAACCGCGCCCCGCCCGTCGGACGCCACCGGCGCCACAACCACACGGCCGCGAGTCCCGACAGCAGCACCGATACGATCCTCGACGCCCAGATCAGCGTCACATCCGAGGCCGCCAGCCCCGGTGTCGCGCCCCGGAAGAAACCTCCGAGCGCCCCGCCTGCCGCGAACGACCACCCCGCCGCCATGGCAAAGGCGGCGAGCACCGCCACCCACCAGCCGGCCAGCACCGGTTCAAGGAGCGCGGCCTGACGGGCCGAAGGCGCGCGCCGGCCGGCCTGATGCTGCAGCGCCAGCAGAGCCACGCCCACGAGCAGCAGCAGCGTGGCCAACGCCCAGCCGATCCCGCCGTGCCGTTCGTACCAGGTGAGCGAGAGCAGTTCCCTGAAGGCCAGATGACCGAGGTGCGCCACCGGCGCGGCCATCGCCACGCCGAGCAGCACCCGCATCCACGACGCGTTCAGCAGCAGGATCAACCCGACACCGACCAGCAGCGCGACGACATCGAGGCCGGCCGGGGGCAGGTCTTTCCCCAACGCGAGGAACAGCAGCACGAGCCCCGTGATCAGCAAGGGCACGGCGGCCTGTTCCAGGAACAGCGCGATCCCGCGAGCGCGCAGCATCAGCACCGACAGGACGATCAACGAGACGCCGAAGAAGTAGCCGACGCCCTCCCGCTCGATGGCGGAGCCGAAGAGCGCGAAGAACATGGCCAGGAATGGCACCGCAGCCAGCCAGGCCCCGAGCGCCGTCAGCAGCACGACGGGCCAGGGCCGGTGCACTTCCGGCGGGTCCGTGGGGGCGAGCCCCTCCGCACGGGCCTGGTCGATCCACTCGACGCCGCTCATGCGCGTGCCTCCGCGTCGCGCAGCCGACCCAGGATCAGGGTCACGCTGCCGGCCAGCAGGCCGCAGGCGACCAGGGCGATCAGGAAATATCCGCCGACGTCCAGGCGCTCCTTGGACATCCATCGCGCCAGGCCCACCACCAGCAGCGTGTCGACCGACAGCGCCAGCGCGCTCATCGCATAGACCTCGCTGTGCCGCCAGGCCAGCACCAGGCCCACGCCCATCACCCCCAACCCCAGGTAGAACTGCGGCGCCACGTCCCTGGCGATCAGCCCGCCCAGCGCCGTGCCCGAGATCGCGATCACCGAGGCCAGCACCGCCAGCCGCCACGCCCACGGCTGCGACGCCGCGCCGGGTCGCAGCGCGAGCCCGGCGCAGAGCAGACCGTAAGCCACGAAGCCGATCGCATGCACCGGCACCGTGGACGCATCGAAGCGCCACGAATGTCCGCCGAAGGTTTCCATCCACAGCCCGATCCCGGTCGCGACCACCAGCGCCCACGGCGTCCATGCCAGGTCCGAGCGGGAGGCCCACGCGATCGGCAACCCGAGCGCGGCCCAGAGCGCGAACAGCTGCCAGGGATCGGCGCCGGTCTGGTAGGTCTGTCCGAAGAAGGCCAGCAGCCCGCCCAGCGTGAGGAACGCCGCCAGCGCCAGCGGCGCACGCCACGGTCGCAGCGCCGCCGCCGCGATCAGGCTGATCGCGAGCGCCGCCTGCAGCAGCCCGAAGCGCATGGCACGACCGAAGTCGTCCCAGTTCGCCGCGACCCACAGGATCAGTCCGAACCCGATCAACCCTGCCGCCAGCGCGCCCGCGCCGCGCCGCAGCGGCGTCCACGGATCGCCCGGCGGATCATCGACACCGCTGAGCGCCCGCAAGCGCCGTGCGCTGGTCGCATCCAGGCCCTGGCTGGCCGTCCATTGGTACAACTGCTCGTGCAGACTCACGGGTTCCTCCCTCAGGATGCGACCGCCCGCAGGGGTCGTCGGTGATGTTCTTCGAGGGAGCCGATTCTTCCTCTCATCCTTCGTTCTCGCACTGGGAGTTCCACATGGGACAGATGATCGACTTCGCCCGCCCTGACGGCGGCACCACCAGCGGCTACCTCGCCAGCGCCGGCGACGGCGCGCCGGGCATGATCCTCATCCAGGAATGGTGGGGGCTCAAGCCGCACATCAAGGAGATCGCGGAGCGCCTGGCCTCCGCCGGCATCACGACGCTGGCGCCCGACCTCTACCGCGGCCGCATCGCCGCCGACGCGGACGAGGCCAGCCACCTGATGGACGGCCTGGACTTCGTCGACGCCACCACGCAGGACCTGCAAGGCGCGCTGACGCACCTGCGCGAGCACCTCGGCTGCGGCCCGGTCGGCGTGATGGGCTACTGCATGGGCGGCGCGCTGACCATCCTCGCGGGCGTGAACCTCAAGGACCTGCAGGCGGCGGTCTGCTACTACGGCATCCCGCCGGCCGAGTTCGCCGATCCGGCCAAGATCGACACGCCCTTCCTCGGCCACTTCGCCACGCGCGACGACTGGTGCACGCCGGAAAAGGTCGACGCCCTGGAGGCCCGCATGAACGCGGGCGGCCGGCACCCGGTCATCCACCGCTACGTCGCGGATCACGCGTTCTCCAACAAGACCCGCCCCGAGGTCTACGACGAGGCCGCCGCCGAGCTCGCCTGGTCGCGCACCCTGGACTTCCTCAAGCAACACCTGGCCTGACCGCGCTCATCCCATGACCTTCCATCGCCGCCGCCTCCTCCCCACCGCCGCCGCCGTCTGGGCGCTGATCGCTTGCTCCGCCATCGCACAGACCACGCCAGCCTCGGGGCCGGCGTCGGCGACGGCACGCGCCGCCTCGGAGACCGCGCCGCCGCCGCTGGATCCGCGCGTGGCGCCTATGCTCGCGGACATCTCCGCCGAGCGCATCGAGTCGACCATCCGCAAGCTGGCCGCCTTCGGCACGCGCCACACGGCGTCGGACACGAAGAGCGACACGCGCGGCATCGGCGCGGCACGGCGCTGGATCGAGGCGCAGCTGAAGGACTGCAGCGCGAAGGCCGGCGGCCGGTTGCAGGTCACGATGGACGCGTTCATCGAGCCGGCGGGCAACCGCCTCTCGGCGCCGACGGAGCTGGTGAACGTCGTGGCCACGCTGCCCGGCGCGTCGGCGGGCACGCCGCGTGAACGCATCCTCGTGGTCAGCGGGCACTACGACTCGCGCAACAGCGACGTGATGGACGCGAAGGGCGAGGCGCCCGGTGCCAACGACGACGCCTCCGGCACGGCCGCCGTCATGGAGATGGCCTGCGCCGCGGCGAAGCAGCGCTTCGACGCGACGCTCGTGTTCATGGCCGTTCCGGGCGAGGAGCAGGGCCTGCTCGGCGCCCGCCACTGGGCCCGGCGCGCCCGTACACAAGGGCTGAACGTCGAGGGGATGATCACCAACGACATCGTCGGCAGCTCGCGGGGCGACAAGGGCGAGCACGACCCGAAACGGCTGCGCCTGTTCGCCGACGGCTTCGATCCGCTGCTGCGCCTGCTGGTGAACGTGAACGCCAACAGTCCCGCCAACGAGGATGAGGTCAAGACCAACGCGGCGATCCGCGCGCAGTTGCAGCCGCTGGCCGTGGCCGGCGGCGGCGAGGAACTGCCGACGCAGCAGTTCGGCCGTCACCTGAAGGCCGAGGGCGAGCGCTACCTGCCGGACTTCCACATCGACCTGATCCAGCGTAGGGACCGCTACCTGCGCGGCGGCGACCACCTGCCCTTCCTGGAGCGCGGCTACGCGGCCGTGCGCTTCACCGAGCCCTTCGAGGACTTCCGCCACCAGCACCAGAACCTGCGCACCGAGGGCGGCGTCGTCTACGGCGACCTGCCGGAGTTCGTCGACTTCGGCTACGTGGCCGACGTGGCGCGCGTGAATCTCGCGGGCCTGGCGACACTGGCGTGGGCGCCGTCGCCGGTGAAGGGCGCGCGCATCGATGCGCGCGAGCTGACCAACGACACGACGCTGCTGTGGACCGCGAACGTCGATCCGGAACTGGCGGGTTATCGCGTCGTCTGGCGCCGCAGCGAATCGCAGACGTGGGAAGGCGCGAAGGAGGTCGGCAACGTCACCAAGGTCACGCTGCCGTTGTCCAAGGACAACCTGATCTTCGGCGTGCAGGCGGTGTCGAGGTCGGGCCACGCGAGCCTGGCGAGTTATCCGTTGCCGCTGGCGCGCTGAATTGGTCAGCGTATTGACCAACGCTTCGGCGTTTGGTCAGTATGTTGACCAAATGAGCAGCGGTTGGAACTACCGCAGCACGCCCTTCCCCAACCACTGTCCCCAGATCTTCATCGTCGCTCGCTGATCCGAGAGCCCGGGGTATTCGGCCATGGTCTTGCGCAGCGCCGTCTCATCGGTGCCGCGCGAGAACACCACCTCGCCGATCGGCCCGTCCTCCAATGAGTACCAGGCCCCGACGACGCCCTCGTCGAGCGCGCGCTGCAGGAAGATCGGGACCGCGTCCTTGTCCTTCGCCTCCGCGCGGCTGAACAGCACGATGCGGTTCTCCTCGATGCCGTCGGGATCGATGCCGGTGTGGTGCAGCGCCTGGTGCACCGTCGCCGGCTGGGCGTTGACGACCATGTAGCCCTCGCGGATGTACTGGTCGGGCTCGAAGTAGCTCAGCAGGATCTGCCGGTTGGGCGCCTTGACCACGACGATGCCGCGCTTCTGCTTCAAAGCGATCGCGCAGCGGTCCGGCCGCGAAGAGCTTCTCGTCGGCGAAGAGCCGCTTGAAGTTGTCGAGGTGCCCGGTCTGCATCGCCGCGACGGCGGCCTTGTCGTCGGGCACCGGCTTGCCGGTCTCCAGGAAGATGAACCAGTACTGTTCGGCTGCAATCATCTGAGGACGGGTCTGTGCACGGGCCGGCAGCGCGGCGAGGGCAGGCATCGCTGCCGCCGTGGCGATCAGGGAACGTCGTTGCATCGGAGTCTCCTTGGTCGTTCACCGGGTCCTCGGCGGGACCTCGGCCTCGACCGGGACGACTCTACTCCCGGCCGCCGCCCGTGCCGAGCACCTGCAGCGAGCGCAGCATCAGCCGGCTGCTGGTGACGTTGGTGGCGCAGGCGACGTTGTGGACGTCGCAGGCCCGGACCAGCGCGTTGATGTCGGGTTCATGCGGCTGGGGCGTCATCGGATCGCGCAGGAAGACGACCGCGTCGATCAGGCCGACCGCCAGCCGCGCGCCGATCTGCAGGTCGCCGCCGTGCGGCCCGGACAGCATCCGCTCGACCGTCAGGCCGACCTCCGCCGTCAGGCGCGAGCCGGTCGTGCCGGTCGCCACCAGCTCGCAGCCACCGAGGAAGCCGGCGAACTCGGTCGCGAGCATCACCATCTCGTCCTTCTTGCCGTCATGGGCGATCAGGGCGATGCGCAGGCGTGCGGGGGCGGCAGTCGCCGTCGCAGAACCGGGAAAGGGGGCGGAAGCGGTGGAGGCAGTCATGCCCGCGATCGTAGGTCCGAAGGAACGAAGCGCGAGTTACCGGCGCGGTTCTTTCTGCGTGTCCAGCGGCACGTTGCCGACGCCCCGGTTCATCGCATTGAGCAGGTCCCCGTTGTCCTGGCTGAGTTCCCAGGCGAAGACGCCCGCCAGGCCCTGGTCGCGCGCGAACCGGCCCTTGGCGAGCACGGCGCGCGGATCGTCATAGCCCATCCAGAGCTTCTGCTTCGGATTGAACAGCGACCACGACTGCGTCACCGGATCCCAGACGGACTGGTACCCCGCGCGGCCCTTGCCCGTCGCGTCGAGGATGCGGCCGGCCATCTCGCGATAGCCCTGCGCGCCCTCGGCGCCCGGATAGGCGCCGGTCTTCGCGGCGCCCGCCTTCGCCTCGCCCACGCCGGTGAAGCCGCGGCCGTACATCGCCACGCCGGCCACCAGCTTCGAACGGGGCACGCCGGCCTTCTCCAGGTTGGCCACCGCGCGCGCCAGGCTGTCGTCCGCCTGCGGCGACGACGAGCGCAGCGTCGTGTGATGCCCCGCGACCGGCGACCACATGCCGTAGAAGTCGTAGGTCATCATGAAGACGAGATCCAGCGGCTTGGACGCGTCCTTGAAGTTGATCTTGCCGACGATCGACTCCATCGGATTGACGGCCGTCGTCAGCAGGTAGGGACGGCCGGTCTCTGCCGTCAGCGCGTCAAGCGCCTTGCGGAGGTCGGCCATCAGTTCCGCATAGGACTGGCCGTCCTGCGGACTGCCGAGCTGCACGCCGTTGGCCGCGCCGTTGTTGCCCGGATGCTCCCAGTCGATGTCGATGCCGTCGAAGGCCGGGTGATCGCGCAGGAACTGCTGCGCCGAGGCCGCGAACACCGCGCGCCTGGCCGGATCACCGACCAGATGGAAGATCGGATCCGACCCGCCCCAGCCGCCCACCGACGCCACGATCTTCAGATGCGGTGCGCGCTGCTTGTAGCGCTGGAACGCGGTGTTGAAGCGCGCATCGATCGGGCCGGTACCGATCTCGAAATCCTTCTTGCCGACGCACTTGGCGGCGTCCTTCTCCAGCTGCCCGGGGCCGCACAGGCGCAGGAAGGCGTAGAGCACGTGGGTCAGGTTTTGCGGGGGCACGCGCTCGATCAGTTCGACCGGTTCCCAGTTGGGCACGTAGATCCCGACGATCTTCCCGCCGGTGCGCTCGAACTCGACCGGCTTGGCGCCGAAGAGCGGGTAACCCGGCGCTTCCGTTTTCTGATCGGCCTTCGCATCGGCGGCGGGCGTCGCGGCAATGGCGGCCGAGGCGGCCATCGCGCCGAGCACGCCAATCGCGGCGGTCAGCAGGCTCGGGATACGGGACAGGACGCGAACGGACATGCGGGGCCTCCAATGGACGCCGCAGCTTAGCGGATCACGCCGAAAATTAACACCAGTCAAATACCAATTCGACCGATGCAACAGCCTCGGAGAAACCTTTATGGAGCCACTTCGCTTTATGGCGCCACGTCGACCCGGAGCTGCAACTCCCGAAGCTTCTGCACCTCCGCGTCCCGCGTGCTGTAGGTATTGCGGTTGGCGCTCGAGGTCACGCTGCCCGTCCGCGCGATCGTGACCCAGATGCCCAGCGGTGCCTGGACGGTGCTGAGGACATCGGTGCTCGGGCGCTGCTGACCGTCGGGCAGCGAGGTGCCGTAGGCGCCGCCCTGCGGCATCTGCGCCTGGTCCGAGGCTCGGACCTCGACATCCACCGGGCTGCGCCCGCCCGGCCATTTCGGTCGGACGACGATGCCGCGAACGCGCTCGGCCATGCCCTGGCGTGGCACGACGACCACGCGGTCGCGCTCGCCCTGCTGGCGATCCATCGCGACGTCGACCCATTGGATCGGCGTCGACTCCGTCATCGTGAACGAGGCCTGCGAGCCGTTGAGCACCAGCAGGCGCGGGAACAGCTGCTGGCGCTGCTCACGGTTCTCGGTGGAGAGCGCCACGCCGCCGCGCGCCGATACGCTGCCGCCGGTGCTCACGACGGTGCTGCCATCGCGGATGCCGGCGACCGTGGAACCGCTGAGTTCGGACTCGACCCAGCGCATCTCGACCTGCAGGTTCTGCTTCGGCCCCTGCGCGTGGGCCGACGTCATCACGGAGGCGCCGACGCCGAGCGCGGCGAAGGCAAGAACGACGAGGCGGCGATTCGAGTTCATCGCATCAGCATACGCCGCGAGGACGTCAATCAGGGCGTCACTTGTTCAACGCTCTGCAGCGGTCGATGTCGCAGGCGGTGGGCAGCATCGAGCGGTATTCGACGACGCTGCCCCAGCTCTTCGGATCTCGCAGTGCGCAGCGCTCGCCCTTGCCGTTGTCGTAGTAGGACATCGTGTCGACGCAGCGCTTCGAATGCGCCATCAGGCCCAGGAAGTGGCCCATCTCGTGCGAGAGCACCATCTGCAGCGTATGGTCCGCCGGGTGCTTGGGGTTACGCTCGCGCAGCAGCGCGAAGAGGCCGGGACCGATCGACAGGCTGCGCGCGGTCACGTTGGCCAGCGCGAACTGGCCACGGCTGCCGACGTCGCTCCAGAGGATCTGGATGGCGTCCTCGGGCGGCACCTGACCGCTGGGCACGGCGATGACGGCGAGCCTCAGCCCGCAGGCCGACCAGGCCTCGGCGGAGCGTTTCACCAGCGCCATCACCTGCGGTTCGCTGAACCACGGCGGCGCGTTGTCGTGGCGATAGGCGAATCGCAACGAGCGCGTCGCGATCGCACGATCGCGGCCGTCGCCCCAGGTCTGCACTTCGCCGGGAAGGCACTGGGCGATCTCCTGGTCGCGCACGGAAGGAATCGTCGGGGAAGCCTTGCCCTTTTCCGGCGGGACGAACTGAGCATCCGCGCCAAGCGGCGCGAGTGCACCGAGCAGCGCCAGTGCCACGGCGCCAAAGGCACTGGCTAGCCGACGGTGCGCGTCCATGCCCCTTGGCCTGCCGAAGCGCATGGCAATGCGCATGTCACGCCTTCGCGGCCCGCAGCACGCCGCGCAGGTGCGGCCACAGCAGGTTGATCGCGAGTCCGCTGATCACGAGCGCCGCGGCCATCAGCTTCCACGGCGGCAGGCCTTCGCCGAGCAGCAGCGCCGAGCAGCTCATGCCGAACACGGGCACCAGCAGCGCCATCGGGACGATGGTCGCGGCCGGATGGCGCGACAGGAGGAAGCTCCACGCGCCATAGCCGAAGAGCGTGTTGCCGACCGACTGCCAGAGCACCGCACCCCATGCGCCGAGGCTGGCGCTCTGGATCGCCTCGCCCATCTGCGCGGGGCCTTCGACGACGAACGACAGCGCGAACAGCGCGGGTGCGGCGAAGGCGCTGCTCCAGACCACGTAGCCCAGCATGTTCACGGCGCCGGCGCGCTTGCCGACGATGTTGCCGCTGGACCAGCAGAGCGCGGCCAGCAGCACCATCCCGAGGCCGAGAACGGTGGTCGTGCCGTCGGTGTGCGACGCGATGACGCCGATGCCTGCGGCCGCCGTGATCAGCGCGAGCCACTGGAAGCCCTGGACGCGTTCGCCGCTCATGCGCATGGCGAGCAGCAGCGTGAAGAAGACCTGCGTCTGGATCACGAGCGAGGCGAGCCCCGGCGAGATTTGCGAGCGCATCGCGAGATAGAGCAGCGCGAACTGGCCGACACCGACGAAGGCGCCGTAGGCAGCGAGGTTGCGCCAGCCGACCTTGGGTCGCGGCAACAGCAGCATCGCGGGCAGCGCGGCGAAGGTGAACCGCAGCGCCGCGAACAGCAGCGGCGGGAACGCGTTCAGGCCCCAGCGGATCACGACGAAGTTGCTCCCCCAGATGGCGACCACGGACAGCGCGAGCAGGAAATGTCGGAGCGGTAGCGTCATGGCGGCCGGGGAGCGAGGGGGATCGTCGACTATGCCAGCGGGGCTCTCCGCTGACCCGGTACAGGGGGTCGGGAGTGCGACCGGTACAGCAAGCGGGCCCTCACCCTTTCGGCTTCAAATGCCCCAGCGGCAACGCCCCGCCTGCCTTCACCTCCCCGAGCGAGAAGCTGGTGTGGATGTCCTTCACGTTCGGCAGGTTCAGCAGCGTGTCGATCGAGAACCGGCTGAACGCATCGAGGTCGGTCGCCATCACCTCCAGCTCGAAGGTCCCGGCACCGCTGATGTAGTGGCAGGCGATCACCTCCGGCAGTTGCCGGATCGCCTCCTCCAGCTGCTTGGTCGCCGCGCCGTTGTTGCGATCCGCATCCACGCGGACGAAGGCCAGCACGCCCAGGCCGAGACGGCGCCGGTCGATCTCGGCGCGGTAGCCGGTGATGAAGCCCTGCTCCTCCAGCCACCGCACCCGCCGCCAGGTCGGCGCCGGCGACAGCCCGATCCGCGTCGCCAGCTCCGCGTTGGACAGCCGCGCCTCCCGCTGCAGCTCCGCCAGGATCGCCACGTGATACCGGTCGAGTTCGCCGCTTGCCGGAGCACCGGAACCGCCCGCGTCATCACCACGATCGGTGCCCCGATCGACCCCCTCGTCGCCGCCCGCGGAACCCGTCGCCGCCCTCATGGTTTTCCCTGATGCTCCGTTTTTCGATGCCATTCGAATCCCTTTCGTCATTCCGGGAAAGATTCTTGCTCAAACGATAGTCCCCGGCGCAGAACTAGCAAACACTCGCCGGGCGTTGTTTCCTACACTGTTCTCTGCGTTTTCCGCGCGCCGCCATACTTGGCGCGACGGCAGCCAAGGCACACGGCCTCGCCACAAGCGGGGACCGGAAGTCAGCCACCCATCAGGAGACTCCCCGCATGAACGCCCCCTTGCCCGAACACATCCTGCGCGCCCTCGAGAAGGTCACGCTGGATGACAAGTACGCACTCGACGAGGGCCGCGCCTTCATGAGCGGCGTCCAGGCGCTGGTCCGCCTGCCGATGCTGCAACGCACCCGCGACGCCATCGCCGGCCTCAACACCGCCGGCTTCATCTCCGGCTACCGCGGCTCCCCGCTGGGCGGCTACGACCAGGCCCTGATGGCCGCGAAGAAGCACCTCGCCAAGCAGCACATCGTCTTCCAGCCCGGCGTCAACGAGGAACTCGGCGCCACCGCCGTCTGGGGCACCCAGCAGCTCGCACTCTTCCCCGAGAAGGCGAAGTTCGACGGCGTCTTCGGCATGTGGTACGGCAAGGGCCCCGGCGTGGACCGCTCCATCGACGTGTTCAAGCACGCCAACATGGCCGGCACGTCCAAGCACGGCGGCGTGATCGCCATCGCCGCGGACGACCACATCGCCAAGAGCTCCACCGCCGCCCACCAGAGCGACCACGTCTTCAAGGCCGTCGGCTTCCCGGTGTTCTTCCCGAGCAGCGTCCAGGAGATCCTGGACATGGGCCTGCACGCCTTCGCGATGAGCCGCTTCTCCGGGCTGTGGTCGGGCATGAAGACGATCCAGGAGATCGTCGAATCGTCCAGCAGCGTCAGCGTCGATCCCGACCGCGTCGAGATCCTGATGCCCGAAGACTTCCAGATGCCCCCGGGCGGCCTGCACATCCGCTGGCCCGATCCGCCGCTCGATCAGGAAGCGCGGATGATGGACCACAAGTGGTACGCCGCCCTCGCCTACGTGCGCGCCAACAAGCTCAACCACAACGTCATCGCGACGCCGCATGACCGCATCGGCCTGATCGCGTCGGGCAAGGCCTGGAACGACACCCGCCAGGCACTGCACGACCTGGGACTGGACGACGACAGCTGCCGCCGCCTGGGCATCCGGCTGCACAAGGTCAACGTGGTGTGGCCGCTGGAAGCGACCATCACCCGCGACTTCGCCACCGGGCTGCAGGAGATCCTCGTCATCGAGGAGAAGCGCCAGATGATCGAGTACCAGCTCAAGGAAGAGCTGTACAACTGGCGCCCCGACGTGCGCCCGAACGTGCTCGGCAAGTTCGACGAGACCGACGGCGACCGCAGCGGCGGCGAGTGGAGCCACCCGAACCCGAGCAGCAACTGGCTGCTGCGCCCGCAGGCCGACCTGACGCCGGCCATCATTGCGCGCGCCATCGCCAAGCGGCTGAAGAAGCTGGGCGTGGACGCCGACACCGCCGCGCGCCTGGACGCCCGCGTCGCGCTGATCGACGCCAAGGAACAATCGCTCAAGAGCGAGGAGAAGACCGCTGGCGGCGCCGACCGCACGCCGTGGTTCTGCTCCGGCTGCCCGCACAACACGAGCACGCGCGTGCCGGACGGCTCGCGCGCCGTGGGCGGCATCGGCTGCCACTACATGGTCACCTGGATGCCGGGCCGCAACACCGCGACCTTCACCCAGATGGGCGGCGAGGGCGTGCCCTGGGTCGGCCAGGCGCCGTTCACCGACGAGAAGCACATCTTCAGCAACCTCGGCGACGGCACCTACTTCCACAGCGGCATCCTGGCGATCCGCCAGTCCATCGCCGCGGGCGTGAACATCACCTACAAGGTGCTCTACAACGACGCGGTCGCGATGACCGGCGGCCAGCAGGTCGGCGAGCGCCCTGAAGGCCACAGCGTCACGCAGATCATGAACAGCCTGGTCAGCGAAGGCGTGGCCAAGCTGATCATCGTCACCGACGAGCCCGAGAAGTACGACGGCAAGCCGTTGGCGCCCGGCGTGACGGTGCATCACCGCGACGAGCTGGACGCGCTGCAGCGCCAGTTCCGCGAGATCATCGGCACCTCGGTCATCATCTACGACCAGACCTGCGCGACCGAGAAGCGCCGCCGCCGCAAGCGCGGCAAGCTGGTCGACCCGGCCAAGCGCACCGTCATCAACGAGCTGGTCTGCGAAGGCTGCGGCGACTGCTCGGTGCAGTCGAACTGCCTGTCGGTCGAGCCGCTGGAGACCGAGTTCGGTCGCAAGCGCCAGATCAACCAGAACACGTGCAACAAGGACTTCTCGTGCGTGAAGGGCTTCTGCCCGAGCTTCGTCACCATCGAAGGCGGCGAGCTGAAGAAGCCGAAGAAGGACAAGCGCGTCAGCCCGTTCGACGCGTCGCTGCCGGTGATCCCGCAGCCGTCGATCCCGAACGCGGTCGAGGCCTGGGGCATCGTCGTGGCCGGCGTCGGCGGCACCGGCGTGATCACCATCGGCCAACTGCTCGGCATGGCCGCGCATCTGGAAGGCAAGGGCGTGATCACGCAGGACGCGGCCGGTCTGGCGCAGAAGGGCGGCGCGACCTGGAGCCACATCCAGATCGCCAACACGCCGGACGCGATCCACTGCACCAAGGTCGGCACCGCGGAGGCCGACCTGGTCATCGCCTGCGATTCCATCGTCGCCGCCAACAAGACGACGCTGGCCGTGATGCGCGAAGGCCGCAGCTTCGTCGCGCTGAACACGCACGGCTCGCCGACCGCCACGCTGGTCAACGACGCCAACTGGTCCTTCCCCGGCGCCGCCTGCGAGGCCGCCGTGCAGAAGGCCGTGGGCGCCTCGCACCTGGGCATGTTCGACGCGGAAGAGGTCGCGGTGAAGCTGCTGGGCGACTCGCTGTACACCAACCCGCTGATGCTGGGCTTCTCGTGGCAGAAGGGCCGCGTGCCGCTGAGCCACGCCGCGCTGATGCGCGCGATCGAGCTCAACGGCGTGCAGGTCGACAACAACAAGGCCGCGTTCGAATGGGGCCGTCGCTGCGCGCACGACCTGGCGGCGGTGCAGTCGCTGTTCGCGGCGCAGCAGGTCATCAACTTCGTCAAGCGCCAGGGCGTGGACGAGCTGATCGCCAAGCGCGTCGAGTTCCTGACCGACTACCAGAACGCCGCCTACGCCGAGCAGTACCGCGCCTTCGTCGAGAAGGTCCGTCAGGCGGAAGCCCCGGTCGGTGGGACGCGCCTGACCGAGGCCGTCGCCCGCTACCTGTTCAAGCTGATGGCCTACAAGGACGAGTACGAGGTCGCCCGCCTGCACACGGACACCAAGTTCCTCGACAAGATCAAGGGCCAGTTCGAAGGCGACTTCAAGGTCGTGCATCACCTGGCACCGCCGATGCTCGCCAAGAAGGATGACCACGGCCATCTGCAGAAGCGCCCCTTCGGCAGCTGGGTCCGTCCGGCGATGGGCATGCTGGCCAAGATGAAGGGCCTGCGCGGCACGGCCTTCGATCCGTTCGGCCACACCGAGGAACGCAAGTCGGAACGTCAGTTGATCGTCGACTACCGCGCGACGATCGACACCATCCTGGCCAAGGGTCTCACCACCGAACGTCTGTCGACCGCCGTCGAGCTGGCCCGCATCCCGGAAGACATCCGCGGCTACGGCCACGTCAAGGAGCGCCACCTGAAGGCGGCGCGCCTGAAGTGGGACCAGCTGTCGAAGCAGTGGGGCGAGTTGGCCTGACACGCCACGGCCGCTGCTGACGGAAGGCCAGGCGCGGGCTCTCCGCAGGGCATGGGGCGCCCCTCCAGGGACCCCAAGCCCTACTCCGGCCCCACTCCCGCTCGCTGCCCGCGGGGGCTCTCCCGCTCGCTGTCTGCGGGCCTTGGCGATCGATCGATACAGCCCGTCCCGGGGCTCCGGGCGGGCTGTATGTCTTTGGTCACTGCGCTGGCTTTTTGATGCCCCCGGATGGGGAAGTGCGGATTTCCCGACGGGTCGCATCGATAGACTCGCACCCTTCGGCCCGTCAGAGGCCAGGTTCGACACACCGTTTCGAGGGAATCCCATGACCACCACCCCCTTCGCCCGCACGTTGCGGGCCTTTGTCGGCGCGCTGCTCGGCGCCCTGTTCATCGCCGCCGCGCCCGCCTCGGCACAGTCCGGCCAGAGCGAGTTCGCCCAGGTCCTCGCCGCCGCGCAGAACGACATCGTGAAGGGGCCGCAGGACGTGAAGCTGTCCAGCCAGGCCGTGCTGCACCTGCCCGAGGGCAAGGTCTACATCCCGCAGCCGCATGCCGCCAAGCTGATGCACGCCATGGGCAACCCCGGCGACTACAGCGACCTGGAAGGCGTGGTGTTCCCGCGCGGCGACGCCGACTGGTTCGCGACGCTGCGTTTCGAGAAGTCCGGCTACATCAAGGACGACGATGCCAAGCACTGGGACGCCGCCGACATGCTGAAGAGCTTCAAGGAAGGCACCGAGGCCAGCAACGACGAGCGCAAGAAGATGGGCGGCCGCGCGCTGGAGATCACCGGCTGGGCGCAGGAACCGACCTACGCGGCGGATTCGCACCGGCTGGTGTGGGCGATGAAGTCGCGCGAGGTCGGCGCGCCCGCCAACGAGCCGCAGGGCGTCAACTACAACACCTACGCGCTGGGTCGCGACGGCTACATGAGCCTGAACCTGGTGACCGGCCTGGACGAGCTGCCGAAGTACAAGGGCGATGCGCAGCAGCTGCTGGGCGCGCTGGAGTTCAACGACGGCAAGCGCTACGCCGACTTCAACAGCAGCACCGACAAGGTCGCCGAGTACGGCCTGGCCGCGCTGGTGCTGGGCGTCGGCGCGAAGAAGCTGGGCCTGCTGGCGGTGATCGGCGCGTTCTTCCTGAAGTTCGCCAAGATCATCCTGCTGGCGGTGGTCGGCTTCGGCGGCGCGATCATGAAGTTCTTCGGCCGCAAGAAGAGCGAGTCCGCGGAGTCCTGAGGCCATGGCCAAACTCCTGTTCCTGCTGTTCTCCGGCGTGAAGCTGAGCAAACTGCTGCTCAGCGGGGGCACGATGCTGCTGTCGGTGCTGCTGTACGCCACCCTGTATGGCTGGCGCTATGCGGTCGGCTTCGTCGCGATGATCGTGATCCATGAGCTGGGCCACTTCTTCGCGGCCCGTCACCGGGGGCTGCCGGCGGGCCTCCCGATGCTGATCCCGTTCATCGGCGCATGGACCTCGCTGGAGAAGATGCCGCACGATGCTGAAACCGAGGCCTTCGTGGGCCTGGGCGGTCCGCTGTTGGGCGCCGTCGCGGCCACCGGGTGCTACCTGATGGCGCGGAGCTGGAACATCGACTGGCTGCTCGCGATCTCGTATGCCGGCTTCTTCCTGAACCTGTTCAACCTGATCCCGATGTTGCCTTTCGACGGCGGCCGGATCACGGCGGTGCTGTCGCCGCGGATCTGGTTCGCCGGCGTGCCCATCATGGTCGGGCTGTTCCTGTACCGTCCCAGCCCGATGCTGCTGCTGATCGCGCTGCTGGCCGCGCCGCAGCTGATGAAGGCATGGAAGTACCGCGCCGACAGCGAGGAGGCGCAGACCTACTACGCCGTCCCCGCCCGCGTGAAGTGGGAGTACGCCGCGTATTACCTGGGCCTGGCCGCCTTCCTCGCGGTGATGGCGCACGACGTCCACGAGATGCTCGGCGCGGCACGCCACCTCGGCGGCGACGCCTGAAGGCCGCCGCCGCCAGCGATCAACCCGGCGCGCCGGGCGCGCGGTAGAACATGACCGTCGGCGTCCGGCCGCCCTGCGCGCTCGCCCAGCGGAAGTGCGGATGGTCGGCCTGGTTGTCGACGACGATCATCTCGTCCTGGTTCACGCAACGGACCACCAGGAAGACGTGGTCCTCGCCGTGGTGCTGGTGCTCGCGGCAGGTGCTGCCGATGTCCCCGGCGCGCTGGTCGCCGGGCGGCACCTCGATCCAGCCGCGCGCCAGCAGCATGGCCGGCACGTCGATCGCCCAGCAGAGCTCGTGCACCGCGAAGCCGGCTTCCCGCATCAGCAAGGTCAGCGTGAGCGCGCAGCCGTCGGCCGGGTAGACCTCGCCGTCCGGGTTCAGGAATCTGCGGGCGGCCAAGGCCTGGGTGGCGCGGAGCCGGGCGGGATCGACCGCCACGGCCAGCAGCCCGGGGATCCGGGCGCGGTCCGGGACATCGTCGCCGGGGCGCGACGAGGGTTCGTTGAAAGGCAGGGAATGGATCAGCGGCATTGGGGGCCTCGCAGTGACTGAAATGAGGGGTGCGTCCCATCGCCTCGGCATGAGGCTGTGGGCGCGCTCCTCAGTGAAGTCAGCCGGCCGAAGTGCTTCAGTCCGGCTTGCGGCGCTTCGAAGCCCTGGCGCGTTTCGGCGCATGGCCGCCGCCCGAAAGCCTGACGGCCTTCACGGCCTTGGCCGCCTTGTCCAGCGCCTGCTTCTGACGCGGCCTCAGCCATCCCAGCGAGAAGCCGGCCTGGGCCGCCGCCGGCACGTCGCCGCGCGCCATCGCCAGTGCCAGCTGTTCGCGCGCCTGCGACAGGCCGACCTCGAGATCGTTGAGCGCGCCGAGCCGCTGCGCGGCCTCGTGGACACGGGCGAGCTGCCGGGCCCGGGCCTCGATCTCCTTGCGGGACAGCTTGCCGCCCGCCTCCCCGCCGGGCACGGCGAAGGTCAGTTCCATCGCCAGCCGCAGGCGTCTCAGCCGGCGGCGCAGGTGATGCCGCCCCTCGACGTCGAGGCGGTCGAAGCGCCGGACCTGCTTGTCCGTCCCGGCACGCCATTGCGCGAGGTGCCGGTGGACAAGGGCCAGTCCTTGCGCCTCCTCGGGCGCGTGCGTCGCCGCGGGCCGCGCCAGCCAGCCGATGAGAGCGAGCATCCAGCCCTGGATGTCCGGCGTGAGCAGCAGGCCGGCGACATCGATCGGGGTCGTGGACGGCGCCTCGGAGGCGGCGGACGGACGTTCGACGCGCCACGCGGCGAGCATCCCGAGGCGCCAGCCGGCTTCGGCCTGCGCATCCGCGTCGCGCGCGGCGGTGAGCCGGCGCGAGAGCTGTCCGGCGCCGTCGGCCAGCGCCTGGAGGGCGATGTCGTCCTCCGACGCCAGCAGGCGGAGCCCGGCGCGCAGGCGGCGAAGCCCGACGCGCATCTGGTGCAGGTGCTCGGGCCGATGGCGCCCGCTGGCGATCTGCGAGGCATTGCCGACGATCGGTTCCAGGCACTCGCGCAGCAGCACGTGGAGCGCGTCGTCGCGGGTCATGTCGCCGGTCCAGTGGATCGCGTGCGACTCGGCGACCGGCGCCGCGTCCAGGTTGCGCGCGAGCAGATCGCCGCGCAGCGCCTTGGTGCGCAGTTCCAGCGACAGCCCGAAGCGTTCGATGGCCCATTGCCGCGCGGTCTCGAGCACGGCGCGGGCTTCGCCGCTCTTCAGTTCGATCTCGAGTTCGGCGACCGGCGTGCTGCGCAGCGAGTCACCCTCCCCGCCAGCAGCGCGCCCTGGTCGAGCGCGAGTTCGACCGTGCCGTGCGGCGTGCGCAGCGCGCGCGTCAGGCGCGTGATGTCGGTGCGGAACAGCGCCTGCAACGCGCCTTCGGGCAGGGTGGCGAGCAAGGCCTGCAGCGCCTGTCCGGCGGGATGCCCGGCGTGCCGCGCGACATCGAGCGTGGGAAGGTCCGCGCCGAGCGGCACGTTGTGTTCGAGGCGGGTCATGCCGTCGGGCGCGGCGCCCTTGAGCGTCTGGACCCAGACCTCGCCTTCGCGACGCAGCCGCAGCGCGAAGCCGGCCTGCGCGAGGTCGCGCCCGGCCGTATCGAAGTACGAGGCCTGCAGGCGCTCCTGCGTCGCGACGGACTTGCCGGTCCCCTCGACCCAGCGACGCACCACGGGCCACTGCGATGCGGGGATCTGGAAACGGAGCTCGATTTCGTTCATCCGGCAGTGTCGCATGTGAAGAACGACGCCCCTGCCGCGGCGGCACGCCCCCGTCAGGCGGGTCCGGGCAGGATCGGGCGAGCGGCGATGTCCATACGAAATGCATATGCATTTCTCTATTCCGAGATATTTGACGTCTTCGCCCGGTCTGCCCACGATGGACTCACCGTGTCCTCCACGGGAACAAGAACCGGAGACTTCCATGCCAGATTCGAGAGCGCCGGACCATCAGGTCGGGCTCCTGTCCTCCCTCGTGCCCAGCGGCATTCCAGCCAACACGCCAGCCCGTTTTCCCACCCGCTTTTCCACCCGGATCCCCGCCCTCTTCGCCGCGACGCCGGTGACCTTGGCGTTGCTGCTGACGGCCTGCGGCAGTGGCGACGACGAGGCCGATGTCACGCCGCCGTTCAAGCCTGCGGTGATCACCGCACAGTCGTGCAGCGCGGCCGCCGCTTTCACGGCCACCGCCGCGCAGATCAGCCTGCCGTCCTCCGGCGCCGAGATCGCCTCGGCGACCCTGATCGCGGCGGACGCCGCCGGCAACCTCAACGGCAGCTTCTGCAAGGTGCTCGGCCGCATCAAGCCGGTCGACCCGACGGCCCCCGTCATCAACTTCGAGGTCAACCTGCCCGCGACCTGGAACGGCAAGATGCTCCAGTACGGCGGCGGCGGCTTCGACGGCGTGCTGATCACCGGCCTGGACCCGACCAACTTCGCCGGCGCCGACACGGCCACCCCGTTGACGCGCGGCTACGTGACGCTGGGCGACGATTCCGGCCACGTCGGCGGCATCACCAACGGCTCCTTCGCCACCAGCGACGAGGCCCTGCGGAACTACGGCCGCCAGAGCCTGAAGAAGACGCAGGACGTGGCCCGGCTGCTGGTGCGCAGCCTCTACCAGGTCGACGGCCCGCTGAAGAGCTACTTCATCGGCAGCTCGACCGGCGGCCGGGACGCGCTCTCGGCGGCGCAGAACTGGCCCGACAGCTACGACGCCATCTTCATCAACCGCCCGGCGCTGAACTACACCGGCCTGCGGCTGTCCAACATCCAGCTGGGCCGCTCGATCTTCCAGAACGGCGGCGCGGGCTGGCTGAATCCCGCCAAGACCGCCCTGCTGCTGAACGCCGTGATGGCCTCCTGCGACACGCTGGACGGCGTGCAGGACGGGCTCATCGCCAACCTCCCGGCCTGCAAGGCGCGCGCCGATGCCACGCTGTCCAGCCTGCGCTGCCCCAACGGCACGGACGGCGGCGACACCTGCCTCTCCGATCCGCAGATCGCGACGGTCCGCACGATGGCCAGCCCGCTGCAGCTGAGCTACCCGTTGGCCAACAACGTCACGCGCTACGGCGGCTACAACCTGATGGCGGGCATGGTGTTCGGGCCGCCCTATTCCAGCTCGCGGAACTTCGGGCCCAACGGCACCGGTCCGCAGGCGCCCAACTACCTCGCGGTGACCTCCGGCACGCGGGCGAACGCGCCCAACGCCTACCTGACGGGCGACCAGTGGATGAAGTTCTTCATCACGCGCGACGCCGCGTTCAACACCACCAGCGTGGACCCGGCGAACCCGGGCAGCTGGCAGCAGCGCATCGTCGACGTCTCGGCGCAGACGGATGCCGCCAGCACCGACCTCGACCGCTTCTTCGCGCGCGGCGGCCGCATCGTCTGGACCCACGGCACGGCCGACGAGGTGGTGAGCACCGACTCGTCGGTCGAGTACTACCAGGCCCTGGTGGCCAGGTACGGACAGGCGAAGATCGACGCGGCGGTCCGCTTCTACCTGATCCCCGGCAACGGCCACGGCGACACCGGGCCGTTCATCCCGGTGTTCGACAGCCTGGGCATCCTCAGCGACTGGGTCGAGAAGGGCATCGACCCCGCGGACAAGATCGTCGCCGGCAACAGCCAGACCAAGGCCGCCGCCGACACCTCGCCCGCCGGCACGGCCCACCGGCCGCTCTGCCGCTATCCGACCTGGCCGAAGTACGTCGGCGCGCCGGCCGATCCCGATCAGGCCGGCAGCTTCACCTGCGCGAGCAGCTGAGCATCGGGCGCGTCGGTGTCCTCCGGCGCGCCCGGGGAGGGACCGGATCGATCGAACCACAGGTCGATCCGGTCGCCCGCCACCCGGAGCACCGCGAAGCCGTCGCCCGGGTGGTCCGCCCACGCGCCGACCACGCATCGCAGACGCCGGCCGTCCGGGCCGTCGAACTCGAAGGCATCGGGCGCGGCCAGTTCCTCGGCGGCCGTGATCGCGAACGGCCACGGCGCATACAGCGCTGAACTGTGGACCGAATGGATCCGGACCGGTGCCGGATCTCCGCCGTCGACCGCCGAGATCTCCGCGCTCACCCAGCCCGACCGGTGCTCGTCGCCCGACAGGAACACCAGCCCCGTCGCACGATGCCGCCACACGGCCCCGAGCAGCTCGTGCAGGCTGTGCGGGTAGCCGTCCCAGGCGTCGGAGCGCAGGCAGCTCGCCGCGTGCTCCACGGTCGTGCGGCGCCGCGGCAGCGGCAGCGAGCCGCTCATCACGAACTTCGGCCGCGCCTCGGCGCGGGACAACCACGCGCCGAACGCGTCGCGTTGCGCGGTCGACCACAGGCGCGCGCTCGACCAGTTCGCGACCCGGCGCGACTCGCGCTCGCAGCGCGCGTCGGCGATGAAGAAGGCCGCGCCGCGCCAGTCGATGTCGTGCCACAGCAGCTGCGGGCCGCCGATGCGTGCGCCGGCGTCCCATCGGTGATCCCAGGCGGCCTGGCGCGCGACGTCGAACCACGGCCCGTTGCCGTCGTGGCTGGCGCCGGGGCTCGGCTCCCAGTTGTCGACGATCTCGTGGTCGTCGATCCCGTGCACGACGCGCGCCACCGTCGGCGGCAGCAGCCGCACCGGACCGGCCTTGAACTCGCCGTAGCCGCGCGCGTAGCGCTCGATGCCGCTGCGGGAATCCGCCAGCCCCCCGCTGGCATCCGCATAGATCTGGTCGCCGGCGAACAGCACGAGCGAGCAGGACCGGCCCCGTGCCGTCGAGCGCGTGAACCGATGCAGCCGCGCCAGGGACGCAAGACCCGGCCCCGCCTGCGACGCATCGAGTTCCCACCCCGGACTCACATCGAGCAGCCCCGGCGGGTACTGGCATGCCGCCAGCACGAAGCACACGCCGTCGCCTGCGGCATCGTCCTTGCCGTCGGCGCCCGCGCCGGTGTCGTCCGGCGACGGCACGAAACCATGCGCCCAGCGATGCGGCGGCAGATCGAGGAACTGCGCGAGCGCGCCGTCGACCTGCGCCCGCAGCGCCTCCTCGTCGAGCGCATGCATCACGCCGCGATGCGCGCCCTCCATGGCGAGCGCGCGCGGCTCCAGGTACAGCGCCACCAGCAGCAGACCGCGGATGTCCCTCTCGCCCCCATCACGTTCACCGCGTTCACCGGGCTCATCGCGTTCCTCGCGTCCATCGTCCTCATCGCTGCCATGGCCGCCGCCCGCGCCCTTCGCGTCCGCCATCCGGGGCGAGACGCGCGACGACGGCGGGAAGGCCTCCACCGCCTGCGAGGTCCGCCACGGCGCGCCGGGCTGACCCACCCCGGGCGGCACGAAGGTCTCGAGCCGCCAGGGCAGCGGCAGGGGTTCATAGGCCCATCCGCCGCACCAGCGCATCGGCACCCACACCAGCCAGTGCGGCCAGCCGCGCTCCGGGCGCAGCGCCGTGAGCAGCGGCACGCGGCCGGCCTCCGGCGGCGCGCGTTCGACACGATGCCCCGGCGCCTCCGCGCCGATCAGCAGCGTGTCGACCGCGGTCCCACGCCGGGCCGCGCGGTGGAAGGCGCTCATGGCTTCGGCTCCTCGGCGAGGAAGGCCAGCACATGCGAGAACACCTGCGTCGCGACGTGGCGGCCGATCAGGCAGTCCTGATGCCCATGGCCGGCGATCACCCGGTACCGATAGCGCCCCGGCGCGGCCTGGTCGTAGTAGTCCTTCAGCAGCTCGGCGCTGTCGGCGCTGCACAGCCCGTTGTCCTCGCCGTGCAGCGACAGCACCGGGAACGCCTCCAGCAGCGCCAGGCTCTTGGCGAGGCTGTCGAGGTAGACGCTCGCGCCCTGCCAGTCGGTGATCTCGTGGCACCGCGCGAAGTGGATCGCCTGCGCGACCGTGTCCATGTTCAGCGGGCCGAAGTGATCGTCGATGAAATCGAACACCGCCCGATCGACGTTGCCGATCGCGAAGTCGCGTCCGTACAGCAGATCCATGCGATGCCGCGTCGCGGTCCAGGGCGTGCGCCGCATCCGCCACGGCGGCCAGGGCGGCGGGTTCTCCAGGTCGAATTCCGCGTCGGGATACGGCAGGCTGGCGAGCAGCCGGTCGAGCAGGTGATCGAACAGCGTCGGCGTGCCCGCCGGCCGGAAGGCGTAGCCGTCCAGCGGCAGGTAGGGCCGCAGGTACTGCATCAGCACGCCGCGCAGGCTGTTGGTCGGGGACATCACCATCAGCGGCGTGACCTGCGAGATGACCAGCCTCGAGATCCGTTGCCCGAGCGCCGCGCGCAGCGCGAAGTGGCGCTCCCAGGGCTGCTCGCGCGGCTCCAGCAGGGCCATGTGCAGCATCACCGATCCCATGCAGTGCGCGAAGACGTTCAGCCGCTCGCGGCCGGTCTCGCGCAGCACGCGGTCGACGGCCAGCGGGATGTCGTTGAAGGCGGACTCCTCGAAGGTCCAGGGCAGCGTCGCCGTCGGCAGTCCGGCGCTGGTGCGCATGTCCAGCACCCAGACGTCGTAGCCCGCGTCCCACAGCAGCCTGGCCGGCCCGGGCTTCACCGAGTGATGCGCGAAGGTCGTGCCGCTGGCGCTGTAGCCGTGGATCATCAGCACCGGCTCGCCGCCCGGGCGGCCGTAACGCGTGAGACGGATCAGCACCGGCCGGTCGTCGTCCTCGCGGGCCGGCCGGTCGAGGTCCTGGCGCTGCGCGCCCGCATCGCCCCAGCGGCCGGCGGCCATCTCGATCACCACGGGATCCGGCAGCCCGGGCACCGCCCCCGGCAGGCGCGAGATGCGCCGCGGCGGCGCCTCGTCGGGCTTGCGGAAGGTCCAGGCATGCAGCCCGATCGTCATCCGCGCAAGGTAGGCGATCAGCGCGCCGAGATCCCGCGCCGCCGAGGGGACGTCGCGCGCCTGCCGGATGCGCAGCAGCGGCAGGCGCTCGCGGGCGAGGTGGTGCATGTCCAGGGTCAGGACGATGTCGCGCGCGCCCGGCGGCGGCGCCATGCCGGCGATCGGTGTCAGCCGCATGCGGCTCATCTGCGTCCAGGGGTTGCCCCGCCGCGTGTAGCTGATCCGCTTGCAGCCGTGCAGCGGCTGGTCGCGCAAGGCGGCGGCCCATCCGGGCAGATCGGCCTCCGGCGCGATGCGCACCTGATAGCGCATCAGGCGCGCCTCGCCCGCGTGGCCGGCGAGGTGCCAGGCGTTGACGGCCCGCGCGCGCAGGCCTGCCCGCGCTTCGCCCGGCGCCTTGGGCGGCGACCGGCGACCCGCCCAATCGATCATCCCCTGCCAGGAATCGCGCACGCCGCGGTTGATGGCCCAGGCCCACAGGCCGCGGGCGTGTCGACGCAGCGATCCGGATGCCTCGCGCTGGAACAGCGTCAACTCGCCCTCCGACAGCGGCGCGGTGAACAGCGCAAGCTCGTCGCCGCGCTCCTCGTGCGCCCAGAGACGCCCGTCGCCCGGTCGGGGGCCGACGACCTCGAAGTCGCCGGGACGCCGCTCGCGGGCCTCGAAAACGCGCAGTCGGCTGCCCGGCGCCACGATCAGCCGTCGCTCCGGACCGGGTCTCAGCAGGTCCACCAGCACCTTGGGCCGGTAGACGATGCAGAACTCCACGTACTTCACCGGCGAGCCCGGCGCCCCGGACCAGCGCACGAAGCCGCCAAGGCGCTCGCGCACCTCGATCACGGTCGCCTCGGCGGGGCCATGGGGGCCGGGCTTGCTGTTCGTGCCGTTCGTGCTGTTGGTATCGACGCTTCCGGCGGCCTTCGACGATGACGGCACGCCCCGTCCAGGCCCGACGGGCCGGCGGAAGACGGGGCGCACCGCCTCCCGGCGCAGGGCCACCGGCGACGATGCGCCCAGTTGCCAGAGGCCGGCCAGCCGGTCCAGCGCCCGCTGCGCGAGCGCACTGATCGTCAATGCCGGATTGATCGCCAGCGAGCCCGGCACGATGGCGCCGTCCAGCACGACCAGCCCGTCATGCACGGCCTCGCCGTCGCCGGAGAACACCCGTCCGATCGCATCGACGACCCCGTCGCTGCCGAGGTCGCCCATCGCGCAGCCGCCCAGCGGATGCACGCTGAGCATCGGCCCGCGGGCATCGTTCGTCAGGAAGGCCATCTCCGGCGGCAGCAGCTGCCACAGCGGATTGCGCAGCAGGCGCGCGCCGTGACTGCGGAGGTGCCGCGCCAGCGCTTCGTGACGGCGCGCGATCGCGGGCTCGTCGCGCAGCCCGGGCCAGTCGACCTGCAGCCCGCCGGGCTCCTCGAACCCGTCGCGCCGGACCAGCCGGCCCGTCCCGCTGTCGCGGCCGATGATCGCCAGCGGCAGTTGCCGCTCGGTCGCGGCGCCGCCGACCGCGAAGGGGTCGTCGAAATCGGCGCGCTCCTCATGCGGTCCGGCGTTCGCCCGGGCCAACGCGTCCAGCGTCGCCGCCATCGCGAAGCCCTCCTCGAACACCGGCCGCAACGCGCCCGGGATCGCCAGGTCCTCGACGACGTGATCAGGACCGGCCTCCCAGACGCCGGTGATCGTCGGGCCGACCTGACGCGACGCGGGCGGCTGATCCTCGTCGGCGACGGCGTGGACCGTCCGGGGCCATCCGTGACCGACGGCGATCACGTCGCCATTGGCTGAAAAGGCCTGTCCCAGCATCCGTGACAGCGTCAGCCCGCGCTCCCGCGAGCGCATCAGGATCTCCGTCGACCCCAGGCTGCCGGCGGCAAGGATCACGCGGCGCGCGATCACCTCGAACGGCTCGCCCTGCCGCTGGCGCAGCAGCTCGTCGGTGTGTTGCACCGTGACGCGCCAGCCGGCGCCCGGGACGACCGCCACGGCTTCGACGCTCGCGCCGCAGACCAGTTCCGCCCCCTGCCGCCAGGCCTGCAGCAGCAGGCCTGTGTCGAGCGACTGCTTGGCCTCGTGATTGCAGCCCGTCGCGCAATCGCCGCAGGCGATGCAGGGCGTGTGCGACCACCCGGCCGCCCCGCGAGGGTGGGCATCCATCGCGACCTGGATCCGCGCCGCGCGGGTGCGCGCCGGGTCGAGCGCCTTCAGCGCCTCGAGTCGGCGCGGCTTGAATCCGGCGTCAGCGTCCCACCGCTCGACCGTGTGGCCGCGGTCGCCATCGCCAGGGCCGTCACGGACGCCGAGCAGCCGCTCCGCGCGCTCGAACCAGGGCGTCATGTCCTCGTCCAGGAAGGCCTGCGGCCAGCCGGGCTCGCGGAACACCGCCGGATCGGGCCGTTCCATCACCCCGGCGTTGATCAGCGAGCCGCCGCCCAGGCCGTTGGCCAGCGCGACGCAGACGTCCGGTCCCAGGCGCAGGTCGAAGAGCCCTTCGCGCCGGCCCATCGGCGCATCGACGCCCGGACGCGCCACCCGCACGTGGCCGGGCAGATCGGCGAAGCGGCTGGGAAAGGCGCCGGGCAGGTACTCGCGCCCGCGCTCGAGCACGACCACGGCAAGCCGTCGTCCGTCGTCGCCGCGCCGTCCCGCGAGCGCATGCGCCGCCGCGGCGCCGCCGTAACCGCTGCCGACGATCAGCACGTCCACGACCGCAGGGCCGGGCTCGGGGACCGCCAGTCGCGCGGCCATCCAGTCCTCGAGGGGTCGCGACAGCCAGCGCGTGCCGGCAGGTCTCGGCGGCGGCCCGCCGTCGCCGAGACCTTCGGACGATGCGGAGGGCGATGGGCCGGGCGGTCTGTCGGGCGGTCCGTCGCGCGATGGGTCGGGCAAGACGCGGGTCGTCGCGTCAGGGGGACTCTCGGCGCCTCCTCGAACGGTCGAGACATCGAAACCCTCCCTGCGATATTCGGCGAGCGCGGCTTGCATCGCGTTGATGAGCAGCTCCTCGGTGACCGGCTTGTGCAGCAACGTGAGGCCCGCCTCGTGGGCCTCGCGCAAACGCTCGGGCGCAGTGTCGCCGCTCACGATCAGCGCGGGCAGTCCCGGAAACGCGCTTCGCAGCGAACGCACCGCGCTGATGCCGTCCTCGCCGCCGCGCAGCCGGAAGTCGGTCAGCAGCAGGTCGGGCTGCTGGCCCATGCTCTTGAGCAGGCCCTCGCGGGTGCTGCCGGCCAGCAGCACCTGGCAGCCGTGCGCGCTCAGCAGCGCATGCATCGCGATCCGCACCGGCTCCTCGTCGTCGATCACGAGCACGCGCATCGGCGGCAGCGCCGGTCCCTGCGTCGGCGTGGCGCCGGGCCGCACCTGCGCGATGTCGGCGGCCGTCACGTTGAGCATGAAGCTCGAGCCGTGCCCCGGCGCCGAACGCAGCGCCAGGTGCAGGTCCAGCAGGTCCACCAGCCGCGTCACGATCGACAGGCCCAGGCCCAGGCCCTTGGCGCGGTCGCGCTCCGGATTCCCGACCTGGTAGAACTCGTCGAAGATCCGCTGCTGCTCGTGCTCCGGGATGCCCATGCCGGTGTCTCTCACCGACAGGCGCCAGACTTCCTCGTCCTGGCCGCGGTGGACCTCGATCGACACCTCGCCGCGCGCCGTGTACTTGAGCGCGTTGTCGATCAGGTTGCGCACCACGCGCTCCAGCAGCACGGGATCGCTCTCGACGCAGGCCTCCGGCGGGCAGTCCAGGCGCAGCAGCAGGTGCTTGCGCAGCGCGGCGGGCTGGAACTCCCGCTGCAGCCGGCCCAGCCAGGGCTGCAGCGCGAAGACCTGGTTGTTCACCGGCACGACGTTGGCGTCGAGCTTGGAGATGTCCAGCAGCGCGTCCATCTGCGAGGACAGCGAATGCAGCGCCAGGTTCATCTGCGTGACGATGACGCGGCCCTCGTCGTCGAGCGGACGCTTGTCCAGCGCCGCGCCGAACAGCGACAGCGTGTGCATCGGCTGGCGCAGGTCGTGGCTCGCGGAGGCGAGGAAACGCGTCTTCGCCGCCATCGCCGATTCCGCCTGCGACAGCGCCTGCCGCAGCTGCTGGTTGCTCTTGTTCTGCTGCAGCCGGATCAGCACCGACTCGGCGAACACGCGGTAGGTGTCGCGCGCCAGGCCCGTCAGGATCAGGCCGAAGAAGATGATCAGCGCCGACAGCACCCAGTCCAGCCAGCGGTGCTCCGCGCCGGCCTGGTGGAACAACCCCCACGACAGGGCCGTGGCGAGCGTCACCGGCCAGAGGAAGACCTGGAACACGACACGATGCCCGGCGGTCGTCGCGACCGCGCCGGCGCACAGGCCCAGCAGCACGATGGTCTGCACCATCCGCTGGAAGTCGCTCAGGTGGGGGGCCGCGATCAGCGAGGCGCTGAAGGCCAGGCCGTTGGCCAGGCTCAGCCACACCGCCCAGTCCATGCGCTGCTCGAGCGGGCGGTCCTGCATCTCCGGCAGCCGGCCCAGCACGGCCCAGCGCGTCACCAGCACCGCATACACGACGGCCAGCCAGCCGTAGGCCAGCCAGGGCGACATCACGGTCGCCGCCATCACCGCCATCATCAGCGCGGCGATGCTCACCGGGTAGGGGACGCGTCGGCCCTGCTTGCCGATCAGTCGCAGCAGTTCGAGCTCGACGCTCGCCTGCTCCGCGCTGCGCTCATCCGCCATGACCGGAACAGACAGCGCCTGGCCGCTGCCGCGAAGGGAACTGCATGGGTTGTGTAAAGCTTGTTCTGGGCGGGCAATATATCTTGCCGATTCCCTTCACGCCCAAGCGGTCGCAACCCGCCACGCAGATAAAACTATGCCGACCACCGCCACCCTTGCGGGCTTTGGTAGGTCGGCATAGCACTCCTCCCCTTGATCACATCGCTGAGGTCCAGGCAGCGAGCGATCGGGATCCAGTATGCAAAGCGGGCCGGGGGTCCGATATCCCCCTCAAGAGGGAGACAGACTTTTACATCGTCCCCTTCCGCTTGCGCCGGTTCCGCATGAGCGCCATCGGCAGGCTCATGAACTCTGTCCGCGCTCAGGCGATGCGCACCCGCTCCGGCGCGCGCTGGTCCCGCAGCAGTTCCTCGAGCAGCGCCAGGTAGTAGGCGAGCGGCGGCGTGCGCATGCCCGGCCGCTTGGCGAGGTCGTCCCAGCGGCGCAGCTGCAGCGAGGCGCTCGCCTGCGGGTGGGCCATGAAGAGCAGCCGCTCCTCCGCGTTCATCGGCCCGCCCTGCAGCGCGAGGCTGTGGCGCGAGGCGTCGGACAGGCTCGGCCCGTAGGCCGGGTCCGTGCTCACCAGGTAGCGCTTGGCGGCGACATGCAGGCGGATCGGCTCGACCACGTCCGGACCCAGTCCCCCGGCGCGCAGCAGCGGCAGCGCGGTCAACTCGTGCTCGTCGTCCCGCAGGGGGCGGCAGAACCACCGTCCATCAGCTGCCCGATGTCGTGCAGCAGCGCGGCGACTACAAGGCTATGCTCCGCGTGGGCCCACTCGGCGAGTTGGGCGCATTGGAGCGCGTGCTCCAGCGCGGTGACGGGTTCCCGGCGCTCGTCACCGTACTGCAGGTGTCCGCGGCGGTGGAATACCGCCTCGATCTTGGCGATCAGGTCCATGGCAACTCCTAGCCATCGCTCCAAGGGCGGAGCGGGCGCCAGTCTCGACCCCGCCGATGACGGATCTGTGAAGCATGGCCGGGGCTCTCATTCAAATTGGATGAACAGTGGCCTCAGTTCCGATGAACCGACGATGTCCGGCACACGCGGACACTCCCATCCATTCCGGACCAGCCGACGCCCCAGGTCTTCCCAAGGACGCGAGCCCGACATGACTGCCATCGACAACCAGAACAACGATCCCGACCAGCAGCCCACGCTGCCCGCCGAGACGCTCGACGCCGCCGCACCGCCCGTGGCCGTGACGTCGGCGGCCAAGCCGATGCCCGCCGTGTCGTCCGCGTCTTCGGCGTCGTCGGCGTCTTCGGTGCCGCCGGTCGCGGCCGCGGTGCCGCCTGCAGGCAAGACCCGGTACGACGGCCTGGCGATGCTCTTCCACTGGGTGCTGGCGATCGCGATCATCGGCACCTTCTCGGTGGGCTGGTACATGGCCGATCTCCCGTTCTCGCTGACACGGCTGAAGCTCTTCAACTGGCACAAGTGGGCCGGCGTGACGATCCTGGCGCTGTCGGCACTGCGGCTGCTGTGGCGACTGTCGCATCGCCCGCCGGCCGACCTGCCGATGCCGGGCTGGCAGAAGCTGGGCGCGCACGCGGTGCACTGGCTGCTGTACGCGGCCTTCTTCGCGGTGCCGCTGAGCGGCTGGGCCTACAGCTCCGCGGCGGGTTTCCCGATCGTGTGGTTCGGCGTGCTGCCGCTGCCGGACTTCGTCGGCAAGGACAAGGCACTGGCCGAGTCGCTGAAGCAGCTGCACCAGTTCTTCGCCTACGGGCTGGGCCTGCTCGTCCTTGCCCACCTTGGCGCCGTGGTCAAGCATGTCGTCATCGACAAGGACGGCCTGCTGCGGCGCATGCTCCCGGGCCGCGCCTGAGCGCCTCCACCGGATCGACCCGGACAACACCTGACCCCCACCGGCGACCAGTCGTTTCACAAGACTCGCTTCACAGACTCGCAGAGGACCTCATGACCGCACGCATGGCCACCCATCTCTCGATCACCGCGCTGTCGGTGCTGAGCGCCGCCCTCCTCCTGGTCGCGCCGGCGATGGCGCAGACCAAGCCGGCGGCGGCGCCCGCCGCCCCCGTCACGACCGCGGGCGCGCCCAAGCTGGTGCCGGCGCAGAGCGACATCGCCTTCACCTTCCGCCAGATGGGCGTGCCGGTGGACGGCCACTTCAAGAAATTCGACGCGCAGCTGGCCTTCGATCCGAAGAACGCCGCGGCCGGCAAGGTGACCCTGTCGATCGAGCTGGGCAGCGCCACCATCGGTGACGCCGCCACCGACGCGGAACTGGTCAAGCCCGACTGGTTCGACACCAAGAAGATCCCGACCGCCACCTTCCAGAGCACGGCCCTCAAGGCGCTGGGCGGCGGCAAGTTCGAGGCCACCGGCAAGCTCACCATCAAGGGCCAGGTCAAGGACGTGGTCGTGCCGGTGGCGCTGGCGCAGGCCGGCGGCACGACGACGGCGACCGGCAGCTTCGCGATGAAGCGCCTGGACTTCAAGATCGGCGAGGGCGAATGGAAGGACACCTCCATCGTCGCCAACGACGTGCAGGTGAAGTTCAAGCTGGCCATCACCGGCATGGCGCCGCTGTAAGCCGACGCCGCCACGGATCACCGCCTCCCCCGATTTCTCCAACCGGTCCGGGTCCTTCGCCCGGTTCCCCTTCCACCGCGGTACCCGCCGCGGGTTCCACCACTGTTGCGACCCCTGGTCGACAAGGACCCACCACCATGATGAAGAAAGCCCTGCTGCTCGCCTCCCTGATCGCCGTCACCGGCCTGGCGCAAGCCGAAGCCGCGACCTACGCGATCGACCCGACGCACACCTACGCCACGTTCGAGATCAAGCATTTCGGCACCTCGACCAACCGCGGCCGCTTCGAGAAGAAGGAAGGCACCGTGCAGTTCGACAAGGCCGGCAAGTCGGGCAAGGTCGAGATCACCTTCGACATGAACGGCATCAGCACCGGTTCGTCGCAGTTCGACACGCACCTGAAGAGCAAGGACTTCTTCGACGTGGCTCAACAACCCGACGGCCAAGTTCGTCGGCGACAAGTTCACCTTCTCGGGTGACAAGGTCGCGACGGTGGCCGGCCAGCTGACGCTGAAGGGCAAGACCGCGCCGGTGACCCTGACGGCCACCAACTTCAACTGCTACGAGAACCCGATGCTCAAGCGCGAAGTCTGCGGCGGCGACTTCGAGACCACCTTCGACCGCACCGCCTTCGGTGTCGACTACGGTATCCAGTACGGCTTCTCCAAGGACATCAAGGTCATCGTCCAGGTCGAGGCCGTGAAGCAGTAATCCCCCGGGAATACTTCTCACCAATGCCGGAAGGCCCGCGGAAGCGGGCCTTTCGCGTTTTTGGCGTCCGTGTCGCCCGCGCCGGTCCGGGGCGTCGGCCTGGGCCATCCGGACCTCCGGCCTGTCGCCGATCGGTGCAGTCCATCCCGCCGTCCGCACGGCGCGTCGCCCGCCGCCCCGGGGACGCCGGGGTCTTGCGTACAGTGCGAGCCATACGACAGGTCCTCCCATGAACGCGCCGACTCCCGCCTCCCCCACCCCGCGCCAGCGCTGGCAGAGCTTCGTGAAGACCGCCGAGCAGGTCTTCCACGCCTACGGCAGCTGGCTGGTGACCATCACCTGGAAGCGCTTCACGCTGCTGGCGGTGATGCTCGTCATCGGCGCCAACATCCTGCAGACCCTGCCGCCCTTCTCCTTCAGCTGGCAGCTGCCGGTCGAAACCACCGAAACCATCCATTCGCCCAAGGGTCGCGATCGCCAGAGCGAGAAGGATCGCGAGCGCGACCGCCGCGAGAAGCAGCGCGCCGCCGAAGTGGAGAAGAAGGTGGCCGAGGCGCAGAAGAAGGTGGAGAAGGCCACGCAGCCCGAGGAGTCCGCCCAGGCCGGCTCCCAGTCGAGTCACGGCGCCTCCGACGCCGTCGAGGGCGAAGGCCTGCGCTACGAGGTCCAGATCGACAGCCGCGGCGTGCGCATCGTGCCGCGCCATCCGGTCGCCACCGCGGCCAGCGCCGCCTCCGCGGCCGACGCCGAGGGCGCCGTCGACCCCAGCCTGCCTTCCGTCGACATCCGCATCCCGAACGAAAAGCAGCGTGACGCCATCCGCGAGGCAGTGAAGTCCGCCGCCGCCGAGGCCAAGCGCGCGCTCGAGGATGCCGCCGAGGAAGCCCGCCAGGCGAAGGCCGACGCCGAGGAGGCCCGCGACGAGCTCGAAGAGGTCCAACGCGAGACCTCCCGCAAGACGCGCTATCGCACCGTGCATCTGGGCGATTTCCTCGACAAGCTGGCCATCCTGGTGGTGCTCGCCTCGGCGCTGCTGAAGGCCACCTACAAGGGCCGTCTGCAGGCTGAGGTGAAGGCCGCCAAGGCCACCGAGACCGCCGAGGCCGAATCGCTGCGCCGCCAGGTCGTCGAGGCCCGCATGGCCGCGATGCAGGCGCAGGTCGAGCCGCATTTCCTGTTCAACACGCTGGCCTCCATCGATCATCTGATCGAGACCGACCCGCCGCGTGCCTCGCAGATGCAGAAGAACCTGATCGCGCTGCTGCGGGCCTCGATGCCGACGATGCGCGAGGCCAACGCCAACGGCGGCGTGCGTGACCTGGGCCGCGAGATGGCCGTCATCCGCCCCTACCTGGAGATCCTGCAGGTCCGCATGGAAGAGCGCCTGGTGTCCCGCATCGACGTGCCCGACGGCCTGCTGTCCGCCGAGTTCCCGCCGATGATGATCCAGAGCCTGGTCGAGAACGCCATCAAGCACGGCCTCGAACCCAAGGCCGAGGGCGGCAGCCTGCTGCTCAAGGCCGAGATCGTCCACGGCAAGCTGCAGGTCACCGTCGCCGACACCGGCCTGGGCTTCGGCCGCGCCGCGACCTCGGGCACCGGCGTCGGCCTGGCCAACATCCGCGAGCGGCTCTCGCTGCTGTACGGCAAGGCCGCCAGCGTCACCGTCGCCGAGAACCAGCCGTCCGGCACCGTCGTGATCATCACCGTCCCCTACCGGACGTCCGCCCACCACGCGCCAGAGCAAGGAACACAAGGAGCACACGCATGAAAACGCTGTTCAAGGCCTTCCTCGTCCTCGGAGTCGTCCTCGTCGCCGGCGCGCTGCTGCTGGGCTGGGGCATGGTCCACGTGCTCGGCGACGTCCCGGGCGTGCACCTCACCGTCGACGGCGAAGAGGTCATCCTCAGCGGCATGGGCCTGGCGGACGCCTTCGGCGCCGGCATCGGCCTGATCGTCGCCCTCGTGGTGCTCTGCCTCGTCGTGCCGCTGGTGCTGCTGCTCGGCCTCGGCCTGCCGCTGCTGATCCTGGGCGCGGTCGCGCTCGTGGCCCTGGCCGCGCTGGCCAGCGTCGGCGCGGTGGTCGGATCGCCGCTGCTGGTCATCGGCCTGGTCGTCTGGCTGGTGGTGCGCGACAAGCCGCGCAAGGCGCCGCGGGCACAGTCCGCCGCCACGCCTTCGGCGCCGGCCCTGGGGGCCTCGCCGGCCGAGCCGTCCCTCCACGCCTGATCAAGGCCTGACCCCTCCCTGAACCGGTCCTCACCTGCCCTAACATCGCCTCCCATGAGCGACACCAGCGACACCCCCAAGGCCCGCGCGCCATCCTCGCGGACGACGAACGCCTGATGCGCGAGCAGCTGCGCAGCCGCATCGCCGAGGTCTGGCCCGAACTGCAGATCGTGGCCGAGGCCAAGAACGGCCTGGAAGCGGTCGAGCTGGTCAAGGAGCACCGGCCGGACCTGGTCTTCCTCGACATCCGCATGCCGGGCCTGACCGGCGTCGAGGCCGCCAAGCAGATCGCGCAGCTGCCCGACGACGACGACTGGGCGCTGCCCGAGATCGTCTTCATCACCGCCTACGACCAGTACGCGGTCGAGGCCTTCGAGCAGGGCGTCTGCGACTACGTGCTCAAGCCCGCCGAGCGCGATCGCCTGCTGGTGACCGTCGAGCGCATCAAGAAGCGCCTGGCACTGCGCAGCGGCGAGGTCGAGCCCGAAGGCCCGAGCGCCGGCACGCTGCAGCAGCTGCTGCACTCGCTGTCGGCCCGGGTGAACAACACCAGCGGAACGCCGCGGTACCTGCAGTGGATCCAGGCCTCGGTCGGCCAGACGATCCAGATGATCCCGGTGGAGGACGTGCTGTTCTTCATCAGCGATGAGAAGTACACCCGCGTCCAGACGCCCACCGTCGAGGCGCTGATCCGCAAGCCGATCAAGGAGCTCGTCGACGAGCTCGATCCGAAGCTGTTCTGGCAGATCCACCGCTCGACGCTGGTGAACGTCAAGGCCATCAACGGCATCGGTCGCGACTTCCGCGGACGCCAGCTGGTCGGGGTGCGCGGCCTCGATGAGAAGCTCGAAGTGAGCCGCAGCTACACCCATCTGTTCAAGGGGATGTGACGAGGCCGCCTGACGGCCTAGACCCCGCGCGCTGCGCGCGCCCTCACCCCTTCCCCTCCCGCAAGCGGGAGGGGAGCTCCAGCATCAGCGGCGGGGGCGCTTCGGCGTGACCGGGCCCTTGAGTTTGACGCCCGCCGCCGCCATCGCGCGGCGGACTTCCGGGGCGTCCTCGAAAGCGGACTCCAGCTCCGGCTGCAGGGTCTCCAGTTCCAGGCGGGAGTCGGGATCGCCAGGGCGATGCACCTTGCGTGACGACGCCCTCAGGCCCAGGCCGAGCGCCATCAGCGCATAGAACAGGAAGGCGATCCGCGGCGCGTCGATCAGGCTGTCGAACAGGCCGACGATCGCGAAGCCCACCAGCCCGCCCACCACCGCCGGCGCCAGCGGATGGTGACGTCCGGCGCCGAAGGTCAGGCGCATCAGCACCGTCACCAGCAGGCTGGTCCAGAGCGCGAGGCCGAACAGGCCCTGCTCGAACAGCACATGCGCCGGCAGGCTCTTCATGTGGAAGGGCATGTGGTTGCGGTCGCTGGAGAAGAACCAGCGCGCCAGGCCGTCGCTGAAATCGCCGTTCTGCAGCACGGGGCCGTGGACGCTGTCCACGATCGAGATCGACGCGATCTCCAGCACGCCGCCGCGCCAGTTCTGCGTCACCGACGCCACCAGGCGCCGCGGCGCCCAGGCCGGTCCGCCGAAATCGGCCGGCGCATTCCCGAGCTTCAGCTGCACCGGCTGCCAGGCGCCGCCCTTGGGCTCGATGGCGGCCTCGCGGTCCACGCAGCGCAGCGGATAGAGCAGGAACTTCTCGCAGACCTCGACACGCAGCCGGGTCTTGAACTGGGTGCGAAGCATCACCGTCGCGGCGACCTCGCCGGCCACCGCCGGCACGCGCTGGCTGAGCCGGAACATCTCGCCGTTGCCCATCATGTGCAGGCCACTGGTCAGCGTCACGGTCGGGTGCGGGAACGGCTCCGCGCCGGGCAGGCCGGAGGCCGGCACCTCGGACCGCGCGGGGTTCAGGTGGTAGTCGCCGACGCGCTCCTCGAACGGGCCGCCGTTGGCGAAGCTTGCGGGGAAACGCCCGCTGCCCTTGCCCAGCAGCCATTCGTCCGCGGACTTCAGCAGACCCAGGCTCACGCGCCAGTGTTCGAGGCGGCCTTCGAAGTCCTGCTGGCCGGTCGACATCCGCTGGCCGATGTAGGCGCCGCCGCCCAGCGCCGCCACCACCGCGCAGGCGAGGAGGCAGCCGGTCCAGACCAGGCCCCGGGCGCGCCAGCTCGCGGTGCGCAGGTCCGCGCCGACACGCGGCGACCACTGCGTCGCGAGCCACGCGACCGCCAGCATGCCCAGCACGGCGGCGATGGCGACGACGTCACGACCGCTGCCCCAGTGCGCCGCGACCAGGCCCGCGCCGGCCAGTGAGGCCATCCAGACGATCGCCAGCGCGAAGGCCTGCGACGGCTGCGTCAATCCGCCGCGCCACAGCCAGGCCAGTCCCAGCCCCGACAGCACGACGAGGCCGTCGATCAGGTAGGCGCCCTTGGGCACGAGATCGATCAGCAGACCGCCGAGCAGCGCCAGCAGCAGCGCCGGCAAGGTCGCCATCACCAGCAGCGCGCGCATCTGTCCGCGCGGCCACGCCGCGCGCGAGGCCGGCATCGCCAGCAGCACCGCGACACTCCCGGCCAGCGCCAGCAGCGCGCGATAGCCGCCGGTGCCGAAGAGCACCCAGGCCGCCACGGCCGTCCCGGCGATCACGCCGATGGACCAGCCCAGCGGCACCCGGCGGCCCGCGCCCGGGAAGGCCGCGGACGAGGACGCCTCCTGCCGCGAGGCCTCGGGGCCCTGGCGGCGCTGCACCGCCCAGAGGACTGCGCAGATCGCCATGCCGGCGGGCACCGCCAGATAGACGCCGCGCGAGAAGGTCGTCAGCGAGGCATAGAACGCGAGCAGCAGCACCGCCAGCGCGGCCACGAAGCGCAGCGGCCGGCGCTCCCGCATCGCCCACAGCATGGCGAACGGCAGGCTCAGCGCCAGCGCGCCGTCCAGCGACGCGCCGCCGACATTCATCTCCCAGAACAGCGAGGTCGTCCGGTAATCCGTCGAGAAATCCAGCAGGCCGGTGTAGACCCAGCGCTCCCACAGCGCGCCGAGCGAGGTGGTGATCAGCACCAGCACCCAGGCCGCGCGCGACAGCCGCTGCACCGACGAAGGCCGCAGGTCCGACGCCTTCTGCCACAGCGGCAGCAGCAGCAGGACCAGGAAGAAGCTCTTGCCGGCGCGCAGGCTGTTCATCGGCTCCTGGAACCCTTGCCAGAAACCGAAGTCCATCCCGCCGGCCTGATCGAAGCCGCGCCAGACGGCGATGAACGCGGACAGCGCGAACACCGCCATCAGCACCCGCACCGCCGCGCGCCAGCGCAGCGTGCGATAGCGCCAGGCCACCGGCTTGTGCGGCGGCACGGTCAACGCGATCGCGGTGTAGCCGCCGGCGGCGACGGCCAGCACCAGCAGGTCGAGTTCCTCGAAGGTGATCCAGCCGGTCCACGGCGCGAAGCCGATCACCGGCACCAGCGCCGGCACCAGCAGCGGCAGCGAACGCCAGCCGAAGAAGCCCGCCACCGCGATGGCGACCCACAGCGCGGTGGCGGCCACCGGCTGCACCGGGTAATGGCGCATGAGCCAGAGGCCGACGGCGGCGCACGCCACGCCCGAGGCCAGCGTGGCGAGGGACGACGGGCGTCGGGGCAGGACGAACTTCATGCCCGGGCCCGTCCGAGGCTGCTGGCGATGCACCATTGCGCCGGCCAGTAGCTGGCGAGCACCCAGAAGCTGGCCATCTCCAGCGGTCCGGCGAACTTGTTGATCGCCAGCATCGCGTCCGACAGCACGAACAGCGTGCCGCCCCACGCGGCCCAACGCGCGAGCGGTTCATCCGGCTGCCCGACGCTGCCCCGCCACCAGGCCCAGGCCTGCGCGGCCATCGCCGACAGGCAGACGACGTAGACGACCACCGGCGCGCGCAGGTCGGCCGGGATGTGCGGCCAGAGCCGTCCCAGCACCGCCGCCGCGATGACGCCGAACATCAGGAAGGGCCAGCGGATGGCGCCCAGCCGCTTGCGGGTGCAGAAGCCGACGATGTAGCAGACATGGGCGGCGAGGAAGCTCACCAGCCCGGGCAGGAACCCCTGCTCCGGCCAGAGCAGCGCGACGTCGCCCGCCAGCGAGCACAGCAGTCCGGCGCGCAGCCAGCGTGCCAGCCGCGGGCGTTCGGCGCCACGGGGCCACGCGTAGACCAGGATGAGCACCGTCGTCAGCGGCTTGAACAGGAAGGCCAGCGACGGCGGCAATGCCGCCGGCTGGGACAAGGCGAGGATGGCGGCGGCCGCGCTGAGCAGGGTCAGCAGCGGGAGCACGGCGGCGAGCCTGGTAGCGGACTTGGCGGCGGAGGCTGTCATGCGCCCGCATTCTGCCGTTTGCCGATGACGCCCACCCCCGGATCCGGGTGATATGGCAGACCTTACAGGGTCGACACCGACGGGGCGGAGCGCGGCGGACGGCGTCGACCTCCGCCCGCCGCGCGCGGGACGCACGGCGCCTGGGCGCTCACAGGTGCGACCACTGGCGGTCGAGCGCCTGCAGGCGCTCGTGGACCGCTGACTCCGGGACGAAGAATTTCTCCGCCAGCCGGCGTGCGCTGACGACGCCTTGATTCATCAGCCGGTAGATCGCGAAGTCGGGCATCAGCAGGCCCAGCGCGAAGCGGTGGGCTTCCTGCTCGATGCGGCGCGAGCCGTGGATGGAGAGGTTGGGCGTCGTCTCCGCGGGCACCGGGCCGTGCCCGAGCAGGTGATGCCCCAGCGCATGCGCCAGCACGATGCGGCGTTGCAGCGGCTCGTCGGCGAGGTTGAGCTCGATCACCGGGTGCTCGTCGAGGGACAGGAGCCGGCCGCGATAGGGGTACATCGGTTCTTGCGCCCCGCCCCGTTCCCGGACCTCGACGCCGACGCCTTCGGCCAGCGCGTGCACGTTCACCGCCAGCAGGGTCTGGTCCCCATGCGCCTTGCGCAGTTCGTCGGCGAGGACATCGATGACGCGGTGCCGCGCCGCCGCCTCGGCGGGCGTGCCGGCCTCCGGGCAGGACGAACTGGAAAACGGGACGGCGGACATGGTCGGACTCCTCGGCGGGCGCAGAGGGTCCGGATGCTAGGAACGCGAGCTTCCCCGTGAAATGACTCGAACCAGTAAGAATCGTTCGCCTACCACTCGCACCCACTGTTCGAGTGACAGGTCTTGCCATCCACGGCGTCCATGGCCGTCCGACGACGTGCAGTCAGCGAGTGCGGGTGGGGCCGGAATGGGGCTTGGGGTTCCCGGAGGGAGGTCCCATGCCCCGTGGAGAGCCCGCGCTTGGCCAAGCGCAGGACTCAGCGGTCGTCCTTCGCCGCCTGCGCCTGCTTCGCCGCGGTATCGGCGGCCTTGGCGGCGAGCTGCTCCCGCATGCGCTTGAGCTTCTCGCGGGGGTCTTCCTTGACGCCGCCCTCGCCCAGCTTCATCTCGGCGATGAACCGGCTGGGCACGCCGACGACCGTCTCCCGGTTCTTCTTGCGCCGCCGCAACGTCGACACCGCCAGCGTGCGCCGGGCCCGCGTGATGCCGACGTACATCAGCCGGCGCTCTTCCTCGACGCGCTGGGGCGTGAGTTCGTCGTTCTCGGCCTTGAAGGGCAGCAGCCCTTCGTTGACGCCGGCCAGCACCACGTGCGGCCACTCGAGTCCCTTGGACGCGTGCAGCGTCGTCAGCACGACCTGGTCCTGGTCCTCCTGGCGCTCGGCCAGGGACAGGATCACGCTGATCGTCTGCGCGACTTCGAGCAGCGTCTGGCGCGGACTCTCGGTCGTGATGCCGCCGTCGGTCGAGATCTCCCCGCCGCAGCGCTTGGCGACCCAGTCGACGAAGTCGAGCACGTTGCCCCAGCGGGCCTGTGCCACCTTCTCGTTGTCTTCCTGGTCGATCAGGTACTGCTCGTAGGCGATGTCCTTGAGCCATTCCATGATCAGCGCCTTGCCCTCCTCGGCGCCGACGGCGTGGCGCGCGCGGTACTCGAGGTCGACGACGTAGCGGCCGAATTCATGCAGCCCGTGCAGCGCCTTGCTCGACAGCGTCGCCTTGAGCGATTCGGCGAACAGCGACTCGAACATCGACAGCTTCCACTTCGCCGAGAACTCGCTCAGGTGGCCCAGCGTCTGGTGGCCGATGCCGCGCTTGGGCGTGGTCACCGCGCGCAGGAATGCCGGGTCGTCGTCCTGGTTCACCAGCAGCCGCAGCCAGGCACAGAGGTCCTTGATCTCGGTGCGGTCGAAGAAGCTCTGGCCGCCGGAGACCTTGTACGGGATCTCCGCGCGGCGCAGCGCCTGCTCGAAGATGCGCGACTGGTGGTTGGCCCGGTAGAGGATCGCGAAGTCCGAGAACTTCGCCGTCGGCTCGTTGGCCCGGATCGACTGGATGCGCGCGACCGCGCGCTCGGCCTCGTGCTCCTCGCCGTCGGCCTCGACCAGCGTGATGGGGTCGCCCTCGCCGAACTCGCTCCACAGCGTCTTCGGGAACAGCTTGGGATTGCCGCCGATCACGTTGTTGGCCGCGCGCAGGATCGCGCTGGTCGAGCGGTAGTTCTGCTCCAGCGGAATGACCTTGAGCTGCGGGAAATCGACCGGCAGCTTCTTGAGGTTCTCGATCGTCGCGCCGCGCCAGCCGTAGATGGACTGGTCGTCGTCGCCCACGGCGGTGAACATCGCGCGGTCGCCGACCAGGCACTTCAGCAGCTCGTACTGGACCGCGTTGGTGTCCTGGTACTCGTCGACCAGCACGTAGCGCAGCGTCTCCTGCCACTTGCCGCGCGCCTCTTCATTGGTCTGCAGCAGCTTCAGCGGCATGCCGATCAGGTCGTCGAAGTCGACCGCCTGGTACGCGGTCAGCCGCTCCTGGTAACGCTGCATGACGACGGCGGCGGCGCGCTCCATGTCGTCCTTCGCGTAGGCCAGCGCCTGCTGCGGGCTCAGGTTCTGGTTCTTCCACAGCGAGATGGTCCACTGCCAGGACTTCGCCGTCGCCGCGTCGGTCGTGCCGCCGGCATCGCGCAGCACCGACAGCACGTCATCCGAGTCGAGGATGGAGAACTGTTCCTTGAGCCCGAGGTGGCGCCCGTCCTGGCGCAGGATGCGCACGCCCAGCGAGTGGAAGGTCGACACCAGCAGTTCCGAGCCGGCCTTGCTGCCCACCAGGTGCTTGGCGCGCTCGCGCATCTCCTGCGAGGCCTTGTTCGTGAACGTGATCGCGGCGATGTTCTTCGGCCGGTAGCCCTCGGCCATCAGCTTGGCGATCTTCTGCGTGATCACGCTCGTCTTGCCCGACCCCGCGCCCGCGATCACCAGGCAAGGCCCCGACAGGTGATGCACGGCCGCCAGCTGGGCGGGATTGAGCGTGGTCTTGGACATGGAACGTGCGGGACAGGGAACTTCGAGGCGGCCGGGGATGATAGCGGGACGTACAGTGCGAACCATGAACACAACACTTGCCCTAGCCGCCAATGTCGTCGTCGCCCTCGTGGCGCTGATCCACGTCTACATCCTCATCCTGGAGATGTTCCTCTGGACCACGCCCAAGGGCCGCAAGGCCTTCGGACTGACCCAGGAATTCGCCGAGGCGAGCAAGGTGCTCGCCGCCAACCAGGGGCTGTACAACGGCTTCCTCGCCGCCGGCCTGATCTGGGGCCTGGTGCTGGGCGCGGCGGGCGGACCGGTGAAGGTCTTCTTCCTGGCCTGCGTGCTGGTGGCGGGTCTGTACGGCGCCGCCACGGCCAGCCGCAAGATCCTCTTCATCCAGGCCATCCCGGCGGCCATCGGCCTGGCGCTCCTGCTGCTGAGCTGAGCTGAGCGGCCGCGAAGCCTGGGCGCGGTCAGTCCGGCAGCGCGACGCCGCGCCGGGCCGCCATCTGCTGCAGTTCCCCGCTGGCACGCAGCCGCTGCATGCCGGCGTCGATCAGCGCCGACCATGGCTCGCCCGCCGCGTCGCGGCGGAAGGCGAAGTGCCCGCGCAGCTGCGCGAACGGCGGCGTGCACAGGGCGACCTGGTCGCTCATGCCGAGGTCCTGGATCACCGGTTCCGAATTGCGCTGGTTGGCCGCGATCAGGTCCAGCCGGTTGAGCTGCAGCATGCGCAGCGCCGTGTTCAGGTCCCGCACGGCGGTCACGTTCAGGCCCCGGCGCGCCTGCTCGAAACGGTCGCCATAGACCCAGCCCTGCACCGCGCCGATCCGCAGCGGCACCAGCGCCTGGAAGTCCCCCCACCAGAGCCCTTCCTCGCGGCGGCGCGCGTAGAACACCAGCGCATCCTCGTAGAAGGCCTGGCGCGAGAAACGCATCTGGCGCTCGCGCTCCGGCGTGCGGTAGGGTCCGACGAGGATCTGCGCCGGTCCATGCTCGATCATGGCCTGCGCCCGCAGCCAGGGAAAGAACTCGTAGCGCGGCTGATGGCCGGCGGGAATCAGGATCGCGTCGAGCAGGTCGACGGCCAGGCCGCCCGGCTTGCCCTCGCCGGGCGCGGGCTCGAAGAGCCGCGCGAAGGTCGTGCCGGCGACAACCACCTGCGACGTGCGGGGACGTCCCTTGGCCGGCACGTCGGGGGACGAGGCTTGTGCCCGGACCGCGCCGGTCATGCCGACGGTCATCGCGCCGAGCGCGGCATGACGGAGCAGGTGTCGGCGGAAGGCGTCCATGGGCCTGCCCATGATAGGCGCGGGGGCCGTCGGCAGGCAGCCCCGCGACACGGGGATTCAGGGCTCGCGCGGACCGGCGCCATGGCTGCGGGTTTCGGCGGCGAGGTCCTCCGGCACCAGCGCACCCGGGATGAAGATCGGCATGCGGATGGGGTCGCGCCCGATGTCCTCGCCATGCGAGCCGTGGACCGCGAACGCGGCCGAGAGCACCGCGTGGACCTGCGCCATCGTCTCGTACGGCGGCGACGATCCGCCCGCGAAGAACAGCTTGGCGTCGCCGATGCCCAGCCCGCACAGGCCGTAGAGCCGCTCGCCGACACGGGCGCAGAACTGGTCGGCGATCTGGCGTCCGATCAGGGACGGCAGCCGGACCAGGTAGTCGCCCGTCTCCCTGTCCACGGCCCAGCGCGTCGACAGCCGCATCCAGTGCGCGTTCTTGCCGTCGATGCAGCTCTCCAGCACGCCGCGCAACCAGTGGGAGCACTCGGGATCGGTCACCGCATCCCGCCAGCAGTTGCGCCAATCCGCAGCGGACATCGGCTGAATGTCGAAACTCACGCACATCCTCCTCGCGTCGCGACCCAGGGCGACAGGAGAACGATCGTAGGCAGGCAGGCCCCGCTCGGACAATCCGCCTTCATCGATCGATGCCTGACGCGTCCGAGTCGATCGGCAACACGGATCAGTCGATTCGCATGGGCGTTTTCGAACGGCTCTGCCTCACCCCTGATAGAGGACTAGTGCATCGAGGTGGGTCGCCGACGCGTCGTCGGAGCGGCCGGGCTGCACCGGCCCGCGGCGCACTCAGCTGCCGCGCAGCACCAGCCAGGCGACGACCGCCGCCAGGGCCAGCACGAGCGCCACGCCCGCCAGGCGCTCCGCCCACGACGCGCGGGAAGACGCCGGGCGATCGTCGTCGGCCGCCAGCGGCGGCGGCGACGGCAGCAACGGCATCGGCGCCGACGGCGAACCCGATGCGCCGGACGCCGGGCGCGCCGGTGCCGGCTCGACCTCGATCCAGTCGCGCACCGCCTGGGCGAGCAACTGGCGGTCGGTGAACGAGCGTCCGTCCATCATGGCCCGGTCCAGCAACTGGTCGAGGCTCTCCCGCTGCGCGGCCGTCAACGACAGCCACGACTGCAGCGACGCCACCGGCGTGGCGCCGGGTTCGGGCTCCTCCTCGAAGCCGTCCTCGGTCGCATCGCGACGCGGCAGACGTCCGTTGACGAGCATGCCCAGCAGCCGCCCCAGCGCATGGGTCTCGCTGTTGGCGTCGGGGCGGCCGCCGGCGCGTTGACGCGCGTTGGCCAGCGGCTCGGCGGCGCGCACGAGGGCGGCGGGCGCGTGGCTGTCGCGCGGGGTCAGCCCCTGCCCCAGCCAGTGCAGCTGCTGCGCGGGACTGAGCCACAGCGTGCCGGGATCGAGTTCGTGCAGCACCAGGCCGTGCGCGTGCGCGGCGTCCAGCATCCCGATCAGGTCCAGCAGCAGTTGCATGCGCCGCTTCAGCGGCAACGCCATCGCCACGCGCAGCAGCGGCGCGCCCTCCATCGCCGGCACGACGAGGTAGGGCAGCCCGGTGGGACTGAGCCCGCTGTCCAGCGGCGCCCCGTAGGTCGGATGCTGGAAGCGCGACAAGGCTTCCGAGTCCTCCGCGAAGCGCATCAGCACCGCCTGCGCGTCCGAGTCGTGGCGGTAGACCAGCGCCAGGCCGGTCTGGGCCGCGGCCTTGCCGTGCTCGACGCGGACCCACACGCCGGAGGCGCATTCGAACAGCACCGCCGCGACGCGCCAGACGCCCAGCCGTTCGCCGGCCACCGGCAGCACCGCCGGGCCCCGGGGGGCCGGGTCGTGCGGTGCGCGGGGGTCCTGCGCGTGCGGGGCGGGGGGCTCGATCATGGGCGCGAATCCTAGCGCAGCGATACTTCGACCCCATGTCCTTCCGCGTCCCCTCTGTCGGCCTGAGCCACCCGCCCGTCGGCACCTCCGCGGCACGGGCCGCCCCAGGCCCCACGACCGTCACGCCACGCCCGCGCCGCGTGTCGTCCCGCCTCGCGGCGATGCTGGGGGTTTCGGTGCTCTCGGCCGCGGTCGCGGCGGCTTCCGCCGCCGATGCCGCGCCCGCGCCGTACAAGCAGCCGTCCGCGGCGATCCGCGAACTGCTGGATGCGCCGGCGCTGCCGCGGCTCATCCCGTCGCCGGACCGGCAGGCGCTGGCGCTGGTCGAACAGCGCCGCTACACGCCGCTCGAGGAGCTGGCGCGGCCCGGACTGCGTCTGGCCGGCGCGCGTTTCGACCCGCGCAACGCCAGCCAGCAGAACCTGCTCGCCGTGCAGCGCGTGCGCCTGCGACCGCTGCTCGATCCGGAAGCGATCGAGCGCGACGTCGAACTCCCGGCCGGCGGCACCTGGCACAACTTCGTCTGGGCGCCGGACGGCCAGCGCTTCCTGCTGTCCCGCCGCACCGACACCGGTGAGGAGCTGTGGGCCGGCGCCACCGCCAACGGCCAGCTCTGGCGCATCTACAACGTGCGCCTGAACAACGCCGTCGATGCCGACGACATCGCCTGGCTGAATGCCCGCGAAGCCGTCGTGCTGACCATCCCCGACGATCGCGGCGCCGCGCCCAGCCGGGCGCAGACCGGGCCGGCCATCCAGGAGACGCACGGGAGGGCCTCGCCGGAACGCACCTATCCGGACCTGCTGCGCAATCCGCGCGACGAGGACCTGTTCGAGCACTACGCCCGCTCGCAGCTCACGCTGATCGACATCGCCAGCGGGCAGAGCCGCGACATCGGCACGCCGGGCCTGTTCACCAGCGTCTCCAGCGTCGGCACCGGCCAGGCGCTGCTGACCGAGCGGCTGGTGCGGCCGTTCAGCTACAACCTGACCTTCGACGATTTCCCGACCGTGGTCGAGGTCCGCCAGCGCGACGGCAAGGTGATCCGCGAGCTCGCCAAGATGCCGCTGAAGCAGGGCGTCGCGATCGACGGCGCACTGCAGGGGCCGCGGGTGTTCTACCCCTCCCCGACCAAGGACGCCGCGATCTACTGGGTCGAGGCGCTGGACGGCGGCAACCCGGCCAACCGCGCGGCGTTCCGCGACCGCGTGATGCGGCTGGATCCGCCCTACACCGGCGACCCCTTCGAGGTGCAGCGCATGCCCTACCGCTTCACGCGGCTGCGCTTCGTCGACGACGGGCTGCACGGCCTCCTGACGGAGGAGGACCGGAGCCGGGGCTGGTCGCGGACCTACCTGCTGCCGCTCAACGGCAAGCAGAGCCGGCCCCTGTTCGAGCACTCGGTGCGCGAGCGCTACCGGCATCCCGGCTACCCGTTCATGCGCACGCTGGCCAACGGCCACCAGGTCGCGCAGACGCTGGGCGGCGACCTGCTGCTGTCGGGCCAGGGCTCGGGGCCGAAGGGCGACCGGCCTTTCCTGGACAAGATGTCGCTGAAGGACCTGAGCGTGCAACGGCTGTTCCAGTCGGCGGAGGGCGTGTACGAACAGCCGATGGCGCTGCTCGAGGACCGCCGGCTGCTGACGCAGCGGGAGACCGAGCACGAACCGCCCAACCTCGTGCTGCGCGAGAACGGCAAGGTCACGCCACTGACGCGCATCAAGGATCCGACGCCGCAGCTCAAGGGCGTGCGACGCGAGCTGGTGAGCTTCAAGCGCAACGACGGCGTGGAGCTGTCGTTCTGGATGTACCTGCCGCCTGACCAGCGCGAGGGCGAAAGGCGTCCCGCCCTGGTGTGGGCGTACCCGCTGGAGTTCAACGACGCGGCGATCGCGGGGCAGCTGAGCGGATCGCCGGGGCGCTACATGACGTTCTCGGGCATCAGTCCGCTGAACCTGCTGATGGATGGGTACGTGGTGCTGATGGACGCGACGATGCCGGTGGTGGGCGACTCGCGCAACATGAACGACAGCTTCATCGAGCAGATCACGGCGAATGCGCGGGCGATCGTCGACAAGGCGGAGGACCTGGGCACGGTGGATCCGCGACGGGTGGCGATCGGCGGTCACAGCTACGGCGCCTTCATGGCGGTGAACCTGATGGCGCACACGAAGCTGTTCCGCTGCGGCATTGCGCGCAGCGGGGCCTACAACCGGACGCTGACGCCGTTCGGTTTCCAGAGCGAGCGCCGCTCGCTCTGGGACGCGAAGGACGTCTACCTGAAGCTGTCCCCCTTCCTCTTCGCGAACCAGATCAAGGATCCGCTGCTGCTGATCCACGGCGAGGCCGACAACAACTCCGGCACCTTCCCGATGCAGAGCGAGCGCCTGTACCAGGCGCTCGCGGGCCTGGGTGGCACCGCGCGGTACGTCCTGCTTCCCTTCGAGGCCCACGGCTACACCGCCCGCGAATCCGCGGGCCAGGTGCAATGGGAGATGAGCCAATGGTTGAAGGGTTGCGTCGGCGACCCTCGCGCGGAGGCCAAGCCCCGCCCCGCTGCAGGCTCGGCCGCGCCGCAGTAAGCCGCTGATGGAGACTGGCTTGGCCGGGGCCGCCGGCGAAGCCGAAGCCTCCAGTACTGACCAGGCGCGTTCTGTCTGACCAAAGCGAACCGCAGGTGAGCGGCGGGAGTTGAGCGCCGAAGCTTCGGCTTCGCCGGCGGCCCCGGCCAAGCCAGTCGCGCTGCTGCTAGAGCTGCTTCGCCGCGAACGTATCGCAGTCCCGCAGATCCCCCTGAGCCATCCCGCGCTTGAACCACCGCTGCCGCTGTTCGCTGCTTCCGTGGGTGAAGCTTTCGGGCACGACGGCGCGTCCGGCGCTGCGCTGGAGGGTGTCGTCGCCGATCTTGGCGGCGGCGTTGAGCGCCTCGTCGATGTCGCCTGCCTCCAGCCAGCCCGTGGCCTGCTGCGAGTGATGGGCCCACACGCCGGCAAAGCAATCGGCCTGGAGTTCAACGCGGACGCTCATCGCGTTGGCGGCCTGTTCGGACTGACGGCGCCGGGCGGCGTCGACCTTGTCGGTGATGCCGAGCAGGTGCTGGACGTGGTGTCCGACCTCATGGGCGATGACGTAGGCCTGGGCGAAGTCGCCGGGGGCGCCGAGCCGGTCGCGCAGGGTCTGGTAGAAGCCGAGGTCGATGTAGACCTTGCTGTCGCCGGGACAGTAGAAGGGCCCCATGGCGGCTTGGCCGAGTCCGCAGGCGGTCCGCGACTGGCCCTCGAAGAGGGTCAGCGTCGGCGCCTGGTAGGTCTTGCCGCCGGCCTTGAAGAGCGGGGTCCAGACATCTTCGGTGTCGGCGAGCACGACGCTGACGAATTTCCCGGGCGTGTCCTGCGGGCGGCTGTGCTCGACAGGGCGTTGGGCCGGGCCGGGCGAGGTCTGGATCGCGCTGCCGTCGAGCGCGCTGAGCACCGTCAACGGATTGATGCCGAACGCCCAGGACGCGAGCAGCGCCACCACGATGCCGCCGACGCCGATGCCGCGGCCTCCGATCGGCAGTCCGCCGCCGCCGCTGCTTCCGCCGCCGCTGCCGCGCAGGTCCTCGACGTTGTCGCTCTCTCGATGGCCTTCCCATTTCATGGTGTGCTCCTGATGCCGTCCCATCGGCCTGTACCTGCTGCAAGGATGGCACAGCGCGCGTGACGGGACTGTCGGACGGGGCCCCGATCGGGGGGACAGCGCGCGCCGTTCAGTCGGCGGCCCGGGCCTCGCTCTCCGCCGCCGGCGCGTCCTGGGCGGGAAGGATCAGGTGGAACTCGGCGCCGCCGTCCTCGCGGTTGGCCGCGTAGAGGCGACCGCCGTGCAGCTCGACGATCCGCCGGCTGATCGGCAGGCCCAGGCCGGTGCCGCCGGAGCCGTCCTTGGTCGCCGTGGACTGGACGAAGGGATCGAAGATCCGTTCGAGCTCGTCGACCGGGATGCCGGGTCCCCGGTCGGCGACGCAGAGGTGCAGCGCCCCCTCCGGCGTGCGACCGCCGCGGAGTTCGATGGTGCCGCCCTGGGGCGCGAACTTGATGGCGTTGGCCAGCACGTTGCGCACCGCCTGCTGGAAACGCAACGGATCGACGCGTCCGGGCAAGGGTGCGGGCAGGTCGGCGGCCAGCGTCAGCTGGCGCTTCGCACTCAGCGGCGCGAGCTCGCGCATCACCGCGTCGACCGGCTCGCGCAGGTCCTCCGCGCGCAGCTCCAGCGCGCCGACGGCATCGAGCTTGGACGCGTCCAGCAGGTCGTTGACCAGCGCCAGCATCCGCTGCCCGGAACCATGGATGTCGGAGAACATCGCCTGCAGACGCTCCTGCCCGCCGCTGCGCATGATGCCGAGCTCCGAGAAGCCCAGGATCGACTGCAGCGGCGTGCGCAGCTCATGGCTGATGTTGGCGAGGAATTCGGTCTTCGTGCGCGACGCTTCCTCCGCCGCGTCGCGCGCCTGGCGCGTCAGCCGCTCGGCGGCGACGCGCTCGGTGATGTCGACCGCGCTGCCGGCATACCCCAGCAGTTCGCCGTCGCGTCGCAGCGGCACCGTCGCGATCTGGTACCGGCGGGGAGCGCCCTCGCCGTTGCGGATCGTCGCCTCGATGCTGCGCACGCCTTCATCGCCGCCGAACAGGCTTGCCACCGCGTCCCGGTCGGCCGGCTCGGCGATGTCGGCCAGCCGGCGTCCCACCGCCTCGTCCGGACGCCCGCGATGCAGCGTCGTCCAGCGCGCATTGACGAAGGTCAGCGTGCCCGCCGGATTGGTCCGGAAGATCACTTCCTGCACGCTCTTGAGCAGCACGCGCATGTCGCGCTCGCGGTCGGCGAGCTGCTCGTGCGCGCCCTCCAGCGCCTCCATCGCCTCCGCCCGTGCCTGCAGGCTGCGCCTCACGGTGATCGTCGCCAGCGCGATCAGGGCCAGCGCCAGCGCGCCGATCAGCAGCAGCCAGCGCAGGCCCGCGTGCCAGCGGGCCAGCACTTCGTCGATCGACTGCTCGACGCCGACGATGAGCGGACGCCGCGGCGCCGCGCGGTACGCGACGACGACCTCGCCCGGCAATGCGCCGCCACCGATGTAGGTGTCGTGCTCGCGCCCGCGGCGCAGCGCGTCGAAGGCCGGATGACCGTCCAGCCGCTGGCCGGGCAGTTGATGCAGGGTCTCCATCGCGGCGAGCAGCTGGCCGTCCGTCGACGCCAGCCATGCCGCGCTGCGACCGGTCGGCAGCGCGCGCTGCTGGACCTGCGTCAGCGCATCCGGATTGATCAACGCCAGCAGCCAGCGCGGGTCGCCCTCGCGCGTGCCCGGCGAAATGCCCATCGAGGCGGCGGCGCTCGCGGGCTCGTCGGGCGACGACGGCAGCTGCAGCAGCAGCGGCAGCATGCCGACCGGAGACCCTCGTGCCCCGCGTCCGCGCGCCAGGTCCGCCAGACCGCGTCCGGGACGCAGCGGCATCAGCATGTCGCGGTCCGGTCCGGGCAGGCGCCCGAAGTCGTCGAGCGGGATCTCCAGGCCGATCTCGTCGGCGTTCGTGCTGATCAGCACCCGCCCGCGCGTGTCCAGCAGCGAGACGCTGCGGATGAAGGGCAGCCCCACCAGCACATGGCTGAAATGTTCCTCCAGGTGCTGCGCCTCGTGCGGATCGGCGACCGTGCGCGTCAGGCCGTCGCCGATCGCGTGCAGCGACAGCGAGGCGGTCTCGATGGTGCGGCTCGCATCGCTCTCGAGCACCTGCGCCAGCAGCGCCCCGCGGGCGCGGGACTCGTCGATCGCCTCCTGCCGGCCGACCCAGGCCGGCCCGATCAGCCCGGCCAGCGTGCCCGCACCCACGGCCAGGCCGGCCCACAGCGTCGCGCGACGCAGGCGCAGGAGGGAACGGACGGCCGGACCGAGCATCGCTGCGACTCCGCCTCAGGGCACCACGATCGCGGCCAGGCCGTGGCGCTCGGCGGCGGCGCGCAGGCGCCCGTCGCGCTTGATGCGCGCCACGAAGTCGTCCAGCCGCGCCAGCCACGCGGCATCGCCGCGCTTGATCGCGTAGGCATACGGCAGGACATGGAACGGCCGCGGGGACACGATCAGCTGCGCCCAGTCGGCGTTGTCCAGCATCCGCCGGCTGTAGGGGTAGTCGGTCATGAAGACGTCGGCACGGCCGGATTCCAGTTCGCGCTCCCGCGTCGCCGGGGGCTGCACCACCCGCAGCGTGGCGCGCCTGAGCGTGTCGCGCATCACCCGCTCCGTCGACGTGCCCGCCTGCACGGCGACCACCACGCCCGGCTGGTCGATGTCCTCCCAGCGCTTGACGACGCGGCTCGCGCGGCTCGCGACGGCATAGATGTCGCTCTGCAGGTAGGGCTGGGTGAAGGAGAGCGCCACCGCCCGCTGCGGCAGCACGGCGACGGCGAACATCGCGACGTCGCAGCGCTCCGCCTCCAGGTCGGGGATCAGGCGCTGGAACGAGGACTCGACATAACGCAGGCGCACGCCGAGTTCCTTGGCCAGTTCATTGGACAGGTCGATGTCGATGCCGCTGAGCGTCTCGTCGCGCGGATGGCGGTAGGTGATGCCGTAGTAGTCCGGCCAGATGCAGACGCGCAGCACGCCGTGCGCGAACACGCGCTGCAGCGCGGGGCTGGCCGCCGACGTCGGCGCAGAGGCCGCCTCCGGAGCGCTCCAGGCCCCGTGCGCCGCCATCAGCAGCAGGCCGCCCGCCCCCATCCGGGCCAGCCGGCCCCGGGCGCGCCGTCCGGTCCATCGCTTCGTCATCGCATCTCCTCGCCCCGGATTGCACCAGAGTTCGCAGCACCCGATCGCCAGGGAAGGCCCCACCCCCGACCGAAGTCACACCCGATATCACTTTTATCGCTTATAAATGGGGATATTGCCCACCTACAAGTTTGGTTAATTCGGCAAAATCGACCCATGACAGCCATTGCCCGCACACCTGACGACATGCAAGAGGATTTCAGCACGCGCGAAGTGGCGCAGCGCCTCGGCATGGCCGTCCGATCGGTGCAGCTGATGGTCGACCGCGGTGAACTGCAGGCCTGGCGCACGCCGGGCGGCCACCGTCGGATCCTGCGGACCTCGCTGGACGCCTGGCTCACCGGCCGCGGGCTGGCGCCGACCAAGCCGGCCGAACTGTCGCCCAACGACGGCGTGCCGCCGCGTCTGAAGGCGCTGCTGATCGAGGACTCGGTCCACTACCAGAACCTCGTCATGCTGCTCGCGCAGCAGGAGTTCCCCGACCTCGACCTGCACACGGCCAACGACGGCATCGGCGGCCTGGTCATGTACGGGCAGCTGCAGCCGGAGATCCTGCTGGTCGACATCCTGTTGCCCGGCATCGACGGCGCGGCGCTGGTGACCAGCCTGCGTTCGCAACCTCAGTTCGCCAACAGCGAGCTGATCTTCGTCACCGCGCTCGACGAGCAGCAACGGGCGCCCTATGCGTTCGCGCTGGCCGGACTGCCGCTGGTGCACAAGCCCCGCCTCGTGACCGACCTGCCGCCGCTGCTCGGCGCCGCCGTCCAGCGCATCCAGGCCCGCCAGCCGCAATTTGCCGGTTGAAGCCGCCGGGCTGAGGCTGATCATGGCGTCCCGCGTCCGGGTCCTCCTGGTGGAGGACGACACCACCCTGCAACGCTTCGTCTCCATGGCCCTGGAGGACGACGAGGTGCGCCTGCAGGCCTGCATCTCCGTCGACGAGGCGCTGCTCGCGCTCGCGACCCAGAGCTTCGACCTGGTCATCAGCGACCTGATGCTGCCGGGGCGGCACGGCCTGGACCTGCTGCAGACGCTCAGGCAACGGCCCGAGCTGCGCGGCAACGCGCGGCTGGCCGTGTTCAGCGCCGGGCTCAACCCGGCCGTCCGTGAACAGCTGGAAGCACTCGGCGTGACGCGCTTCCTGTCCAAGCCCTGTTCGCTGGGAGAGTTGCAATCCTGCCTGGACGGCCTGCGCGACGCGACGCCGCCGGCCGCGACGCCGTCGATCCATCAGGCCGCCATCGAGCAGTATTTCGGCGGCAATGCCGCGCTGTATCAGGCCTTCCTGGCACGCTGCCGGATGCAGTTCCCGCTGGACATCGCCAACGGCCGCCTCGCCTGCGAGCGCGGCGAACACGTCAAGCTCCGCCATCTCGCGCACAGCCTCAAGAGCGTGCTGCTGACGCTGGGGCATGCCGAGGCGGCCGAGGTCGCGAGGCAACTGGAGCTCGATGCGGAACAGGCCGCCACGGGCTCCGAGGACGCCCTCGCCGCCGCGCGCGCCGCCTGGCCGATCCTGGAAGAAGCGCTCGCCCGCCTGCTCTGATCCCGCGGCTCAGATCGCCAGCGGATCCACATCCACGGCCCACCGCGTCAAGCCCTTCTGACGGCGCTTGAGCGCGTGCAGCGCCGGCAGCCAGGCCCGCAGGAAGCGCTGCAGCTGCGCCCGGTTGCCGGCCTCGATCAGCATCTGGAAACGCTCGCTGTCGGCCACGCGCGCGATGGCCATCGGCACCGGCGGATAGAGCAGCAGTCCCAGGGACAAGGGCAGCGCCTGCGCCGCCTCCTGCGCCGCGGTCAGGAAGTCGCGCGCGGCCTCGACGCTGCGACCCTCCGCGCGCACCAGCGCCAGATGCGCGAACGGCGGCAGGTTGGCGGTCATGCGCTCATGCAGCTGGCTGCCCGCGAAAGCCTCGTAGTCGTGCTTCTGCAGCGACTGGTAGAGCGCGTGCTCGGGATACCAGGTCTGGATCCACATCTCGCTCGCGGCCGCCTGCGCGGCGTCGCGCCCGGCCCTGCCGCCGGCCTGCATCAGCAGCGAGAAGAGCCGCTCCGGCGCGCGGAAGTCGCTGCTGAACAGCGCCCCGTCCGGGTTCACCGCGGCGACCAGCGTGATGCGGCGGAAATCGTGGCCCTTGGCGACCATCTGCGTGCCGACGAGGATGTCGACCTCGCCCTCGTGCACCGCCGCCAGCTGCGATTCCAGGCTGCCCTTGAGCCGGGTCGTGTCCGCATCGATGCGCGCCACGCGCGCGCCCGGCAGCGCCTGCGCGAGCTGCTCCTCGAGCCGCTCCGTGCCGCGCCCGAGCGGCGCGATGTCCGGGTTGCCGCAGGACGGACAGGCGCGCGGCACGCGCGTCGTCACGCCGCAGTGGTGGCAGCGCAGCGTCCGGTCCTCCTTGTGGAAGACCTGGTGCGCGCTGCAATGCGGGCAGTCGCTCTTCCAGTTGCACTGGTCGCAGTGCAGCACCGGCGCATAGCCGCGGCGGTTCAGGAACACCAGGCTCTGCTCGCCGCGCTCCAGCCGCTTGCGCATGGCGTCCAGCAGCGGCACCGACAGCGCCGTCGTGACGCCCTTCTTGCGTTCGAGCCGGTTCATGTCGAAGAGCCGGACGCGCGGCAGCGCCCCGCCGCCGATGCGCTCGGTGAGGTCGACACGGCGGTAGCGTCCGGCCAGCGCGTGCTGCCAGCTCTCCAGCGACGGCGTGGCGGAACCGAGCACCACGGGCACCTTCTCCAGGTGTCCGCGATAGACCGCCAGGTCGCGCGCCGAGTAGCGCGCACCGTCCTGCTGCTTGTAGGAGGGGTCGTGCTCCTCGTCGACGACGATCAGCCCCAGCCGAGGCAAGGACGCGAAGACGGCCAGCCGCGTGCCCAGCACCAGCTGCGCGCGACCCAGATGCGCGGCGAGCCAGTTGCGCAGCCGCTGCGCCGGTGTCAGCGCGCTGTGCAGCGAAACGATGGAACGGCCGGCGAAGCGTTCGGCGAAGCGCGCCTCGAGCTGCGGCGTCAGGTTGATCTCGGGCACCAGCACCAGCACCTGCTGGCCGCGTTCGAGCGCGGCTTCGGCGGCGCGCAGGTAGATCTCGGTCTTGCCGCTGCCGGTCAGGCCCCACAGCAACGCGGGTTGGGGCGCCTCGCGAGCGGCCAGTTCCGCCAGCGCGTCCAGCGCCGCCTGCTGCTGCGCGGTCAACGCCGGACGGTCCGGTGCGGAGGTCGCCTCTCCGGTCGCGGCGGCTGCCGCCTTCGCAGCCTCTGCATCCGCCTTGTCGAGCTTCTTCAGCCGCGCCTGCAGCTGCTTTGCATCGAGGTCCCGCAGCTGCGGCGGCAGCACCGCCAGCGCCAGCTCGCCGATGCTGCGCTGGTAGTAGCCGGCCGCGAACTCCACCAACCTGCGCCAACGGTCCGACAGCGGCGGCAGCGCGTCCAGCGCCTCGCCGACGGGACGCAGCTCGGATTCCGGTAGCTGCTCCTCCTCGGGCAAGTCCTGGCCCTCGGGCAGGTCATCCCAGACCAGGCCCATCACGTCGCGACGACCCAGCGTCACATGGACCAGCGTGCCGGGGGTCAAGTCTTGTGGGCCGAGGTAGTCCAGCGGATCGGTCAGGCCGCTGTGCTGGGGTGCCTCGACGGCCACCCGCACGCGGCGCAGCGGTATCTCGCTCACCGGATGCCCCTTCCGACGACGTCACCACCGGTCTGGACATGCTTCGTCGCGGCGTCCCTCAAGGCCTCCATCGGCCATGAGGAAAACGCGCCAAGTGCCTGATTTCCAAGGGTGTTCACAACGGGGTCGAAAGCCTGTGGATAACTTTGTGGGAAACGCCCCGGCTTTTCCAAGGCCACCGGGATTGCCGCCGCGGAGCCCCGTCGGCGTCAAATCCCGGAGAAACGCGCCGCCTCCTTTGAAATCAACGACTTACGCGCCCATCGGGGAAAGCCCTAGCTCGGATCCCTCGTTTGTGCTGCGTTTCGGTGACATGCACGGATTTGGGGATAACTCCAACTAGGCCTTGCGCAGTTTGCGCGAATGCTGATGCACTTCGTCGACCAGTTCAGAGACGCTTTCCGGCGGCGTGAACTGGCTGATGCCATGGCCCAGGTTGAACACGTGCCCGCCCCAACCGCCGTCCGCGCGTTGCGGTGCGCCGAAGCTGTCGAGCACCGCGCGCGCCTGCTCGCGCACCGCGGCCGGCGGCGCGAACAGCACGTTCGGATCGAGGTTGCCTTGCAGCGCCACGCGGTCCTGCACCTGCGCCCGCGCGCGGCCGAGGTTCACCGTCCAGTCCAGGCCCACGACGTCGGCGCCGGCGGTGGCGATCTCGTCCAGCCACAGCCCGCCGCCCTTGGTGAACAGCAGCTTGGGAATGCGGCGGCCGTCGTGCTCGCCCTTGAGCTGCGAGAGCACGCGGCGCGAATACGCCAGGCTGAACTGCTGGAACTGGCCGTCGGCCAGCACGCCACCCCAGGAGTCGAAGACCATCACCGCCTGCGCGCCGGCCTCGATCTGGGCGTTCAGGTAGGCGGCGACCGCGTCGGCGTTGATCGACAGGATGCGGTGCATCAGGTCCGGACGCGCGTACATCAGGCTCTTGACGTGGCGGTAGTCGTCGGAACCGCCCCCTCGACCATGTAGCACGCCAGCGTCCACGGGCTGCCGGAGAAGCCAATCAGCGGGACGCGTCCGTTCAGCGCGCCGCGGATCGAGGTCACCGCGTCGAAGACGTAGCGCAGCTTGTCCATGTCGGGCACGGCCAGCGCGTTCACGGCGGCTTCGTCACGGACGACCTTCTCGAACTTCGGGCCCTCGCCCTGCGCGAACGACAGGCCCAGGCCCATCGCGTCCGGCACGGTCAGGATGTCGCTGAACAGGATCGCCGCGTCCAGCGGGTAGCGTTCCAGCGGCTGGAGGGTGACCTCGGTCGCGTAGTCCTTGTTGGTGGCCAGGCCCATGAAGCTGCCGGCCTTCGCGCGGGTGTCGCGGTACTCGGGCAGGTAGCGGCCGGCCTGGCGCATCAGCCAGACGGGCGTGTACTCGGTGGGCTCGCGCAGGCAGGCGCGCAGGAAGACGTCGTTCAGAAGGGGGGCGCTCATGGGGAGGGGATTATGCTCGGGGCCCCCTGCTCTTGAATTGCGGGACATGGCACACGATATGCCGCTGCGCACAAGGAGGATCCGCCCATGACTTCGACTTCGTCCCGTCTGCTCGCCACCGTCCGCGCCGCCACGTCGGCCGCCCTGATCGTCGGCGCGCCCATCGCGCTCACCGGCTGCGGCTACAACGAGTTCCAGAGCCTGGACGAGCAGGTCAATGCCAGCTGGTCCGAGGTACTGAGCCAGTACCAGCGCCGCAGCGACCTGATCCCCAACATCGTCAACACGGTCAAGGGCGAAGCCAGCTTCGAGCAGGACACGCTGACCAAGGTGGTCGAGGCGCGCGCCAAGGCCACCAGCATCCAGGTCACGCCCGAGCTGGCGCGCGACCCGGCGGCGCTGCAGAAGTTCCAGGCCGCGCAGGGCGAGCTCTCCGGCGCGCTGAGCCGGCTGATGGTCGTCAGCGAACGCTACCCGCAGCTGCAGGCCAACCAGGGCTTCCGCGACCTGCGGGTGCAGCTCGAGGGCACCGAGAACCGCATCACCGTTGCTCGCAACCGTTACATCAAGTCGGTGCAGGAATACAACGTGCTGACCCGCCGTTTCCCGTCCAACCTGACGGCGAAGATCTTCGGCTACGAGACCAAGCCGAACTTCACCGTGCAGAACGAGGCCGCGATCTCCGCGCCGCCGACGGTGAGCTTCGACAAGCCGGCCACGCCTGCCGTGACGGCGCCCGCGCCATCGGCGTCGCCCGCGTCGAACTGAGGCCCCGCGCATGCGGGCCGTTCGATTCCTGGCGCTGGTCGTCTTCAGCCTGCTGATGAGCGTCGGTCTGCTGCCGCGGGCGCGCGCGCAGGACGTCCAGCCGATACCCCCGCTCAGCGGCCGCGTGATCGACCAGACCGGGACGCTGAACGCCGCGCAGCGCGAGGCGCTCGATGCGAAGCTCGCCGCCTTCGAGCGCGAAGCCGGCCCGCAGATCGTCGTCCTGATGGTGCGCACCACGGCGCCGGAAGACATCGCCGCGTTCGCGCAGCGCCTCGGCGACCAGTGGAAGCTCGGCCGCCGCGAGGTCGGCGACGGGTTGCTGATCGTCGTCGCGAAGGACGATCGGCGCATCAACATCCAGACGGCCAAGGCGCTCGAGGGCGCGGTGCCGGACCTCGCCGCCCGGCAGATCATCGAGCGCGACATCACGCCCGCGTTCAAGGCCGGCGACTATGCCGGCGGCCTGAACCGCGCGATCGACTCGTTGCAGGCGCGCATCCGCGGCGAGCACCTGCCGGCGCCGACGCAGCGCGCCTCGAAGTCCGGGGGCGGCCACAACATCGACATCGGCGAGATCGCCATGATCGCGTTCCTCGCCGTGCCGCTGGTCGGCGCGGTGCTGACCTCGATCTTCGGCCGCAAGATCGGCAGCCTGTTCACGGGCGCCGGCGCGGGCGTTGTCGGCTGGGGCTTGAGCAACAGCGTGCTGCTGGGCGCCGGCGCGGCGGTCGCCTCGCTGATCCTGGTCGGCGTGCTCGGCATCGGCGCGGCGCGGCGGCGCAGCGCGAGTCCTTCTTACAGCGGCTACCGCCGCAGCTCGCATGGTTCGGGCGGCATCGCGCCGCCGATCATCTGGGGCGGCGGCGGCAGTTTTGGCGACGGTGGCAGCAGCAGCGGCGACAGCGGCGGCTTCTCGTCCGGCGGCGGCGGCGACTTCGGCGGCGGTGGCGCTTCGGGAGACTGGTGATGGAACGTCCCTCCGATCACGACATCCGCCACGCCGGCGATACGAGCCGGCTGGGGCGCTTTTTCCGGCACCGCTTCTGGGACGAGGCCGACGTGCGGCGTGTGCTGCCGACCGCGGCGCTCGCGCGCCTGTCGGCTCGTGTCACCGAAAGCGAGTTGAGCCACGCCGGCGAGATCCGCCTGTGCGTGGAAGCCAGCCTGCCCATCAGCTACCTGTGGCGAGGGCTGACCGCGCGGCAGCGCGCGCTGGCGCTGTTCGGCAAGCTGCGCGTGTGGGACACCGAGCACAACAACGGCGTGCTCATCTACCTGTTGCTGGCGGAGCACGCGATCGAGATCGTCGCGGACCGCGGGCTGAACCAGCGCGTCAGCGCGGCGCAGTGGCAGCCCATCGTCGACGGGCTGCGACAGTCGCTGCGCGGCGGGCAGTTCGAGCAGGGTCTGGTGGAGGCGATCCGTGCCGTCGAGGCCTTGTTGGCGCGGCACTTCCCGCCCGAGGCCGGCACCGTGCCGCGCAACGAGCTGCCGGACGCGGTGGTGGTGCTCTGAGCCTCAGAGGCTCTTGATCGGCTTGAGCTTCCAGTCGAAGCGCTCTTCCTTCAGACCCCCTTCACGGCCGGGAACTGCAGTTCCTTCGCCGGCACGGTCACATCCGGGAGATGGTCCAGCAGATGTCGGATCAGCGTCAGCCGGCCCCGCCGCTGATCGTTGAAATCGACCAGCGTCCACGGTGCCTGCTTCGTGTGCGTGTGTTCGAGCATGCGGTCGCGCGCGCGGCCGTAGTCCTCGTAGTGCTGGCGCGCCTCGAGATCGATGGGCGACAGCTTCCATTGCTTGAGCGGATCCTCGGCGCGCTCGGCGAAGCGCTCCTCCTGGTGCTGCTGGTCGACCGTCAGCCAGTACTTGAACAGCAGCAACCCGTCGTCGACGAGCAGGCGCTCGAGCACGGGGGCCTGCTTCAGGAAGTCGTCGGTCTGCTGCGGGGTGCAGAAGCCCATCACCGCCTCGACGCCGGCGCGGTTGTACCAGCTGCGGTCGAAGAGCACGATCTCTCCCGCGGACGGCAGGTGCGTCATGTACCGCTGGAAGTACCACTCGCCCTGCTCGCGCTCGCTGGGCTTGCCCAGCGCGACGGTGCGGCACTGGCGCGGACTCAGCGTCTCGGAGATCGCGCTGATGACGCCGCCCTTGCCGGCGGTGTCGCGGCCCTCGACGATGACCAGCAGCCGCTTGCGCGCGTGCTGCAGCCAGCGTCCCAGGTTGTTGAGCTCGACCTGCATCGGCTGCAGGCGGTCCAGGTAGTCCGACTTCGAGAGCTTGCCGTTCCTGTCGCCGCCTTTGTATGCGCCGTTCTTCGCGTTGCGCTTCTCGTCGCTGCGCTTGCCACCGTTCTTGGACTTCTTGTCGGCCATGCTGGCTCCGTGCCGTGAAGGACGGGCCAGCTTACCGCGCCTCGCCGAGGTGGCGGCCAATGCGGTCGATGGGGCACACGCGGGGGAAAGACTCAGAGCAGCTCCAGCGTCTGCATCCCCGCCCAGGTCTCGCCCGGCGGCAGCTCGACCGGCTTGAGCACCTGCGCGGCCTCGACGCACAGCATCTGCTTCCAGCCGCCTTCGGGCATGTCGGCCAGCGCGTCGCCCTTGGCCTGGCCCGGGTTCCAGACCACGACATCGGTGAAGCCCTGCTGACGGATGGCGACGCGGCGGTCGCCGTCGCGCAGGGTCAGGTCGTGCTTCGCATCCTGGTAGATGCGATCCGTCTCGCCGTCCAGGCGCAGCAGGTCCTCGTGCTGGGTGGCGGCGCGTTCCGTCGTCGCATCCCAGTACGCCAGCCCGGACAGTCCCTGCACGGACGCCGACATGATCTGCGTCAGCCGCAGGTAGGTGTGCAGCGCCGCCGTGAAGGACAACGGCGTGTCGCCCTTGTTTTCGCAGGCGAGCTCGATCTGCAGTGCGCGGCCGGCGATGCGGATGCTGATCTCGGCCTCGAAGGCATGCGGCCAGACCATGCGGGTGGCGTCGTCATCGGTCAGGCGCAGGACGGCCAGCGCGTCCTCCTTCCCGGACTCGGCGCTGACCAGTTGCCAGGGCTTGCCACGCGCGAAACCGTGGCGCTGCAGCGGCCCCCGGGTCGAGAACTGCGGAAAGATCACCGGCACGCCGCCGCGGATCGCCTGTCCGGTGCTGAAGGCGCTCTTGGAGGACAGGAAGAGCTGCTCGTCGGCGCCGGCAGGCACCCAGGACACCAGGTGGGCGCCGTGCAGCAGCAGCGTCGCGCGGGCGCCGCCCGGCGCGCGGAGTTCAAGGGCTTCGAGGCCCTGGTGGCGGGTGATGGCGATCGGAGTGGTCATGCTCAAAAGAAAAAACCCACCGGCGCGAACCGGTGGGTGGTTGACCAGCCGGCCGCTGAGGGCCGTCCGGTGCCGGGGTTCCTGACGAAGCCCTTAGTTTTTCACAACCGGACGCGCCCGCGGTCCCGGCAGCAGTCCGTTGGGGGCGGTGACCAGACGGTTGCCCGCCAGGCTCGCGATCTGGAAGCTGCGGTCGGACAGGTTGGCGGCGATCTGATCCACCACCGCCTTCACGAGCAGGCCGATCAGGCCACCCTGGTTGTTGTTGTTCTGCTCGGCGCTGGAGGCGGTCGCCTTGCCTTCCCAGAGCAGCGTGCCGGTCCGGAGGTCGATCAGCTTGGCCTGCATCTCGACGACGGTCTCGCTCGACAGCACCTTGTAGACCGAACCGTACTGCTTCACGCCGACGTACAGCGCCGCGTCGGCGCCGAAGATCTGGCGCAGCTTGGCGGTGTCGATGTTGTGGGCGTCCGACGGCGTCGTGATGCCGTTGGTGCGCAGGGTCTCGTCGACCAGCGTCACCGGCAGCACGTAGTAACCGGCTTCGCCCAGCGGCATCGACAGGTTGGACAACACGCCGTAGGTGGCGTTCACGTCCGGCGTGTCGTTCACCGGCGGCAGCACCAGCAGGGACGCCGGCTTGGCTTCCTTGAACGCGGTGTAGTCGTAGGGCTTGGACGGCGCGGCGCAGGCCGTCAGCGCGGCCAGCACGGCCACCGCGCCCAGGTGCTTGATCAGGGACATCAGGTTCGTCATGGTGTCTTTCTCCTGCACGCTCAGACGCCGCTCGCGGCCTTGGCGGGCGCGGCAGCCGCTGCGGCGGCGGTCTTCTCGGCGGGCTTCTTCAGCAGGAAGTCCACGTAGCCGGCGGACTCCGGGAACAGCGCGCGTTCGGCTTCCAGGTGCGCGCGGGCGGCGTCGTCGTTGCCGACCTTCGCGTACAGCAGCGCCAGGTGGCCATGCAGGCCGGGAGGCGTCGCTTCGTTGGCGGCCTTGTTCTTGATCAGCTGCGATTCAAGCTGCGTGATCTGGTCGCCGGGCGTCGCGCCGTTGGTCTTGAAGTACTGGTAGACGCTGCTCTGGTAGCCGCTCCACTGGTACAGCGGCTTCTGCGGCGTGCCGCAGGCGGTCAGCAAGGCGGCCACGGCCGCGAGGGCGCTCACGCGGAGCGCGCGGGTCATGCGGATGCTCATGATCGGTCTCCGGTTCAGCGGGCGGCTTGCGGCTTCCAGGCGCCGCTGTCGATGCCGGCGACCATCGTGTTGACGGCCTCCTTGATGGCCAGGTCCAGGACCTTGCCGTTCAGCGTCGCGTCGTAGCTCGCGGTGCTGCCGAAGCCGACGATCTCGCGGGTCGACAGCTCGTACTCACCGGCGCCCTGGGCGGAGTACACGACTTCCGAGGTCTGGCTGTTGACGATGTTCAGCGTCACCTTGGCGTAGGCGATCTGCTTCTTGCCGCGGCCCAGCACGCCGAACAGCGCCTGATCGCCGACTTCCTTGCGGCCGAACTCGGTCACCGAGCCCGTCACCAGGAAATCCGCGCCCTTGATGGCCAGGTTGCTGTTCTTGAACTTGGCTTCCTGCTGCGCCTCTTCGAGGTTGTCGCGGTCCAGCACGCTGAAGCGGTTGGTCTGCTGCAGATGGGCGACCAGGATCGACTTCGACTGATTGCCCAGGCGGTCGATGGCGTCGGCGAACATGCCGCGCATGAAGCTGGAGCGGTTCTCGAACTTGCCGACGGCGATCGGCGCGCGCTGACCCTGGTACTGGGCCGGGGCCGGCGTGGTGGCGCGCGGGACTTCGATGCTGCGGGACTGTTCGGTGGCGGCGCAACCGACCAGGGCGGTCACGGCGAGCACCAGCGAGGCGCGACGCGCCAGGACATTGAATGACATGGGAACTCCCTCAAAAAGATGCCGGCTTGATGCCGGCTGCTCTCCGGTTCGGACCGGATGTGCGAAGTGTGCGTCATCGCACAAAGGCGGATCGGCAACATCGAAAAGAACATCGGCAGGAGTGCGAGTTTTTCGCAGTCCTGCCGATGCAGTGTGGTGTCCTCGCCGCACCGGGCGACCGGTGCGGTATCGGAGCTGATGGGGTGGGCTCAGCGCTTGGCGCGGAACTTCCGCAGGGCCGCGATCTGCGCGGCCATCGCGGCGAACTCGCTTTGCGCCTTGGCGAAGTCGATGTCGCTCTTGGCGTTCTTCATCGCTTCCTCGGCCGCCTGCTTGGCAGCCTGGGCACGGGCCTCGTCGAGGTCCTTGCCGCGGATCGCGGTGTCGGCCAGCACGGTCACGACGTCGGGTTGCACTTCCAGCAGACCGCCGGCGACGAAGACGAACTCTTCATCGCCGTTGGGACGCTGGATGCGCACGGCGCCCGGCTTGATGCGGGTGATCAGCGGGGTGTGCTTGGGCAGGATGCCCAGCTCGCCGCCTTCGCCCGGCAGCGCCACGAATTTCGCCTCGCCCGAGAAGATCTGCTCTTCCGCCGAGACCACGTTCACGTGGAGGGTTGCCATTGCGTTTCCTTGATCGAGAAGTGAGAAGTCCGTTCGGAGATCGATGGAGCGCCGCTCTCACGGCGCGCCATCGATGGCTCTTTACTGGATCTTCTTCGCCTTTTCGAAAGCTTCATCAATCGTGCCGACCATGTAGAAGGCCTGCTCGGGCAGGTGATCACACTCGCCGTTCACGATCATCTTGAAGCCGCGGATGGTTTCCTTCAGCGGGACGTACTTGCCGGGCGCGCCGGTGAACACTTCCGCGACGTGGAAGGGCTGCGACAGGAAGCGCTGGATCTTGCGCGCGCGGGCCACGGCCTGCTTGTCTTCCGGCGACAGCTCGTCCATGCCCAGGATCGCGATGATGTCGCGCAGTTCCTTGTAGCGCTGCAGCACCGACTGCACCGACCGCGTCACGTTGTAGTGCTCTTCGCCGATGACGTTCGGGTCGATCTGACGCGAGGTCGAGTCCAGCGGGTCCACGGCCGGGTAGATGCCCAGCGACGCGATGTCACGCGACAGCACGACGGTGGCGTCCAAGTGGGCGAAGGTCGTGGCGGGCGACGGGTCGGTCAGGTCGTCCGCAGGGACGTACACGGCCTGGATCGAGGTGATCGAGCCGACCTTGGTCGACGTGATCCGCTCTTGCAGGCGGCCCATTTCCTCGGCCAGCGTCGGCTGGTAGCCCACCGCGGACGGCATGCGACCCAGCAGCGCGGACACTTCGGTACCGGCCAGCGTGTAGCGGTAGATGTTGTCCACGAAGAACAGCACGTCACGGCCTTCGTCGCGGAAGGACTCGGCCATCGTCAGGCCGGTCAGCGCGACGCGCAGACGGTTGCCCGGGGGCTCGTTCATCTGGCCGTAGACCATGGCGACCTTCGACTTGCTCAGGTCCTCCTGGTTCACGACGCCCGCATCGGACATCTCGTGATAGAAGTCGTTGCCCTCGCGGGTACGCTCGCCGACACCCGCGAACACCGACAGACCCGAGTGAGCCTTGGCGATGTTGTTGATCAGCTCCATCATGTTGACGGTCTTGCCGACGCCGGCGCCGCCGAACAGGCCGACCTTGCCGCCCTTGGCGAACGGGCAGATCAGGTCGATGACCTTGATGCCGGTTTCCAGCAGCTCCTGCGACGGGCTCAGCTCGTCGTAGGCCGGGGCCTTGCGGTGGATCGCCGAGGTCTTCTCGCGCGAGACTTCGCCGCGCTCGTCGATCGGGTTGCCCAGCACGTCCATGATGCGGCCCAGCGTCGGCTGGCCGACCGGGACCTGGATCATGTCGCCCGTGTTGTAGACCTCGCTGCCGCGGCGCAGGCCGTCGGACGAGCCCAGCGCGATGGTGCGCACCACGCCGTCGCCCAGCTGCTGCTGGACTTCCAGCGTCAGGGTCGTGCCTTCCATCTTGAGGGCGTCGAACACCTTCGGCATCTGGTCGCGCGGGAACTCCACGTCCACCACGGCGCCGATGCACTGAACGATCTTGCCCACCGATTGAGTGTTAGCCATTTTTTCGTTCCTTCAATTCAAATCTGTTGCCTGCGGTCGATCGCGAGATCAACCGCTGATGGCGGCGGCGCCGCTGACGATTTCCGACAGTTCCTTCGTGATCGCGGCCTGGCGGGTCTTGTTGTAGACCAGCTTCAGCTCACCGATCAGCGTTCCGGCGTTGTCGGTCGCGGCCTTCATGGCCACCATGCGCGCCGATTGCTCGGACGCCATGTTCTCGGCCACGGCCTGATAGACCAGGGCTTCGGTGTAGCGCACCAGCAGCTCGTTGATCACCGTCGGGGCGTCGGGTTCGTACAGGTAGTCCCATGCGTGACCCGCGGCATCCGTCTCCAGCGACTCGGCCGTCAGCGGCAGCAGCTGCTGCACCACCGGCTCCTGCTTCATCGTGTTGACGAAGCGGGTGTAGCAGAGATAGACCGCCGACAGCTTGCCGTCCGCATATGCGTCCAGCAGCGTCTTGACCGGGCCGACCAGCTTCTCGAGCTGGGGGCTGTCGCCGAGCTGCGTCGCATGCGCGACGACCTTGGCGCCGATCCGGTTCATGAAACCGAGACCCTTGTTGCCGATCGCCACCACTTCGGACTTCTGACCCGCGGACTCAACTTCCTTGAGCTTGCCGGTCGCTGCGCGAAGCAGGTTGGTGTTCAGACCACCGCACAGACCCTTGTCCGTCGTGACCACCACGAAGCCCACCGACTTGGCATCCGGGTTCGCCACCATGAACGGGTGACGGTACTCGGGGTTGGCCTTCGAGAGATTGGCGGCGATGTTGCCGACCTTCTCCGCGTACGGACGGGCCGCGCGCATCCGATCCTGCGCCTTGCGCATCTTCGAAGCGGCGACCATTTCCATGGCCTTGGTGATCTTCTTGGTGTTCTCGACCGACTTGATCTTGCCGCGAATTTCCTTGCCTGCTGCCATGATTTCTCCTGTGAGGGCCGGGTCTTGCCTGACTTCAGCGAGACCCGGTCATGGTTGCTTAGGCGAAGGACTTCTTGAACGACGTGATCGCGGCGTTCAGTTCAGCTTCCGCGTCCTTGTCCATCGCCTTGTCGTTTTCCAGCTTCGTCAGCAGGGCAGCGTGCGAGGTCTTCAGGAACTGGTGCAGGCCGTGCTCGAAGGACAGCACCTTCTTGACCTCGATGTCGTCCATGAAGCCCTTGTTGGCGGCGTACAGCGACGCGCCCATCAGGCTGATCGACAGCGGGCTGTACTGGGCCTGCTTCAGCAGTTCCGTCACGCGGGCACCGCGGTCCAGCTGCTTGCGGGTCGCGGCGTCCAGGTCGGAAGCGAACTGCGCGAACGCAGCCAGTTCCCGGTACTGGGCCAGGTCGGTACGGATACCGCCGGACAGCGACTTGATCAGCTTGGTCTGGGCTGCGCCACCGACGCGCGACACCGAGATACCGGCGTTGATCGCGGGACGGATGCCGGCGTTGAACAGGTTGGTTTCCAGGAAGATCTGGCCGTCGGTGATCGAGATGACGTTCGTCGGGACGAAGGCGGACACGTCGCCGGCTTGCGTCTCGATGATCGGCAGCGCGGTCAGCGAGCCGGTCTTGCCCTTGACTTCACCCTTGGTGAAGGCTTCGACGTACTCGGCGTTGACGCGGGCGGCACGCTCCAGCAGACGGCTGTGGAGATAGAACACGTCGCCGGGGAAGGCTTCGCGGCCCGGGGGACGGCGCAGCAGCAGCGAGACCTGACGGTAGGCGACGGCCTGCTTGGACAGGTCGTCGTACACGATCAGCGCGTCTTGACCGCGGTCGCGGAAGTATTCGCCCATCGTGCAGCCGGAGTAGGCCGACACGTACTGCATCGCAGCGGATTCGGACGCGGACGCGGCGACGACGATGGTGTATTCCATCGCACCGGCGGCTTCCAGGGCGCGCACGACGTTCTTGATCGAGGACGCCTTCTGTCCGATCGCGACGTACACGCAGGTCATGTTCTGACCCTTCTGGTTGATGATCGCGTCGATCGCCACGGCGGTCTTGCCGGTCTGGCGGTCGCCGATGATCAGCTCGCGCTGGCCACGGCCGACGGGCACCATCGAGTCGATCGACTTCAGGCCGGTCTGCACCGGCTGGTCGACGGACTTGCGGGCGATCACGCCCGGGGCGACCTTCTCGATGACGTCGGTCATCTTGGCGTTGATCGGGCCCTTGCCGTCGATCGGCTGACCCAGCGCGTTCACGACGCGGCCGATCAGCTCTGGGCCGACCGGCACTTCCAGGATGCGGCCCGTGCACTTCACGGTGTCGCCTTCGACGATGTGCTCGTAGGCGCCCAGGATCACGGCGCCGACGGAGTCGCGCTCCAGGTTCAGCGCCAGACCGAAGGTCTGCGTGCCATCGGCGGCGACCGGGAACTCCAGCATTTCGCCTTGCATCACGTCGGACAGGCCGTGCACGCGCACGATGCCGTCGGACACGGACACGACGGTGCCCTGGTTGCGCACGTCGGTGGACGCGCCAAGGCCTTCGATGCGGCTCTTGATCAGTTCGGAAATTTCAGCAGGATTCAGTTGCATTGCTTGCTCCCAGCGGCATCCCGCCGAAGCGGGACACCAGGGTGAATCGGGGGGATCTCAGGCAGTCGGGCCGAAGCCTGAAGCCGAGGCTTCAGGCAGTGAGCGCCACTTTCATGCGTTCCAGACGGGCCTTCACCGAGGTGTCCAGCACCTCGTCGCCGACCACCACACGGATACCGCCGATCAGGCCAGGCTCCAGCTCAACCTGCGCTTGCAGCTTGCGGCCGAAGCGCTTCTCCAGCGACGCGACCACGTCGGCCAGCTGGGCCGGCTCGATCGGGAAGGCGCTGAAGATGTGCGCATCGGACACGCCGGACGCGGCATTGGCCAGTTCGTGGAACTGCTGGACCATCGCCGGCAGCGCCGACAGGCGGCCGTTGGCGATCACCTCGCGCAGGAAGTTCTGAACGCCGGGCACCAGCGACTGCTTGCTCGCCGCGGACACCACGTCGAACACCTGGTCGGCGCTCACCTTGGGGTCTTCGGCGAACTGGCGCAGTTGGCTGTCGCCGGCGACGAGCGCCAGCGCGGCGAGCTGCTCGTTCCAGGTCTTGAGGTCCTGGGAGGACGCGACCTGGAACAGCGCTTCGGCGTAGGGACGGGCAATGGTTGCGAGTTCAGCCATGATTACAGCTCCGTCTTGAGACGGTTCAGCAATTCGGCGTGCACGCCGGCGTTGACCTCGCGCTGCAGGATCTGCTCGGCGCCCTTGACGGCCAGCGCGGCGACCTGCTCGCGCAGGGCCTCGCGGGCGCGCACCGACTGCTGCTCGGCTTCAGCCTTGGCAGCGGCGATGATCTTGGCGCCTTCGTCTTCCGCGCGCTTCTTCGCTTCGTCCACGATCGCGGCGCCGCGCTTTTCAGCGTCGGACAGCAGCTTGGTGGTTTCGTTGCGGGTCTGCGCCAGTTGCTCGTCGACCTTCTTGTTGGCGTTGGCCAGTTCGGCCTTGGCCTGGTCTGCGGCGGTCAGGCCGGCACGGATCTTCTCCGCGCGCTCGTCCAGTGCCTTCACGATCGGTGGCCAGATGAACTTCATCGTGACGAACACGAGAAGTGCAAACGGGATCCACTGGATGAAGAGGCTAGCGTTGATATTCACGGCACGATCCTTTCAGTCGTGAAAGGGTTCGGGCTCTATCAGCGAGCGACGGTGGCCAGCAGCGTAGCGGCGAACGGGTTGGCGAACGCGAACAGCAGGGCGATGGCGACGCCGATCAGGAAGGCGGCGTCGATCAGGCCGGCCAGGATGAACATCTTGGTTTGCAGTTCGTTCATCAGCTCGGGTTGACGGGCCGACGATTCCAGGAACTTGCCGCCCATCAGCGCGATGCCGATGGAAGCGCCGATCGCGCCCAGACCAACGATGATGCCGCAAGCCAGAGCGACCAGACCGAGGATGTTTTCCATGTTTTGCTCCTGAGAGAGTTAGATAAAGAGAAAGGGAAAAGGAATCGAGAAATCGCAGGGATCGAGCTGTCCGTCCGGATCAGTGCGCGTCGTGCGCCTGGCCCAGGTAGATCAGCGTCAGCATCATGAAGATGAAGGCCTGCAGCGTGATCACAAGGATGTGGAACAGCGTCCAGACCGTGCCGGCGAGGACGTGGCCGATGGCCAGGCCGATGCCGGTTCCGGTCAGGGCCCAGCCGCCACCCATCAGGGCGATCAGCATGAACACCAGCTCGCCGGCAAACATGTTGCCGAACAGTCGCATGCCATGGGACACCGTCTTGGCGATGAACTCGATGACCTGCATGAGGAAGTTGAACGGCCACAGCGCCCAGTGGTCGCCGAACGGCGCGGCGATGAGCTCATGGCCCCAGCCGCCCAGACCCTTGATCTTGACGCTGTAGAAGAACACCAGCGCCAGGACGAAGGTCGACAGGCTCAGCGTGGTCGACAGGTCGGCGGTGGGCACGACACGCTGGTAGGCGTGGTGCGCGTCATGGGCGACGTAGTTGGTGAACAGCGTCGGCAGCCAGTCCACCGGCAGCATGTCCATGAAGTTCATGAAGAAGATCCACACGAACACGGTCAGGGCGACCGGTCCGATGACGCGGCGGCTCTTCTCGTTGTGGATCACCGACTTGGCCTGGTTGTCCACCAGTTCCACCAGCATCTCGATGGCGGCCTGGAAGCGGCCCGGCACGCCGGCATGAGCCTTGCGTGCGACACGCCACAGGAGGAACACGGCCAGCAGGCCCAGCACCGTCGAATAGATCAGCGAATCGAAGTTGAAGACGCTGAAGTCGACGATGCCCGTCTGCTTCGCATCTTCGAAGGCGAAATTCTTCTGCCAATGCTGCAAATGGTGGGTGATGTATTCACCCGAAGTCGGCGCGTGCCCTTCTGCTGCCATGGTGGTGTTTCCGTCTCTATTTTCTGATTCGACCCCGCCGAAGCAGGGCCAGCCAATTTGCCTTCAGGGTCACGACGAGGGTCGAGAGCAATGCCGCCCAACTCAACGATGCGAAACCCATGGCGACCGCCACCAGGATGGCGACCGCCAGAATGATCTTCACCAGCTCCCAGACCGCGAACGTGAGCATCGGCGTGCCCGCGTCCCTGGCTGATTGCCGCGTCATGCCCCACGCCATCAGGGCGTTCGGCACGACGACCGAGACGGCACCGAACAGCGCCGACCAGGTTTTGTCGGCTTGCAGGGACAGCAGACCCCACAGCGCGACCATGATGGCGCCCGTTGCCGCCTGCCAGGTCAACAACGACCAGACGGACATCACCGGGAGCCGGGCCCGCAAGTCCTGCGCTTCTTCTCGCGTCAGGGGCTTGAAAGCCGGTTCGCCACCCGCATCTCCCTCTGTTCCATCATCCCAGGCATCCTTGCTGGCGGTGCCGCGGTCGTTCGCTGGAACGGGCCGGGGCGGCTCTGCGGGCGGTGCATCGGATGCACGCGCTGGATCGGGATTCACGGCGTCAGGGGCGAGCTGCAAAACCACGGGATTATAGGGGGTCTGGCCTGACAGGCCCTTAACAGCCCGTCGCGCCGGCCCATCCCCGCCGACTTGACAGCCTGTGCGAACCACGCCTAGGGCTCTCCCGAGCCCTGTTCATCGGCGTTGGCATCACTTGCGACACCCGTCCGTGCGCGGTGTGCGCGCAACACCTGTCCCCACATGGCGGGAAAAAAGGCCCTCAGTCTTCCCAGTGTGCGAACTGAACCGGCAACCCCGCGACGGGTACCCGCATCTTGAGCACACACCCGGCCCAGGGCTGCGCGGCGAGTTCCGCCTCGCTGCGCTTTTCCCGTGCGGTGGTGACGAAAAGGGTGCGCATGTCCGCACCACCGAAGGTCGGCATGGTCGCGCAGCGCACCGGCAGTTCGACGCGCTGGAGCACGTCGCCCGACGGCGACAGCCGCAAGAGCTGCTGCCCTTCCATCATGGCGATCCAGTAGGCCCCTTCCACATCGACCGCCGCGCCGTCCGGCCGGCCGCCGTAGTTTTCCAGCGACTGATCCGGCGCGCGCTTCTCGAAACTGGCGAAGACTTCGCGTGGGCCGACCGTGCCGGTTTCAGCATCGAAACTCAACCGGTAAATCTCATGGGCCTTGGTGTCGGCCCAGTACATCGTGTGGCCGTCCGGGCTCCAGGCCAGGCCGTTGGAGACGGTGATGCCGTCCTGGACCTGCTCGAACGCCCCGTCGCGCAGGCAATAGAGTGCCGATTCCGGCTGGCGGGCATCGTCGATGGTGCCGACCCAGAGACGGCCCTTCGCGTCGGCCTTTCCGTCGTTGAAGCGTCGCTTGGAGGCGTCATAGGGCGGATCGAGCAGCTTCTCGTACGCGCCGGTGGCGGGATCGAAGCGCCACAGCCCGTTGCGCTGCGGGATCAGCAACCGGCCGTCGGGCAGCGGCACGACGCAGCCGGGCTCGTCGTTGAGCGGCCAGCGGGTCGGCGTGTCCGCGCCGTTGTCGAGCCGGAACAACGCCTTGCCCGGGATGTCGACGTAATAGAGGCATTGCTCCAATGGATGCCAGAACGGCGACTCGCCGAGCAGCGCCGGCGTCAGCGACGCGGGTTCGAGGCGGTAGAGGTCGTCCGAGGACGTCGTCGAGGCGGCATGGGGCTGTGAGCTCATGCCCCGATGCTATGCCGGTAACCCGACGAAACCCGATGCCCCTGCCGACGGACTGGCGGGATCGCCCCGCCAACCGTCCGCCCTCAGTCCAGATCGACCTTCAGGTAATGCGCGCCGGCGATGGGGTTGAAGTAGTACGGCGGGATCTCCTCGAAACCGAGGCTCTCGTACAGATCGCGCGCGGCCTCCATGTCGTCGAGCGTGTCGAGCAGCATGCTGGAGTAGCCCGCCGTCGTGGCGCGATCGATCAGCGCCTGCGCCATCGTGCGTCCCAGGCCGAAGCGGCGGAACGCGGGGCGGATGAACAGGCGCTTCATCTCGCAGGCATTGGCGTAGTCGGAATCGGTCATCGGCCGGAAGCCGCCGCACCCGGCGATCTGGCCGTCGACCAGCGCCAGCAGCAACATGCCTTGCGGCTCGTCATATTCGCCGGGCAGCGAGGCGAGTTCCTGGTCGAAGTTCTGGAAGTCCAGGTCGATGTCCAGGCTCTGTGCATATTCGCGCATGATCGCCCGCGCTTCTTCCCACAACGGGGGCGAATCGGGGCAGATCAGTCGTATCTCAGGCGTGTCCACAGCGGGCGAGTGTAGCGAGGCCGTTCCGGCGATCAAGTGTCGCGTCTAGAGGCGTGCATCAAGGACCGGCGGCAGGACCGTGGGCCGCGAAGCCAGGGCGGGTCAGCAGGTGCTGGTACCAGGCTTCGACCGCCGGCAGATCCGTGTGCGCGATCGGCGCCGCGCGCCAGCGATGGGCGGACAAACCCAGCACCACATCCGCGAGCGTGAACGTCTCGCCCAGGACGAAGGGGCCACCCGAGCGCACGAGCTGCGTGTCGAGCATCGCCATGTGCCGGTTCCAGTTCGCGATGCCGGCCTCGATCTGCGCGGCGTCCTGGTGGAGCGCGCTCTTGCGCACCGTCGCCATGAACGCATAACGCCAGCTGTTGTTCAGCTCGCCGCCCTGCCAGTCCATCCACATCTCGACGAGCGCGCGCCGGCGTGGCTCGTCGGGCAGCAGGTCGAGGCGACCCTCGCGCCGCGCGAGGTAGCGGCAGATGCTGTTGCTCTCCCACATCGAGAACGGGGCATCAGACCCGTCGTCGTCGATCAGCACCGGCATCATCGCGTTCGGGTTGAGCGCGAGGAACGCCTCGGCCTTCACGTCGACGTCCTCACGCGCCAGGTCCAGGCCCAGTTCGGCGCCGGTCCACAACACCTTGCGGACATTGATGGACGCCGCGCGTCCGAGCACACGAAGCCTGCTCATGCCAGGGTCACCGATGCCGAAGCAGGCGACGAGGCCGATGTGTCCACGGTGGCGAAGCCGAGCACGACGCGGCGCGTCCTGGCCGACTTCTTCTCGATCTTCGTGACGACCACCGCGCCGATCTCCGCCGTGTTGGCGACGTGCGTGCCGCCGCAGGGCTGCAGGTCGACGCCGTCGATCGCGAGCAGACGCACGCGGCCGGTGCCGCGCGGCGGCTGCACGCTCATGCTGCGGACGAGGTTCGGATTCGCATCGAGTTCCTCGTCGCTGATCCAGCGATGGCCGACCGGATGCGCCTCGGCGACCAGCCGGGCGATGCCGGCCGTCAGTGCGTCCTTGTCGAGCGGATCGGTCATGTGGAAGTCCAGCCGCGCGTAACCCGCCGTGATCGAGCAGCCGTCGACCGGATGCGGCACCAGCGCGCACAGCAGGTGCGTCGCGGTGTGGAATCGCATGTGGGCGTGGCGACGCGTCCAGTCGATCCGCGCCGTCACCGGCGTGCCGGCGTCGAGCCCGCTCAGGTCCTGGCCCGGCGCGGGCAGGTGCAGGATCTCGCCGCCTTCGCCCTTGCGGGTATCGGCGATGCGGAGTTCGCGCCCGCCCGGCAGCGTCAGCGTGCCGGCGTCGCCGGCCTGCCCGCCGCCTTGCGGATAGAACACCGTGCGGTCCAGCAGCAGGCCAAGTTCGTCGGCGCGCAGCAGCGTCGCCTCGCATTCGCGCAGCTGCGCATCCTCGCGGAAGAGATCCTGCGTGCTCATCGGGTCCTTGTCGTCACTTCAGCGGCTCCTGGGCGATTCCTGGGCAGCGCTTGAGCCGTTCTTCAGCGGAACTCTGCTCGGCACTTCAGCGGGAAGCCGGCAGGACGTCATCAAGGTCGCCGGACTGCGTCGGCGCGTCGGACAAGGTCCCCTCGATCGCCTCCAGCTCGACCGTGCCCCGGGGCGTCGAGAGCTGCGCGCGCAGGCCGTCGCGGGCCTCGAAGCCCAGCAGCTGCACGCCGCTTTCCGGCAGCTTGTCGGTCGGATGGGCGTCGCCCTTCCATTCGATCGGCACCGGCAGGCCTTCCTTGCGCAGCCGGCGACCGTCCTCGCGCAGCGCGATGCGCCAGCTCAGGTCGCCGCGGGCGGCCTCGACCGCCTCGCCGGCATCGACGCCCTCGCCCGACCACGTGGCCAGCGTCGCGTCCAGGCTCTGCACCCGCGCGACCCAGTGCAGCAGCGACGGGCCATCCTCCTTCAGGCGCTCGCGCACGGCGGGCTGGTCCAGGTCGAACCATCGCGGGCGGCCCGGATCCGGCGCCTCCGGATCGATCGCGATGATCTCCAGATAGCAGCGCGGATAGGTCGGCGGCCCGCTGATGTTGAGCAGCAGGTTGTGCGTGCCCATCAGCGCATGGCGCCCACCGGGTTGAGGGGACACGCCGAGGACACGTTCGCACCAGGCGCGGCCCTCCTCCAACGTGTTCGCGGCGACAACGAGATGATCGACTTCCATGCTCATGGCTTCACAACCTCACCTGACCGTGGATCAATGGCGTGACATCGCCGCCAATCCAGCAATGTCCGCCCTCTTTCGCCACATGCACCCGGCCGGCACGCCCGAGGGCGGCGCCCTGGGCGGCCACATAGCGGTCGGGCGCCAGACCGGCGCCTTGCAGCCATAGTGCCAGACCCGCGTTCAGGCTGCCCGTGACCGGGTCTTCGGCGGGACCGAGGCCGGGCACGAAGGCCCGCACCTCGAATTGCAGCGGCGAACCCTCAGGATAAGCGCCAACGACGCCCAGCTTGAGTCGCCCCATGGACACGTAATCGGGTTCGATGGCCAGGACCGCCTCGGCCGAGGCCAGGCGCGCCGCCATCCAGTCGGGACCGTTGTTGACCCAGACGACGTCCAGCAGGTCCGCATCCGCGACGCGCAGCGATCGCGCCACCTGGTCGCGCAGCGCCGGCTCGACCGGTCCCTCGCGCAGCAGCGGCGGCGCGGCGAAGGCCAGCCGCGCGCCGTCGCGCCGGATGCGCACCAGGCCGATGGCGCATTCCTGCACCACCTCGCCGGGCCGCTTCGGATCCCCGCCGCTGGACAGCCACGCGTGGCAGGAGCCCAGCGTCGGATGGCCCGCGAAGGGCAGCTCGCCGCCCGGCGTGAAGATGCGGACGCGGTAGTCCGCGTCCGGATGCGTGGGCGGCAGCAGGAAGGTCGTTTCGGACAGGTTCGTCCATTCGGCGAACTTCGACATCGTGGCGTCGTCCAGGCCGGCGCCATCGATGACGACGGCCAGCGGGTTGCCCTTCAGCGCCTCGGCGGTGAAGACATCGACTTGAACGAAGCGGCGGAGTTCGGACATGGGAACCTCGGAAAACTCGGAAAACCAGGGCGAGTCGATCCGTCCCGCCTGACGAGGCGGTGACGGGTGACGGGAACAGGGGACAAGCCCCGACCCCGCGTGGGGTCGGTATCGGTCCCCGTGTGGGAACCGACGACGGCTCGTCGATCAGGGCGCCGTTTCGGCGGTCGTCAGCGCGAGCGCCTCGTGCAGCACGCGGCCGAGCTTGTCGACGCCTTCGGCGATCAGGTCGGGCGTCAGCGTCACGAACGACAACCGCAGCGTGCGCGTGTCCGGCTGGTGCGCGTAGAACGCGGCGCCCGGCACATAGGCGATGCCGGCGTCGACCGCGCGCGGCAGCAGCGCCATCGCGTCCAGGCCCTCGGGCAGGCGGATCCAGAAGAACATGCCGCCTTCCGGGGTCTGCCATTCGCAGCCGGGCGGCAGCGCCGTTTCCAGCGCCTTGGCCATCGCATCGCGGTTGGCCTTGTAGCGGGCGCGGATCTTGGGCACGTGCTCGTCCAGGAAGCCGCCCTTGATGACCTCGTGCACGACGCGCTGGTTGAAGCCCGGCGTGTGCAGGTCGGCGGCCTGCTTGGCCTGCAGCAGCTTCGGGTAGAGCTCGCTCGGCGCGACGATGTAGCCCAGGCGGAAGCCCGGCGTCAGCACCTTGGAGAACGAGCCCAGGTAGATGCTGCCTTCCGGCCACAGCGAGCTGAGCGAGGCCGGCGGCGCCTGGTCGAACCACAGGTCGCCGTAGGGGTTGTCCTCGACGATCGGCACGCCGGCCTTGCGGGCGGCGGCGACCACGGCCTGACGGCGCGCCAGGCTCATCACGCGGCCGGTGGGGTTCTGGTAGTTCGGCAGCAGGTACGCGAAGCGCGTGCCCGGCGCATCGTGCGGCAGCGCCTCGATGGCCGACGGCAGCGGGCCTTCGTCGTCGCTGGCGAGGCTGGCGAAGATCGGCTCGTACGGCGTGAAGGCCTGCAGCGCGCCGAGGTAGGTCGGCGTCTCCACCGCGACCGGCGCGCCCGAATCGCAGAGCAGCTTGCCGACCAGGTCCAGGCCCTGCTGCGATCCGCTGGTGATCAGCACCTGATCCGGCGAGGCGTTGATCCCCAACGTCGCGACCTTGGCCGCGACCCACTCGCGCAGCGGTGCGAACCCCTCGCTGGCGGCGTACTGCAGCGCCTCCTTGGCGTTGTGCGTCAGCACGCGGTCGCAGGCCGTCTTGATGGCATCCACCGGGAACGTGTCCGCGCTGGGCAGGCCGCCCGCCATGGACAGGATGCCCGGCTTCTCGGTGACCTTCAGGATCTCTCGGATGATGGACGGGTTCATGCGCGCGGCACGGCGGGCTTGCGTCCAGGGACTGCGGTTCATGGGGGTTGTCTCCGGTTGAGCGGACCAGTCTAAGGGGTCGACCAGCACAGGACCAATACACTGCGCCATACCACCGCATGATCTGTATCGGCATGGACACCAGCACAGCCAACGCCAGCATGAGCGCCCCCAACAGCGCGAATGTCGCGCCGGTCGCCCTCTCCCGCAACGCCAGCCAGCCACTCGCGCAGCAGCTGGCGCAGCGCTTCGCGGCGCGCATCCAGCAGCGGCTGCTGCTGCCGGGGGCACGACTGCCCTCCGTACGCGACTGTGCGCGGCACCACGGCGTCAGTCCCTACACGGTCGTCGCAGCCTACGACCAGTTGCTCGCCCAGGGCTTGCTGGAAGCGCGCAAGAAGCGAGGGTTTTTCGTTCGCGAAACCCGGACGCCACCGCCCCGGGCGCCGGTCGCCCATGACGTCGCGCCCACGCCACTGCCGCCGCCGGTGGACGCCAGCGCGCTGATCCGCGGCATGTTCCAGGCGGACGCACGGCGCTCGCCGGGCCTGGGCACCCTGCCGGCGGAATGGCTGGACCTGGGGTTGCTGCAGTCGACGCTGCGCCGCCTCGCGGCCAACGCGGACGACGCGCTGATTTCCGGCTACGGCGAGCCGCTGGGTGACGAGCGGCTGCGGCGCGCGTTGTCGCGACGGCTGCTGGACATCGCGGTGCAGGCCGCGCCCGACCAGATCATGAGCACCGTCGGCGCGACGCACGGCCTGGACCTGATCACGCGGGCCTTCCTGGAGCCGGGCGACGCCGTGCTGGTGGACGACCCGGGCTGGGCGATCGAATACGCGCGGCTGTCCCAGGCCGGCATGCGGCTGCTGCCGGTGCCGCGCGGCGCGCACGGGCCGGACATGGCGGTGATGCGCCGGCTGATCGAGGAGCACCGGCCGCGCATGTACGTGACGGTGTCGGTGCTGCACAACCCGACCGGCGCGACGCTGGACCTGGCGCATGCGCACCAGGTGCTGCAGCTGGCGCACGCGCACGACCTGCTGATCGTCGAGGACGACACCTACGCGCTGTTCGCGCCGAACCACGCCCCGCGACTGGCGGCGCTCGACCAGCTGCGGCGCACGATCTACGTCTCCGGGTTCTCCAAGATGCTGTCACCGGCCTGGCGCGTCGGCTTCGTCGCGGCGAGCGCCGAACGCATGGCGCGGCTCACCGACCTGAAGCTGCTGGCCTCGCTGACGACCAGCCCGCTGATGGACCGCGCGGTCGCGCTGTGCCTGGAGCAGGGCCTGCTGCGCAAGCACGCGGAACGGATCGCGGCGCGGCTGGTGTCCGCGCGCCAGCGTTGCGTGCGGCTGGCCGAGGACGCCGGCTGCCGCTTCGCCGCGACGCCGGCCGGCCTGTTCGGCTGGGTCGACGTGGGCGCCGACACCGAGCGCCTGGCGCCCGTGATGATGGACCAGGGCTGGCTGATCGCGCCGGGCATCCTGTTCAGCCCGACGCGCACGCCGGGCACGCTGATGCGCATCAACTTCGCGACCTCGCAGGACCCGAAGTTCTGGCAGGCGCTGGAGCGGGCGCGGGAGGCCCTCAAGCGCTGATGCATCGGGACGCGTTCGCCCTCGCCCGGAACCCCCGCCGAGGTGCCGACGACCGCCACGCATAAGATCCGCGGTCATGACGACCCCCAACTCCTCCTCCCCCGTCGACCTGGGCGCCGCGCTCGCCGAGGCCTGGACCGCCGACACCCTGCTCGACGACGCCGCGTGGTCGCTGCCCGACGAGGCGGCGGCCTACCAGGCGCAGGCCGAACTGGCGAAGCGGCTCGACTGGCTCTCGCCCGGTCGGGTGCAGTTCTGGAAGTGCGGCGGCTCGTCGCGCGAGGGCGCGCTGGGCAGCTCGCCGCTGCCGCCGATGCGCGCACGCGAAGTCCGCGGCCTGCGCAACGGCGGCGACTTCGGCGAGTTCACGCTGGTCGGCGCCGAAGCAGAGATCGCCCTGCGCCTGGGTCAAGACGTGACCCCGGAGATGGCCGCGGCCCTGGTGCCCGGCCAGGCCGAACACCTGATCGACGCGATGTGCGTCGCGGTGGAATGGCTGGGCTCCCGTTGGCAGCGCGGCCTGGCGGCGGACAACACGCTGCGCCTGGCCGACGCGCAGACGCACGGCGCGCTGGCGCTGGGTCCGTGGCAGGCCTGGAAGCCGGGCCACGACTGGGCGAACCAGCCCTGCGAACTGATCGTCGAGGGTCAGGCGCCCATGGGCGGCGTCGGCGGCCACGGCCTGAACGACCCGGCCTGGGTGATGGCCGGCTGGCTGCAGATCGCGACGCGCGGCGGGCAGACGGTGCCGGCAGGCAGCGTCGTGACGACGGGCTCGTGGCGCGTGGCCACGAAGCTCGCCAAGGGCGCGACGGTCACCGCCCGCTACGAAGGCCTGGGCGAGTTGTCCGTCCGCGCCTGACGATCACTTCCCGTCGAGTTCTTCCCAGCGCGTCATCAGGGTCAACAGCTCGTCGTCGATCTCGGCGGCGCGGTTGGTGACCTCGGTGATGCGGCCGGCGCCCTGCTGGTACAGGTCGGTGCTGTTGAGCAGCGCCTGCAGGTGCTTCTGCTCGGTCTCGAGCGCGCCGATCTGCTTGGGGATCTCGTCCAGCTCGCGCTGTTCCTTGTAGCTGAGCTTGCGCTTGGACGCGACCACCGGCGCCGGCGCGGGGGCCGGTGCGGGCGCCGGCGTGGGTGCGGCGGCCGGCGCCTGGCGCGCCTTGATCTCGGCGGCGCGCTGCGACTGCTGCAGCCAGTCCTCGATGTCGCCTTCGTACTCGCGCCACTTGCCCGCGCCTTCGCTGACGATGGTCGAGGTCACCACGTTGTCCAGGAAGCGCCGGTCATGGCTGACCAGGAACACGGTGCCGTCGTACTCGGCCAGCAGTTCCTCGAGCAGCTCCAGCGTCTCGATGTCCAGGTCGTTGGTCGGTTCGTCCAGCACCAGCACGTTGGCCGGCCGTGCGAACAGCCGGGCCAGCAGCAGCCGGTTGCGCTCGCCGCCGGACAGGCTGGACACCGGCGATTCCGCGCGCGCCGGCGAGAACAGGAAGTCGCTCAGGTAGCTCTTGACGTGCTTGCGCTGGTTGCCGATCTCGATCCACTCGCTGCCGGGGCTGATCGTGTCGGCCAGCGTCGCGCTGAGGTTGAGCGCGTCGCGCATCTGGTCGAAGTAGGCGACCGACATCTTCGTGCCCAGGCGCACCGCGCCGCTGTCGGGCGCCAGTTCGCCGAGGATCATCTTCAGCAGCGTCGTCTTGCCGGCGCCGTTGGGGCCGATCAGGCCGACCTTGTCGCCGCGCAGGATGGTGCCGGTGAAACCGTCGACGATCACGCGATCGCCGAAGCGCTTGGACACGCCTTCCAGCTCCGCCACGATCTTGCCGCTCGAGTCGCCGGTGGCGACGTCCAGCCGCACCTTGCCCTGCACGTCGCGGCGGGACTGGCGTTCGTTGCGCATCTCGTGCAGGCGCTGCACGCGGGCGACGCTGCGGGTGCGACGGGCTTCGACACCCTTGCGGATCCACACCTCTTCCTGCGCCAGCAGCTTGTCGAAGCGGGCATTGGCCAGCGCTTCGTTCTCCAGCTCGTAGGCCTTGGCGGCCTGGAAGGCGGCGAAGTTGCCGGGGTAGCCGCGCAGCTGGCCGCGGTCGAGTTCGACGATGCGGTTGGCGACGTTGTCCAGGAAGGCGCGATCGTGGGTGATCAGCAGCAGCGAGCCCTTGAAGCCGTTCAGCAGTTCCTCCAGCCACCGGATCGCGTCGAGGTCCAGGTGGTTGGTCGGTTCGTCGAGCAGCAGCACGTCCGGCTGCGCGACCAGCGCGCGGGCCAGCGCGACGCGCTTCTTCAGGCCGCCGGAGAGTTCGCCGATCTTGCGGCCGCCGTCCAGGTCCAGGCGGTGCAGCGTCTCGTCGACGCGCTGTTCCCAGTTCCACGCGCCGATCTGCTCGATGCGCTCCTGCACCCAGCCGAGATCGTCGTTCTCGTCATGCGCCTCGTAGCGTTCGCGCAGCGCCTTGGCTTCGGCGACGCCTTCGCTGACGACGTCGAAGATCGTGGCCTCGGGGCGCAGCTCGGGCTCCTGCGGCACGTAGACGCTGGTCAGGCCCTTTTCGAGCTGCAACAGCCCGTCGTCGAGCTTCTCGATGCCCGCGAGGACCTTCAGCATCGAGGACTTGCCGGTGCCGTTGCGACCGATCAGGCCGACACGGTCGCCGGTTTCGAGGGAGAAATTGGCGCCGTCGAGCAGCGGCACGTGGCCGAAAGCGAGGTGGGCGTTGGAGAGGGAAAGGACAGCCATGGGGGCGATTGTCCTCGAAGGCGCGTGACGACTCCCTCAGACCCAGACGCGATAGGCCCAGAACGCCTCGTCCTGGGCGACGCGACGGCGCAGTTCCTCGGGGCTGAAGCCGCTGAGCCGACGGGTCTCGCGGCACAGGTGCGCCTGGTCGGCGTAGCCGTGGTCCTGCGCCAGCGCGCTCCAGATCACGGCGCCCTCGTCCTCGTCGAGCTTGCGCACCTGCTGGAAGGCGGCCTCGGCGCGGCTGACCAGCCGCAGCGCGCGCAGGCTCTGGCCGCTCCATTGCTTGATGCGGCGCTCCGCCTGACGGACGCTGCGCCCGTGGCCGGCAGCGATCGCGCGCAGCGCCAGGTGTTGCATCCAGCCGGCGTAGCCGCGCGGCGGCGGATCGTCCGCCAGCACCTCGTCGCGCACGGCGCGCCAGCGCGGCAGCAGGAAGTCCTCCAGCGTGCGCCGGGCCGTCTGTTCGTCCCGGGCCGCAAGCACCGCGGCGTCGAGCGCCCGCCATGCCGGATCGTCGATGAACGACAAGGGCAGCATCCGGTCCTTGAGTTCAGCGAGATCGACGCCCGTCATCGCCTGCAGTGCCTCCGGCCGGATCGCGACCATGAAGGCCCGGCAGTCGGACGTCGCCTGGAAACGCTTGGGGCCGCGGCGCGGACCGCCGATGACACTGGCGGGCAGCCAGGGGCCGGGCGCGCCATCGTCACTGCCGTCGGAGACGCTTTCAGCCCCGACGTCCAATTCGCGCACACGTCCGCTCACGGTCCAGCTCAGGCCACAAAGCGGCGTCGCGGGGAACCAGCTCTGGCATTGCGCATCGGTCAAGGTGTCGCCTTGCTCGGCCACCGCCGACAGGTCCCGCCACAGGTAGGCGTAGAGGCACCCCTCCAGCGCGCGAGGCGGGATGTGCAACCGCGCGACGGTGCCGGGATGCAGAGGGGCGTCCATGCATCGCAGTCTAGATGCACCGCCCCTCTCACTTCCTCTCCCGCACTGCGGGAGAGCGTGGGGGCGAGGGCCTGCGGCGGTGGACGGACGGGAGCGCACGATGTCGCTTCGATTCAAGACGCCCCGGCGCAGCACGGAGACGATGCGATCCCATGAGCCATGTCCTTGCGATCCCCGACACCGTCCCCGGTCCGCGCCCTCGCTGGGCCGGCCTGCCCGAAGTCCTGTCCATGCGCCGCGACTACCTCGGCCACATGCAGCGGCTGCAACAGCAGTACGGCGACGTCGTCCACCAACGGCTGCTCGGCCTCGACGACTTCAACTTCTTCCACCCCGACCAGGTCCGCGAGTTGCTGATCGCCGGCCACGACGGGATGATCCGCTGGGAGCGCGCGACGCAGGTCTTCGCCCACGCGCACGGCCAGAGCGTCCTCGTCGCCGAGGGCCCGGCGTGGCAGCGTCAGCGCAAGCTGCTGCAGCCCGGCTTCGCGCCGCAGCGCGTGCAGGGATTCGTGCCGCTGACGGTCGAGGCTGCCCGCCGGGCGCTGGATCGACGCCCCGCCGGGCCCGAGGCATCGGACATCGACTTCGAACAGCTGATGACCCTGCTGACGATGGACGTGATCCTGCGCACGCTGTTCTCGACCGGCGAGGGCGAGGCCGTCGTGGCCGAGGCGTCCTGGGCGGTGCACGAGCTCGGCAGGATCGCGATGGGCGAGATGTACGTGCCGGTCAGCGCCCCGCTGTGGGCGCCGTGGAAGCGCGGCAAGCGTCGCGCGCTGCGCTCGCTGGACACGCTGATCCGCGGCCATCTCGCCGGACGCCGCGAACGCGCCCGACGCGGTGAGCCACCGCCGGACGACCTGCTCGGGATGCTGATGTCCCTGCTCGACGCCGACGGCGCGGCGCTCGACGACACCGCGCTGCGCGACGAGTGCATGACGACATTCCTGGCCGGCCACGAGACCAGCGCGGCCGCGCTGACCTGGTGGGGCTGGTGCATGGCCGCGCATCCGGACGCGCAGCAACGCGCGGCCGACGAGGTCGACGCCGTGCTCGGCGACCGGGCGCCGACGGCTGCGGATCTCACGCGGCTGCCGTGGCTGAGCCTGTGCATCAAGGAGACGCTGCGCCTGTATCCGCCTGCGCCCGCCCTGTTCTCCCGCCAGTTGACCGGAGAGAGGGAGATCGCCGGGCTGCGCCTCAAGCGCGGCGCGATGATCCGGCTGACGCCGGGCGTGATCCAGCGCGACCCGCGCTGGTTCGACGAACCGGACGCCTTCCGCCCGGAGCGCTTCGATCCGGCGGCGGGGCATCGCGAGATCCCGCGCGGCGCCTGGATGCCCTTCGGCGCGGGACCGCGGGTGTGCCTCGGCAGCCACTTCGCGCTGATGGAGATCACCTTGATCGCGGCGATGGTGCTGCAACGGCATCGCCTCGCGCCGGTGCCCGGAACGCCGCCGCCGACGCCGGTGCTCAACATCACGCTGCGTCCCGCGACGCCGCTGCGGCTTCGCCTGATGCCGCGCTGACCAGACGCGCTGAATCTTTTATTCGTGGACGGCGTGCGAGGCGGTCCGTAGCCTCACGGCATGCCCGCCTTACGAGATCGTCTCGGTCAACCGGACGAAACTCCCGTCCGAGAGTTGGAAGCGCACCCAGCGCATCCGGCTCGGCTGGATGGGCATGTCCTGCTCCACCGAAGCGCCGGTGTCGAACTCCACCGCGCCGGGCGCCGGCTCGTACCAGCCGAGCGCGTCCAGACGCGCCTCCTGCGCCACGATCTCGGGCGTGGCGTAGCACCACAACGCGCGTCCGATCAGCTCGGCGCGCGGCAGGCGGCAATGGTGTTCGCGACCGCGCGACATCGCCAGCAACCGGTGACTGAGGTCGCAGATCAGGTGCACCGCGCCGGGCGCGCGCTCGACGAGGCGGCCCAGCTCGAAGTCGGCGGCGCTGTCCAGCCTCGCGGCCATCAGCCGGCGCAGCGCCTGCTGCTCGTCCAGCGAGGGCGCGGCGATGCCCGATTCCCAACGCGACACCGTCGTCTGCGACACGCCCAGCTCGGCGCCGACCGCGCCCTGTTTCAAGCGGCGCAGCGTGCGCCATTGACGCAGGCTGCGGCCGAGCTGGCGGGCATCGCAGGAGAGCAGCGGCGAGTCGTTCATGGGGCGGCGGCGGGCATTCGCAGGGACGAAGGATCGATGTCGATGTCGATGTCGATGTCGATGTCGATGTCGATGTCGATGTCGATGTCGATGTTCAGGGTGATCGGTATTGGAGGACCGGAGTGAGGATTTTGCTGTACTACCTCTGCGGCGTGTTCGCCGCGGCCCAATTGGGCAAGCTGGCCGCGCTGTCGCCGCCGATCGCCCGCGAGCTCCAGCTGGGGTTGGCCGCGATGGCCGCGTTGACCTCGCTGCTCGAAGTCTGCGGCGCCACGCTGGGCGGCGCGGCGGGTCGCTGGCTGCCGCGTCTCGGGCTGAAGCGCGCGCTGGCGGCGGCGGTGCTCGCGCTCGCCGTCGGCTCGGCCGCGGCGGGATTCGCCCATGGCCTGGCCCTGCTCGCGCTGGCGCGGCTGGTCGAGAGCCTGGGCTATCTCGCGATCGTGGTCGCCGCACCGGTGCTGATCGCCCGCGCGGCCGAAGGCCGTCGCCAGGCCGCGGCGATGGCGCTCTGGAGCACTTTCCTCCCGGTGGGCATGGCGATCGGCGCGTGGGGCTATGCGCACGCGGCGGGCTGGGCCGGCTGGCGGCCCGCGCAGGCGCTGAGCGTCGCGGGCGGTGTCCTGCTCTGGATCGGGCTGTGGGCGATCCGCGTGGACGACGACCCGCACGCCGTCGAACCACGCCATCCGCCAGGACCGACCGGCGCACTGCTCTGGGCGCTGGTCGCCGCCTTCGGTGCGTACGCGATCGCGGAAGTGGGTCTGCTCGCGCTGCTGCCCAGCCTGCTCACGCAAGGCGGCATGCCCTTGAGCACCGCCGGGACCTGGACCGCCGCGGCCGCGCTGGCCAATGTGCCGGCGAGCGCGATCGGCGCCTGGCTGCTGAGGCGGCACGGCGCGCTGTCGCGCGCGATCGCCGTCGGCATGGCGGTGTCGCTCGGCGCATCCGGGCTGCTCTACCTCGGCGTGATGCACGACGGCGGCGACGCGTCCTGGCAGGCGATGCTCGCCATCGGCATCAACGCGGCGTCTGGCGTGTTCCCGAGCCTGGTCTTCGCCCTGCTCCCGCTGGCGGCGCGCACGCCGGAGCGGCTGTCGCTCGCCAGCGGGCGACTCACGCAGTTCGGCGCCTCGGGCGCGCTGCTCGGACCGCCGCTGATGGGCACGGTCGTCGAACGTTGGGGGTGGAGCGCCGCGGGCGGTCTGGCGCTCGCGTTGTCGCTGCTCGCGATCCCGCTCGCGCTCTTCGCCTGGCGGCGGCTCGCTCACTCGTCCGACGAGAACCCGGACGCCGCCACGATCGGCCCCCACTGCGCGCGTTCAGCGGACAGCCGGCGCGCGTAGTCCGCCGGCTGCATCGCCAGCGGCTCGCAGCCGAGCTTGGCCAGTCCCTCGACGACCTGCTTCTCGCGCAGCGCGACGCGGACCAGGTCGAAGACCTTGTCGACGATCGCGGCCGGCGTCTTCGGCGGCAGGAACAGGCCGTAGGTCTCGACGCCGATGATGCCCTTGAAGCCCTGCTCGCCGAAGGTGGGCACCTCCGGCGCGAAGCGGGAGCGCTCGTGGTCGGTCACGCCGAGGATGCGCACTCGACCACCCGCCACGTAGGGTAGCAGGTCGCCCAGCAGGAAGCAGCCCGACGCGATCTGCCCGCCCATCAGGTCCTGCAGACCGGGCGCCGCACCGCGGTACGGCACATGCGTCAGCGAGATACCGGCGGCACGCTTGAACTGGTCGCCGAGGAAGTGCGGCATCGCGCCGGCCGCGGGCGAGGCATAGGACGACTGCTCCGGATGCGCCTTGGCCCAGGCGGCGAAATCGCCCATCGTCTTCACCGACGCCGGCACCATCGGCCCGACGCCGAAGCCGCAAGTCGCGTTGGCCATCGGGGAGACTGCGATCGCGTCGGTCTCCGGCTTGTAGGCCAGCTTGCGGTAGACATGCGGATAGATCGTGAACATCGACGACGGGCTCACCAGCAGCGTGCCCCCGTCGGGCGGCGCGTCGCGCAGCGCGGTCACCGCGAGCCGGCCGCCGGCGCCGACGCGCTGCTCGACCAGCACGTTCTCCGCAAGGCGTCCGCGCCAGGCTTCGGCCAGGCGCCGCGCGCTGACGTCCACCGACCCACCGGCCGGGAAGCCGACGAGGATGCGCGGCATCGCCGCGGTCTGCGCGTGCAGCGGCCCGGCGAGGCCGGCCATCGCTGCGCCCAGCAGCAGTCCCGCGTCGCGGCGGGTGAGCTTCCGATCGAGGTCGTTCATCGCCTGTCTCCGTCGTTGTTATCCGTCGTTCCTGTCCGTGATCGTCGTGGCGATCTCCGCCAGGCGCTCCAGGTCCGCCTTCAGGCGCGCGGCGCGCTCGCCGAGTCCGCTCATCAGGCGCTCGTCGTGCGTGCGCACGCGGCGCTCCAGCACCGTGAGCTGGCGCTTTCCCGCCGCCGTCAGGAACAGCCCCCAGCGGCGCGCATCCTCCGCGTCGTCGCGACGCTCGACCCAGCCGCGGCCGGTGAGCCAGTCCGTCAGACGCAAGGCGCCGCTGCGGTGCAGGCCCATCGCTTGCGCGAGCAGTCCCTGCCGCATGCCCGGATTGCGTCCGACCAGCACCAGCGCCGCGAAACGCTGCGGGCTGACATCGAGCCCCGCGGTCGCGCGGTAGAAGTCCAGGTAGAGCGCGTTCTGGGCGCGCCGCAGCGCATAGCCGAGCAGATCGTCCAGGACGCCGTAGTCCAGGCCGGGCACAGGCAGCAGCGGCGCCTCCGGCGGTTCAGCGACGACGTTCGACGGCTTGATTCGGCTCATCGGGATCAGCTTAGGTACTGTTGCATAGCGCAACTATCTCGCTTACCCTGACTTGATCGGCGCCCCATCGCCATTCCACGACGCCTGGAGACTCCCATGGCCCTCGACATCCTGATCGCCGGCGGCGGCATCGGCGGACTGACAGCGGCGCTGGCGCTGCAGCGCGACGGGCACCGCGTGACCGTCTGCGAAGCCACGGCGGAACTCAAGCCGCTGGGCGTCGGCATCAACCTGCTGCCGCATGCGGTGGCGGTGCTCGACGGGTTGGGGCTGATGCCGGCCCTGCAGGCGATGGCGGTGCCGACCTCGGCGCTGATCTTCGCCAACCGGCATGGCCAGACGATCTACGAGGACCGGCGCGGGCTGGCGGGCGGCTACAGCCATCCTCAGTTCAGCGTGCATCGCGGGGAACTGCAGCTGATGCTGTGGCGCGAGGCGGTGGCGCGGCTCGGCGCGGATCGCGTCGTCAGCGGCTGGCGCACGACGGGCGCGCGGTCTGACGGCGACCAGGTCATCGTGACGGGGACGGATGCCGGCGGTGCGCCGGTGGAACGTCGCGCGGACCTGCTGATCGCGGCGGACGGCATCCACTCGGCAATACGGCGCCAGCGCCATCCCGACGAGGGCGCGCCCCGCTGGAACGGGATGATGATGTGGCGCGGCACCTCGCTGGCGAAGCCCTTCCTCGACGGACGGACGATGGTGCAGGCGGGCCACCGGCGCGCGAAGTTCGTCGTCTATCCGATCGCGCCACCGCGGCCGGACGGCTTGCAGCTGATCAACTGGATCTGCGACCGGCGCCTGCGCGAGGACGGTCTCGGCGGTGGGCTGACCGCGCCGGGCCGCGAGGACTGGAACAAGCCCGGCTCGATCGACGATCTGCTGCCGACCTTCGGCGGCTGGCGCTTCCCGTGGCTGGACGTGCCGGGCGTGATCGCTGGCGCGACACAGCTGCTGGAATGGCCGATGGTCGACCGCGATCCGCTGCCGCGCTGGCGACACGGGCGCATCACGCTGCTGGGCGACGCGGCGCATCCGATGTACCCGATCGGCTCGAACGGCGCGACGCAGGCGATCCTCGACGCCGAGGCGGTCGCGCGGGCGCTGCGCGAGGAAGACCGCTTGGAGACGGCGCTCGACCACTACGAGGCCGAGCGCCGCCCGATGTGCGCGAGGATCGTCGAACTGAACCGGCAGGAGGGCTTGGACTACATCCTCGACATGGTCGAGGAGCGTGCGCCGGACGGCTTCAAGCGCCTGGAGAACGTGATCGATCCGGCCGAGGTGGATGCGTTCGTCAAACGCTACAAGGCGGTGGCCGGGCATCGGCAGACGCTGCCGGCGGACCTGCCGAAGGCCGCGGCTCCGGCGCCCACGCCGTAGCAGCCGGAACGACCCTCCTCATCCCGGTCACCCACGCTGCTTGAATCGGGAGCTGCGCCCGGATTTCATGCGGATCGAGGTGAGAGACGTCAGGCGACCTCCCTCGAAGAATCACTGCTCCTTCCACAACCAAGCAAGGAGCGGTGAATGGCCTATGCATATTCGGACCGCCTGATGCCTCCCAAGCCGATTCTGCCGCGCGCCTCGCCGGCTCATCCAAGCGAACCAGCGCAACGCCACTCGTCCGGCGCGCGATGGCTGTTCGTCGAGGAGCGACTGACCGAGTTGGCGGCGCTGCCCTCGAATTGGAATGACGACGGTGCACCTCCCATCTCCGTGTTGGCACTGGAGATCACTCGGCAACTGCTGGCACTACGTCCGCCGCTCATTCGGTTGAGCGAGCTGTTTCCATCTCCCGAAGGCGGGGTGCTGATCGAATATGTCCGAGGCTCCTGGGACCTCACGGTGGAAATCAGCGCCGACGGAACGCTGGAGATCTTCGGGTTCGAGATCGACGGCACTCGCAAGCTGTTCCCGCATCCCTATCCCTCCTTGGATGCCAACTTCTTTGCGGCGCTCGACACTGCAGGAGGCCCGCAATGGCTGTGAGGTTGAGCAACGCGTGAGGGATCTCGCCCGCAGACCGCGCGGCGCCTGCCATCGCCCTCCTCATTCGTCCGCCCACCCCGTCCTCAACCACCTCGCCCAATCCTCCCGCCCGTTCCTGGCAGCGATGCTCGCCATCGGCTCATGGTCGTACGGCACGCTGATCGACTCGGTCATCCAGCCCTGCGCAGTCCGCTCCACGATCGCGTAGCGCGCGTCAGGAGAGCCGTTCTCGGCGACATGGCGGATCGGGTGATCGTCGTCCCATGCCTGCAGGCCGACGCTGCCGGGATTCACCAGCCATTGCCCTCGCGCGCTGCGCAGCACGCGCGGGATGTGCGTGTGGCCGCAGCACACCACCATGGACGCTTCATCGCCGAGTCGATCGGCGATCTCGGGCGATGTCGCCATGCGCAATCGCGGCCCGTCCTGCGTGTCGAGGAAGTACTCGATGTCGCTGCGCGGCGTGCCGTGGCACAGGAAGACCTCGTCGGTCAGTTGCAGCGTTTTCGGCAGCGCGCGCAGCCAGACCAGTTCCGCATCCCCGAGCCGCTCGCGCGCGAAGCGGTCCGACGCGCCACCCGGCTTCTCCGTCGTGACCGCGAGCAGTTGCCGTTCATGGTTGCCGGCGATCGTCGGCCAGCCTTGCGCCATCAGGTATTGCGCCGTCTCCAGCGGCTGCAGCGGGCCGGAGAGGATGTCGCCGAGGTTCACGATCTGATCCACACCCCGTCGCCGTGCGTCTGCCACGACGGCCTCCAACGCGAGCAGGTTGCCGTGGATGTCGGACAGCAGGGCGATGCGCATGGCGGCCTCGGGGGTGGCAGCGCGGGCGGCGATCAGTGAGCCAGTTGCCGCGCGTGATGCGCCAGGTGATCGTCGATCACCGTCGCGATGAAGTAGTAGCCATGGTCGTAACCCTCGTGACGGCGCAGCGTCAGCGGCTGGCCGATGGCTGCGCACGCGGACTCCAGCGCTTCCGGATACAGCTGCTCGACGAGGAACTTGTCCGCCAGCCCTTGGTCGACCAGGATGCCGTGCGGATAAGGCGCGCGCTTCTGCGCCTGGATGAGCGCGCTCGCGTCATGTGCCGGCCAGGCATCGCGGTCCTCGCCGAGGTAGCCGGTGAAGGCCTTCACGCCCCACGGGCAGCGGCTGGGCGCCGCGATCGGCGCGATCGCCGACACGGACGCGAACGCGCCCGGATGCCTCAGCGCCAGCGTCAGCGCGCCATGCCCGCCCATCGAGTGCCCGGCGATGCCGGTCTTCGCCGCGTCCACTCCGAGCGAGGCCTGCACCTGCGGGATCAGCTCCCGCATCAGGTAGCTTTCCATCCGCCAGTGCGTCGCCCACGGCGCCTGCGTCGCATCGAGGTAGAACCCCGCCGCCACGCCGAAGTCCCACGACGCCGTCGCGCCCGGCAGCGCGTTGACCGCGTCGCCGCGCGGACTCGTGTCCGGCATCAGCAGCGCGAGTCCGAGCTCCGCGGCCTTGCGCTGCGCGCCGGCCTTCATCGTGAAAGTCTCTTCGCTGCAAGTCAGCCCGGCGAGGAACACCACCAGCCCCTTCACCGCTCGCGCGCCGCCCGGCGGCAGGAACAGCGCGAAGCGCATGGGCAGGCCGATCTCGGCCGAATCGTGGCGATGGAAACGCTGCACGCCACCGAAACTGGCGTGCTCGCTGATCAATTCGAAAGTCATGTCGATGTCCTCATGCGACCGCGATCAGCGCCCCGCCGCCATCGCCGCTTCCAGCGCATCGATGAAGACGGCGCCGACGTCGAAGCCCGTCTGCTCCATGATTTCCTGGAAGCAGGTCGGGCTCGTCACGTTCAGCTCGGTCATCTTGTCGCCGATCACGTCCAGCCCCACCAGCAGCAGCCCGCGTGCCGCGAGCACCGGTCCCAGCGCCTCGGCGATGCGGCGGTCGTCGTCGGTCAGCGGCTGCGCCACGCCCTTGCCGCCCGCGGCCAGGTTGCCGCGCACCTCGGTCCCCTGCGGGATCCGCGCCAGCGAGTACGGCACCGGCTTGCCGCCGATCAGCAGGATGCGCTTGTCGCCCTTGACGATCTCCGGCACGAAGCGCTGCACCATCACCGATTGCGCGCCGTTCTTGTTCAGCGTCTCGATGATGCTGCCCAGGTTCAGCGCATCCGCCTTCACGCGGAAGATGCCCATGCCGCCCATGCCGTCCAGCGGCTTCAGGATGATGTCCTGGTGCTCCGCGTGGAACGCGCGGATCGCCGCCGCCGAGCGCGTCACCAGCGTCGGCGCGATGAACTGCGGGAACTCCAGGATCGCGAGCTTCTCCGGATGGTCGCGCAGCGACGCGGCCTTGTTGAACACGCGCGCGCCTTCGCGCTCGGCCTGCTCCAGCAGGTGCGTGGCGTAGAAGAACTCCGAGTCGAACGGCGGATCCTTGCGCATCAGCACCGCATCGACGTCGGCCAGGGCCAGGTCTTGCGTGGCCGTGACCTCGTGCCACACAGCCAGCTTGGTGCCGGCCTGGCTGGCGACGGCTTCCGGCGTCAGCGTGAGGCGCTGCGCCGCATGCGCGGTCACGCGGCCGCCGCTGACCCACAGCAGGTCCGGCACTTCGCAGACCCACAGTTCATGGCCGCGCCGGGCGGCCTCGCGCATCATCGCGAACGTGGAGTCCTTGTAGGTGTTGAAGGTCGACAGCGGATCGGCGACGAACAGCAGTTTCATGGGCAAGGCTTTCAGCAGGAGTCTCAAGGTTTCCGGAAGTGTTGCACCAAAAGAGAAACCGCACCGGCGACCACGCCCCAGAACGCCGAGCCGATGCCCAGCAGGCTCAGCCCCGACAGCGTCACGAGGAAGGTCAGGATTGCGGCGTCGCGATGAGGCTCGTCCTTCAGCGCGGCCGACAGGCCGCCGGCGATCGTGCCCAGCAGCGCCAGGCCGGCCACGGCGGCGATCAGCTCACGCGGGAAAGCCGTCAGCAGGCCCACCACCGCGCCGCCCGCCAGACCGATCGCCAGGTAGAACACCCCCGCCATCGCCGACGCCATGTAGCGCCGGGCGGGATCCTCGTGCGCCTCGCGCCCCATGCAGATCGCGGCGGTGATTGCTGCGAGGTTGAACGCGTAGCCGCCGAACGGCGCGAAGACGACCGATGCGAAGCCCGTGGCCGCGATGCTCGCCGACACCGGTGTCTGATAACCCGACGCCCGCTGCGCGGCGACGCCGGGCAGGTTCTGCGAGGCCATCGTGACCAGGAACAGCGGCAGGGCCACGCCGACCATCGCGGTCACCGAGAACGACGGCGTGACCCACACCGGTGTCGCCCAGTCCCAGACGACGGCCTCCAGATGCAGACGCCCCTGCGAGGCCGCGACGGCGATGCCGGCGACCAGCACCAGCGGCGTCGCATAGCGTGGCAGGAAGCGCCGCGCCAGCACATAGGTGAGCGCCATCGTCAGCACCATCGCCGGCGCGGTCTTCGTCGCCAGCACCGCATCCAGGCCGAAGCGCGCCAGCACGCCGGCCAGCAGCGCCGAGGCGATCGCGATGGGGATGCGGTCCATGATCCGTTCGAACCAGCGCGTCGCGCCGGCGATCAGGATCAACACGCCGCAGACGATGAAGGCGCCGACCGCCTCGGGCATCGAGATGCCGGAAACGCCGGCCAGCAGCGCCGCGCCGGGCGTGGACCAGGCGGTCAGGATGGGCTGGCGGGTCCACAGCGACAGGCCGAGGCTGGTCAGCCCCATGCCGAGCCCGAGCGCCCAGATCCAGGAGCTGGTCTGGGCCGGCGTCGCGCCCAGTGCCTGCGCGGCCTGGAACACGACGGCCACCGAGCTGGTGAAGCCCACCAGCACCGCGACGAAGCCCGCGACCACGGCGGACAGGGACAGGTCTTTCAGCCAGCGATTCATGGCCCGGAGCATACCGACCGCCTCGCCTTGGATCCCTCGCAAACGCTCAACGCAGGTTCAACCTGCAGTCAGCGAGCGCGGCGCCAAACGTGCAGTCAGCGAGTACGTGTGGGGCCGGAGTAGGGCTTGGGGTCCCTGGAGGGGCGCCCCATGCCCTGCGGAGAGCCCGCGCTTGGCAGATCGAGGTCAGGACCTCGCGTCAGATCTCGACCTTCGACCCCAGCTCCACGATCCGGTTCGCCGGCAGGTGGAGGAAGTCCGCCGCCGCCGCCGCGTTGCGGTGCATGCTGGCGAACAGCTTCTCCCGCCACAGCGCCATCCCCGAGCCGATCGTCGGGATGACGATGTCGCGCGACAGGAAGTAGCTGGTCTCCATCTCGTCCAGGTGCACCCCACGCTGCTCCAGCAGCTTGAGCGCGTCCGGCACGTCCGGCTCGTTCTTGAAGCCGAAGTGCAGGTTCACCTGCCAGCAGTCGTTGTCCAGGCTTTCCACCTCGACGCGCTTCTCGAAGCCGATCCACGGCACCTCGTGGTGCTTGACGCTGACGAACAGGTTCTGCTCGTGCAGCACCTTGTTGTGCTTCAGGTTGTGCAGCAGCGCGTTGGGCGTCACGCCCACCTCCGCCGACAGGAACACCGCCGTGCCCTGCACCCGCGTCGGCGGGTTGATGAACACCGCCTCGAGGAAGCTCTTCAGGTCGATCGCGTCCTCGCGCAGCTTGTCCGACAGCAGCCGCCGGCCCTGCTTCCAGGTCAGCATCAGCGTGAACATGCCGAAGCCGATCAGCAGCGGGAACCAGCCGCCGTGCGCCACCTTCAGCAGGTTGGACGCCAGGAAGGTCGCGTCGATGACGAAGAACGCCCCGGTCGCCACCACGCACAGCCACAGCGGATAACGCCAGCCGAAGCGGATCACGAAGAAGGTCATCACCGTGGTGATGGTCATGTCGATGGTCACCGCCACGCCGTAGGCGCCGGCCAGCTTGCTCGACGACTCGAAGAAGGCCACCGCCACGACGACGAAGGCGAACAGCCCCCAGTTGACGAACGGCACGTAGATCTGGCCGATGTCGCGCACCGACGTGTGCACGATGCGCATGCGCGGCAGCAGCCCCAGCTGCACCGCCTGCTTGGTGACCGAGAACGCCGCCGTGATCAGCGCCTGCGAGGCCACGATCGCCGCCAGCGTCGCCAGCACGAACAGCGGGATCTCCGCCCAGCTCGGCGCCAGCAGGAAGAACGGGTTCTTGATCGCCTCCGGCCGGTCCAGCAGCAGCGCGCCCTGGCCGAAGTAGTTCAGCGTCAGCGCCGGCATCACGAAGCTGTACCAGGCGATGCGGATCGGCTGCTTGCCGAAGTGGCCCAGGTCGGCGTAGAGCGCCTCGCCGCCGGTCACCACCAGCACCACCGCGCCCAGCGCGACGAAGGCGACCCAGCCGTAATGGGTGCAGAAGTCGACCGCCCACATCGGGTTGATGGCCTGCAGCACGTGCGGGTTGCCGACGATCTTGGGGATGCCCAGCAGCGCCAGCGACGTGAACCACACCAGCATCACCGGCCCGAAGGCCTTGCCCACGCCGCCCGTGCCGAAACGCTGCACCGCGAAGAGCCCCGCCAGCACCACCAGCGAGATCGGCACCACCGCGTCGTGGTACTGCGGCGCATAGACCTCGATGCCCTCGACCGCCGAGAGCACCGTCATCGCCGGCGTGATCACCGCGTCGCCGAAGAAGATCGCCGTGCCGAACAGCCCCACCAGCATCAGCCCGCGCCGCAGCGTGGGCTTCTCGCGCACGGCCGTCGTGGCCAGCGCCAGCATGGCGATCAGGCCGCCCTCGCCGTTGTTGTCGGCGCGCAGGATCAGCAGCACGTACTTGAAGGAGACCACGACGGTCATGGTCCAGAACAGCAGCGACAGCACCCCGAGGATGTTGTCGTGCGTCATGGGGACGTGCGCGCCGTGGAAGACTTCCTTGAGCGCGTACAGGGGGCTGGTGCCGATGTCGCCGTAGACGACACCGAGGGCGCCGATGGTCAGGCCGGCCAGGGCGGCCGGCGAACGGGGCGCGTGATGTGAACTCACAAAGGTCGCGGCAGCCACGCGGGCCGCCGGAAGTCGAAAGTGCGTATTGTCTGCCTTCCGTTGTGCAGTGCGTCAATGCCCCCGCCACCGTTGCGGGGGCGGGGGTTGACGGCCATCACTGGAACACGTAGCTCGCGCTCAGGTTGAAGCGGCGGCCCAGCACGTTGGACGCGCCGCTGTCGTAGTAGCTGAACACGGTGGGGATGCCGTTGGCGCGGTCGTAGTCGTTGGTGACGTTGATGACGCTGGCCGCCAGGGTCAGGCCCTTGAAGCCGCTGTACGCGGCGCCGAGGTCGATCGTGCGGTCACGGCCCACGCGGCAGCGGTTCAGGTTGGACAGGAAGGTCCGCTGCGCCGTCGTCAGCGACGAGCACAGCGTGCTCGACAGCGGATCCGCATGGTTGAAGCGGATCCAGGCGCGCGCCTTGTCGGTGTCCCACTTGAACGTGGCGCTCGCGCGGGTCTTGGAGATGTCCGACGTGGTCGTGCCGACCTGGTGCTGCACCGCCTGGCCCTTCACCACCAGCTGGTCGTAGCGCGCCGTGTAGGTGCCGTTGACGTTCATGCTGAACTTGCCCCAGGCCATCGCGGGCAGCCGGACGTTCAGGTCGTAGTCCACGCCCGAGGTCTTGGTCCACTCGTTGTTGCCGTACTGGCGCACCAGCATGATGATCGGGCCGCTGTTGTCCACGCCCGGCAGCCAGGTCTCCCGGTTGGGATCGCGCACCACCTGGACGTTGCCCGAGCTCGGATTGGCGTTGTAGTCATCCATGATGTCCACGCCGCGCTGCGAGCGGATCTCGTTCTTGCGGTGGAAGTACCAGCCGTCGATCGCCAGGTCCGCGTACTTGCTCGGCGTGAAGATCATGCCGAAGGTGAACGAGTTGGATTTCTCCGGCTCCAGGTTGGGATTGGCGCTGATCACGGTCGGGATGCTGCCCGGGCTGGTCGTGCCCGACGGCACCGCGGTGAAGCCCAGCACGTTGCAGTCCCGGTTCACCGGCACCGCCGCCTTGCTGACCGGCGCGTTCGGGTTGCTGGTGTCGCAGCGCAGGCTGTCGAAGACGCGGCGCTCCTGGAAGCTGTGGAAGGACAGCGCGAAGGAGTTGCCGATCTGCGAGATCGCCGGCGCGCGAAAGCCCGTCGCCGCCGTGCCGCGGAACACCATCAGCGACGGCAGCGCCGTCCACTTGAAGCCGGCCTTGCCGGTGGTGCTGTTGCCGAAGTCGTCGTAATGCTCGTAGCGCGCGGCAGCCTGCAGCTCGAGCTGCTTGACCACCGGCAGGCTCAGTTCGGTGAACGCGGCGTAGGACTTGCGGCTGCCCGAGGCGCCGTTGGCCACCAGGCCGATGTAGTCGCCGGTGCTGTAGACGTCGTCCGGAATGGCGTCGAGCTTCTCCTTGCGCAGCTCGGTGCCCACCGCGATCGCGGCCGGGCCGCCGGGCAGCTGGAACAGCTCGCGGCTGCCGCGCAGGTCCCACGAGACCAGCTGCGACTTGCCTTCGTTGTACGCCGTCGACGACACGCTGTTGATCGCCTCCTGCGAGTTCTGCTTGCCGAAGCGGTAGCTGCCGTTGGCGATCGCCGCGTTCAGCAGCGAGCTGCGCACGCGGCCTTCCTGGAAGCGCTCGTTGTTGTTCTGGCTCACCAGCAGCGCGGTGTCGAAGTCCCAGCCGAAGGCCGTGCCTTCCAGGCCCGCCGTCAGGCGCGTGGAGCGCAGGATGTTGATGTCGCCGGTGGGCAGGTCCTCGAAGCGGTAGATCAGCTGCACCTGCTGCGCGTTGGCCGTGCCGTTGGTCGGATTGTCCGGATGGCCGACCGGCAGGATGATCCCGTTCTGGCGCAGGAAGCTGCCGTCGAGCTTGGGCCAGGTCGTCGCGACCGGATTGCCCGAGGTGACCAGCGAGGTCGTCAGCGCGTACGGCACGCGCTGCTCGGTCGTCTTGGTCTTGGAGATCATCAGGTCGGCATACGCGGTCAGCTCGTTGTTGATCGCGAAGGTGCCGCGCACCATGCCGCTCTGGCGGTCCTGCTTGGCGACGATCTCGTCCGCGTCGTCGAGGCTGAAGCGGCACAGGCCCGTCGGCAGCGAGCCGGTCGTGGGCAGGAAGCCCGCGGGCCGGTTCGGCACGCCCTGGCCGGCCGTGCGCTCCGCCGGGCAGCCCGACAGCGTGCCCAGGTAGTTGGCCCCCGACAGGTTGCTGTTGGCGACGCTGATGCCGCCGATCGTCGTGGAGCCGGTCAGGCTGGCCGGCACGCGGTAGTAGTTGCCGTAGAAGGACGCCGACGAGTCGGGCGTGAAGCGCGCCAGCGAACCGTTCGAGGTCAGGTACTGGTTCTGCAGCGCCAGGTTGCCGCGATCCTTGAGCTCGTTGGCCATGACGCTGTCGCGCTTGGAGACCTCGATGCCGCCGAAGACGTTGAAGCGCTGCGTGTCCAGGTTGCCGAAGCCGAAGGTCAGCGCGGCGTTCTTCGTCGCGCCGACGCCCTGGTCGTTGGCGCCGTAGGACGCGCTGCCCTCGATGCCCTGGTAGTCCTTGCGCAGGATGTAGTTGATGACGCCGGCCATCGCGTCCGAGCCGTACATCGCCGACGCGCCGTCCTTGAGGATGTCGATGCGCTCGATCGCCTCCTTCGGGATGGTGTTGACGTTGATCATCGTGCCGCGGCCGAAGTTGACGTCCACCGCCGCGACCGGCGCGGTGCGGCGGCCGTTGATCAGGATCAGCGTGCCCTGCGAGCCGAAGCCGCGCAGCGAGATCGTCGACAGGCCGCCGACGAAGCCCGACGCCGCGCCGTCGCCGATCGAGCCCAGGTCGACAGCGGAATTCGCACGCAGCAGCTCCTCGACGTTGGCATATCCGGAGTTGCGGATGTCCTCGCGCGTGATACTTTGGACGACCGACGGCGTCTCCTTGTCGGTGCGCTTGATCAGCGTGCCGGTGATCTCGACCCGCTCCAGCTTCTTCGAGTCATCGGTGGCGGCGGCCGCCGATGCGGCGGCCGCGGGGGCTTGCTGGGCGTGGGCCTGGCTGGCGAGCGCGAGGGCGACGGCCACCGCGAGTTGCAAGGGCTGCGCGGACTGCAGGGGCCGCAGACGCTGCGGACGGGAAATGCGACGGACCATGGAAGGAACACTCCTGTGACGGGACTCGGGGAGACGGGGTCACGTTAAGGAGGCGTGTCTTTCCGGCCATGAAGCTTTGTGATGGACTTGTGAAACTTTGGTTATGAATGCGTCATCCACGTCGCCCGAGGCCGCCGAACACTTCATCGCCCGACGCATGTCGCTGCGCCACGCGCGGGTGCTGCTGGCCCTCGCCGACACAGGCAACATCAGCGCCGCCGCCGATCAGCTGCACGTGACGCAGCCCGCGGTGAGCAAGACGCTGGCGGAGCTGGAGCACGGGCTGGGACAAACCCTGTTCCTGCGGCGCGGACGCAACATGCAGCCGACGCCGCTCGGACGCCGTCTGCTGACGTTGGCGCGCAAGCTCGATGCCGACCTGCAACGCGCCGCGGGCGACGTCGCCACGATGGTGCGCGGCGCGTCCGGCGAGGTGCGCATCGGGGCGACCAACGCATCGCTTGCACGACTGTTGCCCATGGCCATCACGGCGATGAAGCTGGAGAACCCCGGCGTGACGCTGAGCGTGCGCACGCATGCGCTGCGCTCGCTGTTCGAGGAACTTCAGGCCGGGACGCTGGACCTGGTCGTCGCGCGGGCGATGCCCCAGGACGAACCGCTGGGGCTGGCGCGCGTGTCACTGCGGCCGCAGCCCGAGGTGCTGACGATGAGCGCGCAGCATCCGCTGGCGCGCACGCCCAAGCTGAGCTGGGAACTGCTGAGCAAGCAGCGCTGGATCTGGCAGTTGCCGGGCACGCGCACGCGGTTGCTGATGGACCGGCTCTGGCAGGAGATGGGGCTCGCGCTGCCCGCCGACCTGATCGAGAGCGGCGACGCGATGCTCGCGCTCCGCCTGATGCGCGAGATGCCGCTGGTGGCGGTGATGCCGCACGACATGGCGATGACCGCCGCCAAGCGCGGCGTGGTCGTGATCCTGCCGCACGCGGTGGACCTCGGGCTCGGACCGATGAGCGTGTGGCACCTGCCGGACACGCAGGGCGAGGCGGTCGACCGCTTCAGGCAGCTCCTGGTGGAGGCGGCCGACGCCTGCGTCGTCAAGACCTGACCCGGGACCGGAGCCGGGGCCGTTGCGCGGCCGGCCTCGACTCAGGCGTAGTCCTCGGCGTCCGGATCGGTCGTCTCCAGCTCGTAGCTCGCCGCGAGCATCGCCAGGCGGCCGATCACGCCGTACATGTAGAACCGGTTGGGCGCGCTGGCGCCGGGCTTCTCGCCGGGCGCGGGCAGGTGCGACGAATGCGCGAAGGCCAGTGGCACGTAGCTCGATCCCGGCGCGTTGAGGTTCTCGTCCTCGGCGCGGTCGGCGTGGACGCGGTAGAAGCCGCCGACGACGTAGCGGTCCATCATGTAGACGACCGGCTCGGCCACGGCCTCGTGCATGCGCTCGTGCGTCACGACGCCTTCCTGCACCAGCACCTGCGACAGCGCGGGCACGCCCTCCAGCCGGGCCAGCTTGTCGCGCGCCTTGATCGCCAGCGTATCCAGGTCCTTCGCGTCGCGGATCGTCATCACGCCCAGGCCGTGCGTGCCGGCGTCCGGCTTGACGACGACGAACGGCTTCTCCTGGATGCCGTATTCCTTGTACTTGCGGCGCGTGCGCGTCAGCGTCGCGTCGACCTGCGCCTGCAGCGCGTCCAGTCCGGCGCCGGTCGTGAAGTCCAGCCCGTCCACCGCCACCGAGTGCGGATAGATCAGCCACGGGTCCATGCCCAGCAGCTTGGCGAATTTCTTGGACACCTCCTCGTAGGCGCGGAAGTGCTGGCTCTTGCGGCGCTGCGCCCAGCCGGCATGCAGCGGCGGCAGCAGGTACTGCTCATGCAGGTGCTTCAGCACGTCCGGCGTGCCGGCCGACAGGTCGTCGTTCAGCAGGATGGTGCAGGGATCGAAGTCCTTGAGCATCAGCCGCGAGCGCTGGCGGATCAGCGGCTCCAGCGTCAGCGAGTTGCCGTCGGGCAGCGCGACCGTCGTCGGCTCCTTGACCGTCTCGTCCAGCGAGCCCAGCCGCACGTTCAGCCCGGCCATCGAGAAGATGCGGACCAGCGTCGCCAGGTTGGACAGGTAGAAGCTGCCGCGGTTCTTCGCTTCCGGGACCAGCAGCAGGTTCTTGGCCTCGGGGCAGATCTTCTCGATCGCCGCCATCGCCGCCTGCACCGCCAGCGGCAGCATCTCGGGCGTCAGGTTGTTGAAGCCGCCCGGGAACAGGTTGGTGTCCACGGGCGCCAGCTTGAAGCCGGCGTTGCGCAGGTCGACCGAGCTGTAGAACGGCGGCGTGTGCTCCATCCACTCGAGCCGGAACCAGCGTTCGATCGCCGGCATCGACTCCAGGACGCGCTGCTCCAGTTCATTGATGGGCCCGGTCAGGGCGGTGATGAGGTGAGGGACCATGATGAGCGGGCGCCTGGACAGCCGGGGGGCGGATGTTCCGATTCTAGGCACGCCCACATTGGGGTTACTCGCCCCATCTCAAGGGGGCCTCAAAAACTGCCGTACCCTCCCCCGCCGGGCGTGCGGATGACGAAGACGTCGCCCGGCGCCATCTCCACCTGGCCGATGTGGCCCAGGACCTCGATCCGGCCGTCCGCGCGCTCGACGAGGTTCTCCCCGACCGCCCCCGGCTGCCCGCCGGCCATGCCGAAGGCGCCCGAGGTCCTGCCGTTGCTCAGGATCGAGGCCGTCATCGGCGTCAGGAAACGGACGCGGCGCTCGCCGCCCTCCCCGCCGGACCAGCGCCCCGTGCCCGCCGACCCCTGACGGATGGCATAGCTGTCCAGGCGCACGGGAAGCGGAACTCCAGCACCTCGGGATCGGTCAGCCGCGAGTTCGTCATGTGCGTCTGCACGACCGAGGTGCCGTCGAAGCCCGGCCCGGCGCCGGAGCCGCCGGAGATCGTCTCGTAGTACTGGTGCGTCGCGTCGCCGAAGGTGAAGTTGTTCATCGTGCACTGGCCGGCCGCCATCACGCCCAGCGCGCCGTACAGCGCGTTGGTCACGCACTGCGAGGTCTCCACGTTGCCCGCGACCACCGCCGCCGGGAACCGCGGATTGAGCATGCAGCCCTCCGGCACGATCACGTCGATCGGCTTCAGGCAGCCGGCGTTCAGCGGGATCGCGTCGTCGACCAGCGTGCGGAACACGTAGAGCACCGCCGCCATCGTGATCGACTTGGGCGCGTTGAAGTTGTTGGGCTGCTGCGGGCTGGTGCCGGTGAAGTCGACCGTCGCGCGGCGCGCCGCGGCGTCCACGGTCACCGCCACCTGGATGCGGGCGCCGTTGTCCAGCGGCAGCGTGAACGCGCCGTCCTTCAGCACCGAGATCACGCGCCGCACCGAGGCCTCGGCGTTGTCCTGCACGTGCTGCATGTAGGCCTCGACGGTGGCGCGGCCGAACTGCGTCACCATCGCCTGCAGTTCCTGCACGCCCTTCTCGTTGGCCGCCACCTGCGCCCGCAGGTCGGCCAGGTTCTGCGCCGGGTTGCGGCTCGGGTGCGGGCCGGAGCGCAGCAGCGCCTGCAGCTCGGCCTCGCGCAGCCGGCCCTGCTCGACCAGCTGGAAGTTGTCGATCAGCACGCCCTCCTCGGTGATGTCCCTGGAGAACGGCGGCATCGATCCCGGCGTGATGCCGCCGATGTCGGCATGGTGGCCGCGGCTGGCGACGAAGAAGCCCGGCGTCGTGTCGTCCTCGTCCAGGAACACCGGCGTCACGACGGTGATGTCGGGCAGGTGCGTGCCGCCGTGGTACGGGTCGTTGAGCACATAGACGTCGCCGCGCTTCATGGCCGGGTTGCGCGCGATGACGGAACGGATCGATTCGCTCATCGAGCCCAGGTGCACCGGCATGTGCGGCGCGTTGGCGATCAGCTGGCCCTGCGCGTCGAACAGCGCGCAGCTGAAGTCCAGCCGCTCCTTGATGTTGACCGAGTGGGCCGTGTTCTGGAGCCGCAGGCCCATCTGCTCGGCGATGTTCATGAAGAGGTTGTTGAAGACCTCCAGCACGACCGGGTCGGCCTCGGTGCCGAGCGCGCGCGTGCGGGCCCGGTCACGGACTCGCGTCAGCAGCAGGTCGCCCGAGGATTGCAGCTCGGCGCGCCAGCCGGCGTCGACGACCGTCGTCGCGTTGCGCTCGGCCACGATGGCCGGGCCGTCGATGCGGGCGCCCGGACGCAGCGATTCGCGATGGTGCAGCTCGGCATCGCGCCAGCCGGCCGGCTGTTCGTCCGCCAGGCAGTACATGCGGACCCGCTCCAAGGGTTCGGGATGGTGCCCGCTCGCGATCGCGGCCTCGACCGGCGCCTCCAGCGACGCGCCGGCGGCCAGCGCCTCGACCGAGACCGCCTCGATCACCAGCGCGCGGTCCGGCATCAGGAAGGCGAAGCGGCGCCGGTAGGCCGACTCGAAGGCCTCGCGGATCGAGGCCATGGCGGCCGGGGCGGATCCGTCCAACGGCAGCGGGCAGGTCAACGCCGTGTCGGTGCCCTGGTAGCGGACCTGTGCCCGCGCAATCGTGCGCAAGGCACCGGCGGGAACGCCTTGCGACTCGAGCTCGCCGCCCGCCTGAACGGCCAGGGACGTCGCCGTCGCGCGCGCGGCCGACAGACCGTCGGCATCGAGCGCGCGCTCGATCGAGGCCTCCCGCATCGCGGTCTGGTCGGCCAGGCCCATGCCGTAGGCGCTGAGCACACCGGCGAACGGATGCGCCAGGATGCGCGTCATGCCGAGCGCGTCCGCGACCAGGCAGGCCGCCTGGCCGCCCGCGCCGCCGAAGCACTGCAGCGTGTAGCCGGTGACGTCGTACCCGCGCGCGACCGAGATCCGCTTGATCGCGTTCGCCATCGCGCCGACGGCGATCTGCAGCGCACCGGCGGCGGCGTCTTCCGCGGTCATCGGCTTGCCCGCAGCGGACATCTGGCCCGCGAGCTCGTCGAATCGCGCCTTCACGACCGCGCCGTCGAGCGGCTCGTCCGCGCCCGGCCCGAAGACCTTCGGGAAATGCGCCGGCTGGATGCGGCCCAGCATCACGTTGGCGTCGGTCGTCGCGAGCGGGCCGCCGCGGCGGTAGCTCGCGGGACCGGGGTTCGCGCCGGCCGAGGCTGGTCCGACGCGCAGCCGCGCGCCGTCGAACGCGATCACCGAGCCGCCGCCCGCCGCCACCGTGTGGATGCTCATCATCGGCGCGCGCATGCGCACGCCGGCGACCTCGGTGTCGAAGGCGCGCTCGAACTCGCCGGCGAAATGGCTGACGTCGGTCGAGGTGCCGCCCATGTCGAAGCCGATCAGCCGGTCGTGGCCGGCCGCCTCGCCCGTGCGCACCATGCCCACGATGCCGCCGGCCGGGCCGCTGAGGATCGCGTCCTTGCCCTGGAAGCGGCGCGCCTCGGTCAGGCCGCCGGAACTCTGCATGAAGAACAGCCGCACGCCGGGCATCTCGGCCGCGACCTGGTCGACGTAGCGGCGCAGGATCGGACTCAGGTAGGCGTCGACCACGGTCGTGTCGCCGCGCGGGATCAGCTTCATCAGCGGACTGACCTCGTGCGACACGGAGATCTGCGTGAAGCCGACGGCCTGCGCCAGGCGCTTGGCGGCGAGCTCGTGATCCGGCGCGCGCCAACCGTGCAGGAACACGATCGCGCAGGCGCGCAGGCCGGCGTCGAACGCGGACTGCAGCTCGAGGCGCAATGCGGCCTCGTCCAACGGCGCGATCTCGCGGCCCTGCGCGTCGACGCGCTCATCGGCTTCGACGACGCGCTCGTACAGCAGCTCCGGCAGCTGGATGTGCCGCTCGAACAGCTTGGGCCGTGCCTGCGTCGCGATGCGCAACGCGTCGCGGAAGCCGCGTGTCGTCACCAGCAGCGTGCGGTCGCCGCGGCGTTCCAGCAGCGCGTTGGTCGCGACGGTAGTGCCCATCTTGACGCAGTCGACCCGGTCCGCCGTGATCGGCTCGCCGGCCTTCAACCCGAGCAGGCGGCGGATGCCTTCGACCGCGGCATCGCGGTAATGCTCGGGGTTCTCCGACAGCAGCTTGAGCGTCTGCAGCGTGCCGTCGGGCGCGCGTCCGACCAGATCGGTGAAGGTGCCGCCGCGGTCGATCCAGAACTGCCAGCGATCGGAGGTGGGGGTGGCTTGCATGGTGAGGTCCAGGAATCGGAGAGTCGGAGAGTCGTCGGAGAGTCGTCGGAATGTCGTCGGAAGGGGATCCAGAGGTCTTCGGGCGCTGACGCCGGTCTCAGGCCGGCGCGGGGGCGAGCTCACGTCCGCGGGTCTCGGGCAGCGCCAGCGCCGCGACGATCACCAGGCCATAGCAGAGCGCCGCTATCCAGCCCAGGGTCTGCCCCAGCGGGTACTGCGTGCTGAAGCTGCCGATCAGCGCGGGACAGGCGGCGCCCAGCGCCCGTCCGATGTTGTAGCAAAAGCCCTGACCCGATCCGCGCACGTCGCTGGGAAACAGTTCCGACAGGAAGGCGCCCATGCCCGAGAAGATGCCCGACAGGAAGAAGCCCAGCGGGAATCCCAGCACCAGCATCAGGCCGTCGGTGATCGGCATCTGGGTGTAGGCCAGCACCAGGATCCCGCCCATCAGCGCGAACAGGATGAAGCAGCGGCGGCGCCCGATCGCATCGCAGAGCCAGGCGCTGGTCAGGTAGCCGGCGAAGGAACCCGCGATCAGCACCAGCAGATAGCCGCTGGTGCCCAGCACCGAGAGGTGGCGCTCGGTCTTGAGGAAGGTCGGCAGCCAGGTCGTCACCGAGTAGTACGCGCCCTGCATGCCGGTGGCCAGCAGGCTGGCGAGCACCGTGTTGCGCAGCAGCGCCGGCGAGAAGATCCGCAGGAAGCTGGCGCGCTCGCCGCGGGCCCGGGCGCGCGCCTGCTCGGCCAGGTAGACCGGCGGTTCGTCGAGATTGCGGCGGATGTAGAGGATGAGCACCGCCGGCAGGATGCCGATCCAGAACAGCACCTTCCACGCGGTCTCCGGCGGCAGCACCGAGTACAGCCCCCAGAACGCCACCGCCGACGCCGCCCAGCCGATGGCCCAGCTGCTCTGCACCAGCCCGGCGGCCTTGCCACGGTGCTTCGCCTTGATCGTCTCGGCGATCAGCACCGAGCCCACCGCCCACTCGCCGCCCATGCCGAAGCCCTGCATCGCGCGGGTGAAGAAGAGCTGCTCGAAGGAGGTGGTGAAGCCGCTGAGGAAGGTGAACAGCGCGAACCACAGCACCGTCCACTGCAGCACGCGGACGCGGCCGAAGCGGTCCGCGAGCACGCCCGCCGCCCAGCCGCCGACGGCCGAGGTCAGCAGCGCACCGGTGGCGATCGCGCCGGCCTGGCCCTTGCTCATGCCCCAGGCCGCGATCAGCGTGGGGATCAGGAAGGTGTAGATCATGTAGTCGAACCCGTCGACGCCGTAGCCGGCGAAGGTTGCGACCAGGGTGCGCCGCTCGGTCGGCGTGGTGTCTCTGAGCCACATGGCGTCGTTCCTCTTTCCAGGTGTCGGTCGGGGTGTCGGTCGGGTGCGTCGATCAGGCCGCGATCAGATCGCGATTGAGCAGGTCGGTCACGAGCATGTGCCCCGGCGCATGCGTGATGCAGAAGGGCGGACGCGCCGTGGCGATCGCCGATTGCGGCGTGACGCCGCAGGCCCAGAACACCGGCAGCTCGTCGTCGCGGATGTCGACGGCGTCGCCGTAGTCGGGACGGGCGATGTCGCCGATGCCGATGCGCGACGGATCCCCCAGATGCAGCGGCGCGCCATGCACCTGCGGCAGCTTGGACGTGATCTGCACCGCACGGATCGCATCGGCGGCGGTCAGCGGCCGCATCGACACGACCGTCGGTCCTCGGAAGACGCCGGCCGGCGCGGTCGCTATGCTGGTGCGGTACATCGCGACGTTGCGCCCCTGCTCGACGTGGCGCAGCGGAATGCCCTCGGCCAGCAGCGCATGCTCGAACGAGAACGAGCAGCCGATGACGAAGGCGACCAGGTCGTCGCGCCACCAGCGTGTCACGTCGGTGGGCTCGTCGACGAGCTCGCCGTCCCGCCACACGCGGTAGCGCGGCACGTCGGTGCGCAGGTCCAGGTCGGCGCCGAGCGCCGCCAGCGTCGGGTCACCCGGTTCGGTCACGCCGAGCAGCGGGCAGGCCTGCGGGTTCAGCGCGCAGTAGTGCCGGAAGTCCGCGGCCAGCGCCGCCGGCAGGATCGCGAGATTCGCCTGCACGAACTCGCTGGCCAGGCCGCTGGTGTGGCCGGTGAAGCCGCCGCGTCGCGCGGCGAGTCGGACGTCCAGCGCGCTGGATGACGCGTCGGGATCGAGGGGACCGGTCGGGTGGCTCATGGCGGGATCGCGGTGGCTGTCTGACGATGGAGCGGATTGTGGAAGTCGCCCACCCCCACGATCCAACGGAAATTTTCCGCGTTCCGTCATCGATTTTTTCGATGACGACAGCAGCACTTCCGCTTAGCGCCGAGACGCCGTCGATGCCATGCGGGCTTTCCCGGAAGACCCGCCGGACACTTTCCCCGCGCCGTGGCGCGCGACGTGATCCAGCGCGGAGTCGAGCACCGACTCCGTCAGCTGCGAACTCGGATCCTCGCGGTAGCTCGCGTGGATCGGCAGCGGCACCAGGTCGGTGTCGCTGCGCAGCACCCGCAGCGCGGTCCGCTTCGCGAGCTGTTCCGCCACGGCCACCGGCAGTGTCGCGATGCCGAAGCCGCCCTCCACCAGCTGCACCATCGCCGAGATCGACGAGATCGCATGCACGCGCGGCAGCGGCAGGCCCGACTCCTGGAACATCTGCAGCAGCGCCTGGTGCGGCTGCGAGCCGCGCTGGAAGGTCAGCAGGTCGTGGCCGGCCAGGTCAGACAGTCCGTAGCGGCGTTTGGTGTGCAGGTCGGATCGGCCGACGAAACCCATCGGCATCGAGGCCATCGCCCGGGTGCGAACGCCGCCGGCATCGGCCGCGGGGATCGCCGCGAAGACCAGGTCCTGCGCACCCCGCCTCACCTGGTCGACCAGCACCGGCGAGGTCTCCACCGTCAGCTCGAGCTCGAAGTCCGGATTCGCCGTGCGCATCTCCTGCAGCCAGCCGGTGAGCCAGCTGTGCACCACCGACTCGATCGCACCGATGCGCAGCACCGCCGGCCGGCCCGCGCCGCCGGTCCCGCCCATCTCCTCCTTCACCTGCCGCTGCACGTCGAGCAGCCGCTGCGCCAGGGTCTGGAAGCGCTGGCCGGCGACGGTCAGGCGGAACTGCTTGTCGCGCCGGTCCAGCAGCACGACGCCGAGCTCCTCCTCCAGCGTCGCGATCCGGCTCGACAGCGCGGACTGCGTGATGTGCAGCTTCTCCGCCGCGCGCGTGATGCTGCGCAGCGAGGCGGCCCAGTGGAAGGCTTCGACAAAGCGGAGGTTCATGGCGGCGGATTATGGGGAGGCACCGACGAAAAAAGCCGCCCCGAAGGGCGGCTTGAGCATTGCAGGAGATTGAAGTTCTTACTTGTCGATCACTTGTGATAAGCGGTCTCGCCGTGCGAGCTGATGTCCAGGCCTTCGCGCTCTTCCTCTTCGGAGACGCGCAGACCGATCACCAGGTCGACGACCTTGAACGCGATCACCGAGACCACGCCCGACCACACGACGGTCAGCAGGACGGCCTTGAGCTGCGTGAAGACCTGCGTGCCGATCGAGTAGGCGTCCGGCGCGATCGTCGCGGCGGTCACCCAGTCGCCGACGGCCGACGGGCCGCCCAGGCTCGGGCTGTTGAAGACACCGGTCAGCAGCGCGCCGACGATGCCGCCCACGCCGTGGACGCCGAAGACGTCCAGCGAGTCGTCCGCGCCCAGCAGCTTCTTCAGACCCGACACGCCCCACAGGCAGGCGAAGCCTGCGACCAGGCCGATCACCAGACCGCCGCCGATGCCGACGTTGCCGGCGGCCGGGGTGATCGCGACCAGACCGGCCACGGCGCCCGAGGCGGCACCCAGCATCGAGGCCTTGCCCTTGAGCAGCGCTTCACCGACGCACCAGGCCAGCACCGCGGCGGCGGTGGCGAACAGCGTGTTGATGAAGGCCAGGGCGGCGAAGCCGTTGGCTTCCAGCGCGGAGCCGGCGTTGAAGCCGAACCAGCCCACCCACAGCAGCGAGGCCCCGACCATCGTCAGGGTCAGGCTGTGCGGCGTGAACGCTTCCTTGCCGTAGCCGATCCGCTTGCCGACCATGAAGGCGCCGACGATGCCCGCGACCGCGGCGTTGATGTGCACCACGGTGCCGCCGGCGAAGTCCAGCGCGCCCCACTGCCAGAGCAGGCCGGCCTTGCCGTTCATCTCATCGACCACGGCGGCGGAGGTGTAGGCGTCCGGGCCCATCCAGAACCAGACCATGTGGGCCATCGGCGTGTAGCTGAAGGTGAACCACAGGACCATGAACAGCAGCACCGCGCTGAACTTGATGCGCTCGGCGAAGGCGCCGACGATCAGGCAGCAGGTGATGCCGGCGAAGGTCGCCTGGAAGGCGGCGAACACGATCTCGGGGATGTAGACGCCCTTGCTGAAGGTCGCGCCCGGCGCGAAGGTGCCGGCGACGTTGTCCCAGATGCCCTTCATGAACAGCCGGTCGAAGCCGCCGATGAACTTGTTGCCTTCGGTGAACGCCAGGCTGTAGCCGTACAGGGCCCACAGCACGACGATCAGCGAGAAGGTGACCATCACCTGCATCAGCACCGACAGCATGTTCTTGCTGCGGACCAGGCCGCCGTAGAACAGCGCCAGGCCGGGCACGGTCATCATGATCACCAGCAGGGTGGAGACCATCATCCAGGTGGTGTCACCCTTGTTGATGACGGGCGGCGCGACGGCGGCAGCCGACGCGGCATCGGCGGGGGCCGAGGCGGCAGGCGCGGCGGCATCGGCGACCGGCGCCGACGGCGCCGGGGCCTGGGCGGTGGTCTCGCTGGCGACGGCGGCGGGCGCGGAGGCCGCATCCTGCGCCATGGCCGCGGGGGCCAGGCCGGTGAAGGCTGCCGCGGCCAAGGCCAGGCAGGCGAGTAGTTTCTTCATGATCGGGACTCTCTTCGTTGGATCTTGATCGGCGGACGCGCGGGACTGCGGCGCGCGGGACGGCGAAGGACTGCTGCGGAGGACGGCGCGGCCTCCCTCGGGGGCCGCGGATTCAGGCGGTGATCAGAGCGCGTCCTGACCGGTCTCGCCGGTGCGGATGCGGATCACCTGGTCCAGCGGGGAGACGAAGATCTTGCCGTCCCCGATCTTGCCGGTGCGGGCGGCGTTCTCGATCGCCTCGATGACCTGCTCCACGACGGTATCGGAGACCGCGGCCTCGATCTTCACCTTGGGCAGGAAGTCGACGACGTACTCCGCGCCGCGGTACAGCTCGGTGTGGCCCTTCTGGCGGCCGAAGCCCTTGACCTCGGTGACGGTCAGCCCCTGGACGCCGATGGCGCTCAGCGCCTCGCGCACTTCATCCAGCTTGAAGGGCTTGATGACGGCAGTGATCAGTTTCATTCGTAGCTCCTCAGAAGACCTTCTTGACGGACACGACCACGCCGTTCTTGCCGAGGTCCTTGTTCTTGCCGCCGATGTAGCCTTCGGCGTTGGTGGCGACGAAGCCCGCGCCGAAGGTGAAGCCGGACCAGTCCTTGTTCACCGTGACCGCGTAGTCGGTATAGCTGGCCGCGCTGTTGTTCTTGACCTTCTGGTGGCCCACGTGCGGGGTCAGCGAGAAGCCGCCGCCGACGTCGAAGGTCGCGCTCAGGTCGAGGTAGCCGCTCTGCTTGGAGTCGGCGAAACCGAACAGGTTGCTGAGCGAGTGGGAGTACTTCAGCGTCGCGGGGCCGTAGGAGACGGCGCCGTACAGCTCGTTGGTGTTGGCGCTGGTCTGGAGCTTGTTGCTCGGGTAGTTGTAGCGCAGGAAGCCGACGTCGACGGTGACGCCGCCGCCGACTTCGGTCTTGTAGCCGGCGTAGGTGTCGATCTCGATGTCGGCGTCGCCGCCGGCGTCCTTGATCCACTTGATGGTGGAGGCCCAGGCGCCGATGTAGAAGCCGCTCGAATGGGCGTAATCGACGCCGCCTTGCAGGGCGGGCTTGAGGCGCGTCTGCGAGATGCCGCGGTAGCGGTAGTCGGAGGTGACGCTGACGTTGAAGGACAGCGGATTGGCCTCCTGCGCCAGCGCCGGAAGGGCGATGGCGGCAATGGCGGCGACGGCTGCGGCGCGGACGACGGCGATGGACTTCATGCGCGGGGGCTCCTGATTGTTGGGGCGACTCTGGGCGACTGCTTCCGGACGAGGCTTTGCAGCTTTTGTGCCAAGCAATCCCGAAAGCGCAGCCTCCCCCGAAAGGGCCCCATTCCGGCTCACAACGCGACGAACGGTTGCCGATCCCGCCCCGTCACGCATCAAAGCGCACCAAATGCATGCGCGAACGGGGGATTGGTTAACCCTTGAAACGCCCCAACAGGGTGCTAGCCGTGAAATCGTTCGCTGCGGACACTGCGGAGCTCATGAACCGAACGAGTGCGGAAGGGCTTCGAATGGCGGGCGACGGAATGCATGAAAGCCGGAGCGACGTGACCGTGCGCCAGGGCCTGCCCCACCGCTGAAGCGAGGCGACATCTCATGGCGATGTCCCTCTCCATCATCCACAGCCGCGCGCTGGATGGTTTGTCCGCGGCCGCGGTCGAAGTGGAAGTGCACCTGGCCAATGGGTTGCCCAGCTTCACGCTGGTGGGGCTGGCCGACCTCGAGGTCAAGGAGTCCCGCGAGCGCGTGCGCGCCGCGCTCCAGAGCAGCGGGCTGGAGTTCCCGGCCAACAAGCGCATCACGGTCAACCTGTCGCCGGCCGACCTGCCCAAGGAAGGGGCGCGCTTCGACCTGCCGATCGCGCTGGGGCTGCTGGCTGCCAGCGGGCAGATCGACGCGGAGATGCTCGCGAACATCGAATGCGCCGGAGAGCTCGGCCTGTCGGGAGAACTGCGGCCGATCAAGGGCGCCTTGGCGATGGCGCTTGCGTTGCGCGCCGCGAAGCTCGATCGGGAACTGATCCTGCCGCGCGGCTGCGCTGACGAAGCAGCGCTGGTGCAGGGGCTCATCGTGCGGGAGGCGGCGCACCTGCTCGATCTCGTCAACGCGCTGCAGCCGCGCAGCGAAGCCCCCTGCCGCGCGTGCAGCGCGATCCGCCGCCGCGCGGCGAGACGCCGCTGGACCTGCGCGACATCAAGGGTCAGTCGGGTCCCAAGCGTGCGCTGGAAATCGCCGCGGCGGGCGGACTGAGCATCCTGCTGGTCGGCCCGCCAGGCACCGGCAAGTCGATGCTCGCGCAGCGGCTGCCGACGCTGCTGCCGCCGTTGTCGGAGTCGGAGGCGCTGGAGTCCGCCGCGCTGCTCAGCGCCAACGGCCAGTTCCGTCCGTCGATGTGGGCGCAACGCGCCTTCAGGGCGCCGCATCACAGCGCCTCGGCCGCGGCGATGATCGGCGGCGGCTCGCCGCCCCGGCCGGGCGAGATCACGCTCGCGCAGCACGGCGTGCTGTTTCTCGACGAGTTGCCGGAATTCCAGCGCATGTCGCTGGAGGCCCTGCGCGAGCCGCTGGAGACCGGTCGGGTCCACATCTCGCGCTCGGCGCACCAGGCGGAGTTCCCGGCGCGCTTCCAGCTCGTCGCCGCCATGAATCCCTGCCCGTGCGGACATCTCGGCAATCCGACCAAGGCCTGCCGATGCTCTCCGGATCAGGTCACGCGGTATCAGAACCGCCTGTCGGGTCCGCTGCTCGATCGCATCGACCTGACGGTGGAGGTGCCAGTGCTGTCCCCGGCCATCCTGTCGGCGGCCGCGGACGGGGAGACCAGCGCCACGGTCGCCGCCCGCGTCGCCGCAGCCCGTGATCGCGCGGTCAGGCGACAAGGGTGCTCGAATGCGATGCTGTCCGCCGGGCAGCTCGACGGACATTTGGGCATGTCGCCGGAGGGCGAGTCGATGCTGCATCGCGCGGCGGCCCGGCTGGCCTGGTCCGCGCGCAGCTTCCATCGGGTGCTGCGCATCGCGCGCACCGTCGCCGACCTCGCAGACAGCGACGTCATCACGGCCCTGCATGTCTCCGAAGCGATCCAGTGGCGCCGGGCGCTGCCGGGGCGCAACGACTGACCCTCGCCTCCGCAGGGCTGGGCCCGTTCCAGAAACGAGAACGCCGGCATCGCCGGCGTTGTCGATGAGCGCGCGCGACTCCGCGCGGCGCTTATTGGCGGATCAGCTGACCTTCGCTGGCGCGCACGACGTCGCCGGTCTGCACGCCCGGGTCGTGACTGAACGTCATCGTGCGGTTGCTCTGGTCGGCGTTGCGCATCTTGACCACCCACACGGTGGTGCTGCGCTGGCGCTTCTCGATCTCGTTGCCGGCGTAGCCGCCCGCGACCGCGCCACCGACCGTGGCGATCTTCTTGCCGGTACCGCCACCGACCGCGCTGCCCAGCAGGCCGCCGACGACCGCGCCGCCGACGACGCCAATGCCGGTGCCCTGACCCTGGCGGGCCTCGGTGTGGACCGACAGCACCGTCGCGCAGGACGCGCAGATGCGGGATTCGGCCGGCGCCGTCCCGCCGGTGCCGGCGTTGTCCGCATAACCGGTGGAGCCGCCGTCGCGCGACGGCTGCTGCTGCGCGACACGACGCGAGTCGTTGCGCGGCTGGACGGCGTCATCGCCGGAGCGGCGCGCCGCGCGCGCTTCGTCCGCGGCGTTGGCGCCGTTGCGGTCGACGATGTTGCCCTGCTGCTCGGTCGCCGCGACCGGCGAATCGGGCATGGACGGCGCGGCTTGCCGCCCCGCGAAGAAAGCCGCCACGACCAGCACGGTCGCCCCAACGGCCCCTGCCGCGATCTTCTGATTGGTATTCAACGCCATGGTTCACCTCTTATGGTTTTCCCCTAGCAACGGGGGATGGGCGAAGAATGCCACGCTGTTACAAGTCGCGGGGGCCGAAAACTGTCCCGTTTGTAAAGGGGTGAAACGCGGCCTGTAGGACAAGGCCGCGTCCTGCCGTTTTCGTTGCGCCGGCACGTCGCCCGGCGCCGCCTGGACCTGCGATCGGCGCGGCCGTCGTCAGCCCAGCAGCGGCGCCAGCGCCCGCTGCGCGTCCTGGTGATCGAGCGCCATCCGCGCCGCCCAGTCCGCGACCTGGTCGTCCCCGATGCGGCCGACGTTGAAGTACGCCGCCTCCGGATGCGCCATGTAGAAGCCGCTCACGCTGGCCGCCGGCGTCATCGCCATGCCCTCGGTGAGCGCCATGCCGATGTCCTCGGCCTGGAGCACGCGGAACATGTCCCGCTTGACCAGGTGATCCGGGCAGGCCGGGTAGCCGGGCGCCGGGCGGATGCCGCGGTACGACTCGGCGATCAGTTCCTCGTTGCTGAGCGTCTCGTCCGCCGCATACCCCCAGAGGTCCAGCCGCACGCGCTGGTGCAGCCGTTCCGCGAAGGCCTCGGCCAGGCGGTCCGCGAGCGCCTTCAGCATGATCGCGGAGTAGTCGTCCAGATCGTCGATGAACTGCTGTTCCTTCTTGTCCACGCCGAGGCCGGCGGTGACCGCGAACAGCCCGATGTAGTCCGGCACCGAGCCCTTGGGCGCGATGAAGTCCGCCAGCGCGCGGTTGGGCCGGCGCACCCCGTCGACGACCGGCCGCTCGGACTGCATGCGCAGCCCGCGCCAGGTCATCAGCACCTCGGTGCGCGACTCGTCGCTGTAGATCTCGATGTCGTCGTCGTTCACCTGCGCGGCGGGGTACAGGCCCATCACGCCGCTGGCGGTCAGCCAGCGGCCCTCGATCAGCCGTTGCAGCATGCGCTTGCCGTCGCTGAACACGCGCTGCGCCTCCGTGCCGACGACCTCGTCCTTGAGGATGGCCGGGAAGGGCCCCGCCAGGTCCCAGGTCTGGAAGAACGGGCCCCAGTCGATGCACTGCGCCAGCTCGGCCAGGTCGTAGTTGCGGAACTGGCGCCGGCCGATGAAATGCGGCACCGCCGGCTGGTAGCCTGTGAAGTCGGCGCGATGCTTGTTCGCTCGCGCCTGCGCCAGCGTCACCATCGGCGTCTGCTTCTTGTTGGCGTGCAGCACGCGGACCTTCTCGTAGTCGGACTTCAGCTCGTCGATGAAGCGCGTGGCGCGTTCGTCGGACAGCAGCTCCGAGCACACGCCCACCGAGCGCGACGCGTCCGGCACATAGACCACCGGGCCTTCGTAATGGGGCGAGATCTTGACGGCCGTGTGCACGCGGCTGGTCGTCGCGCCGCCGATCAGCAGCGGGATCTTCTTCATGCGGAAGTAGTCGTCGCGCTGCATTTCGGCGGCGACGTACTGCATCTCCTCCAGGCTGGGCGTGATCAGGCCCGACAGCCCGATGATGTCCGCGCCCTCGACCTTGGCCTTCGCGAGGATGTCCTGGCACGGGACCATCACGCCCATGTTGACGACCTCGAAGTTGTTGCACTGCAGGACCACCGTGACGATGTTCTTGCCGATGTCGTGCACGTCGCCCTTCACCGTCGCGATGACGATCTTGCCCTTGGAGCGCACGTCCTCGCCGGCTTCGGCCATCAGGCGTTTCTCTTCCTCGATGTAGGGCACCAGGTGGGCCACGGCGGACTTCATCACCCGCGCGCTCTTCACCACCTGCGGCAGGAACATCTTGCCGGCGCCGAACAGGTCGCCGACGACGTTCATGCCGGCCATCAGCGGGCCCTCGATCACGTGCAGCGGGCGGCCGCCGCCGGCGCGGATGCCTTGCCAGGCTTCCTCGGTGTCCTCGACGATGAAATCGGTGATGCCGTGGATCAGCGCATGCGACAGCCGCGCGGCGACGTCGCCGGCGCGCCAGGCCAGCTTGGCGCTGTCGTCCTTGGCGGCGCCCTTGACCGTCTCGGCCACCTCCAGCAGCCGCTCGGTGGAATCCTCGCGGCGGTTCAGCACCACGTCCTCGACGCGCTCGCGCAGGTCGGCGGGGATCTCGTCGTAGACGCCGACCATGCCGGCGTTGACGATGCCCATGTCCATGCCGGCCTGGATCGCGTGGTACAGGAAGACCGTGTGGATGGCCTCGCGCACCGGCTCGTTGCCGCGGAAGCTGAACGACACGTTGGACACGCCGCCGCTGACCTTCGCGCCGGGCAGGTTGCGCTTGATCCAGCGCGTGGCCTCGATGAAGTCGACGGCGTAGTTGTTGTGCTCCTCGATGCCGGTGGCGATCGCGAAGATGTTGGGGTCGAAGATGATGTCCTCGGGCGGGAAGCCGATCTCGTCGACCAGCATCCGGTAGGCCCGGGTGCAGATCTCCGTCTTGCGCTGGTAGGTGTCGGCCTGGCCGGTCTCGTCGAAGGCCATCACCACCGTGGCCGCGCCGTAGCGGCGGATCAGCTTGGCCTGGCGGCGGAACTCCGCCTCGCCTTCCTTCAGCGAGATCGAGTTGACGATGCCCTTGCCCTGGATGCACTTCAGGCCGGCCTCGATCACGTCCCATTTGGACGAGTCGATCATGATCGGCACGCGCGCGATCTCGGGCTCCGAGGCGATCAGGTTGAGGAAGCGCACCATCGCGGCCTTGCTGTCCAGCATGGCCTCGTCCATGTTGATGTCGATGACCTGCGCGCCGTTCTCGACCTGCTGGCGGGCGACGCTCAGCGCGGCCTCGAATTCGCCGTTCAGGATCAGCCGCGCGAACGCCTTCGAGCCGGTGACGTTGGTGCGCTCGCCGATGTTCACGAACAGCGTGCCGGCGCCGATGTTCACCGGCTCCAGGCCGGAGAGCTTCATCGGCGGCACGGCGACGGGCGTCGCGCGCGCGGCGGCGGAGAGGTCGGAGGCGGAGGCCGGGGTGGAGGCCGGGGTGGAGGAATTCGAAGCGGACATGGCGGCGGCGCTTTTCTGAGCTGGACGTGAGCTGGACGTGAGTCGGACGCGAGCTGAGACGGAAGACGGGGCCGCGCAACTCACCGCAACCCCGCGGAACGCGGGTCGGTGAGCGCCGTTGTGAGGCGGTGTCCGGGGAGTCCGACACCGCCGTTCCGAGCCTGGCGGGCACCCGGGTGACGGGACCTGTCGCAACGCTCCTCGGAAACCACCGCCGCCGCAGGGGCGCGGGTGCGGCCTTGCCGGGGGCGGGAACAGCGTGCATTCTACCGATCCGGCCCTGGATTGTTCGTGCCGTATTGCCTTGCCCCGCCTCCGGCGCCCCTATCCTCCCGGGCACAACGACAAGACGACGACACGTCGAAGGGAAGGCACCGTGGATCTGGTCCAACTGCCACCAAACAGCCTGCGCGTGGGACAGGTGCTGACGTTCTCGCTGCGCGACGCGGCGGGGCACCTGCTGTTCGCCGCCGGACATCCGCTGCCCGACACGCCGCAGGTCCGCGACCTGCTCGCCCGCGGCCCCTGGGTGCAGGCGCACGAGACTCGCGAATACCAGCGCGCCCTGGCCCACAAGCTCGACACGATGATGCTGCAGGGCGCCTCGATGTCGGCGCTGGCCAACGCGACCGCCGACTACAAGCCCACCCGGCCGATGCCGGTATCGCAGCAGGCGGCGCCGGCGCACACCGCCATCTGGGCCGACCTGCAGTGGCACGCGCAGCAGGTGCTGCGCGATCCGCGGCGGCCGGAGTTCCTGATGCGCCTGACGGAGCTGCTCGACAAGGTGCTGGCGCGGCTGACGCAGCAGCCCGACGCGTCGCTGGCGATGCTGGTGCACGACGCCGGCCAGGAACCGCTGCAGTACAGCGCGCGACATGCGCTGCTGTCGCTGGCGCTGGTCGAGATGACGACGCGCCAGCTCGGCTGGGGCGAAGGCCGCCGCCGCACGCTCGGCCTGGCGGCGCTGACGATGAACCTGGACAGCGGCGCGCAGCAGGACCAGCACGCGATGCGTCCGGAATCACTCGGCGAGGCGCAGCGCGAGCAGCTCGCCGGCCACGGCGATCGCGCGGCGGCGACACTGCTGTCGATCGGTGTCGACGACGAGGACTGGCTGACCGCTGTCCGCCTTCACCACGACGCCGGTCCGGGGCCGCTGAGCGGCCGTTCCGACGGCGAGCTGATGGCGCGACTGCTGCGACGCGCCGACGTCTACGGCGCGCGCCTGAGCCCGCGGCGCAGCCGCCGGCCGCTGTCCGCGGCGCAGGCGGCGCGGGCGGTCTACCTCGACGAACTCCAGCAGCCCGACGAGGCCGGCGCCGCGCTGATCAAGGCGATCGGGCTCTATCCGCCGGGCTCGCTGGTCCGGCTGGCCAACGGCGAGGAGGGCATGGTCCTCAAGCGCGGGCACAGCGCCAACGCGCCGCTGGTGGCCTCGCTGCTGGGCCGCAGCGGCACGCCGCTGACCTCGCCGGTGCTGCGCGACACGCGCCTGCAGGCCCAGGCCATCACGGCCAGCCTCGCGCCGCATGAGATCCGCCTGCGGATCAACATGGACGCGATGTTGAAGCTGTATTGAGGCTCAGGCCTCTTCGGCGACCAGCCCGCTGAACAGCTTGCTGCCCCAACGGCGCGGCTGGTAGGCGGAGACCTTCTGCGCGATCGCCCGGATGTGGTCCGGCGTCGTGCCGCAGCAGCCGCCCGCGATGTTCAGGAAACCCGCCGCGGCGAACTCCCCGACCAGTCGGCCGGTCACGTCCGGCGTCTCGTCGAAGCCGGTGTCGCTCATCGGGTTGGGTAGGCCGGCATTCGGATAGCAGGAGATCGGCGTGTCGCCGGCGGCCTTCGAGAGCTCCTCGATGTAGGGCCGCATCAGCGCCGCGCCGAGCGCGCAGTTCAGGCCGATCGCGATCGGCTGCGCGTGCCGCACCGAGTGCCAGAACGCCGTCACCGTCTGCCCCGACAGGATGCGGCCCGACGCGTCGGTCACCGTGCCCGAGATGATCACCGGCAGGCGTTCGCCGGTGTCGTCCATCAGCTCGTCGACCGCGAAGATCGCGGCCTTGGCGTTCAGCGTGTCGAAGATGGTCTCGATCAGGAACAGGTCGACGCCGCCTTCCAGCATCGCCTTGGCCTGGTCGTAGTACGCGGCGCGCAGCGTGTCGAAGTCGACGTTGCGGGCGCCAGGGTCGTTGACGTCCGGGCTGATCGAGGCCGTGCGCGGCGTCGGGCCGAGCGCGCCGGCGGCGAAGCGCGGCTTGTCCGGCGTGCTGAACGCGTCGCAGGCCTCGCGCGCCAGGCGCGCGGCGGCGACGTTCATCTCGTAGGCGTAGTTCTGGAGGCCGTAGTCTTCCTGCGCGACGGTGGTCGTGCCGAAGGTGTTGGTCTCGATGATGTCGGCGCCGGCGTCCAGGTACTGGCGATGGATCTCGCTGATGACCTCCGGCTTGGTCAGCACCAGCAGGTCGTTGTTGCCCTTGAGGTCCTTGGGATGATCGGCGAAGCGCTCGCCGCGGAAGTCGGCTTCCGTCAGCTTGTAGCGCTGGATCATCGTGCCCATCGCGCCGTCCAGGACGGCGATGCGTTGCGCCAGGATGGCGGGCAAGGCGGCGCCGCGGGTGTAGGTGACGGCGGGACGGGCGGAGGTCGAGGCGTTCATGAGCCGATTGTAGGAAACGCGTCAATACATCGTGCGGCGCTGGCGATCTTCCAGCTCGGCGTCATAGGCGGCGCCGTCGAACGACGCGCTCAGGCCGGCCAGGATGGAGCCCGTCGACGGCAGCGTCGTGCGCTCGACGTGCCGATCCGGATGCCAGAGCCCGGAGCGCTTGACCGCCCGAGCGCACTGGAAGAAGACCGAATGCACCTCGATCACCAGGACCGACTTCGGCAACTGGCCCTCGACCGCGAAACGCTCCCGCAAGCCCGGCGAAGCGCTGATGCGGCCGACGCCGTTCACGCGCAGGCATTCACCGATGCCCGGGATCAGGAACAGCAGGGCCAGCGACGGGTCGTGGACGAGGTTGCGCAGGCTGTCGATGCGGTGGTTGCCGCGGCGGTCCGGCAGCAGCAGCGTCTTGGGATCGGCCACCTCGACGAAGCCCGGCGCGTCGCCGCGAGGCGAGGTGTCCAGACCATGCGGACCGCGCGTCGCGAGAATCGCGAACGGTGACGCCTCGATGAACGGCCGGTACAGCGGGTGGACGTGGTCGCATTCCTTGTCCAGCGTGGCGGGCGCGGTCGGCGCCTCGTAGACGGTGCGCAGCGCGTCGACGGTCGCCAGATCGTGCGAGCGGTCGAGCCAGGGCGTGTCCACGGCGCCGCTGTCGGGCAATGCGCTCATCCGCCGAAGACCTTCTTCAGGATCGCGCTGCCGGTGCCGACCGGATCCTGGCGGATCTTCTTCTCTTCCTGGCCGATCATGAAATACAGGCCGTCCAGCGCCTTGTCGGTGACGTAGCCCTGCAGGTTGGCGTCCTCCTTGCGGATGAGCCCGAAGCCGGACGCCTTGCCGGCCACCGCGTTGTACTTCTCGCTCAGCGACTGGCGCTCGGTGGCCTTCGTCACGATGGGCAGGAACTTCGTCGTCAGCGGCGAGCGGGTCTTCTCCTCGAAGAACTGTGTCACCGCGTTGTCGCCGCCGCGCACGATCTTCACCGCGTCCTCGACGCTGATGTTGCGCACGGTGGTGACCAGCAGCTGGCGGGCCTCCGGCATCGCCTGCTCGGCGGCGCGGTTCATCGAGGTGATCAGCTCGTCGATGCGCTTGCCCTGGCCGGTGGTGCGCAGCAGGCGCGCAGCGTCCTTCAGCGCACCGGGCAACTCGATCTTCACCTGGGGATTGCCCAGGAAGCCATCGGTGCGGCCCAGGTTGGCGAGCGCCGCCTGCGCGCCGCGCTCGAGGGCGGCGCGCACGCCGGTGGCGGCGTCGCCCTCGCTCAGGCTCAGCGCCATCGCCCAGGGCGAGGCGCACCCCGCGCCCAGCAGCGCGATCAGGTCACGGCGAAACAGGTTCATCGGAGTCTCCTTCATCAGCATCAGGGGTGGCCGGCTCAGCGGCGTCGGGGGCGGGGGCCGGGACCTCGACGACCTCGGACGTGTCATTCGAGGCGTCGATCGCCCGGGTGTCCCCGGCGTCGGCGTCGTCCGATGCAAGGTCGCCCGATGCGGCATCTTCCGACTCCGCGAGGTCCATGTCGATGGCGCCGAACGGACCGGGACCATCGCCGAGCTTGAACTCGATGCGCAGGCTGTCGCCCGGCTCCAGCACCACCGGCTTGCCGAGCACCGGCGACCCCGCGCCGACCAGCGTGCCGGCGCGCAGCGGCCGGTTGAGGGCCGCCTCGGCGAGCAGGTCACCGAGCGACCACTTCATGCCGGTCTTCGCGTCGACGACCGCCTGCTTACGCCCGTTGCGCATGACCTGCAGCTGCAGCGCGGCTCGACCGAGGTACCAGGCGCCGGGCAGCTCGTCGGGCGTGACGGCGACCGGCGCGAACTGCAGCGCCGGGCGGCTGTGCAGCGCCGGCCAGCCGTTGGCGAGTTCCTCCTGCTGCACCGGCCGCAGCACCCAGTCGCTGACCAGCATCAGCAGCCGGATCGATTCCAGCGCCTGCGACGGCACGGCGCCCTGCGCCAGATCGCCCGTCAACGCGGCGAGCTGCGGCTCCGGCTCCAGTCCCGGGGTGCGCAGGTCCAGCAGTTCGGTGGGGCCTAGCAACGCCTCGGCGCCTCCGGCGCGCAGCAGCGGCGCGCTGAGACGTTCCGGCCAGGCGAGGCCGCGTTCACGCAAGGCCTGACCCTGACCGGGGTAGGCCTCCCCGGCGATCCAGCCGGCCAGACGCGGCAGCGGCGCCAGGCATTGCTTCGGGTCGAACGCGAACGCGTGGCGCGCACGACCGTGGTTCAGCGACTGAGACAGCGTCTCCAGCTGGGGCGCCATGAAATTCCAGTCGTCGAGCACCTGTTGCAGGCGCGTCGCGATGCCGTTGGCATAGCATGCCTGGCTGAGGTCTCGCGACACGACCACCAGTTGGCCGTCGCGGGATCCGTCGCGGTAGGTGGCAAGTTTCATTGTGGTGAGCGGACAGTCATTCGTCGGGCGATCGTTGGCGGCATTTTCACCTCAGGACCGGGTCGCGCTCGCGGCGGCGGTCGCCGGGGCGCTGATGCTGCACGCGGGGGTGATGGGCGCGCTGTCGGAGCGCCCGCTGCCGCAGGCGGTCGACACCCCGGCGATCGCCTCCCGCGTCATCGAGACGCTGCCCGCGCCCACGACCACACCAACCCCCGCACCAGCCCACGCGGTGATGCCCGCGGTGATGCCCGGACCGACCACGCGCGTGGTCGCTCCGTCCCGCGTGACGCGCGCGTCCCCGCCCCCGCGACCGCGCCCGCCCACCCACCCGAGACCCGCCCCGTGCCCGCGCTGCTCGCCATGCCATTGCACGGCGACGGCGCCCTCGCCTATGCGTTCGTCATCGACGGTCAACCCGGCGAGGCCGCGCTGGACTTCCACATCGGGAACGGCCGCTACGACATCACCCTCGAACGCCGCGCGGGCGATCGCGAGCTGCCGGTCTGGCACAGCGAAGGCCGCGTCGGTCCGCAAGGTTTGCAGCCGGAACGGCACCGGGTCTGGCGCCAGGGCCGCGAGCGCGAACTGCAGGTCTTCGACCGGGACGCCGCGCGGCCGGTTCTGCTCGTAGGCGCACGCGCCTTTCCGCTGTCGGCGGGCACACAGGACCGGCTGTCGTGGTGGCTGCAACTGGCCGCGATGATGGCGGCGGAACCGGCGCCGCATCTCGGGCAGCGTCTGCGGATCCCGGTGGCCGGTCCGAGCGGCGTCGACGACTGGGATTTCGAGGTGGTCGCGCGCGACGGCGACCGCTGGCTGCTGCGGCGCGACCTGGCCCGCGGCGCCGGCCGGCCCGCGCTGCAGTGGTCGGTCTGGCTCGACGGCCAGCGCGGGTTCCTGGCCGTGGACCTGCGCTTCAGCCTGGACGACGACGAACAGTGGGCGCTCCGCTTGCTGGAGTGAGCCTGTCAGCCGCGCACATGTCCGTTTGGCCTCCGTCCCGTGTGTGCGCGTTACGGTTCGTATATCCGTGAAACCCTGTGCGGTTGGCACCACAAATGCTTGAGACACGGTGCAGCGTGTTCCGCAAGTTCTGCCACCATGGGTCATGGCCTGGGTTGGGGGCGACGGGTCTTGAATCCGCCGCAACAGGCCATAACTCCTCCAACCAAGGAGTCCTTCATGCACATGCTCTACGACTCACCGAGCTACATCGTCGTCCAGTTCGATGTTCCGGTCGCTCCGTCCGCTGGCGATGCCGCGCACGCCGCCCAGGTGGATCACACCAACCTGCCTTCGCTGCAGCGTGACGGCTTCGAGATCGTCGACAAGTTCAGCCGCAAGGAGATCTTCATCGAGGGGGCCCTGGCCCAGACCTTCCAGGAGGGCGTCGAAGCGCTCATCGAACAGGGTCCCGACGTCGACGACCTCGACGCCTTCATCGCGCAGTACGCGAACCTGGGCCAGCAGCCCGTGATCATGCATTGATCGTCAGCCCCCTCCGTTCCCTGGAACGCAGCCAGCCCATCGTTCGCCGACGGGCAGTCAGCGAGCGTCAATGGGGCCGGAGTGGCGGCGCCCACGCTTGGCGTTCCGCAAGACAGGCATCCTTCGCCGGGGCTTGTCCTCCCTCTTTCCCTGCGCCAAGATCGTGCAGCCGCGCCCCGCCGAGGGGTGATGCGGCGAGCGGCGCCCGGGTCCGGGGCCATGTCCGCGTCCTCGACGCCGTCCTCGTTCCGGAGATCCCCTCCCGCACGAATCATGGGCAAGCGCTCGCAGCTTCCGCTGGACTCGCCGGGTCTGTCCGACAGCCCGGTGCTGGACCGCATGTGCTCGCACTTCGTGCTGACGCTGACGGTCCGCCACGCCAACCGCTTCAATCCCCGCCGCGACCTGAGCGGTCTGCTCGCGTTGACGGCGCGTCACCTCGTCTGGCCGCCGCAGGTGCTCGCGCGGGTCCGCGCCTACCTCGCGCGACGCTGCCAGGGCCATGCGTTGTGGGCCGGTCATGAACGGCTGGGCGACACCGCGTTCCTTGGCCGGCATGGCGTCTGGCGTGGCCCCTTCGCCGAAGGCACGCTGTTCTTCTACCTCGACGAATACATCAAGGATGCGCCCAAGGACCTGCTGGCACTGCTGTCCTGCACCTGCGACGCGCTCGACGGCCCGTTGCGGAGCCGGTCCACGCTGGTGGAGCAGAACATCGACGTCCTCGGCCGCCTGCTGCAGTTGAACGCGGCCGAGCGCGCGCTGCTGCTCTACGGCACGCTGGCCCGTTACCAGCGCGAACTGCGCGGGGCGCTGGTCGAGTTCAAGGTCAATACCGCGCAGGAGGCCTTCGCCGCGATCGCGGAAGTGGCCGGCGTCGATCCGCACGAGGTGGCCGACGCGCTGCGCGCCGGCTCCCGGCTGGAGCGGGTCGGCATGATCGAGAACCTGATCGCCGAACACAACATCACCGACCTCTCCGACCTGATGAAGGTCAGCGAGCAGCTCCCGCCGGTGCTGATGCGGGCCTACGAAGGCCCGCAGGACCTGATGGCCGTGTTCACGCGTCCGGTGACGCCGAGCCCGCTGCAGCGCGCCGATTTCGACTTCATCGCGGAAGACGTGACCCTGCTCGCGACGCTGCTGCGCCGGGCGGTGGCGCAAGGGCAGGCCGGCGTGAACGTGCTGCTCTACGGTCCGCCCGGTACCGGCAAGACGGAGCTGGCGAAGGTCGTCGCGCGCGAGGCCGGCCTGGGCTTGTACGAGGTCGAATACGCCGATCGCGACGGCAATGCGCTGAGCGGCCGCGACCGCTACCGCTCGCTGCAGATCAGCCAGGTGTTCCTGAAGGCAAGCCGCGACGTGGCGCTGCTGTTCGACGAGGTCGAGGACGTCTTCCCGCACCTGAGCGGCGACGCCGCGCACCTGATGGCCCGGCTGGACGCGGCGCTGGAGATGCCCGCGACGATGACGGTGAACGGCAAGGCCTGGGTCAACCAGATCCTCGAGAGCAACCCCGTCCCGGTGTTGTGGATCACCAACCGCATCGAGCACATCGACCCGGCCTTCCGGCGCCGCTTCCAGTACCACCTCGAACTGACATCGCCGCCTCCGGGCGCGCGGCTGGGGCTGGTGCGCAAGGCGCTGGAGGATCTGCCGGTGCCCGAGGGCTTCGCCGAGCGGCTGTCGGAGCGCCGCGGCCTGACGCCGGCGCAGGTGCGTACCGCCGTGCGATTCGCGCGGCTGGCGGGGACCGGACGTGCGGCAGGTGAGGACGGCGCCGCGTTGGGCGCCGGGCAAGCGGCTGAGCACGTGGCGGAGGACCGCGCCGAGCAAGCCGCGACCAACGAACGCCTCGTCAGCCGGCAGCTGCTGCATGCCGACAAGGCGCTCGGGCTGGTCGACGCCTCGCCCCAGGCACGCCCGTCGGCGACACGTTACTCGCTCGACCTGATCCACTGCGAGTGCCGCTTCGCGTTGCCGCGCCTGATCGAGGCGCTGCGCCGCCGCGGCATGGGCACGCTGTGCTTCCACGGTCCGCCGGGCAGTGGCAAGACCGCGCTGGCCGAGCACATCGCCTCGGCATTGCAACGGCCGCTGATGGTGCGGCTCGCCAGCGACCTGATGTCCAAGTACGTCGGCGAGACCGAGCAGAACATGGCCCGCATGTTCGAGACCGCCGCCGCCGAAGGCGCGCTGCTGCTCCTGGACGAGGCGGACAGCTTCCTGCGCAGCCGCCGCAGCGCGGAGCGGCACTACGAGGTCAGCGAGGTGAACGAGATGCTGGCCGGCATGGAACGCCACGCCGGCCTCTTCATCTGCACGACCAACGCCTTCGACGACCTGGACGAGGCGGCGTTGCGCCGCTTCAGCTTCAAGATCCGCTTCCTGGCGTTGCGGCCGGACCAGCGGCTGACGATGTTCGAGCGCGAACTCGGCACCCCGCCGGGCGACGCGCAGGCGGACCGGCTGCGTGCCCTGGACGCGCTGACGCTGGGCGACTTCGCCGCGGTGCGGCAGCAGGCCGAGATCCTCGGCGAAGCACTGTCGCCCGATGAGTTCCTGACGCTGCTCGAGGCCGAACACCGCGTGAAGCCCGAAGTGCGCCAGCGACGCCCGATGGGCTTCCGCGCCGGCGAGACCTGACCCCCTCTCCGGACGCCCTCTCCGGCCGCCCTCCTCGGACGCCTTCTTCGGCGGGTGCCCCGCTCGCCTCGGACAAAGCCGGTTCTATGGCATCGTGCCGTCCATGCTGAATCCGTCCCCATCCACTTTCCTGGCGCGCGCGTCGCGCGCGCTCACCGCCGGCTCGCTGGTCCTGGCGGCGCTGCTGGCCGGCACCGGTGCGCTCGCCGCGCCGACGAAGCCGACCTGCCCGCCCGAACCCGCGCCGCTCCCCGCCGATCGGCTGGCCGCCCAGGCCAAGGATCGGGGCCTGATGTGGACCATCAAGCGCGATGGCCGGACCTCCTACCTGTATGCGAGCCTGCACGTCGGCAGACCCGGCTGGGCCGCCCCCGGGCCGCGGCTGCGCCAGGCGCTGGACGAGGTCGACGCCGTCGCGCTGGAACTCGACCCGCTGGACCGCGACGCCTGGAAGATGCCGCCGATGCCCGAGCTGCCGCTGGACGCCGCGATGCGCCAGCGCCTGGACGCGCAGGCCGCGGCGGTCTGCCTGGAGCCGCGCGCGCTCGCCGCGATGCATCCGCTGCTGCAGACCAGCACCTACATGCTGCTGCGCGCCCGCACGCTGGGACTGGACGTGCGCTACGGCCAGGAGATGCTGCTGAGCCAGTGGGCCCGCGACCGCGGCCTGCCGGTCCTGGCGCTGGAGACGCTGCAGGGCCAGCTCGAGGCCCTGCTGCCCGCCGACGCGGAGGCGGCCCGGCATGAACTGCGCTCGAACCTGCAGCAGCTCGAACGCCCGAAGTCGCTGCTGCGCACGCTCGACACGATGGTGACGGTCTACGACCGCGGCGACCTGGCACGCCTGAACCGCTACGCCGACTGGTGCGACTGCGTGACCGACGCCGCCGACCGCGCCGCGCTGCAGCGCATCAACGACGGTCGCAATCCGATGCTGGCCCAGCGGATCTCCGAGCTGCACCAGCGCGGCCAGTCGATGCTGGTGGCCGTCGGCGCGATGCACATGACCGGTCCGCGCGCACTCACGACGCTGCTCAAGGACCAGGGCTTCGAGGTAACCCTGATGCCGCGGGCCGCATCGCGCTGACCGAGTTGCGGCACACTGGGCCGCCGCCGGCCCGGGCCGGCCGTCCCCTCCCCCATTCCTTCCCTGGAGTCCCCATCTTGGACCCCCTGCCGTCCTTCCTCCAATCGCTGTTCCTGGTGCCGCTGACGCTGCTGCCGATCATCAACCCGGTGGGCGTGGCCCCGATCGTCATCGGCGCGGCCGGCGGCGACGACAAGGTCCTCAAGCGGCTGGCGCGCCAGGTCGCGATCAACGGCTGGGTCGTGATCATGGTGTCGCTGCTGGTGGGCACCTACGTGCTGGACCTGTTCGGCATCTCGCTGCCGGTCGTGCGCGTCGGCGGCGGCCTGCTGGTGGCCTACAGCGCCTGGGTGATGCTGACCCGCAACGAGACCGACGAGATGCAGGCCGCCGTGGTGCACGCCTCGCCCGGCGACATCACCGAGGCGGAGATCGTCCGCCGCAGCTTCTTCCCGATCACCTTCCCGCTGACCACCGGCCCGGGCAGCATCGCCGCGGCGATCGCGCTGGGCGCGCAGATCCCGCGCTCGCCGGTGCCCTACGTGATGGGCGCGGGCGTGGCCGCCATCGGCGCGGCCTTCACCGCCGCCGTGGTTTACCTGGTGTACCGCAACGGCGGCCGGCTGCTGATGAAGATGGGCGAGGTCGGCACGCTGGTCATGATGCGGCTGATGGCCTTCGTGCTGCTGTGCATCGGCATCCAGATCCTGTGGACCGGCTGGGCCGATCTGAACCACATTCCGACCTGACGCGGCCAGCGCCCTTCCCGACGTCGGACGGTGGCCGGCAGGACGTAGGATCGGACCCATGGCCGCCCCCGGAGGCACCCCGTCCCACGGCGGGGCCACCGGCGAGGACGGCCCCGAGGAGACACCATGGCGGACACCGACTTCAGCAAATTCGTTCCGGGCTTCGACTTCCTGCAAGGGCTGATGAAGAACGCCGGTGCGGCGATCCCCGGCTTCAACCAGTGGGTGGCGCCGACGCTGGATCCGGAGGAACTGGACAAGCGCATCAGCGAACTGCGCACGGTGCAGTTCTGGCTCGAGAACAACGCCCGCATGCTCACCGCGACCATCCAGGCGCTGGAAGTGCAGCGGATGACGCTGTCCACGCTGCACGCGATGAACGTACCGATGGCGGACCTGAAGGACGTGCTGAAGACGCCGCCGGTGCCGCCGGCTTCGCCCGCTTCGCCGGCCGCGGCGGCTCCGCAACGGGAAGCCAAGGCGCACGCGACACCCGGCACGGACGCCGGAGCGGAACCCGGCATGACGCCCGATGCGAAGGCGGAGGCGGGGGCGACGTCCGGCGACGCCACCGGCCCCAGGCCCGCCGGCGCCGACCCGATGCAGTGGTGGAACGCGCTGACGCAGCAGTTCACGCAGGTCGCCTCCAATGCGATGAAGACGGCCCAGACCGCAGCGAGCGCGGCGACCACGGCTGCCGCCTCGGCAACGGCCGCCAAGCCGGCGGCGAAACCTGCCGCGAAATCCGCGGCCAAGGCCCCCGCGAGATCCGCGGCCAAGCCCGCCGCCACGCCCGCCGCGAAGAAGGCGGCGCCGGCACGCAAGGCCGCCGCCAAACGCAAGGCTCCCTGAGTCCCCCAGCCTCCCGACGGCCGTTCATGCCTCGCTTTCTCCAGGCGCACGCCACCCATCCCGATCCCCACATGGCGCTGGCCCTGGCCGGCGCGCAGCTGGAGGGGCAGCGCGCCGGCATGACGCCGACGCTGGGTTTCCTCTACCTGACGCATCCCTACGTGCCGCACGCGCAGGCGCTGCTGGACGAAGTCCGCGAGCGCTGGCCGGGCTGCGGCTGGGTCGGCGCATCGGCGCTGGCGGTCAGCGCCAGCGGCGTCGAGTATTTCGACGAACCCGCGCTGGTGGTCATGCTCTGCGACCTGCCGTCCGACCAGTGGCGGATCTTCTCGGGCCTGCGGCCGCTGACGCCGGACTGCGAATCCCGCAGCCTGCTGCTGCATGCCGACGGCGGCACGCCCGACCTGCAGGAGCTGATCAGCGAGCTCGCCCAGCGCTGCAGCAGCGGCTACCTCTTCGGCGGCCTGGTCAGCGGCGGCGATGCCGCGGTGCAGATCGCCGACGGCGTCTTCGAAGGTGGGCTGTCGGGCCTGGCGCTGGGCCCCGACGTGCGCTGGATCTCGCGCGTCAGCCAGGGTTGCCAGCCGCTCGGCCGCGAGCGCCGCGTCACCGCCTGCGACGGTCCGCTGGTGACCGGACTCGACGGCCAGCCCGCGCTCGACGCGCTGCTCGAGGACCTGCGGCTGCCCGCCTACACCGGCGAATCCGGCTCCCTGCGCCAGGCCATGCCGCTGTTCCGCCGCACGCTGGTGGGACTCGGCGACGAGCCCGGCGCCCGGCGCGAATACGGTGCCGAGGTCCGCGTGCGGCATCTGGTCGGCCTCGACCCCGGCCGGCGCGGCATCGCCGTCGCCGAACAGATGCGCGAGGGCGTGCTGCTGAGCTTCTGCGAGCGTCATCCGGACGCCGCCCGACGCGACCTGGTCCGGATCTGCACCGAGATCCGCGCCGAGGCCGAGGAGCGCGGCGCGCGCATGGCCGGCGCGCTGTACTTCAGCTGCACCGGACGCGGCGGACCCCACTTCGGCTCGCCGTCGGCGGAGCTGCAGTGGGTGCAGCACGCGCTCGGCGAGGTGCCGCTGGCCGGCTTCTTCGCCAACGGCGAGATCGCCCACGCGCGGCTGCACGGCTACACGGGCGTGCTGACGGTCTTCCTGGACGCCTGATGGCCGGCCGCCGCGACCTGTTGCAGGCTGCCGCGGCCTCGGTCCTCGGCGCCGGTCTGCCCGCGCTGCCCGATCCCGCGACGGCCGCCCGCGCGTCGCCGCCGGTTCCGCCCGCCGCCGCGCCGCCGGAGCCCACCACCGTCATCTACCCACGCCACCTGCCGCAGCAGGACCGGCAGGTCGACTACTTCATCAGCCTGCTTCACGCCGCCTTGCAACGCAGCGGCGCGCGCTATGCGCTGATCCAGACGAAGTCGGAGATGGTGCAGAGCCGCGCGCTGCTGGAGATGGCGAGCAACGATCCCGGCATCGACGTGTTCTGGACGATGACCGACCCGCCACGCGAGCGGAGCCTGCTGCCGGTCCGCGTGCCGCTGGACCAGGGGCTGATCGGCTGGCGCCTGTGCCTCGTGCGCGCCGCCGACCGCGACCGGCTGCGCGACGTGCGCGAGCTGAAGGACCTGGCGCGGCTGACCGCCGGGCAGATGCACGACTGGCCGGACACCGCCGTGCTGCGCGCCAACGGGCTGCCGGTGCAGGTCAGCACGCATTACCAGGGCCTGTTCCAGATGCTGTCCTCGGGCCGCTTCGACTACTTCCCGCGGTCGATCTTCGAGATCGATTCGGAGCTCGCCAGCTTCGCCGGGCAGCAACTCGTCATCGACCCTTACCTGCTGTTGCACTATCCGGCGGCGCTCTACATGTTCGTCCGCCCGGGCCGTCCGCGACTCGCGGCGGACCTGACGCGCGGGATGGACGCGCTGGTCGCCGACGGCACCTTCGAGCGGCTGTCGCGGCAGATCTTCGGCGATCTGCTGCAGCGCCACCGCATCGACCAGCGCCGGGTGCTGCAGCTCCGCAACCCGCTGCTGCCGGCGCAGACCCCGCTGGACCGCAAGGCGTTGTGGTGGCCGCTGCCGGCTTCCCGCTGACGGGCTCCCGCCGACGGGGGATGCAGGTTCAGTCCGGGGTCAGCGCGCGGGGCTACAGTTCGACGCCATGACCGCCGTCCTTCCTTCGACCCACGAGCCGCCCGGCGACCAGGCCGCCGCGCTGGCCGGTTTCCGCGCCGGGCGTCGCGCGCAGCTGGTCCAGGCCCTGCGGGCCGAGCTGCCCGCGCACGCGCTGCTGTGGCAGGACGAGCAGACGCGTCCCTACGAATGCGACGGCCTGACCGCCTACCGCGAGCGCCCGTTGGCCGTGGCGCTGCCCGAGACCGAAGCGCAGGTCGCGGGCGTGCTGAAGGCTTGCCATGCACTGGGCGTGCCGGTGGTCGCGCGCGGCGCCGGCACCGGCCTGTCCGGCGGCGCGATGCCGCATGCCGAAGGCCTGACGCTGGCGCTGGCGAAGTTCAACCGCATCGTCGCCATCGATCCCCTGGCGCGCACCGCCCGGGTCCAGTGCGGCGTGCGCAACCTGGCGATCTCCGAGGCGGCGGCGGCGCACGGCCTGTATTACGCGCCGGACCCGAGCAGCCAGATCGCCTGCACGATCGGCGGCAATGTCGCGGAGAACTCGGGCGGCGTGCGTTGCCTGAAGTACGGCCTGACGCTGCACAACGTGCTCAAGGTGCGCGGTTTCACCGTCGAGGGCGAGCCGGTCGAGTTCGGTTCCGAGGCGCTGGACGCCGCCGGGCTGGACCTGCTGAGCGTCGTGATCGGCAGCGAAGGCATGCTGGCGGTGGTGACCGAGGTCGTCGTCAAGCTCACGCCCAAGCCGCAGCTGGCGCGTTGCATCATGGCCAGCTTCGACGACCTGCGCCGCGCCGGTGACGCCGTGGCCGCGATCATCGCGGCCGGCATCATCCCGGCCGGCCTGGAGATGATGGACAAGCCGATGACCGCGGCGGTGGAGGACTTCGTGCACGCCGGCTACGACCTCGAGGCCGAAGCCATCCTGCTGTGCGAGAGCGACGGCACGCCGGAAGAGGTCGAGGAAGAGATCGGCCGCATGAGCGCGGTGCTGCACGCCAGCGGCGCGACGCGGCTCGAGGTCAGCGAGACCGAGGCGCAGCGCCTGCGCTTCTGGAGCGGCCGCAAGAACGCCTTCCCGGCGTCGGGGCGCATCAGCCCGGACTACATGTGCATGGACTCGACGATCCCGCGCAAGCGGCTCGCCGACATCCTGTTGGCGATCCAGGAGATGGAACGCAAGTACGGGCTGCGCTGCGCCAACGTCTTCCACGCCGGCGACGGCAACCTGCATCCGCTGATCCTGTTCGACGCGAACGATCCGGACCAGCTGCACCGTTGCGAGCGCTTCGGCGCGGACATCCTCGAGACCAGCGTCGCGATGGGCGGCACGGTCACCGGGGAACACGGCGTGGGCGTCGAGAAGCTCAACAGCATGTGCGTGCAGTTCTCGCCGCAGGAGCGGGAACGCATGCTCGACCTGAAGCGGGCCTTCGATCCGAAGGGCCTGCTGAACCCCGGCAAGGTGATCCCGACGCTGCAGCGCTGCGCCGAATACGGCCGCATGCATGTGAAGCGCGGCGCCCTCTCATTCCCAGAACTGGAGCGATTCTGATGGCAGCGCAAGCAGCAGGGGCCGCGGCGGCGGACCCGGAGCCGTTCGCCGGCTTCGTCCCCTCGACGCAACTGATGGCGACCTTGGAGGCGATGGCGGCACGCTTCCAGGAAGGTCGGCCGGTGCGCCTGACCGGCCACGGCAGCAAGGACTTCTACGGCGGCCCGCTGGGCGATGCCGAGCCGATGTCGACGCTGTCGCTCAACGGCGTGATGGCGTATGAGCCGAGCGAGCTCTACGTGACCGCGGCGGCCGGCACGCCGGCGGCGGACGTGGAGGCGCTGCTCGCGCAGCACGGGCAACACCTGGCCTTCGAGCCGCCGCGTTTCGTCGGCGCCGCCTCGGGCGGCACGGGCACGATCGGCGGGATGGTCGCGAGCGGACTCTCCGGTCCGGCGCGGGCAACGGCCGGCGCCGTGCGCGATCACGTGCTGGGGCTGACGATGCTCGACGCGAAGGGCGAGCTGCTGCACTTCGGCGGCACGGTGATGAAGAACGTGGCGGGCTACGACGTGTCGCGGCTGATGGCCGGCTCGATGGGCGTGCTCGGACTGATCGCCCAGGTCACGCTCAAGGTGCTGCCGCAGCCGGTCGCGACGGTGACGCTGCGCTTCGAGGCCTCGCAGGACAAGGCACTGCTGCGGATGAACCGGTGGGGCGGGCAGCCGCTGCCGATCTCGGCGAGCGCCTGGTGGGACGGCGCGCTGGTGGTGCGCCTGTCCGGCGCCGAGGCGGCGGTCCGCGCGGCGGGCCACAAGCTCGGCGGCTCCGCGATTCCCGAGGCGATGGCCGCGCCGTTCTGGCAGGGTCTGCGCGACCAGTGCGACGAGTTCTTCCTCGGCGCGCGCCGCGCGGTCCAGGGCGGCGCGACGCTGTGGCGCATCGCCGTGCCCTCGACGACGCCGGCGATGGCGCTGCACGGCGAGCAGCTCGTCGAATGGGGCGGCGCGCAGCGTTGGGTGGTGACGCCGATGGCGCCGGCCCAGGTGCGCGAGGTCGTGGCCGCCGCCGGCGGTCACGCGACGATGTTCTACGCGAACGACAAGTCCGAGGGCGCCTTCTCCCCGCTCGGCCCACAGTTGACGAGGATCCACAGGGAGCTGAAGCGGCAGTTCGATCCGGCGGGGATCTTCAATCCGGGGCGGCTCTATCCGGACCTGTGATCCCGGTCCCGGATCCGGATCCCGAAGCGGGACGACGCCCTCAGCCCTCCGACGCGCAGCAAGCCGACAGCAAGCCGACCGATGCAAACCCACCTGGCTCCCGAATTCCAAGGCACCCCGGAAGGCGAGACCGCCGAGGCCATCCTGCGGCGCTGCGTGCATTGCGGCTTCTGCACGGCGACCTGCCCGACCTACCAGCTGCTGGGGGACGAGCTCGACGGGCCGCGCGGTCGCATCTACCTGATCAAGCAGGTGCTCGAGGGCGAAACGCCGACTGCGGCCACGCAGCAGCATCTGGATCGCTGCCTGACCTGCCGCAACTGCGAGAGCACCTGCCCGTCCGGCGTGCAGTACGGCCAGCTCGTCGAGATCGGGCGGCAGATCGTCGATGCGAAGGTGGAACGCCCGCGCGAGGAACGCCTCAAGCGGTGGCTGCTGAAGGAGGGGCTGACCTCGCCGCTGTTCAAGCCGGCGCTGCGGCTGGGCCAGGCGCTGCGTCCGCTGGTGCCGGGCGCGCTGAAGGACAAGGTCCCGCCCACGCCAGACGCGCGCGCCCACCAGTGGCCGCAGCGCACGCATCCGCGCAAGGTGCTGATGCTGCTGGGCTGCGTGCAGCCGGCGATGATGCCCAACATCAACGCGGCCACCGCCCGCGTGCTCGACGCCGCCGGCGTGCAGACGCTGGTCGCCGACGAGGCCGGCTGCTGCGGCGCCATCCGCTCGCACATGAACGACCACCACGGCGGCCTCGACGACGCGCGGCGCAACATCGACGCCTGGTGGCCCATGGTCGACGGGCATGGCGAGCAGGTCGAGGCCATCGTGATGAACGCGTCCGGCTGCGGCGTGCAGGTCAAGGATTACGGGCGGCTGCTGGCGCTCGACCCCGATTACGCGGAGAAGGCCGCGCGCATCTCCTCGCTCACCCGCGACCTCAGCGAGTACCTGCCGGAACTGGTCCAGCCCTTGCGTTCACGGCTCGGCCAGCCCGGCGCCACGACGCCGCGGCCCAAGCTGGCCTATCACCCGCCCTGCACGCTGCAGCATGGCCAGCAGCTGCGCGGCGGCGTCGAAGGCCTGATGCGCGAACTCGGTTTCGAGATCTCGGTCGCCCCCAGCGAGAGCCACCTGTGCTGCGGGTCCGCCGGCACGTATTCGGTGCTGCAACCGGTGCTGTCCAAGCAGCTGCGGGAGCGCAAGCTGGCCGCGCTGGCACCGCTGGCCGCCGAGGCCATCGTCTCGGCCAACATCGGGTGCATCCAGCATCTGCAAAGCGGCACCGACATCCCCGTCCGCCACTGGATCGAAGTCCTGGACGACGCATTCCTGCATGGATGAGTCATTGACTTCGACGCCAAAGCCGTTGGGGAAGCGTCGCATCGACGCATCACTTTGCACCGAAACCCCTCCCAATTGAGGAGGAGTTCTCACCTCAAAGACCCCACTCCGGGCAAACCCGGGCATGCCCATTGCCTGCGGCCCGCAGAATCGCCTCCCATAACAGGAGGGGAGCGCGCAAGCGATCCAACCAGAAAGTGAAATAGGCCGGTCACCGCGTGGTGTCCGGCCTTTTTCCGTCTGGACGATGCACGGCCGCGGCGAGCCTCAGGGTTTCCCCGTCGCGCAGAGCGAGCAGACGCACCGGCGGACGTGCCGGGCCGGCGGACAGAGGCGGATACTCCGCTGTCATATTTGTTTCAGCGGCTTCGACCGGAGCCCGATCCGCCATGACCCTGACCCGTCGCACCTGGCTGCTGGTGCCCGTCCTGGCCGCGCTGGCCGCCTGCGCCAGCGCCCCGTCCGCCCCGACATCGACCGCCAGCGCCGCCCCGTCGACACCCGGCCCCGTCGCGTCCGTCTTCCAGGCGAAGAAGCCGCCCCGGCTGGTGGTCTTCATGGTGGTCGACGGGCTGCCGATCCGGCAGGTGCTCGGCTACCGCGACCAGCTCCAGCCGGACGGCTTCCAGCGCTTCCTCGACCGCGGCGCCTGGTTCGCCAACGCGTATTACGGTCACGGCTACACGGTCACGGCCGCCGGCCACTCGATCATGCTGAGCGGCGCCTACCCGCAGCGCAGCGGCATCATCGGCAACGAGTGGCGGGATCCGATGACCGCCGCCCCGCAATACAACACCGCCGATCCGCGCTACCAGTACATCGGCAACAAGACCGAACCGCTGGCCGGCACCAGCCCCAACAACTACAAGGTCGAGACCGTCGGCGACGTGCTGCGCACGCTGCAGCCGGGGTCCAAGGTCATCGGCATCTCCGGCAAGGACCGCGGCGCGATCCTGCCGGCCGGCCACAAGGGCACGGCCTACATGTACATGGGCGGCAGCGGGGAGTTCGCCTCGTCCACCTATTACATGGACAAGCACCCCGCCTGGGTCGACGCCTTCAACGCGGCCAAGCCGGCCGACAAGTTCTTCGGCAAGACCTGGTCCCCGAGGCTGCCGGAGGCGGCCTACGCCCGCAGCGTGCCCGACGGCCAGCCCTGGCAGGCCAACAGCGGCAACGGCAACCGGCTGCCGGCCGTTCTGGGTGCCGGCATGGACGGCCCGGGACCGCGCTTCTACGGGAACATCCTGCCCTCCCCGTTCGGCGACGAACTGACGCTGGCCTTCGCGAAGGCCGCCGTCGAGGGCGAACGGCTGGGCGCCGACGACCAGACCGACATCCTGTCCGTCAGCCTGTCCAGCCACGATTACATCAACCACGCGTTCGGCCCCGAGTCGCGGCTGTCGCACGACCATTTCCTGCATCTGGACGCCTACCTGCAGGATTGGTTCAAGTATCTGGACGCCAAGGTCGGCCGCGACAACTACGTCGCCGTGCTGACCGCCGACCACGGCTTCACCGACACGCCGGAATGGGCGAAGTCCCAGGGCCGGGACGCCGGACGCATCAATCCGGCACAGGTCGTCGGCGTCATCAACGCCGGCCTGTCGAAGCGCTTCGGCGAGTTCCGCTGGGCCCTGAACATGTCCGGCTCGGGCGTGATCTTCGACGAGGTGGCGATCAAGATGGGGGCCTCAACCCGGACGACGTCTACGCGACGGCCAAGGCATCGGTCGAACAGATCGACGGCGTCCAGGCGGCGTTCACCCGCGCGCAGCTGGCGGGCGTGGACACCACGACGCCCTACCTCGAGCAGTTCCGCCGCTCCTGGTACCCGGGCATCGCCGCCCCCTGCAGGTGGTGCCGAAGGCCGGCTGGATGTTCGGCTCCCGCGCGACCGGCACCACCCACGGCAGCCCCTACGAGAACGACACCCACGTCCCGCTGCTGACCTGGGGCCCGGCATGGGTCGGCCAAGGCCGCATCGAGCAGCGCGTCGAGATCGTCGACCTCGCGCCGACGCTGTCGGCCCTGCTCCACATCCCCGCGCCGAAGCAGGCGCAGGGCCGGTTGCTGCCGCTGCCCGCCAAGTAGCCCCGACGTCGCCCCGAAGGCGGCCACCCGAGCGCGGATTCCCCCGTTCACCCCACCCACCCGCCACCGGAGCGGGGGTGGGATGCGTCCGCCACACGGCTCCTGTAGGCTCGGCGGTCTCGCAGAAGTGACAGGGAGACCGCCGTGTTTGGCTGGTTCGAAAAACTCGTCGATCCGTTTCCGCAGACCCCGGCGCCTCAGCCGCCCCAGGGGTTCTTCGCCTTCGTCTGGGCCGGCTCGCACGGCATGCGCGGGCTGGTGGCGGTGCTCATCGTCCTGACCGCCGCCATCGGCGCCTTCGAGGCGCTGCTGTTCTCGATGCTGGGCTCGGTCGTGGACTGGCTCAGCCAGGTCCCGCCCGCACAGTGGTGGTCGACGCAGCAGGACAAGCTGCTGATGCTGCTCGGCATCCTGCTGGCCAGCCCGCTGCTGATCGCGCTGCAGTCGCTGAGCAAGTACCAGGGCCTGTCCAGCAACTTCCCGATGCGGCTGCGCTGGAACTTCCACCGGCACCTGCTCGCGCAGAGCATGAGCTTCTACCAGGACGAGTTTGCCGGCCGCGTCTCCGCCAAGCTGATGCAGACCGCCCTGGCCGTGCGCGAATGCTGGCTGATCGTCACCGACATCCTGGTCTTCATCACGATCTACTTCGTGACGATGCTGGGCGTCGTCGGCAGCTTCGACGCGACGCTGCTGCTGCCCTTCCTGGGTTGGCTGGCCTGCTACGTCGTGGCCCTGTGCTACTTCGTGCCGCGCCTGGGCAAGGCGGCCACCGCGCAGGCCGACGCCCGCAGCCTGATGACCGGCCGCATCACCGACGCGTACACCAACATCAGCACGGTCAAGCTGTTCTCGCATTCCAACCGCGAGGCCGGCTTCGCACGCGGCGCGATGCAGGACTTCCTGAACACCGCCTACCGCCAGATGCGGCTGATCAGCGGCTTCGAGATCGTCAACCACGCGCTGTCGATGGGCCTGATCGCCTCGACCGCCGGCATGACGGTCTGGCTGTGGACGCAGGGCCAGGTCGGCATCGGCGCGGTCGCCGCCGCCACCGCGATGGCGCTGCGCCTGAACGGGATCTCGCACTGGATCATGTGGGAGATGGCCAGCCTGTTCGAGAACATCGGCACCGTGCAGGACGGCATCACCACGCTGTCCCGCCCCATCGCGATCCAGGATGCCGACGGCGCCCGCGCGCTGGACGTGACCCGCGGCGAAGTGCGTTTCGACCATGTCGACTTCAGCTACGGCGGGCGCAAGACCGTGCTGCACGACCTGACCCTGACGATCCGCCCGGGCGAGAAGATCGGCGTGGTCGGCCGCTCCGGCGCGGGCAAGTCGACGCTGGTCAACCTGCTGCTGCGCTTCCACGACGTGGACAGGGGCCGGGTGCTGATCGACGGCCAGGACATCGCCACCGCCACCCAGGACAGCCTGAGACGCCAGGTCGGCATGGTGACCCAGGACACCAGCCTGCTGCACCGCTCGGTGCGCGACAACCTGATGTACGGCCGCCCCGACGCGACGGAGGACGAGATGCGCGCCGCCGCCGAGCGGGCCGAGGCCGTGGACTTCATCGACGGCCTGACCGACCCGAAGGGCCGCCAGGGCTACGACGCCCACGTCGGCGAACGCGGCGTGAAGCTGTCCGGCGGCCAGCGCCAGCGCATCGCCATCGCCCGCGTCATGCTGAAGGACGCGCCGATCCTGCTGCTCGACGAGGCGACCAGCGCGCTGGACTCCGAGGTCGAGGCCGCGATCCAGCGCAGCCTGTACCGCCTGATGGAAGGCAAGACGGTGGTGGCGATCGCGCACCGGCTGTCGACGATCGCGGCGATGGACCGGTTGATCGTGATGGACCAGGGCCGCATCGTCGAGCAGGGCGACCACGCCGCGCTGCTGGCCCAGGGCGGCCTGTACGCGAAGCTGTGGGCACACCAGAGCGGCGGCTTCCTGGTCGAGGACGAACCGGCACCGGCCTCGGAGGAGGCACCGGGGAAGGACACCCCGGCGCAGGCGCTGTCGCCTGAAGGCGTCACCCCCATGGGCCGTCCGCCTCATGCCTCCGGATCCATCGCCGGACATGTGGCCCAGGTATCAAGCACGGCAAAGGATTCTGCGTAAGCCTGCGCTGACTTACCTGGCGTGTGACGGACGCCGCACGCCACCCGTTCAAGGGGTTGGGCGGGGTATCCGGTGGCAGGCTTGTATGGAACACTGCGATCGCAGGTCGGACGGGAGCGCCGATCCGCTTGAGCGTCCGCAGGAATCAGGACGGCATAGCATCACGAAAGCTGAGCATATGGACAACAGCAGCGACACCACCCCGCAGTCTTCGGCCACCCCCACCCCGGTCAGCCCGGTCCAGGGTGCCGTCGTCTCGCAACGCCGCCGCCGTTTCATCCAGGCCGGCGTGGTGCCGGTCGGCCTGACGCTGGCCAGCCGTCCCGCGATGGCCTGGCACTGCAACACGACCTCGGCCTGGGGCTCGGCGATCCTGCGCAACGGCGGCGCCAGCGTGCAGGCGCGCGCCGACGCGGCGGTGATCAACAACACCGAGTGCTGGTACATCTCCAACTGGGCCAACAACTCGGGCCGGTCCCAGGTGCGCGGCGGCAACGCCCCTGGAACTACATCATCGCCCAGTGGTATTCCGGCAAGTCGCTGTCGTACGCGCGCACGAACCTGACCGTCTCCAAGCTGTTCCCGGGCGGCCTGAAGAACGTCAGCGGCACGTCCAACGTCTACAACCTGCTGAAGAACGACGCCAGCGGCTACGGCACGATGATGATCGTCGCCCGCCTGAACACCCTGTTCGCCGGCAACAGCGTCGGCCAGTGCGTGCTGTCGGCCACCGGCCAGGACATGCTGCTGCAGATGGCCTCGCAAGGCCCCGGCATCTTCAAGCCGTCGAACTCGACCGGCGCGGCCTGGACCCAGGCGGACTACAAGAACTACCTGTACAGCAACTGGCTCGTGGCCTGATGGCCGGAGCTGCCTGGCGCTGCAGGCAACCGCTCGCTGACGTGCTGCTCGCCTGGGAGGGCGAACAGCACGCGGTCTATTTCGACCCCGACAGCGGGGACACCCACCTGATCGCCGCGCTCGGCGCGCAGCTGGCCGAATGGCTGGCCGCCGAGCCGCTGGACCGCGATCAGCTGCTGGCGCGGCTGGCCCGGGACGTCGACTGGGACGAGCCCCCACGCCCGACGCCCTCGCCGAACTGCTGGACCTGCATCTGCGCCGCCTGGCCGACATCCACCTGCTGACGCCGGCGGACGCGGCGGATGCCGTCGCGGAGGCGGCGGAGGAGCCGGTCGCTTGAAACTGCAGGACGTCGGCACCGCCGGGCTGCGGGCCCGGATGCGCGACGGCGGCGTGACGCTGCGGCTGTCGCCCTTCACCGTGCGCATGCGCTCCGACATCCCGCACCTGGCCGAGGATGTCGCGGCCATGTACCGTGATTTCGAGCTGGTCGAGGACGACGAGTTCGTCGACTTCCACGTCGCCGTGCTGCGCAGCCCGCACTGGCTCAGCCGCCTGCAAGGGCGCGCGGAGTTCTGGTTCGACGGCCAGCGCTCGTTCACGCCGCTGCCCGCCGCGCAGGCGCTGGCGATGCTCGAGTGGGGCATCAACTGGTGCATCGCCGCCCACGCCCATCAATACCTGCTGATCCACGCGGCGGTGCTCGAGCGCGGCGGCCGCGCGCTGCTGATGCCCGCGCCGCCGGGCTCCGGCAAGAGCACCTTGTGCGCGGCACTGGCGCATCGCGGCTGGCGGCTGCTGTCGGACGAACTCGGCCTGCTGGACATGGCCACGGGCCTCGTCCACGGCATGGCGCGGCCGATCAACCTGAAGAATGCATCGATCCCGCTGATCCGGTCCTTCGCGCCGCAGGCGCACTTCAGTGCCTCCATGCCCAACACGTCCAAGGGCACCGTCGCGCTGGTGCGTGCGCCGCAGGACGCGATCGAGGCCCGCGTGGCGCCCGCCCGCCCCGCCTGGGTGGTGCTGCCGGCCTGGCGCGCCGACGCGCCCGCACAGCTGATGCCGATCGAACGCGCCCGCGCGTTCATGGACCTCGCCGAGCAGTCCTTCAACTACGACGTCCACGGCCAGGCCGGCTTCCAGCGCCTGGGACGGCTGGTCGAGGCCTGCGCGTGCTACCGCTTCGAGTACAGCCGCCTCGACGAGGCCGTGGCGCACTTCGAGACGCTGGCGGAGGCGTCGCCGTGAGCGCCGCTGTGAGCGCGGCCATGGGTGCGCATCACGGCGACCGTCGCCGTCCGCTGCTGGTCCGCGTGCTGCTGCAGCCCGCGATCGCGGTCGGCTTGAGCCTGTCCGACTGGGACCTGCTGCTGCGCCAGGCGCGGCGGTCCAACCTGGCCGGCAAGCTGGCGGCCCAGATGGAGGCCGGCGGCTGGCTGGCCACGCTGCCCGAGCAGGTGCAGCCGCACCTGCGCTCGGCGCTGCTGCTGTCGCGTCGACAGGCGCAGATGCTGCGGCGCGAGGTCGACCTGCTGCGCCAGACGCTGGCCGAGCTGCCCGGGCCGCTGATCCTGCTCAAGGGCGCCGCCTATGCGCTCGGCGGCCATGCGCCGGCGCCGGGGCGGATGTTCAGCGACATCGACCTGCTGATCCCGCCCGCGCAGCTGCCGCGCTGCGAGACGACGCTGCTGGTGCACGGCTGGGACTTCGACGACGACCTGGACGCCTACGACCAGCGCTACTACCGCGACTGGATGCACGAGCTGCCGCCGCTGCACCACAAGCGCCGGGGCACCTCGCTGGACGTGCACCACACGCTGCTGCCGCCGACGGCGCGCACGCCGCTGGACAGCGGCGCGCTGTTCGATGCGCCGCGCTCGTTGGCCGGACCCGCCGGCCTGCCCGGCGTCTTCGTCCTGCCGCCCGAGGACATGCTGCTGCACAGCGCCGCCCACCTCTTCCACGAGGGCGAACTGCCCAACGGCCTGCGCGACCTGTTCGACCTCGACGCGCTGCTGCGCGAGTTCGGCGCGATCGACGGCTTCTGGACGCGACTGGGCGCACGCGCACGCCGCATCGGGTTGTCGCGCCCGCTCTGGCTGGCGCTGCGCTACACGCGGATGCTGCTGGACACGCCGTATCCGGACACGCTGCCGGCGGAACTCGGCCCGCCGCCCGGCGCGCTGGCGCTGCGGCTGCTGGATGCCTGCTACCGCCGCGCGCTGCGCCCGTCGCACGACAGCTGCAGGCTGCCCGGCCACGACCTGGCCGAGGCGGCGCTGTACGTCCGGTCGCACTGGCTGCGGATGCCTGTCGGGCTGCTGGCGCTGCACCTGACGCGCAAGGCCTGGAGCCGGATGACGACGCCCCCGGCGCGCCCCAGGTCGACCCGCCCGGCAACGCCTGACGGTCCGCCCGCCGGCTCGAGGCCGGGCCCGGCCTTTGCCACGAAGCGCAGGGCCTTCGCTTATGCTCGCTTCCCATGAACCGACCCAAGCCTTTCTCCATGATCCGCGAGTTCCATCTGGCGGACTGGTTCACCCTGGGCAACGCCTTCTGCGGCGTCGGCGCGCTGTTCTCGGTGATGACCTTCCTGCAGACCGGCACGGTGCAGCACCTGTACTACGCCTGTGCGCTGATCCCGGCGGCGCTGGTCTTCGACGTGTTCGACGGCCGCATCGCGCGCTGGCGCCAGAAGAGTTCCGCCATGGGGCGCGAGCTCGACTCGCTGGCCGACGTGATCTCGTTCGGCGTCGCGCCGGCGGTGATCGCCTACGGCTGCGGCATGCAGGGCCTGTGGGACCGCATCGTCCTGGGCTTCTTCGTCGCCTGCGGCGTGTCGCGCCTGGCCCGCTACAACATCACCGCAGAGACCCTGTCCGGCGGCGGCGACAAGGTCGCCTACTTCGAGGGCACGCCCATCCCCACCTCGCTGCTGCTGGTCATCGTGCTGTGGGTCGCCGCCTGGCAGGGCGCGATCGGCGAGGCGCTCTGGTTCGGCACCCTGAAGCTCGGCGGCTTCACGCTGCATCCGCTGGTGCTGCTGTTCGCGGTCTCGGGCTCGCTGATGATCAGCCGGATCCGCATCCCCAAGCTCTGAGCCTCGGGGCGGTCCCGGCCGCCGGCAAGCACCAACGACAAGGCCGCCTCGAGGGCGGCCTTTGTCATGGGCGCGTGCAACGCAGACACGCGCTTCCGGACCGTTCAGGGCCGTTCAGGGCCGTCCGCCGATGATCCGGTTGCTGCGCGCCGCGAGCTTCTTCAGGCTCAGGGCGACCGCGTCCCCGTCTGCCCGCCGCACGCCCATGGCGGTGGCCCGGTCGGCCTCCGACGGACTGACCGCCGGGCAGGTGCCGCTGCTGCGGTACTGCAGCGCCGCGGCCAGCATCGCCTCGTTGGCGTCGCCCAGCGCATGGTTGAAGTCGTCCGCGACCTGGCAACCCCTGACCCCGGTCGCCCCCGGCCCCGCCGGCACGAAACCGTCCGCGTAGTCGCCGAAGCCCTTGTTGTTGGTGCCGACGAACTCGATCGGGAAGTAGCTGTAGCCGCAGTTGTCCTTGGCGGTGAAGCCGTAGGGCTTGCCGCAGGTGGTGCCGCCGACCAGCACGACGTCCACGTCGACACCGCGCAGGCCGTTGATCAGCGCCTCGCTGGCCGAGCAGGTGCCCGACTGCGCCAGCACGAACACGCGCCTGAGGTTCAGCGCCGGCAGCGGCTGCTGCGAGGTGCAGTTGTTGCCCGACAGCAGGCAGGACTGGCTGTAGAACGGCGTCTTCGAATCGGGGCTGCTGGTCTCCGCCGCGCGCTTGCTGTTGTAGCGCAACTGCTCGAAGGTCTTGCCCGAGGTCGCCGTGCCGCCCGCGATCATGTAGGCCAGCTCGCTGGCGATGAACAGGTAGCCGCCGCCGTTGTAGCGCAGGTCGACGACCAGGTCGCTCACGCCGCTGGTGCTGAAGTTCTGCATCGCGGTGATCAGTTGCGATTCCGCCGTCAGGATGTGGTCGTTGAACAGCAGGTAGCCCACCTTGGCGCCGTCGGCCGCGGTGATCACCTGGGTCGTCGGCACCGGAGTCTTGGTGATGCTGCCCGCCGCGAGCGTGACATTGCGCGGCACGCCCGCGTTGGACGTCAAAGCGAAGCGGTGGCTGGTGCCGGCGGTGTCGGGGAAGAGCGCCGCGTTGAGCGTGTTCACCCCGGCCGCGTCGGCGACATCCGCCGCCGCGCCATCCGCGGTGACCAGCGTGTCGCCGCGGCGCACGCCGGCCAGGTCGGCGACGCTGCCCGGTTCGACGAACGCGACGCGCAGACCGCGCGGCGGCGTCGGCGACTTCATCGACCACTCGATCCCGTAGCCGACTTCCACGCCGCCCTGCGACAGCGCGTTCCATTCGCGCGTGCTCATCACGAAGCTGAACTGGTCCTTGCGCTTGTTGCTGGCGGTGCGTGCCGGCGACAGCAGGTCCTCGAAGTAGGCGTTCAGCGCGGCCCCGACATCGCTGCCGCTGTACGCGGCCGCCGAGGCGTCGATCGACGGCACGTCCTCGCGCCACAGGTAGGCCTCGTCGAGGTAGGCGCGGACCCAGCTCTTCTCGGCGCCCAGGGAGCCGGTGCGCAGGTTGGCCGCCGCTTCCGTGTTGCCCGGCGCGCATTGCTGGGCGTAGCTGGCGCTGGGCTGGATCGGGCCCTGGGTACCGGCATTACCGCCGCTGTTCCCGCCGCTGTTCCCCCCGCCACTGCTGCCGCCACCGGCGGAGCCGCCGCTGCCGTTCAACGGCGTGCCGCTGGCGCCGCCGCCACCGCCGCAGGCGCTCAGCAGCATGGCCCCGATCGCCCCGGCCACGGCCAGACGCGCCACCCGCCCCATCGCGGTTCTGTTCATCGCAACTCCCTCGAGGGACTTCGGTCCCGTGTCTCTTGTTTCTCCGTCGACATCACCGGATGCCGTTCGGAAACCTACGAGGGCCGAGTTATAGCGAAAACCGCGACGGACCGCAGGCTCAGTCGAGCGCCTCCGCCTTCAGGGTCACGAGCGACGCACCCTCGCCGCTGACGAAGATCGTCCACCCGGACCCGCTCACGGGCGCCGGCAGGTCCAGCGTCTGGCCGGGCGCCAGCCAGTGATCGTCGAGGCAGCCCGCGCGGGTGATCCACGCACGGCCGCCATGGACACGCAGCCGCACGGGGCGACGCAGTCGCAGCGCGACCGAGCGACCGTCGGTCGGCAGCACGACGGCGCCCGGTCCGGGACCGGGAGGAACGAAGGCCGGCGCGGGCAGGAGCCGGGACCGGAGCGGCGAAGGGAGCAGGCGGAACGGTTGCATGTCGTCACGATAAAAAATCGCGCCGTCGCGCTCCATCCACAGCCACCGACCGATGCGAGGCATACAGCCTGCGCACGGGCGGGACCTGTGCTGGCCGGCTTGCCGCCGATCTGTATTGGTCGTCGCCGGGTGGGAGCACACAGAATCGACGCATGGACGCGCCGCTGTTACCGCTGTACATGCAACTCGCCGACCGGATGGCCCGGTCGATCCGCTCGGGCACGCTGAAGCGCGGCGAGCGGCTGCCGTCGGTGCGGGAGCTGGCGGGACAGCACGGCGTGTCGCTGTCCACGGCGGTCCAGGCCTACCGCTGGCTGGAGGATGCGCGGCTGATCGAGGCCCGGCCGCGATCGGGCTACTTCGTCGCGGCGCGCCCGCCGCGACTGCCGGAGCCGCGGGTCTCGCGGCCCGATACCGCCTCCCGGATGGTGCAGCTGGACCAGCTGGGCGTGCAGGTGATGGCGCTGTCGCAGGATCCGACCTTCATCTCCTTCGGCGCGGCCTGCCCGGGCCCGGAGCTGTTCGACCAGGACCGCGTCCGCCGCGCGATGGCGCGCTCGGTGATGCGCCACCGGGACCTGCTGTGCACCTACCCGCTCGGCCCGGGCATGGAGGAGGCGCGGCGGGCGGTCGCGCGCCATGCGCTGGGACTGGGCTGCGTGCTCGACCCGGACGAGGTCGTCCTCACCAACAGCTGCATGGAGGCCATCAGCCTGTGCCTGCGCACGGTGTGCAAGCCCGGCGACGTGGTGGCGCTCGAATCGCCGACCTACTACGGCTTCCTGGAGATCCTGCAGAGCCTGCACCTGCGCGCGCTGGAGATCCCCACGCATCCGCGGCACGGCCTGTCGCTGGACGCGCTGCAGCTGGCCTTCGAGACCCAGCAGGTCAAGGCGGTGCTGACGGTGCCCACCCTGTCGAATCCGCTGGGCGCGTCGATGCCGGTGCCGGAGCGCCGCCGTCTGGCGGCGATGGTGGCGCGGCACGACGTGGCGCTGATCGAGGACGTGCTCTACAACGACCTGTCCGAGCAGGAGGACAAGCGCCGCGCGGTGAAGTCCTTCGACACGACGGGGCACGTGATGATCTGCGGCTCGTTCTCGAAGACGATCGCGCCCGGGCTGCGGCTCGGGTGGGTCGACGCGGGGCGTTGGGGCCGGGTGTTGCGGCAGACGAAGGCGGTGCAGTCGGGCGGCCAGACCAGCGTGCTGGAGCTGGCGCTGGCGGACCTGCTCACGCAGGCGGGCGGCGGCGCCGCGTTGCGCCAGCTGCGGGCCACGGTCGCGGCCCGCGTCGACCACGCCCGGCAGATGATCGCGGAGAGTTTCCCGAAGGGCACGCGCGTGTCCGACCCCGCCGGCGGCTTCATCCTGTGGGTGGAGCTGCCCGAGGGGCTGGACACCGCGCTGCTGTACGAGGCCTGCCTGGCGGAGCAGATCGTGATCGCGCCGGGGATGATGTTCTCGGCGAGCCCGCGCTTCCGCAACTGCGTGCGGCTGGGCGTCGGCGGCCAATGGGGTGAACAGCACCCACACGCGTTGCGCCGGATCGGCGCCCTGGCGAAGTCGCTGCTCATGGCCCCTTCAAACATCTCCGGCGGCAACGAACTCGCGGCCTGAAGCGCGCCCAATCTAGGCGCGGAGCACAGCCGTAGCGGCGCTACGGCGCGCATCCGCAACGACGAGTGGGCGTGCTTCAGGCCGCGAGTTGGTCAGCCTTGGAGCCATTCGTCCTTGGGGTCCAACCCCTTGGGGGCCTTGAGGCGCGTCAGCGCGGCCTCGTCCTCGAGCAGCCGCCAGCGCCACCAGTCCGTGCTGATGGACTTGATGAGCGCCGCGTGATGCGCGGCGAGCTTCTCCGGCACGGGCTCGCGCGCACGACCGAGCAGCCGCTGCCCGAAGCCTGCGCCGCGCTCCCCGCCGCCGCCGAAGCTCATGTGGTCGGCGCCCTCCAGCCACAGCTGCGCCTTGGCGCCGGCCGGCAGGGTGTCGTAGACGGCGCGGCGGTAGCGGCCGTCGCGCTCCTGGCCGATCGGGTTGCCGTCGAGGCTGCCGGTCAGGCACAGCATCGGCCGCGTGATGCCCTTGATGCCGCCCGGGAAGTGTCCGGCCGACGGACTGAACGCGGCGAAGGCCTTGAAGTGCGATTCCGTCAGGTCGGGCGCGCTGCGCTCCCGGAAGTCGCGTCCGGCGACCGCCAGCGTCGTCTGCGCGCCGAAGGAATGACCGGACATGCCCAGCGCCTCCGGCCGCACGCGGGCCCACGCGCCATTGCCCTCCTTCTGCAGCTTCAGCAGCTGCTCGACGGCGAATTGCACGTCGTGCCCCCGCTCGATCAACTGCTCGGCACTCGCGGCGGCCTTCACGCCCTGCAGGCCGCTGCGCCAGATCGCGCGGTCGCTGCCGGCATGCTGCAGATGCAGCGTCGCGATGCCCGCATCCGCCCAGGCCTGCGCCCATTCAGTGCCGCCGTCCAGGCTGCCGCCCAGACCGTGTGAGAACACGACGAGTGCGACCGGCCGATCGCCCTCGGGCAGGCGCAGGCGCCAGGGGATGTCGCGCAGGCGGGACTGGTCGCGCCACGCGCCCTGCTGGACGCCGGGCATCGGCGCGGGCACGGCATCGGCGGCGGAAGCACCGGGCGCCGAAGCCGGCGCGCCCTGCGCACGCGCGGGGAACGCGGCAGCGGCGCCGAAGGCGGCACCGACGGTGTTTGCGGCGGTCAGGACGGAGGCACGCTTCAGGAGCGCACGGCGGGCGGGATCGTGAGGCAGAAAATTCATGGCGACGAGGCGGGCAGATGCCGTTCCCGCCCTGGCAGCACCGTCTTGAGGCGCAGCGCCCAGCACACGCCGCCGACCAGGAGCAGCACGCCGGCCACGCCCATCAGCGGCGGCGACTCGCCGCGGTGCAACTGCGCATAGACCAGCGCGGCCAGCGTCTCGAAGACGATCAGCTGTCCGACCAGCGCGGTGGGCAGGCGCTGGCTGGCCTCGTTCCAGCACAGCGTGCCGAGCCAGGACGCGAACAGCCCGACGGCCGTCATCAGGCCGACGAAGGGCCACAGCCGCGGTCCGGCCGGGAAATCGAAACCGGCCGGCAGCAGCGGCAGCCCGGTGCCGTCGGCGATCGCGAGGACGAGGAAGGCCAGCACCGCCATCGGCAGCGTCACCAGCCCCTGCGCGGTGGCCCAGGCGCGGGGGTTGCGGTCGGCGTGCGCGCGCAGCCAGTCGGCGTTGCGGATGGGATACCAGGTCCAGCAGGCCAGCGCGATCAGCGCCAGTCCCGCCCCTGCAGATAACGTCCGAGCGCCTGCGGCGCGACGGCGGCCTGCTCGACCTGGTTGACGCAGCCGATGCCCAGCGCGATCAGCAGCAGCGCGGGTGCCAGGTCGCGCCAGCGGTAGTGGCCGTCGCGCACGGCATTGCGCCGGTTGGAGCAGACCGCGATGACGACGGGCAGCGTGCCGATGATCATCGTCGGCAGGGGGCCGCCGGCGCGCTGGATGGCGGCGGCCAGCGTCAGGTAGTACAGGAAGTTGCCGATGGCGCTGAGCTTCACCGCGTCGACCCAGTCCGCCCGGGTGAGGCGCTTCAGCTCCCGCCAGTCGATCGCCGCCAGCGGCACGGCCAGCAGGCCGAACGCGAGGTAGCGCCCGGCCATCAGCATGGCGGCGGGGTACTCGGGCAAGAGCAGCGGCGTGACGAACACCAGGCCCCACATCAGGCCGGCGGCGAGCGCGAACAGGAATCCAGACAGCATGCGACGCAGTGTCGCCCCGCGTCAGGGTCGGCGTCTTGTACCGAGTTGCTGCTGGTAGCGCGCGGGCGTCACGCCATAGCGTCGCGCGAAACCGCGGGTCAGGTGCGCCTGGTCGGTCAACCCGACGGCGGCGGCGACCTGCGCAGGCGCATGGCCGGCGGCGAGCTGCCGCTTGGCCTCGTTGAGCCGCAGCGCCATCAGCGCCTGCTGGGGCGTCGCATGGTGCTGCGCCTTGAAGCTGCGCAGGAAATGGAAGGGGCTCAGGCCGGCGACGGCGGCCAGGCGGGCGGTGTCCAGCGATTCGTCGAGGTGGGCGCGCATGTGCTCGATCACCGGCGCGAAGCGCGGCGCGGCGCCGTCGGCCCGGACCGGCGCGCGATGCGCATGGCGGCTCAGCCCCTGCACCAGCTCGAGCAGGGCGCTGTCGAAGGCCAGCGGCTCCCGTGCGCGCCACAGCGCGGCGATCAGCCCGGCGGCGCGCGTGGCGGCCGCCGCGTCGTGCGCGACGGCCGCGTCGAAACGCCAGGCCGGCCCGCCGTAGAGCTCGGACAGCAGCGCCTCGTCGAGGTAGACCATCCGGTAGCCCCACGCATCGGCGGTGGCGGCCTCGCCGGTATGGATGTCCTCGGGGTTCATCAGCATCAGCGTGGCGCGCGGCGCGAGATGCTCGCCGCCGCGCCAGCGGAAGCGCCCGACGCCCTCGGTGATCGCGCCCAGGCCGTAGGCCTCGTGCGTGTGCGGCTCGAAGCTGTGGCGCAGGATGTGGGCGTGGTACAGCTCCACGCCCGCGCGGTGCGCGGGGCGGCGGTACTGGGCCTGATCCTCGGGATGTTCGAACGCCGTGGGCATGGGGCGCAGTCTATGCGGGCCCTCTTGCCGCGCGCCGGCGTCAGCCTTCGCGGCTGGGGAAGGACCGGCTCAGAGCAGTCCCGGCGTCATCCCCGTCCAGCGCTTGAACGAGCGCCGGAAGTTGCTCTTGTCGGTGAAGCCCAGCGAGCGCGCGACCGCCTCGCCGCGCTGGCCGCGCAGCAGCATCAGGTAGAGCGCGGCGTGCGCGCGGACCTGGTCCAGCTGCGCCTGGTGGTGCGTGCCGAGCTGGGCCAGCTGGCGCTTCAACGTCGCCGGGCTGACGCCGAAGCGTCGCGCGCTGCGTTCCAGCGAGGGGTCGCCGCCGACCTCGGCCAGCAGGTGGTCGTAGAGCGCGGCGAGCTGGCCGCGCGACGCGGCCTCGGGGTCCGCGCCCTGGGCCAGCGCGCCGGCCGCGAGCGCCGGACGTCCAGGCACCGCCGCACGCCAGGGCAGCGTCGCCGCGGTCAGCGGCAGCCGCATCGCGTCGACCTGGCAGCCGAAGCGCAGGTCGGCGCCGAGGTAGGCCGCGTGCTGCGAGAGCTCGCGCGGCCAGGTCCGGTTGAAGGAGAAGGACCACGGCAGCGGCGTGCCGCCCAGCCATTGCGCCATCGCCACGACGGCGCTCATCTGCATGTCCACCAGCAGCGGCTGCAGGCTGGCCGGCGCGCCGCAGGACTCGGTCCAGACGAGCAGCAGTTCATCGGCCGTCTCGACCAGCCGCGGCGTCAGCAGCGGCGACAGGCGCGCCGGCCAGTCGCAGAGCACGCGCAGCGCCTGGCGCAGGTCGCCGGCCTGCTGCAGCGCCTGGCTCGCCAGGCCGTAGTGGCCGGGCAGGCTCAACTGCCCGATCACGAAGCCGACGTCGCGCGCCAGCGGCTGCAGGGCCGCCAGCATCGACAGCAGCTGCCGGGGCGACAGCGTCTGGCCCGGCGCCACGCCGCAACGGCCCAGCCACTCGGCCGGTGCGATCGCGCGGCTGCGCGCGAACTCGCCCAGCAACGCGCCCTGGTAGGCCCAGGGGATGAACGCGTGGTCCGCGCCGTGATGCGCCGCGGCCCGCGTCGGCAGGGCCTGACGCAACGCGGCCAGGGCGTCCCCGGCCGCCTCGGTCGACAGCCGCGCGGCCGCCGCGTCGAGGCTCACCGCAGCCGCCCCAGCAACCGCAGCAGCTGCGCCTCGGCGTCCTCCTGCGGATCCAGCGCGGCACTGGCCATGCGTGCGCTCAGGCGCGCGCGGGTCCGACCGTCGGCACACGGATGCACATGCGCGGACAGCGCCGCGAGCAGGTCGCCCGGCAGCGCGGAATCCGCGTTCGGCAGCAGCGCGACGAAGCGGTCGGCGGCGTAGCGGCAGAGCAGGTCGCCCGCGCGCATCTGCAGCAGCAGCAGCGGCCCGGTGGCCTGCAGCAGGCGGTCGGCTTCGGCCAGGCCGTGCTGGCGCGCCAGCGCGGGCAGGTCCTGCCAGCCGAGCATCACCAGCGACGTTCCCGGCGAGTCCGCGTCGCGGTCGAGCGCCTGCTGGCGCCGGATCTGGTCCAGCAGGTAGGCGCCGTCGCCGAGCTGGGTCAGTCCGTCGATCTGCGCATGCTCGCGGTAGCCCCGCTCGCGGCCGGCGCGCAGCGCGTTCAGCGCGAGCTGCTCCTGCCGCCACAGGTGCAGGCCGAAGGTCAGTCCCACCATCCCGATGACGTGGAAGCTCGACTCCATGCCCATCAGCAGCGTGAACGCACGCGGAAACTTCCAGAACTCGTCCATCAGGTCCGCCCAGCCGCCCAGCAGCATCCCCGACAGGCCCAGGCACAGCCAGGTGGTGACGCGGCCGGCGGGCCGGCTCGCGCGCAGCTGCACCAGCCACAGCGCCAGCATCGCGACGATCGAGGTCTCGCTGACGATGTCGATCCAGCGCCAGAGGCCCAGCGGCTTGGCGATGGCCCAGTAGCCGAAGGACCAGGTGACGGCGGCCATCGCCAGCAGCAGCGCATGGCCGAAATGACGCGAGCCCGCGACCGGCGCGAGCACCAGCGGCGGACGAGGCAGCACGATCTTCATGGCGCGCGATGCTAGGCGGCGCGTGTGACAGTCGCCGTCACACGGCCCGGCGGGGGTCGGATCGGCTCACCGGCCGGACCCGGCGGAGCCGACCGCGCCGGACCTTGCCGAGAATGCCACGCTGTCACGGACCCGCCATCCGCGCTTCCTAACGTGCGCCGCATCCGTGACTCAGCGACCCACTCCCATGCGCACGCCGCCCCGCCCCACCCTGCTCGCCCTCTGCCTGTCCAGCCTGTTCGCCGCCGTTCCGGCGATGGCGCAGCAGAGCGCCGATCCGAAGGCCGACGCCCGACCTGAAGCGAACGCCGGCGTCAAGGCCGAAGCGAAGCCCGCGTCGACGTCCGGCGCGAAGTCCGACGCCAAGAACGACGCCAAGGACAAGACGTCCGAGGCGAAGCAGCTCGAGACCGTCGTCACCGTCGGCCAAGCCGCGGCGCTGCGCTCCGCGCTCGACAAGCAGGCGGCCGCCACCGGCGTCGTCAACGTCGTGCACGCCGACGGCATCGGCCAGCTGCCCGACAACAACGCCGCCGAGGCGCTGGCCCGCATGCCGGGCGTGTCGGTTGAGCGCGACCAGGGCGAAGGCCGCTTCATCCGTGTCCGTGGCCTGGGCCCGGACTACAACGCCGTCAACATCAACGGCGCACTGACGCCCGCCTCCGAATCCGACCGCCGCGCGCCAGGCCTGGACCTGGTGCCGGCCGGCCTGATCCGCTCGCTGGAGGTGCAGAAGACGCTGACGCCGGACCAGGACGCCAACTCGCTCGGCGGCACGGTGACCGTGCGCACGCTCAGCGCCTTCGACCAGCCGGGGCGGCTCTTCACGATGGAGCTCGGCGGCAACTACGACGCCAACGCGTCCAAGACCAAGCCGCGCGGCTCGGTGGCCTTCGCCGACCGCTTCGCCGGCGGCACGCTGGGCGTGGCGGTGGCGCTGTCCGGCGATCAGCGCCGCTTCGCCAGCGACAACGTCGAGACCGGCGGCGACTGGGACGGCGACAAGCTGAACAGCTTCGAACTGCGCCGCTACAGCATCACCCGCGAGCGCGTCGGCGCCGCGCTGAACCTCGACTTCAAGCCGGACGAGGCGTCGCTCTTCTACCTGCGCAGCTTCACCAGCAAGTTCACCGACCAGGAGAGCCGCCAGTCGATTGCCGTCGAGTTCGACGAGGCGCAGGCGCCGGGTGAGACCGGCGACGGCACCGTCAGCCGCGGCCTGAAGGCACGCAAGGAGATCAACAAGTCCAGCGCGGCGGTGCTCGGCACCGAACTGTCGCGTGGCGACTGGAAGTTCTGGGCCGAGGCCGGCGCCGGTCGCGCCAGCGAAAGCAAGCCCGACACGCTCGCCTCGTCGTCGTTCACGGCGGACTTCTCGGGCCTGGGCTACACGGACACCGTCAAGCCGATGCCGACCGCCGTCGCCGGCCTGGGCGACGCGTCGCGGTATGCCTTCAACAAGGCCAAGATCGAAAGGAGCAATGCCACCGACCGCGTGCGCCACCTGAAAGCGGACGTGCAGCGGGAGTTCGATCTCGGCGGCTGGGACCTCGACCTCAAGACCGGTCTGAAGGCCACGCGCCGCGACAAGGACAACGAGCAGGAAACCTACGCTCCGAGCGCCAAGGTGCTGAAGAAGGCGCCCTACAACCTGACCGGCGCGCTGCTCGGCCTGGGCAACTTCGTCGGCGGCGGATCGATCGACTATCCGTGGACCTCGTTCGGCCCCGGCATCGATGCCGGCAAGCTGCACGGCCTGTACGGCGGCATCGACCTGAACGCGTTCCGCGACGCGGTCGATTCCACCGTCAACGACTACGGCATGAAGGAACGCACCGACGCCGGCTACCTGCAGGCCACGCTGGAAAGCGGCGGCACGCAATGGCTGGTCGGCGTCCGCCACGAGCGCGTGCGCTTCACCGCCGACGGCACCGCGTGGAAGGACGGCGTGCTGAGCGCGGTGCACCAGGACACGCGCTCGCGCCACTGGCTGCCGGCGGTGCTGCTGCGCCAGACGCTGAACGAGGGCCTGGTGCTACGCGCGGCGCTCACCCACTCGGTGGTGCGGCCGGCTTTCGGCCAGCTCAGTCCCGGCGTGACCGTCGACGGCGACGAGGCGACCATCGGCAACCCGCTCCTCAAGCCGCTGCGCGCGCGCAACCTGGACCTGGGCCTGGAGCAGCGCCTGGGCCGCGACGGCGCGATGTCGGCCTACGTCTTCCACAAGAAGATCCGCGACTTCGCGTTCCAGACCGATCTGGCGGGCACGCCCGGCTGGGAAGACTTCAGCCACGTCGAGTCCTTCGCCAACGGCGGCGATGCGACGGTGCGGGGCGTGGAGCTCTCCTGGAGCCAGGCGTTGAGCACGCTGCCCGCGCCATGGAACGGCCTGGTGGTCGGCGCCAACGGCAGCTTCGTGAAGTCGCGCGCGACCATCGTCGGCTACGACGGCGGCCAGCTCGTCAGCCGCCGCATCGCGCTGCCGAGCCAGTCCGATCGCAGCGTCAACCTCAGCCTGGGTTGGGAGTCGCCGGCCTTCGGCGCGCGGATCGCGCTGAACCACAAGTCGCCTTACCTGCTCGAAGTCGGCGACGTGCTGGACGCCCGCCAGGACCGCAAGGTCGACACGCAGAACCAGATCGACGCCTCGATGCGCGTGCAGCTGACGAAGCAGCTGCAGCTCCAGTTCGAGGCGCTGAACATCGGCAACGAGCGCTACTACGTGTACCAGGGCAGCAAGGCCTTCAACACGCAGTACGAGCAGTACGGCCGGGCCTACAAGCTCAGCCTGAAGCTGGCGATGTTCTGAAGCGGCGGCACACGATGACGACGATGGTGAAGAAGACGAAGACGATCGGCGCACTCGCAATCTCGGCCGCCTTGGCGACTGCGATGTCGGTGATGGGGTGGGTGGCTCACGCGGCGACCCCGGTGGTCGCGGGCGCGGGTGCCGTGTCCGCGACGATGCCGAAGGCGGTGCTCGAACTCGGCAAGAGCGGGCTGCGTCTGCTCGATGACAAGGGGCAGGTGGTGGACGAGTTCGGCGTCCGGGCCAAGCGCTGGGACCGCCGCCAGTTGGCCGACGGAACGACGGTCGCGCTGCTGCAGGATGCCGACTCCGGCGCGCTGCGCCTCATCGAGGTCCGCGATCGCCAGTTGCGTGAACGCGCGCAATGGACCGGTCCGGCCTTCGATGTGGAAGCCGTCTGCCTGTACCTGGAGCCTCGACAGCAGACGCTGCAGGCGTTCCTGCTGGGCAGCGACGGGTTGGCCGAGCAGTGGTTGCTGACCGCAGCGGCACACGGCCGGGGCCAAGGTCGGAATCAGGGTCAGGTGTTGCGTCAGCTCGCAACGGTGCCCGACGCCAAGGGCTGCACGGTGCGCGACGACGAGGCCACGCTGTACGTCGCCGAAGCCGGCGTGGGCCTGTGGGCCTTCGTCGCGGATCCCGAGCGCGCGGGTCGCGAGCTGGTCGCGCCCGGCCTGGCGCCGCAGGACATGGCGCTCTGGATGGAAGCCAGCGCGGCGCAGCCGCGTCCGGTGATCCCGGTCGCCAGGCCCTCGGCCCAGACCGAGCCGGTACGCGGCGGCGGCGATGCGGCGGATGACCCGGCGATCTGGGTCCATCCGACGCAGCCGGCGAGAAGCCGCATCCTCGGCACCGACAAGAAGCGCGGGCTCGCGGTCTACGACCTGCAGGGCCGCGAGGCGCAGTTCCTGCCGGTCGGCCGGGTCAACAACGTCGACCTGCGCCAGCGCGTGCGCTACGGCGGTCGCACGTGGGACCTGGCCGTCGCGACGCAGCGCGACCGGCGCAGCGTGCTGCTGTTCGGGATCGACGGCGCGGGCCGGATCTCGACGCTCGCCGAGTTCCCGACCGGACTGGACGAGGTCTACGGCATCTGCAGCGCCCGCAATCCGGCAGGGGGTCTGGACGCCTTCGTCAATGACAAGGATGGACGTGTTTTGCAACTGCGCGTGACGCAGCGGGCGGGCGCGTGGTCGGCGTCGACGGTGGCGTCGATGAAGCTGTCGACGCAACCGGAAGGTTGCGTCGCCGACGAGCCGGGTCGGCAGCTGTTCGTCGGCGAGGAGAAGCGCGGGCTGTGGCGTGTGGCGCTGGACGCGGACGGACGGCTCGGCGACGCAACGCTCATCCTGCCGGTGGGCGAGCTGCTGCACGCGGACGTCGAAGGCATGGCCGTGCACCGCGGTCCGGACGGCGCCTGGCTGGTGGTGTCCTCGCAGGGCAACGACAGCTACGTCGTGCTCGATGCGGACGCGCCGCATGCGGTCAAGGGGCGCTTCGGGGTCGGACTGAATCCGGCGCGCGGCATCGACGCGGCGTCGGAGACGGACGGGCTGGACATCACCTCGGCGTCGCTCGGCGGCGAGTACGGCGAGGGCCTGCTCGTCGTGCAGGACGGCCACAAGCGCTGGCCGATGGGCCGGCAGAACTTCAAGCTGGTGCCGTGGCGCGAGGTCGTGCGGGTGATCGAGGCGCCTTGATCGCGCGGGCGAGAGGGCTGATGATCCGGGCCTTTTCAACCCGGGCCTCGGCCCTCAGCCCCCTCGCGCGCATGTCCCCTGATCTCGTGATCCGCCCGATCGCTCCCTCCGACCTCGCCGGCTGGCGGCCGCTCTGGGACGGCTACAACGCGTTCTACGGACGCCTCGGCGAGACCGCCCTGCCCGAGGCGGTCACCGCGTCCACCTGGTCGCGCTTCTTCGACGAGCGCGAGCCCGTGCACGCCTTCGTCGCGGTCCTCGACGGCCGCCTGGTCGGCCTGACGCATTACCTGTTCCATCGCAGCACGTCGCGGATCGAGGACACCTGCTACCTGCAGGACCTGTTCACCGCCGAGGCGGTCCGCGGGCGCGGCGTCGGACGCGCACTGATCGCGGCCGTCACGGCGGCCGTCCAGGCGCGCGGCGGGCATCGCCTCTACTGGCAGACGCACACGACCAATGCCGCCGGCCGCGCGCTGTATGACCGCGTCGCGGAACACAAGGGATTCATCGTCTACGGCCAGGACTTCTGACCCGCGCGAAGGAACGGCGCCGGAGACGGCGCGCGGTCCGGGTCCGGGCTCAGAACATCCGGCGACGCAGGTCCTGGCGCGCGCTCTCCGCGAGGTCGGTGCCGCGGGCGCCGCCTTCCGGGAAGGACGCCATGCCCATCTGCAGGCGCACATGCATCGTCACGGCGTCCACGCCGTAGGGCGCCTTCAAGGCCACCGCCAGACGATGCTGCACCAGGTGCGACTCCGGGATGCCGGCCTCCAGCAGCAGCACCGCGAAGCTCGTCTCGCCCACCTGCAGGACCATGTCGGTCCCGCGCACCCGGCTGCGCAGACGGCGACCCACGGCGGCCATCAGGCCGTCACGGGCCTCGAGCGCGGCGGCGCGGGCGTCGACGCCCTCGCCCTGCTCGGGGGATCCGGTCCCGGCGGACGCAGCCGGGCCCGGGGCGTCCGACGCCTGACTGGTCATGTCGGGCTCGACCTCCAGCCACAGCACCGACAGATGCCCGCCGTAGCGGCGGCACTGCGTCAACTGGCGCGAGATCATGAGGCCGAACTCGGCCAGCGAATCCACCCGCGGCACCCACAGCGCCGGGGTCTGCCGCGGCGGCTTGACGCAGCCGGTCCGGACCTGCTCCATGGCGTCGGCGGGCGCTACGGCGGCGGTGGACAGACTCATGCGCAACTGCTCCAGGCGGATGACGGGTCACGCCCGCGCGCCGTTGCCGGCGGTCCGCGGGGTGCGAATGATGCGGGGGTGAGGACACGACCCGCTGAAGCAGCCCGATCCATGCCGGCCTCCCTTGCCACATTGACCAAGCCGTGTCCTCATCTATCTAAAACGGATCCCTGGCGGCCATCCCGACATCCGCTAACAAATATCTTCTAAGTGGAAACCCTTGAAATGACGCCAGGAGGGTTCGGATCGCGTCATCCGTCGCCCCAAGCCCTGTAACAAGGTCATACGGGGCCGCTAGAGTTCCGCTCCATGAAGGACATCACCGAACTGCTGCACGATGCCGGTCAAGGGGACCGGGCCGCCGCCGACCAGGTGGTGGCGCAGCTGTACGGCGACCTTCAGCGCCTGGCGCGCCAGCGCATCCGTCAGGCAGGAGACCTGACCCTGCTGGACACCACGGCGCTGGTGCACGAGGCGTGGCTGCGGCTCGCCGGCGCGCAGGGGCAGACCTTCCCGGACCGGCGCCACTTCCTGGCCTATGCGGCCCGCACGATGCGTCACGTGGTCATCGACCTGGTGCGCGCGCGGCAAGCCGAGCGCCGCGGCGGCAACCAGCCCGACCTGACGCTGAACACCGCGGTCGTCGAGGGCACGCCGCAATCCGACGACCACATCCTGCGCGTGCACGAGGCGCTGGACGAGCTGGCGACGATCGACCCGCGCCTGGCGCAGGTCGTGGAGATGCGCTACTTCGGCGGCCTGCTCGAGCAGGAAATCGCGGAAGCCCTCGGTGTCACGGAACGGACGGTCCAGCGCGACTGGCAGAAGGCGAGAATCCTCCTCTCGCTGAGCCTCAAGGACTGACCCCCGGGTCGGCACCGGGCTCGGTCCCACCGCACAAGACGCACAAGACGCCCACCGATGGACGCACTCGATAAACAGCGCTGGATCGCGCTGAGTCCGCTGCTCGACGAACTCCTGGACCTGGAGGGGCCGGACCGTGCCCGCCGGCTGGCGGAGATCCGGGCCGGCGACGTCGCGATGGCCGAGCACCTCGAAGCGCTGCTGGCGCGCGACGAGGCGCTGAACGAGGACGCGTTCCTGGAGCAGCCCGCGGCGGAGTCGCTGCAAGGGCCTATCCCCTCGGCGGTGCCGCCGCTGGACTTCCGCGGCGAGTCGCTCGGCCCGTACGAGCTGGAGCGTGAGCTCGGCCAGGGCGGCATGGGCGCGGTGTGGCTGGCGAGCCGGGCCGACGGCCGCTTCGAGGGCCAGGTCGCGGTCAAGTTCCTGAAGTCCGGGCTCTTCGGCAAGGGCGACAGCGGGCGCTTCGAGCGCGAGGGCCAGATCCTCGCGCGGCTCTCGCATCCCAACATCGCGCGGTTGCTGGACGCGGGCGTGCACAACGGGCACCAGCCCTACCTGGTGCTGGAGTATGTCGACGGCCTGCCGATCGACCGGTACTGCCAGATCAACGCGCTGGACGTCGAGTCGCGCATCAAGCTCTTCCTCGACGTGCTGGCGGCGGTGGCGCACGCGCATTCGCGGCTGATCCTGCACCGCGACCTGAAGCCGAGCAACATCCTGGTCACGCACGACGGACAGGTGAAGCTGCTGGACTTCGGCATCGCCAAGCTGCTGGACGACGCGACGCAGTCGGGCATGGCGACCGAGCTGACGCAGCGGGCGGGCAGCGCGTTCACGCCGCAGTACGCGGCGCCGGAGCAGGTCCAGCAGGCCGACGTCACGACGGCGACCGACGTCTACGCGCTGGGCGTGCTGCTGTACCAGCTGCTCGGCGGACGCCACCCGACGGCGGACGACACGCAGACCCACCTGGACCGGCTGCGCGCCGTCGTCGAACTGGTGCCCAAGCGCCTGTCCGATGTGGCGCGCGATCAGCTCGACCCGGTCATTGCGCGGCAGTCCAAGCTGCTCAAGGGCGATCTCGACACGATCGTCAGCAAGGCGTTGAAGAAGCGGCCGGCTGAACGTTACGCGAATGCCGAGTCGATGGCTGTCGACCTTCGGCATTGGCTGGCGCACGAGCCGATCACGGCAAGACCTGACACGCGGTTCTATGTGCTCAGGCGCTTCGTGCGACGGCACCGGTTGAGCGTGGCGGCGAGCAGCCTGGCCGTGCTCGCGATGATGTCGCTGACGGGCATCAGCGTGCTGCAGGCCAGACGCGCGGAACGGGCGGAGCACCAGGCGCAGGAGCGGAGACAGCAGGCGGAAGACTTGCTCAGCTACATGCTCGGAGAGTTCGCGGACAAGCTGCGACCTGTTGGCCGGCTGGAGCTGTTGGACAGCGTCGGGAGCAAGGCCCTGACTTACCTCGCGCAGGACCAGGACGCCACGCCGATGGAGCGGCTGCAGCGCGCCAAGGCGCTCACCGTGATCGGCGAAGTGCGCGTGTCCAAAAGAAATCTGAAGGAGGCGCTGGAGCCGCTGACGGCCGCCCGCAAGCTGTTGGAAGGCCTCCCGCCCTCGGACGCACTGACCGGTGAATGGCGCAAAGCACAAGGCGCCGCTGCCTTCTGGGTCGGGCATGCCCATTACTACTCGCGCGAACTGGACAAGGCGACAGAAGCTTGGCTTGCCTATCGTGATGCCGAGCAGGCCTGGGTCGACGTAGAACCGAAGAACCGGGAGGCATTGATCGAACTCTCGTATGCCTACAACAGCCTCGGAACAGCACGGCTCGAGACCGCTGACCTGGAAGGCGCGCTAGACCATTTCAAGCGCTCGATCACCTACAAGCGTGAAGCGGTAGCGAGTGCCGACCCGAAGGACATGGGCGTCCGGGGCGATCTGGCCGACAGCCTCAGCTGGCTCGGGACGACCTATTTCATGAAGGGACAGACGCGGGCCGCGGAGACCATGTTCTCCGAGGCAACGGCAGTCATCGCGGGCGTCCGATCATTCGCCCCGGGTGACGGGGCGTGGGCCTACAGAGAGGCTTTCATGCGCAGGTGGCGAGCTGAAGCGCTCTTCCGACTTGCCAAACGCCCGGAGGCAATTCAAGAGGCCCGAACGTCGGTCGAGTTGCTTCGCGCGTTACATGCGCAAGATCCGGCAAACGCTCAATGGTGGCTCAATCTCATCCTGAGTCAGGTGGCGGCGCTGGACTTCGAGTGGCAGGCTTTGTCCTCCTCAGACCGCCTTAGCCGGGTCAATCAGGTGAGGACTCAAATCGAGCAGTTCTCCAAGGCAAAGCCAGCGAGCAATCCAAGACTGCTTGAAGCCTGGGGGCGCTGGTCCGTGCTATTGGCGAAAACCTTGGCCGTGCAGGGAGACGTTGCAGGCGCGATGAAGGTACTGAATGACGAGGCTGACTCTGAGAATTCCATGAAGTCGGTGGCGTTGCCGGACCTTCGATCAGTGTCAATTTACGTCGAGACGCGACTTCAATTGATTGCTCTGGCGCGCGCGCATCCCGATGCGCTCGGTTCAGTGGATCTTCCGCTCAGATGCAAAGAGATCGATGACATCACAGTGAAGATACCTGCCGCAATTGGTGTTCATCGGCTGATTACCCAGGCCTGGGTTGAGGCCCAATCCTGCCTGGGACGGGGACAGAGGGAGGAAACCAGACGCGCGGCCGAATGGCTAGCGCGCGATCGATCTCTTGAGTCACCAACCTAAATTCCAAACCACCGCTCAAGGAGAGATCAATGTCCTATTCTGTTTTCGTCGAGGCGAAAGTCAGCACCGATGGCAACTTTGCCGACTGCAAATACTTCAAGGACTACGAGGGAACTGAAGAGATCCCAGGCTCCGACATCCACATTCCCATTGACGCGGGCCAGTGCACTTTCTCCCAAGCGGAAAGCACGGAGCTGCTCCTGATCGGCGCCACGTTCAAGACAATTGGTTCGGCACCAGGCATGAACGCCAGCAACTTCTCGCCTGCGGACGACGAGAACAACGTCAGCTTCACGATGCCCACGACGGCCTCGATCATCAAAGGCGTGGTGTTGCTGTTCTCGACGCCGGGTGTCGTCGAGAACCTCTACCCGAGCAGCGACCCGCAGGTGCTCAACGACGGCCCCGCTACCTGCTGACCGTTGCGCGTGCCGGTCTTCCTACATGCCGATCTCGCGCAGCCAAGACCGGCGCGGAGCGCTTGGGCCTCAATACGGCCCGTTTTTTCCGATGTCGTTGCGAGTAGGCCTGAACCGGCCAACCCCAGCACGTCATGGCTTGCATTGGCGATTTCGAAAACGCAAAGCCAGTTGGGTGCGCGGGTGCTGGAGGAACGCCGGGTCGTGGAAGACCTGTTCTCGCCTGTGTTGGGCTTCGCTCGGAATCACTGAGGCCGGAGCGCGACTAGCGCCTCCTCCGCCATGACCCGTCCCAGCCGGGACGGGTCCACCCGATCCATCACGCGCGCGTCGAGCGCGAATTCCTTCTGCTGCGTGTAGGCCACCGCGCCTATCCTCGGCTGGCTGCCGGCCGCCTGCGGTCCGAGCATCCCGAACACCGGATAGACGCGCAGCCGCGCGATCAGCAGTCCCTGCGCCGCATCGGCGAACACCGCCGTCTCCAGCACCCGCGTGCAGCCGCGCCGCTGCACCTCCGCGAGCAGCCCCTGCAGGTTGCGCGGCACATCGGTCGCGGCCACCGGCAGCACCACGTTGATCACGGGGAAGCCGGCTGCCACGAGCGGCTCCGCGCCGCGAGGTTGAAGGCGCCGTTGGCCTCGTCCCAGCGCCGGTTGGCCGCGGGCTGGTCGGGATCGAAGTTGCGGCCCTGGCCGAAGAGCATCACGCACGGCGCACCGTTCGCCGTCGGCGCCGGGCCCGATGCCGGCGCGGCCATGACGGGCGGTGCCACCGGCCCCTGCGCCCGCGCGGGCAGTGACGCCACGGCCAGCAGGCCGACGGCGGCAGCCGCAGCAACGGCGGCAACAGGCGCAAGCGCCTTTCGGAAGTGCGGTCTCGACATGGGTCGGATTGTGCGCCGCGGGGATCGCCGCACAATGGCCGTTCCCCCTTGCTGGAGAGAACGATGCGCGAATGGACGAGCCTCGGCCCGCTGGCCGCGACGACCCTGACGGTGGTGGCTGCCGTGGCATTGGCCGGCTGCGCCACGCCGGTGAAGGACGAACGCATGCGCGCCGGCACGACGACCGCCGCCGAGGTGCAGCAGTACTACGGCCCGCCGACGCGCGTCTGGCCGGAGGCCGACGGCGGCCAGACGCTGGAGTACGCGACGCAGCCCTTCGGCCGCACCTGCTACATGGTCCGGCTGGATGCGCAGGCGCGACTCGTGAGCGTGGTCGACGGCCTGTCCCCCGCCAGCCGCGCCCGCATCGTGCCGGGCCTCACCTACGAGCAGGTGACGCGGATGCTCGGCCAGGAGCGCAAGCGCATGTTCTTCAAGCTCAGCGGCGAGGACGTCTGGGACTGGAGCATCGAGCCGGAGATGAACGGCTACCTGCTGCGCTTCAACGTCCACTTCAAGCAGGGCGTGGTGGTGCGTACCTCGCAGAGCGTGGTCTATCCGGACCGGCGGTTCCTGTGGGATGACTGAGGCGGGCGAGGCAGCGTCGCGACCGGGCACCACCGCTCGCCTGAGCACACGCCGCTCGCGCGCCGCGGGTTCTCCTCCCAAAGGGGGAAGCCCTTCCGCTCCCCTGTGACGGAATCAATACAGCCGACGCGCTGTCGTCGCGCTGACGCGCGGCGCGGTTCACACCCTCTTTACACTTCCCGCCCAAGAGGGAGAGAAGAGGATGTCGAACCAATCCGTCGGCCTGGCGCCCCGCGCGCTGGCCATGGTCATCGACGGCGCATTGATGATCGCCGCGAGCACCTTGTTGATGTGGGCCGTGTACGGCGACCCGGTGTCGAAGTGGAACGATCTGCGCCCCGGCACCATCGCCATCAACTGGCTGCTGCCGCTGATCGTCTGCGTCGTGTTCTGGAGCTGGCAGGGCGCCACGCCCGGCAAGCTGGTCGCCGGGATCAAGGTCGTCGACGCCCGCAGCGGCGGACGCCCGTCGCCCGCGCAGGCCCTGATCCGCTGGTTCGGCTATCTGCTGTCGGCGATCCCGCTGTTCGCCGGCTTCCTGTGGGCACGCGTCGACGCCGAGGGGCGCACCTGGCATGACCGCCTGTCCCGCACCGCCGTCGAGCGCAGCCGCGACGCCCCCGCCGACGGCGAGGGCCTGCTCATCGGCTACATCGCCAGCCACTGGCGCGGCGAGCAGAGCCTGGCGCAGAGCTTCTGGATCAACCACGTCCTGCTGACCTGGCCCCTCGCGGCCGGCGTGCAGGGCCTGGTGGCCTGGCTCGCCACCAAGAGCGACGGCCTGCAGGGCGTCGCGATCGCGCTGCTGATCGTCTGGCCGCTGCTGATCCTCGTCGAGATCTGGAGCGCCGTCGGCACCTGGCGCTCGGTGAGCGGCTATGTCGAGGCGGGTGGCTCCGCCCTCCTCTCCGGTCTCGCGCGGCTGTCCCTGCTGGGGTCCTTCCTGCAGATCGCGTTCTCGCTGGCGCTGGGCGTGTTCGGGGAACTCCCCGAGCTGTGGAAGCTCGCCCGCGGCATCGACCCGATCGGCAACGTGCGCCTGGTCGTCAGCGGCGACGGCCGCACGATGCAGCTGAACGGTCCGATCGGCGCCGGCGACGCCGGCCGGCTGAGGTCGCTGCTCGAGACCTCCCCGGGCGTGCGCCTGCTGGAAGTGGCGTCCCCCGGCGGCCGCGTCACCGAGGCGGAGCGCATGGTCGCGCTGATCCGCCAGCGCGGTGTCGGCACGCGCGCGATCGGCAATTGCGAGAGCGCCTGCACGCTGATCTTCCTGGCCGGCAACAAGCGCCAGCTGATGCCCGGTGCGCAGCTGGGCTTCCACCGCGCCAGCAGCGGCACCTACAACCCGGCCTTCGACGAGATCGCCAACCAGGAACTCGCCCGGACCTATCGCCGCATGGCGCTGCCGGAGGAATTCATCCAGAAGACGCTCAACACGCCGTCGCGCACCATGTGGTACCCGCCGCCGGCCGACCTGGTGCGCCACTCCCTGATCCAGCCGCCGCCGAGGACGCTGGACGTCGCCCTGCCCGACGGCGACAAGCCGGGCCAGTACGCGCCGCTGAGCGACTACGTCAACGCGTTGCGGGCCAGCGACGCCTGGTTCCGGCTGGACCAGCGCTTCCCCGGCTTGATCGACGACGCCGCCGGCCGCATGCGCGCGGCCCACGTCGCGCTGGCCGGATCGGAGCACGCCGTCGCCGGGGCGCAGATCGCGGCGCAGGGCGCGCTGGCGCCCAACGTGCGCGAGATGCTGCTGAACGGCTCGCGCGACCTGCGCCGCCGTTACCTGCAGGTGGTGCGCGCACAGCTGACCGCGGCCCAGGCGCTGGGCGCCGAGACCTGCCAGTCGTGGTTGTCCGGCTCGCCCGTGCCACGCCGGCTGCTGCCGGAGGACGCCATGGCGCTGGAAGCCCTCTGGCTGACCGACGCCGCGGGCGAAGTGCTCCCCACGCGGACCCGCGCGCCGCAACCGACGCCGCTGGAACTCGAGGTCGTGAGCCGGACCGTCGGCGCGACCGCCTCGGGCGCGTTCTCCAAGCTGTGGACCGACGGCGACGCCGGACCCGCGCCCATCACGTGCGAGCGCGCCGCCCAGGTGCTCGACCACATCCAGCGCAGGACGGTGGGAGCGCCGCGCGAACTGGCGGAGCGGGTGGTGTTCCAGAACGCGCGCTGAGCGCGCGACCGGGTCAGTCGTCCTCGCCGAGGCCGGCCGCCGCCTTCGCACGGAGCCGCGCGTGGTGGTAGGCCCCCTGCGGGATGTGCAGCAGATCGGCGATGCGCCACATCGTGTGGCGCTCGATGTCGCCGAGCCGGCCGTCGGCATAGGCCACCCCCACATCAGCTCGATCAGACGCAGCTTGGCGGACATGTCCCAGCGCTCGTCGACCGGCGAGGTGAAGGCGAACAGGTCCGACGCCGTGCGGGCGGTGCGTTCGGCCTGCGCCGTCAGCGCATCGGCCTCGTCCTCGGGCAGCGCGAACAGCGCGGTGAGCGCCCGTCGCACCGCGGCGCGCTCGGCACCGGCGCCATCCGTATCCGCGCGCATCACCTCGACCAGCAGCACGGCCGCCGCCAGCGGCAGCGACGGCGCCCCCCGCGCGAGCGCCCGAACTCGTCGTCCGGCGCCAACGTGTCGAAGAGGTCCATCAGCGACTTGAACATGGACCGATGGTGGCATGTCCGCAGCCGCGGGGCTTACGCATGACTTAAGAGGGACGACCAGAGGGTGTGCCCACCCTCCCCCCTCAGGGTGTGTAAGGCTTTACAGTGGCCGCGCTCCCGCGCTCCCGCGACCATCCGCGCCGACGGCAACACCGCCGTCGCTCATAGGGAGAGAGTTTTGAAGAAGATGCTTCTGCTGACCGGCGCCCTGCTGGTCGCATCGGCCGCGCATGCCGACTGGATTCCTCGCATCGTCGAGCGTCATTTCACGACCACCATCACCCTCAACGGGGGCACGAACCAGATCAATTCGGCCTACGAGGGTGAGCTCTACACCGCCGCCTATGCCATCGTCGACACCGGCAAGCGGCTGCAGACCACGATCAATGCCGCGATGGCGCAGACCTTCGCGGAAAAGGGTGGCAGCCTGAATTCCGGCGCGCTGACCGGCCCCTATCGTGTGCGGCTCACACCGAACGGCGGCGAGACCAACTTCTGGATGACCGGTGCCAACTACGTGGCCACCGGCACCGCCTCCGGCAAGTACTCCGGCATCAGCTACACCTGTTACCTGACGATCAAGCTGAACGACATCCAGGCCGTCGCGCGCTTCGCCGGCGGCGCGCTGGTCACCGGCAGCGGCTCCACCACCTATGCCCGCGACGTCAGCGCCAGCTGCTCCACGGCGATCAGCTGGATGCCGATCTTCGGCGACATGGCGGAGCGCTTCGCGCAACGCATGGCCGTCAGCATTGCCAACGGCGCCATCGACAGCTACGCCAAGGGTCTGTTCGACGATGTGGTGAACCGCTATGCCGGTGCACCCTCGAGCGCGCTGGACCGCGTGGCCAACACCATCACGGCGGTCACACAGGCCAACGGCGTGACGGTCGACGTGCCCAGCATCATGAGACTGGTGACGGACAACCAGGGATCGATCGACATGACGCTCGGCACCTTCGCCCCGAACTTCACCAAGTTCGGCGTCGGCGCCCCGGATTCCAACTTCCTGGTCGGCCAGGTGCTGGACTTCAACTTCAGCCATCCCTGGATCGGCAACTTCCGCATGGGACTGGTGGACAACACGCAGGTGCGCTGGATCTACCAGTGCCCGGGCGGTTCGCGCAGCTGCCAGATCCCCTGAGGACCTTCCCCGCCCGGGCGCGATGCCGCGCCCATGACGGACAAAGGCCGCGCCCGAGGGCGCGGCCTTTTCATTCACGAACCGGGTCCACCGGTTCGACGCAGGCAGGGCGGCTTCAACGCACCTTGCCGTCCTTCCACGCATTCAGCAGCTTCTCGTAGGCGATGGTCTCGCCCTTGGGCTTCTCGTTGGCCAGCTTGGCCCACGGCGCGCCCTTGTCGGACAGCCACTTCTTCGGGTCTTCCTTCTTGTTGAGCTTGGGCGCGCACTTGGCCATGCCGGCGCGCTCCAGCCGCGCCATGACCGCATCCATCTCGTCGGCCAGCGTGTCCATCGCGGCCTGCGGCGTCTTCTCGCCGGTCACCGCCTGCGCCACGTTCTTCCACCACAGCTGCGCCAGCTTCGGATAGTCCGGCACGTTGGTGCCCGTCGGCGTCCACGCCACGCGCGCCGGCGAGCGGTAGAACTCGATCAGGCCGCCGTACTTGGTGGCGTTCTTGGTGAAGTAGTCGCTGCGGATGTCGCTGTCGCGGATGAAGGTCAGGCCCTGGATGCTCTTCTTCAGGCTCACCGACTTGGCCGTCACGAACTGCGCGTACAGCCAGGCCGCCGCGGTCCTGTTCGCGTCATGCCCGCTGAAGAAGGTCCAGCTGCCCACGTCCTGGTAGCCGTTCTGCATGCCGTCCTTCCAGTACGGCCCGTTCGGTCCCGGCGCCATGCGCCACTTCGGCGTGCCGTCCGCGTTCACCACCGGCAGACCCGGCTTGACCATGTCCGCCGTGAAGGCCGTGTACCAGAAGATCTGCTGCGCGATCTGACCCTGCGCCGGCACCGGACCCGATTCCCCGAAGGTCATCCCGGTCGCTTCCTTGGGCGCGTACTTCTTCATCCAGTCGACGTACTTGGTCAGCGCGTAGACCGCCGCCGGCGAGTTGGTCGCGCCGCCGCGCGCCACCGAGGCGCCCACCGGCGTGCACTTGTCGTCGGCGACGCGGATGCCCCACTCGTCGACCGGCATGCCGTTGGGGATGCCCTTGTCGGCCGCGCCGGCCATCGACAGCCACGCGTCGGTGAAGCGCCAGCCCAGCGACGGGTCCTTCTTGCCGTAGTCCATGTGGCCGTAGATCGGCTTGCCGTCGAGGGTCTTCACGTCGTTCGAGAAGAACGCGGCGATGTCCTCGTAGGCGCTCCAGTTCAGCGGCACGCCCAGGTCGTAGCCGTACTTGGCCTTGAACTTGTCCTGCAGGTCCTTGCGCGCGAACAGGTCGGCGCGGAACCAGTACAGGTTGGCGAACTGCTGGTCGGGCAGCTGGTAGAGCTTGCCGTCCGGCGCCGTCGTGAAGCTGGTGCCGATGAAGTCCTTCAGGTCCAGGTCCGGATTCGTCCACTCCTTGCCCGCGCCGGTCATGTAGTCGGAAAGATTCATGATCTTCCCGTACCGGTAGTGCGTGCCGATCAGGTCGGAGTCGGAGATCCAGCCGTCATAGATGCTCTTGCCCGACTGCATCGAGGTCTGCAGCTTCTCGACGACGTCGCCTTCCTGGATCAGGTCGTGCTTGACGGTGATGCCGGTGATCTCGGCGAAGGCCTTGGCCAGCACCTTGCTCTCGTACTCGTGCGTGGTCAGCGTCTCCGACACCACCGAGATCTCCTTCACGCCCTTGGCCTGGAGCTTCTTGGCCGCCTCGATGAACCACTTCATCTCGGCCGTCTGCTTGTCCTTGGACAAGGTCGACGGCTGGAATTCGCTGTCGATCCACTTCTTCGCCTCAGCCTCGCCGGCCCATGCCGTCGTGGCGCCCAACGCCAGCAATGCGGCCACGGCCAGCGCGGAATACTTGCTCTTGTTCACGCTTGTCTCCTGTGTCTGTCGAATCTCCCCCTGCATGAGGACGAATCGCGGCTCCGGGGGAACGGGAAAGCCGAATTCCTTGAAGCTTCAACTACTCGAACACTGCTCGTTCAACCCTTGCGTAAGATCAGGCCCAGCACCAGCATCGACGCGACGAAGCTGATCCACACGCTGGGCTCGGCCTCGAGCTGGAACCACTCGGCCATCTTCGCGCCCAGGCCGACGAAGGCCAGGTTGAGGTACGCGGCCGTCAGCAGGCCGATGAACAGCCGGTCGCCGCGCGTCGTGCGCATCGGCAGCCAACCCTTGCGCAGCGTCGTCGGCGACTTGATCTCCCACACCGTCATGCCGATCAGCATCAGCACCACGCAGCTGAAGAAGACGGCCACCGGCGTTGTCCACACCATCCAATCGAACATCGTGGACCTCCCTTAGACACGGCCCATCGCGAAACCCTTCGCGATGTAGTGACGGACAAACCAGATGACGATCGCACCCGGCACGATGGTCAGCGTACCGGCGGCGGCCAGCGTCGCCCAGTCCATGCCGGAAGCGCTGACGGTACGCGTCATCGTCGCGACGATGGGCTTGGCGTTGACGCTGGTCAGCGTGCGCGCCAGCAGCAGTTCCACCCAGCTGAACATGAAGCAGAAGAACGCCGCCACGCCCACGCCCGCCTTGATCAGCGGCAGGAACACGGTGAGGAAGAAACGCGGGAACGAGTAGCCGTCGATGTAGGCGGTCTCGTCGATCTCGCGCGGGATGCCGCTCATGAAGCCTTCCAGAATCCACACCGCCAGCGGCACGTTGAACAGCAGATGCGCCAGCGCGACGGCGATGTGCGTGTCCATCAGCCCCAGCGTCGTGTAGAGCTGGAAGAAGGGCAGCAGGAACACCGCCGGCGGCGTCATGCGGTTGGTCAGCAGCCAGAAGAAGACGTGCTTGTCGCCGAGGAACGAATAACGGCTGAACGCGTACGCCGCCGGCAGCGCCACGGCGACCGAGATCACCATGTTGATGCCGACGTAGATCAGGCTGTTGATGTAGCCGCTGTACCAGGACGGGTCGGTGAAGATGGTCTTGTAGCTGGCCAGGGAGAAGTGCTGCGGCCAGAGGCTGAAGCTGGAGAGGATCTCCTCGTTGGTCTTGAAGCTCATGTTGACCATCCAGTAGATGGGCAGCAGCGCGAAGAGCAGGTACGCGATCAGGAAGATCGTGCGCTTGCGGAAACGACGCTCATCCATGGCCAGCCTCCGAGGTCTTGTCTTGGGTGCCGAGCGACTGCATCCAGTTGTAGAGGATGAAGCACAGCAGCAGGATGATGAGGAAGTAGATCAGCGAGAACGCCGCGGCGGGGCCGAGGTCGAACTGGCCGACCGCCTTCTGCGTCAGGTACTGGCTGAGGAAGGTGGTCGCGTTGCCGGGACCGCCGCCGGTGAGGACGAAGGGCTCGGTGTAGATCATGAAGCTGTCCATGAAGCGCAGCAGCACCGCGATCATCAGCACGCCCCGCATCTTGGGCAGCTGGATGTAGCGGAACACGGCGAACTTGCTGGCGCCGTCGATGCGCGCGGCCTGGTAGTAGGCATCGGGGATGGAGCGCAGTCCGGCGAAGCACAGCAGCGCCACCAGCGGCGTCCAGTGCCAGACGTCCATGATGAGCACCGTCACCCAGGCGTCGGTCGCGTCGCCGGTGTAGTTGTAGTCCACGCCCAGCGCCTGCAGCGAGGCGCCCAGCAGGCCGATGTCCGCGCGGCCGTAGATCTGCCAGATCGTGCCGACGACGTTCCAGGGAATCAGCAGCGACAGCGCGACGATCACCAGCACCAGCGATGAGCGCCAGCCCTGCGCCGGCATCGACAGCGCCAGGCAGATGCCCAGCGGGATCTCGACCAGCAGCACCGCCAGCGAGAAGCCCAGCTGGCGCAGCAGCGCGCCGTGGAGCTCCTCGTCGCGCATCACCGCGGCGAACCACTCGGTGCCGACGAAGACGCGCCGCTCGGGCGAGATGATGTCCTGCACCGAGTAGTTCACCACCGTCATCAGCGGCAGGATGGCCGAGAAGGCCACGCAGATGAACACGGGCAGGACGAGGAACCAGGCCTTCTGGTTGATCGGTTTCATGCGAGGCCCTCCGTGGTCGCCGCGATCAATCGCTCGTCGGCGCCGTAGAAGCAGGTATGGGGATTGAGCACGCGCAGCGCCACGGTGGCGCCGGTCTCGGGCGGCTGTGCATGGGCGGACAGGCGCGCCTTCAGCGTGTGCGGGCCGACCTTCGCGGTGAGCAGCCAGTAGGTGCCGATGTCCTGGACCTGGCTGACCACGCCGGTGATCGTGCCGGGCAGCGCGGGGACGCCGTCGCTCACGTCGTCGACCTCCACGTATTCGGGCCGGATGCCCACCATGAACGGCTCCGCGCGAGACAGGGCCGCACCGGAACCCGGAGGCACCGAGCCGGCCACCGGCTGCCCGGCGACGCTCAGTCCGCCGCCGTCCTCCAGCGCCGCCGGCAGGAAGTTCATGCCGGGCGAGCCGATGAAGTGGCCGACGAAGCGGTGGCTCGGGCGCTCGAACAGCTCGCCCGCGGAACCGACCTGCACCGCGCGGCCGCGCGTCATGACGACGATCTGGTCCGCGAAGGTCAGCGCCTCGACCTGGTCGTGGGTGACGTAGATCAGCGTGAGCTTGAGCTCGTTGTGGATCTGCTTGAGCTTGCGACGCAGCTGCCACTTCAGATGCGGATCGATGACGGTCAGCGGCTCGTCGAAGAGCACCGCCGAGACGTCCTCGCGCACCAGCCCGCGGCCGAGCGAGATCTTCTGCTTCGCGTCGGCGGACAGGCCGGACGCGCGCTGGTTCAGCTGGCCGTTGAGTTCCAGCATCTCGGCGATCCTGCCGACGCGCGCCTTGATCCTGTCGGCCGCCACGCCGCGATTGCGCAGCGGGAAGGCGAGGTTCTCGGCCACCGTCATCGTGTCGTAGATGACGGGGAACTGGAACACCTGCGCGATGTTGCGCTGCTGCGGCGTCAGCGCGGTGACGTCGCGGCCGTCGAAGCGCACGCTGCCCTGCGAGGGCCGCAGCAGCCCGGAGACGATGTTCAGCAGCGTCGTCTTGCCGCAGCCCGACGGGCCGAGCAGCGCGTAGGCGCCGCCGTCCTCGAACGTCATCTTCAGCGGCAGCAGCGCGTAGTCGCTGTCCTCCTTCGGGTCGGGACGGTACGCATGGGCGAGGTCCAGGTCGATGCGGGCCATCAGCGGGCTCCCCGGCGCTCGGGGGCGCGTGTCAGCAGGCCGGCCGCGTCGAAGACGTGGACGTGGGCGGCGTTGAGGTACAGCGTCAGCGGCGCGCCGAGCTCGAAGTCGTGCACGCCGGTCAGCTGCGCGACCAGCTCGCCGATCTGCGTGCGCGCATGGACGAAGGTGTCGGAGCCGGAGATCTCGGCCAGCTCGACCTCGCCCTGGATCGCGATGTCGCCGGGCCGCTGCGTCACGCGCAGCGCGCTGGCGCGCACGCCCACCGTCACGCCGCCCTGCCCGGGCAGCGCCAGGTCGAGGCCTGGCCGCAGCTGCAGCCGGTCGCCCAGGCCCTGCGCGATGAGCAGGTTCATCGGCGGATCACTGAAGGCGCGCGCGACGCGCAGCGACGCGGGGCGGTGGAAGACCTCGGCGGTCGGGCCGTACTGGAGCAGCTCGCCGGCGTCCATCACCGCGGTGTAGCCGCCGAGCTGGAGCGCCTCGGCCGGTTCGGTGGTCGCGTAGACCACGGTCGACTCCCCGGCGGCGAAGAGCTGGCCGAGTTCCTCGCGCAGTTCCTCGCGCAGCTTGTAGTCGAGGTTCACCAGCGGTTCGTCGAGCAGCATCAGCGGCGCCTGCTTGGCCAGCGCACGCGCCAGCGCGACACGCTGCTGCTGGCCGCCGGACAGCTGCGCGGGCAGCTTGTCGAGGTGCATCTCGATGTGGAGCTTGTCGGCGAGTTCATCCACGCGCCGGCGGATCGCATCGCGGTCGAGCTTGCCGCGCAGCTTCAGCGGCGACGCGATGTTGTCCCGAACACTCATCGACGGATAGTTGATGAACTGCTGGTAGACCATCGCGACGTCGCGCTTGCGCACCGGCCAGCCGGTGACGTCCGTGCCGTCGACGGTCACGCTGCCCTCGCTGGGCTTGTCCAGGCCCGCCATCAGGCGCATCAGCGTCGTCTTGCCGGCCTGCGTCGCGCCCAGCAGCACGGTGACCGCGTTCGGCACCAGCCGGAGGTCCATCGGGTACAGGTGCTGCTGCGCGCCGACCTTGTGGCTCACGCCGCGCAAGGTCAGCTCCATGGTGTCGGCTCCATCGATGTGTCTCTTCGCATGTCGTTCTTGTGGATCGGTCTCTGGATCGGAATCTCGGCCCGGCGCCCGCGCCGGGGTCAGGTCATGCCGCCGCGGCCGGCGGATTGGCCCAGAGGTGCTCGCGTTCGGCGAACCACTGGAGCACGGCCATCCGCTGGCCCTCGGTGTAATGCAGTCCGAGCTTGGAGCGGCGCCACAGCACATCGTCGGCCGCGCGCGCCCATTCCTCGCGGACCAGGTATTCGAGCTCCGCCTGGTGCAGCCCGGGGGCAATTTCCGGACCAAGGTCGTCCAGCCGTTCCGCGCCGCCGAGCACGCGCCCGAGGCGCGCGCCGTAGGCCCGCGCGAGACGGCGGGCCAGCGACGGCGGCAGCCACGGATGGCGCTGGCCGACGGCGGACAGCAGGCGCTGGAAATCGGTGTCGGGCCGCTGCGGCGCGCCGATCCAGTCGCGCAGGTCGCCGCCGGGCAGGTGCGCATGCTCGGTCCAGGCGCGACGGCGGTCGCCGAGCAGATCGCCCAGCAGATCGGCCGCGTCCTCGGCCAGCTTGCGGAAGGTCGTGATCTTGCCGCCCCACACGCTCAGCAGCGGCGCGCCGCCGTCCGAGTGCGTCTCGAGCAGGTAGTCGCGCGTCACGGCGGACGGATCGCCGGAGGCGTCGTCCAGCAGCGGGCGCACGCCGGCGTAGGTCCACACCACGTCCGAGGCGACCACCGGCTCGCGGAAGTAGCGGCTCGCCTGCTCGCAGAGGTAGGCGATCTCGCGCTCGTCGATGCGCGCCTTGCCGAAGCCGGCCAGCGCGTCCGGTGCCAGCTCCACGTCGGTCGTGCCGATCAGCGTGAAGTCGTCTTCGTAGGGGATGGCGAAGATGATCCGCTTGTCCGGGTTCTGGAAGATGTAGGCGTGGTCGTGCTGGAAGCGCTTGTTGACGATGATGTGGCTGCCCTTGACCAGGCGCAGGCTCTTGGTCGCGAGCGCCTCGCCACGCGCAGGCGCGGCGACTTCGCGCAGGAAGCCTTCGGCCCACGGGCCGGCCGCGTTGACCAGCGCGCGTGCCTTCAGCGTGCGGTCGCCATCGGCGCAGCGCAGCGTCGCGGTCCAGTGATCCGCATGCCGCTTCGCGGCCGTGACCGTCGTGCGGGTATGCAGCACGGCGCCGTGCTCGCGCGCGTCCAGCGCGTTCAGCAGCACCAGCCGAGCATCGTCCACCCAGCCGTCGGAGTAGACGAAGCCCTTGGTGTACTCGGCCTTCAGCGGCTCGCCGTAGGGGGAACGGCGCAGGTCCACGCCCTCGGAGCCCGGCAGCACCTCGCGCCGCGCCAGGTGGTCGTACAGGAGCAGGCCGATGCGGATCATCCAGGCCGGGCGCATCGCCGCGTCGTGCGGCATCACGAAGCGCAACGGCCACATGATGTGCGGGGCGCTGCGCAGCAGCACCTCGCGCTCCTGCAGCGCCTTGCGCACCAGCGAGAACTCGTAGTACTCGAGGTAGCGCAGCCCGCCGTGGATCAGCTTGGTCGACGACGACGAGGTGTGCGCCGCGAAGTCCGAGGCTTCCGCCAGCACGACTTTCCAGCCGCGGCCCGCGAGGTCGCGCGCGATGCCGGCACCGTTGATGCCGCCGCCGACGACGAGCACGTCGCATGCCCCGTCCGCGCCGGGGGAGCCGGACGCATCGCGCGCACCGACGGCGCCTGCATCGGGAGCGGCGCGGTCGGTGGAAGTCGGGTCGGGGAACGAGGCGGCGGTCAAGGTGTCTCCTTGGATCGAATTGGCCGGACAGTCAAACGGCCACCCTGCGATGGCCGTTGGAAAGTTCGCAATTCTGTTCTTCTTTTTCTTTTTAGCGCGAATATGCGCGTTTTGACTGAGGGTTAACCCGGTCAATTGTTCGTTTCGGTTCCTTTAGCCTGCGCGCCATGAATCCGAACCCCCGTCAGAACGATCTGCTGCAGGAGGTGCGCGCCCATGGATCGGTGAGCGTCGAGTCGCTCGCCGAGAAGTTCGGCGTGACGCTGCAGACGGTGCGCCGGGACGTGCAGCGCCTGTCCGAAGCCGGCCTGGTGCAGCGCTTCCACGGCGGCGTGCGCGTGCCCTCGTCGACCACCGAGAACATCGCCTACCGCCAACGCCAGGCCATGCAGGCCGACGGCAAGGCGCGCATCGCGCGCGCCATCGCGGCGCGCATCCCGGCCGGCTGCTCGCTGATCCTGAATCTCGGCACGACGACGGAGGCGGTGGCGCATGCGCTGCTGCGCCACAAGGGCCTGCGCGTCATCACGAACAACCTCAACGTCGCGATGATCCTGAGTGACAACCCGGACTGCGAGCTGGTGATGGTCGGCGGCTCGGTGCGGCACCGCGACCGCGGCATCGTCGGCGAGGCGGCCGTCGACTTCATCCGCCAGTTCAAGGTGGACATCGGACTGATCGGCATCTCGGGCATCGAGTCCGACGGCAGCCTGCGCGACTTCGACTACCGCGAGGTGATGGTGGCGCGGACCATCGTCGAGCACTCGCGCGAGGTGTGGGTCGCGGCGGACGCGACCAAGTTCAACCGCCCCGCGATGGCCGAGGTCGCCCGATTGCCGCAGATCGACGCGCTGTTCACCGACGAGCCGCCGCCGGAGCCTTTCCCCGCGCTGATGGCGGATGCGGGCGTGGAGCTCGTGGTCGCGCCGTAGCATCGCGACACCAAGAACACAACGAACGAGACAAGCCATGACCTACCTGCTCGCCCTGGACCAGGGCACCTCGAGTTCGCGCGCGATCGTCTTCGACGCGCAGGGGCGCATCGTCGCGATGGCGCAGCGCGAGTTCCGCCAGATCTATCCCCAGCCGGGTTGGGTCGAGCACGATGCCGATGAAATCTGGGAATCGCAGCTCGCCGTCGCGCGCGAGGTGCTGACCAAGGCGTCGCTGAAGGCCTCGGAGGTCAAGGCGATCGGCATCACCAACCAGCGCGAGACCACGCTGGTGTGGAACCGCAAGACCGGCCGGGCCATCCATCACGCGATCGTCTGGCAGGACCGTCGTGCCGAGCCGCAATGCGCCGCGCTGCGCGAGCAGGGCCACGGCCCGCGTATCCAGGAGAAGACGGGGCTGGTGGTCGACGCGTATTTCTCGGGGACCAAGCTGCAGTGGATCCTCGACAACGTCAGCGGCGCGCGCGACGCGGCGGAGCGCGGCGAGCTCGCGTTCGGCACGGTCGACAGCTGGCTGATCTGGAAGCTCACGAACGGCGAGGTGCACGTCACCGACGTCAGCAATGCCTCGCGGACGATGCTCTTCAATGTGCGCGAGAACAAGTGGGATGAAGAGCTGCTCGCGCTGCTGCGCATCCCGAAGTCGCTGCTGCCCGAGGTGAAGCCGTCGGCGTCCGAATTCGGCCGCGTGGCGCCGGAGCATCTCGGCACGGCACTGATGATCGGCGGCATCGGCGGCGACCAGCAGAGCGCGCTGTTCGGACAAGCCTGCTTCGAGGCGGGCATGGCGAAGAACACCTATGGCACCGGCTGCTTCATGCTGATGCACACGGGGCCGCGCTTCCAGACGAGTGCGAACGGACTGATCACGACGAGCGCGGCGCAGATCGACGCGACGCCGCAATACGCGCTGGAAGGCAGTGTCTTCATCGGCGGCGCGGTGGTGCAGTGGCTGCGCGACGGGTTGAATGCGATCAAGGGCAGCGGCGAGGTGCAAGGGCTCGCGGAGAGCGTGCCCGACGCAGGCGGCGTGATGTTCGTGCCGGCCTTCACCGGACTCGGCGCGCCGTATTGGGACGCGGAGGCGCGCGGCGCGATCGTGGGTCTGACGCGCGGATCGACGGTGGCGCACATCGCGCGCGCGGCGCTGGAAAGCATCGCGTTCCAGAGCGCGGCACTGCTGCAGGCCATGAGCCGTGACGCGGTGGCGGCCGGTGGCGCGCCGGTCAGCGAGCTGCGCGTCGATGGCGGTGCGTGCGTGAACGACCTGCTGATGCAATTCCAGGCGGACCTGCTCGGCATCCCGGTCGTGCGTCCGAAGGTGATCGAGACGACGGCGCTCGGCGCGGCCTACCTCGCCGGCCTCACGGCGGGCGTCTACGGCAACCTCGGCGACATCGGCCGCAACTGGCAGACGGAACGCACTTTCCGCCCGACCATGTCGCGCGACCGCGCCGAGACGCTGATGGCGCAGTGGGAGCGTGCGGTGAGGCAGGCCTCTGCGCGCTGACCGGATTCCTCTTCGGAGGGCCACATTCAGAGGGTCAGGTCTTCACCCCTCAATGACTGATTTGAGGAAGTGCCAGACGAGATCGGCGTGCCTAGAGTTGCGAGCTTCCATTGAAGAGAAGCCGCATGACCAAACCTTTTGAACTGATCAAGATGGGCACGTATGGCGAGGGCCAGGTGCTCAACATTCCCGATGAAGTCCGAGACGAACTTCGCTTGGCGCCGGGGGACCGGGTTGAGTTTCTCAGGCTTGCTCCCCACGAGTACCTGATCTATTCGGCAGAACATCCGCTCAGCCTTCAAGGCATGATCGGGAAGCCCAAGCGCAAGGTGACGATCAAGGACATGAACCGGGCTATACGAGCCCGGGGAGGTCATGTCCGTTGATTGATCAGAACCCGATCGACTCGCCGGCACCGAGCAGCGTCAAGACGCCCAGCACCGCGAAGATGATCGCCGCGATGCCGTGAACCAGCCGCACCGGCATCTTGTGCGCGAGCTTGTCGCCCACGAACACCGCCGGCACGTTGGCGATCATCATCCCGAAGGTCGTGCCCGCGACCACCGGCCACAGGTCGTTGAAGCGCGCCGCCAAGGCCACCGTCGCGATCTGCGTCTTGTCGCCCATCTCGGCCAGGAAGAAGGCCACGATCGTCGTGCCCAGCACGCCCAGGCGGAACTTGCCGCCCGTCTCCTCTTCATCGATCTTGTCGGGGATCAGCGTCCACGCCGCCATCGCGATGAAGCCCACGCCCAGCACCCAGCGCAGCGTCTGCGGTGACACCTGCGTCGTGATCCAGCTGCCGACGGCGCCGGCACACGCGTGATTCACCAGGGTCGCGATCAGGATGCCCAGAACGATCGGTCCCGGCTTGCGGAAGCGCGCCGCCAGGATGAAGGCCAGCAATTGGGTCTTGTCGCCGATTTCGGCGAGGGCCACGAGGCCGGTGGAGATGAGGAAGGCTTCCATGAAAGACTCAGCGGCCGAGACATACCAATGACCATGTCGCCGCCGGCCGCAAAGTCCGGGGACATGGTCAAAGGTCTCGCCAGGCTGGGAACCCGTGGGTTCCTGGCTACCTCGCGCCATGAGCCAAGGCTCAAGTCTGTTGACGCGGGTCTGCTGAATCAGCCCGTCGGGCGACGGGCGGGGTGCAGCGGCTACTCCCCAATGACAGCCTTCATTGTAATCGCTGTCAGCCCCGGCCATGCGCGCTGCGCCGGCTCCGGGGAGCCCGCATCGCCCAGCAGCAGCAGATGTGTGCGGGTATCGCGCCAGCTGGAGCCCATCAGCAGCTGCAGCACCGGCGCGCTCACCGCGCGCAGGCGCTGCGGCCACTGCACGCAATCCTCGAGTTCACCGGCAGCCAAGGCCTGCGACAGCAGCGCATCCGGCGCCTCCGCGAGCTGGAACTCCCACTCGCCCTGAGCCAGCGCCTGCGCCAGCGCGAGGTCCTCCGGCGTCACCGCCTCGGCCGCGAGCAGCGGCAGCTGCTCGCGCAACTGCGCGAGCTGATCCGGCACCGCCGCCACCGGCAGCGTGACGCTCAAGCGCCAGCACAGCGCGCCGCCGAGCGATTCCATCTCGCTGTCCCAGGGCCAGGGCAGTCGTGCCGCAAGCCGCTGATGCATCAGCGTGCGCGCCAGTTCGCGCAGCGCGGGCGGCGTGCCACGCGGCACCGGTGTCTGCACGATCAGCCGGCAGCCCTGTCCTTGCGGCAACGGCAGGAATTGCGCGGTCGCCGGCGTAGGCGCCGCGGCCGGCAGCGACACCGCCGGCGTCGGGCCGGCGGGCGGCAGCTTCGCCACGCGCCAGCCGCCCATGAAGTCTTCGGCCAGACCGCGCGCGGTCTGCAGGCTCAGGTCGCCCGCGAACAGCAACACCGCGCGCTCCGGCCGCCAGTACTGTCGATGGAAGGTCAGCACATCCTCGCGCTTCAGCCGCTTCAGGCTGGCCGAGGTCTGCACCGGTTGCGCCCGCCCGCGGAACTGCCGCCGCGCCGCCCACGGCGCCAGCAGCAGCGCGTCGGCGCGCCGCAGCACCAGCGCATCGAGGGCGCGGCTGCGGATGTGCTCCAGCGATTCGAAGGCGAGCAGCGGCCGCTGCGTCAGGTCCGCCAGCAGGTTGACCGCGTCGTCGCACTGATCGGGCAAGGCCTCCAGCACGATCTCCGCCGTCGACGGCGTCAGCTCCAGCCGCAGCGGCAGGCCGAGCAGATCGCCCGCGTAGGCGATGTCGGCGGATTCCATCTCCTCGCCGTCGCGCTTCGCGCCCTGCGCGAGCATCGAGAGCGCCACTTCCGCCAGACCGTCCTTGCCTGCCGGGTCGCGCAGCCAGCCGCCCTCGCCGATCAGCCGGACCGCCGTGCGCGGCGCGCCGGGTCGCGGCAGCACGACCACGCGCAGCCCGTTCGCGAGCTTCGTCTGTTCCAGCGGCAAGGGCAGCGGCGATGGTGCCGGCGGCGCCTCGGGCGGGCGATCGAAGCCATCCTGCGCCAGCGCCGGCCAGGCCGTCGACCCCGACACGATCGCAGCGCCGAGCATCCACCCGCGACGGTTCAGCGTCATCGTCATGCGGCGACTCCCGCGGCAGCACCGATGTCCGCCAGCAGCGTCAGCACCGGCGCCTGCACCACCTGCTTGCGCCAGAACTGCTGCACCTCCGCGCCGCTCAGCTTGATCCACACGGCCATGTCCTTGGCCGGCGCGCCGGCATCGCCCCGCACCGCCCACGCGGTGCCGAGCGAACGCGCCAGTCGGTCCGCGGTCCAGTCGGCCGACAAGGTCTCGCGCCGCAGCAGCGCCTTGGCCTTGTTCAGTTCCTCGTCGGTCACCGGCTCGTCGGCCAGGCGCAGCACTTCCTGCTGCAGGGCTTGCGCCACCGGCGCGGCCGTCTGGCCGTGCGCCGCGAGCGCCTGCGCGACCAGCAGTCCGGCGTCACGATGCGCGTCGAGCCGCAGGCTGAGCTGATGCGCGAGCGCCTTCTCGTCGACCAGCGTGTCCGTCAACCGGCCGGACCGGCCCAGGCCCAGCAGCGCCTGCGCGAGCTGCCACATCGGCGTCGACGGATCGTCGGCGCGCGGCACCTGCCAGACCAGAGCGGCCGCCGGCAGCGGCGCCCGCGCAAGCGAAAGCTTCAGCGTCTGGCTCTGGGGGCGGCGCGATTCACGAAGCTCGCGCGGCTCCGCGACCAGCGTTGATGCGGGGGGCGAGGCAGGCGACGCGGTGGGCGTCGAGGCCCCGCTGACGAAGACGGCAACGATGCCGTGCCGGCGGGCCCCGACGAGGACATGGACGTGGACGTCGACACCGGCATCTGCGCGCCTTGCGCCGGCATCGGCGGCCGGATCGAGCCGAAATAGTGCAGCACCCAGCGCGCGACCGCCGCCTCGTCGAAGGCGCCGGTGATGACGAGCAGCGCGCGGTCGCAGCCGAAGCGGCTGGCGTGGAAGGCGCGTACGGCGTCGATGTCCAGGTCCTTCAACTGCTCCGGGTCGCCGAGCGCGCCGCGCTGGTACGGATGCGTCAGGTACCCGCTGCGCTGGACGGCGAGGTCCAGCCGCGCGTAGGGATTGAGCTGCGGCGCCAGCACCGCCTGGCGCAGTTGCTGCCGCGCCGTGGCGAGCGTGTCCGGCTCCAGCCGCGGGTTGCTCATGCGCTCGGCCTCGGCCCACAGCACGCGTTCGAGCTGGTGGGCAGGCACCACGGTCTGCAGCGCGGCGAAGTCCTCGTCGATCTCGATGCCGCTGCGGCCGCCGGCCGAGGCGATCAGGCGGTTGAACTGGCCGGGTTCGAGATAACGGCTGGCACCGGCGACGAGCCGCAACACCAGATGCGTCATGCCGCTGCGGCCGGTGGGATCGTCGCGGCCGCCGCAGCGATAGACCACGCGCACCGCCGCCTGCGTGCCCGCGACCGGGCGCGCCAGCCAGAGCAGGCCATTGGGCAGCCGTTGCGGCTCGAGGGACGAGGCAGTCATGGGCGGCAATCCTAGCTGCCAATCCGCTGTCAGCAGCCGGTCCGCATCATGGACGCGACGTCGTCCTACAAGCCGGCCCACCCGATTCGGGGGGCGCGGTCGGACGACGAGGGGTCCAGCCCAGGTCGACGCCCCGCACGCAGGGGACACCCGTCCCGTCGTCATCGTCCTTCCACGGAGAGTCCGCCATGAGCGCCTTGAACTTCGCCTACACGATCGTCTACGTCGAGGACGTGGGTGCGTCGCTGGACTTCTTCGAGCGCGCCTTCGGGCTCCGGCGCCGCTTCCTGCACGAATCGGGCGCCTACGGCGAACTGGAGACCGGCGCCACGACGCTGTCCTTCGCGCGGCACGACATCGCGCGCGGCAACCTCGGCCAGGACTACCGCAAAGCGGAGGACGGATCGCCATTGGGCATGGAGATCGGACTGTCCACACAAGACGTTCCCACCGCCTATGCCCAAGCACTGGCGGCCGGCGCGCAAGGCCTGACCCCGCCGATCACGAAGCCCTGGGGCCAGGTGGTGGCCTATGTCAGGTGCCCGGACGGCACGCTGGTCGAGATCTGTACGCCGATCTGACCGCGGCCGGCGCGACTCAGGCGTCGTCCCCGACGCCAGGTCGCGGCTCCACCACGATCCGCGCGTGGCGCTGGAAGGTGAAGTACGCCCAGGCCCAGTCCGCGAACACGCGGACGCGGTTGCGGAACCCGATCAGGAAGTACACGTGCACGAACAGCCAGAACAGCCATGCGGAGAAGCCGCTGAACTGGATCGACCCCAGGTCGGCCACCGCCGCCTTGCGGCCGATCGTCGCCAGGTTGCCGTAATCCATGTAGCGGAACGGCGCTTCCGACCGCCCCCGCATCCGCGCCAGGATCTGCCGTGCCGCGTGCCGGCCGGCCTGCTTTGCTCCCGGGCTGACGCCGGGCACCGGCTTGCGGCTGCCGTCCTTCTCGAGGCTGGTCGCGGCGGCCATGTCGCCGACGACGTAGACCTCCGGATGGCCGGGGATGTTCATGTGCTCGTCGACGACCACGCGACCGGCGCGGTCCAGCGGCACGTCCAGCGTGCGGGCCAGCGGCGACGCCGCCACGCCGGCCGCCCAGACCTTGGTGCGCGATGCGATGCGTTCCCTGCCGCCGTCGGCGGTCTGGAGATCGACGCCCTCCTCGTCGATGCCGACGACGCGGCAGCCGGTCCGCACCACCACGCCGATGCGCTCCAGCTGCGCCTGGGCCTGCGCCGACTGCGCCGGCTTGAACGCCGCCAGGATCCGGTCCGAGCCCTCGACCAGCAGCACCTGCGCGCGGCTGGGGTCGATGCGGCGGAATTCGTCGCGCAAGGTGTGGCGCGCGATCTCGGCCAGCGTGCCGGCCATCTCGACGCCGGTCGGCCCGCCGCCGATGACGACGAAATTCAGCCAGGGCATGCGGCTGTCCGCGTCGGGCAGCGTCTCGGCGCGCTCGAAAGCGCTCAGCAATCGCGCGCGCAGCTGGAAAGCGTCGGCGAGCGTCTTCAACCCGGGCGCATGAGCCTGCCACTGGTCGTTGCCGAAGTAGCTGTGCGTCGCACCGGCGGCCACGATCAGATGGTCGTAGCGCAGGCGCTGGCCGTCGGCGAGCACGACCGCCCGCGCGTCCTTGTCGATGGCCTCGACATCGGCCATCAGCACCGTGAGGTTGCGCTGATGACGCCGCATGTGGCGGATCGGCGAGGCGATAGCCGGCGCGGACAGGCCCGCCGTCGCGACCTGGTACAGCAGCGGCTGGAACAGGTGGTGGTTGCTGCGGTCGATCAGCGTGACGCGGACCGGGGCTCCGTCGAGGACCTTGGTGGCCTCGAGGCCACCGAAACCGCACCCGACGATCACGACATGGGGAAGCACAACATGTGGGTCAGCCATGCAACGCATCGTAGCGGGGATGACGACCCGGACAGGTCATGCCCATGGCCCACAATCGCCGGATGCGCCGCGCCGACCGCCTCTTCCAGATCGTCCAACTCATCCGTGGACGCCGCCTCACGACCGCCGAATTCCTCTCCCAGCGGCTGGAAGTCTCGATCCGCACCGTCTACCGCGACGTCGCCGCGCTGCAGCAGCAGGGCGTGCCGATCGACGGCGAAGCGGGCGTCGGTTACCGCATGCGGGTGGGCTTCGAATTGCCGCCGCTGATGTTCAGCGCCGAGGAAGCCCAGTCGCTGGTCGCCGCGGTGCGGCTGGCGCAGCCGCAACTCGACGCGGTGCTCGGGCAGCGCGCGGAGGAAGCCCTCGGCAAGATCTTCGCGGTGCTGCCCGGCAGCGCGCGCGCGGCGGCCGAGAGCCTCACCGTCTACGCGCCGCAGCGCGGCCTCGATCCCGCCACGCGGGAGCGCCTCACCCACCTGCGCCAGGCCACCGAGTCCCGCACCAAGCTGCGCCTGCACTACCTCGACCTGAGCGACCAGACCAGCACGCGACTCGTCCGGCCGCTGGCCTGCTTCTTCTGGGGACCGGTCTGGACGTTCTCGGCCTGGTGCGAGCTGAGAGAGGACTTCCGCAGCTTCCGCGTCGACCGCGTGCAGCAGCTGGAAATGACGGAAGAGCGCTTCCGCGACGAACCCGGCAAGACGCTCGCCGACCTGCAGCGGCGCGAGAACGCGCGCGAGAACTGGGCGTAGGTCTCAGCGGACCGCCACGCCCTGCGGCAGCACCGCGGCGCGCGGACGCCAGCGCAGCAGCGGCGCCTCGATCCAGCGATGGAACGGCAAGGCCGCCAGGTTGCTCAGGATCCAGGCCGCCACCAGCGCCAGCGGTGCGAGCGCGTCCAGCATCGGCGCGGGGCTCTCGGCGCGATGCTCGTACAGCGCGTTCACGAGCAGGCAGACCGGGAAGTGCACCAGGAACAGCGCGTAGGCATGGCGGGCCAGCGATTGCACCGGGGCCCGTCCGTGCCGCTCGAACCACGCCGGCAGCGTGCCTCGACGCCACATGACGATGACGACCGCCGTCAGCGCGGCGACCACCAGGCGCTCCCTGAACTGCAGCGCGAGCGCGGCGACCATCAGTCCACCGAGGGCCAGCAGGCCGGCACGACGCGCCGCGGGCGTCCAGCCCTGGCACCAGCACAGCAGCACGCCCAGGCCGTAGGCGCCGAAGAAGTACAGGGCGTAGGCGTCCATGTCGGCCATGCGGTTGAACTTCAGCAGCGACGCAGCGCACAGCGCGCCGACGACGGCCGGCGCCATCCACTGCCGCGACGCGCGCGTCACCGGCAGGCAGCGCAGGCCCCACATCACGAGCAGCAGCAGCGCGAAGAGCTGGAAATCGATGGCCACATACCAGGCGCCGACGGTCAACGCCTCGACCGACATCAGGTCGTGCAGCAGCAGCGCGTGGGCCAGGACCTGTGTCAGGTGGACCTCGCCCGGGACCAGTTCCGGCAGCAGCGGCTGGACCAGCCACGACGACAGCAGTGTCAGCCCGATCGCCGTCATGAACGGCGGCACCAGGCGCCAGTAGCGTTGCGCCAGCAGCGCCGGCGCCGAGCGGCGCAGTTGCGACTCCTGCGCCGACAGCGCCCGTGCGCTGAGGTAGCCGCCCAGGACCAGGAACACCTGCACGGCCATGCGGCCGTAGTCGTAGAGCCAGCCCGACAGCAGCGGGAACAGGCCGTGCATCGCCTCGGCGATCGGTCCGTAGACCGACAGGTGATGCAGCACGATCAATTGCGCGGCGGCGGCGCGCAGCGCGTCCAGCGGAAACAGGCGAGAAGCCATCGGGGTCGGCGGAATCGGTCGCCGGTGCTTCCCAAGGGACGCCGTCGGCGGAAAACGAAGCGGCCACCGCGAGGTGGCCGTTGGATTGCGCCGGATTCTATAAGCAAATCAACAGGTTACATCAGCGCACAAATCTTGTGACGGTCGCGTGACGCCCGCCCGTTCGCCGACAGGGTGTCCGGCCGTTGCCCCGTGAACCCGTTCAGCGCCTCGGGCGCGTCCCGCGCGGGCGCGGCTTGGGTGCCGGATACAGCGTCCCGTTGAAGATCGCCGCGAACCAGCCGACGTACCAGTCGACCAGTCGCTGCGGCCACGGTTTGGGGGCGCTTTCACCGGCAGTGGCCGGTCGGAGGGATGGCGACGCTCGACGGCGGCCGCGAAGGCGACGAGCCGGGCCCGGAGCGCCTGCAGGCCGGCGACTTTCGACGGCGTCGCCCCTTCGGCCTGGATCACGAGCGCCACGTGCAGCAGCGCGCGATCGTCGCCGAGCGACGCCAGCCGGAGTTGCGCCTGTCCCGTCACAGCACCGGTGCGGGGTCCGCGCCCCTCGAAGCTCAGGCGCAGGCGGCTGGGCGCGTCGAGGTCGAGCTGCAGCACGCGCCCTTCGAATCCCGGCAGCGCCACCAGGAACGCCCCCGGTGCATCACCGGTCTGGCAGCGTGCGCCTTCAGGCAGGCTGTCCGCGAGCAGGGTCAGGTCGTGCAGCGTCTTCCAGGCCAGGGCTTGGGGGACGGGCAGGACGAGGTCGTCGTTGAGGGCGAGCGTGGGCATGCGGGGATTGTGAGTGCGCATGCCCGGCCCGGCGCAAGCCGGGACGAAATTCGCTATGGTGCGCGGATGGACAACATGGACCTGCAGGTGCTGCGCCAGGTGCAGCAATGGATGGACGCCGACCAGCGCGTCGTGCTGGGCACGATCACGCGGACCTGGGGGTCGGCGCCCCGACCGGTCGGCTCGATCGTCGCGGTGCGGTCGGACGGACTGATCGCCGGGTCGGTCTCCGGTGGCTGCATCGAGGACGACCTGGTCGCGAAGATCCGCGAGGGCGCGCTGACCTTGAAGACGCCGGAGCTGATCCGCTACGGCGTCGGCGCGGAAGCGGCGCAGCGTTTCGGCCTGCCCTGCGGCGGCACGCTGGAACTGATGCTGGAGCCGGTGGGCGCGCACTCGGCGATCGCGCCGCTGCTGGAGCGGCTGTCTCGCGGTGAACGCGTGCTGCGCACGCTCGACCTGGCGACCGGGGCCGTCTCGCTGGCGGAGCCTGGCGCGCATTCGCGCGACGGCGCGGACCGGCTGGTCCTGGGCGACGCGCAGCTGGTGACGCACCATGGCCCGCAATGGCGGCTGCTGATCATCGGCGCGGGACAGATGAGCCAGTACCTGGCGCAGATGGCGCTGGCGCTCGACTACCAGGTGCAGGTCTGCGACCCGCGCGACGACTACCCGTGGACGCTGATCGCCGCGCCGCTGACGCGCGAGATGCCGGACGACGTCGTCCAGCGGCTGAAGCCCGACGGCCACACGGCGATCGTGGCGCTGACGCACGATCCCAAGCTCGACGACCTGGCGCTGATGGAGGCGCTGCGCGGCCCGGCGTTCTACGTCGGCGCGATCGGCTCGCGCGTCAACCAGGCCAAGCGCCGCGCGCGGCTGAAGGAGCACTTCGACCTGACCGACGCGCAGCTCGACCGGCTGCACGGCCCGGTGGGCCTGCACATCGGTGCCCGCACGCCACCCGAGATCGCGCTGGCGATCCTGGCGCACATGACGGCGGAACGGTACGGCGTGCAGGTCAGCAGCAGCGCGACGCCGACGGAGGGGAGCGAGGCCGGCTGCGTGGTCTGACCACGCTTTGACCATCCGACATGGTCTCTCCTTTCAGACCTGCACGATCAATTCGCTGTACTGCGGCAGTTGCCCATCAGCCGTGATCAGATGCGCTGCCTCGCTGATCGCTTGTGCAATGAGAAGGCGGTCGAAGGGGTCGTGGTGGTGCAACGCCAAAATCATGGTTGTCGCAGCATGCTCAGCGCTGACCGGCAATTCCGCAAAGCCACAGATCTTGATATTCCTGACCAGTTGATCAGGATCCACATCGATTCGACCAATTCGAGCCTTGATCGCAAGCTCCCAGATCGAGACAGCGGAGACATATACGGCGTCCGCCGTATCGATGAGATGTCGCGTCGCCGCCGTCAGTCGTTGGGAGCCTTCGACAACCCACAGGAAGATGTGCGTGTCGAGAAGCAAGGTCATACGCGACCTTCGAAGCTGGCGAGCACATGGTCCGGCAGCGGCGCATCGAAGTCTTCGGAAATGCGGATCTGCCCCTTGAGAAGGCCATAGGGGACGCGTCGCTTTGCTGGCCGGAATTCGTCTCGAGCCGACGTCTGGGCGACGGGTGGTGGGCAGAGTGAAGTCGGGAACGGGAACCGCTCCACGGGCTTGGGAATCGTGTTCATCTTGAGCGCTGTCCAAGGAGAAGGAGGACGAATCAGTCTAGGACTCGTCTCTCTCCGGGCTCTTCGTCGAGGCGCTCAATTCGACGGCCGTTTGTCCTGCGTCAAAGATCCGATCGATCGTCGCCGCCAATCGTTGCGGGCAGGCGCCCAAGGGCATCTCTTTCGAATCCGCGAAGGCGGATCTGTGGCAGACGAAGTGACTCGCTTCGCTGGCTCTCGAGATGCCGCAGGACAGGGTCCAGCGTCTGGGACCCACTTGGCGGGGATCCGGCCGACCTCTTGATGTCTGGCTCGTTGGGGCAATGGAAACGAAAAAGGGTCAGCACGCCGTGCTGACCCCCGCTCGACGTCAAAGCCCTCTCAGAGGGCGATGCTCATCGCATGCTGTACCCGCGCCCATCCATGCACGCCTCCACCGCGCGGTTGAACACGCCGGCGTCGTTCATCGCCGACGGTTGCGAGGTCGCCCAGCGGTTGCACTCCTGGCGGTCGGCCTCGGTCTGACCGGTCGATTGGCCGTTGCGCGGATAGATGATCGGATCGGGTCGCGGCGGCGCGACCGGCGCGGGGGTCGCCGCGTCGGCGCCAGGCGGCGGCGCGACGACCACATAGCCCGGTCCGGGCGCGGCCACCGTGTAGTACGCGCCGTTGGCGTAGTAGTACGGATAGCCGCCGATGCGCAGCGTCACATAGGCGCTCGGCAGGATCGGCACCACGAAGCCCAGCGGCGGGGCGATCACGCGATAGCTCGGACCCCACGGCTGGTACCAGACGCCGCCGTGATACCAGTAACGGTTGCCCACGAAGACCGCGCCGCCCGGCAGGCCGCGCGAGACGTAGCCCGGGGCGGGGTAGTAGTGGTCGTGGTGGTAGCGGCTGTCCAGGCGCAGACCGATGTCGACACGCGCCCCGCCGCCGCCGTGATGCTGCGCGGACGCCAGGCCCGCGGACAGCGCCAGCGCGACGGGAATCAACCAACGAAGCTTGTTCAGGCTGCTCATGATCTGCTCGCGCCGGCCGACGGCGCCCAGGAAGTCCAGATGCCCATTCAACGCCGCGGCGGTCGGCCACGTCTACGGGAGGGCGTTTCGCCGGGGTAAAGAACCATTGCTTCCGCGACGCCTGCGCACGCGTCCCTGCACGTCGTCAGGTCGCGTCGACCACCGGGGCCGCCAGGACCGCAAGACGGATCAGCGATGATTCGCGCCGCCCGGCGCCTCCCCCGTCACGGCACCCTCCACGCGACTCTCACGACACATTCACGCCGCCGCCACGCGCCGCCCCGACGCCATGATCGAGCTCTACTACTTCCCCAGCAACGCCAGCTTCGCGCCCCACGTCGTCCTGCATGAACTGGGCGTCCCGTTCCAGCTCCGGCTGGTCGACCGCGACCAGGGCGAGCACAAGTCGCCCGCCTACCTCGCGATCAATCCGAACGGGCTGCTGCCGGCCATGCGCGACACGCGCGACGGCGCGGAGGACCTGGTGCTGTTCGAGACCGCCGCGATCCTGCTGCACCTCGCCGACACGCACCCCGATGCCGGCCTGATGCCGCCGCTCGGCAGCGCCCAGCGCGCGCAGGCCTACAAGTGGCTGATGTGGCTGACCAACACGCTGCAGCCCACCGTCATCGCCTACTACTACCCGGACCGCTTCGTCGCGCCGGGCAACACCGCCGGCAGCGCCGAGGTGAAGGCGCAGGCGCAGGTCCGCGCCGGGGCGCAGCTGGACCTGCTCGCCGCCGAATTCGAGCGCCATGGCGGCCCGTTCATGCTCGGCGAGCGCTACTCGGTGCTGGACGCCTTCGCGTTCATGCTCTGCCGCTGGACGCGCAACTTCAGCGATCCGGCACGCAGCCGTCCGGCCCTCGGCGCCTTCCTCGAACGGATGGCGCAGCGCCCCGCGCTCCAGCGCGCGATCGAGACCGAGCGGCTGCCGAAGCCCTGGTTCTGAGAACCCTCCAGGCACGGCGCAGGCCGCCGCGCGCATCAGCGCATCAGCGCGCCGGCAGCGCGGACAGCGTCTGCAGGTAGTCGTAGAGCCGTTGCGCGATCGCGGCGCGCTCCGGCGCGGGCAGGCCCTCGGCCAGCGGGGGCATCGCCGTGCCGGGTCGGACCGACGCCGGCTCGAGCAGCCACCGCCGCCACGTCGCGCGGTCATAGCCGCGGACCATGACGTCGAGTTCCAGCGGCATCTTGTCGCCCCCGTAGCCGCGGATGCGGTGGCAGCTCAGGCAGTGCGTGCGGGCGAGCGCGGCGGCATCGGCGTACGTCGCCGCCAGTCCTGCCGGCAACAGCGCGTGCGTCGACGACGGCCCCACATCCACCGACACGACCTGATAAGGCCACTGCATCCCGCCTTCGGCCTGCAGCGCGGTCGACGACCGGTTGTCCCACACCAGATAGAACGGGCCGAGCGGCACCGGCTTCCCGCCCGGCTGGTCGTTGTCCACCTGGAACGGTCGCCCGTCGGCCCGTGCATGGACCAGCCACGCGCGATGCTGCGCGAATCGCTCCACCGGGATGCGTGACATGAAGCCATCCAGCGCGCGGAAGGTGAGTTCCTGGCCCGGCGAGCGCCATCCCGGCCCGAACAGTGCCGTCAGCACCGCATCGGCCGGGTAGCCCACGTAGCGCACCTCGGGCATGTGGCCCTCGTGCTTCAGATGGGGTTCGAGGACGGCGACCGTCACCGCCTGGCCGATGCGCGGCCCCAGTTGAGCGCCGAGCGCCGCCGGCGTCGGCAGCTCGGCGGCTCGCACCGCCGTCGCGGCGCACGCGCTCGACATCACGAGCGCCGCCGCGACCGCGCGCGCGAACCACGCCGCCTTCATGGCTTCAGGACCAGCGTCCCGCGCGCATGCGACCGCACATCGGCCTCGTCCAGCCATTCACTGCGGTACTGCCCCTTGGCCAGCAGCGGGGCCTGGTCGCGGTAATGCCGGTCCGGCCAGACGCCGCTCTGCCCCACCGGATTGACGCCGAGCGCCTCCTGCGGCCGCGCGAAATCGATCAGCCGGCGCGTCGACGGACCATAGACCACGCCCCAGGGCGCGCTGCCATTGCGCTGCGCGAAGTTGTTGGGCACCTCGTGCCCGCCGGGCACCGGGAACGGGCCCACGTTGAACAGCTGGTCGAGCGGCTTCTGCCTGCCCAGCGGATGCTCGTGCGTCAGGGTGTGGACGGTGTCCCAGCGCCACGCCGTGCGGTCGGGCCCGAGCGTCATGTCGAGGTGCGCGAGCGCAGCCTTCCAGGCGCGGCGCACGATGTCCGTCTGCGTCTCGCGCTGCGGCGTCGAGCGGTCGTCCCACCAGGGCGAATCGGCGTCGGCCGTCAGCCTCGGCAGCGCCTGGTCGAGCGCGCGCGTGCGGCGCAGGTTCTCGAACTGCGCGTCACCGAGTTCGTCCTTCATCGCCGCGCGCAGCAGTTCCGCCGTGAACTGCTGGAACAGCACCGGCGCCACCGCGTCGGCCTTGTAGGCCCCGTTCCAGCGCACCAGCGCCTCGACCAGCGACTGCTCCTCGGTCGAGGCCGATCCGCGCAGCAACGGAATGATCGGCCGCAGCACGCGCGGGCCGTAGTCGGTCTGCACGTCGAGCTGCAGCGCCTGGCTGTTGTGGATGTCCCAGCGCTTGCCCTGGTTCAGCAGCGCGTCCAGCCGCTGCCCCCGATCGGCGAGGTTGTAGTACCCCGGCACCGGCGCGTCGCCGGGCGGCTGGTAGTTGGCCGACAGCACGTAGCCGCGCGCCGGATTCTCCTCGTGCGGATTCGCGGAGAAGGGCAGGAAGCCGGGCTTGTCGGCCTCGTCCGTCGCGCCGTCGAGGACGAAGGTCGGGTTCACGCCCTCCGGCCGGATCGGCAGCTTCGCCGCCGCCCACCAGGCGATGTCGCCGGTCGCGTTGGCCCAGACGACGTTCAGCCCCGGCGCATGGATCAGGCTGGCCGCCTCGCGCGCCCGGTCCAGCGTGTCCGCGCGGCCCAGCTGGTAGAAGCCGTCCATCACCGGGTTGTCGGTCTCCAGGAAGGCCCACCACATCGCCACGGGGCGCTCGCCGCGGTCGCCCGGGATCGCATCGTTGACGATCGGTCCGTGCGGCGAGCGGCGCAGCGTCAGCACCTGGTCCGGCTGGCCCTTGACCTTGAGCACCTCCTGGCGCGACGTCATCGGCACCCACCGGTCCTTGATCCAGACCTCGTTCGGATTCTCCGGGTTGACCTTCTCGGCGATCAGGTCGACATCGTCGTTCTGGAACATCGTCAGGCTCCAGCCGAAACGCTGGTTGTGCCCCAGCAGCGCCATCGGATTGAGCGCGAGGTGATGCCCGTAGAGCTCGAACTGCGGCGTGCGCAGATGCGCCTCCCACCACACGGCCGGAGCCGAGTACGCGATGTGCGGATCGCCCGCCAGCAGCGGCTTGCCGCTGGCCGTGCGGCTGCCCGAGACGGCCCAGGCGTTGCTGCCCTCGAACTGCGGCAGGCCGGCGAGCGCCGCCGCGCGGCCGCTGACCTCGGCCAGCCGCGTCAGCATCGGTGCCACGTCGGCGAAGCGGCGGTCCGCCCCGGTCGGCGCGCCGCGGGATCCCGTCCCGTTCAGTGCCTGCGGCTCCAGCGCACCGGTCGGATGCCACTGCAGATCGAAGATGCGCAGGTAGTCCGGCCCGAGCTGGTCGCGGATGGCCGTCAGCGCCGGTTCGGTGCGGAACGCCGCCGCGAAGCTGTAGGCCAGGTAGCCGGCGATGCTGTAGGTGTCGGCGGCCGTGAACGGGCGCCTGGGAATGCCGAGGACCTCGAACTCCAGCGGCGCCGGCCGGCTGGCCTGGTATTGATTGACCCCGTCCAGGTAGGCGTACAGCGCCCGCACCGCGCCGGGCTGGGCCGTGATCGCCGAGGAGGCCGCGGCGAGCTCGTCGGCGCGCTGCCGGATGCCGAGCGTGCGGAACAGGCGGTCGGTCTCGACCAGTTTCGGGCCGAGCACTTCGGCGAGTTCGCCGCGCGACAGCCGCCGCAGCATCTCCATCTGGAACAGCCGGTCCTGCGCATGCAGGTAGCCGAGCGCCCGGTAGAGGTCGTCCTCGTTGCGCGCATCGATGTGGGGCACGCCCCACTCGTCGTAGCGCACGGTGACGGGCGCGCTCAGGCCCGAGAGCTGCAGCTCGCCGTCGCGCACCGGCAGCTTCTTGTGGACGTGCCAGGCCGCGCCGGCGGCGCCGATGGCCACGAGCGCGGCGAGCGTGATCGCGCCGCGCTTGAGCCAGCGACCGACGCTCATGGGCGGACCGGTCGGCGCAGGTTCGACAGCGCCTCGACGCGCTTGATCAGCTCGCGATCGTTCCAGGGCTTGTGGAACATGCCGTACAGCCCCTGGATCTGATGCAGGCGCGCATGCAGTTCCTCGTGACCGGTGATGGCGATCATCGGCAGGTCCTCGGTGGCCAGGGCCCCCTGCACCGCCTTGATCAGCTCGAAGCCGTCCATGTTGGGCATCTCGAGGTCGGTGATCAGCACGCCGAAGCGGGTCTGGCCGAGCAGCTCCATCGCCTCGACGCCGTCGCGCGCGGCGACGACCTCATGGCCGGCGTCGCTGAACAGCTTCATGAGCTTGGCACGCACCACGGCCGAATCGTCGACCACCAGCAGCGGCAGGCGCTCCTGCGAGGTCTCCGCGGCGGCCGGCACCGGCGGGGGAACGACGGCGGCCGGAGCGGGCGGCAGCGGACGCGGCACGGGCGGCGGCGGCGCGCCGAAGTCACGGTAATCGCCGCGGCGCACCGTGATGATGATGATCAGGATGGCCAGCGGGACCACGATCAGCAGCGGCAGCAGGAACGGCTGCAGGGTCTCAGGCAAATCAAACGGCATTCGGCACTCCGACTCCTCCCCAAACCGGGCACGCTACACGGTCGCGGGGCGCCACTGTAGAGGAAAAGCCCTCTCGGTGGATGGCCGGTGGATGACAGCCGACGAGCCGCCGCCGCGTTCGCGGGACCGACGTGCTCGCGCCACAGACCCCCTGAGGCGGGGTCGCCGCATCAGGGGGCACGATGGGGAGGTCATCCCGGGCCGGTCCGCCCCCGCATGATTCAGGTCCAGCTCAGCGCGGCGAGGTCGTTCGCGAACAGCGGCGTCCGGGTCCACAGGCCCTTCAACCCGGCGCGCGCCACGGTGATCCATTGCGGCTGGTACAGGAAGGCGGCGACGGCATCCTCCGCCACCTTGCGCTGCGCCTCGCCGAACAGTTTCGCCCGCTGCGCCGGATCGGCGGTGTTCTGCATGCGTTCATACAGCGCATTGAACGCCTCGCTGCGATAGCCCCAGTAGTAGTCCGACCGCGCGAAGTTGCCGAAGTCGTGCGGCTCGACATGCGAAATGATCGTCAGGTCATAGGCCCGGTTGGCGTAGACGCCCGACAGCCATTGCGCCCATTCGATCTGCTCGATCGCCACCGTGATGCCGACCGCCGCCAGCTGCGACGCGATCAGTTCGCCCCCTGGCGCGCATACGGCACCGGCGGCAGCTTCAGCGACAGCCGCAGGCCGCTCACCTTGGCCTGGGCCAGCAGCGCCTTCGCCGCCGCCGGGTTGTAGGCATTGATCGCCGTGCAGTCGACGTAGCCCGGCGTGTCCGGCGTGACGAAGCTGCCGATCGGCACGCCGTAACCGTCCGCGCTGGCCTGGATCACGGCCCGACGGTCGATCGCCATCGCGATGGCGCGGCGCACGCGGACATCCTGGAGCGCCGGGCGCAGATGGTTCATCGCCAGGATCGTCTTGGCGCGCGACGACGCGGTGATCACCTGGAAGCGCTGGGGCTGGGCCTTGAACTGCGCCAGCGCGCGCGCCGCCGCCACGCGCGGGAAGACGTCCACGTCACCCGCCAGCAGCGCGGCGACCTGCGCGGCCGGTTCGCCGATGAAACGGAACTGCACGCGCGGGATCCGGATCGCCGCCGTGTCGCGGAACGTGGGCCAGGCGGCCAGCGTCAGGCTGGCGCCGCGCTGCCATTGCGCGACGACATAGGGGCCGGTGCCGACCGGCGCCAGCGCGTCGCGCCGGGCGGGCTGCGGCTTGGTGATCACCGCCGTCGCCTGCCCGAGCAGTGCGGGCAGTTCCGGCTCCGGCTGCTTCAAGCTCAGGACCACCGTCAGCGGATCCGGCGTCGCGATCGATGCGATGTTGGCGAAGACGCGGCGATCCTTGTTCTGCCCGCTGGGCGACGCGGACGCCTCGAACCGGGCCTTCACCGCCGTCGCGTCCAGCAGCGTGCCGTCGTGGAAGCGCACGCCGGCACGCAGCACGAAGGTCCAGGTCCTCAGATCCGGCGAGGCGCTCCAGCGCAGCGCCAGCAGCGGCTGGGCGGTGCCGTCCTCCGCCACCTTGGTCAGGGGCTCCAGCACGTTGTAGAGCATGATTTCGCCGATCGCGGCGGCGGCGCCGGTGGTCGGGTCCAGGCCCGGCGGTTCGAGCGTCATGCCGAGCACCAGCGGGCGCCCCGCGTTGCCTTGCGCGAACGCCGGCAGCGGCGCGGCGAGGGTCGCGCCGACGGCGCCGAGCGAGAGCAGATGGAAGCGGCGGCGGTCCAGGGCGGTCTTGGGCAGGGAGTCCATGGCCGCGGATCATGCCAAAGCGGCGAGCAGGTCCTGCGTGTACGGGTGTTGCGGTTCGCCCAGCACCCGGGCCGCGGGACCGTGCTCGACGGCCTCGCCGCCGCGCAGCACCAGCGCGCGGTCGCACAGGACCTCGACCGCCGGCAGGTCGTGGCTGACGATGACGAGGCTGATGCCGTCGCGCCGCTGCAGTTCGCGCAGCAGCGCCAGGATCTGCGCCTGCACGGAGACGTCGAGCGCCGAGAGCGGCTCGTCCGCGACGATCAGGCGCGGCCGCGTCGACAGCGCCCGCGCGATCGCCAGCCGCTGGCGCTGACCGCCCGAGAACTGATGCGGGAACCGTAGCGCGGCGTCGGCCTCGAGCCCGACGGCGGCGAGCACTTCCGCCACGCGTTCGCGGCGCTGCGCGTCGTTCATCGGCAGCGCCAGCAGCGGCTCCATCACGCTGCGTCCGACCCGCCAGCGAGGATCGAGCGAACCGTACGGATCCTGGAACACCATCTGCGCCTGCGGTCGCAGCGCGCGACGTTCGCGCGCGGGCATCGCGTTCACGTCCTGCCCGTCCCACAGCACGCGGCCTTGATGCGGGCGCTCCAGCGCCATCACCAGCCGCGCCAGCGTGCTCTTGCCCGCGCCGGACTCGCCGATGATCCCGAGCGATTCGCCGGCCTGCAGCGTGAAGCCAATGTCGTGCAGGACCCTCCGTCCGCCGTAGCGTTGGCTCAACCCCTCCACCTGCAGCAGCGGGGTCGCCGGGACGGGCGGCCCCGATGGACTCGACGGACCTGTCGACGTCGAAAGGATCGCGGAGAACGAAACGGTCACGGCGCGACCTCCCAGCAGGCCAGCCGGCCATCGAATCGGGGCGGCTCCGTGGCACAGCGCGCGGTCGCCAGCGGACAACGCGGCGCGAAGGGGCAACCCTCGCCGAGCTGCGTCAGCGCCGGCACGTTTCCCTGGAGCGGATGCAGCGGCTGGTCACGTCCGGCGCCGAGCCGCGGCCGCGCGGCCCACAAGGCCTGCGTGTATGGGTGGCGCGGATGCGCCAGCAGATCCGGCCCGGCGCCCTGCTCCATCACGCGACCGCCGTACAGGATCGCCAGGCGGTCGACGCGGCGCGCGGTCAGTGCCAGGTCGTGCGAGATCAGCAGCAGGCCCATGCCGCGTTCGGCCACCAGGTCGCGCAGCAGGTCCAGCACCTGCACGCGCAGGCGCGCATCGAGCGCCGTCGTCGGTTCGTCGGCGATCAGCAGGTCGGGTTCCGCGGCGAGTGCCATCGCGATCAGCGCGCGTTGCCGCTGGCCACCGGACAGTTGATGCGGATAGGCGCGTGCCTGCCGCTCGTCGAGACCCACGCGCGCCAGCAGCGCGGTCGCCCGCTCGCGGGCGGATGCGCGGTCCGGCTCCAGGCGATGGATCAGCATCGGCTCCGCCACCTGCGCCAGCACGCGCTGGAGCGGATTCAGCGCCGTCAGCGGCTCCTGGAACACCATCGCGATGCGCCGGCCCCGCAGGCCGCACCAGCGGTCCTCGTCCAGCGCGAGGAGGTCGGTACCGTCGAGCGCGATCCGCCCTTCGACGTCAGCACCTTCCGGCAACAGGCCCATCGCGGCGAGCGCCGTCAGCGTCTTGCCGCTGCCGGATTCGCCGATCAGCGCGAGGCTCTCGCCGCGCGCCAGCGACAGGTCGATGCCGCGCAACGCATGCAGGCGCTCGCCGCGTCGGCCGGGCAGACGCACGTGGAGGTCGCGGATCTCGAGCAGCGGTGCGGCGGCGGGTGCGGCCGCCCCGTGGTCCGCGGCAGCGGCGGCCCTGTCGGCCGCGTCCGTGTTGGCGGTCATCGCGGCTGCTCCTTCGGATCGAGCCGGTCCCGCAAGCCGTCGCCGAGCAGGTTCAGGCCGAGCACCGCCAGCGTGATCGCGACGCCCGGCGCGAGGGCGAGCTGCGGCGCCTCGAACATCAGCGTCTGCGCCTCGGCGAGCAGCCGCCCCCAGCTGGCCTGCGGCGGCTGGGTGCCCAGGCCGAGGTAGGACAGGCCGGCCTCGGCCAGGATCGCCAGCGCGAAGCTCGTCGTTCCTTGCACGATCAGCAGCGGCAACAGCTGCGGCAAGACGTGTCGCCAGGTGATGGCCCACGGTCCCTGGCCGGCGACGCGGGCGGCGAGCACGAAATCGCGCGTCCACCAGCTCTTCGCGCTGCCGTTGACCAGCCGCGCGAACGACGGCACGGCATGCAGCCCGATCGCGGCCATCGCGACCGTCATGCCGGGGCCGAGCGCGGCGGCCAGCAGGATCGCGAGCAGCAGCGCGGGAAAGGCGTAGCCGAGGTCGACGCCGCGCAGGATGAGCGCCTCGACCGGACCGCGCCGCGCGGCGGCGAGCAGTCCCAGCGCGGTGCCGGCGACGAGGCCGATGCCCACGGCCACGATGCCGACCAGCCACGCGCTGCGCGCGCCGGCCATCAGGCGGCTGAGGACGTCGCGGCCGAGCTGGTCGCAGCCGAGCCAATGCGCGGCGCCCGGCGGCGCGAGGCGGCGGGCCATGTCGATCTGCTCCGGCGGCCACGGCGTCCACGCCAGCGACAGCAGCGCGGTCGACAACAACAGCGCGGTGAGCACGAGGCCCGCGACGAATCCGGCGCGCTTCATGTGCGGGTCTTCATGCCTCGGTCCTCAGGCGCAGCCGAGGGTCGATCCAGCCGTGCAGCAGGTCCACCGCGAAGTTGAGCAGCAGGACCAGCGCGGCGAGTCCCATGACGCCGTTGCGCACGACGATCAGGTCGCGGTTGGCGATGGCCTGTGCCATCAGCCGGCCGAGTCCGGGCAGGGTGAAGACGTTCTCGATGACGATGGTGCCGGCGAGCAGGTTGGCGAACTGCAGCCCGCCGAGCGTGAGCAGCGGGATCGCCGCATGGCGCAGGCCGTGGCGCCACAGCGCCGCGCGACGCGACAGGCCCTTGGCGCGGGCGCTGCGCATGAAGTCCTCGCGGACGATGTCGAGCAGCGCCGAACGCGCGATGCGCGCCAGGATCGCGGCCTGCACCAGCGCGAGCGAGAAGGCGGGCAGCAGCAGCGCGCGCAGGCCGGGCCACAGGCCGCCGCCGAGGTCCTCGCGCCAGCCGGGGAAACCGCCGGCGTCGAACCACTGCAGCTTCACCGCGAAGAGCAGCACCAGCAGCATGCCGAGCCAGAAACTGGGCACCGCCAGGCCGAGCTGGGTCAGTCCCATGACGAGGTGATCGCCGGCGCGGCCCTGCTGGCTCGCGGCCCACCAGCCGGCGGCCAGCGCGAGCACGACGGTCAGCGCCATCGCGAGCAGGGCCAGCGGAAGCGTCAGCGCCAGCCGTTCCAGGATCAGATCGGCGACCGGCGCGCCGTAGGCATAGGACAGGCCGAGATCGCCTGTCACGAGTCCGGTCAGCCAGTCGAGATAACGGTGCCAGGCCGGCTGGTCCAGGCCCAGCTGGCGCGCGAGCGCGGCGACGGCCTCGGGCGGCGCCTCGGGGCCCATGATCAGCTGGGCGGCATTGCCCGGCAGCCATTCCAGCGCGCCGAAGATCAGCGCCGAGGCCGCCAGCAGCGTCATCAGCAGCACGGCGAGGCGCTTGAGCAGGTGGTTCATGGCGGGCGGGATCATAGGGGCGATGCGGGCACCCTGAAGACGCACGCGGGAGACTCCCCTTCCCCGCCGCGACAATCAATGCAAGCGCGCCGCCCTCAACCGCCGGTGCACCGCCCTCGCCTGCGGCACCCACCCCAGGCGCGCCCAGCGGCGCCACATCAGCAGGCCGCGGATCCACTCGTCGGCGGCGTAGGCGATCCACAGGCCGACGAGGCCCAGCCCCAGCACCTCGCCCAGCAGCCAGCTGCCGCCGGCCAGCACGAGCAGCATCGAGCCCGCGCCGACCATCACCGGGTACTTCGCGTCGCCCGCCGCGCGCAGCGCGTTGATGACGACGAGGTTGAAGGTCCGCCCCGGCTCCAGGATCACGGTGATCCACATCAGCACCACCGCGCTGGCGAGGATTTTATGGTCGTGCGTGAACATCTGCAGCAGCCACGGCGACGCCGCTGCCGCGCCTGCCGCGACCACCACGCTGATCATCAGCCCGCGTGCGAGCGCCCGCCGCACCAGCCGGTGCGCCTCGTGCAGCTGTCCCGCGCCGATCAGGTGACCGACGACGATCTCCGCCGCGAAGCCCGTCGCCAGGCCCGGCAGCAGCACGAAGTACATCAGCTGCGAGGTGTAGCTGTGGGCCGCCAGCGCCGACGCGCCGAGGTGCCCCGCGATCGCCACGCTCACCATGTAGGCGAGCCGGTACGCGATGTTCTCCGCCGCGCCCGGCAGGCCGATGTGGAGCACGCCCGCGAGCTCCGCGCGCTGCAGCCGCCACCAGTCGGAGGCCTTCGGTCGCAGGTCCAGCCGCGCGCGCCAGAGCCACACATGCAGGCCCAGGCCGAACGCCCGGCTCACCGCCAGCGCGACCGCGAATCCCGGCAGGCCGAGGTGCGGCATCAACGTCACCGACAGCAGCAGCTGGGCCACCTGCATCGCCACCAGCACCATCAGGGTGTCGCGGCTGCGCAGATGGGCGCGCATGACGCTCGCCATCGAGGCATTCCAGGCGTCGAGCATCATGGCCGGCGCCAGCGCCATCAGGAACGGCTGCGACAGCGGCAGCACCTCCACCGGCGCATTCATCAGGCGCAGCAGCGGCCCCGCGAAGAGCAGCGCCATCAACGCCGTGAAGCCGCCGAGCCAGGTGCTCGCGCCGAGTGCCGCGCGTGCGGTCGCATCGGCCACCGCGCGCCGGCCACCGCCCAGCGCCTGCGTGATCACCACGCTGATGCCGGCGCCGATGATGCGGAACAGGATGAACAGCGTCGCCGCCAGCTGGTTGGCCAGCGCGAACGCGGCACCGGCGGGATCGGAGATCCGCGCCGCCAGCATCGTCCCGATCAGCCCGATGGCGATGCCCAGGCAGAGCTCGAGGAACAGCGGCCAGGCCAGGGCGAACAGGCGGGGAGCCGGCGGGGCGTGCGGGGAAGGCGAGGAGGACGGCATGAGGCGGCGGCAGGCAGGTCTCGCGCCGCCGCTGACAGCGGTGGACACGACGCGAGGGATTCTCTCGTGAGGCCTGCAGGCCGGGGGCCGTAACCGGGATGAAACCGCGAGGGCGCCGGCACGACGCCCGGGTCTGTCGTTTCGCCGCCACCGCGACGGGCGATCGACGACCGCCTGCGTGGGTCAGCCCGCCGCCGGGCCCGGCGGCGTGGCGACCGGGCACATCGGCAGGCCGCCGGCCATCAGCGTGGCACGCTCGGCGTCCTCGGCCCGTCGCAGCGACACCAGCTCGGACCGCGTGCCGTAGAGCTCGTCGAGCTCCTCCAGCAGCAGCGCGCGCACCTGCGCCTCGGCCATGGGCGGCAACGCGCGGACCCATTGGCGGTCGCGCCCGTCCAGGCGGTAGACCACCACCCAGATCTCGCAGGTGTCGATGAATGCGGACATCCGTGCAGCCTAGTCCAGCCGCCCGGGCCTGGCGATGGGGGCTGCCCCCACCTGTGCGCCATATTCATCGAATCGCCGCCCCCGGACGGGGGATCAGCGCCATTCGACGACCGACACCCCCAGCCCGATCCGGGATTCGCGGAAGTTGTAGTCGATGAGGCTCTCCCCGTAGCCGCTGAACAGCTGCAGGTAGCCGTGCAGCCCGCCGCCGATCGGGAAGGCCCATTCCAGCTGCGCCGAGCCGCGCGAGCGGTCGCCGCCCTTCAGGCTGTGCCGCGCCGTCAGGGCCAGCACGTGCCGGCCCAGCTTCTGCGTCACCAGCACCTCGCCGCGACCGGCGTAATCCTGGATGCCCGGGTTGTCGTCGCTGCCGGTGTTGAGGATGCGCCACCAGGGACGCAGGCTCACCGTCGTCTCGCCGCGCTCCAGGCTGAGCTCGCCGATCACCCGGTTCCAGCTGCGCGACAGCGGCGCCGCCCGACCGTTGGACTGGTGGTTGAAGCTCAGGCCCACCATGCTGGCCTTCCAGCCGAACGGCAACCCGACGTCGGTCCCGTGGGTGAGGATCAGCTCGGGTTCGTAGTTGGTCTCGCGGAACGGCCGCGACTCGCGCCCGTTGTAGACCTGCCAGCGCGAGTTCTGCGTGTAGGCGCCCCAGACGGAGAAGGTGCCGTGGTCGTCGAGCGCCCAGATCTTGGACTTCAGGCTGATCTGGAATTTCGCCTCGTTCTTGTCCAGGTCCAGCGCCTGCACCACGCCGTTGTCCGGACTCTCGGACGACGCGGGACCCGGCGAGCGGTTGGACCGCGAGGTCCACGACACCGGCAGCAGGTAGACCGGCCGGTGGGGCCGCGGCAGGAAACGCGGCATCTGGTCGCGACAGGACAGCTCCCAGCGCTCCGACAAGGTCGAGCCGAGGTAGTTGCGGGCGCTGCCGGAGGCTTCCGGCAGGCGCGAGCAGGGGTCGTCGACGCGCGGCGCGCTGGCCGCGGCCGCCACGGGCAACGCGGCCGGCACCGGCTGGAGCCGGACCTGGGCAGCCGCCGATGGGGGCGACGCGTCCGGCGCCCGACCGTTCAGACGGTCGTAGCAGCCCAGGCGCGCATCGTTGTCGCGGATCGCGGCGCAATCGGCCGGCGTCTTCGCGGCGGCGGCGGCGGACAGCGCCGGGTTTTCCGCCGGCAACGCCGCCACCTGTGCGGACGCCTCCTGCGGCATCGCCACGATGAGTGCCGCCAGCAGCGCGGCGGCCCATGTCATCGCCATTGCCAGACGGCGGCGGAACTCCCTGATCGACAGCATCTTGCTTGGCCCTTGTTCAGTCGGGGCGTCGATTGCAAACAGCGTTCCCGGGTGCCATCGGCATAACTTTCCGGGACCACGCTCCCTAGAATCAGCCGCCATGCAGATGTCCCCGCCCGTCGACCGCGCCCCGCACCTCGCCCAACACCTGGACGCCCCCTCGCCGCGCCCCGCAAGTCCTGGCCCCGCTGGGCCGCGCTCGCTGCGCCGCTGCTGCTGGCGGCCTGCTCGCAGTTGCCCCGCACGCCGGCACCCGCGCCAACGCCGGGCGGACCGTTCAGCCCGGCCGCCCTGCAGGCGCTGCGACCGGCGCAGTTCCGCTCCACGGTCGGTAGCGCCGCCGAGGCCCAGGATCGCTGGGGCACCGACCGGGCCCGCATCCGGACCGCCTCGGCCCAGGCACTGGCAACGCCGCAGGACGGTGCGGCGCTGCGCGAGCTGGCGCAGGCGCTGCGGCTCGTGGCGCACTACCGGACCGAGATCGACACCGCCCGCCCGGCGCTGCTCGCCGCCCTCCCGGCGCTGGACGGCCAGCCGGCGGAGGTCCAGCGTCCGCTGCTGACGGCGGCCTACACGCTCTATGCGGTCGACGCCGCCCCGCTGTTGCGCCCGCTGCTGCCGCGGCTGGCCGCGCCGCGCGAGTTCGCCATCGCCGCCTACGCGCTGATGCAGACCCGCCAGCCGGCGGACCTGGCGCTCATCCAATCCCAGCTGGCGCAGCGCGACCGCGCCGAGCCGCGCCTGCAGGCGCTCGCCCAGGCGGTCGCCACCGCGCAGGGCCTGCCTCAGGCCGCCCGGCCGCCGCTGGCCGACCTGCTGACGATCCGTCCGGGCCATCCCGTCGTGTTCAGCTTCCAGCGGCCGGGTCGGCAGCAGATGGGACTGGCGCTGGTGAGGCAGGCCGACGGCCGCTTCGTCCGGCGTTCCGACGGCGGCCTGTTCAACATCGAGCAGCTGGCGCTGTCCAGCAGCGGCCTGCCCGGCACGATCACGCTGGGTAACACGCCACAGGGCCTGTTCACGATCCAGGGCGCGGGACGCGCGGCGTCCAACATCTGGATCGGCCCGACGCCTTACCTGCACACCAAGGTGCCCGGCGAAGCCAGCGTCGCCGAGTACGAGCAGCGCGCCCCCGGCCCGGACGAACCCGCGTGGTCGCTGGACCGGTACCGCTCGCTGCTGCCCGCATCGTGGCGCGACTACGCCCCGCTGCAGGAGGCGTGGCTGGCCGGTCGCGCCGGCCGCGACGAGATGCTGATGCACGGCAGCACCATCGATCCGCGCTACTACGCCGGCAGCCGCTACTACCCGGGCACGCCGTCGGACGGCTGCCTGGTCGCGATGGAGTACTGGTCCCCGGACGGCGTGATGGTGCACAGCGACCAGATCGCCTTGCTGCAGGCCTTCACCGCGCAGGGGAGCGACCGCGGCTACCTGGTGCTGATCGAACTCGACGCCGCCCCGACGCCGGTGGCCCTGGCCGAGGTGATCCAGTCCGTGCTGGAAGCCGAGGCCCGCACGACCGGACGTCGATGAGGCGCGAGCAGGGCATGAGGTTCGCGGACGCGAGGCCTCATGCCCGGATCGGGCCTGCGCGCCTGAGGTGACAGTCCTTGCCAGAGCCCTCGCGATTACCGTGGGTTATGGCGCGCCCGCCGCGTTTCATTGGCAGCCGGCCCGTACGCCCACTAGAGTAGGCCGCACCTTGCGGGCCTCCCCTTCCGCCCTGGCCGACCCATGTCCCACCCTCTGAAGACCGAAACCCCCAGCCCCCACCATCAAGACCTGGACCTGTACGACAGCGCCCGGCTGATGGAGGTCTTCATCGAGGACCAGCGGTCGGCGGTCGAGGCGGTGCAAGCGGCGGCGCCGGCGCTGGCCGCGGCGGTGGACGCGGCGCTGCCGCGCATCGCGGCGGGCGGGCGGCTGCTGTATGCCGGCGCCGGGACCTCGGGTCGGCTCGGCGTGCTGGACAGCGTCGAGCTGGTGCCCACCTTCTCCTGGCCGCGCGAGCGGGCGGTCGCCGTGCTGGCGGGCGGCGAAGGCGCGATGTTCGCCGCCGTGGAAGGCGCGGAGGACGACGAGCCTCAGGGTCGCCGCGACATCGAGGCGCTTGCGCCGACGCCCGACGACGTGCTGATCGGCATCGCCGCCTCGGGTCACACGCCCTACGTGCTGGGCGCCCTGGCCGCCGGCCGCGCCGCCGGCTGCCTGACGATCGCGATGGCCAACAACCCGGGCGCGGCCGTGCTGGCCGCCGGGGAGCATCCCGTCCTGCTGGACACCGGCGCCGAGGTCATTTCCGGCAGCACGCGGCTGAAGGCGGGCACCGCCCAGAAGATCGCGCTGAACAGCTTCTCCAGCGCGCTGATGGTGAAGCTGCACAAGGTCTACGGCAACCTGATGGTGGACATGAAGGCCACCAACGCGAAGCTGGTCCGTCGCGCCGTCGCGCTGACGATGCGCGCCGCCGGCACGGACGAGACGGCCGCGCGCGCCGCGCTCGACCAGAGCGGCTTCCACGTGAAGACCGCGACCGTGATGCTGCTGCGCCAGCTGGACGCCGCGGCCGCCCAGGCGCTGCTCGCGCGGCACGCCGGCGACGTTCGCGCCGCGCTGGCCGACCGCTGAGGCCGGCACCTCGGTCACCGGTCGCTCACGGTCCTCGCACGGCCCTCTCACGCAAGCGCTGCAATCCCCGATGCGGCACCCGCCCGGTTTGCGCCGACACTGAGCGCCATGCACGCTGATCCCGTTTCCCCGAGCGCCCGCGGCCCCTGGCGCTGGGTGCCCACGCTGTACTTCGCGCAGGGCATGCCTTACGTGGTCGTGATGACGCTGTCGGTCATCATGTACAAGAACCTGGCGATCTCGAACACCGACATCGCGCTCTACACCAGCTGGCTCTACCTGCCCTGGGTGCTCAAGCCGCTGTGGTCGCCGCTGGTCGAGATGCTGGGCACGAAACGCCTGTGGATCGTGACGCTGCAGTTCGCCGTCGGCGCGGCGCTGGCGATGGTGGCGCTGACCTTGCCGATGGAACGCGCGTTCCAGATGTCGCTGGCCGTGCTCTGGCTGATGGCGTTCGCGTCGGCGTCGCACGACATCGCCGCCGACGGCTTCTACCTGCTCGCGCTGGAGAAGCATGAGCAGGCCGCCTTCGTCGGCGTGCGCTCGACGTTCTACCGGGTGGCCAACATCGGCGGCCAGGGCGGCCTCGTCTGGCTGGCCGGCGAGCTGCATGACCGCGGCGACAGCTGGGTGCTCGCCTGGCAGGGCGTGATGGCGGTGCTGGCGGGCGGCTTCATGCTCCTCGCGGCCTGGCACCTGTGGCGACTGCCGCGGCCGTCCGTCGACGTCCCGCTCCCCCGCGACCAACGCGAGCCGGGCACCTTCTTCCGCATCTTCGCCGCGTTCTTCCGCAAGCCCGGTCTGGCGGTGACGCTCGGCTTCCTCCTGCTCTACCGCTTCCCCGAGGCGCAGCTGCTGAAGCTCGCCACGCCCTTCCTGCTGGACTCCCTCGACAAGGGCGGGCTCGCGCTGACCAACAAGGAAGTGGGTCTGGCCTACGGCACGGTCGGCCTGATCGCGCTGACGCTGGGCGGCCTGCTGGGCGGCTGGATCATCTCGCGCGTCGGCCTGAAGAAGGCGCTCTGGCCGCTCGTGCTCGCCATGCACGTGCCCAACGTGGTGTTCCTGGCCATGGCCTACGCCCACCCCGGCAGCCTGGCCGTCATCAGCGCGGCGCTGGCGGTCGAGCAGTTCGGCTACGGTCTCGGCTTCACGGCCTACCTGATGTACATGGTCCTCGTCGCCGAAGGCGCCCACAAGACCGCGCACTACGCCATCTGCACCGGCTTCATGGCCCTGGGCATGATGCTGCCGGGCATGTGGAGCGGCTGGCTGCAGGATCACCTCGGCTACCCGCACTTCTTCGCCTGGGTGCTGATCGCGACCGTCCCGTCGCTCGTCATGACCGCGCTGATCAGGATCCCGGAGAACTTCGGCCGCAAGGACCCCGCCGCATGAGCACGCCATCGAACGGCGGCCGCGGCTCCAGTGGCGCGGGAAACGCTGCCAGCGACCGCCTGCTGTCGCTCGACGCCTTCCGCGGCTTCGCCATCGCGGCCATGCTGCTGGTCAACAACCCGGGCGACTGGTCCGCGCTCTACGCGCCGCTCGAGCACGCCGCCTGGCACGGCTGGACCTTCACCGACTGGATCTTCCCGTTCTTCGTCTTCATCAGCGGGATCTCGATGAGCTTCAGCCTGGCCCGCCGCGGCCAGGTCGACGACCGCGTCGCGCTGCTGCGCCACATGTGGCGGCGGGGCGCCACGATCATCCTCATCGGGCTGGCGTTGAACCTCTTCCCGTTCTTCCACGTCGAGACGCTGCGCATCCCGGGCGTGCTGCAGCGGCTGGGGCTGATCACGATCCTGGTCGCGCCGATCGCGCTGTGGTGCGGCTGGCGCGCCCAGCTGGCGTGGTTCACCGGCCTGCTGCTCGGCTACGGCCTCGTCCAGACCTTCGTCGCCGTGCCCGACGCGTCGGGCGTCTGGCATCGCGGCTCGCTGCAGCCGGGCGAAGACGTCGGCGCCTGGCTCGACCGGACGCTGTTCGCCGGCCATCTGTGGGCCCACGCGAAGACCTGGGACCCCGAGGGCCTGCTGAGCACGCTGCCCGCCGTCGCGAGCCAGATCGCCGGCCTGCTCGCGGGGCGCTGGCTGGCGCAACGCGGCCGCGATCCCGGCGAGAAGGCGACCTGGTTCATGGTGTCGGGTCTTGCCTGCCTCTGGATCGCGCAGGTCCTCGACGCCTGGACCCTGCCCATCAACAAGAATCTCTGGACCCCCGCCTTCGTTTTCCTCACGACCGGCTGGGGATGCCTGGTGTTCGGCGTGTTCTACTGGCTGCTCGATGCCGCGCCGCTGCCGCGCCTGCGCGACGCGATGGCGCGCCGCCTGCGCCCGCTGGTGGTGTTCGGCATGAACGCGTTGTTCCTGTTCGCGTTGTCGGGCCTGGTGGCCCGCCTGCTCGGACTGATCCACGTCGCCGAGGGCGTTCCGCTCAAGGCCTGGCTGGTCGCGCCGCTGCGCGCGCTGCCCGTGGATCCGCGCCTGGCCTCGCTGCTGTTCGCCGCCGGTTTCGTGGCGGTGTTCTACGGCATCGCGTGGGCGATGTGGCGACGCGGCTGGATCGTGAAAGTGTGAGCGGCCCCTGCGGCGGCGCCCGGTGAGAGCCTTCGATGCGACGACGACAGTGGATGACCGCGGCCCTGGCCGCACCGGTACTCGGCTCCGTGGGGACGATGCTCTCGGGCTGCGGCACCGCCCCGCCACAGGGCCTGCCCGCGATACCGGGCGCCACGCCGGACGACGGCCCCCGCCGGCGCCCCGCGAGTTCCGCGCCGCCTGGGTCGCGACGGTCGCCAACATCGACTGGCCGAGCCGCCGCGGGCTGAGCGACGCCGCGCAGGTCGCCGAGATCCACGCGATCCTCGACAGCGCCCGCGCGCTGCGCCTGAACGCGATCGTGCTGCAGGTGCGGACCAGCGCGGACGCCTTCTACCGTTCGACGCTGGAGCCGTGGAGCGAGTACCTCTCCGGCGTGCAGGGCCAGGGCCCCGGCTACGACCCCTTGGCGCTGTGGATCGAGCAGGCGCATGCGCGCGGCCTCGAGCTGCACGCCTGGCTGAATCCCTACCGGGCGAAGCAGAGCGGTGGGAAGTCCGCGTCCGCCGCCACGCACCTGAGCCGCACCCGGCCCGAGTGGGTGAAGAAGTACGGCGACCAGCTCTGGATCGATCCGGGCGAGCCGGCCGCCGCGGAGCACACGCTGGCGGTCTGCCGCGACCTGCTCACCCGCTACGCCGTCGACGGCCTGCACATCGACGACTATTTCTATCCCTACCCGGTCCAGGACGCGGCCAAGCAGGACATCGACTTCCCGGACGAACCCAGCTGGCAGCGCTACCTGCTCGGCGGCGGCACCTTGCCGCGTGCCGATTGGCGGCGGGACAACGTCGACCAGCTGGTGCGGCGGCTGTACGAGCTGGTCCGCGACGTGCGCCCCACCGCCCGCGTCGGCATCAGCCCGTTCGGCCTGCCGCGGCCGGACCTGCGTCCCGCCGGGATCACGGGCTTCTCGCAGTACGACAAGCTGTACGCCCATGTCGAGCACTGGATGGCGATGGGCTGGCTGGACTACGTGGCCCCGCAGCTCTACTGGCCACGCGCCCAGAAGCCGCAGGCCTTCGAGCCGCTGATGCGTGCCTGGCAGGGCGTCAATCCGCTGGGGCGGCATGTCTGGCCGGGCCTGTTCACGAGCCGCGCCGCCAACGAGGCCGAAGGCTGGCCGCTCGACGAGATCCCGGCGCAGGTCGACCTCATGCGCACCGCGCCGGCGACGGGCGGGCACCTGCACTTCAGCATGGTCGCCCTGCTCAAGAACCGCCGGGACATCGCCGCCACGCTGCGCGACGGCGCCTACGCCCAGGCGGCGCTGACGCCGACCTTCCCCTGGCTGTCCGCGCCGGCGTGCGCGGCACCGTCCGTGTCGCGCGAGCCCGACGGCAGTTGGCGTGCGACCGTCGCCGGCACGCCGGCGTGCCGCTTCGCGCCGTGGCGCCGCCCGCCGGGCAGCGGCTGGCGCTTCGAGGTGCTCCCGCCCGACGGCCGGATCCACAGGCCCGGTCCCGGGGAGACGCTGGTGCTGTCCGCCATCAATGCGATCGGCGACGAGGGCCCGCGCGCGACGTTCGTCGCCTGAACCCACGCGATTTCTGTCGACTTGGCGCAACGACGCCCCCGGGTCGTGGGCGGTAGCCACGCCTAGGGGAAACCCTTGAAAACTGACTCAAAGAAGCTGGTGGCTCATGCACCGTCGCGCGCCGTCGCGCCCTGCCCCGGGGCCATGTTTCCGCCACGTGTTGCGCGCGTGCACCAACCGCAAACGCCAGTGAACACTTGTCACAGCTCCTCAACAATCGCTCTCCAGACTGCGCCGCTGACGCGTTGTCGAGGCGCCAGGACAGGCCATGCCAATTGGCTCGAATGGCGCATTGACAGCGCGACGTGAAGGGGAGCTCTCCCGATATTGCCGCATTGATGCGGCAGGTTTCGGCTGGTAGGCTTTTTGCTTCATAAGCGAAGAAGGCCGCTGCATAAGCCGGCCTCGCGCAATAACAAATCGAGGGCGGTCAAGGACGGACACGCGACAAATCGCGGTGAAGTCGGCCAAGGAAAACGTTTGCGGAACGTTTGATGCCTCCCTCGGAACGGGTTTTCGGTCTGACGTCGCACAGGAGCACAGGAAATGAATCAGAAGGATTGGTCGGGTTTTTCGCGGACGGCGCTATCCGTCGCGGTCGCCATCGTGGCGGCCGCGCCAGTGATGGCCCAGAACACCACGTCCGCCATCGGCGGACGCGTGGTCGGCGTTGACGGCAAGCCCGTCTCCGGCGCCACGGTGGTGATCCTGCACAAGGAGTCCGGCTCCTCGAACACGCAGACCACCGATGCCGACGGCCGCTACAGCGCCCGCGGCCTGCGCGTGGGCGGTCCCTACACCATCACGGTGAGCAAGGACGGCGACCGCGAAGTCTCCGAGAACGTCTACCTGGCCCTGGCCGAGACGCTCGGCCTGGACGTGCAGCTGGGCAAGGCCTCGACGCAGCTCGAGACCGTGGTCACCAGCGGCCGCGGCAGCGCCGCCAAGTTCAACAACGCGACGATGGGCGCCGGCACGCAGATCACGCGCGCCGACCTGGACGCGTTCGCCTCGTTCTCCGGCAACCTGCAGGACTACGCCCGCAACGATCCGCGCCTGGCGCAGACCGACAAGGAGCGTGGCGAGATCTCGGCCATGGGCCAGAACTCGCGCTACAACTCGATCACGATCGACGGCGTCGCCATCAACGACACCTTCGGCCTGGAAGGCAACAACCTGCCGACCGCCAAGCAGCCGATCTCGATCGACGCCATCCAGTCGGTGCAGGTCAACCTGTCCAACTACGACGTGACCCAGAAGGGCTACACGGGCGCCAACATCAACGCCGTCACCAAGTCCGGTACCAACGAGTACAAGGGCAGCGTGTACTACAAGTACCGCAACGACTCGATGATGGGCGAGCGTTTCGACCGCGGCACCGGCCGCTACACCGACTTCCTGGGCTTCAAGGAAGACACCAAGGGCGTGACCCTGGGCGGTCCGATCATCAAGGACAAGCTGTTCTTCTTCGCCAACTATGAAGAGACGAAGAGCAACCGCGCCCAGCCGGAATTCGGCCCGATCGGCAGCTCGCTGACCAACAACGCGATCTCGCAAGGCCAGCTCGACGCGATCACCAAGACCGCCAAGGATGCCTACGGCATCGACACCGGCTCCGTGCTGGGCACCTCGCTGCTGTCGGTCAAGGACTACCTGGCCAAGATCGACTGGAACATCAACGACCAGCACCGCGTCAACGTGCGCGTGGCCCGCACCGAGCAGTCCGACACCAACAACGGCGGCTTCGGCGGCTACAGCGCGACCGGTCTGCAGATGACCTCGCAGTGGTGGCAGCAGAAGAAGAAGATCGACACCGTCGTCGGCCAGTGGTTCGCCGACTGGACGCCGGACTTCTCGACCGAGCTGAAGATCTCGAGCCGCGACTACAACAGCGTGCCGCAGAACAACAGCAACCTGCCCTCGATCGGCATCCGCTTCAACGGCGCGCTGCCCGACGGCGCCCCGGCGGGCTCCAGCACCGGCAACCGCTTCGTCAACTTCGGCACCGAGCAGAGCCGCCAGTTCAACGTCCTGGACACCAAGACCGTCGACGGCTACCTGGGCGCGACCTGGGTCAAGGGCGATCACGAGATCAAGTTCGGCGGCGACATCCAGCGCAACAAGATCTACAACGCGTTCTTCCAGAACGTGAACGGCAACTACACGTTCGGCTGCGAAAGCGCGTGGCAGTACACCTTCGGCGCGATCAACTGCAACACCGCCTCGGCGGCGCTGGTGCAGCAGGCCGTGCTGGAGAACTTCACCCGCGGCCGTCCGTCCTCGTACCAGGTGCAGGTCCCCGTCGCGGGCGGCACGCTGAACGACGGCGCGGCGCAGTGGACGCTGCAGCAGGCCGGCCTGTTCGTGCAGGACACCTGGAACATCTCCAAGGACCTGAACATCACGGCCGGCTTCCGCGTCGACCAGATGAGCACGGACGACAAGCCGACGTACAACGCCGCGGCCGCGGCCGCCCCCGTCGCGGGCCGCGTGACCGGCCCGGCCGCGGTGGCCCGCGCCACCGGCGGCTTCGGTCTGGACAACTCGACCACCGTCGACGGCGAGAACCTGTTCCAGCCGCGCTTCGGCTTCAACTACAACCTGGACAACCGCACCGGCCACAAGAAGCAGATCCGCGGCGGCGCGGGCCTGTTCCAGGGCGCGGCGGCCTCCGTGTGGCTGACCAACCCGTACTCCAACACCGGCATGGCCACGCGCATCATCGGTTGCGGCGCCGCGGGCCTGAGCGCCTGCTCGCCGACGGCGTCGGGCGTGTTCAATGCGGACCCGACCAAGCAGCCGATCCTGACCGGCACCACGCCGGCCGCCAACGTCGACTTCATCCAGAAGGGCCTGGGCCAGCCGTCGGTCTGGAAGATGAACCTGGCCTATGACGCCGAGCTGCCGTTCTTCGGCATGAACTTCGGCGTCGAGTGGGTCTACACGAAGGTCCAGACCGGCATCTACTACCAGCATCTGAACCTGGGCGATCCGACCGCCACCGGTCCGGATGGCCGCTCGCTGTACTACACCCCGCAGAGCTATGACCAGCGCTGCTGGCAGAACACGAACGGCAGCCTGGCCACCAACGTCGTCGGTGGTTACGACTGCGGCGGCGGTCGCTCGCGCGCGTTGTCCAACGCCTCGTACAACAACGTGACGCAGGCGACGAAGACGAAGAAGGGCGACGGCAATGCCGTGACCCTGTCGTTCCAGCGCCCGGCGCGTGACGGCTTCGGCTTCGGCGTCGCCTACACGTACACGGAAGCGTCGGAAGTGAGCCCGCTGACCTCGTCGGTGGCCAACTCCAACTTCAACTCGCGTGCCGTCTTCAACCCGAACGAGAACGTGGCCGCCAACTCGGCGTACATGATCCGCGACCGCGTCACGGCCAACGTGACCTGGCAGAAGGCGTTCATCAGCAACCTGAAGACGACGGTGGGCCTGTTCTGGGAAGGCCGCAAGGGCAAGCCCTACAGCTGGACCTACCTGAACGACATGAACGGCGACGGCGTGGCCGGCAACGACCTGATGTACATCCCGGCGGCGCGCGGCGCGGCCGGCGTCAAGTTCGCCACCGCGGCGGACGAGGCGGCGTTCTGGAACATCGTCGACAACAACCCGGACCTGGCGAAGTACAAGGGCACCGTGGTGCCGCGCAACAGCTCGTTCTCGCAGTTCGTGAACAGCTTCGACCTGCGCCTGAGCCAGGAAGTGCCGGGCTTCTTCCCGCAGCACAAGGGCAAGGTCTCGTTCGACATCCTGAACATCGGCAACCTGCTCAACAAGAAGTGGGGTCGCATCGACGAGGTGACGTTCCAGTCGGCCGGCGGCAACCGTCGCAGCTTCGTGAACTTCGCCGGCATCGATGCGGCGGGCAACTACGTGTACCGCACCAACGCCAACGCGATCAACGACAACCTGGCCATCCGCCAGGTCAAGGGCGAATCGCAGTGGGCGGTCCAGGTGACGGCTTCCTACGAGTTCTGATCCACGACACGATCGACTGCACGATCTCCGCGATCGACCGGCCTCCGCGGCCGGTCCTTCACGGCACCGCAACGGGCTCCTTCGGGAGCCCGTTTTTCATGGCGCGGGCGGCGCAGCCCCGTCCGGCCCGCCAGGCGCGGGCGGGCGGGGACGCTCGACCGGCACCGGCACCGGCACCGACGTCAAGCGCCTCATTGCCGTCCATCAGCCATGAGCCCAACTCATACCTGCCACGCGCATTGACAATGGCGAACGCGCGAGGCCCCTCGTAAGCTCCGCGCGCCAACGCCGCCATGAGTCCGACGCCCTCCGCCACCGCCGATTTCCTCGCGCCCGACCGGCCTGTGCCGGCCCGCGCGGGTGCCGCATCGGGACCGGTGGGACTGAAGCTCGGCCTGGGCCTGGACGCCGGCGGCACGCAGACGCGCTGGGCGTTGGCCCGGCCCGACGGCACGCTGGTCGCGCGCGGCGAGGTCGGCGGCTTCAGCGCGCTGCTGCTGGACACCAGCGCCGGCCGGGTCGTGCTGGCGCAGACGCTGCAATCGCTGGCCGCCGCGGTCCTGTCGCACGCGGTGCCCGGCGCGCTGAGCGGACTGCAGGCCGGCATCACCGGACTCGGCGAACCGGAGGGCCCCGCGGGCCGGCAACTGCGCGCGCTGCTCGCTCAGCAGCTGGGTCTGGCGCCCGCGCAGATCCAGTGCGACAGCGACATCGCGCAAGCCTGGCACGCGCTCTTCCGGCCCGGCGAGGGTTACCTGGTCTACGCCGGCACCGGTGCGATCGCGGCCTTCATCGACGAGGCCGGCACGCTGCACCGCGCCGGCGGCCGCGGCCCGCTGCTGGGCGACGAAGGCGGCGGGCAATGGATCGCGCGCGAGGCACTCGCGCTGGTCTGGCGCCGCGAGGACGAGTCGCCCGGCGCCTGGACCGGTTCCCGCTCGCGCGACATCTCTTCGACGAGCTCGGCGACGCCGACTGGCCGACGACGCGCGCGTTCATGTACGGCGGCGACAGCGCGGCACGCCGAGGTTCGATCGGCCGGCTGGCGCTGGCCGTCGCGCGCGCCGCCGCGGACGACGACGCCGATGCGCTGGCCCTGCTGCATCGCGCCGGTCGCGAGCTGGCCCGGCTGCCGCTGGCGCTGGTGCGCCGGCTGGGCCCGCGGCCGGTGAGCGCCGCCGGACGTGTGCTGCAATTGCATCCGGCGATCGAATCGGGCCTGCGCGACGCACTGCCGCACGACCTGTCCCTCACCGTCCATCAACCCGACACAGCCCTGGCCGCCGCGCGGCGCGCGGCCCTCGCCTCATGAAAACCAAGCTCCTGACCCTCGCCGCCGCGGCCCTGCTGGCGGCCTGCGCCTCGCCGACGCAGCTGCAGATCGACCGCACCCACGTCTCCGAGAACCAGGACAGCCGCGCCCAGTTCCTGATCCTCCACTACACCGTGATCGACTTCGAGAAGTCGATGAAGGTGCTGACCACCGGCGGCAAGGTCTCGGCCCATTACCTGGTGCAGGACACCCCGTCCAAGGTCTACCAGCTGGTCGACGAGAACCGCCGCGCCTGGCACGGCGGCGTCAGCTACTGGGGCGGCGCCACCAACCTGAACTCGGCCTCGATCGGCATCGAGATCGTGAACCCCGGTTTCACCGAGACACCGATGGGCCGCGTCTACGCACCGTATCCGCAGGCGCAGATCGACGACGTGATCAAGCTGGTCAAGGAGATCGTCGCGCGCCAGGGCATCCGCTCGGACCGCATCCTCGGTCACAACGACATCGCGCCCGGCCGCAAGCAGGATCCGGGTCCGGCGTTCCCGTGGAAGCAGCTCGCCGACGCCGGGCTGATCGCGTGGCCGGACGCCGCGCAGGTCCAGATCAAGCAGGCGATCTATCAGGTCGCGCCGGTGCCGGATGCCGTCTGGTTCCAGAAGCGCCTGGCGCAGGTCGGTTACCAGACGCCGCAGACCGGCCTGCTGGACACCGCCACGCGCGAGGTGATCAGCACCTTCCAGATGAAGTACCGCCCGGCCGACTTCTCCGGCGGCATGGACGCCGAGACCGCCGCGCTGCTGGAGGTCGTCACGACGCCCGGCGGCCTGGTGATGAAAAAGCCGCTGCCGGCGGACAGCCAGCCGCGCTCGGCCTATTGAATCCGCCGACGCCTCGCCCGCCTCGCCCGCCTCGACCGGCCCGACCGCGCCTGTCGACCCCGACCGATCCTTCCCCGCCCGCCACCGCCCGCCTTGCTGAACTTCCTGCTCCGCCGCCTGGCCTCGTTGCTGCCGACCCTGATCGGGGTGACGCTGGTCGCCTTCGGCCTGATCCGGCTGGTGCCGGGTGATCCGATCGCGATCATGATGGGCGAGCGCGCGCTCGACGACGCGACCCATGCGCGGCTGATGCACGAGCTCGGCCTGGACCAGCCGCTGTGGCGCCAGTACGCGGACTACGTCGGCGGACTGCTGCACGGCGACCTGGGGCGCTCGCTGGTTTCTCACGAGCCGGTCTCGCACGAGTTCCTCGCGCTGTTCCCCGCGACGGCGGAGCTGGCGCTCTTCGCGCTGCTGCTGGCGATCTTGCTGGGCATGGCGCTGGGCACCGGCGCGGCGCTGCGGCGCGGCTCGCTGCTGGACCAGGGCGTGATGGGCGTGGCGACGGTCGGCTACTCGATGCCGCTGTTCTGGTGGGGGCTGATCCTCATCATGTTCTTCTCGGTGGGCCTGGGCTGGACACCGGTGTCGGGCCGCATCGCGGTCGAGTACGACGTCCAGCGCGTCACCGGCTTCATGCTGATCGACGCGGCGCTGCACGACGAGGCGGGCGCGTGGCGTTCGGCGCTGCGGCACCTGCTGCTGCCGGCGCTGGTGCTGGGCACCAGCACGACGGCGGTGATCGCGCGGATGACGCGTTCCAGCCTGCTGGAGGTCCTGCGCGAGGACTACATGCGCAGCGCCCGCGCGCGCGGCCTGTCTCCGGCACGGGTGGTGCTGGTGCACGGCCTGCGCAACGCGCTGATCCCGGTGATCACGGTGATCGGCCTGAAGGTCGGCAGCCTGCTCGCGGGCGCGGTGCTGACCGAGACCATCTTCAGCTGGCCCGGCATCGGCAAGTGGCTGATCGACGCGATCGCGCGGCGCGACTATCCGGTGGTGCAGGCGGGGATCCTGATCTCGGCCTGCACCTTCATCGCGGTCAACCTGCTGGTGGACCTGCTGTACGGCGTGGTGAACCCACGCATCCGCAAGCAGGGCTGAGACGTCCATGAGCGCCCTCCCCTCCACACCTTCGACCACGCCGACGATCGCGCCACCTGGCCCGCTCGCCGAGTTCTGGCGCGGCTTCTCCGCCAATCGCGGCGCGCTGGTCGCGCTGATCGTCTTCACGCTGCTGGCGCTGGCGGCGCTGCTGGCGCCCTGGATCTCGCCGCACGATCCGGTGCGGCAGTACCGCGAGCACATGCTCACCCCGCCGATCTGGATGGACGGCGGACAGATGCGCTTCGTGCTCGGCACCGACGAGCTCGGCCGCGACCTGCTGTCGCGCCTGCTGCACGGCGCGCGGGTGTCGCTGGGCATCGGCCTGGCGTCGGTGGTGCTGTCGCTGATCCCCGGCGTGCTGCTGGGACTGCTGGCGGCCTTCCATCAACGGCTGCTCGCGCCGGTCGTCATGCGCGTGATGGACGTGATGCTCGCGCTGCCAGGCCTGCTGCTGGCGATCTGCGTGATCACCGTGCTCGGCCCGGGCCTGACGAACACGGTGATCGCGATCGCCGTCGGCAGCCTGCCGGAGTACGTCCGGCTCACGCGCGCCGCGGCGCTCGCGGAGCTCGGCAAGGACTACGTCACCGCCAGCCGCGTGGCCGGCGCGTCGGCCTGGCGGCTGATGTTCTCGGCGGTGCTGCCGAACTGCACGGCACCGCTGATCGTCAACGCGTCGCTGAGCTTCTCGGCGGCGATCCTCGAGGCGGCCGGTCTCGGCTTCCTCGGCCTGGGCGTGCAGGCGCCGATGGCGGAGTGGGGCACGATGCTCTCGTCGGCGCGCGACTACATCGTCCGCGCGCCGTGGGTGGTGACGCTGCCGGGCCTGGCGATCCTGCTGTCGGTGCTAAGCGTCAACCTGATGGGCGACGGGCTGCGCGACGCGCTCGATCCGCGCCTGAAGAGGGTCTCGTGATGCTGGAGATCCGCGACCTGCGCGTGCGCTTCGGCGCGTTCCCGGCGGTGGACGGCGTCGACCTCGACGTCGCGCCGGGCGAGGTGCTGGGCATCGTCGGCGAATCGGGCTCCGGGAAGTCCGTGAGCATGATGGCGCTGATGGGCCTGATCGATCCTCCCGGGCAGGTGACGGCCACGGCGCTGCGCTTCCAGGGTCAGGACCTGCTGGGCATGAGCGCCTCGCAACGGCGCCGGCTGATCGGCAAGGACATCGCGATGGTGTTCCAGGACGCGCTGGCCAGCCTCAACCCGAGCTACACCGTCGGCCATCAGATCGAGGAAGTGCTGCGCACCCACCTCGGTCTGCGTGGCGCCGCGGCGCGCCAGCGCGCGATGGCGTTGCTGGAGCAGGTCGAGATCCCCGATCCCGCGAGCCGGCTGAAGGCCTATCCGCACGAGCTCTCCGGCGGCATGAACCAGCGCGTGATGATCGCGCTGGCGATCGCGTGCTCGCCCAAGCTGCTGATCGCCGACGAGCCGACGACCGCGCTCGACGTGACGATCCAGGCCCAGATCATGGATCTGCTGCTGCGCCTGCAGCGCGAGCAGGGCATGGCGCTGGTGATGATCACGCACGACCTGGCCGTGGTGGCGGAGATGGCGCAGCGCGTCGCCGTCATGTACGCGGGCCAGGTGGTGGAGACGGGCACGTTGCCCGAGGTCTTCGGATCGCCGATGCATCCGTACACGGCCGCGCTGATGGCGGCGATCCCGGAGCACAACCGCGGCGCGCACCGGCTGCAGGCGCTGCCGGGCATCGTGCCGGGCGCGCTGGACCGGCCGGCGGGGTGCCTGTTCTCGCCGCGCTGCCCGCGGGTGCAGGAGCGCTGCCGTGCCGATCGGCCCGATGTCGTCGACGGCGTGCGCTGCTTCTACCCGTTGATCGAGGAGTCCGTCGCATGAGCGCCGTGCCAGACAAGCCTGCCGCCGCCGGTGCGGCGCCGCTGCTGGTGGCGCGCGACCTCGCCCGGCATTACCGCGTGAGCCGCGGCTGGTTCGCGCCGAAGGCGACGGTGCGCGCGCTGGACGGCGTCAGCTTCTCGCTGGCGCCGGGGAAGACGCTGGCGGTCGTGGGCGAATCGGGCTGCGGCAAGTCCACGCTGGCGCGGGCGCTGACGCTGATCGAGACGCCGACCTCCGGCGACCTGCGCATCCATGGCCGCGACGCGGCCGACGCCTCGGCGCGCCAGGCCTTGCGACGCGACGTGCAGATGGTGTTCCAGAACCCGTATGCGGCGCTGAATCCGCGCAAGACGATCGCGTCGACGCTGGCGGAGCCACTGGTCATCAACACGCCGCTGAGCCGCGCCGAGCGGCAGGAGCGCATCGAGGCGCTGGCCGCGAAGGTGGGCCTGCGTCAGGAGCACCTGCAGCGTTACCCGCACATGTTCTCGGGCGGTCAACGCCAGCGCATCGCGATCGCGCGGGCGATGGTGATGCAGCCGGGCATCGTCGTCGCGGACGAGCCGACGTCGGCGCTGGACCTGTCGATCCAGGCGCAGATCCTGAATCTCTTCATGGACCTGCAGGCGGAGTTCGGGACGGGCTACGTGTTCATCTCGCACAACCTCGCGGTGGTGGAGCATGTGGCCGACGAGGTGATGGTGATGTACCTCGGCCGCGTGGTCGAGCACGGCGACAAGCGCCGCCTCTTCGCCCAGCCGCTGCACCCGTACACGCAGGCGCTGATCAGCGCCACGCCGGCGCTGCGCCCGGCCGACCGCCGCCAGCGCATCCGCATCCACGGCGAGCTGCCCAGCCCGCTGAAGCCGCCGACGGGATGCGCGTTCCATCAACGCTGCCCGATGGCCGTCGCGCGCTGCGCGGAAGTACGGCCGGAGTTGCGGGAGATCGATGGGCGGCTCGTGGCTTGTGATGTGATCTGACCGACGATTCACATCGGATGAAATGCGAGAGAGCGCCCTGCGCTTTCAAGTCAGCATTTCGGCTTTTTGAGGTGATTGCGGGCGACATCGGACGGGCGTGAAATTGCTGCCCGCCATCGTTTGGAGCCTACTCCATGTCGTTCCGCCTGCCCGAAACCTCGGCGTCCGCGTTGGGCCGCCCTGGCCCATTTCCGCCGGACGTCCCACCCATAATCGACTCGCCCCAAGGAGCCGATATGGACGCCATCGAACACGAATTGATCGTCAGCCTGACTGCATTCAAGAAGCAGACGGACACGGTCCTCAAAGAAGCGAAACATCGACCCATCACGGTGCTTCGCGGTGGCAAGCTGGCCTTTTACGTGATGGACCCGATCCTGTACGAGGCGGTCATGGATGACCTGGCCGATCAGGCCGCCTACCGGAAGACCATTGAACGGCTTTCCGACAAGTCGCCGCTGGTCGAGGTGGACTTTGACGACCTCTGAAGAGAAACCGTTGAAAGGACACCGCTATGGCATCCGCTTCCATGTAGATGCATGGCGGGAGTGGCTGAATCTGGACGGCTCCGTGCGGAAGCTTCTCAAAGGACTGCTGGGCAAGCGATTGAACAAGCCCCACGTCCCCGGATCCGCGCTCCACGGAGAACTGGCAGGCTTCTACAAGATCAAGTTGCTCAAGCAAGGCATCCGCCTGATCTATCGCGTCGAAGACGGCATCCTGATCGTGATCGTCTTCTGCATTGGGAAGCGGGAAGACGGACTCGCTTATGCGCTCACGCTCTCCCGGATCAGGCAGGCCAACTGAGTCCACATAACCCAGTGTTATGGTCCAACCCGCCCATTTCAGTTGTGACCTGGGAAGCGGCGTTTCGACAATGCGCGGCTTGCCCTCCTCCCGATGCGCTCAGTCCTCCCCCTCTCGCTGGCTCTGCTCCTGTCCGCCGCGCTTCCCGTCGCTCATGCGGCCGGTGCCGCCGCGGTCAAGCCGCTCGTGTACTGCACCGACGCCAGCCCCGAGGGCTTCGACCCGGGGTTATGGGATTCGGCCAGCACGAACAACGTCAACAACCAGATGTTCCAGGGCCTGGTCCGCTTCGAGCGCGGCGGTACCGCGCTGCAGCCGGCCCTCGCGACGAGCTGGACCATCAGCCCCGATGCCCGTGAGTTCACCTTCACGCTGCGCGAGAACGTCCGCTTCCACACCCGCCCCTGGTTCACGCCGACCCGTCCGCTGAACGCCGACGACGTGCTCTTCACCTTCGGCCGTTTCCTCGACCGCGAGCACCCGTTCAACAAGGCCTTCCCGGCCAACTTCATCTATCCGCAGAACCTCGGCCTGGCCAAGGCGATCGCGAGTATGGAGAAGCTCGACGACCGCACCGTCCGCTTCACGCTGACCCAGCCCAACGTCACCTTCGTCACCTGGTTCGCGATGGCCTTCGCCGGCATCCAGTCGGCGGAATACGGACAGCAGCTGCTGCGCGACGGCAAGGCCGCGCAGATCAACCGCCTCCCGATCGGCACCGGCCCGTACCGCTTCCGCAGCTATGCGAAGGACGACGTCGTCCGCATGGAAGGCAACCCCGACTACTGGGGCGAGCCGCAGAGGACGCGGAAGCTGATCTTCACCATCAGTCGTGAAGCGCCGGTGCGCGTGCAGAAGCTGCTCGCGGGCGAGTGCCAGATCACCTCGCCGCTGCGCGACATCGACGTCGCCGCGATCGACCGCCATCCGGAGCGCGTCAGGCTCGAGAAGATCCAGGCGCTCAACATCTCCTACCTGTCCTTCAACCTGCGCAAGGCACCGACCGACAACCGGCTCGTACGCGAGGCACTGGACATCTCGGTCGACCGCGACGCAATCTTCCGCGCGCTGTTCCCGCGCGGCGACGCGATGCAGGCGGTGAATCCCTTCCCGCCCGCGATCCCCGGCTACAACAAGTCGATCAAGAACGAATACAACCCCGACCGCGCCAAGGCGCTGCTCAAGCAGGCCGGTTTCCCGGACGGGTTGGACATCGACCTGTGGGCGCTGCCCGTGACGCGCCCCACCAATCCGAACGGGCAGTTGATGGCGCAGCTGATCCAGCAGGACTGGGCCCGCATCGGCGTGCGCGCGCAGATCCGCACCTACGAGTGGGGCGAGTACCTCAAGCGCGCCAACGCCGGCGAGCACACGGTCTACATGAGCGGCTGGGCCGGCGAGAGCGGTGACGCGGACGACTTCCTGACCCCCAACCTCAGTTGCGCGACCAACAAGTCGGGCGTGAAGTTCTGCAATCAGGAATTCGAGCGCCTCATCGACGCCGCCCGCGCCACCGCGGATCAGGCCAAGCGGATCGCGCTCTACGAGCAGGCCCAGGAGATCTTCAAGCGGGAACGCCCGTGGATCACGATGGCACACTCGACGGTGTACATCCCCACCAGCAAGGACTTGCGCGGCTTCAAGATGCAGCCGAACGGGGGTGTCGTCTTTGAGAACGTCTATCGTGAATAAGCCTCCCCTCCTTCTCAGCGCGCCGGCCCGAGCGCCGGGCCGCCCCAAGCCGGGCCGGGCCCCCACGGGGGGTCGGACGACGTACCCGTCGGACGGGGGGCCGACATGAGGCTCCGCCATATAGAAGTCTTCCACGCGATCATGCAGGCAGGCACGATCAGCGGCGCGGCGCAGCTGCTCCACATCTCGCAACCTGCCGTGACCAAGGTGCTGCAGCACTGCGAGCTGCAGCTCGGCATGCCGCTGTTCGACCGCGTCCGCGGCAAGCTGTATCCGACGCCGGAAGCGCAGCGGCTGTTCGTCGAGATCGACAAGCTCAACCGCGACCTGGTCGCGATCCGGCGCCTGGCCGCCAACCTGCGCAGCGGCGAATCCGAATCGCTGCGCCTGATGGCCACGCCGACGCTGGGCGCCTCGGTGATCCCGGCGGCGATGACGCACTGGGCTCAGGCTTTCCCGCGCAGCCGGTGCCAGCTCAGCACGAACCACACGCGGGAGATCGTCTCCGCACTTCTGCTCGGCGAGGCCGACCTGGCCCTCAGCCTGCAGGACCCGCGCCACCCCGGCATCAAGGCGGAGGTGCTGGCCAGCGGCACGATGATGGCGCTGTGCCCGATGCACAGCCCCGAGGCGCAAGGCACCGGCCCGCTGCCCCTCGAGGAGATCCAGTCCGAGCTGATCGCCATGGCCGAGGACGACCCGCTCGGCCACATGCTGCACAACGCCAGCGAGGCCGAAGGCCGCCACCTCGACAGCCGCATCACCGTCCAGACCTACCAGCTCGCCCGCGCACTGGTGGAGGCCGGCGTCGGCATGACCGCCGTCGATCCCTTCACCGCCGCCTCGGCGGACCGCACCCGCGTGAAGGTGCGTCCACTGGCGCCGGCCATGAGCATCCAGCTGTACCTGCTGACCTCCGCCAGCGCACCGCTGGCGCAGGCCGCGCGCCGGCTGGTCACCTACCTGCGGGACGCCGCCCGCGCCAACCTCGAGAGCCTGGAGTGACGCGCCCCGGCGTCTGATCATCCGCCTCCACGTCGCCTCACCATGACCTCGGACGCCTCCGTCGCCAACGCCCCGCCGCCGCCCATCCCCTGCGAGGAGATCGCCTCGCACGCCGAGTTCCGCGCGCTGCTGACGATCCCCGGCATCGCGGTGGACCTGCGCTACGCGACGCCCGACAACTTCGTCGGCCGCAACGTCTACGGCGGACTGGACTGCGCCTACCTGCGCCGCGAATCGGCAAACGCGGTCGCCGAGGCCGCCGCCTACCTCGGCCGGCACTGCCCCGGCGTGATGCTGGTCGTGCTGGACGCGCTGCGGCCGCAACGCGTGCAGGAAGCCCTGTGGGCCGAGCTGGAAGGCACGCCGCTGACGAAGTACCTCGCCCATCCGGCGCGGCGCTCGATCCATTCGTTCGGCATGGCGGTCGACGTCACGCTGCTGGACGCCGAAGGCCGCGAACTCGACATGGGCACCGGCTTCGACGAGATGACGCCGGCCTCGCATCCCGAGTTCGAGGCCGAGCAACTCGCCACCGGCGGCCTGACCGCCGACCAGCTCCGCCACCGCGGCTGGCTGCGCGCGGCGATGCGCCATGCCGGCTTCCAGACCATCAGCACCGAGTGGTGGCACTTCGACTTCGGCGACCGCGAGCGCGTCCGCCGCGAGCTGCCGCTGGTGATCTGAGCGCCCTCACCTCATCGCACGAGTCGACCTGGCCGACTCGACGCGCCTGCCTTCCGGAGATCCCATGACCGCTTCCCGCCGACAGATCCTCACCGGTGCCGCCACCGCCGCCGCGGCCACCGCGCTCGGTGCGCTGCCGTCGGCGCAGGCGCAGACGGGCCCGTCCTCTCGTGAAGCCCGCAGCGCCCGCACGACCGCCGCGCCGGAGCCGCTGCGCGCGCGGCGGCTGAAGGTCGGCGACACGATCGGCCTGGTCAGCCCCGCCAACGCCACCTACGAGCGCGAGCCGCTGGAGATCGCCGTCGAGTCGCTCGAGGCGCTCGGCTTCAAGGTCAAGCTCGGCGCCAACGTGCGCGGGCGCTACGGCCAGTTCGGCGGTACCGATGTCCAGCGCGCGGCGGACATCAACGACTTCTTCGCCGACGACGAGGTCGCGGGGATCCTCGCGCTGACCGGCGGCTCGGGCTGCAACCGCATCGTCGACAAGCTGAACTACGCGCTGATGCGCCGCAAGCCGAAGTTCTTCGGCGGCTTCTCGGACCTGACCAGCCTGGTCAACGCGATCCATCGGCAGACCGGCCTGATCACCTTCCACTGCCCGGTCGCGGGCTCGGAGTGGAACGAGTTCTCGCTCCAGCACTTCCGCGCCGTCGCGATGGACGCGCAGGCGGACCTGCTGCAGAACCCGCAGGGCGAGCGCGGCGCCCATGTGGTCCAGCGCGAGGACCGCATCAGCACGCTGCGGCCGGGCGTCGCGCGCGGGCCGCTGGTCGGCGGCAACCTGGCGGTACTGAGCTCGCTGGCCGGCTCGCCCTATTTCCCGGAAACGCGCGGCGCGATCCTGTTCCTGGAAGAGGTCAACGAGTACATCTACCGCGTCGACCGCATGCTCTCGACGCTGCGCCTGAGCGGGGCGCTCGACCAGCTGGCCGGCGTCGTGCTGGGCAAGTTCACGCAATGCGGACCCGGTGACGGCAGCTTCGGCACGCTGACGCTGGACGAGGTCTTCGACGACTACTTCCTGCCGCTGAACGTGCCCGTCTACCGCGGCGCGATGATCGGCCACATCAAGCGCAAGTTCACCGTGCCCGTCGGTCAGCCTGCAGAGATGGACGCGCGCGCCGGCACGCTGCGGCTGCTGTCGCCGGCGGTGCTTTGACCCTGCGGGGCGTCAGCGCCGCGCCACCCAATCCACCAGCGCATCGATCGCCGGACGTGCCTTCGCCGCCTGATCGTCGTTGACGATCGCGACCACGATCCAGGTCTTGCCCGTCGAGTCCGGCACGAAGCCGGCCAGCGCCACGACGTCGCGCAGCGTGCCGGTCTTCATCCGGGCGCGGCCTTCCGCGGCCGTGCCCCTCAAGCGACGGACCAGCGTGCCGTCGACGCCGGCCACCGGCAAGGTCGCCAGCAGCTCGGGGCCGTGCGCGCCGCGCGCCGAGGCCTGCAGCATCGCCGCCATCTGCGCGGCAGACGCGCGCTCGCTGCGCGACAGGCCGGAGCCGTTCTCCAGCGCCAGGCCGTCCGTGGGGATCTTCTGCGCGACGAACCACTCGCGCACCACGCGCGCGGCAGCCGCGCCGGTGTCCTCGCCCGGCTGGGCCGCGGACGCGCCAAGCCTCAGGAACAGCATCCGCGCCAGCGCGTTGTCGGACGCCTTCATGACCGGGCGCAGCAGCTCGGCCAGCGGGCGGTCGCGGTGCTGCGCCAGCACGCGGGCACCTTCAGGCGTCGCGCCTTCGCGGATCTCGCTCGAGAGCGTCCCGCCCAGCGAGCCCCACAGCTGCCGCAGCGCCTGCGCCGTCTCCCACTGCCGGTCCAGCACGTTCAACGACTGCGAGACCTGGCACCCACGCGGGAACCCGCCCGCCAGCACCAACCGGCCGCCGCCGTCGGGCAGCGCCTCGAAGCGCGACGGCTGCCAGTCGTCGTCCCAGTCCTTGCAGGGCCTGTCGTTCAGCATGACCGCGCTCGTGTCGATCGTCAGTCCGCCGAACTGGGGGAACGGTCGCACCGTCAGCCCTCGCTCGTCGGACCAGAAGTCGTACTGCAGCAGGCTGCCGTTGAGGTGCAGTGCATCCGGGATCACGTTGTAGGGGAACTCGGCCTGCTCATCGAAACGCGGCGCGCCGAGGTCCGGCCGCGCCGGGTTGAACAGGCCGCGGTCGACGATGACGCCCCCCGCGAGCTCGCGCACGCCGTGGCGCTCGCGCACCTCGCGCAGCATCGCCCACAGCGCGGGCCAGTCGAGGTCCGCGTCGCCGCCGCCCTTGAGCACCAGCGGCCCCGCGAGGCGGCCGTCGCGGATCTCGCCCGCGGCCAGCAGCTGGGTCTGTCCCCGGCTGTTGGGACCGAGCCGGTCCAGCGCCACCACCGCGGTGATCGTCTTCATCGTCGAGGCCGGCGCCATCGGCCGGTCCGCGTTCAGGCGCAGCCCGGTGCCGGGCGCGTCGAGCGGATAGGCCACCACCGCCAGCGACGACGCCGGCACGCCGGCCTGCCGCAGCGCGGTCTCGACCGGCGCGGGCGGGGTGTCGACGAGGGTGGCGCAGCCGCTCGTCGCGAGCGCGGCGGCCAGGAGGACGAGGACGGGGATCGATCGCATGGGCTGCGACTGTATATTCCCGGCCCCGCTGCATTCCCGCAGGTTATATGCGCGAGACAAGCATTCATCGGGACGGAAACAACAAATGGGTGACGTTCCTATGACGGCGAAAACCGCTCGTGCTTGAAGATCGTTCACAGCTCGCAACACAGCAACACAAAGGGTCGCCCCCGCATCGGACGACCGCAATCGTTGGAGGCGTTTCCAGGACGCCGGACCGGTTAACAAGGAGAAGGTCGTGAAACTGAATCAACTCGCCCGCTGCCTCGTCGTGGTGGGACTGGGCGCCCATGCGGCGGCCTGGTCGCAGGAAGTCCAGAAGATCGAGCGGGTGGAGATCACCGGTTCGAGCATCAAGCGCATCCAGGACGAAGGCGCGCTGCCGGTGCAGACCATCTCGCGTCGCGACCTGGACCGCCAGGGCATCGTGTCGGCCGAACAGCTGATCGCCACGCTCTCCTCCAACGGCAACGGCCTGGACAACCTGGCTTCCAACGCGGACGTGGTGTCGGGCCAGGCCCGCGGCAACAACGGCGCGAGTTCGGCCAACCTGCGCCTGCAGGGCGCGAACGCGACGCTGATCCTGCTGAACGGCCGCCGCATCGCGGCGCACGGCCTCAACGGCGGCGTCGTCGATCTGAACCAGATCCCGATGGCCGCGATCGAACGCGTCGAGGTGCTGAAGGACGGCGCCTCGTCGACGTACGGCACCGACGCCGTCGGCGGCGTCATCAACTTCATCCTGCGCAAGGACTACACCGGCCTGACCGTCAGCGGCTTCACCGACGTGACGCAGGAGGGCGGCGGCAACATCTACCGCGGCTCGGTGACCGGCGGTTTCGGCAGCGTCGACAAGGACGGCTTCAACATCATGGGCGTCCTGTCCGTCACGGACAACAAGCGCCTGGACGGCTCGCAGCGCGACTTCGTCAACAGCTTCCAGCCCAGCCGCGGCCTGTCGCCGGACACGCGCGGCACGCCGTTCGCGACGGTCTTCTTCCAGCCGTACATCCCGAACCCGACCTACAACGGCGCCACCATCACCAACGCCAACATCCTGGACCTGCCCGGCCAGGCCGGCTGCGCGTCGCAGCCCAACACCGGCCCCTATGCCGAGAAGATCTGGGGCACCGGCACCACCGCCGCCGGCAACCAGTTCGGCTGCGCCTGGGACACCGGCAAGGCCGCGGTGATCCAGCAGCCGGTGAAGAACACCAACTTCGTGTCGCGCGGCCTGCTCAAGCTGGGCGAGCACATGCTGACCGGCGAGGTGCTGCTGGGCCGGTCGGAGTCGAACAAGATCTTCTCGCCCAACCAGATCTCGGCCAGCACCACGGCCGTGCAGGTGCCCAACGGCACGCGGGTGCCCAATCCCTTCAACGGGCTGGCCTATCCGTCCAGCGGTGCCGGATACCAGCGCGTGTGGGATGCGCTGGTCGGCGCCTTCCCGTCGCTGGCCAGCCAGGCCGGCAAGCCGCTGGCCTTCCGCTGGCGCTGCATGGAATGCGGCCAGCGCGAGTACGTGACCGAGTCCGACACCGGCCGCTACCTGCTGAGCCTGGACGGCCCGCTGCCCTTCCTCAAGGACTGGGACTACAAGGTCGGCGCCTCGCAGGCCTTCAGCAAGAGCAACTCGACGCTGGGCTCGGGTTACCAGAACTGGGTCGGCCTGGCCAATCTGATCAACACCGGCGTGCTCAACCCCTTCCTGCTGGCCGGCGAATCGCAGACGCCCGCGGCGATGGCGGCGCTGGACGCGATCTCGGCCGAAGGCACCAAGCTCTATGGCGGCAAGTACACGACCGACGAGTACGACGCGACCGCCTCGGGGCCGCTGTTCAAGCTGCCGGCCGGCGACGTGATGGCGGCGGTGGGCGTGGACTACCGGGTCGAGAAATACCGCTTCGACGGGAACCAGACCGTCAACACGAACGACATCAACACCTGGATCTTCAACGCGCCGTTCGACAACGTGAACGCGCTGAGCGGCGTGAAGCGCAAGGTCGGCGCGATCTTCGGCGAGACCATCATCCCGGTGGTCAAGGACCTGGACCTGAACCTGTCGGTCCGCTACGACAAGTACACCGGCTTCGGCAGCACGACCAATCCGAAGGCCTCGGTGCGCTATCAGCCGATCCAGAGCCTGGTGCTCCGCGGCTCGTACAGCACCGGCTTCCGGGTGCCGACCTTCAACCAGATGTTCAACGGCGTCACCGAGTCCGCGCAGACCGGCGCGACGCTGTTCGACCCGGCGACCTGCCCGAGCAAGGCGGTCAGCAGCCTGCCCGGCTGCCAGTCGATCACGTTCACCACGCTGTTCAGCGGCAAGATGAACCTGAAGCCCGAAGAGTCGAAGATGTCCAACATCGGCTTCGTGTGGCAACCGTCGGCAAACTACAGCATGAGCGTGGACCTGTGGGACATCCGTCGCGACGGCATGATCCAGGCACTGTCGCTCACGCAGTTCCTGAACAACGCATCGCTGTTCCCGTCGGCGTTCATCCGCGACGCGAGCGGCAAGCTGATCAGCGTCGATACCAGCTGGGTCAACACCGGCGAGACGCGCACGCGCGGACTGGAACTCTCGATGCGGGGTAGCACGCCGATGAACGGCGGACGTCTCTCGGCCGGCCTGGACGGGACCTATCTGCTGGAGAAGAAGTCGGCACTGGTGGACGGCGCGCCGCTCGGTGCGAGCGAGATCGGCCAGTTCACGCGGTCGAGCGAACTCGGCATCCGCTGGAAGCACAGCGCCTACATCAGCTACTCGTACGGTGACTGGGCCTGGACCCTGCGCCAGCAGTACTCGACCGGCTACTACGGCTACGGAACGCCGGCCGTGCTCAGCGGCGCGGCAGGCGCGACGGCCTTCGATCCCTGGGTCAAGCCGTACTACCTGCACCACGCGAGCGTGGCCTACAGCGGCATCAAGAACCTGACGGTCACCGTGGGCGTGAAGAACATCTTCGACCAGGACCCGCCGTTCGCGAACAGCTACGACACGAACACCGGCTCGGGCAGCTCGTGGGAGCCGCGTGTGGCCGACCCGCGCGGACGTTCGTTCACGCTGGGGTTGGACTACAAGTTCTTCTGATCAAGCACCGTCTGCCGCTTCGCGCGGCGGGCCATCGGACACCAGGCCCGCCGGGAGACCGGCGGGCTTCTTCGTGATGCCGCCGAGTGCGCGGGAACTCAGGGGGAAGACGTTCCTCATGCCCTGTTCCCGGATCGTGTGCAGCAGTCGGAGGACGGGTCCGGTGGGTCGGGTCATGCCCTGCTCATAGCGGCGCAGCAGACGCGCCGTCGTGTTGAGCATGTTGGCGAAGACGTAGAGGTTCAGATCCTCCTCCTCCCGGATGGCGCGGACCTCCTCGGGCGTCAGGTCTTCGGGAGGCGCCATGCCACCCCATCCCAGACGCTGCATTCGCTCGTCGCTCACCCAACCGCGAGCGTGCATGGCCCACCCGGTTTTCACCATCCGGTCAATTGATTCGTGCTTGCGCTTACGCATCACAGTTCACCTCTTTCAGGAGTCCAGAGTCAACGGCGTCCGCCAGTTGATCGGCGTTCATCTCTTCCAGCAGAGCAGTTGTCTGTTTGCAGATATGCAACTTCCCTGCTTCGATATTGGCAATGGCGTTTTTCGCGTAGCCCTCGACGAAGAACCACGGACCGCCTGGCCGACGGGCCACGATCACGCGATACCCGTCGCGTTTGCCGCCTCCGGATCGTCCGATCCGTTTCTTGAAGAGTCCACTACCGAGATCTGCATCGGTCAGCCCGCGTTCCATTTCCGCCACGGCGCGGCACAGGTCCGCGTCTGCGCAGTTCCTGCTTGCGCATCCACCGTTGAAAGCCCTGGACCAGATAGACGGGAATCGCCACATCGCCCTCTTCGCATGGTTGCGAGAGGACTGAGTGACAGGTCATGCCCAGGACTGATTCGTCCTGAAGTCGGCGCCCTGATGGGGGAGGCGCCGCTCAGGCGCTGAGCGTTCTCTCGCCCGGATCCAAGGTCACCGCCACGCCGATCGGCAGCGGCAGGTTGGGCGTCGTGTGGCCGCTCGGCCAGCCGGCGAGGACCGGGATGCCGAGGCCGCCGACGTAGTCGGCAAGCACCTCGTCGGGCGAGTCGGCGTCGGTGAAGCTGCCGAGCAGCACGCCGGCGATGTCGTCGAGCGCGCCGCCCAGGCGCAGCTGGCACAGCAGGCGGTCGACCTTGTAGGGGTCCTCGCCGATGTCCTCGAGGAACAGGACCGTGCCACGCAAGTCCGGCATGAAGGGCGTGCCCATCAGCGCGACCAGCACCGCCAGGTTGCCGCCCGCCAGCACACCGCGCACCGGCGTCGATCCCCGGTTCAGCGGATGCGGCGCGAGCACCGGACCGAGCAGATCGCCGGCACGGAGGCCGCGGCGCAAGCGCTCGCCGAGCGCGACGGCATCCGCCCAGCCGGCCTCGCCCTTGTGCCAGTCCGAGGCCGGCATCGGTGCATGCCAGCCGGCGATGCCGAGTTGCTGGCGCAGCGCGTGGAGCGCCGTCAGGTCGCTGTAGCCGATCAACGGTTTCGTCGATCGATGCAGCAGCGCGCGATCGATGCGGTCGAGCAGCCGCAGGCAGCCGTAGCCGCCGCGCAGGCCGATCACCGCGTCGACCTGGCGGTCGTCCAGCGCCTCGTGGAGGTCGGCGAGGCGACGACCATCGTCCGCGGCCAGATGGCCGAGGAACGTCGGTCCGTGGCAGCCGGGGAACACCTTGGCGCGGAAGCCCAGGCGCTCGATCAGCGGGATCAGCTGCTCGAGCGTGCCCTCCCTCGGCGGACCGGCGGGCGCGATCACGCCGAGGCAGGCGCGCTCGGGCAGCGGGGGCAGCAGGAAGGTGTCGTCAGCCATGCGGCGCGGAGTGGGGCTCCAGCCACGTCGCCATCCGCGCGTCGATCGCGGCGCCGAGCGCCGGGATGCGCCAGGTCGTGGAGCAGCTGGGATGCGGAGCGTAACGCGAACCGAGGTTGCTCAGCAGCGCGATCAGGTAGTGCCGGCGCCTCGGCAGGATGCCGCGCACGATGCCCGCATCGGACGTGTAGTTCTCGGTGTTGCCGGTCTTGTGCGCGAACCAGACCTCGCCGCCGGTGGCGAATCGACGCAGGTCACCGGGCAAGGACACCTCGCCCGCATGCAGCCCACCGTCCGGCTGCAGCCACCGGCCAGGCAGGCGCGCCGGCAGCCCCGGCACCCAGCCGGGCACGCCGCCGAGCGCGCTGCTCGACAGCACCTGGTGCAGCGCCTGATCCTGCAACGCATGCATCGCCTGGTTGCGGCTCTCCGGCGACAGCCGCGGCGCATCGGCGCGCAACCACGGCGCGCGCGGCGCCACCGGATCCAGCCACCACAGCAGGCGCACCGTGTCCCACGCGGTCATCTGGATCTGGCCCACGCCCGATCCCGAGCCGTTGCCCCAGCCGCCCTCCGCCGTCGTGTTGGCGAAGCGCAGCGTCGTGAACCCGAGCGAGGCGAACAGCGTGTGCAGTTCATTGCGCACCTCGCGGCCCCCATCGCGACGGATCGCGCCGGCCGAGTGCATCAGCGTCACCAGCGCCGAGGTCGCCTCGTTGCTGCTCCACGTGACCATGTCGTAGACCCAGTCGGACACGGCGCGCTCACGGCCGGCGTAGGTCAGCGGTTGCCACCAGCCGGCCCGCCCTTGATCGACAAGCCGGCCCACGCCCGCCAGCAGCATCAGCTTCAACAGCGATGCCGGGTACGGCGCGACGATGCGACCGCCGCGCTCGCCCGCCTCGCCGGCCAGCGGCGTCCAGTCCATCGTGGACCAGTCGGACGTGGGACGCCACGCGATCGAGTGGCCCTCGGCATCGCGTTGATCGGCCAGGTACCGGATGTTCCGGACGGGTCCTGCGTCCGGCGCGATGTCCGCAACGAGGCCTTCGGGATGCTCGCGCGAGAACAGCACATTCGCCGCGACCGGCGCACCGCGTTCCGGGAAGGCGACGACGGCGAGATCGATGCTCGGGAAGTGCCGGATCGCCCGCCCCTCGTCCTGCGGATCGATCGTGGCGCTGAAGTCCTGCGCGAGCACCGACGCGCGCAACGCCTCGGCGAGCGAGGCCGCGTCCAGCGTGACGGGCTTGGCGGCCATCGTCATCGCGGGGCCTCAGGCGGCGCGGAGTTGCAGCCCATCCAGCGCGATCGGACTGGGCTTGCCGGAAACGAGGTCGGCCACGATGCGGGCCGAACCGAACGAGAAAGTGAATCCCAGCGCACCATGACCGACATTCAGCCACAGCCCGCGCAGCGGCGTCGCGCCGAGCATGGGCGCGCCGCTCGGCGTCGCCGGACGGAGGCCGGCCCAAGGCACGGCGTGGTCGTAGTCGGCCGCCTTCGGGAAGGTCTCACGCACGTTGCGCTGCAGCGCGGCCAGGCGCTTCGGATCGATGCTGGTGTCGTCGCCGACCAGATCGACCATCGCCGCGACGCGGAGCTGGTCGCCGATGCGGGCGTAGAGCGTCTTGCGCTCGAAGTCCGTGACGCTGACCGTCGGCGGACGGTGCACGCCGTTGATCGGCGCGGACAGGCTGTAGCCCTTCAGCGGATACAGCGGCAGCCGCAGGTCGACGAGTCCGGCCAGGGCGGCACTCTGCAGCCCGGCGGCCAGCACGACGCCGTCCGCGACCAGATCGCCCTGGTCCGTCCTCAGCGCGACGACGCGGTCGCCTTCCACCACGAAGCCGGTGGCGTTGGCCTTCACCCGCCCCCGGAAATTCGGATGTCGCGCGAGCCGCTCGCCCAGTTGCACGCTGAGCGCGTGGCAATCGGCGACCGCCTCGCCGGACGTGAAGATGCCGCCCGCCAGCCACTGCGCGCCGCCATCGCCGAGCGACGGTTCGATCGCGAGGCATTCGTCGCGGGTCAGCGCCCGTTCCGGCCCGCCGGCCGGCGTGCGCGCGGCCACGCGAGCGAACTCCTCCGGCTTGCGGTACACGACCAGCTTGCCCGGCGTGCGCAGCGCGATGGCATCCAGCGCCGCATGCCGCTGCAGTTCGCCGAAACACCGTTGGCTGAACGCGCCCAATTCAAGCAGGCGCTCGGTCGTGCGCTGGTTGACCGGCCCGCGGCAATGGGCCAGGAACGAGGCCAGCCAGCGCCATTGCGCCGCCGTGCCGTCGGGCTTGAATCGCAGCGGACCGTCCGGATCGAGCAGCCAGCGCAGCGCCTTCAGCGGCACGCCGGCATCGGCCAGCGGCGACACGTAGCGGTAGCTGAGCTGCCCCCGTTCGCACGGCTCGCACCCGTGCCCAGCGCGGCCTCGCGCTCCACGAGCGTCACCCGATGCCCCGCCTCCGCCAGGGCCCAGGCGGTGGTGACGCCCACGACGCCCCCACCGATCACGACTAGCTGCTTCATCCCGGACGAATTCATTCTTGAATGGTCCGGGAGGTTACGGATTCACGACACCCTCAGCCAATGAAAGCGGTGCCGCTACCCATAACCTTGTTGAATGCGCGCAAGGGGGTGCCTGCGTGGCACCGAGCGCGAGAGGGCCAACCGGGGGCCCTTTTCTCCATCTCCCTCCTTGAGTTCCGAAAAGGGCCCCCGGTCGTCCCTCTCGGTGGGTGACCGAGGTACCGGATCTTCAGGCGAGGACCGCCGCCATCGCGTTCGCCGTCGCTTCCACGTTGCGCGTGTTCAGGCCCGCGATGCACATGCGGCCGGAGCGCAGGATGTAGACGCCGAACTCCTCGCGCAGGCGGTCGACCTGCTCCGGCGTCAGGCCGGTGTAGCTGAACATGCCGCGCTGCTTCAGGAAGTAGTCGAAGTTGCGACCCGGCACCTTGGCCGAGACCACCTCGAACAGCGCGTTGCGCATCGCCAGAATGCGCTCGCGCATCTCCTCGACCTCGCCTTCCCACAGCGCGCGCAGCGCAGGGTCGCCCAGCACCTTGGCCACGACCTGGCCGCCGTGCATCGGCGGGTTCGAATAGTTGCGGCGGATCGTGAACTTCAGCTGGCCCAGCACGTTGGCCGCCTGCGCCGCGTCCGGGCACACGACCGACAGCGCGCCGCAGCGCTCGCCGTACAGGCTCATGTTCTTGGAGAAGCTGTTGGCGACGAAGAAGCTCAGGCCCGCCGACGCCAGCGCGCGGATCGCGAAGGTGTCCTGCTCCAGCCCGTCGCCGTAGCCCTGATAGGCCAGGTCCAGGAAGGCGATCAGCTCGCGCTCCTTCAGCACCGGGATCAGCGCGTCCCACTGCGACTGCGACAGGTCCACGCCCGTCGGGTTGTGGCAGCACGCGTGCAGCAGCACGACGCTGCGCGCCGGCGCCTCCGACAGCGCCTGCAGCATCGCGTCGAAACGCAGGCCGCCGGTCTGCGCGTCGTAGTACGGGTAGCTGCGGCACTCGATGTACGAGCCCTCGAAGACCGCGCGGTGGTTGTCCCAGGTCGGGTCGCTCAGGTAGATCGCGCTGTCGGGGAAGTAGCGCTTGATGAAGTCCGCGCCGACCTTCAGGCCGCCCGACGAACCCACGCCCTGGATGGTCGCGACGCGCTTGCTCTGCAGCGCCTCGCTGTCGGCGCCGAACAGCAGCTTCTGCACCTCGGTGCGGAAGTTGGCCGCGCCTTCCATCGGCAGGTAGGGCCGCGCGCCGGCCTGTTCCACCACCGCGAGTTCGGCCCGGCGCACGGAATCCAGCATCGGGATGCGGCCGTCGTCATCGAAGTAGATGCCGATGGACAGGTTGATCTTCTGCGTGCGCGGATCCTTCTGGAAGGCCTCGTTCAGGCTGAGGATGGGATCGCCCGCGTAGGCGTCGACGTGCTGGAACATGCTGGGAACTCCACGTTGGACTATCGGCTCGCCTCATTATCCCCAGCCGCGCCCGTCCGCACCGGAACAGCCCGCCTGCCGAAGCGCCGATACAGGCCGACGACAATGCCGGCTTCGCATGACCTGATCCACCCGCACCACAGCATCACATGATCAACGACTTCAACGCGCGCGGCGCGGCCTGCCTGCCCGGCCACATGGGCATCGAGATCGTCGAGGTCGAGAAGGGCCGCGTCTTCGCGCGCCTGCCGGTCACCCAGCAGGTGATGGCCCCCAACGGCTACCTGCACGCCGGGAGCGTCGTCACGCTGGCCGACACCTGCTGCGGCTACGGCTGCATCTCGTCGCTGCCCGACGGCGCGCAGAACTTCACCACGGTCGAACTGAAGTCCAACCACCTGGGCACCGCCCGCGACGGCGTCATCGAATGCCTCGCCACCGCCGTCCACATGGGCCGCACGACGCAGGTCTGGGATGCGACCGTCACGCACAACGGCAAGACGATCGCGCTGTTCCGCTGCACGCAGATGGTCCTGTACCCGAAGGCCTGATCAGAGCGCCTTGCCGCTGCCGATGGCCATCACCAGACGGGTCACGAGCACCAGCTTCGGGGCGATGGCGTCGACGACGACGTACTCGCTGTCGCTGCTGTGCGCGCCGTAGCCGCGCACGCCCAGGCCCTCGATCACCGGCGCCTTGGTCGCCAGCGACGCATAGGCGGCATCGGTGCCGCCGCCGGTCGGGCGGTCACGCACGACCAGCTCCAGCTTCTGTTCGTCGGCCAGGGCCTTGACCTTCGCGGCCAGCGCGCGCAGGCATCGGTCGCCGCCAGCGGCGGGCGGCCGCGGTTGAAGCTCAAGCTCACTTCCGCATCCGGGACCAGCTTGTTCTGGATGCGCTTGCGCAGCTCGGCTTCCAGGGCGTCGAAGTCGGAGAAGCGGTCCGCGCGCGCGTCGCCCTGGGCCTCGGCGCGCTCCGGGATGGCGTTGCGGACCGAGCCCGCCTTGGACATCGTCCAGTTGAGGTGCAGGCCGCGCTTCGGATCGGACAGATCGCGTGTCTGCAGGATCTGGTGCGACAACTCGGTCAGCGCGTTGATGCCCTTCTCCGGCGCCGCGCCCGCATGTGACGAGCGCCCCTTGACCTTCAGGTCGACCGAGGCGATGCCGCTGGTGGCCAGGCGCACCGTGTCCGGCGTGGTCGGACCGCCGCCGCCTTCGAAGGACAGCACCGCGTCATGCTCGCCGCCGAGCTTCGTGATCAACGGATTCGAGCCCGGGGAACCGATCTCCTCGTCGCCGTTGATCAGGACGGTGATCTCGGCGTAGTCCTTGAAGCCGACCGACTTCAGCAGGGCCAGCGCATGGAGGATGGTGGCGACGCCCTGCTTGTCGTCGGCGATGCCCAGGCCGTAGGCGTGGTTGCCGTCGATGCGGAAGGGCTGCTGCTTCAGGCCGCCGCGCTGGTAGACGGTGTCCATGTGCGCGATCAGCATCACGCGCTTGCCGTTGGCGTTGCCACCCTTGAACGACGCCTGCACGACCTGGCCGACCTTGGCGGGGCCGTCGCCCGCGTCCGACGTCGGCGAGGCGATGGTCTTGTCCGGATCGATCAACTGCACCTGGCCGCCGAGCTCGCGCAGCCGCTGCGCGATGACGCCGGCGATGCGGTCCAGGCCCTGGCGGTCGGAGCTGCCGGACTCGATCTCGACGAGCTGCTGCAGCGTCTTCATCAGCGCGGGCTGCTCCTTGGCGGCAAGCGCGTGAAGCTCGGGAACCGTCTGCGCCTGGACGCCGAGGGCGGTCATCGCGGCCAGGGCCAGCGCCGCGCGGCGCAACCGGGGGAAGGAGGAGGAGGCAGACATCGGGGCAGTCATCTTCGGAGTCTCCAGGCGTTCTTGTGGGGGGCGACGGGCCATCCTAGCCATCAAGGCGGCCCGCTTGAAGGCTCGAAAGCGATGGGGCAAGCTCCCGGCCATGCGACGACCGCCGCCAATCGCCCATCGCCTGTGCGTCTGCGCACGGATCGCGCTGATCCTGCTCGCGGTGCTGCCCGTGGCTACCGTCGCCGAGGAAGCGCGCCGCAACGTCTTCGATGATCCCTTCGTGCAGCTGAGCTCGGCAATCCCGCCGTCCGAGTGTCCGGCCCCGTCTGGACCGCTGATGAGCGAGGCCGAAGCCAGGGCACAGGCGCATGGCCGCATCGAGCGCGGCACCAGCTGCTTCCAGAGCGGCCGCTGCCGGCTGCCCAACGCCTATCTCTACGACAAGGAGATCATGCCGCGCGTGCAGAAAGCCGTCGCCGCGGACGGCCGGTTCGCTGCGACGACCAGCGTCTGGGCGCTCGGCCAGCGGCGCTGGATCTGGCTGCAAGGCTGCGTGCGCAGCGCCGATGAGGCGTCCGCACTCGAGGCGTTGGTGAAGCAGATCGACGACGTGGAGTTTGTCGTCAACGAGTTGAAGCTCGTCCCCGGCGCGTCGGCAAGTCCGGCGTCGGGGGCCTCACGCTGAGCGGGCATGGCCGGCGTCCAGCCACTCGATCCACCGTCCGTGCGGATGCGACCAGGCCAGCACGTCGGTGCGGACCTCTCCGCCGTCGCGCCATTGCAGCGTCCACAGCGTGCCGCTGCCGGGCGATTCGCCGGCCGGGCAGTCCGGCGGCGACGCCATCGGCGCCAGTTTGCCGACCTCGCCGCTGATCCAGACCAGCCCGCGGTCGCGCACCAGCTGATCGATGCGCTCGACATGCGTCTTGAACGACGCGGCATCGAAGTAGGCCAGCACCCAGACGTTGAAGATCACCGGCGTGACGCCGGCAGGCAGTTCGTCCATCCAGCGCTCGAGGTCCGCCAGTCCGTCCTCCGTTCGCAGCAGCGGCACCGGATGCCGCCGGGCGTCGGCCAACGCCCGGTCCAGCCGCTCCCGGCGCGCGGCATCGCCCGGCCAGAGACAGGCGCGCAGCCAGCGGGCCGCCACGTCGTCGGCAGGGGCGATCGGCTGCAGATCGACGCCCATGCGGCGACCGGCCCGCCAGCGCGGCGCACCGAGCAATCCGGCGGGGCGTTCGCCACGCCAGATGCTGCGGATCAATGGCGCATCGGGGCGCTCGCCGGGCGTCACCTCAATCCCATCGTCATACGCGTAGCGATCGACGCCCAGGATCAGGCCCGCGCTGCAGCCGAATTCGAACAGTGCCAGTTCGACCGGCTGGGCGTCGGTGCCGCCGAGACGCGACGCGAGCGCCTGCAACGCGGGTCGGAGCACCGCACAGCGGCCGGTCTCGTTGGTCTGCGTGGTGCGCGTGCGGATCAGCGCGCGCAATGCGGCGTCCTCGCGATGGACGAAATCCCGGAGCTGCGGTCCGAGGGCGTCGTCCGGCGTCCGCGAACCCCCCACGCTGGCGTAGTAGGCGGCCAGCGGATGGGTAGCGCCGGCCAGGATCCGGTCGTGCAATGCGGCCAGCAACAGCACCGGCTTGCGCTGGGTCGCCGGCGCCTCCAGCAGCAGCGCCAGGAGGTCCGGGTCGCCGGCGATGATCCCCGCCAGCGCCGCGTAGAACGGGTCGTCCCGGCCGTCGGTTTCGGCGAACCGGGTGAAGTGGTGGGCGATGCGCCCGAGTGCGTCTTCCATGACCGGCGACTCTAGGACCGTCCGGGCTTGCGGAATGTCGGATATCCGACAATTCACGCCTGCCGACCCGCCATTCCCCTCGCCCATGCCGACCGCCGTCCAGGCCCTCTGCGCCAACTTCCCCGATCTGACGCCGCCCGCCACGCTCGCCCTGCGGCTGGAGGCGCTGATGCCCAGCCGGCGGCTGCCGGCCGGTCGGGTGCTGTTCGCGCAGGGCCAGTCGCCGTCGGCGTTCTACCTGGTCGAGGACGGCGAGATCGAGGCCCGGTTCGCCGCGCTCGACGGCCGGATGTCGGTGCTGGAGCACGTGCGGGCGCCGCGTCTGTTCGGGCTCGCGGCCTTCATCAGCGGCAAGCCCTCGCGCTATGAGGCGGCGGCCGTGTCGGACAGCCGCGTGCGGGTCATCGGCGCGCCCGCATACCGCGTCCTGATGGACGACTGGCCGGGTTTCGCCCGGGCGCTGATGCGGGAATTCGCCGAACGCTTCGAAGGCAACCTGCGCCTGCTGGAGGCCGCCCGGCATCTGAGCGCCGCCGAGCGCTTCGGCGTGGCATTGCGTCAATTGGCCGATGAACGCGCCGGCCCCTCGGACGCCGAGGGCTGGCAGGCGTTGCGGGCGACTCAGGCGGAGCTGGCGCAACTCGCGCACCTGTCGCGGCAGACGGTCAATCAGCTGCTGCGCGCCGCGCAGGCCGAAGGCCGGCTGCGGCTGCGTTATGGCGGGCTCGACATCCGCCGGTGAGCCTCACTCCGCCAGTGCCGCCTCGATCTCGCCGCGGATGGCGGCGGGCGCGTCGTTCGGCGCGAAACGCTTCAGCACCTGCCCGTCGCGGCCGACCAGGAACTTGGTGAAGTTCCACTTGATCGCCTGCGTGCCCAGGATGCCGGGCTTCTCGCCCTTGAGCCACTGCCACAGCGGGTGCGCCTCCCCGCCGTTGACCTTGATCTTGGCCATCATCGGGAAGCTCACGCCGTAGTTCAGCTGGCAGAACGACGAGATCTCCTCGTTGCTGCCGGGATCCTGGCCGCCGAACTCATTGCTCGGGAAACCGACGACCACCAGCCCGCGCGCCTGGAAGTCGCGCCACAGGTCCTCGAGACCCTTGAACTGCGGCGTGAAGCCGCACTCGCTGGCGGTGTTGACGACCAGCAGCACGCGGCCGCGGTACTGCGACAGCTCGACCGGCTCGCCGGCGATGCTGACGGCGTCGAAGTCGAAAGCAGTCTTGCCATTGGCGCTCATGGGGGACCTCCTCGTCATCCTCGTGACGGCCCGGGTGGGCCGGGGTGCATCCTAGCGCGGTGCAGGCGATCAGGCGCGACGCCGCTCCAGCGCCGCCAGCATCGCCGCAGCCAGGATCGCCGCACCGCCGGCGGCGGTCTTTCCGTCCAGCGTGCCGCCGCCCAGCAGCAGCGCCGAGATCGCCGCCACCGGCACCTCCGTCAGCATGACCACCGCCGTGACGTTGGCCGGCAGGCGCGCCGCCCCGTATTGCAGCGACAGGTTGGAGACGAAGAACAACAGCGCCATCCCCGCCAGCGGCAACAGCCAGACCGCGCCGGGCAAGGAAGGCCACGGAGCCAGGCCCCGGCCGGCCATGGCCGTGGCGGACAGCCCCGCCACCAGCACGCCGCCGGCGAACATCGCCAGCGCCCGGGCGCCGGGGCTGCGGGCGGCCTCGCGGCGCAGCATCACGTTGTTGAACGCGAAGGTCATGCCGCCGACCAGTCCGAGGACATCCGGCAGGCTGGACGGCAGCGGCCAGCCGCCGTCCGCCGGCGCCAGCACCGCCAGCGCGCCGCCCAGCGCCAGGGCGATCCGCAGACCGGCCGACACCGTCAACGGTTCGCCCAGGACCAGCCGCGCCAGCAGCACCGCCCACAGCGGCATCAGGTAGAACAGCAACACCACCCGCACCACGTCGCCGGTCGACACCCCCCAGTTGAAGGCGGTATTGGTCATCCCGGCGGCCAGCGTCACCACCCACAGGCCGGGGGAGCGCAGCCATTCCGCCATCGCGCCGCGCTGGCTGCTCAGCACCACGATCAGGGACAGGATGTAGAGGATGACCGTCGTCCAGAGCGGGTGCATGCCGGCCCCCTCGAACTGGCGGAACGGCCACCAGGACAGCCCCCAGATGGTGGCGTTGAGCATCAGGGCGAGGATCGGCATTCGGGAACTGGGGACAGACGGAGTGACAGACGAAGGGACAGGGGCGCGACAGAAGCCCACAAGGGGTGGGGCTTGTGCAACAGTCCCCCCGACAGGGCTTGGATCCGGCCTGCGGACCGGCCAACAATGCCCAGGGTTTGTAGCATGGCGCAAGGACTGACCCTGACCTCCAATCGGGGCGCCGTGCGCCTGTCATGCACGCGGCCTACCCTGTCGCGTGTGACCCGTCCACCAAAGTAGGGAGAGCTTCTTGGATCACCTGGCCTGTTTCGCCCCCGAGGATTTGCAGTCCAAGCCCGGGCCCGACCTGCCGAGCTACCACTGGCGCCTGCTCGCCCAGGGAGACTCCTGGTTCTCGACCGCCCAGGCCAAGCTCAGCGCGCACGCGAACCTGCTCCAGGAACTGGTGCTGACCAAACCCACCGTCGCGATCAACTGCGCCGGGCAGCGCGAAAGCCTGTCCAAGGTGGTGGAACTGGCGTCTTCCCCCGACTTCGTCCGGCTGCTCACGGCGCCCGATGCCCAGGTCTGGGACGGCATCCTGCTCTCCGTCGGCGGCAACGACCTGATCAAGGCGGCGCAGACGCCGACGCAGCTCGACGGCGTGGAAGTGCCGCTGCACCTGCGCCTGCTGCGCAACCAGACCGAATGGGGGCCCCGTCCGCGGGCGTCGGCCGCTACTTCTCGGAGCCCGGCTGGGCGACCTACGCCGACTACCTGAAGGCCAACCTGCGCCATCTGCTGACGCTGCGCGACCAGGGGCCGTCGGCGGGCAAGCCGATCTTCATCCACTGCTACGCGGTGCCGATGCCGCGGCCGGCCGGCGCGGAAGATGCCGGCCACGGTCCGTGGCTGTATCCGGCACTCAAGGCCTATGCGATCCCGGCCGCCGACTGGGCGGCCGTCAGCCGTCTGATGGTGATGCACCTGGCCCAGCTGCTGAAGACGCTGATGGCGGACAAGGAGCAGTTCCCGGGGCTGTTCGTGTTCGACTCGACCGCCGTGCCCTTGGCCGCGGCGACGCCGGGCGCCAGCGGCATCAGCGGCGACTGGCACAACGAGATCCACCTCAACCACAGCGGCTGCCTGAAGATCGGGCGCGCCTGGTCGGAGCACATCGATCAGGTGCTGACCACGGGCGGCATCATCGTCGCCGCGCCGCCGACCGGGCGGGGACGCGCGCGGCGCTGAAGGCGTCGGCAGTCAGACAGCGCATCTCAAAAGACGACGGCCCCGAGGGGCCGTCGTCGTTTCAGCGGAGGCGTCCGCTCAGTGCTTGTCGCTGCGCGCGATGGCGAGCAGGCGCTCCAGCTCTTCTGGATGCTCGCGCTTGTTGTGCTCGTGCCAGCGTCCCACCACCCACATCGTGCCCGCCACCAGCAGGCCCAGGATGGTGATCGAGCCGAAGGCCGAGGTGCCGAAGCGGGTCAGCATCGTGTACAGCGCGCCCAGGCCCAGGATGCAGGCCTGCTCGTTGAAGTTCTGCACGGCGATCGAGCGGCCCGCGCCCATCAGGTTGTGACCGCGATGCTGCAGCAGCGCGTTCATCGGCACGACCAGGTAGCCGCCGATGCCGCCCAGCAGGATCAGGAACGGGATCGCGACCCAGAGGTTGTTGATGAAGTTCAGCACCAGCATCAGCAGGCCCAGGCCGATGCCCATCGGGATGACGCTGGTGGCCTTGTCCAGGCGCACGACCGCGGACGCCACGATCGCGCCGACGGCCGTGCCGATCGCCACCACGCCGGCCAGCGCCGACGCCTGCGTCGTGCCGTAGCTCAGCGCCGCGGCGGCCCAGGCGAAGACGATGTAGCGCATGTTACCGGACACGCCCCAGAACAGCGTCGTCATGCCCAGCGAGATCTGGCCCAGCTTGTCCTGCCACAGCCGCGAGTTGCAGGCGGCGAACTCGCGCACCAGGTCGGTCGCGTTGTGCGAGATCGGCTGCAGCGGCGAATCGGTGCGGGGGATGCGCAGGTTGAAGAGCGCCGCGATGAAATACAGCACCACCATGAAGGCGATGGCGGCCTGCGGCGGGGTGTCGATGCCGGTGTCGATGTAGGGGATGTCGATGGCCAGCAGCCAGGCCGAGGCCCTGTCGCCGATCAGCTGTCCGCCGAAGACGGCGCCCAGGATGATGGAGGCGATGGTCAGCCCCTCGATCCAGCCGTTGGCCTTCACGAGCTGCGACGGCGGCAGGAGTTCGGTCAGGATGCCGTACTTGGCCGGCGAGTAGGCGGCGGCGCCGAGGCCGACGATCGCATAGGCGATCAGCGGATGCACGCCCACCAGCATGCTCAGGCATCCCAGCACCTTGATGGTGTTGGAGATGAACATGACCTTGCCTTTGGGCACCGCGTCCGCGAACGCGCCCACGAAGGGCGCGAGCACCACGTAGAACAGCGCGAACATGGGCACCAGCGCGGCGCGCTGCCACTCGGCGGCGCCGCTGGTGCGGAGCAGTTCAACGGCGGCCACGAACAGCGCGTTATCAGCCAGCGAGCTGAAGAACTGCGCTGACATGATGGTGTAGAAGCCTTTTTTCATCGACCCGGCATACCTGGAACTGCGGTGAACACGCTGGGTCCACGGGGTGGGGAAAGGGCAGCGCTGCGGCGGGTTTATAGCACGCGCTCGTTTTCGTAACAGCGCTTCACGGGACAGTGTCTCTGTGCTAATCCGCACCGCTTTTCCGACCCCATGGCGCCCTCCCCTCCGCACCGCGGAGGGGCGTGAACCCCTTCATGCGCGGCACAATGGGGGCCCATGCCGCGTCCGATCGAAGCCCTCGTCCACCAGCCCGCGCTGGCCCACAACATCGCCCGCGCCCGCGCCTGCGCGCCCGACGCGCAGGTGTTCGCAGTCGTGAAGGCGAACGCCTACGGCCACGGCATCGAGCGGGCGTTCGACGCGCTGCGCAGCGCCGACGGCTTCGCGCTGCTGGACCTGGACGAGGCCCAGCGCGTGCGCGACCTCGGCTGGCGAGGCCCGATCCTGCTGCTGGAAGGCTGCTTCGAATCGCGCGACCTGGAACTCTGCTCGCGGCTGAAGCTCTGGCACGCGGTGCATCACGAGCAGCAGGTCGACTGGCTGGCCATGCACAAGACGCACGAGCCGCACCGGGTGTTCCTCAAGCTCAACAGCGGCATGAACCGGCTGGGCTTCTCGCCGAGCGCGTTCCGCGGCGCCTGGACGCGGTTGAACGCGCTGCCGCAGGTGGACGAGATCTCGCTGATGACGCATTTCTCGGACGCCGACGGCCCGCGCGGCATCGAGCACCAGACCGCCGTCTTCAAGGAGGCGACCGCGGACCTGCCGGGCGCGCGGTCGCTGAGCAACAGCGCGGCGATCCTGCGCCACAGCCAGGACCCCGAAGTGCGCGCCGACTGGGTGCGCTCGGGGATCATGACCTACGGCAGCGCGCCGGACTTCCCGGAGCACGACCTCACCCACTGGGACCTCAAGCCCACGATGACGCTGCGGGCCAAGGTGCTGGCGGTGCAGCACCTGAAGGAAGGCGACAGCGTCGGGTACGGCAGCAGCTTCGTGGCGCAGCGCGCGATGCGCATCGGCACGGTGGCCTGCGGGTACGCGGACGGCTATCCGCGCCATGCGGTGCACGGCACGCCGGTGCTGGTCGGCGGCAGGCGCAGCGCGACGATCGGACGCGTGTCGATGGACATGCTGGCGGTCGACCTGACCGACCATCCGAACGAGGGCGTCGGCAGCGAGGTCACGCTCTGGGGCCAGGGTCCGCACGGCGCGGTGCTGCCGATCGACGAGGTGGCCCGCTCGGCCGGCACGATCGGCTACGAGCTGATGTGCGCCGTGACCAGACGCGTGCCGGTGCACGTCGAGACGCTGGGCTGAGGCCCGGCGAACGGCTGCCCCGTCGGCGTCATGCACCTGGACTGGACGCCGGCCGACTGGGAGCTCGAGATCTCCGCGATCCGGGCCAGCGGGCCGGGCGGCCAGAACGTCAACAAGGTGAGCAGCGCGGTGCACCTGCGCTTCGACATCCGGCGCTCGACGCTGCCGGCGCTGATCAAGGAACGCCTGCTGGCGCTCAGCGACCAGCGGATCACGGCCGAGGGCGTCGTGGTGATCAAGGCCCAGGAATCACGCAGCCAGGAACAGAACCGCGCCGATGCGGTGGCCCGGCTGGTCGCGCTCGCGCAGAGCGTGGCGCACACGCCGAAGGCGCGCCGGGCGACGAAGCCGACCTACGGGTCGCAGAAACGCCGCCTGGAAGCCAAGAGCCAGCGCGGCGACATCAAGGCCGGCCGCGGCAAGGTCCGCGGCGACTGAGCCGGCGCGGGATCGGACGATCGATGAGGGAGAGGACATGTTCAAGGCATTGCGGATCCTGATCCTGCTCGGGATCCTGTTGACGGTGGCGCTCACCACGCTGGTCAGCCGCTGGCAGGCCCAGTCCTGGAAGCGGCCCCAGGTCGTGACGCTGTATCCGATCAACGCGTCCGGCGACGCCGTGACGGACCTCTACCTGGAGCGGCTGGACGCCGCCGCCTTCGCGGGCCTGGAGCCGTATTTCCGGCAGGAGGCGGCCCGTTACGGCGTGCCCCTGTCGCAGCCGGTGCGGATCGTGCTGGGCAGCCGTGTCCACGTCGCGCCGCCGGCGGTGCCCCGGGACGGCGGGCCGCTGTCGGCCATCTCCTGGAGCCTGCGCATGCGCTGGTGGGCCTGGCGAAAGACGCCGCCGAGCTCGCCCGCGCCCGACGTGAAGCTCTTCCTGATGTACCACCCGCCGGATTTCGCCGGCGCGCTGCCGCACTCGATCGGGCTGGAGAAGGGGCGGCTCGGCCTGGTGCACCTGTTCGCGACGAAGGCCCAGCAGGCGCAGAACGAGGTCGTCATCGCGCATGAGGCGCTGCACACCTTCGGCGCGACCGACAAGTACGACCCGTCGACGCTGGCACCGATGTTCCCCGAGGGTTTCGCGGCGCCGCGCCAGGAGCCCCGGTACCCGCAGACGGCTGCCGAGCTGATGGCCGGCCGCATCCCGGTGCGGGAGGGCGAACTGCGGATCCCTTCGGGCCTGGGCGAGACCGCGGTCGGTCCGGCGACGGCGGTCGAGATCGGCTGGGTGAAGTAACCGGGCGTGTCATCGGCGTTGTGCGCCCCTCCATTCGAGGGGGTGCGTCGACGCTTTGCAAACCTGACATGGTGAGAATCCGACCCGAGAGGGAAGGAACTCCATGAACAAGAAGATCGGCGGGCTCAAGCTCGCGTTGGCCGCGCTCGTGGGTGCGATGCTGAGCCCGGTCGCCATGGCGGCGGTGACGGTGACGCTGGAGGGGAGCTACACCTTCGGGTCACGAACCATCGACTGTCCGGCCGCGGCCACCGACTGTTCGCCGTACACGACCGCCATCTTGTTCGGCACGCCGATCGCGTACAGCCAGACCTTCACATTCGAGTTCGGCGTTTCGCCCGGGCAATTGCCGTCCTATACCTCTCGGACCACGGTCACAGACCCGTCGACAGGTCGCGACATGGACCTGCTCTACTTCTCGCAGCGTTACGCGAATCTGGTCAGCTCGGATCTGTCGAGTTCCCAGGTGCCGGCGGCACCCGCAACGGTCTTCAACCCTGTCGCGGGCACCCTCGGTTCGACCGTGAGCGTCACCAACGTGGCGCGACGTGCCCGCTCGGTCGACGCCTGGAGCGACACCGGCGAAGTGGTCAGCGCCGCGGAATCTTTCAGCCTCCACAGCAGTGAGGACGGCGAGACACCCGGCGGGGCCAGCTTCGAGCGCAGCTTCTCTCTCGGGGCAGGCGGGCCATTCGCCGCGCTGGCGGCGACGGATTTCAACCGCGCGGAATCGAGCGCGTATTTCCTCGAGCAGTTCCAACGACTGGGCAGCTGCGCAGGCTGCCTCTCGCTGAACTACCGCGACAGTTACTGGCTGGCGGACGGCAGCTACAGCACGACCACCTTCGACGGTCGCGCCCACATCATTTCCATCGTGGAATCCGCCTCGGCCGTGCCGGAGCCGTCGACCTACGCGCTGATGCTGGCCGGCGTGGCCGCCATCGGCGTCGCGGTGCGCCGGCGCAAGGCCGCTTGAGGGCCGACGACGAATCACGACAGACCCCAGGGAGAGGAAAGCAATGAAGATGCGCTGGATGGCCGCCCTCGTGGGCGCGATGTTGAGCCCGGTCGCGATGGCGACGGTGACGGTGACGCTGGAGGGGAGCTACACGTTCCAGTCCCAGGTCGTCGACTGTCCGCCGACGGAGACCGATTGCTGGGCGCACTCGACCGAACTGAATTTCAGTTCACCGATCACGCTCACGCACACCTTCACGTTCGAGTACGGCCTTTCTCCGAATGCCGTGGAGTACAGCTCGAGCAGGTCGACGTCGCTGGACCCATGGACGGGGCGCGAACGGGAGCGACTGAGTTTCACGCAGCGGTACACGAACACGAGCAGCCTGGACATGTCGACCTCGCTCGTGCCGACGGCGCCGGCGTCGGTGACCAATCCCATCGGGGTCGATCCGGGCGCGACGGGAGATGTACGCAACATCGTCCAGCGTTCGCGATCCGTCAGCAGCTGGACCGACACCGGCGAGATCCTCGGCGCCAATGAGGGATTCAACGTCTACAGCGGGGTGATCTGGTCGAACCCCGACGGCAGCGCGTTCGTCAACGAGATGAACCTGGGGCTGAGCGTGCGCTTCCCGGCGCTTGCGGTGTCGGACTACAACCGGCCCGAATCCACGAGCTACTTCTTCGAAGAGCTGTCTCGCCTGGGGACTTGCGAGGACTGCCTCAGCCTGCGTTATCGGAGCGCCTACTGGCGGGCGGACGGCACGTATGGCGAAGCCCTGGTGCTGGGTAACGCCCGCATCATTTCCATGGTGGAGAGCGCCTCGGCCGTGCCGGAGCCGTCGACCTACGCGCTGATGCTGGCAGGCGTGGCGGCCATCGGCGTCGCCGCGCGCCGCCGACGCGCCGCTGACACGATCAAGCCCTGATCTCCTCCAGCAAATCCGGGTGCCGGTCGAGCAGCCTCAGCAGTTTGATCAACGCCAGCGGCGGTTGCGTCTTGCCGGTCTCGTATCGGGAGAAGGCGTTCACGCCGCCACCGAAGATTTCACCGGCCTCGCGTTGATCCAGCGCAAGCCTCTTGCGGACCTCCGCGATGAAAGACGGATCGACTTGCGAGGCGTTCACCTGTTTGGAGAAGGCACGCACTGCCTTCATGACGCGACCAGACTCATCCATGTCCAGGGTGACTTCGTCGCACGATGGGCAGAAGTCTCCGGTGACCGCAGGAATGGTCGTCGACACGCCTTTGTAGACATGCTTCAGATCGCGGGTGTCGCGCATCGTCCTCGCGAATCCGCAGGCCGGACATTTCATTTCACAACTCCTTGAATGGGGCCTCTGCCCCTCCGTCATCGAAGGCGAAGCTTGTGATCGAACGAGAAGAGTGCCCTTGCGATTCCGCAATACCTGGCGCCAGTTCCCGCTTCAGCGGGAAACCATCAGCGCGGTATCAGGAAGGACTTCGAACCGGATGAGAACATCCGATCACCGCTGCGGCCGTGTCGCCACGTAGATGCTGCCCAGGCAGAGCACCATGCCGGCGAGCGCCAGCATCGTCGGCCGCCAGCCTTCGAAGATCGCCGAGATCCCCAGCGCGATCACCGGGATGACCACGCCGGTCAGCGCGGCGCGCGCCGTGCCCTGGCGCTGTGCCAGCTTGAAGTACAGGACGAAGGCGAACACCGAGCCGAACACCGCCAGGTACAGCAGGCTGAACACGTACGACGGCGTCCACGCGAAGTTCAGGCCCTGCCCCGTCGCCACCGAGGCGGCCAGCAGGAAGATCGCGCCATATCCCATGCTCCACGCCAGCACCGGCACCAGCGCCAGGCCGCGGCGGGTCAAGGTCAGCGTCAGGACGTTGCCGATGACTGCGGCCAGCACCGCCGCCAGGCCGATCGCCAGACCGTAGGCCGCCGTCGGGCGGGCGCCGGTCGAGGCGATCTCCGGCCAGAAGATCATCACCACCCCCGCCACCGCGCCCGCGGACGCCGCCAGGAATCGGCCCGTCACGCGTTGCGCGAAGAAGATCCGCCCCGTCAGCGCGTTGCCGAACACCATCAGGCAGAACAGCACCGCCACCAGCCCGCTCGGGATGTGGCGTTCGGCCTCGTAGACGGAGAAATAGTTGCCGCTGTACTGCACGATCCCCGTCGCCAGCATCAGCCCGTGCGCCGACCACGGCAGCTTCAGCGACAGCTTCTGCCAGCGCGCGAAACCCGCCAGCATCAGCGCCGCCAGACCGAATCGCCAGCCGACCGAGTTCAGGATCGGCACGCCCGAGGCGAGCTGATACAGGATCACATGCCAGGTGCTGGCCCAGATCAGCGTCGGGCCCCAGAACAACCAGCGGTCGGAAACGGTGGACATGATGTGCGGTGGCGATCTGTACCGGCCGCCCGCGCGAGGGCGCATTCAGCGGGCCGGTGGAAACGACGAGGCCGCCCTGTTGGGGGCGGCCTTCGGAGGGAGCGACCGCCTCTGGCGGGTCGCTCAGGAGAAGCCGGATGGCGGCGTTCCGGACCGGCGCCTCAGTCGGCCGCCTTCTTGAAGGTGGCCAGCAGCGCGCCGGCGGCGACGAACAGCGATCCGAAGATCCGGTTCATCGCCTTCAGGTGGGATTCGGAACGCAGCGCCCGCAGCACGCGCGCCGCGAGCAGCGTGTAGCCGGCCATCACGACGGCGTCGGTGAAGGCCAGCGTCGCGCCGATCACCGCGTACTGCTGCGGCAGGCTGTGGTGCAGGTTCAGGAACTGGGGGACCACGGCCAGCAGGAAGACCGTCCCCTTGGGGTTCACCGCGTTGATGCCCCAGCCGCGCAGGACCAGGTCACGGCGCGAGACCTGCCGGCCTTCGGCCTGTTCCGCCACCAGCGGCTTGGCCGGCGAGCGCCATTGCTGGATGCCGAGGTACACGAGGTAGGCCACGCCCGCCCACTTGACCACCGCGAACGCCTGCTCGGACGCCGCGATCAGCGCGCCCAGCCCGGCGCCGACCACCACGATCTGGGTCAGGATGCCCAGGATCAGGCCCATCGTCATGAAGTAGCCGCGCTGGAAGCCGTGATTCAGCCCGGCGCTCATCGCCGCGATGGCACCCGCGCCCGGGGACAGGCTGATGGCCCAGGAGGCCGCGAAGAACCCCAGCCAGACTGACAACTCCATGATCGACTCCTTCGAAGAGCCGAGGTTGTAGCACGACGCCCTTCACGCCGACGAAGGTCAGGGAATGGGCGGCGAACGGAGGGGGATGGGCGGGAGGTGGGCGGGGGATGGGCCGGTTATGCCCGCTGCCACATTCGGAATGCCGCTCCCGTGGCGGCGCTCCAATAATCCCGCGCCATGTCCGCCTCCGTCCTGCTCGCCGTCGTCGTCGCCTACTTCTCGCTGCTGCTGGGGGTGGCCTGGTGGACCTCGCGCCGCGCGGACAACGACAGCTTCTTCATCGGCAACCGCAACAGCCACTGGGGACTGGTCGCCTTCGGGATGATCGGCACCTCGCTCTCCGGCGTGAGCTTCATCAGCGTGCCGGGCTCGGTCGGCGCCGGCGCGTTCAGCTACTTCCAGATCATGATCGGCCAGTTCGCCGGCTACGCCGTCGTGGCCTTCGTGCTGCTGCCGCTCTACTACCGGCTCAATCTCAGCTCCATCTACCGTTACCTCGGCACCCGCCTGGGCGTCGCCGCCCACCGCACCGGCGCCGGATTCTTCATCCTGTCCCGCACCCTGGGCGCGACCGCCCGCCTCTACCTCGTCGTGCGCATCCTGCAGGACCTGGTGCTGGCCCAGAACGGCATGCCGTTCTGGCTCAGCGCGCTGCTGGTGCTCGTGATGATCCTGCTCTACACGCTGGAGGGCGGCGTCAAGACCATCGTCTGGACCGACACCCTCCAGACCACCGGCATGCTGGGCGGCCTGGTGATCTGCGTGGTGTTCCTGCTCCACGCGCTGGGCCTGGACCTGGCCTCCGGCTGGTCGACCATGCGCGCGGCCGGCCTCGCCGACGTCTTCGTCACCGATCCGATGAGCGCCTCGCACTGGGCCAAGCAACTGCTCGCCGGCGCGGCCATCGCCGTCGCGATGACCGGCCTGGACCAGGAGATGATGCAGAAGAACATCTCGGTCAAGCGCCTGGCCGACGCGCAGAAGAACATGATGGTGATGGCGGCCATCATGACCGTCGTGGTGCTGCTGTTCCTGTTCCTGGGCGGCCTGCTCACGATGTATGCGCAGCAGCAGGCCATCAGCGCCCACGGCGACCGGTTGTTCCCCGCCGTCGTGATGGGCCACCTGCCCGCCTGGGTGCAGCTGATCTTCGTGGTCGCGCTGATCTCGGCGCTGTTCCCGAGCGCCGACGGCGCCATCACCGCGCTGACGTCCAGCACCTGCATCGACCTGATCGGATTGCAGGAACGCCGCGACTGGGACGAGGCCCGCCAGCGCCGCGTCCGCAAGGCGGTGCACCTCGGCTACGCGGGGTTGTTCCTGCTGCTGACGCTGGGATTCCGCTGGCTCGACGACCCGAGCATGGTGTCCCTGATCCTCAAGCTGGCGGGCTACACCTACGGGCCGCTGCTGGGGCTGTTCGCCTTCGGCATCCTGACGACGCGGACCCTGCGGGCGGGCGTCCTGCCCTGGGTCGCGCTGGCGGCGCCGGCGCTGTGCTGGGTCGTCGACGCCCACCAGGCGACCCTCTTCGGCCACTACCGGATGGGGCTGGAACTGCTGCTGGTGAACGCCGCGCTGACCTTCGCCGGGCTGTGGGCGGGTTCGCGTTCTCCGATGGACCGGAGCTAGCGTTCCGCAGCGGCGGACTGACCCTCGCCCGCTATCCTGGGACGACGTGCCACGCCGCACGCTCCGCCGCCGCCGCCCATGTCGCACGCCCATCGCGCCCATCACGTCTCGAAACCCCCGTCGTTCGCCCAGCGCCAGCACGCTCGGCTGCGCTGGGTCGAGGACCTGAGGCGCCAGCTGCGCAGCCGATTCCTGCTCCGGCTGCATGTCTTCGTCATTGCGATGCTGATGTTCGGCGCGCTGATGCTGGGCGGCGCGGGGCTGCGGGCGATGGGCGTGGAGACGCTGGCCTGGCGCTACGCACTGCTGCTGCCGGCCAGCTACCTGCTCTACCTGGGCCTGCTGCGCGTATGGGCGCGGGCGTTGCTGCGTCACGACGGGTCGCCGCTGGACGGCACGCCGGACCTGCTGGACTTCGGCTCCCAGCTCGCCGGCAATCTGGGACGCGGACGTCCCTCCGTGCCGTTCCGCAGCGGCGGAGGCGGCGATTTCGGTGGCGGCGGGGCGTCCGGAGATTTCTCCACAAGCGCATCCACATCCTTGTCCACCGACTTGCCCACACCCTTTTCCACAGCTTGTCCATCGAACTTGTCCACAACCGGCGACGCGCTGGGCTCGGCCAGCGATGCGATCGGCGGACTCGACGAGGGCCTGGTCATCGCCGTGCCCATCGCGCTGATCCTGGCGACCGGCGCGGCGCTCGGCTTCTGCGTCTTCGGACTGTTCGGCGTGGACGTGCTGCTGGCGGTCTCGGTCGAGGTGGCCCTGGCCAGCGTCGCCGGTGGCATGGCCTGGCGGCACTTGAGCGAAGGCGGCTGGTGGCGATGCGCGGTCCGGCGCACCTGGGGACCGGCGCTAGGCCTGCTGCTGGTGGGCGTGCTGCTGGGTGCCGCCATCGATCACTGGATGCCCGCCGCCGATTCGCTGCCGCACGCCTGGCAACTGGTCCGGGTGAAGTGATCGCCGCAGGCGGCTCCTGAGCGGCTCCTGCCGCGAGCGGGTCGGACCGGCGACGACAATCGGCCCATGGCCACCCAGAAATCCCACTACGTCTGCTCCGAATGCGGCGCCACCAGCGCCAAGTGGCTGGGCCGCTGCCCGTCCTGCAGTGCCTGGAACACCCTCGTCGAGACCGCCGCCGAACCCGCCGCCGGCAAGAACCGCTTCCAGGCGCTGGCCCGCAGCCAGCCCGTCGCGACGCTGTCCGAGATCGAGGCCCGCGACTTCGAGCGCACGCCGACCTCGCTCGAGGAACTGGACCGCGTGCTGGGCGGCGGCATCGTCACCGGCGGCGTGGTGCTGATCGGCGGCGACCCGGGCATCGGCAAGTCGACGCTGCTGCTGCAGGCGGTGGACGCGCTGTCCCGCCAGATGAAGGTGCTCTACGTCACCGGCGAGGAATCCGGCGCGCAGGTCGCGATGCGTTCCCGCCGCCTGGGCCTGGACGGCTCCCAGGTGCGCGTGCTGGCCGAGATCGGCCTGGAGAAGATCCTGGCCACCATCGAGGTGGAGCAGCCCGACTTCTGCGTCATCGACTCCATCCAGACGATGTACTCCGAGCAGCTGTCCTCGGCGCCCGGCTCGGTCGCGCAGGTCCGCGAATGCGCCGCGCAGCTCACCCGCACCGCCAAGTCCGGCGGCTGCGCGATGGTGCTGGTCGGCCACGTGACCAAGGAGGGCGCGCTGGCCGGGCCGCGCGTGCTGGAGCACATCGTCGACACGGTCCTCTATTTCGAGGGCGACACCCACAGCAGCTACCGCCTGGTCCGCGCGATCAAGAACCGCTTCGGCGCGGTCAACGAGATCGGCGTCTTCGCGATGACCGAGAAGGGCCTGAAGGGCGTCACCAATCCGAGCGCGATCTTCCTGTCCACGCACGGCGAGCCGGTGCCCGGCTCCTGCGTGCTGGTCACGCTGGAAGGCACGCGGCCGCTGCTGGTGGAGCTGCAGGCGCTGGTCGACGGCGGCGGGCCCAGCCCGCGCCGGCTGTCGGTGGGCCTGGAGCGCGACCGCCTCGCGATGCTGCTGGCGGTGCTGCACCGGCACGCGGGCGTCGCGACGATGGACCAGGACGTCTTCGTCAACGCCGTCGGCGGCGTGCGCATCAGCGAGCCGGCCGCCGACCTGGCCGTGCTGCTCGCCATCCAGAGCTCGCTGCGCGGCAAGCCGCTGCCCAAGGGCTTCTTCGCCTTCGGAGAGGTCGGCCTGGCCGGCGAGGTCCGCCCCGCGCCGCGGGGCCAGGAGCGGCTGAAGGAAGCCGCCAAGCTGGGTTTCTCGATCGCCGTCGTGCCGCAGGCCAACGCGCCGAAGAAACCGATCGACGGCCTGACGGTCCACCCGGTCGCCCGCATCGAGGACGCCATCGAGATCCTGCGCGGGTTGTGACAGGGCAGGTCCCGGCGCCGATGCCAATGCCAATGCCAACGCCGGCCCTGGCGTCGGCGCGGGCAACGGCGCAGGCGACAGCGGCATCCGCAATCGCCACACCCGCCGCCGCCGCGGCCCGACGACAATCGCGGGTTCGGTCCCACCCGGGCATCCCCCTTCGGCACCCCCTTCGGAGTTCCCCCGCATGAATCGCCTCGTCGGCATCCTCCTCGCCCTCGCCGCCATCGTCCTCGGCACCTACTTCTTCGGCTGGAAGGGCGCCGTCCTGGGCACCTCCGCCGTCATCTTCTACCTGCTGCTGCAGTTCTCGCAGCTGATGCGCGTCATGCGCACGGCGCAGCGCTCGCCGCTGGGGCACGTGTCGAGCGCGATCATGCTGAACTCGAAGCTGCACGCCGGGATGAAGCTGATCGACCTGATCCGCATGTGCAAGTCGCTCGGTGTGAAGGTCGAGGAGCACACCTACCGCTGGACCGACACCGGCGGCGACGCGGTGGACGTGGTCATGGACAAGAGCGTGGTCACGCGATGGACGCTGATCCGCGCCCAGGCGCCCGAATCGGCCGCCCCCGCCGACACACCGGCCGCATAAAATCCCGACTTCGCAGCACCCGGCCCATTCGCGGCCGCAAAGGAAGACCCATGTCTCTGGACGATCGCGACGGCAAGATCTGGATGGACGGCGAGCTGGTGGACTGGCGCGACGCCAAGATCCATGTGCTGACCCACACGCTGCACTACGGCTGCGGCGCCTTCGAAGGCGTGCGCGCGTACCAGACCGACAAGGGCACCGCGATCTTCCGGCTGCGCGAGCACACCGAGCGCCTGTTCAACAGCGCCAAGATCCTGCGCATGAAGATCCCGTTCTCGATCGAGCAGGTCGAGGCAGCGCAGAAGGCGGTCGTCCGCGAGAACCAGCTGGCCAGCTGCTACCTGCGTCCGCTGACCTGGATCGGCAGCGAGAAGCTGGGCGTCAGCCCCAAGGGCAACAAGATCCACCTGATGGTCGCCGCCTGGGCCTGGGGCGCCTACCTGGGCGAGGAAGGCCTCAAGCGCGGCATCCGCGTCAAGACCAGCAGCTACACCCGCCACCACGTCAACATCACGATGACGCAGGCCAAGACGGTGTCGAACTACACCAACTCGATCCTGGCCAACATGGAAGCGACCGAGGACGGCTACGACGAGGCGCTGCTGCTGGACGCCTCGGGCTTCGTGTCCGAGGGCGCGGGCGAGAACCTCTTCATCATCAAGAACGGCGTCGTCTACACGCCGGACCTGTCGGCGGGCGCGCTCAACGGCATCACCCGCAACACCATCTTCGCGATCTGCCAGGACCTGGGCCTGCAGCTGGTCGAGAAGCGCATCACCCGCGACGAGGTCTACATTTCGGACGAGGCCTTCTTCACCGGCACCGCCGCCGAAGTGACGCCGATCCGCGAACTGGACCGGATCGAGCTGGGCAGCGGCAGCCGCGGCCCGATCACCGAGAAGATCCAGTCGGCCTTCTTCGACATCGTCAACGGCCGCAATCCCAAGTACGCCCACTGGCTGAGCGTGGTCTGAGCGGGCGGCCGTCGCCGACCTCCCCGACCCCGGACTGCCAGCCTCCGCAAGCTTTCAAGAACAAGATCATGAGCGCCAACACCACCACGCCCAAGGCCACCGTCGAAGTCACCGCACAGGACCTGCAGGGTCCGGGCGTCGTCTTCTGCCCGAATCCCAAGATGCCGCTGTGGAGCAACCACCCGCGCGTCTTCATCGACCTGAGCCACACCGGCGAGGGCGCCTGCCCGTACTGCGGCACGCTGTACAAGCTGAAGGCCGGCGAGCACCTGCCCTCCGGTCACTGAGCCGCGATGGTCGACGGCATGGTCGTCGGCCCTCGCCCGCTCCCTTGAACAAGGAACGAGACCCATGGTGCGCAAGCCTCAGACCGCCCTGCTGCTGGCCTCTCCGGAGGACACCGAAGCGCAGTTCTACGAGGCCTTGCAGGCCGGCGACCTGGAACGGCTGATGGCCGTCTGGGGCGACGAGGACGAGGTCTGCTGCGTGCATCCCGGCGGCCCCCGCGTCGTCGGCGCAGCGGCGATCCGGGCGAGCTTCGAGCAGATCTTCGCCAGAGGTGCTATCCCCGTCCACCCGGAGTGCCAGCGCAAGCTGGTCAACGGCGAGACGGCGATCCACCAGGTGCTGGAGCGCGTCGAGATCACCGACGAGGACGGCGTGCAGAGCGCGTGGGTCGTCGCCACGAATGTCTACCTGAAGACGGCGCTGGGCTGGCGCATGGTCGCGCACCATGCCAGTCCGGGGACGTCGCAGGACGTGAAGCAGGAGCTGTCGATCGTGTCCGCGGGCGCGCCGACGACGCTGCATTGAGAGGGTTGTCCATGCAGTACCAGGCACCTCCCTGGTTGCCCGGAGGTCACGCGCAGACGATCTGGCCCGCGCTGTTCGCGCGACGCTACGAAGGCCCACCCCCCAGTTCCGCCGCGAACGCTGGTCGACGCCGGACGGCGACTTCGTCGACGTCGAGCACCTGGTCGATCCCGCCACATCAGCAGCAACGGGAACGGACGCGGCGTCCGCGCCCGCCGAACGGCCGTTGCTCGTGCTCTTCCACGGCCTGGAAGGCTCGGTGGACAGCCAGTACGTGCAGGCCTTCGCCGCCGTGGCGCAGCAACGGGGCTGGGCCTTCGCGATGCCGTACTTCCGGGGTTGTTCGGGCGAGCTCAATCTCGCGCCGCGGGCCTATCACTCCGGCGACTACACCGAGATCGGCTGGATGCTGGAGCAGCTGCGCGCCGCGCACCGCGGGCCGATGATCGCCGTCGGCATCTCGCTGGGCGGCAACGCGCTGCTGCGCTGGGCGCAGGAGGCCGGCGAGAGCGCGTCGTCGACCGTCCAGGCCGTCTGCTCGGTCTGCTCGCCGATCGACCTGACGGCGGCCGGCCACGCGATCGGCAAGGGCTTCAACAAGCTGGTCTACACGCGCATGTTCCTGCGGACGATGATGCCCAAGGCGATGAGCAAGCTGAAGCAGCATCCGGGTCTGTTCGACGCCGAGCGGATGCGGCGGGTGCGCAACCTCTACGAGTTCGACAACATCTTCACCGGACCGGTGCACGGTTTCCGGGACGTCGACGACTACTGGCTGCGCGCGTCGGCCAAGCCGCACCTGGCGCGGATCCGCATCCCGGCACTGGTGCTGAACGCGCGCAACGATCCGTTCGTGCCGGCACACAGCCTGCCGGAGCAGAGCCATGTCGGCGCGCACGTGACGCTGTGGCAGCCGCGCGAGGGCGGGCATGTCGGGTTCCCGTCGGGCCGGCCGCCCGGCCATGTGCGCACGATGCCCGAGCGCGTGACCGACTGGCTGGCGACGCGGCTCTGAGCCGTGCGCACGGAGCCGCATCGGCCCGCCTTGCGGACCACGACCGGAAAGGAATGCTCATGGACGCGATCGTCGAAGCGGCGCTGAAGAAGTGGCCCAACGTGCCGCACTGCTACGGCTGGCTGGCGCTGGACGCGCGCGGCGACTGGTACATGCGCGACGAGCGCATCCAGGCCGCCGGCCCGTTCCCGGCGGTCAAGGGCAGCCGCATCGTGCACGACAAGCTGATCGGCTTCATCGAGCGCAACTACGCCTCGGACGACCAGGGTGCCTGGTTCTTCCAGAACGGCCCGCAGCGGGTCTACGTGCAGCTGGAGGTCGCGCCCTGGATCTGGCGGCTGCAACCCGACGGCCGCGTCCTGAGCCACACCGGGCGCGAGGCCCAGGTCGCCGTCGCCGTGCTGGATGAGCAGGACCGGCTGTTCCTTGAGACCGATCTGGGGTTCGGACTGGTCCACACGCAGGACGTGGGCCTGGCCGCGGACGCCATCGAGTCGGGGCGCTGGCCGCTGGGCGAGGCCACGCACAACGAGCTGATCCTCCTGCACGAGGTGGTGCTGACGCCCGTCGACCCGAAGGCGGCATCGGGCAAGGACTGACCCTCCTTGGAGGAACGGTGGTGCGGATCCGGACGGCCGCTCACCCGATCGCCCACGAAAAAGCCGACCCGCGGGCCGGCTTTCGTGTCTGTGGGGCGCGAGGCTTACTGCGAAGCGCCGGAGGCCGGAGCGGCGGGAGCCGAAGCGCCCGCATCGGCGCCCGAAGCAGCGGCTGCGGGCAGCTTGGGCTCGTCGAACTTGGCACCGCCCTGGTTGGCCATGTAGACCACGGCGCGGGAGATCTCGAAGTCGCTGAAGTCGCCGCCGCCCTGCGGGCCCATGTTGCCCTTGCCCTTGAGGGCGGAGTGCACCAGGGTGTCGAAGCCGGACTTCACGCGCGGGCCCCAGGCGTCGTGGTCGCCGAGCTTGGGGGCGCCGGCCGCGCCGGTGGCGTGGCAAGCGGAGCACTGGGCCTGGAAGACCTGCTCGCCGGACTTCATGGCGGCGGGGTTGGTCAGGTCCTTGAGCTCGATCGAGCCCACGGGCTGGATGCGGGCGGCGACGGCCTCACCCTCGAGGCCGGTGCCGCCGGCGCCCGGCTTGATCTCGCTGGACACGTAGTTCGCGAGCATCACGATGATCACGATCGGAATGACGAAGGCGAAGAAGACCGCGACGATCAGCTGCTTGGGGGTCTTGATCGGGCCCTCGTGGGCGTCGTGTCCTTCGGCGTGCGTGTCCTGGGCGTTGGCGTGGTCCTGGGTTCCGCTCATGAATTCCTCGTGGCTCGAATCGACTACGGCAGAAAGCGAATCCGGGTTTCTGAGGGGGTGTCGGATGACGGACCGCCCTGGGAAAACCGGACCGGGGAACAGCAAATCGGCGCAGTATAGCCAGCCCCCTGCCGCCCCACCCTGGGGCTTTCGTCAAGGTCGGCACGTTGGTGGGGCAGGTGTTGCGCGAGGGTCGCGCAGGTGTTCGCGATGGTGCTGTTTCGACCGGACGCGTGGACTCGGGTCGAGGAGGGTCAGAAGAAGGCTAGAATGCGCGCTTCCCGCGGCGACCGTGGTGAAGTGGATATCATTGGGCCCTCCGAAGGCTTAGTCGCAAGTTCGATTCTTGCCGGTCGCACCAGAATACCGAGAAGCCGGTTGTCACGAACGTGGCAACCGGCTTTCTGCTTTCTGTCGCCGCACGACGCGATCCCCCATCGGCGGGCGCACCGACACGCAAAATCGCTCACGCGGATGCCGCCATTTGTGCGATTGCTCCGCGAAGGGATTTCCCTAAAGTTCCTCACCTCTGCTCCAGGGCGACCGCCAGGTCTGCACCTCGCTGGAGCTGGCTTCACGCCCGCCAAGAGGTCTTCGGATGGAACTGCTCAAAGAGAACTGGATCAGGCTCGCCTACGGCGCGGCCAGCGTCGGCATCGTGTGGGCCGCGTATCACTTCCGCATCCAGGTCCTGTCCGACAAGGACACCTTCGACCGCTTCAGCTACATCGGCGGTGTCGCGACCTTCATCGGTCTGCTGATCACGGTGTGCGAGGTGCTGCAAGCCATCAGCATCTCCAAAGGGATCCGCGCCGAGGCGCGGGCGCTCCTCGCTGAGGCACGGAAGGTGGATCGTGCAACCCTCTTCAGCGAATGCCTGCTGATGATCGATCGCATCAACGATGACGTCATCGACAAGCGCTTCGGAACCGCCCTGCAAGGCCTCCAACAAGTTCGACGCTCATTCCTCCGCGCAGCAATGCCGAGCACCAGTCCTGAGGCGCTGTCCGGAAAGCTCGCGGAGGTTGAAGAACTCTTGCAGGAGTCGGTTCGAGCAGCCGCCACGGCATCCCGCTCCAAACGAGGCTCAGTCGAGATTCAACAGGCGCTCCTGGCCGCCAAAGAGATCCTTGAACAACTCATTTCTGGAAGGACTGCGAACCATGTTCCCTGACAAGATCCGACGCTTCGTTTCAAGGCTCCTCCAACGTACCGAGGCCGGTGAGATCCCGTGGGAATATGACCTGTTCGACGCGGTCGCCTGGAAGGAAAAAGACTTCGCGGTCTCCCTCCATTACTCGTTCAACGGCCGGGAGGACTGCGGCGTCTTCCGTTTCGTCTATCGGGATGCGCAAGGAAGCGATTTTGAGTTCTTCACGAACAGCGACAGCGCCGACTACCCGTTGACGAAGCATCTGTTCGACAGCGCCCAGGCGACCAAGATGGAACTTCCGTTCTGACGACCGGCGAGGCGGATACTGGTCCGTCCACAGGTCCATCGAAGGCTCGCCATGCGCCTCCTCATCCTCGGCGGCACCGTCTTCCTCGGTCGCCACGTCATCACCGCCGCGCTGGCGCGCGGCCACACGGTCGCCATGCTGAATCGCGGGCGGCACGGGGCGGGTCTGTTCCCCGAGGTCGAGCGCCTCATCGGCGATCGCGACGGCGACATGAGCGCGTTGCGCGGCCGCACGTTCGATGCGGTCATCGACTGCACCGCATTCAACCCGGCGCAGGTCGAGCGCACCGTCGCCGCACTCGACACGGGCGCACCGCATGTGGTGCTCGTGTCCTCGATCTCGGCATACGGCGTGTTCCCGCCGCATCGCGTCTTCGATGAATCGACGCCACTCGCTGAAGGCAGCGAAGGCTACGGGCCATTGAAGGCCCGTGCCGAAGAGGCGCTCGCGAACGCCCTGCCCGACCGGCACGCGGTCGTGCGCCCGGGCCTGATCGTCGGCCCGCATGATCCGACGGGTCGATTCACGTACTGGCCGACGCGCGTCGCGCGCGGCGGGGAGATCCTCGCGCCCGGACGGCCCGAGCGGCCGGTGCAAGTCATCGATGTCCGCGACCTCGCCGCGTTCTGCCTGAAGCTTGCGGAGTCGCGCGCCACCGGCGCATTCAACGCGGTGGGCCCCCGCCTGACGATGAAGGCGTTGCTCGAGGCCTGTGCGAAAGCGGCGCCGGACAGCGACGCCCGCTTCACCTGGAAGCCGGATGCCATGCTGCTCGTGCTCGGGGTCGCGCCGTGGACCGGGTTGCCGTTGTGGCTGCCCGAAGAGGATCCGGCCTTCGGTGGCATGCTGCTGGGCGACGCGTCCCGCGCCGTTGCCGCGGGCCTCACGACCCGCCCGATCCAGGACACGGTCACCGACACGCTGGCCTGGGCCGACTCACCGCGGGAGGCGGACTGGGACGCCGGCAAGCAGGTGGCGACGCTGGCGCCGGCGCGCGAGGCCGAGATCCTCGCCGGCCATTCCGCCACGGACCGACCGGGCGGTCCGGGCGGCTCCGGCCACCTCAGGTCAACCTGAACACCGCGATCGCCGTCGACAGTCGCTTCGACTGATCCTTCAGACTCTCCGCCGCCGAGGCCGCCTCCTCGACCAGCGCGGCGTTCTGCTGCGTCATCTGGTCCAGGTGACCCACCGCGGCGTTCACCTGGTTGATGCCGTCGCTCTGCTCCTGCGAAGCCGCGCGGATCTCGGCAATGATGTCTGTCACGCGCTGCACGCTGGTCACGATGTCGTTCATCGTCGTGCCCGCGTCGCTGACCAGGCGCGAGCCCGATTCCACCCGGTCCACGCTGGTGGCGATCAGCGTCTTGATCTCCTTGGCCGCCTGCGCGCTGCGCTGCGCCAGCGAGCGCACCTCGCTCGCCACCACCGCGAAGCCCCGGCCCTGCTCGCCCGCCCGCGCCGCCTCGACAGCCGCGTTCAGCGCCAGGATGTTGGTCTGGAAGGCGATGCCGTCGATGGTCCCGATGATGTCGGCGATGCGCCGCGAGCTGTCGCTGATCTCGCCCATCGTCGCCACGACCTGGCCCATGACCGCGCCGCCGCGCTGCGCCGTCTCCGCCGCGGAACCCGCCAGCTGATTTGCCGTCGTCGCCGCGTCCGCCGTCTGCCGCACCGTGCCCGTCAGCTGCGTCAGCGACGCCGCCGCCTGCTGCAGGTTGGACGCCGTCTGCTCCGTGCGCGCCGACAGGTCCATGTTGCCGGTGGCGATCTCCGCGCTCGCCGTGCCGATGCTGTCCGTCGATCCGCGCACCTCGCCGATCAGGCGCACCAGCGCGCCTTGCATCTCGCTCAGCGACCGCAGCAACTGACCGGTCTCGTCGCCCCCCGTCGTCTCGATGCGGCCGGTCAGGTCGAAGCGCGCGATCGCGTCGGCCACTTCCGCCGCCTGCGCCAGCGGACGCGTGATCGACCGGGTCAGCCACACCGCCAGGGCCCCACCCGCCGCAAGCGCGACCAGCCCGAACACCACCAGGGCGGTCCGCGCCCGTGCATTGGTCTCCGCCAGCGCCTTCAGCGACGTGTCGAGCTGATCCCGCTGCTGCTGCGCGATCACGCGGATGCTTTCCAGATAGGCCGCCGCGGCCGGCTTGAACTGCTCGTCGAAGAGCTGCTTCGCCCGCGCCGGGTCACCCTGCTTCTTCGCCTCGGTGATCGTGTCGCGCACCTTGATGTAGGCCTTGCGCAGCTCCGCCACGCGATCGAAGGCGGCGCGTTCCTCCGGCGAGTCGAGCAGCTTGTCCAACCGGGCCTGCAGCTCGCTGGAGGACTTCGTCGACTCCGCCGCCTGTTCGGCGAAGAAGGTCGCCAGGGCCGGGTCCGCGCTCACGGCGATCGCCGTCGTGCGCGTCCCGCCGTTGAAGACATTGCGGTACCAGTCGGAGGCCACCCGCTCGGTGACGATGGTCTCCTGGTACATGGCCTCCGTCTGCGCCGCCACGCGGCTCAGTCCCAGATAACCCATCGCGGATCCGATCAGCGCAATCACCAGCACCAGGGCCTGGACCAGCCCCAACCGTCGGCCGATGGATCCCCGGACGTTCTTGTCGGACATCATGTTCGTTCTCCTCGACACCGGCCCGAAGGGAGATCGGACCGCGATGCGGCGCGATGTTGTCATCGGTACCGTACACCGATATCAAGCCGCCGTTAAGTCGTGTCGGCCCCGTGGCAGGCGGGGCAGCGGCGTGGGCGATCTTCAGATCCGAGGCATCAGGCGCACCTGCGGGATCGGCTTGAGCGAGCCCAGGTCCAGTGTGCGCGGCTGGCCCGACAGCTTGTGCGGCGTCGCCGCGCCGAGCCCGTCCAGGCCGGTGAGGAAACGGGCCGCCTCGGCCCGCAACGCCGACGAGCGCTGGTAGCGCGTGTCGGTGTCGAGCAGCACCAGCCAGTCCGCCAGCGTTCCCGTTCCCGTTCCCGTTCCCGTTCCCGCGGCCGCTCCCGCCCCTGATCGCATCGCCGAGACCAGCCCGACCGTCGCCGGCTGCATCGCGCCGAGGAAGGTCGTCAGTCGGGCGCGCCGGTGGCTCTCCCAGCCCGCGCCCCCTCGGCCCCCAAGGGATGGAAACGCGCGATCAGCCGCTCGGCGGCCAGGCCGCCCGCCTCCGCCAGCGCGGCGATCGTGCCGGCGGGCATCGTCAGGTTGAGCCCGCCCTCGTCGGCCCGCTGGCTGATCTGGACGATGCGGTCGCGGAAGCCCGGTGTCGGGAACAGGATCTCGTCGCGCCAGTTCTGCATCGTGCCGACGATGCTCCACAGGAAGCCGGTCAGTCCCGCCAGCGGCGCCTTCTCCCGCGCGTCCGGCGCGCGTTGCTCCCAGCCGTCGACAAGGTCGGGCTCCGGCCAGTAGCGCAGGCGGCCGCCCCGGTCATCCTCCGGAAGGTAGGTCCGTCCGCTGTCGTTGCCCGGCCCCTCGGGCTCGATCGCATGGTCCGGATGCGGACGCTTCAGGTTGACCGCGAAGGTCGGATGCCGTGGCAGCATCGCGTCGAACAGATGCAGCGGCATGTTGCTGCCGATGCCGCCGTCGGAGAACCAGATCCGGGTCGCGCGCAGTCTCAGGCGGCGGCGTTCCTCGGCCGTCGCCGCGGCGCGCACCGCGGTCTGCGTGCGCTGGTTGGCGGTGCGCGACCAGTCCACCGCGTACAGCGGCACCGCCGACAGCAGCAGCGGGAAGCTCAGGCTCATCCGGATCGCGACCACCACCGGCAGGTCGCCATGGCGTGGCAACGGGTGCAGTTCCCGGCCCTGGGCACTCTCGATCACCGGGCCGTCATGCCCCTGGCCGAACGGCGCCGCCAGCGCCGCCATCACCGCCGGCGGGAACAGCCGCGACCACTCCAGCGGGTCGTAATAGAACATCGGCGTCCCCGATCGGAACGGGATGCTGTAGACCATCTGCTGGCTGACCGCGCTGGTGATGACCTCGAGGTGGATGCGGCGCGTCGCCGGATCCGGCCCCCACAGGTCCCCGAAGCTCAACGGCGGTCCATCGACGCTCTTGCCGGCCAGCTCATTGAAGTAGCCGTGCAGCCAGTCGGTCAGCGCGGTCTGTCCGCCCTGCCCCGTCTGCCCTGTCACCCCCATCTGCCCCATCTGCCCCATCTGCTTCGTCTGTCCGGGCTGCGTCAGGCCGCTGCACAGGCCGTAGCCGTTGTCCCGGAGTCCGCGAAGCAGGCTTCGGGTGAAGAGCAGCAGAACCACGCCCATCACGGCCGCGGTCAGGAGCGCGGCGAACACGGCCAGTCCCACGAGCGCAGCCACTGTCGTCCACGGGCCGGACCCGCTGTCCGGCATGAGCAGCCGGGCATACGGCACCAGCAGCACCGCGCCGGCGCCGGCCATCGCGAGTGCCACGAGCCCATGCATCGCCACCATGCCGGCGAGCACCGACGCCACCGCCGCGCCCGCCGGCTTCCCGAGCGCCCGCGTCAGCACCTCGAAATGGCGGCGCAAGGCGGGGACCGGTTGGAAGAGCGTGAACAGCCGGCTGCGACCGGGGCCAGGTCTTGCGCCCGACGATCCGGTCTCCGGCGACCCGGCGCCGAGCTCCTCCGGCAGGCGGGCCAGTCGCTCGAACGCGCCGGCGTGGCCGCGCTGGCGGCCGAACTCCGCCGCGGCGCTGGCCCCGGCCGCGATCGCGCCCGCCGAGGTGCCGCCGATGTTCTTGAACCGGTATCGATCGGACAACCCGGCCACCAGCCGCGGATAGATCACGCCGCTGGTGACACCGCCCTTCATGACGAGGTCGCAATGACTGACCCCGTCCGCCTCCGGACGCCGGCTCCGGGCCGGAGCCTCCTCTGACTGCCTCATGCCGTCGCTCTCCATGACGCCCGATTCTCAGGGCACGGAGGGCAGGTGCTGTCAGGATCGTTCCGGTTCGACGTCGCGCACCTTGCCGTCGCGGAGCACCACGCGGTGGTCGCCGAAGCGCGCCACATCCTCGGGGTCATGCGTGATCATCAGCATCGGCATGCCGATGCGCTCGAGCAACGTGTCGAGCTCCGCCCGCATGCGGCCGCGCAGGTCCGGATCGAGGGCAGAGAACGGCTCGTCGAGCAGCAGCGCGCGCGGCTCGTTCACCAGCGCCCGGGCCAACGCGGTGCGCTGGCGCTGCCCGCCGGACAGTTGATGCGGCCGCTGCTGCGCCACGCGTTCCAGCTCGAAGGCCTGGATCCAGCGGTCGACCGCCTCGCCGCCGTCATGGCGCGACGGATTCCGCCAGCCGCGCTTCAGCCCGAAGGCGATGTTCTGCCGCACCGTCAGCTGCGGAAACAGCGCATAGTCCTGGAACAGGTAGCCCAGCCGTCGCTCGCGCGCCGGCATGTCGATGCGGGACGCACTGTCGAACACCGGATGGCCGTCGACGTAGATCGTCCCTTCGTCGGGTTTCAGCAGACCCGCGATCGCCTGCAGCGTCAGGCTCTTGCCCGCGCCCGACGGCCCATAGATCACCGTGCGCCGGGCGTCGGTGCTGAAGGCCACGTCGAGCTCGAAGCTTCGACCGCCCCCTCGACCCGCTTGCGGATCCGGACCTCGAAGCTCATGCCGTGCTCCTCGGGCCGGCCAGCCGTCCGGCGACCAGCAGCACCACGATGCAGGTCAGCGACACGATCAGCACCAGCAGGTTCGCGGTGTCGTCCTGCCCGGCCTGCACCGCCTCGTAGACCGCCACCGACAGCGTCTGGGTCTTGCCCGGGATGCTGCCGGCGACCATCAGCGTCGCGCCGAACTCGCCCAGCGCGCGGGCGAAGGCCAGCAGCACGCCGGCCAGCACGCCGCGCCACGCCATCGGCAGCGTCACGCGGAAGAACAGCGCCCATTCATCCAGGCCGAGCACGCGACCGGCGCGCTCGAGCTGCGGGTCCACGCCTTCGAACGCGGCGCGCGCCGACTTCATGACCAGCGGGAAGGCGACGATGGTCGCCGCGATCACCGCCCCCTGCCAGGTGAAGATCAGGTTGATCCCGAAGGTGTCCCACAGCCAGGCGCCGAGCCAGCCGCGCTTGCCGATGACGACCAGCAGGTAGTAGCCGAGGACGGTCGGCGGCAGCACCATCGGCAGCGTCAGGATGGCGTCCAGCAGCTCCCGGCCCGGGAAGCGCAGGCGCGCGAGCGCGAAGCCGGCGGCGACGCCGAGCACCAGGTTGAGCGCGGTGGCCCAGCCGGCGACCTTCAGCGACAGCGCGAGCGCGATCCAGGCGGATTCCACGGGGGACGGCGCTCCTCAGTCAGACCTCGTCAGCCGGTCTGCGGCTCAGGGCTTCTGGAAGCCGTACTTGGCCAGCACCGCCTGGCCGGCGGCCGAGGCGACGAAGTCCAGAAACTGCTTGCCGCCGTCGGCATTCGCGCCGCCGTTGGTGACGGCGATCGGGTAGGAGATCGGCGTCTCGGTCGGCACGCTGAACAGGATGCGGACCTTGTCCTTCAGCACGAAGGCGTCGGTCGCGTAGACGAAGCCGGCCTCGGTCTCGCCACGCGACACGTAGTCCAGCGCCTGACGCACGTTCTGCGCAAAGACGGCCTTCGGCTCGATGGCGGTCCACAGGTTGGCCTTCTCCAGCGCGGCCTTCGTGTAACGGCCGGCGGGCACGCCTTCCGGCTTGCCGATGGCGATGCGCTTGACGGCGGGCTGCTGCAGCTCGGCCAGCGACTTCAGCGCCACGCCGTTCTCCACCGGCGTGATCACGACCAGCGCGTTGCTGACGAAGTTGCGACGCGAGCCCTCGACCAGCAGCTTCTGCTGCTGGGCCTTGTCCATGGTTTCCTGGTCGGCCGATGCGAACACGTCGACCGGCGCGCCCTTGGCGATCTGGGCGAGCAGTGCGTCCGACGCGGCGAAGTTGAACTGCACCTTCGTGCCGGGGTGCGCGGCCTCGAAGGCCGGTGCCAGTTCCTTGAAGGCGTTGGTCAGGCTGGCGGCGGCGGAGACGGTCACGTCGGCGGCGTGCGCGAGGCCCGCGGCCATCAGCGCGAGGGTCAGCACGGCGGCGCGGCGGGCGAACTTGAACGGGGTCGGACGCATGGCGATTCCCTCGAAGGATGGACACGAAAGTGGCCGCAATATATCCCAGGATATTGCGAAGGACGCTGCTCGAACACGGGCCTGCCCGCCACGCGCACGAGCGTCACTGCGCCCACGCCGCCTCGATGCCCTCGATATCGCGACCCGCGCGATGACGATGACGATGGCGATGACCTCAATGGTTCGAAGCCGGCGACGCCGGTGCCCCTCGAAGCGAACCCTGAGCGAAGCGAAGACTGTGAGCGCAGAGGGGCACCGGCGTTGCCGGCTTGCGCGCCACTCGTGCCTGTATTCAGCCGGCCAGCAATTTGAGCAGCTGCTTGATCTCGGGTTTGCACGCTTGGAGCGCCGTCTCCTCGATCTGCCGATAGAGCGAGATCAACGTCCGTCCTGATTCGGTGAGGGCGCTCCCCCGCCCTTGGCGCCGCCTGCGGCGGTGGCGACCGCGGGTTCCTTGAGTGCGCGGTTGGTCTCATCGATGAGCAGCCAGGCGCGGCGATAGGACATGTCGAGGGATTTGGCTGCCGCGGTGATGGAGCCGGTCTCGTCGAGTGCTTCCAGGAGCGCGATCTTGCCGGGCCCGATGGCGATGACGTCGCCGACGGTGACGCGCATGCGGAGCTTGAGCGTCGGCCTGGGCGCCGGGTCCGATGCCGGGCGGGGTGAGGGGCGGGCGGGAGTCGAGCGGGCAACCATGTCCGCATTACACCTGATGCCGCCGGAGGCGCTGCACCCGTCGCGCCTCAGTCCGCCAGCCGCCAGCCGCCGCGCCCGGCCGCCTTGGCGGCGTAGAGCGCGTCGTCCGCGCGGCCGAGCAGCGCGACGTCGCCCTCGGCCCCGCCGTCGTGGCAGGCGATGCCGATGCTGGTCGACAGCTGCAGCGCCTGCCCCTGCAAGGTCAGCGGCGCCTTCACGACCTCCAGCACCTTCTCCGCGACGAGCGTCGCCTCCTGCGGTGAATGCAGGTTCTCCAGGATCAGCACGAACTCGTCGCCGGCCAGCCGGCAGAGCTGGTCGGTCTCCCGGATCGCGCCACGGACGCGATCGGAGAAGGCGCGGAGCACCACATCCCCGGCCGCATGGCCCAGGGAATCGTTGATCTGCTTGAAATGGTCCAGGTCCATGAACATCAGCGCCATGGTCCGCTGGTTGCGCCGCGTGCGGGCGATCGATTCGGACAGGCGGGACTCGAACTGGCGCCGGTTCGGCAGCCCGGTCAGCGGGTCGACGCGGCTCAGCTGATCCAGCTCCCGTTCGACCTGCTTGAACGGCGTGATGTCGGTCGCCAGCGTGTAGACGCCCGCGACGCTGCCGTCGGGGCGCAGGTCGGGCACGTACTCGGCGAGCATGTCCCGCGCCACCCCGTTGGTCTCCGAGCGTGTCTCGAAACGCTGCCGCACGCCCGCCAGCGCCGCTTTCAGGAACGGTTGCCGCTGCGCATGCAGCACCGGGCCGATGACCTCCAGCAAGGTCCGGCCCAACGCCGCCTCCGGCTCCATGCCCATCCAGGTCCGGAAGGTCGCGTTGAGGAACTGCAAGCGCTCCTCCGCGTCGATGTAGGAGATCAGCACCGGCAGGTTGTCCGCGATCGTGCGCAGCCGGCGCTCGCTGGTTTCGTGGCGCAGCACCGCCTCGTGCAGTTCCAGCGTGCGCGCTTCGACGCGACGCTCGAGCGACGCGTTCAACGCCGCCAGCGAGCGGTCCTGCTCGGCCTGCCGGTGCGCCAGGTCGGTCAGCGCGTGCGACAGCAGCGCCGCCTCGCGGTAGCCGCCGACGACCGGCAACGCGTCCTCGCTCAGGTGACGGCGTTGCGCGATCGCGTCGGACAGCTCGTTCAGCGGGCGGCTCATGCGCCGCGCCAGCCACCAGCTCAGCGGCACGGCCGCCGCCAGCAGCAGGATCGCGCTGAGCATGATCTGGCGCCGCAGCCCGTAGTAGTCGGACAGCGCCACCGCCACCGGCTGCCGCACCAGCACCGTCCAGCCCAGGCCGGGGTACAGGCCGTAGCCCTGGCTCGGCACGCTGACGGCGAAGTAGTCGACGCCGTCGGCCTCGTGATGCCGCAGGCCCTGGCCCTGCTCGATGCCGATCGGCATCTTCTTGCCCTCCAGGTCCGACGGGCCCAGGATCACCGCGCCGTCCTTGCCGAGGACCAAGGCGTCGGCCTGATGGGACGACAAGGTCGCGTCGATCAGCTCGCTCTTGATCTGGCGCGCCCAGCCCCAGCTCAGATGCACGCCGAACACGCCCTGCAGCTGACCGCGCTGGTCGAGCAGCGGGATCGCGAAGTCGACGAAGCGCCAGGGCTCATTCTGGCGCGGCAGCAGCTTCTCCAGCAGCAGGGCCGCGTGCACGTCGCCGACGAAGGGCTGGCCCCCCTTCGCGCCCTGCCACCACGGGCGCTTGGAGACATCGACGCCGTCCAGCAGCCCGCCGGCGGCGGCCAGCACCTTGCCCTGGCTGTCGGTGACGCCCAGCCACGCGAAGTGATCGAAGCCGACCTGCACCTGGTCCAGCGCGCGACGCATCGCCTCGGGGTCGTCGAAACGGCGGAAGGGCTCCAGCTGCGCCAGCACCCGGACCTCCTTGAACTGCTGCGCCATGCCGCGATCCAGTGCGTCGCGGAAGTCGACCGCGACCTGCCGCAGCGACTCGACCGCGCGGCGCTCGGCGTGGGCGCGGGCGAAGTTCTCGATCAGCAGCGCGGAGATCAGCAGCGCCGCCGCCACCGCCGACAGCACCATGGCGGTGAGCCAGCGGCCCAGCGAGGCGCGCGAGCCGCGCGGGGGAACGAAGCCGTCGGCGCCCGATCCGCCTGCGCCGTTCGGGTTGCCGGGCGCCGGAGGCGGCGTCAGGACCTGGGAGTTGTCGTGCATCTCCGCAGTTGTAGCGAGAGCCGGCGCGGCCCGCAACGCGGGATAGTGCCACTGCACCAGCGGCGGGCAAAGCCCGACCCTGTCCGGGCACCGTCGGGGGGCGGGCTGTGCAGGCGCACCAAAAGCGGTCAAGCTGGGGGCCTGGCCGGCCTGCCCGCCGGACGGGGGTGGGCACGGCGCTTGCAACCGGCCCCTTCCGACCGCCACCCGGAGGCGGTCCGTCCCTGGAGACCTCATGCATGCGCTGACCCTTCCGGCCGCTGGCCACTATGACGAGATGCTGCTGCAAAGCGGCGCGATCCGGCCCAGCTACCAGGCCTTCGCGGACTGGCTGCACGCGCAGACGCCCGACGCCCTGGCCAAGAAGCGGGCCGAGGCCGACCTGCTGTTCCACAAGGTCGGCATCACCTTCGCCGTCTACGGCGACGAGGCCGGCGCCGAACGGCTGATCCCCTTCGACACCGTGCCCCGCATCGTCCCCGCCGACGACTGGCGGATGCTGGAGCAGGGCCTGCGCCAGCGCGTCACCGCGCTCAACCGCTTCCTGTGGGACATCTACCACGACCACGAGATCGTGAAGGCGGGCCTGATCCCCGCCGAGCAGGTCTTCGCCAACGCGCAGTACCAGCCGGCGATGCAGGGGCTGGACCTGCCGCTGGGCGTCTACGCCCACATCACCGGCGTGGACCTGATCCGACATTCCGACGGCGGTTATTACGTGCTGGAGGACAACCTGCGCGTGCCTTCCGGCGTCAGCTACATGCTGGAGAACCGCAAGATGATGATGCGGCTCTTCCCGGAGCTGTTCGCGAAGTACTCGATCGCGCCGGTCGCCCACTACCCGGCGCTGCTGCTGAACACGCTGCGCCAGGCCAGCCTGGCCGACAACCCGACCGTGGTCGTGCTGACGCCGGGGCCGTTCAACTCGGCCTACTTCGAGCACGCCTTCCTCGCCCAGCAGATGGGCGTGGAGCTGGTCGAGGGCCAGGACCTGTTCGTCAAGGACGGTTTCGTGTTCATGCGGACCACCGTCGGTCCCAAGCGCGTGGACGTCATCTACCGCCGCATCGACGACGCCTTCCTCGACCCGCTGGCCTTCCGGTCGGATTCGATGCTGGGCGTGCCGGGGCTGCTGTCGGTCTACAAGCAGGGCCACGTGGTGCTGGCCAACGCGGTCGGCACCGGCGTCGCGGACGACAAGTCCATCTACCCGTACGTGCCGGACATGATCCGCTTCTACCTGGGCGAGGAGCCCATCCTGCACAACGTCCCGACCTGGCAGTGCCGCAAGCCGCAGGACCTGGACCATGTGCTGGCCAACATGGCCGAGCTGGTGGTGAAGGAAGTCCACGGCGCCGGCGGCTACGGGATGCTGGTCGGGCCGGCCGCGACGGCCGCCGAGGTCGCGGACTTCAAGGAACGCGTCAAGGCCAATCCCTCGAACTACATCGCCCAGCCGACACTGTGCCTGTCGAGCTGCCCGACCTTCGTCGAGCGCGGCATCGCCCCGCGCCACATCGACCTGCGGCCTTTCGTGCTCTCGGGGCGCGAGGTCAACATGGTCGCCGGCGGTCTGACGCGCGTGGCGCTCAAGGCGGGCTCGCTGGTCGTCAATTCGTCCCAGGGTGGTGGCACCAAGGACACCTGGATCCTGGAGAACTGAACCATGCTCAGCCGTACCGCCGCACAGCTCTACTGGATGAGCCGATACATGGAGCGCGCCGAGAACCTGGTGCGCATGCTCGACGTCACGCACTCGCTGTCGTTGCTGCCGCAGTCGCGCGGCGCCGCGACGGAACTCGCCGCGCCGCTCGCCGTCACCGGCACGCTGGAGGCCTACCAGGCGCGCCACCCGCGCCTGAGCGCGGAGCAGCTCTTCCGCTTCATGGGGATCGACCTGGAGAACCCGGCCTCGGTGCTGTCGTGCATCCGGCAGGCGCGGGAGAACGCGCACGCCGTGCGCGGCCAGATCACCGCCGAGATGTGGGAAGCCATCAACACCAGCTGGCTGGAAGCCCGCGAACTCGCGCGCAAGGGCGTGGCCGAGCCCTCGTCGTTCTTCGACTGGGTGAAGGAGCGCTCCCACCTGTTCCGCGGCGCGACCTACGGGACGCTGCAGCGCAACGACGCCTACTGTTTCATCCGGCTGGGCACCTTCGTCGAACGCGCGGACAACACCGCGCGGCTGCTGGACGTGAAGTCGCAGCTGATCGCACCGGCGGTGGACACCCTCGCGCCGGTCGATGCGCCGAGCGAGAGCGCGCCCGACTTCTATGCGTGGAACGCGCTGCTGCGTTCGCTGTCGGCCTTCGAGGCGTACCACGCGGCCTACCGCGACAGCCTGAACGGCCGCCGGGTGACGGAGCTGCTGATCCTGCGCCCGGACGTGCCGCGCTCGCTGCGCGCGTGCTGCGACGAGATCCGCGCGGTGCTGCCGCAGATCGAGGCGCGCGGCGGCGACGAGGACGCGGGGCGCAAGGTCAAGCAGAGCGCCGGCCGGCTGGCGCTGCGGCTGGAGTATGGTGCGGTGGACGAGATCCTCGACCAGGGGCTGCATCCCTGGCTGACGGGTTTCCTGCAGGATTCGGCGCGGCTGGGCCGCGACATCCAGCAGGCCTACTTCGAGGCGCAGTGAAACCAGGGACAGCGCCATGCATCTGCACATCTCGCACGAGACCGTCTACGCCTACGACTCACCGGTGGCGCGCAGCACGCAGTACCTGCGGCTGACGCCGCGTCCCACGCGCGGGCTGCGCGTGCTGCACTGGCAGCTGGAGCTGCCCTCGCCCGCCAGCGCCTGCAAGGACGCGTTCGGCAACACGATGCATGTGCTGAGCCTGGACGGCCCGCGGCGCGACATCGTGCTGCGCGCGATCGGCGAGGTCGATACCGACGATGCGCCGCCCACGCCGGACCCGGAGGAGGAACTGCCCTCCCCGCTGTTCCTGCGCGACAGCCCGCTGACGCGCGCGGACGACCAGCTGCGGCAGTTCGCCGCCGGCTTCGCGGAGGCGGCCCAGGCCGACGCGCACGGCGCGCTGCTCGCGCTGATGGCGGCCATCGGCGAACGCATGCCCTACGTGCGCGGTTACACCGACGCGGCGACGCCGGCGGCGGAGGCCTTCGAGACCGGCCACGGCGTCTGCCAGGACCACGCGCAGGTCTTCGTCTGTTGCGCGCGGCTGCTGGGGCTGCCGGCGCGTTACGTGTCGGGCTACCTCGCGACCGACTTCGAGCACGTGGCGAGCCACGCCTGGGCGGAGGTGCGGCTGCCCGCGGCCGGCGACGCCGGTTCCGCGCACGGCATGGCGGGCGGCTGGCTGGGGTACGACATCAGCAACCAGTGCCTGGCGGACGGGCGTTACGTGAAGCTGGCGACCGGGGCGGACTACCTGGACGCCTGCCCCGTGCGCGGGGTCCGGACCGGCGGCGGCATGGAGACGATGCGGGCGGAAGTGCTCGTGAAGCCCGGCACGACCGACCAGCAATGAGCGCGCACCACGACGGCGCGCTGCAAGCCTGATGCGCTAACCTTCCGTCCATGACTTACTGTGTTGCCATGCGGCTGCGCGCCGGCCTGCTGTTCGCGTCGGACTCGCGCACGAACGCGGGCGTGGATCACATCGCCACGTTCCGCAAGATGAACCTGTTCGAGCAGCCGGGCGAGCGCCTGGTCACGCTGCTCACCGCCGGCAATCTGGCGACCACGCAGAGCGTGGTCAGCCTGCTGCGCCAGCGCGCGACCGTCAACGGCCGCCACCTGATGAGCCTGACGTCGATGTACGACGTCGCGGAGCTGGTGGGCAAGACCTTGAAGGAAGTCGTCGCACGCGACAGCGACGGCGTCGGCCAGTTGAACCAGGGCGTGGACTTCGGCGCCAACTTCATCGTCGGCGGACAGATCCGGGGCGAGGCGCCGCGCGTCTTCCACGTCTATCCGCAGGGCAACTTCATCGAGGCCACGGAAGACACGCCCTACGTGCAGATCGGCGAGTCCAAGTACGGCAAGCCCATCATCGACCGCGTCATCGACTTCGACAGCTCGCTGGCCGAGGCGACCAAGTGCGCGCTGATCTCGTTCGACTCGACGATCCGCAGCAACCTGTCGGTGGGCCTGCCGATCGACATGCTGCTCTACAAGACCGACAGTTTCGCGCCGGCCGAGCCGCACCGGATCACCAAGGACGATCCGTACTTCAAGACGATCAGCCAGGGCTGGGGCGGCGGCTTGAAGCGGGTGTTCGAGCAGTTGCCGGACGACGACTGGTTCGCTTGAGCGGACGGGGCCGCTGCACGCGGCTCAGGATCGAGGCGCTGTCGGTGCCGCCTTGCAGCGGATCGCGAAGTCCACGTGGTAATGCTCGTCGTGGCGCACCCATGGCTTACTTCGCATGAAGCTGAGGTGCTTCTCCAGCCACGGGCCGCGCTTCGTCGCGAATAGCTTCGGCAGATAGGCATTGTCGAAGATGACCAGCGCGATGCCGGTGCCCTCTGCCTTCGCCGCGGCGTCGAGCTGGTAGAGATGTTCGGCCAACGCCTCGAAGTCGATGCGGTACTCGCCGTGCCGCGTCTCTTTGTCGAACTCGATGTCGTAGCCGAAGCGCTGCGTGACAGGCGTGGGGAGCGGCACGGACCGGCCCTTGCCGTCCTTCACGGGAACGAAGAAGTCCACCGAGGTGCCGTTCTGATGGGTGCGGTGCGGTTTGAAGCGCCCGCCGTCGGCGAAGCCTGTCTCACCGTAGACAAAGACGGTGCCCGGCATCGTGGTCTCCAACGTCCGGTAGCTGCGCTCGACGATGCGCGCCACCGACGAGTGCACGTAGGTCCGACCCGCCCCGGCGGCGATGGTGCTGTAGGCCGAGAAGTTCGGGCCGCTCAACGGGAGGCGAGCGCTGTCGGCAATGCGCCCGTTGGCCACGGTGCCGAAACAGCGGCTCTCGGCAGCAGTTCCGATCGACGGCAGGAAGGCGAGCGCCGTCGATACGCCAAGGAGCCACGGCGTCGGTCGCCGCAGTTCTGTCTCGCGACTCAAGGCGCGGACGGTCCGGATGTGGCAGCGCCAGCCTCGACCGACGGCGGGACCGGCTTCGCGAGCTGCGCGTTGATCTCCTCGAGGATCCGCTCCAGCGAGTCCTCGCCGTAACCACGGTGCATTGCGGCGATGCGACCGTCGCGGTCGATGATGAACAGGTGCGGCAGCGCGTTCACGCCATAGGCTTTCTGCGCGCTCTTGTCGGCGTCGCTGACGAGCTGGAGCTTGAAGTCCTTCATGATGCCGGCCACGCGGCGGAAGACCTTCCTGTCCTCGGTGTTCACCGCGATCACCCGCAGCCGCCCCTTGGCGACGTTCTGCAGGCTCTCGAGCTGCGGCAGTTCCTTCAGGCAGTACGGGCACCAGGTCGCCCAGAAGGTGACCACCACGATCTGGCCGCGATGGGTGGCCAGGCTCAGTTCGTCGCCGCCCAGGGTTCGACCGAGCCGCTCGGGCGCGAGATCACCCTGCGTCAGACCTTCGGCATGGACAGCCCCAACGACCATCGCGCAGACGGCCAGCAACGTCCCCGCCAGACGGCGGGCTCCGGATCCGAATCTCATGGGTGACTCCCTGTCACGGCGCGCGGTCGACTCGCCGCTTCCGTGGAGAGCGATGCTAACGCGCCGGCTTGCAGTCGCAGACTTCGCTGCCGTTGTCGAAGACGACGCGCCAGCGACCGTCCGCATCGAGCCGCCACGTCGATGCGAAACGCGCGACCAGCTTGTCCTTCACGTGCACCGGGCCGGTGGAGTACCCGAGCTTGCCGTCCGGCAGCATTTCAACGAGATCGGGCGCCCAGGAGAACGGCGCTTCGGGGCCGTCGAAAAAGCGCTTCCAGTGCGCCAGCACGGCGGCCCGGCCGCGCAGCGGCTGCCTGCCGTCGATGAAGACCGCATCTTCGGCGACGAACTCGGCGAAGGCCTTGAAGTCCCGCTTCGCCATCGTGGCGGCGAAGGCGACTTCGGCATTGCGCACAGGATTGCCGTCGCCAGCGGCGGATTGCTCCGCGGCTTGCGACGACGTCGTGGCAGCCGTGCCCAACGCACTGGCGGTCAGCGCAAGTGTGGATCGGAGGATCGATCGGCGGTCGGGCACGGCGGGGCTCCTCGGCGTGCGCGGCCAGTCTAGGCCGCTCCCCGGCCCCTGCCATCAGTCATCCAGCGACTTCAGGAACTGCTTCAACTCCGGCGTCCTCGGCGAGCCGAACACATCGGCCGGCGTGCCGATCTCATGGACGCGCCCCTGATGCATGAAGATCACCCGATCCGCGACCTTGCGCGCGAAATTCATCTCGTGCGTGACCATCAGCAGCGTCATGCCTTCGTCGGCCAGCGACTCGACGACGCGCAGCACCTCGCCGACCAGCTCCGGATCGAGCGCCGACGTGATCTCGTCGCACAGCAGCACCTGCGGCTCCATCGCCAGCGCCCGCGCGATCGCCACGCGCTGCTGCTGACCGCCGGACAACTGGTCGGGCATGGCGTCGAACTTCTCCGCCAGGCCCACGCGTGCCAGCAGCGCCCGTGCCTGCTCGGCGGCGTCCCGGTCGGAGCGCCGCTTCACCAGCGTCGGCGCCAGCATCACGTTGCGCCCGACGCTCAGATGCGGGAACAGGTTGAAGCTCTGGAAGATCATCCCGACCTGCTGCCGCAGCGCACGCATCGCCATCGCGCTCTCGTGCAGCAGCGGTCGGTCGGCCACGCGCAGCGAACCGTCCTGGAACTGCTCCAGCCCGTTGATGCAACGCAGCAGCGTGCTCTTGCCCGAGCCGCTCTTGCCGATCAGCGCGATCACCTCGCCGCGCATCACGTCCAGGTCGATGCCCTTGAGCACCTCGTTCGTCCCGTAGGACTTGCGCAGCGCGGTGATGCGGACGATCGGCACGCCCGGCACCGGCATCGTCATCGGCGGGTTCATGTCGTTGATCGGGTGGTCGATCACGTGCTCGACCAGCTTGTCAGGCAGTGCGGCCATGCTGCTTCCTTTCGAGGTGTTGGGCGGCCAGGCTCACGGGGAAGCACAGCACGAAATAGAACAGCGCCACGCAGCCGAAGACCAGGAAAGGCTTGAAGCTCGCGTTGGCGATCATCCCGCCGGCCTTGGTCAGCTCCACGAAGCCGATCACCGAGGCCAGCGCCGTCCCCTTGATGACCTGCACCAGGAATCCGACCGTGGGTGCGATCGCCAGGCGCGCCGCCTGCGGCAGGATGACGTGGCGCAGCTGCTCGCCGAAGCTCATCGCCAGGCTGCGCGCGGCTTCCCACTGTCCGCGCGGCACGGCCTCGACGCAACCGCGCCAGATCTCGACCAGATAGGCGCTCGTGTAGAGCGTCAGCGCCAGAGAGGCGGCCGTCCACGCCGACACGTCGATGCCCAGCAGCGACACGCCGAAGTAGGCGAGGAACAACTGCATCAGCAGCGGCGTTCCCTGGAAGATCGCGACGTAGGCGCCGATCACACGCTGCGTCTTGCGACCCAGCCCGATGCGCAGGCACAGCAGCGTTGCGCCGACCAGGCCGCCGCCGACGAAGGCGATCAGCGACAGGGCCACCGTCCAGCGCAGCGCGAGCGCCAGATTGCGCAGGATGTCCCAGAGGGTGAACTCGATCATGAACGCCTCCCGCCGCCGAAGAACCACTTCGGCCCCGCCCAGAGCAGCAGGCGCCGCGTGATCAGCGACAGCGCCAGGTAGATCGCCAGCGCGACGAACGTCGCCTCGAAGGCGCGGAAGTTGCGGCTGTGGATCAGGTTGGCGGCGTAGCTCAGTTCCTCGGTGGAGATCTGGCCGCACACGGCCGTTCCCAGCATCACGATGACGATCTGGCTGGTCATCGCCGGCCACACGCGCTTGAAGGCCGGCGGCAGGATCACGCGCGTGAAGACCTGCGTCGGGCCCAGGGCCAGGCTTTGCGCCGCCTCCCACTGGCCCTTGGGCGCGGCCTGGATGCCGGCGCGCAGGATCTCGGTGCCGTAGGCGCCGAGGTTCAGCGTCATCGCGATCAGCGAGGCGGCCTCCGGCGACAGCTTCACGCCCAGCGCCGGCAGGCCGAAGAACACGAAGAACAGCTGCACGATGAAGGGCGTGTTGCGCAGCAGCTCGACGTAGACGCCGACGCCGCGCCGCAGCGCCGTCGACCCGCAGGCGCGGGCCCAGGCGCCCAGCGTCGCGATCAGCAGGCCCAGCGGCACGGCGATCACCGTGAGCCCCACCGTCCATGCGAGACCGCGCAGCAGCAGCGGCCATTCGGCGAGGACGGCGCCGAAATCGAACTCGATCATGGACGGCTCCCGGAGTGCCTGCGACGCGCGATCAATGCCGATGTGCGGTCAGGTCGCCGCTCAGAGCGGCAGCTCGCCCGCGCCGCGGCCCAGCCACTTCTTGGAGAGCGCCTCGAGTTCCCCGCCCTGCTTGGCCGCCGCGACGATCGCGTTGACCTTCGCGAGCAGGGCGTCTTCGCCCTTGGCTACGCCGATGAAGCACGGGCTGTCCTTGAGCAGCAGCTTGTATTCGATGTTCAGGCCGGGCTGGCGCTGCATCAGGTTGCCGGCGACGGCGGCGCTGGTGGCGACCACCTGCGTCTGGCCAGCGGCGAACGCGGCGATGGTCGCGTTGTTGTCCTCGAAGCGCTTGAACTCCAGCGTCGTGGGCGCGACCTTGGCGAGCTCCTGGTCCTCCATCGCGCCGCGCGTCACGGCGACGGTCTTGCCGGCGAGGTCGGCGAAGCTCTTGATTGCGAGGCTCTTGGGCGCGAAGACCGCTTGATAGAACGGCGCGTAGGCCGAGCTGAAGGCGATGACCTTCTCGCGCTCCGGGTTCTTGCCGAGCGTGGAGATGACGAGGTCGGCCTTCTTCGTCTGCAGGTAAGGGATGCGGTTGGCGCTGGTGACCGGCACCAGCTCGACCTTCACGCCGAGCTTGGCGGCGATCAGCTCGGCCATCGCGACGTCCAGGCCTTGCGGCTTCATGTCGGGACCGACGAAGCCGTACGGCGGGTAGTCGGTCGGGATCGCGATCTTGATGGTCTTGGACTTGGTGATGGTGTCCAGCGCGGTCTGCGCCTGCGCGCCCATCGAGAGGACGCCCAGGCCGAGACCGAGGCCCGCCGCCAGCAGCAGGCGACGCGGCAGGAAAGCGCGGACGGAGGGACGGACGGCGTGGCTCATAACAAGGCTCCTAGGTAGGGGGCGGGGGCGGAATCGGAAGCGTCGACCGCCGCCGTGCGTGCGCGCGATCGGCGCGCCGGCGCGGCGGAAGTCGATGAGACGGAAGACGATGCAGAGGCGCTCGACGCCAACGGCGATAGCGCCTGGCGCAGGTGGTGCAGCGGGTCGTCGGTCTGCGTCTCCAGCTGCAATCCGGCCTGCACGCTGGCGAGGTGTTCGGCCATCAGCGCCTCGGCGCGGACGGCATCGCCCTGTTCAAGCGCGGCCACGATGGCGACGTGCTCCTGGCAGGACTGCGCGGCGTCGTGCGACGACTGGTAGAGCATCGCGATCAACGTGGTGCGCGCGGTGTAGTCGCGCAGCGTGTCGGCGAGCAGGCTGTTGCCCAGGCATTCGGCGAGACAGACGTGGAAGTCGCCGAGCAGGAAGCTGCGCGCGCCAATGTCGTCGCCGCGCAGGGCGGCCTTTTCCTGCGCGAGGTGTTTCTTCAGGCGCGTGAGCGCGGGTTTGTCGAGTGAGCGTCGGCCGCGCAGCAGGCCGAGCTCGATGACGCGTCGTGCCTCGAAGGCTTCACGGGCTTCGTCCCGCGAAGGAGCGATGAGATACCAGCCGCGGCGCGCGCTGACGGTCACGATGCCGCGCGCGGCGAGCCGGGTCAGCGCCTCACGGACGATGGTGCGGCTGCAGTCGAAGAGCAGCGCGAGTTGCTGCTCGCCGAGACGCGTGCCCGGCGCCAGCTTCTGCGCGAGCACGGCATCGATGATGCGTTGGCTGATGTCGGTGGCGGTGATGCCCATGCACGGGGCTTTGCAGCTTCCGTGCCAGCGCGGGTACTCCCTGCCTTCCCAGGCTCATCTGTCTTGTATGCAAGCCAGAACGACACCCGCGCACCGCCGTTGCGCACAAGCTTGGTGTGGCGGGCACTGGCAAGGTGCCCGACCAATCTGGCGCCCAGTCAAGCCGCAAGCATGAACGGCGCATGGCGGAGATGCCGGTCAAGGCCCAGCATCCGCGTCTCTGCGCGCGTGAGCAGCGTCTCGTACAACATCGGCACGATGCTGATGGAATCGCCCCTCTTCGCCACCATCGCCTCACATGGTTCGATCTCATTGCCCAGCACGTAGGCATCTACTCGAGTACCGACGCGCACGTATCCGCGCTCCATGAGTTCCTTGATGTACTTCCAGGCCTGATCGACATCCTTGCCTCCGATGGCGACGTCCGTCGTCTTCAGCTCGACAACCACCACCTGCCCGACACCATTCACCTCGTGTTCTTTGTCCCAAGACGGCTTGGCGTACAGGCCAACGCTGCTGTTGGGCAAGGCGATGAAGTCGGGCCGGTTGCGCGATCCCTTGCCGGTGCTGTCCTTGAAGAGTTGGCGGAGGACACGGGACATGCCCAAGTTGGACGTGAACTCGACGGACTCAAGTTGGACCCCAAACATCCACAGCCCGCGCTCGAACAAGGGCTGAAGCTCATGAAGCTCGTCCACCCCCACCTTCGCGACTCGTTGCCTCAGCTCATTGATGAGCGCTAGTCGCTGTTCGATCTCATCCAGAACGAGCTTTGCTGAACTCGCACTCCACCTCGACAGAAGGTGGTGAAGCTTGTCGTAGTCAGATGATTCACACCGATCGAGCACCTCCAGCAGACCGAATCGCGACGTCGAGTGCTCCAACTTCATCAGCAGCCGCTGCAGGTGGAATGCCTCCTTCTCACCAAAGTAAGGACAGCTCGCAACCACCTCCTCCACAAAGGCGGCAATTCGATCGGGGCCAAACGACGACATTGCTTTCGAGGCTCGTTCAGTCCGATCCATCCGCTCTTCGGGGCTGGCTGACTTGCCTTGCAAGGTCCCGACGACTTCGAACAGTCGCGGTGCCATCGCTTCATCACTTGTTTCCATACTTGCTGTCTCCTTCGGTTGGGAAGACAGCCAGTGTCAGAAAGAGCTTCGGCGCCGAATATGGCGCCGAATTGCAGGAGTCGCTGATATCGAAGTCAGCGTCAGCCGTCGACCCGCATCGAATAGTCAACCGCCTTCGCGTCCTTGGTCAGGCGTCCGACCGAGATGCGGTCGACGCCCGTCGCCGCGATCCAGCGCAGCTGGTCGATGGCCACCCCGCCGGACACTTCCAGCAAGGCCTGACCCCCGGCGATCGCCACCGCCTCGCGCATCATCGGCTCGCTGAAGTTGTCCAGCAGCACGCTGACCGCGCCGGCGTTCAAGGCCTCGCGCAGCTGCTCGAGGGTCTCGACCTCGACCTGGATGGACACGCCGGCCTCCAGCGCCTGCGCCTGCTGCAGCGCCTGGGTGACGCCGCCGGCCGCGGCGATGTGGTTCTCCTTGATCAGGATCCCGTCGTAGAGGGCCAGGCGCTGATTCGCCCCGCCGCCCACGCGCACCGCGTACTTCTGCGCCAGCCGCAGGCCGGGCAGCGTCTTGCGCGTGTCCAGCACCGCGCAGCCGCGCGGGTTCGGGCTGGCGCCCTCGATCGCGCGCGCATGCGCGCGCGTCGTCGTCGCCGTGCCCGAGAGCAGCTGCAGGAAGTTCAGCGCCGGCCGCTCGGCCGACAGCAGCGACCGGCCTTCGGCCTCGATGCGGCAGACCACCGTGTCGGGCGCCATGTCGGCGCCCTCTTCATACGACCACTCGATCCGCGACGACCCGTCCAGCGCGAGGAACACGCCTTCGAACCAGTCGCGCCCGCACAGCACCGCCGCTTCGCGCACGCGGACATGCGCCGTCACGCGCCGGCCCGCCGGCACCAGCCGCGCGGTCCAGTCGCTGACGCCGACGTCCTCGAACAGCGCATCGCGGATGTTGCGCGCGCGGGCCTCGTCCAGGGTCTCGTTGTGGTCGAACATCGTCGCGGGTCTCTGCCTTGCGCTCGTTGAACTTGCTAGTTGACGTTGTTACTCGGCCTCGCCGATCGTGATCGACAGCTCGCCGAAGCCCTCGATCACGCCGGTGATCTGGTCGCCCGGCTTCACCGGACCGACCCCTTCCGGCGTGCCCGTGTAGATCAGGTCGCCCGGCTCCAGGTGGTAGAACTGCGACAGGTTGGCCACCAGCTCCGGAATGCTCCAGATCATGTCCGACAGGTCGCCGCGCTGCTTCTCCACGCCGTTCACCGCCAGCGTGATCGCGCCCTTCGTCAGGTCGCCCTGCTCCGAACGCGGCACCAGCTCGGTGATCACCGCCGAGTGCTCGAAGCCCTTGCCCAGGTCCCAGGGCCGGCCGATGGCCTTGGCCTCGTTCTGCAGGTCGCGGCGCGTCATGTCCAGTCCGGCGGCGTAGCCCCAGACCGCATCGCCGGCCTGCTCGGGCGTCGCCTTGAACACCGGCTTGCCGATCGCGACGACCAGCTCCATCTCATAGTGCAGGTTCTTCGTCCCCGGTGCGTACGGGATCGTGCCGCCCGACGGCGCCAGCGCGCTGGCCGGCTTGGTGAAGTAGAACGGCGGCTCGCGATCCGGGTCGCTGCCCATCTCGCGGGCGTGGGCGGCGTAGTTGCGGCCGACGCAGAAGATGCGGCTGACGGCGTAACGCGCGTCGGTGCCGCGCACGGCCACGGCGGCCTGCGGCGCTGGGGAGAAGATGTAGGTGCTCATGACGGTGCGGACGTAACGATCGAAACGATCATGAAAGGGAAGAAGCGAGCGCGCAGCATAACCTTGGCAAATCCGCGCCGCATTGCTAGGGTTGCGGCCATGTTTGAAGCCCGCCCCGCCGGTCAGCGCCTGACCGTCCTGACGTGTGCCCTGATCCTGGCCGCCTGCGCCAGCCCTGGCCCCTCCTCCAACCGATCCTCGTCCGGCGGCGCCAAGGTCTCCTCCTGGCCCGACCGGGACGGCCCCGACGCCGTCGTCCCGCCCGACCTCAAGAAGGTCCCGGATGCCGTGCCCAGGCTGGAATCCATCCGCAAGGGCGGCCCCAACAAGCCGTATGAGGTGCTCGGCGAACGCTACGAGCCCATCGCCGAGGACAAGCCGCTGGTGCAGAAGGGCCTGGCCTCCTGGTACGGCCGCAAGTTCCACGGCAAGCCGACCTCCAGCGGCGAGATCTACAACATGTACGCGATGACGGCCGCGCACGCGACCATCCCGATCCCCAGCTACGCCCGCGTCCGCAACCCGAAGAACGGCCGCGAGATCATCGTGCGCATCAACGACCGCGGCCCCTTCCACAAGGGCCGCATCATCGACCTGAGCTACACCGCCGCGCTCAAGCTGGACGTGCTCAACGGCGTGGCGCCGGTGGAGATCGAGCGCATCACCTACGAGGACATCCGCACCGGCGCGTGGACGCGCGACCGCGACACGCTGTCGCCCGATCCGAAGGTCGCGCCGGACACGCCCGTCTATGCGGCGGCCACGCCCAGCGGCGCGCCCGACCTGACGACCACCGCGCAACTGCGTCCGCCGGTCACGCCGGTGCCGGCACAGGTGCCGCTGCCGACGCCGGTGATCCCGCCGGTCGCCAAGGCGGATCGCCCCACCACCTCCGCCTCGCCCAACGCCCCGTCCGGCTCGACCTCCACGGCGCCCACGTCCGCGACGACGACCGACGCGGGGATGACGCCGATTCCCATCACGGCCCTGCCGCCCGGCAGCGACCTGCCGCCGTCAGGCCAGTCCAAGGCCGACGCGATGGCGGTCGCCACGGCCGGTGCGATCGCCGCGACCGATTCCCAGGCGCCGGTGCCCGCGCTGAAGATCGCCGCGGCGGCCCAGGGCTACTGGCTGCAGTTCGGCGCGTTCTCGCGCATGGAAGGCGCCGAGCAGCTGCGCGAGCGCTTCACGCGCGGCATGGAGGAGCTCGCGCCGATGCTGACGATCTTCAAGGACAAGAACCTGCACCGGCTGCAGGCCGGCCCGTTCGCGAGCCGCGAGGATGCCCGCGCTGCCGCGGACCGCGTCCGGACGTCGATGGCGCTGACGCCGATCCTGGTCGAACGGCGCTGAACGGCGCTGAGCGGTCGCCGGGCGTCACGGGCGATCCGCGCCCGGCGCGCCGTGATGGCCGCGCTCCGGCGGGGGCGGTCCAGCCGGTCTCAGCGCCCGCCGGCCACGTCCAGCGTGGCGCCGACGGTGAAGCTCGCCGCGTCGGACATCAGCCAGGCGATCGCCTCGGCGATCTCTTCCGCGCGGCCGAGCCGGCCGATGGGAATGCCCTTTGCCGCCTCCGCCAGCAGCGCGGGAAGCGTCTCCGCGGGGAGGCTGTCGGCATGGATATCGGTCTCGATGATCCCGGGGCGCACGCCGTTCACCCGGATGCCCTGCCCGATCAGTTCGTGCGCGAGGCTCAGCGTCAACGTGTCCACCGCGCCCTTGCTGGCGGCGTAGTCCGAATAGAGGTTCGCCGAGCCGCGCTGCGCCGCGCGCGACGACAGGTTGACGATCGCGCCGCCGCGTCCGCCGTGCGCGGTGCTCATCCGCGCGGCGGCCTGCTGCGTGCAATAGATCAGTCCGAAGACGTTGACCTCGAAGACGCGCCGGATGCGATCGGGCGTGAGGCCCGCCAGCGAGGCCATGCGCCCCACCATGCCGGCGTTGTTCACCAGGCCGGTCAGCCGGCGCCAGCAGCAGCGCGGTCGCCGCGCCGATGCCGCGGCCCGCGCCGGTGATCAGCGTGACCGGGCGATCGGTGGCATGGATCGTCGCGGCGGGGGAGCGGCCCCCTCGGAGTCAGGGACATCATTCGTCATGCGCGCGATTGTGCGCGCGACACCGCTTTGCGATGATGGTCCGCATGCCGCCGCTCGACGCCGCCACGCTGCTGATGGTGATCGCCGTGATCGACGCCGTCGCGTGTGTCGTCTGGCTCGCGCTCGGCGATGTGCTGCGCATCGCGCCGCGCGCGTCGCGTCGGATCTCCGCCCATCACGGCCTGCTCGCCTTGAGCTGGTGGCCCGCGCTGCCGGCGTCGATGGAGCGGCTGGTCGGCCTGCCGCTGGACCTCGTCGCCGCCGGCTTCCTCACCGCGGGCGCCCGCGCCCTCACGCGGGATCGCGACAACGCCCGCGACATCATCGCCATCGTCCTGCTCGGCGTCGTCGCCGTCGCCTGCACCGCCGGCGATCCGGATCCCGACCGGGCCCGCGCCTTCTCCAACTTCATCGTCGGCGTGCTGGCGTTGATGGCGGCGCGCGACGTGGCCATCGGCACGGGCTTCCGCATCGCGCTCACCAGCGTCCTGGTCCTGCCCTTCGTGGCCTTCGCCATCGTCTGCATCTGGCGCACGGCGACCTTGCTCGGCTGGCTCTCTCCGGCGTACGTCCTGGCGGGACCCGGCACCAACGTGCCGCTGGTCATGCTGATCCTCGTCGTGGACGTGACCATGGCCACCGGGCTGATCGCACTCGTCATCCAGCGCCTGATCGCGCGGGTGCGCCACCTGATGCGGCGCGACGCGCTGACCGGCCTGCTCAACCGCCGCGCGCTGGAGGAGCACCTCGCCCGCATGCAGGCGCGGACCGACCGGGGCCGGCGCAACGCCGTGCTGGTGCTGGACGTCGACCACTTCAAGCGCATCAACGACGAACTCGGTCATGCCGGCGGCGACGCCGCGCTGCAGCATCTGTCCGCCGTGCTCGGCGAGACGCTGCGCGATGCGGACTGCATCGGCCGCCTGGGGGGCGAGGAGTTCGCGGTGCTGCTGCCCGACACCGACCTCGACGGCGCGCTGCTGGTCGCCGAACGGCTGCGTGACCTGCTGCAGCGGCAGCCGCTGGCCTGGGGCGACAAGATCTGGCCGATCAGCGCGAGCTTCGGCGTGGCGACGATGCGGTCGGGCGACGCCAACGGCCACGGCGCGCTGTCGAGGGCCGACGCGGCCATGTACGCGGCCAAGGCGCGCGGACGCAACCGCGTGCTCAGCGCCGCCGGCGAGGCGGAGTTCGCCTGATGCTGCCCGTCGCCGACCCGGTCTCGCTGATCGCCGCGCTGGTGGTGCTGTTCGGCGTCGCGGCGACGGTCTGGCTGATGATGGCGGTGGGCCTGCGCGAGTCGCCCTGGGCCTGCGCGAGCGTCGCCGCCGCGAACGGGGCGCTCGGTGCGTCCTTCCTGCTGCACGACGCGCTCGGCCTGGTGCCGCGGATGACCTACGGCTGGTCGGACTTCCTGTCGGTGGCCGCCTTCGGCTTCATCCGCGTGACGGTCCCGCTGGTCGGCGACCGGCCGGCGCCGTGGCGCGCCACGCTGTTCGTGATCATCGGCGTCGGCCTGCTCACCGCGCTCTTCACGCACGGGCCGGAAACGCTGCCGCACAAGCTGATCCTCTTCGGCACGATGTGCGTGCTCGCGCTGCTGGCGGCCGTCGATGCCTGGCGGCTGATGCGGGCGCGCGGGCTCCATGTGCGCGCGGCGCTGCTGCTGGCCTCGCCGCTGGTGGTCGTCGGTCTGCTGCTGCTCTCGCGCCCGCTGGAGGCGGCGCTCGCGCCGGGCCGCACCGAGGACATCGACGTGGCCAGCGCCTTCAACCTCGCGTGGCTGTGGGCCTCGCTGGTGCTGGCGCTGCTGATCAACGGCTGGATCGCCTTCTTGCTGCTGATGAAGCTGGTGCTGGAGATCCGCCGGCTGACCGAGCGCGATCCACTCACCGACGCGATCAACCGCCGGGCCTTGTCCGAGGCGGTGGACCTCGAACACGCGCGCCAGATGCGCGGTCATGGCTATGCGCTGGTGCTGCTGGACATGGACCGGTTCAAGCTGTTGAACGACACGCTCGGCCACCCGGCCGGCGACGCGGCGCTGAAGTCGCTCGTGGCGCTGCTGCGGCCCTGCCTGCGCGAGGTGGACCGCTTCGCCCGCCTGGGCGGCGAGGAGTTCTGCGCGCTGCTGCCCGACACCGGCATCGCCGGTGCCGCGCTGGTGGCGGAGCGGATGCGGGCCTTGCTCGCGGAGCACCCGTTCACGTGGGAAGGTCAGGCCTGGCCGCTGACGGCGAGCTTCGGCATCGCCGAGTCCGCCCCCGAGGACGCCAGCGCCGCCGAGGTGCTCAAGCGGGCCGATCAGGCGCTCTACCGGGCGAAGGGTCAGGGGCGCAACGTGGTGCAGGCGGTGGAGCTGGAGCCGGCGCCACGACCGGCGCGCTGAGCCATTCCGCCGGAGCGGTGCGACCCGGCGCCCCGCCGGGTCGCCGCGTCAGAACCGGCCGCGCACGCTCAGCATCACGCTGCGCGGATCCCCGTAGTTGGGATAGTCGAGGTTGGCCCAGTAGGTCTTGTCGAGCGCGTTGCGGACCGACAGGCCCAGACTGAAGTGGTCGTTCAGCTGGTAGTTGGCATGCAGGTTCAACAGCACGTAGCTGCCCTGCGTGACGGTCACCGTGCCCAGCGTCGGATGCGGAATGCCGTAGCCCGCGACGCTGCTCTGGGCGTTCACCCCGGCGCCGACGGTGAGCCGCTCCCACGCGCCGCGCAGCCGGTAGCTGGTGCTGAGCTGCACCGTGTGGCGCGGCAGGTTCGCATAGATCAGGTCCAGCGCATTGCGCGTGATGCGCGTGTTGGCATAGCCCGCGTTCAGGGTCCAGCCGGGCGCCAGCTGACCGGCGACGTCGACCTCGAAGCCCTTGGTCTTCGTGCCATTGACGCCGATGTACGCGGAGCCGCCGTCCGGCAGCGTGCCTTCCGGCACCGACGAGTCGCGCACCGCGTAGTTGTCCTGCTTGGCCTCGAACACCGCGGCCGATACCGCCAGGCGCTTGTCGAGGAACTCGCCCTTGAGGCCGAACTCGGTGTTGCTGCCGCGGACCGGCGCCAGCAGGTTGTCGTTCTTGTCCTTGTAGTTCTGCGGCTTGAACAGGTCGGTGTAGCTGGCGTAGAACGAGACGGCCTCGGTGAGGTCGTAGACGACGCCGAAGTACGGCGACACCTCGTCGGTGACCTTGTACGCGCCGGTCCGGGCCGTGAAGTTGCCGGCCGCATTGAACGCGTCGGTGCCGGTCTTCCAGTAGCTCAGCCGTGCGCCGGTGATCAGCGACAGCGGCTCCAGCAGCTTCCAGCGGCCCATCGCGAAGACGCCACTCTGCTCGGTCTCGGCGACGCGCTTCGCGCCGGTGGCGCTGAAGGTCGGCGCGGGCGCGTTGCCGTCCCAGGTCCGGATGTCGGGGATGTTGTAGCTCCACGAGGCGACCGAGGTCAGCGTCGGCGTGGTCGTGGTCGTCTTCACGCCGTTGGCGCCGATCACCAGATCGTGCCTGCGTCCGAACAGGTCGAGCGTGCCCGAGGCGTAGAGGTCGAGGCTGTCGCGCTTCTCCCAGCTCTTGCCGACGGCCGCCAGCAGCTTGAGCCCCGCGCCGGTCTTCGGATCCGGATACCCGCTGGCATAGGTGCGCAGGCTGAAGGTGTTGCCCTCGCTGTGATTGGCGATGGCCTTCAAGGTCCAGTCGCCGCCCAGCTTCTGCTCGAGCTGCGCATAGGCCGTGCCATTGTGGCGCGACCAGCGCGTCCACGGCGGCGAGAAGCTGGTCTCGCGCGGCAGGCCGGCCAGCGAGCCGTCCGAGGCGAAGCGCGGGATCGTGCCCCAGATCGGGCCCTTGGGCACGTTGTTCTGGTCCTGGTAGCCGAGCGTCAGCGTCGTGCTGTCCGTCAGGTCGGCCTCGACCGTCGCCATGAAGGCGGTCTTGGTTTCGCTGTGGCGGTCGCGGTAGCCGTCCTTCTCCTGTGCCGACGCGATCAGGCGCGCGCGCACGCGGCCATCACGGGTGATCGGCGTGTTGAGGTCGGCCTCGACGCGGTGGAAATCGTTCGAGCCCATCACCAGCCCGCCGTAGGCCGAGAAGACCTTCTCCGGCCGCTTGCGGATCATGTTGACCGTCGCGGACGGAATGCCGGCGCCGGTGGTCAGGCCGTTGGCGCCGCGCACGACGTCGATGCGGGAGTAGAAGACCGTGTCGTACTCCTGCTGCGTGCCGCCGCTGTAGGTCGGCACGCCGTCGATCTGGAAGTCGGTGATCTGGAAGCCGCGCGCGAAATAGAGCGGGCGCTGCGTGTCGTAGAACGACACGTTCACGCCGGTGATGTTCTGCATCACGTCGTTGATGCTGATCAGCGTCTCGTTCTCGAGGCGGCTCGCGTCGAGGCTGCTCATCGACTGCGGGGTCTCGCGCGCGGTCAGCGGCAGGCGCGTGCTCGCGCCTTCGAGCTTCTTGCGCGCGGCACTGATGGTCACGCGGTCGAGCGCGCGACGGCGGTCGGCGCGGGTCGCGCCTTCGCCGGAGGATTCAGCGGCGGCCTCGGCCGCCTGCGCGTCCGGCGCATCGGCATCGTGGGCAGGCACCGGCGTCGACTGGGCCACGGCGGCACCGGCGGACAGGAGGAACGCGACGGCGGCCGCGACAGGGGTTCGGGAGGAGCGTGACATGGGAAAGAGCAGCATCGAGCAGGCGTGAGCCCGCATACCGGCGCGCGCAAGCGCACCAGCCCCGGGGAGGGAGGTGGAGGACGAAGGCTTGCGGGATCGGCTCCGGGGTCGCGCGACGCGGGCAACAGGCGTTGCCGGGCGCGATGGAGCGGAAGATCAGGCTGGCTGGACGCTCATCGACAGGGATTTACCTGCCAGATGAGAACTGTTCTCATTGTAGAAACAGTCTCGAGAGGGGCTGAGGCAAAACCTGTCACCTTGTGCGGTCTTCAGGCCGGGCCTCGTTCGAATCCCAAGCGCGGGCCAAGCGCGGGCTCTCCACGGGGCGTGGGGCGCCCCTCCAGGGACTCCAAGCCCCATGCCGGCCCCAGTGGGAGTCGTTGATCTCGGCGAGAAGAGATCCGCGCGGCAGCGTGGCCGGGTCAAGCCAGGGCGACGCGGTTGCGGCCGAGGTGCTTCGCGCGGTCGACGGCGGCGCTGGCGCGCGCGATGAGGAGATCGGTCGCGTAGGGCGGCGCGCTCGCCAGGCCCATGCTCAGCGTCACGTCCAGGCCCGGCGCGAGCTCGTTCCACGGATGCACCGAGACGCTGGCGCGGATGCGCTCGCAGACCTCGAAGCCGCGGTCCGCGATGGTGTCGGGGAACACGACGAGGAACTCCTCGCCGCTCCAGCGCAGCAGCAGGTCGGAACCGCGCGTGTTCTCGCGCAGCAGTTCGGCGAGTTCCTGCAGCACACGGTCGCCGATCTCGTGACCGTGGCGCTCGTTGATGTTGCGCAGGCCGTCGGCATCGATCAGGGCGACGGTCAGCGGCCGGGATTCCTGCTCCGCCGTGCGCAGCAGCGGCGGCAGGCGCGCCTCCAGGCAGCGACGGTTGCCCAGACCCGTCAGCGGATCCTTGAACTCGGCGGCATCGCGTGCGGCGACGCTGGCCGGGTCGGCAGCGAATTCCGCCTCCATGCGCGAGACGAAGTACTGCGATTGCGCCATCAGTTGGGAGACCGCACGGCGACGCTCCAGCGTGCGCGCCTGCTCGAGGTGGAACAGCGACGGTCCCAGCAGCGCGAGCGCCTTCGCGGCTCGATAGCTGGCCTGGTGCAGGCGCACGCGCAGGAACAGCGGGACGTCGCTCAGCGGGGGATGCCCCGGCGTCGTGGGCGTGGTGGGCGTGGTGGGCGCGATGGGTGTCGCGGGCGTGGCCGGCACGTGACCGCTCGCGCCCTGTTCGGTCTCGTCGCGCAGGGCCTGCAACTGCTGCCAGGCGGCGGTGGCCTGGCCACGCGCGAGTTGCAGCTCGGCGAGCATGCAGCGCAGGCGCCAATCCAGCAGCCGGAAGCCCGCTCGCACGCACTCGTCGCGAGCCTCCGTCAGCAGCGGCTCGGCTTCGTCGAGACGCCCCATCAACAGGAGCACCTCGCCGAAGTTGGAGGCGGTCAGCGCGATGCCGTAGCGGTCGGCGAGTTGCAGCGAATGCGGCCGCGCTTCGCGGGCGAGTTCGAGCGCGCGTTCGAGCGTGCGCGTCGCCTGCTCCGGTGCGGCGCCGTCGCGCTGCAGGTGGTAGGCGCCGATGGCGACGGTGCACAGGTTGGTCAGCGTGACCACGCGTTCGAACGGCGTGGCGTTGGTGCGGAGCAGGCCCGCGGCCTCGCTCATCAGGCGCTCGGCCTGCCACGGGTCGCCCATGCGCTCGAAGCAGGCGCCGAGCCCGTTCAGCGCGACGGCGTGCAGCCGCACGTCGCCGAGCTCGCCGGCGAGCTTCAGCGCCTCATGCGCGCAGGCCAGTCCTTGTTCGTAGGCGCCGAGCTCGCAGGCCGCGAGGCTCATCCAGCGCAGCAGCTCGCACATCGCGGGGCTGGCGCCCAACGGACGCATCAGGCGCAGCGCGCGCTCGCCGACGTCGAGCATGCCGGGCAGGTCGCCCATGCGCAGCCGGAAGAAGCTGCGCAGCTTGCCGGCCTCGGCCTGCTCGTTGATGAAGCCCTCGGCATCGGCGCGGGTCCAGATCGCATCGGCCAGCACGACGCCGTCGTCGAGCCGCGCCTGCTGCTGCGCGAGACGCGCGCGCTCAAGCAGCTCGCTCAGCGGCAGGCCGTCGAAGGCAGCCGCGGAGGTGGGATCGGAAGAGGGGACACCATGCGGAAACATCCGGCAAGGTTAGCCCAACATCGACGCGATCCCGGCAGAACGCCGAGCATCGCGTGGGCATCAGTTGCCTGGGGACATCATTCGCGGACGGATCCCGCCAGCGAGGTCATGCCGCCGCACCGCTCACTTGCTCGTCGGCATCACGAACTCGGCGCCCTTGGCGATGCTGGCGGGCCAGCGCTGCATGACGCTCTTCTGCTTCGTGTAGAAGCGGACGCCCTCTTCGCCGTAGGCGTGCATGTCGCCGAAGAGGCTCTTCTTCCAGCCGCCGAAACCATGCCAGGCCATCGGCACCGGGATCGGCACGTTGATGCCGACCATGCCGACCTGCACGCGACGCGCGAACTCGCGGGCGACATTGCCGTCGCTGGTGAAGCAGGCGACGCCGTTGCCGAACTCGTGCGCGTTGACGAGGTCCAGCGCCTCGCCGAAATCCTTGACCCGCACGCAGGCGAGGACCGGGCCGAAGATCTCTTCCTTGTAGATGCGCATCGTCGGCTGCACGTTGTCGAACAGCGTGCCGCCGGTGAAGAAGCCGTCGGGCAGTCCGTCGACGCGATGGCCGCGGCCGTCGACGACCAGCGTCGCGCCTTCCTCGACGCCGTGGGCGATGGTGCCCTCGATGCGATCGCGCGCCTCGCGCGTGACGATCGGCCCCATCTCGGCGTCGAGCGCCATGCCGTTCTTGATCTTGAGCGCCTTCGCGCGCTCGGCCAGCAGCGGCACGATGCGGTCGCCGACGTCGCCGACCAGCACCGCGACCGAGATCGCCATGCAGCGCTCGCCGGCGGAGCCGTAGGCGGCGCCGATCAACGCATCGACGGCCTGGTCGATGTCGGCGTCGGGCATGACGACCATGTGGTTCTTCGCGCCGCCGAGCGCCTGCACCCGCTTGCCGTTGCGGGCGCCCGTCTCGTAGATGTACTGCGCGATCGGCGTGGAGCCGACGAAGCTCAGCGCCCGCACGTCGGGATGGTGCAGCAGCGCGTCGACCACCTGCTTGTCGCCCTGCACGACCTGGAAGATCCCGTCGGGCAGGCCGGCCTGCTTGAAGAGCTCGGCGATGGCCAGGCTGGGCGACGGATCGCGCTCGCTGGGCTTGAGGATGAAGGCGTTGCCGGTCGCGATGGCCAGCGGCGCCATCCACATCGGGACCATGAACGGGAAGTTGAACGGCGTGATGCCGGCGACCACGCCCAGCGCCTGGCGCGTGGTCCAGTTGTCGATGCCGGTGGAGACCTGCTCGGTGTAGTCGCCCTTGAGCAGCTGCGGCACGCCGCAGGCGAATTCGACGACATCGATGCCGCGGCTCACTTCACCCTGCGCATCGGTGAAGACCTTGCCGTGCTCGGCGGTGATCATCGCGGCGAGGCGGTCGCGGTGCTGGTTCAGCAGCTCGAGGAACTTGAACATCACGCGCGCCCGGCGCAGCGGTGGCGCGTCCGCCCAGGCGGGGAACGCGGCCTGCGCGGCGGCGACGGCGGTGTTCACGTCGTCGGCGCTGCCCAGCTGGAGCTGCCGCGCCACCTGCCCGGTCGCCGGATTGAAGACCGCCTGGCTGCGGCCGGACGTGGCCGGCACCCGCTCGCCGGCGATGAAATGGGTGATGTCGGCACCGTCGGTGAAGGCGGCGGGGGCGTTGGCGGACGAGGTCACGGCGGTCTCCTGCTTCTGGGGCCCTCGCTGCCGCGCGGACCTGTTGGGGTGGGAACGAGTCTAGGCACCGCCCCCTCCCCTGCCTAGCCCAGATCGCCAACCACATTGTTCGATAGACTGAACAATCATGACCCGCCGTTCCCCCTCCCGCCCCCTTTCCCCTTCGGCCCTGGGTACCGGGGTGTCTGCAGCGACCACGCTTGCGGCGCCGCAGGAAGCCGCAGGCTCCGCGCCCCTCCGGGGCGACGCACGGGATGAGTTGCTGTGGTCCCAGCTGCAGGCGCTGATCGCGGTGGCGCGGCTCGGCAGCTTCACCAAGGCGGCGCAGCGTCTGGGCCTGTCGAAGGCGGCGATCAGCCAGCGGGTGGCGGAGCTGGAACGGCACCTCGACCAGCAGCTGGTGCAGCGCACGACGCGTTCGGTGCGTCTCAGCGAGGCGGGATCGCGGCTCGTCGAACAGGCGGAGCCGGGTCTCGCGCTGCTGAGCCGCAGCCTGAGCGAAGCGCGCGAGGCCGCGGGCGCACCGCGCGGGCTGCTGCGCGTGACCGCCCCGGTGGCGCTCGGCAGGCAACACGTGGCCCCGGCGCTGCCGGCGTTCTTCGAGCGCTATCCGGAACTGCGGATCGAACTCGACCTGTCGGACCGGCTGGTGCCGCTGGCGCAGGAGGGCTTCGACCTGGCGATCCGGCACACCAGTGCGCCGCCGGAGACGCATGTGGCCTTCAGGCTCTGCGGCTCACGCGCGTTGCTCACGGCAAGTCCGGCCTATCTGGAGCAGGCCGGCGTTCCGCAGCATCCGGCGGAACTGGCGCGACACCGCTGCCTGCCCTACCTGCGGCCAGGGCCGGCGCAGTGGTTCTTCGAACGGCGCGACGGTGATGCGGAGCCCGAGCGCATCCGCGTGCCGGTCCAGGGCCACGTCCGCGCGAGCAACAGCGAGGTGCTGCGGGACGGGGCACTGTCAGGCCTCGGCATCGCGCTGCTGCCGGACTTCAGCGCACGGGACGCGATGCGGGAGGGCCAGCTGGTCGAGGTGCTGCCCGACTGGCGCGCAGTCGGTTTCTTCGGCGATGCGATCTACGCGATCCACCCGTGGAGCAGCCACACCCCACAAGGGGTGCGCCTGCTGATCGACCACCTCAAGGGAGTCATGCGCGAGGGGTATTGACCGGCCTCCCCCACAGTGGGGAGCTACCCCTTACCCGTGGGGCCTCCACCTCCCTCCCATGGGGGCAGTCATCCCTAGAGCGACAGTTTTTTGCGCGGCGCCGCCGCCGAAAGTCGCCCCGGGCGGTCGATGTTGGCCGTCAGGAGACAGGTATGAATTCGTTGTCAACGATGCGTCGTCGCATGGCCGCCTGGGCGGCCCTGTGCGGTGCAACCGCCGCCCTGCTGGGCATGAACCCGGCCGCGGCACAAACCCTCAAGCCGGACGCCGACCTGGTGCCGGGCGTGCAGTTGCGCACGGGGGAGACCCTGCGCGTGGCCGGTTATGCCGCGCTGCGGGCGAAGGCCTTGCAGTCGCCGCGCAAGGTGCGCGTGATCGCCAGGCTGTCCGCCCTCGCGACCGGCGACGGCGTCAGCGCCGAGCCGCTGCGCGCCCTGGGCGAAACGCCCGCCATCCGCGTCGCGCGTGACCAGCTGGTGCTGCGTCTGCGGGCGCGCGGTGCGGAGGCCGTGGCAGGCCTGCCGGACACCGCGCTGGTGGTGATGGAGGTGGACGCCGCGCAGCTGGACGCGCTCGTCGCCAACGGCGAGGTGGCCGAACTCACCGAGGACGTCCCGGTGCCGACGACGCTGGCCGATTCGGGCCCGCTCGTGCGGGCGCCGCAGGCCCAGGCGCTCGGCGCCCGGGGTGCGGGCACCACGGTCGCGATCCTCGATACCGGCGTGCAGTCCAACCATCCGTTCCTGACCGGACGCGTGGTGGAGGAGGCCTGCTTCTCGACGACGTCGGCGGCCAACAACTCGACTTCGGTGTGCCCGGGCGGCGCCTCGAGCAGCACCGCCGCCGGCTCCGGCGCGGCCTGCGCGATCAGCGGCTGCGACCACGGCACGCACGTGGCCGGCATCGCGGCGGGCCGCGCCAGCGGCGCCACCACCTTCAACGGCATGGCGCCCGACGCCGGCATCATGGCCATACAGGTGTTCTCGCGCTTCACCGACTCACCGGGGAACACGCCCTGCGCGAGCCAGGGCAAGGCCTCGCCCTGCATCCTGAGCTTCACCTCGGACCAGATCCGCGGCCTGCAGCGCGTGCTGGAGCGGGCCGCCGCCCGCAACATCGTCGCGGCCAACATGAGCCTGGGCGGCGGCGTGAACGCGGCGGCCTGCGACGCGGACGCCCGCAAGGACGTCATCGACGACCTGCTCGCGGCGCGCGTGGCGACGGTGATCGCCTCGGGCAACAACGGCGCGTCGACCGGCGTCAGCGCGCCGGGCTGCATCTCGACCGCGGTGACGGTGGGATCGACGACGAAGACCGACGGCATCTCGAGCTTCTCCAACAGCTCGACGCTGGTCGACATCCTGGCACCGGGATCGAGCATCAACTCGTCGGTGACCGGCGGCGGCTTCGGCGTGAAGAGCGGCACCTCGATGGCGACGCCGCACGTCGTGGGCGCCTTCGCCGCGATCCGCTCGATGGTGCCGGGCGCCAACGTCAACGACATCCTCGGCGCGCTGCAGTCGACGGGCGTCGCGATCACGGACAGCCGCAACGGCGTCACGCGCCGCCGGATCAACATCGAGGCGGCCGTCAACCAGCTGGCGCCGCAGCCCTTCGCGCTGTCGGCCGGCATGCTGTTCCAGATGCACGCCAACGGCCGCATCTGGGCCCATACCGGCGTGGCCTGCTCCGGCACCGCGTGCCCGGGCTGGGTGCTGCTCGACGCGAACCCCGCCACACGCGCGATCGCGGCCGGCGGCAACGCGCTGTACCAGCTGCATGCCGACGGCAAGATCTGGCGCTACACCGGCATCCGCTGCGGCGGCGCCTCCTGCCCGGGCTGGCAGATGCTGGACAACAACCCCGCGACCAAGCAGATCGCGGCGGGCGGCACGGCGCTCTACCAGCGGCATGCGGACGGGAAGATCTGGCGCTCGACGGGCGCCGCCTGCTCCGGCAACAGCTGCCCGGGCTGGACGATGCTCGACAACAACCCGGCCGCGGTCGACATCGTCGCGGACGGCACGCGTCTCTACCAGCTGCACAACACCGGCGCGATCTGGCGGTCCACCGGCACGGCCTGCTCGGGCAGCAGCTGCCCCGGCTGGACCATGCTCGACAAGAACGCGCACACCAAGGCGCTGGCGGCGGCGGGCGGACAACTCTTCCAGCTGCATGACACCGGCGCGATCTGGCGCTCCACCGGCGTGGTCTGCTCGGGCAACAGCTGCCCCGGCTGGACGATGCTGGACAACAACCCGGCGGCGCGCGAGATCGCGGCCAATGTCGGTGGTCTGTTCCAGCGCCACGCGGACGGCAAGATCTGGCGCTCCACCGGTGCGGCCTGCTCGGGCAACAGCTGCCCGGGCTGGACGATGCTCGACAACAACGGCGCCACGGTGCAGATCGAGGCGACCGCGAGCGGCCTGTTCCAGCGGCACGGCAACGGCCGCATCTGGCGGTCGACCGGCGCGGCGTGCTCGGGCAGCAGCTGCCCGGGCTGGGTGATGCTGGACAACAATCCGGCCACCAGCACCATCGTCACGGCGCAGCCATGAAGTCCCGGTCACCGCGTCTGTCCCGCATCCCCCTGCCGGTCGGACTGATCGCCGCCCTGGCGGTCATGGCCGCCGTGGTGGTGGGGGAAGGCGGCGCGGTGGTCGGCGGCCCGGGCGCGACGGCGGCCTCCGCCGCCCGCCCGGCGGCTTCCCAGCAGGAGTGTTCCGCGATGGATCGCATCGAAGGCGCCGAGGCGCTGCTCGCCACCATGGACCGCACGCCGACCCAGACCGTGCGCGTGCTCATCAAGGCGAGGTCGGGTCCGAAGGTGTTGGCCGACCTGCGGCGCGCATTGCAGGCGGAGAAGGTGACCATCGATCCCGTCGGTCACGGCCCCTGGCTGGTGGCGGAACTGGATGCCGCTCAATTGCGGGCGCTGCTGGCGACGTGCCAGGTGCTGGCCGTCCAGCCTGATCAAGCCGCGCCGACGGTCTGACGTCCGCTTCCCGCGACCGGCCTGCCGTCGGCCCTAGCCGAGCGTCCGGGCCATGTACCGGACCCACCCGATGCGGCCCTGCTCACGCACGCCTGCGTCGATGAACCCGGCCTTCTCATAGGCACGCCGTCCGGGCGTGTTCCCTTCGTCGACCGAGAGCACCAGGCGCCTCGCCTCCGGCCACTGCTGCCGGACCCAATCGACAACGGCACGGAGCGCCAAGGTGCCGAAGCCCTTGCCCTGGTGCGCGAGGTCGATCCGCATCGCGCTGATGACGGCGTCCGACGCCTGCGCCCAGGCGGGCAGGCTCGCGCCGCGCTTCAGGACGAGGAAGCCGACGATCGGCTGTTCGACGATCGCCAGCCCGGCCACCTGGCCCTCCGCGCTGGCATCGCACACCTGCATGGCCCGCTCGACACTGCCGGCGAATTCGATCTGCTCCTGGGTCACCGACAGCGCCGAGACGGCCTGCCGTTCGGCATCGGTCAAGGCATCCCAGGACTTCAACGAGATGAGAGTCTCGGCGGGACGCAGGTAGTAGCAGTCGAACTCGCCTTCGTCGACCAGCGCGAACCCGTGGCGCTGATAGAAGCGATTCGAGTCGCTCTGCTTCAGCGCACCGACCCTGACCGGCAGCCCGAGCCGCCGCGCTTCCTCGAAGACGTCCGCCAGCACCGCCGCGCCAAGCCCGCGACCCTGGCTGGCCGGATCGATGTAGAGGTGGTCCAGCGACAGGTACGCCGTCTGCGGCGTCGTGACGACGAAGCCGACGCGCCGTCCGTCGACGACGATGTGGCGCGTGCGTGCCGGGTCGAAGCTCGACAGGAAACGCTCTCGGGCACGCTGGGGATCGAAGCGGCCGATGCGCTCGAGGCTTTCGCGCATGGCAGCGATGCGCAGGGCGACAAGTGCTTCGGCGTCGTCGGCGCTCACTGGCGCCAGATGCACCTGTTCAGGCGGAGTCATCAGCGTGGACATGGCGCGGGATAGTAGCGTCGCGAAAGGTCCTCTTGACCGACCCACAAAAAGGACGCCCGACCAGCAGAGCTGACCGGGCGTTGCAAGTCCTAGAAAGGACGTCGTTGGGATCGGTGCCGTCCATCGGGGCCTTGCGGACCGCGCCGTTGGAGGGCGTGAGATGAACTCTAGGGCGAACCCTGAGCATGCGGCATCCCCTCAAGGTGGGATACCTGCATGAAATGGTCAGCAGGTGTAAGAGCAACTCCGCATTACGAAAAAACTCGCCAGCCTTGCCTCTTCCGGACCATGACTTCCGTGCGGCGGCGAACGGAAGACCGGCGAACCCCCTGCCTGGACGGGCCCGCCCGGATAATCACAATCCATGACCGCGCCCAAGCACCCCAACAAATCCGCGCCTCGCCGGCCCGCCCCGAAGACTTCCGGGGGACCCGCCAAGGCCGGCACGCCGTCGCGGGGTCCGCGGCCACAGCAGGGTTTTGCGCCATCGGGGCCGCCCGCGCCGTCCGCCGCCATGGCGCCCGCCGCGCCGCCCGAAGCCTGGAGCGATGCCGATCTCGAAGAGCTTCAATCCCTGCTCGACGAGGTGCCCGCGCCGCTGGAACCGCTCGACGTCTCGATGCTCGACGGCTTCCTGGTCGCGGTGATCCTGCAGCCCAAGCCCGTCCCGCTGTCCGACTGGTGGCGCTGGGTGCTCGACTCCGAGGAAGGCCGGCCCGCCCCCGCCCGCTACGACGCGCGGCCGCTGCTGCAGCTCGTCCAGCGCCGCGAGCACGACCTCCGGCTGGCGATCAATGATCGCCAGTGGTTCGATCCGTGGGTCTTCGAACTCGATGAGGACGCGTCGGCCTCCGAGACCGTGCTGCCGTGGGTCGCCGGCTTCGCGCTCGCCGCGGACCTGTTCCCCGCGCTGATGAACCTGGACGAGACCGAACTCACCGAGCCGCTCGCCCAGCTCTACATGCATCTGGACCCCGACGACCTCGAGGATGCGGACGCGCTGCTCGTGGAAATCGAGAGCCTGGAGCCGCCGGAAGAGCTCGACGACGCGGTCGAAAGCCTGGTGCGCGCCAGCCTGCTGCTGGCCGACGTGTCCCGGCCGATTCCCGCGTCCAAGCCGCAGCGGCCCGGCGGCCACCGCGGGGGCCGGGCGGCCGCGGCGGACCACCGCCGCGTCGCCTGCGCTGAGGTCGTCGGCGCTCCGCCTTCAGGGCTGAGGAATCGGAGCGCCGGGTCCGACCTGGCGCTTCATCCACTCGCTCATCTCCCAGAGCGTGTGACCCACCGACTCGCGCGCCGAGTAGCCGTGCGACTCGAACGGCAGCGTCACGTAGCGCACCGAGCCGCCTGTGCCCGCCAGCGCCTGGTACAGCCGCGCGCTCTGGATCGGGAAGGTGCCCGAGTTGTTGTCCGCCTCGCCGTGGATGAGCAGCAGCGGCTCCTTGAGCTTGTCGGCGTAGTTGAACGGCGAGAGCTTCTGGTAGACGTCCTGCGCTTCCCAGTAGGTGCGACGCTCGCTCTGGAATCCGAAGGGCGTCAGGCTGCGGTTGTAGGCGCCGCTGCGCGCGATGCCCGCCTTGAACAGGTGGGTGTGCGCCAGCAGGTTGGCCGTCATGAACGCGCCGTAGCTGTGGCCGCCGACGACCATGTGCTCGCGGTCGCTGACGCCGAGCTCCACCGCCTTGTCGATGACCGCCTGCGCGTTGGCCGTGATCTGCGCGATGAAGCTGTCGTTCACCGTCTTCGGATCGCCGACCACCGGCATCGTCGCGTCCATCAGCACCACGTAGCCGTCCAGCAGCAGCATCAGCGGGCTGGTGTTCGCGAAGCTGTTGAAGCGGTTGCCGGAGCCGCTCACCTGGCCCGCCGTCGAGGCGTCGGTGTACTCGAGCGGATAGGCCCAGACGAAGGTCGGGCGGCGCTCGCCGGCCTTGTAGCCCGGCGGCTTGTAGAGCCAGAACGAGAGCTCCACGCCGTCCGCGCGCTTGAAGCGGACGAACTCGCGCTGGATGTCGCGCAGTTGCGGCGAGGGATCCTTGGCCTCGGTCAGCACCTGGGCCGTCGCGAGCGCCGCGCCGCCGCGCAGCATCACGTTGCCAGGCTCGCTGGCGCTCTCGCGCACCGTCAGGACGCTCGCGCCTTCGGTGTCGAGCACGGCCAGCGGGCGCTCGTAATGCGCGCTGTCGCCGCCGTTGGCCTCGGAGCCGGACTGGAACACCCGCGTCTTCCTGTTGTCCGCCAGCACGAGCCGGTCGATGAAGGGCTTGTCGCCCTCCGGGCTCGCGCCGGTGCCGAAGTACCAGATCGCATCGCCGTCCAGTCGCACCACCGCGCGTCCCGTCGACTGCATGCGATGGACCGGCGTGCCGGGGTCGCGATAGCGGTCCCGCACGGAGCGCTCGATCAGCGACTGCGCCGGTGACGCCCCGTCCATGGCGACGAGCGCCGTCGACGTGCGCATCTTCGCCAGGTCGAAGTCCTGCACCAGCGCCTGCCTGCCGCCTTCGAGGAACTCGAGCCGCGAGAGCCGCTGCGGCACGCGATGCACCTCGCGTGCCTCGCCGGTGTAGGGCGCGTCCAGGCGCATCAGCCGGTCGCGATGAGGCACCTGGGCGCGGTTGTCGCCGCCGTCCAGCGCCTCGACCCAGTACACCGCGCCGTCCGCGCCGGGCGACGCGAAGAAGTTGCGCGGGCCGGTGATCACGCCTTCCACCGGCACGCCCTCCTTCAGCTTCACCTTGCCGATGGACGCGACCTTGCCGTCGACGCCGCGGACCTCGGCCTGGGCCGCGAAGTCGTCCCAGCCCACCTGGTAGCTGAACGGCGGCAGCAGTCGCATCGTCAAGACCTGACCCGGCGTGCCGAGCGCTTCGAGATGGCTGAAGAGTGCGGGCTCGCCGACCGGCCGCACCGCGCCGGAGTTCAGGTCGATGCGCGCCAGCTGCGAGGTCGCGTGATGCGCGAAGACGGCCGCCTCCTGCGCATTGGTCAGCAGGTCCTGCTGCGTGCGCTCCGGCGAGTTGCGCGCGATGGATTCCTGGATCGACGGCCCCGACGGCGCGGCGAAGGTCGGCGCCGGACCGCGCCTGGCCGGCACGGTCAGCGTGACGAGCTCATGGTCGTTGAGCCACACGACGTCGTTCTCGAGCATCGTGTGCAGCTTGAGCCTGGGCACCGCCTTGAGCCTGCCCGTCGCGACGTCGCCGACCCACAGCTCGACGGCCGTGTCCGTGCGACGGTTCAGCAGGAAGCGCTTGCCGTCCGGCGAGAAACGCAGGTGATGGAACGCGCCGCCCGTCGGCAGCACGACGGGACGTGCCACGCCGCTCGCGCCGTTCTGGAGCGGTCGCAGCGACAGCGACTCGATGGTCGTGATCAGTTGCGGACTGTCGGTGGCCGGGTCGTAACGCAGCCCGGCCTGACGCAGCACGGGCCGGGCCAGCTCGACGATCGCACGGGACTTGCGGTTGACGATGATGGCCAGCGTGCGCTGGTCCGGCGAGACCTGATAGACCGGCAGGGCCTTGGCGTCGAGCACCGCGCGGATCGCCTCGGACGGCTGCTGGTAGATCTGTGCCAGGGTCGCCGCGGAGGTCAGGGCCGAGGTCGACGCGGCCTCTTCCGCCGGTGCCGCGATCGCGGAAAGACCACCGAACGCGGCGGACAGGGACAGGGTCAGCGGAATCAGCGGGATCAGCGACGAGGCGCGAGGCTTGGGCATGTGTCGACACCGTGAAGACAGGGGAAGGCGGCAATCTAGCAGCGCCCTCCCCCGATGTCCGACGTCAGCCCTCGGGGTGATCCCGAGGTTTCAGGCCTGCGGCCTCACGTCCGAATCACGCAGCGAACAGACGCGCCGCATGCAGGCCCAAACCGGTCGCGACCGACGCGAAACGGTCGCCGCGCACCGTCTTGGCGTCGGGGTAGTCCGCCGCGATGCGATCGGCCAGCACGGTCAGGCCGGTCGAGCCGCCGGTGAAGTACAGCGCGTCGATGTCCGACGGCTTCAACCCCGCGCGCTCGACGGTCTCGCGGCCCGCCTGCGCGATGCGCTCGATGTCGCCGCGCAGCGATTCCAGCGCCACGGCTTCGGAGAGCGGCACCGTCAGGCCGGACTCGATCAGCTGCAGGTCGATCATGCAATCGCCGCCGCCGGCGACTTCGATCTTGGCGTCTTCCGCGCGGTTCGCCAGTTCGTGGCCGAGCCGCTCGTCCAGCACCGTCATCAGCCGCTGGTGATGGCGCGGGTCGCCGTAGAAGCCCTTCATGTTGCGCAGCTCCAGCACGCGTTGCGGGCTGTAGCAGGTGTTGATCAGGTGCCAGGTGGCGAGATCGAAATAGACGCCGCTGGGCACCTCGCGCGGCGTCTGGCCCGGCTTGGCGGGGCCGAGCGCGCGATAGCCGAATTCGCGCAGGATGCCGGTCAGCTCGATGTGGCGGTCGAAGTCGGTGCCGGCGATGTGCACGCCGTGGCTCGCGAGGATGTCGTCGCGGCGGTCCAACCGCTTCGCGCGGTCGGGGCCGACACGCACGATCGAGAAGTCCGACGTGCCGCCGCCGATGTCGGCGACCAGCACGAGCTGCTCGCGATCGGCCTGCTGCTCGAAGTCGAACGCGGCGGCGATCGGCTCGAACTGGAAATGCACGTCCTCGAAGCCGACCGCCCGCGCGGCCGCGGCCAGCGAGGCCTGCGCCGCCGCGTCGCGCTCGGGCTCGCCGTCGACGAAATAGACCGGCCGGCCCAGCACGACCCGGCGGGGCTCGTGGCCGCCGGCGTCGGACGCGCCGGCCTGCTTGCGCAGACGCTTGAGGTAGCCGCTGAGCATGTCGATGTACTTCACGCCGCGGCCGCCGCCGACGTCGGTGACCTGATCGATCAGGCTGGAGCCGAGGATGCTCTTCATCGAGCGCATCAGCCGGCCGTCGGTGCCCTCGACATAGGCGCTCATGGCCGCGCGGCCGAAGGCGCGCGGCGGGCCGTCGGCGTCGTGGCGGCCCTCGGCGAAGTAGAAGACCGCCGTCGGCATGGTCACCTTGCCGTCTTCGAGCGGCACCAGGCGCATGGCGCCGGGGCGCCCTGCGTCGGGCACGGCGACCGCCGAATTGGAGGTGCCGAAGTCGATGGCGCAGAAATCGCGCGGCAGGTCGGAAAGCGGAGAGGACATGGCGGCGCGGCGGAAATGCGAAAAGGGCGCGGATTCTAGCCGCGCCCTGGTTTCAGGGGTTCGGGCGCCCGGATGACGCCGTCAGGGGTTCGGTCGGATCAGGCCGGTTGCAAGTTGCGGACCGCCTTGGCGGGCAGCGCGTCGCCGTAGAAGCCGAAGTCCAGTTCCGGACGTTTCCCGCTCATCAGTTCCGCCAGCGCGCGGCCGGAGCCCGCGCCGTGCGTCCAGCCCAGCGTCCCGTGCCCGGCGTTGATCCACAGGTTGGACGCCTTCTGGCTGCGGCCGATGTAGGGCACGTTGGTCGGCGTGCTCGGGCGCAGGCCGGTCCAGAAGTTCGGCTCGGACAGGTCGGCGACGCCGGGGAACAACTCCTCGTAGCGGCGCACCAGCGATTCGCAGCGCACCTTGGAGGTCGGGCTGTCCAGGCTCGTGTCCAGGCCCACCAGCTCGGCCGTGCCGGCGATGCGGACGAAGTCGCCCAGGCGCGAGATCGCGATCTTGCGCGCGTCGTCCAGCAGGCTGACGGTGCTGGCCTGCTCGGGCTTCTTCAGCCGCAGCGTGGCCGAGTAGCCCTTGGCCGGATAGATGTTGAGGTGCTCGCCCAGCGACTTGGTCAGCGCCGGCGCGTACGACGCCAGCGCCACGACATAGGCGTCGCCCTTCAACCATTGCGTCTGGCCGGTCTCGCGCGACTGGATCTGCACGCCGGCGATCTCGTTGCCTTGTGCGCCGCCCTGCGGCTGCAGCGTCACGATGTCGTGATTCCACAGGAACTGCGCGCCGCGCTTCTCGGCCAGCTTCGCCAGCGCCTGCGTGAAGACGCGCGCGTCGCCGGATTCGTCGCTCGGCGTGTAGGTGCCGCCGAACACCGCATGCTGCGCCGAACGCAGCGCGGGCTCGATCGCCAGCACCTCGTCGCGGCTCAGCACGCGGCGGTCGACGCCGTGGCGGCGCATGATCTCGGCGCCCTGCGCGCCGGCCTCGAAGTCGGCCTCGCTGCCGAAGAAGTGCAGGATGCCCTTCTGCAGGCGGTTGTACTCGATGCCCGTGTCCGCGACGAGCGACTGCAGCGACTCGTGGCTGTAGCGGCCCAGGCGCACGAGCTGCTCGACGTTGCGCTCGAACGCGGCCGTCGTGCACTGGCCCAGGAAGGACAGGCCCCAGCGCCATTGCGCCGGATCCATGCGCGGGCGGAACAGCAGCGGCGCATCGTCCTTCAGCAGCCACTTGGCGACCTTGAACGGCGCACCGGCGTTGGCCCAGGGTTCGCAGAAGCAGACCGAGATCTGCGCGCCGTTGGCGAAGCTGGTTTCCAGCGCCGCATCGGGCTGGCGGTCGACGACGACGACATCGTGACCCTGGTCCAGCAGGTACCAGGCGGTGTGGATGCCGATGATGCCGGCGCCGAGGACGATGACCTTCATGGAGAGCTCCAGGTGAACTTGTGGTTCTGCTGCGGTTCAGCGTTGGACATGCAGGGTTCAGGCCAGCGGGCGCAGGATCAGCTGCAGTCCCAGCAAGGCCATCACGAGGGCGATCAAGGCATCGATGCTGCGCCAGACCGCCGGCCGGCGCAACGCCGGCGCCACCGCCGCCGCGCCGAAGCCCAGCAGCGAGAACCACATCCAGGACGCCACCGAGGCGCCCGCCGCGAATGGCCATTGCAGGCCCGCGGGCTGCTGCGCGCCGACGGTGCCCAGCAGCACCACCGTGTCCAGGTAGACATGGGGGTTCAGATACGTCATGGCCAGCGTGCTGCCCAGCACCGTCGTGAGCGAGGCGCTGCCCGCCTGCGCCTGCAGGCCGGCCCGGGGCGACAGCGCGCGCAGCGCCGCCTTGGCACCGTAGGCCAGCAGGAACGCCGCCCCGCCCCAGCGGAAGACTTCCATCAGCAGCGGGCTCGCCGCGATCAGCCGGCCCAGGCCGAACACGCCGAGCCAGATCAGCAGCATGTCCGACAGCGCGCAGACCACCACCACCGGCGCCACGTGCTGTCGCATCAGGCCCTGGCGCAGCACCAGCGCGTTCTGCGCGCCGATGGCGACGATCAGGCCGGCTCCGGTGAGCCAACCTTGCAACAGGGCTGCGCTGGGTGATGACATCGCCGGATTGTCATGAGCCCCCTGGCTTTGATGAAGCAGGATTAATATCTCAGCGAATCCATTAGAGACGCTTATGAAAGACCTGGACGCCGCCGGCCTGGACTGTCTGGCCGCGCTGGCCGATGAACGCAGCTTCGAACGGGCGGCCGAGACCTTGGCCATCACGCAGAGCGCCGTGTCGCAGCGATTGCGCAGCCTGGAGGCGCAGGTGGGCCAGTTGCTGGTCGTGCGTTCACGGCCGCTGCGACTCACCGAACCGGGCAAGCGCCTGCTCCGGTATGCCCGCCAGTTGGCGGCGTTGCGCTCGGACGTCGTCCGCGAACTCGGCGTCCAGGCGGCCCAGGCCGAACGGCTGCCGATCGCCGTGAACGCCGACAGCCTGGCGACCTGGGTCCTGCCGGCGCTCGACCCGCTGGTGCAGCGCGGCATGCGGGAGGGATTCGGACTGGAACTGGTCGTCGACGACCAGGACTTCACCCACGACTGGCTGCGCCAGGGCGAGGTGCTGGGCTGCGTCACGACCGTGCCGCAGGCCTTGCGCGGGTGCATCGCCCAGCCGCTGGGCGTGATGCGTTACGTCGCCGTCGCCAGCCCGGACTTCGCGGCCCGGATGCTGCCCGCCGGGCTGGGCGCGGCCAACTTCGCGCAGGTCCCGTTCCTGGTGTTCAACCGCAAGGACGACGCCCAGCAGCAATGGGTCCGCCAGGCGATGGGGCTGCGCTCCGCGCGCCTGAACGCCCGCTACGTGCCGTCCAGCGAGGGCTACGTGAACGCGGTGCGGATGGGCTGGGGGTGGGGGTCGCGCCAGAACTCCAGGTCAGGCCGCTGCTCGCGAGCGGGGAACTGGTGGCGCTGCGGCCGGAGGTCCAGGTCGAGGTCGCCCTGTACTGGCACCAGTGGAAGCTGGGCGGCGAGACCGCCTCGAATGCCGCAAAGGCGTCGGCGCCGGAAGGCGGGACGCCTCCCGGGTTGCTGGATCAGATCGGGGAGGCGCTGGCTCGAGGGGCCCGGGACGCGCTGGTCAGCGTTTGAGGGAAGCGACCTGGACCTGGACCTGGGCTTGCGCCTGGACCATGGCCGGCGCCGCCGAGGCGGGCTTGGCGCCCTGCTCGACCAGGCGCATCCGGAATCCGCCACGCTCGTGCTTGTCCTGGACGGAGTTGGCCCAGCCAGGCGGAGGTCAGCACGACACTGCTGACGATCGCCCAGGTCATCGACTTGTGAATCAATGGAGACATGAGAAAGCAACGGCGTCCGCAAACCAGGGAAGTCCCGGAGCATAGTCACCCCTGAATGAGGGGGGCATCACACCTAAGTGGGGCACGTGGTTATTTCGCCGCACTGTGGCGGGCACGCCCCAATCTGTGTGTATTTGTGAACACCATTTCGGCGCACCCGCGATCTGGGGATTTGCCTGAAGACGAAGGCGCGCAAACTGTGCTTATCGCGGGGTGCGGCATCGGCACCGCGCGACGGTCACACCCCGTGCTTTCCGACGAGGTCCATCATGCGCATCACTTCCGCCCTCCGCCTTTTCCGTCGCAACTCGCCTGGCAGCCAAGCGCCGGAGCCGGCCGACATGGGTACCGCGTTCGGGATGGAAGCCAGCTTCGGGGACGACAGCGAGTACGAGGACTTCCGACGCAGCGATTACGGGCTGGAGTCCGAGTCGGCACCGCCGGCGACGATCGAGTCGCCCCTGTCCTGGATGGCCGCACGGCGCGGCTGAAGCGACAAGGCGCCCCACGCGGGCGCCTTTTTGCATGGCGGGTGCGTCGTTCCGCGTCCCGGGCGGGCGGATCAGCGGATCAGCAGCACCGGCACGTCGCTGTGGGCCATGACCTTCGTGGCGACCGATCCCAGCACCAGCTTGCCCAGCGCCGTGTGGCCGTGCGAGCCCATCATCAGCAGATCGAAGCGGCCCTTCTCGGCGACGGCCGTGATCGCTTCCGACGCATGCCCGGTCTTGACGACGTACTGGGCCTTGATGCCGCGCTTGTCCATGAACGTGCGGATCGGCTTGAGGACCTTCCCGGCCTCCTCCTGGTAGTACTCGGCGAGCACGGCCTTGTCGAGCACCGCGGCCGCGCGAGGCGGGACGCCCGGGACGACGTGGACCACCGTGTAGTCGTGGGATCCGCCGAGCCACTCATCGTGGGCGGAGAGGTAGGCCAGCATGCGTTTCGAGTACGTGCTGCCATCGACGGCGACGAGGATCTTCATCGTGATCTCCCTCTGTGACGGCCGACGTCCGGCCTCGGACCAGTGTGGCACAGGGTCGCTTCCGGAAAGCCGCACCGATGCCGCAGGCTGCGTCGTCCTTGACGTTGGACAATCGCGCTTTCCGTCCTCTGCTCTCCGCCGACCTGCCGTGCGCCTGCAACTGATCTCCGACCTCCATCTCGAACGCCAGACCGACTTCCAGACGACCGCCGCGCCGGACGTCGACCTGCTGGTGCTCGCGGGCGACGTCGGCTCGTACCAGACCGGCTCGCGGCTGGTGACGGACGATTTCGGCCTGGGCCGCTTCTCGCCGAGGCGCGACGGCGCGCCCTGGTCGCGGGTGCTCTACGTGCCCGGCAACCACGAGTACGACGGCATCGACTTCGTCACCGCGCACGCACGGCTCCGCCAGACCTGCGAAGACCTCGGCATCGACTGGCTGGACCGCGAGGAGATCGTCATCGGCGACGTGCGTTTCCTCGGGACGACGCTGTGGGCGGACTTCGACGCGTTGGCCGCGCGCGAAGCGACACCGACGAAGCAGCTGGCGGCCAGGGAGAAGGCGTTCCGCGCGGCGAATCACTACCTGCGCCGGTTCTCGACGCTGGTCGACGGCCAGCACATGCTGGCGGAACGACAGCGCGACCTGGCGCTGGAGTGCCAGGCCTGGCTGCGCGAGGCGCTCGCGCGGCCTTTCGACGGGAAGACGGTGGCGGTCACCCACTACGCGCCGACCCTGCGCAGCGCCGACCCGCGCTACGGCCTGACGCCGGGCACGGCCGGCTTCTGCAATTCGCTCGACGACCTGCTGCCCTACGCGGACCTGTGGCTGCACGGCCATCTGCATTGCGCCCACGATTACGTCGTCGAGTCCGCTTCCGGGCCACGCGGCGACGTGCCGCACCGCTGCCGCGTCGTCGCGAATCCGCTGGGCTACGCCAACAAGGGCGAGCAGGAAGACTACCGGCCGGACCTCGTCATCGAGGTCTGAGCGCGCGCTGTCGCAGCGCGTTCAGCCGCGCCGAACTTCCTCCGACCGCGTCGGCCCGCCTCAGCGCCTGGCCGGCGGACCGTCGTAGGTCCACAGGTATTCACGCGGCATCGGGCCCTTGTTGCGACCGCCCTGCTGCGTCTGCTCCCAGGCATGCGCCAGGATCCCCACCGAGCGCGAGATGCAGAACAGCCCCTGCGCCAGCGGCGCCGGGAAACCGAGCTCGGCGTAGATCACGGCGGTCGCGCCGTCGATGTTCATCGGGATGCGGCGACCGTCCTTGCGCCGCTGCAGTTCCGCCTCCACCGCGCGACCGATCGTCGCGAAGCGTCCCGACACCACGCCGAGCTGCGCCGCCTCGTCGACCAGCTCCAGCAACCGCGGCGCGCGCGGATCCACCGGATGGAAACGATGTCCGAAACCCGAGACGAACTTGCCCCGCAACTCGATCGCCTCGTCCAGGCCCGCGGCGGTGGCGTCCTCGAGCGAGCCGCCCGCGTCCATGCGCATCGCGATCGACTGCAGCATCTCCACGCACTGCTCGCCCGCGCCGCCGTGCACGTCGCCGAGCACGTTGATCGCCGACGCCATCGCGTTGTTGAGCCCGACGCCGCAGGTCGCGGCCATGCGCGCGATGGCGATGCTCGGCGCCTGCGGACCATGGTCCACGGCGGCCATCAGCGCAACATCCAGCAGCTTGGCCTGCTCCGAACCGGGCAGCTCGCCGCGCGTCATCAGCCAGATCATCTGGGCGAAGCTGACCTGTCCGATCAGGTCCTGGATCGCGTGACCCCCATAGCGGATGACGCCGGGCGACATCTCGATGATCGAGGTGCGCCACCAGTCCGGCACGCGCGGGTCATGCACCGGCCCGCTGCCCGCGACCGCCTTGTCGTTCCCGTTGTCATCGGCGCTCATACGGCCTTCTCCTCTTTCAGCGCGGCGCGCTCGGCGGCGCCATAGCCCAGCTCTTCCAGGATCGCCTCGGTGTCCTGGCCGAGCCGCGGCGGCGGCGTCGACACCGACGGCGCCTGGCCGTTCAGCTTGAAGCCGGTGCGCAGCACGCGGACGTCGCGCCCGACGCCGGGCACGTTCTCGAAATTCGCGACCATCCCGCGATCGGCGACCTGCGGATGCGCGAGCGCCTCCTTCACCGAGTAGACCGGACCCGCCGGCACGCCTGCGTCGTTGAGTCGTTGCCACCACTCGGCGGCCGGACGATCGCTCATGGCGGCTTCCAGCAGATGCTTGAGCTCGGCGCGGTGCTTCAGCCGCGCGTGGCGGTCGACGAAGCGCGGATCGGTCTTCCATTCCGGATGACTGACTGCGTCGCAGACGGCCTCGAACTGCTCCTGCTTGTTCGCCGAGATGTTGAGCAGTCCCTGCCCGGTGCGGAACGTGCCCGAAGGACTGGCCGTCACGTTGTCGTTGCCCATCGGTTGCGGCTCGCGGCCCGCGACGAGCAGGTTCGACACCGCCCATCCCATCGTCGCCATCGCCGCCTCGAGCATCGACACATCGATGAAGGTCGCCTCCGCGCGTTCCTTGTCCGCCAGCGCCGCGGCGATGGCCATCGCCGCCGTCAGGCCGCCGATGGTGTCCGCCACCGGGTGTCCGACGCGACAGGGCGCCGTGTCCGGACCGCCGGTGATGCTCATCATCCCGGACATGCCCTGGATGATCTGGTCATAGGCGGGCAGGTCGCGCAGCGGTCCGTCCTGGCCGAAGCCCGAGATCGCGCAATAGACCAGCCGCGGATTGACCTGCCGCAGCTCGTCGAAGCCCACGCCCAGCCGCTGCATCACGCCGGGCCGGAAGTTCTCGACGACGACGTCGGCCGTCGCCACCAGCTTGCGGAAGACCGCCTTGCCGGCGGGCCGCTTGAGGTCGATGGTGATCGAGCGCTTCCCGGGGTTCTGCGCCAGGAAGGACACGCCCATGTGCGCCTGGTTCAGCGCGGTGTCGGCGCCGAGCTGACGGGCGAGGTCGCCGGTTTCGCATGCCTCGACCTTGATCACGTCGGCGCCCAGGTGCGCCAGCTGGTGGCACGCGAAGGGGCCGGCCAGCACGTTGGTCAGGTCCAGGACGCGGACGCCGCGGAGCGGGGATTGGCTCATGCGAAGCTCCGTCGCGCGCTCAGTCGACCTTGACGTTGCCGCTGCGCACGACGTCACCCCAGCGCTTCTGCTCGCGCGCCAGGAACTGCGCGGCCTGCTGCGGCGTGCCGGCCATCGGCACGCTGCCTTCGGACTGCAGCTGCCCGATCGTGGCCGCCTTCGACAGCGCCTTCTGCACCTGCGCGTTCATCCGGGTGACGACTGCCGCCGGCGTGCCGGCCGGCGCGACGATCATCTTCCAGTCCGAGGTGTCGAACCCCTTGAAGCCGCTCTCGGCGACGGTGGGGACGTCCGGCAGCACCGGCAGGCGCGCGGCGGAACTGATCGCCAGCGCGCGCAGCCGGCCGGCCTTGATGAAGGGCACCACCGTCTGCGGCGTCGCGAAGTAGTAGTCCACCTGGCCGCCGAGCAGGTCCGTCGCCGCCGGGCCGGCGCCCTTGTAGGGGATGTGCGTCACCTGGATGGCGGCCTGCTTCGAGAACAGCTCCCCGTCAGGTGGCCCACCGTGCCGTTGCCGGCGGAGGCCATCGTCAGGGTGCCAGGTTTTGCCTTGGCGGCGGCGACCAGATCGGCGACGGTCCTGTAGCTCGAGGACGAGGAGACCACCAGCACCACCGGCTGGCCGGCAACCAGCGCGACGGGCGTGAAAGCCTTGGCCGCGTCGTAAGGCATCCTGGGGTAGAGCGTCGGGTTGATCGCCAGGTTGGCGGTCTGGCCCATGCCCAGCGTGTAGCCGTCGGCCTTGCTCTTGGCGACGGCATCCAACCCGATGTTGCCGCCCGCGCCGGCCTTGTTGTCCGGAACGAAGGTCCAGCCGGTGTCCTCGCGCATCTTCTCCAGGATCAGGCGCGACACGATGTCCGTGCCGCCCCCCGGCGGGAACGGGACGATCAGCCGGATCGGCTGGGTCGGGAAGGCCGCATCCGCGGCCAGCGCCGCCGTGGCGGTCATGCCCGCGCTCGCGGCGGCGATCAGGGTGACGGCGGCGCCTCGGATCAGGCACGGCGAATTCAGGCACTGCGGAATCTGGAACCGGGTCATGTCGCGTCTCCGTGTTTGTTCTATCTAGAAGAACAGCGGTTTGTTTGATAGAACTGTAGGACGTCTCCGCGATGCCCGAGACGAGGGATTACCCGTGGCCGAATCAGACAGCGCACCTTCCGAGAACCCCGAGGCGTCGACCGAATCCAGTGGCGTCGCCGTGCTCGACCGCGCGTTCGCGCTGCTGGGCGCGTTCGGTCAGGACGACGACGCCCTGTCGCTGGCGGAGCTGTCGCGCCGCACCGGCCTCTACAAGAGCACCGTGCTGCGGCTGCTGGCGGCGCTGGAGCATGGCGGCTTCGTGCGGCGTCTGCCGGACGGGCAGTACGCGATCGGACCGGCGCCGCTGCGCCTGGCGACGATCTACCAGCGCTCGTTCCACGTCGGGCCGATCGTGGAGCCGCTGCTCAAGCAGCTCAGCTCGGACACCGGCGAGACCGCGTCCTTCTACGTCCGGCACGGCGAGGCGCGGATCGCGATCCATCGCTGGGAGCCGGCGCGTTCGGTGCGCGCGGCGGTGGCGGTGGGGCAGCAGTACGCGCTGCACCAGGGCGCGTCGGGCAAGGTGCTGTGCGCGTTCTCGAGCGACCTGCGCGAACGCTTCGCAGCCATCCGCGAGCGCGGATGGGGCGTCTCCTACGGCGAACGCGAACCGGACACGGCCTCGGTCGCCGCGCCGGTGTTCGCCATCGACGGGCGGGTGCAAGGCGCGATCGCCGTCTCGGGGCCGCGGGTGCGGCTGTCTCCCCCGAGACGATGCTGAACGCCTGCCGCGCGGTGCTCGCCGCCGCGCGCGAGGCCAGCCGGTTGCTCGGCGGCGATGTCGCGCTGCTGGACGCGGCGCTGCGGACGGTGTCGATCGACGACTTCGAGACCGGCCACTGACCATGAAAAACGCCGGCGCGAGGGCCGGCGTCGTGCGTCTTCACAGACTTCTTCGTCTTCACCGTCTTCGCCGCGCCTGGGGCGCGGGGTGACGGCCGGCGGCGATCAGGTCGCGCCGTGGCAGTTCTTGAACTTCTTGCCCGAACCGCAGTGGCACGGGTCGTTGCGGCCCAGCTTCGGCGCGTCGCGGCGCACCTGCTCGACGTGATAACGCTGCTGCTCCGTCGCTTCCTGCAGGTCGACGACCGTCACGATCAGGTCTTCGATCGCCTCGTCGATGTTCTTGAGCGGGTGCTCCTGGTCCAGCAGCTCGACGATCTCCACCTCCTCCGGCGTCTCGGCCGGCAGATGGCGGTACAGGCGCGCCAGCAGCGCGTTGATGTTGTCGTCGGCCTGCTCGTGCAGATCGGGGAAGGTCACCGCGGCGTACTCGAAGCCGCCCACCCACGGCAGCAGCGCGCGGGTGATCGGGTCTTCGGGAAGCTGCGGCGCGTCCGGATCGACGGGCTCGTCTGCGGGCGTTTCGGCCGTCGTCTCGGCGGAAACCTCCGCGGTCTCCTCGCCCTTCGTCTCGGTGTCGTCGGCGTCCACCTCGTCCGCGTCCAGATCCAACACCACCGGATAGAACCAGCCCTGCTCCAGCATGCTCTGGTTCAGCGAGGCGAAGCGGCGTTCCACCAGCGAGCGGATGCGGGCCAGCCAAGCGGGATCGACGTCGTCGGGCAGGTCGCGGCCTTCGTAATCGAAGATCGGTGGCAGCCATTCCTCGATCGGGATCAGGCGAGGCTGCACCAGCACGCCGGCCAGGTAGCCGTCCAGCATCGAGGCGTCCAGCGGCTCGAGCGGTTCGGGCGTGATGGCGAGAAGTTCGTCGAGTTCGTCGAACTCGGCGTCGGAAAGGTCGTGGGCAATGCTCATGGGGCGCGATTGTCGCCGCTCACGTCGGCGGGTGTGTCGATGGGCGTGTTGGCGGCCATGCCGGCGGACGGCGGACGCACCGCGTCGATCAGCCGTTCGCGCATCCAGCGCTGGGCGCTGCGGTCCTCGTTGCGCAGGTGCCAGAGCACGTCGACGTGCACCGGCGACAGCGGCATCGGCAGCGGGCGGTAGATCAGCGCCTCCTGGTAGCCGGTGGCGGTGATGAAGGACTGCGGCAGCACCGTCAGCAGGTCCGAGTGCGCGACCACCCGGCCGGCGGTGAAGAACTGGTTGACGGTCAGCGCGATCCGACGGCTGCGCTTGAGCGCCGCCAGCGCCTCGTCGACGAAGCCGTAGGGGCGGCCGGAGAAGCTCACCAGCAGGTGATGCGCCTGACAGAAGGCATCCAGCGTCAATTCCTGGTCGGCCAGCGGATGCGCCCGGCGCATCACGCAGACGTAGTACGAGTCGTACAGCCGCTGCTGCCGGATCGCCGCCATGTCGCCCTGCCCCTTCAGCGCGGCGACCGCGTTCGGGAAGTAGCCGAGCGCGAAGTCCGCCTCGCCCTGCTCCAGCAGCTGGCGCGGGTCGCGCGTGGTGAGCGGCAGCACATGGACGTTGGCCAGGGCGCGCATCTGCTCCAGCTGCTGCATCAGCGGCGGCAGGATCAGCGCGGCCGTCGCGTCGGCCATCGCCAGGCGGAAGGTGTATTCCTCGGAGGTCGGCTGGTAGTCGCCGGGATCCAGCGCCACCCGCAGCCGGGTCAGCGCCGATCGGACTTCCGGCCAGAGCCCTTCCGCCCGCGAGGTCGGCTTCATCCCGAAGGCCTGACGCACGAACAGGTCCTCGCCGAGCGCCTCGCGCAACCGCTTCAGCGCATGGCTGACGGCGGGCTGCGTCATCGACAGCCGCTCCGCGGCGCGGGTCATGGAGCGCTCGGCCATGACGGCGTCGAACACCTTGAGGAGGTTCAGATCGAGGTTCCGGAAGCTCATGACAGGCACTTTTTCACGGAAAACAGTCGGACATGGCAGCCGCACAACGGTCCTGGGCGGCCCCTTGAACCGGGTCAACCAGGCCCCGGTTTGCGCATTCCTTCGCACTCGACTGCGCGCCGCGTGACGCGCATCACGGGCTGGACGCGATCCGCCCAATGATATGCACAGCGTTCATACATTCAATGCCCATCTTTCATTGGCGACATGCCTAGGGCAAACCCTATAGTTCGGTCCATCGGTTCTAACAGAGCCGACCCAACAAGCCAATCAAAGGAAATCGCCATGAGCGTCGCTACCCAAACCTTCGGTCTTCCCCTGAGCCGCACGGTGCGTCGCGGCGGCACGTTCGCCACGATCGGCGCCCGCGTCTGGGCCCGCACGATCACGAACGTCAAGGCCCGCATCGAGTCCGCCAAGATGGCCCGCGCCGAGCGCGAGATCCTGGCCCTCGCCGCTCAGTACGAAGAGAGCATGCCCTCCTTCGCCGCTGAACTGCGCGCCGCGAACGCCCGCCGCAACGGCTGAGCAGCCGACCCCCGCCGGGCGCCGTACGGGCCCGGTCACGACGTCTGGAGACATCGTGATGTGAGCGCAGGCTCTCATTGAAAGTCGCTTCAGACCGAGCAAAGAAAAGCCCGCTTCGAATCACTTCGAGCGGGCTTTGCCTTTTCAGGCTCCCCGGACCCGCCTCTTTCGAGGCGGTCGCCGGGTGGAATCCGGGGAGCGATCAGGCCTGGGCCAGGCGCTGTTCGATCTTGGCCTTGGTGGCGGGCAGTTCCGCCGGCAGGCCTTGGGCCAGCTGGACGAACAGCTCGTCATGGAGCTTGAGCTCCGTCGCCCAGTCCTCGTTCGAGATGTGGGTGACGGTCTTGTACTGTTCCGGCGTGAAGGCCAGGCCTTGCCAGTTCAGGTCCTCGTAGCGCGGGCTGGTGCCGAAGGCGTGTTCGACGCCCTGACCCTGACCGTCGACGCGCTCCAGCATCCACTTCAGCACGCGCATGTTCTCGCCGTAGCCGGGCCAGACGAACTTGCCGTCGGCGCCCTTGCGGAACCAGTTGACGCAGAAGATCGCCGGCAGCTTGGCACCGGACTGGGCCAGCTTGGCGCCCAGCGACAGCCAGTGCTGGAAGTAGTCCGCCATGTTGTAGCCCATGAAGGGCAGCATCGCGAACGGGTCGCGGCGCACGACGCCTTGCTGGCCGGCGGCTGCGGCCGTGGTCTCGGAGCCCATGGTCGCGGCCATGTAGACACCCTCGGTCCAGTCGCGGGCCTCGGTCACCAGCGGCACGGTCGTCGAACGACGGCCGCCGAAGATGAATGCATCGATCGCCACGCCGGCGGGGTTGTCCCACTCGGCGTCCAGCGCCGGGTTGTTGGTCGCGGCCACGGTGAAGCGGGCGTTCGGATGCGCGGCCTTCGCGCCGGTTTCCTTGGCGATCGCCGGCGTCCAGTCCTTGCCTTGCCAGTCGATCAGGTGCGCCGGCGCCGCGTCGGTCATGCCTTCCCACCAGACGTCGCCGTCGTCGGTCAGCGCGACGTTGGTGAAGATGACGTCCTTGTCCAGGCTGGCCATGCAGTTAGGGTTGGTCTTCTCGTTCGTGCCGGGCGCGACGCCGAAGTAACCCGCTTCCGGGTTGATCGCGTACAGGCGGCCGTCCTTGCCGGGCTTGATCCAGGCGATGTCGTCGCCGATGGTCGTGACCTTCCAGCCTTCGAAGCCGCTCGGCGGGATCAGCATCGCGAAATTGGTCTTGCCGCAGGCGCTGGGGAAGGCGGCGGCGACATGGTGCTTCTTGCCTTCGGGCGAGGTCACGCCCAGGACGAGCATGTGTTCGGCCAGCCAACCCTGGTCGCGGCCCATCGTCGAGGCGATGCGCAGCGCGAAGCACTTCTTGCCCAGCAACGCGTTGCCGCCGTAGCCGGAGCCGTAGGACCAGATCTCGCGGGTCTCGGGGTAATGGACGATGTACTTCGTCTTGTTGCAGGGCCACTTGACGTCGGCCTGGCCAGCTTCGAGCGGCGCGCCCACGGTGTGGACGCAGGGGACGAACTCGCCGTTGTCGCCCAGCGTGTCCAGCACCGCGCGACCCATGCGGGTCATGATGCGCATGTTCACGGCGACGTAGGGGCTGTCGGACAGTTCGACGCCGATGTGGGCGATCGGGGAGCCGATCGGACCCATCGAGAACGGGACGACATACAACGTGCGGCCGCGCATGGCGCCGCGGAACAGCGCCTTGTCGCCCTGCTGCAGCAGCGCGCGCATCTCGGCCGGTTCCATCCAGTTGTTGGTCGGACCGGCGTCGAGCTTGTTCCTCGTGCAGATGAAGGTGCGGTCCTCGACGCGCGCCACGTCCGTCGGATCGCTCCACGCGAGGTAGCTGCCCGGGCGCTTGGCCGGGTTCAGCTTCTGGAAGGTGCCGGCGTCGACGAGCTGCTGGCACAGGCGGTCGTACTCGGCCTGGCTGCCGTCGCACCAGTAGACCTCCTTGGCCTCGGTGAGGGCGGCGATCTCGGCGACCCAGGCGACGAGGCGTTGGTGTTTGACGTAGGCCGGTACGTTCAGGCGCAAGCCTTCCATGACGGGTTGGTTCATGACGGTTTCCAATTTGAGGATATGAAAAGCGGAATTGGGTCAGCTCCGTTCCGGTGACTCCCGACCCCGTTTTCAGAGGAGGAGACCGCGGAGCTGACCCAATGCCGCGCCTCAGCGTGGTGCTTCGCCGAACACTGGTTCCAATGTAATCACGCCGTAACTCCAACGCTTGTCGGGGTTATGCGTTTCTGGAATGGATTGATGCGCGGCAAGGGCTCTTGATCGGGCGCGCGTTGGCAATCTGCGTGCGCAAGATGTGTCGAAATGCTTTACACACCGTCCCATCGATCTGGGACAGATTTCTCTAACTTGTTGTCACACAACAAGATTTGGATCTTGGCCCGTGTCGTGCTTTTCAGGGACACACCGTTAGTTTCCGCTTGAAAAAACCATGTCCCTGATCGCTCGTATTGCCGCCGCTGCCGCCCTGACCCTGTCGGCAGTCGCTGGCCAAGCCGCCACCGTCTCCCTGTTGACCACCGACAACGGCTGGTACTCGACGGTCTCGGCCCACAGCCCGTCCAACACCAACACCATCACGGGCTTCTACAACAACGGTGAGTACCGCAGCTTCTACGTGTTCTCGCTGCCAGGCCTGGCCGCCGGCGAGACCATCCTCTCCGCGACGCTGAGCTTCGCCTCGGGCAACGGCACGATGGAAGGCCAGTACGCGCAGAAGCACCTGGGTCTGTTCGACTACACCGGCTCGATCAGCAGCCTGCGCACCGGCGCGGCCGATTCGGCCACCGCCTTCGCCGACCTGGGATCGGGCAAGTCTTACGGCACGGCGACGCTGAACGGCCCGACCGGCACGATGCCCGGCTTCTCGGTCTCGCTGACCAACGACGCCATCGCCGATCTGCTGGCTTTCAGCGCGACGCCCAACCACGCGTTCGTGATCGGCGCCTCGCTGCTGGACCCGTTCGTGTCGGGCCGCGCCGAAACGCTGTGGAGCAGCTCGGGCCAGAACGGCAACGCCGTCGCCGCCCGCCTGACCCTGGTCACCGGCCAGGCCGTGCCGGAGCCGGACTCGATCGCCCTGCTGGGCGCCGCCGCGCTGGCCTTCGGTATCGTTGCCCGCCGCCGCAAGTCCAAGTAAGCACTAGGCCCCCAGGCCCCGACAGGGCGCGGCGGCAACGCTGCGCCCTTTGTCGTTTCAGCGACCGTCGATCAGGACGGGAGATCCGCCTCCCGGCACAGCTCCCACAACGCGGGCACCCACAGCGTCTGCGGCGCCGGCTTCGGCAGCTTGACGAGCCCGACCTCTGCCGGCCAGTGCTGACGCGGCGATGCCGCGCAAAGCAGCGTCTTCATGCGCGGCCAGCACGCGCGCCAACGGTGCCACGCCTCGGCCGATGGCAACGACTCCGGCGACGAGGCCAGCAGCAGTCCCTGCCCCGCCGCCGCCGCTTCCTCGATCGCGTCGGGCAACGCCTCCACCCGTTCGACCTCGCGCGCATCGAAGCCGCACTGCAGCAGGCGCTCCAGCATCACCTCCCGCACCCCCGCGCAGCGGTCCCACACCACCGCGACCCAACCGTCGCCGATGCGATCCATCCCGGCCTGCGTCTGCAAGGCCGGCCATTGGACTTCGGCCTCGGTCGCCTCGATCAGCGGCAGCTCCGCGATGAAACTGCTGCCCCGGCCCGTCGGACTGCGCGCGCTCAACTCGCCGCCCATCGCGCGCACCGTCTGACGCGCGATGGCCAGACCGAGTCCGAGGCCGGGCACGTCGCCCATCCTGCGGCCTCGCGTGAACGGATCGAAGATCCGTTCCAGCTCCTCCGGCGCCAGGCCGGGCCCTCGTCGGAGACCGTCAGCAGCAGCCGGTCGCCCTCGACGCCGGCCTTCAGCACGACGTCGCCCGCCTGTCCATACTTCGCCGCATTCGACAGCAGGTTGAGCAGCACCTGCCGGAGCCGCCGCGCATCCAGCGCCACCACCGCCGGCAGCGAATCGTCCATGACCAGCGAGAGCCGGGTCTTGCCTGCGAGCATCAGCGCCTGCGACTGCAGTGCCAGCTCATGCAGCAGCCCGTGCAGGTAGACCGGCGCGTTCAGCACCTCGAGGTCGGCCTCCGCCGTCGGCTGCCGCGCGAAGCGCTGCAATTCATCGATCGTGTCGAGCAGCATCACGCCGCCGTGCTCCAGCGCCTGACGGGTCGATTCGAAGTCCGCGCCCGGCGTCAGCCGGCGCGTCAACTGCACCATCGATGCCAGCGGCGCGCGCAGGTCGTGGCCGATGTGGCCGAGCAGGCGGCCCTTCGCCGCATCGCTGTCCTGCGCATGCGCGCTGGCGCGGGCCAACTCCGCCGTGCGCTCCAGCACGGCCGCCTCCAGCGTCTGCGCCTGCCGGCGCCGCTCCCGCTGCAGCAACCGCAGCATCGTCACCAGCACCGCCGCCGCGCCCGCGGTGCCCACCATGGAAGGCGCCAGTTCGATCCAGTCGGCATACGGCAGATAGCCGAGCAGGCTGAAGTACCGCGGCGCGATGCCCAGCACGACGCCACCGATCGCGCACAGCCACACGCCGCCCACCGGATCGCCGCGCCGCATCGCGCGGAAGCTCGCGATCAGGCCGATCGCCGTCAGGGCGACGTTGGTCGGCGCCGCCATGCGCGTGCCGGTCTGGTAGTCCGCGACGATGCAGGCGGTCACCGCGACCAGGCTCAGCGCCACCACCGCGACCAGGGCGCGATGCACCGCCGGTTGCGTGGCGCGCAGCCGCAACACCGTCGCCAGCGCCATCAGCTGGAAGACCGTCGTCAGCGCGCCCGTCGTGCCCAGCGCGCGCTGCGCCCAGTCGGTCGCGTCCGGCCAGAAACGCTGGAAGGCGGTGCCTCGCATCGCCATCTCGTAGACCATCGCGCTGGACAGGAAAGCCGCGATCCAGGCATAGCCGCGGTCGCGCAGGGACACCGCCAGCCCCGCCGCCAGCGCCGCCAGCGTCAACCCCACCGCGGACAGCATGCCGTCGCGCCAGACCCGCCACTGCTGCTCCTCGACGAGCGCTTCCGCCACCCAGAGCGTCGGTTCGATCGACAGCGCGCCGCGGCTCGCGGCGCGCAGCCGCAGCTCCCAGACCTCGCCCGGCTCGACGCGCATCGGGAAGGCGCTTTCGCGCAGCGCCAGCGGCCGCTGGCCGAAGGCCAGGTCGGTGCCGGCACGTTCCCGGATCCACGGCGTCGCGCTGCCATCCGGCAGCAGCCGGCGCCGATAGAGCGCCACCGATTCGATCCGCGCCGGGTCCACCATCAGCACGTAGCGTGTCGCCTCGGTCCCGTCCTGGCGCAATGTCCAGCGCAGCCAGTAGGTGTCCCGGGTGTAGCCGGGCGAGAGCGCCGCCCGATCGGCGGCACGCCAGCGCGGCGCGTCGTCACCGGACGGCCGCTCCGCCCGCTCGATCCAGAACTGCCCCCGGTCGACCAGCGCCAGTCGCTCCGGCGACGCGCCGTCCAGCGGAATCACGAGCGATGGTTGCGCATCGGCCAGGGCCTCGGTCGGCGCCTCGGGCAAGGCCATGCGCTGATCGGGCACCGCCCCCGCGGGTGCGGAAAAGCAGGCGGCGACGACCGCCAGTGAGGCCATGCACCCGCGCCAGGCCGCCATCAGGGCTTCCGGCCTTCCGGCGTGCCGGGGCCGCCCGCAGCCCCCCGTCGGCGACGTCGCCGTCCCCCTCGTCGACCATCCCGCCGCCATCGCGGTCACGCGTCCGCAACGTCGTGCGGTAGGCCTGCGGACTGAGCCCGTTGCGCTCGCGGAACGCGGTCGCGAAGTTGCCGGCATTCGCATATCCCACGTGGAACGCGATGTCCGCGATGCTCATGTCGGTGTCGGCCAGCAGGCGCTGTCCGGTACGCACGCGCTCGTCGCTGATGTAGCCGGACACCGTCTGTCCCAGCTCCTCGCGGAACAGTGCCAGCAGCCGCCGCCCGGTCAGCCCGACCTGGCGGCCGATCTGGTTCACCGTCAGCGGCTCCACCAGGTGCTCGCCGATGTATTGCCGCGCCGCGGTCAGCAGGCGCTGGTCGGGCGTACCTGCCTCCGCGGGCGGCGCCGCCTCGACGTCGTCGGGCACCTGCGGCCGGCGCGATGCGGCCAGATGCAGATGCACCCGCACGCGTGCGAGCACCTCCTGCGGATGGAACGGCTTGCTGATGAAGTCCACCGCGCCGTGCGACAGGCCTTCGATGCGGCTGTCCACGTCGTTGTGGGCGCTCAGGAACAGCAGCGGCACGTCGCGCGTCGCGGGGTCGGACTTGAGCAGCCGGCACAGCGCGAAACCGTCCATGTCCGGCAGCCCCACGTCCAGCAGCGCGAGATCGGGTGCCAGGCCTTGCGCCTTCTGCAGCGCGGCGCGACCGCTCTCGGCGAAGGCCAGCCGGTAGAGCGGATGCAGCAGCGCGGTCAACCAGCGCAGGTCCTCGGGCTGGTCATCCACCAGCAGCAACAAGGGGCGATGGATCGCGGGGGCAGGCGCGGCACGGGACATGCGCGAATTGTCCGGGGCCCATCCGCGAAACGTGCCCGCAGGGGCAAGTCCGGTGGGCGCCCAGCGTTCAAAACGCCCATCTGGGGGGACGACGCGAGGAGGAAAAACTACCGGAATCGGGCACGGCCTGACCCCCGTCGCCGCCCGTCAACCAATCGCCAAAGATGCGCGGCGATTTGACAGAACTCCGGACCGTCTCCGCACGGGATAACCGCGCCCTTGCCAAACACAACCGGAGATTGGGAATGAAGTACAGCACGCGCCGAGGCGCGGCCGGCCTGGGGCTGAGTCTGATGAGCCTGTCCGTCAGCCTGGCCTGGGCGGCGGCACCGGACGCCGGTCAGCTGCTCAACGAGCAGCGCCGTCTGACCCCGCCCACCCAGCGCGGCGACCTCGACAAGGCCCCGGCCGTCAACGCCCCCTGGGCGACGACCAGCAGGCGGGCCTGCGCGCGCGCATCGATCGCATCCGCTTCACCGGCGCCGACGGCCTGATCCCCGAGCCCGAGCTGCAGGCGCTGGTCGCCGACGCCAAGGGCCGCCCGCTGTCGCACAGTCAACTGCAATCGCTGGCCGCGCGCGTCACCGCCGCGCTGCAGAAGCGCGGTTTCGTGCTGGCCCGCGCCTACCTGCCGCGGCAGGACCTGACCCAGGGCGAGCTCGAGATCGCCGTGCTGTCCGGCCGGCTGCAGTCGGGCGCGAACCGCGTCCGGGTGACCGGCGCCGACGACGCGCTCGCGCCGCGCCTGGGCGCGATCGCCGATGCCGCACTGGCCGCCGGCCCGGTCCGCTACGAGCAGCTCGAACGCGCACTGCTGCTGATCAACGACGTCCCCGGCGTGCAGGCCCGCGCGACGCTGGAACGCGGCGACGAGCCCGGCACCAGCCGCCTCGACGTCCGCGCCGAGACCGGCCGTGCCTGGGCCCTGGACGCCTCGGTCGACGACTACAACAACCGCTACACCGGCCAGTGGCGCGTCGGCGCCGCCGCCTCGCTGATCCGTCCGCTGAACCGCGAAGACCTGCTGCAGGCCAGCGTGTCGCGCACCGACGGCAGCCGCCAGGCCGCCCTCGCCTACGGCTTCGCCGTCGGCGCCTCGGGCCTGCGCGCCCAGCTGGCGACGACCTGGCTGGACTATCACGTCGGCGAGGAGCTCAAGCCGCTGGACCTGCGCGGCACCGCGCGCACCGTGTCGGCCGGCCTGAGCTACCCGCTGCTGCGCAGCCGCGAGCGCAACCTGTGGGTCTCCGCCGAAGGCGAACAGCGCACGCTGGTCGACGACGCGCTCGGCCAGACGCTGCGCGATCGCCGCCTCAACCGCCTGACGGTCAACGTCTACGGCAACGCCTGGGACAACGTGCTGGGCGGCGCGCAGAACGACTTCGGCCTGAGCGTCACCAACGGCACCGTGGCGCTGCGCGAAGCCGGCGACCAGGTCGCCGACGCGATGACGGCCCGCACCTCGGGCAGCTACGACAAGCTGACCTGGCGCGTCTCGCGCCTGCAGACCGCGCAGGCGCTGCCGGGCTGGGGCCTGTTCGTCGGCGGCTACGGCCAGATGAGCGCGCGCAACCTGGACTCGTCGGAGAAGTTCCTGCTGGGCGGACCGTCGGGCGTGCGCGGCTATCCGGTCGGCGAGGCCAGCGGCGACAACGGCTGGGTCGGCACCGCCGAGCTGCGCCGCGAACTGCGTTTCGGCAACGGCCTGGCCGCACAGCTGATCGCCTTCGCGGACTACGGCCGTGTCGAGCAGCATGAGCGCCCCTGGACCGGCGCGCTGGCCGGACAGCCGAATTCCTACGGGCTGGGCGGCGCGGGCCTGGGCGCCAACCTGGCCGGCGAACGCTGGACCCTGCGCGCCAGCTGGGCGCACGCGGTCGGCCACAACCCCGGGCGCACCGCCGCCGGCCGCGATGCCGATGGCCGCGACGACCGCGAGCGCTTCTGGCTGCAGGCCTCCTTCCACTATTGATCGACGCCGCGACCGATCGACGGCACGCGCCCGGGTCCGCGCCACCGCCTGACTCCCGCCCGCCGATCCGGTCGCCCCACCGCACAGACCGAACAGATCAAAGAGAAACACCATGGGATCGTTGAACCACAGCTACCGGCTCGTCTGGAACGAGCTTTGCGGCGCCTTCGTCGCCGTGCCTGAATTCGCCCGCGGACGCGGCAAGCGCACCGGCGGCACCGTCCGCCGCGCCATCGCCGCCGCCATCGCGGCGGTGGCGGCCATTTCGGCCGGCGGCTTCGCGGGACCCGCCGCCGCGCTCGACGCGGGCGCGCTGCCCACCGGCGCGCAGATCGCCGCCGGCCAGGCCGCGCTGACACAGCAGGGCTCGCAACTGCGCATCGACCAGGGCTCCAGCAAGCTGATCCTCAACTGGAACAGCTTCGACATCGGCAGCGGCGCCTCGGTGCGCTTCAACCAGACCGGCGCCGACGCCGTGGCGCTGAACCGTGTCACCGGTGGCGCGCCCAGCCAGATCTTCGGCGACCTCTCCGCCAACGGTCAGGTCTGGCTGGTCAACAACAGCGGCGTGGTGTTCGGCAAGGGCGCGACGGTCAACGTCGGCGGCCTGGTGGCCAGCACGCTGAACGTCAGCGACGCCGATTTCCTCGGCGGTCGCGCGCGCTTCTCCGGCACCAGCACCGCGCAGGTCCGCAACGACGGCGTCATCCGCGCCGACGGTGTGGTCGCGCTGCTGGGCGCCTCGGTGGTCAACACCGGCACGATCAGCGCCGGCCAGGTCGCGATGGCGGCCGGCCAGCAGGTCGCGCTCGACTTCAACGGCGACGGCCTGCTGCAGGTCCGCGTCGACCAGGCGGCCCTGGACGCCGAGCTGTCGCAGGAAGGCCTCGTGCAAGGCCGCCAGGTCGTGCTGAGCGCGCCCAGCGCGAGCGCGCTGCGCGCCAGCGTCATCAACATGGACGGCGTGATCGAGGCCAAGGGACTGTCCGAACAGGGCGGCCGCATCCTCCTGGACGGCGGCGACAACGGCCAGGTGAACATCACCGGCCGCCTCGACGCCAGTTCGGCCCAAGGCCTGGGCGGCGACGTGCGCGTCACCGGCGGCACGCTCGCGCTGCGCGGCGCGACGATCGACGCCAGCGGCGCCACCGGCGGCGGCCAGATCCACGTCGGCGGCGGCTGGCAAGGGAAGGACGCGAGCCTGGCCAACGCGGAGAACGTCAGCGTCGACGCGGCGACCACGCTGCGCGCCAGCGCGACGGTGAACGGCAACGGCGGCGAGGTCGTGACCTGGTCGGACGGCCGCACCGAATTCGCCGGCCGCGTGGAATCGCGCGGCGGCGATCAAGGCGGCAACGGCGGCCGCATCGAGGTCTCCGGCAAGCAGGAGCTGGCCTACAGCGGCCGCGCCGACGCGCGCGCGGCGAAGGGCACGACGGGCGACCTGCTGCTGGATCCCGCCTCGCTGACCATCAACGGCGGCGGCAGCGGCACCGACGTGCTGACGGGCTCGGTCGTCTATGAGAAGGACATCGAGGCGCAGCAGGCCAACGTGCTGCTGCAGGCCACCGGCGACATCCTCGTCAACGACCTGACCCTGAACGGCGGCGACGGCAAGATCACGATGCAGCCGAACGTCAGCCTGCGCATCGAGGCCGGCACCGGCAGCGGCACCCACCTGACGCCGCCGTCCAACCTGACCGACGGCAGCTTCGCCAGCAACTTCGACCTGATGTTCGCCAACGCGAGCAACGTGCTGGAGGTGTCGGGCAACGGCAGCCTGATGCTCGTGGCGGGGGCGCTCGGCTCGGGCCGCGTGCTCAACGTGCCGACGATGATCGCGCATGGTGCCGGCACCAACCCGTCGGGCGCGCTGCCCACACACACCGTCACCACACCGGGCAGCGGTACGCCGGGCGCGGGCTCCATCACCATCTACGGTGCCGACGGCGCGACCGTGGGCGGCTCGCTGACCACCAACGGCGGCTATGTCCGCATCTGGGCCGACTCCGACAACATGGGCGGCGGCTACTTCACGTTGAATGCCCCGGTCGCCACCAACGGCGGCAACCTGTACGTGTCGACCGGCAGCGGCGACGTGACGCTGAACTCCAGCATGATCCTGGGCACCGGCCGCGTGATCTTCCGCGGCGACGGCAGCTACACCAACGGCAACAAGGTCCTGGCGGGCCTGCTCAGCGTGAACGGCGACGTCACCATCGACACGCCCTTCGTCTTCAAGGGCGGCGCCAGCATCTACACGGACAGCGCGATCAACTTCGGCAGCGTCAACGTCAACATGGACACCGGCACCGGCGTCCTCACGCTGCGCGCCAACCGCATCGACTGGGGCAACTCGACGCTGCAGAACCTGAGCACCGCCTCGCTGCGCCTGGAGCCCTACGACCCGGCGACCAACATGGTGCTGGGCGACGCGAACGGTTTCGCGTCCGCGACGACGCTGGCCAAGCTGCCCGGCATCAAGAACCTGACGATCGGTCGCGCCGACGGCACCGGCACGATCAGCGTGCCGGGCAACTTCAGCTTCAACGCGTCCGGCAGCTTCGAGATGGTGGACCGCACCATCGACGTCACCGCCGGCACCTTGAACAACACCACCGGCAACATCGTGCTGACCGGCGACAACGTCAACCTGTCGCAGACCATCACCGCCAACGGCGGCGCGGGCAAGGTCACGATCCGCCAGATGACGGTCGCCAACGAGCTGCACCTGGGCGGCGGGCTGAGCAACGCGTCCATCGGCCAGGTCAATGCGGCGACGCTGGAAGTCGGCCGCAGCGACGGCGGCAACCTCGTCTTCGACAACGACATCACCACCAACGCCACCACGGTCAGCCTGAAGAGCGGCGGCCAGGTGATCGGCGTGAACGGCGGCGTGGCCGCGGCCAACGTGGCCGTGACCGCCGGCCAGGGCGCGACGTTGACCGACGACACCTTCAGCTTCACCAAGCTGGCGCTGGACGTCGGCGGCACCACCGTCGTGAACCCGGCGAGCGCGAACGGCTTCACGCTGGGCACCGTCGACGGCGTGGCCGGCCTGACCACGCGCGGCGCCGCCAACGTGACGCTCAACAGCGGCACCGGCACGCTGGCGCTCGACGCACCGATCAACTTCACCGGCGGCGCCGCGCAGCTCACGCTGCAGGCGCCGAGCTGGAGCAGCACGACCAACCAGGTGACGAGCAACGGCGCGCTCGCGACGGTCGTCTTCGACCGCACCGGGCCGGCCACCGGCATCACCGTCGGCGGCACGACCACGGCGGACCTGACCAACACGATGCTGGCGCGCTTCAACGGCGTGAACACGTTGCGCGTGGACGCGTCCGACCTCGACCTGGGCGTCGTCGGTCCGGTCCAGCTGTCGCTGGGCAACCGCCTGGAGCTGCTGGGCGGCACCTTCGCACAGGCCGGCGCGATCACGATGACCAACGGCGGCGTGCTCGTGCGCGCCGAAGCCGGCGGCATCAACGTCGCCGGCAACATCAGTTCGAGCGGCACGGTCTCGCTGGACGATCGCAGCACGGTCGGCATCGGCAACCAGCAGGGCGTGCTCATCACCGCCGGCAAGCTGGCACTGCGCAGCGGCGGCGACGCCAGCTTCAGCGGGGCGCAGCAGGTCGGCACGGTCGCGGCGGATGTCCATTCGCTGTCGCTGACCAACACCGGCTCGCTGATCGTCGGCACCGCCGACGGCCTGCAAGGCGTCCAGGCCGACGGCACCGTCGCGCTGCGCGCCCAGGGCGCCGCGGCGGACCTGACGCTGCAGCAGCAGATCGTCGCGGGCAACGACGGCGGCGCGGCGACACCGGTCGTCCTGCGCGCGGGTCGCAACTTCATCAACCAGGCGGGCGCCGGCGCGCTGCAAGCCGGCAACGGCGGGACGTGGCAGGTGTACTCGACCTCGCCGCTGAACGACACGCGCGGTGGCCTTGTCGCGGCATTCAAGCAGTACGACGCCAGCTACGGCGACGCCGTCCTGGGCAACGGCAACGGCTTCCTGTACACGGTGGCGCCGACCTTGACCGCCGGCCTCTCGGGCAGCGCATCCAAGGTCTATGACGGCAACGACGGCGCGGCGACCAGCGGTCTCCAGCTGGGTGCGACCGGCGCGATCGACGGCGACGTCGTGACCCTGGCGATCGGCACGAACGGCGCGGCCCACTACGACACGAAGAACGTCGGCAACGGCAAGACGGTCACGGTCGACGGCGTCGTCATCGACGGCGGCCTGAACGGCGGCACCGCGGTCTACGGCTACCGGCTGGTCTCGGACAGCGCCAGCGCCGCGATCGGCCAGGTCACGCCCAGGACGGTCACCGTCGCCAACGGCGCGGTGCAGGACAAGGTCTACGACGGCAACACGACGGCGCAGCTGTCGGGCGGCGGCGTCTCGGGTCTGGTGCAGGGCGACGACGCCGCGCTGAACGGCGCCGTGAGCTTCCTGGACAAGAACGCGGGACGGGGCAAGACGGTCGATCTGTCGGGCCTCGGCCTGGCGGGCGCCGACGCCGCCAACTACGTGCTGGACACCAGCGCCGGGGCGACGGCCGCGATCACGCCCAAGACGGTGGACGTCGGCGCGATCCAGGTCAGCGGCAAGGTCTACGACGGCACGCGCACGGCGCAGGTCACCACCGGCGGCCTGACCGGCACGGTGTCGGGCGATCAGCTCGACGTCTCGGTCAGCGGCAGCTTCGACACCAGGAATGTCGGCGCCGGCAAGGCCGTCGACGTGCAGCTGGCGCTGACGGGTGCGGACGCGGGGAACTACGTGCTCGCGACCGACGCGGTGCGCGGTGCAGCCTCGATCACGGCCCGCACGGTGGACGTCGGCGCGATCCACGTGGACAACAAGGTCTACGACGGCACGCGCGGCGCGCAGGTCACCACCGGCGGCCTCAGCGGCACCGTGGCGGGCGACCAGCTCGGGGTGACGGCCAGCGGCCAGTTCGACAACAAGAATGCCGGCAACGGCAAGGCCGTGGACGTGCAACTGGCGTTGACCGGCGCGGACGCCGGGAACTACGTGCTGGCATCGGGCTCCGCCCGATCCAGCGCCGACATCGCCGTGCGCACGATCCAGGCGCCGACGGTGACCGTCATCGGCGGCGTCTTCAACAGCGACACCACGGCCACCCTCGTGATCGGTGCGCCGCAGGGCGTGGTCGCGGGCGACCAGGTCAGCGTGGGCGGCTCGGGCCGCTTCGACACGCCGTTCGTCGGTACCGGCAAGCCGGTGGACGTGCAGCTGACGCTGAGCGGCGCCGACGCGGCGAACTACCGGCTGACGCCCGCGTCGCTGACGGTGACCGGCACCATCGATGCGCAGACCGTCCCGCCGGCGATCGACGCGCTGGTGGTCCAGCCCGTCGGCGGCAACGGCACGCAGGACGGCGGCGGCAACAAGACGTCGAACGTGCCCACAGGGAACGGCGGCAACGGCGGCGGCCTGGGCACCAGCGTCGCCGCCGTCGCGGCGGGGCCGTCGGGCAACGCGTCAGGCGCCGTCGACCTGGGCAACGGCGCCGGCAACGGCAGTGGCGCGGGAAATGGCTCCGGCAACGGCAACGGCAACGGCAACGGCAACGGCAACGGCAACGGCAATAGCAACGGTACGGGCAGCGGCGCAGGCAGTAACGCTGGCGCAGGCAACGGCCAAGGCAGCACCGAGGGCAACGCGGCCGGTTCCAGCTCGAACAGTGGCAGCAGCGGAGGCTCGGGCAACGGTGTCGGCAACGGCAACGGCAACGGCACGGGCACGGGCACGGGCAACGCCAATGGCGGTGCCGCTTCCGGGGACGGTAGCGGCTCGGGCCAGAACGCGAACGGCGCCGGCAACAGCGTCGCCGTCGCCACGGTCGGTCTGGAGCAGATGCTGCGAGACAGCGGCCAGATCAGTCTGGCAGTCGAGGCGCCGGCCTATGAGCAGCCGCGTCAGAGCCAGCTGCCGGTCTACGCCGACCAGGGCGGCCCGGCACCGACGCCGCTGGGCATGTTCCGCGTCGACGACCTCGGCGACAGCCTGGCGTTGAAGCCGGTGCAGCAGCCGGTCCCCGCGGCCAGCGCCGCGTCCGGCGGCGTGACCCGCCAGGTGAAGGCCGTCGTGGCGCTCGGCGACGAGCGTTCGGCGACGCTGGACGTCGTCCTGATGGCCGACGGCACGCTGCGGGTGCAGGCGCCCGCGACCGCCGCGGAACTGGACGACGACCTCGTCACCACGCTGGCGCTCAGCGCGCTCAAGCAGCAGACCGGCATCGCGCCCACCAGCGTGCGCGCCGTGCTGCTGCGACGCGGCGGCTGACCCCGGCACGCCCCTGCGCCCCCGCCCGGGGGCCTTCAACGCCGCGGCGCCTCCACGCCGCGGCGTTGTCACATCCGGCACCGGCCAACCGAGGCAGGAAGGACCGGATCGCGCGTCGACACGCAGGACACCTCACCAACGGACACAAGGCCGCCATCGCGACGGGCTAGGATGCGGGCCGTTCGCAAGAACGACACATCAGGATCCGTGGCTTGGAGACGCTCCATCGAAGCGTCGCCGCGATCCTCAAGAGGGAGGATTCCTTGACTCATTGGACAGTCCGCCGCGCGCTGGCCACCGCGGCCGTGCTCGCTTTCTCGGGCGCCGCCACTGCGGCCGCCGGCACCTCGCCCGCCGTGCGGCCGGACAGCACCTCGATCCCGGTGCATGGCGGCTGGGATGGAAATCCGATTCCGCCCGACGAGTTCGAGGCCTCCCGTCTGGCCATGGAGGCCCAGGTACGGGCGCTGGTGACGGCCGGCGACTACGCGGAAATCCTCCGTCAGGTCGAGGTCGACTCGCGCGACGGCGTTCGTCTGTCCAGCGGCGTCTGGCGCTCCACCACCTGGTTGACCTCCTTCCAGAACGTTCTCACCGAGAGGGCCGGCACGGAAGGCGGCTGGCCCCGCTGCTCGCCGCCCTGCGGGATCTGGCCGGCAGGCAGCCCACCGCATGGCTGCTCTACGCGCAAGCGTTGTCCGCGCAGGCCTGGGCGGTCCGCGGTTCCGGTTCCGCCCGCGACGCGGGTCCCGAAGCGATGAACCGCTTCCGCAGTCTTGTCGGCGCCTCGCGGCGCATCCTGGATGAACACAAGGCGGTGCTGGCCGGACTGCCCGACTGGTACGCCCTGCGACTGGACACCGCGCTGGAGACCGGCGAAGCGGAGGTCCTGCGCCAGCGTCTCTTCGTGGAAGGGATGCTGCGCTACCCGCGCTTCCTCCAGCTCTATTTCTCGCGCATCCGTCAGTTGATGCCCCAGTGGGGCGGCAGCGTGGACGACATGCTGGATCTGCTCGACCAGGTCGCGCGCTCCAGCGATCCGGCCGTCGCCGAGGAGGGCCTCTACGCCCGCCTCGCCTGGGTCGCCGAACGGTCAGGCGTCGGGTTGATGCGCGAACCCCGCCTGAACGCCACCGCGTTCGACCGCGCCGTCGACGCCGTGCTCCAGCACTATCCGGCCCAACGCAACCTGCAGCGCTTCTTCCTGATGCAGTGCCAGCGCGGCAACGTGCCTGCGATCCAGCGCCTGCTGCCGCGTCTGCAGCCGCCCATGTCGGCCGATCTGGTGTCGAGCGACAAGCCGACCCAATGGACCTTGGAGAAGTGCCAGTTCCTGGCGGCCGGCCAGACCGACGACATCACCATCGACTACTGGGCGCGAGGCAAGCGGCTCGAGTTCCGCCTGCGGGTCGCACCGGAACAGCCCACGACGGGCCCTGCGGCGACCCGGCGCCAGGAACGGGCTGACGCGCGCCTGGCCCTTCAGCACGAGGTCGAGGTCTGGGTGAGCCGCAACGAATTCGGCAGACTCATGGACCGGTATGCGCGCGATGTCCGCGAAGGCGCGCGGCTGCCCGGCGGCGAGTGGCGATCCGCGGCGACGCTGATCGAATTCAAGCAGGCGGTCATCGCGCGGGCGCAATCCGACGGCGGCTGGCGATCACTCCTGTCCACGCTGCAAGAGCAGGCCGAACGGCGCCCCGCCATCGCACTGCTCCGCGCCGACACCCTGCGGATCGCGGCATGGGCCGAGCGTAGCCAGGGTGGCGCGGAAACCTTCATCCCGCGCGCGCTGACGGCCTTTCATCGTCGCCTGCGCGAGGCGCGCGACACGCTCGACCAGCAGCGCGCCGCCCTGGCGGCGCTGCCCGACTGGCACACGCGACGCCTGGCGATCTCCCACGACCTGGGCGAACCCGACGCCGCGCAGCGGCGGCTGTACGCCGACGCCGTCGCCCGCTTCCCGCGCTACCACGCGCTCTACGCCGAGCGCCTGCGACAGCTCGCACCCCAATCGGGCGGGAACGAAGACGCGATGCTGGACCTGCTGGACGACGTGGCCGCCGCCAAGGATCCCGCCGTGGCGGACGAAGGTCTCTACGCGCGACTGGTCGTCGAGGCCCTGCGGCTCGAGGTGCCGCTGTTCGGCGAGCCGCGCCTGAATGGGCCCGCGCTCAATCGCGCGGTCGACCTGCTGGTGGAGCGGGAGCCCGTCCAGCACAACCTCCAGTCCTTCTTCCTCCTGCAGTGCATGCGCAATGAACAGGGAAGCGTGATGCGCATCTTCCCGATGTTGAAGCGCCCGGTCTCCGAGGACTTCGACACCGGCGGCCCCCTGTGGGGGAACTACGGCTCCTGCCTTCGGTCGGCAGGATCGCCGCGACCTGACGGTCGGAGCTTCTCTTATACGCGGCGCGGCAATCGGGTGTTGACATGGTTGGATTGAAGAGACTCGGGGCGGCCGTCGCGCTGCTGGCCGCCGCCCTCCCCTGCTGCCTGCGACGGTCCAGGCCGCGTCCGGCGACGACGCGCGTCTCGCGCTGCAGAGCCGCACGGCCGCACGCGTCGAGGCGGGCCGCGTGAGCGAGATCGTCGCCGAAGCGAAGGCCGATCTGCGCGCCGGTGCCCGACTGCCCGACGGCAGCTGGCGCGGCCATGAAACCTACCTCGCCGTCGAGGAGGCACTTCGCCCGCGCGCCGTGGACGATCCGCTCTGGGACCGCCTGTTGTCCGACCTGCGCCGACGCACGGCCAAGCCGTCCGACGACGTCTTCCTCCACGTCCAGGTCCTGCACGCGCAGGCCGACAGGCTCCGCGCCGGCAAGCAGGACGGCCCGCTCGCCCAGGACCTGCGCGAACGTGTCGACAGGACGCTGAAGACAGCGCGCGAGTTGCTCGATCGCCATCGACAGGCCCTGGCGTCGTCTCCGCAGTGGTGGGTCCAGCGGATCACGGTCGCGAGCGAACTTGGCGAAACCAGGGAGGCTCAGCGTGCCCTCTTCGATGAAGGACTGCGGCGGTTCCCGGACTTCGAACCGATCGTGCGGGCCCGGGTGCGCGCGTTGTCGCCGGCCCGGGGCGGCAGCGAAGACGGCATGATGGACCTGCTCGACGGCATCGCCCTGATGCCGGCCAGCGCCCTGAAGGAAGGCCTCTATGCCCGGGCCGTCCTGGCCGCCGAGGACGAGGGCGTGCTGGTGTTCCTCGATCCCCGCTTCCAGCGGCCGATCTGGCTCTCCTCGACCGAGTGGCTCCTGCACCGCTGGCCCGACACCCGCCTGCGTCAGCGCTACTTCTTCCTCGCATGCCGGCGCGCGGAGTTCTGGTTCGCGAATGCGCAGCTCGATGCCATGAGCCTCCCGGTCACCGATCCGGTCCTCGTGCGGAACGAGGCGACCCTGGACAAGTGCCGGAGATTTGCCACCACCGGTCAGCCCTTCCCGCTGCAGATGCCATATCGCGGAGAGAACCAGACCGTCTTCATCCGGACCTTTTCGCGCTGATCCCCGCGAAAAGCGGACACGGCCCCCGGCGTACGCCCCCTGACGCGGACCCGGACACCCCCAAGGCTCCGGGGTCGGCGTCCGTGCCGAAACGGCCTATGCTCGGCGCCTCCCCGTCGAGGTCCCCGACGTCCATGTCCGCCCCCACCGGCCTGTCGCTCCGCGCCCGCCTCTATCTGGTCCTGGGTCTGGCGCTCGCGTTGGTCGCGTCCTCCGCGCTGCTCGGCTGGTGGCAGTCGCAGCGGCTGGCCGGCATCGCGAAGTCCCTCTATGAGGACCGCCTGGTCCCCGTCGACCTGCTGCGTGAGCTCGAGTACATGCTCGGCCCGCACCAGCTGGGCGCGCTGCTGATCACGCAGGCGCAGCAGCCCGACACGGCCAAGCTGGAAGGCGCCGGACGCCGCCTCGTCGACACGACCCGCCAGCTCTGGACCCGCTACCTCGCGACACGCATGGCGCCGGCGGAGCGATCCCTGATCGTGCGCACGCAGCCGCTGCTCGACCAGCTCTGGGCCACGCTCGCCACGGGCCAGCCGCCGACGCCCGACACCTTGCGCGAGCTCAACCAGCGCCGGCTCGCGACGATGCGGATGCTCGACGAACTGATCGCCTTCCAGCTCAGCCAGGCCCGCGTCGACACCGAGCGCGCGCAACAGGCCGCCACCGAGGCCGCGCACCTCGGCCTGCTGCTGGTGCTGCTGACCGGCGGGCTGTGCAGCGTCGTCGTCTGCACCGTCTGGACCCGCTACGACGACGAACGCCGCCTCAGCCAGGCATCTCGCGAGCGGCTGCAGCGGCTGTACGTCGCGCTGTCGCAGACCAACCAGCTCATCGTGCGCCGCGAGGCCGAGGCCTTCGACGATCCGCGGTCCGAGCAACGGCTGTTCGAGGGCCTGTGCCGCATCTGCGTCGAGACCGGCCACGCCCGCTTCGCGGCGGTGGTGTTGGCCGACGGCGACCATTTCGAGCGCGTCGCCGAGCACGGCCCCGCCGACCGCCTGATGCCCGGCGCGCCGAAGCAGTGGTCCCGCGACGCGCCCTTCGCGCGCAGCTCGATGGCGACGCGCGCGATCCTCGAAGGCCGGCACCAGGTCAGCAACCGCGCGCTCGAGGATCCCACCCTCGCCACGCCCGGCGCGCCGCTCATCCCGCCCGGCGTCGAGTCGATGGCGGCCTTCCCGCTGCGCCGCGGCGGCGAGGTCGTGGGCGCGGTCAGCCTGCTCGCCGGCGAACGCGGCTACTTCGATCCCCAGGTGCTCGGACTGATGGACGAGATGGCCGGCGACCTGTCCTTCGCGCTCGACCATCTTCGACGCGAACGCGACCAGGCGCGCGAACTCGACGGACTGCGCGACGCGCTGCGTCGCCATGAGTCGGGCCTCGTCGAGACCACGCCGGCGGCTTTCCGGCCCTCGGTGCCGCCGACGCCTGCGGCAGAATCGCCGGATGCAACTGATCAGTCTGAACACGGCCCGCGCTGAACCGCTGCTCATCGACGGGCGCCCGGTCATGACGGGCATCCGCAAGCAGCCGGTGGGCGGTGTGCTCGAGGTGCGGCCGCTCGGCCTGGACGGCGATGAGCAGGCCGATCCCAGCGTCCACGGCGGCCTGTCCAAGGCGGTCTATGCCTATCCGTCGGAGCACTATGCGTTCTGGCGCACGGTGCGTGCGCAGGCGCAGGCGGCCGGCTGGGACGATCCGCTGCCGTGGGGATCGATGGGCGAGAACCTCAGCCTCTCCGGCCTCGCCGAAGGCGACGCCTGGATCGGCGACGTGCTGGTGTTCCCGGACTGCGAGCTCGCCGTGAGCGAGCCGCGTTATCCGTGCTTCAAGTTCAACGCGGTGATGGGCTTCAACAAGGCCGCGAAGATGATGACGCAGAGCGGCTGGTGCGGCTTCTACCTCGCGGTGCGGCAGCCCGGCACGATCACGGCGGGCCAGTCCTTCACCGTGCGCCCCGGGCCGCGCGAAGTCTCCGTCGCGGAACTCTTCCGGGCCAAGGGCAAGCGCTGATCAGGGCAGGCAGCTGCTGCCCGCCACGGCCGCCGGCCCTCAGTCCGCCAGCGCCGGATAGTCGGTGTAGCCCTCCGCGCCACCGCCGTACATCGTCGCCGAATGCGCCTTCTGCAGCGGTGCATTGAGCTTCAGGCGGCGCACCAGATCCGGGTTGGAGATGAAGCTCCGACCGAACGCCACCGCGTCCGCATGCCCCTTGGCGACGGCATCGATCGCCATCTCGCGGGTGTAGCCGTTGTTGGCGATGTAGACGCCCTTGAAACGCTCGCGCAGCGCGTCGTAGTCGAACGGCGCCACATCGCGCGGACCGCCGGTGTGCCCTTCGATGACATGCAGGAATGCCAGCTTCATCGGCGACAGCTGCTCGACCACGTGGTTGAAGAGCTTCTGCGCGTCGCTGTCCTGGCCCGCGTCGTTGACCGGCGTGACCGGCGACAGGCGCAGGCCGGTGCGGTCGGCGCCGATCGCGCCGGCGATGGCCGTCATCACTTCGAGCAGCAGGCGCGCCCGGTTCTCGATCGAGCCGCCGTAGGCGTCGGTGCGGTCATTGATGCTGTCCCGCAGGAACTGGTCCAGCAGGTAGCCGTTGGCGCCGTGCACCTCGACCGCATCGAAGCCCGCCGCCATGGCCGCCTTCGCCGCATGGACGTAGGACTCGACGACGCCGGGCAGCTCGTCGAGCGTCAGCGCGCGCGGCGCGGCGACGTCGACGAAGCCGTCCTTGGTGAAGGTCTTGCTGTGGGCCTGGCGGTCCGTCGCCGACAGCGGCTTGGCGCCGCCCGGCTGGAAGTCCGCGTGGGAGATTCGACCCACGTGCCACAGCTGCACGGCGATCTTGCCGCCGGCCTGGTGGACGGCGTCCGTCACCTGCTTCCAGGCGGCGATCTGTTCAGGCGAGTGGATCCCGGGCGTGTCGAGGTAGCCCTGGCCTTCCTGCGTGATCTGGGCGCCTTCGCTGATGATCAGGCCGGCGCTGGCGCGCTGGCGGTAGTACTCGACCGCGAGCGGTCCCGGCACCAGGCCGACGGAGCGGTTGCGCGTGAGCGGCGCCATGACGACGCGGTTGGCCAGCGAGACGGCGCCGACTTGCAAGGGATCGAAGAGACTGGGCATGACGATGTCGAGGAGGCAGGTGAAGGTGGAGGGCGTCCGGTGGGGGGCCGGACCACGATGGAACGCAGCTTAGCGAGCGAATCCGGCCTTCGCAGCGCCTAGGCGACAGCCCGGACGCCGGCTGGGGCCTTGCGCGACCTTCACGGCCCACCCGTAACGCTTGGCTACACTCGCCCGGCCGCCTCGGGGACGCTGTCCCCACCTCCGCGCGGCACACCCCCTCCACCGTTCCGACCCGGGAGCCTGTCGATGCCCTTTGGTTCCTCGCTCTCCTCGCTTGAATCCCGGCTCCGCGAGCCGCGCGCCGACATCGGCCGCCGCCGCCTGCTGCAGGCCGGCGCCGCGGTGGCGCTGCCCGCCTGGCTGCTGTCGGTCCAGGCCCAGCGAGGCGGCGCCTCGGGCGCCGTGATGCACGTCGGGCCCGACCATCCGGTGAAGACGCTGGCGGCCGCCGCCTCGCAGGCGAAGGCCGGCATGACGATCGAGGTGCAGGCCGGCGACTACACCGGCGACGTTGCCGTCTGGCCGCAGGACGACCTGACGCTGCGCGCCGTCGGTGGCCGCGCGCGGATGCTGGCCAAGGGTGCGCACGCCCAGGGCAAGGGCATCTTCGTCACCACCGGCAAGCGGATGACGATCGAGGGCTTCGACTTCGTCGGCGCGCGCGTGCCGGATCGCAACGGCGCGGGCATCCGGCTGGAGCGCGGTTCGCTCACGCTGCGCGACTGCCGCTTCCAGGACAACGAGAACGGCCTGCTGGCCGGCAACGACGCGAGCATCGAGCTGCGCATCGACGGCTGCGACTTCGGCCCGATCGCGCCCGGCGAGGGCCGCACGCACAACTGCTACGTCGGCGCGATCGGCAGGCTGTCGGTGGTGGGGAGCTACTTCCACCACGGCGCGTCGGGCCATCTGCTGAAGTCGCGCGCGGCGGTGAACCACGTCTTCTACAACCGCCTGACCGACGAGACCGGCCGCGCGAGCTTCGAGCTCGAGTTCCCCAACGGCGGCGTGGCCCTGGTGATGGGCAACGTGATCCAGCAGAGCCCCTCGAGCGAGAACTACCACCTGGTCGCGTATGGCAGCGAAGGGCTCTCGAACCGCCGCAACGAGCTGCACCTGATCAACAACACGCTGGTCGACCGCCGGCCGGCCGGCGGCGTGTACCTGCGCATGGCGCAGCAGGCGCAGAAGCTGCGGCTGATCAACAACCTGCTGTGCGGCAAGCATGAACTGCCGGCCGGCCCGGACCGCGAGCAGCATCACAACTACTTCGTCGAACTGGACAGCTTCGTCGACGCGGACCGCTTCGACTTCCGCCTGCGGCCGGACTCGCCCCTGATCGGACGCGCGGTGGACGCCGGCGCGGTCGACGGGCAGCTGCTCAAGCCAGTGATGCAGTACCAGCATCCTTGCGGGCTCAAGGAAGTGCCGGCCGGCACCGCGTATTCGCCGGGGGCGTTCCAGGTCTGAGGCCGATGGACAGCTGACGGGCGGCCCGCACCGGGTAAAGTGCCGGACATGCTCGCTTACCGACACGCCTTCCACGCCGGCAACCACGCCGACGTGCTCAAACACCTGGTGCTGGCCGAGGTCCTCCGCTACATGGCGGAAAAGGACAAGCCCTACACCCTGGTGGACACCCATGCCGGTGCCGGCGGCTACGCCCTCGACGGCCGCTACGCCCAGAAGAACGCCGAGCACGCCGGTGGCATCGCCGCGCTCTACGCGCGCAAGGACCTGCCCGAACCGCTGCAGCAATACGTGCAGCTGGTGCACGACTTCAATCCCGGCAAGAAGCTCGAGCAGTACCCCGGCTCGCCGGCCATCGCGCGCATGCTGATGCGCTTCGACGACCGCCTGCGCTGCTACGAGCTGCACGGCACCGATCACCGCATCCTCGCCAGCTACCTCGAGGACCGCGCCAACACGCAAGTCCTGCAGCAGGACGGCTTCGCGTCGCTGAAGGCGGAACTGCCGCCGCCGTCGCGCCGCGGCGTCGTGCTGATGGACCCGTCCTACGAGATCAAGGCCGACTACGGCAAGGTCGTCGCCGCGTTGCGCGAGGGGCTGCAGCGCTTCGCCGACGGCACGATCGCGATCTGGTATCCGCAGCTGCAGACCGTCGAGTCCGCGCAGCTGGTGCAGCGCCTGAAATCGGCCTCCGAGCCCGTCGCGAAGAAGGGCTGGCTGCATGTGCGCCTGACCGTCACCCAGGCCGACGAGCGCGGCTTCGGCATGATGGGCAGCGGCATGTTCGTCGTGAACCCGCCCTTCGTGCTGCACGACAAGCTGGCCGAATGCCTGCCCACGCTGGTGGACACGCTCGGCCAGTACGACGACGCCAACTACCTGCTGGAACAGCAGAGCGCGTGACGCGCTGACGCGTGCCAGCCCGCGCTCACACGACGTCCTCGTCCGGAGCAGCGGATGCCGGTGCCCCCGGCCGCGAATTCCGAGCGGCGAGGAGGAGATTGAGCGGACGGGGGCACCGGCATCCGCTGCGATCGCCGTCCTCGCTCAATGCCCGACGGTGAAGCGGCGGCGGATGTGCTGCGGACGTTCCAGCTCGTCGACGATGGCGACCGCCAGGTCGGCCGTCGAGATGTGCGCCGGGCCGTCGGCGTCCATCACCGGCGTGTCCAGGCTGACGCGGTAGCTGCCGCGGCGCTCGCCCGGTTCGAGGTGCGGCGCCGGCGACAGGAAGGTCCAGTCGAGCGACGACTCGAGGCGGATCAGGTTCAGCGCTTCGCGCGCGGCCAGCGCGCCCTGCTTCCACTGGTCCGGGAACTCCGGCAGATCGACGATCTGCACGCCCGGCGCGGCGTACAGGCTGCCGGCACCGCCGACCACCAGCAGACGCTTCACGCCGGCGCGCTTCACGCCGTCGTAGATCGCGCGGGTGCCTTCCAGGAACTCGGTGTGGATGTCCGCCACCGACCACCCCGGGTTGTAGGCGCTGACGACCGCGTCGGTGCCTTCGACGGCGGCGGCGACCTCGGCGGCCTGCTTCGCGTCGGCCTTCACCACGGTCAGGCCGGCACGGGCGTCCAGCTTGGCCGGATCGCGCGCCAGGGCGACGACCTCGTGGCCGCGGGACAGCAGCTCCTTGAGCACTTCCTTGCCGACGAAGCCGGTGGGGCCGATCAGGGCAACTTTCATGGGGATTTCCTTTCGAGGGGTTCCGGGGAGGCCGGGGAGGCCGGGGATTTCAGGGGAGCGACCGGCGTGTCGCGATGAAGTGAACTGTAGAAACTTCACAATCTCCGCAGAAGTCCTCAGAATCCGACTCCATTCTTTAGACGATCTACACAATCCCCGATGCTGGACCAACTCCGCCGGATGGCCGTGCTGGCGACCGTCGTCGAACAGGGCAGCCTGGTCGCGGCGGCACGGCAGCTGCAGACGACGACCTCCGCCGTCAGCCAGCAGCTGCGCGCGCTGGAGCGCGACATGGGCGTGACGCTGCTGCACCGCTCCACCCGCCGCATCGGCCTGACGCCGGCCGGCGAACGCTTCGTGCAGGGTTGCCAGGCGATGCTCGCCGCCGCGCGCGACGCGCAGACCCAGCTCCACCACCTGCGCGACGCGCCCGAAGGCGAGCTGCGCATCAGTGCACCGGTCGGCGCGGCGCGGCAGATCGGGCCGGCGCTGGCGCCGCTGCTGGCGGCGAATCCGGGGATGAGCCTGCACCTGGAGGTCGACGACGGCTTCACCGACCTGGTGGCCAAGCGCATCGATCTGGCCGTGCGTTTCGGCCGGCTGCCCGACAGCAACTGGGTCGCGCAGCGCATCGGTCAGCGCACGGTCGGCCTGTATGCCGCGCCAGCCTATCTGGCGCGACGCGGCGTCCCCACGTCGATGTCGGACCTGACGCGCCACGACTGGGTGTTCCTGCGCTCCGACACCGGCGCGATCCGCAGCCTCTCGATGGTCGGCCCCGAAGGTCGCGAGGAGGTGCTGCGCGTCAGCCCGCGCGCGAGCAGCAACAACCAGCTCAGCCTGCAGCAGTTCTGCGAGGCCGGCATCGGCCTGGCCCTGCTCAGCGCGGAGGACGTCGATGAATCGCAGGCGCAAGGCCGCCTGCTGCCGCTGCTGCCGGGCTGGAAGCTGCCGACGCTGCCCGTCTACGTGATGACGCCCCAGCGCGATGCGCAGCCGGCCAAGGTCCGGCACGCGATTGAAGCGCTTGCCCCTGCGTTTGCCGGCGCGGCAACCCCCAGGAGCGACCCGGATGGCCGATGACCACTGGATCCAGCTGCGACGCGATCCGCGCACCGGCATCGAGACCGTGCGCGCGCACTTCACCGGCCACGCCTACGACCCGCACGGCCACGACGAGCTGCTGATCGGCGTCACGCAGCAAGGCGTGCAGCGCTTCCGCTGCCAGCGCGCGCTGCACACGAGCACGCCCGGCCGCGCGATCCTGATCGAGCCGGGCGCGGTCCACGACGGTCATGCGCCGGAGGACGCCGGCTTCACCTACGCGATGCTCTACCTGCCGCAGGACTGGACGACGCGGTTGCTGGCGCAGCACGGGCTGGGCGGGCTGTCCGCCCTCCAGCCGGCGTTCCGCGACACGCTGGCGGACGACCCTCGCCTCGTCACGGCGATCGAGGCGGCCTTCGACGCCCTCCACGCCGGTGAGGCGCGTCTGGGCTGCGACCAGACCCTCGACCGGCTGATCGGGCGGCTTGCCCGGCATGTCGGTGTCGCGGACGGACCTGTCCGCGGCGACTCGACCCGGCTGGCGGAGCGCGCCCGCGAGTTCCTCCATGACCGGATGGCCTGGGACGTGGGACTGGACGACCTGGTCGCGCACACGGGGATGGACCGCTTCCGGCTGACGCGGCAGTTCAAGCAGTCCTTCGGCCAGTCGCCCCACGCCTACCTCGTGAGCCTGCGGCTGCGCGCGGCACGGGCACTGCTGGCACGCGGCCATCGGCCATCCGAGGTGGCGACCGAGGTCGGCTTCTCCGACCAGAGCCACCTGGGACGCTGGTTCCAGCGCGCCTACCGCCTCACGCCGGCCGACTACCGTCGCCGCTGCACAAACCTTCTAGACCGGGACCCGGGGCCGACGTGACGATGCGGGCTTCGCAGTTGAAGCACGCCGTGCGACGCCCATGTTTGATACGAAAGTGGCCCTCATCGTCCGGAACGACCTCGCGACCTGGCAGCGCCTGAACGTGACCGCCTTCCTCGCGACGGGGATCGCGGCCGCCGCGCCGGAGGCGATCGGCGAGCCCTACGTCGACGCCCTCGGCCGCCGCTACGCGGCCATGCTGGGCCAGCCGATGATGGTCTTCGAAGCCGACCTCGCCGGCCTGCAGGCCGCGCATCAAAAGGGGCTTGAGCACGACCTGACCCTGGTGCCCTACGTCCACGCGATGTTCTCGACCGGCCATGACGAGGCCAACCGCGCCGCCTTCCTCGCGGAGGACGCCGGGCGGCCCGACCTCGTCGGTCTGGCGCTGCGGGGACCGAAGAAGGCCGTGGACAAGGCGATCAAGGGCCTCCCGCTGCACCGCTGACCGCGGCGCCGACTGCACCGCAGGCAGGCTCTCGGTTGTCCGCATGCCGCCGTCACGGCGCGCCGCTACATTGGCGCCATGCAACTGAGTCAAGCCGCCTGGGCCCGCATCGTCCCGTTCGCCCTTTTCATGCTGCTGCTGGCGCTGCGGGGCGCCTTGCCCGAGCAGAACGCCCTGGGCCTCGATCCGCGCTGGATCTACGCGCTGAACCTCGTCGTTGTCGGCGGCGCGCTGGCGTGGTTCTGGCGCGGCTACGGCGAGTTCGACCGGCAGAACCGGCCGAGCCTGCGCGAGGCCGGGCTGGCCATTGCCGTCGGGTTGATCGTCTTCGGCTTGTGGATCCACCTCGACGCGCCCTGGATGCAGCTCGGCGAGGCCACCGCCGCCTTCGTGCCGATGACGGCGGACGGCCGTGTGGACTGGCCGCTGATCGCCATCCGCTGGCTGGGCGCGACGCTGCTGGTGCCGGTGATGGAGGAGCTGTTCTGGCGCAGCTTCCTGATGCGCTGGATCTCGAGCCCGCAGTTCGAGACCGTCGATCCGCGCGCGGCCGGGCTGCGGGCGCTGGTGCTGTCGACCTTCGTCTTCATGCTCGCGCACACGCTGTGGCTCGCGGCGATCATGGCCGGCGCGGCCTACGCGTGGCTCTACATGCGCACCGGCAAGCTGTGGTGCGCCGTCATCGCGCACGCGGTGACGAACGGCGTGCTCGGGCTCTGGGTGGTCTGGAGCGGACGCTGGGAGTTCTGGTGATCCGCCCGACGATGTCGATGTCGATGCCGTCGCGTGCGCCGGCGCGACGCCGGCCGCCGCTCAGCGCTTGAGCGCCTTCGTCACGGCCGCGGGCCGCTGCAGGTGCTTGAAGCGTTCGAACAGCCAGCAGCGCATGCCCATCACCAGCGTGAACTGGCGCTTCTCCTCGTCGGGCAGCTTCTGGTCCAGCAGGTGCTGGCGCGCGAAGTCCTCGGCGACGCGCTGCAGCCGGTCGCGCAACTCGCGCGCCATGCCCGGGCTGAGCTGGCCGTGGACCAGCATCAGCAGTTCCGCGTCGTTGTCGAAGCCGCCGGCGAAGAAGTCCTGCATGACGTTCTCGCGGAAGAAGGCCATCACCGGCCCCTGCGGCCGCCAGCGGAAGGTCTTCGCGACCTGCAGCCGGTAGCGGTTCAACGGCCGCAGCTCGATGATGCCGAGCCGGTCCAGCTGCGCCAGCGCGCGCGTCACGTCGGCCTCGCCCATCCGGTAGGTCGCGACGATCTGCTCGAAGCTCCACTGGCTCAGGCAGCAGATGGCGGTCAGCAGCAGCTTCTCATCGGCGACCACCTCGCGCTCCTGCTGCAGCGTCAGCTCGCTGCGCAGCGAGGTCGACTGGGCCAGGCGCTGCGACAGCTCGGCGAAATCGGTCTTCAGCACGCGGCAGATCTCGTCGACGCGCGACAGCGGCATCTCGCCGCCCGACGCGAACATGCGCTTCACGCTGGACTCGGACAGGTCCAGCGCCGTCGCCAGCTGCGCGTAGCTGATGCCGGACTGCTTCAGCTCGGCCTTGATGAGATCGATGAGGGATTGCGTGCTCGCCATGGGGGCGGACGTTAGCGCAAGTCGGTGGCGGGATCCCAAGGCGGGTAGCGGGATCCGAGACCGGCCGTCCCGCCCCGCGATACCGCCGCAAGCGGATCGCGTCCGCGGCGGCGCGCGTCCCGACCATCGCGTCCGTTCCAACTTCCACGGGCGCGGACCATGCTCAGCCGACGTCATCTCCTGTGCTGCGGCGCCGCCGCGGCGGCGGGCCTCTTCAGCGCACTCGCGGCCGACGCCGCCGGGCCCCTGCGCAATCCCTGCGGTCATGCCTCGCTGCCGATCCCCGGCGTCGATCCGCAATGGCTGGCGCGGATCTGGGACGGCCTCGACCCCACGCAACTCTGGGACGTCCACGCCCACCTGATCGGCACCGGCGACTCGGGGTCGGGCTGCTGGATCGCACCGTCGCTGTCGCAGTGGTGGCATCCGGTCGAATTCGCGCGCAAGCACGCGATCCTCAACGGCGCCTGCGTCGATCCGCGGTCGGTCGCCTCGGGAGACATCGACCGCGCCTACGTGCGCCGGCTCACCGCGCTGGCCGACGCGTTTCCGGCGGGCGCGCGCTGGCTGCTCTTCGCGTTCGACGAGGCCGTGGACGCGGCCGGCCATCGGCGGCCGGACTGGACGACCTTCCACGTCCCCGACGCGTACGCCCGCGCGGTCGCCGCCGAACGTCCCGACCGCTTCGGCTGGGTCGCCAGCATCCATCCGAACCGGGACGATGCGCTGGAACGCCTGGACCGCGCCATCGCCGGCGGCGCGCTGGCGATGAAGTGGCTGCCGAGCAGCATGGCCATCGACCTGCGCGACGCCCGGCTGCGACCGTTCTACGACCGCCTCGCCGCCGCCCGGCTGCCGCTCATCGTCCATTGCGGCGAGGAGCACGCCGTGCCCGGCGCGGACCGCCAGGATCTCGGCAATCCGCTGCTGCTGCGCGAAACGCTGCGCCACGGCGTGCGCGTGATCGCCGCGCATTGCGCCTCGCTGGGCCACGCGATGGACCTGGACCTCCCGCGCCCGCGCTCCGTGCCCGCCTTCGAGCTCTTCGCCCGGCTGATGGACGAGCCCGCCTGGCGAGGCCTGCTGCTGGGCGATGTCTCGGCGATGTTCCAGTTCAACCGCCGGCCCGAGGTGTGGCGGACGGTGCTGCACCGTCAGGACTGGCACGACCGGCTGCTGCACGGGTCCGACTACCCCCTGCCCGGCGTGCTTCCCCTGGTCCGGCTGCCCCGGCTCGTCCAGGCCGGCGTGCTGGACGAGGCCCACGTCGCTCCTTTGGGGGCATTGCGCGACCACCACCCGTTGATGTTTGATCTCGCCCTCAAGCGGCTCGCCCGCTCGCGGGGGACACGCTGGATCCCGCGGTCTTCGCGACCGCCCGGCACTTCCCCGCGCGGGCGGCGTGAAGGAGGCGCCGGACCCCGGGGCCGACCGCGGCGAGCGGGACCGGACCGGGCGGTAGCACCGATCGATACCGGGACAGGCGGCGGGTGATACTCGCCGCAAATCAGCAGCGGGCCCGGGCCGATGGCGACGACAGTCGCGTCATCGCCAACGGGCACCGCGCCACGGGGCGACGACCCCGGCAACCACACCCGGTCCTGACCGACCGGCACACAGGAGGAAACGACCCCATGACCACCCCGCACATCCGCATCCAGCGCGACACGAAAGCCTGGCGCTACCAGGTGTGGATCTCCTTCGGCATCGGCGTCGCGCTGTGCGCGATCGGCCTGGCCTGGCTGCCCGGCGCCGACCTGGACCGCGCCTTCATGGTCATGGGCTACGTGTTCTGCCTGTCCGCCGCCTTCGCGCTGTCCAAGTACATCCGCGACAACCAGGGGGCCCGCACCGACACGCCGATGTGGGGCCTGGTCGTCTGGAGCGGCTTCGCGCTGGCGATGGCGCTCACCGGCTGGGGCCTGTGGCGCATGGAAGTCCAGCCGGTCTGGAAGGCCTACCTGCTGGTCTGCTGGTTCTACCTGATCTCCAACGTCTTCACGCTCGCCAAGATGCTGCGCGACGCCCATGAGGCCGACCTGGCCGACGCCCGCCTGCCAGGCCGCCGCGACGTCCTGCGCGAAGCGTCCGCCGCCGCCGACTGAGTCCACCGGACCCTGTCGGACCCTCTCGGACCTTCTCCGACGCTTCCGGCCTGACCGCCCTCTTCGCCCTCTTCACCCCCTCCGCCCCTTCGCCCGCTTCCGGAGCTCCCGCATGCCTTCCCTGCTCTCCCCCTCACTCCGCCTGAGCCTGTCCATCCTGGCGGCCGCCACGTTCGCCATCACCGCGCCCGCCGCGCACGCCGAAGGCATGCACCACGGCGGCAGCGAAGCCAGCCTGCTGGTCTCCGCCCTGCCGATCGCCTTCTCCGTGGTGGCGCCGTCGGCGGTCCTGGTCGCCGGCGCCAAGTTCGTCGTCGTGGGCATCGAGAAGACCGCTCGCGGGACCGTCTGGGTGCTGGAACGCGTCTCGGACGGCGTCCGCGTCAGTGTCGAGTTCGTCGGCAGCGCCGTCTCGGGCGCCGCGGCCTCGGCCGGTACCGCCATCGCCGTGACGGCGATCAGCACCGGTTTCGTGCTGTCCGCCGCCAGCGAGGCGGTCGCCTTCATCCCCAACGAGATCGGCACCTCGCTGCTCCACAACGAGCGCATCACCGACAAGGACCGCGTGACGCGATGAGCACCTCCAGCAGCCTGAAGGCGGGCCTGCTCGCGCTTGCGTGCGGCCTGCTCGTCACGGCGGGACCGGCTTTGGCCGGCCGCCCCTGCGAAGACGGCAAGCCGACGGTCGACCAGATCCGCCGCGGCATGGACCTCGCGCAGGCGACCGCCGCCGCGCTGGACCGCAGCGGCGCCGATGTGGTGCTGCTGGCGCGCGCGGGACAGGATCTCGGCGAATACGGGCTGCGCTGGTCGCACCTGGGCTTCGTCTATCGCGAGACGGCGGGCAGCGGCGCCGATGCCAGGTCCGTCTGGCGCGTGGTGCACAAGCTCAACCAGTGCGGCACGGCACTGGCCGACCTCTACCGGCAAGGGCTGGGCGAGTTCTTCCTGGACAACCCGCATCGCTACGAGGCGTCGTTCTCGGTGCTCAAGCCCGAACTCCAGCAGGCGCTGCTGCCGGTGCTGCGCGAGAACGCGCGCGCGGCCGCCCTGCACGCGCCGGACTACAACATGGTCGCCTACCCGTGGTCGCGCCAGTACCAGCAGAGCAACCAGTGGGCGCTGGAGACCCTGGCCGCCGCCGCCGCGCCGCGCGAGGTGCTCAACCGTGCGCAGGCGCAGGACTGGCTCCAGCGCCAGGGCTACCAGCCGTCGGACCTGCGCCTGTCGACCGCGAAGCGCCTGGGCGCGCGCATCGGCATGGCCAACGTCGCCTTCGACGATCATCCGTCCGCGAAGCGCTTTGCGGGCCACATCGAGACCACGACGGCCGACACCGTCTTCAGCTGGCTGACGCGCAGCGGTCACGGCCAGGCGCCGCAGAGCGTCAAGGCCGCGCCCTGACGGGCCTGACGGCCCCGTCCCGGATACTGACCGATCTCCTCCCGACTCCCACAGCGAGCCCTCCCATGAGCGACTCTTCCCACACCAGCCAGTTCGCGCTGCTCCGCCAACGCCGATTCGCGCCCTTCTTCTGGACGCAGTTCCTCGGCGCGGGCAACGACAACCTGTTCAAGTTCGCCTTCACGGTGCTGGTGACCTTCCAGCTGAGCGTCAGCTGGCTGCCGCCGGCGCAGGCGGGCCTGGCGATCGGCGCGCTGTTCATCCTGCCGTTCGTGCTGTTCTCGGCCACCAGCGGCCAGCTCGCCGACAAGTACGACAAGGCGCGGCTGATGCGCTTCGTGAAGTCGCTCGAGATCGTCATCATGGCGCTGGCCGCCTACGGCTTCTACGCGGTCAACGTGCCGGTGCTGCTGGGCTGCGTGTTCCTGATGGGGCTGCACTCGACGCTGTTCGGGCCGGTCAAGTACGCCTACCTGCCGCAGCACCTGAGCGAACACGAGATCACCGGCGGCAACGGCATGGTGGAGATGGGGACCTTCGTCTCCATCCTGCTGGGCAACCTGGCGGGCGGGCTGCTGGTCGCGACGCCGATCGTCGGACCGCAGCACGTGGCGATCGCCTGCGTGGTGGTGGCGCTGCTGGGACGCGCGACGGCGCAGGCGATCCCCGCCAGCCCGTCGACCGATCCGAAGCTCGTCATCAACTGGAACCCGGTCACCGAGACCTGGCGCAACCTGAAGCTCGCCCACAGCCAGCTGGCGGTGTTCCGCTCGCTGCTCGGCATCTCGTGGATGTGGTTCTTCGGCGCGGTGTTCCTGGCCAACTTCCCGTCCTTCGCGAAGGAAGTGCTGCACGGCAACGAGCAGGTCGCGTCGCTGCTGCTGATGGTGTTCTCGGTGGGCATCGGCATCGGCTCGCTGCTGTGCGAGGTGCTGTCGCGCCGGCAGGTCGAGATCGGCCTGGTGCCGCTGGGCGCGATCGGCATGAGCGTCTTCGCGATCGACCTGTACTTCGCCTCGCGCGGGCTGCCGCCGTCGGCGGCGATGGGCGTGGGCACCTTCCTGGCGAATCATGCGCACTGGCGCGTGCTGGCCGACCTGGGCCTGCTGGCGCTGTTCGCCGGCCTGTACAGCGTGCCGATGTACGCGCTCATCCAGATGCGTGCGCAGCCTTCGCACCGGGCGCGGATCATCGCGGCCAACAACATCCTCAACGCGCTGTTCATGATCGCCAGCTCGATCCTGGCGGGCGCGCTGCTGGGCGCCGGCCTGACGATCCCGCAGCTGTTCCTGGTGGTCGGCATCGCCAACGCGGTGGTGGCGTTCTACATCTTCCTGGTGGTGCCGGAGTACCTGCTGCGCTTCTTCGCCTTCGTGCTGTCGCGCCTGATCTACCGCTTCCGCGTCAGCGGCGACCAGCACATCCCGACGCAGGGCGCGGCGGTGCTGGTGTGCAACCACGTCAGCTTCGTCGACGCGGTGCTGCTGATGGCCGCGAGTCCGCGGCCGATCCGCTTCTTGATGGACCACCGCATTTTCCGCGTCCCGGTGCTGGGCTGGATGTTCAAGCTGGCCAAGGCGATCCCGATCGCGCCGCAGAAGGAAGACGCCGCGACCTACGACGCGGCCTTCGCCGCCGCGCAGGCAGTGCTGGACGACGGCGAGCTCGTGGGCATCTTCCCGGAAGGTGGCCTCACGCGCGACGGCTCGCTGCAGGCGTTCAAGGGCGGCGTGATGAAGCTGGTGGAAGGACGTCCCGACATCCCGGTGGTGCCGATGGCGCTGCAGAACCTGTGGGGCTCGTTCTTCTCCCGCGTCGAGCAGGGACAGGCGATGGTGCGGCCGTTCCGGCGCGGGCTCTTCAGCCGCGTGGGGCTGGTCGCGTCGGCGCCGATCGCCGCGAAGGACGTGACGCCCGACCTGCTGCGCGAGCGGGTGGCGGCGTTGCTCGGTCCTGAGGAAGCTGCGGCCTCGCGCCCGGTGAAGGCGTGAGCCGACGCGACTGACGCGATCCGGTAGCCAGCAAGAAGGCCTCCGCAAGGAGGCCTTCTGCTTTCGGCCGGCGACGCCGTTGCGCCGCTGCCTCGGGATCAACGGCAGCTTGCCGATGCGATCTTGAAGTCGCTGTTCTTCGAGCGCTTGTAGGTCACTTCGCAGCTCGAGTAGCCGTCGAGCGGGCGCGCCAGCTCGACGCGCGTGCGGAAGTAGCTGCAGACGGCGAAGCCGCCGGACATGCCCTGCAGGTTCCAGCTCTGCGTGCGGGTCGCCCCGCCCTTCCCATCCTTGCGCTCTTCTTCCTTGTCGAAGATTTCCCCGTTGGGCGAGCCGACGGGGCCGCCGTTGACGGCGAAGTTGGTCAGGTCGTGCTGCGTGCGCTCGCTGCCCGCGGTCGTCGCGGACCAGCCTGCCGGTGCGGACGCCAGCGACTGCGTCGTCAGCGGGATCTGGACCGGACAGCTGAACGGCTCGGGCGCGGCCATCGACGTGCCCGCCGCGGCGAGCAGCATCGCGCCGGCGGCGACGTGGAGGATCGACGGACGGAGGGTCGACGGGCGGATTCGCATGGAGGTCACCACTGGATGGTCGCGTAGTCGAGGCCGTTGTTCAGGTAGCTGGCGCGCTTGCCGTGCCTGGCGGGTTCGAAGTACACGGTGCGCTCGGTGATCGCGACGATGCCGTTGTACTGCTCGATGATGCTGAAGCCGATGACCTCGCCGGACTTGTCCCGGACGGCCCCGTTGAACAGGCCCGCGTGCTGTCCCGTCGAGTTGTTGGGATAGAAGCCGCCGGCCGTCCAGCCCGTGGCGATCGGGGTTCCGACGGCCAGGCCCGCGACGAGGCGTCCTGTCAGGTCCATGCCCCGCTTCCAGTTGTTCGGCTGCGTCATCGGCGCGTCCGTGTTCTGCTTGACCAGCTCCACGCACGGGGTGGACGAAGACCCGGGGCGGTTCAGCGGCGCCTTGCCGACGAACTGCGACGGATTGAGGACGGCACCGAGATGCTCGGTGAACACGCGGGGAGGAGCGGAAGTGGCCACGGCGGAGGGAGGGTCGAGTGAGATCGGCTGGAGTCTAGGAAGCCGCCTCGTTCGCCGCTTCGACCAAAGTCACTTTCAAGGGCTCTCGGGGTCACGCGTGGCGATGCCCCCGCCGCATCAGCCGCCGGATCCGCAGCTTGATCGCCCTCGCCGAGCGCCACACGGCGCTCGCGCGCACCCACACCAGCAGGCCTTCCTTCCAGACGGTCCAGCGTCCGTACAGCCGCGCGAACCAGGGCAGACTCATCAATGCGGGTCGTGTCAGCGCGAAGATCCGCGCCACCACCGCCGTGCCGACGACCTTCGCGAGCACGATGACGCTGAGTCCCAGCCCCGGCCGGCCGATGCCGATGAGCCAGAGCGCGAGCAGCTTGATCGGCAGCAGCAGCAGGCCCGGCAGGAAGAACACCACCAGCGCCAGATAAGGCGGCAGCCGGCTCACGACGGCTTCCAGGTGGCGCAGCACGGGCAGGCGGCCGATGGCGGCCATCGCGCGCTGCAGCGGTTCCCAGCCCCATTCCTCGAAGAGGATGACGATGGCCAGGACCACCCGGATCAACCAGCGAAAGGGTGCGAAGAGCAACTTCAGCATCACGCCATCTTTGCACGCCCGAACTTAGGACCCTCTGAAGTCCCCGCTCGCAGAACCGTGGAAGGACGCCGCTCGTTGGGGACGGCAAGGCGTGGGGTTTCGGCGCTTGCCGCCGGGGCCCCATGCCTTGGCGGCCAACGCCCCGCCCTCAGCAGTCAGGTGGCCTCAGCAGGCCGACCGTTTCAAACCCCTCGCGCGCGGTCAGCCGCGAACCGCTGCCGGAAGCCTTCGAAGTCGCCGGCGTCCAGCGACTCGCGGACTTCCTTCATCAGGTTGAGGTAGTAGTGCAGGTTGTGCACGCTCGTCAGCATCGGGCCGAGCATCTCGCCGCAGCGGTCGAGGTGATGCAGGTAGGCGCGGCTGAAGTTCTGGCAGCAGTAGCAGGTGCAGGTCTCGTCGACCGGCTTCTCGTCCGACTTGTAGCGCGCGTTGCGCAGCCGCAGGTCGCCGAAGCGGGTGAACATGTGGCCGTTGCGCGCGTTGCGCGTCGGCATGACGCAGTCGAACATGTCGACGCCCTGGCGCACGCCTTCGACCAGGTCTTCCGGCGTGCCCACGCCCATCAGGTAGCGCGGCTTGTCCGCCGGCAGCTGATGCGCGATGTGGTCGAGGATGCGGAGCATGTCCGCCTTGGGCTCGCCCACCGACAGCCCGCCGATCGCGTAGCCCGGCAGGTCCAGGTCCTTGAGCCCGGCCAGCGACACGTCGCGCAGGTTCTCGAACATGCCGCCCTGCACGATGCCGAACAGCGCGTTCGGGTTCTGCAGCTTGTGGAACTCGTCCTGGCAGCGCTTGGCCCAGCGCAGGCTCATCTCCATCGACAGCCGCGCCTCCTTCTCGGTCGTCAGCTGGCCCTTGGACTCGTAGGGGGTGCACTCGTCGAACTGCATGACGATGTCGCTGTTGAGCACCGTCTGGATCTGCATCGAGATCTCCGGCGTCAGGAACAGCTTGTCGCCGTTGACCGGGGAGGCGAACTTGACGCCCTCCTCGGTGATCTTGCGCATCTCCCCCAGCGACCAGACCTGGAAGCCGCCCGAGTCCGTCAGGATCGGCTTGTTCCAGCTCTCGAAGCGGTGCAGCCCGCCGAACTGCTTCATGATGTCCAGGCCCGGACGCATCCACAGGTGGAAGGTGTTGCCCAGGATGATCTGCGCGCCCATCTCCTCGAGCGAGCGCGGCATCACCCCCTTGACGGTGCCGTAGGTGCCCACCGGCATGAAGATGGGCGTCTGCACGACGCCGTGGTTGAGCGTCATGACGCCGCGTCGCGCGCGGCCTTCGGTCTTGAGCAGTTCGAACTTCAGCATGGCCGCGATTATCGGGCCCCGCGTCCGCCCGGGTTCCCGCGCTGTCGGGGGCACCGGGCCCGGGCGTAGACTCGGCGCGCAATCGGGAGCGCAGACTCCCCGGAGAAGCATCTTGAGGTCCTGGATCGCCGCCCTCGTCGCGACGGCCGCCTGCGCCACCGCGCCGGCGTCGGCGCTCGCCTGCGGGCCGTACACGGTGGGCCTCTACGAATACAGCGGCCTCTACTACCGCGACGCCCAGGGCCGCTGGACCGGCATCGACAAGGATGTCGTCGACGAGGTCGCCCGCCGCAGCGGCTGCAAGCTCAAGGCCGTCACCGAATCGCGCGTGCGCATCTGGGCCCAGATCGCCTCCGGCCAGATGGACATGACGGTCTCCGCGATGATGACGAAGGAGCGCGAGCTGCTCGTCGAGTTCATCCCCTACATCGAGTCCCGGCAGCTGGTCGTGATGCGCCCGGCGCTGGCGGCCTCGAGCGGCACGCCCGCCGCCTTCCTCGCCGACAAGCGGCGCCGCGTCATCGTCGTGCGCGGTTATGTCTTCACGCCGACGGTGGAGTCCTGGCTCACGAGCCTGCGCATTCAGGGCCGGGTCGACGAGGCCCCCGACCAGCCCACCGCGATCCGGATCTTCAAGGCCGGCCGCGGCGACGCGGTGGTGCTGGGCGCGCACAGCCTGGCGCTCGCGCGGCGCGCCGATCCGGTCTTCGCGGGGTTCACCGCGCTGTCGTTCGCGCCGAACGAGCGCAGCATCGGCGCGCTGGCGCTGTCCCGGGAGCGCATCCCGCAGGCCGATCGCGATCTCATGCGACATGCCCTCGACGAGATGCTCAAGGACGGCACCATCGACGAGTACAAGCATCGGCATCTGGGCGAGGTGTCCGAGACGCCGTGACGACGTGCCCGGCAGGGCCGCGACAATCGCGCCCATGCCCCACAGCCTCGCCGCGCCGGTCCACGCCGAACTGATCATCAAGAAGAGCCGCTTCATCGGCTGCGTGGAATCGGTGCCCGATCGCGCGGCGGCGCTGGCGCGGGTCGAGCAGCTGCGCGCCGAGCATCCCGGCGCCGCCCACGTCTGCTGGGCGCTGATGGCCGGCGGCCAGTCCGCCGCCAACGACGACGGCGAGCCCGGCGGCACCGCCGGCAGGCCGATGCTGGAGGTGCTGCGGCACCAGGACCTGGAGGGCGTGCTGGCGACCGTGGTGCGCTACTTCGGCGGCGTGAAGCTGGGCGCCGGCGGCCTGGTGCGCGCCTACACGGACGCGGTGGCACAGGCGCTGCTGAAGGCCGACAAGGTGCCGGTGATCCGGCTGCGGACGCTGCGCTGCACCCTGCCCTACGCGCAGGAAGGCCTGCTGCGCCGCGAGGCCGAGAAGGCCGGCGCGCAGCTGGTGGACGTGGCGCATGGGGCGCTGGTCGAGGTCACGCTGCGGTTGCCGGAGAGCGCCGCCGACGCCTTCATCGCGCTGCTCAACGAGTCCGGGCAAGGGCGGATCGGCTGGCTCAAGCCGGACGACTGAACCTCAGGTCCGCGTCGCCCCGCCGACGTGTCTCGCCCATCCACGAAGCCTCGCCGCCCTCCGCAGCCTAGAATCGCCGGCTGTTTTCCCCACTACCGCGCGAGACTGCCCGTGGCCGCAACCATCCTCCAAAAGATTCCCGCCGGCGAGCGCGTCGGCATCGCCTTCTCGGGCGGCCTGGACACCAGCGCCGCGGTGCACTGGATGCGCGGCAAGGGCGCCGTCCCCTGCGCCTACACCGCCAACCTGGGCCAGCCCGACGAGAGCGACTACGACGAGATCCCCCGCAAGGCCAAGGCCTACGGCGCCGAGATCGCCCGCCTGGTCGACTGCCGCGCGCAGCTGGTCGCCGAAGGCATCGCCGCCCTGCAGTGCGGCGCCTTCCACATCAAGAGCGGCGGCGCCACCTACTTCAACACGACCCCGCTGGGCCGCGCCGTGACCGGCACCGCCCTGGTCGTGGCCATGCGCGACGACGGCGTGAACATCTGGGGCGACGGCTCGACCTTCAAGGGCAACGACATCGAGCGCTTCTACCGCTACGGCCTGCTGGCCAACCCGGCGCTGAAGATCTACAAGCCCTGGCTGGACCAGACCTTCATCGACGAACTCGGCGGCCGCAAGGAGATGAGCGAGTACCTGATCGCCAACGGCTTCGACTACAAGATGAGCGTGGAGAAGGCCTACTCGACCGACTCCAACATGCTGGGCGCCACCCACGAGGCCAAGGACCTGGAGTTCCTGAACCAGGGCATGAACATCGTCAACCCGATCATGGGCGTGGCCTTCTGGAAGGAAGACGTCGTCATCAAGGCGGAGACGGTGTCGGTGCGCTTCGAGGAAGGCGTGCCGGTCGCGATCAACGGCCGGACCTTCCCCGACCTGGTCGAGCTGTTCATGGAAGCGAACCGCGTCGGCGGCCGCCACGGCCTGGGCATGTGCGACCAGATCGAGAACCGCATCATCGAGGCCAAGTCCCGCGGCATCTACGAGGCCCCCGGGATGGCGCTGCTGCACATCGCCTACGAGCGCCTGGTCACCGGCATCCACAACGAGGACACCATCGAGCAGTACCGCATGAACGGCATGAAGCTCGGCCGCCTGCTGTACCAGGGCCGCTGGTTCGACCCGCAATGCCTGATGCTGCGCGAGACCGCCCAGCGCTGGGTCGCCCGCGCGATCACCGGCGAGGTGACGCTGGAGCTGCGCCGCGGCAACGACTACACGATCCTCGACACCGTCAGCCCCAACCTGACCTACGCGCCGGAGCGCCTGTCGATGGAGAAGGTCGAGGACGCCCCGTTCACGCCGGCCGACCGCATCGGCCAGCTGACGATGCGCAACCTGGACATCGCCGACACGCGCGACAAGCTCGGCGTCTACAGCCGCAGCGGCCTGCTGGGCAAGCATTCGGAAGGTTCGATCCCGCTGCTGACCGGCGGCGACGAGTAAGGTCCCCGGGTCGGGTCGCTCGAGCAGCGTCCCGGCCGGTTCCGGTGTGTCCTCGCAGGACCCGGAAAGCAAAAAGCCGCTGATCGCTCAGCGGCTTTTTCGTCCCCGGGGCGGAAGCCCCGATCCCGGCGATCAGCCGCGGCGGCGGCGCGCGATGAAGCCCAGCGCGCCCAGGCCGGCCAGCATCAGCGCGTAGGTGTGCGGTTCCGGGACGGCCGGCGCGACGGTCGCGTTGACGTTGGAGCTCAGGAACTCCGCGCGCAGGCCGGTGAAGTTGTAGGTCTGGTCGACCGTGTCGGTCACGACGAACTGCAGCGTGTTCACGCCCGCGAGGAAGCCGCTCGAGGCCGAGAACGAGGTCCAGTCGGCGTAGCCGCGCTGGCCGGAGATCGACGAGATCGCGACACCGTTGAGCAGCAGCACGCCGTTGTTGTCCGCCGCCCAGTGGCCGCTGAACGAGGCGCTGCTGGCGTCGAAGCCGGTCAGGTCGAAGTTCAGCGTCCAGGTGAACGTCGAGTTGCCCGTCGGGCTGTAGTTGGTGTTCTGGTCGGCACCCGGGATCAGCCACGAGGAGCTGGCCGTGTTGGGCAGCCAGCTCGGGAACGGATCCGCGGCGCCGTTGCTCACGACGCCGAAGCCGGACAGGCCGGCCGCATTGCCGGTGGCCGTGTACTTGTAGTTCGTGTCGGTGCTGCCGGTCGACTGTCCGGCGCCGGTATTCACCAGGCCGCCGATGGAGGCGGCGGCAGCCAGGCCGCTGAACAGCGCGGCGGCGGCGGCGATCGAAGTACGTGCGAACAGCGTCATGGTGAATCCCGAGCGAAAGTAGGTCTTGTGGCTCCGATTGTCCCTAAACATAGGGATTCACAAACACCGGCAACCCCCGTGGGCGCGGGGGGACACCACAGTCCGGAGGAGGGGTCGGGTGTTGCCCGGACGGTCATGACGCGCCAGAACGGCGCCGGATTGCGCCGGATGGGCGCATGGCGCCCGCTTACGGCTCAGCCCGCACCGTCCTCGGGCGCGGCGGGCATGGACGGCGGAACCGGCGTCGACACCGGGTTCGACGCCCGCGCTGACGTCGGCATCGGCTCGATCCTCGGCAGATGACCCAGCTTGTCGGGATTGCGCTGGACGTAGATCGCGCTGATCCGGCCGGGCGCCGTCGCGGGCCGCAGCGCGACGGTCTGGATCGGCTCGCCGGTCGCGCCGTAGACGATGAACCCCGGCAGGCCGTTGACCCGCGCGGGCCGGAGACGCCAATCGCGGCTGGCCGGCATCTTCACGAAACCGACGAAGGTCCGCGCCACCAGCGCCCCGCCCGTCAGCGTCCGCACCGCCGAGACCTTGCCGCCACCGTCGGCCAGCAGCACCACGTCGTCGGTCAGCACCTTCGCCAGGCCGTCGACGTCGAAGGATTGCAGCGCGCCCATGAAGGCCTGGAACAGGCGCTGGCGCTCCTCGTCCTCCACCTCGTGGCGGGCGTAGTCGGTCTTGACGTGCTGTCGCGCGCGGCTCGCCAGTTGCCGGCAGGCCGCGGCGCTGCGGTCCAGGCGGCGGGCGATCTCGTCGAAGTCCAGCTCGAAGACCTCGTGCAGCAGGAAGGCCGCACGCTCGAGCGGCGACAGCCGCTCCAGCGTCAGCAGGAAGGCGACCGACACGTCCTGCGCGAACTCGGCCTGCGCCTCCGGGCTGGGCGACCAGTCGCCGGCGTCGTCGACCAGGGGCTCGGGCAGCCAGGTGCCGACGTACTGCTCGCGCCGCATCGCCGCCGACTGCAGCCGGTCCAGGCAGAGGTTGGTCACCAGCCGCGACAGGAAGGCGCCGGCATGGCGCACGGTCGACTCGTCGACATCGGCCCAGCGCAGCCAGGCTTCCTGGACGATGTCCTCGGCTTCCGCCCGTGAGCCGAGCATCCGGTAGGCCAGCGCCCGCAGCGATCGCGTGTGCTCGCGGTCGTAGCGCAGCGCGCGCGCCGCGGGCGAGGGATCGAACGCCGGGGCGGCGGCAGGGGTACCGGAAGGAGTGTCGGGAGCGGTGTCGGTCATGGCGCGTCGTCCGGAGTCGTCTTGCCCACAAGACGACGCAGCCTACTCCGGTGTGACACGACGGCTGCAGGACATCGACGGACACCCCTCCGAGGCGGCCGGGCGGCCAGGCAGCCGGCCGGCCGGCCCTCAGCGCCCGGCGGAGCGCTCCAGCAGCATGGCGTCGCCGTAGCTGAAGAAGCGGTAGCGCTGCTGGATCGCGTGGCGGTAGAGCGCCATGATCGGCTCGTAGCCGGCGAAGGCCGACACCAGCATCATCAGCGTGCTCTTGGGCAGGTGGAAGTTGGTCACCAGCCGGTCGACGACCTGGAAGTCGAAGCCGGGCGTGATGAAGATGTCGGTCTCCCGCGCGCCGGCCTTCAGCCCGCCGCCGAGCGCGGCCGACTCCAGCGCGCGCAGCGTCGTCGTGCCGACGGCCGTGACCTTGCCGCCCGCGGCGCGGCAGCGTGCGATCGCCTCGACGGTCTCCGGCGTGACCTGGAACCATTCGCTGTGCATCTTGTGCTCGGACAGCGATTCGACGCGCACCGGCTGGAACGTGCCGGCGCCGACGTGCAGCGTCACATGCGCCGTGCCGACACCGCGCCCGGCGAGCCGCGTCAGCAGCGCCTCGTCGAAGTGCAGCGCGGCCGTCGGCGCGGCCACGGCGCCGGGCTCGCGCGCGAACACGGTCTGGTAGCGCCGCACGTCGTCGGCCGAGTCGCCGTGCTCGATGTAGGGCGGCAGCGGCACGTGGCCGTGCCGCTCGAGCAGTTCGAACGGTTCGCCGGACAGGCGCAGGTGGAAGAGGCCGTCGTCCGGCCCGCAGCGGCCGAGGACCTCGGCGTCGAAGGCGTCGGCGAAGCGCACCACGGCGCCCGCCTTCGGGCTCTTGCTGGCACGCATGTGGGCCCAGACCTCGCGCGTGCCGGGCAGCACGCGCTCGACCAGCGCCTCCACCGCGCCGCCGCTGGCCTTGGCGCCGTACAGGCGCGCCTTGATGACCTTGGTGTCGTTGAACACCAGCAGGTCGCCGGGATTCAGCAGGTCGGGCAGCTCACGGAACACGCGATCGACGGGCGGATCGGACCGGCCGTCGAGCAGGCGCGAGGCGCTGCGTTCGGCGGCGGGATGCTGGGCGATGAGATCGGGAGGCAGAGCGAAATCGAAATCGCTCACCGAGTAGGTACGGGACATGGGCGCGATTTTCCCACTACTGCCAACGCGCCCCTTGCTGCAGCAGCATCGCCAGGCGTCCGCTGCCCTGCAGATCGCCGATGCCGCGGCTCAGCGCGGCGGTGAGGCGTTCGCCCTCGGGTCGGACCTTCGAGAACACCGTGTACAGCGGCACTTCCGACACGGCCGGGTCCAGCCAGACCAGCTTGCCGGCGGACTCGCGCAGCTGCGTCTCCAGCAGGTGGGCGCCGACGCCCTTGTCGATCAGCGCCAGATCGACACGTCCGGCCAGCAGCTTGCGCAGGTTGGCAAGGTCGTCGACCGCACCTTCGACCGTCAGGTTGGCGGCGTCGAAGCGCGGCGGATTCGCATACCCGTGGACCACGCCGATGCGCAGGTCGCGCAGCGCGGCGAGATCGTCGATGCGGCGCCGGCGGTCCGCCCGGGCCATGAAACCGACCTGGTTGAGGATGCCCAGCGGTTGCGGGAAACGCATCGTGCGCTCGCGCTCCACCGAGCGCCAGGCGCCGATGACGCCGTCGTGGTCGCCGCGCTGGAACTCGAGCAGGGCCCGCGCCCAGGGGCGGAACGTCAGGCTCATGGACAGCCCCGCCTGGTGCAGCGCGACGCGGGTGATCTCGCAGGCCACGCCGCCGCCGGGCAGGTGGCTGCCGGTGTAGGGCGGGAACTCGGTGGCGACCATCCGCACCGGCCCGTCGGCCGCACGCGCCGGCAGCGCCGGCACGGCGGTGGCGGCAAGCCAGAGCAGGCTCTCGCGACGGGAAATCATGGGGCGTCGGATGGCGGGGAAGGAGGTTGGCCCAGCCTATCAGCCCGGCGTGAAGCGCGTCTCCCCGCCGACCCGGGGGAAATGCCCGGTTGCCCCGGCGGAAGCGGCAATCGGTCACGGCGGTCCATGAAAAAGCCGGCCAGGTCTGGCGACACCGGCCGGCTTCAGACGTCATCGCCCGCGGTTACTGGCCGCCGGTCCCCGTGGCCAGCAGCGTGCCGTTGCTGCCGGCGACCCAGCCCGTGCGGGCGTCGACGAAGAACACTTGCGTCAGCGAATTCTGGGTGCCCACGAACTGCTTCTGCCAGGTCGTGCCGCCGTCGGCCGTCATGAGCACGGTGCCGTTGTCGCCGACCGCCCAGCCTTGCTGCGCGGTGAGGAAACGGATCGCCCGCAGGCTCGTCGTCAGGTTGACGTTGGCCTGGCCGACCCAGCTCGCGCCGCCGTCCTTGCTCGACATCAGCAGACCTGCCTCGCCCGTCGCCCACAGCGTGCCGGCGTCGCTGAAGGCCAGCTGGTTCAGCGCCGCGCCGGTCCCGGAGAACCGTCCCGTCCAGGTCTTGCCGCCGTCCGCAGTCACGGCGACGGCGCCGCCGCTGCCCACCAGCGTGCCGTTGAGGGCTCCGCCGAACTTCAGGTCGTTGTAGAACGCGTCCAGCACCGCCTGCTGCGTCCAGGACTTGCCGCCGTCCGTCGTCGCGATCAGCAACTGGCGCTGCTGCGACTGCTGGATCTCGGTCGCCAGCGCGAAGCCGTTCAGCGCGTCGACGAAGTGGAAGGCGGTGACGGTGCGCGACGACGACTGCAGCGGCGTGAGCCAGCTCACGCCGGCGTCGTCGGTCAGGTAGATGCGACCGTCGGCGGCGAGCAGCCAGCCCTTCTTCGCATCGACGAACTGGAAGCGCGGCAGCGTCGAGTAGTACGAGACCGGTGTCAGCCCGCCGACCTTCACGGCCCAGTCCAACCCGCCGTTGACCGTCTCCATCAGGTCGCCCTTGCCGGAGAGCGCGAGACCGCGCTTCGCATCGAAGAACCAGAAGGCCTGCAGCGTCTTGCCCGCCGCGTCGGCATCCGGGCCCGCGATGCGGGTCCAGGTCTTGAGGCCGTCGGTGCTGATGCGCGTCACGTTGTCCCAGTTGGTCATCAGCCAGGTCCGCGCGTCGATCGCAACCAGCGGCCGATTGCTGTAGTCGAGGCTGGCGACCGTCCAGGTCGCGCCGGAATCGGTGCTCACCTCGGTCACGCGTCTGCCGCTGGTCAGCGAGGCGTAGTTGCGCGACCAGACGCCGCGTCCCACGTTCTCATAGCTGATCGAGAGGCCTTGGGCCGCGTCCGCGGGCAGCGCCAGGGCGATCCAGTTCCGACCGCCGTCGACGGTGCGGTACGGGACAGCGTTGGCCAGGAGCAGACCGTTCGACGTATCCGTGAACTGCGGCGTGCCGAGCGGGATGTACGAGGCGACGGGAAGGCCTTGCGGTGCGATCGTCTCCCAGCCCTGTCCGCCGTCGAGGCTGCGCCGGATCGACAGGGAATAGACATAGCCCTGCCCGTTGACATAGGTCGAGGTGGTGCCGGCCACGATCGCGGCATTGCCGAACAGCTGGAACCCGTAGCCGTAGCTCGGGAACGTATTGCTGGACGCCAGCACGACGGTCGAGGTCCCGCCCAGGTCCGTCGACTTGCGCAGCCCGTCGTTGTCGAACCACCAGAGCGCCCCGTCTGCGGCCAGCACCGGCTCCTGCATCAACGAGGCCCGGCGCCAGGTCGCGCCGCCGTCCGCCGTCGCGCGGATCTGCCCGTTCATCGCCATCACCAGGGTATTGGCGCCGGCGACCTGCAAGGAGGCGCCGGACATCGGCGGTTGCGTGGACGTCTGCAGGCTCCAGTGGGCGCCGCCGTCCGTCGTCCGCAACAGCGCGCCGGCGTCGCCCGCCGCCCAGCCGTTGTTGAGATCGGAGAAGCGCACGGCCGTCAGCCGCGTGGCGATGCCGGTGATCTGCCTGCTCCAGGTGAGGCCGCTGTCGCGGGTGCGCAGGATCTCGCCGCCGTCGCCGACGGACCAGCCGTTGCTCGCGTCCACGAAGAAGAAGGCCTGCGGCACCGTGCCGCTCGGTCGCGGCGCCTGCCAGCACCAGCCCGAGTTGTCGGCGGCGGTGCAGTTCAGGCCTTGCACGTGGGCGCGGTTGAGCACTTTCACCGTCCACTTGACCTCCTTGGAGGCGCCTGCGGCGTTCGACACCTTCAACACCACCGGGTAGTCCCCGACCTTGGCGAAGTCGTGCTTCGGACTGGCGTCCGTGCTGGTGCTGCCGTCGCCGAAGGTCCAGGCGAAGCTCAAGCCCGTGGTCGCTGCCACGTTGCTCGTGAAGGCGGTCGCCGACGCAATGTCGGTGGTCGAGGGCGCCGCGATCGCCAGGTTGTCCGGAATCGCCACACCCTGCACCGGCGGGGGCGGCGTCGGGGCATCGTCACCGCCGCCGCCGCCGCCGCAGGCGCTCAGCAGCGCGGCACTGATCAGCACGCCGGCCCAGCCGGCGCGCATGCGTTCATTCATGCTCAAGGGATCCTCCCGATGTTTCAATTTGTTTGCTTTTTTGCGGGGCGGATTCTGCACCAGCTTCACGTCATCTGAACGCCTCGATGTCTCGCCCGAACGGGGGATCGTCCCGGGGCAAAATCTCATCCACATGACCCAGGCCAGCACCGCCCCCTCCCCTGCGCCACCGCCTGCCAAGTCCGCACCGCAGAAGGCGATGGAAAAGATGGGCCTGGCGCGCGACATCGACCTCGCGCTGCACCTGCCGCTGCGCTACGAGGACGAGACGACCCTGACCCCGCTGGACCGTGCCCATGACGGCGACACGCTCCAATGCGAAGGGGAAGTGATCGAGTGCCGCATCGAGATCCGCGGACGCCGGCAGCTGCTGGTCAAGCTGCGCGACGACGACGGCGCGCTGCTGACGCTGCGCTTCCTCCACTTCTATCCCGCGCACCAGAAGACGATGGCCGTCGGCCAGCGTGTGCGCGTGCGCGGCGAGATCCGCGTCGGTTTCTTCGGCCGCGAGATGGTCCATCCGAACTTCCGCAAGGTCGACGTGGACACGCCGCTCTCGACCTCGCTGACGCCGGTCTACCCGACCAGCGCCCAGCTGCCGCAGGCCTACCTGCGCAAGGCCGTCGCGTCGGCGCTGCGCCGGGCGCCGCTGGACGAGGTGCTGCCGCTGGCGCTGGTGCCCAAGGGGCTGCCCGCGCTGCGCGACGCGCTGAACTTCCTGCACCACCCGCCGCCGTCGGCGGGACTGTCCACGCTGGAAGACCACACCCACCCTGCGTGGCAGCGGCTCAAGTTCGAGGAGCTGCTCGCGCAGCAGCTCAGCCAGCAGCGCGCGCAGCGCGAGCGCGCCCTCCTGCGCGCGCCACCGCTGCGCGCCGCGTCCGGCGGCCTGCAGGAACGGCTGCTCGCCGCCCTCCCCTTCGCACTGACCGGCGCGCAGCACCGTGTCGCCGAAGAGATCGCCGCCGACCTTGGCCGCCCGCAGCCGATGCATCGGCTGCTGCAGGGCGACGTCGGCTCGGGCAAGACCGTGGTGGCCGCGCTCGCGGCCGCCGTGGCGATCGATGCCGGCTGGCAATGCGCACTGATGGCGCCCACCGAGATCCTGGCCGAGCAGCACTTCCGCAAGCTCATCGGCTGGCTGGAGCCGCTGGGCATCCGCGTCGCCTGGATCACCGGCAGCATCAAGGGCAAGGCGCGCCAGAAGATGCTCGACGCGGCCGCCTCGGGCGAGGCCACGCTGATCGTGGGCACGCACGCGGTGATCGAGGACAAGGTGCGCTTCCACCGGCTCGGGCTGGCGATCATCGACGAGCAGCACCGTTTCGGCGTGGCGCAGCGGCTGGCGCTGCGCAAGAAGCTGGCGGACGAGGCGACCGGCGCGGGCCAGGGTTCAGGCCCGCTCGAGCCGCACCTGCTGATGATGAGCGCCACGCCGATCCCGCGCACGCTGGCGATGACCTATTTCGCCGACCTGGACGTGTCCACGATCGACGAGCTGCCGCCGGGCCGCAGTCCGATCGTCACGCGCGTCTTCGCGGACGGCAGACGGGACGACGTCATCGAGAAGATCGCCGCCGCCGTCGAGGACGGACGGCAGGTCTACTGGGTCTGCCCGCTGATCGAGGAATCCGAGGCGCTCGATCTCAAGAATGCCACCGAGACGCATGCCGAACTGGGCGCCGCGCTGCCGGGCAGGATGATCGGGCTGCTGCACGGCCGCATGCCGTCGGCGGAGAAGGCGGCGGTGATGTCGCTGTTCAGCAGCGGCCAGATGCACGTGCTCGTCGCGACGACCGTCATCGAGGTCGGCGTCGACGTGCCCAACGCCAGCGTGATGGTCATCGAGCACGCGGAGCGCTTCGGCCTGTCGCAGCTGCATCAGCTGCGCGGTCGCGTCGGGCGGGGATCGGTCGCCAGCGTGTGCGTGCTCATCTACACCGGGCCGCTGTCGGACACCGGCAAGTCCCGCCTGCGCGCGATGGCCGAGACCACCGACGGCTTCGAGATCGCGCGACGCGACCTCGACATCCGCGGACCGGGGGAATTCATGGGCGCGCGCCAGAGCGGCGCGCAGCTGCTGCGCTTCGCCGACCTGCAGGAGGATGCGCCGCTGCTGAGCGCGGCGCGGGCGTTGGCGCCCCGGCTGCTCGACGAACAGCCGCGCGCCGCGCAGCTGCAGGTCGAGCGGTGGCTCGGTCACAAGACCGAATACCTCAAGGCCTGACGGCCTGGGGAACGCGCCGAACCCGGCGCCGCACAGCGCCCCGGCGGCACGTCTCCCGAACCCCGAGACGTCCGCGAAGCACCCATGGTTCCCTCATCTTGCGTTAGGAGAACCTCGTGCTCATGGCTTCAACACTCTCGCGATCGTGGCTGGCCGCCTTGTCGCTGCTGGCCTGCGGGACCGCCGCCCAGGCCGCGCCCCCGTCCGACTGGAAGGCGAAGGACGGCTATTACTTCCGCCTCGACAGCGACGGCAACGTCGGCTGCTACAGCCCCGACGGCGTGAACTGCACCTCGGGCAAACCCGTCGAACCGGCGCGGACCCTGACCTGCGGTGCCAGGCACAAGGCGATCTGGGGCGACACGGGCTACGTCCACCAGGATCATTGGTGCAACGTGGTCTACGCCAGCTTCTTCGCGAAGTGGACCGACTACAGGATCCTTGGTCACGACATGATGTTGTCCAAGAATCCGGAAGGCGACACGATGTGCCTGTCCAAGGACGGACGCCTCTGCGCGTCGACCTCGGATGCGCCCAGGCAGAACGACTGGAAGGAAGTCCGCCCCGTGGTCTGTGGGCCGTCGAGCCAGGCCAGGGTGGGTCGCACCGGGTATGAGGACCCGTCGCACTGGTGCCGGTCCCGCGAAATCATTGCACGCGGCGTGAACCTGACCAATCAATGGGCGGGGCAGCCGTGGTCGAGCAAGAACGGCCAGTTCGAGATGGCGTTGCCCGACTGGAGTCAGAGCGTCAATCCAGCCTTTGTCGCTCGACTGCGCATGGGTGCCTGGAACAAGGTGCGGATGCAGGCGTTCTCCTCCGGGGGCAGCGTGCTGCTGGCGGCCGATTTCGGTGAACTCGTCGAGTTCTACCTGCCCGGGGAAGACTATTCCTCCGGCTTTCCGGTCCGACCGCTGCAGGGCACCGAACAGACGCTGGCGCTCATGGAGACCGCCGACCGGCTGTACGCCTTCGGCAGCAACGACCTGAGTTCGGCAGTGCTGCCGGCGCCGGCCAGCGACTTCCAGTCGTCGCACCAGCAGCTGCTGAGCTACAAGAAGCGCAATGACTACCCGGGGGCGCACCGCAGGCGCATGGAGGGGGCGACCAGCGGCAGCATCCTGCGCCTGATCGTCGTGGCGCCCTACGAGCGAAGCATCAACCCGGGAGTGCTGGAGGCCGTGATGGTGCAGGACCGGATCCTGCCCAAGCGCTGACGGCGGCGGTCGCTCGCGCCAGGTTCGGGCATCAGGCTGAACCCCGCGGGATATCGCCGTCGGACGGGATATCGCCGCGGGGCGCGCTCATGGCGCGCAGCCGGATCACTTCAGGCGGATGGCCCAGTACAGCAGGACTTCGGTCGCCGGGGTCTCGGCGCCGATGTAGAGCTGCGGCTCGGCGTTGATCTTGTCGACCGTGGCCTGACCGGAGATCACGCGGCCGAAGGTGGCATACCCCGCGTTCGGCGCGGTGGTCGAGGCGCTGTAGTCCAGCTTCGCGCTGTTGTCGGCGCTGTTGAAGAAGAACTGGCTGGTCGCGGAGTCGACCGGCGTCGCCGACCGTGCCATCGCGATCGTGTATTTCACGTTGGAGAGGCCGACATTCACCTCCAGCTTGATCGCCGTGCCCAGGCCGGTGGGGAAAGGCTTGCCGGCGAAACCCGTGGTGAAGCCGCCGCCCTGCGCGACGAAGTCGGGCACCACGCGGTGGAAGAGGGTGTTGTCGTAGTACTTCGCGTCGACGTACTTCATGAAGTTGGCCACGGTGATCGGCGCGCGGGCGTCGAGCTCCACGACGATCTCACCGTCGCTGGTCAGCATGCACACGACGTTCGCGGCGGTGCTGGCGGTGGCAGCCGCCTTGCCTGCGGCGCTGCAGTCCATGGTCGGCGCAACGGTGACCGGATTGGGCTTGGGCACCGGGTTCGAGTTGTCGTCACCGCCGCCGCCGCAGGCGGCAAGCAGGACGGCGGCGGACAGCGCCAGCAGACGCGGTGCGGGCGAGATCGAGGAGAGCAGGGTTTGCGGCTTCATGACGGCGTGTTGTCGGCGCTCGTGGCGCCTGCTTCTGGCAAAGGAGCGCGCAGTATCGTGTCGCAGCCGACACAAAACAGGGCCGTCGGGCGGGCGCCGCACGAAACGCGGCAGGGCTTTCCCTGACGACGGACGGCCTGGGTGAAGCAGCTCACCGTGCGGCCGTCAGAAGGCCCAGGATCACCGACGGAAAGACACCTTCGGTTCAGAACTCGAGGTTGTCGATCAGGCGGGTCTGGCCGATCTTCGCGGCGGCCAACGCCACCAGCGGTTCGCCCTCGCGTGCCGGGCCGAGGTCGTGACGGCGGCGCAGCGTGAGGTAGTCCGGCGCCCAGCCCGCGTTGCGCAGCGAGGCCATCGCATCGGACTCGATGCGGTCGAGGTCCCGCTCGCCCGCCGACCAGCGCGCGATCATGGCCTTCAGCGTGCGCGACAGCAGCAGCGCGTCCTGCTTCTGCTGCCCGCTCAGGTAGCCGTTGCGCGAGGAGAGCGCCAGGCCGTCGGCATTGCGCTCGGTCTCGCCCGCGAGGACGCGGATGGGCATCGCCAACTGGTCGACCATGCGGCGGATCACCATCAGCTGCTGGTAGTCCTTCTTGCCGAAGACGGCCACGTCCGGCTGGACGATCTGGAACAGCTTGGCGACCACCGTGCAGACGCCGATGAAGAAGCCGGGCCGGAAGTGGCCCTCGAGGATGTCGGCCAGCTCGACGGGCGGGTGCACCTTGTAGCCCTGCGGCTCGGGGTACATCTCGCGCTCGTCGGGGGCGAAGACCAGGTCGCAGGTGGCGCCCTCGAGCAGCTCGGCGTCGCGCGTCAGCGTGCGGGGGTAGCGATCGAAGTCCTCGTGCGGCGCGAACTGCAGCCGGTTGACGAAGACACTGGCCACGACGACACCGTCCTGGCCGACCGCCTCGCGCGCCTGGCGCACCAGCGCCAGGTGGCCGTCGTGCAGGTTGCCCATCGTGGGCACGAACGCGACCGGGCGGCCGCCCGCGAGCGCGGCGCGCAGGCCGGCGATGTCATGGTGGATCTTCATGATCAGTAGGTGTGCTCTGCGGCGGGGAAGGCGCCGGACTTCACGTCGGTGACGTAGCGGGAGAAGGCGTCGCCGATCGAGCCCGCGCCCTGCAGGAAGTCGCGCACGAAGCGCGGCTTGCGACCGCCACCCACGCCCAGCATGTCGTGCATCACCAGCACCTGGCCGGAGCACTCCGCGCCGGCGCCGATGCCGATCACCGGCACGCCCAGCGAGCGCGTCAGTTCGCCGGCCAGCGCCGCCGGCACCATCTCCAGCAGCAGCATCTGCGCGCCGGCGTCGACCAGCTCGCGCGCATGCGCCTTGATGCGCGCGGCGCCGGCCTCGTCGCGGCCCTGCACCTTGAAGCCGCTCAGCGCGGTGACCGTCTGCGGCGTCAGGCCCAGGTGGGCGCAGACGGGGATGCCGCGCTCGGTCAGGAAGCGGACCGTCTCGGTGGTCCAGCCGCCGCCTTCGAGCTTGACCATGTGCGCGCCGGCCTGCGCCAGCTGCATCGCGTTCTTCCAGGCCGCCTGCGGCGACTCGTGGTACGTGCCGAACGGCAGGTCCGCGAGGATCCAGGCCGTGCGGCGCGCGCGCGCCACGTTGGCCGTGTGATAGACCATCGCCTCCAGCGTGACCGGCACGGTGGTCTGCAGGCCCTGCACGACGTTGCCCAGCGAATCGCCGATCAGGATCGAGTCCACGCCGGCGTCTTCCATCGCGTGCGCGAAGGTGGCGTCATAGGCCGTCAGCATCGCGATCTTCTCGCCGGCGGCATGCATGTCGAGCAGGCGCTGCAGCGTGACAGGCTTGCGGTCGGGCGACGCGCCCGCCGGACGCGGCACGGCATAGAGGGACGTCGGAGGAGCGGTCGGGGGGAGGTCTGTTCGGTCATGCGAGTCCCCTGGAAGCAGGTCCGGGGAGGGGCCGGGGGGTGGGGCGGCAGTGTACCGGGACGGTGCCACGATGCCGCTTTCTGAGGACAATGCCGGCCATGACCCTGACCGAACTGCGCTACATCGTCGCCGTCGCCCGCGAGCGTCACTTTGGCCGTGCCGCGGAAGCCTGCTTCGTCTCCCAGCCGACCTTGTCGGTGGCGATCAAGAAGCTGGAGGAGGAGCTCGACGTCAAGATCTTCGAGCGCGGCGCCAACGAGGTCACGATGACACCGCTGGGCGAGGACATCGTGCGCCAGGCGCAGTCGGTGATCGAGCAGGCCAGCGCGATCAAGGACATCGCCAAGCGGGGCAAGGATCCGCTGGACGGGCCGCTGCGGCTGGGGATCATCTACACGATCGGGCCCTACCTGCTGCCGGAGCTGGTCAAGCACTGCATCGACCTCTACCCGCGCATGCCGCTGATGCTGCAGGAGAACTTCACCCAGAAGCTGCTGGACATGCTGCGCACCGGCGAGCTGGACTGCGCGATCATGGCCGAGCCCTTCCCCGACGCGGGTCTGGCGGTGGCGCCGCTGTACGACGAGAGCTTCGTCGTGGCGGTGCCGGCGGTGCATCCGCTGGCGAAGAAGCCGCGCATCAGCGCCGAGGAGCTCAAGGCCGAGACGATGCTGCTGCTGGGCAACGGCCACTGCTTCCGCGATCACGTGCTGGAGGTCTGCCCGGAGTTCGCGCGGTTCTCGACGGACGCCGAAGGCATCCGCAAGAGCTTCGAGGGCAGCTCCTTGGAGACGATCAAGCACATGGTGGCGTCCGGGATGGGCGTCACGGTGGTGCCGGCGCTGAGCGTGCCGGACCACGTCCCGCCGCACCTGCGCTATGTGCCCTTCGAGGATCCGGCGCCGACGCGACGCGTCGTGCTCGCCTGGCGCCGCACGTTCACCCGCTACGAGGCGGTCGCGGCACTGCGCAACGCGGTATATGCGTGCACGCTCAAGGGGGTGACCTTGCTGTCGTGACTCCCCGCAAGACCCGCCCTTCCTGAAAGCCGCCTCCGGGCGGCTTTAGTTTTTCCTCATCGTCGCGCTTAAGCTATCCAAATTGATCAATCAATAGCTCCTACCTAAAGTTCACTCCTCCGCGCTGTCGTGACCCTCCTTCCGGGAGATGCCAACGACAGGCGTTTGGGATTTCATCTGCAAGGAGCAAGACATGACCCCACGTTCCGGACAACGCACACTGGGTTGGCTGCTGGTGGCAGCCGGCGCCGCGCTGAACGTGCAGTCGCTGATCGACTGGATGCGACACAGCGTTGCGTGAACAAGGCCGTCGCACCTGCCTCGGTCATGTGGCCGATCCCCTGGATCGGTTAGGCTGCTCAGCGTCTTTTGTCTTCCATTCCCGTAAGGAGTCCCTCGATGGCCAAGAAGAGCCCCTCTCCCGCCAAAGCCGCCTCCGCCAAGGGCGCGCCGTCCATCCAGATCGGCATCAGCGACAAGGACCGCGCCGCGATCGCGCAAGGCCTGTCCAAGCTGCTGGCCGACACCTACACGCTCTACCTGACCACGCACAACTTCCACTGGAACGTGACGGGGCCGATGTTCAACTCGCTGCATGCGATGTTCATGGCCCAGTACACCGAGCTGTGGAACGCCGTGGACCCGGTCGCGGAACGCATCCGCTCGCTGGGCCACAAGGCGCCGGGTTCGTACGCGCAGTTCGCGGCGCTGAGTTCGCTGCCGGACGCGCCGACCACGCCGCCCAAGGCGCTGGACATGGTCCGCATCCTGGTCGACGGCCATGAAGGCGTCGCCCGCACCGCTCGCGCGTTGTTCGACCTGGTCGACAAGGCCAGCGACGAGCCGACCGCCGACCTGCTCACGCAGCGCCTGACGGTGCACGAGCAGACCGCGTGGATGCTGCGCTCGCTGCTGGAAGAGTGATCAGCCCACGGCCTTGATGCGCCCGGCCCGCCCGGCCTCGGCCAGCATCGAGGCCAGCGCGCACGACGCGAGCCGCGCCGTGCGCGAGTCGGCGCGGCTGGTCAGCACGATCGGCACCTTCGCGCCGAGCACCACCCCCGCCGCGTAGGCCTGCGCCAGGAAGCTCAGGCTCTTCGCCAGCATGTTGCCGGCGTCCAGGTCCGGCACGATCAGCACGTTGGCCTTGCCCGCCACCGGCGACACGATGCCCTTGATGCGCGCGGCTTCCGCATCGATGGCGTTGTCCATCGCCAGCGGGCCGTCCAGCACCGCGCCGGTGATCTGCCCGCGGTCCGCCATCTTGCACAGCGCTGCCGCATCCAAGGTCGACGGCACCTTCGGATTCACCGTCTCCATCGCCGACAGCAGCGCCACCCGCACTTCCGGCAGATGCAGCGCGTGCGCGAGGTCGATCGCGTTCTGCACGATGTCGACCTTCTCCTCCAGCGTCGGCGCGATGTTGATCGCCGCGTCCGAGATGATCAGCGGCTGCGCATGTCCCGGCACGTCCATTACGAAGCAATGGCTGATGCGCCGCGCGGTGCGCAGGCCGCCTTCGCGCCGGACCACCGCACCCATCAGTTCATCGGTGTGCAGACTACCCTTCATCAGGGCGTCGACCTCACCCTTGAGCGCCATCGCCACGCCCATCTCCGCCGCCGCATGGCTGTGCGGCACGTCGACGACGGTGTAGCGCGAAAGATCTACGCCGGCCGCGGCGGCAGCCTCCGACACCTTGCCCGCCGGACCGACCAGGATCGGCTCGATCAAGCCCAGCGCCGCTGCTTCCGTCGCCGCGAGCAGGGACACGTCGTTGCAAGGATGAACGACGGCCATGCGCAACGGCGGCAGCTCGCGCACCGCCTCGATGAGGCGGTCGTAGTGCGGATGGGCACCGGGCGCTTGTTCGGTCATGGTTCGATCACCCTGCGTCTCCCTCGGACATTGGCAACGAGTCGCGGACGATGATGCATGCTGCGGTGCAACAAATCAAGCCGAGCGGACTTCGCGAGGCGGGTGCTGGGAGCAAGGCGAATGTCCGGAACGTCCGACTGGATCCACGACTGGCAAGCGTACGCGACCGACGCGTGGCAGCGCTCGCTGCTGACGCTGGACACGATGCGCGAGCGCGGCAACGTGTTCCTCGACCACCTGAAGGCCGGCAAGCCCGCGCTGCTGAAGTTCGAGCATGAACTGCTGATCGACGGCCGCGACCTGCCGCAGCCCTGCAACTATGCGCTGCTGCGCATCCTGCCGGCGGACGGCGACATCGTCGATCCCGCGCGACGGCCCATCGTCGTCATCGATCCGCGCGCGGGCCACGGGCCCGGCATCGGCGGCTTCAAGCCGGACTCCGAGATCGGCGTCGCGCTGCGCGCCGGCCACCCGGTCTACTTCATCACCTTCGAGCCGGAACCGGTCGAGGGTCAGACCTTGCTCGACGTCGCGCGCGCCGAAGCCCACTTCATCGAGGCGGTCACCCGCCGCCATCCGAAGGCGCCGGGACTGCCGGCGGTGATCGGCAACTGCCAGGCCGGCTGGGCCGTCGCGGCGCTGGCGGCCGTGCGCAGCGACCTGATGGGGCCCATCATCCTGAACGGCGCGCCGCTGTCGTACTGGGCCGGCTCGCCGGAGCAGAACCCGATGCGCTACGCGGGTGGCGCGCTCGGCGGCGCGTGGATGTCGGCGCTGTCGGCGGACCTCGGCGGCGACCGCTTCGACGGCGCGCACCTGGTCTCCAACTTCGAGAACCTCAATCTCGCCAACAGCGGGTGGGACAAGTACTACCACCTCTACGCCAACGTCGACACCGAGCGCGACCGCTTCCTCGACTTCGAGCGCTGGTGGGGCGGCTACTTCCGCATGACCGGCGAGGAGATCGAGGCCATCGTCGAGAACCTCTTCATCGGCAACCGCCTGGCGCGCGGCGAGGTCGAGCTCGAAGGCTATCGGCTCGACCTGCGCAACATCGCCGCGCCGATGGTGATCTTCGCGTCCTGGGGCGACAACATCACGCCGCCCCAGCAGGCGCTGGACTGGATCATCGACGTCTGGGGCAGCGAGAAGGCGCTGGTCAAGGCCGGCCGCACCATCGTCTACATGCTGCATCCGAAGATCGGCCATCTGGGCATCTTCGTCGGCGGCGGCATCGCGCGGCGCGAGCATGAGCAGATCCTCGACACGCTCGAGCAGATCGTCGCGCTGCCGCCCGGCCTGTACGAGATGAAGATCGATGCCCGCGACCCCGACGCGCCGCTCGCGGCGCTGGAATCGGGCGACTACTCGGTCAGCTTCGAGACCCGCACCGTCGACGACCTGCGCGCGCTGAACCCGGAATGCCGCCGGGACGAGGCGCTGTTCAGCACGATCGCGCAGGTGTCCGAGATGAACATGCGTCGCTACCGCCAGTGGCTGCAGCCGGCCGTGCGCGCGGTCGGCAGCAAGGCGCTCGGCGATTGGCTGCGCTGGATGCACCCGTTGCGCCAGCAGCATCTGGCGATCTCCGACCTTCACCCGCTGGCCCCGTGGCTCAAGCAGGCCGCCGGCGCTGCCCGCGCGCAGCGTCAGAGCATCGATGCCGAGAACCCCTGGCTGAAATGGGAACAGCTCGGCTCCCGCGCGATCAGCGAATCGCTGGACCGGCTCGGGCATCAGCGCGACGCGACGCTCGTGCACTGGGTGGAAGCGGTCTACGGACCGCACGGGCTGGGCGCGCTGCTGCCGCCACGGGACTCGGACCTCGCCTCCGGTGCCGCGCACGCGGCGGCCGATGAGCGCGAAGGACGTCGCATGGCGCTGGAACAGGTCGAACAGGGCGGGTTCGCCGACGCCGTCTGCCGCATCCTGCTCGCGGGCCTGGCGCATCGCGGGGTCGTGCAACGGCGCGGGCTGGTGCTGGGCCAGCTGCTGGCCGATTCCCACCGCCGCATGGCCGAGGAGGCCGAAGGTGCCGTCTCCGCCGACACGGTGCCCGGCGAGGACTGGGCCACGCTCCTGCATCGGCAGGCGCTGATCGTGACCTTCGCGCCGGACGAGGCGATGGCGGCATTGCCGGCCTTGCTCCCCACCCTGGAAGACCGCGAACAGGCGCTGGCGCTCGCGAGCGCAGTGCTGATGAGCGAATCCGAGCTGGCCGATCCGAAGTCGCCAACGTCGCGCTACGTCCACGAGCTGCTGCACGTCGATCCGGCGCGCGTCGCCGACATGGCGCTCGCGCTGTCGGCGCCCGGCACGGCGTCGACGGCGACCACGGCGACGGTCTCGATCGCGGCCTCGCCGGCGCCCAGGTCCCCGCGCCGCCGCAAGGCGGTCGCATGAACTCCGCCGCGGTGCAGTTCGGCCGGCTGCTGGCCGGGCGCAAGGTGCTGATCACCGGCATCGCCAACGACCAGTCGATCGCCTACGGCTGCGCCCGGGCCTTCCGCGCGATGGGCGCCGACCTGGCGCTGACCTACCTCAACGACAAGGCGCTGCCGCACGTGAAGCCGCTCGCCGACGCGCTCGGCGCCGACATGCTGCTGCCGCTGGACCTGCGCGATCCCGAGGCGCTGGACAGCGTCTTCGCCGCCGTGTCCGAGCGCTGGGGCGTGCTGCACGCGGCGCTGCATTCCATCGCCTTCGCGCCCAAGGACGACCTGCACGGACGCCTCGTCGACAGCAGCGCGGCCGGTTTCGCGATGGCGATGGACATCTCGTGCCACAGCTTCATCCGCCTGGCGCGGCTCGCGGAGCCGCTGATGCGCGCCTCCGGCGGCACGCTGTTCACGATGAGCTTCCAGGGCGCGAGCAAGGTCGTCGAGCACTACAACCTGATGGGTCCGGTCAAGGCCGCGCTGGAGGCCTCGGTGCGCTACCTGGCGCATGAGCTGGGTCCGGTCGGCATCCGCGTGCACGCGATCTCGCCGGGGCCGATCGCGACACGCGCGGCCTCGGGCCTGGAGGAGTTCGACCAGCTGCTCGCCGACGCGGCCGCGCGCGCGCCGGCCCACGCGCTGGCGACGATCGACGACGTCGGCTACGCGACCGCGATGCTCGCGGGCGATCACGCGCGGCTCATCACCGGTTCCACGCTCTACGTGGACGGCGGTTATCACATCATGGGGTGAGCAATGGATGCACGACTGGAAGGCGAATTCATCGCGGTCGTCAACGCGGGCTCATCCAGCATCAAGCTGTCGATGTACTCGCTGCACGAGGACCGCCGGCTGGGGCCGCTGCGGCTCGAACTGCGCGCGCAGGTCGAAGGCATAGGCACGGCCGAACCCCACTTCGAGGCGTCCCATGCCGACGGCTCGAAAGCCGGCTCGCGCGACTGGCCGGTCGGCGAGACGCTGACGCATGAAGGCGCGCTCGATCACCTGGTCGAGTTCGTCACCCATGAGTTCCCCGGCATCCGGATGCTGGGCATCGGCCACCGCGTCGTCCACGGCGGCACGGCGTTCGCGCAGCCGGTGCGGGTGACACCGCCGGTGCTGGCGCAACTGGAGACGCTGACGCCGCTCGCGCCGCTGCACCAGCCGCACAACCTGGCGCCGATCCGCCGCGCCTTCTCGGCGTTGCCTGGGCTGCCGCAGGTCGCGTGTTTCGACACCGCCTTCCACCGCGGCCAGTCCGACATCGCCGATGCCTTCGCCCTGCCCTACGCGCTGTTCGAGGCCGGCGTGCGCCGCTACGGCTTCCACGGCCTGAGCTACGAATACATCGCCTCGCGGCTGCCGGCGCTGTCGCCGCGACTGGCGGACGGTCGCGTCGTCGTCCTGCACCTGGGCAACGGCGCCAGCGCCTGTGCGCTGCACCGCGGCCGCAGCATCGCCAGCAGCATGGGCTTCACCGCCGTCGACGGCCTGCCGATGGGCACGCGCAGCGGCGCGGTCGATCCCGGCGTGCTCCTCTACCTGATGGACGAACAGCGCATGGACGCGCGCGAGCTCGAGACGCTGCTCTACAAGCAGTCCGGACTGCTGGGGCTGTCCGGCATTTCCAGCGACATGCGCCAGCTGCTCGCCAGCGACGCGCCGCGGGCGCGCTTCGCGATCGACGTCTTCGTGCACCGCGTCGCCCGCGAGATCGGCGCGCTCGCCGCGGAAATGGGCGGCCTGGACGGACTGGTCTTCACCGCCGGAATCGGCGAGCATGCCGCGGAGATCCGCCGTCGGGTGCTGTCGCGCTGCCTGTGGCTGGGGCTGTCGGTGCAGGACGCCGCCAACCGCGAGGGACCGGCCGAGCGCCGGATCAGCACCGTCGACAGCCGGTGCGAGGCCTGGGTCATCCCCACCGACGAGGAACTCATGATGGCCCGCCACACGTTCCGGCTGCTCGCCGGGGAGGAGTGACCATGCGAACACCCAAGCAGCGCCACAGCCACGAGGAGTGGGAGAAGACCGTCGAGGACGTGGACCTGCAGATCGCGCAGCTGGCGATCATGTGCCATGTGCGGCTGCTCGATCCCGGCGTCATCGAGCGGGTGCTCGACAACGACCTGCGCATCTGCGGCGACGGCCACGAGAGCGGCTTCGAGAAGCTGCGCGGGATGCTCTACCTGCACTACGAGGTCCAGGCCCGGCTGGCCGAGGAACTCGGCCCGGTCGACGCCGCCGAGGTGGTCCAGCGCGTGCGCCAGCACCTGCTGGTGCGCATCGGTACGCAGCTCGGCACGCTGGGGACGCCACAGGCGCCGGGCAGCGGCAACGGCGGCAACGCCGGCTCCGGCGGTCAATAACCCCGACGGCTTGGGCGGGGCGGTCGTCGGCGCTACAGTGGGCCGCATCGCCTTGCGGGGTCACTCCATGCGCATCGCCATCCTTTCCTTCGACGGCTTCAACGAGATCGACAGCTTCATCCCGCTGGGCTTGCTGAACCGGCTCAAGCCGCTGGGCTGGTCCGCCGAGCTGTGCGGACCGGGGCCGACGGTCACCTCGATGAACGGCGTCACCGTCCAGCTGAAACATCCGCTCGAATGGGCCAACGAGGCCGACGCCGTCTGGTTCGGGTCCGGCATCTACACGCGGGCGATCGCGGAGAACTCGGCCGTGCTGGATCGGCTGCAGCTCGATCCGACGCGGCAGCTGATCGCCTCGCAATGTTCCGGCGCGCTGCTGGTGGCGCGGCTGGGGCTGCTCGGCGACGCGCCGGCCTGCACCGATGCGTCCACGCGTCCCTGGCTGGTCGAGGCGGGCGTGCGCGTGCTCGACGAACCCTTCCACGCCCGCGGCCCCGTGGCGACCTCGGGCGGCTGCCTGGCCTCGCAGTACCTCTCCGCATGGATCATGTGGAGCAAGGCCGGCGAGTCCGCCGCGCGCGATGCCCTGACCTACGCCGCGCCGGTCGGCGAGAAGGACGAGTACGTCGAGCGCCTGCTGGCCTGGGTCCGACCCTTCATGCCTGCGGCATGAAGGGTCTCACGAGGTCCTGACACCGGAGTCGGCGGCAGCCGGCCCCGGGGGATGCGACCTGCGGTGAAGCCCCGCCAGCGTGGGAGCAGACCCCGGGGCCGGCTGCCGCCGACGGGCGCGGTCAAAGAAGCGGGTCCGTGCCCGATAATCGCCGGTTCGCCGCCCCGAGTCGCCATGACCACCGACCAGTCCCGCATCCCCGCCGAAGTGCGCCGTCGCCGCACCTTCGCCATCATTTCCCACCCTGACGCGGGCAAGACCACGCTGACGGAGAAGCTGCTGCTGTTCTCCGGCGCGATCCAGATCGCGGGTTCGGTGAAGGCGCGCAAGGCCTCGCGGCATGCGACCTCGGACTGGATGGAGATCGAGAAGCAGCGGGGCATCTCGGTGGCCTCGTCGGTGATGCAGATGGAGTACCGCGACTGCGTCATCAACCTGCTGGACACCCCGGGCCACCAGGACTTCTCGGAAGACACCTACCGCGTGCTGACCGCGGTCGACGCGGCGCTGATGGTGATCGACGCGGCCAACGGCGTCGAGCCGCAGACCCGCCGGCTGATCCAGGTCTGCCGGGCACGCAACACGCCGATCCTGACCTTCGTCAACAAGATGGACCGCGAGGTCCAGGAACCGCTGGCGCTGATGGACGAGATCGAGCGCGAGCTGGGCATGACGGTGGTCCCGTTCACCTGGCCGGTCGGCATGGGCAAGCATTTCCACGGCGTGATGGACCTGCGCCAGCAGCGCATGCGCGTCTTCGCGCCCGGCGAGGACCGCGCCGCCGGCACCGAGGAAGTGCTGGATGGCCTGGACAACCCGGCCTACGCCGAGCGCTTCGGCATGCAGTACGACAACGCGCAAGGCGAGATCGAACTGGTCAAGGAAGCCGCGCCGGCCTTCGACGAGGACGCCTTCCTCGGCGGGAAGCAGACGCCGATGTTCTTCGGCTCCGCGGTCAACAACTTCGGCGTGCAGGAAGTGCTGGACGCGCTGGTCGAGCTGGCGCCGGCGCCGGCCGAACGCGCCGCGATGCAGCGCGTCGTGCAGCCGGAGGAACCCAAGTTCACCGGCGTCGTCTTCAAGATCCAGGCCAACATGGACCCGGCGCACCGCGACCGGATCGCGTTCCTGCGCGTGGCCTCGGGCCACTTCGAGCGCGGCATGCGCCTGAAGGTCGTGCGCTCGGGCAAGGAGCTGCGCCCGAACACGGTGGTGAGCTTCCTGTCGCAGCGCCGCGAGCTGCTGGACGAGGCCTTCGCCGGCGACATCATCGGCATCCCCAACCACGGCGTGCTGCAGCTCGGCGACACGATCACCGAGGGCGAGGCGCTGCAGTACACCGGCCTGCCCTTCTTCGCGCCGGAAATGTTCCGGTCCGTGGAAGTGGCGGATCCGCTCAAGACCAAGCAGCTGCGCGAGGGCCTGCGCCAGCTCGGCGAGGAAGGCGCGATCCAGGTCTTCCGTCCCGAGGCCGGCAGCGTGCTGCTGCTGGGCGCGGTCGGCCAGCTGCAGTTCGAGGTCGTCGCGCACCGGCTGGAGCACGAATACGGCGTCAAGGCCCGCGTCATGCCGGCGCGCTACAACGTCGCGCGCTGGGTGACCTGCGACGAGGCGGACGGCGGCGAAAAGGAACTGCGCCGCTTCATCGACCACAACGCGCACCGCGTCGCCTGGGACGCGGTGAACGCGCCCACGGTGCTGCTCGAGTACGCCGGCGAGCTGCGCGCGATGCAGGAGAACTGGCCCAAGATCAAGTTCCACGCGCTGCGCGAGCACGCCGGCCTGGTCTTCCAGAAGCAGATGGACGCCTGACGGCGTCCAGCGCCGTGCGCGGGCAGCCCGGATCAGTAGCCGAGCTGCCAGCTGACCAGCCACAGGCCGGCATCGATGCCGGAGTAGCGCTCGTAGCCGGCGGTGAGCGCGACGCGGCGGCCCAGCTCCAGGGCCGCGCCCACGCCGGCGGTCACGCTGGTCTTTTCGGCCGCATGGCCGCCGTCGTCGCGGGACATCCTGGTCTGGCCGACGCCGACCCGGCCGTTCAGGCTGAACATCTGGGCCACGGGATAGCGATAGACCGCGGCAACGCCGGAATGCGTGTCGGGGTAGGCGAAATCGCGGCGCGGTCCCGACAGCCGGAACGAGAGACTGCGTGTGTAGATCTCGGCACCGACGTTCGCGTTGAAGCGATAGCCGAACGAATAACCGACGGACAGCTGGTTGCCGTCGCGCCGGTAGGCCTCCTGACTGCCGTCGACACCGCCGACGCCCACGGACGCATAGATCAGCGAGTCGTCGGCCGCCTGCGCGGCGCCGGCCGCCATCGCCACCACGGCGATCAACCCGCTCCAGAACTTCTTCATTTCTTCTCCCTGTGCTCGTGACGCCCCGGGTGTGTCCCTGGGCGGGGACGCAGGATAACGGCCGGGGTCAGGTCTTTCAGGCGTCGGCCCTCTTTGGAGGGAAAGGGCTTTCCCCGCTCTGGATGCCGTGACCTTGTTGGCGTTATGCGACGACAGCGCTGCCGGTCTGTCATGACGCCTTCCTACACTGCCACGATGCCCCACGAGATCCAGCCCCTGCCGGAGCGCCGTCTGTGCTGCCTCCTGCTGGCGGCGGGTCTGCTGCCGGGCGCGCTGCCCGCGGCGCTGGCCACGCCGGCGCGTCCGCGGGCCCTCCCGGGCACGGCGGCCGGACCGGCCGCACCGGCCGAGCTGGTCGCCTTCACCGAGAACCTGCCCCCGCTGAACTACGCCGAGGGCAACGAGGCGCGCGGCTTCAGCACCGAGCTCCTGACGCTGATGGCGTCCGAGGCCGGCCTGCCGCTGCGCGTCCAGGTCCTCCCCTGGCAGCGGTCGATGCAGGAGGCGGCGCGGCGCACGGACAGCGTGCTGTTCTCGCTGACGCGGACGCCGGAGCGCGAGACCCAGTACCGCTGGATCGGACCCATCAGTCCGCGGCGCATCCTCGTCTACCGGCTGAACCACCGCGCCGATGTCCGCCCCGCGAGCCTGAAGCAGCTCAACGGCCTGCGCCTGGGCGTGACCCGTGATTCGGCCGCGGCGCGGCAATTGATCGCGGACGGCTTGCGCCCCGATGTCGAGCTGGAACTCGCCGTCGACGACGCCACCAACCTGCGCAAGCTGCTGGCCCGCCGCATGGACCTGATCGTCATGCTGGACTGGGCGGCTGCCTGGCATCTGCGCGAGTTGAAGCTGCCCTATTCGACCCTGACGCCGGTGTTGCCGATGGACGTCGACAAGTCCTACTGGTACGGGATGCCGGCGGACAGCGATCCAGCGCTGGCGCGGCGACTGCAGGCCGCGCTGGACCGCATCAGGCGGGACGGGCGCTACGAGCGCCTGCGGCAGCACTACTTCGATTGAAGGGCGCCGCCCCGGGCACGTCGACCGACCCTGCGGCCGGCGCGGCGGGCAGGCAACCCAGTGCTTCCAGCGTGCGCTCGATCGCCATGTCGAGCGGCGTGTGCGGCACGCCCCCGTCGGCCGCCAGTTCGGCCGCCAGGCGCGCCTCGCCCATGCGCAGCGGCTCGCGCCACAGGTAGCGCATCTCGGCCAGTTCACGGAACAGGGGCACGACCGGCTGAGCCAGCCGCACCGCCCACCACGGGAAGCGCGTGATCCGCGCCTGCGTGCCGGTGCGGCGCTGCACGACACGGCGGATCGCCTCCGCCATCTGACGGCCGTCGGCGTCCCAATGACCGGCGAAGTGGAACCGCGCGAAGGCGGGCAGCCTGTCGCAACGCTCGATCAACGCGGCCATCGCGGTCGCGACATCCGGCAGATAGGCCCATTGGTGACCGACACCGTCCGTGCCCGCCTGCTGGATCCGCGTCACGGGCTTGCCCGGTGTCACGAGCCCCTGCGAGAACCAGCTGTTCACCGCGCCCGGGCCGAAGAAGTCCCCGGCGCGCAGGATGACGGCACGGAAGTCGCCGCGCTCGGCGCCCTCCTGGAGGCGGCGCTCCATCTCGACGCGGATCGCGCCCTTGCGCGTCACGGGACGCTGCGGCGAGTCCTCGGCCGGATGCGGCATCGCGTCGGGTCCGAAGTTGTAGACGGTGCCGGGCAGCACGATGGTCGCACCCCGCGCCGACGCGGCGGCGATCGTGTTGTCCAGCATCGGCAGCACCAGTTCACTCCAGCGGCGGTAGCCGGGAGGATTCACTGCATGGACGATCACGCTGCAGCCCTGGGCGGCGCGCTGCACGTCCTGGGCGTCGAGCGCATCGCCGCGCAACCACTCCAGGCCGTCGCGGTGCTCCGACTCGGTGGCCAGTCCGCGCTTGAGCGCCCGCACCGTCCAGCCCGCGTCGCGCAGCGCGCGGGCGACCGCGCCACCGATGCCGCCGCTCGCGCCCAGCACCAGCGCGGTCCGCCGCGCCACCGCCGTCATCGCGGCCAGTACACCGATCGCATCCATCGAGGTCATCGCATCCATCGTCAGCTCCTGCTGGACCGCCGGGGTCCTGTTGGGTGAAGGCATGGGACGGATTCTGGAAAAGGGCGGCTTTCCTGAAAATTACCGAGCGTCGATGAGCGGCTATACATTTCTGCATGGCTTCGACCCACTCGCCGCGACCGGCGCATCCCCTTTCCCCGGCGGACCCCGCCGGCAGCGCCAACAGTCCCACCAGGCCCACCAGCGCGACGAGTGCCTCCAGCGCCGGCATCGCCTGGGAGTGGTATCGCTCCTTCCTGGGGGTACTGCGGGAGGGCTCGCTGTCAGGGGCTGCGCGGGCGCTGGACCTCACGCAGCCGACAGTCGGCCGGCACGTGGCGGCGCTGGAAGCGCAGGTGGGGCAATCGCTCTTCGTGCGGACGCCCGCCGGTCTGCTGCCGACGGAGGCGGCGCTGGCGCTGCGGCCTTATGCCGAGGCGATGGACAGCACGGCGGCCGCGCTGGAGCGCACCGCGCGCAGTCATGGCGACGGCGTCCGCGGCATCGTGCGCGTGACCGCGAGCGAAGTCATCGGCGTGGAGGTGCTGCCGCCATTGATCGCCGAGCTGCGCGAGCGCCATCCGGCCTTGATCGTCGAGCTGGTGCTGAGCAACCGCGTGCAGGATCTGCTGCGACGCGAGGCCGACATCGCGATCCGAATGACGCCACCGAAGCAGGAGCAACTGATCGCGCGACGCGTCGGCGTGATCGAGGTCGGCCTGCATGCGCACGAGCGCTACCTGGCGGCGCGCGGCACGCCGGATTCGATGAAGGCGCTGGTCGCGGACGGCCATGCGCTGATCGGCTACGACCAGCCGGCGCCCTATGTGCGCGAGCTGGCGCGACGCTATCCGGTGATGGTGCCCGAGCACTTCGCGCTGCGCACCGACAGCGACCTCGCCCACCTCGCCCTGGTCCGCGCGGGAGCGGGATTGGGGCTGTGCCAGGTCGCGCTGGCCAAGCGCGATCCGGCGCTGCGCCGCGTGCTCGCGGACGACCTCCGCATCCCTCTGGAGACGTGGATCACCATGCATGAGGACCTGAGGGACAGCCCGCGATGCCGGGCGGTGTTCGATGCGCTGGTCGCCGGCCTCGAACGTCATGTCGAGGCCGGTGGCTCCGCCCGCCTCAGCTGATCACGGCTTGATGCTGTAGTTCGCCGGCACCCAGCGGTAGCCCTTCCCGTCTGCGGCCACGTGGCCGAGGCCGGGGAAGGACACGTGGGCGATCGCGACCCAGTAGCCGTTCTTCGCCGCATCCGCATAGGCCTTCTGGCGCTGCGGCATCGCCTGCTTCGAGTCGCTGTCGAAGTTGATCGTGACCGACGGATCCGGGAACTGCACCGCCGCGACGTGCATCAGGTCCCCCCACACCGCCAGCTTCTGGCCCTGGCTCTCGACCATGTAGACCGTGTGCCCCGGCGTGTGGCCGTAGGCCGCATGCGTGCGGATGCCCGGCACCAGCTCGGTCTCGCCGCTGAACGGCTTGAGGCGGCCGGCGTCCTGGTACGGCTTCAGCGCCGCGATCGCCGCGCCGAAGAAGTCCTTGTGGCCCGGCGCCGCCTTCGAGGCGTTCGCCGCGTTCAGCCAGTAGTCGGCGTCGTGCTGGTCCATCCGGACCACCGCGTTCGGGAACACCGCCTGGCCATCCTTCGTGAGGCCCGCGGCATGGTCCGGATGCAGGTGGGTGATGTAGACCTCGTCGACCTGCTCCGGCTGGTAGCCGGCCGCCTTCAGGTTGGCGAGCAGCTTGCCCGTCGTCGGGCCGAACACGCCGTTGGCGCCCGTGTCGATCAGCACCAGCTTGGTGCCGGTGTTGATCAGGTAGCCGTTGATCGAGGTCTCGACCGGCGGCTTCAGGTAGTTCTTGCTCAAGGCCTTCACCACCGTGCCGGGCTTGGCCTTGTCCATCAGCTGGTCGACCGGCAGATCGATCGTGCCGTCGCTCAGCGCAGTGATCTCGAAGTCGCCCAGCATCAGCCGGTAGTAGCCCGGCGCCTGCGTCTTCACCTGCGGCGCGGCGGCCTGGACGCCCGCGGCGGCGAGTGCGATCGCGAGGCCGAGCGCGGCGAATTTTCCGGAACGGATCATGGGGAACCTCCTGTGCATGGGATGCATGTGTTCGAGCAGGCGCGCAGCATAGCCACGCGGCGGTCCCGCCACCCTCCCCATTCGGAAGAAGCATCGTTCTCCCGCAGGAGATTCCGGTGACATGCGCTCGTGAAGGCGGCGTTGTGGCATGTCCTGGCCCTTTCGAGCAGGCACCGCGCCGGGGGTCCGCGTCAGCCTCGTGAAAGACAGCGGCGGCGTCATGTGGAACCACCGCGCCACCCCGGCTACAAAGGCCCGAGGGTTAGCCCTTGCGCAATGCTGCGTAAAGGGTTTTACGCTGTCGAGGGGCCCCGCCAGGGCCCTAAATTCCTGGCTCCACTACAGAGGCACCGGACCACCGGCGCCCACCCTTGCGCCGATGAGCAACCTCATCCTGGAGACACGCAAACTGACCAAGGAGTTCAAGGGCTTCACCGCCGTGGACTCGGTCGACCTGCAAGTGCAGCGCGGGCATATCCACGCGCTGATCGGCCCCAACGGCGCCGGCAAGACCACCTGCTTCAACCTGCTCACCAAGTTCCTGATCCCGACCCGCGGGCAGATCCTCTTCAACGGTCACGACATCACCGGCGAGAAGCCCGCGCAGATCGCGCGCCGCGGCGTGATCCGCTCGTTCCAGATCAGCGCGGTGTTCCCGCACCTGACGGTGCTGGAGAACGTCCGCATCGGCCTGCAGCGTTTCACCGGCACGAGCTACCACTTCTGGAAGGGCCTGGGCGGCCTGTCGAAGCTGGACGGCCGCGCGCTCGAGCTGCTGGAACTCGTCGACCTGCGCGACATGGCCGCGCTGCGCGCCGCCGACCTGCCCTACGGCCGCAAGCGCGCGCTGGAGATCGCCACGACGATGGCGATGGAGCCCGAACTGATGCTGCTGGACGAGCCGACGCAGGGCATGGGCCACGAGGACGTGGACCGCGTCACCGCGCTGATCAAGCGCGTCGCCGAAGGACGCACCGTGCTGATGGTGGAACACAACATGAAGGTGATCAGCAGCATCGCCGACCGCATCACCGTGCTGGCCCGCGGCGCCGTGCTGGCCGAGGGCGACTACGCCACCGTGTCCCGCCATCCGAAGGTGCTGGAGGCCTACATGGGCTCCGAGGCCACCGAGCTGCAAGGGGCGCATTGATGGCCTACGCGCTCGAGATCAAGGGACTGCAAGCCTGGTACGGCGAGAGCCACATCCTGCACGGCATCGACCTGGCGATCCCGCAGGGTCAGGTCTTGACGCTGCTGGGCCGCAACGGTGCCGGCCGCACGACCACGCTGCGCGCCATCATGGGCCTGACCGACCGCCGCAGCGGCTCGATCAAGGTCCACGGACAGGAGAGCGTCACGCTGCCGACGCATCGCATCGCGCGCCTCGGCCTGGGCTACTGCCCGGAGGAGCGCGGCATCTTCGCCTCGCTCAGCACCGAGGAGAACCTGCGGCTGCCGCCGGTGTTCAAGAGCGGCCGCGGCAAGGTCATGTCCGAGGACGAGATCTACGCGATGTTCCCCAACCTCTCCGAGCGCCGTCACAGCCCGGGCACGCGGCTGTCCGGCGGCGAGCAGCAGATGCTGGCCGTGGCCCGCATCCTGCGCACCGGCGCGGACATCCTGCTGCTGGACGAGATCTCCGAGGGCCTGGCCCCGGTCATCGTCCAGGCGCTGGCCCGCATGATCACCGCGCTGAAGGCGCAGGGCTTCACCATCGTGATGGTGGAACAGAACTTCCGGTTCGCCGCGCCGCTGGCGGATCATTTCGTCGTGATGGAACACGGCCAGGTGGTCGAGTCCTTCAGCGCCGCGCAGCTCGACAGCAAGCGCGCGCTGCTCGACGAGCTGCTGAGCGTGTGACGCACGCACGCCGCCTCCGTCACGCACGAACCCGACATCCGGCTTGCCGAGAGCGACACCGACATTCCGAGCTTCGAGTCTGAAACCCGCATGGGCCCGCTGAGGCCGTTAGAACAAGGAGACAAGCGATGAAGACGACCCTCAAAACCGTTGCCCTGGCCTCGGTGCTGGCCTGCGGCAGCCTGAGCGCGCAGGCGCAGATTTCCGGCGACACGATCAAGATCGGCATCATCACGGACATGTCGAGCGTCTACGCCGACATCGACGGCGCCGGCGGCGTGGAGGCCATCCGCATGGCCATCGCCGACGCGAAGGGCCAGGTCGCCGGCAAGAAGATCGAACTGGTCTTCGCCGACCACCAGAACAAGGCCGACGTCGCCGCCTCCAAGGCGCGCGAGTGGTTCGACACGCAAGGCCTGGACCTGCTGATCGGCGGCACCAACTCCGGCACCAGCCTGGCGATGGCCAAGGTCGCGGCGGAGAAGAAGAAGCCCTTCATCTCGATCGGCGCCGGCACCTCGCGCCTGACCAACGAGGAGTGCACGCCCTACACCATCCACTACGCCTACGACACGGTGGCCCTGGCCAACGGCACCGGCGCGGCGGTGACCAAGTCGGGCGGCAAGACCTGGTACTTCCTGACGGCGGACTACGCCTTCGGCACCTCGCTGCAGGCCGACACCTCGGCGGTGGTGGCCAAGTCCGGCGGCCAGGTGCTGGGCGCGGTGAAGCACCCGCTGAACGCGAGCGACTTCTCCTCCTTCCTGCTGCAGGCGCAGAGCTCCAAGGCGCAGATCCTGGGCCTGGCCAACGCGGGCGGCGACACCATCAACGCGGTGAAGGCGGCCAACGAGTTCGGCATCACCAAGACGATGAAGCTGGCCGGCCTGCTGATGTTCATCAACGACGTGCACTCGCTGGGCCTGAAGACCACCGAAGGCATGTACCTGACCGACAGCTGGTACTGGAACCAGAGCCCCGAGGCACGCGCCTGGGCGCGCCGATTCTTCGAGAAGATGAAGCGCATGCCCTCGTCGCTGCAGGCGGCGGACTACTCCGCGGTGACGCATTACCTGAAGGCGGTCGAGGCGATCAAGTCCGACGACGGTGACAAGGTCGTCGCGCAGATGAAGGCCACGCCGGTCAACGACTTCTACACCAAGGCCACGATCCGCAAGGAGGACGGCCGCGCGGTGCACGACATGTTCCTGCTGCAGGTGAAGTCGCAGAAGGAGTCCACCGAGCCGTGGGACTACTTCAAGGTCGTGACCCGCATCGCGGGCGACGACGCGTTCACCAAGCTGGCCGACTCGAAGTGCCCGCTGGTCAAGAAGTGAGCTGAGGCCGGAGACACCGCATGACCGACTTCTTTGGCGTCCCGTTGCCGGCGCTGCTGGGCCAGCTCCTGCTGGGGCTGGTGAACGGGTCCTTCTACGCGATGCTGTCGCTCGGGCTTGCGGTGATCTTCGGCATGCTGAACATCATCAACTTCGCCCACGGCGCGCTCTACATGATGGGCGCGTTCCTGGCGTGGATGGGGCTGGAGTACTTCGGCATCAACTACTGGGCGATGCTGCTGATCGCGCCGCTGATCGTGGGCGTGTTCGGGCTGGTGATCGAGCGATTGCTGCTGCAGTGGCTCTACAAGCTGGACCACCTCTACGGCCTGCTGCTGACCTTCGGGCTGACGCTGGTGATCGAGGGCGTGTTCCGCTCCTTCTTCGGCGTCGGCGGGCAGCCGTACGCGGCGCCGGAGGCGCTGTCGGGCGCGACCAACCTGGGCTTCATGATCCTGCCGAACTACCGCGCCTGGGTGGTGGCGGCCTCGCTGGTGGTGTGCCTGGGCGTGTGGGTGCTGATCGAGAAGACCTCGCTGGGCGCGACGCTGCGCGCCGGCACCGAGAACCCGAAGCTGGTGCAGGCCTTCGGTGTCAACGTGCCGCGGCTGGTGTCGCTGACCTACGCCGGCGGCGTGGCGCTGGCCGGCTTCGCCGGCGTGCTCGCGGCGCCGATCCTGCAGGTGAATGCGCTGATGGGCTCCAACCTGATCATCGTGGTCTTCGCGGTGGTGGTGATCGGCGGCATGGGCTCGATCCTGGGATCGATCCTGACCGGCCTGGGGCTGGGCGTCGTCGAAGGCCTGACCAAGGTCTTCTATCCGGAGGCGTCCAACACGGTGGTGTTCGTCGTCATGGCCCTGGTCCTGCTGGTGCGTCCCGCCGGCCTGTTCGGCAAAGAGAAATGAACAAGAAACCGCTGGGCTACGTGGCCCTGTTCATCGCCATCGCGCTGCTGCCCTTCCTGGGCGTGTATCCGATCTTCGCGATGAAGGTGATGTGCTACGCGCTGTTCGCATGCGCCTTCAACCTGCTGATCGGCTTCACGGGGCTGCTGAGCTTCGGCCATGCGGCCTTCCTCGGCGCCGCGGCCTATGCCGCCGGGCATGCGATGACGGTCTGGGGCTTCCCCCGCTGGTGGGCATCGCCTTCGGCACGCTGATGGCGGCGGTCGCGGGGCTGGTGTTCGGGCTGCTGGCGATCCGGCGCTCGGGCATCTACTTCTCGATGATCACGCTGGCGCTGGCGCAGATGCTGTTCTTCTACTTCCTGCAGGCGCCGTTCACCGGCGGGGAAGACGGCCTGCAGTCGGTGCCGCGCGGCAGCCTGCTGGGCATCAACCTGGAGAGCGACAGCGCGCTGTACTACCTGGTGCTGGCGATCTTCATCTTCGGCTTCTGGCTGATCTACCGGACGGTGCATTCGCCGTTCGGGCAGGTGCTGACCTCGATCCGCGAGAACGAGGCGCGGGCGACCTCGCTGGGCTACGACGCGGCGCGGTTCAAGCTGATGGCCTTCGTGCTGTCGGCGGCGCTGGCCGGGCTGGCGGGCGCGACCAAGACGCTGGTGCTGGGCTTCGCGACGCTGACCGACGCGATCTGGACGACGTCCGGCCTGGTGATCCTGATGACGCTGGTGGGCGGCATGGGGACGATGGTGGGGCCGATCGTCGGAGCGCTGGTGATCATCGCCCTCGAGAACAAGATCGGCGACCTGGGCCAGTGGCTGGCCGAGCTGACCGGCATCCAGTGGTTCGCCGGGCTGGGCGAATCGGTCAGCCTGGTCACCGGGCTGATCTTCATCGTCTGCGTGCTGGCGTTCCGGCGCGGGTTGGTCGGCGAGGCGGGCGCGCTGTGGGAGCGGGTCCGGAAGACTTGAACCTCACGGCGCGACAATGCGGGCCATGACTTCCGCAGCCCCCGCTCCCGCCGCGCCGTCGCGTCTGTCGCTGTACCTGAACCTGATCCGCTGGGACCGTCCCGCCGGCACCTACCTGCTGCTGTGGCCGACACTGGCCGCGCTGTGGATGGCCGCCGACGGTTGGCCCGGGTGGCACCTGCTGCTGGTCTTCACCCTCGGCACCTTCCTGATGCGCAGCGCGGGCTGCGCGGTCAACGACGTCGCCGACCGCGACTTCGACAAGCACGTCAAGCGCACCGCCCAGCGGCCGGTGACCTCCGGGCTGATCTCCGTGAAGCAGGCGCTCGTGCTCGGCGCCGTCCTGGCGCTGGTGGCCTTCGCGCTCGTGCTGACGACCAACCCGCCGACCATCCTGCTGTCGTTCGCCGCGCTCGCGGTGACCATCCTCTACCCGTTCACCAAGCGCTGGGTCTCGATGCCGCAGGCGGTGCTCGGCGTGGCGTTCTCGTTCGGGATCCCGATGGCGTTCTCCGCGGCGCTCGGCGGCCGCGAATGGAGCCTGCAGGCGATCTCCGCCTCGGTCCCGCTGGCCGCCTGGGGGCTGCTGGTCGCCAACCTGTTCTGGGTGCTCGCCTACGACACCGAGTACGCGATGGTCGACCGCGACGACGACATCCGCATCGGCATCAAGACCTCGGCGCTCACCCTGGGCCGCTTCGACGTCATCGGCGTGATGGCGTTCTACGTCGCGTTCCTCGCGCTGTGGGCCACGCTGGGACTGCGGCTGGGCATGGGGCACTGGTTCCTGGGCGGTCTCGCGGTCGCGGCGGCACAGGTGGTCTGGCACTACACGCTGATCAAGGACCGCAGCCGGGACGGCTGCTTCAGGGCCTTCCGCGAGAACCACTGGGTCGGCTTCGCGATCTTCGCGGGGACGGTGGCGGATCTGATGTTGCGCTGAGACGGTCGTGCAGAACTCCAGGGTTCAAACTCACCTACGTGACCTTAGGGATTTTTTCAGCTCCTGCCACAGAGACTTTGAATCCCCTTTGTGAAAGATTTTCGTAGGCCCTAACGAGATTCACTTTGCTGAAGAATGGAAGATCATTCTTCACTTGGTCGCTCCGCTCGCCCAAAATCAGGAAAACGACCTCAAAATCAGAGCTTTTGATCTCCAGGGGAGTAGATCACGAGCTGCCGCCGAAATCTTGTTTAGTTCAGTTCTTGCCTTCTTTCGGAACGCTCGATCACCTACGGTAACCTCTGCAGACACTGTGCCTTGTGCAAATAAGTGGCTTAATCCAGCCGACCCGCCCTTTCTATGTTTGGCATGAATAAACTGCCTTTTGGGCGTAAGCAAATCGCAAAGTTCGATTGACGTTGTTGTTCGGTTTGTCTTGATGAGTTTTTTGTCGAGAAGATGAAAGCTTTCAGACTTTGCAACTCTTTCGTTGTAATCTCCTTCCGATTCAATTTTTGCGCTTCCTGCATCGTCCCAAACAAAGACTCCGGGGAAATCAATATCCGAAATATCGATGTCATCTAGTGACTCGTTGATTCGAGATGAAAAATCTCGATTAACCTTGTACCACTTCCCGTCAAACAGCAGTCGAACTCCATCAGCCTCCACAATCTCAAAATATACACATCTATAAACGGGAAACGAGATATCGTGATTTGCACCAGCGCGAGAAACGAACACCTTGTCGGAATTCAAACGGTCGATAGAAACTTCGCCAAGCGTGTCGAAATATCTTTCAGCTTCGACCGTAGGTTGTATGTCGTTCTTTGCACGCGTGAAGCTGAAGCCGTCCACCTCATCCCACGAGATAACTTCAGGGACAGTAATAATAATATCCTTGCTGCGAGCGGCAATTGCTTTGCAAAGTAATTCGTCGAGGCGGCTAATTTCCCCTTCGTCCTTAACTCGCTGAACATTATCTACCCAAGCGAAGTTTTCCTTGTAAGTCGATTCTCTATAATATTGTTGTATGCGATCGCACAGTGCCGCCAGAAGGTTACTGGGCACATTCACTGAACAGGAGAACATGGCATCTCCGCCAGTGATCTGAAAAAGACTTACGCCCTTCTTTGCTTGCCCGGTTACGGCTCTAAGGATGTCTCGAAGGATATCAATACCGAAAACTCCAACCTCAGCATCGCGAGGTGCTTGTGCTTTCTTCTGAACCGGCTGTTCTTCGAGAGTGTGTAAATCGACGCTTCTAAGAGTCCGATGATCAAGTGTATTTAACGCCGTTTTTATACCAAAGTCTTGCACGCACCTTGTTTGGTCAAGCAGATACCTACCGTATCCAAATACTAACGCGTAGACACCTGCATCACCCTTGAGAAACAAAACTGCAGAACTGGATCGATTACCAAGATTTTCAATCTTCTTTCCGACAACAGAGTCAAGGGTATCGGCCCAATTTGGACGTCTTTCGATTGAATTCTTCACGAATAGCTGTCCGACAATTCCTGACTCTTCTACAAGCGGAAACTCCGAAACATCCGCTTGATCCGAAATATGTTGTGAGAACGGCTCAGCGCTGAATGATTCTTTTATTAGAAAGAGATTGAGGTGTCGAAAATCCTTGGCCATGTTTCTCTCCTCCGATGAATATCTGGTTTTGACGCCTGTCCCTAAGGAACAACGGAATCCGCAGGCGAAACACGACACGGAAGTGAAGAGCTCAGGGAAGGTCCTACCAAGGAGATGCTGTATTCGCACCCTCCTGCACGAACGCCGTTCGCCGGCACGTAGCCAGCTTCACGATGCGCTGCGGCGGAGCACCCTCGTCTCACGACGCGAAAAGCCGCTCGTCTACACGTCCGATGATCCGTTCACAACTTGCGGAGCTAATTCCAGCTCCCGGCATCCCATCGGCACGCCAGTCAGCTGCGAACGTAAGGTTCAGCGCCACTTGCGCGGTCACGGAGAAGGGAGGCACGGACGAGCATCCGTTGCTGTTCAGGATGGGATGAATTAACCGTTCGATCGAGGCATCGAACATAGCCGGCGACGGCTTGCTTGGCGCGCCGCGTCCGTCCTAGTCTTCCTTAGACAGGTACGCCCGACTGGTCCGAAACTACTTGCGGCGCAAGTGCGGAATCACATGGCGAGGGAAGCGGCCATTGCGCTGAGCGGCCCGCCTCAGGAAAGCCACTGCACGATCACGTCCGGATGCAGCGGCCAGCCGCCCAGGCCCGCGAACCCCATCAGCACGCCGAAGACCGTCGGCACCATCGCCGCCGCGTACAGCCACCACAGCTGCGTCAGCGCGGTCACCGCCAGCATCGCGATCGCGATGGCCAGCAAGGCGTCCGACAGGTCGAACTGGTCGTCCCGGTAGTTGAGCGCGTCGTAGCGCTGCTGATCGGCTTCGGCCTGCTTGCGGAGCTCATCCTTCTTGGCGGTCTGGTCCGCGGCGAGCGTCTCGTAATGCGCGATCGCCTCCCGGTAGCCGTCGGCGGCCAACGCCGACGCGCCGATCGCCTGCAGCTTCAATTGCGTCAGCGCGGCCTTGGCGACCTCCTCCCGCGCATTGCGCGCCTGGTAGAAGGACCAGTGGTCGATCTTGTCGGCCTGCGCCTGCTGCATGCCCTGGCCGATGTTGTCGTCCTTGATCTTGCAGATGCCCATGAAGGTCGCCAGCAGCGCGACGGTGAGCGCGACCGCCACGTTCAGCCGCGACTGCGGCGGCGCGACTTCCGACCGCTCATTGGCCTGGCGGGCGGTTTCGATCAGTTCGTCGGGGTCGATGTCCATCGGCGGCGCGGTGTTCAGGCAAGGGCCGCGGCAGCATAACGAGCGAAGCTGAGCGGGACCTGTACGCCCGCTTAGCCGCGGCTTAGGTGCGGCTCAGGCACGGCTCACGCACCGCCTGGGCGCCGTTGACCGCGCAACCGCGGCGCGGTCGCTCAGAGCCGGTCCACGCGCGCCAGGGCCGCCACCAGATCCGACTGCGTCAGGATGCCGACCAGCCGCGCCTCGTCGCCGACGATGGGAATGTGGTGGTGGCCGGTCGCCGCGAACAGCGGCACCAGCTCCGCCAGCGGCCGATCCGCGCTGGCGACACGCACCTGCCGGCTCATGATCTGCCCGACCACCTCCGGCTTGTCGCTGTGCGTGGTCGGCGTCGGTCGGATCAGGTGGCGCAGCCGCGTCGCCCAGTCGTCGTGCACGTCCAGCGAGGCGCCGCGCATGAAGTCCGCCAGTGTCACGATGCCGACGACGCGCCGCGCCCGGTCCACCACCGGCAGCGCCTTGATGTGATGCGTGCGCATCAGCGACCAGGCTTCCTGCAGCGGCGTGCCCCACGCCACCGACTTCACATCGCGCGACATCACGTCGGCGCAACGCAGCGTCGACATCCGGCGCCGTGCGGCCAGCAGGGCGGCCTCGTCGACGATGGCCTGCAGGTCGTCCCGCGGGATGTCCAGCACCTGGTTGTAGTGCGCCAGCACCGTGTCCAGATCGACACCGGTGAACGGCGGTGCGTCTCCCATCGCCCCGATCGCTCCGCCAGCCCCCTGAGTGGCGCCGCCCTGCGGCGGCGCGGCGGAGAGCGCCGTCTGCGGGTGCGGGTACTTGCGTCCGGTGACGCCGTTGTAGGCCATGCCCGCCAGGACCATCAGCACCGAGTTCAGCAGCACGGGATCGAGCGCGAAGTGCCAGTCGTGGACGCCGCTGAGCACCATCAGCAAGGCCGCGGCGCCGCCCGGCGGGTGCAGGCAGCGCAGCAGGAACATCAGGCCGATCGCGCCGCCGACGGCGATCGCCGCGGCCAGTTCCGGCGCGCCGCCGAACAGGTGCACGCACGCGATCCCGACCAGCGCCGAGGCCGTGTTGCCCATGATCACCGCCCAGGGCTGGGCCAGCGGACTCGCCGGCACGCCGAACACGAGGACCGCGCTCGCGCCCAGCGGCGCGATCAGCCACGGCACGCCCGGCATGTGGCGGGACAGCAGTTCCGTGAGCACGCCCGTCAGCAGCAGGCCAGCAATGACGCCAGCCACGACGCGCAAACGCTCGCGCGCGTCGACGCGCATCGGCGCCGGACGGAACGCCTGCAGCCAATGGCGGAACCGACTCATCACCGGCGTGGCCTCGACTTGCGTCTCAGCGGTCCGGGATCACGCAGTGCAACGTCGGGGACGAACATCTCCATCACCCGCAGCTGCTGGCCGTGCCGGGTGAAAACCGAGTTGCGCGACCACTGCATCTGGGCGGGCGCCTCGGTCCCGGTGGCCGCCAGCCATTGGCGCTGCATCTGGCGGTGCGTCGCTCCGTGCCGTGTCACGCGACGCGGCTGCAGCTCGCTGCGATGGATGCGAGGGTCGTCGTAGAGCAGATGGCCGAGCGGCCGGCTGCCCAGCCCTTTCAGCGCCTTCCACGGCCCCGCCACCGCGTGACCATGCACCGCGGACCGCGCCCACACCAGCGGTCGGCCGTCGACGCGCAGGATCACCTCACGCACCAGCGTCAGGCCGCGACGGGGCAGCCCCAGCGCGGCGCGCTCCTGTGGCCGCAGCGGCGCCGTCGTCTGGCGCAGCACCTGCACCTCGAAACGAAGGCCGGTCGCGGCCAGGCGCTTGCTCAGCGAGCCCGGCGCGCGCAGCCACGCGCGCAGGCCCCAGCGATCAGCGATCCCCATGGATGGAAGCGGTTCTCAGATATCGGTCAGTGGGCGGCCGGCGGCCTCGGGCGCGGTCACGCTCAGGCGCGGCCGAATTCGTCGCCCAGCTCGCCGGCGCGCCGATGCGCGGCCTTCACGGCGCGCTCGACCGCCTCGCCGACGCCGTCGGCCTGCAGGCTGGTGATCGCGGCATGCGTGGTGCCGCCCTTGGATGTCACCTTCTCGCGCAGCACGGTCGGCGAATCGCCCGATTGCAGCGCCAGCGCCGCAGCACCGCCACAGGTGGCCAGTGCGAGTTCGCGCGCCTTGGCCTCGTCCAGGCCCAGCGCGCGCGCGGCGGCGACCATGTGCTCGACGAGGAAGAAGAAGTAGGCCGGCCCCGAGCCCGAGAGCGCGGTGACCGTGTCGAGGTCGCCCTCGTCGTCGACCCACACCGTGCGGCCGGTCGGCTGCAGCAGCTGCTCGACCAGCACGCGATCGTCGGCCGTGACGGCGGCGCTGGCGCACAGGCCGGTGATGCCCTGCCCGATCAGCGCCGGCGTGTTGGGCATGCCGCGCACGACGCGCGATGCGCCGGCAGCGCGCGCGATCGCGTCGCTGCGCAGACCCGCCATCACCGACAGTTGCAGCGCGCCGCCGACATGCGACGCCACCGGTCCGGCGGCCTCCTGGAACAGCTGCGGCTTCACCGCCCAGACCACGGCGCGGGCGCGCGCCAACGAGGCGTCCGCCGCCGCGAGCGGGCGGATGCCGAAGTCGGCGGCGAGGCGCTCGCGCTGCGCCTCGAAGGGCTCGACCACCAGCAGGTCCTCGGCGGGGAAACCGGCCCGGCGCAGGCCGCCGACGATGGCGCTGGCCATGTTGCCTCCGCCGATGAATGCGATGCAGGAATTCATGCGCGGCAGTTTAGTCCCGCCCCGTGGGCGGGACGGACCCCGCGTGGGCGTTCAGCGCGCCATCGACGCCAGCTCAGCGCGCCCTCAACATCGATGCGCAGAGCTCACCCAGCGTCCCGATCGCACGGCGTTGGGCCTCATCCATCGGATTGCCGGCGTTGATGCGGATGAAGTTGTCGAAGCGCTCCGAGTTCGAGTACATCAGCCCCGGCCCCAGCCGGATGCCCTTCTCCAGCGCGGCGTCGAACAGCGTGAGCGAGGACAGCCCCTCGGGCAGCTCGACCCACAGGCTCGGCCCGCCGGGCGGCAGGCTGAGCCGCGTGCCCGCCGGCAGTTCGTCGGCGAGCGCCGCCACCATCTGCTCGCGCTGCGTCGCGAGCCTGGCCCGCAACGCGCGCAGGTGGCGCTCGATCTGGCCTCCGGCCAGGAACTCCGCCAGGATGGCCTGGCCGAGCATCTCGTTGGGCCGGCTCTGCGCGTACTTGAGGATCTCCACGCGCGGCTGCCAGCGGCCCGCCGCGATCCAGCCCACGCGCATGCCGGGCGCCAGCGTCTTGTGCAGCGACGAGCAGAAGATCACCCGCCCCGTCGTGTCCCAGGACTTGATCGCACGTTGCGGCGTCTCGCACAGCAGCGCATAGGTGTCGTCTTCCAGGAGGGCCAGGTCGCGCGCCTCGCAGACCGCCAGCAGCGCCTGCTTCGCGTCGTCCGGCATCACCGCGCCGAGCGGGTTCTGCAGGTTGGGCACGACGACCACCGCCTTGAGGCGCGGCTCGCGCGCCGCCGCCGCCTCGAAGGCCTCGACGGACAGCCCCGTGTGCGGACTCGTCGGGATCTCCAGCGCGCGCAGGCCCAGGCTCTCCAGCAGCTGGAGCAGGCCGTAGTAGGTCGGCGACTCGACGGCCACCGCATCGCCGGGCGTCGTCACGGCCCGCAGCGCGACGCCGAGCGCCTCGGTGCATCCGTGGGTGATGACGAGTTGCGATGGGTCGAGCTGGATCTGCGCATTCAGCGCCAGGCGCGACAGGCCCTGACGCAGCGCGAGCAGCCCTTGCGGATCGGGCTGGGTGCCGAGGATCTCCGGCCGACGGCGCAACAGCCGCTGGCCGTGCAGGGCCAAGGCGCGCGTCGGATACAGCGAGGCATGGGCGCAGGCGCCGGAGAGGTTGACCTCCGGCCTTGCATTGATGCCGCGGGTGAGGATCTCGGAGATGCGCTCGTGCACGCCGACGAAACGCGCCGGATCGGCCTGCGTCTGGCGGGGCTCGGCCGCACGCGCGAGCCGGTTCGGGCGCGGCGGCCGCACGAAGTAGCCGGCGCGTTGACGCGCCTGGAGCAGCCCCTGGCTTTCGAGCAGCCGGCAGGCCTGCAGCGCGGTGCTCAGGCTCACGCGATGCAGCCCCATCAGCGTGCGGACCGACGGCATCCGGCTTCCCGGCGGCATCGTGCCGGCCGCGATGGCCTGGCGGTAGTGCGCAGCGACCTGCGCGTACAGAGGGTCCGAAGCGTCCATGCCGGCGATTCTGCGCTCGCGCCCGCGCGGGGCACCGGAACAGCCGGCGCGCAGTCGATACGGAACAGACGCGCCGCAGTCGCTGTTCCGCAGAACAAATGGCGCCGCTGTGCCTGTCAGGTCGCGTCGCCGATGGGAACACTGGACGTCCATTCCAACGAGGCGCCCCCGGGCGAAGCCGTCATGTTCCTCGCCGCCGTCCTGAGATCCCTGCCCCTGCCGTGGCCGGCCCCACCCGCGCAGGGGGTCGCGTCACGGCAGGCGGCGCCCGCGCCGGCCACGCCCCCCGCGTGCCGCGGCCTTCGACAGCGCCGCAGGCGCTTGGGCTGGTCGCGGGTCAGACCCTGATGCTGAAGCTCGCACGAGGCACCGTGATGCACGTGGAGGCCGGCGTCGTCGTTGTCGAGGATGCGCCCGCGCTGTGGGCGGACCAGTGCTGGCCGCAGCCGCGGCGCTTCAGCAGCGGCGCGGTCTGGGTCGTCCCGCGCACCGGCTGGTGGCGGCTGGAGGGCCGGGTCTCGCGCGACCCGGCCTGCCGGATCAGTGCACGCCCGCCAGCAGCGCGGCGTTCCCGCCTGCCGCCGCCGTATTGATCGTCAGCGTCTGCTCCGCGACCAGGCGGTAGAGCTGGCGCACGTCCGCCAGCTCGACCATCGGCACGACCGGCAGGATCGCGCCATCGCGGCCCGCCAGTTCGCGCTGCACCGGCACCTGCAGCGTGGCCGAGGCGATCACGCCCGCCAGTCGCGTCGCGCGCAGCACCGCGCCGAGCTGGTCCGCCGGCAGCAGCTGCATCGCCGCTGCCGCCACGCCGCCGCGCATCAGCGCCGTGCGCAGTTCCACCGCCACGTCGCCGCCGCCGACGATCGCGACCGCGTTGCCCGCCACCAGCGCCGCGCCCAGCGCACGAGCCAGTTCCTCCGGCGAAGCGCCCTGCGCCAGCACCGCGATCACGCCGCGGCCGTGCAGGCGCAGCTCGTTGCTCTCGCCGGTCGGGCCGGGCAGCTTCACGTCGACCAGCGTGCGGCGCGCGCCGGCGGCCAGCGTGCGCCAGGCGCCGGCGACCACCGGCCCCTGGCCGGCGGCGGAACGCTCCAGCGCCGTCGCGCGCTCGTCGACCGGGCGCTCTGCCCAGCCTTCATGCGCGGTGAACAGCGGCGACAGATCGGTGCCCGCGCCGGTCGTCGACAGCGCCGGCGCGTCGGCGGCAGCCTCCACCTTCGGCTGCGCGACGAAGCGCAGCAGGTAGTGCGGGCCGCCCGCCTTCGGGCCGGTGCCGGACATGCCTTCGCCGCCGAAGGGCTGCACGCCGACCACCGCGCCGATGATGTTGCGGTTCACGTAGACGTTGCCGATGCGGGCCTCCGACGCCAAGCGCAGCGCGCGGCTGTCGATGCGGGTCTGGATGCCCAGCGTCAGGCCGTAGCCCAGCGCGTTGATCTCGCGCACGACGCCGTCGACGTCGCCGCTCCAGCGCACCACGTGCAGCACCGGGCCGAAGATCTCCTTCTTCAGCGAGGCGATCGTCGGCAGCTCGACCGCCACCGGCGCCAGCAGGCGCGGGCAGCCGTCGGCCGGCACGGCCTCGGCGATCAGCGTCGCCTCGCGCTTGAGGCGCTGAACGTCCTTGGACACGCCTTCGAATGCCTCGTCGTCGATCAGCGGGCCCACGTCGGTCGCGAGGTCCGCCGTGTCGCCGACGCGCAGCTCCTTCACCGCGCCGCGCAGCATCTCGATGACGCCGTCGGCGACCGCCTCGTGCACTGCCAGCAGCCGCAGCGCCGAGCAGCGCTGGCCCGCGCTGCGGAAGGCCGATTGCACGACGGCGTCGATGACCTGCTCCGGCAGCGCCGTCGAGTCCACGATCATCGCGTTCAGTCCGCCGGTCTCGGCGATCAGCGGCAGCGCCGCGGCGCCGGGCTTGGCCGCCAGCTGGCGGTTGATGATCTGGGCCACCTGCGTCGAGCCGGTGAAGCACACGCCCGCCGTCTGCGGCGCGGCCACCAGGCCCGCGCCGACGGTCTCGCCGCGGCCATGCACCAGTTGCACCGCGTCGACGGGAACACCCGCCGCATGCAGCAGTGCGACGCACTCGCGGGCGACGGCCGGGGTCTGCTCCGCGGGCTTCGCGGCCACCGCGTTGCCGGCGGCCAGCGCCGCGACCACCTGGCCGGCGAAGATCGCCAGCGGGAAGTTCCACGGCGAGATGCAGACGAACACGCCGCGCCCGTTCAGCGCGACGCCGTCGGCGGCCAGACGCTCGGCCTCATCGGCGTAGTAGCGCAGGAAGTCGATGGCCTCGCGCACCTCGCTGATCGCGTCGCCCAGGCTCTTGTAGGCCTCCTTCACCAGCAGCGCGCAGTACTGCGGCAGCTGCGCCTGCAGCGCGTCGGCGGCGCGGCGCAGCACGGCGGCGCGCTCGGCGACCGGCGTCGCGTTCCAGCCGGTGAAGCCGCCTTGCAGGCGCGCCATCACGGCATCGACCTCTTCCGGCGTCGCCTCGACCATCGCCGGCACCGTGCATTGCGCCAGCGCGTCCAGCAAGACCTGGCGCTGCTCCGGCACGGCGAGGTCCAGGCCCGACGAGTTGTCGCGGCCGCGGCCCGCCGTGTCGCGGTACAGGTCGACCGGCAGGGGCAGCGAGGCCTCCTGACGGATCTCGGTCATCGGCGAGGACAGCAGCTCTTCCGGCGCGACGGTCGGATCGGCCAGCTGGTGCACGAACGACGAGTTGGCGCCGTTCTCCAGCAGGCGCCGCACGAGGTAGGCGAGCAGGTCGCGGTGCTCGCCGACCGGCGCGTAGACGCGGCAGGGGATGGTCCCGTCCTTCAGCACCTCGCGATAGACGCCCTCGCCCATGCCGTGCAGGCGTTGCATCTCGAACTTGGCGCCCAGCGACCGCGCCATCTGCAGGATGGCGGCGACCGTGCCGGCGTTGTGGGTCGCGAACTGCGGGTAGATGACGTCGTGGTGCCGCAGCAGCGCCTGCGCGCAGGCCAGGTAGGAGACGTCCGTGTGCGGCTTGTGCGTGTAGACCGGGTAGAACGGCAGGCCCTGCTCCTGGGCGCGCTTGATCTCGCCGTCCCAATAGGCGCCCTTCACGAGGCGCACCATGAACTTAAGCCCGTGCTTGCGGGCGATCGCGGCGACCGCCTCCACGACGTCGCGGGCGCGCGTCTGGTAGGCCTGCACCGCGAGGCCGAAACCGCGCCACTGCGGGAAGTGCGTCGCGATGCGCGCCGCGAGCGTGTCCAGCAGCTCCAGCGAGAGTTCGAGCCGGTCGACCTCCTCGGCGTCGATCGTCAGGTTGATGTTGGCCTGCGCGGCCTTCTCGACGAGCTGCCACACGCGCGGCAGCAGCTCGGCATGGACGCGCTCGCGCTGCAGGACCTCGTAGCGGGAGAACAGCGCCGACAGCTTGATCGAGATGCCGTCGCTGCCTTCCGGCGACTCGGCCTTGCGGCCGGCGGCGATCGCGGCGATCGCGTTCAGGTAGGACGCCTGGTAGCGCTCGGCATCGCGCTCGGTGCGGGCGCCCTCGCCCAGCATGTCGTAGGAGAAGCGCAGTTGCGCCTGCACCTTGCGCGCGGCGTCGGCTTCCTTCATCGCCTCCTGGATGTTGCGGCCCAGCACGAACTGGCGGCCCAGCAGCTGGATCGCGCGCACCGTGGCGGCGACCACGGTCTGCGCGCCCAGACGCGTCATCAGGCCCGAGTCGGCCTCGGCGTCGGGCAGGAACTTCTTCGACAGCGAGATCGCGCTCGCCGCCAGGCCGGCCAGCATCTTGTGCGGGCCGTCCGAGGCGCCATCGAAGTCGGCGCGGCCGAGCTGGTCGGCCGTCAGCGCAATGGCGGTCTCGGCGTCGGGCACGCGCAGCAGCGCCTCCGCCAGGCGCATCAGCGCCAGGCCTTCGGCACTGGTGATCGGGTATTCGCGCAGCAGCGATTCCATCGCCCAGAACGGCGCCGGATTCCCCGCACCTGCTGCACCCAGGGGCGCGCCTGGTCCACCACCGCCCGCCAGTTCAGCGCCTGCATCTCGGCGGCCAGCGCCTGCACCAGCGGCAGCTCTTCGCGGTACGGGTCGGGCAGGCGGGAGGTCTCCGGCGGGAGGGGGAAGGCGGTCATAGAATCCTCGGATGTTCGTGCGAGGGGCGCTCCCTAGCGAATAGCGAGAGTTTAGAAAGTAACGCTCCGAATTACTCACCAATGTTTCTGACCTCGACCGGATGGAATCCAGCATGAGCAGCGTTGATGACCTGGACAAGATCGACCGGCGCATCCTGGGGCTGCTGCAGCAGGACGGCCGCATCAGCAACCTCAAGCTCGCCGAGGAGGTGCAGATGTCCGCCACGGCCGTGCTGGAGCGCGTGCGCCGCCTCACCCGCGACGGGTTCATCCTCGGCTACGAGGCCCGGCTCAACCCGGCCAAGCTGGGCGCGCAGATGCTGGTGTTCATCGAGATCCTGCTCGACCGCACGGTGCACGATGTCATGGACAACTTCCGCGCCGCGGTGCAGGCCCGGCCGGAGATCCTGGAATGCCACCTGGTGGCGGGCGGCTTCGACTACCTGCTCAAGACCCGGGTGTCCGACATGGCCGCCTACCGCGAGTTCATCGGCGCGGTGATCTGGACCCTGCCCGGCGTCCGCGAGACGCGGACCTATGCGGTCATGGAAGAGGTGAAGAACACGACCGCGCTGCCGCTGTGAACGGGATCGCGCTGTCCCGACGCCGTCCCGGCCACCCCGTCGGGGTCCGGCGGTGATTTCCACACACCGCCGCCGGTGGCAAGCGAATTCAAGGGGGAGATGTCCTCCCCCGCCAGCCCCTCCATCTGCGGGCTGACGTACGGGCTGCGACAGGATCACCATGGAGTGCCTCTCCCGTGATCCCGAGGTTTCCGAGATGAAGTACCGGTCCCCTCAGACCCCGTCCCAGCTCCCGCGTGCCTCGTCCAGGCCGTACGCGGGCAGCGCCGGCGCCGACAGCGAGTTGCCCAGCCATTACGGCGAGAGCCGTTTCAGCCATGGCCTCAGTCGCTATTCCGACAGCGGCAGCAGCTTTGGCGATTCCGACTTCGGTGCCGAGCCGCCGCCGCGGCGGTCCCTCCCGGGACCGGTGGAAAGCTGGCACGACTCGAGCTTCATCCTGCGGCGAGGGCTCGAAGTGCGCGAGGTCAGTGCCAAGGAATGGCGCGTGTGGGCGGAGGCTCCCTCCGCGTGGTCCAGCGTTTCCACGCCCTCCGATCCCATGACACCGCGTCGACGGATGAACGGCGATGGCACTGCGTAGTCGGGGTTCCGATCGGACGCCGGGCCGTCGCCCGCGGCGCGCTCAGGCCAGTTGCAGACGCTTGGGCGCGCGGCGCAGCGGTTCCGGCGGCGGCGTGACGACGAAGTCCTCCGGCGGCATCGGTCGTCCGTAGTACCAGCCCTGCGCCCAGTCGCAGCCCTCGCGGCGCAACCACTCGGCCTGCTCGATCGTCTCGACGCCCTCGGCCAGCACGTCGAGGTTGAGGCTGCGCGCCAGCACGATGACCGTGCGGGCGATCGCGGCGACGTTGGCGTCGCTGCTGAGTTCGTTGACGAAGCTGCGGTCGATCTTCAGCGTGCTGACCGGCATCCGCTTCAGGTAGGCCAGCGACGAGTAGCCGGTCCCGAAGTCGTCGATCGCGATGCGCACGCCGCGGTTGGAGATCCGCGTCAGCAGGCTGATGGCCTGTTCGGCGTCCTCGAGCAGCAGGCTTTCGGTGACTTCCAGCTCCAGCGCGCTCGGCGGGCAGCCGGTCTCGCCGAGGACGAAATCGAGCGTCTCGATGAAGTCGGGCTGGCGCAGCTGCCGTGCCGAGACATTGACCGCGACCTGTTGCGGCTTGCCGTCCTGGCCCTGCCAGCGTGCCACCTGCGCGCAGGCCTGCTCCAGCACCCAGCGGCCGATCGGGATGATCAGGCCGGTCTCCTCGGCCAGCGGGATGAAGTCCGCCGGCGAGATCGGCCCGCGCGTCGGGTGACGCCAGCGCAGCAACGCCTCCGCCCCGATCAGCGCGCCGTCGCTCAGACGCACCTGGGGCTGGTACTCGAGGCGGAACTGCGCGGCCTCGTTGGCCTGCCGCAGTGCGTGCGTCAACTCGAAGCGCTGCTGCACCGCCTGCGTCAGTTCCGGCCGGTAGGCCTGGACCGAGCCGCGCGCGTGCAGCTTGGCCCGCACCATGGCGACCTCGGCGTTGCGCAGCAGTTCGTCGACATGCGTCCCGTCGGCCGGGAACAGCGCCAGGCCGATGCTGGCGCCGACATTGAAGCGGTGGTGGTCGATGAGGACCGGCTCTTCCATCGCCTGGATCAGCCGGTCGCCGAGCCGCATGGCGGTCTCCTCGTCGACCAGGCCCGACAGCACGACGACGAATTCATCGGCGCCCACCCGTGCGACCGAGTCGCTCAGCCGCGTCACGTTGGCAAAACGCGCCGCCGCCGTCAGCAGCACCTGATCGCCCGCGGCATGGCCGGCGATGTCGTTGACGTCGCGGAAGCCGTCCAGGTCGATGTAGAGCACGGCCACGCAGGTGTGCTCGCGCTGCGCGTTGCCGACCTGGCGCGCGATGCGGTCCCGCAGCAGCGCCGCGTTGGGCAGTCCGGTCAGACTGTCGTGCAACGACTGGTGCAACAGCTCGGCCTCGGTCTGCTTGATGCGCGAGATGTCGGTCAGGACGCTGAGGTATTGCACCTGCTCGGGGTCGCCCGACGGTGCCGGCACCTTCACGAAGGTCGCCCACATCGGGATCGAATCGCCGTTCTTGTGGCGCTCGGTGACCTCGCCGCTCCATTTGCCGCGGGTCTCGATGTCGGTCCACAGGGCGCGCAGCTTCTCGGGGTCCTGCTCGGCATCGCGCAGCAGCAGCGGGCGCTTGCCCAGCAGCGTCTGCCGGTCGTGCCCGACCATCGCCACCAGCGCCGGATTCACGTCGACGATGCGCAGTCCGTGATCGATGACCATGATGCCCTCGCCGCAATGCTCGTACACGGTGGCGGCGCGGCGGGCGGCGTCGGTGGCCAGTTGCAGCTGCGTCACGTCGCGTGCGATGGCGACCTGGCCCAGGTACTGGTCGTCGTCGAACACGCGGGCGCTGGAGACATCCAGGCAACGCGCCCCGCTGCCGGCGTCGCTGGAGTCGTCGCGCCAGGTCAGCAGGCGGCCGTCGGACTGCGTGTCGACCCAGCCCGGGGGATTCGGCAGGTCGGCGTCGCGGCGGCCGATCAGTTCCTGCTCGGTGAGGCCGACGGCACGCTCGAAGGCGGGATTGCAGCCTTCATAGGCGCCGTTGGCGTCCTTGAAATACATCGGGTCGGGGATCGCGTTCAGCAGCGCGCTGAGGCGGGCGCGTTCGTGGCGCACGCGCCGGAGTTCCTCGCGGCGGCGGTGCAGGCGTCCGCGCTGCTGCAGGAACAGGCTGACCATCACGCCCAGCGTCAGGCCGCCGATCACGCAGCCCGCGCCCAGCCAGAACACGGTGGAGCCGGAATCGATCCATGCCGGCAGTTGCGCCACCATCGCCCGCGCCGCGGACGGCACCGCCGCGGGGACGGACGCGGACGCGCCCGCCCAGGCCGACGTGCTCAGGCACGACGGCAGCAGCGCGGACACGGCAAAGCACCCCCAACGACGGTTCAGGCGAAGACGCATGGCTCACCCAAGGATCTTTTTATGAATGGAGGGGCAACAGCTGGCCCCATGTCGGCGCCGTCCGCGGGTGGCGGAGGTTCCCTCATGCACGACCGCCGGAGTATCGACGCCGGTCGGAAAATGTTGCTAGGGGTTACAGCGAGGCCGCCACTCTCGTTCCCTGCAGGATTGCACGCTTTGCATCCAATTCTTTGGCCTCTGCCGAACCGCCGATCAACTGCACCGAACGACCCGCCGCACGCAACGGCGCCTCGAGTTCGCGCAGCGGTTCCTGACCCGCGCACAGCACGATGGTGTCGCAGTCGATGCGCTCGGGATCGGTGCGATCTTCGCCCTGACTGATCCACAGGCCGTGCTCGTCGATGCGCTCGTACTGGACGCCGCCGACCATCCGTACACCGTGCGTCTTCAGTGCGGCGCGATGGATCCATCCGGTGGTCTTGCCCAGGCCCGCGCCGAGCTTGCCGGCACGCCGCTGCAGCAGCGTGACGTCGCGCTCGGCGGGCTCCGGTTGCGGACGCGCAAGACCGCCACGCGTCTGCTCGGGATCGCCGACGCCCCAGTGCCTGCGCCATGCCGGCGCATCGAGCGCCAGCGAGTGGCCCTGCTCCAGCAGGAACTCCGCCACGTCGAAGCCGATGCCGCCCGCGCCCACGACCGCGACACGACGTCCGACCGGCTTTTCGCCGCGCAGGACTTCGAGGTAGGTCAAGACCTGACCCCGTGCGACGCCCTCGTCCTGTCCGGGGATGCGCGGATCGCGCGGCGTGACGCCGGTGGCGAGCAGCACCTCGTCGTAGTCCATCAGATCCGCGGCCGCCACGCGACGTCCCAGTTGCGGCGTCACGCCGAGCAGTTCCAGCCGCCGCTTGAAGTAGCGCAGCGTCTCGTGGAACTCCTCCTTGCCCGGGATCCGCTTGGCGAGGTTGAACTGGCCGCCGATCTCCTGGGCGGCGTCGATGAGCGTGACGTGGTGGCCGCGCTCGGCGAGCGTCGTCGCGGCGGCCAGACCGGCCGGGCCCGCGCCGACGACGGCAACGCGCTTGCGCGGCTGGCCGGCGGCGACCGGAACGATGCGCAGCAGCGTTTCATGACCCGCGCGCGGGTTGACGAGGCAGGACGCGACCTCCTGCTTGAAGACGTGATCCAGGCAGGCCTGGTTGCAGGCGATGCAGGTGTTGATCTCGTCGGCGCGCCCTTGCGCGGCCTTGCGCACGAAAGCGGGATCCGCCAGCAGCGGACGCGCCATCGACACCATGTCCGCGGAGCCGTCGGCCAGCACCGACTCGGCGACCTCCGGCGTGTTGATGCGGTTGCTGGTGATCAGCGGCGTGCGGATGCCCTCGGCATGAAGCTGGTCGCGCAGCTTCTTCGTGACCCAGGCGAAGCCCGCGCGCGGCACGCTGGTGGCGATCGTCGGGATGCGCGCCTCGTGCCAGCCGATGCCGGTGTTGATGATGGTGGCGCCGGCCTTCGCGACGGCGCGCGCGAGCTGCAGCACCTCGTCCCAGCTGCCGCCGTCCGGCACCAGGTCCAGCATCGACAGGCGGTAGATGATGATGAAGTCGGGGCCGACGGCCTCGCGCATGCGGGTGAGGATCTCGACCGGCAGGCGCATCCGGCGTTCGAAGTCGCCGCCCCAGGCATCGGTGCGCTGGTTCGTCGCCTTGATCAGGAACTGGTTGATGAAGTAGCCCTCGGAGCCCATCACCTCGACGCCGTCGTAGCCGGCCTCGCGCGCCAGCACGGCGCAGCGGACGAAGGCGCGGATCTGGCGCTCGATGCCGCGCTCGCTCAACGCATGCGGCGTGAACGGCGAGATCGGGGACTTCAGCGCCGACGGCGCCACGTTGAACGGGTGGTAGCCGTAGCGGCCGGTGTGCAGGATCTGCAGCGCGATCTTGCCGCCCTCGCCATGGACGGCGCGCGTGATGGCCTGGTGCCGGCGCGCGGCGCCGCCGGTCATCAGCGTGCCGGCGAAGGGCTTGGTCCAGCCGGCGATGTTGGGCGCGTAGCCGCCGGTGACGATCAGCCCGACCTGGCCGCGGGCGCGCTCGGCGAAGTACTCGGCCAGCCGGTCGATGTGCTTGCGCGAGTCCTCGAGCCCCGTGTGCATGCTGCCCATGAGCACGCGGTTCTTGAGGGTCGTGAAGCCCAGGTCCAGGGGCGACAGCAGCTGCGGGTAGGCGTTCATCGCGCGGATGCTAGCGCCGGACCTCGCGCGCGTTTAGAGAGGTGGCACCAAGCGGGATGACCCTGAGCGCCGGCACACGCCGGATGCCCGGGCCGCCGCCACTCTGTGTCGGCGTTGATATGGAAGTTCACAAAGCCGGCAAGCGGCCACAAGCCCCAGCAACACGACCCGCGTTCAATCGCCGCATTCTCAATCGGAGTGTCGGACGATGCGATTCAAGACCTGGGCCTGGGGCCTGAGCGTGGCCACCGCCGCCCTGCTGGCCGCCTGCGGCGGCGGCGGCAGCAGCAGTTCGGCGCAGATGCGCCTCCTCAACGCCAGCATCGGCTATGCCGCGCTGGACATGGCCGTGGACAGCACGGCGGTCAACACCGGCGTCGCCTATGCCGGCGTGGGCAGCTATGCCGACGTGAAGACGGACGCCACCGGCACCGAGGTGCAGAGCAACAATGTCGGCAGCACGCTGGCGTCGTCGACGCCGACGCTGGCCTCCGGCAGCCACTACACGATGATCGCGTACGGCTCGGCGGGCTCGGTGCGCACGACGCTCCTGCAGGAAGACCAGGATGTGCCGGCCACCGGCAAGTCCAAGCTGCTGGTGCTGAACCTGGCGCCGGACGCCGGCGCGATGGACGTGTACGTCACCGGCGCCGACGAGTCGCTGGACACCGCGTCGACCGTGGCCAGCGGCATCGCCACCGGCTCCGGCAGCGGCTACATCACGCTCAACAGCGGCACCTTCCGGGTGCGCCTGACCGCCGCCAGCTCCAAGACCGATCTGCGGCTGGACATCCCCAGCCTCTCGTTGCCGTCGGCCGGCGTCTCGACGCTGATCCTGACGGGCAGCACCGGCGGCGTGCTCGTCAACGGCATCCAGCTGCTGCAGCAGGGCACGACGTCCAACTTCCCCAACACGACGGTCCGGGCCCGCCTGGTGGCCGCGGTCGGCGGCAGCGCGCTGGTCTCCGGCTCGATCGGCCAGACCCCGCTGATGCCGACCTCGGTCGCCCCCACGATCGGCGACTACACGACGGTCACGGCCGGCACGGCGGACCTGTCGGTCTACGTCAACGGCGCGCTGATGTCGTTCGCCAAGCCGCCGCTCACGGCCGGCAGCGACTACACGCTGATGGTCTGGGGCCCGGCCGCCGATCCGAAGCTGGCCGTCCTGACCGATGACAACCGGCTGCCCACCAGCCCGACGACGACGGCCAAGATCCGCCTGGTCAACGGCGTGGCGAGCGCCACCACCGGATTGACGCTGAACGTCGACTACAGCGCGCTGGCATCGAACGTGGTGGCCGGCACCTCGTCCTCGCCCCAGACGACGGCGGCCTCGACCGCCGCGCTGCTGACGGTGACCTCGCCGTCCTCGACGACGCCGGTCTACAGCCTGAGCGACCTCGGCATCCAGGCGGGCTACGTCTACACCGTGTTCGTGATGGGCGACAGCAACGCGATGGTCGGCTCGCTGCGCCGCGAACGCTCTTCCAACTGACCGCCCGACGCACCTCCTCCCTGTTGGCCACGTCCTCTCACGAGGCGTGGCCTTTTTCCGCTCGTCGCTGCTGACGCCCCTGGTCCGGCGCCTGCGGCAACATCGCGGGATGCCCGAGACACCGCCCCGCCCGACCGTGATCCAGGTCCGCCGCCTGCGCCAGCTCTGGCGTTCGGCCGGCTGGCCGTGCCAGGACATGCTGGAGGTGGAACTGCTGGCACTGGGCTGGCTCGAGCGCCGCATCGACCCGCAGGGCCGCGAGACCTTGCGGCTGACCGCGCCCGGCATCGAGGTCCTGCACCTCGGACTCCAGAAGAACCGCAGCGCCCGCGATCGCCACGAGGACCTGGTCGCCCGCATGGCGGTCGAACTGCAACGCGCGGGACGCGTCGTCTGGCGCGGCCTGTCGTTGCGCGCCGGCCTGCCGCGCGAGGAAGAACCCGGGCGCATGCGATGGGTGAATGCGATGCCGGACGTCTATTCGGTGCGCAACACCACCGTCGAGGACTACCTCGAGCCCGCCGTGCACGAGATCAAGGTCAGCCGCGCCGACCTGCTGTCGGAGCTTCGCCAGCCCGCCAAGTCGCAGGCCTACCTCGCGCTGAGCGGCCAATGCTGGTACGTGCTGCGCGCCGGCATCGCCGAGGTCGAGGAGATTCCGCCGGCCTTCGGGGTGCTGCTCGCCCATGAATCGAACGGCGGCGAGGGCTTCCGGTTCGAACTCGGCAGACCCGCGCCTCGCCGGCCCATGAAGCCGGACTTCGGCACGTGGATGGCCCTCGCCAAGGCCACGGCGGAGCCCGCACCGCTCGACGAGGGCCAGGACCTGCTGGGCGAGGTCGACCCGCCCGGCGACAGGTGACCTCCGTCGTCCCAGGTTCCTGCGGCGCGGGTCCGGGGCGGTGGCCGTTTTCGGACCGCTATCCTGCGCGCTCGCATCACGAGGGAGATCACCATGACCGACACGCAGGACAGGTTTGAAGGCGGCTGCGACTGCCGCCAGATCCGCTATCGCATGACCAGCCGACCGATGGTCGTCCACTGCTGCCATTGCCGATGGTGTCAGCGCGCCAGCGGCGCGGCCTTCGCGCTCAACGCGATGATCGAAGCCGACCGCGTCGAACTGCTGGCCGGCGAGCCGGTGCCGTTCATGAACCCGAGCGCCAGCGGCAAGGGCCAGAAGATCTGGCGCTGCCCCAGCTGCGCGATCGCCGTCTGGAGCAACTATGCGGGCGGCGGTGACGCGGTGCGCTTCGTGCGTGTCGGCACGCTCGACGAGCCCGATCGCCTGCCGCCGGACATCCATATCTTCACCGCCTCCAAGCAGCCGTGGGTCCAGCTGCCGGCCGATGCGGTCGTGATGCCCGAGTACTACGACGTGCGCCAGCACTGGTCGCCGGAGAGCCTGGCGCGCGGCGCCCTCCTGCGCGCCAAGAAAGGTTAGAAGCGTCCCGCATATCGGGGCCGGCGGCGCGGCGCCACAATGCCGGCTTGTCCCGACATCGACCGGCTCACGAGGCCGCGCTCACCGCCATGACTTTCCACACCTCGATGGCCCGTCGCCTCCGCTCGGCCGCCCGCCTGACCGCCCTCGCCGCGGCGCTGTCCACGATCGGCGCGCTGCCGGCGCTGACGCCCGCCGCCATGGCCGCCAGCGCCGCGGCCTCGGTGTCGTGGCAGGAAGCCTCCGGCGATGCCGACATCGAGCGCGCCTTCACCCAGGCCCGCGGCGAGAAGAAGCCGGTGCTGCTGTACTGGGGTGCCAAGTGGTGCCCGCCCTGCAACCAGCTCAAGGCGACGCTGTTCAACCGCGCCGACTTCATCGAGCAGTCGCGCGCCTTCGTGGCGGTCCACATCGACGGCGACAACCCGGGCGCCCAGCGCCTGGGCGCGCGCTTCAAGGTGCGCGGCTACCCGACCATGATCCTGTTCAGCAACGACGGCCAGGAACTCACCCGGCTGCCTGGCGAGGTCGACGCGCCGCAGGTACTGCGCGTGCTGCAGCTGGGTCTCGCCGGCGGACGTCCGGTGAAGACCGTGCTCGCGGATGCGCAAGCCGGCAAGAAGATCTCCGCCAACGAATGGAAGCTGCTGGGCTTCTATTCCTGGGAGACGGACGAACAGCAACTGGTGCCCGCCGCGCAGCGTCCGGCACTGCTCGCCAAGCTCGCCGCCGCGAGCCAGGGTGTCGACGACGAGACCACGACCCGCCTGTGGCTGAAGGCGCTGGCCGCCACCGAGGGCGGCGGCGCGCTGAAGGCGGACGCCGCGCTGCGCGCCCGCGTGGATCAGGTGCTGGCCGACGCGGCCACCGCCCGCGCGCAGATGGACGTGCTGAGCAACAACGGTGATGACATCGTGCGCGCGCTCGCCCCTGCGGCCGGCGCGGATCGCCAGGCGCTGATCGCGAAGTTCGACGTGGCGCTGAAGCGCTTCGAGGCCGATGCCACGTTGTCGCGCGCCGACCGCCTGCAGTCGCTGCTGGCGCGCGTCGAACTGGCGCGCCTGGACCAGAAGAAGGACGAACTGGCACCGAAGCTGCCCGCGCCGCTGCTGGCCGAGGTCAAGGCGCACGCCGCCAAGGTCGACAAGGAGGTCACCGACGGCTACGAGCGCCAGGCGGTGATCACGTCGGCCGCCTACCTGCTCGGACGCGCCGGCCTGTGGAGCGACAGTGACGCGCTGCTGAAGGCCAGCATCGCCAAGAGCCACAGCCCGTATTACCTGATGAGCTCGCTGGGCAGCAACGCCCGCAAGCAGGGCAAGAAGGACGAGGCGCTGCGCTGGTACGAAGAGGCCTTCAACAAGAGCGAAGGGCCCGCCACGCGCCTGCAATGGGGCTCGAACTACCTGAGCGCGCTGGTCGAACTGGCGCCGCAGGATTCGGCCCGCATCGAGAAGGCCGCGGCGCAGCTGCTGGCGGAAGCGGAGAAGGACAAGGGCGCCTTCTACGAACGCAGCGCGCGTTCGCTGCAGAAGGTCGGCAGCCAGCTGGTCGCGTGGAACGCAGGGGGCAGCATGAGGCCGCCCTCGGTCGTCTGCGGACCCAGCTGGACGGCGTCTGCGCCAAGCAGGAAAGCGGCGACAAGGGCGCCTGCGAAGCGCTGCTCAAGAAGAAGGGCTGAGGTCGGGAGACCTCGCACGAAAGCCTCGGGACTGCAACGGCCGCTGGCCCTTTCCCCGCCCTTTCCCCGCCTTCTCCCGCAATCGGGAGAGGGCGCAGGACAGGGCCGGCGCTACGTCGTCAGGCCTGCTTCAGCAGGCCTTCGGCCTTCATCGCTTCCTGGACCGCCGGACGTGCCGCGATGCGGCCTCGGTAGGCGACCAGATCCGGGTAGCCGGACAGATCGACACCGACGTGCTGGCCCCAGTTCGACACGGTGAACAGGTAGGCGTCGGCGACCGAGAACTGGTCGCCCATCAGGAACTGCTTGCCGGCCAGCTGCGCGTCGACCCACTTGAAGCGTTCGTGCAGCTTGGTGCGGAAGACACCCTTGGCGTCGTCGGAGATCGCCGGGTTGAACAGCGGGCTGAAGGTCTTGTGCAGCTCCGTGGTGATGAAGTTCAGCCACTCCTGCAGGCGGTAGCGTTCCATCGTGCCGTTGGCCGGCGCGAGCTGCTTGCCAGGCGCCTGGTCGGCGATGTACTGGATGATCGCCGGGCCTTCGCTCAGGCGCTGGCCGTCGTCGAGTTCCAGCAGCGGCACATAACCCTTCGGATTGATGCCGTAGTAGTCGGTACCATCCTGCAGCTTGTGGGTCTTGGTGCTGGCCAGCACCGGCTCGAAGGTTAGGCCGGCCTCGCGCAGCACGATGTGGGGCGACAGCGAGCAGGCGCCGGGGCTGTAGTAGAGCTTCATGGGGGTCTCCTTCAGGGGCATCGATCGTACTCGTACAGTCGGCCGGTCGACATCCCCTCCAAGGGCCCTCTCCATGAGCACTGCATCCCCTGCCAAGACCTATGCGTTCGAGGACTTCACCGTCGGCCAGGTGCGCGAGTTCGGCTCGCGCCGGGTCGACCGCGAGGAAGGCCTCGCCTTCGCGGCCGCCTACGACCCGCAGCCGCTGCACCTCGACGAGGCCGCCGCCGATGCCTCGGTGCTGGGCGGCTTGTCGATCAGCGGCTGGCAGACCTGCGCGCTGGTCATGCGCATGATGTGCGACGCCTACCTGCTGGACTCCACCAGCCAGGGATCGCCCGGCATCGACAACCTGCGCTGGCTCAAGCCGGTGCGTCCCGGTGACACGCTGCGCGTGCGCATGACCGTGCAGGAGACCAAGGCCAGCCGCAGCCGCCCGACGATCGGCCTGGTGCGGTCGAGCTGGGAAGTCTTCAACCAGAAGGACGAGCAGGTCATGAGCATGGAGGGATGGGGGATGTTCGGACGCAGGGAAAGCAGATCGGAAAGCTGACCGAAGGCACCCTGCCGCGCGCCTCCCGCTCGCCATAATCGCCGGGCACCAAGGAGGAGCGAGTTGATGACGATGCGTCCCGGGGCAAGCCCTGTCCCCCGAGCCCGGCCGTTCCGCGTCCGCGCGCTGATGGCATTGGCCGTCGTGCCGGCGCTTGCGGCCGCGGCGGCGACCTTGACGGCCGGCGATGCGCGGGCCGAAGCCGCTGTCCCGGCACTGAAACCCTGTCGCGTCGAAGGCGTGCCCACCGAGGTGCTGTGCGGCAGCCTCCAGCGACCGCTCGATCCGGCCAGGCCCGAGGGGGTCCGCATCGATGTGCATTACGTCGTCGTGCCTGCGCTGGCGCGCAACAAGCTGCCGGATCCGGTGCTGCTGCTCGCCGGCGGTCCTGGTCAGAGCGCCATCGCGCTGACGGCCACCGTGATGCCGCGACTGTCCCGGCTGAACTACCGCCGCGACCTCGTGTTCATCGACCAGCGCGGCACGGGGCGCTCGGCACCGCTCGCCTGCCCGGACAACAGCACCCGCAGCCTGGATGAGCTGTTGAAGCCCGGCGCCAGGGTCCGCCTGCTGGAACAGTGCCGCGACGCGCTCAAGCAGCTGCCCCATGGCGACCTGCGTTTCTTCACGACGACGATCGCGATGCAGGACATGGATGCGGTGCGCGTCGCGCTGGGGGCGGAGCGCTGGAATCTGGTCGGCGCGTCCTACGGCACGCGTGCGGCGCTGGAGTACCAGCGCCAATTCCCCGATCGCGTGCGCCGCACCGTCATCGACGGCGTCGCGCCGCCGGACATGGTGCTGCCGGTGACGTTTTCGCAGGACTCGCAGCGCGCACTGGACGCCGTGTTCGTCGCCTGTGCGGCCGATCCGGCCTGCGCCGCGCGGTTCCCCGGCCTCCAGTCCGAGTGGCAGGCGCTGCTCAAGAGCCTGCCCCGGAAGGTCTCCTTCACGCAGCCGCTGACCGGCCGGCCGGAGGAGGCCACGCTGACGCGCGAGGGCCTGCTCGGCCTGGTCCGGCCGCCGCTGTATGCACCCAGCGTTGCCGCCGCGCTGCCGGCGGCGCTGCACGAGGCGTCCCTGGGACGTTTCGATGCTCTCGCCGGGCTGGCCGGACAGCTGGGAGGCGGATCCCGTTCGATGCGGATCTTCGAAGGCATGCATTTCTCCGTCATCTGCGCCGAGGACGCGCCGCGCATCGCGGCATCGACCGAGACGCCGGGATCCGACTTCGGCACGCTCGACCGTGACCTCTACGCCCGCGTCTGCGGCGCCTGGCCGCGCGGCGAGGTGCCGCCGGCCTTCTACACGATCCCGCCCGCGACATCGCCCGTGCTGCTCACCAGCGGCGGCAGCGATCCCGCCACGCCGGAGCGCCATGGGCAACGCGTCAAGGTGGCACTGGGGGATCAGGCCCGCCACGTCGTGGTCGCCGCCGCCGGCCACGGCGTCGCGCTGACGCTGCCCTGCATGCGCGACGTGCTGTTCCGCTTCATCGACGCACCGCGCGACGCCGACGCCCTTCAGGTGGATGCGAGCTGCGCCAAGGGCGTGCCGCGTCCGCCCGCGTTCCTGCCCCCTCGCCGGCCGCCATCGCAGCCGCCGCCTCCGCCGCCCGGGAGTCCGATCGATGATCCGCCTGCATGCGCTCCACAAGACCTTCCAGACGCGCGGCGGCAGCTCGCTGGGCTCGCTGTTCGGCAAGAAGGGCCAGGCCCGCACGGTCGTCGCGGTCCAGCATCTGAACCTCGACGCGCCCAACGGCCGCATCACCGGACTGCTCGGCCCCAACGGCGCGGGGAAGACCACCTCGCTGCGGATGCTCGCGGGACTCTTCCCGCCCGACCAGGGCAGCATCGAAGTCGACGGCCTCGACGTCCTGAAGCAGCCGCGCGCGGCGTTGGCCCGGATGGGCATCCTCGGCGACGCGCACGGGCTGTACCCGCGGCTCACGGCGCGCGAGAACATCGTCTACTTCGCGCGTCTTCAGGACATGCCGATGGATCAGGCCCAGGCGCGCGCCGAGGCGCTGGCGGAACTGCTGGACCTGCGCGCGATCCTCGACCGCCGCGCCGAAGGCTTCAGCCAGGGCGAGCGGATGAAGACCGCGCTGGCCCGCGCGCTGGTCCACGATCCGGCCAACATCGTGCTGGACGAGCCCACGAACGGGCTGGACGTCGTCGCCACGCGCGCGCTGCGCGAGGTGCTCCGTCACCTGCGGTCCCCCGAGGGGGCGGCAAGTGCATCGTCTTCTCGAGCCACATCATGCAGGAGGTGGAACAGCTCTGCGACCAGGTCGTCGTGATGTCCCATGGCCGATCGGTCGCCACCGGCACCGTCGACGGCCTGCTCGCGCAGACCGGTCGCCAGCGTTTCGAGGACGCCTTCGTCGACCTCGCCTTCCCTGAAGCCGCGCCCACGCGCCTGGAGTCCGCATGAACGGCCCCTTCTTCAAAGCCTTCCGGACGGTGTTCGCCAAGGAGGTCCTGGATGCCCTCCGGGATCGCCGCACGCTGCTGCGCCTGCTGATCCCGTCGGTGCTGATGGGCCCGCTGATGCTGACGCTGATGTCGGGCCTGGCGGCTTCGCTGCAGGAGCGCGCGGAGCAGCGTGAAGTGCTCGTCGCGGGCATCGAGCACGCGCCGACGCTGCGCAACTACATCGAACGCCAGACCTACACGATCAAGCTCGCACCCGTCGACTACGAGGCCAAGCTGCGTGACGCCAAGCTCAGCGATCCGGTGCTCGTGGTTCCTGCGGATTTCGAGACGCTGCTGGCCGGCGGCGAGCCGGCGACGGTGGAGATCGTCAGCGACAGCGCCAACCAGCGCGCCGAGGCCGGCGTCGGCGCGCTCGGCCGGCTGCTGCAGGGTTTCGGCAGCGAACGTGCCACGCTGACCCTGGCCATGCGGGGCATCGGCGCGCAGCAGCTGCGCCCGATCGACGTCCAGGAACGCGACCTTGCCAGCATGCAGGCACGCTCCACGCGGCTCACGCAGATGCTGCCCATGTTCATCATGATGGCGGTGCTCTATGGCGCGTTGACCGCGGCGCTCGACAGCACCGCGGGCGAGCGCGAACGCGGTTCGCTCGAGCCGCTGCTCGTCAACCCCGCGCCGCATGCCGCCATCGTCGCGGGCAAGTGGGCAGCCGTGCTGATGGCGGGGCTGCTGGTGGCGGTGCTTTCCAACCTCAGCTTCCTGCCCGGCCAATGGTTGATGCGCAGCGACGCGCTCGCGGCGATGTTCCAGTTCGGCTGGGGCGAGGCCTTGCGTTTCCTGCTGCTTCAGATCCCGCTCGGCGCGGGGCTGTCGGCGGTGCTGATGGCGCTGGCGATCCGCACCAAGACCTTCAAGGAGGCCCAGGCCAGCACGACGCTCGTGATCACGGCCATCGCGCTGACGCCGATGGTGGCGATCGTCAATCCGGGAGGGGAAGCGTCCTGGCACCTGTGGGTGCCCGGGCTCGGTCAGAACCAGCTCATGATGCAGGTGCTCAAGGGCGAGCCGCTGACCTTCGCGAAGGTGATGCCGACGGTGATCGTGGGGGCCTTGCTCACGATCGGCGGACTGGCCCTGGTGGCCCGCTCGATGCGCGCGGCGGTGGCGCGATGAGCGGGCGATGATGCGCGGACGATACCGGGCGCGCTCAATGGCGCGTCGCGAGCGCCAGCTGGACCTGCTCCTGCCACGGCAGCATGTGCACGATGCCGTTGAGCTGGATCGCCGATTCGATCGGCGCGAGGACTTCGCCCTCGCCGTTCAGGAACTGCATGTTGGTCACGAGGGCCATCGGATCGACCATCGAGACCACCCCGTAAGGCATGCGCACCCAGTCCCACGCCACGCCGGCGGCACCGAACTCGGATTCGCCGCTCCACAGGGTTTGCCCCATGGCCGGGTGATCCTCGTCTCCCGTCACCAACACGCGCGTGCTCAAATGCGCGAACTGTAAGCGGGGCAAACGCTGGACATCACACAATATTCGTGGCCACGCGTACACAATCCAAGCTGGTGTCATTGTCAGAATTGTTTGGTTTGGCTATTGCGGATCGGCGGTTGCTGCTTCTCCCCTTGACCAGAAGTGTGGTCACGAAGCGGTCGACTCGCCAGCTGTAAACCCTGTCAGGGGCGTGAATGCGTCACGTGACCTATGCGGCCCATGCGGGCGCGTGGCGGATCACAGACAGGCGATCAGGTCCGCCATGGCGACCGAAGAGGCCCACTAGGCCGGCCACGGGCCGGAGCGATCAATGCTGCAAGGCGGTTATCAATCAGTCCTGGAAGCGCGCTCACGCGAAGAGTTCCGCAGTGAGGTGATTCGCTTCGCGCATAAGCTGGACTTCCAGACGGTCTCGGCCATCACGGTCGTCGACCACACGCTGGCCGAGACCGAGTTCATCACCATCGACAACTGCCCCGATGGCTACGCCGAGGTGATGCATGCGCCGGAGTTCGGGCGCCGCGATCCGGTCATGCAGCACTGCAAGCGCAACAGCATGCCGATCGTCTGGGATCGTCAGACCTACGCACGTCACGGCGCCAGCGACATCTGGGAATCGCAGGCGCAATTCGGCTACAGCACCGGCATCTGCCTGGCGCTGCACCTGCCCGAGGGACGGCATTTCGTGCTCGGCGTCGACCGCGACCAGCCGCTGCCGAGCGACTCAGGCCAGTTGACGCGCATGGTCGCGGATCTGCAGCTCTTCGCCGTGCACGCGGTGGACACGGCGCTGCGTGTCCTGCTGCCCGAAGAGAAGGTCACCGAATCGCCGCGTCTGACGCCGCGGGAGCTCGAGTGCCTGCACTGGACGATGGAAGGCAAGACCGCCTGGGAAGTCGGCGCGATCCTCAGCATCACCGAACGTACGGCGGTGCTGCACATCAACAACGCGATGCACAAGCTGGCCTGTTCCAACAAGCACCAGGCCGTGCTCAAGGCCCTGCGGCTCGGCCTGATTCGCTGATGCTGCCTTCGGCGCCAGCTTGTAAACACTGTAAGAGCTGACAGTTATGCGGGCGTCCGCGCGCTGCTTCAATCCGTTCCGTGCTCAACACATTCCTGGGCACGTCACCGAATCTGGAGCCTCTCATGCAAGCCCAACTGCAAAACGTCGCCGTCAACACGCAAGTCGAAGAAGGTCTGGTCGAGTTGGACCTGCAGTCCTTGGTGCACGTCGGCGGCGGCGCCCCGAAGGGCACCTGGCTGGTCGGTCAGACGGTTGCCGCCGGCGAGACCGCCGCAGAAGTCGAACCCGCGCCGAAGGGCACTTGGTAAGCACTTCTCGCTCCGCGAACCGTCAGGTTCGCAACAAGGCGTAGCAAATCGTGGTGGCGCTGTTCCGCGCCGAGGCCCAGGCCTCGCAGCAGCAGGCCTGGCTGGGTTCGGTGCAATTGCATCGACCGACCACGTTGAAATGGCTGAGCATCCTGGCACTGGGCGGCGTGATCGCCGTCGGCGCCTTCCTGTTCAGTACCGAATACACCCGCAAGGCCCGCGTCAACGGCCTGCTGGTGCCGGAGCGCGGCGTGATGCGGCTGAGCGTGCCGCAAAGCGCCACGGTCATGGCGCGACCCGTCCAGGACGGGCAGCAGGTGCGCGAGGGAGACGTGCTGTTCGTGTTGTCGCTCGACAGCGGCAACCCGACCGGCGACGGTCTGTCGAGGACCTTGAAGGATCGCGAGCAATCGCTGGGCGCGGCTCAGGCGCAGCAGCGGGAACTCGCGCAGAGCCAGGCGACGTCGCTGAAAGCACGCGTCGCCACGCTCGAATCCACGCTGCGACAGGCTGACGCCGAGTTGCAGCTGCATGCCCAGCGCGAGGCGCTGGCGCTGCAGAGTCTGGGACGTCTCGAGTCGCTGGCGAAAGACCAGTTCGTCTCGAGCGCCCAGGTCCAGACCAAGCGGGAGGAGTTGCTTGGCTTGCAGGCCCAACGGCAGGCACTGGCGCGAGAGCGCGAGAACCTGCAGCGGGAGGCGTTGGGCTTGCAAGCTGAGCTTCAGGCGATCCCCTTGAAGTCCCAGGTCCAGCAGGGGAACTCGCGCGCGACATCGCCGCGCTTCAGGCGCAAGGCGTCGAGAACGAAGCGCGCCGGCGGCTCGTCCTGCGCGCGCCCAGCGACGGCCAGATGAGCACCGTGCTGGCAGAGCCCGGCCAGGTCGTCCAGGCCGGAACGCAACTCGCCGCCCTGCTCCCCGCGCGCACGCCGCTGCAGGCCCACCTGTATGCGCCCTCGAGCGCCGTCGGCTTCCTGCGGCCGCATCAGGCGGTCCTGCTGCGCTACCAGGCTTTTCCATATCAGAAGTTCGGCCAGCAGCAAGGCGAGGTCCTGCAAGTCTCGCGCACGCCACTGCAGGCCGCGGAGCTCGCGCAACTCGGCCTGCCCGCGGCGATGGCGCAAGGCGAGCCGATGTACCGCATCACCGTGCAGTTGCAACGCCAGTCGGTCCAGGCGTACGGGCAGGACCAGACGCTCAGCCCCGGTATGCTGCTCGAAGCCGACGTGCTGCTGGAGCGGCGCCGCCTCATCGAATGGATCTTCGAACCGCTGCTGAGCCTCGCCCGCCGTGTCTGATGCCCCTCTTCCGGCGCCACCGTCGCGCGCGCCACGCCCGACGGCATCCTGTCGCGACTGAACCTCGGCTGGCGACGTCGCCGCCCCGTCATCCTGCAGACCGAGGCCGCGGAGTGCGGCCTGGCGTGCCTCGCGATGGTCGCCGGCGCGCATGGCCAACGCTGGACGCTCGGCGAGTTGCGCGACCGTTTCGCGGTCTCCCTCAAGGGCCTGACGATGGCGGACCTGGTGCGCATGGGCGCCCAGCTCGGTCTCACCGCCCGCGCGCTGCGCGCCGAGCCCCACACGCTGCACAAGCTTCAGACGCCCTGCATCCTGCATTGGGACTTCAACCACTTCGTCGTGCTGGAACGCGTCGACGGCGACCGCGCCGTGGTGCTCGATCCCGCGCATGGCGAGCGCCGGTTGAACCTGGCCGAGGTCTCCAAGCATTTCACCGGGGTGGCGCTCGAGTTGCGTCCGGGCATGGACTTTGCGCGCAAGGCGCCGGCTCCCTCGCCGAAGTGGCGCCAGCTGCTCGGCCGCGTGACGGGGCTGAAGCGCTCGATCGCGCAAGTCCTGGCCCTCGCACTGGGCCTGGAGCTGCTCGGGCTGCTGGCCCCCTTCCTGCTGCAATGGACCGTCGACGGCGTCATCGTCAGCGCCGATCGCGATCTGCTCGTGACCTTGGGCATCGGCTTCGCCCTGCTGGTACTGCTGCAGGTGGGCGTCGGACTGCTCCGCTCCTGGGCGGTGATGATCCTGTCGGCATCGCTGAACCTCCAGTGGCTGTCCAACGTGTTCTCGCACCTGTTGCGACTGCCGCTCGCCTGGTTCGAGAAACGCCATCTCGGCGACATCTGGTCGCGCTTCTCCAGCGTGCAGGAGATCCAGAAGACGCTCACGGGCAGCTTCATCGAGGCCATCCTCGACGGTCTGATGGTGCTCCTGACGCTGGCGATGATGGTGCTTTACAGCGGTCGGCTGACGGCGGTCGCGCTGGCCGCGGTGGCCGGCTATGCGCTGCTGCGCTGGGCCTGCTTCCGCCCGCTGCGCGATGCGCAGGAAGAAGCGCTGACCCATGAGGCGCGCCAGAACACCCACTTCCTCGAATCACTGCGCGGCGCGCAGGCGATCAAGCTCTTCAACGCGCAGGCGGATCGTGGCGCGCGCTTCGCCAACCTCGTCGTCGAGCAGATGAACGCGTCGTTGACCGGCCGCAAGCTCGAGCTCGGCATGACACAGGGCAACAAGCTGCTGTTCGGCCTGGAACGCGTGGTCATCGTCGCGATGGGCGCGATGCTGGTGCTGGACAACGCGCTGTCGGTGGGGATGCTGTTCGCCTTCCTCGCTTACAAGGACCAGTTCAGCCAGCGCGTCGCCGGGCTGATCGACAAGGTGGTCGCGCTGAAGATGCTGCGGCTCCAGGGCGAGCGGCTGGCCGACATCGTGCTGACCGCGCCCGAGGCGGAGTTCGAGGCGCCGGGCCGCGCGGTCCCGCATGACGCGGCGCTGGAGCTCGACGGACTGCGCTTCCGATACGCCGATGGCGAACCGGAGGTCATCGCCGGCTGCTCGCTGCGCATCGAGCCGGGCGAGTCCGTGGCGATCGTCGGACCTTCGGGCTGCGGCAAGACCACGTTGATGAAGCTGATGCTGGGCATCCATGCGCCGCAGCATGGCGAGATCCGCATCGGCGGCGTCGCGCTGGCGCAGCTGGGCGCGAACGCCTGGCGCGATCGCATCGGCACGGTGATGCAGGACGATCAACTCTTCGCCGGCAGCATCGCCGACAACATCAGCTTCTTCGACCTCGATGTCGACCCCGACTGGGTGCGTGAATGCGCGCGGCTCGCCTGCGTGCTGGAAGACATCGAGGCCATGCCGATGCGCCTGCAGACGCTGATCGGCGACATGGGATCGAGCCTGTCCGGTGGTCAGCGCCAGCGCATCCTGCTGGCGCGCGCGCTGTACAAGCGGCCGCAGTTCCTGTTCCTGGACGAGGCCACCAGCGCGCTCGACGTGGAGCGCGAGCGGCTGGTCAACGCCAGCCTGCGCCAGCTGTCGCTGACACGCATCGTCATCGCGCACCGTCCCGAGACGATCGCGGCGGCGCAACGCGTCGTCAGCCTCCAGGGCGGGCGCGTGGTGCAGGACCTGCGGTCCGTCCAGCAGCGCTGAGGAGGCCCTCCCGGGCCCCCGCCGGGCCCATCAATCGGGCTTGATCTTCGCGCGGGTCACGACCTGCTTCCAGCGCTGCTGCTCCTGCGCGATGAACGCGGTGAACTGCGCGGGTGTGTTGCCGATGGCCTCGGCCGCGTCGTGGCTCAGACGCTCCCGGGCCGACGCCGAACGGATCGCCTTCACCGATTCGACCGCCAGCTTGTCGACGTTGGCCTGTGCCAGGTTGGCCGGCGCACAGAGGCCGTACCACTGCGTCATCTCGAAGCCGGGGTAGCCCTGCTCCGCGACCGTCGGCACGTCGGGCAGCTGCGGCAGCCGCTCCTTGGAACCCGTCGCGATGCAACGCAGCTTGCCCGCCTTGATGAACTGCATGATGGCCGGCGCCCCCACCGACGCCGCCTCGAGACGCCCCGCGAGCAGATCCGTCAGCTGGGGACCGGTGCCGCGATAAGGCACGTGCAGGATGAAGAGGTCCGCGACCATCTTCAGGTACTCCATCGCCAGGTGTCCGGCACTGCCGTTGCCCGCCGAGCCATAGCTGAACTTGCCCGGGTTCTTGCGCACGAGGGCGACCCACTCCTTCAGGTTGCGCGCCGGCACGTCAGGGTGGACGACGTAGAGGCTGGGCACCTTCGCCAGCAGCGTGATGGGCTTGAAATCGCGGTTGGGATCGTAGGGCAGCTTGTCGTAGATGTACGGGTTCACCGCGAGCGTGCCGATGTGGCCGAGGATCAGCGTGTGCTGGTCCTCCGCGCGGGCGACCTCGCCCATCGCGATGTTGCCGCCGCCACCGGGCTTGTTGTCGACGTACACGGACTGCCCCAGCGTCTTGCTGAGCTCGGCAGCCGTGGCGCGCGCGACGATCTCGCTGCTGCCGCCCGGTGCGAAGGGCACGACGAAGCGCACGTTGCGCGAGGGCCAGGTCGATTGCGCGATGGCGGGGAGCGACGTGCCGAAGGCGGCCCCCGCGGCGCCGAGCGCGGCGGACTGCAGGAGGAAGCGGCGGCGGTCCTCGTCGGTGGGGATCATGCGGAGTCTCCGATGTGGTCTTCTGGAAACTCCGACTCTACGGCGGGTGCGCTGTCAGCGCCCTTTCAGACGGCCAGGGCGGCTCGATCACCGCACCGGTCGCGCCCATGCCGTGCCGGCCTGAATGACTCAGCTGCGGATGTCCTTGGGGGTCGCGCCGGTGCCTGACCTGCCTCGGGCCTTGGCTCGATCCACCATCTCCATGATCGCGAGTGCATCCCGATCCATCGCCTGGGCCGCATTGAAGCCGCGATCAAAGTAGAGCCGATGCCGTTGACGGAAGTCGGCATCGTTGCTGAGCTCGCGCAACGTCGCCAGGGCCGGCTTGATCTGGTCCTGGGCCTGTCTGGCCCAGCTCTGGCAGGTCTCGACGACGTCATTGCCGCCGAAGGCCAATTGATTGCGGCAGTCCCGGGCCTTGAACGCGAGCGCTTCCAGGTCTCCTGCGGCCCTGGCGGCCTGGACGGCGCGCGGGTCGCCCCTGTCCGGCGTCGGCAACGGCGACGCCGAGTTCGGCCCACTGTCCCCCGCTCGCCCTGACGGACCACGAGAAGCGGGCGGAGCCACCTTGATCTCAAGCGCCTTGGATTCCGCCTCCCGAGGACACGGCGCGTCCTGGAACGAGACGGTGCCATCCTTGTTCGTGCATTTGTTGATTGCCCACGCCCCGTCGATCGGCGCCACGAGCAACGGCAGCCACAGTGCCCACTGCTTCATTCGGAACTCCCTCCCTGTTTGGGGCGAGAGGATACGGCACGGTCAGGGTGGAACGCCTCCCCGTAGAGAGGGATCGACGGCGGATCAAAGGGGGCGCGTCTCTTCTTCCATCCACCCGAGCCAGCGCATCGCCTGCTCGCGCGAATCGCCGCACATGTCCTCGGACGGCGGCAGCGAGCCGCACACGGCGGGCCGCTCCGGTCTGCCGAAGATCTTGCAACGCAGAGCCTCGTCAAGCTGGATGCAACGCACCCCGGCCGGCTTGCCGTCGGGCATGCCGGGGATCGGGCTGCTGATCGACGGGGCGATGCAGCAGGCGGCGCAGGAGGGGCGGCAATCCATGGGACGCGGATTGTCGCCGCTCGTCGGCCGGGGACGCGAACAAGGTCCGGTGGGCATGGCCCTGAGGCAGTGACTTATCCACAGCCCCGCGTAAAATCATGGCCTCCCTCATCTGAATGCCAGCCGGCGCTCCATCGCCAGATTCCGCGCCCTGCGCGCATCGCGATGGCCGCGATCCACCCGATCGCCGAAGCCGCCGGACGCCTTGCCATGCTTTATCCCAAAGAGTTCGACGTGATCGTGGTCGGTGGCGGCCATGCCGGTACCGAGGCCGCGCTGGCCGCCGCCCGCATGGGCGTCAGCACGCTGCTGCTGACCCACAACATCGAGACGCTCGGTCAGATGAGCTGCAATCCGTCCATCGGCGGAATCGGCAAGGGTCATCTGGTCAAGGAGGTCGATGCGCTCGGCGGTGCCATGGCTGCAGCGACCGATGAGGGCGGCATCCAGTTCCGCATCCTCAACGGCTCCAAGGGACCCGCCGTCCGTGCCACCCGTGCACAGGCCGATCGCATCCTCTACAAGGCCGCCATCCGCCAGCGGCTGGAGAACCAGCCCAACCTGATGCTGTTCCAGCAGGCCGTGGACGACCTGATGGTCGAAGGTGACCGCGTCGTCGGCGCCGTCACGCAATCGGGTCTGCGCTTCCGCGCCCGTGCGGTGGTGCTGACCGCGGGGACCTTCCTCGACGGGAAGATCCACATCGGTCTGGAGAACTACGCCGCGGGCCGCGCCGGCGATCCGCCGGCAGTCTCGCTGTCGGGACGACTCAAGGAACTCAAGCTGCCGCAAGGCCGCCTGAAGACCGGCACGCCGCCGAGGCTGGACGGTCGCACCATCGACTTCTCCAAGTGCGCGGAACAACCGGGCGACCTGGATCCGGTGCCTGTGTTCAGTTTCATGGGGAACGCCGCGCAACATCCGCGGCAGCTCCCCTGCTGGATCACCCACACGAACGAGCGCACCCACGAGATCATCCGCTCCGGATTCGACCGCAGCCCGATGTTCACCGGGGTCATCGAGGGCGTCGGCCCGCGCTACTGCCCGTCCATCGAGGACAAGGTCAACCGCTTCGCCGACAAGAACTCGCACCAGATCTTCCTGGAGCCCGAAGGACTGACCACGCACGAGTTCTATCCGAACGGTATCTCCACCTCCCTGCCCTTCGACGTCCAGTTGGCCGCCGTCCAATCGATTCCAGGCTTGGAGAACGCACACATCCTGCGCCCCGGCTACGCGATCGAATACGACTACTTCGATCCGCGTGAGCTGAAGTCCAGCTTCGAGACACGCGCCATCGGCGGCCTGTTCTTCGCGGGCCAGATCAACGGCACGACCGGCTACGAAGAGGCGGCCGCCCAAGGGCTGTTCGCGGGTCTGAATGCCGCCCTCCAGGTGCAGGGCAAGGACGCGTGGCTGCCGAGCCGCGATCAGGCCTACCTGGGCGTGTTGGTCGACGACCTGATCACCAAGGGTGTCACCGAGCCGTATCGCATGTTCACGAGCCGCGCCGAATTCCGCCTGCAGCTCCGTGAAGACAACGCCGACATGCGTCTGACCGAGGCGGGCCGCCAACTGGGGCTGGTCGACGACGCCCGCTGGGAGTCTTTCAACCGCAAACGCGATGCTGTTTCACGTGAAACAGAGAAGCTGAAGTCGACGTGGGTCAACCCGAACATCCTGCCGGCCGCCGATGCGGAACGGCTGGTCGGCAAGGCGCTCGAGCGCGAATACAACCTGATCGACCTCTTGCGTCGCCCCGGCGTCACCTTCGACACCATCTCCGAAGTGGCGTCCATCGCCCGCCCGACGGCTGGCGTGACACGCGCTGCCCTCACGGAGTCGCTGGGCAGCGACCTCGCGGCCGCTGTCATCGAGCAACTGGAAGTCGGCGTCAAATACGCGGGCTACATCAGCAAGCAGCAGGAGGACGTGGCCCGCGCGTCGAACTTCGAGCATCTGAAGCTCCCGGAGGAACTCGACTACGGCCTGGTCACCGCCCTCTCCTTCGAGGCCCGCCAGAAACTCGGCAAACATCGTCCGGAAACGCTGGGGCAGGCATCGCGGATTTCCGGCATCACGCCGGCAACGATCTCCCTGCTACTGATCCACCTGCGCAAGGGTCGCTTCAAGGGCTTCACCGATCACGCCGCCGTCGACTCGACCGCCGCCTGACTTCATCCCATTCCGTTCATCGATGACCGATCCCGACCTCCGCTCCCGTCTTGCCACCGCCGCCGAAACGCTCGGACTCGGCCTCACCGATGAGCAGCTCGACCGGCTGATCGCCTACCTCGGCCTGCTATCGAAGTGGAACAAGGTCTACAACCTGACGGCTGTCCGTGATCCCGAGGCCATGCTGACCCAGCATCTGGTGGACAGCCTGAGCCTGATCCCGCCGCTGCGTCGTCATGCCGCCGGCCAGCCATTGCGACTGATGGATGTCGGCAGTGGCGGCGGCCTGCCCGGTGTGGTCATCGCCATCTGCGATCCGACGACCGACGTCACCTGTGTCGACACCGTCGGCAAGAAGGCGTTCTTCATCGCTCAGGTCGCTGCCGAGATCGGCCTTCCCAACCTGCACGCGGAACACTCACGGGTCGAACAGTTGAAGACGGCGCCCTTCGATGTCATCACATCGCGCGCCTTCGCTTCGCTGGCGGACTTCACCGAATGGACCCGGATGCACTTGAAACCCGATGCCGTGTGGGCGGCGATGAAGGGCCAGCATCCGACCGACGAGATTGCCGAGCTGGCCGAACGCACACCGGATCTGTCCGTGTTCCACGTGGAACAGCTTGAAGTTCCTGGACTCGACGCCCAGCGCTGTCTGCTGTGGATCCGTCCGACCACCGCCATCGGTTAAGCTCCGCCCCTCTCCAGAGCCTGTCCCCCGACCATTCATGGCCAAGATCTTTTGCGTTGCGAACCAAAAAGGTGGCGTCGGCAAGACGACCACCACCGTGAATCTGGCCGCCGGTCTGGCCAAGGTCGGACAACGCGTGCTGGTGGTCGACCTCGACCCTCAAGGCAATGCCACGATGGGCTCCGGCATCGACAAGCGCGCCTTGTCGCTGACCGTCTATGACGTGCTGCTGGAATCGGCCACCATCGCCGAAGCGCGTCAGCGCAGCGAAAAGGCCGGCTACGACGTGCTGGGCGCCAACCGGGAACTGGCCGGCGCCGAAGTGGAGTTGGTCGAACTGGACCGCCGCGAGCAACGCCTGAAGACGGCATTGGCTGCCTCGGCACAGGATTACGACTTCATCCTGATCGACTGCCCGCCCTCGCTGTCCATGCTGACGCTGAACGGCCTGTGCTCCGCGCATGGCGTGGTCGTCCCGATGCAGTGCGAATACTTCGCGCTGGAAGGCCTGACCGACCTGGTCAACACGATCAAGCAGATCCACGCCAACCTGAATCCGGACCTGCAGATCATCGGCCTGCTGCGCGTCATGTTTGATCCGCGCATCACGCTGCAGCAGCAGGTCAGCGAGCAGCTGAAGGCGCACTTCGGCGAGAAGGTCTTCAACACCGTCATCCCCCGCAACGTCCGCTTGGCTGAAGCCCCCAGCTACGGCCTGCCGGGTGTCGTCTTCGACGGCGGATCCAAGGGTGCGCACGCCTTCATCGATTTCGCCAAGGAAATGGTGGCGCGCGTCGGCGCGATGCGCTGAACGATGGCTCCCGAGCTGGACGCCCTCGCCCGCCGCGCGGAACTTGCCGGCCTCAACGCGGCGTCCGCGCCACGTGAAGCGCAGGTCGAGGGGTGGCTGCTCCGCTTGTCGCCAGGCAAGGCCAAGCGCTCACGATGCGTCAATGCGCTGGCGGGAGGTACGCTGCCCCTCGATGATCTCCTCCATCGCTGCCGCCCCAGCTTCGAACAGGCGGGCCTGCCGCTGATTCTCCGGCTCACCCCCTTCAGCCAACCGGCCGATCTCGACGATCAATTGGCCGCCAAAGGCTGGACCCGTTTCGATCCCGCCGACGTGATGGTGCTGCCAACGCTGGATCCCTTCGACGACGCGGGCGGACTGGTGCCACTGACGCCAGCCGCCTACGCCGGACTGATCGGTGCCCTGCGCGGCTCCAGCAGGGAAGAGATCGACGGCCACGCGCGGCGTCTCGAACAGGCCAGCGTCCCGCATCAGGCTTTCAAGATGACGCAGGGCGACGTGCTGCTCGCCTGTGGCCAGATCGCCATCGATGCGGGGCCGGGAGGAACACCCGCCGGCGGCATCGCGGGGCTGTTCGACATCTTCACGCCGGAAGCGCAGCGCGGTCGTGGGCATGGCTTCCGGCTCTGCGCGGCCTTGCTGGCCGAAGCGCGCCGCCAGGGCGCCGTCAGTGCATATCTGCAGGTCGGCGCCGACAACACGGCTGCGCAGCGGCTGTACGCCCGTCTGGGGTTCCTGCAGGCCTATCGCTACCACTACCGCAGCGACGACCCTCGCGCCTGGGCCTGAGCCTAGTCCCGCGCCTGCCAGACCTTCAGCAGCGTATGGCGGGTAAAGCCCGGCACGAAGTCGTGCACATGGCTGATGCAGGCGTAACCCAGATGCTCGTACATCGCCGCGGTCTCGTCCAGCAGCGTCTCGATCAGCGCATCGACGCAACCCCGCTTCAACGCCATTGCTTCAAGCTGACGCAGGCAGTCGCCTCCGAAGCCCTCACCACGATGGTCGGCATCGACCCACAGGTAGCTGACATAGAGGCGTTGGAACTCAGTCCGTCCGGAGGCGCCGGCAATCAGCTCATCGCCGTCGTACAACGCCACGGCGATGTCCTCGGCATCGCTGCCTTGCGCCTGCTGGCGACCGTAGGCGATGACGCCATCTCGGATGGCGTCGAGGTCGTCCTGCGCAACGGCGCCATCCCGGCGCCATTCACGGCTTGCGACCTTTGTCGATGCCATCAGATGTCGTTGACGTCCGGGCCGGTCAGGCCCAGCGACTCGTCCACGCCCAGATGCACGTTCATGCTCTGCACGGCCGCACCGCTGGCGCCCTTGCCCAGGTTGTCCAGGCGGGCCATAACAAGGATCTGCTGTTCGCTGCCGAACACGAACAGGTCGACATTGTTCGTGTCGTTGCAGGCCTGCACGTCGAAGAAACCGACCGCCAGCGTGTCCGCGTCGCGCAACGGTTTCACGTGGATGAATCGCTCGCCTTCGTAGTGCGCGGCCAGCGCGTCGCGAACCTGCTGCGGCGTGGTGCCGGCGCGCAGCTGGCTCAGATGCAGGGGCACGGTGACGGCCAGGCCCTTGTAGAAGTTGGAGACGATGGGCATGAACACCGGCGCGGTCTTCAGTCCCGTGTGAGCCATCATTTCCGGCAGATGCTTGTGGACCAGGCCCAGCGCGTACGGTCGCGGCGCGATCAGCTTCGGATTTCCGCCCGCCTCGTACTCCGCGATCATCGACTTGCCACCACCCGAATAGCCGGTGATCGACGTCGCCGTGACCAGCGCGTCGGCCGGCAGCAGGCCGGCGTCAACCAGCGGGCGCACCGCCAGGATGAAGGCACTGGCGTGGCAGCCGGGGTTGGCGATGCGCTTCGAGTCACGGATCGCGGCGCGCTGGCCCTTGGCCAGTTCCGGCAGGCCGAAGGCCCAGCCCGGCGCCGTGCGATGCGCGGTGCTCGCGTCGATCAGGCAGGTCTTGGGATTGGTGATCATCGCCGCGGCCTCGCGCGAGGCGGCGTCGGGCAGGCACAGGAAGGCGACATCGGCGGCGTTCAGCAAGCGGGCGCGCTCGGCGGCATCCTTGCGCTTGTCGGCGTCGATGCGCAGCACCTCGATGTCGGCGCGCTGCGCCAGATATTCATTGATGCGCAGGCCGGTCGTGCCTTCCTGCCCGTCGACATACACCGCGTACTTCATCGCCGCTCCTGCAAAATCCGCTGCCTCCGGGACCCTCCCGAAGAAAGCGCGAAGCATAAGGCCAACCGATGTCAACACACGCCATTCCGCCGAATGACCTGGACCTCTCCCCGATCACACGGCCCGTCTACCTGCTGCCGGGCTGGCTGGATTCGGACCCCGACCACTGGCAGAGCGAATGGCAGCGCGTCCACGGCGACAGCCGGATCGAACAGAACGACTGGGAGTGGCCGCGACGCGGCGACTGGATGGCCCGTCTCGACGAAGTGCTGCAGCAGGACGGGCGCCTGCACGATCGACCGGCGCTGCTGGTCGCGCACAGCCTCGGCTGCCAGCTCGTGGCGGCGTGGGCAGAGCACTCGACCCACACGCGCCTGGTGGCCGGCGCGCTATTGGTCGCGCCGCCCGACACCGAGCGCGAGGAGATGCCGCCGCAGCTGCACAACTGGCGTCCGATCCGGCGCCCGCGACTGCCCTTCCCCGCCATCGTCGTCGCATCGAACGACGACCCGTTCTGCTCGCTCGATCGCGCCGCCGGCATGGCGGCGGACTGGGGTGCCGAGTTCGTGATGGCTGGCCCCCTGGGTCACCTCAACACCGCGTCCGGTCTCGGCGCCTGGCCCGAGGGTCGCGCCCTGCTGAAACGTCTCGGCGGCTGAACCGGACAAAAGCACCCCGCGGACGGCACGCGACATCGGGCCGACGACCCTCCCCCGGAATCACGGAGAATCGCGCCCCATGGCGACAAAGAAACCCAAGGGCCTGGGCATGGGCCTCGAGGCCCTGCTCGGACCCAAAGTGAGCGACGCACCGGCGGTGCGCGAAGGCGAACCCGGCGTGCTGCCGCTGGCGCAGATGCAGGCCGGCAAGTACCAGCCGCGCACCCGCATGGATGAGGGCTCGCTCTACGAGCTGGCCGAGAGCATCAAGGCGCAGGGGATCATGCAACCGATCCTCGTGCGGCCGATCGCGCCCGACGGCGCGGTCCGCTACGAGATCATCGCGGGCGAACGTCGCTTCCGCGCCGCGAAGCTGGCCGGACTGGCCGAGGTGCCGGTGCTGGTCAAGCCCGTACCCGACGAGGCCGCCGCCGCGATGGCGCTGATCGAGAACATCCAGCGCGAGGACCTCAACGCGCTGGAAGAGGCCCAGGGCCTGAAGCGCCTGGTCGACGAGTTCGGCCTGACGCACGACCAGGCGGCGCAGGCCGTGGGTCGTTCGCGCAGCGCTGCGTCCAACCTGCTGCGCCTGCTGAATCTGGCCGAGCCGGTCCAGAACATGCTCATGGCCGGCGACATCGACATGGGCCATGCGCGCGCGCTGCTGGCGCTGGACGGCGCCCACCAGATCACCAGCGCGACCGAGATCGCCGCGAAGAAGCTCAGCGTGCGCGAGGCCGAGAAGCTGGTCCAACGCCAGCAGGGTGGCGGCCGCCAGGCCCCGTTGCTGCGCGTGAAGGCGAACAAGAGCCGCGACGTGCTCAGACTCGAGGAAGCGCTGTCGGACCTGCTGACGGCGCAGGTCGAGATCCGCGTCAAGAAGAAGACCAAACGCGGCGAGCAGGGCGAGGTGGCGATCAGCTTCGGCTCGCTCGACGAGCTGAACGGCTTGCTGCAAAAACTTCGACCGCCCGGCGCGGAAGAGTGATCCCCGCGGGTCCCCCGCTCAGGGGGCTCGCCGACCAGCCAATCCACAAGAATGGCACGCGGGATGCGTGCTGTCTTCTTCGTACTTCCCACAGGTGCCCCACGTCGGGGGATCGTCAACTTTCGCGCTTCACAGGCGTTGAACATGGGAGTACAACGGGGTCATGTCTTGCTATCGCGCATCGTTGCCGATGGGGGTAGCATGACCCAAAAAGCCGCACCGTCCTTGAGGTTGCCGATCGGCGCACCCCCACGGTGGCGGACTTTGGACCAGCATGGGCTGGCCGTTTGCTGATTGCTTGCTGAGCTCGGAAAGCTCTGATGACGCCTTGAGTCATGGACGTCGCCAGAACTTCCTGGACGATGCGAGGTCCGTTGTCGCACGGACGCGCGTCGCCTCCCAATGAACCACTGGAGGTCAGCATGGATGTGATCAGCCATTTCGCGGCTCGCTACGAACGCAGCAAGGTCGAGGAACTCACCCTGGAGGAGTACCTCGACGAATGCAAGCGCAATCCCCTCGCCTACGCCACCGCCGCCGAGCGCATGCTCAAAGCGATCGGCGAGCCGCAGATGCTGGACACGCGCAACGACTCGCGCCTGTCGCGGATCTTCCAGAACAAGGTCATCAAGATCTATCCCGCCTTCGCCGAGTTCTACGGCATGGAGGATGCGATCGAGCAGGTCGTGTCCTACTTCCGGCACGCGGCGCAGGGACTGGAAGAGAAGAAGCAGATCCTGTATCTGCTGGGCCCGGTCGGCGGCGGCAAGAGCTCGATCGCCGAGCGCCTCAAGCAGCTGATGGAGCACGTGCCCTTCTACGCGCTGAAGGACAGTCCGGTGAATGAAAGCCCGCTCGGGCTGTTCGACGTCGTCGAGGACGGCCCGTTGCTGGAACGCGAGTACGGCATCCCGCGCCGCTACCTCAACCGCATCCTGAGCCCGTGGGCGGTGAAGCGGCTTGACGAGTTCGGCGGCGACATCCGCAAGTTCAAGGTCGTCAAGCGCCTGCCGAGCGTGCTCAAGCAGATCGGCGTGGCCAAGACCGAGCCGGGCGACGAGAACAACCAGGACATCAGCTCGCTGGTCGGCAAGGTCGACATCCGCAAGCTCGAGACCTATGCGCAGGACGATCCCGACGCCTACAGCTACTCCGGCGGCCTGTGCCTGGCCAACCAGGGGCTGCTGGAATTCGTCGAGATGTTCAAGGCGCCGATCAAGGTGCTGCACCCGTTGCTGACGGCGACCCAGGAAGGCAACTTCAAGGGCACCGAGGGCTTCGGCGCGATCCCCTTCGACGGCATCGTGCTGGCACACAGCAACGAGAGCGAGTGGAAGACCTTCCGCAACAACAAGAACAACGAGGCCTTCCTCGACCGCATCTACATCGTCAAGGTGCCCTACTGCCTGCGCGTCAGCGAGGAAGTGAAGATCTACGAGAAGCTGATCCGCGGCTCTTCCTTGGCCGAGGCCAAGTGCGCCCCCGGCACGCTGAAGATGATGGCGCAGTTCGCCGTGCTGACCCGGCTGAAGGATCCGGAGAACTCCAGCGCCTTCAGCAAGATGCAGATCTATGACGGCGACAACCTGAAGGACACCGACCCCAAGGCCAAGTCGCTCCAGGAGTACCGCGACTACGCCGGCGTCGACGAAGGCATGGCCGGCATCTCGACGCGCTTCGCCTACAAGATCCTGTCGAAGGTCTTCAATTTCGATTCGACCGAGGTCGCCGCCAACCCGGTCCACCTGATGTACGTGCTCGAGCAGCAGATCGAGCGCGAGCAGTTCCCGCAGGAGGCCGAGCAGAAGTTCGTCGGCTTCATCAAGGAGGTGCTGGCACCGCGCTACGCCGAGTTCATCGGCAAGGAGATCCAGACCGCCTACCTGGAAAGCTACAGCGAGTACGGCCAGAACATCTTCGACCGCTACGTGACCTACGCGGACTACTGGATCCAGGACCAGGAGTACCGCGACACCGATACCGGCGAGGTCTTCGACCGCTCGTCGCTGAACGCGGAACTCGAGAAGATCGAGAAGCCCGCGGGCATCAGCAATCCGAAGGATTTCCGCAACGAGATCGTCAACTTCGTGCTGCGCGCGCGTGCCAACAACGCGGGCAAGAACCCGCTGTGGACCAGCTACGAGAAGCTGCGCACGGTGATCGAGAAGAAGATGTTCTCCAACACCGAGGAACTGCTGCCGGTCATCAGCTTCAACGCCAAGGCCAGCGCCGACGAGGCGAAGAAGCATGAGAACTTCGTCCAGCGGATGGTCGACAAGGGCTACACGCCGAAGCAGGTCCGGCTGCTCTGCGAGTGGTATCTGCGCGTGAGGAAGTCGAGCTGAACCGAACGAATGCCACCGGAAAGGTTCCTCATGACAGGCCTCCAACAAATCATCGATAGACGGCTGTCGGGCAAGAACAAGTCGATCGGGAATCGCGAGCGTTTCCTCCGTCGCTACAAGGACCAGATCCGCGACGCGGTGCGGCGCGCGGTGGACAAGCGCGGCATCCGGGACATGGAGCGCGGCGAGGACGTGCAGATTCCCAAGCGCGACTTGAGCGAGCCCGTCTTCAGCCACGGCGAAGGCGGCACCCGCGAAGTCGTGCGGCCCGGCAACACGGAGCACATCAAGGGCGACCGCGTCGGCAAGCCCCAGGGCGGCCAGGGCGGCGGCGGCGGTTCGCAGGCGAGCGACTCCGGCGAAGGGGAGGACGACTTCGTCTTCCATCTCAGCAAGGAGGAGTTCATGCAGGTCTTCTTCGAAGATCTGGCGCTGCCCAACCTTGCCCGCACGACGCTGGCCGAGACGCCCGAGTACAAGACGGTGCGTGCCGGTTACGTGACCGACGGCACGCCGACCAACCTGCATGTCGTGCGCTCGATGCGCGGCGCGCTGGGCCGCCGCATCGCGCTGGGCATGGACAAGCGCCGAGAGCTCCATGAACTCGAGACACGTCTGCTGACCCTCCAGCAGGAGGAGGACAAGCGCCGCCCGGAGATCCAGGCGTTGATCGCCGAGACCGAGGCGCGCATCGTGCTGCTGCGCCAGCGCCTGTCCAACATCCCCTTCCTGGACCCGATCGACCTGCGGTTCCGCAACCGCATCAAGGTGCCGCAGCCGACGACGCGGGCAGTGATGTTCTGCCTGATGGACGTGTCGGGATCGATGGACGAGAGCCGCAAGGATCTGGCCAAGCGCTTCTTCATCCTGCTCTACCTGTTCCTGACGCGGCACTACGAGAAGATCGACGTCGTCTTCATCCGCCATCACACCCAGGCGCAGGAAGTGGATGAACAGAACTTCTTCCACGCCACGGAGACGGGCGGCACGGTGGTGTCGTCGGCGCTGGTGATGATGGAAGAGATCATCCGCGCGCGTTATCCGGCCGGCGACTGGAACATCTACGGCGCGCAGGCCAGCGACGGCGACAACTGGCACCACGACAGCGGTCGCTGCCGCGAACTGCTGGCCGACAAGATCCTCCCGCTGTGCCGCTACTACGCCTACGTGCAGGTGGCCGAGGCCGAGCAGAACCTCTGGGAGGAATACGCGAAGCTGGAGGACGAGGTGCACCACTTCGCGATGCGCAAGGCCGTCGAGGTGGCGCAGATCTATCCGGTCTTCCGCGACTTGTTCAAGAAGGAAGGGGCGACCGCGTGACCGCGGTGCCGGAGGACATCACCATGAGCAGTCTGGAAAATCGCCGCAATGTCGGCATGGGCGTCGGTGAGAACGAGTACGGCGGCCGCCGGGTCCGGGCACCCTTGACCCAGATGCGGCCACTGGAGAAGCGGCCCGAGCATCCGCTGCCGTCGCCCAGCGACTGGACCTTCGAACTGGTCGAGCAGTACCACGAGGTCATCCGCCAGACCGCGGAGCGCTACGGGCTCGACACCTATCCGAACCAGCTCGAGGTCATCACCGCCGAGCAGATGATGGATGCGTACGCGTCCGTCGGCATGCCGGTGAACTACCGCCACTGGAGCTACGGCAAGGAGTTCATCGCCACCGAGCGCAACTACAAGCGCGGCCAGATGGGCCTGGCCTACGAGATCGTCATCAACTCCGACCCGTGCATCGCCTACCTGATGGAGGAGAACACGATGGCGATGCAGGCGCTGGTGATCGCGCACGCCTGCTACGGCCACAACAGCTTCTTCAAGAACAACTACCTGTTCCGGATGTGGACCGACGCGTCGTCCATCATCGACTACCTGGTCTACGCGAAGAACTACGTCGCGGACTGCGAGCAGCGTTACGGCCTGGACGCGGTCGAGGCGACGCTGGACTCCTGCCATGCGCTGATGAACCACGGCGTCGACCGGTACCGCCGCCCGGCGAAGCTCTCGCTGGCGCAGGAACAGGCGATGCGCAAGGACCGCGAGTCCTATGCGCAGCTGCAGGTCAACGACATGTGGCGCACGCTGCCGCGGCGCCTGGAGGACGAGGCCAAGGAGGAAGAGAAGCGCCGCTTCCCCAGCGAGCCGCAGGAGAACCTGCTGTACTTCATCGAGAAGAACGCGCCGCTGCTCGAGCCCTGGCAGCGGGAGATCGTCCGCATCGTCCGCAAGGTCGCGCAGTACTTCTATCCACAGCGCCAGACGCAGGTCATGAACGAGGGCTGGGCGACCTTCTGGCATCACAAGCTGCTCAACACCATGTACGACGACGGCTACCTGTCGGACGGCATGATGATCGAGTGGCTGAAGTCGCACACCAACGTGGTGGCGCAGCCGGCGATGACGCAGCTCAATCCGTATGCGCTGGGCTTTGCGATGTACACGGACATCAAGCGCATCTGCGAAAAGCCGACCGACGAGGACCGCGAGTGGTTCCCCGCGATCGCCGGCAGCGACTGGCTGCCGACGCTGGACCATGCGATGCGCAACTTCAAGGACGAGAGCTTCATCGCGCAGTACCTGAGCCCGAAGATCATGCGCGACTTCCGGCTGTTCTCGATCCTGGACGACGAGCACCAGGCGGAGTACGAGATCTCCGCGATCCACGACGAGCAGGGCTACCAGTATGTGAGGCAGGCCTTGTCGCGGCAGTACGACCTGTCCACGCGCGAGCCCAACATCCAGGTCTGGAACGTCAACCTGCGCGGCGACCGTTCATTGACGCTGCGGCACCAGCAGCACCAGGACCGTCCGCTGCACGACGGCGCCCAGGAAGTGCTGAAGCATGTCGCCCGGCTGTGGGGATTCGGCGTCCAACTGGAAAGCGTGAACGCACGTGGCGACGTATCCCGTCGTTGGAGCGTGCCGGCGCCGCAGCACTGAGCCCGGGTTTCTTCAGACGAAGATCTTGCCGGGATTCATGATGTCGTTCGGATCAAGCGCGCGCTTGAGCGCTCGCATCTGATCGACGGCGCCCTCCCCCGCTTCCTGCAGCAGGAAGCCCTGCTTGTGCAGCCCGATGCCGTGCTCGCCGGTGCAGGTGCCTTCGAGCGCGATCGCCCGCGCGACCATCTGCGCGCTCAGACGTTCGGCCGCTTCTCGCTCCGCCGGAAGGGCGGGATCGATCAGATACCCCATGTGGAAGTTGCCGTCGCCCACGTGGCCGACGATGAAGTAGGACAGACCGCTGGCCTCCACCTCCTCGACCGACGCGTTGATCGACTCCGCCAGTCGCGAGATCGGCACGCAGGTGTCCGTCGTCACCGCGCGGCAACCCGGCTTCATCTGCAACGCCGACAGGTAGGCGTGATGCCGCGCGGTCCAGAGCCGCGTGCGCTCTTCCGGCGTCGTCGCCCATTCGAAACCGGTCCCGCCATGATCGGCGGCGATCTCCTGCACGGTCGCGGCCTGCTCCGCGACACCGGCGTCGGAGCCGTGGAACTCCATCAACAGCATCGGCGCCTCGCGCAGGGTCAGCTTGTCATGGCGGTTGACGGCGCGCACGGCATGCGCATCCAGCAATTCGCAGCGCGCGATCGGCACGCCCATCTGGATGATCGCGATCGTCGTCCGGACCGCCGCGGCTATCGATTCGAAGGAGCACACGGCCGCCGACACCGCTTCCGGCAGCGGATACAGCCGCAGCGTGATCTCGCAGATCGCGCCCAGCGTGCCTTCGCTGCCGACGTACAGCCGCGTGAGGTCATAGCCGGCGCTGCTCTTGCGCGCGCGGGAACCGGTGCGGACCAGTTGCCCCTCCGGCGTCGCGACGGTCAGCCCGAGCACGTTCTCCTTCATCGTCCCGTAGCGCACGGCATTCGTGCCGCTCGCTCGCGTCGCCGCCATCCCGCCGATCGACGCGTCCGCGCCCGGGTCGATCGGGAAGAACAGGCCTTGATGGCGGATCTCGGCATTCAGCTGACTGCGCGTCACGCCGGCCTGGACGGTGACTGTCAGGTCCTCGGCATGAATGCTCAGGATCCGCTTCATTCGGGACAGATCCAGACTGACGCCGCCCTGGACTGCCAGCAGATGCCCCTCCAGCGAAGTGCCGGCGCCATAGGGGATCACCGGCACGCGATGCAGGTTGGCCAGCGCGAGCACCGCCGCGACGTCCTCGTTGCTCTCGGCGAAGACGACAGCGTCCGGCGGCGGCACATCGAAGGGCGATTCATCGCGGCCATGCTGCTCGCGCAGGGCCATCGCGGTGCTGCAACGCTCACCGAACCGCGTTTTCAACGCGTCCAGCATCGCCGCCGGCATCGGGCGCGGCGCAAGCACCGGCTGATGCGCTGGCGGCAATGCCGTCGGTGGGTCACCAAGTGTTCGAGGCGCAGTCATCGCTGTCTCCTGGTTCCACGCGGTCCGAGGAAGAGGCGCTTCCCGGCCGGTGCTGTCCGGTCGATTCTAGGAAGTGCCGTCGCCGCATCCGCCGGCATCGTCGCGCTTGCGCCGCGACCCGCACAGTGACAGCATGGACGCACCGCGCGCTGGCTCGCGCGACATGAGGAGTCCGCCATGTCCCATCTGTGGTTGTGGACGATCTGGGCCCTGCTGCTGGCACTGCTGGTGGTCGCGACCCTGCGCATGGATTGGCTGAAGGTCTGGTGGATGGATCAGCTCCGTCACCTGCCCAACGACGTCGCGGCCCGCGACATCGATCCCGGCGTTCCCGCCGACACGCCCGAACCGGGCACGCGCCCGCAGGCGCATCACGTCCCGAGGCCGGTCGGCATTCCCCGCCACACGGTCCACGACATCCACGGCCACACGACCGGGATGAGTCAACACCGTCCGGTGTTCCACCGCAGCGGCAGCCGGAACTGACGAACGGGACCGGCCGGTCGGGCGCACGACGCCCGGGGATCACGACCCAGGGTCTGGACGAGTTGCGGCAAGATGCCGGGTTTGCACTTCCGCAGCCCGCGCGGCACCCGTCATGGCCAATCGACTTTCCCAGATCGCGACCCGCACCGGCGACGACGGCACCACCGGCCTCGGCGACGGCACCCGCGTCCCCAAGGACCATCTGCGCGTGCAGGCGATGGGGGATGTGGACGAACTGAATTCGCAGATCGGCGTGCTGCTGGCCGAGCCGCTGCCCGACGACGTCCGCGACCTGCTCGTCACGATCCAGCATGAGCTGTTCAACCTCGGCGGCGAGCTCTGCATGCCCGGCTACAGCCTGCTGAAGGATGCCGCGGTGCTGTACCTCGACCAGGCGCTGGCCGACCACAACGCCGCCCTGCCCCGCCTGGCGGAATTCATCCTTCCGGCCGGCACCCGCAGCGCCGCGATCGCCCACGTCTGCCGCACGATCGCGCGTCGTGCCGAACGCGCCGTCGTCACCCTGGCGGCACACGAGACGATCAACACCGCACCGCGCCACTACCTGAACCGGCTGTCGGACCTGTTGTTCGTGCTGGCGCGCGTGCTCAACCGGGCCAACCTGGACGGCAAGGGCGGCGATGACGTCTACTGGAAAAGCGAGCGCATGGCCCGGTATGCCGCCGAGGAAGCCTCGGGACAGCCCCAGGAAGGCCCCGGGAAGGGCTCCTGAGCGCCTGGACAGCCTGTCTCAGGCCACGGCGGCCGCCGCGGTCCTGAGGCGCTTGACGTAGGCCTCGCGCAACGCGGACGGCGCCACGACCTCGACCTGGCCGGCGTGCCGCAGCAGATCCATCAGCAGCTCGGTCGCGTCGACGAACGGCAACTCCAGCTGCCAGCGGCCGTCCGGCAGCCACTCGCTGCGCTGGGCCGGGTGCCACTCCTCGCTGGAGACCCAGGCAGCGATCTGCGCGCTGAAGATCACCGTCGCCCACTGCGGGTCGCCGCCGGCGAAGATCCCGTACCCCTGGTCCAGTTCCCCTTCGAGCTCCTTCAACGGCAGACTGCGCGCGACCTGATCCTCCAGCACCGACGCATCCTCCATCGCATCGAGCGCGAAGCGTCTCAACCCGTCGCTGACGTGGCACCACGCGTCCAGGTACCAGGTGTTCCGGTAGTGCACCAGGCGCTGCGGAGACACCTCGCGATCGCTGACCGATCCGCCGCCGGGTCCCCGCTTGCGGTAACGCAGCTTCAATCGCCGACGCTTCACGACGGCGCTCCCGACGGTCTCGAAATGCTCCGACGGCACCCGGCGCCGTGCTGTCGAGATCAGCTTGATGCGGCGTGTCATCTCCTGTGCCTCGACTTCGTCGCCGCCGAGCATGCCGGTGAGCTTGTCCAGCATCGGCTGCAGATGACGGCTGAGGAGGCCGTTCTCGTCGAGCCCGGCCATCATCTGATGCATGGTCAGGAGCGCATGCAGCTCCTTCTCGCTGAACCAGACGCCGGGCAGCTCATGCCGCTGGCCGCGCCAGTGCTGGCCGAAGCGGTAGCCGTTCTCGGCGGCGTCGTACTCGATCGGGGCATCCATGCGCTCACGCAGGTACTGCAGATCGCGCTTGAGCGTCGCCGGCGACACCTCCAGCAACTCCCGCATGTCCGCGAAGCTCACGCAGCCACGGCTGCGGATCAGCATCTCGATCTTGTAGAAGCGTTCGGTGCGGTCCATGACGGGTCCTCTGCTGACAGATCCGGGTAGCCGACCATCAACTTTCTGTCGATGACCGTCGAGTGGCTCATTCTATGAGCCACCCACCTTGAATACTTGATCCCAAGCCTGAAGCAGTCCTGCGCAAGGCCCCGGTTTCCAAGCCTTCAAGGAGCACCCCATGGTCGCCACGATCCGCCGCAACGCCAACGACATCGCCATCCAGCAATTGCCCCTGCCGATGACCGCGGTCGAGGCCGTGCTCGAGCCCAGGGACGACACGGGGGCCTCGAGCCATGAACGCGTGGGGTTCGAACTGGGTTGGGACTACGCCCATCACGGACTGACGCCACCGGTCGACCAGCTGTTCCGCCAATCGCCGCTGCAGCAGGGCTGGCAGCTGGGTCGATCGACCTTCGGTGCGCGGACGCTGAAGTCGCATCGCCATACGCAGCTGTGGCTCTCGCTGCGCCTGCATGCGTGGCAGCGCGGTCGCAGTTTCGAAACGCTGCTGGTCACGCCCAACTACCTGCAGCAGCTCGACACGACGCACTGCCCGGTCAGCCGCCTGGCGTTCAACGACGAACAGGATCATCCGCAACGTCGCTCGATCGATCGGGTGCGCGACGACGCGGGCTATGCGGCCGGCAACCTGGCCTTGATGAGCCACGCCGCCAACATCGCGAAGCTGGATCGCGGATGGCAGCAGTGCTGGGCCATGGCCCAAAGCCTGCGTCAGGGGCCGATGACGATGGCCGGCGGCCTGAACGCCGACGCCTGGGAACGCATGGCGATCCTGGCAAGCTTCGTGACACCGATGTCGCACGAACTGGCCGCCCAGCTCCCGATGCTGGTGCTCCCGCCGAACCGGCTGCGGATGTTCAACCCGGTGCAGGCCTTGCAGGCCCTGGTCACACGCCAACTGGCGACACCGGGATGGAGCCAGCGTCTCACGCGTCTCGAAGCGCTGATGGCTTCGCAGCAACGCGCCGATTTCTCGAAGTTCGTCCTGGCGCTGGTCCCGCGCGTGCTGCGCTGCCAGTCGCTCAGCGACCCGATGGAAATCCGTTGGGCGCTGGAAGATGCCTGGCGCGATCCGCTGTTGCAGAAGCGTTGGACGCACTTCGCGCAACAACTGACCCCCGAGCAGGCGGAACAGCTGGTGCAACGTGCCGCCAGCAAGCGGTTGAGCACCGTGCGCGTCCAGAGTCATGTCGCGCCCACCGACGGCTGGGCGCTCGACCGTCAGGGCTTCCGCTCGGCCGCCTGAACGCCGACGCCGACGCCGACGCCGACGCCGGCCTCAGCCTGGAATGCCCACGTGCAGCTTTTCAAGGCCACCGTTCTGGTCCTGGAGCGCGACGTGATAGCCCTGCTCCTTGAACCAGTCCGCCCATTGCCGGGCGTGCGACTTCTCCGGGAGCCAGGGCCCGGTGCGATCCATGTGGACGCGATTGCCGCGGCGTTCGTAGAACACCACGCGCCACATGTTGGAGGGGATGCGGTCGTGAAAGCTGGACATGAGCGACCGCGGAATCTAGCAAAGCAACAGGTCCCGCTGGGAGGGGGCAACACCTGGAACCATGCCGACATCGCACACACCGTGCAGAGTTGCCGTGCGGCCTGGCTACGACTGTTCGCAGACCATGCCGACAGCACCAGGTCGTCGCACATCAGCAATGAAGCCCCCCTTGCAGCGCGAGTTCGACAAGCGCTTGCAGCGGTTCTGGAATCCCGCTGATCCGCGGTGCGCGCGTCGGCTTCACGACCTCCGCGTACGGCAGGAAGTCAGCGAGCAGTTCCTGCTGCTGCACGTCGGACAACGCGAGCTTCGGATAAGCCAGCGCGCGCATCAGCGTCGCCGCCAGCTCGGGACTGACCAGCGGACGCAGCACGCCTTGCTGCCATGCACGACGCAGGCCGAGCGCCTCGCCGCCAGACATCAGCAACGCGCGCAGGATCAATGCCGGATCGATGACGGCGAGCGCCGGCGGCGCCGTCTTCTTCGATCGACGTGTCATGCGGTCTTGCGCGTGGTCTTGCGAGCTGCGGTCTTGGCCGTCGCGACGGGTTTCTTCACGGCCTTCTCGACCGTCGCGCGCGCCACGCGCTTGGCGGCAGGTTTCGCCGCCTTTGACGAGAACGCCATCGCCTTGGCGATGACGCCGTCATCGAGTTCGAGTTCCGCCAGCTTGGCCCGGACCGCATCGCCGCGCTGGATGCGCACCGGCGTCAGCACGACCTGCCCCGCCTGCAGCAGCACTTCGAAGTACTGCACAGGACCGAGCTTGTCGGTGACGCTTTTCGGCAGGGTCAGCTGGTTCTTGGACGTCAGCTTCGCCAGCACGCGATCAGACCAGCGAGCGCTGCAGGCGGAGCTGTTCCAGCGCGCGGCCTTCGACGTCGACCGCCTTGACGCTGTCGTTCTCGGCCTTGAAGCCGGCGATCTCGAAGAAACGCATCGCGCGCTCGTTGTTCCTGTAGGTCCACAGGGTGACGCGGGTGCAGCCTTCTTCCTGAAGACCTTCCTGGGCTGCTTCGACCAGTGCCTGGCCGACGCCCTTGTCCCAGTGGGCGGGCATGGCGTACATGGCCCAGATCTCACCGGTGGTGGAGGGCGTGCCCTTGTCGCGGGAGCGATCGAAGCCGACGAAGCCCATCACCTCGTTGTCCAGGTGCGCAACCAGCACCTGCGGCTCGCACATGTTGATCGCTTCACGCCAGTAAGCCTGACGCTGGGCGACGGAAAGTCCGTTGAGGGCGCTATCGGGCCAGAACTCCTTGTACGCGTCCTGAGCGGAACTCACCTGGATCTGGGCGATGGCCTTGGCATCACGCAGTGTGGCCGGGCGAATCTGAATACTCGACATACTTGGAGAACAAACGCATTTCGGGGAAAGGGCGGGATTGTCCCAGTCAATGCGACCAAACGGGCACCTTGACAGCAAATGTTTTACTGATCTTGATCGTCGCGAGCGAATCCGTGCGGCCGCGCGCCTCGAAACAGACGACCAGCGAACTTCAGACCAGCGAGACCTGCAGGTGCCGGCGGAAGTCACGCGCAAAACCGGTGGCGGCCTTGTGCCAGTGAGGGCGCGCCACGGCCTGCAATCGCAGCAGCAGCTCGTGTTCGACGCTCAGTTCCCCGAGAAATTCAGCGAGTTCGACGCCGATGTCGCGCTGCATCCGCTGCACCAGCTGCGCCGTGGTCAGCGCATCCGCGAGCGCCCGGTGCGCCCGTCCGTTGTCAGGGAGTCGATGAAAGCGGGCCAACGTCCCGAGCTTGCAGTTCGGCGATTCCGGGTAGAGGCGGCGAGCCAGTTTCACGGTACAGGCGAACTCGGGCGCGATGCGCGGCGCCGCCTCGGCACGATCGAGCTCATGCAGCCAGAAGCCACGATCGAAGCTCGAGTTGTGCGCGACAAAGCCGCACCCTTCGGTGAACGCGGCGACCTCGCGCATGACCTTGGCCGCCTCAGGCGCGTCCTCGACCATCTCGTTGCTGATGCCGGTCAGGCGCTCGATCATCGGCGGGATCCAGGCGCCCGTGTTCATGAGGCTCTGGTACTGGCCGACGATCTCGCCGTCGCGCAGCAGCACGGCGGCGATCTCGGTGGCGCGGCCCCCACCTTGCGGCGAGTTGCCGGTGGTCTCGAAGTCGATGACGGCGATGGTGCGCTTCATGCGGTCGGGGCGGGGTACTTCCGGGCGTTCATGGCGATCTTGCGCTCGACGGCCATCGGCACGTCGACACCCGCCCGGTCGGCGATCTGCAGCAGGTACATCAACACGTCGGCGATCTCCTCGCCCAGGTGCTGATGGTCCTCGGGCGACAGCTGCTGCGATTCCTCGGCGGTCTTCCACTGGAAGATCTCGACAAGCTCGGCCGACTCCACGACCAGCGCCATCGCCAGGTTCTTCGGCGTGAGGTACGGGTCCCAGTCGCGGGCTGCGGCGAAGTCGCGCAGCCGGTTTTGCAGGTCGGTGATGTCCATGGCTTCGCAGTGTGCAAGTCCGGCGCGGGCTGCTCAAGCGCCGTGTGCGCTGCAGGCACACGACAGCAACGTCGCAAAGAAATTTCCTGCCTCTGTTTTCAACATCAAGGTTTTATATATCTCCTTAGTCGTCTTAGTAGAGGGACCGACTTTTTGTGGACAAGTCGAAAATTCCCTTCAAAACCAATGACTTGGGATCATCAAAACCTTGTGCGTGGAAGGCCTCGTTAGGCCTGCATGGATCACCAACAACCTGGACCGACCGGGGTCGGCCTGTGGAGAACCGGCCAGTTGCCAGAAAGTTGTCCACAGCGTTGTTGGCTATGCAGCGGAGCCCGTCTCGTGCAAGCACCGGCGGGAACGGGGATAACTTCCCCGTCCGCCTCAATCGATCCCGACCACCTTGTGCATCTGGATCGACAGCTTCCATTGCGGATGGTCCATGCAATACGCGATGGCGGCCCGGGTGTTCTGCTTCTGCAGGACGGAGTCCATGGGCTGGAGGAAGAAGTGGTCGAAGGCCAGATCCGCGAAGCGTTCCGGCAAGGCCAGAGGCTGTGGATAAACCAGCTTCAACTCGTTGCCCTTCGTCAGGACGACTTCCGCGTCGGCCTTGGGACTCACGCAGATCCAGTCCAGGCCTTCAGGCGCCGGCTGGGTGCCGTTGGTCTCGACGGCGATCTCGAAACCGTGGGCTTTCAGCGCGGTGATCAGCGGCCCGTCGAGCTGCAGCAGCGGTTCGCCGCCGGTACAGACGACGTAGGGCGTGCCGGTCTTGCGGCCCTGCTCGTCCTTGGGCCACTTCGAATCGATGGCTTCGGCCAAGGCATCCGCCGAGGCGAACTTGCCCCCGCCCTGCCCGTCCGTGCCGACGAAGTCGGTGTCGCAGAAGGTGCAGACCGCCTTCTCGCGGTCCTGCTCGCGACCGGTCCACAGGTTGCAGCCGGCGAAGCGGCAGAACACGGCCGCGCGGCCGGCCTGCGCGCCCTCGCCCTGCAGCGTGTAGAACATTTCCTTGACGGCGTAGGTCATACGGGGATCAGCTCCTCGAACGGACCGTGGCTGACGATGACGCCACTGCCGCGGGTTTCGTACAGGTCGACGCGCTCCAGCGGCGGCAACTGCGCCTTGGCCTGCTGAAGCACCCAGGCTGCCACGCTGGCGGTGTCCGAATCCGGCAGACCGGCGAGTTCATGCAGCGGATGGTGGTCCATGGATTTGAAGATCGGATCGAACAGCAGCTTCACGTCGCTGAAGTCCATGGCCCAGCCGAAGACCTGGTCCAGCGGTGCGCTCAGGTGCAGACGCAGCGTGAACGTGTGGCCGTGGATGCCCGCCAGCGGATGTTCCGATGGCGCGCGATTGAGCTTCACCGCGCTGTCGAGGGTGAACTCCTTCCAGATCCGGTAGCGCTCGCCGTCGAAGTTGGCACCGCTGGAGCCGGTCTCGTAGACGGTGACCCAGCTCAGCTCGGGCAGCTGCGGCTTCAGGCGCGCCCACAGCCAGGACGAGATCAGCTCGCTGGTCGGATTGGACAGGCCGTCGATCTCGTTCAGGCACTGGTAGTTCAGCTGCGCATGGAACGGTGCCCAGAGCTCGTCGAGGTGGTCGTAGTCAATGCTCAGGTCGCGCTCGCCGAGGTCCTGGTTGGCGTGCAGGATCAGCTCGAAGCCATGACCGTGCATGCGGCCGCACTTGTGGCCCATCGGGACGTTGGGCAACTGGTGGGCGGCCTGGAAGCGGTATCGGCGCCAGACATGCGCGTGGCCGTTGGCGTCCAGGTCGACGCCGGAGTTCGACGTGCTCTGGATGCCGACTTGCGTGATGCCGGGGACCTGGAACTCGCTCTCGAGGCGGTGACGGATCCAGCGGGCGATGTTCTCGTCGGTGGGCTGGGTGATGTGCTGGTTCAGCAGCGCATGGTCCAGCGGGGCGATGCAGCGCTCGAGGCAATCGCGCAGCGCGTTGACTTCGCCGCCGGGGAACGGTGCCCAGCCGGACGGCAGTTCAGCTCGGACAGTGGCCAGGTAGCTGTGGCCGTGCAGACCGCGGGAGCGGTGTCCCGGGGGAAGCGCATCGATCTGACAAGCCGACTCGAACCCCGCGGAAGCGGTGAAAAGTGAAGCTGGAGAAGCAGGTAAAGCAGACATTCCGAGAGTGTGACACGCCCGCTTTTCTTATCTTCTTGTATTGAATATCTCCTTGGTCGTATTAGTAGGTGTTCAGGGGTTCATGTGGACAACGCCCGAATTGCCCGACAGAACAAGGACTTGCGAGCAGAGCAACAGTGTGGGCCGAACCCGGGGGAACTGCGGGACGGAAAGACAACAAGTCCTGGAGACGCGGCGCTGCTGTGGACAACCTGCCAGTTGTTCATCGCTCATCCCCAGGGTTGTGCACAGGCCCGCCCATCAAGACAAATCGTCCGAGAGGACGAAAAAAGCCCCGCGATGGCGGGGCTTCGTGGGGCGTTGGAAAGACTACTTCTTGTCCGCCTTGTCCGGCCAGATGCTCTCCAGCATCTGCGCCAGGCGTGCCCCGCCCTTGATGACGTTGAGGCGCGTCTGCTCGAGGCTGCGCGCGTCATAGCCCGCCGGCGGCGTGGCCATCCAGCGCGGGCCGCGCAGGCTCTGCTGGCGGGCGCCGAAGCTCATGCCGTCGAATGCGTCGCGCGCACCCAGCAGCGATTCGCTCGCCCACAGCACCGGCCAGCCGTCCGGGTTGCCGGTCGCGGGCGGCACGTCCTTGGCCAGCGCGGGCATCGCTGCGAGCTGCTCGGCGCTCAGCCGTCCCGGCATCCCGTCCCAGTAGCTGTGCAGGTTGCCGCCGGGCGTGCCGTCCGGCTTCGGCAGCGTGATGGCATTCGCGCCGACCGTGTGCGTCTGGGCGTCGGCGCCCTGCGTGTCCGGGTCATACGGCTTGCCGTCCGCATCCAGGTACAGCGAGCCCATGTGCAGCGGCTGGTGCATGTCGCCGATCGCGTGCACGACCAGCGCCAGGGCGTCGCGCTCGTTGAAATCCATCGGCGGCGTCTGCTTGCCGGTCTTCAGCACGAGGATCGCCGCCTTCAACGCAGGCACGATGTCGTGGTCGCTGGTGCCGATCGATCCCGGGACATAGCGGCCACGCTGGATCGCGACATTGGCGTAGTGGTACTGCTTGTTGCAGGACTCCTCGCCCGGCTTGGGCTCGCACTGCTCGAAGTTGCGCTTCACGTAATCGCGCATCCGGGCTTCTTCCTCGGCGTTGTTCTCGAACACCGCGCACTCGGCGAAGCGTCCGGTCACGGCGTACTTGAAGTCGTTGCCGGTGTCGATGCCCTTCACGCAGTCGTCCCACACGGCGATGTCGCGCAGCGAGACCGGACCGAGGATCCGCTTCACTTCGGCTTCGGCACGATGGCCCTTGATCAGCTGGGCGGCGATCTCGCCGACCGTGTTGTGGCCGACGGCGCCGAATCCGAAGGCCTGACCGCAGCAGGCGGCGACCAGCGAGAACGCGACCAGGCCGCGCGCAAACGATTTAGTCATGACAGGGAATCCATGTCGAACGATGCGCCGGCGGAGCCGGCAGGAGATGCGCGATTGTGCATGGGGCCCCATGACAGCCATCAACGGAGATTCCCGTGTGATGGCGTCCGATGGGCGCATCTCGCCGCGGCATCGCCCGGCTTTACCTGCGCTTTACCGCAGCCGGTCCTGCCTGCCCTCGTCTGCCGTGCCCGATCCTTATTCGGTCCCCGCATGTTGATCCATCAAGCGCTTCGTTCGGCAAATGAGCCGGGCTGCCTAAGCTGGTCCCCATCTTCTTTGGAGCCCCTCACATGACCATCACCGCCATCAACGTCCGCAACCAGTTCCGCGGCACCATCAAGGAAATCGTCGAGGGACCGGTCGTCTCGGAAGTCGACGTGCAGACGGCGGCCGGCCTGATCGTCACCTCGGTGATCACGACGCGCTCGGTGAAGGAGCTCAACCTGACCGTCGGCAAGGAAGTCGTCGCCCTGGTGAAGTCCACCGAAGTGTCGATCGCCACCTTGTGAGCTTCCGGCCCGAGACCAGCAGGAGATCGCCATGGCGCTCTACCCTTTCCGTGCGACGCAGCACAACGGCAGCGCGGAACCGCGTCTGCTGATCATCCCCGGCCTGCACGACAGCGGGCCGGCGCATTGGCAGAGCTGGCTCGAGCAGCAGTACCGCGACGCCCACCGGGTGAAGCAGCGCGACTTCAGCCATCCGGACCTGGAGCGATGGTCGGAGCGCATCCATGCGCGGATCGACAACGCCGGTCCGGGCGAGTGGATCGTCGTGGCGCACAGCTTCGGCTGCCTGGCGCTGGCGCATCACCTGCAGCGTCATCCGGACTCGCCGGTGCGGGAGGCCTTGCTGGTGGCGCCGGCCGAGCCGGACAAGTTCGGTCTCGCGGAGAGCCTGCCGCATCAACGCCTCGGTCGTCCGACGGCGTTGATCGCCAGCCAGAACGACCCGTGGATGAGCGCGTCGAGCGCGTTGCGCTGGGCCACGCGCTGGGGCAGCAGCTACAGCAACATCGGCCTGGTCGGTCACATCAACACCGAATCCGGCTTCGGACCCTTCCCCTTGGCCAAGCGGTGGGTGGAAGCCGCACGGGCCCGCGCCGCACGTGAGCGCCGACCCGAACGCGCCGGCATCCTGGAGTGGTCGTTCTCGGTCTGAGCCGGTCCGATCCGATCACGAACGCGTCGTGATCCGCAGGCCCGCCGTGCCCGCAGAAGCGAGTCCGGGGAATCCCTGTCAGGGGCACGGAGTCTCGCGCCGGTCACGTTCCGGGGCTATGGTGAATCTCCATTCGAGAACGAATCCAGGAGACTCCGATGCCCTTCACCATCCGTCTGCACCGCGTCCTGAAAGCCCCACCGGAACGCGTCTATCGCGCGTTCACCGACCCGGCCGCGATGTGCAAATGGCTGCCGCCGCACGGCTTCACCGGCACCATGCACCACATGGATCCGAAAGTCGGTGGCACTTGGCGCATGTCGTTCACCAACCTCTCGGCCGGTGGATCGCACACCTTCGGCGGGGAATACCTCGAGCTCGAGCCCGGAAAGAAGCTCCGCTACACCAGCCGCTTCGACGACCCCAACCTGCCCGGCGAGATGACCACGACCGTCGAGCTGACCCCGGTTTTCTGCGGGACGGAAATGCAGGTCACGCAGGACGGCATTCCCGATGTCATCCCTTCCCAAGCCTGCTATCTCGGGTGGCAGGAGTCCCTGACCCTGCTCGTTCAACTCGTTGAGCCCGATATTCCGAACGGCTGATTTCCATGTGGATTCCTGGCAGGAGTTGTCAGGCTCTCAGCGGTTTTGAATGACTGTTTTTGCGTTTTTGGGGTTGCTTTACCCCGTGTTGCCAGTCGCGGGCTCTCCACGGGGCATGGGGCGCCCCTCCAGGGACCCCAAGCCCCATTCCGGCCCCACCCACGCTCGCTGACGCCGCGTTTCTGGCGAGGGTCACGGATGGTGGCATTCGCAGATATCGGCTTTTCCGGTTTCTCCGAATCGTGGAAGTAAGGAAACAAGGAAGGGCGACGCCTTGTGAGGGTCAAGCCCATTGCCTAGCATCGCGCCCATGCGCTTTCTTCCCGTGAACCTGCTGCGATCGGCAACGGCGTCGACCCTTGCCGCGCTGTCGACAGTCGTCGCACTGACGAGCCTTGCATCCTTGATGCCAACGGCGAACGCCGCACCACCCGCAGATCGCTCCGCCACGGACGAAGTCCAGGTCCGACTGATCAGCGCTTCCTCACAGGTGGCGCCGGGACAGACGGTGCTGCTCGCGCTCGAACAGCGCATCGCGCCGCATTGGCACACCTACTGGAAGAACCCCGGCGACTCGGGCCAGCCCACGAGCATCGATTGGAAACTGCCCGCCGGTGCGGCCGCCGGCGACATCCTGTGGCCTGCGCCGAAGCGCTTCGATGTCGGCCCCATCACCAACTACGGCTACGAGGACCAGGTCCTGCTGCTGACCGAGGTCCGCCTGCCGCAAGACCTGGCCCCCGGTTCCACGGCCACCGTGAGTGCCGAAGCGACCTGGCTGGTCTGCCGGGAAGAATGCATCCCGCAGCAGGCGACGCTGTCGTTGTCGATCCCCGTCGCCGCCGCTGCCAAGGACTCGAGCGACGCGTCGAGCCTGTCCGCGGCGCGTGCCGCGCTGCCAGGCAAGGCGCCGTTCGCCGCCGCCGCGCGGATCGAAGGCAGGGATCTCCTGGTCACCTGGCCCGTCTCCGCCGTGTCCGGCGTCAAGCAGGCCCTCTTCATGCCGCAGGACTGGGGCCGCATCCAGCACGCGGCGAAGCCACAGCTCGATCGCGCCGGCGACGACTGGCGTCTGCGTGTGCCCGTCGGCGAGGAACCCGCCACCGCCGGCAAGCCGATGAACGGACTGCTGCTGGTCGACGGCAAGGCATGGGAAGTCAGTCTTCCGGTGACCGGCGTTGCAACGGCGCCGGTGCCGACAACCTCGCCGACGACGACGGTCGCAGCACCGGGATCACCGGCGAATGCGTCCTCTGGCAGCGGGGACGCCGACATCAGCCTCTGGACCGCGATGGGCCTCGCGCTGGTGGGAGGCCTGATCCTGAACCTCATGCCCTGCGTGTTCCCGGTGCTGGCGATCAAGGCCCTCGGGTTCCTGCGCGGCAACGCGGGCGAGCACCGCCAGCAAGGCCTCGCCTACACCGCCGGGGTGCTGGTCGCGTTCGCCGCACTCGGCGGCGCGCTGCTCGCCTTGCGCGGCGCGGGAGGCAACGTGGGTTGGGGCTTCCAGTTCCACTCGCCGCTGTTCGTGCTGCTGCTGGCCTGGCTGATGTTCGTGCTGGGCCTGTCGCTCGCGGGCCAGTTGCAGATCGGCGCAGGCTTGGCAGGCATGGGGCAAGGCCTCGCGAGCAAGCCCGGTCTCGCCGGCAGCTTCTTCACCGGCGTGCTCGCGACGGTGGTCGCGACGCCGTGCACCGCGCCGTTCATGGGCGCGGCGATGGCGTATGCGCTGGCGCAACCCGCAGTCGAGCTGATGGCCGTCTTCCTGTCGCTGGGCCTGGGCCTGGCGCTGCCTTATCTGGCGCTGGCCCGGTGGCCCGCGTTGCAGCGGCGCATGCCACGACCTGGCGTCTGGATGGACGTGCTCAAGCAGGCACTCGCGTTCCCGATGTTCGCGGCCGCGATCTGGCTGGTCTGGGTGATCGCGCAGCAGGCCGGGCCGATGGGCGTGCTGGTGGCACTCGCGGGCATGGGCCTGTTGGCGCTCGCCGCCTGGATCCGCTCGGTGAGCCGGAACGCGTCGTCGCGCTGGCAATGGACCGGTGGCGGCGCCGCGATCGCGTCGCTGGTCGCAGCGGCGGCTTTGTTGCCGACGCTGTCGGCGACCACCGGTTCGGAGGCACCGGACGCCGTGACGTCGAGTGGTGTCTCACGGACCGCGGCGGTCGACCATGAGCCTTACTCGCCCGAACGCCTGGCGCAGCTGCGCGCACAGGGCAAGCCGGTGTTCGTGAACCTGACCGCGTCGTGGTGCATCACCTGTCTCGTGAACGAGCGGGTCGCGTTGTCCACCGACGAAGTGCGAACGGCTTTCGAAAAGCAGGGCGTGACCTACCTGAAAGGCGACTGGACCCGCCAGGACCCGCGAATCACCGAACTGCTGAAGCAGCACGACCGCAGCGGCGTGCCGCTGTACCTGTTCTATCCCGCCGGGTCGGGCAGCGGCGCGCAGGTGCTGCCGCAACTGCTGACGCCCGGCATCGTCACCACGGCCTTGCGGGGCGGCGCTACCTGAGTGCCTTCGCCCACCGTCGCTTCACGCCGGCCTTTCATTTCCGCAGACGTTTTCATCCTGGAGACCCCGTCATGAACATCCCGATGACTTCCACGACCGCTTCATCCCGTGGCGCGTTCTCGCGTCGTGCCGTGTTGGTCGTTGCCGCGTTCGCGGCGACGATGGCCATGACCGGCATGGCGCAGGCGCAAGCGCAGATCGACCAGCCGGCCCCCGCCTTCAGCGCGACGACGGCCGATGGCAGGACGGTCACGCTGGACAGCTACAAGGGCAAGACCGTCGTGCTCGAATGGACCAACCACGACTGCCCCTTCGTGAAGAAGCATTACGGCAGCGGGAACATCCCGGCGCTGCAGAAGGAGGCGACTGCGCAGGGCGTCGTGTGGCTGCAGGTGATCTCGTCGGCGCCGGGCCAGCAGGGCCATGTCGACGGCGCGACGGCGACGAAGCTGAACAAGGACCGCGGCGCGGCGCCGACGCAGGTGCTGCTCGATCCGAGCGGTCAACTGGGCAAGGCCTATGGCGCGCAGACCTCGCCGCACCTGTTCATCGTCAATCCGCAAGGCGTGCTGGTCTACAAGGGTGGCATCGACAGCATCGCCACCGCCAAGGCCGACGACATCGCCAAGGCCGATCCGTACGTGAAGACGGCGCTGGGCGAACTGGCCGCCGGCAGGAAGATCACGCACGCGAGCACCAAGCCCTACGGCTGCTCGATCAAGTACGGCAGTTGAGGCCGGGTAGACCGGACAGACCGGGCGCCGTGCCGGTGCCGACGAACGAGGGGCCGCGTGATGCGGCCCCTCGTTCGTCACGCGTCGTGATCAGCGATTCTCCCGCCAGTGGTAGCCCTTGCCGCGCATGCACGAGTCCTGCGCCTGGGATCGACGCCCCTCATTGGCATCGATCAGGCGTGTGTAGGCAGGCGTCGTCGTCGTGTTGCACTCCGTGGTGTCGCCCTTCTTCGTGCACTTCTTGTTCTCCGAGGACGACCCGCCGAACTGCGAGTCCTTCGTGATCGAGGGCGGATACATGCGCGCGGCCTCCCGCTCGCAATCGAACGAGTCGTGATCGATGTCGACAGGGGAGGCGCCTTCGCGCAGCCATTGACCGGAAGAGCAGCCGGTCAGCAGCAATGCGACGCAGAGCACGGCGGGCCGCAGGGCGGGAAGACGGAGGGACAAGGGTCGTGTCATCGGCAGGGTCCAGTTGACGAGCAAAAGGCGCCCACTCTTTTCGGAACCGCGCCAAGAGGCAATGACTGAAAGAAGCCAATTCAATGAATAAATCAGTATCGGAAGGACGCTGATGAGCGAGGGAGGCCGACCGGCTGCGGCCAACCGTTACAGTTCGTGAACAACAGAGAGCGGATGGGATGACGGACAGACGAGCGTGGGAGGCGACCGACCCAAGGGCCTGGCTGGCGGAGCGGACGCTCCACCAGGGCCGCCGGAGCGAGGTCGTCCGGTTCGGTGATGGCCAGGGCGGCACGGCGCTGCTCAAGCGCTTGCGTGATCCGCGCGCCGATCCCGCCGCCGTGGCCCGGCTGCGCCGTGAATTCGAACTGGCGCAGCGTCTCGATCCCGCCTTCGTGCTGCGCCCGAACGCGCTGGTCGAGCACGAGCGCCGGCCGGCCCTGCTGCTCCCCGATCTCGGCGCGCAGACCCTGCGAGAACGCCTGCGACGCGGCACGCTGGACAACGAGGCGGTGATCCGCATCGCGCTCGACCTGGTCGGCGCGCTCCAGCACCTGCACGGCCAGGGGCTCATCCACCGCAATCTCGGTCCGGGTCAGGTCATGCTGCTGCCCGGCGCGGGACGCGAGGCCCGCAAGGCGCTGATCGCGGACCTCGGGCTCGCCGCCGAGATCGAACGCGAGCGGCCGCTGGTCCAGCGGGCCGAACTGATCGAGGCGTCGCTGGCGACGCTCGCGCCCGAGCTGACCGGCCGCATGAGTCGCGACGTCGACTACCGGGCCGATTTCTACAGCCTCGGTGCCACGCTGCTGGAAGCACTGACCGGCGCGCCGCCGTTCAACATCGACGACCCCGCGCGTGCCGTGCATGCGCATCTGGCGCTGGCGGCGCCGATGGCGACGACACGCAATCACCAGGTCTTCGCGCCGCTGGCGCAGGTGGTGGCGCACTGCCTGCACAAGGAGCCCGAAGGCCGGTACCAGAGCCACCAGGCGCTGCGGCACGACCTGCAGCTCTGCGAGGCAGCGCTGGAACAGGGCCGCGGACTGCCGGGCTTCGAACCCGGACAGGGCGACGCCGCCGTGCGCTTCCAGCCCAGCGGGCGGCTCTACGGTCGCGAGTCGGCGCAGGCGCAACTCGGGCAGGCCTTCGAGGACGCCGCGCATGGACAGGCCGCCGGCGCCGGACTGGTGGCGGTGGCGGGCTTTTCCGGCATCGGCAAGACCGCACTGGTGCTGGCCGCTCAACGCAGCCTGCTGGCGCAGCGCGGGCACTTCGCCGCCGCCAAGTTCAACCAGTACGGCCAGGACCGCCCGTACGGCCCGTTGCTGCAGCTGCTGCTCCAGCGCGCCGCGCAGGTCCTGGCCCTGACCGGGCCGCAGCAGGCGATCTGGCGCGAGCGCTTGCGCGAGCGCCTCGGCGCGAATGCCGCGCTGCTCGCGCAGGCGTTGCCGGAGATGACGCCGCTGCTGGCCCTGGATGCGCCGCTGATGCCGGTCGGGCCTGCCGAGGCGGAGAACCGCTTCCTGCGCGCCGTCAGCCAGGGCTTCGCCGCGCTGGCGCGCGAGGGCGAACCGCAGACCCTGTTCCTCGATGACTGGCAGTGGGCGGACCGCGCCTCGCGCCGCCTGCTGCGCGAATGCCTGCACGACGCGACGCTGCGCCACACGCTGTTCGTCATCGCCTATCGCGACAACGAGATCCCGCCCGGTCATCCGATCGCCCAGGAGCTTGCGGAGCTTCGCCAGCAACTCGGCGAGCGCTTCATGCCGCTGCGCGTCGGCCCGCTCGGACTCGACGACACCCGGCAGTTGCTGGCCGACAGTCTGCATCGGGACCCGGCCGAGGAGGACGCGGGACTCGACGAGCTCGCCCGCCTCTGCCAGACGCGCACGGCCGGCAATCCGTTCTTCCTGCGCCGACTTCTGGAAGACCTCGTCCGTCGCGGTCTGATCCACTACGACACCGCCGCGCAGCGCTGGGACCATGCCCTGGAGCGCATCGCGGCGACGCGCACCGCCGACAACGTCGTCGCGCTGATGCTGCAGCAGCTCGAACGCCTGCCCGACACGACGCGACAGGCGCTGAGCGTGGCGGCGTTGCTGGGCGCGGGCTTCAACCTCGACAGCCTGGCCATCGCGCTGGACTCTCCGGCGGATCTGCTCGCGACCGACCTGCTGCCGGCGTTGCAGGCGCAACTGCTGGTGCCGGCCAGCGCGCTGTACCGCTACGCGCCACAACTGCAGGGCCAGGCCAGCGAGTCGGTCCGTTACGCCTTCGCGCACGACCGTGTGCAGGAGGCCGCGCTGCAGCGCATCGCGGCGGACCAGCGCCCCGCGCTGCAGCTGCGCATCGGCCGACTGCTGCGCGACGGCCATCGCGCGGCGCATCCCGACCTGCCGCTGCCCTACACGGTGCTGCATCACCTGAACGCCTCGCGCCTGCTGCTGCGCGAATCGCACCAGGAGGCCGAGCGTCAGGCGCTGGCCGGATTCAACGCCCAGGCCTCGCGTCAGGCGATGGACGCCGCGGCGTTCGAGCCCGCGGCGGACTACGCGGAACTCGCGCTCGAACTGGCACCCTGTTCGCCGCACCGTGCGGCCTGGTTGCACCACGCGGCGCGGATGGCCTATCTGGCCGGCCGGCCATCGCGCATGGATGCGCTGCTCGAATCGGCGATCGCCGATGCCGAGGACAACGCGCAACGGGCGCGGCTGCTGGAGGTCCGCATGGAGGCCTTCTATGCGCAGGGCCGGCTCGCGGACACCGTCGATCTGGGGCTGGAGCTGTTCCTGCTGCTCGGCGCGGAGCTGCCGCGCGCCGGGGGGCCGACGCGATGGCGCAGGTCATGCAGCTGCTGGCCGACCTGCAGCAGGAGATCGCCGGGATCGGCCTGGACACGCTGGCGGCGCGCGCGCCGATGCGCGACGAACAGCGGCTGCTGCTGATCTCGATCGCCGCCAAGATGACCGCCGCGGCCTACATCGTCAGGCCGGCGCTGCTGCCGCTGCTGACGCTGTTCCAGGTGAGGCTGATGGTGGACCACGGCCATGTGCCGCAGGCGCTGTCGGCGTACTCGGTGCTGGGGCTGATGTGCGCGGAGTTCCTCGGCGACTACCGCTTCGCCCACGACCTGGGGCGCATGTCGACGGAACTGGTCGAGCGGCACGGCTGGATGCAGGTCTTCGCGCATGCGGGCTTCTCGTTCCACGCGTTCCTCAGCCATTGGGTGCAGGGGCTGCGCGTGAGCATGGACGGCCTGATGCAGACGCATCGCAACGGGCTCGAGTTCGGCAACCTGCGGCACGCGGGCCTCGGCCTGTACGTGCACGACGTGCACGCGCTGTTGTCCGGCATGCCGCTGCCGGCGCTGGAAGATCAGCTGGTCACGCACGGCCAGCGCCTGCGCGCGATGCGCCAGCCGGTCGCGGCGGACTATGAGGACGCGCTGCTCGGCCTGGTGCGGGCCTTGCGGCAGCCCCGGCTGCCGGAGGACGGCTTCGCGGGGCTGGAGGCGCTCGCGCGGACCTATGGCGAGCGGCAGGACCAGACCGGCCTGATGTTCCTGCACGGCTGGCAGGCGGTGCTGCATTTCATCGCCGACCGACCGGAACCCGCGCTGCGTCTCGCGCTGGAAGCGCGCTCGCTGTTCGCCGCCGGGCGCGGCATGCACGCGCAATCGCTGCTGCTGTTCATCGCGGCCTGGGCGGCGCAGCGCGTCGCGTTGGCCGGCGGCGCGCGCGATCAGGCGCTGGAGGACGATGCGCTGCGTCGCCTGCAGCGTTGGCGGGACGCCGGCCCTGGACATCTGAACGATCGCGTGGCGTTGCTGCAGGCGCAGCAGGCGATGCTGTCGGGCGCACCGGACGAAGAGATCGACCGGCTGCTCGGACAGGCGCTGGAAGCCGCGACCGGGCCGCAAGGAACGCCGCTGGACGTGGCAGCGGTGCTGCGGGCGCAGGTCGACAGCTGGCGGGATCGCGCGCCGGGGCTCGCCGCGCAGGCACGCTCACGGCTGCAGCAGACCTGGAAGACATGGGGCGTCACGGCGCTGGCGGGCGAGGCGATGTCGCAGCCGCTCGACGGTCACCTGCCCTCGCACGACGTGGCGGTCCCCGAGGTCGACGGGCTCCGCGCCGATGCGGCCGACCTCAGTTCGCTGACGAAGGCGGTGCAGGCGATCAGCAGCCAGCCGGACCTGCCGCGTCTGCTGCGTCGATTGCTGGAAGTCGTCGCCGAGAACGCCGGCGCGCAGCGCGCGGCGATCGTGCTGGCGAGCGGCACGGCCGGCACCTCGGCCGCTGTGCGCTGGGTGCTGCAGGCGGAAGCGACGCTCGGCGAGTCGCCGAGGCTGCACCTGCTCGAGCAGCTCCCGCTGGAGCGCGCGGGCCAGCAACTGCCGCTGGGGCTGATGCATCGCGTGTTGCGCGACGGCCGTCGCGAACTGATCGTCGACGCCCGCGGCCTGGCCACGATGGAGGATTACTTCCAGCGTCATGCCGCGCCGCCGCGCTCGGTGCTGGCGCTGCCGCTGCTCAAGCAGGGGCAGACGGTGGGGGCGCTGTACCTGGAGAACGCCGCTGCGGCCGGCGTCTTCACCGAAGCGCGCGTGAGCTTCCTCGAGCTGCTCTGCGCCAACGTCGTCAATGCGGTGGACAACGCACGGCTGGTGGCCGAGCTGCAGGAGCTCAATGCCCACCTGGAACGCCGGGTGGCGCAACGCACGCGCGAGCTTGCCGACAGCGAGGAGCGCCTGCGCGCGGTGCTCGATCACGCGCCGATCCCGATGGTCGTGACGCGCGATCACGACGCGCTGATCGTGTATGCCAACGGCCCCTCCGCGGCGATCGTCGGGCGTCCGCTGGACGACCTGGTCGGCAAGCCGGCGATCAGCTTCTACCGCGAGCCCGGCGAGCGGGACCGCATGCAGCTGAAGTTCAAGGAGGACGGCCGGCTGCAGGGCGAGGAGATCTGCCTGCTCGCGGCCGACGGCAGCGAGCTGTGGATGTTGCTGTCGATGGTGCCGGTGGTGTACGACGGCGCGGCCTCGGTACTGAGCACGCTGGTGGATTTCACCGACCGCAAGCGGCTGGAGATCGAGCTGCAGCGCCTGGCGACGACCGACGCGCTGACCGGTGCGGCCAACCGGCGCTGCTTCCTGGAGCACGCCGACGCGGAGCTGGCGCGCAGCCGACGCTACGGGCTGGAGATGTCGCTGGTGATGATGGACGTCGACCACTTCAAGCGCATCAACGACACGCTGGGCCATGCACGCGGCGATGCGGCGCTGTGCCACCTGGTGCAGCTGTGCGCGCAGATCGTGCGCAAGCAGGACCTGCTGGGCCGGCTCGGCGGCGAGGAATTCGGGCTGCTGCTGCCGCAGACCTCGCTGGAGGACGCGACCCACCTGGTGGAGCGGCTGCGACACCACATCGAGACCAGCGGACTGGCCCTGCAGCAGGGCTCGGCGCCGACCTCGCTGACGGCGAGCTTCGGGGTGACGGCGCTGCGGCCGGAGGACCTGCGGGTCGAGGAACTGCTGGGTCGTGCCGACCAGGCGCTGTATCGCGCCAAGGACGGCGGACGCAACCGCGTCGAGCGGCAGTCCTGACGAGTCCGCCGCCGGTGGTCGATGCCGCTTGTCGATGCCGCCCGGCGCCGGCGGTGTCGATCAGGGATCGATGCGGGACGGCCTGGCGCGTTCGCGATAGAACGCGTCGAAGCGGGCCGCGTAGTGCGACTTCGTTTCCGGCGTGAGCCAGCGCATCAGCCCCTGCCGCAGGTTGGCGGCGCCCTCGGGCCGGCCGTAGGCCTTGTCGATGCCGCGGATCGCGGCGAGTCCCCATGGGGTGCGCGGGCAGGCGATGCCGGCCATCACCAGCTCGCTGGCGCCCTGGATGGGCACGCTGACGAGGTCCTCCGGATTCCCGGCCATGACCAGCGCCATGTCCATCTCCACCGAATAGTCGGCCCGCCCGAGGCTGAGCATCTGCAGCACGCGCGCGCCGAAGTCCTTCGGCGAATACAGCGTGACGGCGCTGTCGACCGATCGCGCGGCGAGCATCTCGTCGAGCGCCGGACCGTAGCTGCGGCCGTCGATCAATGCGCCGCGCAGCGTCGGATCGGCCAGCAGCCGGGGCAGCTGCACTTCGCCGGCGGCGTTGCGCGGCAACCGCTTGAGCTTGTCGCGGCGGACGATCAGGCCCGGCGGCGGCGTGAGCTGGGTGTTGATGAAGTAGGCCACCTTCTCGCGGTCGGGTGTGCGGACCATGTTGGCGCGGCACACCTCGTCGCCGTTCTCGATCATCTGCCAGCTGCGCTTGGCGTTGGCGAAGACGATCTCATGCCGCACGCCCGGCCATTGCTTCTCGAGGTAGGCCGTCACGCGCGCGGTCACCCCGCTGGCGTCGGCGCCCTTCATCTGGGGCGCATGGTCGGACGCGAGCCAGGTGATCTTCGTGACGGCGGGCTCGGCCGGGGTGGGGACAGGTGTTGCGCCGGGACCCTGCGCGCGGGCCTGCGGTGCTGCCAGCAGCAGGGCGGCCAAGGCGGACAGAACGACGGGGATCGCGCGGAGGGGGCGGAAGACATGGTGTCGTGCAGCATACGGGGATGTGCACAACTCACGGAAGGGGCCGTCCTCTCCAATCGGTCATCGGCGGTAGTTGATCACCAAGAGGCGACGGCGCCCGGCCAGGACGACCGACCGGCGGCCTCCGGGTCGGGGGCGGCGATCACTCCTTCGGCGGCACGGCGAAGGGATCGGGCGCCGGCGCCACCTCTGCCTCGGTCTCCCTCAGGACGATGTCATCGGTCCGGCCGGCGTCGATGTCGGCCCAGTGCGAGGCGCACCACTCCGCGACAAGCGCCCGTCGACCCTTGCCCCAGGCCTGCCTGCGGACCTTCGCATCGGACCAGATGTAGCCGCGGATCGATGGCTCGCGCGCCTGCCAGGTCAGGCCGTGGGGCGTGACGCGGATGTCCGCCGTGCCGCGACCGACGTCTTCAAGATAGAAGTTGCTGGTGTACGCGACCACCGCCACGCCCTGCTCGACGCGGCCGACGAACCAGGTGAAATCGATCTTCTCGGTGCTTGTCGCGTCCGCGCGACCGCAAATCGATGCGCCACGCTGGAGGATCTCGATCGAGAAGACCGAGGTCCACCCGGTCTGCCGACTCTTCATGCCACGCGCCTCGAAGGCGCCGTTGAAGAGAAGGGTTCTCGCGGGGACGATGTCCCCGCATGGGCGCTCACCAAGGTGGCGACGAGTGCGACGAACGAGCCCAGCTTGAGCGATGTCTTGTGCATCCGCACAGGATAGTGGACGGGCCGGGAGATCGCCGCTTCGACGGGAGGCGGGTGATTGCCGGGCTGATGCCCGGACGCGAAAAAAGCCCCGCCGACTTGTGGCCGGCGGGGCTGCTCGCACGGAGCGAACGGTCTGGTTGCCTTGGACGCCGTTGAGACAGCGCCCGAGACCGACCGAGGAGACAAACGTTGAAGGCGTGAAGCGCGGGTCCGTCGGGACTCAGCGCACCGCGCTGATCTGGTCGAAGACGCCGCCGTCGTCGAAGTGGGTCTTCTGGGCATTGCGCCAGCCGCCGAAGACTTCGTCGATGGTCACCAGCTTCACCGGCGCGAAGGTCTTGGCGTACTTCGCGGCGATCTTGGGATCGCGCGGACGGTAGTAGTTCTTGGCCGCGATCTCCTGGCCTTCCGGCGAGTACAGGTATTCCAGGTAGGCCTGCGCCACCTTGCGCGTGCCCTTCTTGTCGACGGTCTTGTCGACGACGGACACCGGCGGCTCGGCCAGGATCGACAGGCTCGGCGTGACGATCTCGAACTTGTCCGGACCGAGTTCCTTCACCGCCAGGTAGGCCTCGTTCTCCCAGGCGATCAGCACGTCGCCGATGCCGCGTTCGACGAAGGTCGTCGTCGACCCGCGGGCGCCGGAATCCAGCACCTTGGTGTTGGCGTAGATGCGCTTGACGAAGGCCTTGGCCGACTCGGCGTTGCCACCCGGCTGCTTGAGCGAATACGCCCAGGCCGCGAGGTAGTTCCAGCGCGCGCCGCCCGAGGTCTTCGGGTTCGGCGTGATGACGTCGATGCCGCTGCGGGCCAGGTCCGGCCAGTCGTTGATGTGCTTCGGGTTGCCCTTGCGCACCAGGAACACGATGGTCGAGGTGTAGGGCGAGGCGTTGCTCGGCAGGCGCTTCTGCCAGTCGGCCGGCAGCAGCTTGCCGTGGTCGTGCAGCGCGTCGATGTCGTAGGCCAGCGCCAGCGTGACGACGTCGGCGTCCAGGCCGTCGATCACCGAGCGGGCCTGCTTGCCCGAGCCGCCGTGCGAGTTCTTCACCGTGACCGTCTCGCCGGTCTTGGCCTTCCAGTACTTCGCGAAGGCGGCGTTGTAGTCCTGGTAGAGCTCGCGCGTCGGGTCGTAGGACACGTTGAGCAGCGTGACCGAGCCCTGGGCGTGGGCCACGGGCATCAGCGCGGCACCGCTCAGCAGGGCGGCGGTGGCGAGCAGCGAGACAGTGCGACGAAGTGAGTTCACGGGATTCTTCTCATCACGGGGGGTGGAGGGGAGCGCTCAATGTAGGCAAGCGAACAGTCGAAGGGAACGAAGAAGATCTGCTTTGCTTTGCATCGTTCCCGGAAAAAGGGCCGCTCCCTCGTGAGGAGCGGCCCGCAAGCCGGGGCGGGGTCGCCGCGGCAGTCGGAACCGGTGGAACGACGCGGTCGCTCGCGTCGGGCCGGGGCTTCGGGCCGGGCTCAGGTGCCGAAGCGGTGCTCCAGCTCGATCCAGCCTTGACGCCCGTGCGGCGAGTAGTAACCGACCGGGTAGTACGGCCAGGTGGCGCTCGGATCGCGGCGGATCTTGTCGAACAGGTTGTTGACGATCAGGCTCACGCTGGTCCGCTTGCCGATCTGCCAGGCGGTGCTGGCGTTGAAGTTCCAGTACGGGCCCAGCGTGCCTTCCTGGTCCTCGCGCGTGATGCGGCCGTTGCGCTGCGCGGAGAGCGCATGGGTCCAGTCGCCGACCTGCCAGACCACGCTGGCATTGAGCCGGCTCGACCAGTCGGTGAAGTCCGAGGTGCCCACGACGTTGCGGTTCTCATCGCCGGGGAACTGCTGGTACTTGAAGCTCTTGACCCGCGTGTACTTCGCATCGACCGTCCATTTGCCCCAGGAGGTCGTTCTCCACGAATAGCGCGTGCCGACGTCGACGCCCCAGGTCGACTCGTTCGCCGCGTTGATCGGGTTGACGCGGACCTCCGCGACCTCGCCCGGGCGCACCAGCGCGTCGGCGGGGTTTCGGCGCACGCGCGCGATCGCGTCCACGCAGGTGGGCGACTGGATGTCCTTGATGCCGGTCCGGCAGTCCGATTCGTCGCGCAGCACGCCGTCGGCGCTGAGGTCGGTGACCAGGTCGCGGATGGCGATCTTCCACAGGTCCAGCGACACGTCGAAGGACGAGGCCGGCTGCCACACCGCGCCGACGCCCCAGGAGCGGCCGCGTTCCGACTTCAGGTCCGACGAGCCGGTCCGCACGAAGTTGAAGCCCGGCGAGACGTCGGCGAAGTCGCAGGTCGACAGCGGCTGGCCGGTCTGCTTGCAGCGGTAGTAGTCCGTGGACGACGAGTAATAGCCCTTCGTCTGCTGCGCGAAGATGTAATTCATGTCCGGCGCGCGGAAGCTGGTCGCGTGCTGCGCGCGCAGCAGCAGGGAGGACAGCGGCCGGAACTCCAGACCCGCGTTGTAGGTCGTGCTGCCGTCGCTGCGGCCGGCGAATTCGTAGCGGTCGTGGCGCGCGGCCAGCGTCGCGGTGAGCTGCTTCGTGATCGGCGCATTGAGCTCGCCGCCGAGCGCCAGCCGCTCACGCGTGCCGCGAACGGTCGCCGAGGCGCTCGTGTTGTAGAACACGCCCTGCCCCAGGCGCGGATCCGCCTCGTTGCGGAAGCCCTGCGTGCCGGCCTCGGCCACGACGGCCGCGCGCACCGGTCCGCCGGGCAGCTGGAACCACTCGCCGCTGGCGGAAGCGCTCAACTGCTGGTTCCAGCTGGCGTTGCGCGTCCAGCTGCGGTCGGTGACGCTGTCGATCTCCTGCGGCGTCAGCGGGCGGAAGAGCCGAGCCGGATCGGCCGAGTAGATCGGCGTGCCGTCCGCCTCGGTGCCGAGCTTCTGTCCGAGCAGCAGCGGCTCGATGCCCGCGGTCAGCCGCGGCGTCGTCGTGCGGTTCAGGTAGTAGGAGCTGTTGGCCGCGACCTCGAAGCTCCAGGTGCCGGTGAGCTCGCCGCGCGCGCCGACGGCCACGTTGTGCGTCGAGTCCTGCCACTTGCGGTTGAAGTTGTCCACGCCGCCGAGCTCCTCGGGCGCGAAGCGCCGCGTCCAGATTTCGAGCTGGCCGGTGGCGGCGTTGCGGAAGTAGCCTTTGTTGGCGATGTCCGAGGTCCAGGTCGGACCGCGGGTGTTGTTCTCGGTCCTTGCCCAGCCGAACTGGCCCTCGGCGAAGAGCTCGAGACCGTGATCGAGCGCGAGCGTCAGCGAGCCTGCAGCCTGTGCGCTGCGATTGCCGGTCTGGGTCGTCCAGTATGTGGTCGAGGCGCGGCCGCTGCCGCAGTAGCTGCCGTTCTTCGCCGTGTAGGCCGAGACCGAGCCCTCGAACAGCGAGCCTGCGCCCGCGCAGCCGTCGGTCGGCGTGAGGTAGGCGCCGCCGTTGGCGTTGCGCCGGCCGATGACGACCGACGGCGCGGCGCCTTTCAAGGTCGTGTCGGCCATGAAGTCGCGCTGGCGGCTCCAGATCGGCTGGCGCCCGCTGAGCTCGACGCCCCACACGCCCTGCAGCCGCCCCGCATCGAGGCCGCCGGTGATCTGCGCGCGGGCGTTCTCGCCGCCGCCGCGTTCGGTGCCGCCGGCGCGCAGGTTCACGGTGACGCCGTCGACATGCTTCTTCAGCACGATGTTGATGACGCCCGCGATCGCGTCGGAGCCATACACCGACGACGCGCCGCCGCTGAGCACCTCGATGCGGTCGATCAGCGCGGACGGGATGTTGGCGATGTTGACGAAGTTGACCGAGCCTTCGTAGGCGGTCGGGTAGTCGGCGACGCGCCGGCCGTTGACCAGCACCAGCGTGTGGTTGGGGCCGAGGCCGCGGAGGCTGATCGCGTTGGCCGCCGGCGTGAAGGTGTTGCCGAAGTCCTCGCCCTGCGTGAAGCCGGTGTTCTCGGTCAGGCTGCTCAGCGCGTCGGAGACGTTCTTGTAGCCGAGCCGGTCAAGGTCTTCCGACTTGATCACGGTGATCGGGCTCGGCCCTTCGCTGTTGACGCGGGAGATGCGCGAGCCGGTGACGACCACCGACGGCAGCGGCGCGTCCTTGGCCGGGGTCGTGTCCTGAGTGGATGCAGCCGCTGCTGCGGGCGAGGTGGGCGACTGCGTCTGCGCGAAGGCGCCGGTGACGGGGTAGGCGGTCGCTAGGGCCGCGGCCAACGTGGCGGCCGGTCCGGTAAGGCGGGCCACGTGTTCGACGAACTGTTTCAAGAGACTTCCTTGTGGGAGTGAACAGGTGAGTCCGTCACTCTAGGAAGCGCCTGCTCCGCGATGAACCAATGCTTTCTGCGTTGCTTAGCTGTGCACCTGGCGGATGCACATGCGGAATTTCTTTCGGCACCCCTCGAAAGGACTGCATCCGCTCGATCGGCTCGTCAATCCGAGCCGTTGGGCGAGACACGCGCCTGCTCCACCAGCTCGCGCGACAGCGGCGGCGCGAAGGTCTCGATGAAGGCGTAGACATAGTCGCGCAGGTAGGCGTCACGCCGCACCGCGAGCCGCGTCAGGTTGTCCGCGAACAGGTGACGCGCGTCGATCGCGCGCAGGTGGCGGTCGCGCTCCTCGTCGTAGGCGATCGCGGCGACGATGCCCACGCCCAGGCCCAGCTCGACGTAGGTCTTGATCACGTCCGCATCCATCGCGACCAGCACGACGTTGAGGTCCAGTCCCGCCGTCGCGAACGCCTCGTCGATGTGCGAGCGTCCGGTGTAGCCGGTCTCGTAAGTGATGACCGGGAACTCGGCGATGCGCTCCAGCGTCAGCACGGTGCCGGCGGCGGCTTCGGCCTCCAGCGGATGGCCGGGCGGCACCAGCACCGTGTGGGTCCAGCGGTAGCAGGGCAGCGTCAGCAGCTGCGGATGCAGCGCGAGCGCCTCGGTGGCGATGCCGATGTCGGCCTCGCCGTCGATCAGCAGGCGCGCGACCTGTTGCGGCGAGCCCTGCGTGAACTGCAGGCTGACCTCCGGATGCGATTCGCGGAAGTCGCGCACCGCCGGCGGCAGCGCATAACGCGCCTGGCTGTGCGTCGCCGCGATGCGCAGATGGCCGCTGTCGGCGCGGGCGAAGTCCTCGCCGGCGCGGCGCAGGTTCTCGGCCTCGCGCAGCAGCCGCTCCACGATGGGCATCACGTTGCGGCCCGGCTCGGTGAGCCCGGTGAGCCGCTTGCCGGCACGGATGAAGATGTCGATGCCGAGCTCGTCCTCGAGCTCCCGGATCTGACGGCTCACGCCGGGCTGCGAGGTGTGCAGCGCCTGCGCGACCTCGGTCAGGTTGAAGTTGCGGCGCTGGGCCTCGCGGACGGATCGGAGTTGTTGGAAGTTCATCGTCGGCCACACATCGGGGGAACGTCAGCCGATGCGGGCAGACATCGGAAAGCGTCGGGGGGATCGGAGGACGTCGCGGGACGTCGGGAGACGTCGCTGACATCGGAAAATCTCGGGAAAGCGGATTGCTTATGCGGATTGATTATTCGAATCCGCGCGTCCCGTGTCCTCCAACAAAAATCGATAAGCTTTCCTGCGCTCGACGCATGTGCATAGAAGATGAATCGCCGTTCCCTGCTTCCTTCCTCGAGCGTCGCGCTCTCGATCACCTGCGCCCTGTGCGCTCCCGCCACGACCTGGGCGGTCGACAGGATCACCTGGCTGATGCCCGAGCTCGACACGGTGGCGCCACCGTCGCCCGGTGCGGCCTCGGTGCCGGTGCGGCGTGGTCTGGCGCAGCCGTTGTCGGACTATCTGACTGCAAATTGGGGGACGCCGGCCAGGCATGAGGTGCTGATCGCCAACGTCAAGCGCAGCTGGCGCATGGTCGAGGACGGCGAGCCCGCCTGCCACCTCGGCGTGCTGAGGACGCCGGAACGCGAAGCCGTCGCGTACTTCTTCGATACCCACTTGATTCCACCGCACCAGTTGATGGTGCGGCGCAGCGCGCTGCCGAAGCTGCCGCGTTTCACGGACGGCGATGCGGACCTCGAGAAGATCTGGGCCGAGAAGCAGCTGCGTGGCGCGATCGTCGCCGGACGCAGCTACGGACGTGCGCTCGATGCGCTGCTGGCCAGGCGACCTGCCGGGGTGATCGACGAGTACACGACCTCGGACTTCGGCGGCAACATGCTGTCGATGATCGCGATCGGTCGCGCGGACTACACGATCGAATTCGACTTCGTGCTCGCCAACCAGCAGGAGCTCCGCGCGGCCGCAGCCGCCGGCAATGCGAGCGGCAAAGGCAAGGTGTCGACCGCCGATCTCGTCAGCGTCCCCATCGAGGGCTTCAGCAGTCCGGTGATCTCCGGCATCGCCTGTCCCCGCAACGCCTGGGGCAAGCGCACCATCGAGCAGGTGGAGCGCGTGCTCTCCACGCCGCAGGCGCGGCAGTTCATGCGCGACGAGTTCATCTCCCACCTCAGTCCGGAGGCCCAGGCCCGCTACGGTCCGCGGATCGACGCGTTCTACTTCTACGCCAAGCCGGCGGTCAGCGCGCCGCGCTGAGACCGGCGCGCCTGTTCAGGCGTCCGGATCCATCGCTTCGCGCACGGCCTCTTCCGTCAGCTCGGCCACGCATTCCTGCAGGAATCGGTAGGCGAAACCGCGCAGGTAATGGCCACGCTTGAGCGCGATGCGCGTCGTGTTGGGCGGGAACAGGTGGCTGGCCTCGATCAGCTGCAGGCCGGCGTCCCGTGCGGGCTCGAAGGCCATCGCCGCGATCACGCCGACGCCCAGCCCGATCTGCACGTAGGTCTTGATCACGTCCGCATCCAGCGCCGACATCACCAGGTCCGGCGCCAGACCCGCCGCGGCGAAGGCCGCGTCGATGCGCGCGCGACCGGTGTAGCCCTCGTGGTACGTGATCAGCGGCTGCTCGGCGAGGCCTTCCAGCGTCAGCGGCTGGCGCGTCAGCGCATGCCCTTCCGGCACGACCACCGCGTGGCGCCACTCGTAGAACGGGAAGGTGACGAAGGCGTCATCCTTGCCGAGCGCCTCGGTGGCGATGCCGATGTCGGCCTCGCCCGATTGCAGCAGCGAGACGATCTCCGACGGACTCCCCTGGTGCAGCACCAGGTGCACGCGCGGGTACGCGGCCTTGAAGCGCGCCACGACCTGCGGCAGCGCATAACGCGCCTGCGTGTGCGTCGTCGCGATCGTCAGCTGGCCCTGGTCGGCGCTGCTGAACTGCTGCGCCAGGCGCTTGATGTTGCGCACGTCCTGCAGCATGCGGTCGACGACGACCGCCAGCTCCTTGCCCGGCTCGGTCAGCCCGAGCAGGCGCTTGCCGCGACGCTGGAAGAGCTCGACGCCGAGCTCGTCCTCCAGGTCCTTGATGTGCTTGCTCACCCCGGACTGCGAAGTGAACAGCGCGGCCGCCACCTCGGTCAGGTTGAAGTTCTGCTGCACCGCCTCGCGGACGATGCGCAACTGTTGAAGGTTCATGGGCGCGGGACCGCTCGCTCTTCGGCTCGTCGATCGATGTCGATCAGGCGGCCTGGTCGATGCCGAACAGGCTCAGGCGCGAGGCCTGCAGGCGCACGTGCTGGCCGGCGGACAGCTGCAGCGCCTCGGCCTGCTCGCGGCTGAGTTCCGCTTCCAGATGCTCGCCCTGGGCGCCGCGCAGCTCGACACGCGCGGCGGCGCCGAAGGCGAGGACGCGTTCGACGGTGGCGGGCAGCCCCGGCGCGTCCTGCGACGGGATGATCACCAGCTCGTGCGGACGCGCATAGGCCTGCACCAGTCCTTGCTGGGCGCCTTCGATCGAGGCGGCGGCACCCTGCGCCAGCGTCTGGTCGCCGACGCGCACGATGCCGCTGTCCACGCGGCCTTCGAAGCGGTTGACCGCGCCGAGGAAGCCGTAGACGAAGGGCGTTGCGGGACGCTGGTAGACCTCGATCGGCGAGCCGACCTGCTCCACGCGGCCGTGGTCCATCAGCACGACACGGTCGGCGACTTCCAGCGCTTCTTCCTGGTCATGCGTGACGAAGATGCTGGTGATGTGCAGCTCGTCGTGCAGACGGCGCAGCCAGCGGCGCAGTTCCTTGCGGACCTTCGCGTCCAGCGCGCCGAAGGGCTCGTCCAGCAGCAGCACGCGCGGCTCGACGGCCAGCGCGCGGGCCAGCGCGATCCGTTGGCGCTGACCGCCGGACAGCTGCGGCGGATAACGATCGGCCAGCCAGTCCAGCTGCACCAGCTGCAGCAGCTCATGCACCTTGCGCTTGATCTCCGCTTCCGGCGGACGCTGCTTGCGCGGCTTCACCCGCAGCCCGAAGGCCACGTTGTCGAACACCGTCATGTGGCGGAACAGCGCGTAATGCTGGAACACGAAGCCGACTTCGCGCTCGCGCACGTGCGTGTCCGACGCGTCGGCGCCGTCCAGCAGCACCTGGCCGCGGTCGGCCGTCTCCAGCCCCGCGATGATGCGCAGCAGCGTGGTCTTGCCGCAGCCCGACGGGCCCAGCAGCGCGGTCAGTTCGCCGGTGGGGAAGTCCAGGCTGACGTCGCCCAGCGCGGTGAAGCTGCCGAAGGACTTGTGGATGTTGCGGACCTGGATGCTCATGCTTCTTCCTTCACGACGCTGCGCGTCGCCTGCCATTCCACGAGCTGCTTGAGCCCGAGCGTCACCAGCGCCAGCAGGGCCAGCAGCGATGCGACCGCGAAGGCCGCGGCGAACTGATATTCGTTGTAGAGGATCTCGACCTGCAGCGGCAGCGTGTTGGTCTGGCCGCGGATGTGGCCCGACACCACCGACACCGCGCCGAACTCGCCGAAGGCGCGCGCGTTGCACAGGATCACGCCGTAGAGCAGGCCCCACTTGATGTTGGGCAGCGTCACATGCCAGAAGGTGCGGAAGCCGCTGGCGCCGAGCACCGTGGCCGCCTCTTCCTCGTCACGACCCTGCGCCTGCATCAGCGGGATCAGCTCCCGCGCGACGAAGGGGAAGGTCACGAACACGGTGGCCAGCACGATGCCGGGCACGGCGAAGATCACCTTGATGTCATGCGCCTGCAGCCACGGCCCGAACCAGCCCTGCGCGCCGAAGATCAGCACGTAGATCAGGCCCGCGACCACCGGCGACACCGAGAACGGCAGGTCGATCAGCGTGATCAGCAGCTGCTTGCCGCGGAAGTCGTGCTTGGTGATGGCCCAGGCGGCACTGACGCCGAAGACGATGTTCAGCGGCACCGAGATCACCGCCGCCAGCAGCGTCAGCTTGATCGCGGAGACCGCGTCCGGCTCGATCAGCGAGGCGAGGTAGGTGTCCCAGCCCTTGCGCAGCGCCTCGGTGAAGACGGCCGCCAGCGGCAGCAGCAGGAACAGGGCGAAGAAGGCCAGGCCCAGCGTCAGCAGCGTGTAGCGCACCCAGCGCTTCTCTGCCGTGGCGGGGTTGCCCTGGTAGTGGCCGGCCGAGCGGGCCCGGCCGAGCGATGCAGCGGATCCAGCCATGTCAGCGCTTCCCGTCCAGACCGTTGCGACGCAGGCTCCAGGCCTGCAGTCCGTTGATGCCCAGCAGCAGCAGGAACGAGAACACCAGCATCACGACCGCGATCGCGGTGGCGCCGACGTAGTCGTACTGCTCGAGCTTCGTGATGATCATCAGCGGGGTGATCTCGCTGACCATCGGCATGTTGCCGGCGATGAAGATGACCGAGCCGTACTCGCCGACCGCGCGCGCGAAGGCCAGGGCGAAGCCCGTCAGCAGTGCCGGCGTGAGCATCGGCAGCACCACCAGGCGGAAGGCCTGCCAGCGGTGCGCGCCCAGCGAGGCGGCGGCCTCCTCGAGCTCCGTGTCCAGGTCCTCGAGCACCGGCTGCACCGTCCGCACCACGAAGGGCAGGCCGATGAAGATCAGCGCGATCAGCACGCCCAGCGGCGTGAAGGCGACCTTGATGCCCAGCGGCTCCAGCCACTTGCCCATCCAGCCGTTGGGCGCGTAGAGGGCGGTCAGCGCGATGCCGGCGACGGCGGTCGGCAGCGCGAAGGGCAGGTCGATCAGCGCGTCCACCAGCTTCTTGCCCCAGAAGTCGTAGCGCACCAGCGACCAGGCCAGGATGAAGCCGAAGATCACGTTGATGAACGCGCCCAGCAGCGCCGCGCCGAAGCTCAGCCGGTACGAGGCCAGCACGCGCGGCGAGGTCGCCGCAGCCCAGAAGGCCTCGGCGCCGTGGCCGGCGGACTTCAGGAAGACCGCGCACAGTGGGATCAGCACCAGCAGCGAGAGGTAGAAGAGCGTGAAGCCCAGCGTCGGTGCGAAGCCGGGCAGCACGCGGCGTCGCTTGCGGGCGGGCGCGGGGGCGGCCTGCGTCGCGGGGAGCACGGCGGTGTTCATCGTCGGGTCGGGAGCTCGGGGATCAGGAACGGGAACGGACGATCAACGGCGCGCGGCCATGATCTGGTCGTAGGTGCCGCCGTCGGCGAAGTGCGTCTTGCCGACCTTGGCCCAGCCGCCCAGCGTCTGGTCGACGGTGAACAGCTTGATCGGCGCATAGCGCTTCTCATGCTTCTTGAAGATGGCGGCGTCACGCGGACGGAAGTTGTTCTGCGCGATGATTTCCTGGCCTTCCGGCGTCCACAGGAAGTCCAGATAGGCCTTGGCCAGCGCGGCGGAACCGCGCTTGGCGGCGACCTTGTCGACCACCGCGACCGGTGCGTCGGCTTCGATCGAGATGCTGGGCGCGACGACCTCGAAGTTGCCCTTGCCGAATTCGTTCTCGATGAGCTCGGCTTCCGACTCGAAGGTCAGCAGCACGTCGCCGATGCCGCGTTGCGTGAAGGTGGTCGTCGCGCCGCGGCCGCCGCCGTCCAGCACCGGCACGTTGGCCAGCACCTTGGCGACGAAGTCCTTGGCCTGCGCGTCCGTGCCGCCCTTGGCGATCACGCTGCCCCACGCGGCCAGGTAGCCGTAGCGGCCGTTGCCGGTCACCTTGGGGTTGGGGATGATCACCGAGATGCCGGGACGCGCCAGGTCGGCCCAGTCCTTGATGCCTTTCGGGTTGCCCTTGCGGACCAGGAACAGCATCGTCGAGCTGTAGGGTGCGGCGGCGTTCGGGAACTTGCTGCGCCAGTCGGCTCCGGTCAGGCCCTTCTCGGCCAGCGTGTCGACGTCGGTGGCCTGGTTCATCGTGACCACGTCGGCTTCGAGGCCGCCGATCACCGAACCGATCTGCTTGGACGAGCCGCCGTGCGACTGGTTCACCGTGATGGTCTGGCCGGTCTTGGCCTTGTACGACGCGACGAACGCCGGATTGATCTGCTTGTAGAGCTCGCGCGCCACGTCATAGGAGACGTTCAGCAGCGTCGTCGGCTGGTCGGCCGCGGTCGCCAGCATCGACGTGCCCAGCAGCGGCACCGCCGCGGCCAGCATCAGCGCCTGGCGGCGCGAAGCGGAGAACAGGGAGCGGGTGTTCTGGTGGGCGTTGTTCTGGGTCATGGCGGACAGGGCAAGCAGGCGTGGGCCGGCGACGTTGAAGGTCGGGCTGCGAAGCTTGCCAAACAGTCCTTATTCCAGGAACGATTGTTTGGGCATTTGCTTATTTCGCATAACGCATATGCGAACAAGGCAGAAGGCGCAGACGGCGCCAATACGGCAGAAGCAGAAGACAGCTGAAAAGCGCCAGGACCGCGATCGGACACCGCCGGAAGCGCCTCCCCCAAGACCCCGAGGGCGGCCCCCGGTCGCGACCTGGGCTCTCACCATGCCTTCCCGGCGGCCATACTGCCGCCGCCGGCGGGGGCGACATGGGCGCGCCCCGTGGAACGGAGTCTGGGCCGCGAAGCCTCGCATCGCCAATGCGCAATGGTCGCAAGCTGCTGCGGGACCGTCATATGCCGGGACAGGCAAGGCCTGACGCCTCCGACATCCGCGATGGCCCTTGACGGTCCGCGGTCGTTCCCCTCAAGGGCGACCCGGGTGGCGTCCTGTGGACAACTCGGATAGTCTGGTACCTCGACGGCGCGGCGGCTGTGCGGCCGCGCAGGGAGAGAACAACATCGGAAGAGCGAGGAACCGCCTCCATGATGAATGCCCCGATTCCCGACAATGAAGCCGACCGGCTCCAGGCGCTGCGCGAACTGCTGATCCTGGACACGCCGCCCGAGGAACGCTTCGATCGCATCGTCGAGTTCGCCGCCGAGGAATTCGGCGTGCCGATCGCGTTGATCAGCCTGGTCGACGACAACCGCCAGTGGTTCAAGGCGCGGTTCGGCCTGGCGGTCTGCGAGACCGACCGCAAGAGCAGCTTCTGCGGACATGCGATCCACGTCTCCGAAGTGATGGTCGTGGAGGACGCGACGCTGGATCCGCGCTTCTCGGACAACCCGATGGTGCTGGGCGATCCCAAGATCCGCTTCTATGCGGGCGCACCGCTGGAGATCCGCCCGGGGTGCGCATCGGCACCTTGTGCCTGATCGACCGGCGACGACGCACGCTGGACCCGACCGACCTGGCCATCCTGATGAGCCTGCGGGACCTGGCGGTCTCGGAGCTTCAGGGACAGACCGTCGAGGAGGGCCAGTGATGCCGGGCACACAACGACACCTGCTGCTGGTCGATCCGCATTCGCTGTTCCGCCGCACCGTCGCGATGGTGGCGCGTCAGCTGAACATCGCGGAAGTCCATGAAGCGAGCAGCCTGGAGGCTGCCCACAAGCTGCTCGAAAGCCAGCCGATGGACGGCCTGCTGCTGGACATCGGGCAGGGGCTGGATGCGCTGGCGCTGCTGCAGAGCGTGCGCGCCGGCGCGCTGCGGTGCCCGGCGGGTACGCCGGTGGCGCTGACGGCCGAAGCCTGCGACCTGTCGACGGCGCAGCTCTACAAGGAGCTGGACGTGCGGCGGATCATGCTCAAGCCGTTCAAGGTGAAGACGGCGCTGGAGGTGATCCAGGACCTGGCGAAGCCGGCGGCGGGTCCGGGCACGCCGCATTAGCCGTCCTTCCACCGCCGCTGGCCCTCACCCCTGCCCTGTCCCGCAAGCGGGAGAGGCAGAGGCAGAGGGAGTTACTCGACCCAGTGCTGCGCCACCCACGGCGGCGGCAGCACGAAGCTGCGCAGGTGGCGCCAGCGATGCTTCACGCCGCCGGCGAATGCGGCGCGGAAGTGGTCCCACGGCTTCTCGTGCGGCGGATCCTGCGTGTTCCAGCGCCCGAGCATCACGTCCGCCGGATTCGGGCCACCGGGGAAGGTCACGATGCGCGCGCCCGAGGGCAGGCGCGCCGGCTTGAAGTAGCGCAGCGGGAACGCCGGCAGGCAGTGCAGGCGGAAGTGCCGCGTCCACAGGTGCGGCCAGAACTTGATGCCGCCCGGCACCGAGGCGGTCACCCAGTGCTGCTCGAAGCCGTGCTTGTCCGCGACACCCTGCGGGTTGGCGCGGAAGTTCTCGATGATGTGCGGGTACTTGCCGATCGGGAAGCGGAACACCGAGGTCTGGCCCAGGCGTTGCATCGGCTTGGCCCAGTTGCGGGCCAGGATCACGTCGTCCGGGTTGCCGTGCGAGAAGTAGCCGTCGATGTTGTCGACGACCACCGAGTCCAGGTCGACGAACAGCACCGGGCCCGACAGGCCGGTCTTCTCGCCCATGTCGGCGCTCCACATCACCAGCTTGCGCCACTTGCCCATCGACTTCTTGGGCCACTCGCAGCCGAGTTCCGGCAGATCGTAGGCGTCGACCTCGGGGCGCAGGCCTTCCGCGTTGTCGGTCAGGCAGACCAGGCGGAACTCGCCGGTGATGTGCCGACGCAGCATGCCGTACAGGCGGTTGACGTATTCAGGGCCGTACGCGGTTCCCCACTTGACGCAGATGACTTGTTTCACGGGGCTACTGCTCCTCTGGTTGTTATCCCTACTTCCTTCAGGGAAGCACATCACTATACGCATGCACTTGTAAACAGATTGCAAACGGGATATTCCGCCCGATGACGCATGGCACCTAGGGATTGCGTGGTGTTCGCCCATTCGGGCGATCCATGGATCGGGGCCGGTTCGACGGGTCCGTTATTCGGTTTCCGCGCTTGGACATGCCGTCCGCTTCGTTCCGGCGAGGAAGGTCGGTGCCTAGAGTCGGCGACCATGACAGCCCTCGCCCCGCCCCTTTCCACCGCGGTTCCCGCCCCGGCATCCCGCCTGGCCGGGGCCGCTGCGACCGGCGCGTACGCCGACGCGCCGTCCCAGCAGTTCGAGATCAACGCCTTCGATGAGCCGCTCGGCGCCGAGGTCGTGGGGCTGGACCTGACGCGTCCGCTGAATGACGCCGACTTCGCGCGTCTGCACCGCGCGCATCTGGATCACCACGTGCTGGTGTTCCGCGATCAGCGCATCACGCCGGCCGAGCACATCGCGTTCAGCCGCCGCTGGGGGCCGTTGCAGATCCACGTGCTGCGCAACTTCCAGCTGGCGGGCCATCCGGAGATCCTGCAGGTGTCCAACGTGCGCGACGCGCAGGGACAGCCGGTCGGACTGGGCGACGCGGGCCAGTACTGGCACTCGGACCTCTCGTACAAGGAACGTCCGAGCCTGGGCTCGCTGCTGCATGCGCAGGAGCTGCCGTCGGAAGGTGGCGACACGCTTTTCGCCAATCAGCATCACGCCTACGACGGCCTGCCGCTGGCACTGAAGACGGCGATCGCCGGCAAGCGTGCCGAGCACAGCTACCTCGCGAAGTACGAGGAACTGCGCGCGCGCAACCCGTGGCGCCCGAAGCTCACGCCTGAACAGATCGCCGAAGTGAAGCCCGCGTCGCAGCCGATCGTGCGCACGCATCCGGAGACGGGCCGCCGCGCGCTCTTCGTCAGCGAGCACTTCACGACGCGTGTCCTCGATGTGCCCGAGGACGAGAGCCGCGACCTGCTCGCCCAGCTCTTCGAGCACAGCAGCCGCAAGAGCATCGTGTACCGCCACCAGTGGCTGCCGCACGACCTCGTGTTCTGGGACAACCGCTCGCTGCTGCATCTCGCCACCGGCTGCCCCGATCACCTGCGCCGACACCTCTATCGCACCACCATCGAAGGCGACATCCCCGCATGAAACCCCACTGCCCCGCTCTCCTGAAATCCCTGCTCACGGGCGCGCTGGCGGCCGGGCTGTCGCTGTCGACGCTCTCCGCGCACGCGGAAGGCAAGATCCGCATCGCCGAGCAGTTCGGCATCGTCTACCTGCTGCTCAACGTCGCGCAGGACCAGCAGCTGATCGAGAAACACGGCAAGGCCGCGGGCGTCGACATCCAGGTCGAGCGCGTGCAGCTCTCCGGCGGCCCGGCGATCAACGAGGCGCTGCTGTCCGGCAGCATCGACATCGCCGGAGCGGGCGTCGGTCCGCTGCTGACGCTGTGGGACAAGACGCAGGGCAAGCAGAACGTGCGCGGCATCGCGTCGCTGGGCAACTTCCCGTACTACCTGACCAGCAGCAATCCCGCCGTCAAGAGCATCGACGACTTCGGCGACAAGGACCGCATCGCGTTGCCGGCGGTGGGCGTGTCGGTGCAGTCGCGCATCCTGCAGCTGGCCTCGGCCAAGCGCTGGGGCGACGCGCAGTTCAACAAGCTGGACCGTTTGCAGGTCGCGTTGCCGCATCCGGAAGCGACGGCGGCGTTGATCAAGGGCGGCACCGAGATCAATGCGCACTTCGGCAATCCGCCGTTCCAGGAGCAGGGCCTGGCGGGCAACCCGAACGTCCACATCGTGCTGAACAGCTACGAGGTGCTGGGCGGTCCGGCGTCGGCGACGGTGCTGTACACGACGGAGAAGTTCCGGCGCGACAACCCGAAGACCTACAAGGCCTTCATCGGCGCGCTGGCCGAGGCGGCGGACTTCATCTCGAAGAACCCGGAGCGCTCGGCGGACATCTACATCAAGAACGAGAACTCGAAGGTGCCCAAGGAGCTGCTGCTCAAGGTGATCAAGAACCCGGAAGTGCAGTTCAAGATCACGCCGCAGAACACCTTCGCGCTGGCGACATTCATGCATCGCATCGGCGCGATCAAGAACAAGCCGGCGTCGGCGAAGGATTACTTCTTCGACGACCCGCACAACGCGGCCGGCAGTTGAGCATGAGCGCGGTGCTGGAGCAGCTCGACTCGGTGCCCGCCTGCGAGGCGTGCGACGGCGCGGCAGGTTCGCTCCCGCAGGAGCGCCAGGCGCGCTTGCGGGTCGACGGCGTCAGCCTCGACTACAAGAGCGATCGCGGCGTGGTCCGTGCGACGCATCGCGTCGGATTCGACGTGCTGCCGTCGGAACGTTTCGTGTTGCTCGGCGCATCGGGCTGCGGGAAGTCCTCGCTGCTGAAGGCGGTCGGCGGCTTCGTCACGCCGGCGGAGGGACGCATCCTGGTCGACGGCAAGCCGGTCAGCGGACCGGGGCCGGACCGCATCGCGGTGTTCCAGGAATTCGATCAGTTGCCGCCTTGGAAGACGGTGCTGGAGAACGTCGCGTTCCCGCTGATCGCGTCGGGCTCGGCGTCGCGCAAGCAGGCGCTGGAACGTGCGCGGGACTGGTTGTCCCGCGTGGGGCTGAGCGACTTCGCGTCGGCGTATCCGCACCAGCTGTCCGGGGGATGAAGCAGCGCGTCGCGATCGCGCGTGCGTTGGCGATGAAGCCGCGCGTGCTGCTGATGGACGAGCCGTTCGCGGCGCTCGATGCGCTGACGCGCCGGCGGATGCAGGACGAGCTGCTCGCGCTGTGGGAACAGGAGCGCTTCACGCTGCTCTTCGTGACGCACTCGATCGAGGAAGCGCTGATCGTGGGGCATCGCGTGCTGGTGCTGTCGCCGCATCCGGGACGGGTGCGCGCCGAGCTGAACGCGCAAGGCCTGACACCGGCGCAGCGTGCCGCGCAGGCGCAACGCATCGAGCATCTGCTCTTCGGCGATGAGCCGATCGCGGAGTCGACGGCTGCGGCCGAAGCCACCGCGGCGGCAGCCTCCGCCGCAGTGGCCCTGAACTGAGGATTCATCGATGACCGTCACCGTGCTGCCGACGCAGCGGCCGCTCGATCCGCCCCTGCGCGCGGAGCGTGAGGAAGCGCTCGCCGATTACGTGCCCGTTCAGGTGGCGTCGACGCCGCTGTGGCGTCGCGCGCTGGACTCGAGCGCCTGGCGCCAGGCTGCGCTGCTGGCGCTGCTGGCCACGCTCTGGGAAGTCGCTGCGCGCGCGGCGGACAACGATCTGTTGTTCCCCTCGTTCGTCTCCGCGGCGCGGGCGCTCTGGGAAGGTTTGTACGGCGGCGAACTGCTGGTGCGCGCGGGGATTTCTCTGAAGCTGCTGCTGCAGGGTTATGCGCTGGGGGTGGTGCTCGCGCTCGGACTGACCGCGCTGGCGACCTCGTCGCGCTGGGGTCGGGACTTGCTGTCGAGCCTGACGGCGATGTTCAACCCGCTGCCGGCGATCGCCTTGCTGCCGCTGGCGCTGCTGTGGTTCGGGCTGGGATCGGGGAGCCTGATCTTCGTGCTCGTGCACGCGGTGCTCTGGCCGCTGGCCTTGGCGGCATCGGCAGGTTTCTCGTCCGTGCCGGAGACCCTGCGCATGGCGGGTCGCAACTACGGACTCACGGGACCGCGCTACGTCGCGCAGATCCTGCTGCCGGCGGCGCTGCCGTCGATCTTGTCAGGCCTGCGCGTCGGCTGGGCCTTCGCGTGGCGGACCCTGATCGCCGCCGAACTGTTCTTCGGCGCGTCCTCCGGCCAGGGCGGCCTGGGCTGGTACATCTTCCAGAACCGCAACGAACTGCAGACCGATCGCGTCTTCGCAGGCCTGGCTTTGGTCATCCTGATCGGCTGGCTCGTCGAGCGCCTGGTCTTCAGCACCATCGAGAAGGCGACGGTCACGCGGTGGGGCATGCAGCGGTGAGCAAGCAACGGTGATCGCCGGCCAGTTCTCGGTGGCGCGTCTTCGTAGGCAACACCGAGTTGCCGTGCCAGTGCCGCTAGGCGCCGGTCGGCAGCCCATAGAAGCGCCCCTGGCGTCTTGAGTGTTGAGGCAAGCAGTCCGATGTCCACCAGGCCGCAGCCCTTTCCGTAAATCCTTTCCTTCTCGATCAAATCAATCACCTCCTGAATGTCCACAGGCGCGCTGTGATTCAGGTGCTCGACCCTGGCCAAGGATTTGGAGCGAGGTTCCGGCAGGCTTCCGCATCGTAGTTCCCCGAGGATCAGGGGATGAGAAAGCGCAGCTCCCTTGGTTAGCAGGTGCAGAAGCGATGCATCGCTTTGGCGGAAATGGTCGATCCAGACGGAGGTATCGATGAGCACTTTCATGGCTACAGATCTGAAGGATCTTCGGGGTCCTGCCGCCGACGGGGAATGTGAGGCAGATTGGGCGCGATTCCGCCCATCTCGCAGAGGGCTGCCTGTGCTTGATAGGCAATGAAAGTGCGCAGGACGACGTTGATGAAATTTTGCCTGTCTACAGGCTGATCCGCGACGGCCAATGCGCGTCGGTAGAGGACTCGATCGATCATGCCGGCGCCCCCGCAAGTTCGGCAAACGCGCAACGGCACTTAATGTCCTGCAGGTCGGGTGCGCGGCCGCCGAGATCGGCCAATCGGTGCGCCGCCTGTATGGCGATGTAGGTCTTCATCGCGAGCGTCACCATCTCCTCGGGACTCATTGGCGAGTCGGAGAGTTGGAGCGCTCGATGGTAGAGGGTGAGGTCAAGCATGATCGTCCGTTCACGCATTCGATTTCGGAGCCGCTAGCTTGATCCCATCACCCGCTCCCGTCACTGACTGGTTCTTGTGCTCCTTGCCAGCGCGCTCACTGGATTCCGTAGTCCCCCTCGCATGAATGCGTGGAACCGATCGATCGCCGAGGGCGCGGTGACAGGTGTTGCGCGCTGTCGGCTGCTTCTCCGCTCGACCGCGTGCGCGAGTCGCGACAGCCCGAAGCACATCACGAAGTAGCACCCGGCCAGCATCCCGTACACCGCCACCGGCTGCACCAGCACCTGCGCGTTGACCTGGCCGGCGATGAAGGAGAGCTCGGACAGCCCGATGATCGTGCCCAGCGACGTCTCCTTGATCGTCGAGGCGAACTGGTTGACCAGCGAGGGCAGCATGTGGCGCAGCGCCTGCGGCAGCAGCACCAGCCGCAAGGACTGGCCCCGCGACATGCCCAGCGCCTCCGCGGCCAGGCGCTGTCCCGATGGCAGCGACTGCAGGCCGGCGCGCACGATCTCCGCCAGGTAGGCGGCGTCGAAGATCACCAGCGCCGCCAGCATCGTGTTGAACTGGTCCGTCTTGTGACCGGTCACCGCCGGCAGGAAGAAGTAGGCCCAGAACACCACCATCAGCAGCGGCGTGCCGCGCACGACGTAGACCAGCGCGGTCACCGGCCAGCGCAGCCAGACGCGGCGGCTCACGCGCGCGACGCCGAGCAGCACGCCCAGCGGCAGGGCCAGCAGCAGCCCCAGCGCCGCCAACACCACCGTCAGCGCCAGTCCGCCGAGCGGTCCGTTCGGGTACTGCCCCACCAGCACGTAGAGCCAGTAGGTGTCGATCATCTCGGCGATGCTCATCGCGATGCGCTCCTCGTGCTCCAGGTCATCACGATCGCCTCAATGGCCGGCCGGCCGCACTGGATACCGCCGCTGGTACAGCACGCCCGCGCCGGTGATCAGCATCGAGACGCCCAGGTAGGTCGCCGTCGCCATCGCGAAGGTCTCGAAGCCGCGGAAGGTCGCGGACTCCACGCGCTGCGCCTGGTACATGAGTTCAGCCGCGCCGACTACCGTCGCGATGCTGGTGTTCTTCCAGAGGTTCAGCGTCTGAGAGATCAACGGCGGGACCGTCGCGCGCAGCGCCTGTGGGAGCACGACCCATCGCACCGATCCGGCGAAGCGCAGGCCCATCGACTTCGCGGCTTCCCATTGCCCCGGCGGCACCGACCGCAGCCCGGAGCGCACGTCCTCGGCCATGAAGGCCGCCGTGTAGACCACCAGCGCGGCGAGCGCCGCCGCGGCCTCGACGTTGCCGGCGTAGAGCCACGCCTTCACGCCGTCGGGCAGCAGCTCCGGCACTGCGAAATACCAGAACAGCATGTGCGCCAGCAGCGGCACGTTGCGCACGGCTTCGACGTAGGTCCAGGCCAGCGCGCGCAGCGGCGGGAACGGCGCCAGGCGGGCGAGCGCGATCAGCGTGCCGAGCGGCAGCGCGATCACCAGCGCGAGCACCGTCAGCGTCAGCGACAGCCGCACGCCGGCCAGCAGCCAGTCGAGGAACTGCCCTTGCAGCAGCACCGAAAAATCGAGATGAGGCATGGAATCAACGCGTCCCAGAATAAACAACGCCCCGGCCGAAGCCGGGGCGTGCTCGCATCGGATGACAAGGTAGATCAGTTCATCTGGGTCGTGCTCAGCCCTCCACTTGGTCGCTATCGATCTTGAAGCTGCGCGTCTGGAACTTCAGACGCGTAGCCGGTCCGTACCACTTGTTGAACAGCTGCTCGGCGGTGCCGTTGGCCTCGAGCTCGCGCAGCGCGCCGTCCACCTGCGCCTTCAACTTGGTTTCGCCCTTGCGCAGGCCCAGCGCCAGCGGTTCGACGCTGAGGTTGGCCGACAGGATCTCGTACTGCGACGCCGCCGGGCCGAGCTTGGCGTACTGGTCCAGCAGCGACACCTCGTCGTTGACGAACGCCACGCCCTTGCCCTGCTGCAGCGCCTGGAAGGCCTGCGGTCCGGTGTCGAAGGTGACGACGTCGACCGACGGGACGGCCTTGCGGACGTTGGGCTCCTGCGTGCCGCCCTTGATGGTCACGACCTTCTTGCCGGCCAGCTGGTTCAGCGCCTTGATGCCGCTGTCCTTCTTGACCAGCACCTTCTGGCCGGTGACGAAGGTGGTCAGCGAGAAGTCGATCACCGCCTCGCGTTCCTTGTTGTGCGTGAGGCTCGCGGCCAGCACATCCACGTGGCCCTGCTGCAGCTCGGGGATGCGCGCCGCGACCGCCAGCTGCTTCAGGCGCAGCTTCACGCCGAGCTTCTGCGCGACCGCCTTCGCCAGGTCGACCTCGTAGCCGACGATCTCGCGCGTCTTCGGATCGATGAAGCTGTTGGGCTCGTCGGTGCCGAGCACGCCCACCACGAGCTCGCCCTTCTTCTTGATGTCGTCCAGCTGGTCCGCATGGGCGATGCCCAGCATGGCGGCCGAGGTGGCGATCACGAGCAGGGCGCGGCGGGTCACGGTCAGGGTCATGGCGTCGGTGTCCTTGTGGGAGCGGTGGTTCACGATGGACATCAGCTTAGGAACGCCGGGCTTCACGCGGAACGAACGGATGGGCATATGCATGCGCGGCTTTCGCACGTCCCCTCACCGTCCCCTTCATCGACTCGGATTCGCGCTTGCGGCATGCTCAAGGCATGAGCCTCCTCCACGACCGCGTGCCCGTCATCGACATCTCCGGCCTGCACGACCCGGCGACCGGCGATCCGGCCTCGCCTGGCGGCCGTCTTGCGGCCGTGCAGATCGGCGAGGCCTGTCGCGCGCATGGCTTCTTCTACGTGAGCCATCACGGGGTCGATCCCGCGTTGATCGAGCGGCTCGACCGGTTGGCACGTGTGTTCTTCGCGCTGCCCGAGGAGCAGAAGCAACGCTGGCCGATGACCGACGGCGGTCGCGCCTGGCGCGGCTACTTCAGCGCCGGCGGCGAGTTGACCTCGGGACGTCCGGACTGGAAGGAAGGGCTGTACCTCGGTGCTGAGTTGCCGCCGGAAGATCCGCGCGTGCTCGCCGGCACGCCGCTGCACGGCGCCAACCTCTGGCCCGACGTGCCGGGATTGAGGGACACGGTGCTCGAGTACCTTGCCGCGGTGACCGCGGTGGGCCAGCGCGTGCTGGGCGGCATCGCGCTCAGCCTCGATCTGCCGCCGGCCTACTTCCTGACGCACGCCACCGCGGACCCGCTGGTGCTGCTGCGGCTCTTCAACTATCCCGTCGTGCCGGAAGCGGCCGAGGTCGATGCCCCGTGGGGCGTCGGCGAGCACACCGACTACGGCCTGCTCACGCTGCTCTACCAGGACGACAGCGGCGGGCTGGAAGTCCACGGCCGCCGCGGCTGGATCGAGGCGCCGCCGATGCCCGGCACCTTCGTCTGCAACATCGGCGACATGCTGGACCGCATGACCGCCGGGCTCTACCGCAGCACGCCGCATCGCGTGAAGCTCAATCGCGGCCTGCACGACCGGCTGTCCGTACCGCTGTTCCTCGATCCGTCCTTCACCAGTCGCGTCCAGCCGATCCCCGGCCTGCCGCCGGCCGAGGACGACAGCGCGTCGCGCTGGGATGCCAGCAACCTCCACGTCTTCGCCGGCACCTACGGCGAGTACCTGATGGGCAAGGTCGGCAAGGTGTTCCCGGAACTCGGCGCGTCGGTGCTGCCGTGAGGATGGTGGTCGCTCATGCCATCCGCGGATAAGCTGCTGCGACAACCGCGCTTGGAAGCCATCGCTTCCAGCGGATAACCTACGCGGTTTGCCCGCGCCCGGCACCACCCCCGCCGGACGCGTCGCCCGACCATCCCACCAGGATCACAAGGAGCGCCCATGAGTGCCAAGGAGACCTCTTCCACCCCGTGCAGCTGCCGCCCGAGCGCCCTGCCGTGCTGGACCTGATCGGCAACACGCCGCTGGTCCCCGTGCACCGGCTCGACACCGGCCCCTGCCAGCTGTTCCTGAAGCTCGAATCGCAGAACCCCGGCGGCTCGATCAAGGACCGCATCGGCCTGTCGATGATCGAGGCCGCCGAGCGCGACGGCCTGCTGCCGCCCGGCGGCACCGTCGTCGAGGCGACCGCCGGCAACACCGGCCTCGGGCTCGCGCTGGTCGCGCGGGCGAAGGGCTACCGCGTCGTGCTGGTCGTGCCGGACAAGATGTCCGCCGAGAAGGTGCTGCAGCTCAAGGCGCTGGGCGCCGAGGTCCACATCACGCGCTCCGACGTGGGCAAGGGCCATCCCGACTACTACCAGGACCGCGCCGCGCGCCTGGTCCAGGACATCCCCGGCGCCTGGTACGCCGACCAGTTCAACAACCCCAACAACCCGCTGGCCCACGAGACCACGACCGGTCCCGAGATCTGGCAGCAGGTCGGCCACCGCATCGACGCGCTGGTCTGTGGCGTCGGCTCCGGCGGCACGATCACCGGCCTGTCGCGCTTCTTCGCCAAGGTGCGCCCGGGGCTGGATGTGGTGCTGGCCGATCCGGCGGGATCGATCCTCAAGGACTTCATCGAGACCGGCAGCTTCGGCGAGGCCGGCTCCTGGGCCGTCGAAGGTATCGGCGAGGACTTCATCCCGCCGATCGCCGACCTGAGCGGCGTGCGCCACGCCTACTCGATCACCGACCAGGAAAGCTTCGCCACCGCGCGCGACCTGTACCGCGCCGAAGGCATCCTGGCCGGCTCCTCGACCGGCACGCTGCTGGCCGCGGCGCTGAAGTACTGCCGCGCGCAGACCACGCCCAAGCGCGTCGTCACGCTGGTCTGCGACACCGGCACCCGTTACCTGTCCAAGGTCTACAACGACCCGTGGATGTTCGACCAGGGCCTGCTCAAGCGCGCCACCAAGGGCGACCTGCGCGACCTGATCGCGCGCCTGCCCGAGGACGGCGCCGTCATCAGCGTCAGCCCGGAGGACACGCTGGCGACCGCCTTCTCCCGCATGCGCCAGGCCGAGGTCTCGCAGCTGCCGGTGCTGAAGGACGGCAAGCTGGTCGGCCTGCTCGACGAGTCCGACCTGCTCGCCCAGATGCACATGGACGCGCGCCACTTCAAGGACAGCGTGGACAGCGCGATGAGTCATGATGTGCAGACCCTGCCTCCCGGCGCGCCGCTGTCCGACCTGATCGCGCAGCTGCGCAAGGGCCTGGTGGCCGTGATCGCCGACGATCACGCCTTCCACGGCCTCGTCACCCGTTTCGATCTCTTGAACCACCTGCGAAAGGGCTTGTCATGAGCCACGACTCCGACCAAGACAGCAAGCATTCCCACGGCGCCGACCTGCGTTTCGACACGCGCGCCATCCACGGCGGCCAGCATCCCGATCCGACGACCGGCGCGGTGATGCCGCCGATCTACGCGACCTCGACCTACCGCCAGCAGAGCCCCGGCGTGCACCAGGGCTACGAATACGGCCGCACGCACAACCCGACCCGCCAGGCCTACGAGCGCGCGATCGCCAGCCTGGAAGGCGGCGTGCAGGGCTACGCCTTCTCGTCGGGCCTGGCCGCGATGGCCACGATCCTGGACACGCTGGATGCCGGCTCGCACATCGTCGCCGGCGATGACCTCTACGGCGGCAGCTACCGCCTGTTCGAGCGCGTGCGCAAGCGCAGCGCCGGCCTGCAGGTCACCTACGTCGACAGCAGCAAGCCGGAGAACGTCCGCGCCGCGCTGCGTCCCGAGACGAAGATGATCTGGATCGAGACGCCCAGCAACCCGCTGCTGACGCTGACCGACCTGGCCGCCGTGGCGAAGATCGCGCGCGAGCACGGCGCGCTGGCCATCGCGGACAACACCTTCGCCAGCCCCTGGTCGCAGCGCCCGCTGGAGCTGGGCTTCGACGCGGTGATGCACTCCGCCACCAAGTACCTGAACGGCCATAGCGATGTGATCTCGGGCGTGGTGGTGGTCGGCGGCGAGCAGCGCCAGGCGGCGCTGCGCGAGCAGCTCGAGTTCCTGCACAACGCCGTCGGCTCGATCGCCGGCCCGTTCGACAGCTTCCTCGCGCTGCGCGGACTGAAGACGCTGGCGCTGCGCATGGCGCGCCACAACGAGAGCGCGCTGGAACTCGCCGGCTGGCTGGAATCGCAACCCAAGGTGCGCCGCGTCTACTACCCCGGCCTGGAAAGCCATCCGCAGCTCGCGCTGGCCAAGCGCCAGATGCGCGGCGGCGGCGGGATGATCAGCATCCAGCTCGGCACCGACCTGGCCGGCGCACGCCGCTTCCTGGAGCGGGTGCAGATCTTCTCGCTGGCGGAGAGCCTGGGTGGCGTCGAGAGCCTGATCTCGCTGCCCGCGCTGATGACGCATGCGTCCATCCCGGTCGAGACGCGCAACCGGCTCGGCATCACCGATTCGCTGGTGCGGATCTCCGCCGGCATCGAGGACATCGAAGACCTGCGTGACGACCTGAAGGCGGGCCTCGCCGCCATCTGAGGACGCCGATCCGACGAGTCCTCCGGGACTTCTTGAACGCGCCGGGGCCGGGAGGCCTGCGGCGCGTTCTGCTTTTCCGAACTGCAATCCGCACAAGAAACGAAGTGAGGCGTGAAGAATGCGTGAAGATATGCGCGTCAACCGCGCGCTGAACTGAACCGCCAGGGGCATGGACTCCACCTGACCGGGTCGACAAGCTGTCGGAAAAACCTTCGCTTGGATCGTCTTAACTTCCGTTTAAGCGAAGTTCGTTATCATCCCGGTTCGTCTTTTTCGGAGGCCCCGCCATGTCCACCCTCAACTACCGTCACCTCCACTACTTCTGGGTCGTCGCCAAGGAGGGCGGCTTCGCCCGGGCGGCCGACCGCCTGGGCATGGCGGTGCAGACGATCAGCGCGCAGGTGCGGGAGCTGGAGCGCTCGCTGGGCCACCAGCTGCTCAAGCCCGAAGGCCGCGGCCTGGTGCTGACCGAGGCCGGCCAGGCCGCGTTCGCCCGCGCGGAGGAGATCTTCCAGATCGGCCAGATGGTGCCCAACGAGGTCCACGAGGCCGCCACGCAGCGCGTGCAGCGCCTGTCGGTGGGCCTGTCCGACGGCCTGTCGAAGCTGGCCGCACACGCGCTGCTGGCGCCGGTGCTCGATACGCCGCAACTGCGCCTCGTGTGCCACGAGGGCGAGGTCGACCAGCTGATCGGCGAACTCGCGCTGCATCACCTGGATCTGGTGCTCACCGACCAGCCCGCGCCGGTCAACCCGACGCTGCGCATCACCAGCCAGTTGCTGGCGAGCACCACGGTGGACTGGTACGGCCCGGCCGAACTGATCGAGCGTGCCAAGCGCGCGCCGAACAAGGGCTTCCCGTACGTCCTCGAGACGCTGCCGGTGCTGCTGCCGACCCGCCACGCCTCGCTGCGCTCGGGCCTGGAGCGCTGGTTCGAACAGCATCACATCCGCCCGCAGATCGTCGGCGAGTTCGAGGACAGCGCGCTGATGAGCGTCTTCGCCGCGCGCGGCCTGGGCGTGTTCCCGGTCAGCCGCCTGGGCGCCGACGACCTGTCGCTGATGGCCGGCCTGCACCTGCTGGGCCAGACCGAGGTGGTCGAGGACGTGCACGCGATCTACTCGCGCCGGGGTCAGAACCACCCGCTGGTGGCCAAGCTGCTGGAGCGTCGCGCCACCCCCATCAATCTCAACGAGCTGGAGACGGAAATTGCTTCAGCAAAATGAGCAATAAGCAGGTTTATTCGATGTGACGATCGCGTTAAGGTCAATCCCCAAACGCGTGTGATCACGCTTCACGTCCAACGGCTCCCTCGGATCCAAGGAGAACCTTCATGAGCGACTTCCAACGACAGCCGGCGTCCCCGTCGGCCTGGACGCCCGCCACCGCCAACGGCGGCGATTCAGTCTTCACCCAGCGCGCCGACGTGGCGCGCGTGCTGCGCAACACCTACGCGCTGCTGTCGATGACGCTGCTGTTCAGCGGCGCCGTCGCGGCCGCCGCGGTCGCGTACCGGCTGCCCGCGCCGGGCATGATCATCACGCTGATCGGCTACTTCGGCCTGCTGTTCGCGATCCACAAGACGCAGAACAGCGCCGCCTCGGTGCCGCTGGTGTTCGCGCTGACCGGCTTCATGGGCTACACGCTGGGGCCCTTGCTCGGCGCGATCCTGAAGATGGCCGGCGGCGCCAGCATCATCGCCATGGCGATGGGCACCACCGGCGCGACCTTCCTGGTGCTGTCAGCCTACGTGCTGGCGACCAAGAAGGACTTCAGCTTCATGGGCGGCTTCCTGTTCGCCGGCATGATCATCGCGATCCTCGCGTCGCTGGCCAACCTGTTCTTCCAGCTGCCGATGCTGTCGGTGGTGGTCTCGGGCGTCGTCGCGCTGCTGTCGGCCGGCATGATCCTGTTCCACACCAGCATGATCGTGAACGGCGGCGAGCGGAACTACGTGATGGCCACGGTCAGCCTGTTCGTCTCGCTGTTCAACCTGTTCACCAGCCTGCTGAGCATCTTCGGCTTCGCCGGCTCCAGCGACGACTGAACGGACCGGTCCTGAGCGATTGAGGCGAGGCACACGATGAAGACCTTCCTGTGGTCCGTGACCGGGCTGTTCGCGCTGATCTGGAGCGGACTGGCCTGGGCCACGGCGGGCCTGGTGCGCTGGACGGTGGAGGCCCTCTCCACCGGCCGCGCGGCCGAGCTCGGCAAGAGCGCGGTGGAGTTCAAGTTCCCCGCCTGGCTGGAACCCTTCCTCGACACCGGTCTGCTGGAGGCCGTGCAAGGCGTCGTGCAATGGCTGCTGGAGATGGCCGGCACCGGCGCGCCGATGGCGGGTTCGGCGATCGGCTGGCTCGTGCCGGTGGTCTGGGTGACCTGGGCCTTCGGGTTGACGGTGCTGCTCGTGATCGCGCTGGTGCTCCATCACCTGATCAAGCGCCTGCCGAGTGCCGGCACGACCGGACCTCGCGCGGCGGCATTGCGCTGAACCGGGCCGGCGACACCAACCTCGACATCGACCGAACGACGAGGCGCCCCAGGGCGCCTCTTCTCTTTTCACGCGCCCGCAGGCAGCGCAACGAGGAAACGATAGAGGCAGCACTCGTCCTCGTGGAGGGTGCGGACCTCCCGGGTGATCTCGCCGGCTGCCCGGCTGCGGATCACGCCGGGCCAGAACTGCGCCGCCGGCGTGTTGGCCATCAGGTGATAGACCTCCCAGCGCCCCGGAAACCGCGCCAGCACTTCTCCCGCCGCGCGCGCCGCCAGGCCGTGGCCGCGGTAGCCGCGCGCCAGGAAGAAATAGCCCATGTTGTGGTCCGAGTCGGGTTGCTCGCACTCCCTGTCGACCACTGCGAAACCGGCGAGCTCGTCGCCGACCCAGATCAGGAACGGATGCACGTCGTCCTGTGCCCAGTAGGGCGCCTTGGGTCGCAGCTGATAACGACCTTCATGCGCGAACGCCACCGGCGTCCATTCGCTCAGGTCGTAGTTGTAGAACTGCATGAGGTTCTCGATGCGCGGCAGATCGTCGGGCGCCGCGCGCTCGATCCTCAGGGCCGGACTGTCCGGCAGCGGGACCGGGATCGAGTCGTCGAAGTCGGAAGGTCTTGTCTCCATCGTCGCTTTCTTCGGTCGTTTTCTTGCGGCGCTCTTCAGGCGCTGTTGGGGAACGCATCGTCGAACGGCGATCTCACGCCCGCCAGCGCGCGGATGCGGTCCATCCACCCGAGCACCGCCAGCGTCTCCGCATGCGGCACCACGGGGCTCTCGATCTCGCCGGCGCGCGCGCAGCGCATCGTCTCGCGGATCTCGTTCTCGAAGCCGTTGATCTCGAACGGGCGCGCGATCGTCTCGCCCGGGCCCTGTGCCGGCAGCCACTGGGCACGCGTCGCTTCCCAGAAGGTCTCGGGCAGCACGATCGCGCCCGCCTCGCCGAGGATGTGCATCGTGTTCGGCGCGAAGGTGTCGATGGCGCACTGGAACTGCGACGTCAGCCCATCGCCGAAGTCGAGCGTCACCGCCAGCCCCGCATCCACACCGGTCGGCGCGAGCCGGGCCTTCACCGCCAGGTCCACCAGCGGCGGCACCTCGCCGAGCGCGTGCTGCAGCACCCAGCGCGTCGCGGTGAGGTTGTAGATGCCGACGTCCAGCAACGCGCCGCCCGCGAGCGCGGGGCTGAAGATGCGGCTGTCGGGGTCGTAGGGCGCGGGGAAGCAGAAGCTCGATTGCATGCCGCGCAGCGCGCCGAGGCGGCCGTCGCGCAGCCAGGCCGCCAGGTCCTGGTACAGCGGCAGGAAGCGCGTCCATACCGCCTCCATCAGGAAGGTCTGATGCGTGCGCGAGGCCTGCACCAGGCGACGCCCCATCTCCTGGTTCGGCACCAGCGACTTCTCGCAGAGCACGGCCTTGCCGGCCTGGAGCGCGGCGAGGACGTACTCGTAGTGCTGGCCGTGCGGCGTCGCGACGTAGACGCCGTCGACGTCGGGATCGTTCATCACCGCGGCGGGGTCGGTGTGGGCGAGCACCGCGGGCTCGCCGGGTCGGGACCAGCGTTCGGCGAAGGCGGACGCGCGTTGCGCGTCGCGGCCGCAGACCGCGTGGAGGCGGCAGCCGACGAGCTGCGCGACCGCCTCGGCGAAGCGGTGCGCGATCGAGCCGGGGCCGATGACGGCCCAGTGGAAGGTGCGTTCGGACATGAGCGGTGATGCTAATCGGACAGACCCGCCACCGACGGCCGAGCGACCCGGAACGCGGGGCTCTCAGGGTTGTCCCGGGTCGGGTTCTCCACGGGGCGGACGGCGCCCATGGCATTCGGCTTCAAGGGGCGCTTCGGCTAAGGTGACGGACTCGCACAACACGAACGCCCGCCCACAAGACGGGCCGTCCCCCATGAGGATTCCCTTCGTCCTGGCCGCCACCGTGGCCCTCGCCGCTCCCGTGATGGCCCAGACGGCCGCGCCCGCCGCGCCCGCCGCTTCGACCAGCGCGTCCGCGGCTGATGCCTCCGCCGTCTCGAACCTGCTGCTCGCGCCGAGCACGCTGCCACTGCAGTACCCGCCCTTCGACAAGATCTCCGATGCCGACATCGGCCCCGCGATCGACCAGGGCATGAGCGAGCAGCTGGCCGAGGTCGCCGCCATCGCGAACAACCCCGCGGCACCGACCTTCGACAACACCATCGTCGCGCTCGAGCGCGGCGGCCGCACGCTGGGCCGGGCGACCACGCTGCTGATGAGCCTGACCGGCGCCGACGCCAACCCCGCGCGCCTGAAGCTGCAGGCCGACTACGCGACGAAGCTGGCCGCGCACCGCGACGCGATCCAGCTGAACCCGACGCTGTTCGCGCGCATCGAGTCGCTGTACCAGCGTCGCGCGTCGCTCGGCCTGGGCGCGCAGGAGCAGCGCCTGATCGAGCGCCAGTACAACCAGTTCCTGCGCGCCGGCGCGAAGCTGGACGAGGACGGCAAGGCCCGCATGAAGGCCATCAACGCCGAGATGGCGCAGCTGGGCGCGCGCTTCAACCAGAACGTGCTGGCCGAGGTCAACGACTCGGCGGTGACCGTCGACAGCGTCGACGAGCTCAAGGGCCTGAGCGACGAGCAGATCTCCGCTGCGGCCGCGGCGGCGAAGGAACGCGGCCTGGACGGCAAATACCTGATCGCGCTGCTGAACACGACCGGCCAGCCGGTGCTGGCGCAGCTGGAGAACCGCGCGCTGCGCCAGCGCATCCACGAGGCCTCGGTGGTGCGCGGCTCGCGCGGCAACGCCTACGACAACACCGCGCTGGTGTCGCGCGTCGTCTCGCTGCGTGCCGAGCGCGCGAAGCTGCTGGGCTTCGCGACGCATGCGGACTTCGTGCTGAAGGACGAGACCGCCCGCAACCAGCAGGCCGTCAACGGCATGCTGCGCCAGCTGGCGCCGGCGGCGGTCGGTGCCGCGCGCCGCGAGGGCGCGGAGCTGCAGGCCATCATCGACCGCGAGCAGAAGGCGAAGAAGGAGCCGTCCTTTCAGCTGGCGGCCTGGGACTGGAGCTTCTACAGCGAGAAGCTGCGGGCCGAGAAGTACGGCTTCGACGAGTCGCAACTCAAGCCCTACCTCGAGATGAAGAACGTGCTGGAGAACGGCGTGTTCTATGCGGCCGGACAGCTGTACGGCCTGAAATTCAAGCAGCGTCACGACCTGCCGGTCTACCACCCGGACGTGCTGGTCTACGACGTGTTCAACGCCGACGGCTCGCAGCTGTCCATCTTCATCGCCGACATGTACGCGCGGCCGTCCAAGCGCGGCGGTGCGTGGATGAACGCCTACGTCGACCAGAGCGGGCTGATGAACCAGAAGCCGGTGGTGGCGAATCACCTCAACATCCCGAAGCCGGCGGACGGCAAGCCGACGCTGCTGACGTGGGATGAGGTGACGACGATGTTCCACGAGTTCGGGCATGCGCTGCACGGCATGTTCTCGAACGTGAAGTACCCGAGCATGGCCGGCACCAAGGTGCCGCGCGACTTCGTCGAGTACCCGTCGCAGGTCAACGAGATGTGGGCGGACTGGCCGAGCGTGCTGGCCAACTACGCGAAGCACTACAAGACCGGACAGCCGATGCCGCGCGCCTTGCTGGACAAGGTGCTGGCGGCCAAGCAGTTCAACCAGGGCTTCGCGACGACGGAATACCTCAGCGCCGCGAGCCTGGACCAGCGCTGGCACCAGCTGCCGCTGGACCAGGTGCCCGGCGCCGACGGCGTGATGGCCTTCGAGGCCAAGGCGCTGCGCGAGGAAGGCTACGACTACGACGCGGTGCCGCCGCGCTACCGCACGCCTTACTTCAGCCACATCATGGGCGGCTACGCGGCCGGCTACTACGCGTATGTCTGGTCGGAGGTGCTCGACGCCAACACGGTGCAGTGGTTCAAGGCCAACGGCGGCCTGAAGCGCGAGCTGGGCGACGCGTTCCGCGCCAAGCTGCTGTCGCAAGGCGGCAGCCAGGATGCGCTGACGCTGTTCCGCGGCGTCGTCGGCCACGAGCCGCAGATCCAGCCGCTGCTGGAGCGCCGCGGCCTCGTCATCGATAAGACCAGGACCGCAGTAAAGCCGCAGGCATCGACGCCACAGTGAATGGGGGAGATAGCCCACCCGTAGGTGGGTTGTCACCTGTGATTCGTCAAAGGGCGCTCATCGAGGCGCCCTCTTTCGATTCTGAAGCGCCCTAACCGCCCGTCTTGTCCAGATCGCTCGTGTCCTCCGTCCCCTGCTGCGTGATCAGGCGCTGCATCAACGCGAAGAACCGGTCGTAGAACTGTCCGGCGGGGATGGTTTCGGAGGCGACCTTGACCAGCGATTCCGACGTCGACGACAGCGGCACCGAGATCGAGCCGATCGCGCTCACGCCCAGGCTGGTGGAGTTCGCGCTGCGCTTGACGTTGTAGCGGTCCTGCAGCGCCGACACGTACGCCGTCGCGAGCTTGCCGCTGCCGCCCTCCGGCACGCACACCACCGTGAAGCTGATCTCGACGTGCACCTCGCCCTCGGGCTGGAAGCGCTTCGTGCCCGAGATCGAATCCGGCAGCGCGATGCCGATCACGTACCCCTGGCTCAGCAGCGCACGCCGCGCGGCCTCGCAGGTGTCCTGAACGCTGGAATCGAACAGCCGCGAGAACGTCTCATCCGCTGCGAAACGTTCGTTCTGGTACACGGAGTTCTTGCGCTCGGCGGCGCTGGTCCCGAAGGTGCCGCAGCCGGTCATCAACGTGGCGGCCAGACCTGACAGGGCGACCATCGCGAGCGGGCGGAAAACGGCGGGGAAAAGGAAGCAGGGCGTCGGATCATCGTCGTCAGGCCGGTGATCGGCCAGCGACGGATTATCCGCGCCCTGTCTTAGAGCAGCTTGAGGAAGCCGCCCGGGGCCTGCGCCGCCTCTTCAGGGAGACCGGCGCGTGCCCGATCTCAATGCGTGGTCTGCGCCGTCAGCACCGTCTGCCACTCGCCGTCGACGCAGGCGGACAGGTGACGCGCCGAGCCCCGGCAGCGCTGCCAGTGCTCGGTCGCCGCCGACAGCAGCGCCGGCCAGTAAGGATGGTCCCCGGCGCAGCGGCTGCGCGGGATCACCAGGGCGAGTTCCTGAACGTCCGCCCGGCCGTCTGCGTCGATGTAGGACAGCTGCGCCTTGACCACCACCGTCAGCGGCGTGGAGAGCAGCAGCTCGGCGTTCACGCAATGGGAAGGACGGAAGTCCGGATGGGCGGGAGCCGGTGCCAGGGCGGCGCTTCCAACGGCGGCGGTGAAGGTGTTCATCTTGTTCTCGTCTCAGGTCTCTTGTTCGATGCCTGCATCCTAAGAACAGGGGCTCGCCCACCCTGTGGGGGGCCCGCGCGACGCCTTGTAGGACAACGCCTCATTCGACCCGTCGGCATTGCCATTTCCGCTTGTCCTACAAGACATCGCGGACGCGGACGACAGGGTCGACTGTTCGGGATACGTAGAGTTGATTCCAGCGCACCACGGGGTGCACAAGGAGCTGACAGATGGGCATCGCCGACCACCATTCCCTCGCCTTGCACGTTCATGACTTCGCGTGCCAGGTCCAATGGACCGCGGTCAGCGACCACGAACCGGTGCTGGGTCTGGAAGCGGCGCTTCCCTATCTGCTGGATCACGCCCCCGTCACGTTCGCCGAGCCGGCCCCTGCTGTCGTGTCGTCAGACCGCCACGCCGCGTGAGTCCGAGCCTTTTCATCAATCGAAGGAGATCAACATGATGATTCGAGCCACCGTTCTCGCCCTGGCCACCGCTGTGGGCGCCCTGACCCTGCTGCCCGGCTGCGCCGTGACGCGCGGTCAATCCTCCGTCGGCGAATACGTCGACGACGCGGCCGTCACCACCGCCGTGAAGTCCAAGTTCGTCGAGGCCAAGTCGGTCGACGCCAGCTCCATCCACGTGGAGACGCTGCAAGGCGAGGTGATGCTGTCCGGCTTCGCCAAGAACGCCAACGAGAAGGCCGATGCCGAACGCCTGGCCCGTGAAGTCAAGGGCGTGAAGCGCGTCAAGAACGAGATCGCGATCCGCAACTGATGCGCTGACGCGATTCACCGATCGTGTGTCCGAGGGCGGCCTGACCACCCGTCCCTGGATACACCGCGCAAACGGACGGTCTGCCTGGGCAACCCGTCCGTTTGCGCGTACCCGCTTGTGATTCCAAGCAGTACGCGAGTCTTTCCATGGACGCCCAGCCCGCCAGCGCCGCCCTCACCTGTTTCCTCGTCGAGGACAACGCCGTCATCCGGGAGAACCTGGTGGCGACGCTCGAGGAGATGGTGGACCTGCGCGTCCTCGGCCATGCGGTCGACGAGAACGGCGCGCTGAACTGGTTGTCGCAGGAGCATGCCGACTGCGATCTGCTGATCATCGACATCTTCCTGGCGCAGGGAACCGGCCTCAACGTGCTGCAGGCCGCCAGCCAGCGCATGCCCGGCGCGCGCCGCGTCGTGCTCAGCAACTACGCCACCCCGGACATGCGCCAGCGCTGCTTCGCGCTGGGCGCCGACAAGGTGTTCGACAAATCGGCCGAGCTGGAGGACCTGCTCGCCTACTGCGGCGGCCTGGCCGACGCGGCCCACCGCGACGCCGGCGATGCCGCTACTCGATCAGCCCGTTCTTGAGGGCGTAATACGTCAGCTCGCTGTTGGTGTTGAGCGAGAGCTTCTCCAGCACGCGCGACCGGTACGTCGACACCGTCTTCACGCTCAGCGACATGCCGTCGGCGATGTGACCGACGGTCTCGCCGCGCGCCAGGCGCAGGAAGACCTGCAGCTCGCGCTCGGACAGCGTGTCGTGCGCCGCCTGGTCGGCCGGGGAGCCCAGGCCCTCGGCCAGCAGTTCGGCCACGGCCGGCGTGATGTACTTGCGGCCGCGGAACACCGTGCGGATCGCCGTGGCGATCTCTTCCGGGTCGCATTCCTTGTTGAGGTAGCCGCTGGCCCCCTGGCGCAGCAGCGTGGTCGCGTAGTGCGTCTCCGGGAAGCCGCTGAGGATCAGCACCGGCAGTTCCGGCTTGCGGGCCTTGATGGCGGCCAGGGTCTCGACGCCGCTCTGGTCGGGCAGCGAGAGGTCCATCAGCATCACGTCGAGCTCGCCGGCGCGCACGAGGTCCAGCGCCTCGCGGCCCGATCCGGCTTCGCCGGTGACGCGCAGGTCGACTTGTTCGGAGAGGAATTGCCGCAGCCCGGCGCGGACAATCGCGTGGTCGTCGACGATGGCGATTCGGATCATGGTGGCGATGGTCAAGTGAGCGAAATCGCTCAGGGAGTGTAGAGGATGAGCCTGAAGGACACCGTCACGAACCTGGGTCGCAAGACGTGGGCGATGCCGCTCGGCGTATTCGTGGCCCTGTTGATGATCCTGATCAGCGAGCTGGCCTACTTCGGCGCCGTCTCGCAGATGGACCGTCTGGACACGCTGGGCCGGGCCCGGATGGAACTGCTCCGGCTGATGGCCCGCGTGACCGACGCGGAGTCAGGGCAACGGGGATACCTGATCACCCGCCGCCCGGAATACCTGGATCCCTACCGCTTCGCGGCCGAGGACGCCTCGCAGGGCCTGAGCTCCCTGCAGCGGATGTACGCACAGGTCGGCGCCGACGACGCCGAGCGCCGCAGCAAGGAGATCGCCAGCGCCGTCAGCGCCAAGCTGAGCGAGCTGCAGGAGGTGCTCAAGCTCTACGAGAACGGCCGGGAAACCGCTGGCCGCGAACTCATGATGACCGACATCGGCCGCGACCAGATGGAGCAGATCCGGCGCCGCTCGGCCGAATTGCTGACCGACGAGAACCGGCGGATCGCGCTCGGCACCGGTCAGGTTTACGACACGCTGATGATGAGCCGCATCGGCGTGGCCGGCATGACGCTGCTGAGCCTGATCGTGTTCGTGCTGTTCGTGCGCAAGAGCCGGGCGCTCGACGTCCAGCGCGCCGAGCAGGCGCAGGAGGTGCGATCCGAGCGCGACCGGCTGGAGGTCGAGGTGTCGCGCCGTACCGCCGAGCTGACGCAGCTGGCCCGCCATCTGCAGACCGCGCGCGAGGACGAGCGCGCCCGGCTCGCCCGCGACCTGCATGACGAACTCGGCGCCCTGCTGACGGCGGCCAAGCTCGACGTCGCGCGGCTGCGGCCCAAGCTCCAGGCCGGGGCGCCGGACCTGATGCAGCGCCTCAACCACCTGACGGAGACGCTCAACAGCGGCATCGCGCTCAAGCGGCGGATCATCGAGGACCTGCGCCCGTCGACGCTGGACCAGCTGGGCCTGGTGCCGGCGCTGGAGATCCTCAGCCGCGAAATGTCCGAGCGGCTCGGCGTGCCGATCACGGTGGAACTCGATCCCTCGGTCGATCTGGTGCCCAGCGCCCAGCTGACCGCGTTCCGCCTGGTGCAGGAGGCGCTGACCAACACCGCCAAGTACGCCCAGGCCACCGCGGCGACCGTGACGCTCAAGCGCGAATACGCGCAGGCGATGGTGATCGTCACCGACAACGGTCAGGGGTTCGACCCCGGCCGCCTGGCGCTCGGTTCGCACGGGCTGCTGGGCATGCGCTTCCGCGTCGAGGCCGAGCGCGGCCAGCTGCGGCTGCGCAGCGCGCCGGGGCAGGGCACCGAGGTCTGCGCCTGGCTGCCGCTCAAGCGCGACGAGCCGGACATCCCGCGGATCGATTTCCCGATTCCCGGCATGTCGGGCCCGCCGGAGGCCTCGACCCCGCCGGCGCCTGCCGCAGGCGCCGCGCAGGGCGGACAGCCCCCGGCCGGCGGCGGGCTGTAGTCGGGCCGTCGTCGGGTGTCTCCGCGCGGTTTTCCGACTGTAGGCCCGCTCCTACGTCCGGCCGGGACGCCGGGCGACCGGCGCTTCCGGCGGTCGCCGACCCGCTGCGCAGGGCCGGCTGCCTAGAGTGAAGTCATGGATCCGCGGCCACCCGCGGACTGTTTGCGGAAGTTCCGCACCCGCGAAAGGAACCTCGCCATGAAGCACTCTTCCCGCCCCGCCGCCCTGTCCCTGCTGCTGCCCGCCGTGGTGGCCGCCGTCGCCCTGACCGCCTGCGGTCGTGAGGATGACGGCCGCACCGCCGGCCAGCGTCTGGACGACGGCATCTCCAAGATGGAGCAGAAGTCCGAAGCTGCCAAGCAGGACACCCAGCAGGCCATGGACAACGCCGGCGCCAAGATGGAACGGGCCGCCGACAAGGCCGGCGCCGCCATCGACGATGCGCAGATCACGACGTCCATCAAGGCGTCGCTGGCCGGCGACCCGAAGCTGAGCGCGCTCGACGTCAAGGTCGAGACCGAGCACGGCCACGTGACGCTGGACGGCAGCGCGCCGGACCTGGCCGCGCGCGACCGCGCGGGCTCGATGGCGCTGGCCGCCAAGGGCGTGCAATCGGTGAACAACCGCATCAAGGTCAACGGCTGATCCAGATCGCCGATCAAGGCCGACGGGCGATCCTCCTCTGCCGCCCGCCGACCGGAGCCCCGGACTGCGTCTGACGACGCGGCGCCGGGGCTTTCTGCTTGCAGCCCGCCTCGCAGGCCCCGCGGGCGCCCTTCCGGACGGGGGTTGATCCGCTGCCTGGGGAATTCCCGCCTTCGTGTCGTATTCGTGTCGATTCGTGAAGCCGCTTAACAGCCTCGTCATCAGCGCTGACTAGCGTGCCGCCCTGTGCCGTCGGGCGAGGCCGCGACGCACTTCCTCGATCCACGAAAGCACGACATGAAGAAGACGACCGTCCATCCGGCCGCCGGCATCCGCCGGCTGGGACAGCCCCTGATGACGCTGATCGCCGTCGCGGCGCTCGCCGCCTGCGGCAGCGGCGACGATCAGCCCACGGTGCCGACGATCCAGTCGCGTCTGGTCGACGCGCCGGTAGAAGGCTTCAGCTACACGCTGGCGCCGGGCGGGACCAGCGGCAAGACCGGCGCCAACGGCGTGTTCACCTGTGCCACCGGCGACACGGTCTCCTTCACCGTCGGTGGCGTGGCCGTGGGCAGCGCGAAGTGCGGGGAGACGATCTCCGTCGGCGACCTGGCCGGCTCCGCCGCGTTGACGGACGACAAGCTCGGCAATCGCCTGGTGTTCCTGCAGGCGCTGGACGAGGACGACGATCCCACCAACGGCATCAGGATCCCGGCGGCGGTGCACGACGCCCTGGCGGGCAAGACGCTGGACTTCGCCGCCGCCGCGGCGGACTTCGACAAGGCCTTCGCCGCGCTGCTGCCGGCCGGGCAGACCGACGTGTACGGACAGGCCTATGCGGCGCGCGCGATGAGCGACAAGCGGCGCGCTGCCGCCGTCGAGCACTACGAATCGACGCTGGCCACGCTGCTGGGCAGGACCGAGACGAGCAGCGCCACGCAAGCCACCGCCGGCGGCGCCGTCGCGATCACCAAGTTCCAGATCAAGGCCGCCGACAACCAGTACGTGCCCTACGAGGGCGCCAACGCCGACGCGAAGAAGGACTTCCCCAAGGGCTTCTACCCGGCCGTCGGCTCCGGCCTGGTCTACAAGGGCAAGAACGCCGCGGGCGCGCTGGAGTTCTGGGGCATCACCGATCGCGGTCCCAACGGCGACAGCCCGAGCGCGCCGCGTCCGGACAACGGCGCCGTCGTCACGACGAAGATGTTCCCGGCGCCGAGCTTCTCGCCGTCGATCGGCGTGATCACGCTGGGCAAGGACGGGGCGGTCATCTCCGCGCTGAATCCGCTGAAGAACGCCGACGGCTCCGCCGTCACCGGCCGTCCGCTGCCCTTCGGCGCGGTCGGCAGCAGCGCCGAGGTGCCGCTGTCCGACACGCTGAAGTACGACGGCACCAAGGGCGCCTTCGACGCCAACGGCCTCGACAGCGAGACCCTGGTCTACGACGACGCCAACAAGGTCTTCTGGACCTCCGACGAGTACGGTCCGTTCATCGTCAAGATCGATGCGGCGACCTTCAAGGTGATCAAGCGGTATGCGCCGGGCACGACCGCCGGCACGCTGCCGGACGTGCTCAAGAACCGCCGTCCCAACCGCGGCATGGAAGGCCTGGCGATGGATGTCGCCGGTGGCAAGCTGCACGGCTTCCTGCAGAGCCCGATCGACCCGGTGGACAACGCCGGCAAGAGCATCGAGGTCGTCGACAGCGCCGACATGGACCAGGACACCAAGACCACCGACAAGGTGAAGGTCCGCGATTTCGCGCAGTTCGCGCGCTGGATCGAGTTCGATCCGAAGACCGAGACCTCGAAGCTGTACGCCTACCCGCTCAGCTACCCGCTCGCCGCCAAGGGCGAGAAGTGGGACCGCAACCGCACCGGCAGCGCCAAGCTGGGCGACCTGGTGTCGCTGGGCAACGGCAAGTTCATCGTGATCGAGCAGGGGGCCGACGCGACCGGCGCGGTGCGCAACTTCCTGATGCTGGTCGAGGTGCCGGCCACGGCCACCGACATCGCCGCGATCGGCATCGAGCTCGAGAAGAACAGCATCGACGGCGTGACCGCCTCGGCGGTGAGCTGGGCGAACGTCGTGAAGCTGAAGAAGACGGTGCTGCTGGACCTGAACGCCGCCGGCTGGAAGGCCGAGAAGGCCGAGGGCCTGGCGATCGTCGACGGCAGCACGCTGGCGCTGATCAACGACAACGACTTCGGCCTGAAGACGGTGCTGGTGGATGCCAAGGGCAAGGTCGTCGCCGGCGACCCGACCGAGTGCACGGTCGACGTCAACGGCGTGATCGCCCAGGACGGCGTCTGCGCGGCCGGCGCGGTGCTGTCGCGCGTGACGCGCGGCAACGAGGTGGACCGCCTCACCCACCTGTGGCTGTTCAAGTTCCCGAAGGCGCTCGCCTCCTTCAGCGTGCAGTGACGGCCGGCGGCGCAGCGCGCACGGTCCGCCGTGTCGCGCGGCGCTTCCGGGGCTAGCATGGGCTCATCCCATCCGATGGAGCGACAACCATGTACGCCAAGATCCTGGTTCCCGTCGACGGCAGCCCCACCTCCAACGCCGGCCTGGCGGAGGCGATCCGGCTGGCCCAGCTCAGCGGCGGCGAGATCCGCCTGCTGCACGCGCTGGACCTGCAGGCCTTCGCGATGATGTCCAGCGCCGGGCTCGGCATCACGCCGGACAACTTCGAGCAGATCCGCGCCGGCGGCCAGAAGGTGCTCGCCGACGCCTCGGCCACCGTCGTCGCGGCGGGCCTGCGGGTCTCGACGCAGCTCAGCGAGAGCCTCTCGTCCCGCGTCAGCGACCTCGTCGGCGAGGAATGCAAGACCTGGGGCGGCGACGTCATCGTGCTCGGCACGCATGGCCGCCGCGGGCTGTCGCGTGCGCTGCTGGGCAGCGATGCCGAGCTGATCGTCCGCTACGCCGAGGTGCCGGTGCTGCTGGTGCGCGGACCCAAGGAGGGCTGATCCGCGCGCAGGCCCCCCTGCCAAGACGGGTCTACCCGAGGTGCCGTCCGGCACCCCGCGGGGAGGGGCGGCTGGCGGAGAATGCCCGGCAGCACACACTTCCCGCCGTCGAGCATGACCTCCCCCTCCTCGCCCGCACCGCCGCGGCCGCGCTTGTCGCGGCCGTTTCCTTGGCGCCGCCGCCGACGCGCGCGCGCAGAACGCCGCTCCGGCGCCCGCCGCAGCGACCCCAGCCGCCGCCGCGGCGCCTGAAGGGCCGCTCGACCAGCTGCCCTACACGCCGAGCCTGGACACCGCCGCGATGGACCGCGGCGCCGATCCCTGCGAGGACCTCTACCAGTACGCCTGCGGCGGCTGGATGGCCGCCAACCCGATCCCGCCGGACCAGGCGCGCTGGTCGGTCTACGCCAAGATGGCCAACGAGAACCAGCGCTACCTCTGGGGCATCCTGGACAAGCTCTCGGCCGCCGATCCGCAGCGCAGCGCGAGCCAGGCCCGCATGGGCGACTACTTCGCCGCCTGCATGGACGAGTCCGCCGCCGATCGCCATGCACTCGCGCCGCTGCGTCCGCTGCTCTCGCGCATCGAGGCGCTGAAGGACCGCCGCGACCTGCCGGCGCTGCTGGCCGCGCTGCACCTGGCGACCAACAACGAGCGCGTGCTGTTCCACTTCACGTCGGGCCAGGACATGGCCGATTCGACGCGGGTGATCGCCTTCGCCTACGCCGGCGGACTGAGCCTGCCCGACCGCGAGTACTACTTCAAGACCGACGAGAAGTCGCGCGCCCTGCGCGGCCAGTTCATCGCCCACGTGGCGCGCAGCTTCGAGCTGCTCGGCGACACGCCCGAGGCGGCCCGGGCGCAGGCCAAGCAGGTGATGGCGATCGAGACCGCGCTGGCGCGGGCCTCGCTGAGCCGCGTCGACAAGCGCGACCCCTACAAGGGCTTCCATCCGATGAACGCCGCGCGCCTGCAGGCGCTGACGCCGGGCTTCGACTGGGCCGCGTATCAGCGCGGACTGGGCCTGGACCCGCAGGCGGCCTACAACGTCACCGAGCCCGCGTTCTTCAAGGCGCTGTCGAAGGAGCTGCGCCAGCGCGACCTCGCGCCCCTGCGCCACTACCTGCGCTGGCAGCTGGTCAGCAGCCAGGCGCCGACGCTGTCCGGCGCCGCGGTGCAGGCCAACTTCGAATTCTTCGGCCAGACGCTGCAGGGCGTGCCGCAGCTCAAGGCCCGCTGGAAGCGCTGTGTCGAGCTGGTCGACGCCCAGCTCGGCGAGGCGCTGGGTCAGGAGTTCGTCGCCCGCAACTTCAGTCCGGACCTGAAGGACAAGACGCTGACGATGACCAGGCAGATCGAGGACGCGATGGCCGCGCGCATCCAGTCGCTGGGCTGGATGAGCACGACGACCAAGCAGCGCGCGGTGGAGAAGCTGCACGCGATCGTCAACAAGGTCGGTTATCCGGACCGCTGGCGCGACTACGGCGCCTTGACCGTCGCGCGTGACGACTTCGCCGGCAACGTGATGCGCGGCAACGATTTCGAGCTGAAGCGCCAGCTGGCGAAGATCGGCAAGCCGCTGGACCGCGGCGAATGGGGCATGACGCCGCAGACGGTCAACGCGTACTACGACGCGCAGATGAACGACATCAATTTCCCGGCCGGCGTGCTGCAGGCGCCGTTGTTCGATCCGAAGCTGGACGACGCGCCGAACTACGGCAACACCGGCGGCACGATCGGGCATGAGCTGATCCACGGCTTCGACGACGAAGGCCGGCAATTCGACGCCAAGGGCAACCTGCGCGACTGGTGGACGAAGAAGGACGGCCAGGCCTTCGAGCAGCGCGCCGCCTGCGTGACGAAGCAGTACGCGCAGTACGTGGTCGTCGACGACATCCGCATCAACAGCAAGCTCACCTTGGGCGAGGACCTCGCCGATCTGGGCGGCTTGGTGCTGGCGCACGCGGCGTGGAAGGCGCAGATCGCGGACATGTCTCCCAAGCCGGCGGATCGCGACGGGCTCACGCCGGAGCAGCGCTTCTTCGTCGGCTTCGCGCAATGGGACTGCAGCCACGCGCGGCCCGAATATGCGCGCGTGCATGCCTTGACCGACCCGCATTCACCCGGGCGCTACCGGATCAACGGCGTCGCGGTGAACATGCCCGAGTTCGAGCAGGCGTTCCACTGCAAGCCGGGGCAGAAGATGGTGAGACCCGACGCGGAGCGCTGCCGGGTCTGGTGAGTCGGCGAGAGCGCCGGGAGGCGCTCTCGCCCGGCTGGCCGATCGATCGGCCAATCAGCGCGTCAGCCGATCAGCAGGTCCTCGGCCGTCTTCCCGGCGGCCAGGGCGTCCTTGAACCAGTTGGGACGCTTGCCCACGCCGGTCCAGGTGTGGCCGGCGCCGTCGTGGTACTTCGGGGCGCCCGCGCCGCGCGGGGCCTTGGCCTTGCGCGCACCCGCGGAGGCCTTGGCGGCCTTGGCCGTTCTGCCCCGGCCGGCCGGCCTGGTGGCGCCGGCGCCGAACAGCTCCTCGGCCGTGAGCCCGTAATGATCGATGGCCTCGCGGATGCGGGCGACGACGCCGGAGATCTCCTTCGCGCGCAGCGAGTCGGCTTCCTTCTTCAGCTTCTCGATCTGGGACAGGACTTGCTTCAAGGACTTGGCCATTCAACGGGCTCCATTCGGGTGTTTGACATCGGGCATTCGCCTCTGCGTCGCAGACCTCCCGGTCGCGACTGTAGCGCTTGATGGTCACCGATGCGGAAACGACACAGGCCCTGCCCTCGATTCGGGACCGATTCGACTCAATTCAGTAGGCGTCGGAGCGACAAATGCGCCGATGAGGCAGTCGATCCGATGTCCCATTGCGCATTCATTGCGCTTCGGCAAAAACGCCGATTCATGGCCGATTCAATGCGGCGACAGCCGACGACTCCTCCGTAGAGTGAACCGTGATTCACCACATTCACCGGACGGAGTGCCGCGATGGTTCGTTCCACACCCCCGATCGATACGCCGATCAACATGCCGATCAATACGCCGACCTATCTCCGGCTCCGCGACCAGATCCGCACCGACATCGAGGACGGCTGCTGGCGGTTGGGGCAGCACCTGACGCTGCACGAGCTGAGCGTGCACTACAGCGTCAGCAACGTGCCGGTGCGCGAGGCCCTGCTGCAGCTGCAGGGCGACGGCATGGTGGACATGCGGATGAACAAGGGGGCGGTGGTGCGGGCCGTCGACGCGCGCTTCATCGACGAATACTTCGATGTCCGCGAGGCCTTGCAGTCGATGCTGCTGTCGCGGGCCTGCCGGGCGGCCTGGGCCAGCTCGGCGCAGACGCTGGCCAGCGTGACGGCCTTGCTGCGGCCGCTGGAGGAGGCCACGCGCTTCGGCCGCGTGCGGGAACTGCTGGCGGCGGACGAGGCCTTGCAGGCGCATCTGGGCTACCTGGGCGGCAATGACCAGGCGCTGCGCATGCAGGCGTCGCGCGGACGGCTGCTGGAAGCCTTCCGGCGCGCGCGGGTGGCGCTGTGGGCGCCCGAACTCGAGATCCTGGTGGTGCAGGGCGAAGCGATGCTGCAGGCGCTCCGGCATGCCGATCCCGTCATTGCCGGCGAGGCGGTGCGACGCCACGTGGCGGCGTCGCGCGCCTACATGACGAGGTTGCTGAAGGTGCCGGAGACGCGGGCGCCGAAGTGACGGCCCGCCTCAGAGCGGCAGCGAACTCGCCTTCAGACAACGCAGCACGAAGCTCGACTTGCTGTGCCGCACACCGGGGATCTTGTAGAGCTTCTCGCGCAGCAGCCGTTCGTAGTCGCGCGTGTCGCGGACGGACAGGCGCAGGACGTAGTCGTAGTCGCCGGACACGAGGTACGCGTCGATCACCTCGGGGATCGCCTCGAGGTGTCGGGCGAACTCCGCCATCGCGGCATCCGTGTGCTTGTTCAGCGTCAGCTGGACGATCAGCTGTTCCGGTCGGCCGACCTTCTCGGCGTTCACCTTGACGGTGTAGCCCTCGATCACGCCCGATTCCTCGAGGCGCTTGATGCGCGTCCAGCAGGGCGAGGTCGTCAGCCCCACCTCGTCGCTGACCTCCTGCAGGCTCGCGCGCGCGTTGCGCTGCAAGGCCCGCAGGATGGCGCGGTCGAACTTGTCGAGCTTGATTTCCTGATCCATGGCCCTATTGAAGGAAAGTTTGCTGCGGCGTCGATTCTAGAAGGCAAGAACGGCAACGCTTCCCGGGGAGGGCCCGGGATACTGATCCGCATGAATGCATTGATCGATCGCGCCGTGCTGGGCGCCCCTGAAGTCATGGCGCGCAATGGCGCGCAGACGCTGCTCGACACGCTGGTCGCCTGCGGCGTGGACACCGTCTTCGGTTATCCCGGCGGCGCGGTGCTGCCGCTCTACGACGCGCTGCACGGCGAGCCTCGGCTGCGTCACATCCTGGTCCGCCACGAACAGGCGGCGGTGCACGCGGCCGAGGGGTATGCGCGCAGCACGGGACGGCTGGGCGTGGTGCTGGTGACCTCGGGGCCGGGGATGAGCAACACGACGACCGGGCTGCTCGATGCCCTGTGCGACTCGGTCCCCGTGCTCTGCATCAGCGGGCAGGTGAACAGCGCGGTGATCGGCACGGATGCGTTCCAGGAATGCGACGCGCTCGGCATCTCGCGTCCGGTGACGAAATGGAATGCGCAGCTGCGTCCTGGGGATGATGTGGCGGCACGCGTGCGCCAGGCCGTGGACGTCGCGCGCGGCGGGCGCCCGGGACCCGTGCTGCTGGACGTGCCCAAGGATGTGCAACTGGCGCCGACGCGATCGATCGCGAGCCGGCCGATCAAGACGCTCAGGGAGATGCCGGCGGTGGATGCGCGCGCGATCGAGCAGGCTGCGGACTGGATCGCGAGTGCGCAGCGGCCGGTGTTCTATGGCGGCGGTGGCCTGATCAATGCCGGCGGGACGGCCTGTGCGGCGTTCGCCTCGGCGGTGGCCCTCAGCGGCTCGCCGTGCACGCTGACGTTGATGGGCCTGGGCGCGTTGCCGGCGTCGTCGCCGCAGTGGCTGGGCATGCTCGGCATGCACGGCACGCTGGAGGCCAACCTTGCGATGCACCACGCGGACCTGATCGTCTGCGCGGGTGCGCGCTTCGACGACCGGGTGACGGGCCGTCTGGACAGCTTCGCACCCGGCGCGCGGGTGATCCACCTGGACGTCGATCCGGCATCGATCGACAAGGTCCGCCGCGCGGATCTTGCGCTCTGCGGCGACGCGCGCGCGCTGCTGCCGCGACTGCGCCATGCGTTGGAGCGCCGCGCGATGCCGAAGGAGCGGCTCGCCGACTGGTGGGCGCGCATCGACGCGTGGCGGGCGCGGCGCTCCCTGGCTTTCGAAGACACCCCCGACGTGATCGCCCCGCAGGCGCTGATGACGCGACTGCAGGCGCAACTGGCGGGCCGCGACGCGATCGTGTCGACCGACGTCGGCCAGCATCAGATGTGGGCAGCGCAGCACCTTGCCTTCGAGCGCCCGCGACACTGGTTGACCTCAGGCGGGGCCGGCACGATGGGTTATGGCCTGCCCGCCGCGATCGGCGCGCAGGTGGCGCATCCGGACCGGCTGGTCGTCTGCGTCAGCGGCGACGCTTCGATCCTGATGAACCTGCAGGAGATGGCCACGGCACGCCAGCATCGGGCGGCGGTCAAGGTCGTGCTCTGCAACAACGGGCACATGGGCATGGTGCGCCAGTGGCAGGAGCTGCACCACGGCGAGCGCTACAGCCACAGCTACAACGCGTGCATGCCGGACTTCGTCGCGGTGGCGAAGGGATTCGGATGGCAGGCGAGCCGCGTCGAGCGGCGCGAGGACCTCGACGCCGCGCTCGCCGGGTGCCTGGCGAGCGACGGGCCGTATTTCCTCGACGTCGCCGTCGCGCCGGCGGAGAACTGCTTCCCGATGATCCCGGCAGGGAAGGGGCATCACGAGGTGATGCTGGGGCGCTGAGGCCCTCCCGGGACTCAATCCGACAGCGCCCTCATCACCGCATACAGATCCGATTTCCCCTCGAACCCGATGCCCGGCAGATCAGGCAGCGTGACGTGGGAGTTCTCGACCTTCACGCCGTCCGGGAAGCCGCCGAAGGGCTGGAACAGGTCGGGGTAGGACTCGTTGCCGCCCAGGCCCAGGCCCGCCGCGATGTTCAGCGACATCTGGTGCCCGCCGTGCGGGACGCAGCGGCTCGCGGACCAGCCGTGTTCCTTGAGCATGTCCAGCGTGCGCAGGTACTCGACCAGGCCGTAGCTCAGCGCGCAGTCGAACTGCAGCCAGTCGCGATCCGGCCGCATGCCGCCGTGGCGGATCAGGTTGCGCGCGTCCTGCATGGAGAACAGGTTCTCGCCCGTCGCCATCGGGTTGGCGTAGTAGTTGCGCAGCGTCGCCTGCAGCTCGAAGTCCAGCGGATCGCCGGCCTCCTCGTACCAGAACAGGTCGTACTTCGAGAGCGCCTTCGCATAGGCGATCGCCGTGTCCAGGTCGAAGCGGCCGTTGGCGTCGACGCACAGCTTCTGGCCGTCGCCGAGCACGCTCAGGATCGAGTCGATGCGGCGCAGGTCCTCGTCCAGCGACGCGCCGCCGATCTTCTTCTTCACCACCGTGTAGCCGCGGTCGATGTAGCTGCGCATCTCGTCCTTGAGCTTGCCGTGGTCCTGGCCCGGGTAGTAGTAGCCGCCCGCGGCGTAGACGAAGACCTTGCGGTCCGGCGTGCCGGTGCCGTAGCGCTCGGCCAGCAGCTGGAACAGCGGCTTGCCTTCGATCTTGGCGACCGCGTCCCACACCGCCATGTCGATGGTGCCGATGGCCACCGAGCGCTCGCCGTGGCCACCGGGCTTCTCGTTGGTGAACATCGCGTCCCAGACCTTGTGCGCGTCGAGGATGCCGCGGCTGTCGAGCAGCGAGTCCGGATCCGCTTCCAGGATGCGCGGGATGAAGCGCTCGCGCATCAACGTGCCCTGGCCGTAGCGGCCATTGGAGTTGAAGCCGTAGCCGACCACCGGCTTGCCATCGCGGATCACATCCGTGATGACCGCCACGAGGCTCAGGGTCATCTTGCTAAAGTCGATGTAGGCGTTGCGGATGGGGCTGCTGATCGGCAGCGTCTTTTCTCGGATCTCGACGATCTTCACGGGGAACTCCACTTCGGATTGGCTGGGAACGGGTCGCATGATCCCGCCGGGCCCCTCGCGAGGCCAATTCAGTTTTCTTAGCTTTTGATGCTTTGCGGGCACCGCCCCGCGCCGCCACTCCCCCGTCACGACCGCCGCACCCTCCCCATGACGCTGAACCTGAGCTGGATCGATGACTTCATGGTGCTGGCCGCCAGCGGCAACTTCTCGCGCGCCGCGGAAGAGCGCCACATGACCCAGCCCGCCTTCAGCCGGCGCATCCGCGCGCTGGAGGAGTGGCTGGGCACGGACCTCTTCGACCGCAGCTCGCAGCCCGCGCGGCTGACCGACGCGGGCCTGTGGTTCCGCAAGACCGCTCAGGAGCTGCAGGCGCAGGTCGCCCGCGTGCCGGGCGAGGCCCGCGCCATCGCGGAGGCCAGCTCGCAGACGCTGCGTTTCGCGGCGACGCATGCGCTGTCGTTCTCGTTCATGCCGCGCTGGCTGCGCGCGCTCGAGGCCCGCACCAGCGTCGGCCCGGTGAACCTCGTCTCCGATACGCAGCAGAAGTGCGAGGCGCTGCTGTTGCAGAGCCAGGTGCAGTTCGTGCTCGCGCACGGGCATCGGCAGGTGGCGGGGCCGCTCGATGAAGCGGCGTTCGCCTGCGTGGTCGTCGGCCAGGACCAGCTGCTGCCGGTTTGCGCGCCCGACGCGGCCGGCGGGCCGGCGCATCCGCTGGAGGGCGGCAAGGGGGAGAAGGGCGCCCCGGTGCCGCTGCTCGCCTACAGCTCGGAATCGGGGCTGGGACGCGTGCTGCGCGAGGTGAAGGGCGCGGCGCTGGACCGGCTCAACGTGCAGCCCGTGTTCACCGCGCACCTGGCGTCGGTGCTGCGCACCATGGCGCTGGACGGGCGCGGCGTGGCCTGGCTGCCGAAGATCCTGATCGGCGACGACCTGGCCGCCGGGCGCCTGGTGGTCGCGGGGGACAAGGACTGGCACCTGGACCTCGACATCCGCCTGCACCGCGACCGCGGTGCCATGGGCGCGGCGGCGGAGACGTTCTGGACGGCGGCGGCCGGAGACAACGGCGCTTCGACCTGATCCCGGGATGAATGCCGCATGAACGCGCGCGTCGCGCAGCGCCCCGCAGTGCCGGCGCGGCATCAAAGCCAACAAATCCGGCATTGGTGTGAAGCGGCGCGGGTCTCGATGATGGGTGCTGGCCGGGGCGGTCGCCTCGGGCAGAGCCACAGATCCCATCAGAGGACATCGAGGAGACACGCATGGAGAAGATCCGCAGACGGCTGGCGCTGACCGGCATCGCGGTGGCGCTGGGCGTCGTGACGACGCTGGCGCGGGCCGAGTTCCCGGACAAGCCGGTGACGCTGATCGTGCCGTTCGCGGCCGGCGGGCCGTCGGACAAGATCGCCCGCGACCTGGGCGAGGCGCTGCGCAAGAAGCTCGGCCAGACCGTGATCGTCGAGAACGTCGGCGGCGCGGGCGGCACGCTGGGCACCTCGCGCGTGGCCAAGGCGCCGCCCGACGGCTACACGCTGCTGGTGCACCACATTGGCTTCGCAACCGCGCCGTCGCTCTATCGCAAGCTGCCCTACCAGGGCATCAACGACTTCGCCTTCCTCGGGCTGATCAACGAGGCGCCGTCCACGCTGATCGCCAAGCCGACGATGCCGGCCAAGACCTTCGACGAGCTGCGCAAGTTCATCGCCGCCGATCCGTCGAAGATCAACCTGGCCCATGCCGGCGTGGGCTCCGCGTCGCAGCTGTGCGGGCTGATGCTGCAGTCGGCGTTGAAGACCAACCTGACCTCGGTCCCGTACAAGGGCACCGGCCCGGCGATGACCGACCTGATGGGCGGCCAGGTCGACCTCATGTGCGAGCAGGCCACCAACGCCGTGCCGCAGATCGAGGGCGGCAAGGTCAAGGCCTACGCGGTGACCAGCACGCAGCGGATGACGCTGCCGGCGCTGGCCGCGCTGCCCACCTTGTCGGAGGCCGGCCTGAAGGACTTCAGCGTGACCGTCTGGCACGGGCTCTACGCGCCCAAGGACACGCCCGCCCCGGTGCTGAAGAAGCTCAACGACGCGCTCAAGGCGGCGCTGAAGGACCCGGACCTGATCAAGCGCTCGGAGGCGCTGGGCATCAGCGTCGTCAACGACGGCCGCCTGGAGCCGGCCGGCCACAAGCACTTCGTCGAGACCGAAGTCGCGCGCTGGAAGAAGGTGATCGAGGCGTCGGGCCAGTACGCCGACTGAGGCCCGACGATGCCGCCGCTTCCGAAGGAGCGGCGGCGCTCAGCCCATGCTGCGGAGCACGTTCTCCGCCGCCTGCTTCACATGCTCGCCGCACAGCCGCGCGGCGAGTTCGCCGTCGCGCTGCTCGATCGCCGTGACGATCGCATCGAGCTCGCGCAGCGTCTCGGGCAACCGTCCCGGCTGCGCCATCGAGATGCGGCGCAGCACCGTCACCCGGTTGTTCAGCTGCTTCAGCATCTGACCCGCCACGGTGTTGCCGCAGCCCTCGACCAGGATGTCGTAGAACTGGTTCTTGATCGTGAGGATCCGGGCCCGGTCGCCGGCGGCATGCGCCTGCGCCAGCTCGGTCAACTTGGCGCGCAGCGCCGCCTGCTGCGCGTCCGACGCGTTCGTCGCGAAGCCGCGTCCGGCCAGGCTCTCGAGGCTGGCCCGGACCTCGTAGATCTCGCGCACCTCGTCGCGGGAGATGCTGGTCACCTCCGGCCCGCGGTGCGGAATGATCGTGATCAGCCCCTCCGCCTGCAGGTGCTGCAGCGATTCGCGCACGCAGGAGCGGCTGACGTCCAGGCTCTCGCAGAGCTCCCGCTCCGACAGTTTCTGACCCGGCGCCAGCACGCCGTCCAGGATGGCGGTGCGCAGCGCCTGCGTGGCGCGCTGGCGCAAGGACGTCTCTTCCCGGGCTACTTTCACGAGGCTCATGGGCCGGATCCTACCTGTGGGCGGGCGATGTCCGGACGTCCGGATCACCCGATGTTCATACAGACGGATTGTCATACAACACGTCGGCCCCGCTTTCAATCCGCACATTCCCAATGTCAGATTGTCAGACAATCCGACTACATTGGGCCATCGACGAAGCGCTGAGCCGTTCGTCACTTCCCCACCCCCATCCCCATCCCCATCCCAATTCCCAGGAGTTTCCGATGACCCGTGCGTACGCCCCGAAGAACCAGGCCCTGTTCGACCAAGGGCTCTCCACCCGGCGCGAAGTGCTCGGCGCCGAGTACGTCGACAACTCCATCAAGAACGCGACCGACTTCAACATCGACATGCAGGAACTGGTCACGCAGTACTGCTGGGGCGACGTCTGGAACCGCCCGGGCCTGGACCGCCGCACGCGCTCCTTCCTGAACCTGGCCATGATCACCGCGCTGAACCGCCCGCACGAGCTGAAGCTCCACGTGCGCGGCGCGATCAACAACGGCCTGACGCGCGACGAGATCAAGGAAGTCTTCCTGCAGACGGCGATCTACTGCGGCGTGCCGGCGGCGATCGACTCGTTCCGCGTTGCTGCCGAGGTGTTCAAAGAGATGGACGCCTGAGGAGCCGCGGCCATGACACAGATCGGATTCATCGGCCTGGGCATGATGGGCACGCCCATGGCCCACCTGCTGCACGCCGCCGGCCATGCGCTGGTCGTGCAGGACGCGCGACCCGAGGTCGCCGCCCTCTTCGCCGAGGCGCATCCCGGCACCCGCATCGCGAGTGGCGCCGGCGCCCCGGACGACTATGCGGCCTGCGATGTCCTCATCACCATGCTGCCGAACTCGGACATCGTCGACGCCGTCGTGGGGCCGCTGGCCTCGCAACTCAAGCGCGGCGCGGTGGTCGTGGAGATGAGCTCCGCCGATCCCAACCGGACCCGCGCCCTGGCCGAACGCCTGGCCGCGTCCGGCATCACGCTGATCGACGCGCCGGTCTCGGGCGGCGTCAAGAAGGCCGTCGCGGGCACGCTGGCCATCATGGTGGGCGGGGACGTCCCGGCCTTCGAGCGCGTCCGTCCGGTGCTGGAAACGCTGGGCAAGGCCATCACGCACGTCGGACCGGTCGGCGCCGGCCATGCGTTGAAGGCGCTGAACAACTACTTGTCCGCCGCCGCCCTGATCGCCACCGCGGAAGCGATCCACGTCGGCCAGGCCTTCGGCATCGATCCGGCCACGATCGTCGACGTGATCCAGGCCTCGACCGGGCGCAACAACACGACCGAGAACAAGGCCCACCAGTTCATGCTGAACGGCGCCTTCAACTCGGGCTTCTCGCTGGCGCTGCAGGCGAAGGATGTCGGCATCGCCGCGGCGCTGGGACGCGCGATGGGCCTGCCGATGGCGCTGGCGCAGGACGTGCATGCGATGACCGCCGAAGCGTCGGAGTCGCTCGGCGCGGGCGCGGACCACACCGAGCTCTACCGCTTCGTCGGCAAGGCCTGAGGCGATGAGCGCCATGTTCGACGTCGTCAATCCCGCCACCGGCGAACGCGTCGCGCAAGTCCGCAAGGACTCCGCGCAGGACGCGCAGGCGGCCGTCGAAGCGGCGCGCATCGCGCAGGTCGAATGGCGCCGGCGCGGCGGTCACGCCCGCGCCGAGGTGCTGCAACGCTGGTTCGAGCTCGTCATCGCGAGCACCGAGGAACTGGCACGCGTCATGGTCTCGGAGCAGGGCAAGCCGCTGGCGGAAGCGCGCGCCGAGATCGTCTATGCCGCGAGCTACCTCCGCTTCTACGCCGAGGAGGCGAGGCGGCTGCATGGCGAGACGATCCCCGCCGCCTCGTCGGATCGCCGACAGCTGGTGGTGCGGGAACCGGTCGGCGTGTGCGCGGCGATCACCCCCTGGAACTTCCCGGCGGCGATGGTCACGCGCAAGGTCGCGCCGGCGCTCGCGGCCGGTTGCACGATGGTGCTCAAGCCGTCGGAACTGACGCCGTTGACCGCGTTGCGGCTGGCGGACCTCGCACTCGAAGCCGGTCTCCCCGTCGGCGTGCTGAATGTCGTCGTCGGCGATGCGGTCGAGGTCGGCGCGGTGCTGACATCCTCGCCGACGGTGCGCATGCTCAGCTTCACCGGCTCCACGCCGGTGGGCCGGCTGCTGATGGCGCAATGCGCGCCGACGGTGAAGAAGCTGGGACTGGAACTCGGCGGCAACGCGCCCTTCATCGTCTTCGACGATGCGGACCTCGACGCGGCCGTCGACGGTGCGATCGCATCCAAATTCCGCAACGCGGGCCAGACCTGCGTCTGCGCCAACCGGCTGTTCGTGCAGCGTGGCGTCTATGAGGACTTCGCGACCCGGCTGATCGAGCGCGTGCGCGGGCTGCGGACCGGCAACGGCCTGGAGGAGGGCGTCACGCAAGGCCCGCTGATCAACGAGGCGGCGCGGCGCAAGGCGCTGTCGCACGTCCGGGACGCGCTGGATCGCGGCGCGCGACTGGGCATCGGCGGCGAGGCGGTCGACGGCCCCGGCTGGTTCATGCAGCCGACCGTGCTGCTCGACGTGAAGGCCGGCATGCGCTGCCTGGACGAAGAGACTTTCGGCCCCGTCGCGCCGCTGGTGGCCTTCGATACCGAAGCCGAAGCGATCGCCTGGGCGAACGCCAGCGAGTTCGGCCTGGCGAGCTACTTCTATTCGCGCGACGTCGCGCGCTGCTTCCGCGTCGCGGAGGCGATCGAGTCCGGGATGGTCGGCATCAATACCGGCGCGATCTCGAGCGAGACGGTGCCCTTCGGCGGCATCAAGCAGTCCGGGTTGGGGCGCGAAGGCTCCCGGCACGGCCTGGACGAATACACGGAGCTGAAGCTGATGAGCTTCGGCGGCATCGGCGCGGCCTGACGGGTCGCGTCGGGACGCTCTCCATTTCCTGCATCGACAGACACGCAGCAACCGGCGATGGACCGGCGGCGCACATCCTTACCCCTTGGAGCGAGACATGCGACAGATTGCGAAGAAGGTCCTGGCCGTCACGGTGACGACGGCGGCGATGACGTTGGCCACGGCGGCGTCCGCGGCGTATCCGGACAAGCCGATCACGATGGTGATCCCGTACGCGACGGGCGGCTCGACCGACGTCATCGGCCGGCTGATCGCGGAGGCGATGACGCGCGACCTCGGTCAGCAGGTGATCGTCGAGAACGCGGGCGGCGCCGGCGGCACGATCGGCACGGCCAAGGTGGTGCGCGCCGCGCCGGACGGCTACACGGTGCTGCTGCACAACATGGGGATCGCGACGGCGCCCGCGCTGTATCCGAAGCTGACCTTCGACGCCAACAAGGACCTGGTGCCGATCAGCCTGGCCGGCGACGTGCCGATGATCCTGGTCGGGAACAAGAACTTCGCGCCGGCGACGGTCGCCGAGGTCATCAAGCAGATGAAGGCCAAGCCCGGCGAGGTGCGCTTCGCGCATGCGGGCGTCGGCGCGACCTCGCACCTCTGCGCGATGCTGTTCAGCCAGACCACGAACACGACGGTGACCATGGTGCCGTACCGCGGCACGGGTCCGGCGCTGCAGGACGTGATCGCCGGCAACGTCGACCTGATCTGCGACCAGCCGGTGGCGACGGGCCCGCACGTCGCGGCGGGGGCCCTCAAGGCCTATGCGATGGCGACCAAGGCGCGCGTGCCGCAGCTGCCGAACGTCCCCACCTTCGCAGAAAGCGGCCTGCCGGGCTTCGAGCTGGCCGTGTGGCACGGCGTGTACGCGCCCAAGGGCACGCCCGCGGCGGTGGTGACGCGTCTGAACACGGCGCTCCGCAACGCGCTGGCCGATGCCAACGTGGCGAAGCGCTTCCAGGAGATGGGCGTCGTCGCACCTCAGGGCGACCGGCTCAAGCCGCAGGCGCTCGGCGTGCAGACGGCCTCCGAGATCAAGAAGTGGGATCCGGTGATCAGGGCGGCGGGCGCGAAAGCGGAGTGATGGTGGTGTGACGGCGGCGCCCCGGCGTGTCGCGAATGACCGCCGGGATGTCGCGACCGATCGTGGCGTCCGGCCCGCCGAGCGCCTAGAGTCCAGGCGCATGAACACTGCGCCGATTCCTTCCGTCCCGACGCTTCTCGACGCCCCGTTGCTCGATCACGTGGTCTGGCATGCGCTGACGAGCCGGCAGACCGGGCTCGCCACCGGCGAAGGCGATGCACGGCGATTCCTCCCGGACGTCGGCCCGTTCGGAGCGCTGAAGCCCCCGACGACCGGCACTCCCGAACAGCTGGCGGACCTGCTTCGCATCGCGTCGCCGGTCGTGCTCGTGGTGGCGGAGGACGAACGTCCGTTCGGCGGACTCGCACCGTTCAAGCGGGCGCCCGTCGATCAGATGGTGCTGGTGGATCGGCAGGCACTGACCCCGGTACCCGACATCGAGGTGGAGACGCTGGATGACGCCGACTTGCCGGACATCCTGGCGCTCGTGCGGGCGACGCAGCCCGGTCCCTTCGGTCGTCGCACCCTCGAGCTGGGCCGCTACATCGGCGTCCGGCGGGAGGGGCGGCTGGTGGCGCTGTCGGGCGAGCGGATGAAGGTGCCCGGCTTCACCGAGGTGAGCGCGGTCTGCGTCGATCCGTCGTGCCGCGGCCGCGGCTTTGCCGCCTCGCTGATGAAGGCGGTCGCGCAGGGCATCTTCCGCCGCGGCGAGACGCCCTTCCTGCACGTGTTCACCGACAACGTCACGGCGATCGCGCTCTACGAGCGCCTGGGCTTCCGCCTGCGGCGCCGGTTCAGCGTGAACTTCTTCGACGAGTCGAGCGTCCCCGGCGCACGCGACGCGCTCAATGCGCCATCGGATCCATCAGGTACACCCCGTCCGACAGCGCCTTCTTGACCTGGCGCGTCGAGTCGTCGACGGTGATCTCGACGGCACCCTGTTCGATCTCGTCGAGCGACTGGCGGACGACGTCCTCGGGACGTGCCTTGGGCACCTCGAAGTCGCGGATCATGTCCGTGTCGATGAAGCCGCCGTGGAAGCCGGCGACCAGCGTGCCCTGCGGCGCGAGTTCGGCGCGCAGGCTGTTGGTCAGCGCCCAGGCCGCGGCCTTGCTGACGCCGTAGGCGCCGAGCATCGGCGTGTTCACCCAGCTGAGGATGGACAGCATGTTCAGGATCGCGCCGCCGCCGTTGCGGCCCAGCACCGGCGCGAACGCGCGCGCGACGTGGAAGACGCCGAACAGGTTGGTCTCGAGCTGCTCGCGCAGGACGGTCTCCGCGTTGTCGCCCGCGATGCCGCCGACACGGCCGATGCCGGCGTTGTTGATCAGCAGCGTCACGTCGCCGCAGGCACGCGCGGCGGCGGCGGCCTGTTCCGGCTGGGTCACGTCGAGCTGTACCGGCACGACGCCGGGCAGCGTGATGGTCGAGACGTCGCGGGCCGCCGCGTAGACCTTCTTCGCACCGCGTGCGAGTGCCTGTTTCGCGAACTCGAGCCCGAGGCCCCGGTTCGCGCCGGTGATGAAGACGACGGCATCCTTGATCTGCATGGAACTTCCTTCTGCGCCGTGGCGCGTAGTTTCATATGACGACGGTCATATTGATGGGCAAAGAAGAGGGACCCGGAGGTCCCCGATGGAAAACGGGATCAGCGCGCCGGGCGGGTGGGCTGTGAGGCGGCTTCAGCGTGCTGAGCCAGCAGCGCGCGCCTCGTGCTGTCGAGGATGGCGATCGCCTGTTCCCGATCGCCGATCGCGCGGGCCATCTGGAGGGCGCCGACCAGCGTCGCGGCGATCGGCCAGGCGGACTCCGGCGAGGCGCCTTCGCCCAGCGCATCCAGCACGAGGCCTTGCATGCCCAGCAGCAGTCCGTGGCCTTGGCCGCGCACGGCGTCCGATTGGCGGGGCATTTCGGCCACCAGCGCCGCGACCGGGCAGCCGCAGTCGATGTTGTCGATGCCGCTTTCATGCAGATAGGTTTCCACGAGGGCGCGGAATGGCGGAACGCCGGCAGCCACGAGTCGATCGGCATGGCTGTGGTGCACTTGCCGGCTGTCCTGTCCGGCGCGCAGTGCGGCGGCGCACAGCAGGTCGTCACGGGACGCGAAGTGGGCGTAGAAGCCGCCGTGCGTGAGCCCGGCCTGCTTCATCACGTCGGCGACCCCCACGCCGTCGAAGCCGGCGCGGCGGACGGTGCGGGCGGCGACGTCGAGGATGCGGTCGCGGGATTCTTCCTTGCGGGTGGAGCGGGAGGACGACGAGGCGTTCATGGAGCGGAGTGTAATATGATGATCGTCATATGTCAACGATGATCATCGCCTCCTCGCCGGGGCCGGCCGGCAGGGTCGGCAGTTCGTCCCCGGTGCCCGCCTCGGAGGCTCAGTGGCCGAGCTGTTGCGCGATCAAGTCCCGCATGCGGATCGGCGGGCGACCGAGCAGGCGCTCCAGGGCCGGGTCGACCGTCGAGAACTCTCCCTTGCGGGCGGCGTCGTAGAAGCCCAGCGAGATCGCCACGATCGCCGGAGGCAGACCCCTTTCCTGGAGCTTGGCCCGCAGTGCGTCTGCGGGATGGGTGCATCGGACCACGGGTTTTCCCATGAGGCTGGAGGCGATGGCCGCCAGGTCCGACAGGTCCAGCGCCTCCGGACCGGTGAGCGCCGGCGTCGGGCCGCTGTCCCGGGACGTGTCGATCAACACGCGCGCCGCGGCTTCAGCAAGGTCCGCATGGGCCGTCCAGGACACCGGCCCGTCGGCCGCCGTGTCGAACGCACCGGACCGCATCCCCTCCGCCAGCATCGCCAGGCCGCTCGATCCGTAGAAGCCGTTGCGCAGCGCGGTCCACGCCAGCCCGCTGGCGCGAAGCATGTCCTCGGTGGCGGCGTGCTCGTGCATCGGCGGAAAGGCGGAGTCATGGCTCGCGGCCATATGACTCGTGTAGACGATGCGCTCGACCCCTGCGTCCCGAGCCGCGGCGAGGGCCACGCGATGCTGTCCGAGCGAGTCTCCGCCGTAAGCCTTCGCATTCGAGGAGATCAACAGCAGCTGCTTCGTTTCCTTGAAGGCGGACGTCAGGCTGGGCGGATCCGCGAAGTCGCCCTGGCGGACGGCGACGCCGAGCGCGGCGAGGTCCGCCAAGGCGGTGGGGTTCCGGCTGACCGCGACGAGGCGCCCGACGGGCACCCGCTGCGCGAGCTGATGAACGATGGCGCGGCCAAGCGTTCCGCTGGCTCCGGTGACGACGAACATGGCTGATCCAATCAATGTTTCCGTTGATAACATTTGAATGATGCCATTGATAAGTCAAAGATAGCAAGCGGCTGTTATCGGCGGAAACATCGTGAGGTATCGTGCGAGCCCATGAAACGAGTGCAGCCTGCGGGCGACGATCCGAGTCCCGCCGATCCCAGCCAGGCGGACATCAACCGGGCCCGGATCCTGGAAGCCGCCATGGCCCTGATCGACCGGGAAGGCCAGGAAGCGGCGACGACGCGTGCGGTGGCTGCCGCCGCGGGCGTGCAGGCGCCGACGATCTACCGGCTGTTCGGCGACAAGCGGGGGCTGCTGGACGCCGTGGCGGTGCATCGGCTGAACATCTACGTCGCCGAGAAGTCGACGAGGATGCCGGACCCCGATCCGCTGGAGGAGCTGCGCGCGGGATGGGACCTGCACGTGGCCTTCGGCCTCGCGCATCCGGCGCTCTTCGCGATCCTGAACGGGCAGGGCACGGCCGGCGCGACCGCCGAGATCACGCAAGCGGGATTGGCGGTCCTTCAGCGACGGGTGAGGAACCTCGCCTTGGCGGGGCGCCTGAAGACCAGTGAGGCGCGCGCCATCGACCTGATCAAGTCCGCCGGGACCGGCACGGTGCTGACCTTGCTGTCGCAGCCGGACGGCGAGCGTGACCCCGGGTTGTCCACGGCGGCCCGTGAGGCGGTCATCGCCGCGATCACCGGGGAGGCGGGGGCCGTGTCGGATGCGGGACCGAGCGCGGCGGCGGCGGCGCTTCGGGCGTCGCTGGATCAGACGACGGCGCTGAGTGCCGGCGAGCGGCTGCTGCTCAGTGAGCTGCTGGATCGCATCGCCCGGGGTTCCGGGTCTTGAGCAGCGGCCTCAGCGCAGCAATTCCGCCAGCGAAGGATCCACACCCGGCGGGGGCGCGTCGCAGTCGCTGCCGATCCACTTGTGGACCGACGAGGAGTCATAGCTCAACGGCTGGCCTTGCACGGTCGATCCCTTGAAGGAGACCTTCACCGTGGCGGTCGACTTGTCCTTGACCTCGTAGGTCCCGGCGCCGGTGCCGCTGACGACGTCGCTCTTGCAGCTCATCGTGAAGGTGCCGCTGGATGCGTCGGCGGGCTTGAGCTGCGTGGTGCATTGCTCGACGCTCTCGGGCTTCGGGAGCGCGAACTCGGCGGATTTCTGGCAGTCCAGGTGCGGACTGCCGCCCGCGGGCAGACCGAGCTGCGCCATCGCGGCCGACAGGCTGCTCTTCTGCTGCGCGGTGAGCGCGCCCTTGATGTCGAAGATCGTCGGCATCTTGCGGCCGTTGAGCGTGTTGACGCTCGCGCTGGCCCACAGGCCGGGCTTGACGCTGATCGACTGGGCCTGGACTGGCGGCGTCGCGGCCAGCAGGCCGAGCGACAGGGCGATCACGGAAAGTGACGCGGAGCGGAAAGCGAGAGCGCACATGCAGATGATCTCGTGGATGTCCGGGGAGGACGACGAGGGCAGTCTACGGAGCGGTCTCGTGCGCATCCGGCACCGCTGAACCCTTCACAGGGGGCGCGCATGACGGAGGTCATGGCGAGGCGGGCCAGCAATGTGGGTGTCACAAAAGGGGACCGCAACGTTGCCATGCATTGGGGCAGGCGAACCTTTAAGGAAGACTCAATAGTTCCGCCTGACAACTCAGGTTGGGGTTACTACCTAAGAACCAGATCCGCAATACGCTACACTGCGTCCCTAAGTGGATTGGGGGTTCCCGGTCGGCGCTACAGCCTCGGTGGGTTCACCGGGGCTTTTCGCTTTTTGGGGCGGATAAACGACCAGCCCGACATTCTCGTATCCCGCACCCACTCCCGCGCGTCCGCCCTCGCAGAAGAACTTCTTCTTCAACACATCGAAGGCTTGATTGGACTGGTTCGGACGGATGTAGTTGAGCCCGACAGGGCGTGCGACCAAGTCTGCCAACTGCAGGCCAGCGAGATTGGTCTTCTTGTCGGCGAACACGATATGGAATGGGAGCTGGCGTTCCTGACCATCCTTCCCATCGCAGATACGCCTGAACTCGAGCTCCAATTCGCGGTCTTCCTTCTTGCCCCGACATTCCACGATCACATGGGTCTGCAAGTCCTGCTGACCCTTCTCCGTCAGGAAGTCGTCCAGACGCTGCAGGCAGACGTCAAGTGCGATGTGATAAGGATTGCTCGCCTCGCCCTCGCTTCGAGTCAATCGGGTCTTGTCGACGACGCAAGCGATCAAGATGAAGTTGCTCTTCACCATGATGTCCAAGAGCCAGGCGAGAAACTCTTTTCTGCGAGGCAGATGGCTCAGCAGCGCAAAGTCTCCCCGTTGCTTGCGGATATCGGTCTCATGCAGCACCACGCTGTCATGGCCGAAGTAATTGAACTTGAGCTTCTCGATGGCCGGGATGATCTTTTCGCTGTAGTGCCTCTTGTGAAACACGCACAGCGCCAGGACGAAGACCGGATATCCGACGTCAATGCTGGCGAGCGAGTGGTCGCCGCTCTCGTCGACGTAAACGACGAAGTCGCTGAACCGCCGCTCGCCTTCGTCGACGGGCGGCGCTTCAACCACGATGGGCTCCGCCGACTCAAACAGCGAATACTGAGTTCCGCGGTTCGCCATCAGCAGGGCTCCGATTCAATTCCGATCGAATCGCGTAGGCCGACCATCGCAAGGTCGGGACGTCACACGTCGATATTCGCCGCGCGCAGGGCGTTCTGCTCGATGAACTCGCGACGCGGTTCCACCTCGTCGCCCATCAGCATCGTGAACACGCGGTCGGCTTCGATCGCGTCCTCGATCTGCACGCGCAGGAGGCGGCGGACCGTCGGGTCCATCGTCGTTTCCCACAGCTGCGCGGGGTTCATCTCGCCCAGGCCCTTGTAGCGCTGGCGGCCGACGCTGGACTCGGCCTGCGTCATCAGCCAGGCCATCGCGGCGCGGAAGTCCGCGACCTTGCTTTCCTTGGCCTTCTCGCCCTCGCCCTTGCGGATCACGGCTTCCTCGCCCACCAGACCCTTGAAGGTCTTGCCGGCCTCGGCCAGGACTTCATAGTCCGCGCCGTGCACGAAGTCCGCCGTGATGATGCTCGAGCGCACGTTGCCATGGTGACGGCGGCTGATGCGCAGGAACTGCTTGTCGGTGCGCGGATCGACCTCCGCATGCACCACCGCGTCGTGCAGCGCGACCTGCAGCGCCGTCGCGGAAATGTCCGCCGCTTCCTTGGTGTCCAGGCCGAGCGTCAGGCCCGAGGCCAGCAGATGCAACGCCTCGCCGTCCATCCAGGCCGACAGGCGCTCGATCACGTTCTGCGCCGCCACGTACTGGCGCGCCATCGTCTCGAGCTGCTCGCCCTTGAGCACCGGACCCGTGCCGACGCCCGCCGTGTGCAGCTCTGCGTCGTTCAGCGCGACCTTCAGCAGGAAGCCGTCCAGCTCGTGGCCGTCCTTCAGGTACTGCTCGTGCTTGCCGACCTTGACCTTGTACAGCGGCGGCTGCGCGATGTAGATGTGGCCACGCTCGACCAGCTCCGGCATCTGCCGGTAGAAGAAGGTCAGCAGCAGCGTCCGGATGTGCGCACCGTCCACGTCCGCGTCGGTCATGATGATGATGCGGTGGTAGCGGAGCTTCTCGGGATTGAAGTCGTCGCTGCCCGCGCCGCGGCCGATGCCGGTGCCCAGCGCCGTGATCAGCGTGATGATTTCATTGCTGGTCAGCAGCTTCTCGTAGCGCGCCTTCTCGACGTTCAGGATCTTGCCGCGCAGCGGCAGGATGGCCTGGAACTTCCGGTCGCGGCCCTGCTTGGCGGAGCCGCCGGCGGAGTCACCCTCCACGATGTAGATCTCGCACAGCGACGGATCCTTCTCCTGGCAGTCCGCCAGCTTGCCCGGCAGGCCCATGCCGTCCAGCACGCCCTTGCGGCGCGTCATCTCGCGCGCCTTGCGCGCCGCCTCGCGCGCCCGCGCGGCCTCGACGATCTTGCCGCAGATGATCTTGGCGTCGACCGGGTTCTCCAGCAGCCAGTCCGTCAGCTTGCTCGCGACGATGTCTTCCACCGGGCCGCGCACTTCGCTCGACACCAGCTTGTCCTTGGTCTGCGAGCTGAACTTGGGCTCCGGCACCTTCACGCTGATCACGCAGGCCAGGCCCTCGCGCATGTCGTCGCCGGTGACGTCGACCTTGGCCTTCTTGGCCAGCTCGTTGTCCTCGATGTACTTGTTGATCACCCGCGTCATCGCCGCGCGCAGACCCGTCAGGTGGGTGCCGCCGTCGCGCTGCGGGATGTTGTTGGTGAAGCAGAGGACGCTCTCGTTGAAGCCGTCGTTCCACTGCATCGACACCTCGACACCGACGTTGGTGTTCTGGTCCGACATCTTGTCGCCCTGGGCGTGGAAGATGTTCGGGTTGAGCGGCGTCTTGCCCTTGTTGATGAACTCGACGAAGCCGCGCACGCCGCCCGCGAAGGCGAAGTTGTCTTCCTTGTTGTTGCGCTCGTCGACCAGGCGGATCTTCACGCCGTTGTTCAGGAACGAGAGCTCGCGCAGGCGCTTGGCCAGGATGTCGTAATGGAACTCGGAGTTCTGCGTGAAGATCTCCGTGTCCGGCAGGAAGTGCACCTCGGTGCCGCGCTTGTCGGTCTCGCCGACGATCTTCATCGGGCTGGTCTCGAAGCCGTCGCGGACCTCGATCACGCGGTCCTGCGGGAAGCCCTTCTTGAACTCCAGCTGGTGGACCTTGCCTTCACGGCGCACCGTCAGGCGCAATGTCTTGGACAGCGCGTTCACGCAGGACACGCCCACGCCGTGCAGGCCGCCCGAGACCTTGTAGCTGTTCTGGTTGAACTTGCCGCCCGCGTGCAGTTCCGTCAGCGCGATCTCGGCCGCCGAGCGCTTGGGCTCGTGCTTGTCGTCCATCTTCACGCCGGTCGGGATGCCGCGGCCGTTGTCGATGACGGAGATCGAGTTGTCCGTGTGGATGGTGATGACGATGTCGTCGCAGTAGCCGGCCAGCGCCTCGTCGATCGAGTTGTCGACGACCTCGAACACCAGGTGATGCAGACCCGTGCCGTCCGAGGTGTCGCCGATGTACATGCCGGGGCGCTTGCGCACCGCCTCCAGCCCTTCCAGGATCTGGATGCTGGACTCGCCGTACCCCGCGCCGTCGTTCTGCGGCACAGGCGTCGGGGTGTTCTCAGGAGTGCTGTTATCGGTCATCGGAAGGCTGTTCAAGGCCGCGAGCGGCCGTTTGTCAAACTGTCTGGAACCCCCGCTTGGCGGGGGCCGGGGTGCGCAACATGCCCGCTCTGCGGAGCGAAGGTTGCGCAGCAACCTTAGATTCGCATCGGCATGACGACGTACTTGAAGCCGCTGTGTTCGGGGATGCTGAGCAGCGCGCTCGACGAGCTGTCGTTCAGGTCCACGCGCACCATGTCCTGCGACATGTTGGCCAGCACGTCCATCAGGTAGGTGACGTTGAAGCCGGTCTCGATCTGGTCGCCGCCGTAGTCGATCTCGAGCTCCTCCTTGGCTTCTTCCTGCTCGGCGTTGCTCGAGGCGATCGACAGCAGGCCCGGGTCGAAGGACAGGCGCACGGCCTTGAACTTCTCGCTGGTCAGGATCGCCGCGCGTTGCAGCGCCGCCAGCAGCGGCTGGCGGCCGATCAGCACGTGGAAGCGGTGGTTCTTCGGGATGACGCGGTTGTAGTCGGGGAACTTGCCCTCGACCAGCTTGGTCACGAATTCCATGCCGCTGAAGCTGAACTTGGCCTGGTTGCCGGCGAAGCGCATCTCGATCGGCGCGCTCTCGTCGTCGCCCTTGCCGCCGTCCTTCAGCAGGCGCATCAGCTCCAGCACCGTCTTGCGCGGCAGGATGACTTCCTGCTTGGGCATCTCGGTGTCGGTCTCCGCCTGGGCCAGCGCGAGGCGGTGACCGTCGGTCGCGACCAGCGTCAGCATCTTGCCTTCGGCCACGAACAGGATGCCGTTCAGGTAGTAGCGGATGTCGTGCACCGCCATCGCGAAGTGGACCTGGTTGATCAGGCCCTTCAGCGTCTTCTGCGGCACGTTGAACGCCGGCCCGAAGTCGGCGGCTTCCTGCACCAGCGGGAAGTCGTCCGACGGCAGCGTCTGCAGCGTGAAGCGGCTCTTGCCGCCCTGCAGCGTCATCTTGCTCTGGTTGGACGTCAGGCTCACCGTCTGGTCCGACGGCATCGAGCGCAGGATGTCGATCAGCTTGCGCGCGCCGATGGTCGTGGAGAAGTCGCCATCGTCGCCGTCGAATTCGACCGTGGTCCGGACCTGGATCTCCAGGTCGCTCGTCGTGAGCTCGACCTGCCGGCCCTGCTTGCGGACCAGCACGTTGGCCAGGATGGGCAGCGTGTGGCGCCGTTCCACGATGCCGGACACGGCCTGCAGCGCGGCAAGCACTTTGTCCTGGCTGTCTTTCAACACGATCATGTCAACCTCTCTCCACTGTTGGCTGTACGGGCGAACGCGGCATTTTCGCTGAAGGCGAAGGCGTTTTTCCTCATCCCTTCAGCGTTTGCTCCAGGACGTGCAACTGCTGGTTCAACTCGGTGTTCTTCTGGCGCTCGCCGCCGATCTTGCGGACCGCGTGCAGCACCGTGGTGTGGTCGCGGCCGCCGAACAGCTCGCCGATCTCCGGCAGGCTCTTCTGCGTCAGTTCCTTGGCCAGGTACATCGCGATCTGGCGCGGGCGGGCGATGCTCGCCGGGCGCTTCTTCGAGTACATGTCCGCGACCTTGATCTTGTAGAAGTCGGCCACGGTCTTCTGGATGTTCTCGACCGAGATCTGCCGGTTCTGGATCGACAGCAGGTCCTTCAGGGCCTCGCGCGCCAGCTGGATGTTGATTTCCTTGTGCGAGAAGCGGCTGTAGGCCAGCACCTTGCGCAGCGCGCCTTCCAGCTCCCGCACGTTGGCGCGCACGTTCTTCGCGATGAAGAAGGCGACGTCCTCGGGCATCGGCGCGTTCTCGGCGTCGGCCTTCTTGATCAGGATCGCGACGCGCATCTCCAGCTCGGGCGGCTCGATCGCCACCGTCAGGCCGGCGTCGAAGCGGCTGGTCAGGCGCTCGTCGATGTCCACCAGGCCCTTCGGGTAGGTGTCCGACGTCATGATGATGTGGGCGCGCTTGGCCAGCAGCGCCTCGAACGCATTGAAGAATTCTTCCTGCGTCCGGTCCTTGCCGGCGAAGAACTGCACGTCGTCGATCAGCAGCAGGTCCAGCGAGTGGTACTTCGCCTTGAGCTCGTCGAAGGTCTTGCGCTGGTAGTTCTTGACGACGTCGGAGATGAACTGCTCCGCGTGCAGGTACAGCACGCGGGCGTCGGGGCGGTCCTTCAGCAGCGCGTTGCCGACGGCGTGGATCAGGTGGGTCTTGCCCAGGCCGACGCCGCCGTAGATGAACAGCGGGTTGTACATCTGGCCCGGCGCGCCGGCGACGTGCAGGGCGGCCGTGCGCGCCATCTGGTTGGCGCGGCCCGGCACCAGCGTGTCGAAGGTCAGGCTGGTGTTGATGCGGTGGCGCGTGGCGCTGGGCGGGAGGTTGGCCGGGACGTTGGGGGCCGCGCCCTGGATCAGGCTGGCGGCGGTCGCCGGAGCGGCGGGCGCGGCCGCAGCGGCCGGACGCGCGGCAACCGCCGCGTGGTCGGGGGCCAGCTGCGCGGCGCCGGGGCCGCCGCGCAGGCCGTGCTGCTGAAGCACCTGGCCCATCGTCATGCCGGACGGCGAGGTGCGGGGCAGCGGCGCGATGGCCTCGCGCGGCGCCAGCGACAATTCCAGGCGCGCGGGTTTGCCGGCGAGTTCGGTCAGGATGGCCTCGATCCGGCCGGCGTACTGGCTGCGGATCCAGTCCAGCTTGAATCGGTTGGGGACGCGGAGCGACACCAGGACGGCCTCGTGACCGTTCTCGTCCTGCTGGGCGACCTCCGCGGGGGCAGCGGCCGGATCCAGGTATTGAATTGCTGTTCAGGCAGTTCGGCGGCCAGGCGTTCGCAACCGCGCTGCCACAGGGCCGCACCTGACAAGTCTGCGCTCATTGTGGAAAACTTATTCTTCGAGCGGCCCGATTGTACCGATGCGGGTCCGCGGAGTCTGGGTTATCCACAGATTTTTTCCCCCGGTCAAGTGCTGGTAATCCCCGTGGCGACCTGCATCCGGATTGACCCTGACGCAAATCTTTGCTGTAATCGCGGGTTTTCCGGACGCCCGGACGTAGCTGCGTGGACTCTCGCCTGGGTTCGTTGCTTGGGCCTCCGCATTTTTGAGCGGCTTCCGACATCCCCCGATGTCCGTGCGCGGTGCCACAAGGTGCCATGGGCCAACAGGTCCTTGGCGCGAGGCGGCGGGAAGTACCGAGATTTCCTAGAGGTTGAACATGAAACGCACTTATCAAGGCTCCAAGACCCGTCGCGCCCGTACCCACGGCTTCCTGGTTCGCATGAAGACGCGTGGCGGCAAGGCCGTCATCGCTGCTCGCCGCGCCAAGGGCCGCAAGCGCCTGGCCGTCTGAGCGACACGCCAGACGTCCTTGCCCGCACCGTGATCGGCCGCGTCGTACGATCGGCCGATTTCGAGCGCGTGCTGGGTACGCCCAGCCGCGCACGCAGCGCGCACTTCGCCGTGCACCATCTGGCCGACAGCCCCACGCTGCCCAAGCGCCGTCCATCCACAGGAACGGCTGACTTGTCCACAGGTGATGCACCGATTCATCCCCAAGCTGTGGATGAAACGCCGATGGCGACAGTGCCGCCCACTTCCGCAGCACCGGCTCCAGCCGCGCCCGACCGGGCCTGGCTGGGCTACGTCGTACCCAAGCGGCACGCGAAGCGCGCCGTCACGCGGACGTTGCTGAAGCGCCAGATCCGCGCGGTGTTCGGCGATCTGCCTGAACTGCCGCCCGGCCTGTGGGTGGTGCGCCTGCGCATGCCATTCGATCGCAAGCAATTCCCCAGCGCCTCTTCGGACGCGCTGCGCACTGCTGCGCGCGCGGAACTGCTGCAGCTCACCCGCAAGCTGGCGCGACCGCCGGCTTCGGCGCCCGCGTCAGGGCCGGTGCCGGCGGCCGCGGGCTGACGGCTCCGCGGTTCGGAAAAACGGCCATGGATCCCCGCCCCAGCCTGTCGACGCGATTGCTGATGGGGCTGGTGCGCGGCTACCAGTTGCTCTTCAGTGCTTGGCTGCGCGCGGGTTGCCGCTACAGCCCGACCTGCTCCGCCTACGCGATGCAGGCCTTGCGGCAGCATGGCGCCGCCGCCGGCACCTATCTGGCGGCCGCACGGATCCTGCGTTGCAACCCATTCTGTCTGGGCGGACACGATCCCGTGCCCGACAATCCGCCCCGCCTGTTCACCCGACTGCTGCGTCCGTCCAGATGCCGTCCGGGGGCAGCCTCTTCAACCGCCAATCCAAAAGCTTCCCATGACTGATATTCGCCGCACCATCTTGTGGGTGGTGTTCACGATGTCGCTGGTCCTTCTGTGGGACGGCTGGCAGCGGCACAACGGACAGCCGTCGCTGTTCCACCCGGGGCCTGCGAAGGTCGCCACCGCGCCGGCCGGCCCGGCCTCGGCCGCATCCGCCGCCGCGCTGCCGGCAGCTGCCGGCGCTTCTGCCGCTGGCACCACCGCCGCGGCCCCGGCACCGATCAAGAACGAGCTGGTCACCTTCACGACCGACGTCGTCAAGGCCACGATCGACACGCGCGGCGGCAGCCTGGTCCGCGTCGAGCTGCTCAAGCACGCCGACGACACCAACCCCAGCGGCCACGTCGTCGTGCTGGATCCGGTCCGCAACTACAGCGCCCGGTCCGGCCTGCTGAACGTGCCGAACGCGCCCAGCGACCAGACGGTGCTGACGCTGGTCGAGGGCCCGCGCGAGCTCAAGGACGGCCAGGACGCGCTGACCGTGCGCCTGGAAGCCGACCAGGGCGGCGTGAAGCTGGTCAAGACCTACACCTTCAAGCGGGGCGACTACGCCATCGGCGTGAACCACGAGGTGACCAACACCGGCGCCGCGCCGCTGACGCCGCAGCTGTACCTGCAGCTGGTGCGTGACGGCCACATCGACCACACCGGCCCGTCCTTCGCGCCGACCTCGTTCTCCGGTCCGGCGATCTACACGGACAAGGCGAAGTACCACAAGCTGTCCTTCGACGACCTGAAGAAGGGCAAGGCCGAATACGAGAAGAACGCCGAGGACGGCTGGGTCGCGATGGTCCAGCATTACTTCGTCAGCGCCTGGATCCGCAACGAGGCGGGCCCGCGCGAGTTCAACGTCCGTCCGCTCAACGAGAACCTGTACACCGCCGGCGTGGTGATGAACTTCGCCACCGTCGCGCCTGGCGCGTCGGCCAAGCTGGACGACGTGCTGTACGTCGGTCCCCAGGAAGAGAAGAAGCTGGAAGTCCTGGCCCCGGGCCTGGAGCTGGTGAAGGACTACGGCATCTTCAAGATCCTGTCCAAGCCGCTGTTCTGGCTGCTGGACGTGCTGCACACGCTGCTGGGCAACTGGGGCTGGGCGATCATCCTGCTGGTCGTGCTGCTGAAGGCCGCCTTCTACGGCTTGAACGCCAGCGCGTACCGCAGCATGGCCAAGATGAAGGCCGTGAACCCGCGCATCCAGGAGATGCGCGAGCGCCTCAAGGACAAGCCGCAGCAGATGCAGCAGGAGATGATGCGCATCTACAAGGAAGAGAAGATCAATCCGCTGGGCAGCTGCCTGCCGATCTTCCTGCAGATGCCGTTCTTCATCGCGCTGTACTGGGTGCTGCTGTCGAGCGTCGAGATGCGCGGCGCCCCGTGGGTGATGTGGATCCACGACCTGTCCAAGCCGGACAGCCTGTTCGGTCACCTGTTCGGCGCGCCTATCGGCCCGCTGCCGCTGCTGATGACGGCGTCCAGCCTGCTGCAGGTGTGGTTGAACCCGCAACCGGCCGACCCGGTGCAGGCCAAGATGATGTGGATCATGCCGCTGGCCTTCAGCGTGATGTTCTTCTTCTTCCCGTCGGGCCTGGTGCTGTACTGGCTGGTGAACAACATCCTGTCGATCGCCCAGCAATGGATGATCAACAAGCAGATCGGCGGAGCCGCCGTGAAGAAATAAGGGCGACCGGCGCGGGAGACATTCGGCAATTCCTCACGCGCGTCCCCGAGCCCCCGCACCCCGGGGGCTTTTTTCGCCTGTTCGCGGGCGCTTAATGGGGTCCATGCGGGGGTCGCTTCTCCACCCGGCTTGAGGTGGTGGAGAACCGGAGGCGCCAGGCGTCGGCTCACGAGAGTCGGCGACGAGGCCTACCCCGCGCCATTCACGACAACGGCGATGCCGCCCAAGGGCGCATCGCCGTTTTTCATGGGCACTGCGAGACAATCGTGCCCATGCTGTCGCGCCACCAGGACCCCATCGCTGCCATCGCCACCGCGCCCGGACGAGGCGCAGTCGGCATCGTGCGGGTGTCCGCGCCGCAAGACCTGACCCCGCTGGTGACGGCGATCTGCGGTCGCGCGCTGAAGCCGCGCGAGGCGACCTATCTGCCGTTCCGCAGCGCGCAGGGCGAGGCGATCGACCACGGCCTGGCGCTGCTGTTCCCGGCGCCGCACTCGTATACCGGTGAGCATGTGCTGGAACTGCAGGCGCACGGCGGTCCGGTGGTGCTGCAGCTGCTGCTGGCGCGCTGCCTGGAAGCCGACCCCGCGCTGCGGATGCGTCTGGCCGAGCCTGGCGAATTCACGCGGCGAGCATTCCTGAATGGCAAGCTGGATCTGGCGCAGGCCGAGGCGGTGGCCGACCTGATCGATGCGAGCACCGAAGCGGCCGCCCGCAGTGCCGGCCGTGCGCTGGCCGGCGCGTTGAGCGGCGAGGTCGGCGGGCTGCGCGATGGACTGATCCAGCTGCGCATGCTCGTCGAGGCGACCTTGGATTTTCCGGAGGAAGAGATCGACTTCCTGGAGCAGGCCGACGCACTGGGCAAGCTGCGCCGCCTGCTGGTGCGCGTGGAAGCCTTGCTCGACCGCAGCCGGCAGGGCGCGATCCTGCGCGAGGGCATCAAGGTCGTGCTGGCGGGGCAGCCGAACGTCGGCAAGAGCTCGCTGCTGAACGCGTTGGCCGGTGCCGAGCTGGCGATCGTGACGGCGATTCCCGGCACGACGCGGGACAAGCTGAGCCAGACGATCCAGATCGAGGGCGTGCCGCTGCACATCAGCGACACGGCGGGCCTGCGCGACACCGAGGATGAGGTCGAGCGCATCGGCGTGGCGCGCAGCTGGGACGCGATCGCGGACGCGGACGTGGTGCTGTTCCTGCACGACCTGACGCGGGTCGGCCATGCGGACTACGAGTCGGAAGATGCCGAGATCCGCGGACGGCTCGCGAGTGTCGATCCGGCGCGGATCCTGCAGATCTACAACAAGGCCGATGCGCACGCACCGGCGTCCTTGCCGGCGGGGGCGCTGACGCTGTCGGCCAAGACCGGCGAGGGCCTGGATGCGTTACGTCGCAAGCTGCTGGAACAGGTCGGCTGGCACGCAGTGCCGGAAGGACTCTTCATCGCCCGCGAGCGCCACGTGCAGGCGTTGCGCCGCACGCGCGAACACATCGAGCTGGCGCTGCTTCAGGCCGAGGCGCAGCCGCCGGCACTGGATCTGATGGCGGAGGAATTGCGCCTCGCGCATGACGCGCTCGGCGAGATCACGGGCGCGTTCACTGCCGACGACCTGCTGGGGGAGATCTTCAGCAGGTTCTGCATCGGCAAGTGATCCGGGCTCAATGCCCGTCGAAGTCGACCAGCGAGAAGACCTTCAACCCTCCGTCGCGCAGTCGCTTCGAGCCGCCCAGCTCCGGCAGATCCACGATCGCCGCGCCTTCGATGACCTCCGCCCCGAGGCGCTCCAGCAAGCGCTTGCCGGCCATCATCGTGCCGCCGGTGGCGATCAGGTCGTCGATCAGCAGCACGCGATCGCCCGCCTTCACCGCGTCCGTGTGCATCTCCACGGTGGCGCTGCCGTACTCGAGCTCATAGGTCTCCTGCACCGTCGTGAACGGCAGCTTGCCCTTCTTGCGGATCGGCACGAAACCGACGTTCAGCTCATACGCCAGGACCGAACCGATGATGAAGCCCCGCGCATCCAGGCCGGCGATCGCATCCGGGCGGGCGTCGAAGTAGCGGTGCACGAACTGGTCGATCAGCACCCGGAAGGCGCGCGGATTCGACAGCAGCGGCGTGATGTCGCGGAACTGCACGCCCGCGGACGGCCAGTCCGGCACGGTGCGGATCTGCTGCTTCAGGAAGACGATCGGGTCCAGGGTGGGGTCGGCGTGCGGCATGGACGCGATTGTCGCGCTGCCGCCGTTGCGGCGTGGTGGCGCCGGCGGTTCAAGCCGTCTGCTGCTGGCAGATCAGGCGAGCCCGGCCCGCCTGCTTGGCTTCGTAGAGTGCTGCGTCGGCCGTCTGGATCAGGCGCTGTGACGCGTCGCCGTTCTGGGGGATGAAGGACGCCACCCCGATCGACAGGCTCACCGAGCGTCTCACCGGCGAGCCCACGTGTTCGATCGCGGCCAGCCGCACGCTGTCCAGACAGCGTTGCGCCACCACCTGGGCGCCGGCCAGGTCGGTGTCGACCAGCAGCACCGCGAATTCCTCGCCGCCGTAGCGGCAGACCGATTCGCCGCCTCGTCCCGCGCAGCTGCGCAGCAGTGTGGCGACACGTCGCAGGCAGTCGTCGCCGGAGACGTGGCCGTAGCAGTCGTTGTATTGCTTGAAGTGGTCGATGTCGACCATCAGCAGCGCCAGCGGCCGGTTCGCCCGGGTCGCGCGGTGCCATTCCGTCTGCAGCAGCTGGTCGAACAGCCGCCGGTTGCCCACGCCCGTCAGGCCGTCGGTCGTCGACTGCCGGGCGAGCAGCTCATTGGCGCGACGCAGCCGCTCCTCCTGGCGCTTGCGCTCGGTGAGGTCGGTGACGATGCAGACGTACAGGTGGATCGTCTCGGTGCGGACCTCGGCGAGCGCCAGCTGCAGGTGCAGCGCCTCGCCGCTGCGATGCCGCGCCGTGAACTCGCGCGGCTGGCCGAGCAGCGCGCGCGGATCCAGCGGGGCATCCGGGGTCGCGCCGGGTTCCGGTGCAGGCGCCGTCACCGGCGCGGCCGCCGCGCCCAGCAGCATGCCGAGGTGCACGCCCTGCAGTTCCGCCGCGGTGAAGCCGAACAGCAGCTCGCAGCTCGGGTTGGCCTCGAGCACGTGCCCGCCCGAATCCAGCGTCAGGATCCCGTTGGCCGCGGATTCGATCGTCGCCCGCAACTGCGCCCGGCTGGCGGCCAGCCGCTGCTGCTCATGGATCAGGTCCGTCACGTCCATGCGCACGCCGACGATGCCGCCCGAGGGGGTGCGCGATTCGTAGATGCGCAGCCACATGTCGTCGTGCACGCGTTGCAGCAGCGGGGTCATCTGCTGGCCGCGCGCCTGCTTGCGCTCCTCCAGCCACTCGGGCTCGCGGCCGCGCGCTTCCGGGATCCCGCCGCGGGCCAGCGATTCGCGCACCAGGTCCTCGAACGTGCTCTTGTGCTGGAAGTGCCGCAGCATGTGCGGATAGATCTCGACCAGCCGCTTGTTGTAGGCGATCAGGCGGTCCCCGGCGTCGAAGATCTCGACGCTGGCCGGCAGCGCGTCGATGGCTTCCTCCATCGTGCGCTGCGCGAGCTTCGCCCGCGCCTGCGCGCGCGCCAGTGTCGACACCACCGCGACGGCCAGCACCACCGTGAGCACCAGCGAGGCCATGCCGACCCATGCCAGCCAGCCGTCCACGGCATACCCGCCCAGCGTCACCGTCAGCACGATGGCCTGCAGGCCGACCAGCAGCGCGAACGCGAGCAGCGGCCAGGTGCGGACTTCGGCGAATCGGTTCATCGCGGGAGCGGCGCGCGGGAAGGCGTCCGGAAAAAGGGTGGCTGATCCTAGCCACCGGGCTCCGTGATGAAAACCGCTCTCCGGGGGGAGAAGCAGGTTCCTGCGACGTCCCCCCGTTGGTGTGATGCCACGCTTTCTACGTGACGGTGTACGGGAGACTCAGCCGCCGCGGGTGATCGGCATGTCGCCGGCGCCGGGCAGGGTCATGTGGCGGGAAAGTTCCAGCTTCGCCAGCGAGTTGCGGTGGACCTCGTCCGGACCGTCGGCGAAACGCAGCGTGCGCTGGCCGGCCCACATGTAGGCCAGCGGCGTGTCGTCGCTGACGCCCATGCCGCCGTGGACCTGCATCGCCCAGTCGATGACCTTGAGCGCCATGCTCGGCGCCACGATCTTGATCATCGCGATCTCGGCCTTGGCGACCTTGTTGCCGACGGTGTCCATCATGTACGCCGCCTTGAGCGTCAGCAGACGGGCCTGCTCGATGCTGCAGCGCGCCTCGGCGATGCGTTCCTGTGTCACCGTCTGCTGCGCGATCGTCTTGCCGAAGGCGACCCGCGAGACCGCCCGCTTGCACATCAGCTCCAGCGCCCGCTCCGCCGCGCCGATCGAGCGCATGCAGTGGTGGATGCGTCCGGGGCCGAGGCGGCCCTGCGCGATCTCGAAGCCGCGGCCCTCGCCCAGCAGGATGTGGTCCACCGGCACGCGCACGTCCTTCAGCTCGATCTCCATGTGCCCGTGCGGCGCGTCGTCGTAGCCGAAGACGCTCAGGTGGCGCTTGACCGTCAGGCCCGGCGTGTTGGCCGGCACCAGCACCATCGACTGCTGTTCATGGCGTCCCGCGTCGGGATTGGTCTTGCCCATCACGATGTACAGCGCGCAGCGCGGATCGCCGGCGCCGGACGACCACCACTTCGTGCCGTTGATGACGTACTCGTCGCCGTCGCGGTCGATGCGGCACTGGATGTTGGTCGCGTCCGACGAGGCCACCTCCGGCTCCGTCATCAGGAAGGCGGAACGGATCTCGCCGCGCAGCAGCGGCTCCAGCCAGCGGTCCTTGTGGGCCTCGCTGCCGTAGCGCTCGATCGTCTCCATGTTGCCGGTGTCCGGCGCCGAGCAGTTGAAGACCTCGGGTGCCCAGTACACGCGGCCCATGATCTCGCACAGCGGCGCGTACTCGAGGTTGGACAGGCCCTCCGGCGCGCGCGGCGAGCGCGGCAGGAACAGGTTCCACAGGCCGGCGGCGCGCGCCTTCGGCTTGAGCTCCTCGATCACCTTCGTCGGGATCCAGGCGTTGCCGCCGCGGCGGTTGGCGGCGATCTCCTCGTGATAGCGCTTCTCGTTGGGATAGATGTGCTCGTCGAAGAATGCGAGCAGGCGCTCGCGCAGCTGGTCCACCTTGGGGCTGTAGTCGAAGTTCATGGGGAGGTCCTTCAGCCGCGTCGGCTGCGATAGCGGAGGTACTGCGCGTACAGCGCTTCCATCGTGGTGGCCCGCTCATCCGCATGCAGCGGATGCGACGGGGCGAAATTGCAGACACGCAGCAGCCAGCTGCCGGGCGAATCCCCGGTCGGTGGCGCGACGTCCAGCACGTTGATGCAGGCCGGCGACTGGACCCAGCTGCCCAGCATCACGCGCTGGCCGCCGGTCACCGCGTGCGAGAGGATCGCGGCGTTGACGACGCCGTGCAGCACCAGCAGCGCGCAGTCCCAGTCGGGATCGGCCTGCAGGCGGGAGACGCCGCCGAGCACGCGGTCGAGCAGCTCGCCGACGCTCTCGCCGTTGAGGAAACGTTGCGACTCCGCGACCGGGCTGCGCTGCAGTCCGTTGAAGGCCTGCGCCAGCTCCCCGTCCGGGATCTCGCCGAGGCGGCCCCCGCGGATCTCCTGCCATTCGGGCCAGGTCTGCGGGGTCAGGTCGGGCTGTCCGGAATGACGCAGCACGAGGTCCGCGGTCTCGACGGTGCGCGGCAGGCCCGAGACGATCGCGCGATCGAAGCGCACGCCCGCGGCGCGGAAGGCCTCGCCGGCGGCCCGCGCCTGCGCGAGGCCGTCGTCATTGAGCCGCACCTGCTCGGGCAGCACCGGCCGGCCGGTCGAGCCGTCGAAGTAGGTCACCGCGCCGTGGCGCATCAGATAGATGCGGCGGCGTTGCGGGCTGCGGGGCTGGGTGTCCAACATGGCAGCCAGTGTGGCGCAACGGCGCGGGGCACACTGTCACGCAGGCGGCAAGCCGGAGCCGGGCCACAATTCGCCCGTCGCGCGATGCGGCGCCTCGTTGACGTTCCCTCCGCTCCCGTTCTGACGCCTTGGTGACAAGCTCCTCCCCGACGCCCTTCCATCGTCCCCATGGCCCGCACGCGGCCGGCGAGGTCCCCCTGCGCGACGACATCCAGGCGCTGCGCGCGATCGCGGTGCTGTGGGTGCTGCTGTACCACGCGCAGATCCCCGGCGCGTCGGGCGGCTACCTCGGCGTCGACATCTTCTTCGTCATCTCCGGTTACCTGATCACCGGGCTGATCCAACGCGCGCTGCAGCGCGGCGGCTTCTCCTTCCTCGCCTTCTATGGCCGCCGCGCACGCCGTCTGCTGCCGGCCGCGTATGTCGTGCTCGGCGCGACCTTGCTGGCGGCGCCATGGGCGCTCAACCGCAGCGAGCAGATCGACTTCGTCGGCCAACTGCTCGGGGCGCTGGCCTTTGCCAACAACGTCGTGCTGTGGCGGCAGACCGGCTACTTCCAGGGCGCGTCCGACCTCAAGCCGCTGCTGCACTTCTGGTCGCTGGCCCTCGAGGAGCAGTACTACCTCGTGCTGCCGGCGCTGCTCTTCTTCAGCCCCGCGCGACTGCGGGCCGGCGCCGCGCTGCTGGTCACGGCCACCAGTCTCGGCCTGCTGATCTGGTGGCAGCCCATCGATGCCAGCGGCGCGTTCTACCTGCTGCCGACACGCGCTTGGGAACTGGGCCTCGGCTCGATCGGGGCGTTGACGGGGATCGCAGGTTCGGGCCCGGTGCAGCGGGTGTTGAGATGGCTCGCATGGCCGGCCTGGGCGTTGCTCCTCGTCGTGCCTGCCGCGCCGCAATGGTTCGGCACCGCGCATCCCGGGCCGGCGGCGCTGGTCGTCGGACTCGCGACGCTGGTCCTGCTGCTGCGCGAGCCCGTGAGCCTCCCTCGCGCGGCTGCGCCGCTGATCCGTATCGGCGACTGGTCCTACGCGCTGTACCTCGTGCATTGGCCGCTGATCGCGATCCTGCACAACGCCTGGGTGGGACTGAAGGCTGATCCGCACGCGTTGATGGCGTGGCGCATCGGCGCCGTGCTGGTGGCGTTCCCGTTGGCGTGGGCGCTGCACCGCGCGGTCGAGCGTCCGGCCAAGGCGCTGCTGACCGGTCGACGCGGCGCACTCATCCTCGGCTCCGGCACCCTGGCGCTCGCCATGGGTGGCGTCGGGCTGGCGCTGCACAAGCCGGCACCAGGCTCGATCGACTTCGTCGAACTGCGCAAGGCCAACTACGGCCTGTCGGCCAACTGCGATGCGGAGGAACCTTTCGACGGCCGCGAGGACTGCCGTACGCGGCCCGGTGCGCGCTGGATGGTGTGGGGCGACTCCTACGCCATGCATCTGGTGCCAGGCCTTGTGCGCGTGGCCAGCGACCAGGGCCTGGTGCAGGCGACGAAGTCGTCCTGCGGCCCCTTCCCCGGCTTGACGCCGGTACGGCCCGCCCTTGGCCGGGGCAACAGTTTCGCGTCGCCGTGGATCGAGCAGTGCCAGGCCTTCAACGCGTCGGTGCTGCGTTGGATCGAGCGGCACCCGGAGATCGACACGGTGGTCCTGTCGAGCCTGCTGACGCAGTACCTGGATGATTCGAAGTACGAGCTCCAGCGCACCCCCGGGGGCGAGCGCCTGCGAGGCGAGGCGGCGATGCGTGCGGCGCTGCTCGACGACATGACCGCGACGGTGAAGCGGCTACGCGCGATGGGCAAGCGGGTGATGGTGGTGGCGCCGCCGCCGTCGGCGCCGTTCGACATCGCGGGCTGCCTGGAGCGGCGACAGGCGCGGCGTTGGACGATCGGCGCGACGCCGGGTTGCGTGATCGACGAGGCGGACGATGAACACCGCCGGGCCGCCGAGCACCGCTTCGTCGCCGACCTGACGAAGTCCGACGCGCGCCTGCCGGTGCTGCGTTTCGAACCGCTGCTGTGCGACGGGACGACGTGCCAGGTGGAGCGCGACGGCGTGCCGCTCTATCGCGACCAGGGCCACCTGAGCCACGAGGGCTCACGCCTGCTCATGCCGGCCGTGATGTCCGAATTGCTCGGCGAGCGGCAGATCGCCCTCGCCCGAAGTCCTCGGTAGCAAAACCGTTGAAGGGACGGGGCTGATGGGGGACGGCATTGCTGGGGGTTCAGGCGCTTGCCGCCTGTGGCCCCCTGCAATGGCGGCCAACGCGCTGGCCTGTGCACGCGGGCGGTCTTCAGCCGACCAACAACCCGTGTTCAGCGCGCGCCAGCGCCTCAGGCGTTCCTGACACGACGAGGGTGTCCCCACCCTGTAGCACCAGCTCATCGCTCGCGTCCTTCACGGCCCCGTTGGGCCGGCGCACGGACACCACGCTGACGCCCCATCCCACAAGGCCGATCTCGCCGAGCGTGCGTCCTTCGAGGATGCTGGCCATCGGCAGGCTGATGGATTGAAGCCGGGCCTGATCGCGCTCTTCCGACGTATCGTCGTCGGCCCCGTGGAAGTAGCCGCGCAGCAACCCGTAGCGGCGATCCCGCGCGTCCCGCGCGATGCGCAGCACCCGTCGCATCGGCACGCCGACGAGCGCGAGCGCGTGGCTCGCGAGCATCAGCGAGCCCTCGATCGCTTCCGGCACGACTTCGGTCGCGCCGGCGGCGCGCAGCTTCTCGAGGTCGGTGTCGTCGATGGTGCGCACGACCACCGGCACATGCGGCGCATGGCCGCGGACCTCGTGCAGCACCTTCAGCGCCGACGGCGTGTCGTGGTACGAAATGACCACCGCGCTTGCGCGCGTCAGGCCGGCGGCGATCAGGCTGGGCAGACGCGCCGCGTCGCCGAAGACGACGCTCTTGCCCGCCGCGGCGGCCTGGCGCACGCGGTCCGGATCCAGGTCCAGCGCCATGTAGGGGATGTGCTCCGTCTCCAGCAGCGTCGCCAGGTTCTGCCCGCTGCGGCCGTAGCCGCAGATGATCACGTGCGCGTCGGTCTTGATCGACTTCTTCGCGATCGTCGTCAGCTGCACCGACTGCAGCAGCCAGTCGCTCGCGGACAGCTTCATGACGATGCGGTTGCTGTGTTCGATGATCAGCGGCGTCACCAGCATCGACAGCACCATCGCCGCCAGCACCGGGCTGACCCACTGCGCCGCGATCAGGTTCTGCTGGGCGCCCAGCGTCAGCAGCACGAAGCCGAATTCCCCCGCCTGCGCCAGGTACAGCCCGGTGCGCAGCGCGACGCCGGTGGGCGCGCGGAACAGCTTGGCCAGCCCCGCCACCAGCACGAACTTCGCCAGCGTCGGCACCAGCGCCAGGATGATGACCAGCGGCCACTGGAAGACCAGCGTCTGCCAGTCCAGGCGCATGCCGATGGTGATGAAGAAGAGCCCGAGCAGCACGTCGTGGAAGGGGCGGATGTCCAGTTCCACCTGGTGCTTGTATTCGGTCTCCGCGATCAGCATGCCGGCGACGAACGCGCCCAGCGCCAGCGACAGTCCCGCATGCTCGGTCAGCCAGGCCAGTCCCAGCGTGACCAGCAGCAGGTTCAGCATGAAGAGCTCCTGGCTCTTGCGCCGCGCCACCAGGGTCAGCCAGCGCCGCATCACGTGCTGGCCGCCGGTCAGCAGCAGCACCAGCAGCACCACGGCCTTCAGCCCGGCCCAGCCGAGCGACTCGATCATCTCGGCGCCGCTGCCGCCCAGCGCCGGGATCAGCACCAGCAGCGGCACGACGGCCAGATCCTGGAACAGCAGCACGCCGATGACGCGCCGGCCATGTTCGCTTTCCAGCTCGAGCCGTTCGGACATCAGCTTCACGACGATGGCCGTCGAGCTCATCGCCATCGCCGCGCCGAGCGCCAGCGACCCCTGCCATCCCAGGTCCCAGGCCCAGCCCATCCAGCCGAACAGCCAGCGCAGGAAGACGTTGCCCAGCATCGTCCCGCCGATGGTCACGACCACCTGCAGCAGGCCGAGTCCGAACACCATCGACCGCATGCTGTGCAGCTTGGGGAGGTTGAACTCCAGGCCGATCACGAACATCAGGAACACCACGCCGAATTCGGCCAGGTGCTGGACGCCGGGCACGTCGCTGGCGAGCGCCAGCGCGTTCGGACCGATCACCACGCCCACCACCAGGTAGCCCAGGATCGGCGGCAGCTTCAGCGAGCGGCAGACCACCACGCCCAGCACGGCGGCGATCAGGTAGATGAGGGTCAGGTCCAGCGCGGTGAGCATGGCGGCGATGGTACTGGCGGGCCGCGACCGGATGGGGCCGGCCGAGTGGGGTTTGCGCAACCTGGAGGCCTCCGACCGGGGCTCGCGGGCGTCCGGGAGCCTGGGCGTTCGTCTGCCGGGGACTTGGCTTTGGTCATGTCCCGGGCGCAAACTAGCCCCCTTATGCATGGGGCGCATGCCCGCATGTGCACTCGGCTTTGCCGCACGTGGCGGACGGGCAGGGCTTCGGGGTACCGTTCGCGCCACCGAAAAGTTACGGAGCATTTCATGCCCAACCTGTCTTTCGTTTCCCCCACGCGCAACAGTCCCTGGGGCACCTACCTGTCCCAGATCGACGCCGTCGAGCCCTACCTGGGCAAGCTGGCCCGCTGGGTGGAAACGCTGCGCCGCCCCAAGCGCGCGCTGATCGTGGACATCCCCATCGAACTCGACAACGGCACCATCGCCCATTTCGAGGGCTACCGTGTCCAGCACAGCCTGACCCGCGGTCCCGGCAAGGGCGGCGTGCGCTACCACCCGGACGTCACGCTGGAAGAAGTGATGGCGCTGTCGGCCTGGATGACGGTCAAGAACGCCGCAGTGAACCTGCCCTACGGCGGCGCGAAGGGCGGCATCCGCCTGGACCCGAAGACGCTGTCGATGAAGGAACTGGAGAAGGTCACCCGCCGCTACACCAGCGAGATCGGCATGATCATCGGCCCGACCCAGGACATCCCGGCGCCTGACGTGAACACCAACGGCCAGATCATGGCCTGGATGATGGACACGTACTCGATGAACGTCGGCGCGACCGCCACCGGCGTCGTCACCGGCAAGCCGATCGCGCTGGGCGGTTCGCTTGGCCGCGTGGCCGCCACCGGCCGCGGCGTGTTCGTCGTCGGTCGCGAAGCGATGCGTCGCCTGAACGTGAACCTGGAAGGCGCGCGTGTCGCCGTGCAGGGCTTCGGCAACGTGGGCTCCGTGGCCGCGAAGATGTTCGCCGCCAACGGCGCGATCGTCGTCGCGGTGCAGGACCACACCGGCACCATCCTGAACGAGAACGGCCTGGACATGACCGACCTGCTGGACCACCTGGCCCGCACGGGCGGAGTGGGCGGCTTCAAGGGCGCCGACCGCATCGACAACGAGAACTTCTGGGACGTGAAGTCGGACATCCTGATCCCGGCCGCCCTGGAAGGCCAGATCACCGGCGAACGCGCCAAGCGCGTGCAGACCCGTGTCGTCATCGAAGGCGCGAACGGCCCGACCACCCCGGACGGCGACGCCGTGCTGGCGGACCGCGGCATCATCGTCGTCCCCGACGTGATCGCGAACGCGGGCGGCGTGACGGTGTCCTACTTCGAGTGGGTGCAGGACTTCTCGTCGTTCTTCTGGACCGAAGACGAGATCAACGTCCGCCTGGACAAGATCCTCGTCGGCGCGTTCAAGGGCATCTGGGATACCGCGGAACAGCACAAGATCCCGCTGCGCACGGCGGCGTTCACCGTGGCCTGCACGCGGGTGCTGGAAGCGCGCGAAGAGCGCGGTCTGTACCCCTGATCGAGCGACCGCGGTTTCTTGCGGTTACGGCGAAACGGGCGCTTCGGCGCCCGTTTTTTCGTTGTCGGTGGAGCGTCTCGACTGCACCGGTCCGGGCGTCGGCCGCCATTGCAGGGGGCCACAGGCGGCAAGCGCCTGAACCCCCAGCAATGCCGTCCCCCACCACCTCCGTCCTTCAACGGTTTTGCTACCGAGGACCTTGGGAGAGGGTCAGTGGGTGATCTTCGTGCCGAGCACTTGCAGGAACTGCGCAATCCAGGCGGGATGGGCGGGCCAGGCCGGCGCGGTGACAAGCTTGCCGTCGGTGACCGCCTGGTCGACCGGGATGTCGGCGTAGCTGGCGCCCGCCAGCTCGACTTCCGCCGCGCAGGCGGGATAGGCCGAGACCTTCTTGCCGCGGATGATGCCGGCCGCGGCCAGCAGCTGCGCGCCGTGGCAGATCGCGGCGATGGGCTTGTCGGCCTGCGAGAAATGCTGCACCAGCGGCAGCACGCCCGGCATCGTGCGCAGGTACTCCGGTGCACGGCCGCCCGGGATCACGAGCGCGTCGTAGTCCTGCGGCTTGATGTCGTCGAAGCTGGCGTTCAGCGTGAAGCGGTGTCCCGGCTTCTCGGAGTAGGTCTGTGCGCCCTCGAAGTCATGGATCGCCGTCAGGACGTAGTCCCCGGCCTTCTTGCCGGGACAGATCGCGTGGACCTGGTGGCCCACCGCCTGCAGCGCCTGGAACGGCACCATCAGCTCGTAGTCCTCGACGTAATCGCCGGCCAGCAGCAGCAGCTTCTTGCCCATCGCATCTCTCCAGAGTCGTTGCAGGAGCGCCGATTCTGGGAGGTCGCGATCGTCAGGGCGATGAATCCGTCATGTAACCGCGTCGGCGTCGCGGGCTCGCAGCCACGGCGCCGCGACGACGGCCAGCGTCCAGCAGATCCAGCCGGTCCACATCGTGTGGCTGGGGTAGTGCGCGCCGCGCGCCATCTGCGCGAAGCCGTAGAGCCCGCCCATCGTCACGACCGCGCCCAGCGCGAACCGTGCCTGCCGCGGATAGGCGCGCCGCAGCATGAAGAACAGGCTGAAGAAGGCGAAGGCGGAACTCGCGTGTCCCGAGGGGAAACAGTGGCCGGGGCCGCCGTCGCGCAGGCCGAAGCGCCAGTGCGACACGTAGTGCGCGACGCCGCCGAACTCGGCCAGGTCCCAGGGGCAGCTCGTGGTGCTGCCCTGCTTCATCAACGGGATCAGGATCAGGCTGACCGCCGTGAGTGCCACCGCACCCCAGCGCTCGCGCCGCGTCAGTCCGGGCCACAGGGGGCGGACGGCGTTGATCAGCAGCATCACGGCCAGTCCGGTGGCGACCCAGCGACCGCCCTGGTGCAGCAGGCCGGAGGTCATCCAGTGGTCGCGCAGCGCGAAGCCATGCGCGTCGGCGAAGAGCCGCACGACGGCCAGGTCCCACCCGGCCAGGTCCCAGAGCAGCAGCGCCGCCAGGCCCGCCAGCGCGACCAGCCAGCCGCGCCGCAGCGCCGGGAGCGACATCGCCCCGACGGGCGACAGGACCGGCGCCGCGGTCGAGCCGGCGCCGAGCTGGAGGGAGGACAGGGGATGCGGCTTCACGGGTCGCAGTGGGCGCCGCGGCGCTGAAGTCGCCCTGAAGTGAAACTGAAGCTCGGCTGAAGACTCGCGCCGTTTCGCACATCGAGGCGGGTGCTCGCGCGTCGTGTCTGCGGCTGCTATCTTTCCCGTCCGGCGATCCGGCCTGAAGGCCGCCCTCACTCCATGCGACTGCTGCTGCTCGAAGACGACGAACTCCTGGGAGAAGGCCTGCGCGATTTCCTGCGCGCCGAGGGCCACACGGTGACCTGGGCCCGACGGCTGTCCGAGGTGCTGCCACGTCAGCATGAGGAGTTCGAGGCGCTGCTGGTCGACTGGCAGTTGCCGGACGGCTCGGGCCTGGACTGGCTGCGCGGGCTGCGCCAGCGCGGCGTGTCGACGCCGGCGCTGATGCTGACCGCGCGGGATCTGCTCGCCGACCGCCTGCAGGGGCTGGACAGCGGCGCCGACGACTATCTGGTCAAGCCCTTCGCGCCGGAGGAACTCGCCGCCCGCCTGCGCGCGGTCAGCCGCCGCCATGTCGGCGCCAGCAGCTCGCAGCGGCGTTACGGCGACGTGGTGCTGGACCTCGCCTCGAAGCGCGCGACGCGGGACGGCCACGCCGTCGAACTCACCGCCCGTGAATGGGCCGTGCTGGAGGCGCTGGCGCAGCGCGCCGGCCGGCTGTACCCGAAGCGCGACCTGGAGCTGCAGGTGCTCGGCGACGACGCCGAGGTCCTGAGCAACGCCCTGGAGGTCCATGTGTCGAGCCTGCGCCGCAAGCTCGGCCGGGAACTGATCGAGACCGTCCGCGGCCTGGGCTACCGGCTCGGGCCGGAGGCCGCTTGAACGTGGAGGCGAACGCGCCCACGGGTCCGCGCCGACCGTCGATCGCCGGGCGCCTAGCGCGCCAGCTGCTGATGATTTCCGCCTTCTGGGCGCTGCTGGCGGGCGTCAGCGTCTGGCTGGTCGTGCAGGAGGAAGTCGACGAGCTGCTCGACGAGACCCTGCAGGCGTCCTCGCAGGTGCTGGGGCAGCTGCTGCGCCAGAGCAGCGCGATGCCGGCCGAGATCGCCGACAACGACGACCTCAGCACCCACTTCGCCTGGCAGCTGGTCGGGGCGGACGGCGCGCTGCTGCACCGCTCGCCGCTGGCGCCGGTGAACGCGTGGAAGCTGCCGCCCGGCTTCAGCGACTGGCAGGACGACGGCACGGACGGCGACGACTGGCGCGTGCACGTGCGCCCGCTGCCGACCGTGGCCGGACCGGGCTGGCTGATGGTGGCGCAGACCAGCGCCGAGCGGAAGGAGGTGCGCAGCCGCGTCGGACTCGCCAGCGCCCTGTCGGCCTTGCTGGTCGGGGGCCTGTGCATGATGTGGATGAACCGGCGCGCGCGGGCCGAACTGGCCCCGCTGGCCGAGCTGTCCAGCGCGCTCGCCGACTACGACCCGCTCGATACCCGCCAGATGCTGCCCGAGCAGCACCGCCAGGAACTGGCCGGGATCCGAGCGGCGGTGCTGGACCTCGGTCAACGCCTGGCACAGCGCGTGGCCAACGAGCGCGCCTTCAGCGCCCATGCGGCGCATGCGTTGCGCACGCCGCTCGCGGGCATGGACGCGCAGCTCGCGATGGCGCTGCGCGAGGCGCCGCCTGAATCGCGCGCCCGGCTGCAGCGCACGCGTGAGGCGGCCGACCGGCTGCGCCGTGTCGTGACCGCGCTGCTGACGTTGTTCCGCACCGGGATGAGCCTGCGCTGGCAGCGCCTGGACCTGATCGAGCTGCTGTCGCTGCTGCCGTTGCCGGACGGCCTGGCGCTGGACCTGCCCGAGGACGAGGCCGGCATCGACGCCGATCCCGACCTGCTCGCCGCGGCGTTGATCAACCTGATCGACAACGCCTGGCGCCACGGCGCCTCGCGGGTGCAGCTGCGCCTGCAGCGCCAGCCCGATGGCGGCCTGCTGCTGCAACTCACGGACAACGGCGAAGGCACGGCCGACTGGCAGCGCGTGGACCTCAACGATGCGCTGGAGCGCCAGCAGTACGAAGGCCGCATGGGCCTGGGCCTGATGATGGCCGACCTCGTGGCGCGCGCCCACGGTGGCGACCTGCGTCTGCCCCCGTGGACGGGGGCTTCGGCGTGGCGATGCGGCTGGGTCCGGCGCCGGACTGATCCGACCCCGGCGGCTACACTTTCGCCCTTATGACGACCCATGCCGCCCTCACCCATTCCCGCGCGCTCGACGTGGCCCGTGCCGCCTTGAAGGTCGAGGCCGATGCGCTGCTGGCGCTCGGTCCCCGGCTGGGCGAATCGTTCGAGCAGGTGGTGCGCACGATCCTCGACAGCGCCGGCCGCGTCGTGGTGATGGGCATGGGCAAGAGCGGCCACGTCGGTCGCAAGATCGCCGCCACGCTGGCGTCCACCGGCACGCCCGCGTTCTTCGTCCATCCCGGCGAGGCCAGCCACGGCGACCTCGGCATGGTCACCCCCGGCGACATCGTGCTGGCACTGTCCAATTCCGGCGAGAGCGACGAGCTCAACGCCATCATCCCGGTGCTCAAGCGCCTGGGCGTGACGCTGATCGGGATGACGGGCGGCCTGTCGTCGTCGCTGGCCAAGCATTCGAACTTCGTGCTGGACTCGCGCGTGGCGCAGGAGGCCTGCCCGCTGAACCTGGCGCCGACCGCGAGCACCACCGCGCAGATCGCGCTCGGCGACGCGCTGGCCGTGGCGCTGCTCGACGCCCGCGGTTTCCGCGCCGAGGACTTCGCGCGGTCGCACCCGGGCGGCTCGCTCGGCCGCCGCCTGCTGACACACGTCCGCGACCTGATGCGCAGCGGTGACTCGCTGCCCCGCGTCGGCGCGGACATGCCGCTGCTCGACATGATGCGGGTGATGTCCGACAAGGGCCTGGGCTGTGCCGTGCTGGCCGATGCCGACGGCAAGGTCGGCGGCATCTTCACCGACGGCGACCTGCGCCGCCTGATCGAGCGCGGCACCGACCTGCGCGGCCTGACCGCCGGCCAGGTGATGCATCCGAATCCGCGCACCGTCGCCGCCGACGCGCTGGCCGTCGTCGCGGCCGACCTGATGGAGCAGGCGCGCATCACGCTCGTCCTGGCGGTCGACGACGAGCAGCGCCTGGTCGGCGCGATCAGCATCAACGACCTGATGCGCGCGAAGGTGATCTGATGAGCGGCTCTTCTCCGGTGGTGCGCGAACTCAAGCCCGCGCTGTCCTTCCCCCCGAGCTGCTGCTGAAGGCGCAAGGCCCGGCGCTCGGGCTCAAGGCCGCGATCTTCGACGTGGACGGCGTGTTGACCGACGGCCGCATCTACCTGAGCGAAGCGGGCGAGACGATCAAGGCCTTCGCCACGCTGGACGGCCACGGCATGAAGCTGCTGGCGCAGGGCGGGATCGTGCCCATCGTGATCACCGGCCGGGACTCGCCGGCGGTGCGGCGCCGGGTGGCCGATCTGGGCCTGCCGCATGCGGTCTACGGCGCGAAGAACAAGCTGGCTGCGGCGCAGCCGCTGCTCGATCAGCTGGGACTGCACTGGGACGAGGTGGCCGCGATCGGCGACGACTGGCCGGACCTGCCGCTGATGGTGCGCGCGGGCTTCGCCTGCGCGCCGGCGCAGGCCCATGCCGAGGTCAAGGCCGTGGCGCATCACGTGACCGCCGCCGCCGGCGGACATGGCGCCGCGCGCGAGTTCTGCGACCTGCTGCTGATCGCGGCCGGCCAGTACGCGAAGCTGCTGAACGGTCATCTCGAGACCCTGGACGGGAGCGGTCACTGATGGCGGCACTCGTTCCGCCACCGATCGCCCCGCGCCGTCGCGCACAGCCGCTGCTGTGGCGTCTGCAATCGATGCTGGCCAACTATGTGCCGCTGCTGCTGATGGCGATGCTGGCGGGGTTCACCTGGTGGCTCATCAAGAACACGCCGCAACTCGAGGCGCCGCGCGAGAAGGCCGCGCCCAAGCATGAGCCGGACTACCGCATGAACGGTTTCGAGGTGCAGCGCTTCAGCAGCGATGGCCGGCTCACCGGCCGGATCATCGGCACCGAGATGCGCCACTACCCGGACAACGACACGCTCGAGATCGACACGCCGGAACTGCGCGCCTACGGCAAGCTGGACGAGCTGCTGGTCGCCGACGCGCAGCGCGGCGTGTCCAACGGCGACGGCAGCGAAGTGCAGCTGCTCGGCGACGTCAAGGTCAAGCGCTACCCGAACGGCGACACGTCGAAGGCACCCGATCTGGAGCTCTACGGCGAGTTCCTGCACGCTTTCGTGCCTCAGCAGCAGATCCGCTCCCACCTGCCGGCGCGCGTCGTCGGCATGGGCGGCGAGATGCAGGTGAAGAGCTTCGTCTACGACCAGTTGACCGGTCGCCTGACCTTCAGCGGCGGCGGTCGCGCGACCTTCGCCGCGCAGCCCGGCGTGCGCCCGTCGCTGCAGCCCGCCAAGGCCGCTGCGAAGACCGCCGCGAAAGAGGGCGCCAAAGAGGGCGCCAAAGAGGGTGCAAAGGCCACCGGCACGGCGTCCGTCAATGCCGTTCCCGCCGATCCCGCCAAGCCGGTCGCCCGACCTGCCAGTGCGGCCTCCGGCACCGCGACCTTCCGCAGCAAGCCATGACCCGACTCGTCTACATCACCGGTGCCTCCAGCGGCATCGGCCAGGCGCTCGCGCTGCAGTACTACCGCGAAGGCTGGAACCTGGCGCTGGTCGCGCGCCGCGTCGAGGAGCTGACGGCCTGGGCCGAGCAGCAGCGGCTGGAGCCATCCCGGTGGCGGGTGTACCGCGCCGACGTCAGCGACGTCGAGGCCATCGCGGCCACCGGCCGCCGCTGCATCGCCGAGCAGGGACTGCCCGACGTCGTCATCGCCAACGCCGGCATCAGCATCGGCATGGACACGGCGATCTACGAGGATCTCGCCGTGATGCAGCGCCTCTACGCCACCAACAACATCGGCCTGGCCGCGACCTTCCATCCGTTCGTCAGCGCCATGCGGGCGCGACGCAGCGGCACGCTCGTGGGCATCGCCAGCGTCGCGGGTATCCGCGGGCTGCCGGGACATGGCGCTTACTGCTCCAGCAAGGCCGCCGTCTTCAGTTATTGCGAGAGCCTGCGCGGGGAATGTCGGCCCGACGGCGTGAAGGTCGTGACGATTGCGCCGGGGTATGTCGATACTCCGCTGACACGGGAGAACCGCTATGGGATGCCCTTCCTGATGCAGCCGGAAGACTTCGCGCGCAAGGCCTATGCGGCCATCGCGGCGGGCGCGCGGGTGCGGTTCATCCCGTGGCAGATGGGTGTCGTGGCGCGTCTGATGCGGCTGTTGCCGGGCGCGCTCTTCGATCGGCTGCTGGCGGGGCGTCCGCGCAAGCATCGTCAGGGCGAGACCTGACCCTGCGCTGATCGCCCAAAGAAAAGGCGCTCCGAGGAGCGCCTTCTTCATTGCGAGGCGGGGTGGACCCGCCTGCCGTGCGTGGCTCAGTAGCCGCCGCGACCGCCGCCGTAGCTGCCGCCGCCGCCACCACCGTAGCCGCCACCGCCGCCGCCGCCGTAACCGCCGCCGCCGCTACGGCCACCGCCGTAACCGCCGCCGCCGCCACTGCGACCACCGCCGCCGCCACCACCGTAGCCGCCGCCGCCACCACCGCCGTAGCCGCCGCCACCGCTGCGGCCACCGCCGCCGCCGAAGCCGCCACCACCGCTGCGGCCACCGCCGCCGAAGCCGCCACCGCCGCCCGGACGGTCTTCACGCGGACGAGCCACGTTGACGACGATCGCGCGGCCGTCGAGGGCCTGACCGTTCATGCCGTTGATGGCAGCCTGCGCTTCGTCATCCGTCGACATTTCCACGAAGCCGAAGCCCTTGGAACGTCCGGTCTCACGATCCATCATGACCTTGGCGGAAATGACGGTGCCGAATGGCGCGAATGCCTCCTGGAGCGACTCATCTCGCACGCTGTAAGCGAGGTTGCCCACGTATAGCTTGTTTCCCATGGGGGAAGCCCTTTCAAAACCAAATAACCCAATGTGCTGCTTCAACCCATCGTGAACCACTCATACGAAGGCGCTGCATTCAGGCGATCCGATTATGTGTGACAGGATTGGCGGTTCGCAACGCGTCAAGCTGGTTGTTGTTTTTCAGCTTATGCGCACAAACCCCGAGCAGTGTCAGAGGCGCTCAACAATCTCCGCCTCCGGCCCTTTGGAGGGGCAAATCAGACTCCCGAGCGCCTCGATTCCCGCTCGGTGTTTTCCACTATGCGGATGCAACCCTGCTGAAATCGCACACCGTGTCGCCCATCGCCCCACCGCGCCCACTTCCGGACGAAGCCCCTGCCGCGCCGCGCCTGCGCATCGTCTCGCTCGTCCCTTCCGTGACGGAACTGCTGTTCGCACTTGGATTGGGCCCCTGGGTCGTCGGCCGCACCGGTTTTTGCATTCACCCCGCGCCAGCGGTGTCAGCAATATCAAAGATCGGGGGGACGAAGGACGTCAACCTCCCGAAAGTGAAGGCGCTGGCACCCACCCATGTGGTGGTCAACGTGGACGAGAACCGCCTCGACACCGTGGAAGCCCTGCGCGCCTGGATCCCCCATTTGGTGGTGACCCATCCGTGTGGTCCGGAAGACAACCTCGGCTTGATCGCGCAGATCGTCGAGATGGTGGAGGTTTTTGCCGCCGAACTGGGGGTCAGGTCTGAACCCGCCGGCAGAAAAGTCACCCCGCCGGAGGAAATTGCCTACCTCGAAGGGGCGCTGCCGGATGTCCCTGAACTCCGTGACCGCGCCGACCGTCTCGCCGCGCGGTTGCAGGAGGAGCTGGCCGCCTGCCGGTCCTTCCTCGCCGGATCCCCGTCGGGGCAGGGCGCGCGTCGCGTGCTCTATCTGATCTGGCGCGCGCCCTGGATGACGGTGGCGCGGGACACCTACATCTCCCGCATGCTCGCCGAGGTGGGCTGGCACACCTGGCCGCCGGTCGACGGCGGCCCGCACGGCGCGGCGCGCTACCCGGTCGTGACGGGCGACGAGCCCTGGCTGGCGGAGATCGACGAGCTGCTGCTCAGTTCCGAGCCCTACCGCTTCGGCCAGGCGCATCTGGCCGAAGCGCAGGCGCTCTGTCCGAACGCCCGGGTGCGGCTGGTCGACGGCGAGCTGATCAGCTGGTACGGACCGCGCGCCGCCGACGGTTTGCGCTACCTGCGCGAGCTGGCGGAGGTGAAGCGCTGCACAACTCCGCGATGATCGCGGGCATGAGCACGTCTTCCGCCGCCGCGTCTCCCACCGCGTCTCCCGCCCCGTTCGCCGGCCAGGTCCTGCTGCTGGAAGACGATCCCGCGATCGCCCAGACCGTCAGCTTCGTGCTGGAGCGTGAGGGCTACCGGGTCCGCGCCTGCGGCTGGCTGCACGAGGCGCGTGCCGCGCTGGCCTCGAACGTGTCGGACCTGGCGATCCTCGACGTCGGCCTGCCGGACGGCAACGGCCTGGACCTGTGCCGCGAACTGCGCCAGGGCCCGCTGGCGCGGCTGCCGGTGCTGGTGCTGAGTGCCCGCAGCGAGGAGGGCGACAAGGTGCTCGGCCTGGAGCTGGGCGCCGACGACTACCTGGGCCAAGCCCTTCAGCAACCGGGAACTGGTCGCGCGGGTACGGGCGCTGCTGCGCCGTGCCCAGGCGCCGGTGGAACCGGCCGCGCCGGCCATCGCCGGTTTCGTCGTCGAGGCCGAAGGCTCCCGGGTGCGCTTCCATGGCGAGCTGCTGCCGCCGACGCGCCGCGAGCTCGGCCTGATGCTGCGTCTGCTGAAGGCGCCCGGACGCATCCACAGCCGCGACAGCCTGCTCGACGCCGTCTGGGGCATGGATGCCGACAGCGGCGACCGGACCGTCGACACCCACATCAAGACCTTGCGCGCCAAGCTGCGCCAGGTGCGGCCCGACCTCGACCCGATCCGCACGCACCGCGGCATGGGCTACTCGCTGGAGTGACGGCGGATGCGCATCGGCCTGCGACTGTTCCTCGGCTTCTTCCTGGTGGCGGGGCTGAGCGCCTTCATCCTGCTGCGCGTCGTGCTGGGCGAGTTCAAGCCCAGCGTGCGCGAGGTGATGGAGGACATGATGGTCGACACCGCCAACCTGGTGGCCGAGCTGGCGCGCGATGAACTCGCCGCGATGCCGCCCGGCGGGGACCTGGGCGGCACGCGCTTTGCGCAACGGGTGCGCGATTACGCCGAGCGTCCCGTCGACGCGCGCATCCTCAGCGCGCGCAAGCGCTCGCTGGATTTCCGGATCTACGTGACGGACGCGGGCGGACGTGTCGTGCTGGACACCAGTCCCGTGCCGGCGGTCGGCCAGGACTACTCCGCCTGGAACGACGTCGCCCGCACCTTGCGCGGCGAGTACGGCGCACGCTCGACGCCCGAGAGGCCCGCGCTCTACGGGAACGCCGGCGAACTCGGCAACGGCAAGGATGCGCAGGGCAGTCCGGTGATGTACGTCGCGGCACCGGTGCGCCTGGACGGGCGCACGATCGGCGTCGTCACTGTCGCGAAGCCGGCGGCCGCGGTGCAGCAGATCATCTTCCGCGCCGAGCGCCGCATCTGGATCGCGGGGCTGGGCCTGCTGGCGGTGTCGCTGGCGGTGGGCGTGGCGGTGACGGCCTGGATGATCCTCACGGTGCGGCGCCTGCGGCGCTACGCGCAGGAGGTCCAGCTCGGCGAGCGCCAGGCGCCGCCGAAGGTGCCCGGCGAGCTCGGCGATCTCGCGCAGGCGATGGATGCGATGCGCGAGCGGCTCGACGGCCGGGAGCGCCTCGAGCACCTGGTGCGCGCGCTGACGCATGAACTCAAGAGCCCGCTGGCCGCGCTGCGCGGCGCCGGCGAACTGCTGCAGGACGCGCTGCCCGACGCGGACCGGCAGCGCTTTGCCGCGCAGGTGGTGTCGCAGAGCGAGCGGATGACGGAGCTGGTGGAGCGGCTGCTCGCCTTGTCCACGCTGGAACTGCGGCGCGGGCCGGAGCATCCGCGACCGGTGGCGCTGGTCGGCGCGGTCGACGAGGCCCTCGCGCTGCTCGGCGACCGGCTGGCGCAACAGGGACTGGCGGTGCGCTGGCTGCGCCGTGACGCGGTGGAACTGCAGGCCGATGCCGAGATGCTCGCGCTGGCGATCAGCAACCTGCTGACGAACGCGATCGACTTCGCACCGTCGGGGTCCGAACTCGTGCTGCAGGTGGGCATCGCGCCGGCGGGCGGCACTCACGGCACCCACGGCACCAGCGCCTTCTTCGAACTTCGCGACCACGGCCCCGGCGTGCCGGCGGGGGCGTTCGCGCAACTGGGCGAGCGCTTCTTCTCGACCGCCCGTCCGGGCAGCCTGCGCAAGGGCTCCGGCCTGGGCCTGGCGATCGTGCGCCAGATCGCGGGTCTGCATCGGGGCGAGTTGCGCTTCGAAGCGGCCGAGCCCGGCCTGCGCGTGAGGCTGGTGTTCCCGCTCTTCACCGCCGCCTCACAAACTTCGTCCTGAGCTCACCACCGCTGCCGAGACTGCCGCCTTCCGTGGACTGCCGAGGGGCAAGGAGAAGGACGATGCAGAGGAAGGCGCTGTGGTGGAAGCTGGTGATCCTGGGCGGCGTGACGCTGCTGCTGATGGTCGTGCTGTTGCGGATCGGCTGGCTGGTGGACGAGCGCCAGGAGCGCCAGCGCGCCGCCGAGGCCGGTGTGGCCGCGGCGCAGTCGGGCCCGCAGGTGCTGCTCGGTCCGCTGGTGCAGCGCAGTTGCTCGGAAGAATGGGAGTCCGTCAGCGGGACCGGCAAGGACCTCACGAAGACGCCGGAACGGCGCGATTTCGTGCTCTCGGCGGTCCCCGCCGACCTCAAGGTCGACGGCACGCTGAACCAGGAGCAGCGCGAGCGCGGCCTGTTCAAGGTGAACGGCTACGCGGGCGAGGTGACGCTGCAGGCCCAGTGGGCCTCGCTGGGCGTGCTGACGCCCGTGGCGGAGCACAAGGGCAGGCTGAGCTGCGGGGACCCGCGCGTGATGTTCGCCGTCAGCGACGCTCGCGGGCTGCGCGCCGTGACCGTCAAGCGCGGCGCCCAGGCCCTGCAGGTCCGGCCGGGCACCCGCCACGACAGCTACCCGCACGGGTTTCATGTGGTGCTTCCGGACCAGGCGCTGGATCAGCCGTTGACGCTGTCGTTCGCGATCAACCTGGTCGGGATGACCGACTTCGGCATCGTGCCGGCGGCCTCCGCGACACAGGTCAAGTTGCGCTCGAACTGGCCGCATCCGAGCTTCGGCGGCCGTTTCCTGCCGATGTCCAAGGAGATCGGCGAGCGCGGCTTCGAGGCGCAGTGGCAGGTGACCGAGCTCGCGACGACGGCGCCTCGCGACGTCCTGGCCGGGTACGCGCTGCCCGGGGTCCAGCGCGACCCGGAGGCCGGCCGTGCCTACGCACCGAATCCGGTGCCGGGCCATGAGGGCAGTCCGGGCGTCGTGGCCGACACGCTGGCGTTCTCGATGATCGATCCGGTCAACCCCTACGTGATGAGCGACCGCGCCATCAAGTACGGCCTGATGTTCATCGTGCTCACCTTCGTCAGCGTCGGTCTGCTGGAGCTGCTGTCCCGCCGTCGCGTGCATCCCGTGCAGTACCTGCTCGTCGGCCTGGCGATGACGCTGTTCTTCCTGCTGCTGCTGAGCCTGTCGGAGCACCTGAGCTTCGCGCTGTCCTATGCGCTGGCGGCGGGCGCGGCGATCGGGCTGCTGAGCTTCTATGGCGCGGCCATGCTCGGCACGGCGCTGCGCGGTCTGGGGTTCGGCGCGCTGGTGGCGGTGCTCTACGGCGCGCTCTTCGTGCTGCTCAACCTGGAGAAGGCCTCGCTGGTGGTCGGCGCCTCGCTGCTCTTCGCGGTGCTGGCGGCGGTCATGACGCTGACGCGGCGCATCGACTGGTACGCGCTGAACGGGCGCACTGCGGAGCGGCCGGAAGAAGCGGCCATCGGCTCCTGGTGACAACGTGGTTGCCGGCCGCCCGTGGCTCGGTCAGCATGGGTCTTCACAGACCCATCACGACAAGAGAGACATGGGCGGAGACAACGCAAGCAACGACCGCGATGCGGCGCCCGAGACCGCCTCGGGCCGCTTCGACACCATCATCGTGGGCGCCGGTACCGCCGGCTGCCTGCTGGCCAACCGGCTCAGCGCCGATCCGTCCAGGCGCGTGCTGCTGCTCGAGGCCGGCGGCCGCGACGACTACCACTGGATCCACATCCCCGTCGGCTACCTGTACTGCATCGGCAATCCGCGCACGGACTGGCTGTTCAAGACGGAGCCCGACGCGGGCCTGAACGGGCGGAGCCTGCGCTATCCGCGCGGCAAGGTGCTGGGCGGGTGCTCGAGCATCAACGGGATGATCTACATGCGGGGCCAGACCCGCGACTACGACGGCTGGGCCGAGGCGGCCGGCGACGACGCCTGGCGCTGGGACGCGGTGCTGCCGTACTTCCGTCAGCATGAGGACCATTGGCGCCTGGACGAGGGAGCCGATCGGCCCCCGGCTTCGACCCGGCGATGCACGGGCACGGCGGCGAGTGGCGCGTCGAGAAGCAGCGACTGCGCTGGGTCGTGCTGGACGCGTTTGCCGAGGCCGCGCAGCAAGCCGGCATCCCGGCGACGCCCGACTTCAATCGCGGCGACAACGAGGGCGTGGGTTACTTCGAGGTCAACCAGCGCGACGGCTGGCGCTGGAACACCGCGAAAGCCTTCCTGCGGCCCACCTGCTACGCGCGGCCCAACTTCGAGATGTGGACCGGCGCGCACGCGCAGCGGCTGCTGTTCGCGCAGCCCGATGGGGAGCTGCGGTGCGACGGCGTGCTCGTGCGCACGCCTCACGGGCTGGAGACCGTCCGCTTGAACCCGGGTGGCGAAGTGCTGCTCGCGGCCGGGGCGATCGGTTCGCCGCAACTGCTGCAGCTGTCAGGCCTCGGGCCGGCGGCGCTGCTGCAACGGCACGGCATCGAGGTCGTGAAGGCATTGCCCGGCGTCGGCGCCAACCTGCAGGACCACCTGCAGATCCGCGCGGTCTTCCAGGTCGACGGCGTCAGCACGCTCAACACCTTGGCGTCGAGCTGGTTCGGCAAGGCGCGGATCGGGCTGGAGTACGCGTTGCGTCGCACCGGTCCGATGAGCATGGCACCGTCCCAGCTCGGTGCGTTCGCCCGGAGCGGGCCGGACAAGGAATGGCCCGACCTGCAGTACCACGTGCAACCGCTGTCGCTGGACGCGTTCGGTGAGCCGCTGCACGGGTTCAACGCGTTCACGGCAAGCGTCTGCAACCTGAATCCGACCAGCCGGGGCACGGTCGCGATCCGCAGCGCCGACGCGGCCGATGCGCCGCTGATCGCGCCCAACTACCTCAGCACCGCCGAGGACCGCGACATCGCGGCGCGCAGCCTGCGGCTGACGCGGCGCATCGTCGAGCAGCCGGCGCTGTCGCGCTACCGGCCGCGCGAGCACAGGCCGGGGGTCGAGTTCCAGACCGACGAGGAACTGGCCCGCCTGGCCGGCGACATCGCCACGACGATCTTCCATCCGGTCGGCACCTGCCGCATGGGCCGGGCCGACGACGAGCGCGCCGTCGTCGACAGCCGCCTGCGCGTGCGCGGCGTGGCCGGTCTGCGGGTCGTCGACGCGAGCGTGATGCCGACGATCACCAGCGGGAACACGAACTCGCCCACGCTGATGATCGCGGAGCGCGCCGCCGCCTGGCTGCGCGCCGGGGAGTGATCCGGCGCCGGCCAGGCGCCGGTCACAGGACCGTCAGGCGCTGAAGCGTTCCTCGATGTAGGCCAGCAGCGTGCGGATCGTCTGGGCCTCGCCGCCGACCGGGCGGCCCGGACGCGCGATGTCGTTCCAGGCGAACAGGTCGATGTGCAGCCAGTCCTGCTCGGGCGGGATGAAGGCCTCGAGGAACAGTGCTGCGTTGATCGCGCCGGCCAGCGCGCTGCGGCCGGTGTTCACGATGTCGGCGATGCTCGAGGTGATGCCTTCCTTGTAGGGCGACCACAGCGGCATGTGCCACAGCGGGTCGTCCATCTTCAGGCCGAGGTCGACCAGGTCGCGCCCGGTGTCCATGTGCTTCGAGAACAGCGCCGGCAGCTGGGCGCCCAGCGCGATGCGGGCCGCGCCGGTCAGCGTGGCCAGGTCGATGATCAGCTCGGGCTTGGACTCGGTGGCGTAGGCGAGCGCGTCGCACAGGATCACGCGGCCCTCGGCATCGGTGTTGCCGATCTCGATGTGCAGGCCGGCGCGGGTCTTGATCACGTCGCCCGGACGGTAGGCGTTGCCGCTGATCGAGTTCTCCACCGCCGGGATCAGCACCTGCAGGCGCACCGGCAGCTTCAGCGCCATGATCAGCGTGGCCAGGCCCAGCGTGTTGGCTGCGCCGCCCATGTCCTTCTTCATCTGGCGCATGCCGTCGGCCGGCTTGATGTCCAGGCCGCCGGTGTCGAAGCACACGCCCTTGCCGACCAGCGTCAGTCTGGGGTGCTTGTCGCTGCCCCAGTTCAGCTCGATCAGGCGCGGCGCGCGGGTGCTCGCGCGGCCGACGGCGTGGATCGCCGGGAAGTTCTTCTTCAGCAGGTCGTCGCCGACGATTTCCTTGAACTTGGCGCCGTGCTGTTTGCCGACGACAGCCGCGGCCTTCGACAGTTCTTCCGGCCCCATGTGCTCGGCGGGCGTGTTGACGAGGTCGCGCACCGCGGTCATCGCGGTGGCGATCGCGAGGCCGCGCTGGCCGTCCGGGCTGCTCTTGATCAGCAGCTGCGCCGGCTCCCGCTTGCGCGGCTTGTAGAGGTCGAACTGGTAGCAGCCCAGTTCCCAGGACATCGCGGCCGCCTCGTCCTGCAGCGGCAGGCCGTCGGGCGACAGGGTATAGACGCCTTCCGGCAGCGCGAGCGGCAGCGCCGCCAGCGCGAACGGGTGGGCGGCATGGGCCACGCCGGCGAAGACCTGCGCCAGCTTGCCGTCCTCGCCCGGCACCAGGGCGAAGGTGTCCGGCGCGGCGGAGAAGCCCAGCGTCGCCAGCCATTGCTGGGTGCGCTTGGGCAGCTTCGGGGCGAGCGCCTGGTAGGCGGCGCGATCCAGCGCCAGGATGGGCGTGGCGCGAGCCACCGAGTTCTTGAATTGGACGTTCATCGATGCACCGGCTCGCCGCGGGTCGCGCGGGGAGCCGGCCTTGGGGTTGGCGGTGAGCCATTCTCGCTCCCTCTCCCGCTTGCGGGAGGGGATGGGGGTGAGGGCGCGCGCAGCGCGCGGGGTCGAGGAACCGCTCAGCAGGACTGCCGCAGACGCGACAGCAGCGATTGCGCCGCCGCGGTCGTGCCGGCCGGCGCATTGGGGCTGGCGGCAGACATCGCCGGGTTGTCCTGAGCGGCCTGGATCAAGCGCTGAGCCGCCGCCGGCCCCGGCAGCACCGGCCCGATGAAGCACACCCGTTCCCCCTGCCCGATCAGCAGCGTCGGGAAGGTCTCGACCTCCAGGTCGTCGACCAGTTCCGAGTCGTCCTCGATGTCCACCCACAGGAAGCGGGCGCCCGGATGCTGCTGACGCAGCACGGCGAAGTCGTCGCGATAGGTGTCGCAGGTCCGGCACCAGGCGGCGCACAGGCAGGCGACCAGCAGGTCGGACGACCTCTCGGAGGCGGGGGCCGGCACGGGCGACGAGGGGGAAACGGCGGACATGGAGCCGGAGCTTAGCCGAGTTGCCCCAAGGGCGAATGCGTTCGCTATACGTCCAAAGCACCATCCTGGTGCCGGGTGCGTGACGATGGCGCGAGCTTTGTTCAGATTTGTGAGCAGGCTGTCAACGGAGTGCCGAAGGCCTGCGTTAGCTGGCACAAAGCGGTCATTGCTAGCGGTCTTCCCCCGCTCGATGTCGCTGAAAGCCAAGAAGGTCCCCGACCATGATGAAGTCCCATATCCGTACCGAATCCCAGCCGCGCCGCCTCCCGATGCCGGAACTGGCGCAGCACGACAAGGGCCGCAAGCACGAGGCCTTCGAAGTCCCCAGCCTGGGCTGCGACCGCCGCAGCGTCGCGCGCGCCCTGCGCTTCGACCGCAAGCGCTGATCCCCGGCGCGGGGCTGCCCCGAGTCCGGGCGGCGGCCTCGCCCCTCGCGTCCGTCAGTCCTCGTCGTCCGGGGACTGCAACGGCGCCAGCAACCGATCGATCTCGTCGGCGCTGAACTTCTCCAGACGCTCCCCTCCGTCATGGCCCAGCAGGCCGTCCGCCAGCGCCCGCTTGCGGGCCTGCAGTTCGAGCATGCGCTCCTCGATCGAGCCCTCGATCGCCAGCTGATGGACGAACACCGGCCGTGTCTGGCCGATCCGGTGCGCCCGGGCGTGTGCCTGCGCGTCGACCGCCGGGTTCCACCAGGGGTCCACCTGGATGACGGTGTCCGCCGCCGTCAAGGTCAGCCCCACCCCGCCCGCCTTCAGGCTGACCAGCATCAGCGGCGCCTCGCCCGCCTGGAAGCGCCGCACCACGTCGCCCCGCTTGCCTTGCGGTGTGTCGCCGGTCAGCTTCATCAGCGGGATCCGCAGCGCCACCATCGCGGCCTCGATCAGATCCAGCATGCCGGTGAATTGCGAGAACACCAGGATCGTCCGGCCCTGGGCGATCATCTCGGGCACCTTCTCCTGGATCCATTCCAGCTTGGCGGCCTCCATGCCGTGCGGCAGCGCGATGCCCGGCACCAGCCGCGGATCGCAGCACACCTGACGCAGCTTCAGCATCGCGTCCAGCACCGACATCAGCCCGGATCCGAAGATTTCCGAGTCCTTCAACAGCCGCCGCACCAGATGGTCGGCGCCGATGCGGACGCTTTCGTACAGCTGGCGCTGACGCCCCTGCAAGGGGATGCGCTGGACGAGGACGGTCATCGGCGGCAGGTCCTTCGCGACCTCTTCCTTCAGGCGCCGCAGGATGAACGGCCGCACGCGGGAGGCCAGTTCCCGGGCGCGGCGGGCGTCGCCGGTCTGCTCGATCGGCTTGCGCCAATGGCGGGCGAAGGACCGTGACTCGCCGAGGTAGCCCGGCATCAGGAAGTCGAACTGCGTCCAGAGCTCGCCCAGGTGGTTCTCGAGCGGAGTGCCGGTGAGCACGACGCGCTGATCCGCCTGAAGCCGGCGCAGCGCCCGCGCCGCCCGCGAGCGGGGGTTCTTCACCGCCTGGGCTTCGTCCAGCACCAGCACCGAGAACTTCGGCTTCGAGAGCGCCCGCACCTCGCGCCACGCCAGGCCGTAGCTGCACAGCAGCAGGTCGATGTCGCCGAGGCGCTTCATCACCTGCGCGCGCTCCGCGGGATCGGACAAGGTCGCCACCCGCAGATCGGGCGCGACCCGCGCGGCCTCCTGCGTCCAGTTGAAGATCAGGGAGGTCGGCGCGACGACCAGCGCCGGCGCCGTCAGCCGCCCGGCCTGCTTCTCGACCAGCAGGTGCGCCAGCGCCTGCGCGGTCTTGCCCAGGCCCATGTCGTCGGCCAGGATGCCGCCGAGCTCCTGGCGCGCCAGATATTGGAGCCACGCCAGGCCTTGCAGCTGGTAAGGACGCAGCGTGATGCCCAGGCCTTCCGGCGCGGTCGACGCCGGCGGCGGGCCGGCGTCGCGCAGGCGCTCCCACATCGTCCGCAGTTCGTCGGCGCCGAAGACCTGCCAGCGGCTGTCCGGCCGGTCGAGCGCGGCCAGCCGCGCCGCTTCCCACGAGGTGAGCTTCACCGGCCCGCGCCGTGAGCGCTGGGCGACCAGGACGTCGAGCAGGTTGAGCATCAACCGCTTCAACGGCGCCGCCGTCGAATGCAGCCGGCGTCCGCCGGGTGCCTTCAGGCTGATGATGGCGTCATCGTCGATGCCGGCGATCGCCTCGGCGTAGAGCCAGCGGCGGTCCTTGCGCAACAGGTCCCAGATCATCGGCGCGAGGTCGACGCGCTGTCCCTGCACCGTCACGCCCAGGCTCAGCATCCAGGAGCCCTTGCGGCGCGAGAGCGCGAGCGCCGGCAGGCGGTCGCCGGTGCCGGGGGCGATCGCGGTCCCGACGTCGACCGGCGCCTCGTCCTCCGGCTGGATCTCCAATGACCATGCGTCGATCGCGACGCTGTGGTGCGCGAAGCCGGGCAGGAAGTCGATCTCCCAGCCGAGCTTGCGCAGCCGGGGCACCTCGTCGGCGGCGAAGTCGGGGAACAGGTCCTCCTGCGCCAGCGTCCAGCAGGGGGTCAGGCCTCGCCCGAAGGAGGCGTCGCGCCATTGCAGCATGTCGACGTCCACCGGGTGCAGCGGCAGCGCCTGCCACTGCTCGAGCGCCGCCGGATCGGCCGGCCAGCGTTCCAGCCTCAGCAGCGACACGCGATCGCCGCGCGGGCCCAGCTTGCCGTGCGGCCGCAGGCCGAGCAGGCCGTCGCCGCGGTTGAGCGTCTGCAGGATCAGTTTCGGCGGGAGCGGGGACGGCGGCGCGGTCATCGGGGAGCCATTGTCGACGCGCGGGCGACCGGTCGCCCCGACCTGCCCACCTCCGCCGGCTCAGCCCTCCCTGCCGTTCTCCCTCGGCGCCTTGCCGTCCTTGGGCGTGCGCGGCTTGGGCAGGCCCGTCTTCGCGAAGTCCGCCGGCACGCGCATCAGCGTGGCCTCGGGTTCGGCGCGGCGGATGTTGCGCAACTGGTAGTTCTGTTCGCCACTGCGCGGATCCCGGGTCTGGACGCTGACGGTGACTTTCAGGTCGGGGAGGTCCACACCTCGCGCGAGATGACGATCGGCTTCTCGTTGCCGACCTTGCCCGCGGGGATCGTGCGCGTCGTGCGTGCGCCGGTGACCTTCAGTCCGTCGATCTCCTTGGGGGCAGGTTGTCCGGCGGCGTGTCCTGACCGCTCATGATCAGCGGTTCGACCCGCATGGCCACGGCCGGCGGCAGGGGCGACATCGGCGCCAGCGGCCCCAGGGCGCCCGGCGGTGTCTCGATGCGGATGACGCGGACCTCCTGGTTGCCGTCGCCCGGGGCGATCACGACCGGCGTCGCGATGCGCGTGTCGACATGGACCGCGGGTGCCGCCGGCGCTGCCGGAGGCTTCGGCGCCTCGACGCGCTGCGCCGTCTCGCCGCGGCCGAAGTTCTCGCGCGCCCAGTCGCGCATCTTCCGACCGTATTCGCGCATCTTGTCGTTGTAGTCCCGCATCTTGTCCTGGTACTCGCGCATGCGTTCGCCGTACTCGCGCTGGGCCTCGGCGTCCACGCGCCCGCCGCCGAGATAACGCGCGGTCTTGCGCTCGGGATCGAGCAGCCAGTTCTCGCCGCTGACCGCATCGCGGAGATAGACCACCTTGCGCCCCTGGCGTTCGACTTCCTGACGGGTGCGGCCTTCGCCGTCGCGGCACAACTGGCTGGTCTGCTGATGGACGATGCGATTGCCGTCGGCCAGCGGCTGGACGCTTTCGTGCACCGCCTGGGCGCAGTACGGTGCGCCCTTGACGACACGTTCGCTGCTGAGGATGTGCATCGCGACGCCGGACTCGGCGATCAGCTCGGAGACGTCGGGCACGGGCGGTACCGGCGGCACCGGCGGGACGACCGCTGGCATCACGGGTGGCGCGGGCGGCGCCGGCTGCGCGCCCGGGTCCGGCGATGCGTGCGCGGCGGGCTGGGCCTGGACCGCGAGGGCGGTGAGCGCCAGGGCGAGGGTGGTGAGGGAGGTCTTCATGGCGGTCTCCAGGGAGGGAAGCAGGTCGTCGTTCAAGGGAGCGGGGGAGAGCGGCGGTGCCGGATCGGTCAGGGCATGACGCGCATCGCGAGTACATCGCCCGAGGCGTGCACCAGCAACTCGGCGCGCACCGGCGCGGCGGCATCCGCCGGGTCGTAGGGCAGACCCAGCAGCGCAAGGCGTTCACGCGGGACCTCCGCGGGGACGAGCCAGGCCGTGCCGCTGCCGGCCTTTTCGAACGCGGCCCAGCGGTCAGCGGACACGAGCACGATGAAGCCGCTGCCGGGATTTCCCATCACGGTCGCGCCCGACTCGCCCGGCGGCGCAGAGCCCAGCAGCCAGACACAGGCGACCAGCACCGAGGCGCACAAGGCCGGTCCGGCGAGCGCCCATCTCCAGCGGCCGGCCTTGGCCGTCTTCTGCCGGGCGGCGAACTGCCGGTGCATGGCGCCGAGGACCGCGTCGTCGCGATCGACCGGCGGTGTGCGCTGGCGCAGGTCCTGGGCGACCGCCCACAGCCAGTCGGCCAGGCGCGCGGTGCGGGGCGGGGAGGTGTCGGTGGTCTTCATCATGCGGACTTCGAGGAGCGTTCGATGGCGGCCGCGACGTCGGACGACAGGGGCCGAGACTCGTCCTGGAGCGCGGCCAGCAGGCGCGCACGGCCCCGGTGGAGCCGCGTGCGCAGCGTGTTGAGTTCGATGCCGGCGATGCGGGCGGCCTCGGCATAGGCCCGCTCCTGGAGATCGACCAGCACGACGGCTTCGCGGAAAGTCCAGGGCAGGGTCTGCAGGGCGGCCCAGACGCGTGCCTGGTCCTGCGCGCGGACCAGTTGCTGTTCGGGTGCGTCGGCAGGGTCGTGGGGGCGGTCGTCGGCGTCCTCGTCATGGGCGACCGGCAGGTCCCGCCAGCGTGCCAGCAGGTGATGCCGCGCCATCCCGGCGAGGTAGGCGCCGAGCGGTCCTCTGCCCGCGTCCCAGCCCTCGGGCCGGCCGGCGAACTGGACGAAGGCCTCCTGCATCGCGTCCGCCGCCCAGTCGGACTGGCCGCACAGCGCCAGCGCGTAGCGGTAGACGCCGGGTGACTCGCTGCGGTACAGCGGTTCCAGCGCACTCGCATCGCCCTGGCGCAGGCGGCGCACCAGCGCTTCGCTGACGGCGACGTGGGTCGGCGGGGGCTCGCGCCGCTCACCGTCGGCAGGCGCGGCGGCGGGATCGGGGCGGGCGCGGCCAGCCAGGCGGGTCCAGAAGCTCATCGGGCGTTCGGCGTGCGATGGGTCGTTGGGGTGGCCGGCGACGGTGGTCGCCGGGACTTCGACAGCGCGAGTCGTTCCTCGCCGCATGAACGTATTGCGGCAGAAGTCCGGAAAGTTCCCGGCTCGCACACAAGAATGTCGCCGGGGGCGTACGCGATGCAGAAGGCGGTCGGGCATGCCCCATGTTTCAGGGGAATGACACTTCCACGCCACACCGGGCGCCTGTCGCCCGAAAGTCGAGAACAGTGCAGCGTGCGATGTTCGCAAATCGTTTTCGACGGGGCCATTTCACGCAAGTGAGCGCCGGCCAACCGTTCCATCTTGGTGCATCCGCCAAGTGAAAACCCCAAGTGCGTGCATGGGGGACGAGTCCTAGCATCCACCCCACTCGACGCGACACCCGTCCCAGGCCGGCGACAAGCCGGCACAAATGGGGGTTGCCTACGGGGGCTGAGGAGACAAACAGATCAAACCAACACCAACGAATAACAGTGACACTGTCACAATTCGCGGGCACCTGAATCAGGTGCCCGTTTTGTTTTCGTGGCCTGGTTTTGCGCGCATCCCGCGATCGTTCTCGGCCCGTGTCCGCGGCCCCGGGGCCGCCTTTGCGAGTCGTTGCTGATGATCGAGTTGTTGACCGCGGCCGTGGCGTCGCTGCTGGCCGGATTTGTCGATGCCGTCGTGGGCGGCGGCGGGCTGATCCTGGTGCCCGCACTGTTCAGCGTGTATCCGAACGCCGCGCCGGCCACCCTCTTCGGCACCAACAAGGGTGCCGCCATCTGGGGGACGGCCTGGGCCACCCACCAATATGCCAAGCGTGTGACGCTGCCGTGGCTGGCGCTGATGCCGGCGGCCGCCGCCGCGCTGGTCGGCAGCTTCGCGGGTGCCTGGGCCGTCACGCAGGTGGACCCGAGCGGCCTGCGCAAGGCCCTGCCGGCGATCCTGCTGGGCGTGCTGCTGTACACGCTGGCGAAGAAGGATCTCGGCCGCCACCATGCCCCGCGCCACGAGGCCGCGACGCAGACGCTGATCGCCAGCGTCATCGGCCTGACGATCGGTTTCTACGACGGCTTCTTCGGGCCGGGCACGGGCAGCTTCTTCGTGTTCCTGTTCGTGCGCCTGCTGGGTTTCGACTTCCTGCATGCGTCCGCGACCGCCAAGCTGATGAACACCGCGACCAACTTCGCGGCGCTGGTGCTGTTCGCCTGCAAGGGCCACGTCTGGTGGCACGTCGCGGCGGTGATGGCCGTGGCCAACGTCGTCGGCAGCCTGGTCGGCACGCGCATGGCGCTGGCCAAGGGCGCGGGCTTCGTGCGCGGCATGTTCGTCGTCGTCGTCTCGCTGCTCATCCTCAAGACCGGCTACGACGCCTTCCTGCGCTGACTTCCGGGCGCCGCGTGCCGCCCCGCGGGCACGCCAGACGCCCTCCGAACAACACCTCCATCGCTTTCCGCCAAAGGCGGGATGCCGGTGGCCCATTGCCCGGGCTACCATCCGTCCAAACAACCGCTGACCACCATGCCTGTCGATCCTCAACTCCGTGCGCTGGATATCGAGATCCCCACCCAGCCGGACGTGCTGGTCAAGCTGTCCCTGCTGATGGCGGACGAGGACATCGACCTCCAGGCCGTCTCGGGTCTGGTGGAAACGGACATGGCCCTGGCCGCCGCCGTGCTGAAGGCGGTGAATTCGTCGCTGTACGGCCTGCGCGGCCGGGTGCAGACGGTGCACCAGGCGCTGACCTACCTGGGCATGCGCGAGGTCGCCGCGATCACCTTCGAGATGGGCCTGCGCGCGGCCTTCCCGCCGGCCGTCGAGCTCGAACCGGTCTGGACCCGCGCGGCCAAGCGCGGCCTGCTGATGGGACGGATGGGCCAGATGCTCGGCGTCGATCCCTGGGCGGCGCATTCGGCGGGCCTGTTCGAGGAATGCGGCAAGGCGGTGCTCTACCGCCATGCGCCGGGGCACTATCCCGCGATGCTGCGCGCCACCGCGAGCGACAAGGAACTGGTCCAGCTGGAGCACACCGCGTTCGGCGTCAGCCACGACGCGCTGGGCGCGGCGCTGTGCGAGAGCTGGGGCCTGGCGCCCGCCGCCGTCGCCAGCGTGCGGTACCACGTGCAGTTGCAGCACGAGCTGGTGATGCCCGAGGCGATGCAGCGGCGCGGCGTCGGCGCGATCTCGCTGGTCGCCTGGACGCTGATGAACAAGCCGGAAACGCTGGACGAGACGGTGATGGAGATCGCTCCCCAGGCGCAGCTCGACGAAACGTTGATGCTGCGCGCCGCGCGCCGTGTCGAGGAGCAGCTGCAGCAGGCCGAGACCCGCGGCCGCTGACGCCTGATGCCAGGCGCTCGGGTCGGGTGCGTTCCCGGCCCCGCCCCTGCGTCACGACGCGAGGCAGATCCGGTCACGCCCCATGTGCTTGGCCAGGTAGAGCGCTTCGTCCGCCGCCTGCAGCAGCGCCTGCGGGCTCAGATAGGGATGGCCCGGCTGTGAGGCGGCGAGGCCGGCGCTGATCGTCACGATCCCGTCGTCCGGCATGCCGTCCGGCAATGCGCCGTGCGGCACCGCCAGCGCACGCCAGCCTTCGCGCAAGGTGTCCAGCAGGCCCTGTGCGGAGTCGATGTCGAAGCCGGGCAGCAGCACCGCGAACTCCTCGCCGCCGAGGCGGGCGACCAGGTCGGTGTCGCGCTGGAAGTGCTCGGCGAGCAGCCGCGCCAGCCGTCGCAGCACCTCATCCCCCGCGCCGCGTCCGTGGTGCTCGTTGAACGGCTTGAGGTGATCGACGTCGAGGATGGCCAGCGCCAGCCGACCCTGGTCGCGTTGGGCCCGCTTGAACTCGCGCCGCAAAGCGGCGTCGAACTCCCGCCGATTGGCGATGCCCGTCAGCGCGTCGTGACGTTCCATCGAGGCCAGCTCGCGCCGCTTCACTTCCAGGGAACGCTCTGCCTGCTGCAGCGCGCGGTGCTGGCGGGCGATCTCTTCACGCAGTTCGCGTCCGCGCGACTGCTCGCGATGCAGCTCGTCGCCCAGCGAGGTCCGCACATGGTCCAGCGCCTGCTCCAGCTGCAGCAGTTCGCGAGGCCGCGGTTCACCAGGCTCGAGCCAGGTCAGGCTCTGCGGGGGCAGCGTGGGATCGAAGCGGCTGGCCTGGGCCGACAGATGGCTCAGCTGCCGCAGCAGCCAGCGGTCCAGCATGAGCGCGGCCAGCAGGCCCAGCGCCGTGGCGAGGGTCAGGTGGATCAGCGCGGATCTCAGCAGCGGATCGCGGCGCAGCGTGTCACCGATCGTCGAGGCCGACGCCTGCAGGCGCAGTTCGCCGCTGCCGGCCAACGAGAACTCGGCGCTCTGGCCCGGTTCGCCGTCGTCATCGGAGAGGGCGCGGAACTGTTCGCCATCGCGCGTGCGCAGCTCGACACGGCGGAGGTTGTGGCGGGTCAGGATGTGATGCAGCAGCCCATGCAGCGCTTCGGGCCGTTCCAGCCGCTGCTGGAGGCTGTAGGCCAACGGTCCGGCATAGAGCAGCGGAATGGCGCTGAGGTCCGCGTCGGCCTCCGCGGCGCGGCGTTGCGTGGTCTCGCGCAACTGCCAGCCGCTGGACAGCGCGACGAGCAGCAGCCCGAGCACGAACAGCGCCAGCAGCGGGCGGGCGCCGAGCGAGATGCGGATGGCCTTGTGGGTCATGCGTGGATGCCAAGCCTGCGACGGAAGTCGCGCTATACACCGTCAAGTCCTCGTCGGCGCATTGTGCCGAGCCGCGCTCATCGGTTTCCCCGGGGAAACTCCAGGGAGGGACGGGTCTCAGCAGGGCCCCCACCAATCAAGGGGCGACGATGAAACGAACTGCGGTGGCCGCGTGGCTCCTGTCCGTGGCCGGCGTGGTGTGCGCTGATCCGGGTTACTACCTCGTGCGTCCATACAGCGAGGCTGGCCAGGCCACGCTCGACCTGCGCTACTGGCATGTGGATCCGCCGGACGAGGCGCCGACACTGTGGCCTGAGATCGGCCTGCGCTACGGCGTGAACTCGCGGTGGAGCACCGAACTGCTGCTGAGCTGGATCGGGCCGACGCTGCATGAGCAGACCTTGAGCTCGATCAACTGGGTCAACCAGATCCTGCTCACGCAGGGCGACACGCCCTACGACCTGGGTCTGCACCTGCAGGTCATCCGCAATCGCGGACAGGGCAATGCCGTGGAAGTGGGCCCCCTCTTCCAGACGGAATGGGGGATGACGCAGTTCAACCTCAACGTCTTCTTCAGCCATGACGCGGGGGCGCGCCGCCAGAACCTGACGAAGCTCCAATGGCAGGCGCTGCACCGCTGGCAGCCGGGCTGGCGCCTCGGCGTCCAGGGCTTCGCCGAGCCGCGCTCGTGGCGCGCGGGACCGGTCGCGAAGTTCGACCTCGGCGGACGGGCCGAGTTGACGGCGGCCTACCTCTGGGGGAACACCTACCGCAGCCGTGGGGACATGCTGAGCGCCTCGCTCCAGGTCGGTTTCTGAAACCTAGAATCCGCCCGCGCCGCTCACCTTCCTTCCGAAGGTGTGCGGAGCAGCGTTCTCAGGGCGGGGTGGAAGTCCCCACCGGCGGTATCCGGGGCGCGGTCGACAGACCGACGACCCCGGGAGCCCGCGAGCGCCCGGCACCGCCCTTGCGGCGCCGGGGTCAGCAGACCTGGTGAGAGGCCAGGGCCGACGGTCACAGTCCGGATGAAAGAGATCGCGTCCATCGTCGGCCTCGCGGGCCGGCGCAAGCGTTCGCGCCTGCGCCGCCGGGCGGCCGCGGTGTGCGTGCGCGCCCTGATTCATCGTTCCAACCGAAGGGTTCACATGAATCAGACCAAGCTCCACTCTCCCTCCTCCGCCGTTCCCCGCGTGGCCATCGTGTCCGCGAGCTGGCATGCCGACCTGGTCGGTCGATGTCGCGAGGCCGCCATCCGCGGGCTCGAGGCCGGCGGGCCCGTCCGCGTCGAGACCTTCGACGTGCCCGGCGCGTTCGAGATCCCGCTCCATGCGATGAAGCTCGCCCGCAGCGGGCAGTTCGATGCGGTGCTCGCGTGCGCGCTCGTCGTCGACGGCGGCATCTACCGCCACGACTTCGTCGCGCAGGCCGTCATCGACGGACTGATGCGGGTGCAGCTCGATACCGGCGTGCCGGTGTTCTCCGCCGTGCTCACGCCGCTGGCTTTCCACGAGCACGCGACGCATCACGGGTTCTTCCATGAGCACCTCATGATCAAGGGCACCGAGCTCGCCGGCGCCTGCCGGGCGACGCTCGAGGCGTTGCGCAGGTTGGATGCCTTGAGCGCCTGAGCGCCTGAGTGCGCGAGCGTGTTGCCGGCGGTGCTTGCGTGCCGTCGCCAGGCGCGACCCTGCACAGGATGGGAGGCCTCGCGTCCGCGAACCTCCCACCCTGTTCCGGGCCCGGTGACAATCGTGGTGCGCGCTATGAGCGCGGCGCTGCGACGGTCAGTTGGCGTGAGGTCACGAACCTGCGCGGCTGGCCGGTCACCGGATCGGTGAAGGCGATCTCTCGCGCAAGCAATTGCAGCGGTCGCGTGAAGTCCACCGTGTCCTCGACCGGGTGCAGCACCGGGTAGATGCGGTCGCCCTCGATGGGCAGACCCAACGCGCACAGCTGTGCACGCAGCTGATGCTTCACGCCGCTGTGCGGCCGCAGTTCGTAGCGGGCGCGATCGATGTCGAGGCGCCCGATCAGCGCGATGCGCGTGCGCGCATTCGGCACCGCACCCGCCTCGTCGATCGTACGCATCTGCATGAAATCGACGGGGTGTTCCTCGAGTCGACTTTCGTAGTCGAAGGGCAAGCGCGCGCCGATGTCGTCGCGCCACGGCGCGATGGCCTCGTACACCTTCTCGACATCACGCTCGCGGAACAGGCGCTGGTACGCATCGCGTGTGGCCGGCTGCACGGAGAACAGGGTCAGTCCCGCGGTTTCGCGATCGAGCCGGTGCACGGGACTCAGGTCCGCCAGACCGGTTTCGCGACGCAGGCGCGTCAGCAGCGTCTGCTGCACGTAGCGGCCCTTGGGCGTCACCGGGAGGAAGTGCGGCTTGTCGGCCACGAGCAGGTGCCCGTCGAGGTGCAGGATGCGCGCCTCGAAGGGCACCTGGGGTTCGTCCTCGAGCCAGCGCCAGTAGTAGACACGGCGTTGCGCGCGATACGGCGCATCGGGCGCGAGCGTCGCGCCGGCGTCGTCGAGCACGTCGCCGCGCGCCATCCTTTCGGCCCAGTCGTCGCGGGCGACCAGCGGCAGGCGTTCGGCCAGGAAGTCCAGCACCCTCGTCCAGGGTCCCGGCGGGCAGGCCAATGCGCTGGCGGCAACACCGTCGCGCAGCGGCAGGGCGAGCTTCAGTGGGCGGGCCATGTCGACAGGAAGGGGTCAGCCGCTGGCGGCATTCACTCGATCTGCGCCGGACCCCGTGCGCGCTCGTCGAGGAACCGGTTCAGGCGTTGCAGGTCGTCGGCGTCGATCGGCACGCTGTTGCGCCAGGACTTGATCCACGCGTCGCGCTGCGGATCGGCGGCGAGCTGCCGCACCGCCTGGTCCATCGCCTCGATGGCGCGGCGGCCCTCCGGCGTGCGGCTGCAGCCGGCGGTGGCGATCGATGTGCTGCGGCCCTCGGCCAGCGGCAGTTTCGCGAGTTCGGGAGCGCCGGGATGCGCGGCGTTGTATTCGTCGACGGTGATCGGGTACTCGAGCGTGTAGTCCATCCGCTTGGCCCGCAGCATCGGCAGCAGCTGGGCGCCGCGGCCGGCGACGATCGAACGCGGCGCGCGTTCCGGGTTCGCGGCGAGCAGCCTGTCGATGCGCGGTCCGTAGCTGCGGTCACGCGGCAGCAGGCCGGTGAGATCCGTGCGGCGCAGCAGTTCGGCGAGTTGCAGCGGCTGGCCGTTGGCTTCGAAGCGCGGCAGATCGTCGCGACGCACGACCACATGGATCTGGCGCGACATCATGGCCGGATGCAGCGTCGTGAAGTACAGCCATTGCAGCCGTTCGGGCGTGCGCACATGCAGCACCGAGCACAGCGTCTCGCCCTGCCGCACCTGCGCTTCGAAGCGCGGCAGGCTGAGTTCGACGAACTCGTGCCGGAACTGCGGCATGCGCTCGATGAGCAGCTTGAGGAAACCGTCGACCTCGCCCTGGCCGAGCTCGTCGACGCGCTGCGGCGGCTTGCCGTCGCGATAGACGAAATGCGGCGGCATGTCCTGCACCATCCAGCGCAGGAGCGGCGGGGCCGGTGGCGGCGATGGCTGCGCTGCGGCGGGCGCGACGGCCCCGAGGGCGCCAAGTCCGAGGCACGCGAGGAACGCGACGCGTGCGACGGCGATCCCGCCCATGACGGCCGGGATCGCCGACGCCTGGCAGCCCGCGGCGGCGCGGACGCGGCGGCGGGCGGGCGTCGGATGACGGTCGGGGGTCAGTCGCCCTCGACCCATTCCACCTTGGCGCCGAGGCGGGTGATGTTCTCGGCGAATTGCGGATGGGCGCGGCGGACCGGCGTCGCGTTGCGGATCACGGACTTGCCGGGGATGCTGGCCGCGACCATCAGCAGCGCGATGGCGACGCGGATGATGTAGGGGCTCTCGACCTCGGCGGGGCTCAGCGTCTTGCCGCCGAAGGTCACCATGCGGTGCGGATCGGACAGGAAGGCATGGGCGCCGAACTTGGACAGCTCGGTGGTCCAGCCCATCGCACCGTCGTAGACCTTGTTCCAGAACATCACGCTGCCCTCGGCCTTGACGCCGAGCGCGACGAAGATCGGCAGCAGGTCGACGGGCAGGTAAGGCCACGGCGCCGCCTCGACCTTCTGCAGGATGTTGCGGGTGAAGGGCTCCTTGACCTTGAGCTTGCCGTCGACGACGGAGCGGGACCAGCCGTCCTCATGGAGGATCTGCACGCCGAATTTGGCGAAGGTGCGGTCGATCAGCGGGAACTGCTCGGGCTGGGAATTCTTGACCCGGACGTCGCCGCCGGTGATCGCGCCCAGCGCCAGGAAGGTGACGATCTCGTGGAAGTCCTCGGCGAAGGTGAATTCGCCGCCGCCCAGGGACGCGACGCCGTGGATCGTCAGCCGCGAGGTGCCCAGGCCTTCGAGCTTCGCGCCGAGCATCTGCATGAACTGGCAGAACTCCTGCACGTGCGGCTCGCTGGCGGCGTTCATCAGCGTCGACGTGCCGTGGGCCAGCGCCGCGCAGAGGACGAAGTTCTCGGTCGTGGTGACGGAGGCGTAGTCGGTCCAGTGGTCGTTGGCGCGCAGCTGGCCCTCGACCTTGACGACCAGGCCGTCGGCGGCGCGGTCGACGTTGGCGCCGAAGCGCTGGAAGACCTCGACGTGCGGATCGATCTCGCGGGCGCCCAGCGTGCAGCCCTTGACGTCGTCCTCGATGCGGGCGGCGCCGAAGCGCGCCATCAGGCCGGGCACCAGCATGATCGAGGAGCGCATCTCCTCGGGCAGATGGTCCTTGGCGGGGTCGAAGTGGGTGTCCAGGTGGTGCAGGTCCAGCACGCCGCTCTTGAAGTCCACGGACACGCTGCTGCCGAGCTTGCGGAAGACCTCGAGGATCTTCTTGACGTCGGTGATCTCCGGCACGCCGTGCAGCCGCACCGGCTCGCGCGTCAGCAGGGTGGCGCAGAGGATGGGCAGGACGGCGTTCTTGTTGGCCGAGGGAACGATGCGGCCCTTCAGGGGCGAGCCGCCGTGGACGATGAGGTTGGACATGGCCTGGCGCGGGCGCGCGGGTGGAATTCGGTGGACGAGCGCGAATTATCGGGGGTCGCGGAATGCCCCGGCGCTCGAACGGGACACGGGATTGCATCTTGCAACCTCACCCCGGGGGGACGCCAGCGAAGGTGTGCTCCGGCGACGGAGGAAATCCTCCGGACGAGCCGCCCCAGGTCGTCGCCCCGAGGCGACGGATGTAGGGAAGTCATGGGCGTCGGACGAGGAACGCCCTCGCCACAATCCCGCCCCATGATCCCGCCCGTCGATCCGTCCCCCTCCGCGGCCGTGCCCTCGGTGCCGGAGGTGTCCCCGGTGGCCGCCGCATCCCCTGCGTCCTCGCCGGTCCGTCGGTTGCTCGCGAAGCGCCGCGCCGCGCCGGAGGCCGCCGAAGACCCGCGCGACTGGATCACGCCCGAGGATCTCAATGTCGCCCCGGCGCTGCTCGGCCTGCCGCTCGCCTCGCCCTGGCAACGCGCGAAGGCGATGGCCGTCGACGTGGCGCTGGTGACGGCGCTCTCGAACTTCGGCAACACGCCGCTGCTGGGCGGTTGCTGCTGGGTGGCGTATCGCTGGTACAAGCAGCAGCGCGCCTCCCGCGGGGAGGTCCACCAGGACGCCGGCTGGCTCGGCTGGGCGCCGGCGCTGTGCCTGGTCGCGTTCGGGCTCTACACGAGCACGATGGAACACATCGACGAGCCGACGAAGCAGGCCCGGCGCGAGGCCGTCGCCGCGGCGGCCGTGGACAAGGCCGACCGCCACGACGACGACACCGGCACCACCGATGTCCACGAGGACGTCAAGGACCTCGTGAAGCACGCGGTCGCGACCGCCACGGCGGCGGCCTCGGCCGCGTCCGGACCGACGTCCGGCGGGCTGGAGCAGGAAGTGATCCGGCGGGTCGAGCAGGACGGCGAGCTCCAGCGCAAGGCGGATCACGTGCGCATCAAGGCGCTGCAGGAAGAGGTCCGCACACTCAAGGACGAGGCCAGGCGCTCGCCGCTCGAAAAGCTCCGCCATTGGTGGGAGGTCGTGGGCCTGAACCTGGTCTGGGCCTTCGTCTACTTCGTGGCCTTCCCGCTGATCTGGCCGGGCCAGACGCCGGGCAAGAAGCTGATGGGCCTGCGCATCGTGGAGCTGACCGGCAAGCCGCTCAAGCCGATGCTCTGCGTGCGCCGCTACGGCGGCTACGCGGCCGGCGCGACGACCGGCGGCATGGGCTTCCTGCAGATCCTGTGGGACGCCAACCGCCAGGGCCTGCACGACAAGGCCGCGCACACCGCCGTCATCGACACGCGCAATCCGCGCCGCCTGCGCCTGAGCGAAGACCTGACCGGCTGAGCCGCTGAGCGGACCGGCCGGGTTCAGCCCTTGGGATCGAGCCGCTTCGCCCGCGCGAGGCGCCAGGCCTCGGCCGGATCGTCGCCGTAGACCTCTTCCGCAGTCGTCGCCGTCTCGCGGCGATGCGTGTCGATCGCGATCCGCTTGTCGAAGACGAAGCACTCGCCGCGCCAGTCCGCGTCGGCATCGGGCATCTGCTCGAAGTAGTTGAGGATGCCGCCGTCGAGCTGCCGGACCGTCAGCCCGCGGTCGGTCATCCAGCCGGAGAGCTTCTCGCAGCGGATGCCGCCGGTGCAGTACATCGCGACGGTCTTGCCTTCGCGCTGCCAGGCCTCGGCGTGGGCGTCGATGTAGGCCGGGAAGTCGCGGAAGTGCCGCACGCCCGGATCGATGGCCCCATCGAAATGGCCGAGCTCGAATTCGAAGTGGTTGCGGTTGTCGAGCACGACGACGTCGTCGCGCCGGATCAGCTCGCGCCACTCACGCGGCGAGACATGCGTGCCGCGCGTGTCGGCCAGCCCCGTGACGCCGTCCAGACCGAAGGCGACGAGCTCCGGCTTCTCATGCACCTTCAGCAGCGTGAACGGGCGCGTCGCGCAGAAGCTGCGCTTGAAGTGCAGATCGGCGAACGGCGGCTCGGCGCGCAGCGCGGCTTCGTAGGCATCGAGGGCGTCGGGCAATCCGCCGATCGCGCCGGTGATGCCCTCCGGGGCCAGGAGCAGGTTGCCGCCGATGGCCCGACCCAGCGATCCGTTGAGGTCGCGCAGCCGCTGCGCGAGCGCCGAAGTCTCGTCCAGCCGGACGAACTTGTAGAACGAGCTGTGCTCGTGCGACTGCTCTTGCGATTGCTCGTGCGATTGCTCGTGCGATTGCGTTTGCGGGGACGCGGCGGAGGACATCGGAGGGACCACGGAGGACGGACGCCGTAAGGCAATGAGGAACGGGAAGCAGAGCGGATGGTACCGAGGTCCGATCCGGCGCTGCTGCGGCGCTGGCTGAGTGCCCACGCGATGCCCGGGAGCAACCCGGGTGCGGGACCCGTACTTGCCCGCCTAGAATCCGCCACTCTTTTTCTCCCTTCCGGGGGCCCACCGCCGTGTCCGATCGCCTTGCCGTCCTGCCCCAATACCTGATGCCCAAGGGGGCCATGACGCGGTTGGCCGGTCGCCTGGCGGGCGCGGAACTGGGCGGCTTCACGACCTGGACGATCAAGCGCTTCATCGCCAAGTACGGCGTGAACATGGCGGAGGCGGCCGAATCCGATCCGACCGCCTACTCGACCTTCAACGACTTCTTCACGCGGGCGCTGAAGCCCGGCGCGCGACCGCTGGCCGACGCGCCGCTGATCTGCCCGGTCGACGGCGCGATCAGCCAGTTCGGGCCGATCCGCTCGGACCAGATCTTCCAGGCGAAGGGGCACCAGTACTCGACCACCGCGCTGCTCGGCGGCGACCAGCAGCTCGGCGCGCAGTTCCGCGACGGCCACTTCGCGACGATCTACCTGAGCCCGCGCGACTACCACCGCATCCACATGCCCTGCGCCGGACGTCTCGTCCGCATGGTGCATGTGCCGGGCGACCTGTTCTCGGTGAACCCGACGACCGCGCGCGGCGTGCCGGGCCTGTTCGCCCGCAACGAGCGCGTGGTCTGCCTGTTCGAGGGCGAACACGGTCCGTGGGTGCTGGTGCTGGTGGGGGCGACGATCGTCGGCTCCATGGCCACGGTGTGGCATGGCGTCGTCAATCCGCCGAGGCCGGGCCGGCTGCGCACCTGGCATTACGAGAACGAGCACTTCGCCTACAAGCAGGGCGAGGAGATGGGCCGCTTCCTGCTCGGTTCCACCGTCGTGCTGCTGTTCCCGAAGGACCTGCCGATGCAGTTCAACGCGCAGTGGCAGCCCGGCGGTGCGGTGCGCCTCGGCCAGCCGATGGCCACGCTGGGCTGACCGTCCGGCCCCCGGCGGCCCCTGTCCCTCCGACGTGGGCCCGCCTTTGCGGGACAATCGCCGTTTTGCGAAACGACGGCGACGAGTTCCCATGACCCTGCGTGTCCTGACCGGCATCACGACCACCGGCACCCTGCACCTCGGCAACTATGTCGGCGCGGTGCGCCGCGCCATCGCGGCCAGCCGCGAGCCGGGCGCCGAGAGCTTCTTCTTCATGGCCGACTACCACGCGCTGATCAAGTGCGACGAGCCGGCCCGGATCGAGGCCTCGCGCCTGCAGATCGCCGCGACCTGGCTGGCCGCCGGCCTGGACACGAGCCGGGTCGTCTTCTACCGCCAGAGCGACATCCCCGAGATCCCCGAGCTGACCTGGCTGCTGACCTGCGTCACCTCCAAGGGCCAGATGAACCGCGCGCATGCCTACAAGGCGTCCGTCGACGCGAACGTCGCCGCGGGCGAGGACCCGGACGCCGGCATCACGATGGGCCTGTACAGCTATCCCATCCTGATGGCCGCGGACATCCTGATGTTCAACGCGCATCGCGTGCCGGTCGGCAAGGACCAGGTCCAGCACATCGAGATGGCGCGCGACGTCGCGCAGCGCTTCAACCACACCTTCAAGACGGAGCTCTTCACGCTGCCCGACGCCAGCGTGGACGAGGAGATGGAGCTGCTGCCCGGCCTGGACGGCCGCAAGATGTCCAAGAGCTACGACAACTCGATCCCGCTGTTCGAAGGCGGCGAGAAGGCGTTGCGCGAGGCGATCTCGAAGATCGTCACCGATTCGCGTCTGCCCGGCGAACCCAAGGAGACCGAGGGCTCGCACCTGGTCCAGATCTACGACGCGTTCGCGACGCCGGAGCAGCGCAAGGCGTTCCGCGCGGCGCTGCAGGCCGGCCTGGCCTGGGGCGAGGCCAAGGACCAGCTGTTCGCCCTGATCAACGCGGAGATCGGCCCGATGCGCGCGAAGTACGAGGCGCTGATGGCCAATCCCGAGAAGATCGAGGAGATCCTGATGGAAGGCGCCGCCAAGGCGCGCGCGATCGCGGGCCCGCTGCTGGCGCAGGCGCGCGAGGCGGTCGGTCTGCGTCGCTTCAAGGCGCTGGCCGCACCGGTCGCGCAGGCCGCGAAGGCGAAGTCGACGGTTCCGGCATTCAAGCAGTACCGCGAGACCGACGGACTCTTCTACTTCAAGCTGCTGGCGGCCGACGGCACGCTGCTGCTGCAGAGCACCGGCCTGTCGCAGGGCAAGGAAGCCGGCCAATGGGTCGCGAAGCTCAAGCGCGAAGGCGCGGCGGCCTTGGGCGATGCCCCCGTGTCCAGGGAGACCGGCGACGACGTGCTGCTGCCGGCCCTCGACGCGCTTGTCGCCGCCGAGCTGGAAGCGGCGGCGGCAAAGGGCTGAACGAAGCACCGAGCGCGTCGGCGGAAGCCGGGGTGCCCCCGGGCTCATACGCTCGGCAGGCTCCGCTGAATCGCCCGGGGGCACCCCGGCTCCCGCCGACCGGGAGACCGGGAGACCGGGAGATCGGGCCGTGTCGAAAGGAAACCCTGGTTTAGGGTGCCAAGTCGATCACGTTCATCGAAGAAACCCGCTCGTTCGCCGGCATCAGGCGTCGTAGTCTCCGGTGTTGATTCCGTCACGATTCAACACCACAAAAAGGAGACCACCGATGTCCACGACGACCCGCCTGCCTGCCGATTCCCTGGCGCTGCAACGCCTCTATGCCTGGGAGCTCGACACGCCGGACCGGGTCACGCTGCGCCAGCCGATGGGCGGCGGCGTGGTCAAGGACTTCACCTGGAAAGAGGTCGCCGATCAGGCGCGCCGCATGGCCGCGCACCTGAAGACGCTGGGCCTCGAACAGGGCTGGGAACCCGGCGCCCGCGTCGCCATCCTGTCCAAGAACTGCGCATGGTGGCTGATGAGCGACCTCGCGATCTGGATGGCCGGTTATGTCAGCGTGCCGCTGTACCCGACGCTCGCCTCCGACACCGTCCATCAGATCCTCAGCCACAGCGAGGCCAAGCTGCTGTTCGTCGGCAAGCTCGACGGCTGGGAAGGCATGCGCCCCGGCGTGCCGCTCGGCCTGCCCTGCATCTCCTATCCGGTCTCCCCCGAAGACGTCCAGGACACCTACGACCACTGGGACGCGATCTGCGCCGAGACCCCGCCGCTCAAGGGCAAGCCGATCCGCGCCGCCGACGACCTGGCCACCATCATCTACACGTCGGGCACGACGGGCACGCCCAAGGGCGTGATGCACTCGTTCGGCAACTTCGCCTGGGCCATCGCGACCGGGCTCAAGCGCATCCCGCTGACCGAGCGCGACCGCATGCTGTCCTACCTGCCGCTGGCGCACGTGGTCGAGCGCGCGCTGGTCGAGCACGGCTGGCTGCACACCGGCATGACGGTCTACTTCGCCGAGAGCCTGGACACCTTCGCCGCCGACCTGCAGCGCGCGCGGCCGACGGTGTTCTTCTCGGTGCCCCGGCTGTGGACCAAGTTCCAGCAGGGCGTGCAGGCCAAGCTGCCGCAGCCCAAGCTGGACCTGCTGCTCAAGCTGCCCGTCATCGGCAACCTGATCCGCAAGAAGATCCTCAAGGCGCTGGGACTGAACGAATGCACCTTCGCCGCCGGCGGCGCCGCGCCGATGCCGGTCGCGCTGCTGAAGTGGTACCGCGCGCTGGGCCTGCCGATCAACGAGGGCTACGGCATGACCGAGAACCTCGCGCTGTCGCACATCACCGTGCCGGGACGGGATCAGATCGGCAGCGTCGGCCCGGCTTATGACGGCGTGCAGACGCGCCTGGATCCGATCACCGGCGAGCTGCAGATGAAGAGCCAGGCGCTGATGCTGGGCTACTACAAGCAGCCCGACCTGACCGCCGAGACGCTGACCGCCGACGGCTGGCTGAAGACCGGCGACAAGGCGGAGATCTCCGACAAGGGCGCGCTGGCCGGCTGCGTGCGCATCACCGGCCGGGTGAAGGACCTGTTCAAGACGAGCAAGGGCAAGTACGTGTCGCCGGCGCCGATCGAGGACCGCCTGGCGACGAACGCCGCCATCGAGGCCTGCGCGGTGACCGGCGCGAACTTCGCGCAGCCGGTGGGCATCGCGATGCTGTCGCCGGAGGCCGCCGCGCGCGATCGCGCCGGGCTGGAGAAGGAACTCGCCGAGCATCTGGAGAAGGTCAATGCGCGGCTCGACCCGCACGAGCAGCTCGAGTGCCTGATCGTCACGACGACGCCCTGGACCGTCGACAACGGCCTGATCACGCCGACCTTCAAGGTGCGCCGCAACCGCGTGGACGAGGTCTACGGGCCGCGTCTGGAAAACTGGATCGCCCAGCGCCGGAAAGTCATCTGGGCGGACTGACACGCCGGCCCGGCGGCTGACGCATGATGGGCGGATGAAACGCGGATCCCTCAAGCGCTGGGCCGCCCTGCTCAAGGGCGAACTGCTCACCGTCTTCTACGCGGCACGCGATCCGGAGGCGCCCTGGCTGGCGCGCTTCGTGGCGATCGCGGTCGCCGCCTACGCGCTCAGCCCGATCGACCTGATCCCCGACTTCATCCCGGTGCTGGGGCTGCTCGACGATCTCATCCTGGTGCCGCTGGGCTTCTGGCTCGTGCTCCGGCTGATGCCGCCGCAGGTGATCGCGCGGGCGCGCCTGCGCGCCGCCGAGCAGCGCGGCCGGCTGCCGCGCAGCCTCAAGGTCGGCGCGGCCATCGTCGTGCTGTGGGTGCTGCTGATGGTGCTGCTGGTCGTGTGGCTGGTGGGCCGCGGCGGTGCGCCCGCCGGCGCCGTCTGAGCGGGCGCCTCGGTCCGCCGCTTCCATCCACGCTGACATCCTGCCTCAATCCGGGCCGAGCCCCTTCTTCGCCAGCGTCTCGGCCACCCATTCGATGAACACGCGCATGCGCGCGGACACGTAGCGGTTGGGCGAATAGACCAGGTAGACCGGCACCGCGTTGTGGTGCCACTCGGGGAACAGCGGTACCAGCTCGCCGCTGTCGAGCTGCTCCTGGACCGCGTACTTCGCCAGCTGCACGATGCCCAGGCCCGCGAGCCCGGCGGCCACATAGGCGTTGCTGTCGTTGACGTCGAGCCGGCGGCGGCCTTCGACCTCGATGCGCTCGTCGCCGCGGTGGAACACGAACGGGAACACGCGTCCGGTCCGCGACGAGAAGTAGCCCACGGCCTGGTGCGGCTCGAGGTCGAGTTCCTGCGGCGTGGCCGGCGTGCCGTGTTGCTCCAGGTAGGCCGGCGACGCGCAGGTGCAGAACTGGATCTGTCCGACGCGGCGCGCCACGAGGCCGGCGTCCTGCACCGCGCCGACGCGCAGCACGAAGTCGACGTTGTCCACCAGCAGATCGATCGCGCGGTCGCTGACGCCCAGCGCGATCTGGATGTCGGGGTAGCGTTCGTGGAAGTCCCCCAGCGCGGGAATCAGCACCCGCGACCCGGTCAGCGTCGTCACGTCGACCCGAAGCCGGCCGCGCGGCTTGCTCTGGTCGTGGAGCATCCCCTGGTCGATGGCCTCGAGCTCGCTCAGGAGGGCCATGGTCCGCTCGTAGTACGCGGCCCCGTCCTGCGTGACCGTCACCTTGCGGGTGGTGCGCGTCAGCAACTGCACCCGCAATCGCGCTTCGAGCGCCTGCACCAGCCGCGTCAGGCTGGCCTTGGGAAGATCCATCGAGTCGGCGGCCTTGGTGAAGCTGCCGGTTTCCACCACCCGGGCGAACGCCCGCATTTGCACGATCCGGTCCATCCGATGCCCTTGATCTGACGGCCCGGGAGGGGGACTGCTGGAGGGCCGCGGCGCGATTCTCCGGGATTCCGCACGGTCGTGCGCGTTGCGCGCCCATTTCCCGGGTCACGAGCCGTGTCACCCCGTTTCGGGCGAATGTCGAATGAATATGTCGCTTGCGCCTGGTGAATATCCGATGGATATCCAGCGACGATACGGCGGTATGGATCCTTAATCCCGGCTTAGGCAAAGAAAACCCCCTCGGCGAGTAGTGGCTCATCCGAGGGGGTATAGGCGGTCGATGACGGACAGGAGGGAGGAGTGCGGAGAACCGCCACCGACCAGGGCCGAAGCCCTTGACCTCAAAAAGTGCTCTACCGATCTATTGTTCGAGTTCTCTCTCAGGGGGTTGCTTGCAGGCGGGTATCAGGAAACGGGCACGGGGCTCAGCGGCCGGCGACGGCGGTCGACGGGGCACTGCCGCCGAACTTCTTCACCAGGGTCGCGTAGTACGGCGAGCTGCGCAGTTCGGCGTACTTGGCCTTGGCGGCGTCGCGGCGGGCGTTGTCGTAGCCGTAGGTTTCCGATTGCTCGACCGCGGCCAGACCGGACTCGCGATAGATCTCCAGGTCGGCCAGCACTTCGGCGCGGCTCACGGCGCTGGCGGTGTTGACGGGCTGGGCGTGCGGGTTGTCGTTGGCCATCGCGCTGCCGGCCACCAGGGCGGCGGAAGCGAACAGGACGGAAGCCAGGATGTTCTTGGAGGTCATGATCTTTCCTTTCAGAGTCGGTCCCAGGGCAACAGCGAAGGGGCACGGGTTGGATGATTCGGCCCGTCGATGGCGCCAGGTTTTCATTCCGGTGTCGTTTTGAAATCCGTCGGTTGCCCGGAGGTTTCAACCCGTCGCCTGGTGGAGATTCCCGGGAGCGGTGTCGATGTGTCGATGGGATGAACTATGAACGATAAGGGTTGACCCTTAAATCCATTCCTTCGCAACAGTCCGTTGAAAAGATCGGAACAATCACTGCGCGAATATCGCGCGGCGCGCGCCGCGGGCGGGCATGATGGCGGCCTTTCGGGAGATGACTTCGATGCTTGGCACCCACGATCTCGGCCTCTTCATCGCCTCCGGCCTGCTGCTCAACATGACGCCGGGACCGGACTCGCTGCTGATCATGGCGCGCAGCGCCACGCAGGGCTTCCGCGCCGGGTCGGCCGCGGCGCTGGGCATCGGCGCCGGCACCTGCGTCCACATCCTGGCGGCGGCGCTGGGGCTGTCGGCGCTGCTGTCCGCCTCCACGGCGGCGTTCACCGTGGTGAAGCTGCTCGGTGCCGCCTACCTGGTCTACCTGGGCGCCGGCATGCTGTTCAAGCGCCGCGTCGCCGAGGACCGGGCCGGTGACGGGGTCGACAGGACGACGGAGGCCGTCCCGCCCGCGCCTCCCGCGGCCCCGCTGCGGAAGATCTTCGCGCAGGGCTTCCTGACCAACGTGCTGAACCCCAAGGTCGGGCTGTTCTTCCTGGCCTTCGTCCCGCAGTTCATCTCGGCCGACGCGCCGAGCAAGGCGGCGGCGTTCCTGTTCCTCGGCGCCGTGTTCAACGTGAACGGGATGCTGTGGTGCCACCTGCTCGCCTGGTCGAGCGCGGTGGCGGGTGCCCGAGCGCGTGGGCAGGGGTGGGCGCGCACGCTCGGGCGATGGCTCAACCGCGGCATCGGCGCGCTGTTCCTCGCGTTCGGCGTGCGGCTGGCGATGGCGGAGATGACCTGAGCGCTCATGCCGTGCGCGTGGCGTTCGGTTTGTCCGAACCGCGCCTGCGGGTTTTCCATCGCGGGAGTAGGCTCCCGCCATGACTGCCAAGACCCCTCCCCTTGCCGGCGGCTCGACGCTGGCGTCCGGTGTCCCCGGGCACTACACCGCGCACGAGAAGCGCGACCGCATCCTGGCCATCGTCGGCGCGTCCTCCGGCAACCTGGTCGAGTGGTTCGACTTCTACGTCTACGCGTTCACCTCGATCTACTTCGCGCACGCGTTCTTCCCGAAGGGCGATCCGACGGTCCAGCTGCTGAACACGGCGGGCGTGTTCGCCGCGGGCTTCCTGATGCGGCCGATCGGCGGCTGGCTGTTCGGCCGGATCGCTGATCGCCAGGGCCGCAAGACGGCCATGATGATCTCGGTGCTGATGATGTGCGGCGGCTCGCTGGCCATCGCCTGCATGCCCACCTACGAGACCATCGGCGTCCTGGCGCCGGCGCTGCTGCTGGCGGCGCGGCTGTTCCAGGGACTGTCGGTCGGCGGCGAGTACGGCACCAGCGCCACCTACATGAGCGAGGTCGCGCTGCGCGGCCAGCGCGGGTTCTACGCCTCGTTCCAGTACGTCACCCTGATCGGCGGCCAGTTGCTGGCGGTGCTGGTCGTGGCGATCCTGGAGCAGACCCTGTCCGAAACGCAGATGCGTGACTGGGGCTGGCGCCTCCCGTTCGCGGCGGGCGCGGCGACGGCGGTGATCGCGTTCTACCTGCGCCGCTCGCTGGCGGAGACCGCCAAGGCGGAACAGCTGGACCGCAAGGAATCGGGCTCGATGCGCGAGCTGTTCAGCAAGCACATGCGGTCGTTCCTGATCGTGCTGGGTTTCACCGCGGGCGGATCGCTGGCGTTCTACACGTACACGACCTACATGCAGAAGTACCTGGTGCTGAGCGTGGGCATGGACAAGAAGGTGGCGAGCACGGTGATGACGGCGGCGCTGTTCGTCTACATGTGCATGCAGCCGCTGTTCGGCGCGCTGTCGGACCGCATCGGGCGGCGCACCTCGATGCTGTGGTTCGGCATCCTGGGAGCGGTGTGCACTTGGCCGATCCTGTCGGCGCTCAAGGGCGTGCAGAGCCCCTACGCGGCCTTCGGCCTGATCATCCTGGCGATGGCGATCGTGTCGCTGTACACCTCGATCGGCGGGCTGATCAAGGCGGAGATGTTTCCGCCCGAGATCCGCGCGCTGGGCGTGGGTCTGTCCTATGCGATCGGCAACGCGATCTTCGGCGGCTCGGCGGAGTTCGTGGCGCTGAGCCTCAAGTCCGCGGACGTCGAGAGCGCGTTCTACGTCTATGTCTCGGTGATGTGCCTGTTCGCGTTCCTCGTCTGCTTCCTGATGCCCGACCTGCGCAAGCATGGGCATCTGAACGAGGTGCATTGAGCGTCAGTCCGCGTCCCGCATCCCCAGGTGGTGGGACAGGTACATCCTCCCGCGGAACCACGATTCCCACCTGCCGGCCTTGAGCCGGTCGAGCACCGGTCCCTTGACCTCGCTGAGGTCCAGGCGCCGGCCCTGGCGCTCGAGCGTCTCGTGCAGTTCCTTCAATGCGCTCAGGCCGCTGAAGTCGATGCTGTTGACCGGCGACATCTGCAGCAGCACGCGCCGCGTGGTCGGGTGCGTGTCGAGGTGGGCCTGGACGACGTCGGCCAGGCTGCGACCGTTGAGGAACAGCAGGCTCTCGTCGATGCGCAGGCCGAGGACATGGGGATCGAGCTCGACGTGGTGGCGCTCGACGTTGCGGTAGTGCTCGGTGCCCGGGATGCGGCCGATCAGCGCGACGTGCGGCCGGGCGCTGCGCTGCAGCAGCAGCGCGATCGCGCTCGCCACGCCCAGGCCCAGTGCCGCGGTGATGCCGACGAAGATCACCAGCAGCGTCACCGCCGTCATGAGCAGGGCCTCGGCGCGGTCGTAGCGCCAGGCATCGGCATAGGGGCCGAACTTCAGTCCCGACAGCACCGCGACCATGATGCTGGCCGCCAGCACCGGCTTGGGCACCCAGGCCAGCAGCGGCGACATCGTCAGCAGCACGAGGCCCATCATCGCGGCGACGAAGACGCCGGTCATGCGCGTGCGGCTGCCCGCGTCGCTCATCAGCACGCTGCGCGAGAAGCTGGCGGCGGCGGGCATGCCGCCCGAGATCGCCGCGGCGAGATTGGCCACGGACAGGCCCATCAGTTCACGCCGTGCGTCCACGCGCTGCCCGACGCGGCGCGCGAGCGATTCGGCCACGGCCAGGCTGGACACGTAGCCGAGCAGTCCGATCAGCGCGGCGCCCGGGAGCATGGCGGTCCAGAGGTCGGGGTCGAGTCGCGGCAGCGTGAAGACCAGCGCCAGGGGCGGCAGCTCGCCGACGCGCGGCAGGCCCTGCGGATCCCAGCCCCAGGCGACGCCGATGCCGATGAGCAGCACCGCCAGCGGCGCGATGCGCGAGACGAAGCCCTTGGGCAGCCGTCGCACCACGACGAGCGCGAGCAGCGACACCACGCCGAACAGCGTCGCGACGCCGCGCCAGTCGAAGCCGTGCGCCGCCATCGAACGCCACAGGTCCGGCAGCGTGCCGCCGGTCGCCGTCGAGCCGATCAGCACCGGCAACTGGCTCGCGGCGATGGCGATCGTTGCGCCCGATTCGAACCCGTGCAGCACCGGCACCGAGAGCAGCGCGGCCAGCGCGTGCAGGCGCAGCAGCGCCGCCGCGCCGAGGAACAGGCCGACCTCGGCCGACAGCACCAGCGCGGCCTCGCTCGGGCTGACGCCGGCGGGCGCGAGCTGCAGCGTCTGCATGATCATCAGCGCCAGCACCGCGACCGGGCCGATGTTGAGGAAGGGGCTGGACCCGAGCGCCGCATAGAACAGCGGCGGCAGCAGGCTCGCATAGAGACCCACCTGCGGGGGCAGGCCCGCGAGCATCGCGTAGGCCAGGCTCTGCGGAATCAGGAGGACGCTGACCACCACGGCGGCGACGAGATCGTCGCGCAAGGCGTCGCGCAGATAGGGCCGGAAGGCGGCAGGAGGAGGCAGCGTCGGCATGGGGGAGGCCGCAGGAGCAGCGCGCGGCAGTATAGGTGCCGCCCCTCCCGCGGAGGCGGCCTCCGGCGCGCGCGGCGGGTTCCCCTCGCCCATCGGCGCGTTCGTCGGCGCGTTCGTCGGCGTGCCCATCGGCTTCCCCCGGCGCTCAGAGGATCAGCGATCCGGAGGGGTTGTGCGGCGGGACGCGCGGCAGCGGCGGCGTCCGCGACTCCAACAGCTCGATCGACAGGCGCAGCGTCAGTTCCTCGCCGCGCGGCAGCGGCGTGAGCCGCGGCGTGTCCGGTGTCATCAGCCGGAGCTGGACCGACGTCCGCGTCGGATGGCGCTCGAAGCTCAGCGTGTCCATGGGCGGCTCGCCGCGCAGCAGCACGAGGCGTCCGCCGGCACCGCTCAGCGAGGCGATGCCGCACCACGGATCGCGCCGCGCCACCTGGCCGCGGCCGGCCAGCTTCACGACGTCCAGGGTGTCGTCCAGCCATGCCGCGTCGGCGAAGTCGTCCGGGAAGTTCAGCAACCAGCCCAGCCGCGCCGGCATCGGCATGCGGCTCAGGTTGCGCACCGACAGCGTCCAGTCCAGCCGGCACTCGTCCAGCCGCAGCGTCTGGCTCGCCTGGAGCCCCCAGGTCCCTGGCGCGGGACTGCACGGATTCAGCATCAGCGTGATCGCATCGGACGCCTGGTGGATGACGCGCCAGGGTTCCTCGAAGGCGCCGGGATCCGGCACCAGATGTGCCATGTCCTCGGCCACCTCGGAAGGCGGCACCAGTCTCACGGCGCCACCGCCGACCAGCGTGCCCCGCTCGATCAGCAGCGGGCGCAGCCAGGATTCCTGACCGCCGCTTCCGTTCGCCCCCAGCCAGCGCAGCCGTCCGCCTCGATCCGGCGCGACCGCCGCGCGCCAGCGCCCCGATTTCAGTTCGATCACTTGACCCACACGCGTCCCCATGTCCGAAAGCGGCGCAGTCTGCGCGCCGGGGGCCGGGGTCGGGTCTACTGAAGAGGGGTAGATCCCCGCCAACCTGATGCATCGAGGTGGGACGACCGCAATGCGTTGGGGGAAGGCCTCGGGGCCGCCTAGGCGCTGGCGATCAGGGCCGCGATGCGCTCGTCGGACAGGCGGATCGGCGAGGCGTGCGCCGGCAGCAGGGCGACCACGGCGTGGTCCTCGCGGCTGCTGTCGCGCAGCACCGGCGTGTGGCGGGGCTCGCCGTTGGCATTGGTCAAGGCGGACACCATCGGACGGTGCGCCTTGTCGCCGTTGCGCACGACCAGTCCGACCTCGCCGCTGGCCAGCCGGACCAGGCTGCCCGGCGGGAAGATGCCGAAGGACTTGATCAGCGCCGCCGCCAGCGGGCTCTGCGCCGCCATCTGGTGGAGCTCCCGCCCTGCCTGCGCCGCGCTCATCGCCGGCCGGTTGGCCCGGCTGCTCAGGCGCGCGGTGTAGATGTCGGCATAACGCAGCATCTCGGCCAGTTCCCCGACGTCGCCGATCCCATGCGGGTAGCCGCGCCCGTCCGGGGTCTCGTGGTGCTGCAGCACGGCCTCCAGCCAGTCCGGGTCGTCGATGCCGGCGGCGCTCAGCATCTCGACGCTGCGGATCGGGTGCTCGTGGATCGCCTCGCGCTGCATCGCCGTCAGGGGCGAGACCTGGCTGGACAGGCGCGCCTGCAGGTCCAGCATGCCCAGGTTCATCGTCAGCGCGGCCTGGAAGGCGCGCCGCTGATCGTCCGGACCCCAGCCCAGGTAGCGGGCCGCTGCGTGGCACGCGGTGGCCGCATGCAAGGAATGGGTAACGCCGTAGTGTCCGCTGGTGGATTCAGGCTGGCGCACCACCTGGGAGAGTGCGACCTCGGGCGAGCTGTCGATCAGGGTCAGCATCAGCGCCGTCGCGCCGTCGAGCGCGCCGGCCATGCGGTCGGGCGACGCCGACAGCGCGTTGCGCACGTCCTGCATGCCGCGGTCCCACTCCTCGGGGAGCCGGTCGCGCAGATAGGCGGCGGAGCGCGTCGGGGCCGGCGTCGCCTGCCGCGCCGATTCGGCGAGTTCGCTCGCGTCCACCAGTGCGCCGCGGCGCATCAGCGCCTCGAGCTGCGCCGCGTCGGCGATCACCTGTCCGCGCGCGAGCAGCAGCGTCCGGTCGGTGTCCCGGACGCTGAACGCGAGCGGTTGACCGAGGACGATCCGGTTCTTGACCGATGACAGTGAACAGACACGCATGAAAGACGTGGGGAGCGGAAGGGAGGCCGGCCACGATCAACTTGTCGTCAAGTTGTAACGCGGGCGGCTCGCACTCTACATCGTCCGTTCGGGCCTCGGACTGAGCGGTCCGGGCGTCCCTGGGCCCTCCTGGAGAGAGCCCACGCCCACTTCGTCACGAAATGCCGGCCGCCCCAGGGGTGGCCGGAGCGATCGGCGGTCCCTTCCAGGGACGGGCGGGGGCGGTTACTGGATCAGCGCGCCGCCGTCGATGTCGATGACGCTGCCGGTGACGAAGGGGTTGTCGATGACGAAGAGATACCCCGCCGCCAGGTCCTGGACCCGTCCCGCGCGACCGGCCGGCAAGGTCGAGGCGGCCCTGGCGAGCATCGCCTCGCGCGCCTCGGGCGCCATGCCGGCATAGGCCTCGGTGTCCGTCAGGCCCGGGCTGACGACGTTCACGCGCAGCGGGGCGAATTCCCGCGCCAGCAGCTTCGCGGAGGCCTCGAGCGCGGCGTTCATCGCTGTCTTGACGAAGGCGCTGGGAACGGTGCGGCGTGCCAGGAAGCCGGACGTCAAGGTCAAGGTGCCGCCCGGACGGAGTCGGCCCGCGGCCGCGCGCGCCACGGCGATCGCGCCCCAGAACTTGATGTCGAACGCTGCTTTGGCCGCGTCCAGGTCCAGCGACGCCAACGGTCCGCCCGGCGCCTGGGAGCCTGCGGTGAAGACGACGTGGTCCACCGGCCCGATCGATTCGAAGAAGGCGGCGACGGCGGCCGGATCCGAGACGTCGAGGCCCGTCGTCAAACCCGCGGCGATGACCCGACCGGGGCGCGCGGCCAGGGTGTCGGCCACCGCGCGGCCGATGCCCGAGGTCCCGCCGATGACGACGCTGACGGTGTCCGCCGTGAAGGTGTGGCCCGTCCGGGAGCCGGGGGTCGCAGTCGAGTTTGCGCTTGAGGGCGTGGTGATGAGGGGTGCCATGGTGTGTTCCAGGTTGTTTGATGGTCTCCAGTCTGGAATCAAGCATGGCGCCGTTGAATCGGCTGAAGAGCTAAGCTTTTTCAAAGAAAATCGAACAATGACCCGGATCGCCGACCTTGAACTGCTGGTGCGCATCGCCGACCTCGGCAACCTCACCGCGGCCGCGAAGGCCCTGGACTGGTCGCCCGCCGCGGCCAGCGCGGCGCTCAAGCGGATGGAGGAACAGTTGGGCTTCCCGCTTTTCGTGCGAAGCACCCGCAGCCTGCGCCTGTCGGGCGAGGGTCAGCGCTACCTGCCGCATGCGCGTGCCGCGTTGCGCGCGCTGACCGATGGCCGGGACGAGGCGCTCGCCGGCCGGGAGGCGCTCAGCGGCGAACTGCATCTGACGGTGCCGTCGGACCTGGGACGCCATGTGCTGCTGCCGTGGCTGGAGCAGTTCCAGGAACGTCACCCGGCGCTGATGCTGCGGCTGCAGATCGGTGACCCGCTGACGGACCTGCTGCGGCGCCCGGTCGATGCGGCCGTCCGCTACGGCCAGCCGGCGAGCGGCACCCAGGTCGCGCTGCCGCTGCTGCCGGACTGCCGCCGGGTGCTGGTCGCCGCGCCGCATTACCTGGCACTGCACGGGATGCCGGCGTCGCCGGAGGACATGGCGCGGCATGAGGCGTTGCGCTACCTCGTCGCCGGAGAGGTGCCCACCCACTGGCCGGTCGAGATCGCCGGCCGACCGGCGGCGTTGCCCCTGTCCGGGCGCCGTGTCGCGGACGACGGCGAGGTCGTCAAGCGCTGGGCGCTGGCAGGCCTGGGGCTGGCCTACAAGTCGTGGCCGGATGTGGCCCAGGAGTTGGCCAGCGGCCAATTGGTCCACGTCAACCCGCACTGGCGCGGCGACCCGGCACCATTGCACCTGATCGTGCCGGGCCGCGCGCAGCTGTCACCCGCGATGCGCCAGGTGCGGGATGAACTCCGCCGGCGCCTGGAGGAATTCGCCCGGTCGATGCCGCGCTGAAACGCCGTGTCAGGCCGTGTCAGGCCGCTTCAGGCAATGTCAGGCGGCGCTGCCGCGCGCAGCGGGCGTGGCCTCGGTCGGATGGCAGGCGCAGGCCTCGCCGTGCGCCGCGGACACGAGCTCTTCCAGGATGCCGCAGGCGTGGTGGTCGTGGTCCGCGTCGCAGCGCTTCTGCAGCGCCACCAGCTGTGCCTCCAGCGCCTTCATGCTCTGCAGCCGGGCGCGCACCTTGCCGAGCTGGGATGCCACCAGGACATCGACCTTGACCAGTTCCTCGGGGTCTTGCGTTTCCAGGCTGTCCAGCAGCAGCGTGACGTCCGCCAGCGACATGTCCAGCGCCCGGCAGTGCCGGATGAAGGCGAGCCGCTCCAGGTGCGCGTGGGCGTAGTCGCGGTAGCCGTTGTCGCTCCGCGCCGGCGGAGGCAGCAGGCCGCTCTTCTCGTAGAAGCGGATGGTCTCGATGTCCACGCCGGTGGACTTGCTCAGTTCGCCGATTCGCATGCCGGTCAGCATAGCCGCTTGACCTTGGAGCGGCTACAGACTATCCAATCGACCCCATGGCACATCAGGAACACGATCACCGCCCCGCCGCGCCCGAGCCCGCCGCGACCTCCTGCGGCGGATGTTGCGGTCACACAGCCGTCGCGCCGGCGCCCGCCCCGGCCGCGCATGCGCATCGTCACGAAGCCGACCCGGGTCATCAGCATGGTCACGACCACGACCACGACCACGACCACGACCACGACCACGACCACGACCACGACCACGACCACGACCACGACCATGGCGCGTCGTGCGCCGCGCCGGCCCCGCAGCCGCCGGCCCCGAGCGCTGAGGCACTCGCCGGGACGACCCGTCAGCGCTACTTCATCGCCGGCATGGATTGCCCGACCGAGGAAGGCCTGCTGCGCAAGCAGCTGCAAGGCAGGAACGGCGTGGTCGCGCTGGAGTTCGACCTGATCAACCGCCTGCTCGACGTCCACCACCGCCTGCCCGACGACGCGCCGTTGCGTGCGGCGATCAGCGCGGCCGGCATGAGTGCCGAGCCCATCGAGGCCGAAGCCCCGCCGCCCGCGCCGCCGCCGGCGCTATCGAGCAGCCTGAAGTGGCGCATGGCGATCGCCGGCATTGCCGCCATCGCGGCGGAGACGCTCGCGTTCTCCGGCTTCGACGAGTCGGGACCCGTCGTGATCGCGCTGTCGGTCGCGACGATGCTGCTCGGCGGCCTGCCGACGCTGCGCAAGGGCTGGATCGCGCTCAAGAGCGTGACGCTCAACATCCACCTGCTGATGAGCCTGGCGGTGATCGGCGCGATCGTGCTCGGCCAGTGGCCCGAGGCGGCGATGGTGGTGTGGCTCTTCGGCCTGTCCGAGATGATGGAGAGCCTGAGCCTGGCCCGCGCGCGCGACGCCATCCGCGCGCTGACGCAGCTGGCGCCGGAGACGGCGCAGGTGCAAGGCGCCGATGGCCGATGGACGTCGGTGCCCGCGGCGGACGTGGCGATCGGCGCGAAGGTCCGTGTCCCTCCGGGCGAGCGTGTGCCGCTCGACGGGCGTCTGCTCACGGGCCGCTCCAGCCTGAACGAGGCCGCGCTGACCGGCGAGGCGATGCCGGTCGACAAGGCGCCCGGCGATGCGCTGCTGGCCGGCAGCATCAACGGCGACGGCCTGCTGGAGATGGAGATCACCGCCGGCAAGGGCCACACGCTGCTCGACCGCATGGCCGCCGCCGTGCAGCAGGCGCAGTCGCAACGCGCACCGACGCAGGCCTTCATCGACCGCTTCGCCCGCGTGTACACGCCCGCGGTGGTGCTGGTGGCCGTCGCGCTGGCAATGCTGCCGCCGCTGCTGGGCTTCGGGACCTGGAGCGACTGGATCTACAAGGGCCTGGTGCTGCTGGTGATCGCCTGCCCGTGCGCGCTGGTGATCTCGACGCCGGTGACCGTCGTCAGCGGCCTGGCCTCGGCGGCGCGACGCGGCATCCTCATCAAGGGCGGCCTTTATCTGGAGCGCGCCCGGCAGCTGAAGACGCTGGCCTTCGACAAGACGGGCACGCTGACCGAGGGCCGGCCGCAACTGGCGGCGGTGCAACCGCTGTTCCCGTCGGTGAACGCCGATCAGGCGCTGCACCTCGCCGCGCGGCTGGACGCCGGCAGCATGCATCCGCTGGCGCAGGCGATCGTCGCGGCGCACACGCAGCGGATCGGTTCCATGCTGGAGCCCGTCGATCACCTGCAGAACCTGCCGGGCCTGGGCCTGACCGCGCAGCTGGACGGTGCCGATTTCGCGCTCGGCAATGAACGACTGGCCGAGCAGCGCGGGGCCGTCGACGACGAGGCCCGCCAGGCGGCCCGCGTGCTGCAGGCGCAGGGCCACACGCTGGTCTGGCTGATGCGCGGCGCGCAGACGCTGGCGCTGCTGGCGCTGTCGGACACGCCGAGACCCGAGGCCGCCGAGGTGCTCAAGACGCTGCGCGCGCGCGGCCTGTCGCTGACGATGCTCAGCGGCGACCAGCGCGCGAGCGCCGTCGCGATGGCGGGCCGCCTCGGCCTGCCGCAGGACGCGGTGCGCGCGCCGCTGCTGCCGCAGGACAAGCTCGACGCGATCGCGACGCTCGCCGACGAGCAAGGCCCGGTCGCGATGATCGGCGACGGCGTCAACGACGCACCGGCTTTGGCCCGCGCCGACATCGCGATCGCGATGGGCGCCGCCGGCAGTGCCACCGCGCTGGAGACCGCCGACATCGCGCTGATGCAGGACGACCTGCGCAAGCTGCCCGAGCTGATCGACCTGTCCGAGCGCGTGGCGACGGTGTTGAAGCAGAACATCGTCGTCGCGCTGGGCCTGAAGGCGATCGTGGCGGCGCTGACGCTGGCGGGCATCGGCTCCTTGTGGCTGGCGGTGCTGGCCGACGCCGGCGCGAGCCTGCTGGTGGTGCTCAACGGCCTGCGGCTGCTGCGCGAGGAACGCCGCTGAGCGCCAGACCCACGCACACGCGTCGCCCGGACGCGCCGCCTGAAGCCGTGGCGAGGTGTGCGCACGGGCCCTGCGAAGGGCCTTCGCACCTAGGGTGAGCCCTAATGCCGAGGGGCCGGTTCACGCTGACCTTTCGCTGACAATGGCGCCGCCTGCCGCTGGCGGGCCCTGAAGGATCGGATCGATCCGGGGCCTGGACCAGCGGCAAACGCGTTCTGATCCCTGGAACGCGGTTTCCCGTGACCCGGAGCGACGGGTCATTGATTCCTCAGCGATCCACCAGCGATCGATCACGGAGCGTCGTTTGAACACAATTCAAACTCCCGGAGCGCGGCAGACCATCCTCGGCCAGCCCAACAGCCTGTTCGTCCTGTTCTTCACCGAAATGTGGGAACGGTTCTCCTACTACGGCATGCGGGCGCTGCTCGTGCTGTACCTGATCTCCGAGGCCGCCAAGGGCGGCTGGGGCTGGACGCGCGAGGAGGCGACCAGCCTCTACGGCACGTACACGATGCTGGTGTACCTGACGCCGATCATCGGCGGCTACATCGCGGACCGCTTCCTCGGCACGCGGCGCTCGGTGGTGCTGGGCGGCTTCATCATCGCGGCCGGCCACATCGCGCTGTTCTTCGACACCAAGGCGACCTTCTACGTCGGCCTGGGTCTGGTGATCCTGGGCACAGGCCTGTTCAAGCCGAACATCTCGGCCATCGTGGGCCAGCTCTACAGCAAGGACAACGAAGGCCAGCGGGACGGCGGCTACACGCTGTTCTACATGGGCGTGAACGCCGGTGCCTTCTTCGGCATCTCGCTGTGCGGCTACATCGGCGAGAAGATCGGCTGGCACTACGGCTTCGGCCTGGCGGCGGTCTTCATGATCCTGGGCGCGCTGCAGTTCTGGCTGGCGCAGGGCATCTTCGGCGACATCGGCGGCGTCCCCAGCAAGAACGCACCGCTGGTGGATGCGAGCGAGCCGCTGGACGACACGCCCGCGCACATCGTCCGTGACCGCCTGATCGCGATCGGCGTGTTCTCGTTCTTCACGATCTTCTTCTGGTTCGCCTTCGAGCAGGCCGGCGGATCGATGACCATCTTCGCGGCGGACTACACCGACCGCGCGCTGGTGGGCACGAGCGGGCTGATCTTCAAGATCGTCAACTCGCTGATGACGCTGATCCCGGTGGCCATCCTGAGCTGGCTGCTGATCAAGCTGGGCCGCAGCACCGAGGGCCTCTACAAGCTGTCCAACGGCCTGCTGGCGCTGGCGCTGGCGGTGATCTGGGGCCTGTCGCTGTGGATGCTGGGCCGCGAATTCGCGCTGGAACAATCCGAGATCCCGGCCACCTGGTTCGGCGTGCTGAACTCCTTCTTCCTGGTGATCCTGGCGCCGATGTTCAGCAAGATGTGGGAGCGTCGCTGGAACCCGAGCGGTCCGGTGAAGTTCGGCGTCGGCCTGGTGCTGCTGGGCCTGGGCTTCGCGGCGCTGTCGTACGGCGCATCAGGCATCCCGGCGGGTGCGAAGACGGCGCAGGTCAGCATGGTCTTCCTGACGCTGGCCTACCTGCTGCACACGATGGGCGAGCTGTGCCTGTCGCCGGTCGGCCTGTCCTACATCTCCAAGCTGGCGCCGGCGCGCCTGCTGGGCCTGATGTTCGGCGTCTGGTTCGTCAACGCCGCGATCGCCAACAAGATCGCCGGCATGACGGGCTCGTACATCGACGCGATCTCGTCGACGTACTCGATGTCCACCTTCTTCCTGATCTTCACCATCGTGCCTGCGGGCGCCGGCCTCCTGCTGATGCTGCTCAGCCCGCTGATGAAGAAGCTGATGCACGGCGTTCACTGAGCGATAGCGCTGCGCGCCTTGCTCGAATCGATCAAACCCGGGCCCCGCCCGGGTTTTTCTTGCCCGCTGTTTGCAATAGGATCGCTCCCTGGCCGGAGCAATGCCGCTTCTATCAGGCGCAATCGTCGGCGACCGACGAGACTCGATCCAGAGTACGCTCATGACTTTCCAGAATCTTCTTCTCGCCGCACTGCCGCTGTCTGGCGATGCGCCGGTCCGCTCGCTGCTGCAGTCGGAGCGCGACGCCTCTCCCAACGGCATCACGACGTTCGTGCGGGGCGAGGCCCTGACCTTCCCGTATCGCCTCTATTGCCTGCCGGATCGTTTGCATGCGATCGTGAGCGGCTCGACCAGCAACGCGCGACCCCTCGCCCTCTGCCTGGGGACCCGGCATCATGACGGGCGCGTCCGGGAAGCCTGCCTGCGTCAGCTTGGCGCCATCGATCAACCGTGGGCAATCCCGTTCCTGATCCAACTGCTTGGCGAGTACGTGGCTGAAATCGTCGAGCTCGCCGCCCAGACGATCGCCTATATGTCCCCTGCCGAGCTCGCGGCCTTCGTCGCGGCCAATCCCGGCTTCATGTCGACAACGCGAAGCCGCGCCATCAGCTACTGGAACTGCTATCACCGAGGCCGCTGGAGCGCCGCCGCCGCATATCCCGCCGTGGCGGCACTGGATGCCATCGAACGTGTCGCGACGGGAGAGGTGAATCCGGGGTACCCGCCGTTGACGCCGGAACAGCATCGGTTGATCGCCGCGGGCGAGCCGCCGTCCCGAGGGAAAGAGCTCGACACCCTCCTGCGCTGACGCTGGCATGCGAAGCTGAGAATGCGCAGGCGAAGCCCGGACCCGCGCAGCCGCCACCGGGGGTCCGGCATCCTTGCCCAATCCTCCGAACCGTCCACCCTCCTGACGTTTTCCGGCAGTGTCTCCAACGAGACTTGCTCACAACCTTGCCCAGGCAGTCAATCGTTTCAAAGAAGCCCTGCGGCAAAGGGACAGGTATTGCCCCAGGCACTGGCTGGTGATTCGTGTACCGCGTACATTCCGCCGCACGCTGCGGTGCAACAGATGCCGTGGGCGTTTTCGGGAGTGATGCATGGCTGGACCTTCTTTCAATCGCAACGCCGTCGCCGGCGCCCTGGTGGCGCTGCTGCTGACCGCCTGTGGACAACAGGATCAACAACAACAGCATGGCGGCCCTCCGCCCGTGACGGTCGCCCCGGCGATCGCGCGCGAAGTCCAGGACTTCGATGAATTCACCGCGCGCCTGGAAGCGCCGGACACCGTCGAGATCCGCGCCCGTGTCGCCGGAACACTCGACAAGGTCCACTTCCGTGAAGGCCAGGTCGTCAAGAAGGGCGATCCGCTCTTCACCATCGATCCGCGTCCGTTCCAGGCCGAGGTCGCCCGCGCCGAGGCCCAGGCCGCCGCCGCCCGCACCGCCGCCGACCTGAGCAAGTCCGACCTGGGCCGCGCCGAGAAGCTCGTCGCCATCCAGGGCGTCAGCCAGCAGGAGATCGACCAGCTCAAGGCCGCCGTCCGCAACAACGAGGCCAACATCCGCGCCGCCGAGGCCGCCGTGACCCAGGCCAAGCTGAACGTGGAGTTCACCCAGGTCCGCGCCCCGGTCACCGGCCGCAGCTCGCGTGCCAACGTGACGCCCGGCAACCTGGTGAACATCGGCGAGCCGGTGCTGACCACCGTCGTCTCCAGCGACAAGGTCTACGCCTACTTCGACGCCAGCGAGGCGACCTTCCTGAAGTACGCCGCCGCCGCGCGCGCCGGCGGCGCCAAGCGCGAGCAGGCCAGCAAGGTCCACCTGGGCCTGGCCAACGAGCAGGGCTACCCGCATGAAGGCCGCATGGACTTCGTCGACAACCGCCTGAATCCGGCCACCGCCACCATCCGCGGCCGCGCCGTCTTCGACAACAAGGACGGGCTGTTCACGCCCGGCCTGTTCGCGCGCGTCAAGCTGGAAGGCACCGGCTCCTACACCGCCACGTTGATCCCCGACCGCGCCATCGGCACGGACCAGGCCAACAAGGTCGTGATGGTCGTCGGCGCCAACAACATCGTGGCGCCCCGTCCGGTCCAGGCCGGCGCGCTGTTCGACGGCTACCGCGTGGTCCAGGGCGTCAAGCCCGGCGAGCTCGTGATCATCGACGGCCTCCAGCATGCGATGCCCGGCGCGCCGGTCACGCCGCAGCAGGCCAAGCTCGACGACAAGGGACGCCCCGTCGCCGCGCCGCAAGGCGCCGCCCCCGCCGCTCCCGCCGCGTCGTCGAAGTAACCCGACGCGAGGCCGTCCATGGATATCTCACGCTTCTTCATCGAGCGGCCGCGCTTTGCGTCGGTCCTCTCGATCTTCATCTTCCTGGTGGGCCTGCTGGCGATCTTCCGGCTGCCCATCTCCGAGTACCCCGAGGTCGCGCCGCCGCAGGTCGTCGTGCGCGCCCAGTTCCCCGGCGCCAACCCGCGCGTGATCTCCGAGACGGTGGCGACACCGCTCGAGGAACAGATCAACGGGCTGGAAAACGTCCTGTACTTCGACAGCCAGGCCACCGCCGACGGCGGCATGACCCTGACGGTCACCTTCAAGATCGGCACCAACCCGGAAGCCGCGGAAACGGCGGTCCAGAACCGCATCAACCGCGCGCTGCCGCGCCTGCCCGACATCGTCCGGCAGATCGGCGTGACGACCGAGAAGTCCAGTCCCAACCTGACCATGGTCGTCCACATGGTCAGCCCGGACAACAGCCGCGACGCGCTGTACCTGCGCAACTACGCGCAGCTGCAGGTCCGCGACGAGCTGCTGCGCGTGCAGGGCATGGGCTCGGTGCAGGTCTTCGGCTCCGGCGACTACGCGATGCGCATCTGGCTGGATCCGGCCAAGCTGGCCGGTCGCGGCCTGACCGCCTCCGACGTCACCAACGCCATCCGTGAGCAGAACACGCAAGTCGCGGCCGGCGTCGTCGGCGCCCCGCCGGCGCCCAAGGGCACCGACTTCCAGCTGCAGATCAACACGCAGGGCCGCCTCGTCACCGAGGAAGAGTTCGCCGACGTCATCGTCCGCACCGACACCGCCACCGGCGGCCTGGTCCGCGTGCGCGACGTGGGTCGCGTCGAGATGGGCCCCGGCACCTACGCGCTGCGCAGCCTGCTGAACAACAAGGAAGCGGTCGGCATCGGCATCTTCCAGGCGCCGCAGTCCAACGCGCTGAACATCTCCAAGGATGTGCGCGCGACGATGGAGCGCCTGAAGGCCAGCTTCCCGGCCGGCGTCAGCTACGACATCGTCTACGACCCGACGCGCTTCGTCGCGACGTCCATCGAGAAGGTGATCCACACCCTGATCGAGGCCGTGCTGCTGGTCGTGCTGGTGGTGATCATCTTCCTGCAGACCTGGCGCGCGTCCATCATCCCGCTGCTGGCCGTGCCGGTGTCCATCGTGGGCACGTTCGCGGTGCTGCTGCTGCTGGGCTACTCGATCAACACGCTGACGCTGTTCGGGCTGGTGCTCGCCATCGGCATCGTGGTCGACGATGCGATCGTGGTGGTCGAGAACGTCGAGCGCAACCTCGAGGACGGGCTCACGCCGCATGCCGCGACGATCAAGGCGATGCAGGAGGTCTCCGGGCCCATCATCGCGATCGCGCTGGTGCTGTGCGCGGTGTTCATCCCGCTGACCTTCGTCCCGGGCCTGTCGGGCCAGTTCTATCGCCAGTTCGCGGTCACGATCGCGATCTCGACGGTGATCTCGGCGTTCAACTCGCTGACCCTGTCGCCCGCCATGGCGGCCTTGCTGCTGCGTCCCCACGACGCGCCCAAGGATCCGATCATGAAGGTGATGGACAAGCTGTTCGGCCGGTTCTTCCACTGGTTCAACTGCTTCTTCCAGCGCCGCAGCGAAGGCTACAGCCGCGGCGTCACCGGCATCCTGCGCCGCAAGGGCGGCGCGCTGATCGTCTACGCGATCCTGCTGGGCCTGACCGCCCTGCTGTTCACGCGCATCCCGTCGGGCTTCGTGCCGGCACCGGACAAGCAGTACCTGATCGGCATCGCGCAGCTGCCGGCCGGCGCGACGCTGGACCGCACCGAGGAAGTCATCCGGCGCATGAGCGACATCGCGCTGAAGGTGCCCGGCATCCGTGACTCGATCGCCTTCCCCGGCCTGTCGATCGCCGGCTTCTCGGCCGCGCCCAACGAAGGCATCGTGTTCTTCGGCCTGGACGAATTCGAGAACCGGACCACCGCCGACAAGTCCAAGGACGCGATCCTGGGCAAGGTCAACGGCGCGATCCAGCAGATCCAGGGCGCGCGCATGTTCGTCGTGCCGCCGCCGGCGGTGGACGGACTGGGCAACGCGGGCGGCTTCAAGGTGCAGGTGCAGGACCGCGCCGGCCTCGGCGAGCAGGCGCTGTTCGGTTCCGTCTGGGGCACGCTGGGCCCGATCTACGGCGACCCGAAGAGCGGCATCGGCACGCCGTACTCGACCTACGACATCAACGTGCCGCAGCTCTTCGCGCACGTCGACCGGGTCAAGGCCAAGCAGATGGGTGTGAAGCTGCAGGACATCTACGACACGCTGCAGATCAACCTCGGCTCGCTGTACGTCAACGACTTCAGCCGCTTCGGCAAGACCTACCAGGTCATCGTGCAGGCGGACGCGCCCTACCGCGCCAACGCCGGCAGCATCACCGACCTGAAGACGCGCAACGAGAAGAACGAGATGGTGCCGCTGGGCGCGCTGATGAACGTCGATCCGACCTTCGGACCGACGCGCGTTACGCGCTACAACGGCTTCCCGAGCGCGGACATCAACGGTGCGGCCAAGCCCGGTTTCTCCAGCGGCCAGGCCGAGGCGGAGATCGAGCAGCGCCTGAAGAACCTGCCGCGCGGCATGACCTACGAGTGGACGGAGCTGACCTACCAGGACCGGCTGACCCGCGACATCAAGGTCGGCGGCTTCGCGATCCCGACCTTGGGCGCGGTGCTGGCGATCTCGGTGCTGCTGGTGGTGCTGGTCCTCGCGGCCCAGTATGAAAGCTGGTCGCTGCCGCTGGCCATCATCCTGATCGTGCCGATGTGCATCCTGTCCGCGCTGTTCGGCGTGTGGCTGTCGCACTTCCCACCGTTCGCGCAGGCCGGGGATCTCAACATCTTCTCGCAGGTGGCGCTGGTGGTGCTGGTCGGGCTCGCGTGCAAGAACGCGATCCTGATCGTCGAGTTCGCCAAGGAACTCGAGGAGCGCGGCGAAGCGCTGCACGACGCCATCATCCACGCCTGCCGCATGCGGCTGCGTCCGATCCTGATGACCTCGATCGCGTTCTGCGCCGGCGTCATCCCGCTGATCCTGGGCTCCGGCGCGGGCAGCGAGATGCGTCGCGCGATGGGCATCGCGGTGTTCTCGGGCATGGTCGGGGTGACGCTGTTCGGCATCTTCCTGACGCCGGTGTTCTACGCGCTGCTGCGCAAGAGCACCGAGAAGAAGCGTGCTCACGCGGTCGAGCTGCGTCATCAGATCGATGCCGCCGCCCATCCGTTCCATCCGGGCGTCGACGACGCCGATACGCCCAAGGGCGGCACGCCTTCGCCGAAGGGGGGCGCATGATGTTCTACCGAGTCTCTCTGATGGCCGCCGCGGCGGCAGCGACGGTGGCGCTCACGGGCTGCTCCACGGCTCCGGCGCCGAAGAAGTCGGAAGTCGCGGTGGCCGGCGGCTTCGCCAACGCGCCGCAAGGTGACGGCGCCACGCTGGCGCAGGCGCCCGTCGGCCGCTTCTGGCAGGGCTTCAACGACAGCGGGCTGGACGCGCTGGTGAACCGCGCGCTGCAGGCCAACACGGACCTGCGCATCGCGTCGGCCAACCTGCGCGAGGCGCGCGCGCTGTCGCGCTTCGCCGATGCGCAGCTGTTCCCGACCGTCGACCTGACGGCCGGAGCCGGCCGCGTCCGCGCGCCGGACTCCCAAGGCAATCCGCAGAGCAACAACGCGTTCTCGGTCGGCTTCGACGTGCGCTGGGAGGCGGACCTGTTCGGTCGCCTGTCCGACGAGCGTCGTGCCACCGCCGCCGAGCTGCTCGCCGGCGAGGCGGGTCTGCGTTCGGCGCAGGTCAGCGTCGCGGCGGAAGTGGCGCGCAACTACTTCGAGCTGCGCGGCTTGCAGGAGCAACTGCGCGTGGCCCAGCAATCGCTGGAGACGCAGCAGGGCGCGCTGAAGCTGGTGGCCGGCCGCCAGGAAGCGGGCCGCGGCACGGGCTTCGACACCGAGCGCGCCCGCGCGCTGGTGCAGAGCACGGCGGCGACGATTCCCGCGTTGGAGATGGCGCTGGCGCGCACGCGCTACCGCCTCGCGGTGCTGACGGGCCAACCGCCGACGGCGCTCGACGTGGAGCTGTCCGACGTCAAGCCGCTGCCGGGTCTGAAGACGATCGCACTCGATCGCATCGGAACGCCCGAGGATCTGCTGCGCCGACGTCCTGACGTCCGTGCTGCGGAGGCGCAGGCCGCCGCGGCGGCGGCGCGTGTCGGCGTGGCCCGTTCGTCGATGTTCCCGCGCATCACGCTGGGCGGCACGATCGGCCAGAACGCGACGCGCATCGGCGACCTCGGCGATGGTCCGGCGTATGCCTACAACCTCGGCGCGCAGCTGGTGTGGAACCTGCTCGACTTCGGCCGCATCCGTGCGCAGATCGCGGCGGCGGACGCGCGCAACGAGGCGGCCTTCGTCAGCTACGAGCGCACCGTGCTCGCCGCGCTGGAGGAGACCGAAGGCGCGCTGGTGACCTACAACCGCAGCCAGCAGCAGGCACAGGCGCTGTTCGACGCCGCGGTTTCGGCGGAGAAGGCGGCCAACATCGCGCGCGAGCGCTTCAAGGTCGGCATCAGCGACTTCCTCGCGGTGCTGGACGCCGAGCGCGAACTGCTGACCGCACGCAACCAGCTGGCGCAATCGCAGACGGCGGCGGCGACTTCGCTGGTCGGCGTCTACAAGGCGCTGGCGGGCGGCATCGACGTCGAGGCGCCCGCGCCGACGGCGATGCGCTGAGGCGGGTTCGCCACGACGAAGAAAGGGGCCTCGGCCCCTTTTCCTTTTCCAGCCTGCAATCTGGGTGTCAGCGCAACACGTCGCTGTCCTTGGCCTCCTTCAACAAGCGAGCACGATCAGTCGGAAGCAAGAAGCCCAGCGCCGCCGCGCGGTCCGCGGCAGCTTGCACTGCCGCGACGTAACCCGCGTGATCGCGATAGCGCTCCTCCAGTGAGCGGCGCGGATCGCCGTTGGCCTCGCGCTCCGCGCGCGTCCGCGCGAACGGCACGTAGCCCCCGGCGTAGTTGCAGACCTGTCCCGCGTGGATGCCGGCGGCGGTGATGTTCCAGCCGAGGTAGGTGCCCAGCGGCGCCATCGACAGCACCGTCGGCACACCGCCCACCTCGTTGCCATCGGCATCGACGCGCGGCACCTTCGTCGGCAGCACGCGTCTGATCTTCGGTGGCATCTGGTCGGGAACACCGGACGCTTCGACGCGGTCAAAGCCTGACCCCCAGTCGTAATCGAAAACGGGGAAGACGAAGTTCTCCGGCAGGAAGACGCGCTCCGAAATGCCCGGCACGCCGCGGGGGAACCCCATCGCCTCGCGCGTCGGCTCGACGAGCTCGCCGCGCGACAGCATCGGATACCGGCTCGGCGGCGGGGGCGTGCCCTTGAGCACCCAGTCGCGCATCGCCGCGCTCAGCAGGTTGCGCAGCTCGCGATGCGGCAGCGGATTGGGCGCCAGCGTGGCCTGCCCGAAGTGGTTGCCCGGACAACTGAACGAGGCACTCTCCGGCTCGTGCCGGAAGCCTCCCGCTCCGCCGCCGTGCGGGCTGCCGGCGACGTAGTAGCGGCGCACGTCCGGCGCGAGCGGGATGTCGACGTCCGCCGACGAGCCCACCCACGCCAGCGACAGCTTCAATGCGTAGACCTCGGCGGCGCCGAAGTGCTCGAACACCTTGGGACAGGTCTTGCTCGCGGTGCAGCGGGTCAGCAGTCCCTTGGCGGGAAGGTCCCGTGCCTTGTCCGGCCAGTCGACCCACCATTGCGGCCCCTCGCTGCCCATCTGGAAGAGCTCCAGCACGCCGTCCGGCTGCGCCCAGCGGGCATTCGCGGCGACACGGCGGCCCGCGATGATCGCCCACGCGCCATCGTGGATCTGACGATCCGCCTCGTCCTGGTTCAGGCCCATGAACAGGAACTGCCGGACCATGTTCCCCGATTGAGAGACGCCGCGGATCGCGCTGCCTCGCACCTGGCCGGCGATCGGGTTGGGCGTGCCGGCGTCGTCCGCCTTTGCATGCCGGAAGAACGCGCCGACGTCGCGGAACGCGGCCATGCCGACGCCCAGCACATACGCGTTCCCCGCGGTGTAGACGAGCTGGTAGACCTTGTCCGCCTCGAAGCCGTTGCGAAGGCACACGTGGATCGGCAGGTTGGCCGGCGCGTGCGACGGATCGATGTCGATCGGCGTGCCGGGGAACGGCTGTCCGCGATCGCAGCGGGCGAAGGCCCAGTCCTTCGGATCGACGGTGCCGGCCGTGGTGATGCGCCCGTCGACGGTCTCCTTCGTGTGGACCGTCAGCGTCGCGCGCGTCGTGTCCAGCGAGACCGGCAGATAGGGCATCGGATTGCCCTGGACCATCAGCGGCTGCGAGTCCGGCCCGCCGCGATTGACGATGCGCGCCATCACCGGACCGGTCACCGGCTGACCGTCGATGCGCGCGACGGGCACGCGGACGTAGTGGTTGAGCGCCGCCTCGGGCCGCGTGCGCGGCACGCCGGTGTTGCCGGCGTTGTCGGCCTGCCAGCCGCTGCGCAGGCCGATGTCGCCGGCGGCCAGTTCGCCCGGTTGCAGCCGGACGTCGCCGCCGCGATTGGGCACGTCGTGCCACAGGAAGCCGCTCGCATGCCGGCGACCGACGGGGCGCGTGAGCACCCAGTTCGTCTCGTAGCGCACGAGGCCGTCGGCATCGGCACCCAGCTTCAGGTCGGTGATCACCGCGTTGTGCGGGTCAGCCGGATCGAGCGCGCCGAATGCACGCCCGCGTATCCGTTCGTAGCCGCGCTGCTCGCCGATCAGCGGCGCCACCTCGTCGACGACGATGCGCGTCACGCGGGCCTGCGCCGCGCCGGGCGCGAGCAGCCCGAGGGTCGTGGCCGTCAGCACCAGCGCTGCCGGAAAGCGACCTCGCGGTCTTGCGTTGTCCATCGCCGAGTCCTCCACCTTGCGCTTCATGGATGAAGCCCGGGTTTTACCTCGGCGGGCGACCGCGCCTCACTGGCCCTTGAACAAGCCCTGGAACTGCCGGGACACCGGCAGCTTCTCCACGCAGTCCTTGAGCGAGAGCTGCATCGTGTTCTCGTCGACACGCGTCGCGCTGGTGATGAAACGGCTGTTGACCAGCACCGAGCGGTGCACCTGCCAGAACACGTCGGGGTCGAGGTCACCCAGCAGCTCCTTGAGCGCGGTGCGGATCCAGGCTTCGCCGTCGCGATGGACGACGCGGGTGTAGCGGCTGTCGCTCTGGAAGAACAGGATGTCGTCCGGCGCGATCAGCTGGATCTCGCGACCCTGGCTGGCCTGGATGGGTCGCATCGCGGGACGCTGCGCGGGCAGCAGCTGGCGCAGCAGCTCCAGCGTCGCCGCGGGCATCGCCGGCAAGGCCGCGCCGCGGATCCCGTCGCCGTCCGATCCTTCGTCGTCCGCGGCGGCCCCTGGCGAGGCCTGACGTTGTCTCAGACGCTGCAGGCATTGCTCGAGCCGCGCATCCTCGACCGGCTTGAGCACGTAGTCGACGGCACCCGCCTCGAAGGCCGACAGGGCGTGGTCGCCGTAGGCGGTGACGAACACCACCTGCGGCGGCTCCGCCAGTTGCGACAGTCGCTGTCCGACGTCGAGGCCGGACATGCCCGGCATGCGGATGTCGAGGAAACACAGCTGCGGCTCATGCGCGAGGCAGTCGTCCCAGGCGTCGCAGCCGTTGACGCTGGCCGCCACGATCTCGATCTCCGGCGCCAGGCGCGCCAGCGCGGCGCGCAGCTGCTCGCGCGGGCCTTCCTCGTCGTCCGCGATCAGCGTGCGGATCTTCGTCGTCATGCGTGTCGTCTCCCCTGATTGGACCGATGGGACCGCTGCGATCCCCGATGTGTCTCTCGATGTGTCTCTCGATGGGCCCCTGGCGGCGTCGGCCCGGGCTGCCGGCGTCAGGCGGCCGGCACCTCGACCCAGGCGAGGCACCCGGGCGCCTCGGCCGAGCCCGGCTCCAAGCCTAACGCGGCGCGGCCGCCGAACTGCGCCTTGAGCCGCTCCCGCGTGTTGGCCAGCCCCAGCCCTTCGCAGGCGCCGGCCGGCAGGCCCTGGCCCCCGTCCTGCACCTCCAGGCGCAGGCGGCCATCCACCGCCTTCACCCGCACGGCGATGTGCCCGCCACGGAGGCTGGGCTCGATGCCGTGCGTGATCGCGTTCTCCGCCAGCGTCAGCAGCGTGCCGGGCGGCAGGCTCGCGCCGGCGACCGCCGCCTGGGCGGTCTCCTCCGTGTCCAGCGACCAGCTCAGCCGCTGTCCCAGCCGCGCCTGCATGATGTCCAGGTAGCTGCGCACGATCTGCAGTTCCTGCGCCAGCGGCAGCCGGTCCTGTTCGAACATCGGCAGCGTCGCCCGCAGGTAGCGCGTCAGCGAGCGCAGCATCGGCCCGGCGCGGTCGTCGCGCGTGTCGACCCAGTGCTGCAGCGAGGCCAGCGTGTTGAACAGGAAGTGCGGCTGGATCTGCGCCGTCGCCAGCCGCTGGGCCATCGCGATGCGCTCCTCCTGCGCGTCGAGCTCGGCCAGCCGTGCGCTCAACTGCTGCGTCCGGTACAGCGTCAGGAACCACCAGGACGACACCGTCAGCGTCATCCCGCCCGCCACGAACGGCAGCAGGTCGCGGGCCTCGGCGCGGAAGCCCGCCTTCACCATCGCCAGCGTGAACAGCACCATCAGCACGCTGAGCGCGAAGGTCGCGCCGTTGAAGCGGGTGCGGGTCGGCTGGCGCCACAGCCAGCGCGCGACGCCCAGTCCCAGCGAGGCCATCCCCAGGCCGCCGATCAGGATCACATGGGCCAGCTCCCGCGGCAGCATCGTGTAGAAGACCAGCCCCAGCACCAGCACGTTGCTCATCACGTAGCTGTCGATGACGGTGGACCACGTCCTCCAGGCCCGAGCGCTCGATCTCCGCCTCGGTGAAGGTGCGGCGCGGGCCGGGGAACAGCCACTGCGTCCAGTCCGCCTTGACGGCGCCGGCTGGCGGGGCCGCCGACGCCGAGGAGGAGGCCAGGGTCGATGCCGCAGTTGATGTCGTGGTCGATGCCGCGGTCGATGGGGCGATCGACGGCGCGGCCGCGGCGGACGGCTTGGCGTCGGGGACCGCGTCGGCGGAGGCGCTGGGCGAAGTCATGGGGCGAGTCTAGGCGAGGGGTCCGGCCGCCGCCTCCGGATGCGGCGAATGGCGGTTGGCGGGGACGACCGGCCCCCAGGCAGGGCTCAGCAGAGCGGTTCGCCGCCGACGAAGACCTTCAGCGTGCCCGGCTCGATCGGGATCCAGGCCTCGCCGCGGGTCAGCGGCTCGGTGGCGACGATGGCGATGCGATCGTCCGCCGTGGTCTTGGCGGCCAGGTCGACGCTCACGTCCTCGTCCTGCAGCGTCACGTGGCCGAACGGCGGCTGGCGCAGCAGGTAATGCAGCTTGGTCGAGCCGTGCGCCCACAGCGCCTGGCCGTTGGACAGCAGCATGTTGAAGGTGCCGTGGCCGTTGAGCCGCGGCAGCAGCTCGCGCAGCGTGTGGTTCAGCTCCTCGATCGCCGGCATGTCCGCATGCGCCTTGGCCAGTTCCTGCATCAGCCAGCAGAAGGCCTGCTCGCTGTCGGTCTGGCCGACCGGCTTGAACGCCGCGTGCAGCCGCGGCGCGAATCCCTTCAGGTCGCCGTTGTGCGCGAACACCCAGTAGCGTCCCCACAGCTCGCGCACGAACGGGTGGGTGTTCTCCAGCGACACGACGCCCTGCGTTGCCTTGCGGATGTGCGCGATGACGACGTCGCTGCGGATCGGGTAGGTCTTGACCAGCTCCGCCAGCGGCGACACCCGCGCGCTGTGGTGGTCGACGAAGTGCCGCAGCCCGCGGCCTTCGAAGAACGCGATGCCGAAGCCGTCCTTGTGCTCGTGCGCCCGCGTCGCCAGGCCGGCGAAGCTGAACATCACATCGGTCGGTCGGCGGGCGTTCATGCCCATCAGCTGGCACATCGCGGTCTCTCCAGGCTCGGGTCGCAGGGGATCATCCTAGGCGACGCGCGTCGCGTCATTCCAGGAACAGCCGCGTGAGCCCCTTCAGGCTGACCAGGTTGCCGGGGTTGCTGGTCTCGTTGAGCACGCCGCTCATGCGGTGCAGCAGGCGCGGGCTCTTCTTCGCGCGCCAGATCAGCAGGTCGGCCAGCCACGGGAAGCGGTTCACGCGGTTGCCGCGCTCGTACAGGTCGTACTTCGGCTGCAGCGCGCGCAAGCCCTGCTCGTACTGCTCGCGGACCTGGGTGTCCACGGCGGCGGGGACCGAAGCCGCGCCGGCCGTGCCCGCACGGTGCGCCAGGATGGCCTCCGCGGCCAGCAGACCGGTCTCCATCGCCTTGCCGATGCCTTCGCCGGTGAACGAGTAGGTCGACCCCGCCGCCTCGCCCGTGACCAGCAGGCCGGGCCGCGTCCAGCGCGCGCCGTTGAGCGTGCAGCGCAGCGGCGCCCCCTTGAGCTCGCCGACCAGTTCGCCCTCGGCCATCAGGCGCTTGGCGGGCGGGTAGTGCTCGACGAAGGCGTCGAAGATGGCGCGCAGGTTGACGTCCTTCTTCTGGCCCTTGCCGGCCATGTCCTTGTGGCTGTCGGTCACGCCGACGCCGATGTTGAAGCTGCCGTCCGGCGCCGGGAAGATCCAGCCGTAGCCCGGCTGCACCGGCTTGCACCAGACCACCTCGAGCGCCTTGATCTCGCCGGCCATGGCCGGCGCGCGCACGTAGCCGCGCAGCGCGACGCCGCTGGGGGTGTGGCGCTCGCACATGCCGGCGGCCGTCAAGGCCTTGGGCACGGCGCCGGTGGCCAGGATCACCCAGTCGGCGGCGATCTCGTGCGCTGCTCCGTTGATCGTGAGCCGCGCGCCGCGCACGCGGCCCTGCGCATCCTCGAGGGCGGCCTCGAAACGGGCCGGGGCCAGGAAGCGCGCGCCGGCTTCCTGCGCGCCGAGGTTCAGGATCTCGTCGAGCTGCTTGCGCGGCAGCACCGCGAGGTGACCCGGCACGTCGATCCGGCCGCCGCGCGGTCCGATGCAGCCCACGTGCGCCGACCGCTGCGCCTTGGCCATCACGCGGTCCAGCAGGCCCAGCCGTTCAAGCGCGTGGTGGGCGTCCGGGATCAGTCCGTCGCCGCAGACCTTGTCGCGGCCCAGCGGCTGCTGGTCGACGAACACCACGTCCAGGCCGGCCCTGGCCAGCCAGCGCGCCGCGGCGCTGCCGGCAGGGCCGGCGCCGATGATGAGGACCTGACAGGCGGCGGGCAGCACCGCGGGCGATTCGACGGACATGGTTCGGGCGACAGCGAAAACGGCCATTCTAGGGAGGCTGGCCAAAAAAGCGGGAGGTCGCCCTCCCGCTTCGGTGCCGCGCTGCCGCGGCGGTGTGTGGACACGGGCCGCGAGGCCCGCCTCGATCAGAACGAGTAGGTCGCGCGCACGTAGTAGGCGCGGCCCGTCGGGTCGGCGTAGCGCGAATCCCAGCCGCCGCCCTGGAAGAGGTCTTCCTGGTTGGTGTACGGCGGATCGCGGTCGAACAGGTTGCGCACGCCCAGCACCAGCGACACGCTCTTGATCGGCGACCAGCTGCCGTACACGTCGAAGGTCGTGTACGACGGGGCGCGGGCGTGGGTCGACGGGTCGAAGTCGGCGTAGCCCGACTTGTAGCGCATCACGGCGCCGGCGCCGAACTGGTCGTAGTGCCAGTTCGTCGACAGGTTGTGCTGCCAGCGGAAGATCGGGCCCGACTCGCCGTAGTTGCCGACGTTGTGCACCCAGTAGCCGTCCTTGAAGTTCTGGAACTCGTACTTGGCGACGTAGGTGCTGTTCAGCGCGAAGTCGAACTGGCCGATCGGGCTGTTCAGGCGGTACTGGCCGCTGAAGTCGATGCCGTTGGTGCGCACCTTGCCCAGGTTGAGCACCGTCTCGTCCGCGTAGCCGCAGTTCGGGCCGGGGCAGTTGCTGGCGATGGACAGCGTGTCGCCGGGGCCGAAGTGGAAGTACTGCTGCAGCGCCGGGTAGTTGTAGTAGTTGTTGAACAGCGCGAACTGCGGGATCGAGCCGATCTTGTCCTTCAGGTGCACCCACCAGAAGTCCACGCCGAAGCTGGCGTTGGCCACCGGCTCATAGACGAAGCCCAACGTGGCGGTCTTCGACTTCTCCGGACGCAGGTTCTTGTTGCCGGAGTTCAGCACCTGGAACTGGGCCTCGCACTGGCTGCCGGTCTCGCCGTCCTTGCACAGCAGCGGGTTGGCGTAGCTGCCGGCCGTGTTCGTGAAGGCGGGGCTGGCGTACAGCTCATACAGCGTCGGGGCGCGGAAGCCGGTCGAGGCCGAGCCGCGCACCAGCAGCTGCTTCATCGGCTGGAAGCGGAAGCTGACCTTGGGGTTGGTCGAGCTGCCGAAGTCGCTGTACTTGTCGTAGCGCAGCGAGCCGGTCAGGTCCAGGGACTGGAGCACCGGCACGTTCAGTTCGCCGTACAGCGCCGAGACGTTGCGCGAGCCGGTGGCCAGCGCGGTCGGGTCCACGCCGGTGGAGGCGGAGACCTTGGAGGCGAAGTCGGTGTTGGAGGCCGAGGTGAACTTCTCGTGGCGGAACTCGACGCCCAGCGCGAGCTGCGACGGACGGCCGGCGTTGAACCAGTCGACCAGGTCGCGGCTGGCGTGCGCGCTCAGGTTGGAGACCTCGCCCTTGGCGGACTCCAGCAGGCCGTTCAGCGCGGCCTGCGCCAGCAGCGCGGAGCCGACGGCATCCTGGTCGCCGAACGGGTTGATGCGGCCGTCGGCCAGGCCGGCGCCGATCAGGTTGCCGTCGGCGTAGCCGCTGACCAGGTACTGGTCGACCTTGTTGCGGTTGTAGGCGAGGTTGACCGAGTAGTCCCAGCCCAGGCCGTTGCCTTCCGCGGACAGCACCAGGCGCTGCTGGTTGTTCTTGTTGGTCTGGCCGCGCGAGCCGTTCGGGAAGTCGCGCCAGTAGACGCTGATCGGCTGCGTGACGTCGATGTTGGAGCCCGCGGGCGGCACCGGGTAGTACTTGGTGCCGGCGTTGACCGTGTAGCCGCCGTAGGGCACGGGGGCGACGAAGGTCGTGACGCGGTTGGAGGCGGCGAACAGCTCGGCACCCAGCGTCAGGCTGTCGTTGACCAGCAGCGAGCCCTTGAGCATGCCGGAGGTGTTTTCCGATGCCGGGATGAAGTCGACGAACGACGCCGTCACCAGCTTGCAGGTGTCCTTGGACAGGATCATCTGCTGGCCGTTGCAGGCCGTGCCGGTGGGGTTGTAGAAGGTCTTGTCGTCCTGGGTGTAGTTGGCCGGCGCGGTGTTGACCGACAGGCCGCCCGGGATGCGCTGGTTGAAATCGCGCTGGGTGCCGTTGATGGCGTCCTGCTTGCGGTAGGCCAGCGAGCCGAAGATGTTGAAGCCCTGCTTCTGCAGGTCGCCGTAGCCGAAGCCGGCGCTCATGTTGCGCGACTTGCCGCCGGTCTTTTCCGGGGCGTCGGCGCCGACGGTGATGGTGCCGCCCTGGTAGTTCGACTTGGTGATGAAGTTGATCACGCCGCCGATGGCGTCGGTGCCGTACAGCGCGGAGGCGCCGTCACGCAGCACTTCGATGCGCTCGACCGCCGCGAACGGGATCATGTTCAGGTCGGGCGCCGTGCCGTCGACCGCGTTGTTGGCGATGCGCTGGCCGTTCAGCAGCACCAGGGTCTTGTCGGCGCCGATGCCGCGCATGTTGGCGAACGAGGCGCCGCCGGAGTTGGAGCCGATCGATTGGGCGGCGTTGGTCGACGTCTGCACCGACGACAGGTTGGCCATGACCTGCTCGATGGAGGTGATGCCCGACTTCTTCAGGTCGTCCATCTTGACGACGGTCACCGGGACGGCGGTCTCGGCGTCGATGCGCTTGATGGCCGAGCCGGTCACGACGACCCGCTCGAGCTGGGTCTGGTCGCCCTGGGACTGGGCCTGGGCCTGGGACAGCGCCGGGAAGGACGCGGCCGCGAGGGTGGCGGCGACTGCCAGGCTCACCGCGTTCAGCTTGTACATATGCACCTCTAGGGGAGGACCCGCCCACCTCGTGGGTGCGGCGAGCCGGAATTGAAACGGCCCCGCATCGCGAGGCCTGACAAAAGTGTGCTGAGTAATCCCCAGAGGTCATAGGTCCCGGTTCGTAAATCGCGCGAATTTGGGACTGGGCGCGCCGAAACGACCTGATTTCGCGGGTTTCTCCTTACTCTTTGATGACGGTTCGGTCGTACCTGCGCCACAGTTTCGGAATTTACGAACGCTTAACTCCGGTGGGCATGTCGGGTTTCAACGGACACGATATCGAACGCTATTCGCGCCAAATGTTTATATGACGTTATTTGATTGTTAAATACTCGAGAAGATTAGTTGGTGCGAGGCGACATCGAATTTATCGATCCCATTTGATGAATGCGAAAAATATCTTTCGATCCAAGGCCTTATCGACCGTGGTCAGGGAATGGAAACAATACTTAACGTCGTATCGGCGACAGGACAATCTTGTGGCGGGGACGTCGGCGTGATAACCAAAGAAAAGGGACTCCCGAAGGAGTCCCTGTCGTGGTGCGCTGACGGCGCCCCGCCGTGGTGCGGCGGAACGTCGGCGTCGCGATCAGAAGTCGTAGCTCGCCTTGACCTGGAAGGTCCGGCCCATCGGGCTGTAGTAGCGGTAGTCGAAGCCCAGCATGTGACCGCCATTGGCGCGCAGCGACAGCGGAGGATCCTTGTCGAACACGTTCTTGATGCCGAGGGCGACGGTCAGCTGCTTGTTCCAGGTGTAGGCGGTCTGCCAGTCCAGCGTCGTGTACGGCTTGACCTTCAGGCGGACCACCTCGTTCACCAGCGTGCCGTCATCGCTGTCCAGGGTGGTCGGGAAGTCCTTGTAGCCCGACTGGAAGTTGATGTTGGCGGTGTGGGCCCAGTTGCCGGCCACCAGCGTGTTGGTCCACTGGCCCTTCCAGCGGAAGGTGACTTCGCCGATCGACGGATGGTTGTCCGCGATGGTCGAGAAGTACTCTTCGCCCGGCAGCAGCTGGTTCTTGGACGTCAGCATGTAGGTCGCGCGGACGTTCGAGGTCAGGCGGCCGAACGGGGTGCTGAAGCGGCCGGTGACGTCGAAGTCGACGCCGCTGTTGAACGACTTGCCCAGGTTGGTCGTGCTGCCGTTGTAGGCCAGGTACTTCTGTCCGGTGACGGGGTCGGTGTAGACCAGCCACAGGTTGGAGTACTTGTTGACGTTCTTGAAGGCCTCGTTCTCGTCGACCGAGCCGAAGGTCTTGTCGATGCCCACCCACCAGTAATCGGCGCCGAACGAGAAGGTGCTGGTCGGCTCCACGCGGAAGCCGATCGTGGCCTGCTTCGACTCTTCCGGCTTGACCTGCGTGTTGCCGCCCGTGAAGACGTTGTACTGCTTCTTGCCGGGCTGGCACAGGGCGCCCAGGCTGGTGGCCATGGCGCGCATTTCGGGGCTGCAGTCGTACTGCTCGGCCGTGACGCCGAACTCCTGCAGCGGACGGTACAGCTGGCGCAGCGTCGGGGCGCGGAAGCCGGTACCGACCGAGCCGCGGATCAGCAGCTCAGGCATCGGCGTGTACTTGAACGACAGCTTGCCGTTGGTGGCGCTGGCGACGTTGTGATAGTCGTCGTAACGGATGCCGCCGGTCACTTCCAGGTTCTTGAGCACCGGGACGATCAGCTCGGCGAAGGCGCCGGCCGTGTAGCGGTGGGCCTTGTACGGGACCGCGACGGTGCTGTCGCCGAAACGCTGGTCGTCGCCGTTGGGGCCGCCGTGTCCGAGCGCCACGGCGCCCGGATCGTCCTTGACCTCTTCCTTCTGTGCGCTGGCGCCGACCGCCAGGTAGGCGGCACCGCCCGGGGCCTTGAACACTTCACGCGAGGCGCGGAAGTCGGCGTTGACCATCGTGCTGGTCTCGGTGCTGTAGATGCCCGAGATCATGATGTCGCGGGCAGCCGCCTTGGCCGCGTCGGACTGCTGGCCCGGCAGCACGAAGGGGTTCCACAGGCCGCCGCGCAGCAGGTTGCCGAAGGCCTTGGCCAGCGGATAGCCGGTGTTGCTTTCCTCGACCTTGGCACGCTGGTAGCCGGTGGTGGCGGTGTAATCCCAGCCGGCCAGCTGGCCTTCCAGGGAGAGCCACAGACCCTTGGTGTCGCGCTCGAAGATGCTGGTGCGGTTGCCCAGGTCGAAGGCGCGGTAGGCCACCGAGGCGGGGTCGCTCGCCGACACGTCGGCGCCGAAGCCCGCGTCCACCAGCGATTGCAGGTAGGCCGGGGTGTAGCCGACCGCGGCCAGGTAGCTGGCGAACGGGCCGCTGGCGTCGACCGAGATCGAGCCCGGGACCGCGGCGATCTTGCCGCTGGTCTTGGTCTTGCCCAGCAGCAGGTCGGCGCGCAGGACATGCTCGCCCAGCTTCACGCTGCCCGAGCCGAACAGGTTGGTGCGCTTGCGGTCCGGGAAGGCCTGGACGGTGCTGGCGTAGTCGAACGCGCAGGCGGCGCCGGACTGGACGTGCTGCGGCGCGCATTCGCCGTTCTGCGCGAGGTACGGATTGCGCAGTTCGTAGTCGATGATGTCGCGGCCGTTCTCGTCCTTCGTGATGTACGGGACAGCCACGTTGCCCGGGATCGTGGAGCCCGAGCCGTTGAAGAACGTGAACGCCTTGCCCTTGTAGTTGAAGGGGATGACGCCCGACTTGCTGAAATCACGCTGGTTGGCGCTGAGCTGGTCGCGCTTGTCCATCGAGAGCGCGGCCATCACGTTGAAGCCGTCGCGTTCCAGGTCGCCGAAGCCGCCGGAGATGGACGCGCTGCGTTCCTTGCCGCCCGATTCCTGGGGCTGCGACCAGAACGCGCTCAGGTTGATCTTGGTCGAGTTGGTGCGGGTGATGAAGTTCACCACGCCGCCCACGGCGTCCGAGCCGTACAGCGCGGACGCGCCGTCGGTCAGGACTTCCACGCGGTCGATGATCGACAGCGGGATCATGTTCAGGTCGACGGCGCCACCGGCTTCGCCGATCAGGCGGCGGCCGTTCAGCAGCACCAGGGTGCGATCGCCGCCGAGGTTGTGGATGGAGACCGTGGCCTGGCCGCCGCCGCCGCCGCCGACGGTGTCACCTTCGGTGATGCCGCCTTGCACGGAGGACAGGTTCTGCATCAGCTCGGTGACCGAGGTCACGCCGCTGCGCTCGATCTCGGCGCGGGTGACGGTCTGCACGGGCAGGGAGCCTTCGGCGGCGATCCGCTTGATGGCCGAGCCGGTCACGACGACGCGTTCCAGCTGGGTCTGCTCCTGGCTCTGCGCCAGCGCGGCCGACGACGCGATTGCGATGGTGGTGGCGACTGCCAGGCTCACCGCGTTCAGTTTGGTTTTCAAGGAAACACTCCTAAAGGTGTCGAGCGGCGGCGCTTGTGGCGTCGCGCGAAACATGTCTGGACAACCTTTGCGCTCAAATTGGCGTGAAGGTGACGTGACAGAAGTGTCAATGACAGGAATTCGTCAACCGGCGGGGGTTCCTACCAATTGAGGTGGGTCAGTCGCCGGGAACAGGGGCATCGCCACAAGGACCGATACCCCGGCATGACCGGCGTCACGGGTGACTTCCAGCCAGTGCAGGGGTATCCGCGGGGACGCCTCTCCCGAGGCATCACCGAATTGTCATGCGCCCAACTCGTTGCGGGTCGGCAACAGGCTGTATCTCGACCGCAACAATACGGTCAGGGGTTTGATCGGGGATTCGTCAACATCGGAGCGCTGTGCGCACGAAATCTCCGAATCCCCGTTCCTCAGGCGCCGATCAGAAGTTGTAGCTGCCCGTCAGGTAGACGGTGCGGCCCAGCGGGCTGGCGTAACGCGGGTCGTAGCCGACCTGGTGGCCCGAGGAGTCGCGCAGCGTGAACGGCGGGATCTCGTTGGTCAGGTTCTGGATGCCCAGACGCAGTTCCAGCGCCTTGTTGTAGCGGTAGGTGCCTTGGTAGTCGAAGGTGATGTAGTTCGGCACCAGCAGCTGCACGCGCGTGTTCGCGCCGGTCTGCAGGTCGCGGACGGTCTGCTCGATGTCCTTGTAGCCCGAGCGGTACTTCACCACGATGGCGTTGGTCAGCTTGCCGGTGTCCAGCGCGAACTTGGCTTGCGCCGTGTTGCGGAAGATGACCTGGGCGTCCACGCCGTACTTGCCGAGGCTGTCGGTGAAGTCGTTGGTGGTGCCGGGCCGGGTGTACTTGGCCTCGATCATGTAGGTGCCGTTGACCGTGGTGGTCAGGCGGCCCAGGCCCTCGATGTTGACGCGACCGTCCAGCGACCAGTCCAGGCCCTTGTAGTTGGACTTGCCGATGTTGGTCGACACCGAGATGAAGGCGTACAGCGGATTCGCCTCGGCCGGCAGCTTGTAGGTCGTGAACAGCGCCTTGTTCTGCTCCGGATTGGCGAAGGCCTGGTTCGCGGAGACCGCGCTCACGGCGTCACGCAGGTCCAGCTGCCAGTAGTCCAGGCTGCCACCGAAGTTGCGGGTCGGGTCGAAGCGGATGCCCAGGGTGGCCTGCTTGGACTTTTCCGGCTTCAGGTTCTCGTTGCCGGTCGCGAGCTGGGTGTACTGCTGCTTGCCCGGCTTGCACGGCGCAGCGCCGCTGCCGTCGCCCGGGAACGGGCAGGCGTAGCTGGACGCCGTCACGCCGTTGGTCACCAGCGGCTGGGCGATGTCCAGCATGTCGGGCGCCTTGAAGCCGGTGCCGTACGAGCCGCGCAGCACCACGGTGCTGGTCGGCTTGTAGCTGGCGGACAGCTTGTAGGTCGTCGCGGTCTCGTTCTTGCCGACGTCGCGGCCGTTCAGGCTGTCCTTGATCTTGCTGATGCTGTCGTAGCGCAGCGCGGCGGTGACTTCCAGGCCCTTGATGACGGGAACCACGAACTCGGCGAAGGCGCCGATGTTGTCGCGGGCCATGTCGTACCTGGGATTGGCGGCGAAGTTGTAGATCACGCCGTTGACCGCGTCCGCCGACGGCGTCTGCTTGAAGCTGTAGTTGCGGAAGTCCGCGCCCAGGCCCAGGCTGACGGCGCCGGCCGGCAGGGTGAAGATCTCGGTGGACGCGCGGACGTCGGCACCCTTGAGCGTCGTCGACGCTTCGCGGATCGTGCCGTGGTAGATCGAGTCGCGGATCAGCTGCTGCGTCGTCGCGCTCTGGTTGCCGGACGGCACGAACGGGTCGAGCGCACCGGTGGCGAGGATGTTGTTGAACTCCTTGGCCTTGAAGTAGCCGCCGACGTACTTCTCGTTGAGCGAGTTCTCCGACCAGGTCAGCGCGCCATTGATGGACCAGTCGCCGAATTCGGCGTCGGCACCGACGACGACATGCTTCGCGTCGGTGATGGTCTGCGAGTCGCGCGTGCCGAAATCGGTGGCGCGGTAGCTGGCGGACACCGTGTCGATGTGGGCGATCTGGGCCGGCGTCAGGTACGGGGCGACGTACTTGGTGAACAGCGGCGAGGTGGTCGCGATGGGCACCGGCACCGGGTTCGGCGCGATGCGCGCGGTCAGATCCAGGCGCGTGAAGGCCACGTCGGAGAACAGCTTGATCTTGTCGTTGATCTTCAGTTCGCCGGTGACGAACACCGAGTCGCGGGTCGATTCGGGATAGACGTCGATCGTGCTGACGAAGTCGAACGCGCACTGGGCGGTGCCGTTCTTGCTCGTCGAGTTCGCCGGGATGGTGTTGGCCAGGCTGTAGACGTTGTTCGGCGCGCACTGGCCGTTGACCATGCGGTACGGGTTGAAGGCGTACGCCGGGATCGTGTCGATCTTGGCTTCCTTTTCGCCGGGCAGCTGCTTGAACACGACCGAGGCGTTGGCCGGATCGGCCGACGGGCTGGTGCGGTCGTAGGCGTAGTTCCTGCCGTTGAAGGTGAACGGCAGGAAGGCGCTCTTGGCGAAGGAGCGATCGCCGGACTTGAGCTGCTTCTGCTCGTCACGGCGGTACGTGGCCATGACGTTGAAGCCGTCGCGCTGCAGGTCGCCGAAGCCGTAGCTGCCGCTGACGTTGTAGGCGGTGCCGCCGTTGCCGACCGGATTGCTGTAGTTGGCGGTGAGGTTGCCGCCCTGCACGTTCTTCTTCAGGACGAAGTTCACCACGCCGGCGATGGCGTCGGAACCGTACAGCGCGGAGGCGCCGTCGGTCAGCACCTCGATGCGCTCGATGGCGCTCATCGGGATGGAGTTCAGGTTGATCCGGCTGCCCGAGCCCGTCGGGGCGATGCGGCGGCCGTTCAGCAGGACCAGCGTGTAGCTTTCACCGACGCCGTGGATCGAGGCGGTGGCGATGCCGCCGGAGTTCGAACCGATGGCGACATCGCCGATCGTCAGGTTGCCGCCCATGGCGGGCAGGCGCTGGATCAGGTCGGCGACGTTGTTCGCGCCCGAGGCCTTGATTTCTTCCTGCGTGATCAGCTGGACGGGCAGCGCCCCTTGGTTGGCGACGCGCTTGATGCTGGAGCCGGTGATCTCGATGCGCTCGAGCTGGGTGCTCTCCTGAGCGTGGGCGGCGCCGATCGAGGCGGCGAGCAGCGCGGCGGCGAAGCTCACGCGGCGGAGTTGAAGCGAAGAGGTCATGCCGGATCCGTGAAATGGCAAAAATGATTCCAATGCTGATGACTTTGTGTCATCAAACACTGCGTTTAAGTTAACAAACTTTAAGTAACGATCATTCGTCGCCATCTCAGGGCCGGCCCCTAAGGGTTTTCCATGCTTGAAGGACTGGATTTACCGCACGGCGTCATGACCAAAAGCAGCCCTATTCCAAAAGTCATGGGTCGCCGTTTCACCTAAATGATGAAATCGGTAACCGACGGAAAGAAAAAAGCGACCCGCGGGTCGCTTTCTTGGTGGACGCGTACACCGCACGATGGCGGTGATTCGCGGGAGATGGGTACCGTTGTCTGAATGATCAGCGGGCGACGGCGGTTGCTGCCGCCTTGCGCTTCTGCCGCCAGGCATGCAGCAGCGGTTCGGTGTAACCGCTGGGCTGTTCACGCCCTCTGAACACCAGCGCCAGCGCGGCCTGATACGCCATGCTGTTCGGATGACCGGCCATTGGTTCGTACGCCGTGTCGCCCGCGTTCTGACTGTCGACCACGGCGGCCATGCGTTCGAATGTCGCCCGAACCTGTTGTTCGGTGACGACGCCGTGATACAGCCAGTTCGCCACGTGCTGACTCGAGATGCGCAAGGTGGCACGGTCTTCCATCAGGCCGACCTGGTTGATGTCCGGCACCTTCGAGCACCCGACCCCTTGATCGATCCATCGCACCACGTAGCCGAGGATGCCCTGGATGTTGTTGTCGAGCTCCTGCTGCTTCTCGGTGTCGGTCCAGGACGGGTCGGCGGCCACCGGGATCGTCAGCAGGCGCTGCAGCAGGTCGGCGCGGTCGACGTTCGGCGCCTCGGCCTCGATCTGCTGCTGGACCTGCGCCACGCTGACCTGGTGATAGTGCAACGCGTGCAGCGTCGCGGCGGTCGGGCTGGGCACCCAGGCGGTATTGGCGCCGGCTTTTGGATGGGCGATCTTCTGTTCCAGCATCGCGGCCATCAGGTCGGGCATCGCCCACATGCCCTTGCCGATCTGGGCGCGGCCGCGCAGTCCGGCGCTCAGGCCCGCCAGCACGTTGTTGCGCTCGTAGGCCTGGATCCAGGCGCTGCTTTTCATGTCGCCCTTGCGCAGCATCGGACCGGCGAGCATCGCGGTGTGCATCTCGTCGCCGGTGCGGTCGAGGAAGCCGGTGTTGATGAAGGCCACACGGCTCGGTGCCGCGGCGATGCAGGCGGCGAGGTTGACGCTGGTGCGGCGTTCCTCGTCCATGATGCCCAGCTTGACCGTCGAGGCCGGCAGACCGAGCAGCTGCTCGACGCGGCCGAACAGTTCGTTCGCGAAGCCGACCTCGGCCGGGCCATGCATCTTCGGCTTGACGATGTAGATCGAGCCGCGGCGCGAGTTGCGCAGCCCCGAGCCCGACAGCTGCTTCAGGTCGTGGACCGAGATCAGCGTCGTGATCACGGCGTCCAGGATGCCTTCGGGGATCTCGCGATCGCCCTCGAGCAGGATGGCCGGGTTGGTCATCAGGTGGCCGACGTTGCGCACGAACAGCAGCGAGCGGCCCGGCAGCACGACGTCGTCGCCGCCGCCGGCGGCCTTGTAGACACGGTCCGGATTCAGGCGCCGGACGAAGGTCCGGCCGCCCTTGCTGACCTCCTCGGTCAGCGAGCCGCGCAGGATGCCCAGCCAGTTGCGGTAGGCCAGCAGCTTGTCCTCGGCGTCGACGGCGGCGATCGAGTCCTCGAGGTCGAGGATGGTCGACAGCGCCGACTCCATCAGCAGGTCGGAGACGCCGGCGGCGTCCGTCTGGCCGATCGTCGAGGCGCGATCGATCTGGATCTCGAGGTGGATGCCGTGGTGGCGCAGCAGGACCGCCGTCGGTGCGGCCGCGTCGCCCAGATAGCCGGCGAACTGGGCCGGATCGGCCAGCGCGACCGTGCGGCCGTCCTTCAGCGACACGGCCAGGGCGGTGCCGTCCACCGCATAAGCCGCCGCATCGGCGTGGGACGCGCCCGCCAGCGGCGCGGCCTGGTCCAGCACCTGACGCGCGAAGGCGATGACCTTCGCGCCGCGGACCGGGTTGTAGCCGCCGGCGCGCTCGGCGCCGTCGGTCTCGGGGATGACGTCGGTGCCGTAGAGCGCGTCGTAGAGCGAGCCCCAACGCGCGTTCGCCGCGTTCAGCGCGTAGCGCGCGTTCAGGATCGGCACCACCAGCTGCGGACCGGCCTGGACGGCGAGCTCGGCGTCCACGTTGGCGGTCGTCGCCTTCGGCTCGGCGGGCAGCGGCACCAGATAGCCGATCTGCGTCAGGAAGGCCTGGTAGGCCGCCATGTCGGCGATCGGGCCGGGATGGGCGCGATGCCAGCCGTCGATCTCGGCCTGCAGGCGGTCGCGCTCGGCCAGCAGCGCGGCGTTCTTCGCCGACAGCTCGTGCGCCAGCGCGTCGAAGCCCTGCCAGAACGCCGCCGGCTCGACGCCGGTGCCGGGCAGCGCCTCGGTCTCGATGAAACGGGCCAGGGCGGCATCGACCTGGAGACGGTGGTGTTGGCTGCGGACGGTCATGGCGGCTCCGAAAGACGGTTCAACGGTGCGTCGACTGTAGGGCGTGAGGCGGTGCCGATTCATGTCGGCCGCGGTCGAAGATCCCTGACTTTTTTGCACAAATAACAACGACAAGGGTCGTCATTCATTGCTTGCGGCGATGCAACGGTCCAACAATCGCCGCTCATGGATCGCCTCAAACAGATCGAGTCCTTCGCGCTCGTCGCGACGAAGGGCAGCCTGACGGCCGCCGCGCAGGCCGAGGGCGTGGCACCGGCGGTGATGGGTCGGCGGCTCGACGCCCTGGAGGCGCGGCTCGGCGTGAAACTGCTGCTGCGCACGACACGCAAGCTGACGCTGACGCACGAGGGCATCGCCTTCCTCGAGGACTGCCAGCGCCTGCTGGCCGAGTTCGCCAGCGCCGAGGCCAGCGTGAGCGCCGGCGGTGTGAAGGCCAGTGGCCATCTGCGGATCACCGCGCCGGCGGGCTTCGGCCGTCGCCACGTCGCGCCGCTGGTGCCGGACTTCCTGTCGCGTCATCCGGAGGTCAGCGTCTCGCTGAACCTCAGCGATCGCGTCGTCGACATCGTCAACGAGGGCTTCGACTGCGCGGTGCGCGTCGGCGACCTCAGCGATTCCAGTCTGATCAGCATGCGGCTGGCCGACAACCGGCGGCTGTGCGTGGCCGCGCCGTCCTACCTGAAGCGCGCCGGTACGCCGAAGCATCCGTCCGAGTTGATGCGGCACGAATGCCTGACGTTGAGCTCCGACGCGAGCCAGACCCGCGGCTGGGCCTTCCGCATCGACGACCAGGTGCAGCACCTGAGGCCCAGCGGGCGGCTCGACTGCAGCGACGGTCAGGTGCTCCACGACTGGTGCCGGCAGGGACTCGGCCTGGCCTGGCGCAGCACCTGGGAGGTGGCCGCGGCGCTGCAGGCCGGCGAGCTGGTCAGCGTGCTCGACGAGTTCGCCGCGCCGCCCAACGGCATCTTCGCGGTGCTGCCGCAGCGCAAGCACCTGCCGCTGCGGGTGAGGCTCTGGATAGACTTCCTGAAAGAGCACCACGGCAGCCCCGACTACTGGGCCCGCGCCTCCACCTGGGAGACCCCATGACCCTCGAAGCCCTGCTCGCCGGCCTGCACCTCGTGGCCATCCTCAGCCTGGTCGTGTTCCTGTCCAGCCAGGCGGCGCTGTGCCGCAGCGAATGGATGAATCCTGCCGTCGTGCGGCGCCTCTCGCGGCTGGACATGATCTACGGCATCACGGCGGTGGCCGTGCTGCTCACCGGTCTGGCCCGCACCTGGTGGGGCCTGAAGGGCCTGGGCTGGTACTGGCACCAGCCGCTGCTGCACTTCAAGTTCGGCATGTTCGTCGTGATCGGGCTGATCTCGATCAAGCCGACGCTGACCTACCGCCGCTGGCTCAAGACGCTGGACGGCGGCGGCGGCCTGCCCGGCGAGACCGAGATCCGCGCAACGCGCCGCCTCGTGATGATGCAGGCGCACCTGCTGATCCTGATCCCGATCGCGGCGGTGATGCTCGCGCGCGGCGTCCTCACGAAGTGAACAAGGCCCTCGCGAGAGGGCCTTGTCCATGGAACCTGACGCGCGCCCTGACGCGTCACTTGGCGGACAGACACTCCTTCATGAAGGCCTTGCGGGCGTCGCCGGTCTTGCCCTTGGCGTCGGCGTTGCAGGTCGTCATCTTGGTCTGCTGAGCGGTCTTCGCCGGCGCCGAGGCCGTCTCGCCCTTCAGGCAGCTGCTCATGAAGGCCTTGCGCTCATCGCCGGACTTGTCCTTGGCGTCGGCGTTGCAGCTCTTCATCAGCTGCTGCTGCTTCAGCTGCTTCTCGGACGGCGCCTTCTTGGCGTCGTCGGCGGCGTGCGCGCCCAGCGCGGCCACGGCCAGCAGGACGCCGGCGAACAGCGAGGTCGGGGTCAGGTGTTTCATCACTCTCTCCTACGGGGGCTACAGGGGGTTGGGGAAGGACCTGTGGGCAGTTGAGCACAGCAACGAACGGCTCTCAAGAGCGGTTGACGCCCGTCAAGAGAAACGGTGACCCGGACCGGTTGACGTCGATCCGACGCGAACCCACATCCGCGAGTCAGGCGCGCACTCACATGATCCGGCGCGGAGAAGCCAGTGCCTCATGGGCGAGATGGAGCCGCCTGACCAGCACCTGTATGAAAGCCCGGTCGAAACGGTGCTGGCACTCGGGGCTGAGCTGCCCCAGCGAGTCCGGCGTGAAGGACACGGTGGTGCAAAGTTGGGTCACCCTGATGTCGGTGCTGTGGCGGCGCAGGTCGGGATTCGGCGCGAGGTAGGCCATCTCGCCGACCGAGGTGCCGGTGCCCAGCGTCGCGACCAGCGCGCCGTCGCGCCAGACCTCGACCTCGCCCTGCGTGATGATGTGGAAGGTGTTGCCTTCCTGGCCCTTCTTGAACAGCAGGTAGTCGAGCGGATAACGGCGCCACCGCGCGCGCCGCACGACCTCCCAGAGCTCGACGTCGCCGAAGCCCGCGAAGAACTCCAGCCCGCGCAGCAGGTTGAAACGCTCCGAGTCCTTGACCTCGTTGAGGCGCGCCAGCGGCACCAGCTGCTTCGCGACCAGTTCCGACAAGGCCTGGCCGAAGGACTCCCAGTCGGGATAGCGCTCGGACGGATGCTTGTAGAGCGCGCGCTGGATGACCGCGTCCAGCTCCGCCGTCACGCCGCCGCGCTGCCCGAGCAGCGGCTGCGGCGCCTGGTGGTAGATCTGATGCATCAGCGCCATCTGGTTGGGCGCGTCGAAGGGCGGCCGGCCGCTGACCATGTGGTACAGCACGGCGCCCAGCGCGTAGATGTCGGCCTGCGCGCCGACGTCGCCCCCTTCGATCTGCTCCGGCGGCATGTAGGCCAGCGAGCCGACGCGATGCACCTGCGTCATGTCGGCGTTGAGGTTGAGCGCGCTGCCGAAGTCGCTGACCTTGACGTCGGTGACCTGACCCTGGCCGTCGAGTACCGCCAGCAGGTTCGCCGGCTTGATGTCGCGGTGCACGACACCCTGGCGGAACACGTAGGACAGCGCCATCGCGCACTTGAAGCCGAGTTCGACGATCTGGTCCAGCGGCAGCAGCCGGTCGTTGCGGCAGAAGTGCTTCAGCGTGACGCCGTGGACGAACTCCATCACCAGGTAGGGGAGATCGCCGTCCTGCACCGCGTCGAGGATCTGCACGACGTTGGGGTGCTGCAGCCGGCCGGCCAGCGCGGCCTCGGCGGCGAAGAAGCGGATGCTGAGCGTGTCTTCCTCGCTGCGGCCGCCGGCCGACCAGGCGCGCATGCGCTTGATGGCGACCTCCTGGCCCTTGAAGTCGTCCATCGCCAGGAACACGTCGCTGGTCGCGCCTTCGCCCAGCCGTCTCAGCACGCGGTACTTGCCGATCTGCTCCGGCAGGTCGGCCAGTCCGCCGAGCGTCGATTCGGAAAAGGTGGAGGGACGGAGATCGTCGGAGGCGCTCATCGGAGGGCCATCCTGCCCCAGGGAGAGGGTGCGGGCAAGGGGTGCCACGGTCTCTTACAGGGGAGGTCCCCTAAAATGCGGCCCCATGATCCAAGCCAAGCAGGAATTGCTCGCCGCCCTCGGCACCGTGCTCCAGGGCCTGAGCCAGGAGGCCGTCGACGCCGGCCTCATCAAGGCCGCGCCCGCCGCCGCCTTCGAGAACCCCAAGCAAGCCTCCCACGGCGACTTCGCCTGCACGGCGGCGATGCAGCTGTCCAAGGCGCTGAAGAAGAATCCGCGCGAACTGGCGCAGACGCTGATCGCCCAGCTGCAGGCGCAGCCTGCGTTCGAGCGCTGGGTCGAGGCGCTGGAGATCGCCGGCCCCGGGTTCATCAACATCCGCCTGAAGCCGGCGGCCCGCCAGGCCGTGGTCGGCGAGGTGTTCGCGGCGACGTCGCGCTTCGGCCATCAGCCGGCGCGCGACACGTCGGCGCTGGTCGAGTTCGTCTCCGCCAACCCGACCGGCCCGCTGCACGTCGGCCATGCGCGCCAGGCGGCGCTGGGCGATTCGCTCTGCCACCTGTTCGAGACGCAGGGCTGGAAGGTCAGCCGCGAGTTCTACTACAACGACGCCGGCGTGCAGATCGGGACACTGGCCCACAGCACGCAGCTGCGCATCAAGGGCTTCAAGCCGGGCGACCCGGTCTGGCCGACCGAGGAAGACAACCCGGAGAGCAAGAAGTTCTACAACGGCGAGTACATCCAGGACATCGCCGACGCCTTCCTGCGCAAGGAGACGGTGAAGGCCGACGACCGCGAGTTCACCGCGTCCGGCGATCCGGAGGACATCGACTCGATCCGCCAGTTCGCCGTGGCCTTCCTGCGCCACGAGCAGGACCTGGACCTGCAGGCGTTCGGGCTGCGCTTCGACAATTACTTCCTCGAGTCCTCGCTGTACAGCGGCGGTCAAGTCGAGGACGCGGTGGCGCGTATCGTCGCCAATGGCAAGACGTATGAAGACGGCGGCGCGCTGTGGCTGCGCGCGACCGACTACGGCGACGACAAGGACCGCGTGATGCGCAAGTCCGACGGCACCTTCACCTACTTCGTCCCGGACGTCGCGTACCACGTCAACAAGTTCAAGCGCGGGTTCTCCAAGTGCATCAACGTGCAGGGCAGTGACCACCACGGCACGATCGCCCGGGTGCGCGGCGGCCTGCAGGCCACCGGCGTCGGCATCCCGCAGGGCTTCCCCGACTACGTGCTGCACAAGATGGTCACCGTCATGAAGGACGGCGGCGAGGTCAAGATCTCCAAGCGCGCCGGCAGCTACGTCACGCTGCGCGACCTGATCGACTGGACCAGCCGCGACGCGGTGCGTTTCTTCCTGATCAGCCGCAAGGCCGACACGGAATTCGTCTTCGACGTCGACCTCGCGCTCAAGGCCAACGACGAGAACCCCGTGTTCTACGTGCAGTACGCGCATGCGCGCATCTGCTCGGTGCTGCGCAAGGGCGTCGAGCAGGGCCATGACGAGGCCGCCGTGGCCGGCGCCGACCTGTCGCTGCTGACCGCGCCCACCGAGGCCGCGCTGATGCTCAAGCTGGCGGACTATCCGCGCATGCTGACGGCGGCGGCGCAAGACCTGGCCCCGCACGACGTCGCGTTCTATCTGCGCGACCTGGCCGGTGCGCTGCACAGCTACTATGGCGCCGAACGCGTGCTGGGCGACGACCCGGCCCTGACGCGCGCGCGCCTGGCGCTGCTGGCCGCGACGCGGCAGGTGATGCGCAACGCGCTGGCGGTGCTGGGGGTGTCGGCCCCGGACGCGATGGAACGTGACTCGCAGGAGCAGCAATGAGTAAACAGAAGCAGCGCGGCGGATTCGCCATGGGCCTGATCGTGGGCCTGCTGCTGGGGCTGGGGATCGCGCTGGGCGTGGCCCTGTACGTGACGAAGGCCCCGGTGCCGTTCGTCAACAAGCTGCCGCAGCGCACCGCGGAGCAGGACGCCCAGGAAGCCGAACGCAACCGCAACTGGGACCCGAACGCGCCGCTGGCCGGCCGCGCCGGGGCGAAGGCCGCGTCGGGCGTGGTGACGCCGGCGGTGACGCCGCCCGCGGCCCAGCCGGCGCCGCAGGTCAGCACGGGCACGACGCCGGCACCGGCGGTCGAAGGCCGCCCGGTGGAACGCGCCCCGGCGGTTCAGCCGCAGGCCCAGAGCCAGATCCCGTCCGTCAAGCCGGAGCAGCGTCCCACCGAGCCGCGCGCCGACGGCGCGCGTCCCGACGGCTCGCGCGGCAGCTTCTTCGTCCAGGCCGGCGCCTACACGCGCATGGAAGACGCCGAGCAGCAGCGCGCGAAGCTGGCGATCCAGGGTTTCGCCGCCAAGGTGATGGAGCGCGAGCAATCCGGCCGCACCGTCTTCCGCGTGCGCCTGGGCCCGTTCGACACGCGCGACGAGGCCGAGGCGCAGCAGAAGAAGCTCGAAGGCGCCGGCGTCGAGGCCAACCTCGTGGCGATCCAGCGCTGATCGCCCGCACCCGGTTAATGCCGCTCTAAGTTTGACTTTCTAGGATGGCCGGCCGCCATGGCGCCGGCCGCAGCGGAACCAACAAGGAATCGAAGATGAAGCGTCGCGAATTCAACGCCCTCACGGCCCTGTCGACCGCCGCCGGCGGCGGTCTGCTCCTCGCCGGCGCCCCGGCGCACGCGCAGGGCGGCCCGGTCGAAGGCCGCCAGTACCAGCGCCTGGCCACGCCGGTCGCGGGCTCGGCACCCGGCAAGATCGAGGTGATCGAGTTCTTCTGGTACGGCTGCCCCCACTGCTACGTCTTCGAGCCGACGATCGAGGCCTGGGCCAAGCAGCTGCCCGCGGACGTCGTGTACCGCAAGGTCCACGTGGCCTTCCGCGCCAACGTGAAGATCCACCAGCAGCTGTTCTTCACGCTCGAAGCGATGGGCAAGGAAGCGCAGGTCCGCCCGGCGATCTTCAACGCGATCCACCGCGGCGGCCAGGGCCTGACCACCGTCGAGGAGATGGCCAAGTTCCTGGCGCCGCTGGGCGTGGATGCGGCCAAGTTCAAGGAGACCTACAACTCCTTCACCGTGCAGACCAAGAGCCAGCAGGCCGAGAAGCTGCAGAACCAGTACAACATCGACGGCGTCCCGACCGTGGCGATCGGCGGGCGTTATCTGACGTCGCCGGCGATGGCCGGTTTCGGGGTGCGCGTCAGCGAGGAAGAGCTCGGCCAGCGTTGCATCGCCGTCGCCAACTTCCTGCTGCCGCTGGCTCGCAAGGGCGCCTGAGTCCGGCGACGGCCGCCGGCCCTCACCCCCGCCTCTCCCGCACCGCGGGAGAGGGCGTCCGGCAGACCTCCTGCGGAAGCGCCCCTCGTGGGCGCTTTTTGCTTGCTGGCCCCTCTGTTGGGGGAGATCGAGGGCCAGGGCTTGCGCAACCGGGCCCCAGAGGCTTAAAGTGATATCACCTTTTTGGAGGAGTTGGTGATGAGCACGACCGCAGTCCCGAAAACCCCCTGTCGCGCGCCGCCGCGCCGGCGACGATGGAGCGCCGTGCCGGGACGGCCAACGGCTACGCCGCGCTGCTGGTCGGCCTGGGTCTGCTGGCTTTCGCGGCCTGGCGCTTCGTCGCGCTCGGCCATGACGCGGTCGGCCTGCCGCAGCTGGTGCTCATCGTGGTGGGCCTGATCCTGCTGTCGGGCCTGTACATCCAGCAGCCGAACGAGGCGCGGCTGCTGACGCTCTTCGGCCGCTATGTCGGCACCGACCGCGTTTCCGGGCTGCGCTGGACGATCCCGCTGTTCATGGCCAAGCGCCGGCTCTCGCTGCGCGCGCGCAACCTGGACGCGCCGACGCTGAAGGTCAATGACAAGCGCGGCAATCCGGTCGAGATCAGCGCGGCGGTGGTCTGGCGCGTCGAGGACACGGCGCGTGCGGTGTTCGAGGTCGACGACTTCGAGCAGTACGTCAGCATCCAGGCGGAGGCCGCCATCCGGCACGTCGCCTCGCAGTTCGCCTACGACGAGGGCGACGACATCGACAGCCGCGAGATCACGCTGCGCGCGGGCGCCGACGAGGTGATGGCCGCGATGATCGCCGAGTTGCAGGCGCGTCTCCAGCCGGCCGGCGTCAGCGTCGAGACGGCCATGCTGACGCACCTGGCCTATGCGCCTGAGATCGCGCAGGTGATGCTGCGTCGCCAGCAGGCCGAGGCCATCATCAGCGCGCGCAAGAAGATCGTGCACGGCGCGGTCAGCATGGTCGAGGAAGCGCTCAAGGGCCTGAGCGAGCGCGAGATCGTGCAGCTCGACGACGAGCGCAAGGCGGCGATGGTGTCCAACCTGCTGGTGGTGCTGTGCTCCGACAAGGACACGCAGCCGATCATCAATGCGGGCACGCTCTACAACTGAGCGCGACGAGGGAGCGGGCATGGCCACGACATCAGGCACCCCATCGAGCCGGACCGCCGCGGCGCCGGCCGTTCCCGCGGGGGTGGTGGCGGGGGCTGGCGCCTCTGGCGTGCCTTGTTCCTCGCGTCCTGGGGCGCGCACCTGTCGTTCATCCTGCTGGCCTCGGGGTCGCTGCCGGCCGTCGTGGTCGACCCTTCGGCAGCAGGCAAGACCTGGAGCCGGGACGCCTTCGTCGCCCTTTCGCTCGGCATGGGCATCCTGGTGCCCGCGATGTGCACCTGGGGCGTGGCCTTCGTCGCCCGGCACTTCACCGGCGTGCTGAACATGCCCAACAAGGACTACTGGATGGCGCCGGAGCGCCGCGCGTCGACGCTGGTCATGCTGGGTCGGTGGATGTGGCCGCTGGGATTGCTGATCGTGCTGCAACAGGCCGGCTCGACCGTGATGACGCTGGCGTCGGTGCTGCACTGGCCCTTGGACGCCAGGATCCCCCTGGCGGGCGGGGTGCTGTGGACTGCAGCCATGCTGGCCTGGGTGGGCGGGGTGCTGTGGGTCTTCCGGTTGCCCGAACGTCGATCCACCGCCACCGGCGACCGCCAGAGACCGCGCGCGCCTCACCGCCGCCCGGGGCGCTGACGACGGAGCGACGCAGTCATGGGCAGTCCCGGCAAGAAGCAGTTTCCGCTGCGCCTCGATCCGGCGTTGTGGGAGGAGATCGAGCGTCTGGCCGCGATCGAGCTGCGTTCGTCCAACGCGCAGATCGAGCTGCTGCTGCGCGAGGCCCTCAAGCGCCGCGGCATCAAGCCCGCGCTCTCGCCGACGCCGCGTCGGGGCCGTCCACCGGCGGGCGATGCCGACGCCGCCATCGAGGGCGACGAGGCATCCGGCATCTCCGACGCGTCCCGCAACGCGGACGACACGGACCCCGCAGACGAATGACCCATCGGCCGTCCCCGTCATCACGGCCGTCAGCGAACTTCGCACGACCGTGCTAAATTCGGTGTCATGGAAGCCAAGACCGCCCGCAGCGGACTGACGCAGAGCGCCATCGTCGATGTCGCGCTGGAGATGGCTCGCCTGGACGGCCTGGACAGCCTGTCGATCGGCGAGGTGGCCAAGCGGCTGAACCTGTCCAAGAGCGGCGTGTTCTCGCGGATCGGCTCGCGCGAGGCCTTGCAGGCCGCGGTGCTCGACGCGTTCGAGAAGGTCTTCCAGCAGGAGGTCATCCTGCCGGCGATGCGCGAGCCGCGCGGCCTGCCGCGGATGGATGCCATGGTGCGGGCCTGGTTGAACCGGGTCGAGGGGCCGCACGGCAACTGCCTGTACGTCGCTGGCGCCTTCGAGTACGACGATCGCGATGAAGCGATGCGCGACCATCTGCTGGACGGCGTCCGCCGCTGGCGCGCCACGTTGCGGCGCACGCTGCTGCAGGCGCAGGATGCCGGCCAGCTGCGCGCCGACGCCGACCTTGATCAGCTGATCTTCGAGCTCGACGGCCTGTTCACCGCGCTGGTCCGCGAGGTGCGTTTCCTGCGCACGCCGGACGCCGTCGATCGGGCCTGGACCAGCTACCGCCGCCTGATGGCGCCTGCGCTGGTCGCGGGCGTCCCGCCTTCCCCCACGTCTCCCGCCTGAGGCCGCCGCCCATGAACTGCATCGGCCCCATCGCGACCACCAATTTCGCACGATCGTGCGAAGTCGCTGGCGGCCGCTGCCGACGCGTCGTTTTCAGACCTTCAAGGAGTCGACCATGACCGTCCTGCTGATCCTGAGCCTTCTGTTCGGCGGCGCACTCTGGCGTGCCTGGGTCTCGTGGCGCCGGCTGCTGAAGCAGCTGCCGCGACGCAACCACGACATGGTGCTGTTCTGAGTCCCGGCCCGAGACCGCGAGACTGCTCCTCGCCCGCTTCGCCTGTCTGAACGCCGATCCGCCGCCGATCCGCCGCCGAGCCCCCACCCGGTCACGGGATAAGCCGGAGTGGCGATGCCATGAGCGCTCCTTACACTCGACGGCTTGTCCCATTGAGGTAAGTCCATGGCGTGGTTGATGCGCTGGCGGCCCGTGACCGTCGGCCCCGAGAAGGCGATTGCCCCCGATGAGCGCCTGTCCTGGCCGCAGACCGCGGCACTCGGCCTGCAACATGTGATCGCCATGTTCGGCGCCACCGTGCTGGCGCCGCTGCTGATGGGCTTCGATCCCAACGTCGCCGTGCTGATGAGCGGCGTGGGCACGCTGCTGTTCTTCTTCCTGACCGGCGGCCGCGTGCCGAGCTATCTCGGCTCGAGCTTCGCGTTCATCGGCGTGGTCATCGCCGCGACCGGGTATGCCGGCAGCGGTCCCAATCCCAACCTGCCGCTCGCGCTGGGCGGCATCATCGCCTGCGGTGTGCTGTACACCGCCATCGGCCTGTTGGTGTCGGCCACCGGCAGCGGCTGGGTCGAGAAACTCATGCCGCCGGTGGTCACCGGCGCGGTGGTGGCGGTGATCGGGCTCAACCTCGCGTCGGTGCCGATCAAGAACATGGCGCCGACCCCCTTCGACGCCTGGATGCAGGCGGCGACCTTCGTCAGCGTCGCGGTGGTCTCGGTCTTTGCGCGCGGCATGCTGCAGCGCCTGCTGATCCTGGCGGGCCTGATCCAGGCCAGCCTGATCTACGCGCTGCTCACCAACGGCTTCGGCCTGGGCGCGCCGATCGACCTGTCGAAGGTCGCGGCGGCGGCGTGGGTCGGTCTGCCGCAGTTCCACGCACCGGTCTTCGACGGCGCGGCGATGCTGATGATCGCGCCGGTCGCGCTGATCCTGGTCGCGGAGAACCTCGGCCACCTGAAGGCGGTCGGGGCGATGACGGGACGCGACATGACGCCCTTCCTCGGTCGCGCCTTCATCGGCGACGGCCTCGCGACGATCGCCAGCGGCGCGGTCGGCGGCACCGGCGTCACGACCTACGCCGAGAACATCGGCGTGATGGCCGCGACCCGCATCTACTCGACCGCGGTCTTCGTCTTCGCGGCGCTGATGGCGCTGGCGCTGGGCTTCTCGCCGAAGTTCGGCGCGCTGATCCAGGCCATCCCGCTGGCCGTGATGGGCGGTGTCAGCATCGTCGTGTTCGGCCTGATCGCGATCGCGGGCGCCCGCATCTGGGTGGATCATCAGGTCGACTTCCGCGACCCGCGCAACCTGATGGTGGCCGCGATCACGCTGGTGATCGGCACGGGCGACTTCACCTTGAAGCTGGGTGGGTTTACCCTGGGCGGCATCGGCACCGCCACCTTCGGCGCGATCCTGCTGCATGCGCTGCTCCGGCGCGGCCGCACGGACTGACCCCACGCCGCGTGCACGGTTGCAAACTCGTGCACGCTTCATCCGGGCGACAAGGCCGAGGCGCCATTCAAGGGACGTACAACTCGACATCAGCACGATGAGCAAGGTTGGGGTGTTGCGAGCAGCGGTGGAAGCACAGTCGTCGGTGGGCGTGGCCGACAGGCAGGCGTGTGCGCTCGCGTCGCTTCGCGTCCCGGCCCTGGCGCTCGCCGCGGCCCTCGTGCTGCCGCTGCTGTCCGCTTGCGGCCCGGGGGATGGCGCCGGCTCGCGCGGGACTGCCGCTTCGGCCGGGCCGGCCGTGCAGGATCGCGCGCTGCAGGCCGAGCTCGAACAGCAGGAGCGCGTCGGCCAGTCGCATCCCCGCGAGCACGTGCGCGAACTGCAGGCGATTGAGACCCGCGCCGAGGTCGGCAGCGCCGAGCGTCTGGAGGCGCTGAGCCAGCGTGCGGCCCTGCTCGCGCAACTGCGCGACCGCAGTGGCCATGAGGCGGCGCTCGAGGAGATCAAGGCCTGGCCCGAGTCCTCGCCGACGCGGGGGCAGGTTCCGCTGGCGTTGATGCTGGCGCGGGCGCAGTGGTTGAAGGCCAACGGCGAACTGGGGGCCGGCGCGCGGCTGCTGGGCGGCCTGGCCGACATCGACGCGGCCACTGCGGACCGGCGCCTGATGTGGCGCGCGACCGAATTGCGCGCCTACATCCAGGGCGACTACGGCGAAGTCGACGCGGCGGTCGAGAGCGGCCTGAAGGCGCTCGAGCAGGCACGCGCGATGGGGTCGCGCTGGCGCGCCGCGGCCACCGAGGCCACCCTCGCCTTCAACTACTACCGCAGTCAGCAGATCGACCATGCCAAGCGGACCGTGCGCGAAGCACTGGGCGCCGCGCAACAGGACCCGGACCCCGTGCTGCTGTATCTGGTCCACACCATCCTGGGCATCGTGCACTCGCAGGACGAGGATCCGAAGTTCAGCCAGCAGGCGAGGGAACAGGCGCTGCAATACGCGCGCGAGGCGCAGGCGCCGGGTCTGCAGGCCCTCGCGCTGGGCAACCTGGCGGACTACGAACTGCGCAGCGGCAACTATGCGCGGGCGCTGGAACTGTCGACGCAAAGCCTGGCCCTGGCGCACGAGACCGGTGACATCTCGACGGAGATCCTCGCGCGCTACAACTCGGGCATCGCCAAGATCGGCCTGCGCAAGCTGGAGGAGGGCAAGCGCGACGTGCTGCAGGCGATCACGATGGACGCGCAGCGCGAGGCCGGCAGCTACACGGCGGAATCCTGGCTGGAGCTGGGTACCTATCTGGAGAAGTTCGACGACCTCCCCGGCGCGGTCCAGGCCTTCCATCAATCCCGCAAGGAATTCGACGAGGTGCTGCGCGACGAGACCCGCAAGGCGGTGCTGGAGGCGCAGGCGCGCTTCGAGGACCAGCAGCGCCAGCGCGAGATCCGGCTGCTCAACCAGGACAACAGCCTCAAGGCCGAGCAGATCCGCACCCGCGACCTGCAGCTGAAACTGTGGGCCGAGGTCGGCGGCTGCGTCCTGCTGTCCGGCGCGCTGCTGGCGTTGGCCTACCGGCGCATCCGCCGGACGAACGCCGCGCTGGCGCAGACCAACGAATCGCTGCGCGTGCAGAGCGAGCGGGACCCGCTGACCGGGCTCGCGAACCGGCGCCACTTCCAGCAGGCCATCGCGCAACGCACCCGCGAAGGCGGGTTGCGCGGCAGCCTGTTCCTGATCGACATCGACCACTTCAAGCGCATCAACGACCAATGGGGCCATGCGGCCGGCGACACGGTGCTGGTGGAGGTGGCGCGCCGTCTGAGCGGCGTGCTGCGCGAGCAGGACCTGGTGGTGCGCTGGGGCGGCGAGGAGTTCCTGATCCTGGTGAACTCCGAGGCGACCGAGGATGCGCGCCAGCTCGGCCAGCGTCTGCTGGACCAGATCGGCGGTCAGCCGGTCGACCACGGGCCGCTGCGCATCCCGATCAGCGCGTCCATCGGTTTCGCGAGCTTCCCGATGGCGCCGCAGGACCTCACGCTGGCCTGGGAGCGGGCCATCGACCTGGTCGACACGGTGATGTACATGGCCAAGGCGCATGGCCGGAACAAGGCCTACGGCGTGGCCGCGATGCAGGCGCGCGACGTCGACCAGTTGCTCGCGCTGGCGGGGCGCATCGAATCGGCCTGGCATCAGGGGCAGGTCCAGTTGGTCAGCCTGCTCGGGCCGACGCAGGAGGCGCGCGCATGACCCCGCGGACCCGTGCCTGCCTGATCGCCGCCGTGACGGCGGCCGTGCTGGGTCTCGGCGCGGTGCCGGCGCGCGCGGAGATCCCCGACCGTGCGCTGGATGCCCAGCTCGCCCAGCTGGACCGGTTCGGCTACAACGAGCCGGAGAAGGCTGCCCAGCAGTTGCGGGTGCTGCTCGCGGAGCCGGCGCATGCGCCGCATCGCCTCCACATCGAGTACACGCTGGGCCGCAACGCGGTCCAGGCCGGGCGCCCTGACGACGTGCGCGGCATCGCCCGGGCGCTGGAGGCGACGCCGGGGGGCGCCCGCTGTCGCGCATGCTGCTGGCGGAGCTTCAGGATCGGCAGGGTCAGACAGGTCGTTCCGGCGAGATGGCGCAGCTGGCGCTGGATGAGCTGGCGCCGGCCTGCGGATCGGCGTCGACGTCGTCGATCCCGTCCGGCTGCGATGCGCGCGTGATGATCCAGGCCCTGCGGCTGGTGGCCCGGGCGCAGGGGGCGCGCGGCGAGTACGCCTTCGCGGAGACCTCGTTGCGGCGGGCGCTGTCGCTGGCGCAGGCCGTCCAGGACCACAGCGTGACCGGCACGATGATGGGGTCGCTGGCGGTCAACAGCCAGGTCCGGGATGAGCCCGCCGCAGCCCAGCAATGGATGGCGCAGGCCTGGCAGCTCGCGCAAGGCGACGTATCGGCGATGAGCCGCGCGAAGATGGTCGAGTCGATGATCGCGTCCCGGCGCGGGGACCGGACCACCCAGCTCGCCGCGCTGGAAGACGCGCTGCGGCTCGCCGAGCAGTCGGGCGGCCGGCGCGACGTGGCGCTGCTGCAGAACAACCTGCTCGATGCCTACATCCACACCGACCAGTCGGCCAAGGCGGTGCAGCTCGCGCGGCTGGCGCTGCCGGTCGTGCAGTTCTACAACGACCAGACCGTCGAGCGCACGCTGCGGCACAACCTGTCGGTCGCCCTGGTCCAGCAGCGCCAGTTCGACGCGGCGCGGCGCGAGAGCGCGCGGGTCCTCGAGATGGCGCAGGGCGACCTGGACCCCGTGCGGCGCGCGTTGCAGCTGCGCGAGCTGGGCGAGGCCTATGCGAAGGTCGGTCAGGCCAGGGAAGCACTGCGGCTCTATCACGAGGAACGCGCGCTGAGCGCGGACACGGCGCGCCGCAACCGCGAGTCTTCGCTGCAGCAGCTGCGGTTGAAGTACGACAGCGAGGCCAAGCAGCGCGACCTCGAACTGCTGCGGCGCGAACAGACGCTGCAGGACCGCGAGCTCGGCAACCGCCGGCTGGCGCAGTACGTCGGCGTCGGCCTGGCGGCGCTGCTCGGTCTGTCGCTGATCCTGATCGGCGTGATGCTGGCACGTGTGCGCGAGGCCAACCGCAAGCTCAAGGCCAACCAGAGCCTGCTGCGCGCGCAGAGCGAGCGCGATCCGCTGACGGACCTCGCGAATCGTCGCCACTTCCTCGCGGTCATGGACCGCCACGCGAAGGACATGTTCACCGGCGCGCTGCTGATGATCGACATCGATCACTTCAAGCACGTCAACGACCGCCACGGCCATGCGGCCGGCGATGCCGTGATCATCGAGGTGTCGCGGCGCATCGCGCAGGCGGTGCGCGCGGAGGACCTGGTCGTGCGCTGGGGCGGGGAGGAGTTCCTGGTCTTCGCGCGCAACGTCGCGCCGGACCAGCTGCAGCTGCTGGCCGAGCGCGTCCTGTTCATCGTCGGCGGGGAGCCGGTGCAGACGGCGGCGGGACCGCTGCGGGTGACCTGCTCGATCGGTTTCGCGCATTTCCCGCTGCCGCCGGCGCAACTGGCGCTGCATTGGGAGCAGGCGGTGAACTGGGCCGACATGGCGCTCTACACGGCCAAGTCGCAGGGCCGCAACCGCGCGCGCGGCATCGTCACCGTCGAGGCCGGCGATGCCCAGGCGCTGATCCAGATCGAGGCCGACTTCGACGCGGCCTGCAGCTCCGAGCGCGTGCAGTTGCAGACCCTCCTGGGTCCGGAGTCACCCGAGGTCTCCGGCGCCGACTAGTCGCCCATACTGGGGCGGCCAAGATCACAACATCGGAGACGCCCCCATGAGCCTGAACCGCCGCGCGCTGCTGGCGCTGTCGTCCACTGTCTGGCTGCCGGAACTGGTCCGCGCGCAAGCGGCCTGGCCATCGCGCCCGCTGCGCATCGTCGTGCCCTTCCCGCCGGCCGGCACCACCGACCTGATGGCGCGCGCGATGGCGCCCGAACTGCAGAAGGCGCTGGGCCAGCCGGTCATCGTCGAGAACAAGCCCGGCGCGGGCGGCAACACCGGATCGGCCGACGTGGCGCATGCGACCGACGGGCACTCGCTGCTGATGGGCACCGTGGGCACGCACGCGATCAACCAGTCGCTGTACCCGAAGATGCCCTTCGATCCGGTCAAGGACTTCGCGCCGATCACGCTGGTCGCGGCCGTGCCCAACGTCCTGGTCATGAATCCGGCGAATGCGCAGAAGTACGGCATCAACAGCGTGGCCGACCTGGCCCGTGTCGCCAAGGCCAATCCGGGCAAGCTGAACATGTGCTCCAGCGGCAACGGCACGTCGATCCACCTCGCGGGGGAACTGTTCAAGAGCCTCACCGGCACCTACATGATCCATTTCCCGTATCGCGGCTCGGGTCCGGCGCTGCTGGACCTGATGGGCGGGAACATGGACCTGATGTTCGACAACCTGCCCTCCGCGCTGCCGCACATCAAGTCCGGCAAGCTCAAGGCGATTGCCGTCACCAGTGCGAAGCGCAGCGAGGCCTTGCCCGACCTGCCGACGATCGCCGAGAGCGGTCTGCCCGAACTGAAGGGCTTCGAGGCCTCGTCATGGTTCGGCCTGCTGGCGCCGATCTCGCAGCCGGCGGATCAGGTCGCGCGGGTGCAGCGCGAGGTGGCGAAGGCGCTGGCGACGCCGGCGATCAAGGAGCGCCTGGCCGCGCAGGGCGCGGTTGCTGGCGGCGGCACGAGCGCCGAGTTCGCCGCGCTCATCGCCCGCGAGACCACCAAGTGGGCCAAGGTGGTGAAGGTGTCCGGCGCGAAGGTCGACTGAACTCGCCCCCCGCACCCCATCCCCACCCTCGAGGCCGTCCCCGGTTCGACGGCGACACCGCCGGTTCCCCCGGAGCGAACCCTGGACCGAAGGGAAGACTGTGAGCTCCGGGGGGAACCGGCGGTGTTGCCGGAGCGCCCGAACAAACCTCAGAACTTGAAGTCGTAATCGATCGTCAGCGGCGCATGGTCGCTGAAGCGCTGGTCCAGGTAGATGGCTTCCCGCGTGGCCAGGTGGGCCATGCCGGGCGTGGCCAGGTGGTAGTCCAGCCGCCAGCCCACGTTCTTCGCCCAGGCTTGTCCGCGGTTGCTCCACCAGGTGTACTGCTCGGGCTTGTCGTTGAGGACGCGGAAGACGTCCACCAGGCCGATGTCCTTCTCGAGCAGCCGGGTCATCCAGTCGCGTTCCTCGGGCAGGAAGCCGCTGTTCTTGCGGTTGCCCTTCCAGTTTTTCAGGTCGATCTCCTTGTGGGCGATGTTGACGTCGGCCACGAGGATGAACTCGCGCTCGGCGCGCAGGGCCATCAGGTAGGGGTACATCTCGGCCAGGAAGCGGAACTTCGCGGCCTGGCGCTCTTCGCCGCTGGAGCCGCTGGGGAAGTAGCAGCTGATGAGGCTGAGCTTGCGGCCGGGCTTGTCGAAGCGCTTCTCGATCCAGCGGCCCTCGTTGTCGAACTCGCTGCTGCCGAAGCCGACGATCACGTCGCTGGGCGTCTCCTTCGTGTAGAGGCCGACGCCGGAGTAGCCCTTCTTCTGCGCGTAGTGGAAGTGGCCGGTGAGGGTGTCGTACCCGGCGAACTGGGATTCGACGACGTCGGCTTGCGCCTTGAGTTCCTGCACGCCGACCACGTCGGCCTGTTGAGGCGGCAGCCAGTCGAAGACGCCCTTGGTGGCAGCCGACCGGATGCCATTGAGGTTGAGGGTGATGAAGCGCATGGAAGGGGCCCCTGAAAGAGGGCGGCAGTATCGCAAAGCCCCGTTCCGAAGTTGGCAGCAGCCGGGCGGAACATGCCCGCCGCCGAGGGGGGCACCGCACCAGTTAGCGCCCGCGCCGTGCGCCGTCCACGCCCATTCGGGCGACACGCGAGCAGGTGCAGTGTTTGGGCAACAGAAACCGCACCTCCATGGTGCGTAGGGTGACGTCTTGATGACGAACTTGCTAGATTCGCGTCCACCGCGCCAACCCGCGCCCACATTTTTGCTGCCTGCGACCTCGGTTTACCCATCGGTGCCGCAGCCGGTACCCCCGGTTTCCCCATCCTTCCCCGGAGTACTCCCCCATGAATCGATTCGCCACCCAGCGCGCAGCCGTTCCGGCCTTGCGCGAGGCCGCCGCGGCCGTGTCGCTGGCCTTGCTCGCCTGGCCCGCGCTGGCCCAGGAAGCCACCGATGCGGCCGCCAAGGAGAAGGGGCAGCTGGAGACGGTGACGATCACCGCCGAGCGCCGGGTCGAGAACATCAAGGAAGTGCCGAACGCGGTCACCAAGATCTCCGGCGAGAAGCTGGACGTGTTGAATTCGGCGGGCCAGGACGTGCGTTTCCTGTCGGGTCGCGTGCCCAGCCTGAACATCGAATCGTCGTTCGGTCGCGCCTTCCCGCGCTTCTACATCCGCGGCTACGGCAACACCGACTTCCGCCTGAACGCGTCGCAACCGGTCTCGCTGGTGTACGACGACGTGGTCCAGGAGAACCCGATCCTGAAGGGCTTCCCGGCCTTCGACCTGGCCGCCGTCGAAGTGGTGGCAGGCCCGCAGGGCACGCTGTACGGCCGCAACACGCCGGCCGGCGTGGTGAAGTTCGATTCGGTGAAGCCGTCGCAGCGCCAGGAAGGCTACCTGAACGTCTCGTACGGCAACTACGGCACGATGAACCTGGAAGGCGCCGCCAACGTGCCGCTGACCGGCGACTGGGCCGCCCGCATCTCGGCGCAGATCCAGCATCGCGACGACTGGGTCAAGAACGTGCCGGCCAACGGCAAGACGGGCGAACTCGAAGGCTACGACGACCGTGCCGTGCGCCTGCAGGCGCTGTATCAGCCGCACAAGGATTTCAGCGCGCTGTTCAACTTCCACGGCCGCGACCTGAAGGGCAGCGCGCGCGTGTTCCGCTCGTCGATCATCAAGACCGGCACCAACGACCTGGTCGACGGCTTCGATCCGGAGAAGGCCTACACCGACGGCGTCAACGAGCAGACCCTGCACGCCACCGGCGGCAGCGCGCGTCTGCGCTGGGGCCTGGGCGCGATCAACCTGTATTCGATCACCGGCTACGAGTCGGTGCGCCCGTTCAGCCGCGGCGACGTGGACGGCGGCTACATCTACGGCGGTACCAAGCCCTTCACGCAAGAGGGTCAGGCCACGTTCCCGTCCGAGTCTTCCAGCTCGATGAGCGGTCATCGCCAGATCACGCAGGAGTTCCGCGTCGAATCCGCCGCGGCCGGTCCGCTGCGCTGGCAAGGTGGCGTGTACCTGTTCGACGAGCGCTACACCGCCCGCAGCACCGACTACACGACCTCGACCGGCGCCTCGGCCGGTTATATCGACACGCATCAGAAGAACACCGCCTGGGCGGCCTTCGGCTCGGTGAACTATGCGGTCACGCAAGACTTCCAGTTGCGCGGCGGTCTTCGCTTCACGCACGACAAGAAGGACGTGGACGTCACGAGCAGCTACGCCAACCTGAACACCAGCACCGGTGTGTCTGCCAACACCAGCGACTCGAAGTGGAACTGGGACGCGTCGGGGACCTATAAGGTCACCAAGGACACCAACGTCTACGCCCGCGTGGCCACCGGTTTCCGTGCCTCGTCGGTGCAGGGGGCGTCGCTGTTTGCCGGTCAATCGCAAGCGGCCCCGGAGAACGTCACGTCGTACGAAGTAGGCGTGAAGTCGGACTTCTGGGATCGTCGCGCGCGCCTGTCGGCCAGCGCCTTCACCTACACCGTGAAGGACCTGCAACTGACCGCCGTCGGCGGCCAGAACAACGCGAACCGTCTGCTCAACGCCAAGAAGGCGGAAGGCAACGGCGTCGAGTTGAACCTGGAAGTCCTGCCGGTCGATCAGCTGCTGATCACGCTGGGCGGTAGCTTGAACAACACCAAGATCCGCGACAACACCCTGTCGCTGCCGCGCTGCGGCGGCGGTTGCACGATGACGGATCCGCTGGTGGCGGGCTCGACGACCAACTACAGCATCGACGGCAATCCGCTGCCGAATGCGCCGAAGTGGGTCGCCAACCTGACCGCGCGTTATTCGATCCCGACCGCGGCCGGCAACGAGTTCTACATCTACACCGACTGGGCCTACCGTTCGAAGGTCAACTTCTTCCTGTACGAGGCCAAGGAGTTCACCGGCAAGTCGCTGACCGAGGGTGGCCTGCGCGTCGGCTACATCTGGAACAACGGCAAGTACGAGGTCGCGGGCTTCGTCCGCAACATCACGGACCAGATCCGTGTCACGGGCGCGATCGACTTCAACAACAACACCGGTTTCATCAACGACCCGCGCACCTACGGCGTCCAGTTCAAGGCGATCTTCTGATCGGCTGACCGCGTCCTCTCGCGCAGCAGAGCGGCCGGCGCGCCGCCCTGCAAAAACGGGCCTGCTTCCGGCGACGGAGCAGGCCTTCTTCTTGCTTGAAAGGCTGGATTCAGGCGACATGACACGCTGCGTCACCCTCAAGGTGGCGACGACCCGCGCCCTACAATTCCGCCCCAATTTCACTGACACGTCCCAACGTCGCGCCGCCATGACCTCCGCTGCCTCCCTGCAGGATTCCCAGGACGACCTGGCCCAGGAATTCGTCGCCTTCGCCGTCGAGACCGGCGTGCTGCGCTTCGGCGAGTTCAAGACCAAGGCGGGTCGCCTCAGCCCGTACTTCTTCAATGCCGGCCTGTTCGACGACGGCCTCAAGATCGGCCGGCTCGCGCAGTTCTATGCGCAGCGGCTGCTGGCCTCGGGCGTCGAGTTCGACATGATCTTCGGCCCTGCCTACAAGGGCATCACGCTGGCCGCGGCGGTCGCGATCGAGCTGGCGCGGCTGGGCCACAACAAGCCGTTCGCCTACAACCGCAAGGAGGCGAAGGACCATGGCGAAGGCGGGACGCTGGTCGGCGCCAAGGTGCAGGGGCGCGTGCTGATCATCGACGACGTCATCTCCGCCGGCACCTCGGTGCGCGAGTCGATCGCGATGATCCAGGCGGCCGGCGCCGTGCCCTGCGGCGTGACCATCGCGCTGGATCGCCAGGAGAAGGCGGCCGAGAATGGCCAGGATCTGCCATGGTCGGCGGTACAGTACGTGCGTGACCAGTTGAAACTGCCGGTCGTCGCCATCGCGGGACTGTCGGATCTGCTCCAGTACCTGCAGACCACCAGCAGCGCCGCCGTGTCCGCCCATGCGACGGCGGTCCATGCCTACAGAGATCGCTACGGAGTCTGATGAGCGCTTTTCTCTCACGCCGTCTGCTGTCCCGATCGATCAGGAGGTCGACCCTGTCGGGCCTGCTGTTGACCGGCGCTTTGACCGGCGCTTCGACGGGCACGATGTCGGGCGTTGCCTGGGCGCAGACCAAGGCGCCTCCGCCCAACATCTATACCTGCACGACGCCTGACGGCCGGCGCCTGACCTCCGATCGTCCGATCGCGGAATGCCAGGCGCGCGAGCAGCGCGTATTGAACTCCGACGGCTCCGTCCGCAAGATGATGCCCCCGGCGATGTCGCCCGAGGAGCAGGCGGCGGCCGACCAGCGCAAGCGCATGGAGGATGTCCAGCGCGCCGCCCAGCAGGATGCGGTCCGACGCGACCGCAACCTGCTGCAGCGGTATGCGGACCTGGCCGCCCATCAACGCGCACGGGAGGCGGCGCTCGACGACATCCGCGAGGCGATGCAGCAGTCCGAGAAGCGTCTGCAGGTACTGGCGACTGAACGCAAGCCGATGCTGGAAGATGCCGAGTTCTACAAGGGCAAGCGCGTGCCGATGAAGTTGCAGCATCAACTCGAAATGAACGATGCGTCCGCGGCCGCGCAGCGCGATTCGATCGACAACCAGAAGGCCGAGATCGTGCGCGTCAACAAGATCTATGACGAGGAACTCGCGCGACTGAAGCGGCTGTGGGCCGGCGCGGCGCCGGGCTCCCTGGAGCCGCCGGCGTCGGTGAAGCCGCCAGTGCAGGCCTCGCCGGCCAGCGGACGCTGACGCCCGCGGCCGCCGAGGCTGCGGAAATACCTCGGGCCGGCGTGCAGCCGGCCCTGTGGCTCAAGCTCCTCAGGCGCCGAGCTTCTTCTTCAGCAGTTCGTTGACGGTGGCCGGATTGGCCTTGCCCTTGGCCGCCTTCATCGCCTGACCCACCAGCGCATTGAACGCCTTCTCCTTGCCGGCGCGGAATTCCTCGACCGACTTGGCATTGGCCGCCAGCACCTCGTCGAGGATGCGCTCGATCTCGCCGGTGTCGTTGGACTGCTTCAGGTCCTTGGCATCGATGATCGCGTCGACATCGGCGCCTTCGCCCGTCCACAACACCTCGAACACCTGCTTGGCGGAGTTGTTGTTGATCGTGCCGTCCTGGATGCGCTTGATCAGCGCGCCCAGCTGCGCCGGCGATACCGGAGCGCTCTCGATGCCACGCTCCTCGCTGTTCAGTCGACGCGAGACCTCACCCATCAGCCAGTTCGCGACCAGCTTGGGCGCGCCGCACAGGTCGCGCGCGGCTTCGTAGAAGCGCGCCGTCGCCAGGCTCTGCGTCATCATCGTCGCGTCATAGGCGGGCAGGCCGTCGGCCTCCTGGAAGCGCGCCGCCATCACGGTCGGCAGCTCGGGCATCTCGCCGCGCACGCGGGCCACCCATTCCGCCGAGATCATCAGCGGCGGCAGGTCCGGATCGGGGAAGTAGCGGTAGTCGGCCGCATCCTCCTTCGTGCGCATCGCGCGGGTCTCGCCGGTGTTCTCGTTGTAGAGCACCGTCGCCTGCTGGATCGCCAGGCCGTCTTCGATCTGGTCGATCTGCCAGTTGACCTCGAAGTCCACCGCGTCAACCAGGTGGCGGAAGCTGTTCAGGTTCTTGATCTCGCGGCGGGTGCCGAAGGGCGCGCCGGGCTTGCGGACCGAGACGTTGACGTCGCAGCGGAACGAGCCCTCCTGCATGTTGCCGTCGCAGATGCCCAGCCACATCACCAGCGCATGCAGCGTCTTCGCATACTCGACGGCCTCGGCGCCGGAGCGCATCTCGGGCTCGGAGACGATCTCCAGCAGCGGCGTGCCGGCGCGGTTCAGGTCGATGCCCGACTGGCCGTGGTAGTCCTCGTGCAGGCTCTTGCCGGCGTCCTCTTCCAGATGCGCGCGGGTGAGCTTCACGACCTTCTTCTCGTCGCCGACGAAGAACTCGATGTGGCCGCCCTGCACGACGGGAATCTCGTACTGGCTGATCTGGTAGCCCTTGGGCAGGTCCGGATAGAAGTAGTTCTTGCGCGCGAAGATCGACAGCGGCGCCACCTTCGCGCCGACCGACAGGCCGAAGCGGATGGCGCGCTCGACCGCGCCGCGGTTGAGCACCGGCAGCGTGCCGGGCAACGCCAGGTCCACCGCGCTGGCCTGCGTGTTGGGCGCCGCGCCGAAGGCGGTCGAGGAGCCGCTGAAGATCTTCGATTCGGTCGAGAGTTGGACGTGGTTTTCCAGGCCGATGACGACCTCGTAGCCCCGCACCAGTTGACTGTTCTTGCTCATGACGTTCACACCCCCGCCGGCGTCTGGCGGTGCCAGTCGGTGGCCTGTTGCAGCGCGTGCGCGGCGTGCAGCAGCGTGCCTTCCTTGAAGTAGTTGCCCAGCAGCTGCAGGCCCACGGGCATGCCGCCCTCGCCGGTGCCGACCGGGACGCTCATGCCGGGCAGGCCGGCCAGCGAACCGGGCAGCGTGAAGATGTCGGCCAGGTAGGCCTTGACCGGATCGTCCGCACCTTCGCCCTGCTTCCACGCGACCGTCGGCGCCACCGGGCCGGCGATCAGGTCGCAGTGCTGGAAGGCCTGCTGGAAGTCGTCCGCGATCATGCGGCGCAGCTTCTGCGCCTGCAGGTAGTAGGCGTCGTAGTAGCCGTGCGAGAGCACGTAGCTGCCGATCATGATCCGGCGCTTGACCTCGGCGCCGAAACCTTCGGCGCGGGTCTTCTCGTACATGTCGATCAGGTTGCCGTGGTCCTTGGCGCGGTGACCGAACTTCACGCCGTCGAAGCGCGACAGGTTCGAGCTCGCCTCGGCCGGGGCAATGATGTAGTAGACGGGAATCGCGAGCTCGGTGCGCGGCAGCGACACGTCCACCAGCGTCGCGCCGAGCTTCTCCAGCTCCGCCAGGCCGGCACGCACGGCGCTGTCCACGTCGGACGACAGCGCGGCCGGGAAGAACTCCTTCGGCAGTCCGATGCGCAGGCCCCTCAGCGGCTGCGCCGCGGTCGCGCCGTCACGGGCGGCCAGCATCTGCGCACTGAAGTCCTGCGGCGGCTGCTGGACGCTGGTGGCGTCGCGCTCGTCGAAGCCGCTCATTGCCGACAGCAGCAGCGCGCAGTCCTCGGCGGAACGCGCGAACACCCCGGCCTGGTCCAGGCTGGAGGCGAACGCGATCATCCCGTAGCGCGAGCACACGCCGTAGGTCGGCTTGATGCCGGTGATGCCGGAGAAGCTGGCGGGCTGGCGGATCGAGCCGCCGGTGTCGGTGCCGGTCGTCACGGGGACGAGGCCCGCGGCCACGGCCACGGCGGAGCCGCCCGACGAGCCACCCGGGACGCGCGTGCGGTCCCAGGGGTTGAGCGCCTTGAAGTAGGCGCTGTTCTCGTTGGCCGAGCCCATCGCGAACTCGTCGCAGTTCAGCTTGCCCAGCGACACGGTGCCGGCGGCGTTCAGGCGCTCGACGACGGTGGCGTCGAACGGGCTCAGGTAGCCCTCGAGCATCTTCGAGCCGGCCGTGGTCGGCATGTCGCGGGTGACGAAGATGTCCTTGTGCGCCAGGGGTATGCCGATCAGCGCGCCGGCTTCGCCCTGTGCCAGGCGTGTGTCGGCATCCTTGGCCCGCGCCAGCGCGTAGGCCTCGTCGATGTGCAGGAAGGCGCCGAGATCCTTCGTCGCGGCAACACGCGCAAGCAGATGTTGCGTCAGTTCCGTGCTGGACACGGTCTTCGCGCGCAAGGCGCGGCCGAGCTCGGCCACGCCGAGGTGGTGGAGGGGCGGGGTCATTCGATGACTTTCGGGACCAGGAACAGGCCGTCCTCGACGGCGGGAGCGCTGCGCTGGTTGAGCTCGCGCTGGTCGGTTTCGGTGACGCGGTCCTCGCGCAGCCGCAGGGCCACTTCCTGGACCGCCGACAGGGGCGTGTAGAGGGGGTCGACGCCACTGGTGTCGACCGCGCTCATCTGCTCGACGATCGAGAAGAAGCCGTTGAGCTGCGGCAGCAGCGCGGCCTGCTCGTCGCCTGAAAGTTGCAGCCGGGCCAGTTTGGCGATGCGGCTGACGTCGTCGTGGGTGAGTGCCATGGGAATGTGCTCGTGGGCCGGTCGGACAGGCAGGGCGCCCGGCGCGCGAATCATTCGATGAACGCTGACGGAAGCCTTGCAGACGGGCCAAACCAGGGGGTGATCAGTTATTATCCCCGCTTATCTCCATGAGCCGAGGCTGCCAGCGCAGCCTCGTTCCTTATGGCAAGGAATCTCGCTCGCGCGGACGCCGCCGGTCCGCGCGGTATACCGACCCGAACCGCCCCGAATCGCAGCCGCCCGGACAGAACGCAGACGAACGCCGCTTGATGCCGTCGAATGCCGCCGATTGCGTGTAGTTCGACGATGACGGGCGGCTCCAGGTGCCGAAGCGTCTTGTCCAGGTCTTGCCTACACACATGTTCGCCTCCCTGCGCCGCTACTTCTCTACCGACCTCGCCATCGACCTGGGCACCGCCAACACGCTGATCTATGTCCGCGGAAAAGGCGTGGTGCTGGACGAGCCCTCCGTCGTCGCCATCCGCCATGAAGGCGGACCCAACGGCAAGAAAACGATCCAGGCCGTCGGCCACGAGGCCAAGGCCATGCTGGGCAAGGTGCCCGGCAACATCGAGGCGATCCGCCCGATGAAGGACGGCGTGATCGCCGACTTCGTGGTGACGGAGCAGATGATCAAGCAGTTCATCAAGATGGTGCACGACACCAAGCTGCTGCGTCCGTCGCCCCGCATCATCATCTGCGTCCCCTGCGGCTCCACGCAGGTCGAGAAGCGCGCGATCCGCGACGCCGCGCTGGGCGCGGGCGCCTCGGAGGTCTACCTGATCGAGGAACCGATGGCCGCCGCGATCGGCGCCGGCCTGCCGGTGTCGGAAGCGTCGGGCTCGATGGTCATCGACATCGGCGGCGGCACGACCGAGGTCGGCGTGATCTCGCTGGGCGGCATGGTCTACAAGGGCTCGGTCCGCGTCGGCGGCGACAAGTTCGACGAGGCCATCATCAACTACATCCGTCGCAACTACGGCATGCTGATCGGCGAGCCGACGGCGGAATCCATCAAGAAGAACATCGGCTCGGCCTTCCCCGGCTCCGAGGTCAAGGAGATGGAAGTCAAGGGCCGCAACCTCAGCGAAGGCGTGCCGCGCAGCTTCACGATCTCGTCCAACGAGATCCTGGAAGCGCTGACCGACCCGCTGAACCAGATCGTCTCGGCCGTGAAGAACGCGCTGGAGCAGACGCCGCCGGAACTGGGCGCCGACATCGCCGAGCGCGGCATGATGCTGACCGGTGGCGGCGCGCTGCTGCGCGACCTGGACCGCCTGCTGGCCGAGGAAACCGGCCTGCCGGTGCTCGTGGCCGAAGACCCGCTGACCTGCGTGGTCCGCGGTTGCGGCATGGCCCTGGAGCGCATGGAACGCCTGGGCTCCATCTTCACGAACGAATAAGTGGATGCGGCCTCGGACGGCCGCTTTGCGTTGACTCTCCTTCGCTGAGACCTCCATGCCTCTCGGCACTCTCGACCGCAATCCACCGCCGCTGTTCCGCGAAGGCCCGTCCGCGTTGACGAAGCTGGCCTTCTGCGCGGCATTGGCGGTGTTCCTCATGGTGGCGGACTCCCGCTTCCAGGTCACGGCGCCTGCCCGCGCGGGGTTGGCGCTCGCGCTGCATCCGCTGCAGCGTGCGCTGCTGGCGCCCGTCGATGCCTGGGAGCAGGCCGGCGACTACGCCCGCGGCATGGAGAAGGCCACCGAGGCCGAGAACCAGGCCCGGCAGCAACTCGCCTCGCAGGCGGTCATCCTGAGCCGCGCCGCGCAGCTGCAGGCCGAGAACACGCGGTTGCGCGCGCTGCTCGACCTGCGCGAGGCGCTGCCGGTCAAGGGTCTGGCGGCCGAGGTGCTCTACGAGGCGCCGGATCCGTTCTCGCGCCGCATCATCATCGATCGCGGCGGCCATGGCGGCGTGCGGCTGGGCGCGCCGGTGGTCAACGACGCCGGCGTGCTCGGGCAGGTGACGCGGGTCTATCCACTGTCCGCCGAGGTGACCCTGCTGACCGACCGCGACGCCACCATCCCCGTGCTCAATACCCGCACGCAACAGCGCGGCGTCGCCTACGGCGGCGAGCGCGGCGTGATGGAGCTGCGTTTCATCGCCGCCAACGCCGACATCAAGCCGGGCGACGCGCTCGCGACCTCGGGGCTGGACGGGCTCTATCCGCCGGGCCTGCCGGTGGCCAAGGTCGCCGAGGTGGAGCGCCGCGGCGATACCAGCTTCGCACGTGTCGGCCTGGCGCCGATTGCGCAGCCCGACAGCGCGCGTCACGTGCTGGTGCTGGAGCCGCTGGAAGGGCAGGAATCGGCGCGCACCGAGGCGGCGCAGGAAGCGGCCAGCGCGGCCATCGCCGCTGCCGCCGAAGCCGCCAGCAGGCCGGCGCGCGGTCGCGCGGCTTCGGCCGCGTCCGCGCCCAAAGGAGGCACCCGATGATCATGCCCCGTGGCGCAAGCCAGCTGCTGCTGCCCGCCAACCCCCTGTTCATCGCGTTCAGCCTCGTCGTCGGCCTGCTGATCGACATGGTGCCCGTCGGCCGGCAACCCTGGATGCCGGACGTGCTGGCGCTGGTGCTGGTGTTCTGGAACGTCCATCAGCCGCGCCGCGTCGGCGTCGGCTGGGCCTTCGTCTTCGGCCTGATGATCGACGTGCATCACGGCGCGCTGCTGGGGCAGCATGCGTTGGCGTACAGCCTGCTCGCGTTCGGCGCGGTCGCGCTGCATCGCCGGTTGCTGTGGTTCACGCTGGGCGCGCAGGCGTTGCATGTGCTGCCGCTGTTCGTGCTCGCCACGGCCATCGCCGTGGTCGTCCGGCTGATCGTGGGCGGCATGTGGCCGGGCTGGAGTCTCGTGCTGGCGCCGCTGCTGCAGGCGGCGTTGTGGCCGATCGCCGCGGCGCTCCTGCTCGCGCCCCAGCGCCGCGCGCCGGATCCCGACGCGCACCGCCCGCTCTGAGCGCGCCGTGATCGGGCCAGCGATGACGGTCATCAAGAACCTCCAGGCGGAGTTGAGCCGCTTCCGGTTGCGGCTGTTCGCCGCGGCCGCGTTCGTGCTGTTCTGCTTCGGCCTGCTCGTCGCGCGGCTCGTCTACCTGCAGATCACGCAGCACGACACGCTGCTCGAGCGCGCCGAGACCAACCGTGTCTCCGTCGTGCCCATCGTGCCCAACCGCGGCCTGATCGTCGACCGCAACGGCGTGGTGCTCGCGAGCAACTACTCGGCCTACACGCTGGAGATCACGCCGTCGAAGGTGCCCGACCTCGAGCGCACGATCGACGCGTTGTCCGCCGTCATCGAGATCCAGCAGCGCGACCGCCGGCGGTTCAAGCGCCTGATGGAGGAGAGCAAGAACTTCGAGTCACTGCCGATCCGCACGAAGCTGACCGATACCGAGGTGGCCCGTTTCGCCGCGCAACGCTTCCGATTCCCGGGCGTGGACATCAAGGCGCGGTTGTTCCGCAACTATCCGCTGGGCGATGTCGGGGCGCACCTGCTGGGCTACATCGGTCGCATCAACCAGACCGAGAAGAAGGCGATGGACGACTGGTCCGAAGAGGACGTCGCCAACTACCGCGGCACCGAGTACATCGGCAAGCTGGGCCTGGAGCAGGCGTACGAGCGCGAGCTGCACGGCCAGACCGGCTTCGAGGAAATGGAGACGAGCGCCGGCGGACGCGCGGTGCGCCGGTTGCGCAACCGCCCGCCGACGCCCGGCAACACGCTGCACCTGTCGATCGACATCAAGCTGCAGGCGTTGGTGGAGCGCCTGTACGGCGACCGACGCGGCGCGCTGGTGGCGATGGATCCGCGCACCGGCGAGGTCCTGGCCTTCGTGTCCAAGCCGAGCTTCGACCCCAACCTGTTCGTCGACGGCATCGACGCGGACAGCTGGCGCGAGCTCAACGAGGACATCGACAAGCCGCTGCTGAACCGCGCGCTGCGCGGCACCTATCCGCCGGGCTCGACCTTCAAGCCCTACATGGCGATGGCCGCGCTGAACACCGGCAAGCGCGCCGCCAACGTGGTGATCCAGGACAACCTGAACTTCAGCTTCGGCGGGCGGGTGTTCGGCAGCGCAACCGGCGACCGCGCGGGTCCGAAGGACATGCGACTGGCGATCGTGACGTCGTCGAACGTCTACTTCTATTCGCTGGCCAACGAGATGGGCGTGGACATGATCCATGACCAGCTCGAGCCGTTCGGCTTCGGTCGCAAGACCGAGATCGACCTGCAGGGGAGGTCACCGGCCTGCTGCCCAGCACCGAGTGGAAGCGCCGGGCGTTCAAGCGGCCGGATCAGCAGAAGTGGTACGCCGGCGAAACGATCTCGCTGGGCATCGGCCAGGGCCAGAACAACTTCACGATGCTGCAGCTGGCGACGGCGATGTCGACGCTGTCCAGCGGCGGCCAGCGCTACCGGCCGCGCCTGGTGCGCGAGATCGAGGACGTCGTCAAGCATGCGCAGCGGCGCGTCGCGAGCGACGCGCTGGAGCCGCTGGCGCTGCGCAAGGCGGACGTGGACGTGATCCGCAATGCGATGCACGACGTGACTTTGGAGGGCACGTCGCGCGCGGTGTTCGCCGGCGCGCAGTATCAAAGCGCCGGCAAGACCGGAACCGCCCAGGCCGTCGGCCTGCGCGCCGGCCAGACCTACAGCAGCATCAAGGCGGACGAGCGCAAGCGCGACCATTCCTTGTACATCTCGTTCGCGCCGTACCAGGCGCCGACGATCGCCGTGGCGCTGATCGTCGAGAACGCGGGCTTCGGATCCGAATCGGCGGCGCCGATCGCGCGCCGCGTGTACGACTACGTGCTCACCGGCACCTACCCGAGCGAAGAGGACATCGCCAAGGTGCGGGTCGGCCAGGTCGGCGCGCCGATCGGCACGCCGCGCCGCGTCGAGGACATCCCGCTGCCGAATGCCGCGGCCAGCGCGCCGGAGGCGGCGAGTTCGGCGGCGTCCGCGTCGGTGTCCGCGCCCGCCGCGTTGCCCAAGCCTCCGACCTCGCCGATGCCGCCAACGGCGACCACGCGGCCCGCCGCATCCGCAGCGGTACCACGCCCCACGCCGGGAGCCTCACGATGAGTGCCGTCTTCAGCAAACCCAGCCTGCTGCAGCGCGTGAAGCCGCTGTTCCAGGGGTTCGACATCCCGCTGCTGCTCGCCATGGCCTGGCTGATGGGGCTGGGCCTGATGTGCATGTATTCGGCGGGCTACGACCACGGCACCCGCTTCGTCGATCACGCGCGCAACATGGGCCTGGCGATGGGCGTGCTGTTCGTGACCGCCCAGGTGCCGCCGCAGCGGTTGATGCAGCTCGCGCTGCCCCTGTACGCGATCGGTGTGACCTTGCTGGTCGCGGTCGCGTTGTTCGGCATCACGAAGAAGGGCGCGACGCGCTGGCTGTACGTTGGCACGCAGATCCAGCCGTCCGAGCTGCTGAAGATCGCCGTGCCGCTGATGCTGGCCTGGTGGTTCCAGAAGCGGGAGGGGCAGCTGAGATTGCCCGACTTCATCGCCGCTTTCATCCTGCTTGTCGTGCCGGTCGGCCTGATCGCGAAGCAGCCGGACCTGGGCACATCGCTGCTGGTGCTGGGCGCCGGCCTGTATGTGATCTTCTTTGCCGGGCTGTCGTGGAAGCTGATCATCCCGGCGATGCTGCTGGCCGGCGCGGGCATCACGGCGCTGGTGTTCAGCGAGGACCAGATCTGCCAGCCCGACGTGAAGTGGGTGGTGCTGAAGGACTACCAGAAGGACCGCGTCTGCACGCTGCTGGACCCGACGAAGGACCCGCTGGGCAAGGGCTTCCACATCATCCAGGGCGAGATCGCGATCGGCTCGGGCGGCGTGACCGGCAAGGGATTCATGAAGGGCACGCAGACCCACCTGGAGTTCATTCCGGAGCGGACCACCGACTTCATCTTCGCCGCCTATGGCGAGGAATTCGGGTTGATCGGGGCGGCGGGGCTGCTGATCGGCTTCACCGCACTGATCCTGCGCGGACTCGCGATCGCGCATGAGGCGCCGACGCTGTTCTCGAGACTGCTCGCGGGAGCGATCACGCTGAGCTTCTTCACCTACGTGTTCGTGAACATGGGGATGGTCACCGGCATCCTGCCCGTGGTGGGCGTGCCGCTGCCGTTCATCTCGTATGGGGGGACCGCGATGGTGACGCTGGGCCTGTCGCTGGGGATGCTGATGTCGATCGCCAAGAGCCGGGGCGGGACGCAGCGCTGATCAGGCGGCAGAACGGTCAGGATGCGGCGCTCGACAACGGATGCGCCGCAAAGCGGACCGTGAAGCGCGCTCCGGGTCCGACGCCTTCCGACTCTGCCTGCCGGCGCGCCCGCGTGTCGTCGACCGCGATCTCGGCCTCGTGCTGCTGGACGATCTCGCGCACGATCGCGAGCCCCAGTCCGGAGCCGTCGACATTTGTGCCCAGCGCCCGGTAGAACGGCTGGAAGATCTGCTCGCGTTCGGACTCGACGATGCCGGGACCTGAGTCCTCCACCTGCAGCACGCACACCTGCCCGAACGGGTCCTCGACCACGCGCACTGTGACCGTGCCGCCGCTGGGCGTGTAGAGCAGCGCGTTGTCGACGAGGTTGCGGATCAGTTCGCGGATCAGCAGCGGATGCCCGTTGACGCGCAGTCCGGCCTGGCTCGCCTCGGGGCCTTCGTAGCCGAGGTCCAGCCGCTTTTCCATCGCGCGCGGCACGAAGTCCCGCACGGTCTCGATCGCCAGCACGGCGAGGTTCACTTCGCTGCGCCGGGCGGCATGTTCCTGGTCCTCGGCGCGCGCCATCGCCAGCAGCTGGTTGACCATGTGCGCGGCACGCTGGCTGGACACCGCGATCTGCTTGAGCGAGCGGCGCAGCTCCGCTGGCGAGCTGCGGCCCTCGTCGATCTCGCGTTGTGCGAGCTCCGCCTGTGTGCGCAGGCCGGCGAGCGGCGTCTTCAACTGATGGGCGGCGTCGGCGAGGAAGTGCTTCTGCGATCGGATCGACTGGTCGAGGCGCTCGAGCAGATCGTTGATCGCCTGCACCAGCGGCGCGACCTCGTCGGGGATGCGCTGTTCGTCGATGGGGCTCAGGTCCGAACTGTCGCGCGAACGGATGCGTCGTTGCAGGTCGTTCAGCGGCGCGATACCGCGTGCCAGCGCCAGCCACACGAGCAGCACCGCCAGCGGCAGGATCACGAACTGCGGGAGGATCACGCCCTTGATGATCTCGTTGGTGAGCCGGGAACGCTTGCCCAATGTCTCCGCGACCTGCACCAGCATCATCCGGTCGCTGCCCGCCATCCCCTCCGGCACCACCCAGAGGTAGGACACACGCACGGCCTCGTTGTTGATCTCGTCGAAGCGACGGTTCACCTCCCAGGGGACGATCGGCGGCTCGACCTCGGGCACCGGCAGTTGGGCGTCTCCGCTCAGCAATTCGCCGCGCAGGCCCAGCACCTGGTAGTAGACGGTGTCGGACTCGTCTGCCCGGAGCAGGGCGGCCGCCTCGGGCGCGAGCGCGTACCGGGAGCGGCCGCGCCGGGAGATCGCATCGCCAGGCGTCGGTTCGGTCACGACCTGCAGCCCGAGGGTGCGCGCCATCTCGTCGAGTTCGCGGTCGTACGGCTTGTTGGCGATGCCCTGCGCCACCAGCCAGGTCAGCGCGACGCTGATCGGCCAGATGACCAGCAGCGGCGCGAGCATCCAGTCGAGGATCTCGCCGAACAGCGAGCGATGGCCGGAGGAATCAGCCGCCATGCGGCAGCTCAGCCGGGAATCTTCTCAAGGCAATAGCCCAATCCGCGCACCGTGGCGATGCGGATCGGCCCCTGTTCGATCTTCTTGCGCAGCCGGTGGATGTAGACCTCGATCGCGTTGTTGCTGACTTCCTCGCCCCACTCGCACAGCCGCTCGACCAGCTGGTCCTTGCTGACGAGACGTCCGGCGCGCTGCAGCAGCACCTCCAGCAACGACAGCTCGCGTGCCGACAGCTCCACCATCTGCTCGTTGATGTAGGCGACACGTCCCGTCGCATCGAAGGTCAACGGACCATGGCGGATCACGCTCGACGCGGTGCCCAGACCGCGGCGGGTGAGCGCGCGCACGCGGGCTTCGAGCTCCTGCAGCGAGAACGGCTTGGCCATGTAGTCGTCGGCACCGAGGTCCAGTCCTTTGACGCGTTCCTCGATGCTGTCCGCGGCGGTCAGGATCAGCACCGGCACGGACGAGCCGCGCGCCCGCAAGCGTCGGAGCACCTCCAGGCCATGCAGTTTCGGAAGACCGAGGTCGAGGATCAGGAGGTCGAATTCGTGGGAGGCGAGGGCCGCATCGGCCTCGCTGCCGCTGCCGACTTGATCGACGGCGCAACCCGACGCCCGCAACGAGCGCAGCAGGCCGTCGGCCAGGACCTGGTCGTCTTCGGCGATCAAGATGCGCATGTGTCGTCCCCTCTGGTTATGGAGACATTCTAGGGAGCGGCCTGCTGGTGTTCCCTAGGCGTTTCCGAGGCGTCCGCCTAGCGGTTGTCGGGGGTGTCAGGTCAGGCCGGCGACAGGTTCGCGGGGGTGACTCCCACCCATGGCGGAAAGAAGTGTGAATGACCGGTATTGGCTCATCCAGTGAGCTACCTGATGCCTAAGATGGCTGCATCAACCCGATACCGGCCCCGCACAGCGGGTCGGCCGGTTCGACAAACTACTGTACAGATATACAGATTGCGCCATAATCCGTCGCAGCCAACAGGAGAAGATTGCATGGACGCCCCCGTGAAGAACGCCAACACCGAAAAAGCCAAGGCCCTTCAGGCCGCCCTCGCCCAGATCGAAAAGCAGTTCGGCAAGGGCTCCATCATGCGGCTGGCCGAAGGCGAGAAGATCGAGGACATCCAGGTCGTCTCCACCGGCTCGCTGGGCCTGGACATCGCGTTGGGCGTCGGCGGTCTGCCGCGCGGCCGCGTGGTCGAGATCTACGGCCCGGAATCCTCGGGCAAGACCACGCTGACGCTGCAGGTCATCGCCCAGATGCAGAAGCTGGACGGCGTGTGCGCCTTCATCGACGCGGAGCACGCGCTGGACGTCCAGTACGCGCAGAAGCTGGGCGTCAACCTGCAGGAACTGCTGATCAGCCAGCCCGACACCGGCGAGCAGGCCCTGGAGATCGTGGACTCGCTGGTGCGCTCCGGCTCGGTGGACCTGATCGTCATCGACTCGGTCGCCGCGCTGACGCCGAAGGCGGAACTCGAAGGCGAGATGGGTGACTCGCTGCCCGGCCTGCAGGCCCGCCTGATGAGCCAGGCACTGCGCAAGCTGACCGCGACCATCAAGAAGACCAACTGCACCGTCGTCTTCATCAACCAGATCCGGATGAAGATCGGCGTGATGTTCGGCAGCCCGGAAACGACCACCGGTGGCAATGCGCTGAAGTTCTACGCCTCGGTGCGCCTGGACATCCGCCGCATCGGTTCGATCAAGAAGGGCGAGGAAGTCATCGGCTCCGAGACCAAGGTCAAGGTCGTCAAGAACAAGGTCGCGCCGCCGTTCAAGACGGCGGAGTTCGACATCCTCTACGGCGAGGGCATCAGCCGCGAGGGCGAGATCATCGACATGGGCGTGGCCAACAAGATCGTCGAGAAGGCCGGCTCCTGGTACGCCTACGGCGGCGAGAAGATCGGCCAGGGCAAGGACAACGCGCGTGAGTTCCTGCGTGAGAACGCGGATCTGGCGGTCGAGATCGAGAACAAGATCCGCGACTCGCTGGGCATCCCGCTGCTGGGCGCCGCCCCCGGCGGCGACGCCGAGTAAGCGCGGGGCGTTCGCATGACCCCGCCCGACGGTCGGCGGGGCCGTGCCTCGCAACCGCTGTCGCTGAAGGCGCGTGCCGTGGCGCTGCTCGCGCAGCGCGAGCACAGCGCGATGGAGTTGCGGCGCAAGCTGCTGCGCATCGCGCGCGACCGGCAAGCTGCAGCAACCGTCGAAGGCGCAGAGGCTTCTCGCGATGAGTTCGCCGAGGACGGTGAGTCGCCGGACCTCACCCCCGAGGTCGACGCCGTGCTCGACTGGCTGACGGCCAACGGATACCTCGACGAGTCGCGATTCGTCGAATCCCGCATCCATATGCGCTCGCAGCGTTTCGGCCAGCGGCGCATCGAGCAGGAGCTCGCCCAGCATGGGCTGTCCTTGGATGCGGAGCAGCGTTCGACGCTCGCGGCCGGTGAGCTCGATCGCGCCTGCGACCTGCTCAGACGCAAGTTCGGCGACGGCCCGGCCATCGACACCGCGGCGCTCGCCAAGCGTCTTCGCTTTCTCATCGGACGGGGTTTCGGCGGGGACCTCGCGCGCCGCGCGATCCGTCGGGTTGCTGCGGGCAGCGACGACGACGCGTGAGGCTTGGCGAGGAACTCGGGTTCGACGCTGGGTTTTGCCGCCTGAAAGAGCGACAGCGCCTGAAACTCCCCGAAACTTCGTGCGTCACGAGCACCTTGCGACGCGCTGACAAGCCAACGCCGGTGCGCGTCTCAACCGCGCCAAGGGCTTGATGCAACGCAGCATGCTACATTTTCGGCTTCGCAAAACAGCCCGCCGGCGTTCGTCCGCGGGCGTGTTTTCGCGTGTTTGCATCGGTTTTATGTCTTCCTCCGCCTCCCCGAGCGCCATCCACCGCATCCTCGTCGCTCCGTCGACGTGCGGTCCTATGGCCGCGACGACGGGTGTCCTGCTGCGGGGATCCGGCTGAATCCGGCGTTGCAAACCTCCTCTCCAAGCTGGTATCGCGGAGCGTCCGCGGCACTGGCTGCTTCTTCCTGATTCATCCATCAAGCGAGACCTCCCTATGAAGATTCACGAGTACCAGGGCAAGGAAATCCTGCGCCAGTTCGGCGTGCCGGTGCCGCGCGGCATTCCCGCGTTCACGGTGCAAGAGGCGGTCGAAGCCGCGCAGAAGCTGGGCGGCCCGGTCTGGGTGGTCAAGGCGCAGATCCACGCCGGCGGTCGCGGCAAGGGCGGCGGCGTCAAGCTGGGCAAGAGCCTGGACGACGTGAAGGCGCTGTCCGAGCAGATCCTGGGCATGCAGCTGGTCACGCACCAGACCGGCCCGGTCGGCCAGAAGGTCCGCCGCCTGTACATCGAAGAAGGCGCGGACATCAAGAACGAGCTGTACATCTCGCTGGTGACCGACCGTGGCACGCAGAAGGTGGCCTTCATCGCGTCGAGCGAAGGCGGCATGGACATCGAGGAAGTCGCCCACTCGACCCCCGAGAAGATCATCACCGAGTACATCGACCCGCTGACCGGCATCACGACCGAACAGTCGAAGAAGATCGCCGCGGCCATCGGCCTGAGCGGCGCTTCGGTGGACCAGGCCGTCGACCTGTTCGCCAAGCTGTACAAGTGCTACATGGACACGGACGCGTCGCTGGTTGAAATCAACCCGCTGAACTGTGATTCCAAGGGCAACCTGGTCGCCCTGGACGCCAAGTTCAACTTCGACGCCAACGCCCTGTTCCGTCACCCGGAAATCGTCGCCTACCGCGACCTGGACGAAGAAGACGCGGCCGAGATCGAAGCTTCCAAGTTCGACCTGGCCTACATCTCGCTGGACGGCAACATCGGCTGCCTGGTGAACGGTGCCGGTCTGGCCATGGCCACGATGGACACCATCAAGCTGTTCGGCGGCGAGCCGGCCAACTTCCTGGACGTCGGCGGTGGCGCCACGGCCGAGAAGGTCACCGAAGCCTTCAAGATCATGCTGAAGAACCCCGAGGTGAAGGGCATCCTCGTGAACATCTTCGGCGGCATCATGAAGTGCGACACCATCGCCGAAGGCGTCATCACGGCCTGCAAGGCCGTCAACCTGAGCGTGCCGCTGGTCGTCCGCATGAAGGGCACCAACGAGGAGCTGGGCAAGAAGATGCTGGCCGAGTCCGGCCTGCCCATCATCGCCGCCGACACCATGGCCGAAGCCGCGACCAAGATCGTCGCCGCCGTCAAGTAAGCCGCAGACCCAGCCAAGGAATACGACATGAGCATCTACATCAACAAGGACACCAAGGTCATCACCCAGGGCATCACGGGCAAGACCGGTCAGTTCCACACCCTGGGCTGCCAGGCCTACGCCAACGGCAAGAACGCGTTCGTTGCCGGCGTGAACCCGAAGAAGGCGGGCGAGAAGTTCTCGGACATCCCCATCTACGGCACCGTGAAGGAAGCCGCTGCCCAGACCGGCGCGACCGTGTCGGTGATCTACGTGCCGCCCGCCGGCGCCGCTGCCGCGATCTGGGAAGCCGTCGAGGCCGACCTGGACCTGGCGATCTGCATCACGGAAGGCATCCCCGTCCGCGACATGCTGGAAGTGCGCAACAAGATGCGCGCCAAGGAACTGGCCGGCGGCAAGAAGACGCTGCTGCTGGGCCCGAACTGCCCCGGCCTGATCACGCCCGACGAGATCAAGATCGGCATCATGCCTGGTCACATCCATCGCAAGGGTCGCATCGGCGTGGTCTCGCGCTCGGGTACGCTGACCTATGAAGCGGTGGCGCAGCTGACCGAAATCGGTCTGGGCCAGTCCTCGGCCGTCGGCATCGGCGGTGACCCGATCAACGGCCTGAAGCACATCGACGTGATGCAGGCTTTCAACGACGATCCGGACACCGATGCCGTCATCATGATCGGCGAGATCGGCGGACCGGACGAGGCGGAAGCCGCCCGTTGGTGCAAGGCCAACATGAAGAAGCCGGTGGTCGGCTTCATCGCCGGCGTGACCGCGCCCCCGGAAAGCGCATGGGCCATGCCGGCGCGCTGATCTCGGGTGGTGCCGACACGGCCGATGCCAAGCTCGCCATCATGGAAGAGTGCGGTTTCACCGTGACGCGCAACCCGTCGGAAATGGGCAAGCTGCTGAAAGGCCTGCTGTAAGTAGCAGGAAAAACCTGATGCTGGAAGCCGTTGCTGCGTAATTTCACGCACTGCGGTTCCGGGGGCGGGCGCGGACAATCCGCCGCACCCCTCGAACCAAGGAAGGGCCCGATGGGCCCCTTCCTTCGTTTGCCCCTCCAACGCTTTAGACTGGGCCCTCGTTGCGCGAGGCCCGGCGCGGGTTCCCCCACATGGACATGCTCACCAGCCCCGAGTTCTGGCTCGCCGTCGGCCAGATCATCCTGATCGACATCCTTCTCGGCGGCGACAACGCCGTCGTCATCGCGCTTGCCTGCCGCAAGCTGCCGCCCAATCTGCGCACCAAAGGCATCCTCTGGGGTACCGCCGGTGCCATCGTGTTGCGCGTCGTGCTGATCTTCTTCGCGCTGACGCTGCTCAAGCTGCCATTCCTGAAGCTGGTCGGCGGGGTGCTGCTGCTGTGGATCGGCATCAAGCTCCTGATCCCGGAGGCCGAGGACGATCACGCGAAGATGGAAGCGAGTGACAAGCTCTGGGGTGCAGTGAAGACCGTCATCATTGCGGACTTCGTGATGAGCCTGGACAACGTCATCGCCATCGCAGGCGCCGCCGAAGGTGCGGGTGGCCAGCATCAGATGCCGCTGGTGATCTTCGGCCTGCTGGTGTCGATCCCCATCATCGTCTGGGGCAGCCAGCTGGTGATCAAGTTGATGGACAAGTTCCCGATCGTGATCACGCTTGGCGCGATGCTGCTGGGGTGGATCGCCGGCACGATGCTGGTGACCGATCCGGCGCTCAACAGCTGGGTGCCGATGCAGCCGGGCAGCAAACCCGGCACGACGGAAGTGCTGCCGCAGGTGTATTACGCGCTGGGTGTGGGCGGCGCGTTGTTCGTCCTGCTCGTCGGCAAGCTGCTGGCCGCGCGCCGGCCGGCGCAAGCCTGACGAAAGGCCCGCCATGTCATGAGCGCCTCCGGCTTCCTGAAGCGACTGCTGGGCCGGGGCGCGTCTGACGACCAGGGGCTGGGTGCGTCCGATACCCAGCCGACGACACTGCCGATGCCGCGGGAGGCCGGCGTAGCGCTTGACGATTACGAGATCGGCGATGAAGTCGGCCGCGGTGCGATGGCGGTCGTGCACCGCGCCGTCGATCGCCGCAGCGGCCGGACCGTCGCGATCAAGCGCCTGGCGCTGCAACGCGAATTCGCACCGGAGGATCTGATCGACGTCCGGGACCGCTTCATGCGGGAAGCGAGCGCGGCCCGACATCTGGATCATCCCGACATCCTGCGCGTCCTGGACGCGGGCGAATGCGCCGGCGAAACCTGGATCGCGATGGAATATGTCGTCGGGCAGGACCTGAGTCACCACACGCGACCCGGTCAACTGCTGCCCCTGCGCGACGTGCTGCTGCTGGGTGCTCGCCTTGGACGGGCGCTCCAGTACGCTCACGGCCATGGCGTGGTCCACCGGGACATCAAGCCTGCCAACGTCATGCTGGAGCGGGAGTCCGGCAGCGTGAAGATCATGGACTTCGGGATCGCGCGCGTCGCGGACGGCAGCAGGACACGGACGGGACTGGTCCTGGGTACTCCGTCCTACATGTCGCCAGAGCAACTGGCAGGCCTGCAGGTAGACGGTCGCAGCGACCTCTACTCGTTGGGCGCCATGCTGTTCCAGCTTCTGACCGGCCATCTGCCGCACCAGACCGAATCGATGGCCACGTTGATGCACCAGATCATGAATCAGCCAGCGCCGGATGTTCGCCGGCTCCGGCCAGAACTGCCGGAGTCGCTGGCGATGGTCGTGGCGCTGTCACTGGAAAAGCGTCCGGAACTTCGATATCAGCGCGGCGACACGCTGGCACAGGATCTGGAGTCGGTGTTGAGCCAGATTCCGGTGGAACTGGCCAATAGCACAGGCGCCACACCCCCCACCGGCGGGACAGGCATTCGAGCAAACTTTGCGGCTACAGTCCCAGGGCGCAGTGCACAATCCCCTTCCCCCAGCCGATCCCGCCAGCAAGACATGACCCTGGAGTTCTTCAGCGCCACCGATACCGGTCGTGTGCGCGACAACAATGAAGACTCGGTCGCCCTGGAACCGGGCGTCGGGCTCGCAGTGCTTGCCGATGGCATGGGGGGCTACAACGCCGGGGAGGTGGCCAGCCAGATGCTGACGACCTTCATCAAGTCGGAATTGGGTCGATGGCTGGCAGAGGCTGGCCAGCATGCGACCGACATCGATGTCCGGCGCGCGATGGACATCTGCGTGGACAACGCCAACCGCGCGATCTTCAACGCCGCCAATACCAACCCACGTTATGCGGGCATGGGGACGACGCTCGTACTGGCCGTGTTCCGGGAACAGAGCTTGTTGCTGGGACACGTGGGCGATTCGCGAGCCTATCGATTTCGAGAGGGCCAGCTCGTGCAATTGACGCGTGACCATTCGTTGCTGCAGGAACAGCTCGATGCAGGTCTACTGACGCCGGAAGAAGCCGTCTTCAGCAGCAACAAGAATCTGGTCACGCGAGCCGTTGGTGTCGAGGATACGGTGATGCTGGAGGTTCATCAGCACGAGTTGCTGCCCGGCGATCAGATCCTGCTGTGCAGCGACGGTCTCTCCGACATGGTGGATGACGTCAGCGTGGCACAGGTGCTTCAAAGCCACAACGATCTGCCCGAAGCGGCGCAGGCGCTGGTGGACACGGCCAATGACATGGGCGGCAAGGATAATATTGCGATCGTTCTGGTTCGCGCGGAAACTCGCACCAAGCCATGGGCGTGGTGGCCATTCAGTCGCAACAATGGGCGCCGTTGAGGCGGCCCTCTACAAATAAAGACAGGACTCGAGGTCAAGCATGGGCAAGCTGGTGGTGTCGCTCGACGGTGTGGTGATCAAGGAAGTGCAGATCACCAAGGACAAGACCACGCTCGGCCGGCGGCCGTACAACGATATCGTCATCGACAATCTGGCGGTCAGTGGCGAACACGCCGTGCTGCAGATGGTCGGGGCGGATGTCTTCATCGAGGACCTGAACTCGACCAACGGCACGTACATCAACGGCAAGGCCATCAAGAAGCAGTTGTTGTCGCACAGTGATGTGATCGAGGTCGGCAAGTACAAGATCAAGTTCCTGATCGAAGACAACGCTGACTACGAGAAGACGATGATCCTGCGTCCTGGCACCGCGCCAAGCAGTGGTTTCGGTCTGCCGTCCTCATTCGGCGGGCTTGGGCCGGCGCCCGTGTCCACCGCGCCGGCAGCGATCAAGGTACTGAACGGACCCGCTGCAGGCCGGGAGGTGTCGCTGACCAAGGTCGTGACGACGGTAGGCAAGCCCGGTGTCCAGGTGGCGTCGATCACCAAGCGGCCCAGTGGGTATGTGTTCGCGCACGTCGAGGGTGGCGCCCGCCCGATGGTGAACGGTGCGCCTCTGACGGCCGAATCGGTTCCGCTGAAGAACGGTGACGTGATTGAGCTGGCCGGTACGCAGATGCAGTTCGTCCAGGCCTGAGTGCTGACGTCTCTATGCGAAGGGCCCTGCGGGGCCCTTCTTGCTGCCTGCGGGCGGCTAATCCGCGTGGTTTTGGCGCGCCATCCTGTATCGAGATGATTCGCTTCTGTCGGGCGAACACCTACGCGCGTGCATGTTTTCACGGCATCGGGCCGGGGTCGCGTAAGCGACAGCAATAAATCTTCGAATCGAGGATTCGGCGCTTAGCGCCGCACGAGGGTGCCTCTACAGTCTTCCGCATGAAGATTCGCGTGCTCGGTTGCGCCGGCGCCTTGGCGGCTGGCTACAGAACCACTTCCTTCCTGCTTGATGACGATGTGCTCATCGACGCGGGCAGTGGTGTGGCCGAGCTGACCGTGGACGCGATGGTCGAGGTGGACCACATCCTGGTGACGCATTCGCATCTCGACCATGTTCTGGCGATCGGGCTGCTGGCCGATACGGTCCAGCGTCGACGTGCGCAGGCTGGTCGTCCCCCAGTCAAGGTACACGCACTCCCCGAAACGCTGCAGGCGCTCCGCGCCCACGTCTTCAACGGCGTGATCTGGCCTGACTTCACCCGCCTTCCATCACCCGAACGGCCGGCATTGACCTTCCACGAATTTGCCGTCGGTGACCGGCTGGACTTGGGTGCGGGCCGACACATCGAGGTCATCAGCGCCGTTCACACGGTGCCGGCCGTGGGCTTTGCCGTCGACGGGGGCGCAGTGGGACACTGGGTCTTCACGGGTGATACCGGGCCGAACCCGGCGCTCTGGCAGCGGCTGTCGGAGATCAAGGTGGCGCACCTGGTCATCGAGTGCGCTTTCGGTGACGAGGAATGCGGCTTGGCTGGCATCAGCAAGCACCTCTGCCCAACGACGCTCCGGGAGGAGCTCGGGAAGCTTGGCGGTGCGATCGACGTGCACATCACCCATATCAAGCCGGGAGAACGTGCCGCGGTGATGGATGCGGTGAGAGCGCTGCGCACGAAGCACAGGATCTCGGCGTTGGAGAACTTCCAAGAGTTTTCGCTCGACTGACGAACTTCGAGATGTTTTCTCTCGTCGCAGCCCGCATCGGATGTCCGCTGTGGGCTGTGTTGCTTTGGAGCGCGAGGTTGGAAAGTCGAAGCCATCTGACAAACCTTGTCAGGGACGGTGCGGGTGACAAATCTGGGCAGCCGGCCTGACAAAAAACGTCACTTGACGTCCTGCCTGGGGCCGCCAGTCCGTGACGTCATGCACAGATCAAGGAAAGAAGCGGCTGGCACGGGCCCTGCGTACATACGCTTCGTCTCTACCCCACTTCCTCTCTGGAGTTTCTATGAAGCGCGTTCAACAAGGTTTCACCCTGATCGAACTGATGATCGTCGTGGCGATCATCGGTATTCTGGCTGCCGTGGCTCTGCCGGCTTATCGTGACTACATCACCAAGACCAAGGTCTCGGAAGTGATGGCCGCCGCCACGCAGCCGAAGGCGTCGATCCAGGAGTTCTACACCGTGAAGGGCGTGATGCCCGCAGCGACCAGCGTCCCGACCGACAACATCAAGAGCAAGATGGTCAGCGGCGTGGTGTACGCCAAGACGTCCGACACCGTTTCCACGATCACGGCAACTTCCATCGTTCCGGATGCCGCTGGCACGATCGTCCTCACCGGTACCGGTGGCGCTACTGACAGCCCTGAGTCGATCAGCTGGGTTTGCAGCTACAACACGATCAGCGCTAAGTTCATCCCGGCTTCGTGCAAGTCGACCTGATCTGCTGATCAATGAACTGAAAAAGGAGCCTTCGGGCTCCTTTTTTAATGGCTGTTAGACAATCCGCCTGGGCTAGACCATCACGTTAGGTATCAAGCCTTGAACCAGTTCCCTTGCCATTCCGTCCGTTGTCATCTGCATCGCTGGCTGCCATTGGCGCTGGCAGTGCTGCTGTGGGCCGTGCCGTGCATGCATAGCGCCCTGCCGACCCAGCTGAATCCTCATGATTTCGCGCGTTTGGTGCAGCTGGGCGTGCTGTTGATGGCAGCGGCAGTTTGGACCTTCTCTCTGCCAACCAGGTCACATTCTCGAATCTTCGCCAAGCATTGGCCGCACGTCGTGCTTGGCTTGTTGGTGGCGGCCTCCTGTGTACACGCGGCACACCCGCTTGTCGCAGCGAGAGAAGTAGCGGTCTTTGTCGGGCTACTGTTGCTGGCTCTTCAATTGTCCCGTGGCTTCGCAGAGCCTGACGTGCGGGATCGCTTCCTCGACCTGATCACCATCGGCGCAGCCGTGTATGGGGTCATTTGGTCGCTGACATTGCTGATCGGCGCGGCACTCAACCAGGACCTGTTTGCTCCTTGGGAGGTCATTTTCGGCTTCGACAACGCCCGCTTTCTCAACCATGTCCAGTCGATCTCGTTGCCATTGGCTGGCGTGGTGCTGTTGCGACCAGCCGCGCCACGATGGCTGCGAGCGGCGGCGGCCATTGCTTTGATCACTGGTGGCGCGATCCTTTCGCTGTATCTGGCACGGGCGTCGATACTGGGCCTGACGGTCGCCGCCATTGTGACTGTCACCATATTCGGCCGCTTGAGTTGGCGATATGTCCTCACGATGGTCGCGACCCTCGGCTCCGGTGCCGCTGCCGTGGGGTTGCTGTGGCTCATCTGGCTCCAGCACAGCTCTGCGGCCATGACGGATGGGATCCTGAACTCGCACTTCCGCGGATTCCTTGTCGGACAGGCCATCGATCTTTTCGCCAGTTCGCCGTGGCTGGGCGTGGGGCCCATGCATTTCTCCAACACCGTCAATCTCGTCGCTGCTCATCCCCACAACGTCTATGCCCAAGTGATTGCGGAGTACGGACTTCCCGCCACGCTATTGATTGTCTGGCTCGCCTTCAATTTTCTTAGGCGAGCATTTGTCAACGTGTCCCGCCTCTCGAAGACTCAGCCGGTCCTGGCCGCCGCGTTGACGTCTGCGACGGTCGCGGTGCTTGTCGACAGCGCCTTCTCCGGCAACTGGGTCATGCCGATCTCGCAGATGTGGATTGCGGTTCTGGCAGCGTTCCTGCTGGCGGTGGATTCGAATGACGCCCACGCTCCGGTGCAAGTGCATCAAGCGCAGCCGAGAATCATCCTGCGTGGCCTCGTGCTGTCGGTCATGGCGGCGTTCACGATCCAGGCTGTCACGGAGGCGCGTGACGACATTCCTCATATCCACACCGGTGAGTCCATGAAGAAGCCGATCGGCGAGCAATTCCTGGCGTTCCGTTTCTGGTCTTACGGCTGGTTCTGATGACAACTGCTTCGAAGGCACCTTTCGAATGGCAGCGCCGCACGCGTGCTTCCGCCGTCCATCTGCTGAGCTGCCTGGGGATCGCGGCACTGGTGGCGATGCTGGTGCTGCTGCTCTGGTATCCCTGGCCCTACCGGATCATCTCTGGCGGTGACAACCTGCTCCTGCTCGTGATGGGCGTGGACATCGTCATGGGCCCGCTGATCACCCTGGCAATCTTTGACATTCGCAAGCCGATGCGCGAACTCACACGAGACCTTGCCATCATCGTCGTGCTTCAGCTGGCGGCCCTGGGTTACGGCTTGCACACCGTCTATTTGGCGCGGCCTGTGGTGTTGGCGCTGGAGGGCGAACGCTTTCGCCTGACCACCGCGAACGACGTGGTCGCCGAGGAACTGCCCCAGGCCGAAGACAGCCTGCGCGCACTGCCGCTGGATGGTCCTCGCCTGGTAGACACGGCAGAGCCGACGGCGGAACAGCGTGGCGATGCGGTCATCCAGGCGTTGTCGGGCACGGACATTGGCAGTCGCCCCCTCTTCTGGCGCCCTTGGGGAGATGAGGGGCGTCAGCGTGCGCTGAAAGTGGCCAAGCCGCTGACACCTCTGATTGCGCGCGTGAAGGAGCGTGCGGCGATGGACGAGGCCATCGCCCGTACCGGCAGGCCGATCGAGCAGCTCCTGGCGGTCCCCATGATCGCGCGCAGCAATGACTGGTCGGTGCTGATCGACAAGAACACGGGCGACCCGGTCGGCTTCGCACCGATCGACGGATTCTGAGGACGAAGCAGCGTGGGCTTGAAGGGGCGTTAGAGTTCCGCCCTGACCTCACGACCCGGATCGTTCATGACGCTTGCCGCGACGGCGCCCGCCGCCGACTTTTCTGCCGCTGTCACCGAGCCCAACCGCCAGATACTGACCCTTCTCGGATTGCTGGTAGGTGTGACGCTGGCACCGCTGATCGCCTACAACCAGACGCCGTCGGCCACGCTCTACAACCAGCTGGCGGCGTTCGCGGGCCTCGGATTGCTGGTCGCGGGGCTGGCGTGGGGTCGCTCCCTGGCGTCTGGCTGGCGGCTTGACGGCGTGTCGCTGGGTCTGCTGTTGATGACGGCCGTCGCAGCCGTCGCGCCCTTCACCCATGGACTCCCCTGGTCGATGGCGCTCACGAGCATGGCGATGCTGCTGGGCGCGCTGGTGGCGGTGCAGGTCGGCCTCGCGGTCACGAGCAGTCAGCGCGATGCGGTGCTGACACTCTTCTGTATCGCGCTCGTCGGCGCCGGGCTGCTGAGCGTGGTGGTCTGCATCGTGCAGATGTTCTTCCCGGAGTTGGCCCAACGGTGTCCTGATCGCCCGATCGGGTGTGGTGGGAAGTGCCGTCGGGAACATGCGGCAACCCAATCACCTCGCCAGTCTGCTGATGTGGGCCTGTGTCGGCGCTGTCTGGCTCGAGCAGGGGGGCTGGCTGGCCCGGCGGCTCCGCAGTGCGCTTGCCGGCACGGCAGCGCTGTACGTGCTGCTGTTTCTGTTCGTGTTCTGCGTGGTGCTCAGCGGGTCCCGAACCGGATGGATCGGCATCGCCTTGCTGGTGGTCTGGGGAGCGATCGACTGGCGATTGGCGCCTCGCGTCCGGATCGCGCTGGCGTCTACCGCACTCATGTTCGGGATCTGCTGGGGCCTGATGGATCTGTACGCCGCAGGCGGGCACCACGCCTTCCGTGCGCAGTCTCGCCTTTCCGACGAAGGGGCCGGCTCGCCGTCGCGTCTCGCAATTCTCAAGAATGCCGTCGGCCTGCTCCAACAGTACCCCCTGACGGGCTCGGGCTGGGGGATTTCAACCTCGCCTGGACCTTGACCCCGTTCCCGGATCGACCGGTCGCGTTCTTCGATCACACGCACAACCTCGAGATGCAACTGCTCGTCGAGATGGGCCTGCCGTTGGGATTGCTGACGCTGGGCCTGCTGGCCTGGGGCTTGGCGATCGGGCTCTGGCGCGCCATTCAGGGCGGACCCGCCGGGCACTGTGCCGGCATGCTCGTGGCGATGATCGGTGTCCATAGCCAGGTCGAGTACCCGCTCTGGTATGCCTATTTCCTGCTGCCTGCCGCGCTGGCCTTCGGCTTGTGCCTGTCGGGCAAACGCACCGCCGATGTGGCGGTGGAACGCGCCCCGGTCGCGCGCCCTGCGGATATGCCGTTGTCCCGGCGTCCTCTGCTGGCCGTGCTCGGGCTGGCGATCACGGCGGCGGTGCCGTTGGTGGTTGTCGACTATCTGCGCATCGTCCATATCTATGCACCGCCGACGGGTGCCGCGTCGCTTGACGATCGAATCCTCTCGGGCCAGCGCTCTCCGCTGTTCGCGCTGCAGGCCGACTATGCCGAGGCGACCGTGCAACCCCCGGCGCGGTGGCGCTCGAAGCGTCACGGCGGACCGGGCATCACCTGATCGATACCCGCCTGCTGATGGCTTGGGCGAAGTCGCTCAACGCGGTGGGAGAAACCGACAAGGCCCGCTACCTGGTGCAGCGGCTGCGCGAATTCCGCAACGCGGCCAGCGCGGATTGGCTCGGTGAATGCGAAGAAGTCGCCGCGCTCGGTGCGGCGGCAAAGCCGTTCCAATGCGAACCGCCGCAGCGCGAATACAGCTTCCGCGAATTGCGTTGATCGCGTCCGTGACGGGTCGCAATCTCAGACGCGGCGCAGGGCGTTCAGACCTCGGCGCGCCACTCGCCCGACTTCCCGCCTTGCTTCTCCAGCACGCGGATCTGCTCCATGACCATGCCGCGATCTGCCGCCTTGCACATGTCGTAGACGGTGAGCAAGCCGACCTGCACGGCGGTCAGCGCTTCCATCTCGACACCGGTGCGCCCCAGCGTCTCGACCTGCACGGTGCAGATCACGGCATTGGCCGGTTCGTCGAGCGCGAACTCGACGGCGACACGCGTGATCGGCAGCGGGTGGCAGAGCGGGATCAGCTCCGAGGTCCGTTTCGCGGCCTGGATGGCGGCGATGCGCGCCACCCCGATCACATCGCCCTTCCTGGCGTTGCCATCGCGGATCAACGCCAGCGTCTCGGCCTTCATCCGGATGCGGCCCGCGGCCCGGCCACGCGGTGCGTGACATCCTTGCCGGAGACGTCCACCATGTGGGCTTGTCCGTTGGCGTCAAAATGGGTCAGAGGCGAGCTCATGAGCGCGGCAACAATCGCGAAACCGAAGAGCCCTCATCATAGTTCCCGCCCTGGAGATCCCTTGAAGCGAACGAACCCCATTCCCTTCACCCGACGCTGCCTGGCTGCGCTGCTCAGCGCGGCGTTGCTCGGCCAGGGCGCTGTCGCGCAGGTGAACCTGCCGGCGCTGGGCGACTCGGTGTCGGCCGACGTCAGCATCAGCGCCGAGAAGAAGCTCGGCGACCAGGTCATGCGGCAGATCCGCCCGGACCCGGACTACATCGACGATCCGCTGCTGCTCGAGTACGCGCAGAACACCTGGCAGCCGCTGGTGGATGCCGCGCGCCGCCTCGGGAACATCAGCGATGACACGAGCGATCGCTTCGCCTGGGAGCTCTTCCTGGTCCGCGACCGCTCGGTGAACGCATTCGCTCTGCCGGGCGGCTACGTCGGCATCCATCTGGGGCTGATCGCGATGACCGGCGCGCGCGACGAACTGGCCTCGGTGATGGGGCACGAGTTGTCGCACGTCACGCAGCGGCACATCGCGCGCAGCATCGTCGGCGACGCCCGCACCAGCGCGCTGGCCACGGTCGGTCTGCTGCTGGGCGTCCTGGCCGCGGCGAAGAGCCGCAGCATCGACGGCGCGCAGGCGGCCATCGTCACCAGCCAGGCGGCGGCGGCCCAGGCACAGCTGAACTTCTCGCGCGACATGGAACGCGAGGCCGATCGTGTCGGGTTCCAGGTGATGACGCAGGCCGGCTACCAGCCCGCCGGCATGGCCAGCATGTTCGAACGCATGGAGCAGGCCTATCACCTGATGGATTCCGGGGCCTACCCCTACCTGCGCAGCCACCCGCTGACCAGCGAACGCATCGGTGAAGCCAAGGCGCGGCTGGGCACGAGCAGCCAGGCCAGGCTGGTCGGCACCTCGGAACATGCGTTGATGGCAGCGCGTGCGAAGGTGTTGATGGACCAGCGGACCGATCCATGGCGGGTGCTCCAGGGCCTGGACGCCGGATCGCGGGCCGGGGAGAAGAACATCGATCAGCTGGCCGCCCGCTACACGAGCGCGCTGGCCTCGATCAAGCTGCGCGACTTCTCCCGCGCTGAAGCCACCTTGAAGACTGCCGATGCCTTGGCCGGTCTGCTTGGGGCCGATCCGGGCGCGAAGCGGCTACTGGTGTATGCGCATGTCGAACTGGAAGTGGCTCGTGGGAAGCCCGAAGCCGGCTTCGCGGCGCTGGAGCCGTTGAAGAGCGAACGCTCGCGCCCGATGCTGATGATCCGTGCCGACCTGGCCCAGGCGGATCCGCGACCGGACGTGAAGCGCGAGGCCGCCGAAGCGCTGCAGACACACCTCGCGCTGCACGCACAGGACGCGTTGGCCTGGCAGGAAAGCGGCACCTTGTGGCAGCAGCTCGGCCAGCCGCTGCGTTCGCTGCGCGCTCAGGGCGAGACGCGTGCCGCGCTCGGCGATATCACCGGCGCGATCGACCGCCTTGCCTCCGCGGAACGTCAGGGCCGGGCCCGGTCCGCCGATCAGTTTGAAGCGTCGGTGATCGATTCGCGCCTTCGCGACCTTCGCTACGAACGTCGACAGATGCTCATGGAGATGTACCCCCGCGGCGTGCCGCAGGGGGCGGAGCCTTGAGCGATTCGAGGGCGGTGGCTTACTCGCTGTCGGGGAACAGGCGTTCGATCAGCACGTCGATCGCCATGCCGCACAGCGAGTAGATCAGCGAGCCGATCAAGGCAGCGCCGAAGCCCGCGACGGTGAAACCATCCAGCACGCTGGCCGTTGCCCAGAACAGCAGCGCATTGATGACGAAGAGGAACAACCCCAGCGTCAACAGCGTCACGGGCAGCGTGAGCAGCACCAGCACCGGTCGCAGGATCGTGTTGAACAGACCCAGCACGAAGGCAGCGATCAGCGCGGTGACGAAGCCCTTCACCTGGACGCCAGGGTAGAGATGCGCCACCAGCAGCAGCGCAGCCGCCAGCAGCATCCAACGGGTCAGCGTTTTCATGCGCTCAGCATACCGGCATCGATCGTCAGGAAAATGCGAACTTGAAATTGTCAACAACGCAGGATAATTCGAACCTTCCGAAGGGGAGTAGCCGCGCGGCCCAGGCCGCGGCAGACGCCCGTCAAGACGTTGCCGTGAAGGCAGCCGGGCCCTGCACCTGACGCCGGACTCACCAGGTCAACCGACCCCGAGTCCGCATCAGCCTTGCAAGACCTTTCGGCCACACCGTGCCGCCCGTGGCGGCGCGTTGTCGTTGAAACCGGGATGGCGCATGCTCGCCATCCACCTCTTGCAAGGAGCTCTCATGAGCACGATCGTCCCCATGTGGCTGTGGGTGGTATTCGTCGGCATCGTCGTGGTGTCGCTGATCCTGGACTTCGTCGTCCTGCGCAAGCAGGGCGCGCATGACGTGGGGGTCCGGGAAGCGATCAACTGGTCGCTGGTGTGGGTGGCGTTGAGCGTCGCCTTCATGGGCCTGCTCTGGTGGGCCGTGCGTGACGGCACGGGCAGCACGGAACTCGCCAACACCAAGGCGCTGGAATTCATCACCGGCTATCTCATCGAGAAGTCGCTGGCGGTCGACAACATCTTTGTCTTCCTGATGATCTTCACCTACTTCGCGGTGCCGTCGGCCTACCAGAAGCGGGTGCTCATGATGGGCATCATCGGCGCCATCGTGCTGCGCACGGTGATGATCCTGGTCGGCGGCTGGCTGATCGCGCAGTTCCACTGGATCCTCTATCTCTTCGGCGCCTTCCTGCTGATCACCGGCATCAAGATGTGGTGGGCGGCCGGCCAGGAACCGGACCTCGAGGACAACCCGGCGCTGAAGCTGCTGCGCCGCGTGCTGCCGGTGAGCAAGAACTTCGACGGCGAACGCTTCTTCACGCTGGAGAACGGCAAGCGCATCGCCACGCCGATGCTGCTGGTGATCGCGCTGGTGGGCATGACCGACGTGATCTTCGCGGTGGACTCGATCCCGGCGATCTTCGCGATCACCAACGATCCGTTCATCGTGCTGAGCTCCAACATCTTCGCGATCCTGGGTCTGCGCGCGATGTACTTCCTGCTGGCGGCGATGGCGTCCAAGTTCCATCTGCTCAGCTACGGCCTGGCGGTGGTGCTGGTGTTCATCGGCGCCAAGATGATGCTGATCGACGTGATCAAGATCCCCGTGCTGCTGTCGTTGGGCGTGGTGGTGGCGATCCTGGCGATCACGATGGTCTGGAGCCTGCGCACTGCACCGAAACTGCCGGCGCACTTGTCGGACGAGCCCGGCAAGGCGGCCGACTGACGCTGGCGTGACCGGATCCGGGCGGATGTCCCGGTCCGGCCTGAAAGATCTTTGAAACCCGCGCGACGCGCCAGCGTCCCGCGGGTTTCGTGCTTTACAGAACAGAAACAGGGACGTCGCGCGTTCGCCACGCGGAACGACCTCCGCAACGCAAATCTTTGACACACTCAAATGAGAATGCTTAGCATTTGCGGCCTTTGAGACCCGTCCGGCCTCAATCACCCGCTACCGCCAGCCAGTCGCGATCAGGGAGGGGCCTCGCCACCGTGCGCCGTGAAGCGCCGGGACAACGCCGCCAGCACGCGCAGCCAGCCGAGCCGATTCCAACAAGAACTTCCCTCGGAGCTCGATTCCATGTCCCGCTACATCAAGAGCCGCAAGCATGCGGTGGCCCCGCTGGCCGCACTGGCCGCCTCCCTGACCTTCCCGCTGGCCCACGCCGCCGAAACCCCGGCACCCGCGGACGCCTCGACCGCTTCCGCCGCCGCCGCGCCCTACCTGCCGCAGGTGAAGGTCGAAGGCACGGCCCAGTCCGACTACAAGACCGACAAGAGCGCGTCCTCGAAGCTGACCCAGCCACTGCTGGAAACGCCCAAGACGATCTCGGTGATCAAGAAGGAAGTGCTGCGGGAGCAGGGCGCGGTCTCGCTGATCGACGCGCTGCAGAACACCCCCGGGATCACGATGCAGCTGGGTGAGAACGGCAACACCTCCGCCGGCGACACCTTCCAGATGCGCGGCTTCTCGGCCAGCACCTCGACCTTCGTCGACGGCATCCGCGACCTGGGCGCGGTCACCCGCGACGTGTTCAACATCGAGCAGATCGAAGTCGTGAAAGGCCCGTCGGGCGCCGACACGGGCCGCGGCGCGTCCGCCGGCTACATCAACCTGATCAGCAAGCTGCCGCAGATCGAGAACTCGATCGACGGTGTGATCACGGTCGGCGACGCCAGCCGCAAGCGCGCGTCGATCGACGTCAACCAGAAGGTGATGGACAACACCGCCGTGCGCCTGAATGCCGTGTGGCAGGACAACGGCGTGCCGGGCCGCGACGTCGTGGAGCGCAAGACGCACGCGATCGCGCCGGGGATCGCCTTCGGCCTGAACACGCCGACGCGCTTCTTCCTGTACTCGCAGCACGTGCGCCAGAACAACGTGCCGGACGGCGGCATCCCGGCGGTCGGCTGGGCAGGCTTCACCGTCGCGAACCCGCCTGCCAACGCGACGCCGGAAGTCATCGCCGGCCTGAACGCGCTGAAGACGGCCGCCAAGGTGGACTCCGACAACTACTACGGCAGCCGCAACGACCGCGAGAAGGTCAAGGCCGACATGGTCACGGCCAAGCTGGAGATGGACATCGGCAACGGCCTCACCGTGCGCAACACCGCGCGCTACGGCCGGACCCACATGGACCGGATCATCACCGGCATCATCGGCATCACCAACGTACCGCCGAACGCGCAGTCCCCCATCGTGACGGCGGACCCCTCGACTTGGCAGATCGCCCGCTCGCGCCAGCGCGTGAACCAGACCAACGAGATTCTCGCCAACCAGACCAGCGTCAACGCCTCGTTCGCGACCGCCGGGATCAAGCATGACCTGTCCACCGGCGTCGAGCTGATGTACGAAAGCCAGGACAGCGTGGGCTACGGCACGACGAAACAGACGATCAACGGCGTGGGCTACGACGCGATCAACAACCCGGCCGCGAACCTCTACCGCCCCAACGCGAACGACGTGCTGGGCACGCCTTACGCCAACGGTGCGGACAGCGAAGGCAGCACCATCACGCAAGCGATCTACGCGCTGGACACGCTGACCGTGACCGACGCGCTCAAGCTCACGCTGGGCGTGCGTACCGAGCACTACAAGATCAAGACCACCACCGGCTCGGTGGTCCTGGCGCCCGGCGCCGCGACCGGCTCCAACATCAACACGATCAGCACCTCGCGCCTGAACGCCGGCAAGTGGATCACCAGCTGGAACCTGGGCGCCGTGTACAAGCTGGCCGACAACGGCACGGTCTACGCTGCCGTGGCCAACTCGCTGACGCCTCCCGGCAGCGCCAACTTCTCGCTCAGCACCTCGGGCCAGGCCAACACGGCTGCCGATGCGCAGGAGACGAAGAACGTCGAACTGGGCACCAAGTGGGATCTGCTGAGCAAGCGCCTGAGCCTGACGGCCGCGCTGTACCGCAGCGAGAACGACGGCCAGGTCAGCGTGGACGCGCTGACCAACGTCGCCACGCAAGGCGGCAAGACCCGCGTGCAGGGGATCGAGCTGGCCGCGGTCGGACAACTGACCAACTTCTGGCAGGTCACCGCCGGTGTCCAGACGATGGACACCAAGCAGATCAACCAGCGCGCTGCCTCCACCGCCACCAACCCCAACCAGACGGTGACGGACGGCGTGCGCTGGTCGCCGAAGTGGTCCGCCACGCTGTGGACGTCGTACCAGTGGAACGACTGGACCGGTGCCGTCGGTGCGCGTCACACGTCCGAGCAGAAGCGCGTGGTCACCGTCGCCGCGGCGCCGTCGACCGGCCTGCCGGAACTGCCGGCGTACACCGTGATGGACCTGATGGGCGCCTACCGCGTCAACAAGAACGTCTCGCTGCAGCTGAACGTGACCAACGTGTTCGACAAGAAGTACATGAGCTCGTTGAACAACGGCGGCGGTCGTCTGGTGCTGGGCGCTCCGCGCGCGGCGACGCTGTCGGCCAACATCGGCTTCTGATCGACGCCTGAGCGTTTGAGGTAGCGTACGGCCGGCCCGTCCCTGTCCTAGCAGGGGCGGGCCGTCGTCCGTCCTCACCTCCTGAATTGATTCGATCCGGACATGCTTCTTCACATCCCCGAAGTGCTCAGCAAGCAGGACGTGCGCGAGATGCGCAGGCTCCTGGACGCCGCCGACTGGACCGACGGCCGCGCGACCGTGGGCGAGCAGGGCGCGAAGGTCAAGCAGAACCGGCAACTGCCGGTCGAGCATCCGGCCGCGCGCGAGATCGGCGCGCACATCCGCGAGGTGCTGGCGCGGCATCCGCTGTTCATCTCGGCGGCGCTGCCGCTGCGCACGCTGGCCCCGCTGTTCAACCGCTACGAGGGCGGCGAGCACTACGGCTTCCACGTCGACGGCGCGATCATGCGCCAGCAGGACTCCGACCAGCCGCTGCGCAGCGACGTGTCCTCCACCCTCTTCCTGAGCGAGCCCGACGAGTACGACGGCGGCGAGCTCGAGGTCGTCGACACCTACGGCACGCACGAGGTGAAGCTGCCCGCGGGCGACCTCATCGTCTACGCGAGCACCAGCCTGCATCGCGTGACGCCGGTGACGCGCGGCGCGCGGATCTGCTCCTTCTTCTGGACGCAGAGCCTGATCCGCCAGGACTGGCAGCGCGCGATGCTGTTCGAGCTCGACCAGACCATCCAGAAGCTGCGCGGCCGCCTCGGCGACGACGCCGAGACGACGGCCCTCACCGGCCACTATCACAACCTGCTGCGGCTCTGGGCCGAGACATGAGCGGACCCAAGCGCACGAATCCAGGCGGCCATGCCGGCAGCCCTGCGGGCAGCGCCGCGAAGCGTTCCGGCTGGCTCAAGCAGCTGCACCAGTGGCACTGGATCAGCTCGGCGATCTGCCTGATCGGCATGATCCTGTTCGCCGTCACCGGCATCACGCTGAACCACGCCGCGGACATCGAGTCGAAACCGGCCATCGTCAGCAAGACCGCGCAACTGCCCGACGAGCTGGCGGCGCCGCTGAAGCCGAAGTCCGCCAACGAGCCCGACAGCAAGGCGCCGGTGCCCGCGTCGGTGCGCACCTGGCTCGCCAAGGAGTTGGGCCGCACGATCGACGGCCGCGAGGCCGAGTGGAACCGCGACGAGATCTACCTCGCGCTGCCGCGTCCCGGCGGCGACGCCTGGGTCCGCATCGCGCGCGACAGCGGCGAGGTCGAGTTCGAGGACACCGACCGCGGCTGGATCTCCTACCTCAACGACCTGCACAAGGGCCGCCATGCCGGCGTGGCCTGGAGCTGGTTCATCGACCTCTTCGCCGTCGCCTGCCTGCTGTTTTCGATCACGGGCCTGCTGATCCTCAAGTTCCATGCGGTCAGTCGACCCAGCACCTGGCCGCTCGTCGGCCTGGGCCTGGTGATTCCCGCGCTGCTGGCGCTGCTGCTGATCCATTGATGGCCCGCCCCGTCGCCGACGCTGCTTCCGCCTCTCCTTCGATTTCCTTTCCGCTCCGAGCCGCCGCCAGGATCCTCCCGACCTTCAACCGAGACTCGACCATGAACCGCTCCGCAAGTCGTACCCTCCTCCAGCTCGGTGCCCTCGGCACGCTGGGCACCCTGGCCGTCGGCTCGTCCGCCTGGGCCGCCACCGTCCAGCTCAAGCTGGAAGTGCCGCGCCTGAACGTCGCCGAGTACCACCGCCCCTACATCGCCGTGTGGGTCGAGAAGGCCGGCGAATCCGGTCCGGCGGTCGCGCAACTGGCCGTCTGGTACGACACCAAGAAGCAGAACAACGCCGGCACCAAGTGGCTCAAGGACATGCGCCAGTGGTGGCGCCAGGGCGGCCGCAACCTGTCCGTGCCCGCGGACGGCGTCACCGCCGCCACGCGTGCGCCGGGCGAGCACGCGATCTCGCTGGACACCAGTGCCGCGCTGGCCGCGCTGCCCCCGGGCAAGTACGAGGTGGTCGTCGAGTCCAGCCGGGAAGCCGGCGGCCGCGAAGTGCAGCGCCTGCCGCTGACCTGGCCGGTCAAGGCCGCCGCGACGGAGAAGGCGCAAGGCGAGCACGAGCTCGGCGCGCTGGAACTGACGGTCAAGCCCTGATCGCGTCGCGACAGGCTCCACGACAAGACACGGAGGACCCCACCATGAAGAAGACTTCGATCGCTTCCCTGATCGCCACGCGCATGGCGCCCGTCGCGCTGGCCGTCGCCGCGCTGCTCCCGCTGACCGCGCACGCGCACATGACCTGGCTGCTGCCCAACAAGGCGGCCTTCGACGGCAAGGAGCCGGTGGCGTCGTTCGACGCGGCCGTCTCGGAAGACCTCTTCAACTTCGAGCGCGCGCTGAAGCTGGAGACGGTGCGCATCACCGCGCCGGACGGCAAGACCGTCGAGGCCGAGAACCGCAGCGCCGCCCGCCACCGCGAGAGCTTCGACGTGAAGCTGACGCAGGACGGCACCTGGCGCGTCAGCAACGTCAGCCAGTCGCTGATGGGCGCGTACAAGCAGGGCGGCGAGACCAAGCGCTTCCGCGGCACCAGGGAGAGCTTCGCCAAGGACGTGCCGGCCGATGCCGAGGTCACCGCGCTGACGGTGATGAGCAATCGCCAGCAGACCTTCGTCAGCAAGGAAGAGGCCGGCAAGGTCGACTTCAAGCCCGAGGGCGATGGTCTGGAACTGCTGCCGCTGGGCCCGGTCACCGACCTGAGCCACGGCGACAAGACGAAGTTCCGCCTGGTGCTGGATGGCAAGCCGGCCGCCGACGTGCAGCTCAAGCTGATCCGCGAAGGCAACCGCTACCGCTACAAGTTCGGCGAGGTCGAGCTGAAGACCGATGCGAAGGGCGAGTTCACCGTCGAGTGGACCGAAGCCGGCCGCTACTTCATCGGCGCGAGCACCGGTCCGGCGCGCGGCCCGAACGCGCCGACCGGCACGCGCGAAGCGCCGGTGCAACGCGCCAGCGTGAGCGCCACCTTCGAGGTGCTGCCGAAGTGAGCGTGAGCTGCGGAACGATGGCGACGCGAGGCGCGGGCATCGCGCTCGAGCCGCGCGTCCTCGTTCCGCTGCGGATCGACGGCGAGCCGCCGGCGCTCGGCCAGGCGGTGCATGCGCTCGTGGGCGAGACCATGGGAACGACCTGGTCCGCGCGTTTCGTCGGTCCGGCGGGGCTTCGCCTCGCGGCGATCGAGGCGGCCGTCGTCCACGCCTGCGATGAGGTCATCGCGCAGATGAGCAGTTGGCATGCGGGCTCGGACCTCAGCCGCTTCAATCGCGCGGCGGCGGGCACCTCGTGTCCGTTGCCGGACGGCTTCGCCACCGTCGTCGATGCGGCGCTGCGGATCGCGGCCGGGAGCGACGGTGCCTACGACCCGACCGCCGGTGCGCTCGTCGCGCTCTGGGGCTTCGGGCCCTCGGGCGCGACCGCGCTCGCGCCACGCCACGACGCGCCCGACTTCCACGCACCGACCCCCGAGGACTGCGACCGCGTCCATTGCGGATGGGCGTCGCTGCGGTGGGAGCGCGACCGGCGAGTGCTCACGCAACCCGGCGAGGCGACGCTGGATCTCTCGGCGATCGCCAAGGGTTTCGCCGTCGATCGCGTGTCCGCCGTCCTGACGGCGCTCGGTCTGCCGGACCACCTCGTCGAGATCGGCGGGGAACTGCGCGGTGCCGGGCTCAAACCGGAAGGTCAACCGTGGTGGGTCGATCTGGAGCCGCCGTCCGCCGATTGCGGCCTTGCGCCGGTGCGCATCGCACTGCACGGCCTGTCGGTGGCGACCTCCGGCGACTACCGGAAATTCTTCGACGAGGTCGACGGACCTCGTCGCTCCCACACCATCGATCCGCGCACCCGGCAGCCGATCGAGCACGGCCTGGCCTCGGTCACCGTCGTGCACGACAGCGCGATGTGGGCCGACGGCTGGTCGACGGCGCTGATGGTGCTGGGGCCGGACGACGGCCTCGCCCTGGCGGAACGCCTCGGGCTTGCCGCGTTGTTGGTACGGCGTCGCACGCCCGCCGAAGGCGGCGGCTTCGAGGAGCGCTTCTCCACGGCGATGCGCGCGTTGATGCTGTGACGTCCTGATGGCTGCGACCCTGTCCCGACCCGCGACGGCCTTGCTGCTGGTCGCGCTCTACCTGCTGATGTGCGCGGCGGTCTGGTGGCGCCATCGCAGCCGGCAGCGCCAGGCCGCTGACGATGCCGCGGCGCTGCTGCCTGCCGCCGATGCGGGGCCGCCGGTGCTGGTGCTGCATGCAAGCCAGACCGGCCAGGCCGAGGAGATCGCCTGGCAGACCGCCAGGGCCCTGCACCTGGCCGGCATGCCGGTGCGCGTGGCCGCGCTCGGCGAGGTCGGTCGCGATGCCTTGCGCGATGCCAGGCATGCGCTGTTCATCGCCAGCACCTATGGCGAAGGCGATGCGCCGGACAGCGCCGCGCCGTTCGTGCGCGACCTGATGTCGGCGGAAGGATCCGCACCGGATCTGTCGTCGCTCGAAGTCGGCGTACTGGCGCTGGGCGACTCGACCTACACACATTACTGCGGCTTCGGGCGCGCGCTCGACGCCTGGTTGCACGAGCGCGGCGCGCGGCCGCTGTTCGACCGCATCGAAGCCGATCGTGCCGACGAGCACGCGCTGGCGCAATGGCGCCAACGGCTCAGTCACTTCGCGGGCACCGCTGATCTGGCGGAATGGGACACGCCGGTCTTCACGTCATGGCGCCTGAGCGCGCGACGCCATCTGAATCCGGGCAGCCAGGGCGGGCCGGTGTTCCATCTGGAACTGACGCCGGCGGATGGATCGCCGCTGCCGAACTGGGAAGCGGGCGATCTCGTGCAGGTGTGCGTCACGACCGATGGCGCCGACCATGCCCACGATGTCGACCACGATGCGCAGCGGCCACGCGAGTACACGATCGCCTCGCTGCCCGCCGACGGGCGCGTCGAACTGATGGTCCGCCGCACCACGCGGGAGGACGGCACGCCAGGACGCTCGTCGGGCTGGCTGACCGAAGGGCTGCCGCTCGACGGCACCGTCGCCATGCGCCTGCGCGCGCATGCGAGCTTCCGCATCGGCGCGAACGCCGGTCGCCCGTTGATCCTCGTCGGCAACGGCACCGGGCTGGCGGGACTGCGCGCGCACCTGAAGGCCCGAGCGGTCGCCAGGATGGACACGACGGTCGGGCCCGCCTGGCTCCTCTTCGGAGAACGCCAGTCGGCGCACGACGCGCACTACCGCGATGAGATCGAGGCCTGGCAGCGCGACGGCCTGATCGCCCAGGCGGACTGGGCCTTCTCGCGCGACCAGTCCGGGCGCGTGCACGTGCAGCATCTGCTCGCGCGACACGCGCAACGACTGCGCGAATGGGTCGCGGACGGCGCCGCGCTCTACGTCTGCGGCAGCCTGCAAGGCATGGCCGGCGCGGTCGACGCGGTGCTGCGCGAGACGCTCGGCGACGCCGGCGTCGACGCCCTCATCCGCGATGGCCGCTACCGCCGCGACGTCTACTGATCGCCTCGCTGCGGATCGGCGCGCGACGCGATGACCACGGGGAACCCCGTAGGTGAAGACGTGCGGCGCGCGTAGGACACGCGGAGATTGATGCGCGCCTGCGACAAACACGGGGCCGGACGTTGACTTCGGGGCAGTTTCCCCCGGTAAAGCCTTCTCAATGGCAGAGGTGCGCAGTACCATTGCCCGCGCAGGGTGCCATCGAGTACCGAAGGCGTCAGACCTTCACCAGGGCCCGGCACATCAACAACCCTTGATGGAGAGAATCGAAATGGCAACTGCGAAGAAGGCTGCGCCCGCCAAGAAGGCGGCACCGGCCAAGAAGGCGGCTCCGGCGGCGAAGAAGGCCGCCGCTCCCGCGAAGAAGGCGGCACCGGCGAAGAAGGCGGCAGCTCCTGCGAAGAAGGCTGCTGCGCCCGCGAAGAAGCGCACCCCCAACGCCGCCTTCATGAAGGCCCTGACCCCCAGCGCCGCGCTGGCCGCGATCGTCGGCGACAAGCCGCTGCCGCGGACCGACGTGGTGAAGAAGGTCTGGGAATACATCAAGAAGCACAATCTGCAGGACCCGGCTCAGAAGCGCGTCATCAACGCCGATGCCAAGCTGAAGGAAATCTTCGGCAAGGCCAAGGCCGACATGTTCGAGATGACCCGTCTGATCAACAGCCACCTGAAGGATTGAGCGGACGGGGCCGAGAGGCTCTTCCGCATTCCGGACAAGGCCCGCCTCGCGCGGGCTTTTTTGCGTCCGTGCTTGTGCCGGTCCGGTGGCCCGTCAGGGGCCACGCGCCATGTGGGTCAGAGCCGTTCAAGCGCCGCGCGCAACTGGCGCACGTCGATCGGCTTGAGCCAGTAATCCAGGAAGCCGGCCGCCCGTGCGCGCTGGCGCTGGTCGTCCATCACGTCGGCGGAAAGCGCGATGCAGCGCAACTGGGCCAATCGAGGGTGGGCACGCACCAGGGCCATCAACTGCAGACCGTTCATGTCGGGCAGGTTCATGTCCATCAGCACCAGCGACGGCGTGACGCGCGACAGGGCATCCATCGCCTGCGCGCCGGTCTCGGCGATGTCCAGCGTCCAACCGGGCATCAGACGGAACACCTCTTCCATCAGCACGATGTTGATGCGGTCGTCCTCGACGTAGAGGACGTGGCGGGCGGCGGTGGGGGACGACATGGCGATGACTGGCGGGGGACACGGAGACGATAACAGTGAATGCCGCCGACGGCAGCGTTGTCCATGCCGCCGGTGCTTTTACCCACGGGTGTGCGAACTGTGAGGGCGGTGTGACAAAAACCACGCGCGACCACACCCCCGGCTGAGGGGAAGGCCCGGAGCGACGGGGTTTCGCTCCCTACACTGCCGATCAGTTCCTGTCACATCTGGTGATTCAAGCCCACCGATGGATACAGGAAGGACTGCCGGCAAGGCCTGACCCCGACGAGGTGTTCTCACGGAGGCGGCCGCCGAATAAAGAGACTTGTCATGTCGTTGGTGGCCGCATTCGCGCTGGCCGCGTCCACGGTGACGCTGCCGAACTGCTCCTGGGATCGCCCCGGGGTCAACCCGTTCATGGGTGATCTGGTGGCGGCCGTGGACCGGTACAAGGACATCCCGCCGGCGACGCGCGCCAAGCTGAAAAGCCGGATGGCGGAGCGCCAGTACGATGAGATCGTCGACATCCATCGCGACAGCATCGTCGGCCGCTACGACTACGGCACCGAGATCCGCGACATGCACTTCGGCGCGGGATCGATCTGCAAGACCGTCACGCGCGGCAAGTGGACCGAACAGACGCTGGAACGCGGGCTCGTGTACTGCGAGGACGGCCAGTGCATCCTGGTGCCGACGGTCTGCCGCAATGTGAGCCGCATCTCGCGCGGCAAGCTGAAGCCCGCCGCAGGCGGCGCGCAGACGGCGAAGAACGAAGACGATCCGCTGATGTTCGAACCGCCGGCAGCCGGTGCCGCGGACGGCGGCAGCGGCGATCCGGGCAGCTTCGCGCGCACGGCAGGCCTGCCGCCGACGGCGACGTCCGATTCCAGCCTCCTCGCGCCCACGACGCCGGGCAGCAGCAGCGGCCTCCCTGGCGGCGGGGCTGCCCCTGCGCCCGCCGGCAACCCCGGCATCATCACCTTGCCTCAGATCCCGCAGAACAGCGGTGGCAACGGCGGCAGCCTGCCCATCGCGCCGGGTGTGCCGGAGCCGCAGACCTGGCTGCTGTTCGCGTTGGGGCTGGGGGCGTTGGCGTTGGCGGTGAAGCGCAAGACGGCCGCTTGACTGCACCGGTTGGCGCGCGATCGAGCCGACCTCAGCCCCTTTTCTCCATCTCCCTCCTTCACTTGCCTGGCGGCAAGTGAATTCCCTCCTTGAGTTCCGAAAAGGGGCTGAGGTCGTCTCGATCCGAACGACCGAGCCCGTCGTTCGATGGAGGTGGGGCGTTGGATCAGATCAGCCGCGCGCGAGCAGCGGCTTCAGATAACGGCCCGTGTGGCTCGCCTCGCAGGCGGCAACGTCCTCAGGCGTTCCCGCGACGAGCAGACGCCCACCGCCGGATCCGCCCTCCGGACCCATGTCGATCAGCCAGTCGGCCGTCTTGATGACGTCCAGGTTGTGCTCAATGATCACGATGGTGTTGCCCGCGTCGCGCAGTTGATGCACGACCTTCAGCAGCAGCGCGATGTCGGCGAAGTGCAGACCGGTCGTCGGTTCGTCCAGGATGTAGAGCGTGCGGCCGGTGTCGCGTTTGGACAGCTCCAGCGCCAGCTTGACCCGCTGCGCCTCCCCGCCTGAGAGCGTCGTCGCGCTCTGTCCCAGCTTCACGTAGCCCAGGCCGACGTCCATCAGCGTCTGCAGCTTGCGCGCCAGCGTCGGCACCGCGCTGAAGAAGCCCAGCGCATCCTCCACCGTCAGGCCCAGCACCTCCGAGATGTTCTTGCCCTTGTAGAGCACCTCCAGCGTCTCGCGGTTGTAGCGCTTGCCGAAGCAGGTGTCGCAGGGCACGTAGACGTCGGGCAGGAAGTGCATCTCCACCTTCAGCACGCCGTCGCCCTGGCAGGCCTCGCAGCGGCCGCCGGCGACGTTGAAGCTGAAGCGGCCCGCGCCGTAGCCGCGCTCGCGCGCGGTGGGCATCTCGGCGAACAGCTCGCGGATCGGCGTGAACAGGCCCGTGTAGGTCGCCGGGTTCGAGCGCGGCGTGCGGCCGATCGGCGACTGGTCGACGTTGATGACCTTGTCGAAGGCGTCCATCCCCTCGATCTCGTCGTACGCGGCCGGCTCGGCATGGCTCTGATAAAGCTTGCGCGAGACGGCTGCGTACAGCGTGTCGTTGACCAGCGTGCTCTTGCCCGAGCCGGAGACACCCGTCACGCAGGTCAGGAGGCCGACCGGGAACTCCGCGGTCACGCCCTTGAGGTTGTTGCCGCGCGCATTGATGATCTTCAGCGTGCGCGGATCGGGGCTGTCGGACAGCGCATGCCGCTTCTTCGGCACCTCGATGCGTTCGAGGCCGCTGAGATAGCGACCGGTCGACGACTCGTGGTTCGCCGCGACTTCCTCGGGCGTGCCCTGCGCCATGATCCGGCCGCCGTGGACGCCCGCGCCCGGACCGAGGTCCAGGACATGGTCCGCGGCACGGATCGCGTCTTCGTCATGTTCGACGACAAGGACGGAGTTGCCCAGGTCGCGCAGCCGCCGCAGCGTGGCGATCAGGCGGTCGTTGTCGCGCTGGTGCAGGCCGATGCTGGGCTCGTCCAGCACGTACATCACGCCGGTCAGGCCCGAACCGATCTGCGATGCCAGCCGGATCCGCTGTGCCTCGCCGCCGGACAGCGTGTCGGCGCTGCGGTCCAGGCTCAGGTAGTTGAGGCCGACATCGTTGAGGAAGTGCAGTCGTGACGCGATCTCGCGGATCACCTTGTCGGCGATCTCGGCCTTCGCCCCCTTGAGCCTCAAGCCTTCGAAGTAGTGCAGCGCCTCGCGCAGCGTCGCATGCTCGACCTCGTAGATCGGCTTGCCGCGCTCGCCCTCGGCGGCCTCGGCCGGTTGCAGCAGCACGTTGCGGGCCTCGCGACGCAGCCGCGAACCCTCGCACTGCGGGCAGGGCTTGGCGCTCTGGTAGCGCGCGAGCTCCTCGCGCACCGCCGCGGAGTCGGTCTCGCGATACCGCCGCGTGAGGTTGGGCAGGATGCCCTCGAACGGATGGGCGCGCTTGACGCTGCGCTTCTTCCCGTTCGCGCCCTCGGCTTCATAGGTGAAGCTGATCTCGTCCTCGCCGGAGCCCTGCAGCAACACCTGGCGCGCCTGCTCGGGCAGCTCCTCGAAGGGCAGCTCGATGTCGAAGCCGTAATGCTTGGCCACGGTCTCCAGCATCGAGAAGGTATAGGCGTTGCGCCGGTCCCAGCCCTTCACCGCGCCGCTGGCCAGGCTCAGGGTCGGGAACGCGACGACGCGCTCCGGATCGAAGACGGTGACCTGGCCGAGGCCTTCGCACGACGGGCAGGCGCCGACGGGTGAGTTGAAGGAGAACAGCCGCGGCTCGAGCTCGGGCAGCGAGTAGCTGCAGATCGGGCACGCGAACTTGCTGGAGTAGATCGCTTCGGTGCCGCTGTCCATGTTCAGCACCAGCGCGCGGCCGTCGGCCAGTCGCAGCGCGGCCTCGAAGCTCTCGGCCAGGCGCTGGCGCAGCGTGTCGGCGCTGTCGTGGCGCAGCTTGATGCGGTCGACGACGACGTCGATGTCGTGCTTCTCGGCCTTCTTCAGCGCCGGCAGTTCGGTGACCTCGACGGTCTGCCCGTCGACGCGGAAGCGCACGTAGCCCTGCGCCTGCAGGTCCTGGAACAGTTCGACGAACTCGCCCTTGCGATCGCGCACGACCGGGGCCAGCACCATCAGGCGCGACTCGTCCGGCATGGCCAGCACCGCGTCGACCATCTGGCCGACGCTCGACGCCTCCAGCGGCAGATGGTGGTCGGGGCAGAAGGGCGTACCGGCGCGCGCATACAGCAGGCGCAGGTAGTCGTGGATCTCGGTGACGGTGCCCACCGTCGAGCGCGGGTTGTGGCTGGTGGCTTTCTGCTCGATCGAGATCGCCGGCGACAGGCCTTCGATGACGTCGACATCGGGCTTGTCCATCAGCTGCAGGAACTGCCGCGCATAGGCCGAGAGACTCTCGACGTAGCGGCGCTGACCCTCGGCGTACAGCGTGTCGAAGGCCAGCGAGGACTTGCCCGAGCCCGACAACCCGGTGATGACGACCAGCTGGTTGCGCGGCAGGTCGACGTCGATGTTCTTGAGGTTGTGGGTGCGGGCACCCCGGACGCGGATCATCGGCGTCTCGCCGACGGGTCGCATCGCCTGGCCCAGGTAGCGGCCAGGATCCGCCTGCAGTGCTGCGCCCGCCTTCGGCTCTGCGCCGGGCTCGGACGGGGCGGGGGCGACGGGCGGGACTTTCGTGGACATGGGGGCCGGGACACAACTGGAGTCGAACTCGCCATGATAGGGCCAGGGCCGGTTCCGCGTCGGGCCCTGCTGACACCGCGTGGCAGCGGGAGGAATGCCTAAATCCTTCTCGGCGACCCCGTCTTTGCGGGGGGGCGTCCACTTTTCGGACGTGCAGAATCAGCCATCCCCCTCCTGCCTCACCCTGATTGATGAAGCTCAAAGCTCCGTCGCTGTCGCTGCGCAGTGTGATCCTGCTTGCGGTAGTGATCGGAATCGCCGTGCCGGCGCTGGCGCTGGTGGCGTTCAGCGACGCCTTCATCCGGCGCAGCCTGGAGCCGGTGCTGGAAGGCCAGCGCGCGGCCGTGCTGACGCTCGCCGCGAACGGTCTGGCCGAGCCGCTGTGGACGGTGGACAGCCCCGCGGTCCAGCGGGCGCTGGACCAGCTGCTGTCGGACGTGAACGTCTGCGCGGTGGAACTCAGCGAGGAGCGGGCCGATACCCGCGACATCGTCCGCGCCAAATGCAGCCCCGGCTGGCCGACGGTCACGCTGGCCGCGACCATCCAGCGTGACGGGCAGGTGCTGGGCAGCCTGCGGGTGCAGTTCGACGACGCGGCGCAGGAGCGCATGCTGGAGGAAGGCCGCCGGCAGACGGCGTTGATCGTCGCGTTCCAGGTCGCGGCGGGCGTCGTCATCGTGCTGCTGGTCTTCTATCTGCGCCTGGTGCGGCCGATCGACCGCCTCAAGCGCCTGGCCAGCGCGATTGCCGAGCGTCAGCCGGTCCCGCGCCTGCGCTGGAACCGCAAGGATGAGCTGGGCCAGCTGGGCGTCCATCTGGACCAGATGGGCCAGCAGATCTCCGGCCTGCTGGCCGACATGGAAAGCAAGAACGCGCAGCTGCATCAGCTGGCGATGTACGACCACCTCACCGGCCTGCCGAACCGGACACTGTTCCGCGAGGTGTTCCTGCACGAGGCCGCCGTGGCGCGCCGCGAGCAGACGCACCTGGCGCTGCTTTTCGTCGACCTGGACCGTTTCAAGGCGATCAACGATTCGCTCGGTCATGCGGCCGGCGACCGCATGCTGCTGCAGGCGAGCGAGCGCCTGCGCCAGGCCGTGCGGGAATCGGATCTGGCCTGCCGTGTCAGCGGCGACGAATTCCTGCTGCTGATGCGCGATTCCAGCGAGCACGTCGGTGTCGCCGCGCAGCGCCTGATCGAGGCGCTGAATGCGCCGCTGCAACTCGAGGGTGGCGTGGCGAGCGTGTCCGCGAGCGTCGGCATCGCGCTGTTCCCGCGCGACGGGGAAGACTTCGACACGCTGGTCCGGCACGCCGACCTGGCGATGTACCGCGCCAAGCAGATGGGCCGATCGCGCTACAGCTTCTTCCAGCAGGACATGGACGCGGCCGCGGTGGAGCGGATGGAGCTCGAGCGCGAATTGAAACTGGCCCTGGAGCGCGACGAGCTGCTGCTCCATTACCAGGCGGTCGTCGACGCGCGCACCGGCGAGTGGTCGGGGCTGGAGGCGCTGATGCGCTGGCAGCATCCGCAACGCGGCCTGGTGATGCCCGGCCAGTTCATCGAGCTGGCGGAGGAGACGGGACAGATCCTGGCGCTCGGCTGGAGCACCATCGAACAGGCCTGCGCGCAGCTCGCGCGCTGGAAGGCGGCGGGGCGGCATCCCGGACCGATCTCGATCAACCTGTCGGCCCTGCAGTTCCGCGAGCCCCGGCTGGCCGAACGCATCGCCGAGGCGATGCGCCGGCACGCGGTGGCTCCCGGCGAACTCGCCATCGAGCTGACCGAGAGCTCGCTGCTCACCGACACGGACACCGTCCTGCAGACCTTGTCGCGCCTGACGGACCTCGGGCTCAGCCTGTCGGTGGACGATTTCGGGACGGGGTATTCCTCGCTCGCCTATCTGAAGCTGTTGCGTCCGGCGCGCCTGAAGATCGACCGGGCCTTCGTCCGCGACCTGCCCAACAGTGCGGACGACCGCGCGCTGGTCCGGGCCATGATGGGCATGGCGGAGGCGCTCGGCATCGACGTCGTTGCCGAGGGCGTCGAGAGCGAGGCGCAGCGCGATGCGCTGCTCGCGCTCGGCTGCTGGCAGCAGCAGGGCTATTTCTATTGCCGACCGCAGCCCGCCGTGGCCCTCGCGGAACGGCTGGCCGCCTGGCCGCCCCAGACTGGGGCGCCGCTCGCGGCGCGGGGCTGAGACCACCCCCTCGCTTCCGTTCAGCCGGCTGACCGGCATTTCGGCGCGCGATTGCGGCAATTCGTCGCGTCCGGATGGCCTTGTCATCTCCGGCGGCGCACAGTCCACCCTCGTTGACCTTCCAGGACAGGAAAGACACCGCAGGGGACCGCCATGAACGACGCAGCAAAGACCTTCCTCACCGCCCTGGCCGCCGTGGCCAGCGCCGCCGTCATCGCCTTGTGGCTGGCGGATGCGAACGAGGCCGCGCGTCCGTCCAACACCCTGCCCCCGCACTGGGCCGAGCAGACCGTGCCGGGACCTCAGGCTGATCGGGCCGACCAGGCCAGCAAGCCGCACGGATGACCATGCGACTTGCGTTCCGATAGACGCCACGCTTCCCCCGGCATTTCGAAGCCCGCCTGACCAGCGGGCTTCTTTTTCCGCTTCGTGCATCCGCGTTGCTCGACGTTCCGAGTGTCCGCAGTGTCCGCCGTGTCCGCGGACACCGTGGACACGATCGACCAGAACGCCGATGGAATGGGGCATCCGGGCGATCGACGATGCCCGCGTCTCCATTCGTCGCGATTCTGCGCAGTTCACTCCGCCGCCGCGCGCATTCGTCGCTTGTGGCTCGCGAAGCGGGGTCGCCAAGACGACACTGACTTCACTGACACACGCAACCCCTTCCAGGAGATCGACATGAGCACCACCACTTTCAAGACCCGTTCCACCCGCAGCCCGCGCATCGGCATGACCGGCGCGGCGAGCTTCAAGGCGTTCGCCTTCGGCATCGGCGCCACGCTGGCGATCGCGTTCAGCCTGCTGCACGTGCAGGAACAGCGCGAGCAACGCGCCGCCGTCATCACGCTGGATCCTGTGGTCATCACCGCCAAGCGCACCCAACTGCCGACCGTCTACATCACCGGCCGCCGCGACATCTCGGCCAACGGCCAGCGACTGGCTTCGGCCGCGCAGGTCGCCTGCACGACGCAGCTCTGCTGAATCCCTGCGGTTGCGCTGTCAAGGCGGCGACCGCGGCAGATCCGCGGTAGCGCTCGCCAACGGAAACGCCCGGCATCGCCGGGCGTTTTCCTTTTCATCATGGCAATCGCGTGACGGGCGTGTGACGGTCGCACGAGGCGATGAGGGCCTCCCGGCGCTGGCGGGGTCAGTCCTCGCCCAGCACGCGCAACAGGTCTTCGCCGTAGGCCTCGAGCTTCTTCGCGCCGATGCCGCTGATGCCGGACATCTCCTCCAGTGACTGCGGCTGCACCCGTGCCAGTTCCGCCAGCGTGACGTTCTGGAAGATCACATAGGCCGGCAGCCCGTGCTCGCGCGCCACGTCGGCGCGCCAGGCCTTGAGCGCGTCGAAGCGCACCTGCGCCGCCGCGTCCAGATCGGTTTCCGCCTCCGAGCGTCGGGACGACGAGCTCCCCGTGCGGCTGGACTTGCTCCGCTTGGTCGGCGTGGCCGGCTGGCGCAGCAGCATCCGCACTTCGCCGCGCAGCACGGCCTTGGCATTGCCGCCGAGGGACAGCGTGTTGTACTCCCCTTCGGTCACCGCATAGCCCAGCGCGATCAGCTGGCGGATCACCGCCCGCCACTGCTGCTCGCTGAGCGAGGCGCCGACGGCCCAGGTGCTCAGCTCCTGATGCCGGTATTGCTTGACCTTGTCGGTCTCCTTGCCGCGCAGCACATCGATCAGGTGGCCGGAGCCGAAGCTGAAGCCCGTCACCTGATGGAAGCGGTAGATGCACGACAGGGCCATCCGCGCCGCTTCGGTCGCGTCCCAGGTCGCGGGCGGGTTCACGCAGTTGTCGCAGTTGCCGCAGGGCTGGCTGTCCTCGCCGAAATAGGCCAGGAGGCGCACGCGCCGGCAGTCGATGGCTTCCGCCAGCGCGAGCAGCGCGTCCAGCTTGCCGCGCTGCACCTGCTTGAACTCGTCGGTGGACGGGCTCTCGTCGATCATGCGCCGCTGCTGGACGACGTCGGCCAGGCCGTAGGCCATCCACGCCTCGGCCGGCTCGCCGTCGCGACCGGCACGGCCGGTCTCCTGGTAATAGCCTTCGATGTTCTTGGGCAGGTCCAGGTGGGCGACGAAGCGCACGTCGGGCTTGTCGATGCCCATGCCGAAGGCGATGGTCGCGACCATCACGATGCCGTCCTCGCGCAGGAAGCGGTCCTGGTGGCGGCGGCGCTGGTCCTGCTCCATGCCGGCGTGGTACGGCAGCGCGTTGATGCCCTTGGACTTCAGCCAGTCGGCGGTCTCGTCGACCTTCTTGCGGCTCTGGCAGTAGACGACGCCGGCGGCGTCCTCATGCTCGTCCTGGATGAAGCGCAGCAGCTGCTCGCGCGGGCTGTCCTTCTCGACGATCAGGTAGCGGATGTTGGGCCGGTCGAACGACGCGACGAAGATCTGCGCCTGCTCGAGCTGCAGCCGCTCGATGATGTCCGCGCGGGTGATGTCGTCGGCGGTGGCCGTCAGCGCGATGCGCGGGATGTCGGGGAAGCGCTCGTGGAGCAGGCTCAGCGACAGGTATTCGCTGCGGAAGTCGTGACCCCACTGGCTGACGCAATGCGCCTCGTCGATCGCGAACAGCGCGAGCAGGCCGCGCTCGTACAGCGACTGCATCTGCGCGATGAAGCGCGGCGTGTTGACGCGTTCCGGCGCCGCGTAGAGCAGGGTCAGGCGGCCGGCGAGCATCTCGCGCTCGATGCGCTGGGTCTCTTCCGAGGTCTGCGTGGAGTTGAGGAAGGAGGCGTCGACGCCGGCCTCCTCCAGGGCGCCGACCTGGTCGTGCATCAGGGCGATCAGCGGACTGACGACCACGGTGACGCCGTGGCCGGCGCGCTGGCGCGCGATCGCGGGGATCTGGTAGCAGAGCGACTTGCCGCCGCCGGTGGGCATGAGGACCAGCGCGTCGCCGCCGGCGGTCACGTGGTCGACGATCGAGGCCTGCTGGCCGCGAAAGGCGCTGTAACCGAACACCTCTTGCAGGATGTCGAGCGGGACGGGATGATGGTTGGACGAACTCATGGAGCGCTCGATTGTCCCGTACATCGGCGGGTCCGTCGTTCAGCCGGGCTTGACCCGGCGGGAACGCGGCGCAGAGCGGCATCGAACCTCCACAGCACAGGCAGACACGTCGACATGATTGCTGCGCCGTTGCCCGATGACGAGAACGCCCGCCTGTCCACGCTGCGCGTGCTGCAGGTGCTGGACACGGATCCCGAGGAACGCTTCGACCGCCTGACGCGGATGGCCAGACGGCTGTTCCAGGTGCCGATCGCGCTGGTGAGCCTGGTGGACGCGGACCGGCAGTGGTTCAAGTCGGCGCAGGGCCTGGACGTGTCGGAGACGCCGCGGGACATCAGCTTCTGCGGTCACGCGATCATGTCGGACGACATCCTGCTGATCCCCGACACGCACGCGGACCCGCGTTTCGCGGACAACCCGCTGGTGACCGGCGGGCCGAGGATCCGCTTCTACGCGGGCTGTCCGGTGCGTGCGCCGAGCGGACACCGCCTCGGCACCTTGTGCCTGATCGACCGCGCGCCACGTGGTTTCGACATCGACGACCAGGCGACGCTGCGCGACATGGCCTTCATGGTCGAACAGCAGTTCGCGGCGATGTACATGGCGATGGTCGACGAACTGACGGGACTGGCGAACCGGCGTGGCTTCGAATCGCAGGCGGGGCATGTCCTGGCGCTGTGCCGACGCAAGCAGTGGCCGGCGACGATGCTGTATTTCGACCTGGACCACTTCAAACACGTGAACGACCGCTACGGTCACGCGGAGGGCGACTGGGCGCTGAAGTCCTTCGCGGACATCCTGCGCTTCTGCCTGCGGTCGTCGGACGTGGTGGCCCGCACCGGCGGGGACGAGTTCGTCGCGCTGCTCAGCGGAACGGCGACCGAGCAGATGGCGCCGGCGCTGGAACGGGTACGCACGCAGGTCGGCGCACTGAATCTGCGGGCGCAGAGAGGCTACGAGCTGGCCTTCAGCGTGGGTGATGCGGCCATGTCGGGCGAGGAGCCGCTGGCGCTCGAGGAGTTGATGCAACAAGCGGACGCGGCGATGTATGCCCACAAGCAGTCTCGACGGCGGATGAACTGAACTTGGGGCCCTGATCCTGGTCGTTCAACGACTGGGACATGCAAGCGGATTGGTGTTTGCTTGGAAGTGCCCTGGGAAAGGGCTGGCGGCATAATCCGACCCCTGCGCCGCGTTTCGGCAAGCCGGACCGGCCCGGAACAGCCAGTTGAAGGCCCGAAGCGCCCGTTCCGGGCGATTGGCGGCACAAAAGTTTCCCTTTCCGAACACCCCAACCATACGCAAGCGAAGGCAACCACCATGGCCTCGGTCAATAAAGTCATCATCCTCGGCAACCTGGGCCGTGATCCCGAACTGCGCTACACGCCGAGCGGCAGCGCGGTGTGCAACGTGAGCATCGCCACGACCCGCAACTGGAAGAGCCGTGAAGGCGGCGAGCGCCAGGAAGAGACCGAATGGCACCGTGTGGTGTTCTACGACCGTCTGGCCGAGATCGCCGGCGAGTACCTGAAGAAGGGCCGCCCGGTCTACGTCGAAGGCCGCCTGAAGACCCGCAAGTGGCAGGACAAGGAAGGCAAGGACAACTACACCACCGAGATCATTGCCGAGCAGATGCAGCTGCTGGGCGGCCGCGACGGCGGCGATGAGATGGGTGGTGGCGGTGGTGGTGGCTACAGCCGCGAGCAGCGCGGCGGCGGTCAAGGCGGTGGCCAGGGTGGCGGCAGCGGTCGCGACAGCGGCGACTTCGACGCCCCGCGCGCACCGGCGCCTCGCGCCGCAGCCCCCGCGCTCCGGCCCCCGCGCCGAAGGCCGCGACCGGCTTCGACGACATGGATGACGATATTCCGTTCTGACAGCTCCGGCTCCGGCCGGCGCGGTGTCTGAACCAAGAAAAGGCCCGCTGGCATTCCCGCCGCGGGCCTTTTTCATTGCGGCTTCATTGCAGTTGAGCCGACCCTGTCAGGGCTGAACGGCGACCGTCAAGTCCAACTCCACGCTCGCGCCCTTGGGCAGCGCATAGACCCCGACCGAGGTCCGCGCATGCGTGCCCGCCGGGCCGAGGATCTGCACCAGCAATTCCGACGCGCCGTCGGCCACTTCGCTGAGCTGGGTGAAGTTCTGCGCGCACTGCGTGAACACGTTGAGACGCAGGATCTGCTGCACCGCGTCGAGCGAGCCGAGCGAGCGCTGCAGCAGCACCAGCGCGCGCATCACGCAGATCTTCGCGGCGAGTTGCGCGCGCTCGAGATCCACATCGGCGCCGACGCGTCCCGTCACCACGACGGTGGTCCCGACACGCGGCACCTGGCCGCTCAGGTAGATCGTGTTGCCGTCGCGGGTCAGCGGCTGGTAGTTGCCGCCGGCCTTGATCTCGCCGTCGAAGTCGTAGCCCAGCTGCTGGGCGGCCTGGGTGAGGGCCTGGTCTCTGCTCATGGTGTGCTCGTCGAAAGGGAGTGATCCCATTCTGACGCGATCACCCCTTGTGATCCGACCTCACATCCATCACGACCAAGCCGACAAGCATCACCAGCGGTAATAGCAGCGACCAGAACTTCCACCCCACATACGCGAACGCGCCCGACAACGCGCCGACCGCGAACGCCACCACGGGCCAGATGAACCGCTTCAACCGGTCCCGTACCTCCGGGCCGGCCGCGCCGCGCAGCAGGTCGACGCTGTCGATCACCACCTGCGTGACGTTCCCGGTCATCACCGTGGTCGGCGTCAGCGCCGGCCACGCCAGCCGTCCCGCCGCGTTCTGCACGCCCATCGCAGCCGTCATGAACAGTCCCGTCGCCATCGCCCATGGCGCATCCGGCGCGAGCGCCGCGCCCGCCGGCACGCTGCAGACCAACGCCACCAGCAAGAGCATCGTCTGCATCACCAGCAAGGGCCGGCTCGCGACCGTCTTCGTCCGCTCGCAGCGCAACGCCACCAGCCGCGCGAGCGCCACCGCCGCGATGAAGGTCGGGAACACCAGCAGCTTCAGCAGCACGCTGTTGGCGCTCGCGCGGCTGAGTTCCGCGCCGATCAGCACGAAGTTCCCCGTCACGTGCGCCGTGAACAGGCCGAACAGGGCGACGAAGCCCACCGTGTCCACATAGCCGCCGATGAAGCCCAGCGCCAGGCTTGCCAGCAGCAGTTTCTTCGCGCCGGTCATGCCGTCCCCTTGCGTTCGAGCACCGCGATCCGCGCCGCCATCGCCAGCGCGCAGATCAATCCGAGGTGCTCGAAGAACGCGTTCTTCGCCATGAAGCGCGCCTGGCCGCTCAGGTCCCAGAAGTTGTTGGCGACCAGCATCGCCACCAGCGTCAGCACGCCCAGCGCGCCCGCCGCCAGCCACACCTGGCGGTTGACGATCAGCAGCACCGAGCCGATCAGCTCGACCGCGATCGCCAGCACCGCCCACAGCACCGCGGGCTGCAGGCCGAAGTGCGCCTGCTCCGCGACCGCGCCGGAGAAGTTCATCGCCTTGTCGATCCCGCCGATGAGATAGGCCGAGGCCAGTCCCACCCGAAGCAGGCATCCGAAGGTGGGCCATTGCAGGACCCCCTCCACCCATCGCGGGGCGGCGGGGGAGGACGTTTTCATCGCTCGGAATTCGCTCATCGCCTGTCTCTCATCACACCGCCCAGCACGCACAGCCCAGCGCGCCCCAGAAGCCGCGCAGGTCGGACGCCGGAATCTCCGATGCCCACGCGTTCGCATGCGCATGCCCGTGGACGCCGCAGGCCGTGTCGCAGCATGCGACGCGCTGCATCGCCGCCTGCAGCGGCTTGCCTTCGGCGCCGTGGGCGCCCCACGCGCCGTAACCGCCGAAGCGCCGCACCGGCGACCAGTCCGGCATCGCCGGCGGCGGCGCCGAGTCGTCGAGTTCGGCGAACTCCCCCGCGCCCCACACGACCTTGCCGCCGACCATCGTCAGCAGCGCGCTCGTGTCGGCGATGTCCGATTCCGGGCAGCCGAAGAAGTCACGGTCCGGCACGACCAGGTCAGCCAGCTGACCCGCCGCGATCTGGCCCTTGTTGCCCTGCTCGTTGGAGAACCACGTGACGTTCTCCGTCCACATGCGCAGCGCCGCCTCGCGGTCCAGGCAGTTGCGCTGCGGCGTGATCTGCAGTCCGCCGACGGTGCGCCCGGTCACCAGCCACGACAGCGACACCCACGGGTTGTACGACGCCACCCGCGTCGCGTCCGTTCCTGCCGAGACCTTCATGCCGCGACGCAGCATCTCCGCCACCGGTGGTGTCGCCTCCGCGGCCCGGGCGCCGTAGCGCTCGACGAAGTACTCGCCCTGGTAGGCCATGCGGTGCTGCACCGCCACGCCGCCGCCCAGCGCGGCGATCCGGTCCATCGAGCGCGTCGAGATCGTCTCCGCATGGTCGAAGAACCAGTTCAGCCCATCGATCGGCGTGTCGCGATGGACCTTCTCGAAGACGTCGAGCGAGCGCGAGATCGTCTCGTCGTAGGTCGCATGCATGCGCCACGGCCAGCGGTTCTGGACCAGGATGCGCACCACCTCCTCGAGCTCGCCTTCCATCTGCTCCGGCATGTCCGGCCGCGGCTGGCGGAAGTCCTCGAAGTCGGCGGCGGAGAACACCAGCATCTCGCCCGCGCCGTTGTGGCGGAAGTAGTCGTCGCCCTGCTTGTAGGTGACCGACTGCGCCCAATGGAGGAAGTCCTCCTTCTCCTGCCCCGCCTTCTGGGTGAACAGGTTGTAGGCGAGACGGATCGTCAGCTGTCCGGCGTCGGACAGCTTCTGGATGATCTGGTAGTCCTCGGGGTAGTTCTGGAAGCCGCCACCGGCGTCGATCGCCCCGGTGACGCCGAGCCGGTTGAGCTCGCGCATGAAATGGCGCGTGCTGTTGAGCTGGTACTCGGGCGGGAGCTTGGGGCCCTTGGCCAGCGTCGCGTAGAGGATGGACGCATTGGGCTTGGCCAGCAGCAGGCCCGTGGGATTGCCCGCGGCATCGCGCAGGATCTGGCCGCCTGGAGGTTCGGGCGTCTCGCGCGTGTAGCCGACGGCCCGCAGCGCGGCGCCGTTCAGCAGCGCGCGGTCGTAGAGGTGCAGCAGGAAGACCGGCGTGTCCGGCGCCAGGGCGTTGAGCTCGTCGATGGTCGGGAGGCGCTTCTCGGCGAACTGGTGCTCGGTGAAGCCGCCCACCACGCGGACCCACTGCGGCGCGGGCGTGATGTCGACCTGCGCCTTCAGCATCGCCATCGCATCGGCCAGGCTGCGCACGCCGTCCCAGCGCAGCTCCATGTTGAAGTTGAGTCCGCCGCGGATGATGTGCAGGTGGTTGTCGATCAGGCCCGGCAGCACGCCGCGGCCCTTCAGGTCGATGCGGCGCGTCGAGGGGCCGGCCAGTGCCAGGATCTCCTGGTTCGCACCGACGCCCAGGAATCGGCCGTCCTTGATCGCGACCGCCTCTGCGCGCGGCCGTGCGCGGTCCAGCGTCGTGAAGCGGCCGTTGAACAGCACCAGGTCGGGCCAGGCCGCGGAAGCGGAAAAGCCGCCGGGGCGGCCGTCGAAGAGGATGGGGGGCTCGTCTCAGACATCGTGGGTCTCCGTGGCCTGCGTTCCGGCCTTCATCTGCGCCGGGGCCTGCTCGCATCCGGGCATCTGCCCGAACATGTGCGGGCGAACCTTCTGTTCGATCCAGCTGGCCTGGTGCGTGTCGCGCTGCAGCCATTGCCGCACCAGCGGCGGGATCTGCTCGCCGGCGAGGATGCCCAGCAGTCCCACCAGCGCGATCACCGGCGGCGCCGGCGATCGCACGTTGAGCACGCCGTAGATCACCCCGACCAGCAACCCGACGGCGGCCGACAAGACATAGGTATTCATGAGAGCCGCCTTCCTGCGGAGGTGCCGATCGGGAGAAACGCGCGAGGACGCGCAAGGAGGGCGATCAGCCCTCGTGGGCGTTGAACATCGACTTGGCGTAATTGATGCCGATGCCGTACGAGCCGCCGACCTTCTTCGCGATGCCGGTGGTCAGGTCGTAGGTCTCGCCGCGCGCCCAGTCGCGCTGCAGTTCCAGCAGGTATTGCAGCGAGGTCATCGGCTGCGCGCCGGCCTGCACCATGCGCTCGACCGCGCGCTGATGCGCCTCGGCCGAGACGTCGCCGCAGGCGTCGGTGATCACGTAGACCTCGAAACCCTGGTCGATCGCCGACAGCGCCGGACCGACGATGCACACGCTGGTCCACAGGCCGGCCAGCACGATGCGCGGCTTGCCGATGCGATTGATCTCCTCGATCACCGCGGCGTCTTCCCAGGTGTTCATCGAGGTGCGGTCCAGCAGCTTCTGGCCGGGGAAGGGCGCGGTGATCTCCTCGAACATCGGGCCGGAGAAGCTCTTCTCGGCGACCGTGGTCAGGACGGTCGACACGCCGAAGCCGGCAGCGGCCTGTGCCACCAGCGAGGCGTTGGTGCGCAGCTCGTTGGCGGAGATCGAATGCGTGGCGAAAGCCATCTGCGACTGGAAGTCGATCAGGACCAGCGTGTGGTCCTTCGGGTTCAGCAACTTGGCGCCGGGGGCGGCCTTGGCGATCGGGGTCATGGACATCTCCTTCAAGGGGGTGAAAGGCCGATCCGCACTCGACGGCGTCGGCGCCATCGAGCGTGCGGTGACCGGCCCGGAACGATCAGGACTTGGCGAAAGCCAGCAGGTCGGCGTTGAGCTGGTCCTTGGCGGTGACCGCCAGGCCGTGCGCGCCGCCCTTGTAGACCTTCAGGGTGGCCTTGGGGGCCAGCTTCACCGACAGCTCGCCGGAATGGGCGATCGGCACGATCTGGTCGTCGTCGCCGTGGATGATCAGCGTGGGCACGGTGATCTTCTTGAGGTCCTCGGTGAAGTCGGTTTCCGAGAACTGCTTGATGCAGTCGAACTGCGACTTCAGCGAGCCCTGCATGCCCTGCAGCCAGAAGCTGTCGCGCGCGCCCTGCGACACGGCCGCGCCCGGACGGTTGGCGCCGAAGAACGGCGTGGTCAGGTCCTTGTAGAACTGCGAGCGGTCCTTCTGCACGCCGGCACGGATGCCGTCGAAGACGTCCTTGGGCAGGCCGTTCGGATACGCGGCGGACTTCATCATCGTCGGCGGCACCGCGCCGACCAGGACGACCTTGGCCACGCGCTTCGTGCCGTGACGGCCGACGTAGCGGGTGACCTCGCCGCCGCCGGTCGAGTGGCCGACCAGCACGGCGTTCTTGACGTCCAGCTTGTCGAGCACCGCGGCCAGGTCGTCGGCGTAGGTGTCCATGTCGTTGCCGTTCCAGCTCTGGCTGGAGCGGCCGTGGCCGCGGCGGTCATGCGCGATCACGCGGAAGCCGTTCTGGCCGAGGAAGAGCATCTGGTCTTCCCACGCATCGCTGCTCAGCGGCCAGCCATGCGAGAAGACGACCGGCTGGCCGCTGCCCCAGTCCTTGTAGAAGATCTCGGTACCGTCCTTGGTGGTGACGTAGCTCATGGGGGCTCCTGGCAGGGGGTGTGTGGAAGAAGGGGTGGAAGGGGTCGCGGCCCCGGCGCCGTCGGCCAGCGCGAGCGGCAGCGCCGCGGCGAGCGCGAGCTGGCCGCCCAGCGCGAGCACGTCGCGGCGGGTGGGGTCCGTGGGGAGAAATGCGGTGGTCATGGCGGGGCTCCGGGGATCCCTTCATCGTAGGAACCGATGCCCCGGCAAACCAGCCGCCGATGGCGCACCCGCTGCTCTCCCGTCGGAGGCAGACGTGCGTGACGCCGCGTTGCAGACGGGGCCCGGAAGGACTGCGGGCGATGACACGCGCCGGCAGCCGACGACCGCGGCCGACGACGGGCTATCGGCGATGGCTACAGGCGGAGGAGGCCGCGCTTGAGCGCGAGCACGACGGCATGGGTGCGGTCGCGCGCGTCGAGCTTGGACAGGATGGTCTTGACCCGCGCCTTGATGGTGTCCTCGGACAGCGACAGCTTGCCGCCGATCTCGCGGTTGCTCATGCCCTGGGCGATGTGTTCGAGCACGTCGATCTCGCGGCCGGAGAGCTGCTCCTGGCCGGCGTGGGCGGCGATCTCCTGCGCGACCTCGTTGGGGATCCAGCGGTTGCCGCGGTGCACGGCGCGGACCGCGTCCAGCAGCTCGGTGCGCAGCTGCGTCTTCAGCAGGTAGCCGCTGGCGCCCAGCTTCAGCGCCTGCCACGCCTGGCCGTCGGACTTGAAGGTCGTCAGCACGATGACCCGCGCGGCCGGACTCAGCGCGCGCAGCCGCGCCAGCGCCTCCAGCCCGTCCATGCCGGGCATCTGGATGTCCATCAACGTGACGTCGGGGCGCAGGCGCTCGAAGGCCTGCAGCCCCTGCCAGCCGTTGTCGGCCTCGCCCACCGGCGTCATGTCCGGCTGCTCGCCCAGCACCGCGGCGATGCCCTCCCGCATCAGCGGGTGGTCGTCGACCGTCAGGACGCGGATGGGTTCGGACGCGGGCACCATGGCGGCGATCATAGGCGCGAGCTCCCCGGACGTCCCTGTTCCAGGGGGCCGATACCCTTTCGGGTAAACGTTGTCGACTCGACCGGGGCTATCGCGGTGCAGCATCGCTTCCGATGATCGGGCGTCTCTCAGGGGAGCGCTTTCAAGGCCTCCCCGGCGCCCGTCTTCACGGTCCGCCCCAGCCCTTCTTCCCCCTCACCGCCCCGGGAGCCGTCCATGTCCCTGATCGAGCGCCTCCATGCCGTCCCGGACGCCGTCCTCGACGCGATCGTCCTCCACCGCAATCCGCTGCTGCGCGCCGGCATCGCCGCCGCGCTGTCGCCGTTCTTCCGCGCCCATGACGCCGGGGATGACGCCGGCCTGATCGCCGAATCCGGTGTGCTGCCGACGCTCGCCGCCGGCCCGTCGGGTCGGGTCGAGCCGATCCGGCTGGTCGTCGCCGATCACGACGGCGCGCTGCAGGCGCTGTCGGGCGTGCCGCGCCGCGGCCCACCCGCCGGGCACGGCGGGCACGGCGCGCCGTCCGTCACCGGCCTGCCCGGACCGCACTGGCTGGTCGTCAGTCCCGTGGTGCATGGCGGCCGCGTCCGCCAGGCGATGGCATCGGGCGTGCTCGGTTACGTGCACGCCGCCTGCGCGCTGGAGGAACTGCGCGATGCCGCGCGCGCCGTCGCGGCCGGTCGACGTTACCTCTGCCGCACGGCGGCCGGCGCCGTGGCCGAGGGCTGGCTCGGCGACGACCTGACGCCGCGCGAGCGCGACGTGCTGCGCATGCTGTGCCTCGGACTGGACAACAAGTCGATCGGCCTGCGGCTGGGGGTCGCGGCCGGCACGGTCAAGACGCATGTGAAGACGCTGCTGCAGAAGCTCGGCGCGCGCAGCCGCACCCAGGCCGCCACCGAGGCGCTGCGGCGCGGACTGCTCGACGACGAACCGCTGCTCGACGACCCCGTCCCGCATCCGGTGCGTGTCGCCGCGCGCGGGCCCGCGCAGGGGCTCTACGGGCTGCGTCCGCTGCCTGCCGCGTGAGCGGGAGGGTGGCGCGGCGTGGCCTGGCGTGCGCGGTGTGAAGAGGCGTGATGAAGAGGCGTGAAGCGGCATGACGCGGCACCACCGGAACGTGACCAGGCCGTGGACCGCCTGGCTCCTCGCGGCGGCGTGCCTGCTCGGCGCCGACCGTGCGCCGGCCCAGGCCGCCTCGGCCGCCTCGACCGCCGAGGATGGCCTGCCGGACTTCTCCCACCGGTCGTGGACCGTCCGCGACGGGGCGCCGCCGGACGTCTGGACGCTGGGCGGCGGGCGCGAGGGCGTGCTCTGGCTCGGCACCGGCATGGGCCTGTACCGCTTCGACGGCCTGCGCTTCGAGCGCTACCGGCCCGGCGATTCGTCGCTGCCGGCGCTCAACATCAACGCGCTGCTGGTCGACGAGGACCGCACGCTGTGGCTGGGCCTGTTCGACGGCGGCGTCGTGCAGTTGCGCGAGGGGCAGGTCGTGCGCCACGGTGCGGCCCAGGGGCTGCCGGGCGGTCGCGTGCTGCGGCTGGTGCGGGCGTCCGGCGCGCTGTGGGCGGCGGCGGGCAAGGGCCTCGCGCGCTTCGACGGCCAGCGCTGGCATCGTGTCGGCGAGGAACAAGGCTACCCGGAGCCCGGCGCCGAGTACCTGTTCCGCGACCGGCAAGGCACCCTGTGGGTCAACTCCGGCGAGCGGCTCTATCGCCTCGCCGCGGGTGCCGATCGTTTCGACGACACCGGCGTGGCCACCGGCCGCTCCGCGGTGATGACACAGGACGGGCAGGACCGGCTCTGGCTGGCGGATGGGCGCGGCGGCGTGCGTCCGCTGGGGTTGCCGGGCTCATGGCGCGCCTGGGCCGCGTTGCCGGAGACCGCCCCGGCGCCCGGACCGGTGCGGGCCGACGACCTCGCCGCGGCGCCGTTCTCGCCCAGCGTGGTGTCCTCGCGCGACGGCCAGCCGGTCACGCTGGTCAAGCAGATGCTGTTCGACAGCGACGGCGGGTTGTGGGTGACGGTCAACGGACGCGGCGTGTTCCGCACCGACGCCGCGGACACGGCGCGGCTGCCGGCGGGTGAGCAACTGGACTGGGCGCGCGGGCGGTGGTTCACCGTCGCGGACGGCCTCGGTTCGTCGATCACCGTGCCGCTGCTGGAGAGCGACGACGGCGAGATCTGGGTCGGCACCAACGTCGGCGTGAGCAGCCTGCGCGCGCAGCGCATCCAGCGGGTCACGCGGCTCGAGGACGCAGCCGCCACCGGCTTCAGCGTGCAGCCGGACGGCACCGGCGTGCTGCTGTCGAGCTCCTCCGCGAGCTGGCGTGTCGATCCGCCGGGCGGCGCGGTGCGCGAGCACGGCGTCGATCCCCGCCCCCTGTCGCGGCGGCCGGCCACGCAGGCGGTGCGGGCGACCGACGGCTCGCTCTGGCTCTGGGACGACGAGACGCTGTGGCGCTCCCCGCCGGGGGGGCGATGGGAACGCTGGAACCTGCCGCTGCCCGCCGGCACGCGGGCCGCCGCGGACGGCATGGCGGCCGATCCCGCCGGCGGCCTGTGGCTGTCGCTGCATGAGGCGGGGGTGTTCCATGCGACACGCGCCGGCCTCGAACGGATCGAGGAGGCGGAGCTGGACGGCGTGCCGCCGGGGGCGATCGCGGTCGATGCGGACGGCGCGGTCTGGTTCGGGCACGACGGCGTGCTCACCGGCATCGACGACCGCGGCCGGCACCAGCGCTTCGGGTCCGGACAGGGCCTGCGCACGGGCCGCATCCTCACGGTGACCAACACCCGCCACGGGCTGGTCGTCGCCGGCGAGAACGGCGTCGCCCTGGGCCGCGACGGGCGATTCGCCACGATCACGCTGGACCGGGACCCTGCCTTCGGACGGGTCTCGGGCGTCGTCGAGTCCTTCGACGGCGACCTCTGGCTGAACGGCGCGCGCGGCCTCGTGCGGCTGGCCGCGGCGGAGGTGCCCTCGCTGTTCGTCGAGTCGGCACACCCGCTGAGCTACCAGCTGCTCGATGCCGCCGACGGCCTGCCGGGCATCGCGCGACAGGCGTCGGCGACACCCACCGCGGTGCGCGATGCCCGCGGCCGGCTGTGGTTCGTGACCAACCTCGGCGTGGTCTGGCTGGACCCCGCGCGGACGAAGCGCAACGCGCGCGAGGTCGGGGTGGACGTGCAGGCGCTGGCGGCCGGCGGCCAGGACTATCCGGCGGCGCAAGGGCAGCAGTTGCCCGAGGGCACGAGCGCGCTGACGCTGCGCTACACCGCCCGCGTGCTCAGCAAGGCCGAACAGGTCCGCTACCGCTTCCGGCTGGTCGGCGTCGACGCCGACTGGCGCGACGCCGGCACGCAGCGCGAGGCGACCTACGCCAACCTCGGTCCCGGCGACTACCGCTTCGAGGTGCTCGCCTCGAATCCGGACGGCCTGTGGAGCCGCCAGCCGACGGTGCTCGCCTTCCGCATCGCACCGATGCTCCACCAGCATCCGGCGTTCCGCTGGGCCGTGGCGCTGGTCCTGGTCGTGGCCGTCTGGGCGGGATACCGGTTGCGGGTGCGGTCGCTGCAGGCCCGGTGGCGACTGCGGCAGGCCGACCGCCACCGCGAGCGCGAACGCATCGCCCGCGATCTGCACGACACGCTGCTGCAGGGATTCCAGGGCCTGCTGCTGGGCCTGGACGCGAGCGTGCGGCGCGTCGCCGACGCGGCCCTGCGCCACAAGATGGAGCGCGACCTGACGCGCGCGGAGGCGCTGCTCGCGGAAGGACGCGATCGTGTCGGGCAGCTGCGGCAGCGCATCGACGACGAGGACGCCGCCGATCGCGAGGGCCACGGGGAGGGGATGACGACGGCCGCGGCGGCGGTGGAGGAAGCGGCGGAGGACGTGGCGACGGACAGCGTGGCGACGATGGCCGGCGCGGCCATGACTGGACCGACCGTCTGGCGCGTGCCGGTCAGGACCTGATCCGTCCGCCGGGGCAGTTCCGGATGAGGATGCTCGGGACGCCGCGCGCGCTGCCGGCGCTGGTGGAGGACGAGCTGCTGCTGATCGCGCGCGAAGGTCTGACCAACGCCGACCGCCATGCGCGGGCGACCGAGGTGATGCTCGAGCTCGATTACCGGATCGATGCGGTGGTGCTGACCGTGCGCGACAACGGCATCGGGCTGGCACCGGACTGGGAGTCGCGCCCATCGCGGGGCCTGCGCTACGGCATGTGCGGGATGCGTGAGCGGGCGCGACTGATGGCGGCGGGCTTCGCGGTGCGCAGCGTGCCCGGTGGCGGCACCGAGCTGGTGCTGTGCGTGGCCGATGCGCGACACGCGGGATGGCGGGAGCGCTGGCGGCAGACCCGCGCGCCCGTCTCCCCGTGAAGTCCCGGAGGGTCAGGTCTGACCCCGCTTCCTAGAATCCGCGCGCAGTCGAGCCCCGACTGCTTGAGGAGGGAAAAGAGATGAAGAAATTTGCCGCGCTGTCCGCGCTTTGCCTGTCCCTGACCGCCGCGCTGCCGGCCTTCGCCGATCCGACGCCGGTGCCCGACATCGCGCAGGCGCAATCGCTGCGCGACGCCGTCCGCGCCGACCGCAAGGGCGTCGTGCTGAAGGCGTTGACCCTGGACGAGGCGCAGACCCGGAAGTTCGTCCCGGTCTATGAGGCCTACGAGCGCGAGCTCGCCACGCTGAACCGCCAGTTCACCCGCATGTCGGTGGAGTACGTGCAGATCGGCGAGAAGCCGACCAATGCGCAGTCGAAGTACTTCTCGCGCGGCTACCTCGGGTATGTCGACGCGGAGCAGAAGCTCTACAAGAAGTACCACCCGCGCGTGGTCAAGGCGATCGGCGAAGTGGGCGCCGCCCGATTCCTGTCGGTGGAACGCCGCATCCGCGCCCTGCAGGACTACGACCTCTGGATCTGAGAGCAGGGGCTACTGCGCGAACGTCATGCGTCGTTGGTCGGATGCTCGGAATCCTCACGTACAGGAAGTACGTTCCGGTTCCTCCGCTCCGCTCCGCCCGCCTAGCCTGACGTCCGCTCGCTACGCCCCGGGAGACCGAGCCGGAGTCAGATCCAGCCGAGGTCGATGGCTCTGAGGACCGCCTGCGTGCGGTCCCGGACGCCCATCTTCGCGAACACCGCGGAGCAGTGGTTCTTGATGACGCCCTCGCTGTTGCCCAGCAGCGCGGCGATCTCGGTGTTGCTGCGGCCGCTGGCGACCAGCCTCAGCACCTGGAGTTCCTTCGGGCTGAGCGTCTCGGGCTCCGGCGTCGCCGCGAAGGCGCGCTCCACCGGTGCGCGTTCCATGCGCTCGGTCAGCAGCGGCCGCAGCGCCGTCGATCCGCCGACCACGTCGCGCAGCGCCTGCACCAGCGTGTCCGGGCTGATCGCCTTCAGCAGGAAGCCCCGCGCCCCGGCCCGCACCGCCTCGTCGAAGGCGGACGTGTCGTCGAAGGTCGTCAGCAGCACCACCGGGATCTTCAGCGCCCGGGCCGCCAGGGCGCGGATCAGACCGATCCCGTCCAGGCGCGGCATGCGCATGTCCGACAGGATCACGTCCGGCTGCTCGCGCGCCAGCAGCTCCAGCGCCTCCGCGCCGTCGGAGGCTTCGCCGATCAGACGGATGTCGTCGTGCAGCGCCAGCAGGCCTTTCCAGACCCTCCCGCACCAGCTGCTGGTCTTCCACCAGCAGCAGCTTGATGGTGTTCTCGCTCATGTCGTCTCCTTCCCTGGATGGCGCCGGCCCGCTTCAGGCGCGCCGCGGGCAATTCAGTTCGATCAGGAATCCGGGGTGATGCCGCAGCACCTGCATCGTCCCGCCCAGTTCGGCCATGCGTTCCTGCATGCCCTTGAGTCCGTTGCCCTCGCGCAGCTTGCGCGTGCCCCGGCCATTGTCGTCAACCCGCACGCGCACCTGTGACCCCGCGGACGGCGAGGCCGCCCGGACAGGCTCACCGGCGGCGAAAGCCGCCTCGCCCCGCTCCTCCGCCTTGACCGCCGACGTCGCGTCGACCGCCTCCAGCGTCACCCGCACGTGCGTCGCGCCGGCATGGCGCACCGCGTTGGTCACCGCCTCCTGCACGCAGCGCAGCAGCGCGTGCGCGCAGCGCGGGGTCAGGTCCTGCGCGACCGGGTCCAGCGCCAGCTCGATCTGCGTGCTGGCGATGCCGTCCGCCAGCGTGCGCAGCGCCGCCTCGAGGTTGATGCGCTGGCTTTCGCGCTCGCGCGAGACGGCGGCGCGGACCTCCGCCAGCAGCCCCGCCGCGCCCAGCCTGGCCTTCTCGACCGCCTGGGCCGCGCCCGGCTCGTCGTGGCGCTTGAGCAGCGCCTCGCTGAGCTGCAGGTGCAGGTTGAGCGCGGTCAGGTGGTGGCCCATCACGTCATGCAGTTCGCGCGCCATGTGCAACCGTTCGGCGTAGCGCAGCTGCTCGATCTGCAGGCGCTCGCCGGACTCCTTCTCGGCCAGCATCGCCTGGAACCAGCGCCGGCGCTCGCCCTCGGCCGCGGCCAGCCGGCCCAGCCCGAAGGCCATCCCGTGCAGCGCCACCATGGACATCGACAGCCCCACGCTGTTCAGCCACCAGGGCATGTCGGGCTGGATCTGCTCCAGCCGCTGGGCCTCGCTGGGCAGCAGCCAGTACAGCGCGACGTTGATGACGACCTGTGCCAGCGCGAAGTTGAAGGCCCGTCGCACGTTGAGCAGCAGCGCCGCCAGCACGGTGACCAGGAAGGGCAGCCCCGGCGTCACCAGCAGCGCCAGGACGTCGAGCAGCACCACCCGGGACAGGGCGTTGCGGGGCGGCAGGTCCAGGTGCTGCTGGCGCGCCAGGCGCCAGAAGTGCCAGGCGAACACCATCACCAGCGCCAGGCAGGTGAGGACGAAGGGCGCGTCGTGCGTGGTGCCGCCGGTGCGGCGGTAGAGGCTGGCCAGGACGCCGTCGTACGGCTCCGTCTGGTTGCCCATCAGGCCCCAGATGGCCGAGCCCAGCTCCAGCAGGCAGATCGCCAGGGCGGCGATGCGCAGCACGAAGGCGGGCTGGGCGATGCGGGCAAGCAGACGATCGAGGGGGCGATCCAAGGCGCGATCCGGACGAGACGACGGGATGCCAGCGTGCCACAGGCGACGTCCGGCAGGGAAGGTGCGCATTGTCAGGGGACACCCGCGGGGCGGTTCCGCCCATGCGACGAGTGCCCCGAATCGCCGGATGAGTTGCGGGCAGCGCCGCCCGGGGCGGCGCCTCCGTGCGGCCTAGGCGATCGCCTCGGCGATCACGCCGCCGCCCAGGCAGACGTCCCCGTCGTAGAGCACCGCGCTCTGGCCCGGCGTCACCGCCCATTGCGCCTGCGGGAAGTCCAGGCGGATGCTGCCTTCAGTCAGTCCATCCGTTCCACCCGGTGTCAACGCGCAGGCGGCGTCGGCCTGCCGGTAGCGGGTCTTGGCGCCGAAGCCGCCGAAGGCCGGCGGCCGGTCCGTCCAGCTCAGGTCCTGCGCGACCAGGCCGCGGCTCTGCAGCAGCGGGTGGTCGTGACCCTGGACGACGACCAGCGTGTTGCTGTCCAGGTCCTTGCGGGCGACGAACCACGGCGCGTGCTCGCCGCCGCCGCGCGGCGCGCCCTTCTCCTTGATGCCGCCGATGCCCAGGCCCTGGCGCTGGCCCAGCGTATAGAACGACAGGCCGACGTGCTCGCCCACCTTGCGGCCGCGGTCGTCCTTGATCGGACCCGGCTTCTGGGAGAGGTAGCGGTTGAGGAACTCGCGGAACGGGCGCTCGCCGATGAAGCAGATGCCGGTCGAGTCCTTCTTCTTCGCGTTGGGCAGGCCGATCTCCTCGGCGATGCGGCGGACCTCGGTCTTGGGCAGGTCGCCGACCGGGAACATCGTCTTCTGCAGCTGCGCCTGGTTGAGCCGGTGCAGGAAGTAGCTCTGGTCCTTGAGCGGATCCAGCCCCTTGAGCAGCTGCACGCGGCCGTCGACCTCGCGCACCCGGGCGTAGTGCCCGGTGGCGATCTTCTCCGCGCCCAGGCGCATCGCGTGGTCGAGGAAGGCCTTGAACTTGATCTCGGCGTTGCACAGCACGTCCGGATTGGGCGTGCGGCCGGCCTGGTACTCGCGCAGGAACTCGGCGAAGACGCGGTCCTTGTACTCGGCGGCGAAGTTCACGTGCTCGATCTCGATGCCGATGACGTCCGCCACGGCCGCCGCGTCGACGAAGTCGATGTTGGAGGAGCAGTACTCGCTGTCGTCGTCGTCTTCCCAGTTCTTCATGAAGATGCCGACGACCTCGTGCCCGGCCTGCTTCAGCAGCCAGGCCGTCACGGCGGAATCAACGCCGCCGGACAGGCCGACGACGACGCGTTGCTTCTTGGGATTCATGGGGCCGCATTGTCCCAAAGGTCGGCATCACCCCGTCCGGGCGGGGTCGGGGCGTCGGCGCCGCGCCCGTCCGTGACGCAGTACACGTCCGAGGGGCGATCCCCCCATCCGGGTGTCAGGGATGGCTGACAAGGGTTTGCGCCGATCCCGACAGGCGCTCGCGGCAACGCCGACTCCACCGCCTCCCGAGGCGGGAAGAAACTGAATGCAACAGGGAGCACCAGATCATGAACATCGTCATCGTCGACGGATCCATCACGGCACGGGCGCAATGGCAGGCGCTGCTGGCCCGGGAGCGCCAGATCCACGTCGTGGGAGAAGCCGGGGACGAACCGTCCGCCATCGAGACGATCATCCAGGCGCAGCCGGACGTGGTCCTGATGGACCTGGCGCTGCAGCCGGGCAGCGGCCTGCGGGTGCTGCGGGCGATCCGGCAACTGGGCGTGGGTGCCCGGGTGATCGTGCTGACGCACAGCTATTACGAGGACATGCGGCGCGCCTGCGCGGAGCACGGCATCTCGGGGTTCTTCGAGAAGGGCAGCCAGACCGACGAGGTGCTGGCGACCCTGCGCGGCTGGCTCGCGCCGCTGCAGGCCGACGAGCACGAGCGCCAGGCCGCCGTGGACGGACTGGACGTGGCGTCGCGCGCGCACGTCGCCTTCGACGAACTGGCCGACCTGGCCTGCGACATCAGCGGCGGCGCGATGGCGGCCGTGGGGCTGGTCGACGGTGACCAGTTGCGCCTGATCGGCACCTCGGGCCTGCACCTGCGGCTGATGCCGCGCGCCCGCGGCCTGTGCTCGCACGTGATGCACCACGGCAGCCTGCAGGAGGTGCCCGATACCTGGCACGACCAGCGCTTCGTCGACCATCCGCTGGTCCAGGGCGCGCCCTACGTGCGCTTCTATGCGTCGGTGCCGTTGTCGCTGTCGACCGGCGAGGTCGTCGGCAGCCTGTGCGTGATGGACCGGCTGCCGCGCCGCCTGCGCGAGCGGCAGCGCGAATCGCTGACGACCTTGGCGCGCTGCGCCGTCAACGAGCTGGAAGCCTGCCGGCGCGCGCCGCGCCACAGCGAGCAGGCGATCAGCGCCGCCATGACCCTCTGAAATGACCCTCCTCACCCGCGGAGGGCCGGCGCCGTTGCGGGCGGCCCGCCGCGTGAGGCTCAGTGCGGCCAGGCCCGCGGCGCGTAGAGCGACGGGTGGCCGCTCACCGCCTCGATCGGCAGGCGGCGCCCCGCCGCGTGATCCTCGATGCACTGCAGGATCAGCGGGCTGCGATGGCGGTCCTGGCTGGCGCGGATCTCGTCCAGCGTCAGCCACAGCGTGCGCTGGATGGGCTCGTCGAACGGACGACCCGGGATCTGGTCGCCGACGCGGCCGGTGAAGGCCAGGCGGACGTAGGTGACGTCGTCGTTGCGGTCGGGACGCAGGAAGCGCGACATGTAGACGCCGAGGAAGGCGTCCGGCGTGAACGGCCGGGCGGTTTCCTCGAGGACTTCGCGGACGACGGCGTCGATCGCGGACTCCGCCTGCTCCAGGTGGCCGGCGGGGTTGTTCAGCAGCAGTCCGTCGCGGGTGAGCTCTTCGACCAGCAGGTAGCGGCCCTCCTGTTCGATCACGGCGGCGACGGTGACGCTGGGCTTGAATCGTTCGGTCATTGGTCCTTCCTGAAAGGGCGGCGCGAGCCGCGGCGCCAATGCCGGGAGCGGCCACCGCAGTGGGTGCGGGCCGCATTGTGAACGCCGAAAATGAAAAACCCCGGCATGCCGGGGTCTTGTCATTCGGACAGGGGATCAGCGACGGCCGCGATCGTGGTCGTCCCGGTCGCGATCCGGGCCTCGACCGTGGTCCCGGTCATGGTCGGGACCACGGCCATGATCCCGGTCCGGGCCGCGATCGGGCCCCCGGCCGTGACCGTGGTCATGGTCGTCGCGCCAGTCGCGGCGGCCGTCCGGACGCCAGCGGTACTCGGTGTGCTCGCGGCGGTACTGCGGTGCGTACACGTCGCGGTACCAGGTCTCGCGGACGAAGTACACGGGGCGGCCGCAGGCGTTGTAGCGCCCGCAATAGCGCGCCCAGTTCTTCTGGTGGCCCGGGGGCACCATCAGGTAGACCGCCGGTTCAGGTGCGGGGACGCGCTGGACCAGCACCGGCCGTTCGTACACGACCTGCGGCCGGACGTTGCCGATGTCGATCTGCCCGTAGAAGCCCGGCTCGCCGATGCTCACCGACACGCCGACGTCGGCCGCCCGGGAAGCCATCGGCACCAGGGCCGCCATCGCCAACGCACTGCTGAAAACCATCTTCTTGATCATGGGGTGACTCCTTTCGGGGGTCATTGGACGCCTCCATTTAACGCCGCTTTCACCCCGGCGGACGACCGCTGTTCACCACTCGAAACAGCATTGCCGGCAGGTTGCCCACCCGTTGCCTTCGGGTTGCGGACGGGCGTCTCCCTGGTGAAAACCCCTGTCGCGGGCGAGCCTCGCCCAAGGCGGTGACCCGGTTAAGCTCCCCTCGACCCTGAATCGGACGGAGGACCTCCAGATGCTGATCGGTGTGCCGCAGGAAAGCGCGGCGGGAGAGACGCGCGTCGCCGCGACGCCGGAAACCGTCAAGAAGCTCGTCGCGCAGGGCCATGCGCTGCGCGTGGAGCAAGGGGCGGGCCTGAACGCCAGCGCGACCGACGAGGCGTTTGCCGCTGCCGGCGCGGAGATCGTCGGCCGCGAGGCCGCCTTCGGTGCCGACCTGGTGCTCAAGGTGCGGTCCCCGGACCCGGGCGAGCTGCCGCTGTTCAAGCCCGGCGCCGTGCTCGTGGGGATGCTGAACCCGTTCGACCGCGACGGCCTGCAGCGTCTGGCTGAGGCCCGCCTCACCGCCTTCGCGCTGGAGGCCGCGCCGCGGACCTCGCGCGCGCAGAGCATGGACGTGCTGTCCAGCCAGGCCAACATCGCCGGTTACAAGGCGGTGATGCTGGGCGCGTTCCACTACCAGCGCCTGTTCCCGATGCTGATGACCGCGGCCGGCACGATCAAGGCCGCGCGAGTGGTCGTGCTTGGCGTCGGCGTCGCGGGCCTGCAGGCGATCGCGACGGCCAAGCGGCTGGGCGCGGTGATCGAGGCCTCGGACGTGCGGCCCGCCGTCAAGGAGCAGGTCGAGTCGCTCGGCGCCAAGTTCATCGACGTGCCCTACGAGACCGACGAGGAACGCGAAGCCGCGGTCGGCGTCGGCGGGTATGCCCGCCCGATGCCGCCCAGCTGGCTGCAGCGCCAGCAGGTGGAGGTCGCCAAGCGCGTGGCGCAGGCCGACGTCGTCATCACCACCGCCCTGATCCCTGGCCGACCGGCGCCGGTGCTGGTCACCGAGGAGATGGTCCGCGCGATGAAGCCCGGCTCCGTGATCGTCGACATCGCCGCGCCGGCCGGCGGCAACTGCCCGCTGACCGAGCCCGGCCAGACCGTCCGCAAGCACGGGGTCACGCTGGTCGGCGAGACCAACCTGCCCGCGCTGGTCGCGGCGGACTCGTCCTCGCTGTATGCGCGCAACCTGCTGGATTTCCTGAAGCTGGTGCTGACGAAGGAGGGCGGCTTCGCGCTGCCCGCCGACGACGACATCGTGACCGCCTGCCTCGTCGCACACGAGGGCCAGGTGTTGCGCAAACCCTGAGCGCAACCCCCGACCCCGTTTCCTCGATCGCCCGATTCCCCGATCGCCCGATTCCCCGATTCCCGGAAGGAGCTCTCCGCATGGACGCCGTCTCCCCGACCCTGATCAACCTGACGATCTTCGTGCTGGCCATCTACGTCGGCTACCACGTCGTCTGGACCGTCACGCCCGCGCTGCACACGCCGCTGATGGCCGTCACCAACGCGATCTCCGCCATCGTCATCGTCGGCGCGATGCTCGCCGCCGCGCTCACCGAGACCACCCTCGGCAAGGGCCTGGGCACCTTCGCCGTCGCGCTCGCGGCGGTCAATGTCTTCGGCGGCTTCCTCGTCACGCGGCGGATGCTGGAGATGTTCAGGAAGAAGGAGCGCAAGGCGCCTGCCGAGGGCAAGGGCAGCGAGACCAACCACGCGGCGAAGGGCTGATCCCATGTCGATGAACCTCGTCACGCTGCTGTATCTCATCGCGAGCGTCTGCTTCATCCAGGCGCTGAAAGGCCTGTCGCATCCGACGACCTCCATCCGCGGCAACGTCTTCGGCATGGTCGGCATGACCATCGCCGTGCTCACGACCGGCGCGCTGATCCTCAAGCTCGCCGGCGGACAGACGCTCGGCCTGGGCTACGTGCTCGGCGGCCTGGTGATCGGCGGCGGCATCGGCGCGGTCATGGCGCAGCGCGTCGAGATGACCAAGATGCCGGAGCTGGTCGCCTTCATGCACAGCATGATCGGCCTGGCGGCGGTGTGCATCGCCGGCGCGGCGGTCGTGGAGCCGCACGCCTTCGCGATCGCGCCGCGCGGCGAACCCATCCCCGGCGGCAACCGCATCGAGCTCGCGCTCGGCTGCTTCATCGGCGCGGTGACCTTCTCCGGTTCGGTGATCGCGTTCGGCAAGCTCAGCGGCAAGTACAAGTTCCGGCTGTTCCAGGGCGCGCCCGTCACCTTCCCCGGCCAGCACTGGCTGAACGCGATCCTCGGACTGGCCGCCGCGTTCTTCATCTTCGGCTTCTGGCATTCGCAGAGTTCGATGGACTTCATCCTCGTCGCGCTGCTGGGCTTCGCGCTCGGCGTGCTGCTGATCATCCCGATCGGCGGCGCGGACATGCCGGTGGTCGTGTCGATGCTGAACAGCTACTCCGGCTGGGCGGCGGCGGGCATCGGCTTCTCGCTCAACAACAGCATGCTGATCATCGCGGGATCGCTGGTGGGCAGCTCGGGCGCGATCCTGAGCTACATCATGTGCAAGGCGATGAACCGTTCGTTCTTCAACGTGATCCTGGGCGGGTTCGGCGCGGAGGCCGGCGCCGCGGCCACGACCACGCAGCAGCGCAACGTGAAGAGCGGCAGCGCCGACGACGCCGCCTTCATCCTGGGCAACGCCGAGAGCGTCATCATCGTCCCCGGCTACGGCCTGGCGGTGGCGCGCGCGCAGCACGCGGTGAAGGAGCTCGCGCAGAAGCTGATCGACAAGGGCGTGACGGTCCGCTACGCGATCCATCCGGTCGCCGGCCGCATGCCCGGCCACATGAACGTGCTGCTCGCCGAGGCCGAGGTGCCCTACGACCAGGTGCACGAGATGGAGGACATCAACGCCGAGTTCGGCCAGACCGATGTCGCGATCATCCTCGGCGCCAACGACGTGGTGAACCCGGCCGCGCTGCAGAAGGGCAGTCCGATCTTCGGCATGCCCATCCTCGAGGCGTACAAGGCGCGAACCATCATCGTCAACAAGCGCTCGATGGCCGCCGGCTACGCGGGCCTGGACAACGAGCTCTTCTACATGGACAAGACCATGATGGTCTTCGGCGATGCGAAGAAGGTGGTCGAGGACATGCTCAAGGCGGTCGAGTAGTCCGCTGTGGGAACGCGCTCGGGCTTTGGTGGCCGTCTTCCACCAGTTCTGGTGGATGGCCTACCGACATCGGTCGGAGATGTCGACGTCGACGGCAAGTGGAGGTCAATGCGGCCGTCGACCAACATGAACAGACTCCGGGGTCATCCCCTTTTCCCTGTTCATCATGCCCGACACCTCAGCTCTGTTGACCGGCGTACGTGCGCCGCAAACCTCGAACAGTCCACCGGCGCCCAGGGCGCGTGATCGCCGTCTCCGCCCCGACGAGGAGGGGCAGGAGGCCGAGACTGATGTCCCCTCCAGCGCCGCCTCGGCGGACACGTCCGCCGCCGGCACCACCGAAGCCGTGACCGCCCCGGGTGCTGCGATCGCATCCGATGCGGCCCCGGACGTCGACACGGGCGCGTCCGAGGCGCTGTCTGCCGCCGCTCCGCCTGAGGGCGAGCAGCACGACGACCGCTATGCCGCGCTGATGGCGGCGGGCATCGGTCTGCTGGGCATCGGTGGCGCGGCCAGCCTCTCAGGATCTTCGTCGGGCAGCGCGCCACCGATCGCGGCCATCGATCCGCCGAAGCCCGACCAGCCCCGGCAGGATCCCCCTGTTTCAGGGCAGAAGCCGGATGCCGGTTCCGGTCCCGATCATCCGGGGGCGGACCTGCCACCGCCTGATCAGTCCAAGCCTGACCCATCCAAGCCCGACCAGCCCAAGCCGGATCAACCCAAGCCGGATCAACCCAAGCCGGATCAACCCAAGCCCGACCAGCCGCAGCAGCCCGACCCGGGCAAGTCGGACCCCGACCCGACGACGCCGACGGACCCGGATCCGAAACCCCCTGCGCATGTGCCGGCCGCGCCCCTGCTGTCGTTGGCGGTGGATACCGGCAGCAGTGATCATGACCGGATCACGTCGTCGGGTTCGGTGAACGTCTCGGGTCTGGAGGCGGGCGCCACGCTCGCCTTCAGCCTCGACGGAGGCAAGACCTGGACATCGCACGGCGGCGACGCGCCGCTGTCGGACTCGCTGTTCGGCACCGACGGCGAGAAGCATCTGGCGGTCAGGCAGATCGATGCGAGCGGCAACGAAGGTGTCGCCGCGGAACTGTCCTTCGTGCTGGACAGGACGGCGCCCGACGCGTTGCATTGGACGATGCCGGCCGACAAGCCGGCGCTCGGCCCGGCCGACCGGATCGTCCCGCTGGGCGTCGAGGCCGGGGCTCGCGTCGAGTACCGCCTCGACGCGACGGCCGCGTGGCAGGCCGCCGTGGACGGGCAGATCCCGGTGTCGACGTTCCACCAGGAGGGCGCCGTTCACCTCGAGGTGCGTCAGATCGACCTGGCCGGCAACGTGGGTCCGGTGACGACGCTGACCGCCACCCTCGATGCCACCGCGCCGCACGCGCCCACGCTGGCCCTGCTGAACGACACCGGCGTCAGCGACACCGACGGCATCACCTTGTCGGGCAATATCGGCGTGGGCGGGCTTGAACCCGGCGCCAGGCTGCTGGTGAGCACGAATGGCGGCGACTGGGAGGAGTTTGCGGCCGGCACGACCGTGGTGAACGTGGATGCACAGTTCCCGTATGGCGGCCAGCCGACCGTGCAAGTCAAGCAGGTCGATGCCGCCGGCAACGCCAGCGAGGCGGCGACGCTGACGTTCACGCTGGACCAGGAAGGGCTGGTCCCCAACTGGACCTCCTCCAGCAGGCAGCGGCAGCCAGGGGGGCCGGACCGGACCAGGTGAGCCTCAATGCGTTGGATGACTTCACGATCAGCCTCCACAGTCTCGGCGCCCGTCATCAGGACAGCCTGTCCTACCGCATCGATGGCGGGGCATGGCGGGAGGCGCCCGTCGACGGCCATCTCCCCTTGAGCACGTTCGGGGCCGACGGCAAGCATCTGCTGGAATTGCGCGAGACCGATCTGGCCGGCAACGAGGGCCTGAGGAAGGTCGAGGTGACCCTCGACGCGACACCGCCGGTGGCGCCGACGCTCGCGCTTTTCCACGATGACGGCCCGAGCGCGACGGACCATGTGACCACCGACGGCCGGGTGGTCATTTCCGGTCCGGATCTGCTGGGCCTGGACTTCCAGTCCCGCGTCAACGGAGGGAACTGGGTGGACGAGCGGCTCGGGGACAACTCCCCCGCATCTACAGCAACGGCCCCGGCGTGATCGACCTGGAAGTGCGATTCATCGACGCCGCGGGCAATGTCGGTCCGTCGAGTCATCTCCATTACACGGTGGGCGATCCGGATCCGACACCGTCGCTGCCTGCTGGCACGGCGATGATCCAGATCCCGAGCGATCCGGCGATCTCGTCGCTCTGGAACACGGCCTATACGCAGTCCGGAACGATCCTGGTGTTCAACGCCTCGAATGGGGAGTACCGATGGGACGGTGGCGCCTGGAACGCGCTGGGTGACGGCACGATCCGCAAGGAGCAACTGCCCGGTGAGGGCCTGCATACGCTGTCCATCCGGACACAGGACGCGGCCGGTCACCAGACCCTCACGCAGCGTCAGTTCACGATCGACGACACCAAGCCTGAGGCGCCGCATCTGGCGCTGATCCACGACACCGGCGCCAGCAACACCGATCTCCTGACGTCCGATCCCTCGCTGCGGGTCACCGGGCTGGAGCCGGGCGCGACCTGGGTGTTCTCGGCCGGCTTCGATCACATGTTCCACTATGGATCCGGCGACACGATCTCGAAGGCGGATCTCCATCTGCCGAGCGAAGACTATGCAGGATTGGTTCGTGTCACCGTCCAACAGATCGATCAGGCAGGCAACCTCAGCGACTATGGCCGGATCGACCTTCAGCTGCGCCCCGATGGCGCCGTGATCTGAGCGTCGCCGACCCGCCCCTAGGTCCGAGGTGTCGCCGACACCCACGATGACCTAGCATCTGCCGCGGCCGGCCTCTTGCGGGGCCGGCCGTTCCCTTTCATGTGCCGCGTGGGGGCGATTTGGCGGTATTCACCCGATCGATGGCGGGCCGTCCGGCAGCAGCGACGGTGTCGATCCGGCGGCTCGCGCTGCTGGTGGCGCTGCCGTTGCTGGCGCTCTGGGTCGTCCATCTGTTCTCCCAGCAGTACGGCACGGCGATGCCGGACCAGGTGCTGCGATTGACCGAGGCCCGCGTGCTCCGGGGCGATGCGCGTGATCCGGCGCAGGTGCCCGGTGTGCTCCCTGGCATACGCGTGCCGGCCGGTCCGCCGTCGACGGAGCCCGCCGCATCGGCCGTCGTGTCCCGGCCCTTGAATCCGACGGCCACGCCGACGCCGATGCCGTCGACGATCCCGAGCACGCCGGCCGTGCCCCTCGCGCCGGGGCATGTGGTCGCGTTGCCGGTCCAGGTCCACGACACGGACGCCCCAGGCCCGCTCTGGTTCGCCATCGACTTCCGGCTGGACCGGGCCGCCGAGGCGCCGTACTGGCTGGTGATCCAGCATCGTCCCGCGGCGACGGTGTATCTGGACGGGCAGTTGATCGCGACGTCCAGCCCCGGCAGTGGCTACGCGGCCGAGGATGAGGACGATCTCGCGCAGCGCGGCCTGCTGCTCGCGGGACGACGCCTGCAGGTGAGCATCCCGCCCGCGATGCTGCCCGCCGGCGAACACCGGCTCAGCCTGCGCCTGGCGCGTCCAGGCTTCGAGGGCGCCGGACTGTCCGCGCCGCTGCTGGGCCCGTCCGGGCAGATCCGCGCATTGCAGGAAGGTCGCCGTTTCTGGCAGGTGATCCGCGTGACGACGGCGCTGGCCGGCCTGGTGATCGGCGCGTTCATGCTGATGGTCTCGCTCGCCCTGCGCCAGGAATGGCTGTATGGCGTGACCGGTCTGTTCTGCCTGTGCACCGCGCTGCTGCTGTCGCCCTACCTGCTCAACGGCGCGCTCTTCCCCGCGCCCTGGTGGCGCGTGGTGCTGGATCTGGCCGACGTGATCTCGAAGGCGGGCCTGCTGTTCCTGGTGGCGCGGCTGTCGGGCGTCGGCGCGCGATGGCCGGAGAAGATGGCCGTCGCCTATCTGGTGCTCGGCATCGTGATCGACGGCGCCGCCGCCTTCCTCGGCTGGAGCTGGACCGACTTCCACCATCCCTGGCCCTGGTGGGCCCTCGGCAGTCGCGCCATGGTGCTGGGCGCCGCCACGGTGCTGGCGGCCCGCGCCGCGCTCGCGACACCCCGCCGCGCCCCGCTGGTCGGCGCCTGTGCGGTGGCGCTGTCGGCCTGGGTCTGGCTCTATGTGAGCTGGTTCGCGCTCGTGCTGTCCAGGCAGATGAGCGTGGTCGACCTCAACGTCGTCGGACACGCGGTGCTGATCGCGATCGCCGGCGTGGCGCTGCAGCGGCGCTTCGTCGGCTCGCTGCGCGACGAGGCGATGGCGCGCATCCGGCTCGAACAGGCGCTCGACGCGCGCACCCGCGAGCTGCAGGATCGATGGGAGGACCTGCAGGACAGCGAGCGCAAACGCAGCGCCGCGCAGGAACGCGAGCGGCTGCTGCAGGAGATGCACGACGGCCTCGGTTCGCAGCTCGTGACCGCGCGGCTGTGTGCGGAGCGCGGCGTGCCGTCGCAATCGCTGGTCGAACAGCTCGACGAGTGCATCCGCGAGATGCGCCTGACCGTCGATGCGCTCGCCGTCACGGACGGCGACCTCACGCTGCTGCTGGCCAACCTGCGGCACCGGATGGCGCCGCGCCTGCAGGACGCCGGACTCGAGCTCGACTGGCAACTGACGGACGTGCCCTTGCTGCCGACACTGCGCGGCACCGGCGGGCGAGAGCTGATCCGCATCGTGCAGGAGGCGCTCAGCAACGTCATCCATCACGCCGACGCGACGCGGGTCCGCTTCTCCACGCGCGTCGACGAGGCGCGGGGGCAGGTCTTGCTGTCGATCGTCGACAACGGCCGCGGGATGGCCGCGGACCTGCGTCAGGGCAACGGGCTGCGCGGCATGCGTCGCCGCGCGGAACGGATCTCGGCCGAGATCGACTGGCGATCGCCGGAAGAGGCGCCCGTCGAGGGCGGCACCGAACTGCTGCTGCGACTGCCGCTGCGCGTCGGCCCGTGAGACCTGTCCCGCCGAGGCGGGAACGAGACATGGGAACGGTCGCGGGAAGCGGCTTCGCGCGCGCAGGCACGGGGCAGGCCCGCCATCGCGTCGCATCGACGCTGTTTCCTGCGTGTTCTGGAGTCATCTCTCCACTTTGTGCGGTCTATCGAATCCCCTGATGGGGCGCCGATGGCGATCGGCGAGAATCCGCGCCGTACCTTGGAGACAGAACAATGGAGAAGAACTGGCTGAAGCACTATCCGGCGGGAGTGCCTGCCGAGATCGATGCGGACGTCTATCCCTCGCTCGTCGAGCTGATGGAAGCGGCGTTCAAGCAGTTCCCGGAGCGCCCCGCGTACAAGATGCTGGGCAAGTCGGTCAGCTTCGCGCAGATCGACGAGGCCTCGCGCGCGCTGGCCGCGTACCTGCAGGGCCTGGGCCTGGAGAAGGGCGATCGCGTCGCCATCATGATGCCCAACATGCCGCAGTACCCGGTCGCCGTCGCGGCCGTGCTGCGCGCCGGCTACGTCGTGGTGAATGTCAACCCGCTGTACACGCCGCGCGAGCTGGAGCACCAGCTCAAGGACGCCGGCGCGAAGGCGATCGTCATCGTCGAGAACTTCGCCGCCACGCTGCAGCAGGTGCTCGCGAACGTGCCGACGAAACACATCGTGCTCGCGGCGATGGGCGACATGCTGGGCTTCGCCAAGGGCATGGTCGTCAACTACGTCGTGCGCAAGGTCAAGAAGCTGGTGCCGGCCTTCGAGCTGCCCTCGGCCGTGCGCTTCAACGACGCGGTCTCGAAGGGACGCGGTCAGAGCTACAAGCGTCCGGCGGTCGGCCCCAACGACATCGCGGTGCTGCAGTACACCGGCGGCACGACCGGGGTGTCCAAGGGCGCGGTGCTGCTGCATCGCAACCTGGTGGCCAACACGCTGCAGTGCGAAGCCTGGTATCAGCCCGCACTGAAGAAGAAGCCGGCCGATGAACAGCTGATGAGCGTCTGCGCGCTGCCGCTGTATCACATCTTCGGTTTCACCACGAATCTGATGCTGTCGATGCGCGTCGGCGGCTGCAACGTGCTGATCCCCAACCCGCGCGACCTGCCGGCGGTGTTCAAGGAACTCAGCCGCCACAAGATCCACAGCCTGCCGGCGGTCAACACGCTCTTCATGGCGATGGCCAACCATGCGCAGTTCAACACGGTGGACTGGAGCGGGCTGGTGATCTCGGTCGGCGGCGGCATGGCCGTGCAGCAGGCCACGGCGCGGTTGTGGCTGGAGAAGACCGGCTGCCCGATCGTCGAAGGCTACGGCCTGTCGGAGACGTCGCCGGTCGCGTGCTGCAACCCGACGGACAGCACGGCCTACACGGGCTCGATCGGCCTGCCGCTGTCCGGCACCGAGGTCACGCTGCTCGACGACGACGGCAACGAGGTCCCGTCCGGCAGCGCCGGCGAGATCGCGATCCGCGGTCCGCAGGTGATGGCCGGGTACTGGCAGCGGCCGGACGAGACCGCCAAGGTCATGACGTCCGACGGTTACTTCCGCACCGGCGACATCGGCACGGTGGACGAGCGCGGCTTCTTCCGCATCGTCGACCGCAAGAAGGACATGATCCTGGTCAGCGGGTTCAACGTCTATCCGAACGAGATCGAGGACGTGCTGACGCAGATGCCGGGCGTGGCCGAGTGCGCCGCGGTCGGGGTGCCCGACGAGAAGGCCGGCGAGGCGGTGAAGGTCGTGATCGTGCGCCGCAACCCGGCGCTGACCGAAGCCGATGTGAAGGCCTTCTGCGAGGCCAACCTGACCGGCTACAAGCGCCCGCGGATCATCGAATTCCGGACCGAACTGCCAAAAACGCCGGTTGGCAAGGTGCTGCGTCGTGAATTGCGCGACAAGAAGTAGCAGTCGGTAGCAGTTTTAGGGATTGCACTTGGGCGAAACCCGCCCTTGACGCCCTAAAGTTCGCCCTCCTGTGGAGGAGGCAAGGCCGTGCTCGAAGAACGCTACGAAAAGACAGAGGCCGGGAGGGCGGAGATCAAGTCGCGCGCGCTGGTGCAGGCGCGCGTGGCGCGCAACCTGTTGCTGGTGATCGACGCCAGCAAGTCCGGCGGTGACTGGGTGGGCGTGGTGCAAGGCGCCGCGCCGACGGATCTCGAACTGCTGGTGCAGCATCAACTGGTGAAGGTGACGGCCGGTGCGCCGTTGTCGCGGCCCATGGGCCCGGCATCGATCGCGACCCCGATGGGAACGGGCGGACCGTCGTCGCGGATGAGCGGCGCTTCGGCCTCGCGTTCCGCGGCGTCGCGGCTGGCGGGGGCACCGACGTCGTCGCTGCCCTTCCAGGAGCTGTACACCGCGCTGAGCACCTTCGCCAAGCAGCAGGGGCTGCTGAAGGGCTACAAGATCGCGCTGGAGGTCGAGCAATGCGCCGACATCAACCAGTTGCAGACCCTGGCGCTGGACATCATCGACCGTGTGCGCGCCGCCAAGGGCGACGCCGCAGCGCACGAGCTGCGTGCGACACTGGGGTTCAACTGAACCGGACCGCCTGACCTCGTGGAGGCGGTCCTTCCATTGTTGGGAGCCCCTCCATGTCCACGTCCTACCGCGTCGCGGTGCTGGTCGGCAGCCTGCGCAAGGCGTCGTTCAACCGCAAGCTGGCCCTCGCGCTGGCCCACATCGCCCCGGCTGAGCTGAAGCTCGAGATCGTCGAGATCGGCGCGCTGCCCTTCTACAACGAAGACGACGCGGCCGATCCGCCGGCGGCGTGGGTCGACTTCCGCAAGGCGGTGAAGTCCGCCGACGCGGTGCTGTTCGTGAGTCCCGAATACAACCGCTCGATCCCCGGCGCGCTGAAGAACGCGCTGGACGTGGGATCGCGGCCGTACGGTCAGAGCGCCTTCGACGGCAAGCCGGCGGCGGTGTTCACGCTGTCTCCGGGTGCGCTGGGCGGCTTCGGCGCGAACCACCATCTGCGCCAGGTGCTGGCCTGCCTGAACACGCCGCTGCTGCCGTCGCCGGAGGTCTACCTCGGCGGCGCGGCCGAGATGTTCAAGGACGACGGCAGCTTCGCGAAGCCGGAGACGGAAGCCTTCCTGCGCAAGGTCCTGACGACCTTCGCGGCCTGGGTGGGCAAGCACAAGGGGTGAACGTTGGCGGCGAGGTTGTTTGTCGAGCAGCCGCTGGGTGCGGTCGGGCTCGACGTTGAATTGGCGCTGCCCTCCGGGGCGGCGCGTCATGTGCAGGTGCTGCGGCTGCAGCCGGGGGACGAGGTCACCTTGTTCGACGGCAGCGGGGACGAGTGGACCGCGGCGGTCACGGCGATGGGGCGCAGCGAAGTCCGCGTCGCGCTGAAGTCGCGTCAGGCGGTGGATCGCGAGCTCAAGCGCGCGGTGACGCTGGCCGTGGTGATGCCGGCCAACGACCGGATGGACGGCATCGTCGAGAAAGCCTGCGAGCTCGGCGCGGTGGCGATCCAGCCGCTGATGAGCGAGCGCTCCGTGCTGCGCCTCAACGGTGAACGCGCGGACAAGAAGCGCGCGCACTGGCAAGGCGTCGCGATTGCGGCGGCCGAGCAGTGTGGTCGTTCGAAGCCCTTGCAGGTCGCGCCGGTGAAGACGTTGGCGGCCTGGCTCGCCGAGCTACCCGCCGAAGCCGACGAGCAGCGATGGCTGCTGAGCCCTGTGGCTGCGCAGCCGCTGTCGGCGCTGACGTCGTCATCGAGCGATACGCAACGCATCACCGTCCTCAGCGGCCCCGAGGGCGGACTCAGCGAGGCCGAAGAGCAGTCCGCCCGCTCACGCGGATTCAGCGCTGCGAAGCTCGGTCCCAGGATCCTGCGGGCCGACACTGCGCCGCTCGCTGTGCTCGGCTGGCTGGCGCTCAGCGAAGCCTGAGGCGAGGCTGGCCAGCAGTTCGTCGACGACATCCTTCATCGGGCGCCCGCGATTGTTGTCGGAGTCGTCGATGCCGCGATCGAGTGAGGCTTTGAACTCGCGAAGCCGCTCTTCCCGCTGCAAGCGCATTGCTTCCGTTTGCTGTGCATCCATTTGTCGATCCATTTCCAATCTCACGACCGCTCCCACGAGGCCAGCAGTGATTGGTGGTCTCGCGACATCTGCATGACGTGTGTGACCTCGACGTTGTCGTCGTCGAGGATGCGATAGAAGATTCGATAGTTGCCGTGCGTGCGGCGGCGAAAGCCGGCTGTCTCGAAGCCTGAGATCACGGGATATGACTCGGCCATGTGGCCGAGGCCCGCGATCTTTTCGTGCAGTTCCCCGATGAAAGAATCTGCACGCCGCTTGTTCTTGCGCGCGATGTACTGGTGTATTGACCGCAAGTCCGCCCACGCCTCCGGGTGGAGGCTGACCTTCATGCGCTGCGGTCGCCCTTGATTCCCAATTCCCGGTAAAGGCGGTCAAAAGCCTCTTCTACGGGGATGTACTCTGAAGACGGCGTCGACAGCCTGCTCTCAAGCAGCTCCTTGAACGCTTGTGCTTGAGCATCCCGCCAGCCCTTCAGCTCCTCACTCTCGCGCAGCACCTGCGTGCGCGACGAATACTTTCCGTTCTCGATCAGACTCAGCACGATGGCCTCCAGTTCGGGTCCCAGATCTGTGTGAATCATCTCGATCATTCCCTCGAAAAGAAATCGCATCGTCGGGTGAGACTCATCCCCAGCAAGGGGGCCCACCTTCGGCGGAGTTACTCGTCGGAGTCAGTGTTCCCTGCGTTCTGCTTGCGAGCCGAGCCGGCGACGAGGTCGAACTTGAAGAGCCGGCATTCGATGGGTCCGTTCCACATCGGGATGCGGCGCGACTCCTTGAGTCGCATCTTGCTCGGCAACTTCATTTCCGGGCACAGCAGCCACGCGGTCCATCCGGCCGGATGCTGCGTGTACGCGCGCTTCCAATGCGCCGAGAGACGCGGGAAGAAGTCGTCGCCCGCGTCGCGCTCTTCGGACAGCGCGCCGCCGTCCAGGCGCTGCGTGCCGGCCTTGCCGCGGACCTCGATCCGCTCGCCGTAAGGCGGGTTCAGCATCAGCGTGCCAGCCATGTCGTCCGGCAAAGCCGGCGCGGGACGCTCGAGCGCGTCACCGCCGTTGAACTGGATGTACTGCGCCACGCCGGCACGCTCCGCGTTGCGTCGCGCGAAGTCGACCATCCGGAACGACACATCGCTCGCGAAGATCGGCACTGCGGAGGGGCGCTCGGCCGCGCGGGCCTCTTCCTTGATCGCGCGCCAGGCCGGCAGCAGCGACTGGAACGGCTTCAGCTTCTCGAACGCGAAACGGCGCTGGATGCCCGGCGCGATGTTGCAGGCGATGGTCGCCGCTTCCACCGGGATCGTGCCCGAGCCGCAGCACGGATCGTGCAGCGCGCCGCCCGCCTCGCGCGTGCCCTTCCAGCCCGCCGCGGCCAGCATCGCCGCCGCCAGCGTCTCCTTCAGCGGCGCATCGCCCTTGTCCTCGCGCCAGCCGCGCTTGAACAGCGATTCACCCGAGCTGTCGACGTAGACCGTCGCCAGGTCCTCGGTCAGATGCAGCTGCAGCGGCAGGTCGGGCCAGCGCGTGTCGACGCTCGGCCGCTCGCCGGTGGCGTCGCGCAGGATGTCGCAGACGGCGTCCTTCACCCGCAGCGTCGCGAAGTTCAGGCTGTGCAGCGGCGAGCGCTGCGCGGTCGTGTCGACGCGCAGCGTCTGCTGTGGCGTGATCCAGCGCGTCCAGTCGACGGTGCGCGCGATCGCGTAGATGTCGTCCTCGTGGCGGTACTCCTCGCGCGCGACCTCGATCAGCACGCGCTGCGTGAGCCGGCTGTGCAGGTTGAGCCGCATCACTGCCGCGAGCGTGCCGTACAGGCCGACGCCGCCGCGGAAGGCCTTCGGGCCCTGCAGGCAATCGTCCGGGCCGAGGATGTCGCGCACCTCCGCCTCCAGCCAGTCTTCGACGCCGGCAGCGCAGGGCAGGAACAGGTGATAGGCGGATTCGGACATCGTGCGTGCAGCGTGAAGCGGGCGCCGCGGCGCCCGGAGGGATCAAGCCGTCGATTGTCCCACCGACGATCGTCGGGGCGTCAGCGCGACTTGCGCAGATTGGCCGGTGCGAGCTTGAGCGCCTCGCGGTACTTCGCGACGGTGCGTCGCGCCACGGTGATGCCCTGCTCGCCGAGCATGGTCGAGAGCTGGCTGTCCGACAGCGGGCTCGCCGTGTTCTCCGCCGCGATGAACTGCTTGATCAGCGCGCGCACCGCCGTGCTGGACGCATTCCCGCCGGCCTCGGTCGACAGGCTGGAACCGAAGAAATACTTCAGCTCGAACGTGCCCCACGGTGTCGCCATGTACTTCGAGGTCGTCACCCGCGAGATCGTCGACTCATGCAACCCCAGTTCGTCGGCGATCTCGCGCAGCACCAGCGGCTTCATCGCCAGCTCGCCGTGCGTGAAGAACCCGCGCTGCCGCTCGACGATCGCCTCGCTGACGCGCTGGATCGTGTCGAAGCGCTGCTGGATGTTCTTGATGAACCAGCGCGCCTCCTGCAGCTGCCCGCCCAGCGGCGAGTTGCTGACGCCGCCGCGCGTGGCGCGCAGCGCCTGCGCGTAGAGATCGTTGATGCGCAGCTTGGGCAGGACGTCCGGATTGATGGACACGCGGAAGTTGCGTCCGGACTTCTGCACGATCACGTCAGGAATGACCGGCCGGTTCTCGCTGCGCGCATAGCGGCGGCCGGGCTTGGGCTCGAGGCCGGCGATCAGCGATTGCGCATCGCGCAGCAGCTCCTCGTCGGCCCCGGTCAAGGACATCAGCCGGCGCCAGTCGCGTTTGGCGAGCAGGTCCAGGTGCCGGCGGCAGATCACGATCGCCAGCGCCTGCTCGGGCGAGCGCGGCAGCGTGCGCAGCTGCAGCTCCAGGCATTCGCCGAGGTCGCGCGCGCCGACGCCGGCCGGCTCCATCGACTGCAGCCACTTGAGCGCGACCTTGAAACGGTCGAGCAGCTCGTCGCGCTGTTCCAGATCCGCGTCCTCGCCGAGGATCGCGACGACGATCTCCTCGAGCGGATCCTCGAGGTAGCCGTCCTCGTTGAGCGATTCGATCAACGCCAGCAGCGCCGCGCGGTCGACCGCGCTGAGGTTCATGCCGGGGATCTGGCCGCGCAGCACGTCCTGCAGCGATTCGTCGGGCGCTTCCGTCTCGGGCCGCTCGTCGTCGTCACCGGAGGACGACGACGCGCTGCCGGGCGTCTCGCGGATGCCGTCGAAGTCGTCGCGCTCGGTGCCGTTCTCCCAGTCGTCGCGCTCGGTGGTGCCGAATTCCTCGGCCCGCATCTCTTCACCGGCCGGCGTGTCCCCGGCGGGCGCGTCCGACTCGATCTGCGCGACGCGCTCCTCGCGTTCCTCGCGCTCGGTCAGGCGCTCCTGCGTCGCGGTCGGCAGCGGGGCGTCGAACTCCTCGTCCGTCTCCAGCAATGGATTGCTCGCGAGCATCTGCTCCACCTCCTGGTGGAGCTCCAGCGTCGACAGCTGCAACAGACGGATGGACTGCTGCAGCTGAGGCGTCAGCGCAAGATGCTGGGACAGGCGTACCTGTAGCGTCGGCCTCATGTCGACTCCCGGCCCTTACATCTTGAAGTGTTCGCCGAGGTAGACCCTGCGCACGTCCTGATGCTCGACGATGTGCTGGGGCGTGCCTTCGGCGAGCACCGCCCCTTCGCTGATGATGTAGGCGCGGTCGCAGATGCCCAGCGTCTCGCGCACGTTGTGGTCGGTGATCAGCACGCCGATGCCGCGCTGCTTCAGGAAACGGATGATCCGCTGGATCTCCAGCACCGCGATCGGGTCGACGCCGGCGAAGGGCTCGTCCAGCAGGATGAAGCGCGGCTGCGTGGCCAGCGCGCGGGCGATCTCGACGCGGCGGCGCTCGCCGCCGGACAGCGCCGGCGCGGGCGTGTCGCGCAGCTTCTCGATCGACAACTCGTTGAGCAGCTTGTCCAGTTCCGCGTCGATGCGCGACGAGGGCCAGGCCTTGCCCTTGTCGTCGAGCTGCAGCTCGAGCACGGCGCGGATGTTCTCCTCGACGTTGAGCTTGCGGAAGATCGACGCTTCCTGCGGCAGGTAGCTCAGCCCCATGCGCGCGCGCTGGTGGATGGGCAGGGTCTGCACCGGCTGGCCGTCGATCTGGATCTCGCCGGCATCGGCACGGACCAGGCCCACGATCATGTAGAAACTGGTCGTCTTGCCGGCGCCGTTCGGACCGAGCAGACCGATCACCTCGCCGCTGTGCAGGTCGAGGTGGACGTCCTTGACCACCTTCCTGACGCCGTAGGACTTCTGCAGGCCCCAGGCCTGCAGGCGGCTCCGGGAGGGATTCGTGCTGGCTTCCGTCATTGCTGGGGGGACTGGCGAGGCGTCAGGTTGATGCTGGGGCGCAACGGCAGCGGGGCGCTGCTGGCGGGCGGCGGCTCACTGGGGGCGTTGCGCGGCATCAGCACGACGCGGCCGCGGCCGCTCGGATGCGGCGAACCGGCGCCGGTCTCGACGACCAGGCGCTCGGTGCGGTTGTCGTAGTTCAGCGTGGCGCCGGACAACGCCTGCTTCAGCTGGTCGCCCTGCATCACCCGCGCCTCGGCGTTGCCGACCAGGCGGATGGTCTCGGTGCGGGTGTCGTATTCGATCTGGTCGGCCCGGCCCTCGATGCGCTCGCCCGGGGTGTCACGGTCCTGGCGGAAATGGACCTGCTTGGCGGAGGTGCCGTTGGCGTAGGCCTGGTAGTAGCCGTCGCTGGTCTCCTGCACGTCCATCCGGTCGGCGCGCAGCTCCATCGAGCCCTTGGTCATGATCACGTTGCCGTTGAACTCGGACCGCTGCTTGACCTTGTCGATCGCGCCTTCACGGTCGAAGACCAGGTTCAATGGCTTGGCGCGGTCCTCCTTGGCGGCCTGCGACAAAGGCGCGGCCAGGGCCAGCGCGAGCGCGGTCGACAACAGCAGGGGGCGGCGAAGCGACATGGGGGATCCTGACGGCACAAAACTTGCTGGCCATTCTAGCCATCGCTGCGAGGAGGAGCAGGCGCCCGGCCCGCGTGAGCGAGGGGCCTAGTCTTCGCGCTTGTGGAAAGTTCGGTTTTGGTGCATCGGGCAGGCGGGCGGGAGACCGAGCGGGAGCCGGACGAACAGGGGCCCCTTTTCTCCATCTCCTCCTTCGCTTGCCTCCCGGCAAGCGAATTCCCTCCTTGAGTTCCGAAAAGGGGCCCCTGTCCGTCCGGCTCAGGCGACGCTCGCCGTCGGCTCCGTGCCCTGGTATCCGCGGGGAACGGCGCCCAGCAGACGCTTCGTGTACTCCTGCTTCGGAGCGGCCAGCAGCGCGCGGGCATCGGCCTGTTCGACGACGTCGCCGTGCTGCATCACCAGCACCTCGTCGGAGATGAACTTCACCACCGCCAGGTCATGGCTGATGAAGATGTAGCTCAGGCCGAATTCGTCCTGCAGGTCCTTCAGCAGGTTCAGCACCTGGGCCTGGACCGAGACGTCCAGCGCCGAGACGGCCTCGTCCAGCACCAGCACCTCCGGCTGCAGCGTCAGGCAGCGCGCGATCGCGATGCGCTGGCGCTGGCCGCCGGAGAACTCGTGCGGGTACTTGTGCAGCGCCGACTCGTCCAGGCCGACCTTCTTCAGCAGCGCGCTGGCCGTGGCGATGCGCTCGTCATGGCTCTTGCCGATGCCGTGGATCTCCATCGGCTCCAGCAGCGTCTGCGAGATCGTGAAGCGCGGGTTCAGCGAGGCATACGGGTTCTGGAACACGACCTGGATCCGGCGGCGCATCTTCTGCCAGTCCGGCCCGTTCATCTTCAGCAGGTCCTGGCCCTCGAAGAGCACCTGTCCGCCGGTGGGCTCGTGCAGTCGCAGCAGCGTCAGGCCCATCGTCGTCTTGCCGGAGCCGGACTCGCCGACCACGCCCAGGGTGTGACCCTTGCGCAGCTGGAAGTCGACGCCCTTGACCGCCTTGAACTCGGTCTTGCTGAACAGCCCGGACTTGAAGAAGAAGCTCTTCTTCAGGCCCTTGACCTCGAGGATCACCGGCGCGGCCGGATCCTTGGCCTTGCCCGTGCGGTCGGAGACCGAGCGGCCCGCGATGTGGTCGTCGATGACCATCAGGCGCGCCGGGTTCTCGGTGAGCGACGGCCGGCAGGCCAGCAGCGCCTTCGTGTAGGCGTCCTGCGGCCGGTGGAAGATGTCGGCCACCGGCGCCTTCTCGCGGATCTCGCCGTGGCGCATGACGACGACCTGGTCGGCGATCTCGCCCACCACGCCGAGGTCGTGCGAGATGAACAGCATGCTCATCTTGTGCGATTCCTTCAGGCGCGCGAGCAGCTCCATCACCTGGCGCTGGATGGTGACGTCCAGCGCCGTGGTCGGCTCGTCGGCGATCAACAGCTTGGGGCTGCAGGCCAGCGCGACCGCGATCATCACGCGCTGCTGCTGGCCGCCGGACATCTCGTGCGGATAGCTCTTCAGGCGGCGCTTCGGGTCGGGGATGCCGACCTCGTTGAGCAGCTCCTCGGCGCGCACAAGCGCCTGGCGCCGGCTCATGCCCAGGTGCTTGATCAGCGGCTCCATGATCTGGTCCGCGACCGGGAACACCGGGTTCAGCGAGCTCATCGGATCCTGGAACACGCAGGCGATCTCGCGCCCGCGCACCGACTGCAGCTCGCGCAGCGAGGTCTTCAGCAGGTCGCGGCCCTGGAACAGGATCGCACCGGTACGCTCGGCGTTGTCGGGCAGCAGGTTGAGGATGGACATCGCCGTGACGCTCTTGCCCGAGCCGGACTCGCCCACCAGCGCGACCGTGCCGTTCTCGGGGATGTCGAAGCTGACGCCCTTGACGGCCAGCTGGCGCTGCATGACGCCGTCGACCTTGCCCATGCGGAAGGCGACCTTCAGGTCTTGAATGCTCAACAGCATGGCGTTACTCCAGACCGCGCAGTTTGGGATCGAGCGCGTCGCGCAGCGCATCCGTGAAGAGGGCGAAGGCCGTGACGAAGATCGCCATGAAGCCGGTCACCGCGGCCAGCTGCCACCAGTAGCCCAGGATCAGCTCGCTCTGCGCCTCGGCCAGCATCGTGCCCCAGGACACCTGGTCCACGCTGACGCCCAGGCCCAGGTAGGACAGGATGACCTCGCTCTTGATGAAGCCCACCACGTGCAGCGAGAGCTGCACCAGCGCGACGTGCGAGACGTTGGGCAGGATGTGCTTGAACATGCGCGAGCTCTTGCTCGCGCCGATGGCCTCGGCGCTGCGGACGTATTCGCGCACCGAGTGCTTCATGAACTCGGCGCGCACCAGGCGGTAGATGCCGGTCCAGCCCGCCAGGCCCAGGATCATCACCACCGGCAGCACGCCGCGGCCGAAGACGACCGCGAAGGCGAAGATCAGCAGGATGTTGGGCATCGCCGTGAAGACGTTGTAGACCCATTCCAGGAAGTCGCCGACCTTTCCGCCGTAGAAGCCCGAGAGCGCGCCCAGCACGGTGCCGATCAGCGTGGCCACCAGCGCGGCCAGCACGCCGACCATGATGGAGATCTCGGCGCCCTTGATCGCCTTGGCCAGCACGTCGCGGCCCAGGCGGTCGCCGCCGAAGGGCAGCGTCTCGGCGCGCGGCGCCTCGTCGGTCTTGTACTGCTTGGCCTTCTCGGCCCACTCGGCGTACTTGGGCGCGAGCGGGTCGATGTCGCTCAGGTCGACGTTCGGGCCCTTGGGCTGCGCGATGGCGCCGGCGCTTTCGGCCGGCGCGGGACCCATGAAGGACGGCGGCGCGTTGGGCACGCCGGTCTCCTTCTGCCAGTCGCGGGCCACCAGGCCCAGGCCGGCGGCCAGCACCAGCAGCAGCGACAGCGCGACGACGACCATCGCGAACATGCCGAGCTTGTCGGACCTCAGGCGTCGCCAGGAGGCGTACCAGACGCCGCGCGAGCGTTGCGGCTTCGCGGCCGCCGTTTGATTGGACAGCACTGCGCTCATTTGAGGACCACCCGGGGGTCAACCAGCTTGTAGAGGAGGTCGGTGATCAGGTTGACCACCATCGTCAGCGCCGCGATGTAGATCGCGAAGGCCTGGATCACCGGATAGTCGTTGCGGTTGACGGCCAGCAGGATCTCGCGACCCAGGCCCGGGATGGAGAAGAAGACCTCCAGCAGGAAGGAGCCGACGAACACGCCGGGCAGCGCCACGGAGATGTTGGTCATGATCGGGATCATCGCGTTGCGCAGCACGTGCTTGAGCAGGATGGTCTTCTCGGTCAGGCCCTTGGCGCGCGCGGTGCGCACGTACTCATGACCGATCTCGTCGAGGAAGAAGGTGCGGTACAGCCGCGTGTACGGCGACAGCGCGACCGCCACCGCGACCAGCACCGGCAGCGGCGCGTAGGTCGTGAGGTTGGTCCACAGCGAGTCGCTCCAGCCCTGCACCGGGAACCAGCCCAGGCGGAAGGCGAAGAAGTACTGCGCCACGATCACGTAGACCAGCAGCGAGATCGACACCGCCACCGTCGTGAGGATCATCACCGCGCGGTCCGTGAGGCTGCCGCGCATGTAGGCGACGGCCAGCGCGAACGGGATCGCGAGGATCACTTCGAGCACGAGGATGGGCAGCATCACCGTCAGCGTGGCGGGCATGCGCGTGGCGAAGAGGTTGGCCACCGACTCGTTGGTCGCCCAGCTCTTGCCCCAGTCGAAGGTGACGATCTGCTGCAGGAAGATCAGCAGCTGTTCCCACACCGGCTTGTTCAGTCCGAGCTGATCGCGGATGGCCTCGATCTGGTCCTGGCTGGCGTTCAGGCCGCCCAGCACTTCGGCGGGATCGCCGCCGAACCATTTGAAGAGGAAGAACACCAGCAGCACGACGCCCAGCAAGGTGGGGATCATTTGCCACAGGCGCCTGATGAGATAGGCCGCCATACGCGCGGGACTCCAAGCAAGCGCCGCCGTGCCCGATGTCGAACCCGGCGACCGATAAAGACAAACCCCGGACGCTTGTGACGGCCGGGGCCTGAGGGTCGAAAACCACGCGCGAGTCTACGTGAGCGCCTGCAGGCCCCGACCCGGCATTTGCCCTGAATCCATCGGAGAAAACTGATGAAGCATGCTCGTGGAAGCAGGGGCGTTCATCCGCAATGCGCCCCTGTCGCCCGCGCGTTCGCGGTCTCGGGGTTGTTGGCATGGCGGGCGCGGACATCGCCCACTAGACTGGCGCGCTTTCGAATTCAAGGACGGCATCCAGATGCGACGCGGCATGGCCGGGACACGATCCCAGGCGCTCTTACTTTCGGCATCTCTCGCGTCATCGCTGGCGATCCTGGCGACGTTCACGGCGATCCCGTCGAGCGCGCGGGCCGCCGATGACGCCACGCCCGCGGCCACGGCGCCCGCGCCCAAGGTGCTGCGCTACGCGATCCGCGTGGCGGAGACCGGCTTCGATCCCGCCCAGGTCACCGACCTGTACTCGCGCAACATCACCGCCGGCATCTTCGACGCGCCGCTGCGCTACAGCTACCTGGGCCGTCCCTACCGGCTCGAGCCCGCCGTCACCGACGGCATGCCCGAGGTCAGCGACGACGCGCGCCGCTTCGTGTTCAAGCTCAAGCGCGGCGTGCTGTTCAGCGACGATCCGGCGTTCAAGGGCAAGCCGCGCGAACTCACCGCCGACGACCTGATCTACACGATCAAGCGTCACTACGACCCGCGCGTGAAGAGCGGTCACCTGTACCGCTTCGAGGGCGCGAAGATCCTCGGCCTGTCCGAGGTGCGCGCCGAGGCGCTGAAGAACAAGACGCCGTTCGACTACGACCGCCCGGTCGACGGCCTGCGCGCGCTGGACCGCTACACGGTCGAGATGCGCGTGGCCAACAGCGATCCGCGCATGCTGCTGCACTTCGCCGACCCGATGGTGGGCCTCGTGGCGCGCGAGGTCGTCGAGTTCTACGGCGACCGGATCATGGAGCACCCGGTGGGCACCGGCGCGTGGAAGCTCGGCGAGTGGCGCCGGTCCTCGCGCATCGTGCTCGAGAAGAATCCCACCTACCGCGACGAGCGTTATCACGAGGACGTCGCCACCGCGAAGCCCGAGCTGGCCGATGCCGTGCGTCGCCTGCAGGGCCGCAAGCTGCCGCTGATCGACCGCGTCGAGATCGCCGTGATCGAGGAAAGCCAGCCGCGCTGGCTGTCCTTCCTGCGCAAGGAATTCGACCTGCTCGACGACCTGCCGGCGGAGTTCGCGCCGGTCGGCATGCCGCAGAACAAGCTCGCACCCAACCTGGTGAAGGAAGGCGTGAAGGCGGTCCGCTACGAGCGCGCGGACGTCGCGGTCTCCTTCTTCAACATGGAAGATCCGGTCGTCGGCGGCTACACGCCGGAGAAGATCGCGCTGCGCCGCGCGATCGCGCTCGGCGTGGACCTGGACCAGGAGATCCGCCTGCCGCGCCGCGGCCAGGCGATCCCGGCGCAGGGGATCATCTCGCCGGGCGTGACCGGCTACGACAAGGGCTTCAAGTCGGAGATGAGCCAGTTCGACCGGGCGCGCGCCAAGGCGCTGCTCGACCTGTACGGCTACGTCGACAAGGACGGCGACGGCTGGCGCGACCTGCCCGACGGCAGCCCGCTGGTGCTCGAATACGCGACGCAGCCCGACGGCCAGAACCGTCAGCTGGCCGAGCTCTGGCAGAAGAACATGGATGCGATCAACGTGCGCATCCGCTTCAAGATCGCGAAGTGGCCGGAGAACCTGAAGTCCGCCAACGCCGGCAAGCTGCAGATGTGGGGCATGGGCTGGAGCGCCGACGTCCCCGACGGCGAGAACTTCCTCGGCCTGGGTTACGTCGGCAGCAAGGGCCAGTCCAACAAGGCGCGCTTCGACATGCCCGAATACAACGCGCTGTACCGCCAGCAGCACGGCATGCCGGACGGCCCCGAGCGTCTCGCGGTCATGGACCGCGCGCAGAAGCTGCTGATCGCCTACATGCCCTACAAGGTCCATGTGCACCGCATCTTCACCGACATGACGCAACCCTGGGTCATCGGCTACGACAAGAACCTGTACCAGCGCGACTTCTACTCGTACGTCGACATCGACACCGACGCGCTGACCAAGGCCCATCTGAAGAAGTGAACTGACGCCGTGACGATGCCCCGCGCCCGATCCCTCCTGTCGACACTGCGCGGGCCCGTCCTCGCGTCCACCGTCGCCGCCGTCCTCGCGATGGCCGGCCCGAACGCCGGTCACGCGGCGGCCTCGGCCGCGCCAGCCGCCTCCGCGCCCGAGACGCCGTCGCAGGCGGCGACCCCGTCGTCCGCCGGCCCCAAGGTCCTGCGCTACGCCTTCCGCGTCGCGGAGACCGGCTTCGATCCCGCGAAGATCACCGACCTGTACTCGCGGATGATCACGCCCCACATGTTCGAAGGGCTCTACACCTACGACCAGCTGGCGCGACCCGCGAAGATGAAGCCGCTGACCGCGGCGGCGCTGCCGGAGTCCTCCGCCGACTTCAGGACGTGGACGGTGAAACTGCGCCCGGGCATCCGCTTCGCCGACGACCCGGCGTTCAAGGGCAGGGCGCGCGAGCTGACCGCCGAGGACTACGTGTACTCGTTCAAGCGCTTCGCCGATCCGGCGGTGGCGTCGCCGGCCTGGAGCGAGGTCGAGGAACTCGAACTCGTCGGTCTCAACGAGTATCACGAGCAGGTCCGCAAGTCCGGCAAGCCCTTCGACTACGACAGGCCCATCGAAGGCCTGCGCGCGCTGGACCGCTACACGCTGCAGCTCAGGTCGAAGGAGACGCGGCCGCGCATGATGGAAGTCTTCGCGCAGGGCGACCTGTACGGCGCCGTCGCACGCGAGGTCATCGAGGCCTATCCGGGCGACTCGATGGCGCATCCGGTCGGCACGGGGCCGTTCGTGCTCAAGCAGTGGCGGCGCAGCTCGCTGATCGTGCTGGAGCGCAACCCGGTCTACCGCGAACGTTTCTACGACCAGGAAGTGGACCCCGCGCCGGACGATGCCGAAGGCCAGGCGCTGAAGGCGCGCTTCAAGGGGCGCCGCCTGCCGATGATCGACCGCGTCGAGGTCGGCGTCATCGAGGAGAACCAGCCGCGCTGGCTGTCCTTCCTGAACGGCGAATACGACTTCATCGAGCGCACGCCCGAGGACTTCATCAACCAGGCGATGCCCAACGGCAAGATTGCGCCCAACCTCGAGAAGCAGGGCAAGCACGCGTACCGGACCGTCGCGTCGGACGTGCTGTTCACCGTGTTCAACATGGAGGACCCGGTCGTCGGCGGCTACACGCCGGAGAAGATCGCGCTGCGCCGCGCGATCGGCCTGGCCATCGACGCCGGCCGCGAGCTGCGTCTGGTGCGGCGTGGCCAGGCCATGCTGGCGCAGTCGCTGTACATGCCGGGGACGACCGGCTACGACCCGGACTTCAAGAGCGACATGAGCACCTTCGATCCGGCCCGCGCGAAGGCGCTGCTGGATCTCTACGGCTACGTCGACAAGGACGGCGACGGTTGGCGCGACCGGCCGGACGGCAGTCCGCTGCTGCTGGAGAGCCTGACCACGCCTGAACAGTTCCAGCGCCAGATCGACGAGATCGTGCGGAAGAACCTCGACGAGATCGGCGTGCGCATCGTCTTCAAGCCGGCGAAGTGGCCGGAAAACCTGAAGTCGCTGCGCGCCGGCAAGTACCAGATCTGGTCGCTGGCGACCTCGGCGTCCAAGCCGGACGGCCAGGACTCGCTGGCACGCATGTACAGCGGCCAGATCGGCGCGCAGAACTACGCGCGCTTCCGGCTGCCGGCCGTCGACAAGCTCTACGACGAGGCCTCGCACCTGCCCGACGGGCCGCAACGCCTGAAGCTCTTCGAGGAGACCAAGCGCTACGCGGTCGCCTACATGCCCTACAAGTACCGCGGCCACCGCTTCATCACCGACATCGCCCAGCCGCAACTGGTCGGTTATCGCCGTCCGCAGTTCTGGCAGAACTGGTGGGAGTACGTGGACATCGATCCCGACGCCGCCGCGAAGTTCAAGCACTAGCCCCCGACGTTGCAAGGTCCCGACCTCCCATGCGCGCACGCCGTTCCGTTCCGTTCCTCCGCGCGACCGGCGCGTTGATGCAGGGTGCCGCGGCGTTCGCCGTCGCGACAGGCGCGCTGTTCGCCACCGTGGCGATGTCCGCGGTCGCCGCGCCGCCGCCGGTCCCGAAGGCCGCCGAGGCACCGCCCGCGAACCCGGACAAGCCGGAGAAGGTGCTGCGCTACGCCTTCCTCGTGTCCGAGACCGGCTTCGATCCGGCGCAGCTGAGCGACCTGTACTCGCGCATCGTCACGGCCCACATCTTCGAGTCGCTCTACAACTACGACTACCTGGCGCGACCGTTCAAGCTCAAGCCCAACACGGCGGCGGAGATGCCGCAGGTGTCCGAGGACTTCCGCACCTGGACGATCAAGATCCGTCCGGGCATCTACTTCGCCGACGATCCGGCCTTCAAGGGCAAGCGGCGCGAGCTGACCGCCGAGGACTACGTCTACAGCCTCAAGCGCTTCTACGACCCGGCGACCAAGGGACCGCTGTACTCCAGCTTCAAGCAGGAGGGCCTCCTCGGCCTGGAGGAACTGCGGGTCGCGTCGCTGCAGACGAAGAAGCCCTTCGACTACGACAAGCCGGTCGAGGGCGTGCGCGCGCTGGACCGCTACACGCTGCAGTTCAAGCTGGCGGAGCCGCGGCCGCGCTTCATCTACAACCTGGCCGGTGGCGACACCTACGGCGCGGTGGCGCGCGAGGTCATCGAGACCTATGCCGGCAAGACGATGGAACACCCGGTCGGCACGGGGCCGTTCATGCTGGAGCGCTGGCGGCGCGGCTCGCTGATCCGGCTGGTGAAGAACCCCGGCTTCCGCGACGTCGTCTACGACGCCCAGCCCGCACCGGGCGACACCGAGGGCGAGCAGCTGGCGGCGCTCTTCAAGGGCCGCAAGCTGCCGATGGTGGATGCGGTGGAGATCAGCATCATCGAGGCCGGCCAGCCGCGCTGGCTGTCCTACCTGAACCGCGAGTTCGACCTCCTCTACCAGCTGCCGGAGGAGTACGCGGACGTCGCCATCCCGCACGGCAAGCTCGCGCCCAACCTCGACAGGCAGGGGATGAAGCTGTACCGCGTGCTGGCGAGCGACCGCACGATGTATTACTTCAACATGGAAGACCCGACGGTCGGCGGCTACACGCCGGACAAGGTCGCGCTGCGCCGCGCGATCGGCCTGGCCACGGACGTGCCGACCGAGATCGTCACCACCCGCCACTTCCAGGCCGTGCCGGCGCAGTCCGTCGTCGCGCCGGGGACCTGGGGCTACGAGGACGACTACAAGAGCGAGAACAGCGATTACGACCTGGCCCGCGCCAAGGCGCTGCTCGACACCTACGGTTATGTCGACAAAGACGGCGACGGCTGGCGCGACAAGCCCGACGGCAGCCCGCTGCTGCTCGAGGTGGCGTCCTCGCCGGATTCGCGTTCCAAGCCCTATGACGAACTGTGGCAGCGCGACATGGACAAGCTGGGCGTCCGGATGCGCATCCGCATGGCGCAGTGGCCGGAGAACCTGAAGTCGGCGCGCGCGGGACAGCTGATGATCTGGCAGCTGGGCTTCAACAGCTCGACGCCGGATGCGCAGCTGGGACTGGAACTGCTCTACGGGCCGGCGGCCGGCGGACAGAACCTGGGCCGCTTCAAGCTCGAACGCTACGACGAGCTCTACCGGCAGATGATGGTGCTGCCCGACGGTCCCGAACGCGCGGCGCTGCTGCGCGAGGCGCAGAAACTGCTGACGGCGTACATGCCGCAGAAGTTCCGCGTGCACCGCATCGTGACCGACATCGCGCAGCCGTGGCTGGTCGGCTACCGGCGGCCGTTCTTCAACCAGATCTTCTGGCCCTACGTCGACATCGAGACGGACAAGCTGCCGAAGCGCTGAGGCCTTCTTGCCCCCTCTCCCGCTTGCGGGAGAGGGCAGAGGTGAGGGCCTGCAGCCGTCGCAGTACGGCAGAGCGAGCCCGGACGATCGAGCCGGTCACGCGCGCGACGGCGAGCCCGAGAGATCTCGGCTACCGTCAGGACTCGACAAGGAGTCCCGCATGCCCCCGACGCCGCAGATCGACCACTACCGCCGCTTCCTGCACGAGCAGCGAGGCCTGGTCTTCGATGACTACGCGTCGCTGTGGGGCTGGTCGGTGACGGAGCTGGACGCGTTCTGGCGCAGCATCTGGGACCATTTCGACCTGCGCTCGGAGACGCCCTTCGACGCGGCCCTCTGCGAGGAGCGCATGCCCGGCGCGGTCTGGTTCCGCGGTGCGACCTTGAACATCGCGGCGCAGGCGTTGCGGCACGTCGACGCAGCGGAAGCCGCGGGCCATCCGGCGATCGTCCATGCGAACGAGGCGATGCTCGCGCGCGGCGAACTCGGCGAGATGCGCTGGTCCGAGCTGCAGCGTCAGGTCGGCGCACTTGCGGCCTCGATGCATGACCTCGGCGTGCGACGCGGCGATCGCGTCGCTGCCTACCTGCCCAACGTGCCGGCGACGGCGGTGGCCTTCCTCGCCGTCGCGAGCCTGGGCGCGGTGTGGTCGGTGTGCTCGCCGGACATGGGGCCGGTGGCGGTGCTGGACCGCTTCCGCCAGATCGAGCCCAGGCTGCTGATCGCCGCCGACGGCGTGCGTTACGCCGGGCAGGACATCGACCGCATGGCGATGCTCGGGCAACTGCTCGACGAGCTGCCGACGGTGACGGACGTGGTGCTGCTCGGCAACCTGGATCCGCAGGCCGACCCGTCGCCGCTCGCCACGGCGGTGGCCGCTGCGGCCGGCAAAGCGGGCGAGGCGGTGAGCACGAGCGCGGAAGGGGGCGCAGACAAGGCGCCGTGCCCATCGCTGGGACGCGCTGATCGCCAACACGCGCCTGCACGCGCCGGAGGCGGTGCCGTTCGACCATCCGCTGTGGATCGTCTACTCGAGCGGCACCACCGGCCTGCCCAAGCCCATCGTCCACGGGCACGGCGGCGTGCTGCTGGAAATGCTCAAGGGTTCGATCCACAACAACGTCGGCGCGACGGCGGAGACGGGCGACCGCTTCCACTGGTACAGCTCGACGGGCTGGATCATGTGGAACTGCCAGGTCGGCGCGCTGATGGGCGGCACGACGATCTGCCTGTTCGACGGCAGCCCGGCGGGACCGAAGGACGCGCCGGACTGGAGCACCTTGTGGCGCTTCGTGGCGCTGTCGGGCGCGACCTTCTTCGGCGCTGGGGCGGCGTTCTACGCGAGCTGCCTGAAGGCCGGCGTCGAGCCGCTGACGCACGGCGACCTCAGCCGCCTGCGCGCGATCGGCAGCACGGGCAGCCCGCTGGCGGACGAGAGCTACGACTGGATCTGGGCGAACTGTCCCCGGCCCGAGGGCCGGCCGATCTGGATCTGCATCATCAGCGGCGGCACGGACTTCGCCGGCGCCTTCCTCACGGGGCTGATCACGGAGCCGCTGGTGCGTGGCCAGATGCAGGTGCGAAGCCTGGGCGCGTCGGTGCACGCGTTCTCGGAGGTGGATGCGGTCGGACAGGGACGGGCGCTGATCGACGAGGTCGGCGAGCTCGTCTGCACGCGGCCGATGCCGTCGATGCCGCTGTACTTCTGGGGCGACCGGGACCACGAGCGCTACCTGTCGAGCTACTTCGACATGTACCGCGGCCCCAATGGCGAAGGCGTCTGGCGCCATGGCGACTGGCTGCGCGTCACGCCGTCTGGCGGCGGGATCATCTACGGGCGTTCGGACGCGACGATCAACCGTCACGGGATCCGCATGGGCACGTCGGAGCTGTACCGTGCGGTGGAAACGCATGCGGAGGTGCTGGACAGCCTGGTCGTGGACCTGGAGTACCTCGGCCGGCCGAGCTGCCTGCTGCTGTTCGTGCAACTGCGCGACGGACTGACGTTGGATGACGCGCTGCAACTGCGCTTGAAGACCTCGATCAAGAAGGCGCTGTCGGCGCGGCATGTGCCGGACGAGATCCACCAGGTCGAGGCGATCCCGCGCACGCTGTCAGGCAAGAAGATGGAGCTGCCGATCAAGAAGCTGCTGCTCGGCGCCACGGCGGATCAGGTCATGAAGCGCGACGCGATGGCGAATGCGGAGGCGGTGGCGTGGTATCAGCAGTTCGCCAAGGACCGCGCGTAGTCCGCGCTCCAACGCCACCTTTCAACGTGTGACACGTTGGGGGGTGAGAGATGGCGAGGTAACCCCCTCGCAATCGGTCATCAGTTGATGCACCGCTTTCAACTGTTTGTCGACCAGAGCTTTCGAGATGGGGGCATCCAGCTCGTAGTCGGCGATCGCTCGTAGCTCCCGCTGCTGCCTGAGCAACTTGCTGATGGCCACCGATCGCTCCGATTCAACAGTGCTGCAGGCCTGGTCGGGATGCCGAAGTCGCGAGATCAATTGAGCATGGACGCCACTGAATGGATCGCATGAGCCGCGCGCCGGAAGACCACCCTCCCAGGCCAGACATCGGTGGTACGACGCGTAGTACGCGCGGTTGATGGACGCGCGTTGGGACGCCTCATCCGAGCGGCAACCGAGCTCGCGTGCGAGCCTGTGCCAAGCACTGGGTTTGTTGGACATGACGAGCTCCAGGAATCTGCGTGGACAAGCGATCAGCAGGGGCCACCATCGGTCAGACGAAGGTAGAACGAATCGCGATCCAGGCGGTGACTTCGGAGGACGTCGTCGAGTCGTTTGTCCCAGGTGTTGGCATCCTCGTAGTCCAGCGAGGTATGCACGTCATATCGCGCCCAAGATCCTTCGTCAGTCTGGAAGGTGCAGAGCCAAGGCGTGCCTTCAAGGCGAATCCGATGGCGCCTCAGGAACTCTCCGGTCAGGTGCAGCATGGCCAAGGCATCCGACGGTGAAATCCTCTGATGCTTCAGGACTTCCTTCATTGCCCCCGCGGAGGCGTCCCAGTCCTCCATCGCACATCGGGCGATGAGGTCGGCGTCGGCTGCAGCGCCAAAGGCCACATGCGGGTGTCGCAACGCGTGAATCAGCGCGTCGAAATCTGACGCGTTCGCATAGGTTCGTTGAACGGGCGGCGACGTCACCGAAGTCTCGGCATCGGGACGATCGTTCTTGAATTTCACGCTCATGGTTCGCTCGCTTTCGTCGGTGGGTTTGGTGACCCGATGACTGCAGTTTCGGCAGAGGGGGCGATTGCGTCTTTCCTCCAAAGTGCGGACTCGATGGGGGCGCTGATTCAGGGAGGTCAGTCCCCCTGCCGATACTGATCAAGGTCATCGCCCGCCCTGCGTTACATGACGCCTTCGCGTCGCTCCCGCGACGCGCCCCCGCTTCCAGGGACGGCGGCCCCGAGGGCAAGTTCCAGGCCCGTCGCTGACACCGACCGTTCACCGGTCTGTCACCCCGGCCTCTGAACATCCGCCCCGTCCACCCGTGACCGCGCCATCAAGACCTGACCCCCGGGCAGATCGGCGTGCGGCCGCGGCGCTTCCTGTCCGCGACCTCCCTGGAGTCCCCATGCGCAAGCCTTTCGCCCGCTCCCTGTCCGCCCTCGTTACCCACGGCATCACCCGCGCCTGCCTGCCGTTGGTGCTGGCCGTCGCCGCGCCGTTCGCGTCCGCCACCGTCGTGACCTTCGACGACCTGGGCGACGACGGCTTCGTCCCCGCCCACTACGCCGGCCTCGACTGGTCCGCCAGCTCCTGGTTCCAGTACGCCGGCGAGCAGGCCCCGTACACGCCGCATTCCGGCGACCGCCGCGCCACGCTCGGCTTCGACGGCAGCAGCGCCACCAGCGCGATCGGCTTCCTCACGCCCAGCACCTACCAGGGCGCCTGGTTCTCCGGCTTCGACGGCGTCAGCGTCGCCGTCGACCTGTACCTCGGCGGCACGCTCGTCGCGTCGACCTCGCTGCTGAACCTCAGCGACAGCCCCGCGTTCCTGGGCAGCGGCTACGCCGGTCTCGTCGACCGCCTCGTGTTCCGCAGCAACGATCCGGCCTTCTTCGTCATGGACGACCTGACCTTCGCGTCCGCCGTGCCGGAACCCGCCTCCGGCGCGCTCGCGCTGGGCGGCCTGGCCGTCGCCGCGCTGGTGGTCCGCCGCCGCAAGACCTCGCCGCACGCGAGCGCAGCCATCAACGCCACCGTCTGAGGAGTCCGCCATGACGCAGCAGCAACCGCCCCGCCGCCAGTTCCTCCGCGCCGTCGCCGGCGCGGCCGGCGCCACCGCCGCGATGACCAGCTTCCCGCCGGCCATCGCCCGCGCGCTGTCCATCAAGGCGGCGGTGCGCACCGGCACCATCCGGGACGTCGAGCACATCGTCGTCCTGACCCAGGAGAACCGCTCCTTCGACCACTACTTCGGCACGCTGAACGGCGTGCGCGGTTTCGGCGATCCGTTCCCGGCGCCGGTGGCCGACTCGGCCAACGTGACGGGCCGCTCGGTCTGGATCCAGCCCACCGTCAACAACGCCGCGCCCGGCGCGATCGCGCCCTTCCACCTGAACACCGCGCAGAACTTCGCCTTCATGCGCGTCAGCGGCACGCCGCACTCGTGGACCGATGCGCAGGCCGCCTGGGACCACGGCCGCATGAACAACTGGCCCAAGGCCAAGCAGAACCATTCGATGGGCCACTTCAAGGCGCAGGAGCTGCCCTTCCAGTTCGCGCTGGCCAACGCGTTCACGCTGTGCGACGCGTACCACTGCGCGACGCAGACCGGCACCAACACCAACCGCCTGTTCATCTGGACCGGCACCAACGATCCGCTGCGCCTGGGCAACGGCCCGTCCACCGACAACAGCCACGACTGGTTCAACCCGAACCCGCTCGACGACTACACCTGGACCACCTATCCCGAGCGCCTGCAGTCGGCCGGCATCAGCTGGCAGGTCTACCAGAACATGGACGACAACTTCACCGACAACTCGCTGGCCGGGTTCAAGGTGTTCCGCGACGGCTGGTACAACCGGCCGGGCTTCTCGCAGGTGCTGAAGGACCGCGGCATCTCGACGCGCGACCTGGACCTGCTGCGCGACGACGTGCTCAACAACCGGCTGCCGCAGGTGTCGTGGATCGTCGCGACGGCGGAGGGCTCCGAGCATCCCGGCCCGTCCAGCCCCGCGCAGGGCGCCGACTACACCGCCAAGGTGCTGGACGCGCTGACCTCGAATCCCGACGTGTGGTCCAAGACCGTCCTGTTCATCAACTTCGACGAGAACGACGGCTTCTTCGACCACGTGCCGCCGCCGGCCGCGCCCTCGTACGTGAGCTGGAACGCGAACCCGGCGCAGGCGGTGCTCGCCGGCGCGTCGACGGTCGACACGACCGGCGAGTATTGCGAGATCCTCAACGGCGCCTCCGCCACCTACCTGCACCGGCCGTACGGCATGGGCCCGCGCGTGCCGCTGTACATCGTGTCGCCGTGGAGCAAGGGCGGCTGGGTGAATTCGCAGACCTCGGACCACACGTCGGTGCTGCGTTTCATCGAGGCCCGCTTCGGCGTGAAGGAGACCAACATCGGCCCGTGGCGCCGCGCGGTCGCGGGCGACCTGACTTCGTGCTTCAACTTCGCCGATCCGGAGGACAGCGAGTTCTTCTCGAAGCTGCCGGACACCGTCGCGCTGGCCAACCGGGCGCGCGCGCTGCCCGGCACGACGACGCCGACGATCCCCGGCGCGCTGCAGCTGCCGTCGCAGGGGGCCGGCGTGCGTCCGGCCCGCGCGCTGCCTTATGACCTGCAGGCCACCGGCGCCGTGACGCCCGGCGCCGGGCCGAACGCGACGGCGATCGCGGTCACGTTCCAGAACACGGGCAGCGCCGCCGCCGTGTTCCATGTCTACGACCGCACGCGCCTGGGCGAGATCCCGCGCCGCTACACGGTCGAGGCCGGCAAGCAGCTCACCGGCAGCTTCGCGCCGCAGGCCGCCGGCGCGTACGACCTGTGGATCCTCGGCCCCAACGGCTTCCATCGCCACCTCGCCGGCAATGCGCGGCGCGCGGCGGCGGCGGGCCAGCCCAATCCGGATGTCATCGCCCAGTCCGCGCCGGCCACCGGCGAGCTGGTGCTGACGCTGGTCAACACCGGACCGGTCGCCGCGACCTTCACCATCGCGCACAACAAGTACCAGGGCACGGCGCCGCACACGGTGAACGTGCCGGCGCGCAGCCGCAGCGAGGTGCGCGTCCCCGTCGCCGTCGCGGCGCACTGGTATGACGTGTCGGTGCGCGTGAGCGGCCAGACCGACTTCCTGCGCCGCTTCGCCGGCCACATCGAGACCGGCGCGCCGTCGGTCAGCGATCCGGCGATGGAAGGTGTGGCGAAGGCGGATCAGTACCGCGTGCAGGGCGCGTGAAGGCGCGCTGAGCTCGGTGCACGCCCTCTCCCTCTCCCGCTTGCGGGAGAGGGCGGGGGTGAGGGCCAGCAGCCGTCGCAGTACACCCGGCGGGAGCGATGCTTGCCCAACCCGGACCTCCCCATGAAATCACGGAGGTCCTCATGTCCGTCATGCGTCTTCGTCCACAACGACAACCGCGTTCCATTCTCCGATCCACCTTGGCATCGATGGCCGCCGCTGCCGCGCTCGGCGTGACCGCCATCGGCGCGCACGCGCAGGCCGGCGGCGTGCCGCCGGATGCCGCCGGCTTCACCGAGTACGTCGCCGCGCAACTTCGCCAGCAACTGGGCGAAGCCACCGTCGTCGTCCGCGAGCCGCTGACGCTCGGTGTCGCGGATCAGCGCACGAAGCTCGACAAGCTCTATGCGGGCTGCCAGACCAACCGCGGCAACTGCGCCGACGACGTGAACGTCTTCGTGAAGACGACGACGCAGCAGTTCCGCACCTCGACGATTCCCGCGACGCGTGAATCGCTGCGCCTGGCCGTACGCACGGCCGCGTCGGTGCAGCAGGCGCAGCGCGAGGTCGGCGGCGACGCGACGACGTTCCGCCCCCGGCCCTTCATCGGTCCGCTGGTGACGGTGCCGGTCTTCGACACGATGCGCGCGACGCGGCTGATCAGCGAGAAGGACTACAAGACGCTGAACCTCTCGGTCGATCAGGTGCGCGAGACCGCGCGCAAGAACACCTACGACGCGATGCCGCAGGTCCTTCAGCACGCCAAGCCGGTGCCGGCGGGCGAGGTCGGCAAGCTCGACGGACCGGTGCTGCAGCCCAGCCGGTTGATCTTCATCGACGACTGGAAGCCGCTGGCCGACGCGCAGAAGGGCAAGCTGATCGTTGCCGCGCCGGCCAACGACACCGTGCTCTACGTCGGCGACGACGATGCGGCGACGCTCGACGCGCTGCGCGCGCAGGTGCGCGAGCTGATGGGCAAGTCCGCCAATCCGTTGACGGACGTGCTGCTGCGGTGGTCGCCGTCGGGGTGGGTGTCGGTGCAGTGATCCACCCGCAATGACCCACCCGCAATGACCGGCCGTCAGCGTCCGCCGTCTGCGGCGGACGCCGCCGGCGCGCCCCGGAACAGCCGGCGCGCGAGCTGCCAGCCCGCGCGCTGCGCCGCGAGCCACAGGCCCAGCGTCAGATAGAACGTGCCGACCATGAGCGCGGCGCGCGGCAGCAGACCGATGCTGCCCACTGCGCTGCCCGCAGTGAGGGCCAGCGTGACGGCGCCCAGCGTCAAGCGCATGCCGCAGAGGCTGGACAGCCAGGCCATCAGCGTCGGCAGTCCGACCGTCAGCAGCAGCGCGATGGCCTGCCATCCGCCCGCCGGTCGAGTGGGCTGCACCCGGAAGGTCGGGTTGGGCACGTACAGGCGCAGGCGGTAGACCGCGACGCCGGCGGAGATCCACGCGGCCTGCAGCCCCGCGACGAGAGGCATCATCGTCGGCACCACCCAGGCGACCAGCCCCCACAGCGCCACCGCCGTCGTGATCATCGCGGGCGTTCCCTTCAGGCCGAGCAGCAGGCCGATCGCCAGGAATGCCAGGCTCAGCACGGCCATGGCGTCCCCGTACACCGGCGCGAGGTGCAGGACGAGACCGGCCACGGCGAAGCTCGCGGCGCCCACCCACGGCGACGCACGCTCCCAGCGTTCCGACTTGAGCGTTCCGGCCAGCCAATCGGGCACGGCCTCGCGCAGGAAGTCGAGCGCCTGGCCGACGTAACCCATGATCACGCAGAAGATGGCCACCGACGACAGGGCGGAGAAGGCGTGGCCGAGACCCTCTTCCGCGCTGCCCGCCAGCATGCCGCTGAGCACGCCGGCCAGCAGCGCGATCAAGGGCAGTGCCGCGTTGCGCGTCTTCACGCCCAGCTTCTGGACGGCGCCCAGCTCCGCCTCGTCGAGACCCAGCCGGCGCAGCAGCTGCCAGCCGGCCCATTGCAGATGCAGCGGCAAGGTGTGTCCCATGAGCAGGGCGCCGATGAAGGCCTTCAACCTGTTGCCCTCGCTCGCCGAACCGGACAGGTGGGCGATGCGGACCGTCGGGCCGAACTCCTCGAGCGTCGCCGGATCGGTGATCGGCGGCGGATGGCGATCGAGCACCGCCGCGAGCGCCGCCATGCGCTCTCCGCCCAGCATCCGCTCGATGCGGAAATCCCGAGACCAGTCGAAGTGCTCGCGCAGCAGATCGATCAGATGCGTGGGCAGGTGGGCCTCGAGCTGCACCACGAGGTCGGCGAATCGCGCCGAAGCCTCGAGCTGCCGATCCAGTGGGAGTTCGCCGAGCTGGCGTCGAAACGCCGGCAGCGCGGCTTCCAGCTTCGCCGGGCCCAGCTTGAGCAGGTCGACGAGCTCGTGGCAGAGCGCCTCCGGTGATGGCCCCGCGGACGGATCCAGGAACGCGGGCCGCTCGGGGTGGGCGCGTGGCGCGGGCGCCGGGGCAGGCGGTGGCGCCTGAGCGGGCGCCGTCGCGGGCCATTCCGAGTCGATCAGGGCCTCGATCCGTTCCGCCAGGGGCGATGCCGCAACGACCGGCTCGACGACCACTGGCCGGTCGGGTATCGGTTCGTCGGCCCCGGTGGCCGCTTCCTCGCCGGCCTGCGCCGCGATCAGTGCCTGCCGGCGCGCGTGCGCCACGAGCCGGTCATAGGCCTCGCGCAGCGCCTGGTAGGCCGGCGCGTCGTCGTCGGGCCGGGTCTTGCGCAACGTCTTCGCATAGGCGCGCTTGATCTCGCCGAGGTCGGTGGTGGTGTCGGTCAGTCCCACGCGCTCGCAGTCGCGGCGCCAGGCCTCGGTCCAATGACCGCTTCCGTCGTCCGGGTCGTCGCTCATGGCGTCGCCCCAGGCCGTCGGGACATCAACCGGCGTCCGGCTCGCCAACCGATGTGTTGCGCCGCGATCAGCAAGGCCAGCGCGAGGTAGAAGGCGCCGACCCCCGCAATCAGTTGCCACTTGCCCGCCGGCGCCGCCGCAGCCGCCGTAGCCGCCAGCATGAGCGCGCCGATGATCAGCCGATGACCGCCGAAAAATGCCAGCCAGCCGAGTCCGGTCGGCAAGCCGATGGTGCCCATCAGCAGCAGAGCGACGACGCCACCTCGTGGCCACTCCGGCCTCAGCGTGCGTTCCGGTTGCGGCCTGTAGAAATCGTCGGTCAGCACCCTGCCACCCAGCGTGGCCCAAGCGGCGGCGATGCCCAGCCACAACGCCGGCACGGGCGGCATGTCCCGAACGATGGGCACCATCTCTGAAGGCGGCGCCAACAGCATCAGCGGCAGCGCCGCGACCAGCCAGGCGATGCCGTTGGCCAGGAAGACGCTCCAGTGGGAGATCGCCAGCATCACGCTCGTCAGCGCGACGATCTGCGCCGCCATCAGCCGGTCGTGCTGTCCGTCGCCGCCCTCCATGCCGGCCTGTCGGGCCAGCACGCCGGCGGCGACGAAGCCGACGATGGCGAGCCAGCCGCCGTACTTCGGCAACCAGGCATGGACCCAACGCTTCGCCGGGGTGATGTTGATGAGCGCCCAGCAGAAGTTGATCGCGATGTAGGCAACGAACAGGACGAGCGGCAGGATCGCGCCCATGACGGCGATGGCCATCGCCGGGCCGAAGTCGAGCGGCGACTGGCCCTTGGCCGCGTACAGCACGCCGACTATCGAGAGCGTCATGAGCAGCCAGACCACGATGTTCGTGATCTTGAGCATCTCCAGGATCTCCCGCTGCGCGCGGAACGGGACGCCAATCTGGCGCAGCAACGCTTCATCTGCGTCGCGGAGTTGCACGTCAAGGCCGTGGCCCATAGCGACGATCGCGATGCGGGCACGGAGCCGGTCCAGCAATCGCGGGGACGAGATCCATGCGGCCAGCGATCCCAGCGGTCCGTACTCGCGCTGCAAGGCCGGGTCTGCGAGCGGGACCGGATGGTTCGTCAGCTCGCGCTGCAGCAAGTCGCCCAGCGCTGCAGTCCGCTCCAGCCCGAGCAGTCGCTCGGCGCGGAAGTCTCCGGTCCAGGCGAAGTGCCCGTGCAGCAGATGGACCAGTTCGGCGGGCGCGATGTCGGCATGCCGGAGCAGCAGGTCGGCGAATCGCACCGAGGCTTCCGGCATCTCGGGTAGCGGCAACTGCGCGAGGCGTTCGCGGAACTCAGGGAGGGCGGCGGTCAGCGCCTCACGCCTCAACGCGTCCCAGCGCTGAGGCAGCGCAGACGGGACGTCGTCGATCCGGGTCTGCAGCCAGAGGCAAAGCGTCTGCGCCTCGGAACGGTCCGCGGTTCCATGAGACGTCGTCGGCATGGGCACGGCGTCGGACGGCGCGTCTGGGCGCGCTTGGTCCGGCGCGGCGACATCGACGCGCCCAGGCGAGGTCGATCGCTCACCGCCAGCGGCGTCTTGCGCTTCTTGACGCGCCAGGGCGACCACGCGCTCGTAGGCCTCGCGCAGCGCCTGGTAAGCCTGCGCGTCGTCCTCGGGCCGGGTCTTGCGCAGCGTCTTCGCATAGGCGCGCTTGATCTCGCCGAGATCAGTGCTGGTCGCCGCCAGCCCGACCGTCGCGCAGTCCCGGCGCCACGCGTCCTGCCAGTCTTCCATTGCCGCGCTCTCCGTCAGAAGCGGAAACCGCCGTCGATGCTGTCCAGCGCCTCGCGCATCTGCTGGCGGGCCTGGCGGATGACGCGCGGGTCCTGCGTGTCGAGCGCCTGCTCGAACTCGCTGAGCCAGGACTGGAGGGCGATGCGCTGCTCGCCGAGCCGGTCCTCGTAGAGCCGCTTGGCGCGCTCCACGAGGTAGCGGTTCTCTTCCTCGTCGCGCGGATGGCGCTTGAGCGCGCGCAGCTGCTGGAGCGCCTCGTCGATCTGCGCCTCGCTCATCTCGGTGGCGGTGTTGCGGATCAGCGTGCTGACCGTGCGTCCGCCCTTCACGTCGCGGACGTCCACGTCCAGCAGACCGTTGGCGTCGTAGGTGAAGCGCACCTCGATCGCCGACTCGCCTGCGGGCCCGGGCGTCAGCGGGATCGAGAGCTTGCCCAGGTGCAGGTTGTCGCTGCCCACCGGCGACTCGCCCTGGCGGATGTCCAGCTCCACTTCCTTCTGGCCGTCGTGCATGCTGTAGAAGCGGTCCATGCGCGACACGGGCACCGGCGTGTTGCGCTCGATGATGGGGCTGAAGCGGTCGCCGACGGTCTGGTTGCCGACCCGCTGCGACGTGATCACCCCCAGCGAGAACGGCATCACGTCCGTCAGCACCACCTCGTCCAGCGCCGCGTCGCGGGCCTTCAGGCCGGCCTGCACGGCCGCCCCTGCGCGATCGCCTGGTCGGGATCGATGGTGCGCAGCGGCAGCCGCTGGAACAGCCGCGTGATCATCTGGCGGATCATCGGCATGCGCGTCGCGCCGCCGACCAGCACCACCTCGTTCAAGGAGGCGGGCGACAGTTGCGCGTCCTGCAGCGCGCGCTCGATCGGGCGGCGCAACCGCTGCAGCAGCTCGGCGGTCGCGGCCTCGAAATCGGCGCGGGTGATCTCCAGCTCGGCGCGTCGACCGTCCAGCATCAGGCCCATGACGGCGCTCTCGCGTTCGCTGAGGTCGCGCTTGGCCTGCTCGGCGGCGCGCCACCACAGCGCCGGATCCTTCTGCAGCCGCTCGCGCTCGGCCAGCGACAGCGCGCCGCAGCGCTCGATGAACAGCTTGCCCACGGCATGCGCGAAGTCCTCGCCGCCCAGGCGCGTGTCGCCGGCGCTGGCGCGCACCTCGACGACGCCGTCGAAGTACTCCAGCACCGACACGTCGAAGGTGCCGCCGCCCAGGTCGAAGACCAGGAAGGTGCTGTTGTCGGGGCGATCCTGCAGACCGTAGGCCAGGCCCGCGGCGGTGGGCTCGTTGAGCAGCCGCTCGACCTTGAGCCCGGCGAGTTCGCCAGCGGCCCGGGTGGCGCGTCGCTGGGCCTCGTTGAAGTAGGCGGGAACGGTGATGACGGCTTCGGTGACCGGCTCGCCGAGGAAGGCCTCGGCGTCGGCCTTCAGCGATTGCAGCACCAGCGCGGACAGCTCCTCCGCACGCAGGTGGCGGTCGCCGAGGCGCACCGTGCGGTCGGTGCCCATCATCCGCTTGAAGGCCTGAGCGGTCCGGGCCGGATCGGTGGCGGCGCGCTCGCGGGCGGCCAGGCCGGTGATCAGCTTGCCGGCGTCGTCGATGGCCACCGCGGACGGGGTGGCGACATCGCCCAGCGCGTTGGGGATCAGTTGGGGGCGGCCGTCGCGGAAGACCGCGATCAGGCTGTTGGTCGTGCCGAGGTCGATACCGACGATCATGGGAGGCGAGGGGTCGGGTGTTGCGCGGCGTCGCCGCCGCGTGCGCGCGGATGCGCGAGCGGCGGCGAGGATATCAGCGCCCCGCCGCCGCGACCCCCGATCCGCCCGGACTCCCTCTTGCGGAGGAGGCAATCCCTGGCGAATCGCGCCGATCGTCACACCGGTGTGGCGCCGGCGTTGCGCACCGTCAACAGATCGCCGAGCTGGACGCGGCGCAGGAACTCCGAGCGGATCCGGTCGGCCACCGCGCTGACGACGTTGCTGCCGTCCTCCGACGGATCGATGTGGACCCGGAACGGGCGCTGGCCGAAAGGCGTGCCGACCACGTCCACCACGGCGCGGGCCACCTCGGTCGGATCCGCGTCCGCCGGCTCGGCGGCGGCCAGGTTGGTCATGATCTCCTGGGCCAGGCCTTGCGTCGGACCGCTGTCATAGGCGGCCACGCGTTCGACGTCGCCCGGCGAGCCCGAGTGCACGAAGTGGTTGGTGCCCTTGGTGAAGGCGCCGGGGACCACGATCGCCGTCTCGATGCCCCAGCGCGCCAGTTCGCCCGCATAGCTGACGGCGACCGCATCCATCGCCGCCTTCGCCGCGAAGTAGGGCGCCAGGTAGGGCGGCGTGCCGCCGCGCGTGCTGCTGCTGCCGATCCACAGCAGCAGGCCGCGACCCTGCCGGCGCAACTGCGGCAGCGCCGCGCGGTTGACCCGCTGCGCGCCGATCACGTTGACGTCGTAGAGCTGCGCATACTGTTCCGGCAGGAAGGCTTCCGCCGGGCCGAAGGCCATGTGGCCGGCGTTGTGCATGACGACGTCGAGCCGGCCCTGCTCGGCCACGATGCGGGCGATGGCGGCATCGGACGAGTCCTGCGACTGGACGTCGAGTTCCAGCGAATGCAGCTTCACGCCGTGCTCGCGGGCATAGGCGTCGACGGCCGCGACCTGCGGCGCGTTGCGGCCTTGCGTGGCCCGCATGCTGGCGTAGACGGTGTGGCCGGCGTCGGCCAGCGCGCGGGCGCTCATGGCGCCGAAGCCGCTCGAGGCGCCGGTGACCAGGATGACTTGGGAAGACGGGGTCGACGTGTTCATGACAGTGCTCCGGAATGAAGGGACTGAAGACAAGACTGAGGACAAGGGTCGCGGCGCCCGGGCGCTCACGCGAAGCCGCCGTTGGCGCGCAGGACCTGACTGTTGATCCAGCCGCCGTCCTTGCCGACGAGGAAGGACACGGCGTTGGCGATGTCCTCCGGCGTGCCCAGGCGTTCCAGCGGCGCGACCTTGGCGACGCTGTCGATCTGCTCCTGCGACTTGCCCTTGAAGAACAGCTCGGTGCCGACGGGCCCCGGGGCGACCGCGTTGACGGTGATCGAGCGGCCGCGCAGCTCGTTGGCCAGCACATGCACCAGGCCTTCGACGCCGGCCTTGGACGCGATGTACGGACCGTAGTTGGGGAAGGACTTGGCGATCACGCTGGTCGACAGCGCCACGATGCGGCCGCCGGCAGCGACCTTCTCGGCGGCGTGCGCCAGCACCAGGAAGGCGCCACGCAGGTTGGTGTCGATGACCTGGTCGAAGGTCTCCAGGCTGGACGGCTTGATCGCGCCCATCGGCATCACGCCGGCGCTGTGGATGACGGCGTCGAGGCGGCCGTGGCGGCGCAGCGTCTCCTCGAAGAGCGCGGCGACCTGGCCGGCGTCGGAGACGTCGGCCTGCACGGCGGTGGCGCGGCCGCCGGCCGCTTCGATCGCGGCGACGGTCTCCTGCGCCGCGGCGGCGTTGCCGGCGTAGTTGACGACGACGGTGTAGCCGTCCGCGGCCAGCCGCTTGGCGATGGCCTGGCCGATGCCGCGCGAGCCGCCGGTGACGAGGGCGGTGCGCAGGCCGCGGTCGGTGGAGATGGAGGACGAGATCGGGGCAGCGGTCGAAGAGGAAGAGGCGGTCATGGTTCGCTCCAAGGGTTGTCGGAAGAGATGAAGGACTTCCGGGTTGCGATGGAACGAATTCTGGTTGTTGATCGAATCCGGAAAAAGGCGTGACAATTGGCTTGTCAGTTCAACCTGACTCAACAAATGTCTGTGAGGTTGCGGGAATGGACCGATTCGAGACCCTTCAGCTGTTCACCCGGATCGTGGAGCTGCGCAGCTTCACGCAGGCGGCAGCCCACCTGGACATTCCCCGGGCGACGGCCACGCACGCCATCAAGGCGCTGGAAGCGCGGCTGGGCACGCGGCTGCTGGACCGGACCACGCGCGACGTGCGGCCGACGCTGGACGGCCAGGCGTATTACGAGCGTTGCGTGATCGTGCTCAACGAGCTGGACGATGCCGAGGCCTCGCTGAAGCAGGTCGCGTCGAATCCGCGCGGCGTGCTGCGGGTGGACATGCACGGCGTGCATGCGTCGCAGATCGTGCTGCCGCGCATCGACGAGTTCCGTGAGCGCTTCCCGCAGATCGAGCTGGTGGTGAGTGGCGGCGACCGGCTGGTGGACCTGGTGCGCGAGGGCGTCGACTGCGTTTTGCGCGCGGGCACGCCGCGCGACTCGACGCTGGTGGCGCGCAAGCTGGCGTCGATGCCGCAGGCCATCTGCGCGAGCCCCGAGTACCTCGCGCGCGCCGGCACGCCGCGACACCCGGATGACCTGCCGTGGCACCAGACGGTGCGCTTCTTCGCCAGCGGGGGTGGCGTGGACTATCCGATCGAGCTCACCGTCGACGGGCAACTGCGGCGCTACGCGCTGCCGGGCTGGATCTCGGTGAACGATGCCCAGAACTACTACGCCTGCGCACTGCGCGGCTGCGGGCTGATCCAGGTGCCGCGCTACCACCTGGAACCGGACCTCCGCGCCGGGCGGCTCGTCGAGGTGCTGTCGGAGTGGGAGAGCCCACCGATGACGCTGTCCGTGCTCTACCCGCAGCACCGGCGGCTGTCGCCGCGCGTGCGGGTGTTCGTGGACTGGCTGGCGCAGCTGTATGCGGAGCGATTCCCGGAGTCCCCGCCTTCGGCGTGACGCCGGTCTCTCGTGTCATGTCGCCGGGAAGTGTCTCGCGGCGATGTCCGCGACACGGCGACCGTAGATCCGCGCCGTCTCCAGGTCACCCGGGGACATTTCATCCGGAGAGGCATCGGCCGGCGTCTGCGCCATCGAGCCGAGGAACGAGCCCATCCGATTGACATCGTCGCGCTGCGAGGCCTTGGTGTTGGAGGACTTCACCCCCATGCCCACCCAGATGCCGGAGTGCTGCGCAGCCAGCAGGCTGAAGTACTGCAGCGTCGCGAGCTTGTCGCCGTTCACGCTCGCGCTGTTGGTGAAGCCGCCGAAGACCTTGTCCTTCCACAGATCGGCGAACCACGGCTTGGAAGACATGTCCGCGAACTTCTTGAACTGCCAGCTGGGACCGCCCATGTAGGTGGGGGATCCGAGGATGACGAAGTGCGCCTCGTTGATGTCCGACCAGGCCTGATCGGAGAGGTTGCCGTCGCTGTCGATCTGGATCAGCGCGGCACCTGAGCCCGCAGCAATCGCGTCGGCGACCCGCGTGGTGTGGCCGTAGCCGGAATGAAAGATGACGACGCCTTTGGACTTCGTGGAGAGGGTGTTCATGTCGTGATTCCCAGAGTGGAAGCCGACTATGGCGCTCGCTTCTATGGCGATAAAGTACCCCAATGAGAACGCATTGTTCTCCTTGGAAATCACAATGAAGAACCTGGAACCGCTGGAAATCTTCGTCCGCATCGCCGAGATGGGCAGCTTCACGCGGGCCGCCGAGAGCCTCGGCATCCAGAAGGGCCGGGCGTCGATCGTCGTCCGCGAGCTGGAGGCCCGGATGGGCGTCCGTCTGCTGCACCGCTCGACCCGGACGGTGCAGCTGACGGAGGATGGACGACGCTTCCATGCCCGCGCACGCGAAGTCCTGGCCGACGCCGAAGAGTTGGAGGCGATGTTCGCCGGGAGTGAGGCCCCGCTGCGCGGCCGCCTCCGGATCGATCTGCCGACCGAGTTCGCACGCGCCACCATCGTCCGGGCCTTGCCGAGCTTCGTGGACGCCCATCCCGACCTGGTGCTCGAGATCTCGAGCACCGACCGTCGCGTCGATCTGATCCAGGAAGGCATGGATTGCGTGCTCCGGGTCGGCGGGATCGTCGACGAGTCGCTCGTGGCGCGACGGCTGGGCGTCCTGCCGATGATCAATGCGGCGAGTCCCGCCTATCTGAAGCGATTCGGCGTTCCCCGTTCGCTGTCGGACTTGCTGGATCAAGGCCATCGCATGGTGCACTACGCGCCGACGCTGGGGAGCGCGCCCATCGGATGGGAATATCCGGAGGGCGAGGGTTACCGGACGGTGGCGCTGCCCGGTTCGATCAGCTTCAACAACGTGCAGACGTATCACGTCGCGGGTCTTGCCGGGCTGGGGCTCATCCAGGCGGGTCGCGCCAGCCTGACGCCGTTCCTCGCCAGCGGCGAGCTGGTCGAAGTCCTGCCCGCGTTGCGGCCGAAGCCGTTGCCCGTGTCGGTCGTCGTCGCGCATCGGCAGAACCTGTCCCGTCGGGTCCGCGTCTTCATCGATTGGCTGGCACAGACCCTGGCGCCACACCTCGACGCCTGAGTGGGTGGCGCAGGACGCTTGACGTGTCATCGTCTTGTGTATTACTGTACTGATACACGCTGACGATGCCGTCGGCACCCGCACCCCGCCGATGGACGCCGACCTCCTCTTCAGCATCAACCCGGGCTCCCCCGAGCCGATCTACCGCCAGCTGGTGGAGCAGCTGCGCCGCCGCATCGCCAGCGGACAGCTGGTGGCGGGGGAGGAGATCCCGTCGGTGCGCGAGCTGGCGCAGGCGCTCGCGGTGAATCCGATGACGGTCTCCAAGGCCTTCGGGCTGATGGAGGCCGAGGGCTTGGTGGAGCGCCGCCGCGGCCTGCCGATGGTGGTGGCGGCGCAGCATCAGAAGGCGATGAAGACGCGCGGCCGCGTGGAGCTGCTGCGCCCGGCGCTGGAGAAGGCCGCCGCCGAGGCGCGACAGCTGGAGCTGCCGCCGGATCAGGTGCTGGCGCTGTTCAAGGCGCTGCTCGAGGACCAGGGAGAGACGCGATGACGCACACGCTGAAGCAGACACTGCACGAGACACTCGATCACACGATGACCATCAGCCCGGCGCAGAGCCGGGCGCTGGCCGACGACGCCCTGGCCGCGCCGCCGGTGAGTGCCAGCGGCCTGCGTGTCGACTTCAAGGGGCAGCCGGGCGTGCTGGCCGGCCTGGACTGGACGCTCGCGCCGGGGCAGGTCGTCGGGCTGCTGGGCCGCAACGGTGCCGGCAAGACCACGCTGCTGGAAACGCTGCTGGGCCTGCGCGAGCCGCAGGCGGGCGAGGTCCGTCTCTTCGGCCAGCCCGCGCTGACGCCGGACGACGCGCTGCGTGCGCGGCTGGGCTACGTGCCGCAGCAGGCGGCGCTGTTCGAGGACTTCCAGGCCGGGGAGCTGCTGCGCTACTTCCGCAGCTTCTATCCGCGCTGGAACGACGCGAAGGTCGACGGCCTGATGTCGCGCTGGGAGATCCCGCGCGACCGCCGTGTCGCCCAGCTGTCGCAGGGCCAGCAGCAGCGGCTGTCGATCATCCGCGCGCTGGCGCACGAGCCCGATCTGCTGGTGCTCGACGAACCCGTGGCGAGTCTCGATCCCGCGGGCCGGCGCGACTTCCTGCGCGAGCTCGTCGACCAGGTGCTGGACCGCGGCACGACGGTGCTGTTCTCGACGCACATCCTGTCGGACCTGGAGCGCGTGGCCTTCAACGTCGCCTTCCTGAGCCGCGGCCGCATCGCGCTGCATGCGCCGCAGGACGCGCTCGCGGACGAGGTCCGGCTGCTGGCCGGGCCGGTGGGCCGCCTGCAGGCGGCCGTCGACGCGCACGGGGGTCAGGTGTTGAGCCGACGCGACCTCGGTGAGCAGCCGCGCTGGCTGGTGCGCTTCCCCGAGGGCAGGCTGCCCCAGGGAGATGCCGCGCTGCGCTGCGAGGCGCTCAGCCTCGAGGACCTCTTCCTGGAGCTGACGCAATGACCGCGGCGCTCTCGCTGCCCGGTGCCGGCGGGCATCGCGCCGTGCTGGGCGCGACGACGCGGCCCTTGCGCCGGCTGTGGTGGCTGCTGCTGCCGCTGGCGGCGATCACGGGCCTGGCCTCGATGAAGTCCGCGTCCGCGGCGGGCACCGCCTTCTGCATCACGGTCGCGATCGGACTGCAATTCGCGTGGTGGCTGTGCGCGGGCGCCTTGAGCCGGCAGAACCACCCGGTCACCGCACGGCTCGTCCCCGGTCACCTGCGCCAGCTGCGCGAGATCGGCGTCGCGTTGTTCCTCGTGATCGCCATCGCCAGCGGGCTGCTGATGCATGCCGTGTTCGGCCACTTCCTGCTGTTCACGATGCTGGCGGGGGCCATCCTCGTCAGCTTCTCGATGGCGCTGCGCTGGCCGATCACCTGGTTCGTGTTCTGGGTCTTCCCGTGGATCCCGAGCGCGCTGCTCAAGGACACCGTCGTCTGGCGCGAGACCGCGGCGGTGCTGCGCGACTGGCACGAGCAGCAGCCCGTCACGCAGGCGGCGCTGGCGATGCTCGCGTTGAGCGTGATCCTCTGGCATCTGTTCCAGGGCGGCGGGCCCGCGCACCTGCGCTCCTGGCAATCGGCGAAGCAGTTCAGCGACCTGATGTCCATGAAGGCGGGCTGCGCGACGCGGACGGCGCGGCCGCCGATGCACCCGGTCCTGCGCGTCCTCGCCAAGCCGTTCACCTGGGGCCTGCCGGCCTGGACCCGCCATCTGATCCGCACCGCCACCCCGACCGCCGACAGCGTCGCGGCGCGCGCCGAGATCGCCACGCTGCGCAACCTGCACTGGGCCGCGACCGTGAGCGTGGTCGTGGCCATCTTCCTGCCGCTGCTGGCGGCGGAGTTCGCGGTGCTGTACTGGCTGCCCGCGTCGCGCGCGGCGGCGGTGCTGCAGGGGGCCCTGCCGGGCACGTCCTTCGGCGTGATGTGCGCGCTGTTCGGGCCGCTGCTCAGCCTGGCCTCGATGCTGCGGCGGACCCGGACGGAGCAGGCCCTGCTGACGCTCGTGCCGGGCATGCCGCGCGGCGAGGCGATGAACCGCGTGCTCGCGCGCCGGATGCTGACGCAGTTCCTTCTGGTGCTGGGGGTCGGCGCGGCGGTGCTGGCGCTGATGGTGGCGCTCGTGCCCGGTGAATGGCCGCCCGAGCAGCCGCTGATGGGGCTGCATTTCGCCGCCATCGCCCTGCCTGCGGGGCTGCTGCTGTGGCAGGACTGGGCGCGCCGACGTCAACCGGGCGCGATGCAGGCCGTGGTGATCATGCTCGGATGGATGCTGGTGGCCGGACTGAGCGTCGGCGCGAGCCGGTCCTTCCAGATCATGCCCTGGCATGTCGTGGCCGTGACGGCCCCGCTGACCGCCGTGCTCGCGGCGTGGCGCTGGCGCGCGGTGCGGCGCATGGCGCCGTTCTGGCCGGTGGGCCGGCACGCGGAGGACTGAGCCCCGGTGCCGATCGCTCAGATCGGCAGCTCGGTGTAGTAGCGCCCGCCGTGGAAGATCAGCGGCTGCGCCTGGTCGGCGCGGGTGCAGGCCTCGACCTCGCCGACGAAGATGACGTGGTCGCCTTCCTCGTACTGGCTGCGGTTCGCGCATTCGAAGACGGCGGCGCAGCCCTCCAGCACCGGGGCGCCGCCGCAGCCCTCGCGGAAGCGCACGCCGGCGAAGCGGTCGATGTCGCGCGTGGCGAAGCGTTGCGCCAGCTCCTTCTGATCCGCTGCCAGGATGTTGATCGCGTAGTGCGAGCCGCGGCTGAACACCGGCATCGAGCCGGCCCGGCGCGCCAGGCTCCACAGCACCAGCGGCGGGGACAGCGACACCGAGTTGAACGAATTGGCCGTTAGTCCGACCAGGGTGCCGTCCTCCGCGCGGGCGGTCACGATGGTGACGCCGGTGGCGAACATGCCGAGCGCCGCACGGAATTCCTGCGGGTCGAGCGGCGAGGTGGCGCAGGTCGGAGACGGCGTGATCAGTGGCGACTGGGACATGATGACCGGGATTGTCGCCTGCCTAGAATCCCGCCATGGTTGATGCTGACTTCTCCCCCGACGCCGATGTTCACCTGCCTTCGGCGCCCGCCTACGGCTTCGGCCGATGCGATTGCCGCCGATGCGGCGCGGACGGTGCCCCGCGTCAGCCCGCGCGGCGTCTGTTCACTGGACTGATCGCCGCCGGCGGCGCGCTGGCGCTGTCTCCCGCCTGGGCGCAGGACGGGGTCGACGTCGGCAAGCAGAGCCGCTTCACGAAGCTGGTCTCGGCCGAGCAGGTCGAAGCCGCCGCGCAGCAGCAGTACGTGCAGATGATGCGGCAGGCCCAGTCGCAGAAGGCGCTGGCCCCGGCCAACAACGCGCAGCTGATCCGCCTGCGGGCGATCGCGCAGCGGATCATCCCGTTCGCCAGCGCATGGAACACGCGTGCCCAGCAGTGGCGCTGGGAAGTGAACCTGATCGGCAGCAAGGAGCTCAACGCGTTCTGCATGCCGGGCGGCAAGATCGCGTTCTATTACGGGATCCTGCAGCAGCTGCAGCTGAGCGACGACGAGGTCGCGATGATCATGGGCCACGAGATGGCCCATGCGCTGCGGGAACATGCCCGCGAGCGCATGGGCAAGAACATGGCGACCAACGGCGCGATCCAGCTGGGGGCGGCGATCTTCGGCCTGGGCGACTTCGGCCGCGGCGTGGCCAACATGGGCGGGCAGCTGCTGTCCCTGACCTTCAGTCGCGAGGACGAGAGCGAGGCCGACCTGGTCGGCATGGAGCTCGCGGCCCGCGCCGGTTACAACCCGCAGGCCGGCATCACGCTGTGGGAAAAGATGGGACAGGCGAGCAAGGGCGCGCCGCCGCAGTTCCTGTCCACGCACCCGTCCGGCCCGACACGGATCCGCGACATCGAGCGCACGCTCCCCCGCGTGCAGAACCTGTACGCCCGCGCGCCCAAGCCCGAACAGCGCTACCAGCCGCCGGCCAGGTCCTGACGGACGGCACCGGCGGACTGCGGGCAAGCACGGGCAGACACGGCCCCGCTTTCGAGGCCTGATGGCCCGAAAGGCCGATGCCGAGGGGCTTCCCTACGGTTAGGTGTTGGCACAGCGATTGCCGACGCCGGCCACGAGGTCCACACTGGCGCCTCGTCACCTGAGGGTCCACATGCCGGGTCAGGAGTCATCGCACGGGACGGGTGCATCCGCCGCACCCGAGGAAGGCGTCGCGCACGTCGGGGCCGCGCTCGACTACGTCACCGACGCCGTCATCCTGCTCGAGCACGACTGGACGATCGAGTTCGTCAACGTCGCCTTCGAGCGCGCGAGCGGCCGGCAGCGCGAGGCGCTGATCGGCAGGAATTACTGGACGACGCTGTCCGGCGCGATGGGCGAGCGCTTCGATGTCGAGGCGCGATCCGCGATGCAGACGCGCGCCGCGCACATCTACGAGGAATTCAACGCCCGCCTGAGCAAGTGGTTCGAGTGCCGGGCTTTCCCTTGCGAACACGGCCTGGTGGTGCTGTTCATCGACATCACGATGCGCAAGGCCGACGAGCTGACGCGTGTCGACTTCGAGGAGAAGCTGGTGCGCGTCCAGCGGATGGAGTCGCTGGGCACGCTGGCTGGCGGCGTGGCGCACGACTTCAACAACATCCTGGCGGCGATCCTGGGACACGCGGGGATGATGCTCGACGAGCTGCCGGCGACCTCGCCGCTGCGCGGGCACATGCAGCAGATCAAGCGGGCGGGGGACCGCGCGCGCGACATCGTGCAGCGCATCCTGGCCTACGCGCGGGGCAGCGGGCATGAGCTCTCCAAGCACAAGCTGCGGCCGCTGGTCGAGGACAGCATTCAGCTGCTGCGATCGACGCTGCCGGCCTCGGTGGTGCTGACCGTGGACCTGCACGGCGACGACTGCGTGGCGACGGTCGATCCGGCGGAGGTCCAGCAGGTTGTGCTGAACCTGTGCACGAACGCCTGGCAGGCGATGCCGGGCGGACACGGACGTCTGCACGTCGGCCTGCGCGCGGTGCATTTCGACGTGCCGCACGCGTTCGCGATCGGCCGCGTCGCGCCGACGCATTACGCGGAGCTCAGCGTGCGTGACGACGGCCACGGCATGGAAGAGGACGTGGCGAAGCGGCTGTTCGAGCCCTTCTTCACGACCAAGCCGCGGGGTCAGGGCACGGGGCTGGGGCTGCACATCGTGCACGGCATCGTGCATGCGCACGGCGGCGCGATCGACGTGCAGTCGCGGCCCGGGACGGGGACGGTGTTCTCGGTCTATCTGCCGGTGGTGGGCAGCGACACGGCGACGCTGGACACGGCGGCGCTGGCGAAGGTCGCCGATCCGGGCTTGGGCGAGCACGTCCTCTATGTCGACGACGATCCGATCGTGCTGATGATGGTGGAGGCCCTGCTGAAGAAGGCGGGCTACGACGTGCGCACCTATGCCGAGCCGACGGAGTGCCTCGCGGACATCGAGCACGGCCGCGTGCCGGTGCAGCTGCTGATCACCGACTTCAACATGCCGGGCATGAACGGACTGGAATTGGCGGTGGCGGTGCGCGAGACCCTGCCGACGGTGCCGGTGATCGTCACGACGGGCTACATCGGCGACGAACTGACCGACGCGGCCGATCGCATGGGCGGCGTGGCGGTGCTGCAGAAGGAGCGCAGCTTCGAGGAGCTGGTCGAGCTCGCGGCGCTGGCGCTGCGCGGCTTCCCGGAGTCACGGTTCCTGGATACGGGCCTCTCGCCGCTCTGAAGCCGTCTTGCTCCCTCTCCCGCTTGCGGGAGAGGGTGGGGTGAGGGCCAGCGGCCGGCGCAGTCCTCAACCCCAACGACCACCGACGAAGGGATTCGTGCGGCGCTCTTCGCCGAAGCTGCTCTCGGGCCCGTGGCCGGGCACGAAGACGGTGTCGTCGCCCATCGGCCAGAGGCGCTCGTTGATCGAGCGGATCAGCGTGGCGTGGTCGCCGCCGGGGAAGTCGGTGCGGCCGATGCTGCCGGCGAAGAGCACGTCGCCGACGAAGCAGCGTTTCGCGCTCGCGGAATGGAAGACGACGTGGCCGGGCGTGTGGCCGGGGCAGTGGCGCACGGTCAAGGTCTCGTGGCCGATCTGGACGGTGTCGCCATCCTCGAGCCAGCGCGTGGGCGTGAACATCTCGGCCGGCGGGAAGCCGAACATCGCGGACTGCTGCGGCAGCCCGGCGATCCAGAACTGGTCGCCCTGATGCGGTCCGATGATGGGCAGCCCGCGCAGGCGCGCGAGCTCGCCGGTGCCGCCGGCATGGTCGATGTGGGCGTGGGTCAGCCAGATCGCCTTCAACGTCAGGCCCAGGCGGTCGACCTCTGCGAGCAGGCGGGGGATCTCGCCGCCCGGGTCGACGATCGCGGCTTCATCCGTGACGTCGCACCAGACGATCGAGCAGTTCTGGCGGAAGGGGGTGACGGGGACGGTGTGGTCGCGCAGGGGCATGGGGTCGATTGGAATTCGGAATCAAAGGGTCCAATTCGGGATTAAAGGGCGAAACTTGCCCCGGGGCTGAACATTCGGCCAGGGAATCAAAGGACAACTCTCGGCCCGGTTGGAAGTTCGGCACGTCGATCCGTGCTGCACCTACGTGCGGGAGCGGGCCTGCACAGATGCACATCACCAAATGCTCTAGCTATCGTGAGCAGCGACGGCTGCCGGAAAGTCCGAAATTTGCTGTCGGGCAGCCGAACTGTCGTGCCACTGGATCAAAGGATGCCGTCATTGCTGTCGATGGTCTTCTAGCGTCGCGTGCCCTACTGAAGCGTCTGGATCAGGTTGGAAGTTACGGCCTGCCGAGCAATTGCTCATAGAGTAGTTGCAGCTGCTCCGCATCCAAAGGTTGCGGCTCCCGAGACGGCTTCTCTTCATCGGCGAGCCCAGCGATAGCCCGAAAGCGCGGATAGATGTCCCGACCTCGTTCGGCGCCGATTCCCTGAAGTGCCGCCTTGGCTTGGCGGGACAAACGCTGAGGTCGCCAGACTTGGCCCCGGCTGTCGACGATCGCCAGGAGCGAGCGGTGCGTGAACCCGCTGGTATCACCAAGCTGCCCGCTGGAATTGCCCTTGTGGTATTTCTGAAGCGAAAGCGCCACAACGAGGCACCGATCGGACGCCGCAAGCACTTTGATCAGCGTCGCTTTACTTACGAGCAGGCGGTACCCCGTCTCGGACCAAGCGTAGTCGCCCCTCCCCCTTCAGCGCCCCAGGCTTGAGCTAGGAACGCCGGCGCGCCTTGCACCGACCAGCGTCGCGGCGCCTCGTCGTCCGCCGTCAATCCCAGGAGGTCCCTGACCACACCCGAAGGGGCTCGCCGGTCCAAGGCCGTACTGGCCGCATAAGGGTCGTGACGATCAAACTGGCGCTCAGGATGAGATGGCTTGACCAGCCAGGACTGCACCGTGTGATCGTTTCGGCCGAAGTTGCGTTCGATCCCTTCCTCATCGTCGGGCATCCATCTGAAAAACGGTTCCGAGGACAACCACGTCATGGCCAAGGCCTTGGCGTGATTGGCATCAGCCAAGACGCTTTGAAGGGTTGCATCGGTGCCTCGCCCCACTGACCAGCGACCGTTCACTGGAATCCAGTCCGCGAGCCCCTCGCTGCCTTGGATCCCAAGCAGTGGCGCCAAGAGCGCGGCGTCTTCTCGACTGGTCCGCTGCTCGCCCGCGGCAGGCATCGGCAGACTGCTGTCGTCGGGGAGGTCCAGCGGGAATGGATCTGTCAGATCGGACAGCCAGAGCCCGTCGCTGCGCGAGAGCCGATACTCTGCCAAGAAGCCCGCCCAGGCATCGCCATCCCAGTCAGACTCGACGACGGAAAGCGTCTTGAGCATCTGACCGGCGACTAGCATCAACGCATGCCAGGCGAGATAGCCGCCGTAGCGATCCCTTGTTGGGACAAAGCCCGAGGACCACGACTCGTCGTATGTACCCTGGGGGCTACGAGTGCAGTCATACATTCCCTGAACCTGTGCATCCCAGTCTCGCACCCACGCGCCGATGCGGTCCTCCACTTCCCACCCGGGGCATCCAAACACCCGGCACAAGCGTTCGGCTTGATATCTCCTGAAGTCGTAGTCCAGATGGAAATCGCTGCTGGGGCGCTCAGTGCCTTTTGGCCGGGGGGCATACATGAGCTCTCCGACACGCGTCTGCGGAGCATGGGGAAATGGCGATAGATTGGCGCCGTCCAGCCGCTGCGACATTGCTTTGCGCACATCGCTTGGCAACGAGGGTCCTAGCGTTTCAAGCAAATCGATCGCCACCGCGCGCATCACGACGTGCGGGAAGTCCGAAGACAAAGCCATGGCTTCAAAGGTCGCTCGATGGGGAACAAGTACCTGCGGCGAGTCCTTGGCTAGGCGCTCCAGCGCCATCAAGAGCCAGAGCTTGGCATGCATACCAAAGAATGGCAGCTTCCAATCGGCAAAAGGCGAGGCGTCAGCAGATGGTAAACGAGCGATCAGCCGGTCAATCGCATCCGTCCGACCGACCTGCGCCAGGCGTCGGACCGCGTGAGCCGCTCGCCAGCGCATGGCGGCAACCGGGTGGCCGAGACGAGCCCACACTAGGCCAGCGATGAAGTCAGCTTCGCCGGCTGGACACTCAAAGTACGAGTGCCATGGGCCATCGCCGACCTCGCCGGGCAACTTCTCACTGGAGCTCTTGAGGAATCTCTCCAGCCCTTGCGCCATAGCGCTGGCGTCAACTCCCGACGCCAGCTTGGCGGCCAGTGCGAGCCATCCATTGCCGTCCACCCGCTCCATGCCGGGGCGAAGGGACTGGATGATGTACTCCACCAAGTGCGGCGCAGCGACTCCGAACTTCTGCTCAAGATCGCGCCATCCGCCCGAAGCCTCAAACCCCGAGCCTGCGAGTTCGGCCGCGTGGCGTTCTGCGAGCCGCTGCGCCAAGAGGGGCAGCGCGTCCCGCATTGCCGCTGACGTCTTGCTCCACCCTTGGATGCGATCACCCAGGACCTGAAGCTTCTCTGAGAGGGAAGGCACAGCCGCCTCCACCACCGCCCGTACAAATCCTAGTCGCTGCGCAGGAGTCGTGACCTGGGCCGCTAGGTGACCGAGCGTGCGCCCGGCCCAGACTTGGCCGGTCTCGCCGTCCCTGTCGGCGTTGAGCTGGCGATCTATGTCGTCGGAGTCCGTGACATCGATCGCGTAGACGGGTACCGCTTCTGCGGGAGGGCGCTCCCAATGGGATTCGGAGGCACTTGCACGACTGTCGCTCCTCTCCAGCAGCCCCTCAATCCGCCGGCGGGCAAGGGAAGCCGACGGCAGGCTTTGCAGTGCAAGCCCGTGCAGTGCTTGCACGGTCGTGCGGCCAAGGGCCAACTGATCCTTGCGGTCAAGCTCCGTCAGCAAGAGATCGAAGAACCATTCCTTCTGTTCGGCCTTGAGGCGAGGCAATGCCGAAACGGCCAGATCCGAGAGCTTCCACGTCCAGCTCTCACCGGGCGGCGCCAGGCCTGCGATAGCGACTGCGACATCTGCTGAGAGCTTGCGCTCCTGAACCAGCACCGTTAACGCAGGCCCCAGCGAGTACCCGAGTTGAGCCGCATCACGATCGTCCAACCGGGCCAGCAGGGCTAACATCGAGCGACCAGCCACCGAGCTCATGGACTGCGCATACTCGATCCAGGGGAACTTTCGATCCTCATGTTGGTTGAGCTCGAAGATGCGCGCCAGCGTGTGAGTCGCCTGTGGCGACAACTCGGGGCCGCGGTAGTGGCCCGTGAGTTCCAACAAATGGTTCGTGCGATCAAAGTCGTCGGACCCGATCGCCTCGGCAAGATCAATGGCTCGTCGGAAGTAGGCGGCGGCCTCCTCGAGGCTCACCCGCCACACCGCTCGGGCTAGGTCTCCGTAGGCCGATACCCGGCTGCCCACGTCGGTGTCCAGCTGGATCCGGGCCTCGACGTGCACGGCCAATCGAATGGCCGCGTCATGACAGACAGAGTAGCGAGAGAGGCGCTCAACAATGCGTGTGAATTCTGGCGTGTAAAGGCCAGGCGCGGTCACGATCCAATCGACCATGCGCGTTGCCAGCGGCGCGTCCAACAAGCCCAGTACGTCAGCCAGCTCCAAGAGGACGGGGAAGCCGGCTCGCACCAGATGAGCCTTGCCGTCCTTGAACGGATAGTCGGAGGCTCCGTCGACCTGTCGCATGAGCCGATCAAGTGCCTCTGACGCCGCCTGCGCTCGCGCCACGCCCTTCGGAAAGCGGACGATGTCGGCAACATCCTGCGCGTAGGTCAACAGCGGAACGATTCTGTTGGTGAACGTGCGCGAATAGTCCGCCCGCCGATCCTCCTCCAAGCCGTCGCGTCTTTTCCTGCGACGAACCGCGCCACGATGCTCTGAGGGTTTCAGCTTGCGCTCAAGCACTCGGCGAAATGCCGCCGGACCGACAAAGGATGCAGACTGAGGCACCAGCGCGCGCAGCTCGGCAGGCGTAATGTCCATCAGGGCCGCAGACTTTCGGCTCAGCGCTGCACGAACGCCTGCCGCGAGCAGCGTGACGCAAATCGGCGAGTCATCAGGATAGCGGCTTGAGTACACATAAATGGGCGGCGCGACGATCTGTGCGCCTTCCAGGATGGCAGCGGCCTCGCTGTTCAACCCATGTTCCAGCGCTCGCACGGCCCCAAGCACGCATGCCATCTGCAAGGCGCCGCCGCTTCTTTGGCGCGCGGGAGCGGCCGCAAGCGCCTTGATCAGACGCGTGGTTCGCGCGGGATGGAGCGCTAGTGCGTCGAAAGTCGCCGCATCAAGCGCTGCGGCGCAAAGTGCGCGGGACTGCAGGCGACACCTTGCCACCCGCTTGAATACGTCTACGCTGGGCGGATTCAGTGTGTGCATGTGGCGATCCAGAAGCCCAAACAGCCCACGGAACTTCATGAAGGCGGCGCCCTCGTCCCGTTGATCGATGAATCGGGCAATGCCAGCCGTGTTGCCTGCGAGCAGCTCGACGTAGGCAAATCCAAGATCGTCCAGCTCCCGCGACGCCCTGATCTCGCCAAGATCCTTGCCGCCGCCACGTTGCGCGGCCCAGTTGTTCCAGTCGATCGCACGCCTTGCATGCCGGCGCGCCTCGTCCCGGTCGCCGGAGAACTCTGTGGCGAGCGCCAGGGCGGCATGCTTTCCGCCTGGCCACCCTACACGGGTGGCTGACAGGCGCCGGAGTGAGTCGGCGTCTCCGGCAACAGCGCATAGATCCGGAAATTCATAGAGCAGCCGATCCGATCGCTCGTGACCTGCGGCCACGAGAGACGCCTCCAGCAGCAGACGAAAGAGATCGTCCCTGCGCCCGAGGATCGCGGCCAGCGCAATGGCCGCGGTGATTCGCGACAACCGGATGTCGCGCGCGCTGACCTGCGTCGCGCCCGGCGGCACGCGCAGGTCGAAGGCCAGCGCCAGGAGGCGGTCGGCATCGTTCAGGGACACCAGCAGCGCCGGCAGCGAGCGGGCCGCGTAGTTCGATGTGGCCTGACGCTCCAGGAGAACGGCAACAATTCGGTCGCGGCCCGCCTGGCTCTGACCAAAGTTGTCGCGGATCAGGGTTTCAGTAGGCTCGTCGCGGAACATCAAGCCATGCGGCGTTCGCTCAAGCAGCGGCGCCAAGTCGGCCGCGAAGCTCTCCACCTGCGCGGGCAACAAGCCGTGCGCGGCGGCGAGTTCATCGATCGGAACAGGCGGGGCCAGCAAGGCGATTCCGGTCAGGAGCAGTTCCACGTCCGCATCGCTGGCGCCACGGGACTTGGCCGTCTCTCGCGCATCGCTCAGCCGTTTGAGCAGCAGCTGGTCCAGAAGATCTTGGGACGGCTGTGGCGCGCCCGGGAGCGTAACCGGATCAAACGGCCTTCCCGCTGCGAGCAGGTTCTCCAGGCACCGGGGATTGCGCCCCGATCGCGTCATCAGCGCGGCCACTTCCGCTCCCGAAGCGTCCGGAGCGCGCAGCGCAACCAGGGCGCGGACCTCCGCGTCGGTGAAGAGGGGATCACGGTCTGACGATGCGTCGCACCCGCGGTCGCCAGCTCGATCCGCTCCGTGCGACACGAAGCCACGAGACGCACACCTTCGATGGGGTCGACCGACAAGCTTTGGATCAACTGGTGGCCGAAGGAGTCGGTGCCAGTGTCACGCGCCGCAATGCCGGCATGATCGATTGCATCTAGGATCAGCGTGATGCTTGCATCCGACCTCGATTGCCTTGCGGCCTGCACCGACTGCACCAAGCGCCGTCTGAAGGCGCGAAACAAGCTTGTGGTCTCCGACACCGGCAGCAGGATGTCGCACAGGCCCTGCCCCGCCAGCAAGTTGGCAAGGTGCACTATCGTGCGCTGAGGAAGGTGCCGACCATCCGAGGGATCGCGCCAGCGTCCAGCGCCAAAGCCGTCGAACAGCACCACCGGTCCATCAGCGCGCAGCCGATCGCCAAGCCCTTGCATCAAAACGGTCTTGCCCATCCCGCCGGCCGCGTGCACGATCAGTGGAGCGCCGCCCGCCCGAGCCAACTGGACCAATTCCTCTTGCACTTCCCGCGATACGACTGCGCCAATTGCCGGGAACGCTTCTGGCGTGGGGTACAGCTGATCCTCGTGCTCCACCTCGAGTTCCGCCAGCACCGCGATGCGATCGACGCGCTTGTCGGCTTCGCTGCCCGGTCCCGCCTTGGCTCGAATGAGATTGCGTAGCTTGAGCAAACGCTTTTCCGCTTCTGGATCGCTCGCCTCGCTCCAGGCGGCAAGCAGGCTCGCCACGCCCCGCTCCGATTCGACCAGACTTCCCATGCTGCCCACGAGCTCCAGTCGTTTGAGCAGCTCCGCCGCTGGATACTGGTAAAGCTTGAGGGCTTCCGCCAACTGTCCAGCCTGGCGACTCACGTCCCCCGAGATTTGGCCTCCCTCGACGACTGCGGCGATGGCACTGACCAGATTGGGATCGATGGGACGGTTCGTTGCGAATTCGAACCTCACCACGGCAAGCACATGGGCATCTCCGTGCACGGCTCTGAGCTCGACGTCGCTGGCGGCGAACTTTGTCAGCGTGGCGGCAAGATCGGCAGCCCGCACAGCCGTCTGAGCCAAAGCGATCGAGTACTTGAACTGCACCACGGTGACCCGGTGCGACCGGCCTACATCACTGGCCCCGTGATAGCGAACGAGGTCCGCGATCTCGACTGCCCCTTCCCCGAGATGCTCCTCGTCGCGGCTGTCAAAGCCCTCCAGAGTGATCGCGCAAAGGTCAGTGGTCGGCGGCAGCAACTCAAGGGCCGAGCGCGCCGCCCAGGCCTCATGGAACGCGTGCCCGGCCTTGGAAGCCCTGAGCTTGTCGACCTTCTTTGACGCCTTCAGCACGTCGCCGTGGCTCGTTGATGCTCTCGCTCCGGTCTTACGCGGCATCGGCTGCACTTTCTGCCCGGCGCGTGGACCGGAAGATCTCGCTCATCTGCACGGCCGCGGCGCGCCGGTCTCCCAGATCGACCAAGACATCCAGGGCTTTAAGCAGCTCGCTGGCGTGTGTCGGCAGCAGGGGAATGCTCCTCTCGCTAAAGCGCTGGATGAGCCCCGCGAGTTTGGCCACGAGGGGCGTGTCGTTCCACTCAGGGCGCCCGTCCTGTGCGGGGAACACGTGCTTGAGGTGCTCGATGAAGTGCGTGGGTGGGTAGTAATCGAGCGCATCCTCGCAAAGGGACAACCAAGCTCTGGCAACACGGACATCAACACCGCGAGCCCTGAGCACAGGCTCGAAGATGGGAAGCGTCAGGCCCACGTCGCGCCAATCACCGTTGGCAAAGCGCGAGGCAAGATTCGCCTTACGGGGGAACCTGAAGAAGAGGCTCTCGACAATCCTCCCAGGATCGGCTTCGGTACTTCCACTGCGATAGCCGACTCCATCGCTCCAATGGCCGCACTGAAGCAGGCGCTGCCCCACCGCCTGCAACAGCGGAATTGCACCTGCTGGGACTCGGGTCTGATCGGCAATGGCGCACGACAGCATGGAGGAGAAAGTTTCCAGCAGATGGGCGAACGTCGCATCGTCGGCGGCGCAGGCAGGCGCTACAAATCTGCGCTCCGCCTCTTGTGGCGATACGTCCAGGGATACTCTTGCGAGGAGTGTGTACAGTGCCAGACTCCATTCGAAGTCACTCACCTCCGGCTTCTCTACCGCGAGATCCTGCGAACCGTGCTCGCCGTCGAGTGGGCAGGCCCGCCGCACCGTCCAGTACCCCAGTCCTTCGCACCAATCCAAGAACAGCTCGCGAGTCGCCGCGGCGCCGAGCGCTGCGTCGACTGGGATCAGTGGCAACACGTCCTTGAGGAAGTTGATGTGCACCTGCAGGGGTTGGGCAACCATTGCGCAGACCTGGACGTGGTCCGGAGGCTTCGGGGCGAGCGCCTTTGCGGCCCCTGCCCGTTCCGCGTAAGCAACCAATGCACGGGCAGTGCCGGGATCGCGACCAGTGCCTCCGGTGAAGTATGCCGGGCATCGAGGCGATCCATCGCCACTTGGACCAGACGCTCCCGCCTGGCCTGATCCGACTCATCGTGGTCACGGGTGTTCACTCGCCTCATATCGATGAGGGACAGCTCGGTCGCCAAGTGCAAGGCGTTCCAGCCGATATCGGGGTGACGCTCCCAGGCGCCCAACAAACCCTCCAGCGCCTTGAGTCCGACCAGTTCATAAGGATGTGCGACGAAGCTGGTCAATGCGACCTGCACGTGACGGGCATCTTCACCCTCGAGTCTCTTGAGCAATGCACCGACCCCATGCAGCGCGTTCTGGACAGGGTGGTTGGAGAGAATGGAGGTCGCAGCGAAATAGTCTTCCTGGCCTTCGGGCGTGTGTAGTGCACGAAGACAAACTTGCGTCGCCCATTCCAACTCACTCTCGAAATCCTCGGCACATACGACGGCGGCCACGCCCGCAACGACGCCCTGCACATCCTTGTTTCCGTCGCTGTGTGAGTACCCCGACGAGAACAGGTCCGCTCGGTCGAACGCTTTGGCTGCGGCAACGGCCTGTTGGATCGTCATGGAATCGGGGACCGCGCCAGACTTAAAGTACTTGCCTGTCCAGAGTTGCAAAGGTACGGTACTGAGCCTCTGCGTATATCTCGCCTGCTCGGCATCGACGTCCTCGCTTTGCTCGGCCGCTTTCTCGATGCTGACTTCGATGCTTCGTCCGTCGGGCGTTTCCCGAAAGCGGTAGTTCTCCAGGTGGCCGCACTGAGCCCAGTCCTGGGCAGTCCGGCTACGACTGGCAGCAGTACCCGAATCCATGCGTTCCTCGTGCGTATCGAACGCAGGCGAACCCTCAAATGCACGTACCAGCGCGGCCGAACGGTTTGCCAGTTCGCCTCCGCGAAGGTGACACGTGAGCGTGAGCAGGCGTATGTCGCCGAGCGCTGTCTCCCTTTCATTGATCTGCTGAACGGCTTTGGCATGGACTTCTTCGCCGGGTTGGAAGCCGATGAGATTGGAGGCCAGCCCCTGCCTCGCCTGGACCCAGCGGTTGATGTCCCAGTGCCAAATGCGCTGGGAGGTGAACAGCGCGATCGTCGTCGGGGAAATGGTCGTGGTCTTCATCGCCAGGACGCACGCCACATGTAGCGCGCCCACGCACTGATGCCCTTCAAGCACCTGCCGAATGACCTCATCGACCGGATCTCCGCCGTCAACAGCCGCGAAGGCCCACTGCGTGAGGGCCATCAGGCCGCTACCTACCGGTTTGGGTGCCCATTGCCCCACGGCCCACTGATACTCCTGAGGCCCGCCCCAGAAGCGCTGCTCGCCCCAAGGAAATTGCAACGTGAGCGGGATAGGCGTGCCACGGCGCCTGGCGCTCAGGCGATTGAGCTGCCGCCACGATGTGATGGCGTGATTGGCGAGCTCGCGAACAAGGCGACGCCCCGCGTCAGGCGCCAAGCGAAACAGTGCCTTGAAGGGCTCCCTTGTCGGTGCGGCGGAGCCGTACCTTGCCAGCTCCGTGAGGCCAAGGCGATCCCAGTCCCGGTCTTCGATGCCCCTGAACATGTTCCGGTAGGCGCTGCGGCGATGTCGCATCGCATCGACCGGGAGCCGGTCTCTCCAGACGAAGAGACTGTAGTCCACAAGCTCATCGGGAAGAGGGCCGGCAAGAACAGGAGCGTGCAGCAAGACCTCGTCGCCGTCACCCACTCGTGGCCTCTCCGTGTGTTGGCGATTGCAGAGGTAAGCCCGTACCTGATCCGTATCGGTTTCGGCTGCGCGCAGCACAAGCCCTCTGAGCATGGAAGCCAGCTTCCTGCGCTCCCGTGAGCTAAGGCCGCGCCATCGTTGGCGAGCCAGCTCCTCGTCATCTTGCTGATCGCTCTCCAGCGCTTCCAGCTCATGCAAGACGTCCGCAGCGGCGGCAACGATGCGTGTCGAGGTTCGGTTCTTGCGACCCGACCAGAGGTTCTGCCATACGGAGAGGGATTGAAACGCGTCCCAGAACCGCTCGACGGGCAATCGAGGAAGGCTATCCAGGACCCAATTGCAGAACCGGCGCCAGCTCCCCACGTCCGAGGGAATCGCCAGAAGATCGGCCAGGCGTAGACGCTCGCCGAGCTCGAGTTCTTGCCTCAGCAGAGGCAGTGGATAGGGAGAGGTCTTTTCAGCCTGGAACCACACCAGGAGTTTGGCCGTTCGATTCTGGATGTCTACATATACCGCCTGATCGAACTCGGCGCGGTGTGTGTCGAAGTTTGGCAAGGAGAACGGCCCAACCAGCCAGGAGCGACGCCACTGTGATCGCAGGGTGAGATCTGCCTCGAGCCGGGCCAAATGCTCCCCCACCCCTGTCCCTGCCGGGTGAGTTCCAACTGGGACAGCAACTCAACGACGCGCCCGAGCGCTGGGGGCTCTCCGGCGCCGCAGACGGTGCTTGGCCAGTCCTCGGCCTGCGCGACCAGCAGTTGCAAGAAGGCCCACTCAAAGAAAATGTCGTGCGTAAATTGCACCTGGTGTCCCGCGCGCACCTCCCTCACAACGCCATCAGCCACTAGTGCGGCCAGCGCGACTGGGTCGATCTGCCGCATTGAGATCCTTCGCCCCAGATGAACGGCCCCTGCGCTGGCCATCTCAACCAAGGCGTTCTGTCGCTGGTGAGCATGCGCTTGGTCTGACGCATAACCGCCGCGGCGCCACCACAAGTCGGCCAATCCGATCTCAGACACGGGAAAGTCAGAACTCCGGCTCGCCTCCTTTGCCAGGATGGCCGCGAAGAAGGGGCGACGCATCAAGGATTTCAGCGGTTCAGGGCCGAACAGGCCAGCGGAAAGCGCCGGAACGGCGTCGGCCAAGATGGTGGCCTCGTCATCGGATAGCTCTTTGACGGCAACCTCGAACAGGCCGGCGGCCAGCAATCGCGACGGGAGCCACGTGCGGATGTGTTCAAGTCCCGTATCGCGCGCCGTGGCCACCACGGCCCAATTCCTCAGATGCTCAGAGGCGAGGATCCGGTTCAGGACATCAAGCACGACCTTGCGCTGGTTGACCTCAATGCGATCAATGCCGTCGACGAAGAGGATTGGAGTGCCAGTGCTCCCGATCTCAACCAGCATGGCCTCCAAATCGATGCCCACCAACCCCATGAGTTGGGCGTACTGCGCCCAATTGGAGCCGACCAATCGATCGCTCTTGAAGAAGAGCGTCGATCCGCTCGCATGCGCTTGGCTAACCAAGGCTCGCAGCACTGCGGACTTGCCCACGCCAGGTGAACCGGTCAACTGCACGAATTTGCCAGGAGCGGCGGCCGCTCTTACCTTCTGCACGAGCGCGTCCCGTGCGATGGTCACGTCGGCAATCTGGTCAGAGATCTCTTCAAGGGCAAGCTCCGCCTCCTGGCGCAGCAGCGACATTGCGCCGGTCAGGCTCGGTGCGCCGCGAAGGCGGACCGAGCCCTTGAAGCTCGCCACGAGTGTTGCCCGGTCAAGGCCTGCGGCCCGTCCCTGAAACAAGCGCACTGCCGCTGTCAGGCGTCTCCACAGCGTCGACGCGTGAGCCTGCTCTTCATCTGGAAGGCACCTGCCGAGCTGGCTGATCGTTTGGCTCTCTAGGACAGAGCCCTCGGCCAGCATGTCCATCTTGATCAAAACGAAATGCGACAAGAGCCGGTGCGTGGCGTGGTCCAGGTCGGTCGTCGGGACATAGGGCCGAAGGATTGCCTGCACTGCTTCGAAGTGGTCCAGCTTCTGTCCCGCCGTGTGCGGCGCGCGGATCTTCTGGGCAAACATCTGGGCCTGTGCTTCCGCGCGGGCCATCTCGCACAGGTTTTCGAAGTCGTGTTTGCTTGCGCTGGCGATCTGGCCAGTGATGGCCCCCACGCGGTCACGCAGCAACTGGAAGGAGGCATCAGCCACGGTCTGGTGTGCGCGCAGCACCGTCTCGCGAAAATCACGATTGGACTCCGCCGCGCTGATGACAAGCTTGCGCTTTACCTGCGCGTCTAAGCGCATCTGGCTGCCATCAGCGCCTCGGCCGGTCACGACCAGGTCGTCCAACGGATGCCCATGCGGCCCTTGCTGGAAGGCGACCCGCACGATCGTGGACTCGTTCAAGCCGGGCGCCGGGTGCTCACCGAGCAACGCCGCAAGATACAGTGCTCCTACGGCATCCTCGAAAGAGAATCCTTCGCCTCCGGTGAGCTGCGGCGGGGCGTTCTCCACTACAGGAATGGGCACCAGGGAGGGCTCCGCCTTCTGCCCCATTGAGCTGCGCTCGTCCTTGTCCATCATCTTCCTCCCTATTTTTCTGGTAGGTTACATCTCCTTGCCCCCGCAACGGACGCTTCGCCGTCAGGAGATCTCCGGACGGATGATTGAATGCGCCGCCCGATCGCTGACAACGAATGCGACGCCATCGAGGTGAGTGCCCCCCAAGCTCTGCAGTTGTTTGCGGCTGGTCCCTCGGACGGTTGTTAGAGAAACTTGAATAGCGTTATAGAAATTTGATTTCCCCGCGCCTGGCTCCCCCTTCTTGCACGCCGGCTCCATCAAAAGTGCATAGTCATGTTCGCTTTCCGCTGACCAGTGTTTTGGGAAGCGCTGGAAACGTGCGCGTGCTCCGGGTCTTGGCCACGGAACCTTCTGGGCATTCAGCGCCGCACTTGGCTCGCGCTGCGGGGCTCTCCCGCCAAGGAACACGGTTGGTTTTGGAGACTCTTCCAGCTGCAACTGGTGACGGTGCGAGGGAGCGGCCGAATCTGCAAAGCACGATTTCGTCTGCTCGCGCACGACAGCGCCCCCTGTTCGCTCCAGCATCATTCTCAGCGGAGCATGAGCGTTGATTCCCGACGCGCCTTATGACGCCGCGATTCAAGGTGTCTTTCAAGCGTTTGTGCTTCAAAACACGGTGCGACCGACCAGGGATGAAGCGCTGCTGGCGTTCTTCGGCACCTCCGATATCAGATTGAGGTCGCGATAGGTCCCGGAGGCAGAGTACGTCTCAAAGATCGCTTTGCGAGGACGATTGAGCGTCGAAGAGCTATGGCGGCGGCACAGCCTTGTGAACGTGATGGCTGTAGGGCTCGACGCTGACTACGCCGCTCGTCTCAGGTCTGGTCTATACCCGTGGGAGGGCCCAGAGACTCGTCCTCTTGGGTGCACTCTACAGAGTTGTCCGGTATGCATTGACGAGGACGCACGACGCTACGGCTTCGCGTACTGGAGGCTAAGTCACCAGTGGAGCGGGTTCTCCACCTGCATCCATCACGGCGTCGAGTTGCAAGACCGGTTGGACTGCCTTTGTGACAATCAGCGCTACTATTGGAAGCTTAGACCGGACTCGGCCTGCATAACTTGCGGCTGTTCAGTTAGACGCGGTGTGCGCGTGTGTTCCGAACCCGGACCTATCGATCAGGAGTATCGAGCGGCCTTCTTGGATGCTCGGCGGGGTAGCCCAGGGTATTCCTTCTGGGATTTGGATCTCCTTCGGCGATGGACCAACGCTGCAAATTTTTTCTTACGAAAACAGGCCCGAAGGCAGATTCGGGAGCGTCTTGAACCGGCATTTCGCGGCCTCGGCTGTGTGGTCCACGGTGACGATCAAGACTGGCAACTCGCCCGCCGGTCCGCTGAGCACAGATTGAGCGCATTTGCGTTTCATCGGCTATGGCACAAGCTGATCTTTGACCGCCAAGTCGTGGACGAGGTTGGGTGCTCTCGCTTCGCGCGCTTGGCCCTCGCCTTCCATGCAGGCGAGTCGGTCCCCCCATATGAGCGGCGGAGCATCGAGGTCTAGGACGCCGTCGGCTCGTGGCGTTCTCAGCGGAAGTCAGCAGTCAATCCGACCTGGTCAGGCCTCAAGTTCTACCCTTTGATCTGCGCTCCAAGCGGAGGAAGCGGAACAGCAGACAAGAGTTCTACCCTTTGGCGTGTCCAGCAATGTGAAGCCTTACAGCGCTTTTCAGAGGAGATGCATAGGCCAACTATGTTCGACCCTTTGATTTGCCGGCTCACGATACGAAAGCTCGCTCCGATTATCGGGCGCGATGATCGGACGGCCGTCACCGGCGGTCAAGGGGCGTCACGCCTGACCCAGCCGCTCCTTCGCCAGCCTCGTCCCCTCCGCCAGCGCCTGCAGCTTGCGCCATGCCACGTCCCGTCCCATCGGCGCCAGGCCGCAGTTCGTGCACGGGAACAGGCGCTCCTTCGGCACGAACTCCAACGCCCGGCCGATGGTGTCCGCCACTTCCTCCGGGGTCTCGACCACGTCGCTGGCCACGTCGATCACGCCGACCATCACGTCCTTGCCGGCCAGCAGCTTCATCAGGTCGGGCGGCACATGGGAGTGGATGCATTCCAGGCTCACCTGGTCGATGCGGCTGCGGGCCAGCGCGGGGAACACCGCCTCGTACTGGCGCCATTCCTCGCCCAGGGTGCTCTTCCAGTCGGTGTTGGCCTTGATGCCGTAGCCGTAGCAGATGTGGACCGCCGTCGTGCAGGTCAGGCCCTGCGCCGCGCGCTCGAGCGCCTGCACCCCCAGTCGGCCGCGTCCTTCATGTAGACATTGAAGGCGGGCTCGTCGAACTGGATGATGTCCACGCCATCCGCCTGAAGCGCCAGGGCCTCCTGGTTGAGCAGCTCGGCGAACGCGAACGCCAGCTTCACCTTGTCGCCGTAGAAGCGGTCCGCCACCGTGTCGACGATGGTCATCGGGCCGGGCAGGGTGAACTTCAGCTTCTTCTTCGTGTGCGCACGCGCCAGCTGCGCTTCGAAGGCGTGCACGCGGCCCTTCAGACGCAAGGCCGACACCACCTGCGGCACCATCGCGTCATAGCGGTTGTCGCGGATGCCCATCTTCACCTTGTTCTCGAAGTCGATGCCCGCCACCTGCTCGAGGAAGCCGTGCACGAAGTGCTGCCGCGATTGCTCGCCGTCGCACACGATGTCCAGGCCGGCGTCCTCCTGGGCCTTGATCCACAGCAGCGTCGCATCGGCCTTGGCCTGGAGAAGCGCGTCGCCTTCCGCCCGCCATTGAGGCCAGAGCTTGTTCGTTTCAGCGAGCCAGGCCGGCTTCGGCAGACTGCCGGCGATGGAGGTTTCAAACATCAGGGGATTCCTTTCAGGCAAAGACGGGTGCGGCGAGGGATCTCGCCAGGCATTCGGCGGGTGTAGTCGGCGGAGTCAACCGGCGGAGTCAACCGGCGGATTCAATCGGCGGGCTGGAGCTCGACATGGGCCGCCCATTGCTCCAGCAGGTGCCGGTAGGGCTTGATGAACTGCTCCTCCGCGAACTTCCCCTGCTTGACGGCCAGCTGGCTGCGCTCCTCCCGGTCGTAGACGATCTGCGTCAACGAGTAGTCCTGGTGCTTCAGGCTCGGCTGGTAGAACTGCCCCGCCGCGGAATTGGCGTTGTAGATCTCAGGGCGATAGATCTTCTGGAAGGTCTCCATCGTGCTGATGGTCCCGATCAACTCCAGGCTGGAGTAGTCGCCCAGCAGGTCGCCGAAGAAGTAGAACGCCAGCGGCGCCACGCCGTTCGGGGGCATGAAGAACCGGACCTGCATCCCCATCTTCGCGAAGTAGTGGTCGGTCGACGACCGCTCGCTCTGCTGGTACTCGACGCCCAGCACGGGGTGGACATTCCCGGTCCGCCGATAGGTCTTGCTCGTCGACGCGCTGATGCAGATGACCGGCCGCTTGTTGAATCGCGCCCGGTAGGCACTGGAATCCGCGAACTGCCTGAACAGCTTGCCGTGCAGATCGCCGAAGCCTTCCGGCGTTCCGAATTCCGGGCGGTTGGCGTTGTACGCCGGGAGCAGGACGCTGAAGTCGTAGTCGCGCACGTAGGAGGAGAAGTTGTTCCCCACGATGCCGGCTATGCGCTGGCCGGTCTTCCTGTCGAGGATGCTGGGCTTGAGGATTTCGATCAGCGGAAATGCCTCGTCACCGCCTTGGGTGTCGATGCTCATCTCGACGGAGATGATCTCGAGCTCGACCGCGTAGCGGTCACCCGTCGGGTTGTCCCAGGACGCCAGGTCGTTGAAGCGGTTGTCGATCATCCGCAGCGTGTTGCGCAGGTTCTGCTGCCGACTCGCGCCGCGCGCCAGATTGGCGAAGTTGGTCGTGATGCGCGTGCTGTCCGACGGCTGATAGTCCTCGTCGAAGCGGATGCTCTTGAGGCTGAAGGTGAATTCGTCGTTCATGGCGATGGGGTGGGCTGATGTCTGGGAGAGGCGTCGGTCGCGGTGTCAGGCCACGATCACTTCCCTGGCGGCAGGGGCCTTGGCGTGGCGCGTCAGGTCGATCAGCGGCAATGCGCGTTGGACCGCCAGGGCGGCCCGCTGGAGCAGGGCCTCGTCCCGCAGGCGGTAGTCGATGAAATCCTTGTCGGTCGCGTAGACGCCCAGCGGCAAGGTGCGCGCTTGGAAGAAGCTGAACAACGGTCGCAGCTGGTGGTCGATGACCAGCGCATGGCGCTCGCTGCCGCCGGTGGCGGCCAACAGGACCGGCTTGTCGATCAAGGCGTCCTGATCGATGAAGTCGAAGAAGTGCTTGAACAGGCCCGTGTAGGAACCGCGGAACACCGGGGTCGCGACCACCAGGACATCGGCCTGTTCGACCGCGACAAGCTCGCGCTCCACAGCGGCGGGCGCCTGGGAGCGCCAGACCGCGCCGGCGAACTGCGGGGCCAGCGGACCCAGCTCGATCAGGTGCTGTTCGACGGGGACCGCCTCGGCGATCAGATCCAGCAGGTGCTCTGCCAGGGCCGCGGACTTGGAAGGGCGTTGCATCCCGCCGGAAACGGCGACTAGACGGAGGGGACGGGTCATAGGGAGCGGATGCTAGCCAGGGGAGGCCATGACGTAAAATGGTCAATTCTCACGAATCCATGAAAATGGCTCATCTGAATGCTTGAACGCATCCACCTCAGCATCGTTCAGCAGGTCGAGAAGCAGGGGTCGTTGACGGCGGCCGCCGGCGTGCTGAACCTGACCCAGTCGGCCCTGAGCCACAGCATGAAGAAGCTGGAGCAGCAGCTGGGCGCCGACATCTGGCTGCGCGAAGGCCGCAGCCTGCGCCTGACGCAGGCGGGCCAGTACCTGCTGGCGGTGGCGAACCGGGTCCTGCCGCAACTCGATCTGGCCGAAGAGCGCCTGGGCCAGTTCGCGCTCGGCGAGCGCGGCGCGCTGCGCATCGGCATGGAGTGCCACCCGTGCTACCAGTGGCTGCTCAAGGTGGTGTCGCCGTATCTCACCGCCTGGCCCGACGTCGATGTGGACGTGAAGCAGAAGTTCCAGTTCGGCGGGATCGGCGCGCTCTTCGGCTACGAGATCGACCTGCTGGTCACACCTGACCCCCTGTTCAAGCCGGGACTGAGCTTCGTGCCGGTGTTCGACTACGAGCAGGTGCTCGTCGTGGCCAAGGGGCATGCGCTGGCGTCGGCGAGCTATGTGAAGCCGCAGCAGCTGACCCAGGAGGTGCTCATCAGCTACCCCGTGGACATCGAGCGGCTGGACATCTACAGCCAGTTCCTGCTGCCGGCCGGTGTCACGCCCAGACGCCACAAGGCCATCGAGACCACGGACATCATGGTGCAGATGGTGGCCAGCGGCCGTGGCGTGGCTGCGCTGCCGCGCTGGCTGGTCGACGAATACGCGGCCCGGATGGACGTGGTCCCGGTGCGGCTGGGCGCGCGCGGCATCCCCAAGCAGATCTTCCTGGGCGCGCGCGAGGCGGAGACCACCATCGATTACGTGCGGGCCTTCATCGAGCTGGCACGTCAACCGGGCGCTGCGATCGCCGCTGCGAAAGGGGCCGATTGAGGGTCGCCGTCACCGCAGCACCTCTGGTGCTGACGGTGTTCCAGGACGCGCCCGGCTGGAACCTGCGCCGCATCACGTTCGCGCCGCGGTAAGCCGCGCCATCGTCCAGCGCATCGCCGGCCACGCGACCCGGCGCACGAGGAACGAGCTCAGCGCCAGCACCGAGCCGATGAGGATCGGCAGGATCGGGCCGAAGGTCCACGCCATGCCGACGACGAAGCCGAGCAGGTATTCGGCGCGGTACGTCGGCCATGCGATGCCGCTGAGCAGGAGTGCCAGCAGCACCAGCGCGGCGTGATCGGACGTGCCGAGGCTGAAGGCCAGCGACAGGCCGATGCCGGCGCAGGCGGCGCCCAGCGCGGCCGTCACGATGGCGCGCGTCGCCGCGCCGGAGGTCGCGCGACGCAGGAAACGGCCGGCGAGGAACCACGTCAGTGCGGGTAGGGCGACGATGCCCCAGCCGTTGGACACGGATGGCAGGTCCGGATTGGCGAGCAGGTGATGGCTGAGGATGCCGCCATGGGTCCACTGCCAGGCGAGGTGGGCGAGTTCGAGCAGCGCGACCACGATCGTGAGCAGCACGCGCGGACGGCGGGTCTCCGCAACGGTGGCGGGGGAGAGGGACATCGCGCGCTCCTGGCGTGGAAGAAGCCGCGATGGTCGGCGCAGGGGCCAGGCCTTGCGCGGCGAAAGCGACGAGACGTCGAATGCGTCGGATGGGCCGGCGATCAGCCCGACTGTGGTGCTCGGGTGTTCACCGCCAGTTGGTCGGCGAAGGCTCTCCGGTAGGCCGGACGCGCTTCACCGCGCGCGACATAGGCGGCCAGTCGCGGGAATTCGTCGAGCAGTCCCGTGGACCGCAATCGCAGCAGGACGTGCACCATCATCAGATCCCCCGCGCTGAAGGCGCCGTCGAGCCAGTCGGCGTCGCCCAGCCGCTCCGACAGCTGCTGCAATCGCGTCCGGACCCGCGTCTCCAGCAGGGGGAGCCGGGCCTCATGCCAAGGCTTGTCGCGTTCGAACAGGCGGGCCATCGTCAACTCGAGGATGGGCGGTTCCAGCGTGTTCACCGCGGCGAACATCCAGGTGACGGCGCGCGCCCGCGCGTCGGCATCGTCGGGCAGCAGGCCCGGATGCCGTTGTCCGATGTGAAGGACGATCGCGCCCGTCTCGAAAAGCGTCAGCCCCTCCTCCTCATAGGTGGGGATCTGGCCGAAGGGATGGAGCGCCCTGTGCGCCGCTTCCTTCATGGCCTGGAACGAGACGAGGCGGACGTCGTAGGCGAGCCCGGCCTCCTCCAGCGCCCAGCGCACGCGCGTGTCGCGCGCCAGCCCCTTGCCCCCGTCGGGAGAGCGGTCGAAAGCGGTGATGGTGATGGTCATGGTGGTGATCCTTGCACGGGGTGTGCATGGGAACGACGAACGACCCTCACCGCGATCGACACCTGCGCGAAAGAAAGGTGCCCGCGGGACCTTCAGCGACCCGAGCGGAAGCGCCGGGCGGCCAGCCGCGCGAGAACCGCGGCGACCGCCAGCGCCACGCCGTCGAGGACGAACAGCCCGGCGCCGGGACCCGCGCGCTTGGCCATGTCGGTCGATTGGCCGAAGTGATTCGCACCGATGCCGTAGGCCTCGACGAGGGTCATCGCGGTGATCCATGCCGCCGCCGCGACGATCGCGATGGCGAGCACGGTCGCCACGTTCGCCTTGAAGTAGCTCTTCTTCCTGGGGGCCGTGGTCGGCGCGTGGTCCGCGACTGCCGCCACCTCGAGATCTGCCTGCATGTTCATTCCTCCGATTGCTCCAGGAGGCGTTGTATGAGGCGCAGTCGATGGCGTGTCGCGTCGTGTCGTGAACTGCGGGATGAGGCGGTGAATGGGGCCGCGCCGAGGGCGGATGGCGGCGCGACTCGCGAGCGTGGCGCTCGCCAAGGAAATCGGCCTGGCACGCCGTCCCGGATTCGAAGACGCCGTGGGCGTCCTGTCATCCGGAGCTGCGTACCAGGCCGTGATGCCGTGGCAGGGGAGTCGCCTCCCCGTCGAGTCTTAGAGCGAGTTGAGGAACGCCAGCAGCGCCTGCCGGTCCGCCGTGCTCAGCTTGATGAAGCGCTGACGGCTGGCATCGCCTTCGCCGCCGTGCCACAGCACGGCCTCGGTCAGCGTGCGGGCCCGGCCGTCGTGCAGGTAGCCCACCTTCACGCCATCGCCGGCCACGCGCTCGGTGTACCCGATGCCCCACAGGGCCGAGGTGCGCCACTGGCTGCCGGTCGCCTGCGATTCCGCGAAGTTGTCGGCCAGCTCGCTGCCCATGTCATGCAGCAGCAGGTCGGTGTAGGGCTTGATGATCTGGTTGCGCATCTCGGCCAGCTCGGTGCCCGCGCCCGTCTTCATCTCGGCGATGTGGCAGGCCGTGCAGCGGATGGTGGAGAACACCTTGGCGCCCGCCGCGACCTTGACCGGGTCCACGTCCAGGTAGGACAGCGGGGTCACGCCCTTCGGGAAGCCGCTGACGAGGCTGCGCTGCGCCGGCACGCCGAGCTGCGCGACATAGCGCGAGAGCAGGGTCAGCTCGTCCTCGGTGACGCCCTTCTCGACCTTCTTGTTGTTGCACTGGGCCGGACCGGCCAGGCAGTCGCGGTTCGGGTAGACCGGCGAGGTGACCGACATGTCCAGCAGCAGCGCGTTGGCGGTCTGGTGACGCAGGCTCACCTTGGCGGCCTTCCAGCCGTAGCGGCCCACGCGCACGGCGCCCGTCTCCGGGTCGTACACCAGGTTGGCCTGGCCCTTCACGCCGTCCTCGTCCGCGGTCGTGCGCACGCGGGACAGGATGTCCGCGTCAGTGATCGCCTCCAGCAGACCCATGCCGATCACCGGCTGCGCGCTGCGCAGCGAGAACACCGTCGGCGTCGGGCCGTCGAAGCTGACCTTGGGCTTGCTCAAGGTCACCACGGTGCCGTCGGCCAGCGTGACGTTCTTCGTGTCGAAGCCGGCCACGCGCACGCCGTTGCCCCAGTCCTGCGCCGCGCCGGTGGTGGCCGAGCGGGCGTTCATCTGCACGGCCTCGCCGTACACCGGGTGGGGCAGCTGCTTGCCGTTGGCGTCCAGCGCCGCGACGCGCACGGCCATGGTGTCCAGGCGCTGGTTGAGCACCTGCGGCGCCAGGCTGCGGCCGTTGTTGATGTGGCAGCCGAAGCAGTTGGTCTGGTTGAAGCGCGGACCCTGCAGCTTCACCGCGTCCATGTTGCGGTCGTTGCCCTGCTCGTTGTGGTCACCGGTCCACATGTTGGTGTGGAACCAGCGGCGACCCTCGACGAAGCGCTGCATGTTCTGCATGCCGATCTGGAGATTCGGCTGCTGGAACATGAAGGTCGAGTTGTCCGCGTAGTCGTACGAGACCGAGCCGGTGCCGCCCGACAGCGTCTCGACCGGCAGCGCCGCGTTGTTCAGCCGCGGCTGCACGCCGTACTGCGGACGCAGGCCGCTGCCCACCACGTAGGTCACCTCGTTGGTGTAGTAGCGGAAGTTGCCGTTGTCCTGGATCGCGTCCATCGCCGCGCGGCTGGAGAAGAACGACGGGGTGAACTCGATCGCCTCGCCCAGCTTCAGCGGACGCGACGGGATGTTGACGCCGTTGGGCACCATCACGCCGTTGGCGTTGGGGGACAGGTCCTGGTGGCCGGGCATGTTGTCCAGCACCACGGAGCAGCCGTCGTTCGCGCCGATGACGCCGCCGTAGCCCGTGGTGGGCTTGAGCAGGGCGTTCTGGGGCGGCTTGGGGACGATCGGGCAGGAGGTCTTGTCGACGAAGCCGTCGGTGTAGGTGGTGCGGTCCAGCAGATTGCCGGGCGACATCCAGCCGTAGCCGGTGACGTTCGGGTCGTCGATGCGGCGGAAGAACGAGTGGCCGCCGCCGCGCTGCGCCTGCTGGAAGTACTGGTTGACGATGAGGGTCGGCTTGGTGACGCCGGCCACGCGGCTGTTGTCGATGAACTCGACGCCCCAGGTGCGGTTCTTGAAGTAGTTGGCGATGAAGTTGAGGTACGCGCCCGGGCCCTTGTCCTGCGGCTTGCCGTTGGCGTCCACGGTGTCGTTGGGGCCGAATCCGATCTCGTTCCACTCCTCGCCGCGCTCGCGGCCATGGCGCGAGCGGCCGACGAAGCCCATGCGGGTCACCAGGGTGCCGTCGGGCAGGGTGAACTGCGTCGTCTCCAGCGTGGGCGGCGTCGCCGGCGTGACCACCGTGCTGTTGGCGGGCGGCGTCGGGACGGACGAGGCGGTGAGCAGGGGCAGCGTGTTGTCGCTGCCCGGCGCGTTGAAGTTGACCTCGAGCAGCGAGTAGCCGTACTGCGTGCCGCGGGCCACGCCCTGCAGGCGCAGGTAGCGCGCGTTGGCGTTCAGGTTGAAGAACTCTTCCGTGCCGCCCTTGCCGCCGGCGACATAACGCAGCTGGTACCAGGTCTCGCCGTCATCGGAGACCTGCAGCGCGTACTCCTTGCCATAGGCGTTCTGCCACACCAGCTTCATGTAGCCGACCGCGGTCTTGGCGCCGAAGTCGAACTGGATCCAGGCCTTGTCGTCGAAGGCGCTGGCCCAGCGCGTGTTCAGGTCGCCGTCCAGCGTCTTCTGGGCGGTGTCGCCGTTATTCTCCAGCGCGCTGGAGGTGGCCTTGATGCCGGTGATGGCCTTGCCGGGCTGGCTGATGTCCAGGCCGGTGGGCGATTGCAGCGACGGGGGCAGCGAGGGCGTCGCGGTGCCGCCGCCGGAGGGCAGGCTGGGCGGCGCGGGCGCGGGCGGCGGCAGCTCCGGTTCGTCGGTGCCAACGGGCGACGACGCCGGAGGGGACGCGGGGGCGAAGCGGCAGGCGGCGAGGAGGCGGGGGGCGCCGGCGCGCCGGCCACCGGCGGGTTGGCCGTGTCGCCGGAGGAACCGCCACCGCCGCCGCAGCCAGCCAGCGTGCCGGCGGCGCTGAGGGCGACGACCGCGCTGAACACGAGACCCCAGGGGCTCAATGCGCTCACGGGGCTCGGGGGGCGGGGCAGACCGACGTCGGGTCAGCCTCTGAAACGTTGTGGCGCATGGCGCTTCCTGCAGGTCCGATGGAACGAGACACCAGCGGGCCCGCGAATGCGCGGCCCAGGTGGACTTTTGCCTAGTTCAAGCAGAGAACGTGCCGGTTGCGGCTGGTCACAAAGTGCGATCAGCGCCGCGAATCAGAGGGGTTCCGGTCGCCGACGCTATTTCCAAAGAGGTAGTCGGGCGATATGCGGATCGCCGCAGGGTCAGGTTTTGTCAGGCCTGACATCAGATGCGACAAATAGTGTCACTTTCATCCGGGACACGCCCTGCGGTCACACGAGCACGCAGTGCGCGACCGCGCCGAAGTGGCAGCCGCTGCCGACCACGACGAACAGGTGCCAGATGCCATGGGCGTGGCGACTGCAGCCCGGATTGGCGAAGAAGTAGGTTCCGGCGGTGTAGGCACCGGCCCCGGCGACGAACAGCGCCACGCAGGCCACCGGCAGGGCCTGGAGCGCGGGGATGCACACCATCGTGGCCAGCCAGCCGATCGCCAGGTACACCTTGAGCATGGGGCGCTCGACGTCGCCCCACACCGTGCGACGGATCCCCCACAGCGACACGAGCCAGACGCTCGCCAGGGCCACCCACCGCAGCCAGCCGTCGCCGGTCAGGACCGCGAACGGCGTCATCGTGCCGGCGATCAGCAGGAAGATGGCGCCATGGTCCAGGCGGACCCAGAGGCGCTGCCGCCGACCCCGGGTGCTGTGGCAGAGGGTGGAGGCCGCGAACAGCGCGATCAGGGCCGCGCCGAAGATGCAGGCGACGGCGACGCGCCGGCCGCTGCCGGTGCCCGACGCCTGATACGCCAGCCAGGCGGCCGCGGGGATGGCCGCCAGCAGGCCCAGCAGATGGGTGCCCGCGTTCAAGCGTTCGCCTGGATACATCGCCGCCGCCCTGCGCGTCATGAGATGGCCCAGCGTAGCCGGGTCATGTGACGCTCCGTCGGGCAGCAGGTGGCGGGCGTCCAGCCAGCACCACACACACATTCACCACTCAACTTAGTCAACGGCGGCGCATGCACGGCTGCCGGCCACAACGATGCGCAGCATCGCCTGCAACATGAGGCAGTACGGGCCCTTCAATAGGACCGGCAAGGTCTCTAGAGGAGCGCTTCCAAAGAATGTGCCGTCAGTCGGCTGCGGCGGTCGTTCGGTGGGTCGTCAGAAGGCGACGGGCGTCGTCGTAAGAGAGCCCTGCATCCTCTGCCATTCGCTTCACATGCTTCTCATGAAGCATTTCGGCGGCCTTTGCGATGGCGTCACTGTGTCGCGATTTGATCTCCGGCGTTTGACGGTTCACGTCGCTGGTCTTCAGCACCTTTTCCATGTCAGCCCTCCGTTTTGTTGGCTGCGGCTTCGAGGAGCTTCACGTTGAACTCTGCTCTCAACAGATGATGCTCCAGAAGATACTTGTAGCCCAGAATATTTTTTGTCATGTATTCCCGCAGTTCGTTGTCGGACACGAAGAACAGGTGATTCGAAAATTCGATATTCAGGAAGCCGATGATTCGATCGCACCCCATCAGCGGCATTCCGAGATAGTGCTGAATTCGACGATGGCGATCCGTGTTTGACCGGAAGTATTTTTTGCAATCCGACAGCGCTACGGCTTTGCGCGCGCCGGAGTTGATGGCCTTCACGCATTCGTAACCCGCGAACCTTTCGGCGCCCACGTCGATCACATGACTTACGACTTCACCTCCGTCTCGTCTCGGATGATGGCCGGACAGCCGTAGCGTCATAGGGAGCTGCCCCGCAACGGTAAACGGCTCTGCCGCATAGACAGAAATAAACAGGTCGTCCTCTTCACACTTCGGTATCGTGGCGCACAAGTGCTCGGCAAGCCTGCCGATCAGATCCACGATGTGCACGTCGGCCAGATCCTTCCGTCGTTCGGCCAGGCGAAGCGTGTTGCCTCCGCGAGCCGTCAAGACTTCGAGTTCTTTCTCGTCGTCATCGCGCACTGTGATGCAGCACTGCGCGAGCCGCCCAAACGCACCTTTGGGCAGTGGACCAATCTTCAGCTTTTCGAGAGCCACAAGCAGGAGTTTCGCCAGCACAGCGTAGAGGCAGACGTAGGCGAGAACGATCACACCGGTCTCGACCACGCTCCGAGGCACTCCCAACGGCGCGAGCACGCGGGTTCCGTACTGGGTGAGGCTAAAGCTGGTGAGCTTCTTGAACGTCAGCAACGCACCGAGCCCCAACACGATCACCTCGACAAATGTCTCGTGAATCGGTGAACGCGCCTTGGCCGCTGTCCATCGCAGCACTCTCAATGATGTCCTCTTCATTCCACCCTCAGCGCTCTTTCGCCTGTTTTTAGCTTGAGCGATTAGCTTCGTCGAGGGCGCGCATGTGCACCAGAGGTGCAAACCACGAGGGCGATGCTAGGCTGAATGCCTATCGGAAATCTCACAAGATTCGGCTGACGCCGGTTGAGAGATAAATCTCGCAGCGTCTTTCTTACACGTTCGAAACGATGGGGATCGGCGGCCTGCAAGATCTTCAAATCTTGGGTGACCCGCTTTAGCCGATCTTCCGCTCCGTCGGCCTTTAGTGCTTCGATGTCCTCGCGCAGTTGGGAGAAGCTTGCGAGTGGGTCGTTCGAGCCATCTGGCCCGCCCTCCGGATAAAGCAAATCCATCAGCGCTTGAACCGCATCGGATAGACGTCCGAGCTGACGTCCGTAGCTTTGCTGCGAGACGATGCGCGCCTCGGTTCTGCGGTGCGCCCGAATTGAATGCGTTGATGTTGTACGTGATGGGCTGTGTCAGCTGACTCGGCGCCAAAGTCCATGCCCTGACCAACCGATCAGCTGCGAAACATCGAAGGATGGCGACGACGTGGTCATGCGTGGCTATACCAGGGAACATGTGGCACGGCGAAGCCTACGCAGATCGCCGCGCTGGCGAATCCCTCATCGATAGGAGTCGCGCTTAGGCTGGGATCACGAACGCCCTCAGCTCGACCATCAGGCCGTCGCGGAAGCGCCAGACGTCGCAGTAGGCGTTCCGGACCGGCTGCCCGTCGTCGCCCTGGCTCTCGATGGTGCCCAGCGCGATGACGAAGTCCCGCTCGGCGACCAGGTCGGTCACGGTGAACGACGGCGCCTCCGCGTACCCGGTCGACATCCACTGCCGCACCGCCGCCTTCCCTTGGAGCGTGTCCTCGCCGACCGTGGTCCAGGTGATGTCCTCGGCGCAGAACGCCAGGAACCCTTCGGTATCGCCGCGCGTGATGGCGGCATTGGCGGCCGTCAGGGCGGCCTTGTTGCGATCGGACATGGGGGCTCCTTGGTGAGCCTTCACCAGGGCAAGCTGCGCGCCGGTGCCGGCGCTGGTGCCGCTGTCCCGAGGCGGGCGTATCCCTCCTGGGGTCGACGTCGCGATCCAGCGGTCAGCCGCTCAGCGGTTCAACGCTTCGGCGCCGCGTCCTGCGGCGGGGCATCACAGTGCAAGCCCGCCACGCCCAGCGTCCGAGCCGCCGCGCAGGCGTTGATGGCACCGGACGTGCCCATCGAGCCCAGCAGCGCACGTTTCAGCCGCTCGGCATCGGCCGTCGGCACGGCTGCGCGCAGCAGCGCGATCACGCCGGTCGCGTGCGCCGCGGCGAGCGAGCTGCCGGCGTCGATGTCGTAGCCGCCGCCGGGCACTGTCGTCAGCACGGCGCGTCCCGGCGCGGCGAGCCAGCCTTCCGAACCCGCGGCCTCGCCGGTGCTCGCCACCACCAGCGTCCCCGGCACCTCGCTCGGAAATCCCTTGCCGAGCCGCCCCGGCGGCGCCGCCGCCACCAGCACCGCGCCGCGCGACAACGCGTGCTGCGCGAGCCGCGTCAGCAGCGGATCGCTCGGACCGCCCAGGCTGAGGTTGATCACGTCGGCGCCGTCGGCGATGGCCGCGCCGAGCGCCTGCGCCAGCGTGAACGAGTTGCAGCGCGCGGGCGCCGGCCCCGCGTCCGCGCCGGCGCGTGCGACGTCGGTCCAGCAGGCGCGATAACTGGTCACCACGGCGCCGGGCGCGACGCCGACGATGCCCTGCCGGTTGTTCACCTTGGCCGCGATGAGGCCCATCACCTCCGTGCCGTGGCGCTCCGGCACGGCATCGACCTGTGCGCCGCCGCCGGTGACGTAGTCCCGCTGCCCCGACACCTGGCCGAGCAGGTCCGGATGCCGCGCGTCGACGCCGGTGTCGATCACCGCGACCTTCACCCGCGCGCCGACGCTCACCTGCTGCAGCGCCGCCGTCGACATCTGCTGGAAGCCCTTCTGCAGGCCGAAGTAGGGATCGTTGTAGAGCGAGGTCGTGGAGGACGCCGCCGGTGCCGGCGGCGGGACCGCCGCGGGGGCGCCACCGGCGCGACGTCCGGCGCGGGGCCGGCCAGCGTCTCGAAGTCGTTCAGCGGCTGCGCGAGCTTCACCCGCGTGTCCTGGCGCAAACGCGCCAGCACCGTGTCGACATCCTCGCCCGCGCCCAGCGCGTAGAGCATGCAGCGCAGGTTCAGCGGCGCGATGGTCCAGGCGGCCTGCTCGCGCAGGCCGTACTCGCGCGCCAGCGCCTCGGACATCGCCAGGGCCCGCGCGCTGCCCGCATAGCCCGCCATCCGGCGGTAGTCGCCGCGCGCCGAACCGCCGGCCCCGGGCAGCGGCTCGCCGCGGTCCTCGACGGACAGGATGATGAGGCGGTCGTTGGCGGTGGCCATCGAAGGCGTCGCCATCGTCGGGGCCTCGATGGCGTCGGCCACCGCGTGGGCCGCGCCGCTGAAGGCGAACGCCGTCGTCAGGAGGGTCAGCGTCGAGACGACGTCGACGATCCTTCGTGCGATCGAAGACGGCATCGCTCAGCGCCCCGGCGCCGCAGCGCCGACCGGCTCGGCGAGCAGCACGCCCGGCTCCGAGCGCAGGCGGTCGACCATCGCGGGAACGGCCTCGACCGGCGCCGGCTGCAGCGGCGCGAGCAGCAGGCTGCTCGCGTCCTCGTCCGCGCCGACGATCCGCAGTCCGTGGTGCGTCAGCACCTGCCGCAGCCGGCCCATGTCCACGCGCTCCTCGGGGACCAGCCGTACCACCGCGCCGGCGGGCAGCGCGGCCGGCTGGCTCAGCGTCACGTAGTCGGCGGGCGGATGGCCGTCGCTCCACAGGCGCAGGCCGAGCACGCACATCGCCACCGCCTGCACCGCCACCGCCGCCGTCAGCCAGCGCGTCGTGCGCGAGCCGCCGTCGTTGGCGGACGCGCCGCGCGGGCCTTCGACCGGCGTCACCGGTCCCGCGTCGCGGTCGCGCGCCCACAGCCGGTCCAGGCCGGCCTGGATCGCGGCTTCCTCGGCCTCGCTGCCGGCCGCGCCCGCGGCGCCCGATGGGCGCGGCGCATCCTGCATGCCGCGGTGGATCTGCTGCTGCAGCGCGAGCTCGTCGCGGCAATGGGCGCAGTGCGGCAGGTGCGCCTGCACGAGGCGGCGCTGCTCCGCCGTCGCCGTGCCGGCGACGACCCAGGCGATCGCGTCCCACACCTGGCGGTGCTCGTTGGGTTGACCCATCGCCGGATCGCCTGCGGGAAGTCCGGCGCGGTCGGAGGGGGCATCGTGGGAAGTCATCGGATCGGTCCTTCAGTGCCGCTGGCCGGGGGGATGTCGCCGCCCAGCTCGGGCAGCACGTTGCGCAGCCGGACCCGCGCGTGGAACATGCGGGCCTTCACGGTGCCGGTGGCGCAATTCATGATGCGGGCGATGTCCTCGCAGGTCTCGCCCAGGTAGTACGCCAGCTCCAGCGTCACCCGCTGTTCCACCGGCAGCGCCGCCAGGCCGCGGGCCACCCAGTCGCGCAGTTCGCGGTCGGCGGCCTCGTTGAACGCGGGCTCGGCCATCGCCAGTTCGGCGTCGCTGACGGCGGAGGCGTTGATCTCCTGCGCCGTCACGCCGTCGCGCAGCGCCTTCAGCATGCAGCGGTAGGCGATGCCATGGATCCAGGTCGAGACCCGCGACTCGCCGCGGAAGTTGCCGGCGGTCCGCCACACGATCCACAGCGTGTCGTTGACGACCTCCTCGGCCAGGTCGGGCCGGCCGCAACTGCGCAGCACGAAGCGCGACAGCCGCGGCTGGCAGTGCCGGTACAGCTGCTCGAAAGCCGACCGGTCGCCGGCCGCGGCGGCCTGCAGCCAGGCACGCAGACGCGACTCGGCGGCCGTGTCCGCTTCATTCGGAACAGGTTGAAACATGGGCGACTGATTTCTGCAGAAGTGTCCCTCATGGGTGCCAGAATCGCCGCCGATGGTTGCCGTGCCCCCAAAAATCTCGCTCGAGCCGTCGCCTGGCTGGCGTCGGGCCTCGTCGCGTCAGGGGGCGTCGCCGCGCAGAACTGGGGCGGGACGGTGTCGGTCGTGAGCGAGCGCGTCTCGCGCGGGATCAGCCTGAGCGGCGACCAGCCGGGCGCCACCGCCGACCTCTACTACCGCGATGACCGCAACTGGAGCCTGGGCCTCGGCCTGGGCACGATGCACGGCCGCAACGGGGCCAAGGCGGAGGCGATCCTCTCGGCGACCCGCTGGTGGCAGATCGATGACCGCCGCGTCGTCACGCTGTCCGGCGCCCACTACGCCTATGCCGGCGGCGGCAACGCGGACCGTCTGCGCTACAGCGAGTTGTCGCTCGGCGGGCTGTGGGACACGGCCGCGTGGGGGCAGTGGGGCGCGACGGTGTCGGTGTCGCCGGACCTGGCCGCGTACTCGTCGTGGGGCTACCTCGGCCATCGCGGCGCGACCATCGCCGAGCTGACCTGGCACCGCCGCCTGGTCGATGCGCTGGCGGCCGACCTGGGCTGGGGCACGGTCTCCAACTGGGGCCATGGCAGCGGGTCCTACCGTTTCGCCAACGCGGGGCTGTCCTACACCGTCGGGGACTGGCGCTTCAGCGCGTCGCGGCTGTACAGCTCGCTGCCGCAACGCGGCGACCCGTCGCTGCAGCGCTGGGTCGCCGGCGTGGCCTGGTCGTTCTGAGCCCTCCCGCAGTCAGCCGTCAGCCTGACTGCTGCTCCAGGAACCGCTGCGCATCCAGCGCCGCCATGCACCCGGTACCGGCGCTGGTGATGGCCTGGCGATAGATGTGGTCCTGCACGTCGCCGGCAGCGAAAACGCCCGGCACGCTGGTCATCGTGAAGAAGCCCTCCGAGCCGCTGCGTGTCAGCACGTAGCCGTCGCGCAGCTCGATCTGTCCGCGGAAGATCTCCGTGTTGGGCTTGTGCCCGATCGCGATGAAGCAGCCCTGCAGCTGGACGTCGGTCGTCGCGCCGTCCTGCGTGCTCTTGATGCGCACGCCGTTCACGCCGCCGGCATCGCCCAGTACCTCTTCCAAGGTATGGAACACGTGCAGCTCGATCCTGCCGGCCTTGACCTTGTCCATCAGCTTGTCGACCAGGATGGGCTCGGCGCGGAACTTGTCGCGGCGATGGATCAGATGGACCTTGCCGGCGATGTTGGACAGGTACAGCGCCTCCTCGACGGCGGTGTTGCCGCCGCCGACGACGCAGACCTCCTGCCCGCGATAGAAGAAGCCGTCGCAGGTCGCGCAGGCGCTGACGCCGCGGCCCATGAACGCCGCTTCGGACGGCAGGCCCAGGTACTGCGCCGACGCGCCGGTGGCGAGGATCACCGCGTCGGCGGTGTAGACCGCGTTGTCGCCGGTGAGCGTGAACGGGCGCGCCGAGAAATCGACTCCGTTGATGTGGTCGAAGACGATCTCGGTCTGGAAGCGCTCGGCGTGCTGCTGGAAACGCTGCATCAGCTCGGGGCCCTGCACGCCCATCACGTCGGCGGGCCAGTTGTCGACCTCGGTCGTGGTCATCAGCTGACCGCCTTGCGCGATGCCGGTGACGAGCAGCGGCTTCAGGTTGGCGCGCGCGGCATAGAGCGCGGCGGTGTAGCCGGCGGGGCCCGAGCCGAGGATCAGCAGGGCGGTGTGTCGTTGGGGGAGGCTCATGTCGGTTCTGCCTGGCGTTTCGTCACGGATCACAGCTTGGCGCGGTCCAGGCGCTGGGCGAATTCGTCGGCGGGCAGGAAGCCGATCGTGCGGGCGGCGGCGAGTTCCTTCCCCTGCGGGTCGAAGAACAGGATCCCCGGCGGGCCGAACAGCTGGAAACGCTTGAGCAGGGCCTTCGCCTCGGCGCTGTTGGCGGTCACGTCGGCCTGCAGCAGGCGCGCGCTGCGCAGCCGCGAGGCGATCGCGGGGTCGGAGAAGGTGAGGTGTTCCATCTCCTTGCAGGCGACGCACCAGTCGGCGTAGAAGTCCAGCATCACCGGACGGTCGGACGACGCGAGCGCCGCATCGAGCTGCGCCACCGTCGTGATGCGCTCGAAGGTCGGCGCCGAGGTGGCGCGCGACGCGGCCTCGGCGCTGGCGAGCGGCAGACCGTCCACCGGGCCCCGCGCCAGATGGCGCAGCGGCATCAGCACGCTGTCGCCGCCGGACAGCGCGCCGCCGATCATCGCGGCGGACCACAGCGCCACCAGCGCGCCGCCGGCCTTGAGGGCGCGCGGCCGGCCGGCCTCGAACGCACCCAGGCAGATCGCCGCGACCAGCGCCACCGCGCCGATCAGGAACATCAGCGCGCCGGTCGGCAGCACCGGCGAGACCAGCCACAGCGCGACCGCGATCAGCAGCAGGCCGAAGAAGGTCTTCACATGCTCCATCCAGCGGCCCGCGCGCGGCAGCAGCGTGCCGGCGGACAGCCCGAGCAGCAGCAGCGGCACGCTCATGCCGCAGGCCAGCGCGAACAGCGCCGAGCCGCCCAGCACCACGTCGCGGGTCTGGCTGATGTAGACGAGCGCGCCGGCCAGCGGTGCCGCGACGCACGGCCCCACCAGCAGCGCCGACAGCCCGCCCATCAGGAACACGCCGACGTGCCGGCCGCCCTTGATGCGGTTGGACGCGTTGTTGACGCGGTCCTGGATGAACCCCGGCATCTGGAATTCCCAGACCCCGAACATCGACAGCGCCAGCACCGACAGCAGCAGCGCGAAGCTGCCCAGCACCCACGGGTTCTGCAGCGCGGCGGCGAAGCCCGAGCCGAGCAGGCCGGCGACGACCCCGGCGCTGGTGTAGACCATCGCCATGCCCAGCGAGTACGCGACGGCCAGCGAGAAGCCGCGCGCCCGCGAGACCGGCGCGCCCTGGCCGACGATGATCGACGACAGGATCGGGAGCATCGGCAGCACGCAGGGCGTGAACGAGAGCAGCAGGCCGCCGAGCAGGAACATGCCGACGACGCGCAGCAGGCTGCCGGACTGGAGCGCGGCGGCGCTGCTGTCGACGGGGGCCTGGTCGGCGGCGGAGGTCGCGGCCGTCGAGGAGGAAGACGACGGCGTCGCGGTGATGCTCGGGGACGCCGATGCGGCCGGGGTTCCGGATCCCGTCGGCGCCGCATCCTCGATCGGTGCGGACAGCGCGTCCGGCTGCGCCTCCCAGCGCGCCTTCAACAGTCCGTCGCCGCCTCGTTCCAGATGCACCAGCGCCTGCTGCGGCGGATAGCAGAGGCCGCGATCCGCGCAGCCCTGGTAGCGCACCGTCAGCGTCTGCGGCACGACGCCCTGCGGCAGCGGCTGCACGACGCGGACGGCGTCGGCCCACAGCGTCATCGTCTTGTTGAAGTTGGGATCGAAGACCGACTTGCCGGCCGGCAGGCCCGGCGCGGGCAGCGTGGCGCCATCGGCCTCGATGGCGAAGCGCTCGCGGTACAGGTGGTAGCCGGCGGCGATGTCGAATTCGACGACCACCGTGGACGTGGCTGCAGCGCCCGAGCCGCCCGCGCCCTCCGCAGGCGCTTCGATGCGCGCGCGTCCCGGGAAGGCCTGGGTGGGTTCCAGGAACGCGGGTTGATCGATCGCCGCGAGGGCGGGTCCCGGGGCGGTGACGGCCAGCGCGAACGCGGCCGCCGCACCGGCGAGGAAGGTGGCGAGGAGTCTCATGGCGAGGTCGGAAGTGGGATCAGTTGGTCGGGGTCGTGCGTGCGGACCTGGCCGTCGGCATCGACGAGCAGGAATCCGACGCCCGGCGTGTTCAGGCGCGAGGGCGCGTCGCCGCCGATCAGCATGGCCATCGTGGCCAGCGCGCCGGCCGCGACGCACAGCGGCGCGATGACGCTGACGGCCTGCCAGTGGCGGACCGGCTGCCCGCTGCGCGGATCGAGGATGTGGCAGCAGCGCCGGCCGTCGGGGGTGATGAAGAAGCGCTCGTAGTCGCCGCTGGTGGCGAGCGCGCCGTCGGCCAGCGGGATGCGGGCGCAGACCTCGTCCTCGCGGCGGGGATGGCGGATCGCGAAGACCCACGGCTCGCCGTCCGGCCGCGGACCGAGGACGCGGATGTCGCCGCCGAGGTTGACGAAGCCGTGGCGCACGCCGAGCCCGCGCAGCGCGGCGACGGCGCGATCGGCGGCGTACTCCTTGCCGATGCCGCCGAAGTCGATCTCCATGCCCGCCTGTGGCAGCGCGATGGCGCGCCCGTCCCATTGCACGCGGTGCCAGCCGATGCGCTGCCGCAGCAGCGCCAGCGCGTCAGGCGCGGGCTCGCGGCCGGCCTTGAAGTCCCAGGCGCGGCGCAGGCAGCCGCTGGTGATGTCGAAGAGGCCGTCGCTCTGCCGATGCAGCTCGGCCGCGAAGTTCAGCAGCTGCGCCGTCTCCTCGTCGACGGCGACGGCATTGCGGCCGGCCCGCGCGTTGATCGCGGAGATCACGCTGTCGTCGCGATAGCGCGAGTACTTGCGCTCGATGCGGCGCACCTCGGCCTCGACGGCCTCGCTGGCGTCGGCGGCCAGGTCCGCCGCCACGCCGCCGAGCACGACCTCGTTGGGCGAGGCCATCGCGGTGAAGGCATGGCGGTGGACGGACCACATGGCGCGCTCGTCGGTTCCAGCGGGGCGGTGGGTCAGAACCGGTGGGACAGGCCGACCTGCAGCCAGTCGGCCTGGAAGCGGTCCAGCCCCGGCGAGCCGCTGCCGCCCAGGCGCCAGGCGGCGCGCTGTTCGTAGTGCTCGAGGCTCAGGTCGGCGGTCCAGCGGGGTGCGATCTCGTAGGCGACCTTCATCCCGACGGTGATCGCACCGAAGGCGGACAGCCGCTGGTCCGGGGACAGGTATTGCGGCGAGGTCGCCGTGTAGCCCGGCGGCAGCGGCGCGCCGAGCGCGGCGTCGTAGACCGGGTCGTAATAGAACTTGGCGGCGCGCTGCGTCGTGTAGCGCAGCGACGGCGTCAGCGTCCATCCGCCGGACAGCGGCTGCACCCACGCCGTTTCCAGCGTGTTGGCGCGCACGCCGAAGCTGTCGGCGTAATAGCGCCAGCTGCTGCGCAGCGTCGCCTTCCAGTCGGTGAAGTGATGATTCCAACGCGTCATCAGCGTGTACTGCTCGCGGCGGTCGGGGCGACGGTCCGGGAACTTGTACGGGTCCGAGTACATGCCGTGGCCCCAGCTCGCGCCGAGGCTGAGCTGCACCAGGTCCACCGCCGTCCAGGCCTGCGTCACGCCGGCGGTCAGCTGCGTCGTGTTGCGGCCGCGGCTGAGCGTCGGGTCGTCGGAGGAGCCGATCCAGTCGTCGCTGAAGGCGGCGCCGATGTTCCAGGTGGTGTTGTTGTCCTCGCTGGAACGGCGATAGCCGGCGGACACGGTGCGCGAGCGGTAGTCATGCTCGGTCGAGTACGCGGCGCCGAGCGACCAGGCATCGCGGTCGTCGTAGCGGGTGACCTGGATGTCGCTGGCCTTGCGGGTCTCCTCCAGCCGCGAGGCGCCGGAGACCGCGCTGTGATACCGCGGCGAGGCGCCGGAGACGCTGTCGTTCACCAGCGAGCCCTCGACGGACCAGCGGCCCGCGACCGGCACCATCAGGTAGACCGACGGCGCCGTGACCTTGATCCGGTCGAAGCCCGGCTGGCGGTCGCGGTAGTGGAGCAGCTTGACGGACATCTCGGCCTGCTCGGGCGGGGTCTCGGCGAGCGCCGGGGCCTGCAGACCCGGGAGCAGCAGCGCGGCGGCGAGCACGCCGCCCCAGGCGCTGCGGTGGCTGCCGGTGTCCTGCGGGGCGGCCAGGGGGTCGTCCGTGGTCATGTCGTGCTCAGTTGCAGCCACAGCCACCTCCTCCCACGCCATTGCCGCCGGAGGCGTTCTCCTTGCTCGTGTAGATGTGCTGCGCGAAGCGGTCGCCGAGGACGTCGCCGCCCATCGTCATCTCGGGGCGGGCGAGGGCGCCCTTCTCCCAGGCTTGGGGAGGCTGCATCGCGCAGCCGGTGCTGGCGACCGCGATCAGCGCGGCGATCGCGGCCGGCGCGCGGCGGCGCCAGGAGGAAGTCAGGGACATCGGTATCTCCTTCAAGAGGTCTTCAGCGCGGCGGCGATGCGGGCTTCAAGTTCAGCCTCGTCCTCGGCGCGGAAACCGCTGTGCTGCATCAGCACGCGTCCGTCCGGACCCAGCAGCACGGAGCTCGGCATCGTCCGCACGCCGACACGGCGGGCCGAGTCGCCCTTCGGGTCGAAGCCCAGCGAGACGTTGGCCGGCACTTCCTTGAGGAAGGCCTGGGCGTCCGCGCGGCTCGCGTCCAGGTTCACGGCGACGATGCGCAGACCCTGCGCGCCGTACTTGGCCTGCATGCGGTTCATCCACGGGAAGGACTGGCGGCACGGGCCGCACCAGGAGGCCCAGAAGTCGACGTAGGTCACCTTGGCCTTGCCGTCGTGCAGCGGCACCGGCGCGCCGTCCGCGCTCGGGACGTTCGCGACGGGGAGCGGCTGGCCGATGTCCGCGGCCGATGCCTCCATCGGCGTGAACGACAGCGCCGTCGCCAAGCCCGCAGCGGCCAGCGCGAGGGGCGTTGCACGCGCGCTGCGGCGACGCCACAGGATCAACGCGGAGAGCCCCGCCATCACCAGCAGCAACGGGTCCGCGGCGCCGGTGCCGGCACCGATCGTGCAACCGCCGCCGCCGCTGTTCGACGCTTCCGTGCTGCCCGGCGCGCCGCGCAGCGCGACCGTCGCCGTGGCGGGCGTCATGTCACCTTGCAGCGTGAGCGTGCCGGTGTCCGTGCCCGTGGGCGCGGAGGCGGCCGCGGCGGCGCCCAGCCAGCGCAGCGTGACCTGGCAGTTCGCGCCGGGCTGGACGGTGAAGGGCGCGGCGCCGCAGGCGTTGGTGCCGGTGGTGTCGATCGAGAAGCGGGCGCTGTCCACGCTCAACGCGCTGACGTGCAGCACGCCGGCGCCGCTGTTGGTCAGCGTCAGCGGTCGGCCGTTCGTGTCCGCAGGGCCGAAGTCCAGCGAGGTCACCGACAGCTGCAGCGCCGGTTGCGGCGGCGCGAGGCCGACACCGGTCAGCGTCAGCGGCGCGGGCAACGAGGCGTTGTCGGCAACCACCGCGGCGGTGGCGGCGCGGGCACCGACACCGCGCGGGCTGAAGCCGATCGCGAGGTCGCAGTCGGCGCCGACCGCCAGCGAGGCGCCGGCGGTGCAGGTGGAACTCGTGTCGACGCGGTAGTCGGCCGCGGCCTCGCCGGCGAGCGCGAAGCTGCCCAGCGTGGCGGCGACGTCGCCGGTGTTGCTCAGCGTGAAGTGCTTGAGGCCGCCGTCCGCGCCCATCGTGACGGTGCCGAAGTCGGCGCTGGTCGCGGCGGTCCAGACCAGGATCGGCGTGTTGGTGAGCACGCCCGTGCCGCTCAGCGCGACGGCCTGCGGGGAGGCGGCCGCGTTGCTGGTGAGGGTCAGGGAGCCGGTCGCCGCGCCGGCACCGGCGGGGGCGAAGCGGACCGCGACGGCGCAGGTGCCGCCGGCGGGCACGCCGCCGCTGCAGGTGTCGGTCGTGGTGAACGGCCCCGTGGCGGCGATGGTGCTGAAGGTGAGCGCGGCGTTGCCGGTGTTGGAGACGGTGACCGTCTGCGCGGCGCTGGTCCGTCCGACGGTCAGGGCGCCGAAGCCGAGCTGCGCGGTCGACAGCGAGGAGACCGGCGTGGGCTGCGCCTGGCCGGTGCCGCTCATGGCGATGTTGACGTTGGCGGTGGCGTTGCCGGCGGTGGGCGCGATCGCGGCGACGGCCAGCGTGGCGGTGCGTGCGCCGGTCGCGGCCGGCGCGAAGGTGGCGGTGACGGTGCAGTTCGCGCCGACGGCCAGCGGCGTGCCGACGGCACAGCTGCCGCCGCGGGTGAAGTCGGCGGCGTTTGCGCCGGTGACGCCGATGCTGCTGAAGTCCAGCGAGGCGGTGCCGGTGTTGCTCAGCGTGACGGTGCGTGCGGCGGAGGCGCTGGCCAGCGGCTGGTTGCCGAAGTCGAGCGCGGCGGCGTCGGCGGAGAGCACGGCCGTCAGCGTGACGTTGGCGGTGCCGGCGAGCGCGATGGGGATGGGCGTCGAGATGCCGTTGTGGCTGATCGTCAGCGCGCCGTTGCGGGCCCCGGCGGCGGTCGGGTGGAAGACGACGCCGACGGTGCAGCTGGTGCCCGCGGGCACGGTCGTGCCGCAGGAACCGCCCTGCACGGCGAAGTCGCCGCTGGCGACCGCGGAGAGGCTGCCGAGCGCGGCGATGCGGCTGGCGCTGATCGTGATGGTGGAGACCGCGCTGGACTGCCCGACGGCGGTCTGCGCGAAGCTGATCGAGGAGGGCGAGTTGCCGAGGTAGGCGGCGATGTTGGCGATGTCCGCCGCCGAGACGGCCCCACCGACGCCGCTCATCTGCGGGATCGTGTTGATGGCGTTCTGGATCATCGCGGGGCTGTTGCGGCCGCGGTCGACGACGGCGGTGGACGCCACCGTGTGGCAGGCGGCGCAGACCTGCGAGAACCTGGACTGGCCGGCGACGGGGTCGGCGGCGAAGGCGGGACCCGCCAGGACCGCGGCCGTGAGGGCGACAGTCGCGACGATCGCGCCGGGAAGGGCGGTGCGCAGGGGAAGGGTCATGGCGGGAGCCTCGTCAGGATGAAGAGAGGGAAGCGGAAACCGACGCGGTCGACGACAGCGGCGCCTCGGGTGCGGGTGCGGAAGCGGAAACGGTCGACGACAGCGGCGCATCGGGCGCTGGCGTCGACAGGAGCAGTGGCAGCAGCGCGGGCGCCGCGAGCAGCCAGCAGGCGTTGAAGCCCGCATGCCAGGCGATGCAGCGGGGCAGCGAACGGTGTCGTCGGTAGCCGCGGCCGATCCACCAGGCGGGCACGGCGGTGGCGAGCGCCAGCAGCAGCGCGGAAAGCGGCGGCGCGGGCGTGACGATGGCGAGCACGATCGCGTGCGCCGCGCCGAAGGCGAGCGCGGTCAGCACGACGGCATGGCGCCGCGCGGCGGCGGCGCGTGCGGTCGACAGCCGCTCCTGGAGCCCGAGCCGGAAGAGGACCTCTTCGAAGCAGGGCGCGAGCAGGAGTTGCCGGAGCACGACGTCCCAGGGGACGGCGACGGGGAGGAAGGGCGGCATGGGCGCGGCGGAAATTCACGCAGGGGTTCTGCGTAGGTGCCGGCGCGCGGAAGAAAGGTTGCGAACGCGCAGAGGCGTTACGAGTTGGTCACAAACGGGCTCGGGCTCGGGCTCGGGCTCAGGGCCGTCGTCCGGGGCGAGCCGTTCAGCCGCGTCGTCGGCCGGCCATTTCCTCGCCCATGAGCCGCTGCTCGGGGTCAGGTGTTGCCGCGCTCGCCGCCGGATACGCGTCGTGGTCCTCGGCGTCGATGTGACGCCGGTACAGCGTGGCGAAGGTCTGCGAACGCTCACGCGCGGCGGCCAGCGTCCCGCCGGGCATCGATCCGTCACGGATCGCCGTCAGGTCCGGGACGATCGCGGCCCAGCGCGTCTCCATCTCCCGATGGTCCGCCAGCAGGCGATCGGCGAGCTCGCCGTTTCCCTGCTCGCGCAGGCGCGGAAAGACGTGCAGTTCCTCGTCCTCGTGATGCAGCGGCGCGGCGATCGTGAAGTAGCGCAGCACGTCCTTCGCGGCGTCCGTCGCCTGCGCGTCGCAGCCGTGCGTGGCCACATGCGCGCCGAGGCGTTCGAGCAGGTCCAGCGTCCGCTCCATCCGTTCATGGCACGCGGCCATCAGCGCGAAGGGCTCGTCGAAACCCGCGGCGGGGGAGGCGTGCAGGAGATTCATGGAGGGAGGTCCCGCGTCGTTCCGAGGTACTCCAGGCTGGTTCCCGGACGCGGCCGCATCACTCCAGGTAGTGCCCCATCCGCTTGCGCTTGGTCTCGAGGTAGCGCTCGTTGTGCGGGTTCGCCGCGATGCGCAGCGGCACCAGCGCCTCGACCTCGATGCCGCCTTCCACGAGCGCGTCGCGCTTCTGCGGGTTGTTGGTGATCAGCCGGACGCTCTTGACGCCCAGCAGGCACAGGATGTCGATGGCGTCGGCGTAGTCGCGCTCGTCCTCGGCGTGGCCCAGGCGCAGGTTGGCGTCGATGGTGTCGACGCCGGCTTCCTGCAGCGCGTAGGCGCGCAGCTTCTCGACCAGGCCGATGCCGCGGCCTTCATGGCCGCGCATGTAGATGACGATGCCGCCCTCGTCCTTCAGCAGGTCCAGCGCGCCCTGCAGCTGCGGACCGCAGTCGCAGCGCAGCGACTGGAAGACGTCGCCGGTCAGGCACTCGCTGTGCACGCGCAGCAGGCCGCCGCGCTCCTGCAGCGGACCGACCGACAGCACCAGGTGCTCCGAGCCCGTCGCCGGGCTGCGGAAGGCCCGCGCCTGGAAGTCGCCCAGCGTGGACGGCAGGTGCACCACTTCCCACTCGGTCGCCCCTTGCGTCCCCAAGGGGATCTTCTCGCAGTGATTCACAGCCATCTCTCCAGCTTCGCGCCGGCGTCCTCGCGGACCGCCGGGTGGCGTCGTTCATTCGATCGTTCGTTCATGTCGTGCGGTACTCGCCTATCCGGTATCGGATACACCACCGCAAGGGCAGCAATTTAACCCGTCTCAGGGAAAACGCGCTGTCCCGTCGTGGAGAGGCCTCTCGGTCGCAGGGGCGTGGGCATGCAAAATCGGTCGCACCGATACCGCCCCTGGGACGCCCATGACCGCTCTCCCGCCCGCCGCCGCGCCTGCATCCACCCCGATGCTGCCGACGCCGCGCTTCGACGAATTCCCGCGCTACGAGGCGCTCACGCAACTGCTGTTCAGCTACGCGGAGGCCTGTCCCAACCTGGTGTCGGTGCGCTCGCTCGGCAAGAGCTTCGAGGGCCGCGAGATCTGGGTCCTGATCCTGACCAACACCGCCACCGGCATCGACGTCGAGAAGCCCGCGTTCTGGATCGACGGCAACATCCACGCCGCGGAGCTCACCGCCTGCACGACCTGCCTGTACTACCTGCACGACCTGCTGAGCAAGTACGGCACGGATCCGCAGGCCACGCATCTGCTGGACACGCGCACGATCTACATGGTGCCGCGCCTGAACCCGGACGGCGCGGAGCTCGCGCTGGCCGACCGGCCGCGTCACATCCGCTCGTCGACACGGCCCTATCCGTTCGACGAGGAACCGGTCGAGGGCCTGAGCGTCGAGGACATCGACGGCGACGGCCGCATCCTGACGATGCGCGTCGCCGATCCGCACGGCGGCTACAAGAAGCATGCGGACGATCCGCGCCTGATGGTCCCGCGCCAGCCCGGCGAGTTCGGCGGCGAGTACTACCGCCTGATGCCCGAGGGGCTGGTCATCAACCACGACGGCTTCAGCATCAAGGTCAACCGCGACAGCGAAGGCCTGGACCTGAACCGCAACTTCCCCGCCGGCTGGCGGCAGGAGTTCGAGCAGGTCGGCGCGGGCCCGTACCCGACCAGCGAGCCCGAGGTGCGCGCGATGGTGGACTTCATGGTCGGCCATCCCAACATCGGCGCGGCGATCAGCTTCCACACGCACAGCGGCGTGATCCTGCGGCCCTGCGGCACGCGCAGCGACGACGAGATGCCGCCGGAGGACCTCTGGGCCTTCCAGCGTTTCTCCAAGCTCGGCGAGCAGCACACCGGCTACCCGGCGGTGAGCATCTGGCACGAGTTCAAGTACCACCCCAAGGAAGTGATCACCGGGACGCAGGACTGGGTCTACGAGCACCTGGGCGCGCTGTTCTGGGTGGTGGAGCTGTGGTCGCCCAACAAGGAGGCGGGCATCACCGGCTACAAGTGGATCGACTGGTTCCGCGACCATCCGGTGGAGGACGACCTCAAGCTGCTGAAGTGGAGCGACGAGCATTGCGGCGGCCAGGCGCACGTCGAGTGGACCTCGTTCATGCATCCGCAGCTGGGGCCGGTGGAGATCGGCGGCTGGGACAAGATGAACTTCTGGCGCAACCCGCCGCCGCACCTGCGCGAGCGCGAGGCTGCGCGCTTCCCGGCATGGATGAACCAGATCGCGCTGAGCCTGCCGAAGCTGGAGTTGCTGCGCACGGAGGTGCGCGCGCTCGGGCCGGACACGTGGCGGGTGCGCATGGCGGTGGGGAACAGCGGCTGGCTGCCGGCCTACGTCACCAAGCAGGCGCTGGCGCGCAAGCAGACGCGCGGCGTGATGTTCGAGATCTTCCTGCCGGTGGATCCGGAGGTCGGGCTGGTCAGCGGCAAGCCGCGCATGGAAGGGCCGCAGCTCGAGGGCCACGCGCCGAAGCAGACGCAGCTCGCCTTCCTGCCGGAGCGAGACATCACCGGCGATCGCGCCTACGGCGAGTGGGTCGTGAGAGCGCCGCAGGGCACGCGCATCAGCCTCGCCGCGTGGGCCGACCGCGCCGGCACCGTGAGGACCGAGGTCACGCTCGATTGACGCGGGTCGTCCTGCCTCGACCGCAACGCTCTCTCCCGCCAGCGGGAGAGGGTCAAGTCAGTGCATGGGCTCGTTCTTGTCCTGCTCGGCCGCCGCGATCACGGCCTCGCGCCACAGGCGCGCGGGAATGAACGTCCTCAGCTGCTCCATCGCGCGCTCGATGAGCGCCGGATGCAGCTCATGGCCGACATTCGGGAGCACGTCCGCCGTGATGTCGGCGCCGAGCGACATCAGCTCGCGCGCCGCGTTCAGCAGCGCGGGATAGGGCAGCTCGCTGTCGTCCTTGCCGTGCAGCAGATGGATGGACACATCCTTCGGCGCCTGCTGCGGCCAGTACGCATACGCGCCACCGAAGGCGAGCACGCGCCCCGCCAGCTGCGCTTCCTGCTGCAACGCCTCCAGCGCCAGGATCGCGCCCTGCGAGAACCCGCCCAGCGCCACCCGCCCCCATTCCAGGTCGAGCTTCTCCGCCCAGCCGCGCACCAGCGCGACCAGGGACGGCACCGCCTCGGTCAGGCGCGCCGCCTTGGCCGCGTCATCGCCCTGCTCGGAGTACCACTGGAAGCCCGCGCCGCCGCCCGGGATGGCGTCGAAGGGCTGGAAGCCCTCGGGCAGCACCAGCGCCGCGCGAGGGTACTGGCGGTGCAGCGCCTCGGCGAGCGGGCGCATCTGTTCGGCGTCGCCGCCGGCACCGTGCAGCAGCACGAACAGCAGGTCGGGGGCTCCGTCCTTGGGGAGCAGCACATGGGCTTGGGTCATGGGCCGCGATTGTCCGTCACGTCCTGTCGATGCGCTCCAGCGCGGCCCGGATATCCGCGGCGCTGGTGGGCCTGACCAGGCGCTCCACCTCCTGTCCGTCGCGCAGGAAGATCAGCGTCGGCCACAGCTTGACCTTGAACGAGCGCCCCAGCGCCTGGCCCTTGCCGTCCTCGACCTTGATGTGCTGGACCATCGCGTGCCGTCCGTCGAAGGCCTGTTCCAGCAAGGGCTGCGCGGCCTCGCAGATGGGGCACCAGGAGGCGCCGAACTCGACCAGCAGCGGATGCTCCTTCGACAGCGTATCGACGGCATCGCGGATCGGCTCGGTCAGTGCGTAGTGGGGATTCATCGGCATGGGATAACTCCTTGATCTCCTGGATCGGTGGGACGCCGCCGCACGGACAGACCGGCCCCGGCGGCGCGGCCCGGACGGCGCCGGTCACGCCGCGGCGCGGCGCAGGCTCATCTCGAACACCACGCCTTCCGGCACATTGAATGCCCGGATGCTGCCATCCATCTTCGCCAGGTAGGTCTTCGCGACGAAGAGCCCCTGGCCGCGGCGTTCCCCGTTGACCTGCGGGGCGGTGTCGGAGACGCCGTACTCGAAGATCTGTTCGAGCATCGCCGCATCGATGTGCGGTCCCTGGTTGCGGATGCGCAGCAGGACGAAACCGGGCTCGCCCGCCTCCAGCGTGATGGCAATGGGCGTGCCTCCAGGCCGGTAGCGGTCCGCGTTGCGCAGCACGTGCGTGACGGCGTCCTCCAGCGCGTAGGCCTCCGCGTGCACCGGCTGCGGCTCGGGCAGGGCGGTCTCGAAGCTGACGTGATCGATGCCGGCGTAGTGCGCGTTCGCGGCCACCTCGCGGCAGAAGGCCGCCAGGTCCAGCGCCTCCGTGTGCAGGTCGGCCGAGGCCAGCGCCTCGCTCGGCGGTGCGCTGCCGTACAGCACCTTCACCGCCTGCTGCATCCGCTGCACGTAGCGGTGGCTGGGATCGTCGCCCGCGCCGTGCAGCACCATCAGCGACTGCAGCGGCGACATGATCTCGTGTCCGACCGCGTGCCACATCTCGCGTTCGCGCTCGGCCCGCAGCTGCTCGCGGCGCAGGCCGTCCTTCACCCGGGTCAGCGCGTCGGCCAGGCTGCCGGCCAGGATGCCCAGCTCGTCGCGGCCGCGCAGGTCGGCCACGTCGAGCTCGCCGATGCGCTGGTCCGCCCGCGCGTCCTGCATGTTGTAGGAGACGGCGGCCGCGCGCCGGGTCAGCACCGCGATGCCGCGGATCAGGCCGAGTTCCACCATCAGCCAGGCGAGCGCGATGGCCGACAGCATCGCCGCCGCCAGCCAGGCCAGCGGCCGCGCCTCGAGCGCGAGCTGACGATCGAGGCTGCGCAGGTCTCCACGCAGGTCGAGCCGGTAGCGGCCGCTGGTCGTCGACACGTCGTCGGATGCGGTCAGCCAGCGCACCTCGGCCGCATCGGTGCCGGCACCGACGCCCAGGATCTCGCCCTGCACCGGCAGGCGTCGCATCACGTGGATCAGCCAGGGCAGCGCACGCTCCGACAGCTCCGGGCCGCGACGCTCGGCGATCGTCGCCGCCTGCTTGCCCAGGCGCTCGATGCGCAGCGTCTCGCCCGGCTGCAGCGAGGCGCCGATCTTGTCCAGCGACAGCGCCAGCGAGGCGCCCGGCCGGGCGCTGTCGAACAGGAGGGGCGGCGATGCCGATGCCGATGCGGTGCCCGCCCCGGAGGCCGTCGCCCCGGCGGGCACGGCATCGGACGCCGAGGCGGTGGACGGTGAAGCGGGACCGGTGGATTCGGACGGGCCGAGCAGCTCCACCCGCACCCGCATCTGGTCGAGGTCCGCCGGCGGCCACACCGGCCGGGCGCGGCGGCCGGCGTCGTCGAAGAGCGCGTCCTGGAACGCCTCCACCGGCAGCCGGATCGAATAGAAGGTGCGCCGCGCGCAGTCCGGACCGCTGCTGCCTTCGGCGCAAGGGCCTTCGCGCCAGAGCCAGCCGCGGAACTCGCGCACCGGGCGCGCCTTGCCGGGCAGTTGCGGACCCGCGCCGAGGAAACCGGTCAGGCGTCCACGCTGCGTGCCGTCGGCCGCGGCCGCGCCCTCGAACGGCGCGATCCACGTCTGCGTGCCGCCGCGCAACTTCAAGGTCACGCGGGCGCGGTGCACGCCGCTCAAGTCCAGCGCGCCGTGCTCTCGGCCGGCGAGCGGGCCGCTCTCCAGGCTGCCGACCAGGTACAGGAAGCCGCCCGCATAGGCATTCGCGCCGACGGCCGCGCACAGGCTCGCGCCGTCGGGCCAGCGCAGGCCGCAGCCGGCCATCTCGACGGCACGCTGCGCCTTGTTCTGGTCGTCGAAGTCGATCGCCGAGAACGGCAGCAGCACCGGCGCCTGGCCGTCGCGGTCGCCCGCGCTCATGGACGGATTGAGCAGCGCCAGCTGACCGCTCGGATGGCGCAGCTGCAGCACGATCTCCGACAGCGACTGGCGGAAGCCCTGCGCATAGCGCTGGTAGGCGCGCTGCTTCTGGTCGATCAGCACCGTCAGCACCAGGCCGACCGTCGCGAGCGCCAGCAGCAGGAAGGCCAGGTGCACGACCGCGCGACGGCGGAACGCCGCCAGGCCCAGGCGCGGCACGACCAGCGCGGGCAGCTCGACCGGTCCGAGCTTCATGCGGCGCCCCGGTGGGTCCCTGTGCCGTCGCCCATGCCGTCGCCCATGCCGTCGCCCATGCCGTCGCTCATCGCGGTCCCGACCACCGGAACCCCCGCATCGGCACGTTCTCGATCGCGTCGAACGACGGATCGACCTCCTTCAGCGCCTCGCGCAGCGTCGACACGTGCTTGCGGACGTTGTCGCGGGTGCGGCCGCTCTTGACGACGTCGTAGAGCTCCTCGTACGACACCACCTGCGGCGCGCGCTGGTAGAGCGTGGCCAGGATGCGCTGCGCCGTCAGCGGCAGGTTGATGCGCTGGCCCTTCCACAGCGGGCTGCGCTGCCAGAGCGGGTCCAGCTGCAGCGCCTCCGGGGCGGTCGGCACCGGTTCGGCGGCCTCGCGGGCGCGGGCCGCGCGCAGGATGTCGAGGAAGGTGTCGATGAACTCGGCCTCGTCGAAGCTGGTCTTCTGCAGGTAGTCCCACGCGTCCAGCGCCTTCATGATCCCGCGGTAGATCGCCGCCGGCATCGCCGACACGACCAGCACCGGCGTGCCGGCGTTGAGCTTGTTGATCTCGTTGATCAGCGCGATGCCGGCGTTGCGTTCGCGGCCGAGCTCGATGTCGAGCACGACCATGTCGTAGCGCTCGCGCGCCAGCGCGGCCTCGGCGGCGTCGCGGTCGAACCACTGGTCGACCTGCAGCTCGGGACGCGCGGCGCGGATCCAGCCGGTGAGCTGCTCGCTGGTGGGGCGGTCGTCCTCGATGACGGCGACCTTGTTCCTGGGGATGGCCATGGCGCGGATTATCGACAGCGCGGCGTTCACCGGCGCGACCGGCCTGTGAGGGTTTCTTCCGGACCGTGAAGGGACCCGCCGACGCCCGCATTGAGGCTTCCGGGGCCTTTCCGGACCATGAGCGACATCCCAACACCCGAATCACGGGAACCCCGGAGGACCTCATGAACGACCGCCTGCAATCGATCCGCAACGCCGCCGCGCGGCTCAAGGCTCGGCTGCCCGGTTTCTCGCGCCGCGGCCAGGGCGCCGACTTCGGCGGCGAAGGCGCCGGTGCCGGTGCTGGTGGCCTGGGCGCGCCGCTGAAGCGCGCCGGCGCCGGCCTGGTCCGCTGCCTGCCCTGGCTGGCCGGCCTGACCGCCGTGGCCGGCGCGGTGGCGCTGCTGGTGACGCATCCGCCGGTGCATGAGGTGCCGCGCGGTGCCGTCAGCCTGCGCACCAACGTGCTGACGGGCGGCGTGACCGAGGCCCGCTCGGGCTCGATGCTCCAGATCCCCGGCCTGCACGACGTCCGCGACCTGCCGGTGCGCGACCGCAGCTATCACCCGGAGCGCTTCGCCCGCGCCGACGGCGAGGCGCCGCTCCAGTCGCTCGAAGGTCTCTCGCTGGGCCTGGACCTGACGGTGCGCTGGACCGTCGATCCGACGCGGCTGGCGCAGCTCGCCGCCTCGCTGCCCGACGACATCGAGGGCGACGTGATCGCGCCCGCGCTGCAGGGCATCGTCTACCGCCAGATCGCGACGCACACGGTGCGCGAGATCTTCTCGACGCAGCGCGGCCCCATCCAGGCCGCGCTGGAGTCGGAACTTCGCCGCAAGCTGGCGCTCGACGGCATCGTGCTGCGCGGCCTGGAGATCGGCAACGTCGACTTGCCGCAGGAGTACCGCGCGGGTCTGGAGAACCTGCTGTCCGAAGGCCTGGCCAGCGAGAAGATGCGCTACACGCTGGAGCTCAAGGAGAAGCAGGTCAAGCAGACCGAGCTGGAGGCGGCCGCCGAGAAGGTCCGTCGCGAGACCTCCGCGGAAGCTGCGGCGCGCGAGCAGATCATCGCCGCCAAGGGCCAGGAAGAGGCGATGAAGCATGTGCTGCCGTTCAAGCAGCGCCAGGTCGAGCAGCGCCAGCTGGAAGCCGAGGCCGAGCGCGTCGCGCGGGTCCGCATGGCTGAAGGCAACGCGCAGGCGCGCGGCATCGAGGCCGAGGGCGAAGCCAAGGCGCGCGAGAAGCTGGCCGACGCGGAGGCCTATCGCCAGACGCGCATCGGCAAGGTCGCGGTCGACCAGATGGCCGCCGAGGGCGCGCTGCTGAGCCGCCATCCGCTGCTGATCCAGAAGGCCATGGCCGACAAGCTGTCCGACAAGGTGCAGGTGATCATCGCGCCGCCGCCGTCGGACGGCGGATTCATCGGCAAGACGCTGCTGGGGACGAAGCAGGAGACGCGTCCGGAAGGCCGTCCGGAAGTCGAAGGCGAGGGGACCTCGCAATGAGCCGCCACCGTGCCCCCGCGTTCCTGGTCCCGTCCCTGATCCTGAGTCGAAAGGGTTCCGACATGTGCCGCCTGAAGGTCGTGATGGCCGCCGCGATCGCCGCCGTCGCCGCCGTCGCCGTTCAACTGCTCTGCGTCCACCCGGCCGATGCCGCCCCGTCGATGGCGGCGTCCACGACCGCTCCGGCCGGCGATGCCGCGCCGAAGCCGCCGATCAAGCGCGTCTCGCCGGACGACGCGGCGCCGCGCACCGCGCTGGTGGTGCAGGACAGCGTCGCGATGCGCGCGGCGGCGAAGGACTCGTCGCCGGCGCAGGCGCAGCTCTGGCGCGGCGAGGCGCTGGAGATCCGTGGCGAGCGCCCGGACCACTTCCAGGTCTACGACTACCGCCGCGAGCGTGGCGGTTTCGTCCGCAAGACCGCGCTGCTGCCGCTCAACGGCCCGGCAGCGCAGCCGGACGCGCTGCTCGCCGCGCTGCGCGTCGTGCGCCAGCAACCGGGCTCGGAGTCGCTCGGCCTGGGCCTGGCCGCCGCGTATGTGCAGGCGGCGAGCGCGGCGCAGATGAACGGCGCGGACGGCGCCGAGGCGCTCGACGCGATGGGCACGCTGGCCGAGCGGCTGGCCGATCGCGCCTCGCGTGCGCAGTCCCGCCCGGACGGCGTGGCGACCGTCGCGCCGACGGCCGCCGAGACGCAGGTCGCCGCGCAGCTCGACGTCGCTGCACGCTACGGCCTGCGCTTCCGCACGCTGGAGCGCGAGGCCGGGGCGATGCAGCTCTGCTACGACGGCGAGGCGTTCCGGCGTGTGCTGGCCATGCCGGCCGCGACACCGGAGCAGAAGGCGCGCGCCGCGCTGTCGCTGACGCGCGTCGACTGCCTGGACCCGGTGGCGACGCCGCCTCAGCGAGAGCAGATGGACCAGTGGCGCGCGGACGTCCTCGACAGGGTCGACCTGCGGGATCCGGCGCTGGCGACGCATTGGCGCAACCGCGTGCTGATGCGCCAGTCGGGCGTGTGGAGCAGTCTGGCGTTCATCCGTGCGCGCCGAGCGACCGTCGCCGGGACTGCAAGCGCCACCGGGCCGGCCGCCTCGTCCACGACCTTGCAGGTGGACGCGTCGTCGTCCGCCTCGCGCCGCTCGCTCGAAGCCTTCGCGCGTGTGGTGCCTGCTGAGCTGTCCGACGACGACCAGCCCGCTTACAACGATGCCGCCATGCGCGGCAACGCGATGCGCTGGGCGGCGCTGCCTGCGGGTGCGCTGGAGCAGACGTTGGGGGCGGTGAAGCTGAACGTCGCCGTCGGTCAACCGGGCGAGACCTGCCTCGTGCTCACGATGAACGGCGCGAAGGAAGGCAGTCCGCCGCTGCTGCGCCACTGCGCGTGGGGGCTGGTGATGACGGCCTCGGCGCGGATCAACCGCGAGGGCAATGCGATCGCGATCGCGTCGGTGCCGGCGGACGGCTGGCGCGAGCTTCAACTGCTGCGCCGCACGTCGCAAGGCTGGAAGGTGTCGGTGCTGCCGCCGGTGGCGGCACAGCCGGGTCTGGGCTACGCGGAGTTCGCCGGCTGGGTGCCCGGCGGCAAGGAGCTGCTGGTTGCGCGTGAGTCCCGCGCCGAAGGCCGCTACAAGCGCAGCTACGAACTGGTCGACCTCGACACGCTGGAGACCAAGCGCCAGGCCGGCGACGTCACGATGCTCGGTGCGTTCCAGCGCTGGCAGGCGGCGGATTGGAAGGGTACGAGCCTGAGCGCGAGGTGAGGGCTGCTCCATTTCGCATGGCGCCGCGGAGTGGATAGAAGAGAGGGCCCATCCCTCGAAGGTGGGCCCTCTTCATATCCCGCCCCGCCCACAACTTTGAGTCATGGCAGAAAGGGAGTCGATTTCGAGAATGCATACATCGCATCGACATGAGGTCGGTGGCAGAAAGGCAGAAACGATGTTGCAGCGAATCGAATTCGAAGACGAGCCCGCGGAGGTAGCGCCGGCGTCAGTGCCGGCGTCCCTCGAGCGCGGACGGCCGGTGTGGGTATACAGCAAGAGCCAGAAGCCCTATCTCTACCGGCCGTGGATGAACCCTTGCTCGCCCGGCGAGTGGCCGTACAACCTCCAGGCGCTTCGTGGGACGGAGGACTACGAGGACATCCTCGAGTGGTTTGCGCAGAAGCATCCGCATCTGCTGCGCGAGGACTTCTGGGTCGTCGATCGGGAGCTTGCGCGATGCGCGGGAGACCGGCAGATCAGTGTCTACGTGGTCAGGGATCCCGAGGAGCACTACCTGGGCTTGCAGTTCACGCTCTTCGGCTATGCGCCGGATGCTGAGTATCCCTATCCCGAGATCGAAGCCTTCGATGCCTTGTACGAGTCCGTCCCGGCGATTGCTCGTCTGTGGCTGGTCGCTCTTGCCAATGGTTGGCCCGGTCGCTTCGAGGACCGACATCTGGTGAGGTGAGGACTGAACGATGACGGTTTTGACCCCGATGAAGTCCTCGTCGTGGCCAGGCACCTCTGGACCCGAAACGACGAGGCGAGCAACCGCAGCGCGGTGTCACGTGCCTACTACGGCGTGTTCTTGAGGGCTCGCGACATGGCAGGCATTTCCGAGCGACATCCCATGGTTCATCAGTGGACGCAGGAACATTACGAACGTGATGGCGAAAAGGGTCTGGCCAAGAGGCTGCGCGCCCTACGTCGCAGCAGGAATCATGCTGACTACTCGACCGAGCGGCACATCACGCGGAAGGAGGCGGAGGCGGCCATGAATCTGTCGCAGCAAGTTCGCGCTGAGCTTCGGGTGCTGGCAGGTCGTCGGCAGTACAGGGACAGCAGGAACGTCCCGGTGGAGACGTCTGACCCGGTCAATCCGCCGTGAGCTTCACCAGCACCTGCCTCAGCCGCTGCGCGTCGATCGGCTTGGTGAGGAACTCGTTCATCCCGGCGGCGAGCGCCTCGTCGCGTTCCTGGACCAGCGCCGCCGCCGTCAACGCGATGATCGGCAGCTCGGTCGCGTCGTAGCGCTGACGCAGCTGCCGTGTCGCCTCGTGGCCGCTCATGACCGGCATCTGCACGTCCATCAGCACCGCGTCGAAGGGCTTGCCCATGCTGGCCGCGGCCATCACCGCCTCCACCGCCTGGCTGCCGTCGCTGGCCTGAGAGACCTCCGCGCCCCACTGCTCGAGCATGGCCACGGCGATCATCATGTTCACCGGGTTGTCCTCGACCATCAGGATGCGCCGCCCCGCCAGCTCCGCGTCGTCCGCCGGCGCGCGACGCTGCGCGCTCACCGGCGCCGGCGCCGCGGGCAGCGGCAGCTCGGCCCAGAAGGTCGCGCCCGCGCCGGGCTGGCTGTCCACGCCCACGTCGCCGCCCATCAAGGTCGCCAACTCGCGGCAGATCGACAGGCCCAGCCCTGTGCCGCCGTAGCGACGCGTGGTCGATTCGTCGGCCTGCGTGAAGGGCTGGAAGAGCCGCTCGTGCATGGCCTCGGCGATGCCCGGACCCGTGTCGCTCACCTCGACGCGCAGGCGCCGCTCGTCCATCCGGCGCACGCGCACCGCCACGCGACCCTGCTCGGTGAACTTCAGCGCGTTGCTCAGGTAGTTGCTCAGGATCTGCCGCGTGCGCACCGGATCGCCGATCACCCAGGCGGGCACCGCATCGTCGACGTCGATGCTGAAACCCAGCCCGCGCGCCTGCGCCAGCGTCAGGTAACCCATGCGCATCGTCGCCAGCATGTCGCGCAGCGCGAAGGGCACCGTCTCCAGCGTCAGCCGGCCGGCCTCGATCTTGGACAGGTCCAGGATGTCCGACATCAGGCCCGCCAGGCTCTCCGCGCTGTCCACCATCTGGTCCAGGTAGTGGCTGCGCGTGTCGCCGTCCAGGTCGGGCTGCTGCAGCAGCCGCGCCAGGCCGACCAGGCCGTTGAGCGGCGTGCGGATCTCGTGGCTGATGTTGGCCAGGAAGGCGCTCTTGGCGCGGTTGGCCGCCTGCGCCTCGTCCTTGGCCTGCGCCAGCGCGGCCTCGACGCGCCGGCGCTCGGTCACGTCTTCCATGATCCAGATCGTGCCGCCGCGGCTCGGGTGGTTCGGGTCCACGACCCGCGCCAGGATCCGGCACAGGAATCGACTGCCGTCGCGACGCCGCATCAGGCGCTCGACCTCGACCTGATCGCCCGCCGCCAGGCGCGGCCCGAGCTCGTGGCCGACGGCGTCGTAGTCCTCCGCGCTGGGCCACACCACGCTGCCGGCCTGGCCGATCAGCCCGCCGGCGGGCCAGCCGAACATCTCCTCCACCAGCCGGTTGGCCTGCACGAAGTGCTGGTCGCGCGTCAGCGCGATGCCGATCGACGCGTTCTCCAGGATCGCCGCATGGACCAGCCGCGTGCGCTCGGTGTCGCTGACGTCGCGCGAATTGACGACCAGGTAGGACATCCCGTCCATCACGAAGGGCGCCGCCGACAGCAGCATCGGGATCGGCTGCCCGCGCCGGTTGACGAAGCTCGCGGGCAGGTCGCTGACGCGACCGTGCTGGCGCAGCGCCTCGACCAGCCGCTCGCGGTCGGCGATGTCCTGCCAGATGCCCAGCTCTTCCGAGCTGCGGCCCAGCACCTCGTCGGCGGTGTAGCCGCTGACCAGCTCGAAGGTCTTGTTGACCATCACGTAGCGGCCGCTGACCGTCTCGGTCAGCGTGACCACGTCGGGGCTGGTCGCGAACAGGTGCGACAGCAGCGCCTCCGAACGGCGCAGCGCGTCCTGCGCGCGCGAGGTCTCGGTCTGGTCGATGAAGAAGGACAGCGTCGCCGGACCGGTGGCCGCGTCCACCCGCACGCTGGTCGCCTGCACCAGGCGGCGCCGGCGCGACAGGGTCCTCAGCCGGAACTCCGTCATCGGCAGCATCGCGCCGACGGGCATCGCCTCGATCTTGGCCGCGCGCTGGCGGGCGCGTTCCTCGTCGCCGGGCTCGTAGTGCGAGAACAGGTCCTGGCCGATCATCGACGAGCGCTGCGTGTAGCCGAACATCGCCATCGCCGCCGGATTGGCGTCCATCACGCGGCCCCAGCGGTGCAGCACCAGCGGCGACGGCGAACGGCGGAAGAGCTCGCGGTAGCGCGTCTCGGTGGCCACCATGGCCTGCTCGGTCTGGACCTCGTCGGTGACGTCGCGGCCCACGCCCCAGTAGCCGCGGAAGTTGCCCTTGGCGTCGAAGCGCGGCTCGCCGCTGATCGACACGTAGTGCAGCCGCCCCTCCTCGGACGTGCGGCGCATCACCAGGCCGCGGAACGGGCGGTGGGATTCGAGATCGGCGCGGTGGGCGTCGAGTTCCTCGTCGGAGAGGCCGAGGTGCTCGATCTCCCAGGGCGCGCGGCCCAGCCGCTCCGCCATCGACAGGCCCGAGGAGCCCGGGTTGTGCTCGGTCAGGTGCGTGAAGCGGAACTGCCGGTCCATTTCCCAGTACCAGTCCGCCGCCATGTTGAGCAGGTGGCGGAAACGCGCGTGGCGGTCGCTGACCTCCTGCATCGCGCGCCGGATCAGCTTGGCCGTGCCCAGGCCGACGACCAGCCCGGAGGTCAGCAGCAGCAGTTGCGTCAGCAGCCGGGCGGTCAGGCCGACCGGCGCGGCGCCGACCTGGATCCAGCCGCCCAGTTCCGCCGAGGCCAGCCCGCCCAGCGCCGCCAGTCCCAGCCCGAACAGCGACAGCCCCGCGCCCAGGCCGATCATGCCGGTGCCCAGGGCCACCATCAGGCCCATGATGCCGAGGCTCGCCGCGTTGAGTCCGAGCTGGCGCGACACCGCCAGCGACAGCGCCGTGGCCATCGCCAGGCACATCAGCGCCACCGCCGCCGCGGGGCCGTGGTGGGACGGCAGGCGCCAGAGCATCGCCAGGCCGGCGAAGGTGGTCACCAGCGCCAGGACGGGCGGCAGCAGGCCGCCCAGGGGTTCCGAGGCGCTGGCGCTGGCCAGCAGCATCAGGCCGGCCATGCCGGACAGCAGCACGCAGGCGGCCATGAACAGCCGCGCGGCGCGCCATTGCAGCTTCGCGGGCAGGCTGTCGCCGCGCGACAGTTCGTGCCCCACCAGACTGCTCAGATCGTCCTGGGAATCCTTGCTCACTCGACCCCGCCCCAACTCGTTATGGATGGACATGCCCTTTCTCTCCTTGGAAAGGTCCGGGGCGAGCGGCATGCCAGATCGGCGAGCGGCAGCCCGGAATTGCAACGTCCGGTAACGGAGTCTCGGTGAGCCGAGGGTGTTCTGCAGAGGCGTGGATTCCCGAAACGCGCCCAGTTCGGTGCGCGTTCGAGGTTTTTGCCAACTAGTTGGCGGGCGTCACCGCCGGGGGATCAGGCTGCGGCGGCCGGGCGCAGCGCGTCGCGTGTCGCCAGCGCCACACGGCGGGCCGCAGCGGCGAAGTCCTCGCCGGCGGACGCGTACAGCACCGCGCGGGAGGAATTCACGATCACCGTGCCGCCGCCCTGGCGCCAGCCTGCGGACACCGTCGCCGCGGCGTCGCCACCCTGGGCGCCGACGCCCGGGATCAGCAGCGGCAGCGTCGGGGCGAGGGCGCGCACGCGCTCGATCTCCTTCGGATAGGTCGCGCCGACCACCAGGCCCAGCTGGCCGTTGACGTTCCAGTCGCCCTCGGCCAGCGCGGCCAGGTGCTCGAACAGGCGCGGCTGGCCCGGCACGTCGGCCAGGCGCTGCATCTGCCAGTCGTCGCCGCCCGGGTTGGACGTGCGGCACAGCAGGAAGGCGCCCTTGTCGGCGTAGCGCAGGTAGGGCTCGACGCTGTCGCGGCCCATGAACGGGGACAGCGTCACCGCGTCGGCCTGGTAGCGTTCGAAGGCTTCGCGGGCGTACTGCTCGGCGGTGGCGCCGATGTCGCCGCGCTTGGCGTCCAGGATCACCGGGACGTGCGGGGCGTTGCGCTGGATGTGGGCCATCAGCTGCTCGAGCTGGTCCTCGGCGCGGTGCGCGGCGAAGTAGGCGATCTGCGGCTTGAACGCGCTCACCACGTCCTTGGTGGCGTCGACGATGGCGGCGCAGAAGTCGTAGATCCGGCCGGCGTCGCCCTTCCAGTGGGTCGGGAACTTCGCGGGATCGGGATCCAGCCCGACGCACAGCAGGGAGTCGTTCAGGCGCTCGGCCGCCTGCAGCTTCGACATGAATTTCATGTGCGGTATTGTCCCGCTTTTGCTTGAGATGACATCCGGGGCGGCGTCCCCGGGCGCTGGGAAGGCGGGGATGGACGTGTTGAGAACGGCGCGACTGCGCCTGCGGTGGTTCCGGCAGTCGGACGCGGCCTTCGTCCGCGGGCTGCTCAACGAGCCGGCCTGGATCGCGCACATCTACGACGCGCAGGTCCGCACCGACGAGCAGGCCGCGGCCTGGATCCGCGAGCGGCTGGAGGCGCGCTACTGGCTGCTGGGCTACGGGTTCTGGGCCGTCGAGCGGCTCGAGGACGGCGAGCTGCTGGGCCTGGCCGGCGTGATCCAGCGCGAGGGGCTGCCGCATCCGGACATCGGCTACGGCTTCCCGGCGCGCTTCTGGGGCCACGGTTATGCGCGGGAAGCGGCGGCGGCCACCTTCGACTATTGCCGGCGGGTGCTCGGCCTGCGGCACCTGCTGGGGACGACGGCCCCGGAGAACCATCCGTCCGGCCGCGTGCTGCTCGCGATCGGCATGAGCGACGAGGGTCTCCAGCAGACCGAGGCGCATGAAGGCCTGTCGCGCGTCTACAGCTGGCATGACCCGGTCGCGCAGGACGATGCCGGGGAGATCGCCGCGCTGCGCGCGCGCTGGCATGCCGCGCTGCGTGGCACGGCGCGGCCGGCGCTGATGGCCTGCGTGACGCCGGAGACGGTCGACCGCGTGATGGCCAGCCGCACGGATCTCTCCCCGCAGGCGCTGGACCACCTGGCGCAGCGCTGGGCGCCGCTGGCGGACGATCCGACGCTGCGGGCGGTGCGCACGCCCGCGGGCTGGCGTCTGGAAGTGCCGGCGGACCGCTGAGGTCCACGACCAGTGGCGCGCGCGTGCGCAGGCGCGCTTAAGCGTGGCTGAAGTCGGCGGGGAAGGCCTCGCCTATGCTCGCTGCCATGGACATTTCTGCTCAGACCGGCGCGCGCATCCTGCTCATCGAGGATGACGAGCGCCTGGCGCAACTGGTCGCCGAGGCGCTGCGCAAGGCCAACTACGCGGTGACCGTCTGCGGTGACGGCCTGGCCGGCGAGGCGCTGATGCGGCAGGAGCCCTTCGAGCTGGTGCTGCTGGACGGCCACCTGCCGGGCAAGGACGGCTTCGACGTGCTGCGCGACACGCGCCGCGATTTCGCCGGCCGCATCGTGATGATGACGGCGCGGGACGACGACATCGACCAGGTGCTGGGCCTGGAAGGCGGCGCGGACGACTACATCGCCAAGCCGGTGGCGCCGCGCGTGCTGCTGGCGCGGCTGAAGGCGCTGCTGCGACGCGACGCGCTGCCGGCCGCGCACCCGGTCGGCGAGGCGCTGCACTTCGGGCCGCTGACGCTGCTGCCGCAATCGCGCGAGCTGCGGCTGAACGGCGAGCCGGTCGTGCTCACCACCGCCGAGTACGAGCTGCTGAACTTCCTGGCGCATCGCGCGGGGCAGGTCGTCAGCCGCGACGACATCATGCAGGGCCTGCGCGGGCTGGAGTTCGACGGACTGGACCGCGCGATCGACGCGCGCATCTCGCGGCTGCGCAAGAAGATCGGCGACGACGCGCAGGCGCCGGTGCGGATCAAGACGGTGCGCGGGCAGGGCTACCTCTTCGCGATCGACTGATGGCCGCGATCACGCTGCGCGCCTCGCTGCTGCGGATGGCGCTGGGACTCGGGCTGGCGGTGCTGGCGCTGATCCTGCTCGTCGAGGCCCTGGTGCTGATCGGCGCCTCCGAAGTCACCAACGACTACGTCCGCAATTTCATGCGCGGCACGGTGGACCTGCTGGTGCGGGACCTCGCGCCGCTGGACCCGCCGGCGCGGCGCGAGCGGGTGCGCGAACTCGACGCGCAATTCGACTACCCCGTGCGGCTGATCCGCACCGACCTGTCCCAGCTCAGCGCGGACCAGCGCCGCCGGCTCGAACGCGGCGAGGTGCTGGTCACCGGTTTCAACCGCCGCATCTACGCGGCGCTGCCGGGCGAACCCGACCAGCTGCTGCTGCTGGGGCCGCTCGATTCCAAGCGGGCCGGCGAGCTGCCCAAGGAGCTCGCCGCGCAACTCGGCGTCGCGGTGGTGATCGCGCTGGCGGTCGCGCTGATCGCGTGGTGGCAGCTGCGGCCCCTGTGGCGCGATCTGCGCGGGCTGCAGCGCGCCGCGGAGCGATTGAGCGCGGGCCGCCTCGACACCGAGCTGCCGCCGCTGAAGAGCCGGCTCTTCGCGCCGGTCGCCGCGGCGACGCGCGCGATGCTGGAGCGGCTCGCGGCCGCGATGGCGACGCAGCGCGAGCTGACCGGCGCGGTCTCGCACGAGCTGCGCACGCCGCTGGCGCGGCTGCGTTTCGCGGTCGATGCGCTCGTGGACGAGGACGACCGTGACCGCCGCGAGCAGGCGGTGATGGCCTGCGAGCGCGACATCGCCGAGCTCGATGAACTCATCGATGCGAGCCTGACGCTGGCGCGGCTCGACATGGGGGCGCTGCAGCCGCATGTGATGCAGGGCAACCTGGGCGAGATGCTCGCGAAGGAGGCGGCCTCGCTGGCGCCGCTGCTCGATGGCAAGGCGCTGGACACGGACCTGCGCCTGCCCGACGTCCTGCCCTTCGACGAACGGCTGCTGCCCTATGCGATCCGCAACGGGCTGCGCAACGCGGCGCGGTACGCGAAGGGCCGCATCCTGCTGACCGCGTGGGTCGAGGCCGGGCAGCTCTGGCTCGCGATCGACGACGACGGCGAGGGCGTGCCGCCGTCGCTGCGCGAGGCGGCCTTCGAGCCCTTCAAGCGCCTGGAGCGCAAGGGGCGCGGCACGCGCGGCTTCGGCCTGGGGCTGGCCATCGTGCGACACGTCGCGCATGCGCACGGCGGGCATGCGCGGCTGGGCGAGGCGCCGCGACTCGGCGGCGCGCGGCTGCTGCTCTACTGGCCTGCGGAAGCGGCCTGAAGCACCGATGAGATGGGCGCTCTGCGCCCCCGCGTGAAGCTTCGTCAAGCGCCGCGTGCATTGCTGTCATCGACCGTCACACAAGCGCTCAACTCGCTCCACAGACGCGGCGGGGTCGAATTCCCAGAATGAGCTCCATGTCGAACGAGCCTGATCACTGACCCAGGCGACCCGGAACGACAGATCGATCAACAGCTCTGAAGGAGTTCCAGATGAACAGCAACAACAACACCCGCCCCTCGATCAACGGCAAGAAGGCCGGTCTGCTGGCTGCCGCGGCCGTCGCGCTGACCCTGGGCGTGGGCGTGGCACACGCCGATCCGGTGACCCCGTACTACATCGGCGGCGACGTCGGCAAGACGACGCAGCGCGTGGATGGCAATTCGCAGAAGCGCACCTCGGACAGCTACAGCATCTTCGGCGGCTACAAGTTCAACGAGAACTTCGCCGCTGAGCTGGCCTACACCGACCTGGGCAAGGTCGACTTCGGCGGCGTGACCGCGAAGAACAAGGTGTACTCGCTGGACGGCATCGCCCGCGCCCCGCTGGGCAAGGGCTTCGGCGTCTACGGCAAGGTCGGCGTGGCCTATGCCGAGCGCGACTTCAACAACGGCCTGGGCGACAAGGACAAGACCGGCCTCAAGCTGGGTGTCGGTGTCGACTACGCGCTGACGAAGAACGTCTCGCTGCGCGCCGAAGCCACCCGCTTCAACAACATGCCGCAAGCCAACGGCTTCGACAAGAAGGACGATCGTCTGAGCATGGGCCTGGCCTACCAGTTCTGATCGACCGGCGACGGTTGACCGGTGCCGATTCCCCCGGCACCGGGCCTGACGGGGCTGCTCCGAGCGACACCCGAACCCCGATTCCCCGCCAGGTGCAAGGGCAGTGCAGCAATGCACTGCCCTTTTTCATGGGGCCTGGCGATCGCGCCGGTTCGTAGGCCGCGCGTTTCGCGCCGAGGCAAGACCCGGCCCCGGCAGGAGGTCCATGACAACGCGGACTTCCCCCAGGCATGCATACTTGTTGAGGTTATTTGCGGCGATCAAGCGGGTCGCTCCAATGGACTTGTCACAACGTCGTGACGCCCTCTGAGTCCATTAGGAGAACATCTTGAAGTTCATCACAACGAGCCCGTCGCAGCCCCTCGCCGAGTCGGCATCGACGATGTCTGGCGGATCGCAAGTCCTGGCACTCTGCGAACTGTCCGACGCCGAGATCGACACCGTGCACGGCGGCGATTCGTGGGCGGGCACGCCCGCAGGGCGCGCGACGGCGGATGGCGCTGCCTGCGCCAACGCGATCCTGACCTGGAGCGGCATCGGTGCCACCGTCGGCGGCATCGGTGGCAGCTTCATCAGCGTGCTGGGTGGCTGGGCCATCGGCGGCGGTCTGGCGGCGCAGTACTCCAAAGCCTGCAACGTCACGCGGTGAGCGCCGACGCGCCCGCGCATCCGTGCAGGGGCCGTCCGTTCCGGACGGTGGCGCGCATGATCGCGGCGGGCGCGGGTGCCCGGTTCGTGCTCATGCTGCCGGGCTGCTGCGCGGCCTGGTCTTATCCGACGCTGGTCGTGGCGCTGCTGGGCGCGCTGGCGTGGGGGGCCGTCGTCTTCCGGGTGACGCTGGTGTTCCTGGCGGCCTCCGTCGACGGCACCCGCCCCGGCTCTCGCGAGCCGGCGTCGCCGTGCTCGGGTTCCTGAGCGCCGCGATCGGCGCGGAGGCTTTCTGGGCGATGGCGGCGGTCGCGCCGGAACCCCTGATCGGCAGCGCGCTCCAGGTCATCGCCGTGGCGTGGACGGCCTGCTGCGCGCTGCTCATCCGGCATCGCTGGCGCCAACCCGGGACGGTCGACCGGGGCGACTGATCGACCGGCCGATGGAAAAAGGGGCAGTGCCGACGGCACTGCCCTTCTGTCGATGTGGCCGATCAGATCCGCTTCGCCAGCGCTTCCGCAGTGCCGGTGTAGTTGCCCGGCGTCATCGCCAGCAGGCGCTGCTTCTCGGCGTCGGGCAGCTCCAGACCCTGGATGAAAGCCTGGATCGACTCACGCGTGATCGCCTTGCCGCGCGTCAGTTCCTTCAGGCGCTCGTACGGGTTGGGCAGCGCGTAGCGGCGCATCACCGTCTGGATCGGCTCGGCCAGCACTTCCCACGACGAATCCAGGTCGGCGTCCAGCGCGGCCTGGTTGAGCTCCAGCTTGTCGAGGCCCTTGGTCAGCGAGTCGTAGCCCAGCAGCGCATAGCCCAACGCCACGCCCATGTTGCGCAGCACCGTCGAGTCCGTCAGGTCCCGCTGCCAGCGGGAGATCGGCAGCTTCTGGCTCAGGTGCGTCAGCACCGCGCTGGCCAGGCCGAAGTTGCCCTCGGCGTTCTCGAAGTCGATCGGGTTGACCTTGTGCGGCATCGTCGACGAGCCGATCTCGCCGGCCTTGGTCTTCTGCTTGAAGTAGCCCAGCGACACGTAGCCCCACACGTCGCGCGACCAGTCCACCAGGATGGTGTTGGCGCGCGTCACGGCGTCGAACAGCTCGGCCATGTAGTCGTGCGGCTCGATCTGGATCGTGTACGGGTTGAAGGTCAGGCCCAGCTGTTTTTCGATGACCGACTGGCTGAACGCCTCCCAGTCCTTCTCCGGGTAGGCCGACAGGTGCGCGTTGTAGTTGCCCACGGCGCCGTTCATCTTGGCCAGCAGCTTCACCTCGGCGATCACGGTGCGGGCGCGGCGCAGGCGCGCCACGACGTTGGCGATCTCCTTGCCGACGGTCGTCGGGCTGGCGGTCTGGCCGTGCGTGCGGCTCAGCATCGGCGCGGCGGCGTGGGTCTGGGCCATCGCGGTCATCTTCTCGATGACGCGGTCCAGCGCCGGCAGGATCACCTCGTCGCGCGCGGCCTTCAGCATCAGGCCGTGGCTGGTGTTGTTGATGTCCTCGCTGGTGCAGGCGAAGTGCACGAACTCGCCGGCGCCTTCCAGTTCCGCCTTGCCGGCGAACTGCTGCTTGATCCAGTACTCCACCGCCTTGACGTCGTGGTTGGTCGTCTTCTCGATGTCCTTGATCGCCTGCGCGTCGGTCTCCGAGAAGTTCGCCACCAGCGCCCGCAGGAAGTCGCGCGAGGCCGTCGACAGCGGCTTCAGTTCCGCCAGGTCCGCGTCGGACAACGCGATGAACCACTCGATCTCCACCTGCACGCGGCGGTGCATCAGGCCGAATTCGGACAGCAGCGGACGCAGCGCGGCCATGCGCGATGCATAACGGCCATCCAGGGGCGACAGGGCGGTGAGGGCGGAGAGATTCATGGCGGGCGGGGCCGGAACCGGCCATTCAGGGGTGGGACAAACCCGGGGATTCTACAGAGCGGGTCACAATGGCGCCCGCTCCGAGCCGCCCGAAGTCCTAAGAACGACATCGCGCCGCGCCGGGGTGCCGCGTCGCTGCAAGGGCGGCGGCCAGGACCGAGGGCAGATCGAGGGAAGCATGCAAGTGAGAACTCAACGCAAGGGCGCCGTCTGGATGACCGCCCAGACGCTCGCCATGGCTGCGGCGTCCGCCGTCACGATGACGCTGATGAGCGGCTGCAAGCCCGCCGGCGACGCACCCCGGCCGCTGGCGCCGGTCGAGGCGGCGTCCGCCAATCCGGCCGTCAGCGCCACGCTGCTCAAGCAGAGCGACGACGTGCTCGCGCGCTACCGCCAGATGATCGTGCTGATGGACGGCGAGGCGGCGCTCAAGCCCGCCGAGCGCGACGCCGTGCGCGCCGTCGGCATGCTGCTGTTCCACGACATGCAGGACAGCATCCGGGCGCTCGTCGAGACCGCGGGCAAGAGCACCGACGCCGCCGGCCTCGCCGCGCTGTCGGAACTGCTGGACCGCATCGAGCAGGAGCCGTCGTGGTTCGACGCCGACCGGCTCGCGTTCAAGGAATTCCTGACGCAGCTGTCGCAGCAGTTCTCGACCTCGCAGAGCATCGCCGGCCTCAAGCTGGCCCAAGCGTGCGGGGGAGGACCTGAGCGTGCTGGCCGAGATCGAGAACGCCTACGAGCAGGAACTGCGCGACACCTTCGGCCGCTTCGCGCAGCGCGGCATCGTGCCCAAGCGCGAGAAGTGGACCGACTACGTCGCCAAGCTCAAGGGCCTGTACGCGCGCGACCGCATCCTGAAGGACTACGCGACCATCCTGCCGGACCTGCAGGCGCGACCGAGCGTCACGGACGGGCCGGACGACGCCGCGGCCGCGGCGCCCGCCACGGCGACTGCGCAGGCCCCCGCCGCGACGCGCGGACCGACCAAGGCGGAGCGCGAGTTCTTCGGTCGCCAGCTGCCGCCCAAGACGGTGCTGCTGACCTTCGACGACGGCCCGCACCCGCGCTACACCGACGAGATCCTGGAGATCCTCAAGCGCTACCAGGCGCCGGCCGTGTTCTTCGAGCTGGGCCGCAACCTCGGCAGCGTCGACGCCAGCGGCAAGGTCAGGCCCGGCCCCGGCAGCGAGGTGGCCAAGCGCGTGCTCGCCGCCGGCCATCCGATCGCCAACCACAGCTTCAGCCACGGCGTGATGTCGAAGTTCGAGCTCGACAAGGTCCGCCAGGAAGCCAGTTCCACCGAAGCGCTGCTCGACGCCGCGGGCCGTGACGGCCAGGCGCTGTTCCGCTTTCCCTACGGCGCGCGCAACGACGCCGCGCTCGGCGCGATCGAGGCGCTCAAGCTGCGCTCGATGATGTGGAACGTCGATTCGCTGGACTGGTCCGACCCGATCCCCAAGTCCATCGCGGCGCGGGTGCTGGGCGAGCTCGGCAAGCAGCAGCGCGGCATCGTGCTGTTCCATGACATCCATGCGCGCACCGTCGAGGCGCTGCCGCTGGTGCTGGACCAACTGAAGGCCGAGGGCTACAAGTTCGCGGCCTGGAAGGACGGCAGGATCGTCGCCGCCGAGACGCCTGCCGCCGACGCGGCACCGCCGGAACTCGCGGGCGCCAACCTCTATCGCGACAGCGTGGCGCTGGTGATCGGCATCGACCAGTACAAGGCCTGGCCGCGCCTGCAGCATGCGGTGCGCGACGCCCGCGCGATCCAGGAGACGCTGCAGACGCAATTCGGTTTCCGGCCCGAGAACGTCACCACGCTGACCGACGGCGACGCGACGCGCGCCAACATCCTGCGCGCGCTCAACGGCATGGCGCGCAAGGGCGGCGACGGCAAGCTCAAGCGCGACGACCGCGTGTTCGTGTTCTTCGCCGGCCACGGCAGCACGCGCAAGCTGCCGAGCGGGCGCGACGTCGGCTACATCATCCCGGTCGACGCCGGCACCGACGACCTGCAGACCGATGCGATCGCGATGCCGCAGCTGCAGGAGCTCAGCGAGGCGCTGCCCGCCAAGCATGCCTTCTTCGTCATCGATGCCTGCTACTCGGGCCTCGGCCTGACGCGTGGCGGCGCGCCCGGCGGCAGCGCCAACTTCGTGCGCGACAACGCGCGCCGCATGGGCCGCCAGATGATGACGGCCGGCGGCGCCGACCAGCAGGTCGCCGACGACGGCCCGGGCGGCCATTCGGTCTTCACCTGGACGCTGCTGCAGGCGCTGTCCGGCAAGGCCGACCTCAATGGCGACGGCCTCATCACCGCGACGGAGCTGGCCGCCTACGTGGCGCCGGCCGTGTCCTCGATCGCGCACCAGACGCCGGCCTTCGGCAGCATGCCGGGCAGCGAGGGCGGCGAGTTCATCTTCGAGCTCGCCTCCACGCAGGAGCAGGCGCTGAGCGGCGACAGCAACCAGCTCGACGTCAAGACCAGCGCGCTGGCCAAGCAGGCCGACGACGCCCGCAACGCGCAGCTGCAACCGGTGGCGCAGGCCTCCGCGCCGACCGGCGCCGCGCCCGGAACGTCGGCGGCGAGCGCCACCGCGGTGCAGGTCACGCTGAAGGGCCTGGACGGCACCGACACGGCGATCGCGACCAGCGCGGCGCCCGCGCCGACCAGCGCGCGCATCGCGGCGCAACGCGCCAACGACCGCGGTCTGCAGCTCTACAAGGAACGCCGTTACGACGAGGCCGAGGCCGCCTTCACCGAGGCGCTCAAGCTGCAGCCCAGGTTCGCGCTGGCGGCCAACAACCTCGGGTTCATCTACTACAAGCGCGACAAGCCGGCCGAAGCCGCGCGCTGGTACCGCAAGGCGATCGAGATGGACGGCAGCCGCGCGCTGGCGCACCTGAACCTCGGCGACGCGCTGCTGCGCGCGGGCGACGACACCGGCGCGCAGGCCGCGTACCGGGCCTTCATCGAGCTCTCGCCCAAGCATGCGCGGGCCGCGGAGCTCAAGGCCTGGATCGAGCATCCGGACAGCGCGAAAAAGCCGGAGCCGCCGCGTTGAATCGGCGTTGAATCGGCGTTGAGTCCGCGGTGAGCCAGCGTTGAACCAGCGTTGAACCAGCGCCGATCGGGCGTCGACCGAGCGTTGGAAAGGACCGACGGCGGGCGGGTTGTCCCTGATGTAAGGGGCGTTCCGCCTGCTGCTTAATCCGTCCTTTCCCGCTCGGTTGACGACTGGTTACCGCTTCGTTCGATGTTCTCCCTGGCCTCCGATGGCGTCGCACCGCGCCTGATCCGCGTGCATCAGATGGACCCCCTCGCCTGGGCGCCGCTGCTGGCGGCCAGCGAGAGCGAGGGGCGGCAGATGCTGCGCCGACTGATGGATGAATGGCGCAGCGGCGCCAACCGTTACGAACAGCCTGGCGAATCGTTGTGGGCCTGGCTGGCCACGAACGGCCAGGTCGTCGCGGTGGGCGGGCTGAACGTCGAGCCTCCGCCGGGGCGTCCCGGCACCGGCCGCATGCGTCGCTTCTATGTGCATCCGGACTGGCGCGGCCATGGTCTGGCGAAGCGCCTGGTGAATGCCGTGCTCGCGAGCGCGCAAGGGCACTTCAGCCGCCTGCACGTCAATTGCGAGGAAGCGGCGTCCGCGACGTTCTGGACCCGGTGCGGTTTCGCGCCGATCGACGCGGCCCTCGATCCGATCGAGCGTCCCGCCCGATACACCCATGTGCGGCTGCTGCCGCAGTTCCAGGCCGCATAGTCAGGCGAATCAGGCGAGTCAGGCCGTCTTCGGCGGCCAGTGCGCCGCACACACCTCCGCGACGTCGGGCAGCGCCTCGATGCGCTGGAGCAGCGCGAAAAATTCCGGCCGTTTCGCCTCCAGGTGTTGCCTCGAGCCCGACCACTTCGACACGACCACCGCCATCGCGTCGAGCGCACCCGGCCGTGCGCCGCTGAGCCAGGGCTGTGCGGGGAACATGTCCGCGAAGATCTCCCAGTGCCGGTGCAGCCGCGCCTTCGTGCCGGCGACGATGGCCTCGCGGTCGTCCTTGCCGTCGCGGGTCGAGTAGCGTTCCGGGTAGTCGATGACGCTGATGCAGCTGTAGCAGTTGGCGGCGATGTAGACGAGGCCGCGCAGGATCTGGTCGCGCCGGCGATCGCTGTCGCCGAGCAGGCCTCCCGCGGGAAAGCGCAGGCCGAGGTGCATCAGGATGGCGCCGCTCTCGGTGAGCACGTCGCCGTCGGGCGTGTGCAGCGTCGGGATCTGCATCAGCGGATTGAGCGCGCGCAGCGCGTCCTGCGCCGACCCGTCTTCCCACGAGGACGCATGGACCGTGCGGTACGGCTGACCGCAGCTGCGCAAGCCGATCTCGACGATCGCCGAGCCGGAGCCCCGGGTGCCGTAGAGGACGTAGCCGGCGTCGGACGCCGAGGGGGAGGCGGTCATCACGATCTCCGCGGAAGTGGTGCGGAGGGAGTGTAGGAGGCGGGCCGGCGGGTGGGGACGTCACCGGCGCAGGGGACGGCGGTACACCCGAATGAGGGCGGCGCTGCTGTCGCCTGCGGGCATCAGTCCCCGGGGGCGACTCGCTAGAATCCGGACACACCATGAAGCTCATCGGATCCCTCCCCAGCCCCTACGTCCGCAAGGTCCGCGTCGTCATGGCGGAAAAGAAGCTCGACTACCAGTTCGAGCTGGAGGACGTCTGGGGCAGCGACAACATCCTCAAGATCAATCCGCTCGGCAAGGTGCCGTGCCTGGTCATGGAGGGGCAGGATTCGATCACCGGCGCGGTGTTCGACTCGCGCGTCATCGTCGAGTACCTCGACACCTTGTCGCCGGTGGGCCGGCTGATCCCCGAGCGCGGCCGCGAGCGCTGCGAGGTGCGCACCTGGGAGGCGCTGGCCGACGGTCTCGTCGACGCCTGTGTGGCGGCGCGCCTGGAGCAGACCTGGTCCGGCCGCGCGCCGGCCGAGCGCAGCGACGCCTGGGTGGAGCGCCAGATGGGCAAGGTCCTGGCCTCGCTGCAGGCGATGTCCAACGGCCTGGGAGAGAAGAACTGGTGCTCGGGCAACCACTTCACGCTGGCCGACATCGCGCTCGGCTGCGCGCTGGGCTACCTGGACTTCCGCTTCGCCCAGATCGACTGGCGCGCCGCGCATCCGAACCTCGCCAGGCACTTCGACAAGCTCATGACGCGCCAGAGCTTCCAGGACACGCTGCCGCCCGCGAACGCCTGATCCGCGGCGCCCCGCGCGCCTGCCGGCCCTCATGCCGACTCCCTCCGAAGGGCGAATCCGCGGCTGACTTCCCGCCCGGGTTCTCAACTGGGCTCACAATCGCCCGGTCCAGCCGGGGATCGATCCAGATCCTCGCTGTCCTGACATTCCGTTGACGAATCCCGGGAGGATTGGATGGGTGTGAAGCGAGCGTTGGCGCCGGTCGGGCGCTTTTTCGGTGGCGTGTGGTGGTTCCTGAACGGCACGCGGCGCGTGGTGTTCACGCTGCTGTTCTGGGTGATCCTGATCGCCCTCATCTGGGCCGCCGTGCACGGCGGCAAGCCGCTGCAGGACAAGACGACGCTCGTGCTCGACATCCGCGGCGATGTCGTCGAGCAGTTCTCCGGCTCGCCGCGCGATCAGGCGATCGCGCAGATCAAGGGCGAGGCGCGCGCGCAGACGCGTCTGCGCGACATCCTGCGCGCACTGGACGCGGCCGCCAAGGACGACCACATCGTGCAGGTCGTGCTGAACCTGGACCAGTTCGGCGGCGCCACGCCGGCCGCGCTGCATGAGATCGAAGCGGCGCTGACGCGCTTCAAGACGAGCAAGAAGCCGGTGGTGGCGGCCGGGCTGGCCTTCGACCAGCGGGGCTACTACCTGGCCGCGCAGGCCACCGAGGTCTACATCCACCCGATGGGCGGCGTGATGATCGAGGGCTACGGCCGCTATCGCAACTACTACAAGGATGCGCTGGACCGCGTGGGCATCTCGCCGAACGTGCTGCGCGTGGGCACCTACAAGAATGCGGTCGAGCCCTACTTCGCCAACGGTCCGTCGCCGGCGACGCTCGAAGCCGAGGGCTACCTGTACGACGAGCTCTGGGCGCGCTACCAGACCGTGATCGAGACGGCGCGCAAGCTGCCGAAGGGATCGCTGCAGCGCGCGATCGACGAGCTGCCGCAGCGGCTCAAGGCGGTCGGCGGCGATACCGCCAAGTTCACGCTGGCCGAGAAGCTGGTCGACGGCCTGAAGACCGAGGACGAGGTCGAGGCGCTGCTCGAGAAGCGCGGCGCCAAGGACGAGAAGCGCCTGCGCCAGATCAACCTGGGCGCCTATGTCGCGCAACTGCCGCCGAAGCTGCCCAGACCCGAGGGTCAGGTCGGCGTGATCGTGGCCGAAGGCGAGATCGTCGACGGCAGCGCCGGGCCGGGCAAGATCGGCGGCGAGTCGATGTCCAAGCTGATCCGCCAGGCGCGCGAGGACGACAAGATCAAGGCCGTCGTGCTGCGCGTGAATTCGCCGGGCGGCAGTGCCTTCGCCTCCGAGCTGGTGCGTCGCGAGCTGGAACTGACGCGCGCGGTCGGCAAGCCGGTCGTCGTGTCGATGGGCGGCGTGGCCGCGTCGGGCGGGTACTGGATCTCGATGTCGTCGGACGAGGTGATCGCCGACGCGTCGACGATCACCGGCTCGATCGGCGTGTTCGGCATGCTGCCCACCGGCGAGAAGCTGCTGGACAAGCTGTCGGTCCACACCGGCGGCTACACGACGACCTGGCTGGCCAGCGGCTATGACCCGCGGCGCCCGCTGGATCCGCGCATGGCGCAGGTGGTGCAGTCGTCGATCGAGCACATCTATGCCGACTTCACCGGCAAGGCCGCGCAGGCGCGCAAGAAGTCGCCGCAGCAGATCGACGCCGTCGGCCAGGGCCGCGTGTGGATCGGTGCGCAGGCACTCGAGCGCGGGCTGGTCGACAGAAACGGCCTGCTGTCCGATGCGATCGCCAGCGCCGCGAAGCGCGCCAAGCTCGGCGACGACCCGACGGTGCGTTACGTCGAGCCGGACCGCAGCGCCTTCGACCGGGTGCTGACGAGCATGGGCGATGCCGCGGCGCCGTCGCTGCGCGGCATGGTCATGCACGCGCTGGGCGGCATCCCGGCGGTGCCGGCGCCGCTGCGCGAGGCGCAGGTCGACATCACCTGGCTGGCCGAGCAGGCCGAGGCGGGGCCGGCGGGCTCGCGCCCGCCGGTGCGCGCGATCGTGCACTGCCTCTGCACCGCGCCGTAAGGGCGGGAGAGCAGGCGGGGCTTCTCCGGGCGGCGGGCCCGGAGGCGCCGGGGCCATGCAATGGCATGGCTATACTTCCGCCGATGGCGCCGATTTGTCCGGCTTGCGGGCGCCCAAGAAATGCAGCTAAAGAGGGACACCCGATCCATGGATCGAGACCCGGTGTTCCGCTTCAAGCAGCGGCGCCGGGTTTTGTTTTTTGAGGTGTTCCATGGGATCTGTCGGTGATGTCACACCGCAGCGCTTGTTGTTCGACGAGCCGCTGACCTTGCGCAGCGGGGCCCGCATCGCGGGCTACGAGTTGATGGTCGAGACCTACGGCCGGCTCAACGAGGACAAGTCCAACGCGGTGCTCGTCTGCCACGCGCTGAACGCCAGCCACCACGTGGCCGGCACGCATGCCGACATCGACAAGAGCGAGGGCTGGTGGGACAACCTCATCGGTCCCGGCAAGCCGCTGGACACGGACCGCTTCTTCGTCATCGGCATCAACAACCTGGGCTCGTGCTTCGGCTCGACGGGGCCGATGCATCTGAACCCGGACACCGGCCGCGTCTACGGCAAGGACTTCCCCGTCGTCACGGTGCACGACTGGGTCGACGCCCAGGCGCGGGTGCTGGACCGCTTCGGCATCCAGAAGCTGGCGGCGGTGCTGGGCGGCTCGCTGGGCGGGATGCAGGCGCTGGACTGGTCGCTGCGCTATCCGGAGCGCATGCGCCACTGCATCGCGGTCGCGACGGCGCCCAACCTGTCGGCGCAGAACATCGCGTTCAACGAGGTCGCCCGGCGCGCCATCATCACCGACCCCGAATTCCACGACGGCTTCTTCTACGAGCACGGTGTCGTGCCGCGCCGCGGGCTGCGGGTGGCGCGGATGATCGGCCACATCACCTACCTGAGCGACGACGTGATGGAGGAGAAGTTCGGCCGCCAGATGCGTTCGGCGGAGCTGGGGTATTCGACCTCGGACATCGAGTTCCAGATCGAGAGCTACCTGCGTTACCAGGGCGACAAGTTCAGCGAGTACTTCGACGCCAACACCTATCTGCTGATCACGCGCGCACTGGACTACTTCGACCCCGCGCGCGAGCACGGCGGCGACCTGAGCCGCACCTTCGCCACCGCGCTGTGCAAGTTCCTGGTGGTGAGCTTCACGACCGACTGGCGCTTCTCGCCGGCGCGCTCGCGCGAGATCGTCAAGGCGCTGCTCGACAACAAGCGTGACGTGTCCTACGCCGAGATCGACGCCCCGCATGGCCACGATGCGTTCCTGCTCGAGGACCCGCGGTATCACGGCGTGCTGCGCGCGTATTTCGACCGCATCGCGAAGGAGCACGAGAAGCCGATGCCGGGCGGCGCCTCGGCACCGGTGTCGCATCGCCTGCAGGGAGTGTCGGTATGAGCGATCGCGCGGTGATGGACATGATCGCGGCGCTGGTGCCGACCGGCTCGCGCGTGCTCGACCTGGGTTGCGGCACCGGCGAGCTGCTGGCGCACCTGCAGGCGACGAAGGGCTGCACCGGTTACGGGGTGGAGCTGGACGATGCGAACGTGCTCGCCTGCGCGCAGCGCGGCGTGAACGTGATCCAGCTCAACCTGGAAGAAGGCCTGGCGATCTTCGAGGACCAGAGCTTCGACGTCGTGCTGCAGCTGGAGACGCTGCAGAACCTGCGCAACACCGAGGCGATGCTGCGCGAGACCGCGCGCGTCGGACGGATGGGCGTCGTGAGCTTCCCCAACTTCGCGCACTGGCCCAACCGGCTGCAGGTGCTGTCGGGCCGGATGCCGGTGACGCGCGTGCTGCCGTACCAGTGGTACGACACGCCCAACATCCGCGTCGGCACCTATGCCGACTTCCAGATCCTGGCGCGCAAGTGCGGCCTGCGCGTGCTGGACAGCTTCGGCGTGCAGGAAGGCCGTCAGGTCCGCGTGATGCCGAACCTGATGGCCAGCATGGCGGTGTTCAAGTTCGACCGGGATTGAGCGTCGGCGACCCGGGTCGCTGTCCGGCGACTCGTGTTCAGTCCTCGTAGCGTCCCAGCCGCACCATCGTCTGTCCGCTCAGCCCGGCGCGGCGCGACGGCATGATCAGCACGCACTCGTCGTGCGGCGTGATCCATCGACGATCACCGTCCTCCGCCAGCGGCGTGCCGGCGGCCGGGATCACCTTCAGGTGATGCGTCGGGACCAGGAAACGGAACGCCGGCGTCACGGCGGTCACGCCCTCGCCGACCCGCACCAGCCGTTGCCGCCCGGGTAAAGCCAGGCGCAGCTGCGCGTCCGCCCACGCCGCGTCGACCATCTCCAGGTGGCGCAGGAAACGCAGCGTCACGTCGAGCGCCATGTCGGCGCTCTCCGGTTCCCAGTGCGAGCCGCACTCGACCAGCACCGCCTGCCGGTCGCTGCGCGGATCGGCGAAACCGCCGCGGTCGATCATCCGCAGTCCCGCCGCATGGCCGGTGTCGACCAGCAGGGTTTCCGGCTGGCCCAGCGCCCTGGCCAGCGGCACGCTCTTGTCCGTCATGCCGCAGATCGTCAGCGCCGGTGCGCCGGCCTCCTGCATCGAATGCAGGTCCAGCAGCACGTCGGCGGCGTCGACGAAGGGCGCCAGCGCGCGCGCCCGCCGCAGCTCCACCGAATCGCGCGCGCCGCGCAGCACGGCCTCGTCCCAGACGCGGTTCATGTCCTCGTCGACGCAGCGCGACGCGAACGGCTCCAGCACGTTGAACCGTCCGAAGGCCTCGACGTTGGCGAAGGCCAGCACCAGCCGCCCGCGCAACGGTGTCACGCCCTGCCGGAGCAGGGTGTCCAGCGCGATCGCGCCGCACAGCTCGTTGCCGTGCGTCAGCGCCACCACCATTGCCGTCGGTCCCGGCCTGCCGGAGTCCAGCACATGGACGAACTCGACATCGGTCCCCGTGCCGCGGCGCCAGCGTTCGATCGCCGGCGGCTGGAGCCGGACCTCCGGGTTGAAGGACGGGAAGGACTCGAGCAGGGCAGGCGTCATCGTCTTCGAAACGTGGGGGGCATCCACGGCCGGTGGACATGCCGGGCGATCCTACACTCCGGCCTCATGAAGACTCTCACCGGCCATGACGGCCTGCCGCTGCACTGGCGGGAATGGGGTGCCGACCTCTCGCTGCCCACCCGGGGCACGGTCCTGATCGTCCACGGCCTGGGCGAACACATCGGCCGCTACGAGGCCGTCGCCCAGCGCCTGAACGACTGGGGCTGGCATGTCGCCGGCTTCGACCAGCGCGGCCACGGCGCCTCCGGCGGCCCGCGCGGCGACATCCCCCGCCGCGACAGCCTGCTGCTCGACCTCGCCGCCACCATCGACTGCCTGCGCGCCGACGACCGCAAGGGACAGGGGCCGCTGATCCTGCTCGGACACTCGATGGGCGGCGCCGTCGCCGCGCGCTTCGTCGCCGGTGCGCTGGAGAACGCGCCCTGGTCGCGCCCGGTCGACCGGCTCGTGCTCAGTTCCCCGGCGCTGGATCCGGGCCTGTCCGCCTTCCAGCGCGGGCTGCTCGGCGCCACGCTGCCGCTGGTGCCCCACCTGGCGGTCGGCAACGGCCTGAATGCGGCCTGGATCTCGCGCAGCCCGGAGGTGGTCCAGGCCTACAAGGACGATCCGCTGGTCCACGACCGCATCACCCCGACCCTGGCCAAGATGATCGCCACCTTCGGCGCGGAGACCCTGCCCCTGGTGCCGCGCTGGACCACGCCGACGCTGCTGATGTGGGCCGGCGCCGACCGCTGCGTCGCGCCTGCCGGCAGCGCCGCCTTCGCCGCCGCCGCCGCCGCGGGTGGCGCGGTGCAGGCCGTGCCCTTCCCGGGCCTGTCGCACGAGATCTTCAACGAGCCTGAGCGCGAACAGGTCTTCGCCCGGCTGCGCGCCTGGCTGGGCGCACGCTCCTAGAATCGGCCGATCCACCGGATTCCCTGCCTGGCGTCCCCACCCGGATTGCCAGCAGGACCCGGTTCCGTCACTTTCCGCCCGGACCGGCCGCGCCCCGCGCGACCCCGGACCCAGCCAAGGCGGCCCACCGGCCGCGCAGGAGACCCGCATGAACGCACGTGATCCGTCGTTGCCGCTGCAGACCGATGAAATCAGCGCCCTGGGCGCCTTCGCCGAGAAGGTCTGGGACCAGGAGATCGTCCCCGCGCTGACCGACTACATCGCCATCCCCGCCAAGAGCCCGATGTTCGACGCCGACTGGCAGGCCAACGGCTACATCGAGCGCGTCGTCCGCGACGCCGCCCAATGGGTGGAAAGCAAGAAGATCCCCGGCCTGAAGCTGGAGGTCATCCGCCAGGAGGGCCGCACGCCGGTCATCTTCTTCGAGCTGCCGTCGACCAAGGCGGAGAGCGCCGACACCGTCGTCCTCTACGGCCACCTGGACAAGCAGCCCGAGTTCAACGGCTGGCGCGCCGACCTCGGCCCCTGGACGCCGAAGTACGAGGACGGCAAGCTCTACGGCCGCGGCGGGGCCGACGACGGCTACGCGATCTACGCCTCCATCACCGCGCTGCTGGCGCTGGACCAGCAGGGCATCCCGCGCCCGCGCTGCGTCGGCCTGATCGAGGCCTGCGAGGAATCCGGCTCCTACGACCTGCCGGCCTACATCGACCTGCTCCGGCCGCGCCTGGGCAACGTGTCGCTGGTGGTCTGCCTGGACTCCGGCGCCGGCGACTACGACCGCCTCTGGATGACGACCTCGCTGCGCGGCATGGTCTCGGGCGTGCTCAAGGTCGAGGTGCTGACCGAAGGCATCCACTCCGGCGACGCGTCGGGCGTGGTGCCGTCGTCGTTCCGCATCCTGCGCCAGGTCCTGGACCGGCTGGAGGATTCCAAGACCGGCCGCCTGCTGCCCGAGTCCTTCCATTGCGACATCCCCGGCGTGCGCTTCGAGCAGGCGCAGGCGACCGCCGCGATCTTGAAGGAGGAGGTCTACAAGCGCCTGCCCTGGGCCTGCGGCGCGGACGGCGCGCCGGTGCTGCCGGTGACCTCGGATCCGGTCGAGGTGCTGCTCAACCGCACCTGGCGGCCGACGCTGTCGGTGACCGGCGTGGACGGCTTCCCCGAGTTGAAGAGCGCCGGCAACGTGCTGCGCCCGTACACCGCGTTCAAGCTGTCGCTGCGCCTGCCGCCGCTGATCGACGGCAACGAGGCCGCGCTGAAGCTCAAGGCGCTGCTCGAGGACAACGCGCCGTACAACGCCAAGGTCAGCTTCGTGCCGGACGGCCGCGCCGGCGCGTACGGCGCCACCGGCTGGAACACGCCGGAGCTGTCGCCGTGGCTGAGCCAGGTGCTGGACGAGGCCAGCCAGGCCCACTTCGGCCAACCGGTCGGCTACATCGGCCAGGGTGGCACGATCCCGCTGATGAGCATGCTGCAGAAGGGCTTCCCGGCCGCGCAGATGATGGTCTGCGGTGTGCTGGGCCCCAAGAGCAACGCCCACGGCCCCAACGAGTTCCTGCATGTGCCCTACGGCAAGCGCCTGACCGCCGCGGTGGCGCAGGTGATCGCCGCGCACCCCTGACCGCCGCGGACCCGGTCGGCGGCCCGACGGCCGTCAAGGTCCGCTGATCGATACGCACAGCAGAGGCGGCCCGCGGCGACGCGGCGCCCGCCCGGAGGAGACGGGATGGATCAGGTCAAGGCGATGCGGGTCTTCACCCGCGTGATCGACGAGGGCAGCCTCGCCGGCGCCGCGCGAGCGATGGACCTGGCGCCCGCCGTGGTCACGCGGCTGGTGGCGGATCTCGAGGAACACCTCGGTGCGCGGCTGCTCAACCGCACGACGCGGCGGCTGTCGTTGACGGATGTCGGCGAGGGCTACCTCGAACGCTGCCGTCGCATCCTCAGCGACATCGAGGAGGCCGAGGCGCTCGCTTCGGCGGCCACCAACGAGCCGCGCGGCACGCTGCGCGTCCTCATCCCCCGGCGATCGCGATCCACCAGCTGGCGCGACACATGGCGCGCTTCCATGCGCTGTACCCGCTGGTCAGCGTCGAGCTGGTCGCGCCGGGGCCGGTCGACACGCTCGACGAGAGCTTCGACATCACCGTCATCTCCACCCGCAGCCCGCTGCAGGGCGACTTCATCGCCCGCAAGCTGGCGCGCACCGAGGTGATCCTGTGCGCGTCGCCCGAGTACCTGGGCCGGCGCGGCAAGCCGCAGCATCCGTCCGACCTCAAGCAGCACGACGTCATGCTGCCGCCGATCCACGAGCTGACCCGCGGCGTGACCTTCGAGCGCTGCGGCGCCGACGGCCTCACCACCGAGAGCTTCTTCGCGATCCCCAGCCGGCCGGTGATGACGACCTCGTCGGTCGACACCAAGTACGCCTGCGCGCTGCACGGGCTGGGGGTGGCGGGGCTGCCGTCCTTCGTCGTCGGCGACGCGCTGATGGAAGGGGCGCTCGAGCGCGTGCTGCCGCAGTGGCGCATCTACAGCTACCAGCTGTGGGCGGCGATGCCGACCCGCAAGTTCGTCCCGGCGCGCACCCGCGCGTTCATGGACTTCCTCGTCGAGATCTTCGGCGGGAAGGACGAGGATCCGTGGCTCACCGCTGCGGGCTGCCCCTCGTACCGGGCGGCGCAGGAGTTCCTGGCCGCGCAGGCGGCCAAGGCCGCCGCCACGCCCGCCGAGGGCGATTGAGGCCGCGCGGCGTCCGGCCGCGTCGCATCGGCGCTTCAGCGCAGACTGAAGCCGACCTGCGTGTACTGCGGCTGCAGATCTTCGATCAGGCGAAGCAACGGCGACAGCTCGACATAACGCGTCGCCGTCTTCACGACGTAGGCGTAGAAGCGCGGCAGGTCCTCCGCGTAGTGCGGCTTGCCGTCGCGGTGCTTGAGCCGGCAGAAGATGCCCATGATCTTCAGCTGCCGCTGCAGCACGGTCCACTCGAGGCGGCGCCAGAACAGGCCGAAGTCCAGTGCCATCTCGTGCGGGTCCTCGCCGTTCGGATCCAGGCCGAACAGGCCGGCGCGCTTCGCGCCTTCCCAGTAACGCACCGCCCAGTCGAGCTCCTCGGCCTCTTCCCACGAGATGAACGCGTCGCGCAACAGCGAGGCGATGTCGTAGGTGACCGGGCCCATCACGGCGTCCTGGAAATCGAGGATGCCGGGCGTGGCGAAGGCCGCGGCACCGGCGCCGCCGGCGGTCGGGCAGACCATCAGGTTGCGCGGCATGTAGTCGCGGTGCATCGGCACGCGCGGCTGCGCCAGGACATTGGCCGACAGCAGCGACACCGTGCGGTCCCAGTAGCCGCGCTGCTTGTCGTTCCAGGTCTTGCCGTGGTGGGCCTGGACGCACCAGTCGACGAAGATCTGCAGTTCGCGGCGCACGAAGGCCTCGTCGAACAGCGGCAGCGCGCCGTCGGCTCGGGCGGCCTCGCTGGTCTGCCAGCGCAGCAGCGCGGCGGTGGCGTCGCGCATCAGCACGCGCGGCACTTCCGCATCGCCCGCGCGCTGCGCGGCGAGCAACGCGTCCAGGTAGGGCGCGCTGCCGAGGTCTTCCATCAGCGCGAAGCCGAGCGCCGCGTCGTGCGCCAGCATCCGCGGCACATGCAGGCCGCGTTCCGCCATCAGCGCGCCGACCTTGACGAAGCTCGCCACCTGGTTGGGCGCGGCCGGGTCGTCCATGACGATCAGCGTGCCGCCGTCCGTCGTGGCGATGCGCAGGTAGCGGCGGAAGCCGGCATCGCTGCTGGCGGCGACGAGGGTCTCCTCGCGCAGCCCATGCGTGGCCACGAGCGGCGCCAGCCAGCGATGGAAGCTGGCGGCACGGTCGGCGTCGGGCCAGGGCGGGGGCGCTGCGTGCGGATCGGAAGCGGTCATCGGCGGGGGAAGCGGAAGGGCCGCTGCGCGAGCGGCCCCGGGGTCGGTGACAAGGCGCTCCGGCGGTCCTGCCGGCTCACGAGCCTCGTGGATAATGATTCTACAAACCCCGGGCAGCGCGGCGCGATCGACGCGCGGCCGCCTGACCTCTGCAAGACGCTGCCCGCCTGATGCGCCCACCGGTTTCCCGTCCCCGTCCGATCTCGCTGGCCGCCGCGCTGGCGGTCGCCTTGCCTGGCTTCTCCGCGTTCTACGCGTCGTGCGCGCAGGCGCAGGAGTCCGCCGGTCAGCCGCTGATCCTCAAGTCGATCAAGCAGCTGCACCAGACCAAGCGCAAGGACGCCCGTCCCGCGATGGCACTCAGTGCCGACCGCATCACCAGCGACATGGACCAGACCTCCACCGCCGAGGGCGACGTCCAGTTGCGCTACGGCGGCATGCTGCTCCGGTCGAACACCCTGCGTTACGACTACCCGCAGGACCTGGCCACGGCCGAGGGCGGGGTCGAACTCAGCCAGAACGGCGCCGTGCTGCGCGGCCCGAAGCTGGAACTGTTCGTCGACAAGTTCGAAGGCAAGCTCGACAGCCCGACCTACTTCTTCGCCGCGACCGGCGGCAGCGGCAGCGCGCGGGCGATCCACTTCCTCGGCGACCAGCGCATGCGGGCCGACGAGGCGACGTATTCGACCTGCCCGGTGTCGGAGAGGGGCGAGCAGGACGCCGCCGATGCCGCCGCCGGAAAGGGCAAGCGCGACTGGGAGCTGGTCACCAGCAGCCTGAACCTGGACTTCGACGCCGGCGAAGGGGTCGCGAAGAACGCCGTGGTGCGGTTCCTCGGCGTGCCCATCCTGGCGGCGCCGTCGCTGAGCTTCCCGCTCGGCGACCAGCCGAAGTCCGGCCTGCTGCCGCCCAACGTCAACATCGACAACCGCAGCGGCGTCGAGTACAGCCAGCCCTTCTACTGGAGCATCGCGCCCAACCGCGACGCGACGATCACGCCCTTCGTGATGACGCGCCGCGGCCCCGGCGTCGACACCCAGTTCCGCTACCTGGAGCCGGGACACCGCGGCCAGATCGACTACGCGCTGCTGCCGCACGACCGGGTCACCGGCATCTCGCGCTGGGACCTGCGCCTGAACGCCGACGGCGACGTGATGCCGAACTGGACCTACAACGTCCACACCGAGCGCGTCTCCGACGACAACTACTGGAAGGACCTGCGCAGCCGCATGCTGTCGCAGACGCCGCGCCTGCTGTCGACCGACCTGCGCACGCAGCGCGACTACAGCTTCAACTGGGGCGAGATGCAGACCTACGCGCGGGTCCAGAAATGGCAGCCGCTGCAGGTCGCGGAGACCCAGGACCGGTTCGCCTCGCCCTATCAGCGTTCGCCCCAGATCGGCGTGCGGCTGCAGACCGGTGCCGACGAATCGGTGCTGGCCGGCTACCTGCCCACCGGCCGCCGCGCGCGGCTGGAGGGGGCTGGAACTCGAATACAACCGCTTCGACCTGCCCGGCGGCGCGCTCGGTTCGCAGACCCAGACCGGCGAGCGGGTGCACCTGCTCGGCCACGTCAGCCTGCCGTTCAGCGGCGCGGCCTGGTGGCTGATCCCGAAGATGTCGGTCAACGCGGCGAGCTACAACCTCGACCAGGCGATCGACGCGACAGGACGGCGCTCGATAGGCCGCACCATCCCGACCTTCAGCGTCGACCACGGCTGGATCCTGGAGCGCAACACGTCGCTGTTCGGCCAGGCGATGCGCCAGACGCTGGAGCCGCGCGTCCTGTACGTCAACACGCCGTACCGCGACCAGAGCGCGATGCCCAACTTCGACGCGGCGCCGCGGGACTACAACTTCGATTCGGTCTTCGCGGAGAACCAGTTCTCCGGCGTCGACCGCGTCAACGACGCCAACATGCTGGCCTTCGGCGCGACCACGCGCTGGATCGAGGACGAGCGCGGCGAGGAGCAACTGCGCCTGGGCATGGTCCAGCGCTACCTGTTCCGCAACCAGCAGATCACGCCCGACGGGTCGCCGCAGACGCACCGCCTGTCCGACGTGGTGCTGCTGGCCTCGGCGCACTTGAACCAGGCCTGGTGGACCGACAGCACGCTGCAGCTGAATTCCGCCGACGGCAAGGTCGAGCGGACCGTGCTGCGGCTGCGGTATTCCCCGGGGCCGTTCCGGACCGTTAGCGCGTCCTACCGCCTCGCCCGCGGGCAGAGCGAGCAGGTCGAGCTGGCCTGGCAATGGCCGCTGTTCGGGCCGGACCGCAAGTCGATCACCGGCGGCGCGGGTTGCGCCGGCGCCTGGTACGGCGCGGGCCGGCTGCAGTACTCGATGCGCGACAAGCGCTTCACCGATTCCGTGATCGGCGCCGAGTACGACTCGGGCTGCTGGATCCTGCGCGTCGGCGCGGAGCGCCAGGCCACCGGCCGCGCGGAAACCAACACCCGACTGATCCTCCAGCTGGAGCTGGTCGGCCTGTCGCCGCTGGGCTCCAATGCGCTGAAAGTGTTGAGAGACAATATCCCGGGTTACCGTTCGCTGAGCTCCGAGCGCTCGGCTTTTGGCACATATGACTGAACTGCGTTCGATGCGATATCTCCAGCCGGTGGCGGCCACCCTCCTGTCCCTGAGCGCCGCCCTGGCCGGCTCGGTTTCCTCGGCGCAGACGACGCCCGCTCCAGCCCCTGCGGCCGCGGCCTCCGCGCCCGCCGCGGCGGCATCGACACCGGCGGTCAATCGTCCGGTCGTCGAACAACGACAGCTCAAGCCGGGCGACTACATCGCCGTGATCGTCAACACCGACATCGTGGCGGCGTCGGAAGTGATCCAGCGCACCGAGCGCGCACGCGAGGAAGCCCGCCAGCGCGGTCAGACCGTCACCAACGAGCTGCTGCACAAGCAGGCGGTGGACAGCCTGGTCGACGAGCGCGTGGTCGTGACCTACGCCCGGGAGAACGGCCCGCGCGTGGACGAGCCGGAACTGGACCGCGTCGTCGCCAACGTCGCGACGCAGAACAAGCTGACGATGCCCGAGCTGCGCCAGCGCCTGGCCGCCGAAGGCATCGACTTCAAGCGTTTCCGCGAGAACCTGCGCGACCAGATGCTGAGCGAGCGCGTCCGCGAGCGCGAGGTGCAGGGGCGCATCCGCATCACCGACGGCGACATCGACAAGTACCTCGATGAACGCCAGGCCGCCCTGCAGGGCCGCTCGCAGCTCAACATCGCGCAGATCCTGGTGCCGGTGCCGGAAGGATCGAGCGTGGCGACCGTCGCCGAGCGCAAGGCGCGCGTCGATGCCGCACTGGCCCGCATCAAGGCCGGAGAAGACTTCGCCAAGGTCGCCCGCGAGGTATCGGAAGACGCCAACAAGAGCCGCGGCGGCGAGATCGGCCTGCGCGCCGCGGACAAGCTGCCCGACGTCTTCGTCGAGGCGGTCAAGGACCTGAAGGACGGCGAGGTGAGGCCCGAGCCGCTGCGCTCCGAGGCCGGCTACCACCTGCTGAAGCTGATCGAGCGCCAGACCGGCAAGGCGTCGATCAATGTGGTCGTGCAGACCCATGCCCGCCACATCCTGCTGCGCCCCTCCGAGCAGCTGAGCCCGGAGCAGGCCACGCGCCGCCTGGTCGAGTTCAAGCGCGCGATCGAGTCCGGCCGTGCCACCTTCGAGCAACTGGCCCGCGCCAACTCGGAAGATGGCAGCGCGCAGGAAGGCGGCGACCTGGGCTGGGTCTCGCCGGGCGGCTTCGTCCCCGAGTTCGAGCAGGCCATGGACGCGTTGCCGCTCAAGGGCATCTCGGACCCGGTGCCGTCGCGTTTCGGCATCCACCTGATCCAGGTGATGGAGCGCCGCGACGTCGTGCTCGACACCAAGCAGCTGCGCGAGCAGGCCCGCAACGCGCTGCGTGAGCGCAAGTACGACGACGCCTACAACGACTGGATGAAGGAGCTGCGCGCCCGCGCCTTCATCGAGACGCGCGAGTGGCTGGACTGACCGGCCGGGACTGAGTTCATGGGACATGTCGCGCGCAAGCGCTTCGGCCAGCACTTCCTGACCGACAAGGCCATCATCGACGGCATCGTCGACGCGATCGCGCCGGGCGAAGATCAATCGATGGTCGAGATCGGCCCGGGCCTGGGCGCGATGACGCTGCCGCTGCTGCAGCGCCTGCCGGCGTCGAGCCGGCCGCTGACCGTCATCGAGCTCGACCGCGACCTCGCCGCCCGCATGCGCAAGCGCGGCGACGTGACGGTCATCGAGTCCGACGTGCTGAAGGTCGATTTCGCCGCGCTGGCCGCGGAGCGAGGCCGCAAGCTGAAGGTCGTCGGCAACCTGCCGTACAACATCTCGTCGCCGATCCTGTTCCACCTGCTGGGCTTCGTGGACCATGTGGTCGACCAGACCTTCATGCTGCAGAAGGAAGTCGTCGACCGGATGGCCGCCAAGCCGGGCAACAAGGACTTCGGCCGGCTGAGCGTCATGCTGCAGTGGCGTTACGACGTCGAGGCGCTGTTCGACGTGCCGCCGGAGGCCTTCGATCCGCCGCCGCGGGTCGATTCGGCGATCGTGCGCATGGTGCCGCTGTCGGCGCCGGCGAAGCTCGACGAGGCGCTGCTGAGCGAGCTGGTCGCGTCGGCGTTCTCGCAGCGTCGCAAGCTGCTGCGGCATTCGCTCGGCAAGTGGCTGGAGGCCCGCGGCTTCCAGGGCGAGTTCGACCTGCAACGCCGCGCCGAGGAAGTCCCGGTGGCCGAGTTCGTCGCACTGGCACTTGCGGTCCAGGGCTGAGCCGTTCCCGCCTCAGGCGTGTCCTCGCGCGATGGGACCGGGCAAACAAAAGGCCTTCCGTCGCCGGAAGGCCTTCTGCGTCGAACCCGGAGGTCAGTCCTGCTTCAGATCCTCATGCGGCGCTGAGCCACATGGACGTATCGAAGGCACTGCACATCATCGGCATGTTCATGCCGAAGTTCGGATTCGGATTCGCCTTGGTGCTCTTGAGCACCGGCTTCACCTCGGGGGCCACTTCGGTCGCCCGCTCCCAGGAACCTTGTTCTTGAGAGCGGGCTACTGAAAAGAATAGAAACACCGGAATGAGACCTTCCGCTCGGCCCAGAAATCGGCCGCCTCGCGGAAGACGTCGAGCAACTGCTCGCGCGCCTCACGGTCGAATTTCGCATGGTCCGGCAACTGGTCCAGCACCACGACGAAACCCGGTTGCGTGCCCGACTTGTGGACCAGGTTGGTCATGCAGTCGTACAGCGCTTCCATGTTCTTGCCGAAGTGCGCCGGGAACAGGAAACTGCTGGCAATCAATTCCAGCACGTCCTGTTTGGTCTCCGCTGGAGACAGGTCGGCGTACAGGAAGTGTTGGCCGGCGTCCTGCGCGGCCTGCATCAAGTCCTCGACCCGGTAGGCTCTGATCGCCTGCACGATGTTGGGACGGACTGTCTGCAAAAGCATTGTCGCGTTCCTCCTAGATGGGGTTCCGAGTTCATGTCCAACCACGGCCCGTGGCCCCGGACAGAACCCGCTGGGGAGCCTGCGATCGTCGGTGGCGTGGGCTGGGTCAGAGAGGGTTAACCCTGAACTCTGAAACCGAGATGGTACAGAAACGGACTCGAATGCTCAAGCCGGGGGTGACCAGAATGCCCTAAAAAGCGGCAATGTCAGCGTGCGCACACATTCTCTATGAATCATGCGGCACATGGTTGCGATGCCGCAAAAACTCATTGGTGAGCCGCTACAAACTTTTTCTATAGGCCGGGTCGCAAGTCGGGTTTAAGGGCCTTCCAGCGCCCCTTTGGAGGGGGCTGGAAGGCCCGGGACCGAATATTCTTCGGTCCGGAAACGACCGGAGTTCAGCGGGCCGCGTTCGCGTCCGCGACGGTCAGGGCCGTCATGTTCACGATGCGGCGCACGGTGGCCGACGGCGTCAGCACGTGGACCGGCTTGGCCGCGCCCAGCAGCACCGGCCCGATCGCGATGCCGCCGCCGGCGGCCGTCTTCAGCAGGTTGTAGCTGATGTTGGCGGCGTCGATGTTGGGCATGACCAGCAGGTTGGCCTCGCCCGTCAGCGTACTGTTGGAGACCAGCTGATCGCGGTAGTGCGGGTCGAGCGCGGCGTCGCCGTGCATCTCGCCGTCGGCTTCCAGCCAGGGCGCCTGTTCCTTGATCAGGGCCAGCGCGTCACGCATCTTGACCGCCGACGGGCAGTTGCTCGAGCCGAAATTGCTGTGCGACAGCAGCGCCGCCTTCGGACGCAGGCCGAAGCGCATCATTTCCTCGGCCGCCATCTGCGTGATCTCGGCGATCTGCTCCGCGGTCGGGTCGTAGTTGACGTGGGTGTCGACCAGCATGACCTGGCGACCCGGCAGGATCAGGCCATTCATGCAGGCGAAGGTCTTCACGCCGGGGCGCTTGCCGATGACCTGGTCGATGTACTGCAGGTGCATCGCGGTGTTGCTCCACGTGCCGCAGAGCATCCCGTCGACTTCCCCTTGTGCAGCATCATGGCGCCGATCAGCGTCAGGCGGCGGCGCATCTCGATCTTGGCGAGCTGCTGGGTCACGCCCTTGCGCTCGGTCATCGCGAGGTAGGTCTGCCAGTAGTCGCGATAACGCTGGTCGAACTCGGTGTTCACCACCTCGTAGTCGCGGCCTTCCTGCAGGCGCAGGCCGAAGCGCTCGCAGCGCTGCGCGATGACTTCCGGACGGCCGATCAGCGTCGGGCGGGCGATGCCCTCGTCGATGACGATCTGCACCGCGCGCAGCACCCGTTCCTCTTCGCCTTCCGCGTAGGCCACGCGCTTGTGCTTGGCCTTCTTCGCGATCTGGAAGATCGGCTTCATCGTCGTGCCGGAGGCGTAGACGAAGCTCTGCAGCTTCTCCAGATACGCCGGCATGTCGGCGATCGGCCGCAGCGCGACGCCCGAGGCTTCCGCCGCCAACGCGACCGCCGGGGCGATCTTCATCATCAGGCGCGGATCGAAAGGCTTCGGGATCAGGTACTCCGGACCGAAGCTCAGGTTCGCGCCGGCATAGGCGGCGGCCACGACCTCGCTCTGCTCGGCCTGGGCGAGCTCGGCGATCGCGTGGACGGCGGCGATCTCCATCTCGTCATTGATCGTCGTGGCGCCGCAGTCCAGGGCGCCGCGGAAGATGTACGGGAAGCACAGGACGTTGTTGACCTGGTTCGGATAGTCCGTCCGGCCCGTGGCCATCAGCGCATCGCCGCGGATCGCGTGGACGTCCTCCGGCTGGATCTCCGGATTCGGGTTGGCCAGCGCGAAGATGATCGGCCGGGCCGCCATCGAGGCGACCATGTCCTGCTTGAGCACGCCGCCCGCCGACAGGCCCAGGAAGATGTCCGCGCCGGCGATCACGTCGCGCAGGCTGCGCTGCTCGGTGGGCTGGGCGTAGACGGCCTTGTCGGGGTCCATCAGCTCGGTGCGGCCTTCGTAGACCACGCCGGCCAGGTCGGTCACCCAGATGTTCTCGCGCGGCAGGCCCAGCTTGACCAGCAGGTTCAGGCAGGCGAGGGCGGCGGCACCGGCGCCCGAGGTCACCAGCTTCACCGACTTGATGTCCTTGCCGGCGACCTTCAGGCCGTTGAGCAGGCCGGCGGCGACCACGATGGCGGTGCCGTGCTGGTCGTCGTGGAAGACGGGGATCTTCATCCGCTTGCGCAGCTCGCGCTCGACGTAGAAGCAGTCCGGCGCCTTGATGTCCTCAAGGTTGATGCCGCCGAAGGTGGGCTCCAGCGCGGCGATCACGTCGACCAGCTTGTCCAGGTCGTGCTTCTCGTCGATCTCGAGGTCGAAGACGTCGATGCCGGCGAATTTCTTGAACAGGACGCCCTTGCCTTCCATCACCGGCTTGGAGGCCAGCGGGCCGATGTCGCCCAGGCCCAGCACGGCGGTGCCATTGGAGATCACCGCGACCAGGTTGCCGCGCGAGGTGTAGCGGAACGCGTTGGCGGGATCGGCAACGATCTCCTCGCACGCGGCGGCCACGCCCGGCGAGTACGCCAGGGCCAGGTCACGCTGGTTGATCAGCTGCTTGGTGGCCGCGATGGCGATCTTCCCGGGGTCGGGAACTCGTGATATTCGAGAGCGGCCTGGCGCAGCTGCGCACGTTTTTCTTCGGACGTCGACATGGGGGACTCTTCTGGTTGAAACCGGTCCGCCGTCGTGGGCCGGGTCGGCGATTGTAGGAGTCCGTCCCGACGGCGGCAGTGCGGACTATGCGTATGCTGCATGTCGGCAGGGCCGCAGGCACATACGCGAAACTGCGCATCGCCAGGGGCGTCCCGCGCGCCATACTGCCTGCCCCGCGCGCGCGGCAGACGCATGACGCGGCATGCCTGGGCGATCCTTTCAAGCGCCTTTCACGCCACCTTTACGTCACGTTCGCGCCCCGCGTCCCGACCCTCGCCCGACCTTCCGTTCGACCACCGCTTGCCTGCTCCCACCATCATGCGGCCCGCCGCCCCCTTTCCTCCGATGGCGCAGGGCGCCCGGCCCCGGCGCTGGCGTCGCGCCCTGCTGTGGGGGACGCTGGTCGGGCTGCTGCTGGTCGCGCAGTCGCTGCTGCTGTCGCTGACCTTGAGTCATGAGGCGGCCCGCGCGCAGGAGGCGTCCGACCTGGCCGCCGCCGAGGTCACCGCGCGCGCCAAGCAGTTGATCGGCCGCGACCTGCAGGGGCTGCAGGGCCTGATGTGGGCCGAGGACGACGACTGGCGCGGCAACGCCGCCGCACAACTGCGCCAGACCCGCGTGCTGCTGCGCATCGAGCTGCGCGATTCCGAGCGCCAGGTGCGCCGCGCCGTCGACACGCCGTACGCGCCGCCGCTGTTCTCTATCCTCGCGCGTGAGCAGCTCCAGATCGAGACCGAGCTCGCCTGCATCGCCGCGCTGCGGCAGGGGACACCGCTGTTCTCGCGCTCGTACTTCGTGCCGGGGCCGGGCGGCGACGGCATGGAGGTCGCCGACCTCTGCCTGCCGCGCGTGCGCGCCGGGGAGCCGCGCTCCTACGTCGTCGCGACGATGGGCCTGCGGCCGCTGCTGGAGGAGTCGGTCTCGCAAGACCAGGCGCGGCGCTTCGAGATGTCCTTCGTCGAAGGCGACGGCACCCGGCTGGCGCGGACCGGCCTGACGCGCGGCACCGGCTTCTACCTGTCGGAACGCCTGCTCGACCTGCCGGGCCTGAGCCTGCAGCTGCGCGTCGACAACGCCACCGGACGGCCGCAGCTGATCCCGAACCTGGCGACGGCGCTGGTGCTCGGCCTGTCGATGGCGCTGTTCGCGCTGGTCATCATCCTGGCGCGCGACACCCGCAAGCGCGCGCAGGCGGAACACGCGCTGGCGGAGTCGCTCGCGTTCCGGCAGGCAATGGAGAACTCGCTGATCACCGGGCTGCGCGCGCGCGACCTGGACGGCAACATCAGCTATGTGAATCCGGCCTTCTGCGCGATGGTCGGCTACCCGGCCGAGGAGGTCGTCGGCACCGGCCGGCCGCCGCATGCGCCGCCCTACTGGCCGCCGGAGTTCACCGACGAATACTGGCGCCGCCATCATGACCGCGAGGCGCGCTGGGAGGCCGGCCTGCCGCCGCGCGAGGGCTTCGAGACCGTCTTCGCGCGCAGTACCGGCGAGCGCTTCCCTGTGATGATCTACGAGGCGCCGCTGCTGAACGCCGAAGGCCAGCAGACCGGCTGGATGAGCGCGGTGCTGGACCTGAGCGCGCAGCGCAAGGTCGAGGAGCTGTCGCGGCAGCAGTCGGACCGGCTGCAGGCGACGGCGCGGCTGGCGACGGTGGGCGAGATGGCCTCGCTGCTGAGCCACGAGCTGAACCAGCCGCTGGCGGCGATCGCGAGTTATGCGACGGCATCGATCAACCTGATGGTGCGCGAGGCCGACGATCCGCAGACGCCGGCCATGGTGCGCCAGGCCGTGACCCGCATCGCCGAGCAGGCGGAGCGCGCCGGCCGCGTGATCAAGAGCGTGCACGACTTCGTCCGGCGTCGCGAGGCGGCGCGGGAGTGGGTCAACGTCGAGCAGTTGCTGGAGGCGGTGCTGCCGCTGATCCGGCTGCAGGCGCGCAAGAGCGGCGCACGCATCGAGATGGACCTGGCCAAGGGCCTGCCGCGCGTGCGCTGCGACCGGACCATGGTCGAGCAGGTGCTGCTGAACCTCACCCGCAATGCCATCCAGGCCATGGACGGCCCGACGCCGCTCGCCGATCGCGCGCTGGTCATCCAGGTGAAGCGGCTGCAGCCGCGCTGGCTGAGCTTCGCGGTGATCGACCACGGGCCGGGCATTCCGCCGGAAGTGGCGCGCCAGCTGTTCACCCCTTCTTCACGACCCGCACCGAGGGCATGGGCCTGGGCCTGAGCCTGTGCCGCACGGTCGTGGAGCAGCACGGCGGCGCCATGGATTTCGAAAGCCGCGTCGCGCCCGCGTCGCCGACCGGGACCGAGTTCCGGTTCAGCCTGCCGTGCGAGGATTCGCCTGGGTCTGCCCACAAGCCGGGCGCCGACCGGTTTCCCATCATTGGATCTGGAGAGTCGTCCGCATGAAGCCGCAGTCCCTGCCGATGGTCTACCTCGTCGACGACGAGGAAGTGGTGCGCGATGCGCTCGCCTGGCTGCTGCGGTCGCGGCGCCTGCTGTCCGAGGGCTTCGGCAGCGCCGAGGCCTTCGAATCGATGCTGGACGGCCTGCCGCGCAGCGGGCGCGACTGGCCGTCGGCGCCGAGCTGCCTGCTGCTCGACGTCCGGATGCCCGGCATGAGCGGGCTGGCGCTGTTCGAGCGGCTGATCGAGCGCGGCCTGCTCGAGACGCTGCCGGTGATCTTCCTGACCGGCCACGGCGACGTGCCGACGGCGGTGGCAGCGGTGAAGCAGGGCGCCTACGACTTCGTTGAGAAGCCGTTCTCGGACAACGCGCTGGTGGACCGCGTCGAGCATGCGCTGGCGCAGAGCGCCGAGGCGATCGCCGCGCGCGATGCGAAGTCGGCGCTGGGGCATCGCGTCGGCGACCTGACCGAGCGCGAGCGCGAGGTGATGCAGCTGGTCGTGCAGGGACTGCCCAACAAGCTGATCGCCGACCAGCTCAACATCAGCGTGCGCACGGTGGAAGTGCACCGTGCGCGTGTCTTCGAGAAGATGGACGTGAAGTCCGCGGTCGAGCTGTCCAACCTGCTGCGCGGCGACAATGCCGCCCATGGGTGATTCTTCTGAAGCATCCGGCGCGTCTGCCGGTGCATCCGCCGGTGCATCTGCCGGCAGTTCCGGCATGGCCGAGCGACGGGACGGACCTCCACTGGGCGAGTTCGACCTGATCGACCGCTTCTTCGGCCGCGCAGGGCGTGCCGGCCGGACCGAGGGCGGCGCGGTGACGCTGGGCATCGGCGACGACTGCGCGGTGCTGACGCCGTCGGCGGGCCACCAGTGGCTGGTGACGGCGGACATGCTGGTCGAAGGCCGGCACTTCCTGTCGACGGTCTCGCCGCGACGGCTCGGCCACAAGGCGCTGGCGGTGAACCTGAGCGACCTCGCGGCCTGCGGCGCGACGCCCCGGGCCTTCTTCCTGTCGCTGGCGCTGCCGCGCGTGGACGAGGCTTTCCTGGCGGGCTTCGCGCAGGGGCTGTTCGAACTCGCCGACGCGCATCACATCGTGCTGGCCGGCGGCGACACGACGGCGGGGCCGCTCAACATCAACATCACCGCCATGGGCGAGGCGCCTTCGGGCCAGGCCCTGTTGCGCTCGGGCGCGAAGCCTGGCGACGACGTCTGGGTCAGCGGCACGCTGGGCGATGCGCGGCTGGCGCTGGAGGTGTTCCGCGGCACGCTGTCGCTGAACGCGTCGCAGTTCGACGAAGCGCGGATGCGGATGGAACTGCCGGAGCCGCGCGTCGCGCTCGGCCGCGCGCTGCGTGGGATCGCCACGAGCGCCGTGGATGTGTCGGACGGCCTGGCCGGCGACATCGGCCATGTGCTGAAGCGTTCCAACGTCGGCGCGACCTTGCGGCTGGCGGATCTCCCCGCTCGGCGGTACTGGGCGCGATGCCGGAGGACCTCCAGCAGCTGTGTCTGCTGAGCGGCGGCGACGACTATGAACTCGCGTTCACCGCGCCCGCTGATGCGCGCGAGCGTGTGCTCGACGCGGGGCGGGCATCCGGCACGCCGGTGTACCGCGTCGGACGCATCGATGAACAACCCGGTCTGCGCGTCGTCGACGGCGCGGGTCGCCCGCTGCAGGGCTTGCTGCAGAGTTTCGATCACTTCAAATCATGAGCGCGGTGCGTCCGACTTTCGGCTTCATGGCGAGGCATCCCGCGCACTGGATCGCGATGGGTTTCGGCAGCGGGCTGGCGCCGAAGGCACCGGGGACGGTAGGCACCTTGTGGGGCTGGGCCGCGTTCGCGATCCTGAACCTGTGGCTGACACCGCTGCTGTGGGGCGTGGTGATCGCCGCGAGCATCCCGATCGGCTGGTGGGCCTCGACGGTCACCGCAAGAAACCTCAAGACCTGCGATCCCGGTTCGGTCGTGTGGGACGAGATCGTCGCGATCTGGATCGTGCTGTGGCTGATCATGCCGGCGGGCTTCTGGTGGCAACTGGCGGCGTTCGGCGTCTTCCGCTTCTTCGACGCGGCGAAGCCGGGCCCGGTGCGCTGGGCCGATGCACTGTTCAAGATCGAGCCCGGGCAACCGGTGACGGTGTGGCAAGGCTTCGGCATCCTGTTCGACGATCTCGTGGCGGCTGCATGTACGCTTGTGGTGTTGGCCGGCGCGAGGGCCTTGCTGCACTGAAGCGCTGAGGCGCTGAGGCGCTGAGGCGCCGGCGCCGATCGCATCCATCCACGGATCAGATCATCCAGATCCATCGACGAGGAGATCCCCATGCTGTTTCCCGACGAATCCGAACTGATCGAACGCATCGCCCTGGCCCTGATCCAGCGCAAGGAGCGCATGGGCACCGCGGAGTCCTGCACCGGCGGTCTGATCGCGGCGGCGTGCACGAGCCTGGCGGGCTCGAGCCAATGGTTTGAACGCGGCGTGGTGAGCTACACCAACCAGGCGAAGACGGAGCTCCTCGGCGTGCCGGCAGCGCTGATCACCCTGCACGGCGCGGTGAGCGGCGAGGTGGCCGAGCAGATGGCGCGCGGCCTGGTGGCGCATGCGCCGATCGACTGGGCGATCGCGGTGACCGGCGTGGCCGGGCCGGGCGGCGGCACTGAGAACAAGCCGGTCGGCACGGTGTGGCTCGCGCTGATGCACGGCCGCCAGCGCGTGCGCGTGTGGAAGGAGCACTTCACCGGCGACCGCCATGCGGTGCGCGCGCAGACGGTGCGCGCAGGCCTCGAGGCGCTGTGCGATGCGCTGGAAGACAGGGATTCCTGATCGTGGGGGACTATGCGCACCTGCGAACCACCGATGCCACCTCCAGGGCGGACCTGGAGTCGGACGATGACTCGGAGGGTTTCGCCTATCTGTTGATGAAGTACCACGTGCCGGTGCTCTGGGTCGCCTTGTTCGAAGAAGCGGACCTGCGCCTGGATGAAGTGATTGACGAGGTGCGGCCACCCGAGCGGCATTGGATCTTGCTGGCCGACAAGGCGCGCGCGCTTCAGACCTTGAGCAGGCGTACGGACCCTCTGCGTCAGATGCTGGGCGCCCGCATTGATCCGGTGTTGGCGCAGTTCACGCAGCATCTGGAACACGCGCGGGGCAGCCGCGTGATGCTGATGACGGACGAGTTTTCCGCCATGCTGGAACACGCCGAGTCGGTGTGGGACCAGGAATTGCGCTTCTGCATCCGCACCGTGAGTGGTGAAAGTCCTGCACCGGCGGCGGTGCAGGTGCCGCTGGCGCAAAGCGAGGACGACATCGCGACTGTCGGTGTGCGCACGTCGCCACATGTCGTGGGTCTGGCGCTCGCTTATGACCGGTGGACCGACTGGGGCAAGGACGATCCGTCGTTTGTGTATTGGATGGCGGGCGGTGGAGCGACGGAGGACGCGCCCTGGGAAGAATAGGCACGGGCGGATCTGGACCTCACAGCCCAGCCAGGATCGTGTTCGCCTGCGCGTCGTCGAGGTCGGGCGGCTGCCAGGCCCGGAGCCAGTCGGCGAACTTCTCCGCCGGCATCGGCCGCGACAGGAAGTAGCCCTGCCCCTGGTCGCAGCCCAGCGTCTGCAGCAGCGTCCATTGCTTGGCCGTCTCCAGCCCTTCCGCGACCACCGTCAGCCCCAGGTTGTGCGCGAGCTCGATCGTCGAGCGCACGATCTTCGCGTCGTCGATGTCGCGCTCCATGTTCATCACGAAGCTGCGGTCGATCTTCAGCTCGTCCACCGACAGCTGCTTCAGGTAGGCCAGCGACGAGTAGCCGGTGCCGAAGTCGTCGATCGACAGCTTGAAGCCCAGGGCGTGCAGCTGCTCCAGCGTCTGCAGCGCGCGTTGCGGGTCGTCCATGATCGCGGACTCGGTGATCTCCAGGCACAGCGCCGGCGGCGGCACGCCCGCGACCAGGTCCGCCACCTTGATCGGCAGGTCCTGGTCCATCAGGTCGCGCGTCGACAGGTTCACGCTGATCGGCAGCGCGAGGCCATCACGCTGCAGTCCCATCCACGCCTGCGCCGACGCATGCAGGACCCACGCGGTGATCTGGCGGATGAACCCCGTCTGCTCCGCGAAGGGGATGAACTCCATCGGCGGCACCAGGCCGCGCGTCGGATGTTGCCAACGCACCAACGCCTCCGCGCCGGAGATCTTCTGGCCGTGCAGGTCCACCTTCGGCTGCAGGAAGAGTCTCAGTTCGCCGGCATCGATCGCATGCCGCAACTCGCTCAGCAGCGACAGCGATTCCTGGCTCGCCGCATCCATGCTCGGTGCGTAGACCTCGCACCCGCTCTGGCCGCGCTTGGCCGCGTGCATCGCCAGCTCCGCGCGCGCCAGCAGCAGCAGCGGATCGCGCCCGTGCTGCGGGTACAGCGCCACGCCCATCCCCGCCGACAGGTCCACCGTCTGGTCGTCGATGCTCAAGGCACGTTCGAAGTCGCGCTGGATGCGCTTGCAGATCGCCTCGGCCCGCGTCGCGCCGGCGCCTTCGATCAGCAGCAGGAACTCGTCCCCGCCCACGCGCGCGATCAGGCTGACCTCGTCCTTCAGCAGGTGCTGCAGCCGATCGGCGACCGCGCGCAGCAGCCGGTCGCCGAACGGACGCCCCAGCACGTCGTTGACATGCTTGAAGCGGTCCAGGTTCAGCATCAGCAGCGAGAAGCGCACGTCGCTTTCCGCCATCCGTCTGGCCAGCGCCTGATGGAACTGCTCACGGTTCGGCAGGTCCGTCAGCGGGTCCCAGAACGCGAGCCGGTTCACCTCTTCCTCGCGGGCCCGGATGCCCTGGCGCATCGCCTCGAACGCCTCCGCCAGATCGCCGATCTCGTCGCGCGAGGGCCGCGTGACGGGCTGGGCATAGTCGCCTTGACCGAGCCGGTGCGCCGCGCTTGCCAAGGCCTTCACCGGCCCGCTGATGCGTCGCGCCGTCAACACCGCGCCGATCGCGAACAGCAGCACGCCGACGCCGCTCAGCCCCAGCAGCATCCATTGCAGCCGCCGGTAGGGCGCCAGCGCTTCATCGACCGAGCGCAACAGCAGCACCGCCACCGACTTGTCGGTGTCGCCGCCATGCGCCAGCGGCTGCAGGCGGGCCTGGAACAGCTCGTCGTCGAGGGGCAGGTGGAAGGTCCTCGCCTCGCGGTCTGCCGCGCCCAGTGCGGGCAGCGACTGGACGGCGCGGGCCGTCGCGGCCGGATCGAGCACCGACGCGAGCACCTGCCACTGCCCCGTCGCCGATTGCGCCAGCAGGATGCCCTGGATGCGCACGATGCGCTTGAGTTCCTGCAGCTGGTCGCTCTTCAGTTCGAAGCCGGTGAAGATCCAGCCGCCCAGCCCCGCCGCGCGCATCCGGGCGACCACGACCTGGTAGGCCCTGCCGTCCAGCAGCAGCAGCTGGCTCTGCGTGCGACCCTGCTGCTCGCGGCTCACGCCGCGCAGCAGCGGGGTCACCTTCGCCGCGATCGCGTCGGTCGCCGTCACCAGCTTGAACGAATCGTCCGCATACCCGATGAACGCGGCGTCGCCGCGCTCGCTCAGGTTGGTGAAGACGTCCTGCAGCATGGCGCGCAGTTCCTCGCCCTGGATGCCGGCCGACACGAGCTGGCGCAGCCCGTAGTCGGACTGCAGCAGGTCGGCCACCAGGCCGCGCTGCTGGTTGTCCTCGTCGATGAGCTGGACCAGGATGCGCTCGCCGGCCTCGAGTTCCTCGGTCACCTGCGCGCGGGCGTTGCGCCCGATGCCCTGGTCGATCAGCGCCAGATTGAGCAGCTGGACCACCAGCAGCAACGCCAAGAACAACGCGACGATGCGCCCTTCCAGCCGCCGCAGGTTGAGGAAGTCCGGCCAGCGCATCGCGCGTCAGTCCTTCAGCTCGACCTTCAGCACGCCGGTCGCGTTCGCCCCCACCGTCAGCGGCTGCGCGGTCGGTGCGGCATTGCCCAGGCGCGATGCCCACAGCCGCAGGCGGTGGTCGCCGGGCGGCAGGTTCAGCCTGACCTCGCCCTTGGCGTCCGTGATGCCGAAAGCCGGCGTGTCGACGACCACGATGTGCGCGCTCATCCGGTCGTGGATGTTGCAACCCAGTTGGGCCACGCCCGGCTTGTCGAAGACCACCGGCTCCGACGGCGTGCCCGAGTACAGCTTGAGCTCGAACTTCTTCGTCGGCGAGAACGAATAGACGTGGTGGCGGACGGTGTCGAAGTTGGGGAAGTTGACCGCGGTGCCGGTCTGCACCACCAGCAGCTGGGGTTGGAACTGGCGGTCGCGCTGGGCCATCTGGGCGACGACGCCCGTGGCCGGCCTGGCGGGCTGGCCCTTCAGCTCGACGGCGACGGCCGCATTGGGCACGGGCGCGCCGTCGGCGTCACGGACCTGGATCGTCCAGTCCGCCGCATGGGCCGCGGTCGCGCTCAGCAATACGCCCGACAGCATCGCGGCGGTCATCGACAAGGGGGCGGAACGGAAGGGGCTCATCGGCGACGCCAGGTGGACGACAAGCGTCAACCATAGCGGGTTTTCTGGGCCGGCGGGCGCAGGGCTTGCTCCAGCAGGAGGGCCAATCGCCCCAGCGCTTCCCAGGGGTCGGTGGGCCATTCCGGGTGGCGCAGGCCCTTGACGATGCCGTCGCAGATCTGCGCGGCGACGACCAGCCGCGTCAGCGCCGCCCCGTGCAGCTGCGGCACGATGCGCTCGAAGAGACGCTCCTTCGGGCCCCAGATGCGGGACTCCCGCAGGGCCATCGGCAGCGGCTTGCCCGCCGCCACCGCGTCGTGGACACGCTTCAGGCCGCGGATGTCCTCGGCCATCGTCCAGTGCACCAGCACGGCGGCCTCGCCCTCGGCCTTCAGGCCGTCGAGCATGCGCAGCACGCGACCCACCTTGCCGCTCAGCAGCGCCTCGCTGAGCTTGAAGACGTCGAAACGCGCCACGTCCAGCACGGCCGCCTCGATCTGCTGCAGGCTGAGCTCGCCGGCCGGGTGCAGCAGCGCGAGCTTCTGCAATTCCTGGTGCGCGGCGAGCAGGTTGCCTTCCACGCGGTCGGCAAAGAACTCCAGCGCGCGCTGGCCGTCCGGTCCGGCCGCCACCGGCTGCCCCTGCTGCTGCAGCCGCCGGGCGATCCAGGCAGGCAGCTCGCGACGCTCGACCGGGTCGACCTTCACCGACACGCCGGCGCTGTCCAGCGCCGTGAACCAGGCGCTGCCGAGCTGGGTCTTGTCCAGGCGGGGCAGGGTCACCAGCGTCAGCACGTCCGGGGGCAGGCCGTCGACGTACCGCTGCAGCGCGTCCGAGCCATCCTTGCCCGGCTTGCCGCCAGGAATGCGGATCTCGATCAGCTGCTTGTCGGCGAACAGGCTCATCGCCTGGGAGGCCGCGATCACGGACGCCCAGTCGAAGTGCGCGCCGCTGACGATGAAGACCTGGCGCTCGCTGTAGCCCTGCCTGCGCGCCTCGGCCCGCAGAACGTCGGCGGCCTCCTGCGCGAGCAGCGGCTCGTCGCCGTGCACGACGTACACCGGCTTGAGCCCCTTCGCCAGGTGGCCGGCGAGTGCTTCGCCCTTGATCTGCATGCGCGCGGTCCGTCCAGCGTCAGGTGGGCAGGTGCACCGCCGCCAGGCGGCGCAGCAGCAGGCCGACGGCCTCGACCTGCATGGCCTTCTGCAGCGAGTTCTCTTCCTGCTCCTTGGCCAGCGCCGCGCTTTCGCTGTAGTTCATGTCGCGCGTCAGGCGCAGCTCGGTGCGGGGCAGCAGGATGTCCCCGCCGGCCGTGCGCAGCGAGTAGTCCAGCGACAGCCGCAACTGCCATTCCGTGATCTGGCCCGCCGCGGTCGTCGCCACCGAGGTCTTGTCGCGGATCTCCCGCTCGGCGTCGATGATCACGTCGGCGCGGTTCGGGTCCTCGACCAGGCGCACGGTGCTGCGCTGCACCTGCCGGCGCAGTTCCTGCGCCAGCGGCGAATGCGGGACGAAGCCGGTCAGCGCCAGCGTCTTGAAGTGGTAGACCGGTTCCTTGCGCAGCTCGAAGCCGCAGCCCGTCAGCAGGCCGGCCGCGCCCACGGTACCCAGCGCGCCCAAGGACGCGAACGACGACAGCAGATCACGGCGCTTCATCATGCTCACACCACCACGTTGACGAGACGACCCGGCACGATGACGACCTTCTTGGGCGCCTTGCCTTCCGCGAACTTCTCGAAGTCGGGGCTGGCCAGCGCGATCGCCTCGATCGCCGCCTTGTCGGCCGAGGCCGCCACCTTGATCGCGCCGCGCAGCTTGCCGTTGACCTGCAGCATCAGTTCGATCTGGTCCTGGACCAGCGCCGATTCGTCGACCTGCGGCCAGGCGGCGTCCAGCAGTTCGCCCAGTTCGGCGGCGAAGCCGAGCTCGTTCCACAGCGCATGCGCGATGTGCGGGCAGGCCGGGTAGATCACGCGCAGCAGCACCGAGAAGCCCTCGCGCACCGCGGCCGACTGGCCCTCGGCCTTGAAGCCTTCCAGCGCGTTCAGCAGCTTCATCGCGCCCGAGACCACGGTGTTGTACTGCATGCGCTCGTAGTCGTACGAGACCTGCTTCAGCACCAGGTGGACCTCGCGGCGCAGCGCCTTGCCGTCGTCGCTCAGCGTGGCGAAATCGGCGCCGCCGGTCTGGATCGCGTCGGCGTGCTTCGTGCCGAAGCCCCACACGCGTTTCAGGAAGCGATGTGCGCCTTCGACGCCGGCGTCGTTCCACTCCAGCGTCTGCTCCGGCGGCGACGCGAACATCACGAACAGGCGGGCCGTGTCGGCGCCGTACTCGTCGATCAGGGCCTGCGGGTCGACGCCGTTGTTCTTCGACTTCGACATCGTCGTCATCTCGTACTCGAGCGGCTTGCCGTCGGCCTTCAACGTGCCGCCGGTCGGCACGCCGTGCTCGTTGCGGATGACGTCGACCTCGTGTTCCCAGTAGTAGTTCTTGCCGGCGTCTTCAGGCTTGCGGGAGAACGCCCCCTTCAGCACCATGCCCTGCGTCAGCAGGTTGGTGAAGGGCTCGCTGAACTTGATCAGCTTCAGGTCGCGCATGACCTTGGTCCAGAAGCGCGCGTACAGCAGGTGCAGGATCGCGTGCTCGATGCCGCCGATGTACTGGTCCATCGGCATCCAGTAGTCGGTGCCGGCGGCGACCATCTGCTCCGGATTGGTCGCGTCGCAATACCGCATGAAGTACCACGAGCTGTCCACGAAGGTGTCCATCGTGTCCGTCTCGCGCTTGGCCGCGGCACCGCACTTCGGGCAGCGGCAGTCCAGGAAGTCCGCGCGCTTGTTCAGCGGGTTGCCGCTGCCGTCCGGGATGCAGTCCTCGGGCAGCACGACGGGCAGGTCCTTCTCGGGGACCGGCACCGCGCCGCAGCTGTCGCAATGGATGATGGGGATCGGCGTGCCCCAGTAGCGCTGGCGGCTGACGCCCCAGTCGCGCAGGCGCCAGGTCGTCTTCTTCTCGCCCAGACCCTTGGTGCCGAGCAGCTCGGCCACCTTGTCCGCCGCCTGCTTGTGCGTCAGGCCGTCCAGCACGCCGGAGTTGATGCACAGGCCGCGCTGCTTGTCGCCATACCACTCGGCCCAGGCGTCGGTCGAGTAGGCCTCGTCGCCCACCGCCACGACCTGCTTGATCGCGATGCCGTACTTCTTCGCGAAGGCGAAGTCGCGTTCGTCATGCGCGGGCACGCCCATCACGGCGCCGTCGCCGTAGCTCATCAGCACATAGTTGCCGACCCAGACCTCGATCTGTTCGCCGGTCAGCGGGTGCGTCACGAAGAGGCCGGTCGACAGACCCTTCTTGTCCTGCGTGGCCAGCTCGGCCTCTGTCGTGCCGCCCTGCTGGCATTCCTCGATGAACGCGGCCAGCGCGGGGTTGGTCTTCGCGGCATGCGCGGCCAGCGGGTGCTCCGGCGCGACGGCGCAGAAGGTCACGCCCATGATGGTGTCGGCGCGCGTCGTGAAGACGTAGAGCAGGCCGCCCTGGATGGGCTGACCGTCCTCGCCGGCGATCGCGTGCGGGAAGGCGAAGCGCACGCCCTCGCTCTTGCCGATCCAGTTCTCCTGCATCAGGCGCACGCGCTCGGGCCAGCCCGACAGGTAGTTCTTGTCCGAAGGATCGGCCACGGCAGCGAGCAGTTCCTCGGCGTAGTCGGTGATCTTCAGGTAGTAGCCGGGGATCTCGCGCTTCTCGATCGTCGCGCCCGAGCGCCAGCCTTTGCCGTCGATGACCTGCTCGTTGGCCAGCACGGTCTGGTCGATCGGGTCCCAGTTCACGACCTGCGTGCGGCGCTCGGCGATGCCGGCTTCCAGCATCTTCAGGAACAGCCACTGGTTCCAGCGGTAGTAGTCCGGCTTGCAGGTGGCGATCTCGCGCGACCAGTCGATCGCCAGGCCCATGGCCTGCATCTGCGACTTCATGTAGGCGATGTTGTCGTAGGTCCACGCGGCCGGCGGCACCTTGTTCTTCATCGCCGCGTTCTCCGCGGGCAGGCCGAAGGCGTCCCAGCCCATCGGCATCAGCACGTTGTAGCCCTTCATGCGCAGCTGACGCGTCAACATGTCGTTGATCGTGTAGTTGCGGACATGGCCCATGTGCAGCTTGCCGCTCGGGTAGGGCAGCATGGAGCAGGCGTAGAACTTCGGCTTGGACGCGTCCTCGACGACGCGGTAGGCGTCGCGGGCGTTCCAGTGATCGCGGGCGGCCTGTTCGACCTCGGAGGGGGCGTATTTCTCGTTCATGGTGGCTCGGGCAACGTAGCCGTCGATTGTAGGAGGCCGCGCGCGGCCGCCCCATCCTCTGTGGGCGGGCCACCCTGCGGGGGAGCGATCAGCGCTTCGGGGGAGTCGCGGCGCCCCGGTCAGGCGCGGCGCCGTCGGCCTTCTCGCCGATTTCGCCGATTTCGCCGTTCTCGGCGACGAACGCGATCCGGTTCAGTCCGGCCTTCTGGGCCCAGCCGATCAACTGCGCGACCTTGCCATAGGGCACCGCGCGATCGGCGCTCAGGCGCAGTTCGGCATCGGGCTGACGCTGCGCCAGCTGGGTGAGCCGGTCGCGCATGACCTTGGCGTCGAGCTTGTCCTCGCCCAGCACGTACTCGCCTTCGGGCGTGATGGCCAGCGCGATGAAGCTGGCGCCGGGCGCGGGCGAGGCGGCGTCGCTCTTCGGGAGGTCCAGCTTGAGCGCGCTGCCCATCAGCGGCGCCGCGATGATGAAGATCACCAGCAGCACCAGCATGACGTCGATCAACGGCGTCATGTTGATCTCGCCCATCGGCTTGGGCGCTTCGCGGCGTTCGAGGCGGCCGAACTTCATCGCGTGCGGGTCCGGGGGCGGTCGGGCAGGGCGCTCAGGCGCCGCCGACGAGCTCGCGCAGGTCGTGCGCGAAGCCTTCGAGTTCAGCCTCGCAGGCGGCGACCCACTTGCCGAAGAGGTTGTAGGCCAGCACCGCCGGGATCGCCACGGCCAGGCCGGCGGCGGTCATGATCAGCGCCTCGCCGACCGGGCCGGCGACCTTGTCCAGGCTGAAGTTGCCGGTCGACGAGATGCTCAGCAGCGCGTGGTAGATGCCCCAGACCGTGCCGAACAGGCCGACGAAGGGGGCGGTGGCCCCGATCGTCGCCAGCACGACCTGGCCCCGGCTCAGGCCGTTCAGCACGGCATGCAGCGCGTCGCGCAGGCGGCGCGTCAGCTGCGAGGTCTTCTGTGCGGAGGCGGCCAGCGTGCCCGGCGCGCTGTCCTGCATCGCCGCGTCGATCAGCGGCAGCATCAAGGCGCCGCGATCGAGGGTCTTCAACTGGTCGCGTCCCTGGCCGACGTCGGGCGCCGCCCAGAACACCGGCAGCGCGCGGCCGAGGTCGGTCCGCGCCCGGGCCAATGTCCAGCTGCGCCAGAAGATCAGCACCCAGCTGCAGACCGACATGGCCAGCAGCAGCAGGGAAACGAAACGGGCGACACCGTCGCCCGCTTGCCAGAGGTGGATCAGTTCGGTCATCGCGTCGCGGGTCGGGCGCCGATCGGGGGCGGTCGCGGGCTCAGGCGATGCCGAGCACGTCGTTCATGTCGAACAGGCCGGTCCTGCGCTCGCCCAGGAAGCGTGCCGCGCGCAGGCTGCCCTGTGCGAAGGTGGCGCGGCTCGAGGCCTTGTGGCTGATCTCGATGCGTTCGCCGACACCCAGGTACATCACGGTGTGGTCGCCGATCACGTCGCCGCCGCGCACGGTCGCGAAGCCGATCGTCGACGGATCGCGTTCGCCGGTGACGCCTTCGCGGCCATAGACGGCGCAGGTCTTCAGGTCGCGGCCGAGCGCTTCGGCGACGACTTCGCCCATCTTCAGCGCGGTGCCGCTGGGCGCGTCGACCTTGTGGCGGTGGTGGGCCTCGACGATCTCGATGTCGTAGCCCTGCGCGAGCGCCTTGGACGCCTGCTGCAGCAGCTTGAGCACGACGTTCACGCCCACGCTCATGTTGGGCGCCATCATGACGGCGGCGCGCTGCGCGAACTCGCCGATCTTCGCCTTCTCGTCCGGGCTGAAGCCGGTGGTGCCGATGACGGTCCGCACGCCCAGCTCGGCGCACAGCGCGAGGTGCGCCATCGTGCCTTCGGGGCGGGTGAAGTCGATCAGCACGTCCGCCTTGGCCAGGCCGGCCTTGACGTCGCTGGAGATCGCCACGCCCGTGGCCTGACCCAGGAAGGCGCCGGCATCCTGGCCCAGCGCGGGGCTGCCGTCGCGATCGAGCGCGGCCGCCAGCTCGAGGTCGTCCGACGCCAGCACCGCCTCGACCAGCATGCGGCCCATGCGGCCGGACGCGCCGGTGATCGCGATCCGCAGACGGCTCATCGACGGGGCTCCAGCGGCGGGTAGTCGCGCGTCGCGCCGATCGGCTCCGGCGCCGAGGCCGCGGCGGTGCGCACCGGCGGCGGCAGCGCCTTGCGCTCCTCTTCCGTCAGATCGAGCTTGGGCTCCTTGCCGCGCAGCTTCAGCGTGTTGATCGACGCGATGAATTCCTTCTCGGTCGGCAGGTCGTCCGGCGCGTCGATCTTGGACAGCTGGTCGCCGTCGAAGGTCAGCAGGATGTGGCGGTTCTGCGGCGCGGCGCCCTGGCGCCGGATCGTGAACACGTAGTCCCAGCGGGCCTCGTGGAAGACGTCGGTCAGCAGCGGCGAGCCGAGCACGTCGCGCACCTGGGCGCGGGTCATGCCGGGCTTGATGGCGGCGATCTGCTCCTTGGTGACGACGTTGCCCTGGACGATCTCGACACGGTATGGCGTGACCAGGCCGAGCACCTTCTCGCCGCTGACGGAGAGCGCGTCGAACTTGGGCATCTGCGAGCAGCCGCCCAACGTCAGGAGACCCAGGGCCAGGCCGGCCACGGCGACGCCCGTGGCGTTCCGGCGTGCAATGCGGGGGATACGGAAATTCAATGACATGGCACGTCTCGGCCGAGGCGCTAGGACTATGATCGGCGGATTCTAGCGGCACGCACCCACGCTCTTCCGCAGGCGCCAACCCAATGAACCGGTCAGACGAAATCAAGAACAGCGGGCTCAAGGCCACCTTGCCCCGCATCAAGATCCTCGAGATCTTCCAGACGACCCAACAGCGGCACATGACCGCCGAGGACGTTTACAAAGCTTTGCTCGATGAGCGCGCGGACATCGGTCTCGCGACGGTCTATCGCGTGCTCACGCAGTTCGAGCAGGCGGGACTGCTGTCGCGCAACCACTTCGAGTCCGGCAAGGCCGTGTTCGAGCTCAACGAGGGGCATCACCACGATCACCTCGTGTGCCTGACCTGCGGCTTTGTCGAAGAGTTCTACGATCCGCAGATCGAGGAGCGGCAGCACGCCATCGCCCTGGATCGCGGCTTCCAGTTGCAGGAGCACTCGCTCGCGCTGTATGCGAACTGCGTGAAGAAGGACTGCCCGAACAAGGTGGCCCGCTGAACGGCGCCTGCCGCGACGGGACCGACGACAAGGGGCTCCGATGGAGCCCCTTCTTCATGGCGAATCGGCCGGTCGGTGGACCGGGGCCGATGCTCAGTTGGTGTCGTTGAGGCCCTGCTCGATCGCGCGTTGATGGCGCTCGACGAACTCGCGGTAGGTGTCGATGCCGCGCAGTTGCAGGATGGTGTTGCGCACCGCGGCCTCGACCAGCACGGCCAGGTTGCGGCCGGCGTCCACCGCGATCACGACCTTGCGCACCGGCATGCCCAGCACGTCTTCGTACAGGGGCTCGTAGGGCAGGCGTTCGAAGTCGCGCTCCATCGTCTCCTTGCGGACCAGGTGAACGATGAGCTTGAGCCGCATCTTCCGGCGCACCGCCGTCTCGCCGAAGATCGCCTTGATGTCCAGCAGCCCGATGCCGCGGACTTCCAGCAGGTTCATCAGGAGTTCCGGGCAACGGCCTTCGATCGCCGTCTGCGCGATGCGGAAGAAGTCGACCGCGTCGTCCGCCACCAGGCCATGGCCGCGGCTGATCAGCTCCAGGCCCAGTTCGCTCTTGCCCAGGCCGGACTCGCCGGTCAGCAGCACGCCCAGGCCGAGGATGTCCATGAACACGCCGTGCCGCGTCGTGCGGTTGGCGCAGACATGCGCCAGGTAGGCGCGCACCAGGTCGATGACGTGGCCGGCGCTCTCGGCGGTGGTGAACAGCGGGATCTCGGCGCGGTCGCACATGGCGACCAGCCGGTCCGGCGGCACCTGATCGTCGGCGACGATGATCACCGGCGGCTCCAGCGTGACGATGCGCGCGATACGGCGGTCCAGCACGTCGCCCGAGGCCTGGCTCAGGTAACCCACCTCGCGCCGGCCCACGATCTGGACGCGGTACGGATGGATGTAGTTCAGGTAGCCGACGAGGTCGGCGGCCGATTGCGCGTCGCGCAGCGCGGCTTCGTCGAAGCGGCGCTCAGGGTGCGCGTGGCCGGCGATCCACTCCCAACGCAAGGCCTCGCGGTGTTCCTCGAACAACCGGTCCGCGCTGATGGAGGTGGCTTTCAAGTTCGACGGGCCGTGGTCGTGGCGGTGAGGGTTCGGAAGGCTGCGTGGGCGCTCAGGCGACCGACTTCAGCGGCTCCCAGTCGGCGATCAGGCGATGCACGGTCGCGGCGTCGGACTCGGTCTTGAGGCGCTCGCGCAGTTCGCGGTCGGACAGCATCTCCGCGATCTCGGACAGGATCTCGAGATGTCTTTGCGTCGCCGCTTCCGGCACCAGCAGGAAGATCAGCAGCGTGACCGGCTCGTCGTCCGGCGCGTCGAAGCCGATCGGCTGCTGCACGCGCAGCACCGCGGCCAGCGGGTTCTTCAGGCCCTTGATCCGGCCATGCGGGATCGCGACACCGTGGCCGAGACCCGTCGAGCCCAGGCGTTCCCGGGCGAACAGGTTGTCCGTGACCGCGGCGCGGGAGATGGTGTGGTTGTTCTCGAAAAGCAGCCCCGCGTGTTCGAAGACCCGCTTTTTGCTGGAAGCGTCCACATCGACCAGCACGTTGCTGGCGGGAAGGATGGCGGCGAGACGGTTCATCGGGCATGTGCCAGTCACGACGACCGGCGGGCTGGGGGAGCAGCACTGCGCACCAGCGGGGCGCAGATTCGAAGGTTGAGGGACAGGATTATAGGAATCCCGCCACCAACAGGGGGTGTGACGGATGCGACGCTCCTGTGAAAACGTCGTCCGTGGTGTTGCATTGCAACAATTCTCGGCAAAAAGGCGGCCCGATGGGCCGCCTTGCGGGCGGAACCCCGGGAAATCCCCGAGGTCCGCGGGAGGTCTCGCCGCCGGCCTGGGCCGTGGCGGGAACCGGTCATCCGGCGTTCAAGTCCATGCGCTTGGCCGATTCGTGATGATGGTTCTGCACGCGGTCCTTGTGGCGGCAGACCTGCCGATCCAGCTTGTCCATCAGCTCGTCGATGGCCGCATAGAGATCCTCGTGCGAGTGCTCGCAGAAGATCTCCCGTCCCTTCACATGCAACGTGACTTCCGCGCGTTGGCGTCGATCCTTCTCCTTCTGCTTCTCCACGGTCAGCAGGACGTTGATGTCCACGACCTGGTCAAAGTGCCGGATCACCCGGCTCAACTTGTTCAGCACGTACTCGCGCAGAGCCTGTGTCACTTCGAGATGGTGGCCGCTGATGGTCAGGTTCATAAAGCCTCCTTTCACAAGGGCTTGGTCGGAAACGGGTCGGAGTCGGCGGCGGATGCCGCGGGAAAAAGAGCGGTTCAGGGTCTTGGGGTGGTCTGGGGGTAGGGGGCCTTGAGGCGGTGGAGAAATCGATGTGGGTGGAAGGCCACGCCGCCGACCGGGAGTCGGAAGCTTTCGGGGGCGGATGGCGGGATCAGGGGATGGCGTCGGAATGAACGGTCCGCGAGGGACCCGGAAGGCCGCGAGGGCCGATGGCATGCGGGTTCTGAGGCGACATCGATGAGGAAGACGAGCCCAGTCTGCACCCGATCCGGGGGCTGGGCAAGTGATCAAAAGCAAGGTTTGGGGGCGAATATTCCCGCCTTGCGGCATGCCGGGGTCCGTGCTCGAATGCTGGGTGTTGTGCGGCGGACGCTCCCGAGCGCTCTTCCTTGCCGCCCCCGAGGACGCGATGTGATAATTCCGCGTCCCGATTACTGGAGTTCCCCTTGGACAGCGACCACCCTCGGTGGCCATCCACTCCAGCGTCAATCCGCCGCAGCTTCTGAGCGTTCCGCGTCACCGCACCAACGCCGCCGCGACGCTTGTCCGGAGTGAGACGGGCCACCTTCGACCTGCATCCCGCGCGTGCCGCTTTCCGGCGCCGCCCGCTCCCTGACAAATCCTGCGCCGCGACGATCCCGAGGGTCCGTCAACGCGCACTCCGGCTTGCGCGTTCGCCAGAGCGCGTCACCGCCGACGAAGGACCTGCATGCTCAATGTTTTCACGCTGGACAACGGCCGCCTCAAGGGAGGCATGGTCCAGGAGGAGATCGCGACCGCCGCCGAACTGCTCGCGCGCACGGACGACGGCCGCGACCCGGTCTGGGTCGACCTGGAGTCGCCCACGCCGCAGGAGAAGGACTGGATCCGCGAGCGCTTCGGCCTGGTGATCCCCGAGGACATCGTCGACGAGGACCTCGAAGAGTCCGCCCGCTTCTACGAGGAAGACAACGGCGAGCTGCACATCCGCTCCGACTTCCTGATCGACGACATGGAAGCGCCGCGCAATGTGCGCGTGGCCTTCATCCTGTTCAACAACGTGCTGTTCTCGGTCCACAACGAGGACCTGCCGGTGTTCCGGCTGCTGCGCCTGCGCGCGCGCCGCATCCCCGCGCTGATCGAGGACGCCAAGGACGTGCTGCTCAAGCTCTACGACGCCGATGCGGAGTACTCCGCCGACGTGCTCGAGGGCATCTACGACAACCTCGAGAAGGTCAGCGCGCGCGTGCTGAAGAAGGACGTCAACGACACCGAGGCCGGTGCCGTGCTCGCGGCGATCGCCCGCGAGGAAGACCTGAACGGCCGCATCCGGCGCAACGTGATGGACACGCGCCGAGCGGTCAGCTTCATGATGCGCAGCCGCATGCTCAATGCGGAGCAGTTCGAGGAATCCCGGCAGATCCTGCGCGACATCGATTCGCTCGACTCGCACACGGCCTTCCTCTTCGACAAGATCAACTTCCTGATGGATGCCACGGTCGGCTTCATCAACATCAACCAGAACAAGATCATCAAGATCTTCTCGGTGGCGAGCGTCGCGCTGCTGCCGCCGACGTTGATCGCCAGCGTCTACGGCATGAACTTCGAGGGCATGCCGGAACTTCACTGGAAGTACGGCTACGTCTTCGCGATCGGGCTGATGATCGCGTCGGTCACCGCGCCGTTCATCTACTTCCGGCGCAAGGGCTGGCTCGCCTGACGTTGCCGCTCTCTCCGGTCTGCCCGGTCTGCTGGATGCACAAATACAAAGGGCCTCCGCGATGCGGAAGCCCTGGGTATAAAAGTAGCCTCAAGACGCCCCTGGCCAACGAGGGAGGGAGGGAGGAGGAGGAGAAAGGCCTCGGGATTGCAGCTTCACGAGGAAGCAGGTCTTGCGGCTGAAAGTGGATGCGTTGACTGTACTCCCATCGCTGCCGGGATCGGTGGAAACCCGGAATGTCCTCCCAGACTGCTGCGCCTTCCGGCCCGTTTAAGCGTCCTCAAAGGGAGCGCTGCTACCGGCTGTCGGCGTTGATGTCTGTCCTCAGCGATGTGTTGAACGAGTCGTCATGGTGCAGCGCATCGCGGTCGATGTCATCCCACCGATGAACGAATAGGTGAGCAACTGTCACCGCTGTCCCGCCTAGCCGGGACAGTTTTCAGGGTGATGACGACCCCTCGCCACAGGCGCACCGATTGCCCAATCCCGCGCCTTTTGATCAGCTTCTTCAAGCGGATTCGACGATCAGGATCAGGTTTTTCGATTCATCCTGGGGACGTGATGTTCACTGCGCTTGTGCGACCAGCTTTTCCACCGCCTGGGTGAACTGGGTGCTGTCCGGGCTCACGCCGGACGCGAAGCTCATGACCTGCTTGCCGTCGCGCGAGATCAGGTACTTGTGGAAGTTCCACTTCGGCGACTGGCCCGTGCGCTTGGCCAGGTCCGCGAACAGCGGGTTCAGGTCGGCCTTTCCGGCGGCGACGTTGCTCTTGCTGAACATCGGGAACTTCACGTTGAACGTGTTCTCGCAGAACTCGGCGATTTCCTTGTTGCTGCCGTACTCCTGGTTGCCGAAGTCACCAGACGGAAAACCGAGCACCACCAGGCCCTTGTCCGCATAGCGCGCCGAGAGCGCTTCCAGTGCCTTGTACTGCGGCGTGTAGCCGCAGAAGCTGGCCGTGTTGACCACCAGCACGACCTTGCCGGCGTACTGGCAGAGCGCCTGAGGCTTTTCATCCTGCAGACGGGGCATTTGACGATTGAGCAGTTCAGGGCAGGATGCGGTGGACGCGGCGGCGGTTTCCGCTGCGGGGGCGGCGTGAGCGGAGGTCGCGGCGAACGGTGCCACGAGCACCGCCAGCAGGAGCGCGGTTCGCCGGAGGAAGGGGCCGAAGGACGGGGTCATGTCGTTGTCTCCTGGGATCGGTAAATCCGGATGGCCGGAGGCCGCGGTGCTGCGGGAGAAGCGAACGCGGCATCAGGTTCATTGGAAGCGCGATTAGGCCAGATCGCCCCACGGGCCGATGGCGTAAGGGAATGTCATGGTGCGACCGGTAGAATCCGCCGCGCTTAACAGGACGCAGACAGATGCTTTATCCCGAACTCTTCAAGCAACTCGAGGCCGTGCGCTGGAACATGGACACGGATATCCCGTGGGACAAGTTCGACGCGTCCAAGCTGACTGACGACCAGGCGCGCACGATCAAGATGAACGCGATCACCGAGTGGTCCGCCCTGCCTGCGACCGAGATGTTCCTGCGCGACAACAAGGACGACAGCGACTTCTCGGCGTTCATGAGCGTCTGGTTCTTCGAGGAGCAGAAGCATTCGCTGGTGCTGATGGAATATCTGCGCCGCTTCCGTCCCGACATGGTGCCGACCGAAGCCGAGTTGCACGAGGTGCGTTTCGAGTTCGACCCGGCGCCGGCGCTGGAAACGTTGATGCTGCACTTCTGCGGCGAGATCCGCCTGAACCACTGGTACCGCCGCGCCGCCGAATGGCACACCGAGCCGGTCATCAAGGCGATCTACGAGACCCTGTCGCGTGACGAGGCCCGCCACGGTGGCGCCTACCTGCGCTACATGAAGCGCGCGATGACCAAGTTCGGCGACGAGGCGAAGGCCGCGTTCGCGAAGGTCGGCGTGCTGATGGCTTCCGCACGCCGCACGGCGCAGGCGCTGCACCCGACCAACCTGCATGTGAATGCCAAGCTGTTCCCGCGCGACACCATCCAGAGCCGCCTGCCCGATCCGGAATGGCTGGAGCGCTGGCTGGACAAGCAGATCCAGTTCGACACCGTGTGGGAGAACAAGGTGGTCGAGCGCATCCTGCACAACATGAGCCTGCTGATGGAGCGCAGCTTCGCCAGCGTCCAGGAGCTGAACCGCTTCCGCAAGGAACTGACGCAGCGCCTGGCCCAGGCGGCGCAGCAGGCGCAGGCCGGCGACGCCGCGCCGCAGGCGACCTGACCCCGCGCTCATCCCGATCGCACGACGATCGCAAGAAGGCCCGCTGATGCGGGCCTTTTCTTTTCCGTCCGCAGGAGGGCGCGGCACTCGCACATGGCCCCGGGACATGCGCGCGGAGCCGGAGACGGCCACAATGCGTCATTCCTCTTTCCTCTTGTTCCAAAGCCATCCGCCGAACGCTCATGAAGTATCTGCACACCATGGTCCGCGTGACCGACATCGAAGCCTCCATGAAGTTCTATCGCGACGCGCTGGGGCTGCTGGAAGTGCGCCGCAGCGAGCACGAGGCGGGTCGCTTCACGCTGGTCTACCTCGCCGCGCCCGGCGACGAGGATGCCCAGATCGAACTCACCTACAACTGGGATCCCGAGGCCTACACGGGCGGTCGCAACTTCGGCCATGTCGCCTATGCGGTCCCGGACATCTACGCGGCCTGCCAGCGCCTGATGGACGCCGGCGTGACGATCAACCGCCCGCCGCGTGATGGCCGCATGGCCTTCGTGCGTTCGCCCGACAACATCTCCGTCGAACTGCTGCAGGACGGCCCGGCGCTGCCGCCGGCCGAGCCGTGGATCTCGATGGCCAACACGGGCGCCTGGTAATGATTCGAGCGCTTGCCCCCCTGTTGCTGGCCGTGCCGCTGGCCTGTGCCGCGCAGGCGCAGGGCAAGCTGCTGCTGACCGGCGGTGTGAGCAGCATCGACGGCGCGGCCGGTGGCGGCCTGACCCCGTGGGCGCTGACCGGCAGCTATGCCACCAGCGGCCAGATCGGCGCCACGGCCTACTTCACGCGCCTGCCGGTGCAGGACTACAGCCTGTCCGGCTACGGCGCCTCCGTGGCCTTCGGCGAGCGTGCCGAGCTGTCTCTCGCGAAGCAGGACTTCAGCGCTGGCGGCACCGGCGCGGCGCTGGGGCTGCCGGGGCTCCGCCTGAAGCAGACGATCCTCGGCGCGAAGGTCCGGCTGGGCGGTGACGCCGTACTGGATGCCGACACCTGGATGCCGCAGATCGCGCTGGGGGTCGAGTACAAGCACCTCGACGCCGGCGGTCTTGCGCCGACGCTGGGCGCGCTCGGCGCCAAGCGCAACGGCGTGGATGTGTACCTGAGCGCCACCAAGCTGTTCCTTGCGCAAAGCACCTTGGTGAACTTGACGCTGCGCGCGACGCGGGCCAATCAGAACGGCCTGCTGGGCTTCGGCGGCACGGCCAGCAGTCGGTATTCGCTGATGCCTGAGATCTCGGTCGCGTACCTGATCAACAAGGAATGGGCGATCGGCGCGGAGTACCGGATGAAGCCCGACAAGCTCAACCCGTCCGTCCTCGGCGACGGGTTGCGTGAGGACGACTGGAAGGACGTGTTCGTCGCCTGGGCGCCGAACAAGCATGTCTCGCTGACGGCGGCGTATGTGGACCTGGGACGCGTGGTGCCCGGCATCCAGCCGCGCCGTCAGCGCGGGGTCTACGGGTCGATCCAGTTCGCGTACTGATCCCCGGCGCGGTGCTGGCGCCGTCACGACGAATCGACGAGGAGGCCTGGACGATGCGATCTGCTCGAAGGATCTGGACGGCCGGCGCGCTGGCGCTGCTGCTTGGCGTGGGTGTCCACCATGCCAACGCGGCGGACGACGCGCTCTACCGCTCGCTCGGCGGCGAGGAGGGCATCGCGCGCATCGTCGACGGCATGATCGATCGCGCCTATGCGGACGACCGGATCAAGAAGAAGTTCGACGGCGTCAATCCGAAAGCGCTGAAGGAATCGATCCGCAAGCAGTTCTGTCAGCTCAGCGGCGGCCCGTGTGCCTACGACGGCGAGACGATGGTGAAGTCCCATGCGCACCTGGCGCTGGACAAGGCCGACTTCAATGCGCTGGTCGAGGATCTGCAGTTCGCCATGGACGACCAGAAGGTGCCGTTCACGGTGCAGAACCGCTTGCTGGCGCTGCTGGCGCCGATGCATCGGGACATCATCACGCGGTGATGGGCGACGACCGTCGACGACGGATCGACAGAAAGCAGAAAGCCCGGCAGAGCCGGGCTTTCTTGAATCTGGTGGCCAAGGGCGGAATCGAACCACCGACACGCGGATTTTCAATCCGCTGCTCTACCAACTGAGCTACTTGGCCGTGAGACTGGGTCTCGCTCCGTTGTTCCAGGTCTTGCGTCCTGTGCCGAACAACGAAGACAGCGACTATAGCACTAAATTCCGCTGCCGCGCTTGTTTCTCGACAAATCGACGCCGAGTTGCTTGAGCTTTCGGTACAGGTGGGTGCGTTCCAGGCCGGTCTTCTCGGCAACGCGGGTCATCGAGCCGTTCTCCTTGGCCAGATGGAATTCGAAGTAGCTCTTCTCGAACGCATCGCGTGCCTCGCGCAGCGGACGGTCGAGTTCGAAGACCTGTTCCGATGCCAGGCCCTGGTGCGGCAGCGGCGTCACCGGGGCGAGGCCCGCCGTCTGGACGGGCAAGGTGCCCGTCGAGAGGGGCGGCAGCGTCTCGGGACGCGGGTAGCTGTTGCCGATCACCGTCCCGATCACCGGCGCCGCCGGTGGCGCCGGCCGCGGCGTGGTCTTCACCAGTGCCTGCTCGACCGCGCGCAGCAGCTTCTGCAAGGTGATCGGCTTCTCCAGGAAGGCCATCGCGCCGAACTTGGTCGCTTCGACCGCCGTGTCGATCGTGCCGTGGCCGCTCATCATGATGACCGGCATCGTCAGCTGCCCGGTGCTGCCCCACTCCTTGAGCAGCGTGATGCCGTCGACGTCCGGCATCCAGATGTCCAGCAGGACCAGGTCCGGGCGCGCCCGCTCGCGGCTCGCCCTCGCCTGCTGGGCGTTCTGTGCGAGTTCGATGGTGTGCCCCTCGTCGGAGAGGATTTCGGACAAGAGGGCCCGGATGCCCAGTTCGTCGTCAACAACAAGAATGGTTGCCATGTATGCCTACTGTTCACGCGGCCGAGGCGCGTCCTGCGCAGGGCTCGGTGCAGTCGCGAGTTTTGAAAATGATAACGAAACTTGTGCGCCACTCGGCGGCTGATCGGCACCGCCGGACGCTGGGAGATTCACCAAGCGGATCCGCGCACCGTGCTCATCGGCGATTTTCTTCACCACCGCGAGCCCCAGCCCCGTGCCCTTCGTCTTGGTCGTGACGTAAGGCTCGAAGGCGCGCTTCAACACGTTCTCGGCAAAACCTGGCCCGTTGTCGACGATCACCAGCCGCAGCGCCCGCAGCTCGCCGGACTCCGTCAACGCCTTCTGGGTCCGCACCGTCACGTGACCGTCCGGACGATGGCTGACCGCGTCCAGCGCGTTCTGCACGAGGTTGTGGATCACCTGTCTCAGTTGTGGTGCGTCGCCCAGCATCAGCGGCGGATCGGTCGCCAGGTCCGCATTCAATTGGCCGGCCTCCTGCGCTTCGGCGTACAGCGTCAGCACTTCGGCGACCAGCCCGTTCAGGTCCAGCGGCGCGAGCTTGGCCGCCGGAAGCCGAGCATAGTCCCGGAATTCATTGACCAGCTGCTTCATCGCCTGCACCTGGTTGACGATGGTGCCCACCGATCGCACCAGCATCGCCTGGTCATTGCCTTCGAGCTTGGATTCGAGCTTGAACTGCAGGCGCTCCGCCGACAGCTGGATTGGCGTCAGCGGGTTCTTGATCTCGTGCGCGAGCCGCCGCGCCACCTCGCTCCACGCCGCGGAGCGCTGCGCCGACACGACCTCGCTGATGTCGTCGAACACCAGCAGCCGCGCGTCCTGCGGCAGCAGCGCGCCGCGCACCAGCAGCGTCAGCGCGGTCTTCTCGTCGAGCTGCAGCTCGAACGAATCCTGCCAGTGCTCGCGCTCGCCGGCTTCCGGGCTGCTCTGCAGCTCGAAACGCTGCCAGATGTCCTTGCCGAAGGCGGCCAGCACCGGCAGATCCTCCAGCGGCCGGCCCACATAGGCCGACAGCGGCAGCTTCAGGATGCGCGTCGCGCCGGGGTTGACGGTCTCGATGCGGCGCTCGGCATCGAACACGATCACGCCGGCCGTGAGGTTGTCGAGGATGGTCTGCACATGCGTGCGCGCACGCTCCAGCTGCGTCACGCTGAGCTCGACCAGCGCGCGCGCATCGGCCAGCTGCTGCGTCATGTCCGCGAACGACCGCGTCAGCCCGCCGAGCTCGTCGCGCGAGCGGAACACCGGCTTGGCCTTCAGGTCGCCGGTCGCGACCTCGCGCATGCCCTCGGCCAGCAGCAGCAGCGGTTGCACCAGCTGGTTGGACAGCGCCACCGCCAGCAGCAGCGCCGCGAACACCGCCAGGATCAGCACCAGCGTCAACGTGTTCAGGTACATGCGCCGCAGGCCGTCGCGCAGCAGCGAGCGCTGCAGGTACTCCTGGTTGGCCGCGGACACGTTCAGCGCATTGCTGATCACCTTGCCGGAAATCTGCTTGACGACCATCAGGTAGCGGTCGCTGTTGGTCAGCTGCAGCGCGCTGCTCGGCAACAGCGCCAGCGAGCGGATGCGTGCGTCGCCCTGCATCGCCGCCTGCTCGTCCTCCAGCCCCTCCAGCCGCGAGGCGATGCCATTGCTGCGTGCCTGCGAAATCAGCGCGGCACTGGGGCGGGCGGGGATCTCGCTCGACTCGCCGCCGGCGGACAACATGACCTGGCCGTTGCCCGCGACCAGCGCGACGCTGCGCGCGCCCATCTGGTCGCGCAGGCGCTCCAGTGCGAGCGGCGCCAGCGCACCGTCCTCCCAGCGTTCGGCGGCGGCGCGGGTTCGCGTGGTCTGTTCCGTGCGCAGGTTCTCGAGCGTGTCCTGGCCCAGTGCCAGGCCCGCCTCCAGCGCACTGGCGAGGCGCTGGTCGAACAGGCTCTCGATGCTCCGGTTCACGAACTGGAAGGACACCGTGTAGATCAGCAGGCCCGGCACCACGCCGACGATCGCGAAGATCCCGGCGAGCTTGAGCAGCAGGCGGCTGCCGAAGCGTCCGCGCTTCACCCGCAGCGCGAGCCGCGTCCCGGCGACGCCGATGACGATGATCAGCGCGGTGGCGACGGCCACGTTGACCCAGAACAGCCAGATGAAGTGGCGCTCCAGGAAGCCGCGCTGCGCGGTCGTGCTGATGGACAGCAGGAACACCAGCATGCCGCAGGCGCCCGCGATCGCGGTCACGGAGATCAACCACGCCAGGCGCGCCGACTTGGTCACGGGTCAGGGTCCTTGCTGAATCAGGGGGATCGGAGGAGCGGCGAAGAGGCGACGAAGACGCGGCGGATGCACAGGGACGTGGGCCAGGCAGGTCAAGGAGGTGGGGTCCGCGCGCTCAAGGCTGCGGTCGGTTCGGCGGCGGCGTGGATGGTGCCTCCAGCGACAGTGTGAGATTGCGGTCCACGCTCAGCGCCCAGCCCTGATTGCCGCCCAGGCCGATCTGCATCGGTCTCGGGAGTTGCGCGGTGTCCAGCTTGTAGCTGAACTCCAGGTAATAGCGGCCGTCGTCCTCGATGTCCTTGGTCTCGGCGACGCGCCATCCGGACACGCCGCGCAGCGACGCGATCGCCTCGCCCAGCGTGTCGAAGCTCTGGTGCAGGCCGCCGGTGCTCACGCGGTACTGGCGTGTCAGCGGCTGCCAGGTCAGGCGCCAGGTCCGGGTGGCCTGGGCGACGCGGGCATCGCGCCAGTACCAGCGGTTGCGCAAGACCTGGACCTCGGCGACGAAATACACCGCCACGCCCTTGAGCAGGGCCTCCTCGGCCTGCCGGGGCAGCTCGAAGCGGGTGCTGAAGCTGACGGCCAGTCCGTCCTCGACGCGCTCCGCGTTCAGCACCTGCAGCGCCACGCCCTGGGCCAGCGCCCAGCCGTGCAGCGCCAGCAGCGCGCCGACCAGGGTCAGGCGCTGCCACCAGGAACGCAGCGGAACGGAACGGGACGGCGGGGACACGCGGGCGGATTCAGGGGGAAGTTCTCGGGTCAGGTCTTCTGCAGCAGCGCGTAATAGAAGCCGTCGGTGACGGCCGGCGCGCCGGAGGCGGAGTCCTGCGGACCATTGTCCGCGAGCGGCAGCAGATGCCCGGCCCCCTGGTCGAACTGACGTGACCGCGCATCGCCATGGCGTTGCAAAAACGCGTCGATCTGGTCCTGGCCTTCCGCCTTGAAGACCGAGCAGGTCGCGTAAAGCAGCCGGCCGCCGGACTTGAGCAAGGGCCACAGCGCCTCGAGCAGCTCGGCCTGGATCCGTGCGAGCGACGGGATGTCGTCGGGCCGGCGCAGCCAGCGCACGTCCGGATGCCGGCGCACGATCCCCGACGCGCTGCACGGCGCGTCCAGCAGGATGGCGTCGAAGGGGCGGCCATCCCACCAGGCGGCGGTGTCGCGGGCATCGGCGGCGCGCACGGCGCCCTCGAGCTTCAGCCGCTGCAGGTTCTGGCTCACCCGGTCCAGCCGTTTGGCATCGGCGTCCAATGCCAGCAGATCGAGGCGGTTGCCGGCGAGTTCCTGCAGGTGGGCGGTCTTCCTCCGGGGGCGGCGCAGGCGTCGAGCACGCGCGCGCCTTCGCCGAGTGCCGGCCATGCCTCGCCCGGGGACAGGTCTTGCGGCTGCCGGTGACCCAATAGGAGCGGGGCGGCCAGTTGCGCCGACGCATCCTGGACCGACGCATGTCCGCTGTCGAACCCGGGCAGGGCCTGGACCGGACGCGGCTCGTCGAGCACGACCGCCTGCGGGAACAGCGCGCCGGCCGGGTGAGCGGCGATACCCGCTTCGCGCAGGCGGGCGAGGTAACCCGGCAGGTCGTCATGCGCCGGATTGACCCGCAACGTCATCGGCGGCTTCTGCTGATTGGCTTGAAGCAGGCCTTGCCACTCGGCAGGCCAGTCGGTGCGCAGGCGGTCCTGCCACCAGCGCGGATGGTTGAAGCGGGCGACGGGATCCGCTTCGGCGGCGGCGACCAGCGCCTCCCGCTCACGCAGGAAACGTCGCAGTACCGCGTTGACGAAGCCTGCGCTGTTGGGCGCGCGCTGACGCACGGCATGCACGGCCTGGTCGACGAGCGTGTGATCCGTGTAGGCGGCTTCGCCCGGCCACAGCAGCGCCAGCGCCGTCACCAGCAGGGCATCCACGCGTGGCGGGGGATTCTTGGGAGCGAGAGCGGCACGCACCACCTGGGCGGCGCCGAGGCGTCGCAGCACGGTGAAGCTGAGTGCCTGCACGCCGGGGCGGATGTCGGCGGGGCAACGTGCGAGCCACTCGGTCAGCGAGTGGCCGTCGCGTACGGCCTGGACCGCATCGGCGGCGCTGGCCAGCAAGCGATGGAGCGGCGGCGCACCGCCGGCGGAGGGATTCTTTGGGGAGGGGGCAGACACCGGTGGAGTTTAGTGGCGATGGCAGCGAGCGCTTGTGGGGCCGGAATGGTGCTGGGGGTTCGCGGACGCGATGCCCCCTGCACCGTGGAGTGCCCGCGCTTGGCAACCCGCAGTGAAGCACCTAGCTTTCGCCATCCCATTCGGAAGCCGCGACAATCCTGCCCATGACGAGCACCCTGATCCTGAGCCCCGAAGAACTGGCCGCGCTGCCGGCCTCGGACCGCATCCGCTACCGGCTGGTGAAGGCTGGCAAGCGCCACCACGCCAACGACAACATCGCGGAATTCATCGAGGCCGGCGAACTGGACCAGCTGCAGGCCGAGGTGCAGGCGCGGATGCACGAGGTGCTGCAGTCGCTGGTGATCGACACCGTCAGCGATCACAACACGCAGGAGACGGCCAAGCGCGTGGCGAAGATGTTCGTGAAGGAGGTCTTCGCCGGCCGCTACGCGCCGCCGCCGCCGGTGACCGAGTTCCCCAACGCCGAGCGCCTGAACGAGCTGATGATCGTCGGCCCGATCACCGTGCGCAGTGCCTGCTCGCACCACCTGTGCCCGATCATCGGCAAGGTGTGGATCGGCCTGCTGCCGAGCGAGCATTCGAACCTGATCGGCCTGTCCAAGTACGTGCGCCTGACCGAGTGGATCATGAGCCGCCCGCAGATCCAGGAAGAGGCGGTCGTGATGCTGGCCAACGAGCTCCAGGACCGCGTCAAGCCGGATGGTCTCGCGATCGTGATGGATGCGGACCACTTCTGCATGCACTGGCGCGGCGTCAAGGACATGGACTCGACGATGACCAACAGCGTCATGCGCGGCTCCTTCCTGAAGGATGCGACGCTGCGCGCGGAGTTCCTGGCGCTGATGAAGAACAAGAAGGGCTGAGCGCTCCCGCGACCGATGGAAAGGGCCCGCCTGACGGGCCCTTGTCGTTTCCGCTCAGAGGCTGCGTGCCTCGCTGAAACCGACGAAGCTCATCAGCACGCGGGTCGGGAACTGCCGGATCGCCGCGTTGTAGGCGTCGACCGCCTGGTTGAAGACCTGCCGCGAGAACGCGCGCTGCCGGTCGATCATCTTGAGTTCGTCGACGGCGCCGCCCAGGTCCGGATCGATGTTCAGTTCCGCGTGGTGCTCGACCAGCGACACCATCCGCGTCAGCGCGGCGCCGTGCACGGCCGCGGCGATCGCCAGTTGCGCCACCGGGTCGGCCGCGTACGGCCGGGTCCGCACCGCCTGCGTCGCGGCCTTCGCTTCCGCCTGCGCGGCGGCCAGCGCATCGAGGCTGGCCTGCTCGCTCGGCAGCCGGTCGCGCAGGCGCTCCAGCAGCAGGTCGCCGTGGGCGAAGCGGCGCGTCAGCGCGTCATCCAGCTGCGCGAAGGCCTTGCCGATCTCGTTGCGCAGCAGCATCACGCGGTTGTAGGCGCCGATGCTCCAGAACGCCAGCACGGCGGCGAGGCCCCACAGCCACCAGTTCAAGTGCCATCCGGTCACGTCGTTCATGGCGTCGTCCGCGTCGCGGTGCTCAGGGCGCCCCGACCGGGCCGGCCGGCTTGCCGAGCTGGAACTCGTTCCAGCCCTTGGCGCGCAGCTCGCAAGCCGGGCAGTGGCCGCAGCCCCAGCCCCAGGCGTGCCGGGTCTTGCGCTCGCCGAGGTAGCAGGTGTGGGTGTGCTCGATGATCAGCTCGTTGAACGCCTCGCCGCCGAGCGACTCCGTCAGCGCCCAGGTCTGCGCCTTCGTCAGGAACATCAGCGGCGTGTCCAGCGTCATCGGTGTGTCCAGCCCCAGGCTCAGCGCGACCTGCAGCGCCTTGAGCGTGTTGTCGCGGCAGTCCGGGTAGCCGGAGAAGTCCGTCTCGCACATGCCGCCGACCAGCACCGACGCGCCGCGCCGGTAGGCCAGCGTCGCGGCGAAGGTCAGGAACAGCAGGTTGCGGCCGGGCACGAAGGTGTTCGGCAGGCCGTTGGCCTGCAGCTCGATCGCGCGTTCCTGCGTCAGCGCGGTGTCGGAGATCTGGCCGAGCAGGCTCAGGTCCAGCAGGTGGTCCTCGCCGAGCTTGGCCGCCCATTGCGGGAACTGCGCGGCGATCTGCGCGCGCACGGTCTGGCGGCAGTCGAGCTCGATGCGGTGCCGCTGGCCGTAGTCGAAACCCAGGGTCTCGACCTCGGCGAAACGGTCCAGCGCCCAGGCCAGGCAGGCGGTGGAGTCCTGGCCGCCGGAGAACAGCACCAGCGCCTTGCGGCGCGAGGCGTGGACGGCGGGGATCGGGGCGGTGGCGGCGTCGGACATGGGGAGATGGCGGGCAGGGGACCCGCGGTTGTCGGGGAAAGCGGCAGGCCGGAAGTGTGCCAGCACCGTGATAGCGTCGTCCGCCTCAAGGAGGAAAAAGCAATGCAACGAGTGTTCATGGGGGCGCCATCGCCGCAGTCACGGCCGCGTTCACCATTCCGTCCGCCGCGGCGACAGGACCATCCGCCGGAGCGTCCTCTCAAACCGCGTCCGCGATCGCCCAGGTGCTGCTGTATCCGGGCGGCGCCCAGGTCGATCGCACGCTGCGCGTGCCGGCGGGTGCGAGCCAGGCGCGCTTCGCCTGCCTGCCCGCCGGATTGGAGCGGGACGCGCTGCAGGTGCAGGCGCCGAGCGGCGTCAACCTGGGCGAGCTCAAGATCGAGCGTGCCGCGCGCGACACGCTGCCCGAATGTCGCCAGCGCGATCCGCGCGTCCGCGAGATCGAACAGCAACGCACCGCCGTCGAGGCGGAGATCGCCGGCGTCGACCTCGCACTCGGCTACCTGAAGGGCCTGTCGGACCGCGAGGCCCGGCCCGGGCCCGCGCTGGCGGCGAGCCTCGACACACTGCGCCGCAGCGCGCAGGACCTCACCGTGAAGAAGCAGGCGCTGAAGGAGCGCCTGGCTGATCTCGGCAACGATCTCACGGCCGCGAAGGCTGAGGCGCCGACCGCTTCGTCCACGGTGTCGGTCGTGACCCTGCGGCTGTCGACGGCGCAGGGCGCCGACATCGGACTGTCCTACCGCGTGCCGACCGCCGGCTGGCAACCGCAGTACCGGGCGCGGCTGGACACGGCGACCAGCGCGCTCTCGATCGAGCGCCTCGCGCAGATCGCGCAGAGCAGCGGCGAGGATTGGATCGACGTGAAGCTGAAGCTGTCGACCGTGCCGCCGCGCCAGACCGTGTCGTCCGCGCCGATCGAGCCCTGGACGCTGGCGATGGCGCGGGAACGGTTCGCCGAGATGGCGGAACGCGACGCCCGGTCGCGAGTCATGCTCGCGCCGAAGCCGGCCATGGTGCCCGCGCCGGTGGTGGATCTGGCGAGGATCCAGGTCACCGGCTCGGCCGTCGCGCCGCAGGTGCAGTTCGATCCGAGCGTCTTCGAAGGCGAATTCGGTGCTGAATACGACCTGCCGCAGCGTGTCACGCTGCGCGCGGACGGCGCGATGTCGACGGTCACGCTGGGCCGCATCGCGGCCGAGCCGCGGCTGCTGGCCCGCGTCCAGCCCCGGACCGCGGAAGCCGCCTACCTGATCGCCGAGCTGCCGCGCCCGCAAGGGTCCTGGCCGTCGGGGCCGGTGCAGCTCTTCCGCGACAACGCGATGATCGGCGAGACCCTGCTGCAGTTCGGCACCGAGACCACCTGGACGTTGCCCTTCGGCACCGACGAGCGTCTGCGCGTGCGCGTCGAGCCGGACAAGCGCGACGGCGCCAACAGCGGCTTCATCGGCGCGCGCCGCGAGGTCGTGGTGACCCGGCAGTGGCAGGTGGAGAACCTGCGCGGCCGCCCGGTGACGCTCCAGGTCCTGGAGGCCGCGCCGGTGCCGGAGCACGAGGACATCCGTGTCCAGTCGCAGTTCACGCCGCCGGTCACGAAGGCCGGCTGGCGCGACCAGCCCGGCATCCAGATGTGGGAGCTGCCGCTGGCGCCGAACCAGACGCAGCGCTTCCAGGCGGTCTACAAGATCAGCGTGCCGAAGGACGCCGCGGTGTCCGGCATGCCTTGAACGATCCCGGGCCCGCCAAAGGCCCGTGCAGCGTGCTGACGCTGGCGTTGGCGCGCAGCGACGTTGAAGGCCCGGGCGGGATCAGCCCCTGATCTCGCCCTGACCGAGCACCACCCACTTCATCGACGTCAGGCCTTCGAGGCCCACCGGGCCGCGGGCGTGGAACTTGTCGGTGGAGATGCCGATCTCGGCGCCCAGGCCGTATTCGAAGCCGTCGGCGAAGCGGGTGCTGGCGTTGACCATCACGCTGGCCGAATCGACCTCGCGCAGGAAGCGCATCGCGCTGACGTGGTTGGTCGTCAGGATCGCGTCGGTGTGGTGCGAGCCATGCCGGTTGACGTGGGCGATGGCCTCGTCGAGCGAGTCCACCACCTTGATGCTGATGATGGGCGCCAGGTACTCGGTGTCCCAGTCCTCGGGCGTCGCGGGCTTGAGGAGGTCGCGCGGCACCGCTTCCAGCAACGCCAGCGTGCGTTCGCAGCCGCGCATCTCCACGCCCTTGGCCGCGAACACCATGCCGATGCGGGGCAGGAAATCCGCCGCCTGCTTCGCATGGACCAGCAGCGATTCGGTCGCGTTGCAGGGGCTGTACTTCTGCGTCTTCGCGTTGTCGACGACGGTCACCGCCAGGTCCAGGTCGACCTCGGCGTCGACGTAGCTGTGGCAGTTGCCGTCCAGGTGCTTGATCACCGGCACGCGCGCCTCGCGGCTGATGCGCTCGATCAGGCCCTTGCCGCCGCGCGGGATGATGACGTCGACGTGGGCGGGCATCGTGATCAGCAGGCCTACCGCGGCGCGGTCGGTCGTGTTGATCAGCTGCACCGCGTCGCGCGGCAGCCCGGCTTCCTCGAGGCTGTCCGCCACCAGCGCGGCGAGCGCCAGGTTGCTGTGCAGCGCCTCGGAGCCGCCGCGCAGGATGCAGGCGTTGCCGCTCTTGATCGCCAGCGAGGCGGCCTCGATGGTCACGTTGGGGCGGCTTTCGTAGATCATGCCGAACACGCCCAGCGGCACGCGCATCTGGCCGACGCTGATGCCGGTCGGTCGGCGCTTCATGCCGGTGATCTCGCCGATGGGGTCGGGCATGGCCGCGATCTGGTCGCAGCCTTCGGCGACGGTGGCCAGCACCTTGGCGGTCAGGCGCAGGCGGTCGACCATCGGTGCTTCCAGGCCGGCGGCGGTCGCCGCGGCGAGGTCGCGTTCGTTCTCGGTCGCGAGCGCCGGGCCGGCCTCGCGCAGGCGGCGCGCGAGGGCCGTCAAGGCGAGGTTGCGGGCGGCGGTCGGGGCGGCGGCCATCAGCGTCGCGGCCGCGCGGGCCGCCTCGCCGACGCCGGTCATGTAGGCGCTGAGGTCGGTCATAGGTCTTGGATTCTGACCGATGCCCCGCTCCCGCCGCCGCGCCGGGGCCATCGAAAGCCGCAAGGAGAGCCTTCGCGGTGTCACCCCTGTCCTGGCACGACTGTCACCCATGTCCCGGCACATCGATGGAGGGGGCGGCGGGGCGAGGGTTTGTCCCAGGAGCCCGGCGCTTGCCGTGGCGTCGTTCGATCTTCTACAGTTGTAGTACGACAGGTGTAGAAATACGGGATCCGACGATGGACGAGTCGATCAACGACGACGGCAAAGGCGACGTGTCGCTCAGCGAGCTGCAGCTGGCGCTGATGCGCGTGCTGTGGGCGCGCGGGCAGGCCAGCACGGCCGAGGTGGCGGAAGCGCTGCGCGACCAGCAGCGCCCGCTCGCACACACGACGGTGGCCACGCTGCTGACGCGCCTGGAGAAACGCGGCCTGATCGCCAGCGAGCGCGACGGTCGCGCGCTGGTCTATCGCGCCGCGGTCAGCGAGCCGGAGGTGCAGCGATCGATGGTGTCGGGGCTGCTGAGCACGCTCTTCGGCGGCAAGCCCGAAGCGCTGCTGAGCCATCTGGTCGCGGAAGGCGGACTCGGCGACGATGACCTCGCCAGGATGCGCGCGTTGCTGAAGAGCAAGGGAGGCCGCCATGATTGAAGCCTTGACCGGCTGGCTGTTGAACTACCTGTTGCACAGCACGGTGCTGCTGGGCGGCGTCTGGGCGCTCGAACGCGCGGGCTGGCTGAAGCATCCGACATGGCGCGAGGCGCTCTGGCGGGCCGCCTTTTTCGGCGCCGTGCTGACGGCGAGCGTGCAGCCGCTGACGCAGGTCACGCGGATCGCGCTGCCCGATGTCTGGGCGTCCGCATCCGGACAGGGCGGCACCGGTCAAGGCGGGCGAATCGAGGTGGCCTCGGGCCCCGTGCCGTCGTCGGGCGTCGAGCGCGAGGCGCCTTCCGCGCAGTCGCCGACCGGGACGCCGCTTCCTTCCGACACGTCATGGCCCTTCGAGCGTCCGGCCGCTCAACGGGTCGTCGTCACCGATCACGCGGTCGACATCGGCGATGAGTCGATGGTCCGGCGTCGCGAATTCCTGCGCGACGGCTTCGCCGCGCTGCTGCTGTCCTGGCCTCTGGTCGCGCTTTCCGGCATCGGGTTGACCTTGTTCCGCTGGCTGGCGTTGCGCCGGCAGGTGCGCGCGCTCCTGATCTGCGACGACGCCGAACTCGGCCGGGCCGCGACGGAACTCGCCGCCATCGCCGGTGTGCGCACGCCGACGCTTCGCCTGAGCCCGCAATGGGCCAGTCCCCTGGTCGCACCCGGCGGGCAGGTCTGCCTGCCTCAACGCCTGATGCGCAGGCTTGACGGCCAGCAGCGCGTGGCGGTCCTCGCGCATGAGATCGCCCACCTGCGTCGGCGGGACCCGGCCTGGCGCCTGGCAGCCCGGCTGGTGTCGCAACTCGGCTGGCTGCAGCCGTTGAACCGCCTGGCGATGCGCCGGCTGGACCTGCTCGCCGAACTGGCTTGCGATGCCTGGGCCGCTGCGGAGGCTGGCGCCATGCCGCTGGCCGAGGGACTCTACGTCTGCGCCCGCGACATGGCCGCCGCGACGGTCGCGGCCGACGACCGACGCGGTGCCCGCCCGATGCCCGCGCTGGCCAGCGCCATGGCGGCCGCCCGGTCGCCGCTGATGGCACGGATGGATGCGCTGCTCGAAGGCTCGCCGACGGCGGGCACCACGCCCGGCCGCCGCCGCCTCGGCCGTGTGCTGATCGCCGGTGGCCTGTGCGCCGTCGCGCTGGCCGTGCCGATGCTGGTCATCGGCAAGGCGCCCCGGCTCAACGTCGACCTGAGCGGCGTCAGCGGCGCGTTCTCGTCGGCGTTCAGCGGCATGAAGGTCACGCGGCAGGTCACGATCGGCGACGGGGTCGAACGCCGTGTGAACTACGCGGGCGATCTCGAGTTCAACGGCGACGAGACCGACGTCGTCTCGCTGGCCGACACGCTGTCGATCATGGAACGGGCCGACGGCGTGACGCGCCGGGTCGAGATCACCGCCGACGGCAAGGGCGGGCAGGTGCGCCGTTTCTGGCTGGACGGCGAGATGACGCCGATCGATGCCCATGCGCAGGCGTGGATCAGCGGCCAGATCGGCCTGATCGCCGAGAGCGCCCAGGGCAGCGGACCGCGCGTGGCGCGCCTGCTGCGCCAGGGTGGCACCGAGGCGGCGCTGGCGGACATCGGCAACGCGCAGGAGGCGAGGGTGTGCCGCAGCCGCATCGAGGCGCTGCTCGACAGCGACCCGCAGAGCGACGACACCGTGTCGCAGTTGATCGCGCTGGCCGGCGGGATGAGGGACGACTTCCAGCGTCGCACGGCATTCGTTGCGCTGATCGAGCATCGGACGCTCGCGTCGGGGGCGCAGCGCGAGTTGCTGGAACTGGTCCCGACGCTCAAGGGCGATGTCGATCGTCGCCTGGTGCTGTCGGCGTTGTCGCCCCAACTGGCCGACGATGCCGCCGTGATGACCGCGTGGCAGCAGGCGGTGGGTGGCTTCGACGGCGACGTCGACAAGCGCCTCGCGATCGTCGCGCTGATCGACGAGGACCACGAGGCCACGCCGGAGCGCCTGCGCACCGCGATCGCCGCGACCGGCATGATCGGGGGCGACTTCGATCGCCGCACCGTGCTCACGGCGGCAGCGCATCGGATGGGTGGGGACGCGGCGACCTACGCCGCGTCGTATGTCGATGCGGTGCGGGCCATCTCGGGCGACTTCGACCGTCGTTCCGCGTTGATCGCGTTGATGGACGAGACCGGGGTCGATCGCGAGGTCGATCGCGAGGTTGCGCTGCAGGTGCTGCGGGCCACGGGCAGCATGAGCGCGGGCTTCGACCGCGCCGAAATGCTGATCGCGCTGGCGGCGCATCTGCCGGCCGAGCCGGAGGTGCTGGCGCAGTACCGGCAGGCCGCGCGCGGGCTGAGCACGCACGACCGCGGCCGCGTGGAGGCGGCGATCGATCATCTGGCGCCGTCCTGACTCCCATCCCGAGGTGCTGCTGTTCTAAGTCGCTTTCCTGCCGCTGACGCGTCTGTCCGCTGGATGGCGGGGCCGCTGGGCGATTCGGCGGCGCAACGGACAACGGGCGCCGAGGCGCCCGTTGTCGTTGGTGCCCGCGCGGTGTCAGCGCGGGAGTTGCCGGCCCATCACGGCTTCGCGGCCGAGGCCGGCGTCGCCGGCGCGGTCACATCGACCGGCGCGCCTTGCAGGTCGCGGATCTCCAGGGGCTTGCGACCGAAGGCCTCCAGCTGCGGCAGCACCTTCGCCTTGTCGCCGACGGCCACGACGATCAGTGCCGCGGGATCGACGTAGGTCTTCGTCGCCTTGTAGGCGCTGCTCGCGTTCACGGCGCCGTACTTGCGCGGCAGCGAGGTGATGCTGTCCGCCGGCGCGCCGACCGCCCACTCGCTGGCATAGCTCGAGGCCACGACGCGGTTGGTGTCGAACAGGCCCGGCAGCGCCAGCAGCTGCGCGTTGCGCACGCGGTTCAGCTCGTCGGCGCCCATCGGCTTGGCGCGCATGCCGTCGATCTCCTTGAACATGTCGGTCAGCGCCGGGCCGGTGACGTCGGTGCGCACGCTGCCGCGGATGCCGAACAGGCCGCTGTCGCGGTTCATCGTGTAGGCCGAGTAGATGCCGTAGGTGTAGCCCTTGACCTCGCGCAGCTGCGTGTTGATGCGCGACGTGAAGAGACCGCCCATCGCGGCGTTCATCACCTTGATGTCCTCGGCGTCCGGCGTGCCCGCCTTCGGGCCGGGGGCGACGACGCTCAGCGCGGTCTGCGGCGCATTCGGCTTGTCGACCAGGATCACGCGGGCGGCGACCGGTTGCGGCGCGGCCGTGTCGACCGCGGCGGCGGTCGTCGCCGGACGCTGCCAGTTGCCGAACAGGCGCTCGGCCAGCGACTTCAGTTCGTCGGCCGAGATGTCGCCGGCGACCACCAGCGCGGCCTGGTCGGGCCGGTAGTGCGTCGACCAGAACTGGCGCAGCGCGGCGGCGTCGGTGGCCTTGATCGAGGCCTCGTCGCCGATGGCGGCCTTGGCCAGCGGATGGCCTTCCCCGTAGATCACGCGGTTGGCGACGACCGAGGCCACCGCCGGCGCCTGCTCGCGCTGCTGCTGCAGCGCGGCCAGGCGCTGGTTCTGCAGGCGCGCGATCTCGCCGGCGTCGAAGGCCGGGTGCAGCGTCACGTCCGCCATCAGTGCCAGCGTCTGCGCGAAGTTGCGCTTCAGGCTGCTCGCCTCGATGCGGGCCTCGTCGCGGCCCGCGCCGGTGCTGATCGCCGCGCCCAGCGCGGCGGCCTCGTCGGCGATCTGCTGCGCGGTGCGGGTCTGCGTGCCCTGCTGCAGGATGCCGGCGGTGAAGCTCGACAGCCCCGGACGGTCCGTCGGATTGGCCGTCTGGCCGGCGCGCACGACCAGCGTCGCGCTCACCAGCGGCAGGCCCGGGTTCGGCACGTGGATCAGCGTCAGCCCGTTGGCCAGCGTCAGCCGCTTGCCTTCCGGCAGCACCGAGGCCTTGGCCTTGCCGCCCTTGGGTTGCGCCTTGCGCCAGGCGACGTCGGGATTCATCGACTCGCGTTCGCCCTTGGCCGCCTTCTCGGGCACCGGCGGGGTCGGCACTTCCGGCGCCAGCTTCTGCTCGCCCGGCGTCGCCAGCACGACGACGCGGGCGTTCTTCTTCAGCTGCTGCGCGACGACGTCGCGGATCTTCTCCGGCGTGATCGCCTGGTAGCGCGCCAGGTCCTTGCCGATGTAGTTCGGGTCACCGGCTTGCTGGTTGTAGTAGTTGATCTGGTCCGCGAGGGCCTGGACCTTCTCCAGCCGCGCCAGCGTGCCGGTCTCGATGGCGGCACGGGCACGCGCCATCTCTTCGGGCGTGGGCGGATTGAGGGACAGCTCCGCGACCGCGTCGTCGACGATCTTCTGGATCTCGTCCAGCGACTTGCCCGGACGCGCGATCACCTCGACCGAGAACACCGAGCCCAGCGACAGCGAGTACTGCTGCACCTGCACCGACTGCGCCAGCTGCTTGTCGTAGACCAGCGTCTTGTAGAGGCGGCTGGACTTGCCGCCGCCCAGCACGTGCGAGGCCAGGTCCAGCTCGGCGTCGCCGGGCTGGAACACGGCCGGGGTGTGCCAGGCGATGTCCAGGCGCGGGAGCTCGATGCGGTCGGTGACCTCGACGCGCTTCTCCTCGGTCAGCTTCGGCTGCGGGACGTTGACCGGCGGCACCGGGTCGCCGGCCTTCAACGGGCCGAAGTACTTCTGGACCAGCTGCTTGGCCTGCGCGGGATCGAAGTCGCCGGCCAGCACCAGGGTCGCGTTGTTCGGGCGGTAGTAGCTGCGGGCGAAGGCCTTGACGTCGTTCAGCTTGATCGACTGGATGTCGGCGTGCGAGCCGATCACCGTGGCGCGGTACGGATGGCCTTCGGGGAACAGCGCCTGGTACAGCGCTTCCTCGACGATGCCGTAGGGACGGTTCTCGACGGACTGGCGGCGCTCGTTGCGCACGACGTCCTGCTGGTTGGCCAGCGACACCGAATCGACCTCGTCGATCATGTAGCCCAGCATGTCCGACTTCAGCCACAGGCCCAGTTCGAGCTGGTTGGACGGCAGCGTGAAGAAGTAGTTCGTGCGGTCGAAGTCGGTCGAGCCGTTGGAATCGGTGCCGCCGGCGGCGTCGATGATCTTGTCGGCCGAGCCGCGCGGGATGTGGCGGGTGCCGGCGAACATCAGGTGCTCGAACAGATGCGCGAAGCCGGTCTGGCCCGGGGCCTCGTTGCGCGGGCCGGCGTGCACCCACAGGTTGAAGGCCACCAGCGGCAGGCGGTGGTCCTCGACCAGGATCACCTCGAAGCCGTTGGCCAGCTTCACCTTCTCCAGCTTCACGTTGAGCGTGCCGCCGACGGTGGAGACGGCGCTGGTGCCGGCCGCGGCCGGCGCGGCCAGGGCCGCGGAGGTGACGGCGGTACCGCCGAGGGCGGTCAGGACGGCCAGGGTGATGGCGGCGGGTGCCGCGGGCATGAATCGCATGGTGGGACGCTTCCCTTCTATGTTGGTGCGGTGCACGCTAACCAAAGCGGGCCACCGTCACAAGTGCCGGAACTCTGAAAGATCAAGGTTCGGCGAGTTGGAACCAGCGGGGTGGCTGGAGCCACGTCAGGGCCTCGTCCAGACGAGGCCCGGTCAGACCGCCGTTGTCAAAGCGGGCGCAGCATCAGCTGCTGGTGGAGCGGCAGCGGTACGGCGCCCAGCGCGCGCAGTGTGGCACCGCCGAGGTCTTCGCGCTGCAACTGCGGCACGCGCAGGCGGCGCTCAGGGTACACGGCGGCGAGGGCCTGGATCAGCGCGCGGGCGTCGACCTCTCGCGGGGCGATGAAGCTGTGGACCATGATGGTCTCGTCGGGGAGGCTGAAGACGATCTGGCTGTCGGCGGTCTGCCAGCCGTGATAGTCGATGCCATGCCGGATCGTGGCCGCGGTGACCTGCAGCGGCAGGTCGGGGATGCGGGACTCGGCGGCTTCCAGCCAGCCCAGCAGATGCGGCATGTCGATCGCGTGGAGCGCGCCGCCCGTCGATGGCGCGATCGTGCCGGGCTCGGCCACGAAGCCGAAAAGGTCGTGCTGCTTCCGGAAACCGCGTCCCTCATACAGGCGTCGCGCGCGCTCGTTCTGCGCGAAGACTTCGAGCTCCACGGCCCGCATGCCGGCAGCGGCTGTGCGGGCGATGACATCGTCGAGCAGCGCGGGTGCCGCGCCGGTACCCCGCGCGGCGGGCAGGGCACCCATGGTCGCGAGGCGCCAGCGGTCGGACGCCGGCCGCGGCGCGACGAACGCGAACGCCAGCGGCGCGCCGCTCGCGTCGAGCGCGACACGCGACAGCGGCAGATCGACGCCCTGGCGCGCGAGGAACATCGGCCACTGAGCGAACGGGATCTGGAACGGGCCGATCAGGTAATCGGCGAACGCGCCGGTGAACGCGGCGTGGAGGATCTCCGGCGCGACTTCGTCGCCACGGACGAAGGCGAACGTGGATGCCGCGCTGGAAGGGGTCGTCGATGCCGTCATGTGGTCCTTGCGGTCGTCCGTGGGTCGGTTCTTGCGTCAGGAAGCGGCGACCGGCAGCGGAGGCTCAGGTCAGCCACGCCGGGATCGCCAGCCAGATCGGCGCCGTGGCCGCGAACAGCAGCGTGCCCAGCACGATCGCGCCGGAGGCTTCGGCCTCCAGCGTCCGGTAGCGTTGCGCGAACATCATCGCGTTCGATCCCGGCGGCAGCGCGGCCATCATCACGATCACGGCGAGCGGCATGCCCGACAGCCCGAAGCCCCAGTGCGCGATGCCCAGCACCAGCGCGGGCAGCACCAGCAGCTTGAGCGCGGCCAGGCCGAGCAGCGTGCGCATCGCCCCGCGCGGCAGGCCGTAGTAGGACAGCGACATCCCGATCAGCACCAGGCACAGCGGCACCACCGCGCTGCCGAGCATCTGCAGCACCTCGTCGAGCACGGCCGGCAGCGGGATCCCGGTGGCGTGCCACGCGAAACCGCAGAGCACCGGCAGCACCACCGGATGGATGACGGTGTTGCGCATCGTCGTGAGGAGGGTGCGCTTCAGGCTCGCGCCGCCGCTGGTGTGGCGGGCCAGGTCCATCTCGACGAGGACGGTGGCGATGGTCAGCAGCGTCAGCGCATGCAGGCTGACCACGGTGATGTGGACCGCGAGGCCGCTCTCGCCGAACACCCCCGCCACCAGCGGCACGCCGACCTGCAGCGTGTTGCCGAAGCTGGCGGTGATGCTGCGCACGGCCGGGGCGGCGGGGCTCTCGGGATGGCGCTTGCGTTCGTACAGGTAGACGGCGGCCAGCATCAGCACCACCGGCGCGAAGAACGCGGCCACGGTGAGCCAGGGCAGTGCCGAGATCTCCACGCGCGCGGTCGTGCGGAACATCAGCGCGGGGACGAACAGGTAGAACGCGATGTTCGAGAGGATGCGGGCCGGGTCGTTCTCGCCGCCGGCCTTGCCCAGCCAGCGCATGTGCCCGACGAACCAGCCCATGCCTGCGGCGATGAAGATCGCCAGCAGCTTGTAGAACAGGACGGCAGTCATGGCGAAGGAGTATGCCGTTCCGCCTTCGCGCCCTGCGCGTCGGGCGCACAGCGCCGGTCAGGACGCCAGCGGCAGTTCCAGCGCGAAACTGAACCGGCTGCCTTCGTCCGGCGAGGTCTCGACCGTGATCTCCCCGCCCATGAGCCGCACCAGCTGCTGGCTGATCGCGAGTCCGAGCCCGGTGCCGCCGGTGCGGCGCGACTGGTCGGCGACCTGCTCGAACGGTTGGAACAGGCGGTCCATCTGCTCCGGCGCCATGCCGATGCCGGTGTCGGAGACGGTGAAGCGCAGCACCAGGCTGCTGGGGCCCTGCGCGACGATGTCGACGGCCAGGCCGACACGGCCATGGTCGGTGAACTTCACCGCGTTGGAGAGCAGGTTGAGCAGCACCTGACGCAGCCGCTGCCCGTCCGCGCGCACGCGCGAGGGCAGTTGCGGGTCCAGCTGCACGGCGAAGGTCAGGCCCTTCTCGGCCGCGCGCGGCCGCATCGATTCGCTGCAGATCTCCAGCAGCGCCCGCAGGTCGAGCGGGGCCAGCTGCAGCGTCAGCTTGCCGGCCTCGATGCTGGCGACGTCCAGCAGGTCGGTGATCAGCACCAGCAGGTGTTCGCCCGATTCGCGCATCAGGCGGATCCGCTGCTGCTGGGCCTGCGTGAGCGAGCTGTCCATCTGCAGCAGCTGCGCGAAGCCGAGGATCGCGTTCAGCGGCGTGCGGAACTCGTGGCTCATCGTGGCCAGGAAGCGGCTCTTGGCCTGGTTCGCGGCCTCCGCGCGCTGCTTGGCCTGGGACAGCTCGACGGTGCGCTCGGTGACCAGCTCCTCGAGATGGTCGCGATGCTGCGTCAGTTCCTGCTCCGCCTGGCGTCGCAGCGTGATGTCGCTGACCAGGCCCTCGATGCGCGGCGCGCCGTCGAGCACCAGGTGGAGGCTGAGTTCCACCCACAGGTCCCGGCCCTCGCGGGTCGTCACCAGCAACGGCACCTGCTGCAGCAGGCGGTGCCGCTCCAGCGCGCGCGCCAGCCGGCGGTATTCGTCGCGCTCGATGCGCACCATGCGCTGCAGGGTCGCGCCTTGTGCGTCCTCGGGACGGCCCAGTCCCAGCATCAGGGCCAGCGCCTTGTTCACGCGCAGCAGCCGCCCGTGGCCGTCGGCCTGGAAGATGCCTTCGGCGGCGTTCTCGAACAGGCTGCGGTAGCGCTGCTCGCTGCTGCGCAGCCCTTCGGCGAAGTCGCGCAGCTTGCCGCTCATCGCGTTGAGCTGCTCGGTCAGGTCGCCGATCTCGTCGGCGTGTTCGGGCTCGATGTGCGCGCCGAGCTCACCGCTCGCGACGCGCTGCGCCAGTCCGCGCAGGCGCGAGACCGGGCGTTCCACCAGCCGCCGCACCAGCACGTAGCTGGTCAGCGCGATCGCCAGCAGCACCGTCGCCAGCAGGCTGGCGACCAGCCGGCGCGTCTCGCCCAGCGTCTGGTCGATGTAGTGGCGCGTGTACACCAGCGTGGCGCGGCCCAGCGCGCCCGCCGGGCCCTGCGTCCCGGCGCGGTGGCTGAGTTCGAATTCCAGCGTCAGGGGACGCACGGCCGGCGTCTGGCGCGTGCGCTGCAGCGTTTCCAGTCCAGGGGCGGCCAGCGAGATCGACTGGACCTCCGGATCCGCCATCACCGCGTCCAGCAGTTCCGACAGCGCGGCGCTGTCCAGGTTCCAGACGGGCTCCGCGAAGCCGCGCGCGACCAGCTGCGCCATGCGCTGCTGGCGCTCGACCAGCGCCGTGTTGAGTTCGTGCTCGTGGCGGTCGACCCAGTACAGGCCGATCAAGCCCACCAGCACCGTCGCGCTGAGGCTCAGCGCGGCGACCAGCCGCGTCTGGATGCTCAGCGTCGATCGACCCATGACCGCATGCCCTCTCCTGAATCGCAAAATTGTTTGCGGTCGAGTGTCGCGCAAATGCGAGGCGCGTCCGGGGCTTGAGGCACGAACCGACCCCCCAGGATTTCACGGGTTGCGATTTGGGGGAGCGCGAAAGGTCCTCCGGCGCCCACCGGTTCCGGACGGGGACTAACGCGGTGTCGGCGGGGCGGCGGTGAACTGCGGCGCGAGCCGCGCCTCGCTCCAGCGCCAGGGGAGGGCGCCGCGGCGGCGCAGGCCCCCGGTGATGCGCAGGGTCAGGCCTTTCACGTCGTCGTTCCAGGTGACGTCGGCCTCGGCGGCCAGGTGCAGCAGCTCGCCGCGGGCGTAGTCCGGGATCAGCAGCCCCGCGCGCGGATGGCGCAGCAGGTTGCCCAGCGTCATGAAGAAGCGGTTACCGGGGAACTCCGGCATCCAGAGCGCGATGCCGCCATCCAGCCGGCGCTGGACCCGGAGGAAGCCCGGCGGCCCCCCGGTGCGAGACGTCCACGCCGTCCGAGCGCCCGTCGCCGGGCACCGGCGCCGAGGCGCTGGCGATGAACAGCGTGTCCGCCGCCTCGATCAGCGCCAGCGCGCCGTCGTCGAGCGCCGTGCCCAGCGGCTGCGCCAGCTCGGGCGGGGTGTCGTCCCAGGCCAGGGGCTCCCGCGCCTGGATGTACTTCGGGCAGTTGCCGAAGCTCTGCACCACGCCGACCGACAGGCCGTCGCCCGACAGCGAGACCAGGCGCCCGTTCATCCGGTTGCGCCGGCGCGAGTGCGGCTCGAGGCCGAGCAGCCCCACCGGCGCGCCCGGCCCCCGCGCCCGCAAGGCGGCGAGCACGGGATCCTGGCTGTCGAGCGCCGGGGCCAGCGCCATCGTCCGGTCATCCGGCGTCGTGACGAAGCCGGGCGGACCCGCCAGCATCGTCGCCCAGGGCTGGCCGGCGGCGTCGATCGCGCCGAGCAGCATCGTGGGCAGCTTGCCGAACAGCTCGCGGTGCTGGTCGGGCATGTGGTCGCGGACGACCTGCGCGCCGATCTCGGCCATGCGCTCGCGGATGCCGACCGCTTCCTGCAGCGCCTGCTCGCCGGGGTGCCAGGTCGTGTCCATGGCCGGGCCTCAGAACCTGTCGGGCAGCGGCTTGAAGCGGGGCAGCGCCTCGATGCGCGCCAGCCAGCCGCGCAGTCGCGGATAGTCGCTCAGCGACACGCCGCCCAGGGGGCCTGGGCCGTGTAGCCGTAGAAGGCCACGTCGGCCAGCGTCGGCCGGTCGGCGACGAGGAAGGCCGTGCGCGAGAGCTGCTCCTCGACCATCGCGAACAGCCGGTGTCCCAGCGTCAGGGAGTCGGGATCGACCTCCAGCCCGGTCAGCGCGCGGAAGCGCGGCGTCGCCGCGCCCGGTCCGAGCAGGCTCACCGACAGGCTGAACCACCGCTGCTGCCAGGCGGCCTCGATCGCGTCGCGCGGCAGCCAGCCGGCCTCGGGGGCGTAGCGCGTGGCGAGGTAGACCAGGATGGCGTTGCTCTCCGGCAGCACGAGGTCGCCGTCCTCCAGCACCGGCACCTGGCTCAGCGGATTCATCGCGACGAAGGCGGGCAGCCGCTGATCGCCATCGCGCAGGCTGATGTCGACCACCGTGTACGGCAGGTCGAGCAGGGAGAGCAGCAGCTCGACGCGATGGCAATGGCCGGATGCCGCCACGCGGTGCAGGCGGAACGGGGCGGGCGGGCGGAGGACGGGGGCGTTCATCGGGGAGGGCTCCGGCGGAGGTCGTTGGAAGCCTCTACCGTATCTCTTGCAGTCGCTGACGAGAATCTTGGTCGGCGATCATTCAGAATTGCAGCTGTCGAAATAATGAGGCGCGGCTCTCTCCACCGGCGCGCCGTGAGCCCATGGACCAGCTCGAGCGCTTGCGCTGCTTCGTCGCCGTGGCCGACACGCAGAGCTTCGCCGCCGCCGCGCGCCGCCTCGGCTGCTCGGCGCCCGCGGCCACGCGCGCCATCGCGTCGCTGGAGCAGCGCCTCGGCGTCCAGCTGTTCCAGCGCAGCACGCGCTCGGTCCGGCTGACGGAGGCAGGCGAGCGTTTCGTCATCGATTGCCGCCGCATCCTGGGCGACCTCGACGAGTCGGAGGCCGCGGCCGCCGGCGCGCAGACCGAGCCGACGGGTCTGCTGTCGCTGACGGCGCCGTCGATGTTCGGACGCCTGCATGTCGCGCCGCTGGCGACGAGCTTCCTCCAGGCGCACGCGCGGATCCGGCTGAAATTGCTGCTCGTCGACCGCGTCGTGTCGCTGCTGGAAGAGGCGCAGGACCTGGCCGTGCGGATCGCCCACCTGCCGGACTCCGGCCTGACCGCCGTGCCTGTGGGCGCGATGCGGCGGGTGATCGTGGCGTCCCCGGACTACCTGGCGCGCGCCGGCGAGCCCCGCACGCCGCGGGAACTCGCCGACCATCGCATCGTGGCCAGCTACTTCGACGGCCAGAACATGACGCCCTGGCGCCTGCGCGACGGCGTGCTGGCGCTGACGCCGACGCTGATGGTCAACGACAACGCCGCGGGCATCGCCGCGGCGGTGGCCGGGGTGGGACTGGTGCGCTGCCAGATCTACCAGGTCGTGGACGAGCTGCGCGACGGCCGGCTGCGCATCGTGCTGGCGGACCACGAACGGCCCGCCGCGCCGGTCCATCTCGTGCATGCCGCGGGACGGCGCGTCCCCGCGCCGCTGCGGCTGCTGATCGACCACATGGCCGCGGGGCTGCGGGCGCAGCCCGCGCTGGGCGGGGACGGCTTCCTGCGCTGACGCCGTCAGGGACGGTCCCTGGTGCGATCACCCGGTGCGATCACCCGGCGCGATCACCCGGTGCGGTCGCCATGAAAAAGGCGCCCCGCAGGGCGCCTCGAGGACAGGCCGGAAAGGCGCTCAGCCCTTGGCCGTCGCCTTCTTCGCGGCGACCTTCTTGGCCGCCGGTTTTGCGGCGGTCTTGGCCGCTGTCTTCGCGGGAGCCTTGGCGGCCGGCTTCCCGGCCGTCTTCGCGCCCGGCTTGGCGGCGCGCGGCTCGAACTCGAACATCACCTTGCCCTCCTTCTTGTCGTAGGCGAGGAAGGCCTTGAACTTGCGGCGCGTCTTGTTGGAGACGAAGTTCTCCAGCAGGTCCGTCTTGCCGGTCGCCAGCAGCTTGGTCATCTGCTCGGCCTCGATGGGCTGCTGCAGGATGATCTTGCCGCTCTTGAAGTCGCAGGTGATCTTGTCGCCGACCGCGTGCTCGCACACGTAGTTGCTGCCGAAGTCGAAGACGCGGCCGTTGCACTTCGGGCAGTGGCCCAGCGCGGTGTGGCCGCTGAAGTCCACCGGCTCGCCGTTCTCCTCGGCCTTCTTGGCGTCCTCGCCGAAGTCGAACTCCAGCTTCCAGTTGTCGATCTCGGCGTCGAAGACCAGCGCCAGCTCGGCCGTGAAGGGCCAGCCGGCCTTGGAGCGGAAGCCCTCCAGCGGGCCGACCTTCTTGTCGCGCAGGAAGGTCTCCACCTCGGCCAGCTCGAAGCTGCGGCCGCCCGGGATCTTGGGGATGGAGAAGCCGCAGCCTTCGGCATTGCCGCTCTTGCCGGTGCAGGTGAAGCGGCGGTAGTTCTCCTTGACCACGCCGCCGCACTTCGGGCACGGCGTCTTCAGCGTCGCGTAGTCGCCGGGGATGGTGTCGCGGTCGTACTCCTTGGCCTTGCGCACGACCTTCTCGGTCATTGCGGCGATCTCGGCCATGAAGTCCTCGCGCTTGAGGCGGCCCTTCTCCATCTCGGACAGCTGGAACTCCCAGTTGCCGGTCAGCTCGGGCTTGGACAGCTCGTCGACGCCCAGGCCGCGCAGCAGCGTCATCAGCTGGAAGGCCTTGGCGGTCGGGATCATCTCCCGGCCTTCGCGCAGCATGTACTTCTCGGCCAGCAGGCCTTCGATGATCGCGGCGCGCGTGGCCGGCGTGCCCAGGCCCTTCTCGGCCATGGCCTCGCGCAGCTCGTCGTCGTCGACCAGCTTGCCCGCGCCTTCCATCGCCGACAGCAGCGTCGCTTCCGTGTAGCGCGCCGGCGGCTTGGTCACCAGCGCCTTCACGTCGGTGCTTTCGGTGCGCACGACCTCGCCGGCCTTCACCGGCACCAGCATCGCGCCGCTGGTGCCCGGCTCGGCGTTCTCGTCGGTGGCTTCCTTGCCGTAGACGGCCTGCCAGCCCGGCTTCACCAGCACCTTGCCGTTGGTCTGGAAGGCATACGACTTCTCCGCGGTCTTCACCGTCGAGATGCGCGTCGTGACCTGGAACTCGGCCGGCGGGAAGAACACCGCCAGGAAGCGCTTGACGACCATGTCGTAGAGCTTGGCTTCGGCCTCGGTCAGGCTGCTGGGCGCCTGCAGCGTCGGGATGATCGCGAAGTGATCCGACACCTTGGCGTTGTCGAAGACCTTCTTCGTCGGCTTGATGTAGCCCTTGTCCAGGGCGGTGCGCGCGTGCTGCGCCAGCGGCTGCAACGGGCCGGGCATGTTCGCGCTGGCGATCATGCGCGCGGTGTCCTGGGCGACGATCAGGTAGTCCTCGGGCAGGTAGCGCGAGTCGGTCCGCGGGTAGGTCAGCACCTTGTGCTTCTCGTACAGCGCCTGCGCCAGGCCCAGCGTCGTCTTGGCCGAGAAGCCGAAGCGCGAGTTGGCCTCGCGCTGCAGCGTCGTCAGGTCGTACAGGCCGGGACTGGCCGTCGTGCTGGGCTTGGATTCCTCGGTCACCGTGGCGGGCTGGCCCAGCGCGGCGGCGGCGATGGCGTCGGCCTCGGCCTGCGTCCACACGCGGTCGGCGCGCTGTTCGGGATCGTCGGCGTTCTTCTTGAACGCGGTGTCGAACCACTTGCCCTCGTACTGGCCGGCCTCGGCGTCGAAGTTGCCGCGGATCTCCCAGTAGTCGCGGTAGACGTGCTTGCGGATCTTCTCCTCGCGCTCGACCACGATGGACAGTGTCGGCGTCTGCACGCGGCCCACGGTGGTCAGGAAGAATCCGCCGTCGCGCGAGTTGAACGCGGTCATCGCCCGCGTGCCGTTGATGCCCACCAGCCAGTCGGCTTCCGAGCGGCAACGCGCCGCGTCGGCCAGCGGCAGCATCTGCTGGTCGGTGCGCAGGCGCTCGAAGCCGTCGCGGATCGCCTGCGGCGTCATCGACTGCAGCCACAGCCGGCTCACCGGCTTGGCCACCTGCGCCTTGGCCGTGCCGGCGTACTGGACGATCAGGCGGAAGATCAGCTCCCCTTCGCGCCCCGCGTCACAGGCGTTGATCAGCGAGGTCACGTCCTTGCGCTTGATCAGCTTGACCAGCGCGTTGAGCCGGCCCTTGCTCTTGTCGATCGGGTTCAGATCGAAATGGGGCGGGATCACCGGCAGGTGGGCGAAGCTCCACTTGCCGCGCTTGACGTCGAACTCCTCCGGCGCCTTGATCTCCACCAGGTGGCCCACGGCGGAGCTGACGACGTAGTCGTCGTTCTCGAAATACTCGTCGTGCTTCTCGAACTTGCCCGACAGCGCGGTCAGCGCCTTGACGATGTCCTGGGCCACCGACGGCTTTTCCGCGATCACCAATGCCTTGCTCATGCGCTTGCTTCTTTCCTCTTCGTTCAGGCGTCCAAGATGTTCATGAACGTCTGCCTACAATCCGGCCTCGCGCGCTCACGCGCCTACGTACGTGTGTACACGCGCGCGCACCCATGAATTCAATGTACCGGACTCGCTCCATGCCGCAACCGCGCCCCGCTCCGAGTGTTCCCGCCCCCACCGACGCCGCCGTCGCACCGCCCGCCACGAAGCGCGGCGCCCGGATCCAGGTCCGGGCGTCCGGCGTGCACGGCCGCGGCGTGTACGCGCTGGTGCCGCTGCAGGCCGGCGAGAGGCTGATCGAATACAAGGGCGAGCGCATCGACTGGGACGAGGCACTGGAACGTCATCCGCACGATCCGTCGCAGCCGGACCATACCTTCTACTTTCACCTTGAGACCGGCGGGGTCATCGACGCCGCGGTGGACGGCAACCAGGCACGCTGGATCAACCACGCCTGCAGCCCCAACTGCGAGGCCCGCGAGGCGGACGGCCGGGTGTTCATCCATGCGCTGACGGACATTTCCCCTGGCGAGGAGCTGTTCTACGACTATGGTCTGGTGATCGATGAGCGCTATACGCCCAAGCTGAAGAAGCGGTTCGAATGCCGGTGCGGCACGCCGGGCTGCCGGGGCACGATGCTGGCGCCCAAGGACAGGAAACGCTGAGCGGCGGGTCCCCGCGCGCCGCAGGGGCATTGGCGGTCGCCGCAGGACCCTGTCAGGTCCTACAGCCACCGATTCACGGTGCGGGCGCCCGGGCGGGGACCATCTCCCTCTAGACTCCGACCATTCACGACCACCGGGCTGCTCGGCCCGGGAAGACCAAGACGGGATCGCAAGATCACATTCGCGGCGATGCAAGAACATCAGAACTGGGGCGCAGAGGCCCTGTGGCAAGACCTGGAGCCGTTGCTGCCGGGGCTCAGCATCGAGGTGCTGGCGCGGGTCGAATCGACCAACGCCACGCTGATCGAGCGCGTGCGCCGCGACGAGGGCACCGTGGCCGCCGGTCGTGCAGGCGATCGTCCGTACGGGCGCCGCCAGCACGACCTGCACCCCTGCCTGCTGATCGCCGAGCACCAGACCCACGGCCGCGGCCGGCAGGGCCGCGCCTGGCACAGCACGGCCGGCGCGTCGCTGACCTTCTCGCTGTCGATGCCGGTGGAGGTCGCGGACTGGTCCGGGCTGTCGCTGGTCGTCGGCGCGGCGATCGCCGAGGCGCTCGACCCCGATGGCAGCCGCCTGGGCCTGAAGTGGCCCAACGACCTGTGGCTCGACGAACGCAAGCTCGGCGGCATCCTGATCGAGACGGTGCCCGCCGGCAGTTCCCGCATGGCTGTGGTCGGCGTGGGCCTCAACGTGTCGGACCGCGCGAAGGTCGCGGAGTCGCAGCTCAACACCGGCTTCGCCTGCCTGCAGGAACTGATCCCCGACGTCACGCCGCCGGAGGCGCTGGCGCGGCTGGCGCCGGTGCTGGTGAAGGCGCTGGCGGCATTCCCGCAGAGCGGCTTCGGTGCCTGGCGCGAGCGCTTCGCGCGCCGCGACCTGCTGCAGGGCAAGGCGATCACCGCCGGGCTGCTGGAAGGGACGGGCGCGGGTGTCAACGACCGCGGCGAACTGCTGATCGACACCCCGCAGGGCCGCCAGACCGTCAGTGGCGGCGAAGTCAGCGTGCGGCTCGGCGGCGCCTCCGCCGGACAGGGGTAAGCCACGATGCTGCGTGCCGCGGTCGTCCTGCTCTTCGTCGTCAACGTGCTGGTGTTCGCGTGGAACAAGGGATGGGTCGCCGGCATGGCACCCGCCGCGCCGCGCCTGGACCAGCAGATCAACCCGGAGCGGCTGTCGCTGCTCAACCAGACGGCCGTCACGCAGCTCACGGCGCGGTCGTGCCTGGAACTGGGCCCGCTGATCGGCGATGAGCTGCTCAAGCGCGCGAACGCGGCGCTGTCAGGGGCCGGGATTCCCGCGTCCTCGATCGAGACCACGGCCATCAACAGCGGCGGCGTGTGGGCGCTGGCCACGATCAAGATGCCCAGCAAGGACTTCCGCGAACGCAAGGAAGAGACCTACCGCGGCGCCAAGATCGCCTTCGAGCCGCTGCAGGGCTTCCCCGACGAACAACCGACGCTGGTGCTCAGCAAGCACGACAGCGAAGCGGCCGCGTTGGCCGCACTCGATGGCATGACCAAGCGCAACTACAAGGGCCTGCGCGTGATGCGGCTGCAGGAGCCCCTGCAGCAGACGACGCTGAGGCTGGCTCGGCTGGACGGCACCCAGGCCGGGAAGCTGAATGCGCTGGCCAATCCGCCATGGGGCGAGAAGCGCAAGGACTGCGCGGTGCAGGCGCCTGCCGCATCGTCCGCAGCAAGCGCCGCGAACGGATCGGGTTCGGGCGCTGGCCGCTGACCGCAAGGCCTGACCCTCTGTCCCGTTGGGAGCGTTGGCCGCCGAGGCATGAGGCCCCAGCGGCAAGCGCTGAAACCTCACGCCTCACCGTCCCTCACGATTTCCGTACTGCCCCGGTTTTGCCACCGGGGACTTCGTCGGGTGCTGGGCTCGATTACTTCGAGCGGATCCTGGCCAGACGTGGCTTCGGCCAGCGCAGCGCCACGATCGCCAGACCCAGCGCGGCCAGCCACAGGCCGCTCATCGCACCACCACCACCGCCGCCGCCCGACGACGTGTCGGTGGGCGTGGTCGGGGTTGTCGGAGTCGTGGGCGTCGTCGTCGTCGGCGTGACCGCAACGACCGCCGCATTCGCATCCAGCATGCCCGCGCCGCAGGTGCTCGTCGTGCAGTTGCATTCGAGCTGCGGCTGCGTGCTGTTGCCGGCCACGCACTGCGCAACCCCTGCGGCGGCCGGCGGGAAGGCCCGGGCCGACGACTGCAACGCGGCCTTGATCTTCGCCGGTGTCAGCGTCGGATCCACCTGCAGCATCAGCGCGATCGTGGCGCTGACCAGCGGCGTGGAGAAACTCGTGCCGAAACCACCGAAGTTGAACGCATTGCTGTTGGCTGCCGGAGTTGTCGCACCACTGTTTGTGGTGGTCAACATCGGATACAGGCAGGGACCGTTCGCGTCATTGACGCAGTTGCCGCCGGGCGCGCTGATCGTCACCTGCGGGCCGAGGTTGGAGAATCCGACCTTGGTGCCGGCATGCCGCAGACCGGCCACCGCGATCACGTTGGCGCAATTCGCCGGCGTACCGACGGCGATGCCGCCCTCCTTGGTCGGATCGTCGTTCTCGACGCCGTTGCCGGCCGCGACGACGACCGAAGTCCCCTTGTTGTACGCTGCGGTGATCGCGTCCTGGTAGGTCGAGGAGCAGGCCCCGTCACCGCCCAGGCTCATGTTGATGACCTTGGCCGGGGTGGCGTTCGTGGGCAGGCCCGGCACGTCGACGCCCGCCGCCCAGCGCATGCCGGCGGCGATGTCCGAAGCCCAGCCGCCGCACTTGCCGAGGACGCGCACCGGCTGGACCTTGGCGCCATAGGCCAAGCCGGCCATGCCCTGGCCATTGTTGGTGACGGCCGCGATCAGGCCCGCCACGCGCGTGCCGTGCCAGGAGCTGGTCCCGATGTCGTCGGCGGTGCAGCTGGAGCCGAGCCGGCCGCTGGTGATGTCGGACTGGTCGACCCAGTCGCCGGGATCGCTCGGGTCGTTGTCGGCGCCGTCGCCGTCATTGGCGCTCGCGATGGCGGTGGTCCCGCTGCTGAAGCCGATCAGGTCGTAACCCTGGACGAACTGTCCGGCCAGGTCGGGATGATCCATGCGCACGCCGGTATCGAGGACCGCGACGACGACCCCCGTGCCGGTGGACTTGTCCCAGGCGGCGGGGGCGTTGATCGACGAGAGCACCGTCGAATCAGGCGCCTTGAGGTACCACTGGCCCGCGGCGACGCCTTTGCTGGCGGCGGTCGCGTAGAACTCGTCATTGGGCACGGCATAGCGCTTCCACCAGCGGTCGACCTCGACCGACTCGACCTCGCTGTCGGCGGCAAGCCGCTTGGCGAGTTCGGCCGAGCTCATGCCGTTGGCGGTGTAGACGTGGGTGCGGTTGTCCAGGCTGCGCCGCGCCTGCAGCGTGGCGGCGTGACGCAGGCCCAAGGTCGTGCCGCGCACCTGCGCGATGTCCTTCGCTTCGGCAGAGGTGGCGCGCATGGCGAGCGGTCTGGCCTTCACCGCATCCGCCTGCGGCTTGAAGCGCACGATCACCCGCGCGAAGTCGGGCTGCTGATCGGGCTTGAGGGCGGTGGCGGTGGCCGCGCCCGCGCTGCCGATTCCGAACAACCCGAGTACGGCGGCGGCAGCGGCCAGACGCTTCGGCAAACACAGCACGGACATGCGGAAACTCCACAAAACTGAGCTGACCAGTTTAGGGGGAGGTCGCTAAGAAATTGCTAATGCCACGACACAGTTGCTGCCAGACGCCACCTCCAAAGGGGGATTCCTCACGCAAGGAGAGGCCGGCACGCTGGAAATTGGTGACCGATCGTATCCGCGCGGATTCCGGGCCGCCAGGCAGCACCTGCGGCGTGCCGCGGCGGAAACGAAAAGCCCCGCCGGGGCGGGGCTTCGGGAAGGCGGCAGAGAGACCGCCCGATCGCCGGGTTCGCCTTACTTGGCGACGACCTTGACCATCTCGAGCACCTTGTTCGAGTAGCCCCACTCGTTGTCGTACCAGGACACCAGCTTGACGAAGGTGCCGTCCAGCGCGATGCCGGCGTCGGCGTCGAAGATGGAGGTGCGCGGGTCGCCGCGGAAGTCGGTGGCGACGACCTTGTCCTCGGTGTAGCCCAGCACGCCCTTTAGGGCGCCTTCGCTCTGGGCCTTCATCTCGGCGCAGATCTCGGCGTAGGTGGCGTTGTTGTTGAGCTCGACGGTCAGGTCGACGACCGAGACGTCGGAGGTCGGCACGCGGAAGGACATGCCGGTCAGCTTCTTGTTCAGCTCGGGGATCACGACGCCCACGGCCTTGGCGGCGCCGGTCGACGACGGGATGATGTTCTCGAGGATGCCGCGGCCGCCGCGCCAGTCCTTGTTGGACGGGCCGTCGACGGTCTTCTGGGTGGCGGTGGTGGCGTGCACGGTGGTCATCAGGCCGCGCTTGATGCCCCACTTGTCGTTCAGCACCTTGGCCAGCGGGGCCAGGCAGTTGGTCGTGCAGCTGGCGTTGGAGATGATGGCCTGGCCGGCGTAGGTCTTGTCGTTGACGCCGTAGACGAACATCGGGGTGTCGTCCTTGGACGGGGCCGACATGATCACCTTCTTGGCGCCGGCGGTCAGATGCTTCTCGCCGGTTTCCTTGGTCAGGAACAGGCCGGTGGCTTCGACGACGATGTCGGCGCCGACCTCGTTCCACTTCAGCTCGGCGGGATCCTTGACCTGGGTCAGGCGGATGCGCTGGCCGTTGACGATCAGCGTGTTGCCGTCGACCGCCACGTCGCCGTCGAAGCGGCCGTGGACGCTGTCGTACTTCAGCATGTAGGCCAGGTAATCGGGCTCGAGCAGGTCGTTGATGGCGACGATCTGGATGTCCTTGAAGTTCGCCACGGCGGCGCGGAACACCATGCGGCCGATGCGACCGAACCCGTTGATACCGATCTTGATGGTCATGAGGAAAGTCTCCTGCGAGTGAAATGAATCGATGACGTCATGGGCGCGTCGCCCAGCCAGTGGACGTCGCGCCGCGGAGGTGTTCGGTCCGGCGCCGAGCGGGGCTGCCACGACAAGCGTGCGATGGCAGCCGGCCGGGTCGCCGGGAACCTTCGATTTGAACAGATAGTCGACGCCCGACGTTTCGAACGGGTTACCGGATTACATCCCTCGGCGACCAGCGGTTACGGCGCCGGCGCCCTGGGGGCTCCAGCGCGCTTCGGGAGGCGCCAGGGCCCGTCAGGGCGCTGCGGTGCTCGCGGTGGCGGCGGGCTGCAGCCGCAAGGTGCCGCAGGCGACGTCGATCTTCACCATGCGGCCGAGGAGGCGCTCGAAGCGTTCGGGCGTGAGGTCCATCTGCAGCCCGGCCAGCCAGCTCAGGAACTCCGCGCGGTTGCGGTCGCGCTCGCCGATCTCGCCGACGCGGTTGGCCACGGCGGGCTTGCCCAGCGTCCAGGCGACGGTGAACGGGCAATGCATGGTGTTGAAGTCGAACTCGACCTGCTGCCGGCGGATGTCCTTGATGTTGGACAGGAACTCGCCGAGCGTGACCTGGTCCTTGAAGACCGAGCGGCCCGCGTCGTTGCGGCGGTAGACCATCTGCTGGAGGAAGCTGACCGGCCGGTCGTCCGGCGCCAGGCAGGGCAGGCGGTACTCGCGGACGCGATCGAGGAAGGCGTCCTGCGTGTTGCCACCGGCGGAGCTGTACAGCACCTCGACCTGCGGCGGCTGGTCCGGCGCGGTGAAGGTCATGCGCGTGAGCACATTGCTGATGGTCCTGCGATCGAACTTCGAGGCGCCGACCTCGAGTCGCTCGGCGGGCGTGCGCAGGCACTCGCGCATGGCGCGCAGGCGGACGGGATCCTCTTCCTCGACCGGATGGGACCAGTGGACCGGCACGGCGTCCTGCGGGCGGAACAGGAAGGTCTGGACCGCGCGGACCGTCGGCTGTCCGGCGGCCTGGCAGGGGAGCCGGTAGGTGGCGACATGGGCCCGCACGGCGTTGAGGAGGCGCTCGTCGCCGAACCGGGCGAGGACCTCGACCTGTGGCGCCTGGTCGGGCGCGGTGAAGGCGAGGGCGACGCGCACGGTGCCGCCGAGGTTCAGCCGGTGCGGCTCCGCGGGGTACGCCAGCGCGGCCGGGGCCTGCAGGCAGCGCAGCGGGCTGGTGGCGGGGTCGGCGGGCGCGACGCTGATGTCGTTCTGCTGGGCGCGGGCGGGCGCGCCCGCCAGCAAGGCGGCCAGCAGGCCGAGCGCGCCCAGGGCGGCGGCGAAGGGATGCCGTGTCATCGTGTTCCTCCTGTTGGTCTTGTCGTCCGCTCCGCACGCCGGCCACTGGCCGTCGGAGGGCGGGCGCAGTCTAGGGGGCTTGCCGTGAAGATGGGGTGAGGGCCGAAGGCGTCGCCACCCCGGCGACCCGAGGGGTCAGGTCTTGGCCCGGAGGTCCAGCCGGCCGCAAGGCACGCGGATCTGGAGGTCCTCGCCGAAGAGGGCGCGGGCCTGCTTCGGCGACGAGAATTTCAGGTGCTGCCGGGCCAGCCAGTCGATGAAGATCGCGCGGTCCGGCTTCTTCTCGCCATCGGTGACCTCGTTGGGCAGGGAGGGGCCATACATCGTGTAGTTCACGTTGAACGGGCAGGCCATCGTGTCGAAGTCGAAGCGGACGTCCTCGGCATGGGGGTTCTCGGTCATGGCGAGGAAGTCGACGAGGTCCAGTTGTTCGACCTTGAGGACCTTGCGCGCCCGCCCGGGCGGATACAGCCTGAACATCTGCTGGAGCACGACGGGCGGCTCGCCCGCCTTGCGGCACGACATGCGGGACAGGCGCGCCCACTCGACGACCGTGTCGACGGCAAACGGCACGGCCTCCGCATGCAGGACCTTGACCTCCGGCGGCTGCTCGCCGTCGCCGGCGAAGGTCATCGTGATGACGATGTTGTTGACCTCGCGACCGGCGTTCATCACGTTGAAGATCATGTCCTGCTTCGGACGCGTGTAGCAGAGGTCCAGTCGTCCGCGCGGCGTGGTGTCGTCGGGCCCCAGCGGCAGCGGTGCCTTCTGGGTGTTGGAAAACTCGAACTCCTGCACCGCGCTGACGGTGCCGTCGGTCGGCTGAAGACAGGGCAGGCGGTAGCGATCGACATGGCGCGTGACGACGTCGAGCATGTCCTCGCGCAGCGAGTTGGTCAGCAGCTGGACCTCGGGCGGCCGGTCCGGCGCGACGAACCTGAGCTTGACGCGGGCGAAGCCGCTGGTGCGATCGTAGTTCCCGCGCTCGGGGAACTTCGGCGGCTCTTCCGGCCGCTGCAGGCAACTGAGCGATCGGGCCGGCGACGGCGGACTGACATCCGTGGCGCCGGCCGCGGCCATCGCGCCGCCGGCGATCGCCCACGAAAGAAGCGCACCGGAGGCGCGCGCGAAGAGATGCCGTGTCATCGTGCTCCCTGGATTCGAGTCTTGTCCCTGACCCGAACGCGGCTGAGCACGCCGGCGGGCGTCGCGCAGTCTATGCGGGGGAGCTCTCGAATCGAGACCCCCTTCGGAGGGGGAACGCAGGCAAGCGCTGCGTTTGTCGTCGACATCGGCGGCATCGAGCGCGGAAGTCCGGACGTGAAAAGAGGTGCGCGAGGCACCTCTTGCTGTCGTGCTGGAAAAGCCCAGCGCGAGACACGTGTGAAACGTCGCTCAGCCCTTCAGACGCGCCTTGCCCAGCACCACCTTGACGGTGTCGACGACGTTCTCCGGCGTGAAGCCGAAGTGCTTGAACAGCACGTTGGCCGGGGCCGATTCGCCGTAGCTGTCCAGGCCGACGACGGCCGAGACGCCGTACTTCCACCACAGGTCGGTGACGCCGGCCTCGATGGCGACGCGCGGCAGGCCTTCCGGCAGCACGCCCTTCTTGTACTTGGCGTCCTGGCGGTCGAACAGGCTCGTGCAGGGCATCGAGACGACGCGCACCGGGATGCCGGCCACGGCCAGCTGCTGCTGGGCCGCGATGGCCAGTTGCACTTCCGAGCCGGTGGCGATCAGCACGGCTTGCGCCTTCTTCTTCAGGCCGACGTCGGCCGGCTCGCTCAGCACGTAGCCGCCGGTGGTGATGGCGTCGACGGCCTCGCCCGACTTCTTCAGGTAGGGCAGGTTCTGGCGGCTCAGCGCGAGCACGCTGGGGCGCTGGCTGTTGGCCAGGGCCAGCGTCCAAGCGACGGCCGTTTCAGCGGTGTCGGCGGGACGCCAGACGTCCAGGCCGGGGATCAGTCTCAGGCTCGAGACGTGCTCGACGGACTGGTGGGTCGGGCCGTCTTCGCCCAGGCCGATGGAGTCGTGCGTGAACACGTGGATCACGCGCTGCTTCATCAGCGCGGCCATGCGGATGGCGTTGCGGCTGTAGTCGCTGAAGGTCAGGAAGGTGCCGCCGTAGGGGATGAAGCCGCCGTGCAGCGCGACGCCGTTCATGATCGCGGCCATGCCGAACTCACGCACGCCGTAGTTGATGTGGCGGCCGCCGTTGGAGCTGCCGTCCTCTTCCAGGCGGAAGGCGGGCGTGCTCTTGGTGTTGGTCAGGTTGGAGCCGGTCAGGTCGGCCGAGCCGCCCAGCAGCTCGGGCATCGCGGCGGTGAAGGCTTCCAGCGCGATCTGGCTGGCCTTGCGGGAGGCGACGGTCTCGGCCTTCTCATGCGCGCCGATGACGGCCTGCGCGGCGACGTCGGCGAAGTTGGGCGGCAGCACGCCGGCGATGCGGCGGGAGAACTCGGCGGCCAGTTCCGGGAACTGCGTGGCGTAGGCGTCGAACTTGTCGTCCCAGGCCTTCTCGAAGCCGGTGCCGGCGTCCTTTGCATCCCAGTCGGCGTAGACCTCGGCGGGCAGCACGAAGGGCTCGTGCGACCAGCCCAGCGCTTCGCGGGTCAGCTTGATTTCCTCGGCGCCGAGCGGTTCGCCGTGGGCCTTGGAGGTGTTGGCGCGGTTCGGGCTGCCCTTGCCGATGTGGGTCTTCGCGATGATCAGCGACGGCTTGTCCTTGCTGGTCTTGGCCAGCGCGATGGCGGCGTCGACGGCGTCGACGTCATGACCGTCGACCGGGCCGACGACGTTCCAGCCGTAGGCGGCGAAGCGCTTGGCGGTGTCGTCGCCGAACCAGGGGCCGACCTGGCCGTCGATGGAGATGCCGTTGTCGTCGTAGATCGCGATCAGCTTGTTCAGCTTCCACGAGCCGGCCAGCGAGCAGGCTTCATGGCTGACGCCTTCCATCAGGCAGCCGTCGCCCAGGAAGACGTAGGTGTGGTGGTCGACGATGGCGTGGCCGTCGCGGTTGAATTCCTTGGCGAGCTGCTTTTCAGCCAGCGCGAAGCCGACGGCGTTGGAGATGCCCTGGCCGAGCGGGCCGGTGGTGGTCTCGACGCCGGGGGTGATGCCGACTTCCGGGTGGCCCGGGGTCTTGGAGTGCATCTGGCGGAAGGCCTTGAGCTCGGAGATCGGCAGGTCGTAGCCGGTCAGGTGCAGCAGGGCGTAGATCAGCATGGAGCCGTGGCCGTTGGACAGCACGAAGCGGTCGCGGTCGGCCCACTGCGGGTTGGCCGGGTTGTGGCGCAGGTGGCGCTTCCACAGCGCGACGCCGATTTCGGCCATGCCCATGGGGGCGCCCGGGTGGCCGGAGTTGGCCTGCTGGACGGCGTCCATCGCCAGGGCACGGATGGCGTTGGCCATCTGGGTGGTGTTCGGGGTGACGACGGCGGCAGCGCTGGTCTCGGCCATGTTGGTCTCGGGCAGTTGGGGCAAACCCGGCATTCTAGTGACCCTCCGCGAACTCGCTTTGGGCGCCCCGCTTTGTTTCAAATCCTCGCCATAGCTGGGCTATGGCTCCGGTTTGCGCCTAGCGGTGCATCCCAAAGCGAGTCCGCGGCGGGTCACTAGATCGAGCAGTCAGGCAGAACACTACACTCGCGCTCGATATTTTGTGGATTGACGATGCGAGCCATGATCCTCGCGGCCGGGCGCGGCGAGCGCATGCGGCCGCTGACCGACCACACGCCCAAGCCCTTGCTGAAGGTGCAGGGCAAGCCGCTGATCGAGTGGCACATCGAGGCCTTCGCGCGCGCCGGGATCCGGGACATCGTGATCAACACGGCGTGGCTGCATGAGCAGTTCGAAGCGACGCTGGGCGACGGCGCGCGATTCGGCGTGACGCTGCATTACAGCCACGAAGGCGAGCGCTACGGCCGTGCGCTGGAGACGGGCGGTGGCATCGCGACGGCGCTGGACCTGCTGTGCGCGGACGGCGACGACGCGTTCTGGGCGGTGTCGGCGGACATCTTCATTCCCGACTTCGCGTTCGACGCGGCGAAGGCCCCGGCCTTCGCGGCGAGTCCGCTGCTGGCGCACCTGTGGTTCGTGCCGAAGCAGCCGCGGCATCCGACGGGCGACTTCGGCATCGACGCGGAAGGCTTCGCCACGATCGATGGCGACCTCGAGGTCTACAGCAACATCGGCCTGTACAAGCGCGCGTTCTTCGACGGCGTGCAGCCGGGTCAGCATCAGCGCATCCGCGCGAGCCTCGATCGCGCCATCAACGCGCGGGCGGTGACGGCAGAGCTCTACACAGGGCCGTGGGCGAATGTGGGAGCGCCGGAGCAACTGGAAGAGCTCAACGCGCAGGGCTGACAACGAGGCTGTCGACGACCTCACAAGACCTGGCCCTTCGCCTGAGATCGTGGGCGGTTTCGTTGACGGCAAGCACATGACTGAGATCAAGGCGTCCGCTTCAAGTTGGTGCGCCAGTAGATGGCAATACCTGACCCTCCTCCCACCTAGGAAGGATGCGCCAGAAGTCTTTGATTTAAATCAGAGAGCGGTCGGGTCGATGCGCAGAGCATGCGTACTCGTGATTCCGATTGCGGCTCGACAGATGAGAGCGGCGGTTGAGATCTCGTTCAGCCTCGTTGAATCGATCTGGAGAAGCAACCCGTGCCCATCTTCCATCGCACCGCGCTGGCCCAAGAGCTGGCGACCCACATCCTGGACGACGACCTTGCACCTGCACGGTCCGGGCTTTTTCTCGGCGCCCGTCGTCGCACCGGCAAGTCGACGTTCTTGCAGCAGGACCTCTGCCCCGAGCTGAAGCGCCGCGGCGCTATCGTCATCTACGCTGACCTCTGGGAGGAGCGCGACCAGGATCCCGGTGACGTCATCATTGAAGCCATCCGCGAAGAACTCGCGCGGCATGACAGCGTCGTCATGCGCTTTGCGCGTTCGGCCGGCATGGAGCGAGTGAACATGGGTGGGGTCGCCTTCACCATGGATCGGGTCGGCCTCGGAAAGCAGGTGTCGTTGGCGAAGGCATTGGCCATGCTCTCAGATGAATGCCAACGGATGATCGTGCTCATCGTCGACGAGGCTCAGCATGCGATCACGACGGACAAGGGAAGCAACGCGCTCTATGCGTTGAAGGCCGCTCGGGACAAGCTGAACATGGGGCCGCACCACGGCCTTCGGATCGTGGCCACCGGATCGAATCGCGACAAGCTGGCCATGCTGGTGGAATGGAAGGATCAGGCATTTTTCTGCGCTCCGATGAAGGAGTTTCCGCCGCTCGGAGTCGACTACCTGAACTGGATTTGCAAGCGTGCACCGGCCTCCGCGGCGTTGAAGGCGGGAGCGTTGTCCACGCTCTTCGAGCGCTCGGGTTACCGGCCTGAATGGATGCAGATCGGCCTGAACGCACTTGCTTCGCGAGACAACTGGATCCCGGAAGAGGCTGCAGCGGTGTTTGCCGAGGCCATCGAGTCACGGGCCGATTCGCGCATTCAGAACCTGCTGGCGTTGATCGGACTGCTCAGCCCGCTTCAGTCGGCGGTACTCCGCGTGCTGGCCGCACAGGGCCGGCGGTTCGTACCGTTCTGGAACCGTACTTTGGAGACCTTCCGGTTGGTGATTGAGCAGGACGACGGCAATGATGTCGACGAACCGATCAACGTCGAGACCGTTCAACAGGCCCTGGATGCGCTCAAGGACAAGGGATTTCTCTGGCGCTCCGTCCACGGCGTCTATGCCCTGGAGGAGCTCGGCATTCGTGAGGCGCTGGAGGAGGGGCGCCTGCTGACGGAGTCGACGCAGCGTGTCACGCTGATGGGGCGCCAAGCTGCCTGAAGCGGCACGCAGGCAGATTGCCGCGCTTCCCTCCCTCGAGTAGCAGCTCCGCGGCGTCCCTCTCAGTGAAGGGCGCCGCCGTTTGGCCAATCACCTCGCCGTCCCCACCGGCCTTCCCGCCCAGCGCTCGCACTGCTGCCGCACCAGCTCATTCAGCAGCTGTTCCTTCTCCACGACCCCGCGCGCCCACGTCGCGTCGTTGCCCTGCCAGCGCATCTCCTCGCGGACATACCGCAGCGCCGGTTCCGCCTTCAGCGCGACCGCGTGCGGCTCCAGCGCGTGCAGCGTGACGTTCAGGTCCTCGCGCAAGCTGCGGTGCTCGCCGCTCTTCGGATCGACGAAGGTCCCGTCCAGCCCGAACCGGCACGCCTGGAAGCGGTTGAACGTGTAGGGCAGGTAGTCGTCCTCGTGCAGCTCGAACGGCTTGTCGTGCGAGATCCACCGCGCCAGGCACTGGATCAGCGCCGCCAGCGCCGACGCCTTCTCGATCGTCAGCGGCGTGTCGAGCACCCGCACCTCGATCGTCCCGAATTCGGGCTTGGGCCGGATGTCCCAGTAGAAGTCCTTCATGCTCTTCACGACGCCCGTGTGGGTCATCTTCTCGAAGAACACCAGGAAGTCGTCCCAGGTCAGCACGAAGGGCGCACGCCCCGACAGCGGGAACGCGAACACCGAGTTCAAGCGCGCCGAATGGAAGCCCGTGTCATTCCCCTGCACGTACGGCGAGGACGCCGACAGCGCGATCAGATGCGGGATGAAGCGCGACAGCCCGTGCAGCAGCCGCAGCGCATGGTCCGGACCTTCGCAGCCGATGTGCACGTGCTGCCCGAACACCGTGAACTGCTTGCTCAGGTAGCCGTACAGCGACGAGATCTCCTGGAAGCGCGGCTTGTCGAAGATCCGCTGCTTGCTCCAATGCTGGTACGGATGCGTGCCGCCGCCGGACAGGCCCAGGTTGAGCCGGTCGGCGCTGCGCACCAGCGCATCGCGCGTGGTGGTCAGCTGCTCCAGCACCTGCTCGTAGTTCGTGCAGACGTTGGTGCAGAGCTCGATCATGCTGTCCGTGATCTCGGGCGTGACATCGCCCGGCACGGTCTCGCCCTTCATCACCCGCAGCAGGTCCTTGGACCCCGGCATCAGGTCGTAATCGTGGCGGTTGACGATCTGGAGCTCCAGCTCCACGCCCATCGTCAAGGGCTTCGAAATGGCAAATGGTTCGAGGCTCATCGCTTCGCAGCCTCCTTCACAGGCGTTTCAGGTTGGTGCTCGCCTGCCAGGCGAAGCCCCCATTGGACGGCGATCGGACCGACCAGTTCCATCAAGGCGATCGTCGAAAGGATGACGGGCGCGAGCAGCGCGGCCGTCTGCGGATGGTGCAGCTGCACCTCGCTGAAGAGCACCAGCATCGTGCCGGACACCGGGCTCAGGCAAACGGCCAGCGCGATGCCCTGGCGGGCGTCGATGCCGCTCAGGCGCGCCATGCCGGTCAGTGCCAGCGCCTTGGCCACCAGGCGCAGCAGCAGCAGCGCCAGGGCCAGTACCGCCCCCGTGGCCAGCGCCTGCAGCGTCCACGCGGAACCGACCGCGACGAACAGCATCAGCACCAGCACCCCGCCCGCCGTGCCGAAGTGGCGCGGCCAGACCCACGGCCGTTCGGTCGTGTTGCGCAGGATCATGCCGGCCAGCAGCGGCACCAGCAGCGTCGACAGGTTCAACACCCGCGCCACGCTCAGCGCCACCAGCACCAGGCCCAGCAGCATCAGCACCGAGTTCTCGTTGCGCAGGTCCAGCCGGCGCATCAGGTTCGCGGTGAGGCGTGCCAGCAGCGCGGCCACGATGATCGAGCCGATGAAGGCATACAGTGGCTGCGCGACGGCCTCCAGCCAGTCGCCCTTCTGGTCCAGCGCGAGCCAGCCCAGCAGCAGCTTGTGGGCGAGCACGCCGTAGATCGTGTTCAGCGAGGTCAACGCGAGCATGCGCTCGCTCACCTGACCGGCCGCGCGCAGCTCCGCGCCGACCCGGCCGACGACCGCGGCGCTCGAGGCCATAGTCAGCACCGCGCAGCTGAACGCCACCAGCGGGCTGACGCCCAGCAGCATCAGGCCGATGCCGACGACGACGAAGGACGCGAGCGCCTCCGCCGCGCTGGCGCCGAGCAGCGCCTTGTTGTTGCGCAGCCAGCGCAGGTTCACGCGCGAGCCCATCTCGAACAGCAGCAGCGCCAGCGCGAGATCGACGACGAGCCGCAGCCGCGCGTCCAGCGCGCCATTGGCGAAGATGCCGTGACCCAGCGCCGCCAGCACCATGCCGACGATGCTGTAGCCGACGACGCGGGGCAGGCCGAGGCGGCGGTTCACGAATTCGCCGAGCACGCCGGCGGCCACCATGGTCAGCGAGGCCCAGAACAGCCAGTCGGGTTTGGGCGGCCAACTGCTGAACTGCAGGAAGTTCGCAAGGTCGTTCATCAAGACGAAGGTTCTCCTCGAGTCGTGGACGGCGGCCAGTGCCGGACTCCGGTGGGCCGTGGGAGCCCCCGATCATCGGGCCAATCCGGTCGCCGTGGCGGCGTTGACGGACAGGCGCTGGCAGCCTTTACTAGTCGGCTTTACCGATTGCCGGTCATCGACAACCGGGCGGGAGTGTCATTTGCCGTCACCGCGCCGTTCTCGTCGCCCTTGTGGCAATCGGCGGACCGGGCGGTGATCCGGACGGGCCATGCCGCGAGGGTCAGGACTTGCCGGCGTCGATCGACCGCGCGCTGGCGGATCCGGGATGGTCCGGCGGCGAAGAGCGGACGACCGTCAGGTCGCCGCTCGCCAGCCAGTCTGCCATCGATTCGCGGGAGCGCTGGCGCAATGCGCCCTCGATGTCAGGACCGTCCGGCGGCGGAACGCCGATCACGCCCTCCCACCCGTTGCGGCCGCCGCGCTTGACCGCATAGAGCGCCTCGTCGGCGAGCGCGATCGTCGCGGCCCAGTCCAGCGCGCGGGGGAAGGCCGGCGCGAGCGGGAAGGCCGCGAAGCCCACCGAGCAGGTCACGTCCACGGAGCGGCCGTCGCCGAGATCGAACGGCGCGCCGCTGACCTGCCGGCGTGCGCGTTCGGCGAGGTCGGCCGCGTGCGCCCGCGAGGTGTCGCGCGCGACGATGAGGAACTCCTCGCCGCCCCAGCGCACGAGGTAGTCCGCCTCGCGGAACACGACCGTCAGCCGCTCCTTCATCTGTTGCAGCACCGCATCCCCGGCCGCGTGGCCGAGGCGGTCGTTCAGCGCCTTGAAGTGGTCCAGATCGAGCAGGAAGAAGATCAGGTCGCCATCGTCCGGCGGCGTGCCGCCGTCGCCGCGCGCCTGCTCATGGCGGCGCACCGCGAGCGCCACGTCCGCGTCGACATGCTGCGTCAGGAAGCGGCGGTTGCGCAGCCCGGTCAGCGGGTCCGACAGGCTGGATTCCTCCAGCGCCACGGTCTTCGCCTGCAGGTCGAGCGAGAGCCGCTCCAGCTCGGCCGTCCGTGCGCGGACCTTGATCTCCAGCGCCACCTGCGACCGTCGCAGGTACGAGGTCCGCAGCGCCACCAGCAGGTAGACCAGCAGGATCAGCGTCGCGCCGCCGAGCGTGCGCGCCCACCAGGTCTGCCACCAGTCGGGCAGCACGCGCACGGGGATGTCGAGCTCCAGCGGACTCCACACGCCGTTGCGGTTGGTGCCGCGCACGCGCAGCCGGTACCTGCCCGGATCGAGGTTGGTGTAGACGGCCACGCGCAGGTCCGCGCCGGTGCTGATCCACTCCGGATCGAAGCCCTCCAGCTGGTAGGCGTAGCGGTTGCGTTCGGGCTCGCTGAAGTCGAGCGCGGCGAACTCGATGCTGAAGCTGCGGTTGTCGGCGCCGATCGTCAGCCCCTCCTCCGGCAGCTTGCCGGCCGCCAGGCGCTGGCCGTCCACGCGCAGCTCGGTCGTGACCAGCGCGGGCTGGTAGGCCCAGGCCTCGAAGCGCTCGGGCGTCACCACCAGCACGCCCTTGCTGCCGCCGAACAGCAGCCGGCCGTCGCGCGTCTTCAGGTAGGCGCGGAACCAGCCGGTGCCGATGTCGACGCCATCGGCGTTGGTCAGTTCGTAGTAGTTGTCCTTGACCGGGTCGTAGACGAAGTTCTGCGACCAGATGCGACCCTGGCTGTCCTCGAGCAGGTTGGCGCCGAAGGAGCGGCCGATCACGCCGTGCTTCTCGCTGATGCGGTCGAACGCCGCGTCGCGACCGTCCCAGCGGGTGAGCAGGTGCAGCCCCGCCGCGGTGTCCACCCACAGGCGCTGCTTCGAGTCGACCAGCAGACCGACGATCGAGTGGTGGCTCATGTCGCGGCCCGGCTGGGCACGCGCGACGATCAGCTCCGTGCCGCCGGGATTGAGGCGGTACAGGCCCTTCTCGGTGCCGACCCAGAGGCCGCCGTCCTCGGTCTCGGACAGCGCGTTCACGTCGCCGGTCAGCGGCTGTCCACCTTCCTGCCGGAGCCGCACCGGCGTCGCCGCGCTGCCGGGCGCGGCACCCGGTGCGGAGCCGGCTGCCGTGCGTGATGCGGGACTTGGTGCGGGACTCGGTGCGTCGCCCGGTACGGAGCCTGGTGCGGCCACGCCGGGCGGCAGCCGGTAGAGGCCGTCCTGCGTGCCGATCCAGAGCGTGCCGTCGCGCCCGGCCAGCAGTCGCCGCGCCCGGCCGGTGCCGGCCTGGATGACGCGCAGCAGCTGTCGGTCGCGGGTGTACTGGTGCAGGCCGCCGTCGCTGCCGAGCCAGACCGTGCCGTCCTTCATCTGGACGAGGCTGGAGATGCGACCGCCCGACAGGCCCCCGCGCTGCCCCGGCGCGGGCCGCAGCGTGGCGGTCGAGCGCAGCTGCTCGTCGAGCACGGTCACGCCGCTCTCGTTGCTGCCCAGCCAGATCTCGCCGGTGTCGAGCTGCACCATCGCGCGCGTGCTGGGATCGATCAGCTGCGCATGCTTGCCGGGATCGCGGCCGCGCACCCAGGTGCTGGTGTTCGACGGGTTGTGGCGCTGCAGGCCGCCGCCGTAGCCGCCGGTCCAGATCCAGCCGGCGCGGTCGCGCATCAGCGCGCGGACCTCGTTGCCGCCGAGGCTGCCGCGGTTCAGCGGATCGTGCTTCATGACGCGCAGCAGCTCGCCGCCGGCGACCGCGCGCAGCTCCAGCCCGCCGTTGCGCCCCAGCCAGAGATGCCGGTCGTCCAGCGCGACGAAGGCGTTGACCGAGCCGTTCACCGCCTCCTCGGCCCGCTCGAGGAGCGTGCCTTCGCCGGTCTTCGGATCGACGAGGGCGAGGTCGCCCTGCTGCGTGCCCGCCCAGACGCGGCCGTCGGGCGCGACGAACAGGCTCAGCACGATCTTGCCGGCCAGGCCCGGCTTGCCCGGTGTCGAGAACACCGGCTCGAAACGGTCGGAACCGGCGCGCTTGCGCGCCAGGCCTTTCCAGGTGCCGACCCACAGCGAGCCCTCGCCGTCGACCGCCAGCGACTGGACGCGGTCGTCGGGCAGGCCGCCTTGCGCGCGGTCGGCCTGGCGGAAGTGCTGGAAGCGGCCCTCGGCCGGGTCGTAGCGGTCCAGCCCGTGGCCGATGGTGCCGATCCAGAGCTGACCCTCACGGTCCTCGGCCAGCGCGCGGATCGTGCCGGCGGAGACCGCGCTGCGCGGCAGCTGCGGGTTGGCGTCGGAGCGGAACAGCGACAGCTTCTCGCTCTGCGGGTCGTAGGCGGCCAGGCCGTCGGCCTCGGTGCCGATCCACAGCCGGCCGTCGCGCGCGACCAGCAGGGCGCGGATGAAGCCCAGGCTGCGGGCCGAGCGCACGCCGTTCTCGATCGGGGCGCCGGGCTGGCGGAAGTGGTAGCCGTCGAAGCGCACCAGCCCGGCGCCCGTGCCGATCCACAGGAAACCGGCGCGGTCCTGGGCGACGGCGGAAATGATGTTCAGCGGGACCGGGGCGTCGATGCCGACGGTCTCAAAGCGCGGCTCGGCGAGCAGGGAGACTTCGGGGGCGGCCGATGCCGATGCCGATGCCGATGCCGATGCCGATGCCGATGCCGATGCCGATGCCGATGCCGATGCCGATGCCGGCGCAGGCGCAGGCGCAGGCGCAGGCGCAGAGGTGGCGGGCTGCTGGGCGCTGCCTTCGTCCGGCAACGCCGCGACGCCGCGCGGCGCGATCGCCATGGCAGCAGCCAGGACCAGCACGACGGCGGCGCACAGGCTCGGCAGCAGGGGAACGGCACGTCGTCGCAGCATCGCGCGGGATGCTAGCCGTCCTCCTGCCGGGAATGCGGCACCGGCGCGACAACCCGGCCCCGTCAATGAGGGGCCTGGCGGGCGGTCTGCGGACAAACCCCGAGGGCTTACTTCGCCAGCGGCAGCGTGATCGCGTCGATGCGGGCCAGGATCTCGGGCGTCAGCTTCGGCGTGACCGCCAGCGCGCCCAGGTTGTCCTGCAGCTGCGAGAGCTTGCTCGCGCCCAGGATCACCGTCGAGACGCGCGGGTTGCGGTTGATCCAGGCGATGGCCAGCTGCGCCAGCGTGCAGCCCAGTTCATCTGCGATCTTGCCCAGCTCGGCGACCGCGGCGTTGCGCTGCGGTTCCTGCAGCTGCTCGCGCAGCCAGGACATGCTCTCCAGCGCGCCGCGGCTGCCCGCGGGGATGCCGTCGCGGTACTTGCCGGTCAGCAGGCCGGAGGCCAGCGGGCTCCACGTCGTCAGCCCCAGGCCGATGTCCTCGTAGAGCCGCGCGTAGTCCTTCTCCACGCGCTGGCGATGGAACAGGTGGTACTGCGGCTGTTCCATCACCGGCTTGTGCAGGTGGTGGCGCTCGGCGATCTCCCAGGCAGCCCGGATCTCGTCGGCGCTCCACTCGCTGGTGCCCCAGTAGTGCGCCTTGCCCTGCGTGATCATGTCGCTCATCGCGCGCACGGTCTCCTCGATCGGCGTGTGCGGGTCGGGACGGTGGCAGTAGACGAGGTCGATCTCGTCCAGCCCGAAGCGCTGGAGCGAGCCGTCGATCGCCTGCATCAGGTACTTGCGGTTCAGCGTGTCCTTGTAGTTGACCGTGGTGCCCGACTTGTCGATGCCCCAGTAGAACTTCGTCGACACGACGTAGGTGTGGCGGCCCCAGCCCAGCTGCCTGAAGACCTGGCCCATGATCTCCTCGCTCTTGCCGAGCGCGTAGGCCTCGGCGTTGTCGAAGAAGTTGATGCCGGCGTCGCGCGCGGCGGCCATCAGCTCGACGGCCGAGCCGGTGTCGACCTGGTTGTGATACGTCACCCACGAGCCCAGGGACAGCTCGGACACCTGCAGGCCGCTGCGGCCCAGTCGACGGTATTGCATGCGTTGCTCCACGGTTGCTTTTGCCGGAGTGCCTTCAGGCGTTCTCTCGGCGGAGCGCAAGCGTAGCGGAAGCCCCGGACGGCTGTCGGACGGAATGCCGAATGCCCCGTGCCGGCTGTCGTCGTGATGTCACCGTGAAGCCGAACACTGTGCCGCGCACAGGCGACGGCCCATGCGACGGCCCGTGCTTCCCCTCATCTCGCAAGCCCACCGCCCGCCCGACCATGACCAAGAAGCCCCTGCTGAACCTGCTCCAGCGCGACGAGTCCATCGCGTCGTCCGAGACCATCGACCACACCCGTCGCCATCTGGTGCGCGGCGCGCTGGCCGCCGGCGCCCTGGCGGGCCTGCCGCTGGCGGGTTGCGGCGGCGACGGCGGCGACGATGCGCCGCAGGTCGCGGTCGTCTTCAGCCACGGCGTGGCCAGTGGCGATCCGCTCAGCGATCGCGTGATCCTCTGGACCCGCGTGCTGGCGCAGGACGCCGCCGACGTGCGCGACGTGCCGGTGAGCTGGGAAGTGGCGAGCGACGCCGCCTTCGCGTCCATCGTGGCCAGGGGCGACGCGACCGCGCGCGCCTCGGGCGACTTCTGCGTGAAGGTCGACGCCACCGGCCTGCAGGCTGGCGTGCGGTACTGGTACCGCTTCAAGGCCTACGCGGTGACCTCGACCGTCGGTCGCGCCAAGACCCTGCCGGCCGCCAATGTGGCGCAGGTGCGCCTGGCGGTGTTCTCGTGCTCGAACTATCCGACCGGCTACTTCAACGTCTACGCCGAGGCGGCCAGACGCGCCGAGACCGACAGCTACGACGTCGCCGTCCACCTGGGCGACTACATCTACGAATACGGCCCCGGCCAGTACGCCAGCGGGAGCGCACAGGCGTTGGGCCGCGTGGTGGAGCCGCAGAAGGAGATCGTCGCGCTGGCCGACTACCGCCGCCGCTACGCGCAGTACCGCGCCGACACCGACCTGCAGAAGCTGCACGCCGCGCTGCCGATGATCGCCGTGTGGGACGACCATGAGGTCGCGAATGACGCCTGGAAGAATGGCGCCGAGAACCATCAGCCGGCCACCGAGGGCGACTTCGCCGCCCGCCGCGCGGCCGCCGTGCAGGCCTGGCACGAATGGCTGCCGGTGCGCGACGGCAGCGATCCGCTGACCACGTACCGCAGCTTCAATTTCGGCGCGCTGATGTCGCTACATATGCTGGATACGCGAGTCCTCGCGCGCGACGAGCAGCTCGACTACGCCGACTACATCACCCCGACAGGCCTGGACGCCGCGAAGTTCCAGGCCGACATGGCCCGCACCGACCGCACCTTGATGGGCGCGACGCAGAGCCAGTGGCTGCAGACGCAGCTGCAGGCGTCGACGGCGACCTGGCAGGTGCTGGGCCAGCAGGTGCTGATGGGGCGCATGAACATCCCGGCGCCCATCCTGTTCGAGGTCACCGCGCCGGGCACCGGCGTGTCGGTGTCGCAGTACGCGGCGATCGTCGCCAAGGCGCAGAGCAATCCGGCGAGCCTGACGCCGCAGGAGCAGGCGGTGCTCGCCGCGCCCAGCATTCCGTACAACCTCGACGCCTGGGACGGTTACCCGGTCGCGCGCGAGACGCTGCTGGGCATGGCGCGACAGCTGGACAAGAACCTGGTCGTGCTGGCCGGCGACACGCACAACGCCTGGGCGAATGACTTGCTGGACCTGTCGAACCGTCAGGTGGGTGTCGAGTTCGCGACCTCGTCGGTGACCTCGCCGGGCTTCGAGGAGTACGTGCCGAACGAGAACCCGCAGCAGTTCGCCGGCGCGCTGACGCAGCTGATCGGACCGCTGGTCTACGCGGACACGTCGCGCCGCGGCTACATGGCGGTGACCGCGACGGCGACGGAATGCCGCTGCGACTGGATCTTCGTCAGCACGATCCTGAACCGCGAATACACGGCGGCGGTCGGGCAGTCGCTGCGCACACTGCCTGGCGCGAGTGGGCGCAAGCTGGTCGCGGTCTGAGCGGCGCGGGGGAGGGCGGCGATATAGTGATCCGCTGCCGGTCGCCTGACGCGACCGGAGCCGTTTCACGGGTCGATGCCATGCCCCAGCCTTCAGACTCCGCCGCTCATGACGGCGCCGCCTCCGCGGACGCCGATGCCTTCGACGCCTCCTTCGACAGCCATGCGCCGCCGCTGCGCCTCGCGGTGATCGGCGCGGGCCCGGCGGGCCTGGCGCTGGCGCTGCTCGCGGCGCGTTATCTGCCGCAGGCGCAGGTGAGCCTCTTCGACGCCCGACCGCTGGAACGCGACGTCTCCGGCGATCCGCGCACGATCGCGTTGTCGCTGGGCAGCGTGCAGCTGCTGCAGCGCCTGCGCGTCTGGCCCGCGGCGCAAGCCCAGGCGATCCGCGAAGTCCACGTGAGCCAGGCGCCGCCGACGCTCTCCAGTCCGTGGTTCGGGGCGTCGGGCGAGCCCGAGGTGAGCCTGTCCGCGGCGGAGCAGTCGGTGCCGCAGCTCGGTGCGGTGCTGCCGTACGGGCAACTCGTGGCCCCGCTGCAGGCGGCCTGGCAGCAGGCGAGTGCGCTGGAGCCCCGACGCCTGATCAGCCGTTTCGGCCAGGCGGTCGACGGCATCAAGCAGGACCGCGCCGACGAGGTCGAGATCGATGCCGGCATCGCCGAGCGCTTCGACCTGGCCGTGGTCGCCGAAGGCGGCGTGTTTTCCGATCAGGCCCGCAAGTCGCTGGCGCGTGACTACAAGCAGAACGCGTGGGTGGGCACGGTGACGCTGTCGCCGGACACCCCGGCGGGCGTCGCCTACGAGCGCTTCACGCGGCGCGGTCCGCTGGCCTTGCTGCCGTTGCCGGACCGCGACGGCCAGCGCCGCGCCGCGCTGGTGTGGTGCCAGCCGCAGGACGAGGACGAGGTCGCCGGCCTGACCGACGCGCAACGCCTGCTGGTGATCCAGCAGCAACTGCCGGACCGTGTCGGCCGCCTGCTGGCCATCAGCCCGCTGAAGTGTTTCCCGCTCGGCCTGAACGCCGAGCGCACGCTGGTCGAGGGCCGCCGGATCCGCATCGGCAACGCCGCGCAGACGCTGCATCCGGTGGCGGGGCAGGGCCTGAACCTCGGCCTGCGCGACGCCTTCGCGCTGGTCGAGTCCTTGCGGCGCGATCCCCATGTCGACACCGCGCTGCGCCGAGTCGAATGGCAGCGCGCGCCCGACCGCTGGGCAACGATCCTCACCACCGATTTCCTGGCCCGCAGCTTCGCCTGGCGCTGGCCGGGTCTGCCGGCGGCGCGCGGCCTGGGCCTCGCGGCGCTGCAGGCGCTGCCACCGCTCAAGCGCGCGCTGGCCGGGCAGATGATGTTCGGCCGACGCTGAGCCGCCTCCGACCGCGACCCTCCCATGAGCAGTCCCCCGGGCGCGGCGAGCAGTGCCGACGCCGCCTCCCTCCACGACTACGCCGAACCCGGCACCACCGCCTACCGGCGCATCGCCTTCGCGCTGTTCCTGGCGGGCTTCACGACGTTCTCGCTGCTCTACAGCGTGCAGCCGCTGCTGCCGCTGTTCGCGGCGGAGTTCCATGTCGGCGCGGCGGCCAGCGCCCTGTCCTTGTCGCTCGCGACCGGCGCGCTCGCGTTCGCGATCCTGTGCGCGGGCGCGCTGTCGGAGAGCATGGATCGCAAGCGGCTGATGTTCGCGTCGATGGCGATGGCCGCGGTGCTGAACCTGATCGCCTCGGTGGTGCCGAGCTGGCACGCGATGCTGGTCGCGCGGGCGATCGAAGGGCTGGTGCTGGGCGGCGTGCCGGCGGTGGCGATGGCCTACCTGGCGGAGGAGATCCACCCGAGGGGCCTGGGTCGCGCGATGGGGCAGTACGTCGGCGGCACGGCCTTCGGCGGCATGATGGGCCGCGTCGGCGTGAGCGTGCTGAGCGACGCCTTCGGCTGGCGGCCGGCGCTGTTCGTCGTCAGCGTGCTGGGCCTCGCGGCGGCGGTCGGCTTCTGGTTCCTGCTGCCGCCGTCCAAGCACTTCGTGCGCCGGACCGGCGTCAAGCTTTCGGAGCACGTGGCCGCGTGGCGCGGGCACCTGACGCATCCGATGCTGCCGCTGCTGTTCGCGATGGGCTTCCTGATGATGGGCATGTTCGTCGCGGTCTACAACTACGCCGGCTTCCGGCTGATGCGCGCGCCGTTCTCGCTCAGCCAGAGCGCGATCGGGCTGATCTTCTGCGCCTATCTCTTCGGCATCGCCGCGTCGGCGGCGGCGGGCGGCCTGTCCGACCGCTTCGGCCGCGCGCCGGCGCTGCTGTCGGGCATCGCGCTGGCGATCACCGGCGTGCTGCTCACGCTGACGACCTGGCTGCCGGCGGTGATCCTGGGCATCGTGCTGCTGACGATCGGCTTCTTCGTCGCGCACTCGGTCAGCAGCGCCTGGGTCGGCGCGCTGGGCGGTCGCAGCAAGGGGCATGCGGCGTCGCTGTACCTGCTCGCGTACTACATCGGCTCCAGCACGCTGGGCGCGATGGGCGGATGGTTCTGGGACCACAGCGGGTGGGGCGCGCTGGTCGGGTATGCGCTGGTCGTGTTGCTCGCTGCCGCGATCGCGGCATGGACACTGCGAATCCGCCAACGCGCGCTTGTCCAATGAGGCAGCTTTAGGTCATTTCCCGCCGCACCTGATTCCGAAGAATCCAGCCTCTCATGATCTCCGAGAGGCGCCATGCAGAACGACGCTGTCCTACGTCGACGTCGACAAGGCCGAATACCTTCGCGGCATGGCGGCGTTCTATGAGCTCGGCAGCGCGCGGGTCATCGAAAGGACCTTCATCCGCGCCTATGTGTGAAGTCGGTCGTGCGCGCGAGCCGGGTGCCCGGCGACATGCGCTCGGAAGGCTTCAACGCTGACCAGGTCAGCGGGCATCTGGCCGAGTACATCACCTCGGGTCGGCGCCCCGCCGACAGGCATGCGGCAGCCTTCCTCGCCTGTGCGGCAAGGGGGTCTCCGATGCACCGTCCTGGCGCGCCGTGTCCACACGTCCACCTAGCTGACACGAGGCTGAACACCCCGATCGGGGTTTCCGAGTAAGTAGTGGCATGCGTGCAATTCGACACGCTTGATGCACCATGTGCCGAGAAGGCTGACGCCCAACGACGGGCCGTTTGTTTTGTCTGACGGCTTCCTCTTTGGCGGGTTGGCATTCCGACCCCTCATGCACAAAGACCATTCGGAGACAAACATGAAGTTCAGCGCGCGTTGGATCACCGCTACCGCACTGGCCGCCGCCAGCTTCGCCGCGACCGCGGCCGACCCGATCAAGATCGGCGTCTCGGGACCCTTCACCGGCGGCTCGTCGTCGATGGGCGTCAGCATGCGCGACGGTGTGCGATTGGCGGCCCAGGAGATCAACAAGAACGGCGGGGTCCTGGGTCGCCAGATCCAGCTCGTCGAACGCGACGACGAAGCGAAGAACGAACGCGGCGTCCAGATCGCCCAGGAGCTGATCAACCGCGAGAAGGTCGCCGCCACCGTCGGCTTCATCAACACCGGCGTGGCCCTGGCCGCGCAGCGCTTCTACCAGGACGCCAAGATCCCGGTGATGAACAACGTGGCCACCGGCTCCGTCATCACCCAGCAGTTCAAGGACGCGCCGGACAACTACGTCTTCCGCAACGCCGCCCACGACAGCATCCAGGCGCCGATGATCGTCGAGGAAGCCGTCACCCGCCGCGGCTTCAAGAAGGTCGCGATCCTGGCCGACTCGACCAACTACGGCCAGCTCGGCCGCGCCGACCTGGAGAAGGCGCTGGAGCTCAAGGGCATCAAGCCGGTCGCCGTCGAGAAGTTCAACATCAAGGACGTCGACATGACGGCCCAGCTGCTCAAGGCCAAGGAAGCCGGCGCCGAGGCCATCCTGACCTACGGCATCGGCCCTGAGCTCGCGCAGATCGCCAACGGCATGACCAAGCTCGGCTGGAAGGTGCCGATGGTCGGCAGCTGGACGCTGTCGATGGCCAACTACATCGACAACGCCGGCCCCGGCGGCGAAGGCGCGCGCATGCCGCAGACCTTCATCCAGGAACCGACGACGCCCAAGCGCCAGTCCTTCATCGTCAACTACCTGAAGACGTTCAACCCGAAGAACAGCCGCATCGATTCGCCGGTGTCGGCCGCGCAGGGCTACGACTCGATCTACCTGCTGGCCGCCGCGATCAAGCAGGCCGGCGGCACCGATGGTCCCAAGGTCAAGGCCGCGCTGGAAGACCTGAAGGCCCCCGTCGAAGGCGTCGTGACGACCTACAACAAGCCGTTCACGAAGACCGACCACGAGGCCATCACCGCCAACATCCCGGTGTTCGGCGAAGTGAAGGGCCAGCGCGTCGTCTACGCCTACGAGGCCGACTTCAAGTCGGCGTCCGAGGTCAAGGTCAAGGACGTCAACGCCAAGGGCGCGATGCCGCAGAAGAAGTGATCCCCGGACGGCCGCGTCGCCGATGGGCGCGCGGCCGTCTCTTCGAGTTCACCCGGCCGCGCGCCCATCGGCGACGCGGCCGCGCCAAGCGGGCGCCGTCCATCCGGCGGCGCCTCCGACTTCCCAGCAGTTCCGGACTCCGTATGCAGATCCTGACCCAACTGGTGTTCAGCGGCATCGCGCTCGGCATGATCTACGCGGTCATCGCCTTCGGCTACCAGCTGACCTTCTCGACCTCCGACACCCTCAACTTCGGCCAGGGCGACGCGCTGATGCTCGGCGCGCTGGTGGGGCTGACCCTCGTCGGCCACGGCGTCAACTACTGGCTCATGATCCCGATCGTGTGCCTGTTCGGCGCGGTGCAGGGCGCCTTCGTCGAGCGCATCGGCGTGCGGCCCGCCATCAAGATCAAGTCGGAGTTCGGCTGGATCATGTCCACCATCGCGCTGGGCATCATCTTCAAGAACGTGGCCGAGAACGTCTGGGGCCGCGACGACCTGAAGTTCCCTCGCCGCTGCCTGAGGCGCCGATCAAGTTCCTCGGCGCCAACGTGCTGCCGATGGAGATCCTGGTCGTCGGCGGCGCGCTGGCGATGATGCTGGCGGTCGAGCTCTTCAACCGCCGCTCGATCTACGGCCGAGCCGTCGTGGCGACCTTCAACGACCGCGACGCCGCCAAGCTGATGGGCATCAACACCGGGCTGGTGATCACCTTCTCGTATGCGCTGTCGTCGCTGACGGCGGCCTTCGCCGGCGTGCTGATCGCGCCGCTGACGCTGACCGGCGCCACGATGGGCGCGGTGCTCGGGCTGAAGGCCTTCGCCGTGGCCATCATCGGCGGGCTGACCTCGGGCATGGGCATCATCGTCGGCGGGATCATCCTGGGCATCGCCGAGACGACCACCGGTTTCTACCTGTCCACCGGCTACAAGGACGTGCCCGGCCTCGTGCTGCTGCTGATCGTGCTGGCGTTCAAGCCGGCCGGCCTGTTCGGCAAGACCGCGATCAAGAAGGTCTGAGTCCATGAGTGCCACTCCCAAGACCCTCCAGGACGCCAAGAGCCCCAGGATCGATCCGAAGAAGCTCGTCGCCGGCGCGATCGCGCTCGTGGCGCTGCTCGCGTTCCCGCTGGTGTCCGGCAACCCGTACTACATCCATCTGGTCGAGACGATCCTGATCTACGCGATCGTCCTGTTCGGGCTGGACATCGTCGTGGGCTACACCGGGCAGGTGTCGCTCGGCCACGCGGGGCTGTTCGGCGTCGGTGCCTACACGGCCGGCGTGCTGGTCATGAAGTTCGGCCTGCCGATCTACCTGACGCTGCCCGCGGCGATCGCGGTGACGGCGGGCTTCGGCGCGCTGCTGGCGCTGCCCGCGCTGCGCGTGACCGGCCCCTACCTGGCGATGGTGACGCTGGCCTTCGGCACCATCATCCAGATCCTCATCAACGAGATGGACTTCCTGACGAACGGGCCGATGGGCATCACGCTCACCAAGCCCCAGCTGATGGGCCACACGATGACGGAGGACGAGTACTACTGGCTCGTCGTGGTGATGCTGATCGCGTCGCTGGTGTTCGTGCACCGCGTGCTGCGCTCGCATCTGGGCCGAGCGTTCGAGGCGCTGCGCGGCAGCCCGGTGGCGTCGGACTGCATGGGCGTCTCGGTCTACCGCTACAAGGTCTACGCGTTCGTGATCAGCGCCGGACTGGCCGGCCTGGCCGGCGCGCTGTACGCCTACTCCGAGCAGTACATCTCGCCCAACACCTACAACTTCGAGCTGACGGTGTTCTTCCTGCTGGCCATCATCATGGGCGGCCGCAAGACCCGCACCGGTGCGCTGCTGGGCGCGGCGATCGTCGTGGTGCTGCCCAAGCTGCTCGACGACCTGGAGCTGTTCCGCTACGTGTCGGTGATCTTCGCGATCCTGGTCACCGCCGTCACCGTGGTGGCGTACCGCCGCGGCAAGGTCGACCTGAAGCAGGCGGCGATCCCGGTGGTCGGCAGCATCGCGCTGGCGGTGCTGTCCTTCGTGCTGCAGTCGATGACCGACTGGCGGCTGTCGATCTTCGGCCTGATCACGCTGTTCGTCGTGTACTACCTGCAGGACGGCATCGTCGGTTTCGTGCGCAACGCGCTGCACCTCAAGGCCAAGCCGGTGGGCGAGGGCGGTCCGGTGGCGGAGAAGCCCTCCGACGCGATCTCCCAGGCCGCGGGTTCAGGCGCCGGCGCGGGAGCCGGCGACGAGATCCTCATCGACGCGCGCGGCGTGCTGATGCAGTTCGGCGGACTGAAGGCGCTGAACAACGTCGACCTGCAGGTGCGGCGCGGCACCGTCCACGGCCTGATCGGGCCGAACGGCTCGGGCAAGAGCACGATGATGAACGTGCTCACCGGCATCTACGTGCCGACGGCGGGCGAGCTGAAGTTCCTCGACCGCTCGCTGGTGGGGCGGACCTCGGCGGACATCGCGCTGTCGGGCATCGCGCGGACCTTCCAGAACGTGCAGCTGTTCGGCGAGATGAGCGCGCTGCACAACGTGATGGTGGCGCTGCATCACAGCTTCGGCAGCAACCTGGTGCAGGTGGCACTGCACTCGGCGCGTTACAACGAGGAGGACGCGAAGGCGCGCGCCCGGGCCCTGAGCCTGCTGGAGTTCGTCGGCCTGTCGGACCTGGCGTTCGAGGAGGCGCGCAACCTGCCTTACGGCAAGCAGCGGCTGCTGGAGATCGCCCGCGCGCTGGCGCTGGATCCGCGGCTGCTGCTGCTGGACGAGCCGGCCGCGGGGCTGACCGCGCCCGACATCAAGGAGCTGATGCGCATCATCGGCAAGATCCGCGACCACGGCATCACGGTGATCCTGATCGAGCACCACATGGACGTGGTGATGGGCATCTGCGACGTGGTGTCGGTGCTGGACTTCGGCCAGAAGATCGCCGAGGGCAAGCCGGCGCAGGTGCAGGCCGATCCGAAGGTGATCGAGGCCTACCTGGGCGGCCAGGCGGCTTGAGCGCGCAATGCAACGGAACGGACTGACATGCTGAAGATCGAGCAACTGCATGCCGGCTACGGCAAGGTCGAGGTGCTGCACGGCATCTCGGTGGAAGTGCCCAAGGGCAAGGTGGTGACGCTGATCGGCTCGAACGGGGCCGGCAAGACGACGACGATGCGCGCGGTGTCGGGGATGATCGCGCCGAGCGCCGGCCAGATCACGCTCAACGGCAAGCGCATCGACGGGCTGGAGTCGTATCACATCGCCCGGCTGGGGCTGGCGCATTCGCCGGAAGGCCGCCGCGTCTTCGCGACGATGAGCGTCACCGACAACCTGCGGCTGGGCGCCTTCCCGCGCTACACCGGCGCGCGGCCCAAGGGCGACGTGGAGGCCGATCTCGAGAAGGCGATGGAGCTGTTCCCGCGCCTGAAGGAGCGGCGCCTGCAGCTGGCGGGCACGCTGTCCGGCGGCGAGCAGCAGATGCTCGCGATGGCGCGGGCGACGATGCTCAATCCGGAGGTCGTGCTGCTGGACGAGCCGTCGATGGGTCTCGCGCCCATCCTGGTGGACGAGGTGTTCCGCATCATCGCGCGTCTGAAGTCGGAGGGCGTGACGATGCTGCTGGTGGAGCAGTTCGCCGCGGCGGCGCTGGCGGTGGCCGACTACGGCTACGTGCTGGAGAACGGCCGCATCTCGCTGCATGGGCCGGCCGAGAAGCTGCGCACCGATCCGGCGGTGAAGGCCGCGTATCTGGGCGGGGGCACTGATCGGCGGTCACTGACGACAGGTCAATGACGGCAGGTCCGCGGCAGGTCAGCGGCAGGCGGACCGCCGTTCGTATCGACATCGACACGAACGGGGTCGAACGTGTCGGCGGTTCAGCAGGCCGGCCAAACCGGCGATACGTCGCACCGCTTCAATGACGGCACCGCGCGGATCTCACCGCGACGGGGACCGTCCTTGCTGGAGCGACCGATGCCGACCCTTTCCCTGCCTGACCGCCCGCGCCGCAATCTCGTGATCGTGCGTGCGGGCGATGGCTCGCTGCATCCGCAGTGGGTGGCCGGACCGCGGCGCAACTTCGATCTGCTGGTGTCGTACTACGGTGCGATCGAGGGTTTGCATGCCGACACCTGCGACCTGTACGAGCGCCGGCGCGGACCGAAGTGGCCGTGCCTGGGCGAGCTGCTGGACCAGCAGCCGCAACTGGCCGACCACTACGACGCGGTCTGGCTCCCGGACGACGACCTGGCGGTGGACACGGCGACGATCTCCCGCATGTTCGACCTTTTCCATGCGCACGGGTTGGCGCTGGCGCAGCCGGCGCTGACGCGCGAGTCGTACTTCACCTTCGACACGCTGCTGCGGCAGGAGGGCTTCCTGCTGCGTCACATGGGCTTCATCGAGGTGATGGCGCCGATCTTCTCGCGCGAGTCGCTGCGGCGCTGCCAGGCCTCCTTCCACCTCAGCCGGATCGGCTGGGGACTGGACTTCGTGTGGCCGGGCCTGATCGACAACGCGGACCGGCGTCGCATCGCGGTGCTGGATGCGACGCCGGTGTGGCACACGCGTCCGGTGCGGGGCGGCGATCTCTACAGGAACCATCCGGATGCGGATCCGAAGGAGGACGAACGCCGTGTGCTGGCGCGGTACGGGCGGGAGGCGTCGCGCTTCTTCGCGAAGTACCAGTTCTTCGGCGGCGTGCGCGAGGTGAGGCCGCCGCTGGGACAACGCCTCACGCTGGCGCTGCGCGGCCTGAATGCGAAGCGGCGCTGGTTGCGCCGTCGGAAGCAGCTGCTCGAGCGCGGCATCGTGCCGACGAGGGGCGGCGAGAAGACGGGGACGGTGTGAATCCCGCAGGTCCCTACTTGAAGCAGTAGGAATCGGGTGCGGGTCGACCGTGAATGCGCAGGTGCCGGCCAAGCCTCGACTGCCTAGAGTGACTGCATCGCCCAGCCGGGCTTCAAGCAGTCGAGGTGAATGCATGACGACCGAATCCAGGAGAGCCTGGACTACCAGGCCAGCCGGCAGGCAGGACTGAAGCATCTGCAGCGCCGCTATCCCGACTGCCTGGGCGAGGTCGTCCAGCGCGCGCAGGAGCCGCAGGCAAGGTATGCGCACGCCGGATGATCCGCGGCGAAGGGGCGTCACGGACGCCGCCTTCGCCTGCCGTCAGGGCTGGTCGGTCAGACGAACATCCCGCCCGACGCCTCCACGCGCTGCGCGTTGATCCAGCCGCTGTCGTCGGACAGCAGCGAGGCGACGACCGGGCCGATGTCGTTCGGCAGGCCGGCGCGGCCGAGCGCCGTGACCGACGCGATGAAACCGTTCACTTCCTTGCTGTCGCGCACCGCGCCGCCGCCGAAGTCGGTCTCGATCGCGCCCGGGGCCAGCGTGTTCACACGGATGCCCCGTGCGCCGAACTCCTTGGCCATGTAGCGAGTCATCACCTCGACGCCGCCCTTCATCGTCGCGTACGCGCCGTAGCCAGGCACCGTGAAGCGCGCCAGGCCGCTCGACACGTTCAGCACGCTGCCGCCGTCGTTGATCAGCGGCAGCAGCGCCTGCGTCAGGAAGAACGGGCCCTTCAGGTGCACGCGCATCAGCTCGTCGAACTGGGCTTCGGTCGTGTCGGCGACCGGCGTGTGGACCCCCATGCCGGCGTTGTTGACCAGATGATCAAAGCGCTCGCGCTGCCAGTGCTGCTTCAGCGTCTGCTTCAGCGCCTCGGCGAAGGCCGGGAAGCTGCCGCTGTCGCCGACGTCCAGCTGCAGCGCCGCCGCCTGGCCGCCGAGCGCGCGGATCTCGTCGACGACCGCCTGCGCTTCGCCCTGCTGGCTGCGGTAGGTCACGATGCTGTCGATGCCGCGGCGCGCCAGGTGCACCGCCGCGTTGCGGCCCAGGCCGCGGCTGCCGCCGGTGATCAGCGCGATCTTGGTGGTGGATGAGGTCGTCATGGGAAGCTCCTGTGGGGCGTGTTGATCGGATGCAGGCACTTTATTGATCGACAGATGGCGTATAAACCGCCTAAGTCTGATTTGACCGTTCGTCCAAGGTGAACAAATGAGCGACGACACCGCCCTGTCCCCGCCCTCTGCCTCGCCCTCGCCCGCACCGATGTCGGCGGCGACCGATGCCGCGAAGACCGCCGCATCGGTCGCCGCCGCAGTGGGCGGGACGGCGTCTCCCCCGCCATCGATCGACACGCTCCAGGTCTTCGTCCGCGTCGCGGAGCTGGCCAGCTTCACGCAGGCGGCACAGAGCCTCGGGTTGCCGAAGGCGAGCGCTTCCACCGCGGTCCAGCGGCTGGAGGCCAGCCTGGGTACCCGTCTGTTCCATCGCACGACGCGGCGCGTGCAGCTGACGCAGGACGGCCAGGCCTGCTACGAGCGCTGCAAGGACCTGCTCGCCGACCTCGACGACATGCAGACGATGTTCCAGCCGGCGGCCAGCGGGCTGCGCGGCCGGCTGCGGGTCGACATGCCGATGCGGGTGGCACACGACATCGTCGTGCCGCGGCTGCCGGAGTTCCTCGCGGCGCATCCCGGGCTGGAGCTGGAGCTCAGCAGCACGGACCGGCGCGTGGACCTCGTGCGCGAAGGCTTCGATTGCGTGCTGCGGGTCGGACCGCTCAGCGACTCCAGCCTGGTCGCGCGGCCGCTCGGCGCGATGGAGATGGCGAACCTGGCGAGCGCCGGGTATCTCGCGGCGTTCGGGACGCCGCAGTCGCTGGAGGATCTCGCGCAGCATCGACTCATCCAGTACGCCACGACGCTCGGTCAGCGCTGCCCCGGCTTCGAGTGGTGCGACGCGTCCGGCGCGACGCGTTTCGAGCCGATGGCGGGCGCGCTGACCGTGAGCGACTCGGGTGCCTACACCGCGGCCTGCCTCGCGGGCCTGGGCATCGTCCAGGTGCCGCGCCACGGGTTCGAGGCGGAAGTGCTCGATGCCCGCCTGATCGAAGTGCTCCCGCAATTCCGGCCCGCGCCGATGCAGGTCCACCTGCTCTATGCGCACCGCCGGCAACTCCCCCGGCGCGTCCAGGCCTTCATGCAGTGGCTGGCGGACCTGATGGCGGCACGCTTGTTGCCGCTATCCTCTGCATCCTCGGCCCCCGCCTCCTGAACCCCTCCGCTCAATTGCGTTCCGACCCCCTCTTGGATCCGCATTCCGCCCTTGCCCGGCAAGCCCGCGCCGCCCTGCAGGCCGGTGATGCCGTCGCCGCGCAGTCGCCCGGCGAGGAGTGGCTGCTGCTGGCGCTGGAGGAGGGGACGACGCGCAGCGTGCGCAGGCGCTGCTGCATCTGGCCCGCTGCGATCGGGTGCTGCATCGGCCCGGCGAGGCGCGGGCGCGCAGCGAGCTCGCGGCGCGTCTGTTCCGGCAGCAGGGCGACACGGTCGGCGAGGCCGGCGCGCTGTCGGTGCTGGCGCACAGCGCATCGACGGCCGGGCATCACGAGGAAGCGATCGAGGCGGCGTTGCTCGGCCTGCGGCTGGCGCAATCGCGCGGCGACGGCGCCGCGTTGGTGGTGGCGCTGCAGGACCTCGGCGCCTGCCATGTGTGGGCGCGCAATTTCGACAAGGCGGCGGAAGTGCTGCGGCAGGCCGCCGACGCAGCCAACGCGAGCAAGCCCCGGCTCAGCCCGTTGATCGCCTGCCTCTGGCTGGCGCTCGGGTCACTGCTGGCCTATGCGGGCGAACGCGAGCAGCGCGGCCAGCTGCCGCCGCTGGGACCGCTCGAAGGACATCTGATCAACGCGCGGCACCTGCTGTCCGAGGGCGACGCCGAGTCGCACTGCTGGTGGACGCTGATGCAGACGATGGCGCAGATCTGGAAGGGCGCCACGGCGTACGCGCAGCCGGAGCTGCAGCAGACGCTCGCGCAGCTGCCGGAGCAGGAACGTCATTGGCTCGTCGCCTTGGCGGGCTGGGTGCAGGCGGAACTCGCCTGGGCGCGTCGCCTGTGGCCGCAGGCGCGGCGCGCGGCGGCGCAGACGGTGACGGCGGCGGACGCGGTCCAGCATGAGCCGCTGGCGCAGCTCGGCGAACTGATCGCCAGCCAGATCGAGGAACAGCAGGGGCAGCCGCAACGCGCGCTGCAACGGATGCGCGCGCTGCGCGAGCGCGAGGCGCGCGTGCGCATCGCCAGCCTCGCGAGCCGCGAGGCGACGGTGCAATGGCAGCTCGACGCGCGCCGCAGCGAGCGCGACCGTGCGCAGCTCGCGGACGAGGCGCTGCGGCTGGAGAAGCTGTCGATGGAGGATCCGCTGACGGAACTCGCGAATCGCCGCAGCTTCGAGGATCACGCGCGGGCGCAGCTCGCGGGCGGTGGCGTGGTGAGCCTGGCGCTGATCGACGTCGACCACTTCAAGCAGGTCAACGACCGGCACTCGCACCTGGTCGGCGACCAGGTGCTGAGCGAGATCGCGCGACTGATGCGGCAGCACGTGCGCGAGCACGACGTCGCCGCGCGCCTGGCCGGCGACGAGTTCGTGCTGCTGCTGCGCGGCGCGACCGAGGACATCGCGCAGCAGGCCTGCCTCCGGCTCGACGAGGCGGTGCGCAAGCATGACTGGTCGACGGTCTCCGAGGGCCTGCAGGTGAGCATCAGCATCGGCGCCGCGCAGCGCCAGGAGGGCGACACGCTGGAGACGCTGATGGCGCGCAGCGACGCCGCGATGTACGCCGCCAAGCGCGAGCGCAAAGGCGCCGCGATGGCGGGCACGTGGCTCACCGATGAGAGCGAAGGCGAGGGCGATTCGCCGGATTGATATGGATCAAGACGTGCGTCTCTATGACGCCATTGTGTGGACTCGGAACCCCGAGTCGATCGGCCAGCGCATTGCCATTTGGGCAGTCGATGGCGACGATGCCCTGCGCCAACTTTTCGGCCAATTCGGCGAGGACATCATCTACACGCTCAAGAACGAGGAAGAGGCGAGTCGCATCCGATAGTGCGCGATCGGGAGGGACCTCAGTGCCCCTGTTCCCTCGCCCGCTTGAGCAGCAGCTCCCGTTCGCGCGCATTGCCGGTCATCGCGGCGGCGCGTTCGAATTCCTCCTTCGCTTCGGCGTTGCGGCCGAGCTTGGACAGCAGGTCCGCGCGTACGCTGGGCAGCCAGTGGTACTGCTTCAGCGCGGGCTCCTCCATCAGGCGGTCGACGATCTCCAGACCGACCGCGGGTCCGAAGGCCATGGCCAGCGCCACGGCGCGATTCAGTTCCACGACCGGCGACGGTTGCCGCACGGCGAGCGCTTCGTAGAGCGCGGCGATGCGCGGCCATTCGGTGTCCTCGGCGCGCCGTGCCCGCGCATGGCAGGCCGCGATCGCCGCCTGCAGCGCATACGGCCCCAGGCCTTGGCCATCGTCCAGCTCGGCGGCGAGGCGATCCGCCGCCTCCAGCGCCGTCAAGCCGCGTTCGATCGCCGCCGCGTCCCAGGTCGTGCGGTCCTGTTCCAGCAGCAGCACCGGCTGCCCTTGCGCATCGACGCGTGCCGCGGCACGTGAGGACTGCAGCTCCATCAGCGCCAGCAGGCCCAGCACCTCGCCTTCGCGCGGCGCGAGCTTCACCAGCATGCGCGCCAGCCGCAACGCCTCGTCGCACAGGTCCTGCCGGATCCAGCGCTCGCCGCTGGTGGCGGCGTAGCCTTCGTTGAAGATCAGGTAGAGCACCTCCAGCACGGCGGCCAGCCGCTCGGTCAGCGCCTCGCCGCGCGGCAGCTCGAACGGCACGTTCGCCTCGCCCAGCGTGCGCTTCGCGCGGACCAGGCGCTGTGCCACCGTCGGCTCCGACTGCAGATACGCCCGGGCGATCTCGCCCGTCGTCAGTCCGGCCACCATCTTCAGCGTCAAGGCCACGCGCGCTTCCAGGCTCAGCACCGGATGGCAGGCGCAGAACATCAGCCGCAGCACGTCGTCGCCGATCTCGCGCGCCGCGCGATCGTCGTCCAGGCTCTCGACGAAGTCCGGCACGATCATCGCCTCGCGCGCGTCGAGCTCATGGCCGAGCTGTTCGAGCTTGTCGCCGCTCAGCTTCACATGACGCAGCCGGTCCAGCGCGCGGTGCTTGGCCGTGGTCATCAGCCAGGCCGCGGGCTTGTCGGGCAGGCCCTGCGTCGGCCAGGTCTCCAGCGCCGCGACGAGCGCGTCCTGTGCCAGTTCTTCCGCCAGCGGCACGTCGCGCGTCAGTCGCGACAGGGCGCCGATGATCTTGGCGGACTCCTGCCGCCAGACGGTCGTGATCGCGCGATGGGTCTCGTCGGTCATGCGCGCGATCGTACGGCCTCACGCCGACCCCTGCCGCACGACATGCCGGGCGGGACGCCGCGCGATCGTGCCCGACCGCGCGCGGCTTCAGGCGCCCGGGAACTGCGTGATGTCCATGTACATCAGCTCCCAGATGTGGCCGTCCGGATCCGCATACGCCTGCGAGTACATGAAGCCCATGTCCTGCGGCTCGCGCGGCACGGTGCCGCCGGCGGCCAGCGCCTTGGCGATCAGCTCGTCCACCTGCGCCTTGCTCTCGCAGGACAGGCAGGTCAGCACTTCGGTCGTCGCATGCGCGTCCGAGATCCTGCGCGGCGTGAAGGTCTGGAAGAACTCCTCGACCAGCAGCATCGCGTAGATGTCGTCCGAGATGACCATCGACAAGGCCTGCTCGTTGGAGAACTGCGGATTGAACGCGTAACCCATCGCGCCGTAGAAGCGCTTGCTGCGCTCGACGTCCTTGACGGGCAGGTTCACGAAGATTTGCTTGTGGCGCATGAGGAAGCTCCAGGGTCGGTGTTGGGGGAATGCGGTGGGTGTCCACATGCCCACGACGGTTCGCTCCCACCGATTTCGACAGGCCGTCGTGCGGCCCTCGAAAAAATTCTCAGGCCTTCGATTCCGCGTAGCACGGCACCATCGAGCGGACCTCCACCGTGCACCACTCCGCCGCCGGGCATTCGCGGGCGATCGCCAGCGCCTCCTCGCGGGTCGTCACGTTCAGCCAGAAGAAGCCGCCGACCATTTCCTTGGCCTCGGCGAACGGGCCGTCGACCGTCGTCAGGCGACCGTCGCGTTTGGCGACGCGGGTCGATCCGTTGACCGACTGCAGCGACTGCGCGGCGTGCAGCAGGCCCTGCGCCTGGAGCTGGTCCGCATACGCGGTCATGCGGTCGTAGGCCTCGCGGCCTTGCTCCGGCGTGCGCGCCTCGCGCTGGCCGACAGGTTCGTTGATCAGCAGGATGTAGCTCATGCGGGTCTCCGTGGAATGCGGGCGGGATGCCGGGGACGTCCGCCGGGCGAGGCGGGTCAGCGGGCTATTGGACACCACCCGTCCCGGGCCCTGTCAAAGGTCAGGGCTGGCCGCCGGGGAACCGCCGTCGCCGTCCACGCCGTCTGCCGGCCATCCACCCGGCGCGCTGTCGATCCGTCGCTCCCCCCGGCCACGTGCCCGCGGCGGCTCCCTACACTGCGCCGCATGACTCCCGCCCCGTCCCGACCCCTCTGGCGCGATACCCGTCGGCTGCGCGCCTCGTGGCACGCCTGGCTCAGCAACGACGTCCAGCCCAGCGGCCCCGGATGGCTGCAGTGGGTGTGGACCGTGCTGTTCTCCTGCGCGCTGGCGGTCGGCTTCACGGTCCTGGGCTTCCTCCTGAACGCCCGCACCGCCCGCTGGACCGATCCCGCGATCTGGGCCTGGTGGTACTGGAAGAACGTCATCGTCTGCCTGACGATCGGCCTGACCATCCAGACGCTGTTCACCCTCCTCGTGCCACTCTTCGGCGGCCGCGCCGGCATCCGTGCGTGGGCGGACTGGCAGCGGACGGTGTTCTTCTCCGGCGTGCCGCTGCTGGGCGTGCTGATCGGCTGGGTGCCGGGCATGTGGATGGCGGGCCTGGCGAACTGGGCCCGGCTGGACTGGTCCCAGGGCGGGAAGATCATCGGCATCACCGCGGCGCTCTCGTTGTGCATCACCTTCGTGCTGCATCACTGGTTCGCGTCGAAGAACCGCCAGCTCAAGGCCGAGCGCCGCGCCACCGAAGCCCAGTTGCGCCTGCTGCAAGGCCAGATCGAGCCGCACTTCCTGTTCAACACGCTGGCCAACGTCCATTCGCTGATCGACTACGACGCGCCCAAGGCCAAGGAGATGCTGGGCGCCTTCACCGCCTACCTGCGGGCCTCGCTCGGCGGCCTGCGACGCGAGACGGGGCCGCTGGACGACGAGCTGTCCCTCGCCACCGCCTACCTCACGGTGCTGCAGACGCGGATGGAAGACCGCCTGCGGTTCGAGATCCACGCCACGCCGGAGGCCCGCCTCGTGCCGCTGCCGCCGATGCTGCTGCAGCCGCTGGTGGAGAACGCGGTCCACCACGGACTCGAACCCAAGATCGAGGGCGGCACCATCCGTGTCGACGCCGCGCTGGACGCCGGCTTCCTGGTGATCGAGGTGCGCGACGACGGCGTCGGCCCCGGCGCCTCGCGCCGCACCGGCAACGGCATCGCACTGTCCAACCTGCGCGAGCGCCTGATGACGCACTACGGCGACCGCGCGTCGCTGACCCTCGAACCCGCCGAGCCTGGCTGCCGCGTCGCGCTGCGCGTGCCGCTGGATGTCTGAGCGCCCGAGGGCCTGATCCCTTCCTTTCCCATCACCGACCATGACCGCACCCACCGCGCTGATCGCCGACGACGAACCTCATCTGGCCCGCGCCCTCGCGGCGCAACTGGCCGCCGTCTGGCCGGAACTCGACATCGTCCACATCGCCCGCAACGGCCAGGAGGCCGCCGAGCAGATCGCGGCGTTGCAGCCGGACCTGGCCTTCCTCGACATCCAGATGCCGGGGCTCACCGGCCTGGAGGTCGCCGAGGGCATCGAGGGCGACACGCGTGTCGTCTTCGTCACCGCCTACGACCAGTACGCGGTCCAGGCCTTCGAACAGGAGGCGATCGACTATGTGCTCAAGCCGGTCGAGGCGGAGCGCCTCACCCGCACCGTCGAGCGGATCCGCCGGGCGCTGGCGACGCGGGCAGCGGGCGCGACCGGCGACGACGGCGACAACGGCGTGGATGCGCGACTGCTCGCCGCCCTGCAGCGCCTGAACGCACCGGCCGGCGCGGCGGCGAAGGCGTCCGGACTGTTGCGCTGGGTCCGCGCGACGCAGGGCGACCTGATGCATCAGGTGCCCGTCGACGAGGTGCTCTTCTTCCGCGCCGACGACAAGTACACCTGCGTCCAGACCGCGACGACCGAATACCTGATCCGCACGCCCATCCACGAGCTCGCCGCCCAGCTCGACGGCGAGCGCTTCTGGCAGGTGCACCGCTCGACCATCGTGAACCTGGACCATGTGAGCGGCACCCGCCGCGACGAGCTGAGCCGGCTGTTCGTGCGCGTGCGCGGTCATGCGAGCGAGCTGCCGGTCAGCCGCGCCTACGTCCACCTGTTCAAGTCGATGTGACGCCGCCGGCCGGCGGCGAGCCCTGCGGCCGTCGGCGCCGTCTCACTTGAAGAACCAGTACCCCACCAGGATCGCGCCCACCAGGCCGACGACGTCGGCCAGCAGCCCGCAGGTCAGCGCGTAGCGGGTCTTCTTGATGTTGACGCTGCCGAAGTAGACGGCCAGCACGTAGAAGGTGGTCTCGGTCGAGCCCTGGATGATTGCGGCGAGCTTGCCCTCGAAGCTGTCGACGCCGTAGGTCTTGAGCACGTCCACCATCAGCCCGCGCGCGCCGCTGCCCGACAGCGTCTTCATCAGCCCGACGGGCAGCGCGGGCACGAAGTCCGTCGGCAGGCCCAGCGCGGCCACGCCGGCGGCGATGCCCCTCACCACGAACTCCATGCAGCCCGTCGTGCGGAACACCGAGATCGCCACCAGGATCGCGATCAGGTAGGGAATGATCTGGATCGCAACGCCGAAGCCCTCCTTGGCCCCTTCGACGAAGGACTCGTAGACGTTGATGCGGCGCCACGCGCCCACCGCGATGAACATCGCGATGATGCTCAGGATCACGCCGCTGCCCAGCAGGCCGATGGTCTGCGACATCACCTCCGGCGGATAGCTGTGCAGCCAGCCGAAGACGGCCGCCATGGTCGCGATGAAGCCGCCGACGAACACCAGCACCGGCGCGCTGAACAGGTTGATGCGCTGCACCCAGGCGACCGCGATCAGCCCCGACATGAACGAGATGAAGGTCGCGACCAGCGTCGGCAGGAAGATGTCCGCCGCGTTGAAGCCGACCAGACCCTGGTCCACCGCCATCGCCTGGCGGATCGCGATCACCGAGGTCGGGATCAGCGTGATGCCGGCGGTGTTCAGCACCAGGAACATGATCATCGCGTTGCTGGCGGTGTCCTTCTGCGGATTCAGCTCCTGGAGCTCCTTCATCGCCTTCAGGCCCAGCGGCGTGGCGGCGTTGTCCAGCCCCAGCATGTTGGCCGAGAAGTTCATGACCATCGAGCCGCCGGCCGGGTGGCCGCGCGGCACCTCCGGGAAGATGCGGCCGAAGAACGGCCCCATCGCCCGAGCGAACAGCTGGATCACCCCCGCGTTTTCGCCGACCTTCATCAGGCCCAGCCACAGGCTCATCACGCCGACCAGGCCGAGCGAGATGTCGAAGCCGGTCTTGGCCGTGTCGAAGATGCCGGTGAGCACCTGCGTGAAGATGGTCAGGTCGCCCTGGACCAGTCGCGCCAGCGCGACCGCGAAGCCGATCAGGAAGAACCCGATCCAGATGAAGTTGAGCACCATGGGCGCGCATTATTCCGGTGCCGCGTGCATCGGGCGGCCGCGACTGGGGATTGCGAGCATCACCTTGTGGGGGCGGGTCATAACCGGCGTCGGATCGCCTCGACGGCCCGGCTCGACGGCGGTTCACCGGCGGTTCAGCGGCGCCGGCTCAACGGGGAGGGCCCGGCGGGCCGCCGCTCAGCCTTCTTCGAGGAAGCGCTCCCGCACTTCCAGCACCTGCGGCAGCACGCCGATGAAGAGCTCCACCAGCGCCGGATCGAAGTGCCGGCCGGCCTGCGCGCGCAGGTGCTCGACGGCCTGCTCGATCGGCCACGCCGGCTTGTAGGGCCGGATGCTGGTCAGCGCGTCGAAGACGTCGGCGATGGCGACAATGCGCGCTTCCTGAGGGATCGCCTCGCCGGCCAGACCCTCCGGATAGCCGCTGCCGTCCCACTTCTCGTGGTGGCCCAGCGCGACCCGGCGCGCCAGCCCGAGCAGACCGGTCGTCTGGTCGCCGAGGATCTCCGCGCCGATGGCCGGATGGCGGCGCATCACCGTCCACTCCGCCTCGGTCAGCGGACCCGGCTTCTGCAGGATCGCGTCGGGGATGCCGAGCTTGCCCACGTCATGCATCGGCGCGGCGTGCAGCAGGTCGTCGGCCTCCTGGTCCGTCCAGCCGGCGGCCAGCGCCAGCAGCTGCGCGTAGTGGCTCATCCGGACGACGTGCCAGCCGGTCTCGTTGTCCTTGTATTCGGCGGCGCGACCGAGCCGCTGCACGATCTGCAGCCGTGTCTCGCGCAGCTCGTCGGCGCGCACCAGCGACAGGTGGGTGCGCACCCGCGCGCGCACGACCGGCGGGCTCACCGGCTTGGCGATGTAGTCCACCGCGCCGGCCTCGAAGCCCTCGGTCTCGTCGCGCGAGTCGGCCAGCGCGGTGACGAAGATCACCGGCGTCCGCTTCGTCGCCGGTTGCGACTTCAGCACCCGGCAGACGTCCAGGCCGGACATGCCCGGCATCATGATGTCGAGGAGGATGAGCTGCGGCGACTCGCTCTTCGCGAGTTCGAGCGCCTTCTGGCCGTCGCGCGCGAACAGCAGCCGGTAGTCGTCCTGCAGGACGTGCCGCAGCACCTGCAGGTTGGCCGGCTCGTCGTCGACGAGCAGCAGCTTGGGGCGATGGTCGGCGGTCACGAGGTCCATCATCGCGCACCTGACGCCGCCGCGGCGGCCGCGCTCAGCTGCGTGCGCAGCGATTGCAGCAGCAGCAGCGCCGCGTCGAAGTCGAAATCGTCCAGGGCCTGCGACAGCGGCGCGATGCGGTCGACCCCGAAGGCGGTCCGGAGCGCGGCCAGCGATTCGTCGTCGAGCTCGCTGCGCTTGAGCGCCGCGGCCAGCCGGTCGATGAGCGTCTTCTTCTCGCGGAGCTCCTGCGCCACGGCGACCGCCGTGGCCGACGGTTCCGCCAGCGGCATCGACGCGCTCGCCGCGAAGCCGGACGGCGTGCCGTCGAGTTCCGCGACCGCATCCAGCGTGTCCTGGAGCGCCAGGGCGAGCGTGTCCACCAGCGCCATCAGGTCGTCCTGCCTGCCGAGCCGCAGCGCCGACTCGACCGGCTGCGCGGCCGCGAGCAGCCCCGGCATCGCCAGGCTGCCGGCCACGCCGCGCCAGCGGTGCACCAGTCCGCGCATCTCGATCCATTGCCGCGCGTGCGTCAGCTGATGCAGCCGGGCGACGCCGTCGCGCTGTTCCTCCGCGAAGCGGCGCAGGCCGCGCTGCCAGGCGGTCACGCTGCCCCAGAGCCGCAGGCCCTGCTGCCAGTCCAGCGGTCCCGCCGAGGCACCGGAGATGCGGGTGTCGGTCGCATGCCGCGTCGACGGCACCGGGCCGGCGGCGGCCGGCGAGCGGCCCGGTGTCAGGCCCAGCACGCGGGCGATCTCGGCGAACAGCCGCGCCGGCTCCACCGGCTTGACCGCGAAGCCGTCCATGCCGGCGGCCAGCGCCGCCTGGCGGTCCTCCTCCAGCACGCTGGCGGTCAGCGCGACCACCGGCGTGTGGCCGCGGCCCTGCGCATGCTCGAAGTTGCGGATCCGGCGCGTCGCGCCCAGGCCGTCCAGCCCGGGCATGTGGACGTCCATCAGCACCGCGTCGAAGCGTCCGTCCGAGAAGGCCTTCAGCGCCTGCAGCCCGTCCGAGGCCAGCGTGACCTGGTGACCCTCGCGGCCCAGGATGATCTGCAGCAGCTCGCCGTTCTGCGCCACGTCGTCGGCGACCAGCAGCCGCAGCGGCGGCAGCGTGACGGTCACTTCGGCGGCCTCCGCCTCGGCGGTCGCGGCGTCGCCCGCTGGGAGCGGCAGCCAGACGTGGAAGGTGCTGCCCCGGTCGACTTCGCTCTCGACCGTGATGCGGCCGCCCATGCGCTCGACCAGCTGGCGCGAGATCGTCGTGCCCAGCCCGGTGCCGCCGAACCGCCGCGTCGTCGAGGCGTCGGCCTGCGCGAAGGCGTCGAAGATGCGGTCCAGCCGGTCGGCGGCGATGCCGATGCCGGTGTCGATGACGGACAGGTGGATCTGTCCGCCTTCCACGCGCATGCGCAGCGTGACCAGGCCGCGCTCGGTGAACTTGATCGCGTTGCCGACCAGGTTCAGCAGCACCTGCTGCACGCGCAGCGGATCGCCCTGGAAGAAGCGCGGCTCCGCGCTCGGATAGTCGAGGTACAGGGCCAGGCTCTTGCGCTGCGCCAGCAGCTTCAGCGAGTTCAGCGCCTGCTCGCAGACGGTGCGCAGCGAGAAATCGACGACCTCCAGCTCCATCGCCCCCTTGTCGAGCTTGGCGGTGTCCAGGATGTCGTTCAGCAGCGAGAGCAGCGAGCGCGCCGAGCCGCGCACCGTCGTCAGGTGGCGGCGTTGCGAGTCGGTCAGCGTCGTGTCCAGCAGCAGCTCGGTGAAGCCCAGGATGGCGTTCATCGGCGTGCGGATCTCGTGGCTCATGTTGGCCAGGAAGGCGCTCTTGGCCGCGGCGGCGGACTCGGCCCGCTCCTTGGCGTCCTCGAGCTGGCGCTGCAGGCGCTTGGGTTCGGTGATGTCGAGGATCACGCCGTCGATCCACTGCGGCGCGCCGCGGGCGTCGCGCACCGCGCGGCCGCGTTCGGAGACCCAGCGCTCGCCTGCCTCGCGGGTGTGGACGCGGTACTCGATCGAATAGGGCGCGTCGGCGGCGACGGCCGTCTCGACGGCCGCGTTCACGCGTTCCTGGTCGTGGCGGTGGATCAGCGCGGCGAAGTGCTGCGTGCCGTCCAGGAAGTCCTGCGCGGCCCAGCCCGTCAGCTCTTCGACGGCATCGTTGATCAGCAGCATCGACCAGTCCGCGTCCATGCGGCAGCGGAAAGTCACGCCGGGGCTGTTGGCGATGACGGTGCGGTACTTGGTCTCGCTGTCGCGCAACGCCTGCTCCATCGTGAGCATGCGGCGACGCTCGTCCATCAGGTCGGTGTTGAGCCGGCGCAGCGCCAGCAGGCCGTTGGCGCCGGCGGTGATCGCGCTGATCGCCAGCGCCATCACGGTCACGGCGAGCGCGAGCCAGCCGGCGTTCTCGATGCTGCTGTTGCAGGGGCCGTCGCCCAGGCCGACGAAACGCGCCGCGCCCATGGCCGTGTAATGCATGCCCGCGATCGCGCAGCCCATCACGATGCCGCCGAGCGCGATCGCCCAATACCGGGGGATCCGGCCGGCCAGGCCGAAGCGGATCCACAACGCCAGCATCGCCAGCAGCACGGCCACGACGATGGAGGCGCCGAACCAGAGCGGGTCATAGCGCAGCGCGATGGACATCTCCATCGCCGCCATCCCCATGTAGTGCATCGCGCCGATGCCCGCGCCCACGAGCACGCCGCCGACGATCAGCCGCCAGGTCTCGAGCTGATGGCGGGCCAGCAGCGCCAGCGCGACCCAGGAGGCGATCAGCGCCGGGATCATCGACAGGGCGGTGATCTTCGCGTCGAACCCGACCTGCGCGCAGAGCTGGAAGGCCAGCATGCCGATGAAGTGCATCGACCAGATGCCGCCGCCCAGGGCCAGCGCGCCGGTGGCGAGGATGGCCTGCCGGCGCCAGCCCTTGGCCGGCTTGGCCACGCCCGCGACCTGCAGCGCCAGCGCCGAGGTCAGCGAGGCGACGACCAGCGACAGCAGCACCAGCGGCCAGTCATACCGGCCGGTGAGCAGCGGCGTCGGGGCGCCGTCGCGGAACAGGAAGAACTGCGGCAGGACCGCGAGGAGGTCGGACACGGCGGGAGCAGGGCTTGAACTCGCGCGAGCGCAAGACCTGGGCATGGGAGGAGGGCGTCATGGTGCCAAGAAGCGCCGTTCGCCATACGGCACAAATGCGCGGCATCCCGCCCGCAAATGAAAGCGCCCCGCGTGTGCGGGGCGCTATGCGGCGGATATCGCCCAAACCCAGCCGACCGTCCGGTCGGCTTCGGTGTCGGGGCTCAGAACGCGGGGACGACCGCGCCCTTGTACTGGGTCTGGATGAAGCGCTTGACGGCGTCGGTCTGCAGTGCGGCGGCCAGCTTCTTCACGGCCGGGGCGTTCTGGTTGTCGTCACGCGTGACCAGCCAGTTGGCGTAGGGCGACTCGGCCCCTTCGATCGCCAGCGCGTCCTTGGAAGGGTTCAGCTTCGCTTCCAGCGCGTAGTTGGTGTTGATCAGCGCCAGGTCGACCTGCGGCAGGATGCGCGGCAGCGTGGCGGCCTCGATCTCGCGGAACTTCAGCTTCTTCGGGTTGTCGGCGATGTCCTTGGTCGTGGACAGGATGTTGGCCTTGTCCTTGAGCTTGATCACGCCGGCCTTGTCCAGCAGCAGCAGCGCGCGGCCGCCGTTGGTCAGGTCGTTGGGGATCGCGACGGTGCCGCCCTCGGGCAGCGCGGCCAGGCTCTTGTGCTTGGTCGAATAGGCGCCGAACGGCTCCACGTGCACGGCCGCGACGGCGACCAGGTGCGTGCCCTTGCCCTTGTTGAACTCGGTCAGGTAGGGCTTGTGCTGGAAGAAGTTGGCATCCAGGCGCTTCTCGGCCACCTGCACGTTGGGCTGCACGTAGTCGGTGAAGACCTTGACCTCGAGTTCCACGCCCTGCTTGGCCAGTTCGGGCTTGATCAGGTTGAGGATCTCGGCGTGCGGCACCGCGGTGGCGGCGACGGTCAGCTTCTCGGCGGCGGCGGTGCCGGCGGCGGCCAGCGACAGGGCCGCGACGGCGGCGGTGAACAGCTTCTTCATGGGTAAAACTCCTCTGAGGGACGGTGCCGGCTGCCTGCTTGGGGCGCCCGGCGATGGAAGGGGAGGCGGGGTTCTTGGCGAGCCTGGCGGTCGATCGGCTCGATGGCCGATGGCGGCTATCGATGAGAAACACGGGTCACGAGCCAGTCGCCGAACATCTGCAGCAGTTGCACGAGCACCAGCAGCAGCACGACGGTCACGACCATGACCTCGGTCTGGAAACGCTGGTAGCCGAAGCGGATGGCCAGGTCGCCCAGGCCGCCACCGCCGATGACGCCGGACATCGCCGTGTAGCCGACCAGCGTGATGGCGGTGACGGTCAGGGCGGAGACGAGGCCGGGCAGCGCCTCGGGCAGCAGGCCCTGCCACACGATCTGGCGGGTGCTGGCGCCCATGGCGAGGCCGGCTTCGACGATGCCGCGGTCGACGCCGCGCAGGGCGGTCTCGACCAGGCGCGCCAGGAACGGCGTCGCGCCGACGACCAGCGGCGGGATCGCGCCGGCGACGCCGAGCGAGGTGCCGGTCACCAGCAGCGTGAACGGGATCAGCACGATCAGCAGGATGACGAAGGGCAGCGAACGCAGCACGTTCACGACCAAGGAGAGCAGCGTGTACACCTTCGGCGAGGACACCAGCCGGCCGCGGTCGAAGAGGTAGAGCGCGATGCCCAGCGGCAGGCCGAGCAGCGCGGTGAACAGCAGCGAGCCGCCGAGCATCAGCAGCGTGTCGCCGCCGGCGGTGGCGATCTCCGGCCAGTCGATGGCGCGGAGGGTGTCGAGCAGGGATGGAGCGGCGGCGAGACTCATGCGCGCAGCTCCTCGACCTGCACGCCGCGCTCGGCCAGCAACTGGCGCGCGGCGGCGTGGTCGCCGCCGCTGACGGCGATCGTCAACTGCCCGTAGGGCTGCTTCTTGATCCGGTCGATGCGGCCGGCCAGGATGCCGAAGTCCAGGTTCGCGTGACGGGCGACCTCGCCCAGCAGGGGCTCGTAGGTGCGTTCACCGAGGAAGGTCAGACGCCAGAGGCTGCCCGCGACATGCGCGTAGTCGTCGCGCTGCTCGCCTTCGTCGACATGTTCGGCGGCGAGGACGAAGCGCTTCGCGGTGCCCGAACGCGGGTGCAGGAACACCTGCGCCACCGGGCCCTGCTCGACGATGCGGCCGGCCTCGAGGACCGCGACGCGGTCGCAGACGCGGCGCACCACATCCATCTCATGCGTGATCAGGACGATGGTCAGCTTCAGTTCGTCGTTGAGCTCGGCCAGCAGGTCCAGGATGGAGCGGGTGGTCTCGGGGTCGAGCGCGCTGGTGGCCTCGTCGCACAGCAGCACCTGCGGGTCCAGCGCGAGCGCGCGGGCGATGCCGACACGCTGCTTCTGCCCACCCGACAACTGCGCGGGGTACTTGTCCGCCTGGTCGGCGAGACCCACCCGGGCCAGCAGCGCCTGGACGCGCGGAGCGATCCTGGCCGCGTCCCAGCCGGCGATGCGCAGCGGCCAGGCGACGTTCTGCGCCACGGTGCGGGAGCTCAACAGATTGAAGTGCTGGAAGATCATCGCGATCTTCTGGCGGGCGGCGCGCAGCCCGGCGGCGTCCAGCGCCTGGAGATCCTGGCTCGCCACGACGACCCGTCCGCTGTCCGGTCGCTCCAGCAGGTTGATCACCCGCAGCAGCGTGCTCTTGCCCGCACCCGACGCGCCGATGATCCCGAACACCTCGCCCGACTCGATCTTCAGATCGACGCCTTGGAGCGCCGGAACACGGCGACCCTCGACGTCATACGATTTGTGCAGGCTTTGGAGTTCGATCACGGACAGATGAAGGACGCTAGCGGCAGGTGACACCCGTTGCCGTCGTGCGCCTCTTTGGGGCGGAAACCGTGATGCTTAGGGATTACCCGGCGTTTGGCAAGCAATCAATGCTTATATGCATATGCCGGGGTGGGGAATCTGCTGAATTCGTATAACGGGAAGGACGCCTTTCCTGCGACTGCCGAGCGTTGGCCGCCGAGGCATGGGGCCCCGGACGCAAGGTCCGAAACCCCACGCCTCACCGTCCCCAACCACCGCCGTACCTCCTCGGTTTTGCTACCGAGGACTTCTTAAGCAGGCAGAGCGAGCGATGCGAGCTCACGGATCAGGTCCGCAATGTTGTTGCGCAGCGCCGATTCCGTGGCAATGCGCAGCTGCTCGCTCGGATTGAGGCTGTCGTCGATGCCGGCCTTCTGCGTCGTGCGCAGCGTCCGCTGATACAGCACCTTGCCGCCGCCCGCGACCCGTTCGGTCAGGGTGTAGCGGATGGAGAGCGCCACCTCGGGCAGCACGGGCACGTTGGGCTGCGCCAGCGCCAGGACTTCGACCTGCAACTGGTAGCGGCCCGTCTCAGGCACGTCCGGCATCAACCCCAGGCGTCGCAGCGACTCCTGGTAGGTCTGGTTCAAGGTCATCGCATTGATCCGGCTGCCCCACCACATCGAGGTCTCCTGGCCGCCGGTGACCGGCAGCAGGTCGATGTTGCGCCGCAGTTGCGGACTGAGCCACGAGCGCAGCTGCAGCGAGTCCATGTCGGTCAGCGAGGACTCCAGCGGCCGGGCCGGCGTGCCGCATCCGGCCAGCAGCGCGCAGGCGCACGCCGCGGCAGCCAGCACGGCCGGCGCGGAACGGAAGGGAGCGGGACGACGGTCGATCATGCCGGGCATCTTGCCTCCGTGAACCGGGCGCCGATCGCCCGAAGTGGACCGCTTTCGAGCCTCAGTGTTCGGGGTGCAGCGCCAGAGGCCGCGTCCCGAAGACTCAGAGCCGCCGATGCTGCAGTGCCGGCAACTGCTCGCGCACCTGCGAGATGCGCGCGGGAGCAATCTTCGCGACGGCCAGTCCTTCGCCCTCGGGCACGCAGGCCAGGACCTCGCCCCACGGGTCGACGATCATGCTGTGGCCCCAGGTGCGGCGACCGTTCTCATGCGTGCCGCCCTGCGCGGCGGCGATGACGTAGGCCTGGTTCTCGACCGCGCGGGCGCGCAGCAGCAACTCCCAATGGGCCTGACCCGTCGTGAAGGTGAAGGCCGCCGGCACGCTGATCAGGTCGAGCGGCCGTTCGCCGCTGAAGCTCATCGCGCGGTACAGCTCCGGGAACCGCAGGTCGTAGCAGATCGAGAGTCCGACGCGCAGCGCGGGGCCGTCGGGGATCGCCGCTTCCACGGTGACCGGCGCCTCGCCGGCCTCCAGCACGCGGGCCTCGTCGTAGCGCTCGCGGCCGTTGTCGTAGCAGAACAGGTGGAGCTTGTCGTAGCGCCCCGTCAGCGAACCGTCCGGCGCGAAGACGCAGGTGGTGTTGCGCACGCGCGCCGCCGGCACGGGCTGGCCGTCGAGGGCCATCGGCAGCGTGCCGCCGAGGATCCACACGCCGTGCTCGCGCGCCGCGCGGCTGAGCGCGCCCTGGATGGGCGCGTCGAGGTCGCCGGGCCGCTCGGCGAAGGGCAGCTTGTCGGTGTCCTTGTGGCCCATCAGGCAGAAGTACTCCGGCAGCGAGACCAGCGCGGCGCCCTGCCGGGCGGCCTCGCCGATCCAGTGGCGGGCGCGTTCGAGGTTCTCCTCGAGCCGGGTGCCGGAGACCATCTGGATGGCGGCGACGGTGACCGGCGTGGCGACGGCCGTGGCGGCGTGGGGGCCGGCGTTCGTGGATGGCGTGCTCATGGGGCGGACTCTCCTTGCGCGGTGGCCGTGCTGTTGTAGCTGCCCTGCGGCTGCGCGCGGCGCGGCAGCTGCTCGATGCGGGGATCGGACCAGGTGCCGGTGACGCGGAACTCCTCGCTGTTGGCCGCGGCCAGCGGCTTGCGCAGCAGCCACTGCGCCAGGAAGGCGCCCAGCCCGATGGCCGGGTTGACCGCCGCATACGCGAGGGCGGCGCCGCCGGCGTTGATCTCGGGCAGCACCAGCACGTGCAGGTCCTGGGTCTCGGCGGCGAGGTCCGCGCTGCCCTCCATCAGCACCGCGGCCTGCAGGCCCTTCATGCGCAGGTTGTCGCTGCGGGCCACGCCCTTGCCGATCTTGATGTCGCCGGTGACGCTGTCGAAGGCGAACCCTTCCGAGAACACGTCGCGGAAGTCCAGCATCAGCCGCCGCGGGATGGACTGCAGGCTCAGCACGCCCAGCAGGCGCCCGACGCCGGGCTCCGCCTTGAGGAACTGGCCCTTCTCCATCTCGACACTCAACTGGCCGCTCATGCTCGCGTAGTCCGGGGAGAGCGGCGACCCCTGCCACGAGACCTTGCCGGTCAGCTCGCCCTTGCCGCCGCGCAACACCTGGCCCTGGCCCAGCCGCTCCATCAGCTTGCCCCCGTCCGCGACGTCGAGTTTCCAGTCGAGTTCGGTGCGACGCAGGGTCTGGCCCGGCTCGGGCGCCCACTTGCCGGAAGCGCTCAAGGTCGCATCCGGGCTCTTGAGCACGAGCCGGCCGAGGCGCCAGTCGCGTGCGTCGTTCTGCTGCTGGGCATCGATCTCGAGCCGGCCCAGGCGCTTGCCGCGCAGCTCGAAGTCCTCGACGACGATGTCCAGCGTGGGCACGGACCGCGGCTGCTTGTCGAGCAGCTGCTCGACGCCGTCGACGTCGCTGCGGGGCACGGACAGCCGGGACAGGCGGGCGTAGACACGGCCCGGCTGGCTGGGCTTCTCGGGCCGCACCTCGATCAGGCCGCTGAGCTGCTGCGCGTCCATCGAGACCCGCCAGCCCGCGCCGGCGTCGTGCGAGATGCCGGCGGTGACGCCGTTCAGGGTCCGGCCCGACACCTGCAGCGTCTGCGCCTTCAAGGTCAGCTGCGACGGGGCATAACCGCCGTCGGCCATGCCGTCGGTCGCGCTGTCGAGTGCCGCGCCTTCCTTCGCGCCGGTCAGCCCCGGCAGCGCGGTCTGCCAGGCGTCGGCGTTGAACTGGTCGAAGCTGGCACGCGCGACGACGCCTTGCGCCGGCAGCTCGGGCAGCTCGGGCAGCTTCTCGCGCACGGCGACCGCGCCGCGCAGGACCTTGGCCTCGTGCGTGACGTCGCGCTGGTAGAGCGCCTGGACCGGGCCCGCCTCGACACGCAACTCGTCGCGCAGCGTGCCGGCCGGCGCCGCGGCCACCCGCGTGGTGATGCGCAGGGGCCAGGTCTCCTCGGCGGGCTTGTGCATCGGCGCCGGCAGGTTCACCGCGATGCCCTGCATCGGGCTGGCGACGGTGATCTCCGTCTGTCCCTTGACCACGCCCAGCTCGAAGCGCACCGCCGCCTGGCCCGTCATCACCGACGCGACCTGCTGCAGGCCGAGCTCCGGCGCGTTGCGCAGCGCGTCGGCCGTCACCGTGCCCTGCGCCGCGAAACGCATCGCGCCGTCGGGCTGGCTGCCGCCGTCGAAACTCGCGTCGCCGCCCAGCACGCGCGCCTGGCCGTTCCGGATCTGCAACCCCTTCTGGTCGAAGCTGACCAGCGCCTTCGCCTGGCCGAGCATCGGGGTGTCGGGACGGAGGCGCACGTCGTTGCCGGTCAGCGTGACCAGGCCCTTCACCGTCGTGTCGTCGATGTGCATCAACGGCAGCCGCAGGTTGAGCTTGAGCGCCAGCGGGCCGGTGGCGGTCGTGTTGTCCAGCACGTGGCTGGTCAGCGCCGCGACGGGAGAGCTCTTCACATAGCGCAGCCCGTCGACCAGCGCGCCGCGCGCCTGGCCATCGATCTCCAGCACCGGCGCGTGGTGGTACAGGTCGGCGATCGCGCCCTGGACGTTGAACACCTCCACGCCCATCAGCTTCGTCTTCGCGTTGCGGATGCTCATCGCCGCGCGGTCGAAGATCAGTTCGGCGTCCAGCTGCTCCATCACAGGCCAGGGGGACTGGAACGCCGGGTGGTCGTCGTCGGCCGGATGGCTGGGCACGTAGGCCAGCGTCAGGTTGCGGACCTGTCCGGCCACGCGGAACTGGCCCTTGCTGCGCGGCGCGTCGAACGGGAACTCGAGCAGGTCACCCTGCAGCCGCACCTGGATCTTGTGGACGCTGCCGTCGCGGATCGCGTCGCGGACATAACGCCGCGCCTCGTGGCCCATCGAGGCGGGGAGATAACGCAGCACGCGCGGCGCGCTGATCTCCTCGATGCGGCCGGTCAGGTCGAGCCTGCCCGCGTCGTGGGGACGCTTGCCCTCGCCGCTCTGCCAGGAACCCTCGACCTCCGCGCGCAGGTCGTCGTTGGCGAAGCGGACGTTGCTGAACTGCACTGACCAGCGCGTGCGGGGCTCGGACGGCGCCGACGCCGCGCTGGCGACCGAGGCCGCCGCGAGCGGCCGGGCGGCTGGCGCCAGCGCCGGGGTGGTGGGCGGCGCGCGCTTGCCGGCGGCCACGGTCAGTGCCGCCGGCCGCTGCGCCTGCCAGCGCAGGGTGGCCTCCGCCTGTTTCAGCGGCAGGGTGGCTTCCTCGAAGACACCCGGCAGCGTCACGTCACCGTCCTTGATCGCCAGCGTCGCCGTGCCGCCCTGCTCGTTCGCGTCGAACTGGAGGTCGGCGCCGGTGACGCCGGGCCGCCCGGTCGGCGGCGCGGAACCGGGGTCGGCCGGCGGTTCCGGCGCGGCGGCGGTCAGGTGCAGGCGCTGCAACTGGCCCTTGGCGCGGTAGGCGCGCGGGGCGTCGAGCGTGCCGTCCCAATGCAGCTGCAGCGCGTTGAGCAGGCCGGCCGGCTTCATGTCGGCGATCAGCTGACGCTGTGCCTCGGCCAGCGGCAGTCGGGCCAGGATCTGGGCGCCCAGCGTCAGGTCCAGCTGCTGGGCCTGGAAGTCGCCGCCGGTCAGCACGCCGGTCTTGGGATCGCGCTTCACGTCCAGCGCCCAGTCCGAGCGGGGCCAGTCGAGGCCGTCGCCGGCCTGGAAACCGAGCTGCTTGGCTTCCAGCGACAGCGATTGCGGCGTCTGCTTGAGCACCAGCCGGCCGCCGATCTGGGCCAGCGCCAGTTCCGGCAGTTCCGGCGCGACGCGCAGCTTCACCGCGCGCAGGCCCATGTCCAGGGTCAGGCTGCGCGGCTCGCCGCGGTCCACGTCCAGCCAGGCGCGCAACGCGCCGTCGCCTTCGTTGAGCTCGAAGGGCAGGTCGACATAACGGCGCAGCTCGCTGACATCCGTGCGCGGCAGGTGACCGAAGAGCTGCCCGCTCCAGCGCTTCAAGTCGCCGGGCCGGTCCAGCAGCGACTGGGTGAATTCGCCGCGCAGCGTGAAGCGCTCGCCCCAGCCGGCGGGCGGCGTGGCGTCCAGCCGCAGCCGGTGGCGGCGCAGGCCGTTGCGCAGCACCAGGTTCAGGTCGAAGAGTTCCAGCGGCGGTGCCGCGCGCAGCTCGTCGACCCAGCGGATGCGGCCGTGCAGGATGACGAATTCATGCTGCTCGAAGAACCAGTCGGCGGCGTTGTCGGACGCCTGCGTGTCGGACGGGCCGTCGACGCTGAGGCCGGCGACGAAGACGCGGCCCTGGGCGTCGCGGCGCAGCAGCAGCTCGGGGCCGTCCAGCAGCAGTTGGGAGAAGCGCAGCTCGAAGGCCAGCAGCGAGCGCGGCGACAGCGCGGCGCTGACGCGCGGCAGGTGCAGCGCCTCGTGTCCGGCGGCGTCGACGACCCGCACGTCGCGCAGGTCCAGCGTGGGGATCCAGCCCGAGGACTTGGCGCTGATGGCGCCGATCTTGACGGGTACCCCCAATGCCTGGGTGGCTTGCTTTTCGAGCTGGGGTCGCCAGTCGTCGATGTGGGGCAGAATCGCCCAGTGCAATGCCAGCCAGGCCGCGATCAGCAGGGAGAAAAACCCTGCCGAAGCCACTCCGAGCCAGAGGGCGCAACGTGCCCACCAGCGTCGCTTCGCGACCGCGGAACCGGAGTCAGGACTGGTGGCGGCGGACGAAGACATGTAAGGGTGGACGGCGGTCGCCGAATCTAGCACAGCCATTCCGGCCATGAGCCAGCGAGAGCATTCTTTACCGATGGATTCAGTTGCCCTGGCAACCCCCGACCCGGCAGGCGCCTCGACGCCCGCCGCGTCCGCGGACCACAGCCGTTTCGTTCAGCGCATCCGCCGCCGTTACGCGGCTGAGTTGTCGTTGCTGCCGCCCGGACTGCCGGACGACGTCACGATGCGCGCCGTCGTGGACCAGCTCCGGCAAGCCGGACGCCCGCTGCCCGCCGCGCTGCGCGTGATGCGGCAGCTGGTGATGGAGCGGCTGGCCGTGCTCGACGTCGAGCAGGGCGCCCCGATGACCGACGTGACCCAGGCGATGACGCACCTGGCGGAGGTGGCGCTGGACATCGGCGTCGCGGCCTGCCGCGCCGAGCTCGACGCGCAGTACGGCGCGCCGCGCGACGCCGTCGGCCAGGACATCGACTTCTGGGTCGTGGGCATGGGCAAGCTCGGCGGGCGCGAGCTCAACGTCTCCTCCGACATCGACCTGATCTATGTCTACGAGGAAGACGGCCAGACCGAAGGCAACGCCGCCGGCGGCCAGAAGATCTCCGCGCACGAATACTTCGCCCAGCTGTCGCGGCGCCTGTCGACGCTGATCGGCGACGTGACCGAGGACGGCCAGGTCTTCCGCGTCGACCTGGCCCTGCGGCCCAACGGCAATTCCGGACCGCCCGCGGTCAGCATGGCGATGCTGGAGGAGTACTTCCTCGTCCAGGGCCGGGAGTGGGAGCGCTTCGCCTGGCTGAAGAGCCGCGTGGTCGCGCCGCGCGCCAGCGTCAAGGAAGGCCGCGTGATGCAGCTGCGCAGCCTGGTGACGCCCTTCGTCTACCGGCGCTACCTGGACTACGGCGTCTTCGAGAGCCTGCGCCAGCTGCACCGCAAGATCCGCGACGAGGCCCAGCGCCGCGCCGCCGGCCGGCCGGAACGGGCCAACGACGTCAAGCTGTCGCGCGGCGGCATCCGGGAGATCGAGTTCATCGTCCAGCTGCTGCAGGTGGTGCGCGGCGGTCAGTTCCCCGAGATCCGCACCCGCTCGACGCTGAAGGCACTGGCGCGGCTGGCCGCGCGCGGGCTGATGAAACCCGAGACCGCCACCGCGCTGGCCAAGGGCTACGACTTCCTGCGCCGGGTCGAGCACCGCATCCAGTACCTGGACGACCAGCAGACGCACTGCCTGCCCGCGGCGGACGAGGACATCGCCTGGATCGCGCGCAGCCTGTGCCTGACCTGCAACAGCCACGCCTGCCCGCTGCTGGACAAGCTGATGGAGGTGCGGGAGCTGGTGGCGACCGAGTTCGATGCGCTGCTGCATGACGGCGTCTCGCCGGGCGGCAAGGGCAACTGCAAGAACGGCATGTGCGGTGGCCCGCCGCTGCCGATCGACAGCGAGGAGTTCCTCGACAAGCTGCAGCCCGAGCTGGCGGAGAACGTCCGCCGCTGGGCGCAGCAGGCGCGGGTGCAGAACCTGCGCGAGGAATCGCGGCTGCGGCTGGCCAAGCTGGTCGGGCGCGCGGCGCTGGCGGTGCGCCAGGGCGAATGCACGATGGACGCGGCGCAACGCTTCGTCGACTGGATCGAGCCGCTGCTGCGCCGCGAGAGCTATCTGGCGCTGCTGGTCGAACGACCCGCCGTGCAAGGCCGGCTGCTGCGGCTGCTGGGCTTGGCGCGCTGGCCGATGCGCTACCTGATGCAGCATCCGGGCGTGATCGACGAGCTGGCCGACGCGCGGCTGCTGCACGAGCGCTTCGACGGCCCGGCCTTCATCCAGGACTTGCAGGCGCGCCACGACGCCTGGGCCGAACACGGCGAGGCGAGCGAGGACGCGCTGCTCGACAGCGTGCGCCGCGCGCATCACGCCGAGGTGTTCCGTACGCTGGTGCGGGACGTGGAGGGGCAGATCAGCGTCGAGCAGGTGGCCGACGAGCTGTCGCTGCTGGCCGACGCGACACTGCAGTGCGTGCTCGACTGGGCCTGGGACCGGCTGAAGCAGAAGCACCGGCCGGCACCGCGCCTGGCGGTGATCGCCTACGGCAAGCTGGGCGGCAAGGAACTGGGCTACGGCAGCGACCTGGACCTGGTCTTCCTCTTCGACGACGAGGACGAGAACGCGTCCGAGATCTACGGCGCCTTCATCCGCAAGCTGATCACCTGGCTGACGATCCGCACCGCGGCCGGCGAGCTCTTCGACATCGACACCGCGCTGCGACCCAACGGGAACTCGGGGCTGCTGGTGACCTCGCTGTCCTCGTTCGAGAACTACCAGGGCGGTCGCGGCAGCAACACGGCCTGGACCTGGGAACACCAGGCGATCACGCGGGCGCGGTTCTGCGCCGGCGATGCGTCGCTGGCCGAGCGCTTCGAGGCCACGCGTCGCGCGGTGCTGACCGCGCCGCGCGATCCGGCGGCACTGCGCGAGGAAGTCGTGGCGATGCGCGAGAAGCTGCGCGCCGCGCGGTCCGTGCGCGCGGGCTTCTTCGACGTCAAGCACAGCCCGGGCGGCATGGTCGACGCCGAGTTCGCGCTGCAGTACCTGATCCTGGCGCACTCCGGCCAGCATCCGGAGCTGCTGGCCAACGCCGGCAACATCGCGCTGCTGCAGCGCGCCGAGGCCTTCGGCCTGCTGCCCGCCGACGTGGGTCGCGAGGCCGCCGACGCGTACCGCGAGCTGCGCCGCGTGCAGCATCGGGCGCGGTTGAACGAGCAGTCGACCTCGCTCGACGGCGAGGCCGCCGAGGCGCTCGCGCCGCAGCGCGACGCGGTGCTCGCACTCTGGCGGGCCGTCTTCGGCTGACGTCGGGGAACAGGACCGGATGCCGGGACGCGCGTGGCTCCTCGTGGCGATGGCGCTGGCCATCGGCTCGCTGGTCGCCTGGATCCAGGCACCGCCGGTGCAGGCCGCGCTGGAATGGCGGCCCGGACTCGCTGGCGCCGAACCCTGGCGCGCCGTCAGCGCCGCGTGGCTGCACTGGAGTCCTCAACACCTGATCGCGAACCTCGCCGGCTGCGCGGTGGTGGGGCTGCTCGGCATCGCCGCGCGGCTGACCGCGCGCGACGCGGTGGCGTGGCTGCTGGCCTGGCCGCTGACGCAGTGGGGCTTGCTGATCGAGCCGTCGCTGGAACGTTTCGGTGGCGCGTCCGGCGTGCTGCACGCGGGCGTCGCGGTGGCGGCGATCGGCATGATGCGGATGCGCGCGTCCCACGGCCGGGAGCGCGTGATCGGCCTGCTCATCGGCATCGGACTGGCCGTGAAGGTCGCGGCGGAGCGGCCCTTGTCGGCACCGGCCCTGCGGCATTGGGACGGCTGGAACATCGCGATCGCGCCGCTGGCGCACCTGACGGGGCTGCTCGCCGGCGTGGCGATGGCGCTGCTGTGTGCGTTGGCCGCGCGGGCCTGGGCACGTCGCCCGGGCCGCCGGGCATGATCCGGCGCCATGGAACGCAAGCAGCATCTCGACAGCACGGCCGTGGTCATCCTCCTGGGATGCTGCGTGCTGTGGGGCCTGAACCAGGTCGCGGCCAAGGCCGCGCTGACCGAGATCGGCCCGCTGTGGCAGGCCGCCTTGCGCTCAGGCCTGGCCGGCGCGCTGGTGTGGGCCTTCGCCGCCGCGCGCGGCATCGCGCTGTTCCGGCGTGACGGCAGCCTGCCGGGCGGGCTGCTCGCCGGCCTGCTGTTCGCCGCCGAATTCGCCTGCATCTTCATCGGCCTGCAATACACGACGGCGTCGCGGATGGTGGTCTTCCTCTATCTGTCGCCGTTCGTCGTCGCGCTGGGCATGCCGTTGATCTCGCCGGCCGAGCGGCTGACGACGCGGCAGGCGGTGGGGTTGCTGGTCGCCTTCGGCGCGGTGGCCTTCGCGTTCGGCGAGGGGCTGCACGGGACCGGTCAGACGATGCAGTGGCTGGGCGACGCATTGGGCGTGCTGGCCGCGCTGCTGTGGGGCGGCACGACGCTCGCGATCCGCGCGACGAGGCTCTCGTCCGCCAGCGCGGAGAAGACGCTGCTGTATCAGCTGGCGGTGTCGGCGGTCGCGCTCGCGGCCGGCGCCCTGGTGACGGGCGAATCGATCCCGTTCGACTGGTCCTGGCGACTGCTCGGGCTGTTCGGTTTCCAGGCGGTGATCGTGTCGTTCGCAAGCTACCTGCTGTGGTTCTGGCTGATCCGCCACTACCCGGCGACCAAGCTGTCGAGCTTCACGCTGAGCACGCCGCTGTTCGGCCTCATCGCGGGCGCGATGCTGCTCGGCGAGCCGATCACCCCGCGGTTGATGCTGGCCCTCGCGGGGCTGGCGGCGGGGATCGTGATGGTGAATCGCTGACGACGCTTCCGCGACCTGGCGTGCGCGATCAGGCGCTGCTTCGCACCGCCATCCGCTGATTCGCCTCCGGAAATCCTGGGCGGGCACCACAGTCCGACAGTGACTGTCTCGCTGCCGGATGAGGTTCGCGTGCCCGAGCGGCGCGTGGGTGTCGCCTCCCGATGTCGCCGGCAGGCCACGTCAGCCAAGGAGGGCGCCATGTCCAACACCATCCAGAACCGCGCCGTCCCGTCGCCCATCGCCACGACGCCCGCTGCCACGACGCCGGCATCCCCGACGACGACCACGCCCACCGGCGGTCAGGGCGGAGCCGCCACGCAGTTTCCCGGCCTGACGGCGCGGCCCTCATCCGCCGCCGGTGTCAATGCCGGTGCGGGTTCCACCTTGCGGCGCACCGCCTCCTTGCCTGCCATGCGCACGCAGACGCCCGAAGAGAAGACCAAGACGCCGCCGTCCTCGGGCAATGCCTCGCCGACATCGCCGACGCTGAGCCTAAATACCCAGCAGCCGCAGACGACCACGTCGGCGACCGCGACGTCCTCGTCGCCGAGTCAGGTGCCGCTCCCCGCGTCGGGCTCGACATCGCCGGCCAGCACCGTCTCTTCGCCACAGATCCCGGTATCGGAGGGCAGGCCGCAGGCACCACAGAAGACCCAGGCGCAGGGTTCCGACGAGAAGGGCAAGACCGCCTTGCCCTCAGGAGACGGATCGCCGAAGCTCCCGAAGCTGAGCCTCGAGACTCAGCAGCCGCCGCAGGCGACGACCTCGACCGCCACGACATCGTCGCCCAGCCAGGTGCCGCTCCCCGCGTCGGGCTCGACGTCGCCGGCCAGCACCGTCTCCTCGCCGCAGATCCCGGTATCGGAGGGCCGACCACAGACGCCGCAGAAGACCCAGGCGCAGGGTTCCGACGAGAAGGGCAAGACCGCCTTGCCGTCAGGCGACGCATCGCCGAAGCTCCCGAAGCTGAGCCTCGAGACTCAGCAGCCGCCGCAGGCGACGACCTCGACCGCCACGACATCGTCGCCCAGCCAGGTGCCGCTCCCCGCGTCGGGCTCGACGTCGCCGGCCAGCACCGTCTCCTCGCCGCAGATCCCGGTATCGGAGGGCGGGCCGCAGACACCGCAGAAGACCCAGACGCAAGGTTCCGACGAGAAGGGCAAGACCGCCTTGCCGTCAGGCGACGCATCGCCGAAGCTCCCGAAGCTGAGCCTCGAGACTCAGCAGCCGCCGCAGGCGACCACCTCGACCGCCACGACATCGTCGCCCAGCCAGGTACCGCTCCCCGCGTCGGGAGCGACATCGGCGGCGAGCACCACGTCGTCTCCGCAGACACCGGTCAAGGAAGGCAAGCTCCCAGCGAAGGAGGATTCAGTCGCGGCTGGCAAGCTGCCGCAGAAGACTTCACTGGGAGGACCTCTGCCGACCGCGCCGAAGTTGTCGACCACGACGTCCGCCGTCGCGTCCTCCTCTGCGTCCTCGTCCTCTGCCACGCCGCAACCGCTCCGTCCGAGGCCGCCGCTGACGCTGGACAACCGGCCGTCGACATCGGGCGTGACGCCCTCGACGACCACGGAAGTCGCGAAGCCCGTCGTGGCCGCGACCACGACCCGACCGACCGCGACCACCACCGCGACCACCACCGCGACAACGACCGGCACGACGACCGCGACCGCGACCGCGACCACCGCAGCGAATCCCACCACCACGGTGGCCGCGCCCACCACCAACGCCGTGCCGCCGGCCAACGTCTCCGGCAAGCAGCTCACCGACGCCTTGCTGGCCACGCTCGGACAGCGCGCGACGACCTACGGCGGTGGCCACGCCATCGCCTGGGCGGTGCAGGCGATCACGCTGATGAGCGCCGGCGCGGCCGGCGCGTCGAAGGAGGCGCTCGGCGTGTCGTCCAGCGTCCTCGGCGGACTGGCCGCGGCGCTGGGCAAGGAGTTCATCGGCGAGCACATGAAGACCAAGCCCTCGCTGGGCGCGACGATCAAGCTGCCGGGCGACACCTTCATGCAGCGCGAGGGACCGCGCGTGATGGCCGGCTTCAACGACATGTGGACGGCGATCGCCGGCGGCATGAGCGGCGTGGCCCTGGCGGGCAAGCTGACGCCCGCGATGACGGAGGCCTTCAAGGCCAAGGGCATGTCGGACCCGATGGCGCAGGCCACCGCGATGATGGTCACCGCCGTGGCGCAGCGCGCCGTGAGCGCCGGGTTCGACACCGTGTCCGACCTGACCAGCACGGTGATGAAGAGCAAGCTGCCCGGCGCGACCGGCGGCACGTCCGTCAACGACAAGGTGGACTACGCGACGATGAAGGCCGGCATGGCCGCGCGGATGATGATCAACTGGGGCCTGACCCTGCCGGTGGGCATTCCCGTGGGCCTGGGCAAGACGCTGTCGGACGCCAACCCGTTCGCGAAGGCGGCGGCGTCCAGCGCGCCGGCCTGGGCCGGGCTCAATGTCTGGATCAACACCAAGATGAACCTGGCGCCGATGTTCAAGAAGGACGAGCCGGCGGCCACCACCCCGCCGATCGCGATGACCGCGATGGGCGCAGGGAACGACAACAACGTCTGACCCTCCTGCGGCCCCCGCCGTCCGGGCCGCGGTCCGCGACCCGCCCGGACTGCGCCCGCGGTGCCGTGCGCTTCAGAGCTCGATGATCCCGCGCTTCAGCGCGATCGTGACCGCGTGGGTGCGGTCCTTCGCCGACAGCTTGCCGAGGATGGTGCGCATGTGGACCTTCACCGTCTCCTCGGTCAGCGAGAGGTGCTCCGCGACTTCCTTGTTGGCGTGGCCCAGGGCGACCAGGCGCAGCACCTGCGTCTCGCGCAGCGACAGCGCGCGGCTGCCCGCATGCTGGGCGAGGGCGGCCTCGATGGCCGGCGGCAGCATCAGCCGGCCGGCGTGGACGCCGCGGATGGTGTCCAGCAGCTCGGTGCGCATCAGCCCCTTGAGCAGGTAGCCGACCGCGCCGGCCTTGATCGCCCGCGCGGCCTGGAAGTCGCCGGGGAAGGTCGTCAGGATCACGATCCGCGCCTGCGGGAATTCGCGGCGGATGGCGGTCATCGCCTCGATGCCGTCCATGTCCCGCATGCGCAGGTCCATCAGCGTCACGTCGGGCTGATGCTGGCGGAAGCGCGACAGCGCCTCCAGGCCGGTCGTGGCCTCGGCCACCATGCGCATGTCGGGCTCGGCGTCGATGACCGTCGTGATGCCGCTGCGCATCAGCGCATGGTCGTCGACGGCCATCACGGTGATGGGGGAGGAGATCGGGGCGGAGTCGTTCACGCGCGGTTCCGCGGTTCGGCGGTCAGGTCGGGCGCCCTGCATCGTGGGCGCAAGGGCCGAAGCGTAGCCGCAGCGGGCGGTCCCGATCGTCCCTCGGGATGATGGCCCTCCCTCGAAAGAGTTAGCCCGGACGTTGTCGCGCGCGCGCCTCGCCCCCCGCACGGCTGCCCCGATCTTCCGGCCGCTTCTGATAGTGTTCCGGCCCCATGAGGTTGTCGTCCGAGATCCCCGTTTCCACCCGAGGTGCGCGCCCGGCATCGCCGGTGGCGGGCTCGCCGCGCGGGACGGCGATCTGGCGGGCGCTGCTCGCCGCGATCCTGCTGCTGGTCGCGGGGCCGGCCCGGGCCCTGGACCGCGACCTGGCCCTGAACCAGTTCCATCACCGCGCCTGGACGGCCGCGGACGGCGTGCCGATGGAGACCTGGACGATGGCCCAGACCTTGGACGGCCTGCTCTGGATGGGCGGCCCGAACGGCCTGACGCGCTTCGACGGCGTGCGCTTCGAGCGCTTCCGGCCGACGCCGCCCGCGGAGTTCCCGTCCGGCACCGTGGCGAAGGTGCTGGGGACGTCCGGCGGCGACCTGTGGGCCGCCTTCTTCCCGCGCGGGCTGGTGCGGATCCGCGGCGAGCAGGTCTGGCGCGTGCCGGCGACCGAGGCGGTGTCGACCGCCCGCGTCCGCTACATCGCCGAAGACGCGGACGGCGCGATCTGGGCCGGCGGCACCACCGAGCTGTTCCGCTTCCAGAACGGGCGCTGGGAGCGCATCGGCTCGTCGTGGGGGTGGAGGGCCGCGCCATCGACGGCGTGGTCGTCGATGGGCGCGGCACGGTCTGGCTCTGCGACAACGATCGCCTGCTGGGCCTGCCGCAAGGCGAGTCGCGCTTCCGCGCGGTCGGCGAGTGCAAGGACGCGACCAGCCTGCAGGTGCTGCGCGGCGAGGCGTGGCTGGTCTTCGCGCACGAGATGCGCAAGGTGCCCGCGCTGTCGCGGATGGCCATCGCGCGGGATCCGCGGCTGTCGACGCGCCGGGGGTCGTCGACGGCGGTGGACCGCGACGGCAACCTGTGGACCGTGTTCTGCCCGGCCGGCCTGTGCCGCCGCCGGCTGCCCTGGCCGCTGGCGGGCGACCGCGTGCCGCTGACCGGCGAGTACCAGCGTTTCGCCGCGCCGGAGGGCCTGTCGGGCGACTTCGGGATGATGATCGTCGAGGATGTCGAAGGCAGCCTCTGGGTGGCGACCAAGACGGGCCTGGACCGGTTCCGGCGCGCTGCGCTCGTGCCGGCGCCGATGCCGCGCGCCACCAGCAATTTCGCGCTCGCGGCGGACCCCGACGGCGGCGTGACGGTGGCGGCGTTCTCGCCGGTGGCGTCGACCGTCTGGCAGCTGTCGGGCACTGCCGGTGCGGCCGAGCAGGTCTCGGCGCCGAGCGCCCAGATCACCGCAGCGGGCCGCGACCGCCAGGGCCGGCTCTGGCTGGTCGGGCCTGCGGGGCTCTGGCGTCGCGACGGTGCGCGCTGGCTGGAGGTGCCCAGACCGCCGGGGGTCGGCGAGCGCTGGATCAGCGGCATCGTGCCGTACGGCGACGGTCTGATGGTCGCGTTCCAGCGCGGCGGCGTGCAGACGTGGGAGGACGGCCGCTGGTCTCCGCTGTCGCTGCCCGGCCTGCCGACGCCGCTCGAGGCGTCGGTGGCGCAGGCCGGCGGCAGCACCTACTGGTTCGGGCTCAAGGACAACCAGGTGCTGCGCTGGACCGACGGCGCGGTGCGCCGCTTCGGCCCGGCGGAAGGCGTGGATGTGGGAGACGTGCTGCATGTCTACGCCGGGCGGTCGCGTCTGCTGGTCGCCGGCGAACGCGGCGTGGCGATCCTGTGGGACAACCGTTTCGTTTCATTGACCACCGAGGCGCCGGAGACGCTGGCCGGCGTGTCCGGCATCGCCGAGACCGCGGACGGTGACCTGTGGCTCAACGGGCGCAAGGGCGCGGTCCACGTGCGGCGCGACGACCTGCGCGCCTTCCTCGCCGATCCCGGCCAGCCGCTCAAGGTCGAGGTGCTGGACACGCTGGACGGTCATCCCGGCGGCGCGACGGCCTTCTGGCCGCAGCCGAGCGTGGTGGAGGCCTCGGACGGGCGGCTCTGGTTCGCGGGCACGACCGGGGTGGCCTGGCTGGACCCGCGGCGGTCGCGGGCCAATGCGGTGGCGCCGGTGGTGCGCATCACCGGGCTGCGCGCCCATGGCGTCGACTACCCGCCGGGCGCGCCGGTGACCCTGCCGAAGAACGCCGAGATGATGGAGTTGCGCTTCTCCGCCGCGAGCCTCGCGGTGCCGGAGCGGGTGAGCTTCCGCTACCGGCTGGACGGCGTCGACCACCGCTGGCGCGACGCGGGCGCGCGCCGCGAGACCGTCTACAACAGCCTGAGCCCGGGCAGCTACCGCTTCCGTGTGCTGGCGGTCAACAGCGATGGTGTCGAGGCACCCGAGGAGGCGGTCCAGGACATCGTCATCCCGGCTGCCTGGTATCAGACGACGGTGTTCCGCGTGCTGTGCGTGGCCGCGGTGATCGCGCTGGTCTGGGGGCTGCACCGGCTGCGGCTGCGGCAGGCCGCATGGCGGGCGCGCGAGAAGATGCGCACGCGCATGGCCGAGCGCGACCGCATCGCCCGCGAGCTGCACGACACGCTGCTGCAGGGGGTGCAGGGGCTGATCCTGCGCTTCGAGGCGCACTCGGCGCAGTTGCCGGCGACGCACCCGGTGCGCGCGGCGATCGATGCGGACCTGGTGATGGCGGACGGCGTGCTGGACGAGAGCCGCCGGCGCGTCATGTCGCTGCGCGGGACCGCGCAGACGGGCGCGAGCCTGCCGCGGGCGCTGGAGGACATCGCGTCGCAGCTGGCGCGGGACTACGACGGCGAATTCCGGCTGGAGATCGTCGGCCGGGAACGGCTGCTGCGGCCGGAGGTCCGGGACGAGCTGCGGATGATCTTCGGCGAGGCGCTGCTGAATGCCTTCCGGCATGCCCGGGCGAGCCGGATCACAATGACCTGGCGCTTCGGCTGGTGGCGGCTGCGGGTCGAGCTGCGGGATGACGGGACCGGCATGCCGGTCGATCTGGCGGCGACCGGCAGGCCGGGGCACATGGGACTGGCGTCGATGCGGGAACGGGCCCAGTCGCTGGGCGCGGTGCTCAGGATCGACAGCGCGCCCGAGCAGGGCACGACCGTGACGCTGGCGATGCGGGCGTCCCGGACCTACGCCGCCTAGCGACGCCTTGCCGGCAGAACGCCCGCCGCTTTGACATCTCCGACCTGTAGAAGGATCACCATGAGTTCAAGACTGTTCGTCATCGCGGCCGCCGCCGCGCTCGTCTCGTCGCTGGCCGCAGCGCAGACCCCGGCCGTCACCGCCGCGGTCGCGGACGCGACCCGTCCCGCCAAGGACGTCCAGCAGGATGCCTCCCGGCGGCCGGTGGACCTGGTCGAGTTCTCCAAGGTGAAGCCCGGCGACAAGGTCATCGACGCGGTGCCCGGTGGCGGGTACTGGACGCGGATCTTCTCGCCGCTGGTGGGTCCCAAGGGCAAGGTCTACGCCTATGTGCCGAGCGAGTTCGCCGTCTTCAAGTCGAACCCGGCCGCCACCGCGCGGGCCATCACGGCGGAGCCCGGCCATGGCAATGTCGAACAGACCTCGAGCCCGCTCGCCGAGCAACCGCCGGCGGCCATCCACAACACGCTCGACGTGTTCTGGACCTTCGAGAACTATCACGACTTCCACGACAGCTTCATGAAGGGCGCGGACGTGAACGCCTACAACAAGGCGGTGTTCAGCCTGCTGAAGCCGGGCGGGTACTACATCGTGGCCGACCATTCCGCCGTGGCGGGGTCAGGTCTGAAGAACACCGAGGACCTGCACCGCATCGACCGCGCGACGGTCAAGGCGGAAGTGGAGAAGGCCGGATTCGTGCTCGACGGGGAAACCGATGCGCTGGCCAATCCTGCCGACGACCGCACGCTGAAGGTGTTCGATCCGGCGATCCGCGGGAAGACGGACCGCTTCGTGCTGCGCTTCAGGAAGCCGTGATCTCAGGGGCGCAGGACGATCTTGCCGATGACCTGCCGACCCTCCAGGGCGCGGTGAGCGTCTGCGCCGTCCCGTAGAGCGAATGCCTGCGAGACGCGCAGCGTCACGGCGCCCGACTGGATCCAGCCGAACAGTTCCGATGCGCGAGCCCGGCGCTCTTCGGCGGTGGTGAGCACGTTCCACAGATCGCCGCCGACCAGCGCCAGCGAGCGGTCCATGAGCAGTCTCGGATCCACCGGCGCCGGATCGCCCGCCGCCATGCCGTAGAACACGACGGTGCCGCCGGTGCGCGCGGCATCCAGGCTGTCGCGCAGCGTGGTGCCGACCGAGTCGTACATGACGTCCGCGCCGCGCCCGTCGGTGAGCGCCTTCACGGCCTGCGACCATCCTTCGGTCGGGATCACGACGTCGGTGCCGACCTCACGCACGGCTTGTCGCTTGGCGTCGGTCGAGGCGATGCCGATGACGCGCGCGCCCAGGTGCTTCAGGATCTGCACGAGCAGCAATCCCACGCCGCCCGCTGCCGCATGCACGACGGCCCAATCGCCGGGACGCGCCGCGTAGCTGTCGCGGCACAGGTACTGCGCCGTCAGCCCCTGCAGCAGGGCGCCGGCGGCGGTCTCGAAGGACACCTCGTCCGGCAGCGGAATGAGTCGGCCCGCATCGACCGCGCAGAGTTCCGCGTTGGCGAACGGACCGTCGGCGAAACCGACGCGCTGGCCGGGCCGCAGGCCGCTGCCCTCGGGCGCCGTGACGACCTCGCCCGCCCCTCGTAGCCGAGGATCCACGGCGGCGAACCGGCCAGGTGATAGTTGCCCTTGCGGCGGTAGACGTCGGCGAAGTTGAGGCCGACGGCGCGCATGCGCACCAGTGCCTGGCCGGGGCCCGGGACCGGATCGGGCACCGCTTCGTAGCGGAGGACGTCGGCGTCGCCGAATTGATGGAAGACCAGTGCTTGCATGGCGTGCCCCTCAGAGCGATCGCGTCAGGCCGCCATCGACGCGCAGGTTCTGGCCCGTGATGTAGCCGGCGCCCTCGGACGCCAGGAAGGCGATCGTCGCGGCGATCTCGTCGCTGCGTCCGTAGCGCTGCATCGGCACGCTGTCGCGGCGTTCGTCGGTCGCGGGGAGGCTGTCGATCCAGCCCGGCAGCACGTTGTTCATGCGGATGTTGTCCGCCGCATAGGTGTCCGAGAAGATCTTCGTGAAAGCGGACAGGCCCGCCCGGAACACGCCCGAGGTCGGGAACTGGCCGGACGGTTCGACGGCCCAGGCCGTCGAGATGTTGATGATCGTGCCCGACTGCTGCTGCTTCATCGTCGTCACCACGAGCCGCGACGCGCGCACGACGTTGAGCAGGTAGGTGTCCATGCCCCGATGCCAGTCGTCGTCGGACATCTCGAGCAACGGGCCTCGCGGGCCATGACCGGCGCTGTTGACCAGCACGTCGATGCGGCCCCAGCGCGCCAGCGCCTGGTCGACGAGACGCTTCAGATCCGACTCGGACTGGTTGGAGCCGGTGACCCCGATGCCGCCGAGTTCGTGTCCGAGGGCTTCACCCTTGCCCGACGATGAGAGCACGGCGACCCGGAAGCCGTCATGGGCCAGACGGCGGGAAGCGGCGGCGCCCATGCCGCTGCCGCCGGCGGTGATGATGGCGACCTTTTCTACTGTCTTGTCGGTTGTCATGAGATTTGCCCTCTGTCGTGCTGATGCCGGATGGAATCTGCCCACGTCGAGCAATACGCTATCAGCGCCGTCCAGGTTCGGCGAGCCCGCCCGCCTACATTCATCCAGTAGAAAAGCTACAGTCCTTCAATGACTATTCGATTGGAAGGGCTGCGGTCGTTGAAGGCGCTTCGCGTCTTCGAGGTCGTGGCGCGGCACCTGAATTTCCGGCTCGCGGCCGAGGAGCTCGACGTGACGCAAGGGGCCGTGGCGCAGCAGATCCGCGCGCTCGAAGCCGACTTGCGCATCAAGCTCTTCGAGCGGCACCCGCGCGGTCTGGCGCCGACCGGCGCCGGCGCCGCCTACGCGCGCCGCGTGCGGCTCGCGCTGGAGGAGATCGCCGACGCCACGCGCCTGCTGCGTCCCGGCGACCGGCACGTCACGATCAGCGTGGCGCCGACGATCGCCACCAAGTGGCTGCTGCCGCGCCTGCCCCGCTTCGCCGCGCGGCACCCCGACATCGACCTGCGGGTCCTGGCGACGGAGCGCGTGTCCAGTTTCCACGGGGAGGGCGTCGACCTGTCGATCCGGTGCGGGCGTCCGCCGTTCGGTCCGGGCGTCGAGGCGCGGCTGCTGCTCGAGAACCAGCTGATCGCGGTGGGGAGTCCGGCGATGCTCGGCGGCGCCGCGGCCCTGACACCGAAGCGGTTGGCGGGCTGCCCGCTGATCCATGATGGGCACGACGCCTGGCCCGCGTTTCTCGCGCAATTGGGCGTGTCGTCCTCAGCGTCGAAGGGCACCCGGTTCAACCAGACAGGACTGGCGATCGACGCGGCGATCGCGGGGCAAGGCCTGGCCCTCGCCGGGCGTTTCTTCATGGAATCCGACCTCGCGGCCGGGCGCCTGGTGCAGGTGACGCCGCAGGTGATGCACCTGGGTCTCGACTACTACCTCGTGTCGCCACGGCGGGCTCGCGGCGAGGCGCCGTTGGCGGATGTCGCCGCGTGGCTGGTCGGGGAAGCGGCGAGTCCGGGTTCGACGGATCTCACCTGATCCTCGAAGACTTCAGCGGTGTCTCGCGTGAGCGCCCTCAGACCTGCGCGCGCAACTCTCGCACACCCCGGCCCAGCTTGCGTCGCAGCAGGGTGCGCAAGGTCACCCCGTCGGCGTACCCGATCTGCGCGGCGATCTGGTCGATGCTCTCAGTGCTGGTGCGAAGCAGGTGCACGGCGCGCTCGACACGGAGATCCTGGAAGTACGACAGCGGCGTCTTGCCCAGCACGCTGTGCAGGCGCCGCGCCAGCGTCCGCTTGCTGGCGCCGACCGCGACCGCCGCTTCGTCCAGCGAGAACCCGCTGGCGAGTCGCTGCCGTGCCCATCCCTCGAAACGCTCCACCACGGGGTCGGCGTGGGAGAGGTGGTCGGGGATGATGAACTCCGCCTGCGAGCCGCGCGCCTCGATCAGCAGGTAGCGCGCCACCAGGGCCGCCAGGGCCGGGCTGCGGCTGCGGACCACGCTCAGCCCGAGGTCGAGGTGGGCGAGCGCGGCGCCGGCGGTCACGAAGCCGGCGGAGCTCACCCGCATGCGGGACTCGTCGAGCGTGACGCGCGGGTAGCGCTGCCGGAACATCGGCGCCAGCCACCAGGACGTCGTGGCGCTCTGGCCGTCGAGCAGCGCGCTCTCCGCCAGCACGAAGGTGCCGGTGCATGCAGCCCCGGCCATGGCGCCGGCGTCCGACCATCGCCGCAAGGCGGCCCCCGCGTCGGCGACGTCCGCGAGCGCCAGACGCGCGGCGAGCGCGTCCGGCATCTTGGCGCCGAGCGCGGGGACGAGCACGATGTCGGGCGCCGGGAGACGGTCCACCGGCAGTACCGGCACGATCAGCCCTTGCGCCGTGCGCACCCGCCGCCGGACGCCGACCAGGGTCACCTCGACAGGTGCTGGCGCCGGGTCGAGCGAGCCCGCCAGCTGGTTGGCCGTGCTGAGCGTGTCGGTCAGCGACGCGAGCCCCAGGTCGAAGACGCCGTCGAGAACGAGGATGTGGAGGTGCATGGCAGTAACGGTATCAATGTTGGCCATCTTGCCACTCGCCGATCGAAGGTGGGGCGCGGAGACTGGCGCCTCGCCAATCGATTCACCCGTTCAACGAGAGAAGCACCTCATGTCCGAATTTGCCCTGTTCGTCCGTCTTGAAGCCAAGCCCGGCCAGGAAACCGCCGTCGCCGACTTCCTGGCCGGCGCGCTGCCGCTCGCCAATGCCGAGTCCGGAACGACCTCCTGGTTTGCCTTGCGATTCGGTCCTTCGACCTTCGGCGTCTTCGACACCTTTGCAGACGAAGCCGGGCGTCAGGCTCATCTGGAAGGACCCATCGCGGCCGCCTTGATGGCCAACGCGGCCACGTTGCTCAGCAGCCCGCCGACGATCGAGACCATCGATCTGCTGGCCGTGAAGTTGCCCGGCCAATGAGGCCAGGCGCGACGACGAAGACTCACGCCGTCGCGTCGCGCCCGCTCCGGATCGATCCCGGATCGATCTCATTCGCCGGTGAATACCGGTGGACGACGTTCAGCCCGCGCGGCGAGGCCTTCCTTGAAGTCCTGGGTCCGATAGATCGTGCTGCGAAGCGCGTTGAGGCCGGACAGCGCGGTCTCCTCGTTCACGTCGAGCGCCGTGTGCGCGGAAGCGAGCGTGGTCCTGATGGACAACGGCCCGCAGGCCGCGATCCTGGCGGCGATCTGAAGCGCCATCAGGATCGCGTCGTTCCTGGTCGGACTGATGTCCTGCAGGGTGCCCATCCGCCTGGCTTCCGCCGCAGTCCAGGCGTCGCCGCTCAGGATGTAGCGCATGGCATTCCCCCAGCCGGCTTCGCGCACGAAGCGCACGGTCGCCCCGCTGGCGGGAATGCGCGCCTGCGTGTTCTCCATCTGCCCGAAGATCGTGTCGGCTGCGGCCAGCCGGATGTCCGCGGACAGGAAGAGCTCGTGGCCGACGTTCAGCGTGTTCCCATGCGCGACGACGACGACCGGTTTGCTCAGGCGGGTCTTGTCCTTTCCGAACGGATCGATCGTCTGGGGTGCGGCGGGGGCATCGCTGCCCGCGGCATACCTGGCGATGAAGGCGTCCACCTCGATGCCGGCGCAGAAGCTCCTGCCGTGGCCGAACAGGATCGCCACCCGGAGGGTCGGGTCTTGCTCGAACGCGTAGTAGGCCCTCGCCAGCGCGGCGGACATCGGCGGAATCAGCCGGTTCTCAGCCTCCGGGCGGTTCAGGCCGATCAGGAGGACGTGTCCGCGGTGTTCGAGCGTGACCAGGTCCTGCGAGCCGCTCGCGGGCTCGGCAGGAAGCGACGAGTCGGGTGCTGCCGAGCGTCCGGCCAACTCGGCCGGGGTGGCCGCGTCAGCGAAGGCGAGGGTCGACGTGGCCGTCGCCGCGAACTTCAGCAGGTCGCGGCGTTGCATGGCGAGGGGTGTGTTGAGCTTGTCCATGAGGCGTCCTTGCGCACGTTGGGATCGAGGTGGACTGTCCCCGTTCGACGCTGGCGTGGGCAGGTGCGCCGGCAACTAAGACTTATCCGTCGAATGGATCGACACTGCGCCGCATGAACGACAAGCTGCTTGCCCTCCGACTGTTCGCACGCGTGGCGCGCACCGGAAGTTTCTCTGCCGCCGCGCGGGAACTGGACCTGTCCCAGCCGTCGGTCTCGCGCATCATCGCGGCGCTGGAACAGGACATCGGCGCGGCGCTGGTCACCCGCACGACGCGGGCGCTCACGCTGACGGAGGCCGGGACGGACTACCTCGCGCGTGTCGAGGCGATCCTGGCGTCGCTCGAAGAGGCCGATCACGTGGCGAGAGGATCGCTGGAACTGCGCGGCGCGTTGCGTGTCGCGTTGCCTTCCAGCTTCGGCGTCCGCGAGATCGTGCCCTTGCTGCCCGGCTTCCTGGCACGCCATCCGCTGTTGAACGTCCACCTGTTGATGAGCGACCAGCGGCAGGACACGTTGAAGGAGGGCGTCGACGTCGCGTTGCGCCTCGGTGAACTGGCTGATTCGAGCGCGACCGCGCGTCTCATCGGCCGGACGCATCGATTGATCGCGGCGTCACCCGCCTACCTGAAGGCGAACGGCACGCCCGGGACGCCAGCCGACCTCGCGAACCACACGGCCATCGTCGGCCCTGCGGGAACGAGCGCGGCCGGATGGCTGTTCAACAAGGGTGGCCGGGACATGACGATCCGCGTCGACAGCCGGCTGAGCGTGTCCGTCAACGAAGGCGCGGTGGCCGCGGCGGTGGCGGGCATGGGCGTCGTGACCACGGCGCTGTGGGGATGCCGCGCCGAACTCGCGAGCGGCGCGCTCGTCCGGTTGCTTCCGGACTGGAAGATGAACGACGTCGAGGTCCATGGCATGTTCACGCCGGGCCGACCGCCGAAGCCGTCGGCCCGGGCCTTCGTCGAGTACCTGATCGCCGAGCTGCCTCGCTGATCAGGCTCTGCGGTCAGGCGCGCTGACCGCCGGAGGCCGTGATCCGTTCACCGGTCACCCAGGCCGAGTCGTCGGAGGCCAGGAACTGCGCCACGCGGGCGATGTCCTCCGGCTGTCCGGGACGGCCGAACGGGATCGTGGCGACGATCGACTTGACGGCCTCCTCGGGCCAACCCAGGGCGGCGATGCCTTCGGTGATCGTAGCCCCAGGGGCGAGGGTGTTCACCCGGATCTTCCTGGGCGCGAGTTCGACCGAGGTCACGCGCGTGATGGCGTCGACAGCGCTCTTGGAGGCTGCGTAGATCGCCGAGTTGGGCATGAAGCCGATGCTGGCGATGGAGCTGATGTTGATGATGCTGCCGCCGTTCGGGCCGAAGTACTTCGCTGCTTCCTGCGTGGCGGTGATGACGCCCAGCACGTTGGTATTGAACTCGCGATGGAACTCCTGCTCGGTGGCGCCTTCGATGGGACCGAAGGCGTAGACGCCCGCGTTGTTCACGAGGACGTCGAGCGTGCCGAAGATCCGCTTGGTTTCTTCGAACAGTCGCTGGATGTCGGCCGTCTTCGAGAAGTCGGCTTGGATCGCGACGGCCTTGCCACCGGCGCCGTTGATCTCGCCGACCAGCGCATGGGCGGCATCCTTGCTGGTCGAGTAGTTGATGACGACCGAGGCGCCGGCCTTGGCGAACTGCCTGGCGATGCCCGCGCCGATGCCCTTGGAAGCGCCGGTGACGATGGCGACCTTGTTGTTGAGTGTGCTCATGGATTCAATCTCTGGATGACGGCGCCGGGGTGGCGTCGGGATGAACTTTGATCCGCCGTCCGAAGAATGAGTAGGTGTTCAGGAGACTAAGACTTATCCGCCAGACGGATTGATGTCCGATGCCTTCCCCAGGTCGGCGCGCCGGGTCCAGTTGCCACGGGCCGGCTGGCGGCATCGGCCTGGGTCGTCGTCATGTCCGGCAATAAAAAGGCCCCTGCTGCCTGACAAGCAGACAACAGGGGCCGGGCAGGCTCAGCCTTTCAGCCGAGCACTTCAGTCACGATGCCGGCGCCGACGGTCTTGCCGCCTTCGCGCATCGCAAAGCGCATGCCGTTCTCGATCGCGACGGGCTTGTTCAGCTCGAAGCTGATCAGCGCCTGCGCGCCGGGCTCGACGACACCGGCATCGGTGTCGACGCTGATGACGCCGGTCACGTCGGTCGGGCCGAAGAAGAACTGCGGCTGGTAGCCAGAACCGAACGAGGTGTGGCGGCCGCCTTCCTCCTTGCTGAGCACGAAGATCTGGGCACGCCCCGTGCGGTAGGGCTTCAGCGCACCGGGCTTCACCACGACCTGGCCGCGCACGACGTCATCGCGCTTGACGCCGCGCAGCAGCAGGCCCACGTTCATGCCGGCACGACCTTCGGCCACGTCCTTGTGGAAGGACTGCACGCCGGTGACGACGACAGGGTCGTCGCCGGACGAGCTGAGGCCGACGATCTCCAGGGAGTCTCCGACGCGGATCACCCCGCGCTCGACACGGCCGCTGATGACAGTGCCGCGGCCAGCGATGGTGTGCACGGCCTCGACGGGCATCATGAACGGGCTGGCGTAGTCGCGCACCGGGTCAGGGATGCGCGAGTCCAGTGCCTTCACCAACTCGACGATGCATTGCACGTCCGGGCCGTCCAGCTCACCGCGCTCGGCGGCAGCCAGCGCCCGCATCGCGCTGCCGAAGACGAAGGCGGGCTCCGTGTAGCCATGCGTGGCCAGCAGCGCACCGATCTCCATCTCGATCAGTTCCGCGATGTCGGCGCGGTCGCTCTCGGGCACCAGGTCCATCTTGTTCACGAACACCACCATGTGGCCCACGTTCACCTGGCGGGCCAGCAGCACGTGCTCGATGGTCTGCCGGGCGGCGCCTTCGGTGCCGTCGACCAGCAGGATGGCGCCGTCCATCTGCGAGGCGCCGGTGATCATGTTCTTGATGTAGTCGGCGTGTCCCGGGCAGTCGATGTGCGCGTAATGGCGCGCGTCGGACTCGTACTCGACGTGCGAGGTGTTGATCGTGATGCCGCGCTCACGCTCTTCCTTGGCGTTGTCGATCTGCCCATAGGACAGCGCGCGGCCGCCGAAACGTGCGGCCTGCACGGCGGTGAGGGCGGCCGTCAGCGTCGTCTTGCCGTGGTCGACGTGACCGATCGTGCCGACGTTGACGTGGACCTTGGTGGTCATGATGTTTCTCCAATTCGTTGATGAGTGAAAAGCCGGTTCGGCCCACTGGCCAGGTGGACCTCTCGGCGGGGTTGTCGGCGCGCGCGCCAGACCTGGGTGCCCGCTTGCGCGGACGAAAACAAAAAAGCCTGCGGGGTGTGGGCCACCCGGCAGGCTTTCTCAATTCGCCTGAAGGATGGACCTCCAGGCACACGCAGGCCCGGAGGGGTCTACACGGACCACTCCACGGAGGGGACGCACAACACGACGCTGCTTGCAGCGCGTGCGGCGAAGAATGAGGACGGATCTCGATCGAGGCTCATGGGCATGGTCTCCAACGGAGGACGGAAAAAACAAAACCCGGTGGCTTGAGGCCTACCGGGTTTCGTTGAACTCAGGAGGCCGAGCCTCCGGATGGAATGGCTCTAGGGAAGCAGTGCTGCGTCATACGCCGCGCGCAGCGAGACCGCCGCGGATGTGCGGGTCTGGGCTGCGGCTTGCGCGCGTTGAGAGGTCAGGGACTGCTGCATGGTGTGGTCAGGCTAACACCGTGACCGGATGCAGGCAACGGACGCGTTGCGCGCGCGCCGCAGTTGGCATGAGCCTTGTTCCAGTCGGTGCCTGCGACGCTGGCGGACCCGCCGCGAGCGTCGACGGCAGCCACCTCCGCTTCATCCCCCTTTTCTGCAGTCTGTCGCCCCCCGCTGGGTCCGCACGGGGGCGCTTGCTATGGTGTGCTACATCAGCAACACACTGGCGCTCCGGCGCCCCGCGTCATGCACAGCTGGAACGATCAAGCGCCGATCTATCAGCAGCTCGCCGACCGCCTGGCGTCGCAGCTGCTCGACGGCGACCCCCGGAGGGCGAAGCGCTGCCCTCCGTGCGCACGCTGGCGAGCCAGTACCTCATCAACCCGCTGACCGTCAGCCGCGCGCTGCAGGCCCTCGTCGACGAGGGCCTCGTCGAGAGCCGCCGCGGCGTGGGCATGTACGTCCGCGACGGCGCCCGCATCCGCCTGCTGCACACCGAGCGGGAGCAGTTCCTCCAGGAGGAATGGCCCCGGTTGCGGGAGAAACTTCGCCGCCTGGGCCTCAAGCCCCAGGACCTGAACTGGGAGGACGCATGAAGACGCTCATCGAGGCCAGCCATCTGAGCCTGAACTACGGCCGCAAGGCCGCCCTGCAGGACCTGTCCTTCACCATCCCCGCCGGCCGCGTCGTCGGACTGCTCGGCCATAACGGCGCCGGCAAGACCACGCTGATGAAGGCGCTCGTCGGACTCAAGCGCGCTGAAGGCGAGCTCCGCGTGCTCGGCCTGGATCCGCATGCGGACCGCGCCCAGCTCCTGACCTCGCTCTGCTACATCCCCGACGTCGCCGTCCTGCCGCGCTGGGCCAAGGTCTCCGAGCTGATCCGCCTCATGGCCGGCCTGCAGCCCAGGTTCTCCGCCGACCGCGCCCGGCAGCTGCTCAAGCGCACCTCGGTCACCGAGAACGACAAGGTCAAGCATCTCTCGAAGGGCATGGTCACGCAGCTGCACCTCGCGCTGATCGCGGCCATCGACGCGAAGCTGATGATCCTCGACGAGCCGACGCTCGGCCTGGACGTGATGTCGCGCAAGAGCTTCTACGAGATGCTCATCGACGAGTGGTGCGATGGCGAGCGCTCGGTGCTCATCTCCACCCACCAGGTCGAGGAGGTCGAGACGCTGCTGTCCGACGTGCTCATGCTCGACGAAGGCAAGCTGGTGCTGAACATCTCGCTGGCGGAGATGGATGAGCGCTTCGTCGCGCTGTCGCATGACCCCGACGCCGCCGAGCTGGTCGCCGCCAACCACCCGCTGCTGCGCTACCGCGTGCAGGGCCGACCGGCCGCGCTCTTCGACGGCGTGCCGCCCGATGCGCTCGCCCACCTGGGCCAGCGCGTGCGCCCCAGCCTCGTCGACCTGTTCATGGCGTTGACCCGCAAGCCCGAGCGTCAGGCCACCGAAGCCTGACCAGCCTCCTCGCAACGCCCGGCGACCCTCATCCAAGGATTCAAGGACCACCCCATGACGCTCTTCAACACGCTGCTGCTGCGCGAGTGGCTGCAATACAAGCGGGCCTGGATCGGCCTGGTGCTGGCGCCCGTGCTGGTGCTGCTGGCGCTGGTGCCGTTCAGCCAGGTCGACGGCATCGACGTGCCCAGCCCCGAACCGGTCGCGCTGATCGCCGGCCTGCTCACCGTCGGCCTGGTGCTGGCGCTGGCCCTCGGCGTGTCCACGTACCAGTTGATGGGCCTGGCCCGTCGCGACCAGCAGGACCGCTCGATCGAGTTCTGGTCCTCGCTGCCCGGCAGTCACGCGGCCAGCATCGGCGCGCCGATCGTCGCCCACGGCCTCCTCGTGCCGGTCGTCGCCACGCTGCTCGCGCTGGTCGGCGGCGCGGTCGTCGGGTCGGCGATGGCGTTCAAGGAATTCGGCCTCGCCGCGCTGCAGCAGACGCAGTGGGCCGCGCTGTTCCAGGGCGCCCTGTGGCTGGGGCTTCGGCTCGCCGTCGGACTGGTGCTGGCGGCGCTGTGGCTGTCCCCCATCGTGCTCGCGTTGATGGCCGCCTCGGCCTGGCTCAAGCGTTGGGGCGCGCCGCTGCTGGTCATCGGGGTGTCGGCCTTCCTCAAGATCTACCAGAACGAACCCGCCGCCGAGATGCTGCGCCATGCGCTGATCACGCAGGTCGCGGGAGTCGGCGCCTCGCTGGTCCAGAGCGGGACCCGGCTGGTCATCGAATCGGACGGCGACGGCCACCTGAACATGCAGGACTTCTTCGACATGCTCTACCGCTTCCCGGATTACGCCCGGGAAGGGCTGCCCCAGGTGCTGCAGGCCGCGGTGCATCCGCAGTTCGTCGGCGGACTGGTGATCGCGGGCCTGTGCTTCTGGCTGCTGGTGCTGCAGCGCAAGCGCAGCCTCTGAGCGGGCGCGGCGCTCCCCGCCGAGGGCGCGCGCCGCCCTGCGTGCCGGCCCTCTCACCCCATCGTCGGGAACGGGCTGACGCCGATGATCATCCGGTGCAGTCCCATGACGAGCGCGATCCAGGCGACGACGCCGATCGCGACCGAGATCGCCGTCCCCTTGGCGGTCCCCGCGGGCGGCGGCGGCGTGGCACGACGCCGGGCCGACCGGAGATCCAGGATCGCCCAGGTCAGGAAGGCACCGAACAGCACGAGGTCCGCCACGGTGTTGTTGGCCAGCAGGTGGCCGAAGGCCCAGAGTTTCACGGCCAGCAGCATCGGGTGATGCAGCTTCGCCTTGAAGTGGTTGCGCGGCACATGGGAGGCTGCCAGCAGGATCAGCGAGGGCAGCATCAGCAGCCCGGCCAGATGGTTCATGCCGCGGGGCGTGGCCCACAGCGGATGCGGATCCAGCCGCGCCTGCCCGTAGCCCCAGATGATCAGCAGCAGGCCGATCACGGAGAGCGCGGTGTAGCTGAGCTTCCAGCGTTTCTCGCCCCAGGTGGCGAGGCGGCCGTCGCGCCAGGCCGGCGCGACGAAACGGACCGAATGCGGCCCGAGGAAGAGGATCAGTCCGAGGATGAGTGCCCACATGGTGAAGTCGCTCCTTTGCGGCGCGGACTATGCGCCTGCCGCGAGGACCTCACCAGTGCCGCCCGGATCAAGAGACCGTTGTCCCGGGCGGCAGGAATGCGGGCGCGGCCGGCGTCGTGGCGGACGGTCGGGCCGCCGGCGCGCGCACCTGGCGCAGATCGCCTTCGGCATGGTCGAGCCAGGCCATCGCGGCCAGCAGGGCCAGCGCCGTGACGGCGATGCCGATCGCGGGCAGCAGCAGGCGTCGCCAACGGTGGGCGGCCAGGGGCTGTGGCGCATGCACGGGCGGTGCGGCGCCGTGGAGACGGGCGGGGGCTTTCATGGCGGAACTCCTCAGGACGTGGAGGTCGCCGCCGTGCTCACGGGAGCACGGCGCCGAGGCCCCACAGCAGCGACGGATAGACCGCGCCCCAGGCCACCGCGAGGATCGCGAGGGCTTTCAGGCCGACGACGATCGGCGGGACGTGCTTGGCGGTGACGGCGGGCTTCGACATGGTGCGCTCCTTGAGCTGGCGGCTCATGGTTTGCAAACGGCGTGCCAGCGCCATGCGTTGACGGGGCCCGACCCCTAAAACATGACGTTACTCACGCGCCACGAGGCTGACATGGATCGCGCGTGGGCTCAGGCGCTCCGGTCCACCCGCAGCGCCAGCAGCACCGAGGTGTGCGTCTTGATCACGCCCTCGATGTCGCCGATCTCGTCGAGGAGCGCGTCCAGTCGCGCCGTGCTGTCGGCGCGCAGCGTCGCCATGTAGTCGAACTCGCCGCTGACCGACGCCAGCTGACGCAGCTCCGGCAGCCGCGACAGCAGCTTCACCACCTCGCGTCCGGCGCGCGGCTGCACCGTGATGCCGACGAAGGCCTGCACGCCGCGCTCCACCGCCTCGCCGCCCAGCCGCACCGTGTAGCCGGCGATCAGGCCTTCGGCCTCCAGCCGGGCGAGCCGGGCCACCACGGTGGTGCGGGCCACGCCCAACTTGCGTGCGAGGTCGGCCGTGCTTTCGCGCGCGTTGGCCTGCAGCAGCGCGATCAAGGCGCGATCGGTCTGGTCGCGCAACGTTGCCGGAGCGGCAGCCTGCGATTCAGGGGCGGATCCGGAGGCCGATGCGGGCGAGGTCTTCCTGGCATTCATGGGCGGTGCCTTCGACAGGCTGTGACGGAGTGCTCGGGATAAACCCTGGTTTTCGCCGGAATGGAAGATCCGGCTGACGGATCGTCAGTATCGAGGTGTTTTTCGTCGAACTCGCGCTTTCTTTCGTCAGGGCAGGTCGGGACACTGCCGCCATCGCATCTGAAACCTCATCCGCACAGGATCACAAGGAGTACGACATGAAAGTGGCACTGCTGGGCGCCGGACACATCGGCCAGACCATCGCTCGACTGCTGCAGGGCAGCGGCGACTACCAGGTCACCGTGATCGACAAGAACGCCACCGCGCTGAAGCTGCTGGCCGGCCAGGGTCTCGCGACGAAGACCGTCGACACCGAGGACAAGGTCCAGCTCGCCGCCGCGCTGCGCGGCAACGACGTGGTCGTGAACGCGCTGCCGTACCACCTGGCCATCACCGCGGCGCACATGGCGCTGGAGGCCGGCTGCCACTACTTCGACCTGACCGAGGACGTCGCCGCGACCAAGGAGATCAAGCGCATCGCCGAAGGCGCGAAGACCGCGTTCATGCCGCAGTGCGGCCTGGCGCCGGGCTTCATCGGCATCGTCGCGCATCACCTGGCCAAGAGCTTCGACTCGCTGAGCGACGTCAAGATGCGCGTCGGCGCGCTGCCCGCGTTCCCGACCAACGCGCTGAAGTACAACCTGACCTGGTCCGTCGACGGCCTGATCAACGAGTACTGCCATCCCTGCGAGGCGATCCACGACGGCGCCACCATCGCCGCGCTGCCGCTGGAAGGCCTGGAGCACTTCTCGCTGGACGGTACCGAGTACGAGGCCTTCAACACCTCCGGCGGCCTGGGCACGCTGTGCGAGACCTGGGAGAACAAGGTCCGCAACCTGGACTACAAGACCGTCCGCTATCCGGGCCACCGCGACCTGATGATGTTCCTGCTGGACGACCTGGCGCTGAAGAACGACCAGGAGAAGCTCAAGGACATCATGCGCAAGAGCATGCCGGCGACGATGCAGGACGTGGTGCTGGTGTTCGTGACCGTCTCGGGCATGAAGAACGGCGTGCTGATGCAGGAAGTCTTCGCCCGCAAGATCTTCGCCGAGCGCGACGGCGCGCAGCCGCTGTCGGCCATCCAGATCACCACGGCCGCCGGCATCTGCGCCGCGGTCGACCTGTTCCGCGAAGGCAAGCTGCCGCAGTCCGGCTTCGTCCGTCAGGAAGAAGTCGCGCTGCCGGACTTCCTCGCGAACCGCTTCGGCAAGGCCTACCAACAGTCGCGTCAAGTCGAATCGATCGGTTGATCGGTCGGCCGATCGATCGCATCCGTCGATTCGATCGGCCCCTCGCACGACTTGCCTGAACGCCTGAAGGAGAATTCCCCGATGACTTCCACCACCACCGACCTGCTGGCCGCCCTGGGCGTGCCGGCCGCCGCCGTCACCGGCGGCACCATGACCGTCCGCAGCCCGATCGACGGCGCCGTGATCGGCGCGGTCCATGAGGCCAAGGCCGCCGACATGACCGCCGCGATCGCCAACGCGCAGCAGGCCTTCCTGGCCTGGCGCACCGTGCCGGCGCCCAAGCGCGGCGAGCTGGTCCGCCTGTTCGGCGAGGAACTGCGCGCCAACAAGGCGGCGCTGGCCCGCTTGGTCTCGCTGGAAGCCGGCAAGGTGACCAGCGAGGGCGAAGGCGAAGTGCAGGAGATGATCGACATCTGCGACTTCGCCGTCGGCCTGTCGCGTCAGCTGCACGGTCTGACGATCGCCAGCGAACGTCCGGGCCACCGCATGATGGAGCAGTACCTGCCGTTGGGCGTGGTGGGCATCATCTCGGCGTTCAACTTCCCCGTGGCGGTGTGGGCGTGGAACTCGGCGCTCGCGCTGGTCTGCGGCGACACCTGCCTCTGGAAGCCCAGCGAGAAGACCCCGCTGACGGCGCTCGCGACGCAGGCCCTGTTCGAGAAGGCCGTGGCCCGCTTCGACGGCGCGCCGAAGTTCCTGTCGCAGGTCCTCATCGGCGGCGCCAGTGTCGGCGAGGCGATGGTCGACGACGCCCGCGTGGCGCTGGTCTCCGCGACCGGCTCGACCCGCATGGGCCGCGCGGTCGGCCCGCGCGTCGCGGCGCGCTTCGGCCGTTGCCTGCTGGAACTGGGCGGCAACAACGCCATCGTCGTCACGCCGAGCGCGGACCTGGACCTGGCCGTGCGCGGCATCCTGTTCGGCGCCTACGGCACGGCCGGACAACGCTGCACGACGACGCGCCGCGTGATCGCGCACGAGTCGATCCATGACGAGCTCGTCGCCCGCCTGGACCGCGCCCGCGCGCAGCTCAAGATCGGCAGCCCGGTCGAGCCCGGCCACCTGATCGGCCCGCTGATCGACAAGGCCGCCTTCGACGCGATGCAATCGGCCCTGGCCGCCGCGCGCGAGCAGGGCGGCGAGGTCAGCGGCGGCGAACGCGCCCTCGCGTCCCAGTATCCGGAAGCGTTCTACGCGGTGCCGGCGCTGGTCCGCATGCCGTCGCAGTCGGCCATCGTGAAGCACGAGACCTTCGCGCCCATCCTGTACACGCTGAAGTACAAGACGCTGGACGAGGCGATCGCGCTGCAGAACGACGTGCCGCAGGGCCTGTCCTCGGCGATCTTCACCAACGACATCCGCGAGGCTGAGACCTTCGTCAGCGCGAGCGGCTCCGATTGCGGGATCGCCAACGTGAACATCGGCACCTCGGGTGCGGAGATCGGCGGCGCTTTCGGCGGAGAGAAGGAGACCGGCGGCGGCCGCGAGTCCGGCTCGGATGCGTGGAAGGCCTACATGCGCCGCACGACCAACACCGTCAACTACTCGCGCGAGCTGCCGCTGGCGCAGGGCGTGAAGTTCGATGTCTGAGCGGAACGAGGAACTGAAGGCGTTGACGGCGCTCAACGCCAAGGTTGCGGCGGCGGTCGACAGCGGACTGTTCCAGGTGCTGCGCGGCGCGCTCGGCGACGAGGCGGCCCGCGCTGCCTTCTCGCGCGTGCAGGTCGTGCCGTCGCTGCTGCGTCCGGCCGGCGAGCGGGTCTCGCGCGCCGAGCTGGCGCAGGCGCTGAACATGGCGCTGTTCCTCGACGTGACCGACCGTGTGCCGATGGCGGCCGCCTACGTGGCCGACTTGCAGCGCGACGGGCAGCAACTGGTCTTCGACCACGGCGCGCTGCGCACGGTGGCCTGGCCGTCAGGCGCGCTGCCGCCGGGCGAGGCCGCGATCACCCGCGTGCTGAGACCGTTGGGCTTCACGATGGCGGCGACCTATCCGCTGCCGCGTCTGAAGATGACCGGCCGCGCCTGGCGCCACGCCGACTTCCCGGAGGACATCGCGCAGTTCTTCGTCTCTGAACTGCACCCGGAGCGCTTCTCCGGCAGCTTCCAGGGCGCGGTGACGCGGGTGCTGGCGACCTCGCAGGACCCGCTGACGCCGGGCGACCTGGCGCTGCTGGAACACCTCGCGCGCGACGGCGATCTGCCGACCGGTTCCGCCGTGGCGCTGCTGCCCAAGCTGGTCGGCTGCTTCGCCCGGCAGCACGCGCTGTTCGAGGCGGACGACTACCAGCTCCTGCTCACCGAATCGGCCGAGATGGCCTGGATCGCGACCGAGGGCAATGCCTTCAACCACGCGACCGATCGCGTGGCCGACATCGAGTCCGTCGTCGCGGCGCAGCGCGCGCTCGACCGGCCGGTGAAGGACTCGATCGAGACCTCCGCGACCGGGCGTGTGCGCCAGACCGCGTTCAAGGCGGTGCGCGTGATGCGCGAGTTCCTCGATCGCGGCCAGCGCGTGATGCTGGAAGTGCCCGGCAGCTTCCACGAATTCATCCAGCGCGCGCCGCTCGATGAGTCCGGCGCGCTGGACCTGGCCTTCGACGCGGGCAACGCGACCGGCATCTTCAAGATGACGGCCGGTGCGGCCAAGGACGCCGACACGACCGGCGAGGCCGCGGCGTGCTGAGCTTCCAGGCCGGCGGCTTCCTCGCGGAAGCGATCGCCGTCTGCGGCGAAGCCTTCGTGCAGGTGGGCGCGGACATCGAGCCGCGCTTCCTGCAGCCCGCGCGCTACGCGGCGGGGCGTGCGGCCGCGCTCGTGCGCCCCGGCAGCCGCGACGAAGCGGCGCGCGTGCTGGCGCTCGCGGCGGCCTGCGGACTGCGCGTGGTGGTGCAGGGCGCGCACACCGGCCTGGTCCGCGCGGGCACGCCGGACGACGCGAACGGCGAAGTACTCCTGAGCACCGAACGCCTTCGCGAGGTTTTCGACCTCGACCTGCTCGACCGCACGCTGCGCGTGTCGTCGGGCTTCCGGCTGTCGGAGATCAACGAGCGCCTCGAGCCGCACGGACTGTGGTTCCCGGTCGACCTGAGCGCCGATCCGTCGATCGGCGGCATGGTCGCGCACAACACCGGCGGCACGCGCATGCTGCGCTACGGCGACGTGCGCGCCAACACGCTGGCGCTGGAGGTCGTGCTGGCCGAACCCGCGGGTCAGGTCTTGCGCCTGGGGCAGGGGCTGCAGAAGGACAACTCGGCGCTCGCGCTGGGGCAGCTCTTCATCGGCTCGTCCGGCAGCCTGGGGCTGGTCAGCGAGGTCACGATCAAGCTCGCGCCCTTGCCGCGTCAACGGGCCGTGGCGCTGGTGGCGCCGTCGTCCCTGGCGGACGTCTTTCCGCTCTACGCCGACGTGATGCAGCGCTGGGGTGGGCTGGTGTCCGCCTTCGAAGGCATCAGCCGCGCGGCGCTGGAAGCTGGTTTGCACGGTCAGGATGCTGCGCGGTGGTTCGAAGGGCAACTGCCGGACTACGCGATGCTCATCGAGCTCAGCAGCGAACTGCCGGCGGATCGACTCGCGCTGACCGGACTGCTGCAGGGCTGGCTCGAAGCCGAATTCGAATCGGGACGCGTGTGGGATGCGGTGCTGGACGCCGACGAGGCGATCTGGGGCCTGCGCCATCGCATCAGCGAAGGACTACGGGTGCAGGGCAAGGTGATCGGGCTCGATCTCTCGCTGCCGCGCAGGCACTTCATGGCCTTCCGCGAGCGCGGCGCGGCCTGGCTGGCCGAGCGCTTCCCGCAGGTGCGACTGGCCGACTTCGGCCACCTCGGCGACGGCGGGATGCACTTCAACATGGTGTGGCCGGCAAGCGCGGGTCTGCTTGCGCCCGAGCAAGAGCTGACCCTGCGCGAGGGCCTGTACGCGCTGGTGGCGGCGCTGGGCGGATCGATCAGCGCGGAGCACGGGGTCGGGCCGCAATTGCAGGCGGCATACCGCGCGCATTGGGAGAAGGTCGAGCCCGCGATGCTGGATTGGGCGAGGAGAGTACAGACGTTGTGGGATCCGCACACACGTCTTGGAAAAGTGAATTGGGGCGGTTGAACCCCTTGCCAGGTTTCAAAACCATGCTAAAGTCCAATTCCTCGCTGCAACGCAAGTTGTGACGAAGAAATCCTGAAAGCCCAGGTGGCGGAATTGGTAGACGCACTAGTTTCAGGTACTAGCGGGTAACTCCGTGGAGGTTCGAGTCCTCTCCTGGGCACCAAATACGAAAAGCCGGCTTCCAGCCGGCTTTTTCATTGGCGACTCTCATTCGCGCTCCGGATTCGCACTCTCCCGCAGGGATCGTGTCCATATGGCAAAGTCGGGCGAGCATTTCGGATCTCTATGCCGCCACGTAAACCCGCCACCATCATCGACGTCGCTCGCGAAGCGGGCGTCTCCATCAAGACGGTATCCCGGGTCCTGAACCAAGAGCCGGGCGTCCATGCCGAAACCCGCGAAGCGGTGCTGAAGGTCGTCGCCGACCTCAAGTACCGCCCCAAGCAATCGGCCCGCAGCCTGGCCGGCGGGCGGTCCTTCCTGATCGGCCTGCTGTACTACGACCCGTCCGCGGCCTTCGTCGGCGGCGTGCAGCAGGGCGCGACGCTGCGCTGCCGGGAGGCGGGGTACCACCTCGTCGTCGAGTCCCTCCACAACGACGCGCCCGACCTCGCGATGCAGGTCGACCGCATGGTCTCGGCGCTGCGTCCGGACGGCATGATCCTGACCCCGCCGCTGTGTGACAACCCGCAGGTGCTGTCCGCGCTGCGCGAGAGCCAGACGCCGTGCGTGCTGATCTCCCCGGCGGCGGACGAGCCCGATCATCCGAGCGTCCGCATGGACGACGTCCACGCGGCGGAGGAGATCACCAACCTGCTGATCAGCCTGGGTCACACGCGCATCGCGATCATCAAGGGGGCGAAGGAACAGGTCGCCTCCAAGCGTCGCTACCAGGGTTACCTGGCCGCCTTGAAGGCGCACAAGCTGCCGCTCGACAAGGACCTGGTGGTGCAGGGCGACTTCACCTTCGACACCGGCGTCGAGGCGGCCTACCAGCTGCTGAGCCGACGCCAGCGCCCGACCGCGGTCTTCGCCAGCAACGACGACATGGCGCTGGGCGTGCTCGCCGCGGCGCAGCGCCTCGGCCTGGCCGTTCCGGGTGACCTCTCGATCGCCGGCTTCGACGACACGCCCGCCGCCGCGCGCGTGTGGCCGCCGCTGACGACGGTGCGTCAGCCGATGGACGACATGGCGCGCGCCGCCGTCGATCTGTTGATCGGCACGCCGCGCGATGCCGAGCCCGAGATCGGCGCCGAAGAGGCCGCGAAACCCAAGCACCGCGTCCTGCCGCACGAGCTCGTCGTGCGCGACTCCACGGCGGTGCTCGGCACCAAGGCCGCGCCGCGCCTCAAGAAGGCCTGAGCGCCTTCCCCGGCTTTCCGGGCTCTATGCCGCCCTATGCGGCCCGCTTGCCCGTCCGGGCAAGGAGCTGCTCGATCAGCACCCGATGCGGCGGCAGATCCCGCAATGCGTGCGCGCCGAGCTGCGCGATCGTCCCGAACTCCTTGCGCGCTTCCTCGCTGCGCATCAGCGCGGCGGCACCCGTGCCCAGCTGCGTCTCGAATTCCATCCCGTAGAGCACGTACTGCCAGCTCGCCGGCAGGTACATCTCGACGTCGGTGATGAAGTCCAGCCGCTGCGGCGGCCGGCAGCGCCACATGGCGAGCTTCTCCTTCAGTGTGTCGGTGAATGACGCCGGATCGGCGTTGTCGCGCCAGAACGCCGTGTCGGTGCGCTGCGTCAGGCCGTAGTGCAGCTTGATGAAGTCGACGATGCGTGCGTAGCGCGCGTTCATGAACGCGTTGAAGTGCTTCGCCACCGGCGCCGTATCGCCGTTGAACGGGAAGAGCTGTCCGATCAGATACGCCGCGGTCTCGATGAGTCCGATGCCCGACGACTCCAGCGGTTCCAGGAAACCGCCCGACAGGCCGACCGCCACGCAGTTCTTCACCCACTGCGTCTCGCGGTAGCCGATGTTGAGCGCGAGCTTGCGCGGCGTCAGTGCCTCCGACGCCGGGCCGATGTAGCGGCGCAGCGCGCGCTCCGCCTCCTCGTCGTCGCAGTGCCGACTGCTGTACACGTGGCCGATGCCGCGCCGCTCCTGCAGGCCGATGTCCCAGATCCAGCCGTGGTCCTGCGCGCTCGCGATCGTGTACGACGCGATCGGCGCATCCGGCCGCGCATACGGCACCTGCATCGCCAGCGCGCTGTCGACGAAGAGCACGTCACGCATCGACTTGAACGGCGATCCCAACGCCTCGCCGATCAGCCGCGCCCGGAAGCCGCTGCAGTCGACGTAGAGCCCGGCCGTCAGCGTGCCGGCCTCCTTCGTGTGCACCGCCGCGATCGCGCCCTGTTCATCGAGATCCACGCGATCCACCGTCGCGATCACGCGCTTCACGCCGAGCGCCTGACCATGCTCCGCGAGCAGTGCCGCGAAGCGTCCGGCGTCGAAGTGGTACGCGTAGTTCAACGGTCCGAGGAAGTCGCCATCGCTGGCGCGCTTCGGCCCGTGGCGTGCATCCGCGACGGCCTTCTGCAGCGTCACCGCCTCGGCGAACGCGCGTCCCTTGCCGGCATCGCCCATCAGCCAGTACGGCAGCAGTTCCGGCGCGCCGGGTCGCTGGCTCGGCTGGCTGAACGGATGGAAGTAGTGATCGGCGCCCGGCGTCCCCGGCGGCCGCACCCAGTGCTCGAAGCGGATGCCCTGCTTGTACGTCGCCGAGCAGGCCTCGAGGAACTCCGCCTCCCCGATGCCGATCGCCGACAGCGTCCCGCGGATCGAGGGGAAGGTCCCTTCGCCGACGCCGATGATGCCGATGTCGCTGGATTCCACCAGCGTGATGCGGACGCCGCCGTGCGCGGTGCCCAACTGCCGCGCGAGGAAGGCGGCGGTGAGCCAGCCTGCCGTGCCGCCGCCGACGATGAGGAGGTCCTGGATGGGTTGCATGGGCTTGTCTCCGGTGATCTTTTCAGGCGCGGCATCGAGGCCGCGATCTACGGGTAAATGATAGTGAGCAAAATGACAACGATGTCAATCGAAGCGTTGACAACGTTGTCATACGTTGCCTACGATGCACTCAAATTAGAAGAACACGCCCACCCGGAACAGAGCTTCGAATCGAAAGCCACCAGGAGACAACATGACTGACCGCCTCATCCGCCGGCCGCGCCTCGGCCTTTCCTCGCCCGTCCAGATCGCCGTGCTCGCGCTGCTGGCCGGAGCGGCCCACGCCCAATCGACCGAGGCTCCCGCGCCGACGCCGCAGGCCGACACCAGTGCCGCGGCCTCCGCCGACGGCAAGGAGAACAAGGCGCTGCCGCAGGTCGTCGTCACGGCGACCAAGCGCGCCACCTCGCTGCAGAAGACCCCGATCGCGGTGACCGCGATCAGCGCGTCGACCATCGACGACGCCCACGTCAAGAGCATGCTCGACGTGTTCAACCTCGTGCCCAGCATGCAGGGCACCGGGCAGGGCGACCACGGCATCGTGAGCATCACGCTGCGCGGCATCGGCAACGATTCGGCCAAGACCGAATACGCCGACCCCGAGGTCGCGCTCTTCGTCGACGGCGTCTTCGCGCCGCGCCCCGAAGGGGCCGCGACCATGCTGTTCGACCTCGACGGCATCGAAGTGCTGCGCGGCCCGCAGGGCACGCTGTGGGGACGCAACTCCACCGTCGGCACCATCAACATGAAGACGGCCAAGCCGGTGCTGAAGGACAACACCGGCTATGTCGAGCTCGGCACCGGCAGCTACAACCGCCTGGGCGCCAAGGGCGCGATCAACATCCCGCTGGGCGACACGCTCGCGGCGCGCGTCGCGTTCATCCACGAGCAGCACGACGGCTACGTCGACTACCAGAAGCCGACGCAGTACACGATCGCGCAGCAGCAGGCCGCCTACAACGCGGGCAACACGGCCGGCACCTTCCCGCCGTTCCAGCCGCTGAACTACAACCTGTTCACCACCGGCGGACCGAAGTACAACGCGCAGGATCAGACCGCCGCGCGCCTGAGCCTGCTGTGGCAGCCGATCAAGGCCTTCCGCTGGGACGTGTCAGTGGAGCAGTTCGCCGATCGCGGCACGCCGGCGATGAGCCTGATGCAGACGCCGCGCGAAGGCCAGAAGTTCTGGTCCGCGCTGATCGACACGGCGCCGTCGCTCAAGCGCGACTCCACGTCGATCCGCAGCCGCGCAGAGTACGACCTGGGCGGCATGTCGCTGGCCTACGTCGCGGGCTACACCCACTTCAAGGGCTCGGGCACCTACGACCAGGACCTCGGCGTGCAGATGCCGACGAGCTTCACGACCGGCGCGAACCACCAGGAAGACAACACCGTCTGGACCAGCTACCGCAGCCAGAGCCATGAGCTGACGCTGCAGAGCACGCAGAAGCAGACCATCGACTGGGTGCTGGGCCTGTACTACGCGGCCGAGGACAACGGCATCCGCTTCGACATCCCGATCATGAACGGGACGCAGCAGGGCACGGTGAGCTGGCAGGGCTCGTTCATCCAGCCGAAGGAGACGGTCGATTCCAAGGCCGCCTTCGGCCAGGCGACCTGGAACCTGACCGACGCCTTCCACGTCACCGGCGGCCTGCGCTACACGCACGACGACCGCAAGAACATCGGCGGACGCGGCTGGACCTGGGCCTACAACGCGGCGGCACCGCAGATCCCGCTCAACCCGACGATCGATCCGACCGATCCGGCCAACGGCTACCAGGCAGGCAACATCAACGACGCGCACTACAAGGGGAGCAAGACGACCTGGCTGGCGCGCGCGACCTACGACATCGACAAGAGCTCGATGGCCTACGGCAGCGTGTCCACCGGCTACAAGTCCGGCGGCACCGGCGACGGCGGCCTGCCCTACGGCCCGGAGACGCTCACCAACTACGAGGTGGGCTACAAGACCTCGCTGCTGGACGGCCGCATGACCTTCAACGTCAGCGCGTACCACATGAAGTTCAAGGACTTCCAGTTCAGCGCGCCGGTGATCGTCAACGGCAACCGCCAGTTCGCCTACTCCAACGCGGAGGGGGCGAAGGTGTCCGGCATCGAGCTCGAGACCGCCTGGATGATCACCAACGACGACAAGCTGATGCTGTCGGCCTCGTACACGAAGACCAAGCTGGGTCAGCTGGTGGCGGCGTCCAACGACTACCAGTTGCCGACCTGCTTCGATCCGACGCTGGGCGGCACCTGCCTGAACGTCACCGGTCACGAGCTGCCGCACGCACCCAAGGTGGCGATCCAGCTGATGTACGAGCACGTCTTCCCGCTCGCCAACGGCGATCAGGTCGCGCCGCGCATCAGCTACCACTACCAGTCGGCCAACTGGCTGTCGGTCTTCAACCTGGGCGACGGCGATCGTCAGAAGGCGTACTCGACGGCGGACATCAGCGTGCGCTACTCGTCGAAGAAGAACTGGTACGTCGACGGCTTCGTGCGCAACGTCTCGGACGAGAAGATCAAGACCAGCGCGGGCAGCGCGGTGAGCTTCGCCAATCCGGTGTGGACCGCGCAGTACGCGGCGCCTCGGACCTTCGGTCTGAACGCGGGCTACAACTTCTGACCGCTGTGCCCGACGTCCACCTGACCCGGCGATCGGCGGCGCGTGCGCTGCTGGTGGCCGGGGCGGCCGCGGCGCTGCCGGCAGCGTTCTCCGCGACGGCCCAGGTGGCCCCGACGCGCGCGCCGGCTTCGGTGCTGCGCGTCGCCACATTCCCCGACCTCGACCGTGCCGCGATCGCGGCGGCGCCGCGCTGGCGCGCGCTGCATCCGGAGGTCGAGCTCAAGTTGCTGTCGATGCAATACGCGGATCACCACCTGTCGATGACGACGGCGTTGGCCACGGGCTCCGGCCTGCCCGACGTGATGGCGATCGACCTGCGCTACATCGGCAAGTTCGCCGGCTCGGGCGGTTTCGTCGACCTGAACCGGGCGCCGTTCAACGCGGCCGCGCACGCCGACGACTACGTCCGCTTCGCCATGGCGCAGGGCGTGGGCCCGAACGGCGCGCAGGTCGCGATCCCCGCCGACATCGGTCCCGGCACGCTGATCTACCGCAAGGACCTGCTCGACAAGGCCGGCGTCAGCGAGGCGGAGATCACCCGCGACTGGGCCTCGTACCTGGCGGCGGGCGAGCGCATCCGCAAGACCACCGGCGCCTACCTGATGGCCGACGCGGCCGACCTGCGCGACATCGCGCTGCGGCAGGGCCTGCAGGACGGCGAGGGCCTCTACTTCGACGCGGAAGGACGGGTGCTCGTCGAATCGGCGCGCTTCCGCCATGCCTTCGAACTCGGCCGCGCCGCGCGCCGTGCGGGCCTGGATGCGCGCGCCATCGCGTGGACCAACGACTGGGCCGCCGGCTTCAAGCAGGGCCGCATCGCGACGCAGATGATGGGCGCCTGGCTCGTCGGCCAGCTGCGCAACTGGATCGCGCCGCAGACGGCCGGCCTGTGGCGCTCGGCGCCGCTGCCCGGCGGTGTGCAGGCCGCATACGGCGGATCGTTCTATGCGATCCCGAAGAAGGCCGCCAACAAGACCGCCGCCTGGGACTTCATCCGCCTGATGACGGCTGATGCGCAGGTGCAACTGGAGTCGCTCAAGGTGCTCGACAGCTTCCCCGCGATGCGCGCGGTGCTGCGCGATCCGGTGATGGACGAACCGATCGAATTCCTCGGCGGACAACGCGCACGCCAGCTGTGGCGCGAGACCGCGTCGCACATCCCCGCGATCCCGGTGAACCGGTTCGACGTGCTCGCCACCACCGTGATCCGCGACGAGTTCGAGCGCGTCATCTCCAAGGGCAAGGCCATCGCGGAGGCGCTGGCCGACGCGCGATACCTCATCGAGCGCCGCGCTCGCCGCCGCTGAGGCCACACGCATGAACGCGCGCCCCTCCCCTCGCCCGCCGCCCCGCGCCCGTCATGGCTGCGGTTGCCGGCGCTGCGTTCGCGCCGTCTCGCGCCCTACTTGTTCATCGCGCCGTTCTTCGCGCTGTTCCTGGTGTTCAGCCTGTTCCCGCTGGTCTTTTCGATCTACCTGTCGCTGCAGCAGTGGAACCCGGCCGAGGGCCTGCACACGATGCACTGGGTGGGGCTGGAGAACTACGGCTACGCGCTCACCGACCCGTGGTTCTGGGATGCGCTCTACAACACCGCCTGGTTCGCGCTGGTGGCCGGCGTGCCGCAGCACCTGGTGGCGCTGCCGCTGGCGTTCTTCATCCATCGGCGATTCAAGCGCGGCCGGGACCTGGTCGTCGGCGCGTACTTCGTCCCGTACATCACCTCGAGCGTCGCCATCGCGTTGATCTTCACGACGCTGTACTCGAAGGACTACGGCCTGATCAACGCGGCGCTGGCCGAGCTCACGCGGATCCCGTTCATCGGCAGCCCGCTCGCGTCGTTGACGGCGCTGAAGGACGGCGGCATCGACTGGCTCGGCGATGCCGATGTCACGCGCCCGGCCGTGGCCTTCGTCGTGTTCTGGCGCTACCTCGGCTGGAACCTCGTGCTCTACCTGTCGGGCCTGCAGGTCATCGACAAGGACCTCTACGAAGCCGCGACGCTGGACGGCGCCACCGAGTGGCAGCAGTTCTGGCATGTCACGCTGCCGCTGCTCAAGCCGATGATGTTCTTCGCGGTGACGCTGACCATCATCGGCAACCTGCAGCTGTTCGAGGAGCCCTTCATCCTCGTCGACGGCGAGAAGGGCGTGTCTTCGTCCGTGATGACGACGGCGATCTTCATGTACCGGACGGCGTTCTCGGACGGCGACTTCGGGACCGCGTCGGCGATGTCGTGGCTGATGTTCGTGCTGATCGCCGCGCTGACCTGGGTCAACGCGCGGCTGTTCGGCCGCGACCCGCGGAGTGGCCATGGCACACGCTGAACGCCATTGGCCCGCGTGGCTGATCGTCGTCGGCGGGGCGATCCTGCTCGTGGCGCCGCTGTACTTCACCTTCGTCTTCGCGACGCACGGGCGCACGGAGATCTTCGACAACCCGCCGCCGCTCTGGTTCGGCGACGCGGCATCCTCGAACCTGCGGCTGCTCGAGGAACGCCTGCCGTTCTGGCGCAACCTCGGCATGAGCCTTTACGTCGCGTCGATGACGACGGTGCTGAACCTGCTGCTGTGCTCGCTCGCCGGCTACGCGTTCGCGATCTACGAGTTCCGCCTCAAGGGCTCGCTGTTCGCGATCGTGCTCGGATCGATGATGCTGCCGGCGTTCATGCACATGATCCCGAGCTTCATGGTGATGGACGCGCTGGGCTGGATCGACGAGCCGCGCGCGCTCTACCTGCCCGCCGCGGCAAGCGCGCTCGGCATCTTCCTGATGCGTCAGTACATCGGCTCGGCGATCCCGTCCGACCTGATCGACGCCGCGCGCATCGACGGCTGCGGCGAGCTGCGCATCTTCTGGAGCATCGTGCTGCCGCTGCTCACGCCCGCGCTGGGCACGCTGGGGCTGATCACCTTCATCGCGAGCTGGAACAACTTCGTCGCGCCGCTGGTCGTCATGCGCTCGGCCGAGAACTACACGCTGCCGCTGGCGCTGCGCTCGATGCAGGCGCCCAACAACACCGAATGGGGCGCGCTGATGATCGGCAGCGCCATCGCGATGCTGCCCTTGCTGGTGGCGTACGTCTTCAGCGCCCGGCGGCTCGTCGCCGGGCTGACCTCGGGCGCCGTGCGCGGCTGACCGAACCGACCCCGGAAACGCCATGTCCTCCTCCGCGATTCCATCGACTTCCTCGACCTCGACTGACACCACCATGCACGCGAACGACGCCAACCCCGCCGCAGACACCGCCACCTTCCAATCGCTCATCCAGTCGTTGCCCGCGGACTTCCAATGGGGCTCCGCCACCAGCGCCGCGCAGATCGAGGGCGCCGCCCGTGAAGAAGGGAAGGGCGAGTCGATCTGGGACCGGTTCTGCGCCCAGCCCGGCCGCATCAAGGACGCGTCCAACATCGACGTGGCCTGCGACCACTACCGCCGCTATCCGGAGGACGTGAAGCTGATGAAGTGGCTGGGGCTGGACGCCTACCGCTTCTCGTTCTCGTGGCCGCGCGTGCAGCCGCTGGGCCGCGGTGCGTGGAACGAGGCCGGCTTCGCGTTCTATGACCGGTTGATCGACGAGCTGCTCGCGGCCGGCATCAAGCCCAACGCGACGCTGTACCACTGGGACCTGCCGCAGGCGCTGGACGAGTCGATCGGCGGGCTGCTGTCGCGCGACGTGGTGCCGCTCTTCGCCGAGTACGCCGCCGAGATCGCACGCCGCTTCGGCGACCGGCTGTCGACGATCGCGACGCTGAACGAGCCGTGGTGCTCGGCGACGCTGGGCTACGAGACCGCGCAGTTCGCGCCTGGCCACACGAACCGCGCCGAGGCCTACCAGGTGTCGCACCACCTGCTGATGATGCACGGCGCCGCGATCCAGGCGATGCGCGCGGTCGGCTCGAAAGCCCAGCTCGGCATCGTGCTGAACCACACGCCGTCGTTCCCGGCCGACCCGCTCAGCGAGGACGACCGCCGCGCCGCCCGCATCGACGACGGCACCAACGTGCGCTGGTACATGGATCCGGTGTTCCGCGGCCAGTACCCGGCCGACATCGTCGAGCACCTGGGCGCCGACGCACCGAAGATCCAGGACGGCGACCTCGCGCTGATCCAGCAGCCGCTGGACTTCCTCGGCATCAACTTCTACACGCGCAGCGTGCTCAACGGGCAGCAGCAGTTCGTGACCCCGCCGGGGGAACTCGGCTTCACCGACATGGGCTGGGAGATCTATCCGCAGGCGCTGACCCAGCACCTGCTGCGCATCACCCGCGAATACACGCCGCCGCCGATCGTCATCACCGAGAACGGCATGGCCAACGCGGACAGCATCGTCGACGGCCGCGTGCCCGACGCGGCGCGCATCGCCTACCTGCGCGGCCATCTGGAGGCGCTGGCCCAGGCGGTGGCGCTGGGGGCCGACGTGCGCGGCTATTTCTACTGGAGCCTGCTGGACAACTTCGAGTGGAACTCGGGCTACCTCAAGCGCTTCGGGCTGTTCCACGTCGACTACGCGTCGCAGGAGCGGCTGGCCAAGGACAGCGCGCACTGGTATCGCGACGCGATCGCGGCGTTCAAGGCCGGTCGTTGACGCGCGTGCTCCAGGGCACGTTCAGCGCGACGCGCTAAACACCGGCCGCGACCCTGTCCGTCACCCGGGATCGGCGACGGACTGTGGCAGCATCCAGGGCTTTCGCGGGCAGGCGACGAACTTGCCCCGCGACGGCATGGAGCATCGGTGAAGGAGCACAAGGCATGACACAGGGCGCAACAGGGGCGCCGGCGCGGTTGCTGGCGGATGTGGGCGCGACGCACGTGCGTTTCGCCAGCCAGGGCGGCGCGGCCGGGCCGCTGGAACACGTGGCGCGGTATGTCTGCCAGGATTTCGACACGCTCGCGGACGCGATCTTCTATCACCTGCATCGTGAGGGCCTGCCGACGCCGCGCAGCTGTGCGATCGGCATCGCGACGGCGGTCACCGGGGACCACGTCCGGATGACCAACCATCATTGGAGTTTCTCGACGCGGGCATTGCAGTCGGCGCTCGGCGCGGAGCGGCTGCTGGTGATCAACGACTTCACCGCGCTGGCGTTGGCCTTGCCCGGGATCGGCCCGCAGTCGACGCGCAAGGTCGGTGGCGGGGAGGCCGTCGTCGGCGCGGCGCGCGGCCTGGTGGGGCCTGGCACGGGGCTGGGCGTCTCCGGCCTGCTGCCCTCGGAGGACGGTACGTCGATGGTCGCCGTCGGCGGGGAGGGCGGGCATGCGACGCTCTCATCCTACGAGCCCGAAGAGCGCGCCGTACTCGACCTGCTGCACCGCCGCTTCGGGCACGTGTCGGCGGAACGGGCCGTGTCCGGGCCCGGTCTCGAGAACCTCTACACGGCGCTCGCGGAACTCCGCGGGCTCAAGCTCGCGCCCGGGGAAGGCCGCAGCGCACCGGCCATCACCGCCGCAGCGCTCGCGGGCGAATCCTTCAGCAGCGACGTCGTCAACATGTTCTGCGCGCTGCTCGGCGACATCGCCGGCCACGTCGCACTCACGCTCGGCGCGCGCGGCGGGCTCTACATCGGCGGCGGCATCGTGCCTCGTCTCGGTGAATGGTTCGATCGCAGCCCGTTCCGGACGCGGTTTGAAACCTGCGGCCGGCTCACCTCGTACCTGCGAGCGATCCCGACCTTCGTCGTGCATGAAGCCGATCAGGCACCGCTGCTCGGTGCGAGCCGGGCGTTGGATCGGGACGTTCCGACGCACTAAAAAATCGGCCGGGATTCCCGGCCGATTTGCTTTGCAGAGGTCTGATTACCAGATCCGGATGCGGTCCTCGCTGGACTTGAACATCTTGTCGCCCGGCTTGGTCTTGAAGGCCTCGTGGAAGCCGTCATGGTTGACCGCGGCACCGTTGGCACGGAACTCCGGCGGCGAGTGCGGATCGATGGTCAGCAGCTGCAGCTTGCGCTCGTCGCGCGCCTTCTCGCGCCAGGCCTGCGACCAGCCCATGAAGAAGCGCTGCTCGCCCGTGTAGCCGTCGATCACCGGCGCCGGCTTGCCGCCCAGCGAGCGCAGGTAGGCCTTGTAGGCGATCTGCAGGCCGGACAGGTCGGCGATGTTCTCGCCCAGGGTCAGCTTGCCGTTCAGGTGCTTGCCGGCGATGGGCTCGTAACCCTCGTACTGCGCGACCAGTTTGTTGCCGATGGCGTCGAAGGCCTTGCGGTCGTCGTCGGTCCACCAGTTGCGCAGCTTGCCGTCGCCGTCGAACTGGCTGCCCTGGTCGTCGAAGCCGTGGCTGATCTCATGCCCGATCACCGCGCCGATGGCACCGTAGTTCACGGCGTCGTCGGCCTTCGTGTTGTAGAAGGGCGGCTGCAGGATCGCGGCCGGGAAGACGATCTCGTTGAGCGTCGGGTTGTAGTACGCGTTGACCGTCTGCGGCGTCATCAGCCACTCGCGGCGATCGACCGGCTTGCTGGCCTTGGCGGCCTGGCGCTTCCACTCGAAGGTCGAGGCGCGCAGGTTGTTGCCCACCGGATCGCCGGCCTTCACTTCCAGCGCGCCGTAGTCGCGCCAGACGTCGGGGTAGCCGATCTTCACCATGTACTTGGACAGCTTGTCCTGCGCCTGCGCCTTGGTCGCGGGCGTCATCCAGCTCAGCTTGTCGATGGACTCCTTGTACGAGGCCAGCAGGTTGTTGACCAGCTGCACCATGCGCGCCTTGTCGGCGGCCGGGAAGTGGCGCTGGACGTAGACCTCGCCGACGGCTTCGCCGAGCGCGCCGTTGACGTTGCCCACGGCCTGCTGCCAGCGCGGCTGCTGGCTCTTCGCGCCGGTCAGTGCCGCGCCGTGGAAGGCGAAGTGCGCATCGCGGTAGACCTTGGGCAGCGTCGAGGCGTTGGCGTCGATGGTGCGGAAGGTCAGGTAGAGCTTGAGGTCGTCGAGCGAGGCCTCGCCGAGGATCTTCGCGGCACCGGTCAGGTAGCTGGGCTGCGAGGCCGACAGCTTGTCCAGGCCCGGCAGCGAGGCCGCCGTGAAGAACGCGTTCCAGTCGAAGCCCGGTGCCTTCAGCGCCAGTTCGGCCGGCGTCATCGGGTTGTAGGTCTTCTGCGGATCACGCAGCTCGACCTTGTCCCATTGCACCTGCGCCAGGCGTTCCTCGAGCGCCAGCACGCGCTGCGCGCTGCCCGCCGGATCGGCGATGCCGGCGGCCTTCGCCAGCGTCTGCAGGTAGTCGACGTAGGCGCCGCGCGCCTTGCCCAGGCGCTCGTCGTCCTTCTTCAGGTAGTAGTCGCGGTCCGGCAGGCCGAGGCCGCCCTGCCAGGTCTGCAGGCGGTTGATGGTGGGATCCTGGTAGTCGGCCTCGATGCCCAGCGGCACCGGCAGGTCGACGACGCCGGTCTGCGCGCCCAGCCAGGTGGCCAGCTGCTCGCGCGTCTGGATCGCGGCGATGCTGTCCAGCAGCGGCTTGACCGGCGCCAGGCCGGCCTTGTCGATGGCCGCGGTGTTCATGTAGGCGGCGTAGTAGTCGCCGATCTTCTGCTCGACGGTGCCGGCCTTGGCCTTCTTCTTGGCGAGGTCCTCGATGATGGCGCGGGCCCGTTTGTCGGAGAGGTCCGCCAGCTGGTGGAAGGCGCCGTAGGAGGACTTGTCCGCGGGGATCTCGGTGGTCGAGAGCCAGTGGCCGTTGGCGGCGCGGAAGAGGTCGTCCTGCGGCCGGACCGACTTGTCGTAGCCCTTGAGGTCGAGACCCGATTGCGGCGGTGCCGCCATCGCGAAGCCGCCCAGCTGCATCAGCAGGGCGAGGGTGGTGAGGCGGAGGGCAGTCTTCATCGCAAGCAGCTCTTGAGCGCGGGCCGGGGCCCGACGAGGCCGCCAGCCTATGCCAGAAGACAGGCCCATGACAAAAGGCATGAGCCCGCCTGTGGCGCCCGCCGCACCGGGACTTTCCAGCTTGTCGCCAGGCGCATCAAGTGGCTGGGCAGCGCCCGCCGGCACCCGCCATCGCCCCGTCCTTTACCTCCGCTTTACCGGAGGCGCCGTTTCCTGTCCCGCCGTGGCCATCGACGCGCGTCGTCGACGTCGATGCGGGCGCCCGCGTGCTCAAGGTGAGCGCCGCGATGACGAGCGCCGCGCCGATCCACTCCTGCATCGCCGGATGCTGCCCCAGCGCGACGCTCATCAGCAGCGCGGACACCGGCACGCCGTTCAGGAACAAGGTCCCGCGCGAGGCGCCGAGCTGCCGCACGCCGAAGTTGAAGGCCACCACCGCCGCGACCGTGGGCACGGCCGCGATGTAGACGAGCTGCGGCACGACCGGCGTCACGTCGGTCCACGCCGGCGCGGCGATCCAGCCCCCGGCCGTCGCGACGAGGGCGAACGCCAGCTGCCACGGCAGCGCCGCGATGGCGGTCAGGCCGGTGTATTCGAGCGGGCTGAGGGCCGGGACCTTCGCCGCGCCGCGCGTGTAGAGCACCCAGCCGACGGTGCCCAGCAGGGTCAGGGCGTCGCCCAGCAGCATGTGCGGCGGTCCGTCGCTGCGCCCGAGCACGCCGGAGACGAGGATGACGCCGCTCAGCGCCAGCACCGCCGCGCCGGCCACGGCGATCCCCGGCCGCCGGCCGTCGAGCAGCCAGCGCAGCAGGATCGTCGTCATCGGCATCGTCGCCATCAGCACGGCGCCGTGCGAGGGCAGCGAGAGCTTCAGCCCTTCCAGCACCAGGATGCCGAAGAAGCCGTAGCCGAGCACGCCGTAGCCCGTCAGGGGGCGCCAATGGGCGCGCAGCTTGGCCCAGGGCCGTTCGCCGAAGACGACGACCAGCACCGTCATGCCGACGCCCGCGAGGAGGTAGCGCAATGCCGTGAACCAGATCGGATCGAGGCGGCTCAGCACCGGCTTGCCGACGAGGAACAGGCTGCCCCATGAGACGGCCGCGAACAGCATCGCGACGGTGGCGGCATACGGGTTGGAGAGGCTCATGGCGGCCTTCGCTTTCGGAGACTTCGATGGCTGGAAGTCTGGGCGTCGCCGCGCGCACGGTCCATGCGCATGTTTGGAACAGGCGTTTTGAGAATCTGAACGACGGTCTCACGGCGGCTTGTCAGAATCCGGACCCATGGAGCTGTACCAGCTGAAGAGCTTTCTGGCCGTCGTGGCCGAACGGAACCTGACCCGCGCGGCGGAGAAGGTGTTCACGTCCGTGCCCGCCGTGAGCGCGCAGATCAAGGCGCTGGAGGAGGAGCTGGGCGTGCAGCTGTTCGAGCGCAGCTCGCGCGGCATGACGCTGACGCCCGCCGGGGAGAAACTGGCCGAGGAGGCCCGCCGCACGCTCGATGCCGCGCAGCGCCTGCGGCATGCCGCCGCGCAGATCCGCGGCGACGTGCAGGGCGTGCTGCGCATGGGCACGGTCAGCGATCCGATCTCGCTGCGCCTGGGCGACGTGCTGGTCAGGCTGGCGGAACGACACCCCGGCATCGGCCTGCAGCTGATGCAGCGCCTGTCGCTGCAGAGCGTGCAGGCGCTGCGCCGGGGCGACGTCGATTGCGCGTACGTGCTCCACGACAACGAGACCGCGGAAGGGCTCATCGTCAATCGTCTGCGACGGATGGAACTCGCGATCGCGGTGCCGCGCCGCTTCGCCGACCGCGAGTGGCCTGTGTCGCGGGATGCGCTGCTGTCGCTGCCCTGGATCGGCACGCCGGTGGTCTGCGGCCTGCGCGCCGCGGCCGAACGGCTGTTCCAGAGCGCCGGCCGCGAACCGCCGCACAGCCTGATGGCCGAGACCGAGTCCGCCGTGCGCGGCATGGTCGCGAGCGGCCTCGGGGCGGCAATCCTCCGGCTCGATCAGGCGCAGGCCGCCGTCGACGCCGGCGAGCTGCGGATCTGGCCGCACTGGCAGGACGAGACCTGGCTGTGCTGGCTTCAGAAGGAAGGCCCCGAGGAACACGCGCTGACGGCGGTGCGCGAACTGGTCGAGGAAGTCTGGCGGGACTGAGCAGGCCCTTGCCGGATTGAGAGGGCCGGACCGACGGCCGCACTGACGGCCGCTCTCGTGTTTCTTTTTCGACCGACCGGTCGGGCTGCGATACTCCGGCGATCACAACGGAGACGGCATCGTGGAGACCCTGCAGATATCGACCGACGCGCGTGGCGTGGCCCGCGTGACGATGAACCGGCCCGAGGTGTTCAACGCCTTCGACGAAGCCATGATCGCGGCCCTCGACGCCGCGTTCGAGCGGCTCGGGCAGGACCCCGCCGTGCGCATCGTCGTGCTGGAAGGCGCCGGCAAGGCTTTCAGCGCCGGAGCCGATCTCCAGTGGATGAAGCGTGCCTCCGAGGCGACGCAGGACTGGAACGTCGAGGACGCGCGCCGCTTCGCCGGCATGCTCGACCGCATCGCGCGCTGCCCGAAACCGACGATCGCGAAGGTCCATGGCGTGGCCCTGGGCGGTGGCGTCGGACTGACGCTGGCCTGCGACATCGCCGTCGCCGCGGCCGGCGCGCAGTTCGCCGTCAGCGAGGCCCGCTTCGGCATCCTGCCGTCGGTGATCGGGCCCTACGTGATCAACGCGGTCGGGCCGCGCGAGGCGCGCCGGCTCGCGCTGACGGCCAGCCGCATTCCCGCCGCCGAGGCGCTGCGGATCGGCATGCTGCAGGAGGTCGTCGAGAGCGACGCGGCCGGCGGCCTCGACGGTGCCGTCGAGCGCTGGATCGGCGAGCTGTTGATGAACGGTCCGCTGGCGCAGGCGGAAATCAAGACACTGTTCGCGCAACTCGAGGTCGGTCCCGTGACCGATCAGGTCCGCGAACTCACCGCGCAGACCATCGCCCGCGTGCGCATGGGCGCCGAAGCCAAGGAGGGCTTCGCAGCGTTCCTCGGCAAGCGGCCCGCGACCTGGGTGCCGGGCCAGGATTGACCGGCAGCGGCGCCGGAACCGGACCAGAACTGAGAACGACGACGAGACGGAGACAGCAATGACGGAATCGACGGGATCCTGGCGCGTCGCGACGGCACCGGCTGCGCAGGCGGCGGTGGCGGTGATCGGCGCGGGCGTGATGGGCGCGGGCATCGCGCAGGTGGCGGCGCAGGCCGGCCATCCGGTGCGACTGATGGACCTGCGCGAAGGCGCTGCGGCTGCGGCGATCGTGCAGATCGGCAAGGCGCTCGACGGACTGGTGGCCAAGGGCCGCATTGAGGCATTGGAACGGGAGGCGGTCATGGGCCGGCTCTCGCCGGCCGGCGCGACGGCGGACCTGAAGGACGCGGCGCTCGTGATCGAGGTGATCGTCGAGAAGCTCGAGCCCAAGCAGGCGCTGCTGCGCGAGCTCGACGCGCTGCTGCCGCCCGACGCGCTGATCGCGTCCAACACCTCGTCGATCAGCATCACCGCGCTGGCCAATGGGATGGCGACGCCGCGCCGTCTGGTCGGCATGCACTTCTTCAATCCTGTGCCGTTGATGAAGCTGGTGGAGGTCGTGTGGGGTGCGGAGACGGACCCGTCCGCCGCGCAGGCGATCGAGCAGCTGTCGCGCCGCTGGGGCAAGACGCCGGTGCACGCGAAGTCGACGCCGGGATTCATCGTGAACCGCATCGCGCGGCCGTACTACGCAGAGACGCTGGCGCTGCTGCAGGAGCTGGCCGGTTCGCCCGCGCAACTGGACCGGGCGCTGCGCGGCGCCGGCTTCCGCATGGGGCCGTGCGAGCTGATGGACCTGATCGGACACGACACCAACTATCTGGTGACGCAGTCGGTGTTCGAGGCCAACTATGGCGACAAGCGCTATCAGCCGTCGCTGGTGCAGAAGGCTCTGGTCGACGGTGGCCGGCTCGGTCGCAAGTCGGGCAAGGGCTTCTATGACGGCGTGCCCGCGGCGACGGCGCCGGCGAGCGGCACCGACGAGGACCTCGGCCCGATCACGCTGGCGGGGCGGGGCGCATTGGTCGAACGCCTCGGCGAATGGATGGCGACGCGTGGCGTTTTCTTCGACCGCGATCCGACGACGGACTGGAGCGGTGTCGCCATCGAGGGGCTGCAGCTGCACTTCACGCGCGGACGCTGCGCCGCGCAGCTGGCGCACGAGCGCCGCCAGCCCGGCCTGGCGGTGATCGACTGGCCGCTGTCGCCGGATCGCATCGACGGTCTGGCCGTCGCCTTCGCGCCGGGCGCCGAAGCCGGTCCGCGGGGGCATGCCGAGGCGCTGCTGCGTCGCCTCGGCTGGGAGCCGCTGGTGCTGCGCGACGTGCCTGGCCTGGCGGTCGCGCGGACGATCGCGATGCTGGTCAACGAAGGCGCCGATGCGGTCTGGCAAGGCGTCTGCGATGAAGCCGGCGCCGACACGGCGATGAAACTCGGCGTCAACTACCCGGCGGGACCCTTCGAATGGCTCGCGCTGCTCGGCGCGCCGTTCGTCGTGGACGCGCTCGACGGGCTCTTCGACGCGTACCGCAGCGAGCGTTACCGCGTCAGCCCGCTGTTGAGGCAGCGCCTCTGGGCCTGAAGCGCGGCCATTCCCTCCCGGATCCCGACCCGGACGCGGGCATGAAAAAAGCGACCCTCGGGTCGCTTTTCCATTGGCGCTTCGGAACCCTGCTCCGCAGCCTCAGAGCAGCATGCGCAGGTGCGCTTGCGCCTGCAGCAGCGGGGGCAGGCAGTGCTCGACCATCTGTTCCATGCTCATGCGGGTCGCGTGGACGCTGATGGCCATGGCGGCGACGGTGTCGCCCTTGTAGTTCTTCAGCGGCACGGCCACCGAACGCAGGCCTTGTTCCAGCTCCTGGTCGATCAGCGCGTAGCCCTGGGCGCGGGCCCGGGCGATCTCGATGCGCAGGCGCTCCGGGTGGGTGATCGTGTGCGGTGTCAGCGCGGTCAACTCCTGACGGGCGATGAAGGCGTCGACTTCCGCTTGCGGCTGTGCCGCCAGCAGCACGCGGCCGTTGCCGGTGCAGTAGGCCGGCACGCGGGTACCGGGTTGCAGCGTCGGGGACACCACGCGCCCCGCGCTCGTCGCCGAGATGCAGATCACGTCGTTGCCGTCCAGCACGCCGGCCGACGAGGCTTCCTTCATCGCGTACGCCAGCTTGTGCAGCTCGGGTTCGATGATGCGGGGCAGGCGGGCGGAGTGCATGTAGCTCTGGCCCAGGCGAAGCACCTTCGGGGTCAGCGCGAACATCTTGCGATCCTGCGAGACGAAGCCCAGGTGGGTCAGCGTCAGCAGGTAGCGGCGGGCCGCCGCGCGGGTCAGGCCGGTGCGGCCGGCGACCTCGCTGATGGTCAGTCTGGGACGTTCCTGATCGAAGGCTTCGATCACGGCCAGACCTTTTTCCAGGCCGGCGACCAGGTCGCGCTTGAGCGGACCGGTACGGACTTCGGCGTCAGGGGCGGGGACGACCGCTTGGATCGCGGTCAGTTCATCATCAAAGGCTCGTGCAGCGGACATGGCGGGGAGGGAGGACGTGCGTTTGACGCCCAAATCTGCTGGGCGTAAGCAGGTGATGTCCACGACTATAGGGACAACCCTGTGAAGAATGTTTGCCAGGGCAATTGTTTTATCCGCAAATCGCACGCATGTGCATCAATTTGGTGCATTTTCTGCGCACAGCGCCCCACCGCCTGGGTCAGGCAGCGTGAAAGGGCGTTCAGCGGGAAAAAGGTGCGCGAAACCGCGGTGGGTGGTCGCTAAGCAGGCGGTCAATAGTCAGACATCATGCTTGTCACCGCATACCCTACATATATGAGCGGTATGCGCCATCAAACGGAGCCAGTATCACATGCGATGTGCGATTGGCGCCTACGTGGTCCTACGTGCGCCCATGACTATTTCTTTGTCGATACCAACTTTTGGCTATAGGTCCAGCAACAGTGGGCGGCGAGCCCGGCGCTGCCGCGCCGCACCAAAATGAGGTCAGACAACCTGGGCGATTGCTGGAATCCTCAACGCTCCCAGGGCGCCGGTGCTCCGCCTTGAACAAGGGACAGGCAGCCGGTCGGCGCCGGCTGCCGGAACGATCGGTGTCAGACCCGCTCAATGACGATGGCGATGCCCTGACCCACCCCGATGCACATGGTGCACAGCGCGTAGCGTCCCTGGCTGCGATGAAGCTGGTTGATCGCCGTGGTGACCAGCCGGGCGCCGCTGGCACCGAGCGGATGGCCCAGCGCGATCGCACCGCCGTTGGGGTTCACGCGCGGATCGTCATCCTGCACCCCGAGGTCGCGCAGCACCGCCAGGCCCTGGGCGGCGAAGGCCTCGTTCAGCTCGATGACGTCCATCTGGGCCAGGGTCAGTCCGACCTGGGCCAGCACCTTGCGCGTGGCCGGGGCCGGGCCGATGCCCATGATGCGCGGTGCGACGCCGGCGGTCGCCATGCCGAGCACGCGCGCCCGCGGGGTCAGTCCGTGCCGCGCGATCGCCGCTTCGCTGGCCATCAGCAGCGCGCAGCTGCCGTCGTTGACGCCGGATGCATTGCCGGCCGTCACGCTGCCGTCCGGCCGGACGACGCCCTTGAGCCTGGCCAACGCCTCCAGGCTGGTGTCGCGCGGGTGCTCGTCCTGGCGCACGACGATGGCGTCGCCCTTCTTCTGGGGAATCGTGACCGGGCAGATCTCGGCGTCGAAGAAGCCGCTGCGCTGCGCGGCCAGCGCCTTCGTCTGGCTGGCAAGCGCCATGCGGTCCTGCGCCTCGCGCGCGATGTCGAAATCGACGGCGACGTTCTCGGCCGTCTCGGGCATCGCGTCGACGCCGTACTGCGCCTTCATCTTCGGATTGATGAAGCGCCAGCCGATGGTCGTGTCGTAGATCGCGTTGGCGCGGGAGAACGCCGTCTCCGCCTTGGGCATGACGAAGGGCGCGCGGCTCATGCTCTCGACGCCGCCGGCGATCATCAACTGGGTCTCGCCGGCGCGGATCGCGCGGGCGGCGCTGCCGACGGCGTCCATGCCGGAGCCGCACAGCCGGTTCAGTGTCACGCCGGCCACGCTGATCGGCAGGCCGGCCAGCAGGGCGGACATGCGCGCCACGTTGCGATTGTCTTCGCCGGCCTGGTTTGCGCAGCCGTAGAACACATCATCCAGCGCCTCCCAGTCGAGCGACGGGTGCCGCGCCATCAGGGCCTGGATCGGCAACGCCCCCAGATCGTCCGCGCGGAGGGACGACAGGGCGCCGCCATAACGCCCGAAAGGGGTGCGCTGCGCATCGCAGATGAAGGCGTGCATGAAAAGTCTCCTGTATCTTTATGAGAATGCGAGGTTCGGGGGATCATAGGGGGGCAGGAAAAACCTGTGACAAGTCGCACGGTCTCCCCGGGATCATGAGCGACGCCGTACGGTTGACGCGCTTTTGATTTAAGTTGCGCCCCTCCGCAGCCGATGCTGCTGACGAGGGCGTCCGAACCGGGACGCGGAACTACAAGAATATGAAGGACAGATCGGCCGATCCGCTCATCGATGTGAACCAGCTGAAAGTGGGGATGTTCATCCATCTCGACCTCGGCTGGATGTCGCATCCGTTTCCGCTCAGCAGTTTCAAGCTGAGTTCGGAAGAGCAGTTGCTGATCCTGCGCCGCCTGGGCCTCAAGCAGGTGCGTTGGAGTCCGGGCAAGAGCGACCTGCCGCTGGAAGCGACGCCGATGCCCGCGCCAGCGCCCGCCGCGGCCGTCGTCGAGGAGAACCGCAGCGCCGAGGACGAAGTCCGCGAACGCCATCGCCGGCTGCTGGCGGAGCAGCGCGATGCGCTGCTGCTGTGCGAGCGCCAGTACGCCGAAGCGGCCACCGCCTTGCGCGACCTGATGGACCTGGTGCCGCGGGAGCCGACCGATGCGAAGGACCGGTCGTCCGCGTTGTCCCGCGCGTTGCTGGACAAGATGCTGGTCGAGGGCGACATCAATATCCGGCTGCTCAACGAGGGGGCCGGCGACCGGGGCACCGCGCACGCGCTCAACGTGGCCGTGATCGCCCTGCTGCTGGGCCGGGCCTTCGGCCTGGGGCGAGACGAGATGCTGGACCTGGGCCAGGGGGCGCTGCTCCACGACATCGGCAAGATGGAGTTGACGGCCCGGTTCCGTCATCGTGACGACAGCTTCACCGCCGCCGAGGTCGCGGCCTACCAGCAGCACGTCGCCAAGGGCGTGGCGCTGGGACAGAAGATGGGTGTCGGTGCCGGTCCGCTCCTGATCATCGCGCAGCATCATGAGCACGCCGACGGCAGCGGTTTCCCGCAACGCCTGAACGCCGACCGGATGAGCATCGGTGCCCGCATCGTGGCGCTCGTCAACCGCTTCGATGGCCTGTGCAACCCCCTGCTCAGTTCAAAGGCGATGACGCCGCACGAAGCGCTGTCGCTGATGTTCGCGCAGGGGCGCAGCCGTTTCGACGCCACCATGCTCAACGCCTTCATCCGGATGATGGGCGTGTACCCGCCGGGTTCCGCGGTGCAACTGACCGACGACCGCTACGCGTTGGTCGTGGCCGTCAACTCGTCGCGCCCGCTCAAGCCCAAGGTCATGGTCCACGACCCGAAAGTGCCGCGAGACGAGGCGCTGGTGCTCAATCTGGAAGAGCTGCCCGACCTCGGCATCCGCCGCAGCGTCAAGCCGCAGCAGTTGCCGCGCGCCTCGCTGGATTACCTCAGCCCGCGCAGCCGCATCGCCTACTTCTTCGAATCTGCCGGCCAGATGTCCACGCCGCCCTCGCCCCCCGGGGAGATGGCGGCGTGACTGCTGTGACCCGAGCCGCCGCCGCGACCCCCGCGGCGTTCAATGCCGCGTTCCTGCCGTTGATCGACGGCCTGCAGGAGGCGGTCTGGCTCGTCGACGCGCGCACGCATGGCGTGGTCGCGGTCAACCAGGCCTCGCAGCAGCTGTTCGGACTGCAGGCGAAGGACCTGGTCGGTCGCAGCATCGAATCGCTGGCGTCGACGCCGGAAGATGCGCTGTTCTGGATGGATGCCGCGATCGGCCGCCGCGAGAGTCTGCACACCGACACGATGATGCGTCACGCCGACGGGCGCATGCTGTGGATCTCACGCCGCATCAGCCATGTGGCGCAGGCGCAGGACGACGGCCTCTGGCTGATCGCGATGCGCGACCAGACCCAGCAGCGTCAGCACGACGAGGAGCGCGAGACGCTGCTCGCCGAGCTCCGGGCCACGCTCGAATCGACTGCGGACGGCATCCTGGTCACGGACCTGGCCGGCCGGATCCGCAGCTTCAACCAGCGGCTGGCGTCGTTGTGGGGCATCCCGGAGGACCTGCTCAACGACCGCAACGACGACGCCGTGCAGGCGTGGATGCGGCGCAGCGTCGTCGACGGGGCCGCCTATGCGATGCGGCTGGGCGCGATCCAGGAATCGCCGCTGCTGCACACCAGCGACAACCTCAAGCTCATCGACGGGCGCGTGCTCGAGCGCGTCTCGCTGCCGCAGTGGAGCCGGGGCCGACCGATCGGCCGTGTCTACTCGTTCCGCGACCTCAGCGAGAAGCTCGCCGCCCACCAGCGCATCGAGGAGCTGTCGCACAACGACATGCTCACCGGGCTGCCGAACCGCCGCGCGCTGATGGAGCGCGTCGACTACGCGCAGGCCATGGCCCGTCGCGAGGCGACGCCGTTCGCGCTGCTCAACGTCGACCTCGACCGCTTCAAGCAGATCAACGACACGCTGGGTCATTCCTATGGCGACCGCGTACTGAAGGAGGTGGCGTTGCGGCTGAAGGAGTCGCTGCGCGAGGTCGATACCGTCGCGCGGCTCGACGGCGACGAATTCGCGCTGCTGATCCACCAGGCCGACGTCCGCGGTGCGGAACACGCGGCAAGGCGCGTCCAGGAGGCGATGTCGCGGCCTTTCTGCTTCGACACGCTCAGCTTCACCGTCACCTGCAGCACCGGCATCGCGCTGTTCCCGGGCGACGGCGCGAGTGCCGAGGAACTGCTCGCCAGCGCCGAGCGCGCGATGCACTGGGTCAAGGAGAGCGGCCGCAGCGCGTTCCGCTTCCACCAGCCGCGCAAGGACGTGGACCTGCTGTCGCGCATGCGGCTGGATCACGCGATGCGCCAGGCGCTGCAGGAGCACGAGTTCCGGCTGCACTTCCAGCCGCAGGTCTCGCTGGAGACCGGCGAACTCGTCGGTGCCGAAGCGCTGATCCGCTGGCGCGACCCGCTGCGCGGCGACGTGCCGCCGTCCGAGTTCATCCCCGTGGCCGAGGAGAGTGGCTTCATCGTCTCGATCGGCCAATGGGTGCTGCAACAGGCGGTGGCGCAGGCTGCGGCGTGGCTCCAGAAGGGACTGCGCGTGCCCGTGGCGGTCAACGTGTCGGCGCTGCAGTTCCAGCAGACCCAGTTCGTCGAACAGGTCGCGCAGGCGCTGCGCGCCTACGACCTCCCGCCGTCGCTGCTGGAGCTGGAACTGACGGAATCCGTGCTGCTGCGCGATGCCGAGGAGGCGCTGCATCGGATGGAGGCGCTGTCGGAGCTCGGCGTGCTGATGTCGATCGACGATTTCGGCACCGGCTACTCGAGCCTGGGGTACCTGAAGCGCTTCCCGATCCAGCGGCTCAAGATCGATCGCAGCTTCGTGCAGGGGTTGCCGGGCGACGCGAGCGACGCCGGCATCGTCAATGCGATCGTGCAGATGGGGCGGGCGCTCAACCTGAAGGTCATCGCCGAGGGTGTCGAGACCGACGCGCAGCGCGATTTCCTGGCCCGCTGCGGCTGCCACGAGTACCAGGGCTTCCTGTGCGCGCCGGCGCTCGAGACGCGTGCCTTCGAAGAGCGCCAGGCCCAGATCGCCGCACAGGCCGAGGCCGCCAGGCTGGCGCGTGAGCAGGCGGTGGCACCTCGTGCCGCGCGGGCCTCCGTGCACCTGTTGCGCGGCGGCTGATCCTTCCGGCGCCGGGTGCGCATCGGGGTCGACCCGGACGCAGGGCCGGGACGGGCTCGGGAGACCTCTCCACTGCCTCGCGCGCGAGGGCGGCACAATGCATCGATGGCCGACGTCGACGGCCGGGAGACACACGTGCTGTACAAGTTCAAGTCGAAGGCCGGGGCTGACGTCATCATGTTGGCCGCTCATGGCGATCAGGCGCTGCAGGCCCTGGGCCGCGGACCGGCGCCTCAAGGAATCCTCCAGGCGGCGGACCTGTCCGCACTGATCTCGCAGGGCGAGTCGGCCATTGCGGAGGAGCAGCGCTCGTTGGACCGCGCCGCCCAGGAAGCCCAGGCCGAAGGCCGCAAGCCGCCGCCCAAGCCCGAGGTCACGTTGCGCCAGCGCCTGTGGCCGCTGCTGGAACTGATGCGCGCCGCGCAGGCCGCAGACACCGATGTGGTCTGGGGCGTCTGAGTGGACTCGACCCTGATCCTGGCCATCCGGCATGGCGAGACCGCCTGGAACCGAGAGGGCCGGCTCCAAGGCCATCTGAATCTGCCGCTGAACGCGTTGGGCGAGCGACAGGCCGAGCGGCTCGGGGCCGCGCTGGCCGATCATCCGATCGACGCCATCTATGCGAGCGATCTGGACCGCGCCGCGGTGACGGCCCGGCATCTGGCGGCACCGCACGGCCTCGAGGTCCGCCTGGATGCGCGTCTCCGGGAGCGCGCTTTCGGCCTCCATGAGGGCAAGCTCTGGACCGAGATCGAATCCGGATTTCCCGAGGATGCCCTGCGCTGGCGCCGGCGCGATCCGGACTTCGAGCCGCCCGGTGGGGAAAGCCTGGTCACGCTCTACGCCCGCTGCATCGCCGTCGTGTCCGAACTGGCCGCGGCGCACGCGGGGCAGACGATCGCGGTCGTCGCTCACGGCGGGGTGATGGATTGCCTGTATCGCGCCGCCACCCGTATCGATCTTCAGGCGCCGCGCAGCTGGGTCCTGGGTAACACGAGCGTGAACCGGCTGCTTCATTCGCCGCAGGGATTCAGCCTGGTCGGGTGGAACGACGATCAGCATCTGCAAGGCTTGGCGTTGGACGATCCCGGCGTCCCGGGCTTCATGCCCGCCGCGGTCGCGACCGCCAAGGCCTGAGCGCGTGATCGCCGGCTCCCACGAGGGCCGGTGGCCGCGGACATCGACAGAAGCGCCGCATCGAGCGCTCATCGAGGAGACACATGACCGACGCACAGATCATCGTGCTGGCCACGCCGGTGTTCTTCGCCCTGATCGGGCTCGAATACTGGATCGGCCTGCGCCGCGGCCGCAACACCTACCGGCTGAACGACGCCGTGAGCAGCATCGCGCTGGGCATGCTCAGCCAGGTGGTGGGCGTGCTGACGAAGCTCTTCACGCTGGGCCTGTACACGTGGGTGTTCGAGCGCATGGCGCTGACCCGCCTGGACGCGGGCGCCTGGTGGGTCTGGTTGCTCGGGTTGCTGTTCTACGACTTCCTCTATTACTGGCACCACCGGCTCGGTCACACGACCGCGCTGCTGTGGGCGGCGCATGCCGTCCATCACCAGAGCGAGGACTACAACCTCTCCACCGCGCTGCGCCAGACCGGCAGCGGCTGGCTGGTCGGCTGGCTCTTCTACATGCCGATGGCGATCCTCGGTTTCCCGCCGCTGGTGTACGCGGTCGTCGCGCTGATCGACCTGCTGTACCAGTTCTGGGTGCACACCCAACAGATCGGCAAGCTCGGCTGGTTCGACCGCTGGTTCTGCTCTCCCTCGAACCATCGTGTGCATCACGCCGTCAACGATCCCTATCTTGATCGCAACTACGGCGGAATCCTCATCATCTGGGACCGGATGTTCGGCAGCTTCCAGGAGGAGCTGGATCACGAGCGCTGCGTCTACGGCACCCGGGATGCCCTGCAGAGCTGGAACCCCTGGACGGCGAACGTGCAGGTCTACGCCAAGCTGCTGTCCAAGACCCGGCGCACGCCCCGCTGGCGGGACAAGCTGCGGTTATGGTGGGAGCCCGCGCATTGGGAGCCGGGCCTCGGTGCCCGCGTAGCGCCCGGATATGACCCGCACACGCGGCCGCTGTTCGACCCGAAGATCGCGTCCTCGCACGCCTGGGCGGCGGGAGCGATGTTCCTGCTGCTGCTCGGCGCCGTCGCGCTGTTCCTGTGGAACGCCCACCGGCTCGGCCCGATCGAGCAGATCGCCGTGCTCGCCGGACTTCTGGCGGGGCAGGTCCTGACGGCACGCCTGCTATCACCCACCGGCCCCCTGGTTCACCCCTAACGGGGAACTGTTGCAATTTTGCGTCGGGCGTTATGGGTGCGTGCAACGCACTTCTATACTCCGCACACCTTGCAGTAAAGCCATTGAGCCAGACCGGCTGAAACCTCCAACTGGATGAAGGTGGGTATGAAAAAGATTGCATTCGCTGCGGCCATCGCGGCTCTTTCCGCTCCCGTGTTCGCGCAGAGCTCCGTCACGCTCTGGGGTCGTATCAACACCTCGGTGGAAAGCATCAAGACCGGCAACAACGACCGCGTCGCTTCGGTGATCAACAACAATTCCCGCCTGGGTTTCAAGGGCACGGAAGACCTGGGCAGCGGCCTGAAGGCCAGCTTCGCCCTGGAACACGGCCTGAATTCGGATGACGGCCGCGCCACGAACTCGGCGTTCTGGAACCGTGAAGCCAGCGTGCAACTGGCCGGTGACTTCGGCGCGATCCGCCTGGGTCGCTGGACCCCCGGCTCGTACTACGCCACGGCCGACTACGTGTCGATGCACAACCACGACACCGGCACGTCGGAAGACAAGCTGTACTCGGGCGCCGGTTTCACGCAGACCAACAAGGTGGGCTACTTCACCCCGAACGTCAGCGGTTTCAACGGCGAGTTCACGCTGCACGCCGGTGAAGGCGTCGACCCGCGCGGTTACGACGTCGCCCTGAACTACGACCAAGGCCCGATGCACCTGGGTGCCGGCTACAGCAAGCAAGGCAGCGCCAAGCAGTACGCGATCCGCGGCCTGTATGAACTGGGCGCCTTCACCTTCGGCGGCTACGCGCAGCGCGAAGAGTCGGGCACGCCGCAGTCGCCTGGTGCGAAGGACGCGCGTTGGATCGGCCGCGCCGCCGTGATGTACACGCTGGGCCAGTCGGAATTCCACCTGAACGTCGGTGGCACCAAGGCAGGCGCCTACTCGTTCAACAGCGGTCGCAGCGGTGGCAAGCAGTACACGGTGGCCTACAACTACAACCTGAGCAAGCGCACCAAGGTGTACGCGTTCTACACCGCCGTGGATGCGAACACGCCGAACAAGCGCGACGACCTGAGCTCGTTCGCCCTGGGCGTCCGCCACAACTTCTGATCTCCGGATCACGAAGCAGAAAGGCGCTCCTCGGAGCGCCTTTTTCATTGCTGCATCGGTGAGTCCCCGGCGCGTGGCCCGGGCTCGCCGCCTTCATTCGATGTCGAACAACTGCCCGGCCTGCTTCGGCGGTGCCACGCCGAGATGGCGATATGCCGCCAGCGTGGCGATCCGTCCCCGCGGGGTGCGTTGGAGGAAGCCCTGCTGGATCAGGTAGGGCTCGATCACATCCTCGATGGTGCCGGGCTCCTCGCCGATCGCCGCGGCGACGTTGTCCAACCCCACCGGCCCGCCGTCGAAGCGGTGCACCACCGCCTCCAGCAGCTTGCGGTCCATCAGGTCGAAGCCGAGCGGATCCACGTCGAGCATGGCCAGCGCCTTCTCCGCGATCGCGCGGGTGATCGTGCCGTCGGCCTTCACGTCGGCGTAATCGCGGACCCGCCGCAGCAGCCGGTTGGCGATCCGCGGTGTGCCGCGCGACCGTCGTGCGACTTCGAGGGCGCCGGCCGGCTCGATCGGCGCGCCGAGCAGCGACGCGGATCGCGTCACGATGCGCTGCAACTCCTCGGCCGTGTAGAACTCCAGCCGCGCGACGATGCCGAACCGGTCGCGCAGCGGGTTGGTCAGCATGCCGGCGCGCGTGGTCGCGCCGACCAGCGTGAACGGCTGCAGGTCGAGCTTGATCGACCGGGCCGCCGGACCTTCGCCGATCATGATGTCGATCTGATAGTCCTCGAGCGCCGGATACAGGATCTCCTCGACGACCGGTGAGAGCCGATGGATCTCGTCGATGAACAGCACGTCGTTGCGTTCGAGGTTGGTCAGGATGGCGGCCAGGTCCTTGGGCTTCTCCAGTACCGGTCCGCTGGTCTGCCGCAGGTTGACGCCCAGTTCCGCCGCGACGATGTGGCTCAGCGTCGTCTTGCCCAGCCCGGGCGGTCCGAACAGCAGCACATGATCGAGTGCCTCCCGCCGCTTTTTCGCGGCGCCGATGAAGATCTCCAACTGCTCGCGCGCCTTGGTCTGGCCGACGTACTCGTCGAGCAGCTTGGGTCGCAGCGCCCGCTCGATGGCGTCCTCGTTCGGCGACGCGGGTTGCGCGCTGATCAGGCGGGCCTGCTGCGGTGCGGGCGTGAAGTCGTCGGTCTGGATGCTCATGGTGGGAGGGTACGCCGCGCGCGCGGATTCATGACAGGTGCTTCATCGCCAGCTTGATGCCCTCGCTGACACCGATGCCTGGCGGCAGCGTCTTCAGTGCGGAACCGGCCTCCTTCTCGCTGTAGCCCAGCGCGACCAGTGCCTGGAGGATGTCGGCCTGCGCATCGTCGGCCACCGACACCGGCAGCGACAGGTCGGGACTGAGCTTGCCCTTGAGTTCCAGCAGCAAGCGCTCGGCGGTCTTCTTGCCGATGCCCGGCACTTTCACCAGTCGACCGGCTTCCTGCTTGGACACGGCCTGCGCCAGGTCACCGACCGACATGCCGGACAGCAGCGACAGCGCCATCTTGGGGCCGACGCCGCTGATCTTGATCAGGAGACGGAAGGTGCTGCGCTCCTCGGCGGTGAGGAAACCGAAGAGGACATGCGCGTCCTCGCGGATGCTCAGGTGCGTCAGCAGCGTGGCGCGTTCGCCTAGCCCCGGCAGATTGAAGAAGGTGCTCATCGGCACGTCGACTTCGTAGCCGACGCCTTGCACGTCGATGACAACCTGCGGGGGCGATTTTTCCGCGATGACGCCGGTGAGCTTGCCGATCATGGGCGCGGATTATCCGCGCTCGGCGGCGTTTCGACGGCAGATCGCTGGATGTTTGTCCAGTATTTTCCCGAGGCGCATGGGCGCGCGCCGGATCCTGCGCGCGGAGTCGCTCAGTTCCTGCCGAAAAGGCCCAGACGCTGCGCTTCCAGCGCGGCCTCGGCGCGCGAGCTCACGTTGAGCTTGCGGTAGATCTGCTTCACATAGTCGGCGATCGTGTGGCGCGACAGGCCCAGCTGCACGCCGATCTCCGGCAGCGTGAAACCCTTCGCGACGCGCAGCAGGACCTCCGTCTCGCGGTCGGTCAGCGAGACCTCGTGCAGCACCTGGAGCCGCCTGCGGCCGGCGTTGCGACGTGAAGTAGGCGATGACCTTGCGGGCGATCGACGGGGACAGCGGCGGCTCGCCCTGGCTGATGCGTTGCAGCTGCTCGACCAGCAGTTCGCGCGACTGTTCCTTCAGCAGATAACCGAAGGCGCCAGCCTGCAGGGCGGGGAAGAGGTGCTCGTCGTCGTCGTGGATCGTGACGATCACCGACTGGACTTCCGGCTGCTTCTCGCGCAGCGCGGAGATCACGTCGACACCGGAGCCGTCCGGCAGGCCCAGGTCCAGCAGGGCCAGCGTGAAACGCTGCGAGTTGACCTGCTGGAGCGCGTCCTGCACCCGGGAGCATTCGGTGACCACCGCGTTGGCGAAGACCTGTTTGACCAGGACCTTGAGCCAGGCACGGATTTCGGGAATGTCTTCGAGGAGCAGGATGTGGTTCATGGCGCGGATTCTTGCTCAGGAAAGCAATGCCGGCAGGGAACCCGCCGGCTTCGCGCAACAGTACGGCTTTCTTGGGGGCTGACCATCCTGATCAACGCCGGACTGTGGTGCCGGCGGCAATGGATCACGCGAGAAACGCGATCAGAGCGTGATCAAAGTGGGATCGTGAGCCGGATGACGGTGCCCCAACCGGGGCCGGATTCGACCAGGCACTGTCCGTGCATCTGCTTGGCGCGGGCCTTCATGCTGGCCATGCCGTGTCCCTTGTCCAGGCGACCTTCGAGCTCGAGCGGGATGCCCTGGCCGTTGTCCTGGATCACCACCGAGAAGTAGCCGTCCTGCGCCGAGCAGCTGATCACGCAGTGGGTGGCGCCGCTGTGCTTGATGATGTTGCTCACCGACTCGCGCAGGATGCGCGTCGTCTGCACGTAGGCGCGAGCGGGGAAGGTGTGCTCGATGTCCTCCGCGGGCGACTTCCATTCCGCCAGGATGTTGGCCTGGGCCAGCCGCGACACCACCTCGGCGCGCCAGTCCCCCAGCGCGTCCAGCAGTTGCACGGGCTTGCCGGTCAGGCCGCGCACCGACAGCCGCATCTCCTCCAGCGCCTCGCGCGCCAGCGTGGAGATCCGGTCGGACTCGCTGGTGTGGACGATGGTCAGCAGCTTCGCGCCCAGGTCGTCGTGAAGGTCGGCCGCGATCCGCTTGCGCTCGCGTTCGGTGACCTGTTCCAGCTTGGTCTCCGCGACCTGATCGAAATGGCGCTCCAGCTCTGCGATGCGCTCCTGCAGACGCAGTTCGCCTTGCAGGACGGCGAGCTCCGACTGCGTGAGCGCACGGGCGAATTCGCGGACGCGATGCAGGCCGAGTCCCAGGAGGCAGAGCGGGCCGAGGATGCCGGCCAGGCCGCTGCCGGGCAGCAGGCAGGCCGACACGACAGCGAGCATGCCGAAGCCCATCATCACGCCGCTGAGGACGAAGTCGGAGGGCGGGTACCGCTCCTCCAGCGTCGGCAGGAACATGTCCTGCCAGAGGTGCCAGAGATGCGCGGCCATCGCGACCAGCAGTTGCGCGCCCAGCCACCAGAGCGCGAAGGTGGCGATGCGCGTCGCCGGCACGGGCAGCAGCAGGGCGGCGGGGAAAAGCAGCGCCTGGGCCAGCAGCGCGCGATGCAGGCGGCGGTCGCGTCGCCGTATCCGCCGCATCAGATAATGGAACGCGCACCACAGCAGCCATGGCGCGAGGATCACGGCGATTCCCGTGCGCCAGGACGACAGCGGCGCGAGGCCGACCATGACGACCCATCCCGGCATCAGCACGAGCAGCCAGCCGATGTGGCGCTGGGCGCGGCGCTGCCAGATCAGCAGCCCCAGCACGAAGGCCATCAGCACCAGCGCGGACTGCAGGCCGTAGGCGAGCTGCGGCGCCAGGCGCGTCCACAGCGTGGCGAAGGAGCCGGCGATGGCGCCGTCGGCGCCGGCGACCGCCGCGCCCGCGACCTGGGCGAGGCAGACCGGCACGGCCAGCGACAGCGCGGCCGCGGCGCCGAACGCCGCAGGCCTGGATCCTCCCTGCGCCGGCACGGCATGTCGGTGGCCGGTGGCGTCTCCCTGTTGTTCCGTGGTCCGGTGCATGGGGGGCGATTGTGCAGGCGCGGCAAGCGCGCCGCGCACCGGCGCGCGACAATACCGCCCTCAACCCCCCTGAATACGGAGCGTTCTCCGCCTTGAACCTGCGCCACGCTTTCACCCCCGCCGACAACCGGCGTCTGTCGCACCTCTGCGGCCCGCTGGACGAGCATCTCCGCCAGATCGAGGCGGCCCTGACCGTGCGCATCACCCACCGTGCCGAGCATTTCAACGTCGAGGGCGACCGCGCGCCGGCGCAGCGCACGATGGTCTTGCTGGAGGCGCTCTACGCCCGGGCCGACCGGGCGATTCCCGGCGAGACCTTGCGCCTGGCGATCGTCGAGGCGGCCAACGACGTGGCCGCCCGGGCGAAGTCCGCCAACGGCGCCGGCGACGCCGCCGGCGACGGCAATGGCGGGGACCCCGACGGGAACGGCGTCGTGCTGCGCACCCGGCGCGCCGATCTGGCCGGCCGAACGGGCAACCAGCACCTGTACCTGCGCAGCATCGTGTCGCACGACATCAGCTTCGGCATCGGCCCGGCGGGCACGGGCAAGACCTTCCTCGCGGTGGCCTGCGCGGTGGACGCGCTGGAGCGCTCGACGGTGCAGCGCATCATCCTGACGCGTCCGGCCGTCGAGGCCGGCGAGCGCCTCGGTTTCCTGCCCGGCGACCTGACGCAGAAGGTCGATCCCTACCTGCGCCCGCTCTACGACGCGCTGTACGACCTGATGGGATTCGACCGCGTGACCAAGGCGTTCGAGAAGGGCCAGCTGGAGATCGCGCCGCTGGCCTTCATGCGGGGACGCACGCTGAATCACGCGTTCGTCATCCTCGACGAGGCGCAGAACACGACGCCGGAGCAGATGAAGATGTTCCTGACCCGCATCGGCTTCGGCAGCAAGTGCGTGGTGACCGGCGACACGAGCCAGATCGACCTGCCGCGCGGCATGCGCAGCGGGCTGGTCGACGCGGAGCAGGTGCTGGACGGCGTCGAGGGCATCGCGATCACGCGCTTCACGCGCGCGGACGTCGTGCGCCACCCGCTGGTCGCGCGCATCGTGCAGGCCTACGAGAACCAGACGGAAGCGCTGGCGCTCGAGGAAGCCCGAGCGCAGGAAGAGCATCGCGCCCAGTTCGCCGAGGAGCGCGAGGAGCGTCGCCTGCGCGCCCTGCGCTTGCGCGAGGAGGCGATGCGCTTCGAGGAACCGCCCCCGCCTGTCGTGAAGAAGGTAGCGACGAAAAAGCCGGCGGTGAAGAAGCCGGCGGTGAAGGAACCCGTTGCGAAGAAGCCCGTTGCGAAGAAGACGGTCGTCAAAGCGCCTGCCAGACCTGCGCGCAAGGGAGCTGCCCGATGAGCCGACCGGAACTGAGCCTGTCGCTGCAATTCGCGGATCCGCGCCACAAGGCGCTGCTGCCGCGGCACAAGGTGATCCGCTGGATGCGCGCGGCGCTGGAGCTGCCCGGCGAGATGACCGTCCGCATCGTCGATGCGGAGGAGGGACAGTCGCTCAACCGCGAGTACCGCGCGAAGGATTACGCGACCAACGTGCTGACCTTCGACTACACGCACGAGCCCGTCGTCGCCGCGGACCTGGTGATCTGCGCCGAGGTGGTCGAGCGCGAGGCGAAGGAGATGGGCCTGGACATCGCGGCGCATTACGCGCACATGCTGGTCCACGGCACGCTGCACGCGCAGGGCTACGACCACGAGGAAGACGACGAGGCCGAGTGCATGGAAGCGCGCGAGACCGAGGTGATGGTCGGGCTCGGCTTCGCGGATCCGTACGCCGCAGCCAAGGCCAAGCCTGCCAAGCCGGCAAAGGCCGTGAAGACCGCCGCCAAGGCGAAGCGCTGAGCGCTTCGCCGCTTCCCACTACTGCTGCGTTCCCAGGTAGCGCTTGCGCCAGAAGAAGGCGCCGAGCGCGATCGCGGTGACGCCCATGACGCCGACGGCGATCCAGAAGCCGGTGGCCCGGTGGATCAGCGGCAGGGTGTCGAAGTTCATGCCGAACACGCCGGTGATCAGGTTCAGCGGCAGGAAGATGGCCGTGAGCACGGTCAGCGTCCGCATGATGTTGTTGGTGCGCTCGCCGGTGAGCGAGAAATGCATCTGCACCGAGGTCTCGGCGGACGTCTCCAGCCGCCGCACGTGGGTCAGCACGCGCTCGACGTGCTCGAGCACGTCGCGCGACCGCACGCGCAGCAGCTCCCGCTCGCGTTCCGCGCGGGCGTCGCCGACGGGCCACTCGCCCAGCGCGTCGATCCATTCCTGCACGGCGCTGCGCTGGTCCTCGCAGAGATCTTCCAGCCGCGACAGCGTGTCCCGGGCGTGCAGCACCACCGGCCAGTCGCGGAAGTGGCCGCGCCGGTCGAGCAGCAGGTTCTGCAGCGTCGTCAGCTGGCGCGTCAGCAGCCGGCGCAGGTCCAGGTAGCTGTCGACCATGTGGTTGACCATGCGCAGCATCAGCTCGGCCGGGCTGTGGGGCAGGCGGGTGCTGCCGCGCAGGTCGCGGCCTTCCTGCTGCGCACCGAGCTTGCCCGCGAAGTGGTCCCGCAAGGAGCACTCGCCCGGATGCACCGTGATCAGCACGCGGTCGAAGACGGCGAAGCCGACCGGGCTCGTGTCGATGGCCTTCAATGCCTCGTTGACCGCCGCGGCGTGACGGGGCTCCTCGTCGGAGAGGTACTGCTCGCTGCCCGGCATCGTCGCGAGCCGCCGGAAGACCATCAGGTCGTACGCGCTCGTGTAATCGAAATGCGACGGCAGCTGCGGATTCATCAGATCCGACACATGCAGGTCGAGCAGTTGCGCGCCGGCCCAGCGCGTCAGCCGCTGCTGCAAGGTGCCGAGCTGGAGTTCGAACTCGCGCCGCGGCAGCCCGATCCACAGGAAGCCCTCCGGCGGGAGGTCCTCGGGCAGCGCGGCGAGTTCCTCGTAGAGCGCGTCGCTGAGATGGAAGATGCGCATGCGTCGGTCGGGCAGCCGGCGTTCCCTGGCGTCGGGGACGTTCAGGCGCCGGCGCGCAGCAGCCGCGCCGCGTCCATCGCGAAGTAGGTCAGGATGCCGTCGGCGCCGGCGCGCTTGAAGGCCAGCAGCGCCTCGAGCATGACCGCGTCGTGTTCCAGCCAGCCGTTGGCGGCGGCGGCCTTGATCATGGCGTACTCGCCGCTGACCTGGTAGGCGAAGGTCGGGACCTTGAACTCCTCCTTCACCCGCCGGACGATGTCCAGGTAGGGCAGGCCGGGCTTGACCATCACCATGTCGGCGCCTTCGGCCAGGTCCAGGCCGACTTCGCGCAAGGCCTCGTCGCTGTTGCCCGGGTCCATCTGGTAGGTCTTCTTGTCCGCCTTGCCGAGGTTGCTGCGCGAGCCCACCGCGTCGCGGAACGGGCCGTAGAAGGCGCTGGCGTACTTGGCGCTGTAGGCCATGATCCGCGTGTGGATGTGGCTGTCGGCCTCGAGCGCGGCGCGGATCGCGCCGATGCGGCCGTCCATCATGTCGCTGGGCGCGACGATGTCCACGCCCGCCCGGGCCTGGACCAGCGCCTGCTGCTTGAGCAGTTCGACGGTGCGGTCGTTCAGGATGTAGCCCTGCTCGTCGAGCACGCCGTCCTGGCCGTGGCTGGTGTACGGGTCGAGCGCGACGTCCGTCAGCACGCCCAGGCCGGGCACCTTCTCCTTGAGCGCGCGCACGACGCGGGGGATCAGGCCGTCCGGATTCGTCGCCTCGATGCCGTCGGGCGTCTTCAGCGCGGTGTCGATCGCGGGGAACAGGGCGATCACCGGGATGCCCAGTTCGACGCATTCCTCGGCGACCGGGATCAGCCGGTCCAGGCTCAGCCGCGACACGCCGGGCATCGACGCGATCGGTTCGACACGGTTTTCGCCTTCATGGACGAACACCGGAAAGATGAAATCGCTCGGGTGCAGCCGGTTTTCGCGGACCAGCGCCCGGGTGAAGGCGTCGCGACGCAGGCGACGGGGACGGCTGGCGGGATAAGGTGCGGGAAGTTGCATGATTTCCGAGAAGTACCACCAGGATGAGGGGCCACTAGGTGGAAAGACGTAGATTCCGAAATTCGGCAGATCTGTTAAAGTCGTTCTTGAATGATAGCCGCTGGCTGTCGTTCCCTGCTTTTCCTCCCTGAGCAGGAGCCTTAACGTGATGACAGCGATAAGGCTTTCCGACCCCGGCTGTGAAGCCGGGGTTTTTTCGCGCCCTCCATAATGCCGCGATGCTCTGGATCAAAGCGCTTCACATCATTTTCGTCGCCGCGTGGTTCGCCGGCCTGTTCTATCTGCCGCGGATCTTCGTGAACCTGGCCATGGTCCCCGCCGACAGCCACGCCGAGCGCGAACGGCTGCTGATCATGGCGCTGAAGCTGTACCGCTTCAGTTCGGGATTGATGCTGCTCGCCCTGGTCTTCGGACTGACGCTGTGGCTGTACTACGGCATCGGCCGCGGGCCGGGCAACGGCTGGATGCATGCCAAGCTCGCGCTGGTCGTCGCGGTGATCGGGTATCACCACGTGTGCCGCGCCTTCCTGCGCAAGTTCGAGATGCTCGCCAACCGTCGCAGCCACAAGTGGTTCCGCGTGTTCAACGAGGTCTCGGTGCTGCTATTCGCGGCGATCGTGATCCTGGTCGTCGTCAAGCCCTTCTGATCCGGTGATGCATCGGCGCAGTTCCGCCACCTGGCTGGCCCTGTGTTATGCCGTGCTGGTGGTCTACGCCAGCCTGTACCCGTTCTGGCCGTGGCGCATGCCGCCGAGCCTGCCCTGGCCGGGCTTCGTCGGCTTGCCGTGGCCGCGCTACTGGGGCAAGTTCGACATCTGGATCAACGTGATCGGCTACTGGCCGCTGGGCCTGCTCTGCTTCTCGGCGGTGATCCGCGGCAGCGGCAGTCTCGTGCGTGCGCTGCTGCTGACGGTGGTCGGGTTGCCGCTGCTGTCGTTCTCGATGGAGACGCTGCAGTACTTCCTCCCCGGCCGCGTGCCGTCGCTGGCCGACTTCCTGCTGAACAGCGCCGGTGCCTGGCTCGGCGGGCTGTGCGCGTGGGCAGTGCTGGGACTCGGCGGGTTGGCGCGCTGGAACGGCTGGCGCGAACGCTGGTTCGTGCCGCACAGCGCCGGCGCGCTGGCGCTGCTGGCGATGTGGCCCGTGGGATTGCTCTACCCGGCGCCGTTGCCGCTGGGGCTCGGCCAACTCTTCCCGCGTCTGCGCGAATGGGCGGAAGTGCTGCTCGAGAACACGCCCTGGGAACTCGTTCCCAAGGAGCTGACCGACGATCTGCCCCTGCCGCCCGGTCTCGAGGCCATCGCCATCGCCATGGGGGTCCTGGCGCCTTGCCTGCTGGCGTTGTCCGTGGCACGGCCTGGCAAGCGCCGGGCGTTGCTGGTGCTGGGGGCGATCGCGCTGGGCGTGACGACGACGGCCTGGTCGACGGTGCTGAACTTCGGTCCCGATCACGCGTGGGCCTGGTTGACCTCGACGACCGAACCCGGCCTGATCATCGGCGGCGTGCTGGCGCTGCTGGCGGCGTTCATGTCGCGGCGCGCGAACGCGGCCTGGGGCCTGGTCGTGCTGACCGCGCTGATCGCGCTGATGGCCGAGGCGCCCTCCGATCCCTACCTGCTCGAGAGCCTGCAGTTCTGGGAGCAGGGCCGCTTCGTCAATCTCTACGGACTGGCGCAATGGGTGGGGTGGCTGTGGCCGTTCGCCGCGCTGGCGTGGCTGCTCTACGGCGTCACCCAGAGCGACCGTCCGGGTCCGCCGCCTGCCGGGGAACGACCTGCCAAAGAGCCTTCCGCCGCGGAGCGCTCTGCCGGGCGCTCTGAAGGACAAGCGGATCGTGACGGACCGCACGAACAGCCGCTCGGTGTAAACCCTGAAACTACAATCGACCGATGAGCTCCCCCAGCTACTACCAACGCCACATCTTCTTCTGCCTGAACCAGCGCGAGAACGAGAACGCCTGCCTTCAGCACAACGCGCAGGAAGCCTTCGACCACTGCAAGAAGCGCGTGAAGGCCGAGAAACTGGCCGGCAAGGGCGGCGTGCGCGTGAACAAGGCGGGCTGCCTGGACCGCTGCGCCGGCGGGCCGGTCGCGGTCGTGTACCCGGACGCGGTCTGGTACCAGTTCGTGGACAACAGCGACATCGACGAGATCGTCGAACGCCACCTCAAGCATGGCGAGGTCGTCGAGCGTCTGGTGCTCGACGATTCGGTCGGTCGCTGATCAGGAGCCTGCTCGAATGAATGCACAGACCCAGCGCTGGCAGATCGCCGGCCCCGCCGGCGAGATCGAATGCGCGATCGACGAACCCGCGGTCGATGCGGGCCCGCTGCGCGGCGTGGTGGTGATCTGCCATCCGAATCCGACGCAGGGCGGCACGATGGACAACAAGGTGGTGCAGACGATCGCCCGTGCGTTCGTGCACCTGGGCTATCGCGCGGTGCGCTTCAACTTCCGCGGCATCGGCCAGTCGGCCGGCGCCTGGGACGAAGGCCGCGGCGAGGTCGACGATGCGCTGGCCGTGATCGCCGCGTTCCGCGATCCGGCGCAACCGCTGGCGCTGGCCGGTTTCTCCTTCGGCGGCTTCGTCGCGTCGCAGGCGGCGCTCAAGCTCGAGCAGCCGGCCGAGCGCCTGCTGCTGGTCGGGCCGGCCACGAGCCGCTTCGGCGTCGCGACGGTGCCGGCCGATACCGTCGTGATCCACGGCGAACAGGACGATGTGGTGCCCTTGAGCGCCGTCTTCGACTGGGCGCGCCCGCAGGCGCTGCCGGTCATCGTGGTGCCCGGTGTCGGGCACTTCTTCCATGGGCAGTTGCCGCTGCTCAAGACTCTGGTGCTGCGCGGCTGGCATGCCGTCGGCGAAGCGCGCGCCTAAGGATCTCTCCCGAATGAAACGCTTCCTTGCTTCCCTGGCCCTCGGCGTGGGCCTGTCCGGCTTCGTGATGACGACCGGCGCGTCGGCGCAGGCGCTGACGCCGCCCGAGATCGCGGCCCGCAACTTCGTGCTGCTGGACCTGACGACGAACCAGACGCTCGCCGAACGCGATGCCGACACGCCGCAGGATCCCGCGTCGCTGACCAAGCTGATGACGGCCTATGTCGTCTTCGACGCGCTCAAGGCCAAGCGCCTGACGCTGGACCAGACGCTGACCGTCTCCAAGCGCGCCTGGGACGAGCGCAAGGGCGACCCGTCGCTGATGTTCATCGACACGACGATGACGCCCAAGGTCGACGAGCTGCTGCGCGGCATGATCATCCAGTCGGGCAACGACGCCTCGGTCGCGCTGGCCGAAGGCGTGGGCGGTACCGTCGAGCAGTTCGTCGCGATGATGAACAAGCAGGCCCAGGCCTGGGGCCTGAAGAACACCTCGTTCAAGAACGTCACCGGCATCACCGAGCCCGGCCACAAGACGAGCGCCCGCGACATCGCGGTCATCTTCTCGCATGTGATCCAGGACTATCCGCAGTACTACGCCGACTACTACTCCAAGCGCGAGTACACCTTCAACAAGATCCGCCAGTCCAACCGCAACATGCTGCTGGGCCGCGATCCGTCGGTGGACGGCGGCAAGACCGGCTACACCGATGCGGCGGGTTACTGCCTGGCCGCCAGCGCGCAGCGCGACGTGCCCAACGCCAAGCGTCGCCTGCTGAGCGTGGTGATGGGCACGGCCTCGAAGGAGGCTCGCGCGACCGAGAGCCAGAAGCTGCTGAACTGGGGCTATTCGGCCTTCGACGCGGTGCGCCTGTTCGAGAAGAACCAGCCGATCACCACCGTCAAGGTCTGGAAGGGCGCCGCGCCGGAAGCCAAGTTGGGCGCGGCCGACGCGGTCTTCGTCGCCGTGCCGCGCGGCGAGGGCGGCAAGCTCAAGACCGACATCCAGCGCACCGATCCGCTGGTCGCGCCGCTGGCGCTCAACCAGCGCGTGGGCACGCTGAAGGTGACGACCTCGGGCGGCGCGCCGGTGGCCGAGGTGCCGCTGGTCGTGCAGCAGGAGGTGCCGCTGGCCGGCATCTTCGGCCGCGCCTGGGACGCGATCCGGCTCTGGATCAAGTGAGCCCGCTCTCCTGACCGGCACGCCAGCCGGGCAAGGCCCCTCGCTTGCCGGGGTTGGCCTGCCGGGCCGGCGGCGTACAGTCGGTGGCTGCGGCGTGACCACACTGCGGGAGCCACCGATGACCATGCCTTGGGCCGACCTTCCCTGCTACCTGAACGGCCACCTGGGCCGCCTCGGCGACGCCCGGGTGCCGGTGATGGACCGGGGCTTCCTGTTCGGCGACGGCGTCTACGAGTCGATCCCCGTCTACGCGGGCCGCCTGTTCCGCGTCGACGATCACCTGGACCGGCTCGGTCGCAGCCTGAAGGCGCTGCGCATCGAGGATCCGTATGAGCGCGAAGCCTGGCTGGACCTGTTCCACAGCCTGGTGGCGCACCTGCCGGAGGTCGAGGATCAGATGATCTACCTGCAGGTCACGCGCGGCGTCGCGGCGCGCGGCCATGCGATGCCCAAGGACCTGGAGCCGACGGTGCTCGCGTACACGCAGCCGCTGCTCGCGTTGACGCCGGAGCAGCGCCATCAAGGCTTGAGCTGCGTGACGGCGCGCGACTTCCGCTGGCAGCGCGGCGACATCAAGAGCATCTCGCTGCTGGGCAACGTGCTGGCGCGCCAGGCCGCCGCCGATCAAGGCGCCGACGAGACGGTGCTGATCCGCGACGGCTACGTGACCGAAGGCTCCAGCAGCAACGTGTGGATCGTCCGCGACGGCGCGCTGCTGACGCCGCCGCCGGGCGAAGCGCTGCTTGAAGGCATCCGGGTGCGGCTGCTCAAGGAGCTCTGCGAAGAGCTCGGCATCGCCTGCAACCTGCGCCCGATCGCGGAGACCGAGCTGAGCACCGCCGACGAGATCCTGTTGACCTCGGCGAGCAAGGAAGTCGCCCCGGTCACCCGGCTCGACCACGAACAGGTCGGCCACGGCGCGTTGCGCGGCAAGCCGGGCCCGGTGTACGCGAAACTCCACGAGGCCTACCAGCGGGCCAAGGTCTTGCAAAGCCGCTGACCGGCTCCATTTGAATTTCCCATCATGACCAGCTTCAACAACGCCCCGATCCCGCCCGAGCAATCGCTCATCGAGTACCCGTCGCAGTTCCCCATCAAGGTGATGGGGGCGCAGGTGGAGGGCTTCGTCGAGGCGATCGTCAGCGTCGCTCGGCAGTTCGACCCGGCCTTCGACGCGTCGACGGTGGAGACCCGTCCCAGTTCGGGCGGCAAGTACCTGGGCGTGACGATCACCGTCACCGCCACCAGCCGCGAACAGCTCGACGAGCTCTACCGCACGCTGACCACGCACCCGATGGTGAAGGTCGTCCTGTAAACCGGGAGCGGTCGGACCGTGTCAGGTCCGATCCGTCCGGCTCAGACTGAGCCGGCGTCTGCGGCGAGCGCCGCGTCGACCGCCTTGAGTTTGTACGGCGCCGCCTCGTCCCCGTTGCGCGCCGCGATGTCGTACCAGTAGCGCGCCAGGCGCAGGTCGCGATCGACGCCCAGGCCCGACTCGTACATCGACGCGATCAGGTACTGCGCGCCGACGTCGCCGCCCTTGGCCGCTTCGCGATACCACTGCGCCGCCTGCGGGAAGTCCTTCCCCGCACCACGACCGAGGTAGAACGCCGTGGCCACGGCCACCTGCGCATCGACGCTGCCATGCTCCGCCGCCTTCAGGTACCAGGACTGGGCCTGGACCAGATCGCGCCGGCCGTCCTCGCCCTGCTCGTGGAACTGACCGAGAGCCAGCTCGGCGCGCACGAGGCCGCGACCGGCCGCGCGCAGCAGCAATTGGCGGGCGAGCTTGGGATCAGGCTTCGGCACTTCCGCGCGCAGATGCATCATCGCGAGGTTGTAGTCGCCGAGCGCGAGGCCCTGCTGCGACAGCGCGCGGAACTGCTTCTCCGCAGCGCGAAGGTCGCCGCGCTCGTACGTGGCGAGCGCCTGCTCCAGCGTGACGCCGGCGGCGACGGCAGGGCTCGCTTGCAGCGCAAGGCAGCAGACCGCTGCTGCGGCGAGGGCCGTGATGTGACGCGGCATGGCGCGGCTCCTGAATGTCCCGATGCCGGCGATGCTAGGGCCATCGCGGCTAGCATGCCGGCATGCTGATCAAGACCCTGGGCCGCGTCGACTATGCGGCCACGCTGGACGCGATGCGCGCCTTCACCGAGACGCGCGGTCCGGAGACCCCGGACGAGCTCTGGCTCTGTGAATTCGACCCCGTCTACACCCAAGGCCTGGCCGGTCAGGCGGACAACGTCCTGGACCCGCAGGGCATCCCCGTCGTGCAGACCAACCGCGGCGGCCAGGTGACCTACCACGGCCCCGGGCAGGTGGTCGCCTACCCGCTGGTGGACCTGAAGCGGCTGGGGATCTTCGTCAAGGAATACGTCTTCCGCCTGGAGACGGCCGTGATCCAGACGCTGGAAGGCGTCGGCGTCACGGGCCACCGGGTCAGCGGCGCGCCCGGCATCTACGTGCGGCTGGACGACCCCGGGGCGCATGCCGCCCTGACCGGGCCGGCCGATCCGGCGGATCCGTTCCGCGGTCTGGGCAAGGTCGCGGCGCTGGGGATCAAGATCAGCCGGCACTGCACGTATCACGGCGTCGCGCTGAATGTCGCGATGGACCTGAAGCCCTTCCTGGGCATCCATCCGTGCGGATACGCAGGGCTTCAGACGGTGGACCTCGGTACACTCGGGGTTTTCACGGACTGGGCCACGGTGGCCCAGCGGTTCGGAGAGCGGCTCGCCGCGCAGCTCCAACCCTGAGGCCCGGCACACGGCAACCGAGAGAACGCCTGATGGCAACCGAGAACGTCACCCACGAAGCCAAGAGCGCGTCCGACTACGACGCGACCGCCAAGCAGAAGGCGCAAGCCAAGACGGCGCGGATCCCGATCAAGATCATTCCGGCGGAACAGCTGAAGAAGCCGGACTGGATCCGGGTGAAGGCCGGTTCGCCGTCGACGCGCTTCTACGAGATCAAGCAGATCCTGCGCGAGCACAAGCTGCACACGGTCTGCGAGGAAGCGTCCTGCCCCAACATCGGCGAGTGCTTCGGCAAGGGCACGGCGACCTTCATGATCATGGGCGACAAGTGCACGCGGCGCTGCCCGTTCTGCGACGTCGGCCATGGCCGGCCGGATCCGCTGGACGTGGACGAGCCGCTGAACCTGGCCAAGACGATCGCGGCGCTGAAGCTGAACTACGTGGTGATCACCAGCGTGGACCGCGACGACCTGCGCGACGGCGGCGCCGGTCACTTCGCCGAATGCATCCGCAAGGTGCGCGAGCTGAGCCCGCGCACGCAGATCGAGGTGCTGGTGCCCGACTTCCGCGGCCGCATGGACCGCGCGCTGGACATCCTGAAGGCCGCGCCGCCGGACGTGATGAACCACAACCTGGAGACCGCGCCGCGCTTGTACAAGGAAGCGCGTCCGGGCTCGGACTACCAGTTCAGCCTGAACCTGCTGAAGCGTTTCAAGGAAGCGGTGCCGGGCGTGCCGACCAAGAGCGGCATCATGGTCGGCCTGGGCGAGACCGACGAGGAGATCCTCCAGGTCATGCGCGACATGCGCGAGCACAACATCGACATGCTGACGATCGGGCAATACCTGGCGCCGTCGGGCCACCACCTGCCGGTGCGTCGCTACGTGCACCCGGACACCTTCAAGATGTTCGAGGAAGAGGCCTACAAGATGGGCTTCACGCACGCAGCCGTCGGCGCGATGGTGCGCTCCAGCTACCACGCGGACCAGCAGGCGCATGCCGCGCTGGAGAAGGTGGAAGCGGAGAAGGCGTCGGCGGCTTGATGACGCTGATCGCCTGAGCGATCGAAGACACATGGACGGCCCTTCGGGGCCGTTTTGCATGGGCGTCGACTGCAGAGGGAGTTGGCACCCGGTTGGGTGGGCAGTGCGCCATGACTTTCGTTGGCGCTCCGGCTCCGGCCTACAAACGCCGTTTCTCCAGCCGGCTCCTGCGCGTCAGCGCGCTTCCGACCTCATGCCCAAGAATTCGAGCGCCTTGATGCGCGCACTGGCCGGCGCGATGCTGTGTCTGCCGTTGGTGTCGATCTCCGCGTCGGCGTCACCGGCGTCGGGGCAGGTTCCCGGCAGTCCGCAGGCGAAGGCAAAGCCGCGGATCGCGGTCGCGAAGAACAGCGCGACCTTCCGCGGCGTCATGACGCTCGACGTCGATCTCACCGACACGCGACGGCGGATCGTGACGATCCAGCAGCGCATCCCGGTGCAGCGCGCGGGCGAGATGACGCTGCTCTATCCGCAATGGGAGACGGGGAGTCACGCGCCCTCGATTTCCGCGCACCGCCTGGCGGGTCTGGTCGTCAAGGCCGACGGCAGGACGCTGCCGTGGCGGCGCGACCCGGCACGCGTGCACGCCTTGCGCATCGTCGTGCCCGCCGGCGCGCAAGCGCTCGACCTGAGCTTCCAATATCTGGCGCCGCTCAGCCGTGATCCCTCGGCCACGATCGTCGACGGCTTCGTCGGGGTCTACTGGAACCGGATGCTGATGTACCCGTCGGGCTGGAAGGCCAGCGACCTGCCGGTGCAGGCGACGATCAAGCTGCCGGCTGGGATGGTGCCGGCGACCGCCTTGTCCGGCGCGCCTGACGGCGAACGGATCCGCTTCGATCCGGTGTCGCTCGATCGACTGATCGATTCGCCGGTATTCTCGTCTCGGCATGTGGTGACACGCGAGATCACTGGCGGTGCGCGCCCCGTGCGCGCGAACTGGCTGGCCGCGGAGGCCGAGGTGGTCAAGGACGTCGATCGCTTCGACGCGAAGATGCAATCGGTCCAGCGCGAAACGGAAGCGATCTTCGGCGTGCCGCCGTTCAAGCGCTACGACTACCTGATCGCCCTCGACGACCGCCTGCCCGGTCCCGGCGGCATCGAGCATGCCGACTCGGGCGAGGTCGTGCTGCCCGCGAATCTGTTCTCCGAGCCAGCGGAGTCGACCTCCGTCATCGACGTCATCCCGCACGAGCTCATCCATGCGTGGAACGGCTTGTGGCGCGTGCCGGCGGACATGGCCGTGTCCACGCCGAACGAGCCGTTCACCGGCACGCTGCTGTGGGTCTATGAAGGCCAGACGGAGTTCTGGTCGCGCGTCGTCGCGGCGCGTTCGGGACTGCGCACGGTCCAGCAGACGCTCGGCGCTCTCGCGCTGGATGCGGCCATCGTCCAGCATCGCGCGGGCCGCCAGTGGAAATCGCTCGCCGACAGTGCCAACGATCCGCTGATCCAGGACGGGACCGTGTACTGGCGCGACTGGCAGCGGCGCGAGGACTACTACATCGAGGGCGTGCTGTTCTGGCTCGACATCGACGCGCGTCTGCGCCAATGCAGCCACGGCGCCCGGGGCCTGGACGACTTCGCCACGCGCTTCTTCAGCGCGGCGGACCAGAAGCCGGGCGAGCGGCAACGGCCTTATTCGGAAACCGACGTCGCTGCGACGCTAGCCCGCATCTGCCCCGGACCGTGGGCGGGGACGCTTCGCAGGAAACTCGATGCCCATGATGACGACGGCGTGCTCGACGGTCTCGCCGCGCACGGCTGGCGCCTGGTCTTCCGCGACACGCCGACCGAGTACTTCCGCCTCTACGAGGCCAGCGAAGGCGTGCTGGACCTGACGTGGTCGGCGGGCATGACGGTGACGAAGGACGGACGCGTGAAGGTGGCGACGTGGAACGGCCCGGCCTTCCGAGCGGGCATCGTGCCCGGCACACGGCTGAAGACCGTCAACGATGAACCCTACAACGCGGAACGCCTCACGACCGCGATCGCCGCTGCCGCCAAGCAAGGCGGCCTGCGGCTGGGCATCGTGGTTGACGGAACGCAGGAGACCGTGACGGTCGATGCTTCGCAGGGCCTGCGCTATCCGGCGCTGGAACGCATCGAAGGCACGCGGGATTCGCTGTCGACGCTGCTGGCGCCGCGCCGGCCGGTGGCGCCAGGCGGGAAGCCACCTGCGGGACGTTGAGCGCGGGCGCTCCACGACGCGAGGGGGCTCCCTCCTGGACCCCCTCGCATCATTCCGGCCCCAGTGAGACCCGCTGGTCGCGGGCCTTTGACGTTCCGGTTCAGGCCGGAGTCCAGCGCCCCGCCACGTTCTTCAGCAGCAGGTTGATCGCCGCCAGCTGCCGGTTGCGGACCGAGAGCAGCGAAGCCTCCGCATTGAAGGCGCTGTTCTGCGCCGTCGTGACGTCCAGGAAGGACACCGTGCCCGCACGGTACTGGTCCGTCACCAGCTCGAGGTTGCGCTGCGCGGCGTCCAGCGCCTCCTGCTGCAGCCGCGCTTCCTCGCGCAGGTGGTCCGTGAGGATCAGGTTGTCCTCGACCTCCTGCAGCGCGGTCAGCACCGTCTGGCGATAGGTCGAGGTGGCAACCTCGGCGCTGGTGCGCGCCTGCGCGCTCGCCAGCTTGCGCTGGCCGCCGTCGAAGATCGCCTGCGCCAGCGACGGGCCCAGTGACCAGAACAGGTTGGGCGCCGACAGCAGGTTCGACAGCGTGCTGTTGCGATAACCCGCGCTGCCGGACAGGGTCAAGGACGGGAAGTACGCCGCGTCGGCCACACCGATCTGCGAGTACGCCGCTGCCACGCGCCGCTGCGCCGCGGCGATGTCCGGCCGGCGTTCCAGCAGTTGCGAGGGCAGCATCTCGGGCACCGCCGGCGGCTTCGGCAGCGTCGCGCTTTTCGTCAGATCGAGCGCGGAAGGCGGCAGCCCCAGCAGCACCGCGATCGCGTGCTCCAGCTGGCCGCGCGTGGAGCGCGTTTCCAACAGCTGCGCCTCGGCCGAGCGCAGCTGCGTCTGCGCCTGCAGCACGTCGCTGCGCGCGGCGACGCCGCTCTGGTAGCGCGCCTGCGTGAGGTCCAGGAAGCGCTGATAGGACTTCACGCTGCGGTCGTAGAGCGCTTCCTGCGCTTCCGCGGTCCGCAGCGAGAAGTAGGTCTGCGCCAGCGTCGCCTGCGCGCTCAGTCGCGCGGCGGCCAGGTCGTCCGCGCTGGCCTGCAGCGAGGCGTTCGCGCCTTCACTCGCCAGTCGCAGCCGGCCCCAGAGGTCCGGCTCCCAGCTCGCGTTCAGCGAGGCCTGCACGCTGTTGGTCGGCCCGCGGTTGATCGAGCCGTTGGTGACGTTGCCGTCCGGGCTCTTGCTGCGCGTGCCCGAGAAGCCGGCGGACAGCGTGGGGAAGAAGGCCGAGCGGCTGGCCTCCAGCGCGGCGCGGGCACCTTCCACCTGCGCGACCGCCGCCTTCAGGTTCTCGTTGCCGATCACCAGCCGATGCTGCAGGTCGTTGAGGACCGGGTCGTCGAACAGCGTCCACCACTGCTCGGGCACCGGCTCGGGGGCGGCGGGACGCGCCTGTTTCCAGAGCGCATCCTCCTTGAACTTCACCGGCGCCGCGACCGGTGCGGGCGGATCGACGCGCGTCACCGCGCAACCGCTCATCAAGGCGATCAGCGCCGTCATCGCCGCTGCCGCCGCGATCGTGTGGAGGGCGCCCGTCCGCGGACGGGCGGCGCAGGCGTAGGTGGCGTTCTTCATCATCGGGGTCTGCATGTCTGTGCGCATGTCTGTCTGCATGTTTCAGCCCTGCAGGGTCGGCGCCGCGGGCGGCTCGGGATTCATCGGGGGCGCGACCTCTGACGCTCTGCCAGCCTTGGCCGCGCGGCGCTTCATCACGCGCTGGCGCAGCCGCTCCATCGTCACGAAGACGACCGGGGTCGTGTACAGCGTCAGCACCTGGCTCAGGATCAGGCCGCCGACGATGGCGATGCCCAGCGGCTTGCGCAGCTCGGCGCCGTCGCCGCTGCCCAGCGCGAGCGGCACCGCGCCGAAGATCGCGGCGAAAGTCGTCATCAGGATCGGCCGCAGCCGCAGCTTGGCGGCGCGGAAGATCGCCGCGCCGGCCGTGAGGTGGGCCGTCGTGCGCTGCCGCGCGATGGCGAAGTCGATCATCATGATCGCGTTCTTCTTGACGATGCCGATCAGCAGGATCACGCCGATCAACGCGATGATGGAGAACTCCGTGTTGAACATCATCAGCGCCAGCAGCGCGCCCACGCCGGCCGACGGCAGCGTGGAGAGGATGGTCACCGGATGGACCAGGCTCTCGTAGAGCATGCCCAGCACCAGGTAGATCGCGATGATGGCCGCGCCGATCAGGATGGGCTGAGACTTGAGCGCGTCCTGGAAGGCGTTGGCGGTGCCCGCGAAGGTGCCGCGCACCGACACCGGCACGCCCAGTTCCGACATCGCGTTGTTGATCGCGTCCGTGGCCTGCGACAGCGAGACGCCTTCGGGCAGGTTGAAGCTGATCGTCGACGCCGGCGAGCCGCTCTGGTGGTTCACCGACAGCGGCGTGTTGGTCGTCTCGACCCGGCTGAAGGCCGGCAGCGGGACCTGCGCGCCGGCGCTGCTGGTGACGTAGAGCTTGCGCAGCGTCTCCGGCCCCTGCAGGTACTGCGGCGCCAGCTCCATGACCACGCGGTACTGGTTCAGCGGGTTGTAGATGACGCCCACCTGGCGTTGGCCGAAGGCGTTGTTCAAGGTCGTGTCGATGGTGCTCACCGTCACGCCCAGCCGCGCGGCCGCGTCGCGGTCGATGACCAGCGAGGTCTGCACGCCCTTGTCCTGCTGGTCGGTGTTGACGTCGGTCAGGTCCGGCAGCTGCGACAGCGCGTTGCGCACGCGGGGTTCCCATTCGCGCAGGACGTCGAGGTCGTCCGCCTGCAGCGTGAACTGGTACTGCGCGTTGGCCTGCCGCCCGCCGATGCGGATGTCCTGCACCGGCACCAGGAACAGGTTGGCGCCGGGCTCGTGCGCCATCTTGTCGCGCAGCCGGTTCACGACCTGGTCGGCCGAGACCTTGCGCTCCTTCAGCGGCTTGAGCGTGATGTAGAAGTTGGCGCCGTTGCGCTGGCCGCCGCCGGTATTGCCGTTGACGTTCTCGACCGCCGGGTCGGACAGGATGATCTCCATGAAGCGGTCGACCCGCTGGCGCATCATCTCGAAGGAGCTGCCCTGGTCCGCCTGCACGCCGCCGATCAGCACGCCGGTGTCCTGCTGCGGGAAGAAGGTCTTGGGGATCGCGCCGTAGAGGTGCACGTTCAGCGCGACCACCGCGACGAGCGACAGCAGCGCCACCGGCTGATGCCGCAGCGTCCACATCAGCGAGCGCCGGTAGCCGCGCGCCAGCCCGCGGTTGAAGCGGCCGGCGGCACGAGCGAACCAGCCCTTATGCTTCTTCGCGGCACCGGGCTCGGGTTCCTTGCGCGGCTTGAGCACGCGCGAGGCCATCATCGGCGTCGTCGTCAGCGAGACGATCATCGACACCAGGATGGAGGCCGACAGCACGACCGCGAATTCGCGGAACAGCCGTCCGACGACGCCGCCCATCAGCAGGATGGGGATGAACACCGCCACCAGCGACAGGCTGATCGAGATCACCGTGAAGCCGATCTCGCGCGCACCGCGCAGCGCGGCCTCGACGGGCTGGAGGCCCTGCTCGATGTAGCGGGTGATGTTCTCGAGCACGACGATCGCGTCGTCGACGACGAAACCGGTGGCCACCGTCAGCGCCATCGCCGACAGGTTGTCCAGGCTGTAGCCGCACAGGTACATCACGCCGAAGGTGCCGGCCAGCGACACGGGCACGGCGACCGCGGGCAGCAACGTCGCGCGCCAGCTGCGCAGGAACAGCAGCACCACGAGGATGACCAGGCCGACGGCGATCGCCATCGCGCGCTGCACCTCGTCCAGCGAGGCGCGGATGGTCGGCGTGCGGTCGCTGATGACCTTGAGGTCGATCGCTGGCGGGATCGAGGCCTGCAAGCGCGGCAGCAGCTCGCGCACATGCTGGACCGTCTCGATGATGTTGGCGCCCGGTTCCTTCTGGATGAACAGCAGGATCGCCGGCTGGCCGTTGGAGGCGCCGTAGTTGCGCACGTCCTGGACCGAGTCGCTCACGTCCGCCACGTCGCGCAGCCGCAGCGCGGCGCCGTCGCGGTAGGACAGCACCACCGGCGCGTACTCGGCCGCGGTGCGCGCCTGGTCGTTCGCGCCGACCTGCCAGTAGCGGCCGGACTGCTCGACCGCGCCCTTGGGCCGGTTGGCGTTGGTGTTGGTGATGGCCTGGCGCACCTGGTCCAGCGAGATGCCGTTGGCCGCCAGCTTGTCCGGGTTGAGCTCGACCCGCACCGCCGGCAGCGCGCCGCCGCCGACATTCACCTGCCCGACGCCACCGACCTGCGCCAGGCGCTGCGCCAGCACTGTCGAGGCGGTGTCGTACATCTGGCCGCGCGTCAGCGTCTGCGAGGTCAGCGCCAGGATCATGATCGGCGCGTCGGCCGGGTTGACCTTGCGGTAGGTCGGGTTGCTCGGCATGCCGGTCGGCAGCAGCGTGCGCGCCGCGTTGATCGCGGCCTGCACGTCGCGCGCGGCGCCGTCGATGTCGCGGCTCAGGTCGAACTGCAGCGTGACGTTGCTCGATCCCAGCGCGGAACGCGAGGTGATCTCGGTGACGCCGGCGATGCTGCCGAGCGCGCGCTCCAGCGGCGTCGCCACGGTCGCGGCCATCGTGTCCGGGCTCGCGCCCGGCAGCGAGGCGGACACCGAGATCGTCGGGAAGTCCACCTGCGGCAGCGGTGCGATCGGCAGGAAGTGATAACCGAGCATCCCCGCCAGCGCGATGCCGATCGTGATCAGCGTCGTCGCGACCGGCCTCGCGATGAACGGCGCCGAAATGTTCATCGCAGGTCTCCGCCAGGACCCGCCGAGCCGACCGGCCCGGCCGGAGCGATCGGGCCGACCGGCCCAGCCGGATCGGCGATCTGCGGCGCGTCGGGACCATGGCGTTCCTCGGCGGCGCGTGTCTCGCGCTTCACGCCGCGGCGCTCGCGCCAGCGCTGCGCCATCCGCGCGAAGCCGAGATAGATCACCGGGGTCGTGAACAGCGTCAGCAGCTGGCTCACGATCAGGCCGCCGACCATGGTCACGCCCAGCGGATGCCGCAGCTCATGGCCGACGCCGGTGCCCAGCATCAGTGGCAGCGCGCCCAGCAGCGCGGCCATCGTCGTCATCAGGATCGGACGGAAGCGCAGCAGCGAGGCCTGGTGGATCGCGGCGCGCGGTTCGAGCCCCTGTTCCCGCTCGGCCTCCAGCGCGAAGTCGATCATCATGATCGCGTTCTTCTTGACGATGCCGATCAGCAGCACGATGCCGATGATCGCGATGATCCCCAGGTCCAGCCCGCCCAGCAGCAGCGCCAGCAGCGCGCCGACGCCGGCCGACGGCAGCGTCGACAGGATGGTGACCGGGTGGATGTAGCTCTCGTAGAGCACGCCCAGCACGATGTACATCGTGACCACCGCCGCCAGGATCAGGAACAGCGTGCTCGACAGCGAGTTGCTGAACGCCTCCGCCGCGCCCTGGAAGCTGGTCTCGACGCTGATGGGCAGGTCGAGGTTGGCCTGCTCGGCCTTGATGGCCTTCACCGCGTCGCCGAGCGCCACGCCCGGCGGCAGGTTGAACGAGATCGTCGCCGCCGGGAACTGCGCGACGTGGTTGATCGCCAGCGCCGCGGGGCGCTCGATGATCTGCGCGACCGAGTTCAGCGGCACTTGTACCGAGCTCGTCGACGACGCACCGGTGGCGCTGGTCGTCGTCGTGCTGCCGGGCACGTACAGCCCTTCGAGCGCGCGCGGTCCGCTGCGGAACTCCGGCGCTGCTTCGAGCACCACGCGGTACTGACTGGACTGCGTGTAGATCGTCGAGATCAGCCGCTGGCCGAAGGCGTTGTAGAGCGCGGTGTCGATCGCCGCGATCGTCACGCCGAGCCGGCCCGCCGTCTCGCGGTCGATCTGCACCCAGGCCTGCAGGCCCTGGTTCTGAAGGTCGCTGGCGACGTCGGCCAGCTGCGGCAGCGCCTTGAGCCGCTCCAGCAACTGGTCGTTGGCCTTCTGCAGGTCGCCGGTGTCCGGCGAGCTCAGCAGGAACTGGTACTGCGTCTTGGACACGCGGTCCTCGATGGTCAGGTCCTGCACCGGCTGCATGTAGGCGGTGATGCCCGGCACCTGCCGGTTCGCGTCGCCCAGCCGCGCGATGATCTCCGTCGCCGACGCGTGACGCGACGCGAAGGGCTTCAGCGTGATCTGCATGCGGCCGGTGTTCAGCGACGCGTTGGCGCCGTCGACGCCGATGAAGGATGCGATGTGGTCGACGTCGGGATCCTTCAGGAAGACCTCGGCGAGCTTCTGCTGGCGTTCGCTCATCGCGTCGAACGAGGTGCTCTGCGTCGCCTCGGTGATGACCTGCAGCAGGCCGGTGTCCTGCACCGGGAAGAAGCCCTTGGGCACGACGACGTACAGCAGGGCGGTCAGGACCAGCGTGCCGAAGAAGCCCAGCAGGGTCAGCACCGGACGGTCCAGCACCCAGTCCAGGCCGCGACCGTAGGCGCGAATCATGGCTTCGAACTTCTCGCCGAACCAGGTGCCCAGGCGCGAGTGCTTCTGCTCCACCTCGGGCTTGAGCAGCCGCGCGCTCATCATCGGCGTCAGCGTCAGCGAGACGAAGGCCGAGATCAGGATGGACACCGCCAGCGTGATCGCGAACTCGTGGAACAGCCGGCCGACGACGTCGCCCATGAAGAGCAGCGGGATCAGCACCGCGATCAGCGAGACCGTCAGCGAGATGATGGTGAAGCCGATCTGCTTGGAGCCCTTGATGGCCGCCTCCATCGGCGAGTCGCCTTCCTCGACGTAGCGGGCGATGTTCTCGATCATCACGATCGCGTCGTCGACGACGAAGCCGGTCGAGATGGTCAGCGCCATCAGCGTCAGGTTGTTGATCGAGAAGCCGGCCAGGTACATCACGCCGAAGGTGCCGATCAGCGACAGCGGCACCGCGACGCTGGGGATCAGCGTGGCGCTGCCGCTGCGCAGGAACAGGAAGATCACCGCGACGACCAGCACGATCGCGAGCAGCAGCTCGATCTCGGTGTCGTCGACCGAGGCGCGGATGGTCGTCGTGCGGTCGGACAGGATCTGCACGTCGACGGACGCGGGCAGCGTGCCCTGCAGCTTGGGCAGCAGCGCCTTCACGCGGTCGACGGTCTGGATCACGTTCGCGCCGGGCTGGCGCTGCACGTTCAGGATCACGCCGGGCGTCGTGTCGGCCCAGGCCGCCAGGCGCAGGTTCTCGGCGTCGTCGACGATCTCCGCGACGTCGCTCAGCCGCAGCGGGTTGCCGTTCTTCCACGCGATGATCAGGTTCTGGTACTCGGCGGCGGAACGCAGCTGGTCGTTGGCGTCGATCGTCGACGCGCGCTGCGAGCCGTCGAAGCTGCCCTTGGCCTGGTTGACGTTGGCCGACGCGATGGCGCTGCGCACGTCGTCCAGGGACATGCCCAGCGCGGCCAGCGCGCGCGGGTTCGCCTGGATGCGCACGGCGGGACGCCGGCCGCCGGCGATGCTCACCAGGCCCACGCCGTCCACCTGCGACAGCTTGGGCGCGAGGCGGTTCTCGACCAGGTCGTGCACCTTGATCACCGGCAGCGACGGCGAGGTCACCGCGATCGTCATCACCGGCGCGTCGGCCGGATTGACCTTGCTGTAGACCGGCGGCATCGGCAGGTCGCTGGGCAGCAGGTTGCTGCCGGCGTTGATCGCGGCCTGCACCTCCTGCTCGGCGACGTCCAGCGACAGGCCCAGCGAGAAGCGCAGCGTGATCACCGAGGCGCCGCCCGAGCTCGACGAGGTCATCTGGCTCAGGCCCGGCATCTGGCCGAACTGGCGCTCCAGCGGCGCGGTGACGGTGGTCGAGATGACGTCGGGGCTCGCGCCCGGGTAGAGCGTCGTGACCTGGATCGTCGGGTAGTCGACCTCCGGCAGCGCCGACAGCGGCAGCAGCCGGTAGGCCAGCAGGCCGGCCAGCAGGATGGCCAGCATCAGCAGCGAGGTCGCGACCGGCCGCTCGATGAAGGGACGGGACGGGTTCATGGCCATGGCCTGTTGCCCTCGGCGATCAGTTGCCGCCGCCGGAGGCCGCCTGCCGCTTGGCGCGTTCGGCGCGGCGTTCGGCGATCCAGGCCTCCCGCTCGGCGGGACTCATCTTCATGACCTTCTCTTGGACGTCGGGCGGCAGACGGTCCAGCCAGGCCGGACGTTCGCCGCCGGCTTGCGCGGCATCGTTGCGCGCTTCCGCGGACGGTGCGCGCAGCGCGGCGTCGGCCGGATTGCCGGAGCCGCTCGCAGCGCCTTGCGCCGCCGATGCCCGGCGGCCTTCGCCCCAGGCGCCGGAGGCGGCACCGCCCGGCGCGCTGGCGCCACGACCGCGACGGGGCGCGGCATTGGCGCCTGCGCGCTGCTTCGGATCGGCGGCGATGACCTCGACCTTCGCGCCTTCGCGCAGCCGGTCGACACCGTCGATGACGACGCGCTCGCCCGGTTCGATCTTGCCGTCCACGGCCATCCAGTCGCCATCGACCGCGCCGGTCTGCACGACGCGCGTGGAGACGGCGTTGTCCGCGCCGACGACGTAGACGTAGAAGCCCTGCGAGCCGCGCAGCACCGCCGCGGCCGGCACCGCCAGGCGGTTCTGCTCGGTCGCGAGCTGCAGCTTCACGCTGACCGACTGGTTGGGATAGAGCGCGTCGTCGTCGTTCGGGAACAGCGCCTTCAGCTTGATCGTGTCGGTGGCGATGTCGATGGCGTTGTCGGCGGTCGCGAGCTTGCCGGTGGCCAGACGCGTCTTGCCGTCGCGGCTCCAGGCTTCGACCGCCATCGCGGTCTTGCCCTTCAGCCCCGCGCTCACCTGCGGCAGCAGCGCCGAGGGCACCGCGAAGGTCAGCGCGATCGGGCGCGTCTGCGTGATGCTGACGATGCCGTTGGTGTCGCCGGTCTGCACGACGTTGCCGATGTCCGCCTGTTTCAGGCCGACGCGACCCGAGATCGGCGCCTGCACCCGGCTGTAGGTGACCTGCAGCCGCGCGCTGTCGACGGCGGCCTGGTCGGCCTTGACCGTGCCGGTGAGCTGGTTGACGGTGGCCTGCTGCGTGTCGACCTGCTGACGCGCGATCGCATCCTTGGCGAGCAGGTCCTGGTAGCGCGTCAGGTCGATGCGGGCGTTGTCCAGCGTGGCCTTGTCGCGGGCGAGCTGGCCCTCGGCCTGGCCGAGCGCGGCCTGGAAGGCGCGCGGGTCGATCTGCGCCAGCGTCTGGCCAGCCTTGACCTGCTGACCTTCGGTGAAGTGGATCTGCTGCAGCACGCCGCTGACCTGCGCCCGCACGACGGCGGTGTTGGAGGCAGTGATCGTGCCGATCGCGGCCGCGGTGTGGCGGATGTCCTGCAGCCGCGCGGGCATCACCGACACCGGCTGCACGCGGTTGGCGGCGAAGCGGCCGCCGCGACCGCCGCCGCCGGCTCCAGGTCCGCCTTGGCCGCCTGGACCGCCGGCACCTGCCGGGCCGCTCGCCGCCGAGGCGGACCGCCCGCCGCGCCGTCAGCGCCGCGGCCCTTCCACCACCACCAGCCGCCGGCCGCGATGGCCAGCACGACGACGCCGAGGATCCAGGGCGTCGCCCGGCCTCGTTGTCGATCGAGCTTCGAAGCGTGGGAGAGGGGGCGATGACAGTCCCCGGCGCGCCGGGCAGGTTCTTGTTCGTGTTCATTCGGGCGGGCGATGCTTGCTATGTCGCTACCCTAGTATCTGGCGACAGCAGCCTGGTGTACCCGAGGAAAAGAATCGCAAAGCGTCCGGGCTAACCCGCGTAGCCAAGGGGTCTGCGAGGCTTCTGCAAGGGGTCTGCGAGGCTTCTGCGAGGGGTCTGCGGGGCGTTCGCGAGTGGTCCGCGCGAGGGCTCGGCGCCGGGTCGAGGGACGACCTCGCCATGAAAAATGCCGCTCGAAAGCGGCATCGTCCGGGGGCAAGGGCGGGCTCAGCTTTCGGCGAGCAGCTTCTCGATGGTGCCGTGCAGCGCCGCGAAGTCGGGCTCGCCGACGAAGCGCTTGACGATCTCGCCACGCTTGTTGATCAGGAAGGTCGTCGGCGTGAGCTGCACCTTGCCGAAGCTGCGCGCGATCTCGCCGGTGCTGTCCATCGCGACGCCGAAGGGCAGGTTGCGGGTCTCGGCGTAGTTGGCGACGTAGGCCGGCGGGTCGTAGCTCATGGCCACGGCCAACGTGTCGAAACCCTTGTCCTTGTACTTCTGGTGCGTCGCGATCACCTGCGGCATTTCCTTGACGCAGGTGGTGCAGGAGGTCGCCCAGAAGTTGACCAGCATCACCTTGCCCGGCCACGCCTGCACGGAGGCGTGCTTCGAGCCGTCAAGCAGCACGTAGTTCACCTGCGGGGCAGGTTCGGGCTTCAAGCCCTCATAGGCGAGGCCGGCGCCGATACCGACGGCGGCGACCAGCAGCAGGAGTCCGGACCAGCGAGGCAGTTTCATGGGGCCGGAGTGTATGCCCGGGGCCGTTCGCCCATCACTTTGGTGGGGCTTAAGTCAGGAGCCTGTCAGGGCCCCGTCCGGGTCGGGCTTGAGGCGCGTCAGAGCGCCTTGGACAGCTCGAACAGCAGCACCGACGGCAGCGCGTCCTGCAGGTTCTGGCGCGAGATCCGCGCCATGTGCTCCGCGGTGGCCGTGGACAGCTGCGTCTGCTGCTCGCCGTCCAGCACCTCGATGAAACTGAAGCTGGGCACCTCGCCGGTGATGTCGACGCGCAGCCGGTCGAAGTCGGCGTCGCGCATCGACTGCTCGAACGCGATGCCGTGCGGCAGCCCTTCCTCGCAGAACTGCAACGCCTCGTCCATCGAGCTGACCGCGTCGATGATCAGGCCCATGTGGCGCACGGCGTTCTGGATCTCCTGACGCACTTCGCGGCGCGGCGAGACGATCAGCAGGTGGCAGCCCGCCAGCGGCTTCGAGTTGTGCGATGGCGTCGGATCGTCCGGTTCGGGCCGTTCCGGTCGCGCCGGGGGCGGCAGTTCCTGCGGCACCGCGGGCTCGTCGCCGGCCACCTGCGGGAACTCCAGCGTCAGCATCGTGATGCCGGCCTCGTCCTCGCGCAGCGGCAGCACGCCGAGGGTCAACGCGGTCTGCTCGATCAGGCGCCAGTGCAGCGAGTTCAGCGATTCCGGCGGCGCGTTGATCGCCGCCGACGGGGCGCTGCCCAGGTCCAGCGAGCGATGGGCGAAGCGGCACATCAGTCGCGCCTTGGCGGGCCACGGGGTCAGGTCCAGGCGCATCTCCAGCGACGAATGCGTGCTGGCCAGCGCCCAGTCCATCACGGCGTTCAACAGCGAGAACAGCAGCGACGCGTCGGTGATCACCTCGATCGGCTGCAGCAGCTGCCGGATCTGGATGCCGCGTGCCTGCGTCTCCCGGCTGCGTTGCGTCAGCACGCCGCGCAGCACCTGCGTCAGCGGGACGCGCTCGCGCGACAGCCGCAACCGTCCCGATGCCAGTCGTGCCAGTTGCTGACTCACCATGCCCGCCTCGCGCGCCTGCGCCACCGAGTCGCGCAGCGCCCGCAGGCCCTGGCGATCGATCTGGCCGGTGCTGATCAGCGTGTGGATCCGCTCCAGCGCCGCGCTCAGCGGGCCGGCGATCTCGGCGCCGAGCTGCTGGACGATGTCGCCCCATTGCGAATCGCTCGGGGGCTGCGCCATGTCATTGGCCGCCAACGGCGCGGCAATGGAAGGGGGCGGGCGGGACATGCTCTCTCGTTCTTGTAAGCCTCCGGCGGCATGCCGGGGCGGGGAGGCGCCATGGTTCCGCGCGGTCCGGGGGCAAGCCATCCCGTGACTCGGGGGCAATCGCCCCCTGGGTGGATGGCGTGAAATGGCTCACGGTTCTTCGGGAAATCGGGGCGGATTGCAGACGTTCCCGGACTGCAGCGGCCAGGCGTTGGCCGCCAGAGCGCAGGGCCCTGGCGTCGAGCGCCAGAACCCCGCGCTCTGCCGTCCCCGACCAGTGCCGTACTTCAAGGGCCCTGCTACCGAGGACTCCGGCCGGAGCCTTCCGCCTGGCGCTCGGCCTGGCGCTCGGCCAGCATCAGGAGGCGCTCGGTGAGGTCCCGTGGCGCGGAGACCATGACCTGATGACCGGTGGGAATCTCGAAGAGTTCCCAGCCGGGCTGGCTGCGGGCGCGCTCGCGCGCCGCGGCGATCGTGAGGAGCGCGGGACGGTTGCAATCGATGAAGGTGCGCGGGCGCTTGAGCCACGCGGCCTGGTCGAAGTCGAGCGGGCTGTCGTAGACGCCACCGGGCTGCGGGCGCTGGCAGCGCATCATCCAGTCGAAGTCCTCCGGCTTCAGCCCCATGCCGTTCGGCTCGGTCACCGGCAGATGGCCGAACTTCGAGATCGACTCGCGGCGCTGGACCTGCGTCTCCGGCGTGTGGCGGCTGGACCAGGATTCGCCCGGCTCCGGCACGACGGCGTCGAGGTAGACCAGCCGCGCGATGCGGTCCGGCATCTGGTCCGCGACGCCGGTGATCACCATGCCGCTGTAGCTGTGGCCGACGAGCAGCACATCGGTCAGTTCCTCGCACTCGATGACCGCTTTCACGTCGTCGATGTGCGTCTGCAGACGGATATCCCCGTGCGGTTGATGAGCGCGTTCGCCGACGCCGCTCAAGGTCACTGGAAACACCTGATGTCCCGCCGCCCGCAGCGGTCCGAGCACGCGTTTCCACGCCCAGGCGCCGAGCCAGGCCCCGTGCACGAGCACGATGTTCACGCCCTTGCCGGTGGATTCCTGACCTTGCTTCTCATCCTGGCTGCTCATGCAATGACCCCTTCCTCGCGCCATGCGGCGATTGCGTCAGGGCCGTGTCCGAGTTCCGCAAGAACCTCGTCCGTGTGCTGCCCCATGAGCGGCGGGGGCAATCGGTAGGCCACGGGCGTTTCCGACAACTTCATCGGACTGGCGACCACCCGCAACGCATCGCTCTGCGGATGCGCCATCGACACCACCATCCCGCGGTGCTGGACCTGCGCGTCGTCGAAGACTTCGGAGAGGTCGTTGATCGCGCCGCCCGGCACCTTGGCGGCTTCCATCGCATCCAGCCAGTGTTGCCTGGGTCTTTCCGCGACGCGCGCGGCCAGCAGCGGGACCAGGTCGTCGCGATGCCGGACCCGCTGCGAGTTGGTCGCGTAGCGCGGATCGCGCGGGAGGTCCGGCAGGCCCAGGAGCTCGCAGAACTTGACGAACTGGCCGTCGTTGCCGACCGCAACGATCAGATGGCCGTCGCTGGCCTGGAAGACCTGGTACGGCACGATGTTCTGGTGTGCGTTGCCCATGCGGCGCGGCGCGTTGCCGGTCGTCAGGTAGTTGGCACCGAGGTTGGCCAGCATCGCGACCTGCGTGTCCAGCAAGGCCATGTCGACGACCTGGCCCTGGCCGGTCGCGTCCCGGTGACGCAGCGCGGCGAGGATCGCGACCGTCGCGTACATGCCGGTGAAGAGGTCCGCCACCGCCACGCCTACCTTCTGCGGCCCGCCGCCGGGCAGTGCGTCGGCTTCGCCGGTGACGCTCATCAGGCCACCCAGGCCCTGGACCGCGTAGTCGTAGCCGGCGCGATCCCGGTAGGGTCCGGTCTGGCCGAAGCCGGTCACCGAGCAGAACACCAGCCGGGGATTGATCTCTCGGAGCGCCGCAGCGTCCAGTCCATAGCGGGTCAGGTCGCCGACCTTGTAGTTCTCGACCAGCACGTCCGCGCGCCGCGCCAGTTCCCGGATCAAGTCCTGACCCCTCGGACTGGCGATGTCGATCGCGACCGACCGCTTGTTGCGGTTCGCGCCGAGGTAGTAGGCCGCCTCGGCGGTGTCCTGACCGGCCCGGTCCTTCAGATAGGGAGGTCCCCATCCGCGCGTGTCGTCCCCCCGGGGTGACCGCCCTTCGGGGGCGCTCGACCTTGATCACATCGGCGCCGAGATCGGCCAGCGTCTGCGTGCACCAGGGCCCGGCCAGCACGCGGGAAAGATCCAGCACGCGCACGCCCGTCAGGGCCATGGCGGAGGGCGTGGGGGAGTTCGCTTCGCTCATCGGACCATTGTGGCCCCTTCATAATCGTTCGATGCGTCGCTCGGTCAGACTTGTTCCTCTCCTTGCGCTGGTGCTTGCACTGGCCACCGGCTGCAGCCCGGCGCTGAACTGGCGCAAGGTGAATCCGGAAGGGGCTCAGGCGCAGTTGATGTTCCCCTGCAAGCCTGATCGCGAGGAGCGCACGCAGCCCGGTCCGTCCGGACAGGAGGTGGCCGTGCGTTCGATGAGCTGCAAGGCCCGGGGCGTCCAGTTCTCATTGACCTGGACCGACCTCGGCGATGCCGGGGCGACGTCGGCCGCGATGCGACGCATGCATGAGGGGGTTGCCCGCCAGATGGCCGCGCAGGCGTCCGCGCCGTTGGGTGTGCGCGGCATGGCGACCGACCCGGAAGCGTTCCAGCAGTCCTTCGAGGCCCGTTCCGGTCAGCCACGCCAGCAGGTCCGGCAGGCGGTGTTCTCCCGCGGCGGCCGGCTGTATCAATTGTTGATGCAGGGTGAACGCCTGGATCCGGAGGCCTGGGACGTGTTCCTCGGCTCGGTGGAGCTCCCTCAATAAGTAAGGGCGCGCGGCGCGGGAGAGGCGGGGCATCCTCCCCACGATTGAGGGTTTGTGCGAGCGGCGCCCGCACCATGCTGCGCCGCACGATAATGATGACCATGTCCGGCCTGCTGTTGATCGCTCACGCCCCGCTGGCCACCGCGCTGAAGCAGGTGGCCGAGCACACGTTCCCGCATTGCTCGCTGCAGTTGAGGGTGCTGGACGTGACACCGGAAATGAGCGCCGACGACGTCGAGTCGCAGGCGCGCGCGTTGATCAACGCCTCCGGACACCAGCAGACCCTGGTGCTGACCGACGTCTACGGGGCGACACCGACGAATGCCGCGCTGCGCCTGCAGGGCGAGCAGGTGAAGGTGCTGACCGGCGTCAACGTGCCGATGCTGTGGCGCTCGCTGTGCTATGCCGGTGAAGGGCTGGATGCGCTGGTCCAGCGCGCCAGCCAGGGCGGTACCCAGGGCATCCTGTGCGACGCGACGGCGCCCTGCGCCTCCAACAACTCCTCGTCCCAACCTTCCTGCTCATGATCAAGTCGACCCTCACCATCAGCAACAAGCTGGGCCTGCATGCCCGGGCATCGGCGAAGTTGACGAAGTTGGCGGGGGGTTCAAGGCGGAGGTCTTCATGACCCGCAACGGCCGCCGCGTGAATGCCAAGAGCATCATGGGCGTCATGATGCTGGCCGCGGGCATCGGCGCGGAAGTCGAGCTCGAGACCTCCGGCGAGGACGAGCAACCCGCGCACGACGCGATCACGGCGCTGGTCAACGACAAGTTCGGCGAAGGCCAGTAATCAATAGGCGGGGCGCTTCGCCGCGGGCTGTCAACCGCCCAGGAAGTGCTTCCGGTACCGCGCCGGCAGATCCGCGATGCGCATGATCATCGGCAGGTCGGCCGTGTTGAAGTCCGGATCCCAGGCCGGACGGCCGAGGATGCGCGCGCCGACCCGCAGGTAGCCCTTGATCAGCGGCGGCGGTTCGACCACCAGGTCCTGGCGCAACTCGTCGACCGGCAGCGGCAGGCGCGGGCGCACCTGCCACGCGATGTCGGCCATGTGGCTGGCATCCAGCTGGCGCCACAGGCTGGCGGCGTAGTGCCCGCCGTCGCGCATGCTGATGCTGGCGCAGCCGATCATCGTGTCCAGGTCGTTGCGGACCATGAATTCGGTGAGGGCACCCCACAGCGCCATGATCGCGCCGCCGGTGCGGTGGTCCGGGTGCACGCAGGAGCGGCCCAGCTCGACCATGCGCGGACGCAGCGAGCGCAGGCGGGTCAGGTCGAATTCGGTCTCGCTGTACAGGCCGCCGGCGCGGCGTGCCGCCTCTGGCGTCAGCACGCGGTAGGTGCCGATGACCTCGCCGGGCTGTCCGTGCTTGTCGAGCGTGCGCACCAGCAGGTGCTCGCAGAAGGGGTCGAAGAGGTCGATGTCGTGCCCGGCGGGGGCGCCGGCCGGCACGCTCAGGCGGGCGCCCATCTCGTCGACGAAGACCCTGTACCTCAGGCGCTGGGCCTGGCGGACTTCGCCTTCCGTGCGCGCCCAACCCACGTGGAAGCGAGCGCGCGCAGCATCGACAACGGCATCTTGCGAGCTGGCTGGAAGTGACCTCCGAGGCGCTTCGGCAGGGCGCAGATCGGAGAAGGGCAGGGTAGGCAGCGGCAGATCCCTCATGGCAAAGCCTCGCTGAAGTGATGGCCGCGATGCTGAGCGGACGGGGTGACGCGTCGGTGACCCTCAAGTGAACGAACCGTGACAGTCGCGTGGCCGTCACGGGCTTTTCCCCCACTGCTAAAGTCGGCGCATGAGCTTTCAGGTCTTCGGCATTCCCGTTTCTCGCGGCGTGGCGATCGGCCGCGCGGTGCTGGTCGCTTCCAGCCGCGTCGACGTCGCGCATTACTTCATCGCCGCCGCCGACGCGGAGCAGGAGTACGCCCGCCTGGTGAGGGGCCGCGACGTGGTCACCCGCGAATTGCAGGGCCTGAAGGCGGAACTGCCCGACGACGCGCCGCACGAGCTTGACGCGCTCCTGGATGTCCACCTGCTGTTGCTGAATGACGAGGCCCTCGTCGATACGGCACGCGACTGGATCGTCGACCGTCACTACAACGCCGAATGGGCGCTGTCGGCGCAGCTCGAAGTCCTGGCGCGCCAGTTCGACGAAATGGAAGACGACTACCTGCGCGAGCGCAAGGCGGATCTGGAGCAGGTCGTCGAGCGCATCCTGGCCGCACTCGCGGCGGAACTGGACGACGCGCCCCCGGAGGGCCGGCCGCAGTGGTGGCCCGGGACTTCGCCGGGGAGGATCCGTTGCTGCTCGTGGCTGCGGACATCGCGCCCGCGGACATGATCCAGTTCAAGCGCAGCGTCTTCCAGGGGTTCATCACCGACATCGGGGGAAAGACCTCGCACACCGCCATCGTGGCGCGCAGCATGGCCATTCCCGCCGTGGTGGGGACGCGTGAAGCGTCGCGACTGATCCGCCAGGACGATTGGGTGATCATCGATGGCGATGCCGGTACGGTGATCGTCAACCCGTCGCCGATCGTGCTGGAGGAATACCGCTTCCGGCAGCGGCAGTCGGAACTCGAGAACGCACGACTTGCCCGCCTGCGGCATACGCCGGCGATCACGATGGACGGCCAGCGCATCGAATTGCACGCCAACATCGAGCTGCCCGGGGACACCGTGGCGGCCCTGGCGTCCGGTGCGACCGGCGTCGGTCTGTTCCGCAGCGAATTCCTGTTCATGAATCGCGATGGGGACCTGCCCAGCGAGGAGGAGCAGTTCGCCGCCTATAAGAGCGCGGTCGAAGCCATGGCCGGTCTTCCGGTGACGATCCGCACGGTGGACATCGGTGCCGACAAACCGCTGGACCGGATGTCCGTCAATGAGCTCCGGCACGAACATGTGCTCAACCCGGCCATGGGCCTCCGGGCGATCCGGTGGAGCCTGGCGGAACCGAGCATGTTCCGGCAGCAGCTGCGAGCCATCTACCGCGCGAGCGCTTTCGGAAAAGTGAAGCTGCTGATTCCGATGGTCGCCCATCTGGCGGAGATCCGTCAGGTCCAGGAGGCCGCCAGGCGCGTGAAGGCGCAGCTTGACGAGGTGGGCCAGGCCTATGGCGAGGTCGACCTCGGGGTGATGGTCGAAGTGCCGGCGGCGGCGATCATGCTGCCCCAGCTGCTCAAGCACGTGGACTTCGTGTCGATCGGAACGAACGACCTCATTCAGTACACGCTGGCCATCGACCGCGCCGACGAGGCGGTTGCCCATCTCTATGACCCGTGGCATCCCGCGGTTCTGCATCTGCTCGCAAACGCCATCGGACAGGCTCGGGCTGCAGGGAAAGATGTCAGCGTCTGTGGCGAGATGGCGGGTGATGCCGCCTTCACCGATCTGCTATTGAGTATGGGGCTCACCAGCTTCTCGATGCATCCGTCGCAGATCCCGTCGGTCAAGCAGCGCATCCTCCGGGCCGACGTGCCTCGACTGGCCGCTGGACTGCCTCGCATCCTGGAGAGCGATGAGCCGGCCAAGGCGGCGCTGGAAGTGCTGGCGCCGCAATCCAGACTGCATTGAGCCGCAGCCTCGCCGCCGGGACGGCGGCGGTCGGACACCGCACGTTCAATGAAAGCCGTATGACGGGAGTTGCGCGACTGAAAAAACTCGTGCTAGACTAGCGGTCTTCGCTGTTCACGACATTGTTTTGAACGGCGGCCTCGGAGGGTATGCCGAGGTGCCGAGTGAATAACCAGCAAAAGCCGGTTTTCATTTGGCGGCGAGATTCTCGCAGTCGACGATGAAAATAATTTCTCTGACTGCTTGACGGATTCGAAAGAAATCGTTCATAATCTCGCTTCTGCGCTGCTGACGACAAGTTAGCGACGCGACGAAGAAAGCGGCGGAAGGCTGAGGCCTGAAGCGAAAGCTGCTTCGATGTTCTTTAAGAATTTACAGCCGATAAGCGTGGGCGTCTGGACGAGCGACCTGAGAAGGTTAAATCGCTAGATGCTCACGGAAGAAAGAATGAAGCTATGAAAGTAGTCTTTGTTCGATTCCGTTGAGTTTATTCAAGATCGAACTGTAGAGTTTGATCCTGGCTCAGATTGAACGCTGGCGGCATGCCTTACACATGCAAGTCGAACGGTAACGCGGGGCAACCTGGCGACGAGTGGCGAACGGGTGAGTAATATATCGGAACGTGCCCAGTTGTGGGGGATAACTGCTCGAAAGAGCAGCTAATACCGCATACGACCTGAGGGTGAAAGCGGGGGATCGCAAGACCTCGCGCAATTGGAGCGGCCGATATCAGATTAGGTAGTTGGTGGGGTAAAGGCCTACCAAGCCGACGATCTGTAGCTGGTCTGAGAGGACGACCAGCCACACTGGGACTGAGACACGGCCCAGACTCCTACGGGAGGCAGCAGTGGGGAATTTTGGACAATGGGGGCAACCCTGATCCAGCCATGCCGCGTGCGGGAAGAAGGCCTTCGGGTTGTAAACCGCTTTTGTCAGGGAAGAAAAGACTCCTACTAATACTGGGGGTTCATGACGGTACCTGAAGAATAAGCACCGGCTAACTACGTGCCAGCAGCCGCGGTAATACGTAGGGTGCAAGCGTTAATCGGAATTACTGGGCGTAAAGCGTGCGCAGGCGGTTATGCAAGACAGATGTGAAATCCCCGGGCTCAACCTGGGAACTGCATTTGTGACTGCATGGCTAGAGTACGGTAGAGGGGGATGGAATTCCGCGTGTAGCAGTGAAATGCGTAGATATGCGGAGGAACACCGATGGCGAAGGCAATCCCCTGGACCTGTACTGACGCTCATGCACGAAAGCGTGGGGAGCAAACAGGATTAGATACCCTGGTAGTCCACGCCCTAAACGATGTCAACTGGTTGTTGGGAGGGTTTCTTCTCAGTAACGTAGCTAACGCGTGAAGTTGACCGCCTGGGGAGTACGGCCGCAAGGTTGAAACTCAAAGGAATTGACGGGGACCCGCACAAGCGGTGGATGATGTGGTTTAATTCGATGCAACGCGAAAAACCTTACCTACCCTTGACATGCCAGGAATCCTGCAGAGATGTGGGAGTGCTCGAAAGAGAACCTGGACACAGGTGCTGCATGGCCGTCGTCAGCTCGTGTCGTGAGATGTTGGGTTAAGTCCCGCAACGAGCGCAACCCTTGTCATTAGTTGCTACGAAAGGGCACTCTAATGAGACTGCCGGTGACAAACCGGAGGAAGGTGGGGATGACGTCAGGTCATCATGGCCCTTATGGGTAGGGCTACACACGTCATACAATGGCCGGGACAGAGGGCTGCCAACCCGCGAGGGGGAGCTAATCCCAGAAACCCGGTCGTAGTCCGGATCGCAGTCTGCAACTCGACTGCGTGAAGTCGGAATCGCTAGTAATCGCGGATCAGCTTGCCGCGGTGAATACGTTCCCGGGTCTTGTACACACCGCCCGTCACACCATGGGAGCGGGTTCTGCCAGAAGTAGTTAGCCTAACCGCAAGGAGGGCGATTACCACGGCAGGGTTCGTGACTGGGGTGAAGTCGTAACAAGGTAGCCGTATCGGAAGGTGCGGCTGGATCACCTCCTTTCTAGAGATGACAAGACCGTTGTCTGGCTTAGGTCAGAGAATTGAGTCGAGTCCACATAAGCGAGTTCAGCGCGCCCACACTTATCGGCTGTAGACACACAACAGTGAGTGAGAAAACGCGTGAGCCTGGTGAGCTGGCCTTGCCGGTTGGCGCGATACAGGAGCACGCAAGAAACGCGTGGGTCTGTAGCTCAGTCGGTTAGAGCACCGTCTTGATAAGGCGGGGGTCGCTGGTTCGAATCCAGCCAGACCCACCACGGGGATCGTCAAGATCTTGGGGGATTAGCTCAGCTGGGAGAGCACCTGCTTTGCAAGCAGGGGGTCGTCGGTTCGATCCCGTCATCCTCCACCAATCACTTCACATGGGTGGCAAACCACAGCGTCCAAATGGGCACTGTGGTTTGCCAGTCTCGACTTTTAGTCGGCTGTTGTTCTTTAACAATTCGTAGAGTCGAATCAGCGTTGCTGGCGGAAAGCTTAGCGCTTCGTAAAGGGGCGCGGCACCGTGCCGCCAGCGACATTTGATTGCGTCAACAAACTTCAACTCTGAAAAGAGTAGAAATTGAAGAACGGCGAACGCGTGATACTCAAATAAATGCTCAAGTTGTTGAGCATCTGTCCTTGACGACATCTGCGGATGTCAAAGTTATAGGGTCAAGTGACTAAGTGCATGTGGTGGATGCCTTGGCGATTACAGGCGACGAAGGACGTGATAGCCTGCGATAAGCTTCGGGGAGCTGGCAAATAAGCTTTGATCCGGAGATTTCCGAATGGGGAAACCCACCTCGATTAGAGGTATCGCATACTGAATACATAGGTATGCGAGGCGAACCGGGTGAACTGAAACATCTCAGTAGCTCGAGGAAAAGACATCAACCGAGATTCCGAAAGTAGTGGCGAGCGAAATCGGAGTAGCCCTCGTGTTTTAGCAGTTGGCATATCAGAACGGAATGGAAAGTCCGGCCATAGCGGGTGATAGCCCCGTATGAGAAATGTCGATTGTGGAACTAGGCACGAATAGAGTAGGGCGGGACACGTGAAATCCTGTCTGAATATGGGGGGACCATCCTCCAAGGCTAAATACTCGTAATCGACCGATAGTGAACAAGTACCGTGAGGGAAAGGCGAAAAGAACCCCGGGAGGGAGTGAAATAGATCCTGAAACCGCATGCATACAAAAAGTAGGAGCCCGCAAGGGTGACTGCGTACCTTTTGTATAATGGGTCAGCGACTTACATTCAGTGGCGAGGTTAACCGAATAGGGTAGCCGTAGAGAAATCGAGTCCGAATAGGGCGATTCAGTCGCTGGGTGTAGACCCGAAACCAGGTGATCTATCCATGGCCAGGATGAAGGTACCGTAACAGGTGCTGGAGGTCCGAACCGACTAGTGTTGCAAAACTAGCGGATGAGCTGTGGATAGGGGTGAAAGGCTAAACAAACCTGGAGATAGCTGGTTCTCTCCGAAAACTATTTAGGTAGTGCCTCAAGTATTACCTTCGGGGGTAGAGCACTGTTTAGGCTAGGGGGTCATGGCGACTTACCAAACCTATGCAAACTCCGAATACCGAAGAGTACAGCTTGGGAGACAGAGCACCGGGTGCTAACGTCCGGACTCAAGAGGGAAACAACCCAGACCGCCAGCTAAGGTCCCTAAAATTGGCTAAGTGGGAAACGAAGTGGGAAGGCTAAAACAGTCAGGATGTTGGCTTAGAAGCAGCCATCATTTAAAGAAAGCGTAATAGCTCACTGATCGAGTCGTCCTGCGCGGAAGATGTAACGGGGCTAAGCCAGTTACCGAAGCTGCGGATGCACAGTTTACTGTGCGTGGTAGGAGAGCGTTCTGTACGCCTGTGAAGGTGGGTCGTGAGGCCTGCTGGAGGTATCAGAAGTGCGAATGCTGACATGAGTAGCGTTAAAGGGGGTGAAAAGCCCCCTCGCCGAAAGCGCAAGGTTTCCTACGCAACGTTCATCGGCGTAGGGTGAGTCGGCCCCTAAGGCGAGGCAGAGATGCGTAGCTGATGGGAAACAGGTCAATATTCCTGTACCGATCAATAGTGCGATGTGGGGACGGAGAAGGTTAGCTCAGCCGGGTGTTGGATGTCCCGGTTCAAGCCTGTAGTCGTGCCTGGTAGGCAAATCCGCCGGGCTTAGATGAGGGGTGATAACGAGTCTGCTTGCAGACGAAGTGAGTGATACCCTGCTTCCAGGAAAAGCCACTAAGCTTCAGCTATTGACGACCGTACCGCAAACCGACACTGGTGCGCGAGATGAGTATTCTAAGGCGCTTGAGAGAACTCTGGAGAAGGAACTCGGCAAATTGACACCGTAACTTCGGAAGAAGGTGTGCCTTTAGTAGGTGATCCATTTACTTGGTTAGCCCAATGAGGCCGCAGAGAATCGGTGGCTGCAACTGTTTATTAAAAACACAGCACTCTGCAAAGACGAAAGTCGACGTATAGGGTGTGACTCCTGCCCGGTGCTGGAAGATTAAATGATGGGGTGCAAGCTCTTGACTGAAGTCCCAGTAAACGGCGGCCGTAACTATAACGGTCCTAAGGTAGCGAAATTCCTTGTCGGGTAAGTTCCGACCTGCACGAATGGAGTAATGATGGCCACACTGTCTCCTCCAGAGACTCAGCGAAGTTGAAATGTTTGTGATGATGCAATCTCCCCGCGGAAAGACGGAAAGACCCCATGAACCTTTACTGTAGCTTTACATTGGACTTTGAACAGATCTGTGTAGGATAGGTGGGAGGCTTTGAAACCCGGTCGCTAGATCGGGTGGAGCCAACGTTGAAATACCACCCTGGTGTGTTTGAGGTTCTAACCTTGGCCCGTTATCCGGGTTGGGGACAGTGTATGGTGGGCAGTTTGACTGGGGCGGTCTCCTCCCAAAGTGTAACGGAGGAGTTCGAAGGTACGCTAAATACGGTCGGAAATCGTGTTGATAGTGCATTGGCATAAGCGTGCTTGACTGCGAGACTGACAAGTCGAGCAGGTACGAAAGTAGGACAAAGTGATCCGGTGGTTCTGTATGGAAGGGCCATCGCTCAACGGATAAAAGGTACTCTGGGGATAACAGGCTGATACCGCCCAAGAGTTCATATCGACGGCGGTGTTTGGCACCTCGATGTCGGCTCATCTCATCCTGGGGCTGTAGCCGGTCCCAAGGGTATGGCTGTTCGCCATTTAAAGAGGTACGTGAGCTGGGTTTAAAACGTCGTGAGACAGTTTGGTCCCTATCTTCCGTGGGCGCTGCAAGATTGAGAGAGCCTGCTCCTAGTACGAGAGGACCGGAGTGGACGCACCTCTGGTGTATCGGTTGTCACGCCAGTGGCATCGCCGAGTAGCTAAGTGCGGAAGAGATAACCGCTGAAAGCATCTAAGCGGGAAACTCGTCTCAAGATGAGTCTTGCCGGGGCCTAGAGCCCCCTGAAGGGTCGTTCAAGACCAGGACGTTGATAGGCTGGGTGTGGAAGCGCAGTAATGCGTTAAGCTAACCAGTACTAATTGCCCGTGAGGCTTGACCCTATAACTTTGACACTCAAAACGTCAAGGTGAGTGGTCACGCAGATCAACTCCCATCCCGGGATGTCTGATCAAAACCGTTCTTCAATCCCTGAAGACGCAATCAAACCAAAGCTGATTTGACTCTACCGAATTGGGCCTGCTGAGCTCCTCAGCAAGCCAACCAGTCAAGCCTGATGACCATAGCGAGTCGGTCCCACCCCTTCCCATCCCGAACAGGACCGTGAAACGACTCAGCGCCGATGATAGTGCGGATTCCCGTGTGAAAGTAGGTCATCGTCAGGCTAATATCCGGAGACGCCCGGTCGAATGACCGGGCGTTCCTTTCTCTGCTTGCAGAGATCAGCGCTTCGCGGAGTGTTGATCTCTGAGGCTGAGACGGCGTCAATCTGATCATGAAAATGATCGAGAAAGATGCTTGACAAGTTCAAACGAACTCGTTTATAGTCTCATCTCTGCGCTGCTGACGACAAGTTGGCGACGCGACGAAGAAAGCGGCGGAAGGCTGAGGCCTGAAGCGAAAGCTGCTTCGATGTTCTTTAAGAATTTACAGCCGATAAGCGTGGGCGTCTGGACGAGCGACCTGAGAAGGTTAAATCGCTAGATGCTCACGGAAGAAAGAATGAAGCTATGAAAGTAGTCTTTGTTCGATTCCGTTGAGTTTATTCAAGATCGAACTGTAGAGTTTGATCCTGGCTCAGATTGAACGCTGGCGGCATGCCTTACACATGCAAGTCGAACGGTAACGCGGGGCAACCTGGCGACGAGTGGCGAACGGGTGAGTAATATATCGGAACGTGCCCAGTTGTGGGGGATAACTGCTCGAAAGAGCAGCTAATACCGCATACGACCTGAGGGTGAAAGCGGGGGATCGCAAGACCTCGCGCAATTGGAGCGGCCGATATCAGATTAGGTAGTTGGTGGGGTAAAGGCCTACCAAGCCGACGATCTGTAGCTGGTCTGAGAGGACGACCAGCCACACTGGGACTGAGACACGGCCCAGACTCCTACGGGAGGCAGCAGTGGGGAATTTTGGACAATGGGGGCAACCCTGATCCAGCCATGCCGCGTGCGGGAAGAAGGCCTTCGGGTTGTAAACCGCTTTTGTCAGGGAAGAAAAGACTCCTACTAATACTGGGGGTTCATGACGGTACCTGAAGAATAAGCACCGGCTAACTACGTGCCAGCAGCCGCGGTAATACGTAGGGTGCAAGCGTTAATCGGAATTACTGGGCGTAAAGCGTGCGCAGGCGGTTATGCAAGACAGATGTGAAATCCCCGGGCTCAACCTGGGAACTGCATTTGTGACTGCATGGCTAGAGTACGGTAGAGGGGGATGGAATTCCGCGTGTAGCAGTGAAATGCGTAGATATGCGGAGGAACACCGATGGCGAAGGCAATCCCCTGGACCTGTACTGACGCTCATGCACGAAAGCGTGGGGAGCAAACAGGATTAGATACCCTGGTAGTCCACGCCCTAAACGATGTCAACTGGTTGTTGGGAGGGTTTCTTCTCAGTAACGTAGCTAACGCGTGAAGTTGACCGCCTGGGGAGTACGGCCGCAAGGTTGAAACTCAAAGGAATTGACGGGGACCCGCACAAGCGGTGGATGATGTGGTTTAATTCGATGCAACGCGAAAAACCTTACCTACCCTTGACATGCCAGGAATCCTGCAGAGATGTGGGAGTGCTCGAAAGAGAACCTGGACACAGGTGCTGCATGGCCGTCGTCAGCTCGTGTCGTGAGATGTTGGGTTAAGTCCCGCAACGAGCGCAACCCTTGTCATTAGTTGCTACGAAAGGGCACTCTAATGAGACTGCCGGTGACAAACCGGAGGAAGGTGGGGATGACGTCAGGTCATCATGGCCCTTATGGGTAGGGCTACACACGTCATACAATGGCCGGGACAGAGGGCTGCCAACCCGCGAGGGGGAGCTAATCCCAGAAACCCGGTCGTAGTCCGGATCGCAGTCTGCAACTCGACTGCGTGAAGTCGGAATCGCTAGTAATCGCGGATCAGCTTGCCGCGGTGAATACGTTCCCGGGTCTTGTACACACCGCCCGTCACACCATGGGAGCGGGTTCTGCCAGAAGTAGTTAGCCTAACCGCAAGGAGGGCGATTACCACGGCAGGGTTCGTGACTGGGGTGAAGTCGTAACAAGGTAGCCGTATCGGAAGGTGCGGCTGGATCACCTCCTTTCTAGAGATGACAAGACCGTTGTCTGGCTTAGGTCAGAGAATTGAGTCGAGTCCACATAAGCGAGTTCAGCGCGCCCACACTTATCGGCTGTAGACACACAACAGTGAGTGAGAAAACGCGTGAGCCTGGTGAGCTGGCCTTGCCGGTTGGCGCGATACAGGAGCACGCAAGAAACGCGTGGGTCTGTAGCTCAGTCGGTTAGAGCACCGTCTTGATAAGGCGGGGGTCGCTGGTTCGAATCCAGCCAGACCCACCACGGGGATCGTCAAGATCTTGGGGGATTAGCTCAGCTGGGAGAGCACCTGCTTTGCAAGCAGGGGGTCGTCGGTTCGATCCCGTCATCCTCCACCAATCACTTCACATGGGTGGCAAACCACAGCGTCCAAATGGGCACTGTGGTTTGCCAGTCTCGACTTTTTAGTCGGCTGTTGTTCTTTAACAATTCGTAGAGTCGAATCAGCGTTGCTGGCGGAAAGCTTAGCGCTTCGTAAAGGGGCGCGGCACCGTGCCGCCAGCGACATTTGATTGCGTCAACAAACTTCAACTCTGAAAAGAGTAGAAATTGAAGAACGGCGAACGCGTGATACTCAAATAAATGCTCAAGTTGTTGAGCATCTGTCCTTGACGACATCTGCGGATGTCAAAGTTATAGGGTCAAGTGACTAAGTGCATGTGGTGGATGCCTTGGCGATTACAGGCGACGAAGGACGTGATAGCCTGCGATAAGCTTCGGGGAGCTGGCAAATAAGCTTTGATCCGGAGATTTCCGAATGGGGAAACCCACCTCGATTAGAGGTATCGCATACTGAATACATAGGTATGCGAGGCGAACCGGGTGAACTGAAACATCTCAGTAGCTCGAGGAAAAGACATCAACCGAGATTCCGAAAGTAGTGGCGAGCGAAATCGGAGTAGCCCTCGTGTTTTAGCAGTTGGCATATCAGAACGGAATGGAAAGTCCGGCCATAGCGGGTGATAGCCCCGTATGAGAAATGTCGATTGTGGAACTAGGCACGAATAGAGTAGGGCGGGACACGTGAAATCCTGTCTGAATATGGGGGGACCATCCTCCAAGGCTAAATACTCGTAATCGACCGATAGTGAACAAGTACCGTGAGGGAAAGGCGAAAAGAACCCCGGGAGGGAGTGAAATAGATCCTGAAACCGCATGCATACAAAAAGTAGGAGCCCGCAAGGGTGACTGCGTACCTTTTGTATAATGGGTCAGCGACTTACATTCAGTGGCGAGGTTAACCGAATAGGGTAGCCGTAGAGAAATCGAGTCCGAATAGGGCGATTCAGTCGCTGGGTGTAGACCCGAAACCAGGTGATCTATCCATGGCCAGGATGAAGGTACCGTAACAGGTGCTGGAGGTCCGAACCGACTAGTGTTGCAAAACTAGCGGATGAGCTGTGGATAGGGGTGAAAGGCTAAACAAACCTGGAGATAGCTGGTTCTCTCCGAAAACTATTTAGGTAGTGCCTCAAGTATTACCTTCGGGGGTAGAGCACTGTTTAGGCTAGGGGGTCATGGCGACTTACCAAACCTATGCAAACTCCGAATACCGAAGAGTACAGCTTGGGAGACAGAGCACCGGGTGCTAACGTCCGGACTCAAGAGGGAAACAACCCAGACCGCCAGCTAAGGTCCCTAAAATTGGCTAAGTGGGAAACGAAGTGGGAAGGCTAAAACAGTCAGGATGTTGGCTTAGAAGCAGCCATCATTTAAAGAAAGCGTAATAGCTCACTGATCGAGTCGTCCTGCGCGGAAGATGTAACGGGGCTAAGCCAGTTACCGAAGCTGCGGATGCACAGTTTACTGTGCGTGGTAGGAGAGCGTTCTGTACGCCTGTGAAGGTGGGTCGTGAGGCCTGCTGGAGGTATCAGAAGTGCGAATGCTGACATGAGTAGCGTTAAAGGGGGTGAAAAGCCCCCTCGCCGAAAGCGCAAGGTTTCCTACGCAACGTTCATCGGCGTAGGGTGAGTCGGCCCCTAAGGCGAGGCAGAGATGCGTAGCTGATGGGAAACAGGTCAATATTCCTGTACCGATCAATAGTGCGATGTGGGGACGGAGAAGGTTAGCTCAGCCGGGTGTTGGATGTCCCGGTTCAAGCCTGTAGTCGTGCCTGGTAGGCAAATCCGCCGGGCTTAGATGAGGGGTGATAACGAGTCTGCTTGCAGACGAAGTGAGTGATACCCTGCTTCCAGGAAAAGCCACTAAGCTTCAGCTATTGACGACCGTACCGCAAACCGACACTGGTGCGCGAGATGAGTATTCTAAGGCGCTTGAGAGAACTCTGGAGAAGGAACTCGGCAAATTGACACCGTAACTTCGGAAGAAGGTGTGCCTTTAGTAGGTGATCCATTTACTTGGTTAGCCCAATGAGGCCGCAGAGAATCGGTGGCTGCAACTGTTTATTAAAAACACAGCACTCTGCAAAGACGAAAGTCGACGTATAGGGTGTGACTCCTGCCCGGTGCTGGAAGATTAAATGATGGGGTGCAAGCTCTTGACTGAAGTCCCAGTAAACGGCGGCCGTAACTATAACGGTCCTAAGGTAGCGAAATTCCTTGTCGGGTAAGTTCCGACCTGCACGAATGGAGTAATGATGGCCACACTGTCTCCTCCAGAGACTCAGCGAAGTTGAAATGTTTGTGATGATGCAATCTCCCCGCGGAAAGACGGAAAGACCCCATGAACCTTTACTGTAGCTTTACATTGGACTTTGAACAGATCTGTGTAGGATAGGTGGGAGGCTTTGAAACCCGGTCGCTAGATCGGGTGGAGCCAACGTTGAAATACCACCCTGGTGTGTTTGAGGTTCTAACCTTGGCCCGTTATCCGGGTTGGGGACAGTGTATGGTGGGCAGTTTGACTGGGGCGGTCTCCTCCCAAAGTGTAACGGAGGAGTTCGAAGGTACGCTAAATACGGTCGGAAATCGTGTTGATAGTGCATTGGCATAAGCGTGCTTGACTGCGAGACTGACAAGTCGAGCAGGTACGAAAGTAGGACAAAGTGATCCGGTGGTTCTGTATGGAAGGGCCATCGCTCAACGGATAAAAGGTACTCTGGGGATAACAGGCTGATACCGCCCAAGAGTTCATATCGACGGCGGTGTTTGGCACCTCGATGTCGGCTCATCTCATCCTGGGGCTGTAGCCGGTCCCAAGGGTATGGCTGTTCGCCATTTAAAGAGGTACGTGAGCTGGGTTTAAAACGTCGTGAGACAGTTTGGTCCCTATCTTCCGTGGGCGCTGCAAGATTGAGAGAGCCTGCTCCTAGTACGAGAGGACCGGAGTGGACGCACCTCTGGTGTATCGGTTGTCACGCCAGTGGCATCGCCGAGTAGCTAAGTGCGGAAGAGATAACCGCTGAAAGCATCTAAGCGGGAAACTCGTCTCAAGATGAGTCTTGCCGGGGCCTAGAGCCCCCTGAAGGGTCGTTCAAGACCAGGACGTTGATAGGCTGGGTGTGGAAGCGCAGTAATGCGTTAAGCTAACCAGTACTAATTGCCCGTGAGGCTTGACCCTATAACTTTGACACTCAAAACGTCAAGGTGAGTGGTCACGCAGATCAACTCCCATCCCGGGATGTCTGATCAAAACCGTTCTTCAATCCCTGAAGACGCAATCAAACCAAAGCTGATTTGACTCTACCGAATTGGGCCTGCTGAGCTCCTCAGCAAGCCAACCAGTCAAGCCTGATGACCATAGCGAGTCGGTCCCACCCCTTCCCATCCCGAACAGGACCGTGAAACGACTCAGCGCCGATGATAGTGCGGATTCCCGTGTGAAAGTAGGTCATCGTCAGGCTAATACACCGCCAAACCCCTCGATCAGCAATGATCGAGGGGTTTTGTCTTTTCTGAATTGCTTCGGTGATTGTTCAGGTCTCGCGCACAGATATCGTTGTCGACTGCTGTCTCAGCGCGCCCGCTTGCACGAGATCTCGTACCAACTGCGTCGCCCATTCAGAAATTGGCTCATCGCCGAAGAAGCGTTGCCACACGCTGATCAGAATCGGAATTCTCAAAAGCCATTCCTTGAGGTCTTCCATTGAACTCTGCCTGATCTCTAGCATGTGGAAGACGGTCAGCGCTTTGGCGGCGTGCAGTGCATGCCGTCCGGGCTCGCGTTGGAAATACTGGAGACGCTCACGTGCCGTGATCAGGGCGGCCTGGACCGCGTGAAAGGGTGCTCCATGGCCCGGAATGACGATTCTTGGTCGAAGGGCTTCAATGATGTCGAGCGTGGCCCGGACCTCCGTGAAGGCGTCGTGGCCGTCGAGTTCGGGAAAGATGATCCCGAAGCCTCGTTCCCACAAAGCGTCGGCCGATATGAGCGTGCCGGTTTCGGGTTCGAAGAGGATCACCGAGTTGGGATCATGACCTGGCGCTGAATGGATCTGCCACTCGCGCCCGGCTTGCCGCAGCGTCTGACCCGGCATCAATTTGCCGGTAGGACTGAAACGCTCGCACTGCTGCCCAGTCACCTGATAACTCAGTGCGGACTCGTCCCAATGCTCCACGGCGGAGAACTCGCCTGGCGGTATCAGGATCGAGCATTGATATCGTTCGGCGACCGCGCGATTTCCACCGCAATGATCGGAATGGAGGTGCGTATTGGCGATGAGGCGGACGTTCTCTCGCGGCCGCAAGGCGGCAGCGACCAAGGCGAGTGTCTGGCCGACATGGGCTGCATACCCCGTGTCGACCAACACGGCGCCCTCTTCAGGTGTTGCGCCATGCAGCAGAATATTGTTGGATGAGAGCCACCCCCGCTCCAGCACGGTGATATTGGCAGGAAGCGCCGGCGGCTGATTCATCGTCGCGAGAATACGAAATTGGCAGGCAGGTTATTGACGGAGCTCGCGCCGCAAGATTTTTCCGACGTTTGTCTTCGGTAATTCATCCCGGAACTCGATGTATTTGGGGCGCTTGTAGCCCGTCAACTGCTTGTGGCAGTAGGCGGACAGATCCTCCTCGGCGAGTGCCGAGTCCTTCTTGATAACGAAGAGTTTGACCGCCTCGCCAGAGTGCTGATCGGGTACACCGATCGCGGCACATTCGAGCACCCCCGGGTGCAGATTCACGACCTGTTCGATCTCCGTGGGATACACGTTGAATCCGCTGACCAGAATCATGTCTTTTTTGCGATCGACGATGCGCGTGAAGCCATCGGCGTCCATGACGCCGATGTCTCCGGTCTTGAAGAATCCGTCCGGACCGATGGCTTGCGCCGTGTCTTCCGGTCGATTCCAGTATCCCGCCATGACCTGCGGTCCGCGGATGCAGATCTCGCCGCGCTGGCCGAGCGGGACGTCGTTGCCATCGTCATCGCGGATGGCGATTTCGGTATTCGGGACCGGCAGGCCGATCGATCCGTTGAACTGATCCAGATCGAGTCGATTGATCGTTGCAACCGGCGAGGTTTCCGACAGACCATACCCCTCGACGACGGGGCAACCGGTGATGCGGGCCCACTTCTCCGCCGTGGCTTGCTGAACGGCCATGCCTCCGCCGTTCGAGATCACCAGCTCGCTGAAATCGAGCTTCGCGAACGCCGGATCGTTGGCCAACGCATTGAAGAGCGTGTTGACCGCGGGGAACATGTTCACGCGGTAATTGCGCAGGGTGGCGATCAAGCCGGGAATATCGCGCGGGTTCGGGATCAGGAGATTCATGATCCCCATGCGCGCCCCCAGCATGTAGCAGGCCGTCAGCGCGAAGATGTGATAAAGCGGCAGCGCGCAGACGATGGTCAAGGGTTTGTCGCCGAGCTTGCCGAGCATCGGCGCAAACCACGCTTCGCTCTGGAGGATGTTGGCGACGACATTGCGATGGAGCAGCGTGGCCCCCTTCGACAAGCCCGTCGTCCCGCCGGTGTACTGGAGGAATGCGGGATCTTCGGCGCCCACGTGGACGGGCTTGAGCGACAAGCCGGCCCCGTCTGTCAAAGCCTTGTTGAAGCGTGTGACGGTGCGGCCGCCGGTGAGCGGCAAGCGGAACTCCGGCACCATCTTCTTCACGTGCCGGATCACGAAGTTGATCAACGGCCGACGCCACCAACCCAGCATGTCGCCGAGTCCGGTGAGGACCACGTGCTTGACCTGCGTCCGATCGATGACCTCCGACAAGGTCTTGGCGAAGTTCTCGAGCACGATGATCGCTTCGGCGCCGGAATCCTTCAGCTGATGCTCGAGCTCGCGCGGCGTGTACAGCGGATTGACGTTGACCACGACATACCCTGCACGCAGGATCGCGGCGATCGTCACCATGTACTGAAGTACGTTGGGCATCATGATGGCCACGCGTGCACCTCGGGACAGGCCGCGCTGCTGTAGCCAGGCACCCAGCGCGGCGGAGAGTTCGTCCACTTGCGCGAAGGTCAGGCGCTGGTCCATGCAGGCCGCCGCGTCGCGGCGTGCGTGCTTTCGGAAGGCCTCTTCAAGGAGCGCCACCAGCGAGGGATAGACATCGACGGGGATCTCAGCGGGAACGCCGGGCGGATAGTTTTTCAGCCAGGGCTTGTCGGTGTGCGTTGCAGTCATGTCTCCTCGTCGCGTTCTTGGTGTGTGGAGGGGCAAGCCCCGGAGGAACTGCCGATGCTGGCGGCTGGCACGGCCTCGTCGTAGCGGGGATGCCCTAGGCAGGCTCGTCACGTGAGGGACAACGCTGGTGCTCCGACGCGCAGGGCCGTCGATCTGAGGATTTTCCGAAGCGAAGCGCTGGTCTAGCCCGCCCCTACACTCGATCCTTTTCCCGGGAGTCCGGATGAACGGCCGGCTGCAGCGCCTCTTTTCCGTGTTTCGTTGGATCGTCGGTCCGCTGCTGGCCCTGTGGGCGGTTGGTCACTGGGGCGCCTGGATCGGCATCGCGGTGCTGGCGTTGTTCGTGCTCGGACCGCCGCTGACGATGCTGCCGCACTTCCTGGTCCTGCGCGTCGTGCCGCCGGCGCCGGGGCTGCCGACCGCTCCGTTGGGGGACTTGCTGCAAGCCTGGTGGCGCGAGGTCGTCGTCGTGACGAAAGTGTTCTGCTGGCACCAGCCATGGGCCGAGCACCGGGAGCCCGATCTGCTGCCTGAGGCGGCGCAGGCGCGCGGTCGCCGCGGCGTGGTGCTCCTGCACGGCTACAACTGCAATCGCGGCATGTGGAACGCCTGGATGAAGGCGTTGCGCGTGCGGGGCGTCCCCTTCATCGCAGTCACGCAGGAGCCGGCGTTCGGCTCGATCGACCGTTACGCGCCCCAGATCGACGCCGCCATGCGCACGTTGCAGGAGCGCACCGGTCTGGCGCCGCTGATCGTCGCGCACAGCATGGGCGGCTTGAGCGCCCGCGCCTGGTGGCGCAGTCAGGGCCATGCCCTCGATCGCATCCACCGCATCCTGACGCTGGGCACGCCGCATCACGGCACGCTGCTGGCGAAACTCGGCACCACCGAGAACGCCCGCCAGATGCGAGGCGACTCGGAATGGCTGAACCAGATGGCCCGCGATGAGCCCGCGCAGTTCGCCGGCCACTTCGATTGCCTTTACGGGCACTGCGACCAGATCGTGTTCCCGGCGGAGACGGCGATCCTGCCGGGCGCCCGTGTCCTGCACCTCCCGGCGCGCGGACATCTGCAACTGGTGTTCGAGCCGCAGGCGTTCGAGCGGGCCTTGCAACTGCTCGAAGAGCCCGCCCTGAGCGCACCGCAGAAGGTGAGCAGGGCGGGTTGAGTCAGTCGGCGATCAGGCGTCTGCTTTCAGCACGCCGCGGCGGATCTGGTCGAGCTCGATGCTCTCGAACAGCGCCTTGAAGTTGCCTTCGCCGAAGCCCTCGTTGCCCTTGCGCTGGATGATCTCGAAGAAGATCGGCCCGATCACTTCCTTGGTGAAGATCTGCAGCAGCAGCTCGTGCGGCGCGCCCTGGTGCGCGGCGCCGTCGATCAGGATGCGCAGGCGGCGCAGCTCGTCGAGGTTCTCGCCGTGCTCGGGCAGGCGTTTGGCGACCAGGTCGTAGTAGGTCTCGATCGTGTCCTGGAAGACGACACCGGTCCCGCGCATGCCTTCGATGCTGCCGTAGATGTCGTCGGTGCCGAGCGCGACGTGCTGGATGCCTTCGCCGTGGTACAGGTCCAGGTACTCCGCGATCTGGCTCTTGTCGTCGCTGCTCTCGTTGATCGGGATGCGGATCTTGCCGCAGGGGCTGGTCATGGCCTTGGACTTCAGGCCGGTCAATTTGCCTTCGATGTCGAAGTAGCGGACCTCGCGGAAGTTGAACAGGCGCTCGTAGAACTCAGCCCATTCCTTCATGCGACCGCGGAAGACGTTATGGGTCAGGTGGTCGATGTAGGTGAGACCGTGGCCCTTGGGCGTCGACTGCACCGGCTTGCCTTCGGCGTCGAGCAGCGGCACGAAATCCACGTCGTAGATGCTGATGTTGCCGATCTCGCCAGCGGCCGCACCATTCTTGCCTTGCCAGCGGTCGACGAAGTAGATCAGCGAGTCGCCGATGCCCTTGATCGCCGGGATGTTCAGCTCCATCGGGCCGGCCTTGTTGTCGAAGCCCCAGGCGCCCAGCTCCAGCGCACGGCGATAGGCGAAGGCGGCGTCCTTGACGCGGAACGCGATCGCGCAGATCGACGGGCCGTGCATCCGCGCGAAGCGTTGCGCGAACGCGTCCTGCTCGGCGTTGATGATGAAGTTCACATCGCCCTGGCGATACAGCGTCACGTCCTTGTGGCGGTGACGGGCGACGGCGACGAAGCCCATCGAGGTGAACAGCGCGCCGAGCGCGGCGGGATCGGGGGCGGCGAACTCGATGAACTCGAAGCCGTCGGTGCCCATCGGGTTGTCCCAGGGGGTGAATGCCATGTGTGTCTCCGAAACCCCGGTCAAGGGGATCTGGTCAGGAATGCGATGGCGTCACTGTAGAAGGTGGGAAGCGCAGGATTTCTGCGATCCACGTCGTGGTCACGGGGTGGTACGCAGGAATCCTGCAAGAATCCGGCCATGGACAAGCAGATCGGGCTTGATGCGATCGACCGACGCATCCTCCACGCCCTTCAGGCCGACGGCCGCATGACCTACGACGCGTTGGCGGCGCAGGTCAACCTGTCGTCGTCCGCGGTATTGCGCCGGGTCCGGCGGCTGGAGGAAGACGGCGTGATCACCGCGTACGTGGCCCTGGTGAATCCGGAGCGTGTCGGGCTCGGGCTCACGGCCTACATCAACGTCCGGCTCGAGAAGCACACCGAGAGCCACAAGCGCACGCCGATGGACCTGTTCCGCGCGGCAGTGCAGACCTGGCCCGAAGTGGTGGAATGCGCCGCCCTGACGGGGGAGATGGACTACCTGCTGCGCGTGCTGGTCGAGGACATGAGCCACTACGCGCGCTTCATCAGCGACACGCTGCTGCGTCATCCCAGCGTGCAGGATTGCAAGACGAGCTTCGTGCTCGACCGGCTGAAGAACACGACCGCGCTGCCGGTGTGACCGGATGCGCCGTCAGCGGCGTTCCAGCACCACGGCCAACTCGAACCAACCCCGCTCATGGGGCCGTTGCGCGTAGGGCGGTGCGGGCCACTTCCACAGGGCAAGCGGGAACAGCGCGCGCACCGCATTGATGTCGCAGTGGTACGGCGGGCCGACGACCTGACCCTGCTCGGACTCTTCGCGTCGGGCCTGCATGAACAGCGCCAGCAGCCGTCCGCCGGGCTTCAGCCAGCGCTGCAGCTGCTCGGCGTAGGTCGTCCATTGATCGGGGTGCAGCGCGCAGAGGCAGGTCTGTTCGTAGACGAGGTCGAGCGGTTGATCCGGACGCCAGGCCAGGACGTCCGCCTGCTCGACGCGACCCGGCAGATGCTCGTCCTTGAGCTTGGCGCGGGCGCTCTCGACGGCGGCCGGCGTGTAGTCGAGCCCCGTCACGTCGAGGCCTCCCCGTGCCAGCACCGCGAGTTCATGACCGCGACCGCAGCCCGGCACCACGATCCGTTGGCCCTTGCCGAGCAGGCCTTCGCTCAACCAGACCGCCAGCTGCGGATGCGGGCCACCGCGATCCCACCCGGTCTGTCCGGTCTCGAACCGTTGTTGCCAGAACGCTTGATCGGGGCCGGCCATGGTGCTGTCTCCTCGCGGTGTCCGCGTCTTGTGAAGCGGGCAGCGTAACGCCGCGCGAGGATCAGACGACGCCGTCGACCTCGTGGACGAGTTTCAGCGTGTGGGCCGGAGAGAGGCTCATCAGCTCGCCGATCTCGATGAGATCGTCCGGCACGGCCGGGTTCTCCCAGCTCTGCGCCGTGTGCCGCGCCAGACGAACCGCCAGCATCACGCTGCGGACCTGCGGGTCGTGGACCTTCTTGTCGTCGACGATGTGGGCGAGCAGTTCCGGCAGATGCCAGGTGCGCATCAGCGCCTGCTCCAGGTCGCCGAGCTCCACGTTGAGCACGGCCCGCTGTGCCGCGACGCTGCGCAACGTCGGGTCGGCTTCCTGACGACGCTGGATCTCGAGCGCCAGGTCGGGGGCCTCGCACCACAGCAGCATCTCGGAGAAATCGTGCAGCAGCGCGGCGCTGTGGACGACGGCCGCGTCCGGGTCGGCGCGGTGCGCGGCAAAGCCCAGCGCGAAGCGGGCCGCGCGTTCGGCGCGATGCAGCACGCGCTGGATGCCGGCGAGCGCATCCGGCCGGTCCGCCAGGCGCTGCTCGACCGTCGGCTGTTCGCCGAAGGCCTTGAAGAAGGGAGTGATGCCCATCAGCACCAGCGCGGCCGTGACCGTCTCGGTGTCGGTCAGCAGCCGGCTGGAGCGCTGCGACGCGGCATGCGCCAGCAGCTTGAGCGTCATCAGCGGGTCCTTGCTCAGGAACTCGCCGAGCAGGTGCGCATCGACCGCGTCCTCATTCGCGCGCCAGAGCTCCAGCTGCTCGGCCGTGCTGGCCAGCACCGGGATCTCCATGTCGCGGAAGCGGGCCGTCCACGCCGCCAGATCCGGCAAGGGCCGGGTCAGCGGCTGGAACGGCGTCTGCAGACTTCCCGGTCCGTTCCCGGACGGGGCAGACGCAGCGGGCGGAGCGCTCTGGGTCATGAAGCGGGGTCGTCGCGTGGGCGGCGATGCACGGTGAACGTTGTTCATCGTATATCGGCTCGGCCCCTGCGAGCTTGATCCCCACCGCGGCCACGGCGACCGCGAGCCAGAGCGGCATCACAGCCGTTGCACACCCGCGAGGGTGCCCTGCAGTTGGCCGTCGACGTAGATCCGGCCGGCGCCATCGGCGTCGACATGGAACTCCAGCCCGGTGGCCGGTGCTTCCTCCCGGCGCGCCGCCGGAGCGACGTGCCAGGCCCAGCTGATCAGGCGCCCGCCGGCGCTGAGCAGCAGGATCGCCAGCCAGCCCCGCAGGCTTTGCTGACGGACCAGGCCATGCATGCGGCCCGGCATCAAGGTGATCTCTTGCATTTCTAGTCTCCCTGGGCGGCCTGCGCCGGACCGGGAAGACATCCCGTTCCGTCGGAGGCTACCCGTTCAAGGGCTGAAGTCGTCGTGCCGCTGAAGCGCGCGCTTCAGGGCCTGCTGTTCCTGCTGGCGGCGGCCGCCGGCGGAGGGGCCGTGACGGCCCGCGGAACGGCCGTGGCCCAGGGCCACGAAGGGATTGCGCGGCTTGCGCGGTGTGATGGCGAGACGCGGACGGGGAGTGGTGAACTGGGCCATGGCAGCCTCCTGTGATGACAGACGGAAAGGGGACGGAATGGGGTCGAACAGCCTGAGCGCCTCGGTCCCGGGACGGCGCCAGACAGCGCGGCCGTTGCGGCGGGGGCTCAAAGTTGCGCAGATGATAAACATCTGATTATCAAGCGCAAGTGATTTTGCTCGGGCGTTGTCCCAGGGCGACGGGACGCGCGCAGGCGTGCGCCGGCCTTGCCGGCGCGATCGGATCAGGGGCGGAGAGTGCGGGGGAGGGGCGGGGGAAGCGCGTCAGCGCTTCTTGGCCTTCAGCGGTGCGATGCTCCGCTGCAGCTTGTGCCAGTCGTCGACATCGGAGGTCGCGGGCGCAGCGGCCTTGGGGGCCGGCGCCGGGGGGCGTTCGGTGCGGGCGGGGTGAGCACCTCGCCCAGCAGGTCCAGCAGGCGCGTGCGCGCCCGTTGCGGGTGCCGGCGGTAGTAAGTCAGCACCAGGCCGACGATGAAGCGTTCGTCGTCGTCCTGCGGCAGGCTGGGGGAGTTGTCGGCCGGGGCGGGCCGGCTCGCGCTTGATAAAGCCGTGTTGCTCTGCGAGGTACCGCCGACCGCCGGTGCGGCGGTGCCGAGCGGACCGTGTTCCTGGTCCATCCAGCCGTTGGGCTTGTGGGTCAGTTGTTCGAACTGGCGCGCCAGCCGCTCGCCGATCTGCCGCGACCGGCTCTTGATCTGGCTCCAGTAGCTGGGCTGGATCTGCAGGCGCTCGGCGAAACGGCGCTCAAGGCCGCGCAGCGCGGCGGCATCGGGATGTTTGATCGTCGCGGAGACAAACTCGTCGAACAAGCGCATCGCGTTGTCCAGGCGGATCTGCGCGACGTCTCGGTGGGCGGAACACATCCCCCAATGATAAAGCTTCGTTCACAATCGCCCGGCCCCGCCCCCGGGGCTCGCGCCGTGCCCATCGGCGTGGTAGCGCTACGGAAGAGAGGCGAGCAACCTCCGGACGCTATTCCTCGTCCTTCAGGTGATAGCCCGCCGCCAGTTGCGCCTGCGTATTGGGGGGCACCGCCTCGTAGTGGGACAGCACCATCGTGTAGCGCCCCTGGCCGCTGGTCATCGCGTTGAGGCGGTTCTGGTAGGCGCTGAGTTCCGCCAGCGGCACCAGCCCGTCGACGCCGAGCTGCCCCGGCACGCTGCCGCGCGTCCCGAGCACCTGGCCGCGCCGCGATGCCAGGTCGCCGGTGATGTCGCCGGTGGCGCTTTCCGGCGCGCTGATCTCGACCTGCACGATCGGCTCCAGCACCACCGGCCGGGCCTCGCGCACCGCCGCGATCAGCGCCCGTTTGCCCGCCGTGATGAAGGCGACTTCCTTGGAGTCCACCGAATGGTGTTTCCCGTCGAAGACCGTCACCCGCAGGTCGACCACCGGATACCCGGCCACGACGCCCTGCGCCAGCGCCTGCCGCACGCCTTTCTCGACCGCCGGCATGAACTGGCCGGGGATCGTGCCGCCCTTGACCTCGTCGCGGAACTCGAAGCCGGCGCCGCGCTCCAGCGGTTCGATGCGCAGCCACACCTCACCGAACTGGCCCGCGCCGCCGGTCTGCTTCTTGTGACGGTAATGGCCTTCCGCCTTCGCCGAGATCGTCTCGCGGTAGGCGATCCGCGGCGGCTGGGTCTGGACGTCGAACTTGTAGGTCTCCTTGAGCCGGTCGAGCAGCACCCGCAGGTGCAGTTCGCCCAGCCCGTAGACCAGCGTCTCCCCGCCCTGCGGGCCGAGTCCTTCCTCATTGCCTCCGCGCTCCAGGCGCAGGCAGGGTCCTCTTCGACCAGGCGCGTCAACACCTCCCACAGCCGCTGCTCGTCGCCATGCCGGCTCGGCCGGATCGCCACGCCGTGCACCGGTGTCGGCAGCGCGATCGGCGCCAGGTGCAGGTGCTCGTCCTCCTGCGCGTCGTGCAGCACCGCGTCGTAGTGCAGCTCGTCGATCTTGGCCAGCGCGCACAGGTCGCCGGGCAACGCCTGCTCGATCTCCACGTGCTCCTTGCCCTGCAGCATGAACAGATGCGCCACCCGCACCGCCTTGCGCGCGTGACCGACGAAGAGCTGGGCGTTCTTCCTCAGCGTGCCCTGGTGGACGCGCAGCATCGCGAGCTTGCCGAGGTAGGGATCGGACTGGATCTTGAAGACGTGCGCGACGACATGCTGCGCCGGATCCATCGCGACGATCAGCGGTTCAGCCTCGTCGCCCTCGCGCCGCATGAACTGCGGCGGATTGGCCTCGTACGGGTTGGGCAGCAGCTTCTCGATCACGTCGAGCAGCTCCGCCACGCCCGCGCCGGTGCGCGCGGACACGAAGCAGACGGGGATCAGATGCCCCTCGCGGAAGGCCTGTTCCAGCGGCGCGTGCAGCTCGGTGGCCGGCACGTCGCCGTCGTTGAGGTAGCGGTCGACGAAATCCGGATCGACCTCGACGACCTGCTCGACGAGCGCGCGATGCGCCGCGTCGACCGAGCCGAAGTCGCTCTCGCCGCTGCAGCCGAAGAAGCAGTCCTGCACCCGGGTGCCGCCCGCGGCGGGCAGGTTCAGCGGCAGGCATTCGCGACCGAAGGCTTCCTGGAGCTGGCCGAGCAGCGCCTGCGCGTCGACGCCGGGCGCATCGATCTTGTTGACGATGATCAGCCGCGTGAGGTCGCGTCCGGCCGCCGCGTCCATCATCCGGCGCACCATCAGTTCCAGCCCGTTCTGCGCGTTGATGACGACGGCGACCGTCTCGACCGCCTCGAGTGCCGGCAGCGCCTGCCCGATGAAATCGGGCGCGCCCGGCGTGTCGAGGAGATGGATGCGCAGGCCGTCGTGCGTGATGTGCATCTGCGAGGCCTGCAGCGAATGCAGCATCCGTTTCTCAAGCGGATCGTGGTCGCTGACCGTACTGCCTTTCTCGATGCTGCCGGCGGTCTTGATGGCGCCGGCCTTCAGCAGCAGGGCCTCGGCCAGCGTGGTCTTGCCGGCGCCGGCCGGACCTGCCAGCGCGAGGGTGCGGATCGCCGCGATGCCGGGATGCCGCGGCACCGCGGCGCCGCCTGGGCTGCCGGCGGAGGGGCCTTCCGTGTCGGGGGAGGGAGTGGGGGACATGGCTCGTTCCTCTCAGGCAAGAGTTGGACGTGGGTCTGGAGCCGGACTGCGGCCAGCGTAGAGGAAGCGCCCGGCCTTCACAAGGGAGGGGCATGGGCGCACCGATTGCATCCGCTTGCAACTCCGACGCGGGGTCGGCCTAGACTCATCGTCTTCACGGCGTCGTGACGCCGTCGTGGGTGGCGGGTTCCTCGGCCGCCCCTTCGATCAGCACAAGGAGAACGGGCATGAGCGTGGCGGAATGGATGTCGGCGCTGGCGGTCGCGATGGCGGCCACGGCCTGCGGCGGAGGGAGCGGCGCGAGCGCCGGGGGTGACGACACCGCCGCGCCGGCCCAGCCCGGCGGCGGCGCGGCGGCGCCGTCGATGCAGACCTTGAACAGCACGCTCGACCGCCCCTGGGGCCTCGTGCAGCTGCCCGACGGCCGGCTGCTGGTGACGCAGAAGGGCGGCACCATCGTGCGCCTGTCCGCGGCCGGCAAGACGGAGGCGACGATCTCCGGCGTGCCCAGGGTGCTCGACAGCGGGCAGGGCGGGCTGCTCGGCATCACGATCGATCCGGACTTCGCGACCGCGGGCAGCAACTGGGTCTACTTCTCCTACTCGGAAGCGGGCACCGGCACCGAGGCCGGCAAGGCCGGCACGACGGTCGCGCGCGGACGGCTCGAGGGGACGCCCTCGCCGGCGTGCAGGTGATCTTCCGCCAGGCGCCGAAGGTCGACGGCAGCGGGCATTACGGTTCGCGGCTGGTCTTCGCGCGCGACAAGACGCTCTACATCACGACCGGCGAGCGCATGAAGGGCAGCCCGTCGCAGGACCTGCAGCAGACGCTGGGCAAGGTGATCCGCGTGAACCGCGATGGCAGCATCCCCGCGGACAACCCGAGCTTCGCCGCGGGCGCCAAGCCGGGCATCTGGAGCTACGGCCACCGCAACATCCAGGGCGCGGCGCTGCATCCGCAGACCGGCGAGCTGTGGATCACCGAGCACGGTCCGCAGGGCGGCGACGAGGTCAACATCGCGCGCGCCGGCCAGAACTACGGCTGGCCGGTCAAGAGCTACGGCTGCGAGTACGGCTCGCCGGTCGGCGACGCCTGCCGCATCGGCGGGGGCACGCATGCGCCGGCCTATGTCGAGCCGCTGACCACCTGGACGCCGATCTCGATCGCGCCGGCGGGGCTGGTCTTCTACACGGGCAGCCTGTTCCCCGAATGGCGCGGGCAGCTGATCTCGGGCTCGCTGGCCGGCACGGCGCTGTGGCGCATCGCGCTGAACGGCGACACGGTCACGGGCAAGGAGAAGATGTTCGGGGACCTCGGCGAACGCTTCCGCGACGTGATCCAGGCGCGCGACGGCGCGCTGCTGACGGTGACCGACGGCGGCAAGTTGATGCGCTTGTCGCGCTGAGGCAGGCGCCCGGAAGTCCGGAAGCCCGGACGTGCTGCCGGGCCTCAGTCCCGCCGGTTCCCGCTCAGTCCAGCCGTTTCCAGTACAGCGCGGTGGATTGCAGCGCCCCCTGGGGGTTGGCGGCGAAGGACGGGATCTCGCCGGCGCGCTGGAAGCCTTGCGACTGATAGAAGGTCTCCGCGGCCGATCCGGCCTCGGTGTCGAGCGTCAGCAGGCTGAGATCGGCATCCCGCGCGGCCTGTTCGAGCACGGACATCAGTTGGACGGCGACGCCGCGCCGCCGCGCGTCGCGATGGACCATCAGCTTCATCACGTCCGCGCGATGCCGCTGATTGGGCTTGCCGCAGATCGACAGCTGCACCGTGCCGAGCACGCGATCGCCGTCGCGCGCGATCCACAGCCGATGCCGCGGACCAAGCTGGTCGAACACGCCTTCCCAGTATTCGCGCATCTGCGCCTCGTCGACGTCCTCGAGGAATCCCAGCGAGCCGCCGCCGTCGACGACGTCGAAGAACAGCTCGCCGAGCGCCGGCATCCAGTCGCGGTCGGTAGCGCGCAGTTCGATCAGGTCCATGAGGGGTCCTTGGGTTCCGGGTTCAACGGCGGGAAGGTGGGGACTGGCGCGCTGGCGGCGGCGACCCGCAAGGACTTGCCGAGGCATGCCGCGTCCTCGCGGCCGACGTGGCTCCCGTAGTTGGGGATCTCCGAGTAGCCGTGCCGTCGATAGAAGCGCAGCGCGCGCCCGTTGACGCGGCGCGTCTCCAGCCAGATCGCGCGATACCCCATCCCAAGGGCCTCGCGTTCCAGCGCCACGAGCAGCGCGGCACCGATGCCGCGCGTGCCGTCGCGGGCGAACATCCGCTTGAGCTCGCCCACCGGCGCATCGCCCGCCTGCGCGAGCGGGCGGATCGCACCGCAGCCGAGCAGCGCGCCGTCGGCGCCGCGTGCCACGAGGAACACCGACCGCCCCGCCGGCATCGACGCGGGCTCGAAGCCGCTGGCGCCGGAATCGCCGCTGAGCGAGGCCAACCGCTGGTTGAGCTGGTGCATCAGCAGCACCGCATCGGGGTGCGTGACAGGGACGGCTTCGAGCACCGGCCCTGCGGCTGTCGCGTTGGCATGGTCAATCGCAGGCAGTTGTGGCATCGTTCAGTCTTCATTCAAACCGTCGATCAAATACTAACCAATGGTTAGCAAATCCACAAGCGGCAGCCGCGCGCCGATGCCGGATCCGCGCCCGAGCGGTCCGAAGGGCCTGCACAACACCCCGGGCGTCGTGCAGGCGGGGCCGACGGGCCCGGCCGATGCGCGCCCCCAGGCCAAGCCCCAGCCGCGTGTGCGGCAGAAGGTGGCCAGGCCGGACGGGCCGCTCAAGCGGCAGGCGCAGCGCAAGGCGAAGAACGAGGGCGACCTCGGCCTCGACCTCGACGCCGACGCGGGGGCCGCCCTCGACGCGGGCGTCCCGCCCACCGCCTCCCAGCAGCGGCGCGCCGCGCACAAGCTCGCGCTGGAAGCGGGGATCCTGTCCGCGGCGCGCGAGCTCTTCGCCGAGCGGGGCGCGGACGCGTTGACGCTGCGCGACGTGGGGGCGGCGGTGGGGTACTCCCACGCGACGCTCTACAGCTTCTTCCACGACAAGGGGGAGTTGCTCGCCCGTCTTGCCGATGACAGCCTGCGGACGCTGCTCACGCGGCTGCAGGGGGCGTCGGACGGCGCGGCCTCAGGCGGCGAAGCCGCGGCGGTGGCGAGGGCCTTCGTGAACTGGGGCTTGCAGCACCCGCACGACTACCGTCTGCTGATGCTGGACACGCCGGTCGCCCTGCGTGAATCGCTGATCGCGGGCCTGGACGGGTTGATCGCCTCGGCGGCGTTGCCGGCCGCGCGCGCCGCGGCGCTCTGGGCCGGGCTGCATGGGCTGGTGATGCTGGAGCAGGGCGGCCTCGCCGCGCTGGGCGGTGTCGCGGCGCGGGCGAAGCGTGTCGAGGCGCTGCTGGCGGGCCTGCTGGCTGCGCGTTGACGACGGTGCTCCGACGGCGCTCAGGAGGCGCTCAGGAGGCGCTTGAGGCGCGCCGAGCGACGCCCGCCCGAGCGCAGGCCCCGATGTGCCGGACGTCCGCGCGTCCGGCGCTGCGGCTCAGACCAGATGCGGCAGGCGCTTGTAGTACAGCGCGGCGGCCTGCAGCTGGCCCTCGGCGCCGTGGCAGTGATCGGGGATCTGGCCGGCGCGCTGCCAGCCCAGGTGCGCGAACACCGCTTCCGCCTGGGAATCGGCGCAGGTCTCGAGCTGCAGCAGGAAACGCCCCTGCGTCGCCGCCGCGCATTCCAGGCGCGACATCAGCTGGCCGGCCACGCCGCGGCTGCGTTCCTGGCTGTGCACCATCAGCCGCTGGACTTCCCCGCGGTGGTGCGCATTGGCCAGCGGGCACAGCGACAGCTGGACGGCGCCCAGCAGGCGGCCGGGGCCTTCGGACTCGCAGGCGATCCACAGCATGTGGTGCTGGCCCAGCCGCGCGAAGACGCCATGCCAGTAGTCCAGCGCCTGGTAGCGCGACAGCGGGGCCAGGAAGCCCAGCGTGGCGCCGAGATGGACGTTGTCGATCAGCAGCGTCGTCAGGGCGGGCAGCCATTGCAGGTCGCGGGAGGTCAGCTTGACGACCTCCATCGGCGCGCGCTGCAGGTGCTGCGACGCGGCGGCATCGCTGGCCAGCGGATTGAGGGCGCGCGGGGCTCGAGCGTGAACGGCCGTGGGGCTGAGGGCGACATGCATGGCGGGAACTCCAGGTCTGGGTACAACGTCGTCCCGACCCCTTTCGTGGAGGGTGCTGGGACCTGGAAAACCCTGATGCAAACGTCATGCCAACCGGGCGCCGGCGCACATCGACTGGGCGATTGCCGCGCGACCGGAGCGGTGTGCGTGAAGCGCGTCACGCCCGGAGGACCCCGAGCCGGGAGGCCTGGGCCCGATCGGGCTCGATCGGGCCCTGTCCAGGCGCCGCCGCAGCCGCTGGCGCCGGGAGCGCGGGGGCCCTCTTCAGGCGGGCACGGCCACGCTGAGCTCGGCCTCGAGCCCCGGTTCGGCGCACAGGCGCCCCTTTCCCTGGCGTTTGGCGGCGTAGAGCGCCGCTTCGGCGCGGTGCAGGAGGTCCTCGATATTGCGGTCGCCGTTGCGCAGCTTGGCCCATCCGGCGGAGTAGCCCAGCGTGAAGCCGAGTTCGCGCGGCGCGAGTTCCAGCAGCGCCTCGCGCTGCCGCCGGTCGAGCGCGGGCGGTCCGACGAGGTCGGAGCGCGCCATCAGCACGGCGAAGCGCTGGCCGTCGATCCGGGCGACGACGTCGCCCAGGCGCTTCTGCTCGTCCAGGCAGCGGCCGAACAGCGCGATGGCCTGGTCCCCTTGGCCTCGCCGTGCGTCATGTTGATCGCCTTGCAGCCGTCCAGGTCCATGACGAGCAGCATCAGCGGCTCGCTGTAGCGGCGGGCCATCGAGATCATGTCGACCGACCGCTGCTGGAATGCGCGCCGGTTGGCCAGGCCGGTGGACGCGTCGATCTGCGTGAGGCGGCGCAGTTCGGCTTCGCTCTCCCCGCGCCAGGCGACGAGGACCGCGACCGCGGCGGACAGCACGCAGACGTTGGCGGCGACGGCGAAGATCATGTTGAGCGGATGCGGCGCGTCGAAGCTGGGCAGGTGGGCCGTGTCGAAGCCGGCGAGGTAGGCGCGCGCCAGGTTCAGCACCGCCAGCAGGCCGAGGCTGACGGTGAACAGCAGCCGCCAGCGCAGGTTGCCGACCGGACCGCGCTTGACCGGTTGCATCAGGCTGGCCCCGAGCGCCAGCATCTGCAGCCCGATGCAGCCGTTGGACCAGGCCAGGCGCAGCGCGTAGTTGTCCCAGCCGGCGCCGTAGCCGACCATGACGAGCGCCGGCATGCCGTACTGGAAGAGCCGGCCGAGTCGGCCGGGCAGCCAGCGGTCGGCGGCCATCCACAGCAGCGTGACGCTGCCGCTGAGCAGCCCGAGCGCGACGATCGCGGTCAGGCGCATGCCGTCGGGCGGCAGCAGCAGCAAGGCCCAGCCGGCGGCCTGCGCGGCCGCGCTCAGTTGCGCGCGACGGGCGGCGATGCTGTCGCACCAGCCGAGCAGCAGCGGCAGCAGCAGCGCCAGCGCCAGGGACTGGATCAGCATCAGGCTGAACAGCGTCGGGACGTCGAAACGCATACGCGCGGCGCCCGCCGGCGAGGCGGGCTGGAGCTGGTCGTGACGGGGCATTGTGGCCGTAAAGTCGCGCTCCGATGACCCCCTCGACCCCCATGATCCCTGCTCCCCCGCCCGAGGGCTTGCCGTTCGCGTACGCCGGCGGTTATGCGCCGCAGTGCGGCGGGATCCACGCGCTGGTGCGCGACGCCGACGGCCGCGTGCACGCGCGCCTCGCGGCGGCCGTGCCGGGCAGCCCGACGTGGTTGCACCTGACCGACGGCGGCCGGCGTCTGCACGCCCTGCTGGAGGACGGGCACGAGCTCGCGACCTTCGATGTCGATGCGGCAGGCGCGCTGACGCTGCTGTCGCGGCACGCGACGGGCGGCGCGTTGCCGGTGCATCTGGCGCTGGACGCCCGCGTCGAGGGCGGGCACGCGTGGATCGCGCACTACGGCGATGGCTCCCTGCGCCGGGCCGCGATCGGCGCGGATGGGGCGCTCCGGGCGCCGGATGCCGTCATCGCGCCCCGGTCCGGTGTCGGCGCCGCCGCGACCGGGAACGGCACCGAGACCGAGACCGCGGCCGCGCACGCGCACATGGCCCGCTTCCATCCGCGCTGGCCGCTGATGCTGGCCACGGACCTCGGACGCGATCTGCTTCGGGCGTGGCGACTCGGGACCGGCATGGCAGAGCCCGTGGAGCTGGAAGGTCTCGTGCTCCCGGCGGGCTCCGGGCCGCGTCACTTCGTCTTCCATCCCCGCAACGACGGCCATGTCTATCTGCTCAACGAGCAGGCGAACGCGCTCGACTGGCTGGGCCTGGACGAGGCGGGCCGTCTCACGCATCGGCTGCGCCTCAGCAGCCTGCCGGCGGGCTTCGAGGGCCTGAGCTACGCATCGGATTTGCTCATGGCGGCGGACGGTCGTCGACTGTTCGCGCTGAACCGTCTGCACGATGCGATCGCCGTCTTCGATCTCGACGAGGCGGGACGACCCGCCTGGGGAGGGGAGACCTGGACGCAAGGGAGCTACCCGCGCAGCGCGACCGTCAGCCCGGATGGCCGGGAGCTGTGGGTCTGTCTGCAGCGCAGTCACCAGATCTGCGTGTTCGAACTCGAGGGCACGGCGCTGCCGCGCTTCGACGGCCGCTTCATCGCCATGCCGGGTGCCGCCTGCGTCGTGTTCCGCTGACGATCTGCGCGTTCAGCCGAACTGGCGTCGATACCGTGACGGCGCTGGCAGCCCCATCAGCCGGAAATGCCGCCGCATCGACTCCGGCGAGCCCAGGCCGGCGAGGTCCGCCACGGCCTCGACGTCGAGCGCCTCGCGCGTCTCCAGCAACTCCTTGGCGATGGCGACGCGCTCCCGGGTCAGCCATTCGAGCGGTGCGAGGCCGGTGGTGTCCTTGAAGCGGCGCTGCAGCGTGCGGGCGCTCATCGCGGCCTGACGGGCCATCGACGCGACGGTGTGCAGCTCGCGCGGATGCGCGCGCAGCCAGTCCTGCAGCACGGCGATGGGACTGGCCTCCTCGGAGGGCATCGGCCGGGGCACGAACTGCGCCTGCCCGCCGTCGCGGTGAGGCGACATCACCAGCCGCTGCGCCACGGCGTTGGCGATGCGCGGACCGTGATCGCGTCGCACCAGGTGCATCAGCATGTCGAGCCCCGCGGCGGATCCCGCCGAGGTGATCAGCGCGCCCTCGTCGACGTAGAGCGCGGACGGATCGACCTCGATCGACGGGAACTCCCGCGCGAGCCGCTCTGCGTAACGCCAGTGCGTGGTCGCGCGCTTGCCGTCGAGCAGCCCCGCATGCGCGAGCACGAAGACGCCGGAGCAGATCGTGCACAGCCTGGCGCCGCGCGCATGGGCGGCGCGCACCGCGTCGAGCAGCGCTCCGGGCGGCCGCTCGGCGGCGTCGCGCCAGCCGGGAATGACGATGGTGTCGGCGCGGCGCAGCATCGCCAGCGTGTGCGGGGCCTCGATGCGCACGCCGCCGGTCCCGCGCAGCGGGCCGGGCTCCGCGGCGCAGATCGCATGGCGGTACCAGGCGACGCCGAGTTCCGGGCGGTCGAGCGCGAAGAGTTCGACGGCGCAGCCGAACTCGAACATGCAGAGCCGGTCGTACGCGAGGATCGCGACGAGAGGCGGCTTCGCCGGTGTCGACGAGGCAGGAAGGGGCCGGGCCTGGGATCGAGTGGTGGCGGTCTCACGTGGCATGGCGCGATGTTACCGGTCAATGTCTTTCCTGCCACTCGATCGATCCGGAGGATCTCACGACACTGACCCTCGTCGATACAACACCGCTGAAGGAAACCCCGATGAGCTCGAACATCTCCGCCGTTCCCGCCGCGCCCAGCGCCCAGGCACTCGCGCACTTCGCGCAGGCATTCGCCTTCGAGACCGATTGCTGGGACGTGCACGACGCGTTCGCGCGCGGCGTCGAGGACTTCGTGCTGCTCGATGTCCGCAGCCACGAGCTCCACGCCCGCGGCCACGTGCCCGGCGCGGTGAGCCTGCCGCACGGCAAGATCACCGAGGGCAAGATGGCCGCGTACCCGATGGACACGCTGTTCGTCGTCTACTGCGCCGGTCCGCATTGCAACGGCGCGCACCGCGGCGCGATCCGGCTTGCGACGCTCGGGCGGCCGGTGAAGCTGATGATCGGCGGATTGACGGGCTGGATCGACGAGGGATTCGACGTCGCCCGCCAGGCGACGCCCGAAGTTGCCGCTCAGTGAGAGGACACGAACGGTCCGTCGTCCTGCGCCGGCAGGGCGAACGAGGCCTTCAGGCGCGCGACTTCCGCCTGTGGCGCCTGCCCGAACAGGCGGCGGAACTCGTGGCTGAACTGTGAGGCGCTCGCGTATCCGACGCGGTCGGCGGCCGCGGCCGCCGTCATGCCCTGCCGCAGCATCAGCAGGCGCGCCCGGTGGAGCCGCGTCGACTTCAGGTACTGCATCGGCGTGGTCTGCGTGACCGCCTTGAAGTGGGCGTGGAAAGCGGCGAGTCCCAGGCCCGCCTCGCGCGCCAGGCGCGAGACGTCCAGCGGCTCGGCGAAGTCCGCATGGATGCGCCGGAGCGCCAGGGCGATGCGCCCGAGGTGCCCGCGCTCGCCGAGCACGCTGCGCAGCGTCGCCCCCTGGGGGCCGTCGAGCACGCGGAAGTACAGCTCGCGCAGCAGCGCGGGCCCCAGCACGGCGGTCTCGACGGGATCCGCCATCGCTTCGAGGAAGCGCAGCAGCGTGGCCTCGATCCGGTCGTCCATGGGTGAAGCCTCGAGTCCGAGCGCTCCGGGCGCGCTCGAGTCATCGTCGCGCGCCCCTCGACTCCGATCGATCGCGAGGGCGACTTCCGCCGCCAGCGTCTGGTCCAGTCGCAGGTAGACGGCCAGCAGAGGCGCCGCCTCGCTGGCGTCCGTCTCCATCGTGAACGGCACCGGCACGGCGACCACCAGGTAGTGCCGAGCGTCGTAGACGATCGTCCGATCGCCGACGAAACCGCGCTTGCGGCCCTGGCAGACGAAGACGATGCCCGGCTCGTAGAGCACCGGCGTGCGGTCGAGCGGGCGGTTGCTGCGCAGCCACCGGACCGAGTCGATGGGGCTCACGGTGTAGCCCTCGTCCGGCGCCAGCTGGCGCAGCAGGTCGCGGATCTGGCGTTGGCGGTGGTCGTCGGTCATGGGATGCCGTGAATTCTCGTCTCCGTGAGGACCGGTCGGCGGCAGCATGGAGGAATAGGCAAGACCGGCAGGCCCCTGGGCCTGCGCAAACGGCCCGGCGATTCCTAGCATTCCCTGCCATGAACACGACCCCCACCAACTGTCCGCCGTCGACGGCGCGATCCGCCAAGACCTTCCTCATCACCGGCGTCAGCAGCGGCTTCGGACGCGCGATCGCGCAGCGCGCGCTGACGGACGGCCACGTCGTCGTCGGCACGGTGCGCAACGCCGAAGCGGCGCAGGCGTTCGAGCGGCTCTGTCCGGGCCGGGCGCACGCACGTCTGCACGACGTGACGGCGCTGGCGCTGGCGGCGCCGCTGGTGACGGCCATCGAGGCCGAGGTGGGCCCGGTCGACATCCTCATCAACAACGCGGGCTACGGGCACGAGGGCATCCTGGAGGAGAGTCCGATCGACGACCTGCTGCGCCAGTTCCAGGTCAACGTCTTCGGGGCGGTGGCGATGATGAAGGCGGTGCTGCCGTTCATGCGAGGCCGTCGTTCGGGTCGCATCTTCAACACGACGTCGATGGGCGGCTTCATCACGATGCCGGGCATCACGTACTACTGCGGCAGCAAGTTCGCGCTGGAGGGCCTCTCCGAGGCGCTGGGCAAGGAGGTCGCGGACCTGGGCATCACCGTCACCGCGATCGCGCCGGGGTCCTTCCGGACCGACTGGGCGGGACGGTCGATGGTCCGGTCCGGGCGCAGCATCGCCGACTACGACGCGATCTTCGACCCGATCCGCGCGCGGCGGCAGGCCGTGAGCGGTCGTCAGCTGGGGGATCCGGCGCTGGCCGCGGGCGTGATCGTGGACCTCGCCGTCGGCGCGGAGCAGCCGCCTGCGCATCTGCTGCTGGGCAGCGACGCGCTGGGGCTGGTGCAACAGAAGCTGACGTCGATGACCGCGTCGATCGACGCGTGGCGCGCGGTGACCGTCAGCACGGATGCGCCGCTCGGATGACGGCGCGTGGCGCCGCCAGTGCCGGGAACGGTCGGTGACGTCCCTCGGTGAGGATCAGCGGCGGCCCCATGGCCCGACCGCCGCCATGGCCCCCTTGGCGGTCCTCACTTCACCGGAATGACGGTCCCCCGATCCACCGGCACCGCGGTCACGCTGTTCTGTGGCGAGCCTTCGATCACGCGGTCCGAGTAGGTCAGGTAGACCAGCGTATTGCGCTTCGCATCGACCATGCGGACGACACGCAGCCGCTTGAACACCAGCGAGGAACGCTCCGAGAAGACTTCTTCCTGCTTGGGCAGCGGCTTGGGGAAGCTGATCGGGCCGACGGCGCGGCAGGCGATCGACGCTTCCGACTTGTCCTCGGCCAGGCCGAGACCGCCCTTGATGCCACCGGTCTTCGCGCGCGACACGAAGCAGGTCACGCCGTTCACGGCGGGATCGTCGTAGGCGTCGACGACGATCTTGTGGTTCGGGCCGACGAACTTGAACACCGTGCTGACTTCGCCGATCTCCTCGGCGCTGGCGGCCATGCACGCGGAGGCCACGAGGGCCAGCGCGGCAGCGCCGATGGACAGGATCGCCGTGCGGCGGGCAGGACGGGAATGGCCGGAAGGACGAAGGCTACGCATGCTGAGGACTCCTTGGATCCGCCGTTGTAGCACGCGGGGCCTCGGCGAATTGCGACGGGATCCAGCGGTCCCGCAAGGCCAGGAACGGCAGCTCCACCCACCGGTACAGCAGCCAGCCGCCGAGCAGGCAGGCCGCCGCGATCACCGGCACCGTCCAGCCCGAGGCGCGCATCAGGCCGATCGCCGCGAGCGGTTTGACCAGCGCAAAGGCGATCGGCTTGTGGGTGAGGTACAGCGCATACGACCAGCGCGCCAGCGCGTTGGCACCGGGGACCTGGACACACGCCATCGGCCCTTGCGGCGGGAGCACGGCCAGCACCATCAGCCCGAAGCTCCAGGCCAGCGCGCTGTAGCCCCAGCTGCTCATCGCATGGCCGTAGCCGTAGTCGTCGATGTAGTAGCCGTGCAGCATCAGGGTCAGCATGCCGAGGCTGGCCGCCACGCCGATCGCGAGCAGCGTCCTCGCGCGCCGCATCAGCGCCGCCCAGAGGTCCGCGTGGCCGTGCTTCATCAACGCGATCGCGACGCCGGGCAGGAATTCATCGAGTCGCGCGAGGCTGCCGTAGTACAGGTGCGGGTAGTAGCCGAGCGACGGGTCCTGCGTGCCGTACAGGCGCCACAGGTGGTCGCGCCAGACGACGGCCGCCAGCGTCAGCACGCCGATCAGCGACCAGGCCAGCGCGCGGCGGTGGCGCTTCAGCGCCGCACCCAGCATCAGCGCCGCCGGCAGCACCAGGTAGAACTGCTCCTCGATGCACAGCGACCAGGCATGCGAGAAGGCGGTGCCCGGCGTCAGCGCGATGTTCTGGGTGAAGGTCAGGAAGCGCCACAGCGGCGGCGGCTCGCGTCCGCCCATCACCTGCGGGAACAGCCAGTACAGCGCCAGCACCACGTAGAAGTTGGGCAGCGTGCGCAGCAGGCGCCGCCCGTAGAAGCGCGGCAGCGAGAGTTGCTCCCCGTTTCATGCCGCCCATCAGCTGGTTCGCGATCAGGTAGCCGCTCAGCACGAAGAACAGGTCGACGCCTGTCCAGCCGATGCGGCTCAGCCAGCCGAAGGTCGGTGCGCCGCTGACGAAGACCTGGTAGTGGTACGCGAAGACCAGCAGGATGGCGGCGGCGCGCAGCGTGTCCAGGCCGTGCTGGCGCGGTGAACCCGTGGCGGGCAGGGAAGGGGAGGACATGAGCGGAGTCGGGCCTCGAGGCCGTGTCGTGTGAGCGGCGGCGATTCTCGGCGCGCTGCCCGACGCCGGGACGGATCGTGCGACGAAATCGTCGGAGCGGACGACGACACCCCGGCGGAAGGCGCGTTACGAGCGTTACGCGCAAGGCCCGGCGCGACGCGCGCCTGCCCGGGAGCGCGGCGGGCTCATCCGCGATGCCGCTCGCGGCTGTCCGGTGGCGCCTGCTCGCGTTCGGTCATGCCGTAGTCGCGCAGCACCGACGCGACACGCAGCCGGTAGTCGGCGAAGACGCCGGCGCGGCCCTCGGATTGCGCGCCGCGATGCGCCTCGATGCGGCGCCACTCGCGCACCGCCTCCTCGTCGCGCCAGAAGGACAGCGATAGCAGCTTGTCGGGATCGGTCAGGCTCTGGAAGCGTTCGATGCTGAGGAAGCCGTCGACCTCCTGCAGCAGAGGCTTGAGTTCCGCGGCGAGTTCCAGGTAGCGGTCGCGTCCATCGGCGCTGGGGATGACTTCGAAGATGACGGCGATCATGAGCGGGGCTCCTTGTCCAGGTTGTCCTGGTCGTCCAGGATGTCCAGGATGTCCAGGAATTGCGGGATGTCCATGTTGGGCAGCGACAGCGGTGCGGCCGGCTCCGGAAGGCGCAGGCCGGTCTGCTCCGAGAGCCAGTTCAGTGCCGCGAGCAGGCTGGTGAGTGTCAGGCCTTGCCCGGGACAGCGGTGGGCGCCGTCGCCGAAGGGATGGTCGGTGCCGGACAGCGGCACGCTCACGGGCTCGGCGGGGACGTGTCGCACGTCGAAGCGCCGGGTCACGCGCACGGCCCCGTCGTCGCGGGCGATGCGGAGCAGTCCGTCCCGGGAGGGCATGCGACCGGTGGCCCGCCATTCGAGCAGTGCGTGCCCGAGCAGTGCCGCGCCCGCCTCGTGGCTCTGCCAGATCAGCGCCAGCCGGTTGGCGGTGAACGCCGCGCGGTCTGTCCATCGCTCAGGGGCCGCGTGTCGAAGCAAGGTCCATTGCAATGGCGCGTCCGGTGAAAGACGCTCCGCATCGTCGAGCGCTTTCAGCCATCCGGCGACGGCGTCGCCGCCCGCGCGGACCGCGTCGGTGCCGGCACTCGCGCCCAGGCCGGCCGCCATCGCGCGCAGGGCGGCATGCAGCCGTCGTTGCGCGTCGACATCTCGGATCTCGAGGCCGAGCAGGCTCGCGACCGTCGACGCCGGAACGGCCCAGGACCAATGCGACCAGCCGCCCTGCAGCGCGATCGCGGCCTGTCGCCGCGCATGGGCGCGGACGTCATCGTCCGAGAGCGCCTGCAGCGCGCGCGTCAGCGCCGCCTTCTCGGGCGCATGCGCGGTGTCGTCGCGCTGGCGCAGCCAGCGCGCGAAGACGTCGGCCAGCGGCCCGCCGTGCGCGCGCAGCGGCGGCGGCAGCGGCTCGCCGGGCGGCCGCATGCGCAGGTCGGGATCGAGCAGCGGCGAATGGAAGGGGCAGGAGGAGGTCATGGGGGAATCTTCGCGATGGATCGCCAGGAACGCTTCGCTTAGCATCGAAGCATGATTGACGCCCCCACCGCCGACGAGGCGCTGGCCCACATCGCCGCCAGCATGGCCGAGCCGGTACGCGCGCGCATGCTCTGCTGCCTGATGGACGGCCATGCGCGCACGGCGACCGAACTGGCCGCCGTCGGCGACGTGGCCGCGTCGACCGCCAGCGCGCATCTGGCCAAGCTGCTCGGACAGGGCCTGGTCGGCTGCATGGCGCAGGGCAAGCACCGCTACTACCGGCTCGCCGGGCCCGAGGTCGCCCAGGCGCTGGAGGCGATGCTGGTGCTGGCGGGGCTGCCGCGTCCTCGCTTCGAGCCCAGCACGCCGCCTGCGCTTCGACAGGCCCGCCGTTGCTACGACCACCTGGCTGGCCATTGGGGCGTGCGCCTGCACGACCACGCGCTGCGTCTGCAGTGGATGGCGCCGGACCCCGACGAGGCCCGCGGTTACCGCTTCACCGGCGCGGGCCTGGACGCGCTGCGCGAGCTCGGCGTCGATGTCGTCGCCGCCACCGGCGCGCGCCGTCGTCGCCTGGCCTGCGCCTGCATGGACTGGAGCGAACGGCGCCCGCATCTCGGCGGCGCGCTCGGCGCCGCCTGGCTGCAGGCGATGCTGGCGCAGGACTGGCTCGACCCCGATCCCGACAGCCGCGCGCTGCGCGTGACGCGCCGCGGACAGACCCGACTCGAACGACTTCTGGAGGACACGACGACATGAGCACCTCGATCCACGTGGGCATCGGCGGCTGGAACTTCGAGCCCTGGCGCGAGACCTTCTATCCCAAGGGGCTGCCCGCCTCCCGCGAGCTGGAATACGCCAGCCGCCAGTTGAGCGCCATCGAGGTCAACGGCACCTACTACTCGACCTTCAAGCCGGCGACCTTCGCCAAGTGGCGCGACACCGCGCCGGAGGGTTTCGTGTTCTCGCTCAAGGCCAACCGCTTCGCGACCAACCGGAGCGTGCTGGCCGAGGCCGGCGAGTCGGTGATGCGTTTCATCGACAGCGGCGTCGCGGAGCTCGGCCCCAAGCTGGGACCCATCGTCTGGCAGTTCGCCACCACCAAACGGTTTGATCCGGCCGATTTCGGGGCCTTCCTGAAGTTGCTGCCGAAGGACTCCGCGGGCGTCCCGCTGCGGCATGCGCTCGACGTCCGGCACGAGAGCTTCCGTTCGCCGGAATTCCTGGCGATGGCGCGCGACCACGGGGCCGGTGTCGTCTTCACCGAATCGGACGACTATCCGCCGATCCCGGACCTCACCGCCGACTTCGTCTACACGCGGGTGATGCGCACGCGCTCCGAGCTCGTCACCGGGGTCACGGAGGAGGAACTCGACGGGCTGGCTGCCAGCGCGTCGCGCTGGGAGTCCGGCGGACAGCCCGACCGGCTGCCGCTGGTCGAGGCCGACCGCACGCCGCCCAGGCGCGCACGCGACGTGTTCGTCTTCTTCATCAGCGGCGCGAAGGAGCGCGCGCCGGCCGCGGCGATGGCGCTGATCGACCGTCTGTCCTGAGCGCGAACGCAGGCGTTCCCCATGGCCACGTGGGTCTGACGCGTCGGTAACCGGCAACGCCCGCGATGTAGGGGGCAACGGCGGGGCGTCGTCACTACACTCCTGCGTCATGGCGTCCATCCACATCCCCACGCTGATGTTGGCGCTGCTGAGCGGTTTCGCGATGCTCGGCGTGCAGCTGTGGGCGGCGCAGCGCAGCCGGTTGCATTACCTGGACCTCGGCGTGTGGACCTGGGGCTCGTGGACGCTGCTGTTCGGCTTCGTGGGGCTGGCGTCGCGCCTGGTGCTGCCGTTGTGGATCTCCGCGCTGGTCGGCAACGGGCTGATCGCCCTGGGCCTCGTGTTCTACAACGAGGCGATCCACCGGCATGTGCTGGGACGTTCGCTGCCGCGATGGATGTGGTGGGGCGGACCGGCGGTGGCCTGGGGGCTGACCGCGTGGATGCTGGCGTGGCCGCTGGCGCTGCGCACCAGCGCGATCTCGCTGGTCTTCGCGGTGCTGCTGCTGCCGGCGATCTTCGTGCTGCTGGGGCCGGGGTGGCGCGGTGAGGCCTCGCTGCGCGCCGTCGGCGTCACGCTGGTGGCCGCCGCCGCGAGCCTGCTGCTGCGCAGCGTGCATGCGCTGACGAATCCGGACGAGTACCTCGACCTGATGCAGGGCAGCCTCGGCCAGGGCCTGACCTTCCTGTTCAGCTTCATCTGCCTGATCGGCGCCGGCTTCGGCTTCGTGCTCGCCAACTTCGAGCGCATCGCGAGGCGCATGGAGGAGGTGGCCTCGACGGACGGCCTCACCGGCTGCCTGAACCGGATGACCGCCGACGCGCTGCTGCGGCATGAGCTGGAGCGCGGCCGGCGCGAAGGCACGCCGCTGGCCTTCGTGCTGCTGGACCTGGACCACTTCAAGGACGTCAACGACTGCCACGGGCATCACGCCGGGGACGACGCGCTGCGCGCGTTCGCGGCCGAGGTGCGGGCGCGGCTGCGCGCGTCGGATGTCGTGGGGCGCTGGGGCGGCGAGGAATTCGGACTCGTCCTGCCGGCGACCGACGGCGCGGGTGCGATGAGCCTGGTCGAGCAGATCCGGGAGGCGGTGGCCACGCTGCAGCTGTGCGACGGCGACGGCCGGGCCTTCACGCTGACGGTGTCCGCCGGCATCGCGGTGGTGGAGCCGGGTAGCGCGCTGACCGCCGATCAGCTGTTCATGCGCGCCGACCGCGCGCTGTATCGCGCCAAGGACGGCGGCCGCAACAACGTGCAGGTGCACGACAGCAACTGGGAGCTGGGGACGGAGTCTCCCGTCGCCTGAGTCCGTCGCCTGAAGCCTCGCCGTCACCTCGCCGTCACCTCGCCGTCACGCCAGCGTCGCTCCACCGCCATTCCGCCGCCATTCCGCCGCCATCCCGGGCACCCCCTGCGAGCGCCTCAGCAGTTCTCGTATTTCCAGTTCCGCCGCTTGCCTTCGGCGATCCATTCGACGGCCTGCGCCAGGCGTCGCGCGCGGGTCTCCGGCTTCTTCGCCTCGACGATCCAGTCGATGTACTCGCGCTGCTGTCCAGGCGGGAAGGACGAGAAGTGCCGGAGCGCGGCGTCGTCGGCCCGGAGCGCGGCGGCGAGATCCTCCGGGATCTCCGGAGGCGGTCTGGGTGCTGCCGCGCGCGCGGCACGGGCCTTCACGCCGTCCTCGATCAACTGCATCGCGCGCTTGAGGATGGCCTTCTGCTCGGCCTTGGACGGCAGGTCCTTGATCGCGGTCAGCTTGCCGAAGTCGCCCATCGCGCCGCCCTTGGCGTGGTCGGCGCCGACGGCCGCCTCGCCGTGCCAGAAGCCGATCGAGCAGTGCGCCTTGAAGGCGGCCATGCCGGTCAGGATCTTGTCGCGGTAGGTGAAGTTCGGGAAGCCCCACTTGATCGTCTCGACGACGTCGGGGCAGTGCGCATGCACGGTCGCGCGCCAGTGGCGCAGCAGGTCCTGCGCGAACGGGGCGGCGCGCTCGATGTAGGCATCGACGCGGGGATCGAGGGTCGGCATGGTGCGCCGAGCGTAGCGCGTCCGAGGCCCTTGGACCATCGTGGTCTATGCTCGGCCCATGCATGTGAAGCGCTCCAACTCCCTCCTTGCCCGTCTGCCGGCGGCCCTGCCCCTTTGGTCGCTGGCCGCGCCGCTGGCCGCGATCCTCGCGCTGGTGGGCCTGACGGCCGGCGCCAATTCGACACTGGTGCTGGGCGTGGTGAGCGTGCTGCTGATCGCCGCGGTGCTTGCCGCGGTGCATCACGCCGAGGTCGTCGCGCACCGCGTGGGCGAGCCCTACGGCTCGCTGGTGCTGGCGGTCGCGGTGACCATCATCGAGGTGGCGCTGATCGTGTCGCTGATGCTGGCCGGCGGCGAGTCGACCAACGCGCTGGCGCGAGACACGGTGTTCTCCGCGATCATGATCGTCTGCAACGGCGTGCTGGGGCTGTGCATCCTGGTCGGCGGCTGGAAGCATCAGGAGCTGGCCTTCCGCGTCGAGGGCACGAGCCCGACGCTGGCCGTGCTGGCCGCACTGTCGGTGCTGACGCTGGTGCTGCCGGCGTTCACGACGAGCTCGGCCGGTCCGACGTTCACGACCACGCAGCTGCTGTTCGCCGGCGGCGTGTCGCTGGTGCTCTACGGGGCCTTCGTGTTCGTGCAGGCGGTGCGGCACCGCGACTATTTCCTGCCGGTGGCCGGCGTCGACGACCAGGACACGCACGCCGCGCCGCCGAGCTGGCGCGTGGCCGGCACCAGCCTGGCGCTGCTGCTGGTGTGCCTGGTCGGCGTGGTCGGCTTGGCGAAGCTGCTGGCGCCGACCATCGAGCGCGGCGTGCAGGCGATCGGCGCGCCGCCGTCGCTGGTCGGTGTGATCGTGGCGATGCTGGTGCTGCTGCCGGAGACGGTCGCGGCGGTGCGCGCGGCGCTGCACAACCGGCTGCAGACCAGCCTGAATCTGGCGCTGGGCTCGGGCCTGGCGAGCATCGGCCTGACGATCCCGACGGTGGCGGTGCTGTCGCCGCTGTTCCCGCACTCGCTGGTGCTGGGGCTGACGCCGCTGAGCATGGTCCTGCTGTTCCTGACCTTCATCGTCGGCGGCCTGACGCTGGGCGGCGGCCGCGCGACGGTGCTGCAGGGCGCCGTCCATATGGTCGTGTTCGTGGTCTTCCTGTTCCTCGCAGTGTTCCCCTGACCGCGCAGAGGCCGGAAGGCGCTGCCGACAGGCGCGGCGCGATGGAATGACAAGAGCCGCCCGAGGGCGGCTCTTTCGCTTGTGGCGCGGAGCGGCGTGGCGTTCCGTCGCCGGTCCGTGCAGGGTCAGTCGTCGACGCCGACGATCACGCTGGACGCCTTGAAGATCGCGGTCGCCTCGGTGCCGGCAGCGAGCGCCAGTCCGGTCGCGCTGTCGTTGGTGACGACGGCCACCAGTGCCTGACCGCCGGAGAGTTCCAGGACGACCTCGCTGTTGACGGCACCGGTTGCCACGGACCGCACGCGGCCCTGGAACTGGTTGCGCGCGGAGAAGCGCGCGTTGCCGACGTCGGTGAGCAGCACGACCGACGGCGCCTTGACCAGCGCGAACGCGTGGCGGCCGAGCTTCAGCCCGAGTTCGTTGCGGCTTTCGCGCGTGACGGTGGCGACGATGCGCAGGCCCGCGGCGGTCTCGATCTCGATCTCGTCGTTGATGCTGCCGTCGCGCACCGCGGCGACGGTGCCTTCGAAGAAGTTGCGGGCGCTGGCTTTCATGCGGTCAATCTCCCTGGGCGATGAGTGGAGGCAGGGTCACGGTGGTCTGCGCCGGCGCCGCATCGGCGCCCATGCAGACCGCGAAGTCGCCGCAATCATCGCACTTGGGCGGACGCAGGCCGGGACGGCCGAGCGCATCGCCGAGGCTCAGGAACAGGTGGCGTTTCCAGCGCAGGTTCCGGACGTTGCCGTCGTGCAGGGCCGGGAAGGCGAGCTGCATCAGTCGCGAGACCTGGGCCCGTTCCTGGAGACCGAGGTCCTGCCACAGGTGATGGCTGCCCATGCAGGCGCTGGCGAGCCAGCCGGACAGGCGCGCATGCGACGAGTCCCGGGCCGCCCGGTGCTCGAGCAGGAAGCGATAGAGCGGCCCCGTGAGCGCGGCGGGGTCGGGCGCGTTCGGCGGGAAATCGCCGGCGTCGGTCCGCGACTGGACGTGGTGGCCGACGGTCGCGAACAGCGACCGGTCCGCCGCGTCCCAGTGGCGCGGCGCGTCGGACAGCAGCCGCGTCAGAGCGGCTTGATCTCGATCTTGTTCAGCCATTTGACGTGACGCGGTCCGCTGCGCAGGTCGCGGCCGGAGACGAGCGCGATGCGGCCTTCGCCGTCATCGAGCGCCTGTCCGTCGCGTTCGAAGATCACCAGCACGCCGGCGCCGACGTCGGTGTTGGTCAGCTCCGGCCAGGAGAACACGACCTTGTAGCCGTCGCTCGCGGTCGCGAGCACGGCCATGGACTTCCACTCGTGGCGATCCTTGCTGACGACGCCGGCCCGCTCCAGCACGGCGGCGAGTCGGACGCCGCGCACGGTGGTGGATTGCTCGCGGCCCTCGACCTCCTTCTTCAGCGTGAAGGTCCCGATCTGGTCCGCCGGGAAGGCGCGCAGGTCGTCGACGGTGAGCGTCAGCGGTGACCGCACGGCGCCGCCGACCTGGACTTGGTCGGTCACGGGCCCGGCGGCCAGGGCTGCCGACGCCATCGTGGACATCAGTGCAACGGCCACGCACGCCGCCATCGCGGCGCGGCGGGTGACAAGACGAATCGGCATCGGCACTCCGTGATCCGGACGCGCGGACTGCGCGTCGATGGCGAAATATATCGCTGGATATGACGTGCGTTGAATCCGTCCCGTTCAGTGCGGCCACGTCGCGGCCTTCCCGCCGTACTCCCAGCCGAAGGGCACACTGGTCTCGCCGAGCAGGCGGCGCACGATCGCCGGGTAGAGCCGCTCGGCCGCCACGTCGTTGGACAGCAGCACGACGCAGGCACCGCGTCGTTGGACACACACCATCGTGTTGCCCGTCTGGTCGTCGTGGCCGCCCTTGAAATAGCCAGGCCCCTGCGGGCCGTCGAAGACGACGACCCCCAGACCCGCCGCGAGGTCCGCCCGGCGTTGCGCCGCGGGCAACTCCGGTTGCAGCGTCGGGAACTGCGACGCGGTCGTGATCGGCGCCTGGGGGCGCGTCATCTCCGCGCGGCTCTTCGGCGACAGGCCGTCGCCGTGCGCGAGCCCCGCCGCGAAGCGCGCGAAGTCGTCGATCGTCGTGTCCATCGACCCCGCGGCCCGGACGCGGCTGCGTTCGTCGTGCGGGACCCAGCGACGTGCCTCGGTCACGCCGTCCGCCAGGTTGGCCGCGAAGTCCGCGCGCCATGTCATCGCCGTCATCGTCATGCCGAACCGGTCGAAGACGCGTCGCTGCATCTCCCGGCCGAGGTCCAGCTTCAGCCGCCCCTGCTCGAGCACGAACTGCAGCAGGATCAGGCCCTCGCCGGAATACGCGTAGCGGCTGCCGGGATCGACGTGGAAACGCAGCTTGCCGTCCGGCTCCAGGAAGGCGAAGTTGCCGAAGCCGCCGCGATGCGACAGCAGCAGGCGCGGCGTCAGCGCCCGCCAGCGGTCGTCGCCGCGCAGGTCCTGCCAGGGGCCGTAGCGGGCATCCTTCGGATAGTCCGGCAGCGGCCGGTCCAGCAAGGTCGCGATGGACGCGTCCAGATCGATCAGTCCTTCGTCGACCAGCTGCATCACCGTGTAGGCGAACACGGTCTTGGTCAGCGACGCGCCATACATCACTGTGCCGGTCTGGAGCGCCTGTCCGTCCGCGTTGCGGTGGCCATAGCTGCGCACCGCGCGTACCCGGTCGAAGTCGATGAACGCCAGCGCCAGTCCCTTGATCTCGCCCGAAGCGATCGCGGGGACGATCAGGGCTTCCGCCGAGGCCAGGCGCTGCTCGCGTTCACGATCCAGGTCGGCCTCGTACCGGGCATACCGCTTCCAGGGCTGTTCTCCGCAGCCTTGCAGCGCGGAGAGAGTCAGCAGGAGCAGCGCGGCACTGGCCGCCGCGCGTCGCCACCGCGACACGCGTTCGACACCGGCGCCGCGCGGCGTCACGCCGCCAGCCGGAAGGTGCTCACCAGCGCGGTGAGCTGCTCCGCCTGCGATCGCAGGCTGCCCGCCGCCGCGGCCGATTCCTCGACCAGCGCCGCGTTCTGCTGCGTCATCTCGTCGAGCCGCTGCACGGCGACATTGACCTGGCCGATGCCGTCCTTCTGCTCGGCCGCCGCCGTCGCGATCTCGCCGACGATGTCGGCCACGCGGCGCACGCCCTGGACGATCTCGCCCATCGCCGCGCCCGCGTTCTGCGCCAGCCGCGTGCCGGTGTCCACGCGCGACACGCTCTCGCCGATCAGCGCCTTGATCTCCTTGGCCGCGCCCGCCGAGCGCTGCGCCAGCGCCCGCACTTCGCCGGCGACGACCGCGAAGCCGCGGCCCTGCTCACCGGCGCGCGCCGCCTCGACCGCCGCGTTCAGCGCCAGGATGTTGGTCTGGAACGCGATGCCGTCGATGACGCCGATGATGTCGTTGATGCGGCGCGAGCTCGACTCGATCTGCTGCATCACGGCGACCACCTCGCCCACGACGTCGCCGCCCTTGGACGCCGACACCCGCGTCGCGCTCACCAGGTCGTTGGCCTGCTGCGCCGAGCTCGCCGTGTTGGCGACCGTGCCGGTCAGCTGTTCCATCGAGGACGCCGTCTCCTGCAGGTTGGAGGCCGTGGCCTCGGTGCGCGCCGACAGGTCCTCGTTGCCGGTCGCGATCTCGCGTGTCGCGACGTTGATCGTCTCTGTGCCGTCCCGCACCTGGCGCACCATGCGTCGCAGGGAATCCTGCATCGCGCTCAGCTCGCGCAGCAGGACGCCGATCTCGTCGCTGCGGTCGACGACGATGTCCTGGCTCAGGTCGCCGCTGGCGATCGTCTGCGCCACCGCGCCGGCGCGCACCATCGGTGCCCGCACCGAGTGCGTGATGCGCCACGCGATGAAGATCCCCATCACCACGGCGATCGCTGTCAGCGCCAGCATCAACGTTGCCGCCTGCGCGGCCTGCTCGCGCTGCTGCGCCGCGAAGGTCTCGGTGTCGTCGGAGATCAGCGAAACCAGTTTCTCGACCGACGCCAGGTAGTTGGAGGCCGCCGGGATCAGCGTCTGGTCGACCTGACGCGCGCCGGATTCCGCATCCGCCTTGATCGCTGCCATCACGCCCTTGCGGATGTCGACGTAGCGCTGACGCGCCTCCGCGATCACCGGCAGCTGCGCCTTCTGCTCGGAGTCGTCGATCGCCTTGTCGAGCTCGGCCTGCAGCTGGTTGATGCGCTCCGTGGTCCGGGTCATCTCGCCGGACAGGAAACTGCCGAGCCCCTCGTGACCGCCGGACTTGGCCATCGCCATCACGCGGTTGAGGTTGAGCTCGGTCGCGGCGCGCCAGTTCGTGGCCATCAGCCGGCGCTGCTCGAGCGTGTGCAGCTGGTCGCTGAGCCGCACCATCTCGCGCAGCTTGAACACGCCCACGCCGGTCATCAGGGCCGCCATCGCGAGTACCGCCGCGAAGCCGACTTGCAACAAGGTCGTGATCTTCATCCGGCTCAGTGCCTGCAGCATGGCGTACTCCGATATCGATGGTGCAATCGATTATGGGAGTGCCCCGCGGGGCGGCAACACGGGGGTGAACCCGGGTCCCTCGTCCGAGGGGCCGATGGAATGAGGAATCGCGCCCGTTCCGCGACCTATCTCACGCGCGGTGCCGGGTCATGCGTGGCGCGGACACCGACACGACACAGACCGTTCCGTGCGCGACGCTTCACGCGAGCCGGAATACCCGCACCAGCTCCGCGAGTTCCTTGGCCTGCTGCTGCAGGCTGTCGGCCGCCGCGCTGCTTTCCTCGACCAGCGCGGCGTTCTGCTGCGTGACCTGGTCGAGTTGCGTGACCGCATGGCCGATCTGCTGGATGCCGCGCGACTGCTCGCTGCTCGCGGACGCGATCTCGCCGATGAGCACGCTGACCTGGCGCACCTGGTCGACGATGCCCTGCATCGCCGTCCCGGCGTCGTCGGCGAGTCCCGAGCCCGACTGCACCTGCTCGACGCTGCGGCCGATCAGCGCCTTGATCTCGCGCGCGGCCTGCGCCGAACGCTGCGCCAGCGCGCGCACCTCCGACGCGACCACCGCGAAGCCCTTGCCCTGCTCGCCGGCGCGTGCCGCCTCGACCGCCGCGTTCAGCGCCAGGATGTTGGTCTGGAACGCGATGCTGTCGATGACGCCGATGATGTCGGCGATCTGCCTGGACGAGGTGCTGATGTCCTGCATCGTCCGCACGACCTGCTGGACGACGCCGCCGCCCTGGCCGGCGGCCTCGGCGGCGCGCGTCGCCAGCGCATCGGCCTGGCCCGCGGTCGACGCGTTGTTCTGCACCGTGCTCGACAGCTCCTCCATCGACGCGGCCGTCTGCTGCAGGTTGCTCGCCTGTTCCTCGGTCCGCTGGCTCAGGTCGAGGCTGCCGGTGGCGATCTCGCTGGAACCGGTGGCGATGCTCTCGCTGCTGTTGCGCACGCGGCTGACGATGTCGCGCAGCGAGCCCGCCATCGCGCCGAGCGCCGCGATCAACCGCGCCGCCTCGTCCTGGCCGGGCGTCGCATCGCGGCTGCGCAGGTCGCCCTGCGCGACGGCCTCGGCGAAGTGGACCGCCTCCTGCATCGGCGCCGTGATCGAGCGCGTCGTGAAGACGCCCGCGCCCAGCGCGATCAGCACCGCCGCGAGCGCGGCCGCCAGGCTCCAGGCGCGCACCGAGGCGGCGGTCGATTCGGCGGCGTGGAAGGATTCGGCGCCGACGCGCACCTGCAGCGCCAGCAGGGCGTCGATCGCCGTCTTGGCCTGCGCGCCCAGCGTCGCGATGCGGTCGCCGTAGATCGCCTGCGCCCTGGCCACGTCGCCGGCCTTCACCGCATCGCGTGCCGGCAGCAGCCCTTGACGGACGTAGTTGCCGCGGACCTCGGCGAAGGCGGTGGCCAGCTGCTTCTCCTCGTCGGTGAGGTAGGTGGACATGTAGTCCTTCCACAGCGCGGTGATCGTCGCCACGTTGGCCTGCAGCTGCGCGTCGAGGGTCGACAGCTGGCCCGGGTCGCGGATCATCTCCGACACCAGGATGCGGTTGCGCAGCATCAGGCTGTCGATGTCGCCGATCTGCTTGAGCGGGATGGTCCTGTCCTCGTAGATCGTCTGGAGGTCGGCGAAGACCCGGCCGCTGCCCCGGATGCCGAGCGCCGAGACGGCGAGGATCAGCAGCAGCATCAGGCCGAAGGCCAGTGACAGGCGTTTGCCGGTGGTGAAACGACGCAGGAAGGTCATGGCGGTCTCCAACGGATCTTGTGAACGACGATGCCAGAACCGATTGCACGATATGTGCCAGCGGGAGGGAAGCCCCGCACTCCCGGTGACCGGATCCGCGTCCACCGTGATCCGTGTCACGACGGGGTGCCACGCCGCGCTCCGCGGGCGCTTCACGATGCGAGGCGACGCGCCGTGATGCGCCCGCCCGCCGGACTCACATGCTGCGCCGGTACTGCCCGCCGACCTCGAACAGCGCCGAGGTGATCTGTCCGAGCGAGCACACCCGTACGGCGTCCATCAGCACGTCGAAGACGTTGCCGTTGTCGATGACCGCCTGCTGCAGCCGCTTCAGCATCGCCGGCGCCTCGCCGGCATGGCGCGCGTGGAAATCGCCCAGGCGGGTCAGCTGGCCCTGCTTCTCGTCCTCGGTGGAACGCGCCAGCTCGATGTGCTCGGGCGTCGGGTCGCCATGCGGGTTGCGGAAGGTGTTCACGCCGATGATGGGGTACTCGCCGGTGTGCTTCAGCATCTCGTAGTGCATCGACTCTTCCTGGATCTTGCCGCGCTGGTAGCCCGTCTCCATCGCGCCCAGGACGCCGCCGCGTTCGGCGATGCGCTCGAACTCCGTGAGCACCGCCTCCTCGACCAGCTCGGTGAGCTCGTCGATGATGAACGCGCCCTGGCTGGGGTTCTCGTTCTTCGCCAGGCCCCACTCGCGGTTGATCACCAGCTGGATCGCCATCGCGCGGCGCACCGATTCCTCGGTCGGCGTGGTGATCGCCTCGTCGTAGGCGTTGGTGTGCAGCGAGTTGCAGTTGTCGTAGATCGCGATCAGCGCCTGCAGCGTGGTGCGGATGTCGTTGAAGGCGATCTCCTGCGCATGCAGCGAGCGGCCCGAGGTCTGGATGTGGTACTTCAGCTTCTGGCTGCGCTCGTTGGCGCCGTACTTGTCGCGCATCGCCACGGCCCAGATGCGGCGCGCGACGCGGCCCAGCACGGTGTACTCCGGGTCCATGCCGTTGCTGAAGAAGAAACTCAGGTTGGGCGCGAAGTCGTCGATGTGCATCCCGCGTGCGAGGTAGGCCTCGACGAAGGTGAAGCCGTTGGACAGCGTGAACGCCAGCTGCGAGATCGGGTTCGCGCCCGCCTCGGCGATGTGATAGCCGCTGATCGACACCGAGTAGAAGTTGCGCACGTCGTGGTTGACGAAGTACTGCGCGATGTCGCCCATCACCTTGAGCGAGAACTCGGTCGAGAAGATGCAGGTGTTCTGGCCCTGGTCCTCCTTGAGGATGTCGGCCTGCACCGTGCCGCGCACGTTGGCCAGCACCCAGGCGCGGATCTTGGCGGCCTCGTCGGCGGTCGGGTCGCGGCCGTTGTCGGCCTGGAACTTCGCCAGCTGCTGGTCGATCGCGGTGTTCATGAACATCGCCAGGATCGACGGCGCCGGGCCGTTGATCGTCATCGACACCGAGGTCGTCGGGTTGCAGAGGTCGAAGCCGTCGTACAGGACCTTCATGTCGTCCAGCGTCGCGATGCTGACGCCGGAGTTGCCGACCTTGCCGTAGATGTCGGGCCGCGGCGCCGGATCGGCGCCGTAGAGCGTGACCGAGTCGAAGGCCGTCGACAGCCGCTTGGCCGGCAGTCCTTCGGACACCAGCTTGAAGCGCCGGTTGGTGCGGAAGGCGTCGCCCTCGCCGGCGAACATGCGGGTCGGGTCCTCGCCCTCGCGCTTGAACGCGAACACGCCGGCCGTGTACGGGAAGCTGCCCGGCACGTTCTCCAGCATCAGCCACTTCAGCAGTTCGCCCTGGTCCTCGTACGGCGGCAGCACGACCTTGCGGATCTTGGTGCCCGACAGAGACGTCGACACCAGCGCGGTGCGGATCTCCTTGTCGCGGATCTTCACGACGTACTCGTCGCCGGCGTAGGCCTGCTGCATGTCGGGCCACTGCGCGAGCAGCTGTCGCGCGTCGGCGTCGAGCCTGGCCTGGCGCGACGCGGCGAGCGCTTCCAGCGCGGACAGCGACGCGGCGTGCGTCGTGGCGTCGGTCTGCCCGAGCATTGCGACGCTGGCGGTCAGCTGCTGGATCTCGCGGGCCAGGCGCGCCTGCGCGCGGGCCCGCTTCTTGTACGAGCGCACCGTGTCGCCGATCTCGGCGAGGTAGCGCGAGCGCGCCGGCGGCACGATGGGCGTCTGGTGCGTGCTGAAGCGCGTGGCGGCGACCGGCAGGCGGCCCGCGCCGTCCCGCAGCGGCAGGCCGAGTTCGGCCAGTCGCGGCTTCAGCGCCTGGTAGAGCGCGGTGACGCCGTCGTCGTTGAATCGGCTGGCCATGGTGCCGAAGACCGGCATCTCGTCGGCCTTCTTGCCCCAGGCTTCCTTGTTGCGCTGCACCTGCTTGGCGACGTCGCGCCACGCGTCGGCCGCGCCCTTGCGGTCGAACTTGTTGATGGCGACGAACTCGGCGAAGTCCAGCATGTCGATCTTCTCGAGCTGGCTGGCGGCGCCGAACTCCGGCGTCATCACGTACATCGGCACGTCGACGTGCGGCACGATCGCCGCGTCGCCCTGGCCGATGCCGGAGGTCTCGACGATGACGAGGTCGAAGCCGGCGACCTTGGCCGCGGCGATCACGTCGGGCAGCGCCTGCGAGATCTCGGAGCCGAAGTCGCGCGTCGCCAGCGAGCGCATGTAGACGCGCTGTCCCGCGGCCCACGGCGCGATCGCGTTCATGCGGATGCGGTCGCCGAGCAGCGCGCCGCCGCTCTTGCGGCGCGACGGGTCGATCGAGATCACGGCGATGCGCAGCGCGTCGTCCTGATCCAGGCGCAGGCGGCGGATCAGTTCATCGGTCAGCGAGGACTTGCCCGCGCCGCCGGTGCCGGTGATGCCCAGCACGGGCGTCCGAAGGCCCTTGGCGGCGTCGCGCAGCGCCTGCGTGAAGGCAGCATCGGCGCGGCCGTTCTCCAGCGCGGTGACCGCCTGCGCGAGCGCGCGCCACGCGCCTTCCGAATGGCCTTGCAGCGCGGCCACGGCCTTGGGCGCGGCGGCGCTGAGGTCCTGGTCGCAACGCATGACCATCTCGCCGATCATGCCCATCAGGCCCATGCGCTGGCCGTCCTCGGGGCTGAAGATGCGCACGCCCTGGTCGGCCAGGTCGCGGATCTCGGCCGGCACGATCACGCCGCCGCCGCCGCCGAAGACCTGGATCTTGTCGCCGCCGCGCTGGCGCAGCAGCTCCACCATGTACTTGAAGTATTCGACGTGGCCGCCCTGGTACGAGCTGACCGCGATCCCCTGCGCGTCTTCCTGGAGCGCGGCGGTGACGACCTCGTCCACCGAGCGGTTGTGGCCCAGGTGGATGACCTCCGCGCCCATGCTCTGCAGGATGCGCCGCATGATGTTGATCGCCGCGTCGTGCCCGTCGAACAGGCTGGCGGCGGTCACGAAGCGGACCTTCTGGGTGGGGCGGTACTCGGCCAGGGCCTTGTACTCGGCGGACATCTCGGTCATGACGTTGTCTCCGGCTGGGGGCGCGGTCGCCTGCGGGGGATGAGGATGGTCCCGCCGCGGCGCCTGTCGTGGATCGACCCCTTCTGAGGGTCGATGTTGCCCGCCGATTCTAGATTCCGGTTGACGTTTACGTAAACGAGAGTTGGCCGCAGTTGTTCACCCGCGAAGGGCGGGTAATCCCTGTCCTGCCGACGAGGATCGGCCACGCGCGCATCCCAGCGCGAGCAGCGCCAGCCCGGCGGCCATCAGGGCCCAGGTGCCGGGCTCGGGCACCACGGCGACGGCCAGCGAATCGACGTAGTTGATGCCGACGTCGTTGAAGGCGGTGACGCCCGCCACCGGCCGGCCCTGCGCGTCGGTGACGCCGACGATGCCGTCCCAGCTGAAGCTGTGGGAGAAATCGGTCAGCCCGGCGGCCCATGCGGTGATGCGGGAATCCGGGTCGGTCAGGCCGACGACGGCGCCCGCGTAGAGCGAGCTGCGCCAGCTGATGTCGATCGCTTCGCCGAAGGTGACGGGCACGGTGTAGGTGAAGGTGCCGACGCCCTCGCCCAGGGTGAAGCGACTGCGCTCGCCGGTGGTGAAGTAATTGACCTCGTTGCTGTCGAAACGGAATGGCGACTCGCCGGGCGCTCTCAGCGACAGGCTCGTCTGCCAGCCGCTCTCCGCAGCGTAGACGCCGCCAGGTCCCTCCAGGGTGGAGGCGTAGCCGTCCGGCCAGCGCACGCCGTCGACGACGATGCGGAAGGTCATCGCGCCGGCGCTCCCGGACACGCAGGCGGGGCAGGTGAGCGCGAAGCGATCGCTCCATTCGGCAGCGACGAAGGAGGAGCCGAAGGCGACGCCGTTGCCGTCGCGGCTGTCGAGGAAGGCGCTGGACTGCGCGCTCAGGCGCGCATTGCCGTAGGTGACGTCGACGCGGGCCTGCGACTGCGCGAGGCTGCTGTGACCGGGCGCCTCGCCGGAGGCCGCGGTGACGATGCGCGCGGTGAGCGGCGATTCGGCGTAGCGGTCTTCCAGCTTGCGTTCGTCCTGCTCGGAGCTCGTGCGGCTGATGCTGTTGCCCCGCGTCACGAAGTTCGCCCCCTGGGCGTCGATGAACACGCCGCCCAGCAGGGCGGCGATCGCGGCCTGCGCCAGGAGCCCGGAGGCGCCTGCGGGCCTCATGCGATGTCCTCCGGCGACCGGCGGGCGCGCCGATGGGCGATGGCACCGAAGACGCAGAAGCCCAGCGCCATCAGCGCCCAGCTGCCGGGTTCGGGCACGGCCGCCGCCGCGGCTGCGGCGAACGAATACCGGTAGTCGATGCCCGCGGCGTTCAGCGCGGTGAATTCGCGCAACGGCGCGCCGTTCGAGTCGACCACGCCGTCGAGGCCGTCCCAGAACGTGGAGCGGGAGAAGTCCGTGGTTGACATCGCCCAACCGTCGACCGAAGGCTGGCCCTGTGCCGACACGGCGGCCATCACGCCGGCGCTGCTCTGCAGCTGGAGGTGGATGGGCTGGCCGAAGATGAAGAACACCGTCATGTAGCGATAGCCCGGGCCGAACGACGCATCGCCGAAGGTCTCGGTGTAGTCGTTGTAGAGGATGTCCATCCGCTGCCCGCCCTCGAACACGCGGCCGGGATTGTTCGGCGGGAAAGGCTCGCCGTGGGGCCAGTCCGGCGGTGGCGTGTCCCAGGGCACGCCTTCGGCTTCGATGCTGACCCCGGCGCCGCGGTCGACGTAACCGGCATGGAGCGCGTCGGGGCTGTCGACACCGCCGGCCAGGTGCGTGACGCCGTCGATGTAGACCCGCGCCGAGAAGTAGCCGAGCGTCCCGGCCACGCAGCCGTCGCAGTCGATCACGAAGCTGTCGCGGCTGACGGCCGACGACGTGCCCCAGGCCTCGGCCGCCTGATCGGGGCGGCTGGTCGCCAGATGACTCGCGCCCTGCGCGAAGGCCTGGGCGTAGCCGTAGCCGGCGCGTCCCCAGGTCGACAACTGCACGCTGCCCGCGAGGTCGGCGGTCTGCGCCATCTGCGTCAGCGCGCCGTCGACGCGCACGTTGCGCAGGCTGCCTTCACGTGTCTGCGTCAGCGTCTCGCCCGCCAGCGAGGTGGTGAGCGTCTGGCTGGTGAGGAACTCCGGCGCCTGCGCTTGCGCCAGCACCGGTGTCGAAGCCAAGGCGCCGACGGACAGGGCGGCCGTGGTCAGTGCCCCGCGCGCGCCGGCGCAGACGACAACCCAACAGCGCCAATCCCGTCGCCATCAGCGCCCAGGTGCCGGGCTCCGGCACGACCGCCGCCGTGGCGAACGACCGCGCGTAGTCGATGCCTGTCGCGTTCAAGGCGGTGAAACCGTTGACCACGTTGCCCTGCGCGTCGAACACGCTGGTGATGCCGTCCCAGTACATGCTGCGCGTCGCGTCGGTCTCCATCGCGCCGTGTCCGCTGAAGGACGTGCTGTTCTCGCCGGTGTAGACGCCGCCGAGCACCCGCGCGCTCAAGCTCATGTCGAGCCGGATCGGCTCGCCGAACACGAACTGGATCGACAGCTCCTGCAGGCCGGCCGAGACGCGGGGACTCTCTTCGATGCCGGGGACGTCGTTGTGCAGCGTCTCCAGGCGGTAGTACTGGAACCCCAGCTGGCCGGGATTCGGAGGGCCGGGCACGTCGGGCGGCGACGGGTTGGGGACGCCCTGCGCGGTGATCCCGAACCCGGTCCACCAGTCGGTGTCCGCGAGATAGCCGCCGGTCGACGTCGGCGGTTGACCCAGTCCGCCCTCGCGCGCGGTGGCGGCGTCGAAGAAGACGCGGAAGTTCATCGAGCCGACGGTCCCCGCCGCACACGTGCCGCACTGGATGATGAAGCTGTCGATCACCGTCGCGGTGATGCCGCCGAACACATAGGTGCTCTGGTCCGGCGCCTGGGCCGTGAGCGCCGTCGAGCCCTTGGCGAAGGCCTGCAGGTGACCGTAGCGCGCGGCGCCCCAGCCTTCGATGCGCGCATCGGAGAACAACGACGCGTCGCTGAAGCCGATCGCGTCGTTGAAACGGCGCACCTCGCCGGCCGTCGTGAAGGCGAGGCGCTGCTCCATCTTGCTGGTCGCGCCGGGCGCGACCAGCTGGTAGTCGTAGTCCACCTCGAAGGGCGGTGGGGACTGTGCCTGGGCAGGGCTGCCGACGCCCAGACCTGTCAGTCCGCCGCAGGCCGCGAGCAGCGCGGCGAAGCGGGTCGCCGGCCGGATCGGCGATGTCGCGCCGATGTGTCGCGGGTGCCCTCGCCGGGCGATCAGCCCCAGCACCACCAGACCGGCCACCATCAACGCCCAGGTCCCGGACTCCGGCACCACCGCCGCCGCGGTGGCGAACGAGCGCGCGTAATCGAGCCCCGCGGCATTGAGCGCGGTGAAGTCGCTGACGATGTTGCCCTGTGCGTCGACCAGCAAGGGGATGCCGTCCCAGTAGAGACTGCGGATCGCCGTCTCCATGCGGCCGTAGCCGCTGAACGGCGCGTTGCTGTCGCCGATGTAGGCCGCGCCCAGCACGGACGCGCTCAGGCTCATGTCGAGGCGGATCGGCTCGCCGAAGACGAACTCGATCCAGGGGTTGAAGTCGACGGCCGACGAGCGGTCGCTCGATTCGATCCCGGCGACGTCGTTGTGCAGCGTCTCGTTTCTGAGGAAGTTGCGCCAGTAGAAGCCGGGATTCGGATCGATCCAGCCGCCGGGCTGGGGCGGCGGATCGGGCACGCCGGCGGCGGTGAGTACGGTGCTGCTCCACCAGGCGGTGTCCGCCATGAAGCCGCCTTGCGCCATCGGCTGGCCGAGTCCGCCGGTCCGGGTCAAGGCGACGTCGCCGCCGAACTGGAAATACATCCTGCCCGTCGTGCCGGGCGCGCAGGTGCCGCACTGGATGACGAAGCTGTCGGTCATCGAGCTCGTGACCGTCAGCTGCGCGTAGCTGTTCCGGCCGCCGGTCTGCGTCTCGAGCGAGGTCGAGCCCTGGGCATGGGCCTGCAGACGGCCGTACTGCGCCGCGCCCCAGCCGGCGACGCTCGCGTCCGAGCTCAGGGCGCCGTCGCTGAAGCCGATCGCGGCGTCGAAGCGGCGCGCCTCATCGAGGGCAGTCGCACCGCCGCCCTGGCCGGTGCGCGAGCTCGTGCCCGCCGCCTCCAGGCTGTAGCTGGCGGTCACCCCGAAGGAGGGCGAGGACGACTCCTGGGCGACGCTGGCGCCCGCCAGGCCCAGTCCCGCGCCGACGACCGCGACCGTTGCCGCGAGCCGCCGCGTCGGGCCGCCGCGTCGCGTGTGCCGATGTCGCGCGATCAGCCCCAGCGCCGCGATGCCGGCCGCCATCAGGGCCCAGGTCCCGGGCTCCGGCACCACCGCGGCGTTGGCGAAGGACTGCGCGTAGTCGACGCCCACGCTGTTCAGCGCGGTGAAGCCGTTCACCAGGTTGCCGTCGGCATCGGTGACTGCGGAGATGCCGTCCCAGTAGAAGCTGTTGGAGAAGGCGGCATGGCCCATCGCGCTCAGAAAGCCGACGGCGCTGCCCTCGGGACGCAGGTCCGCCGAGGCGTCGGTGGTCGCCTGCCAGTTCATGTGGATGGGCGTTCCGAACTCGAATTCGAGTTGGTAGTCGTAGATCCCCATGCCCCCGCGCGATCCGCCGGCCACGACGCGGTCCTCGACCATTGCCAGGTAGTCGTAGGCGTACAGCGACAGCGTGCCGGGGCCGGGGAACTCCATGGCGACGCCCTCGGCACGCATCGAGAGGTTGCTGCTCCAGTAGTACGACCTCGTCCGCAAGGGGCCGGGATCCGGCTGCCCGCCGGTGCCGAACGCGGGGTCGCTCAACCCGACGTCGCCTTCCAGCACGACCCGGAAGCTCATCGTGCCGCGCGTGCCGGCGACGCAAGTCCCGCAGGAGATGATGAAGCTGTCCGTCAACGAGGCGCTGGCGTAGGACTCCGCATGCAGGCCGGGCTGGGCGCCGGAGGTGGAGGTCTGGCTCGTCGCGGCGCGTGACACGAACACGAGGTGACCGTAGCTGGCGCTCGCGTAGCCGACGCCCTCGGCGTTCTGGATCACGCCGGGCACCGCGTCCTGCACGTTGACGTCCGCGCCGGCCCAGACGGGCGAATTGCCCGTGCGCGTGTCGCCGCCCTGCTGGACGTTCTTCGTGGCGGTCTGGCCGGACGCGCTGGCCCCGGCGGTGAACTCGGCGGCGGAGGCGACGCTGGTGCCGAAGGACAGCAGCGACAGCAGCGCGATCAGCGCGACCACTTGAAGGGATGTGGGGACCCGGGGCGGCACACGGCGCATGGCAATCTCCCTGGCGGCGTGGGCGCCGCTCGCCGCGACGGTACGGCGAAGCGCCGGTTTGCGCGGCCCCTTCTTGGCAGGACCCCGGGCACGCCGGTTGCGAAAATCCGGGAGCGTCCCTTGCCCAGCGTGCGGGGGCGTCGATCGACCGACCGGCTCGACCGTCGTCCGGCCTCGGCATGGAACTTGCGCGGCGATCACGGTGAAGCCGCCGCCCGCCCCCGATGCCAGCCCGACGTCCGCGCCCGCCGCGCCGACTGCGCCTCGTGCGCACGCGGGACTTCGCGTGCTGCTCATCGACGACGGCGCGCATCGCGTCGACCTGCTGCGAGACGAGCTGGTACGCCAGGGCTGCGAGGTCGTCGGCGTCATCGAGCAGGCCACGCTGATCCACGACTGCGTGCTGCGCCTGCAGCCCGATGTCGTCATCGTCGACGCCGAGTCGCCCACGCGGGACACGCTGGAGAACCTCGCCACGCTGTCGACGAGGATGCCGCGCCCCGTGGTCATCTTCGCGGAGGACGAGGACCGTGCCCCGATGCGCCGCGCGATCCAGGCCGGTGTCAGCGCCTACGTCGTCGCCGGGCTGCAGACGCAGCGTCTCGCGCCGGTGCTGCACGTGGCGATCGCCCGCTTCGAGCAGGACCTCGCGCTGCGCGAGGAGCTCAGCAAGACGCAGGCGCAACTCGCCTCGCGCAAGCTCGTCGACAAGGCCAAGGGCATCCTGATGCGCGAGCAGGGCCTGGACGAGGACCAGGCCTACCAGCGCCTGCGCAGGCTCGCGATGGACCGCGGCGAGCCGCTCGCGCAGGTCGCCCGGCGCGTGATCGACGCGCACGATCTGCTGCGCGGCTGAACGCCGGCGCGCACCGCAACGGCGCATCGGCGCCGCCAGACAGTGCATGACGGGCTTCCGCGACGGCGGGGGCGGTCGCGACATTCCTCGCGCGTCCCCGGTCCGCCGCCCGCATTCCCCTCTGAAGGCGCTGCTGGACCGTCTTGCGGCCGCGCCGTGGCACGCATCCTGCATTGTTCGAGGCAAGCCCTCGCAACGGCGTGAGGGCCCCTGGAAGATTTGGGCAAAGGCGTCCGATCGGTTCCGCTTCGACGAAGCGGGACGGTCGTGACGCCTTTTTTGTTTTTCCGCTGGAGTTCTTCGTTGGAGATCGGGATGCAACACGGTTCGAAGGAGGGTCTGATGAGCGCTGAGCGTCGCAAGCTGCTCGCCACCGGCGCCGCGCTCGGCGGCCTGTCCGCGCTGCCGGGCGGCGGCGCGTACGCCGCCGGCTCGGACAAGCCGGAGAAGGAGGAAGTCCGCATCGGCTTCATCCCGCTGACCGACTGCGCGTCGGTGGTGATGGCGGCCGCTTTAGGCTTCGACAAGAAGTACGGCATCAAGATCGTCCCCACCAAGGAGGCCTCCTGGGCCGGCGTGCGCGACAAGCTCGTCAACGGCGAGCTCGACATGGCGCACGTGCTCTACGGCCTGATCTACGGCGTGCAGCTGGGCGTGGCGGGTCCGAAGAAGGACATGGCCGTGCTGATGACCCTCAACAACAACGGCCAGGCGATCACGCTGTCCAAGAAGCTGGCGGAGGCGGGCGCGGTGGACGCGGCCTCGCTCGCGAAGGTCATGGGCAAGGACAAGCGCGACTACACCTTCGCGCAGACCTTCCCGACCGGCACGCACGCGATGTGGCTCTACTACTGGCTGGCCGCCGCGGGCGTGAATCCGCTGAAGGACGCCAAGGTCATCACCGTGCCGCCGCCGCAGATGGTGGCCAACATGCGCGTGGGCAACATGGACGGCTTCTGCGTCGGCGAGCCCTGGAACCACCGCGCCATCATCGACGGCATCGGCATCACCGCCGCCACCACGCAGGACATCTGGAAGGACCATCCGGAGAAGGTGCTGGGCACCACCGGCGACTTCGTCAAGAAGTACCCCAACACCGCGCGCGCCGTGATCATGGCGGTGCTCGAGGCCGGCCGCTGGATCGACGCCAGCCTGTCCAACAAGCAGAAGATGGCCGAGACGATCGCCGACAAGGCCTACGTCAACACCAGCGTCGACGCGATCAACCAGCGCATCCTGGGCCGCTACCAGAACGGCCTGGGCAAGACCTGGGACGACCCCAACTACATGAAGTTCTTCAACGACGGCCAGGTCAACTTCCCCTGGCTGTCCGACGGCATGTGGTTCCTGACGCAGCACAAGCGCTGGGGGCTGATCAAGGAGCACCCGGACTACCTCGGCGTCGCGCGGCAGGTGAACCAGGTCGAGCTCTACAAGCAGGCGGCGTCGGCGCTGGGCGTGTCGGTGCCGAAGGAGACGATGCGCTCGACGAAGCTGTTCGACGGCGTCGTCTGGGACGCGAAGGATCCTGCGAAGTACGCCGATTCGTTCAAGGTCCGCGCCTGACGAGATCTCTCCCAGTTCCCTTCTGATCGATGCAGGAGTCCCCCATGGTCAGTGCTGTCTTCCATTCCCCGGGTGACGTGAACGGCGAGCCGGTCACCGTCTCCGTCGCCACGCCCTTGCCGCTGGCGCGCGACGCGGCCAACGAGCCGGTCGCCGCGCCGGTAGTCGCAGCGAAACCGCCGCGCGCGGGCATCGACTGGCGCGCCGTGTGGATGCGCGTGCTGCCGCCGGTATGCGGCCTGGGCCTGCTGTGGTTGGTCTGGCAGGTCGCGACGATGAAGGGCGGGGCCTTCCCGACACCGGGCGCGACCTGGGACGCGGCGGTGAAGCTGTTCGCCGACCCGTTCTATCGCAACGGCCCCAACGACCAGGGCATCGGCTGGAACATCCTGAACTCGCTGCAGCGGGTGGCGCTGGGCTTCGGTCTGGCGGCGGCGGTGGGCATCCCGCTGGGTTTCATCATCGGCCGCTTCGAATTCGTGAGCCGCATGCTGTCGCCGCTGATCAGCCTGCTCAAGCCGGTGTCGCCGCTGGCGTGGCTGCCGATCGGGCTGCTGGTGTTCAAGAGCGCCAATCCGGCGGCGATCTGGACCATCTTCATCTGCTCGATCTGGCCGATGGTCGTCAACACCGCGGTCGGCGTGCAGCGCGTGCCGCAGGACTACCTGAACGTCGCCCGCGTGCTGCGCCTGTCCGAATGGAAGCTGGTGACGCGCATCCTGTTTCCCGCCGTGCTGCCCTACATGCTGACCGGCGTGCGGCTGTCCGTGGGCACGGCCTGGCTGGTGATCGTCGCGGCCGAGATGCTGACCGGCGGCGTCGGCATCGGCTTCTGGGTCTGGGACGAGTGGAACAACCTCAACGTGCAGCACATCATCATCGCGATCTTCGTGATCGGGATCGTGGGCTTGTTGCTGGAGTGGTTCCTGATGAGCCTCGCCAAGCGCTTCTCGTTTGATGACTGACGAGCGACCGTCCGCCACCCGCATCACCAGGAGATTCCGATGAGCACCCCCTTCATCCGCGTGCAGCAGGCCGAGATGGTCTTCGCGAGCCGCAAGGGCCGCTTCCATGCGCTGCGCGAGATCGATCTCGACATCGCCAAGGGCGAGTTCGTGACGCTGATCGGCCATTCAGGCTGCGGCAAGTCGACGCTGCTGAACCTGATCGCCGGCCTGCTGCGGCCCACCGACGGCGGTCTGCTGTGCGACGGCCGCGAGATCGCCGGCCCGGGGCCGGAGCGCGCGGTCGTGTTCCAGAACCATTCGCTGCTGCCGTGGCTGACCTGCTTCGACAACGTGCTGCTGGCGGTGGAGTCGGTGTTCGGCGGCCGCGAACTGCGACCGCGCCTGATGGCGCGCACCGAGGAGGCGCTGCACCTGGTCGGCATGGACCACGCGATGTTCAAGCGGCCGCATGAGATCTCCGGCGGGATGAAGCAGCGCGTCGGCATCGCGCGGGCGCTGGCGATGGAGCCGAAGGTGCTGCTGATGGATGAGCCCTTCGGCGCGCTGGATGCGCTGACGCGGGCGCATCTGCAGGACGAGTTGCTGAAGATCGTCGCGGCGACGCACAGCACGGTGGTGATGGTGACGCACGACGTGGACGAGGCGGTGCTGCTGTCCGACCGCATCGTGATGATGACCAACGGCCCGGCCGCGACGATCGGGGAGATCCTGCCCGTCACGCTGTCGCGTCCGCGTGATCGCGTGGCGCTGGCTGAGGATCCGACCTATGTGCATGCGCGCAAGGCGGTGATCGACTTCCTCTACACGCGGCATCGGCACGTGGAGTCGCGGGCCGCCTGAGCGTCGATCAGCCGAGGATGATCTGCAGGCTCTGCTGGTAGTGACCCGTGAGCCACTCCAGCCGATCGAGCATCACCTCGCTGCTGCGGGCGAGCCCTTCGGCCGCCTCGCGGCCGTGGGTGAAGCGCACGCTGCGCATCAGCCGCAACCATTCGGCGCCCACTTCGGCGAGCAGCGCGCGGATCGCGTCGCTCGACAGCGGCGAAGACTCCAGCTCCGCGAGGCCCGCGGCAAAGCGATCCAGGCTGTCGAGCAGCACGACCGGATCGCGACCCGGCAGCAGGTCCGCGAGCAGGGCCTCCTTCGCCAGTTGCTGGCTCAGCATGCGCTGCCGTCCGCAGACGTTGACGACGTGCAACGGCTTGCCGCCGCCCGAGCTCGCGAGCGCCGTCGCCAGCGCATCGGAGTGCGTCAGGAGATCCTGCGCGGCCGCATCGGCGGCGGCGAGCGCTTCGGTCGCGGGCTTGCCGACCAGCAAGGGCTCCAGCCGATGCCAGGCGTCGACCACGGGATCGACGAGATGGACCGGTGTTCCGGTCGACGGCGGCAGGCCCGCCACCAGCGCCGGCAGCCGCGCCAGGTTCGCAGTCACGCGCGCGCAGGACTCGTCCTGCAACGCCTTCGCGCGTTTGACCTCGATGCCTGCGGCGCGCTGCGCCATCAGCTTCACCAGGCGCTGGCTGAGCATGCGCTGCTGGCCGGCGAGGTTCACCGCTTCGGCCAGCTGCGCCGACTGCACGACCGATCGCGCCACCTCACCCAGTCGCAGATGCGCGTGCATGGCCGCGTCTCGCAGCAGGCGGAAGGCGCCGTCTTCATCGAGATCGCGGGCCGACATCAGCAGCCCCTTCGCGCGATCGGTCCACTTGCGATCGTCCAACTGGGCCCGCAGCGACGAGAAGCGGGTGAATGACCCCATCGCCCAGCGCAACTGGCGACGCAGCGCGGAGGGCTCCGGCATCGATTCGAGGAGCACCTGCACGCCGAGGGCCATCGCGCGCGGCTGGAAGTCGACGGGCAGTCGAAACGCATCCGGGGCGATGCACACGCCCGGCAGGTTCAGCCCGGCGGATTCGAGCGCGTCCAGCCAGCCCGCGGCGTCGGGCGCGGTGCCGCCGAGGTCGAGCACGAATGCGTCCACGTCCCGTTCCTGTGCGGCGCGCACCAAGCTGTCGCGTTCCGGCTGGTGCACGGCTGCCGCAATCCAGTGCACGGCGGGGGCGTCGGTCAATGCGACGGCGCCCAGCAGCAGCACGCGGCGCGGCGATGTCGCGTCGTCATCGGGATCGGAACCGGGCGGTGCGTGGGCGTCGGACATGGCCTCGGGCAGGGGCTGGAACCAGGGCGTGACAGAGGAGGGCGGCGGCGAACGACGGATTTGCGTCGCAACGCCGGCGAAGCGCCGCAGCATAAGCCTGCAGCGGTCCGGCGTTGAGGAAATCCCGACCGCGGTGGTCGCTGGCATGCGACTTGCGACGTCCCCGGCGTGGCGCAACGACGCGCCGCACCCTCGCGGGGCTCCGGTCCCGCGGTCTTCGCGCCGGATCGCCCGCGATCCGATGCCCCATCCGTCAGAAGGCCTCGCCGAGCCCCGTGCTCGACGCGGCCTTTTTCGTTTCCAGCCACCCACAGCACTTCCGCCATGGCAGCGTTCCGCACCTTCCTGCGCTCCGGCCACGCCCCGACACTCGGCGCGGCGTTCCTGTACTTCGCCTGCTCCTGCTGCATCTGGGTGCTCAACGGCGCGCTCGCGCCCTTCATCAGCGAGGCCTACCAGCTCACCGCCGCGCAGAAGGGCCTGATGCTGTCGATCCCCATCATGGCCGGCGCGCTGATGCGCTTCCCGCTGGGCGTGCTGTCGCAGTACATCGGCCGCAAGAACGCGACGCTGGTGGAGATGGCCCTGATCGCCGTCGCCATGAGCTACGGCTACTTCATGGTGGAGAGCTACGGCGACCTGCTCGCGATGGGCGTGCTGCTGGGCATCGCCGGCGCGAGCTTCGGCGTGGCGATGTCGCTGGGCTCGGGCTGGTATCCGCCGAAGTACAAGGGCCTGGCCATGGGTCTGGTCGGCGCGGGCAACGTGGGCACGGCGGTGTCGGTGCTGGTTGCCCCGCCGCTGGCGCAGTGGCTGGGCTGGCAGAGCGTCTACGCGATCGCCGCCGCCGCGATCGCGGTGCCGATGCTCGTGATGGTGGTGTTCGCGAAGGAGCCGCCCGACGTCGACAGCCACGCCGGCCTGCGCGACCACGTCGCCTGCCTGTTCGAGAAGGACGGCTGGGCCTTCAGCCTGCTGTATGCGGTGACCTTCGGCGGCTTCATCGGGCTCACGACCTTCCTGCCGACCTACTACCACGACCAGTTCGGCGTGTCCAAGATCGCGGCCGGTCAGCTCACGATGCTGGCCGCCTTCATGGGCGCGGCGGTGCGTGTCTTCGGTGGCGCGCTGTCGGACCGCTGGGGCGGCGTCAACGCGCTCACGGTGGTGCTGGTGGTGGTGACGGTCTCGCTGTTGCTCATCGGCCCCGCGAACGGCTCGCTGGCGCTGACGACGGCGCTGCTGATCGTCTGTTTCGCCGCGCTGGGCGCGGGCAACGGCGCGTTGTTCCAGCTCGTGCCGCTGCGCTGGCCCGCGGCCACCGCGGTGGCCGGTTCGATGATCGGCGAGATCGGCGCCCTCGGCGGCGGCGCGGTCCCCAACCTGATGGGCCTGTCCAAGCAGTGGGCCGGCACCTACGCCTGGGGCTTCGCGGCCTTCGCCGTCTTCGCGCTCGCAATGCTCAGCCTGCTGCGCGTGATGCAGGCCCGCTGGACCCGCACCTGGGTCGGCGCCGGTGGCCGCGCACATCCCTCCGATTCCGCCGAAGCGCCCCGTTCACTCCCGCTCCCGACCACCCCCACACCCAATCCCTCATTTCAGATGGAGCGTGCCGCATGAAAAAGATGAAGCTCGTGATGATCGGCAACGGCATGGCTGGCGTGCGCACGCTGGAGGAGTTGCTGAAGATCTCCCCCGACCTGTACGACATCACTGTCTTCGGCGCCGAGTCGCATCCCAACTACAACCGCATCCTGCTCAGCCCGGTGCTGGCCGGCGAGCAGACGCTGGACGAGATCATCCTGAATCCGCTGTCCTGGTACGAGGACAACGGCATCACGCTGCACCTGGGCAAGGCGGTGAAGACCATCGACCGCATCAAGCGCAAGGTGATCGCCGAGGACGGCACCGAGGCCGAGTACGACCGTCTGCTGATCGCCACCGGCTCCAACCCCTTCATCCTGCCGGTGCCCGGCAAGGAGCTCGAAGGCGTGATCGGCTACCGCGACATCACCGACACCAATACGATGATCGAGGCGGCGACCAAGTACCGCCACGCCGTGGTCATCGGCGGCGGGCTGCTCGGCCTGGAGGCCGCGAACGGCCTGATGCTGCGCGGCATGCAGGTCACCGTCATCCACATCGCCGGCTGGCTGATGGAACGCCAGCTCGACGACCAGGCCGGCGATCTGCTGCGCAAGTCGCTGCAGGAACGCGGCCTGCGCTTCCGCATGGGCGCGCAGACTGAAGCGCTCATCGGCGACAAGGACGGCCGCGTGATGGCGGTCCGCTTCAAGGACGGCGAAGAGATCCCCGCCGACCTCGTCGTGATGGCCGCCGGCATCCGCCCCAACACCGCACTCGCCGAGAACGCCGGCATCCACTGCCACCGCGGCATCGTCGTCACCGACACGCTGCAGACGGTCACTGATCCCCGTGTCTACGCCGTCGGCGAATGCGCCGCGCACCGCGGCATCGCCTACGGCCTGGTCGCACCGCTGTTCGAGCAGGGCAAGGTCTGCGCCAACCACCTGGCGCAGTTCGGGATCGGCCGCTACCTCGGCAGCCAGACCAGCACCAAGCTCAAGGTCACCGGCATCGACCTGTTCTCCGCCGGCGACTTCATGGGCGGCGAGGGCACCGAGGAGATCGTGATGAGCGATCCCTTCGCCGGCGTCTACAAGAAGCTGGTCATCAAGGAGGACCAACTGGTCGGTGCGTGCCTGTACGGCGACACCGTCGACGGCAGCTGGTACTTCAAGCTGCTGCGCGAGGGCCGCAAGATCGGCGACATCCGCGACAAGCTGATGTTCGGCGAGAGCAACATCGGCGACGTCGGCCACCAGGGCCACAACAAGGCGGCCGCGATGGCCGACAGCGACGAGGTCTGCGGCTGCAACGGCGTCACCAAGGGCGCCGTCTGCAAGGCGATCAAGGAGAAGGGCCTGTTCACGCTGGAGGAGGTGCGCAAGCACACCAAGGCGAGCTCGAGCTGCGGTTCCTGCACCGGCCTGGTCGAGCAGCTGTTGATGTTCACCGCGGGCGGCGACTACTCGTCGGCGCCGAAGAAGAAGGCGATCTGCGGCTGCACGGACCTGAGCCACCAGGAAGTGCGCGACGCCATCTTCAAGGACCACCTCATCAAGCTGGGCGATGTCTACGCGCGCCTGAACTGGAAGACGCCCAACGGCTGCGCGACCTGCCGGCCGGCGCTCAACTACTACCTGCTGTCGTCGTGGCCCAAGGAGGCCGTCGACGATCCGCAGTCGCGCTACATCAACGAGCGCAGTCACGCGAATATCCAGAAGGACGGGACCTACTCGGTGATCCCGCGGATGTGGGGCGGGGAGACAACCGCCGATGAGCTGCGTCGGATCGCCGACGCCGTCGACAAGTACAAGATCCCGACCGTCAAGGTGACGGGCGGCCAGCGCATCGATCTGCTGGGCGTCCGCAAAGAGGATCTGGTCGACGTCTGGCGCGACATCGGGATGCCCAGCGGGCACGCCTACGCGAAGGCGCTGCGCACGGTGAAGACCTGCGTGGGCTCCGAGTGGTGCCGCATGGGTACGCAGGACAGCACGCAGATGGGCAAGGACCTGGAACGCGCGATGTGGCGGATGTATGCGCCGCACAAGGTGAAGTTCGCCGTCAGCGGCTGCCCGCGCAACTGCGCGGAGGCCGGCATCAAGGACGTCGGCATCATCGGCGTGGACTCGGGCTGGGAGATGTACGTGGCGGGCAACGGCGGCATCAAGACCGAGGTGGCGCACTTCCTCGTCAAGCTCAAGACCTCCGAGGAGGTCATGGAGTACACCGGTGCGTTCATGCAGCTCTATCGCAAGGAGGGCTGGTACCTCGAACGCACCGTGCACTACGTCAGCCGCGTGGGCCTGGACCACGTGAAGCGCCGAATCCTCGACGACCACGAGGGACGCAAGGCGCTGTGGGCCGAACTGCAGTTCGCGCTCGACGGCGAGCCGGACCCGTGGTTCGAGTTCGCCAAGGCGCAGGTGGACGTGCGGCAGTTCGAACCCGTCGCCACCGTCCAAGCCACTGCCGACGCCACGGCTGGCGCCACCAGCCAAGTCACTGTTCAAGCGTGAGGAGCACCCCATGACGAACTGGATCTCCGTCTGCACCGTGGCCGACATTCCCGTGCTGGGCTCGCGACGCGTCGCCCGCGCGAAAGGACCGCAGGTCGCGCTGTTCCGCACCGCCGACGACCGCGTGCATGCGCTGCTCGACCGCTGCCCCCACAAGGCGGGCCCGCTCAGCCAGGGCATCGTGTTCGGCAACGCGGTGGCTTGTCCTCTGCACAACTGGACCATCGCGCTGGAGAACGGTTGTGCCCGCGAGCCCGATGAGGGCCGCACGCCGGTGTTCCAGGTGAAGGTCGAGGACGGCGTCGTGCTGCTGATCCAGGAGGAGCTGGACACGATCGCCACCGATCTCGCGCCGGTGAAGGCCGGCCCCTGCACGCGCGTGGCCTGCTGAGCGACGCCGACGTGGTCGCCGAGCCGCAGTCTCCGATGAACACGGACATCCGAACCACGCGCTCGACCTGCCCGTACTGCGGCGTGGGCTGCGGCGTACTGATCGACGCGACCGGTGAAGGCGCTCAGGCGCGGATCGTCGGCGTGCGCGGCGATCCGGACCATCCGGCCAACTTCGGACGGCTCTGCACCAAGGGATCGACGCTGCATCTGACCGCGACGCCGGTGGTGCGCGCGCAGCAGCGGCTGCTGCAGCCGGCGTGGCGGGAGACGCGCGATGCGCCGCTCCAGCCGATGGATTGGGACACGACGACGCAGCGCCTCGCCGACCGGTTGCTGGCGATCCGCGCGGAGCACGGTTCGGACGCGATCGGCTTCTACATCTCGGGCCAGCTGCTGACCGAGGACTATCACGCGTTCAACAAGCTGGCGCGCGGGCTGATAGTCACGAACAACATCGACAGCAACTCGCGGCTGTGCATGAGCTCGGCGGTGGTGGGCTACAAGCAGTCGCTGGGCGCGGATGCGCCACCCACCTGCTACGAGGACCTGGAGCAGACGGACTGCCTGTTCATCGCGGGCGCGAACACGGCGTGGGCGCATCCGATCCTTTTCCGGCGCATCGAGGCGGCGCGCGCCGTGCGGCCGGGGATGAAGATCATCGTCGTCGATCCGCGCCGCACCGAGACGGCGGAGTTCGCCGACCTGCATCTGGCGCTGAAGCCTGGCAGTGACGTCGCGCTCTTCCACGGGATGCTGCACGCGGCGATCTGGGAGGGCTGGATCGATGCTTCCTTCATCGCTCAGCACACCAGCGGCTTCGACGCGCTGAAGGCGCTCGTGCGCACGATGACGCCGGCCGAATCGGCGCGGCTGACGGGACTGAAGGAAGCAGACATCCTGCAGGCGGCGCAGTGGTTTGCGCAGTCGCCGTCGGCCCTGTCGCTGTACTGCATGGGGTTGAACCAGAGCAGCAGCGGCGCGGCGAAGAACACGGCGCTGATCAACCTGCATCTCGCGACGGGACAGATCGGTCGCGCGGGCGCGGGGCCGTTCTCGCTGACGGGCCAGCCCAATGCGATGGGCGGCCGCGAGAGCGGCGGCATGGCGACGCTGCTGCCCGGCCATCGTGACCCGGGCAACGCGACGCATCGCGCGGAGGTCGCCGCGATCTGGGGCGTGGACGCGCTGCCGGAGCGGCCGGGCAAGACGGCGGTCGAGCTGTTCCAGGCGGCCGCGCGCGGCGAGGTGAAGGCGCTGTGGATCGCGTGCACGAACCCGGCGCAGTCGATGCCCGATCAGGCGCTGGTGCGCGCCGCGCTGGAGCGCTGCGAGCTGGTGATCCTCCAGGAGGCTTTCGCGGGTACGGCGACGGCGGCGTTCGCCGATGCGGTGCTGCCGGCGGCAACCTGGGCGGAGAAGGAAGGCACTGTCACCAACAGCGAGCGGCGCATCAGCCGCGTGCGCGCGGCGTTGCCGCCGGCCGGCGACTCGCGTGCTGACTGGCGCATCGTGCGGGACGTGGCTCGCCGCATCGAAGCGGCGTTGCGGCCGACGGCGCCGTCGCTCTTCGCCTGGGATCGTGAAGAGCAGGTCTGGCTGGAGCATCGCGCGGCGACGCTCGGCCGGGATCTGGACATCGGTGGCCTGAGCTATCCGATGCTGGAAGAGGCGCCGCGGCAGTGGCCTTGGCCCGCTGGCGCAAGCACCGCGAAGGCGCGGCTCTACGAGGATGGCGAGTTCGCGCACGCGGACGGTCGTGCGCGCTTCATCACAAAGCCCTTCGCGGCGACCGCGGAGATGCAGGACGCGAAGTTCCCGTTGGCGCTGAGCACCGGTCGTCTGCGCGATCAATGGCACGGCATGAGTCGCAGCGGCACCGTGCCGAAGCTCTTCGCCGGCGAGCCGGGACCGGCGGTGACGATGCATCCGCAGGACATCGACCGTCGCGGGTTGAAGGCGGGGGCGCTGGTCCGCGTGCGCTCGCGGCGCGGCGAGTTGATCGTGCCACTGCGCGCGGATGACGGCGTCGGCGCGCAGCAGGCCTGGATGCCGATGCATTGGGGCAGCGAGTTCCTCGGCGGGCGCGGCCTGTCGGGCATCAACGCGCTGACGCAGCCCGCGTACTGCCCGGACTCCCGGCAGCCGGAACTGAAGTTCACCGCCGTGGCCGTTGAAGCGGTCGACCTGCCGTGGCGGATCTTCGGCGCCGCTTGGATCACGCCCGGCGAAGGCGCCGCGCTGCGCAGTCAGCTCCGCGGCCTGATGGCGGAGGCCGACTACGCCTGCTGCCTGCCCGGTCCGGCGCAGGACGGGCTGGAAGGGCACGAGGGGCAGGATGGGCAGGATGGGACGGAAGGATCGGGAGGTCGGCGTGCATTGGAGGGCTGGAGTCTCGAACTCGCCTTCGCCGAGCCGCCGCCCGCAGCGGTCGTTCAGGCGCTGGCCGCCGTGCTGCAACTGAACGGCGTCGGCGTGCTGCGTTATGCCGATGGCCGTCGTGGACGCAGCCGTTCGCTGCGACTCGACGGCGAAGGCGTGGAGGCGAAGTTGCAAGCGTTGATGCGCGTCGGCGAGGGCAGCGAGGCCGTGTGGCTCGACGCGCTCTGGCGCGAGCGCGCGCCGGTCGCGCCGTTCGGGCGGCGCCTGCTGGCGCCCGACGCGGAGCAGCCCGCAGCGGCGGTCAGTCCGCAGATCTGCAATTGCTTCAACGTGCGCGAGGACGCGATCGCCGCGTGCCTGCGACGCCAGCCGGAAGGCGCGCCCGAGGCTCGCCTCGCCGCACTGCAAGGCGAGCTGCGCTGCGGCACGCAGTGCGGCTCCTGCCTGCCGGCGCTGAGGCGCCTCGTGCAGGCCGTGGGATCGAAGGCCGCGACCGCACCGTCGTCGCGGTCCATCCCGGTGATGCCCGTCTCGAATCAAGTGAAGGAACCAACATGAGCCCGTTCGACGCCAGCCCGATCGCCAGCCAGACTGCTCGCCCCTTTTGCGTTTCCCTCGTCGGCGCGGGCCCGGGCGATCCGGAGCTGCTCACGGTCAAGGCGCTGAAGCGTCTGCAGCAGGCGGAGGTGGTGTTGACGGACGACCTCGTCGACACGCGCGTGCTGGCCTGTCTGCCGGCCTCCGCACGCGTGCTGCGCGTCGGCAAGCGCGGCGGCTGCGTGTCGACGGAGCAGCGCTTCATCCACGAGCTGATGATTCGCGAGGCCCGGTCCGGCGCACGCGTCGTCCGGCTGAAGGGGGCGATCCGTTCGTGTTCGGACGCGGCGGCGAAGAGGTCGACGCGCTGCGCGAGGCCGGCATCGAGGTCGAGGTGATCAACGGCGTGTCCGCGGGTCTGGCGGCGCCGGCGTCGGTCGGGGTGCCGGTCACCGACCGCCGCTGCACGCCGGGCGTGGCCTTCGTGACCGGACACAACGGCGAGCACGGCGTCGCGCCGGATTGGGCGGCGCTGGCGCGCAGCCGGCTCACGCTCGTCGTCTACATGGGGCTGACGCGGGCCGCGGTGATCGCGCAGTCATTGCAGGACGGTGGCCTGTCCGCGGAGACGCCGGCGGTCATCGTGAGCGCGGCCCACACGCCGCGTCAGCGCGAGTGCTTCACGACGCTGGGGGATCTGCCCGCCGCGATCGAGCGCGAAGGCCTGCCGAGCCCGGCGCTGCTGGTCATCGGCGAGGTGGTGGCGTTGTCGCCGCAATGGCGGGCGGACGTCGGGATCGAGCAGATGACGGGATCGATGACCGACATCGACGACTCACGCGTCGCCGCGCGCTTCCAAACTGCGTAGTCTGAGCATGATCAACATGCCGACAGTGAGCACGGCGGCGGTCAGCCAGAGCGACGCGCCGTAGCTGCCGCTGGCTTGCGCCATCGCGCCGGCGAGCGCAGGTGCCGTGACCTGCGCGACGCCATAGCTCAGCGTGAGGCGCGCCATCGCCTTGCCGGGATTGCCGGGCGAGCGCCGACCCACGAGCGCGAGGGTGAGGCTCACGAGGCCGATGAAGGTTGCCCCGTAAAGCAGCGCGCCGATGAGCGCGGCGGCGAGGCTCCCCGACAGCATCGGGAGCACGACGGAGACGATCTGCAGCGCGAAGGCGGCGAGCAGCGCGTTGAGATCCCCGAAGCGGCGCGCCACGCGATCCCACAGGAACACGGCCGGCGTGGCGGAGAGGCCGACGAGCAGCCAGGCCCACGGCCCTTGGCCGTGCAGCAACGGCTGACGCTCGACGATCGTGACGATGAAGGTCGCGCTGATGACGAAGCCCCAGCCGGCGCAGAAGTAGCCGGCGATCATCCAGCGCATCCACCGGGCGCTGGGCGCGCCGGTACCGAGCGCGGCGGTGGCGGGCGGCGGCACGGGCGGGCGCCACCACCACGTGATCGCGAGCAGCGGCACGCCGATGACGACGAAGCCCCACCAGTGTCCGGACCAGTCGAGCGCGAGCTGGTCCATCGCCATTGCGCCGATGGCGGAGACGACGATACCCAGGCCGAGTCCCATGAAGTGGACGCCGAGCTCGGGACGTCTGCCGGCGCGCATCAGGAAGCCCAGCACGAGGCCGGATCCGAGCAGCATGCCGGCGGCGCCGCTGAGTCCGCCGAGGTAGCGGGAGACGGCCCACAGCGCGAGATTGGGCGCGAGCGGCATCATCGCGGTGGCGACGAGGCCGAGCAACATGCCCCAGAAGTACAGCCGCGATCGCCAGCGCGGATCGTCGATGAGCGCGGCGAGGACGGCGCCGCTCATGTAGCCGGCATAGTTGACGGCGGCGAGCGTTCCGCCCATCGCGTCGCTGAGCCCGGCCTGATGCTGCATCAGCGGCAGCACCGGCGTGTAGGCGAAGCGCGCCAGTCCGATGCTCAGGATCAGGCCGGCGATGCCGCCGGCTGAGACTTGCCATGGGTGGCGGGGACTGGCGCTACGCATTGCTCAGGCGGCCAACGCGTCGATTTCCTCCACCAGCTGATCACCGTGCGCTTGCAGGATGACCTCGATGTCGTACTGCGCCTGGAGGTTGAGCCAGAACCGTGGATCCACGCCGAACGCGAGACCGAGTCGCACGGCAGTGTCGGCAGAGATCGAGCGTTCACCCGCGCAGATTTCGTCGATGCGGCGCTGCTGCACGCCAATCGCCTTGGCGACGCGATAACGGGTCAGGCCGAGCGGTTCGATGAACTCTGACATCAGGATCGTTCCCGGGTGCACAGGGTCGAGCCGACGCCCCGTCGTGATGTCACCGAAGTCGATCTGGTTCAGGCGGTTGCGTGGAATGCTCATGTCTTCGTTCCGTTACTGTCGACGCCGGTCAGTGATAGTCAGCGATTTCGACGTCCAGCGCCGTGCCTTCGGTCCACCGGAAGCAGACCCGCCACTGCCCGTTCACTCGCAGACTCCACTGCCCCTTTCGGTCGCCCTTTAGCAACTCCAGGCGATTGCCGGGCGGGAACCGGAGTGTCTCGATCGAGAGCGCGGCATCGATGGCGCGCATCTTCTGCCGGCAGAGTTGTTGGAGTTCTCGCTCCATCCCTCGAACTTCCCGACCGTCGAAGATCGCCGCCGTGCGCTTGTCCGCAAAGCTCTTGATCATTAGTATCGGCACGCGATAGTAGCCGCGTCGGGGAGACTTGAATGCAAGCAGCGTGGTCGTCAGCGCGAACGTGACGACGCCGGGCGTGGTGACATCGGCCGGATGAAGAGACATAGGCGATCCCTCGACGTTGAGAGGGCAGTCAGCCTAGATCCAGTTCGGTCACCAAAAAACCATTCCCAAACAGAACGACCTCTATTCAAGAGGTCGTTGCGCTGGATCAAAAAGTCTCCCAATCGCCGTCGGGAGCGGCTGTTGCGCTGGGGCCAGAGGGGGTTGGCGCTGCCGGTTTTGGTGTATGTGTCGCGGCGGGCGATTTCGGCGCCGGCGCCTTGGCGACAGGTCTTGCCATCGGCTTCGTCGCGGTCACTTTGCTGGTGGTCTTCGAAGCCGGCGGCTTGACCGTCGAGGTCTTCGCCGCGGCTGGGGTCGTCGCAGGACGCGGAGCCGTAGCGGGCTTCGCGACCGGCGCGGACGCACGAGCGATCGGCGCGGGCGCCGCGACGACGTTCGTCGCATCGCCCGGCTTCGGCTTGGGATCGCTGACCTTGAAGTGCCCCACCAGCGCGGTGAGCTTGCGCGCCTGATCGCTGAGCGACTCGGCCGCCGCCGCCGATTCCTCGACCAGCGCGGCGTTCTGCTGCGTCATCTGGTCCAGCTGTGCCACCGAGCCGTTGACGCTGCCGATGCCCTGGCTCTGCTCCACCGTGCTCGCGCTGATCTCGCCGATGATGTCCGACACGCGCTGCACGCTGGCGACGATCTCGTTCATCGTCGCGCCGGCGTCGCGCACCTGCTGCGAGCCGACTTCCACCTTGGTCACGCTGTCGCCGATCAGCGCCTTGATCTCGCGCGCCGCGCCGGCGCTGCGCTGCGCCAGCGCCCGCACCTCGGACGCCACCACCGCGAAGCCCTTGCCGTGCTCGCCCGCGCGGGCCGCCTCGACCGCCGCATTCAACGCCAGGATGTTGGTCTGGAACGCGATCCCGTCGATGGTGCCGATGATGTCGTTGATCTTCTTGGCCGACGCGTCGATCTGCGCCATCGTGCCCACCACGTCGCCCACCGCCGTGCCACCGCGCTCGGCGACTTCGGCCGCGCTGCCGGCGAGCTGGTTGGCGGTGCGCGCGCTCTCGGCGCTCTGCTGCACGGTGCCCGTCAGCTGCGACAGCGACGACGCCGCCTGCTGCAGGTTGGACGCGGTCTGTTCGGTGCGCTGGCTCAGGTCCTGGTTGCCGCTGGCGATCTCCTGGCTCGCGGTCTGCATGCCGTCGGCGCTCGCGCGCACTTCCCGGATGACCTTGCGCAGCGAGCTCTTCATCGCCGCCAGCGCGCGTTGCACGTCGCCGATCTCGTCCTCGCGGTAGTCGCGCTCGACATGGAACAGGTCGCCTTCGCCGATGCGCTCGGCCTCGGCCATCAGCGATTTCAGGGGCGCGGAGATCGTCCGCACGAAGTACGCCGTGGCGAGCGCGAGCGCGCCGACGATCAGCGACATCAGTGCCGCCACGCCCCACACGGTGCGCATGCGCTCGGCGCCGGCGGCCTCGCGCAGCGCCGCGGACCGCTTCTGCTGCAGCACGACGAAGTCCTGCTGCGCGGCCAGGTACTGCTCGATCGCGGGCACGACCTTCTGCTTGAGCGCCTGGTGCGAGCCGTCGTTGTCGCCGCCGGCCTTGAGCTTGTTGGCGTCGTTGCGCACGGCGATGTAGGCCTTGCGCTGCTCCGCGATCTTCGCCATCGCGGCCTTGTCCTCGTCGCCTTCGGCGAGCGCCTCGAGCTGCTTCTGCACCTCGTTGATCGCCTCGGTGGTGCGGGCGATGTCGCCCTTCATCGCGTCGGCGACGGCGTTGTCGTTGGCGGCCAGGCCGGCCTGCACGCGGCTCGCGTTGGCCTCGGTCAGGCCGCGCCAGCGCAACGCCAGCTCGAAGCGCTGCTGCTGCCGCTCCTGTGTCACCTGGGCGACTTCCAGCAGGGTGCGGGTCCGGGATGCCGCGCCCAGCGACATGACGACGGTCATGACGGACATGACGGCGACGGGGATCCACAGTCGCGTGGCGATGGAGAACTTCATCGGTCCGGAGCCTTGTTGTTGTGTCGACGGCGTCGCCCCGGGGTGGTGCGACGAGCCTCGATTCAATCCTAAATCGGCCGTCGGGTGCACCGGCTTGAGGACAAACACTGCTAACCTGCCGCCCTGTCCCCCACGGCACCGACATTTCCCCAAGAACTCCACGTATTCCTCGACGGATTCGCGCAACGCCCATGAGCTTCCTGGCCATCGACATCGGCAACACCCGCCTCAAGTGGGCGCTTTATGCCGGCCCGCAACCGGGCAGTCCGATGCTGGCGCACGGCGCGCAGTTCCTGGAGAACATCGAGAAGCTCGCCGAGGACGACTGGGCGAAGCTGCCCGCGGTGCCGGGCAGCATGCTCGGCAGCAATGTCGCCGGCGACGCGATGCGGCATCGCGTCGAGGAGCAGATGGAGGAGATCTGGGACATCGAGCCGCGCTGGGTTGCCTCGTCGGCACAGGCGGGCGGCGTGACCAACGGGTACGACCATCCCGGCAGACTGGGCGCGGACCGCTTCGTCGCGCTGATCGGCGCGCGGCACCACGTGCTGGCGCGCGGACGCGGACAGACCCCGAAGCCGGCGCTGGTGGTGATGGTGGGGACGGCGGTCACGGTCGACGCGCTCGACGCGGACGGGCGGTTCCTCGGCGGGCTGATCCTGCCCGGTCACGGGATCATGCTGCGCTCGCTGGAAGGCGGCACCGCCGGCCTGCGCGTGCCGACCGGCGAGGTGCGCGAGTTCCCGACCAACACCTCGGACGCGCTCACCAGCGGCGGCAACTATGCGATCACCGGCGCGATCGAGCGCATGCACCGCCACATCCTCAAGCGCTGCGGCCAGGCGCCGGTCACGTTGATGACCGGCGGCGCGGGCTGGAAGGTCTCGCCGGCGCTGGACATCCCGCACGAGCTGATCGACTCGCTCATCTTCGACGGCTTGCTGGCGCTGCAGGCGCATCGGCTGGCGCTCTGAGCGGCCTCGCCGCCGCGCCGTTCACACGTCGACCTTGAACCCCAGGTCGATCTCCGACGCCGGCACGCCGCCGCGCAGGCCCCAGTTCTCGCGTGCGACCTCATTCAGGATGATCTTCACGTGGTCGGCGGGAATCGCCATCTCCCCGAGTCGCTGAACCAGGCCTTGATAGAGGCGGCGCTTGGCCTCGAGGGTCCGGCCCGCGAAGGCGGAGACGGTCACCACGGTGTACCGGTCCGGCTCGGTGAGCCGCGTCGGGGCGATGAAACGATGCGGCTCGTACGCGATGAGGCGCACGCAGCGGTCTTCTGCCGGGATCTTGAAGCCCTCGACCAGCGCCGCCTGAACGGCTTCGATCAGCTGGACTTCCTGCTCCTGCGAGTAGGCGCGGCGGACTTCGATGAGGGTGCTCGGCATGGGCGTGGCTGTGGAGGGCGACGGACCTCCCAGCTTATCGCGACCCAGGCGGACGGAGACGTGGAAGTGGGGCATGACGGGATCGGTGTCCACTCGTTGAGGAGACGCCAGTCTCGTCACGCCCTTCGAGGGCAGCATGAGCCCGCGGTGAGGCCGGCGTGAAGTCGGCCGGCCCCGGTCGCCGGGTGGCCGCGGACGTTCAGCGGCTCACGACCTGCTTGCTCTGGAAGTCGACCGGCACCGAGGTGTGCTGGTGCACGACGCGCCACGTGCCGCCGTCGTTGCGCAGGACCACGGTCAGGCGGTTCTCGGTCGCGCGCAGCGGCTGACCGTCGGCATCGAGCGCCGCGAATGCCAGCGTGGCCGATCCGCCGGCCACCTGCGCGTCGCGCCAGGTCTTGACGTCCTTCGCCGTGACACGGACCCGCACGTCCTGGATGCCGTTGAACCAGGCGGCGATCATGCCGCCCCAGTCGTCGCGGCCGGCATAGTCCCAGCGGTCCCAGCTGTCGAAGACCTGGGTGTCCTGCGTGTACAGCTCCAGGAAGCGTGGCAGATCACGGTCGAGGACCGCCGCGGCGTAGTCGCGCAGGAAGGTGTGGACGGGATCGTCGGTCATCGGAGGCTCCTTGGCGTTCATCGAGGGTGGATGACGAACGACGAACGGGACCCGCGGAAATCGACAGACCCCGGCCGGATCACGACGCCATCCGCTGCTGGTGCCGCGCCCAATCGCGCTTCCACGAGACGATGTTGTACAGCAGCACCGAGGCCGACGTGGCCCAGAACATGCCGAGCCAGATGCCGACCACCTTCAGCGTGAAGGCCATGTCCCCGTCGCAGCGGCCGATGGCGTTGCACGGCGAGGGGACGTAGACGTCGATGAGCAGCGCGGATGAGACGTTCCACACCAGCAGCCCGAGGAGCACGGAAGCGAGAAAGCGGTTCATGGCGGGACGGGTCCTTTCCTGAGGTGAAGGCCCCAGTCTCGCCATGCGTTTCGAGCTCAGGATGAGGCCTGTGTGAGCTCGGGGTGAAGCCGGCGGACGCCGCACGCCAGGGGGCGTTCCGCGCGTCATTGCCCTGTTCAGGCAGCGATCACTTCGGAAAGTCGGTCGACACCGCCAGTTCGCGCCACTCGGCGAGCTCCCCGGCGACGAAGACGTTCTTCTGCTCGATCGCCGCGACGGTGTCGGAGCCGAACGGCATGCGCAGCGGCGGTTGCGCCGCGTCGACCACCTGCAGCAGCGCCTTCGCCAGACGTGCCGGATCTCCCGGCTGCTGATGATTCAGCTCGCTCGCGAGGCGCCGCACCGTGCCGACCGGTGTGTCGGCGTAGTCGGGGATCGTCGCCGGCAAGGTCGTCAGCGAGCCGCCGTCGAGGAAGTCGGTGCGGAAGTAGCCCGGCTCGACGATCGTGACGTGGATGCCCAGCGGCTTCACCTCTTCGGCGAGCGCCTCGCTGATGCCTTCGACGGCGAACTTGGTGGAGGCATACACGCCGAAGCCCGCCGCGCTGCGATACCCGCCGATCGACGAGATGTTGATCACGTGGCCCGCGCGCTGCCTGCGCAGTTGCGGCAGCACCGCGCGCGTCACCGCCAGCAGGCCGAAGACGTTGGTGCGGTAGACCGACTCGACGTCCGCCGCGCTCGTCTCCTCGATCGCGCCGAGCACGCCGAATCCGGCGTTGTTGACGACCACGTCGATGCGCCCGAATCGCTTGACCGCCTGCGCGACGGCGGCGCGGGCCTGCGCCTCGTCGGTGACGTCGAGGTTGGCCGCGAGCAGGCGCGGGTGGTCGCCGAACGTGTCGACGATCGCGCGGGCATTGCGCGCCGTGGCGACGACGTTGTCGCCGCGCTCCAGCGCTTGCTTGACGAACAGGGTGCCGAAGCCGCGCGAGGCGCCGGTGATGAACCAGGTCTTCATGGGGAACTCCTTGTGGGGAATGAGGGGTGGGGCAGGCGGGAAGGCGGGGGAGGGCCGGGGAACTCAGTTCGCCGGGACCGGGTTCTGCCGCCAGAACTCGTCGAAGGCGATGCTGTCGAAGAAGGCCGTGACGCGGACGGCCTTGCCGTCGCGCATCGTCAGCATCCAGACGTAGCTGTTCGCATAGGGCTTGCCGGCGTTGGTCGTGCCGGCGGCGGAGAAGTGCGCGACGACGGTGTCGCCGTCGGCGTAGACCGCATGGATCGTGCGCGGCCGGAAACGGTCCTGCGATTGCGCGAAGCGCGCGCCGAACGGGCCGAGTACGGTGCGGTTGAGTTCGTCGCGGCTGCGCGTCGTGCCGGCGACGAGGGAGTTGCCGGCGATCGTCCACTCGATGTCGTCGGCGAGCATCGGCTGCAGCGCGCCGTAATCGCCGCCCATCCAGCGGCGCAGCATCGTGTCGACGGCGGTCTTGTTGGCGGCGGTGTCGGTGCCGGCGGGGCTCCCTGCATTCGAGGCCTGGGCCTTGGCCGGGGCGGTCGCGGCGCGGGCTGCGGGAATGGCCATCGCGAGCGACGCGATCACGGCGCCCGTCATCACGGCGGAAACAAGTCGGGTGCTGGTCATGGTGCGGATCCTTTGCTGGTCGTGTCACGGCGCCTCGTTCAATGGCGGCGCGGTGTGGAACGAACTCTAGGAACCGGCGATTGATGCGTCTATGCTCAGGAATTGAAACGAGTTAGTGGGGAATACTCATGAATGCGTGTACGGACCGGTCCGATGACTGAGCGTCCCAGCCTCGCGGAGCTGACCGCCTTCCTGGCGATCGTGCGTCACCAGTCCTTCCGCGCCGCGGCGGACGAGCTGGGGATGTCGCCGTCCAGCCTGAGTCATCTGGTGCGGGGCATGGAGGAGCGGCTCGGCGTGCGACTCTTCAACCGGACGACGCGCAGCGTGGCGCCGACCGACGCCGGCCAGCAGCTGGCGCGCAATGTCGGGCCGATCCTGGCGGAGCTGGACAACGCGTTGGGCGACCTGGGCTCGTTGAGCGGCCGCACGTCGGGCCGTCTGAGGATCAACGTCTCGGAGATCGCGGCCGGCGAGCTGATGCGGGACATCGTGCCCGCGTTCGTCCAACGCCATCCGGACGTGCAGCTGGACCTGGTCACCGAGGGCAAGCTGGTCGACATCGTCGCCGAGGGCTTCGACGCGGGCGTGCGGCTCGGCGAGGCGCTGCCGCAGGACATGGTCGCGGTGCCCTTCGGTGGCGACGTGCGCTTCATCGTGGTGGCCTCGCCGGACTACCTGGCGGAGCACGGCACCCCGCGCACGCCGGACGCGCTCGCCGAGCACCGCTGCCTCCGCTTCCGCCTGCCCAGCGGCAAGAGGTACCGCTGGGAGTTCGAACGCCAGCGGCAATCGCTGAAGGTCGACGTGCCGGGCTCGGTGACGCTCGACCACATCGGGCTGATGGTCGAGGCCGCGGCGAAGGGAATGGGCCTCGCCTACGTCTGGTCCACGAAGGCCGAGGCGGAGATCGCCGCGGGTCGTCTGGTCACCGTGCTCGACGACTGGACGCCGCCGATCCCCGGCCACCACCTCTATTACCCGAGCAGCCGCCTGATGCCCGCGGCGCTGCGGGCCTTCATCGAGGTGATCCGCGAGGTGGAGGCGCAGCGCGCGCCGGCGAAGGCGCGGGTGACGGCGACGTCGGCGCTCGGGAAGGCGAAAGGCCGGGCCGCCGTCAGCAAGGCGCCCGCGGTGCGGGACTGAGGCGCGCTCAGGGAGCGAGGCTGGCGCCGTCGCTCCCGCAGCAGTCGCTCACCCCGGCGACCAGCATTGGCGCAGCACGTCGCGGAACAGCCCGGACAGCAAGGGCTCGACTTCCGGTCGATCGTTGGCGGGAAGCTCCAATCCTTCGATGCGCTCCAGCTCTCGTTCGATGAAGCGCTGAATGGGAACGACCTGCGGCGACCGGCCCAGTTCAGGCGATTGGCGCTTGAGTTCGAGCAGGTCATCGATCGCCGCGGGCAATCCGGGCTCATCGGCAACGGTGTCTAGCAACCGGTGGAACTCGATCGGCGCGGGTTGCCGGTGGCGTTCCAGCCAACGCACCGCGAGCAGCGGCCGCAGCACGTAGAAGTACTTCTTCAGCGGCACCTCGTCGGTTTGCAGGTAGCCGCGGAAGTTGGTCTTGGCCATGCTGCGGTAGTGATGGATGCCGCGCACGGTCGAATACACGATGGGCAGCAACTCCCGCGCCCGAGCATGGAAGCTGGTGCTGCTCTCGTAGACGATGGGCGACTGGATCCATTCGACGAAGCCGGGATTGGAACTTCGGAAGAGACGCAGCGCCTTGCGCAGGTCCCAGCCGTTGATGTCCATGTCGTCGACGATCGGGTACTCGATGACGTCGCGCTGCTCCTCCAGACCCACCGACAGGTACCAGTCCGTCCGGTTCGCATAGATGAAGCGCGCATCGAAGTCGCTGTTGGGCGAGGCGAATCCCCAGGCGCGGCTGCCGGACTCGATGGCCAGCAGCACGCGCACCTGATGCTCGGATTCGGCGGTGCGGAGTCGCGCGTGGATCTCCGCCCGCGCGGCTTCGGGGATGGCGGAGATGTCGGTGGCGGGAAGGGCGCTCATGGCGCCATTCTCAGCCCTTCGTGCGACGGCGATGCGCCGGCCGCGGCGCGTTCCTCCATCCGGGGTGGCCCGACCGGCTCAGCGCGCCGAGGTCTTCGCGGGACGCGGCGCCGGCGGCGGCACGGGGGCGCCGGACAGGCTGGTCTTCGCGCCGATCTCCTTCATGACCACATGCTCGTCGAAGAGTCGGAACGGACGCGTTGTGCAGTGGTCCCGGAGATCGGCCTGGCGGCCGTTGATGACGTCGACCGCGGCGTTGAACGCGTCACCCTTCTCGTTGGTGGCCAGCACGCGCTCGTCATGCGCCTTGGCCCTGGCGTTGAACTCGTTCACCGCCGTCTCATCGGTCTTGTCGACCTTCCGCATCTCGGCGCCGAGCGCCCTGGCTTCGGCGAGGAGCTGGGCCTGTTCCTGCCGGAAGGCCTCCTCCTTCGCCAAGTGGGCCTCCCTGTCGCGCTCCAGCGCATCGCGCTCCCGGAAGCAGGCGCGGATCTCGTCGCGCGACATCATCTTTGGCAGGGGCACGGGCTTCGCGGCCGTGCCGGCTGCCTCGGCGTGGGTCGGGGCGAGGGCGCCGACTGCGGAGACGGCGAGGGCGAGCAAGGTGGCGCGAGCGGCAGGCATGAGGCGGCTTCAGGGTCGGGAACAGGACGGGGCCGGAGGCTACCAGCCGGCGTCCTTGGCCGCTTCGGGATCTGCCCGGAAGGTGTGCGAACCGTGACGGCGGTGCGACGCGACGCCGTCAGCGCTGCTGCACCGCGACCTTGAGCCCGAGCGAGACGAAGATCGTCCCGATGATCTTGCCCTGCCAGCGGTTGAGCCACGCCACCCGCTTGAGCAGGCGACCCAGCGGCTTGATCGACAGCGCGACGGCCGTCGTGTAGAGGCTGCTCATGACGACGAAGATCGCGCCCAGGACGGCGAACTGCACGAAGCTCGAGCCCTTCTCGGGATGCACGAACTGCGGCATGAACGCCAGGAAGAACAGCGCCGTCTTGGGATTGAGGACCTCGGCCGGGATCGCTTCCAGATAGGCGCGCAACGGACTGATCGGCGCCAGGGTCGGCAGCGACGGGTCGGACGGCTTCGACAGGAAGGCCCGGACGCCGAGATAGACCAGGTAGGCCGCGCCGACGTACTTCACCACGTTGAACGCCAGCGCCGAGGTCATCAGCAAGGCGGAGAGTCCGACCGCGGCGAACAGCGTGTGGACGAAGTCGCCGGTGGCCACGCCGAGGCCGGTCATCACGCCCACTTTCCGGCCACCCTGCACGGTGCGGCTCAGGACCAGCAGCACGGCGGGTCCGGGGATCAGGAAGAGGCCGAGGACGATGACGACGAAGGTCGCCAGGGTGGTGACGTCGAACATGGAACTCCTTGAGGCCGCGGCACTGCGGATCGGCGGAGTCTACGGAATTCCCGCCGGTCCTGCAGTGCGCGGACTTCCACGTCCTGGCCCATGCCCTCGTCGCGCGACGAGGGGGTCTCCCTCAGAGGATGAACCGGCTCAGGTCCTCGTCCTGCGCCAGCGCGCCGAGCTTCTCGTCGACCTGCGCGCCGTTGATCGTCACCGTCTTGCCGGCATGCTTGTGCGCGTCGAAGCTGATGTCGTCCAGCAGCCGCTCCAGCACCGTCGCCAGCCGGCGCGCGCCGATGTTCTCGGTGCGCTCGTTGACCTCGTAGGCGATCTGCGCGAGCCGGCGGATGCCGTCGGCGCTGAGCTCCAGCGTCAGGCCTTCCGTCGCCAGCAGGGCCTGGTACTGCTTCACCAGGCTCGCATGGGTGCTCGACAGGATGGCCTCGAAGTCGCCCACCGACAGCGACTTCAGCTCCACCCGGATGGGGAAGCGACCCTGGAGCTCGGGGATCAGGTCGCTGGGCTTGCTCAGGTGGAAGGCGCCCGAGGCGATGAACAGGATGTGGTCGGTCTTCACCATCCCGTACTTCGTGTTCACCGTCGTGCCCTCGACCAGCGGTAGCAGGTCGCGCTGCACGCCCTGGCGCGACACGTCCGCGCCGCCGCTGTGCTCGTTGCGGGTCGCGACCTTGTCGATCTCGTCGATGAAGACGATGCCGTTGTCCTGCGCCAGCGCCAGCGCCGCCGTCTTGATCTCTTCCTCGTTGACCAGCTTGCCGGCCTCTTCCTCGACGAGCAGCTTGCGGGCCTCGGCGATCTTGACCTTGCGCGTGGTCTTCTTCTCCTGCCCCATCTGCGAGAACAGGCCCTTGAGCTGCTCGGCCATCTCCTCCATGCCCTGCGGCCCGAGGATCTCCATCGAGGGCTTGGCCTCGGTCAGCGCGATCTCGATCTCCTTGTCGTCCATCGAGCCTTCACGCAGGCGCTTGCGCATGACCTGGCGCGCGGTGTTGTCCGCACCGCCAGTCTCCGTCGCCGCCGGCGCGAAGCCGGTCGAAGAGCGTGCCGGCGGCACCAGCACGTCGAGGATGCGCTCCTCGGCCGCGTCCTCGGCCCGCGCGCGCTGGAAGCGCATCTGGCGCTCGCGCTCCTGCTTGACGGCGATGTCGACCAGATCGCGCACGATGCTGTCCACGTCCTTGCCGACGTAGCCGACCTCGGTGAACTTCGTCGCCTCGACCTTGATGAAGGGCGCATCGGCCAGCTTGGCCAGGCGGCGCGCGATCTCGGTCTTGCCGACGCCCGTCGGGCCGATCATCAGGATGTTCTTCGGCGTGATCTCGCCGCGCAGCTTCTCGTCGACCTGCTGGCGCCGCCAGCGGTTGCGCAACGCGATCGCGACGGCGCGTTTCGCGTCGGCCTGGCCGACGATGTGCCGGTCGAGCTCGGAGACGATTTCCTGCGGGGTCATGCTGCTGCTCATTCGTGTGCTCCGCGCCGGATCAGTCCAGCGTCTCGATCGTGTGGTTGCCGTTGGTGTAGATGCAGATCTCGCCGGCGATGACCAGCGACTGCTTGACGATGTCGGCCGCGCTCAGCTCGCTGTGGTTGAGCAGCGCCTTCGCCGCCGCTTGCGCGTAGGCGCCGCCGCTGCCGATGGCGACGATGCCCTGCTCGGGCTCCAGCACGTCGCCGTTGCCGGTGATGATCAGCGAGGCGGTGCGATCGGCCACCGCCAGCATCGCCTCCAGCCGGCGCAGCACGCGGTCGGTCCGCCAGTCCCGCGTCAGCTCGACGGCGGCGCGCACGAGGTTGCCCTCGTACTTCTCCAGCTTGGCCTCGAAGCGCTCGAACAGCGTGAAGGCATCCGCCGTCGCGCCGGCGAAGCCCGCCAGCACCTGGTTCTTGTGGAGCTTGCGCACCTTGCGGGCCGTCGACTTCACGACGATGGTGCCCAGGGTGACCTGGCCGTCGCCGCCGATCGCGACCTGGTTGCCGCGGCGCACGCTGACGATGGTGGTGCCGTGGTACGGCGGCAGCGGTGAGGAGTGGTCTTGAGACATGGGGGGATCCGACCTCTGGAACTCGTTGGACGTCTTGGGCGACGTCATGACACTCTCACGTGGGTTCCCTCGCGGGAATCACAAGGTGGGAGGACGGTGAGGAAAAGGCTGCGGCCTCGCGTGTGCGCATGCCGCTTGACGATGCCGATGATCGGACATCCGAATGAGGAACGGGGCCAGAGGCCCCGTCGTCGCGTCGGTTGAATCCGGAGGTCCGGACGGCCGGAACGGCCGTCGGACTCACACGTGTCGGATCTTGACCCGGGCGTGCTCGTTGATGCCCATCGCGCCGAAGAACAGCGCCACCAGGCGGTGCGCATCGCTGAACTGCACCGCGCGGTTCTCGCTGCGCCGGGCCAGGACCCAGTTCAGCAGGTCGCCCGCGGCCATGAAGTCCAGGCGGATCAGCTTCGGGCAGGCGATCGTCACCAGCGAGGCGCCGCCCAGCTGCTCGGTCATCAACGCCAGCGTCTCGCTGATGTCGCCGCTGAGCTGGCCGGACAGTTCCATCAGCGCCGCCGTGTTGACCGCGTCGGTCATCGTCGACTCGAGGAAGGCGATGCCGGTGTCCATCGCCGCCGGCTGGATGGACGACGGGGAACTCGTCGACAGCGCGTTGCCGCTGATGCGCACGTGGCACAGTGCCTTTTCCCAGCTCGGCGGCGAGACCTCGTAGGTCACGCAGTAGTCGATCGCGACCTCGTCGAACTGGTCCGGGCGGTTGGCCAGGCGCAGCGCCTCCAGGCGCAGCATCCAGAGGATGGGGTCGGCGTCGCGGCTGCCCACCGGGGCCTGCTCGCGCAGCACATTGAAGAAATGGTCGCCGGACAGCCAGCGCAGGTCCAGCGCCTGCTGCGCCCAGGCGCGGAACAGGTCGCGCAGCTTGGCGCAGGCCTCGATGTCGATCTGGCGCAGCGGCGCCCAATCGATCACCCATGGCATCGGCAGGTTCTCGCAGCGCGTGCGCATCTGCGTCACGGCCTCGACGTCCAGGTACTCCGGCGTGGTCCACGACACGCTGCTGGCGCGGCCGCGCGGCGCGCGCTCCGCCTGCACCGCCTCGGCCACCAGCTTGGGCAGCGAGAACCATTGCGGCGACGACAGCCCGAACTGCTGCGCGTAGTCGTTGGCCAGATGCTCGAACTTGCCCTGCTGGCCGGTCGCCCGGTACAGGTCGAACAGCACCAGCCAGGTCTCGGCGTGCTCGTGGCGCGCACCGCCCAGGCGGGTCAGGTCGATCAGGCTGCGTTCGCAGTGCTCGTAGTCGGCGTTGGCGAAGGCGATGACCGCCTCGTCCAGTTCGGCGTCGTGGACGACCTCGCTGACCTCGACCTGCGGATCCGCGACGTGGAAGCTCAGCGTCGGGATCTCCTTCTTCAGCTCGGGGATGGCCGCCGGCGCTCCGGCCGGGGAGGGCGGTGCGATGCCGCCGCCCATCGAGGCCGCGGCCGGCGCGGGCGACAGGTCCAGGCGTTCGATCTCGGCCGGCGCCGCATGGTCGGAGACGCGTGCGCCGACCTGGTCCGCCGGCTGCGTCGCCGCGAAGTTGACCGGCCGGGTGCTCGTGTCGAAGAAGCCGGGCGGGTGCTGGCTCTGGACCTGCGTCGGGACGAAGCCCTCGCCGACCATCTGTTGCTCGATCTGGTCGATCTTGGCCTTCACCGTGCCGTCGTCGCGTCGCACGCCCTGGATCTCGCTGATGCGGCCCAGCTCGTCGATGCCCGAGGTCGCGTGGCCGCCCAGGGCGGCCAGCTGTTCGGGGGTCAGGCCTTCACGGCGGATCTTGCGCAGCATGTCGAGCTCGCGCTTGCGCACGAAGTCGTTGCGGCGCTTGCGCTCCACCATCGCCCGCAGCTCGGCCTTGGCGGCGTCGGCCTCGGGGTCGTCCTGGCGCGAGTTGATCTCCGCCCAGTCGGTCGTCGGATTGGCGACGAAACGCGCCACCTTGCGGAAGAAGCTCTCGCCTTCTTTGGTGCCGTCTTTGGGGTCGGACATGCTCACGCGGACCTTGCTTTTCGCAGTAGTGGCGGTGGAACGGGCGGTACTGGGGCGGTACTTCCTGATGCTGGCGGATGCGGGCGACTCAGTCGCCGAACATCTTCTGCTTCAGCTCGCGGCGCTGCTGCGCCTCGAGCGACAGCGTCGCCGTCGGACGGGCGATCAGACGGCCCAGGCCGATCGGCTCGCCGGTCTCGTCGCAGTAGCCGTACTCGCCGCTGTCTAGGCGCGTCAGGGACTGCATGATCTTCTTCAGCAGCTTGCGCTCGCGGTCGCGGGTGCGCAGCTCCAGCGCATGCTCTTCCTCGATCGTGGCGCGGTCGGCCGGATCGGGGACGATGGAGGTGTCCTCGCGCAGGTGCTCGGTCGTCTCGCCGGCGTTCGACAGGATGTCTTCCTTGAGCTGCGTCAGCTTGGCGCGGAAGAACTCGACCTGCTTGTCGTTCATGTATTCGGTGTCGGGCATCGCGAGCACTTCGGCATCGGACAGTTCGGCACCGGCCTTGTTTTTCCAGGCGGAGGAGAGTTTGGGATCGGCTTTCACGGCAGGTCGGCTGTTCTGGTTCGTTGATGTCGGGGTCGAGGGCCGGACGGGGCTGTCCAGCAGTGAGACCGTGCTGTCGGGCGCGTCCGCGTCGGCGGACTTGCCCTCCGCGGCAGCCTTGGACGCCTTCGCAGAGGCTGCGGGCGCCTTGGTCGCTGCGGTCTTGGAGGCCGGGGTCTTGCTCACGTTCACTCTCCTAGCGGCTCTTTATACCTGCTCGACATGAGAAGCCGGGGCTTCCCGCCGTTGGCGCAGGGGCCTGGTTCGGGCGCGGCGGATTGTATCCACCTCCGCCGCCGCACCGGCGATGGCCTTGAACCATGGATCAGTGTGGCACTAAGCCAGGCACCCTTCCAGCCCCTGCATGAGGATGTCCTTCGGCAGATCGATGCCGATGAACACCATCTTGCTGATCTTCTTTTCTTCCGGCAGCCACTTGGGGCCCAGATCCGAGCCCATCAGCTGGTGCACGCCCTGGAAGATGACCTTCTTGTCGGTGCCGTTCATGTTCAGCACGCCCTTGTAACGCAGCATCTTCGGGCCGTACACCTGCACGATCGCGCCCAGGAAGTCCTCCAGCTTGGCCGGATTGAACGGCCGCTCCGAGCGGAAGACGAAGGACTTGACGTCGTCGTCGTGGTGATGGTGGTGCGGATGATCGCAGGCTTCGCCGGGGGCGTGGTCGTGGCCTTCATGGCCGTGGTCGTGCCCGTGATCATGGCCATGGTCGTGTCCGTGCGCATGGTCGTCCACGGCCAGGAACTCCGGATCGATCTCCAGCTTGGCGTTCAGGTTGAAGCCGCGCAGGTCGAAGACGTCCTTGATCGGCACCTCGCCGAAATGGACCTTGGACTGCGGCGCGCGCGGGTTCATGTGCTTGAGGCGGTGCGACAGCGCGTCGACCGAGGCGGCGTCGACCAGGTCGGTCTTGCTCAGGAAGATCTGGTCGGCGAAGCCCACCTGGCGGCGCGCTTCCTGGCGCGTGTCGAGCTGGTCGTTGGCGTGCTTGGCGTCGACCAGGGTCAGGATGGAGTCGAGCAGGAAGGTCTCCGCGATCTCGTCGTCCATGAAGAAGGTCTGCGCGACCGGGCCGGGGTCGGCCAAGCCGGTGGTCTCGATGACGACGCGCTCGAAATCGAGCTCGCCCTTGCGCCGTTTGGCGGCCAGGTCGGCCAGCGTGGTGCGCAGATCCTCGCGGATGGTGCAGCAGACGCAGCCGTTGCTCAGCTGGATGATCTGCTCCTGGGTCTCGCTGACGAGGATGTCGTTGTCGATGTTCTCCTCGCCGAACTCGTTCTCGATGACCGCGATCTTCTGGCCGTGCGCCTCGGTCAGCACGCGCTTGAGCAGCGTGGTCTTGCCCGAGCCCAGGAAGCCCGTGAGGATGGTGGCGGGGATCAGACCCGTGGCGGCAGTGGCGGCGGAGGCCTGCGCGGAGGTCGGTGCGGCGGTATCAGGGACGGACGACATGGTGAAGACCAATCTGTAAGGGAAGCCTGGGCCCGCTAACTGAGGGCGGATGACTGTGTTTCAAGCGAATGTCAATGTCAATCGGTTATTCTGGCGCCTCCTCAACGACGGCACACACCTCAGTGTCTGAACCCCAGCCTAGTCGGCCCGCCAAACACGGCGGGCGTGGCAACGACCCACGCGGTCTCATCGATCGCGTGCTCGAATTCCTGCACCCCGGCCCCGACTCGACCAGCGAACTGATCGAGAACTTCGCCGAAGCGGAGGAGCGCGATCTGATCGCGCCCGAATCGCGCCAGATGCTCGAGGGCGTCCTGCGGATGGCCGAACTCAGCGCCGGCGACGTGATGGTCGCCGCGCCGCGGATGGACCTGCTGGACATCCAGTGGGCCCCCGACGACCTGCTGGCCAACGTCATCGACACCGGTCACTCGCGCTTCCCGGTCTACGACGGCCAGCGCGACAACATCATCGGCATCCTGCTCGCCAAGGACCTGCTCAAGCTCCAGCGCGCGCCGGAACTGAACCTGCGCGCCCTGCTGCGCCCGGCAGTTTTCGTGCCCGAGAGCAAGGGCCTGAACGAGCTGCTGCGCGATTTCCGCTCCAACCGCAATCACCTGGCCATCGTCATCGACGAATTCGGCAACACGGCGGGCCTGATCACCATCGAGGACGTGCTCGAGGAGATCGTGGGCGAGATCGAGGATGAATTCGACGTCGGCGACGGCGACGCCGGCATCTACACGCTGGCCGACGGCAGCTACCGCGTCGCTGGCGACGCCGACGTGGCCGCGGTCAACGAGTCCTTCGGGCTGTCGCTGTCGGTGGCGGACTTCGACACCATCGGCGGCCTGGTCGCGCACGAGCACGGCCGCGTGCCGCGCCGTGGCGAGACCGTCGAGGTGGCGGGCCTGCGCTTCTCGGTGATGATCAACCGCGGCGGCGCCGTGCGCTGGTTCAAGGTGACCCGCGCGCCGGCCTCCGAGGCCGACGACCACAGCGGCTGATGCGCCGCGGCGTGTCGTTCGACGGGCCTGACCGGTCCGGCAGTCCGGGCCGGGCGGTCCGCCAGGGATGGCGGGCCGGGCTCGGCCACCCGGCGCTGGCGCTCGTCGCGGGCGTTCTCCAGACGGCTTCGTTCTCGCCCAGCCCCGCCTGGTGGCTGCAGCCGCTCGCGCTCGCCTGGCTGATCTGGGCCTGTGACGGCCTGCGGCCGCGACGCGCCGCACTGACCGGCGCGCTGTTCGGCGTCGGCTGGCTGGCCTCCGGACTATGGTGGCTCTACATCAGCATGCACGACTTCGGGCATCTGCCCGCAGTCGTGTCCGCGCTCGCGGTGCTGGCGCTGGCGCTGTTCCTGTCCCTTTACTACGCCGCCGGCATGGGGCTGGCCGCGCGCTGGTCCGCCAGCGCCGCGCCGTGGCGACGGGCGCTGGCCTTCGCCGGGCTGTGGCTGGCAGCGGAACTCGCCCGCGCCACCATCCTGACCGGCTTCCCCTGGATCGCCAGCGGCTACGCGCATGCGCAGGGCCCGCTGGCCGCGTTCGCGCCCTACGTCGGCGTCTACGGCATCACCGCGCTGGCGGCGCTCGTGGCGGCGGCGCTGGCGCTGCGGCGCTGGGCGATGCTCGCCGTGCTCGTCGCCGGCGTCGTTGCGGGGCAGTTCCTGCCGCAGGACTTCACCCGGTCCAGCGGCACCCTGACGATGTCGCTGGTGCAGCCCAACATCCCTCAGGACCAGAAGTTCGACCGCGAGCGCTTCGACCAGAACCTCGACCAGCTGATCGCGCTGATCCGCTCCGCGCGGGGTCAGGTCGTGATCACGCCGGAGTCGGTGCTGCCGGTGCCGCTGGCCTTCCTCGACGAGGACCACGTCGAGCGCCTGCGCCGCGATGCCGAGACCCGGCCGCTGCTGCTGGGCACCTTCCTGGGCAATTCGACCGACGGCTTCGTCAACTCGCTGGTGGGCATCGGCTTCGCGCAGCGCTACGACTACGGCAAGCGCCACCTGCTGCCCTTCGGCGAGTACATCCCGCCGGGCTTCCACTGGTTCGTCAAGGCGATGAACATCCCGCTCGACGATCAGGCCAGCGGCACGCACGAGGGCGCGCTGCCCTTCGCAGGCCAGCGGCTGCGGCCGCTGATCTGCTACGAGGATCTGTTCGGCGAGGACATCGCCGCCAGCGCGCTCGACGGCGGCGAGCCCGCCGCGACGGTGTTCGTCAACGTCAGCAACCTGGCGTGGTTCGGACCGCGCATGGTGCAGGACCAGCACCTGCAGTTCTCGCAGATGCGGGCGCTGGAGTTCCAGCGGCCGATCGTGCGCGCGACCAACACCGGCGCGACCGCGCATGTCGACCACCGCGGTCGGGTGCGCGAGCGGCTGCCGGCGGAGCAGGCCGGCGTGCTGGAAGTGAGCGTCGACGGCCGCAGCGGCGTCACGCCGTACGCGCGCTGGCTGGCGATGCTCGGCCTGTGGCCCTTGTGGGTGTTGGCCGCGCTCGGCGTGCTGCCGGTGCTGGCGCCTCGCCGTCCGGCCCGCTCGCTTCCGGGCTGAAGCGCTTCGGCTGAACGGGCGCGACCTCGCGACGCGACACCTGTGCGCGGCCCGGGGCGCACATAGAATCGGTCGGTTTTCCCCAACGCGCCCGCCGACGGCCCGACGTCCCTATGCTGACTTTCCAGCAACTGATCCTCCGCCTGCAGGAGTACTGGTCCCAGCAGGGCTGTGCCCTGCTGCAGCCCTACGACATGGAAGTCGGCGCGGGCACCAGCCACACCGCGACCTTCCTGCGCGCGCTCGGTCCCGAGCCCTGGAAGGCCGCCTACGTCCAGCCCAGCCGCCGCCCCAAGGACGGCCGCTACGGCGAGAACCCGAACCGCCTGCAGCACTATTACCAGTTCCAGGTCGTGCTCAAGCCAGCGCCGGCCAACATCCTGGAGCTGTACCTCGGCTCGCTGGAGGCGCTGGGCTTCGACCTGAAGAAGAACGACGTCCGCTTCGTCGAGGACGACTGGGAGAACCCCACGCTCGGCTGCTGGGGCCTGGGCTGGGAGGTCTGGCTCAACGGCATGGAGGTGACGCAGTTCACCTACTTCCAGCAGGTCGGCGGCATCGACTGCAAGCCGATCACCGGCGAGATCACCTACGGCCTCGAGCGGCTGGCGATGTACCTGCAGGGCAAGGAATCGGTGTACGACCTGGTCTACACCGACGGCCTGACCTACGGCGACGTGTTCCATCAGAACGAGGTCGAGCAGTCGACCTACAACTTCGAGCACAGCGACGTCGACTTCCTGCTGAACGCCTTCGGTGCCTACGAGCGCAAGTCCAAGGACCTGATGGACGCGCACTTGGCGCTGCCCGCGTACGAGCAGCTGCTCAAGGCCGGCCACACCTTCAACCTGCTGGATGCGCGCGGCGCGATCAGCGTGACCGAGCGCGCCGCCTACATCGGCCGCATCCGCAACCTCGCGCGCGCCGTGGCGCAGAGCTATCTGGACAGCCGCGCGCGGCTCGGCTTCCCCATGGCGCCCAAGGACTGGGCGGACGAGGTGATCGCGCAGATCGAGAAGAAGAGCGCCGAGGCGGCCGCCAAGTCTGAAAAGGCTGCCGACAAGGCTTCGGACAAGAAGACCGCCGCCTGAGACGACGAGGAACACCCCAGCATGACCACGAAGAACCTGCTCGTCGAACTGTTTGTCGAGGAACTCCCGCCCAAGGCGTTGAAGAAGCTGGGCGAGGCGTTCTCGTCCGTCCTGGCCGACTCGCTGAAGGCGCAGGGCCTCGCGGACGCCAGTGCCGCGGTGACCGCCTTCGCCACGCCGCGCCGCCTGGCCGTGCACCTGACCGGTGTCGGCGCCAAGGCTGCGGACCGCGCCGTGCAGCAGAAGCTGATGCCGGTCGCCGTCGCGCTGGACGCGTCGGGCAATGCGACCCCCGCGCTGCTCAAGAAACTGGCCTCGGTCGGCGCCGACGCGTCGGTCGTCCCCAGTCTCAAGCGCGCGCCGGACGGCAAGGCCGAGGCGCTGTTCCTGGACACCGTCGTCGCCGGCGTCACGCTGAAGGACGGCCTGCAGAAGGCGCTGGACGAAGCGCTGGCCAAGCTGCCGATCCCCAAGGTCATGACCTATCAGCTGGCCGACGGCTGGAGCGACGTCAAGTTCGTCCGCCCGGCCCACGGCCTGATCGCGCTGCATGGCGATGAGCTGGTCGAAGTCGCCGCGCTGGGCCTGAGCTCCGGCCGCACGACGCGCGGCCATCGCTTCGAGACGACCGTCGCCTCGATCGAGATCAGGAACGCCGACACCTATGAGCAGCAGCTGCGCGAGGAAGGCCGCGTGATCGCGTCCTTCGAGCAGCGCCGCAACGACATCGTGCGCCAGCTGCAGGCACAGGCCGAGCCGCTCGGCCTGACGCCGATCGACGCGCCCGAGCTGCTGGACGAGGTGACCGCGCTGGTCGAGCTGCCCAACGTGCTCTCGTGCCAGTTCGAGCCCGAGTTCCTGGCCGTGCCGCAGGAGTGCCTCATCCTGACGATGAAGGCCAACCAGAAGTACTTCCCGCTGCTGGACGGCCACGGCAAGCTGACGCACCGCTTCCTGGTCGTCAGCAACGTGCATCCGGACGACGCCTCCAAGGTCGTCGAGGGCAACGAGCGCGTCGTGCGCCCGCGCCTGGCCGATGCGAAGTTCTTCTTCGACCAGGACCGCAAGAAGACGCTGGCCTCCCGCGTCGAGGGCCTGGGCAAGGTGGTGTACCACGGCAAGCTCGGCAGCCAGGGCGACCGCGCCGAACGCGTCCGCGCGATCGCGCACGCCATCGTCAACCAGCTGCGCATGGCCCAGCACCCGTACACGGCGGAAGCCAAGGACGAGTTCGACATGCTCGACAGCAAGGTCAAGGAAGCCGCGCTGCTGGCCAAGACCGACCTGCTGACCGACATGGTCGGCGAGTTCCCCGAGCTGCAGGGCATCATGGGCGGCTACTACGCCCGCCATGAAGGCCTGCGCGACGGCGTCGCCAAGGCCATCGAGGACCACTACAAGCCGCGCTTCGCCGGCGATGCGCTGCCGCGCAACCACACCGGCACCGTCGTCGCGCTGGCCGACAAGCTGGAGACGCTGGTCGGCCTGTTCGGCATCGGCCAGTTGCCCACCGGCGACAAGGACCCGTTCGCGTTGCGCCGCCATGCGCTGGGCGTGATCCGCATCCTGGTCGAGAACCACATGCACCTGTCGCTGCCGGAACTGATCGAGGGCGCGCTGCCCGCGTTCGGCGAGCTGATCCAGGACCCGAGCGAGCCGCTGCTCAGCTTCTTCGCCGACCGCCTGGCGGTCAGCCTGCGCGACCAGGGCTACAGCGCCCAGGAAGTCGACGCCGTGCTGGCGCTGAACCCGGCCCGCCTGGGTGACGTGCCCAAGCGCCTGGGCGCGGTGCGCGCCTTCGCGGCGCTGCCGGAATCGGCCTCGCTGGCCGCGGCCAACAAGCGCGTGGGCAACATCCTCAAGAAGGTCGAGGGCGAACTGCCGACCGAAGTGAAGCCCGCGCTGCTGACCGAGGCCGCCGAGAAGGCCCTGGCCGACGCGCTGGCCGGCGTGAAGCCGCAGGCCGACGCGCTGTTCGAGCAGCACGACTACGCCGGTTCGCTGAAGGCGCTGGCCGCGCTGAAGGCGCCGGTCGACGCGTTCTTCGACGACGTGATGGTCAACGCCGAGGACCCCGCGCTGCGCGCCAATCGCCAGGCGCTGCTCAAGCAGCTGCACGAGGCGATGAACCGCGTGGCCGACCTGTCGCGCCTGGCCGTCTGAGCGTCGGCTGATCGTTCCCCGTCGTCGTTCAAGCGCAGTCCACTGGAGATCACTATGCCTAACCGGTCCGACCATCCGCACGGCATGAAGCTGGTGATCCTGGGCCGCGACGGCACGATCAACCGCTACCGCGACGACCACGTGAAGTCGCCCGAGGAACTCGAGCCGCTGCCCGGCGCGCTCGAGGCCGTCGCGCGGCTCAACCACGCCGGCTGGCACACCGTCATGGCCACGAACCAGCCCGGCATCGGCCGCGGGCTGATCGACATGGCCTCGCTGAACGCCGTCCACCTGCGGCTCAACCAGCTGCTGGCGGAGAAGGGCGGCCGGCTCGACGCCGCCTTCTTCTGCCCGCACGCGCCGGAAGACAACTGCAACTGCCGCAAGCCGCTGCCGGGTCTGATCGAACAGATCGGCGAACGCTTCGGCGTGGACCTCAAGAACGTGCACATGGTCGGTGCCAGCGTGCGCGACCTGCAGACCGCGCACAACGCCGGCTGCATGCCGCACCTGGTGCGCGGCGACCGGCTCGCCGGCGTCGACGAGGCGCAGCTGCAGGAGCAGATCGCGCTCGTGCCCGGCTCGCGCGTGCACCAGGACCTGACGGCCTTCGCCGAAACCCTCATCCACGCGGAACGCCGCGCCCGCGCCGAAGCGCGAGGCGAATCCGCCGAACCCGATACCGCCCCTGGAGAACTGGGCTGATGCCGATGCTCATCACTGTGCTGCGTTCCATCGTTTTCGTCCTCTACCTGATCGTCACCGTCATCCCCTGGGGCAGCGCGGTGGTGCTCTGCTCGCTGTTCCTGAACAGCACCCAGCTCTACTGGATGTGCGCCACCTGGCTGCGCGTCGCGATCTGGGGCGCCAAGCTCATCTGCGGCGTGCACTGGCGCGTGCGCGGCATGGAGCACCTGCCCACCGATCCGAAGCAGTCGGTCATCCTGCTGTCCAAGCACCAGTCGACCTGGGAGACCTTCGCCTACCCGATGCTGATGCCGCGGCCGCTGGCCTACGTGTTCAAGCGCGAGCTGATCTACATCCCGTTCTTCGGCTGGTCGATGGCGCGTCTGGACATGATCCACATCGACCGCAGCAAGCGCAGCGAGGCCTGGAACAAGGTGGCCGCGCAGGGCAAGCGGATCGCGGCGCTGGGCAACTGGATCATCATGTTCCCGGAAGGCACGCGCGTGGCGCGCGGCAAGGCCGGCGACTACAAGACCGGCGGCTCGCGTCTGGCGGTCGAGACCGGCGTGCCGGTGGTGCCGATCGCGATGAACTCCGCGACCTGCTGGCCGCGCAAGAGCTTCCTGTTGAAACCTGGCACGATCGACGTGTCCATCGGCCCGATGATCCCCAGCACCGGTCGCGCGCCGGCCGAGCTGATGAAGGAAGTGCAGGCCTGGATCGAGGCCGAGATGCGGGTGCTCGACCCCGCGGCCTACCCGGCCGTCGCGTCGGGCGAGGTGTCCCAGGTCCCGCCCGCGCCGCCGGCTCCCCCGCGCCGCCGCCCGCGCCGGCCGCCGCCTGATTACACTCGCAGCCCATGCTGCCTTCCAAGCTGCGGGGACTGGGCGCACTGCTGAACAACTTCACGCAGTTGTCGCTGTTCGACACCGAGCCCCAGCCCGCGCCCCCGAGTCCTGTTCCGGATCCTGCCGTCGCTCCGACGCCGCGCCCGCGCGTCGAAGCCGGCGCGACCGCGCGTCAGGTCTTGCTGCAGGGGCAGTCCATCCCGTATGAACTGAAACGTGCGCGGCGCCGCAGCATCGGCTTCACCGTGAGCGAGGACGGCCTGCGCGTGTCGGCGCCGAAGTGGGTGCCGCTGGGCGACATCGACAAGGCGCTGCAGCAGAAGGGCGAGTGGATCCTGCGCAAGCTCGTCGAGCAGCGCGAGCGCGCGCGGCGCACGCAGGCGGCGCGTGTCCACTGGGGCGACGGCTGCAGCCTGCCTTACCTGGGCGAACCGCTGATCGTCGTGCTGGATCCGTCGCTGACGGGGGCCCGGCTCGACGAAGGACAGTCCGATCCGCAACCGACGCTGGCCACCGTGCCGCGCCGCATGCTCTACCTGGGCCTGCCGCAGGACGCGACGCCCGACCAGATCCGCGACACGGTCCAGGCCTGGCTGCAGCGACAGGCGCGACAGCGCTTCGAACAGCGCTGCCGGCACTTCGCGGGGCCGCTCGGCGTCACGATGACGGGGCTGAGACTGTCCTCCGCGCAGACGCGGTGGGGCAGCGCGAGCGCGGACGGCATGATCCGGCTGAACTGGCGGCTGATCCACTTCTCGCCGGCGCTCATCGACTACGTCGTCGCGCATGAACTCGCGCATCTCAAGGAGATGAACCACAGTCCGCGTTTCTGGGCGGTGGTGAGGTCCGTCTTCCCCGATTACGAACTCGCGCGCGATCGCCTCAAGCAGGCGGTGTTGCCGCTGATGGATGAGGCTTAGGGCCTGGGGACTGCCAGCGAGAGCGGTGAGCCAAAACGGCGTGGTACCGCTACGTTTCAGAGTGTTCCCCCTTCAGGGGGCTTGTAGCTGATTTGAGTGGCGTTGCACACTGAGGTTTGCTGTCATCACTCGCATCTGAGTCAGAACTTCCTCCCGCGTTCCGCTCCCGGCGGCGCTTTGGGTTCCCCAGCCACCCGGCTGCGCCAGGACAACCCGCGCTCAGAGCCGACAAGCTGATGCAAAAAAGGCGCAGCGCCGCCGTCCCGTGACCGGGGCGGCGGCGACTGTCTTTCTGGGGTCAGGTGATGTGCCTGCTCGCGCCGGGATGGCGCTGCGATCTCAAGCCCTCAAGCCGAGAAGCGGTGGATCCCGTCGTCGTCCAGCGTGCGTCGCAGCAGTCCACCCAGCCACAGGCGGTTCAGATGCGCCACCGCCTCGCCCATCGCGAAGGTCGTCTGGTGCAGGTCCAGGGGCCGGCGGAACATCATCGGCAGCAGCTCGGCCGCGTGGCAGGGCTTCGCGGTGCAGGCCTCGAGCACTTCCGCCAGACGTTCCCGATGGTGCTCCTGCAACTGGTCGATGCGCGCATGCAGACCGCGGAACGGCTTGCCATGCGCGGGCAGCACCAGCGTGTCGGCGGGCAGCGCGGTCAGCCGCGCGATCGAGTCCAGGTAGAGCTGCAGCGGATCGGCTTCAGGCTCCACGTCGAGCACCGAGATGTTGGTCGAGATCCTCGGCAGCATCATGTCGCCGGAGATCATCACGCCTTGCCCGTCCGCCTGCGTTTCGCTGAACAGGCTGATGTGCTCGGGCGCATGGCCGTAGCCGACGAGGCAGCGCCAGTCGTGATCGCCGATGCGCACCGTCATGCCGTCCATGAGGCGGCGGAACGCCGCCGGGATCGCGGGCACCATGCTCGGGTAGTAGCTGGCGCGGCCGCGGATCTTGTCGAGCGCTGCGGGGTCGCTCAGGCCATGGCTGCCGAAGAACGCCGCCGCCGCTTCGCCGCCCAGGCCGACCGTCGACGCGGAGGCCACCCTCGCCAGCTGGTAGTCGGTCGCGCTGATCCACAGCCGGCATTGCCACTTCTCGGTCAGCCAGTGCCCCAGCCCCAGGTGGTCGGGATGGAAATGGGTGACGATCACGCGCAGCACCGGCAGACCGTCCAGGCGCTCGGCGAAGACGCGTTCCCAGTTCGCCTTCGTCGTGTCGTTGTGGATGCCGCAGTCGACGATGGTCCAGCCCTCGCGGCCGTCCTGGACGTCCCGCAGCAGCCAGAGGTTGATGTGGTCCAGCGCGAAGGGCAGTCCCATCCGCACCCAGCGCACGCCGGGCAGCAGGTCCAGTGCCTCGCCGGGGCCTGGCAGCGTGTCGCCCAGGGGGTAGGAGAGTTCCGATTCGCGAGGGTTGGCCATGGCTTTAGACTTACGTTTACGTCAACGTCATTTGCCAGTGTAGCCATGAGCCCCTCTTCCCGCCCGACCCCGGCCGATGACCTGCCCGAGGACGCGCTGCCCGAGGCCGGCGACGACGCGGGGCCGCTGTTCACGATCACCGAGCTGGCGGCGGAGTTCGACATCACCCCGCGCGCGATCCGCTTCTACGAGGACATGGGTCTGCTGACGCCGGCTCGCGCCGGTCGCAACCGCGTCTACACGCAGCGCGACCGCACGCGGCTGAAGCTGACGCTGCGCGGCAAGCGGCTGGGCCTGTCGCTGCAGGAGATCAAGCAGCTGGTCGACATGTACGACAACCAGTCGGACACGGTGCCGCAGGCGCGAGCGTTCCTCGGCGTCCTTGAGCAGCACCGCCGCCAGCTCCAGCAGCAGTTGAACGACATCGAGATCACGCTCGAAGAGATCACCTTGCACGAGGAGCGTTGCCACGCGCTCCTCTCCGAGGCCGGCGCCGAACAACATCCGTCCGCCTGACCCGGTCCCAAGCCGCCGAAGTACTGCCTCTACACTGCCCGCCGATGAACGGCCTGCATCTCACCGCCGACCTGGCCGGCTGCGCCAATGACGCCCTGCTGACGGACGGGTCAGGTCTTGCCCGTGCGGTCCGTGCCGCCGCCGAAGCGGCGGGCCTGTCCGTCGTCGGCGAACACTGGCACCGCTTCCCGGATGCGCCGGATGGCCAGCCGGGCGGCATCACCGGCATGCTGCTGCTGGCCGAATCGCACGTGGCGCTGCACACCTGGCCGGAGATCGCGTCCGTGACGCTGGACGTCTACGTCTGCAACTACGAGGGCGACAACTCGGACAAGGCGCGTGCGCTGATGGCGGCGCTGGCGGCGCTGTTCGAACCGGCTGACGCCCGGCATCACGCGCTCGTCCGGGGACAGCTGGGCGCCGGGGCGCTTTAGTAGACTCTCGCCCGGGCCGCAAGAGCCCAGGAGTCCGAGGGATTGATCGAGAGCAACACCGAGCTGACGCGGGTGCCGAAGGCGCCGTCGCCTGCGCCTGCGCGCGGGCCCGCATCGGTGCGCGCGGCGGCGGCGGCGCGGCCGGCCGGCGCCATGGTCGCCTCCTCGCCCGCTCCCGCACCCTCTCCGGCCTTGCCTGCCGGGTCCACGGCCGGATCGCCGGCGGCGACTCCCGCGCGTGACACGCCCGTCACCAGGCGGCATGCGTGGCGCCTCGAGTTCACCGGCACTGGCGCCGACTACTTCCGCATCTGGATCGTCAACACGCTGCTGACCCTCGCGACACTGGGCGTCTATTCCGCCTGGGCGAAGCGCCGCAAGGCGCGCTGGTTCGCGCGGCACACGCTGCTGGCCGGCGAGCCGTTCGACTTCCATGGCGACCCGCGTCGCATCCTCGTCGGCCGCGTGCTGGCGCTCGCGCTGCTGCTCGCCTGCGTGCACGCGTTCGACTGGTCCCTCGCCGCCGGCGTGGCCGCGCTCGCGGCGCTCTACGTGCTCGGACCGATGCTGTTCGCAGGCGCCCAGCGCTTCAAGCTGGGCAACCTCAGCTGGCGCGGCCTGCGCTTCGGCTTCCAGCCGGTGGCCGTGCCGACCTATGCCTCCTGCCTGCCGCTGCTCGTGGCGTGGACGCTGGTCGCGTTCGTCGTCAGCCTGGGCCCGGACCTGGGACCGTGGGTGAGCGGTCTGATCGGCCTCACGGCCGCGCTGCTGCTTCCGATCGCCCATGGGCGACTCCGGCAGTTCCAGCATCGGCATGCGCGCTACGGCGCGCTCGCCTTCCATTTCCATCTGCCGGTGGAGGCCTTCTACGGCCTCTACCTGCGGGTGGGCGGCGCGCTGATCGTCGCCGGCGCGGTGACGGCACTGATCGGGGCCGGCGTGTCGCTGGGCTGGAAGCTCGCCGGGGGCGCGCCGCCCGAGGGTCTGCGTACCGCGCTGCCGCTGGTGGCGGTGGCCGTGGCCTGGGCCTGTGCCTGGCCGATCTACATCGCGCGGCAGCAGCAGGTGGTCTGGAACAACACCCGGCTGGCGGGTGGCATCGAGTTCGCGTCCGACGTCTCCGTGGTGGCGCTCCTCAAGACCGTGCTCGGCCAGGGATTGCTGACCGTGCTGACGCTGGGTCTGTACTGGCCGTTCCTGGCCGTGCGCATCGCCAAGCTGCGCATCGAGGGCCTGAGCGTGATGACGGACGCGCCGATCGGCGGCATCGTCGTGCAGGCGCCGCCGCGGCGTGGCCCCGGGCCCGCCCGCGGTCCGGCCGTCGACGGCGCTGGCGACACCTTCGGCCTGGATGTCGGGTGGTGAGCCCGCGGGACGTCGCATGAGGCCGAAGATCCATACCGCCACCGCCCGCTGGTTCGACGGCGTCGACAACCGGCCGCAGGACGTGCGTGTCCGTCTGAGCGGCAACCACTTCGAGTTCATGCCGTGGCCGCCCCGGCCGCAATCCTCGTCGTCGATGCCGTCGGAAGCCGAGCTGGCCGCGTCGCGACCGTCGATGCCCGGCCTGCGCCGCTACGCGCGCAAGGCGCTGCAGGTCGGCGAATGGTGGCGCGACCGTCCGACGCCGGTCGGCCTGCCCGACGGGGGCACGGTCTGGCTTCCGGCGGACAGTGCGATGGGACGGGTGCTAGGCGGGCAATCGCTGCTCTCGCAGATCATCGGCAGCTGGAGCCTGGCCATGTGCGCCCTGGTGGCGTTGGTGGCGCTGGTGGTGTGGTTCGACCGGCAGGGCGTCGGCCTGCTGGCGCGTGCCACGCTGCCGCTGATTCCCAAGCAGCTCGACGCGGCCGTCGGCCTGCAGGTGGAAGAGCGGCTCGCGGCGACCTGGCTGAGGCCGTCGCAGCTGCCGATGGAACGCCGGCAGGCGATCCGCGCCCGCTTCGCCGATGTTGCGGGCCGCGTGTTCCCGGGCATGAGGTTCGACGTGCGCTTTGCGCGCCAGGGCGACCACAAGGGCTCGCAGGCGATGGCGCTGCCCAACGGCACGATCTTCGTCTTCGACGGTCTCGCGGAATTGCTGAGCGACGACGAACTGGTCGCCGTGCTGGGTCATGAGGCCGGACACGTGAAGCACCGCCATGCGATGCGACAGCTGGTGCAGGGCGCGGGACTGCTGTCGGTCACGGGCCTGGTGATGGGAGACTTCCCGTCGGTGGCGGGGACCCTGCTGGCCTCGACGCAGACGATGCGCTACACCGCGGACGCGGAGGGCGACGCCGATGCCGAGGCGCAACGCCTGATCCTGCGCGAACATCTGCCCAATGAGACCCTGGTCGGGGCCTGGGTCAAGGTGCTGGGGGAGATGCGGCGCGAAGGGCGCATCGACAGCCTGAGCGGCCTGCTCGCGACGCATCCGTCGATCGGGGAGCGCATCGAGAGCGCCCGGCGCGCGGCCCAGGAGGCGGAGCCTTTGCGCTGAGGCTCCGAGACGTTGAGACGTTGAGGCGTTGAGCGGGACCGCCCACCTGCCACCTTCAGGGCGCGGACCCTCCCAGGGCATGGGGCCTCGCGTCCGCGAACCCCACGCCCTGTGCGTGTCCCGGTGACCGTCGTTCTTGCGACGGCTTGGGGCTCGTTGTGGACGACGATTACCTGGCGTTGGTGGTGGTCGTCGATTCCTGGCCCTTGGCGACGGCGGTCTCGGGCGTCGGCGTCGCCGGCTTGAACTGTCCCATCACGTCGCGCTTGCCGCGTTCCAGGTAGGGCACCGGCTGGTCCATCCAGGTCGGGCGCGGGCTGCCGAGCAGGTAGTGATCGAAGAACTCGGCCATGTGCACGGTGTAGTGCTTCATGTTGTCGCGCTCGCGCAGGCCGTGCTTCTCGCCGTTGTAGTTGAACCAGTAGGCCTCCTTGCCGAGGCGGCGCAACGCGGTGAAGAACTCGATGCCCTGGTACCAGGGCACGGCATCGTCCTCGTCGTTGTGGATCGTCAGGTAGGGCGTGGTGACCTTGTCGACACGGAAGATCGGCGAGTTCTCCAGGTACAGGTCCGGACGCTCCCACGGCGTGGCGCCGATGCGGCTCTGGCCGTGCTCGTACTGGAACGCGCGGCTGATGCCCGCGCCCCAGCGGATGCCGCCGTAGCCGCTGACCATGTTGGCCATCGACGCCCCGGCCTCCGCCGCGCGGAACTGATGGGTGTGCGTGATCAGGTAGTTGATCTGGTACGCGCCCCAGCTGTGTCCCTGGATGCCGACCCGCTTCGGGTCGACGTAGCCCTTGGCGATCTGCTGGCGGATCGCCGGCAGCACCGTGTTCATCGCGCTCTTGCCCGGCTGGCCGGTCGTGTAGACGATGTCCGGCCGCAGCACCAGGTAGCCGTTGCTGACGTAGCGGGAGACGTTGATGTTCTGCGACGGCGCCGGCGGGATGTAGCGGTACCGGTTGTCGGTCATCTTCTCGTAGATGTAGACCATCATCGGGTACTGCTTCTTCGGGTCGAAGCCGGGCGGCTTGGCCAGCAGCGCGCGCAGCTTCCTGCCGTCGGCGGCGGTGTACTCGATCAGCTCCTGCGTGCCCCACGCATAACGCGACTGCTGCGGGTTGGCGTCGCTGATCTGCTGCGGCCGCTGGAACGCGAGCGTCGAGGTCCACAGGTCCGGGAACTGGGTGAAGGTCTGCTGCGTGAAGGCGATGCGGTCCGCGTCCTTGGCCTTGATCAGGCCGCCGATCATGCGGTCGTCCTGGATCAGCGCCTTGGGTACGCCGCCGGTCCCGTCGACGCGGTAGTAGCCGCTGGCGCGCGTGACGTCGTGCGTGCCGGCCAGCGTGAGCGCGTCGGCGGGCAGCGGCTTCTTGTCGGCGTCCTCGGGATCGAGCGGGACGACGCGCAGCTGCAGCTGCTGCTGGCGACCCCAGCCCTGCGTGAGGTTGCGGGCCTGGCCGGTGGCCGGTTGCACGGCCCAGAGGTCGAACTTGTCGTAGACGACGACGCTGTCGTCGTCGGCGGTCCAGCCGGCGCTGCCGTAAGGCGAGGGCAGGTCGGGCACATCGCGGTCATCGTTGTCGAAGCGCGACTTGATCTTGCCGGTCAGGTCGATGGCGGCGGCGGTGTCGGTGCGCCAGGCCATCCAGCGGGCGGCCGGCGCGTCGAAGCCCAGCACGTAGCGGCCGGCGGGCGACAGCGTCGGCGCGTGGCGCAGCTTGCGCGCGAGCGGCTTGGCCGCGCCGGTGTTCAGGTCGACGGCGTAGGCGTCCATGTACGCGCCTTCCCACGACATCAGCTGGCGGTACGGCAGCTCGCTCAGGCCGAGCGCGACGGTGGCGTTCTCGTTGACCTGGATCGTGGGCAGGTCCTTCGTCGCGAGTTGCACGAAGCGCGCCGCGTCGACGTCGTTGCCCAGGTGAACGACCGCGCGGTAGCTGCGCGCGCGTTCGCGTTCGGCCTTGGCCTTCTGCGCCGACTGCAGCTCCGGATCCTTCCAGTGCCAGAGGTCGACCTTCATCGGCTCGGGCGCGTCCTTCGGTTCGGGCGCGGGGAGTTCGGCGGTGCCGAGGAACAGGCGCTGCCCGTCCTTGCTGAAGGCGAGCGCGGCGTGCTCGCTCGGCGTCCAGCCGGCGGGCATGCCGGCGGTTTCGCCGCTGACCAGCACCGAAGCGCGCTCCTGGCCGGCCTTCCACAGGAAGAGCTTGAACGGGGTCGGATCGGGCTTGTCGGCCTTCTCGTCCTTCTTCTCTTCCTTCCTGTCGTCGGCTTTCTTCGCCTTCTCCGCCTTCTCGACGGCCCTGGTCTCGGCGACGTGGTCGCGGCTGCTGACGAAGGCCAGGCGGCGGCCGGCCTCGTCGAAGCGCAGCTGCTTGTAGCTGCCGGCGCCGGACATCACCGCGCGGGCCTGTGTCGGCGCGGCCGGGTCGATGACGTAGACGCCTTCGCGGGCGGTCTCGTCGGCGACGGACTTCGCGTCGGCCGCGACCGCGGGCGGGGCGTCCGCGACGGCGGAAGCGCCGGACGCACCGGAAGCGGAGGAAGAAGCCGGGGCGGGCGTCGACGGAGTCGCCGGCGCGGCCGGCTTGGCCGCGTCCTTCTTCGCCGGCTCCTTGACGGAGACCACGTAGGCCAGCAGCGTGCCGGCATTGTTCCAGGCGAAGTCCGACGCATCCTTGAAGGTGTTGCGCTGCTTCGTCTCGGCGTCGATCAGGAGCAGATCGTTGCCGGGCGCCTTCTTCGCGGAGGGACCACCGCCTTCGGGCGGCGCCTCCTGATCGGAGGGACTGTCGGCATCGACGAGATCGCTGTCGGCATCGGCCTTCGCGGTCGACCCCTTCGTGTCCTTGGCGTCCTTCTTGACCGCCGCCTCCAGCAGCAGTGCCAGATGCTGGCCGCCGTCCCTGCCCCAGCCGAAGCGCTTCACGCGCTCGACGGACTCGACCTTGCCGGTCGACAGATCCATCCATGCGGCGCCGGCCTTGGGCGCGTCGTCGCCCTTCTTCTTGTCCTTCTTGGCCTTGTCGAGGTCGACCCGCGTCGGCTGCACGGCGAAGGCGACGAAGCGTCCGTCGGCGCTGAACTGCGGCGAGGTGCCGCGCGGCGCGCGGTATTCGCGGCCGTCGGCGATGCGGCGGACGACCAGCTCGCCATCGGCCTCCTGTGCGACGAGCGCATACGCGATCCACTGGCCGTCGCGGCTCAGCTGGGTGTGCTGGATGCTGCGCCAGGTGGCGTAGATGTCATGCGTGATCGGCAGCTTGACGGCGGCGGGCTGACCGACGGCGGCCGCCGCGGTGGCGACGGGCGTGGCCGACTGCGGCGGCGTGGCCGCGGTCAGCGGCGCGAGCGGCAGCAGGGCGAGCGACAGCGCGGGCAGCGAGGACAGGAAAGACCGGTGGGACATGGGACGCTGGAGGAGGTAGGAGGAAGGGGGCGAGGAGGCCGTGAGCGGATCAGTCGCCGGTGGCGTCTGCGGCGCCCGCGGCGGTCAGCGTCTTCACGAGCCAGCCCTGCAGGGCCTGGATCTCGTCCATGCTGACCTCGTGGGCCATCGGGTATTCGTGCCACTCGACGTCGTAGTCGAGCCGGCGCAGCTCGGCCAGCGACGCCTGAGCGCGGGCGGGCACGACGACGCCGTCATGGCTGCCGTGCGCCAGGAAGATCGGCGTGTCCGCGTTGGCGGCGTTCTTCTCGGCCTCGGTCGTGTCCAGCACGGGCAGGTAGCCGGACAGGCCCACCAGCCCCGCCAGCCGCTTCGGATACCGCAGTCCGGTCATCAGCGTCATCGCGCAACCCTGCGAGAAGCCCATCAGCACGACGCGCTCCGGCGGGATGCCGAATTCGCGGTGCTCGCGGGCGATCAGGTCCTCGATCAGGCGCTGCGACACGCGCAGACCGTCGGCGTCCTCACGCTGGCTCAGATCGCCGTGGCGGATGTCGTACCAGGCGCGCATGCGCATGCCGCCGTTGATGGTCACGGGGATCTCGGGCGCGCTCGGCAGCACGACGCGCAGGCCGCCCAGTGCCAGCACCGGCGACAGGTCCAGGGCCTGGACCACGGGGACGAAGTCGTTGCCGTCGGCGCCCAGGCCGTGCAGCACCAGCAGGCTGAAACGGGGTGCCTGGGGGGTCTGCAGTTCGATGGTTTCGAGGTTCATGGACGGGAATGCTAGTCCGCCCCGCGTCGCCGGTCCTGGGTGGAAACGCCCTGTCGCGGCTCAACCGCTCCGCATCGCGCCCAGATGCAGCCGGTCGCACGCGGCTCGCACCGGCCGGGGCGGATCCGTAGTCTTCACGCCATCGCATCAACCGATGCACGACTCTCCGGGAAAGGAGCCCCCCATGTCCGACAGCGAAGAACTGAACCGCCTGGCCGATCTGCATCAACGCGGCATCCTCAGCGACGAGGAGTTCGCCAAGGCCAAGGAGCGGGTGCTGAACGCCAGCAACCGGTCGTCGAGCTCGACCTCCTATGCGTATGCCACGCCGCACGGCAACGGCAGCGGCGCCCCGGTGGTGAACGCGATCAACACCTTCCGCCGCAGCCGCGACGACCGCTGGATCGGCGGCGTGTGCGGCGGACTCGCCCGGCTCAGCGGCCTGGCCGCCTGGTTCTGGCGGATCGTGTTCGTGGCGCTCACGACCTGCGCCGGCGGCGGGGTGCTGCTGTATTTGCTGTTGTGGATCTTCGTGCCGCTGGAGGACTGAGGAAGGACGCCTGCCTGCCGAGGTCGGTGCGCTGGCCGCCGAGGCATGAGGCCCCAGCGGCAAGCGCTGAAACCTCACGCCTCACCGTCCCTGACCAGCCCCCTCCTGCAACGGTTTTGCTACCGAGGACTGCGGCAGGCCTTCTATGCCGAGCCCGTCAACACATACGCGGAGGCGAGCCAACGGCGCTCGACCTCCGCGTTCTTCATCCGGGATTCGAGTAGACGCCACGGGCACTCGAGTCCGTCCATGCGCACGATCGAATGCATCGCCGCACCGAGCACGAACAGGTTGCTCATCGGCATCCACGGCGGCGCCCACGCGAGTCCCGCGGCCACGATGCGCGCACCGGGCTTCAGCGCCGCAAGGGCGCGCGCGAGGCCTTCGTCGCTCTGCAGCACATCGTGCGTGAAGAAGAAGATCGCCGCGTCCGCGCGGCGCGCGCCAAGCACGGACGCGTAGTCCGCGTCCTCCGCGGCGGCGCCCAGGAAGTCGATCGGTGCGGGGAGATGCTCCACCCGCGCGCGCTGCTTGGCCTGGCGCATCATCGTCTCGCAGGGCTCGACGGCGACGATCCTTCCGGTGCGTCCGACGGCAGCGCTGAGACCGGGCAGGCTCAGACCCGTGCCCGCACCGATGTCGAGCACGGTCTGCCCCGGCTGCAGGTCGAGCAAGGCGATCGCCTCGCGCCGCAGTGGCGCCACCGGCATCAACTCGTAGTCGTAGACCGGCGCACGACGCGCATAGAGCGCGTTCGACGCCTGCCGGCCGGGACTGGGGTCTGGCGTGTTCATGGACTCCCTTGTGTTGCCGGGCCAGCTTCTCGTGGCGCGGAGGCCGGTGTCAAGCAAGAAAAACGGTGCGTCACGGAACCGTCATGCGGGGCCGAAAGAATCGCGTCCCTATGTGCGTCCAACTCACCACAGGTATGCGGCTTGCCCGCCGTGCCGCCCGCTCGATCGCCGTGCTCTGCGCCGCCGTCGCCCTTCCCCTGGTCGCGTCTGTCGCGTACGCCGAGTCCGCGCCGATCGCGGCGGCGTCCGATGTGGCGTCCGACCTGAAGTTCTCGCAGTTCTTCAAGTCGCCGATCGGTCCGGCAGGGCTGGAACTGTCCGATGTGCTGCGCGCCGCCGACGGCCGCCCGGTGCGGCTCGTGGGCTACATGGTCGCGCAGGAGCAGGCCAAGCCCGGTCGCTTCTGGCTCACGCCGCGCCCGGTGCGCATGAGCGAGCACGCCGACGGCGAGGCCGACGACCTGCCGGCCGCCGCCGTGACCGTGCTGCTCGATCCGTCGCAGCAGGAACGTCTGGTCGCGCATCGCGACGGTCTGGTGGCGCTCACCGGCACGCTGTCCATCGGCCGCGTCGAGGACGAGTCCGGCCGCGTCTCCTGGATCCGTCTGCAACTGCCGGCCGGCGCGCTCGAAGCGCAGTCGGCCGCCGCCGCTCAACCCGACACGCACGGGCATCGGCACTGACCTTCGCCGATCGCTCCTGATCTGCCCTTGACCGCAGCTCGCGCGGTTCCCGATTTCCCCGACTCGAGTCCTTCACGATGAAACACCTGCCTTCCCTGCTCGCCGGCGCCTGCGCGCTGCTGGCGTTGAGCGCTGCCCAGGCCGCCCCGACCGTCACCCGCCTGACGCCGCCGAGCGAGCGCTTCTCCACCGGCCAGCCGGAGCCCGTGATCGCGCGCTTCCTGCCCGGTCAGCGCTTCGACCTGCAGGCGACGATCAAGCCGGATGCCGGCCAGCGCATCACGGCCGCGCGCTTCGTGATCGACGGCAAGCCGGTCGACGCGACGGTCGCGCTGCGCGATTGCGCCACCGGCTGCGTGAAGGGCGTGAGCGCCGAGACCGCGATCGCCACGATCCGCGCGGTGAGCCTGGAGAAGGCCGGCCGCCACGAGTTCAGCGTCGAGGCCACGCAGTCCGACGGCCAGAAGGTCGCCGCCACCGGCAACTTCGACGTGGTGCCGTTCACCGTGGCGATGGGCCCGAAGGTCAAGAACATCATCATCCTGCTGGGCGATGGCATGGGTGCGGCGCAACGCACCGCGGCCCGCATCGTCAAGGGCGGCTACGCGCAGGGCAAGGTCATCAACCCGCTGGCGATGGACACCTTCCCGGCGACGGGCATGGTGAAGACGGCGTCGTTGAACTCGGTGGTGACGGACTCGTCGCCGGGCATGACGTCCTATGTCTCGGGCAACAAGAACAACAACAATGAAGAAGGCGTGTTCCCCGACGACACGATCGAGCCCTTCGACAACCCGCGCATCGAATACCTGTCCGAGTACCTGCACCGCACGCAGGGCAAGGCGTTGGGCATCGTGACGACGGCGGACGTGTTCGACGCGACGCCGGCCGGCAACGCGGTGCACACGAGCAACCGCGGCGCAGGCACCGGCATCGTCGACCAGTTCTTCGACGACCGTTCCCGCACCGGCCTGACGGTGCTGCTGGGCGGCGGCCGCAAGTGGTTCCTGCCAGCGGGCACGGCGGGCTCGGAGCGCGCCGACGGCAACGACTACGCGTTCTCTTCGACCGATCCGCACACGTCCGAGATCGTCAAGCGCTGGGGCGCCGCGCCGGGCGCGAAGGACAAGGGCCGCGACCTGATCCAGGAATTCCAGGGTGCCGGTTACCGCTACGCGCCGACGAAGACGGAACTCGACGCCGCCACGGCGGGCGCGGGCGCTGACAAGCTGCTGGGCCTGTTCGCGTTCTCCAACATGAACGTGGCGCTGGACAAGATCGATGGCCGCCGCGGTGCGAAGAAGGGCCTGGCGGGCGGCAGCGTCGTCGACGACTACGGCTTCCCCGACCAGCCGATGCTCGACGAGATGGCCAAGGCCGCGATCGCGACGCTGAAGAAGCAGTCCAAGGGCTTCGTGCTGATGATCGAGGGGGCCTCGATCGACAAGCAGGCGCACAACATGGACAGCGAGCGCTGGATGCTGGACACGATCGAGTTCGACCGTGCCGTGCAGGTGGCGCAGGACTTCGCGCGCGAGAACGGCGACACGCTGGTCATCGTGACGGCGGACCACGAGTGCTCGGGCGCGGCGCTGATCGGCGGTTCGATGCTGACGGACCAGGCGCTGCTGGACGCGGCGACGAAGAAGGGCGCGGCCAACCTGCGCGACAAGGTCGTCGGCGTGTACGAGAAGGCGGGCTTCCCGCGTTACCGCATCGCCGCGGACGGTTATCCGGAAGCGACCGACATCGACTACCGCCTGCTGGTGGGATACGGCGCGAACGCGGACCGCTACGAAGACTGGCGCACGAACGCGACGCCGTTGCGTGATTCGCAGCAGCCGCTGGCGAAGTCGGAGCCGCTGAAGTGGTACCCGGCCAACGCCGCCGAGCGCGACGATGCGACGGGTGAATTCCTGGTCACGGGCCAGGTGCCCGGCGAGCAGGCGGTGCACACGGCGACGGACATCCCGCTGTCGGCCTTCGGTCCGGGCGCGCTGGCGTTCACCGGTGTCATCGACAACACGGACGTGTTCTTCAAGCTCGCGCAGGCGGCGGTGAAGGGCGCGACCGCGCCGGCGGATGCGACCGGTGCGAAGCGGCCGGCGAAGGTCGCGAAGAAGTAAACGTCATCGCTTCGCAATCTGGAAAACTGCCCTTTGTGGCCTTCGGAAGCCCAGTCGTATCGACTGGGCTTCCATCGTTTGAACGAGCGGATGGAGAGGTGCTCACCTCAACCTTCCATTCGCCACCATCTCCTCCGCCGCCCGCACCAGGCACATCGCCGAAGCGCCTGCGGCCATGCCGGCGCGCCACTGGCGCTCCTCCAGCACGCCGCCGATGCCGACCACCGGCACGCCGGCCATGCGCGCCCACCAGCGCAACTGCGCCAGGCCTTGCGGCAGCCACGGCATGTCCTTGGTCGTCGTCGGCCACAGCGGGCCGCAGGCGATGTAGTCGGGCGCCGCGCCGCGTGCGCGGGCGAGTTCCCACAGGCTGTGGCTCGACAGTCCCAGTCGCACGCCGTGTCGCGAGCGACGTTGCTGCAGGTCGTCGCGGTCCCCGGCATTCAGACCCGCCCAGTCCTCCTGGCCGAGGTGCAGTGCGCGCGCGCCTTCGTCGAGCGCCAGTCGCCAGTGGTCGTTGATCCACAAGGTCGCCGAGCGCCCCGCCATGTCGCGCACCGCGTCGCGGATCGCCGAGCGCAGCGCGTCGTCGTCGGTCGACGGGCTGCGCTTGATGCGCAGTTGCAGATGGGTGAAGTGGCCGCTGAGCGCCAACGCCGTCACGCGCTCCGGCCGGTCCGTGATCGCGTACAGGCCGGTGGCGAAGGGCGCCGCGCGGCGTGACGCCGGCCACAGCACTTCGCGCCAGCGCGTCAGCGTGGCGCGGTCGGGCGAGGTCTCGTCATCGAAGCCCATCACCGGCATCGCGCGAGGATCGTCGATGAAGTGTCGATCGGGCCGGAGCGGCCCGGCGCCGGCGCCCGCCGCGTGGCCATCGCGCAGCGCGCACCAGGTGAGCATCTTCGCGAGGATCACCGCGTCCGGCACCGCGAAGCCGCGCGCGAGCGCCGCGGCCGCCGCGGTGGCAAAGGTGCAGCCGCTGCCGTGGTGATTCGGCGTTCCGCCGTTGCGGCCGGAAAGACGCGGCAAGGCGATCCATCCGGTCGCCAGCGGACTGTCCAGCCAATCCATCGAGAGCCCGTCCACCTGCGCCGTGTCGTCGCCGCCGGTGATGCAGACGGCGCGCGCACCCATGCCGCGCAGCATCGCGGCCAGCTCCGGCACCGGCAGCTGGCCCGAGGCCACGCCGAGCAGCCGTTCCGCCTCGCGCCGATTCGGGGTGATCAGCACGGCGCGCGGGATCAGTTGATGGCGGTAGGCGCCGAGCAGCGCGTCGTCGCAGAACGCCGCGCCGCCCGCGCTCGCGCCGAGCACGGGATCGACGACCAGCGGCGTGTCGCCGATCTGCGCCAGCAGCGCGTCGACCGTCCCGGCGCTCGCGAGCAGCCCGGTCTTGACGACACGCGGGGGCAGGTCTTGTCTCAGCGCGCCCAGTTGTGCTCGCACCTGGCTCACGGGCAATGGGAACACCGCCTTGACGCCCACCGAATGTTGCGCCGTCACCGCCGCGACGACGGCGCAGAGATGCACGCCCATCTCGGCGGCCGCACGCGTGTCGGCGCTCAAGCCCGCGCCCCCGCCACTGTCGGTGCCCGCGACGCTCCAGAGGATCGGCGGCGTCGGATCGTCGGTCCACGGCGTGAGCGTCAGCAGGTCGGGATCGATGGCTGATGCCCAGGACGAAGGCAAAGTCGGATGCGGCACGAGCGGCGATGGCATGGTCACCGTGACGTGATCGCGCCGGTCTGGACCTTCGATGCGATCAGTACGATCAGCGCGATCAGTTCGTTCAGATCGATCGACCTGCCCCGCTCGATCGGCGTGTTCGCCGTAGTCGTTCTCTTGATTCATGCGTCCCCCAGGAGGAAGGCGTGGCCGCTCACCGGCGTGCTCGCGACCGCGAAGGCCTGCGGCGCCATCAGGCCTGCGCGGAAGGCGCGCCGACCCGCGCGCACGGCGTCGCCGAATGCGCCAGCCATCGCCACCGGATCGCCGGCCTGCGCCACCGCGCTGTTCAGCAGTACGGCGTCGAAGCCCAGCTCCATCGCCCGCGCCGCCTGCGACGGCGCGCCCAGGCCCGCGTCGATCACCAGCACCGTGTCGGGCAGGCGCTCGCGCAGCGTGCGCAGCCCGTGCAGGTTCAGCAGGCCCTGGCCGGAGCCGATCGGCGCACCCCACGGCATCAGCAGCGGGCAGCCGGCGTCCAGCAGCCGCCGGCCGAGGATCAGGTCCTCGGTGCAGTACGGGAAGACGACGAAGCCTTCGCGCGTGAGCTCCGTCGCCGCCGCGACCAGCTCGAACGGATCGGGCTGCAGCGTGTGGTCGTCGCCGATGACCTCGAGCTTGATCCACGCGGTGTCGTAGAGCTCGCGCGCCATGTGGGCGAGCTGCACCGCCTCGCGCGCGCTGCGGCAGCCGGCGGTGTTGGGCAGCAGGCGGGCGCCCTGCTCGCGTCCGACGGCGAGTGCCTGCGACAGCGCACCGTTGTCGCCCGCCTGCAGCGTGCGCTTGAGGCCGACCGTCAGCACCTGCGAGCGGGAGGCGCGGATCGCGTCGCACAGCGTGACGGGGCTGGGATACCCGGCGGTACCGAGGAAGAATCGGCTGTCGAGCGCGATGCCGTCGATCAACAGCGGATCGGCAGGGCGATGCGGGGTAGAGGACGGCATATCAGCCTCCGACGATCGGTTGGAAGAAGAGCACGACGTCGCCGTCGTTGAGCGCCGTGCCGGCGCGCGCGTCGCGCGGCACGAAGCGGCCGTTCAGCGCGGTGGCCACGGCGGCTGCCTCGCGGCGTTCGAGTTCGAGCAGCTGCGCCAGCGTTGCGCCCGCGGGCATCGCCACGGCGCGGTCGTCGAGCCGCACGGTGATCAAGGGGAGGGCGGTCATTGAGCAATCTCCAGGAGAGGGGCAGCGAGTCCGGCCGCGTCGAGCAGCCGCTCGACCAGTGCCGGCGCCAGCAGCCAGCCATGGCGGTACAGGCCGTTGAGCCGCAGCAGGCCGGGCTCGTGGTGGGTGAAGGGCAGGTTGTCCGGCAGCGCCGGCCGGAGATGCCGATCGAGCCGAACGATGCGTGCCTCCGACAGCGCCGGCAGCACGCTCTGCGCCGCCGCCATCAGCTCGACGGCGGAGCGCAGCGAGACGGGGCTGCGGTCCTCGCTCTCGATCTCGCTGGCGCCGACGACCAGTTCCTCGTCGGTACGCGGCACGAGATAGACGCGATGCCGCGGATGCAGCAGCCGGACCGGACGACGCAGGCCGTGCTGCGGCAGCGACAGCGTGACGATCTCGCCGCGCACGCCACGCAGCGGCAGCGGCGGCCTTGCGCCGAGCCCCCGCGCGTCGATCGCCCAATCGCCGCGCCAGCGCCCGCCGTCGACGAAGTGCAGCTCGCCGGGCAACACCTGGTCGACAGGACGCGACCAGTGCCAGTGCGCCGCTGCTGCCTCCGCGCCCGCGAGCAGTGCGGCCATCGCCGGTACCGGCGCGATCAGGCCTTCGCGGGGCAGCAGCCAGCCGCGCAGACCCGGCGCCAGCATCGGCTCCAGCGCGCGCAGCGTGTCCGCATCGAGCGGTTCCGCGCCCGGCATGCGCATCAGCGCGCGCTGGGCCGCGCCGAGGTCCGCGCGATGCGACAGCAGCAGGCTGCCGTCGATGCGCAGCGGCACCGGCGGCGGGCTCGGCGTCCCGTCCGACGCGCGCCGCGACAGCGCCTCGACGATGCCCGGCCACAACGCCAGCGATCGCCAGCCCAGCGCGGCGATCTCCGCGCCGCCCTGTTCCTGCTCGGCGAGCGGGCTCAGCATGCCGGCCGCGCTGAACGCGGCCGCGCCCTGCGCGTCGAACACGGGCTCGGGACCGGGCGACGCGTCGAAGACCTCGACGGCATGGCCCGCCCGCGCGAGCGTCCACGCGAGCAGCCGCCCGGCGAGCCCCGCCCCGGCGATGGCGATCGTGGCCATCGCGTTCAGGCCTGGCGGATCGGGATGTAGAGCTCGCCGCCGCCGGCCAGGAACTCGGCGCTCTTCTCGCGCATGCCGGCTTCGGCCGCGATCCCCTCGCCGCTGCCGCCTTCGCCGTTCGCCGCCAGCTGCGCGCTGTACTCCCGCACGTCCTGCGTGATCTTCATCGAGCAGAACTTCGGCCCGCACATCGAGCAGAAGTGCGCCACCTTCGCGCTGTCCTTGGGCAAGGTCTCGTCGTGGAACTCGCGCGCGGTCTCCGGGTCGAGCCCGAGGTTGAACTGGTCCTCCCAGCGGAACTCGAAGCGCGCCTTGGACAACGCGTCGTCGCGCGCCCGTGCCGCCGGATGGCCCTTGGCGATGTCGGCCGCGTGCGCGGCGATCTTGTAGGCCATCAGGCCCTGCTTGACGTCGTCCCGGTCGGGCAGGCCCAGGTGTTCCTTGGGCGTCACATAGCACAGCATCGCGCAGCCGAACCAGCCGATCATCGCGGCGCCGATGCCGCTGGTGATGTGGTCGTAGCCCGGCGCGATGTCCGTCGTCAACGGGCCCAACGTGTAGAACGGCGCCTCGTCGCAGTGCTTGAGCTGCTCGGTCATGTTGGCCTGGATCATGTGCATCGGCACGTGCCCCGGGCCTTCGATCATGGTCTGCACGTCGTGCTTCCACGCGATCTTCGTCAGCTCGCCCAGCGTGCGCAGCTCGGCGAACTGGGCCTCGTCGTTGGCGTCAGCCAGCGAGCCCGGCCGCAGCCCGTCGCCCAGCGAGAAGCTGACGTCGTACGCCTTCATGATCTCGCAGATCTCCTCGAAGTGCGTGTACAGGAAGTTCTCGCGGTGATGCGCGATGCACCACTTCGCCAGGATCGACCCCCCGCGCGAGACGATGCCGGTGCGGCGCTTGACCGTCATCGGCACGAAAGGCAGCCGCACGCCGGCGTGGATGGTGAAGTAGTCGACGCCCTGTTCGGCCTGCTCCACCAGCGTGTCCCGGAACAGCGCCCAGGTCAGGTCCTCGGCCACGCCGCCGACCTTCTCCAGCGCCTGGTAGATCGGCACGGTGCCGATGGGCACGGGGCTGTTGCGCAGGATCCAGTCGCGCGTGGTGTGGATGTTGCGGCCGGTGGAGAGGTCCATCACCGTGTCCGCGCCCCAGCGCGTCGCCCACACCAGCTTCTCGACCTCTTCCTCGATGCCCGAGCTCACCGCCGAGTTGCCGATGTTGGCGTTGACCTTGACCAGGAAGTTGCGGCCGATGGCCATCGGCTCGACTTCCGGGTGGTTGATGTTGGCCGGGATGATGGCGCGGCCGCGGGCGATCTCGTCGCGGACGAACTCGGGCGTGATGATCCCGGGGATCTGCGCGCCCAGGCCCTGGCCGCGCAGGCGCTGCTCGCGCTCGGTATCGGACAGGTACTCGTGCATCCAGGCGCGGCGGCCGTTCTCGCGGATCGCCACGTACTCCATCTCGGCGGTGACGATGCCGCGGCGGGCGTAGTGCATCTGCGTCACGTTGGCGCCGGATTTCGCGCGGCGCGGCGGACGCGTGAGCGCGGCGCTCTGCGCGCGCAGCGCGTCCTGCTGCGCGGTCTCGCGCAGGCCGTCGTCGAAGAGCTGGATCGGCCGGCCGGCGTACGGCTCGGTGTCGCCGCGCGACTCGACCCAGGCGGCGCGCGTGGCCGGCAGGCCGCGGCGCACGTCGGTCGCGACGGCGGGATCGGTGTACGGGCCGGAGGTGTCGTAGACCGCCAGGCGTTCGCCGTTGGTCAGCGCGATCTCGCGCAGCGGCACGCGCAGCTGCGGATGCAGCACGCCGTGTTCATGCGTCTTGGTCGAGGCGGGCAGCGGGGCGCGGCTGGCGGCGAGGCGGTCGTGGAAAGTCGCGCTGTCATGGCCGGCTGGAGGGGTCAGGTCGTTCATCGAGGTCTCCGGTTGGGCGCCGGAGGCTGAATCGACGGGAACGGACAGGCGTTCGGAACAGACCCCTTCCTGGGCGGAGCGCACGGGGCGGTGCGGGACCGCGTGGCATCGGTGCGGGCCGGGGAGGCACGCGCATTCGCCGAGGTGCGCCTGGAAGGGCGGGCTCTTCTTACGCCGGTACGAACCGGATCAAGTTCAGCGGGTCCACGGCTTCATCGCCATGTCTCAGCCCGTGTCGACGATGCGCGTGGCGCGGCGTCGACCCAGGGCTCCCCGGAGCAGGCGCGCAGTATAGGCCGCGCAACACCCGGGCCGGGCGGGGACGTGAATTCCTCGACGCAACCCCGATGTCAAGGGACATCCGGGGTACTGTTACATCCTGATTCCGGGGAAACACCGAGGGGCCGTCACCACGGTGACTTCTTACACTGCGGCGCTCAGGCCGGGGCGCGAAAGAACCACAGCAACAGCAGTAGACAAGACCGGCGTTGTCTCCAAAAGAGAGCAACCAGCGCAATCGAGAGGGTGGAGTGATGAGCAGCCGTAGTCTCCCGAGCGTCCGACACCAGGGCCGGATGTGGTGCCAGGTCTTGAGCCTGGGCCTGGGTCTGGTCGCGATGGGCGCGCAGGCGCAGACCGCGCAACCCGTGGCGCCGGCCACGTCGGCCGTGCCGGCCGCCGCCGCCGCGGTGGCGCCGATGAGCGATGTCGACCGCGCCAAGCGCGATGCCGACAAGGTGTTCCAGTGGATCAAGTTCCACGCGGAGAAGGGCGAGAAGAAGCCCGCGCATGAGGCCAAGGCCGAGGCGCCCAGGCCGGTGGCCAGGCCCGTGGCCGTGACCGCGCCGGCCCCCGCCACCGTGGCGCGCCGGCAGGACGCCGATCCCGCCCGCAATGCGCAGGACGCCGCGCCGGTGCCAGTGGTCGCGTCGGCATCGCCCGCGCCCGCGGCGATCGGCCAGTCGGCCGCGCAGACGATCGCGCCGCCGACGTCCGTGCCGCCGCCGATGTCGGAAGCGCCGTCGCCGCAGGTGGTGTCGATGTCGGCGCCGTCATCGGCCGTGTCCGCCGGCAAGGTCCCGGATCCCGAGCCCGAGGCCGACGAGCCCGTGCCGCTGAAACTGCTGCACAAGGTCGATCCCGAGTACCCACGCGCGCTGCTCTCGCAGCAGCGCTCGGGATCGGTGCTGGTGCAGTTCACGGTCCGTCCTGACGGCGCGGTCGACGCGGCGCAGGCGGTGCGTTCGCCGGACCGCAAGCTCAGCGTGGCCGCGGTCACGGCGGTCAAGCAATGGCGCTTCGGACCGATCCCGGCCCCGCGCCAGGTCAGCGTGGAGATCGGCTTCCAGGCCGCAGAATGACCGGTGACGGGCGGGGGCGTCGCCCTCACATCCCGTACATCGCCGCCTGATCGAACGGCCCCAGCGCCGCGGCCATCGCGTCCAGGAACAGCCGCGTGCGCAGCGGCATCAGGCGGCGCTGCGGGAACACCGCCCAGCAGGTCGACGGCTCCGCGCACCAGGCGGGCAGCACGCGCAGCAGTTCGCCGCGGTCGACGAAGTCCTGCGCGTACTGGTTGCCGACCCAGGTGATGCCCAGGCCCGCGCGGGCCATCTGCAACAGCATGTCCGGCGCGTTCACCAGCGTGCGGCTGTCCGGCACGCCGACCCATTCGACGCGCTCGTCCGCCTGGGCGTCGACATTGCCGAACAGGCGCCAGGGCAGCGGTTCTCCCGCGCGGCTCAGGATCATCAGACCGTGCATGCTCAGCAGCCCTTCGGGCAGCTGCGGCTCGCCATGCCGCTCCAGGTACTGGGGTGAGGCGTAGAGGCCGCTGCTGAACATCGCCAGGCGCCTCGCCGCGAGTTGGCTGTCCGGCGGCAACTGGCCCATGCGCACCGCGATGTCGAAGCCTTCGGCGATCAGGTCCACGCGCCGCGGCGAGAGATCCAGCTCCAGCTGCACCTCCGGGTAGTCGCCGACGAAGCGGCTCAGCATCGGCGTCAGCATCTGGTTGGCGAAGTCCGCCGGCATCGACACGCGCAGCCGGCCGGTCGGCCGCTGCTGCCGGTGCAGCGCCAGCGCCAGCGCGCCATCCACCTCGCCCGCGAGCACCCGCGCGTGTTCGAGCACGCCCTGGCCGAACTCGGTCAGCGTCAGCCGCCGCGTGCTGCGCTGGAGGAGCTTCTCGCCGAGGCGCTCCTCCAACGCGGCGATCCGCCGCGACACCGTCGACTTCGGCAGCTGCAGCCGCTCCGCCGCACGGCTGAAACTGCCGCTTTCGATGACGCGGGCAAAGACAAGCAGGTCGTCGGCATCGAGGCTCATGGGAGATCGGATTGTTCTTTTGGTGGAACAATCTTATCCAATATGGGGTATTCCGGTGCTTGGATGCGATCAATACAGTTCATCCCATCCCCTCACACCCCGGCTGATCCAGCCGAAACGCCCGGAGAAACGCACCATGAACATCCTCCAGATCAACTCCAGCGCCCGCCGTCTGCATGAAGGTCAAGGCTCGGTCTCGACCCTGCTGGCCAATGAAGTCGTCGCCCAACTGGTCGCCCGCAACGCCGGCGCCACGACGGTCGTCCACGATCTGGCGGTGCGTCCGCTGCCCGCGATGGACGAGGCCACCCTCGGCGCGCTGTTCACGCCGGCCGACGCCCGCACCCAGGCGCAAGCCGACCGCGTGGCGTTCAACGACCAGCTCATCGCCGAACTGAAGGCGGCCGACGTCATCGTGCTGACCGCGCCGATGATCAACTTCGGCGTGACCTCGCAGCTGAAGAACTGGATCGACTCGGTGGCCCGCGCCGGCGCGACGTTCAAGTACGGCGCCAACGGCCCCGAAGGTCTGGTGACCGGCAAGCAGGTCATCGTCGTCAGCACGCGCGGCGGCGTGTACCGTGGCCAGCCGGCCGACAACATCGTTCCCTACCTGCAGCTGACGCTGGGCTTCCTCGGCATGACCGACGTGAAGTTCGTGCTGGCCGAAGGCCTCAACATGGGCGAGGAAGCCGCGGCCAAGGGCCTGGCCACCGCCCGCGAGGAAATCGCCGCGCTGTTCGGCGAAACGCAACCGGCCTGATCGCCGGTCGGCGCAGCCGGCCGGATCGACCGCGCGCGCCCTCCACGGGGCATGGGGGCTCCCTCCTGGACCCCCAAGCCCCATGCCGGGCCGGCAGCATCCGCTGACGGCCGGCACAGAGATCGATCGACATCCCGACATCCCGACATTTCGGAAAGGAATCCATCATGACCGCCGCCACCCCTGTCACCTCTCTTCGGACGCCCCGCCAGGTCGAGCGCCTGGTGCAGGGCAGGGCCACCAGCGACGGCGCCGGCGTCAAGCTGACGCGCGTGCTGACGCAGGACCTGCAGCGGCGTCTGGATCCCTTCCTGATGCTGGATGCGTTCGGCACGGACAACGCCGACGACTACATCGCCGGCTTCCCCGACCATCCGCACCGCGGCTTCGAGACCGTGACCTACATGCTCGAGGGACAGATGCGCCATCGCGACTCGGCGGGCCATGAAGGCCTGCTCGGTCCCGGCGGCGTGCAGTGGATGACCGCCGGCCGCGGCGTGATCCATTCGGAACTGCCCGAGCAGCAGGAGGGCCGCATGGAAGGCTTCCAGCTGTGGCTGAACCTGCCCGGCCGCGACAAGATGCGCGACCCCTGGTACCGCGACATCACCAGCGCCGAGATCCCGGAGCTGAGCTTGCCGGGGGCGACCGTGCGCGTGATCGCGGGCGAGAGCCACGGGGTGGTCGGCGCGGTGCAGCGCGATGCCACGCAGCCGATCTATCTCGACGTGCATCTGGCGCCCGGCGCGACCTTCGAGCAGGCGCTGCCGTCGACGCACAACGCCTTCCTGTACGTGTACCGGGGCGCGCTGCGCTTCGACACCGGCTGCCTGGTGCCGAGCGGCCGCATGGCGATCCTCGCCAACACGGCCGGCGCGGACGGCGTGCGCCTGACCGCATCGGACGACGGCGCCCGCGCGATCCTGATCGCCGGGCAGCCGCTGGGCGAGCCGATCGCCCAGTACGGCCCCTTCGTGATGAACACGGAGGGCGAGTTGCTGCAGGCGGTGCGCGACTTCCAGGCCGGCAAGTTCGCCTGAGCCGCAGGCACGCTCTGAGCGCCTCGTGACGGAGGCCCCCTGGTGAGGCCAGGGGCGCCGGCGACGCCCGGTGCCGTGACCAGTGCCGCGTCTAGTGCGGCGTCTAGTGCGGCGTCTAGTGCGGCGTCTTGAGCGGCGGCACGACGGGCGCCAGCAGGCGTGGGCCGTCGAAGCCGTGGACCGCGCCGAAGCGGCCGCCGTCCTCGCGGCCGTTCCACTCCTCGGCGTAGACCTGCATCTCCTCGCGCGTGCGGCCGACGAAGTTCCAGAACAGCAGCACCGGCTCGCCGAACGGCGGGCCGCCCAGCAGCAGCGCGCGGCTCCTGCCGCCGCCCGACAGCAGCTTCAGCGATTGCGCGCCCGGCGCGATGTAGAGCAGTTCGCCGGGCTTGCTGGCGCCGGTGGATTCGCCGTCGAGCGCCACCGACAACTCACCCTCCAGCACCATCAGCCCGTACTCCTGATCGGGGTGCAGCGGGATCGTCGCCTCGGCGGCGCGCGTGGCGCTCAGGTCCACGCCCAGCAGCGGCGTGTGGCTGGGCACCGGCGAGCGGTGGCCGCCGAACTCGCCGACCAGCAGCATCGTGTCGAAGCCGCCGGTGGCGAACGACGGCAGGTCGGGGAAGTGCTCGAAGGCCGGTTCCCGATGGCGGACCGCGTCGGGCAACGCGATCCACAGCTGCGCCAGCTGCAGGCGGTCGGACTGCGACTCCTCCGTGTGGCTGATGCCCTTGCCCGCGGTCATCAGGTTCACCTGGCCGGGACGCAGCATCTGCTTGGAGCCCAGGCTGTCGCGATGCAGCACCTCCCCTTCGATCATCCAGCTGAAGGTCTGCAGGCCGGTGTGCGGATGCGGGCCCACGCGCATGGCGTTGTCCGGCGTCAGGTCGGCGGGGCCGGCATGGTCCAGGAAGCACCAGGCGCCGATCATGCGGCGCTTCGGCGTCGGCACCGCGCGCCGGATCGTCAGGCCGCCGACGTTGCCGAGGTGGGCGCTGATGCGCTCCCAGCGGGCCGGGACAGGAGAGTCGGGGCTGCCGGACGCGGCACCGGATTCGGAATCGTGGGGGCGGTCATGGGGTGGCTCCTTGTGCGAGGTCGTCGAGGATGGGGCAATCGGGGCGGTCGTCGCCGTGGCAGCAGTGTGCGAGCTCGGCCAGCGCGCGTCGCATGGCCTGCATCTCGGCCATGCGGCGGTCGAGGTCGGCGATGTGGGTCTCCGCGATGCGCTTGACCTGGCCGCTGGCGCGGCGGCGGTTCTGCCAGAGCTTGACCAGCTCGGCGATCTCCGCCATCGAGAAGCCCAGGTCGCGCGCGCGGCGGATGAAGCGCAGCGTGTGCACCTCCTTCTCGCCGTAGAGCCGGTAGCCCGACTCCGTGCGGGCGACCGGCGGCAGCAGGCCCAGCGACTCGTAGTGGCGCAGCATCTTCGGCGACACGCCGGAGCGTTCGGCCGCCTGGCCGATGGTCAGCGGGGAGGTCATCGCGCGGCTCCTTTCCAGCGCTTGAGCAGCAGCGCGTTGCCCAGCACCGAGACGCTGGACAGCGCCATCGCGGCACCGGCGATCACCGGGCTCAGCAGCCCGAACGCCGCGAGCGGCACGCCCAGCAGGTTGTAGATGAAGGCCCAGAACAGGTTCTGGCGGATCTTCGCGACGGTGGCGCGCGACAGCGCGATCGCCTCGGCGACCAGCCGCGGATCGCCGCGCATCAGCGTGATGCCGGCCGCTTCCATCGCCACGTCCGTGCCGCCGCCCATCGCCAGGCCGACGTCCGCGGCGGCCAGTGCCGGCGCGTCGTTGATGCCGTCGCCGACCATCGCCACGTGCGTGCCGTCGGCGCGCAGCCCGGCGACGATGCGGGCCTTGTCCTCGGGCAGCAGTTCGGCGCGGACCTCGTCCAGTCCCAGGGCGTCCCCCGCGGCCTTCGCGGCCGCGGTGTTGTCGCCGCTGAGCATCAGCGTGCGCAGGCCCAATGCCTTCAGATCGGCGATGGCCGCGGCGGACGTGACCTTGACCCGGTCGCCGAACGCCAGCATCGCCAGCAGCACCGGTGCGCCGGGACCGTCGGCAGCCGCCAGCCACGACAGCGTGCGACCCTGCGCGAGTGCCGCCTGGGCCTGCGCCTCGAGCGGCGACAGGTCCACCCCGAGTTCCGTCATCCAGCGCCCGCTGCCCAGCATCAACGCGCGGGCCTGGACGCGACCGTCGATGCCACGTCCCGCGACCGCGCGCACCGACGCGGCCGGCGCCGTCGTCAGCGCGCGCTCGAACGCGGCGTCGCGCACCGCGCGGGCCAGCGGATGTTCGCTGCCCATCTGCAGTGCCGCCGCGAGGCCGAGCGCATCGGCCTCACCGATGCCGGGCGCCGCGACGAAGTCCGTCAGCCGCGGCTTGCCTTCGGTCAACGTGCCGGTCTTGTCGAACACGACCAGCTCGACGCGACGCGCCTGCTCCAGCGCTTGGGCGTCCTTGATCAGCAGGCCGCGCCGCGCGGCGACGCCGGTGCCGACCATGATCGCCGCCGGCGTCGCCAGACCCAGCGCGCAGGGGCAGGCGATCACCAGCACGGCGACCGCGTGGATCAGCGCGCGTTCCCAGTCGCCGGTGGACAAGCCCCACGCCAGCAGCGTCACCGTCGCGATGACCAGCACCGCTGGCACGAACACCGCGCTCACCTGGTCGACCAGCCGCTGGATCGGCGCCTTGTGCGCCTGCGCGGACTCGACCAGACGGACGATGCGCGACAGCGTCGACTCCGCGCCCAGCGCCGTCACCTCGACCAGCAGCAGGCCGTCGCCGTTGACCGCCCCGCCGACGACACGATCGCCTTCCGCCTTGTCCACCGGCAGGCCCTCGCCGCTGATCAGCGACTCGTCGACGGCGCTGCGGCCTTCGCGGATGCGGCCGTCGGCGGGAATGCGCTCGCCCGGCCGCACGACCATCAAATCCTTCAGGCGCAATTGCGCGAGCGGGACCTCGACTTCCATCCCGGGTTCCGCCGCACCTCGCCGCACGCGGGCGTGTTCCGGGCGCAGCTGCTTGAGCGCGGCGATCGCGCTGAGCGTCTGGCGCTTCGCGCGCCCCTCCAGCCACTTGCCCAGCAGCACCAGCGTGATGACGGCGGCCGCCGATTCGAAGTACAGCGCCGCGCTCATCGGCCCCTGCCGCACCAACTCGTAGACGCTGAGGCCGTAGGCCGCGCTGGTGCCCAGCGCGACGAGCAGGTCCATGTTGCCGCTGCGGTCCTTCAGCGCGGCCCAGCCGGCGCGATAGAAGCGTGCGCCGAGCCAGAACTGCACGGGGGTCGCCAGCGCCAGCTGCCACCAGCCGGACAGCATCCCGTGCGCGCCCCAGGCCATCGCGAGCATCGGTGCGATCAGCGGCAGCGGCAGCGTCAGCAGCGCGGCGGTGAGCACGGGCCAGCCGGTCGCGGCCCAGGGCGGTGGGGGAGGGGCGTGTCGTCTTCGGCGACGATCTCGTGGGCCTCGTAGCCGGCCTTCGTGATCGCGGCAACGAGGACATCGGCGGCGATCCCGGCCTGCGTGCGCACGGTGGCGCTTTCCGTGGCGAGGTTGACTTCGGCGCCTTCCACGCCGGGCACCTTGCGCAGTGCGCGCTCGACGCGATTGACGCAGCTGGCGCAGGTCATGCCGGACACGGCGAGCTGGCGCTCGCCGGAGGCGGCGCCGTCGGCACTGGAAGTCCCGACGTTGGCGATGGAGGGGGCGGTGGCGGTATTCATGGCGTCAGTCTCCAGCTTGCCATGATGGGAAGGTCAAGGCCATGCCCCGGATCCCGCAGACGCGCTTGACCTTCCCACGGCGGCAAGGTTTAGGCTTCAGCCTGTTGATGGACCCGAAGGACTCTGACATGCATGAATTCAAGCTCCCCGACATGAGCTGCGGCCACTGTCGCGCGGCGGTGACCGAGGCGGTCAAGGAGGTCGACGAACACGCTGCGGTGAGCGTCGACCTGGCGCAGAAGACGGTGACGGTGGAGAGCGGCCTGAGTCGCGAGCGGCTCGCGGGCGTGCTCAGCGAGGCCGGGTACCCGCCGGCCTCGTGAGCGGGAAGCGGTTGCTCAGGCCTGCTTGAGCGTGTCGCTGTCGAACGGCAGCTGGCGCAGCCGCTTGCCGGTGGCGGCGAAGATCGCGTTGGCCACCGCCGGCGCGATCGGTGGCGTGCCGGGTTCCCCGATGCCGCCGGGGGCCTCGTTGCTCTGCACGATATGCACGTCGACCTTGGGCATCTCGTTCAGGCGCAGCACCGGGTAGTCGTGGAAGTTGCTCTGCTCGACCTTCCCGTCCTTGAACGTGATGCGTCCGTACAGCGCTGCCGACAGCCCGTAGACCACCGCGCCTTCGATCTGCCGAGCGATCGTCTGCGGGTTGACGGTCTGCCCGCAGTCGACCGCCGCGGTCACGCGATGGACCTGGATGCCGCCGTCCTTGGCCACGGACACCTCGGCCACTTCGGCGACCCAGGTGCCGAAGCTTTCCGCCACCGCGATGCCGCGATGCCGGCCCTTGGGCAGCGGCCGGCTCCATCCGGCTTTCTCGGCGGCCAGCAGCAGGACGCCCCGGGCGCGCGGGTGCTTCTCGAGGAGCGCCAGCCGGTACTTCAGCGGATCGGTCTTGGCGGCATGCGCGAGCTCGTCGATGAAACTCTCGATGAAGAACGCGTTCTGCGAATGCCCCACCGAGCGCCAGAACCAGACCTGCGGTCCCGGCTCGGCGCGGCCGTAGGCGATGCGCTGGTGCGGGATCTCGTAGGGGTGGTCGGCGAGGCCTTCGACGGCCATCGAATCGACGCCGTTCTCGGGGATCTTCATGAAGCCCGATGCGGCCATGATGGACGGGCTGGCGACGTCGGCGCGCAGCATCAGCGGCTGGCCCTTGTCGTCGAGCCCCGCCTCGAAGCGCACCCGCGACGTCGGCCGGTAGTAGCCGGCGGCCATGTCGTCCTCACGCGCGTAGACCAGCTTGACCGGGCTGCCGCTGAGCTTGGACAGGAGCGTGGCGTCGATGGTGAAGTCCGGCGCGAAGCGGCGGCCGAAGCCGCCGCCCAGCAGCATCGTGTTGACCTTCACCTTGGCCGGCGTGACCTGCGCGACCTGCGACAGGATGCCCTGCGCCGGTCCCTGGCTCTGCGTGCCGGCCCAGATGGTGACCTCGTCGCCCTTGACCCAGGCCAGGCAGTTCAGCGGCTCCATCGCGGCATGTGCGAGGTAGGGCACGTCGTACTGCGCGGAGAGCTTGCGCGCGGCGTTGGCGCTGCCGTCCTTGACGTTGCCCACGTCGCGCGCGATCGCGGTGGCGTTCTGCAGGCCCTCGTCGAGCGCGCCCGAGACCTTGTCCGACGACAGGTCCGCATGCGCGCCCAGGTCCCACTCGATGCCGAGCGCGTCGCGGCCTTGCTTGGCGGCCCAGTAGCCGTCCGCCAGCACGGCCACGCCCGACGGGATCGCGATGACCTTGCGCACGCCCTTCACCGCCTTGGCCTTGCCCTCGTCGAAGGCCTTGGGCCTGGCACCGGCGATCGGCGCGCGCGCCATCACGGCGACCAGCAGGCCGTCCACGTGGGCGTCGATGCCGAACTTGGCCGTGCCATTGATCTTGGCCGCGCTGTCCAGCCGGCGCGTCGGCTTGCCCATGATGCGGAAGTCCTTGCGATCCTTCAGCGCGGGCTTGTCCGGCACCGGCTGCTTCGCGGCTGCCTCGACCAGCGAGCCGTAGCTCGCCTTGCGGCCGTTCGGGCCGATCACCTGGCCGCGCTCGGTGCGCAACGACGAGGCGTCGACCTGCCACTGCTGCGCCGCCGCGGCGACCAGCATCTGGCGCGCCGCGGCGCCGGCCTGGCGCACCGGGGTCCAGTGCGCGCGCACCGTCGTGCTGCCGCCGGTGGCCTGCATGCCGAACATCGGGTTGTTGTAGGCCGCGTCCGCCGGCGCCTGCTCGACGGAGACCAGCGCCCAGTCGGCGTCCAGCTCCTCGGCCACCATCATCGGGATGGCGGTCAGCACGCCCTGGCCCATCTCGGCCGAGCCGCAGACGACGGTGACCTTGTTGTCCGGGGTGATGCGAAGCCAGGCGTTCGGGGCGAAGGTGTTGGTGGCGACGGCTCCCTCCGGGGTCTGCGCCAGCGCCGCACGGCCGGCGGCCAGCGGCAGTGCGAAGGACACGGTCAGTGCCACGCCGCCCTTGAGCAGCGAGCGGCGGCTGGAAGAAGCGGGAGAAGCCGCACGAGCACCGGCAGCGGTCGGCGAAGCCGCCGTGGGTGTCCCGTCCTGGTCGAAGAGGATGTCCATGATCAGCCTCCCTTCGCCAGCGTGGCCGAGGCGTCGTGGATCGCCGCCCGGATCTGGTTGTAGGTGCCGCAGCGGCACACGTTGCCGCTCATCGCGCCGTCGATGTCGGCGTCGGTCGGCTTCTTCTTGCCGGCCAGCAGCGCGCAGGCGCTCATGATCTGGCCGCTCTGGCAGTAGCCGCATTGCGGCACGTCGATCTTGAGCCAGGCGTGCTGCACCGCGCGGCCGGCGGGCGTGGCGCCCACGCCTTCGATCGTGGTGATCTTCTTGCCGGCGGCCGCTTCCAGCGGCGTCTGGCACGAGCGGACGGGCTGGCCGTCCAGGTGCACGGTGCAGGCGCCGCACAGCGCCATGCCGCAGCCGAACTTGGTGCCGGTCAGCTGCAGGTCTTCGCGCAGCGCCCACAGCAGGGGCATCTGCGGATCGGCATCGAGCGTCACCGCCTTGCCGTTCACGGTCATGGAAATGGACATCGGGGGTTCCTCCTGGGGACGCCTGGGCGGATCCGCCGCGCCCGATCCTTCTGAAAGGGGTCGGGTCTTGTGGCGGGGGTGCGCAAGCGTATCCCTTTCGAACTTCCCGCGTGCGGAGGCCACGCCATGCCCCAGCAGCTCGGCCAACCCGAAAGGGTTAACTCGTAAAGGGGAGTGATCCAGGCGGGGCTGATTCTCGTTCGCCTCTCCCGGCGGCCTCTCGGGGTATCAAAATGTACGGAGGTCGCCCAAACCCCCTGTCTTTTGACATCCGAGATGCCAAGGTCATGGGAATGACCCGCCATATCCGTGTGGTTTGCGCCTGCATTTAAGGGGGTTTGTGGGGATAGGGTTCCCCCTGGTTTGGCGTGTGACTTCCGGGTTTCTTCTTATAGGTCTGTCGCATCTTTGCAGCGCGATGTAGCAAATGTTTAAGTCAGTGAACCACACGTTTGCGCTACTGAAAAAATCGGCCCACGCAACGCAGCGGACACATCGACGTTCGAGCGCTCTGCAACGTTCGGGAAGAAGCGCCAATACCCGGCGCGACCCCATTCTCAGAAGAGGACCGTAATGTCTCGTCAACTTACCCAAAAGGCGCTGGTGCTCACCAGCATCGCGATCGCCAGCTCGCTGGCTTGCGGCATCGCCGTCGCGCAGGAGTCCAAGCAATTGGAGCGCGTGGAGGTCACTGGCTCGAACATCAAGCGCATCGATGCCGAAACGGTGTCGCCGGTGCAGATCATCTCGCGTGACCAGATCGAGCGGACCGGCCAACCGACCGTCGCCGATGTGCTGCGCAACCTGCCGTCCAACACGGGCAGCCTGGGCGAGAGCTTCAGCAACAGCTTCGCGCCGGGCGCCGCCGGCTTCTCGCTGCGCGGTCTCGGACAGAAGACGACGCTGGTCCTGCTGAACGGCCGCCGCGTCGCGGGCTACGGCTTCGCGCAGAACCTGCAGGACACCTTCGTCGACCTGAACTCCATCCCCTCCGCGGCGGTCGAGCGCATCGACATCCTGAAGGACGGCGCCTCGGCGATCTACGGCTCGGACGCCATCGCCGGCGTGGTCAACATCATCCTGCGCAAGGACTACCGGGGCTTCGACATCGCGGCCTCGAAGGGCTTCTACGAAGGCAAGGGCGACTACCGCGTGACGGCCGCCGGCGGCTTCGGCGACCTGGCCAGCGACGGCTTCAATGTCTTCGGCACGGTCGACTACTACAAGCGCGACGAGCTGCTGCAGAAGGACGTGGAATTCACCGAATCGCGTGACTTCCGCAAGTACGCGGGTGGCCGCAACTTCCAGAGCCTGACGGCCGGCGGCACCTGGCGTCAGCTGAACGCCACCAACGGAAACACCAGCAACTTCAAGGCGATCAGCGACTGCAAGGGCACGGTCATGACCGGCCCGCAAGCGCTGGCCGCCGGCCTGATCGATCCGAACACCCAGGCCGCGTTCGCCGCCGCGGGCAACACCTTCTGCACGCTGGACCAGAACGGTCAGCTGTCGGCACTGCCGGGCACCGAGCGCATCGGCTTCCTGGGCCGTGGCACGAAGGTGTTCTCGCAGGACGTGACCGGTTACGTCGAACTGGGCCTGAGCCGCTCCGACACCGAGCAGACCTTCTCCGCCCCGTCGTTCGTCACGACGGCCCTGAAGCGCCTCAACGCCGGCTCGCTGCAACCGTTCGCCTACAACGTGACCTTCCCGACCGGCGTGGCCGGGAACCCGTTCGCCAGCAACGCGCGCTACAACGGCTCGTTGAACGACATCGGCACGCGTGACGGCAAGATCCGCTCGGACGCTACCCGCGTCCTGGCCGGCGTCAGCTACACGCTGGGCACCTGGGACCTGGACAGCGGTGCCGGCTTCTCGCGCACCGAGACCACCCAGAACAACCTGAACCGTCTGTCGCTGCCGGGCGTGGCCGCGGCCTTCGGCGTCGGCACCGGCTTGCAGCCCCCGATCCCGGTGTCCACCGGCTCGACCTACAACCTGGACAAGTGGACGTCCAACAGCCAGGCGGTGCGTGACAGCCTCCGCGCCAACTTCGACCGCAAGTCGACGTCGGAGATGAGCTTCCTCGACACCAAGGCCAACACCACGCTGGGTGCGATGCCGGGCGGCGACATCGGCCTGGCCCTGGGCGCCGAGTTCCGCGAAGAGAAGCTGAAGGACACGCCGGCGCAGATCGCGGCGGACGGCAACGTCATGGGCCAGGGCATCACGGCCACGGACGGCAGCCGTCACAACTACTCGTTCTTCTCCGAAGTGTCGATGCCCTTCACCAAGAAGCTCGAGGTGCAGGCCGCGGTCCGCTTCGACAAGTACAGCGACTACGGCAAGTCGACGACGCCCAAGGTGGGCGCCAAGTACAAGGCCTTGGACGGCCTGCTGTTCCGCGCCAACTGGGGCAAGGGCTTCCGCGCGCCGACGCTGCCGGAAATCTCGCCGTCGGCCGCTTCGTTCTTCCAGTTCGTGATCGATCCGCAGGACGGCGCCCAGCGTCAGGTCTCGGGCGTGTTCGCGGGCAACCCGAACCTGAAGGCCGAAACCTCGACCAGCAGCACCTTCGGTGTCGTGTTCGAGCCGACGAAGAACTTCAACATCGGCGTCGATCTGTACAAGATCAACTGGCGCAACGTGGTGGCGTCCCGCAGCCTGCAGGACATCCTCAACGAATCCTGCCCGAATCCCCCCGGCCGGGAACACCGATGCGAGCCTGAACTGCCCGGCGAACGCCGTGATCATCCGTGACGGCACCTCGACCAACTCGGTGGTCACGATCCTGTCGAACTACGAGAACCTGGCTCAGCGCAAGACCAGCGGTATCGACATCGACGGCACGCTGCGCGTTCCGACCAGCATCGGCAAGTTCACCTTCCGCGGCAACGTGATCTACGTCAACTCCTTCAAGGAAGACGGCGTGGAAGTGGTGGGCACGAACGGTGGCTCGAACACGATCCCCCGTATCCGCGCCGGTTTCACGACCGACTACGACTACGGTCCGTGGTCGATCACCGCGGGTGCGAACTACACCCACCACGTTCGTCAGGATCTGCTGCCGACCTCGTACCAGACCCTCTACGACCCGACCGGTCAGTTCCAGAACGGCATCTATCCGAAGCGGGTGCGTTCGAACACCACGTTCGACCTGTTCGGCCGCTACGCCATCACGAAGCAACTGACCGCCAGCGTGTCGGTCCTGAACGTGTTTAACCGCATGCCCCCGTACGATCCGGGCTTCAGCAGCACCTCGCTGTATGACTTCAGCCTGTATGACACCCGTGGCCGCCAGTTCCGCGCCACGCTGAAGTACTCGATGTAATCGGAGCGCCGCACAGGCGCATCGGCGGGATCCTCCGCCGACCCCGCAAGCCCGCAGGACGACAGTCCTGCGGGCTTTTTCGTTGTCGGCCCGGCCCGGCTTGGCGTCGTAGGCGCCTCAGGGCCTGAGTGCCCCGTTGCCTCAGCGTCGTCGCCTGGGGCGTGCCGGCAAGGGCGCACGCACGCGGGCCTGGTCCTTGGAGTGCTCGAAGCGCGCGGCCAGCGCATCGATGAACAGCCGCGTGCGCGCGGGCAGCAGGCGGCGCGACGGAAACACGAGCTGCAGCGGCCCGACCTCGCCGGCCCAGTCGGGCAGGACCTCGACGAGGCGGCCGTCGTCGAGCTCGTCGACCACGTCCCAGACCGCGCGGCGCACCAGGCCGAGGCCCGCGAGCGCCCAGTCGTGGGCCTGCTCGCCGTTGTCCGTGACGAGCCGGCCTTGCACGGTGACCGTGCGCGGTGACGCCGAGACCGACGGATCGGCGGGCATGAACAGCCAGTCCGATTGGCGTGTGGCGATGCGCTCCTGCAGGATGCAGTCGTGGTCGACGAGGTCCTCGAGCGAGCGCGGCGTGCCCCGGCGGCGCAGGTAGTCCGGCGTCGCGCAGAGCACGCGCCGGTTGGGTCCGAGCCGTCGTGCGACCAGGCGCGAGTCCGCCGGACCGCCGATGCGCACCGCGCAGTCGAAGCCTTCCTCGATCAGGTCGACGAGCGCGTCGGACAGCGAGACCTGCACGGTCACGTCGGGGTGCGCGCGCATGAACTCGGCCGCGAGCGGGCCGACGCAGCGGCGGCCCAGCGCGACGGTCGAGGTGACGCGCAGCAGCCCGCGCGCCTGCTGGCGGCCCTGCGTGAGTTCGGCCTCGGCGTCGTCGATGTCGGCGAGGATGGTCTGGCAGCGTTCGAGGTAGATCGCGCCCTCGTCGGTCAGCGCCAGGCGCCGCGAGCTGCGCTGCAGCAGCCGCACGCCGAGCCGCGCCTCCAGCCGCGCCAGCCGCTTGCTGCCGACGGCGGGGAGAAGCCCAGCTCCCGCCCCGCGGCGGACAGGCTGCCCGTCGCGACGGCGCGCACGAACAGGCGCATGTCGTCGAGTTCATTCATTCCGGATCTCCGTTGGCCGCCGCATCATGCGGGCGCCATCTATTCCATTCTGGAACAGATGCTTATCCCTTTCGACGGATTCCCATCCGGGACGCGACAGATCACAGTGCGGACCATTGAATCAACGCTGGAGTCGCTCGTGACCTCCCTCTATTCCGCACTCGACGACGCCGGCGATGCCGGCGCCAAACCGGTGGCCGCGCGCGGTTTCCCCTTGCCGATCCTGGCGCTGGCGCTGGCGGCTTTTGCCATCGGCACGACCGAGTTCGTGATCATGGGTCTGCTGCCGGCGATGGCGCAGGACTTGTCGGTGAGCCTCCCGCGCGCGGGTCTGCTGGTGACGGGGTATGCGCTGGGCGTGGCGCTGGGTGCGCCGCCGCTGGCGGCGCTCAGCGCGGGCTGGCCGCGCAAGCGGGCGCTGCTGGTGCTGATCGCCCTGTTCATTGCGGGCAACGTGCTATCGGCGGTCGGTGGCGGCTACTGGACGGTGATGGCGGGGCGCATCGTCGCGGCGCTGGCGCACGGATCCTTCTTCGGGATCGGCGCGGTGCTGGCGAGCGAACTGGTCGCGCCCGATCGCAAGGCCGGCGCGATCGCGCTGCTGTTCACCGGCCTCACGTTGGCCAACGTGCTGGGCGTGCCCTTGGGCAACCTGATCGGCCAGGAATGGGGTTGGCGCGCGAGCTTCGGCGCGGTGGCCGGCTTGGGCATCGTCGCAGCGATCGCGCTGGTGGCGCTGTTGCCGAAGGCGAAGGACGCCGATGCCGGTGCTCAGGCGGGCAACGACTGGTCGGTCTTGAAGCGCCCGCAGGTATTGATCGCGCTGGCGCTGACGGCGGTGGGCTTCGGCGGCATCTTCACCGCGTTCACCTTCATCGCGCCGATGCTGTCGGAGGTCACCGGCCTGACGCCGGGCTGGATCACGGGCGTGCTGTTCCTGTTCGGCCTGGGGCTGACGATCGGCAACACGGTGGGCGGCAAGCTGGCGGACTGGCGGCTGATGCCGTCGCTGATGGGCGTGCTGGTCGCACTGGCGATCGTGCAGGGGCTGCTGGCGGTGGTGCTCGACTGGCAATGGCCGACGATCGTGACCGTCTTCGTCTGGGGCATGGCCGCCTTCGCGACGGTGCCCGGATTGCAGATGCGGATGATGCAGCAGGCGCCCGATGCGCCGGCGCTGGTGTCGACGCTCAACATCGCGGCGTTCAACCTGGGCAACGCGGGCGGCGCGTGGCTGGGCGGGTGGATGCTGACGCACGGGGCGTCGTTGCGCTCGCTGCCGGTGGCGGGGGTAGGGCTTGCGGTGGTCGGGCTCGGCCTCGCTGTGCTCAGCGTGGTGATCGAGCGGCGGGCTCGCTGACTTCAGCGATGGCCGCAACGAGGAAGGGCGACCGCATGCGGTCGCCCTTCTTTGAGTGGTATCAGATCTTCATCGTGTTAGCGAAGGCGGATTCGGCCAATCGCGACGTGCATGGACAACGTCGAGCACTTTGATCGTTGCTTGCTTCACCTGATACATCACGAAAAAGTTGGGGCGAACGACGATCTCCCGCACGCCAGCCATGCGCTTGGACTCTCGATAGAGCTCAGGAAAAGAAGCCGCCATCGAGAGCTTCGAATGGATGTCGTCGTTGAGTTCGTCCGCTGCGGTTTCGTTGTCGCAGCGGATGCGCCACAGGATCTCTGCCAGGAGTTCCTCCGCCGATTCTTCCCACTCAACATTTTTGGGGCGGGCATGTGGGCCCCCGTTCCGCGGATCATCTGGCGCATTTCGTCGTGGACTTGTCGGAAGTCCTTGCCCGGACGTTCGTTGCGCATCGCCTTCAGCAGGCGTTCGCGATAGGCGGCATTCCACGCCTCATCTTCCGGTAGGCCATCGTTGAAGGCGGTAGGCGGCGGAGCCGCCGGCGATCGGGCGTAGGGTCCAGTGTTGGTTCGGGTGACTTCAAGGTCCACGATGTTCAGTGCCATGAGGCGTCTCGCAAGGGTTTCGAGGGTCCGGAACACGCGCGGCGCACCACCTGCGGTGGTCAGGCGATAGCGCATGCCTTGCCGCTCGATCCAGAGATGCCAATGGCGTCCATGGAGAAGGGCTTCGGCGCGCAGCTTTTCGCCTGCTCTGGCCCAGGCGTGTAGCGTGGGCTCGTCGAGCGGGAGCGTCGGTGATCCGGTGTTGTCCATGGCGGGCGGCGTTGAATGGAGACTGACGGACTGTCAGTGGCAGAGCATAGGCCTCGGCAGTTCGATCGATGCAGCGGCCGCTCGCGTCATGGAAGTACCCATCGTTGCCCAACCGGGTTCGATGCGCCATGACCTCAACTGCTGAACTTTTGACCTTCCCAGGTGTTGCGCGCCGTGGCGCGCAGCGTTGAGGGTCAGGCCTTGCCGTCGATGGCGTCGATGCCACCGTCCAGCGCCTGCGCCACGCGGGCCTTCAGGCGGCGCAGCGCCTTGAGCTCCTGGTCCGGCGCCTGCAGCGCCGGCCACAGCAGCGCGACCAGATCGCGCGCCGCCGCGTCCACCTGGATCTGCCGGCCGGCGATGATCACTTCCCACAGCATGTGCTCCATCGGCCCGAACACCAGCGAGCGCAGCAGCCGCAGCGGGATGTCCTGCCGGACCTCGCCCTGCGTTTGGCCGCGCGCCAGCAGGTCCATCAGCGGCGCGGTGTAGCGTCGCTGCAGGTCGACGAAGGCGGCACCGAAGTCCTGCCCCTCGCCGCGCGCCACCGGTGCCTCGCGCTTGCGGCCTTCCGACAGGACCAGTTCGCACAGCCCCGTGCCCTGGATCAGGAACAGCCGCAGGTGGGTGTGGACCACGAATTCCAGCTGGTCCCGGATCGGCCGCTCGCGCGGCAGGCCCGATTCGATCGCCTCGATGATCTCGTCGTACCAGTCGCCGATCACCCGCATGCAGAGCTCGCGCTTGCCGCGGAAGTAGGTGAAGACCGTCGCCTCGGAGATCCCCAGCCGCTGCGCGATCTCGGTCGTCGTCGCGCGCTCGTAGCCACGCTCGGCGAACACCGCGCGGCTGGCACGCAGGATGTCCTTCACCCGCTGCTCGGCCTTCGCGCCCACCGGCGAGCGACGCTGCGCGGGCAGGGCGGCCGCAGAGGGTGCGTCGAGTCGTGCCTCCACTCGGGCGTCTGGGCGGGCGTCTTCTCGGGACATCGGTGCGGGGCTCATGAGGGGCGCATTCTCCGGGTTTATTGAGCCGGGCTCAAGTCAACCGGTTGCCGGCTTGGAATCGGGCCTCATCTGGCTTATGCTTCGCGCCTTGCGCCGGTCCGGCGATCCCGGAACGGCGCCTTCAGCCAGCGCTCCCGCACCGAATTGAGCGCGGCTCATAAGACCGGAGACCCAGAACCATGCCCCTGCTGCCCACCAAGCTCAACGCCCGCTCGGCCGACTTCAAGGCCAACGCGGACGCGATGCGCGGCCTGATCGACGACCTCAACGCCCGGCTGGCGAAGATCGCCGAGGGCGGCGGCGAGGCCGCGCGCGCCAAGCACGTCGGGCGCGGCAAGCTGTTGCCGCGGGACCGCGTGGAGATGCTGCTGGACCCGGGCACGCCTTTCCTGGAGCTGGCCCCGCTCGCGGGCCTGGACATGTATGACAACGCCGCCCCGGGCGGCGGCGTGATCGCGGGCATCGGGCGGGTGTCCGGCGTCGAGTGCGTGATCGTCTGCAACGACGCGACCGTCAAGGGCGGCACCTACTACCCGATCACCGTCAAGAAGCACCTGCGCGCGCAGGAGATCGCCGACCAGAACCGCCTGCCCTGCATCTACCTGGTGGACAGCGGCGGCGCCAACCTGCCCAACCAGGACGAGGTCTTCCCGGACCGCGACCACTTCGGCCGCATCTTCTTCAACCAGGCGAATCTCTCCGCCAAGGGCATCCCGCAGATCGCCGTGGTGATGGGCTCCTGCACCGCCGGTGGCGCCTACGTGCCGGCGATGAGCGACGAGACCGTCATCGTCAAGAACCAGGGCACGATCTTCCTGGGCGGCCCGCCGCTGGTGAAGGCCGCCACCGGCGAGGTCGTCACGGCCGAGGACCTGGGCGGCGGCGACGTGCACACGCGCCTGTCCGGCGTGGCCGACCACCTGGCCGAGAACGACACCCACGCGCTGGCGATCGCGCGCCAGTCCGTCGCGCGGCTGAACTGGCGCAAGCAGGGCGAGCTGCTGACGCAGCCGCCGCAGGCGCCGGCCTACGACCCCGCCGAGCTGCACGGCGTGATCCCCACCGACACGCGCAAGCCTTTCGACGTGCGCGAGGTCATCGCCCGCATCGTCGACGGCAGCGCGTTCGACGAATTCAAGGCCCGCTACGGCAACACGCTGGTCTGCGGTTTCGCGCACATCGAGGGCATGCCCGTCGGCATCGTCGCCAACAACGGCATCCTCTTCGCCGAGAGCGCCAACAAGGGCGCCCACTTCATCGAGCTGTGCTGCCAGCGCAAGATCCCGCTGGTGTTCCTGCAGAACATCACCGGCTTCATGGTGGGCCGCAAGTACGAGAACGAAGGCATCGCCCGCGCCGGCGCCAAGATGGTGACGGCGGTCGCCTGCGCGCAGGTGCCCAAGTTCACCGTGATCATCGGCGGCAGCTTCGGCGCCGGGAACTACGGCATGTGCGGCCGGGCCTACTCGCCGCGTTTCCTGTGGATGTGGCCGAACGCCCGCATCTCGGTGATGGGCGGCGAGCAGGCCGCGTCGGTGCTGGCCACGGTCAAGCGCGACGGCATCGAGGGCAAGGGCGGCCAGTGGTCCGCGGACGAGGAGGAAGCCTTCAAGGCGCCGATCCGCCAGCAGTACGAGGACCAGGGCCATCCGTACTACGCCAGCGCCCGGCTGTGGGACGACGGCGTCATCGACCCGGCCGACACGCGCCGCGTGCTGGCGCTGGGCCTGTCCGCCGCGCTGAATGCCGAAATCCCCGAGACGAAGTTCGGCGTGTTCCGGATGTAAGGTGCCGACCTTCGCTCCTCCCGCGCCATGACCGCTCCGACGATGACCGACCTGACCCTGCGCCCGCTTGGCGCCGATGATTCCATCGAGGCCCTGACCGCGCTGCTGCACGCGTCCTACGCGTCGCTGGCGGCGCAGGGCTGGAACTTCACCGCCGTCGACCAGAGCGTCCAGACGACGCGCGAGCGCGTGGAGAGCGGGCAGGCCTTCGTCGCCCTGACCGCGACCGGCGAGCTCGTGGGCACGGTCACCGTCGCGCCGCCGAAGCGGCCCGACGGCCGCTACCTCGGCGACCCGGTGCCCGAGTGCTACACGCAGGCCGATACGGCCATCCTGGCCCAGCTCGCCGTGCATCCGTCGTGCCGCGGGCAGGGCGTCGGCGAGCGGCTGATGGACATCGCCGAAGCGTGGGCGCTCGCACAGGGCTATGCGCACGTGGCGCTCGACACGGCGGTGCCTGCCGAAGCGCTGCGCCGCCGCTACGAGCGCCGCGGCTACGCGTTGATCGGCGACGTGCAGTGGGCCGGCAAGACCTACCGCAGCGTGCTGATGCGCAAGGCCTTGGGCGCGGAGGTGCGCGCATGAGCCGCTTGACCCGATCGAGCCGCTTGACCGGTTCCACCCATGCGACCCGTCGGCACTTCCGCATCGCCGCGCTCTGCCTGGGCGTTGCCCTGAGCCTCGCCGGCTTCGCCGCGAAGGCGGAAGACACGACCACCGGCGACGCGCAGCCCGCGGCGCCCGTCCGGCTGGCCAATGACATCCGCGAGGCGGTGATCCGCGTGCCGGTGTCGGTCGAGAACCACCTCGGTCGCAAGCTGGACGCGGACCTCATCGTGACCACCTTCCGTCCGCCGGGCCCGGGGCCGTTCCCGCTCGTCGTCATCAGCCACGGGCGTCCGCCGCAGGAAGCGAAGCGCGCGGCCATGCCGCGCCAGCGGCTCGAGGCCGCGGCCCGCTACTTCGTCCGCAAGGGCTTCGCGGTGGCGGTGCCCACGCGCATCGGCTACGGCGAGCTCGCGGCCGTCGGCGATCCCGAGGCCAGCGTCAAATGCGACGCGCCGCGCTACGCGTCGGCCGCGGAGGCCGCGGCCGCCGAGCTGTCGGCGGTCGTGCGCCACCTGCAATCCACCGCCGACATCGACGCGAAACGCATCGTGCTGATCGGCCAGTCGCTGGGCGGTTTCGCGACGATGGCGACGACCGGCGAACGCCTGCCCGGCGTCGTCGCGGCGATCGACTTCGCCGGCGGACACGGCGGCAATCCCGACACGCGCGCGGGCGAGCCTTGCCGGCCTGACGAACTGCGGCGCCGCTTCGCCGACTTCGGCCGGCGTGCCGCCGCCGATGGCCTGCCGGTGCCGACGCTGTGGGTCTTCACCGAGAACGACCGTTTCTTCGCGCCGCAGCATCAACGCCGCTGGGCCGAGGCCTACCGCGAAGCAGGCGGCCTGGTGCAGACGCGCGAGATGCCGGCCTTCGGCGAGGATGGTCACCAGCTGTTCGCGCGTGGCAACGACCTCTGGCAACCGGTCGTCGACGCCTTCCTGAAGCCACTCGGCTTCCCCGTCCCCGGCGCGCTGCCGGCACCGATCGGCGGGACCGCCGTCACGGACGAGGTCCAGGGCCTGCCCTCGAACCGTCTCGCGACCGGCTATCGCAAGTTCCTCGCCGCGCAGGAGCCGCGCGCCTTCGCCACGAACGGCTCGCGCTGGGGCTATGCGTACGGCGACGACGCCCAGTCGCGCGCGCTCGCCCTGTGCGACCAGTTCACCGACGGCGAGGAGCGCTGCCGCCTCTACGCCGTCAACCGGACGGTTGTCTGGAGCAAACCATGACCACGAACGACTTCCTCCCCACGACGCTGCGCGTCGAGCGCTCCGGTCCGGACGACGCGGTCGCGCGCGTCACGCTGAACCGTCCCGAGGTCCGCAACGCCTTCAACGACACGGTCATCGGCGAACTCACGGCGGTGTTCGAGGCGCTCGGCCAGGACCCGTCGCTGCGCGCGATCGTGCTGGCCGCCGAGGGCAAGGCCTTCTGCGCCGGCGCCGACCTGAACTGGATGAAGGCGATGGCCGGCTACAGCTGGGACGAGAACCATGCCGACGCCGGCCGCCTCGCCCACATGCTGTGGACGCTCTACAGCTGCCCGGTGCCGGTGATCGCGCGGGTGCAGGGCGATGTCTACGCCGGCGGCGTCGGGCTGGTGTCGGTCTGCGACATCGTCGTCGCGGCCGAGTCCGCGGGCTTCTGCCTGTCCGAGGCCAAGCTCGGGCTCCTGCCCGCGACGATCGGGCCTTACGTCGTGCGTGCGCTCGGCGAGCAGGCCTCGCGCCGCTACTTCGTGACGGCCGAGCGCTTCTCCGCGACCGAGGCCCATCGCCTGGGCCTCGTCCACGAACTGGCGGCCGACCCCGAGGCGCTGGACGCGAAGGTCGACGCGCTCACTGCCGCGCTGCTGGCCAACGGACCGGCGGCAGTGCGCGCGTGCAAGCGCCTGGTCCAGGACGTCGCCCATGTCCCGATCACCGCGACGCTGCGCGACGACACCGCGCGCCGCATCGCCGATATCCGCGCCAGCGCCGAAGGGCGCGAGGGCGTGCAGAGTTTCTTGTCGAAGGGAAAGCCCTCGTGGCTGGTTTGAAAGTTTTCTTGAATGTCTGAAGCAGTACGACAAGATTGGCAGCGCCGCAGCCTCGCGGCGGTCTGGCACCCGTGCACGCAGATGGCGCGTGCGCAGGACGTGCCGCCGCTGCCGATCGCCCGGGGCGAGGGGGCCTGGTTGGTCGACCATGAAGGTCGGCGTTATTTCGACGCCAACAGCTCGTGGTGGGTCAACCTGTTCGGTCACGCCGACAAGGGTCTGAACGACGCGATCAAGCAGCAGCTCGACACGCTGCCGCACGTGATGCTGGCGGGTTGCACGCACGAGCCGGCGGTGCGCCTTTCCGAGCGCCTGTCCGCGCGCACCGGCGGCGCGCTGGGCCACGTGTTCTTCGGCAGCGATGGCGCCTCGGCGGTGGAGATCGCACTCAAGCAGAGCTTCCACTCGTGGCGCAACCGCGGCCTCACGGACAAGCGTGAGTTCGTCTGCTTGAAGAACGGCTATCACGGCGAGACCATCGGCGCGCTCGCCGTCACCGACGTGGCGATCTTCCGCGACGCGTACGACCCGCTGCTGATGCGCAGCCACATCGTGATGTCGCCGGATCAGCGGCTGCGCAACGAGGCGCAGGCGATCGACGAGATGCGCGCGCTGCTCGCGGAGCGCCACGACCACATCGCCGCCGTCATCGTCGAGCCGTTGGTGCAGGGCGCCGCGGGCATGTCGATGTACGCGCCGAGCTACCTGAAGGCGCTGCGCGCGCTGTGCACCGAGTTCGACGTGCACCTGATCGCCGACGAGATCGCCGTCGGCTGCGGCCGCACGGGCACCTTCTTCGCCTGGGAGCAGACGGCTCCCGCAACCAAGGCGGACTGGCCCGACTTCCTGCTGCTGTCCAAGGGCATCACCGGCGGCACGATGCCGCTGTCGCTGGTGCTGACGACGGACGACGTGTACGAGGCCTTCTGGTCGCAGGACGTGACGCGGGGCTTCCTGCACTCGCACAGCTACACCGGCAATCCGCTGGCGTGCGCCGCCGCGAACGCGGTGCTCGACCGCTTCGACGCGGGGCAGCTCGAACGCAACCAGCACCAGGCCGCGTGGCTCACTGAAGCTTTCGCGCCGCTGGCCGCCGATCCGCGCATCGCGCACCTGCGTCAGCGCGGGATGATCCTGGCCTTCGACATCAACCCGAAGACGACGGCGCCGGTCGAGCGCTTCTCCGAGAAGTTCCACCTCGCGGCGCGCAAGCACGAGTTGCTGATCCGCCCGATCGGCCAGACCGTCTACCTGATGCCGCCCTACCTGATCGACGAGGCGGCGGCGAAGTTCCTCGCGAGCGCCGTGAGCGCGACGCTGGGGGAGGTGCTCCATGCTGCTTGATCACCTGCAATCGAAGCTGGACGCGATCCGCGCGCAGGACCTGACGCGCTTCACCCGCATTGCCGAGACCGGCACCGCGCCGCGCCAGACGGTGCGCGGCGCCGACGGCGTCGCGCGCGAGCTGACGATGTTCTGCAGCAACGACTACCTCGGCCTGGCGGCCCATCCGGCGGTGGCCGCAGCGCTGGTCGAGGGCGCGCACGTCTACGGCGGCGGCTCGGGTGCATCGCCGCTCGTGAGCGGGCATTCGCGCGCGCACCATGACGTCGAGGCACTGCTGGGCCGCTGGTTCGAGCCGCATATCCCGAGCGCCAGGGCGATCGGCTTCTGCACCGGCTACATGGCGAACCTGGCCGTGGTGACCGCGCTCGGCGACGCCGACGCGGAGATCTTCAGCGAGACGCTGAACCACGCCTCGTTGATCGATGGCACGCGGCTGGCGAAGGCCAAGGTGTCGCGCTACGCGCATTGCGACGTCGAGGACCTGCGGACGCAACTCGCGGCCAGCTCAGCGCGCGTGAAGCTGATCGTCACCGACGCCGTCTTCAGCATGGACGGCGACATCGCGCCGCTGCCGGCGCTGCTGGCCGCGGCCGAGGAATTCGACGCCTGGCTGATCATCGATGACGCGCACGGATTGGGCGTGCTCGGCGAGAACGGCGTCGGCTCGCTGGAGCACTTCCAGCTGCACAGCGAGCGGTTGATCCTGGTCGGCACGCTGGGCAAGGCGGCGGGACTCGCGGGGGCCTTCGTCGTCGCGCATTCGACGATCACCGACTACCTGCTGCAGGCGGCGCGCAACTACATCTTCTCGACGGCCTCGCCGCCGGCGGTGGAGCACGCGTTGCTGACCAGCCTCGAGCTGATCCGCGGCGACGTCGGGCGCCAGCGCCGCGCTGCGGTGCGTGCGTTGCAGGCGCGGCTGCGCGAGGGCATCGCCGCGTTGCTCGATCGTCATCCGACGTTGACCTGGAAGCTGGCCGATTCGCAGACGCCGATCCAGCCGCTGATCGTCGGCGGCAACGCCGAGGTGATGGCACTTGCTGCCGCGCTGGAGCGCGAAGGCCTGCGCGTGCCCGGCATCCGTCCGCCCACGGTTCCAAAGGGCGAAGCGCGCTTGCGCATCACGCTGTGCGCGACGCACACGGAGGCGGATGTCGATCGTCTGGTCGCGGCGCTGGAGGCCTGCGCATGAGCACGAAGGCATCGCATCCGCTCCACGGCTTCTTCATTACCGGCACCGACACCGAGATCGGCAAGACCTGCATCACCGCCGGCCTGACGCGCGCGTTCGACGGCCTGGGCCGCTACGTGACGCCGATCAAGTCGCTGGCCGCCGGCCAGACGCAGACCGCCGACGGCGTCTGGGTCAACGAGGACGTCGCCCTGCTGCATGCCGCGCAGACGCAGGGCATGACGATGGACGAGGTCGGCCCGCTGCAGTTCCGCGAGCCCTGTGCGCCGCACATCGCCGCGAAGCTCGAGGGCCGCGCCATCGACCGCACCGCGCTGCTGGCCGCGATCCGGCGCTCCGCCTCCAAGGGCGACTTCGCGCTGATCGAGGGCGTCGGCGGTTTCCGCGTGCCGCTCACCGACGACTGGGACACCGCCGACCTGGCCGTCGACCTGGCGATGCCGGTGGTGCTCGTCGTCGGCCTGCGGCTGGGCTGCATCAACCACGCGCTGCTGACGGCCGAGGCCGTCCTCGCGCGCGGCCTGCGGCTCGCGGGCTGGGTGGCCAACACCGCCGACCCCCATCAACCCCATGTGGCGGACAATCTGGCCGCCTTGCACGCCCGGCTCGACCAGGGCTTGAGCGTGCCGTGCTGGGGCCATGTGCCCCGGCTCCCAGATCCCTCTCCCGCGGCCGTGGCCGCGCACCTGCAGCAGCCGCTGCTGTTGAACGCATTGAAAGCATGACGATGAAGCAGACCGTCAACCAGATCCAGACGCTGACGCCCACCACCGACGAGCAACGTCGCAACGCCAAGCCCTGGACCGTCAACGAGATCGCCGCGCTGTTCGAGCTGCCGTTCAACGACCTGCTGTTCCGCGCGCAGCAGGTGCATCGCGAGCACTTCGATCCGAACGCGGTGCAACTGTCCACGCTGCTGTCCATCAAGACCGGCGGCTGCGAGGAGGACTGCAAGTACTGCCCGCAGTCGGCCCACTTCGACACCGGCCTGAAGGCCGAGAAGCTGATCCCGCTGCAGGAGGTGATGGAAGCCGCCCGCGCCGCCAAGGCCAACGGCGCGACCCGCTTCTGCATGGGCGCCGCGTGGCGCTCGCCGAAGGAGCGTCACCTGGAAGCCATCGGCGAGATGATCTCCGAGGTCAAGGCGATGGGCCTGGAGACCTGCCTGACCGCCGGCATGCTGGGCGACGGCCAGGCCGAGCAGCTGCGCGAGGCGGGGCTGGACTACTACAACCACAACCTCGACACCTCGCCGGAGTTCTACGGCCAGATCATCACGACGCGCACCTACCAGGACCGCCTGGACACGCTGGAGCGCGTGCGCGGCGTCGGGCTGAAGGTGTGCTCGGGCGGCATCGTCGGCATGGGCGAGACCCGCCGCCAACGCGCCGGCCTGATCGCGCAGCTGGCCAACCTGGATCCGTATCCGGAGTCGGTGCCCATCAACAACCTGGTGCAGGTCGAAGGCACGCCGCTGGCGGGCACCGAGGCGCTGGACCCGTTCGAGTTCATCCGCACGATCGCGGTGGCCCGCATCACGATGCCGCGCGCGATGGTGCGCCTGTCCGCCGGCCGCGAGGAGATGCCCGAGACGATGCAGTCGCTGTGCTTCCTGGCCGGCGCGAACAGCATGTTCTACGGCGACAAGCTGCTGACCACCAGCAACCCGCAGGCCGAGAAGGACCGCCAGCTGATCGCCCGCCTGGGCATGCACTGCGCGACGGAAGCCGAGCTGAGCGCCGACACGGTGCCCGGCTGCGCGCCGGTGGGCGAGGACGCCGCGGCGTCCTGCGGCCATCGCCATTGAGCGGCCCGACACGACCTGAACCGACCTGACGACGCGTGACGGCCATGGCCGGCGCGCGGCCCCGGACGATCGCGAAGCGCGGCCGTCCGGGCGCACCCGGCGCGAAGCGGCCACAAGCCGCAACGCGTCGAGGACCCGAAACATGAGGAGACACCCGTGTTCAAGAAGATCCTGATCGCCAACCGCGGTGAAATCGCCTGCCGCGTCGCCGCCACGGCCCGCCGTCTCGGCGTGAAGACCGTCGCCGTCTATTCCGACGCGGACGCGGACGCGCGCCACGTGCAGGCCTGCGACGAGGCCGTGCGCATCGGCGGCCCCGCGCCGCGCGACAGCTACCTGCAATGGCAGCGCATCCTCGAGGCCGCCAAGGCCACGGGCGCGCAGGCCGTCCATCCGGGCTACGGCTTCCTCAGCGAGAACGAGGAGTTCGCGCAGGCCTGCGCGGACGCGGGCCTCGTGTTCATCGGCCCGCCGCCGTCGGCGATCCAGGCGATGGGCCTGAAGGCCGAATCGAAGCGTCTGATGGAGCAGGCCGGCGTGCCGCTGGTGCCGGGCTATCACGGCGCCGACCAGGATCCGGCGCTGCTGCGCCGCGAGGCCAATCGCATCGGCTTCCCGGTGCTGATCAAGGCCAGCGCGGGCGGCGGTGGCAAGGGCATGCGCGCGGTCCACGCGGACGAGGAATTCGACGCCGCGCTGGCGTCCTGCAAGCGCGAGGCGATCAACAGCTTCGGCGACGACGCGGTGCTGATCGAGCGCTACGTGCAGCGCCCGCGGCACATCGAGATCCAGGTCTTCGGCGACAGCCACGGCGATTGCGTCTACCTGTTCGAGCGCGACTGCTCGGTGCAGCGTCGGCATCAGAAGGTGCTGGAGGAAGCGCCGGCGCCCGGCATGACGGCCGAGCGCCGCGCCGAGATGGGCGCCGCCGCGGTCTCGGCCGCGAAGGCGGTCGGCTACCAGGGCGCGGGGACCGTCGAGTTCATCGCGGAACAGGACGGGCGCTTCTACTTCATGGAGATGAACACGCGGCTGCAAGTGGAGCATCCGGTGACGGAGGCCATCACCGGGCAGGACCTGGTCGAGTGGCAGCTGCGCGTGGCCGCCGGCGAGCCGCTGCCGCTGAAGCAGGACCAGCTGCGCATGCACGGTCACGCGATCGAGGCCCGCATCTGCGCCGAGAACCCCGAGGGTGGTTTCCTGCCCGCGACCGGCACGCTGTCGGTGGCGCGCTGGCCGGCGCATGAGGCCTTCCGCCGCGCGGATGTGCGCATCGATTCGGGCGTGGGGGAGGGCGACGCGATCAGTCCGTTCTACGACTCGATGATCGCCAAGCTGATCGTCTGGGGCGAGACGCGCGAGCAGGCGCTGGCGCTGCTGGACGCGTCGCTGCGCGACACGCACATCGTCGGCCTGCACACCAACGTGGCGTTCCTGCGCCGCTGCGCGGCGACGGCGTCGTTCACCAACGCCGACCTGGACACCGCGCTGATCGAGCGCGAGAAGGCCGTGCTGTTCGGTCAGCCGGGCCTGCCGTTGGCGGATGCCGCGGCGGCCGTGGTCGCGCACACGCTGGCGGAAGAGGGGCTGACCGAATCCGCCGATCCGTGGAGCCGTCGCGACGGCTGGCGGATGTTCGGCGCGGCGCAACGCCGCTTCGAGCTGGACGTCGACGGCGAGCATCACCAGGTGCTGCTCGCGCGCCATCATCACGGCAGCCTGTCGCTGACGGTCGGCGGCGAGTCGATCGCGCTGGCGGTGCGTTCGGCAGGGCCGGAGCGTCACGAGCTCCATCTGGGCGAGCGCCGCGTCGCCGTGTCGACCTACAAGGTCGGCGAGCAGGTGGCGGTGTTCGGCGCGCACGGCTCGGCGCTGGTGACCGAGGTCGACGTCATCGCCCACGCGGGGCAGGGGCAATCGGATGCCGGCAGGCTGACTGCGCCGATGCCCGGCAAGCTGGTGGCCTTCCTGGCCCGGCCCGGTGATGCGATCACCAAGGGCCAGCCGCTGGCGGTGATGGAAGCGATGAAGATGGAACACACGATCACCGCGCCGCGCGACGGCGTCGTGGCGGAGCTGCTGTTCGGGATCGGCGATCAGGTCGGCGACGGCGCCGAGTTGCTCCGGTTGCAGGCGTGAGGCTGCTGGCCCTCACCCCGCCCTCTCCCGCAAGCGGGAGAGGGAGTAAGCAAGACAGCCAGCCAGAGGATCAAGCCATGACGACATTGCCCACCCGCGTCACCCTGGTCGACGTCGGCCCGCGCGACGGCCTGCAGAACGAGAAGGAGAACGTCGGCACGGCCGACAAGGCCAAGCTGGTCTCTCTGCTGCAGGATGCCGGTCTGAAGGAGATCGAGGTCACCAGCTTCGTCTCGCCGAAGTGGGTTCCGCAGATGGCGGACAACACGGCGGTGATGGCGGCGATCGAGCGCCGGCCCGGCGTGCGGCACAGCGTGCTGGTGCCCAACATGAAAGGCCTGGAGGGCGCGCTGCCGACGAAGCCCGACGAGATCGTCGTCTTCGCGGCCGCGTCGGAGGCCTTCTCGCAGAAGAACATCAACTGCTCGATCGCCGAGAGCATCGACCGCTTCGCACCCGTGGTAGCCGCGGCACACGAGGCCGGCATCAAGGTGCGCGGCGCGCTGTCGTGCTCGGTCGGATGCCCGTACCAGGGCGACGTGTCGGCGGACGAGGTCGAGCGCGTCGTCCAGCTGATGAAGGCCATCGGCGTCGACCACCTCGGCGTGGCGGACACGATCGGCGTCGGCACGCCGCGCAAGGTGCAGGCAGCGATGGAGCGGGCGCTCAAGCACTATCCGCTGGTCGAGGTCAGCGGGCATTTCCACGACACCTACGGCCAGGCGCTGACGAATATCTACGCCTGCCTGGAGATGGGCATCCACACCTTCGATGCGAGCGTCGCCGGCCTCGGCGGCTGCCCGTATGCGAAGGGCGCGACCGGCAACGTCGCGACCGAGGACGTGGTGTTCCTGCTGAACGGCCTGGGCATCGAGACCGGCATCGACATCGACAAGCTGATCGATGCGGGGGCGTTCATCTCCGGCGTGCTGGGCCGGCCCCCGTCTCGCGTGTCGGCAAGGCGATCCTGGCCAAGCGCAAGGGCTGACGGATCGCCACGCCGTCGAGCACGGCACCGCGCTCACCGCCTTCTCAACCCGCTTCTCGCTTGCCCGCGTTGCGACGTGCCAGCGATACCAGCTGATAGGCGGCGGTGGCCAGCAGCACCGGTCCGAAGATCCGGGCGAACCAGCCATCGATGTTGTTGATGCCCGGCACGATGCCGAGCAGCGCGAGGCCGACCACGGCCTGACTGATGGCGGCAATGAGCTTCAGGAGAAACCGGAGGCGGAAGTTGTCGGTGGTCATGACGTTGGCCGGTCAATGGGTGGTGGCGAGGTCGGCCCTTGGTTGCTTTTGGGTCGACCCCGCGTTGATGCAGCGTACCGCGAGACCTCAGGTTCGGGAGACTGAGATCCCGCTGGCGGCTGAACGTTTACATCGTCGGGGCTGCCAGTTGCGCTTGCAGTCGTTCGGATGTCACCCCGTGGGCCAAGCCGCTTCCTGCACCGGGTTGACGGAACTCCGCCATTGCCGACACGAGCGCATGAACCTGGGCATCGGGGTGCGGCTCGGTCGGGCCGACGCGCTCCTCCTCCTCCTCCTCTTGAATCGGACCGCCACCGCCGCCACCGCCACCGCCACCGCCGCCGCCGCCGCCGCTATCTCCACCGCCGGAGTCGCCCCCGCCGCCGGAATCGCCCCCCCGGAATCGCCATCCCCACTGCTACCGCCACCGCTCCCTGCGCCCGGGTCTTGCCAGGTGCCGCCGTTGGACGCATCGACGGGCGCGCTCTGGCCGTCGTTGGACCACTCGAAGTCCAGCTTGTTGACGACGTTTCCGTTCTCGTCGTGGATGTCTCCGACCAGAACCGTGCCGCGGGAGCCGCTAGACGTCTGTGTCGTCGTGATGGATACGTACTGGCCGTAATAGTTCCCGGGGTTGAAGATATTCCAGTCCACGTCGGAGATGTAATCGGACGCCAACTTGGCCTCTGCCACCATCAGACTTCCGGCGACGGCGCCCGCGTAGAACGCTGCGCCGACGCCCGCCACGACGACCAGCGTATCCGCCAGCACGCCGCCGGCGATCAGTTCACCAATCGTGGCGTTGGGTGATTTCGCGACTGCCTTTTCTACAGCATTGAGCCAGGCCACGATGCCTGTCGAAGTTTTCCATGCCTCGTTGCTGACCGTGGGCAGTCCCAGGCTTTCCATGTTCTCGTTGAAATAGTCCTCTAGCGTTGCCATATCGTTGTCCTCTCTGAATGTTCAGGGTCATCGGGTGGCTGTGGACGCCACTCGACGTTTTGATTTCTACGCGGTGTCGCGCCCGATGCCGCAGGCCATGCGCGGCGTCGCCTCCCTTCTTGACGTGGCTGGAAGTTGCGATGCGCCAGAGTCAGCGCTCGCGCAGGCTCTCGCTGGCGTACTCGCGCAGCGGGCTGAGCAGGAAATCGATCACGCGTTGACGTCCCGTTCGGACTTCCGCCGTGACGTTCATGCCCGGGCCGATCACGACGCGCCGGCCGTCGACTTCCATGGCGGCGCGCTCAAGGCGCAGCGTCGCGGCGAAGACCGCTCCCCGCTTTTCGTCGATGACGGCGTCAGGGCTCACCGTGACCACGGTGGCACGCACGGTGCCGTAACGCGCGTATGGGAATGTCTCGAGCTTGATCTCTGCTTGCTGACCTTCGCGTACGAAGCCGATGTCCTTGTTGTCGAGCGTCACTTCCGCGGTCACCGCGTTGTCTGCAGGGACCAGCACGAGGAGCGTCTGTGCTTCCGTCACCACGCCGCCCGGGGTGTGGATGGCGAGTTGCTGCACCGTGCCGGCCACTGGCGCGCGCAATTCCGTCAACGCGTGACGCTGCGTCGCCTTCGCCGCCTCTGTGGACAGCTCATGTACCTTCAATTCAGCCTGACTTTCCCGGTCGCGGAGACCGTGCGCGCTCTCCGCCCGATAGGAAGCCCACGCCTGTTCGCTCGCGGCCAGGCCCGAGCGCGCTTCGGCCAACCGGGCCTGCGCAGTGGCCAGATCGTGTTCGAGCTCGATGCGATCGCGCGTGCGATCCTGATCCGCGTGATGTGCGACGAATCCCTGTGCCGCGAGGGCATGGAAATCCTGTTCGCGCGCGATGGCCAGGGGCAGCGTGCTGGTGAGCTTGTCGACCATGCGTGAGGCGGTCTCGATCTCCGCGCGATGAAGCGCTTCATCGGCCTTCAGCCGAGACTGCTTGGCGTTGATGTCCCGCCATTCGAGACGCAGCTGTTCATCGACCGACGCCAGGTCCCTTGCCGTCAAGTTCTGGCCGCGTAGCGGCGTCCACACTGGCGCCGTGTCGGCTTGCAGTGCAATCAGCAGCGCTCGGGCACGGAGCAGCTCCGACCATTGCGCGCTGAGATCCTGAGCGATACGGGCGTTGTCCGCCTGAGCGATGGTGGCGTCCAGTGACACCAGCAGCTGTCCTGCACTCACGGTGTCGCCGTCCTTCACATGGACAGCCTTCACGACGCTCGTCTCCAGCGGCTGGATCAGTTTGCTGCGCTCGCTGACCACGATGCGGCCCGGCGCTACGGCAACGAGATCGACCTGGCCCAGGAAGGACCATGCGATTGCCACCGTCGCCATTGCGCAGATGCTCAGCGCGAGACGTCTCGGTGCCGGATGCGGCGGGGTTTCCTGCAGGGCCTGGGCGGCGGGGAGGAATGCGCGTTCCTCGGCGAGTCGTATCGGCCCAAGCAACTCGCTCCGCATCGCCCACGCATGCCGGAACGCCGCCGCATGCCGGGTCAATGCGGAACTGGAGATCGATCCGGGAGCAGCCGCGCGGGCTCCGCCGCCCTTCATGGCGCCACCTCCAATGCCGGTCGCATGGGCGGCCGCGTCTCGAATGCCGACCTGTCGTCGGGTCGACCCTCAGCCTGCAGTTGCCACAGCCGCGCGTAGAGGCCTTGAGGACGGGACATCAATTCCGAGTGGGTCCCCGTTTCGACAATCTCTCCATCCTCCATTGCCACGATGCGATCGGCATGCCTCACTGCACTCAGCCGGTGCGCGATGATGAACACGGTGCGTCCGCGCGCGATCTCCTGCATGTTGTGGTGGAGGATCGCCTCGCTCTCGTAATCCAACGCGCTGGTCGCCTCGTCGAGCACCAGGATCCGAGGCTTGCCGAACAGCGCCCGGGCAATCGCGATACGTTGTCGCTGGCCGCCGGAGAGCGAGGCCCCTTGCTCTCCAACCAGCGTGTCGTAGCCTTCAGGGAGCGATGTGATGAACTCGTGTGCGCCGGCGAGCCGGGCCGCGTGGATGATGTCCGCCATTGGCGCGGACGGATCCTGGATGGCGATGTTGTCGCGCACGCTGCGGTTGAACAGCAGGTTGTCCTGGAGCACGACACCCAACTGCCGCCTGAGTTGAGCCGGATCCACGCCCGCGATGTCGATGCCGTCTACCAGGATCCGACCGCGCTCCGGCAAATAGAGCCGTTGGATCAGCTTGGTCAACGTGCTCTTCCCGGAGCCGCTGCGGCCGATGATCCCGATGACCTCCCCTGGCCGAACGTCGAGGGAGAGGTCACGAATCACCGGGGGCGCGTCCAGCCGGTACCTGAAGGTGAGCCGTTCGAAGGTGACGCGGCCCTGGATGCCCTGGAGCGGCGACGCACCTCGCGGCACCTGTTCAGGAGGCGTGTCCAGGATGTCGGCGAGACGTGCCAGGGAGATGCCGACCTGCTGGAACTCGGTCCACATCTGCGCGATGCGGATGACGGGCTGAGCCACACGATTGGCGAACATGTTGAATGCGACGAACATGCCGATGGTCAGTTGCCCTTCCATGACGAGGTGGGCGCCGTACCACAGGGTTGCGGCGTTGGTCAGCTTGGACAGCAGCGATATCCCTTCATTGCCGAGCTGTCCGAGCGTCTGTGCCCGGAATCCGGCGGAGACATAGGACGCGAGCTGATCGTCCCAGCGTCGTGCGATCTGATATTCCAGCGAGCCCGCCTTGACCGTCGCGATCCCGGTCACCGTCTCGACCATGAGCGCCTGGTTCTCTGCGTTGCGGGCGAATTTCTCCTTGAGCCGGGATCTCAGCACGGGGATGACCGCCAGGCTCAACAGCACATAGAACGGCAGAGATACCAGGACCACGCCAGTGAGAGGCGCGCTGTAGAACAGCATGACGACGATGAAGGCCAGCGAAAACACCACGTCCAGAACCAGCGTCGGCGCATTGCCCGTCAGGAACTGACGGATACCGTCGAGCTCTCTCAGCCGTGCGACCGAATCGCCGACGCGCCGGGACTGGAAGTACGACAGCGGCAGGCTGAGGAGGTGACGGAACAAGCGGGTGCCGAGTTCGACGTCGATCCGACTGCTCGTGTGCGAGAAAACGTAGTTGCGCAGCACGCTCAGCACGCTCTCGAAGATGCCGACGAAGACCAGACCGACCACCAGCACATCGAGTGTCGAATTGCCCTTGTGTATCAGTACCTTGTCCATCACGACCTGGAAGAACAGAGGGCTGACCAATGCGAACAGCTGGAGGAAGCACGACATCAGCAGCGCTTCGGCGATGAGTCTCCGGTGACGGACGAGGCTCGGAATGAACCAGGTCAAGTCGAATCGACTTAGCCCTCCCATCGCTCCGGGTCGAGAGGACAGCAACAACAGTTCGTTGCTCCAGGCGGACAAGAATTGCGTCAACGGCTGGACGGTGGGACGGTCGCGGAGTTGTGGATGCGAATGTTGCGGATCGACTGTCAACACCCGCTGACCATCGCAGTGGGCCAGGACCACCACGCGACCGTCCCGCATCAGAGCCAGTGCGGGGAGCGGCACCAATGACAGGCGAGCTGCCTCTGTCCGGATGTACTTCGCTGTCAAACCCACGTCGCGCGCGGCCTGCCACAGATGCTCGCGTTCGATCGGCGCGCTGGGTCCCAATCCCAACTGATGCCGCATGGCCTGGGGGTCGGCATTCAACCGATGCAGCCGGGCCACCAGGCACAAGGCATCAAGTGCCGACGACCTCGTCGTGTCGTCCAGCGCTGGCTTGTCGATGGGCGCTCCATCCCGCGCGTCGACGCTTTTCTCGCTATGGATTGACTTGTTCATGTCCCCTTCCGCGCTTCTCATTTCCGAGCGTCATTTGCGCCGGGAATTCGTTCGGAGAAGGGTATTTCAGGGGCTACTTCAAACCAATTCCCACTGGTGGGGGAAGTTGTTCAGAGCAACTCAAGAGCACGTAAAACCGTCGTGGGCAAAGGGTTCGCGTCCCGTGCAGGTGTTGTCGGCTTGTCGTCAAGAGGGTGGCGTCGCCATCAAAGGGGCGCACTGGCAGGGGCAGGCCCGAGCGTCGGCGCCCTTCGTCACTGCGGTCCGCGGGCGGGTCAACCGCGCACGCGCTCCACGAACCACCACAGGTGCCCGCCGAGGTCGAGCACGCCGTAGCTCTTGTCGGCCCAGTACTCCGGGCCGTAGTCCTCGATCTTCGGTTCGTAGACGATGGTGGCGCCGGCTGCGCGGGCATGCTCGCAATGCGCGGCGGCGTCGTCCACGTAGACCATCAGGCTCTGCGTGTTGGCCCCACCCACGCCCTTGGGGCTGCGCAGCGGAATGCCGAAACGCTGCGAGCGCTCCCCCTCGCCGCCTTCGCTGACCATGATCAGCGCGTCACCGTAGGTCAGCTGGCTGTGGACGACCGAGCCGTCGTCCCCGTCGACCCGCAGTTGCACCTCGAAGCCGAAGGCCTGGCACAGCCAGGGGATCGCCTCCGCGGCGCTGTCGTAGAAGACGGCGCTGGACAGGCGCGGCCAGCCGGCGGGCGTGGGTTTCATCGCAACTCTCCCTGTGGCGCTTCTGCTCGAAGCGAGTGTTCAGCATAGGCGATCGGGCGCGCGATGCGCGGCGAGTCCACGTCGCGCGCAGGTCGACGGGCGGTGGCTGCCGATGACGCCGGCGCCGCCACCATCGTTGCGCGGCCTGAGGATCAGCCCGCGGCCAGCGTCCGCGCGACGCTGTCGCGGAACTTCGCCGCGCGTTCGGCGTCGGACTCGACCTCGATGCGCTCGCAGCAGAGGTCGATCCATTCCATGAAGCGGCTCTCGGTGTCGGCCTGCCGTGCCAGGTCTCGCAGTTCGCCTTCGCGGCCGGCCAGCATCCGGGTGACGAGGTCCAGACCGAAGAACTTCGCGGACACGAGGCGGCGCGCCCGATCCTGGGCCGCACGAGCGAGCGCGGCCGCTTCGAGCACTTCGGCTTCGTGGATGACGTCGACGCCGGTGACGACAGGAACCGCCCTCGCGGCGGGTGGCGGCACGACGATGACCGGCACTTCGACCAGCCCCTGGTCGACCAGCCGCGTCAGGCCGTCGTCGCCCAGCCCGAGCCCGCGACCGAGCCGGCGCAGTTCTTCGGCGTCGCGCTTGCCGTCGACGGTGATGAGCAGCGCGCGCAGCGCGGGCGGCAGCCGGCGCTGTCCGGGCGCGAGCATCTCGCGCGCCAGGTCCGTCTTGCGGGGAGGTGTTACGGATGCTTGCATGGCGGGCGGATCTTGCGGAGCCCTCATGCACGCTTGATGACAGTCCGGCGTAGGCCTCCCACGCTTGTGCATTGCCGCACGGGCCACCGATGCCTACGATCGACGCTTTCCGTCCAGCGTTTCCGGACCGAGCGCCGGAGCGGACCGCCCGAGGAGGACCCCATGGACAAGCTGGTCATCGTTCATCGCGGCGCGCTGCGCGCCAAGTACGGCACCACCGCGCTCACGAAGATCGACGCGGCGCTCAAGGCGCTGGTCACCGCGGACAAGCGGCGCGGCATCGACACGCTGGTCGTGGCCGTGGACCTCGCCTCGGCGATGAAACCCTACGACGTCGCGCCCGTGCCCGCCCGACCCGATGCGAAGGCGCTGAAGGCCGCCATCGATGCGTTGGCCCACGCGCGTCTGCCGCACTACTTCGTGCTGCTCGGCGGGCCCGACGTGCTGCCGATGGTCCCGCTGAAGAACCCGGCGCACGGCGGTGAACTCGGCGACTCGGACAAGCTGGTGCCCAGCGACCTGCCGTATGCCTGCGAGGCGGCCTACTCGACCGACCCGAACCGCTTCCTCGGACCGACGCGCGTCGTGGGCCGGCTGCCCGACCTGGCGGGCGCGACCAAGCCGGACCTGCTGCTCCAGCTGATCCGCGCGGCCGCCCGCCACAAGGGCCTGCCGCGCGAGGCCTTCGCCGACAGCTTCGGCCTGTCGGCCGAGGTGTGGCAGGGCTCGACGCGGCTCAGCCTGACCAATACCTTCGGCAATGCGGACCGGCTGCACCTGTCGCCGCCCGGCGGACCGAAGTGGGCCAAGTCGGACCTGGCGCCGCGCATGCATTTCATCAACTGCCACGGCGCCGAGGACATGCCCGAGTACTACGGCCAGCGCGGCGAGGACTTCCCGGTGGCGATGCGTTCGGCGCTGCTGCGTGACCGCGTCACCGCCGGCACGGTGGTGGCGGCCGAGTGCTGCTACGGCGCGCAGCTCTTCGACCCGGCGCAGGCCGACGGCGACTGGCCGATGGCGCTGCGTTACCTGGCCGACGGGGCCTGCGGTTTCCTGGGCAGCACGACCGTCGCCTACGGCCCGAGCGACGGCAACGGCTCGGCCGACCTGATCTGCCAGTATTTCCTGCAGCGCGTACTGGCAGGCGCGTCGCTGGGGCGGGCGCTGCTCGAGGCGCGGCAGAAGTTCGCCGGAGAGCGCACCCACCTCGATCCGATGGACCTCAAGACACTGGGGCAGTTCTACCTGCTGGGCGATCCGTCGCTGCAGCCGGTGTCGGGACCGGGCCATGCGCTGTCGCGCACGAAGGCGTTCCGGAAGGCCTTCGCCACGGTCGAGGACCGCGGCGTGCGCGGCCTGCGGCGCGAGCGCCTGGAACGCGAGGGGCGGAACCTGGCGCGTTCCTTGCCCCGCCTTCTCCCCACCGACGCGGCCCCCGCCAAGGCGGTGGCCGAGGCCGTGCGGCCGATGCTCAAGGAGTCCGGCATCGACCCCGGCCGCTGCACGCCCATCAGCTACCGCATCGCGGGCGCGCCGGGTCAGCGCACGGTCCACGTCTACAAGGGCTGGGTCGATCGCCGGCTGCTGGCGCTGATCGCGACCGAGCAGGACGGGCGCCTCCTTCACGTGAGACGCATGCATGCCCGCTGACGCAGAAGCACCGACCCCGGACGGTCCCACGGAGCGGCTGCGCGGCCGCCTGTGCCGCGAGCGCGTCGATGCCGGCAGCAAGAGCGAGCGCGTGGCGCTGCTGCTCGCACTGACCGGCGGCGGGCGCGTCGCGCTGCGTCGGGCCGGCGCCAATCCCTTCCGCGATCCGGAACTGGAGGCGCTGGAGGGTCAGGTCTTGATCGTGGAAGGCGAACGCCGTGAGCGTTATTTCCTGGTGCGCCACTACCGCGTTGGCGACGACGATGACGGCGCGTCCGGATGACGTTTCCCCAGGCACGCGCCCACCCGGGAGCGAAATCTGCCGGAGGGGACGGCAAGGCCCGCGCATTGGCAAGACCGCGCGCCGCGGTCGGACACCCGTCAGGGCGACTTGCCGAGGACTGCTCGACAGACGTACAACCGGACTCCGGCCCGCGCCGATGCGCTTTCTGATCCCACAAACCGACCAAAAGGAGTAACGCTCATGGCCAAGACCTCTCCCTCCGACCGCCTGCTGAATGACTTGAACCAGGTGGTGACCGACGCCGAATCGCTGTTGCGCGCCACGGCCGACCAGACCAGCGCCGGCGCTTCCGAGCTGCGGGCCCGTGTCCAATCGACACTGGATCGCGCCAAGTCCAGCCTGGGAGATTTCCAGTCGGTCGCGGTCGAACGCGCGAAGGCTGCCAGCAAGGCGACCGACGACTACGTGCACGACAACCCGTGGCAGTCGATCGGCGTGGCGGCTGGTGTCGGCGTGCTGATCGGGCTGCTGTTGAGCCGCAAGTAAGCGGACAAGGGATCGACGACGGCAGACATGCCGCCGTCGATCGGCGAGCTCGTCATCGTTGGCGGGTCATTGGCGGCGGGTCATTGGCGGCGGAGGGGCGTCGACCGCCGCTTCGCTGCTGCGCGTGCCGCTCAGCGGCCGCTGTTGACCGGTGCGGCGCACGGCGCCGCCAGCACGGTCGGTGCGGTGGCCGTCGGCGGATCCGTTTCCCAGGACTTGGGCGCGGCCAGCCAGCGATCCAGCTCGTCCGCCGGCATGGGCTTGGCGAACAGCCAGCCCTGGCCTTCGTGGCACCCCAGCGCCAGCAGATGCTGGCGTTGTTCCTCGGTCTCGATGCCTTCGGCAACGACGCGCATGCCGAGGCTGCACCCCAGGTTCACCACCATCTGCGCGATCGTCGCGCCGGCGGCGGAGCTTTGCGCTTCGCGCACGAACGCGCGGTCGATCTTGAGCCGTTCGACGTCCAGGCGACGCAGCTGGCTCAGCGACGAGAAACCGGTGCCGAAGTCGTCGATCGCGACCGAGGCGCCCGTCCCGCGGATCTCCGCCAGCACGCGCAGCACCGCCGAGACCTCTTCCATCGCCATCGATTCGGTGATCTCCAGCTCCAGCGCGGCGCCGGGCACTTCGGCGTCGGCCAGCGCGCGACGGACCGTGTCGATGAAGGCGGGATGGCGGAACTGGGCCAGCGAGATGTTCACCGCGATGCGGAAGTCGATGTAGCCGGCGTCGCGCAACTGGCGCACCTGGCGACAGGCGGTCCTCAAGACGAATTCGCCGATCGGCACGATCAGCCCGGACTGCTCGGCCAGCGGGATGAACTGGTCGGGCGGCACGAACTTGCCTTCGTCGGTGCGCCAGCGCAGCAGGGCCTCCGCGCCGATGACGCGATGCGTGGCCAGTTCGACCTGCGGCTGGTAGACCACGAAGAGACGGCGTTCCTCGAAGCTGGCGCGCAGGCCCTTGAGCAGCTTGAAGCGCTCGCGCGCGTCGACGCCCATCTCCGGCGAGAAGTATTGCGACGCGCCGCGGTTGCCCGCCTTGGCGCGCTTGAGCGCGATCTGCGCGTCCAGCAGCAGCTCCGACCCCAGCGCGCGCGACTGGGCCAGGCGCACCAGGCCCGTCGTCGCGGACAGCTGCAACCGCTCGCCGGCGACGGTGAAGGGGTCCTCGAAGGCCGTGCCGATGCGGTGGCCGTTGACCATGTCGTCCGGCCCCAGCAGGCCGAAGGCGTTCGATGAGATCCGCGCCATCGCCGTGTTGAAACCGAGGCGCTGCGCCAGCCGCTGCGACACGGCCTGCAGCACCTGGTCGCCGAAGCGGTGGCCGAAGGCGTCGTTGACGTCGGCGAAGTCGTCCAGGTCGATCAGCGCCAGCGTGATGCCTTCGGGCGACTTGAGGTTGTGCTCCAGCAGTTCGATGAAGCGGGTGCGGTTGGGCAGCTGCAGCAGCGGGTCGTTGTAGGCCTGGTCGGTCAGCTGCGTGTACAGCATGACGTTCTCGAAGCCGACGGCGATGTTGGAGCAGAACGCGCGCAGCAGCTGGCGGTCGAGCTCGTCGAGCTCTCGCTGGACCTCGACCAGCGCCGCCATCGCGCGTCCGCTGGGCAGGCCGAAGAACAGGACGGTGCAGCCGTCCTCGTACAGGTTGTGGCCCACGGACAGGCAGCGCGCGAGCAGTTCGCGGATCTTGCCGGCGGGCACGGCGTGCAGCGGGCGGTTGATCAGCGAGCTGTACTGGCCGGCGGCCGCGATGACGCGGGTGTCGCCGCTGGCGTCACCGTTGCCGTGGTTGGGGGCCTGGACGCAGACCAGCCCCTCGGGCAGCGTGCCCAGCAGCGCGCACAGCTGCGTGACCACGCCTTCGGCGAAACGGTGCAGGCCGTGCTGGCGACCCAGCTCGGTGCTGGCCTCGACGATCATCTCCAGGCCCTGCCGGTTCGCCTCCAGCGCGCGGATCTGCCGGTACGACCGGATCGCGGCGGTCAGTACCGTGTAGAGCCGGGTGCGGGTCAGCTCCGACTTGGTCTTGTAGTCGTTGATGTCATACGCCTGGACCGTCTCGATCTCCGGCGCGTAGCCGGGCTGGCCGGTGCGCAGCACGATGCGCACGGCGCGCTGGCGCAGTTCCTCGCGGATATGGCGCACCAGCTGCAGGCCGGCGTCGTCGGACTCCATGACGACGTCCAGCAGCACGACGGCGATGTCGGGTTCGTGACCCAGCATCGAGCGGGCCTCGGCGGCGGACTTGGCGTGGAGGAAGGTCAGCGGCTGGCCTTCGACCAGCAATCCCTGCATCGCGAGCTCGGTCGCCTTGTGGACGTCGGTGTCGTCGTCGACGATCAGCACCCGCCAGGGCTTGCGCGCTTCGAGGGACTCGTCGGCCGCGTGCTCGGGGTCGTCCAGGAACTGCAGCAGGTCGTCGTCTTCGACGACGGCGGAGTGCGGCGTATGCTGGCGATCAGGCATTGAATGGACCTTGTCAGGCCGGCGGCGCGGGGTCCGCGCAACCAAGCGTTACCGCACTGTAGCCCAAGGCCTGTGGGCCGATCGGACAAAGAACGCCCTCGTTTCCCCCGATTCAGTGATAGCTTTCGCACACTGCGGGGATGGACACAGGGGAAACAATCGATGGAATCACGCGATCCGGGGCTCACGGAACGGCTGCGACGAGTGGCCGATCGGGCGCTCGAACTGGCCCGCGTGCGGCTGGAATTGCTGGGCGTGGAACTGCAGTCGGAACTGCTGCGTCTGTTCGGTGCGTTGACCGCGCTGCTGCTGGCCTTGCTGCTCGGCGTGGCCGCCCTGCTGATGCTGGTGTTCGCCGCGCTGCTGTGGGTGCCTGACGTCTGGCGGGCCCCGGTGGGCGCGGGGCTGGGGGCCGCATTCCTGATCGGCGCAGCTGCGTGCTGGGTCTGGGCGAAGCGGCAACTGGCGGCGGGCAAGCCCTTCGCGGCGAGCGTCGCGGAACTGGCGCGCGACCGGCGCGCGCTCGAACCCGACGACAACCCGCCGGGCGACCGGAGGGCGCAATCGTGATGTGGGGCGACGCGCAACAACGGCTTCAATTGCGGCAGCTCGAACTGCAGCTGCGCAGCGCCGAGTTGCGGCTCGGGTTGCGGCACGAGGTGAAGGGGCTCGAAGGCCCGATGCGCTGGGTCGACCGCGGCCACGCGTTCTATCGTCTGGCCGGCAGCCTGCCTCGCCTGTGGCGGACCGTGGCCGCGCTGGCGGCGGCGGGCGGTCTGGCGGGTCTGACGCGCGCCTTCCGTCGGCACGAGCCCGGGTCGGCCGACCACTCACCGGGGCGGATCGCCCGGCTCTGGACGTGGATCAGCCTGGGGTGGAAGGTCTGGCAGTGGGTGAAGCCGGCACCGTCGACCGAGCCGCCGACGTCAGCCGCACCGGCGCCGGCCAAGTCGACCCCCGCCGACGACTGACCCGCTTCAGCGCGGGCCGCGCTTCTGGCCGGTCTTCATTCCCGCCTTCGCGCCTGCCTTGGTGCCCGACTTCGTTGTCGAGCCCGGCTTGACGAAGGGGGCGATGTCGGACGGGCGCCGGCGCCAGCCGGACGCTGCGGCGTCCGGGCCGAGCCGGTCTCGCGCGGCGGCAGCCCGGTGTGCTGGGTCAGGATCTGGCCCGAACGCGGCTTGTTCGGCGCGACCTTCTCCCCGGCCTGCGTCGAGTTCTTGCGGCGCGCCGATTCATAACCCCCGTCGGTCGTCGGCTGGAAGGTCGGGATCAGGTGGTGCTTGCCGTTGCCGATCAGGTCGGCGCGGCCCATGTCCTTGAGCGCCTCGCGCAGCAGCGGCCAGTTGTTGGGGTCGTGGTAGCGCAGGAAGGCCTTGTGCAGCCGCCGGCGACGCTCGCCCTTGACGATGTCGACCGGCTCGCTGTCGCGGGTCACCTTCTTCAGCGGGTTCTTGCCCGAGTGGTACATCGCCGTGGCCGTGGCCATCGGGCTCGGATAGAAGGTCTGCACCTGGTCCGCGCGGAAGCCGTTGCGCTTGAGCCAGAGGGCGAGGTTCATCATGTCCTCGTCGGCCGTGCCCGGGTGCGCCGCGATGAAGTAGGGGATCAGGAACTGCTTCTTGCCCGCCGCCGCGCTGGCCTGTTCGAACAGCTGCTTGAAGCGGTCGTACGTGCCGATGCCCGGCTTCATCATCTTCGAGAGCGGCCCGCCCTCGGTGTGCTCCGGCGCGATCTTCAGGTAGCCGCCCACGTGGTGGGTGACCAGTTCCTGGATGTACTCCGGCGACTCGATCGCCAGGTCGTAGCGCAGGCCCGAGCCGATCAGGATCTTCTTGACGCCGCGCAGCGCGCGGGCGCGCCGGTACAGCTTGATCAGCGGACCGTGGTCGGTGTGCAGGTTCGGGCAGATGCCGGGATAGACGCAGCTCGGCTTGCGGCAGGCGGCTTCGATCTCGGGGCTCTTGCAGCCGATGTGCCACATGTTGGCGGTCGGGCCGCCCAGGTCCGAGATGATCCCGGTGAAACCCTTGACCTTGTCGCGGATGTCCTCGATCTCGCGGATGACCGAGTCCTCGCTGCGGCTCTGGATCACGCGGCCCTCGTGCTCGGTGATCGAGCAGAAGGTGCAGCCGCCGAAGCAGCCGCGCATGATGTTCACGCTGAAGCGGATCATTTCCCACGCCGGGATCTTGGTGGCGTGGTCGTGGCTGCCGTTCTCGTCGGCATAGACCGGGTGCGGGCTGCGGGCGTAGGGCAGGTCGAAGACGTGGTCCATCTCGACCGTCGTCAGCGGGATCGGCGGCGGGTTCAGCCAGACGTCGCGATCGACGCCGCCCGACGAATGCCGCTGCACCAGCGCGCGCGCGTTGCCGGGGTTGGTTTCCAGGTGCAGCACGCGGTTGGCATGGGCGTAGAGGACCGGGTCGCTCTTGACCTGCTCGTAGGCCGGCAGCCGGATCACGGTGCGCTCGCGCGGCGTGACCAGCGCGCGGCCGTCGGTCTTGGACAGCGTCTGGCGGATGATCTTGATCGGCTTGATCTCGGGCATGCCCGGCTGCGCCGGAGCACCTGCGGAGACAGCCGATGCGGGAGCGCCCGTCGCGCCGGCCGCACTGGCCGCTTGCGCCTGTTCCTGCTGCTTCGAGCAATCGGTGCCCTGATCGGCAGCCGCTTCCTCGGTGGTCATGTACGGGCTGAGCAGCGCATCGATCTTGCCGGGAGCGTCGACGTCGGTCGAATCGATCTCGAACCAGCCGTCCAGCGCGGCGTCGTCCGGCTTGCGCATGAAGGCGGTACCGCGCACGTCGGTGATCGACTCGATCGGCTTCTTCTGCGACAGGCGGTGGGCGATCTCGATGATCGCGCGCTCTGCGTTGCCGTAGACCAGCAGGTCGGCCTTCGAATCCACCAGGATCGAGCGCCGGACCTTGTCCTGCCAGTAGTCGTAATGGGCGATGCGGCGCAGCGAGGCCTCGATGCCGCCGATGATCACGGGGACGTCCTTGAACGCCTCCTTGCAGCGCTGCGTGTAGACCAGCGTCGCACGGTCGGGACGCTTGCCGGCGCCGCCGCCCGGCGTGTAGACGTCGTCCGAGCGGATCTTCCGGTCCGCCGTGTAATGGTTGATCATCGAATCCATGTTCCCGGCCGCCACGCCGAAGAACAGGTTGGGCTTGCCCAGCGCCCGGAACGCGTCCGGCGAATTCCAGTCCGGCTGCGCGATGATCCCCACGCGGAAGCCCTGCGCCTCCAGCGTCCGCCCGATGACCGCCATGCCGAAGCTCGGGTGGTCCACGTAGGCGTCGCCGCTGACGATGATGATGTCGCAGCTGTCCCAGCCCAGTTGCGTCATCTCCTCCCGCGACATCGGCAGGAAGGGGGCGGGACCGAAGCGCTTCGCCCAGAACGGGCGGTACGAGGTCAGCGCCTTCTGGCCGGTCTTCTTCAGATCGGACAGCGGACGGGTGGGCGGGGGTGCGATGGACACGGCGGCGGCTCGGGCGTGGGCAACCGGGTATTGTCGCCGCAGCCTGGGGTTGACCCCAGGGCACCCTGCATAAATACAGGGCTTTCCAACGGAAAGACGTTTATTCCCGAGGATGGGTGGGCGTGGCCGCGTCACCGGCGGCGGTGCCGTCCGTCTGCGCGGGGCCGGGTGCGGCGTCGGCCAGCGGGTCGCGGCACGGGTCACGGCCCGCTTCGCAGACCGGCTGCCGGCCCAGCGCACCGCGCTCGGCGGCGGTCAGCGGCGGGAAACGGTTCGGCACCACCACCGTCAGCGAGGACAGGTAATGCTCCAGCCGCGCCTGGCCGACCACGATCAGGTCGAAGGCCTCCGGATCCAGGATCCAGTGATGCAGCAACCCCCGACCAGCGCCATCAGCCCGATGGCAGCCTGGTGCGCGTCGACGTCCGGCGGCAACTGGCCGAGCGACTTGGCACGCTCGAAGGCTTCGCGGTTGTGGTCGGTCCATTCCCGGTGGGCGGCGACCTTGCGGCCACGGATCGACGCCATCTCCCCGACGAACTCGACGCGCAGGTTGGCGATCTCGAAGGCGCGACGCGTGCGGGCATTGAACGCCGCGCAGTGCATGACGTTCATCAATCTCAGGCGCAGATCGTCCAATGGCCGGTCCGGTCCGGGCGACACCGAGGGCTCGAAGTCCTCCTCCAGCGGCATGGTGGCGCGTTCCATCATCGCGTTGAAGAGCTGGACCTTGTCCTCGAAGTGCCAGTACACGGCGCCGCGGGTCACGCCGGCGGCCTGCGCGATGTCCTGCAGCGAGGTGCGGGAGACGCCGCGCTCATGGAACAGCTGCTCCGCGGCGTCCAGCAGACGGGCGCGGGTTTCCTGGGCTTCCTGTTTGGTTCGACGAGCCATGCACCGATTGTAGAAGCACATGGCAGAAACATACATGCATGAATGTATGTATATACTGCGCCACTTTGGTCGAACCGTACCGATGCCGTACGTCGTGACGGTAGGGCCGCGGTTTGCCCTGTCCGCCCGGCTGTCCGGGCCGGGCCGACCATCTGAATCTGCGAATCTGCATTTCGAATCCTTACTTCGAGAGGAATCCCATCGTGATGTCTACCCCACTGACAACAGCAACGCCGGGGTCGGAGCGCCCGAGCCTGAAGGTCGGCGCGCGCATGCTTTATCTGCTGCCGCTGGTGATTTCCATCGCGGCGGTGCTGACCGCCTGCGGCAAGGATGAGCAGGCCGCCGGCAAGGGGGCCCGGCGGGCGGCGGCATGCCGCCGGCCAACGTCGGCGTCGTGACGGTGGGTCAGCAGGCGGTCGCGCTGCAGACCGAATTGCCGGGCCGGGTCGAGGCGCTGCGCACCGCGCAGGTCCGTGCCCGCGTCAACGGCGTGATCCTGAAGCGCCTGTTCACCGAGGGTTCCGAAGTGAAGGCCGGCCAGGCGCTGTTCCTGATCGATCCGGCGCCGTACCAGGCCCAGCTCGACAGCGCCAATGCCAACGTGGCCAAGGCGCAGGCCAATGAAGCCCAGGCCTCGGCACAGGCCGCGCGCAACAAGCCGCTGGCCGACGCGAAGGCGATCAGCCAGCAGGAATACATCACCTCGGTCGCGACCGCCAAGGCCGCCGCGGCCGACGTGGCCGCCGCCAAGGCCGCTGCGGTGCAGGCCAAGCTGAGCCTGGACTACGCGCATGTCTACGCCCCGATCGCCGGTCGCATCGGCCGCGCGCTGGTGACCGAAGGCGCGCTGGTCGGCGCGTCGGACGCCACGCAGCTGGCGCTGATCCAGCAGGTCAGCAGCGTCTACGTGAACTTCACGCAGTCGGCGAATGAAGTGCAAGCGATGCGCCGCGCGCTGGCCGCCGGCCAGTTGCGGAGTGCCGGCAACAACGCCGCGCAGGTCGAGATCGTCGGGGACGACGGCGCCGTGCTGCCGCGCACCGGCAAGCTGCTCTTCACCGATCTGACGGTCGATCCGACCTCGGGCCAGGTCACGCTGCGCGCCGAAGTGCCGAACCCCGACAGCGCGCTGCTGCCCGGCCAGTACGTGCGCGTGCGCGTGGCGCAGGCGGAACTGCCGTCGGCCATCCTGCTGCCGCAGCAGGCGGTGACGCGTGGCTCGTCCGGCGACACGGTGCTGGTGGTCGGTCCCGACAACAAGCCCGCGCCGCGCAAGGTCAAGATCGGCAACGCGATCGGCAACCAGTGGGTGGTGCTCGACGGCCTGAAGGCTGGCGAGAAGGTCATCGCCGACGGCTTCCAGAAGATGTTCGTGCCGGGCGCGCCGGTCAATCCGGTGCCGTTCAACCCGGCCAGTGCCGCGTCCGGTGCAGCGCCCGCCGCCTCCGCGGCGAGCCACTGAGCGCCTGACGCTCAGGAAGGATCCAAGACATGGCACGTTTCTTCATTGATCGCCCCATCTTCGCGTGGGTGATCGCCTTGTTCATCCTGGTCTTCGGCGGGGTGGCGGTCACGCAACTGCCGGTGGCCCAGTACCCCACCGTCGCGCCGCCGTCGCTGTCCATCAACGTCGCCTACCCGGGCGCGTCGGCCAAGACGCTGGACGAGTCGGTGATCTCCGTCATCGAGCAGGAGCTCAACGGCGCTCCCGGCCTGGCCTACATGGAATCGGTCAGCCAGGCCAACGGCACGGGCGCCATCACGGTGACCTTCGAGTCGGGCACCAACATCGACCTGGCGCAGGTGGAAGTGCAGAACCGCCTGTCGCGCGCGACGCCCCGGCTGCCCGCCGCGGTGACGCAGCAGGGCGTGCGCGTCGACAAGGCGCGCTCCAACTTCCTGCTGTTCGTGACGCTGTCGTCCAAGGACGGCTCGATGGACCCGATCGCGCTGGGCGACTACGCCGCCCGCAACGTCGTGCCCGAGATCCAGCGGATCGCCGGTGTCGGCCAGGCGCAGCTGTTCGGCTCCGAGCAGGCGATGCGCATCTGGCTGGATCCGGCCAAGATGGAGTCGTACAAGCTCAGTCCCGCCGAGGTCAACGCCGCCATCACCGCGCAGAACGCGCTGGTGCCGGCCGGTGTGCTGGGCGACCGCCCGAACACCAGCAGCCAGACCATGTCCGCGACCATCGTGGTCAAGGGCCAGCTCGAGAACAAGGAGCAGTTCGGCAACATCGTGCTGCGCGCCAACACCGACGGCTCTACCGTGAAGCTGAGGGACGTCGCGCGCATCGAGATGGGCGGCCAGAGCTACAGCACCTACGCGCGCTTGAACGGACAGCCGTCCACCGGCGTGGGCGTGCAGCTGTCGCCGACCGGCAACGCGCTGGGCACCGCCAAGGCGGTCAAGGCGCGCATGGAAGAGCTGAAGAAGTACTTCCCCGCCGGCGTCGAATACAAGGTGCCGTACGACTCGTCCAAGTTCGTGCAGATCTCCATCGCCCAGGTGGTGGAGACGCTGATCGAGGCGATCGTGCTGGTGTTCCTGGTGATGTTCCTGTTCCTGCAGGACTGGCGCTACACGCTGATCCCGACGCTGGTGGTGCCTGTGGCGCTGTTGGGGACGTTCGGCGTGATGCTGACGCTGGGCTTCTCGATCAACGTGCTGACGCTGTTCGGCATGGTGCTGGCGATCGGCATCCTGGTCGACGATGCGATCGTGGTCGTCGAGAACGTCGAGCGCATCATGAGCGAGGAGGGCTTGAGTCCCCGTGAAGCGACCAAGAAGGCGATGGGCCAGATCTCGGGCGCCATCATCGGCATCACCACGGTGCTGATCGCGGTGTTCATCCCGATGGCCTTCTTCGCCGGCTCGGTGGGCAACATCTACCGCCAGTTCTCGCTGGCGATGGTGGCCTCGATGGCGCTGTCGGCGCTGATGGCGCTGTCGCTGACGCCGGCGCTGTGCGCGACGCTGCTCAAGCCGGTCGACGCCGGCCATCACCACGAGAAGCGCGGCTTCTTCGGCTGGTTCAACCGCGGCTTCTCGCGCACCGCCAAGGGCTACGAGGGCTGGGTCGCCAAGCTGCTCAAGCGCGCCGGTCCGATGATGGTGGCGTTCGTCGCCGTGGTCGCGGTCGTCGGCTGGCTGTATGTCCGCATGCCGACGTCCTTCCTGCCCAACGAAGACCAGGGCTACCTGATCGTCAACGTGCAGCTGCCGCCGGGCGCGACGTCCAACCGGACCGAAGCCGCCGTGGCCACGCTGGAGCAGTTCCTGCACAAGCAGCCGGAAGTCGCCGACACCATCGGCGTGATCGGCTTCTCGTTCTCCGGCCAGGGCCAGAACGCCGCGCTGGTGTTCGTGCCGCTCAAGCCGTGGGACGAACGCAAGGGCAAGGACCACAGCGCGCAGGCGGTGGCCGGCCGCGTGATGGGCGCGATGATGGTGGGCGTGCGTGACGCGTTCATCTTCCCGCTCTCGCCGCCGCCGATCCAGGAACTGGGCAACGCCACCGGTTTCGCGCTGCGTCTGCAGGACCGCGCCGGCCTCGGCCACGAGGCGCTGCTGAACGCGCGCAACCAGCTGATGGGCATGGCGTCCAAGAGCAAGCTGATCACCGGCATGCGCCCGGACGGCCTGGAAGACGCGCCGCAGCTGCAGATCGACATCGACCGCGCCAAGGCGCAGGCGCTGGGCGTCGGCTTCGACACGATCGCGCGCGTGCTGGGCACGCAGCTGGGTTCCGCCTATGTGAACGACTTCCCGAGCACCGGCCGCATGCAGCGCGTCGTGGTGCAGGCCGACGCGGCGCGCCGCTCGACGCCGGAAGACGTGCTCAAGCTGAACGTGACGAACGCGGCGGGTGCCAACGTGCCGGTCTCGGCCTTCGCGTCCAGCAAGTGGATCACCGGCCAGATGCAGGCCACGCGCTACAACGGCTATCCGGCGATGCGCCTGGCGGGCGATCCCGCGCCGGGCGTGTCCTCGGGCCAGGCGATGAAGGAACTGGAGAACATGGTCTCGCAGCTCCCGCCGGGCATCGGCTTCGAGTGGACGGGCCTGTCGCGTGAAGAGCAGCTGTCGGGCTCGCAGGCGGGCATCCTGCTGGCGTTCTCGCTGCTGGCGGTCTTCCTCTGCCTGGCCGCGCTGTACGAGAGCTGGTCCATCCCGATGTCGGTGATGCTGGTGGTGCCGCTGGGCCTGCTGGGCGCGCTGGCGGGGGCGACCTTGCGCGGCATGCCCAACGACGTGTACTTCAAGGTCGGCCTGATCACCATCATCGGCCTGTCGGCGAAGAACGCGATCCTGATCATCGAGTTCGCCAAGGACCTGCAGGCGCAGGGCAAGGGCCTGGTCGAGGCGATCCTGGAGGCGGCGCACCTGCGCTTCCGCCCGATCATCATGACCTCGCTGGCCTTCATCCTGGGCGTGACGCCGCTGTTCTTCGCGAGCGGCGCAGGCTCGGCGAGCCAGCGCGCCATCGGCACCGGCGTGCTGTCGGGCATGGTCACGGCGACCTTGCTGGCGGTGATCTTCGTGCCGGTGTTCTTCCTGGTCGTGCGCCGCTTCTTCAAGGGCAGCGACCGCCAGAACAAGCTGTACGCCCACGAACTGGACGGTCCGGATCCGACCAAGGCCATCGCGGCCGCCAAGAACGCGGACGGAGTCTGAGCATGATGAAAAGCAAACTTTCCGTGATGGCCGCGGCGGCCGCGACCGTGGCGCTGCTGACCGGCTGCGTGAACCTCGCGCCGGACCACAAGCGCCCCGACGCGCCGGTGGCGCCGCAGTGGCCGCAAGGCCCGGGCGCCGAGTCGACCGACGCCAAGGCCGCGACCGAGCTGCAATGGCAGCAGTTCTTCCGCGACGAGCGGCTCAAGCAGCTGATCGATCTCGCGTTGAAGAACAACCGCGACCTGCGCATCGCGCTGCTGAACGTCGACGTCGCGCGGGCGCAGGCCAACGTCACGGCGGCGAACCGCTGGCCGACGATCAACGCCGGCCTGTCGGCGTCGCGCGCGCCGCAGACCACGGCCAACGGCGACAGCCGCATCGTCAACGCCTACCAGGCGGGCCTGCAGATCACCTCGTACGAGATCGACCTGTTCAGCCGCGTCAAGAACCAGAGCGCCGCGTCCTTCGCGCAGTACCTGGCGACGGGCGAGGCGGCGCGCTCGGCGCAGATCAGCCTGGTGGCCGGCGTCGCGTCGGCCTACCTCGCGGTCCAGGCCGACGAGGAGCTGCTGGCGCTGACGCGCCAGACGCTGGCCACGCGCGAGGACAGTCTCAAGCTGATGCAGCTGAAGTTCGACAACGGCGCCGCGTCCAACCTGGACCTGAGCACCTCGAAGTCGTCGTACGAAGCCGCACGAGCCACGCTGGCGCAGGCCGAGCGCACGCGGCAGCAGGATCTGAACGCGCTGACGTTGCTGGTGGGGCAGGGCGTGCCGGAGTCGCTGCCGCAGTCCAAGCCGCTGAGCGACCAGACCATGGGCTCGCTGCTGGCCGGCATGCCGTCGCAAGTGCTCGTGGGTCGCCCGGACGTGCTCCAGGCCGAGCAGCAACTGGTGGCGGCCGAGGCCAACATCGGTGTTGCGCGGGCGGCGTACTTCCCGAGCATCACGCTGACGAGCAGCGTGGGCACGGCGAGCAGCGCGCTGCGCGACCTGTTCAGCCAGAGCGCCTGGAGCATCGCCGGATCCGCGCTGATGCCCATCTTCGACGCGGGGCGCGTGCGCAACAACGTCGACGCGGCCAAGGCCAACCGCGAGATCGCGGTCGCCCAGTACGAGAAGGTCGTGCAGACGGCGTTCCGTGAAGTGGCCGATGCCTTGGCCGGCCGCGCGACGCTCGACGAGCAACTGCGCGCGCAGGATGCGCAGGCCGCCGCCGAAGCGACACGCCTCGAACTGGTCGACCTGAGCTACCGCAACGGCGCGGCGTCCAGCCTGGACCTGCTGGATGCGCAACGCGCGACCTTCGCAGCGCAGCAGGCGGCGCTGCAGGTGCGCCTCGCGCAGCTGCAGAACCAGGTGCAGCTCTACAAGGTGCTGGGCGGCGGGCTGTTGAGCGGAGTCGTCGTCAACCAGTGACCGTGGGGGCCGCAATGATGCGAGGGGTTCCCGGAGGGGGCCGCTTCCGTCGTGGAGCCCCCTTGGTGTCTCCAACATAACGCTGCAGAGGCTCGCTTTGTGGCTTATGCAGACAACGGGCATGACGCTTCCTTCGTACGGTCACTGCGTCCCTTGTCTATAGGATTTCCCCCTTTGGTGGGGTTCATACAGCGGCGAAGGCTAGGTAAAACCGATTCGCGCTCAAGTGAGCTGCAGCAAAGGGAGATCAAATGAAGCTCTGGAAGTCGGTAGCGATTCTGTCTCTATTGGTGCCCGCATAAATTTGATTGTCACCTTGAGCCCATAGTGTCGAAGACAGTCTTTGCGACGCTCGCTGGTACCGCTGTACTGGTGGTTTTGGTGGCAGTACTCTGGGATTATGATTCTGATGGCAAAGCCAGAGAATCGGCTAGGTCGGAGAGCGTGGGCTCGCAGGAGGAGAGGCAGTCTAATAATGCAGTGATGCAGCCGGTCGACCGGTCTCGGAATGGCTCGCCTGAGCTGCCACCTTCCGCTGGGAAGGTGGCGAGTTCTACTGCTTTAGTGGATTACGGACAGTTTGTTTTGATGGCTGCAGGTGCCCCGACCCCGGAATCTTCAAAACGGGCATTGGACATTCTAAATAGCTGTGAAACCGCAAACAAGTTAAACGCGTCCCTTGAACGAGCAAGGGGTGGGAATAAAATACACAGCGAGAAATTGGCGGCTCTGCTCGGGGATGCGCAACAGCTTCAGCGAAGTTGTCAGAGCATCACTGCAGATATGTATGCCTATCGCGCTCAATTTGCGCAAGCTGCGTTGTTGGGTGCCATGCCCGGCGCGGCCGTTGCATATGGAACTGTGGTTGATTTCAAGCCTCCAGCTGAAATGCGCATTCATCTCTTGAATGGACTCCGCGCCGAATCTGCTGCTGGGTCGTATGGCGCAATAGTATCTCTTGCGCTTCATGGTGCGGAACTGGGTGTCAGTAATGTGGAAATGCAGGCAGTAAGGGACGTGATCGAGCGACTGGATTCAAGTGCGCAGAATGAGATGTTGAAGAGCATCCTTGATGTTCGGCGGCCATTGGAGCTATCTCAACAGGAAAATGATCAAGCTAAACGGCTCGCAGATCGTCTTGAAGCGGCTCTTCGGGCCCGGTCAGACGCAAGGAAGGCGCGCAGCGCGGGTTAGGTGAAGATATTCACGCGGCACAAGTTTGCGTATCGCTGATCCATAAAGCAATTTGTGTTCCGTGCACAAGTTGCGTGCACGGAGTGGCCGTTCCGACCGACAGCGTCCTGACGATCAGCGCAGTCGCTTGATCAGGCTCGACGTATCGAAGCGATTCCCGCCCATCTCTTGGACGTCCGCATAGAACTGGTCGACCAGCGCGGTCACCGGCACGCGAGCGCCGTTGCGACGCGCTTCGTCGAGCACCAGTCCGAGGTCCTTGCGCATCCAGTCCACGGCGAAGCCGAAGTCGAACTTGTCTTCGACCATGGTCTTGCCGCGGTTGTCCATCTGCCAGCTCTGTGCGGCGCCCTTGCCGATGACGTCGAGCACCAGCGCCATCGGCAGGCCGCTCTTCTGACCGAAGGCGATGGCTTCCGACAAGCCTTGAACGATGCCGGCGATGCAGATCTGGTTGACCATCTTGGCGAGTTGCCCGGCGCCGGCGTCGCCCACCCGCGTGACCGCCTTGGCGAAGTGGATGGCGTAGGGGCGGATCTTGTCGAAGACGGCTTCCTCGCCGCCGCACATGACCGTCAGCGCGCCGTTGACCGCGCCGGCCTGTCCGCCGGACACGGGAGCGTCGATGAAGTGCAGGCCGAGCTTCTGCGCTTCGGCGGCGAGTTCGCGGGCGACCTCGGCGGAGGCCGTCGTGTGGTCGACGAAGACTGCGCCCGGCTTCATGCCGGCGAAGGCGCCGTCGGCGCCCAGCACGACCGAGCGCAGGTCGGCGTCGTTGCCGACGCAGCAGAAGACGATGTCCGCGTCCTTGGCCGCTTCACGCGGCGTCGTGGCGGATTGGCCGCCGAACTCCGAGGTCCAGGACTGGGCCTTCGCGGGCGACCGGTTGTAGACGGTGACCTGCTGGCCGGCCTTGGCCAGATGGCCGGCCATCGGGAAGCCCATCACGCCGAGTCCCAGGAAGGACACGCGGAGGGTCGGGGTCGATTCGTAGGAACGCTGGCCGATGCTGCTCATGGAAGGACCTGTCGGTGGGTGGAAAACACCCTTCGATTGTGGCCCTTCCGCCGCTTCGTCCTGTGCGCGCCGCGTCACCGCGGCGCTGCATTTAGACGATGGTCAGGTGCTCGGTGCCCGACGACAGATCGCCGCTGCGCGCCCGCTCGCTGTTGAGCTTGATCTGCAGGCGCAGGTCGTTGACCGAGTCGGCGTTGCGCAGCGCGTCCTCGTAGGTCACCTTGCCCATTTCGTAGAGGTCGAACAGCGCCTGGTCGAAGGTCTGCATGCCGAGCTCGCGCGAGCGCTTCATGATCTCCTTGATCTCGCCCACCTCGCCCTTGAAGATCAGGTCGCTGATCAGCGGCGTGTTCAGCAGGATCTCGACCGCCGCGATCCGGCCCTTGCCTTCCTGGCGCGGCAGCAGCCGCTGCGACACCAGCGCCTTCAGGTTCAGCGACAGGTCCATCAGCAGCTGCGCGCGCCGCTCTTCCGGGAAGAAGTTGATGATCCGGTCCAGCGCCTGGTTGGCGCTGTTGGCGTGCAGCGTGGCCATGCACAGGTGACCCGTCTCGGCGAAGGCCACCGCGTGCTCCATCGTCTCGCGGTCGCGGATCTCGCCCATCAGGATCACGTCCGGCGCCTGGCGCAGCGTGTTCTTCAGCGCCTGCTCCCAGCCCTCGGTGTCGAGGCCGACCTCGCGCTGGCTGACGATGCAGTTCTTGTGCGGATGCACGAATTCGACCGGATCCTCGATCGTGATGATGTGGCCGTAGGTCGTCTGGTTGCGGTGGTCCACCATCGCCGCCAGCGAGGTGCTCTTGCCCGAACCGGTGGCGCCCACCAGGATCACCAGGCCCCGCTTGGTCTGCACCACGTCCTTCAGGATGTGCGGCAGGTCCAGCGACTCGACCGTCGGCAGCGTCTGCGGGATGGTCCGCAGCACCAGCGCCACGTGGCCCTGCTGGATGTAGGCATTGACGCGGAAGCGGCCGATGCCCTGCGGGGAGATCGCGAAGTTGCACTCCTTGGTGCGTTCGAAATCGGCCGCCTGCTTGTCGTTCATGATGGAGCGCGCCAGCTGCAGCGTGTGCTGGCCGGTCAACGGCTGCGGCGACACCTTGGTCACCTTGCCGTCCACCTTCACCGCCGGCGGGAACTCCGCCGTCAGGAAGAGGTCGGAGCCCTTGCGCGACACCATCAGGCGAAGCAGGTCGTTGATGAACTTGGTGGCCTGATCGCGTTCCATGGCGGCGTCCTGTCCTGTGTGCCGGGGGCGCGGCGGTCACCCGCCCGCTCCCGATCGTTCTGTCGTTGTGGTGGGGGCCGGTCCGCTCAGCCGGGGAAGTTCTCGGGCATCTTGGCCTTGGCGCGCGCCTCGGCCGGCGAGATGATGTTGCGGCGGACCAGGTCGGTGAGGTTCTGGTCCAGCGTCTGCATGCCCAGGTTGTTGCCGGTCTGGATCGACGAGTACATCTGCGCGACCTTGTTCTCCCGGATCAGGTTCCGGATCGCGGACGTGCCCAGCATGATCTCGTGCGCGGCGACCCGGCCGTTGCCGTCCTTGGTCTTGCACAACGTCTGCGAGATCACCGCCTGCAGCGATTCGGACAGCATGGCGCGGACCATGTCCTTCTCCGCCGCGGGGAAGACGTCGACGATCCGGTCGACCGTCTTGGCCGCCGACGAGGTGTGCAGCGTGCCGAAGACCAGGTGGCCCGTTTCCGCGGCGGTCAGCGCCAGGCGGATGGTTTCCAGGTCCCGCATTTCGCCGACCAGGATGCAGTCCGGGTCTTCGCGCAGCGCGGAGCGCAGCGCGTTGGAGAAGCTCATCGTCTGCGGACCCACCTCGCGCTGGTTGACCAGGCACTTCTTGGATTCGTGGACGAATTCGATCGGGTCCTCGACGGTCAGGATGTGGCCGTACTCGTTCTCGTTGAGGTGGTTGACCATCGCGGCCAGCGTCGTGCTCTTGCCGGAACCGGTCGGACCGGTCACCAGCACCATGCCGCGCGGCTTCATCGCGAGTTCGGTGAACACTTTCGGGCAGTTCAGCTGCTCGAGCGTCAGGATCTTGCTCGGAATGGTCCGGAACACCGCCCCGGCGCCGCGGTTGTGGTTGAACGCGTTGACGCGGAAACGCGCCAGGCCCTGGATCTCGAACGAGAAGTCGACTTCCAGCGTTTCCTCGTAGGACTTGCGCTGGGCGTCGCTCATGATGTCGTAGACCATGTCGTGCACCTGGCGGTGCTCGAGGGCTTCGACGTTGATGCGCCGCACGTCGCCATGGACGCGGATCATGGGGGGCAGTCCGGCGGACAAGTGAAGGTCGGAGGCCTTGTTCTTGACCGAGAATGCCAGCAGTTGGGTGATGTCCATGGGATGAGGAAAAGCGTGGGCGATTATGGCGACGATCTCCGAGAACATACAACAGCTCCATGGCCGCATTGAGAGGGCTTGCCATCAGGCGTCGCGGCCTGTCGACAGCGTCGCGCTGCTGGTGGTAACAAAGACTTTCCCGGCCTCGGATGTGAGAGAGGCCTTCGAGGTGGGCGAGCGCCGCTTCGGGGAGAACTACGTCCAGGAGGGCGTGGACAAGATCGAGACGCTGGCCGATCTGCGCGGACAGGTCGAATGGCACTTGATCGGCCCACTGCAGAGCAACAAGACCCGCGTCGTGGCCGAGCGCTTCGACTGGGTGCACAGCGTGGACCGCCTCAAGATCGCCCAGCGGCTGGCGGAACAGCGTCCGGCCGACCTGCCGCCGCTGAACGTCTGCCTGCAGGTCAACATCAGCGGCGAGGACAGCAAGAGCGGCCTGTCGCCGGCGGAGGTCGCCGAGGTGGCCCGGGCCGTGGCGGCGCTGCCGGCGCTGCGCCTGCGCGGGTTGATGGCGATTCCCGAGCCGGCCGCCACGCTGGAGGAGCAACGGCGGCCGCACCGCGCACTGGCCGGGTTGCAGGCCGCGCTGAACCAGGACCTTGGCCTCGCGTTGGACACGCTCAGCATGGGCATGAGCGCCGACATGGACGCCGCGATCCTTGAAGGCGCCACGATGGTGCGCGTCGGCTCGGCGATCTTCGGCGCCCGCGCCAGGCCGGAACCTCCCCTCGATCCGTCTCCGCCGGCGGCCTGAATGGCTCCGCTGCCGCGCCCGCCGACCTGGTGCCCCAGACCCCGGGCGACCTGTCGGTCCGGGCGCTCTGGCGCGAGGGCCGGACGGCGGAGCGGGGCTGGGTACTCGGCGGATGGCTGGCGACGATCGTCGCGTGCGTCCTGCTCGGACTGGTCACGGTCCGGGAAGGCTGGTCCGGCATCCCCGTCGATCTGGGCGGTGCCAACGCCTTCCTGACCTTCTATCCGCCACTCCCGCTGTGCCTGTGGTGGACGCTGTGCTTCGGCTGGCGATGGGGCGCCGTGCCGGCCTGGCTGGCGACCTTCGTGCTGGCGCTGGATGCCGGCTTGCCGACCGCCTGGGCGGCGCTGTTCGCCTGCGCCAATCCGCTGGGGCTGGCCGTGCTGGCGCTGGGCTATCGCGCCGTCGGCGCCCCGCGCGGGTTGCGCAGCCTGGGGGCCTGGCTGTTTTTCGTGCCGCTGTGCTTCGTCGCCGCGGTGTTCAGCTCTTCGGGCGCATTGATCTGGAATTTCAGTCACGACCTGCCCGCGCACCGTCAACTCCCGATCTGGCAGGGCTGGTGGCTGGGCGCCTTCGTCCAGAGCGTCCTGCTCGGCGGGCCGCTGATGGCGCTGACCTGGCCCCGGCTGTCACGCTGGATCGCGGCGCGGCCGGCGCTGTTCACGCCGCCGCCCCGCGGCCGCCGCGCGATGGGCTTGGGTCTGCTGTTCGCGATCGTGCTGGCGGTGCAGGGCTACGGACTGGTCAGCCTCGGCCTGGGTTCCTTGCAGCTGCGCGCCGCGCTCGGCGGCCACGACTGGGCGAAGCTCGACGAGGCCTCGCGGGTCATGCTCAGCACCGCCTGGGTGTTCTTCTGGGTCTTCACGCTGATCGTGCTGTTCGTCGCCCAGTTCGGCTACCAGGCGTTGTCGCGCTGGCTGCGGTCGACCGAGGCGCTCGTGACGCAGCTGGCGCAGGTGAACGCGGAGCTGGAGCAGCGGTCGCGCACCGACGGCCTCACCGGACTGGCCAATCGCATGGCGACGGAGGAGGGGCTGCGCGCGTTGCTGCGCACCGTGCGGCGCTACCGGACGCCGTCCGCGCTGCTGATGCTCGACATCGACCACTTCAAGCAGGTCAACGATCGTCATGGCCACGCCGTCGGCGATGCGGTCATTCGTGCGTTGGCGGAGGTGCTGAAGGCGTCATCGCGCGACGTGGACCTGCCGGGGCGCTTCGGCGGGGAGGAGTTCGTCATCGGGCTCGCCCACACGGACCTGCCCGGTGCCCGTCGTTTCGCCGAACGGCTGCGCGAGCGCATCGCCGCTGCGCCGGTGACGGTCGATCCGAAGGATGGCGGCGCGGCACCGATCGCGTACACCGTCAGCATCGGCGTGACCGTGCTGCGCGAGAACGATCCCGGCATCGAGGACGCGTTGCGGCGGGCGGATGCGGCGATGTACCGGGCGAAGGCGGGCGGGCGCAATCGCGTCGAGGTCCTCGATGCGGAGGCGTCGTCGCCACCACGGCCGGCGCCACCTGCATCGGGCAACGCCTGACCCTGCCGGTCTTCCTCGCTCGGCGGTTACCGCGCGGGTACGCGCATCCGGCGGGGGCTTTGCGCAGGAATGTGCAGGAATCGTGAAACCCCGACTGGCGGTTCATTAGGGCTTCTACCGAGGGCCTGCCACGTGGTTCGGCGAAGCGCTTTCATTCAGTTGCAAGTGCCGCGTCAGAATTCACGGGGCCCTGATCCCGCCCCGGATTCCCCGAATCAAGTCCAACGATGATCGCGCCGAAGCCGATGGTCGGTCCGCACCGCTGGCGCCACGAGCGCTCGCGGATCCGCTGCGGTCCGGCCATTCAAACAACTCAATCGTTGCGAGGGAATCGATGTCGTTTCTGTCCCGCCTGCGTATCGGCCAGCGCCTGACGCTGAGCTACGCGCTGCTGATCCTGCTGCTGGTCGTGATCGGCGCCTTCGGCGCCCACAACGCCAGCCGCCTGTCCCATGACCTGAGCACGACGGCCAATTCCAGCCTGGTGAAGATCGCGCTGGCCAACGCGCTCGAGAGCGACGTCAACGTCATCGCCCGCGCCTCGCGCGACCTGCTGCTGCTCGACACCGCCAACGCCATCAAGCGCCAGAAGGCCGACATCGCCGCCGCGCTCGAGGACGGCCAGAAGCAGCTGACCGAGCTCGACGGCAAGGTCTCCGACGCGAAGGACAAGGAGCTCGCCGCCAAGGTGCGTGAGCACCAGACCAAGTTTGTCGACGCGGTGTCGAAGTTCCTGAAGGTGCAGCAGGACGGCAGCCCGGACGAGGCCCGCGAAGCGCTGATCAAGGACGTGCGTCCCGCGCAGAAGGACTACCAGGACACGCTGAAGAGCCTGGTCGACCTGCAGTTCGCCAATGGTCGCGACCTTGCCGAAGGCGGCGCCAAGCTGGCCAACCAGTCGATCTTCATCACCGGCGTGCTGGTGGTGATCGCCGTGGTCATCGGCAGCGTCGGCGGCCTGACGATCGCCCGCTCGATCATCGTGCCGGCCCGCAAGGCCAAGGACGCCGCCCAGGCGATCAGCTCCGGCGACCTGTCGCAGCACATCGAGGTCGAAGGCTCCGACGAACTGGCGCAGATGCTGCACGCGATGCGCGACATGCAGACCGCGCTGTCCGGCGTCGTCGCCAGCGTGAGCTCCGCCGCCGGTGAGGTGGCCCAGAACTCCAACGAGATCGCCGGCAGCAACGTCGACCTGTCGGACCGCACCGCGCGTTCCGCCGAGAGCCTGCAGAACACCGCGGCCTCGGTCGAGCAGATCGCCTCCAACCTGAACGGCGCCAGCGAGCTGACCCGCAAGGCCGCCAGCATCGCGACCAAGGCGCGCCAGTCGGCCTCGGCCGGCGGCACCGTGGTGAGCCAGGTCGTGTCGACGATGGAAGAGATCAGCGCGAGCTCGCGCAAGATCGGCGACATCATCGGCGTCATCGACGGCATCGCCTTCCAGACCAACATCCTGGCGCTGAACGCCGCCGTGGAAGCGGCCCGCGCCGGCGAGCACGGCAAGGGCTTCGCGGTGGTGGCGTCGGAAGTGCGCGCGCTGGCCTCGCGCTCGGCGCAGGCCGCCAAGGAAATCAAGGTGCTGATCCAGGAATCGTCCGTCAAGGTCGAGAACGGCACCGCCCTGGTCAACAACGCCGGCGCGACGATCCGCTCGGTCGTCGACGAGGTCAACAACATGGGCCAGCTGATCGAGGAGATCTCGCACTCGGCCCAGGAGCAGGCCGCCGGCGTCGGCGTCGTGAACAACGCGATGAACGAGCTGGACCGCGCGACGCAGCAGAACACCACGCTGGTGGACGAGCTGACCCGTTCGACGGACTCGCTGCGCGACAGCAGCTCGCGTCTGGTGCAGGCCGTCGGCTTCTTCAGCACCGCGCGCGCCGCCTCCTGAATTCCCAGTTCCTACCGGAAACCCGATTTCCTCACCCAAGACGTACGAGGTCCCAAATGAGCAAGAACCTGTCCCGCAACGTTTCCCGCACCCTGCTGGGCCTGGCCGCTGCGCTGGTCCTGGCGGCCGGCGCCCACGCCACCCCCAAGATCGTCAAGAAGGTGCCGCCGGAATTCCCGGCCGAAGCCGCCCGCCAGTCGATCTCGCAGGGCTCCGTGCGCGCCAAGATGAACATCGAGCCGGACGGCAAGGTGTCGGGCGTCGAGATCCTGGAAGCCGAGCCGCGCAAGGTCTTCGACAAGGCCGTGACCCGCGCGCTGATGGATTGGAAGTTCGAGCCGAGCGGCCAGAAGGAAACGCACGAGGTCAAGCTCGTGTTCAAGAACGAGGACTGATCACCGACGCCGGTCCGCAGGGATCGTTCGATCGATATCACCGGAGGGCCGCGCGAGCGGCCCTTTCCCATGGTGACGCCAGACGGCGACCATCGATGCCAACAGGCGCTTCAGGGTGACCTAAGTCCCTGGAGAGCGCCTCGCCTACACTCTCGCCCCATGTCCCGCCCGAACGCACCCGGTCCGCGCCGGCTCCTCTGGAGTCGCTGGCTGGTGCTCGTCCTGTTGAGCCTGACCCTGCCGCTGCAGGGCGCGCTGGCCGCGACGATGGGCATCGGCATGGCGCTGATGTCGTCGACCACCGGCGCTGCCGTGATGACGATGCCGAGCGACTGCCAGGACATGGGTCAAGGCATGGCGCATGACATGTCCGCCATGGCCGGGATGTCGCATGACATGGGCGGCATGGATCACGCCGGCATGGCCTCGGTGGGCCATGGCACGTCGCACGACGACGGCGCGGATCACACGACCACCCCAGACCACCATTGCGGCATCTGCCTGCAGTGCTGCATCGGCGCCGCCCTGCCGATCGCGTCGCTGACGCCTGCCGCGCACGACCTGCGCGACGCGGCGCCCTCGCTCGACGCCCACGGTGCGCCCGAGCAGTCTCCCCAGCCGCTCGAGCGGCCGCCCAAAGCCTTCCTCGCCTGAACGCCGGCGTTCGTCCTGGACGAGCCGCCGTACGAGCCTGCGTCCGCCCGCGTTTCCCGCGGCAGACCGGCGTCGCTCCTGTTCATCCGAGAGGCTGCCATGTCTTCCCGTTTCATTCCCGCACTCGCGCTGGCGACGTGCCTGGGCGCCGCCACGGCCGCGCCGCCCGATCCCGCCGATGCGCGACTGACGTCCTCCGCGCCGCGGCCCCAGCCGTCCGCTCCCGCATCGAGTGCCGCGGTCGTCGATCCCGGGGTCGGCGATTGGCGCCAGGCCAACCGCCGTGTGCTCGAGGCCGGCGGATGGCGCGCGCTGCTGCGTGAGAGCCAGGCCGCCTCGGCGCCGGCCGGCGGTCATCACCACCACTGAGGAGCGACCGATGTCCTCCATGAACACACCCGGACGCTCCCCTGTCCGGCTGCTGCTCGCGCTCGTCGCGACGATGACCTTGTCGGCCTGCGCCGCCTTGTCGCCCGAACAGGCAGCCGCGCCCGTGCAGCAGAAGAGCCGTGATTGGCTCGGCGCCGAACTGCCGCTGCAGCGCTCCGACGATCAGCGCGCCGCCGCCCGCGCGCGCACGGATGCCCTGCTCGCGGCGCCTCTTGACGCACAGGGTGCGGTGCAACTCGCGCTGCTCAACCACCGCGGGTTGCGGGCGGGGCTGTACGGCCTCGGCATGGTGGAAGCCGAGCGCGTGCAGACGCTGCTCTGGCCGAATCCCGTGCTCAACATCGGTCGTCTGGTCCGGGGCGACGAGAGGGAGATCGAGCGCGGTCTCCAGTTCAACCTGCTGAGCCTGCTCGGTCGTGGCGCTCGTCAGGAAACCGGCGCCCGGGCACTTGAACGCGAGCAGGCCCGCGTTGCTCAACAGTTGCTGGACGTTGCAGGTCAGGCGCGTCGGAGTTGGATCCAGGCGGTCGCGTCGCAGGAGCAATTGCGACACGCGCAGACGGTGCTCGATTCGGCCTCGGCCGGTGCCGAACTCGCGCTGCGCATGCGGCAGGCGGGCAACGTCAGCGCGTTGCGTCTTGCGCGCGAGCGCACGGTGCTCGCCGAAGCGCAGCTCGCGATGGAGCAGACGCAGTTGCAGGCGGCGGGCGATCGCGAAGCGTTGATCCGCGCGATCGGCCTCTGGGGCGACGACCTGGCCGCATTGAAGCTGCCCGAGCGTCTGCCGGACGTGCCCACCGACTTCCGCACTGCGGACGATGTCGAGCGTCAGGCGGTCGCGCAACGGCTCGACATCCTGGCCGCGAAGCGGGAGTCCGAGCGACTCGCTGCGCAGCTGGGCCTGACGCGCCGTACCGGCCGCGTCAACGTGCTGGAGCTCGGCCTGCAGCGCAACAGCAGCAACGAGGAACCGACGCAGCGCGGTGTCGAGCTCAGCGTCGAACTGCCGCTGTTCGACTGGGGTCAGGCACGTGTCGCCGGCGCGCGCGAGGCCTATGGCCAATCGCTGGAGCGCACCGCGCAGATCGCGATCGAGGCGCGGTCCGAGGTGCGCGTCACCCGGGCGCGCGCGGAGACCGCGTGGCGCATCGCCCGACGCCATCACGACGACGTGTTGCCGCTGGCCAGACAGGTCTCCGACGAGACGCTGCTCCGCTACAACGGCATGCTGGTCGGCGTGATGGACCTGCTCGCCGATGCGCGCGTGCAGGCGCGCGCCGTGTCCGCGACGCTGAACGCACAGCGCGATTTCTGGCTCGCGGAGTCTGAACTTTCGCAAAGCCTGCTCGGCCCCGTGCGCGACGGCGCCACGGCGGCCTCCTTCATTTCCTCGACCGCCGCAGCGCCTGAAGCCGCCGCAGCGCCTGAAGCCGCCGGCGGCGCCGCGCATTGAGCGCGCGGCCTCGAAAGGACCTTCCGATGATTTCCCGGAGAAACCTCTTTGCCCGAGCCGCCGCAGGGGCGGCGCTCGGCGCTGCCGGCGCGGTGAACGCGAGCGGGGTGTCGCGTGTCGCGATGGCCGCGCTGCCCGAGCCTGCCCTGCGCGACAGCGCCGACACGGCACCGCCGCTGGCGCCGCCCAACGGCCGCCCGTACAACCCCGTCGTCACGCTGAACGGCTGGACGCTGCCCTGGCGCTTGCGTGACGGCGTCAAGGAGTTCCACCTTGTCGCCGAACCGGTGCTGCGCGAGCTCGCGCCGGGCACCACCGCGCACCTGTGGGGCTACAACGGCCAGTCGCCCGGCCCGACGATCGAGGTCGTCGAGGGTGACCGCGTGCGCATCTACGTCACCAACAAGCTGCCCGAGCACACCAGCGTGCACTGGCACGGCCAGCGCCTGCCCAACGGCATGGACGGCGTGTCCGGCTTGACGCAGCCGGCGATCAAGCCGGGCGAGACCTTTGTCTACGAGTTCGTCGCCCGCCGTCCGGGCACCTTCATGTACCACCCGCATGCCGACGAGATGACGCAGATGGCGATGGGGATGATGGGCTTCTGGGTCACGCATCCGAAGGCGCGGCATCCGCAGATCGCCGAGGTGCAGCGCGACTTCTGCTTCCTGCTCTCGAGCTACGACATCGATCCCGGCAGCTACACGCCGCGCACGATGACGATGACCGATTTCAACCTGTGGACCTGGAACAGCCGTGTCTTCCCGGGCATAGCCCCGCTCAACGTGCGGCAGGGCGACCGGGTGCGGATCCGCGTCGGGAACCTGACGATGACCAACCACCCGATCCATCTGCACGGGCACGAGTTCGAGGTCACCGGCACCGACGGCGGCCCGGTGCCGAAGACGGCGCGCTGGCCCGAGGTCACGACCGACGTCGCGGTCGGGCAGATGCGGCAGATCGAGTTCCTGGCCGATGAACCCGGCGACTGGGCGTTCCACTGCCACAAGAGCCATCACACGATGAATGCGATGGGACATGAGGTCGACACGCTGATCGGCGTGGACCATCGCGGTCTTGCGGCGCGCATCAACAAGGTCATCCCCGACTACATGGCGATGGGCGAGCGCGGCATGGCCGACATGGCCGAGATGGAGATGCCGCTGCCCGAGAACACCGTGCCGATGATGGCCGGCCGCGGGCCGCACGGGTCGCTGGAGATGGGCGGGATGTTCAGCGTGCTGAAGGTCCGAAAGGACCAGAAGCCAGGCGACTACACCGACCCGGGCTGGTATGCCGCCCCGGCCGGCACGGTCGCTCGCGCCGTCGCCACGCCGGCGGCTGCCCCCGAGGCGCCGGTGCCGAAGTCATCCGCGCCGGCCGCCGCCGAGCCGCTGCGTGTCCGAAAGCCCGATGGGCACGGACATCAGGGGCATTGAGCTTGCCGCTCCCCGATTCACAGATTCAGAAAGCCAATACCATGAACCACATTCGTACCGTCTTCGCCGCCCTTGCCGTCGTCCTGAACGCTGCCGCCTTGCCGGCCCGCGCGCAGGAGCATTCGCACGAAGGCCATGACCAGCAGATGGAAGCCGCCGAGGCCTCGACGCCCTCCTCGCAGGACTGGATCCCGGCCGAAGTCCGCCGGATCGACATCCCGCAGCAGAAGCTGACGCTCAAGCATGGCGACATCCGCCACCTCGACATGCCGGGCATGACGATGCCGTTCAAGCTGGCGCCGGGCGTGGTGAGCGCGGCACAGCTCTCGGCGATCAAGGCCGGCGACAAGCTGGAGGTCCGGATCGAATCGCGCGACGGCGCACCGACCATCGTCGAGCTGCGTCCGGCGCCCGCGCAGAACTGAGGCGGCGGATCGCCGGCGAGATCGCGGACAATCGCGCCATGGCGATTCAATGGTTTCCCGGGCACATGCACAAGACCCGGGGCGCGATCCGCGAGCGCATGAAAAGCGGGATCGACGTGGTCATCGAGATGCTCGATGCCCGCGTGCCCGCGAGCAGCGCCAATCCGCTGATCGCGCAACTGACGCAGGGCCGGCCGGCGCTGAAGCTGATCAACAAGCAGGACCTGGCCGATCCGGCGCGCACGGCGGAGTGGCTGGCGTTCTACCGCGCGCAGCCGAACACGCACGCCGTCGCGATCCACCAGGGCCAGCCCGGCCTGGCGAAGCTGATGGCGGCCGAGTGCCGCGCGTTGGCGCCGAACCGCGGCGGCCTGGACAAGCCGTTGCGTGTGCTGATCTGCGGCATCCCGAACGTCGGCAAGTCCACGCTGATCAACACGATCGTCGGCAAGCGCGCCGCCGCCACCGGTGACGAGCCCGGCATCACGAAAATGGAGCAGAAGATCCTGCTCGACAAGGGCGTCTACCTGTTCGACACGCCGGGCATGCTGTGGCCCAAGATCCGCGTGCCGGAAGCGGGCCTCAACCTCGCCGCCAGCGGCGCGATCGGCCGCAACGCCTTCGAGGAGGAAGTGGTCGCACTGGACCTGCTAGGTTATCTGCGCCGGCACTATCCGCAGTCGCTGAAGACCCGCTACCAGCTCGAACCCGACGCCTCGCTGCTCGACGGCGAGGTGCTGCAGCTGATCGGCAAGCGCCGCGGCGCGGTGCTCTCGGGCGGTCGCATCAACATGCAGAAGGCCGCGGAAGTCCTGCTTTACGACCTGCGCCAGGGGCAGTTGGGCCGCATCACGCTGGAAACACCGGCAGAGTTCGACGAATGGACCGCCGCCGCCGACGCCGCGGAAGCCGCCCGGATCGCCGAGAAGGAAGCCCGCGCCGTCGCCGCCAAGCGCGGCACGCGCGACGCGCAGCAGGCGCATGACTCGGAGGGGAGGAGGACGACGATGAAGAAGAGGACGAGGACGAGGACCTCGACCGCGAGGACTGAACCGCGAGAGACCGAGCGCGACGGCGCAAGCCGGGCGCCCCTTCGCTCATACGCTCGCAGGCTCCGCTAAATCGCTCAGGGGCACCCAGCTTCCGCCGTCCGGAGCAGCGGGCGCCGTGCGGCGGTCAGGGATGCACTTGCAGCATCTGCAGCGCCGGCAGTTGCCAGCCGAAGTACAGGGCCGCCAGGCGCAACGCTGCGACACCCACCATGCCGATGACGAAGGCCCAGCGCATCGGCACGCCCATCGCCTTCAGCAGGAAGTACAGCGCAATGCCGCCGATCGCAGCCGTGGCGTAGATGTCCTTGCGCAGCAGCAGCGGCGCCTGACCACTCAGGACGTCGCGCAGCACACCGCCGCCGCACGCGGTCAGCGTGCCCATCAGCAGCGCGGGCATCGGCTTCACGCCGTGCTCCTCGGCGATCTCGGTGCCGCACAGCGCGAACAGCGCCAGTCCCAGCGCATCGGCGATCTTCAGGATCCCGATCGCGTGCTCCGGGAACGGCCCCACGATCAGCGCGGCCAGGGCGCTCGCGATGATCACCAGCAGATAGCGCGTGTCCTTCATCCAGAACACGGGATGCCGGTTCAGCAGCAGATCCCGCAGCGTGCCGCCCCCACCGCCGTCATCGCGGCAATGACCAGCAGCCCGAACAGGTCGAGCCCCGCCTGCATCGCGGCCAACGCGCCGCTGACGGCGAATACCGCCACGCCCAACAAGTCGAACCAGTAGATCATCGGCATAGGGCGCGGAGTTTAGAGGCGCGCACCGTCCCTTGAAATCGGGCCCGCGCGACCCCATCTGTCGCCGCGATAATCCAGGCCCCATCGGGGGCGCTCCTCACGCGCCGCTTTGGACCCGTTGGCATCCCTTCGCATCACCGCTCTCACGAACGATGGACAAGCAAACCCATTCCTTCCAGGCCGAAGTCAAGCAGATCCTGCATCTGGTGACGCACTCGCTCTACTCGAACAAGGAGATCTTCCTGCGCGAGCTGGTCAGCAATGCGTCCGACGCCTGCGACAAGCTGCGCTTCGAGGCGCTCGACCATCCGCAACTCTTCGAGGACCAGCCGACGCTTGAAGTCCGCGTGTCCTTCGACACCGAAGCCCGCACCGTCACCATCAGCGACACCGGCATCGGCCTGTCGGCGGAAGAGGCCATCGCCCATCTCGGCACGATCGCCAAGAGCGGCACCCGCGAGTTCATGGCCAAGCTCGAAGGCGAGCAGAAGAAGGACGCGAACCTGATCGGCCAGTTCGGCGTCGGTTTCTATTCCGGCTTCATCGTCGCCGACCGCATCACGGTCGAATCGCGTCGCGCGGGCCTGCCCGCCGAGCAGGGCGTGCGCTGGACCTCCGAAGGCACCGGCGATTTCGAGGTCGAGACCATCACCAAGCCCGGCCGCGGCACGGACGTCATCCTGCATCTGCGCGAGGGCGAGGAGGAGTTCCTCAAGACCTGGCGCCTGAAGTCGACGATCGCCAAGTATTCGGACCACATCTCGCTGCCCATCCTGATGCGCAAGGAAGAGTGGGACGCCGACAACGCCGCGCAGGTGCTCAAGGACGAGTGGGAGCCGGTGAACAAGGCGTCCGCGCTGTGGACGCGCTCGAAGAGCGACATCACGCAGGCCGAGTACGACGCCTTCTACCAGCAGATCAGCTACGACACCGAAGCGCCGCTGGCCTTCACGCACAACCGCGTCGAAGGCCGCAGCGAATACACGCAGCTGCTCTACATCCCGGCCAAGGCCCCGTTCGACCTGTGGAACCGCGACAAGCGCGGCGGCGTGAAGCTGTACGTGAAGCGCGTGTTCATCATGGACGACGCCGAGGCGCTGATGCCGGTCTACCTGCGCTTCGTCAAGGGCGTGATCGACTCGGCCGACCTGCCGCTGAACGTCAGCCGCGAGCTGCTGCAGGAGAGCCGCGACGTGAAGGCGATCCGTGAGGGCTCGACCAAGCGCGTGCTGTCGATGCTGGAATCGCTGGCCCACAGCGAGGACGCCGGCGAGCGCGACAAGTACGCGCGCTTCTGGACCGATTTCGGCCAGGTGCTGAAGGAAGGCGTCGGCGAGGACCACGCCAACCAGGAACGCCTGGTCAAGCTGCTGCGTTTCGCGTCGACGCATGCGGATGAGAACGTCTCGTTCGCCGACTACGTGTCGCGGATGAAGGAAGGCCAGGAGACCATCTTCTACATCACCGCAGACAGCCTGGGCGCCGCGAAGAACAGCCCGCAGCTCGAGATCTTCCGCAAGAAGGGCATCGAGGTGCTGCTGCTGACGGAGCGCGTCGACGAGTGGATGCTGTCGCACCTGCACGAGTTCGAAGGCAAGTCGCTGCAGTCGGTCGCCAAGGGCGCCGTCGATCTCGGCCAGCTCCAGGACGAGGAAGAGAAGAAGAAGGCCGAGGAAGCCGCCGAGCAGTTCAAGCCGGTGCTGGACCGGCTGAAGACCGCGCTGGAAGGTCGCGCCAAGGATGTGCGCGTCACGACGCGGCTGGTGGATTCGCCGGCCTGCATCGTGGTCGAGGAGCACGACATCAGCGGCCACCTGGCCCGGATGCTGAAGCAGGCGGGTCAGACCGCGCCGGTGTCGCAGCCGACGCTGGAGATCAACCCCGACCACGCCCTGGTGAAGAAGCTGGGCGCGATCGAGGGTGACGACGGCCGCTTCGGTGATCTGGCGCAGGTGCTGTTCGACCAGGCGCTGCTGGCCGAAGGAGGTGTGCTCGAGGACCCCGCGGCCTACGTGAAACGCGTCAACGCGCTGCTGCTGGGCTGATGTCGTTCCGCCGCCGCGCGCTCATGCCGCGGCGGCTGCCCCTCGGAACGCAGGCTCCGGCTGGCGTTGCCGGTGCACTGCCGGATCTGGCCGGGGACGGTGTTCCTCGACCGTGCCTTCAGCCGTGCCTTCAACCGTGCCAGTTGGGCTGGGGCTCGGCTTGCGCGCGCATCGCCTCGAGCTGCTCCCGCAGCTTCACGACCTGGTCGCTCCAGTAGTTGGGCGTGCCGAACCAGGGGAAGGCCGCCGGGAACGCCGGGTCATCCCAGCGTCGCGCCAGCCAGGCGCTGTGGTGGATCATCCGCTGCGTGCGAAGCGCCTCGACCAGCTTCAGTTCGCGCCAGTCGAATTCGCGCACGCTCTCGTAGCCGTCGAGCAGCGCGTCGAGCTGGCGGCGTGCGGCCTCCGGCTCCCCCGACAGCATCATCCACAGATCCTGCACCGCGGGGCCCTGGACGGCATCGTCGAGGTCCACGAAATGCGGGCCGCGATCCGGCGTCCAGAGGATGTTGCCCGGATGGCAGTCCCCATGCAGACGCAGCGCGCGGCGATCGGGCAGCGCATCGAAGGCGGCATCGATGGCATCGATGCAGCGCGCGGCTGCGTCGTGCCAGTCGTTCGAGACCTCCGGCGCCAAGGTGTCGTGCGCACGCAGCCAGTCGCGTGCTTCCCGCGCGGGCGCGGCGCTGTTCCAGGACAGACGGTGCTCGAAGGGCTCGCGTTGGCCGACCTCGTGCAGTCGCGCGAGCAGCCGGCCGATCCAGCGCAGCACCTCGGGATCCTCGAGCTCCGGCGCGCGGCCGCCCTGGCGCGGCGTCACCGCGAAGCGCTGCCCCTGGAAATGTCCCAGGGTGCTGGCCGCCGCGCGGTCGTCCGCGCCGTCCTTCAGCGCCAACGGCGCGACGACGGGCACTTCCGCCTCGGCGAGTGCCCTGGCAAACGCGTGCTCCTCGAGGATCTGCGCATTGCTCCAGCGGCCAGGCCGGTAGAACTTCGCGACCACTGCCGCGCCGTCCTCCAGATGGGCCATCAGCACGCGGTTCTCGTAGGAGTTCAGCTGTAGCAGCCGGCCGTCGGGGCGCAGTCCCGCATGCTCGAGCGCATCGAGCATCAGTTCGGGGGTCAGGAGGCCGAAACCGGCCGTCATGTCAGTCATCGGAGCGGCGAGGGCAGCAAAAACGGCGCCGGAGCGCCGTCGTGTCCTCGAGAAGCGGGCAGGGGCGTAGCTTAGCGCCGCCCGTAGCGGGGCGAGTCGACCACCACGCCGCCGATGTCGGGATCCGGCAGCTCGCCGCCGGGCAGGGTCGGGAAATCGCGTCCGAACTGGGAGTCGCGGAACTGCGGATCGCGCGCATGCGGGTCCCGGAGCTGCGAGTCGCGGAAACCGGACGCCTCGTGCGTTCCGGCTCGCGGACGGTAGCCGCGGGCCCGCGGTTCCGCCGACGGCAGCGGCGCCTGCATCGACTCGCCGCCGAACGCGTCGTAGCGGCTGTCCGGCGCAAAAAGGAGTCGCTGAACACCGGGGAGTCGTTCCAGAGCGTGTTGCGCGAGGTCGCGGGCGCGGCCGGGGCCGGACGGCGCGGGGCCGCGGCCGGCGGCGCGCTGGGAAGATGGGGGCGCTGCCGCGCGGCATCGCCGCCATGCCGGCGCGGCTGCCCTGGTTGCTGTAGGGCACGAGCAGTTGCAATTCGGTGGCGCTCGGGAGCTTGTCCACCGACGAGCGCAGGTAGCGGATGCGGCACGCGGCCAGGACCGCCTGCTTGATCTGCAGGCTGCGGGTGGAGCCCGGACGGTCGGTCTCGATGTCGATGGCGGCCAGCACGCGCCCGTTGGGACTGCAGATCGCGAAATTCACGCTGATGCCGCCCAGCAGCTCATACCAGTAGCGCACGTCGCGGGCCTCGGTCGGCTGGCAGAAGCGCACCATCGGCAGCTTGCACATGACGACATGGTGGGGGAGGGCCTCGCGCAGCAGTCGGAAGACGCGGCGTTCGTCGGCGCTGAAGACGGGGCGGGCGTTGAGCGACCACTCCGTGGGCAGCGGCTTGCGCTCACGGCGCGGGCGCCGCAGCAGGAGCGCGGCGGCCAGTCCCAGGACTGCCAGCGCCGACAGTCCCGCGATGATCCACGGAAGCAGGTTCTGCATATCCCAATGAGCCCAATGAGCTGGCCGGACCGGACGGATGGCGCTCGACGACGCCGGAGGACGCACGGGAGCAGCGAATCGGACACACCGTACCGGGCGAATCGCGGGAATGTAGCGGAAAGGCGTTACAAATTGCATCCAAACTCACCCCGCCACCCCCTGGAATCGGGTGTGTCCCCAGGGAATGAAACCGCTACCTGTGCGATCAGCGTTTCGAGCCCGGGTCGTCGGAGCGGTCCCGCACCTTGCGGATCCGGGACTTCACCTCGGCCACACCATCCAGGAAGTCGCCGACGGTGCGCATGTGGCGCTTGAACTGGAAATCCCATTCGGCCATGTGGCGCTCCAGGGCCTCGTCCACATGCGAGGAGACCGAATCCGGCGGCAGGCGCAGCCAGGCCTCGGATTCGCCGCCGTCGCGCTCGACCGTCGCGCCGGCGTTGCGGGCGATCTTCAGCATCGGTGCGTTCTCGCTCAGCGCGTGAATGAACAACGTGTCGATGCCGCGGTTGCGCGCGTGCAGCGAGGCGCGCTCGAACAGTCGGCCGCCGAAGCCCTTGCCGCGGGCGGACGTGGCCACCGAGACGCCGAATTCCGCCATCGCCGGCCGCCCCCTGATCTGCGGCGCGGGGGCGTAGGCCAGGTGGGCCACGGCGATCAACTGCAGGCGGCGGTTGAAGATGCCCAGCACCTCGTCGCGGACAAGGTCCAGGCCGGCGACGTATTTCCCGATCTGCTCGTCGCGCGCCGGGTAACCGAAGCGCAGGTAGCGGTCGCGCTCGCCCAGCGCGAGCAGGTGCTGCAGGATGCGCTTGCGGTGGCGCTTGCCCAGCGAACGGATCGGCACCCAGCCGGTCCAGCGGGCCAGCATCGCGCGCGGGCTCCAGCGGGACGGTGGCGTCGTCTCCGGCACCTTCGGCTCGGGCGTGGTCGGGCGGGGATCGGACGGGGTGGACATGGCGGGCTGGGCGATGGGGAGGGATGCTAGCGGGGAACGGCGCCGGTGCCTGTCCGGAGGCGTCACAAATCGGCGGCGCGGATCAGCCGGCGGGCCGCGCGGCGTGGCGCCAGCAGCCGGGGCTTGGGCTTTCGGGCGGGTTCTGCTAGACTCGTCGGCTTTCCCGTTTCCAAGGCAGCGGGGGAACGTCCGTGAGAGGCCGCAGCGAATCACATTGACTGTGACATCGCAGACAAGCGTGCACCGAGCGTACGGGGGCAGATCGCCCGAAGTTTCGCCTTTTGAAAGAATCTCATGAAGACCTTCAGCGCCAAGCCGGCCGAAGTGACGCACGAGTGGTTTGTGATTGACGCCACCGACAAGGTGCTCGGACGTGTTGCCAGCGAAGTGGCACTCCGTTTGCGCGGCAAGCACAAGGCCATCTACACGCCTCACGTCGATACCGGTGACTTCATCGTCATCATCAACGCCGAGAAGCTGCGCGTCACTGGCAACAAGGCCACGGACAAGGTGTACTACCGTCACTCGGGTTTCCCGGGCGGCATCTACGCCACCAAGTTCAAGGACATGCAAGCCAAGCATCCGGGCCGTGCCCTGGAAAAGGCCGTCAAGGGCATGCTGCCCAAGGGCCCGCTCGGCTACGCGATGATCAAGAAGCTGAAGGTGTATGCGGGCGACACGCATCCGCACACCGCCCAGCAGCCCAAGGCGCTGGAAATCTAAGGAGCGGAGATGATCGGAAACTGGAACTACGGTACCGGCCGTCGCAAGTCGTCTGTGGCACGTGTCTTCATCAAGAAGGGCACTGGCCAGATCACGGTGAATGGCCGCTCGATCGAGCAGTACTTCGGCCGTCAGACGTCCATCATGATTTCGCGCCAGCCTCTGCTGTTGACGAACAATGGTGAAGCGTTCGACATCAAGGTCAACGTGCACGGCGGCGGCGAGTCCGGCCAAGCCGGCGCGGTCCGCCTGGGTATCACCCGCGCGCTGATCGACTATGACTCGGCCCTGAAGCCCGAACTGAGCCGCGCTGGCTTCGTCACGCGTGACGCGCGTGAAGTCGAGCGTAAGAAGGTCGGTCTGCACGGCGCCCGTCGCCGGAAGCAGTTCAGCAAGCGCTGATCGACTTCCGTCCGCTGGTGGCATCCGGGTTGGGATGTCATCGGTGGCGAAAGCTCAAGGACAAGGCCGCTGCTTCAGCGGCCTTGTTTTTTGTTCGACAGGGTGCATATCCTGTCGAAGGGGCTATCTCCAAGGGTCCGCTCCTCACGCGGGGCCTTTGAGATAATCCCGCCATTCCTCCGACACAACAGGATCCACGATGAGCGCAGTCCTCGAAACGCAATCCACCGATCTGGGCGGCATGCCGGCGCCGCTGGTCTTCACCGACAGTGCGGCCGAGAAGGTGCGCGAGCTGGTGCTGGAAGAAGGCAATCCGGAACTGAAGCTGCGCGTGTTCGTGCAGGGGGCGGTTGCTCCGGCTTCCAGTACGGCTTCACCTTCGACGAAGCTGTGAATGACGACGACACGCAGATGGCCAAGAACGGCGTGACGCTGCTGATCGACGCCATGAGCCTGCAGTACCTGGTCGGCGCCGAGATCGACTACAAGGAAGACCTGCAAGGCGCCCAGTTCGTGATCAAGAATCCGAACGCGCAAACCACCTGTGGTTGCGGGTCGAGCTTCTCCGTCTGAGCGGCGGAAACGCCGGATTCGTCGGATGCTTCGGCCTCCGGGCTGAATGACAAGGACCGCCTTCGGGCGGTCTTGTCGTTTCTGAAACGCGGAGTTTGCTGCGAGGCGTCGATCAGGCGGGCGTGTAGCTGCCCAGCACGCGCAAGCCGGATGCCCCGGTCGCCGTCGGCAGGTTGCCGGGCAGGCCGTGCACATGGCGCATCGCCAGCCAGGCGAAGGCGGCGCCCTCGACCTGCATCGGCGGGAGTCCCTTGGCTGCGGTCGTGCGGATCGCGACGGTGGGTAGCAGCGCCTGGAGGCGCTTCAGCAGCGTGTCGTTGAATGCGCCGCCGCCGCAGACCAGCAACTCGCGCCATGCGCCGGGTGCGAAGGCGACCAGGCTGTCGAGCACGCACAGTGCGCTCAACTCAAGCAGCGTCGCCTGCACGTCGACGGCAGACGCGCGCGGTGCGTGCGCTGCGATCCGGGCATCGAGCCAGCCCAGGTGGAACAGATCCCGCCCCGTGCTGCGCGGAGGGGGTTGGCGGAAGTAGGGTTCATCCAACAAGGCGTTGAGCAGGCCTGTATGGACCTGGCCCTGCGCGGCCCATTGCCCGCCGGCGTCGTAGGCGGCACCTTGATGGCGCTGGATCCAGCCGTCCATCAGGCAGTTGCCCGGTCCGCAATCGAAGCCGCCACTGCGACCGTCTGCCCAGAGCAGGCTCACATTGCTGATGCCGCCGACGTTCAGCACGACGACGTCGGTGCCGTCCTGTGCCAGCACCGCGCGATGGAAGGCGGGCACCAGCGGCGCGCCCTGGCCACCGGCCGCGAGATCGCGGGTGCGAAGGTCGTGGACGACCGCGATGCCGCTGAGTTCGGCCAACAGGGGGCGTTGAGCAGTTGCAGGGTGAAGCCGGTGCCGTCGAACTCGCCGGGGCGGTGCCGGACGGTCTGCCCGTGCGCGCCGAGTGCACGGATCTCCCGAGGGGCAAGCCGCTGCGCGGTCAGCAGCGACCGGCATGCCTGGGCATAAGCGCGAGTGACCGCATTGCCGGCAAGCGCCGCGCGCTGCAGTTCGTTGATGCCGGGGCTGTTGAGCGCCAGCAGTTCCGCGCGCAACTCGGGGCTGAAAGGCTGGTAGTCGTGGGCCAGGGCCTGGACGCGCCCGTCGGACTCGGCGCGCAGCAGCACCGCGTCGACGCCGTCGAGCGAGGTGCCGGACATCAGTCCGATGTAGAGCTCGACGCCAGACTTCTTCATGGCGGAAGGGGCGGTGGCGGAAGGGGCGGGCGTGCGGCTATTCCAGCGAAGCGCTTGAGCGAGCGCTGGCTGACTTACTCGCCGACGACGCCGTCGTGGATCGAGGCGGCGGCCTCGAGTGCGTTCTTCGCGCTGGCGACCTGCGACTGGAAGGCTGCCTTGGCGGTCGCGGGCAGTGTGACCGCCTCGGAGGCCCGGGCGATCACGCGCGGATCCTGCTGCTTGCCGTTGACGCGGAATTCGAAGTGCAGATGCGGCCCGGTGGCCCAGCCGGTCGAGCCGACGGCACCGATCTTCTGGCCCTGCTCGATCTTCTGGCCCTTCTTGACGTCGATCCGGCTCAGGTGGGCATAGACCGTCATGCGGCTGCCACTGTGCTTGAGCTGGATGACATTGCCGAAGCCGTTCTGCCAGCCGGCGAACTCGACGTTGCCATCGCCGACGCTGCGCACCGCAGTGCCCGTCGGCGCGCCGTAGTCGATGCCCTGATGCTGGCGCCACGTCTGCAGGATCGGATGGAAACGCATCGCGAAGCCCGAGGTGACGCGCGAGAACTCCATCGGGCTTGCCAGGAACGAGCGGCGCTTGCTCTCGCCGTCGAAGCCGTAGTAGTTGCTCTTGCCGCTGGCCGGGTCGCGGAACAGCACCGACTGATAGTTCTTGCCGTTGTTCACGAACTCGGCAGCCAGCAGGCGGCCCGAGCGGTTGCCCCAGGTGATGGGTTCGCCATCGGCGGTCAGGGTTTCGTAGACCAGCGAGAAGCGGTCGCCCTTGCGCAGTTCGCGGTGGAAGTCGATGTCGCCCGAGAACATGTCCGCCAACTGCGTGGCGATCGCGTCGGGCACGTTGGCCTCGTCGGTCGCGGCGAACAGCGAAGACTGGATCGTGCCGCTGCCCAGGCGTGTCTGCGTCTCGTACGCCACGGTCTCGAGCTTCGAGACGAACTTGTCGCCCTGGCGCGTGATGCTCAGGCGCGTGAAATGGGTGTCCAGCTGATCGTTGGATTCGGCGGCGTAGCGGGCCACCAGGGACTGCACCTCGCCGCTAGCGGTCGCGACGACTTGCACGCGCTTGCCGATCCGGCCGGTCAACAGCTTCCGGGCGGTGTCGTCGGTGCGCAGGAACGACGCGGCGGCCGAGTCGAATGCGCCCATGCGCTTGAGCAGCACATCGGCGGTATCGGCGGCGCGGGTGACATCGCTGCGCGACAGGCCTGGATCGAACGCGGCCAGGTCGGCCAGTTGCGCGTCCAGCGATTGCAGCGGGATGGATTCGGAGATGACACGTTGCGGAAGGTCCGCGGCGTCAGGGGCCAGCGGCGCGACGCCGAAGGCGGTCACGGCAAAGCCGCTCAGGACGCCGACCACGGTGCCGGTCAGGGCGCGGGGGTGTTTGGCCGCGAAGGATTCGGCGCGAGCGAGGGTGCGCTGCACGCGCTGCCATTCGTCATTCCAATTCATCACGCGCCGAAGACCTTTTTCTGGAGCCTGAGGGGCGCCATCCGCCGCCACGCCTGGAGAGCGCGTGGCCGGATGGCCCGGACCGGGATTCGGTGGCCTGTCAAGCGAAGGACGCCCTGAGGGGCGTCCGGAGCATTCGGCAGACCGTCCACTAGAATCGCCGTCTTGCGTTGCAGCGACAGGTCAGGCATGTGAATTGCCCTCTTGGCGCCCCGCAAAAACAGCCGAAAGTATAGCGGCGGGCCCGGGTTACAGATGCTAGAAAACCCGATAAATCAAGACTTTACGTAAGCCCGTGCGGGCTCCGAAGTGCCATGTCTGACATCCGAACCCAAGCGGCGCCGGCCACCGAATTCCCGATCACGGATAGTGTCCGTCATGCAATGCAGCAATCGCTGCGCGGCTGTGAGGAATTGCTGCCGCAGGACGAATGGCTGAAGAAGCTGGCGCGGTCCGAGGCCACCGGTCAGCCCTTGCGCATCAAGCTGGGCCTGGACCCGACCGCCCCCGACATCCACGTCGGCCACACGGTGGTGCTCAACAAGATGCGCCAGCTGCAGGACCTGGGCCACCAGGTGATCTTCCTGATCGGCGACTTCACCTCGATGATCGGCGACCCGTCCGGCCGCAACGCGACGCGTCCGCCGCTGACGCCGGAGCAGATCAAGCACAACGCCGAGACCTACTACAAGCAGGCCAGCCTGGTGCTGGACCCGGCGCGCACCGAGATCCGCTACAACAGCGAATGGAGCGATCCGCTGGGCGCGCGCGGCCTCATCCAGCTGGCGGCGAAGTACACCGTGGCCCGCATGATGGAGCGCGACGACTTCACCAAGCGCTACGCGGCCGGCACGCCGATCTCGGTGCACGAGTTCCTCTACCCGCTGATGCAGGGCTACGACTCGGTGGCGCTGAAGTCCGACCTGGAGCTCGGCGGCACCGACCAGAAATTCAATCTGCTGATGGGCCGGCACCTGCAGGCCGAGTACGGTCAGGAATCGCAGTGCATCCTGACGATGCCGCTGCTCGAGGGCCTGGACGGCGTCGAGAAGATGTCCAAGTCCAAGAACAACTACGTGGGCATCACCGAGCCGGCCAACGGCATGTTCGCCAAGATCCTGTCGATCAGCGACGTGCAGATGTGGAAGTGGTTCGACCTGCTGAGCTTCAAGTCCATCGAGGAGATCGCCGCGCTGAAGCGCGAGATCGAGGGCGGGCGCAATCCGAAGGAAGCGAAGGTGATGCTCGCCAAGGAGATCACCGCGCGTTTCCACAGCGCGCAGGCGGCGGAAGATGCCGAAGCGGACTTCAACAACCGTGCCCGCGGCGGCATCCCGGACGACATCCCCGAGATCTCGTTGAGCGGCGCCCCGATGGGCATCGCGGCCTTGCTGAAGGCGGCGAACCTGGTGCCGTCGAACGGCGAGGGCAACCGCAAGATCGAGCAGGGCGGCGTCAAGATCGACGGCGTCACGATCAGCGACAAGGCCTTGAAGGTCGAGGCCGGCACGATGGTGCTGCAGGTCGGCAAGCGCCAATTCGCGCGCGTCACGCTGAGCTGAACGCACGACAGCAACGACAAACGGGAGGCCAAGGCCTCCCGTTTTCATTGGTGGACAGCGAGTGTCACCGGGACCGGAACAGGGTGGGAGGTTCGCGGACGCGAGGCCTCCTATCCTGTGCAGGGCCGCGCCCGGCCCCTCATAGTTACTGCTTGATCGGTCGCAGATACGGCCCTGGCTTCGGCGTCTTGATCGGGTCCTTGGCGATCGCGTCCTTGAGCCAGGAGATTGCCGCATCGAGCTGCGCATCCTGGCCGTTCGCGGTGGCGCGCGGCGGGTTGTCGACCTCGATGTCCGGCGTCACGCCCTTGCCTTCGACCAGGAACTGGCCGTCGATGGTGATCTGCCCGTTCTCCGCCGAGCGCATCAGCCCGTTGTCCATCAGCCGGTTCTGATCCGACAGCCACACGCCCGCACCCGAGGTCGTCTTGCCGATGACCGGTCCGAGGCCCAGGCGCTTGAAGCCTTCGGAGAAGGTTTCCCCGTCGGAGTAGGTTTCCTCGTTGGCGATCACGACGACCTTGCCGCGGAACACCTGCTGCATGTTCGGATACGGCTTGCTCGCATACGGCGAGCGTGGCTGCCAGAACGCCCAGGCGCGACGCAGCAGCGTCTGCAGGATCCAGCTGTCGATGTTGCCGCCGTTGTTGTGGCGGACGTCGATGATGAGACCTTCGCGCTCGCTCTGGGCGTAGAACTCGCGGACGAAGTCGCCGATGTCGTCGCGGGTCATCGCGCGCAGGTGCAGGTAGCCGATCTTGCCGTCGGCGGCCTTGTCGACGAGCTTGCCACGGCTGAAGCGCCAGTCGTTGACACGGAGCTGTCCTTCGCGCCGCATGTCGACCGGCGTGACCACGACCGGGCGCTCCTTGCCCGACGGCTCGCGCACCTGCAGCAGCACCTGCTTGCCGGCCTGGCCGCGCATCAGTTCGCTCGGGTCGGGGACCTGCGTGGCGTCGCGGCCGTTGATCTGCGTGATCACCGTGCCCACCGGCAGGTTCAGTCCTGGCGCCGCCAGCGGGGCGGCCTCGGACGGCAGCTCCGGATCGCCGGCGTAGATGCGGGCGATCTTCCAGCCCTTCGGATCGCGATCCAGCTGCGCGCCCAGGCCGGCGAAGCCCGGCTCCTCGACGCCGCGGCGCACCTCGCCCGGCGCGACCTGGCTGTGCAGCAGGCTCAGCTCGCCGACCATCTGCGCCATGATTTCAGCGAGTTCGTTGCGCTCCGTGACGCGCTCGACCAGCGGTGCGTACTTCGCCTTCATCGCGACCCAGTCCACGCCGTGCATGTCCTTGTCGTAGAAGAAGTCGCGCTGCATGCGCCACGCATCGTTGAAGAGCTGGCGCCATTCGGCCTTCGGATCGACGGCGATCTGCCAGTCGGTCCAGCGCACGCGCGCCTTCTCCAGGTCGCCCGGGATCTTCGGACCCGCGTCGACGATCAGGATCTCCGGCGCGGCGCCCGGCGCGGCCGGACGGCGGATCATCAGCTTCTTGCCGTCGGCGCTCAGGTCCCAGAAGGCGACGCCTTCGGAGAAGGTCTCGAGCTTCGATTCCTGCGGGCCGATCGGCAGCTGGCGCAGGAAGGTGCCTTCCTGCAGGTACAGCCGCTTCGAGTCGACCGCCAGCGCGTTGTAGTTGGCCGGCGTGACCGGCACCTCGTACAGGCGCAGCGAGAGGCCGGGGATCTGGATCTCCGGCTTGCCCTTGGGCGCCGGTTTGGTGTCCTTCACGGCCGCGGCCTTGGCCTCCTCGACCTTCTGCTTGGACTCCTTGTTGTCGGGCTTGTCCTTCTCCTGCTCGCGGACCTCGGCCTCTTCCTTGGCCTTCATCGACTGCAGTTCGTCCGGTGCGGCGAACGGGAAACGCAGACCCGGCTGCAGCGCCAGCGCGTAGACCTTCCAGCCGCGGTCGAAGTACGGGCCCATGTTGCGGTCGCCCCAGGGGCCGGGGTTGCCGGTCACGTTGAAGGTGCGGCGCGACAGGAAGTACAGCCACTGGCCGTCGGGGCTGAAGGCCGGCGCGGTGGCGGCGTAACGGTCGCTGCCGAGCTGGTGGACCTTGCCGTCGGCGACGGTCAGCAGCATCAGCTGCTCGCGGTAGGGGTTGCTGGTGTTGCGGACGTAGGCCATCGCCTTGCCGTCGGCGGACCAGGTCATGAACTGCGCGCCGTCGCCCAGTTGATCGTGGTCGACTTCGCGGGTTGCCGCGGCGCGGTTCGGATGCTTGAGGTCGGTCAGGAAGAGGCGACCTTCCTTGTCGGCGTGCGCGATCCAGCGGCCGTCCGGCGACGGCGACAGCGTGCGCCGCATCGCGACCGCGCCTTCGGTGATCTGCTTGGGCTGGCCGGTGCCGTTGGCGGCGAAGCGCCAGATCTCGAGTTCACCGCTGAAGTCGCAGAGCGCGAACACCGACTGGCTGTCGCCGCTGAAGGCGTTGTCGCGGCAGCGGCCGGCGTCGGTCAGGGCGGCGGGCACGGGCAACTCGGCACGACGCAGCGGACCGACGCCTTGCGTGGCCAGACGGCCGCGCGAGGTCATCACGACCTGCTCGCCGTTGGGCGACAGCGAGACGGCGGTCAGGTAGTCCTGCGGACGGGTGACCCAGCGCTTGCGCTGCTGGTCGTAGTCGCCGCCCAGGCTGATGGCGATCTTCTGCTCGGAGGCGCTGCCGCTGCCGCTGCCACTGCCATTGAGGTCGATGCGGTAGAGGTCGGCGCCGAGCGCATAGACCGCCTGCGCCCCATCCAGGCTCGCATGACGGACGTCCCAGCCCTTGTGTCGGGTGTGCTGGCGCGGATCGGAGCCGTCGGCCTTCACGGACCACAGGTTGTAGGTGCCGTCGCGGTCGGACAGGAAGGCGATGCGGGCAGTGCCGGACGCGTCCGTGTAGGGCATCGGGCGGCGGTCGTTGGCGCCTTCGGGCAGCAGCGGTCTCGCTTCGGCGGTGCTGGAGAGATCCATCACCCACAGCCGGGCGAGGGCGCCGCCGCGGTACTGGCGGGCGTTGTCGCCGCGCAGGCCGTTGCGGGTGAAGTACAGGGTCTTGCCGTCGGTGCTGAGCGCGCCGTCGCTGGCCTGGCCGACGGGCAGCGCGCGGTGCGCGCCGGTGATCAGGGAGACCAGATGCAGCTGGGTGCCGGGTTCGCCGCGCTCGGTGGCGCCGGAGTAGAGCACCTCGTTCTCGGCGGTGACGCCCCAGACGCGCACGGCGCCGGTGTCCCAGGTCAGGCGGCGGGCGACGCCGCCGGCTGCCGGCATCACGAACACGTCGCCGGCCGATTCCTGCTGGCCGACGAAGGCGATCCAGCGGCCGTCGGGCGAGATGGCCGGGAAGGTCTCGGCGCCGCCATGCGTGGTGATGCGCTGGGCGGTGCCGCCGGCGGCGTTGGCCTGCCAGAGGTCGCCTTCCGCGACGAAGACCAGCCGGCCGCCGCGCAGCGCGGGCTGGCGATAGAAGCCGAGCGAGGGATCCGTGACGGCTGGCCGGGCGGGGGCACGGCGGGCGACGGCGTCGGCGGTTCCCGCAGCCGCAACCGAGCTGGCGACCGCGGAGGCGGTGGGGGCGGTGGATTCGGCGGCGATGGCGAGGGTGGCCATCGAGCAGGCCGTGGCGATGGCCAGGCGACGGAGCGTGATGCGCATCGTGATCTTCCTTGTGGGAGTCCGGGGCGGAACGTCGGAATGTGGATGAGGAGGGGGCCGGCCTGACGGCAGCCGGAAGTCATGCGGCGCGGATTCTGGCGCCGCGTTCCGGCGTCAGCGGTTCGTCACCCCCATGGCCACGTGCCCGGCGGGCACGTGGGGGACGGCGTTCTCGATGTGGCCATGCTGGTCGTCGAAGAAGAAGTCGGGCTCGAACTCGCGCAGGAATTCGCCCTTGGGCAGGCCGCCCAGGAACATGGCTTCATCGACCTCGACGTCCCAGTCCATCAGCGTGCGGATGGCGCGCTCATGGGCGGGGGCGCTGCGGGCGGTGACGAGCGCGGTGCGCAGGCGCATCGGCACGGTGGGCGCGTCCTGCAGGCGCTGAAGTTCATGCAGCACCTGCTTGAACGGACCGGCGGGCAGCGGGGTCAGCTTGCGGGCGATCTCGTGCTCCTGGAAGGCGTCGAGGCCGTCGCGCTGGTAGACCTGTTCGGCCTCGTCGGAGAAGAGCACCGCGTCGCCGTCGAAGGCGATGCGCAATTCATCCGGATAGGCGGCGGAGGCGCGCGCCGACTGCGGGAAAACACGGGCCGCCGCGACGCCCGCGACGAGCGCAGATCGCACGTCGTCCTCATTGGCGGAGAGGAACAGCTGCGCCTTGAGCGGTTTCAGGTAGCGCCAGGGGCTGTGGCCACGCGTGAAGACGCCGCGTTCGATGTTCAGGCCGTAATGCTGCGCGGAGCGGAACACGCGCATGCCGGAGATCGGGTCGTTACGCGACAGCACGACGACCTCGACGCGGGGCGTCCCGCCCGGCGCGTTGAAGGCGAGCAGCTTGCGCACGAGGGAGAACGCGGTGCCGGGCTTGGCGGGCTCGTCCAGGCGCTGCTGCTGCAGGCGCATGTAGGCGCGGTCGTCGCTGTTCTCGAAGAGCTGGTTCTCTTCTTCGAAGTCGAACAGCGCGCGGGAGGAAAGGGCCACCACCAGGCGGCCGTCGAGGGAGGCAGGCATGGGCCGGATGATAGGCCGCAGCCCGACACCGGGGATCGGCGCGTGGGCGCCGGCGGGGCCGGCCTTACTGCGCCGCCAGCTTGTTCATGTCGATGATCGGCAGCAGGACCGACAGCACGATCAGCATCACCACGCCGCCCATCGCCACGATCAGCAGCGGTTCCAGCAGCGTGGCCAGCGTCATCGCGCGGCGCTTCACCTCATTGCCGAGCTGCTTGGCCGCGCGCTGCAGCATGTCGGGCAACTGGCCGGTCTGCTCGCCCAGCCGGGCGAACATCGACAGCAGCCCCGGGAAGCGCTTCTTGCCCGCGAGCGCCGCGCCCAGCGGCGCGCCTTCGCGGACCTGCACCAGCGCGTCCATCGCGTCGGCGCGCATCGCGCTGTTGGACAGCGTCTCCGCCGCGGCCTGCAGCGCCTTCAGGATCGGCACCCCCGCGCCCGCCAGCATCGCCAGCGTGCCCGAGAAGCGCGCCGCGTTGTACCCGCGCGCCAGCCGGCCCAGCACCGGCACGTTCAGGAAGGCCGCGTCGAAGCGCTGGCGCGGTCCGTCGCGCTTGAGCACCTGCCGCATGCCGAAAGCCCCGCCGACCACGACGATCAGGATCACCAGGCCCCAGTTCCTCAGCACGTCGGAGGTGCCCATCATGATGCGCGTCAGCAGCGGCAGGGTCTGCCGCGTCTGCGTGAACACCGCCGCCACCTGCGGCACGACGTAGGTCAGCAGGAAGCTCACCGCCAGCACCGCGATGATGCAGACGATCACCGGATACGCCAGCGCGCCGAACAGCTCCGAGCGCAGCCGCTGCTGTTCCTCGAGGTCGTCCGCCAGGCTCTCCAGCACGGGGCCGAGCGCGCCGCTCTGCTCGCCGGCGGCGACCACCGCGCGGTAGACGTCGTCGAACTCACGCGGTGCGAGGCCCAGCGCACGCGCGAACGACGAGCCCGCGTTGATCTCCGCCTTCAGCTGCGACATCAGTTCGCGCTGGCGCGGATCGTCGGCTTCGTCGGCCAGCGCGGCCATCGAGCGCTCCAGCGGCAGCCCCGCCGCGACGAGTCCCGCGAGCTGCCGCGTCCACACCGCCAGGCCGGCCGCCTTGAATGCGCGTCGCGTGAAACGCGACTGCTTGCCCGGCTGCGCCGCCACCGCCTTCACCTCCAAAGGCACCAGGCCCTGCGTCCGCAGCTGCGTCCGCGCGGCTTTCAGCGTGTCCGCTTCCAGCAGGCCCGTACGGGACTTGCCGGACGCATCCAGGGCGTCGTACTTGAAGGCGGGCATCGCTCGGAACCTCGTGTCTCTACTGCTCGTGCGTCCGTGTCATCACCGCGATCACTCGCGCGTGACCCGCAGCACTTCCTCTTCGGACGTGACGCCCGTGGCCACCAGCCGGTCGCCGTCCTCGCGCATCGAGCGCAGGCCGTTCGCGCGCGCCGCTTCCAGCAGCGCCGACTCGGGCGCCTGGTTGTGGATCAGGCTGCGGATCGCGCCGTCGCACACCATCAGTTCGTACACGCCGGTCCGGCCCTTGTAGCCGCTGCTCGAGCAGGACGAGCAGCCCACCGGGTGATAACGCGTGCCGCCGCCGGGGATCGGCTCGGGCGACTTGCACACCGGGCACAGCTTGCGCACCAGCCGCTGCGCCAGCACGCCCAGCAGCGACGAGCTCAGCAGGAAGGGCTCCACGCCCATGTCGGTCAGGCGCGTCACCGCGCTCACGGCGTCGTTCGTGTGCAGCGTCGCCAGGACCAGGTGACCCGTCAGCGAGGCCTGGATCGCGATCTGCGCCGTCTCGTAATCGCGGATTTCGCCGATCATGATCACGTCCGGATCCTGGCGCAGGATCGCACGCAGCGCCTTCGCGAAGGTCAGGTCGATCCGCGAGTTCACCTGCGTCTGGCCGATGCCGGGCAGTTCGTATTCGATCGGATCCTCGACGGTCAGCACGTTCGTCGTCGACGTGTCCACCGTCTGCAGCGCCGCATACAGCGTCGTCGTCTTGCCCGAGCCCGTCGGACCCGTCACCAGCACGATGCCGTGGGGCTGCTGCACGACGCGCTGGAAGCGTTCCAGCCGCTCGCCGTCCATGCCCAGCGCGGCGAGCGTGAAGCGCGATTCCGACTTGTCCAGCAGACGCAGCACCGCGCGCTCGCCGTGCGCCGACGGCAGCGTGCTCACGCGCACGTCGATCGCGCGGCCACCGATGCGCAGCGAGATCCGGCCGTCCTGCGGCAGCCGCTTCTCGGCGATGTCGAGCTCCGCCATGATCTTCAGCCGCGAGATCAGCGCCGCGTGCAGCGCGCGGTTCGGCCGCACGACCTCGCGCAGCGTGCCGTCGACGCGGAAGCGCACCGAGCTCTCGCGCTCGTAGGGTTCGATGTGGATGTCGCTCGCGCCGTTGTTCGCGGCCTGCGTCAGCAGCGCGTTGAGCATCCGGATGATGGGCGCGTCGTCGGCGGCTTCCAGCAGGTCCTCGACCGCCGGCAGGTCCTGCATCATGCGCGACAGGTCGACGGCGTTCTCGACCTCGCCGATCACCAGCGCGGCGTTGTCCTCGCCGCCGGCATAGGCGGACTGGATGCGCGTCGACAGCTCGGCGACGCTCAGGCATTCGATGCGCGTCGGCGCGTAGACGCGCTGCAGCTCCGACAGCACCGGCAGCGTCAGCGCCGGCGACGCCCACAGCGTGCGCTGCTGGCCGTCGTCCTCGATCAGCAGTTGCTGCGCCTTGGCGACGGCGTAGGGAAGGGGATGGCGGCTGCCCATGATCGCTCCGGGCTCAGCGGCCTTGCGGGCCGCTGGCCGCGTCGCCCGGCGCCTTGGCCGGGCCCGGCACCGGCGACGAGGCCGGGTACACCGGCAGCGGCAGTTGCTGGGGCAGCGTGCCGCCGGGCACCGAGGCCGGCTTCTCCGGCAGCAGCGGGGCGCCGGTGTCGGGCAGCACCAGGGTGCTCTTCGGCTGCGATTCCTGCTGGTAGGCGCGGATCGCGTCGTAGCGGTCCATCGTCAGCGCCGCCGCGCTTTCCGGCGTGCGCAGGACCACCGGACGCAGGAAGATCATCAGGTTGGACTTGGTCCGCTTGCGGCTCTGGCTCTTGAACAGGTTGCCCAGGATGGGGATGTCGCCCAGTCCCGGCACCTTGTCCTCGCCATCGGTGTATTCATCCTTCAACATGCCGCCGAGCACCAGCACCTGACCGTCCTCCAGCGTCACCGAGGTCTCCACCGCGCTCTTGTCGAAGGTCGGACCCTGCGTGCCCGAGTTGACCGAGGCCACGACGCTGGAGTTCTCCTGGTACGCCTTCATGCGCACGGTGCCGTTCTCGCCGACGGTGGCGCGCACCTTCAGACGCAGACCGACGTCGCGGCGCTCGAAGGTCTGGAAGGGGCTGCTCGTGGTGCCCGACGTCGTCGTCGAGTTGCCGGTCAGCACCGGGACGTTGCTGCCGATCAGCAAATCGGCCTCCTCGTTGTCCTGGACGATCAAGGATGGCGTGGAGAGCACGTTGGTACCCGCCACGGAACCCAGCACGTTGGCGATCGCCCCCAGCGTGTACAAGCTGCCGACCTTCTTGATGATGCCGACGTTCAATCCCGTGGGAATCTTTCCGGACGCGATCGCGCCCGGAACGCCGTTGGTGCCATCCGTGCCGGCCGCCGTGGCGGCGGTCAGGTTCAGGATGTTCGAGAAGCCGGTGCCGAAGTTGGTGCCGACCGCGCCTTCGCCGAACAGCTGCTGGAACTGCACGCCGAACTGGCCGGCCTTGCTCGCGTCGACCTTCACGATCAGCGCTTCGACGTAGACCTGCGCACGGCGCGTGTCGAGCTGCTCGACGACCGCGCGGATCTGGCGGTACATCGGCTCCGGCGCCGTGATGATCAGCGAGTTGGTCGCGGGATCGGCCTGGACGAAGCCGCCGGTGCTCACCTGCGCGGTCTGGCTGACCTGCGTCGAGGCGCCGCCGCTGCCGCTCGATCCGCTGGAACCCGAGCCCGACGAGCTGCCGCCGAAGGACCCGCTGTTGCCCGCGAAGCCGCCCGACTGTCCTGCGCTCCCGGTCTGCGCGCCGGCGAAGTTGCCGGTGCCGCCGCCGCCGCTGTTGGAGCCGCCGGCGCCCGGACCCGCGTTGTTGGTGTACGCCGCGCGCAGCACCGTGGCCAGACGCACCGCGTCCGCATTCTTCAGGTAGATCACGCGGATGCTGCCGCCGGTGTCGCTGCTCGGCTGGTCGAGCTTGGCGATCATCGCGCGCAGCTGCATCAGCTTGGCCGGATTGGCCGCGCGCACGATCAGCGCGTTGCTGCGCGGATCGGCCATCACGCTGCCGCTGCCGCCGCCCCCGCCTTGCACCTGCACGCCTTGCGCGCCACCACCGCCGTCCGTCAGCCGTTGCACCAGCTGCACGATGTCCGAGGCCACCGCGTTGCGCAGCGGGATCACCTCGATGTCGGTGTTGGACGGCTGGTCCAGCGCCGCCACGATGCGGCTGATGCGCTGCAGGTTGTCGGCGTAGTCGGTGATGACCAGGCTGTTGTTGCCCGGGTTCGCGTTGATCGTGTTGTTCGGCGTGATCAGCGGACGCAGCACCGCGACCAGGTTGTTCGCGTTCTCGTGGCTGAGCTTGAAGATCTGCGTGACGACCTGGTCGCCGCGCGAGCGCGATTCACCGGCGATGGTCACCGAGCCGGTCTGCAGCTTGGCTTCGGCCTCGGGCACGAGCTTCAGCAGCCCGCCTGCCTCGACCATCGCGAAGCCCATGCCGCGCAGCGAGGCCAGGTAGCTCAGGTAGGCCTCCTGCACCGGCACCGGCTGCTCGGCGGTCAGCGTCATCGTGCCCTTGACCCGCGGGTCGACGAGGATGGGCTTGCCCAGCGCGGCGGACATCGCGCGGGAGACGGCCTCGATGTCGGTGTTGACGAAGTTCAGCGTGACCGGCGTGCTCGCGCGCACGGCGGGTTGCCGGCGGTTCTGCTGCTGGCTCGCCTGTGCGCCGACCTGCATCGGCAGGCTGCCCGCGATCAGGGTGATCGCGACGCCCAGCGCCGTCGGTCGCATCATGTGCTTGTTCATGCTCATCCCACCGAGATGATCGAGCGCACGCCCTCGCGGCGCCCGATGATGTTCAACAAATTGGCCAATGCGGCTTCGCTGCCCGGCGCGGCTGTCGCCTCGCCGCGGAATTGCGTCCGCGTCGCGCCCAGGGTGCCCTGGCCGCTCAGTTGCAATGGACCCTGGCTCGTCGTCAGGATCAGCTGCGGCGCCGGACCGCCGCCGACCAGGCCCATCCGGTAGCTGCCCAGCGGCGACACCTGCGCCAGCCGCGACGAGAAGTCGCGCAGTTCGACCAGGGCCAGCCCGCTCACGTTGATCGTCTGGCCCCGGCCGTCGAAGACGAAGCCCTGTGCGCTGACGGCGATGACGCCGTCCGGCGCCAGCGTGTTCCAGGGCGTGCCCAGTCCCGCCAGCCACGCCGCCGGCCATCGGATCCACGGCTGTTCGGGCGTGGCGTCGGGCAGGCGCACGGTGACGCGATTCATGCCGAAGCCCGCCGTCAGCGGCGCGCCGGGCTTGATGCAGCAGGACTGGTCCAGCGTCAGCCGCACGCCCAGGCCGCCGTCGATCCACGTCGGTCGCAGCGACCAGCCCAGGCGTTGCGGCAGTTCGCTCGCGTCGCGGCTGCCTTCGCCCGGGCTCAGGATGACGCGCGCGCTGCCGTTCCAGAGGCTGCCGCGCGCGTCGGCGAGCAGCAGCCGCTCATTCGTCGCCGACGCCACCGCCTTGGCCAGCCACGCCGCCGGGGCCCAGACGACGACCGCGGTCAGCAGCCCCAGCACGGCGCCGACACACGCCCAGCGTGCGGCGGCACGATCGTTGCGGACCAGGGCCACGACCTTGCCCGGCGCGGCCAGGATCATGAAGGCCGACTGCATGAAGGCCGACTGCTGGAAAGCCGACTGACTGAAGCGTGACTTGCGTGCCATCGCTCAGGTCCCGTCGCCGCGGGCAGCTGCAGGGTCATCCGGCCGCTGAAACCCTGCGGACCGTTCTGCAGTTCGGCTTCCTGCGGACGCGCGCGCGCGCCCTGGCGCGCCTCGCTGATCCACAGCGCCAGCGCACCGCCCGGCACGCCGCGCAGCCGCAACTGGGCCTGCGTTCCGCTGAACGTCAGTTCGGCGGCCGGCCCCAGTCGCGCGGTCGCGGCCTTCAGGGCCGTCATCGACTGCTCGGTGGACACCGGCACCGCCTGCTTGAAGGCCTGCGCCTGCTGCGCCATGGTGCGCATCTGCTGGAGCTCGCGATCGAGCCGGTCGATCTCGCCCGGCGCCTTGCGCAGCGTGCCCCAGGCCGGCGCGATGGCGATCAGCCACAGCAGCAGCAGGCTGACGATCACGGCGGTCACCCGCGCGATCAGTCGGTCGCGCGGTGCGGCGGCCCGCCAGCGGGCCACGAGGTCCCGTTGCATGGTCGTGAGGCTGTTCATCGGTTGTCGGGTCGCAGGCTGAGTTGGAGCGCGTCGCCGTCCTCGGCGACCCGCAGGACGGGGTCCTGGGCGAGCCGATCGCGCAATTGCGCGCGTTGCGGCGGCGACAGCCCGGCCAGAAGGAGCCGACCTTGCTCGAAACGGATGTTGGGCAGCGGCGGCTCGCCCGGCGGCCAGACGCGGGCGACCGCGCCGAGCAGGTCCTCGAGATCGCCGGGACCGACCTGACCCGCGCCGCCGCGCAGCGCCTCGGTCTCGCGGACCATCTGGGTGCGGGCGTCACGGACCACGCGGACCTGCGGGAAGGCCTGTCGCAGCAACGCTTCCTGCTCCGCCTTGCGCGCGTCGATGGCGCGGCTCTGCTGCCAGGCCATCGCGTTCAGGCCGATCACCTGGGTGGCGATCAGGCCCACGAGGCCCCAGCGGAACGGCCGCCAGGTCGGCGTCTGCAGCGTCTGCCACGCCTGATGGACGCGTCGCCAGCCGCGCTGGCGCGGCGTCAGGTCGAACTGCAGCAGATTGATCGGCGCCTCGCGGGCGGCCCAGAAGCGATCGGTGTCGTTGAGCACCTGCACCTTGCGACCCAGCCACTGTTCGGCCTGGGCGGCCGCGGCGGGGCTGGCGGACACCGGGGCGTCGGCCCACCAGTCCTCGCCCAGCCAGCCGCGCAGGCCGCCGCTGTCCAGCGGGAAGGTGGCGACGCCGTCGGCCCGGAAGACGCGCAGCCGGGCGCGGTCGTCGGGACCGGCGTGGACGTGGCCGCCCTCCTTGCCATCGGGGCCTGCGGCCACGACAGCGGGCGCAGCGACTCGACCATCAGCCCGGCCGCTTCCATCGCCTGCAGATGCGTGCGCAGCGGCTCGCGTGCGGTCACGGCGATCCAGTGCGACTGGCCGTCGATGTCGCGACTCTCCATCAGCGCGAGGTGCAGCCGCTCGGGATCTTCGAGCAGATGGTCCTCCATCACGCCGACGATGGCGCTGCGCAACTTTGCGCCCTTGATCTTGGGCAGTTGCGCCGGAAGCCAGCTGACCTGGTCGTCGCCGAGCAGCAGCACCACGCGATCGGCGTGCGGCATCGCATCCAGCGGGGCGCGCTGTCCGTGCCCGCGTGCGTGGGCCGGCGCTTGCGCGTCGTGGCTGAACCAGAATTCGTAGTCGTGCGGGGCGGCGCCGTTCTGAGGCGGGCTGGCCGGCAGGAGGATGAGCAGGGTACTCATGAGAACGCGGATTCTAGGAGGGCTTGGATGACGGATTGGCCTCCGGCGCCCCCGAGCAAGCCCGTAGACGACCCCCTTACAAGTGCATGCATCCCGTCCCTCTTCTTTCCAATCGTTTCAAGCGCGTGTGGGTGGCGCGCGACGCTGTCCCGGGCGTTCAAGGCGTGGCTCCATAGCCGTTGGTCGTCGTCCCCGCCAGTGTCGACTGGCGTTGCAGGCGCTGGCGGTCCATGACGCGCACATTGGTGCCGTCCCGGAACACCAGGGACCGCTGCGCCAGGATCCGGTCGTCCATCCGCAACTGGCCTTCGACGAAGAAGTAGGCCGACGTGAAGCCGGCCATCTGCTGGCGCGTGTCGGTGGCGGGGATCCCCGCCACCAGTGACGTGAGACGCTCGTCCCAGGCCGTGAACGCCTTGCTCTGACGGGCCCGGACGATGCTGTCGGCGACGCCGAGGTCCACGCCCAGGACGTCCGCGATGACCTCCCGGGAGGCGGTGTTGAGGTTCAGTGTCGTCTGCGCCTTGGGCAGCAGCACGGCCAGGGTGCTCAGCCGCGCGACCTGTTCATCGTTGAGGCCGAACCAGCGCAGCTGGTCGATCCGGGCCGGTCTCAGGGGCACGTCGCCCTGCTGGTCGGCGCCCTTGCCGCCGGCCGAGGCGATGAGATTCTTCTGGACCTGTTCGGCGATCGATGCGCTCATCCCCGCGCGCTGGAAGATCCGGCGTGCCGCGTTCAGGTTGTCGATGGCCTTCTGCGCGGCCTGCGTGTCCGGTGCCTGCCCGGGCTGCGGCTGTGCCGGCTGCGTCTCGAGGTTGCGCAGGTTGAACAGGCCCTGTGCGTCGTCGATGTGGCCCGAGAGGAAGGCGTCCGGGCCGGAGTCCTCCGACTTGTTCTCGTCCTGCGACAGGAAGCTGGAGAGTCGCGCTTCGGCCAGCGGCACGGCCCAGACCTCGCCGAGGTTGTCGCTCTGCCCCTCGACGTTCCTGCGGGAGGCCTTGGCGTCCTCGGCCAGGATCAGCCGGGCCCAGTCGAGCGCGCCCTGCAGCACCCAGTCCGCCTGGGCGCGGCCCCGGTCGGCGGCCTCGATCTGGATCGAGCGCGACTGCCGCCACAGCATGGCGGCGGACAAGGTGGTCACCAGCACGACGATGAGCAGCGCGGTGAGCAGTGCGGCGCCGCGCGACGATCGCGTCCGGCGCGGCGAACGGGGAGGGCGGTGCGCATCAGCTGCCGGCCTCCACCGCGACTTCACGGATCAGTTCGCCGCGGTAGCCGCTGTCCTCGCCGAATTGCAGCCGCATGCGGACGCCTTCCGGCATGCTGTTCGACGGTTGGGACTTGTTCGCCTGGTCCTTGTCGTCGTTCCTGTCGAGCGAGGATTGCGCGTTGGCCCAGGCCCCTTGCTGGAAGAAGTACATCTGCCAGCCGAGCACACGATCCAGTCCGGGCAGGTCCCGCATCTCCTTGGCATTGAGCTGCTGGCTGCGGAACCACGCATCCCGCAGGGCATCGGCGTTGGCCAGCGTCTGCGACTCCCACCGCGCCAGCCGGCCTTCCTTGAGCTGCCAGACCACCAGCTGCAGACCGGCCTCGCGACGGCGCGTGATGCGCAGCGTCGCGCCGTCGAAAGTCAGCGCGTCGAACACGTCGCTCTTCTGCACCTCGCGCAGATCCAGCTCCCATTGGCGGATCAAGGTCTGCAGCGTCTCCGCGCGATCCATCGCCGCCTCGTTGCGCTCGCGGCTGGTGGTGAGCGTCGAGACCGCGCGCCACGCCATGACCGACATCACCGCCATCACGACGAGCGCGACGACGACCTCGATCAGCGTGAACCCGCGCGCGGCGCGCCGGGAAGGGCCTGTCGCGCGGCGCATCAGGAGTTGCGTCCCACGATGGTGGTGATCGTCAGCAGCGGCCGGTCGCGGTCGTCGAACACCTGGGCCTCGACGCGTCGGAAGTTCGGATTCGGGGTGCCGCGCACGATCATCTTGACGTTGAAATCGCGGCCGAGCTGCGAGCAGCTGACGCTGTTGTCGCCGATGCCCGGGAACGCCTTGGTCAGGCGCATCTCGGTGAGTTCGTTCTCGGCGCACCACTGCGCCAGCGAGTTGATCGCGAGCCGGTCCGAGTTCGAGGTCATCGCGCCGGCGGCGCGCAGTCCGGCCGCCAGGCAGAGCGCGACGATGGTCAGCGCCACCAGCACCTCGACGAGCGTGAATCCGCGCGCGCGCCGCGTGTGAATGGCGGGTCTCATGTGCCGCCCTTCGCGATCGCGAACGGGCGCAGCCCGTCGGTGGCCAGCGTGATGCGGTGATCCCCGCGGATCAGCGTCACGCGCTGCGCGCCGATCAGCGGCTCCGGGCCGAGGCGGATCGAGCGTCCATTGATGGTGGCCCCCTCGATCTCGACGATCGGCGGCTCGCCCAGCCAGGGACGTTCCAGTTCCAGGCGCTTCACCAGCGCGGCCGGCAGACCGGTGACGCGGTAACGGGTGGCGTCGTTGCTCGAATCGGGGATCCAGCGCACGTCGAGCGATGCCGCGCGCGCTTCCGAACGGGCCGTCTCGAGCACCGAGGCCAGGTGCAGCGCCTCGCGCTCCAGTTGCACGTCGGCCCGGTCGCGCACGGCCACCGCGACGGTGGCGCTGGCGATCGCCACGATCGTGATCGCGACGATCAGTTCGATCAGCGTGAAGCCGCGCTGGAGTCGGCCGGACGGACGCGCGCGCACGGCTCTGGGCGGTCGGTGGGGGTGGGAGCGAAGCGCACGGCAGGCCGCGCGCTTATTCCCAGGATCCGATGTCGGCGTCGGAACCTTCGCCGCCCGGCTTGCCGTCCCCGCCCAGGCTGTAGATGTCGATCTCGCCCTTCAGGCCGGGGTTGTCGTACTGGTACGGATTGCCCCACGGATCCTTGGGCAGCTTCTCGATGTAGACCTTCCAGTTCGGCGCCGCCGGGCCGCTGGTGGGCTTGGCCACGAGCGCGCCCAGGCCCTGTTCGCCGCTCGGATAGCGGCCGTTGTCCATCTTGTAGAGCTTGAGCGCCTGCATCAGCGTGTTGACATCGGAGCGTGCCGCCGTGCGGCGCGCTTCGGACACGTGGTTCATCACCGCCGGCACGACCACCGCGCCCATGACGGCGACGATGGTGATGGCGACGATCAGTTCGATCAGCGTGAAGCCGCGGGCACGGCGCGGGGAGAACTTGGAGAAGGGTCGACGCATGGTGTTGCAATCCTCGTGGAGCCGCCCTTGGTGGCCCATCGCGCTGCATCATAATCGTCGGATGCATGCACGATGGTTAAGCTTCGTAGTCTGGGCGGCGATGGCGGCGAGCCTCGCGTACTGGTCGTTGACGCTGATGGTGAAGGGCCCCCAGGCCCCCGCCATGACGCGATCCGCGATCGCCGAAAGCGTCCCCGCCGACTGGACTCGACTCTTCGCTGCCGCCAAGGCGGCGGAGGCCCCGGTCGAGTCCGCCTCTTCGCGTTATCAGCTGCTGGGGGTGGTCGCACCGACGGCGGGCGGACGTTATCCCGGTGAGGGCGTGGCGCTGATCGCGACCGCCGGGGGCGTGCCGAAGCCCGTGCGCATGGGCTTTCCCGTCGATGGCGACCTGAAATTGATCGAGATCAATCGTCGCGATGTGGGCCTGGGCACCGGCACGGCGGTGACCGTCCGGTTGAGCCTCGCGCCTGGCGCGCCGGACCTGGTGCTCGCGCCGCCGCCACAGTTCGCGCCGGGTGGCGGCATGGCCCCGCCGCCGAACTTCGCCGGTCCGCAGATGCAGCCGCACGCCGGCGCACCGGGGCCGGACGGCATCGTGCCGCCGACGGCCGTGACCGGTTCGCTGCCGCAGATGCCTCCCGGCGACGGCAGTAACAATCCGATCAGGTAATTCCAAAGAGGTAGCGCGTCTGGCGCCTGCCCCATCGAGGGCGCCAAGCGCCAAGCGCCGAACAGGCCAGGCAGGGGGTCAGTACTTGCTGCCCAGGGTCGCCCGGCCCGAGCCCGTGTGCAGCGCCCCCGCGTTGCCCGATCCCGTATCGCGCAGGTCGGACGGACGACTATGGATGGCGCCGTCGGGCAGGTCCTGGACCTCCGTCAGCAGCGCCGCCGCGCAACGGACCAGTGGCCATGCCAAGGTCGAGCCGGTGCCATCGCCGCATTCCATGCCGAGTTCCAGCAGCGCTGCCGCGTGGAACAGCTGGAGCGCCTCGTCCAGTCCACGATGGGTCGTGCTGCGGCAGAACACCGCGTAATCCGTGACCGGCGGGGCGATCATGGACGCCACCTTCAAGGCCGCGCACGCGGGGATGCCGTCCACCAGGATCAGCTGCCGCTTCGATGCCGCGACCAGCATCGCGCCGACCATCACCGCCAGTTCGAATCCGCCGAATGCCGCGAGGACCGCCATCGGCTCCTGCACCTCGCGATGCCGCTGCTGTGCGCCTTGAAGCACCAGCATCAGGTGGGACAGGTCGTCGTGCGACATGTCGGGCCCGGAAATGATGAAGTCCTGCACCGGCATGTCCATCAGCCGCGACAGCACCAGCGCCGACGCCTCCAGCGATCCCTGGCCCAATCCCGCGCAGGCGATGACGTTGCCGACTAGGTTGTCGGAAATCTCCATGCCGACGCGCACACCGGCATGGGCCTGTTCCACGGTCATGGCCGGACCCGCCCGCGAGTTGCGCGTCCCGTGCGCGATCTTGCGGGCGAGCAGGCGCTGCTGGGGGCTGAGCGGCTCGGCGATGCCGCAGTCGACGACGGTCACATGCATGCCCTGGTTGCGCGCGAACACCGTGGAGGGCAGTCGGTGCTGGAGCGCGAGCAGGGCCTGCTCGCGCGTGCTGCGGCCGTTCGGCAATGCAATGCCGTCCACGGCCAGGCCGTGATCGGCGGCGAACAGCACCAGCGTCGGATCGCGGAACTTCGGTGTCTGCGTCGCCTGGATCAGACCCAGCCGCACGGCAAGCGGTTCCAGTTCACCCAGCCGGCCGGCCAGCGTGCAGCGGCGTTCCAGGCGCTGGCGCAGGGCGCGTTCCAGCTCCGGATTGGCGGTCGGCGAGATGAGGGACTGATGAATGGACATGGGGACTGCCATTCTCGGGCCGCCCCGCCGACAGGCCATCGGCAATTGCCCCCGCCGCCCCGCGCCTGCCCCTTGTCCCGGGGGCAACCGTTGGTGTCAAGTTGTAACCCCGCGCTCCCACGCGCGCCGATGCGCCCGCGGGATCACGGGCGCTTGACGCCGGTCAGCGCAGGAAGAGCCGGTACACCGGGTTGTCCGTCTCTTCGGTGTACGGGTAGTTCAACTGGTCGAGGAAGGTCTTGAATGCCTTGCCGTCGCCCTTCGGGACCTGCAGGCCGACGAGGATGCGGCCGTAGTCGGCACCCTGGTTGCGGTAATGGAACAGGCTGATGTTCCAGTCCGGGCTCATGCTGGACAGGAAGCGCATCAGCGCGCCGGGCCGCTCCGGGAAGATGAAACGGAACAGGCGTTCGTTCTCCGCGAGTTCGGTCCGTCCGCCGACCATGTGGCGGACGTGCTGCTTGGCCAGTTCGTCGTCGGTGAGGTCGACGGTGGCGAACCGGTGCCGCTCGAAGCTGCGGACCAGCTTGTCGGCCTCCTCGCGCCTGGTGATGGAAACGCCGACGAAGACGTGCGCCACCTGCTGGTCGGAGATGCGGTAATTGAACTCCGTGACGCTGCGGCCCTGGACCAGCTCGCAGAAGCGCCGGAAGCTGCCGCGTTCCTCCGGGATGGTGACGGCGAACAGGGCCTCGCGTTCCTCGCCGACCTCGGCCCGCTCGGCGACGAAGCGCAGCCGGTCGAAGTTCATGTTGGCGCCGCAGGTGATGGCGATGTAGGTCTCGCCCCGGGTCCCGTGCTGCGCCGCGTACTGCTTGATGGCCGCGACGCCCAGCCCGCCAGCCGGTTCCAGGATGCTGCGCGTGTCGACGAAGACGTCCTTGATCGCGGCGCAGACGGCGTCGGTGTCGACCAGGATGTAGTCGTCGACCAGTTCGCGGCAGATGCGGAAGGTTTCCTCGCCGACCAGCTTGACCGCCGTGCCATCCGAGAACAGGCCCACGTCGTTGAGCGTGATCCGCTTGCCGGCCCGCACGGAACGCACCATCGCGTCCGAGTCCTTGGTCTGGACGCCGATGACCTTGATCTCCGGCCGCACGGCCTTGATGTACGCCGCCACGCCCGAGATCAGTCCGCCGCCGCCGATCGCGACGAAGATGGCGTCGATCGGTCCCGGATGCTGCCGCAGCAGTTCCATGGCGATGGTGCCCTGGCCGGCGATGACATCGGGATCGTCGAACGGATGGACGAAGCTCAAGGCCTGCTGCTGTTCGAGTTCCAGCGCATGGCCGTAGGCGTCGGTGAAGGACTCTCCGGCCAGCACGACCTCGCCGCCCAGTGCCTGGACGGCATCGATCTTGACCTTGGGTGTGGTCACCGGCATCACGATGACGGCGCGGCAGCCGAGTTTCTTCGCTGACAGCGCCACCCCTGGGCATGATTCCCCGCCGATGCGCAAATCACCCCGCGCGCCAATTGCTCGGGCGCGAGATTTGCCATCTTGTTATAGGCGCCCCGCAATTTGAAGCTGAATACCGGCTGTTGATCTTCTCTTTTCAGCCAGACTTTGTTGCCGATGCGCTTGGAGAGATTGCGGGCGGCGTCGAGCGAGGTTTCTTGCGCGACCTCATACACCTTGGCGTTAAGAATCCGTTGGAGATAACTCTGGTCGGCAGGGAGTAACGCGGGATGCTGCGCTGATGGGCGCGTCGAGGTGGTCTTGCGCGACGCGCGGCGGGTGCCGGCCATGGAAATCCCTCCAGTTCCCCTCCCGCGCGGGCGCGGCGGAAGTCGGGCGGACGATGATAGCCAGGGTTTGCCCGAGGCGTGGACGTGCCGGGCATCGGAGGGCCGCCGCGCTTTCGCCATTGGAGGAGCCAGCCTTGCGCTGGGCTGCAGGTGCGTTCAGGCGAAAAAAGCCCGAGGCTTGTGGCCTCGGGCTGAATCCACCATGGAGGCGGTGGAGGAGACAATCGGTGCGGGGCTGACCCTACAGAGTGGGGTAGCGCTATCGCATGCCTAGAATTCTAGGGGGATGCATGTTGCGCTGCAATATTTTTTGAGGCCTCCGCCCCTGGAGTCGGGCCTCTAAATGCGCAAAATCACCGCCAGAGTGCGCGCCCGCGGTGGGCGGCAATGCAGAAAATGGGGTCAGAGTGCTGTCGGATGGCTCGAACGGCCCATGCAATGAAGGAACGACGAATGGAATGCACGATCAACTGGATGGGCGCCGACGGCATGAGCTTCATCGCCGAGACCGGCAGCGGCCACATGATCAACATGGACGGCGCGCCCGACGGTGGCGGTCGCAACCTGGCGCCGCGCCCGATGGAGACGGTGCTGGCGGGCACTGGCGGTTGCACCGCCTATGACGTCGTCCTGATCCTCAAGCGCGGCCGGCACGATGTCCGCGGATGCCAGGTCAAGCTGAGCGCCGACCGTGCAGACGTCGATCCGAAGGTCTTCACGAAGATCCACATGCATTTCGTCGTGACCGGGAAGAACCTGCCGCAGGCCACGGTCGAGCGCGCGGTCCAGCTCTCCCACGAAAAGTATTGCTCCGCCAGCATCATGCTGGCGAAGACTGCGGAGATCACCACGTCGGTGGAGATCGTCGAGGGCTGACGGCGCCGCCGACGGGGGTGTTTTCTAGAGGTGGTGCGCCGTTCGCGTCATGAGCTTGGCGGCGAGGCGCATCAGGCCCCGCACCGGCGCGGGCAGATCGACACCGCCGAGTTCGCGGGCCTCCTCGGCATGGCGGGCTTCCTCCTCCTTCATCTGGGCCACGATGGCCCGCGAACTGCGGTCGCCCTCGGGAAGCCGCTCCAGGTGGCTGGCGAGATGCGCCTCGACCTGGCGTTCGGTCTCGATGACGAAGCCCAGGCTGACCTGGTCCCCGATCAGTCCGGCGACGGCGCCGATCGCGAAGGCGCCGCCGTACCAGAGCGGATTGAGCAGGCTGGGGCGGTCGTTGAGCGCCTGGAGCCGCCCGGCGCACCAGGCGAGGTGGTCGATCTCCTCCTGGGCCGCATGTTCCAGGTGCTGGCGCAGCGCCACGTCGCCCGTGGTCAGTGCCTGGGCGCGATAAAGCGCCTGCGCGCAGACTTCGCCCACATGGTTGACCCGCATCAGCGACGCGGCCAGCTTGCGCTGCGGTTCATCGAGCGGCTCGTCTGGAACCCCCGCTGCCGGTGCCGGTCTCGCCATTGGCGCGACACCCGCCAACGTCTTCAAGCTGTGATCGAACGTGGATATCCACGCGTCCGCTCTGGAAAATATGCGCGATGGGCGCGGAGGCTGGAATTCCATCTTGAATGCTCGAGGTGGGCGTGGTTCTGCAGTTTAGAAGCCCGGCGTCAAGGGGTTCTCCAGTGCCGGCTGATCCTTTGTGCGAATGCGTGATGACACAATTTTTTAATCCCATACGCGTTGCTTCGATCCAACGAAATCAGGACTTTTCCGGGGTGGCGGCTGGTCAGGCGGGATCGGACCTGTTGCAATACACCACAGCTTCATTGCAGGAGCTTGGTTTGCGGGCGATCTACCAACCGCAACCTCATTGAAGATCTAGGAGTCTCTAATGAAGAAATCTCTCGTCGCGCTGGCTGTGCTGGCTGGATTCGCTGGTGCCGCTGCCGCTCAATCGTCTGTCACGCTGTTCGGCGTGATCGACGTGGCTGCCCGTTACACCAAGGCCAATGGCAACGACGTCAAGCAACTGACGAACGACGGCAGCTCCTCCAGCCGTTTCGGCGTCCGTGGCGTCGAAGACCTGGGCGGCGGCCTGAAGGCTGGCTTCTGGCTGGAAGCCGGTCTGGCTGCTGATTCCGGTTCGTCCGGCGACAGCTTCGGCCGTTTCTGGAGCCGTCGTGCTTCCGTGAGCCTGATGGGCGACTTCGGTGAAGTCCGCCTGGGCCGTGGCAAGACCTCGACCCGTCTGGTCGTCGACGACTTCGACGTCTACAGCACCACCGGTCTGGGTGACGTGACCCGCGTGTACCAAGGCTTCGGTCTGGTTGGCACGACGCTGGCCAACACGAACTACGACACGAACAACCGTGCCGACAACCTGGTCCAGTACTTCCTGCCGAGCGATCTGGGCGGCGTGTACGGCTCGTTCGACGTGGCAGCCGGCGAAGGCCAGCAAGGCCGCAAGATGTACGGCGGCCGTCTGGGCTACAAGGCGGGTGACCTGAACGTCGCCGGCGGCTACCAGACCACCGACACCCAGAACACCAAGTTCAAGTGGGCGTCGCTGGGTGCTTCGTACGACTTCAAGGTCGTCAAGGTCAGCGCCCTGTACAGCCAACTGAAGGTGTTCAGCTACAAGCAGAACATCTACACGATCGGTGCCGTGGTGCCGGTGACGGCTGCCGGCTCGGTGACCGCCCAGTACAGCAAGGCTGAGACGAACAGCGCGGCTGACCGTGCTGCCCCCGGCCTGCGTGGCGACGCGCAAGCGTTCACCATCGGCTACCAGCACAACCTGTCGAAGCGCACCGCGCTGTACACGACGGCGTCGATCATCGACAACGACAACGGCTCCTTCCGTGTCCAAAGCAATGCCGTGCCGGCAGCTGCTGGCGGCAAGTCGGGCGGCCTGGACGTCGGTATCAAGCACAGCTTCTGATCCCCGGATCAGCGCACTGCGCTACGAAAGCCGCCCCTCGGGGCGGCTTTTTTCGTCTCAACGTTTGTCCGTAGGCCTGGTGTCGCGCAGGTGCCAGGTCTTGCGCGAGGCGATCAAGCACTGTCGCCGCAACGCACTGTTGTTGATTTTGTAGACAGTATTTGCGGGTTTTCCCCCTGTTGTGGCGTCACAAACTTGACAGGGTTTGCTCGCGTGGGCGATGTGCAACACAAAGCATCTCCGTCTGGGGCCTTCGCTGAGAATCGATCTCGGCGACCACACCAAACATAGATAGGAGACATCACATGAAGAAAGCCGCCTTGGCGCTGAGCATCCTGGCAGCGGGCACCAGTGCCGCCTGGGCACAGTCGAGCGTGCAGCTGTACGGCATCGTCGACGTCGGTCTGCGTTGGACCAGCAACGCCAACGTCGGAAGCTCCGAGAAGCAGGTGATTCCTGGCGGCATGTCCCAGAGCCGTCTCGGCGTGAATATCACCGAGGACATGGGTGGCGGCCTGAAGGCGATCGCCAACCTCGAGCACCGTTTGAGCTCCGACACCGGCATCCCGGCCGCTGCCGACTTCTGGCGCCAGTCCTGGGTCGGCATCCAGTCGGCCGACTTCGGCCGCATCACGCTGGGTCGCCAATACAACATCCTGTTCGACATCTACACGTCGACCTACGCGTCGTTCAAGTACTCGCCTTACATCGAGGCCTACAAGCCTGAGATCGGCCTGTCGCTGGGCGCGCGCCAGGACAACATGGTCAAGTACCTGTTCGAGTCCGGCCCCATCCGTGGCGAGATCCAGGTCTCCGCCGGCGAGGGCACCGGCCCGAACAAGTCGGTCGGTGGCTTGCTGCGATATGCCGACGGCCCGATCGCCGCAGGCGGCGCCTATCTGCAGGTGGAAGATCCGCAAGGCCGCAAGGTCAAGGCCTACACCGCGGGTGGCGCCTGGACCTCGGGACCGTGGTACGTGAACCTGTCCTGGGCCACCAACAAGTTCGATCAGGGCGGCACCTTGGGGACGCTGTACACGGCCGGCTTGCTGGGCAACATCCTGAACGCGTCTGCCAATGACGTGAAGAAGCGCGACATGGTCTCCGCAGGTGCCACCTACCAGTTGACGCCGCAACTGAACCTGGGCGCCCACTACTGGTACGCGACACAGACGCACTATCTGCTGGCCAACGGCAGCAAGGGCAAGAGCCACTACCTCGCCGTGGTTGCCGACTACGCCTTCTCCAAGCGCACGGACGCTTATCTTGAGCTCGACTACACCAAGTTCTCGGAAGGCTCAGTCCGTTTCGCCAACGGTGCGGAAAAGCGCGGCGGTTCGATCGTCGGCTTGCGTCACCGCTTCTGATCGCAACCCGCGGCCCTGGGCCGCGCCTGCGAGCGAAACCGCCTTCGGGCGGTTTTTTCGTTGTTGCGCGACGGCCGGGGCGACGTCGCGTTCACGCTGCGTCAAGGGCTAACCCACTTGCCGGTGGGCGAACGCTCCTTGATGATGGGTCCCTTCTGATGTGCCCCGCCTCCGGGGTCAGGTCGTGCCAGGGCAGGTCACAAGCCACGTCGCCCGAGCCCATGCCGGAGGCCCTCGTTCATGCTGGTTTTCATTCTTCGCCGCCTGGCGCAGGCCGTCGTCGTCATGCTGACGGTGGCCTTCATCGCCTTCATGCTGTTCCAGTACGTGGGCGACCCGGTCAACAACCTCCTCGGGCAGGACGCCACGCCGGAGCAGCGCGAGCAGCTTCGCAAGGATCTGGGACTCGATCAGAGTTTCATCGTGCAGTTCGCCCATTTCGCCGGCAATGCGGCCCAGGGCGAATTCGGGGTCAGCCTGAAGCAGGGGCGCAAGGTCTCCGCGCTGATCGCCGAGCGTTTCCCGGCGACGTTGGAGTTGTCGGCGACGGCGGCGTTGATCGCGCTGGTGTTCGGCATCCCGCTGGGGGTCTATGCGGCGTTGCGGCGGGGAGCTTTGGCTCGCAGCTGCTGATGACGCTGTCACTGCTGGGCGTGGCGCTGCCGACTTTCCTCATCGGGATCCTGCTGATCCTCATCTTTGCCGTGCAGCTGGCCTGGCTGCCGAGTTATGGACGGGGCGAGGTCGTGATGCTCGGCGCCTGGAGCACCGGGCTGTTGACCGGTGACGGGCTGCGCCATCTGCTGCTGCCGGGCGTCACGCTGGCCGTCTTCCAATTGACGCTGATCATGCGCATCGTCCGCTCGGAGATGCTGGAAGTGCTGCGCGCCGACTACATCAAGTTCGCCCGGGCGCGAGGCCTCACCGACCGCACGATCTACTTCGGGCATGCGCTGAAGAACACGCTGGTGCCGGTCATCACGATCACCGGCCTGCAGCTGGGATCGCTGATTGCCTTTGCGATCATCACCGAGACCGTGTTTCAATGGCCCGGCATGGGCCTGCTGTTCATCCAGGCGGTGCAGTTCGCCGACATCCCGGTGATGGCGGCTTACCTCTGCCTGATCTCGCTGATCTTCGTCGTGATCAACCTGGCCGTCGATCTGCTGTACTTCGCTGTCGATCCGCGCTTGCGCGTGAGTGGCGGCGCGCATTGACATGAACGCTCCAGAGCATCTCACCGCCACCGCGGCGGGCACCTACCAGCGACTCTTCGAGGCGCGCGGCGAGCTTGTCGCGCTGCGCCGCGAGCTGCACACGATGCCGGAACTCGGCTTCGAGGAGCACCGCACGGCCGCGCGCATCGTGCAGGCGCTGAAGGCCTGTGGTGTCGACGAGATCCATCAGGGGCTCGGCCGCACCGGCATCGTGGCGACCATTCATGGCCAGACGACACCGGGCACGCCGCCGAGACTCTTCGGACTTCGCGCCGACATGGACGCGTTGCCGCTGCGCGAGCAGAACGACTTCGCCTGGCGCTCGTCGACGCCGGGCCTGATGCATGCGTGCGGCCATGACGGTCACTGCGCGATGCTGGTGGGCACGGCGCGCTACCTGGCGCAGACGAGACGCTTCGCGGGCACGGCGGTGCTGGTGTTCCAGCCCGGCGAGGAGGGGTACGGCGGTGCGCGCGAGATGATCGCCGACGGCCTGTTCGACCGTTTCCCGGTCGAATCCATCTATGCGATGCACAACTGGCCGCACCTGCCGCCCGGCAAGATCGGCTTGAACCGCGGCGCGATGATGGCGGCGGCGGACCGCGTGAACATCACGATCCAGGGGCGGGGCGGTCACGGCGCCCATCCGCACCTGAGCGTCGATCCGGTGCTGATCGCCGGTCACGTGATCACCGCCGTGCAGAGTCTGGTGTCGCGCAACATCGCGCCGATCGAACAGGCGGTCGTCAGCCTGTGTTCGATGCATGCCGGCGAGCCGAGCGCCTTCAGCGTGATCCCCGAAGCCGCGCAGTTGACCGGCACGGTGCGCAGCTTCAAGCCTGAAGTGCAGCAGCTGCTGGAGGAGCGGATGACGCGTCTGGTCGAATCGGTCGCGCTGGGTTTCGGCGCGAGCGCCAAGGTCGACTACCAGCGCCTCTATCCCGCCACCGTCAACAGCGCGCGCGAGGCCGACTTCGCCGTGCGAGTGGCGCAGTCCCTGGTCGGCGCGGAGAACGTCGACGACAAGCTGGTGCCGAGCATGGGTTCCGAGGACTTCGCCTTCATGCTGCAGGCCAGGCCTGGCGCCTACCTGCGGCTGGGGCAGGGCGGTCCCTGCGGACTGCATCAGCCGCGTTACGACTTCAACGACGAGATCCTGCCGCTCGGGTCCGCGCTGTTCGCGGCCCTCGTCGAGCAGGGACTTCCGCTCGCGCCCCATTGAGCGGGATCGTCGCGCCCGCCATCGATCCGACAGCTCGCCTTCCCGATCCCCGAATGACCGCATCCCTTCCTCCTCCGCCGGCCCCCGGCGCGCCGGCTCCGCGCCCGCCGAATGCGCTCAAGCGCTTCCTCGATGGCGACGTCTGGCATTCCTTCACCCGATCGCCGTTTGCCATGGTGGCGGCCTTTGTCGCGGTGTGCTGCCTGGTCTGCGCACTGTTCGCGACATGGATCGCACCGCACGACCCCTTCGATCTCTCCGCGCTCGAGCTGATGGATTCGCGGCTGCCGCCGGCCTGGATCGAGGGGGGTCGTCGAAGTACCTGCTCGGTACCGACGACCAGGGGCGCGACCTGCTCTCGGCGATCATGTACGGCGCGCGGATCTCGCTGCTGGTCGGCGTGGCGTCGGTGATCCTGTCGATGATCATCGGCGTCGGCCTGGGACTGCTGTCCGGCTTCGTCGGTGGCAAGGTGGATGCCTTCATCATGCGCATCTGCGACGTGATGCTGTCGTTCCCGTCGATCCTGATCGCGCTGCTGATCGACGGCATCGGCCGTGTCGTGTTCAAGGACGCACACGAGTCGCTGGCCTTCGCGGTGCTGATCCTCGCGATCTCGCTGACGGGATGGGTCCAGTACGCCCGCACCGTGCGCGGCTCGACGATGGTCGAGCGCAACAAGGAATACGTGCAGGCCGCGCGCGTGATCGGCGTGCAGCCCCTGGCAATCATGTGGCGGCATGTGCTGCCCAACGTGACCGGCCCGGTGCTGGTGCTGGCCACACTGCAGGTGGCCTCGGCGATCCTGACCGAGGCGACGCTGTCCTTCCTCGGCGTCGGCGTGCCGCCGACGAGCCCTTCGCTGGGCACGCTGATCCGCATCGGCAATGACTTCCTCTTCTCCGGCGAATGGTGGATCACGATCTGGCCCAGCACGATGCTGGTGCTGATCACGGTGTCGGTCAACATGCTTGGCGATTGGCTGCGCGACGCGCTCAATCCCCGCCTGCGCTGAATCGATGGACGGCCCCATGACCTCCGCTCCCCTGTTGCAAGTCCGCCACCTGCGCGTGGAATTCCCGACCCGGCGTGGCACGCTGCTCGCGCTGGACGACGTGTCCTTTGATATCGCGCCCGGCGAAGTGCTCGGTGTCGTCGGCGAATCGGGTGCCGGCAAGTCATTGACCGGTGCGGCGATCATCGGCCTGCTCGAGCCGCCCGGCCGCATTGCTGGCGGGGAGGTCCTCCTCGACGGCCGCCGCATCGACAATCTGCCTGCCGACCAGATGCGCCGCGTGCGGGGCCGGCAGATCGGCGCGATATTCCAGGATCCGCTGACCTCGCTGAATCCGCTCTACACCGTGGGTCGGCAACTGGTCGAGACGATCACGACGCATCTCGGCCTGACTGCGAAGCAGGCCCGGGCCCGCGCGATCGAGCTGCTGGCGGCGACCGGCATCCCGGCGCCGGAGGCGCGCGTGGACCAGTACCCGCACCAGTTCTCAGGCGGCATGCGGCAACGCGTGGTCATCGCGCTGGCGCTCGCCGCCGATCCGAAGCTGATCGTCGCCGACGAGCCGACGACGGCGCTGGACGTGTCGATCCAGGCGCAGATCATCGCCTTGCTGAAGCGGGTGTGCCGGGAGCAGGGCGCGGCGGTCATGCTGGTCACCCACGACATGGGCGTGATCGCGGAGACCTGCGACCGTGTGGCCGTGATGTATGCCGGGCGTGTTGCCGAGATCGGACCGGTGCAGGAGGTCATCCATCGCCCCGGTCACCCGTACACCTCCGGGTTGATGGGATCGATCCCGTCGATGGACGAGGACCGCGAGCGCCTGGTGCAGATCGATGGCGCGATGCCGCGACTCACATCGATCCCGGCGGGTTGCGCCTTCCATCCGCGGTGCCCGCGGGCTTTCGATCGCTGCCACGAGCAGCGTCCGGAATTGATGAAGGCGCCAGCGACCCAGGCGGCGTGCTGGCTGCATGCGGCGGATGTCGCGGTGGCGCAGGGGGCGTGGCATGACGGTCTTGAATGAGACGACGCGCGCGCCGGCTTCGATGGGGGCTGCCGATGGCGTACCTGCGACGAGGGGCGCCGGCGAGGTGTTGGTCGAGGTGCGTGATCTGGCCAAGACCTTCGACGTGTCGGCCCCATGGCTGAACCGCGTGATCGAGCGCAAGCCCAGGCAATTCGTCCACGCGGTGGACGGCGTCAGCTTCTCGATCGAGAAGGGGCAGACGCTCGCGCTCGTCGGCGAATCAGGATGTGGCAAGAGCACCGTGGCGCGTCTGCTGGTGGGGTTGTATGCGCCGACGCATGGTGAAGTGCGCTTCGACGATGCCGACATCGCCGTCACCCTGAAGGGGAGCAGGCGTTGGCGCTGCGCCGCCGGATGCAGATGATCTTCCAGGATCCCTATGCGAGCCTGAACCCGCGCTGGAAAGTGCAGGACATCGTTGCAGAACCGCTGCGCGAGCACGGGCTGGTGCGTGACGCAGAGGGCCTCAAGCTTCGGGTCGGAGAGCTCCTGCAATCGGTGGGTCTGTCGCCCGCAGACGCGGAGAAGTTCCCGCACCAATTCTCCGGCGGTCAGCGGCAGCGCATCTCGATCGCGCGCGCATTGGCGACCGAGCCGGAGTTCCTTGTCTGCGACGAACCGACCTCGGCGCTCGATGTCTCGGTGCAGGCGCAGGTGCTGAACATCATGAAGGACCTGCAGCGCAGGCAGGGCCTGACCTACCTGTTCATCTCGCACAACCTCGCGGTGGTGCGTCACGTGGCCGACCAGGTCGGCGTGATGTACCTCGGTCGTCTGGTGGAGCAGGCCGAGAAGCGCGCGCTGTTTGCGACGCCACGGCATCCCTACACGCGGATGCTGCTCGACGCGATTCCCGACATCCACATGACGGGCCGTTCACGCACCCCCGTGCAGGGGAGGTGCCCAATCCGCTGAATCCCCCGAGCGGATGCAGCTTCCATCCCCGTTGTCCGCATGCAAATGCGCGCTGCAGCGCGGAGCGGCCGCAGTTGCTCGATTTCCAGGGAATCCGCGTGGCCTGTCACGCGGTGGAGGAAGGGCGGATCTGACGTCCGCCTCGCGTGAAGGTCGCGGCGTCAGTTCACGGCGCTTGCCGCCGAGGCGGGCGAAGAGACGTTCGACGCCGAGGCGGGTGCCGGATGCTTGGCCTGCGGCAATTGCAGCGGGCGCTTCTGGCCGCAGGCGCTGACGGCGAGCGCGGCCGCGCACAACATCAGGGTCGTCATGGCCTTGGCGGCGCGGCGGCGGGTCGGCGTGGAGGCAAGGCCTACACTTCGCGTCTTCACGTTCTTCATGGGCTCGCAGTCTAGTCCTTTGCGAGCCCGCTTCCGACTGCCCATGATCCCCACTCCGCTGACCGACGCCGACTACGACGCCCGCACCGACGCCGTACTGGCCAGCATCGAATCCGACGTCGACAACTGGCTCGACGATGACGTCGTCGATATCGACCAGCATCGCACCGGCGGCCTGCTGGAACTGGAGTTCCCGGACCGCAGCAAGATCGTCGTCAACACGCAGCCGCCGCTGCACGAGCTGTGGCTCGCGTCGCGACGAGGGGCTATCACTTCAAGTTCGTCGACGGGCAGTGGATCGACACCAAGGATGGGGTCGCCTTCTTCGCGCGCCTGTCTGAGGAAGCGTCGCATCACGCCGGGCGATCGTTGAGCTTCACCCAGGTCTGAGGCTGTGGCCTCATGAAAAGGCGCCCCGCGGGGCGCCTTTGCGTTGGTCGTGTGGATCAGCGCTTGAAGAGGTCGAGGATGCTCTTCTTCTCTTCCTCGGAGCCGCTGGTCGGCACATGTTCCTCGCTGCCGAGTGCTTTCACGCCACTGTTGCCGGCGAACTCGTCGTAGTACCACTCCCCGTTGATGTTGACGACGCCCTCGGGCGGCTGGATCTCCTGGACCGGCGTGTTGCGCAGCGCGTACTGCATGAACTCGATCCACACCGGCAGCGCCAGACCGCCGCCGGTCTCGCGGTCGCCGAGCTTGCGGGGTTGGTCATAGCCGATCCACACGACCGACACCAGCTCGGGCTGGAAGCCCGCGAACCAGGCGTCCATCGAGTCGTTGGTCGTGCCGGTCTTGCCGTAGATGTCGGGGCGTTTGAGGGTGGCCTGGGTGCGAGCCGCCGTGCCGCTGCGCGCGACTTCCTGCAGCAGGCTGTCCATCAGGTAGGCATTGCGGGGCTCGATCGCCCGCTGCGAGTCTTCGAACTGCTTCGGTTGCTGCTGATAGAGCACGCGACCGGCGTGGTCCGTGATGCGCTGGACCAGCTGGGGCGCGATCCGGTAGCCGCCGTTGGCGAAGACCGAGTACGCCTGCGCCATCTGCATCGGCGTCACCGACCCCGCGCCCAGCGCCATCGTCAGATAGGCCGGGTGCTTGTCGGCGTCGAATCCGAAGCGCGTGATCCAGTCTTGCGCGTACTTCACGCCCACTGACTGCAGCACCCGGATCGACACCATGTTCTTGGACTTGGCCAATGCACGTCGCAGCGGCATCGGTCCGTCGAACTGGCCGTCGTAATTCTTGGGCTCCCAGGGCTGGCTGCCCGTGGTCGTCGCATCGAAGAACAGCGGACCGTCATTGACGATCGTCGCGCCGTTGAAGCCCTTCTCGAGCGCGGACGAGTAGATGAACGGCTTGAAGCTGGAGCCCGGCTGCCGCCAGGCCTGTGTGACGTGGTTGAACTTGTTCTTGTTGTAGTCGAAGCCGCCGACCAGCGCCCGTACGCTGCCGTCCTTGGGGCTGAGGGCCACCATGGCGCCCTCGACCTCGGGCAGCTGGGTGATCGTCCACTCGTCCTTGTTGTTCCTGACCAGCTTGATCACACGGATCACCGCGCCCCGACGGATGCGCGTCTTCGGGTTGCCCTTGTCGGACAGGCCCGACGTGGCCGGTTTCAGGCCTTCGCCGGTGATGGTCACCGACTCGCCGCTCTGCAGCGCTGCGACGACCTGCTTCGGGCCAGCTTCCAGCACCACGGCCGCCAGCAGTTCGTCATTGGCCGGGTGGTCGGAAAGCGCTTCGGCAATGCGGGTATCGAGCTCCTTGGGGTCGGCCGGAAGGTCCACGTAGGCCTCGGGCCCGCGGTACACCTGCCGGCGCTCATAGTCCATGATCCCGCGGCGCAACGCGCGATACGCGCGCTCCTGTTCATCCGCGTGCAGCGTCAGGTAGACATTCAGTCCGCGCGTATACGCCTCGTCCCCGTATTGGCTGAAGATCAGCTGACGGGCCAGTTCGGCAACATACTCCGCATGGCTCGCAGCTTCCTGCGGCGGCCGGATGCGCAGTTTTTCGGCCTTGGCCTGGGCGTGTTGCTCGGGCGTGATGAAGCCCATTTCCAGCATCCGGTCGATGATGTATTGCTGACGCAACACTGCGCGGCGCGGATTGTTGATGGGGTTGTAAGCAGATGGTGCTTTCGGCAACCCGGCAAGCATCGCGGCCTCGGCGACCGACAGATCCTTCAGGGGCTTGCCGAAGTAGACCTCGCTGGCAGCCGCGAAGCCGTAGGCACGGTGCCCCAGGAAGATCTGGTTCATGTAGATCTCGAGGATCTTCTCCTTGGGCAACGCGCTCTCGATCTTCAGCGCCAGCAGGATCTCGTAGATCTTGCGCGTGAAGGTCTTCTCGGTCGAGAGGTAGAAGTTGCGCGCGACCTGCATCGTGATCGTCGAGGCGCCCTGGCTCTTGGATTCACTGACGTTGGCAAGGCCGGCCCGGATCACGCCCAGGTAGTCCACGCCGCCATGCTGATAGAAGCGCGCATCCTCGATGGCGAGGATGGCGTCCTGCATCAGCTTGGGGATCTCGCGGATGTCGGAGTAGCTGCGGCGCTCTTCGCCGTACTCGGCCAGCAACTGGCCCTCGCTGGACATCACCCGCAGCGGCAGCTTGGGCCGGTAGTCGGTGAGCCCGCTGATGTCGGGCAACTGGGGATAGGCGATCGCCAGCGCCATGCCGACCAGCAGCACGACGGCGCCCACTCCGGCAAGCACCAGCCCGAACAGCCAGCCGAGCAGCCGCACGAACCAGGGCCGGCGCGGCTTGGCGTCGTCCTTGGGCCTTTTGCGGGGGGCGTCGCTCTTCTCTTTCCTGGGGGCGCTGCCCTTGCCCGAATCGGACGGGGCGTCGAAGGAGGGTTCGTTGTCGGGGGAATTCTTCGAGGGCATGGGCCGGAGTGTGCAATCTTGCGTGCCTGGCCGCGCCCTATCAGGGCCTGTACGGGTGACGATGCGGGCCGCGAGCGACGATTATAGGAACGGCCCCCAGCGGGGCTCCGTGGGTCCGATCCGCGGCCACTTGACTGTTACAGGTGTGGTGGGGACTTTCGCGGACACTGCGCGGCTGCCTTTTCTGCCGAACCCGAGACATCCCTCTTGAAGGTGTCCGGGCGGAGGATTGGGCAAAGCGGGAATTTGAGCAATACCTTCCGAAATGGGGTGGAAATCGTCGATTTTTGGCGCTTTTCCCACCCATCGGTGGCGTGTATGTTACGCAACGCTGCGTTACTTGCTGTGACCGCTTTGCCTTGGGGCGACAAAGGCTTTGCTGATAGCATTCAAGTAACTTATTAACAAACCGGCGCATGAGCGGCGCGTTGAGGGAACGCATCATGGGGCTGTTGGACCTACTGCGCGGACGTGCGCATCCACCCATGATTGGCCTGGACATCTCGTCGTCCAGTGTCAAGCTTGTGGAATTGAGTCAAAACTCGAATGGCGAATACGTTCTTGAACGTTTCGCCACAGAGCCATTCGAAAAAGGCTGGATTACCGACGGCCAGATCGAGAAATTCGACGAGGTTGCGGACGCTGTCCGCCGGGTGGTCACGCGCAGTGGCAGCCGAACCCGACAGGCGTCGCTGGCGATGCCTCAGAGCTCGGTCATCACCAAGAAGATCATGTTGCCGGCGGGCCTCCGCGAGGAGGAGCTCGAGTTGCAGGTCGAGGCCGAGGCCAACCAGTACATCCCGTTCTCCCTGGACGAGGTCTCGCTGGATTTCTGCGTCATCGGCCCGAGCCCGACCTCCGTCGGCGACGTCGAGGTACTGATCGCCGCATCCCGCAAGGATCGCGTGCAGGATCGCCAGGCGCTGGCGGAGGCTGCTGGTCTCAAGCCGGTCGTGCTGGACATCGAGTCCCATGCATCACGGATGGCAGTCGGCCGTCTGGTGGAAACGCTGCCCAATGAGGGCAAAGACGCGCTCGTTGCGCTGTTCGAGATCGGTGCGGACACCACCTCGCTGAAGGTGTTGCGCGACGATGAAATGCTCTACGACCGCGATCAGGCCTTTGGTGGCTCGCAGTTGACCCAATTGATCTCTCGACAGTACGGCTTCTCGTTCGAGGAGGCGGAGTTGAAGAAGCTCAGTGGCGAACTGCCCGACGACTATGAGACGCAAGTGCTGAATCCCTTCGTCGACTCGCTGTCGCAGGAGATCGGCCGTGCCCTCCAATACTTCTTCACCAGCACGCCGCATCACAAGGTCCACTACGTCATGCTTGCCGGCGGTACCGCGACGCTACCTGGCCTCAAGGAGCGGGTGACAGAACTGACCGGCTTTGCCTGCATGGTGGTCAATCCTTTCGAGAACATGGTGCTCGGGTCGGCAGTGCGCGAATCCAAGTTGCGCCGTGAAGCCCCGGCCTATCTGACAGCGTGCGGCCTCGCCATGCGGAGGTTCTTTCAGTGATTCTGATCAACCTGCTCCCGCACCGCGAGGAGAAGCGCAAGCGCCGCAAGGCCGCGTTCTTCGTCGGGCTGGGAATGTCCTTCGCCGTCGGCGTGTTGATCGCCGCCTTCATCTACCTGATGCTGCAGCAATTGACCGCAGCGCAAGCGGCGCGCAATGACTTCCTGAAGGCCGAGATCTCCAAGCTCGACATCCAGATCAAGGACATCGCGACGCTGCGCGCGGAGATTGAAGCACTGCGCGCCCGTCAGCGCGCGGTCGAAAACCTGCAAAGCGACCGCAATACACCGGTTCACCTACTCAACGAGCTGGCGAAGTTCACGCCTGAGGGCGTGTTCCTGCAATCGGTTCGTCAAGTCAACAAGGTTGTCGTGGTGGCCGGCGTGGCGGCGTCGAACGAGCGCGTTTCCGAGATGCTGCGCAATCTGAGCCGCGCCGAATGGGTCGAGAACCCCGATCTCGTCGAGATCAAGGCGGCACCGGTAAATCCCCGCGACCCGCGCCGTCTGTTCGACTTCTCGATCAAAGTTGGGATCAAGAGCGTGACACCCGAACCTGCGGCCGGCGCCGCCAGCGGCCCCGGCGCCAAGCCGGCAACGGACGCTCCGGCGAAGAAGGTGTGAGGACCCCATGGCAAGTTTAAAAAACCTGGACCTCAACGCCTGGTTCGCGGATTTCTCTGGTCAGTTCCAGAACCTGAACATGCAGGAGCCGGGCCAGTGGCCGCCGGCGCCGAAGTACGCTTCGTTCGTGGTGGTGGCACTGTTGACTGTGGGCTTGAGTTGGTTCGCCGTGCTGTCTGACGAGCAGTCGGTGCTCGATGCCGAGGTTCAGAAGGAACCGCAGTTGAAGGAAGACTTCAACAACAAGTTGACGCAGGCCGTGAACCTGCCTGAACTCCGTAAGCAGAAGAGCCAAGTCGAGGAATACGTGCTGCAGCTGGAAAAGCAGTTGCCTGGCAAGGCCGAGATGGATGCTTTGCTTTCGGACATCAACCAGGCGGGCTTGGGGCGCGGTCTCCAGTTCGAGTTGTTCCGTCCGGGCAACATCGTGATGCGTGACTATTACGCTGAACAGCCGATCTCAATCAAGGTGTCCGGTCGATATCACGACATCGGTGCCTTCACGGCAGACGTGTCGAACCTGTCGCGGATCGTGACGCTGCACGACCTCTCGATCGCGATCCCGGGCGTCTCTTCCAATTCGAGTGCACCGCCGCGCACGGACACCAATGCGGTGTTGTCGATGGAGGCCACGGCACGAACCTATCGCTATCTGGATCCGACCGAGGTTGAAGAGCAAAGGAAGGCCACGGCGGCCGCGGAGAAGAAGAAATGACGCGCTTCGTTCTTTCCGCCTCGGTGCCGTTCAGCAAGTCGCCTCTGAGTCGACTGCCGCTGCATGCGCTCGGACTGCTCGGCGTGGCCATGGCAGGTGTATTGATGTCGGGTTGTACCTCTGGCACCGACGAACTCCAGCAGTGGATGGAAGAGCAGCGACAGCAGACTCGACCAACCGTCAAGCCACTGACACCACCGAAGACCTTTCAACCGCAGCCATACGAGGCGCAGGCGGTTGTTGATCCGTTCAGCACGCAGAAGCTGACGGTGGCGTTGCGACGGGAGGCTGCACAGCCGAGTTCGCTGCTGGCTGCCGAAATGAAACGCCGTCGCGAACCGCTGGAGGCCTTCCCGCTGGATTCAATGGCGATGGTCGGGAGCGTCTCCAGGGACGGTCGACCCTACGCGTTGCTGCGGGTCGACAACCTGCTGTACCAGGCGCGGGTTGGTGACTATATGGGGCAGAACTTCGGCCGCATCACCAAGATCAGCGAAACTGAAATCACGTTGCGAGAAGTCGTCCAGGACGCTGCGGGCGAATGGATTGAACGCACCAGTACTCTCCAGCTTCAGGAGCAGGGACGATGAAGAACACTGTTGTGGAGAACGCTTCGATGAGCGTCCGTACGAGGGAACGAATGGGGCGCGTCAAGCGCTGGCAAGTCCTGGCTTGCGCGGTGGGGATGGCGGTGCTGATGCCCGTCCAGGCCTGGGCGCAGAACATGATCAAGTCGATCAGCGCCACTCAGCAGTCCGGCACGGACATCGTCCGTATCGAACTGGCTCAGCCGCTGACTGAAGTCCCGCGCGGCTTCGCCGTGCAAGTGCCGCCGCGCATCGCCTTGGACCTGCCTGGCGTGTCGAATGGTCTGGGCCGCAACGCGGTCGAGGTCAATTCCGGCAACATGCGTTCGGCGAATGTGGCGCAAGCAGGCGACCGCTCCCGTGTCGTGCTGAACCTGCGCCAGGCGAGCACATTCCGCGCGCAGCTGCAGGACAACTCGCTGTTGATCTTCTTGGATGGGGCAGCGGCTGCTCCGTCTGCGACGGCGGCCTCCGAGCCGGTTCACTTTGCCCCGAGCCAGAACGCTGCCGCTCAAGGATTGCAGGACATCGACTTCCGCCGCGGCAACGACGGTGCTGGTCGGGTCGTCGTGAGCTTGCCGAGCAGTCAAGTGGGGGTCGACATCCAGCAGCAGGGTCAGAACTTGGTCGTGGAATTCCTGCGCAGTACGCTGCCGGAACGACTGCGCCGCAAGCTGGACGTGACGGACTTCGGTACGCCGGTGCAGTCGGTGGTCGCGACCCAACAAGGCGACCGCGTGCGTCTGGTCGTCACGCCGAAAGGCGTCTGGGAGCACAGCGCGTACCAAAGCGACAATCAGTTCGTACTGGAAGTGCGCCCGCAGAAGGTCGACCCGAACAAGCTGACGCAGGGGCCAGGCTTTGCTGGTGACAAGCTGAGCTTGAACTTCCAGAACATCGATGTGCGTGCCCTGCTGCAGGTCATCGCCGATTTCACCAACTTCAACGTTGTGACCAGCGATACCGTCACCGGCAACGTGACCTTGCGACTGAAGGATGTGCCGTGGGATCAGGCACTGGACATCATCCTGCAGGCCAAGGGCCTGGGCCTGCGCAAGTCTGGCAACGTCCTGTGGATTGCGCCGAAGGAAGAGCTGGCCAACAAGGAGAAGGCTGAGCTCGAAGCGAAGCAGGCCGTCGCCCAACTGGAACCGCTGCGCACGCAGTCGTTCCAGATGAATTACACGAAGGCTGAAGAAGTCGCCAAGGGCTTGACCGGGCAGAACAGCCAGGGTGGTTCGGGCAGTGCGCAGACATCGCGCATTCTTTCGCCGCGTGGCAGCGTGATCTGGGAAACCCGCACGAACCAGCTGTTCGTCAGCGACATTCCTTCGAAGCTGGAGGAGATCCAGGCGTTGATTGCCAAGATCGACATCCCGGTGCGCCAGGTGCTGATCGAGGCCCGCATTGTTGAGGCTGATGACAAGTTCGGTCGTGCGTTGGGTGTCAAGCTTGGCGCGAGCGATCTGCGCGGTCGTCAGGGCGGCATTCCTGGTTACAGCGTCGGTGGCAGCAACTACGTCACTGTTGGGGGCAACTACTCGGCGGTCGGATCTGCTACCAATCAGCAGACGGCCTACAACTACGCGGATTCGCAGTTTGTGAACCTGCCTGCCAACGTCGCTGGCGACGCCTTTGGTGGCGCAACAGCTGCGAACTTCGCGCTCTCTCTCTTCAGCGCCACGGCGAACCGCTTCCTGAACCTTGAGATCTCCGCGCTGGAGGCGGATGGCCGCGGTAAGGTGGTATCCAGCCCACGTGTCGTCACCGCTGATCAGACCAAGGCATTGATCGAGCAGGGCGAGGAGATCCCGTATCAGCAGTCGACGTCCAGCGGCGCGACCTCGATCACCTTTAAGAAGGCAGTGCTGAAGCTGGAGGTCACGCCGCAGATCACGCCAGAGGGTAATGTGATCCTGACGGTCGACGTGAACAAGGACAGTCGTGGCACGCTGACACCGCAAGGGTACGCAATCAACAACAAGCATGTGCAGACGCTGGTGCTGGTGGAAAACGGCGGTACCGTCGTGATCGGTGGCATCTACACGCAGGAAGATTTGGAGAGCGAGAACAAGGTGCCATACCTCGGCGATATCCCGCTGCTGGGCAATCTGTTCAGGAACAAGTCGCGTAGTTCCGCCAAGACGGAACTGCTGATCTTCATCACGCCCAAGGTGGTGAGCGATCGAGTGACGGCGACGCGTTGAGGGCGTTGGCGGATCCGGGAATTCGGTGCAACAGGGAGTGGCCACGTGGTTGACACGTGGCGCGATGGAGTAGCAAACAAATGACGATATTCGCGAAGTTCGCGCGGTTGGTTCGAACCGCAACGCTGGGCGCCTTTGTCGCCGGCACGCTGGCTGCATGCGGCGGTGGCGGCGGTAATGCAGGGACGCCGGTGAATGGCGGCGGTAGTGGCGGTGGCGGAGCGACTCCGACCGCTGTTGCTGACCTGTCCGTCGTGCTGGATCGTTCGACGGTCAGCAATAGCGGCGCAGACACGGTCAAGGTCACTGTGACTGCCGTAGATGCGAACCGACAAGTGGTCGGGAATGTGCCGTTGGTCTTCGCTGTCGACAGCAATGCTGTGATCGCCCCCGGTGGTACCAAGACGGATGCCACCAGCGGGCAATTGGCCGCGACGGTCGCCATCGGCTCAGACAAAACCAATCGAACCGTCACGATTGCCGTAGCCACGGGTTCAATCACCAAGAAGGTGACATTCGACGTCGTCGACAGCGTGACTGGAGGCAAGGTCGCCGACCTGTCATTGGTGTTCGACACTGCGTCGATTCCGAACGACGGGAGCCAGACCGCCAAGTTGACTGTCACATCGTTGGATGCCAATCGCACTGCGGTTGGTGGTTCGCCGGTGGTGTTCTCGGTCCAGGATCCTGCGAATACCGCCTTTGTCTCCGCAGCGGGGACGACGGATGCGACCTCCGGCCAAGTGGTTGCTACGGTGGCGGTGGGTTCGAATCACACCAACCGTACGGTTACGGTGACCGCGACAAGTGGCACCGTGGTTCGTACAGTGGGTTTGAATATCGTGCCGCCGATCACGACGCAACCGACTGCAAATGACATGACGATGGTGCTGGACAAGATCAGCATCGGAAATACGGGCAGTGACAAGGTCACCGCCACGGTGACTGCGGTCGACTCGCAACGCAACGTCATTCCTGGAATTCCCATCGCGTTCACTGCTGACAATGGCTCGACCGTTGCAGTCGTGAACGGCACGACGAATGCTCAAGGGCAGGCTGTGGCCACGATCACCAGCGGCGCAGACAAGTCCAACCGCCTGATCACGGTGACCGCCAGGAGCGACGCCCTGACGCGCACGGCGACATTCCAGGTGACCGGCGTCAAGGTGACGGCGTCCGCGGTGCCGACGCAACCGGCGGCCGGCTCTGCTGGCAATCGGGTCGAGTTCCGTGTCAGTGATGTGAACCAGAACCCGATGACGTTCCAGGCCATTACTGTTTCGGCGCCGGGGCTGCCCACTGCAACCGGCACGACGGATGCCAATGGTGCCTACACCTATACATATACGGCACCGGCTGTCTCAGGCGCTATTGATATCACGGGCACCGCTGGCGGCGTGAGTACTGCTGTGACGGTCACGGTGCCGTCGAGTTCGTCGACTGTTCCTCCCGCCACGCCGGTGGTGGTGTCGGCTTCTGTTCAGGCTTCACCGACGGTGGTCAGCGTCAATACGGATTCGACCAATAATCGCGCCGAAGTTCGTGCAATCTTCCTCGCGGCATCCAACTCGCCGGTGAAGAACGTTCGTGTTCGTTTCGACCTTAACGGAGACGCAAATAGCATTGGTGGCACGATCAACTCGGGCCAACAACTGGTGTACTCCGATGCCAACGGCATCGCCACGACCAGTTATGCGCCGGGTAACCGCGCCAGCCCGACTGGTGGCGTGCAGATTCGCGCTTGCTGGGACTACAACGATTTTGCGGCCACAGCCTGCCCGAATTCGGTGGTGACGACGCTGACCGTCGTGTCTGACCCGTTGTCGATCACGATCGGTACGAACGAGTTGGTCGATGTTTCCAATCCGCTGACCTACATCAAGCGCTATGTCGTGCTCGTCGTTGATGCTGCCGGTCAACCCAAGGGCGACGTGCAGATCACGCCTTCGTTGGATCTGAACGGCTACTACAAGGGCTATTACGAGTTGCTCGGTGACCTGTGGGGACGTCGCTTCGATCTGGATACGTTGGGCAACAAGGTCGTTGGCGGTGCGCCTGTCTGCAGGAACGAGGACGACAACCGCAACGGTGCGATCGATGGCATCGAAGACCGCAATGGCAATGGCCAGTTGGATCCGCGCAAGTCCGATGCGTCGATCAGCATGACCGGGTCCACGCGCACCGATGCGAATGGTCAAGCCGTCCTTGTGCTGCAGTACCCGCGTAGCGTGGCCAGCTGGGTGAACTTCACGATCACGGCTTCGGCATTCGGCGTGCTGAGCCCGCCGGCGACCTACACCGGGGACCTTCCGTTCGCCGGGGACGTGCTGGGAGTTAAGACGAGTGCGCCCGCATTCCAAACCAGTCCGTACGGCGTCGTTCGCAAGGCGTCCGATGCGACGTACTGCACCAACAAGGACTGAGTACGAGGTCTGTTTGTCGCAGGTGATCTCTCTGGTCGGCATGCCCGGCGGTGGTAAATCCACCGTCGGCCGCTTGCTGGCCCGGCAGCTCGACATCCCCTTCGTCGATTCCGACGCCGAGATCGAAAAGGATCTCGGCGGTCAGTCGATCAAGGACTACTTCGCCCGTGAGGGCGAATCGTCGTTTAGAGACCTCGAATCTCAGACCATTGCCCGGCTGCTTGATGGCGCGAACGCGGGTCGTGAAGTGGTCCTGGCGACCGGCGGCGGCGCTGTGCTGCGCGAGATGAATCGCGATCAGCTCCGGGCGAATTCGACAGTCGTGTACCTTCGCTCCTCGCCTGAAGAACTCTTCCGACGCCTGAGGCACGACACGCAGCGCCCGCTGCTGCAGGTTCCCAATCCGCTGGCGAAGCTGCGCGAGCTCTATGGGCAGCGCGATCCGCTCTATCGGCGCTGTGCGCATTTCGTGCTCGAGTCGAGTCGCCCTTCTGTCCACGGCCTGGCGAACATGATCCTGATGCAGCTCGAACTGGCAGGCCTGATCGATCCGGCGCGTGTCGCGGCCACTGTGGGAGCGAGCGAGGGCCCGTACACTTCCGGGAATGACCGCTCCGGCTCCTGATCCCTCGTCCACCGTCGCCATTGAGCTCGGCGATCGGCGCTATGACATCCTCATCGGCTCCGGGCTCATCGACGCATCGTCGTCGTGGTCGGGCCTGCCGCGTTCGTCCACCGCTCTGATCGTCACCAACGACGTGGTCGCGCCGCTGTACCTTGAGCGGCTGAAACGCCAACTCGAGTCCCATTACGCGCGGATCGAGACGGTCGTGCTGCCCGACGGCGAGCAGCACAAGGACTGGGCGTCTCTCGACATGGTCATCGACCATCTGCTCGCCGTCGCGGCCGATCGCAAGACGGTGCTGTTTGCATTGGGCGGCGGCGTGATTGGCGACATCACCGGCTTCGCTGCGGCGATCTACATGCGCGGGGTACCGTTCGTCCAGGTGCCGACGACCTTGCTCGCACAGGTCGACTCTTCAGTTGGCGGCAAGACGGCCATCAATCATCCGCGCGGCAAGAACATGGTTGGCGCGTTCTACCAGCCGGCGCGCGTCATCGCCGACCTGGATACGCTCGACAGCTTGCCCGAGCGCGAACTCTCCGCGGGTCTTGCCGAGATCATCAAGTACGGACCGATCGCCGATGTGCCCTTCCTGGCGTGGATCGAAGACAACCTCGACGCGATCCTGGCGCGGGACAAGTCAGCACTGGCTTACGCGGTGAAGCGCAGCTGCGAGATCAAGGCCTGGGTCGTCGGCCAGGACGAGCGCGAAGCCGGCCTGCGCGCCATCCTGAACTTCGGCCATACCTTCGGCCATGCGATCGAGACCGGTCTGGGCTATGGCGCCTGGCTGCACGGCGAGGGCGTCGGCTGCGGCATGGTGCTCGCCGCCGAGTTGTCGGCGCGGCTCGGACTGATGCCGGCGTCCTTCGTCGACCGGATGGCGCGGCTGATCGAACGGGCGCGCCTGCCGGTCAAGGCGCCTGCGATGCCGATCGATCGATGGCTCGATCTGATGCGGGTCGACAAGAAGAATGAGGGTGGAGAGATCCGGTTCGTCGTCATCGAAGGCCTCGGCAAGGCCGGCATGCGGGGCGCGCCCGATGCGCTGGTGGCCGAGGTGATCGCCGTTCACACTGAGGCCGAATCCCGCTGAACGCCTGACCCGACCATGATGATGCTGCGCGCGCCCTTTGCCTCCGATCCCGCGCGCAGCCGCGGTCGACGGCATGCCGAAGTGTCGGCGCCGACGCGCAGCGAATTCCAGCGCGACCGCGATCGGATCGTCCACAGCACCGCCTTCCGTCGACTGGTCTACAAGACGCAGGTCTTCCTCAACCATGAGGGCGACCTGTTTCGCACGCGGCTGACGCATTCGCTGGAAGTCGCGCAACTGGGGCGTTCCATCGCACGTAGCCTGGCGCTGGACGAGGACCTCGTCGAAACCATCGCGCTGGCTCACGACCTGGGGCACACGCCCTTCGGCCACGCCGGACAGGATGTGTTGAACGACTGCATGAAGGTCCATGGCGGGTTCGAACACAACCTGCAATCGCTGCGGGTGGTCGACAAGCTCGAGCAGCGCTATCCGGCGTTCGACGGCCTCAATCTGAGTTTCGAGAGCCGCGAGGGCATCCTCAAGCATTGCAGTCGGCGCGATGCTCAGCGCATCGAGGAGCGCGAGCCTGGCGGCGTGGCGACGCGCTTCCTGCACGGCGGGCAGCCGAGCCTGGAAGCGCAGCTCTGCAATCTGGCAGACGAGGTTGCCTACAACGCCCATGACGTCGATGACGGCGTGAGGTCCGGACTGGTGACCCTGGAGCAGCTGGAACAGGTGCCGCTGGTGCACCGTTACCTGCGGGAGACGCTGGACGCGTATCCGGGATTGGCTGGAAAGCGGTTGCTGGCCGAGACCATCCGCCGGATGTTGTCGCAGCAGGTCTACGACATCATCGACACCACGCGCGCCGCTGTCGAGGCGGCTGAGCCCGCTGACGCCGAGGATGCGCGCACGAAGGGGCCGCTCGTGCGCTTCAGTGCCGAGATGCGTCAGGCGAGCACCGAACTGAAGCGTTTCCTCTTTGCCAACCTCTATCGGCATCCGGTTGTCCAGCAACAGCGGGATCGGGCAGAGCAGGTGTTACGAGAGCTGTTCCAGCTCTACCTCACCGATCCCGGGCGTTTGCCGCCGGACTTTGCGGATGGCGAGGATCACGCACGTGCTTGCGCGGACTACATCGCCGGCATGACCGACCGGTTCGCGCTCAAGGAGCATGAGCGGCTCACAGGAAAGAAGCTCATCGCATAATTGGGGACAGACTACTGTTTCCTGCCATGGCGCGACTTCCTCGGCTGGCGCTCGCCGGCCACCTGCATCACCTGATCCATCGCGGGCACAACCTGCAGCCCATCGTCCTCGACGACGACGATCGCCGGGCGCTGCTCGCCGCGCTTCAGGACAGTGCCGCCACCCACCGGGTCGCAATCCATGCGTACGTGGTGATGCCGAATCATCTCCACCTGTTGGCGACCCCAGCGGCCGACGAGGGTCTGAGCCGCATGATGCAAGCGCTGGGGCGTCGCTACGTGAGCGCCTTCAATCTCCGCCATGGCCGGGTCGGCACCCTGTGGGAGGGGCGCTTCCGCGCCGCACCGCTCGAGGCGGAGAGCCATCTGCTCACTGTCATGCGCAGCATCGAGTTGAATCCGCAGCGAGCGGGCCTCAGCGCCGAACCCGGGGATTTCGCCTGGTCCTCGGCGGCGCACCATCTCGGACGCCGGCGGGACCCCTGATCAGCGATCCGCCTGGATTCTGGGCGCTCGGCAACACGCCGTTCGAGCGCGAACTCGCCTGGCGTCGCTGGCTGGACGAGGGGGAGTCGGAAGCGGAACGCGAACGCCTCATCGATGCCGCGCTCAAGGGCTGGCCGTTGGGATCGGCACGTTTCCTGCAATTGCTTGGCGAGGCAAGTCCCCGGCCAATGAGCCCGCGCCCTCGGGGTCGACCTCGCAAGACCAAAGCGGCCATCGCGGATTGATCAAGTCTGTCCCCAATTAATCGATACCGATCGACAACGGTCGGAATAAATCGAGACTGACCCCATTTATTTGTGCTTGTGCCGTTGCGGTACGCGTCTTAACCTGCGCGGGTTTCGTTACCGAGAGTCCAGGAGGCCACCGATGTCGGCAGCTCAAGATCCGCGCACCGCGCAAGCATCGTCCCCCGTCGCCAACCCGGCCGTCACGTCGGCGAGCGGCCCGTCCACGAACGAGATCCGCGAGCTCGCCGCCCACGGCCTGTACAACGGCGCCAACGAAAAGGACGCATGCGGCCTCGGCTTCGTCGCCCACATCAAGGGGCAGAAGGCGCATCACATCGTCCAGCAGGGACTGAAGATCCTGGAGAACCTGGATCACCGCGGCGCGGTCGGGGCCGACAAGCTGATGGGCGACGGTGCAGGCATCCTGATCCAGATTCCGGACGAGTTCTATCGCGCGGAAATGGCCAAGCAGGGTGTCACGCTGCCCCCGCCCGGCGAGTACGGCGTCGGCATGATCTTCCTGCCCAAGGAACATGCGTCGCGCCTGGCCTGCGAGCAGGAACTGGCCCGCGCGATCAAGGCCGAAGGCCAGGTGCTGATCGGCTGGCGAGACGTGCCCGTCGACCGCGACATGCCGATGTCGCCGACAGTGCGCGAGAAGGAACCGATCATCCGGCAGATCTTCATCGGTCGCGGTCCGGACATCATCGTTCCCGACGCACTCGAGCGGAAGCTGTACGTGATCCGCAAGACGGCCTCCAGCGCGATCCAGGCGCTCAAGCTGACGCACAGCCGCGAGTACTACGTGCCGTCGATGAGCTGCCGCACCGTCATCTACAAGGGGCTGCTGCTCGCCGACCAGGTCGGCAAGTACTACAAGGACCTGGCCGATCCGCGGGTGGTCAGCGCGATCGCACTGGTGCACCAGCGTTTCTCGACCAACACGTTCCCGGAGTGGCCGCTGGCCCACCCGTACCGCATGGTCGCCCACAACGGCGAGATCAACACCGTCAAGGGCAACTTCAACTGGATGCGTGCCCGCGAAGGCGTCATGAAGTCCCCCGTGCTGGGTGACGACCTGAAGAAGCTGTATCCCATCAGCTTCGAGCACCAGTCCGACACGGCGACCTTCGACAACGCCATCGAGCTGCTGACGATGTCGGGCTACCCGCTCGCGCACGCCGCGATGATGATGATCCCCGAAGCCTGGGAGCAGCACGAATGGATGGATGAGCGCCGCCGCGCGTTCTATGAGTACCACGCCGCGATGATGGAGCCGTGGGACGGTCCGGCCGCGATGGTCTTCACCGACGGCCGCCAGGTCTGTGCGGCGCTGGACCGCAACGGTCTCCGTCCGGCCCGCTATTGGGTCACCGACGACGACCTCGTCGTGCTTGCCTCCGAGTCCGGCGTTCTGCCGATCCCGGAGTCGCGCGTCGTCAAGAAATGGCGTCTGCAACCGGGCAAGATGTTCCTGATCGACCTGGAACAGGGCCGCATCATCGACGACGAGGAACTGAAGACCCAGTACGCGAACGCCCGCCCGTATCGCCAGTGGATCGAGAACGTCCGCGTCAAGCTCGACGAGATCCCCGCACCGGAGGTCACTGCGCCGGTCTTCCCGGCCTCGCTGCTGGATCGTCAGCAGGCCTTCGGCTTCACGCAGGAGGACATCAAGTTCCTGCTCGCGCCGATGGCCGCCAACGGTGAGGAAGGCATCGGCTCGATGGGCAACGACAGCCCGCTGGCCGTGCTGTCCGACAAGAACAAGCCGCTCTACAACTACTTCAAGCAGCTGTTTGCGCAGGTCACCAACCCGCCGATCGATCCGATCCGCGAGGCGATCGTGATGTCGCTGAACAGCTTCATCGGGCCCAAGCCCAACCTGCTCGACATCAATGCGGTGAACCCGCCGATGCGGCTCGAGGTCACGCAGCCCATCCTCGACTTCGAGTCGATGGCCCGCCTGCGCGCCATCGAGCATCACACCAACGGCAAGTTCAAGCCTTATGAGCTCGACATCACCTACCCGCTCGACTGGGGACGGGAAGGGGTCGAAGCCCAGCTCGCATCGCTGTGCGCCGAGACGGTCGACGCGATCAAGGGCGGCCACAACATCTTGATCATCACGGACCGCCACCTGAGCGCGAACCGCGTGGCGATCCCCGCGCTGCTGGCGCTGTCGGCCGTCCACCATCACCTGGTGCGCGAAGGCCTGCGCACGACCGCGGGTCTGGTCGTCGAGACCGGCACCGCGCGGGAGGTTCACCACTTCGCCGTGCTGGCGGGCTTCGGCGCTGAAGCGGTCCATCCGTACCTGGCGCTGGAGACGCTGCAAGCGATGACGTCGGAGCTGCCGACCTCATTGTCGGCCGACAAGGCGATCTACAACTACATCAAGGCGGTGGGCAAGGGGCTGTCGAAGATCATGTCCAAGATGGGCATCTCGACCTACATGTCCTATTGCGGCGCACAGATCTTCGAGGCCATCGGCCTGAAGGCCGATCTCGTCGCCAAGTACTTCCGCGGCACGCCGACGCAGGTCGGCGGCATCGGCGTGTTCGAGGTCGCGGAAGAGGCCTTGCGCCTGCACCGCGCCGCTTTCGGCGACGATCCGGTGCTTGAGCACATGCTCGACGCCGGCGGCGAATACGCGTGGCGCGCCCGCGGCGAGGAGCACATGTGGAGCCCCGACGCGATCGCCAAGCTGCAGCACAGCACGCGCTCGGGCAAGTTCGATACGTACAAGGAATATGCCCAGCTGATCAACGATCAGAGCAAGCGCCACATGACGTTGCGCGGCCTGTTCGAGTTCAAGTTCGATCCGAGCCACGTGGTCCCGCTCGAGGAAGTGGAGTCGGCGGCCGAGATCGTCAAGCGCTTCGCCACCGGTGCGATGTCGCTGGGTTCGATCTCCACCGAAGCGCACGCGACGCTGGCCGTGGCGATGAACCGTATCGGCGGCAAGAGCAACACGGGCGAAGGGGAGAGGACCCGGCGCGCTATCGCAACGAGCTCAAGGGCATCAAGATCACGGCCGGCACGAAGATGTCGGACGTCGTCGGCAGCAAGGTGGTCGAGGTCGACTATGAGCTCAAGGACGGCGACTCGATGCGCTCGCGCATCAAGCAGGTCGCGTCGGGCCGCTTCGGCGTCACGACCGAGTACCTCGTCAGCGCCGACCAGATCCAGATCAAGATGGCACAGGGCGCCAAGCCTGGCGAGGGTGGCCAGCTGCCTGGCGGCAAGGTCACGGACTACATCGGCTTCCTGCGCCATTCGGTGCCGGGCGTGGGTCTGATCTCGCCGCCGCCGCACCATGACATCTACTCGATCGAGGATCTGGCGCAACTGATCCACGACCTGAAGAACGTCAATCCCCGCGCCGACGTCTCGGTGAAGCTCGTGTCCGAAGTCGGCGTCGGAACGATCGCGACCGGCGTGGCCAAGGCCAAGGCCGACCACATCGTGATCGCGGGACACGATGGCGGCACCGGCGCCTCGCCTTGGAGTTCGATCAAGCACTGCGGCACTCCGTGGGAACTGGGTCTGGCGGAGGCGCAGCAGACGCTGGTCCTGAACCGTCTGCGCGGTCGCGTGCGAGTGCAGGCCGATGGTCAGATGAAGACCGGACGTGACGTCGTCATCGGCGCGCTGCTGGGCGCGGACGAGTTCGGCTTCGCGACGGCCCCGCTGGTCGTCGAGGGCTGCATCATGATGCGCAAGTGCCACCTGAACACGTGCCCTGTGGGCGTGGCGACGCAAGACCCGGTACTGCGCAAGAAGTTCAGCGGCAAGCCCGAGCACGTGGTGAACTACTTCTTCTTCGTTGCGGAAGAAGCGCGTCAGATCATGGCGCAGCTGGGCATCCGCAAGTTCGACGATTTGATCGGCCGTGCCGACTTGCTCGACACGAAGAAGGGCATCAGCCACTGGAAGGCCAAGGGCCTGGACTTCACCCGCGTCTTCCACCGTCCGGAGCTGTTGGCCGAGGTGGCCCGTCTGCACAACGACCAGCAGGACCACGGTCTGGACCGCGCGCTGGACGTCAAGCTGATCGAGAAGTGCCTGCCTGCGTTCGAGAAGGGCGAGAAGGTGCGCTTCATGCAGGAAGTGACCAACGTGCGGCGCACCGTCGGCGCGATGCTGTCGGGCGAGCTGATCCGTCGCCGTCCTGAGGGACTCGATGACCAGACCATCTTCATCCAGATGGAAGGCACCGGCGGTCAGAGCTTCGGCGCATTCCTGGCACCGGGGATCACGTTCTACCTGATCGGTGATGCCAACGACTACACCGGCAAGGGGCTGTCTGGCGGTCGCATCGTCGTCCGTCCGTCGATCGACTTCCGCGGTGATGCGACCAAGAACATCATCGTCGGCAACACCGTGCTGTACGGCGCGACCAAGGGCGAGGCCTTCTTCCGCGGCGTCGCCGGCGAGCGCTTCGCGGTGCGACTGTCCGGCGCGACGGCGGTCGTCGAAGGCACGGGCGACCACGGTTGCGAGTACATGACCGGCGGTACCGCTGTCGTGCTGGGTCGGACCGGTCGCAACTTCGCCGCCGGCATGAGCGGCGGAGTCGCTTACGTCTTCGACGAGGACGGCCAGTTCGCCAAGCGCTGCAATACCAGCATGGTGTCGCTGGACAAGCTGCTCCCGGCGCATGAGCAGGAAGCCACGATGGACAAGGCGCTCTGGCACAAGCTCGGGGACGGCGAAGCCCGCACGGACGAGGCGCTCCTCAAGAAGTTGATCGAGGACCACCACCGCTGGACCGGCAGCCAACGCGCGCGGGACATCCTGGACCACTGGGCCGAATCGCGTGCCAAGTTCGTCAAGGTGTTCCCGAACGAGTACCGCCGCGCCTTGGGCGAGATGGGCGCCGCCAAGGAAACCGCCGCGACCATCGCCCAAGCCAAGGCGCCCGCCGCCAAGGCCAAGGCCTGACCGTCACCGCATCGAAGATTCAGAAATTCAGGAGCGAGCCGCCATGGGAAAAGTCACCGGCTTCATGGAGTACGAACGTCTGGAAGAGGGCTACGAGCCCGTCGAGGCGCGTCTCAAGAACTACAAGGAATTCGTCATCGGCCTCAACGTCGAGCAGGCGAAACAGCAAGGCGCGCGCTGCATGGACTGCGGTACGCCGTTCTGCAACAGCGGATGCCCGGTCAACAACATCATTCCCGACTTCAACGACCTGGTGTACCGGGGCGGAGACACGGACTGGAAGAGCGCCATCGCGGTGCTGCACTCGACCAACAACTTCCCCGAGTTCACGGGTCGGATCTGCCCTGCGCCGTGTGAGGCTGCCTGCACGCTCAACGTCAATGACGATGCGGTCGGCATCAAGTCGATCGAGCACGCGATCATCGATCGCGCCTGGTCTGAAGGCTGGGTGCCTCCGCGACCGGCGAAGGTGAAGACCGGCAAGACCGTGGCCATCGTCGGCTCCGGCCCGGCAGGTCTGGCGGCTGCGCAGCAACTGGCGCGAGTGGGACACAGCGTCACGGTGTTCGAGAAGAACGACCGCGTCGGCGGCCTGCTGCGGTACGGCATCCCTGACTTCAAGATGGAGAAGAGCCACATCGACCGGCGCGTCCAGCAGATGGAAGCCGAAGGTGTGGTCTTCCGGACCGGTGTGATGGTGGCGCACTTGCCCGAAGGCTCGAAGGTCACGAACTGGGCCAAGGATGTGGTCACGGCCGACGAACTGACACAGCAGTTCGACGCGGTGCTGCTGGCTGGTGGCGCCGAGCAATCACGCGATCTGCCAGTGCCGGGACGCGACTTGGCCGGGGTGCACTTCGCGATGGAGTTCCTGCCGCAGCAGAACAAGGTCAACGCTGGGGACAAGCTCAAGGGGCAGTTGCGTGCCGACGGCAAGCATGTTGTTGTGATCGGCGGCGGCGATACCGGCAGCGATTGCGTCGGCACCAGCAACCGCCACGGCGCCAAGAGCGTGACGCAGTTCGAGCTGATGCCTCAGCCCCCGAGGTCGAGGACCGGCCGATGACCTGGCCTTACTGGCCGATCAAGCTGCGGACGTCGTCCAGCCATGAGGAGGATGCGAACGCGAGTTCGCGATCGCGACCAAGGAATTCCTCGGTGAGAAGGGCAAGGTCACCGGCGTGAAGACGGTGCGTGTGGAATGGGTCAACGGCAAGGTCGTCGAGGTACCCGGCAGTGAGCAGATTCTCAAGGCAGATCTGGTGTTGCTGGCGATGGGATTCGTGAGCCCGGTCTCCGCGATCGTCGAAGCATTCGGCGTGTCCAAGGATGCGCGCGGCAACGCCAAGGCCACCACCGAGTTCAACGGTGGGTACAAGACCAATGCGGCGAAGGTCTTCGCCGCAGGTGACATGCGTCGGGGTCAATCCCTGGTGGTGTGGGCCATCCGTGAGGGCCGCCAAGCCGCGCGCTCGATCGACGAGTTCCTGATGGGGGATAGCGCACTGCCGCGCTGATCTCCCTAGCGGCGGATCTTCCGCCGAGTCAGTCAGAGAGCCTGCCGGTGGGAACCAGCAGGCTTTTCTTTTGTCCCTTGAGGATTCTCTCCAGCATGTGCCCGAGGCGTACCGGCGGTGCTACGCCGTGGGGAACGGCGGGTGGAAGGTGGTGCCGAAAAAAGCCCGGCGGCTGCCGGGCTTCGTAGAGGTGTAACGCGTTCAGAGCGTGCCGCCCGAGGCGTTTCGCAAGGGTACTTCGCGCCAGTTCAGCAGCTTAGGTCCGACGCCCCTTCCGCGGAGTACGTCCGGCGTGCAGAGATTGCCCACGCAGTTAGTCGGGCAGCCTTCGCCTGTGCAGGTATGGTCAACGCTGATGATCAGCTTGGGCTCGCCATCGGTGACCACGAACACCACATCTGTGACCGAAGAACCCGGATCGAAGTAGGTGGCGTTGTTGGCGAAGCGACTCTGTCCAGTGCCAAGGTCGATGGCATAGACGATGCTGTTGCCTGTAGGCGAGCACGGGTCTGCGCTGCTGGGCAGCGTTGCCGCAAAGACTGCCGTACCGTCAAAGTACGTCGGATCGTTGATGATCCGGTAGCCAGTCGCGACGTTCATGTACCAGCCCATCTCCACGTCGTAGTCGATGACCACTGGGCGCGTCAGGTCCGTCAATTGATGCAATTTGGTCGATGTGATGGGGAAGCTCACACCGGCAGGCAGGTCCGTGCTGGCGTTGAAGTTGCCTGACCGGCCGTCCGACACCGCATACATCCGTTGTACTTGCGAATTCGTGATGTCGCCAGCATCAAGCAACTTGCCGGAGCCGAACACCAGGAAGCGACGATTGCTCGCCAGTTGTACGACCGGCAGGACGCGCGTGGTGATTGGCTGGATTGCACCGCCCGCGTCCGTGGCGCGTGCTACCTTGACCGGCGCCGGGAAGCTCGGCGCGCTGCGCAGGTCGAAGCGCCACACGCTACCGCGCAGATCGCCACCATAGATCGATTCGGCCAGCGCCGACTGGAGGTCCGGGTAGAACGCCGTCACCTGAGTCATCCCCGAGGGGCTCGCGGCCGTGCCGTCATCCTGGTTGGGAGCGGTGCCGACCGGGGTGTCGATGCGAGCCAGCAGCGCGCCCGTGCGGGGGTTGAGAATGTACAGGTGGTTCTTACCGCTCGCGTTGTTGAGGCCAGCCGGGACGATCACGACCCAACCGTACTGCGGCATGCGCGTCACCAGCGGTTGACCGAAGGTGAAGCCCATGTCGGAGTCAGTGAACTCCCAGAGAACCTTTGTCGCGGCGGCGGCTTCCGAATTGACGCTGCCGAGGTCGGTCAGGTCCAGTGCATAGATGCTACGGCCGCCCTTGCCCATGCCACCCACGACGATCGAGCGCCAGTCGGTGCCGGAGCCTCCCACGGTTCGACCGAAGTCGACGTCCATGGTCACAGGCTGCGCATCCACCATGTAGTAATGCGTGAAGTTCGGGTTTCCTATCGACTGCAAGCCATTCACCGCTGGCGTGTTATCCGGGCCACTGAAGACCGGACTCGGCACGTAGGCGAACAGTTCTTTGCCTGCAGTACTTCCTGTCAAGCTCCCGTCGATCACATGGACGACGCCCTGGTTCGTGGCAGCCACGACGTAATTGGGGCGACCGGCCTTGGCGACCTTGTAGGCGCTGTAGCCAGGATTCGACACTTCGGAGAGGCCCAGCGACGGGGGGCCGACGACGACCAGCTTGGAGTTGACGATGTCCCCAACCAGCGAAGTGCGCGTGCGATAGGCCTTCGTGCTGCCGCTGACCACGGAATTCTGTTCCTGGCTTCGATCGCCCCGCAAATAGTTCAGGTACAGCTGCGCATCGCTCGTGTTCACATAGCTAGTGTCCAGTGACGCCGACTGCGAGGAGCTGATGCTGGCCAGGCGGAAAGGAACCACCGCACGACTGGACGAATTGACCGTGACCATGAAGCGGCTGGAATCCCATCCCGTACCGGCGGCTTGTGCCGCAAGCTTGTCAGAGAAGCGCCAAACGTCTGACGACGAGGTCCGTGCAGTCACAGGGTCGTAGGACAGGGAGCTGGCCTGCACTTCGCCAGACCAGCTAGCGGCGTCGTATTGCGCTGCATAGTTGGCTGTGCCCGCTGCAGTGATTTGCGGCTGTGCTGTCGTTAGCGCCGTCGAAAAAGCCTTCATACGGGAAGCGATGCTGGCGAATGCGGCCGACAAACCACTCACCATCAGGTCGGGCCGTGCCGCCGTGTAGTAGGTGTCGGGGCGGAGCTGACCACCCACTGTGTCGCTTGACGGGCCCGTGTGCCACCAAGATTGAGTCAGGTCTGTCGTCCGACCTACCGGATTGAAGTCGGAGGGCAGGTTTGCTCCGCCGTACTTAGTCGCCAGATAGTATTGATTGTTGTTCTTGTATGTCGATTGCTCCAGCACGTCCAGCCAGTAGGTCTGGACAGTCTGCATGCCGGTTGTCTTGAGCGGGTCGCCAGTCGGGCGGATGTCATTGGTGTTGGCCCAGTAAGCCATGCCAGCCATCAGCGCGCCGTTGTTGGTGCAGCAACCGTTGTAAGGAGACGTCGATGCCAGATTGCTGATGTTGCTCATCGTGCCGACCATGTTGGTATAGGTCGTTGCGTTGAGGGCTGTATCAGAGGCGACGAGATTCGGCTTGGCAGGTTCCGATGAACCCGTCGAGCCAGGCAGGTTGCGGTCCGCGTGTGTGTTGACGTCGCCAATGCCGAGAATGAAGTTTTTCTGGCAGGAATAAAGAATCGGATCATCCCAGTTGGTAATCACCGGGAAACCATCAGACCAAGTGGCTTTGGTACTGGTGCTTGCCGATCCAGCATTGGTGTATTCAGGCACATTGCCGATGTTGCGGAAATATCGCAGGACTGTGTAGTACAACTCTCCGACGGGGTCGTATGTCTTGTAGGTTCTTGAGGCGGCACCAAACTTGTTGAGATAGTTCATGACGCCGCTGTTTGACACCGTGACGCCAAACGCCTTCGCGTCGGCACCGTTGTTGCGCAGTGCATCAGGGTTTGGCTTCATGATGCCGGTGTCCGGCGCCCATTCCTTGAAGTCATTGTCAATTGGATCACCGCCCGGGACTGGCTGCGATGGACCGACGAATTTTTGGTTTGCACGTAGCACGCCACCATCGCGGTTCAGATCGCTGTCGTTCAAGTAGCCGAAGGCACTGAACCGAATCTGATTCGAGTACTGCTGGATCAGTCCCTCCGGCTTGTAGCTGCCATTGGGGTAAAGCTTGCAATTGCTTTCGCGGAAATCGATGTTGATGGTGGTGTCACAGACGCGCGCGCGCGCGCTCACGACGTAGGACACGTTGTCCGCCCACGGCGATCCAGCCGGGTTGAACGAAGTCGGATTGCCCGAGTTGTTGTCGCCCTGGCGCGTGAAACGCAACTGCACGCCCATGCCCTGGATGCGAAGACGCAAGCCGGCCCAATTCAACGGTGTGGCGCCAGCGATCACGGTTGCGTTGGTCAGGGAACGATCCGGGAAGTTGCCCGTGCCGCCCTGACCGCTGGCGTAGGCCTTCTCGATCACCGTCGCATACGTCTCGTCGACGACGCGGTACCCGCCAGTCAACGCCCAACGGAACGGATCGATGGTCTGCATCGTCGCCCAGTTCAGGAAGTTGCCGCTCCATTTGTTGGTGCAGACATGCGAATTGTTAGGGGCAGTGGCGGTCGGTGCAAAGTGATCGACGTTGATATTCCCGGCGCCTGCAACTGCCAAGCGATAGTCGTAGCACTTGTTGGGGTCGAAGAATCCGACGTAGGTCGACACCGGGTTGTAAGTCGAGTCCAGATGGGCATTGCTGACAGCAGTCGGAAACTCGACCGAGAGCGCCAGAGCCAAATTGCCTGGAACGGCCACGGAAGCGAACACCGGCTTGTCGGCCAAGGGCGTCGCAGCTTGCACGGGTGCGTACGCAACGATCAGCACCGCGAACGCGGCACTGCCGAAGCATTTGTTGAGGGAAGGCATGGACATCGGGAGCCTCAATCAGTTGACTGAATAGGTCGTCTGGTAGAACGAATAGGCGTTGTGTGGCCCCCTCACGCGCACGGTGATGCGGAAGGTGGCCTGGGGCAGGATCTTCGGACCTGGAATGCTGTAACCCGCGTTGTCGGATCGACCCAATACCGAGCAGTTCGCAGTCGTGAACGCACCGGGCGCGACGCACATCCGGTCGATCATGTAGTGCAGCTCAATGCCATCCTCCGGCAGCTTGATGGCCAAAGCTGCATTGCCGATCCCGCCAAACGCGTCCGCGTCAGTCATGTTCAGCATGGCGAGCGGAATGCCAGTGGTGTCGGAGGGCAGCATCGTGGCGCTGTAGTTGAACGCCGGGTTGCTCGCCAGGCGCGAGGCAGTGCTTGACAGGCCTCCGGAGGTCATCAAGGTTGTCGCCGCGCGGATCGCACGCTCGGACTGATTGGCCATGTCGCGCTTGAAGCCGATATTTCCGGTGTTGAGCAAGGAGACGTTCATCGAACGCATGGTTGCCGCGGCGCCGATCAGCAGCACGGCCAGCGTGACGAGCGCGATCACCATGATGACGCCTCGCTGGGATCGAATGCCGCGTTGCGGGGGAACGGGAGGGGACGCATCGAAGTCATCCTTGTTGGCGGGCGCCTGTTTCAGGTAGGCGGGACGCGGAACGGGGAGCCGAAGATCGCATTGCGCAACGGCACCGTGAACTCGACCAGCTTGTAGTTACGCTTCTCTTCGCCGGCCGGCAGATTCACCGTGACTTGCGCGGCAGCGGGCAGGGTCTGGAAAAGTGCGAACGACGTCGGCGAAACCTGCCCGTCTTCGATGCGATCGCCGCGAAGCAGCAGGGCAATGCGCAACGCAACGATCTGGCGTGCCGGGGAGGTCTGACCGGTCGCCGAGTTCATCAAGGCGTTGGTGAAGTTGCCGGTATTGGGCGCCACCCAGCTGTTGACCACACCATTCGATGCGGTGCTGACGCCATAACGAATGCGCATGTCGACAACGCCGTCTGACAGGGGAACGGGGGTACCGGCTGCTCCCGGCATGTTGTTGAGGCGCAGGAGGTCGTAGCTGACGAGTTGGCGCTGCGCATTGATGCCGATCAGTTGGAAGCGGGGGTGTTGCCGGCCTGATTCCCGAGATTCGACAAGGTGGAGCCGTTGACACCGAAGGTCGTCAAGTTCGGCGGGATCGCAGCGTTGAAATAGCTGCCCCCGAACGTCAGTTGCTGGCCAGATCCTCCGACGAAACCTGGCGCTGCTTGCACGATCATGCATTGGCGGGGTGAAGGATCCGTCATCAGGAGCAGATCGCCACCGCGGATGCCCAGGGTGTTGTTCAACTGAGCGGACACTGCCGTCACACTGCCCGCAAGCACGTCTTGCGGTGCTTCGCTCAAACCGGCTGCGGCAGTCAGCACCTGGATCACGTCGGAGCCACCGTTTCCAATGCCGGGATAGACGATCAGCGGAATGGCGCTGACCGCCTGCGGCACTGCTCCGAAGGGCGCTGGGAAGGCGGCGGGGCTAGGCAGGATGGCGGTGCCGCCGATGGACGCATTGATGGTGCAGCCCAGCGCGACGTCGTTCTGCATGAATCCCGAGCCAGCACTGCGTAGTTGGCGATCAAGGTCGTAGGCGACATAGCCGAGCGACATTGCCAGGTCGGCGGTCGTCGTGTTGCGGCGCTTGGAAGTCTCGTAGCGCGTCATGATGATGCCGAGCGCTGCAATCAGCACCAGACCGATCGTCATGGAGATCAGCAGTTCCACGAGCGTGAAACCACGCGCTCGGCCTGAGCTCTGGGGCAGGGCCCGGTTGAAGGACATTGGCATGGTCAGTTCAGGCGCACATCGGTGGTGTACTGGCGTGCGGCTCCGCTGGGCGTCCGCCAGGTGATCGTGACCGTGGCCACATTGTTGGCATCGACTGCGACGGTGCCCGCCGCGTTGGGCAACCCGGACCTCGCGCCATCAGCCACACGAGCCTGCCAATCCGCGAGCGTCGGGGGTTGGGCACGTTGCTGGTCCACATGTCGTTGACGATGTCCGAGGCCAGGACCGCAGCCCTCAGGTTGTCTTCGGTCGAGGATGAGGCCTGGGATGCCCGGGCCATCAACGTCACCAGACCGACGATCCCGATGGTCATCACCAGCATGGCCACCATCAGTTCGATCAGTGTCATGCCACGGGCCCCGGCGCGGCGGGTGGATTGAGGTCGGAACATGGGTTTCATGACGTCACGAGGTCCAGGATGCATTGGCCACGGGGCAGCCATCCGGAAGGGTGCTGGATTCGACACGTTCCCGGTCGCACAGACGGACCCCGCCGCCCAGCGTGACCCAGACGGACAGCCGTTTCAGGTTGGCGACGTTGGTGGACGTGTCCACCCAGTACACGATCTGTCCAGAGGCAGGCACATTGCACGCTGCGGCGCCGGGGACAGGATTGTTCAGCGCGACGGGGCGGCCATTGGGGCCGAAACAAAGTGCCGTAGGCCCGCTGATGGTCAGATTGGAGGTCTCGCTGCTGATGGAACCGCATTGCGCGGGCGGGGTGACTGCGCCGTTCGCTTCGGTGATGACCATGTTGGGAATCACCTTGACGATCCAGTACTCGCCACCGGCGCTGGCGCGCTCATTGCCTGTGCAGCTGGTGTCGTTGGTGCGGAAGAGGACCACGGGCTGATAGCTCTTCACGGCCTCTGTCTGGGCCAGACGGATGGTCGTGCTCAGGCTGCTGCCAGCGGTCCGGGTTTGGGCGTTGGCTGCCAATCCGCGGATCGCGGGTACTGCCAAGGCCGTGGATAGCCCGATGATCGAGATGACGATGAGCAGCTCGATCAGGGTGAAGCCCCGTTCAGCGGTCCGGATCTGGCTCAGCATGGGTCACCCTTGCGCAGCAGCCATTTGGTCGTGCAGGTGTTCCATCCGGTGGGCGCAGCCTCTGTCGCCCGAACGTCGGCCTGAGTGACCGAGAACCGGAAACCGGTGAGATTGGCCTCGCTGCTGGTGGCCGTCACCTTGTAGCCTAAAGCGGTGGGGGCCTCTGTGCACTGGATGCGGAACTTCCCGGGCGTCTGCGCCGTGAGGCAAGGTGGAGAAGCTCCGCCGCTCGCTGCATAGGTACGGAAATTCTGATAGTAGGCTTCCATGTCGGTACGGGCCTGCGTCAGGCCGGAGGCTGCGTCGGTCAACGATCCTCGTATCACGTAGTCCCGGTAGGTGGGCATCGCAATCGCCGCGAGCACGCCGATGATCGCCACGACGATCATCAGTTCGATCAGCGTGAAGCCCCGGGCGGCCTGGCTGCCACCGTGAGCGGAAGAGATCTTGAGGTTCCCGAACATGAAGCACTCCTTGTTTGCGAAATTATCGACAGCGGCCTCTAGAAGGCGAGCCCGCTCGTCGTGCCTCGGATTCCGCCCGTCTCGCGACGATCTCCGAATGTGACGTCTGTCACGCCCGGGTCGCGGCGGTCGACCGTGGGGCAGATGCAGCGTCCTCTCATATATCTGCACCCCGCCCCAGGTGTCCTCCGGCATCAATTCGGGCTTTACCCTATGATCCCGGCTCCCGGACGGCTGCCGCCCGGCATCGTCCCGGATCGATCCCAACGAAATGGCCTTTACTGATCCCAATTCATCCAGAAGCGTCCGCCCACTGATCGAGGTGAAGGATGTGACCGTCGGCTATGGCGACAGGATCATCCTGAAAGACGTCAATGTGACGTTGCCACGCGGCAAGGTGATGGCGCTGATCGGCTCATCGGGCGGCGGCAAGACCACGTTGCTGCGGCTGCTGACCCGCCAGTTGAGGCCCCGTTCCGGACAGGTGCTGTTCGACGGCCATGACCTCGCGCCGATGGACCAGACCCAGCTCTACGCCCAACGACGTCGAATGGGGATGCTGTTCCAGTTCGGCGCGCTGTTCACCGATCTGAGCGTGTTCGAGAACGTGGCGTTCCCGCTGCGCGAGCACACCCGGTTGCCGGAACCCATGATTCGCGACCTCGTGCTGATGAAGCTCAATGCGGTCGGGCTGCGCGGCGCCCGCGATCTGATGCCCAGCGAGGTGTCCGGCGGCATGGCGCGTCGTGTCGCGCTGGCGCGCGCGATCGCGTTGGATCCGGACCTGGTGTTGTATGACGAACCCTTCGCGGGCCTGGACCCGATCTCGCTGGGCGTGACCGCCCGCCTGATCCGTGATCTCAATGACGCACTGGGTCTGACGAGCGTGATCGTCTCCCATGACATCCATGAGACCTTCGGCATCGCCGACCATGTCGTGATGGTCGCCAACGGCAGCGTCGTCGCCCAGGGAGCGCCGGACGAGTTGCGGCACAGCACCGACCCGCTCGTGCACCAGTTCGTCAATGCCGAATCCGACGGCCCCGTGCGCTTCCACCAGCCCGCCAAGCCGGTCCGAGAGGACTTCGGCCTGCCGCAGGAGGTGTCGGCATGATCGGTTTTGCCACCTCGATCGGACGCGGTCTGCGCCTGAAGCTTGGCGACTGGGGCGCTTCGGCCCGGCTCCTCGGCACATTGCTGTTGTGTCTGGGTGCCTGCCTGCGCCGCTTCTCCCTGGTGCGCGAGCAGATCTTCTTCGTCGGCAACCGCTCTCTGTCCATCATCGGTGTGTCCGGCCTGTTCGTCGGTTTCGTGCTCGCGCTGCAGGGTTACTACACGCTGCAGCGTTATGGCTCCGCCGAGGCTGTCGGCCTGCTGGTCGCGCTGAGTCTGGTGCGCGAGCTCGGGCCAGTGGTGGCGGCGCTGCTGTTTGCCGGCCGCGCCGGGACCTCGCTGACTGCCGAGATCGGCCTGATGAAAGCCGGTGAACAGCTCAGTGCCATGGAAATGATGGCGGTCGATCCGGTGCAGCGTGTCCTGGCGCCGCGCTTCTGGGCCGGTTTCATCGCGATGCCGCTGCTGGCGGCGGTGTTCTCCGCGGTTGGCATCATCGGCGGCTGGTTGGTGGCGGTGCCGCTGATCGGCATCGATGCGGGATCGTTCTGGTCGCAGATGCAAGGCGGCGTCGACGTGTTCAAGGACGTCGGCAACGGCTTCGTGAAGAGCGTGGTGTTCGGCGTGACCGTCAGTTTCGTCGCGTTGTTGCAAGGCTACGCCTGCAAGCCGACGCCCGAAGGGGTATCCCAGGCGACGACGCGCACGGTCGTGCTGTCGTCGCTGGCTGTGCTGGGGCTGGATTTCATCCTCACCGCCATGATGTTCTCGATCTGACGCGCGGCGCGCGATCCATCGACACCACAACCGAATTCAAGAGATATCTCGGAGTTGCCTGATGCAATCCTCTCGTTATGACGCGCTGGTCGGATTCTTCGTGCTGCTGGGCGGCGCGGCCTTGCTGTTCCTGGCCCTGAAGGCCGGCAATCTGCTGTCGCTGAATTTCCAGGACACCTACACCGTGACGGCCAAGTTCGACAACATCGGCGGTCTGAAGCCTGGCGCGGCCGTCAAGAGTGCGGGTGTCGTGGTCGGTCGTGTCGGCACGATCAGCTTCGACGACAAGAGCTTCCAGGCGCGCGTGATCCTGAACATGAGCCAGGGCGTCGCGTTCCCGAAGGACAGCTCGGCCAAGATCCTCACGTCCGGCCTGCTGGGCGAGCAATACATCGGCCTGGAGCCGGGTGCGGAAGAAAAGAACCTCGCCGCGGGTGACATCATCACGCAGACGCAGTCGGCGGTGGTGCTGGAGAACCTGATCGGCCAGTTCCTCTATAACAAGGCGGCCGACGCGTCCTCGACGCCGGCCTCGGGAGAGAAGCAATGACCACCACCACAACGGTCGGGACCGCTGGAGCGGGCCGGACCGAACTTGCGGCCGTCCTGTTGAGTGCCGCGCTGCTGTGCGCCGCAACGCCGGCGATGGCGCAGGCCGCTCAGCCGCTCGAACAGGCGCAGACGCCTGCCCAGCAGGCCGTCGCGGCACCACAAGCCGCGGAGCAGCAGGTCGACGAGTCGACGGCTGCGCCGCAGGCCGGCCCGGATGAAGCCGCGCAGGACCAGGCCGCCGCGCCGGCGTCCGCCGCTTCTGCGGCTGCGCCCGAAGCCGGGGCTTCTGCTGCCGAGCCGGCGGCGGCGGGACAGGCCGGTGCGGCCGCGGCAGCGGTGCAGGACGCTCCGACTCCGGGCCCGCGCGTGCGCAACCGCCTGGATCCCTGGGAAGGCTGGAACCGCAAGGTCTTCAACTTCAACGAGAAGCTCGACGAGAACCTGCTGCGTCCGGTCGCCACGGCCTATTCGGACCTCGTTCCGCAGCCGGCACGTCAGGCCGTGGACAACTTCTTCGGCAACTTCTCGGACGCATGGTCGGCGGTCAACCTGTTCCTGCAGGGGCGCTTCAAGACCGGTGCCACCCAGACCATGCGCGTCGCCGTGAATTCGGTGTTCGGCATCGCCGGCCTGATCGACATCGCCACGCCCGCAGGCCTGGAAAAGACCTCGGAAGACCTCGGCCGCACACTCGGCTACTGGGGCGTCAAGACAGGCCCGTACATCGTGTGGCCGCTGCTGGGGCCGTCGTCGCTGCGCGATTCCGTGACGCTGCCCGCCAACATCTATTACTCGCCGGCCTATCTGTTCGACGATGGCGAATACAAGTTCGCGATCTCCGCGCTCCAGCTGATCAACACCCGCGCCAACCTGCTGCGGGTGACCGACATGCTGGATGGCATCGCGCTGGACAAGTACACCTTCGTGCGCGACGCCTACCTGCAGCGTCGAACCATCAAGACGCACAAGGAACAGGAAGAAGAAGACGACTACGAGGTCATCACGCCGGACGAGAAGCCGGTCAACCCTCAGGGCGATCGCTGAACGACAGTGAAGACTCGTTGACCGCTGCAACAACCGGTAACGCCCATGGGGGCGACCGGTGAACCGGAACCGGACTTGCCACGTTGTGATCCGGTCCGTGTCATGAAGAGAGAGAAAGGACAACGCATGAATGCCACCAAACGACTGCTGCTGGGCGCGATCGTCTCGATCGCCGCGCTGAGCCCGCTGGCCTCCTTCGCCGCCGACAGCTCGGCACCGGATCAACTGATCCGTGAGCTGTCGATCGAGACGCTGGATGCCGTGAAGGGAGACAAGGCCATCCAGGGCGGCGACGTCAACAAGATCATGGAGCTGGTCGACACCAAGGTGATGCCGCACGTCGACTTCCAGCGCATCACTGCCACGGCGGTGGGCCGTTTCTGGCGTCAAGCGACGCCGGAGCAGAAGCAGCGTCTGCAGGACGAATTCAAGACGCTGCTGGTGCGCACGTATGCCGGCGCGCTGACGCAGGTCAAGGACCAGACGATCGCGATGAAGCCGATGCGTGCGTCGCCCGAAGACAAGGAAGTCATCGTGCGCACCGAGATCCGCGGCAAGGGTGATCCGATCCAGTTGGACTACCGCCTGGAGAAGCTCGATTCCGGTTGGAAGATCTATGACGTGAACGTCCTGGGCATCTGGCTGGCCGACCAGTACAAGAACAGCTTTGCGCAGGAGATCAATGCCAAGGGCATCGACGGCCTGATCAAGTCGCTGGCGGAGCGCAACGCGCGCCCGGCCCCGGCCGCTTCGGGCGCCAAGAAGGGCTGACGCGATGCTGAAGCTGCCGTCGCGGCTGCGTCTGGAGAATGTGCCCGAGGAGTGGGTGCGGCTCGAGAGCGCGTTGCGCGCCGAACTGGCGCAGGTCGGCAACGCGGCAGGTCGCAGCGTCACGTTGGACGCCAGCGGACTGAACGACTTCGATTCCGCGGCGCTGAGCCTGTTGCTCAGCGCGCTGCGACTGTGCGGTCAGGACGGCTGGCAATTGACGCTGCAGCAGGCGCCTCGTGAGCTGCGGGAGCTGGCTCGCGTGTACGCCCTGGAACACTTGTTCTGGGCAGATGCCCCGGCGCCCGCCGAGGTGGCCTGACGCGAGAGGTGTCCAACGAGAACAGGCCGCTGATGCGGCCTGTTTCCTTTCAGCGATGCCAGTCCTCTTGCGGAGGGTCGAGGGTCGCGAAGTCCTACTGCGCGTAGCGTTTGGTGCGGAGGTTGCGCTTGATCTCCTGCAGCATCGGACGGAGGTTCTCGCCTAGTCGCAAGGCGACGCCGGTGGTCAGCACGTCCACGACGATCAGGTGCAGCAATCGCGACACCATCGGACTGTAGCGGTCGTAGTCTTCCGGATGATCGACGGCCAGCAGCACCTGGCCTGGCAACTGTCCCATCTGGGCCAACGGCGAGCCGCTGGCGGTGATGATGATCGTCGTCGCCCCCTTCTTGCGGGCGATCTCGGCGGCATCCATCAGGTCGCGGCTACGACCCGAGTTGGAGATGATCACCGCGCAGTCGCCGGCGCCCAGCATCGTCGCGCTCATCAACTGCACATGGCCGTCGCTGCAGGCGAAGGTGTTGGCGCCGAGCCGGAAGAACTTGTGCTGCGCATCCTGCGCCACGATGCCGGAGTTGCCGACGCCGTAGAACTCGATGCGCTGACGCTGGCGGGCTGTCTCGGACAGTGCCGCGATGGCACGCTCGAAGGCGTGGCTGGCGGCATCGTTGCGGTAGTGAAGCAGCGCCGCGACGGCGTTGTCGACCACCTTGACGATCAGGTCTCCGGGCTTGTCATCCTCGTCGACGGCGCGATGCACGAAGGGCACGCCTTCATTGACGCTGCCGGCCAGCTTCAGCTTGAAATCGGCCAGGCCGTCGTACCCGACGCTGCGACAGAAGCGCACCACCGTCGGCTTGCTGACGTGGGAGCGGTCCGCGAGCTCGCTGACCGGCAGGCTCGCGAACGCGCGCGGATCGGCCAGCAGCAGCTTGGCGACGCGCTGTTCAGCGGGCGGCAGCGCGGGCAGCGCGGCCTTGACTCGTTCGAGCATGCTCATCGCGTCAGCATTCCTCGATCCAGGAGTGACCGTCGCGCGCCACCAGCGCGCTCGATGCCGGTGGCCCCCAGCTGCCGGCGACATAGGTGCGCGGTCCGGTGCTGTCCTGCTTCCAGAAGTTCAGGATCGGCTCGACCCAACGCCAGGCCTGTTCCTGCTCATCGCTGCGCACGAACAGGTTGAGGCGTCCGGCGATCGCATCGAGCAGCAGCCGCTCATACGCGCCGACGCGCGTGTGCGCGAAGGCCTTGTCGAAGTCCAGGTCGAGGGAGACCGGGCTCAGGGCCTCGGTGCTGGATCCGCCCTTGTTGGCCATCAGCTGGAGCTCCAGCCCGTCCTCGGGCTGCAACTTGATGATCAGGCGATTGGGACAGCTGCTGCCCGGGAAGATCGGGTGCGGCACCGGGCGGAAGTTGATGACGATCTGCGCGTCACGCGCGGCGAGGCGCTTGCCGGTGCGCAGGTAGAAGGGGACGCCTGCCCAACGCCAATTCTGGATCTCCGTCTTCAGCGCGACGAAGGTCTCGGTATGGCTGTCCGCCGGGATCTTGCCTTCGTCCAGGTAGCCCGGTACCGGCTTGCCCTCGGCGTTGCCCGCGCGGTACTGGCCGCGCACGACATCGCGCGCAACGCTCTCCGCCGTGAAGGGCTTGAGCGCGCGCAACACCTTCAGCTTCTCGTCCCGGATCGCGTCGGCGTCGTTGCTGGACGGCGCTTCCATCGCGATCATCGTCAGCAGCTGCAGCGCGTGGTTCTGGATCATGTCGCGCAGCGCGCCGGTGCCGTCGTAGAACGGACCGCGCGTGCCGACGCCCAGGCCTTCGGCCAGGGTGATCTGGATGTTGGCGATGCTCTCGCGCCGCCATAGCGGTTCGAACAGCGCGTTGCCGAAGCGCAGCGCCATCAGGTTCTGCACCGACGGCTTGCCCAGATAGTGGTCGATGCGGAAAGCCTGCGTCTCGGAGAACACCGAGCGCACGACGCGGTTGATCTCCTGCGCGCTGGCCAGATCGTGGCCCAGCGGCTTTTCCAGCACCACGCGCACGTTGTCTCCGTTCAGTCCCGCCGCGCCAAGCTGCTGGCAGATCTGCGTGAACAGGTGGGGACTGGTCGCCAGGTAGAACACGACGGTGTCGGCATCGCGCTCGCCCAGCCAGTCCTTCAGTCGCGCATAGTGATCGGGCTGCGACAGGTCCATGCGGCGGTAGTGCACCAGCTCGGAGAAGCGGGAGAACTCTTCGTCGTTCGGTCGCTTGCCGGCCTCGACTTCCTGGAAACGCTCCTTCAGCCATTCGCGGTACCGCTCGTCGGACTGCTCGTCGCGGGCGACGGCCAGGATGCGGCCGCCTTCGGGCAGCTTGCCGTGGCGGAACGCCTGGAACAGCGCGGGCATCAGCTTGCGCCAGGTCAGATCACCGGTGCCACCAAAGAAGACGAGGTCGAAGGACATGGGCGCGGCGCCCCGCGTCGGGGCGTAAGAGTTGTTGGCGATGTCTTGATGTAACGAAGTTACCGGAATTATGATGCCCCAGTTTCTTGGGCCGGTCAACGTGCGCGGCGCCTCCGAAGGCAGGGGGCCGCCAGCAGTTCTAATAGGGGTTTCTCCGTCGGTGGACTGGGGCAATGCCCATGCCTCCGACGCGTCCCGTCCGTTTTCGACCGCCCCAGGCGCCTACGCACATGAACCAGCTCGAACAACTCAAGGCCTTCACCACCGTCGTCGCCGACACCGGCAATTTCAAGCAGCTGGCGCAGTTCACGCCACGCGACGCGACGACGAATCCGTCGCTGATCCTGAAGGCGGTACAGTCCCCGGACTATGCCCACCTGCTCGAGGACACCGTCGCCGCGAACAAGACGGACGCGCTGGACCTGATCGTCGACAAGGTGCTGGTCGCTTTCGGTCTGGAGATCCTGAAAGTCGTGCCGGGCCGCGTATCGACCGAGGTCGATGCCCGTCTGAGCTTCGACACCGTGGCGACGCTGGCGCGTGCCCGCCGCCTGATCCAGATGTACGAAGACGCCGGCATCGGCCGCGACCGGGTGCTGATCAAGGTCGCCTCGACCTGGGAGGGGATCCAGGCGGCGCGCGAGTTGGAGCTTGAGGGCATCCACACCAACCTGACGCTGCTGTTCTCGTTCTGCCAGGCGGTGGCCTGCGGCGAGAACGGCATCCAGCTGATCTCGCCGTTCGTCGGCCGGATCTACGACTGGTACAAGAAATCCGCCGGTGCGAACTGGGACGAGGCGGCCAACGCCGGTGTCAACGACCCCGGCGTGAAGTCGGTGGCTGCCATCTACAACTACTTCAAGAAGCACGGCATCCAGACTGAAGTGATGGGCGCCAGCTTCCGCAACGTCGGCCAGATCCAGGCGCTCGCCGGCTGCGACCTGCTGACGATCAGCCCCGACCTGCTCGCCCAGTTGCAGGGCAGCGAGGCCCCGCTGGCACGCGCGCTCGACGCGGACGCTGCCAAGGCCCAGGACTTGCCCAAGGTCTCCTTCAACGAGGCGGCGTTCCGCTTCGCCCTCAACCAGGATGCGATGGCCACCGAGAAGCTGGCCGAAGGCATCCGCCTGTTTGCCGTCGATGCCGGCAAGCTGGACCAGATGATCGAAAGCCTGCGATGACCGAGTTCCCGCGTTGCGACCGCAGCCCGACCTGGGCGGCCTTGCACAGCCATTTCCAGCAATCCGGACGCGCGTTCGACGTGCGTCAGGCCTTCGCGGCCGACGAGGGCCGCTTCGCGGCCTGGTCGCTGCAGGCGCCGGAGGTGTTCGCGGACCTGTCGAAGAACCGCATCGACGCCCGCACGCTGGAGCTGCTGCTGACGCTGGCCCGGGACGTGCAACTGGAGTCGCAGCGCGAGGCGCTGTTCAACGGCGATCCCATCAATGCGACGGAAGGTCGCGCGGTGCTGCACACGGCGCTGCGTGCACCGGCGGGGCAGGGGCCGCACTCGGACGAGGTGCAGGCCTCGCTCGCGCGCATGCTGGCGTTCGCCGATTCGGTCCGCGACGCGGCCCGCAGCGGCATCACCGACGTCGTGCACATCGGCATCGGCGGCTCGGACCTCGGGCCGGCGATGGTCGTGCAGGCCTTGCAGTCGTATGTGCCGGCCGGATTGACGCTGCATTTCGTGTCGAACGTCGACGGGCACGACCTGGCCCCGGTGCTGCGGGACCTGGATCCGAAGACCACGCAGTTCGTGGTCGCCTCCAAGACCTTCACGACGCAGGAGACGCTGGCCAACGCGATGGCCGCGAAGGCCTGGTTCCTGCAGAACGGCGGGACCGACATCGCGAAGCATTTCGCCGCCACGACGAGCAACGCGAACGCGGCCGCCGAGTTCGGTATCACGACGACCTTCGGATTCTGGGACTGGGTCGGCGGGCGCTATTCGCTGTGGTCGGTGATCGGATTGCCGATCGCGATCGCCGTGGGCTCGGCACACTTCCGTGCGCTGCTGTCCGGCGCGCATGCGATGGACCAGCATTTCCGCAGCGCGCCGCTCGACAGGAATCTGCCCGTCCTGCTGGGCCTGCTGGACGTCTGGTATCGCAATTTCCACGGCTTCACGAGCCGCTCGGTGGCGCCCTATCACCAGGGTCTTCGCCGGCTGCCGGCCTACCTGCAGCAGCTGGAGATGGAGAGCAACGGCAAGGGCGTGGACCGTACCGGCGATCCGCTGGGCTACGCCACCAGTCCGGTGGTCTGGGGCGAAGCCGGCACCAACGGCCAGCACGCCTACTTCCAGATGCTGCACCAGGGCACCGACGTGATCCCGGTGGAGTTCATCGCCGTGAAAACGCCGAACTTCGGTGCGCATGTCCGCGGCGAACTGCTGGACAAGCTCCAGGACCAACACGTGAAGCTGCTGGCGAACTGCCTGGCGCAATCGCAGGCGCTGATGCAAGGCAAGACCGCGGAGGCCGCGCGCACGGAGAAGGCGCCGACGGCGTCCCAGGACCTGGACCCGGATGTGCTGGCGCGGCATCGGAGCTTCACCGGCAACCGGCCGAGCACGACGCTGCTGCTGGAGGCGCTGACGCCGTCGTCGCTGGGCGCACTGATCTCGCTGTACGAGCACCGCGTGTTCGTCAGCGGTGCCGTGTGGAACATCAACAGCTTCGACCAATGGGGCGTGGAGCTCGGCAAGGCGCTGTGCAACAGCCTGCTGCCGCGCCTGACCAGCGGCGATGCGTCGGGCCTGGACGCCTCCACGGCCGGCCTGCTGGCCAAGGTGCGCGGTTGAACGCGCTTTCCCCGATTTCAACGCTGTAGAGAACGAGTCAGATGAAGATCGTGTTCGATTTCGGCGCGGTGCTGTTCCGTTGGCACCCGCCGAGTTTCCTGGCCCGCGTCTGGGCCCACCGCGTCGCCGATGAAGTCGAGGGGGCGGCCGTCGCCAAGGACTTCTTCCAGGCCTACAGCGGCGACTGGGGTGCGTTCGACCAGGGGCTGGCGGATGCGCCGACCACGGCGGACCGCATCCACGCGCGCACCGGCTGGCCGCGCGAGGACATCGTCGCGGTGATGGACGCCGTGCCATCGGAACTGAAGCTCATCGAAGGATCGGCGGCGCTGATCCTGGAATTGAAGGCCCAGGGGCACACGCTGCACTTCCTGTCCAACATGCCCGAGCCCTATGCCGATTACCTTGAGCAGACCTTCCCGTTGAAGGACTGGTTCGTGTCGGGCGTGTTCTCGGGGCGTGTGAAGCAGTCGAAGCCGTCGCGCGAGATCTTCGACCTCGCGCTCGAGCAGTTCGGCGCCAAGCCCGACGAGGTGCTGTTCCTGGACGACCATCCGGACAACATTGCCGCGGCGAAGGCGCTCGGCTGGCACACGCACCTGTTCACGACGCCGGAGCTGGCGCGGCAAGACCTGGTACGTCGGGAACTGCTGCCGGCCTGAGGGATGGCGTTCGGCGCGCGCTGAGCGCGGCGACCTACTTCGAGGCGTCGTCCTCGTCGATCGTCGTCGGCGGCGCGGCCACGCGGAACGATTCGTCGGACCAGTGGCCCAGGTCGATCTGGCGGCAGCGCTCGCTGCAGAACGGGCGCCACAGGTTGCTCGGCGCGAACAGGCTGTCACCGCCGCAGGTGGGGCAGGGGACGATGCGAGGCGCCGGCGTGGCGGGGATGAATTTCTCGGGCATGACGGAGTCGGCACTACGGGTGGCGCGAGGCGCTCAGCGCCGCGCGCACCGGGTCAGGAACACAGGGTCAGTTCGAAGGTGGCGTCGACCGGCGCCGGTTTCAAGCGCCCGTCCTCATCCTGGCGCATCAGCCGGATCGAGACCATCAGCCGGTGGCCGCTGATCTCCGGGATCAGGCCCAGGCTGGGATCGATCCGCATGCGGAGCATGTGGAAGCTGCGGCCCGGCGGGAGGCTCTGCTGATACTGACCGCCGTGGGCGGCCACCTTGTGCGGCGAGCCGCTGTCGCGCAGCAGGCCCAGCAGCACGTTGAGCGCTTCGGCCAACGGCATCAGCGTCTGCGCCCACTGCATCAGGTCATTGCGCCGGCGCACCGGCAGCAGCTGCTGCCACGCGTAGTAGGCCGGCAGGTCGAACTCGCAGGTGCCGCCGGGGATCGAGATCCGGCTGCGGATGCTCATCAGCCACTCGTTGGTCGTGAGCGCGTGACCGGCCTTGCCGGGCAACTGGTTGAGCTTGTCGAAGGCGGCGTCGATGCGGCCAACCACCTCGTCCAGCACGGCTTCCGATACCGCAGGATTGCCGCGGTAGCTGTTGAACTGCGTGCGGTGACGTTCCAGCTCCTTGAGCAGGTCGGCCTTGAGGTCGGCGCGCGAGGCGACATCCATCACCTCGAAGATGGTGGCCAACGCGAAGTGGTGATCCATCGCCGTGTCGCGCGCCATCAACTGACCGAGCCGGTCGAACAGGTGTTCGAGTCTGAGCATCGTGCGGATGCTCTCGTTGAACGGGTATTCGTAGAGGACCAAGTCGACATCCCTTTGCGGCAAGTGACCATTGTTCCACAGTGTCACAGCGCCGCCCGATCGGGGGCGGTGTCAGAGCAGGGGACTCGTCAGCAGCAGGCGGACCTCGTCCTTCAGCTGTTCAAGCGTGAGGCCCTCGTTGTGGATCACCGCATCGGCGGCGGCCCGGCGTTGAGTCCGCGTCGCCTGTTGCGCCAGGATGGCGCGAACGGCCGACTCGCTCAGGCCCGATCGCGCGATGACGCGGGCGACCTGGGTCTCTTCTTCGCAGTCGACGACCAGCACCCGGTCGACCTGTCGTCGCCAGCGACCGGATTCGACCAGCAGCGGCACGTCGAACAAGATGAGCTGCCCAGGCGCTGCGAGTGCCGCCTGCCGTGCGGTCTCGACGCTGATCATCGGATGCAGGATGGCTTCGAGCGCCGTTTTGGCACGCGGGTCCCGGAACACCAGGTCGCGCATGGCGGCGCGATCGAGAGCGCCTTCCGGTGTGATGAGCGTCCGTCCGAAATGTGTCGAGAGGGCCGGCATCGCAGCGCCGCCGGCCAGGGTCAGTGCGCGGGAAATGGCGTCGGTGTCGACCAGCAACGCGCCGCCCAGATCCACCATCGCCATTGCCACAGTGCTCTTGCCGCTGCCGATGCCGCCCGTCAGGCCGATGCGCATGATGCGGGTCTTCGCTGGCGGACCGGAGTCAGGCAGGGGGAATCAGCCAGGTGGCGATGCGGGCCGGGCCGACCAGCAGCACCGCCAGTCCGCCGCCGGCCAGGAATGGGCCGAACGGGACGACATTCCCCTCGCGCAGACCGCCGTTGAACTTCATTGCCAGTCCCACCAGCGCACCGACAAGCGAAGCGCACAGCGCCACTGGAATCAGCATCTGCCACCCCAGCCATGCGCCAAGTGCCGCCAGCAATTTGAAGTCACCGTGGCCCATGCCGTCCTTGCCGGTCAACAGCTTGTAGCCCCAGTAGATGGACCACAACGACAGGTAGCCGATGACCGCGCCGATGAAGGCGTCATTCGGCGTCACCGGTATCCAGCCCAGGAATGCCCCCAGCAGGCCGGCCCAGAGCAGCGGCTGGTTGATGTGGTCGGGCAACAGCGTCGTGTCCCAATCGATGCCGGCGAGCGCCACCAGCGTTGCCGCAAATCCGCAATAAAGCAGCGCGACGGGCTCCGAATCCAGGCGCCAGGCGATGGCTGCGAACAAGGCACCGGTCAGCAACTCGATGAATGGATATCGGGCCGAGATCGGCGCCTTGCACGAGGCGCATTTGCCGCCGAGCCGCAGCCAGCCGAGCAGCGGCAGGTTTTCATGCCAGCGGAGCTGGTGCCCGCAATGTGGGCAGCGCGAAGCCGGTCGCAACAACGAGAAGGGCGGTTGCGCCGCCAGGGCCTCCCCCATCGGCGTGGCAGCCTCCGCCAGGTGACCCGCCTGGGCGGCGTCGATACCCGTATACCGCTGTAGCTCATCCGTGCGCGTCATCTGTTCCGCGCACTCGGACAGCCATTCCCGGTGCAGCATCACCGGCGTGCGGAAGATGACGACGTTCAGGAAGCTGCCGACGCACAGTCCGATCACCGCCAGGAATGCCGGTGACAGCAAGATCTCCCGCAGGATCGGATCCCGCAGGATCGGATCCCGCAGGATTTCCAACACGGCATCTTCCACTTACACCACCGCGCCCAGCTTGAAGATCGGCAGGTACATCGAGATCACGATGCCGCCGATCAACGTGCCCAGGAACACGATGATGAGGGGTTCCATCAAGCTGGACAGCGCCTTGACGGCGTCATCCACCTCTTCCTCATAGAAGTCGGCTGCCTTGCCCAGCATGTGGTCCAGTGAGCCGGATTCCTCGCCGATCGACGACATCTGCAGAACCATGATCGGGAAGATGCCCGTGGTCTGCATCGACGTCGTCAGCGACGCGCCGGTTGACACGTCGCGTTGGATCTTCTCCGTCGCCTCGACGAATACCGCATTGCCGGAGGCGCCACCCACCGAGTCCAGCGCTTCCACGAGCGGCACACCCGCAGCGAACATCGTGGCCAGCGTGCGGGTCCAGCGGGCAACGGCGGACTTGTAGAGCAACTGGCCGAAGATCGGAACCTTCAGCAGGAGTCGGTCCATGAACTTCTGCATCTTCTCGGAGCGCTTCCAGCTCTGGAAGAAGAAGTACAGGCTGCCGCCGATGACGCCGAAGATCAGCCACCAGTAGGCAACGAAGATCTCCGACATCGCCATGACGAACAGTGTGGGGGCAGGGAGATCAGCACCGAAGGACTTGAACACATCCTTGAAGGCCGGGATCACGAAGATCATGATCACGGCCGTCACCACGAAGGCCACGATCAGCACCGCGATCGGGTAGGTCAACGCTGACTTGATCTTGCCCTTCAGCGCAACGGTCTTTTCCTGATAGATCGCCAGTCGATCCAACAAGGCTTCCAGGATGCCCCCTGCTCGCCAGCCTCCACCAGGTTGCAGTACAGCGCATCGAAGTAGAGCGGATGCTTGCGGAAGGCGGCCGACAGTGAGGTGCCGGTTTCGACGTCCTGCCGGATGTCGGTCAGGAGCTTGGTCATGCGGGGGTTCGGGCTACCGCGGGCAACGATGTCGAACGACTGCAGCAAGGGCACGCCGGCGCGCATCATGGTTGCGAGCTGCCGCGTGAAGACGGCGATGTCCTTCTGCTTGATGGACTTGCCGCCGGAGCTGCGCCGCTTCTTGATCTTGCTGACCAGGATGCCCTGACGACGCAACGATGCGCTGATGACGGCTTCGCCGCCAGCCCGCATCTCACCGCGGACGATCTTGCCGTTGCGGTCCTTGCCTTCCCATTCGAAGACGTATTCCTTGATGCCCTTGGCCGCGCCCTTGGCGCCTGCGGTGGTCGTCGCCATATCACCTCCTGCCGTCGCGCCAGACGAGTGGCGCTCCCAATCTTTGACTCGTTCGATCGATCCTGGTGACCTGACGCCAGACGCGCGAACGCGGCGCCCAAGGACGCCGCGTCATGCTTCCGATGTCATTCGTTGGTGGCCGCCAGCACCTCTTCCAGTGTCGTGACGCCTGCCCGGACCTTGACCAGCCCGGACTGCCGCAGATCCCGCACGCCATCCGCACGGGCCTGGTGAGCAATGTCCACGGCCGTTCCCTCGGCCAGGATGATCCGCTGGATCGCCTCCGTGATGGGCATCACTTGGTAAAGACCGACCCGTCCACGATAACCATTGTTGCAATTCGCGCAGCCGACCGCCCGGTACGGCTTCCAGCTGCCGTCGAGATCTGGTTCCGTGAAGCCGGCGCGCAGCAGGGCCTCCCTCGGATATTCGGCGGGTGCCTTGCAGTTCTCGCACAGGCGGCGCGCGAGTCGTTGCGCGGTGATCAGCAGCACGCTCGAGGCGATGTTGAAGGGCGCGACGCCCATGTTCAGCAAGCGGGTCAGCGTCGTCGGCGCGTCGTTGGTGTGCAGTGTCGACATCACCATGTGGCCGGTCTGCGCGGCCTTGATGGCGATGTCCGCCGTCTCCAGGTCCCGGATTTCACCGACCATGATGATGTCGGGATCCTGACGCAGGAACGCCTTGAGCGCGGCCGAGAAGGTCAGCCCCGCCTTGTCGTTCACGTTGACCTGGTTGATGCCGGGCAGGTTGATTTCTGCCGGATCCTCGACGGTCGAGATGTTGGTGCCCGGCACGTTCAGGATGTTCAGGCAGGTGTACAGCGACACCGTCTTGCCCGAACCCGTCGGCCCTGTGACCAGGATCATTCCGTAGGGCCGCTGGATGCAATGAAGCAGCCGTTCCTTTTCGATCTTCTCGTAGCCCAGGGCCTCGATGCCGAGCTTGGCCGAGGACGGGTCCAGGATCCGGATCACGATCTTCTCGCCGAACAGGGTCGGCAGCGTCGAGACCCGGAAGTCGATCGCCTTGGAGCCGAACTTCAGCTTCATCCGACCGTCCTGGGGGACGCGGCGTTCGGAAATGTCCATCCGCGAGATCACCTTGATCCGGGATGAGAGCTTGTCCTTGATCGCGATGGGCGGCTGCGTGATCTCGCGCAGTTCGCCGTCGACCCGGAACCGGACGCGGTAGTGATATTCGAACGGCTCGAAATGCAGGTCCGATGCCCGCATGTTGATGGCGTCCACCAGCATCTTCTGCAGGAAGCGCACGACCGGTGCGTCTTCGACATCGGTGATTTCCTGCGATTCCTCGGGAGGGGGCGCATCGTCCTCGGCAATGTCGAAGTCGAAGTCCTCGCCCGCGATCGCTTCCAGGGCTTCTGATGTGGATGCGGCGGTGATGCCCAGCAGTTTGGCGAGCTTGTCGTGCTCGACGATGATCCACTCGGGCGTCAGCTGGGTGGCGAACTTGATGCGCTCGACGACTTCCTGTTCGGTCGGATCGGCTCCGCCGATGAACAGCCGGTTGCCTCGGCGCGCCAGCACCACGACCTGGTATTGCGCCGCCAGCTTGGCGTCGATGATGTTCTGTGGGAGCTTGTGCCCGTCGACCGAATTCAGGTCCAGCAGCGGCAGGGCGAGCGCATGCGACAGCGTGTGCGCCAGGTCGGATGGCGTGACCGTGCCGGAGGCCATGACCGCATTCACGAAGCTGGTCTTCTTTTCCCGGGCGAGCTTGACCAGGTCCTCGGCGGCCTGAGGCTTGAGCTTGCCGGCGTGCACGAGCACGCGAGCAACGCCTGACAGGGCGGACTGAGGGGTTCGGCCAGTGTGGTGTCCACGGATATCGCCATCGGGTAGGGTCTTGCCGGATGCCGGCGCGCGCGCCGGAGCAGCCCCTCACTTTACCCCCATGAACGGAGGGCAGGCAGGAGGGCCTATCCTGGCTTTCACTAAAGCACACGGTTCGTGCAGTTTCGGCCTTGGTCACTGGAAATTGAGCGCGAAATGTGCGAGACATCCCCAGCACCCACTCCTTCCGTGCAAGGCCTGACCCCGTGCCGTCTGGTCGACGCGATGTTCTGCGCTGGAGTGTCGTTGGGTGCGTCGTGAACGTGTTCCGGCGCGCGCAAAGAAAACGCCGCGAATCTTGCGATTCGCGGCGTCATCGATGTCCTGGTCGGGGTGAGAGGATTCGAACCTCCGGCCTCTACGTCCCGAACGTAGCGCTCTACCAGGCTAAGCTACACCCCGTTTTGGTCACTCGATCAAGAGTCTTTCAAGAACGTCTGTTCAAGAACTTCTCTCCACCGACTGAGCCGCAAATTCTAGCAGGCTTTCTTTCCACTTGGAAAGAGGGAGTGCCGACAAATGTTGTCTCGCCTGTGCGACCTCCGCGCGAGCGGCCTCGCGCGTCGCCTCCAGTGCGCCGGTCCGGCGCACGATCGAGACGATGTCCTGCAGGCGCTCGACTTCGCCATGCTCGATCGCGTGGCGGATCAGTGCGCGGTCTTCCTCGGTGCCGCGCTCCATCGCGATCAGCAACGGCAGCGTCGGCTTGCCCTCGCGCAGGTCGTCGCCGACATTTTTCCCCAGTGATTCGCTGGTGCCTTCGTAGTCGAGCGTGTCGTCGATCAGCTGGAAGGCCGTACCCAGGGCGCGGCCGTAGCCGGCGCAGGCTTCCTCGAGTGCAGGCGGCGCGTCGGCCAGTACCGCGCCCAGGCGCGCGCTGGCCTCGAACAGCTTGGCCGTCTTGTAGCGGATGACGCGAAGATAGCTGTCCACCGCGACATCCGGGTCGTGCATGTTCATCAACTGCAGGACCTCGCCTTCGGCGATGACGTTGGTCGCGTCGGCCAGTACCTCCAGGACGCGCATCCGGTTCACCGACACCATCATCTGGAAGGCGCGGGAATACAGGAAGTCGCCCACCAGCACGCTGGCGGCGTTGCCGAACAACGCGTTGGCGGTCTGCTTGCCGCGTCGCAGCGCGGACTCGTCGACGACATCGTCGTGCAGCAGCGTGGCGGTGTGGATGAACTCCACGACTGCTGCCAGCTCCCGGCTGGCGGGGGAGTCGGCATCCAGCGCGTTGGCGAACATCAGCACCAGCTTGGGCCGCATCCGCTTGCCGCCCGCGTGGATGATGTAGGCGGAGATCTGGTTGATCAGGGCGACGTCCGAGCGAAGCCGTTGCGCGATCACGGCATCGACTTCATTCATCTGCGCATTCAGCGCCTCGAGGACCTCGGCAACTGGGGTAGAGGCAATGGGCTGCACTCTGGACTCACTGTGAGGGGAAGCGCGGATTATAGGAAGGCGCGGGCACAGGTCCGTGCGCGTCGTCCGCGCCTTCGCACGCACGCGTCGCCGTGGCCTCGGAAGGCCGGCGGTTGCGGGCTTCCCGGCAACCCCGGGTTTGCATCAGTGAAGGGGTCTGTGCTACATTCTTGGGCTCCGCATCTTTATGCGGTGTTTTTTCTTGGGCGGTCGCTGAGTTCCTCTGGAGTCTGACGGGCCGCTCTCATGTGAAAGGGCTGATATGTACGCGGTCATAAAAACCGGCGGCAAGCAATACAAAGTTGCTGCTGGCGAAAAGATCAAGGTAGAACAGATTGCTGCGGAAGTTGGCCAAGAGATCGTGATTGACCAGGTGCTGGCTGTCGGAAACGGCGCGGACCTGAAGATCGGGACTCCCTTGGTTGCGGGCGCAAGCGTGAAGGCCACCGTTGTGGCTCATGGCAAGCACGACAAGGTGCGCATCTTCAAGCTGCGTCGTCGCAAGCACTACAAGAAGAGCCAAGGCCATCGCCAGACGTTCACCGAGCTGGAAATCAGCGCGGTCAACGGCTGATCTTTGACTCTCTCGTAATCTGATCAAGGAGTAATCCATGGCACAGAAAAAGGGCGGCGGCTCAACACGAAATGGCCGCGACTCGAAGCCGAAGATGCTGGGCGTCAAGGTGTACGGCGGCCAGACCATCTCGGCTGGCTCGATCATCGTCCGCCAACGCGGCACGAAGTTCCACGCCGGTACCAACGTGGGCATGGGCAAGGACCACACGCTGTTCGCGCTGATCGACGGCACGGTGTCCTTCACCGTCAAGGGCGAGAACAGCCGCTCCACGGTCGTCGTCACGGCGATCTGAGCGACTTGATGTCCTGACGCCGCGATGCGGGAGACGTGGTCTCCCGTGTTCGGCGGACCCAGAGCCCCGGCTTCGTCCGGGGCTTTGCTTTTTCCGGACCCGCGGTCGCGCGGGGTCGGCGCCGACTGTGAGTTCCGGCGAACCCTGACTCGCTCCGATTCAAAGCATGGCCTCGCGCGGGAGCGTGAGGGCGTGAATTACGATAGCCCCGCTCTCCGGGACTGAAGGCCATCCATGAAGTTCGTTGACGAAGCCACCATCGATATCGCCGCCGGCAACGGCGGCGCGGGTTGCGCCAGTTTCCGCCGCGAGAAGTTCATTCCCTTCGGCGGCCCGGACGGGGGCGACGGCGGCAAGGGCGGCAGCGTCTTCGCGATGGCCGACCGCAACCTCAACACGCTGATCGACTACCGCTACGCGCGCCGCCACGAGGCCCGCAACGGTGAAGCGGGCCGCGGCTCGGACCAGTTCGGCGCCGCTGCCGAGGACATCACGCTGAAAGTGCCGGTCGGCACCATCGTCCGTGACCTGGAGACCGACGAGATCATCGCCGAGCTGCTCGAGCCCGATGTGCCGGTGCTGCTGGCCAAGGGCGGCGACGGCGGATTCGGCAACCTGCATTTCAAGACCTCGACGAACCGCGCGCCGCGTCAGAAGACGCCCGGCTGGCCCGGCGAGATCAAGAAGATCAAGATGGAACTGCGCGTGCTGGCCGACGTCGGCCTGCTCGGTCAGCCCAACGCCGGCAAGTCGACGCTGATCGCCGCCGTGTCCAACGCGCGCCCAAAGATCGCCGACTACCCGTTCACGACGCTGTATCCCAACCTGGGCGTGGTGCGCGTGGGTCCGGAGAAGAGCTTCGTCATCGCCGACATCCCCGGCCTGATCGAGGGTGCCGCCGAAGGCGCCGGCCTCGGTCACCAGTTCCTGCGCCACCTGCAACGCACGCGCGTGCTGCTGCATGTGGTCGACCTGGCGCCGTTCAATCCGGACGTCGACCCGGTCGCCGAGGCCAAGGCCATCGTCAAGGAACTGAAGAAGTACGACGAGGCGCTGTATGAGAAGCCGCGCTGGCTGGTGCTGAACAAGCTGGACATGGTGCCGGTGGAAGAGCGCGCGGCCCGCGTGAAGGACTTCATCAAGCGCTACAAGTGGAAGGGGCCGGTGTTCGAGATCTCCGCGCTGACGCGCGAGGGCTGCGAGCCGCTGATCCGCGCCATCTACGACCACGTGGCGGCGATCCAGTCGCCGCCGGTGGAAGACCCGGACGCGCGTTTCGACGCGCCGACGATCGATCCGCCGAAGGCTTTCCAGGAAACGCGCAAGACGCGCGCCACGAAGGCCAAGGCGATCAAGGCGGCGAAAGCCGAGAAGGCGGAAAAGGCGGAAAAGCCGCCTGAGCGCGATCCGCGCTTCGATCCGCTGCCCTGACTTCCGGCTTCGGCCCCACCGTTCCCTGATCCTCCGCGCATGAGCAACGGCAACCTCACCGGCCCTCTGACTGGCACCCTGGGCGACGAACTGAACGGCGTCCTCAAGGACGCGCGACGCATCGTCGTGAAGGTCGGTTCCAGTCTCGTGACCAACGAGGGCCGCGGCGTCGACGCCGAGGCGATCGGCAACTGGTGCCGGCAGCTCGCGGAATTGGCACGCGAAGGGCGCGAGGTCGTGATGGTGTCCAGCGGCGCGATCGCCGAGGGCATGAAGCGGCTGGGCTGGGCGAGTCGCCCGAAGGAGCTGCACGAGCTGCAGGCCGCGGCGGCCGTCGGCCAGATGGGTCTGGCGCAGATGTACGAGACCAAGCTGCGCGAGCAGGGGTTGACCAGCGCGCAGGTGCTGCTGACGCATGCCGACCTGGCGGACCGCGAGCGCTACCTGAATGCGCGCTCGACGCTGCTGGCGCTGTTGCAGCACCGCGTGGTGCCGGTGATCAACGAGAACGACACCGTCGTCAACGACGAGATCAAGTTCGGCGACAACGACACGCTCGGCGCGCTGGTCGCCAACCTGGTGGAAGCCGATGCGCTGGTGATCCTCACCGACCAGAAGGGCCTCTACTCGGCCGATCCGCGCAGGGATCCGAACGCCCGCTTCATCGACCGCGCGACGGCCGGCAAGCCCGAACTCGAGGAGATGGCCGGCGGCGCCGGTTCCAGCATCGGACGCGGCGGGATGATCACCAAGATCCTGGCCGCCAAGCGTGCGGCCAGCAGCGGGGCCAACACCGTGATCGCCTGGGGCCGCGAGCCCGACGTGCTGCTGCGCCTGGCCGCCGGAGAGGCGATCGGCACGGCGCTGATGGCCTCGACCGCGAAGCTCGCGGCGCGCAAGCAGTGGATGGTCGATCACCTGCAGTTGCGCGGCAAGGTCATCGTCGACGCGGGCGCGGCGGTCAAGCTGCGGGAGGAGGGCAAGAGCCTCCTGCCGATCGGCGTGCAGGAGGTGTCGGGCGAGTTCCATCGCGGCGACGTCATCGCCATCGTCGACCTGAGCGGGAAGGAGCTCGCGCGCGGCCTGACCAACTACGGCAGCGCCGAGGCCCGGCTGATCGCGCGCAAACCGTCGTTCGACATCGAACGGGTGCTGGGGTATGCGGCCGAACCGGAGCTGATCCACCGCGACAACCTCGTGCTGCGTTGATGCGGCCAGGGATACCGCGCTGAAGCGTGTGCAGCAGAAACAAAGGCGCCCTCGGGCGCCTTTGTCATGTCCACATCGCCAGCAGCGGGCGCTCAGTCCTTCGGAGGTTCCACCGGGCCGCCATGGGCGGCGTTCGGCGGAGCGGCTTCGCGACCGTCGTGTTGCTCCTGATGCGTGACCTCCGCATGCGCCGGGCCGTCATGGTCGTGGGGCCGGTGATCGAAGCGCTCATGCCGGTGATGGTCCTGATCGCCGTGATGCTCACCGTGGTCGCCGTGTCCGCCATGACGGTCGCCGCGCGGCGGCGGTCGCATGCCGGCACGCAGGTAGCGGTTGTGATGATTCAAGCGCGGCAGGAAGCGCGCGAGTTCCGTCAACGCCATCTGATACACGCCGCGCTTGAATTCGATCACGGCTTCCAGCGGCACCCAGTACTCGTTCCAACGCCAGGCGTCGAACTCGGGGTGGTCGGTGGCGCGCAGATTCATGTCGCTGTCGCGACCCATCATCTGGAGCAGGAACCAGATCTGTTTCTGCCCGCGGTAATGCCCGCGCGCGTCGCGCCGGATGAAGTGGTCCGGCACTTCATAACGGAGCCAGTCCCGCGTGCGCGCGATGATGCGCACGTGGTCCGCAGTGAGGCCCACTTCCTCATGCAGCTCCCTGAACATCGCCTGCTCGGGCGTCTCTCCATGCTTGATGCCCCCTTGGGGGAACTGCCAAGAATGGGTGCGTATGCGCTTGCCCCAGAACACCTCGTTCTTGTGGTTGAGCAGGATGATGCCGACGTTGGGCCGGAAGCCTTCACGGTCGAGCATAATCAACCTTCAAATCATTCGTTGGATTGATTATTGCACCGGGGCTGCGACCCGGCGCGATCATCGCTAACCCTCGGTGATGCACGGTTTTTTCCGCGGCGGCCCGGCTGACCGCGGACTTTTATTTTCTGCGCCCATGAAAGCCTCCCAGTTCTTCATCTCCACGCTCAAGGAAGCGCCCGCCGATGCGGAAGTCGTCAGCCACAAACTGATGATGCGGGCCGGCATAATCAAGCGCCTGGGCGCCGGCATCTACAACTACATGCCGATGGGCCTGCGCGTGATCCGCAAGGTCGAGCACATCATCCGCGGCGAGATGAACCGGGCCGGCGCGGTCGAGCTGCTGATGCCGGTCGTGCAGCCGGCCGAGCTGTGGCAGGAGACGGGGCGCTTCGACAAGATGGGCCCGGAGCTGCTGCGTGTGAAGGACCGCCATGGGCGCGACTTCATCATCCAGCCGACGTCGGAGGAGGTCATCACCGACATCGCGCGCCAGGAGCTGCGCAGCTACAAGCAGCTGCCGAAGAACTTCTATCACATCCAGACGAAGTTCCGCGATGAGCGCCGGCCCCGCTTCGGGATCATGCGCGGCCGCGAGTTCACGATGAAGGATGCGTACTCGTTCGACCGCGACAAGGACGCGGCTGGCCGCAGCTACGACGCCATGTACGCGGCCTACGGCCGGATCTTCGACCGGCTGGGCCTGCAGTACCGCGCCGTGGCGGCGGACACCGGCGCGATCGGCGGCGACCGCTCGCATGAGTTCCAGGTCATTGCCGAGACCGGCGAAGACGCGATCATCTATTGCCCGACCAGCGACTACGCGGCCAACATCGAGCTGGCCGAGGCGCTGTCGCTGATCGCCACGCGCGGTGCCGCAACGCAGCCGCTGACGAAGACGCCGACGCCCGGCAAGGCCACCTGCGCCGATGTCGCCGAGCTGCTGAAGCTGCCGCTGACACAGACCGTGAAGTCGCTGGTGCTGGCGACGGACGAGCTCGACGACGAAGGCAACATCGTCAAGTCGCAGGTCTGGCTGCTGCTGGTCCGCGGCGACCACGACCTGAACGAAGTGAAGGCCGGCAAGCTCGAGGGCCTGAAGGGCGGCTTCCGCTTTGCGACCGCCGCGGAGATCGACGCGCACTTCGGCTGCAAGCCCGGCTACCTGGGCCCGATCGGCCTGAAGCAGCCGTTGAAGGTCATCGCCGACCGGACCGTCGCCAACATGACGGACTTCGTCTGCGGCGCCAACGAGGCCGACTTCCACTTCACCGGTGCGAACTGGGGTCGTGACCTGCCCGAGCCTGATCTGGTCGCCGACATCCGCAACGTCGTCGAAGGCGACCCCTCGCCGGACGGCAAGGGCGTGCTGGCGATCCAGCGCGGCATCGAGGTCGGGCATGTCTTCTATCTCGGCACGAAGTACTCGGCCGCGATGAACGCGAGCTACCTCGATGAGAACGGCAAACCCCAGTTGATGGAAATGGGCTGCTACGGCATCGGGGTGACCCGCATCCTGGGCGCGGCGATCGAGCAGAACCATGACGAGCGCGGCATCGTCTGGCCCGACGCGATCGCGCCGTTCACGGTGGTGGTGTGCCCGATCGGCATGGACCGCAGCGAAGAGGTGAAGACCGCCGCGACGAAGCTGTACGAAGAACTGCTCGACCTCGGCATCGACGTGCTGCTGGACGACCGCGGCGAGCGCCCCGGCGCGATGTTCGCGGACTGGGAACTGGTCGGTGTGCCGCATCGCGTGGTGATCTCCGACCGCGGTCTCAAGGAAGGCCAGGTCGAGTACCAGGGTCGCCGCGATGCCGCCGCCACCAAGCTGGCGCTGGCTGACGTCGTGGCTCACCTGAAGCAACGACTCGCGTGAATCCGGCCCGTCCGCCGCAGCGAGTCGCGGCGGTGGACGCGCTGCGCGCGCTGGCGCTGCTGCCGGTGGTCGCGGTCAATTGGGTCGGTTATCCGGCCTTGCCGGATGCGGGCCCCCTCAGCCCACCGTCGCCCGCCGACGGCGTCGGCGCCCAGATCGTCTCCTGGTTCCTGCACGCGCTCATTGCGGGCAAGGGCATCGCGCTGCTCGCCTTCCTGTTCGGCTACAGCCAGGGTCTGTCCCAGTCGCGAGGCGATGAGGCCCTGGGCAAGCGTCGACGGCGCCTCGCGAAGCTGCTGGTGCTTGGGCTGCTGCACGGCACGCTGCTCTACATGGGCGACATCCTGACGCTCTACGCGATCTCCGGCGCGGTGCTGGCGATCTGGGCCGGGCATTCGATGGCGATGCTCAAGGTCCGGCTGCGGGTGCTGATCGGATTGGAGCTCGCGGTGATCGCGCTCACGGTCCTGATGGCCAGCATGCCGCTGTCGGGCGAGCCGTCGATGCCGCTGTCGGCGTCGACCACGTGGGGCGACTGGACGCTGCGCAACGCGGGTCACTTCGTTGCCTCGACCATCGCCTTCGCCACGCTGGGGTTGCCCACGCCGCTGCTGCTGATGACTGCCGGACTGATGGCGGCGCGCCTGCGGCTGTTTTCCCATCCCCGTTGGGAGCCCGCGCTGCGGCGCTGGTCCCGCCGTGCGCTGTGGCCGGCGGTGGCGGTGAACATCGCGTTCGCGTCCCTGCTCTGGCCCGGTTTGCGCGACGGTGACAGCCATGTCACCGGCCGCTATGCGATCTTCTATCTCTATCCGACGATGCTGCTGCTGAGTGCTGCCGTGCCCGCGCTGGTGCTGCGCATGCGCAGCGATCCACGACTGCTGGGTGCGCTCGCGCCGTTGGGGCGGCACACGCTCAGCCTGTACCTCTTCAGTTCGGTCCTGAGCTTCGCGCTCTTCAGCGGCGTCGGCCTCGCCTGGCAGCCGGGCACGGTGGTGGCAGCCGGTCTGGCGCTCGCCTACTGGACCGGTGGCCTGCTGCTCGCGCGCGTGCGCGGTCCGCGACCTTTGCCGCTGGAACGCTGGCTCTCCCGCTGACGGCGGCGGCGCGCGCCGTTATGCTGCCGCGCCGCGCCCCTCGCGCTTGTCGATCGAATTCCGACGCCCCCTGACCTCCGCCGTTCCCGTGACTGACTCTGGCTTCAAGACGATTGCCCCCACCTCGCGCCGCGCGCTGCTGCTCGCCGGCGCGGCCTGCTGCCTGCCGCGCCCGGCGTTCGCTGGCGCCCAGGTGGAGGAGCCACTGGCCGATGCGGTCCGCTCCGCGATGTCGGCGGCGATCGCGTCGGACGCGCCGCCCAAGCCGCATTTCGACTCGATCGAGCCGCGCCTGGCCTACCTGCGCTGGTTGGGCGAGATGAGCGAGCGCATGAAGCGCAAGAAGAGCGAGACCCAGATGCGGATCGAGTTCCTCGAGACGATCTGGTACGAGAGCGCCCGCGCGGGCCTCGAGACGGCGCTGGTGCTGGGGCTGGTGCAGGTGGAGAGCGGCTTCAAGAAGTACGCGATCAGTGTCGCGGGCGCCCGCGGCTACATGCAGGTGATGCCGTTCTGGATGCGCTCGATCGGCGACGGGCAGGTGTCCCGGCTGTTCCACATGCAGACCAACCTGCGCTTCGGCTGCGTGATCCTGCGGCACTACCTGGACCGCGAGAAGGGCGACCTGTTCCTTGCGCTGGGCCGCTACAACGGCAGCCGCGGACGCGCCGAGTATCCCAACATGGTCATGGGCGCCCGCAAGGGCTGGTTGATGCCGGGTCAGACCTGAGGCCGCAGCCCCAGCCAGGCCTGCGGCGTCGCGCCGGGCAGTTGCGCCAGTTCGAGCACGCGCTCGACGGTCTCGGCCACCATCTCGTCGATGGTCGTCGGCTTCAGGTACAGCGCCGGCAGCGGCGGGAAGACGATCCCGCCCATCTCGGTCACCGCGGTCATGTTGCGCAGGTGGGCGAGGTTGAACGGCGTCTCGCGCACCATCAGGATCAACCGGCGACGCTCCTTGAGCGTGACATCGGCGGCGCGGGTCATGAGGTTGTCCGAGAGCCCGTGCGCGACCGCGGCGAGGGTGCGCATCGAGCAGGGCGCGATCACCATCGCGGCGGTCGGGAAACTGCCGCTGGCGACGCAGGCGCCGATGTCGCCGGGCGCGTAGGCGAAGTCCGCCTCGCGCTCCAGCGCATCGCGCGCGAGCCCCAGTTCATGGTGGGCATTGAGCACGCCCGCGGGGCTGAGCACCAGGTGGGTCTCCGCGCCGATCGCGCGGGCCCGCCGCAGCAGTTGCAGTCCGTAGGCGGCGCCGGTCGCGCCGCTGATGCCGACGATCAGACGCGGCCGCGGTGCTGCCGCGGCGGTCATCAGGCCTTGGCCAGCAGCTGCTGCAGCTCGCCGCTCTCGTACATCTCCATCATGATGTCGGAGCCGCCGACGAATTCGCCGTCGATGTAGAGCTGCGGGATGGTGGGCCAGTTGGCGTAGTCCTTGATGCCCTGGCGGACGCCTTCGTCCTCGAGGACGTTGAAGGTCTTGAGCTCGGCGGCGCCACTGGCCTTCAGGATCTGGATCGCACGGCCGGAGAAGCCGCACATCGGAAACTGCGCGGTGCCCTTCATGAAGAGCACGATGCGGTTGCTCTTGACCAGGTCGGCTATGCGTTGCTGAACGTCGCTCATGGCGGAAATCCTCTGAAAGCAGATGCGGAAAGGCTGATGCGGTGCGAGGCAGGATCCGTTCCGGGCCCACGGGCGTGGGTCGGCGCGGTACCGCGCGATACGAGGATTATCAAGCAGCGCGCAAGCCCGCGCTGGGCTGGGCTCAAGTCGTTCGAACCGCGGTGCCGGGCAGCGGCCTGTGGCGCGGGCAGTCTCAGAAGCTGTAGCTGACGCCGAACTGGACGACCGGCTTGTAGCGCAGGTCCTGCGACAACTCGGCCTGTGGCGCGCTGTTGCCCAGGCGCAGGCTCGAGGCACCGCCGCCTACCACGCCGACGTCGGCGCTGAAGCCCCAGCCGCCTCGCAGCGAATAGCTGGTGTAGCCGACGCCCACGTAGGACAGGGACAGGTTGGGCTCGCGGTCGGGGCCGGTGAGCAGGCTGAGGCTGCGGCGACCGGCCGACAGCGACGGCGAGACCGCCGCGCTCTGGCCCAGCGCCAGGCCGGAGCTGCTCTGCAGCAGCGACATCGGGCCCAGCATCAGGCCGCCGGTGGCCCGCAGGCCGCCGCGCGTGCCGGCACCGAGGCCGGATCCGGTCAGGTAGTAGTCCGCCAGCAGGTTCGCGCTCAACAAGCGGCTGCCGTTGCGGGCGTCGAAGGAGAGGCTGTCGTTGTCCTGGGCCTGGCTCAACTGCAGCCGGCCCTGCCAGCTGGTGAACGCCTTGCGGTCCGGTTTCAGTTGCAGGCCCTGTTGGGCCCACGCCGCGCCGGCCATGCAGACACTGCCGGCCAGGACCACGGCAAGGCGCAGGAGCAAGGGGGCGGCGCTCATGGCAGGTCTCCCACACTGACGACGAACCCGTTTCAAGATGGATCAAAACGGGCACCAAGTCAGACCATGCTACGCCCGCCCCGGTTACGGCGCCAGATCGAGTTGAGGGGGATTCCAGGCACTGTTGCGGATTCCCGGCGCGGATTCCCGCAGTGTGGAAACAGTCTGTGAGGCGCACCACATTCCTGTGCCTCACGCCACATTCCTTACGCCGGCCAGCGGCCGCCCGTGGCGCGGGGCTGCCCCCCAGATCGCGGCGATTCTCGACGTCGACGAAGCCTCGTGCGCTCAGCAGATCGGCCACCGCCCCGGCTTGGTCATACCCATGTTCGAGGAGCAGCCATCCATTCGGGCGCAGCCGCCCTGGCGCGCCGGCGATGAGCGCCCGCAGGTCGTCCAGTCCGTCGCCTTCCGGCGTCAGCGCCATGCGCGGTTCATGGCGCAGGGCATCGAGGTGGTGATCGTCGCCCGCAACGTACGGCGGGTTACTGAGGATCAGGTCGAATGCCGATTGACCCGCCAGCGGCTCGTACCAGTTGCCGAGATGGGCCTCGACGGCCAGGCCCAGCCGACGGGCGTTGTCCTGGGCGACGGCCAGGGCGCCGGGGCTCGCGTCGACCATCCGGACGTCGGCGTCAGGGCGCCGCGACTTGATCGAGAGCGCGATCGCGCCGGTGCCCGTGCCCAGGTCGACGACCCGGGGCGTGTCCAGGCCTGCGAGACGTTCGAGCGCCCATTCCACCAGCACCTCGGTGTCCGGTCGCGGGATCAGCGTGTCCGGCGTGACGCGCAGCGTCAGGCCGAAGAATTCCTTCTCGCCGGACAGGTAGGCCAGCGGCACGCCATCGAGCCGGCGGGCGAGCCAGTCCTGGAAACGCTCTTGCTGGCGCGCGTCGAGCGGATCGGTGTCATGCGCGATCAGCCACGCGCGAGAGGCGCCGAGCAGCGCCTGCAACAGGTACTGCGCTTCGGCGCGCGGCAGGCCGGCCGCGATGGCGGCACGTCCGGCGGCGGCGACGGTCAGCGACTCCCCGGCGGGGCTCATGCCTGACCGCCTTCCAGCGCCGCGAGCTGCTCCGCGGCTTGCGCCTGCTGCAGGCCCTGCAGCACGTCGGCGAGATCGCCGTCCATGATCGCGCCGAGCTTGTAGAGCGTCAGGTTGATCCGGTGATCGGTCAGCCGTCCCTGCGGGAAGTTGTAGGTGCGGATGCGGTCGCTGCGATCGCCGCTGCCGATCAGGCTCTTGCGCTGCGCGGCCTCCTTGGCGGCGCGCTCGTTGCGGTCCTTGTCGCGCAGCCGCGCGGCGAGCACCGCCATCGCCTTGGCCTTGTTGCGATGCTGGCTGCGGTCGTCCTGGCACTCCGCCACGAGGCCCGTGGGCAAATGCGTGATCCGGATCGCGCTGTCGGTCTTGTTGACGTGCTGCCCGCCCGCGCCACTCGCGCGGAAGGTGTCGATGCGCAGGTCGGCGAGGTTGAGCTGGATCTCCTCGGCCTCGTCGGGCTCCGCCATCACCGCGACCGTGCAGGCGCTGGTGTGGATGCGGCCCTGCGACTCGGTGGCGGGCACGCGTTGCACGCGGTGACCGCCTGACTCGAACTTCATCTGTCCGTACACGCCGTCGCCATCCAGCCGCAGCACGATCTCCTTGTAGCCGCCCAGATCCGATTCACTCGCCGACAGCACTTCGCAGCGCCACCCCCGGCCTTCGGCGAAGCGGGTGTACATACGGGTCAGATCGCCGGCGAAGAGCGCCGACTCGTCGCCGCCCGCGCCGGCGCGGATTTCGAGGAATGCCGGCCGGTCGTCGTCGGGATCCTTCGGGATCAGCGCGAGCTGCAGTTCCTGGTCGAGCTGCGCCAGATCGGCCTCGGCGCCGGCGATCTCCTCGCGCGCCATCTCGATCATGTCGGCGTCGCCGCTATCCAGCAGCTCGCGCGCCGCGGCGAGGTCCTGCTCGCGCTGGACGTAGCGCCGGTAGCGCTCGACCAGCGACGACACCTCCGACTGCTCGCGCGTCAGCGCGCGGTAGCGCTTCATGTCGGCGGCGACACTGCCGTCGGCCAGCGTGCTGTCGAGCTCCGCCAGCCGGTAGCCGAGGCGGTCGAACTTCTGGCGCAGGGCGTCTTTCATGGGAATGGGAGGAAGGCGAAGAAGCGGAAGGGCGATCGGTCGATGGACCGGGAGCAGGCGGCACGGTGTGCCTGAGCAGCCGGTACCGGCTGCTCGCGCGTGGAACGCGCCGCTACGAATCCGCTTCGTCGCCGAGTGCGTCCGGGCGGGCGCCCGTCGCCTTCGGGCTGCCGCGCAGGAACAGCCGCGACACGGTCTGCGCCATCTGCAGGCGCTGTTCACCGTCGCTGCCGTTGAGTTCCGCCATCGCGCCGTGCAGCATCTTCTGTGTCAGTCCGCGCGCCAGCGCGTCCAGCACGCTGTCGATGTCCTCGCCCTTGGCGATCAGCTTGCGCGCGCGCTGGAGTTCGGCCTGGCGCCAGCTGTCGGCCTGCTGGTGCAGGGCCTGGATCAGCGGCACCGTGTGACGCTGACCCAGCCAGTGGACGAAGCTCTGGACGCCGGTCTCGATGATGGCCTCGGCCTGCTGGACCGCGGCCTGGCGCTTCTCGCCAGCGGTCTGGACCAGCTTGGACAGGTCGTCCACGGTGTAGAGGTAGACGTCGTCCAGCTTGGCCACCTCCTGCTCGATGTCGCGCGGCACGGCGAGGTCGACCATGAACATCGGCTTGTGACGGCGCTTCTTCAAGGCGCGCTCGACGGCGCCCAGGCCGATCAGCGGCAGGCTGGAGGCGGTGCAGGAGATCACCGCATCGAATTCGTGCAGGCGGTCGGGCAGGTCGGCCAGGCGGAAGGCCTCGCCGCCCAGTTGATGGGCGAGCTTCTCGCCGCGTTCCTGCGTCCGGTTGGCAATCGCGATCGCCTTCGGTCCCTTGGCGGCGAAATGCGTACCGACCAGCTCGATCATCTCGCCCGCGCCGACCAGCAGCACCTGGATGTCGGCGAGGTTCTCGAACAGCTGCGATGCCAGTCGCACCGAAGCCGCGGCCATGCTGATCGAGTGGCTGCCGATCTCCGTGGAGCTGCGGACCTCCTTGGCGACCGAGAAGCTGCGCTGGAACAGCTGGTGCAGCGTGGTGCCGAGCGTGCCGGCCGAATCGGCCTCGCGCACGGCCTGCTTGAGCTGGCCGAGGATCTGCGGTTCGCCCAGCACCATCGAGTCCAGCCCGCTGGCGACGCGGAACGCGTGCCGCGCGGCGGCGCCGTCCTCGACCACGTAGGAGTGGTCCATCAGCATCGAGCTGCCGACCCCGCCGACCTGCGCCAGCCAGTCGACGGCGGGGCGGACCATGTCGGCGTCGCCGGCGACGTAGAGCTCGGTGCGGTTGCAGGTCGAGAGGATGGCGGCCTCCGCGGCGGCGGTGCGGCGGCGTGGGTTCGTGCCGATCTGGTCCTGGAAACGCAGCAGCGTCGGGGCCAGTTGCTCGAGCGTGAACGCGAAACGTCCACGCAGATCGAGCGGCGCGGACGTGTGGTTCAGACCCAGGGCAAAGACGGACATGCAGCGATTATAAAATTCCCGCCCGACCCGTGTCTCGCACGGGCCTTGGCGGCGCGCTCATCGCCCCGGGATGCGTCAAGAAAGACGCCTTTCGACTGCCGTCCCGTTACAACTACCTCGCCCGGAGCGACCCGAACCGTGGACCCACTCGACGCCGTCTGGCATTTCGGCAACCTGTTCCTGCCCGCCTGGGGCGTTGCCGCGCTGGCGGCCGCGGCGCTCAAGCTGATCTGGCGCGAGAGCCTCGCCGACATGCGCTGGCGCACGCTGGCCTCCTGGGGGGCTCGGCGGCACGCTGGGCCTTTTCGCCGCGCTGATGCTCACCGGCAGCGACGGCACGATGGCCGGCTACGGCCTGATGCTGCTCGGCATCACCGTCACGCAGTGGGGCGTCAGTTACAAGCGCTGAAGGAACGCGCTACCGCTTTCGAGTGAGGCGGCTCAGCCCGCGAGGTCCTCGGTCACCGGCACCTCGCCGCGCAGCGAGTGCGCGAAGGCCTCGGTGATGTGCATCGGGATGATCTGGTGCATCAGCCGCTCGTGGCCCTTGAAGTTGACGATGCGGTTGCACTCGGTGCGCCCCATCAGCTCCGTCGCGTCCCGGCGGGCATGACCCGACACCAGCACCGGCACGGTCTTGCCGACCATGCCATGGTTGTAGCGGACGGCGGTCGCCTCGATCTCGGCCTGCAGTTCCTGGAGCCGGCGGACCTTCACCTCATGCGACGTATCGTCGGCGAGGTTGGCGGCCGGTGTCCCCGGACGCGGACTGAAGATGAAGCTGAACGAGGCATCGAAGCCGATGTCGCGCACCAGCTGCATGGTCCTGGCGTGGTCCTCGTCCGTCTCGCCGGGGAAACCGACGATGAAGTCCGACGCGATGCGGATGTCCGGCCGCACCGCGCGCAGCTTGCGGACGATGCTCTTGAACTGCAGCGCGGTGTAGCCGCGCTTCATCGCCATCAGGATGCGGTCCGAGCCGTGCTGCACCGGCAGGTGCACGTGGTTCACCAGCTTCGGGATCGTGCCGTAGGCGTCGATCAGACGCTGGCTGAATTCGTTGGGGTGGCTGGTCGTGTAGCGGATGCGCTCGATGCCGGGGATCTCGGCGACGTACTCGAGCAGCAGCGCGAAGTCGGCGATCTCGTCCGTGCCGCCCATCGTCCCGCGATAGGCGTTGACGTTCTGGCCCAGCAGCGTCACTTCCTTGACGCCCTGGTCGGCCAGTCCGGCGACTTCCTCGAGCACGTCCTCGAAGGGCCGGCTGACTTCCTCGCCTCGGGTGTAGGGCACGACGCAGTAGGAACAGTATTTCGAACAGCCTTCCATGATGGACACGAAGGCGGACGCCCCCTCGACCTTGGCCGGGGGCAGGTTGTCGAACTTCTCGATCTCCGGGAAGGAGATGTCCACCTGGGGCTTCAGCTGCGCCTGGCGCTGGGCCAGCATCTGCGGCAGCCGGTGCAGCGTCTGCGGGCCGAAGACGACGTCGACGTAGGGCGCGCGCTCGATGATCGCCGCGCCTTCCTGGCTGGCGACGCAGCCGCCGACGCCGATCAGGACGCCCTTGGCCTTCAGGTGCTTGATGCGGCCGAGGTCGGAGAACACCTTCTCCTGGGCCTTCTCGCGGACCGAGCAGGTGTTGAACAGCACCAGATCGGCCTGCTCGACATCGGTGGTCGGTTCATAACCTTCGGCGGCGCGCAGGACGTCGGCCATCTTGTCCGAGTCGTACTCGTTCATCTGGCAGCCGAAGGTCTTGATGAAGACTTTCTTGCTCATGGGGAGCTCCGGGAATCGGGAGGAATGCGGCGGCCCCGCGACGATGCGCCGGTCCGGTGGTCCCGGGGGCGCGGCGCGGTCGGGCGCTCAGTCGTTCAGGGCTTGCGCCACACCTGGCTGGCCTGGTCGAAGACCAGCTTGGACGCCTGGTCCGGCGTGGTCGGCCAGGACTTGTTGGCCAGCTCGACCTCGTTCAGCACCCAGACGTCCATGATCAGGCCGTTGATGTCGGCGGTGTAGAGGACGGTGACCTTCTGGTCGTACAGCGAGCCCGGCGTGGCGAGCTGGTCGACCGTGTTGCGGATCCGGGCGCCGGGGGCGAGGCGCGCTGCCTTGCCGTTGAGCTTGACGTCCGGCGCGACGCCGACGATCAGCTCGCCGCGCAGCGCGCGCTGCGGGAAATAGCGGTGACCGGGGACGATCTGGGCCTCGGCGGTCGAGGGCGTCGTCACGGCGGCGAGGCCGCCGAACGCGGCGACGAGGGCGAACAGGGCGGTGCTGGCGGCCGTCGCCATCATCGATCGACGGCGGGGCAGGGCGGGCGAGGCACAGCGGTACATGGTGTAGATCCAGTGGCTGCGGAAATGCGCAAGGGCGCAAGTGTAGCGGGGAGGCCCCGGCTCACAGGCGCCCGGTGGCGGTGCCCTGCGCGACGGCCGCGGGACCGGGTTCCGGCAGCACGTAGACGACGCCCGGTCCGTGGCCGAGCACGGGCGCGACGACGCGGTCGAAGAAGTCGCCCGCGACGACGACGCAACCGAGCGAAATGCGGTTGTCGTCCGGCGAGGGCGAGGCGAGCCGCTCGGCGCGGCGCTCGTAGGCGGGGCTCGGACGCAGCCGGTGGATGGCGAACGCGGCGTCGTAATCGACCCAGATGACGGTCTCGCCCTTGAGATTGGGACCGGGTTGGCTGTCGTAGCGACCGGAAGGCGTGGTACGCAGGCTGGGCGGAATGCCGGTGCTCACCATCTGGCCGACGCCGGGGGCGACGGTGTCGCCGCGCGCCAGCCCCAGCAGCGCCGGCGCCGCGCCGACGAGCTGGCCGTCGGCATTGAAGACGAAGAGCTTCGCCTCCTTCTTGTCGACGACAGCGAACGGGCGTCCCTTGGCGTCGAAACCCTCGAACGCCGCACGGGCCACGGCGCGTGCTTCGGGAGAGGCGGCCTCGCCGTGGAAGTCGACGGCGAGCGGCGCGATGTGCGCGGAAGGCGGCGGCATCTGCTGCTGAAGCGCGGGTTCGGCGCGAACGCCGCCGGCCATGCCCAGCGTCGCCGCGATGACCGCAGCCATCGCCATCCCTGCCCAAACCGCCTGTTTCGACTGACCCGACGACCCGATCGACTTCATACTGCCCGATGTCTTTCTGGCGGACGGTCTGAGGTGCTCCGGCGAGGGCCGGGCGAGTCCGCTCGGGCCGCATATTAAGGAGCAACGCGTTGCTTCAACGGTCGATCTGTCGGCAAAAACGGCAGGACTTTCCCGGAAATTTGTAAGACGTGCGGGTTGCGGCACGAATCGACGTACGTTAGGTGCGAGATAGGAACTTCTCGCTGATCGGTGCGCGATGTTGCGTCAGGCATCGCACCACGCCGATGCATGCCGCCCAAACGAGGGGTGAGTGCCCCCGTACGCGTACGGTCATTACCGATCAGCAATACATGGGCGCGTGCCGACACACAAAATCCGCGCTCGACAAGACCGGACAACGGTCGTCCACCAGAGAGCAACGATGACAACGATCGTGGGAATCCGTCCATGCTGATGGCCGCCGTGCGCGTCGCGCTGCGACGCCCTTACACCTTCTTCGTGCTGGCGCTGCTGCTGCTGATCATCGGCCCGCTGGCGGCCCTGCGCACGCCCACCGACATCTTCCCGGAGATCAAGGTGCCGGTGATCGCGGTGGCCTGGCAGTTCACCGGACTGCCGCCGGACCAGATGGCCGGCCGCATCTCGACGCTGTTCCAGCGCACGCTGACGACCACCGTCAACGACATCGAGCACATCGAGGCCAACACCTATCCCGGCGTCTCGGTGGTGAAGATCTTCTTCCAGCCCGGCGTGAACATCGCGGTGGCCAACGCGCAGGTGACCGCGGTCGCACAGGTCGCCGTGCGGCAGATGCCGGCCGGCACGACGCCGCCGCTGATCCTGAACTACAACGCCGCCACGGTGCCTATCCTGCAGCTGGCGCTGTCGGGCAAGGGGTTGTCGGAGCAGCAGCTCTTCGACCTCGGCTTCAACACGATCCGCACGCCGCTGGTGACGGTCCCCGGCGCGGCGATCCCGCTGCCCTACGGCGGCAAGCAGCGTCAGGTGCAGATCGACGTCAACCCGGCCGCGCTGCAGGCGCGCGGGCTGTCGGCGCAGGACGTGGCCACGGCGCTGGCGACGCAGAACGTGCTCACGCCGATCGGCACGCAGAAGATCGGCGAACTCGAATACACGCTGCAGCTCAACAGCGCGCCTTCAGCGATCGAGGAACTGGGGCGGTTGCCGGTGAAGGTGGTCAACGGCTCGACGATCTATCTGCGCGACGTCGCCGACGTGCATGACGGCAACGCGCCGCAGACCAACATCGTCCATGTGGACGGCGGGCGCTCGGTGCTGATGTCGGTGCTGAAGAACGGTGCGGCGTCCACGCTCGCGATCGTCGACGGCGTGCGCGCCAAGCTCGGCGAACTGCGACCGTCGCTGCCCGATGAGCTGGAGGTCAAGCCGATCAACGACCAGTCCGTCTTCGTGCGCGCCGCCATCAAGGGCGTCGCGGTCGAAGGCGCCATCGCCGCGGCGCTGACCAGCCTGATGATCCTGCTGTTCCTGGGCAGCTGGCGCTCGACGGTGATCATCGCGGTGTCGATCCCGCTGTCCATCCTGGGATCCATCATCGGCCTGGCGGCGATCGGCGAGACGCTCAACCTGATGACGCTGGGCGGCCTCGCGCTCGCGGTGGGCATCCTGGTCGACGACGCGACGGTGACCATCGAGAACATCAACTGGCACCTGGAGCACGGCAAGGGCGTCGAGGAGTCGATCATGGACGGCGCGCAGCAGATCGTGACGCCGGCCTTCGTCTCGCTGCTGTGCATCTGCATCGTGTTCATCCCGATGTTCTTCCTGGAGGGCGTGTCGCGCTTCCTGTTCGTGCCGATGGCCGAGGCGGTGATCTTCGCGATGGTGTGCTCGTTCATCCTGTCGCGCACGCTGGTACCGACGATGGCCAAGTACCTGCTGCATCCGCACGCGCCGCTGACCGACGGTCACGGACATCTGGCGCAGCCGCCCTCGCGCAATCCGCTGGTGCGCTTCCAGCGCAACTTCGAAGCCCGCTTCGAGCGCGTGCGCGAGGGCTACCGCCGCATGCTAGAGACCGCGCTGGCGAGCAAGAAGACCTTCCTGACCGGTTTCGCGGTGGTGGTGCTGGCGTCCTTCGCGCTGGTGCCCTTCATCGGCAGCAACTTCTTCCCGCAGGTCGACTCGGGCCAGATCCTGATGCATGCGCGGGTGCCGGTGGGCACGCGCGTCGAGGAGACCGCCGCGCGCTTCGCCAAGATCGAGCAGGCGATCCGCCGCGTGATCCCGTCCGACAAGATCGAGACCATGGTCGACAACATCGGCCTGCCGCCGTCGTCGATCAACCTGACCTACAACAACACCGGCGTGCTGGGCACCTCCGACGGCGACTTCCAGATCGCGCTGAAGGAAGGCCACGCGCCGACGGCCGACTACGTGCGCCAGCTGCGCCAGATCCTGCCGCGCGAGTTCCCGGACACGACCTTCTCGTTCCCGCCGGCCGACATCGTCAGCCAGATCCTGAACTTCGGCGCGCCCGCGCCCATCGACGTGCAGGTGCGGGGCCGCGACGTCGAGTCCAACTTCGTCTACGCGCAGCAGCTGCTCAAGCGCATCAAGGCGATCCCGGGCGTGGCCGACGCGCGCATCCAGCAGTCCAACAAGGCGCCGACCTTCAACGTCGACGTCGACCGCACGCAGGCGCAGCTGCAGGGCCTGACCACGCGCGACGTCGCCAACAGCCTGGTCGTGAACCTCGCCGGCAGCAGCCAGGTCGCACCGACCTTCTGGCTGAATCCGCAGAACGGCGTCAGCTACTCGATCGTGATGCAGACGCCGCAGCATCAGCTGGATTCGCTGGCTTCGCTGAGCAACCTGCCCATCGGGAACGGCAGCCAGCCGGGCACCTCGACGCTCGGCGGCGTGGCGACCTTCCAGCGGGTCAACAGCCCGGCGCTGATCAGCCAGTACGACGTCGCGACGATGGTGCAGATCCATGCGACGACGCAGGACCGCGACCTCGGCGCCGTCGCGCGCGACATCCGCAAGGTGCTCGCCGACACGCAGGCCGACGTGCCCAAGGGCTCGAACGTGCAGCTGCTCGGACAGGTGCGCACGATGGACCGCGCCTTCTCGGGCCTGCTGTTCGGGCTGCTCGGCGCGGTGGTGCTGATCTACCTGCTGATCGTCGTGAACTTCCAGTCCTGGCTGGATCCGGCGGTGATCGTGTCGGCGCTGCCCGCGGCGCTGGCCGGGATCGTGTGGATGCTCTTCGCGACCGGGACGACCTTGTCGGTGCCCGCGCTGACGGGGGCGATCATGTGCATGGGCGTGGCGACCGCCAACAGCGTGCTGGTGATCAGCTTCGCACGGGAGCGTCTGGAGGAACTCGGCGACGCCTACGCCGCCGCGATGGAAGCCGGTTTCGTGCGCTTCCGTCCGGTGCTGATGACGGCGCTGGCGATGGTCATCGGCATGCTGCCGATGGCGCTGGGCCTGGGCGAAGGCGGCGAGCAGAACGCGCCGCTGGGACGCGCCGTGATCGGCGGCCTGGTCTTCGCCACTTTCGCGACGCTGGTCTTCGTGCCGGTGGTGTTCAGCATCGTGCATCGACACCACCGCAAGACCGGCCCCGCCGCCGACCTTTCTGAATCGAACGACTTGACCGCCGGCGCCAGCGCGCTGCCCGGGGCCGGAGATGCTTCCCATGCGAACTGATAACGACAACACCGTGGTGTCCTCGCGTCCTCCCGCGCGCTTCAAGCTCGCCGCGACCGTCGCGGTCGTGATCGCGGTGTCGGTGGTGGTCGTGGGGCTGTGGTCCCGCAAGTCCAACGCCGAGCAACTGCAGAGCACGGCCGACGAACGCGGCCAGCCCAGCGTCGCGCTGGTCTCGCCGCAGCCCTTGACCGAAGGCGGCCTGGAGCTGCCCGCGCGGATCGAGGCCTGGTCGCGTGCGCCGATCTACGCGCGTGTCAGCGGCTATCTGAAGCGCTGGAACGTCGACATCGGCGGCAAGGTCAAGGCCGGGCAGCAGCTCGCCGAGATCGAGACGCCCGACCTCGACCAGCAGCTGATGCAGGCCAAGGCCGAGCTCGCGACCGCGCGCAGCAATGCCGCGCTGGCGGCGAGCACGGCCAAGCGCTGGCAGGGGCTGCTGGAATCGGACTCGGTGTCGAAGCAGGAAGTCGACGAGCGCACCGGCGACATGACCGCCAAGCAATCGCAGGTGACGGCGCTGCAGGCCAACGTCGACCGGATCGAGGCGCTGAAGCGCTTCACGCAGTTGACGGCGCCGTTCGAAGGCGTCGTCACCGCGCGCAACACCGACGTCGGTGCGCTGATCAACATCGGCGGCGCGCCGGGCAGCGAGCTGTTCGTCGTCTCCGACACGCGCAAGCTGCGCGTCTACGTGAACGTGCCGCAGCGTCAGGTCGCCCAGGTGCGCGCCGGAGGCAAGGCCGTGCTGACGGTGCCTGAGCGGCCCGGACAGCGCTTCGCCGCGACGGTGCAGTCGACCTCGCAGGCCATCAACACCGCCAGCGGCGCGATGCTGGTGCAGCTCGCCGTCGACAACGACAAGGACGAGCTGCTGCCGGGCGGTTTCGCGACGGTGCGCTTCGACGGTGCGGCGCCCGCTTCGGCGAGCGGGCAGGCCGGCGCACAGGCGAACGTGGCGGTCTCGCTGCCGCCGGGCGCCGTGATCATCAACAAGGACGGCGTGCAGGTCGCGACGGTCGACGCGGGCAATCGCGTGAAGCTGCGCAAGGTCACGATCGCGCGCGACATGGGCACGCGAATCGAGCTCGGCGGCGGGCTGACCGCTGCGGACCGCGTGATCGCGAATCCGCCGGACGGCATCGCCGACGGCGACGTGGTGCGCGTCGCGCAGCCCGCGGCCGCGGCGGCATCGGCGAAGGGACGCACATGACGACACGCCCGTCTGCCGGCGCCGTTCGCGGCGTCACGCTCGCCATCGGCGCATTGACGGCTGCGTTGATCGCCGGCTGCGCTCAGCCGCCGAAGACGGTGCTGCCCGAGGTGCCGATGACGACGGGCTTCAAGGAAGCGCGGGGTCCGTGGGTCGAAGCCGGGTCGTCGTCTTCGACAGCCACGCCCATCGCCTTCGACGGCTGGTGGAGGGGCTACGGCGATCCCGAGCTCGACGCGCTGCAGCAGCGGCTGGTCGAGAACAGTCCCGACCTCGCGTCGGCGCTCGCCCGCTACCAGCAGGCGAAGGCCGCGACCGACAGCCTGCGTTCGGCGCAATCGCCGACGCTGAACAGCACTCTCAACGGGCAACGCGACCGGCAGTCGGAGCGTCGCCCGCTGCGCGTGCTCGGGCCGACCTCCCCCGATTGGTACAACAGTGCGACGCTGGGCCTGGACCTGAGCTACGAAGTGGACCTGTGGGGCCGCATCTCGCAGCAGGTCCGCGCCGGACTGGCGTCGGAGCGGGCGGCGGCGGCGGACCTTGCCGCGGCGCGCCTCGCGCTGCAGGCGCAGCTGGCTGATTCCCTGCTGCAACTGCGCGGACTCGATCGCGACAACGCCTTGCTGGCCGATGCCGAAGAGGCCTACACACGCGCCTTCGATCTGATTTCCCGCCGGCACCAGGCCGGCATCGCGTCAGGTCTTGACCAGGCGCGGGCCGAGGGCCAGCTGGAATCGGCGCGTTCACAGCGTCGGCAGTCGCAGGCTCAACGCGCGGTGCTCGAGCACGCGATCGCCGCGCTGGTCGGCGCGAACGCTTCGAGCTTCCGCATCGAGCCGGCCGCGTCGCTGGACCTGGCGATGCCGGTGGTGCCGCCGGGGCTGCCTTCGACCTTGCTGGAGCGTCGTCCCGACATCGCCGCGGCGCAGCAGCGCGTGGTGGCGGCGACCGCGACGCTGGGCGTGGCGAAGACGGCGTTCTTCCCCTCGGTGGTGCTGAGCGCGCAGGGTGGATTCCAGAGCAGCGACTTCGGTCGTTTCCTCGAAGCGCCCAACCTGTTCTGGGCCATCGGGCCGACGCTGGCCTACAACCTGTTCGACGGCGGCCGACGCAAGGCCGAGGAAGCGCGCGCCTCCGCGGCGCTGGACGAATCGGCGCAGCGCTATCGCGGCACGGTGCTCGCGGCGTTCCAGCAGGTCGAGGACCAACTGGTCCTGCTCGACCGCTACGGCGAGGCGCTGGAGTCGGAGAACAAGTCGGTCGACGCGGCGGAGCGCTCGCTCGCGCTGGCGACGAACCGCTATCGCGCCGGCGCGGCGGCCTACCTGGAAGTGGTCACCTCGCAGACGGCGGGACTGCAGGCGCGTCGCAGCGCCGTGGATCTCGCCACGCGGCAACGCCGCGCGACGGTGGCGCTCGTGAGGGCGCTCGGCGGTGGGTGGCAGCAGCCGGTGGAGATGAAGGCGGACGCGCGGCCCTGAGGCCTTGCCGCCCGACTGCTCAAACCGAGTTCCGGGCCGAGCCCATGGGCGTGGCGATGAGGCGTACGCCCAGGGCCGCGCAGACCCTGTTGATCGTGTCAAAGCGCGGCGCGCTGCCTGGACGCAGCGCCTTGTAGAGCGCCTCCCGCGTGATCCCGGAGGCTTGAGCGATCTGGTTCATGCCGCGCGCGCGGGCGATGTCGCCCAGTGCCGCGGCGAGCAAAGCGGGATCGTTGTCCTCAAGGACCGCAGTCAGATAGGCTGCGATCTCTTCTTCGTCGGTGAGGTACTCGACCGCATCGAACTCCGGGATCTCAGAGATCTTGATCTTCTTGGTCACGTGTCCTCCAGGGTGTTGGCCAACTGAACGGCCCTTCGGATGTCGGCCTGTTGCGTCGACTTGCCGCAGCCGCCGAGCATCACGATGACCGTGCCGCCCCGCTGTGCGTAGTACATGCGCCATCCGGGTCCGAAGTGCTCGCGCATTTCATGAACCCCGTCGCCGACCACCTTGACATCGCCGAGATGGCCGAGCTGCGCCTTGCGCAAGCGCTTGCTCAGGCGCTCACGGGTGCGCGGGTCTTGCCAAGCTCCGGAGCCAGTTCGAGAACTCATCGAGGCGGATGACGGTATAGGGCATGGTGGCAGTGTAATCGAACGATTACACCGCGCACCTCCATGGCGCCTCTGATGAATTCTCGTAACGCTAGATCGGCAAATGTAAAACGCCTTTCCGAAAACTAGCGGCCTCGTTAGTCTCCCTCCCGTTGTCGACATGGCCGCGCCTGCGCGCTGGCGTGTCGACACGTGGCCTGTGCCGACGGCCACCGTCCCCGACGCGGATCCTGCTGGTCCGCGCCGCGCGAGGCGGAGGAAACGGCGTTGGGTTCCCGAGCATTTCTTGATTCACCGCTGACCGGTGAGGGCGAAGCCATGCCCGCGCCGATCGCTTTAACCATTGGGAGACATTCGATGAAGAGCACCCGAATTGACGAGTCCATCGTGCTGGTCGCGCCGAAGCCGCCGACCGCCGGATCGCTGCGCGCTCCGAGCCCGCGGCACGGTCTGATGGCGATGGCGGTCGCTGTCGGCGTCGTCGCGCCGATCGGCGCGGCTCACGCGGCCGACTGGCCGTCCGGCTATTCCAAGTGCGCGGACGAAGGCGGCACCTGCAAGGTCGGTGACACCGCGCGCCAGGTCTCGTTCGGCGTGAAGGACAAGTGGGTCATCAAGAGCCTGAAGGGCAATGTCGCCTGCACCTCGGCGACCTTCGGCGGCGCGGATCCCAACCCGGGCAAGGCCGAGAAATGCGCGGTGGGACCGGCCGGTTCCCCGGCGCCTTCGCCGTCCCCGGCGCCGTCCCCCTCGCCAGCGCCATCGCCTTCTCCCGCGCCGTCACCGGCCCCGGCCGGCCACAGCGGCGGCTACGCGGGGCAGGTCACCGGCGGCGGTTCGGCGACGCCGGTCACCGTGACGACCGCGGCGCAGATGCAGGCCGCGATCGATGCCTACAGCGGCACCGGTGGCCTGGTGATCCGCTACACGGGCACCTTCGATTTCGGCACCATCCCCGATCCCTGCACGCAGTGGAAGAAGGCCGCGGGCGCCGTCGTCGAGGTCAAGAACAAGAGCAACGTCACGATCGAAGGCGTCAACGGCTCGGCGGCGAACTTCGGGCTCGCGATCAAGGCCGCGGCGACCAACATCATCATCCGCAACATGACGATCGGGCTGCTGCCCGGATCCATCGACGCCATCGGCATCGAAGGCCAGAGCGGCAAGTTCCCTGGCTACGTCTGGATCGACCACAACACGCTGTTCAGCTCGACCGCCGAATGCTCCGGCGCCGGCGACCTGGAGTTCGACGGCCTCATCGACAGCAAGGCCGGCGCGCATCACATCACCTACTCGTACAACTATCTGCACGACCACCACAAGGTCGGCCTGATCGGATCGAGCGACAGCGATGCGAGCGACCGCTACATCACCTTCCACCACAACGTGTACAGCAACGTCGGCTCGCGGCTGCCGCTGCAACGCGCGGGCTACACGCACCTGTACAACAACCTGTACTCGGGCGTGCTGACCTCGGGCGCCAACATCCGGATGGGGGCGTACGCGCTGATCGAAGGCAACTACTTCGAGAACGCGCAGAACCCGGTGACCTCGCGGGACAGCTCGTCGATCGGCTACTGGGAACTGCGCAACAACAACGTGCGCAGCCCGGCCGACTTCGCGACCTACGGGATCAAGTGGGTGGCCAGCGGATCGAGCCCGTCGCGCGACGCGACCGATTGGGTGACGACGGCGAACTTCCCGGTGGGCATCCCGTATTCGTACACGGTGCACACGCCGGCTTGCGTGAAGCAGAAGCTGCTGACCGTGGCCGGTGCGGGGAAGAACCTGGCGACCCTGAGCTGCAATTGAGCTCGCGCTGAGTTCGCGCGGCGTCGTCAATAGACCGGCAGGACGAAGTCCTCTTCGACCTGCCGGGCGCGACGAGCCGGGCTCGGTGTCAACAGGCGCTGCATCGGCGCGCTGCCGAAGAACCGTTGCAGGAGCCGCGCGATGGCGATGCCGACCGGTGTGCGGACATGCATGAGGCGGACGAAGCGGGGACTGAGTTCCTGCTGGCAGCGCTCGGCGTAGGGACGCAACAACGCCTCGTACGCGCGGAACGCTTCCGTGTGTGAGGCGGCCTTGCTGAGTTCGCCCGCCAGCACGTACGCGCCGACCAGCGACAGCGCCGTGCCCTTGCCCGTGAACGGCGTGGGGCAGTGCGCCGCATCACCCAGCAGGACCAGTCGGCCGACCGACCAGGTCGAGGCCTGGACCTGGCTCATCGGCCCGAAGTAGAAGTCCTGCACCGTGTCCAAGGCGTCGATCAGCCGATCGGCGATGGTGCCGCGTCCCTGGAGCGCGGCGACCAGCAGCTCCCGTCGGGACCGGCGTGGGGTGCCGTCCAGCTCGGCGGGCTCGGCGGGGAATGTGACCAGCGCGGTCGTTTCCGTCGCGCCGCCTGGTCGCAGGTTGATCATCGTGCCGCCGATGCCGTTGACCGAATGCGCCCAGAGGTCGTCGCCCGGGTGCTTCGGGATCTTGAAGAAGGCCATCCATGCGCCGAGGTGGCGCATCCGTGTCTGGGCTTCGAGCTTCAGGCTGCGCGTCGACGAGCTGAGGCCCTCCGCGCAGATGACGAGCGAGAAGGCCTCCCGGGTTCCGTCGTCGAAGATGACGAGCGCGCCCTCGTCGCCGTCCACGATGTCCGTGACGTGTCGTCCGAAGCGGTATTCGCAGCTGTCTCGCGTGGCCTCGAACAGCAGTCGCGCGAAGTCGCCCCGCAGGATCTCGAAGTCGCTGGTCAGGCTGCCGAAGCCGTCCTTCGGAAAGACGGCGACGACCTTCCCATTGGCGTCCAGCCATTTCTGTCCACACTCGCCCGTGTTGAGCGCCTGGACCTGGTCGTCCAGTCCCATGCGCCGGATGACCTGCTGCCCGGCGCCCTTCACGTCGACGTTCTGTCCTCCGTCGCGGAACGACATCGCCTTCTCGACGATGACCACGGAGAAACCATATCGCCTCAGCCAGTACGCGCAGGCGGGCCCGGCAATGCCGCCGCCGCAGATCAGGATCTTCTTGCTGCTTGTCATGGGTCCGCATTCACATCCGTTGGTTGACAGGGATGGACGTTAGGAGGGCGGGGTGTTGGTCACAAGAAGCGGTCATGCCAAGATCTGTTGAATTCCTGCCACGCCCCTTCCGGGCGCCAACTGCCCCCGTCATGCCGCTGTTTTCGAGAGATTTGCTGGTCGATTGGGAGGAGCCCGATCTGGTTCCCCGTCCTGTTGTGACCCTGGGTGCGGTAGGGCTGGACGCGTCCGATTGGGTCGACGTCGATGATGTCGCCGCGCCGTCGCAGCGGGGGCGCGAGGCGGTCTTCCACGCACATCGGAAGGGGCAGTTCCTGCTGTGGATGCGAGGGCTGCTCACCTGTGAGGTCGAGGGCGGGTTCTGGCTCGTGCCGCCCGGGCAGGGTATCTGGGTGCCGGCCGGCGTCCAGCATCGGATGGAGACCGCAGGGCGGGTGGAGTGCTACGTGGTGTACGTGGATCCTGCGGTAAGCGGTCCGTTGCCCACGCAGTGCTGCACCCTGGCCACCACGCCGTTGCTGCGTGAACTGGTCGTTCGTTCAGCGGCGCTGCCCATGCGCTATGCGGAGGAGGGCATGGCTCCGCGACTCGTGGCGTTGCTCCTGGATGAACTGGCCCTGGCGCCGGCAGGGCGGCTCCATTTGCCCCTGCCGGCCGATGGGCGGCTGCGGCCCCTTGTCGACTGGATGATGGCCCACCCGGCGGAGCGCGGCAGCGTCGAGGCTTGCGCAGGATGGATGGGCCTGAGCGCCCGCACCTTGTCGCGGTTGATCGCTCACGAGACCGGGATGAGCTTCGGTCGCTGGCGTCGGCAACTGCATCTGCTGCTGGCGCTGCAGTGGCTCGCGAAAGGCGCGGCGGTCCAGGATGTTTCGGAGGGGCTGGGCTACGAGAACGCCAGCAACTTCGTCGTGATGTTCCGGAAGGCGCTGGGTGAGTCGCCGGGACGGTATCTGGCGACGCGGCGCTGAGGGCGGCTGGAAGCGGAGAGGCCCTCGCGGTGACGAGGGCCTCCGGATCAGCAGGTCCGCAGGACTGCGGGCCTGGTTCGGATCAGAAGGGGTAGCTCTTCGACAGGAGCGTGTAGTTCTCGAAGATCCAGGCTTTCACCTTTGAACGTCCTTGGAGGTTGGACGGCAGCTTCTCGTGGATCATCCATTCACAGATCTGCCGCACGCGGATGTCCAGGTCCCCGCCGTCCTTGGACGTGAGGGAATTGAGCAAGGTGAGCACCTCGTAGCCCTCCTTGCGGCTGAAGCGGTCCGCGTCTTCGACGGTCCTGTGCGGGTTGTCTCCCGGCACGGCGTTCCAGCTGTAGTTGCTGTACTTGAGATCGCTCTTCTTGAGAGTCGGCATATCGCCCCTTTCTCGGTAGTTGAGCTACCTCGGTGGTGGGACGGGCCGCAGGAGTTTGGTCTGGACTTGCTGGATGGGGCTCGCCGACTCGCGAACCCTCGTTGTTGCGAGAGCCTCAGTCTGCAAACGCTCTACTTGTCTGCGGACTTGTACAGCTCGTAGACGAGGTTATCGACGGCCTCAATCCGCAGCAGCGAAGTCGAAGACATGCTGTCGTCGGGCTTGGAGCCGAACTTCACCAGTTCCCGCGAGAAGGCCGGCAACCGAACGCCGGGTGGGCGTTTGCAAGAGGCGTTCATCGCGATCTTCTCGCCCTTGATGACGGCCAGTCCTGCGTGGAACGGGCAGTCTCCTCCCACGCATTCGGTCATCAGGTATCTGAAGTTGCCGCGGTCGAACCAGACCTGGCTGACCCAAGCGCGCGGCGCGACGGGCGAGACCGTGCCGCTGAAGAAGCGGCCGTTCTCCGGCGTTGCCGCGAACTCGTTTTCCACGGTGCCTGAAGCCCCGTAGCGATAGGTGAGTGCGGTGAGCGCGGCCTCGGTGGGCGAGGCGCAAAGCGATGCTGTCTTCTTCCCCGTGAAGCAGTTGAAGACCACCTCCTCATCTGCTTTGCACAATGCGTCGCCTGGCTCGGCCGCTGAGGCGAGCATCGGTAGCAAGAGCACGCAGGCGGCCAGCGCCGTTCGACTATTCAAAGCGTTCATAAGCGGTCGTGAAATGCGTCTGGCGTTGACCACCCGTGGGACGCGGTCGACGTCAGCAGTGGCGCTGCCTTTGTCTGCGAGACGGCCTGCCCGTTCTGGGGGCGATTCCGCCGCTTTCCGTGGGCATCACGCAAAGTGTCTCCCCGTGCCTGAGCCCACGTCCCTGGCCTTGCTCCTGGCCGGGGCCACGGTGCACCTAGCTTCCAACTGTCCAACTTCTTGGGGTCAGTTCACTACGAAGCAGACCCTCTTGGTAAATCACCGCGTCGCGGACTGCCGCGATGAGCATGGGGGCATAGGGCTTGGGAATGCTGATCATGAGCCCTTGGGTCTTCGACCGGCCCACCTGAAGCCGACCACGCCGCCTGCGATCAGGCAGACAGCCATGAAGCCCAGGGCGGTCATGAAGGCGTCCCCGATGTCCGAATCCGACTTGATGTAGCGGGGCCCATACCAAAGTGCGAAGAGCTCCACGAGTCCATAGGACACCAGGGCAAAGACGATCGCACCGAGGAGGGTGAAGAAGGCTCGCTTCATGTCATCTGCCAGAACCAGATGGCCTTGGCCTTGCGGTAGTCGCTCCAAAAGCCTTGGATGGCAAAGCCCGTGGCGATACGAAACCAAGAGGAGGTGTCGGTCATGCGGGACTCTTTGGACAGGTCGATGTGGTCGCCACTGAGCCCGGGGCCGTAGTAGTCCTTGATGAAGATCACGCCTTGCTTGCCCTTGATCTTCTCAAACGAGGTGGCCACATCCTTGCCCGTGGACTTCTGGATCTTGCCCGGAAGCACCGCTGCATTCTTGTCTAACCAGGTCGCGAGCTCTTCGGCCCGGATCGGGTATTTGGGCTTGTCCGAGGCGGTGTGGCCATGGCGGAAGTTGCGCGACTTCTTGTGCCACTCCGGCCCAATGAACAAAGCCCGCAAGACTTGCGTCTTGCGGGCTTTGAAATTTGGTGGCGCTTCAGGGATTCGAACCCCGGACCTGCGGATTATGATTCCGTCGCTCTAACCGGCTGAGCTAAAGCGCCTTGCGAAGACAGCGACTATAGCAAAGATTTAGAAGACAATGCAAGCCCCGCCGATCACGGCATCGAAATTTCGGCGCGCGAGTCCCACTCGACCCCTCCATGTTCAGCTTCCTCAAGAAAAAACTGGGCTTCGGCGCCGCCGAACCCACACCGGCTCCCGCTCCCGAAGCGCCGCCGGCCCTCGACATCGCGCCCACTCCGGCCGCCCCCGCCCCCGCCCCCGCGCCCGCCATCGAGCCGACGTCGACTCCGGCACCCGCGCCGGTCGCGCCGGTCGCGCCGCAACCCCTGACCCCGCCGACGGCGCCCGTTCCAGCCGCCGCAGTCGCAGCGCCGGCCATTGCTCCGGCGCCCATCGCAGCGCCCGCGCCAGTTGCGCCTGCACTTGCACCGACGCCCGCGCCCGTTGCCTCGCCGAAACCCGCTCCTGCTCCCGCACCCGTGGCGGTGACTCCGGTCGCGGTGGTTGCGCCCGCGCCTGCGCCGGTCCCTGAGCCGGCACCGCGCAAGAGCTGGATGGACAAGCTCCGCCAGGGCCTGCGCAAGACCGGGTCGAGCATCTCCCAGGTCTTCACCGGCACGCAGATCGACGACGCGTTGTATGAAGAGCTCGAGGCCGCGCTGCTGATGGCCGATGCCGGCGTGAAGGCGACCGAGTTCCTGCTCGACGACCTGAAGCGTCGTGTGAAGGACGCCAAGGCCACCGATCCGGCCGCCGTGCGGCAACTGCTGGTGGACGCGCTGACGGAGCTGCTGCAGCCGCTGCAGCGGCAGCTCGTGATCGGCGAGCACTCGCCGACGGTGATGATGGTGGTCGGCGTGAACGGCGCCGGCAAGACGACCAGCATCGGCAAGCTCACGCGCCATCTGGCCGATGCCGAGGCCAACGTGCTGCTGGCTGCGGCAGACACCTTCCGCGCCGCTGCGCGCGAGCAGCTCGCCGTGTGGGCGGACCGCAACCGCGTGCAGATCGTCAGCCAGGAGGGCGGCGATCCGTCCGCGGTGACCTTCGATGCGGTGGTCGCGGGCAAGGCACGCGGCTGCGACGTCGTCATCGCCGACACTGCCGGCCGGTTGCCGACGCAGCTCCATCTGATGGAGGAGCTCAAGAAGATCAAGCGCGTGATCGGCAAGGCGCAGGAGACAGCGCCGCACGAGGTGCTGCTGGTCGTCGACGGCAACACCGGCCAGAACGCGCTGATGCAGGTGAAGTCGTTCGACGACGCGCTCGGCTTGACGGGACTGATCGTCACCAAGCTCGACGGCACGGCCAAGGGCGGCGTGCTCGCAGCGATCGCGCGCGAGCGGCCGATCCCGGTCTACTTCATCGGCGTCGGCGAGAAGCTCGAAGACCTCCAGACCTTCGACGCGCGAGAGTTCGCGCAAGCGCTGCTGGAATGAAAATCGGCTCCCTCGGGAGCCGATTTTCATTGGTGGGTAGGGTTACATCGGGAACCCGCCGCCCCCGCCGCCCATGAGGTTCTTCAGGCCGCCCATCTTCTTCATCATCTTCATCAGGCCGCCGCCCTTCATCTTCTTCATCATCCCCTGCATCTGGTCGAACTGATTGAGCAGGCGGTTGACCTCCTGGATGTGGACGCCCGCGCCCGCGGCGATGCGGCGCTTGCGGCTGGCCTTGGACTTGCCGTCCATCAGCAGCGCCGGCTGGCGGCGTTCCTTGGCGGTCATGGCGTTGAGGATGCCTTCCATGCGCTTCATGTCGCGCTCGGCCTTGTCCATGTCGGGCTGGCCGGCCTTGGCGGTCATCTGCGTGGGCAGCTTGTCCATCAGTCCGGACAGTCCACCCATCTTCTTCATCTGCGAGATCTGCGCGAGGAAGTCGTTCAGGTCGAAGCCGTCGCCGGACTTGAGCTTCTCGGCCAGCTTCTGCGCCGCCTCGACGTCCACGCCCTTCTGGACTTCCTCGACCAGCGCGACGATGTCGCCCATGCCGAGCACGCGGCCCGCGTGGCGCTCGGCGTCGAAGACCTCCAGGCCGTCGATCTTCTCCGACACGCCCGCGAACTTGATCGGCGCACCGGTGATCTGCTTGACCGACAACGCCGCACCGCCGCGCGAGTCGCCGTCGAGCTTGGTCAGCACGATGCCGGTCAGCGGCAGCGCTTCCTTGAAGGCCTTGGCGGTGTTGATCGCGTCCTGACCCTGCATCGCGTCGACGACGAACAGCGTCTCCACCGGCTTCAGCGTCGCGTGCAGGTCGCGGATCTCGGCCATCAGCGCTTCGTCGATCGCCAGGCGGCCGGCCGTGTCGACCAGCAGCACGTCGAAGAAGTGACGCTTGGCGTGATCCAGCGCCGCCAGCGCGATGTCGTGCGGCTTCTGGTCCGGCGCCGACGGGAACCATTCGGCGCCCGCCTGCTTCGTCACCGTCTTGAGCTGCTCGATCGCGGCCGGGCGGTACACGTCCGCCGAGACCGTCAGCACCTTCTTCTTGCGCTTCTCGGTCAGGTGCTTGGCCAGCTTGGCGGTCGTCGTCGTCTTGCCGGCGCCCTGCAGGCCGGCCATCAGGATGATGGCGGGCGGCTGCGCGGCCAGGTTGATGTCGGCGACGCCGTCGCCCATCGTCGCGGCCAGTTCCTTGTGGACGACCGAGACCAGCACCTGACCCGGATTCAGCGAGGCGGCCACCTCCTGGCCCAGCGCCTTCTCCTTCACGCGGGCGACGAAGTCGCGCACCACGGGCAGCGCGACGTCGGCCTCCAGCAGCGCCATGCGGACCTCGCGCATCATGTCCTGCACATTGGACTCGGTGATGCGGGCTTGACCCCGCATGGTCTTCACAAGCCGGCTCAGTCGATCGGTCAGGGTGGATGCCATCGTTTCGGCCCCGCGCAAGCGGGCGCGCCTCATTACACTTTGCAGATGATTTTATCGTCCGCCTCCGCCGAGCCCAGCGGCCTGCTCCTCGCCGCCCTCAGCGCCGCCGGGGCACTGGCCTATGCCGCCGCCGCCGTCTTCGCCCACCGGCGCCCCCGCACCTGGCGCGCGGTGCTGGTCCTGGCCTGGCTGCTGCACCTGGCCGCGCTGGTCGTGGACATCGGCGGCATCGGCGCCGCGCCGGTCAACGGCGGGCATGCGGCGCGCTTCGGATTCGCGCCGTCGCTGTCGATGACGATCTGGCTCATGATCGGCGTCTACCTGGTCGAAAGCCGCTTCCTGCCGTTGCCGTCGGCGCAGCGGCTGCTCAGCCTGCTGGGGCTGGCCGTCATGCTGGTGGCCTGGGCCTTTCCCGGTGAGTACCGCCCGCAGGCGGGTTCGCCGCTGGCGCCGTTGCACTGGGCCATGGGCCTGGCGTCGTACGGCCTGTGCGGCGTCGCGGTGATGCACGCGGTGATGCTCAACCGCGCCGAGCGCCAGATGCGTTCCCAGAAGGGGCAGGGCGCGCCCGCCTTCGGCACGCCGCTGCTGCGGCTCGAGCGCCTGACCTTCCAGTTCGTGGGCGCCGGCGTCGTCGTGCTGTCGATCGCGCTGCTGCTCGGCGTCGCCTTCACGCCCGAATGGCGGTGGGATCACAAGACGTTGTTCGCCGTGCTCGGCTGGATCGTGCTGACCGGGCTGCTCACCGGTCGTCGCGTCTTCGGCTGGCGCGGCAAGCGCGCCACGCGTTGGCTGTACTTCGGTGCCGCGCTGCTGCTGCTGTCCTACGCCGGCTCGCGTTTCGTGCTCGAAGTCGTGCTGCAGCGCGCGCCGGTCTGATCGCAGATCGCCCCGATGACGTTTCCCCTTCGATCCCTTCGACTGCCCCATCGTGATCAAGCTGCTCTTCTGGATCGTCCTGCTGGCGGTGGTCGCCTTCATGCTCGGCTTCAAGCGGGGCCGCCCGGCATCGCGTGAGGAACGGGCCCCGGCGGCGCCCACGCCGGCGCCGCCGCCCGCGCATGAACTCGAATCCATGGTGAGCTGTGCCGAGTGCGGCACCCACCTGCCGGCCGGCGAGGCCTTGCCCGGTCGCGGCGGCCAGTTCTGCAGCGCGTCCCATCGCGCCGCCCATGAGGCCCGCCTGGACGCGGCCGCGGCGGAGCGCGCCCGCGGCGCCTCCTCCGGACACTGACCGCCGGAGCACGCATGGCCACCCACGAGGCCCGCGGCGCCATCAGCGCCAGCACCATCCAGCGGCTCTACCGCGCCTTCATGGGCGCGCGCGCCGCGCTCGGCCTCGCCCTGCTGGCCACGCAGTCGCTGGCCGGCCTGATGGGCGCGCGGCCGACCGGATGGGTCGCGCTCCTGGCGCTCGTCTACGGCGTGCAGACGGTCCTGGCATGGCTGCTGCCGCGCTGGTTCGGCGGCGGCGAGGCGCCGTCCAAGGACCGGACCGGCCTCAGCGCGCGCCAGTTCCTGGTCAGCATCGGCGCCGACCTGCTCCTGTTCACCGGGCTGCAGCTGCAGGAGCCGGGCGGTCCCTACGGCGCGCTCTTCTTCATGCCCGCCCTGATGGCCGGGGCGCTGATGCCACGCCTGCGGGCGCTGGGCTGCGCCGCGCTGCCGAGCCTGGTGCTGCTGGCGCTGTCCGGCTGGGCCGTGCTGAGCGAGCGCGACGGCGCGTTGCGCATCAGCCAGGCGGGCCTGCTGGGCTGCGGGCTGTTCGTCGTCACGCTGCTGTCCAACGAGATCGCCTCCCGCCTCGCGCGCGAGGAGCGTGCCGCGCGCGGCAGTCTCGAGTACGCCCGCCAGCAGGCCGACCTGAACCGCCTGGTCATCGAGGAGATGGAGGAGGGCGTCCTCGTCGCGGACCGCCGCGGGCTGGTGCGCACCGCCAACCCGGCGGCGCGCGCGCTGCTGGCCGAGGGCGCCTCGTTGCGCTCGGGCGCGTTCCGGCTCGATGCGACGCCGGCCTGGAAACCGCTGCTGCGCGCGATCGAGAAGGCGTTCGGCGGCGAGCAGTGGCCCGAGCCCGGTCGCGATCTGCTGCTGGACTTCGGCCGCGGCAAGCAGCGCTCGTTGCGCGTGCGGATGCGCTTCACGCAGCGGCCGGTGGACGGCGACGACCTGTGCGTGCTCTTCATCGAGGACAACCGGATGCTGGAGGCGCGCAACCGGCAGGAGAAGCTCGCGGCGATGGGGCGCGTCTCGGCCGGCATCGCGCATGAGATCCGCAATCCGCTGACGGCGATCGCGCAGGCCAACGCGCTGATGGCCGAGGACCTCGCGGAGGACCCGCGCCTGGAGCCGCTGACGCGGATGGTGGCGTCCAACGTCGAGCGGCTCAAGCGTCTGGTCGACGACGTGATGGAGGTCGCGCCCGGCATCGCGCCCGTCTCGCTGACGCTGGCGGCCTCGCCGCTCGTGCGCGAGTACTGCGCCGACTGGGCCGTCACGCAGCGCCTGCCCGAGGGCGACGCCAGCCCGCTGCGCATCGAGATCTGGCGCGACGGGCTGCTCATCAGCTTCGAGCCGGAACATCTGCGCCGCGTGCTGATCAACCTGCTGGACAACGGCCTGCGACATGCGCGGCCCGGGCCGGGCTCGCTGCGCGTGCAGCTGGCGGAGTCGGACGAGTGGGTGCGCCTGTCGGTGTTCAGTCGGGCCGAAGCCATCCCTCAGGACGTCGAACGGCACCTGTTCGAACCCTTCTTCTCGACGCGCAGCCGCGGATCGGGTCTCGGCCTGTACATTTGCCGCGAGCTGTGCGAACGCTACGGTGGTCGCATCAGCTATCACCGCCATGCCGCCCCCTCGGGGGGCCGGCGGACGCCGAGGCCAACGAATTCCGCGTGCTGCTGCCGCGCGCGGCGACGCCGGCCGGCGTGCTGGCCTCGATCCCGTCCGCGGGACCCGACTCCTATTTCCCCGATACCGAACTCCATGAGCGCTGATCCCCGCCTGCTGGTCGTCGACGACGAGCCCGACCTGCGCACCCTGTACGAGATGACGCTGCTGCGCGAGGGCTTCACCCTGGACAGCGCCGGCACCGTCGAGGACGCGCTGGAGCTGCTGGGCGCCCGCCGCTACGACGCGGTCATCACCGACATGCGGCTGCCGGATGGCAGCGGGCTGGACATCCTGCGCTGGCTGGAGCAGCAGGGGCGCAGCGAGCGCGCCCTGGTGATCACCGCCTACGGCTCGGCGGAGAACGCCGTCGAGGCGCTCAAGGCCGGTGCCTACGACTACCTGACCAAGCCCGTCGATCTCCGCCAGTTCCGCATGGTGGTCGCGTCCGCGCTCGGGCGCGCGCCCAAGGCCGAAGGTACCGTGCCGAAGCCCTTCTCGTCGGCGCCGCCGGTGTCGGCGCCGGTGTCGGCGCCTGTGTCGGCGCCTGTGTCGTCGTCTTTCTCGTCGTCTGTTTCCCCGCCGCCGCCCGCGGGCCCGGGGGCGCAGCGGCTGGATCGTTCAATCGCCTGCCGGGCGCCACCGCCGCCGGGGCTGGCGGCGCGGCGGACGACGCGTTCGCGCCGACCGCGCCCGGCACCTTCGACGTGCTGCCGCCGGTGGATGCGCCCCGGCCCGGCACGCCGGAACGGCGCAAGGCACCGCGCGCCGCGCCGCCGTTGACCGGCTCCACCTCGGCGCTGGCGCGCCTGGTGGGCGACTCGGCGCCGATGCGCCAGGTGCGCGAGCTGATCGAGAAGGTGGCGCGCAGCATGGCGCCGGTGCTGATCAACGGCGAGTCCGGCACCGGCAAGGAGCTGGTCGCCCGCGCGATCCACGACGTCAGCGCGCGACGGCCGCAGCCGTTCATCGCGGTGAACTGCGGCGCGATCCCGGAGCAGCTGCTGGAGGCCGAGTTCTTCGGATATCGCAAGGGGGCCTTCACCGGCGCGAGCGAGGATCGCGAGGGCTTCTTCCAGGCGGCGCAGGGCGGCACGCTGTTCCTCGACGAGATCGGCGACCTGCCGATCGCGATGCAGTCCAAGCTGCTGCGGGCGCTGCAGGAGCGCTCGGTGCGTCCGGTGGGCGCGGTGGCCGAGATCCCGGTCAATGTCCGCCTGCTGAGCGCCACGCACAAGGACCTGACGGCGGAAGTCGCGGGCGGCCGCTTCCGGCAGGACTTGTATTACCGGCTCAACGTCATCCAGATCCGTGTCCCGCCGCTGCGGGAGCGCATGGAGGACCTGGCGCCCATCAGCGCGCGGATCCTGCTGCGCATCGCGGCGGACGCCGGCGTGGAGCCCGTGCCGGCGCTGACCTCGGCGGCCTTGGCGACGCTGTCGCGCTACAGCTTCCCGGGCAATGTGCGCGAACTCGAGAACCTGCTGCATCGGGCGCTGGCGCTGTCGAGCGGCGACGGCATCGACCTGGCCGATCTCGGTCTCCCCGACAGCGTGCTGGGCCTGGACGATGCGCCGGCCGACGCCGCCTTCAGCGGGAGCGCCCCCCGGCGTCTTCGGCGCTGCCTGCGGAAGCCGGCGGCGGTGCGCCGCTGCCCTCCGATCTCGCGGTCTATCTGGACGAGGTCGAGAAGCAGATCCTGCTGCGGGCGCTCGAACGTCACCGCAACAACCGCACCGCGGCCGGCGCGAGCCTGGGCCTGTCGCTGCGCCAGATGCGTTACCGCATGGCGCGCCTGTCGATCTCGATCGGCGGCGACGAGGCCTGATCGCCAATCGACTTCCCAAGGCCCGTGGGCAGCGAATGCCGGTGGGGCCGGAATGATGCATGGGGTCCCTGGAGGGGCGCCCCATGCATCGTGGAGTGCCCGCGCTGGGCCCCGCATGCGACCGCTGCAGGATCTCCCCCGTTCGCAAGCGGAAGCAGGGACAGGCCCCCCAGTTGGGCGGTCTCAAACGTGCGCCTTCCGACCTCGAATGCGCGCATTGCGACCATGCCCCCACCGCCGGTAGCGGCTACGGGAAGGTCCTGATCGGGACTTGTCCTACCCCCGGGGACACCCTGCGAAGTCGTCATCGGATTGCCATCGTCGCAAGCGCAGCAACCATGGGCGTTTGCAGCGCATTCAGGCCGCCAGCCCGCGTCAATGCTGAGGGTCCAAACAGGATGCGCGAATCCATCGGGGCTGTGCGGGGTCAGGTCTTCCGGCTAGCCCAGCGGGGGTGGGAGTCAAGCGGGGACGACGCTACCGCTAGTTCCTTGAAGGTCCCCCGACCACTAGATATAGTGTTTTGCATGCTATCCTGCTGACTTCGCAAACACGGCGATGAATGCTCCATCAGAAGTCTTGTCCGCGGCGCCGGCTCCCCAGCCGGAAGAGCGGAATCACCAAGCCACGGCGCATCAGCAGCATCGCGAACACCACCTGACCCCCTGACGTTTGGCCCTTCGGAAAAGCCGGGCCGGGCGCAGCTTTTTTGTTTTCAGACCAGAACGAGGAACCCATGCAGACAGTCGCCGCCACACCGACCGCTGAAACGGGCCTGGCGCAGGCTCCCCGCGAGTCCGCCGCCGCTTCGGCCAGCTTCCCGCAGCATCAGATCATCCGCCGCAACGGTGCGGTGGTGCATTTCGAGCCGAGCAAGGTGGCGGTGGCGATGATGAAGGCGTTCCTCGCGGTGCACGGCACCAGCGGCGCCGCCTCCGCGAGCGTGCGCGAGACCGTCGACGCGCTGACCGATTCCGTGACCCGCGGCCTGCTGCGTTCGCGCCCGGCCGGCGGTACCTTCCACATCGAGGACGTGCAGGACCACGTCGAACTGGCGCTGATGCGCGGCGGCCACCATGAAGTGGCGCGCGCCTACGTGCTGTACCGCGAGCGCCGCACGCAGGAGCGTGCCCGCCAGGGCGAGCAGCAGCAGGCGGCCGTGCTGGAGTCCGGCATCTCGGTGACCGAGAACGGCGTGCGTGTCCCGCTCGACCTGAACAAGCTGGCCGCGCTGATCGCGTCGAGCTGCGAGAACCTGGGTGCCGACGTCAAGCCGGACCCGATCCTGGCCGAGACCAAGCGCAACCTGTACGACGGCGTGCCGATCGACGAGGTCTACAAGGCCGCCATCCTGGCCGCCCGCACGCTGATCGAGAAGGATCCCGGCTACACGCGTGCCACGGCCCGTCTGCTGATGCACACGATCCGCCGCGAGATCCTGGGCGAGGACGCGACGCAGGCCGAGATGGCCACCAAGTACGCCGACTACTTCCCCGGCTTCATCAAGAAGGGCGTGCAGGCCGAGCTGCTCGACGAGCGGCTGCAGCAGTACGACCTGGCCAAGCTGGGCGCCGCGCTGAAGGCCGAACGTGACCTGCAGTTCGACTACCTGGGCCTGCAGACGCTGTTCGACCGCTACTTCCTGCACGTCGACGGCACCCGCATCGAACTGCCGCAGGCGTTCTTCATGCGCGTCGCGATGGGCCTGGCGCTGGGTGAGATCGACCGCGAAGCCCGCGCCATCGAGTTCTACGAAGTCCTGTCGACCTTCGACTTCATGAGCTCCACGCCGACGCTGTTCAACGCCGGCACGCGCCGCTCGCAGCTGTCGAGCTGCTACCTGACGACGGTGGCCGACGACCTGGACGGCATCTATGAAGCGCTGAAGGAAAACGCGCTGCTGTCGAAGTTCGCCGGCGGCCTGGGCAACGACTGGACCCCGGTCCGCGCGCTCGGTTCGCACATCAAGGGCACGAACGGCAAGTCGCAAGGCGTCGTCCCGTTCCTGAAGGTCGTCAACGACACGGCCGTCGCCGTGAACCAGGGCGGCAAGCGCAAGGGCGCCGTCTGCGCGTACCTGGAGACCTGGCATCTGGACATCGAGGAATTCCTCGAGCTGCGCAAGAACACCGGCGACGACCGCCGCCGCACGCACGACATGAACACGGCGAACTGGATTCCCGACCTGTTCATGAAGCGCGTCATCGAAGGCGGCGACTGGACGCTGTTCAGCCCGTCCACCTGCCCGGACCTGCACGACCTGTTCGGCAAGGCCTTCCAGACCGCCTACGAGGCGTACGAGGCCAAGGTCGACCGCGGCGAGCTCAAGCTCTACAAGCGCATGCCGGCCCGCGACCTGTGGCGCAAGATGCTGACGATGCTGTTCGAGACCGGCCATCCCTGGATCACGTTCAAGGATGCCTGCAACGTCCGCAGCCCGCAGCAGCACGTGGGCGTGGTGCACTCGTCCAACCTGTGCACCGAGATCACGCTGAACACCAACGACAACGAGATCGCGGTCTGCAACCTCGGCTCGGTCAACCTGTCGCAGCACGTCAAGGACGGCCAGATCGACCAGGAGAAGCTGAAGAAGACGGTGTCGACGGCGATGCGCATGCTCGACAACGTCATCGACATCAACTACTACGCGGTCAAGAAGGCGCGCGACTCGAACCTGCGCCACCGTCCGGTGGGCCTGGGCATCATGGGCTTCCAGGACGCGCTGTACCAGCTGCGCGTGCCGTACGCCTCCGACGCCGCCGTCGAGTTCGCCGACCGTTCGATGGAAGCCGTCTGCTATCACGCCTACTGGGCGTCGACCGAGCTGGCCGCCGAGCGTGGCCGCTACAGCAGCTACCACGGTTCGCTGTGGGACCGCGGCATCCTGCCGATCGACTCGCTGGACCTGCTGGCCGAAGCCCGCGGCGGCTTCGTCGACGTGGACCGTTCGTCGACGCTGGACTGGGACGCGCTGCGCGCCAAGATCGCCCGCGACGGCATGCGCAACAGCAACTGCGTGGCGATCGCGCCGACCGCGACGATCTCCAACATCATCGGCGTCGACGCATCGATCGAGCCCTGCTTCGGCAACCTGTCGGTGAAGTCCAACCTGTCGGGCGAGTTCACCGTGGTGAACGAGCACCTGGTCCGCGACCTCAAGAAGCTGGGCCTGTGGGACGACGTGATGGTCATGGACCTCAAGCACTTCGACGGCTCGCTGCGCCGCATCGACCGCGTGCCTGAGGAACTGAAGCAGCTCTACGCGACCGCGTTCGAAGTCGACACCGTGTGGCTGGTGGAAGCCGCCGCGCGCCGTCAGAAGTGGATCGACCAGGCGCAGAGCCTGAACATCTACATGGCCGGCGCGTCGGGCAAGCGTCTGGACGACACCTACAAGCTGGCGTGGCAGCGCGGTCTGAAGACCACCTACTACCTCCGCACGATGGGTGCGACGCACGCCGAGAAGAGCACCGTGCAGAACGCCGGTCAGCTCAACTCGGTGAGCAGCGGCGCGGGTGGTTTGAGCGCGGCGCCGGTGGCGGCCGCACCGATTTCCGTCGCTCCGATCGCGACGATCGCTGCATCGACGGCGCCTGATCTGGGCAGCGCGACGCCGGCCACCGACGTCACGTTCTGCGCGATCGACGATCCGGGTTGCGAGGCCTGCCAGTAAGTCGAAACAGGAGGTGTCGACGCCGTGCGCCGACACCTCCGACGCTCGCGATGCGAGTGTTCATCGATGTTTGCGGCGATCGGCGGTTTTCTCCGCGACGTCCGCCGGCGATCGATGAATGCTTGAAACGACGCCCCGCCGCGCTCATCGAGAGGCGCGCAGCACACGGTCCCACGCGGCAAATGCGATGCGGACCAGCAACAGCGAAGCGGCGTCAAAGTCAAGAAGTCCTTTGTGTTTGAACACAACACTCCGATAATCCGCGACCATAGGAAGACCACCATGCTGGTTTGGGAAGAAGACCGTAAATCCTCGAGCAACGCGCCGCAGTCGGGCGCATCGATCAACGCAGCGACGCCCGCCGTCGCGCGTGATGCCGCCACCGTCGCGGCTGGCTCGGTGTCCTCTTCTGCGTCGTCTACCGCCGATGCCAGCGAGCGCCGTGTGAACGTCGCCGACAAGCGCATCATCAACGGCCAGACCGACGTCAACCAGCTGGTGCCGTTCAAGTACAAGTGGGCGTGGGAGAAGTACCTCGCCACCTGCGCGAACCACTGGATGCCGCAGGAAGTGAACATGTCGCGCGACATCGCGTTGTGGAAGGACCCGAACGGTCTGACCGACGACGAGCGCCGCCTGATCAAGCGCAACCTCGGCTTCTTCGTCACCGCCGATTCGCTGGCCGCCAACAACATCGTGCTGGGCACCTACCGCCACATCACGGCGCCCGAGGCCCGCCAGTTCCTGCTGCGCCAGGCCTTCGAGGAAGCGATCCACACGCACGCCTACCAGTACATCGTCGAGTCGCTGGGCCTGGACGAGAGCGAGATCTTCAACGCCTATCACGAGGTGAAGTCGATCCGCGACAAGGACGAATTCCTGATCCCGTTCATCGACGCGATCATGGATCCGAACTTCGTCACCGGCACGCCCGAGAACGACCAGACGCTGCTGAAGTCGCTGATCGTCTTCGCCTGCCTGATGGAAGGCCTGTTCTTCTACGTCGGCTTCACGCAGATCCTGGCGCTGGGTCGCCAGAACAAGATGACCGGCGCGGCCGAGCAGTACCAGTACATCCTGCGCGACGAGTCGATGCACTGCAACTTCGGCATCGACCTGATCAACCAGATCAAGCTCGAGAACCCGCACCTGTGGACGCCTGAATTCCGCGCGGAGATCAAGGCGCTGTTCCAGAAGGCCGTGGAGCTCGAGTACCGCTACGCCGAGGACACCATGCCGCGCGGCGTGCTGGGTCTGAACGCGGCCATGTTCAAGGGCTACCTGCGCTACATCGCGAACCGCCGTGCGACGCAGATCGGCCTGGAACCGCTCTTCCCGAACGAAGAGAACCCGTTCCCGTGGATGAGCGAAATGATCGACCTGAAGAAGGAACGCAACTTCTTCGAGACGAGAGTGATCGAATACCAATCGGGCGGCGCGCTGTCCTGGGACTGAGTCCCGGTGCGGAGCGACCCCCGAGCATTGTTTGTTGAAGAAGAGATCAAGATTGGCGATGCCCCCTGAGACCGACGCAGAAGCGGCTCAGACGCATCGCACCCCGATTCACCGCACCGCGGAGCGCAACTCCCGCGCGTCGTGGGCGGTGAATACCTGCACCGGCATCAACCGGTTGATGACGGGCAGGGCTATTTCCACTTGATCAAGGAGAACTGAAATGGCAACTGCGAAGAAGGCCGCTCCGGCCAAGAAGGCGGCTCCGGCCGCGAAGAAGGCTGCTGCGAAGAAGGCTCCGGCCGCGAAGAAGGCAGCTCCGGCGAAGAAGGCTCCGGCCGCCAAGAAGGCCGCTCCGGCCAAGAAGGCTGCTGCGCCGGCGAAGAAGGTCGCTGCGAAGAAGGCGGCTCCGGCGAAGAAGGCCGCTCCGGCGAAGAAGGCTGCTGCTGCGAAGAAGGCAGCGCCGGCGAAGAAGGTGGCAGTGAAGAAGGCGGCTCCGGCGAAGAAGGTCGCTGCCGCCAAGAAGGCTGCACCGGCCAAGAAGGTCTCGGCCGCCAAGAAGCCCCCGATCAAGGCCAAGGCTGCGAAGCCCGCCGCGAAGAAGGCTGCTGCTCCGGCGAAGAAGGCCGCTGCCCCCAAGAAGGCTGCTGCTCCGAAGAAGGCCGCTGCCCCCAAGGCCGCTGCTGCCAAGCCCGCTGCGAAGCCGGCCGCCAAGAAGGCTGCTGCTCCGAAGAAGGCCGCCGCCAAGCCTGCCGCTGCCCCTGCCGCGAAGCCTGCCGCTGCGCCCGCTCCTGCCGCGAAGACCGCGCTGAGCCCGCAAGCCGCGTGGCCCTTCCCGACGGGCAACAAGCCCTGAGCTTGAACGATGACCGGGCCTTCGGGTCCGGTCCTCTCGAAACCCGGCGCAAGCCGGGTTTTTCTTTGGGGCGCCGCAGGGGCGGACCCGCAAAGACGAAGGGCGCCGAGGGCGCCCTTTGACGTTGAGTACGCGTGTGCTGGCGCTGGCGACGCTCAGGGATAGAACAGCTCGACCGAGTAGCCGCTGATCTTCTGCGCGCCGCTGTCGAAGACCACCTGCAGCTGCTGATCGGCGCCTGCGGGCAGCGCCGTGCGGCCGGCCTGCATCTCCGCCGGCGACAGCATGCGGCGCACGACGAGCACCCCGCTCGCGTCGGTCAGGCTCAGGTCCACCCACGGCTGCGCGACTTCCCAGTTGCTGCGGTTGCGCAGGCTGATGCTGAAGCGGTAGTGGTTGGCGGCGCCGGCCGGGTTGAGGCTGCTGCTCTCGACGCTGAGCGCCTCGATGTGCTGCCAGGGCTTGATCTCCTGGCCCATCGCCTGGGCGATGGAGACCAGCGCCGGCTTCGCCTCCGGATACTGTGCAGCGATCGCTTCGCGCGCATGCCAGAGCAACTGGGCCATCAGTCCCAGCGCCAGCACCGTGGTCAGGCTGCCCAGTGCCAGACGCACGCCCGGACGACCCCAGCGGCGCGCCGCTTCGGCCTGGCGCATGAAGCTCGGCAGATGTTCCGGCATGACGCTCGGCGAGCCTTGCGCCGAGGCCGCATCCGCCATCGCCGCGCGCGCGGCCATCAACTCGGACTCGGCGGCGAGCACCGTCATCGTCGTTTCGGGACTCTCCGTGGTGGCGCGTTCGCGCTTGCGTCTGAACAGCGACCACGGGCGGCGCGGCTTGGCCGGCTTCTTCACCGGCTTCCTGGTGGCGTCCTTGTCGGCCTTCCTGGCCTCGCGCTTGGCCGCCTTGGCGGCGCGTTTGGCGTCGGCGATCGTCTCCTCGTCCGCCGGCATCATCGACGAGCTCGGCTCGAGCGACGGTTCCACGCCCGTCGACAACTCGTTCGCGCGCAGCTGCGCCGCCGTCGCGGGACTCAGGGCCAGCGTCACGTCAGGGCGATCGTCCTCGTCGATCATCGGCGGCGGCAGCTCGTCCTCTTCGAAGCGCATGCCCTTGGGTTCGGGCAGATGCTCGCGAGGATCCGGTGCGGCCGGTGCTTCGAGGAAGGGCTCGCGGCGCTCCTCGAACGAGGGCTCGTCATGACGCGATGCCGAGGCATTGAAGCGCGCGTCGACGATGTCGTCCGTCGGCTCGTGATCGGGCACGCGACGCGGCGGGGCGAAGGGATTCAGCGATTCATCGTCGGCCGCCATCCAGCCGCTGTCGCGCGGAGCCTGGTGGTGATGCGGCGGCGGTTCCGGCGCAAAGACCGGCGTCGGCGCAAAGACCGGCGTCGGCGTGAAGACCGGGGCCGGGGAGGGTGGCAAGGGCGCGGGCCGGCTCGGGGCGAAGTCGCTCGGATGCGGCGCGTAGGACGGCGTCGGTGCGGCGGCCGGCGTGGGGGCCGGCGGCGGCGGACGGCGTTCGGTGGTCGCGGGCTCGGTCGGTGCGCTCAGCGGCGGCCAGGGCGGTGGGCTGTCGCGCTCGAGGTCGAACAGCTGCTCGCGTGCGTCGAAGACCTCGGCGCAACGGCCGCAGCGGACCCAGCCTTCGGAGACGCGCAGCTGATCCTGCACCACCCGGAAGATGGTGCCGCAGGTCGTGCAGCGGGTCGCGAGATTCATGGACGCGATGATGCCACGAAGCAGGGTCAGTCCTTGCCGCGAACACCCCCAGGTTGACACTCGGTCACCGGGTGGGCGAAGGCGGAGAACCGTCTGTTCATCGGGGCTGGCGGTCGGTCGGGCGTCGGCGTGGCGGCGGTCGGGCGTGCGGTGCGGCGCAAGGTCAGGCCGCGCGTCGCGCGGTCATGAGGATCCAGCCGTCCTCGCTGTCCGCGACCTCGAGCTGGACGTGCGGCGCGTACGCCGCCTTCAGCTCGTCCGCCTGGCGCTCGAGGATGCCGGCCAGCACCAGGTGCGCGCCGGGGCGCAGATGGTTGCACAGCAGCGGTGCCAGCAGCTTCAGCGGCGTTGCCAGGATGTTTGCCAGCACGACCGGGTACTCGCCGCGGGCGGCATCCGGCAGGGCGGCGTTCAGCGTCACGCCGTTGTCCTTGGCGTTCTGCGTCGAGGCGATGAGCGCGGCCGGGTCGATGTCGACCGCGTCGATCGCCTTCGCGCCGAACAGGCCCGCGGCGATCGCGAGGATGCCCGAGCCGCAGCCGTAGTCGAGCACGCGGTCCCAGCCGGCCGCCTCGGCGCCGTGGCCCGCGATCCAGCGCAGGCACATGCGCGTCGTCGGATGCGTGCCGGTGCCGAAGGCCAGGCCCGGGTCGAGCCGCATGATCTGCTTCGCCTGTGCGGGCGCCTCGTGCCAGGACGGCACGATCCAGAACTCCGGCGTGATCTCGACCGGCGCGAATTGCGATTGCGTCAGCCGCACCCAGTCCTGCTGCGCGATCGTCTGGATAGCCTGGACGTGCACGTCCTCGGCCCAGTCCTGTGCCAGCAGCAGCGTCGCGGCCTCGGTCGCCTCCTCTTCGGTGGCGAACAGCGCCTTGACCACCGAGCGGTCCCAGCCCGCGCGCGGCGCCGGCATGCCCGGTTCACCGAACAGCGCGCGCTCGGCGGGCGTGTCGGCATCGGCGTCCTCGACGGACACGGCCAGCGACTCCACCTCCATCAGCGCGTCGCTGACGGTCTCGACGTCCTCTTCGCGGCAGATGAGCACGAGCTCGTGCAGCAGGGGGTCGTTGGCGTGGTCTTCGCCGTGGTCTTCGCTCATAGCGGCTCCGGGACTTCGATGGACTTCGGAAATGGAGAAGCCCTCAAGACGGACTCGCGTCCATGCCTGAGGGCCTCGGTATTGTCGCTCAGCGATCGTGTCCGATCGCCGGCGAACCGTGCGGGGTCAGCGCTTGTGCGCGGCCATCCATTGCTCGAGGTAATGGATGTCGGTGCCGCCTTCGATGAACTTCGCATCGGCCATCAGCTCGCGGTGCAGCGGGATGTTGGTCTGGATGCCTTCGATCACCGTCTCCGACAGCGCGATCCGCATGCGGGCCAGCGCCTGCTCGCGGGTATCGCCGTGGACGATGATCTTGCCGATCATCGAGTCGTAGTTCGGCGGCACGAAGTAGTTGGTGTACGCATGCGAGTCCACGCGCACGCCGGGGCCGCCCGGCGGGTGCCACATCGTGATGCGGCCCGGCGACGGGATGAACTTGACCGGATCTTCCGCGTTGATGCGGCATTCAATCGAGTGGCCGCGCATCGTGATGTTGCGTTGCGTGAAGGGCAGCTTCTCGCCCGCGGCGATGCGGATCTGCATCTGCACGATGTCGATGCCGGTCACCAGCTCGGTCACCGGATGCTCCACCTGCACGCGGGTGTTCATCTCGATGAAGTAGAACTCGCCGTCCTCGTACAGGAACTCGAAGGTGCCGGCGCCGCGGTAGCCCATCTTCTTGCAGGCGGCCGCGCAGCGGTCGCCCACGCGCTCGATCAGGCGGCGCGGGATGCCCGGCGCCGGCGCTTCCTCGATGATCTTCTGGTGGCGGCGCTGCATCGAGCAGTCGCGTTCGCCCAGCCAGACGGCATTCTTCTGCCCGTCGGCCAGCACCTGGATCTCCACGTGACGCGGATGCTCCAGGAACTTCTCCATGTAGACCTGCGGATTGCCGAAGGCCGCGGCCGCTTCGGCCTTGGTCATCTGCACCGCGTTGACCAGGGCGGCCTCGGTATGGACGACGCGCATGCCGCGTCCGCCGCCGCCGCCGGCCGCCTTGATGATGACCGGGTAGCCGATCGCGCGGGCGATGCGGACGATCTCCTTCGGGTCGTCCGGCAGGGCGCCCTCGGAGCCGGGCACGCAGGGCACGCCGGCCTTGATCATGGCCTGCTTGGCCGAGACCTTGTCGCCCATCGTCCGGATGTTCTCCGGGGTCGGGCCGATGAAGGTGAAACCGCTGCGTTCGACGCGTTCGGCGAAGTCGGCGTTCTCCGACAGGAAGCCGTAGCCGGGGTGGATCGCCTCGGCGTCGGTGACCTCGGCCGTCGCGATGATGGCCGGCATCGACAGGTAGCTCTGCGCGGACGGGGCGGGGCCGATGCAGACGGCCTCGTCGGCCAGCTTCACGTACTTCGCGTCGCGGTCCGCTTCCGAATACACGACGACCGACTTCACGCCCAGCTCGCGACAGGCGCGCTGGATGCGAAGGGCGATCTCCCCGCGATTCGCGATGAGGATCTTCTTGAACATCTGGGGACCGCCTTACTCGATGACGATCAGCGACTGGCCGTATTCCACCGGCTGGCCGTTCTCGACCAGGATCTTGACGATCGTGCCGGACTTGTCGGCCTCGATCTCGTTCATGATCTTCATCGCCTCGATGATGCAGATGGCGTCGCCTTCCTTGACCTGCTGGCCGACCTCGGCGAAGGCCTTGGCATTGGGGCTGGACGCGCGGTAGAAGGTGCCGACCATCGGCGATTTGACGATGTGGCCGGTCTCGGCGGCCGGGGCCGGGGCGGCGGCGGGCGCCGCGGCGGCGGCGGCCGGCTGCGCGGCGACCGGCTGGGCCGCCACCTGGGGCGCGGCCTGCATCACTGGCATGGCAGCCACCAGGGGCTGGCCATCGGACTTGACGATGCGCACCTTGCCATCGGCCTCGGTGATTTCAAGTTCAGAGATGTTCGACTCGGACACGAGGTCGATCAGGGTCTTGAGCTTGCGCAAATCCATAAGAATTCTCCAACGGGGATCGGTGATCGGTAGTGATCTTCGGTGATGTCTTCCGGTCCGCGACGAGGATCGACGGACCGCGGCGCTCAGGTGGACGAGGCTGGCCGGCTCAACTGCTGAATCGCGAACTGCAGGGCCAGCCGGTAACCGGTCGGGCCCAGGCCGCAGATCACGCCCTCCGCGAGTGCCGACAGGTAGCTGTGGTGCCTGAACGATTCGCGCTTGTGGATATTGGACAGGTGCACCTCGACGAACGGCAGCGCCACCGCCGCCAGCGCATCGCGGATCGCAACGCTGGTGTGGGTGTAGGCCGCCGGATTGATCAGGATGAAGCGCGTTCCATCGCGACCCGCCGCCTGGATGCGGTCCACCAGCGCACCTTCGTGGTTGCTCTGGTAGCTCTCCAGGACTACGCCGGCATCCTGCGCGATCTTGCGAAGATCTGAATCGATCTCCGCCAAAGTGGTCGCGCCATACACCCCAGGCTCGCGGGTGCCGAGCAGATTGAGGTTGGGGCCGTGTAGTACCAGAACTTGCATTCAGCGACCGGTCCTGCCAATTAGAGCGAAGACACTAGAAGCGTAAAAGGGTGGACTTTACGCGTTTTGAGACCAGATCCCGGCAGCAACCCAAAAATAAATGGCTTGACCGGTCCTGGGGTGACCGCTATGACCAGTCACCACCCCTTCTAGGGGTTGACCCTGGGTCAGGCCTTGGTGGTGCGCACCATCGCGCGCAATTCCTCGAGATTCGTCGCCCCCAGTTTGCGCCAGATCGGTTCGCCTTGGGTACCGAAAGCGACGGTAAACGGCAGGCCGCCCTTGGCATTGCCCAAGGTCTTGGACAGGTCGGTCCCGGTGAAGCCGGCGAGGGCGACCGGGAACTTCAACGGGATCCGTTCCAGGAATCCGCGCACCGGCGTCGGGGCGTCGACGGCCAGGCCCAGCACCTGCCAGCCCTGCGCGCTGAACTCGTCGTGGAACTGGTTGATCTCGGGCAGCTCCTTGACGCAAGGGGCGCACCAGGTGGCCCAGAAGTTCAGCAGCAACGGCTTGCCACGCAGGTGGACGGCCGGTTGATAGGTCTTCTGGTCGAGCGTGTCGAAGCTGGCATTCCAGAAGGCCGCGGCCTCCGCGGACAACGGGCCTGCCGCTGCGCCGGCTGGTGCGGCCTGCCTTTCATGATGAAGTGCGAGATACGTGCCCGCGCCCGCCGCCACCAGTCCGGCGGCGCCCAATCCCAGAACAGCGCGTCGTTGCATTCAATCGTCCTTCGAATTCATCAGTTGGCGCAGCGCCGCCAGGTCGCCGCGTTCGGTCCGGCCACGGGCATCGGGCTTGAGTCCGCCGCGCAGATCGTCATGGTCCAGGATGGTCAGGGCGATCGCGACGCGTTCGTTCAGCGCGCGGCACGGCGCGTCGATGATCAACTGGTCCACGGTGGCGCCCTTCGCATTGCGCGACTGGCCGACGTCGAAGTCGATGCCCTGGTTCAGCAGGGCGATCTCCGTCGATTTGCTGTCATCGCAATACAGCTGCAGATGGATGGGGGACAGCCGCGTGGCCGTGCCGCGCCAGACGGCGCCGGTCAGGTGCGGCCGGAACTCGGCCAGCCGTTCCATCCACACGGCGGCGAGCTCACGCAGCGCCTGCAGTTCCGCGGGCTGGGTGTCGGCGCAGAAGATGTCCAGGTATTCGCGGACCTGATCCTCGAGCTCGTCGTTGTTCGGCAGCGCGGTGCGCGGCGGCAGCCCCAGCACCTTCAGCGCGCGGGACTTGGCGGGGCCGTATTCCAGGCCTTCCTCCACCACGAGCCGGGCGGCGGTGGCGGCGATCTCAATCGTCAGTTCGGATGTCATGGCGGTCTCCCGGCCCGGGTCGGGCGATCCGGAGGGCACACGGCGATGCGCCTGCGGAGGCGGTCAGGGTACCTCGACCGCGCCCATCCGGGCCTCGATGGTGCCAGCACGCCCGACCACATAGGGCGAACCTGGGCGTTTCTCGAACCGCTTCGGTGCCGGCAGCATCACCGCCAGCCTGGCGGCCTGGTTCGGACCGAGCCGGGAGGCGTCGACGCGGTAATAGTGACGCGCCGCCGCCTGGGCGCCGAACACGCCTTCGCCCCACTCGACGTTGTTCAGATAGATCTCCAGGATGCGCTGCTTGCTGAGCAGCGTCTCCAGCATCAAGGTCAGCACGAGTTCCTGGCCCTTGCGCGCCAGGTTGCGCTCGGAATTGAGGAAGAGGTTCTTGGCCAGCTGCTGCGAGATCGTCGAGCCGCCGATGACCTTCGGGACCGGCGGCGGTCTGGCCGGATTGGTCTTGGCGAGCCGCGCGGCGCGCTTGTCGGCCTGCTCCTGCGCGCGCTGGTTCTTGTCCCAGGCCTTTTCGAGCGCGTCCCAGTCGACGCCGCCGTGTTCGTTGAACCCGGCGTCCTCGCTGGCGATCACCGCGCGCTTGAGGTTGCGGCTGATCAGGGCGTCGTCGACCCATTGCTGGGACCAGGCGATGTAGTGCTTCTCGCGCAGCAGCCGCATGGCCTCGGAGCGCTGGAAGGTCGTCGACTGCGGCGACACGACGGCCATCAGCGCGATGCGCGCCGCAAAGAAGAGCTGCAGGCAGATGACGCTGATCAGCAGCATCCCGGCGAAGCGCCAGAACTGTTTCATGCCTCGGTTCCTCAGTGGGCCGCGAGTCGCTGGCGGAGGTCCGCGAGCACCGTCGCGCTGTCGGGGCGCACGCCGCGCCAGAACAGGAAGGCTTCTGCCGCCTGTTCGACCAGCATGCCCAGGCCGTCGCGTGCGGCGCCGCCCGGACCGGCCTGTTCGGAGGCCCAATCCAGGAATGGCGTCGCCGACGGGCCGTACATCATGTCGACGGCCAGGCCACCGCGTGCGAGGACCGGCGCGTCCGGATCGGGCAGCGGCAGGCCGGCCCCGCTGAGCGAGGCGCTGGTGCCGTTGATCAGGACGTCGTGCCGGCCGTCCGGTGCCGCGGCGTCGAGGGCGCCGGCGCTCAATCGGACGCCGTGCTCCGTCGCCCAGGCGCGATGGCTGTCGGCGAGCGCGAGGGCCTTGTCGGCGCTGCGGTTGACGATGCGGATCTCCGCCGGCCGCCCGGTGATCAGGCTGCCGAGCACGCCCGCCGACGCGCCGCCCGCGCCGATCAGCAGCACGCGCAGCCCGCGCAGCGGGCGGGCGGCGTTGCGCTCGATGTCGGCGAGCAGGCCCGCGCCGTCGGTGTTGTCGCCGAGCCAGCCGCCTGCCGAGGCGTCGTCGAAACGGAAGGTGTTGACCGCCCCGGCCAGCTGCGCGCGCGGCGTCCTGCGCGCCGCCAGGCGGAAGGCCTCGAACTTGAACGGCACGGTGATGTTGCAGCCGCGGCCGCCCGCGGCGACGAACGCGCGGATAGCCGCCTCGAACCCGTCCAACGGGCAGAGCAGCCGGTCGTAGACCAGCGACTGGCCGGTCTGTGCGGCGAAGGTGGCGTGGATCTCGGGCGAGCGGCTGTGCGCCACCGGATTGCCGGCGACCACGTAGCGGTCAAGGCCGGCGCCCTCATCGGCCGTCGGATCGGGAGTCGATGCGGTCGTATCAACGCTCATGACATGTCCATGGGAACAGGAGGACCGGCCCTGGAAGGGCTCAGGACGGTTGCGTGCTGAGGGTCGTTTCCACGCTCTCGTCGCGATTGAACCGGAAGCGGAAGGTCATCACGAGCACCTCCGCGCCGCGCCGCATCTCCGACGTGAACTGGCCGAACGGTCCGCTCGCCCGCACGATGGCGACGGCGCGGCGGTCCAGCACCGCGTTGCCCGAGCCCTGGACGATCTCCGTCTCCACGACACGTCCGCGATAGTCGACCTGGATGTTCATCGTGAGCTCGCCGTAGAGCTTGCGGCCCTGGTAGCTCGGGAAATCGCGCGTGCCGCGCGCCTCGATCCGGCGGCGCAGCTGGTCGTAATAGAGCGCATGCACCGTTTCACGCGTGGCGGGGCTGACGTAGCGCTTCTTCGGCCGGGCGTTCTCCGTGTTCACCCGCTTCTCGATCTCCGCCAGCGTCTGCACCAGCTGCCGCCGGTGCTCGGCGATCTGTCGGCCTTCGGCGGTGCTCTTCTCCCGTGCGGGATCCGGCGGCGGCAGCATCGCCAGTTGCCGGCGCAACACGGTCAGCAGCTGTTCCTGCGCCTGCTGCAGCTGCTGGATCTGGCTCTTCTGGAGTTCGATGCTGTCGCCGGTCTCCTCGAGCGGCGACGGTGCGAGCGGCGAGGTCGCCCGCACGTTGGCGGACAGCTCGCCGCCGCCGGCCAGGTTGGCCTGCGCGAGCGCCTGCGCCTTGGAGGGCGCTTCCTGGCCGCGCGCGTTGACGAGGATCACCTCGAGCGGTTCGTCCTGGAAGATCCGGTCGAACTGCTCCGGGGCGACCAGCTTCAACGTCCCCAGGCCCAGGTGCACCCCGGCCGAGACGATCAGCGCGTAGTGCAGAAGGCTGAGCTTGGGCATCTTGAACAAGGAAGGATCAGGAAGCGGCGGGGGCGGGGGCGACTGCCGCGCCTTCGCCGCTCTTGGGAGAGTCGGTGCCGTCGTCGTTGACGTCGATCGCCAGTGTCAGCACGCCGCTGGGCTCTTCGTCCTCGTCGGCCGCTTCTTCCGCATTCACCGGCGCGGCTTCGGCGTCGAGGCGCTCGACCAGGTTGGCGTGCAGGTCCAGCGTCAGTTCATCGATCCCGGTGATGCGGACCTTCACCTGGGCGTTGCGCGGCAGGTTTTCGCAGCCGAGCGCGCGGAACACCAGCGGCAGCGCGTCGGCGCGGACCAGGCCGTCCTTCAGCACGGCGGCGGTCAGTTCGGTGATGCCCTGCTGCTGCAGGTAACGCAGCGTCCAGTAGCGTTCGATGCCGGACTGGAAGCCGTTGTAGGCGCTGTAGGCGGCGTCGAAGCCCGAGATCACCGAGAACAGCTGTGCGTCCTTCGGCTTGAACGGCGCGGCCAGCGCGGCGGTCTTGCCGTGGCGGGCGCAGGCGATGATCTGCCACTGGTTCACGAGGTCGACATAGCGGCGCAGCGGCGAGGTCGCCCAGGTGTACTGCGCGACGCCCATGCCGGCATGCGGCGCGGGCTTGGTGCCCATGCGGACCTTGATGCCGGGGGCGAGGCTGGCCTGGCTGCGGTAGATGCCGGGCACGCCGCACTCGGCCAGGAAGCCGCCCCAGCTGGAGTTCGCCAGGATCATCGCCTCGGCCACGATCAGGTCCAGCGCGGTCCCGCGCTTGCGCGTGGAGATGCTGACCTGCTCGGTGCCGGCGGGCTCATGGCCGTCGTTGTCGAGGCGGAAGTTGTAGTCGGGCCGGTTGAAGGTCTCGGGCTTGCCGCGCACGACCTCGCGCTTGGCCTTGAGGTCCTTGGCGAGCCGGTAGGCGAAGGCCAGTTCCGCCGCGAAGTCGTAGTCGGCCGGCGCCGCGCCGGTCAGCGTCGCGTCGGTGATGACGTCGTCGAGCTTGTCGTGGCGCAGGTTGGCGGCGATGGGTACGCGGTCCAGCTTCGTCTCACGCGCGGTGATCTCCAGCGTCGCCTCGTCCATCGTCAGGTAGATGCTGACGGCGGGGCAGTCGCGGCCTTCGATCAGCGTGTAGGCCTGGACGACGTCGTCCGGCAGCATCGTCAGCTTCCAGCCCGGCATGTAGACGGTGGAGAAGCGTTCGCGGGCGACCTTGTCGACCGGCGAGTCCGGCTGGATGGCAAGACCTGGCGCGGCGATGTGCACGCCGAAGATCACCGTGCCGGTGCCCAGCCCCTGGACAGACAGGGCGTCGTCGATCTCGGTCGTGGCCGAATCGTCGATCGAGAAGGCGCGCACCGGGGCGAGCGGCAACGCGTCCTTGATCTCGGGCGCGGAGAGCGCGGGGAAGTTCGTACCCTTCGGGAAATGTTCGAAGAGGAAGCGTTTCCAGTGGAACTGGTAGGGGCTGGCGATCGCGCCGGCGTCCTTGAGCAGGTCCAGCGGCGCCTTGTGGCTGCGCTTGGCGGCCTCGACGACGGCCTTGTACTCCGGCCCGTTCTTGTCGGGGCGGAACAGGATCTTGTAGATCTGGTCGCCGATCGGCGCCGGGCACTGGCCTTCGGCCAGTTCGGCCGCCCACTGTTCGATCTGCGCGGCGATCTGTTTCTTGCGCTCGATGCCGAGCAAGGCCGCCTTGACGGTCTCGGCCGGCGCCTTCTTGAACACGCCCTTGCCCATCCGGCGGAAGTAATGCGGCGCGTCGAACAGGCGGAACAGCGCGCCCGCCTGCTGGGCGAGCGTGGACTTGGCGTCGAAGTAGTCGGCCGCCAGGTCGGCGAAACCGAACTCGCCTTCCGGCGCGAATTCCCAGGCGAGGTCGAGGTCGATCTCCTCGGCCAGGCGCTGCCCGTCCGCGATCAGTTCGGCCGGGGAGGGCTTGTCGAACTTCAGCAGGACATGGGCGGTCTTCACTTTGACGCGCTTTCCGGAGTCGAGCTCGATCTGCATCGAGGAATCGGCTTCGGAGAGGATGCGGCCGGCGAGGAATTTTCCGGCGTCTTCGAACAGGGCAAACATAGCGGCGGGATTGTCGCTGATCGTGGAGGGGGCGCCGGGTGGGTGCCGGGACCGGGCGTGTCAATTCGTTCGGAAGGTGTTGCGACGACGCCGACCGAGGCCCGTCGTCGCGATGTCAAGGGCATGTCAACGGTCGGTCACGCCGTTTTCGCATACTCCCGGCGAACTGTCCGCCCTTCATGCCGCCGCGCTTCCACACCCTCATTGCCGCCCAGTTCCTTTCCGCATTGGCCGACAACGCGCTCCTGATCGTCGGCATCGCGCTGCTGAGGGAGATGGGCCAGCCCGTCTGGTGGGCGCCGCTGCTGAAGCTGTGCTTCACGCTGGCCTACGTCGGGCTGGCGCCGGTGGTCGGGCTGATCGCGGACGCGTGGCCCAAGGTCGCGCTGATGACCTGCATGAATGGGTTGAAGGCGCTCGGCGTCGGGGCAATGGCGGCGGGACTGGATCCGCTGCTCTCGTTCGGGATCGTCGGGATCGCGGCCGCCTGTTACGCGCCGGCCAAATACGGACTGATCACCGAGATCGTTCCGCCGACGCGGCTGGTGGCGGCGAACGGCTGGATCGAGGTCTCGGTCGTGTGCTCCGTGCTGCTGGGCACGGTGCTGGGCGGGCTGCTGGTCAGCCCCTGGTGGATGGCGGCGATCGGGGGCTGGGCGTCGCTCGACCCCTGACTGCATCGCTGTGCGCGCTGCTGGGGGTCTACGCGCTGGCGGCGGCGTTGCAGCTCCGCGTGCCGGAAAGCGGCATCGTCTATCCGAAGCCGCCGCGCCGCATGCGCGAGATCCTGCGCGATTTCCGGATCTCGAATCAGGCCCTGTGGCGCGACCGGCTGGGCGGTCGTCTGTCGCTCTCGATGACGACCCTGTTCTGGGGCGCCGGGGCCACCCTGCAACTGGCGGTGCTGCAGTGGGCGCAGGATGTGCTGGGGCTGCGCCTCAACCAGGGCGCCTACCTGCAGGCGACCGTGGCGATCGGCGTCGTCGCGGGGGCAGGCCTTGCGGGTCGCTGGATCGCGCTGCATCACTCGTTGCGCGTGATGCCGCTCGGCCTGATGCTCGGCGCATTGATGCTCGCGACGCCGTGGGTGACCTCCCTCGGTTGGGCCCTGCCCGCGATGGTGATGGTCGGCGCCGTCGGCGGCGCCATGGTGGTGCCGATGAATGCACTGCTGCAGCATCGCGGCGTGCAGATCCTGAGCGCAGGCCGCTCGATCGCCGTGCAAGGATTCAACGAGAACCTGAGCATCCTGCTGATGCTGGGCGCCTACGCGCTGCTTCAGGCGCTCGGCGTCCCGCTGGTCTGGCTGATGAGCGGGCTCGGCGTGTTCGTCTTCACCGGCGTGCTGGTCCTCATGGTCCGGCAACGCGGACGTCGCGAAACACTGTCCGCCGATGTCGCGGGTGGCGGCATCGTCGGTTGAATCGACCGAGCCAGACGAAGAGCGCCCGGGGCCGTCGGCGTCGTCCGCCTCGGGGCGCCAACTCGCGCCGCTCACCTTCGGTTCGCTCTGCTCAGGCAGACGGCGCCCAGTCAGATGGGGAAGGCGGACGACGCCGACGGCCCCGGGCGCCCTTCGTCCACAACGAGCAGTTCAGTGCGCGCGGGCCTCGAGACCCGAGAGCTGCGAGCCGGCGCGAAGCGCCACGGAGGTGCCGTCGATGGCAGAGGCGTAGACGTGCTCGATGCCCTGCACGATGCCGTCCCAGTCCAGCGACTCCGCACTTTCACGCGCAGACAGACGCATGGCGCGCAGACGAGGCAGATCCTCGAGCAGCGACAACGTGCGCGACTGGAAGACCGCCGGATCGTTGAACGGCGCGAGTCCGCCATTGATGCCGTCGCGCACCAGCAACGCCGCCGCAGCGTACTGGTAAGCCATCACCGGAAGGCCGCTCGCGAGCGCCTCAGGCGTGACGTTGCCGTAGGTCTCGGTGATGCTGGGGAACACGAAGCAATCGCCGCTGGCGTAGCAGGCCGCCAGGTCCTCGCCATGCTTCATGCCGGCGAAGACGACGTTGGACGAGGGCGGCAGCAGCTGCTGGAAATCGGCCCGTGCCGGACCGTCTCCGACCAGCACCAGGCGCGCGCGCGGATGCCGTTGGCGGACGGCCGGCCAGAGGTCGACGAGCAGCTGGAGATTCTTTTCCGCGGCCAACCGGCCGACATGCAGCAGCACGGGATCGCCCGGCGCGGCGCCCCAGCTTTCGCGCAGCGCGTCGCTGCGGCGCGAGGGATGGAAGAGTTGCGTATCGACGCCGCGCGCGATGACGCTGACGTGGCGGAAACCCTGCGCCATCAGTTCGCCGGCGAGGGTGGCGTTGGGCACCATCGTCGAGTGGCAGCGGTTGTGGAACTTGCGCAGGTACGCGAGCAGCGGCCGGCGCAGCCAGCCGATGCCGTAATGCTGGGCGTAGGCGTGGAAGTTGGTGCGGAACTCCGACACCACCGGCAGCTTGAGCTGGCGCGCTGCCTGGAGCGCCGACCAGCCCATCGGGCCTTCGGTCGCGATGTGGACGATGTCGGGACGCCTGCTGGCCCAGAGGTTGACCAGCGTGCGCTTGGACACGACGCCCATGCGCAGATGCGGGTAGCGCGGCACGGCCAGGCCGCGCATCAGCACTTCATCGACCGGCGCCTCGGTCGCGAGCGGCGACCCCGCCGGGGCCTGGCGCGGACGCAGCAGCTGCACCGCGTGGTCGCGGGCCTGCAGGCCCTGGACCACGCAGGCGATGCTGCGCGCCACGCCGTTGACCTCGGGCGGATAGGTCTCCGTCACGACCGCGACGCGGAAATGCCGCTGCCGTGTGGGGAGCTCGTCGACTTCGAGTTCGATCGCCGGTGTCGTCATGGCGCGGATGATGGGTCGCGAACGCAACAGTTCTGTGACGGTGGGGTTCGTCACGCGCCTGACACGGCCGATGGACACAGTCGCCACGCGTCCGTCATCGATCCATCACCGTGCCATCACGGCAGTGCCATCGAACGGCGTCACGCTCACCGCTCATTTCAAGGACGAGGCCCCATGAAGGACTTTCTGGCACTTCTGAATGAACAGCGTTGGGACGACCACCGCTACTACCACCATTGCCGCATCAACCAGTCGCTGCATCTGCTGAGCGCCTGCTGCTTCGTGGTGGCCTACGCGCTGCTGCTCGTGGACCCCGCGTGGTCGGCGCTGCTGGCGTGGGGCGTGTCGATGACCAGCCGCCAGGCCGGGCACTTCTTCTTCGAGCCCAAGGGCTACGACCACGTCAACCAGGCGACCCACGAGCACAAGGAAGAGATCAAGATCGGCTACAACCTGCGCCGCAAGGTCGTGCTGATGGCGTTGTGGGCGGCCTCGCCGGTCGCGCTGTGGCTGAAGCCGGGCTTGTTCGGCCTGTTCGCGCCGGCCGCCAGCTTCACCGAGTACCTGCATCAGCTCGGCCTGGTGTGGTTCTGGCTGGGCGTCGGCGGTCTGGTGTTCCGCGTGCTGCAGCTCGCGGTGATCCGCGACCTGCGCACCGGCCTGGCCTGGGCCACGAAGATCATCACGGATCCGTTCCACGACATCCAGCTCTACCACCGGGCGCCGTTGCAACTGTTGCGCGGTGAGCGGCTGGATCCGGCGCTGTGGCCGCGCGACGATGGGCACAATGCCGGCAACGGCGAGCAGGCGGCCTGATCCACCAGGGATGACGCGCCGCGCGGCCCCTCCCGGAGGGCAGCGCGCAGGCGCGGGTGGATGCGGGAACAGGCCGGTTCGCCGGAAGAAGGAGTTCCCGCATGTCTGGAGTTGTACGGCGCCTTCGGGCGCCGATGTCGTTGGCGACGGCCTTTCCGGCCCTCTCGGCCTTCCTGGCGCTGTTTGCCGCGTTCGCCCTGTTGACGGGCTGCGCCAGTCCGATGCCGAACACCGGCAACCAGCGCGTGACCGGCGGTCCGATCGTCTTCACCAAGGTGGGCCACGGCGAGCCGACCATCGTCCTGCAGTCGGGACTCGGCGACGGCCGGGATCCGTGGGTGAAGGTCCTGAACGAGCTGCGTACCGACTACAGCGTCTTCGCCTACGACCGCCCCGGCTATGGCGACAGCACCGCGACACCGCCGGTGCCGCGCAATCCCTGCGGCATCGCGACCGAGTTGCACGGCCTGTTGCAGAGTGCCGGCATCAAGCCGCCGTACGTGCTGGTCGGCCACTCGATCGGCGGGCTGTACCAGTACGCGTTCTCGCGGCTGTATCCGGACGAGGTGGCGGGCATCGTGCTGGTCGACGCGACGCATCCGCTGCACCTGCGGCGCATGCAGGTCGAGGTACCGGTGATGGCCAACATGCTGGACAACATGAGCCGGCGGGTGTTCCGGGGGATGATGCAGGCGGAGTTCCTGCAGCAGCAGGACTGCATCGACACGCTGTGGCAGAAGCCGCGTCCGAGCGTACCGGTGCGGGTGCTGACGCGCACGGTCTATTCGCCGACGGAGATGGCGAGCGGTTTCGAGACCATGGTGCACAACCTGGAACCGAACTGGCTGCCGCTGGTCGGCGGCAAGGCATTGCAGCCCGTCGAGGGATCGGGGCACTACATCCAGCGGGACAAGCCGGAGGTCGTCGTCAAGGCGATCGAGGAGGTCGTCAGGGAGGCGCGGGAACGCGCCCGTCCTGCCCCGGAGACAGCCCTCGGATCACCGCCGGGAACGCCGCCGGCACGCTGACGGTGACGCCGGTGGGGACATCGATGGGGACGTCGATGGGGACGTGGTCGGCCCCGCGGTCGGAGATCAGTTGCGCAGTCCCAGCGTCTCCATCAGCAGCCGGCGCTTGATCGCCTGGTTGGTCGGCAACGCAGGGCTGCTCCACCAGCCGCCGTCGCGCATCGCGCGGGCCGCGGCGACGATGCGGCGTTGGACCTCGTCGAAGTCCGCGTCGCTGAAGTCCAGGCTGAAGATCAACCGGCCCGTGCCCACCCAGCTCAGCGCCAGGCCCTGCTCGCGCAGGAAGTACTGCAGCATCCAGTTGTAGCGCGACGGCTCCGTGTAATAGAGCGTCCAGATCGACGACATGTTGGCCGCGCGCAGCGGCAGTTGCTCCGCCTCGAGGGCGGCGTTCAGCCGCGCGCGCCGGCCGTCCTGCTGCGCATCCTGCTCATCGAGCTGGCGCAGGCGTTCCGGATCCTCGAGTGCGTCGAGGAACACCGACATCGCGCCCATCACATACGGATGCGTGTTGAAGGTGCCGCGGGCGAAGCAGACGTCGGCGGGGCGCTCGTCGCGGAAGCGTTTCATCCAGGCGGCGCGGCCGCAGACGACGCCGACCGGCAGGCCGCCGCCCAGCGTCTTGCCGTAGGTCACCAGGTCCGCCTGCACGCCGAAGTACGCCTGCGCGCCACCCGCGCCGAGGCGGAAGCCCATGAACACCTCGTCGAAGATCAGCGCGATGCCCCGCTCGGTGCAGACCTGACGCAACTCGCGCAGCCAGGCGGCGTAGGCGTCCTTGTCGTAGGACGCGCGCCGGGAGCTGTCGACCAACGAACCGTCGCCCGGCGCCGGCTTGTTCGGATGCAGCGCCTGCAGCGGATTCACCAGCACGCAGGCGATGTCACGCCGCGTGCGCAGCACCTGCAGGCTGCGTTCATGCATGTCGCGCAGCGTGTAGGTGCGTTCGGCGGGCAAGGGGTTGCCGGGACCTGGCTGCGCCTCGTCCCACCAGCCGTGATACGCGCCGCAGAAGCGCACCAGGTGCGTCTTTCCCGTGTGGTACCGCGCCAGCCGCACCGCCTGCATCACCGCCTCGGTTCCCGACATGTGGAAAGACAGCTGATCCATCCGCGCATGCGTGAGGATGCGGCGCACGTTGTCCTCGACCAGCGGGTGGTAGACGCCGAGCACCGGCCCGAGCGCGTCCACGCGCGCCGCGCCTTCGGCGATGCAGCGCTGGTAGAACGCGTAGCCGAACAGGTTCACGCCGTAGCTGCCCGCCAGGTCGATGAAGCGCTCGCCGTCGAAGTCGGTCAGCCAGTGGCCATCGCTGGCGACCATCACCGGGCCCAGCGGCAGCTCGCGCTGCACCAGCGGGCTGAACGACGGCGGCACCCGGTAGCTGCTGGTGAACTGCAGGTCGGGCAGCGACGGCTTCATCGACTGGGTGGCGGCGATGCTGCGCGCGTGCCGCGTCTTCAGCGTGTGCGACAGGGTGCTGAAGCTGGAACGACGCGTCGCGACGATCTCGGCCGGCGCGTCGTCCGCATTGAAGAAGTGCGCGTCGTCGAAGCGTTGCGTCGGCATCAGCCTCGCCAGCCGCACCGCCATCCGCGAGTGCCCCGCCAGCGACGGGTGCTTCGCCCGGGAGAGCTGCAGGCGGCGCCAACCGGTCGGCGCGTAATACAGCGCGAGCAACCCGGCCGCCGCGGCGGCGACGGGCAACAGGTCAAAGGTGAAGAACGTCGTCGACATGGGCATGGGCCTCCGGAGCCTCGTTCAGCTGTCACACAGCGTTGGCAAATTACCGGGGTGTATCCGACGGAATTGACATGTCTATGAAACTGGCCCGCTGGCGTGACCGTCTGACCCAGCAAGAGTCCCTCAACTTCCTCCTCACCAACCGCGTGCCCCGCCTGGCGCTGACCCGCTTCATGGGCCGGTACGCCCGGATCGACAGCCCCGCGCTGACGCGTTTCAGCGTCGCCGTCTGGCGGATGTTCACCGACCTGGACCTCAGCGAGGCCGAGCCCCCGCCCACGGCTACCGGTCGCTGCGCGACGTGTTCACGCGCCGGCTGAAGCCGGGGCGGCGACCGGTCGACCCCGCGCCGGCGACGATCGTCAGCCCCTGCGACGCGATCGTCGGGGCGCACGGACCGGTCTCGCGCGGGATGGCCCTGCAGGCCAAGGGCATGGACTACCGCATCACCGACCTGTTCGGCGACGCCGCACGTGCCGCGCCCTACCTCAACGGCACCTACGTGACCTTGCGGCTGACCTCGGCGATGTACCACCGCTTCCACGCGCCGGCCGACCTGCGCATCCAGCGCGTCACGCACATCGCCGGCGATACCTGGAACGTCAATCCGATCGCGCTCAAGCGCGTCGAGCGTCTGTTCTGCCGCAACGTGCGCGCCGCCGTCGAATGCACGCTGCCCGACGGCACGCCGATCGCGCTGGTGCCGGTGGCGGCCATCCTGGTGGCGAGCCTGCGGCTGCATGCGCTGGACCTGACCCTGCGTCCGGACCATCCCGGTCCGCATCGCTTCGACGTCGGCCACGATCACGCACGGGGCGAGGAGATGGGCTGGTTCGAGCAGGGGTCGACGATCATCGTCTTCCTCCCTCCGGGCGTGCACCTGTCGGCGGGCTTGCAGGTCGGACAACGGGTCCGCATGGGCGAGGCGATCGCGCATCTACCATCCGCGGATGGCGATGAATGACACGACGCAACCCCCGGGCGGATCGACAGGCTCGTTGGCCGGCTCGCTGGCCGGCCCGTACGGCGGAGACGAACACGGCCTGATCTGCGGCTTCTGGATCCACCCGGACCGTCCGACCGAGACGCTGCCGACGCTCGCGCAGGCGCAGGCCCGGCTGTCGCAGCCGGACGGCGGTTATCTGTGGCTGCACCTGAACCTGGCGCATGCGGGCGCGCTGCCCTGGCTGCGCCGCAACGCCGCGCTGGCCGAGAGCTTCGACGAGGCGCAGCAGCAGGGCTCGCGCTCATCGCGCATCGAGCGTGTCGGCGAGCACCTGTTCGCGGTGCTCAACGACGTGACCTTCGATTTCGCCTTCGACGTGGGCGACGTCTCCACGCTGTGGATGCAGGTCAGCGAGCACCTAGTGCTGAGCGTGCGGCGCGCGCCGTTGCGCTCGGTCGACCGCCTGCGGATGGCGATCAAGCGCGGCGACCGGCCGCGGTCCAGCGTTGCGCTGCTCGACCACCTGCTGCGCGACCAGGCCGACGAGTTGCAGCGCATCGTGCGTCAGGCCACCGAGCGGGTCGACGACATCGAGGATGCGCTGCTCGCCGGGCGTCATTCGGGACACGGGTCCGAGGTCGCCGCGCTGCGGCGGCTGATGGTGCGCCTGCAGCGGCTGCTCGCGCCGGAGCCGAGCGCGCTGCTGCGCATGCTGTCGAACCCGCCGGAGTGGGTCGTGGCGCGCGACAAGCAGCAGCTGCAGCAGGCGAGCGAGGAATTCGCGCTGGTGCTGCGCGACATCCAGGCGCTGCAGGAACGCATCCGCGCGGTGCAGGACGAGACCTCGGCGCGCGTCGCGCAGGAGAACAACCAGACGCTGTATGTGCTGACGATGGTCACCGTGCTGGCGCTGCCGATCAACCTGATCAGCGGCCTGTTCGGCATGAACGTCGGCGGGCTGCCGTTGCTCGAGCATCCCCACGGTTTCTGGGTCGTCGTCGGCTTGATCGTCCTGCTGACCGGGCTGGTGACGCTGCTGCTGCTGAAGGCGACAGGCCGGAGGAAATAGGGATCAGAGTCCCAGGAACGTCGTCAGTTCGTCCAGGTGATCGTCGAAGTCGGCCAGACCGTGGTCGCTGCCTTCGAGCAGCTTGATCCGGCACGGGGCGTAGCGCGCGTGCATCTCTCGCCAGTCCAGCACTTCGTCGCCCTTGGCGATCACCGCCAGCATCCGGTCCGGGTGCGCCAGCGTGCCGACGTTCAGCGCGACGAGTTCGTCGACGAACTCGGGTCGGAAGAAGAAACGCTCCTCCGGGTTCTGCCAGCAGGTCTGCTCGCCGATGTAGTTCGCGAGGTCGCGGGCCGGATCCACCGCCGGATTCAGCAGCACGGTCCGAGCGCCCGTGCGCTGGGCCACCGAGGTGGCATAGAAGCCGCCGAGCGAGCTGCCCATCACGGCCATCGTGTCGCGCGGCCAGTCGCGGATCAACGCGTCGACGAGCGCCATCGCCTCACGCGGGGACGGCGGCAGTTGCGGACTGGCGAACACCAGGTCCGGACGGTGTTCGGCCGTCCAGCGCGCCATCCGCAAGGCCTTGGCCGAGCGCGGCGACGACCGGAAGCCGTGCAGGTAGAGGAAGTGGGTGCGACGGCCTGCCGCGGGGGCGGTCGGCGTGGCCGCGGCGAGCGGGGAGGGCGACGGAGAGCTCATGGCGGGGCAGTGTAGGCGGCCCCCTTCCGCGCCCTTCTGCCCTCGACCGCCCTCGACCGCCCCCTCTCCCCGTGTGGCGGGTCACTTCCGGCACGGGTGGGGCCGGCCGGCGTGGGCGATCATCGCCACACACGCGCTTCGCGAGGCTTGCGCGCTCGTTAGTGCGCATTGACGCGCGGGCCCCGGCCCCGCACATTGCCCGCTTCACCGGGGCCATGCGGCGCCACGACCGCAACGCCCGCTTTCTCAACACGATCCGACCGGTTCCGGACGGACTCACGACCACATCGATCCATGATCCACAGGGACACGATCCAGCTGACGGCCATCGCCGCCGCGGCGCTGCTGCTCACCGCCTGCGCCACGACGGGCCCGACCGGCGCCTCCTCCACCGCGCCGTCCGCGCAGGCCGCCCAGCCGCCGGCCAGCGCCGCCTCGGGTGCTCCCGGCGCACCGGGCGCTTCCTCGCCGATGACCGCCGCGCGCCCGACCGTCGATCCGACCGCGCCCAAGCCGTTCGCCGAGGTCAGCCGCGACGCCAAGCGCGACGACGGCCTGTTCCCCATCCTGCGCAAGGACGAGAAGGTCTGGCTCGAGATCCCGCGCGCGATGCTGAACAAGCCTTTCCTGTTCACCATCAACATCACCAGCTCCATCGGCGAGCGCGGCTTCTACGCCAGCCAGATGGGCCCCGAGATCCTGGCCGAGTGGCGCCGCATCGGCAACTCGATCCAGCTGGTCGCGCTGAACACGGCGTTCCGCGCCGAGGGCGGTGGCAAGCGTGCCGGCGAGGAGGCGTTCTCGCCCAGCCTGCTGGCCGCAGGGCCGGTCGCCAGCGCGGACCACCCCGAGCGCAAGGCCTTCCTGATCGACGCCGGCATGCTGCTGAGCGACATCCCGGGCATGTCGACGCGGCTGGAGATGGCCTACCGGCTGCCCTACAACGTCGATCGCGGCAACTCGTTCTTCGAGCTGACCCGCGCCGACGCGCAGCTCACGACGCTGAACGCGAAGGTCCACTACTTCACGCCGCGCATCCCGGCGCCGCCGCTGGTGGCCCCGCCCGTGCCGGTACCGACGCCGCCGCAGGCGCTGCCGGATCCGCGGTCGATGTTCATGGGCTTCGTCTACAACTTCCGCGCACTGCCGGAAGAGAAGATGGCCACGCGCCGCGCCGACGGCCGTCTGGGTCACTTCACCGAGTCCTTCACCGACCTGGGCGACGATGCCAAGCCCAATCCGCGCGTCCACTACATCGCGCGCTGGCGCCTGGAGAAGAAGGACCCCGCCGCGGCGCTGTCCGAGCCGGTGCAGCCGATCACCTACTGGATGGACAAGAACATCCCGCCGAAGTACCGCGCCGCGGTCGAGGCCGGCATCCTGGAATGGAACAAGGCCTTCGAGAAGATCGGCTTCAAGAACGCGGTCGTGGCCAAGCAGCAGCCCGATGACGCGGACTGGGACAACATGGACGCGTCTCACGCGTCGATCCGCTGGTTCGTCGGCTCCGACGTGGGCTTCGCGATCGGCCCCAGCCACCTGGACCCGCGTACCGGCGAGATCCTGGATGCCGACATCGGCATGAGCGACGTGTTCGCCCGCAGCGGCCGATCCTTCATCGCGGAGGATGCGCCGCGCGGCATGGCCGGCGCCCAGGTGTCGACGCTGGCGGAAGAGGCGCAGGCGCTGGCCGCGCTGAACCAGGGCTGGCGCGAAGGTCGCAACGCGACCTACTGCACCTACGCGCACGACGCGGCGGCCGAGATGGACTTCGCGCTGGACGTGCTCGAGGCCCGCGGCGACATCGCGCCGGACAGCCCCGAGGCCGACGCCTTCATCCAGGCGCGGATCAAGGACGTGATCATGCACGAGGTGGGTCACACGCTCGGCCTGAAGCACAACTTCAAGGCCTCGACGCAGGTGACGCAGGCGCAGCTGAAGGACAAGGCCTGGACCGACGCCAACGGCCTGTCGGCCTCGGTGATGGACTACAACGCCTACAACATCCCGCTGGAGGGCGAGGCGCCGACGACGTACAACAACACGACGCTGGGCGCCTACGACTACTGGGCGATCGAGTACGCCTACAAGCAGGTGCCGAAGGAGCAGGAAGAGGCCGAGCTCAAGCGCGTCGCCGCGCAGAACTCGCTGCCCGGCCACGCCTACGCGGACGACACCGACGCCGGCGGCTTCGGGCCGTTCGACGGGATGGATCCGACGATCAACCGCTTCGACCTCGGCGACGATCCGATGGCCTACTTCCGCAAGCGCCTGAAGCTGACGCAGGAGCTGTGGACGCGCGTGCAGAACCGGACGCCGGAAGCGGGCGACGATCCGCTGCGCCAGCGCCGTCAGCTGGCCAGCGGCTTCAACCAGCTGGGACGCGCCTCCGACCTGGTGGGCAAGTACGTCGGCGGCATGTACACGCACCGCGATGTGCCGGGCTCGTCGGTCGCGGCGATGCGGCCGGTCGATCCCGCCAAGCAGCGCGAGGCGCTGCGCTTCCTGGCGCAGGGCATCTTCAGCGCCGACAGCTTCCGCTTCAAGCCGGAGTTCCTGACCTCGATCACGACCGACTATGTCGAGTTCAATCGCGCGGGCTTCGTGAACATCCCGGCAGCGGTGGCGCGGGTGCAGCTGGGTTCGCTGGACCGCCTGCTGCAGGCGCAGACGGCGATCCGCCTGATGGAGCTGCCGGCCTACGTGCCGGTGTCGCAACGCAAGGGACTGATCACGATCGGCGAGGTCTACGGAACGTTGCAGTCCTCGATCTGGAGCGAGCTGAAGACCGGCGCGGAGATCGATCCGCTGCGCCGCAACCTGCAGCGCGAGTACCTGCGCCGCATCCAGGCCAACCTGACGAAGAGCGGGGCGGCCTCGGGCCAGTTCGCCGATGCCTACGCGGTGCTGCGACTGCACGCCGTGCAGCTGCAGAGCGACCTGCGCGCCGCGCAGGGCAAGGGCTCGATCGAGACCCGCGCGCACCTGGCGGAAAGCCTGGACTTCCTCAGCAGCGTGCTGAAGGCGACGATGACCCGTACCTGATCGCGTCGGTATGCGGCGGCTTCGGCCGTCCGTGCCACCGCATCAGTCGTGCGCACCGAGCGTACGCACCATGACAAAGGGCCGGCATTCGCCGGCCCTTTGTCATGGTGGGGCTGCCGCGACGCGAGAACGCATCGCGGCAACCGGGTCGGGGTCAGCCCTTCTTCGGGCAGGCTGCCGCGGCCGGGGTCAGGGGCTCGGGCAGCAGCTGGCCGCCTTGAAGGATGCGGCTGACCCTCAGCCTGCAGTAGAGCCCGCCGACGTCCATGCGGGCTTCGTAATCGGCACCGGCTTCCGGCACGAAACTCATCGTCAAGGTGTTGCAGCTCTTGCCCTGTCCCTGACTGTCGAACGAGAAGTCCAGCGTGACCGGCGCCTCGGCCGTCACTTCACGTTCCACGAAGTAGGCCTTGGAGCCGAGCTGGCTGCGCTCACCCACCGTGCGCGAGGCCTCCGTCTCCGGCATCCCGATGGACGTATTGCCGGCGACGCCGGCCAGCGAACCAAAGGCCTTCCAGAAACCGGAGCCGGCACTCGACGCGCTGTCAGACGAGGCGCAGGCCGCTTCGTTGGTGAGCCCGCCGCCGAGGCCGTTCTGCTGGAACAGCCGGACGCGGGCCTTGGCGCTGCCGATCGGTCCGCCGCCGGCGGCTGCTGACGTCGATGCGGAGGACGACGCGGCGGACGACGCCGGAGAGGGCGCGCGCGCCGCCGCCAGCAGCTCCTGGCGCATGGCTTCGAACCGGCGTTGTTCCTCGGACTTCTCAGGCGCCGCCATCAGGGTGTCGAGGCGCCGGCGCGATTCCTCCTCGCCATAGGTCGCGGCGAGGATGGGGCCGCAGACCGCGCGGACCTCTGCGGCGAGGTTGGCATCGGCGGCCACCTGCCGGGCCGGCGTCGGCTCCAGGCGCAGGTAGTCCATCCAGGGCTGCTGCGGCGCCCCCGTCAGATCGAGGGAGGCGAACACGACCTTGCCCGCCTCGAGGATCCGTCCGGTCTCGCAGTGCACGGCCCGGCGCTCGGCGCTCGAGAACATGCGCGCCGTCGAAGCGCCGTTGATGGGCTGCACGGTGATGCGCGACCAGTACAGGTACCAGGCGCCGGGACCGCCGGGCGTCGCCTTCTCGGCGTTGCGCTTGAGCTCCTTGTAGGCGTTCTCAGGCATCGGCACGCCCGCCGAGACGACGCGCCGCAGCACGCGGCTGCGGTCTGCCGTCTCCACGAGGGGGACCTCGAGGCTCTCGAGCTTCCCGGCCATGGTCCAGGCCTTGAGGATGTTGTGGTACTTGAGAAAGGTCCCGCTGTAGGGCGCGTCGGCCTCAAGCAGGAAATCGCCGTACTCGGTCGCCGCTGCATGGGCTGTTCCCGCCGCGACGGTCAGGGCCAGGACGATCCAGGCCCGGCCAGATGGCCGTCCATTCGCTTGCTGCTTCATTTCTCGCGGGCCTCCCTGCCCATTCGTCACAAAGCCGAGCACCTTATCGGTTCGCGGCCGGTGGCAACACCGTCTCAAGGGGGAGGGGCGCGAGCGTCACGCGGGATGCGTGACGGATTGCAAGGAGGGGCCGCCGTCGCTGACGCGGCGAGGCGACAGGCGTCAGTGCGGGTCGCCGACCGGGTACCGCCGTTCCGCCGCGACGATGTCCCAGACCGCGATGAACATCGCCGCGATCAGCGGGCCGATGACGAAGCCGTTGATGCCGAACACCGCCATGCCGCCCAGCGTCGACAGCAGCACGACGTAGTCCGGCATCTTGGTGTCCTTGCCGACGAGCAGCGGCCGCAGCAGGTTGTCGACCAGGCCGATCACGACGGTGCCGAACACGATCAGGCCGATGCCCGAGCCGACGTGTCCGGTCGACAGCAGGTAGATCGCCACCGGCGCCCACACCAGCGCCGCGCCGACGGCGGGCAGCAGCGACAGGAAGGCCATCAGCACCGCCCACAGGACCGGCGCGTGGATGCCCAGCACCCAGAACGCCAGACCGCCCAGCGCGCCCTGGATCGCGGCCACGGCGATGTTGCCCTTGACCGTCGCACGGATCACGGTGCGGAACTTCTCGCCCAGCTGGCGCTTGTACGAGTCCTGCAGCGGCAGCGCGTCGCGGATGCGCACCGAGAGCTGCTCGCCGTCGCGCAGCAGGAAGTACAGCAGGTAGAGCATCACGAAGAAGCTCACCAGGAAATCGAAGGTGTCCTGCCCGAAGCCCAGCGCCTTGGTGGCCATGAACTGGCTGCCCTGGTTCAGCGCGCTGCCCAGCTTCTCCTGCAGGTTCGACAGGTCGTGCAGGCCCAGCCGCTCCAGCACGTCGATCAGCCATGTCGGCAGCGCCGCGTAGATCTGCGCCACGTAGGTGTTGAAGTTGAACTGGCCGGACTTGACCATCTCGAAGACCACGGCGGCCTCGCGCACCAGCGCGCCCATCACGTAGGTCAGCGGCAGCACCACCAGCAGCAGGATCACCAGGATCGTCAGCCCCGCCGACGGCCCGGGCCGCTTCGTCTTGCGCAGGAGCTGGCGATACAGCGGCTGGAACACGATGGCCAGCGCCACGCCCCAGAGGATCGCGCTCATCATCGGCCAGACGATCCAGCCGAACGCCACCGTCACCAATGCCAGCAGGCACAGGAAGGATCGGTTCTGCAGCGCGGGCACCAGTTTGCCAGGACCACTCATCGTGAAGTCGCTCCTCGGGAATCTTGCGGGGACAGGGAATCGCAGCCACGGCATGTGGCGTGCCAGCCCGCGTGCCGGCGCTCGCCGGACGCGGCGGCGCAGGATCGCCGGTTTACTTCAGCGCGTCCAGCAGCTTTTCGTGGATGCCGCCGAAGCCGCCGTTGCTCATGCACAGCACGTGGTCGCCGGGCCTGGCCGCACGCTTGACCATCTGCACCAGCTCGTCGACGTCCGCGCCGATCAGGCCCTGTTCGCCGAGCGGCGCCAGTGCCTCGCGTGCATCCCAGGTCAGGCCGTCCTGGTTGCACAAGCTCAGGTCGGCTTCCTCCAGCGCCCAGGGCAGCTGCGCCTTCATGGTGCCCAGCTTCATCGTGTTGGAGCGCGGCTCGAAGACGGCCAGGATGCGCTCCTGCGGGGCGATCCGGCGGCGCAGGCCGGCGATCGTCGTGTGGATCGCCGTCGGATGGTGCGCGAAGTCGTCGTAGACCTTGATGCCGCGCGCCTCGCCGCGCAGCTCCAGCCGTCGGCGCACGTTCTTGAAGCTGCCCAGCGCCTCGGCCGCCTGCTCCGGATCGACGCCGACGTGCTCCGCCGCCGCGATCGCCGCGAGCGCGTTGAGCTGGTTGTGTTCGCCGAGCAGCTCCCAGTTGACGTGGCCGACCTTCAAGCTGCCGCGCAGCACGTCGAAGGACTGCGGCTCGCCCCGGGCGCGCAGCGCGCCTGGTTCTTCCTTGCGGGCGCCGAAGCGTTGCACGTCGCTCCAGCAGCCGCGCGACAGCACGCGCTGCAACGCGTCCTCACGCGCGTTGACGACCAGCCGTCCCGACGCAGGGACCGTCCTCACCAGATGATGGAACTGGGTCTCGATCGCGGCCAGGTCCGGGAAGATGTCGGCGTGGTCGTGCTCGAGGTTGTTCAGGATCGCGGTGCGCGGCCGGTAATGGACGAACTTGCTGCGCTTGTCGAAGAAGGCGGTGTCGTACTCGTCGGCCTCGATGACGAAGAACCGGCCGTCGCCCAGGCGTGCCGACACGCCGAAGTTCTGCGGTACGCCGCCGATCAGGAATCCGGGTGACAGTCCCGCCGATTCCAGGATCCAGGTGAGCATCGAGGTCGTCGAGGTCTTGCCGTGCGTGCCGGCCACGGCCAGCACGTGTTTGCCCTGGAGCACATGTTCCGCCAACCATTGCGGGCCACTGGTGTACGGCAGACCGGCGTCGAGAATGGCCTCCATCAGCGGAAAGCGGCCTTCGGACGAGCGCGTCACCACGTTGCCGATCACGAACAGGTCGGGCTTGAGCGCCAGCTGCTCCGCGCCGAAACCCTGGATCAGCTCGATGCCCAGGGCCTCCAGCTGCGTCGACATCGGCGGATAGACGTTGGCATCGCAGCCGGTCACCGTGTGGCCGGCTTCCCGGGCGAGGGCCGCAAGGCCCCCCATGAAGGTGCCGCAGATGCCAAGGATGTGGATATGCATGTCTGTCTCTCAGCTGCTGTACCAATCGGTAAGCAAGCGTAATGCCTGTCGCGGATTGAAAAGATCGCGACAGCCCTGGCTCGGTGTTTGCCGGGCCCAGGCTTTCCCGAACCGGCAACCGGGCAGCCTGCCCGGTGCGCCGCCGCCATCAGCGCAGGGCGGCGCGGGCGGCTTCGAGCGTGGCGTCGATGTCCGCATCGGTGTGCGCGGCGGACACGAAGCCCGCCTCGTACAACGCTGGCGCCAGGTACACGCCGGCGTCCAGCATGCCGTGGAAGAAGCGGTTGAAGCGCTCCTTGTCCGTCGTCATGACGGTCGTGTAGTTCTGCGGCAGTTCCGGCATCAGGAAGAAGCCGAACATGCCACCTTCGCTGTCGGTGCTGAACGGCACGCCGTTCTCGGTCGCCACGGCCTTCAGGCCGTCGACCAGGCGGCGCGTGCGCGCCGAGAGGGCGTCGAAGAAGCCGGGCTTCTTGATCTCGCGCAGCGTTGCCAGGCCGCAGGCGGTGGCCACCGGGTTGCCCGACAGCGTGCCCGCCTGGTAGACCCCGCCCAGCGGGGCGAGGTGGCGCATGATCTCGCGGCTCGCGCCGAAGGCCGCCAGCGGCATGCCGCCGCCGATGACCTTGCCGAACACGCTGATGTCCGGCACGAAGCCGGGGATCAGGTCCGCATACACGCCCTGCGCGCTGCGCAGCCCGACGCGGAAGCCGGTCATCACCTCGTCCAGTACCAGCAGCGCGCCGTGCTGGCGGCACAGTTCGCGCATCCGGGTCATGAAGGGCACGCTGGCGCGCACGAAGTTCATGTTGCCGGCGATGGGCTCGACGATCACGCAGGCCAGCTCCGGGCCGTGCAGCGCGAAGGCCTCTTCCAGCTGGGCGACGTTGTTGTACTCCAGCACGATGGTGTGCTGGGCGGTCGCCTCGGGCACGCCGGCCGAGGTCGGGTGACCGAAGGTCGCCAGGCCCGAGCCTGCCTTCACCAGCAGCGCGTCGGTGTGGCCGTGGTAGCAGCCCTCGAACTTGATGAACTTGTTGCGCTGCGTCGCGCCGCGGGCCAGGCGGATGGCGCTCATCGTCGCCTCCGTGCCGGAGCTCACCAGCCGGACCTGCTCGCAGCTCGGGACCAGCGCCAGGATCTCCTCGGCCAGTTCGACCTCGCGCTCGGTCGGCGCGCCGAAGGAAAAGCCTTCCAGCACCGCCTTCTGGACTGCCTCGACGACGGCCGGATGGCCGTGGCCCAGGATCATCGGGCCCCAGGAGCCGATGTAGTCGATGTAGCGTTTGCCGTCGGCATCCACGATGTGGGCGCCTTCGCCCCGCGTGATGAAGCGCGGCGTGCCGCCGACGGCGCGGAAGGCGCGTACCGGCGAATTCACGCCGCCGGGAATGACGCGCTGGGCGCGGGCGAACAGGGTCTCGTTCTGGCTCATGGGGGGAATCCGGTGCGGCGACTGCCGCGAGCCAGGCTCACGGCCGATGGATGCAGGTGAAGGCCGATGACGGCAGGAAAGCACGAGGGCGCCGCGCGGGCGCCCTCGGCGGTCTCAATGGATGCGGCGGGGGCCGCGGCTCGGGGGCTCGTCGATCGGCATCTCGTCCGTGGCGGGCACGACCTCGGCGCCTTCCTCCCCTTCCTCGCCGGGCGGCAGCGCCCAGAAGAAGCGGTCCGGCACCACGTTGCCCATGCCGGGGCGGAAGCCCGCCTCCAGCGACTGGTCGAGGAAGGCGAGTGCCTCGCCGACTGCGTCGTGCGGTTCCGAGCCGACCGACAGCAGGGCCGCCAGCGCCGCCGACAGCGTGTCGCCCGAACCGACGAAGCTGGCCTCGAAGCGTTCGAACTTCTCCCCGGTGATCGCGCCCTGGGAATTCGCCAGCACGTTGTCGATGTACTGGTTGGGCAACTGGATACCAGTCACCAGCACGTTCGCGGCGCCATGTTGCTGCGCGGCCACGGCCAGTTCACGGGGGGATGCGGGCCGGTCGGCGTCCCAGTCGGGCAGCAGGCAGTCGCTCAGTGTCTTCTGGTTGCCGACCAGCACCAGCGTCTGAGGCAGCACGAGCTCCCGGAAGGCGTCCAGATAGCTCTGCTGCTGTTCCTCGTCCAGCCAGGAGATGCTGGGCAGGTAGGCGACCAGCGGCACGTCCGGATAGTCGGACAGGACCTCGGCGACCGAGGAGACCCCTCGGCGCTGCCCAGGAAGCCGACCTTCCAGGCGGCGACCGGGACGTCCTCGAGGATGGAGCGGGCCTGCTCGACGATGCAGTCGCCGTCCAGGGTCTGGTGGTCGAAGACCTCGGCGGTGTCGCGCATGACGATGGCGGTCACGACCGGCAGGGCGTGCGCGCCCATGGCGGCGATGGTGGCGACGTCGCCGGCGCTGCCGCCCGCGCCGCTGGGGTCGGACGCGTTGAAGCTCATCACGCAGGCGGGGGCGGCGAATCCTGGTCCTCGATCGCGGCGGCGTCCTGGGGATCTTGTTGGTGCGGGTCTGGGCGGCTCATGAATGGTTCGGCGAGAAGCCGTGAACTGGTGCGCAAAACGTGGAGAAGCACCGCAACCGACTGTTGTTTCATCGGTACTTCCGCCCCCCGGGCCTGACCGGGGGCATGGCTACAATCTTTCGATCATTGTAGTGATGCAAAGTCAACCCATCGTGAGCGAAGCAAGGACCTGGATGTGCCTGATCTGCGGCTGGATGTACGACGAGGCCGTGGGCGACCCTGAACACGGCATCGCCGCCGGCACCCGTTGGGAAGATGTCGACATGAACTGGACCTGCCCCGAGTGCGGCGCCCGCAAGGAAGACTTCGAAATGGTCCAGATCTGACCCTCGCATCGACCTTTCGGCAAGGCACCGGTCCTCGATCATCCGGCGGTCCTTCCAGTGCTCGTCGTTTGTCGCGAGCCTGAAATCTCTCTGACAACCATTGTCTGAACAATACGGAGAAGAGCTTGGATTCCAGCGCAAGCCCCCGCACGGCGACCAAGGTGCTCGTCATCGACGACAGCAACACGATCCGCCGCAGCGCCGAGATCTTCCTGAAGCAGGGCGGCCATGAGGTCGTCCTGGCCGAGGACGGTTTCGACGCGCTCGCCAAGCTGAGCGACTACCAGCCCGACCTCGTGTTCTGCGACATCCTGATGCCGCGTCTGGACGGTTACCAGACCTGCGCCATCATCAAGCGCAATCCACAGTTCGCGTCGGTGCCCGTGATCATGCTGTCGTCCAAGGACGGCCTGTTCGACAAGGCCCGCGGCCGGATGGTCGGTTCGCAGGACTACCTGACCAAGCCCTTCACGAAGGACCAGCTGCTGCAGGCGGTCCGACAGCATTGCCAGGTGGGCTGACCGGCTCGACGGACAGCCCGCTTCCCACGACCTCATCCACGACATCCAACGACGCTCACGCCTGGCTCGAACGACGACTCCACCGACGCGAATCGACACGAGCCAAGACAGAGGGAGATCCCATGCCCATCCACAAGATCCTGCTGGTCGACGATTCGAAGACCGAGCTGCACGCGCTGAGCGACCTGCTGACCAAGCGCGGCTTCACCGTGCGCACCGCCGAGAACGGCGAAGAGGCGATGAAGCGCCTGGCCGAGGAAAAGCCCGACCTCATCCTGATGGACGTGGTCATGCCCGGCCAGAACGGCTTCCAACTGACCCGCGCGATCACCCGTGACGAGCGTTACGCCGACGTCCCGGTGATCATGTGCACCAGCAAGAACCAGGAAACCGACAAGGTCTGGGGCATGCGGCAAGGCGCGCGCGACTACGTCGTCAAGCCGGTCAAGGCCGACGAGCTGCTGGCCAAGATCAAGGCATTGGGCTGACATCATGGCCAACAAGCAAGCGCTGCGCGAACTTCAACAACGGCTGGCGCAGCGCATGCAGGCGGCGCGCGAAGCGCCGCAGGCTGCGAGTTGGCTGGCGGTCGAGTGCGCGGGCCTCGGCCTGCTGCTTCCGCTCAAGCAATCCGGCGAAATTTTCACGCCGGTGCCGCTTCAGGCGGTCCCGTACACGCAACCTTGGATGCTGGGCGTGGCCAACTTGCGGGGCGGTCTGCACACGGTGGTGGACCTGTCGGCCTTCCTGGGCCTGCGGGGGCCGGCACCGCTGACATCAGCCCACCGGCTGATTTCGATCAATCCGGATCTGGGCATCAACTGCGCGCTGCTGGTGGACCAGCTGCTGGGGCTGCGCGGCGATGAACAGCTCCAGGCCGAGCCCGACGAGGGCGGCCATCCCGATTTCGCTCCTGCCCGCATGCGCGACGGGCAGGGCCGGCGCTGGCAAGTGCTGGACCTGGATGCGCTGACGCAGCATCCGCAATTCCTGCGCATTGTTTTGAACTGATAGCCAGACGACGGTCCCGTCACAGGCGCCGATTCGACGAACGAGATCAAACGAGGGTGAGATGAGCTTCCTGGACAAGATCAAGAACAAGGGCAAGAACGAGGGCAACGACGACTTCGACGCCGGTCCGCAGACCGATGCGTCGGGCGCCGTTCCGGAGGACACGCAAGACTTCCAGCCTTCGATCATCACCACGGCGCAGCCCACGCCGGAGTTCCAGGACACGTCCGCGGGCTACCAGCCTTCGGCGTCCGCCCCGGAATCACCTCAGCCGATGCCGGCCGTGGCCCGTCAGCCCGAGCAGCGCCGCACCGGCCTGCTGACGGCGCTGGTCGCCGCCGGCCTGATCGGCACGACGCTGACGGTGTCCTGGTCGCTGATCAGCTCGAACCGCTCCGCGGCGCAGGTGCGCGGCGCGGGTCAGGCGGCGACGCAGTCCCAACGTCTGGCCAAGGCGGTCTCGACCGCGCTGCTGGGCAACAAGAACGCGTTCCCGGAAATGAAGGAAGCGTCGGAGATCCTGACCGGCGTGATCGGCTCGCTGCGCGACGGCAGCGGCGAACTGGCCAAGGCGCCGGGCTCGGTCGATCCGCTGCTCGAGAAGATCGCCCCGATGGTGGCGCGCGCCGACAAGAACACCAAGGTCATGCTGGCGCAGGAGAAGGTGTTGACCCAGGTCGGCGCCGCGCTCCGCGCGATCAACCGGCAATCGTCCGACCTGCTGGAAAGCGCCGAGGCCGTGGCCTCGCTGTCGCTGCAGAGCTCCGCCCCGACCGGTGAAGTCGCCGCGGTCGGTCAGCTGGTGATGCTGACCCAGCGGATCGGCAAGTCGGCCAACGAATTCCTGACGCAGGAAGGCGTGAGCCCCGAGGCCGTGTTCCTGCTGGGCAAGGACTTGAACGCGTTCCGCGAGATCGCCCAGGCGCTGCTGAACGGCAACCCCGAGCTGCGCCTGAACGGCGCCAAGGACGCGCAGGTGCGCGAACGGCTGAAGGTGCTGCTGACGCAGTACGATCAGACTCGCTCGCAAGCCACCGCCATTCTGTCGAACCTGCAGGGCCTGGTGTCCGCGCGGGAAGCGCAGACGGCGATGCTGAATGACTCGGAACTGCTGCGCAAGGACCTGGACGACCTGGGCGTCGGCCTGGAGTCGGCCGGCGGCCTGAACCCGGCGGTGCTGATCGCCATGCTGGCGTCGCTGGCGGTGCTGGTGATCGGCTCGGTGGGCTTCCTGCGGCTGTACGTGTCCGACCAGTCGCGTCGCGCGCAGATGGCGGAAGAACAGCGTCGCGAAGCCGAGGCGCAGGAGCAGGAAGCCAAGCGCGTCAACGACGCGAACCAGGCGGCCATTCTGCGACTGATGAACGAACTGCAGACGGTGGCGGAAGGCGACCTGACGCACCAGGCGACCGTGACCGAGGACATCACCGGCGCGATCGCCGACTCGGTGAACTACACGGTGGAAGAACTGCGCTCGCTGGTGCACCAGGTGCAGACGACGGCGGTCCGGGTGACGGACACGACCGCGCAGGTCGACCAGACGTCGACCGAGCTACTGGCCGCGTCGACCGAACAGCTGCATGAGATCCGCGCCACCGGCGAGGCGGTGCTGCAGATGGCGCACCGGATCAACCAGGTGTCCGCGCAGGCGCAGCAGACCGCCGACGTGGCCCGCCAATCGCGGGAAGCGGCCGAGCAGGGTCTGGAGGCGATGCAGAACAACATCGGCGGTATGAACCAGATCCGCGACCACATCCAGGAAACCTCCAAGCGCATCAAGCGTCTGGGCGAGTCGTCGCAGGAAATTGGCGAGATCACCGAGCTGATCTCGGACATTACCGAACAGACCAACGTGCTGGCGCTGAACGCGGCCATCCAGGCAGCGTCCGCAGGCGAAGCGGGTCGCGGCTTCTCGGTGGTGGCGGAAGAAGTGCAGCGGCTGGCGGAACGCTCCGCCGACGCGACGCGCCGGATTGCCGCGCTGGTCAAGACCATTCAGACCGACACGCACGACGCGGTGGCCGCCATGGAGCGCTCCACGTTGGGGGTGGTCGAAGGGACGAAGCTGTCCGACGCGGCCGGTCGCGCGCTGGAAGACATCGACTCGGTGTCGCGTCGCCTGGACGACCTGATCGGTCAGATCTCGTCGGTCGCCCAGAACGAAGCGCGCGCCGCCAACGAGGTCGGTGCGAACATCCAGCACATCTTCGCGGTGACCGAGCAGACTTCCGACGGTACGCGTTCCACTGCCCAGATGGTGCATGAGCTGTCGCGGTCGGCGGAAGCGCTGAAGCAGTCGGTGGCCCGGTTCAAGGTCACGTCCTGATCGGACGGGCCTCCGCCACGCGGCCACACCGGTAGAACAGGGATCACCCCGCACCGCGTCGACAATTAGAAGAGAACAAGAGCGAGCATGGACCTTACGCGCGAATCCGAGTTCCCCGCCGACCTGAGCCCTCTGGCCTGGGTCCAGGAGGAGCTGCGCCGCACGCTGGAATCGGTGCACAAGGCCCTTCGCCGCGTGCTGCGCGATGCCGATGCGCGGTCGACGACGCTGGGTGGCGACGGCCAGCCCAGTCCCGCCCTGCAAGGCGCGGCCCAGCAGATGCACCAGGCTGCCGGCGTGCTGGCGGTGGTCAGCCTGCCCGCGGCGGCGCATCTGTTGCGTGCTGCCGAGGCGACGCTGTTCCGTCTGGCCGAGAACCCGGCCGGCGTGAGCATCGCCGAGGTCGAGGCGGTCGAGCGCGCGGACTTCGCGGTGCTCGCCTTCATCGCCAAGACGCTGGCCGGCGGACAGCCGAGCTCGCTGGCACTGTTCCCTGCCTATCAGACGTTGCAGGAACTCAACGGCGCGGGCCGTATCCACCCGGCCGACCTGTGGACCGAGGAATTCCGCTGGCGCGAGCTGCCGCTGGACCGTGGCGTGCGTGCCTTGACGTCGGAACAGATGCGCACGCCGTTCGAGGCCTTGCTGCTCAAGCAGATGCGCGCGCCGGCCCCGGGACAGGGCCAACTGCTGAGCGATCTGTGCGCCGGCTTGGCGTTGACGCAGACCCAGGCCAATGCGCGGACGCTGTGGATGTTGGCCGCTGGCCAGTTCGAGGCTCAATCGCGCGGTCTGCTGCCGGTGGACACGCTGGTCAAGCGGCTTGGCTCGCGCCTGCTCGCGCAATTGCGCGCCGGTAGCGACGCCGCGCCGTCGGAGCGTCTGGCCAAGGACCTGCTGTTCTTCGCCGCCGCCGCCAAGCATGCGGAACCCGGCTCCGCGCCGCGCCTGAGCGCGGTTCAACAGGCCTATGGCCTGATCGAAGCGGACACAGTCGATTACCGCGACGACGCGCTGGGCCGCATCGACCCGAACTGGGTCGCGGCCGCGAAGCGTCGCGTCATCGCGGCCAAGGAATCCTGGGCTTCCGCCGCCGAAGGCGAGACCCACCGTCTGGGCGGGCTGGACGAGCAGTTCGCCAACGTCGCCGAATCGCTGCAGAAGCTGTTCCCGAGCGGAGAAGTGCTCGGCGACACGCTACGCCGCGCCGTCGTGACGACGCTGCGTTCTGGCCGTGCGCCCGAGCCGGCGCTGGCGATGGAGATCGCCACGTCGATGCTCTATCTGGAGGCTGCCCTCGAGGACGAGGCCTTCGACCAGCCGGAGCAGGGCGAGCGCGTGAAGAGCCTGGCCCGTCGCATCGAGTCGGTTGGCCACGGCGAGGCGCCGCTGGCGCTCGAAAGCTGGATGGAAGAGCTCTACCGCCGTGTTGCCGATCGGCAGACGCTGGGCTCCGTCGTCCATGAACTGCGCGCGAGCCTCTCCGAGGTCGAGCGCCAGTGCGACGAGTATTTCCGCGACCCCGGCAAGCGTGACCGGCTGATCCCGGTGCCGGGACAGTTGCAGGCCATGCGTGGCGTGTTCAGCGTGCTGGGTCTGTCTCAGGCTGCGCAAGCGACGCTGAAGATGCGTGACCAGGTCGATGAATTGGCCAACACCGAGGTCGATCCGACGCTGTCGGGACCGCGCGCGCAATTCGACCGGCTCGCCCACAACCTGGGCGCGCTGGGATTCCTGATCGACATGCTGAGCGTGCAGCCGCAATTGGCCAAGCGCATGTTCCGCTTCGAGGAAGACACCGGGCTGCTGCAGTCGCTGGTGGGCCGCGAAAGCGAACTGCAGCCGCAGGAGCCGGACCCGGCCGCTGCGTCGGCCGAGTCGCAGCCGCAGCCGCAGCTGATCGATCAGTTGCAGGCCGCGGCGCAAGCCGTGGCGCAGGGTGATCGCTCGACCGAGGACCTGGCTCGCGATCTGGAACGGATCTCCCACGAAGCGCGTGCTGCCGACGACCTCGGCATGGCACAGGCGGCGCAACAGGCTCAGCAGCAACTGCTGTCGGCCGGCGGCGACGCCGCGGGCAGTCATGCGGCCGAATCGCTGCAGCAATTCATCGAGGCCGCCGCGCCCGCGGCGCCTCCGGCGCAGGCACCGAGCGCACCGATCCCGCAGGCCGAGGAGGCCATCGACGAGGAGATGCTGGGCATCTTCCTGGAAGAGGCTGCCGAGGTCGTGTCGACCGCTCGCGACGCGATGGCCGCGCTTGCCCGCAACGGCAGCGACAAGGAACAGCTGACGACCGCACGTCGCGCCTTCCACACGCTGAAGGGCAGTTCGCGCATGGTCGGGCTGAACGAGTTCGGCGAAGCCGGCTGGGCCTGCGAACAGCTCTACAACCATCGTCTGTCGGAGCATCCGCAGGCCGACTCGGACCTGCTGCGCTTCAGCAACGAAGCGCTGGATGCCTTCCAGACCTGGGCCGCCGCGATTGCCGACACGCGTCCGCATGGCTTCCACAGCGCCCCGTTCCGCGCTTCGGCCGACGCGCTGCGCCTGGAAAACCGTTACCTGCCACTGCAGGTGTCGGCCGAGCCGGCAGCCCCGGTGGCTGCGCCGATCGCTGTCCTGCCTGAGGCGGTCGAGGTCGTCGAACTGGTCGAAGCAGGCGCGATTCCCGAATTGATCGAGGCCGCCGAGGTGGTCGAAGTCGTCGAGGTTCCCACCGTCGACGAAGTGCACGAGCTCGACCTGACGGGCCTCCCGGAACTGTCGCTCGCCGACGAGGTCGCTGCGCCCGCGCAGTCGACCACGCCTGACGAGCAGGCGGCGCTGGACCTCCTTGCCACGCTGGACGCGACACCCGTGCCCGCAGGCTCGGTCCTGCCGTCGCTGGATCTGCCGGGCCTGGACGTGCCCCCGCTTCCGGTGGCCGACCTGGACTTCGTCACCGATGTCGAGAGCGTCACACCGTCCGATCTGTCCTTGGATCTGCCGGGCGAGGTGCCCGAGCTGACCCAGGCCGTGCCGGAGTTGAGTTCCTCGATCGACCTGGACGCGCTGTCTGCGGCCGACCTGCCCGCGCTTGACGCGACGATGTCGCTGCCGACCGTGGCGGATGTGATCGAGCCGTCGGCGCTGCAGGCGCCGTCGGCATCCGAGCCGCCGCTGAACGTCGAGCCGCCGGTCTTCCACGACGAGCCGACGCAGGCTCTGGAGCCGACGTTGACGCCCGCTGATGAAGCGACCGTCACGCTGAATCTGCCGGAAGGATGGCCGGCGGATGCGCCGATGGTCGAGATCGAGGCCACGACGCCGATGCCGCTGGACGAGCTGCCGGTGGAGCCGGTGGTCGACGAGCCTGCCTTGGACCTGCTGGATCTCTCGGATCTGAATACCGAGCCGGTGACCGCGCTGGACGCGGCATCGACGCCCGACCTGTCGCTGACGCTGGACCTGGGCCAGGAACTGGTCGAGACGCCGCCGGAAGGCCTGTCGCCGCGCACCCTGTCCGATCTGGACCTGCCGGACCTCGACCTGGACACGCCGGTCGCGCCTGCGACGCACGCGGCACCCGCGCTGAGTCTGGTGGGTGGAACGGCGGTCGTGCCGCCAATCGCCGAGGCTCCGATCGAGACGCTGGACGAGGACATCGCTGATGACAGCGACGAAGGCGTCAAGATCATCGGCCCGCTGCGCATCAGCATCGCCCTGTTCAACATCTTCCTGAACGAGGCCGACGAGCGTTCGCGCCGTCTGCAGGTGGAGCTGACCGAATGGTCGCTGCTGCCGCAATCGCCGCTGCCGCAGGACGCGGAAGCGCTGGCGCACGGCCTGGCTGGCAGTGCGGCAACGGTCGGCTTCGACGACCTGTCGACGCTGGCCCGTTGCCTGGAACATGCCCTCGGCCGTGCCGTGGGCCACGTGGTGGGCGACCCGACGCTGTTCCAGCGCGCTTCGGACGAGATCCGCCGTCTGCTGCATCAATTCGCTGCCGGTTTCCTCAAGGAAGCCGACCCGGCCTTGCTGCTCGAACTGCAATCCTTCGAGCCTGGCGCGGTGCTGCCTGACGGTCATGCCGACAGCGACGAGGGCCTGTTGGCCATGTCGCTGGAGGAAGTGTCCACGGCCTCGCTGCCGGCCAGCCTGCTGAACGTTCCGGTGGCCCCGGTCACCCCGTTCGATCCTGATTTCCCGACTTCGCAAGCCGCTTTCCACCAGGCGGCCGAAGCCACGGACGACGATTTCGACTTCAGCCAGCCCGACCAGATCGAGCCGGAACTGATGCCGATCTTCGAGGAGGAAGCCGAGGATCTGCTGGGCCAGTTGCACGGTGCACTGCGCGAGTGGGCCGCCCAGCCGGCGGACACCAGCCGAGCCGCGGCCTGCATGCGTGTGCTGCACACCTTCAAGGGCGGCGCTCGTCTGGCCGGCGCCATGCGCCTTGGCGAGGAGGCCCACCGCCTGGAGTCGCAGGTCGAGCATCTGCTGGCCGAAGGCGAACCGAGCTTCGAGCAGTTGCTCGCGCTGCAGGACGCCGGCGACAGCCTGGAGCACACGTTCAAGACGCTGCAGCGCACATGGCGCAATCCTGTGCCGGTCGTGCCCGCGCCGATGGCACCGCCCGTGCCGGTGGCGCCGGTCGTCGAGCCGACCGCGCCGATCCCGGCCGCCGAGGCGGTGGTGACCATCGAGTCGCCCGCGGAGGGTTCCGATGCGATCCCGGCACCGGTCGCTGAGGTGATTGCCGCCCCCGAGGCTCCGATCGAAGAGATCGTCGAGCCGGTGGAGCCAGTGCCCGAGGCCGTTGAGTCGGTGGAAACGCCGATCGTCGAGCCGGTGATCGAGCCGGTCGCCGAGATCGTGGAGCCGATCGTCGAGGAGCCTGCTCCCGTGGCGGCGCCGGTGCCCGCGCCTCTGGCCGACATCGACATCGACTGGGCCCACTTCAGCGAGGTCGCCGACCTCGGCCAGCCGCTGGAAAGCGCGCCGGTCGCGCCGGCCGCGCAAGTGCGCGTCCGTGGCGCGCTGCTGGAGCGCATGGCGGCGCTTTCGGGCGAAGTGTCCATCCGCCGTGCCCGCCTGGAATCCGAACTGGGCCAGATGCGCACGTCGCTGGGCGACCTGGACGACAACCTGGAGCGTCTGCGCACGCAGTTGCGCGAGCTGGAACTGCAGGCCGAGGCCCGCATCGCCGCCCGCCAGGAAGCCGCGCAGGCCACCGGCAAGGACTTCGACCCGCTGGAGTTCGACCGCTACACCCGCTTCCAGGAACTGACCCGGATGCTGGCCGAGTCCGTCAACGACGTGGCGACGGTTCAGCGCGGCCTGCAGCGCAACGTCGCGGCGGGCGAAGACGAGCTGGCCGGCCAGTCCCGGCTGACGCGCGAGCTGCAGGACGACCTGCTGCGCACGCGGATGGTGGAATTCGACAGCAGCCTGGGCGAACGTCTGCATCGCGTGGTGCGACAGGCTTCCCGCGAGAGCGGCAAGCAGGCGCAGCTCGAGATCCGCGGCGGCGGCGTCGAACTGGACCGGGCCGTGCTGGAGCGTCTGACGGGCGCCTTCGAGCATCTGCTCCGCAACAGCGTGGTGCACGGCATCGAGACGCCGGAGGTCCGCCAGCAGGCAGGCAAGGCGCCGGTCGGCCGCATCGTGCTGAACCTGCATCAGGAAGGCAACGAGATCCAGGTCCGCTTCAGCGATGACGGCGCCGGCCTGAACCTGGCGCGGATCCGCGCCCGCGGCGAGAGCCAGGGCCTGATCCAGCCGGGTCAGGACGTCAGCGACTCGCAGCTGATGGACCTCATCTACGAGCCGGGCTTCTCCACCGCCGATGCGCTGACCGAAATGGCCGGGCGCGGCGTCGGCATGGACGTGGTCCGGTCGGAAGTGAACACGCTCGGCGGCTACGTGCTGACGCAGTCGACGGCGGGCCAGGGCGCGAGCTTCGAGCTGCGCGTGCCGCTGACGACGGCGCTGACGCAGGTCGTCGTGCTGCGCTATGGCGACCGCAAGGTCGCGGTTCCTGCGGCCCTGATGCTGTCGGTGCAACGTCTGCCCGTCGAGACGGTGGAACAGGCTTACGTTGACGGCTCGCTGATGGCGGCCGGCGAGCGCATGCCTTTCTACTGGCTGGGTGGCCTGATGCGTCACAGCGATCGCGGCTTCGCCCATGGCAAGACGCTGCCGGTGGCGCTGGTGCACAGCGCGCAGCAGCGTCTGGCGCTGCACTGCGACGAAGTCCTGGGCAACCAGGAAGTCGTCATCAAGAACCTGGGCCCGCAGCTGATGCAGGTGCCGGGCCTGGCGGGCATCAGCCTGCTGGCCTCCGGCGATGTCGCGCTGATCTACAACCCGGTGGCGCTCGCCAACCGCTATGGCCATGCCGCGCAGCAGCGCGTGCACGACGCCGAAGCGGCGGCCCGCCAGGTGGTGGTCGAGGAAGCCAAGGTCCAGCTGGCGCCGCTGGTGATGGTGGTCGACGACTCGTTGACCGTCCGTCGCGTCACGCAGCGTCTGCTGGAACGCGAGGGCTACCGCGTGCTGCTGGCCAAGGACGGTCTGGATGCGATGGAACGCCTGGGCGGCGACGAGCTGCCCGCGGTCGTGCTGTCGGACATCGAGATGCCGCGCATGGACGGCTTCGACCTGGTCCGCAACCTGCGCGCCGACACGCGTCTGGCGGGTCTGCCCGTGATCATGATCACGTCGCGGATCGCGCAGAAGCATCGCGAGTATGCACAACGGCTCGGAGTCAACGATTACCTGGGCAAGCCCTATGACGAAGAGCACCTGCTGGGTCTGATCGCCCGATACACTTCGCATCTGTCCGCCGCTCAGCCGGCGAGGGCGTAGCGTCCGGCCTCCCGGACATCGGGAAGCCGGCGCCTGGATCCTCCCTCCACGCTGCAAACACCATGTCCGGGGTAGTCGACCATCTTGCCGAACTGACGGGCTTCCGTGACCGCGATGTCATGGACGTCACGCTCGTCACCGCGCTGCGGGATCTGCTGAGCGGGCCGGTGGCCGCGGTGGCGATCTACCGCTGCGTCGGCGAGCCCGGGCAGCATCGTTGGCTGACACGCGCCCGCCTGCGCTCAGGGGACTCGGTCGCCACGGCCGATTCGCTCTGGGTCGATCCCGAGTCGCTCCCCAGACTGGCCGAACACCCTCGCCGCCTCGAGTGCCTGACGCAGCGCAGCGTGCTGCAGCAGCGCGAAGGCGATGAGTGGGTGACGCTGTTCCCGCTCGCCACCGAGCGCGAGGTCGTCGGCGTGCTGGAACTGCACACGGCGCGCCGGCTCAAGGCCGAAGCGCAGCGCATGGTCTCCAGCGTGCTGCGGATCTATCACAACTTCCAGGGCCTGCTGGATTACAGCGAGCGCGATACGCTGACCGGCCTGCTCAATCGCAAGACTTTCGACGAGAGCTTCCTGAAGGCCGTGTCGGAACTGCCGATGCGCTCGCTCAGCGAAGCGGCGGCACAGGACGAGGCGGGTCAGGATCGTCGTCATGCCGCGGTGCATCCGCGCTACTGGCTCGGCGTCATCGACATCGACCTGTTCAAGTCGATCAACGACCGCTTCGGCCATCTGATCGGCGACGAGGTCCTGCTGCTGCTGTCGCGCCTGATGCGCAGCAGCTTCCGCTTCAATGATCTGCTCTACCGTTTCGGCGGCGAGGAGTTCGTCGTGCTGATGCGCTGCGAGGACGAGCCCGATGCGGCGCATGCCTTCGAGCGCTTCCGCAACAACACCGCGCAGTATGCGTTTCCGCAGGTCGGTCGCATCACGGTCAGCATCGGCTTCACGCAGATTCGTGCCGGCGATTCGCCGGCCGCCGCTTTCGAGCGCGCCGACAAGGCGGTCTACCATGCCAAGGGCGCCGGACGTAACCAGGTGCAGAGCCACGCCACGCTGGTCGCGCAGGGCGCGATGTCCGAGGCCAAGCACCTGAGCGACGTCGAACTGTTCTGACGTCGTGAACAGGACGTGGCGCTGGTCCACGCTCGCCGTCTCGGCGATGGCGGCCCTCGCGGCCCTGCTGATCGGTTGCGCCTCACCTCCGCCCGTGAGCGGCCCGGATCTTCCCGCGCAGCCTGGCGTGCAACTCGCCGACGACGGCAGCCACCACTGGCAGGACTTCGACTGGATCGATCCGTCCCGCCACCGCGCGGTCCCCGTTCGCATCTACTGGCCCCAGGGCGAGGCGCCTGACGGGGGCTGGCCGGTCGTGGTGTTCTCGCATGGCATGGGCGGTTCGCGCCGCGGCTACAGCTACCTGGGCAGCTACTGGGCTTCGAACGGCGTGGTCGCCCTGCATGTGCAGCACATCGGCAGCGACCGCCGCCTGTGGTCGGGCGGTTTTGGCTGGTCGAATTCGCTGAACCTGGTGCTGCGCCTGCAGCAGGCGGCCCAGCGGGAAGAGGCCGTCGATCGTACGCAGGACGTGCGCTTCGCGCTGAACCAGTTGCTCGCCGGCCCACTCGCTCCCCGACTCGACCCGTCGCGGCTCGCGATCGCGGGACATTCCTACGGCGCCAACACCAGCCTGCTGCTGGCCGGTGCGAAGGTGCCTGGCTCCGGGGCGCCATTGCCGACATTGGCGGATCCGCGCTTCAAGGCGGCGATCCTCATCTCCGCGCCGCCGTTCTACGGCGAGGGTGACCCGGCGCCAATACTGGGTGGCATCTCGATCCCCACGCTGCATATCAGCGCCACCGACGACGAGATCACCATTCCTGGTTACTACAGCGGCGCTGCGGACCGCCTGGCGCTGTTCGACGCGATCGGCGGCCCGCACAAGGCGCTGGCGATGTTCAGCGGCGGCTCGCACAGCATCTTCACCGACCGGATGAACACCGGCGGCCTGGATCTCAATCCGAAGGTCAAGGCGGCCACGCGCGAACTGAGTCTGGCCTATCTGCGCCTGGTCCTGAACGGTGAGGAGGCACCCCTGCACGATTGGCAGCGGCGTCACGCCGCGTTGCTCGCGCGGTGGCAGGCACCTTGATCGCCCTGCGCGTGTCAAGCCCTGACCCCCGAACACGCCGTACGTCTGGGCACTTCATGCGTTGCCATGACCGGGACGTGGCTTTCACGGTACGCGGCACGTGAGCAGGGACTTGCTTTTCCCGCGCTACCCCTCTAGCGTTAGGCCCATGTGAACGGTCTCCGCAGAGAGACATGGCACCGGCCCCGGATGCGAGGGGCCTTAGAGAGGCGCGACGACACGTCGCGAGCAACAGAAGCACTGGGGTGGATGTCGGCGCGGATGTCATCGCTGTGATGCCGTCGTCCACAGGGTTGTACCAACACGGGCGCGCAAGCCCGGACCTTCGATGCGCATGCTGACCTTTCCGGTGGCTGCGGGCCTGTTGCTGGCCGGCTGCATCGCTTTTGTGGCCACCGCTTACGGCGAATACCGCAGTCTTGGCGAATTGACGCGTCAGGAGAACGTGCGCGCCCACGCGCTGCGCACGCAGCAGCTCATCTCCGACCTCAATGCGCTGCTGATCGACCTCGAGACGGGCACGCGCGGCTTCCTGATCACCGGTGACGCGGTGTTCCTCCAACCGTATGAACGCGCGCAGCGCGATCTCGACGCGCATTACGCCGAGCTCAAGACCGCGCTCGCGCGCTCCGGCGACCAACAGGACACGGCCTTCGAGCGCCTGGACCGGTTCATCGCGGAGCGCCGCCACCAGGTCGAGCGTCAGGTGGAAAGCCGCTGGAAGGACGGTGAATCCGCGTTGAAGGATCGCCAGGCCTACGTGGCGGGCAAGCAGCTGATGGACGAGATCCGCGGCGAGCTCGGTCGTTTGAAATCCCTGCAGCAGCAACGGATCGACGGGATCGAATCGGCCGTCGCGATCCAGACGAAGGAGACCACCTTGCTGGCGCAGGTGCTGCCGCTGGCCGGGGGCGTGATGGTGGCCGCGGCGATGGCGGCACTCTGGATGGAGCGCGAGCGGCGTGACCAGGCTGAGCGCGCCTTGCGCGACAGCCACGCGCAACTGGAGGGCGCCGTCGTCGAACGCACCCGTGAACTGACCGAGGCGCTGGCGCGCATCCAGAGTTTCGCGGCGGAACTGGATCGCAGCGTCGAGGCGGAACGGCGCCGTCTGGCCCGCGAAGTCCACGATCAACTGGGACAACTCGGCACGGCGGCCAAGATGCTGGCGCTGTCCATGGCGCGCAAGATCGCGCCGGCCAAGGAGCCGATGCACGAGGAGATGCTCGCCATCGCCGACGAGGTCATCGGTGCGGCGCGCCGTATCGCCAACACGCTGCGGCCGCCGCTGCTGGACGATTTCGGTTTCGGTGCGGCAGTGCAGCATTACGTGCAGGGGCTGCAGCGCCAGAGCGATCTCATCGTCGACGTGGATCTCGCGTCCGACGAGGCCCTGACGCCCGAGCAGCACAACCAGCTGTTCCGGCTGCTGCAGGAGGCCGCGACCAACGTCCTGCGGCATGCGCAGGCGCAGCAGTTGACGATCGAGTCGCGCCTCGAGGGCGGCGAGTACCGGCTGCGGATCGAGGACGACGGCGTCGGCCCGGGTCAGGTGCGTGTCGACGCGTCAGGTTTGCGGAACATGCGGGAGCGCGCCGTGCTCGCAGGCGGGGAGATGGTGTTCGGGCCGGCACCCCGGCGCGGCACGCGGATCGACGTCCGGGTGCCGGTGGGGGCCGACGGAAGTGAAGCGGAGGACGCGGACGGCGCCAACGGTGGCGCCGGCGCGAGACGGGAGAACGAGGAGGGTTGGGATGAGATTTCTGATCGTTGACGACCATCCGATCATGCGGCTCGGGGTCAAGCAATTGATCCAGGGCTACTGGCCGCAGGCGGTGATCGACGAAGCGTCGACCATCGCCGAGGGGCTGCAACTCGGCCAGGCGCACAAGCCGGACGCGCTGGTGCTGGATCTCTCGTTGCCCGACGCGAGCGGGACCGAGGGCGCCAGCCGCATGCTGCGCGCCATCAAGGGCGTGCCGGTGCTGGTGCTGAGCCTCAATGCGGAGTCGGCCTATGCGGCACGGTTGCTGCAGATGGGCGTTTCCGGCTATCTGCCGAAGGACAAGGCGACCGACGAACTGGTCGTCGCGTTGCAGCGGCTGTTGCAAGGCGGACGCTACGTCACGGCGGCAATGGCCGACCACCTGCTGGGGCTGCTCAGCGGCGCGACGCCGGGCCAGCTGCCGCACGAGCAGCTGTCGGCCCAGGAGCACCGCGTGATGCTGCTGATCGCGGCCGGCAAGACGCCGGCCGAGATCGCCGACACCATGCACCTGTCGGCCAAGACGGTCGGTACCTACCGCGCGCGCATCCTCGAGAAGACGGGCTGGCGCAACAACACCGAGCTGACGAAATACTGCGTCCAGCACGGTCTCACGGACATCCAGTGACCTGCCGGAGGACGTAGGTGATCGCCCGACAAACCCTGCGGAGGGAACCCGACACCAGCTTGGGCGGGGTGCCGCTGATGCGGGCCGGGGGCGCGCGCAAGATGCCGGACAGGCGGTGACAACCAGTCGCCGCATCGATCCGGAGCATCCTTCCATGGACATCTTTCTCGTCGAGGACTCGTCGGCCATCCGCCGGCTCCTGGCACGCCGGCTCGAGGACATGCCCGGCGCACGCGTCGTGGGCGAGGCGGACTCCGCGCCGCAGGCGATCGCGCTGATCGACTGGCTGCAGCCGGACACGGTGCTGCTGGACATGACACTGCTGGTCGGCACCGGGATCGACGTGCTGCGCGGCCTGCGCGGCAAGGGATACCGGGGCCGCATCCTGATGCTCACGCACCACGCGATGGACGCCTACCGCGACATGTGCATGAAGGCGGGCGCCGACGGGTTCTACGACAAGGGGTCGGGGCTGGAGACGCTCTTCGGCGACCTCGATGAACTGCTGCAGAGCGAGCTGGCCGGAGGTCGGCAGCAGCGTCCGTCGCCACTGCTGCGCGACGCCGCGACCGGTCTGCTCGGCCAGGTCGCGTTGCTCGAGCGCCTGGACCAGGTGCTGCGCATGGTCAACGCCGAGGCCGGCAAGGTGGCTGTCACCGTGGTGGTGCTGAAGGGCCTGGAGGCGTTGCTGCGCAGCCAGGGCGTGTCGGCGGCGGCGCCGGTGCTGGTCGAGATCGGCCGGCGGATGGCGGGCTGCGCGGGCCCGGCCGACCTGCTGGCGCGGCATGCCAACGAGCAGTTCGCGCTGGTTGTCTCGCGCGCCGGTTCCGTGCAGGAGGCGGAAGCGCTGACGGACCGCATCCGCGAATCGCTGGCCGACCCCTTCGACCTCGGCGGCCACGAGGTGCGGCTGGACAGCCATGTCGGCCTGGCGGTCTATCCCCGCGACGCGATCTCCGCGCGCGGACTTCTCATCCTTGCGGAGGCCCGGGCCCATGGGACGCGGCTGCCCGAAAGGGGCAGCGCCGTGGTGCACTGACGGGACACGGATGCGGAGAAGCCTCCCGCTGCTCCTGATCATGGCCGCACTCGTCGGCCTGATCGGCGTTGCGCGCGGCGGCACGGCGACCAATACGCTGACCTCGCAGACGACGGTGTCGTCGGCGTGCAATGTGTCGGGCTCGACGCTGGCCTTCGGTTCGGCGATCAACCCGATCGGCGCGGGGCCGGTGAACGGCACGTCGACGCTCACCATCGAATGCACGGCCACCACGGCTTACACCGTCGCCCTGAGCGCCGGCAGCAACGCCGGCGGCGCGGCCAACTTCTCGGCCCGCAAGATGGTCAACGGCGCCTACACGCTGGGTTACCAGCTCTACGTCGACGCGTCGCGGACTTCCGTCTGGGGGAACAGCACCGGGGGCAGCACGGTCTACAGCGGCACGGGCAGCGGCGGCGTGCAGAGCGTGACGATCTACGGACAGGTACCGTCGCTCACCGGGGCGGTGCCGGGGGCCTACACGGACACGGTGACGGTGACGGTGACCTACTGAGCTCGATCGGAGGCCGCCGTCGTACGGCAGGGAAGGCAGGGAAGGCAGGGAAGCAGGAGGACGGCTTCGGGCGGCCGGAACGCCCAGGGAGACATCGGACGACAAGACAACAGGAGAGAGACCGATGAACACGATCCGACGCGGGCTGGCGGCCGTCCTGGGCAGGACGGCCATGCTGGCGGGAACACTGGCGGCAGTGCTGGCGATGCCGGCGGCCTGGGCCGCGGACGTCAGCATCATGCCGGTCAACGTGCGGCTGGATCGCGCTAACGACCGGGCGACGGTGCAGGTCCAGAACAACGGCACGGAGCCGGTGACGATGCAGGCCGAGGGCATCCGCTGGACGCGGGAGAACGGCCAGGACGTCGACGGTCCGACGACGGACCTGCTCGTCAATCCGCCGATCTTCACGCTGCAGGCCGGGCAGGCCCAGGTCCTGCGCGTGGGCCTGCGACGCCCGCCCGACCTCCAGCAGGAGGCGACCTATCGGATGGTGCTGCGCGAGGTGCCGGTGGCGCGTCAGGGCGGCGACACGCAGGTCACCGGCGCGGTGCGGGTGCTGGTGGCGCTGCGGGTGCCGGTCTACGTGGCGCCCAACCAGGTGCGGCGCGACTCGAGCTGGAGCGTGCAGCGCGCCAGCAGCGGCGAGACCGTGGCGACGGTGACGAACGCCGGCAACGTGCACGTGAAGGTCAGCGAACTGCGCCTGACAGGCGCCAACGGCGAGGTGAAGTCGATGGCGGTACCGGGCGCGCAGAGCGTGGTCTTCCCTGGCGAGCAGCGCAGTTACCGCATCCCCACACCCGCCGGGCCGCCGGGCAACCTGCAGGTCATGACGGACCAGGGATTGCAGCAGGTCACGGCCGGTGCGGCGGGCAAGTGATCTCGGCGTGCTGCCGGCGGCGGTCTGCCTGTGCGTGACCGCGGCGGCGCAGGCGCAGCAGCCTCCGCCGGTGCCACCGTTGCCGCCCGCGCCGCCCGCTTCCGACCCGGCGCAGGCCCTGGCCCAGGCGCCGCGCTTCGGCGAGACGCTGCTGCTCGGGCTGAAGATCAACGGCATCCCCCAGCCTCAGACCGTGCGCGCGGTGCGCGTGCCGGAGGGCCTGGCAATCCCTCAGGCGCTGTGGACCGAACTGAAGTTCCGCCCCCCGCGCTGCCGCCGCGCATGATCGACGGCGAGCTCCACATGATCCTTGGCGAGGGTCCCACCGAACTGATGCGCTGGCGCGTCGAGGAACTCAGCCAGACGCTGGAGATCGACGCACCGCCCCAGGCCTTCTCCGAACAGCAGATCGAAGTCGCGCGCTCGGCCACGCAGGTCACCTTGCCGTCGACCTTCGGGCTGTATGCCAACTACGACGTGCAGTGGCAGAAGCGCCTGAGCGGTGACGGCAACGTCGACGGGGTCACCGAACTCGGCGTGCTGACGCCGCGGGGCGATCTCAACCACCAGCAGCTCTACCGCAGCGGCATGGGCGGCGGCTGGGTGCGGCTGGACTCGCGCTGGACGATCGACCGCCCGGAGCACCTGACCAGTTGGCGGCTCGGCGACAGCATCGCGCAGCCGGGCACCTGGGGCCAGGCGATGCGGTTCGGGGGCGTGCAGTGGAGCACCGACTTCTCGTTGCGCCCGGGCTTCCTGAGCTTCCCCTTGCCGACGCTGCGCGGCGAGGCGTCGCTGCCGTCGACGGTGGACGTCTTCGTCAACAACAGCCAGCGGCTGCAAGGGCGCGTGCAACCGGGCCCGTTCGACATCAGCGACCTGCCGCTGGTCACCGGCCAGGGGAGATCCGCACCGTGGTGCGGGACCTGCTCGGCCGCGAGCAGATCGTCGTGCAGCCGTACTACATCAGCCCGTCGCTGCTGAAGCCGGGGCTCTCGGCCTACAGCGTCGAGGCCGGCTGGCTGCGCCTGAACTACGGCATCGACAGCAACCGCTACGGTCGCGCGGTGCTGGCCGGCACCTGGCGCAACGGCCTCACGCCTGTTTCACGCAGGAATGGCGCGGCGAGCTCACGCAACGCCAGCAGGCGCTCGGCGCGACGGGCCTGTGGCTGTTCCCGGCGCTGGGCACGGTGAGCCTGGCGGGCGTGGCCAGCCGCAGCGACGATCCCGAGGCGCGCCGCGGCGCGCTCGCGACGTTGGGTGTCGAGCGTCAGGGCATGGACTGGAGTGGCGGGTTTCAGGTCAAGCGCGCCACGGCGGGTTTCACGCAGCTCGGCAATCCCGTGCTGCCGAAATGGAGCGTCTCGGCGTCAGTGGGCACGTCGTGGAAACAGTGGGGGCTGGGCATCGGACTGGTCAACCAGGGCGCGCCGCAGCGGCCCGCGCCGCAAGGGCAATTGCAGGTGGCCAACAAGCTCTGGTCCTTCAATGCGAGCCGCAGTCTCGGCGGATGGGGCTTCTTCGGCCTGTCCGCGCTGAAGGCGGGCAACGGCGGCGGCACGGCGATCTCGGTCTTCTGGAGTCTGCTGCTCGACGGCAACAAGAGTCTGTCGACGGCCTGGCAGGGGCAGCGCGGCGGCGGGCAGGAGTCGCGCGATCTCTGGCAGGTCCAGTTGCAGAGCAATCCCCCGGTCGGCGAGGGCCTCGGCTACCAGCTGCTGACGGAGTCGAACGGCCGGCAGCAGGCGCAGGCCCAGTGGCAGACGAACAGGGTGGCGCTGGATGGCGGCGTCTCTCGAACGGCCGGCCAGACCGACGTGCGCCTCGGCGCGAGCGGCGGGCTCGCCTACATCGACGGCAGCGCCTACGCCAGCCGGCGCATCGACGGTGGCTTCGCGGTCGTGCAGGTCGACAACCAGGCGGATGTGCGCATCCTCCATGACAACCAGCCGGTCGCGCGCACCGATGCGAAGGGACGGGCGTTCCTGCCGGCCTTGCGCGGCTACCAGATGAACCGCGTCGGCGTGGTGGCCGACGATCTGCCGCTCGACGCCGAGATCGAGGCGCTGGAGCTGCAGGTCATGCCGGCGGCGCGCAGTGCGGCGCTGATCCGCTTCCCGATCACGCACAGCCGGACGGCGACGTTCCGGGTCGTCGACGAGACCGGCGAACCGTTGCCGCCGGGGACCGAGTTGCAAGTCGCCGGATCGAGGCGCACATTCCCGATGGGCCTGGACGGCCGGGCCTTCGTGACGGGGCTGCCCGACGGCTCCGGCGCGGTCGGCGACGTGCTGGCGCGGCGCGGGGACGGCACGCCGTGCCGGCTCGAACTGCGTCTGCCGGCGCAGGCGACCGAACTGCCGGACCTCGGCACCGTGGTCTGTCGCAGGATCGCCGCCTGGTCGACCGGCACGCCACCCCAGCCTGACGCGTCCGGCGCGCCGGATCACGCGCAAACTCCCGTCAAGACACCCGCAGAGACCACCCGCAAGGAGTCGCCATGAACGCCATGCCCTTCCGCCTGCTTCGTGTGCTGCCCTGGCTGGCGCTGATGGGCGCGGCACCCTCGGCGCATGCCCTGTGCGTGCAGGGACTGTGCTCGTGCACCGTCACGACGACCTCGGTGCTCTTCGCCAACTACAACCCGCTGGCCTACGGCAACACCGACTCCACCGGCACGGTCACGGTGAAGTGCGGCGGCGTTGCGGGGCTGCTCATCCCGTTCACCGTCGCCTTCAACCAGGGCAACGGGCCCAGCATCTCCGCCCGACGACTGACCTTCGGGGCGAATTCGCTCAACTACAACCTGTACATCGACAACACCTACACGACGGTGTGGGGCGACGGCACCACCGGCACGATGGTCGGCGGCGGCCTGCTGCTCGACGCGCTCGGGCTGTCGCCGGGGCTGGTCTACACCGTCTACGCGCGCATCCCGGGTCGGCAGACCACGGTGCCGCCAGGCGGGCCGTACACCGACTCCGTCAGCGTGACGCTCACCTACCAGTGACGCGCCACGATCCGGTCCCAAGCGCCCTGGGCGCCCAGGGGACGCTCATGCGTCGGGGAAGGTCCGGTCCTTCACCACGGCGTAGCGCGCCATCGTCGCCATCCGCGCCGTCTCGTGGCGCACGACCGGTTCCGGATAGTCGCGGCCCAGCACCACGCCGCAGGCCGCGAGTTCCGCCGGCTTCGCCAGCCAGGGCGCATGGATCAGCTTGGGCGGCAGCTTCGCGAGCTGCGGCAGGTAGCGCTTGATGAACTTCCCGTCGGGATCGAACTTCTCGCTCTGGTTGACCGGATTGAAGATGCGGAAGTAGGGCTGCGCGTCGCATCCGCTGGACGAGGCCCATTGCCAGCCGCCGTTGTTGGCGGCGAGGTCGAAGTCGATCAGCTTCTCGGCGAAATAGGCTTCGCCGCGACGCCAGTCGATGCCGAGATCCTTGATGAGGAAGCTGGCCGTCACCATGCGCAGCCGGTTGTGCATGTAGCCGGTCTCGTTGATCTGGTGCATGGCGGCGTCGACCAGCGGGTAGCCGGTGCGGCCCTGGCACCAGGCCTCGAAATCGGCGTCTGCGTCGGGGCCGTCGGCCCAGGCGATGCGGTCGTACTCGGGCCGGAACGCGCCTGCCACGACCCGCGGATGGTGATGCAGGACCTGGTGGTAGAAGTCGCGCCAGATCAGCTCGGACAGCCAGACCTGAGCGCCCGCGCTGACGGCCTTGCCGCCCTTCGGCGCATGGCCCCGGGCCCAGGCCTCGCGCGCCAGGCGGCGGATCGAGATCGTTCCGAAGCGCAGGTGCGTGCTGAGGTAGCTGGGACCTTTCGCTGCGGGGAAATCGCGCGTGTCGCCATAGCGGTCGATGCGCTCGAGGAACTCGTCGAACAACCGCTGCGCGCCGGCGCTACCGCCGGTCAGCGCCGCAGTGAGTCCGGCCGGCTCGAAACCGATGTCGCCGAGCGCCGGCACGCCCTGTTGCGGAGCCTTCGCCAGATGCGACGCGTATCGCTCGACCGGATAACTGCTCAGGAAGAAGGGATTGACGTCCCGCAACCACGCGTTCTTGTAGGGCGTGAAGACGCCGTAGGGCTTGCGTGAACCCGTCAGGATCTCCGAGCGCTCGAAGACGACATGGTCCTTGAAGCTCTCCACCTGAATGCCGCGTGCGAGCAGCGTTCCGCCCACGTCGGCATCGCGGCGCAGCGCGTCCGGCTCGTCGTCGTGGTTGAAGTACAGCGCGTCGACGCCCAGTTCCGCCGCCAGGGCGGGGATCTGCTCCCGCGCGGTGCCGTGGCGCACGATCAGCCCGGCGCCGGGCGCCAGGGCCGCCAGATCCGCGTCCAGCACGCGCAGGGCGTCGACGATGAATTCCACGCGGCGGTCCGCGCGCGGCAGCGCGTCCAGGATGTCCGTGTCCAGCACGAAGGCGCAGAACACGCGCTCGTGGTGCTTGAGGGCGTGGAAGAGGGCGGCGTGGTCGTCCGCGCGCAGATCGCGCCGGAACCAGACAAGGGCGTTCATGGAGAGGGAGTGTCGGTGAAATAGAATCCGCCCCTATGTCCAAGGCACGCATCGACCTGACCAACCAGTTCCTGATCGCCATGCCGGGCATGGTGGACGAGACCTTTGCCGGGTCGGTCATCTACCTGTGCGAGCACAACGAGAAGGGCGCGCTCGGCCTGGTCATCAACAAGCCGATCTCGCTGACGCTGGGCAACCTGTTCGAGAAGGTCGAGCTCGAGTTGTCGGACGTGGACATGGCCGCGCGGCCGGTCTTCTTCGGCGGGCCGGTGCAGACCGAACGCGGCTTCGTGCTGCACGAGGCGCTGGACGAGCAGGGCAACCACTACAGCGCGACGCTGGCGGTGCCCGGCGGGCTCGAGATGACCACCAGCCGCGACGTGCTGGAAGCGCTGTCCAACGGCGCCGGTCCCAAGCGTGTGCTGGTCACCCTGGGCTACAGCGGCTGGGCCGCGGGCCAGCTCGAGGAAGAACTCGGCCGCAACGGCTGGATCACCGTCGACGCGACGCACGAGATCATCTTCGACACGCCGATCGAGGAGCGCTACGACAAGGCGCTCGCGCTGCTCGGCATCGATCCCCGGATGCTCAGCCAGGAGGCCGGGCACGCATGATGACTGTGAGTCCCCCAGTCGCTTCGCTCCTGCCCCCGAGGGGCGCTGCCCGCCTAGGGGCGGCCCGGCGGCGGGCATGACCGGAGGCGTCATGAGCACCGGCTCTCCCGCTTCTTCCCCGCCGCTTTTGTTTCCCCCTCGGTTTTGATTTCGGTACCAAGCGCCTCGGCGTGGCGACCGGCAACCGGATGCTGGGGAGCGCGCGCGGGCTGCGGACCATCACCGAGCAGGGCGACGCCCGCTGGGCCGCGATCACCGCGCTGATCCAGGAGTGGGAGCCCGATGCGCTGGTCATCGGCGTGCCGCGCCATCCGGACGGCGCGCCGCATGAGATGACTGCCCGCGCGCTCAAGTTCGCCGGGCAGCTGCGCGGCCGCTACCGGCTGCCGGTGGTCGAAGTCGATGAACGCTACACCAGCGTGGAAGCCCAGTCGCAGGGCGCGCGCGACCTCGATGCCGCGAGCGCGGCATTGATCCTCGAACAATTCTTCCGGGAACACCCATGAGCACATTGCACCTCGATGCGGAAGCGCTCTACGCCGACCTCGTGCGCGGCGTCCAGCGGCTGCTGCAACCCGACTGCGCGCTGGTCGGCATCTGGTCGGGCGGCGCCTGGCTGGCCGAGCGCCTCCAGCAGGACCTGAAGCTGGCCGGCCAGCACGGCGTCATCTCGAGTGCGCTGCACCGCGACGACTTCGGCAGCAAGGGCATGAACGCGAGCGCCGACCACACGAAGCTGCCCTTCGACATCGAGGGCCGTCACGTCCTCCTGATCGACGACGTGCTCTACACCGGCCGCACGACGCGCGCCGTGATCAACGAACTGTTCGACTTCGGTCGGCCCGCGAGCGTCACGCTGGCGGTGCTCGTGGACCGCGGCGGCCGCGAACTGCCGATCGAGCCGGCGTTCTCCGCCGCGCGCGTCGCCGTCGCGCCGAACCAGCGCCTCAGCCTGGTGAAGGGTGACGGTGGCCGTTTCAGCTTCGACGTGAAGGAGGACTGACCCCATGCTGAGCAAACGCAATCCGCAGCTGAACAAGCATGGCGAGCTGATCCACCTGCTGTCCACGGAAGGCCTGCCCAAGGCCGTGCTGCACCAGATCCTGGACACGGCGGGGACCTTCCTCTCGGTCAACGACCGCGAGGTGAAGAAGGTGCCGCTGCTGCGCGGCAAGTCGGTGTTCAACCTGTTCTTCGAGAACAGCACCCGCACCCGCACCACCTTCGAGATCGCCGCCAAGCGCCTGTCCGCCGACGTCATCAACCTCGACATCGCGCGCTCCAGCACCGCCAAGGGCGAGACGCTGCTCGACACGGTGGCCAACCTGTCGGCGATGCACGCGGACATGTTCGTGGTCCGCCACAGCGAGTCCGGCGCGCCCTACCTGATCGCGCAGCACTGCGCGCCGCATGTCCACGTGGTCAACGCCGGCGACGGCCGCCACGCGCATCCGACGCAGGGCCTGCTCGACATGTACACGATCCGGCACTACAAGAAGGACTTCAGCAACCTGACCGTGGCGATCGTCGGCGACATCGTGCACTCGCGCGTCGCGCGCAGCGACATCCACGCGCTCACGACGCTGGGCGTGCCGGAAATCCGCGCCGTCGGTCCGAAGACGCTGGTGCCCGGCGACCTCAAGGACATGGGCGTGCGCGTGTGCCACGACATGGCCGAGGGCGTCCGCGATGCCGACGTCATCATCATGCTGCGCCTGCAGAACGAGCGCATGAGCGGCGCGATGCTGCCCAGCGCCGGCGAGTACTTCAAGAGTTTCGGCCTGACGCCAGAGAAGCTGGCGCTGGCCAAGCCCGATGCCATAGTGATGCATCCGGGCCCGATCAACCGCGGCGTGGAGATCTCGTCCACCGTCGCCGACGGCCAGCACAGCGTCATCCTGCCGCAGGTCACCTTCGGCATCGCGGTGCGCATGGCTGTCATGTCCATCCTGGCGGGGAACGAAGCATGAAGATCCTGATCCAGAACGGCCGGCTGCTCGACCCGGCTTCCGGACTCGACAAGGTCGGCGACCTTGCGATCGCCTCGGGCCGCATCGTCGGCCTCGGCAGCGTCGGCGACTTCAACGCGGATCGCGTCATCGATGCGACCGGCCTCGTCGTCGCGCCGGGTCTGGTCGACCTCGCCGCGCGTCTGCGCGAGCCGGGTCACGAGCACGAAGGCATGCTGGAGAGCGAGCTCGCCGCCGCCGCCGCGGGCGGCGTCACCAGCCTCGTCTGCCCGCCGGACACCGATCCGACGCTCGACGAGCCCGGCCTGGTCGACATGCTCAAGTTCCGCGCCCGCAAGCTCAGCCGCTGCCGGCTGTTCCCGCTGGGCGCCCTGACGCGCGGCCTGGCCGGCGAGTCGCTCACCGAGATGGCCGAGCTGACCGAATCCGGTTGCGTCGGCTTCTCGCAGGCCTACGTGCCGATCCGCAACACGCTGACCGTGCAGCGCGCGATGCAGTACGCGGCGAGCTTCGGCTACACGCTGTGGCTGCATGCGCAGGATCCGTGGCTGAGCGGCGGCGTCGCGGCCAGCGGCGCCGTGGCCACGCGACTGGGCCTCTCCGGCGAGCCGGTCGCGGCCGAGACCATCGCGCTGCACACGATCCTGGAACTGGTCCGCGTGACCGGCTGCCGGGTCCATCTGTGCCGCCTGAGCAGTGCCGCCGGCGTGGAGCTCGTGCGCCAGGCCAAGAAGGAGGGGCTGCCGATCACGGCGGACGTCTCGATCAACTCGCTGCACCTGAGCGACGTCGACATCGGCTACTTCAACCCGTCGATGCGCCTGCAGCCGCCGCTGCGCCAGCAGCGCGACCGCGACGCGCTGCGCGCCGCGCTGGCCGACGGCACGATCGACGCGCTCGTCAGCGACCACAACCCGGTCGCCGCCGACGAGAAGACGCTGCCCTTCGCCGAGGCCACGCCCGGGGCCACCGGCCTGGAACTGCTGTTGAGCCTGGCGCTGCGCTGGGGTCAGGACGAAGGGCTGTCGCTCGCGCAGGCACTCGACACGATCACCGCGCGTCCGGTGAAGGTGCTGGGCAGTGCGCTCGGTTCGCTGGCGGCGAGTGCCGGCCGGCTGGTCGAGGGCGGCGTCGGCGACGTCGTCGTCTTCGATGCGGAGGTCAGCGGCGCAGTGACACCGGAGCGTCTGGTCAGCCAGGGCAAGCACACGCCGTTCGCGTTCGACATCACCGGCTTCGAGCTGCCGGGCCGGGTGCGCTACACGCTGGTGGCCGGTACGGTCGCCTACGAATCGCTGGTCACCGAAGCCGAGCGGACCGTCTGATGCGCGCGCTGGTCGGCGCGTGGCGCGCGCTGCGGATGCTGGCGCACATCGGGCACGGGGTCTACCTCGTCCAGTGGCGCTGGGGACGTCTGGACACGCCGGCGAGGCAGCGATACGTCGGCTGGTGGTCGGCCAAGCTGCTGCGCGTGCTGGGCGTGCGGCTGGAGTCCCCCGGGCCTCAGGCGCCGACGCCGCGGCTGATCACGGCCAACCACATTTCCTGGCTGGACATCGCCGCGATCCACGCGGTGATGCCCGAGGCGCGCTTTGTGTCCAAGGCCGACATCGCGACCTGGCCGTTGGTGGGGTCGCTGGCGACGGCGGTCGGCACGCTCTACATCGAGCGTGCCAGCAAGCGCGATGCGCTGCGTGTCGTGCACAAGACGGCTGAGGCGCTGGCGGCCGGCGAGACGGTGGCTGTTTTCCCCGAAGGCACGACAGGCGCGGGCTATCCATTGCTGCCCTTGCACGGGAATCTGCTGCAGGCCGCGATCAGCACGCATACGCCGCTGCAGCCCGTGGTGCTGCGCTGGCATCAGCCGGACGTGCCGTACAGCGATGCGGCGCAATACATCGGGCAGATGACCTTGATGGAGAGTCTGTGGCGCATCCTGACCGCGAAGGATCTGGCGGTCGAGGTGCGTTCCCTGCCGGCGATGCCCACCGAGGGTCTTGATCGCCGCCATCTGGCGGGGGCTCTTTCGGACCGGATCAACAACGCACTCCCAAGGCCCTGAGTCCTCGGTTGATCGGGGACGCCCCCATCCGTCGGGCTCAGTTCGCCCAGCCCGGGTATGCCGGATGCCCTCCGGGTCCCGATTGGTGCGAGGATCCGGCGATGCTGCTTTGTTTCGAAGATGAACAGGAGTTGGCCACGCGCCTGGCGCGCGAGCTGGGCCGCCCGCTCGGCGTGATCACGCGCCACCGTTTTCCGGATGGGGAACTCCGTCTGGTCCTGCCCAAGCCGTTGCCGGCTGATGTGATCGTGCTGCGAGGATTGCAGCACCAACCGAACGATCGTCTGATCGAGTTGCTGATCACGGCGCCTGCTGCGCGTGGTTGGGGTGTCCGGCACCTGATGCTGGTGGCGCCGTATCTGGCCTACATGCGGCAGGACATGGAATTCACGCCGGGTGAGGCCGTCAGCCAGCGGCACATCGCCGCCTTGCTGTCGACGCAGTTCGACCGCGTGGTGACGGTGGATCCCCATCTGCACCGGATCGCGAGCCTGGACGAGGTCATGCCGAAGGGGCGGGGCGTCGCGCTGTCGGCGGCGTCGCTGCTGGGACGTTTCATCGCGGTGCAGGTGCCGGGGGCGGTGCTGGTCGGACCGGACGAGGAGTCCGGTCAATGGGTCGCCGAAGCGGCGCGCGCCGCCAAGCTCGACCATGCCGTCGGTCGCAAGGTGCGTTTCGGCGACACGCAGGTGCAACTCGCCTTCCCGGACCTGGAGGTGCGCGGTCGCGCCGTGGTGCTGCTCGATGACATGGCCTCGACGGGCCGGACGCTGATCGGCTCGGCCCGCGAGGCCCTGGAGCGCGGTGCGGCCAGCGTCGATGTCGCGGTCACGCATGCGCTCTTCAACGGCGATGCGTTGCCGGCGCTCCGCGCGGCCGGCGTGCGCCACGTCTGGAGCAGCAACGCCGTGTCGCACGAGAGCAATGCGGTCTGCATCGCGGAACTGCTGGCGACGGCATTGCGGCGGAAGTAGGTCGCGCCTTCGCGCGGCATGACCCGCTGCGCACCACCAACGAAAAAGCCCGGCACCGCCGGGCTTTCGTTCGTCTGCGTCAAGCGCTGTGTGCCACCGTGCGTGACGCAGCCCGATCTCAGGCCTTGCCCTGGTTGGCCACCGCGGCGGCGGCCTTGGCGGCCGCTTCGGCGTCGCCCAGGTAATAGCTCTTGATGGGTTTCAGGTCCTTGTCCAGTTCGTAGACCAGCGGGATCCCGTTGGGAATATTCACGCCAACGATGGCTTCGTCGGCGATGCCGTCCAAATACTTCACGAGGGCCCGGATCGAGTTGCCGTGGGCCGCGATCAGCACGCGCTGGCCCGACAGAATGGCGGGTGCGATCTGTTCGTTCCAGTAGGGCAGCACGCGGGCCACGGTGTCTTTCAGGCACTCGGTCAGCGGAATGTCCGAGGGCTGCAGGCCGGCATACCGGATGTCGCCGCGCTCGCTGCGCGGATCCGACGCTTCCAGCGCCGGAGGCGGGGTGTCATAGCTCCGGCGCCAGACGAGCACCTGCTCGTCGCCGTACTGCTTGGCCATGTCCGCCTTGTTCAGACCCTGAAGGCCGCCGTAGTGGCGTTCGTTCAGGCGCCAGCTGTGCTTCACCGGCAACCACTGGCGATCCATCTGATCCAGGCAATGCCACAGGGTCCAGATGGCGCGCTTGAGCACCGAAGTGTGGGCCACGTCGAAATCGACGCCGGCTTCCTTCAGCAGACGGCCCGCCTGCTTGGCCTGTTCCACCCCGGTGGGCGTCAGATCCACGTCGGTCCAGCCGGTGAAGCGGTTCTCGAGATTCCAGGTCGATTCGCCATGGCGAATCAGCACGAGCTTGTACATGGGTCTTGGATGGTTTCGTGAGGTTTGGCCGGGTTCCGGCAGGCCCGGCGGATTCTAGAGGCAGCCCTCCAGGGCGCCCGCCTCAAGAAGCCTTCCGCAGGGCCGACAACTGGTTTCGTACCGGGCGAAAGGCGCACTCGCGCCCCAACTTGGTTCGCCAAAAGAACATGCCCGCGTTGGGCATTCACGCTGTACAGGAGTACTTGCAATGATGGTGGTGAAGAACTTGCGCATGACGCCCCTCGCGCTGGCGCTGGTGGCATTCGGCGCGCACGCGCAGGGCCAATCGGACTCGATGTTCTCGTTCTCGGGCTTCGGCACGGTCGGACTGACCGGTGCGACCAAGGACGGTGCCGAGTACGTCATCCCCGGCCAGGTCCACGGCGCCGACAAGACGATCAGCGGCGAAGTCGACAGCAAGCTGGGCCTGCAGGGCACGGCGAAGTTCAACTCGCAGTTCTCGGCCACCGTGCAGGTGCTGACTAAGCAGACCGGCAAGGGCGACTGGACGCCGCAGATCGAGTGGGCCTTCGCCAAGTGGCAGGCCACGCCGGGTCTGGCGATCCGGGCCGGCCGCATCGGCGCGCCGTTCTTCGCGGTGTCCGACTTCCGTGACGTGGGCTACGCCAACACCTGGCTGCGCCCGCCGATCGACGTCTACGGCCAGGTGCCGGTCAGCCACTTCGACGGCGCCGATGTGAACTGGACGACGCAGGTCGCCGGCAAGAGCGTCTCGCTGCAGGCCTTCGGCGGCGAAGCCTCGTCGTACGTGCGCCAGACCAAGCTCGAGATCAAGAAGATGGTCGGCATCAACGCCACCGTCGAACTGGCCGATGGCCTGAACCTGCGTGTCGGTCATGCGCAGGGCAAGCTGACCGCGCACAGCGCCACCGTCAGCGGCCTGGTCGGCGTGCTGCGCCAGACGCCGTTCGCTTCGGTCGGCAACGAGATCGACGCGACCGACAAGGACGCCAGCTTCTCCGGCGTGGGCTTGACCTATGACGAAGGCCAGTGGGTCGTCGCCGCCGAGTACACCAAGCGCCGCAACGACTCGTTCGTGCCGGACACCACCGGCTGGTACACGACGGTCGGCTACCGCGTCGGCAAGTTCACGCCGTACGCGACGCTGTCGCAGCAGAAGACCGACAGCAGCAACGTCAACAACACGATCCCGGGCACGGTCGTCGTGGGCGGCCTGCCGCTGCGCGCCGTCGTCGACGCGATCACCGCCGCGCAGAGCACGCCGCAGAAGACCATCGGTCTGGGCGTGCGTTGGGACGTGTGGCGCAACATCGCCGTCAAGGCCCAGTACGACAGCATCAAGACCACCGGCGCCGGCCAGTTCTACAACGTCCAGCCGGGCTTCAACAACGAGCGCGTCGGCGTCTACAGCGTCGCCGTCGACTTCGTGTTCTAAGCATCAGAAGAAGAGGCCCCCATGCAGTTCAACATGATCAAGCCCATGATCGGCGCGGCGTTGTTCGCCGCCGCCGTGGCCGCACAGGCGCAGGTCGCCGTCGTGGTCAATCCGAAGAGCCCCGTCGCCAGCATGACCGCCGACCAGGTCGCGAGCATCTTCCTGGGCAAGTCCAACCAGCTGCCCAACGGCAGCGCCGCGCAGGCGGTGGATCTGCCCGACAGCGCCGCGGCGCGCGAGCAGTTCTACTCGAAGGCCACCGGCAAGTCGTCCGCGCAGGTGAAGGCCGCGTGGTCACGCCTGGTGTTCTCGGGCAAGGGCACGCCGCCCAAGGAACTCGGCAGCGCGGCCGATGTGAAGAAGTTCGTCGCCGCGAATGCCGATGCCATCGGCTACATCGAGAAGTCGGCCGTCGACGGCTCGGTGAAGGTGGTGCTCAGCGTCGATTGACGCCGGCACAGGGGCGGCGCGTGCCGCTCCCGCACCCGCCCGCCGAGTCCGCGCAGAGGGACCGGTGACGCGTGTCAGGCGCCGCGCCGGGAAACGACCGGGAAACGGGCGCCGCCGACCTCGCGGGGAAACCGCCGGGGTCGCAGGGGATCGTTGGGACAAAGATGAACTGGAGTCAGGCATGAACTTGAAGACCCGTATCGCGATGCTGCCCGTGCTGGCGGCGATCGTCTTCGCGGTGGGCATCGCGGTGGTGCTGTTCTTTTCGTCGCGGACCTCGGGCGCGATCCACGCGCTGGGCGAGGCCGACTATCCGTACCTCGTGGCCACCAACCAGGTGGCCGCGCAGCTCGAGGCCCTGGGCGGGACGATCCAGTCCGCCGTCGCCGAGGGCGAGAAGAAGCGCCTGGACGAAGCCGCCGAGCGGGCGGCCGCGATGCGCAAGGTGATCGCCAGCATCAAGGCGATCCCCGGTCGTGCCGATGCCGGCTCGAAACTGGAGAGTGGCTTCGAGGCCTACTACGCCGCATCGGTCGAGACGGCGCAGCTGTTCCTCGGCATCAAGCAGGGCGATCAGGCGGGCTCGATCCCGAAGATGCAGGCCGCGCAGAAAGCGCTGGAGCAGACGCTCGGCGACGCGCGCGCCGATGCGAAGTCCACCTTCGACGCGACGCTCGCAAGCGCCGAGAAGGGTGTCGGCTCCGGCCTGTGGGCCACCGTGCTGAGCGGCCTGATCGTCGTCGTGTGCCTGGGCGCGGGATCGTGGCTGCTGATCGCCAGCGTGTGGCGCCAGCTCGGCGGCGAGCCCGAGTACGCCCGCGACGTGATGCGCCAGATGGCCGAAGGCGATCTTTCGCAGACCATCCGCGTCGCACCGGGCGCCGAGGCCAGCCTGCTGGCGGCGGTGCGCGACATGTCGCAGGGCCTGTCGGCGATCGTCGGCAACGTGCGCAGCGGCACCGACTCGATGACGGTGGCCTCGCGCGAGATCGCCGCGGGCAACCAGGACCTGTCGGTGCGGACGGAGAAGCAGGCCGGCTCGCTGGAGCAGACCGCGTCCAACATGCAGCAACTGACCGAGACCGTGCGCCAGAGCGCCGACGCGGCCAGCCAGGCGAACCAGCTGGCCGGCAGCGCGGCGACCGTCGCGAAGAAGGGCGGCGAGGTCGTGGGGCAGGTCGTGTCGACGATGGACGAGATCAGCGCGAGCTCGCGCAAGATCGGCGACATCATCGGCACCATCGACGGCATCGCGTTCCAGACCAACATCCTCGCGTTGAACGCGGCGGTCGAAGCCGCCCGCGCGGGCGAGCAGGGCCGCGGTTTCGCGGTGGTCGCGAGCGAAGTGCGCTCGCTCGCCCAGCGCAGCGCCGAGGCGGCCAAGGAAATCAAGACGCTGATCGGCGCGAGCGTGACCCGCGTCGAGGCTGGTTCCCGCCTGGTGCAGGATGCGGGCTCGACGATGGAGGAGATCGTCGCCAGCGTGCAGCGCGTCTCCGACATCATCAGCGAGATCACCGCGGCGTCCGCCGAGCAGAGCCAGGGCATCGGCCATGTCAACGAGTCGGTGGTGCAGCTGGACCAGATGACGCAGCAGAACGCGGCGCTGGTCGAAGAGGCCGCCGCCGCCGCCAACAGCCTGGAGCAGCAGGCCCGCGCGTTGCAGTCTGCAGTGTCGACCTTCAAGCTGAACTGACGGACCCTCCTGGCGGGGTTTCTATAATCCTCGGCTTTTGCATCCAACCGAACGGGCCCCGCCTTGAAGTTCCTGATTGAAAACTGGTATCTCGTGCTGTCGGCCCTGGTGTCGGGCGGTCTGCTGTTGTGGACGTCGATGCGCGGCAAGGCGGGCGGTGTGCCGACGGTCGAGGCCGTGCGCCTGGTCAACCGCGAGAAGGGCGTGCTGGTCGACGTGAGCGAGCCGGAGGAGTTCGCCGCCGCCCACGCCAAGGGCGCCCGCAACGTGCCGCTGTCGACGCTGACTGGCACGGACCTCCCGGCCAAGCAACTGCCCAGCAACAAGGCCCTGCCGGTGGTGCTGATGTGCAAGACCGGCGCACGCGCGCAGCGCGCCGCTGGCATCCTTCAGAAACAGGGCTACGCGAACGCGGTCGCTGTCCAGGGTGGCCTGACCGCCTGGCGCGAGGCGAGTTTGCCTGTCGAGACGTCCGCGGCCTGACCGCCCTGGCGACCGCGCCGGCACAACGATTGCCGGTGGAAGGACGCTCGACACGATTCTTGGAGAACTGGCGATGGCCGCCGTGAAGATGTATACGACCCTGGTCTGCCCGTACTGCGTGCGGGCGAAGCACCTGCTCAAGCAGCGGGGTGTCAGCCAGATCGAGGAGGTCCGCGTGGACCTGGATCCGTCGCAGCGCGACGCGATGATCCTGCAGACGGGCCGCCGGACCGTGCCGCAGATCTTCATCGGCGACACCCACGTCGGCGGATGCGACGACCTGATGGCGCTGGACCAGCGCGGCGGATTGCAACCGTTGTTGCAGGCCTGATACCTGGATCCCTGAAGCGATACCCGAAGTCTTCGCCGATCTCCGGAAACCCCTCACCGGAGTGTCGCGAACGCTCGGTCATAATGCCCGCCACGGCTCGCCGCTGGCGGGCTTTTTCATTTGGATGACCCCATGGCCGACGACAACAACGCTCCCGTGTTCCAGATCCAGCGCATGTACCTGAAGGACCTGTCGCTGGAGCAGCCCAACGCCCCGGCGATCCTGCTGGAGCAGGCCCAGCCGCAGGTCGACATCAAGCTCTCGCTGGCCGCCGAACCGGTCGCCGAAGGCCTCTTCGAGGTCAGCGTCACCGCCACCGTCACGACGACGGTGCAGGACAAGACCCTGTTCCTGATCGAAGCCAAGCAGGCCGGCATCTTCGAGATCCGCAACCTGCCGCAGGACCAGCTCGAAGGCATCCTGGCGATCGTCTGCCCGCAGATGATCTACCCGTACCTGCGTGCGATCGTGTCCGACGTCTGCACGCGCGCCGGCTTCCCGCCGGTCATGCTGACGGAAGTGAACTTCCAGGCGATGTTCGAGGCCCAGCAGGCGCAACTGGCCGCCAACGGCCAAGGCGGCGAAGCCGTCCCGAACTGAACCTCGGCCCATGAGCGCGCCGGCCTCGCGGATCCGTCCGCCGGCCGGCGTGTTTCATTGCGAGCTTCCCCTTTTCGAACCTCTGAACCGACCATGACTGCTCCGCGCATGAAGATCAGCGTGCTCGGCGCCGGTGCCTGGGGCACGGCGCTGGCGATCGCCGCGAGCGCGCGCCATGAGGTGACGCTGTGGGCGCGTGACGCCGGTGCGATCGCCGCGATGCGCGCCGACCGCCGCAACATCCGCTACCTGCCGGATTCGCCGCTGCCGGACGTCCTGCAACTGACCGACGACCTCGACGTCGCGCTCGCACATGGGCGTGACGGATTGATCGTCATCGCGACGCCGATGTCGGGCCTGCGGGGCATGCTGACCCGCTTGCCGGCGGGCGCGCGGGCACAGTGGCTCTGCAAGGGCTTCGAGGCCGGGACCGGCCTGCTCGGCCACGAGATCGCCCGCGAGGTCGCGCCGCAGCTGGCCACCGGCATCCTGTCGGGGCCGAGCTTCGCGCAGGAGGTGGCGGCCGGTCAGCCGACCGCGCTCGTGTCCGCCTCGGGTGATGCGGCACTTGCGCAATTGGGCGTGTCCGCGTTCCACAGCGAACGGCTGCGTGTTTACTCGTCGGCCGATCCGGTCGGCGTCGAAGTCGGCGGCGCGGTGAAGAACGTGATGGCGATCGCCGTCGGCATCGCCGACGGGCTGCGGCTCGTCGCCGAGGCGAAAGGCGTGAAAGGCCCCGGCCTCAACGCCCGCGCCGCGCTGATCACGCGCGGGCTCGCCGAGATGCAGCGGCTCGCGCTGGCGCTGGGCGCGCAGCAGGAGACCCTGCTCGGGCTCGCGGGTCTGGGCGATCTGGTGCTCACCGCCACCGGCGACCTGTCGCGCAACCGCCGTGTCGGCCTGCTGCTCGCCGAGGGCCTGGACCTGCCCGGCATCCTCGTGAAGCTGGGCCACGTCGCCGAAGGTGTCTACAGCGCGCCGACCGTGCTGGCGCGTGCACAGCGCGCCGGCGTCGACATGCCGATCACCGCTGCGGTCGTCGACGTGCTGGAAGGCCGCATGACCACGCATGAAGCCCTGGACGCGCTGATGGGGCGCCAGGCCAAGTCCGAGTGGTGAACCGCCGGACGTTGATCGTCGCGGCCACCGCGACGTCGGCCTCGACCGCGTTCGGCGCCTGGCCGCTGTCCGGCCGCGCCGCGACACCGTGGCCGTCGCGACCGATCCGCCTCGTCGTGCCGTTCCCGGGCGGCAGCTCGCCCGACCTGATTGCGCGTTATCTCGCCGAGCCGCTCGCGCAGGCGCTGGGTCAGCCCATCGTCATCGACAACAAGCCCGGCGCCGGCGGCAATATCGGCACCGGCGCGGTCGCGAAAGCATCGCCCGACGGCCACACGCTGCTGTTCACGATCCAGGGACCGTTGATCACCGCGCCGTTGCTGGCGAAGTCATTGCCGTATGACCCGCAGCGCGAGCTGCGTGCGGTCAGTTTCATCGCGAGTTCGCCGAACGTGCTCGTCGTGCCGCCGTCGCTGGGCGTGGACACGCTGGCGCAGTTCGTCACGCTGGCGAAGCAGCGCGCGGGCGCATTGAACTATGGCAGCATCGGCAACGGCAGTGCCGCGCACCTGGCGATGGAATCGTTCATCGCGCGCGCCGGGTTGAAGCTGGTGCACGTGCCGTATGCCGGCTTCCCGCAGGTCGTGAACGCGATGCTGGCCGGTCAGATCCACGCGGGCTTCATGGTGCCGGCCATCGCGATGCCGCAGGTCAAGGCAGGCAAGCTGAAGGCGCTGGCCGTGACGAGCGCCGGACGTTTCGGAGCGCTCGCCGAACTGCCGACCGTCGCCGAGTCTGGGTATCCCGGCTTCGAGGCGACGTCGTGGCAGGCATTGCTGGCGCCGGCGGGGACGCCGGATGGCATCGTTCGTCGCGTTGCTGACGAAGTCATCCGCATCGTCCGCGGCGAGAGCTTCCGGCGCGAACTGCTGCCGCTGTACTTCAGTGCGGCAGGCACGTCGCCCGAAGGGCTCGACAGTTTGATGCGCGACGAGCGTCAGCGCTGGGGCGCGTTGATCAGGCAGTTGAAGCTGGATCGTGAATAGCGGGGGCTAGACGCCGTCGGCGTAGCCGTTCTGCCGCCAGGCCTCGAAGACCGCCACCGCCACCGCGTTGCTGAGGTTCAGGCTGCGCTGTCCGTCGCGCATCGGCAGCCGCACGCGTTGATCAAGCGGGAAGCTGTCGCGCAAGGGGGTTGGCAAGCCCGCCGTTTCGCAACCGAACACCAGCCAGTCGCCAGGCTTGAGCTCGACCGACGGCAGCAGCCGGCTGCCGCGCGTCGTGAACGCGAACATCCGCGTCGCATCGGGCTGCTCCGAGGCGATGAAGCGCTCCCAGTCCGCGTGCCGCAGTACCGGCGCGTACTCGTGATAGTCGAGGCCCGCACGCTGCAGCAGCTTGTCCTCCATCGAGAACCCCAGCGGCTCGATCAGATGCAGCCGGCAGCCGGTGTTGGCCGCGAGCCGGATCACGTTGCCGGTGTTGGGCGGAATCTCCGGATGGACCAGCACGATGTTGAACATGGGGCGAAGCTCTTTCGACAGGGGTCAGGGCGTGCGCGCGGCGACCCAGGCCTGCACGTCGCGGGCGCCCGCGCGCTGCAAGGCCAGCGCGGCCTCGTGCAGCGTGGCGCCGCTGGTCATGACGTCGTCGACGATCGCGACCCGCAGGCCGTGCACCGGTTTCACGACGGCGAACGCGCCGCGCAGGTTGCCGCGTCGCTCGTCGAGCGGCAACTGCGCCTGCTGGTCGGTGTGACGCACGCGCATCAGGGTCAGCGCGCAAAGGCGGGATTGTCGCTCGGCCCCCGGCGGCGGCACGAGTCGCCGCGCGATCTCGTGCGCCTGGTTGTAGCCGCGCTCGCGCAGCCGCTGCTCGGACAACGGGACCGGCACGATCAGGTCAGGCGGTGCCGCCCGCGCGAGTTCCAGAGCCTGCGACAGCCGCGTCGCGAGCAGTGGCGCGTGCTCCAGCCGTTCGCCGAACTTCAGCCCGAGCAGCAGCCGATCCCACGGAAACAGGTAATCCATCGCTGCGACGCAGCGCGACAGCGGCATCGGATGCGCCGCGCAACGCCCGCAGCGCAATGCGTCCGTGGCGCGCGTGCCGGCCGGCAGCCGCAGGGCGCAGAGCGCGCAACGCGGCCCGGCGTCGACCGGATGCTGCGACTCGCAGTCCTCGCACAACGGCCCCCGGCACCAGCACCGGCAGAACGCGCACTGCCCCGGCCAGAACCGCGCGAGGCCGCTGCCCATCGAGGATCGCGCCAATGCCCGGCGCCGGAACAGGTCAAGCATGGCCGCCTACAATCCCGCCCCATGACTGGAGATGAGGCCTTGCCGCCGAGCACACAGCAGATCGATGCGGGCGCGGCGCGGCGGCAGCGCCGTCGACTGGCCACGTCCGACGAGGCTCCGTGGCTGCATCAGGAGGTGGCCACGCGCATGCTGGACCGCCTGTCGGTGATCCGCCTCCAGCCGACGGCCGTGCTGCAGAGCCGCCCGTCGATCGGCGGCGGCGACGAAGGCCTGCGCCAACGCTACCCGCAAGCGACGCAGCTGTGGCTCGAACCCGACGCCGAGGTGCGCGCGCTGCTCGCGCAGCGCCTCAAGCGGGGCTTCATGCAATCGATGGTGGACAGGCTGCGCGGCAGCGCGCCGACCGAGCTCATCGTCGAGCCGCCCACCGGCGCCGCACAACTGGCGTGGTCCAACATGGAACTCCATGCCGAAGCCGACAAGCCCGCGCTGGTGAAGACCTGGCACGCGGGATTGGCGGTGGAGGGCTGCCTGATGTTCTCGTGCTTCGGTCCCGACAGCTTCATCGAACTGCGCCCGATCTTCGCCCGCGAGGGCTGGGGACCGCCGGCGCCGGACTGGGTCGACATGCATGACCTCGGCGACCTGCTCGTGCACGCGGGCTTCGCCGATCCGGTGATGGACCAGGAACATCTGCGCCTCACCTGGGGCTCGCCGCAGGACCTGCTGCGCGACCTGCGCGCACTCGGCGGCAATCTCGCGCCGGCCCGGCTGCGCGGTCTGCGCACGAAAGCCTGGCGCGAACGGCTCATGCAGGCGCTCGAATCGCTGCGCGGCCCGGACGGCCGCCTGTCGCTGAGCATCGAACTGGTCTACGGCCATGCGTTCAAGCCTCAACCGAAGGTGAAGGTGGCGGCCACGACCGAGGTCTCGCTGGATCAGATGCGGGCGATGGTGCGCGGCGCGGGCAAACACTGACCCCCGTCTTTCGCGGGCTCGGCTAGCCCCGCGCTTTCAGAGGGCGAGAGCGCACCATTCTGCGGGTAATCCTGGGCGGTTCGGCGCGTCGCGCCCAGTCATAGTGCGCCAGGGGGTGGGCTAGAATTCGCCCCCGACTGGAGTACGTCTGCTGGCCCCGTAGGTTTCCGCCATCGCTTGGCGCCGGAGCCCGCGCTACGAGCGGGCTCGAGCGCCGAAGCCGCCTGGAGGAGACCCGGGTGACAAGAGCTTGAGAAAGACTGGATAAAGAGACGACCATGACGATTGAACACAGTTGTGTGCAACTGGGGCGCCGCTGCAGCCAGCTCGCGTTCGGCCTGACGGCCGCGCTGGCCAGCCAGGTCGCCTTGGCGGTCAACGACCTCCCCGGAGGTCCGGCCGTCAACCAGCTGAATCTGCACCCGCCGGTCACCAAGATCGCGCATGAGCAGATGTGGCTGCACAACATGATGCTGATCCTCTGCCTGGCGATCTTCCTCGCCGTGTTCGGCGTGATGTTCTATTCGATCTTCAAGCACCGGAAGTCCAAGGGCGCCGTGTCCGCCAACTTCCACGAGAGCGTGAAGGTCGAGATCGCGTGGACCATCGTGCCCTTCATCATCGTCATCCTGATGGCGCTGCCCGCGACCAAGGTCGTCGTGGCGATGAAGGACACCACCAACTCCGACCTCACGATCAAGGCCACCGGCTACCAGTGGAAGTGGGGCTACGACTACCTGAAGGGCGAGGGCGAGGGCATCGGCTTCGTCTCGACGCTGGACGCCTCGCACCGCGCGCTGTCGGACTCCGGCCACCCCGGCCAGGTCGACAACTACCTGCTCAAGGTGGACAACCCGCTGGTCGTGCCGGTCGACAAGAAGATCCGCATCATCACGACCGCCGACGACGTCATCCACGCCTGGATGGTGCCGGCCTTCGGCGTCAAGCAGGATGCGATCCCGGGCTTCGTGCGCGACACCTGGTTCAAGGCCGAGAAGACCGGCGACTTCTACGGCCAGTGCGCCGAGCTCTGCGGCAAGGAGCACGCGTACATGCCGATCCATGTCAAGGTGCTGAGCGCCAAGGACTACAGCGCCTGGGTCGGCGAGGAACAGAAGAAGATCGCCGCCAAGGCGGACGATCCGAGCAAGGTCTGGACGATGGACGAGCTGCAGGCCCGCGGCCAGAAGCTGTTCGACGCCAACTGCGCGGTCTGCCACAAGGCCGACGGCAAGGGCGCGGGCCAGTTCCCGGCGCTGGACGGCTCGGCGATCGTGAAGGCCGAGGACCACACCCAGCAGCTCCACCTGGTGCTGAACGGCAAGGGCCAGATGCCGGCCTGGAAGACGGTGCTCAAGGACAGCGAGATCGCCGCCATCGTCACCTATACGAAGAACGCCTGGTCCAACAAGACCGGCCAGATCGTGCAGCCCGCGGAAGTCGTGGCCGAGCGCGCCAAGTGACCGGCGGTCACGCGCGCCTGACCCGACCCTTTCCGCCTGACCGACTGAACGCCAGATCGCCCCGGCGACCAGCTACCGAGGATTTGACATGAGTGCAGTGCTCGACCACCCGACCGGTCATGCCCATGACCATGACGATCACCACGACCATCACGCCCCGACGGGCTGGCGGCGCTGGGTCTTCGCGACGAACCACAAGGACATTGGCACGATGTACCTGCTGTTCAGCTTCACGATGCTGATGATCGGCGGCATCCTGGCGCTGTGCATCCGTGCCGAGCTGTTCCATCCGGGCCTGCAGTTCTTCAATCCTGAGCTGTTCAACCAGTTCACGACGATGCACGGCCTGATCATGGTGTTCGGCGCGATCATGCCGGCCTTCGTCGGCTTCGCGAACTGGATGATCCCGCTGCAGATCGGCGCGTCGGACATGGCCTTCGCGCGGATGAACAACTTCAGCTTCTGGCTGATGATCCCGGCGGCGCTGATGCTGGTGGGCTCGTTCTTCATGCCCGGCGGTGCGCCGGCGGCCGGCTGGACGCTCTACGCGCCGCTGACGCTGCAGATGGGCCCGTCGATGGACGCCGGCATCTTCGCGATGCACATCCTGGGCGCGTCCTCGATCATGGGCTCGATCAACATCATCGTGACCATCCTCAACATGCGCGCGCCCGGCATGACGCTGATGAAGATGCCGATGTTCGCGTGGACCTGGCTGATCACCGCCTACCTGCTGATCGCGGTGATGCCGGTGCTCGCCGGCGCGATCACGATGACGCTGACGGACCGCCACTTCGGCACCAGCTTCTTCACGCCCGCGGGCGGTGGCGACCCGGTGATGTACCAGCACATCTTCTGGTTCTTCGGCCACCCCGAGGTCTACATCATGATCCTGCCGGCGTTCGGCATCGTGAGCCAGATCGTCCCGGCCTTCGCCCGCAAGCGCCTGTTCGGCTACGCCTCGATGGTGTACGCGACGGCCTCGATCGCGATCCTGTCCTTCATCGTGTGGGCCCACCACATGTTCGCCACCGGCATGCCGGTCACGGGCCAGCTGTTCTTCATGTACGCGACGATGCTGATCGCGGTCCCGACCGGCGTGAAGATCTTCAACTGGCTGGCGACGATGTGGCGCGGCTCGATGACCTTCGAGACCCCGATGCTGTGGGCCGTCGGCTTCATCTTCGTGTTCACGATGGGCGGCTTCACGGGCCTCATCCTGGCGGTCGCACCGGTCGACATCCAGCTCCAGGACACCTACTACGTGGTGGCCCACTTCCACTACGTGCTGGTGGCCGGCTCGCTGTACGCGCTGTTTGCCGGCGTCTACTACTGGGGTCCGAAGTGGAGCGGCGTCATGTACTCGGAGACGCGCGGAAAGATCCACTTCTGGGGCTCGCTGATCTTCTTCAACCTGACCTTCTTCCCGATGCACTTCCTCGGCCTGGCCGGCATGCCGCGACGCTACGCCGACTACCCGATGCAGTTCGCCGACTTCAACGCGGTGGCCTCGATCGGCGCCTTCGGCTTCGGTCTGATGCAGGTCTACTTCTTCCTCGCCGTGGCCATCCCGATGATGCGCGGCAAGGGCGAGAAGGCCCCGCAGAAGCCCTGGGAAGCCGCCGAAGGCCTGGAATGGGAAGTGCCGTCGCCGGCGCCGTTCCACACCTTCGAGACGCCGCCCAAGCTCGACGTGACGGCCACGAAGATCATTGCCTGATCGCCTGATCGCCTGACCGAAATCGCCACCGCAGCGGAACCCGAGGACCGATCGATGTCGCCGACACCCGAGCAACGCAAGAGCAACCTGCGCCTGGCCCTCATCCTGGCCAGCGTGGCGGCGATCTTCGGGATCGGCTTCGTGGTCAAGATCGCGTTCCTCGGAGCGTCATGACCGAACCGATCAAGCGCGCCAGCTGGATCCGCCGGGAGAACCTGCGGATGACCGGCAAGCTGCTGGTCGTGGTGGCGGTGATGTCGTGCTTCGGCTATGCGCTGGTGCCGATGTACCGGGCGATCTGCACGGCGCTGGGCATCAACGTGCTGTCGCTGTCGGAGCGCCAGCATGCGGTGCGCGCCGAGGACGTGAAGAACACGCAGATCGACTACAGCCGGACGATCTCGATCGAGTTCGACGCGAACGCGCGCGGGCCGTGGGATTTCAAGCCGGCCAAGCGCCACCTGACGGTCCATCCGGGCGAGCTGACGACGGTGATGTACACCTTCCAGAACATCCAGACGCGGACCATGTCGGCGCAGGCGATCCCGAGTTACGCGCCCAAGCAGGCGACGCCGTATTTCAACAAGCTCGAGTGCTTCTGCTTCAACGAGTACACGCTGAAGCCGGGTGAGCAGAAGGAGTGGCCGGTGGTGTTCGTCATCGACCCGAAGATCCCGAAGGACGTGCGCACGATCACGCTGTCGTACACCTTCTTCGAGGTCGCGGGGAAGGGCAAGGCGCAGGCGAACCTGTCGGCGCCGACCACGGTGAAGACGCCCGCGGGCGACGTGAAGATCCAGCCCGGCGCCTGAGCGGCGGGCTGTGCAGAACGACGATGCTGAACGACGATAGCGACGATGTCCGATGACCTGAAGCCGGGCGAGGATCTGAAGCAGGCGATTCGGCGCAAGGGGTCCTTCTGGGCCACGCTGCGCGCGGTGGCCTGGTCCTTCTTCGGCGTGCGCAAGGGATCGGATTACGAGAAGGATGTATCGCAGCTCAATCCGGTGCACGTGATCGCGGCGGGCGTCATCGCCGCGGCGGTGTTCGTGGTCGGATTGATCCTGCTGGTCCGCTGGGTGGTGAGCAGCGGTGCGGCAATGAACTGAGAACCGAGTTCGAGGAGAAGAACGCATGTCGGCAACGACGACTCATGGCAACACGCCTTATTACTTCGTGCCCGGCCCGTCGCGGCATCCGGCGATGGCCGCGTTCGGCCTGTTCTGGGTGATCCTGGGCGCGGGCCAGTGGATCAACGGCCACGACTGGGGCAAGTGGTCGCTGCTGTTCGGGCTGCTGTGGTGGGCGTTCACGCTCAAGCAGTGGTTCGGCGACGCGATCCGCGAGAGCGAGACCGGCCAGTACAGCGACCGCATCGACCTGTCGTTCCGCTGGAGCATGGGCTGGTTCATCTTCTCGGAGGTGATGTTCTTCGCGGCCTTCTTCGGCGCGCTGTTCTGGTCGCGCGGCTACAGCATCCCGACGCTGGGCAGCCTGGACAACGCGTTGCTGTGGCCCGACTTCAACGGCCTGTGGCCCAGCGTCGCCGCGGGCGCGACCGCCTCGCCGGCGGGCACGGTGGATGCGTTCGCGACGATGGGCCCGTGGCCGATCCCGACGATCAACACCGCGCTGCTGCTGACCTCGGGCGTCACGCTGACCATCGCGCACCATGCGCTGATCGCGGGCAAGCGGGCGAAGACGATCGCCTGGATGTGGGCGACGGTGATCCTGGGCATGACCTTCCTGGGCTTCCAGGGCTACGAGTACTTCCACGCCTACCACGAGCTCAACCTGAAGCTGAACTCGGGCATCTTCGGCTCGACCTTCTACATGCTGACGGGCTTCCACGGCTTCCACGTGTTCGTGGGCATGCTGATGCTGCTGTTCATCACGCTGCGGCTGATGAAGGGGCACTTCACGCCGGACCGCCACTTCGGCTTCGAGGGCGCGGCCTGGTACTGGCACTTCGTGGACGTGGTGTGGCTGGGCCTCTACGTCATCGTTTACTGGCTGTGACCGCGCCCACCAGCGCACAATGAAGAAGCGCCGCTTGAAGCGGCGCTTTTTTACTTTCCGATCACTGCCGGATCACCTGCCGATCGGCAGTCCCGTGGGGTGGATCCACCCCATCCAGGCGCTGAAGAGGATGAACAGGAACAGCGCCACCGACAGCCCGACGCGCACCGCCAGTGCGCGGGCCATGGTGGCCTTGCCCTTCTGCTTGCGCAGCATCAGGATGCCGGCCGAGAAGAGCGCGGCCAGGATGCCGATGAACGCGATGAGGACGATGACTTTCATGGCGGACGATTATTCCCACCCGGCCCCGGCGGGGCCATCGGGCCGGGCCCGAAGGCGTCACGCCGTCGTGGTGATCGCGACGATCGCGGGCACGGCGGCGGCGCTGTCGCTCGGGGCCTGGCAACTCGATCGGGCCGATCAGAAAAAGACGATGCAGCGGGCGATCGACGAACGCGGGCAGGAAGCGCCGCTCGCGACGAGTGCGCTGCCGGGCGCCGATCAACCGCCGCAGCAGTTGCTCGAACACCGCCGCGCCGTGCTGACCGGCGAATGGGATGTCGCGCACACCGTCTACCTCGACAACCGCGTGATGGACGGCCACACCGGCTTCTACGTGGTGACGCCGCTGAAACTCGCCGGCCGCCACGATGCGATCCTCGTCCAGCGCGGCTGGGGCCCGCGCAACGCGGCGCAGCGCGAAGCGCTGCCACCGGTGGCGACGCCGACGGGCGAGGTGCGGATCGAAGGCCGGCTGGCGGCCTCAGTGTCCAAGGCCTATGCGCTGAGCCGGGACGCGGAGACGGGGCCGATCCGGCAGAATGTGGAACTCGCTGCCCTGCAGGCCGAGACCGGTCTGCGGCTGCTGCCGCTGGTACTGCTCCAGACGGAGCCGGACCTGGCGACAGTGACGGCAACGGCGACAGTGACGACGACAGGCGGCGCGACCCCGGTGGCGCCCGCCGCCGAGGCCGCTGACGGTCTGCAGCGGCACTGGCCGCCCCCCGCGGTCGACATCCACAAGCATTACGGGTACGCGTTTCAATGGTTTGCGCTTGCGGCGCTGATCCTGGGTCTTTATGTCTGGTTCCAAGTCCTCGCTCCCTACCGCGCTGGCCGAGCCGCCCGTGCCACCAAGGTCTCCGATGAACAGCGCGATGCGTGACGACAACGACCATGGCCGCGATGCCGCCCCGGCGCCCGTCGACATGCCGCTGCCGCCGGACGGTCCGGTGACGCTCGCCGTCCATTCGGTGCCGATGCCCGACCTCGATCCGCCGAAGCGCACGCGCTGGACGCTGTGGCTGGTGATGCTGGTCTGCGCGGCGCCGGTGATCGCGTCGTACTTCAGCTTCTACGTGCTGGACCTGCGCGGCCGCGCCTACAGCGACCTGATCACGCCGACGCGCGACCTGCCGGCCGCGATGCCCCTGACGACGCTGCAGGGCGCGCCGGTGGCCGCGGCATCGCTCAAGGGGCAGTGGCTGCTGACCTACGTGCCGGACCGGGCCTGCGACGAGGCCTGCGAGCGCATGCTCTTCATGCAGCGTCAACTGCGCGAGATGCTCGGCAAGGACCGCGACAAGCTCGACAAGCTGGTGCTGCTGCCCGACGACGTCGCGCTGACGCCGGCGCAGGTCGACGCGCTGACCGGCCACGGCGCGCCGGCGACGGTGCTGCGCGCGCCGCGCGCCGCGATCGAGGGCTGGCTGATGGCCGCACCGGGACGCCGGATGGACGAGCACCTGTTCCTGGTCGATCCGATGGGGCGCTGGATGCTGCGCTCGCCGGCGACGCCGGAACCGTCGCGGCTGAAGAAGGACCTGGAGCGCCTGATGCGCGCCAACGCCGGCTGGGACAAGCCGGGCCGATGATGACGAGGACGGCCCGCGCATGAACGGATTGGCGCTCGGTTTCGATTTCGAGCCGCTGCTGGAGCTGCTGGCGATGGCCGCGCTCGTCGGCGCGGTGCCGCTGGTCTGGTGGCAGTGGCGGCATCGTGGCGATGCCGCGGCGAAGCGGCTGCGCGCGCTGACGGTGCTCGCGACCTTCCTGACCTTCGACCTGATCCTGATCGGCGCGCTGACGCGGCTGACCGATTCCGGCCTCGGCTGCCCGGACTGGCCGGGCTGCTACGGCAGCGCCTCGCCGATCGGCGCGAAAGCCGAGATCCTCGCCGCGCAGACGGCGATGCCGACCGGGCCGGTGACGCACGGCAAGGCATGGATGGAGATGCTGCATCGCTACATGGCGGGCGGCGTCGGTTTCCTGCTGGTGGCGCTGGCGGGGCTGAGCTGGTGGATCTGGTGGCGCGGCCGTCGCACCGGCGAGGCGACACCGTCGCCGTGGTGGGCGACGCTGTCGCTGGTCTGGATCCTGGTGCAGGGGTTCTTCGGCGCCTGGACGGTGACGATGAAGCTGTTCCCGGCGATCGTGACGACGCACCTGCTGCTCGCGCTCGGGCTGCTGATGCTGCTGGCCTGGCAGGCCGAGTCCTACGCGCCGAGACCGCTGGCCTGGCCCACCGGCCTGCGACGCGCGTTCGCGGCCTTCACGGTGCTGGCGATCGCGCAGGTGGCGCTGGGCGGCTGGGTCAGCACGAACTATGCGGTGCTGGCCTGCCAGGACTTCCCGACCTGCCAGGGACAATGGCTGCCGCCGACCGACTTCGAACACGGCTTCACGCTGTGGCGGGAGCTGGGTCGCGGTGCCCACGGCGGCTGGTTGCCCTTCGAGGCGCTGACCGCCATCCACCTGGCGCACCGTGGCGGCGCGATGATCGTGTTCGCCGCGTTGCTGGCGCTGTCCTGGGCCTTGTGGCGCCAGGGCGGCCGCGGCGCCGGCGGCGGTGAGGGTCTCGACGCCCGGCGCTGGGCGCGCCGCCTGCTGGCGGTGGGGGCGTGGCAGCTGGCCTCCGGCCTGTCCAACGTGGTGCTGGGGTGGCCGCTGGTGGCCGCGCTGGCCCATACCGGCGGCGCCGCGGCGCTGCTGCTGATGTGTGCGATCGTGCTGGCGCGGCTGCGTGCCGGCCGGACGACAACTGTGATTGAGCCGGTGCCCGTGCGCGCCGGCATCCTGACGATGGGTTCGAAATGAGTTCCGCGACGCAGGCCGCCATGCCCTCCCGCTGGTGGCAGTTCTATCAACTGACCAAGCCCCGGGTCGTGCAGCTGATCGTGTTCTGCGCGGTCATCGGCATGGCGCTGGCGATCCCCGGCATGCCGCAGGGCGAGGAATGGGTGCGGCTGATCGCCGGTACCGGCGGCATCTGGCTGGTGGCGGGCGCGGCGGCCGCCTTCAACTGCCTGATCGAGCAGCACATCGACGCCAAGATGAAACGCACCGCCTGGCGTCCGACGGCGCGCGGCGAACTGAGCCGCAACCAGACGCTGCTGTTCTCGGGCGCGTTGTGCGCGCTGGGGTCGGCGATCCTGTACGTGCTGGTGAATCCGCTGACGATGTGGCTGACCTTCGCGACCTTCGTCGGCTACGCGATCATCTACACGATGGTCCTGAAGCCGATGACGCCGCAGAACATCGTGATCGGCGGCGCCTCGGGCGCGATGCCGCCGGTGCTGGGCTGGGCGGCGATGCGCGGCGATCTGGGCTCCGAAGCCTGGCTGATGTGCCTGATCATCTTCCTGTGGACGCCGCCGCACTTCTGGGCGCTGGCGCTGTACCGCAGCGAGGACTACCGCAAGGCCGGGCTGCCGATGCTGCCGGTGACGCACGGCAACGAGTTCACGCGGCTGCAGATCTTCCTCTACACCTGGGTGCTGTTCGCCGCGACCTTGCTGCCCTTCCTGACGGGCATGAGCGGCTGGATCTACCTGGCGGCGGCGATCGTCCTGGGGCTGATGTTCTGCCACCACGCGTTCAAGCTGTGGCGGGCCTACTCGGAGCCGCTGGCGCGCAAGACCTTCATGTTCTCGCTCTGGCATCTGTCGCTGCTCTTCGGCGCGCTGCTGCTGGACCACTACGTGAGTCCCTGGATCAGCTGAACGGCGGCGGACCTCGGGACCTTCTTTCGGATCGGATGGACGGATGATCTCGCGACGATTTGTGGGTCTTGGCGCCCTGGGTGCACTGGGGGCGGCGACGCTGCTGGCGGGCTGCGACAAGCTGGGGTTCTCCTCGGCGCCCAAGGCCAGTTTCCAGGGCGTGGACCTGACCGGCGCCGCGTACGCGCGCAGCTTCAGCCTGCCGGACCAGGACGGCCGCACCCGCACGCTGGAGGATTTCAAGGGCAAGGTCGTCGTCGTGTTCTTCGGCTTCACGCAATGCCCGGACGTCTGCCCGACCACGCTGGCCGAACTGGCGCAGGTCAAGCAGGCCCTGGGGCCGGATGGCGACAAGGTGCAGGGCGTGTTCATCACGGTCGATCCGGAACGGGACAAGCCGGAGCTGCTGAAGGCCTACCTCGGGAACTTCGACCCCGGCTTCGTCGCGCTGCGCGGCACGCCGGAGCAGCTCAAGGCCACGGCCAAGGAGTTCAAGATCTATTACGCGAAGGTGCCGGGCAAGACGCCCGACAGCTACACGATGGATCACACGGCGGCGAGCTTCCTGTTCGACCCGCAGGGGCAGGTGCGGGTGTTCTCGCGCTATGGCGCGGGGGCGCAGGCGCTGATGGGTGACATCAAGACGCTGATCGCTGGTCAATGAAGAAAAGGCCCCGCAGTGCGGGGCCTTCTCCATGGGCGCAGATCAGGCGATCAAGCGGCTTCCGCCACCATCGCCTTGCGCATCTTCTTCATCGCGGCGACTTCGATCTGGCGGATGCGTTCCGCCGAGACCCCGTACTCCGCCGCCAGCTCGTGCAGCGTCATGCCGCCGGAGCCGTCGTCGTTGACGTTCAGGTAGCGCTCCGTGACCACGCGGCGGCTGCGGTCGTCGAGCTGCTCCAGCGCCTTCTGCAGGCCATCGGTGGCCAGGCGGTCACGCGACTTCGACTCGATCACCCGCGTCGGTTCCTGCGTGTCGTCCGCCAGGTAGGCGATCGGCGCGAAGGTCTCGCCGTCGTCGTCGGTCTGCGGTTCCAGCGCGACGTCGCCGCCGGACAGCCGCGTCTCCATCTCGACCACGTCCTCGGGCTTGACGTTGAGCTCCTCCGCCACCAGGGCGATCTCGGCTTCCGTCAGCGAGGTGCGCTGCTGGTTCTCGGCATGTTCCTTCAGCGCGTGCTTCTTCGAGCGCAGGTTGAAGAACAGCTTGCGCTGCGCCTTGGTCGTCGCGACCTTGACCATGCGCCAGTTCTTCAGGATGTACTCATGGATCTCGGCCTTGATCCAGTGCATCGCGTACGAGACGAGGCGGACGTTCTGCTCCGGATCGAAGCGCTTGACCGCCTTCATCAGGCCGACGTTGCCTTCCTGGATCAGGTCGCCCTGCGGCAGCCCGTAGCCCAGGTACTGGCGCGAGATCGACACCACCAGCCGCAGGTGCGACAGCACCAGCCGACCGGCCGCGTCCACATCGCCATGCGTCTTCAGACGCGTGGCGTAATCCTTCTCTTCTTCCGGCGTCAGCAGCGGGATGTGGTTGATCGCCGTGATGTACGCATCCAGGTTCCCGAGCGATGGCACCAGGGACCAGGGATCGCGGACCTTCAATGCAAGGGTGTTGGACATGGGTTCTTTGCTCCTGTATCGGGGCGGTCCTCCGACCCGACGCCAGGAATATTAGCACTCATGCCGGATGAGTGCTAAGGCGCCGGCAATCAGATGGGTCACGGGAGGGCTACCCCTGAAACCGAGTGTGAGCCCGCCGTCTTAGGGCCGACTTAAGTCATTGATCTACCGAAGGAATCGGCAGTTCGAAGCTGAATGTCGCCCCCTCGCCGGCCGTGCTCCGGACCTGCAGCCGGCTGCCCATCAGTTCCAGCAGCCGCTGGGTGATCACCAGCCCGATCCCCGTGCCCTCGATCCCGCCGACCTCCCGGCCCAGCCGGTTGAACGGCTGGAAAAGCTGGGCCATCTGCGCCTCGGTCAGACCGGGGCCCGTGTCGCTGACGCTGAGTTCAACCTGCGAATCACCGACGCGACGCGTCCGCAGCTCCACCCGGCCGCCGTCCTGGTTGTACTTGACGGCATTGCTGAGCAGGTTGGTCAGCACCTGCTTGAGCCGGGTGGCATCGGCGCGCAGCCGGTCGACGGCAGGATCGAGCTCGACCTCGATGCTCACCCCGCGTCGCTGGCGCTGGGTCTCGATCATCGCCAGGCTGTCCGCCACGATCGGGCCCAGGTCCTGGTCGTCGATCTGCACCCGCAGGCCGCCGGCGTCCAGCCGTGACAGGTCGAGGGTGTCGTTGATCATCTGCAGCAGGTGCCAGCCCGACTGCTGGATCTGGGCGAGCCAGCCGCGCTGCCGCGCACTGAGCGTCGACTCGGGGTCCGACTCCAGCAGTTGGGAGAACCCCAGCATCGCGTTCAGCGGGGTGCGCAGCTCATGGCTCATCCGGGAGAGGAACTCGTTCTTGGCGCGGTTGGCGGCGAGTTCGGCTTCATGGATGCGTTCCAGTTCCGCCAGCCGGAGCTGTTCGCCGATGTCCTCGACGACGCCCAGCAGCCGCGCCGGCTGGCCTTGGGCGTCGCGCAGCAGGCTGACGGTGGACCGCACCGTGATCACCTGGCCCTGGCCGCCGATGTAGCGCTTGATGCGGCTGTAGCGGCCGAGTTCGCCCCGGATCAGCGCCATGCCCAGGCGGCTGTCCTCCGCGCGGTCTTCGGGATGGGTGATCGCCATGATCGAGCGCGCCTGCAACTGCTCGACGCTCAGGCCCAGCAACTGGCAGAAGTAGGGGTTGATCTCCTGCGGCCGCGCGTTGAGATCGCAGGAGACGACGCCGATCGGCGCGTGCTCGACGATGGTCTTGAAGCGGTCCTCGCTGGCGCTCAGGCGCTGGGTGGCCTCCTCGACGCGACGGGCGACGCGCGCGGTGCTGCCGGTGACCGACAGCAGCAGCAGGCCCAGCAGCGCGGTCCCGACCAGCCCCGCGATGGCGAAGGGCAGCGCGGCGCCGCCGTCGAGCGTCGGCAGGCCCGAGGGGTTGTAGACGATCAGGCGCCAGGCCCGCCCCGCGAAGTCGAAGTCTCGCGACTGGCTCGGCAGCGCGGCGGGCAGGCGCAGGCAGCGCTCGTCGCCGGCGAGCAGCGGACGACGGGTGCCGGCGGTGGTGTCGATCAGGCAGTAATCGAGCCGGCCCGCGCGCGCCGGCAGCGCGTCATGCAGCAGCGCTTCCGGACGCAGCGTCGCGAAGGCCACGCCGATCGGCCGGCGGGCGCGGCCCCCGGCGTCGCGGGGATCCGTGGAGCCGCCCTCGTAGAGCGCGCGGTAGACCACGACCCCCATCAGCGTCACGCCCGCGTCCTGCGAGAGCGGGAAGCTTTCGCTGGCCGACGGCTCGCCGGTGGCCATCGCGCGCTCCTGCGCGGCGCGCGCCTGGGGGATGTTGCGGACGTTGGCGCCCAGCGCCGGCCGGTTGCGCGCAAACGGCGCGATCAGCCGGATCGGCAGCCGGTCCTCCGCGGGATCCGGGGTCAGGTCGCCGGGGCGGCGCCATTCGTACACGCGATATCCGGCATAACCGTCGGCCTGGGCCGCGCGCTCGAACGCGGGCATGTCCTGCGGACGCACCAGCGGTGCCCAGCCGACCGCGAACACGGCGCCGCCGGCGCGGGCGCGTTCGGCATGGGCGCGTTCGAAGTCGAGGCGGCTGATGCCCGGTGCGACCAGCAGCAGGCTGTGGTTGGCCTCGAGCGCGGTCAGCGGCATGGACAGCGTGTCCGACAAGGTGTTCAGCGCGTTGACGGCCTCGAGGTCGAAGGCGTGGCGTCGGCGGCCCTCCTCGTTGCGGGCGACGTGGAGCGTGGCGCCGAACAGCAGCGCGCACGCGATCAGCAGCGGCAGGGCGACGCTCAGGCGTCGCGGTGCCCAGTGCTTGCGCGGCAGGCCGAACAGCGCCAGCGACACCGGCGCGCCGATCAGCACGCCGATCGCGTCGCCGATCCACCACGCAAGCCAATGGGAGACGAGCTGCGACGGTCCGATCGCGCCGGTGATCCACAGTGCCGCGACGCCGACGCTCGGTCCGACGAGGCAGGCGATGCCGGCGGTCGCGGCAAGGAAACGCAGCAGCTCGGCGGGCTCGCACAGCGGCGGATGTTCGCCCGTCCAGCGCCTCGCGAGCCAGGCCCCCAGCCACGCCTGCAGCACGCCGCCGACGCCGATCAGCAGATGCTGCAGCGGCTGGATGTGCGAGCGCTCGATCCCGAGCGTGAGGCTGACCGCCGCGCCGCCGATCGCGATGCCCGGCAGCGCGCCGGGGCCCCAGCGCAAGGCGGCGGCGACCGCGAGGCCGGCGGCGGGATAGATCGGGGAGACGAAGTCCGGCGGCAGGATCAGCCTCAGCGCCAGCACGCCGAGCGCGGCGTAGGCCAGCGCGAGGACGACGTTCAGGCGCACCAGCCGGACCGCCCCGCCTGAGCCGTCCGGTGGCCGTCCCTCGCCGGTCTCGTCGAGCGCCAGCGCGATGGAGGCGGACGTGGCGGGGGAGGACGCGTCGGTCATGAGCGCCAGCCTACCCTCGCCGCGACGCGCCCGGTACGTCGGTTTGCCCCCGGATCAGGCGCTTGTCCTGCGAAACCAACGCCGGCGCGAAACCAAGGACCTCGCGAAACCGGCGACGGCCCGAAACCGGCGACACAGCGCAACGACGATGGCGTCAGGCCGGCAGATCCCAGCCGAGCCCCAGGCTCTTCTGCAGCGCGACGAAGTCCTTCAGCAGCGCGGACTCGCCGTCCAGCGTCTTCAAGCGCGCGTCGGTGTCGCGGCGCTGCGCGTCGAGCAGGTCGATCTGGCTCGCGGCGCCGGCCTCACGGCGTTGCCGGGTCAGGTCCAGCGTCCGCGCCGTGGAGCCCTGCTGCGCGATCAGATGCAGGACCGACTGCCGTTGCCGGCCGAAGCGCGCCAGCGAGGTGTTGGCATCCTGCAGCGCGCCGAGCACCGTGGCCTTGTAGTTGGCGACGGCCTCATCGCGGCCCGCTTCGGCCTCGCGCACGGCGGCCGCGGTCCGGCCGAAGTCGAGGAAGTTCCAGCTCAGGTAGGGCACGGCGGCGAGCGCGAGGTTGTCGGTGCGCAGCAGCTTGCCGGGGTTGGTGCCGGCGACGCCGATGTTGCCCAGCAGGCTGAGCTTGGGGAAGTACTTCGCCTGCTCCTGGCCGATCTGCGCGTTGCGGCCGGCGAGGCGGCGCTCGGCCGCGCGGATGTCCGGACGACGCTGCAGCAGCGAGGCGGGATCGCCGATGGCGACGCTGTCCGGCGCTTGCGGCAGCGTGGTCGGCTCGGCCGTCGAGGCGGCGAGCTGTTCATCGAGCGCGCCGGGTGCCTGTCCCGTCAGCAAGGCGAGCCGGTCGAGCGAGGCGGCGATGTCCGCCGCCACGTCGGCCAGCGAGGCCTGCGTCGCTTCGCCCTGCTGGGCGCGTTGCTCGACGTCGTCGGCGCTCGCGACGCCCTGGTCGCGCCGCTGGCGCACCAGCGTCAAGGCCTGCGCGTCGAAGGCGGCCGTGTCGCGCAGCAGCGCCTGGCGGCGTTGCTGGGCGCGCAGGCCGACGTAGGTCGAGGCGACCTCCGCCGTCAACGAGACCTGCGCATCGGCGAGGTCCGCCTGCACGGCCTGCGCCTGCGCGGAAGCGGACTCGACCGCGCGCCTGGTGCCGCCGAAGAGGTCGACTTCCCAGGTCGCGTCGAAGCCGACGCTGTAGAGATGGAGCGAGCTCTCGTGGTCGGTGCCCGGCCCTTGCCAGACGCCGGCGCCGAGTGCCGAGGCCGAGCCCTTCGGGCGGCCGTTGGCTTCCTGCTCGTGGAAGGCGGCGCGCGCGGAGCGCAGACGCGCCTCGGCGGCCTGCAGCGTCGGGCTCTGGCCCAGCGCCTGCTCGACGAGTCCGTCGAGCGTGGCGTCGCCGAGTGCGCGCCACCACTGCGCCGCCACCGGCGCGGTTGCATCAGCGGAGGCGTCGTCCCGCTTGAAGCGCGACTGCTGGCGCGCATCGGCCGCCACGTCCGGCGCGCCCCGGTAGTCGGGCCCGACCGTGGTGCAGCCGGCGAGCAGCAGCATGGCGGCGGCAGCCGCGACGGCGGACAGCGTCGTCAACGTGGTGAGCCTGAGCGGCCCTGAGAGCCGGAGGCGGGAGAGGTGGGGAAAGTGGATCATGGAAGTCTCAATGCGCATCGTTGGACACCGGCGCCTTGCCGGGCTGCTGCGGTGTCTTGAGCGTGAGCGCCAGCGGCACGCAGAGCAGCAGCGCGGCCGCGAGCACATAGAAGGTTTCGGAGAAGGTCATCACGCTGGCCTGCTGGTGGAGGGTCAGCACCAGTTCCTTCATCGCCTGCAGCTGCGCGTAGGCGAGGTCGCCCACCTGCGCGAAGTGGCTGGCGGCGCTGCCGGCCAGACGTTCCTGGACGATCGTCGAATTGGCGTTGAGCGTCTCGCCGAGCCGGTCGATGTGCAGGCTGTTGCGCCGGTCGATGAAGGTGCCGATGACGGCCAGGCCGACCGAGCCGCCGAGGTTGCGTGCCATGTTGTAGATGCCGGCGGCGTCGCCCGATTCCTCGCGCGTGACCGTGGCCATCGACGCCTGGTTGAGCGGCATCATGCAGAGCATCTGCCCGACGCCGCGCAGCAGCTGCGAGCCGATGAAGTCGTGGCCGACGCTCTGCGCGGTGAGGCTGATGTCGAGCAGGCAGCTCGCGGCGAAGGCGGCCAGACCGAGGATCACCATCACGCGCAGGTCCACGCGCGAGATCAGCCGCGGCAGGATGGGCATCATCAGGAAGGCGGGCAGGCCCGCCAGCAGCATGATCGCGCCCGACTGGGCCGCGTTGTAGCCCGCGATCAGCGCCAGGAACTGCGGCACCAGGTAGGAGATGCAGTACAGCCCGGCGCCGACGGTGAACACGATGACGATGACGCTGGCGTAGTGCCAGTTGCGCAACAGGCGCAGCCGCAGGATGGGCCTGGACGCGTAGCGCTGCGACAGCGCGATCATCGCCATGCCGATCCCCGAGACCAGGCTCAGCGTGACGATCAGCGAGGACTCGAACCAGCGCTCGCGCTGGCCTTCCTCGAGCACGACGGTCAGCGTCGACAGCCCGACCGCGAGGCCGACGATGCCCAGCCAGTCGGCGCGGATGAACTCCTCCAGGTGCATGCGCTGCGCGGGCAGTCCCAGCAGCAACAGCGTGAGCAGCGCGGCGCAGACCGGCACGTTGATGAAGAAGCACCAGTGCCAGCTGGCGTTCTCGGTCAGCCAGCCGCCGAGCACCGGTCCCAGCAGCGGCCCGAGCAGCACGATCAGCCCGAACAGCGTCATGCCGACGGGGAGCTGATGCCGTGGCAGCCGCGTGCGGATGATGGTCTGCGCGGTGGGGATCATCGCGCCGCCGGTGAAGCCCTGGCCGATGCGCGCGAGGATCAGCATCGGCAGGCTGCCCGAGAGCCCGCACAGCACCGAGAAGCCGGTGAACAGCGCCGCGTTGCCGACCAGGAAGTTGCGCAGCCCGAAGACGCGCGTGAGCCACGCGGCCAGCGGGATCATGACGATCTCCGACATCAGGTAGCCGGTGGAGATCCACGTGCCCTCGGTGCCGGTCGCGCCGATCGCGCCCTGGATCTGCGGCAGCGCCGAGTTGGTGATGGAGATGTCCAGCGTCGCCATCAGCGCGCCGAGCGCGCCGGCCGCGACGGCGATCCAGTCGCCGGTGCCGGCATTGGGCTCCGCGTGCGGGGCGGCTCCGGGAGCGCCGGACGCGCCCGACGCGTCGGGCACGCCGGGAGCACCGGGCGCGGCCGACGGGACGGCCTCAGCCATGGCGCGCTCCGCGGGTATCGACGTCGGTCGTCACCGACAGTCCGGGCAGCAGGCGCTCGTGCAGCGTCGGATCGGCCTTCGGGTCGAGCTGCACGCGGATGCGCACCGGCACGCGCTGGACGATCTTCGTGAAGTTGCCGGTGGCGTTCTCCGACGGCAACAGCGCGAATTGCGCGCCGGTGCCGGGGGAGAAGCTCTCGACGGTGCCGTGCAGGTCGAGGTCGGGCAGGGCGTCGACGTGCAGCGTCACCGGCTGGCCGGCGCGCATGCGGCCGATCTGCGTCTCCTTGAAGTTGGCCACGAGGTACACGTCCTGCGTCGGCACGACGGTCATCATCCGCGTGCCCGGCTGCACGAACTGGCCGACGCGCACGGTGGTGTCGCCGATGCGGCCGTCGATGGCGGCCCGCACGACGGTGTCGTCGACGTCGAGGTGGTTCTGGCGCAGCGCGGCCTCGGCGGCCTCGACCTGCGCCTTCGATTGCGCGACCTGCGCCTCGCTCGACTTCAGCCGGCCGTCGGCGGCCTTCACCGCGGCTTCGGCGGCGGCCAGCGTGGCGACCGCCTGGTCGCGGGTGTTGCGCAGCTCGGCCAGGCGCTCCGCGGTCGTCGCGCCGGTGGCGGCCAGCGGCGTGTGGCGCGTCACCTCGTCCTGCGCGTGGGTCAGCGCCAGGCGCGAGGCCCCGGCCTGGGCGCGGGTCTGCGCGAGCTGGCCCTGCTGCTGGAGGATGTCCGCCTCGAAGCGGCGGATGTCGGCCTTGCGGCCGTCGATGGTCGCCTGCGACTGGTCGGCGGCGGCCTGGTACTGGCGCGCGTCCAGCTTCACGAGCGGATCGCCGCGCTTCACGGCCTGGTTGGCGACCACGTAGACCTGCGTCACGTAGCCGCCCACCTTGGGCGCGGCGGTGACGCTGTCGGCCTTGAGGTAGGCGTCGTCGGTGGTCTCGATGAAGCGGCCGGTGGTCCACCAGTGCAGGCCGTACGCGCCGGCGGCCACCAGCGCCGCCGCGGCGATGACGAGCAGCACGGGCCTGCGCTTCGAGGACGGCTTCGGGGCCGGGGCGGGGGAGGACGCCGGGGCGTCGGGCCCGTTCGGGCCGGCGGGGGTCTGGGACGACATCGGAGTGGCCGGGTGGACCGGCTCGCAGAATTATTCCGGTCGCTATCTTTTTCCAGTTGGAAGATTTCTGTCAACTGGTATATTTTTGACTTCTGCCATCGGCGTGCGTTGGTCGACGGGGCCTTCACGGGACCTTGACGGCGCCGGCGCCGCGGCGGCCAGCTGTCCCCCTGCCATGACCGAACGTCCCGTCCGAGCTCCCCGACATCGTGCCGACACCGCCTACGCGCGCGGCGAAGAGACCCGCCGCCGCATCATCGAGGTGGCGTTGCGGCTGTTCAGCGAGCGTGGTTTCGAGGGGGCGTCGACGCGCGAGATCGCGACGGCGGCAGGCGTGAATGCGCCGGCGCTGCAGTACTACTTCGACAACAAGGAAGGCGTGTACCGGGCCTGCGCGCAGTACATCGCGGACAGCTCGGCCGCGCATTTCGGGCCGGTGGTCGAACAGACCCAGGCGGTGCTCGACGACCCGGCGGCGACGCCGGACCAGCTCTTCGAGGCGTTCGGGGTGATGCTGGATGCGCTGACCGATTTCCAGCTGCTGCCCGACGACGCCGAGTACCGCCGGCTGTTCATCGCGCACGAGCAGATCGGGCATGCGCCGGGCGTGCTGTTCGAGATCTTCGACAAGACGCTGCGTCCGCGGATGGGCGAGCTGTCGGCGCGCGTGGTCGCGCGTTACTGCGGCATGTCAGAGAAGGACCCGCTGCTGGCGATGCGCGTGATGATGCTGTGCGGGCAGGTGATGGTGTTCTCGCTGGGGCGACGGACCATGCTGACCAAGCTCGGCTGGGAGCGCTTCGGACCGGAGGAGGTCGCGACCATCAAGCGGTCCTCGCGCGCGCACAGCCGCGTGCTGATGGACAGCTGGCGCGACGAGTCGCGCCAGGACACGGCCAGCCGCTGACGGGGCATCAGGCCGCCGCCAGCGCCTCCGCCAGGGCCACCGCATCGGCGCCGGCCGGAATCCGCATCGGCGCCGCCGGATCGGTGACCGCGCGCCAGACGGCCTCGGCCACCTCCTGCGCCTGGGTCACCGGGGTCGACAGGTCGCGGACGGCGGCGAAGACGCGGTCACGGAACTCCGTGTAGGCCTCGGGCACGCTGTCGCTCATCAGCTTGCGCGCGTTGTCGCCGAAGCTCGTGCTCGGCGAGCGGCCCGGCAGCACCAGCCGCGCGCGGATGCCGAAGGGCTCGAGCTCCAGCGCGAGCGATTCGGTGAACGCATTCACCGCGGCCTTGCTGCCGGTGTAGACCGACAGCAGCGGCAGCGACTTCAAGGTCACGCTCGAGGTGACGTTCACGACCACGCCGGCGCGGCGCTCGCGGAACTGCGGCAGCACCGCCTGCGTCATCGCGATCGTGCCCAGCACGTTGGTCTCGTAGAGGGCGCGGGCGTTGGCCATGTCGACCGCCTCGAGCGGCGACAGCAGACCGACACCGGCGTTGTTGACCAGCGCATCGATCGGACCGGCGTCCCAGAGGCATTGGCGGATGCTGGCGGCGTCGGTCACGTCGAGCGGCAGCACGCGCAACGCCTCGGAACGCGGCAGCAGGTCTTCGCGCGGCGTGCGCATCGTCGCGATGACGCGCCAGCCCTGGTCGAGGAAGAAACGCGCCGTCTCGAGGCCGAAGCCGGACGAGCAGCCAGTGATCAGGACGGTGGAAGCACGGGACATCAAGGACTCCTTGGTTGGGGGTGTCCTCACGATAGGGATAGACGGCTGGACTGGCTACACTGCCGAGTCCATTCATTTGTCGAGATCGTCCAGATGATCCAGGCAGCCACCGCAGCCACCGCAGCCACCGCAGCCACCGCAGCCACCGCAGCCACCGCAGCCACCGCAGCCACCGCAGCCACCGCAGCTCCAAGGGGCCTGATTGGCCCGACGAGCCCGACGAGCCCGACGCCGCCGGTGGTCGACCCGCTGGCGGAGGTCGTCTCGCTGCTGCGCCCCCAGGCGCCGTACGCCAAGCTCGTCGTGGCGACGGCCCCATGGGCCGTGCGCCGCAGCGAGACGGGGCGTCCGTTCTACTTCGTCGCGCTGGAAGGCGCCTGTCACCTGACGATCGACGGACCGACGCACAGCGAGACGATCACCGTGCAGCAGGGCGACTTCGTCCTGCTGCCGGCCGCGCGCAACTTCGCGACGTCCAGCCTGGACCGCCAGCCGCCGCGCGAGGGCGAGCCGGTCACGACGCCGATCGCGCCGATGCCCGGAGGTGCGCGCATCGGCGATCCGGACGGGAAGGTCGACATGCGGCTGCTCGTCGGCCACTGCGTGCTCGGCTCGCCGGACGCGGAGCTGCTGGTGTCGCTGCTGCCGCGGTGGGTGCACGTGCGCGGCGAAAGCCGCCTGTCGACGCTCGTCCAGCTGGTCGGCGACGAGTCCCGCGCGCATCGGCCGGCACGCGAGATCGTCATGTCGCGCCTGTTGGAGGTGCTCTTGATCGAGGCGTTCCGTTCGACGGCGAGCACGGCGCAGACACCCGGCCTCGTGCGGGGCCTCGCCGATCCGAAGCTGGCGCAGGCGCTGCGGCGCATGCATGAGGCGCCGGCGCTGCCGTGGACCGTCGCCGAGCTGGCGACGGAGGCCTCGATGTCGCGCTCGGCCTTCTTCGATCGCTTCAGCCGTGCGATCGGCGTTGCGCCGATGACCTACCTGCTCGGCTGGCGCATGGCGTTGGCCAAACAATGGTTGCGGCAGCGCGAGCTGTCGATCGCGGAGATCGCCGAGCGCGTCGGCTACAGCGCCGTCGGTCCGTTCGGCGTCGCGTTCACGCGGCACGTGGGCATGCCACCGGGACGTTACGCCCGGCGGCCGAATGAAAGCATGAATGTCGAAGTCTGAGCTGTCCAAGCCGGTGTGGAACGGCGCCACGCTGCTGGGCCTGGTGGCCATCCTCTTCTGGAGCACGTCCGTCGGCGTCACCCGCAGCACGATCGAGTTCCTGGGCCGGACGGGCGCGCCGGCCGTGCTGTTCACGGTGTCCGCGCTGCTGCTCCTGCCGACGCGCACGTCGCTGCGCGAGATGCCGCGGCGCTATCTCTGGCTGGGCGCCGCGCTGTTCGTCGGGTACGAGCTCTGCTTCGTCCTCGCGCTCGGCTTCGCACGCTCGCGCCACGAGGCCATCGAGGTCGGCATGGTGAACTACCTCTGGCCGAGCCTGACGGTGCTGTGCTCCGCGATCGCCGGCCGCAAGCGGCTGAACGTGTGGATGCTGGGCGGACTGGCGCTGGCCTTCGCCGGGGTGATCGCGGCGTCGTCGCCGCCGGAAGGGCTGTCGCTCAGCCAGTTCTTCCACAACGCGGCGTCGAACCCGCTGAGCTACGGCCTGGCCTTCATCGGCGCCATCGTGTGGGCCCTCTACAGCACCTGCACGAAACACATGGCCGAGGGCAAGAACGCGCTCTGGTTCTTCATGGCGCTGAGCGCGGCCGGATTCTGGATCGTGCACGCGTGCAACGTCGAGCGCACGCCGATGAACTGGTCGACGCACGTGGTCATCCAGGTCGCGCTGGCGAGCGCCGCGGTGACGCTGGCGTACATGCTCTGGAACATCGGTGTGCTGCGCGGGAACATCCATGTGCTCGGCCTCGCGGCGAACGGGACGCCGTTGATGTCGGCGCTGTTCGCGTCGGTGCTGCTGAGCGCGCCCTTGCCGCCGGTGTTCTGGGGCGGGGCGGCGATGGTGGCGATCGGCTCGCTGATCGCGGGGATGGGCGCAAGGCGATCGGCATGAGCGACGTGAGCGGTCTGATCGGCCCCACCGGTCCGCCGCCGTCCTGATCGCGTCTATCCCGACGCGCTGCCGAGTCCTGTCAGCAGACCCTGCTGTCACGCGCCTGCCATCCGGGTTCCTACATTGGCCTCACCGGCCGCGCCGGGCGTTGCCGCGCAGCGCCGCGCGATCCGGTTTGTTCAACAAGTCCAGGAACGACCATGGCATTGACCGTCACCCCCCACCTCAACTTCCGCGCCCAGGCCCGCGAGGCACTGACCTTCTATCACGGCATCTTCGGCGGCGACCTCATGGCCGTGACCTACGGCGAGGCGCATGCGGCGCGTTCCGAGGCCGACACGGCCCTGGTGCTCTTCGGCCAGGTCGTGGCGCCGAACGGCTTCCGCGTCATGGCCTACGACGTGCCGACCGACCTGAGCTGGGATCGCGGCGACCGCGCCTTCTTCGTCTCGATCCAGAGCGGCGACGCCGACGAGATCTCGGCCTTCTGGAAGCAGTTGGCCGAGGGCGCCTCGATCCTGCAGGATCTCGGCCCCTCGGCCTGGTCGCCGGCCTACGGCATGCTCACCGACAAGTTCGGCGTGACCTGGGCGTTGAGCGTCGCCACGTTCTGACCGGGGAGGCTCAGGCCGCCGGTTGCAGCAACTCCACCTGCCGTCCGCTCAGCAGCGGCAGGATGCGCTGCACCACCAGGTCCTGGTAGTGGGCCGAGGCGCGGTGCGCGTCGATGGCGGCCTGGTCGGCATAGCGCTCCAGCAGGAGCAGCTCCCCCGGCACGCCGACGCTCTGGAACGCCTCGTAGCCCTGGCAGCCGGGCTCGGCCAGCGATTGCTCGCGCAGCGCGGCGACCAGCGGGAGCACCGCCTGCACCGCCTCCGGCGCCATGCGCCAGCGGGCCACGACGACGATCGGGGCAACGGCGCTCATGCGACGTCCTTGTTCAGCGCGGCCACGATCTCCTTCGCCAGCGGGGCGCCGGACGCCGGGTTCTGACCCGTCATCAGGCGGCCGTCGACGACGACCTTGGGCTGCCACACGTCGGCCTTGTCGTAGATCGCGCCTTCCTCGGCCAGCGCGCTTTCCAGCAGGAACGGCACGTCGGCGATGGCGTAGCCTTCCTCCTCGGCATTCGAGAATGCGGTGACGCGACGTCCCTTCAGGAACGGCGTGCCGTCGTCGAGCGTCACACCGGCGAAGGCCACGGGACCGTGACACACGGCGGAGACGATCTTGCCGCCGTTCCAGGCGCGGATCACCGCCTGCTTCACGTCGGGATCGGTCGCGATGTCGGCCATCGGGCCGAGACCGCCCGGGAAGAAGATCGCGTCGTAATCCAGCACGTCGACCTCGGACAGCTTGCGGCTGCGCGACAGGCGCCGGAAGGCGGCGCTTTCGCGGAAGGCCCGCTGCGCCGGGTCGGTCTCGTCATACGCGTCCGAGGGCGGCGTGCCGCCGAGCGGCGACACAAAATCGACGGCAACGCCGGCGTGGTCGAATACCTCGAACGGATGCGCGACCTCGGCGAAGAAGTAACCCGTCGGGCGATGGTTCGGGCCGATCCGGGCGGTGTTGGTCAGGACGAAGAGGACATGCTTGACGGTCATGATGAGCTCCTTGGCGGTGCCCGCGTCGCGGGCGGAATCGAAGGTCGTCGCTCCCTGGGGGAGATGAATATCGACGTCGCCAGGGAATGATGGGCGTTCGACTTCAATTCATGAAATTTATTCGATGGATATCAGTCATTCACAGAGGAGCATGACTCCGGGCTTCGTCTGGCTCTCCGAGGCCGCACGCGTGCTGACCTTCCGTGCGCCGCGCTGGGAGCGGCTGGACGGCGGACCATGGACGCTGGTCGCGCTCGTGCTGCTGTCGCTGGCCGTCGGTCTCGGCCTGCAGCGCGAGGCGATCGACGGCGCCGCCACCTTCGAGTGGAGCGCGATCTACAAGAGCTGGAGCGGCACGCTCGTGTCGGTGTGGATCTGCTGGCTGCTGCTCGCTTCGGCCGGACGACGGGAGCCGGGACCCGCCCATGTCGGCACCTTGGTGTCGCTGCTCGTTGCCGTGACGCTGCTGCTGAACATCGTCGACGGTGCCGTGGCGAAACTCGCGCCCGCGGTGTTCGGCTCGCCCGACGACTGGCCCGACGGGGCGCGCTGGGTCGAGTGGCTGTTCCCGATGGTCTGGGAGGGGTTGGCGAGCTTGCGCTTGTGGTGGCGGCTCACCACCTCCGGCGCGGTGCGTGTGATCGCGCTCCTGCTCACGCCGCTGCCGATCGCGATCAGCGGCTGGCTCGATCCGATGTATTTCTGGTGGCCGGCGCGATCGGCCGATGCGAACGAGCAGTACGCGGGACTCTCGCTGAGCGAGGAGGTCCTCGACACGCAGTCGCAGCTGATGGCCGACGCGCTGCGCGCGTTGCCGCCGTCGCAACCTGGCATCGTGAACGTCTACGCCGCGACCTACGCGCCGTATGCCTCGCAGGACGTCTTCATGCATGAGAGCGCCGTGGTCGCGAAGACGATGACCGAGCGTTTCGGGACCGCCGGGCGCACGGTGCAGCTGGTGACGAACGCCAAGTCGCAGAACGCGATCCCATGGGCCACGCGGCCGAATCTCCACAAGACCATCGCGCGCATGGGCGCGGTCATGGACCGCGAGAAGGACGTGCTGTTCCTGCACCTGACCTCGCACGGCGGCCGTGACGGCCTGCTCGCCACGGACTCGTACCCGCTGGAGACCGAGCCGATGACCCCCGCGCTGCTCAAGCAGTGGCTCGACGAAGCGGGGATCCGCTGGCGGGTGATCTCGATCTCGGCGTGCTTCTCCGGCAGCTGGATCGCTCCGCTGGCCGACGACGGCACGCTGGTGATGACGGCGGCCGATGCGACGCACACGTCCTACGGCTGCGGCTCGCGCTCGCCGTTGACCTTCTTCGGACAGGCGATGTATGTCGACGCGTTGAAGGAGACCTGGTCCTTCCAGCAGGCGCATGCACGGGCGCGCCAACTGATCGAGGTCCGCGAGAAGGACGTGGGGAAGACCGATGGCTACTCGAATCCGCAGATCCGCGAAGGCGCTGCGATCGGCGACGTGCTGAAGCGTTTGGAGGCGCAGCAGCGGGATCGCTGATGCGCTTCACATCAGCGGAGGGACTTGAGCACGATCATCAGGATCATCAGCATGCTGCAGCAACAGAACATCGCAATTGCGACAGTGATTTCGAAGTGAGCGCACAGCCAATGAAAATCGCTCTTGAAGAGTATGAGATCGGCTTTGGAGAGTGTGCGATCAGCCTCGGTTCCGTTTTCCATTCATCACCTCACTTTCAGCGAGTCATTGCGGAGAGAGAAATCTACGCCCGCAGGCCGGGCTTGGCACTGACTGGTTCTGAGGCTTCTCGCTGCGATTCGACGTGAATGAGTGGTCTGCATTCACAGCAATGAGTGATCGCGGCTCATGCTGTGCAACCATCGCAACACCTGACCCCGAATCGAGTACGGTCATCGCGGCGGCCCATTGCGCGAGCGCTCGGCTTCGCTCAAAATCCGGCACATCATGAAGACCTCCCAAGTGATCAAGGCGACTTTCGCCACCTGACGCGCCCTCCGATCGCATTCGGAAGGCGTGCGCGCCTTCCGGTCTTCCACAGAACCCCGGCAGGCCCAGCGCCCTCCGGGGTTTTCTGTTTTCTGTTTTCCGCTTTCCCTTTTCCGCCACTCGTTGTCGAGTCAAACCATGCGCACCCGCACCTACGACAAGCTGATCGCGACGATTCCCGCCCGCCGGACTTGCGTCCGCGCGCGCCCGCGCTCCGGCTCTCGATCCGGCATCCCGCCGCATCCCTCTCGACGCTAGCCCGCATCAGGTGAATCCGCCTGAGGGCAGCGTCTTGCCCTCAGATTCCGAAAGAAGGATTCACCATGAACCCCGTCCACAAGCCCCTGCGCAACCTCGGCGTCATCGCGCACGTCGACGCCGGCAAGACCACCACCACCGAACGCATCCTGTTCTACACGGGCGAGAGCCATCGCATCGGCGACGTCAACGACGGCACCACCCGCATGGACTTCGATCCGCAGGAACGCCGCCGCGGCATCACGATCAACAGCGCCGCCGTGTCCGTCCACTGGAAGGGCACGCAGCTCAACCTGATCGACACGCCCGGGCACATCGACTTCAACATCGAGGTCAACCGCTCGCTGCGCGTGCTCGACGGCGCGGTGGTGGTGTTCGACGGCGTCGCCGGCGTTGAGCCGCAGACCGAGACCAACTGGCGCCTCGCGGACAAGTACCGCGTGCCGCGCATCGCCTTCATCAACAAGCTGGACCGCGTCGGCGCGGACTTCCTGCGCGTCGTGGCGATGATGGAGGAGCGTCTCGGCGCGACCGTGCTGCCGCTGCAGATGCCGATCGGCGCGGAAGGCGACTTCCGCGGCGTCGTCGATCTGATCGCGATGAAGGCGCTTGTCTGGGAACGCGACGACGCGTCGGCGCCGTACGTCGAATCGGACGTGTCCGCCGCGATGCTCGACCAGGTGCTCACCCATCGCAGCCGCCTGGTCGAGGCCGTGGTCGAACAGGACGACGCTGCGCTCGCGGCCTACCTCGACGGTCAACCGATCGATGAAGCGATGCTGCGCCGCTGCATCCGGCGCGGTGTGCTGTCGGGCGCGTTCGTGCCGGCGCTCGCGGGCTCGGCGTTCCGCAACCGCGGCGTGGAACCGCTGCTGGACGCGGTCGTCGACTACATGCCAGCGCCCGAGGACATCCGTCGCGCCGACATCGACGACGCGGAGACGTCGCCGTCCGATCCGGACGGCCCCTTCGCCGCGCTCGCCTTCAAGGTCGCGGCGGACGGTCACGGAACGATGGTCTTCGTGCGCGTCTATCGCGGACGTCTGCGGCGTGGCGATGCGGTGCTCGACGTCAACACCGGACGCATGGAACGGGTCGGGCGGCTCTACGAGATCCAGGCGGACGACCGCGTGGAACGCGACGAGCTGCGCGCCGGCGACATCGCCGCGGTGATCGGCCTGAAGGAGACGCTGACCGGCCACACGCTGTGCGACCCGGCGAGTCCGTTGCATCTCGAGGAGATCAGCGTGCCCGAGCCGGTGATCGACGTGGCCATCGAGCCGAAGACGCGCGACGACGTGGCGCAGCTGTCGAAGGCGCTGCAGTCCATGCTGCGCGAGGACCCGAGCCTGCGGATGCGCTTCGACGGCGAGACCGGGCAGACGATCCTCTCCGGCATGGGCGAGCTCCAACTGGAGGTCTCGATCGAGAAGCTGCGCGCGCGCCACGGCGTGGAGGTGCAGGTCGGCCGACCGCAAGTGGCGTATCGCGAGACGCTCGGACGGGCGGTGGACGTGCATCACGTCCACAAGAAGCAGAGCGGCGGCCCCGGGCAGTTCGCCGAGGTCGTGCTGCGCTTCGAGCCGCTGCCGCGCGGCGAGGGCGTGCGTTTCGAGAGCCGTGTCGTCGGCGGCGCGATCCCCCGCGAGTTCATTCCTGCGGTGGAAGCGGGCATCCGGCGCGCGGCGCTCAGCGGCGTGATTGCAGGCTTCCCGTGCGTGGACTTCCAGGTCACGCTGCTGGACGGCGGTTTCCACGAGCGCGACTCGTCGGCGATGGCGTTCGAGCTCGCGGCGGCGAATGCGACGCGCGAGGCCTTTGCGAAGGCCGATGCGCAGCTGCTGGAGCCGGTGATGGCGGTCGAGGTCGTCACGCCAGCCGAGGCGCTCGGCGACTGCATCGGCGACCTGAATCGCCGGCGTGGTCTGGTCCGCGGGCAGGAGATGCGCGGCTCGGCGATCGTCGTCGACGCCCAGGTGCCGCTGAGCGAGATGTTCGGCTACATCGGCAACCTGCGCGCGCTCTCATCGGGCCGCGCGTCGTTCTCGATGCAGTTCGAGCGTCATGAACTGGCGCCGCGCAAGGTGCGCGACGCCGTCGTCCAGTGATCGACTGATCGTCGTCTGACAGCCGCCTGTGGAGGGCGGCTCCAAGGGAGCCCGTGAAAGCGGGCTCCCTTTTTCGTCAGTGCGCCGCCTGGCGACGACGCGTCGTGAACCCCAGCGCGCCCAGGCCGAGCGCGGCCAGCAGCGCGGAGGTCGGTTCCGGGACCGCTGACACCGCCAGGTTCAGCGACGCGTTGAGCGGCTGCACGTCGCTCCACAGGTAGCTCAAGCCATGGTTGAGGTTGCCGGCATCGGTGATCAGGCCGACCTGCGCGAGGCCGCCCTGCAGCGCGTCGAAGTGCAGCGTGCCGAGCAGCAGCGAGGTCTGACCGTTGTTGGCGACGCCGGGGAAGCTCGATCCGCCGAAGGTGCCGGCGCCCAGCCAGGGGCTGTCGTCGTCCCAGCCGGCGGCGGCGGTGAAGCTGCCGAAGGAGAGCTTGGTCGTGTCGTAGCTGAGGCGGAAGCCGAAGGACAGCAGTTCCTCGTCCGACGGCAGACCGCCGAATGGATCCACCAGGCTGATGAGCAGGTCCACGCCTTCACCGACCTTGGCCGGGCCGGCGGTGGTGAGCGAGACGGTGGCGGCATGGGCGGCCGGGGCGGCCAGCGAGGCGATCGCCAGCGCGGCGGCGGCGAGCAGGGGCTTGAGGGTCATGAGGGTTCTCACAGGGTGCTGAAGAGCTGGTACCAGACGCGGTAGTCCGCTTGCGTGATGCACTTGTCGCCGTCCATGTCGGCCAGCGGCTCGAAGCGTGCGTCACCGGCGCAGCTGCCGATGGCGTTGCGCAGCGTGTCGCGGTCGGCGGCGGTGACGGCGCCGTCGGCGTTCACGTCGCCGTTCTTGCGGATGCGCACCGGCAGGCGCGCCGCGGCTTCGCCGTAGCCGTCGTTGAGGAACAGGCCGAGGAAGTAATCGCCCTCCGGCTGACCCGCGAGCGCGAACACCTGCGATCCCGACGTGCTCGCCACGTAGTTCCACTTCAGCGAGCCGGGACCGCCGGGTGTCATGCCGACGCGGTAGAGGCCGATCCAGTTCGTCGTGCTCGACGGCAGGCCGGTCCAGGTCAGCGAGACGTTGCCGCCGATGCGCACGCGGTCGACGTCGGCCTTGAAGGTGGCCGTCGGCGTGCTGGGCGGCAGCACCGGCGGCGCATTCCACGTGACCTGCGCCAGGCCGTTCAGCACCGGATCGGTGAAGTCGAGGCCAGCGCCTTCGACGTGGCCGGCCAGGCGGCGCTGGAAGACGTTGTCGCCGTCGACGGTGACGAGCAGGTCGTACCAGCCGTAGCTCGACGTGACCGCACGGACATGGTCGCGACTCGAGCCCGCCGGCACGTCGAGCGTCACGACGGTCTTGTCGCCGTAGGCGTTGTCGATGACGCGGAAGCGCATCGCCTGCGCGCTCGCGTTGCGCAGCGTCAGCGTGATGCTGGCGGTCGAGGGCTGTTCCTTCAGGCTGGTCGCGGCCAGGCGGCCGATGCCGTCGAAGCTCATGCGGAACTCGCGCAGGAAGCCGTTGTCGCCGTGCACGGCGAGCTGCAGCGGCGCGCTGCTCCAGTTCCAGACTTCCTGGTCGATGCGCTTGCTCGGCTCGACGGTGTAGTGCCACGGGCCGTCGGTGCGCAACGTCGAGTAGACGATGAACGCGGCCGTGACGCTGCCTTCGTTGGCGAAGCTCAGCGCGAACTGGCGCGCGTTGGTCGCGGCGATGCCCTCGACGGTCGAGCGGTACGGCAGCGGCACTGCGCGGCGCGGGATGCCGCTGGTGGCCTTCTCCTGCCGCGGCAGGCTCTGGTTGGTCGGCGGCAGCGCGTCCTTCGTGCCCCAGCCCTTGAAGTACACGGCGTTCGCCGGCACCGAGGACGGGAACTCGGCGCCGCCGGACTTGAAGTCGAAGGCGCTGGTCATGTCGCCGCAGACCGCGCGGCGCCACGGCGAGATGCCGTTGCACTGCACGCTGTTGCGCGGATGGCCGAGCGCGACCAGCCATTCCTCGGTGAAGCGGATCAGCGAGGTGTGGTCGAACAGCTGCGAGCAGACGCGGCCGCCCTTGCTCCACGGCGAGATCACCAGGGTCGGCACGCGAGGGCCGAGGCCGATCGGCTGGCTGTTGGCGATCTCGCCCTGCGTGGCGTTGGTCATCGTCGTGCGGCCGCGGTCGCTGTTCAGCGGCGCCATCACCGACGGCATGTGGTCGAAGAAGCCGTCGTTCTCGTCGTAGGTCAGGATCAGCGCGGTCTTGGACCAGACCTCGGGCGTCTGCACCAACGCCTGCAGCAGCCGCGCGGTGAAGTTCTCACCGGCGTTGGGCGTGTCGTCGGGGTGCTCGCAGTACTCGGTCGGCGCGCAGATGTAAGACACGCGCGGCAGGTTGCCGCTGCGGACGTCGGCGGCGAACTGGTCGATCAGCCACTGGCCCGTGGTGCCCGGTGCGTTGGCCTGCGTCGATCCCGCCGCCAGCGCGCGGCCCTTGCGGTACAGCGGCGAGGCGCTGGTCAGCTTCTGCCCGTTGGCGTCGGTGCGGAAGTTCTTGAAGTACTGGAGGTAGTTGTCGCCGTAGTTGTCCCACTCCTGGTAGACCTTCCAGCTCACGCCGGCGGCCTCCAGGGTCTCGGCGTAGGTCAGCCACTCGTTGCCCTTGCCGGCGGGGTTGTCGTTGGCGATGTCGCCGTTGTAGGTGCCGTTGGTGACGTTGTAGAGCTTGGAATCGGCGATGCCGGTCACGACCGCGTTGCTGTGGCCGGTGAGGGCGTAGAAGCGGTTGGGGTCGGTCGGGCCGAAGATCGAGCAGTGGTACGCGTCGCAGACGGTGAACGCGTCGGCGAGGGCGTAATAGAAGGGCAGGTCGCTGCGGTCGAAGTAGCCCATCGTGCGGGACGACTTCTTCGGCACCCAGACGTTCCAGTCCTTCCAGGTGGCCTCGGTGCCTTTCCAGCTGTGGTCCAGGCCGACGCGCAGCGCGTTGGTGTTGCGGATGTCGAAGTGGTAGGGCAGGACCTGCGAGCCGACGGCGGTGCCGGGCTGCATCCAGACGGGCTGGCCGGAGGGCAGGGCGATGGGGCGCGGATCGCTGTAGCCGCGCACGCCGGCGAGCGTGCCGAAGTAGTGGTCGAAGGAGCGGTTCTCCTGCATCAGGATGACCACGTGCTCGACGTCGGCGAGGGTGCCGGTGGCGTTGTTGGCGGGTGTGGCGAGCGCCTGGCGGAGGGTCTGCGCGAACGAATGGCTGCTCGCCATGCCGGCGACCGCGGCCGTCAGGAAAGACCGGCGGGATGTCGTGCTCATGAAGCTTCACCTGGGAGGTCGTGAAGCGCGTGATTTTTTCGCGGAGGAAGTCAGCAGCGTGAAGGGACGACGTAGCGCCCGGGGTCGCCACCACCATCGGTGCGAGCAGCGGAGGCGGTGCCCGTCCCCGCTGGCGGTGTCACGGCGTGACCGCCGTGGTTGCGCCTGTCGATACCGCGGCATCGCGGCGACGGCCGCGTCGACGGGCTGTCCCACACTGCGCGGCGTTGCTTTTCAACGAGGGAAGAGATGAGACGCGTGATCTGGACGTTGATCCTGGGGGCGATGGCGCTGGGCCTGATGCACTGGAGCCAGAAGCACGGCAACGTGGTGCCGGACTGGGCCTTCCTGGTCATCCTCTCGCCCGTCCTCTGGATGACCCTCGCCGAGGATGACGCCGACGAGTTCGATGGCCCGCTGGGCGGCGCGGTCCGCGGCATGGCGCTGATCGTCCTGCTGATCGGCAGCGTCGGGGCGCTCATCGTCGGACTGGTCGGACTCGGGCTGCGCAACGGTCATGGCTGGGAGGCGCTGCTGGTGTATGCGCTGCCGGCCGGCATCGCCGGCCTGGCGTTCTGCGTGCTCAGCCTGATGCGGGCGAGGGAGTAATCTCGTTCCCATGCAAGACGTGACCGACCTGCTCGCTGCTTACGACGATCAACTCCGCTCCGACGCCGAGACGCCCAGCGCCATTGCCGTGACGCGCCTGGGCCCGCTGCGGCTGGTGACCTTCGCGCGCGGACGCGGCTTCGTGACCTACCGCGATCTCGGCGGCGCCGATGCGGCGGAGATCCGCCGGCTCGTCGGGGAAGCGCAGCGGCACTATCAGGCCGATCCTTCCATCACCCACGTCGAATGGAAGTCGCGCGGGCATGACCTGGCACCGGGACTGCACGAGGCGCTCCTCGAGCACGGCTTCCAGCCTGACGCGCCGGAGTCGATCATGGTCGGCGAAGCGCGCCTGCTGGTCGCCGACGTGACCTTGCCCGAGGGCGTGACGCTGCGCACCATCCGCGAACCGCAGGAAGTCGCCCGCATGTGCGCGATGCAGGCGGAGGTCTTCGGCGACCATGATCCCGATCCGATGACCCGGTCACTGCTGGAGCGGCTCGCCCGCGCCGACGGCATGTCGCTGTGGATCGCGGAGGCCGGCGGCGAGGTCATCACCGCCGGACGGCTGGAGCCGGTGGCCGGCACGGACTTCGCCGGCATCTGGGGCGGCGCGACGCGTCCGGCGTGGCGCGGACGAGGCGTCTATCGCGCGCTGACGGCGGCGCGTGCGCGCGAAGCGCTGGCGCAGGGGAAGACGCTGATCCACAGCGACTCGACCGACTTCTCGCGGCCCATCCTCGAGGCCTCGGGGATGGTCAAGGTGTCGACGACGACGCCGTACAACTGGGAGCGCCGCCTGGCGCGCGGTGTCACGCCCTGACCCCCTCGGTCGCGGGAACCGGCACCGGAAAGACGCGGCTATCGTCGCAGGCGTCGCGGCGCTCACACTGCGCGGCATCGCTGCCAACTGCTCCAGTCTTCACGTCCATGTCGCCCGGTGTCTTCTTCCTGGTCTTCAGCGTGCTGCTTTACCTGGGCTCCCTCGCGCTGCCGGCGATCCACTTCGCCCAGGGCGACGTTCACAGCGGGTTCTTCCTGCTCTGCCTGGGCTACCTCAATGGCAGGGTCCACTGGCTCGCCAATCCCTTGGTGTGGACCGCCTGGCTGCTGTTGGCCCTGCGCAAGCCCGTGCCTGCGCTGATCGTGCTGGGCGCCGCCGTTGCGCTGATGCTCGGCGCGCTGCAAGTGCGCGAGGCGCTCTGGTCCTGGTCCTGGAACAGCACGACCTCGATCCGGCTGAAAGTCGTCGCGCTGGGCACGGGTTACTGGGTCTGGCTTTCGAGCGCGATCGTCGCCGGGATCGGCGCGCTGGCCGATTGGGGCGGCCGGGTGGTGGCGCGTGCGGGCAAGTCGCGGTGAGCGGGACGGCGCGACTCAGACAACGCTTGCCCGGCGCGTGCCGGCGCGGCGCTCACTTCATCGGATCTTCTTCCGGCGCTTGAGGTCCCTCGGCGGCATGGCTGCCCGCCGCGCCGAGTCCGATCCCCGCGCCGAGACCGCCGGCACCCGCTGCGCCGCCACCTCCGCCGCCGCCGCCGCGTGAACTGCCTTCACGCCCACCGGCGCCGGAGCCCTTGCCGGCTCCGCTGCCTGCCGGCCTCAGCGGCCCCTGCTTCGGAATCACGACGGACGCCGGGATCGGATCGAGCTCCAGCACCTCGCGGATGAAATCGCGCAACGAGGCGACGAGCGCCGCCGTCTCCACCGGCTTGCCCGTGACCATGTCCTGCGCCGCCTGCGCGGCGAGCCGCACCTGCTCATCGGTGCCGAGCAGGATGATGTCGGACAGCGCGGCCTCGACCGCATCGCGCATGCGGCGCGCGCGATCGGACGCGCCGATCGCCATCGTGCCGGGCTCGGCGAGCTGGCGCAGTTCCCGCAGATGGCGCGGGTCGACGGCCAGCGTGCCGGTGAACGAGCCGCCCAGCGTCTTGTACGCCGCGATCAGCGTCTTCAGCCGTTCATTGATCTGACGGTTGGCGCGCTCGCGCCGCTGCTGCACCGACTGCATCACGAGCAGCCGCACGCCGACGGCGATCAGCGACACGATGACGAGCCCGATCAGCGTCGAGAGCATCGTCTGCCAGGAGGTGAAGTCGAGGGCGCCGCGCATGGGGTGGTCTCCGGAATGAAGGGAGAGGGGCAATGCGAAGGCCCGATGTCCCGTTCATGGCGGAGACTTCTGTCGACACCGCTAAACCCCAGGCACGCCTCGCCACCGCAGGATCACATGCGACAGCGCAAAGCCGATGCTCGCGGAGGCGAAGAAGCCTGGAACCGACCCGTTGAAGGCATCCGGATTCGAATGCCAGCACCTCATCGCCAGGTGGGCGGATCCGACGAGGCTGGCCACGGCCATGAGCAGCAGCGGTTTCAGGCGAGCCAGGAAGGCCTGGCTGCCGCCTGCGCCGAGGCGCTGGTCGATGAGTTCGGCGATCCACGGTGACAGGAACGGCGAACGCGTGGTCCAGAACGCGCCGATGCTGAAGAACAGCGCGGGCATCACCAGGAGAAACACGGTCGCTTCGCGCGGGACAGGCATCGGGGTCGAGCAGAACAGGCGTTCACTCTGCGCCGATAGCGCGAGCAGATTGGCGCCGAGGAGGCCGACCCAGATGACCACGATCAGCGCGGTCGATCCCCGGCCGGCTGGCGCGACGGCGCCCGGCGATGCCGAAGCGGGCGATGCGGGCAATGCGGGCAATGCGGGCGACACGGCTGGCGGCGGCGGAGGCGCCGCCAGTCCCTCCAGCAGATCTTTTCGACGCAGCGCGATGAAGCGCCACACCACGACCGAGACCAGCGAGAAGAGCACCCAGAGGCGACTGAACACGCCATAGAGCCGCTGGTTCAGCCGGTCGTAGGTCGCCTCGTCGATCTCGACGGCAGGACCGTCGTTGACGCGCTCGAAGTAGCGGGTACCCTCCGCGTGCCATTGATGCCTGGTCACTGGCGTGCCGTCTCTCGTCTGGACAGACGCCCACGGCGACGGCCCCCAGCTCGGCACGGCGACGACGGCGCCGGTCGCCGCAGCCGCCAGCACCCACGGCGCAAGCAGCTCCCCCAGACGAGGAGACGCCCGACCTGCCGGCGCGGCGTCGAGACGCTTGATCGTCCACATCGCCGTACCGGCGAAGACGACAAGGGCGACGTGGTTCCACATCAGGAACGGCACGATCCACGCCCACGCCGTCCGTGTGCTCGCGATGGTTGCGATCAGGCTGACGACGAACAGGGCGACCGATCCGCGGGCCATCAGCCGCGCGCGACGCAGGTGTCGTTGGGTGCTCACGCCGTTGCGCTCAGCACGCAACCGATCGCCAGCAGCGCCAGTGCCGTGCGCAGCGCCACCATGCGCTGCCGCTCCTCGAGCGGGGCAGGGGTCAGGTCTTCTCCCTCGAGCACGAACTCGCCGGTCGCCGGCACGGTCTGATCGGTCATCGCTTCCTCCCTCGTCCCGGTCCGGTGGTCCGGACCTCTGTGGGCGAAGCGTATCAGGAGGTGTCGGCGTTCAGACGTGCTCCGCGCGATCGATCGATCGCCCGTCAGGTCCGCAGACGGACGGGTGAGGCCGCTCCGGCATCAACGCCTGGCCGCGGGATCCTCGTCCGGGTCGTCGTCGAGCCGGTAGGCCCCGGACTCGAATTCCTCGATGGCCCGGTGCGCGGCGGCGACCTCCGAAGCGGGGACCAGCACGCGCACGCCGCCGAGTGCCGGCGCCAGCAGCGAATAGTTCCGGACCATGTGTTCGTCCGCCAGGTGTGGCGTGAGATGAACGGCCTCGAGCACGCCCTTCAGCAGATGGGCCTCGGTCGGTGAGTCCAGCGTCGCGACGCAGACGAAGTCATCGGATGTCGGGTCGTGGTGTCCTGGCATGGGTCCTCCCAGGTGCCGAGCTTAATGCGCCTGGAGGGGATGCGGCGGCCCTGCGCGACCATCACAATGGCGCGAATCCATCGTCCCGACACCCCATGCATCGCCACGCCGACCCCAAGGACTCGATCGACGAGTCGTTCGACCTGCTGCTCCGCCAGGCCCTCGATGAGTACGCCAGCAAGCAGGACGCCTTCAAGCAGGCGATCGCCCCCTTCGACGCCTGGCTGATCGATGAGGACCTCGCCACCCTCTCGATGACCGGTGCTGGGCGCGCGGCGACGTTTCCGCTCATTCCGATCGGCACTTACCTGCCGGAATCGGAGAGCTTCTGCTGGGCCTGGGCGAACGACGCCTTCCCCGACGCTTCCAGGGCCAACGCCTCCCGGATCAAGGCCATGGGCGATCGCACGGGCTACGGCATCTTCGAGCGCGCCCAGTTCCGTGCCCGCGGCACCGACCTCGACGAGTTGTGTGCCCTGGCACTCCTGGCGCTCGAGGGCACCGCCGTCTTCAAGCAGAAGAACGACTCGCCCTGGGTGTTTTACGCGGTCGGATCCACGGGAGCGTAACCGCGCCGCGCCGTGCCTGGCGCGGCGGGCGGGCGGGCGGGTGACGGCGGAGCGGGCCTCAGGACGCCGCGCGCTCCGCGCTTGCGCGGTCAGGCGACGGCCGTCGGCCTCGACGCGACCGCCGCCGGTGCATACCGGGTCACATACTGCTGATGCCCCGGCATCTGCGCCACGGTCTTGTCGATCCGCGCGGTGATCGCGCCGAGGAAGCTGGCCAGCTCCCGGTCGCCCATCAGGTCCGCCGACGGGTGATGCTGCTCCGGCACCAGTCCCTGGCCGAGCAGCACCTGCACCCAGGAGTTCTCGGTGAACAACTCGTTGGGCACGCGGAACACGCGGCCCGTCTCGCGGAACAGGTCCAGCCGGTGCTGCAGCGAGGCCGGCACCGGCATCTCGCGCATGTCGCGCCACATCGGCGAATCGGTCCGCTGCTGCAGGTGGTAATGCAGCACGATGAAATCGCGGATGTGCTCCAGTTCGTGGCGCATCTGCGCGTTGTACTCGTCGATGTCGGACTGCCGGATGCCGTCCTTGGGGAACATCTGCAGCAGCCGGATCGCCGTGCGCTGGATCAGGTGGATGCTGGTCGACTCCAGCGGCTCCAGGAAGCCGCTCGACAGGCCCGCGCCGACGCAGTTGCGCTTCCACACCACCTCGCGCTGTCCCGGCTTGAATCGGATCACCCGATGTGGCGTCAGCACCTCGCCGTCGATGTTGCCGAGCAGCGCGGCACGCGCCGTCTCGTCGTCGGTATAACGGCTGCTGAAGACCACGCCGTTGCCGACGCGGTGCTGCAGCGGGATCTGCCACTGCCAGCCCCACGGATGCGCGATCGAGCGCGTGTAGGGCACCGCATCGCGCACCGAGGCCGTCTGCAGCGCGATCGCGCTGTCGCAAGGCAGCCAGTGCGACCAGTCCTCGTAACCGACACCCAGCGCCTGCCCCAGCAGCACCGAGCGCATGCCCGTGCAGTCGACGAAGAGATCGCCTTCGATCTCCGTCCCGTCCTGCAGTTTCAGCGCGCGGATGTCGCCGTCGGCGTGCATCAGCACCTCGGCGATCTTGCCTTCCAGGCGCTTCACCCCGTAGCCCTCGCTGAACCGGCGCAGGTACTGCCCGTACAAGGTCGCGTCCAGGTGGAACGCGTAGTTGATCCCGTCGTCAGGCAGATGCGCGAACTTGTTCTCCTTCGCCGCGCGCAGCTCCAGGCAGTAGTCGCCGTAGTCCGACGCCAGCCCCTGCTCGCGGCCCTTCATCCAGAAGTGCTGGAAGCCCGCGGTCCAGTGGTCGATCCCGGTGCTGCCGAACGAATGGATGTAGGTCGTGTCCTGTTCGCGCCAGCCTTCGAACTGGATGCCCAGCTTGATCGTGGCCTGCGTCGCCGCCATGAACTCGCGCTCGTCGAGCCCCAGCAGCTGATGGAAGGTCAGCATCGTCGGGATCGTGGCCTCGCCGACGCCGACGGTGCCGATCTCGTCGGACTCCACCAGCCGGATGTCGAGTTGCTTGCCCAGGTGTTTGGAGAGGCAGGCCGCCATCATCCAGCCCGCCGTCCCGCCCCCGGCGATGACGACGCGCTTCACCGGACGGCGCGGGGTGTGGGGTTCAGGCGAAGTGAAAGTCATGGCGTCTCCTCCATGTTGTCTCGGGTGTTCAGCGTTGCTTGAGCCGCTGAATCAGATGTCCGCGCAGGTGGCCCGCGCCTTCCGCCGTCAGCGGAGCGAGCGCATGCCGCGCATGCGCGGGGATGTGGGCCGCCGTGTCGGCGTCCGCGTTGAACACGTAATGGTCGAAGATGCCGCGCCACGCCGCGCGCTGCGGCGCGGGCAGGTCGCGCATCGACAGCAGCGCCTGCATCAGCGCGAACAGCGGCGGATCCATGTGCGCCGGCGACTGCCGCCACCAGTAGTTGATCAGGACGTTGAACGCGTCCAGCGCCTCGACCTGATGCCACCACATGCTCGGGATGTAGAGCGCGTCGCCGGGACCGAGCTCGGCGACCTGCGCGTGCTCGAGCGCCTGCGCGAAACGCGGGAAGCGCTCGAAGTCCGGATGCTTGAGGTCGACCAGGCTCACCGGCTGACCTGCCGGCGTGAAGTCGATCGGACCGACGTAGAGGTTGGCGAGCTGCTCCGGCGGGAACAGCGTGAAGCGTCGATGCCCGGCCGCGACGCAGGCGATGTTGTCCGGCAGGTCGTAGTGCGGCGCGATGCGGCTGCGGTTGCCCAGCCACACGCTGGCCAGCGCGTCCTGCGCCGTGCCTTCGCCGGTCGCCAGTGGCGACAGGTCCAGGTCGTTGGCGGCCAGGAAGCCCGGCAGGCAGGTCTCCACCGTCGTCGAGCCCACGTAGTAGCAGGGCGGGCGGTCGACCTCGGCGAGCTTGAGCAGCTCCTCCATCAGCGCCGGCAGCGGCGCGTCGGCACGACCGAAGTTCATGCCGGTGAAATCGTCGTTGTAGAAGATGCGGCCGTCGATGTCCGGCGGCCCCGTCATGATGGCCACCGGCGCGCCGCGCCAGCAGTCGTGCAGGTAGTCGACCGCCGCGCGGTCGGAGCGTCGCGCCTCCCGCACCATCGGCCAATGCGACACGAGGCCGCGCAACACCACCGGTTGCGCGGCCTCGAGCAGGTTCGAAGGAAGCCGACCCGGGACCAGGTCGTGGATTTCCAGGATCGGCTTCATGCGGGCAGGGGCCCTCGCGGGCTCAGAACTTGTAGCGGAGTCCCAGCATATAGCGGCGGCCGGTCTGCGTGACCGAGAACACCTCCTCCGACGTCCGGCCGTGCTGACGCAGGATCGAATCGCCCAGGTTGATGACTTCGGCCTGCATGCTCAGCTTCTCGCTGAAGTTGTAGCCCAGGCTGACGTCCACCTGCGAGTACGCCTCCGTGAAGATCGGCGCCGAGCGGCCCAGCGTGTTGCCGTCGCTGACCGCGGCCAGGAACTTGTCGCGCCAGTTGTAGGCCACGCGCACGCTGAACTTCGCGTCCTCGTAGAAGCCCACCAGGTTGGCGGAATCGCTCAGGCCGATCAGCGCGTACTGCTGCGCGATGCTCATGTTGTCGTACTTCAGGCCCGACTTCACCTTGGTGTAGTTGGCCGCGACGCCGAAGCCCGAGTTCCCGAACGCGTGCTGCACGTTCAGCTCGAAGCCCTTCAGGCTGTTGGACTGCGTGTTGGCCGGCACCGTGATCTGGAAGTTGGCGATCGGATCGCCCGGCTGGCCGGCGATCGTGCCCTGCGCGTTGCCGTTCGTGTCGAAGCCGGTGCGCACCACGCCCTGCTGACCGTTGTAGGTGTTCAGGATGTAGTTGCGGATGCAGGTCAGGTCGCCGCCGCAGGCGCCGGTCGTCGTGGCCTCGTTGTACAGCTTGCCGCCGATCGGTGTCGACAGGTTGAACGGCGTCGCGTTCTCGATCGTCGAGCCGATGTAGTTGGAGATGTTCTTGCGGAACAGGCCCCCCGCGATGTAGCTCGACTTGGCGTAGTAGTACTCGAGCGACAGGTCGAAGTTCTTGGCCTTCAGCGGCTTCAGCCCCGGATTGCCCTGCGCACCCGTGCCCCCGTTGACACGGGCCAGGTCGTTCAGCGTCTGGCCGCCCTGGATCGCGTCCCAGCCCGGCCGGCCGATCGAGGTGCCGAAGCTGGCGCGCAGCTTGAGCTTGTCGGTCAGGTCGGCGTCCCAGTCGATGCTCGGCAGCCAGTAGTGGTACTTGCCGTCCAGCTCGGTGAAGCCGGGCGCGCCCTTGAGCACCGTCAGCTCGTTGTTGGAGCCCCAGGTGATGCCCGTGGCGGTCGGCACCAGCGCGCTCGAGTTGACCTTGGTCTTCTCGTAGCGCATGCCCACCGTCGCGCTCATCGGCACGCCCAGTTCCCATTCCCGGGTGTACTCGGCGAAGGCGCTGGTGGACTTCTCCGTCGTGCGGCGGTCCGTCGAGAAGACGTTCGACGCCTCATACATCTTCGGGTCGCTCCAGGCCTTGGCGGCGAGGTCGCGCACGGTGCCGAAGTCGAAGGTGTAGAACTGCGTGAACTGGCGCGGGTCGTTGATGCCGCCGAGCTTGCCGAAGAACTGTCGCAGGTCCTGCGGCAGCCACACGTTGTCCGGATAGTCGCCCGGGTTGGTCGCGCCGCCCCAGGTGTCCAGCTGCACGTTGGAATAGGCCGAGCGGTTCTTGATCTTGGTCAGGCCGGCGCCGAAGTCCAGCTTCGATTCGTCGGTGATCTTGAAGGTGCCGCGCACCTGCTGCTGATCGACCTCGGACTTCATGTAGCTGTTGCGGAAGGCCGAGCCGGTCACCAGCTGCTTGGACGCATCGCGCTGCGTCGTCGGCATGATCAGGATCGGCATCTCGTTGGTGAAGTCGACGCCCGTCTGGCCACGGTTGAAGCTGGCCGTGCCGATCACGTTGTTCGTGCCCCACGGGCCGTCGGCACCGGAGGTCGCCGTCGACTTGTGCGCGTCGAACTCGAAGCGCAGGCGGTCGGTGGCCTTCCAGTCGGCGTTGAAGCCGAGCGACTTGTTGTCGTTCTTCGTCGCGAAGTCCGCGCCACCCATTGCCAGGTCGGCGTTGCCGGCGGCGATCAGCTCGGTGTAGTTCAGCGGCGCGGAGACCGGGCCGTTGGTCCACGAACTGGTCGACGGGCCGAAGCTGAACCAGGCCGACAGGTCGTTGCGGCGCGTGTGCACCTTGTTCTGCGACGCGGTGTAGTCCAGCGTGGTCGTCAGCGACTTCGTCGGCGCGAACTGGAAGGTCACCTGACCGTTCGTGCGTTCGCGGCTGAAGCCGTTCATGTTGTAGTTGACGTTCTGCGGCAGCGAGTAGACGTCGTTCGGACCGGGCCGGTTGGTGATGTCGCCCGCGCCGGCCTCGCCGGGCTGGGGCAGCGCCGGCAGGTTGGGGGTGCGGACCTCGTTGCCCTTGAAGGGCAGCCAGCCGCCGGGCACGCCGGCGGAGTTGTAGCCGCCGTCGCGTTTCTGGAAGCTGCCGGTCACCGCCAGGCCGAACATGCCGTCGGCGAAGGTCGTGCTGAAGATGCCCGACACCTCGGGGGTCGTGCTGTCGCCCTTGATGTTGTCCGGCAGGCGCGAGTTGGCCTGGTCGTGCACGGCCTTGACGCCGATGCTGGCCACGGTCTTCTTCGTGTCCAGCGGACGTGCCGTCTTGATGTTGATCGTCGCGCCGATGCCGCCGGTCGGCGAGCTGGCGCGGCTGGTCTTGTAGACCTCCAGCGCGGAGATCGATTCCGTGGCCAGGTTCGCGAAGTCGAAGGCGCGCGAGTTGGACGGGCCCGTATCCTGGATCGAGGACGCCGGCATCTGGCGGCCGTTCAGCAGCACCAGGTTGAAGTCGGGGCCGACGCCGCGGACGGTGACCTTGGAGCCTTCGCCCATCGAGCGGTCGATCGACACGCCCGAGATGCGCTGCATCGATTCGGCCAGGTTGGTGTCGGGGAACTTGCCGATGTCCTCCGCGACGATGCCGTCGACGACGCCGCGTTGCTGGCGCTTGAGGTTCAGCGAGGTGTCCAGCGACTGCCGGATGCCGGTGACGACGACGGTGTCGATCGTCGCGTCGGCCTTGCGCTGCGCCTCGGAGGCCGCCGATTCAGGCGCCGCGGGGGCTTGCTGCGCATGCGCGGCAGCGGCGAAGAACAACAGGGCGCAGGCGGCCGCGACGGGCTGGCGCTGCAGTCCGCGGACCTGCCGCGCTCGGGTGGGGTGGACGTGCTTCATCTTGTCTCCTTGTTATCTCTCAGTCTTGGCCTTGACCCCCATGCGATGGCGGGCCCGATTGTCTGCAGGGCAAGCTGGATCCGTGTATTCGGCGGTAACTCTGAAAGCGCTTTCAGAATTTATCCGCTTCGGACTTGGGACCTCTACTGACTTTCCCTAGCGAGGGGATCCGCGCCACACGTGGGCGCGGGGGTACTGCGGAAATGGGGCCGGACCTTCGCGCACGAAGACCGGCCGGGCGACCCGCGAGGCGTCGCCGGGGCGTCGCGGTTCAGGCCGCGACGGGGACCGTGCCGGAGGTGGCGGCGCGCGGTTCGAGCGCGCGGGCCTCGGCGTCGAAGGCCAGCGCGTGGTCGGCGCCGGCGATCAGTCGGACGGTGTCGCCGTCGTGCAGCGACGCCGCGCCCGCGGGGAGCTTGGCGGTGAGCAGGTCGGCGATGCCGTCGACGCGCAGGTGCAGGATCGAGGTGTCGCCGAGGTGCTCGGCGAGCACCACCGTGGCGGGCACCGCCCCCTCGTCGTGGCTTGTCCCCAGAAGCAGGTGCTCGGGGCGCAGGCCGAGGCGGTTCGCCGCGGGGCGCGACGCGCCGCCGAGCGAGTCCCACAGCCGCCGTGCCGCGCCCGGCGCGTTGGCCGTCGGGCGCTCGATGAAGTTGATCTTCGGCGCGCCCAGGAAGCCGGCGACGAACTCGTTGGCCGGATGGCGGTAGAGGTCCATCGGCGCGCCGAGCTGCTCGATGCGGCCCTTGTTGAACACGGCGATGCGGTCGCCCATCGTCATCGCCTCGACCTGGTCGTGGGTGACGTAGATCATGGTCGTGCCCAGCTGCTGGTGCAGCCGCGTGAGCTCGATGCGCATGTCCACGCGCAGCGCGGCGTCCAGGTTGGACAAGGGCTCGTCGAACAGGAAGACCTTGGGCTTGCGCACGATCGCGCGGCCGATGGCCACGCGCTGGCGCTGGCCGCCCGACAGCTGCTTGGGCGTGCGCTGCAGCAGGTCGGTGATGCGCAGGATCTCGGCGGTGCGGCGCACCTGCTCGTCGCGCTCGGAGCGGCCGACGCCGGCCATCTTCAGCGCGAAGCCCATGTTCTCGGCGACGGTCATGTGCGGGTAGAGCGCGTAGCTCTGGAACACCATCGCCGCGCCGCGGTCGGCGGGGCGCAGGTCGTTGGCGCGGGTCCCGTCGATCAGCAGGTCGCCGCCGGTGATCTCCTCCAGACCGGCGATCATGCGCAGCGTCGTGCTCTTGCCGCAGCCCGACGGGCCGACGAAGACCATGAACTCGCCGTCCCGGACGTCGAGGTCGATGCCCTGGATCACCTCGTGATCGCCGTAGCGCTTGCGGATGCCGCGCAGCGTGACTTGTCCCATGACGGTCTCCCGGATCAGCCCTGGCGCGCGGTGCGCCGTTGTGACACTTGTTGCACGACGAAATCCTTGTAGGCCAGCGCGCTGTCCTTGGGCGTGCGCTGCTGCGTCGCGTAGTCGACATGCACGATGCCGAAGCGCTTGACGTACCCCGAGGCCCATTCGAAATTGTCGAGCAGGCTCCACACCATGTAGCCGGCCATCGGCACGCCCTGCGCGAGCGCGTCGCCCACGGCGGCGATGTGCGTGTCGAGGTAGCGGGTGCGGTCCTCGTCGTGGACGCGGCCGTCGGTGCCGACCGGATCGGGGAAGGCGCCGCCGTTCTCCGTCACGTACAGGCGCTTGGCGCCGGGGTAGTCGCGCTTGATCGACACCAGCAGGTCGGTCAGGCCTTGCGGATAGACCTCCCAGCCCATGTCGGTCAGCTCCAGGCCGCTGGTCTTGTTGTCGACCGGGCCGTTCGCGCTGATCATGCCGCGCGAGTAGTAGTTGATGCCGACGAAGTCGATGGGCACCTGGATCTTCGCCATGTCGCCGGCCTCGACGTAGGGCGCGTCGTGGCCGAGGTAGTCCAGCACGTCCTGCGGATAACGGCCCTCGAAGAGCGGATCCATGTACCAGCGGCGCAGCTTGCCGTCTTCCAGTCGGGCGGCGGTGCGGTCGGCGTCGGAGTCCGTCGCCGGGTACATCGGCGCCATGTTCAGCACGATGCCGAGCGAGGCCTTCAGCTTCAGCGCGCGCAGGGCGGTGACCGCCAGGCCGTGGCTAAGCAGCAGGTGGTGCGAGACCTGCGCGGCGATCCTGCGGTCCTTCACGCCCGGGGCGAAGACGCCGGACTCATGGCCGAGCTGCGCGACCACCCAGGGTTCGTTGTGCGTGGCGATGGAGACGACCTTGTCGCCCAGACGCTTCGCGATGCCGACGGCGTACTCGACGAAGCGCTCGACGGTGACGCGGTTGCCCCAGCCGCCGATGTCCTGCAGCGCCTGCGGCAGGTCCCAGTGGTTCAGGGTCAGGTAAGGCTTCAGGCCGCGCGCGAGCATGCCGTCCACGAGCTTCTCGTAGAACGCCAGCCCGGCCTCGTTCCATTCGCCCTGGCCGGTCGGCTGCACGCGCGGCCAGGACACCGAGAAGCGGTAGGCGTCGACGCCCAGGCTCTTGATCAGGTCCAGGTCCTCTTCCCAGCGCCGGTAGTGTTCGCAGGCGACGTCGCCGTTGCTGCTGTCGGCGATCACGCCGGGCTGGCGGCAGAAGGTGTCCCAGATCGACGGTCCCTTGCCGTCGGCGTCGTGCGCGCCCTCGATCTGGAAGGCGCTCGTGGCGACGCCCCAGACGAAGTCGGCGGGGAAGTCCTTGGCGGCGGCCGTCGCGAGTGCGGTCGAGGCGGAGGTGGCAGGCGTGGAAGATGACATCGGGGTGTTGTTCTAGGTGTTGGAGGAGAGGCGCAGGCGTCGGGCGTCACTTCACCGCGCCGACGGTCAGGCCCGAGATGAGCTGCCGCGAGCACAGGACGAAGAGCACGATCAGCGGCAGCGTCGCGATGGCGGATCCGGCCATCAGCGCGCCCCATTCGGTGTCCACCGGGCTCTGCAGCGATCGCAGCGCCAGCGGCAGCGTGTACATGTCGGGCGAGCGCATGACGACCAGCGGCCCGATGAAGTTGTTCCAGGAGGAGATGAAGGTGATCAGCCCCAGCGTGCCCAGCGCCGGCTTGAGCAGCGGCAGCACGATGCGGGCGTAGATGCCGAGCTCCCCGCAGCCGTCCATGCGCGCGGCCTCGACCAGCTCGCGCGGCACGGAAGAGCCGATGAACTGGCGCATCAGGAAGATGCCGAAGGCGCTGGCCGCGCCCGGGATGTAGAGCGCGCGCGGCTGGTCGATCCAGCCCAGCAGGTCCATGATCATGAAGCTGGGGATCATGTTCATGAAGGTGGGGATCAGCATCGTGCCCATCACCAGCCCGAACAGCGCCTTCTTGAAGCGGAACTCGTACATCGCGAAGGCGTAGCCGCCCATCGAGCAGAACAGCAGCGTCAGGCCGGTGTTGCAGATGCCGACGTAGAGACTCAGTCCGAGGTTGCGCCAGAAGGGCAGGCGCTTGGTCAGGATGTCGACGTTGGCCAGGAAGTCGTCGCCGAACCACATCGGCGGCGGCAGGCTGAAGATCTCGGTGCGCGAGTGCGTCGCGAAGACGAACATGAAGTAGAACGGCGCCAGCATGATCAGCGCGCCGGCGCCGACCAGCAGGTAGGCGGACCAGGTCGTCAGGCGCGGTGGCTGCGCGGTGTGGGCCGCGGCGGCGTCGAGGGGGCGTGCATCGTGGTGCTCATGGCGGTGTCCCGATCGTTCGCGAGGGAATCCCTCAGTCGTCCTTGCGCCGGAAGGCCCGGTTGGTCAGCCACGTCAGCGCGGCCACGACCAGGAACAGCAGCCACGACATCGCGCTGGCGGCGCCGAAGTCGTTGAAGTCGAAGGCGTTGCGGTACAGGTAGACGGCGGCGCTCATGCCGGCCTGGTCGGAGCCGCCCTTGCCGCCGGTGAGGATGAAGGGCTCCTCGAACAGCTGCAGCCCGCCGATGACGCTCAGCGTCACGCCGAAGAAGATCATCGGCCGCAGGCTGGGCAGCGTGATGTGGAAGAACTGCTGCAGGCGGCTGGCGCCGTCCATGGTCGCGGCCTCGTAGAGATCGGGCGGGATGGTCTGCAGCGCGGCCAGGTAGAGCACGACGTTGAAACCGACGTAGCGCCAGAACACGATCATCGAGATGGCGGGCTTGAGCGCGTCGGGATCGTTGAGCCAGTCGACGGCGGCCTGCGGCACCAGGTGGCCGAGCACCGGGATCTCGCGCAGCGTGGCGATGGCGAGGTTGATCAGGCCGTAGTCGGTCGAGAACAGCGAGCTGAACAGGATCGCGATCGCGACCGACGACGTGATGTAGGGCAGGAAGTAGGCCCCGACCATCGGGTTGCGCCAGCGCTTGAAGGCCAGGTGCAGGAAGGTGGCGAGGGGGATGGCGACCAGGTGCTGCGGCACGCCGGAGGCGACCGCGAGCCAGCCGGTGTTGCGCAGCGACTTCCAGAACCACTCGTCCTGCAGCGCGAAGGCGAAGTTGTCCAGGCCGACCCAGTGCATGGCACCCAGGCCGCTGGTCGGTTCCCAGCTGTGGAAGGCCAGGTAGAGCGAGAACAGCAGCGGGAACAGTCCGAAGACCACGAACAGCAGCAGGAACGGCGCCAGCAGCGCGTAGGGCGCGTAGCGGGGCGACAGGCGCAGGGCTTGAGGGAGGCGGAAGCTCATCGGAGGGGTCCCGGGTCAGCGGTGCGCGCGCAGCAGCAGCAGGCGCTGCGCGTCGGCCAGGGCGGTGGGGATGTCCTTGCCGCGGTCGAGCACCTTGTCGAGTTCGGTGTCGATCACTTCCTTGGCGAAGTTGTCCTGCTTGTGCACGGGGAAGGCGCGGATGTGGTCCGCGGCCTCGCGCCAGTCGCGGCGGGCCTGCTGGCCGCCGAGGAAGGGCAGGGGCAGGTCGTAGAAGGGGTCGGTCTGCGCGTCGATCAGCGCGGGGAAGGCGTCCTGCGCCTTGAAGGCCGCGAGCTGCTGCGTGCGGTTCATCGTCATGAAGCGGATGAACTCGTAGGCCATCGGCTTGCGGGCCGCGTCGCCGTGGCGGGCGATGGCGAAGAAGCTGCCGCCGTAGGCCGCGAAGGCGCCCTCGGGCAGTTGCGCCGAGCGCCACTTGCCGCGGGTGCTGGGGGCAAGCCAGGTGTTCAGGTGGCCGGCCAGCCACGCGCCCGACATCTGCGTGGCGATGCCGCCGCGCTTGAAGCCCTCGGACCAGTCGGAGGACCAGGCGATGACCTTGGCGTCGAGCTGCTGGCGGCGCACGGCGCGGGCCAGCTCGAAGGCGCGGACGAAGCGCGGCGTGTTCACCAGCGGGCGCGAGTCCTTGTCGAAGAACAGGCCTTCGCCCGGCTCCAGGCCGGTGCGGATCAGGATGTCCTTCATGTCGCGGGCGTGCGCCATCAGGTAGGCGCCGGTCGCGGCCTTGATCTTCACGCCGGCGGCGACGTAGCCCTCCCAGCTCGTGGTCAGGTCGGACTCCTTGAGCCCGGCCCTGGCCAGCAGGTCGGTGCGGTAGAGCAGGGCGCCGGGGCCGATGTCGGTGGGCACGGCGAGCACCGCGCCCTTGGGCGTGGTGGCCTGGTCGAAGGCGTAGGTGACGAAGCGCGACTTGTCGACGCTGAGGTTGTAGGGCGGGACGGAGAGATCCTCGAGCCCGGTGCCCTGCGCGAAGCGGCCGAGGTAACCGACCTCCAGCGCCATCACGTCGGGCAGGCCCTTGGCGGTCGACAAGGCCGTCGTCATCGCGGTGTGGTGGTCGTTGAGCTCGCGGCTCACGATCTTCACGTCGACGTCGGGATGCAGCGCCTTCCAGGCCGGCAGGGCGCTGCGGACGATCTCGTCGATGGCGGGGAAGGCCGCGACGGTCAGCGTGGTCGTGACTGTCGACGGGACCGCTGCCGGTGTGGACGTCTGCGCGGCAACGCCCGACCCCGCCTGGGACGCGCCCAGGGTCAAAGCAACCGCCGATAGCCATCGGGCCCACTGCCGCATGCTGTCTGTCTCCGTCGTCGTTCTGTTTATGAAAGCGCTTTCATGATAGCGAAAGGCGTAGCGTGACCGTACCAGGGTTATCGCTAGGGAGGTGGCCCGTGTGCCTCGACCGGGGCGTCGGCCGCCTGTGCATGGGGCCCGGACGGCAAGCGTCCGAACCCCACGCCCAGCCGTCCCTCATCACCACCGCACTTCCACGGTTTTGCCACCGAGGACTTTGGGGAAGGGCTCTGGCGTCAGAGCGCGCGTGTCGATGACCGGATGATCAGCCGGGGCTCGGGGAGCTGGACGGTGGGGAGCTTGTTGCCGAGCAGGTCCAGCAGCGCCTGGGCGGCGCAGCGGCCGAGCTCGAGACCGGCCTGGTGGATCGTGGTGAGCGGCGGGATGCAGTGCGCGGCGCCGGCCAGATCGTCGAAGCCGACGATGGAGACATCCTCCGGCACACGCAGGCCGCGGCGGTACAGCGCCAGTGACGCGCCGAAGGCCATCTGGTCGTTCGCCGCGAAGATCGCGGTGAACGGCTCCCTGCTGTCGATCAGGCGCTCGACGGCCATCACGCCGCTGTCTTCCTGGAACAGGCCCGGCAGCACCAGCGCCGGCTTGTACTTCACGCCGGCGGCTTCCAGCGCCGCGCGGTAGCCCTTCAGACGCTCCTGCGCATCGGGGTGGACCGGGTCGCCGGTGATGAACGCGATCTTGCGGTGGCCCTGTGTGAGCAGGTGATGCGTGGCGAGCCGCGCGCCTTCGAAATCGTTGAAGTTCAGCGCGTACAGGCTGGGCGCCTTCAAGGTGCGGCCGGTGACGACGACCGGCAGCTCCTTGGCGAGCTTGCGCAGCGAGTCGTCGCTGAGCCGGCCGGTGAGCACGATGATCCCGTCGACGCGGCGCGCGCGCAGCGTGTCGATGCAGCGCTGCTCTTCCTTGGCATTCCAGTGGCCGCTGGCGAACAGCGGCACATAACCGGCGGCGTCGAGGACTTCCTCGATGCCGCGCAGCGCGACGCCGTAATAAGGGCTGTCGATCGCCTGGGTCACGACGCCGACGCTCAGCGAGCGTCCGCCGGCCAGCACGCGGGCGATCGGATTCGGGACGAAGCCGAGGTCCGCGATCGCGCGGTCGACGGCGTCCTTCTTCTCCTGGCTGACGACGGCGGTGCCGTTGAGGATGCGCGAGACGGTGCTCGGCGAGACCCCGCTGACTTCGGCGACCATGCCCAGCGTCACCTTGGAGGGCGGCGTGCGGGCGGACTTGGTGCTCTTCATGAAGGGGGATAGCGTTGTCGTTGCGCGGCGAGTGTAAGGGACGGTTGCGGGGCGGAGGCAAGCGAGCCTGCGGGCGATAGTCGCGCGCTGGGCTGGCGACCGGAAACGGCCTCGACAGGAGATCGGTAAGCTGCTGCCGTGGGAGCCCGGTCGCCGATCGGCATCAAGCGACCCCATTGATTCGAATCGGCCCCACTCGCGCATGACGATCCGCATTGCACCTTTTCTCGTAGCGTTCGCGTGGGGGCTCGTCGCCATGATCGGCGCGGTCCTCGTCAGCGGGCTCCTTGCCGTGACAGGCACATCGGAGATTCGCACCGGCTCGGAAGTGACGCCGCCGATGGCGGGGCGGGTTCACTCGAGGGAAGAGCTCGATCGCGTGGAGCGTCTCGCGGAACAGGAGCTGGAGGAAGCTCGGCGCGATGTCTCGAGAGACGCCTTCAAGGACGAACTCCGGAACGGATGGACGCGGAACCTGCCTTGGGGCGTGCTTGCCGCTCTGGTCGTGATCCTGCTTGCCACTCGGCGGGGCGGTGCGGGCAAGGTGGCCATCGCCGCCATGCCGACGCTGGTCCTGTTGCTCGCGGTCCATGGCGGTGCGCTGTTCTCGGCGGCTGGTCTATCCTGATGCGATCGAGCCGGAGTTCGCGGCGCTCGCTGCGTCGTGACCGAAGGCATTTGATCCAGGCGCCTTCCGAGACGGACATGCCACCGAACTGAATGAGTGAACTTGATCGGCAACTCCAACGTGCGGACGGTGCAACGTGAATCGACTGTTATCCAGCCTGGGATCGGCATTCGCGTACGTGCGGGTGTTCCTGGTGTTGTTGCGCCTGACCCTCCCGGTCCACGCACCGGCTACCGCTCTCCGGATCGACGCGGGAACTACGACATCTGCGGCATCTGTTGCTGAGACAACATGATCAGCGTGAGGCTGATGCGCCCGTGCCTTGTCATGGTCTCGCGGGAGAATCGAGGCAGCAAAGTCGCTTTCGAAACGGTGTCAAGTTCGATATGAAAGATCGAAGTGCGCGGGCTGTCGTGCGTTTGGCGTTGTGCGCCGCAGCGGTCGGCTGCGCCTCCACCATCGATATCGAACCGGAGCTGAATGCTGCAGTCGGCGTCTACGTCGGCGACTTCAACGGTGCGCTGTGGGCGCGTCGAACGCTTCTCAGCGACGACGGAACGACGAGGACCGTGCAGTACGGACTGAACGAGCAATGCCAGTTCGTGCTCGAGATGGACAGCCAGACCTTCGTGGTGAAGTCCTGGCGATATGTGGATGCGGCGTCGGCGCTGCATTGCCGGCGCCTCCCGTTGCATCGCGCCGTCTGAATGGCGTGACCCGGGTGCGTCGATCAACGATCCGGCGGAGCGGATGAGCGAGCCGGCAAGCGCGCTTCGATGGCGCTGATCGTCGGCTGAATCGTGTGGCAAGGTCCAGCGACCAACCGGGCGCGCGCCTCGTCGAGCACATCGACCAGTTCGGACGAAGCGACATGCACCGCGAAGGCCGCGGGCGAGTCGACGGGGTCGTCCGCGATCACGGTGTCGTTCGACCGGTCCACCCGCTCCGCATCGTGCAGCCACAGCGCGAGCCGGTACGCGCGTTCCAGCAGCGCGGCCAGTTCGCATCGCTCGTCGCGATGCGGATGAAGCGGGTCGCGTGGGTAGCGAGAGTCCGCGTTCATAGCGCCCGCCACATGTTGGCGACACCGAGCGCGATGAACACGACGAACAGCGCGCGCTGGAAGGTCGCCGCGCTGATCCGCGCCCGCACGGCGGCGCCGACGCCCAACCCTGCGAAGGCGGCGGCGAGCGCCACCAGCGACGACACCGACAGCACGGAACCGCTCTCGAACGAATGCAGCCGCGCGGCCAGCGACAGCGTCGCGACGGTGAAGGACAGGCCGAGCGCCTGGATCATCGTGTCCTTGTCCAGCCGCAGGGCCTGGAGGTAGGGCACCAGCGGCAGCGCGAAGACGGCGGTCGACGCGGTGACGAAACCGGTCGCGAGTCCGGCCGCCAGGCCGATCCACCAGGCGTGCGGCGAGACCTGCGGGACGACGGGTTTCCACAGGCCCCACAAGCCGTAGACGACGAGGATGACGCCCAGGGCCAGCCGCGCGTCGATCGGTGCGATCGAACTCAGGTCGGGACCCCACACCGTTGTGATGACCATGCCGAGCCACACCGGCCACAGCGTCGTCACGATGCGGCGCCAGGCAGGCCCCTGGCACTGCGCGATGTTCGTGACCAGCGACGGCATCACCAGCAGCGCCGCCGCCTGCGCGGGCGCCATCCACAGGCCGAGCAGGCTCATGGCGACGGTCGGCAGGCCCATGCCGGTGACGCCCTTGACGCCGCCGGCCAGGACGAAGACCAGCCCGATGCCGAGCCAGGGTGCGAGCGCCGCGAAGGAGGTGGAAGCCATGCGGCGCATCTTCGAGGCGGGCCGCGAGGCTGTCGATCTCGATGTACGGCGGATATCCTTCGTGTTCGCAAGAGGATGAGTTCGAAGACCTCCAAGATCCGGAAAGCCTCGATGACCGCAACGCGCGCCACCGCCCGCCCGATCGACTATCGCGTCGACCCTTTCGACCTGCAGCTGTTCGAGGCGGTCGTCGCGCACGGCTCGATCACCGCCGGCGCGGCGGCGATGAGCCTGTCGCTCGCGGCGGCGAGCGCGCGTCTGAAAGGGCTCGAGCACCGCGTCGGCGTGCGCCTGCTGGACCGTTCCAAGGCGGGCGTCGTGGCGACCGACGCGGGCCGGGCGCTGTCGCGCCAGGCCCGGCGGGTGCTGTCCGAGCTGGATTCGCTGCACATCGAGATGTCGGCCTTCGGCCGCGGGCTGCGTGGCACGGTCCGCCTGCTCGGCAACACGGCGGCCCTGGTCGAGGCGCTGCCGCCCCGGCTCGGCCGCTTTCTCGCGGACCATCCGGACATCGACGTCGAACTGCAGGAGATGCCCAGCGATGCCGCGCTGCAGGCTCTGCGCGAAGGCATGGCCGATGTCGCGATCGTCACCAACCACGTCGACACGACGGGCCTGACGGCCCGGCCCTGGGTGGAGGACGAACTGGTCGCGCTGCTGCCCGTGGTCAAGCGCGGTCGCGCGCCGAAGCGCGTGCGCTTCATCGAGCTGCTGGATCGTCCCTTCGTCGGACTCGGTGCCGACAGCGGCCTGAGCCGGTTCCTGCTGGCGCAGGCCGCGCGCAGCGGCCGCGTGCCGCATCACCGTGTGCGCGTCTCGGGCTTCGAAGCAGTCGTCCGGCTCGTCGAGGCCGGCGCCGGTGTCGCGGTGATGTCGCGCAGCGCGGCGGAGCGCGAGCGGACGGCGGGCGTCCACATCGCCCGTCTCGATGAACCGTGGGCGCTGCGCACGCTGATGCTCTGCCATTCGGGGCAGGCCGCGGAACAGCCGGGTGTGACGGCGTTGGTAGCGGCGTTGATGAACGACGCGAATATCAGCAGTTCACCGATTCAATTTCATGAATCGCCGCTGAGCCCCTAGATTGGGAGCAGGTCACTCTTTCCCGAAAGGACACCCCATGGCTCTGAAAGACCTTCTCCCCGGCAAGCTGGGCTTCGGCACCGCGCCGCTGGGCAACATGTTCCGCGACATTCCCGAGGCCGAAGCCCGTGCCACGGTGGACGCCGCCTGGAACGACGGCATCCGCTACTTCGACAACGCGCCGTTCTACGGCGCCGGCCTGGCCGAGATCCGCATGGGCGACGCGCTCGCCGGCCGGCCGCGCGACGAGTACGTCATCAGCACCAAGGTCGGCCGCCTGATCCTCGACGAGGTCGAGGACGTCAGCGCCCGCGACAACGGCGAGAAGGGCGACGTCTTCAAGTACGGCCGCCCCAACAAGATCGTCAACGACTACTCCGAGGACGCGACGCTGCGCTCGATCGAGGACAGCCTGAAGCGGCTGAAGACCGACCGCATCGAGATCGTCTGGGTGCACGACGTCGCGCAGGACTTCTACGGCGACGAGTGGCTGGGCGTGTTCGAAGGCGCGCGCAAGGGCGCCTTCAAGGCGCTGGACCGGCTGCGCGACGAGGGCGTCATCAAGGCCTGGGGCCTGGGCGTCAACCGCGTCGAGCCGATCGAGCTGGTGATGGCGCTGGACAGCGCGCGGCCGGACGGCTTCCTGCTCGCGGGCCGCTACACGTTGCTCGATCACGATCGCGCGCTGCAGCGTCTCATGCCGGAGGTCGCCGCGCAGGGACTCGGCATCGTCGTCGGCGGCCCGTACAGCTCGGGCGCGCTGGTCGGCGGACCGAACTTCGAGTACGCGCCCGCCACGCCGGCCATCCTCGACAAGGTGGCCCGCATCAAGGCGATCGCCGACCGCCACGGCATCAGCATGAAGGCCGCGGGCCTGCAGTTCTCGCTCGCGAATCCCGCGGTGGCTGCCGTCATTCCCGGTGCCAGCCAGCCGAGCCGCCTCGCCGAGGACCGCGCCGCGCTGAACGAGACGGTCCCGGTCGACTTCTGGCGCGAGCTGCGCCAGGCCCGGCTGGTGCATCCGGACGCACCGCTGCCCGGCGGCGTGTAAGGAGCGCGGCACCCGAGGCCCGCGCCGGAGGCTGCGGGCGGGCGTCCGGCTTGCCGGGACGGTTATCGTTCCAGCTTTCCGCCTTGCCGCGCGCCTCCTCGCCCATGCCCCAGCCGTCCGCGTCCCGCCTTCCGCCGCTCTTCGTCGTGTTCAACCGCGCCTCGGGCCGGGGCAACCGGGATGAAGTCGGGCCCGCCGTCGAGGCCGCCTGCCGCGCGGCCAGCCGCGAGGTGCATCTGCTCCCCATCGAAGCGCCCGGCAAGCTGGCCGAGACGGCCCGCGAAGCGGTGCGTCGCGCGCGGGAAGTGGATGGCGTCGTCGTCGCCGCCGGCGGGGACGGCACGATCAACGGCGTCGTGCAGGAAGTGCTCGGCAGCGGCTGCACTTTCGGCGTGCTGCCGCGTGGCACCTTCAACTACTTCGCCCGGACGCACGGGATCCCGTCCGACCTCGACGGCGCGCTGCGCGTGCTGCTGGAGGAGCAGCCCTCGCCGGTCCAGGTGGGCCTGCTCAACGACCGGGTCTTCAACGTCAACGCGAGCCTCGGGCTCTACTCCCAGTCGCTCGAGGATCGTGAGGTCTGGAAGCGGCAGTTCGGACGCAGCCGGCTGATCGCCGTCGGCGCGGTGCTGGCGACGATCCTGCGAGGCCACCGCAGTCTCGGTCTGACCATCGAGATGCACGGGCAGCCGCGACAGGTCCGTACGCCGACGGTGTTCGTCGGCAACAACGCGCTCCAGATGGAGCAGGTCGGCCTGCCGGAGGCGCAGGCGATCGATCGCGGCGAGCTGGCCGGCGTGATGCTCAAGCCGGTCGGCCGCTGGGGACTGCTGAAGCTGCTCGCGCGCGGCGCGATGGGCAAGCTGGCGGAGGCGGACCAGATCGTCAACTTCCCCTTCACCCGCCTGACCGTCCGCAGCCGACGCTTCGGCGCGCGCCGCGTGAAGGTCGCGACCGACGGCGAGGTGCTGTGGATGCGCCTGCCCGTGCGCTTCGAGGTCGCCCCGCAGCCGCTGATGCTGATCCGGCCGGACGGGCTGTCGGAGGAACGTCGGCAGGCGCAGGCCGCCATCGCCGCTGCCTCCGGCGCCGAGACCGACATCGCCACGACCGGATCGGACCGATGACGGTCGTGCTCCAGATGTCCGATCCGCATTTCGGGACCGAGCGGCCGATGGCGGTCGGCGCGCTGGAGCGGCTGTGCGGCGACTTGAAGCCCGACCTGCTGCTCATCACCGGCGACATCACGCAACGCGCGCGGCCGATCGAGTTCTCGCGCGCGAAGGCCTTCGTCGACAAGCTCGGCGTGCCGGCGCGGCTGGTCATCCCCGGGAATCACGACATCCCGTTGTACGCCGTGGCCACGCGCCTGCTGCATCCCTACCAGCGCTACGAACGCGCGTTCGGTCCCGCCGAGGACGGCGAGTTCGAAACGGACGATCTTCTGGTCGTCGCGCTCAACACGACGCGCCGCTACCGGCACAAGAACGGCGAGGTCTCCGACCCGCAGATCGAGCGCACCGCGCAACGGCTCGCGCGGGCGAAGCCCGGTCAGGTGCGGCTCGTGGCCGTGCACCAGCCGGTGGCGGTGATCAAGACCGTGGATGTGTCCAACCTGCTGCGCGGCCACGCGAAGGCGGTGCGACGCTGGTCGGAGGCCGGCGCGGATGCCGTGGTCGGCGGCCATATCCATCTGCCCTACGTGCTGCCGTTGCACGAACGAAGGACGGACCTGCCGCACCCGGTCTGGGCAGTGCAGGCCGGCACCGCGCTGAGCATCCGCGTGCGCGGCGGGATCCCGAATTCGGTCAACGTGATCCGGACCGGACCGGCGCGCACGGCCGTCGTCGAACGCTGGGACGTCGACGAGACGGCGGGGCTCTTTCAGCGCGTGAACTCGACGCCGCTGGCCTGACGCCCGGTGCGTCTCCGCCGCGCCCAACGCGCCAGTTCGATGCTCACGATCGAGACGGTGAGCCAGGCCGCGCCGGAGGCGAAGCCCGCCAGCACGTCGCTGGGGAAATGCACGCGCAGGAAGATGCGGCTCGCGCCGACCGAGAAGGCCAACGCGGCGGCCGCGATCCAGGCCGTCACGTGCCAGCGCCTGGGCAGCAGGCGCACGGCGAGGTAGGCCAGCATGCCCATCGCAATCACCGAGCCGGAGCTGTGGCCGCTGGGGAAGCTGAAGCCGTCCTCGGTGAGCCAGTGGGTCGGGTGAACCGGGCGGGCGCGTTCGAAGATCTGCTTCAGGGCCGGATTCAGTGCGGCGTTGCCCAGCATCGCCAGCGCCCAGCCGAGCGCCAGTCCGCGGCGTCGCAGGACCAGCAACCCCACCGTCACTGCGATGCCGAGGGCGATCAGCGTCTCCCGGTTGCCGACGAAGGTGATCAGGTAGAACAGGTGCAGCGCGAGGTCGGGCACGTGCTCGATCATCGCGACGATGAAGGCCTCGTCGAGCTGGCCGAGCGTCTGCTCGGTGTGGAGTTCCTCGGCGATCTCGGCGAACAGCATCGCGCCGCCGATGAGGAACGCGAAGCCGGCGGCGAAGCGCAGCAGCAGCGAAACCGGGGAGAGCGGCTCCGGCGCGGCGGCCTGACCGCCACGGTCCGGCAGCAAGGCGCGCGCGACGAGCCAGGTCGTGCCGGTGACCAGGACCAGCAGCGCGCCGTAGATCGCCAGCGCATTCGCGCCTGCGAAGCCGGCGGCATCTAGAAGGGAGACGTGGGACATCCGTCGATTGTGCAGGGCACGTGAATGCCCTGCCGCTCTGTTCAATGAGGACGCCCAACGTCGAACCACGTCGTGACCTGTTCCTGCGAGAGCCCGTGACGCCTGCAGTTGCCTTCGTACAAGCCTGCGAGTTCATCGAGCAGGAATTCCAGGAACATCGCCTCGTCCCCGACAGGAACTTGCTGCTCGGACGCGGCGGTGCCGGCGGGTTTCCGGTCGACGACCACCGCACGCATGGCGGGGCTCAGCTGCCGATAGAAGCGCGAGTACCGGGGATCTTTCCTTGATCCGCTCTCCGCCAGCATCCACGGATACTTCTGCATCGAGCGTCGATACATCCACTCAAACAGGTCTACCGCGACGGAGACATCCTGGCGCTCGTAGACGCCCAGCATGGCGACTGCATAGTCGTGCGCCTTGACGCCTCCGAAGCTGAGCGGCGCGCAGTGGCCCGTTAGGAGAGGCAGGTTGGCGGCGAGCCGACCGGTGCGCTTGTTCCCGTCGGAGAAGGCCTGCAGATAGGCAATGTGAACCCACAGGAAGAAGGCGGCCTCGACGGGGTTCCGGATCGCGGCGGCCTTGACGGCGATCTGCTGGAGCAGCTCTTCGAGTTGGACCGGAATGCCGCCCGGGGTGTAGGCCGTGCCGGTCACCTGGACCACGATGTTCCGCACCCGACCGCAAAGCGCCGGGGGCTGGAGACCGTCGATCAGGCAACCTTGAAGGCGCAGAAGGAATTCGAAGCTCACGCGGCGCGGCGCATCGAATGCGATCAGCTCCAGCGCCCGCTTGTGATTCAGGACGATGCGCATGTCGCCGCTCTGTTCGGCGGACGCGGTCGCCAGTTGCTCGTTCAGACGCATGATGGAGGCTGTCTCCGCGAGCGTGAAGTTGCAACCTTCCAGCTTCGAGGACGACCAGCAGAGTTCCGTTATGAACTCGGTCATCAGCGTCACGGCGCCGTAGAAATGATGCGGGCCGTTCTCCCAGTGCGCAGTCCTGTACAGGCTGTCTGCAAGCTGGGTCGGTAGCAGCGAATCGACATTGGGGTCGTAGTTGTCCAGAAACTCGCGGCGGTAAGGCACCTTGTCCCGGAGATCGACCGGGGTGTCCAGGAAGTCGAAGACCCGACCAGAGCGCTCCGACCAGTTCGGCGGCTTGGGTCGAGGTGCGAGGTAGGTGGAGTCCGGCTCGGACACCCCCACGACGCGTCGCGTCGAGTTGACGGTTCCGGGTCCATATCCCGCGCCCGCCGGGTCATGGCGGGGCGGCTCCCGCGCCACATCGTTCAGGAATTCCATCGCTTGCCTCGCTTTCAACAACAAGGCGTCGATGCTGCTTTGCGAAGGGCTTGACCTTGATCAAAACGCCGGGGAAGGCGGCTCATCGTTCCCGCGTTTGACGGATCACGACTCGCACACTCCCTTGGATTTGCTAGTCCGGCTGTCTCCCGACACCCGGGTGCGGCTTCCCCGCGACAAAGAAAAAGCCGGACCTCGCGGCCCGGCTTTTCCTTGCAGGAGGGACGCTGGTCAGGCGTCCTGAAGAAACACGGTTCAGTACATCATCCAGCCGTTGCGGGCGACGCGGCGCAGCGAGAAGGCCAGGTCCGGGCGCTCGGCCGACTGCTCGGCGGCGGCGCGCAGGACGGCTTCGCGGGGGCGCAGCTCGATGGAGGTGTGGACGAATTCGACGACGGCGTGGCCGGCGCGCAGGACCAGGCCCACCAGACGCTCGCCGGCGGCGCTCGCGGTGCGAGCCCGGGCTGCGTCGGCAGCCATCACTTGGACATTCAGCGTGGTGGTGGTCATGGCGGTTCCTTCTGGGGTGATGTTCGGTGGCGCTTGGCGGGTGGCCGTGGCGCCATGGACGAGATATTGCGGTTTTTACGTAGGGCACGCCAATTGCACTTGGGAATCGCGTCATCACTGCCGGAAATGACCCGTGACGGAATTAGCATCCGGCCCATGAGCACCCCTCGCCCCGTCAACTTCCGGACGCTGGACCTGAACCTGCTGCGCGTCTTCGACGTGGTGATGGAGGAACGCCACGTCACCCGGGCCGCCCACCGGCTGGCCATCACCCAGCCGGCCGTCAGCAACGCGCTGCGACGCCTGCGCGAGGCCACGCACGAGGAACTCTTCATCCCGAGTTCCACCGGCGTCGAGCCCACGCCGCATGCCCAGTCCCTCTGGCCGGTGGTCCGCCGGGCGCTGTCGGCGCTGCAGCAGGCGCTGGAGCCGCAGGTCTTCGACCCCCGCGCCGCCGGCAACACGGTCAGCTTCACGCTGGCCATGGCGGACGCGACGGCGGCGCTGGTCGTGCCCCAACTGAGCCGGCGCTTCCTGGCGGAGGGCATCCATGTCGGCCTGCGCGTCGTGCCGCTGACCACCCGCGACCCGCGGGAACTGCTGGAGCAGGGCTGGGCCGATCTGGCGATCGGCTTCTTCCCCGACCTGACTGAGCAGCTGCTGGTCGAGGACGACAGCGCGGCCTTCCGGCGCGAGGCGCTCTACGCGAGCCGGTATGTCTGCGTCATGCGCGCCGACCACCCGCTGGCCGAGCCCGGCGCCCTGACGCTGGAGGCCTACTGCGCCGCGCCGCACCTGCGCGTGAGCTTCGCGGGCCGGGCGCACGGCTTCGTCGACGACGCGCTGGCGATGATCGGCCGCAAGCGGCACGTGGCGATGACGGTCAACAGCTTCTTCACCGGCACGATGGCCGTGCAGCAGTCCGACCTGATCACCGTGCTGCCGGACAGCTTCGTGCCGGCCACCGGCTTCGCGGGCCAGCTCGCCTGCCGGAACCTGCCGTTCGCGCTGCGCGGCATCGACATCAGCCAGGTCTGGCACGTCCGCGCCGAGCCCGATCCCGCGCAGCGCTGGCTGCGGCAGGTGATCGGGGAGATCTCCGACGTCATCGCCGCCGGCGCGCGGGCGCTGCCGCAGACCACGGCGGCGATCTGACGAAGGACTGAGGGAGGCCTGAAAAAACTGAAGGAAACCTGAAGGACCGGGCCGGCGTCGCTGCCGCCCGGGACCCGGTTATCCCTGCGGCCCTTCGCAGCTTTTGTCTCCTTCCGTCCGGCGGACGGGGCGCCTACATTGCGCGTCTTCCAGATGAGAGTCGTTCTCATCGACGGAGCCTGATGTTCCCGGCCCACCCCGTCCACCCGGACGCCAGAGAAAGAGACCCGACGATGCGCCGCCCCGACCTGTCCCTCCGTCCGGCCCACGCCGCCGCGCTGGCCGTGGCCGCCGCCGTGCTGATGCCGGTCGCCGCCCAGGCCAACGTGCCCGCCGGTGGTGAACTGACGCTCTACACGACGCGCGAGGTCGCGCTCGTGCAGCCCCTGCTGTCGGCGTTCACCGCGAAGACGGGGACCAAGGTCAACACGGTGTTCGTCAAGGACGGGCTGCTGGAGCGGGTGAAGGCGGAAGGCGCGCGCTCGCCGGCGGACCTGCTGATGACGGTGGACGTCGGCAACCTGGTGGACCTCGTCGAGGGCGGCGTGACACAGCCGCTGAAGTCGGCCGAGATCGACTCGGCCGTGCCCGCGAACCTCCGTGCCGCGGACGGTCAATGGACCGCGCTGTCGCTGCGCGCCCGTGTGCTCTACGCTGATCCGTCCTTGAAGGCCGCCGCGATCCGCTACGAAGACCTGGCCGATCCGAAGTGGAAGGGCAAGGTCTGCACGCGCTCGGGCCAGCATCCGTACAACACGGCGCTGGTGGCCGCGATGATCGCGCACGACGGCGAGGCGAAGACCGAGCAGTGGCTGCGCGGCCTGAAGGCCAACCTCGGCCGCAAGCCCACCGGCGGCGACCGTGATGTCGCGCGGGACATCCTCGGCGGCATCTGCGACGTCGGTCTGGCCAACTCCTACTACGTCGGCCAGATGAAGTCGTCCAAGCCGGGCAGCGATGCGCGCAAGTGGGGCGACGGCATCCAGGTGCTGAAGCCGACCTTCGCGAAGGGATCGGGCACGCACGTCAACATCAGCGGCGCCGCAGTGGCGAAGCATGCGCCGAACAAGGCCGCCGCGCAGGCGCTGATGGAGTTCCTCGTGTCCGAGCCGGCGCAGCAGCTCTACGCGCAGACCAACTACGAGTACCCGGTGCGGGCCGGCGTCACGCTGGATCCGCTGATCCAGTCGGCGATCGGTCCGGTGAAGGCCGATGCGCTGCCGCTGACGGAGATCGCGCGCCATCGCAAGCAGGCCAGCCTGCTGATCGACAAGGTCGCCTTCGACCAGTGATCGCGTGAGGAGCGTCCTCGGCCGGCCGCGCGCGGTCGGTCCGCTGTGGCGCGCGACGGCCGTGGCCATCGCGCTCGTCGTGCTGGCACCGCTGGGCGCGCTGGCCTGGACGGCGCTGGGCGCGGGGGCCGCGCACTGGTCCCATCTGTTCGAGCACGTGCTGCCGCGCGCGGCCGCTCAGACGGTGACGCTGCTGGCTGGCGTCGGCGTGCTGACGGCGATCGTCGGCACCGGATGCGCGTGGCTCGTGACGCGCGTCGACTTCCCGGGCCGCGCCGTGCTGGGCTGGGCCTTGCTGCTGCCGTTGACGGTGCCGACCTACATCGCGGCCTACAGCTACGTCGACCTGCTGCATCCGATCGGACCGTTCCAGGGCGCCGCGCGCGCGCTGCTGGGATTCGATTCGCCGCGGCAGTTCCGGCTGCCCGACGCCCGCTCGATGGGCGGCGCGGTGCTGGTGCTGTCGGCGGTCCTCTATCCCTACGTCTACCTGAGCATGCGCGCGATGTTCTCGACGCAGCCGGCGCGTCTGATGGAAGCGGCGCGGCTGCTCGGGGAAGGGCCGTGGGGCGCGTTCCGGCGCGTCGCGCTGCCGATGGCGCGGCCGGCGCTCGCGGTCGGCGTGGGGCTGGTGCTGCTGGAGGTGCTGAACGACGTCGGCGCGTCCGAGTTCCTCGGCGTGAGCACCTTGACCACGACGATCTACACGACCTGGGTGACCCGCTCCGACCTCGGCGCCGCGGCGCAGATCGCCTGCGCGATGCTGGCCATGGTGGCGCTGCTGGTCTGGCTGGAACGGCAGGGCCGTCGTCGACTGCGCGCGGACAGCGTGCGCGCGATGCGCGCCGCGCCACGCCCGCGGCTGCGCGGCACACGGGCATGGCTCGCGACGGTGGCGGCGTCGTTGCCGGTGCTGATCGGCTTCGTGCTGCCGGCCGGGCACCTCGTGGTGCTGGCCTGGAAGCGCGCGGCGGAAGGCCACGGGCTGTCGGCGGAAGTCCTGTCCGGTGCGATGCATTCGGCGGCGCTCGCATCGAGCGTGACGGCGATCGCCGTCGTGGTGGGACTGGTGGTCGCGTGGGCCGCCCGACCGGCGGGCGGCGCGGGACGTCCGCGCGCGTGGTGGCTGGGCAGCGCGGCCTTGGGATACGCGATCCCCGGCACGGTCCTGGCGATCGGTCTGCTGCCGCCGGCCTTGGCCGTCGACAGCTGGGTCGCGGAGCGGCTGGGCCTGCCGGGCCTGCCGCTGATGAGCCTCGGCGCCGTGCTCGCGGCGGCCTGCGTGATGCGGTTCCTCGCCTTGCCGATCGGCGGCGTCGAGGCGGGTCTGGCGCGTCTGCCGCCGTCGCTGGAGCAGGTCGCGCGCAGCCTCGGCGAGACGCCGCTCGGCACGCTGCGGCGCGTGCATCTGCCGTTGCTGCGGCCGGCGCTCACGACGGGCGCGCTGCTGGTCTTCATCGACGTGATGAAGGAGCTCCCCGCATCGCTGCTGCTGCGACCCGCCAACGTGGAGACGCTGCCGACGCTGCTCTACGCCGAGGCCGCGCGCGGCAGCTACGAGCACGGCGCGCTTGCGGCGCTGCTGATCGTGGCGGTCGGCCTGCCGGCGGTGCTGCTGCTGAGCCGCGAGCCCGCGGCGCCGGCCTCGTCCACGCCGCCCGAGCCCGCAGCGCCGTCCGTGCCGTCCGTGCCGCTAACCAGATCCGAGGCGGAGACCCCCGTCCCCGTCGCCGCCATGAAAGAAGCCCCATGAGCACGCTCGCCCTCGAGGACCTCCAGGTCCGTTATCCGGGCGCCGATGCCTTCGTCCTGAACGGCCTGTCGCTGACGCTGCCGCTGGGCAGCATCGCCTGCCTGCTCGGCCCGTCGGGTTGCGGCAAGAGCACGGCATTGCGCGCGATCGCCGGCTTCGAGCCGCTGAGCGAGGGTCGGGTCTTGCTGGGCGACCGCGTGCTGTCCGGTCCCGGCGTCCACCTCCCGCCCGAGCAGCGCGGCGTCGGGCTGCTGTTCCAGGAGATCGCCCTGTTCCCGCACCTGACTGCGGCGGCGAATGTCGGTTTCGGCCAGCGCCGCCGGCCGGGTGCCGAGCGCGACCAGCGGGTGCGGGAGTTGCTGGCGCTCGTCGGGCTCGAGGAACTGGGCTCGCGCATGCCGCATGAGCTGTCGGGCGGCCAGCAGCAGCGGGTGGCACTCGCGCGGGCGCTCGCCCCGTCACCGCGCCTGCTGCTGCTCGACGAGCCGTTCTCCAACCTCGACAGCGCGACGCGCGACCGGCTCGTCGTCGAAGTGCGCGACATCCTGCGCGCCGCCGGCCAGACCGCGCTGATGGTCACGCACGATCCCGAGGAAGCCGAGGCGATGGGCGACTGGATCGGCGTGATGGCGGGCGGACGACTCGTGGCATGGCGACCGACTCGGGTAGCGGCGTAGCGCATCGCGGTCATTGAATGTTCCGCTGGGAAGCGGAGCATCGCGGGCTTCTTCACGACGGAGTCTGTATGCGACGCGGAATTGCTGGGTGCCATGAATATTCGGTTGCCGGTGGCGAGGTGTGCCAGGCCTTTGTGCCCACGCCGCTGCCGCCGCGACCTTCCCTGATCCTCGACATCGACCTCGAGCACTGCCTGGACCTCGCGAACCTCGCATTGGGCCGGCTGGATGGGATGTCGGCGCTGATGCCGGACCCCTCCGTCCTGCTGTACAGCTACATCCGCAAGGAAGCGGTGCTGTCGTCGCGGATCGAGGGCACCCAGTCCTCGCTGGCGGACCTGATGCTGTACGAGGCGGAAGGCGCGCCCGGTCTGCCCTTGGACGATGCGCGGGAGGTGTCCTGCTACGTGTCCGCCCTGGAGCATGGGATCGGCCGGGTGCGCCGCGGGATGCCGATCTGCACGCGACTGATGAACGAGATGCACGCGCGCCTGATGACGCACGGCCGAGGCCTGGGCAAGGCGCCGGGCGAGATCCGTCGCACACAGAACTGGATCGGCGCCCGATCGGCGCGGGACGCCACCTTTGTGCCACCGCCCGCTCACCGGGTCGCCCAGTGCCTGTCCGATCTGGAGCGCTTCATCAATGACCAGCCGGAGCGCTATCCGGCACTCCGGAAGGTGGCGCTGACCCATCTGCAGTTCGAGACCATCCATCCCTATCGGGACGGCAACGGACGGCTGGGCCGACTGCTCATTCCGCTGATGTTCGTCGCCGATGGCGTCCTGCGCGAGCCCTTGCTGTTCCTGTCGCTCTACTTCAAGGCGAACCGGCGCGACTACTACGAACTGCTCCAGCGGGTGCGCGAGCATGGCGACTGGGAAGAGTGGTTGTGGTTCTTCGCCAGCGGCGTGCAGGTGGCTGCGACACAAGCGGTCAATCTGGCGGTGTCGATCACGCAGCGCTACACGGTGGACCGTGCGCGCATCCGGCGGGAGGCCCGGCGCAACGAGGACGCCCTGCGCGTTCACCACGCGCTGTGCAGGCGCCCGGTCGCGCGGCGCGCAGACATCACCGCCCTCAGCGAGCAGGACGCGGCATCGATCGACCGCGGCGTGTCGGCGCTGATGGATCTCGGATTGGTCCGCCGGCTATGCGGAACGGCCGGCGAGCCGATCTTCGTGTACACCGCCTATCTCGACCTGCTGAATCACGAAGAGACATGAGCTTCTTCATCCGCCCCGCCGTTCCGGCCGACATCGCCGCCTGCATCGCCCTGCGCGGCCGAACGCGTGAAAACGCGGTGTCCGCCGCCCGTCTGGCCGAACTCGGCATCACCGAGGCGTCCTGGTCCGGCCAGGTCCGCGACGGCGAACTGCCGGGCTTCGTCGCCGAGTCCGGCGGCATGCTGGCCGGCTACTGCTTCGGGGACGCCGGCAGCGGCGAGATCGTCGTGCTCGCGCTGCTGCCCGAGCACGAGGGCCACGGCCTCGGCCGCGCGCTGCTGGAGCGCACCGTCGCGCATCTGCGCGGGCTGGGCCATCAGCGCCTCTTCCTCGGCTGTTCGGACAACCCGGCGCATCGCTCGCACGGCTTCTACCGGCGGCTCGGCTGGCAGCCGACCGGCGAGCGCGACGGCCTCGGCGACGAGGTGCTGGAACTGCTGCCGGACTGAGCCCCCCGAACTGGGCGGCTTCCCCTCGGTTTCTCTTGATGCGACCTTGATGCCGGACGGGCTACGCTCGCCCTGAGCGTTCCTGCATTCAAGAACAAGCGAGACAAGCCATGCTCATCAACTGTGTCGCCTACCGCGACGGCCGCCGGCTGGCCGATATCCAGCCGGAAGAGATCAGCGAGTACATCAAGCTGCCCGACTGCTTCGTCTGGGTCGCCCTGCGCGACGCGTCGACCGACGAGGTCCTCGCGATGAAGGAGGAATTCGACCTGCACGAACTCGCCGTCGAGGACGCGTTGCACGGCCAGCAGCGGCCCAAGGTCGAGGAGTACGGCGACACGCTGTTCGCCGTGATGCAGACCGTGCAGTTCACGCCGACCGATGAGCTCTGCACCGGCGAGGTGTCGATCTTCGTCGGCAACAACTTCGTGCTGTCGATCCGCAACCGCGTGGCGCAGAGCCTGCTGGGCGTGCGCGCCCGCGCCGAGAAGGAGCCGCACATGCTCAAGCGCGGCCCCGGCTTCGTGATGTACGCGATCATGGACGCGATCGTGGATCGCTACTTCCCGGTGATCGAGGCGCTGGAGACCGAACTCGAGGCCATCGAGTCGCACATCTTCGAGCCGGGCGTCACGCGCGAGAACATCCGCCGCGTGTACGAGCTCAAGCAGCGCGTGACCGTGGTCAAGCACGCCGTCTCGCCGCTGCTCGACGCCGTGGGCAAGCTGGTGCGAGGCCGCGTGCCGCCGGTGTGCGAAGACACCCGCGAGTACTTCCGCGATGTCTACGACCACCTGGAGCGCATGCAGTCGGCGCTGGACTCGCTGCGCGATACCGCGACCACCGTCATCCAGGTCCACCTGTCGATGGCGGCCATCGAGGATTCTGAGACCACCAAGCGCCTCGCGGCCTGGGCCGGCATCTTCGCGGCGGCGACAGCGTTCGCGGGCATCTGGGGCATGAACTTCGAGGTCATGCCGGAGCTGAAGTGGCGCTTCGGATATCCGGTGGCGCTCGGTGTGATCGCGGCGACCTGCGGCGTCCTGTTCTGGAGATTCCGGAAAGCAGGGTGGCTCTAGGACAAACGCCTCGCACCGGCAGTCTGCCGGGTGCGAGGCGTTGGTGAGGTTGAACGCTCAGATCAACTCGGCGATCGCCTGGCCCATTTCCGTCGTGTTGGCCGTGCCACCCAGGTCGCCCGTGCGCGGACCCGACGCCAGCGTCTGCTCGATCGCCTTCAGGATCGCGTCATGCGCGTCCTGCTCGCCGAGGAACTGCAGCATCAGCGCGCCCGACCAGATCATCGCGACCGGGTTGGCGATGTTCTTGCCGTAGATGTCCGGCGCCGAGCCGTGCACCGGCTCGAACAGCGACGGGAAGTTGCGCTCCGGATTCAGGTTGGCCGACGGCGCCAGGCCGATCGTGCCGGTCGTCGCCGGGCCCAGGTCCGACAGGATGTCGCCGAACAGGTTGGACGCGACCACCACGTCGAAGCGCCCCGGCTGCAGCACGAAGCGCGCGCTCAGGATGTCGATGTGCTGCTTGTCCACGGTGACCGACGGATAGCCGGCGCCGACCGCGTCCGCGCGGCCGTCCCACCACGGCATCGAGATCGCGATGCCGTTGCTCTTGGTCGCCACCGTCAGGTGCTTGCGATCGCGGCTCTGCGCCAGGTCGAACGCGTACTTCAGCACCCGGTCCGCGCCGAAGCGCGAGTAGACCGATTCCTGGATCACGATCTCTCGATCCGTGCCCGCGTACATCACGCCGCCGAGGTTGGTGTATTCGCCCTCGGTGTTCTCGCGCACGACGAAGTAGTCGATCTCGCCCGGCTTGCGGTTGGCCAGCGGGCAGGGCACGCCTTCGAACAGGCGCACCGGACGCAGGTTGATGTACTGGTCGAATTCGCGGCGGAACTTCAGCAGCGAGCCCCACAGCGAGACGTGGTCCGGCACAGTCGCCGGCCAGCCCACCGCGCCGAAGAAGATCGCGTCCTGGCCTTCCAGCTGGGCCTTCCAGTCGTCCGGCATCATCTGGCCGGTCTCGGCGTAGTAGTCGCAGTTGGCCCACTCGATGTGGGTGAACTCGAACTGGATGCCGAAGCGCTTCGCGGCGGCGTCCAGCACGCGCAGGCCCTCGGGCATCACTTCCTTGCCGATGCCGTCGCCGGGGATGACGGCGATCTTGTACGTCTTGCTCATGGTCGTGCTTTCAACGGAGATCAGAAGGCGCGCGGCGACTGCCGTCCGGGACGTTCAGCGGTCCGCGCGCGACGGTGCGTTCAATGCGTTCAGTAAGGCGAGCCGGTCGGGGCCGGCAGCGGCGGGGCCAGGTCGAAGTCTGCCGCAAGGCGCCGCGTGGCCTGTGCGAGCAGCGTGACGTCGATGCCGACGGCGACGAAGGTCGCGCCCAGCGACAGGTAATGACGGGCCAGCTTGGCGTCGCCGGTGAGCGTGCCGGCCGCCTTGCCGCTGGCGACGATGGTGCGGATCGCGTCGTCGATGGCCGCTTGTACTTCCGGATGCGTCGGGTGGCCGCGATGACCCATCGAGGCCGCGAGGTCCGCCGGCCCGATGAACACGCCGTCGACGCCGTCCACGGCGCAGATCGCCGCGAGGTTCTTCAGCGCCGTCGCGGTCTCGGCCTGAACGAGCACGCAGGCTTCATCGTCGGCCTCGTCGAGGTACTGGCGACGCAGGCCCCAGCGCGACGCACGGGCGACCGCGGCGCCGACGCCGCGCACGCCCAGCGGCGGATAACGCGTCGCGGCGACCACCGCCGCCGCCTGCTCTGCGGTGTCGATCATCGGCACCAGCAGCGTCTGCACGCCGATGTCGAGCAGCTTCTTGATGCCGTCCTTGTCCGCGTTGACCGCGCGCACCACCGGGTGCGCCGGGTAGGGCGCCACCGCCTGCAGCTGCTGCAGCGTGCTGGTCAGCTCGTTGGGCGCGTGCTCGCCGTCGATCAGCAGCCACTGGAAGCCGGCGGTCGCGCAGACTTCGGCGCTGTAGGCCTGCGCCATCGACAGCCACAGGCCGACCTGCGGTTGGCGCGCCGCGAGGCCCTGCTTGAAGGTGTTGGAGAAGTTCATGGAGGCGCTCATGGAAGCAGTCGTCGAATCGCTCGTCGAGGGGCTCGATGCGCTCACGACAAGCCGCCTTGGCAAACGTACTTGATGTGGAGGTAGTCGTCGAGCCCGTGCGTGGAACCCTCGCGGCCGTAGCCGGATTCCTTGACGCCGCCGAAGGGCGCGGACTCGGCCGCGATCGCGCCCTCGTTGAGGCCGACGATGCCGCTCTCCAGCGCGTCGGCGACGCGCCAGGCGCGCGCGATGTCGCGGGTGTAGAAGTAGGCCGCCAGGCCGAACGGCGTGTCGTTCGCCGCGGCGACGACCTCGTCCTCGCGCTCGAAGCGGAACACCGGCACGACGGGGCCGAAGGTCTCCTCGTGCCAGAGCAGCATCGCCGTCGTCGCGCCGGTCAGCACGGTCGGGGCGAAGTAGTTGGGACCGGTCGCGATGTCGTTGCGCACGCGCTCGCCGCCGGTGATGACCAGCGCGCCGTGCTCGACGGCGTCGTCGACGTGGCGCTCGATCTTGTACAGCGCGCGGGCGTTGATCATCGGACCGATCTGCGAGTCGGGGCGGCTGGCCGGTCCGACCTTGAGCGCCCGCACGCGCGCCGCGAGCTTCTCGACGAACAGGTCGTGGATGCCGGCCTGTGCGAACACGCGGTTCGGGCACACGCAGGTCTGGCCGCCGTTGCGGAACTTGGCGGCCATCAGGCCCTCGACGGCCGCATCGACGTCGGCGTCGTCGAAGACGATGAAGGGCGCGTTGCCGCCGAGCTCCAGCGACAGCTTCTTCAGTGTCGAGGCCGACTCGCGCGCCAGGTGCTTGCCGACCGGCGTCGAGCCGGTGAACGTGATCTTGCGCACCCGCGCGTCGGCCAGCCAGACGTCGACGACCTCCGGCGTGCGCTCGCGCGACGCGCACACGAGGTTCAGCACCCCGGGCGGCAGGCCGGCTTCGACCGCCAGTGCCACCAGCGCGAGCGAGGTCAGCGGCGTGTCCTCGGCCGGCTTGGCGACGACGGTGCAGCCGGCAGCCAGCGCCGGCGCGATCTTGCGGGCGATCATCGCGGCGGGGAAGTTCCACGGCGTGATCGCGGCGACGACGCCGACCGGCTCGCGCAGCGCGAGCATGCGACGGCCGTGCACCGGCGCGGGAATGATTTCGCCGTTGGCACGCGTTGCCTCCTCGGCGAACCATTCGACGTAGCTCGCGGCATAGGCGACTTCAGCGCGGCCCTCCGCCAGCGGCTTGCCCTGCTCCTGCGAGATCAGCGCGCCGAGGCGATCCTGGTCGCGCAGGATCAGGTCGTTCCAGCGCTTGAGGATGACCGCGCGCTGCTTGGCCGGCACCGTGCGCCAGCCGGCGAAGGCGGCGTGCGCGGCGTCGACCGCGGCGAGCGCGTCGTCGGCGCGACTGTCGGGCACCTCGGTGATGAGGCTGTCATCGGCGGGATCGACGACCGGGAAGCGGTCGCCCGCGGCCGCGTCGCACCAGCGACCGGCGATGTGGTTCTGCGTCTGCATGGGGACCTCAGGGTCAGGAAGGGGAAGGCTCAGCTCACGATGCCCAGATGCCAGGGCACGAACTCGTGGTCGCCGAGGCCGAGCAGCTCGCTCTTCGTCGGCTCGCCCGAGGCCGAGCGCAGGATGTGCTCGAAGATCCGCTGGCCCATCTGCTCGATGGTCAGCGCGCCGTCGATGACGAGGCCGCAGTTGATGTCCATGTCCTCTTCGAGTCGCGTGAACATCGGCGTGTTGCTGGCCAGCTTGATCGTCGGCGCCGGCTTGGAGCCGAACATCGAGCCGCGCCCGGTGGTGAAGCAGATCAGGTTGGCGCCGCTGGCGATCTGGCCGGTGACGGCCACCGGGTCGTAGCCCGGCGAGTCCATGAACACGAAGCCCGACTGCTCGATGGGCTCGGCGTATTCGTAGACCTCCTGCAGCGGCGTGGTGCCGCCCTTCATCGCGGAGCCCAGCGACTTCTCGAAGATGTTGGCCAGCCCGCCCGCCTGGTTGCCGGGTCCGACGACGCCGTTGAACTGGCCGTTCTGGCCGCGGGTGTACTCCTCCCACCAGGCCAGCCGGTCGAGCAGCTTCTGGCCGACCTCGGGGGTGACCGCGCGGCGGGTCAGCATGTACTCGACGCCGTGGATCTCCGGCGTCTCCGACAGGATGGCGGTGCCGCCGTGGCGCACGAGGATGTCCATCGCCGCGCCCAGCGCCGGATTCGCGCCGATGCCGGAGAAGCCGTCCGAGCCGCCGCATTCCAGGCCGATCTTCAGGTGAGAGGCGCTCACCGGCTGCCGCGTCACGCGGTTGGCGATCGGCAGCATCGCCTCGACGGCGCGGATGCCGGCCTCGATCGTGGCGCGCGTGCCGCCGGTGTCCTGCATCACCAGCGTTTTCAGCGTCTCGCCGGGGACCAGGTGTTGCGACTCCATCAGGCCGGCGACCTGGTTGCGCTCGCAGCCCAGGCCGACGATCAACGCGCCGCCCAGGTTGGGATGCTTCGCATACCCGGCGATCGTGCGGCGCAGCAGGTCGAAGTGGGGGCTCGGCGACGACATGCCGCAGCCGGTGGTCTGCGCGAAGGCGACCACGCCGTCGACGTTGGGGAAGTCCTTCAGGCGCTCCGGCGTGAAGTGCTCGGCGATGCGGTTGATCGCCGTCGACGAGCAGTTCACCGAGGCCAGGATGCCGATGAAGTTGCGCGTCGCCACGCGGCCGTCGGCGCGCACGATGCCCATGAAGGTGGCGCGCTCCGACTCGGGCAGGTAGTCGACCGGTTTCACGTCGGCGCCGAAGGCCGGATCGCGGTCGAACTCGACCAGCGCGATGTTGTGCGCGTGGACGTAATCGCCGGGCTCGATGTCTCGCGCGGCGACGCCGATCACGGCGTTGTACTTGCGGATCGCCTCGCCGGCGGCGATGCGGCGCGCCGCGATCTTGTGGCCGGCCGGGACCTGCGCCTTCAGGCGCAGACCGAATTCCGGCAGCGTCTGGCCCAGCGTCAGCACCTGGCGCGCGATCAGGACGTTGTCGTCGCGATGCAGGCGCAGCAGCGGCGACGAGGTCGCCATCGCGGCCGACGCGGCGGCGACCGCGTCGGAGGTGGTGGCGCCGGCCGAGGTCGAAGTCATGCTCAGCCCTTCGCCAGCAGTTCGCGCAGCTTCAGGCGCTCGATCAGCTGCGTGTCCTTGCGGTAGGTGGCGGCGATGTACTTCTCGTAATCGGGCTGGTCGAGGTACATCACCGGCGAGTCGATGCGGTCGCAGGTGGCGATGAAATCGGGGTCCGCGGCCGCCTTGCGGAAGGCGTCGCGCAGCTTGGCGACGACCGCCGGGTCCATGCCCTTGGGCGCGCCGATGCCGTTGGGCGCGTCGACGACCAGGTCGTAGCCGGCTTCCTTGAGCGTGGGCACGTTGGCGAAGTCCTTGGCGCGCGTCGCGCCCCAGGTGACCAGCAGGCGCAGCTTGCCGGACTTGACGTGCGGCGCCCACGAGGTCGAGTCCGCCACCGCGTCCACCTGGCCGCCGAGCAGGTCCTGCAGCGCCGGGGCGCCGCCCTTGTACGGGATGTGGTTCAGCTGGATGCCGGCGAGCAGGTTGAACTCCTCCATGCCGACGTGCGTCGCACCGCCGATGCCGGCGCTGCCGTAGTTGATCATCCCGGGCTTGGCCTTCGCGGCGGCCACGAACTCCGCCAGCGTCTTCCACGGCGAGTCCGCGCGCACGACCAACCCGAAGGTCTGGCCGTTGACCCGGGCGAGGTAGGTGAAGTCCTTGAGCGGATCGAGCTGCACGGTGCGCAGCTGCGCGAAGCGCGTCACCGAGATCGGCACCTGGCCGATCGTGTAGCCGTCGGGCTTGGACGTCGACAGCACCTTGGTGCCGAGCATGCCGGAGGCGCCGGCGCGGTTCTCGATGATGATGGTCTGGCCGAGGACCTTGCCGGCGGCCAGGCACAGCGAGCGCATCGTCACGTCGGCGGTGCCGCCGGCGGGCCAGGGGCAGATGAAGGTGATGGCGCGCTCGGCGGGATACGCGGCGGCATTCGCCAGGCGCGGCAGCGCGAGGGCGCTGGCGCCGAGGCCGGCGGCGCCGGCGAGCAGGACGCGGCGGCGGTCCATGCGGATGGTCATGTCTTGTCTCCTGGCTCGGGATCGATGCTCGCACCGATCGGGATCGTGGGCTGGGGCCTCGTTGGGCAATGGCACGACGGCGCAATGGGGCCCGTCACCGCGAGGTCTCTGTGCGATGCATTGTGGGCATCCGCTCCATGCGACTCAATTGAAGAACTGGACTGCCTTCATGTCATGAACGGCATGAAGGGTCGTCAGGCTTCTAAGATGGGCCCATGAGCCAGATCGACCGCGTCCTCCGTTCCAACCTGAAGCTGCGCCATCTGCAGATGCTGGTGGCGCTCGACCAGTTCCGCCACCTGGGCCGCGCCTCGGAGTTCCTGTCGCAGACGCAGCCGGCGGTGTCCAAGTCGCTGGCCGAGGTCGAGCGCATGTTCGGGCTGGACCTGTTCACACGCTCCACGCGCGGCACCGAGCCCACGCCCTTCGGCGAGGCGGTGGTGCGCTTCGCGCGGTCGGTGCTGTCGGACTTCGCGCGCACCCGCGACGAGATCGACGCCGTGGCCAGCGGCGCGGCGGGACGCGTGAGCGTCGGCGCGATGGTGGTGGCGACGCCGGGGCTGGTGGCCGGCGCGGTCGAGCGGCTCAAGCGCCATTCGTCGCTGACGACCGTCCACATCGAGGAGGGCGACCTGACGCGCCTGCTGCCGCGGCTGCGCGTGGGCGAGCTCGACGTGATCGTCGCGCGACTGGAGCCGGGTTACGCCTCGCCGGACCTGGCGACCGAGCCGCTGGTCGAGGAGGCGATGCGCATCGTCGTGCGCCCGGACCATCCGCTGGCGACGGCCCGCAAGGCCAAGCGGCCTCCGTGGGCCGAGCTGGCGCGCATGCCATGGGTGATGCCGCCGCCGTGGGCCTCGTCGCGGATCAAGCTGAACCAGATGTTCTATTCACAGCAGCTGGATCCGCCGAGCGACATCGTCGAGAGCGCGTCCTTCCTGGTCACGCTGACCTTCCTGCGCCAGCGCGGCGCGGCGGCCTTCGTGGCGGACAACGTCGCGCGCTACCTCGCGAAGGAGGGGCTGGCGAAGGCCCTGACGATCGACGTGCCGATCGAGCTGCCGCCGGTCGGCCTGCTGACGCTGCGCAACCGGCGGCCGTCTCCGGCGGCGGCGCAGTTCATGAACTGCTGCCGCGAGGTTGCCGCCGCTCACCAGCCCAAGGCGGCGTCGCGGAAGCTGTCCAGGGCCAGTTCGTAGTTCATCTCCCCGAGCAGGCCGACCAGCCGGTCGCGGTCCGCGTTCCAGGCGTCGACGACATGGCGCCAGGCCGGCGCGAGCGACCGCGGCTCGGCCTCGTCGCCGGGGATCTCGCCCTCGATCGAGGGCGGCGGCAGGTCCGACGGCAGCATCAGGCGTGACGGCACGGCGGGCCGGTCCGCGTCCTCGTCGTACAGCGCGTCGGCATCGCCGGCGTCGACGCCGGAGTCGATGCGCCAGCGGCCGTCGTCCTGCACGGTGATGCACGGACGCAGCCACGGCTCATGCGCACGCGGATTCAGCAGATGACAGCTGCGGCGACGGGCGTCGACGACCAGCAGGCTCAGCACCGAGCCCCGGCCGTTGGCGAGTTCCTCGACATAGTCGGGATGCTCCGGCGGGCCGTCGACGTCGACGACGAAGTAGCGGTCGTCGATCCACTCACCCGAACCGTTGATCGAGCAGCCGAAGGTCAGCTCCTGCGGATAGGGCAGCAGCCGGCCGTCGAGCCAGAGCGCCGCGCCGTAGGGCATCTCGAAGACGCGGTCGGTGTCGGGGTACTCGGGCGTCCGCCCGTCCTCCCACCAGACGACGGCCCGGTGCAGCCGTCCCGGCGCGTCGGCGATGCGGAAGCCCGCCGTCCGCCATTCGGGCCAGGAACTCCACACGCGGGACTCGACGCGCTCGTCCAGCCCCATCGCGCGCAGGTCGCGGGTGCTGGCGTGCTGCAACAGATGCTGTGCGAAGTGCCGCCACATCGCCGGGCCGAGCGCGCGGGCGATGGGTTCGGCGTCGCGCAGCCAGTCCAGCAGCAGCGGCACGACGGGCGCCTGGCGGGACCACAGCGCATGCGCCGCGATCGACCGCGCCCAGCGCCGTTCAAGGGCGCGCACGCCCGTCGCTTCGGGGTTCGGCGGGGATGTGGCGGGGTCGGGGAGGTCGGCGGACAGGGGCCGTCCGGCGGGCATGGCGGGCATCCCGACCGGTGACGGCGGGATGGGCGAAGGCGGCAGGTGGTACAGCGGCATCAGTTGGGGCGCACCGGGGTGAGGGAGGCGGTGGCGCACGACCGGGGCAGATGGGAGTCCCGGGGACGGGTCAGTCCGTCGCCGTCGTCGGGGACGCCCGTTCGCGGGGTGCGGGGCCGGGTCTTGCTCGGCGGTGTCCTGCATCGGAAAAAGCTGCCGGCGCCTGTCCCTTCCACGGGGGATGACATCACGCGTGCGGCGCACCATCCTGAGGACCTGGAAAGGGGATGCCATGACCGAGCCAGGGCCGGGCCCACGGGAGGTGCCGGGGAAGACGGCAGGGAGGACGGCAGGGAAGGCGGCAGGGAAGGCGGCGGAGCGCGGGGCGCGTGGCGCGGACGACGGACCGGAAGCCGTCCACGCGTCCGGCCCGCCGGTGGCGGTCGTCGCCGTGCACGGCGTCGCGGACCAGGCGCCGGGCGACACGGTGCATGCGCTGGCGGCGCTGCTGACCGCGCGTCCACCGGCGCAGGTGCAGTACCGCGACGGGACCTGCGACTGCCTGCTGCTCCAGGTGCCGGTCCTCGAAGGCTGCGTGCCGGCCGCCTGCGATCCCGGGGAGCGGCCGTCGCCGATGACGGCGCTGCGGCAGTCGCTGCGATCGGACTTCCAGCGGACCGGCTGGATGGACGCCTCGGCGCAGGGAGACGGGCAGGACCGGGCGAAGGCCCTGCATTACCAGTCGACGATCCGGTCTGCGCATGCCGCCAAGGGCACGACCTCGCAGGCGCCGGGCGACCCGTTGAAGGGCGAGCCGGACCTGGGCATCGCCTTCACCGATTACCTGCTCTTCAAGGCGCAGCGCGGCCGGGCCGGGACCGACGCCGTGGAAAGCCAGCGGATCCGCATGACCCGCGAGGATCCCCAGGCCCGGACCACGCAGCAGGTGGACCTGCACGAGATGTACTGGGCCGACCTGTCGCGGCTGTCGAGCGCGCTGCCGAGCCTGCTCACCGAGCTGTTCACCATCCTGTTCCGGCTGTCCAAGCTGGCGCGGGACACGATCGACCAGGCGCGCCATGCCGCCGACGCGGCCGGGGCGCCCGCGGGCATCCGCCGCGGCTGGGCGCGGCTGTCCTGGCTGCAGACGGCGCTGGACTGGTCCTTCGCCCACCTGCTGTCCCACCTGTTCCTGCAGGCGCTGCTGCTGGGGACCTTCATCGTCGCGATGTCGGTGCTGAACGACGATCCGCGGGGCGAGACGGCGGAACGCGTCCGGACCCTGCTCGCCGTGGGCCTGCCGGCCCTGGGTTTCTGGTGGTTGATCTATCGCCATGTGCGATCGATGCCCGGGCGCGGCCTGCTGCTCCTGGCGGCGGCAGGCGCGGCGTTCTTGCTGAAGCTGCTGGCCGCCGCCTGGGTGCTGGGCCTCCTCGTGCTGGCCGCGCTCGCGCTGCTGTGCGACGCCGGCCTGACGCTCGCGGACCGGCGCTTCGTCGCGACGCGGCTGGTCGGTCGGGTCTTCCTGGCGGCGAGCCTCGTCACCATCGCGCTTGCCATGCTCGGCGTCCCGCCGGGGCAGGACCTCTGGATCTGGTGGACCGCCGCGGCGCTGCGCGCCTTCGAGCTGATGTTGATGGGCACCTATGTCTGGTGGATCGCCGCCGCGGCGTTGCTGGTGCCGTGGACCTGGTACGGCGTGCGGCAGGCCGGGCTCGGCGACGCGGCCCGGGCCAGCGTCGCGACGGCGCGGCTGGGGTTGTTCGTGTCCGTCACCTCGTTCACCGCCGTGGGCATGGTGATCTGGGCCGCCGGACATCAGGTGCTGGAGCGCGCGGCCGGCAAGTGGGGCTACCGGCCGTGGCTGTTCGACCTGCAGTTCGAGGTGGCCGCCGACACCTGGGGCTTCCAGCACCGCGCCGCCGACCTGGTGCGCGCGCTGCCGGCGGAGAGCTTCCTGACGCTGCGGTATGTCTACAGCACGGCGACCTTCTTCCTGGTGGCGATGCTGCTGCTGGCGCTGGTGGCCTACGTGCTGGTGTCGCTGCTGCCCAGCGTGCTGGCCGAGCTGCAGCGGGGCGTGGGGACCGCGGGCAACCTGGGACGCTGGCTGACCGGCGGCTACGAGCGGCTCGAGGATTTCATCGCGCTGCTCGCGATCGCGAGTGCGCTGGCCACGACCTACATCGGCGGCGTCTACCTGCTGGACCTGCTGCGCCTGGTGCCGCCGTTCACCGCAGCGGACCTGAAGCAGGCCATCACCGGCACCGGCTTCGCGTCCCAGTCGCTGCTGGCGCCGTTCGTGATCGGCTCGGTGTCGGCGATGGGCGCGTTGACGCTGTTCGGAAGAACGCTGTCCAAATATGCGCCCTGGCTGCGCGCGCCCCTGGACGCGATGCTGGACGTCGACAACTACCTGCGCGAGTTCCCGCGGAACGCGATCCCGCGCGCCCGCATCTTCGCGCGCTACGTCGCGCTGCTGGAGCACCTGAAGCGGGACGGCGCGTCGCGCGTGGTGATCGTGTCGCACAGCCAGGGCACGGTCATCACCGCGGACCTGCTGCGTTACCTGACCTACCGCGCGATGCGCGATCCGGCCAGCCGGGCCGGCCGGTTGGGGCAGTGGCTGCAGGACATCGAGGTCCACCTGTTCACCGCCGGCAGTCCGCTGCGCCAGCTCTACGCGGCGCGCTTCCCCGACCTCTACCACTGGGTCCGGACCGGGCCGTCGCTGGACGAGCTGGGGATCGACCGGTGGACCAACGCCTTTGCCGCCGGCGACTACGTCGGACGCTGGATCTGGGAGCCGGCGTCGCCGTCGGCCGAGCAGCAGCCCGGGTTCTACTCGGCGGGCGCGGCGATGCTCGACGTGCCACCCCGCAAGGATCTCTGCGTCGGCGCGGGCGCGCACACGCACTACTTCGATGTCGACAGCGCGCTGGTCGCGAAGTGCATCGACGAATTGATCCGTCCCTGAGCCCTGAACCCTGCGGCCCAACGCTTCAGCGGACCAGCGCCTCAGCGCCTCAGCGAATCAGCGCCGCCGGCGCCACCACAGCCAAGCGCCGGTGATGCCCATGCCGGACAGCACCAGGCCGAGCAGACCGGTGATCACGCGATTGGGGAGCCCGAAGAGCTCGCCCGCATGCAGCGGATAGATCCAGGCGGTGGAGCGCACGGCGAGGTCGAGGTCGTCCCAGCGCTGCTGGCCGAGCACGCGGCCGTCGACCGGATGCGCCCAGATCGAGGACAGCCCGTTCGGATGCGGATCGCCGGCGAGTTTGAAACGCAGGCGGATCGGTCGCGTGTCCGCGGCGCCCAGCTGGACGAAGCCGAGCATCGCGCCCGGCCAGCGCATGCGGGCCTCGGCGACGACCAGGTCCAGCGGCACGCGCTCACCCGCGGTCTTCTCGATCTTGGGCGGCTTGCTCGCGACGTCGCCGACCAGCGTGTTGAGCCAGCCGCCGATGGGCCGGTAGGCCATCCACGCGCCGCTGGCGACCGTCACGGCGATCAGCAGGCCCAGCACCGCGCCGCCGAAGCGGTGCAGGTCGAACAGGCTGCGGGTCGTGCCCTTGTCCAGCTTCAGCTTGAAGGCGTGTTTCCACTGCGCCGCGTTCATCGGCCACCACAGGATCAGGCCGGTGATCAGCAGCAGGAGGTAGGCCAGCGCGGTGAAGGCGAGCGTCGCCTTGCCGGTGTCGCCGAGCAGCAGCTCGCTGTGCAGCTCGAAGACGAGGTTGGCGACGCCTTCCGTCTCGCCGCGCCGGCCAAGCTCGGCGACGCTGACCGGGTCCAGGTAGACCGTGCCTGCCCAGCCCGGCGATCGCACCGCCACGCGCAGCGACTCGCCGTCTTCGCGGGGCGGGCGGATCGTCATCGTCGCCTTGGGGCCGAATTCATCGGTCACGCGGCGTCTCAGCGTCTCGAACGGCGTGCTCGACGCGACGACGGCCTGCGTCGCGTTGTGCGCGGGCGCCCGGAAGAGTTCCGGATGCATCGCCTCGTCGAGCGGTCGCAGCACGGTCATCAGAGAACCGAGCAGCGCCGCCGCCGCGAGCAGCATCCCCAGCGTCAACCCCATCCAGCGGTGCAGCCACATCCAGACGCGGCGCGCGGTCATCAGAGCCATGGTTCGTCGCTCCCGCGGTGCTGCGATCGGGCGGTCAGAAGTCGACCTTGGCGGTCAGGCGCAGCGTGCGCGGCGCGCCGACGCCCAGCAGGCTGTTGCCGGCGGTGCTCCAGTAGTTCTTGTCGGTCAGGTTGTCGACGTTGGCCTGCAGGTTGACGGCCTTGTCCATGACGCGGAACTGGTAGCGCGCGCCGATCGACAGCGTCTCGTACGCATCGACCCAGCCCTGGTTGAGGTTGTTCACCGCGCGCTTGCCGAAGTGGTACACGCCGGCGTTCAGCGACAGGCCCGGCACCATCGGCAGGCGGTACTCACCGAACAGGCTCAGCGTGTTCTTCGGCGTGTTCTCCGGCGACTGGCCCAGTTCGCCCGCGTTGGTGGTGCCGACCTTGGTGATCTCGGCGTCGAGCACCAGCGCGGAGGCCACGATCGCGAAGTCGCGGCCGATCTCGCCGCTGGCGGAGAACTCCAGGCCGCGATAGCGGGCCTCGCCGCCGATCTGGTAGACGCGGTTGATGATCGTCGTCAGCGCGCGGTCCGTCTGGAACACCGCCGTCTGCAGCAGCACCTCGCCCACACGCGCCTTCACGCCCAGCTCGCGCTGCTTGCTCACGGCCGGCGCCAGCACCTGGCCGGCGTTGTCGGTGGTCAGCGGCGCGGTGCCGGTCTCCTCCAGGCCGCGCAGCACGCTGCCGTAGACGCTCAGGTTCTTCATCGGCTTCCACATCACCGAGAAATTGGGCGTGACCTTGTCGGCGCGGTAGACGCTGGTCGGCGCGGTGGGGCTGGTCGCCTCGCTGCGGTAGACGGTCTTGCGCAGACCGGCCAGGAACTGCCACTGCTCGCCGACGGACACGCGGTCGAAGGCGTACAGGCCGCGGTCGTTGATCTCCGACGGGAAGCCGGCCTGGCGCAGCGTCGGGTTCAGCTGCGCGATGTCGACCGGCGCGTACAGGTTCTGCGGCGCGGTCGCCGTGCCGCTGATCCAGCCGGCGGACTCGCGCCGGTTGTAGGTCGTGCCCAGGGTCAGTTCATGCCCGACGCCGAAGGTGTCGAAACGGCCGATCGCCTCGACGCGGTGGTTGGTGTTGGTGTACTTCTGGCCCTTCAGCGTGTTGACGCTGGCGGTGCCGGCGCCGGTCTGCGGGTTGTAGTTGATGAAGGTCGTGTTGTTGCGGTCGCGTTCGGTCTGGGCGCGGCCGGTCTCGACGCTCAGCACCCAGTTCTCGCTCAGGCCGAAGTCGCCGCGCAGCAGCACGTTGTCGGCCTGTGCGTCGTAGCGGGCCCATTCGGGCGCGAGGTTGGTCTTGTTGTCCGGCACGCGCGGCAGCGTGATCACGCCGTTCACCGCGGCGGGCAGCTGGATGCCGGCCTGCTCGCTGGTGTTCTTGCGGTAGTGCTCGACGTCCAGCTTGAAGTTGGCCCAGGAGGTCGCGCGCCAGTCGGCGGCCAGGGTCAGCACGTCGCGATCGCCCTTGTAGCGGTCGATCCCGGTCTCTTCCTTGCTGGTCGCGGCGTTGACGCGGAGGCCCACGCTCTGGTCTTCGCCGAAGCGGCGGCCGATGTCCATGTGGACCTTGGCGCCGCCGTGGTCGTTGACGGTGGTCGTCAGCGACGTCACCGGCGTGGGGCCGGCGCGCTTGGTCACGAAGTTGACGATGCCCGACGGCGGCACCATGCCGTAGTACATCGACGACGCGCCCTTGAGGACCTCGACCTGCTCCTTGTTCTCGAGCGGGATGTCGATCAGGTTGACGACGGGCAGGTTGCCGTTGAGGCGGTAGTTGCTGCGGTTCTCGACAATGATCCCGCGGATGGAGAGGTTGTCGTAGGTGGAGCCGCTGACCTGCGAGCGGGTCACGCCGGCGGTGTTCTTCAGCGCGTCGAACAGGCCCTGCGCGGCCTGCGCGTCCAGCAGGTCGCGCGACATCACGCTGTTGGTCAGCGGCACGTCCAGCGGATCCTGGTCGCGGAAGGCGCCGACCCGCACCGTCTCCGCCGCGAAGGTCTTCTTGCGCACGCCGGTGACGACGACCTCGTCCAGCAGACGTTTCTGGGTGCCGTCGCCGGCGGCGGTCGACGCACCCGTCGAGGGCTTCGCGTCGGCGGCCGGCGCCTCGGCGGGCGCGGTCTGCGCCTGGACCGCAAGCGGCACCAGCAGCGCCAGGATGGACAGGGAAATCGGAGACAGGCGCGGCGCGGCGGCGCGGGAGGCGGTGTTGGACATGGTGTGGACCGGGAGAGACAGGGAGACGGGGGATCAGAAATTCGGCGTAACGCGATACGTTAGCAAATGCGAATGGTTCGCAATATTGTGGATGGGGCCTAGGGGGCGCTGGTCGCGCGAACCGCCCCGTTCGCAGGGGAATCGTCGCGACGCCACCACCCTTTTGGAGGTAGCGGTGGCGGAGGAACAGGTCCGATTGCTGCCAGACGGCGGCAGGAGCGCGGCCTAGCATCCGGCGTCTACCCACCGAGGAGGCCCGCCATGAGCACCCCGTCCACGACTGCTGATCACACCCCCGAGACATCGGTCGAGACCTTGGCCGCGAAGGCCGCCGCGTTGCGCGCGTTGCATGAACGGCCCGGCCCCTTCGTGATCGCGAACGCGTGGGACATCGCCTCGGCGCGCATGCTGGAGGCTGCGGGCTTCCCTGCGCTGGCGACTTCGAGCGCCGCGGCGGCCGAGGCCGTCGGCCGCCGCGACGGGCAGCTCACGCGCGACGAGACGCTCGCGCACATCCGGCTGCTGGCCGGTGCCACGCCGCTGCCGCTGAGCGCCGACCTGGGCAACGGCTTCGGTCATCGTCCCGAGGACTGCGCGCTGACGATCCGCCTCGCGGCGGAGGCGGGCGCGGTCGGCGGCTCCATCGAGGACTCGTCGAGCGAGGGCGGACCACCGATCCTGGACTTCGATCTCGCGGTCGAGCGCGTGGCCGCGGCGGTGGCGGCGGCCCGCGCGCTGCCGTTCCCCTTCCTGGTCACGGCGCGCTCGGAGAATTTCCTCCACGGCGTCGACGATCTGGACGACACGATCCGTCGCCTGCAGGCCTTCGAGCGCGCGGGCGCCGACGTGCTGTTCGCGCCGCTGCTGCCGGACCTCGACGCGGTGCGTCGGGTCTGCGCGTCGGTGAGCCGGCCGGTCAACTTCATGGCGGGCATCCCGGGGCGCTCGTTCACCGTGCGCGAGCTGGGCGACGCGGGCGTGAAGCGCGTCAGCCTGGCGATGTCGCTGTTCCGGCACGCGATGAAGGCCGCGCGCCTGGCCGCCGAGGAGATCCGCGATCACGGCAGCTTCGGGTATCTCGATCAGCGCTGAAGCCCCTGCGGGACGCACCGGGGAGAGAGGGAACGACACTTGCTCGCTTCGGCGCGCCGTTCCCCTCTCTACTGGAGTTTCCCGTGAAGCAGATGTTGTCCGTCCTGACCGTGTCGTCCGTGTTGTCCGTGTTGTCCGTTGCAGCGCTCGCGGCCTTCGCCCCGATCGCGCAGGCGCAGAGCGTCGAACCTGCCTCGGCCACGAAGACCGCGCCGTCCGTGCAGGACCTGCCGGTCTACGGCGCGCGTCTCGAAGGCTTCGACTACCCCCATCCGCAGCAGCGCTTCAAGCTGACTTCACAGCGGCAGGCGCTGGAGATGGTCTACATGGACGTCGCGCCGACCGGCCAGCCCAACGGCCGGACCGCGGTGCTGCTGCATGGCAAGAACTTCTGCGGCGCGACCTGGGAACAGACGATCAGCGTGCTCGCCGGCGCGGGCTACCGCGTCATCGCGCCGGACCAGATCGGTTTCTGCGCGTCGAGCAAACCGACCGGCTACCAGTTCAGCTTCAACCAGCTCGCGGCGAACACGCAGGCGCTGCTGCAGTCGCTGGGCATCGCGAAGGCGACGGTGATCGGCCACTCGATGGGCGGGATGCTCGCGATGCGCTTCGCGCTCGCGTATCCGACGCAGGTCGAGCAGCTCGTGGTCGTGAACCCGCTGGGCCTGGAGGACTGGCAGGCCGCCGGCGTGCCGTACGCGAGCATCGACCAGCTCTACGCGCAGGAACTCAAGACGACCGCGGAAACCATCAAGGCCTATCAGCTGCGCTTCTATTACAACGGCCAGTGGAAGCCGGCGTACGACCGCTGGGTGCGCATGTCCGCCGGCCAGTACGCGGGACCGGGGCGCGAGCAGGTCGCGTGGAACCAGGCGCAGACCTCCGAGATGATCTTCACCCAGCCGGTGGTGCAGGAACTGCCGCGGCTGCGGGTGCGCACGCTGCTGATGATCGGCGGCAAGGACCGCACCGCGCCCGGCGCGGCCCGCGCACCCAAGGAGATCGCGGAGACGCTGGGCGACTACGCGACGCTCGGCCGCTCGACGGCGAAGATGATTCCGGGGGCCTCGCTGATCGAGTTCCCGGCGCTGGGCCACTCGCCGCAGGTCGAGTCGCCGAAGGAGTTCCACGAGGCGCTGCTCAAGGGGTTGAGCGCGCGGTGAGCGCGCGATGAGCGGTCGATGAAGCGCAGGTCGGCAAGGCCCGGTTCGGCAGGGCGCAGCGATGCGCCCCCGCGCCCCCGCGCGCGTCCGTCGATCCGGACCGTGCTCAGTCCTTGAGCGTCACGATCTCCTCGGCGATCGTCGGATGCAGCGCGACGGTGGCGCGGAAGTGTTGCCAGGTCGCGCCGGCGATCAGCGCGACCGCGATGAACTGGATCATCTCGGCGACACCTTCGCCGAGCAGATGGACGCCGAGGACCCGGTCCGTCGGACGGTCGACCAGCACTTTCACGAAGACCTGGTCCGGTGAGCCGCCGAAGGCCAGCGTCATCGCCCGGAAGGTCGTCGTCAGCACCCGGAGGTCCGGGTGGCGCGCCCGGGCGGCCTGCTCGGTCAGGCCGACGACACCGATCTCCGGGCTGGTGAAGACGGCGGTCGGGACGGTTTCATGGTCGAGCACCGGGACGTCCAACCCGCCGAAGAGGCGGTCGGCATAGGCCTGTCCTTCGCGGATCGCCACCGGCGTGAGGTTCAGCCGGTCGGTGACGTCGCCGATGGCATGGATGGACGGAATGTTCGTCTGGCCCAGCGCGTCGACGACGATGGCGCCCCGATCGTCCATCGCCACGCCGACGGCCTGCAACCCCAGGTTGTCCGTGTTGGCGCGGCGGCCCACCGCCAGCAGGACCGCATCGACGTCCAGCCGCGATCCCGTCGAGGTCGTCACGACGAGGCCGGAGGCCCCCTTGTCGATGCGGGCGAGCTCCTGCCCGAGGTGCAGACGGATGCCTTGCTGCGTCATGTGACGCGCCAGCACCGTCGCGATGTCCTCGTCGAAATCGCCCAGCAGCCGCGGGCCGCGGACGACCTGGTCCACCTCGCTGCCCAGTCCGCGGAAGATGCCGGCGAACTCCACCGCGATGTAGCCGCCGCCGACGACCAGCACCCGCCGCGGCAGCGCGTCCAGATGGAAGGCCTCGTCCGAGGTGATGGCGAACTCCTTCCCCGGGATGTCCAGCGTCGCGGGCCGACCCCCGGTGGCGATGAGCACGCGCGCCGCGGTCAGTCGGCGGTCGCCGCCGTCGAGCTGCACCGTGTGGGCATCGACGAGCCGCGCATGCGCATGGAAGGTCTGGACGCCGACGCCCTGCAGGTTGCGCTCGTAGACATCCTCGAGCCGGTCGATCTCCGTGTCCTTGTGCGCGATCAGCCGCCGCCAGTCCAGGTCGGCGACCTCGGCCGCCCAGCCGTAGCCCCGGGCCGACGCTGCGGACCGCGGAAACCGGCTGGCCTGCACCAGCAGCTTCTTCGGCACGCAGCCGCGGTGGACGCAGGTGCCGCCGTAGTTGGCGCTCTCCACGATCGCGACGCGCGCGCCGTGCTGGGCCGCGACGCGGGCGGCCCGCACGCCGCCGGAACCGCCGCCGACCACCACGAGATCAAAATCGAAGGGACTCACGTCGGGTACTCCTTGTCGGCCGGGTTGGCGGGGACGCCACGCTCGCCGGCCGTCGACACGATGGGGGCGATGGCGCCCGTCTTGAGATAGGCCATGAGGCCCTCGTCGCCCGCGCGAAGGTCGGCGTACTCGCCACCCGGCAGGCGCAGCCAGCTTTGTGGCGGGAGCGTCCGATCGCCCCAGCGCAGTCCACCCCGCAGGACGAAGATCTCGGCGCCGTCGACATGGCGCGGCAGCAGGACGGCGCCAGCGGTGATCTCGATGAGATCGACCGTCTCGTCGCCGTGCCGATGCAGCGCACAGACGCTGCGTCCGTCCCCCTGCGTCCAGTTGGCGGGATCCTGTGTGTTCACGCGGACGATCGTCGCATCGTCCGGCGACATCTGCCGGAGCTTGACCAGGATCAGGGCGCCTTCCACGCTGCGCGGCCGATGGGCGGAGCCCGGCGGATTGCGGAGGTAGCACCCGGCCGGATAGTCGCCGGTCTCATCCGAGAAGGTCCCCTCCAGGACGAGGATCTCCTCGCCGCCGGGATGAGCGTGAGTCGGGAAGTCCGACGCCCGGTCATAGCGCACCAGGCTGGTCGCCCGAGCCTGCTCGGCACCGACGCGGTCCAGCATCACGCGCGACACGCCACGCTGCGGCGACGGTATCCACCGATGGTCGTCCGGCGTGACGAGGGCGGGTCTGTCGAAATCGGCATTCACAAGCATGCGGGGCTCTGCTGGGTCGTGAGCCGCGCCTCAGCGCGGCCCGATGCAACGATCTTCGCCTTCGCCAGCGATTCCCGCAAAGCGGATATTCTTTCGGGACCGCAAAGAAAAACTTCTCCAGCACGATGAAGTCGCCCATCTTCCTGAACGCCCTGAAGGCCTTCGAGGCCGCGGCCCGGCACGGCAGCTTCTCGGCGGCGAGCGCCGAACTGAACGTCACGCCGGCGGCCGTCGGGCAGCTGGTGCGCGGTCTGGAGGACTGGCTGGGCGCGCCGCTCTTCCTGCGTGCGGCCAGCGGTCGCGCGCGGCTGGTCCCCACCGATGCGGCCCGTCGCGCGCTGCCCGACATCCAAGCCGGGTTCGACAAGCTGGCCTTGGGCATGGAAATCCTGCGCGACGCCTCGCATTCGGGCGTGCTGACGGTGACGATCAGCCCCGCGTTCGCGGCGAAGTGGCTGCTGCCACGCATCGAGCGCTTCCAGGCGGCGTGGCCGGACACGGATGTCCGCCTCGAGACGAGCCACAAGTCCGTCGACTTCCTCGCGCAGGGGATCGACATCGGGGTGCGCTACGGCGCGGGCGCATGGCCGGGCCTGACCGCCGAGAAGCTGCTGGACGAGGAGATGTACCCGGTCTGCTCGCCCGACTACGCGCGTCGGCATCCGCTGGCCGCGCCGCGGGATCTGGCGGGCGCAGCGTTGATCCATGACCTGTCGCTGGAGGGCGTCGACGGGGCCACCTCGTGGGACGACTGGCTCAGGCAGGCGGGTGTGCCGTCGGGGGCCCGCAAGCGCGGACTGCGCATCAACAACGCCGCCGCCGTCCTCCAGGCCGCGAGCGAAGGGCAGGGCGTGGCGCTGGCCCGCGGCGTCATGGCGCAGGACGATCTGGCCGCGGGTCGCCTGGTCCGGTTGTTCCCCACGATCGCCTGCCGCTCCGCGCTGGCCTACTTCATCGTCTATCGGGCCGAATGCGCCGCGTCGCCGCGGCTGCAGGCGTTCCGGGATTGGTTGCTCGCCGAAGCGGCCCGCTTCTCCAAGCCCGCCAGCTCCACCAAGGCGACCAAGGCCGCCAAGCTCGCCAAGCCTGCCCGTCAACGATGAGACCTCCGGCGTCGCGCGTTCAGCCGACCGGCAGATTGCTCGTCACCGTCTTCAGCGCCGGCGCATGCGCCTTCTTGCGGAACAGCTGCGCCGGCCGGTGGCTGCCGCCGCTGGTGAACGCGCCGGGGATCTCCTCGATCACGTCGAGCTCGTCGATGCGGCGGCGGAAGCCGCGCTTGTCGAGTTCCGCGTCGAGCACCTGCTCGTAGGTGCGCTGCAATTCGCCGAGCGTGAACTCGGCCGGCATCAGGTGCACCGGCAGCGACGAGTACAGCGTCTTCGATCGCACGCGCTCGACCGCCGTGCGCAGGATCTGCGCGTGGTCGAAGGGCAGGGACCGCAGGCTGTCGACGGCGGCCCAGCGGAAGCGCTCGCCGAGGCCGGCGTCCACGTCGACCGGCACGACCGCGTAATAGCTCACCGACAAGGACCACCCGCGCGAGTCGCGATGCATGCCCGAGAAGGTCTTCAGTTGCTCCAGATAGGGCGAGACGAGGCCGGCCTTCTCGCGCAGGATGCGGGCGGCGGCATCGTCGGCGTCCTGGTCGGTGTCCGTGTGCACCCATCCACCGGGCAGCGTCCAGGCGCCGGGCGCCGGCTCCCGGTCCCGCTGGACCAGACCCGCCTGCAGCACGCCCTCGCGCAGCGTGAGCAGCACGATGTCGACGGTGACGATGGGGCGTTCGAAATCCACTGCTCTTCTTCTTAGTGCGGAAAGGCACGAATTATGGGCGGCAAGGATGCCGTGCGTCAAACCGTCGCATTGAACGCATCCTGGAATCATTGACGCACCGCGCAACACCTCGTTGCAAGAGGAGTGGATCCAGATTTTCGAGACTTAGTGCAAACAAGCACGAAGTGAGCTATGCTGGCGCCACGACATGACAAAGACGGAATCGGAGTTTTCATGACCACCCCACGCATCCAGCCCCTGCAACTGCTGATCGTCGATCCGCAGAACGACTTCTGCGACATCCCCGGCGCGACGTTGCCGGTGACCGGCGCCGATGCGGACATGAAGCGCCTGGCCGCGCTGGTGGATCAGGCAGGCGGCGCGATCGCCGACATCGTCGTGACGCTGGACTCGCACGCGGTGTATGCGATCGAGCGGCCGGCGTTCTGGCAGGTGCCCGGCGACGACGGCACCGGCGAGGCGCCCCAGCCGGTCGCTCCGTTCACGCAGATCAAGGCCGAGGACGTCCGCGCCGGCCGCTTCGCCCCGCGCGACGCCGCGCTGCGCGAACCGGTGCTGGCCTACCTGGACGCGCTCGAGGCCAGCCCGAAGAAGTACATCCTGATGGTCTGGCCGACGCACTGCGTCGTCGGCACCTGGGGCCACAACGTCCATGCCGAGCTGGCCGCCGCGCTGGGGCGCTGGGAAGCCGCGCGGCTGCGCACGGTGGAGAAGGTGCTCAAGGGCCAGAACCCGATGACCGAGCAGTACAGCGCCGTGCGCGCCGAGGTCCCGATCGCATCGGACCCGCGCACCCAGACCAACCGCGCCTTGGTCGACCGCATCGTCGACTTCCCGGGGCTGACCTTCATCGCCGGGGAAGCCAGCAGCCACTGCGTCGCCGCGACGGCGGAGGACCTCTTCGGCGAGATGAGCGCCGAGCGGCTCGGACGGGTCGTGCTGATCGAGGATGCGATGAGCCCCGTCGGCGGCTTCGAGGCGGGCGCGAGCGCCTTCGTCGAGCGCGCCCGCGCGCTTGGCGTCCGGACGATGACCGCGGCGCAGGCGCTCGGCCTGCTGTCGGCCTGAGCGGAGCGACGTCATGAACGACACCCCCGTCATCCGCTCGCTGCTCGAGACCGACCTCTACAAGTTCACGATGTGGCAGACGCTGCTGCATGCGTTCCCCGCCAATGACGCCGAGTACCGCTTCGTCTGCCGCAACACGCCGGCCTTCCCGCTGAGCGAGCTCAGCGATGCGGTGAACCGCGAACTGGACCACCTCTGCACGCTGAGCTTCAGCGATGAGGAACTGGCCTACCTCGGCGGCCTGCGATTCATGAAGTCCGACTTCATCGACTTCCTGCGGATCTTCCGCTTCCAGCGCCGCTTCATCGAGGCCCGGCCGGGCGAGGGCGCCGAAGCGGGTCAGCTGGTGATCGTCGCCCAGGGACCGCAGGTCCACGTGATGGCGTTCGAGATCTTCGTGCTCGCCATCGTCAACGAGCTCTACTTCCGCCGACTCTGCGCCGGCCGCGAGGACGAGGTGCTGGCCGAAGGCCGCGCCCGGCTCGCCGCGAAGACGGTCCGGTTGCGCGAGTACGCCGCCGCAGTGCCCGGCACGCTCGGCGACGAGGCTTATCCGTTCGAGTTCTTCGACTTCGGGCTGCGCCGCCGCTTCTCCGGCGACTGGCACGACGAGGTGGTCGCCACGCTCAAGCGCGAGATCCCGTCGGTGTTCAAGGGCACGTCCAACGTCGAGCTGGCCCGCCGCCACGGCCTGATCCCGATCGGCACGATGGCGCATGAGTACCTGCAGACCTACCAGGCGGTGGGCGTGCAGCTGCGCTTGTCCCAGAAGGCCGCGCTGGAGGGCTGGGTGCAGGAGTTCCGCGGGGACCTCGGCATCGCGCTGACCGACGTGATCGGCATGGACGCGTTCCTCGCCGACTTCGACCTGTACTTCGCCAAGCTCTTCGACGGACTGCGGCACGACAGCGGCGATCCGGTCGTCTGGGGCGAGAAGGCGCTGGCGCATTACGCGAAGCTGCGCATCGACCCGTTCACCAAGCGCCTGGTCTTCAGCGATGGCCTGAACTGCGACGAGGCGTTCCGGTTGCACACGCATTTCGCGCCACGCGTGCCGGTGGGCTTCGGCATCGGGACCCACCTCAGCAACGACCTCGGACCGAAGCCGCTGAACATCGTCATGAAGCTGATCCGCTGCAACGGCCAGTCGGTCGCCAAGCTCTCGGACGCGCCCGGCAAGACGCTGTGCGACGACCAGACCTTCCTCGACTACCTGCGGCAGGTGTTCCGCGTCACCGCCTGACGAGTCATTGAATGAACCGGCGGCGGGCGACGCCGCCGTCCAGCCAAGGAGCGAGTCATGCTCAAGATCACCCTGGCGCAGATCAACCCGACGATCGGCGACCTCGACGGCAACCTCGCGTTGCACCTGGATGCGGCGCGGCAGGCGCGACACGACGGCGCGGACCTGGTCGTCTTCCCCGAACTCTCGCTGACCGGCTACTACCCGGCCGACCTGCTCGACGACGAGGACTTCCGCCAGCGACTGGACCGCGCGATGACCGCGCTGCTCGCGGCGACGCGCGAGGTCGGCTCGCTGCACTGGGTCGTCGGCGCGCCCACGCGCAATCCCGGCGCCGGCAAGGCCTTCCGCAACTCGCTGCTCGTGATCCGCGACGGCGAGGTGCTGCTCGAGTGCCACAAGCAGCTGCTGCCGACCTACAACGTCTTCGACGAGCGCCGCCACTTCGAGCCGGGCCCCGATGTCGCGCGCGTGTTGCGCATCGGCGGCACGCAGGTCGGTTTCATGATCTGCGAGGACGGCTGGAACGACGACGGCAAGGACTACGCGGTCAACCCGTTCCAGCGCCTGGCCGACGCGGCGCCGGACCTGATCGTCTCGATCAACGCGAGCCCGAGCAACATCGGCAAGCGCGAGCAGCGCCACGCCGTGTTCCGCGCGGCCTGCTGGCGGCATCGCCTGCCGCTGGTGTTCGTGAACCAGGTCGGCGGTCACGACCAGCTGGTCTACGACGGCGCGTCCTTCGCGATCGAGCCGGAGCCGGGCGTGGTCTTCGAGGCCGAACGCTTCGAGTCCCACGTCGTCACGCTGCGCTTCGAGACGGATCGGGGCCTCTTCTCCTCCCGGGACGGCGGTGCGCTGCCACCGGCCAGCGCGGGCCTCGACACGATGGCGTTCTACCGCCGGCAGATCGTGCTCGGCCTGCGCGACTACGCGCGGCGCTGCGGCTTCGAGCGCGTCGTCGTCGGGGCCTCCGGCGGCATCGACTCGGCGCTGACGCTGGCCCTCGCCGTCGAGGCGCTCGGCGCCGACCAGGTCTCGGCGATCACGATGCCGTCGCGCTTCTCGTCGTCCGGCAGCGTCGACGATTCGAAGGCGCTGTGCGCCAACCTCGGCATCCCGCTCGATACCTGTCCGATCGAGGACATCGTCCGCCAGGTCGGTGACTCGATGGCGGCCAGCACGCTGGCGCTGCGGCCGTCCGGCCTGGCGCTGGAGAACCTGCAGGCGCGCATCCGCGGGACGCTGCTGATGACGGTGTCCAACGCGCAGGGGCACCTGCTGCTGACGACCGGCAACAAGAGCGAGATCGCCGTCGGCTACTGCACCCTCTACGGCGACACGAACGGCGGCCTGGGATTGATCGGCGACCTCTACAAGACGGAAGTCTTCGCGCTGAGCCGCCACCTCAACGAGACGGCGGGCCGGGAGATCATCCCGGTGGCCATCATCGACAAGCCGCCCAGCGCCGAACTCGCGCCGGACCAGCGCGACACCGACAGCCTGCCGCCCTACGAGGTACTGGACGAGGTGTTGAAGGTGCTGATCGAAGGCGAGCGTCTCTCCGACGACGAACGCACCGCCGCCGAGGCCGCGGTCGCCGCGCTGCGCGGGAGCGACGAAGGTCAGGCGCTGGTCGCGCGGATCAAGGGCATGATCGCCCGCAATGAATACAAGCGCCGCCAGGCCCCGCCGATCGTGCGGCTGCGGGCGCGGGCCTTCGGCAGCGGGCGGCAGTTGCCGATCGCGGCGAAGCACTATTGAGAACCGGAAGGACCTTCATGACTCGCAAGACCGTCGCCGTCGTGGTCGGCCGCTGGCAGCTGGTGCACCTCGGGCAGGAGGCGCTGTTCCAGGCCGCCTTCGGCCTCGCCGACGAGGTGATCGCGGTGCTGGGCTCCTCGTACAAGGCGCGCGATCCGCGCAACCCCTTCGTCCATGACGAGCGTCGCCAGATGCTGCTGGCCAACCTGACGCCGGAGCAGCAGCAGCGGCTGCACGTGCTGCCGGTGCGCGACTACTTCGACGACAGGCGCTGGAACGCGGCCGTGACGATGGGCGTGCGCGCCATCGCCGGCGAGGACGCGGACATCGTGCTGGTCGGCCACCAGAAGGACCACACCAGCTACTACCTCAACAACTTCCCGCGCTGGCGGCAGCAGCTGGTGGAACGGCTGGCCGACGTCGACGCGACGGCGATGCGCCAGGTGTTCTTCGAGGCCGACGATCCGGACGCCGCGCTGACGGTGATGACGCCTTACGTCAGCGCGCCGGTGCGGGCCTGGCTGCAGGCCTGGAGCCGTCTGCCGGAATACCGCAGGCGCAAGGCCGAACATGCGGCCATCGCGAGCTATCGCAGGAAGTACACGGCGGTCGCCTACATGACGGGCGACGCGGTGGTGACGGTCGGCGACCACGTGCTGCTGGTGCGGCGCAAGGGGCCGTTCGGCGAGGACCTCTGGGCGGTGCCCGGCGGCCACCTCGACCGCGGCGAGAAGCTGGTCGCCTGCGCGGTCCGCGAGCTGATCGAGGAGACGCGTTTCCCGCTGCTGCCGGCGTCGATCCTGGCGGCGCTGCACGGTGTCGAGACCTTCGAGGATCCCTTGCGGAGCGCGCGTGGCCGCCTGATCACGATGGCGCACCACTTCAAGTTCGGCGAGATGGGCACGCTGCCCGAGGTCGTCGGCAGCGACGACGTCAAGGAGGCGCGCTGGTTCCACCGCGACGAGCTGCCGGCGATGGAGTCGCAGCTGTTCGAGGACCACTTCGTGATGCTCGACCATTTCCTCAACATCATCGAAGGCTGACCGACGCGGCCCCGCTCGGGGCGCCTCGCGTTGTTGCAAATCCTCGCCATAGCGCTGCTATGGCTCCGGTTTGCGCCTAGCGGCGCACCCCGATCGGGGCCGCGTCGGCTACAGCGGGAGGCCGACGTAGTTCTCGGCGAGCGCCCGCTGCGCGGCGTCGGAGGCGAGCACATAGTCCAGCTCGGCGGCCTGGAGCTTCGCCTGGAACGCGGGCTCCTGGTCGAAGTTGTGCATCAGGCTGGTCAACCACCAGGAGAAGCGCTCCGCCTTCCACACACGGGCGAGGCAGCGTGCGGAGTAGTGGTCCAGGCCGGCGTCGCTGCCCTCGAGGTAGTGCTCGATCAGCGCCTGCGACAGGTAGCGCACGTCGGACGCCGCGAGGTTGAGTCCCTTCGCGCCAGTCGGCGGCACGATGTGCGCCGCATCGCCCGCGAGGAACAGCCGGCCGAAGCGCATCGGCTCCGCCACGAAGCTGCGCAGCGGCGCGACGCTCTTCTCCAGCGACGGGCCGGTGACCAGCGACCCTGCCGCCTCGGGATCGAGACGTGCGCGCAGCTCGTCCCAGAAGCGGTCGTCGCTCCAGTCCTCGACGCGTTCGGTCGACGGCACCTGCAGGTAGTAGCGGCTGCGCGTCGCCGACCGCATGCTGCACAGGCTGAAGCCGCGCGCGTGGCGGCTGTAGATCAGTTCCTCGGACACGGGCGGCGTGTCGCTCAGCAGGCCGAGCCAGCCGAACGGATAGACCTTCTCGTAAAGCTGGATCGCGCCCGCGGGCACGCTGGCGCGGCAGACGCCGTGGAAGCCGTCGCAGCCGGCGATGAAGTCGGCCGTGATCTCCATCGGCTCGCCGCGGACGATGCAATGCGCGCGGGGCGTCGAGGTGTCGAAACCGTCGATGCGGACGTCCGCCGCCTCGTACAACGTGATCAGGCCGGCCGCCGAGCGCGCGCTCATCAAGTCGCGGGTCACCTCGGTCTGCCCGTACACCAACACCGTCCGACCGCCGGCGAGCGCGCGCAGGTCGATGCGATGCCGCACGCCGCCGACCGCCAACTCGAAGCCGTCGTGCACCAGGCCCTCCGCCCGCATCCGTTGACCGACACCGGCCTCGTCCATCAGGTCGGCCGTGCCCTGTTCGAGCACGCCGGCCCGGATGCGCGACAGCACGTGTTCGTCGCTCTGGCGTTCGACGATGACGGTGTCGAGGCCGGCGCGGTGCAGCAATTGGCCGAGCAGCAGTCCCGCCGGTCCGGCGCCGACGATGAGCACCTGGGTGCGTAAGGTCTTCATGGCACGGAGCCTAGGGTTCGAGCGTCCGGCGGTGAATGGACGACTCCGGCTTGCACTTGCACAATCCGAACCCATGGTTACCGACCCCGTGTCTCGTCGATCGTCCCGTCGTCAGGGGCCGACGCCGGTGTACTCCCTCTACGGCGAGGACGGCCGATCGCCGGCCCTGGATGGACTGCATCTGGAGTCGATCGCCGACCGCAGCCGCTTGCACAATTGGGAGATCCAGCCCCATCGCCACGGCGCACTGGTGCAGCTGCTGCTGATCGAACGCGGACGCGTCACCGTCCGCATGGATGACGAGGAGCGCGTGCTGCGTGCGCCGGCGCTGGTCTGGGTACCGGCGTTGGCGGTGCACGGCTTCCGCTTCGCGCCGGAGACGGAAGGTCTGGTGGTCACGCTGGACCAGGGTCGCCTGCGGGACCTGCTCGACCATCTGCCCGAGCTGCTGGAGAGCCTGTCCGAGCCGCGGCTGGTCGCACTCGATCGCGGCGCGACGGTGACGCGCGCGTTGTTCGCCGTGGGCCACGGCCTGCGGGAGGACTACGCGGGCGCCGGTGCCTGGCGGGCTCCGGCGCTGGATCACGCGGTCGCCTTGCTGGCGACGCAGGCCGCGCGCTTCGGAGCGTCGGATGGGGCATCACACGGGAACGCGCACGCGCCCGGAGACGGCCGCGCGCTGCAACACCTGACCCGCTACCGCGACCAGGTGGAGCGCCACTTCCGCCGCCAGCCCGCAGTGGCAGCACTCGCCGAGCCGCTGGGCATCACGCCGACGCAACTCAACCGCCTGTGCCGGCGGCATCTGCAGTGCTCAGCGCTGGCGGTGCTGCACCAGCGTGTCCTGCTCGAGGCCAAACGCGAGCTCGGCTACACCAACCTGATGGTGCGTCAGATCGCCGACGGACTCGGTTTCGCCGACCCGGCGTACTTCACGCGGTTCTTCCTGCGGCACACGGGGAAGTCGCCGAGCGCATGGCGGGAGGCGCGTCCAGGATACTGATCCGGGCGTTACAGCGCCTGGCTCCACCGCACCTGCACGAAGTTCTGTCCCGGGTTCGGCCGCGCGATGTTGCCGTTGGAGAAGTGCTGGAAGCGCAGCGACCATTCGCCGGCCTTCGGTCCGAAGAGCAGTCCGCCGACGGCGAGGTGGTCGCCGAAATTGAACGCGGTGCTGAAGCGTTTCTCGGTCGTGTGGAACACCGGCGAGACGATGTTCAGGCCGATGCCGGCCTCGACGTGGAAGCGGCTCTCGCCGGGCCAGGTCAGCCGCAGCGCGGGCGTGAGCCCCACGTGCCAGTAGGCCTTGTGGTCGTAGCGTGCGTCGCGGTCGAGGTACCAGCGACCGACCTGCGAGGTCGTGACGATGTTCAGCGTCTTGTCGCCCCAGTGGCGTTCGAAGCCGGTCAGCCAGGCCAGGCCGGCGTCGATCGACTGCACCTTGTCATAGGCGCCGACCTGCAGGAAGAAGCGGTTGGGTCGCCACGACGAGTTGTCGGAGGCGTTGTCCTGCGCATGCGCGGACAGCGCGGGCAGGACAGTGAGCGCGGAGATCAGCGCGGCGAGCGCCAGCCGCGGTGCGCGTCGGCGCACCGCGATGAGGGTCAGGTCATTCATGTTGTCGGACTCCTAGAAGTCCGACATCGGCAACGGCCGTGCCTATCCGGCTTGCAGTCGCGATCACCAGGCCCGTTGTGCGGGCCCGGTCAGCGGGTCTGGTTCGCGGGCCGGTTTAAAGGCCGAGCTCGCTCAGGCCCGCATGATCGTCCGGACGCCGTCCCAGCGGCCAATGGAACTTGCGGTCCGCGGCCTTGATCGGCTGGTCGTTGATGCTGGCGTGGCGGTGCGTCATCAGGCCCTGCGCGTCGAACTCCCAGTTCTCGTTGCCGTGGCTGCGGAACCAGTTGCCGGCGTCGTCATGCCACTCGTAGACGAAGCGCACGGCGATGCGGTTGCCTTCGAAAGCCCACAGCTCCTTGATCAGGCGGTAGTCCAGCTCGCGGGTCCACTTGCGTTCCAGCAGCGCCTGCGCTTCGGCCCGGCCTTGCGGGAACTCGGCCCGGTTGCGCCACTTGGTATCCGGGCTGTAGGCCAGCACGATGCGCGCCGGGTCGCGGCTGTTCCAGCCGTCCTCGGCCAGGCGGATCTTCTGGATCGCGGTCTCGCGGGTGAACGGGGGCAGGGGCGGGCGGGTGTCCATGGTCGGGGTCCTTTCGTCGAAGGAAGGTCGGTAAAGACCGGGCTGCCGATCGATCGAGGAATGGAACGGCCGACCGGTACATGTAGACAAGTCTGTCTACTTCGGTCGGATTCTGGCGGATGTAGACAGGTCTGTCTACAATGATCGGATGGACGACACCAACGGCAGCGTGGACATCGGCGAGCTGCCCGCCCGCGAGCGCATCCTGCGCACCGCCCACGACCTGTTCTATGCCGAGGGCATCCGCGCCACCGGCATCGACCGCGTGATCGCCGCATCGGGCGTCACCAAGGTCACCTTCTACCGGCACTTCCCGAGCAAGAACGACCTGATCCTGGCCTACCTCGAACTGCGGCACGGGCGGTGGATGGATTGGTTCAATGGCGCGCTCGAGCGCCATGGCGGCGCTGCGAAGGGCGCTGGCGCGCTGGTGCCGACGATGGCCGAGTGGTTCGGCGGTCAGGCGCTGGGGGAGTTCCGCGGGTGCGCCTTCCTGAACGGCGTCGGCGAGATGGGGCCGGCATTGCCGGAAATCGTCGAGGTCACGCGACGCCACAAGCAGGACATGACCGACGCGATCGCCGGGTTGCTGCCCGCATCGCGGCAGCGCAGGAAGATCGCCGCGGCCTTGTCCGTCGCGGTCGACGGGGCGATCGTGCAGGCGCAGTACGCGCCGGATCCTGCGCCGGTGCTGAAGAGCCTGCAGATGGTGGTGGACCTGGCGGCCGGCAGCGGCGTCTGACCCGGCAGCGTCCGATCCGGCCTCGGCGTGCGGGCCTCGCCCGCCGCGCCCCACTTCGAGGGGAAACGCGGAAGCGTCGAGGCAAACCCGCGCCTACGCTCCATCGGCCGCGGGTGTCCATCAGCTTGCCAGGGGCGCGCCGCGTCGGACAACTCAACCTCGAAGGAGACCGCGATGGACCGACGTTCCCTGCTCAACACTTCGGCCGCGATGGCTGCTGGCGCCGTGGCTGGCTGCGCATTGCCCGGCCAGGCCGACACGACGGCCGCGGCGGCGAAGACGCCGTTCGCCGTCCCCCAGACGACGATCCCCATCGTCGGCAGCGACCAGCGTTTCCCGGTGCGCCGCATCTACTGCATTGGCCGCAACTACGCGGCGCATGCGCGCGAGATGGGCAGCGACCCCACGCGCGAGCCGCCATTCTTCTTCCAGAAGCCGGCCGACGCGATCCAGAACGTCGCGCCGGGCACCGTCGCCGATCACCCCTACCCGACGCTGACGAAGAACTACCACTACGAATGCGAACTGGTGGCCGCGCTGAGCAGGGGCGGCCGGGACATCCCGACGGAGCAGGCGCTCGACCTCGTGTTCGGCTATGCGATCGGCCTGGACACGACGCGCCGCGACCTGCAGCGCGGCATGGGCGACCAGAAGAAGCCGTGGGAGATCGGCAAGAGCTTCGACCAGTCGGCGCCCATCGGTCCGATCCATCCGGTCGCGCGGCTGGGTGGTCATCCGTCCAAGGGGGCGATCTGGCTCAAGGTCAACGGCCAGACCAAGCAGGACGCGGACCTCGGCCAGATGATCTGGAGCGTCGCCGAGCAGATCGCGCAGTTGTCGCGGGCCTTCGAACTCAAGCCGGGCGACATCATCTACAGCGGCACGCCGGAGAACGTGGGCCCGGTCGTCAAGGGCGACGTCATCGACTGCCACATCGACGGCCTGCCCAACCTGGGCCTCCGGATCGTCTGAAGCGCTACCTCCGAGGAGGGGTTGCCTCATTCCGCAGCATTGCAAGCAATTCCCTGCCGCGACAAGCACTTGCAGCATCCTTGCCCGGGCAGCCAACAGACTTGTCCACAGAGGTCGTGGACAGTCTGGCCACCCGGTGCACAACCGGTGGGCACTGTGAGCAACTGCGGGGAGGGAACGAACTTTGCTCACCGTACCTGGCGGCGGCGTCAAGGCCGTCCGGTCGCCAACCGCCCACGCTTCCAGGGTGCCTTGTTTTGGAGCACTGAAAGCTTTTGCTTTATAAAACAACAGCTTGAATCGCCCCTGCAGAGGCAGCCAACAGACTTTTCCACAGTTCGCAGGGACAGTCTGACGGCTCGCGAAACGGGAATCGGATAGCCCGTTCGGATCGATGCCTCATTTCGCGGCACTGAAATGAATTCCGTGAGGAATCAACGGCTTGCAGCATCCCTGCCCGTTGAGCCAACAGAGTTGTCCACAGAAGCCGTGGACAGTGTCAGGGCAGCGAGGCGGGGAGGGTGAGCCGGGCTTCGAGTCCCCCGTCGGTCCTGTTGTGGAGGGACAGGCGTCCCCCCATGGCGGTAGCCAATTGCAACGCGATCGCCAGACCCAGGCCGGTGCCGCCGGTGTCGCGGTTGCGTGAGGTCTCCAGCCGGTGGAACGGTTTGAAGACGGCCTGCAGCTGCGCTTCGGGAATGCCGGGTCCCCGGTCCAGCACCGCGATCGTCAGGCGAGGGGTCGGGTCTTGCGCGCCGCTGCGCGTCACCCGGATCTCCGCCTGGCCGCCGAACGCCAGGGCGTTGTCGACCAGGTTGACCAGGATGCGCCTCAGCGCCTGCGGCTGCGCCATGATCGGCGACCCGGCTTGGCCGGAGAGCGTCACCGCCTCGCCGGCGTCCTCGTAGTCCCCGACGATGCTCGCCAGCAGCGCATCGGCGTCCAGCCGCGCCGGCACCTCCGAGGTGCCGTGCAGCGTGCGCGCGTAGGTCACCCCTTCGCGGACCAGCACATGCATCGCGTTGAGGTCGTGGTGGAACTTGCCGCGCAGCGCCTCGTCGCTCATCAGGTCGGCACGCAGGCGCATGCGGGTGATCGGCGTCTGCAGGTCGTGCGAGATCGCGGCCAGGATCTCCACCCGTTCCGCCGTGTAGCCGGCGATGCGCTGCTGCATCGCGTTGAAGGCGCGCGCGGCGTGGGCGACTTCGGCCGGGCCCTCCTCGGGGATCAGCGTCGGCGACAGGTCCGGACCGAGGTCGTCCGCGGCCGCCGCGAGCGTCTTCAGCGGACGCGTCACCAGTCGCACCACCATCCAGCTGCACACCGCCAGCACGATGAGCTGCGCGCCCAGCACCCACATCACCCACTCGGGGATGGGCATGTCGACGCGTTGCGCGTGCACCGTCACCGCCGAGCCGTCGTTGAGACGCACCAGCAGTTGATAGCGCCTGGCGCCGAGCTGCACGGCGCGTTCGATGCGGAAGGGCTGCATCGCCTGCGTCAGCGCGTCGACGAACGGGCCGTTGAAGTCGTTCCGTTGCACCGGTCCGGCCTGGGGATCGATCTCGTCGGCGAGCGCGAAGCGGTAGTTCGGTCGCTCCAGGCGCTTCAGCCAGGCGCCGCGTTCGGCGACCGGCAATCGGTCCAGCACGGCGATCCCGGTGGCGATGTCGCGCTCCACGCCCGACATCATCAGCGTGCGCAAGGCCATCGAGCGCTCCTGCCGGATCGCGACGTAGGCCATCGCCTGCGCGATCGCGATGCCGAACACCATCAGCCAGAACACGCGCGCGAAGAGCGTGCGCGGCCCGAAGCGACGCGGCGATGCGGACGAGCGGCTCATGCGCCCTCGGCCGCCAGCGCGCGCTGGAGGAAGTCCAGGCGGTCCTGGCCCCAGAACAGCTCACCGTCGATGACGTAGCTCGGCGCGCCGAACAGGGCTGCGTCGATCGCGCGCTGCGTGTTGGCGTCGTACTGCGCGCCGATGTCGTCGGCGGTGGAACGGACCAGGCGCTCGGCAGCCAATCCTTGTTCGCCGAGGATCGCGGTCAGCGTGGCGTCGTCGGCGATGTCGCGCTGCTGCTCCCAGACTGCGCGCAGCAGCGCGCCGGTCAGGCGCATCGCCGCTTCCGCGCCGTCGGCCTGGTCGACCGCGATGATCAAGCGCGCGGCCTTGTGCGGCTGGACCGGGAAGCAGGCCGGCTCGACGTTCATCGGCAGCCCGAGGTGCTGCGAGAAGCGCCGCAGCTCCAGCAGGCGATAGGCCTGACGCTGCGGGGGACGCTGCGCCAGGGGCAGCCCGCCGGAGACGGCGAACAGCTTGATCAGGTCGATCGGGATCAGCCGCACGGTGGCGCCGGCCTCGCGCGCGATGGCGTCGAAGCGCTCGTGGCCGAGATAGGTCCAGGGGCTGATCGGGGCGAAGAAGTAATCGATGACGCGGCTCACGAGGGTCTCCGAAGCGGGGGAGGGCGGCGAAGGCCGCAGGCCGGTTTATAGGTCCGGGCGCCGCGCTTGTGGGCGCCTTTGTATTGGCGTGTATCCGTGTCCCGCACCGGAGACACAACATTGCCTGTCCGTAACCCTGGCGGGGGCGTCGCCGGTACATTGCGCCCATGCAGACCACCGCGCCCACCCAGGATCATGTGCTGATCGTCGACGACGACCGCGAGATCCGCGAATTGCTCTCCACCTACCTGACCCGCAACGGCCTGAAGGTGACGGCCGTGCCGACCGGGCGGCACATGCGCATCGCGATGGAGACCGGCACGCCGGTGGACCTGGTCATCCTGGACCTGATGCTGCCGGGCGAGGACGGCCTGTCGCTGTGCCGCGACCTGCGGGCGGGCAAGCACAAGGCGACGCCGGTGATCATGCTGACGGCGCGCGGCGATGAAGCCGATCGCATCCTCGGCCTGGAGATGGGCGCCGACGACTACCTGGCCAAGCCGTTCGCGGCGCGCGAACTGCTGGCGCGGATCAAGTCGGTGCTGCGGCGCGCGCGCATGCTGCCGCCCAACATGCGCTCGACCGACGAGTCGCCGCGGCTGGCCTTCGGCGAGTGGGTGCTCGACACCATCGAGCGTCATCTGGTCGACCAGCAGGGGACGGTGGTGCCGCTCAGCGGCGCGGAGTACCGGCTGCTGCGCGTGTTCCTCGACCATCCGCAGCGGGTGCTGAGCCGCGATCAGCTGCTCAGTCTCACGCAGGGCCGCGAGGCCGAGCTCTTCGAGCGCTCGATCGACCTGCTGGTCAGCCGCATCCGGCAGCGGCTGCGCGACGACGCGCGCGAGCCGAAGTACCTCAAGACCGTGCGCAGCGAAGGCTACGTCCTGTCGATGGCAGTAGAGGGCCGCGACTGAGCGTCGCGCCCTCACCATCGATCAACCCTGCTGCTTCAGCAACGCCTGGATCTGCGCTTCGGTCTGCTGGTACGCACCTTCTCCGAAGTGCGTGTAGACGATCTTCCCCTGCTTGTCGACGAGGTACAGCGCCGGCCAGTAGCGGTTGCTGTAGCTCTTCCAGGTCTTGAAGTCGTTGTCCTGCGCGACGGCGTGGCGGATGCCCAGACGGGCGATCGCGTCCTTGAGTCCGGCGGTGGAACGCTCCTCGTCGTACTCCGGCGAATGCACGCCGACGACCACCAGGCCCTGGTCCTTGTACTTCTCGTGCCAGGCCTTCACGTAGGGCAGCTGGTTCAGACAGTTGACGCAGGTGTAGGTCCAGAAGTCCACCAGCACGACCTTGCCGCGCAGCTCGTCGATCTTCAGCGGCGGGCTGTTGATCCAGTGGTCGATGCCAGTGAACGCCGGTGCCGGTTTCCCGGCCATGCCGGTGCTGCCGAAGAGCGAGGCCGCCGCCGCGTCCGAGGCCATCGGCGGCAGCGCGAGCACCACGGCCGCCACGGCGGAAGCGCCGGCGATCAGCAGCGGGAAGAGGGCGCGTCGGGTGGTCGGTGACATCGGGGATCCTTTCCATTCCTGCAGCGGTCTGCTGCGATGGAACGGATTCTTCGAGGACCGGCCGATCCGCGATACGGGTTTCGTATGCCTGTGTATCCCGCCTGGGAAGGAAAGACGATCCGATGCTCAGCGCAACAGGTGCAGCGTGATGCCCGTCAGCTCGCGCTTGAACCGCGCCGGATCGTCCGGCAGCGTCGAGACCGTGCGCATCACATGCGCATAGGCCACCGTCTTGCTGATGCCGTTCATCAGCACCGAGAACAGCAGCGCCGGCTCGCAGCGGTGCAGCTCGCCGGCGTCCATCGCATCGCTGAACAGCGGCAGGCAGACATCGTGGAAGGGTCGCACGATCGCGTCGACCAGCACGTTGAGCCGCTCGCCTTCCTCGGTCGCGGCGGTCGAGAAGAAGATGCCGATGTCCGGGTGCTCGAACACGCGGTCGATGAACGACAGCATGCACTGCTCGACGCGCTGCCGCGGCCCCAGCGCGACGTCGGTGCGCAAGGCGAGGGCCGTCTGCAGCATCGGGTCCATCAGCACCTTGATCTGCTCGACCACCGCCAGCCACAGCGCTTCCTTCGATCCGAAGTGATGCGCGATCAGCGCCGGGTCCACGTCGGCCTGGCGCGCGATCTCGCGCACGCTGGCGGCTTCGTAGCCGCGCAGCGCGAAGATCCGCCGGGCCGTGCGCAGCAGGTTGTCCGCGCCTTGTGCACAGTCCGCGCTCGGCCGCCCGCGCCTTCGCGGCGCCCCGCCCGCCTTCGGGGTTTTGTTCATCGAGCGCCCCGCCTTTGCTATATTCATCACGCGTTGAATTATTTCAGGCTTTGACCCGGGATTGTCCGGCGGATGAGAAAGGCGGTATCGCATGTACAGGGATCTCGCAAGCGATCCGTCCCGGGACGGCTGGCTGCGCACGGTGGCGTGGCTGGGGAACGGCGGCGTGCCCGATGCGCCCCGGCCCGCCGCCCCCCGGCAGCTCAAGGCCGCGCCCACCATCCACGTGCTCGATCGACCGACGCCGCGGACGGCGGCCATCTCCTGGTCCGACCCGGGCGCCTGCCACTACGGTTATCAGATCTGGGACATGGTGCCGTCCAAGCGCGACGGTGTCTGCGTGCTCACCGGTTCCACCATCCGCATCGGTGAAATGATCTACACGCCGCGCGTCGATGAACCGTCGCCCATCAATGCCGGCGAGATGATCGCGGCCGCATACGTCGACGCCTGAAGCCGACGCCGGAAGGAGCGCCCACGCCGTGCGTCTCAGGCGGCGCAGCGACCGATCCACGCCAGCACGCCGTCGAGCGTGCGGAACTCGTCGGCGGAGCGCGCCGGAATCGCCGGATGGCGCTGCTGCCAGAGCTTCGCGAGCGCCTGGCCGCCGCCGATCTCCAGCACACAGGACGGCCCGCGCGCGGCGAGCTGATCCATGACCTCATCCCATCGCACCGTGTGGTCGATCTGATGCGCGAGCCCGGTGCGCGCCTGGTCGGCGGACCAGACGCGATTGCCGTCGCTGTCGAAGAGGGGCGAGGTCGGCTCGTCCATGGGGGTGCTCGACAGCGCCGACGCGAACGCCTGCGCCGCTGGACGCATCAGCGGCGTATGCGACGCCACGGAGACGGCCAGCCGCGTGCAGCGTGCGCCGCGCGCAGCCAGCGCGGCTTCAACGACCCCGACGGCATCGAGCGACGGGTCGTCCAGCGGTCCGCCGATCACGACGGAGTCGTCCCCGTTGCGGATGGCGATGCTCACGGGCGTTCCGAGCAGGACGGCTTCGACCACCGTTGCGGCCAGGCCCGTCACGCCGAGAAGACCGCCCGGGCGCGAGCGGCTCGCCTCGTCCATGAATGCCGCTCGCTGCGCCGCGAGTCGGATCGTGTGCGCGGCATCGATCACGCCCGCCGCCGCGCACGCGGCGAGCTCGCCGACGCTATAGCCGGCGATGCCGTCGATCTCGATCGAAGCGACGCCCAGGCGTGAGGCGATCTGCGACCACGCGGCCAACGCGGTCGTGGTGATCAGCACCTGCGCATTCGCGTTGGTGCGTGCCCAGGCAGGATCGGCGAGCGCGCTGCGCCAGTCCGGGACGCCGAGGCGATGATTCAAGGTCGACAGCGTCGCGCCGTCGCCCAACCACGGCAGCATCGCGGAATGCTGGTTGCCCTGTCCGCTGAAGACGACGGCGACGCTCACGGCAGTGCGAGGAATGCCTGCCCACTGACGACGCCGCGTTCGTCGCGTTCGCCGGGCGGGACGGACAGGGCGGACGTCTCGATCCCACCGAGCCGATCGATCCGGTCGATTCCTTCGGTCGCCTCGATCGCACCGATCCGCCGCATCCAGCATGTGGCGGCCAGCATGTCGGCGGATCCTCCGGGCGACAGACGACGGGCTTCGAAGTCGACGGCGATCGCCTCGGCGCGGGCGATGGCGTCGGCATCCGCGGCGCCGCCGCGTTCGATGAACTGGCGCGCCGCCCGTTGAGCGAAGCGGAGGCCGTCGAGACCGCCGCGATGCGCGAGGTTGCTGTCGTCCAGCGTGGCCATGAGATGGAACAGGGTGTCGAACTGCGCGCGTTCGAGCGACAGCCCGCGCGCGATCGCCGACCGCATCGCCGGAACCGCTGTCTCGAAGACGGCGGGGAAGCCGTATGCGGCCTCCTCGGACGCGCTGCGCAGGCCCAGCCGGCGTGCGGCGATGCCGCCCGGCAGGGTCGAGGGCCGGGACGCCCGTCGATGGAGCGCCTCACCCCATCGCTCGATGAGCGTCGCGCGCAATGCCTCGGGCGTCGGGCGCCGTCTCCCCGCAGCGATGGCACCGGCGGACGCGCACAGCAACCCCAGCAGGAAGATCGCGCCACGGTGCGTGTTGACGCCGCCCGTGGCCTCGAGCATCCGGGCCTCGGCGGCGATGCCGGCGCGTTCGAGTTCGTGGAACTCCGCCCCGGTCGCACCGAGCTGGGCAATGCGGACGAAGTACGGACGCAGCGACGAGATGCTGCGCAGGAAGGTCTGCGCATCCATGTCGCGGTGACTGCCGTTGCTGGTGAACGTGACCAGGCCGGGTTTGGGCGACAAGGCCAGCTCGTCGTGGAGCGCGGCCGTCGCTGCGCGGCCGATGTCGTGGGCGTTCATGCCGCCGCCTTGACGTCCCGGACGATCTCGCCGAGATCCGTGACGAGCCGACTGCCGCCGATGGACTTCACCAGGATCGAACGCACCCCGCCGGCGCGCCAGGTGAGCCACTCGCGCCACGACACGGCGTTGTCACCTTCGAAGACGAGTTCGCCGTCGAGCCGCAGTCCCGGAATCTCCGCGGCCGCCATCAGCGTGGCGACCTGATCGGCCTGGTCGGCGTCGGTCACGCCGATCCACAGGTCAGCATCGGAATCGGCCCGCACGTGGACCATCGTCGACAGGGCCTGCCAGCCGTAGCTGCCGTAGACGCGCGGCTGGACGCCGCAGGCGGACGCCGCGCGGCACAGGACGTCCCATGCGGCGCGGGCTGGCGCGGGCAGCAGCCTGGACACGGTGCGCGCGGCAGGGAATTCGTCGAAGAACATCACCTCGTGGCGCGCGACGCTCACGCCGATGCGACGCGATTCCCAGCGCAAGGGCGCGGACATTCCCATCGCGATCAGGGCTGGATCGCCGCCTGCGTCGCAGCGCTGCTGCGTCACCACCAGCGGCAGTCCGCGCGAGGCCCACAGCGTGAGGCAGTCGCGCTCGACGGGGTCGCGCGCGATCGTGCGCAGCCGCTCCCACGCCGCAGGCGTCAGGTGCACGAGCTGATGGCGGTGCAGGCGGGCCATGGCGATGTTCCGGTCCGGAGACTCACGCGGCGTCGAGCACGCGCTGCATCACGGCCGCCGCGAGCTGGCGACCGCCGCGTTCGGCGCCGTCGATGGCGCGGCGGTCCTCGGCGGGCGCATCGGCCAGCGCCTGACGCAGGGCCGCCTGCAGATCGCCGGACCAGAGCCGGCGCACACCGCCCATCGCGACGTAGTTGTCGACGCCGGGCGCGAAGACGGGATTCGTCTCGGACAACGCGGTGAGCATCTCTTCCGGCAGCTTCGTCACGCGTGACATCGCCGGGATGCGCATCACGCGGATCTCGGCCTCGGGCAGCGCGTCGCAGGCGTCGGCGATCAGGCCCGAGGTGATGAAGCCGCCCGACAAGGCTTGGTCGTAGACCAGCCCCAGCACGCGATGTCCGCGCCGGCGCGCCAGGTCGATCGTCATGCCCAGGTGCGCCATCGCGCGGTTGATGCCGAGCAGCTCGTCGCGCCGCCGCAGCTGCTGGCCCTGCGTATCGATGAGCAGCAGGATCGGCCGCCCCGGATGGCGGGTGAGCGTGTCCAGCACCACGCGCGCCTGGGCCAGCGCGAGTCGCACGCCGATCGGCGCGTGGCCGGTCGTGCCGACGACGGTCAGCGGCTCGCCATCGAGTTCGACCGTGCCGTGCAGGAAATCGCCCTCCAGCGTCAGCCCGTCGTCGGTGCCGAACAGCGTCGCGGTCAATGTCTTCCAGTCCATCTTCGGAACTCCTTCGAGGCTAGTCGGCCCAGCCGTTCAACGTTCAACCGTTCAACCGATCCACGGTCCGTGGCGCGGCGGCGAGCGTGCGCAGGGGCACGACCTGGTCGACGTCCAGGTCCGGAACCCGCTCGGCCTGCGTCACGCCAAGCCGCGTCCAGAGGGCCTGTGCGTCATCTCCGGTGACGGTGGTGTCGAGCAGCGACAGCCGATGGGCGAGCAGGGCATGCTCGGTCTCCAGGGCATCGATCGTGACGGGACGCGAGGTGGGCAGAGCGTCCATCGCGGCGATGGCGGCGCGGCGGAAGGCAGCGACGTCGTCCTCGACGAGTGCGTCGCAGTCGCCGCTCAGCCAGCGATGCTTGCCGCCGGTGGTGCGCCAGACCAGCGCGCGGTCGCGGGCGTCGAACTCCTCGACGCCGTGGGACGCCTCGATGACCTCGGGACCGGACATCGCGAGCCGGCCGAGGTCGCTCATGACGACGAAGTCGGTGCAGCGCGCCACGATGCCCGTGCCGCCGAAGCAGCCGTTGGCCGCGCCGATCAGCGCGATCACCGGGATGCCGGCGTCGCGGACATCCAGTACCGCGCGCATGACCTCGGACACGGCGATCAGGCCCGCATTGGCCTCATGCAATCGCACGCCGCCGGAATCGAGCAGCAGCAACACGGCGGCGGGACGGTCGCGCAGCGCGCGGTGAAGCAGGCCGACGAGCTTCGCGCCGTGGACTTCGCCGACGCCGCCGCCCATGAAGGCGCCTTCCTGCGCCGCCACGAAGATCGGCCGACCATCGAGCCGGGCCCGGCCGATGGCGACGCCGTCATCGAAGGCGGAGGGCACGCCGAGCTGCGCCAGATGCGGGCTCATGACACGCGCCTGCGGCGGCAGCCATTCGTGGAAGCTGCCCGGGTCGAGCAGCAGCGCCAACCGCTCGCGCGCCGAGCACTCGGCATAGGAGAGGGCGCGTGGATCGACGGCCGCCGCCGGGCTGCCGGCGACGGATCCGGGGGCGGTGGCGCCCGTCATGGCTGCAGCTCCTGCACCGCCTGGTCGAGCCGCAGGCTGACGACCGCCGGCGTGGCGCCCATGTCGTTGATGGAGACGCGCACGCCGGCGAGGTCGTGCCGGCGATGGAAGTCGTCCAGCACGGCCTGCCAGATCGGCGCGAAGCCGCGCGCGGAGGTCTGGACGCGGACCGCGCAGTCGCCGCCGGCCTCCGGCTCGAGCATCACCTCGAGGTTGCCGGAGCCGACGACACCGACCAGCACCGGCGCGAAGGCGCCCGGCGCGTGCGAGCCGGCGAAGCGGAAGTCCAGGGTTTCGAGACCCGGTGGGAGGGGTGTCATGGGGTGTCTCTCGGGTTGTCTTGCGTCGCGCGGCGGCTCACCAGTTGCGGAAGCGCTTCGGCGGCTGGTACAGCCCGCCGGAGGCGCGCACCAGGTCGCGCATGCCGCGGGCGGCCAGCAGGTTGCGGGTGGCGTCGCGGGGGTCGATGCCGAGGTCTTCCGGGCGCCTGATCACGCCGCGGTCGCGCAGGTTCTCCACGGCGCGGCGGTCGCGGCCCAGGCCGACGGCGGTGTAGCCGGCGACACCGCGGATCGCCTGCTCGCGTTCCTCGTCGCTGCGGCACAGCAGCAGGTTGGCGATGCCTTCCTCGGTGAGGACGTGCGTGACGTCGTCGCCGTAGATCATGATCGGCGGCAGGTCCATGCCGGCCTGGCGTTGCAGCTCCCAGGCGTCGAGGCGGTCGACGAAGGCGGGCTGCATGTGCTCGCGGAAGGTCTCGACCATCTGCACGACCAGTTTGCGGCCGCGCGGCGTGGCGGCGGCGCCGGTGAGATGGCCCCGCGCCTCCTCGCCCGCCTTCATCCAGGCGGGGCTGGCGTGGCGGCGGCCGCGCGCGTCGGCGCCCATGTTGGGCGCGCCGCCGAAGCCGGCGATGCGGCCCAGCGTCGCCGTCGAGCTGTTGCCCATCAGGTCCATCTGCAACGTCGAGCCGATGAACAGGTCGCAGGCGTAGTGCCCGGCCGCCTGGCTGAACGCGCGGTTGCTGCGCAGGCTGCCGTCGGGACCGGTGAAGAACACGTCGGAGCGGGCGCGGATGTAGTCCTCCATGCCGAGCTCGGAGCCGAACGAATGGATCGATTCGACCCAGCCCGCCTCGATCGCCGGGATCAGCGCCGGATGCGGGTTCAGCGCCCAGTGGCGGCAGATCTTGCCCTTGAGCCCGAGCGACTCGCCGTAGGTCGGCAGCAGCAGCTCGATCGCGGCGGTGTCGAAGCCGATGCCGTGGTTCAGGCGCTGCACGCCGTACTCGGCATAGATGCCCTTGATGGCCATCATCGCCATCAGCACCTGGATCTCGCTGATCTGCGCGGGGTCGCGGGTGAACAGCGGTTCGATGACATTGGGCGTCGGCGCGCGCACGACGAAGTCGACCCAGTCGGCGGGCACGTCGACACGGGGCAGGGTGGTGCCGTCGGGCACCAGCTCGTTGACCTGCGCGATGACGATGCCGCCGGAGAACGCCGTCGCCTCGACGATCGCGGGCGTGTCCTCGGTGTTGGGGCCGGTGTAGAGGTTGCCGTGGGCGTCGGCGGCGTGCGCGGCGATCAGCGAGACCTTGGGCGTCAGGTCGACGAAGTAGCGCGCGAACAGCTCCAGGTAGGTGTGGATCGCGCCGATCTTCAGCCGGCCGGCGGACAGCAGCTTGGCCAGGCGCGCGCCCTGCGGGCCGGAGAAGCTGAAGTCGAGCAGCCCGGCGATGCCGCGCTCGAAGACGTCCAGGTGTTCGGGCAGCGCGAGCACGGACTGGACCATGTGCAGGTCGTGGACGCGGCCCGGGTCGAGCCGCACCAGCGCCTTGGCCAGGAAGTCGGCCTGCTTCTGGTTGTTGCCTTCGAGGCAGACGCGGTCGCCGGGCTTGAGCACGGCGTGGAGCAGGTCGACGATCGCGTCGGTGTCGACATGCCGGCCGGCCAGGCGCGTGCCGAGCGCGTCGCGGGCCGCGGCGAGCCGGGCGGCGCGGTCGCGGGCCTTGGTGTCCATGGGGATGCGGTCCATGGAGACGGAAGTTACGGGCGAGGCGGCGCCCGATCAATCAACCGGCTCGCGGGACGCTTACGGGGAGCGGAACGGTTGTTCCGTGAAGGTCGGCCGCCGCTCCGGGGATACCCGCAGACGTGGCCGTCGGCTCAGTGGCCGCCGAGCTTCAGCGTCCGGCTGGCCGCCAGCAGCGCGAGCAGGTTGGGGTCGCGCTCCCGGGTGCGCAGGAAACACAACGCGATGGTCTGGCGCACCGCGTAGCGCTCCTGGAGCGGGATGAGCCGCACGCTGGGCGGCAGCACGCCGCGCACGCGCCCGGGGAGCAGGGTGCAGCCGATGCCGCCGCCGACCAGGTTCATCAGCGAGAAGATGTCGTTGGTCTTCATCACGATCTGCGGCTCGAAGCCGGCGATGCGGAAGGCGTCGACGAAGCGGTTGTAGGTGACGAAGCCTTCCTGCAGGCTGACGAAGCGCTCCTCGACGCAGTCGCGCAGGTCGATGCTGTCCAGCCCGGCGTAGGGCGACTGGGCGGGGGCGGCGAAGAAGATGTCGTCCTCGAAGAGGGCGTGGGTCTCGAGTTCCGGCGCGGCCTCGGGCTGGCCCATGACGGCGGCGTCGATGGTGCCGTCGCGCAGGCGTTGGGTGAGGTCGGAGTTGGAGCCGAGGATGAGTTCCGCCTGCACGTCCGGCTTGCGCGCCTTGAGCGCCATGATCATCGACGGCACGGTGCCGCTGGTCAGCGAGTAGAGCGAGCCGATGCGGATGCGTTCCGCGCCGTAGCCGGCGATGGCGCGCGTGGCGTTGATGCCCTCGTCCATGCGCTGGAGGATCTCGCGGGCGACGTCGGCCAGCGCGTGGGCGGCGTCGGTGGGCTGCAGGTTGCGGCCCTCGAGCCGGAAGAGCGCGCAGCGCGTGCCGGCCTCCAGCGAATGCAGCGCGCGGTGCACGCTGACGGCGCTGGTGCCCAGCCGCTCCGCGGCGCGCGCGAGGCTGCCGCTCTCCAGGAACGTGATCAGGATCTCGAGCTTGCGGAAGGTGATCTCTTCGCTGATGCGGGGGAGCATGGAACGCGACGTCGGGAGTCGGAGAAGACATCCATTGTGCGGGCATCGAATGATGACGACAGATTCGCGTAGGGACGGACCGACGAAGATCGCCTGACGGCGATCAACAGTCTCTGCGACGAACGCCACACGGGTCGATTTCTCTGACTGATTAAAGGGGCGGTCCTCGCTCAGATCACGCATCGATGGCGGCGCACCCCTTCATCTGCCGTCGGCGCTGCGCACGCATCTACCAACGAATTGAGGATCGCGTTGCGGGGCGAGGCGCAGTGCAATGAGCCCATGCAGCAAACAATCCTGAAGGGCCCATCGCAGCGGGTGGCCCACGAGCAGCCGATGCACCCGCCGCGACCGTTTTTTGATCCGGAGATCCCGACACCTGTCCAACGGCTCCCGCGTCCCTGGCGCCTGCTGGTTCATCCGTTCGAGGTGCGCCAGGAGTGGTACCAGGAGTATCTGGTAGAGCTCGGCGAGGATCCGCTCCCGGTCGTTGGCAGCGTGACGGTGAACGGGGCTCCGCACATCGCGGCGGCGTCGATCGTGGCGTTCCTTGGAAGTCGCGGAAGGACCCGCCTCTGGCCCGAACCGCGGAATCACCTGGTCGACGTCGTCGTCGACATGGCGGAGGCCGCCGGCATTCTCGTGATGACCAGCCCCTGGGGCAGGGTGGGCGAAGTCGGGCCGCCCGACGTGGGGGAGGTGCTGGGTCTCACGCTCGCTCACCCTCTGGCACCCGTGATCGTTCTCAGCGAGCGGCAGGGCAAGGACGATCAACTCGTGACGCTCGCCAGGCACCTCGCCCTGGTGTGGCTCGGGCAGTCGGGTGTCAGCGCCGCGGCTTCTCCCGTCGGCGGCGACGACAGCGTGCTGCGCTTCTGCGACCTGGTCGCAAGGGAGGTGGTCGCCGGGCTTCGTCGTCATGGGGCCATGAACAAACTGGTCGTCCCCTCGATGCCATCCATCGAGGGCTGGCTGGCCGTGGCCACCCGGTCCAGCCGCACCTTCACCCGGGCGCTGATCTGCAACACCGGGGGAACGTCGACGACCTTCATGTCGGCGTTCCGGATGCTCGGCATCCATTCCGCCGACGTGTTCGACGCGATCGGCCGATCCCTTGATCTGGAGGTCTGAGATGGCCTATCTGCTGGATGCGAATGTATTCCTGGAAGCCAGGAAAACCTACTATGGAATGGATTTCTGTCCTGCCTTCTGGCGATGGCTGACGGTCAGCCAGGCGGATGGCCAAGTGTTCAGCGTCACCCAGGTGCGCGACGAGTTGACGGATGACGGCATCGTGCCGTGGGTTGCCGCGCAGTCCCCCGGCTTCTTCTTGTCCGAGGATGAGTCCGTGGCCATGGCCATTCATGTGGTCACGCAATGGGCCAACAGGCAGCCGCTGCTCGATCCTGTGATCCTCGAGTTCATGGACTCGGCGGACATGTATCTCGTGGTCCACGGGCTCGCACATGGACACACGGTCGTGACATTGGAAAAGTCGGCCAAGGACTCCAAGAAGAGGATCAAGATCCCCGACGTCTGCGACGCCCTTGGCGTGCGCTGCATCGAACCGCACGTGATGCTGCGCGAACTTCAGGCCCGCTTCGTCCTCGGCGCGATCCACGAGCCCTACGAAGGCGCGAACCTCGCGAGGATCTCGAGGGACGAACCGCCGAGACCCGCAGCCGCGGACGTTCAGGAATCGCTGCTGCGGTCGGTGCCCACCGGCACGGCGTGATTCGAGCAGGCCGCCAATGCTTCATCCAGGTGGGCTTGCCAGATCGCGGTCCACGAACGCGGTGCGGACCGGGAGAGCGTCTGCAGCGGCTCGATCAGACGCGGATCGGCGAGCGCCTCTGCGGCGTCCAGTTCGTACAGGTGGCACTCCGGCGTGAGCTGCGTGATCAGTACCTCGACGATGTCGTGATCACCCCGACGAGCGAGCCCCACCAAAGCCTCTCCACGGACATCCTCGTCCCGGTCCCGCAGGTTCCGACGCAAGGCCTCGCGGATCTCCGGCGTGTCGTCGTCGCGCAGCGTGCCGAGGCCGAAGGTGGCCCAGTCCCGCACTTCGTCGGACGGGTCCGAGGCCAGGCGGATGAGCCCCTCGATCGCCTCCGGCTCCTCGTAGGACCCGAGCGCCACCGCGACCTGCCACCGCATCTTGCTGTCCGGATGCGTCGACAGGCGGAGCAGTCCCTGGACGCTCGCGCCATGCGGCCGTTGCCCGAGGCCTGCGACCGCGGCACGGACCACGTCGTGATGCGGATCGGACAAGCCTCGCAGCAGGAGCTGCTGCGTCTCCTGTTCGGCGAAGAGGACGTCGCGGCCATGCTCCCGCCGCGTCAGCTGCGCGGCGATCGACAGCGCGACCGCGCGCCGGCGGACTCGCGGGCTGTCGCTCAGCGCCGCGATGCGGGCCAGCAGCGCCGGAGATCCTCGCCGCTGCAGGACCTCGACTGCGCGCCATCCTTCCTGCGCGTGCCAATGCCGCAGCGCATGGCGCAGCAGACGCTCGACGCTGTAGGACTTCAACCGGTTGCGGGCGATGCGTTTCATCGGAGTCGGACTCGTGGACGCGAACACGCGAAGTCCCGACTCTACCCATTGCGCCGCGATCGACGTGGGTCGTCCTCAGACCTTCATCTCGAGGAGTACCGTCAAGGTGGGCGCCGTGTCCCTGCGCGTCCACACGCTACCGTCCTGGCGCGCCCCGACGCCGAAGACATCGGCCCGATCGGCATCCCGCGCCAGCAGGTTGCTGGCGCCGAGCCGGAACTTGGCGGTCGGACTGATCGTCCAGGAGGCCTGCGCCGACAGATCCTGGCGACGCCCTTGATACAGGCGCCGATCCACGGCGGTCCGATACCAGAGCCCGGGCGTCCAGCTCGCGTCCACCGACAGCTCCATCGGCATCGAGCGCAACTTGTACTTGCCGCCGAGTTTCGCGGACCAGGGCGACTGGTCCGCCATGCGGTTGTCCGGTCCGGGCACCGTGTCCAGCCGCGACCGCGCGACCGTCACGCCGGCGCGCAGCTCCACCTTGGGGAGCGCCTCCGACACGTCCGCCAAGGCGATCCGGGCGTCCAGGCCGACGCCGGACGTGCGCGCCGTGCCCAGGTTCTCCGGACGGATGAGGTACCGCGGCACGGCGGCCCAGGGCACCGCCTGCAGGCCGACCACTTCGCCCATCACGTCCTTCAGCCGCCGCTCGAAGACGTCGAGGCTGATCAGCGTGTCCTTGCCGACGGACTGCTCATAGGTCGCGGTGACGCCGACGGACCGCTCGGGACGCAGGTCGGGATTGCCCGAGAGGTCCGCATGCGTCACCTCGTTCGGTCCGCAGGCGACGGGCGAGCACGGCGCGAGTGGATGGATCGTCGGGCGCTGCGTGAGCTGCTCGACCTCCGGCGCGCGGAAGGAGCGGGCCAGGGAGAGGCGCAGACGCCTGGCACCGGCATCGTCGAGCTTGTGCGCGACATGCAGCGACGGCGACGCCACGCGATAGGTCGAGATCGACGACAGGGGGCCCTCCTCGATGCGGAGGCGGCGCCATTCGGCGCTGACGCCGGCGGTCGCCGCCCATCGACGGGAGATCGTCCATTCATCCTGGATGAAGGCGCTGTGCCGGGGACCGCGCAGGTCCTGCGTGGCCCCGAAAGGCGTGGACGCCGGATCGGGCGCCCCGTCGATGGTCGCGACCAGGTCGTTGCGGTAGACCAGTCGTCCCAGGTTCACGCCGAGCTTCAATGCATGGGCGTCGCCGACGTTGGGCGTCAGGTCGACGCGCAGCACGTCGACGTCCTGCCGGTCGAGCCGGGCCGCGTCACGGAGCAGGGCTGCGCCGGCAGCCGGCTCCAGGAGATCGAGCCGCGACGACTGGCGCCGGACCCGGTTGCGGGATGGCGATGCATCGATTTCCAGCTGGCTGCCGCAGGCCGTCTCGTGTCGCCAGTTGAGCGGGAGGGAGACCAGGGTCATGCGTGCCCGCGCGCGCTCCCGCGCATCGGGCAGGCGTCCGGATCCGGCACCCGGCTCGTGGCGCTCGTCGGCGTCCGAGGAGGTGCGCCAGGACAGGACCGAGGGGGACACGGTGAACTGGTCCGACGCCGACAGCTTGTAGACCAGCGTGCTGCCCAGCGTGAGCTGGGTGCGCCCATCGTCGCGACGGGTGTCCGCCGCATCGGACGTCGCCAGCGGCCCGCCGTCCGACGCGGCGATGCGCGTGACGGTCCGCTGATGGAGGTCTTCATCCCGCTTGCGCAGCGAGGAGACGGCTGGAGAGGGTCCAGGACGCCTCCGGCGGGCGCCAGGTGTCGGACCAGGCGACGTTCGCATCGGCCACCGCGGGGCCGAGCACGCCGCCGAGCCGGACGGCGGCGCTCGGCTTGCGGTCCACGCGGCGGCTGACGATGTTGATCGTGCCGGCGATGCCGAAGGGGCCGAATTCGGCCAGGGATCCCTTCACGATCTCGATGCGCTCGACATGGACGAGGTCGGTCTCCATCGGGCTGCGGCCGGGCAGCGGCGGCTTCCCATCGATCAGCACCTGGGTGTAGCCGGGCAGGCCGAGCAGGCCGAGCTGACCGTTCGCGCCGATCGTCACCGAAGGCTCGCGTTTGAGGAGGTCCTGGACTGAGGTCTGTCCGCTGTCCTCGATCGTGCGTCGCGAGATCACGATCTTGCCGGCGACGAAGTCGCGGCGGCGCTGCGTGTCCGTCGCCGCGGCACCGTCCACCTCCACCCGTTCAAGCGTCGCGGCGGCCGGTCGCGCTTGCGCCAAAGCCTGACCTTGCGACACCAGAAGGGCGCCGACAGCGATCGCGGTCGAGGAGAAAGACGGGGCGGCGAAGTACGTCTTGGGCATGCGTCGACGGAGACTCGTCCAAGGGGAACGGAAACGCAAATGGGGCACGGAGAGTCCGTGCCCCGCAGCGGGCGAGCAGCCCGGGATGCTCAGTCCGAGCAGATCTCGGCGCAGTCGTCGCTGGCGATCTTCTTGCCGAGGCAGCGCGCCATGCAGCCGATGGCGTCCGCGTACGTCGCGGTGGCGATGGCCGAGAACGCGAACATGACGATGATTTTCTTGATCATGATTTCCCTGTTTGATTGGCTTTTGGTTTATCGGGAGCGTGCGAGACGTTCACTCGTTCACTTCTTGTACTGGCAGACGTACTCGCACTTCTCTCGATCTTTCACTCGCTCCATGCACTTCTCGAAGCACACTTTCGGATCGAATTCTGCACAGGCCAGTCCGAATGAACTGGCCAGGGTGATGAAGGTCGTCGCCAAGACGACCTTTCTGAATCCTGGAATCATTGCGTTGTCCTTTCAATGAATCGCGGCGACCAGATCGTCCAGGCGCTGCTGCTTGTAGCCGACGATCAAGGTGTCGCGGGTCACGAAGACAGGCACGCTGTCCTGGCGCAGGCGCTCCCACTCGGCGCGGGCCTCCGCGGACTGGTCGATGATCAGGTCGTTGAAGGGTATGCCCCGTTCACGCAGGTGTTCACGCGCCGACCGGCAGGCGGGACAGGTGGAGGAGCCATACAGGGACAGTGGCTGCGGCTTGGCGCGCAAGTACTCGCTGTAGTCGCCGGAGACGGGGCGGTTGAGGTACTCGCGATAGGCGAATGCGGCCAGCTTGCCGGCCGGAACGGCAAGCGCCAGGATGACGCCGATCAGCAATAGCTCCGCCAGCAGCCGGACCCATTTCGGTCGGCTCTTCATTGACAAGTTCATTGCACTCCCTGAATCGATTCAAGAATGACATCGATGTCGATCGAGTCATTCGTTTGATCATTCGTTCTGCTTTTTTCGAATCTGAAGTTCGAATGAAGTGCAGTATAGAAACTATTCGCGCGATGTCCGGATCAAATGAGTGGCGGATGTGCGCTCAGCGCGCGAGTTCCTCGTCGCCTGTGGGCAAGCGCAGCGCCCCGGTGTTGTAGTCGTACTCGAACACCTCGCCGTGCCGTGCCCAGGTCACCGCCGTCTGCAGCACCGCATCGGCCTCGGTGTCGTCGAGGTGCTCGCTCAACAGTCTCAGCACCGGCTTGTCCGGCATCTCCCCGCTGGGCTCCTGCTCCAGGCTGTGCCGGATGTGCGCGATCAGCGGCACGTGGGCCATCAGCTGCTGGCCGAAGAGGTCGCGCCGCAGCCCGTGCGTGCCCTCGACGTAGCGCCGCCCCAGCGGCGTCAGCTGCAGGTCGCCGCTGTCGAGCTGCGCCAGCCCCAGCAGCGCCAGCGCGTGCGCGACCGGCAGCAGTTCCGAGTCCGGCAGCCCGGCCTCCTCGCACAGCTGCGGCAGGTCCGCCCGGCCGTCGAAGGGCGGTTCCGTGAGCAGCTCCAGCAGGCCGTCCATCCGCGCCACGTCCGCCGCGGGCAGGCGCTCGGCCAGCGGCGCCGGCGCCGTCGCGGCGTCGACGGTGCCCGCGGCGCGCGGCGGCCTGGCCGCGCCCGCCGTCATCAGCGCATAGACCTCGTCGATCAGCGCGCGCACGTCGGCGCTCTCCGGATCGCGCGGCCGAGGCAGCTGCACCGCCAGCTGGCAGCGGATCCGACCCGGATCGCTCGCGAAGATCAGCACGCGGTCGGCCATCATCACGGCCTCCTCGATGTTGTGCGACACCACCAGCATCGCCCGCGTCGGCATGTGCCCGCCGTCCCACAGCTCGAGGATGTCCTCGCGCAGCCGCTCGCCGGTGAGCACGTCCAGGGCCGAGAACGCCTCGTCCATCAGCAGCACGTCCGGCTCGGTCACCAGCGCCCGCGCGATGCCGACCCGCTGACGCATGCCACCGGACAGCTCGCGCGGGAGCGCGCCCTCGAAGCCGCTCAGCCCGATCAGCGCGATCGCCGCCTCGGCCTTGGCCTCGCGCTCGGCCTTGGCCACGCCGCGTGCCTCCAGGCCGAGTTCGACGTTCTGCTGCACCGTCAGCCACGGGAACAGCGCGAAGGACTGGAACACCATGCTGATGCCCCGCGCCGGCCCGGACAGCGGCTGCCCGCGATAGCGGACCTGGCCCGCGTCGGCCGGCACCAGCCCGGCCATGATCCGCAGCAGCGTGCTCTTGCCCGAGCCCGACTGGCCCAGCAGCGCGACGATCTCGCCTTCGCGCAGGTTGAAGTCGACGTCCGCCAGCACGGGACGCGGATGACCGTCGGCCGAGCGGAAACGCTTGCCCACGCCGTGGAGTTCGATGATGGATGCGGTCATGCCGGTCTCCTCACAGATCGCAGTTCAAAGATCACCGTTCACAGGTGCATGCGGTCTTCGGCCAGCCGGTACAGCCGGCGCCAGACGAAGTGGTTCAGGCCCATCACGAAGATGCACATCACGCCGATGCCCAGCGCGATCCGCGGGAAATCGCCCCGGGCGGTCATCTCCGCGATGTAGCTGCCCAGGCCGTGGGCCTTGAGCGTGGTGTCGCCCCAGGAGACGTACTCGGCCACGATGCTCGCGTTCCACGAGCCGCCGCTGGCGGTGATCGCGCCGGTGACGAAGCTCGGGAACACCGCCGGCAGCAGGTAGCGTCGCCATTTGAGCCAGCCGCTCAGGCCCAGGTTGCGGGCGGCGTGACGCAGCTCCGCGGGGATGTTGGATGCGCCCGCGATGACGTTGAACAGCAGGTACCACTGCGTGCCGAAGATCATCAGCGGCGACAGCCACACGTCCGGGTTGAGCTTCCAGCGCACGATCAGCACGACGGCCACCGGGAACAGCAGGTTCGCCGGGAACGCCGCCAGGAACTGCGCCACCGCCTGCAGCCGGCCGGACCAGCGCGGATTCATGCCGATCCAGATGCCGACCGGCACCCACACCAGCGCGGCCAGCGCGATCAGCACGAGCACGCGGACCAGCGTCAGCAGGCCCAGCCCGAAGACATGGCCGGCTTCGGACCAGCCGACCTCGGTGTGGACGAAGCGGATCAGGTGATACAGCGCCACCATCACCGCGGCGGCGACCACCGCGTCCCAGGCGCGTGTCCAGGTGGCGCTGGCGATGCGCGGGCGGGCGCGGATCGAGGTGCCGTCGTGATGCCGCCGGAACCACACCAGGCTGCCTTCGAGCCGATCGACCAGCCAGGCCGCCGAACGCCGTGTCAGCGAGGTGCGGCGCAGCCAGTTCAGCATCCACGAGTTGGGCGCCGTGTCGGTGCCGCTGTCCTCGAAGCGGAACTTGTCCGCCCACGCGACCAGCGGCCGGAACACCAGCTGGTCGTAGAGCAGGATGCCCACGAGCATCGCGACGATCGCCCAGCCGATCGCGCCCAGGTCGCGGGCCTCGATCGCCATCGCGATGTAGGAGCCGACGCCGGGCAGCTTGATGCTCTGGTCGGAGACCGAGATCGCCTCCGACGCGACGACGAAGAACCAGCCGCCGGACATCGACATCATCATGTTCCACAGCAGGCCCGGCATCGCGTAGGGCAGCTCCAGCCGCCAGAAACGCTGCCAGCCCGAGAGCTGGAACACGCGCGCCGCCTCGTCGAGTTCCGACGGCACCGTGCGAAGCGACTGGTACAGGCTGAAGGCCATGTTCCAGGCCTGCGAGGTGAAGATCGCGAAGATCGCCGCGCACTCGACACCAAGCAGGTTGCCGGGGAACAGCGCGATGAAGCCGGTCACCGTGATCGACAGGAAACCCAGGATCGGGATCGACTGGAGGATGTCGAGCATCGGCACCAGCACCTTCTCGGCGGCCCGCACCTTCGCGGCGAGCACCGCGAAAACCGCGCTGAAGAGCAGCGCCAGCACCATCGCCGCCAGCATCCGCAGGTTGGTGCGCAGCAGGTAGTAAGGCAGGTGGGACGGATCCAGCGACAACGGCAGCGGATCGCCCAGCGCGAACGGACGCGCCATCTGCGCGGCGCCGTAGGCCAGCAGCACCAGCATCGCCAGCACCAGCGGCAGCAGCGCCCAGTCCCAGCGGTTGGTGCCCGCCTCGACGACAGGACGGGGGAAGAATTGGCGGCGGTCCATGAGCTTGCCTTCTTTTTCTGCATGGATTCCAGAGGACAGACGGCCTCCAAGGCCCCCCGCGCGAAGGTGCGCAGGATGCCTGTGACGCCCTTCAGAAACCTGTCCGGTTTCTGAGGGGAATCTGTCCTCGGGAGACCGCCCACCTGAGTCGGGTGAGCGTTGGCCGCGAGGTCGCAGGGCCCCGGAGTCAGGCTCCGAAACCCTGCGACCTCCCGTCCCCCATCGTCGCCCTACTGCAGCGGATTTGCTACCGAGGACCGTGGGACATTCTTGAGGGCCGTGGCAGTGTCGAAGAAGGACGTGAGCAGCAAGCTGTCCCGACGCTCCTTGAGGCAGTAGATGTGCGTCTCGGTGCAGGCCGGGTCGCCATCGATGCGCACCGGACGGAAACGGGCGTCGGGAATGAACTCCGCCTCGGAGACGACACCGATGCCGATGCCGCGCGCGGCCGCCTCCCGCAACGCCTCGCGGCTGCCGATCTCCATCGCGACCCGCGGCGCGATGCCGGCCTGCCGCAGCGCCGATTCGAGCGCGCGGCGCGTGCTCGATCCGTCCTCGCGTTGCAGCAGCGGCTGGTTCTCCAAGGCCTGCAACGGCACGCTCTCATGCCGCGCGAACGGATGATCGAGATGCACGAACAGGATGATCGCGTGCCGCGCGTAGGCCATCGTCTCGAAGCCCGGCGCGTCATGGAATCGCGCCAGCACGCCGACGTCGATCACATAGTTCTCCAGGTCCCCGAACACCTGCGCCGAGTTGCCCAGCCGGATCGACACGTCCACCTTCGGATACCGCTGGCGGTACGCGTCCACCATCTCGATGACGTGGAACGGACCGACCGCACCGAGCTTGAGCTGGCCGCGCGTGAGTTCGCCGCAGTCGTGCAGCAGGTTGTAGGCCTCGACCTCGAGCGCGGCCAGCTGCCGCGCAATGGGCAGCAACTGGTGGCCGACGCTGGTCAGCTCGATGCGGTGACCGCGCCGATGGAAGAGCTCCACCTTGTGCTGCTGCTCCAGTCCCTGGACCTGGGTGGTCAAAGTCGGTTGCGACAGCCCGAGCGCCCGCGCCGCGGCGCTGAAGCTGCCGTGGCGGGCGACGGCGAGGAAGGCGCGGAGCTTGGCAGCGGACATATAGAGGCTCTCGATGGCTGGGAGCGATCCGCGCATCGTCGATCAATGGAATGACGGTCCTGTGACCGTGGTGGGCGGATCAACCATAGATCGCATCGATGGTTGGCCAATGAATTCCATATCGAATCGATGAATCGGGTGTCACATTGAACTTCCAGAATCCTTCCGCATGAACACGCTCATTCCGCCTCCCGCCGTGATACACCACCACCTCGTGCCTCTGCGGGTCCGGCATCTCCAGGCGGTCATCTTCGACTGGGCCGGCACGCTGGTCGATCACGGCTCGCTGGCCCCGACGCAGATCTTCGTCGACGCGTTCGCGACCTTCGGCATCACGCTGACGCTGGCCGAGGCGCGCGGCCCGATGGGCCTGTCCAAGCGCGACCACATCCGCACGCTGCTCGAGGACGCGTCGCTGCAGGCGCAATGGCAGGCGCGCTTCGGTCGTCCGTCGACTGCCGCCGACATCGACGCGATCTACGAGTGCTTCATGCCGATGCAGATCGAGAAGGTCGGACGTTACTCGCAGCCGATTCCTGGCGCGGTCGAACTGCTGGCCGCGCTGCGTCGCGCGGGGCTGAAGATCGGCTCGTGCTCCGGGTATCCGCGCCAGGTGCTGGACGTCCTGCTGCCTCAGGCATTGGCCGACGGGATCGAGGCGGACCACGTCGTCGCCGGCGACGAACTGGCGGCCGGCGGGCGGCCGGGCCCGTTCATGGCGCTCGCGAACGTGCTGGCGCTCGGCATCGGCGACGTGCGCGCCTGCGTGAAGGTCGACGACACGACGCCTGGCATCGAGGAAGGCCGCCGCGCCGGCATGTGGACGGTCGGGTTGAGCCTGTCGGGCAACGAGACCGGACTGACCTTGACGCAGCTGCAGGCGCTGTCGGATGCGGAAGTCGTGGCCAAGCGCGACTTCGCCGCGCAGCGTCTGACCGCCGCCGGTGCGCATCTGGTGATCGACTCGGTCGCGCAACTGTCCCAGGCACTCGTCGAGATCGACGCGCGGATGGCGCGCGGCGAGCGGCCTTGAACTGCACGCATTGACGCTCCCGGAGGCTTGCCCTCCAATGTGCGCTTCCTTCTTCGGGACGCAGGACATGGGTTGGACTCTCTTCGGATCGGCTGCCTCCGGCTCGACGGCGGTGGAGGCGGCGTTGACCTTGCTCGGCATCGAGGTCGATCTCATTGAGGGCGCGACCTGGGAGGCGGAGGCCGCCCGGGTGCGCGTCGGCGCGGCCAACCCGATGCGGCAGATCCCGACGCTGGTCGACGACGACGGCCGCGTGATGACCGAGAGCGCCGCCATCCTGATCCATCTGGCCGACACGCATCCGCAGGCGCGGCTCGCGCCGGCGGTCGACGATCCGCAGCGCGCGGAGTTCCTGCGCTGGATGGTGTTCGTGTCGTCGGCGATCTACTCGCTGCACTGGATCAAGCCGGACGTGACCCGCATCGGCGCCCGGCCCGATCAGCGCGACCAGGTCGTGGACGCGGTCCACGATCGCATCGCGTTCTGCTGGGGCGTCATGGACGCGCAGATGAAGCCGGGGCGATACCTGCTCGGGGACGAGCTTTCCGTCCTCGACCTGTATGTGGCGGTGGTGTCGCGCTTCGGCCCGTGGCGCGAGCGCTTCTACGAGGTCGCGCCGACGATGTCGACGGTCGTCCGCAGGGTCGACGCCGATCCTCGGCTGCAGGACTTCTGGGCGGCGCGCTTTCCGCCCGACGGCGAGGACTGACGCCGCGCCCCGTGCGAAGCGCGTGCGCGCCCTCGCGGCCATGCGGGATGTCGCTCCTATCATCGACGGCGAACTCCCTGACTCCATGAGGTCGCCGTGTCCGCCAACCCTTCGTCCGCCAGTCCCTCGTCCGGATCTCCCCGCCGACTGCTCGTCCTGATGCCGACGGCGGAAGAACACCTGTCGCAGTTCCGCGCGCGTTATGACGTGATCTACGCGCCGACGCCGGAGACGCGAGCGAAGGCCGTCGCCGAACACGGCGCCGACATCGAGATCGTCCTCACCATCGGCGCCGTCGGCCTGCGCGCCGACGAGATCGACGCGATGCCCAAGCTCCGCGCCGCCGCGGCGCAGGGCGCCGGCTATGAGGCCATCGACCTCGCGGCCGCCAAGGCCCGCGGCCTCACGCTGTGGAACGGCGCGGGCACCAACGATTCATGCGTCGCCGACCATGCGATGGCGCTGCTGCTCGCTTCCGTGCGCGCGCTGCCGCAGCAGGAGCAGGCGCTGCGCGCCGGTCTGTGGCGCGACGTGCTGCCGCTGCGTCCCAGCGTCAACGGCCGCAGGCTCGGCATCCTCGGCATGGGCACGATCGGGCTGCGCATCGCCAGGCGCGCGCTGGCCTTCGACATGGAAGTCGGTTATCACAACCGCCGCGAGCGCAACGATTCGCAGGGCTGCCAGTACTTCGGCTCGGCGCTCGACCTGGCGCAGTGGGCGGACTTCCTCATCGTGGCGGCGCCCGGCGGTCCGACCACCAGGCACATCGTCAACGCCGAGGTGCTGAAGGCGCTTGGTCCGCAAGGCCACGTTGTCAACATCGCCCGCGGTAGCCTGGTCGACACCGCCGCACTGGCCGCGGCACTGTCCGCCGGCGAACTCGGCGGTGCCGCGCTCGATGTCTACGAGTCGGAGCCCAAGCCGCCGGAGGCGCTGCTCGGCTTCCCGAACGTGATCCTCACGCCGCACATCGCCGGCTGGTCGCCCGAGTCCGTGCAGGCCACGGTCGACCTGTTCCTGGAGAACGCCCGCCGCTGGGAAGCCGGTGAGCCGGTGCTCACCCCGCTGTGATCGTCATCGCATCGAGCCGGCGCACGGCGTCGGCGGGCAGCGTCAGCGAAGCGGCTTGAAGGTTCTGCCGCAGGTGGTCGAGCGACGAGGTGCCCGGGATGAGCACCAGGTTGGGCGAGCGCTGAAGCAGCCAGGCCAGCGCCACCTGCATCGACGTGGCGCCGAGCTCGGCGGCGACGGCCGACAGCGTTTCCGACTGCAGCGGCGAGAAGCCGCCAAGCGGGAAGAACGGGACGAAGGCCACGCCTTCCCCGGCCAGCTGATCGAGCAGTGCATCGTCGTTGCGGTGCGCCAGGTTGTACTGGTTCTGCACGCAGACGATGTCGACGATCTTGCGGGCGTCCGCGACCTGACGCGCCGTCACGTTGCTCAGTCCGATGTGGCGGATCAGGCCCTGCCGCTGAAGCTCGGCCAGCGCGGTCACCTGAGGTTCCAGCGAGCCTTCCGCCGGACCATGCACGTCCAGCATGCTGCGCAGGTTCACGACGTCGAGCGCGTCCAGGCCCAGGTGGCGGAGGTTGTCGTGGACCTGCTGCGTCAGCGCCTCGGCCGACTGCGCGGGCTGCCAGGAGGCATCCTCGCCGCGTCGGGCACCGACCTTGGTGACGATCGTGAGGTCGTCGCGATACGGATGGAGCGCTTCTCGAATGATCTGGTTGGTGACGTGCGGGCCGTAGAAGTCGCTGGTGTCGATGTGATCGACACCCAGCGCGATGGCCTCGCGCAACACGGCGACGGCCGCCGCGCGGTCCTTGGGCGGACCGAAGACGCCGGGACCGGCCAGTTGCATCGCGCCATAGCCGACGCGCGCGACCGTGCGGCTGCCGAGCTTGAACGCGCCGGCCTGATCGCGGAGGAGGGAAGTGCTGCTCATGGGGTGTCCTTCAATGCTTGGGTTGGGAGTGCGGGGACCTTCTGGAGGTTGGCGACGTCGTGGAAGGACTGTAGGCAACGGGCCGTCGTACGATAAGGGGACCAAATCCGCACGGGCTGTGCGGAATCAAGGACAGTGAGATGGAACTTGGCGATCTCTCGGCGTTCCTCGCCGTGGCGCGGTCCGGAGGCTTCCGGGAGGCCTCGCGGCGCTCTGGCCTGAGCCCGTCCGGGCTGAGCGAGGCGGTGCGGCGACTGGAGACGAAGCTTGGCGTCCGGCTGTTGCATCGGAGCACCCGCAGCGTGGCGACGACCGAGGCCGGTGCGCGCCTGCTGGACCGTCTCGGCCCCGCGCTGGGGGAGGTCGAGGCCGCGCTGGACGTCGTCAACGGTTTCCGCGAACGGCCGGCCGGCACCCTGCGGCTCAACGTGCCGGCGAGCGCCGCGCGACTCGTGCTGCCGACCATCGTTCCCGCCTTCCTGAAGGCCTACCCGGACATCAAGCTCGACGTCACCGTCGACGAGAGCTTCGTCGACGTGCTGGCGGCCGGTTGCGATGCCGGCATCCGCTACGAAGAGCGCCTGGAGCAGGACATGATCGCCGTCCCCATCGGCCCGCGGAGGCAGCGCATGGCGACGGCGGCGTCGCCGGCCTATCTGGCCGAGCAGGGTCGACCGACACACCCGCGCGACCTGCTCGCCCATCGCTGCCTGCGGGGCCGCTTCCCCAGCGGCACGGTGCCGGTCTACGAATTCGAGCGCGACGGCGAGGTCGTCACCGTCGATCCCGACGGGCCGATGATCGTGCGCCTGGGCGGCGGTCTGGACCTCGCGATCGAGACCGCGGTCGCCGGCTGCGGCGTCATCCAGACCTTCGAGGACTGGGTGCGGCCCCACCTGGACAGCGGCGCGCTCGTCCCGGTGCTCGAGGACTGGTGGGGGTCCTTCAGCGGCCCGTTCCTCTACTATCCGGGCCGGCGCCACCTGCCGGCACCGCTGCGCGCCTTCGTCGACTTCGTGAAGGACGGACACGACGGCAGCGGACAAAAAGTCCGCCGCTTGAGCAGCACCCGGATCGAAGAAGGATCGGGGCGTTGCTCAAGTCCAGCGGACGAAGAGGTGTGAGAACTGAAAGTGGCCCCTCGAAGCAGGGGCCGTGGCTCCGCGAACGGAACGCTGGAGGCGACAGGTCGCGCTAGGATCTCAACCCAGCAGACCGGTCGCCAGTCCGAGGCAGGACATGACGCCGATGCAGACCACCCAGGCATCCGCGTTGTTCAATGAAGACCAGACCGTTTGCTTGAGCATCTGCATGACCATCTCCTGCTGCAGCCGGGCTGGCTGCGATGGATGGAAATGTACTGTATGCCCATACAGTATTCAACAGGGAAGTGCCGGATTGTGCGCGATCCGCCGCGGTCTCCCGCCCCGGTGCTTCGGATTCACCGATGGCGCTTCGCCCGGCACTCCGGGTTGGAGCACAGGCCGTACAGCGCGAGGGCATGCTCGACCAGCTCGTAGCCGCGTTCCTCGGCGATCTCGCGCTGGCGCTGCTCGATGCCGGCGTCGTAGAACTCTTCCACCCGGCCGCAGGCCAGGCACACCATGTGGTCATGGTGCTGTTCGGAATTGAGCTCGAACACGGCCTTGCCGGACTCGAAGTGCTGCCGTGCCAGCAGCCCCGCCTCGACGAACTGCATCAGCACCCGGTACACCGTCGCCAGGCCGATGTCCGCGCCCTCCAGCAGCAGCTGGCGATAGACGTCTTCCGCGCTGAGGTGGCGCTGGTCCGACTGCTCGAAGATCTGCAGCACCTTGATGCGGGGCAGGGTGGCCTTCAGGCCGCTGGATTGCAGGCTCTCGATCTGGTGTTTGGGGGAGTCGGGCTTGTGCGAGTCAGGCATGTGCGGTGGAGGTGATCGTGCGGACTGGCGATCAGGCGGCCGCGGTTTCGGGATTCTTGGCGTCGTCCAGGTCGTCGGCGGCCAGGGCCGCCGCGCCCTTCCTGCCCTTGCGGGCGCCCTGCGGCTTGCGCAGCCACAGGTAGAGGCCGCTGCCGAGGACGACGATGGTCGCCACGTCCAGCAGCGCCCACAGGATCTTCATCGGCATGCCGCCGTAGTCGCCGAAGTGCAGCGGCTGCGACACCAGCAGCGCCGTCAGGTACCACGGCAGTTCCGGCGCGGCCGTCAGCTGCGAGGTCTTCGCGTCGATCAGCAGCGGCTGCAGCAGCTTGGAGGTCAGCGGCGTCGTCCCCTTCAGGAAGAAGGTGTTGTGGTGCGGGCTGGAGAACGAGGTGCCGGGGAAGGCGATGAACGAGACCTTGCGCTTGTCGCCGACCTTCATCGCCGTGTCCATCGAGGCCTGCAGCGGCGCCCGTTCGTCGGCCTTGAGCAGCGGCTGGTCCTTGTACGGCGCCAGCAGCGCGATGACCTTGTCGTACTGCCAATACTGCACCAGCAGCTCCGCCCAGGTGTTGATCATCCCGGTCGCGCCGACGACGAAGCACCACACCAGCGTCACGATGCCGATCAGGTTGTGCAGGTCCAGCCACTTGACGCGCGTCGAGCGGTCCTTGCGCACCGCGCCGAAGTCGAGCTTGCGCATGAACGGCGCATACAGCACCACGCCGCTGACCAGCGCGATCAAGAGCAGCAGCCCCATCAGGCCGAGGAAGAGCTTGCCCGGCAGCCCCGCGAACAGGTCCACGTGCAGCCGGAACATCAGGTCCATGAAACCTTCGCCGATGCGGTACTCGCGCACCGCCAGGCCGGTCCGGGCATCGACGGCGACCGACTTGAACTGGTCGGTGGGGGCCGGTGTCGGCGCCAGCGTGAACCACCACAGGCGCGGGTCGTCCTCGTTCTCGCCGGCGAACTGGATCACCATCGTCGGGTGCACCGCGTTGGCCGCCTTCGCCATCACGTCCAGCGACACGCGCTGCCTGTCCATCGCGGCGGGCAGCTCGGGCGCCTCGATCTCGTCGCCGAGCAGGTGACCGATCTCGTGGTGGAAGATCAGCGGCAGGCCGGTCAGGCACAGCAGCAGCATGAACAGCGTGCAGACCAGGCTGGTCCACTTGTGGAGCCAGGTCCAGACGCGGATGGCGCGCGAGCTCATCATCGTCGTGTCCTCAGGAAGCGCGTCCGGCGCGCTGCGGGCGCCAGGCAAACCAGGCGATGACGGCGACCGGCACACCCAGGCCCACCCACGACCAGATGTCGCCCAGGTCGTCGGACACCAGCGCCGTCAGCAGGCCGGAGGCGCTCAGCAGGCCCAGCGCGATCGGCCAGGCCCAGAGACGACGGGATTCGGGAGAGAGCATCGGACGCGCCAAGTCTGCAAATAACAATTATTCGCATTCTATGGCGAAGCGGGGCGCCGGGTGTCGGCGCGCCGCGCTCAGACCGGGACGCGGGCCACGGCGGCAGGGCTGAGGCGTTCCGCGCGCGCGGCGTCCTGGCGGGCCAGGTACTGGTGGATGCTGGCGACGACCTGCGCGCCTTCGCCGATCGCGCCACCGACGCGCTTCACCGAGCCCGAGCGCACGTCGCCGACCGCGAACACGCCGGGGATGCTCGATTCCAGCGGCTCCGGCTTGTAGTCGGACAGCGGGCAGGCGCAGGCGCGGCCCGTGATGATGAAGCCGGCCTGGTCGAGCTCCAGTCCGCACTCGGCGATCACGCCGGTCTCCGGCTCGGCGCCGATGAACATGAACAGGTGCTGCAGCGCGAGCCGTCTTTCCTGGCCGTTGCGGCGGTCGCGCCAGCTCACCGCTTCAAGCGAGTCGCCGCCCTCGAGCGCCTTGAGTTCCTGGTGCGGCTGCAGTTCGATGTTGGCCGTGCCCTGGATGCGGTCGATCAGGTAGCGCGACATCGTCGCCGCCAGGCCCGGACCGCGGATCAGCATGATGACCTTGGCCGCGTGGTTGGAGAGGAACACCGCCGCCTGTCCCGCCGAGTTGCCGCCACCGACGATGACCACCGTCTGCCGGCTGCAGATGCGGGCCTCGATCGGCGAGGCCCAGTACCAGACGCCGCGACCCTCGAAGCGGGTCAGCGCGTCGATCTCCGGCCGGCGGTAGCGCGCGCCGGTGGCGATCACCGCGGTGCGGGCGCGCACCTTGCGGCCGTCCTCGAGCGACAGGTGGAGTTCGTCCTCCATGCCTTGGCGCTCGCAGCTCATCTGCGTGACCTTGGCGGGGATCAGCATGTCCGCGCCGAATTTCTGGGCCTGGACGAAGGCCCGGCCCGCCAGCGCCTGGCCGGAGATGCCGGTCGGGAAGCCGAGGTAGTTCTCGATGCGCGAACTCGCGCCGGCCTGGCCGCCGAACGAGCGGCAGTCCAGCACCAGCACCGACAGGCCCTCGGACGCCGCGTACACGGCGGACGACAGCCCCGCGGGACCGGCGCCGATGATGGCGACGTCGAACAGCTCGGTGCGCTCGCGCATGTCGACGATGCCCATGCAGCGCGCGACTTCGTCGTCCGTCGGATCGACCAGCACCTCGCCGCCGGGGCAGATGACCAGCATCTGCACGCCGTCGCTCATGTACTGGTCGGCGAGCGCCTTGGCGTCCTCGTTCTGGTCGGGCTCCAGCTGCTGGTGCGGGTAGCCGTTGCGGCCCAGGAAGCTGCGCAGCCGCATCACCGGCGCGGACTTGCCGCGGCCGATCAGCGTCGCGCCGCTGGCGCCGGCCTCGATCAGGCCGACGCGGCGCAGGATGAAGGCGCGGGTCAGGCGCTCGCCCAGGTCGGCCTCGCCGATCAGCAGCGCGCGCAGCTGCGGCGGGCTGACGTCGACGGCCTCGACCTCGGTCTCGGCGATCGCATCGATGAAGGAGGGCCGGCCGCTGAGCTGGCCGACCTCGCCCAGGAAGCCGCCGGGCCCGTGCCGGTGGATCGGCGTCACGTGGCCGAGGCTGTCGCGCTGCGACACGGTGATCTCGCCGCTCAGGATGAGGATCATGCCCATGCCGCTGTCGCCGGCACGCACGACCCACTCGCCTTGGGAATACCGCCGGAACCGGCCGAATCGCGCGACGCGCGCGATGTCGGCGACCCCGAGCGCGGGGAACATCTGGGCACCGCGCGTGTCGACGATGCTGGGCTGCTGGACCTGGACCATGGAACCTCCTGCCGCGCACCCTAACCGACGCCCGTGTCAGCGGCAAGCGCCAGAAGGGGCAAGCGCGGGTCCCCCGGACTCTGGCACCATGGCGGCCACTCCCCCACTCCACGATCCGACGCCGGATCCCGCGCCATGGACCTGCCTTCCCACCAACTCACGATGACGGTGCTGATGACGCCGGACATGGCCAACTTCTCCGGCAACGTGCACGGCGGCACCATCCTGAAGCTGCTCGACCAGGTCGCCTACGCCTGCGCCAGCCGGTACGCGGGCCGCTACACGGTGACGCTGTCGGTGGACCAGGTGATGTTCCGCCAGCCGATCCATGTCGGGGAACTGGTCAGCTTCCTGGCGACGGTGAACTACGCCGGCACCTCATCGATGGAGATCGGCATCAAGGTCGTCACCGAGAACATCCGCGACCAGGTGGTGCGGCACGCCAACAGCTGCTTCTTCACGATGGTGGCGGTGGGCGAGGATGGCCGACCGGTGCCGGTCCCCCGCGCACCCCAACGACGCCCGATGAGAAGCGCCGTTGGGAGGCGGCGCTGGAGCGCAAGAAGCTGCGTCAGGAACTGCAGCAGCGCCACGACGAGCTGCGCAGCTCGTCGCTGCCGGGCTGAGCCGGCCGGGGACCCGGGCGGGCCCGATCAAGCTCAAGCGCGACTGAACCCGCTCATCCGCGCAGTTGCGCGGGATCGAGGTACTGCTGCCGGAAGGTCTCGAAGTCGACCGTGTCCGCCGCCTCGATGGCAGCCTGTGCTTCCAGCGAGGCGCGCGCCGACTGGTCGAAGCGGGTCATCAGGCCGTCGGGCAGCGGCTGTTCCAGCACATGCCGGCGGGAGACTTCGGACTGCGCCGCGACGAAGGCCAGGTGCGACGACTCGTGCTGCGCGCGCATCGCCGCCAGCACGCGGGCCGACGGCAGTTGGTCCGGATCGTCCCAGCGTTCGACCGCCTGTGCGAGCGCCTCGCGGTACAGCGAGCCGCCCAGCGTCGCGTCCACCTTGTCCGCGATCGGCGCGAATTCGGCCAGCAGTTCGCGACCCCAGTCGCGCAGCGATACCTCGCCGCCGCGACGCTCCAGGGTCAGGCCGGGTTCACGGCCGGCCGAGGCGGTGCGGTGCTGGTTGCGCGCCAGCGCGCCGAGTTCGTCCGGCGTGTCGTTCGGACTGTCCGTCAGCCAGCAATGCAGCAGGAAGAGGTCGAGGAAACGCATCGTGCCCGCGGCGATGCCGACCGGCTCGAACGGGTCCAGGTCCATGCAGCGGACCTCGATGTACTCGACGCCGCGCTCGCGCAGCGCGTGCAGCGGACGTTCGCCCGAGCGGATCGTGCGCTTGGGACGGATCGTGCCGTAGAACTCGTTCTCGATCTGCAGCAGCGTCGTCGACAGCTGGTTGTATTCGCCGCCCGGATTGACGACGCCGACCTTCTCGTAGGCGGCATACGGCCGCGTCAGCGCGTCCTGCAGCGAGGCGGCATACCCGTCGATGCTGTTGTAGCTGACCGCCAGCGAGGCCTGCGCATCGCTCTGGTAACCGAGCCGGCCCATGCGCAGCGAGGTGCCGTAGGGCATGTGCAGCGTGCCGTCGACCAGCGGTTGCAGGCCGTGCTCGCGGCCGGCGACGAAGCTCGCGCACAGCGCCGGCGACGCGCCGAACAGCGTCAGCAGCAGGAAGGAGTGGCGGCGGAAGTTGCGGATCAGCGCGAAGTGGTCCGCGTTGTCCAGGCCCGGCATCGACCAGTTGTAGTGGATGCCGGAGATCGTCTGCATGCGCCGCCCGTAGCGGTGGCCCAGGCCCATGCGGTAGACGCTCTTGGCGCGGCCGATGTTGGACGCACCATAGCGGCCGATCGGGATGGTCTCGTCGGCGGGCAGCAGGCACGGCATGCTCGACGCCCACATCAGTTCATTCCCCAGGCAGCGGTAGACCGCCTGGTGGATCTCGGTGAGCTGGCGTTCGCAATCCTCGGCGGTCGCATGCACGCCGGTGATCAGCTCGAGCTGCGATTCGCTGAAGTCGGTGGTGACGGTCTCGTGCGTCAGCGCGGACCCGAGCGCCGTCGGATGCGGCGTCAGCGCCAGGGAGCCGCCGCTCGGTTGCGCGCGCAGGCTTTCCTTCTCCACGCCGCGGCGCATGCCCGCCAGACGGGCCGGATCCAGGGCCTCCAGTCGCTTCAACCAATCGTTCAAATGCCGCTCCTCGTTCACTGTGGGCGCGCAAGTTACCAGAAGTGCACGAAACCCGCTTGACTTGGATTTATGCAGTTTGTGCTAAGTCGGTAGGCGCTGGGCGGCGCGGGGCAATCGCCGGGCCAGGCCCCGGGCTGCCTTCGCAAGGAGCACAGACGGCGGAGCCGGTGCCCCTCTTCTCTCACAGTCTTCGCTTCGCTCAGGGTTCGTTCAGAGGGGCACCGGCTCCGCCGTCTCGATGGACTTCGACCGTTGCTCCGTGGCTGGCGGCTTGGGGCGTCATGCGTCATGCGTCAGCGCTCAGGCGACGGCGGGTGCGGCGGAGTTGCTGGTCCGAACTGAAACCGGCGGCGAGGGCCGCCTGGGCCGGGCGCGCGCCGCGCTGGAGTTCCCGTCGCGCCAGCTCCAGCCGGATCGCGCGCAGGTAGTCCAGCGGCGTCGTGCCGCCGTGCTGGGTGAAGAGCCGGGTGAGGTGCCTCGGCGTGACGTGAGCGACCTCCGCCATGCGGGCCAGGCTCCAGTCGGCGCGCGGATCGCCACAGACGGCGTCCTGGACGCGATGCAGCCCGGGGTGCAGGTGGTGCCGGTTCGCCAGCATCGGCGAGAGTTCCGGATCCTGCGCGCCGCGGCGCAGGTAGACCACCATCACCTGCGCGACCGAGGCGGCGATCGCCTCGCCGCAGTGCTCCGCGATCAGCGCCAGCACCAGGTCGATGCCGGCGGTGATGCCGGCGCTGCTGGCCAGTGGGCCGTCGAGCACGAACACGCGGTTGGCCTGCACGTCGGCGCGCGGGGCGGCATCCCGCAGCGCGTCCAGCGCCTCGTGGTGCGTGGTGCAGCGGCGGCCGTCGAGCAGCCCGGCCCGCGCCGCCAGCAGGGCGCCGGCGCAGATGCTCAGCAGGCGGCCCTGGCCGCCTGCCAGCAGCGCGGTGCCTTCGCGATGGAGCCAGCGCTCGATTCGAAGTTCCTCTTCCCGATCTGCCGTGTCGGTCGGCGGGTCGTCAGGATGCGGGTGTCGACGTCCGCTCAGGATCAGCCAATCCCGCTCGCCGAGCTCGGGCAGCGGCTCGAGCGCGGCCAGCGTCAGTCCCACCGAGGTCGGCGCCGACTCGCTCGCGGCGCAGTAGCGCAAGCGGAATGCCTCCGGTCCGCCGCGCCGGCGTAGCGCCTGGTTGGCGAGCCGCAGTGCCTCGGCCGCGCCGGCCAGGTCGAGCAGCAGGGTGTGGCGCTCGACCAGGATCCAGACGTCGACGAGCGCCGTCCGTGCACCGGCATCGGAGCCGGAGCTGCGATCAAGGGCGGAAAGGGACATCGCCGCAGTATGCGCTCAGACGGCGCGCGCGAGCGCCTGCTCGACGGTCACGATGTCGGCGAAGCGGCCTTGCAGCGTGACCTCGGTGCGCAGCTTCAGGTCGTCGACGCCGACCACGACGCCGCTGGCGTGCGGAATCGGGAAGGTGTGCGTCGCCTCGGTAACGTAGTCGACCGTCCAGCCTTCGTCGCTGGCGTGGCGGGTGGTGGTCTCGCAGCACTGCTCGGTGCGGATGCCGGCGACGATCAGGCGGCGGATGCCGTGCTCGGTCAGCCACACCGACAGCCCGGTGCCGACCAGCGCGCTGTGGCGGCGCTTGAGGAACTCGGCGGCGATGGGCACCTGCGCCAGGCCGTCCAGCGGGCGGACGTGGCCGCTGACCAGCGAGAACGGGTTGTCCGCCGTCTCCGGGCCGTCGCTGTGGAGGATGCGGATGATCGGCAGGCCGCGGGCGGCGGCACCGTCGAGCAGGGCGTTGGTGCGTTCCAGGTAGGTCGGCCAGGTGGTCTCGTCCCAGTACGGGCGATGGCGGAACGACTCCTGCACGTCGATCAGCAGGACGGCGGTCGTGGGGGTGGCGGCAGCAGCGTTCGAGGCGTTGGTCATCGAGGACTCCATCGGGTGGTTGATGGGAGTCATCGTGCCGGCGAAGGTCTCCGGCGTCGCGCCGCCGCCGGACCAGTCGCGGTCAAATCAGGACATCGGTCCTTCAGTCCTCGCGCGTGGTGCGCTGGGCCAGCGGCAGCTTGGCCTCGACGTCCAGCGCGTCCCAGCCCTTGCGGCCGATGCGGCGCAGCGTCTCGATGTTGGCTTCGTAGATGGCGTCGGTGTCGGGCATCGTCTCGACGGCGCGTTCGATGCTCTCCTCGCGCAGCAGATGCAGCGTCGGGTAGGGCGACCGGTTGCTGAGGTTGTCGACGTCGTCCGCGTCCGTCCCGTCGAACTGGTAGTCCGGGTGGAAGCTCGCGACCTGCAGCACGCCGTCCAGGTCCAGGTCCTCGACCAGCGCGTCGGCGGCGCCGAGGAAGTCGTTGAAGTCCAGGAAGTCGTTCAGTACCCACGGATGGACCAGCAAGGTGGTCTCCGTCTCGTCCGGATCGGCGCGGTTGAGCGACAGCAGCTCGTGCGCCAGGTCCTTGAGCAGGTCCTCGGGCGTGCGCGCCGCGCTGACCACCGTGCGCAGCCGCTGGTTGACCTCGACGCTCTTGGCGAAGGGGCACAGGTTCAGGCCGATCACCGCCCGCTGCAGCCAGCGATGGGTGTCGTCGAGGACGGTCTTTTCCTGGTCGGGCGCAATCGGGGCGGTCATCGGGCGGAGGCTGGACGTTGTCTGGCTGAAATGGAAGGAGGTTTCTGGCGTCGGGTCGTTGGCGCGTGGCTCATGGCGCCTGATTGATTGCGCCCGACACTCAGGCCTTGGCGGGCCGGGGCTGCTTGAACCAGGCGTCGACCAGCCGCGACCACATCGAGCCGCCCAGCGGGATCAGCTCGTCGTTGAAGTCATAGCTCGGGTTGTGCAGCATGCAGGGCCCCAGGCCGTGGCCGCCCTCGCGGTGGCTGCCGTCGCCGTTGCCGATCAGGAAGTAGCAGCCCGGCACCTCCTGCAGGTAGTAGCTGAAGTCCTCGGCGCCCATCGTCGGCTCGAACTCCTGCACGTTGGGCGCCCCCAGCATCTCGGTCAGCACGCCGCGGACGAACTCGGTCTCGGCGGGGTGGTTGATCGTCGGCGGGTAGTTGCGGTGGAAGGAGAACTCGCACTGGACCTCGAAGGCGTCGCCCGTGGCCTCGGTGATCTGCTTCATGCGGCGCTCGATCAGGTCCAGCGTCTCCAGCGTGAAGGTGCGGACGGTGCCCTGCAGCTCGCAGCTTTCGGGGATGACGTTGGTGGCCTCGCCGGCATGGATCATCGTCACCGAGATCACGCCCGCGTCGATCGGCCGCTTGTTGCGGGTGATGATGGTCTGGTAGGCCTGCACCAGCTGCGCGGCGACGACCACCGGGTCCGTGCCCAGGTGCGGCATCGCGCCGTGCGCGCCCTTGCCCTTGATGGTGACCTTGAACTCGTTGCTCGAGGCGAAGACCGGTCCGCTCTTGAGCGCGAACTGGCCGGCTGCCATGCCCGGCCAGTTGTGGATGCCGAACATGGCTTCCATCGGGAACTTGGTGAACAGGCCGTCCTTGATCATCTCGCGGGCGCCGCCGCCGCCTTCCTCCGCCGGCTGGAAGACGACGTAGACGGTGCCGTCGAAGTCGCGCTGCGCCGCCAGGTGCTTGGCGCCCGCCAGCAGCATCGCGGTATGACCGTCGTGGCCGCACGCGTGCATCTTGCCGGGGTGCCTGCTGGCGTGGGCGAAGGTGTTGTGCTCCGTGATCGGGAGTGCGTCGATGTCGGCGCGCAGGCCCAGCGTGCGGCCGGAGGCGCCGCCGTCGCGGCCCTGGATGATGCCGACCACGCCGGTCTTGCCCAGGCCGCGGTGGATCTCGATGCCCCAGTCGGTCAGGGCCTTGGCCACCACGTCCGCGGTGCGGTCCTCGTGGAAGCAGAGCTCCGGATGCGCGTGCAGGTCGCGTCGCAGCTTGGCGATGGCCGGGGCGTCGGCCAGGATGGGTTCGATCAGCTTCATGGGCGGGCACTCCGATGTCGTCGCGACAGCGTGTCGGGCTTGCCGCGGGCCAGAAAGGCCGCGGCGCCGCTCAGGGCGGCGCCGCTGTGGTCGGACCAGTGTACCCGTCAGCGCTTCACGCGCCCGTCGTTGGTCAGCATCGTCATCTCGACGAAGCTCGAGCCGACATGCTTGTTGGGCTTGAAGTTCACGCTGAAGCCGCCGACGTTGTAGTTCGACAGGGTGTCGAGCGCCGCGGTCAGGCCCTCGCGGGTCTGGCGGGTCATGCGGCGGATGCCTTCGCTGATGACCTTGGCGCCGATGTAGCCCTCGATGGCGGTGTAGTTGAACTTCTGGCCGGCCTTGGTGGCGGCCTGCTGGTACTCGTGGACCACGCCGACCTGCGAGCCGAACGGGTAGGGCATGACCTGGCTGACGACCACGCCCATCGCGTCCTTGCCGAGCTCGTCCAGCAGCGACTGGGTGCCGACGAAGGACACGTTGTAGAACACGCCGCCGTAGCCGGCCTTGCGCGCGGCGCGGATGAAGGCGGCGCAGCTCTTGTAGGCGCTGATCATGACGATGGCTTCGGGCGGCGAGCCGCTCTGCACCAGGTCCTTGACGGCCTTGGCGACGTCGACGCTGTTGCGTTCGACGGTGGACATGGCCAGCGGCTGGAGCGCCAGCGGCTTCATCGCGCGCAGCACGCCGTCCAGGCCAGCCTTGCCATACGCGTCGTTCTGGTGGAAGACCGAGATGCGCATCAGACCCAGCTGGGTCAGCTGCTTCACGATCAGGGCGGTCTCGTCGTAGTACGAGGCACGCACGTGGTAGACCCACGGGCTGAACGGGTCGCGCAGCACTTCGGCGCCGGTGAAGGGCGCGACGAAGGGGATCTTGGCCTGGTTGACCAGCGGCAGCGCGGCCACCGAGGTCGGCGTGCCGACGTAGCCGAACAGCGCGAACACGTCGTCGGCGATCAGCTTCTCGGTGTTGGCCTTGCAGCGGTCGGGCTCGTAGCCGTCGTCCAGCGTGCGCAGTTCGATGGTGGTGCCGTTGATGCCGCCGGCGGCGTTCTGGGCATCGAAGAACAGCTTGGCGCCGGCCTGCATCTGGATGCCCAGCTGGGCGGCGGCGCCGGTCAGCGGCGCCGACTGGCCCAGCACCAGGCGTTTGCCTTGCGCGCGGACGGCCGACGGGATGGGCAGGGTGGCGAGCGCGCCCAGGGCGCTGGCGGAGGCGAGAAGTTGGCGGCGATCCAAAGGGGACTCCCAGAGGGGTTCGAATTGATATTGTGGCGTCCGCCGGAGGAGGGCAAGCGCGCCAGGAGACTCGACACGACCTATTTCGGCCTCCTGGTCTGCGAGCTTAGCGGTTCGTGTGTCCAGCGTTGTCGCTCTCTCGGGTAAGAAATCGCAAGGGTGTGGCGCCTGTGCAATAGTTGACGCATGTCGTCCGTGCTCTCTGAACCCCTCGTGAACCTCCCGCCACAGGCCGCCGACCGCGGCACGCGAATCGTCAAGGGCGCCTGCCCGCACGACTGTCCCGACACCTGCGCGTTGCGCATCACGGTCGAGGACGGCAAGGTGGTGAAGGTCCAGGGCCAGCCCGAACACCCGAGCACCCACGGCGCGCTGTGCACGAAGGTGTCGCGGTATCCCGAGCGGACCTATCACGCGGAGCGGGTGCTGCACCCGCTCAAGCGCGTCAGCGCCAAGCACGAGCCGCCGCGTTTCGAGCGCATCGGCTGGGACCAGGCGATCGCCGAGATCGCCGGCCGGCTGAGCGCCATCGCGGCGCGCGATCCGCAGGCCATCCTGCCCTACAGCTACGCCGGCACGATGGGCATGCTGCAGGGCGAGGCGATGGCGGGGCGCTTCTTCAACCGGCTGGGCGCGTCCTGCCTGGACCGCACGATCTGCGCGTCGGCGGGCGGCGCGGGCCTGGCGGCGACTTACGGGCACAAGGTCGGCATGCACCTGCCGCACTTCGCGGAATCGAAGCTGATCGTGATCTGGGGCAGCAATTCGATCGCGTCCAACCTGCATTTCTGGACCTTCGCGAACCAGGCCAAGCGCAACGGCGCGAAGCTGGTCTGCATCGATCCGCGCAAGACCGAGACCGCCGACAAGTGCCACCAGCACCTGGCGCTGTTGCCGGGCACGGACGGCGCGCTGGCGCTGGGGCTGATGCACGAGCTGATCGCCAACGACTGGCTCGACCATGACTACCTCTTCCGGTACGTCGACGGCTGGGATGAGTTGCGCAGCAGGGCGCAAGCCTGGACGCCCGAGCGCACCGCCGCCGAATGCGGGATCACGGCGGACGAGGTCCGCGGCCTGGCCCGGGACTACGGCACGCTGGCGCCGGCGGCGATCCGGCTGAACTACGGCATGCAGCGGGTGCGCGGCGGCGGCAACGCGGTGCGGCTGATCGCGCTGCTGCCCTGCCTGACCGGGGCCTGGCGCCAGCGCGCGGGCGGATTGCTGCTGTCGAGTTCGGGCTGGTTCGCGCCGTTCAAGAATCCCGCGCTGGAACGCCCCGACCTGCGCGCCGGCCGGCCGTCGCGGACGATCAACATGAGCACGATCGGCGACGACCTGTTGCGCGACTCGTCCGCCGCGTTCGGCCCGAAGGTCGAGGCACTGATCGTCTACAACAGCAACCCGGTCGCGGTGGCGCCGGAGTCGCCGAAGGTGGTGGCGGGCTTCGAGCGCGGGGACCTGCTGACGGTGGTGCTGGAGCACTTCATGACGGACACGGCCGACCTGGCCGACTACGTGCTCCCGGCGACGACGCAACTGGAGCACCTCGACATCCACACCAGCTACGGCCACACCGATGTGCTGGTCAACGAGCCGGCGATCGCGCCGGTCGGTGAGGCGCGTCCGAACACGGAGATCTTCCGGGACCTCGCGGCGGCGATGGGATTCGACGAGCCCGCCTTCCACGACGACGACGAGGCGTTGCTGCGACAGGCCTTCCGCGACGATGTCGATCTCGCCGAACTGCGCGGACGTGGCTGGTTCAAGCTGCCGCTGGCGGAGGCGCCGTTCGCCGAGGGCGGCTTCCCGTCGCCGAGCGGCAAGGCCGACGCGCGCGGTGCGGACTATGTGCCGAACTACGAGAGCCGCACGAGCGACCCGGCGCTGGCCGCGCGGTATCCGCTGGCGATGATCTCGCCGCCGGCGCGCAACCACCTGAACAGCACCTTCGTGAACGTGAAGAGCCTGCGCGACATCGAGGGCGAGCAGGTGCTCGAGATGAGCGCCGGCGACGCCGCGGCGCGCGGACTCGCCGATGGGCAGCTGGTGCGCGTGTTCAACGATCGCGGCAGCTACGCCTGCCGGCTGGACGTGAGCGCGCGGGCGCGCGAGGGCGTCGTGCACGGGCTGGGCATCTGGTGGCGCAAGCTGGGCGCGGACGGACGCAACGTCAACGAGGTCACGCACCAGCGCCTGACCGACCTGGGCCGCGCGCCGTGCTTCTACGACTGCCTGGTCGAGGTGTCCGCGGGATGACGAAGCGCGCACGACGACTGCTGCTGGCCCTGCTGGCCGCGCCGCTGCTGCTGGCGATGACGGCGCTCGGCGGCTGCGCCCAGCTGTCGTACTACGGGCAGTCGCTGTCGGGGCACCTGTCGCTGGTGCGCTCGGCCAAGCCGGTCGACGAGTGGCTGGGGCAGCAGGATCTGGATCCCGAAGTGCGCAAGCAGCTCGAGCTGTCCAAGTCGCTGCGGGACTACGCGTCCGCGGAGTTGAAACTGCCGGACAACGACAGCTACCGGCGCTACGCCGACCTGAAGCGCGGCTCGGCGGTGTGGAACGTCGTCGCGACGCCGGAGCTGAGCCTGCAGCTCAAGACCTGGTGCTATCCGATCATGGGCTGCGCGGGATACCGCGGCTACTTCGACCCGCACGACGCGCGCGAGCTGGCGCAGGAACTCCGCAAGGAGGGCCTCGAGCCCTACGTGTACGGCGTGCCGGCGTATTCGTCGCTGGGCTGGAGCAATTGGCTGGGCGGCGATCCGCTGCTGAACACCTTCATCCGCTACCCCGAGGCGCAACTGGCGCGGATGATCTTCCACGAGCTGGCCCACCAGGTGGCATACGCCAACGACGACACCGCATTCAACGAGAGTTTCGCGACGGCCGTCGAGCAGATCGGCGTGGGCCGTTGGCTGAAGGACCGGCCCGAGGCCCTGCGCGACGACGAACAGTCGCGGCGCCGGCAGGAGGAGGTCCAGGTCTTGCTCAAGGCGACGCGGGACCAGTTGCAGGACGTGTTCCGCAGCACGGCCAGCGACGACGAGAAGCGCGCCGGCAAGGCAGCGGCTTTCGCGAAGCTGCGCGCGGACTACGAGGCGATCAAGCGCGACCGCTGGAACGGCGATACGCGCTTCGACCGCTGGGTGTTGGGCCTGAACACGCCGGCGCTGGCGATCCAGGGCAGCTACACGGACCTGGTGCCGGACTTCATCCGCCTGTTCGAGCGCCAGGGTGCGGACTGGCCGCGCTTCTATGCCGAGGTGCAGCGGCTGGCGAAGTTGCCGAAGGACGAGCGTCGGGCGGAACTGGCGCGCTGAAGCGGCGGGGCGCCGCACTCCGGGGCGTCGCCGCCGGAAACGACGAGGCCGCCCTCGCGGGGCGGCCTCCTGGCAGGACCGGCGCGGGCGCCGTTCCTGGAGGGCTTACTTCAAGCCTTCGACCAGATCGATGTAGTCCTGCATCGCCTCGTCGTTGGTCTTGCCCTCGAGGGTCTTCCAGGCGTCCCACTTGGCGCGGTTGACGAAGTCCGTCATGCCGGGGCGGTCGCCCTCGACGTCGCCGGCGGTCGCCTGCTTGAACAGCGCGTACAGCTTCAGCAGCGTCTGGTTGTCCGGGCGCTCGGGCAGATTCTTGGAATCGGCGACGGCGGCGTCGAATTGGTCCTTCAGGCTCATGGTGTGTCTCCCGTGGCGGTGAGCTGGGCGTCCCGTTGGCGACAATCGGGACGGATGGCCGCGATGTTACCCATCCCACCCCCACGTTCGGACTGGGGCCGCCTCTCTAGATGACGGATGATCCAGGCTCGACCGCCTCGTCCGTCGCCTCGTCCGTCGCCTCGTCCGTCGCCTCGTCCGTCGCCTCGTACCCTGCCCCGTCCGTCCAGGAGACCGCATTGCCCACCGCCGCGTCCAGCCCCTCCCCCGCGGGAACGCCAAGTCCAAGCCGACGAAGGCCGAGCCCGCGCAGCGCAAGCCGCGTGTCGCCGCCGGCAAGACGACGGGGAAGGGCGCGGGCCAGGGCCTGCCGAACGGCAACGGGGGCATCGTCCGTCCCGACGGCTTGCCGGAGGGGGCCGAACCGATGTCCAAGGTCGACACGGCCTGGCTGCGGCTGGACACCGAAGCCAACCGCATGATCATCCACGGCGTGCTGCTGCTGAAGCCCCACGTGTCGCTGGACGACCTGCGCACGCGTGTCGCTGAACGGTTGCTCCGCTTCCCCTGCTTCAGACAGCGCGTCATCGAGACCCGCGACAGCGCCTGGTGGGTCGAGGACGCCGAGGTCGACATCACGCGGCACGTGATCCCCGAGACGCTGAACCGACGGCGCGGCCGTCCGCTCGAAGGGGCGCTGCAGGACCGCCTCGCCGATCTCGCCGCGGAGCCGCTCGACCCGTCGCGCCCGCTCTGGCAGCTGCACCTGATCGAACATTACGACGGCAGCAGCGCGCTCATCGCGCGCGTGCACCATTGCATCGCCGACGGTATCGCGCTGATCGCGGTGCTGCTGTCGATCACCGATGGCGGTGCCGTGCCGCCGACCTTGCCCGCGGCAAAGGCGGGCAAGGGCACCCGGGGGCGAAGGCCGCAAACGCCGTGGTCGATGACGCGGCCGAACCCGAATGGCTGGCCGACGCGATGGTCAGGCCGATCAACGCCTGGACCGTCCGTGAGATCCAGGAGCACGCCGGATCCGGGGCGCCGGACGCATCCCCGGCGGAACGTCTGGGCAAGCAGGTCCTCCACGACGCCGCCGCGCTCACCGAAGCGCCTGACGACGCGAAGACCCGGCTCAAGGGCAAGGCGGGTCGTGCCAAGCGCGTGGCCTGGGGCGCGCCGCTGCCGCTGGACGCCGTCAAGGCGGTCGGCAAGTCGATGAATGTCTCGGTGAACGACGTGCTGCTGAACTGCGTCGCCGGGGCGCTGGGGCTCTACCTGCGCGAGCACGGCGACGACACGCAGGGTCAGGAGATCCGTGCGCTGGTGCCGGTGAACCTGCGCCCGCTGGAGACCGCGTGGCAGTTGGGCAACCGCTTCGGCATGGTGCCGCTGCCGCTGCCCATTGGCATCACGAACCCGGTCAAGCGGCTCTATGCCGTGCACGCGCAGACGCAGGCGCTGAAGAACAGCCTGCAGCCTGCCTTGGCGATGGGCCTGATGGCGACATCGGGGTCGGTCGAGAAGGCCGCCCAGCGGGCGATGCTGAAAACGCTCTCGCGCAAGGCGACGGCGTTGATGACCCATGTGCCGGGGCCGGCGCAAGCGCTGCAGCTGTGCGGCTCGGCCGTGGAGCGGGTGATGTTCTGGGCGCCGCAGGCGGGCGACATGAGCCTGGGCATCAGCATCCTGACCTACGCCGGGCAGGTGCAGTTCGGACTGATCGCCGATGCCGGCCTGTGTCCCGATCCGGAACGGATCGTGGCCCACTTCGAGCCGGAATTCCAGCAACTGCTCACACTGGCGCTGATGCTGCCGTGGGAAGTCAAGGCCTGACCCCCGGCGACGGGTGGGGCCTGCCGCCATGGAAAACGCCGCCCGAGGGCGGCGTTCGTCATTCCGGAAGCCGGCGTGTCAGCCGACGTTTCGACGACAGCGGTGAGCTGCCGGATCTCCGAAACCGGATCCGGTCACTTGGCGGCGGAGGCCTTCTTGGCCGGCTGCGGGCGGCCCGCGGCGGTCGGGTAGGCAGACATCACGCGGACCGGGTCGGCGCTGGCCAGGTACTCGGCGTACTGCGTCTGGCCGCAGGAGACGGCCTGGCCGCTGGTGGCTTCGCCGCGGTACTCGCCGCGGTTGTAGACGAAGCGGTACTCGTTGGCGGCGGCGGCCTCGTCGAACTTCACGGCGTGCTGGCTGGCGCACTCGGCGCGCAGGGCCTTGGCATCGGCGTTCTCGGCGGTGGCGGCGTGGGCCATCGGGGCGATCAGGGCCAGCAGGGCGGCGGTGGTCAGGAGGCGCTTCATGGAATCGGTCCCTTGATGTCGGTGAATACGATATCCCTAATTTATAGGGTGTCGTTTTCCGCCGCCAACCGCGACCAGGGGGTCCGGCTTCGCACGAATCCAGGGTTTGTTCGGAGGACCGCGACCGGTCTCGGTGTTAGCGGGTGCCTTCTTCGGCGGGTACCTTGGCGGGTACTTCGGCGGGTTCGCCAGCCGAGGTCAGGCCGTGCCGCCGCCCGCCTGCGGCTGATACTTCCCCGCCAGCTGGAACAGGTGGTCGCGCGAGGCCGGTTCCAGATACGGCAGCAGCAGCCCCAGCACGTGGAAGGCGCCGCGCATCAGCGCCTCGCCGGCGCGGTCGGGCTCGAGCGCGTTGCGCGGATCGCGCACGTACTCATAGCTCAGCCAGTAGCTCAGCAGCACCACCATCGCGTTGGCCGTCGGCACCGCCTCGCGGACCTGCATCGTCAGCGCGCCGCTGGCCTGCAGCCCGCCCAGCATCCCCACCATCGCCTGCGTCTTCTGCTCCAGCACATGCTGGAAGTGCGTCTCCAGCTTGCGGTTCTTCGACAGCAGGTCGTTGAGGTCGCGGTACAGGAAGCGGTGCTGCCAGATCAGCTCGAACAGCATGTGGAAGAACAGCCAGGCGTCCTCCACGTTGCGCACGTTGCCCACCGCGCCCAGCAGCTCCGACAAGGCCTTGTCGTAGCGGTTGAAGAGCGCGTTGATCAGCTCGTCCTTGGCCGGGTAGTGGTAGTACAGGTTGCCGGGCGAGATGCCGAGCTCCGCCGAGATCAGCGTCGTGGAGACGTTCGGCTCGCCGAAGCGGTTGAACAGGTCCAGCGTGACTTCGAGGATGCGTTCGGCAGTGCGGCGCGGCTTCTTGGTGGCCATGGGCCCGGGGGCGGTGAGGGGTGGGGGAGGTGGTCGCATTCTGTCATGACCCCAGGCCAGCGCGGGATGGACCCCCTGCCTACAATCGCCGCCCATGCCCGCAAGCCCCCCACAACAGTCGGCCGCCATGTCCGTGCCGGCCGGCGGTCCGCCCGCCCTGCGTTTCAGCAATGTCAGCAAGACCTACCGCGACGGCCAGTTCCGCGCGCTGGACGGCGTCAGCTTCGACATCCAGCCCGGCGAGTTCTTCGGCCTGCTGGGCCCCAACGGCGCCGGCAAGACCAGCCTGATCAGCATCCTCGCCGGCCTGTCCCGCGCCAGCGGGGGCAGGTGTCGGTGCTCGGCCATGATGTCGTCGACGACTACGCCGAGGCCCGCAAGAAGCTCGGCATCGTGCCGCAGGAACTGGTCTTCGACCCGTTCTTCAGCGTGCGCGAGACGCTGCGCATCCAGTCCGGCTACTTCGGCGTGCGCAACAACGACGACTGGATCGACGAGCTGCTGCTCAACCTCGGCCTGGCCGACAAGGCCCACAACAACATGCGCCAGCTGTCGGGCGGCATGAAGCGCCGGGTGCTGGTCGCGCAGGCGCTGGTGCACCGCCCGCCGGTCATCGTGCTGGACGAGCCCACCGCCGGCGTCGACGTGGAACTGCGCCAGACGCTGTGGCAGTTCATCGCGCGCCTGAACCGCGAAGGCCACACCGTCCTGCTGACCACGCACTACCTGGAAGAGGCCGAGGCGCTCTGCCACCGCATCGCGATGCTGAAGCAGGGGAAGATCGTCGCGCTCAACCGCACGTCGGAGCTGCTCGCGGGCACCGCGTCCACGATGCTGCAGTTCAAGACCGACTCGGCGCTGCCGCTGGCCCTGTCCGAGCGCGCCCGCATCACCGGCCGCATCGTCCAGCTCACCGCGCACGACGCGGCCGAGGTCGAACAGATCCTCGCCACGCTGCGCGAGGCCGCCGTCCCCATCGAAGACCTGGAGATCGGCCGCGCCGACCTCGAGGACGTCTTCATCGAAATCATGCAGGGAAACCGCACATGAGCGCGAGTCATTTCCCCATCCGCCTCGAAGGCGCGCGTACGCTGTTCTACAAGGAAGTGCTGCGCTTCTGGAAGGTCGGCTTCCAGACCGTCGGCGCCCCGGTGCTGACCGCCGTGCTCTACCTGCTGGTCTTCGGCCATGTGCTGGAGGACCACGTGAAGGTCTACGGCACCGTCGGCTACACCAGCTTCCTGATCCCGGGCCTGGTGATGATGAGCGTGCTGCAGAACGCCTTCGCCAACAGCTCCTCGTCGCTGATCCAGAGCAAGATCACCGGCAACCTGGTGTTCCTGCTGGTCACGCCGCTGTCGCACTGGGCCTGGTTCCTGGCCTACGCCGGCGCGTCCATCCTGCGCGGGCTGATGGTGGGCGCCGGCGTCTTCATCGCGACCGTGTGGTTCGCGCCGCCGGGCATGGCCAACCCGCTGTGGGTGCTGGCCTTCGCCATCCTGGGCGCCGGACTGATGGGCTCGCTGGGCCTGATCGCCGGCCTGTGGGCGGAGAAGTTCGACCAGATGGCAGCCTTCCAGAACTTCATCGTCATGCCGATGACCTTCCTGTCGGGCGTCTTCTATTCGGTGCACTCGCTGCCGCCGTTCTGGCAGGGCGTCAGCCACCTGAACCCGTTCTTCTACATGATCGACGGCTTCCGCCACGGCTTCTTCGGCGTCAGCGATGTCTCGCCGTGGGTCAGCCTGGGCGTTGTCGCGATCGCGTTCGCGGCGGTCGCGGCCATCGCGCTGGAACTGCTGCGTCGCGGCTACAAGATCCGCCACTGACCGTTCCCCGGCCGGACCGCGCAAGCCCGGCCTCTCGAATCACGAAGCCGGGCGCTGGCAGCGCCTGGATCACCTCCGGGAAGCACCCGGGTAGAATCCCGCTCCATCATGGCCGATCCGACCCCCGCAGAAGTCCAGAGCTACATCGCCCAGGGACTCGCTTGCAGCGAGCTCCAGGTCGAGGGCGACGGACGCCATTTCTTCGCGACGATCGTGTCGGCCGAGTTCGAGGGCCTGAGCCGGATCAAGCGCCACCAGCGCGTGTACCAGGCGCTGGGCGATCGCATGCGCGAGCAGATCCACGCGCTGTCGATGAAGACGCTGACCCCCGACGAATTCGCGCAGCAAGGCACCGCGCACCACCATCACTGACAGCCACCCGGCCTGCAGGCGGGTGGCGGTGTGTCCCCGTCCGGTGAACCCGCTGCCGTCCTCCTGAACCCCCGAGGCCACCGCCCGAGGCGCTTCCCCGCGAAGCGCGCGTTCACCGAGGACCCCGCATGATCACCCTGGCACTTTCCAAGGGCCGCATCTTCGAAGAGACCCTGCCGCTGCTGGCCGCCGCCGGCATCCAGGTGCTCGAGGACCCGGACAGCTCCCGCAAGCTGATCCTCCCGACCAACCAGGCCGACGTCCGCGTCGTGCTCGTGCGCGCGACCGACGTGCCGACCTACGTCGAGTACGGCGGCGCCGACATCGGCGTGGCCGGCCGCGACGTGCTGATCGAGCACGGCGGCGCGGGCCTGTACCAGCCGCTGGACCTGCGCATCGCGGCCTGCCGCATGAGCGTCGCCGTGCGCGACGACTTCGACTACGACCACGCCGTCCGCCAAGGCTCGCGGCTGCGCGTGGCGACCAAGTACACGACCATCGCGCGCCAGCATTTCGCCGACAAGGGCGTGCACGTGGACCTGATCAAGCTCTACGGTTCGATGGAGCTGGCGCCGCTGACGGGTCTGGCCGACGCGATCGTCGACCTGGTCTCCACCGGCAGCACGCTGAAGGCGAACCGCCTGGTCGAGGTCGAGCGGATCATGGAGATCTCCTCGCGCCTGGTCGTGAACCAGGCGGCGCTCAAGCTCAAGCGCGAGGCGCTCAAGCCGCTGATCGACGCGATCGCTTCCGCCATCCCCTCCGCTTGATCCGCTGCTTGCCGGCCGCGTGAGGCGCGGCCCGACTGCTGCCTGATCGCCGACTGATTCCGGAGTCCGCCATGACGACGACCCTTCGCACCCTCAACACCACCGACGCCGATTTCGAGGTCCAGTTCCAGCGCGTGTTGCACTGGTCGGCCGAGACCGACGCCGCCATCGAGACGCGCGTCGCCGAGATCCTGGCCGACGTGCGCGCACGCGGCGATGCGGCGGTGCTCGACTACACCGCCCGCTTCGACGGGCTGCAGGCCGGGTCGCTGGCCTCGCTGGAGCTGACCCGCGAAGAACTGAAGGCCGCCTTCGACGGCCTGCCCGCCGAACAGGCGAGGGCGCTGACGCAGGCCGCGGCGCGGGTGCGCAGCTACCACGAGCGCCAGAAGCAGGCCTGCGGCGAGAGCTGGAGCTACCGCGACGAGGACGGCACGCTGCTGGGCCAGAAGGTCACACCGCTGGACCGGGTCGGCATCTACGTGCCGGGCGGCAAGGCCGCCTACCCGTCGAGCGTGCTGATGAACGCCATCCCGGCGCAGGTCGCCGGCGTGCCGGAGATCGTCATGGTCGTGCCGACGCCGCGCGGCGAGAAGAACCCGCTGGTGCTGGCCGCGGCCTACGTCGCCGGCGTGCATCGCGCGTTCACCATCGGCGGCGCGCAGGCGGTGGCCGCGCTGGCCTACGGCACCGCGACGGTGCCGCGCGTCGACAAGATCACCGGCCCGGGCAACGCCTACGTCGCCAGCGCCAAGAAGCACGTCTTCGGCCAGGTCGGCATCGACATGATCGCGGGCCCGAGCGAGATCCTCGTGCTCGCCGACGGCACCACGCCGCCGGACTGGGTCGCGATGGACCTGTTCAGCCAGGCCGAGCACGACGAGATGGCGCAGAGCATCCTGCTGTGCCCGGACGCCGGCTACATCGCCCAGGTCCGCGAGGCCATCGAGCGCCTGCTGCCCGGCATGCCGCGCAAGGACGTCATCCGCGCGTCGCTGGAAGGGCGGGGCGCGCTGATCCAGACGCGGTCGATGGAAGAAGCCTGCGAGATCAGCAACCGCATCGCGCCGGAACACCTGGAAGTCTCCAGCGCCGATCCGCACCGCTGGGAGCCGCTGCTGCGCCATGCCGGTGCGATCTTCCTCGGGGCCTATACGAGCGAGTCGCTCGGCGACTACTGCGCCGGCCCGAACCACGTGCTGCCGACCTCAGGCACGGCCCGCTTCTCCTCGCCGCTGGGCGTCTACGACTTCCAGAAGCGCTCCAGCCTGATCGAGGTCAGCGAGGCCGGCGCGCAGGTGCTCGGCCCCATCGCTGCGACGCTCGCCTACGGCGAGGGCCTGCAGGCGCACGCGCAGGCGGCGGAGTTCCGGCTCAAGCGATGACCCGCCGCCGTCGGGCGGCGGCGGTTCGCGGGCGGGGTCGCGCAGATTTCACGCGGTGACGCCGGGCAAACCCTGGGTCGCGGATAAACCGCCACATTTCCCGTCGTTTCGCGGTTCGCCCTTTCGTGCGAAACGCCTAGCATGCTTCGAACATCTCCATCACAGGACGTCGAATCATGAAGGTCTCGGATCTGCGCGTCGGGGTACGCATCTCACTGGGTTTCGCGGCCGTGCTGCTGGCCACCGTGCTGGTGGGCGTGGTGGCGATCACCCGCATGCAGGTGATCCAGGGCAACGTGGAAGAAATGGGATCCGATTGGATCCCGTCGATCAACGCGATCAACGCCTTGCGCGGCGATCTCAACGAGCTGCGACGGGCCGAGATGGGCATGTGCTTGAAAGACGTCATCCTCGAAGTCGAGCAGGAGCAGGAGCGCATCAAGAACCTGCGCGAGAAGTCGCTGCCCGAACTCGCCAAGACGTATGAGACGCTGGTGTCTTCCCCGGCTGAGGCTGAGCAATGGAAGGACGCAAAAGCGAAATACGCGACCTTCATCGCAGTGCAGGACAAGCTGATCGCCGCGCGCAAGGCCGGCAACCGCGGTGAATACCAATCCACTGTCAACGGCGAATCGCAGCAGGCCTTCGTCGCGCTGATCGGCGCCGTGCAGAAGCTGGTCGACATCAACACGCAGGGCGCGGGCGACAGCATCGAGGAATCGCGGAAGGCCTACAGGACCGTCATCACGACCATGGTGGTACTGATCTTGGCTGCGCTGGCCGCCGGTGGCGTGCTGGCCTTCTACCTGACCCGCAGCACGGTGCGTCCGCTGACCGCCATGGTGGGCGTCGCCACGCGTGTCGCCGAAGGCGATCTGACCGTCGACATCGATACCTCGCGCCGCGATGAGCTGGGCCAGCTGGCCCAGGCGCTGTCGGCGATGCAGGGCGCCTTGAACCGGTCCTTGTCGGCGGTGCGCACTAGTGCCGAGAGCATCGCGATGTCCAGCGCCGAGGTCGCCGCGGGCAGCAGCGACCTGTCGGCGCGGACCGAGCAGATGGCGTCCAGCCTGGAAGAGACCTCGGCGACGATGCACGCGCTGACCGACACGGTCCGTCTCAACGCCGACTCCACGCGCCAGGCCAGCCAGCTGGCGCTCAATGCCAGCCAGGTCGCCGATCGCGGCGGCGTCGTGGTGTCCGAGGTGGTCAGCACGATGGACCAGATCAACGCCTCCTCGCGCAAGATCTCCGACATCATCGGCACGATCGACGGCATCGCCTTCCAGACCAACATCCTGGCGCTGAATGCCGCCGCTGAAGCCGCTCGCGCGGGCGAGCAGGGCCGCGGCTTCGCGGTGGTCGCGAGCGAGGTCCGGTCGCTGGCGCAGCGCAGCGCCGAGGCGGCCAAGGAGATCAAGACCTTGATCGGCGCCAGCGTCGAGCGTGTCGACGTGGGGTCACGCCTTGTCAGCGATGCCGGCGAGACCATGCGCGAGATCGTCTCCGCGGTGCAGCGGGTGACGGACATCATCCAGGAGATCTCCTCGGCCACGCAGGAGCAGAGCACGAGCCTGATGGAGGTGGGGCAGGCCGTCCAGCGCCTGGACGAGGTCACCCAGCAGAACGCCGCGCTGGTCGAAGAGTCGTCGGCGGCCTCCGAGTCGCTGCGCGAGCAGGCGGGGAGCCTGCAGCACGTCGTCGCGCAGTTCCGCCTGCAGGCCTGACCCTCCGCAGTCCAAGACCAGGGGGGCAGCGAGCCTCCGTGGGGCCGGAACGACTCTGGGGGTTCCCGGAGGGACGTCCCCTGAGTCGTGGAGAGCCCGCGCCAGGACGACCGAAGTCGGTCTTCATCCAACACGAAGTTCGTGCAACACGAACTTCGTGTTACTCTGAAGGCCTGATGAAGAACGTCACCGTGACCATGGAAGACAGCGTCGCCGAGTGGGCGAGGCTGGAGGCGGCGCGGCGCAACACCAGCGTCTCGCGGCTGGTCGGCGAGTTGCTCGCCGAGAAGATGCGCCACGACGACGCCTACGAGCGCGCCTTGCAGGACTGGCTGCACCGCGAGCGCACCTGGTCGTCCGACGGCCAGCCGTATCCTGGACGGGAGCTGCTGTGAGCACCTCCGTTGCTCCCGTTGAACTGACCGCGCCGGTCTTCGTCGACACCTCGGTGCTGATCCTCAGCGAGGATGGCGCCGATCCTGCCCGCCGCGCGCAGGCCATGGCCTGGCTGCGCTGCCTGTGGCAGCAGCGCCTGGGACGCACGTCCAGCCAGGTCCTCAACGACTTCTACCGCGCGGTGACGACGCACATCACCCCCGCGATGCCGAACGGCGACGCGCGGGCCGAGGTGCGCCGCTACCAGCGCTGGGCGCCGTGGTCGACCGATCATGCGACGGTCGAATCGGCCTGGTCGCTCGAAAGCCGCTTCTCGCTGGCGTACGCCGACGCGCTGATCGTCGCGGCCGCCAAGGCGCAGGGCTGCGAGACGGTGCTGAGTCTGGCGCTGCCGCACGGACAGCTCTACGACAGCGTCCTGATCGTCGACCCGCGGCGCGCGTTGCCGGCTGGCGTCTCCCTTTCCGAATTGCTGCCCACCGCGGCGGTCGCCCCATGAAAGCTGCCCTCGATCGAGCCCTCGGTGTCCTGCGCGAGGACGTCCGCGCGATGCACGCCTACCAGGTGCATCCGTCCGCCGGCCTGATCAAGCTGGACGCGATGGAGAACCCGTTCCGGCTGCCGGAGGACCTGCAGCGCGCGCTGGGCGAGCGCCTGGGCGCCGTCGCCATCAACCGCTATCCGGGCGAACGCACGCAGGAACTGGCGCAGGCGCTGGCCGCGCACGCGAAGCTGCCCGAAGGCCAGTCGCTGATGCTGGGCAACGGCTCCGACGAACTGATCTCGCTGCTGGCGATGGCCGTCTGCCAGCCGGGCGGGCGTGTCGTCGTCCTCGCACCGGTGCCGGGTTTCGTCATGTACGAGCTGTCGTCGAGGTACCAGCACCTGGACTTCGTCGGCGTGCCGCTGACGGCGGATTTCGAGCTCGACGAGGCCGCGATGCTCGCCGCGATCGCCGAGCACCGTCCCGCGATCGTCTACCTGGCCTATCCGAACAACCCGACCGCCAATCTCTGGGACGACGCCGTCATCGAGCGCATCGCCCAGGCCGCGCCGGGGCTGGTCGTCATGGACGAGGCCTACCAGCCCTTCGCCGCGCGCGATTCGATGGCGCTGATGGCGCGCCATCCGCAGGTGCTGGTCATGCGCACGATGAGCAAGTTCGGCCTGGCCGGTGTGCGCATCGGCTACATGATGGGCAACGCCGAGCTGATCCGTCACATCGACAAGCTGCGGCCACCGTACAACGTCAGCGTGCTGAACGCGGAGGCCGGCCTCTTCGCGCTGGAACACGCCGAGGTCTACGAGCGTCAGGCCGCCGAGCTGCGGGCCGAGCGCCAGAAGCTGCAGACCGCGCTGGCCACGTTGGCAAGGACCGTCGACCTGCACGCCTTCCCGAGCGAGGGCAACATGATCCTGGTGCGCGTGCCCGACGCCAACCGCCTCCACGCTGACCTGAAGGCCCGCGGGGTGCTGGTGAAGAACGTCTCGGGCATGCATCCGCTCCTGGCTCGTTGCCTGCGCCTGACGGTCGGCACGCCGGACGAGAACGCGGCCATGCTGGCGGCCATCGAAGCCAGTCTGACATCCTCCTGATCTCCCTGGAATCCCCATGAGCTCCGAACGCATCGCCGAAGTCCGCCGCGACACCAAGGAAACGCAGATCCGCGTGCGCGTGAATCTGGACGGCACCGGTCAGGCGTCGCTGAACACCGGCATCGGTTTCTTCGACCACATGCTCGACCAGATCGCCCGCCACGGGCTGATCGACCTCGACATCGAGGCCAAGGGCGACCTGCACATCGACGGCCACCACACCGTCGAGGACGTCGGCATCACGCTGGGCATGGCGGTCGCGCAGGCGATCGGCGACAAGAAGGGCCTCACCCGCTACGGCCACAGCTACGTGCCGCTGGACGAGGCGCTGTCGCGCGTGGTCGTGGACTTCTCCGGCCGTCCCGGCCTGGCGATGGACGTCAAGTTCACCGCCGGATCGGTCGGCGCCTTCGACACGCAGCTGACCTACGAGTTCTTCCAGGGCTTCGTCAACCACGCGCTGGTGTCGCTGCACGTGGACAACCTCAAGGGCCACAACGCGCACCACCAGTGCGAGACGATGTTCAAGGCCTTCGGCCGCGCGCTGCGCATGGCGATGACGCTGGATCCGCGGTCGGCCGGCGTGATCCCGTCGACGAAGGGCACGCTGTGAACGCCTCGGGAACCAGCCAGCCGCGCACCGTCGCGGTCGTCGACTACGGCATGGGCAACCTGCGCTCGGTGTCGCAGGCGGTGATGGCGGCCGCGCAGGACCAGGGCGTGCGGGTGGTCATCACTTCGCAGCCCGACGAGGTCTATGCCGCCGAGCGCATCGTGCTGCCAGGGCAGGGCGCGATGCGCGACTGCATGCGCGAGCTCGCCGACAGCGGCCTGAAGGAAGCGGTGCTCGACGCCGCTGCGCGCAAGCCGCTGATGGGCGTGTGCGTGGGCATGCAGATGCTGCTGGACCACAGCGAGGAGCAGGATACGCCCGGGCTGGGCCTGATCCCCGGTCGCGTGAGACGCTTCCGCCTCGATGGGCAGCTCCAGCCTGACGGCAGTCGCTACAAGGTGCCGCAGATGGGCTGGAACCGCGTGCACCAGACGCGGGCGCACCCGGTCTGGGGCGAGGTGCCGGACGGGAGCTGGTTCTACTTCGTCCACAGCTTCTACGCCGAGACGTCGGACCCGCGCGACAGCGCCGGCGACAGCGAGTACGGCCCGCGCTTTACCTGTGCGGTGGCGCGGGATAACATTTTTGCCACCCAATTCCACCCCGAGAAAAGTGCCGCGTCCGGGCTCGCCCTGTATCGCAACTTCCTGCACTGGACGCCTTGAGCGCATGACGCGCGGCGTCCCGTCCTGCATCGCAGGCGTGGCACGCGACGGTCTCGAGTGTTCCAGAACCTTTCCCCTTCCTTCACCCCCACTGCCTCGGCCATGCTGCTGATTCCCGCGATCGACCTGAAAGACGGCAAATGCGTCCGCCTCAAGCAAGGCGACATGAACGACTCCACGACCTTCGGGGAAGACCCGGCGCAGATGGCGCGACGATGGGTCGACGCCGGCGCCCGGCGTCTGCACCTCGTGGACCTGAACGGCGCCTTCGCCGGCAAGCCGGTCAACGAGGCGGCGATCAAGGCGATCCTGCGCGAGGTCGGCGACGACATCCCCGTGCAATTGGGCGGCGGCATCCGCGACCTGGACACGATCGAGCGCTACCTGGACGACGGCCTGTCGTACGTGATCATCGGGACGGCCGCGGTGAAGAACCCCGGCTTCCTGCAGGATGCGGCGACGGCCTTCGGCGGCCACATCATCGTGGGCCTGGACGCGAAGGACGGCAAGGTCGCCACCGACGGCTGGAGCAAGCTGACCGGCCATGAGGTGATCGACCTCGCGAAGAAGTTCGAGGACTACGGCATCGAGGGCGTGATCTACACCGACATCGGCCGCGACGGCATGCTCACCGGCATCAACATCGACGCGACGGTGAAGCTGGCGCAGGCCCTCTCCATCCCGGTGATCGCCTCGGGGGGCTTGTCCAACCTCGCCGACATCGACGCGCTCTGCGCGGTCGAGTCCGAAGGCGTGAGCGGCGTGATCTGCGGCCGCGCGATCTACACCGGCGACCTGGACTTCGCCGGCGCGCAGCGGCGCGCCGACGAGCTGAACGGGGGCTGACCGGTGCTGGCCAAGCGGATCATCCCGTGCCTGGACGTGACCGGCGGTCGCGTCGTCAAGGGCATCAATTTCGTCGAACTGCGCGACGCCGGTGATCCGGTCGAGATCGCGGCCCGCTACAACGAGCAGGGCGCCGACGAACTGACCTTCCTCGACATCACGGCGACCAGCGACGGCCGCGACCTGATCCTGCCGATCATCGAACGGGTGGCCTCGCAGGTCTTCATCCCGCTGACGGTCGGCGGCGGCGTGCGCTCGGTCGCCGACGTGCGCCGGCTGCTGAACGCGGGGGCGGACAAGGTGAGCTTCAATTCGGCGGCGGTGGCCGATCCCGAGCTGATCCGCGCGGCCTCCGACAAGTACGGTGCGCAGTGCATCGTCGTCGCCATCGACGCCAAGCGCCGTCAGAACGCCGACGGCAGCACCGGCTGGGATGTCTACACGCACGGCGGCCGCAAGAACACGGGCCTGGACGCCGTCGAGTGGGCGACGCGCATGGCTGAACTCGGCGCGGGCGAGATCCTGCTGACCAGCATGGACCGCGACGGCACCAAGAGCGGCTTCGACCTGGCGCTGACGCGCGCGGTGTCGGACGCGGTGGGCGTGCCGGTGATCGCGTCGGGCGGCGTGGGCTCGCTGCAGGACCTGGCCGACGGCATCACCAAGGGCGGCGCCGACGCGGTGCTGGCCGCGAGCATCTTCCATTACGGCGATCACACCGTCGGCGAAGCCAAGGCGCTGATGGCGTCTCAGGGCATCCCGGTCCGCCAATGAGCAACTCCAGCGGGCGAGCCAAGGGCCGTGAGCGCGATCAGTCGCCGGAGATCGACGGCCTGCGCCGGTCCGGGCGACCCGGTCCGCGGGTGACGGTGGGCGAGGGCGCGGTCAAGCCGCGTCCGCGCGAGGCGGGGCCGGGAGAGGTCCGCATCGTCGGGGGTGTCTGGAAGCGATCCAAGCTGCCGGTGCCGTACGTGGTCGGTCTGCGTCCGACGCCTGATCGGGTGCGGGAGACGCTGTTCAACTGGCTGGGGCAGGACCTGGCGGGCTGGCGGGTGCTGGACGCCTTCGCCGGCAGCGGGGCGCTCGGCTTCGAGGCCGCGTCGCGCGGCGCGACCGGCGTGACCTTGCTGGAACGCGACGCGACGCTCGCGAACGCGCTGCGCGCCAACCTCAAGCGTCTGGACAAGGACGGCACGGTGCCGATGACGATCGCGAACGCCGACGCGCTGGCCTGGATGCGTCGCGGGACGCCGGGGTCGTTCGACCTGATCTTCCTGGACCCCCCGTTCGCGGACGGTCTATTCGTCGATGCCCTCACCGCGGCGGCGCCGCTGCTGGCCGGGAACGGCCTGATCTACCTGGAGTCGCCGGAGGCCATCGAAGCGCCTGCCGCGCTGGGCTTGTCCGTATGGAAGGAAGGGCGTGCCGGGGCGGTGCATTACCGCCTGCTGCGCCGCGGCGGATAATCCGCCCCATGACCTCCCAGATCCTGCTGACGGCCGTCTACCCCGGCACCTTCGACCCGATGACCCTCGGCCACGAGGATCTGGTGCGTCGCGCCAGCCGGTTGTTCGAGCGCCTGGTGCTGGCGGTCGCGGCGGGCCATCACAAGAAGACGATGTTCAGCATCGCCGAGCGCCTGGACATGGCGCGCCAGCTGGTGGCGCCGTATCCGAACGTCGAGGTGGTGGCCCTCGACGGCCTGCTGAGCCACTTCGTGCTGGCCCACGGCGGCAAGGTGGTGGTGCGCGGGCTGCGGGCGGTCTCGGACTTCGAATACGAATTCCAGATGGCCGGCATGAACCGGCAGCTGATGCCCGAGGTCGAGACGGTCTTCCTGCCGCCGTCGGACAACTACCAGTTCGTCTCCTCGACCTTCGTGCGGGAGATCGCCACCCTCGGCGGCGAGGTGGCCAAGTTCGTCTCGCCGCTGGTGCGCGAGCGCCTGGCGGAGCGCGTCGCCAAGAACCGCGTGGAGCAGTAAGCCATGGCCTTGATGATCACCGACGAGTGCATCAACTGCGACGTCTGCGAGCCGGAGTGCCCCAACCACGCTATCTCGATGGGCGAGGAGTACTACCAGATCGAGCACAGCAAGTGCACGGAGTGCGTCGGGCATTTCGACGAGCCGCAGTGCGCGATGTTGTGCCCGGTGGCCTGCATCCCCGTCAATCCTGATCACGTCGAATCGCGCGAGACGCTGATGCAGAAGTACGTGCGGCTGACCCAGCAGACCGCTTGAGTCATTCGCCTACTTGAACGGGCAATTGAAGCGCCGCACGCCACGGCGCAAGATCACCGCCTTCTGATTCCGGACCTCGACAGAGCGTCGTGAGACCTGCCGGGATCGCTCCCCAAGGAAGGACGGTGGTGATGGCGGATATCAATGACGTCGCAGACTATCTGATCGTGCAGTTGAGCGAAGCGGGCGAGATGCCCAGCGTTCACCGGCTTCACAAGCTGCTTTATTTCATCCAGGGCTGGCATTTGGCGGTGCATGACAGGCCGCTCTTCCCGGAGCCTTTCCAGGCTTGGGTCCATGGTCCGATCTGCCGGCGGCTCTTCGACCGTTTTGCGGCGAGCCGTTCGCTCTATGCGGGCGTTGGCCTGGAGGACGTGCGCGACTGCTTCGCGGCCGGCGCACTCACGGCTGAGGAGCGCAATCACATCGACAAGGTGATCGATGGATATGGCATCTATCCGACCTTCCAGCTCATGCGCATGTCGAGGGAAGACTCTCCCTGGCTGAGGGCCCGAGGCCGACTGCCCATTGAGGCCCGCTGCGAGGCGGAGCTGGACGACGACGAGATGCGCAAGTGCTTCCGGGCACAGATGGAGGAGACCGATGAAGTTCAAGCCCGTCTGTCGGCCGCTTGAGCGCGGCTACCGGCCGCCGGAAGGTCGCGGGGGAGATGCCGAGACGACGCATCCGTCCATGCGGCGCACGCGCACGTCGAAAAATCCTCCTTGGTCCTTCGGCTTTCGGCTCTTCCGGGAGATCAAGTACTTCGGTTTCGAGTCTGCCGAGATCGACCGGCGTTGGCTCGTCTCGGTACTTCATCGACTGAGCGAGCTCTCCGGTCTCCGTGTCCTCGATGTGATGAACGATCGATCGCTGCGCGAAGGCACCCTGCGGATCCATGACATCGATTGGGCGGCCAAGAGTATCCCGATCCGTCCCGAGGATCTCGATTGGATCGATCAGGATCAGCATCGACCAGGCAGCGAGTTCGTTCTATTGCAGATCGCGATATCCAAGGCGGGGGACGCCTGATCGGCTTCTTCGACGCCGACGAGATCTTCCAGATCGTGCTCTTCGATCCGCTGCACAACGCCCAGCCCAGCAAATACAACGACTACAAGAAGGTCCGTCTGTCCAAGCCGCTCGGCTGCGAGGTGACTGCACTGCGGCATGAAGTCGCGCAGGTGATGGCGAAGAGCCGTGAGCGCGCGTGCGGATGTGAGATCGACCTTGCTGCCGCGCTGCAATGGCGCCGCGACCAGCGTGGCAGCGCGATCGTCATGCCGGTCATCGACGGCACCGAGATCGAGGACGCCGACCAGCTCATCGCCGAAGGCCGAGTCGGCAGCTACCGAGACATCTTTGCAGCCGGCCTCGTGGCTGTGTTGGAGAGACGTCTCGATAGCTGAAGACGAAGCTGAGGAGGCGCCCGCAGCGGACTTCGGAACTCAGAGTTCCCAGCGCTCCGAGTAGTCGGGCGGCCGCGGCCATTGATCGGCTTGAGGCGGTTGGTCGCGATGCTCTCGCGCCCACCGCCTCGCCAGCATCCACCCGCCGTGGCTGACGACCAGCGCCCCGCCTGACCACGTCGAGGCGCGTTCGAGCAAGGCCGTCAGCGACTCGCCGCCCTCTGGCGCGAAGCGCGCGAAGTCCGCGACCCAGGCGTCGATCTCATGCTTCGGAATCTCCGCCCACGGCCGGCCATCCCACGCGCCGAAGTCGATCTCCGCGAGCGCCGCATCGATGCGATGCCGCCATCCCCATCGCTTGAGCCAGCGTCCGACGTCCGCGCAACGCCGCATGGGCGATGTCCACACCTCTTGCGGCAACCGGTGGCGTCGCGCGTGGGCCTGGATGCGCCGCGCGAGCCGCTTGGCGCGGCGGCGCTCGACCGACAGGTCGCAGCGCGCGCCGACGCACAAGCCCTTCGCCCCTTCTGGCCGCGGATGCCGCCAGACGGTGACCTGGATGCCGGCGCCGACGCTGGCAGGGGGAGCCATCGTCAATCCGCCGGGAACAGCGGCGCCATCGCCAGGAACGCCAGCAGCGCGCCCAGCTCCACGACCTGCTGCGTCGCACCGAGCGTGTCGCCGGTGTAGCCCTGCAGGCGGCGTTCCAGCATCGACTGCATGTAGAAGGTCAGTCCCGCGGAGACCACCACCGCCGCCAGCATCTCGGGCACGTTCTCTGGCGTGATCCACGCGCCGGCGACCGTCGCGAGCACCACCAGCGCCAGCGCGATGGCAAGGCCTGGCCCGCTGATCTGCATCGCCAGGGGTTTCGCCTTCGCGTGTTCGGCATCGCCGGCGTAGGGCAGGGCGTGCAGCAGCCACACCGGCGCCGCGCGCGAGGCGACGTGCGCCCACACGAGGGCGAGCATCGCGAGCGTCGGATCGATGTCCGCGAGTCCCAGCAGCACGGTCGCCTTCAGGCCCAGCACGAGGATCAGGCCCAGCGCGCCGTAGCTGCCGATGCGCGAGTCCTTCATGATCGTCAGCGCCTTCTCGCGCGAGACCGCGCCGCCGAGCGCATCGCAGCTGTCGGCCAGTCCGTCCTCATGGAAGCCGCCGGTCAGCCAGACGCTGGCCGCCATCGCCAGTCCCACGGCGACGGTGGCCGGGAACAGTTGGAGCGCGCCCCAAAGCACCAGTGCCGAGAAGCCGCCGATCACCGCGCCGACGAGCGGGAAGTAGCGCGCGCACTGCTGCAGCCACGCGGGTTCGAACCCGACCCAGCGCGGCACGGGCACGCGCGTGAAGAACTGCAGGGCGACGAAGAAGAGGCGGACTTGATGCATGGACGCGGAAGGGAAAACCGGCCGCGATGATACGAGCCGCCCGCCACAGATCGCTCGGTCCGGGGTCAGCGAGCGCTGGTGGGGCCGGAATGGGGCTTGGGGTCCCTGGAGGGGCGCCCCATGCCCCGTGGAGAGCCCGCGCCAGGCTTCCCGCGGTCGGTCGCTTCAGTGCGCCCGATCCCGCTCCAGCAGCCCCTCATACGCGATCGCGACGTTGGCACAGAAGATGTCGAGCATCTCCCGGCCCTCGTCGTCGAGCGGATCCGACAGCACCATGTACAGCAGGCTCTCATTGCCCGAGTGCGTGCGGTAGTAGCCGATGAAGCGGCCGTGCTCGAAGCTGCTTTCGCGGGTCGACAGCGCGCGGTCGAGCGCTTCGCGGACATCGGTGGGCAGGTCGGTCACCTGGGCGTCGGCGAGCAGGCCCTGGTATTCCGACGTCGCGGCCAGCACCTGCAGCCGGCCTTGCGCGTGCGACGCCGCGTACATGCGGCTCGCGCAGAGGCCCTGTGCCTGATAGCCGAGCATGTGCCCGACCTGCTCCAGCAACGCCGAGGCGAAATGGCGCAGGTTGCTCGAGTCGTGGATCTGCGTGATCGCGTCGATCGAGCGCCGCAGCGCCGCGCGCGACTGCGACAGGATCACGATGTCGCGGTACGAGCGCAGCGCCGAGTAGAAGACCGTGATCAGCTTGCGCTTGGTCAGTTCGGTCTTCTCCTTGTAGTCGTTGATGTCGTAGGTCTTGATGACGTGCTCTTCGGGCGCCTGACCCGGCTGCCCGGTGCGCAGCACGATGCGCACGTGGCTGTTGCGCAGCTCCTCGCGGATGAAACGCGCCACGTCCAGTCCCGCGTGTTCCGACTCCATCACCACGTCCAGCAGGATCAGCGCGATGTCCTGACGGTCGCGCAGCAGATCGCGCGCTTCCGCACCGTTGTAGGCATTGAGGAACTGCAGTTTCCGACCTGCGAACTCGAAGTCCGCCATGACCAGCTGGGTCACCTGATGCACCGCCGGGTCGTCGTCGACGATCATCACCAGCCACGGGGCTAGCGGGCGCGAGCGGGCGTCTTCTCCGGGATCGGGCAGCTCGTCGGCGAACACCATGTCGGTCATCGGTTCCTCCCTGCTGATTTTGTTGCGGGCCATTATCAACAGCCGGGGTGACATGGGAAGCCTGGAATTCAGCAGGACGGCTCCAGCGGCATCGGGCCGGTGCGGTCCCGGCCTTGCCGCGTGCGTTTGGCCTCGTACATCCGCATGTCGGCGCATTCCATCAGCGCCGTCGCGTCGCGCCAATCCTCCGGACAGCGCGAGGCCCCCATGCTGGCCCGCAACGGGAGGACACGATCGATGTAGGTGAAGGCCCCCTCGACGGCGGCGTGGATGCGCTGGAGCGTGGCCTCCAGCGTCGCCGCGGATCCCGCATGGGTCAGCAGGATCGCGAACTCGTCGCCGCCCAGCCGCGCGACCGTGTCCGATTCGCGCGTGGTGCCCGCGAGGCGGCGGCTGAACTCGATCAGCGCCGCGTCGCCCGCCGCATGGCCCAGCGTGTCGTTGATGTGCTTGAGGCCGTCCATGTCCAGCAGCACGATGGCGATCGGCGGATCACCGCGCTCGACCTCCGCGGTGGCGTGACGCAGCCGGTCCATGAACAGCGAGCGGTTGGCCAGCCCGGTCATGTCGTCGTGCGTGGCGCGATGGAACAGGTCGTCGCGCCCGTAGCGCGTGGCCCAGTACATCGCCGCGCCCAGTACCTTGGACATCAGCGACAGCACCTCCACCTCGCGGTTGCCGAAGTTGCGGATGCGGGACGAGAACGCCTTGAGCACGCCGACCGGCGTGCCCTGGTGGGAGAGCGGCAGCACGACCATCGAGCGCAGGCCCACGCGCCGGCAGGCCTCGAGGTCGACCCGGCTGTCCGTATCGACGTCCTCGCAGATCAGCGGGATGCCCTGGCGCAGGCAGGTGCCGGAGAGGCTGCCGTCGCGGCGCACGCGCACGCCGAGTTGATGGCTGGCGGCGCCGGCGACGGCCCGGTAGACCAGGTCTTCGCCCTCGGCCAGCTCGATGGCGGCGCCGTCGGCGTCGACCAGTTCCAGCGTGCCGTGGACCGACAGCGACATCACGCCGGCCAGGTCCAGCCCGAGCTGGGCCACCTGGCTGTGGATCTCGATGATGCGGAGTAGCGCTTCCCGGCTCGGCATCGACCGCCCCGAAAGGACCCGCTCCCTGGCCCACGACGGCCACCACCGCGCGCGCACTGGGTGCGTCGATGCGCGGGACCACCTGCCGTCGTGCCGCCAGTCTAGACCTGACCTCCGCGCGATTCACCCCCCGTTTCCGGTGACGTTGCGGCGCGGCACCGCCGCGTCTCGGGGAATCTCCCGATGGGGGCCATGTCTTTACGCTGCGGATACGCGGGATGCGCAGAATCGCGCCCCATGTCAGAAAACAAATCGTTCCCGGCTGCCGATGCAGCCCCCGCCGGCGCCCGTCCTGCGAACCACACGACGGGCGCGTCCGCCGCACCGGCCGCTCCCGCGGCGATCGTGCCGTTCACGTCGTACCAGAAGCTCGCCGCCGGGCTGATGGCGCTGCTGCAGTTCTCCGTGGTGCTGGACTTCATGATCATGTCGCCGCTGGGCGTGATGATCATGCCGGCGTTGAACATGAGCTCCGGCCAGTTCGGCCTGGCCGTCTCCGCCTATGCGTTCAGCGCCGGCATCGCCGGGCTGCTGACGGCGGGCTTCGCCGACCGCTTCGACCGCAAGCGCCTGCTGCTGTTCTTCTTCTGCGGCTTCCTGCTGGGCACGCTGTGGTGCGGCCTGGCGACGAGCTTCGCCTCGCTGCTGGCGGCGCGCATCGTCACCGGGCTGTTCGGCGGCGTCATCGGCTCCATCGTCATGGCGATCACCGCCGACCTGTTCCCGCCGGCGCAGCGCGGCCGTGTGATGGGGCTGCTGCAGGGCGGCTTCGCGGCCAGCCAGGTGCTGGGGCTGCCGTTCTCGATCTTCCTGGCCTCGCGCTTCGACTGGCATGCGCCGTTCATCGCGATCGTGCTGTTCGGGCTGCTCGCCGCGCTGGTGATCGCCTTCAAGCTCCAGCCGGTGAACGCGCACCTCGGCGCGGCCGGTACCGGCCAGCACAGCGCGGCGCGGCACCTGTTCCAGACGGTGCGCATCCCGCGCCAGCAGCTGGCCTTCGCGCTGACGGCGCTGCTGACCACCGGCGGCTTCATGCTGATGCCGTTCGCGAGCGCCTTCGTCGTGCACAACGTCGGCATCCCGCTGGACCATCTGCCGATCATCTACCTGATCACCGGCATCTGCACGCTGGTGTTCTCGCCGCTGATCGGCCGCCTGTCCGACCGCATCGGCGCGATGCCGGTGTTCTATGCGGGCTGCGCCATCACCATCGCCACGGTCGCGTTCTACACGCACCTCGGCGCGTCGCCGCTGTGGGTGCTGATCGTGGTCAACGTGGTGATGTTCGTGGGCATCTTCTCGCGCATGATCCCGGCGCAGGTGACGCTGGCCGGCGTGCCCGCGCCGGAGCAGCGCGGCTCGTTCAACGCGATCAACTCGGCGCTGCAGCAGCTGGCCGGCGGGCTGGCCTCGCTCGTGGCCGGGCACATCGTGCACATCGGACCGGACGGCCACGTCAACGACTTCCCGTACGTGGGCTACGTCGTCATCGCCTCGACGCTGGTCGCGGCGCTGCTGATGCGCCAGCTCGTGCGCGGCAAGCCGGCAGGCGGCGTGCCGGCAGCGGCCAAACCGCATTGAGTTCGCCCATCGATCCGTGAGGGAAGTCACGGATCGGTCCGCCATCTTGCGAAACTGTCTAGAGTGAGCCCTCGAGCAGGGGGCATTGGTTACACGCGGGGAACATCCGCTCCCTAGAATTCAGGGTTTCCACCGACCCGGAATTCGACCATGTCCACCGCGATCCGGCGCCTGAGCGGCGCATTCGTCCTGTCCGCCGCTGCGCTGACGTCGCTGTCGGCGGCCGCCGCCGGCCCCGTCGTCGACACGATGGCCCGCATCAAGGAGTCCAAGTCGATCACGCTGGGCGTGCGCGAGGCGTCGCGTCCGTTCTCGTTCGTCAACGAGCAGAAGCAGGGTCAGGGTTACTCGGTCGACCTGTGCCTGCAGGCCGTCGACGAGATCAAGAAGGAACTGAAGCTCCCCGAGCTGAAGGTCAACTACGTCGTCGTCTCCGGCGCCGACCGCATCCCGAAGCTGCAGAAGGGCGAGATCGACCTGGAATGCGGCTCGACGACCAACACGAAGGCGCGTCAGGAGCAGGTCGACTTCAGCTACACGATCTTCGTCGCGGGCATGCGCGTGCTGATCCCGAACGGTGCCAAGGTCGACTCGATCAAGGACCTGGACGGCATGACGATCGCGCTGGCCAAGGGCACGACCTCGGAGAAGCTGTTCACGCAGCTGAACAGCTCCGGCGAGGCCAAGATGCAGCTGGTGCAGTACCCCAACAACACCGACGCGTTCAAGGCGCTGCGCGAGGGCAAGGCCCGCGCGTTCGCGCAGGACGATGCGCTGCTGCTGGGCCTGGCGTCCAAGGACAAGGCGCTGGACAGCCTGAGCCTGGGTCAGATGGCGTTCTCGGTCGAGCCCTACGGCATCATGATGCGCAAGGGCGACGCCAAGCTGGCGGCGGCCGTGGACCGCGCGCTGAGCCGCGTCTACGGCAGCGGCGAGATCGAGCAGCTCTACAACAAGTGGTTCCAGACCTCGGCGCTGTCGATCCCGATGAACCGCCTGACGCGCGACGGCTTCAAGCGGCCGAACCGCGAAGCCGGCGTGGCGATGCTGCTGGGCTACTCGATCTGATCGTCGATCCGGGCGGCGATCCGGGCGATCCGTCCGGATCCTGATGAGCAAGCGGACCTTCGGGTCCGCTTTGCATTGGTGGGTCGGAAACGCTGGCCCGGGGGCAAGACCTGGACCCGCGTGGCCCGGTCGGACTCCCTAGCCCTTGGGGGATGCATTCGTGCGCATCGCCGGGACACTGCGCGCTTCCAGTTTCTGCAGGAAGTCCATGCGCTGTCCCGACCTCGTCCGCCGTTGCTCGTCGTCCCTGGGGCGAGCAGCCATCGCCGCCGTGTTGTCGGCGCCGCTGCTGCCTGCGCTGGCCCTGGAGGTCCCGTCCGGCTGGACGCAGCGCGTGCATGAAGACGGGCTGCTGCTGCAACCCGCTGACCTGCCGCCGGGCCAGGTGATGCAACTCTGGGTCGCGCCGCCGGTGGACGTCGGGCGCGAGGACGGTGTCGCCGCGCTCGCGCGCATCAAGGATCCGATGCGCGGCCTGGGCGCCGCGGGTCAGCCGACCTGCAGGACGCCGCAGACGCTGCAGGCCGGCGTGGTGCTCCAGAACTGCGTGGCGACGGTGAACGGCGCGCCGGTCGAGACGCAGATCTACCTGCGCCCGGCGCGCGACGGCCAGGTCGAATGGCTGCGGATCGCGTTCTCGCAGGATGAGGCGCTGCTGCAGCGTTACGGCGGAGGGTTGAAGACGCTGTCCTCGAAGTCCAATGAGCTGTGGCCCGCGTTGAAGGCCCTGGCCGGGGACGCGCGTCGCCAGCGCGAGGCCGCCGAGCGGGCGGCCACGCTGGAGCGCCGTGCCGCCGCCGATCGCGCGATCCACGTCGCGCCGGGCAAGGGCGTGGCGGAGCGCGACATCGCCTTCCTGCTCTGGACCTGGTACCAGCCCAGCGGCGAGAGCCTGGTGGAGAACCTCCACCTGCTGCTGAAGGACGGCACCGGCTACCGCAACCTCGACCTGCCGCCCGACGAGCTCGACATGGCCGCGGCGCGGAAGGTCAAGCCGGAGCGCGTCATCCAGTGGCGCCGCAGCGGCGGCGACTGGCAGATCAGGGAGCACGACGAGAAGGACTGGCGCACGATCCGCGGCACGCCGGCGACCCCGGCCTCGGCGGGCCAGCGGCTCGACGGGACGTTCACGCACTCCTGGTACAGCATCCTGGGCGGCGGCAGCTCGCAGCAGCGCTTCCACTTCCAGCCGGACGGCAGCTTCGAGCAGACCGGCAAGTCGGTCTTCGGCACCGGCGCGATGGCGGCGGCGAACGGCGTGGCGGGAATGGCGACGAACACCTACTCGCGCGGCGGCAGCACGACGACCTCGTCGGTCAGCGCGGCCGGGGCGGGCGCGGGCGGCGCGCAGCGACAGCGTCGCAACGGCGCCGACTTCGTCGGCAGCTATCGGCTCGACCGTTGGGCCATGGTCGTCGAGCGCGAGAACGGCGAGCAGGAGCGGGTGCTGTTCGCGTTCAATGGCGACAGGCAGCGGGCGGTGTTCATCAAGGACATGGGCTATTCGAAGTAGCGGCCATCGGCCGGGACCGTGCGGCGATCCCGGCCTCGGAGGCTATCTTGCGGTGGTGCCTTTCGCGCAATCCCTGATCAGCAGGTCCACCAGCAGGCTCCCTTGCGTCGCATAGGTCCACTTGTCCGTCTTGAGCAGGATCGCGATGGGCCGGGCGGCATCGATCGAGCGATCGATCAACGCGACGTCGTAGGTCTTCGCCTCGTTGTCGAAGACCACCTCCGCATCCATCGATCGCCTGAGCGTCACCGCCACGCGCCGCCTGTCCTTCCCGCTGCCTTGCTCGACCTCCAGCGCGCACCCCTCGCGCAGCGCATAGCGCCAGCGCGGGCCGGGCGCGTCGCGGCCGACGACGTTGAGCTCGGCGACGCGCTCGGCGTTGCTCATGTCGAAGGGACTGACCAGCGGCCGGTCCTCGCCGGGATAGCCCTCCGAACACGACACGAGCAGCGGCGCCGATACCAGCACGACCGCCACCCGCGCGACGTCACGCCACGACATCGGCAACCTCCGCGACCTCCGCCACGCGTGACGCCAGCACCTTGTCGATGGTCTTGCCGTCCATGTCGACGATCTCGAAGCGCCAGCCTTCCCACTCGACCGTGTCCGCCTCGCGCGGCAGACGGCCGGTGAGCAGCATCATCATCCCGCTGAGCGTGTGATAACGGCCGCGTTCCTCCTCCGGCACCTCATCGAGTTCCAGGCGGTCCTTCAACTCCGGCACCGGGATGTGGCCGTCGAGCAGCCACGAGCCGTCCTCGCGCTGCACCGCCCACGCCGACGCCGGATCGCGCGGCTGGAACTCGCCGGTGATCGCCTCGACCAGGTCGTGCAGCGTGACCAGGCCCTGGACTTCGCCGTACTCGTCGATGACGAAGGCCATGTGCACCGCCGACAGGCGGAAGTTGGGCCAGCAGCTCCATGCCGGTCAGCGTCTCCGGCACGTACAGCGCGGGCGCGAGGCGCTCGTCCAGGCGCGGCTGGCGCTGACGCAGCATCTCCGACAGCAGCTGGCGCGCGTTCACCACGCCGACGATGTCGTGCAGCCCGCCGCGCACGACCGGGAACAGCGCGTGGTCCGAGGCCTCGATGCGCGCAAGGGTCGTCTCCATCGGATCGTTCAGGTCCAGGCAGACCACGTCGCGGCGCGACACCATCAGCGAGCCGATCTGGCGGTCGTCCAGGCGGAAGACGTTGCGCACCATCGCGTGCTCGTGGGACTCGATGACGCCGGCGCTGGTGCCTTCGGCGAGCACGGCGTGGATCTCTTCCTCGGTGACGTTGAAGGCCGCCGACTGCTTCACGCCGAGCAGGCGCAGCAGCGCGTTGGTCGAGCCGGACAGCAGGCGCACGAATGGCTTGGTCGCGACGGCCAGCGCCGCGATCGGGCGCGCGACCAGGCGCGCGACCGCCTCGGGGTTGGACTGGCCGAGGCGCTTGGGCACCAGCTCGCCCAGCACGATCGAGAAGTAGGTGATCAGCACGACGACCAGGCCGGTCGCGGCGCCGCTGGCGTACTCCGCCGGCACGCCGTGGGAGGTGATCCAGAGCGCCAGCGGCCCGGCCAGCGCGGCCTCGCCGACGATGCCGTTGAGCACGCCGATCGAGGTGATGCCGATCTGGATGGTCGACAGGAAGCGGGTGGGATCCTCCCCCAGCTTGACGGCCGCGGCGGCGGCGCTGTCGCCGTCGTCGATGAGTTTCTGCAGGCGCGCGCGGCGCGCGGTGACCAGTCCGATCTCGGACATGGCGAACAGGCCGTTGAGCAGGATGAGGAAGAAAAGTAAGGCGATTTCCATGATGGATGAGGAAGGAGCGCGGCTCCACTGGCCCTCGAGGTCGAGGGGCGAGGTGGAGACGACGCGGACGCACGCGATCGCGGAATGCGCGACGCGTGCCGACAGGGACGGGCGAGGAGGGGGAGGCGGCGGAGCGCCTCGGCGCGGGCTACACGGGCGGCGTCAGGCGCGCGGCGGCCGCAAGGGCGGCTGCGGGCAGCGCTGAGGCTCGTGCAGCTGAGGCGTGGGGAGCGGGCTCACCTGCGGCGGCGCGACGCGCAGGGCGCGCGTGTCGGGCTTGCAGTGGTCCGGCATGTCGTCCGAGGTGTCGCCGAGCTCGAAGAGCAGGGCGGCGACGTCGGCGGAGAGACCCGCGGCGTGATCGTCGTCGGCGCTCGCCTGTGCCGCGGTGATGGCCGCGACGGCAGGATAGTCGGGTTGCCCGTCGACCAGCAGGTGCTGCGCATGCGCGACGCCCGCGGCGAACATCGTCACGCCGACGGCGGCGATGCCGTACGCGGGGACGAGGATCGTCAGGACAAGGATGCGGAACCAGCGGGTCACGGGCGTGATTCTATCGAGTCGCCCGGGTGGCGCTGCCGGCAGGTCATCTCGGCGGGCCGGTCGTTCCGAAGCGGGCGACGGTGGCGGCGGTCACGGCGTCGCCTTCCATGGGCTCATTGGTCCGTCGCCTCCTTGGCCGCCTTCAGCCGCGCGCGGACTTCCATCAACGCGAAGCCGAGCAGGTTCAGCCCCTTCCAGCGGGCCGGGTGGCACGCGTCGGCATCGTTCGCCGCGAGCCCGATGCCCCAGACCGGATCGACGGGGCTGGCCTCGACCAGCACCTGGTCGCCGGTGCCCAGCAGGAACCGGCGCAGCGCTCCGTTGTTCTCGAACTTCCCCATGTTGGCGGCCACGACGATGTCGAAGCGGTGCTCGGCCCATCGGCGTTCGTCGAAGCCGGCGACCTTGCGGCCGAGCTGCTTCGCGAGGTCCGGCGTCTTCGCCTCCAGGATCTGCTGACGCAGGGCGAGATCGCCGAACAGCTCGGCCTTGCCCGCCATCATGAAGTGTTCCGCCGTGCGGAAGGTCTCCTGGCCGACCTGGAACGGGGCGTCGTACCACTGGCTGAAGCACGAGGCGTTCACGCCGCGATCCTTGGGGGGACGATGGCCCCAGAAGAGGACGTATTCGACCGGTTGTCCGGCCTGGACGACGTCGACCAGGCTGCGGAGGTCCCGGGTGTCGCTGGCTTGTTTCATTGTTGTTCTCCCAGAAGTCAGTGGAGTTGTATAGTGCAACCCATCGAAGGTTGCACAATACAACCCTCCAACGATCCGATCAAGCCCGAATGACGATGACCACCGACCCTTCGCGCCGGAAACCACAGCCTGCTGCCGCGGTCCCGTCCTTTCCGTTGCCGTTCACGACGGTCGACGTGGTGATCTTCTCCGTCGTCCAGGACCAGCTGCGCGTGCTGCTGGTACAGCGGCCGTCGAAGGAGGACGAGCCGTTCCCCGACCGCTGGGCGCTGCCGGGCGGCTTCGTCGACATTGACCGCGACCGCGATCTGGAAGCCTGCGCGCGGCGCAAGCTGTCGGAGAAGACGGGCGTCGCCAGCCCGTACCTGGAGCAGCTCGGCAGTTGGGGCGGCAAGGACCGTGATCCGCGCGGCTGGTCGGCGACCCACGTGTACTTCGCACTGATCCCCGCTGACGGCGTGACGCTGGCCAAGGGGGCGAACGCCGCCGACGTCGGCTGGTTCGAGGTGGAGACGCTGCTCAAGCGCCCCCGTCTGGCCTTCGACCACGCGGCGATCCTGAAGGCCGCCGTCGAGCGGCTGCGCGGCAAGGTGGAGTACACGTCGCTGCCGGCGTTCCTGCTGCCCGAGGCCTTCACGCTGCCGCAGCTGCAGCGCATGTACGAGGTCGTGCTGGGCCGGCCGGTCGACAAGAGCGGTTTCCGCACGCGGATGCTCGCGGCCGGGTTCCTCGAGGAGGCGGGCGCGATGGCCGGCGACGCCAACCGCGCCGCGATGGGGTATCGCCTGCGCGATCGCAAGACGGCGGTGGTGTTCCCGCGGACCTTCAGTCCCAGGCAGGGCGAATGAACCTGGCCATCGGGCGCTGACCCGTCGCGGTCAGAAGTCCCGCGTGTCGCCGCGGCTCGCGCGAAGCGCCGGGGCGACGTGACGCGCGATTCCGCCTTTCCGGGAGGGCGACTCTGATCGACACCATGTCCGTGGGCGATGCCGCCGCGGACGCAGCGATCGTGGCACCGCCTTGCCGGGCTGAACGCAAGCCGCCGCGCGCGGCCTCATCCCTGGAGGAACGGCTCGATCCACCGTTCGAAAGCGTCCTGCCATTCCCGCTGCGCGGCCTCGAGGATCGCTTCCGGATCGTCGACGGGCGCCAGCTGCAGCTGTCCCCGCAGCCAGCCGATGTAGGCGTCGAGCCGCTCGCTCTTGCGGTAGTGATGCTCGCTGCGGAAGTAGTGGATGCGGTCGAAGTCGATGCGGGGTTCCACGTCGCAGGTGCTGACGCGCAGCAGCTCGCGGACGTCGCGCGCGACGATCCATTCGCCGCCTTCGTCGCCGAAGGCCACCACCGGCCAGCGATCGGGCATCGGCGGCTGCGACGGGTCCGGATTCCACAGCGCGTAGAACGAGCCCGACGCGGTCGCCCGCGCGAACGGGATCAGCCGGGACAGGAAGGCGGGATCCGCCGACCAGCCTCGGCGCAGGCCGTCATGGCCGTCCTGGGTCAGCGTCAGCGCGGCGGAATAGTTGCCGTCCCCGATCTCTTCCTGGAAGCGGAGCAGCTTGCGCAGGGATTCGGGAACGGGCAGGCCGCCGAAGGGGGCGGCAAAGTCGGTCGGATCGATCATGGGGGAGGAACGGGAGTCGGCACAACGACCGGCTGGACCCGGCCAGCCCCGCCGCCAGAAGGCAGCGGAGCCGCCGCGAATCTAGCGCCCATCGGGGTTCCCGTGACGTGACCTTCGTCCACTCCCCCGCCGATGTCCCCTGACCCGGCGTCGCACGCGTTATGTGCGTCAGCGCACCTTTTCGAGCGGGCGCACCTTCATCGCGCGGATCTCCGGCCGCAGCCACCTGCGCACCAGCGGTCCTTCGAGGAGCTCGCCGTCGCTGCACACCTCCCACACCCGGGGATCGAAATTCCGGTCCCCGCTCAGGCGCGCGGGCGGCGTGAACTGCATCTGGTCGATCGCCATGCCCTCGTTGCAGTCCGGATGATCCTTCTTCACGTTGCGCCCGATGGCTTCGGAGAGCGCGTCCAGTCCCTCGGGCTGGAACAGCGATTCGGTCGCCACCGTGGCCATCGTCCGTTGATCCAGCAGCACCGCCGTGTTGGCGGCCGACGGCCGGACGCCGCCGTAGGCCTCGTGGCTTTCGAAGCTCACGAACGGCCCGAACGCGTGCGTCGCGTTGAGCATCACGCGCGTGGTCTCGCAGCCGGCCGTCGATGCGGTCGCCTTGACCCGGGCGATCAGTTGCCGGTCGTTGAGCCGGGTGCGCTCCTGGTCGCTCAGGTCGCCGCACTCGCTGAGCCGCTCCGACCACCTCGCACGCACCCAGTTGTTCAGGCGGTCCGTTTCCGCGCGGTCCCCGCCGATGAAGACCGAATAGCTCCAGCTCACGTCCACGTCTTCCTGTGACGCCGCGTCGCAGGTTTCGCAGGACTTCGCCTGGACCTTGAACTCGTAGGTGACGTCACGGACCCGCAACGGCGTGGTCCACGGTTCGGCGGCGATCGCGGCGGCGACGGGGCTCAGCAGCAGCACCGCCACCAGGGAGCGCGGGTGGAAGCGCACGGTGGTCACCACGGCGTCGCCGCCGCCGTGCCCTGGTGATACCGCATCTGCCAGCCCGCCGCCGTCTTCAGCCACAGCGAGGACCGCAGCGTGTGGTGGATCAGCGAGCCGTCCTCCTGCCGATGCGCCGAGCGGTAGGTCAGCAGGGCCGCGTCAGGGGCGAGCGGCGCGATGCGGAACTCGTCCGGCACGACCTTCGGCGGCTCGTGGTCGTCGGCGAGCCAGCGGATGATGGTCTGGCGGTCGTACTGGCGGCCGGAGCGGCCGACCTCGTGGAACTCCGGGTGCAGCAGCTGCGACAGGCGCTCGGCGCTGCAGCGCACGCCGGGGTGGTGGAGCTCGACTTCCAGGGCGCGGAGCGTGTCGAGCAGCGAGACGTCGATGTCGGTCATTGCGGGGTTCAACGGTAGGACGACGGAAGGATAGCCTCAGCCTTCAGTGCGGCGGGGGCTGCCGCCAGTTCACGAGTTCGGTGCGGACCGGTGTCATGGCGCGTACCTCCGGCTTCAGGGCGCGACGGACCTGGATCCCCATGAACACGCTGACGTCCTCGCAATCACGCCATGTCGACGGCTTGTACGGGCGCTCATAGGCCAGGAGGTCAGGGACCCTCAAGGTCGATCTGTCGATCAAAGGCAGGTCATGGCAATCCGGATGCTCCCGCGCCACCGAAGCCTCGAACGCTGCCGAGAGTCCCAGGATCGCGCGCTCGTCGAAGAGGTCCGACAGGGCTACCGGTGCCAAGGTGTCGCGGTGGATCAGCATGTCCTCGCGCGCATGGCTCGTGTGGAAGGCCCCCGCCATGGCGGTGTAGCGCGTGAACGAGAGATAGGGGCCGAAGCCGCCGGTGGCCAGCACCGCGGACTGGATGGTGCCGCAGTCGTCCGACTTCGACGTGGCCTTCACTTGCGCGACGACCTCCTCGTCGCTCATCGCGGCCAGTCGGTCGATCGGCAGCTCGGCGCCGCAATCGCCGATGCCCTCGAGCCACCAGCGTCGCAGCCAGGCGTTGAGTCGGCCGATCTCCTCCGGCTTTCCATCCAGGAATATCGGATAGCTCCAAGTGATGTCGAGCTCGCGGTAGGTGACGGGCGGGGAGACCGGGCCCTCGGGTGTCCATGGATCGACGGGCACTTCCACCTTGAACTCGTGGCTGACCTCTCGCACGCGCAGCACGGCCTCATCCGCCGCGCGCCTGGCGACAGCAGTGACGCTCGTCGCGGTCTCAGCGAACGGTCCGATCTCGCGCCAGCGACGGGCATCGGCCGCGTCGAGCGCGACGTCCTCGCCTTCCTCGGGCAGCACGCCCGAGTTGGGATCGGCATAGCGCAGCGTGCCTTCGAGCCTGCCGGCGCGCAGGAAGCCGTTGAAGGCGATGCGATCGACGATGTCGAACCCGAGGCTGTTCCCGGCCGACAGGTGAAGTTCCCTCGTGCCTGGCCGGTACTCGCCACCGGTGATCCGGAACTCGATGCCCGGGCAGTTGCCGGCGGCCTCGTACAAGAATCCGTAGGGCTGCCACACCGGCTGCACGCGACCTTCCTTGAGGATGGGCCTGACCCACAGCTGCGCGGAGAGACCGCTGCAATCGCCGCTCTCCGAAGACACCGCGACGTTCGAGAAATTGCCGAGGAAGCGGGCCTGCGGCACGCGCTGCGACGCGGAGGCGAGCGGCGGCTGGTCCGAGCCCGCCGCGGCGCCGGTCGACAGCAAGCCGAGTGCGCAGGCGCCCACCGCGAGCACACCGCCCAGGGCGCGCCAAGTCGTCATGAATGAGCGAGTGGAGGGGAGGGACGGACAAGACATGGACATCGGCGCCGCTTGAATGTTGGCGCGAATGCTGCCATGCCGCTCACGCGCGTACCACGGAAGAAATCTTCCAGCCCCCTTGGCGCCTCAGGCCTGGCAGTGCACGCCGCGCGTGTCAGGCTCTGTCGCTCACGCCCGCCGAATCGAAGCTCGCCATCTCGCCGAGCACGCGGCAGGCCGACTCCAGCAGCGGCCAGGCCAGCGCCGCGCCGGAGCCTTCGCCCAGGCGCAGGCCCAGGTCCAGCAGCGGCTGCGCCTGCAGCGTGTCCAGCATCAGCCGGTGGCCCTGCTCGTTCGAGCGGTGCGCGAAGATGCATCGCTCCAGCACCGCGGGCTGCAGCTTCGCCGCCACCAGCACCGCCGCGCCGGTGATGAAGCCGTCGACGACGATCACGCGGCGTTCCAGCGCCGCCTGCAGCACCGCCCCGACCATCATCGCGATCTCCAGCCCGCCGAGCGCGGCCAGCGCCGTCAGCGGCTCGGTGGCACGCGGATGCTTCTCCAGCGCGCGCGCCAGCACGGCCAGCTTGTGGCGCAGCTGCGCGTCGTCCAGTCCCGTGCCGCGCCCGACGCAGTCCGCCAGCGCATACCCGCCCAGCCGCGCCAGCAGCAGCGCCGCCGACGAGGTGTTGCCGATGCCCATCTCGCCCAGCAGCAGCGCGTTGCCCGGCCGCTTCTGCAGCAGCGTCTTGCCGGCGGCGATGGCGGTCGCGCACTCGTCCGTCGTCATCGCCGGCCCCTCCAGCATGTCGCGGCTGCCCATCGCGATCTTGGCGATCAGCAGGCCCGGCCGCGGCACGAAGGTGTGGCGCACGCCGGCGTCGACGACGCTCAGCTGCAGCCCGTGCTGGCGCGCCAGCACGGACACGGCCGCGCCGCCCGCCAGGAAGTTCTCGACCATCTGCCAGGTCACGTCGGACGGGAACGCCGACACGCCGTGCGCCGCCACGCCATGGTCGGCCGCGAAGACCATCATCTGCGGTTCCACCAGGCGCGGCTCCTCCGTGCCCTGGATCAGCCCCAGCCGCAGCATCAGGCCCTCCAGCCGGCCCAGCGAGCCCAGCGGCTTGGTCTTGCGGTCGATGCGGCGCTGCAGCGCCGTCGCCAGCGCCGCGTCGTGCAGCGAAGGGATCTCGGGAATCAGGTCGGGCTTGGTCATCGGGGACGTCTCGGACATCAAGGGGAAGAGGAGGGGGAGGGCGAGGGCATGGACGCGGGAGACAGCAGACCCATCAGCACACCCGGCGCGAAATGGCGGTCGATGTAGTCGGCCAGTTCGTCGAAGACCTGGTCGAGCGGACGCGCGGGGCGGTCGAACAGCGCGGCCAGCACGCGGTCGTCCTCGAACAGGCCGTGCAGGTAGTGGCCGAGCACCGGCCCGTGCTGCCAGCCGACCGGCTCGCCGAGGCCGTCGAACAGCACCGGCCGCGCATCGGGCAGCCCCGGATGCTGCGCCGTGCGGCCATGGTGGATCTCGTAGCCGCGCACGGCCTGACCTTGGAGCGACGACCACGGCGCGCCCAGCGTCGGCGAGAAGCGGCACTCCGCCTCGCGCAGCAGCTTCTCGCGCTCGAACAGCGTCACCAGCGGCAGCAGGCCCAGGCCCGGCGCGTTGCCGTCCAGCCCGTGCGGATCGACCAGCGCCTCGCCCAGCATCTGCAGACCGCCGCAGATGCCCAGCACGCGTCGGCCGGCGGCGGCGTGCGCCGCGACGGCGACGTCCAGCCGCTGCGCGCGCAGCCAGGCGAGATCGGACGCCACCGCCTTCGAGCCGGGCAGGATGATCCAGTCCGCACCCTCGAGCTCCGCCGGCGTGCGGGCCCAGCTCAGCCGCACGTCGGGCAGGTTGCGCAGCGGCTGGAACTCGTCGAGGTTGGACAGCCGCGGATACGCGATCACGGCGACGCGGACCGGTGCGCGGCCGTCGCCACCGGTGCCGAGGCCGCCGGTGGTGCGGTCGTCGAAGACGCTGTCCTCCTCGGGCAGCCCATGGCCGCGCCACATCGGCAGCGTCGCGAGCGTGGGCACGCCGGTCATCTGCTGCAGCATCTCCGGCCCCGGCGACAGCAGGGCGGCGTCGCCGCGGAAGCGGTTCAGCACGAAGCCGCGGATCAGCGCGCGCTCGTCCGCCGGCAGCAGCGCGTGCGTGCCGTACAGATGGGCGAAGGCGCCGCCGCGGTCGATGTCGGTGACCAGCAGGCAGGCCGCGCCGGCTTCACGCGCGGTGCGCATGTTCACGTAGTCGCTGCTGTGCAGGTTGATCTCGGCGGGCGAGCCGGCGCCTTCGATGACGACGACGTCGTTCTCGACCAGCAAGTCGTGCAGCGCGCCGCGCGCGCTGGTCCAGAGCGCCTCGCTGCGCTCGCGCCACGGCGCGCGGCTCAGCGCCTCGTCGACGTCGCCGAGCACCACGACCTGCGAGGCCGTGTCCTTCTCCGGCTTCAGCAGCACCGGGTTCATGCGTACCTCGGGCCGCGCGCGCGCGGCCAGCGCCTGGAAGTACTGCGCCGAGCCGATCTCGCCCTGGCGTCCGTCCAGGCCGGGCACGACGCGCGCGTTGTTGCTCATGTTCTGCGCCTTGTACGGCGCGACGCGCAGCCCCTGGCGCGCGTACCAGCGGCACAGCGCCGTGGTGAGGAAGCTCTTGCCCGCGCCGCTCGTGGTGCCGAGCACCATGACGGCCCGCCCCCGGCGCTGCCCCGACGAAGCGCCGCTCACGACATCTCCCCCATCATCGTCGTGTCGAACGGATGCGTGGTGTCGAACGCGCCATGGCGAGACGGCGGCGACGGCAGCGGCGTGTGACCGCCGAAGGTGGCCATCGCCGCGGCCAGCGCGCCGACGGCTTCCGGCGATTGCACCGACACCCGCACCAGCCCGGGCAGACCGAAGGACGTGGCGTCGCGCAGTTTGATGCCCATCGCGCGCAGCCCTTCGAGCAGCGGCTCCGGCACGCCGTGCCAGGGCGACGGCAGCGCGGCGAGCCAGTAGTTGGCGACGCCGCCGTCGATCTGGTCGAAGCCCATGGCGGCCATCTGCGTCCATTGCATCGCGTGCCACTCGCGCAGCAGCGGCAGCGAGGCTTCGAGTTCGCCGCGGATGGACGGTGTGGTCCAGGCCTCGAGCAAGGCCTGGCCCTCGGAGGAGAGCACCCAGCTCGGCGCGAGTTCCGCGACCCGGGCGATCCAGAGTCCGTCGCGGGGACCGATCAGGTAGGCGCCGCGCACGCCGGTCAGGCCGAAGGCCTTGTTGGGGCAGACGAGCCGCCAGGCGCCGTCGGCGATCGCCTGGGGCAGCGAGCAGCTGCCGGAGAGGCGCAGCGCGTCATAGGCCTGGTCGACGACCAGTTGAGAGCCGCTCTGGCCGAGTGCGAGCGCCACGGCCGTCCACTCGTCGAGGCCGAAGCTCGCGCCGGTGGGGTTGTTGGGATCGCAGACCCACACCAGCGACGGCAGCGTCAGCGTGTCGGCGAGCTGGAACGCGTCGTCGTAGGCGGTCACCTGCAGGCCCAGTGCGTGGGCGGCGGCGGCGTAGTCGCCGAAGCCGGGCTGCGGCACGCAGACACGCGTGACGCCCGAAAGCATCGCGGCGAGCGTCAGGCGGCGGATCGCTTCCGAACCGCCGGACGCCGGCAGCACGCGGTCGGGCTCGACGCCGTGCCAGTTGCCCAGGCGGGCGCGCAGCGTGGCGTAGGTGGGATCGGGATAACGCAGCCGGTCGGCGCGCAGCACCGCGTCGAGCGCGGCCGGCGGCGGGCCGAGCGGGTGGGCGTTGGTCGAGAAGTCGTGGCGCACCGGCGGGCCCGCGTCGGTGCCGCCGTGCGTGAGCGATTGGAAGCGGGTCATCGCGGGCTCCCGATCGCGGCGCCCGTGTCGATGCCGCTCGTGCCGCCACCGATCCCGAGCACGAAGACGAACGCGAATCCACCGCGCAGCGCGGCCGCGCTCAGCGCCAGCAGGGCGGCGAGGCCCAGCATCGTCCCCGCGGCGAAACGTTGCGCGGCGACCATGTCCTCGGCCACGACGTCGCTGCCGGACGGATTGAGCCGGTAGTGGCCGGGTTTGCTCAACGCGCGGCCGAGCCGCAGCGCCATCGCGCCCATCGGCCAGCCGCCGTTGGGCGAGGGGGTGCGGGTGGCCTCGCGCAGCAGCGGTGCGAGCAGTGCCGGCCGCAGCGCGACGAGCGCCAGCCCGGTCAGCCGCGCCGGGATCCACGACAGCGCGTCGTCGGCGCGCGCGGCCCACTTGCCGGCCCATTCCCAACGGCCGCGGTAGCCCCACATCGCATCGGCCGTGTTGGCGAAGCGGTAGACCGCCGCGCCCGGCAGACCGGCGACCATGAACCAGAACAGCGGCGCGATGACGGAGTCGTTGAGGTTCTCGGCCAGCGTCTCGATCGCGGTCTCGCGGACCTCGAGCGCGGAGAGTTGCGTCGTGTCGCGGCTGACGAGGCGCGACAGCTGCGCGCGGCCTTCCTCGAGCGAGCGCGACAGCGCGCTTTCGACGGCGGCGACCTCGTCGCGCAGCATGCGCCACGCGAGCATCGGCTTCAGCGCGAGGCCCAGCAGCAGCGCCGCGACCGCGAGCCGCCAGCCGCCGAACCAGGGTTCGAGTCCGATGATGACGGCTTGCTCGATCACCAACGCGGCGAGGGCGGACAGCGCGATGCCCGCTGTCCATGCGAGCGCGCCGCCGATGAACGCCGCCTTCGGCGACATCCCGCAGAGGCGGTCGCCGAAGAGGGCCAGGTAGCGCCCCATGCCGACGACCGGATGCACGGCGGCCGGCGGCTCGCCGAAGCAACGGTCGAGCAGCAGCGCGATCGGGATCGCGAGGGCGAGCAGCCAGGACATCGGACTCATGGGACGGGCGTCGGGAGGCGTCGAAAAACGTCGAGAGGCGTCGGGTGACATCGGGTGACGTCGGATGACGGGGAAGGCGACGATGAAATCTGGCGCGCAGCTTAGCGGGCAGGAGGCCGTTGGAGGGAAGTCAATCCTCAATTCCGCGTTGTGCCGGCACACCTGCCTTGAAGTGGTGTTTCACCATTGTCATTTCCGTCACCGTGTCTGCCAGATCCATCAATTCCTGCGGTGCATTGCGTCCCGTCAAGCAGACGTGAACGTGCGCCGGCCGCGCGCGCAACGTCTCCAGCACGGGCTCCAGCGGCAGCCAGCCATAACGCAGCGGATACATGATCTCGTCGAGCACGACGAGGAAATGCTCGCCGCCGAGGATCGTCGCCTTCGCGCGCTCCCAACCGTCGCGCGCCAGTTGCGCCGAATGGTCCAGGTCCTTGCTCTTCCACGAGAAGCCGTCGCCCAGTCCCTCGATCGGCACGCCGATCTGCTCGAACAGGCGGTGCTCGCCGAAGCGCGCGCTCGGCACCTTCATGAACTGGTAGATGTGGACCCGCTTGCCACGCCCGTGCGCGCGCAGCGCCAGGCCGAAGGCGGCGGTGCTCTTGCCCTTGCCGTTGCCGGTGTGGACGATCACCAGCCCGCGGCGTTCGCCGTCGGGGATGATGCGCACGCGGTCGACGGGCGGTTGTTCGATTTCCATGTCGTGCTCCGGAGGATGGAACCTGTCGAGGATCAACTCGGTGTGCTCCCTCTCCCGCTTGCGGGAGAGGGTGGGGGTGAGGGCCAGCGGCCGTGGAAGTCCTGAAACTTCTTCAGATCCGCGCGCGCAGACTGAGTCGGAAAGTGCGCGGCTCCATCGGATGCACGAGCCGTCCGTTGATGCCTTCGCCGTTGTTGCAGCCCGCGCCTTCGGCGCGCGTGCAGGCCGCGCCCCAGTACTCGATGTCGTTGGCCTTCGTGTCGAAGAGGTTCAGCACGTCCAGCCCGAGCTGCCACCGGTCGCTGAGCTGATACCCCAGCCGCCAGTTGGCGGTGAACACGGCCTTGGATTTCTGCGTGCCGGTTTCCTCCAGCGCATACGCGCCCAGGTAGCGCAGCTTGAAGCCGCTGGACCAGGGACCGCTCGGCGCCCAGTTGGCCGACATCGACGCCGACCACGGCACCGCGTTGGGCACGCGCTTGCCGCTGCCGAACTCGGTCTCGGTCGCTTCGACGAAACGCGCGCGTGACCAGGCCACGTCCGCGTCGATCAACCAGTCGCGGCCGACCTGCACGTCGTTGGACCACTCCAGCCCCACGCGCTTGGACGCGCCGCGCGCCTCGGTCACGCCCTCGTCACCGACGAAGACCAGCTCCGACGCCAGGTTGGCCTGCCACAGCGCCAGGCTGGTGGTCCAGCCCTTCACGGGCTTGGTGCGCAGTCCCAGCTCGGTGCTCTTGGTGCGCGCCAGCAGCGGCAGCGTGTCGGTCGCGCTGCCGTCGGCCGGATTGACCGTCGTCGTCGCGCCGCGTGCATCGTTCGATCGGAAAGCCCGCGCCCAATGCAGGTAGACCTCGGTGTCCGCCGCAACGCGCGCGATCAGCCCGAGCTTCGGACTGAACTGCGACTGGCTGGCCTTGCCGCCGTTGTCCATGTTGAACTCGCCACCGGTCGGCGAGACCGTCGCGCGCATCGTGTCCCAGCGGGCGCCCACGGTGCTGCGCAGCCAGTCGGTCCAGCGGCTCCCCAGTTCGACGAACACGCCGGCGCTGTCCTCGCTGACGCGGTCCTCGCGCACGGTGTGCGTGCGCACGCGGTCGACGGTGTCGTACAGGCCGAGCGTGCCGATCTTGTCGTGGCGCCATTGCAGGCCCCAGGTCACCTGCTGATCGGCCGGCAGCCATGCGGCGGGCAGCTGATGCTTCAGCGAGCCGCCCCACAGCTTGCGGTGATCGGCCTGCTCGTGCTGGTCGCCATCGGGGCCGTTGATGAAGCCGGACGGCGCGGAGAACAGGTTCAGCGCGTAGTCCACCACCCAGGCGTCGGCGGTCCACTGGCCGCTGCCCTGGTTGTAGGCGATGCCGCCGCTCAGGCTGTGGCGATGTGTGCGGCCGCCGTCGTTGGCCACCAGCGTGCCGTAGCGGCCGATCTCGCCGCTGTCGATGGCGCGCTCGGGCACGTGCTCGCTGGCGCGCCAGGCGGCGCTGTAGCTCAGCAGGTCCACGTGCGCGCCGTTGCGTTCGTCGCCGCGCGTCAGGCGCAGCACTGCATTGCGGCGATGCAGGTCCTCGGCCTGGTCCCACGGGCCGTCGTAGACGCTGCCGTCGACCGCACCCAGCATCGACCAGCCGCCGCCGACCTTCGTGCTGCCCGCCGCCAGCGCGCGCCGATAGCCGTAGGGGCCAGCCGTCACCTGCGCGAAGGGCCGCTCGATCTCGCTCATGTAGCCGATGCGCGCGGCGCCGGTCGTCGCGAAGTCACCGTCCTCGGCATTGAAAGCGCCCTTGCGGTAGCGCAGGCTGTCGACCAGTTCCGGGATCAGGAAGTTCAGGTCCATGTAGCCCTGACCGTGCGCATGGCTGGCCATGTTCACCGGCATGCCGAGGACGAAGGTCGCGAAGTCGCTGCCGTGGTCGAGGTTGTAGCCGCGCAGGAAATACTGGTTGGCCTTGCCGTCGCCGCTGTGCTGCGTGACGGTCATGCCAGGCATGGCTTCCAGCAGTTCGGCCGGACGCAGCAGCGGACGCAGCGCCAGGCGCTCGACGCCGACTTCGCCCTCGGAGGCGCTCTCGGCTTCGCCGAGCTGCGCGCGGCTGCTGATGCGGACCGTGTCGAGCGTGCGCGAGGGGGCCGCGTCGATCGCGGCGTCGGCGGCGGCGTTCTGGGTGGCCTTCGGGGCGGCCGCCTGCTGCGCACTCTGCGCCTGTGCGGCGCACGCGGCCAGGGCCATCGCGCTGGCGATGGCGGTCAAGGCCATGGGCTGGCTGTTCTTCGAGTTCATGCGGTTCCCTGGGGGATCAAGTTGTTGTCGTTTTGGAGAGTCAGACCCGCTCGATGCGGCGGGTTCGATCGACGCGATTGCCAGATCGCGCCGGCGCACATCAGCAGCGCCATCGCGACCCAGGCGAGTGCCTGTTCGAGGCGCTGCGCCGCCGGCGCGGCGGGGGTCGGTTTCGGCGGCTCCGGCACGCGCTGCAGCGCGAGGCCGCGCACGGTCGGCACCGGCGGTACGGCCGGCGTCGCGCGCTGCTCCGGTGGCTTCTGCGCCTTGGCGGGAGGCTGCGGCGCGGCGGGCGTGGCCGGCTGGATCGCCGGCACGTCCTGCGGCAGTTGATCCGCCGTCCAGCGACGCACCGCCGCCAGCTCGTTGTTCAACGGCGCCGCCTTCGTCAGGTCGCGGTACAGCGAGGCGATCTCCTGCTTCGTCTGCGCGTCGGGCTTCCAGTAGCCCATGCGCTCGGCCTGCACCATGCGCTCGAGCGCCTGTGCGTAGGCCTGCGGGTTCTGCTTGAGCCACTCGGGCACGCCGAGCTTGTGCTTGTCCTTGACCAGCACGTCGTAGAAGCTCTGCCAGTGATCCGCCCGCACGGTGCCCGGCGCGATGCTCTGCCAGCCGAAGCTGTACTGCACCGCCTTGAGCACCTGCAGCGCGCCGGACCAGCCCTCCGCCTGCTGGGCCTTCAGCCAGCCGGGGTGCAGGTAGCGGCTCTGCATCTCCAGCGCGATCGCCTGCGCGGCGGTCTCGGTGTGCTGCTCGGCGGCGTCCTGCAGCTGGCTCACGTGCAGCGCGATGTCCCTGGTGCTGCCCGCGACCTTCGCTGCCGCGGCCAGACCGCCGAGGTACTGGAACGGGTCGTCGCTGCTGACCATCGCGTACAGATGGCTGCTGCGCGACATCAGCGCCGCGTCGGTGTGGCGCAGGTGCGCGCCGAGCGCCTGCTGCGCCTGCGCGGGCGGGACGCTTAGCGGCTCGCCGTCGACGTAGGGCTGGCTCATCGTCGACAGGAACAGCTGGCCCAGGCGCGGATCGGTCTTGCCGTCCTGGCCCTTCAGGCCGTTGTCCTGCACCGCGTCGGCGATGCCGGTGCCGTAGTCGCCGGCCGGGTTGCCGAACACGCGCGCCTGCGCCAGGGCCTGTGCCTGCGCGGGCTTCAGTCCGGCCTTGCGCAGCTCACCGGCGATCGTGCGGTTGTTGCTGGCGATGGCGTTGTCCGGCTCGGCTTCGCCGGCGGCGGCGACTGCCTGGTCGATCAGCTTCATCAGCGCCGGGAACTGGTCGCGGTAGGAGCCGGTGATCGACAGCAGCACGTCCACGCGCGGACGGCCGAGTTCCTTCGGGCTGAGCAGCTTGATCGAGGTCGGCCGGCCGGTGGCGTCCCACACCGGCGTCGCGCCCAGCGCCACCAGCGCCTGCGCCTCCATGATCCCTTGATGGCGGAGCGTCTCGCCCGCCCACAGCGACAGCGCCAGCCGCTGCGGCGCGGTGCCGGCCTTGGCCTGTTCCTCGTACCAGCGCTTGAACAGCGCCTGTGCGGCCTCGAAGGCCTGCTTCGTCGGCAGCCGGTTGGGGTCGAGGCCGGTCAGGTTGCGTCCGGTCGGCAGGCTCTCCGGATTGCGCAGCAGGTCGCCGCCGTAGGCTGCGGGAATGAAGCGGCCGTCGAGGGCCCTCAGCAGTCCGGGCATCTCGCCTTCGGTCGACAACCGCGTCGCCATCTCCTGCGCACGCAGCGCGAGCTGGTACAGCGCCGCCTGATCGATCGGCTTGCGCGCGGCGCGGTTCGGGACGAAGCCGTCGCCGCAGGTGACCGCCGGGGCGCTCGAAGCGGTACCCGGCGCGGACGCCGCATGCTTGAGTTCCGCGGCGACTGCGGACGCCGCCGAAGCCGCTGCCGCCGTGCCGGCCGCGATGCAGGCCGACGGCCGCAGGTCGAGGTGGCTCGCCGCCTCCGCGTCCTTCAGCGCGAGGTCCAGCCAGCGCGCCGGCCGCGCCGTCGCCACGCCCTCATGGTTGATGAGGAAGGCCTCGTCGATGTCCTCGCCGAGGGCATCGATCAGCGGCACGCGCAGCAGCTGCAGGATCGAGCCGCGGCGCTGGTCCTCATCCGGCACGACGCCGAACACCGCCAGGCCCTTGGGCTGCGAGCTCTGCGCCAGCCGGTCCAGGTAGGGATGCAGCAACTCCAGATATCCGCTGAAGTTCGCGGTGATCTGCTCGGCAGTCCAGCCCAGGTCGCGATGCAGGTTGTGCTCGACGAACTGCTGGACCATCTGCCGCTCCAGCCCTTGCCGCGTCGGACCGGGATCGACGGTCTCCCACTCATGCATCAGCTCGTGCATGTGGGCCATCTGCGCGTTGAACCCGGCGGGGGCGAAGCTCGGCGTGCGGTGGCTCACCATCAGCGCGCGACCACGGCGCTTGGCGGTGAGCGCTTCACCGAGGTTGTCGACGATGTACGGATAGATCACCGGCGTGTCGCCGAGCGGCAGCCACACGGGATCCATCACGTCGGGCCCGCGGATCTTGCCCGGCGCCCACTCCTGCGTGCCGTGCGTGCCGAAGTGGATGATCGCGTCGGCCTGCCGCGCCCACAGGTAGGTGGCGAGGTAGTGATGCGACAGAGGCGTCTTGCTGCGATGCATGAACGGGTCCTGCCCGTTGCGCAGCGTCTCCTCGCGCGGCGGCTGCGGCAGCACGGTGAGCGCGCCCAGCTTCAGGCGCGGGATCACGAAGACCGGCTCGCCGCGCACGCGCAGCACGTAGCGGCTGCTGGCGGGCGGCCCCCAGCGCGCGACGATGGGATCGCGCACGGCTTTCGGCAGCGCGTCGAACCACGCGGTGTAGCGCGCCAGCGGGAGGGCCTCGGCCTCGTCGGCGTCGAGCAGCGCCTGCAGGTCGGTGCCCGGGTAGTACGCCGACAGCATCGGCTTCAGGCCGGAGATCCAGTCGGCCTCGGCGATCGGCGTGACGCCGTAGCCGGCGTCCTTCAATCCGGTGCTGACGCGCGCGAGGCTGCGCGGCACGTTCAGGAACGAGGCGCCGAAGTTGCTCCCGCCGGGCGGGTAGTTGTAGACGAAGGCGACGAGACGCTTGTCGGCGTTCGGCTTGGTCTGCAGCGCGACCCAGCGCGCGGCCTTGCCGGCGACGCTGGCCGCCTGGCGATCGATGAGCTCGGGTTCGCCGCGCTTCGGATGCGCGACGACGACGACCGGGTCGATGAGTCCCGCCGCCTCCGGCTGCGCGAAGTAGAACGGGATATCGGCCTGCGCGAGACCGGTCTCGCTGCCTTCCCACACGGCCGCTTCATTCTGCCGGTAGGGCTGCGTCTGCAGCACCGGCACGCCCCAGCGCTCGAAGGTCGGCTGCAGCGTCGCCCCTTGCGGCAGCAGGCTGTGGTTGACGATCACGCGGGCCTGCACCTGTCCGTCGCGCTCCAGCAGCTCCGACAACGGCTTGTCGCTGAGCTGGCCGCTGAAGGCCGCATAGGCGAGCAGCCCCTGCTGGCGGAACATGGCCAGCCAGCGGTCCAGCCACGCGGTATTGCCTTGGACGAAGTGGTAGCGGTGCAGCAGGATGGCCACGGGCTCGCCGCGCAGTCCCTGCTGCGCGGCCCAGGCGCGGAACTCCGCCGCGTCGGCGAAGAGCCGGGGCGCGCCGGGATAGTGGATGCCGCGCTGCGGGATCAGCTGCGGCGGTCCGAGGTCGGACGGCGTCTTGCCGTCGAGTTGTGCCCGGGCGATCGCGAACGCCGAGCGCGTGTTGACCGGACCTCCGGCCTGCAGGTAGCCGCGCAGGCTGCGATCGCCCGCGACGGGTTCGCCAGCGGGGATCCACAGCACGCGCGGGGCGGGCAGGGCGGCGCGCTGCAGCGCGGCGTCGACGATCTGATGCAGGCGTGCTTCCGCCGTCGGGTGCGGGATGTCGATCCAGACGAGGTCCGCCTCGCGCAACGCGCGGTCCAGCGCCGGATCCTTGTCGACCGGCGCGCCGCGCAGCGGGTACTCGATCTGCTTCACGTCGAAGCCGAGGGCCTTGCCCTCGCGCTCCAGCAGCGCATGCTTGGCGGCCGGCGTGATGTCGACGCTGAGGAACAGCACGCGGGAGGCCGCCTTCGCTGCCTTCATCGTGTGTGCCGCGCTTGCCTTGCTCGCGGCGCGCGCCGTTTCGGCCGCGTTCCCGACGAGCGGCGCGCACAGCCACAAGGCCGCGACCGCGAGGCCGCGCACCATCAGGGACGCGATCCTCATGGCCTGGGCGCTTCCCCGGCCTCGGGCACGTAGATGATCGAGCCGTCCTTCATCTTGTACGCGACGCCGGCACGCTCGCCCTGGCCTTCGGCGTTGCCGCCGTTGCCGCGGTACTTGATCTCCTGGCCGTCCTTGCGCACGATGATTTCCATCCCCGGCTGCCCGGGGTTGCGGATCACCGTCTCGTCCGCATGCGACTGCTGCTGCAGCGCGACCGCGGTCAGCAGCGCGACGACCAGCACCAGGAACACGTCCACCAGGTTGACGGCGGACAGCATCGGATCGTCATCCTCTTCGGCGAGGATGGAAATGCGGCGGGCGCTCATGCCCAGCCCTGTTCGGCCTTGATGACCAGCAGCTCGGCCAGCAGCCAGCGGCGGCGGATCGAATACACGACCAGCGCGATCGCCGCCGCGGCCAGCGCGAGCACCACGCCCGAGAACGCCGAGCTGAACACCGCCAGCGCAGCCTGTCCCTGACCGGCCGCGACGCTCTGCAGCGCCGGTCCGAGCGGCACCATCGTGGCGATCAGGCCCAGCAGCGGCGCGACGCGACCCAGCAGGCGCGGCGCCTCCAGGCTGCGGACGATCTGCAGCTCCAGCGTCTCCAGGTTGCTGGTCGCATGAACCTTCAACTGACGGTAGCCGGGATGACGCCGCTGCACGGCCTCCATCACCGTGGCGCCCGCCGTCCACAGCGAGTAGACGAAGCCCAGGGCGACAAGGATCAGCACCGGCCACAACAGGGCCTGCGCGATGTGGGCGAATCCGGATTCGAGGAACATGGGTCAGCTCAGTTCTTGGAGAGGGAAGAAGCGCCGCCGAAGAACGCCGCGATGGCGTCGGGGTTCGACGGGAAGTAGTGGTGGACGTAGCTCGCGCGCAGCGAGCCGAAGTCGTACAGGCGCTCGGCCGCGCGGCCGGCGTTCGGATTCGTCGCCGTGGCGACGGCGGAGAGCGGTGTCTCCATCGCGGAGTAATGGAAGGTGTGGCCGCGCAGCTCGCCTTCGGGCCAGACCATCGTCTGCAGGCCCAGCGCCGCCATCCGCTTCTGCATCGTCGCGCGGCCCGGCATCAAGGCCGCCATCTCATGCGCCTTGCCATCGACATCGCTCAACTCGTCGAGCAGCACCAGCATCCCGCCGCATTCGGCCAGCATCGGCTTCGCAGCCTCCAGATGCGCCTGCAACGCACCGAAGAAGCGCGGATGCCCACGCAGCGTTTCCGCATGCAGCTCGGGATACCCACCAGGCAACCACAGCGCATCGCACTCAGGAACGTCCTCGCCAACGATCGGGCTGAACTCGCGGACATCCGCCCCCAGCTCGCGCAGCAGATCAAGATTCGCCGGATAGATGAAGGAGAAACACGCGTCGTTCGCCACCGCGATGCGCCTGCCCTCCAACGGGCGACCGAGCAGAAGACGCTCGGCCGGGGGCCCCTTTTCTCCATCTCCTCCTTTGCTTGCCTGCCGGCAAGCAAATTCCCTCCTTGAGTTACGAAAAGGGGCCCCCGGCCTCCCGTCTCCGATCCACTCTGGAAGAAATCACCCACCGAGCCGGCCTCCCACGCATCCGCCCACGCATCCAGTTGCCCGTCGATGTCCGGAAGCTCCAACGCCTGCACCAACCCCAGATGACGTTCCGGCAGTGAGAGCGCCGCGTCACGCTTCAACGCCGCAAGCAACGGCAACGTGTCCGGCAGACCCTCACCCACCATGCGCGCATGCGCATCGCTGCCCACACGATTGGCGATCACGCCGGCAACATGGATGTCGTCGCGGAATCGCGCCAGTCCCGTCGCCAGCGCCGCGAAGGTCTGCGCCATCGCCGAAGCATCCAGCACCACGATCACCGGCAGCCCGAACGTCGCCGCCAGATCCGCGCTGCTGGGCTTGCCGTCGAAGAGACCCATGACGCCCTCGACAAGGATCAGGTCGGCACTCTCCGCCGCCCTCGCCAGCAATGCCCTGCAATGCGCCTCGCCACCCATGAACAGGTCGAGCTGATAGACGGTGTGGCCGCTGGCGCGCTCCAGCACCATCGGATCGAGATAGTCCGGCCCCGTCTTGAAGACACGCACGCGCAGCCCGCGTCGGCGCACCGAGCGCGCGATCGCCGCAGTCACGCTCGTCTTGCCCTGGCCGGAAGCCGGAGCACTGATCAGGAAGGCAGGGCAGGCAGTCATCGAGTGTTCATTCATTGAGGGCGATCCAGCGCCCTTGCACTTGGAGGATCAGCAGCCGGCCGTGGAAGACGCGCTGCAGCGCGTCATGCGTCGCCGGGTCGTGCGGCGGGCCCTCGTGGACGATGCGGCCGCCGTCCATCACGACGACGGTGTCGGCCTGCAGCGCGACGTTGAGTTCATGCAGCACGCTGACGACCGCACCGCCCGCCGCGACGCGCTCGCGCACGATGCGCGCCCAGTCGCTCTGGTGCGGGGGATCCAGGTGCGCCAGCGGCTCATCCATCAGCAGCACGCCGGCGCGCACGGCCAGCGCGCGCGCCAGCAGCACCCGTTGCCGTTCGCCGCCGGAGAGGCTGCCCAGCGCGCGGTCCTTCCAGTCCCAGCTCTGCGTCTGGCGCATCGCGTGCTCGACCGCCTCGTGATCGGCGGCGCTCGCCGGCGCGAGCCACGGTTGATGCGGCAGGCGGCCCAGCATCGCGATGTCGTAGGCGGTGAGATCCTCGGACGCGGCCTCGTTCTGGCCGAGCCACGCGATCTGTCGCGCGCGGGCCTTCGCCGGCCATGCGGTCCACGGCCGGTCATCGAGGGTCAAGCTGCCGTCGAAGGGCAGCAGTCCCGCGATCGCGCGCAGCAGCGTGGACTTGCCCGCGCCGTTGGGCCCGACGATCGCAGTCCATGCGCGCGGCGCGGGGGCCAGCGTCAACGCGTGCAGCACGGGGCGATGGCTCAGCGACAGCGATTGGAGGTCGATGCGCAGCGACGGCACATGGCCGAGATCGACGGGGCTCGTGTTGCCGTCCCCGCCGCCGAGGTCGCCGCCACCGTTGCCGTGGCTCTTGCCGTGGCCGTTGCCGTGGTCCTGGCCATCCACCGCGGAACGGCCGCCCTCGTCGAACCGCGCGGCGCTCATCGCGTGCCTCCCATGCCGCCGAAATGCGCCTTGCGCCGATGCATCAGCCACAGCAGGTAGCTGCCGCCGAGCAGGGCGGTGATGATGCCGACCGGCAGTTCCTGCGGGGCGATGACCCAGCGCGCGGCGATGTCGGCGGCGAGCAGCAGCGCGCCGCCGGTGAGTGCGGACAGCAGCAGCAGGGCGCCGTGCGTCGTCGGTCCCCAGCTGCGCACCAGGTGAGGCGCGACGAGGCCGACGAAGGCGATGAGGCCGCATTGCGCGACCGCCGCGCCGGTCGCCAGCGAGAGCGCGGCGATGAGCAGCAGGCGGATGAGCGTGAGCCGCTGTCCGAGCGAGCGGGCGGTGTCCTCGCCCAGCGTCAGCGCATCGAGCGTGCGGCTGCAGGCGAGCGCGACCAGCAGGCACACGGCCATGGCGACGGCCATCACCTGGACCGCGCTCCAGCCGACGTAGCCGGTGCTGCCCAGCATGAAGGCCTGCATGGCGCGCAGGATGTCGGGATTCATCAGCGTCAGGAGCGCGGAGCCGGAGCCCAGCACGACGCCGACGACCACGCCCGCCAGCAGCAGGCGCAGACTTTGCGTGACGCCGCGGGCGAGCACGAGCGTGAGCAGGACGGCACCGATCGCGCCGGCGAAGGCCGCGCCGGTCATGCCGACGCGCAGCGCGAGCGCCGCCGCGGCAGGCGAGACGCCCATGACGAAGAGCAGCGCCGCGACGCCGAGCGACGCACCCGCCGAGCAGCCCAGCAGATAGGGATCGGCGAGCGGGTTGCGGAACAGCCCCTGCGCGATCGCGCCGGCCAGCGCGAGCAGCGCGCCGGCCAGCCACGCACCGAGGGAGCGCGGCGCGCGGATGTCCCAGAGGATCATCCGCATCGTGTCGCCGCCTTCGGTCCATGGGCTCCAGCCCATGCTGCCGATGGCCAGGCCGAAGGCGAGCAGCACGGCGCCGAGCAGCAGCAGCGCCGCGAGCTGCGCGGCGGTCCTGGCGGAGAGCAGGGAGGAGGCGCGCATCAGCGCATGCCCCCGGGCGGCGCGTTGAAGGGCACGGTCGGCAGCGGCACGGGGCCGGCCGCCGCCTCGCGCAGGCAACGCGCCATCAGCGCGGCCGCCTCGGACATGCGCGGGCCGGGGCGCACGAGCACGTCGGACTCGGCCGGGATCCAGACGCACAGGCGCTGGTTCTTCACCGCGCGGATCGCTGGCCAGCCGGGGCGTTGCGGCAGGCCCGCCGCGTTGCGCTGGCCGACCATGATGACCTGCGGATCGGCGCGGACGATGAATTCAGGGTTGAGCTTGGGGAACGGGCCGAGCTCGGCGGGGATGATGTTCTTCGCGCCCAGTCGCGTCAGGATCTCGCCCATGAAGGAGGCGGTGCCCGCGCCGTAGGGGCCGGCATCGACCTCGTAATAGACGCTCAGGCCGCGCGCGCCGGGCGGCAGCGTCGCGGCGCTCTGCGCGATGTGGCCGTCGATGCGGTTCCACAGCCGGCGCGCATCGTCTTCCTTGCCGAGGATCTGCCCCATCTTGCCCAGCACGCGCTGGACGTCGTTCATGCTCTTGGGCTCGAGCGCGACGACCTTCAGTCCGAGGCCCTCGAGCCGGTCGATGACGCGCGCCGAGACACCGAGCACGACGACGTCCGGCTTGAGCGCGACCAGCGCCTCGATGCTGGTGTCGTCGAGGCCGCCCAGTCGCGGCAGCTTCTGCACGCTCATCGGGAAGTTGGAGAAACGGTCCACGCCGACGACCTTGGCGCAGTCGCCGAGCTCGCAGATGGTCTCGGTCAGCGAGGGCAGCAGGCTGACGATGCGGCGCGGGACGTCCGGCAGCGTCACGGTATGGCCTCGGTCGTCCTTCAGCGAGATCGGCGCAGCGACGGCGGGCGTCGCCAGCGACGGGAGCATCCCCAGCAGCGCGCTGCCCACGGCGATCCTGATCGCCCGTTGCATCCAGCGTTCCATCGATGTCATCCGTTGTTCTCCAGGTCCGCGTCGTTCGCGTCGTTCACGTTGTTCGCCCCATCGGCCGCGGGGCCGATGTCGTCCAGGTCCTCGACCGGCCTCGTCCACGGCTGTCCCGCGACCATCAGCGTCAGCTCGCCGCATTGCCGCGCGACGAGCTGGTTGAGCCGGCCCAGTTCGTCCACGTACGCGCGCACCTCGCGTCCCATCGGCATCACGCCCCAGCCGACCTCGTTGGACACGAAGACGACCGGCGACGCCAGCTGCGGCAGCAGGCGCTGCAGATCGGCGCATTCGGTGCGCCAGTCCTCGAGCCGCGGCGTGCCGTCCATCGGCATCAGCCAGTTGGTCAGCCACAGGGTCAGGCAGTCGACCACCACCAGCCGGCGCGGCGACGATGCCGCACGCAAGGCCTCGCACAGTCGCAGCGGGGCTTCGACGGTGTCGAAGCCCGCCGGACGGTCCGCCTGGTGACGGGCGATGCGCTCGCGCATCTCGTCGTCATGGGCCTCGGCAGTCGCGACGACCGTCACCCGGTGTCCCGGGGTCCGCGCCCAGCGCAGCGCGAGGCGCTCCGCGTGGCGCGACTTGCCGCTGCGCTGGCCGCCGACGATCAGGTGATGAGGGGACATCGGGGATCTCCAGTGAGGCGCAGGGAATGAGGTGCGGTTGTGAAGCGCGGGTGGGAAGAGGGCGTACGACGGGCGCCGAGCTGCAGGCCTTGCCGCCCGGGCCGGTCGTGGCTCACAGCGTCGGCGAGTAGCGCAGGGTGACGAACCAGGTCCTGCCGGCCTGGAAGAAGTTGTTGGCCGTCTGGTAGTCGCGGTTGAACGCGTTGTCGACATTCAACTGCAGCCGCCAGTCCTTGGCGACAGCGTACTGCGCGTCCAGGTTGAGCAGGCCGTAGCCCTTCAGCCGGGTCTTGTTGGCCGCGTCGTCGAAGCGGTCGCCGGAGCCGACGACGGTCGCGCCCAGCGTCCAGGCACTCAGCGCGGTCTCGGCGCGCAGCGTGCCGAAGCGCTTGGCGCGGCGCGCCAGTTGGCGGCCGGAGTTGGCGTCCGTCGGGTCGAGGAAGTCCACCGTGCTGCTGAGCCTGACCGGGCCGAGCTGGGCTCCCCCTTCAGGCTGGTGCCCTTGAGCAGCGCCCGTGCGACGTTGCTGTAGCAGCCGGTCGTGGAGCGGCAGCTGCCGGCCGCGCCGAACGCGATCAGGTCGGTGACGCGGTTGTGGAAGGTGGTGATCGCGACGTCGATGTCGCCCTGCGCCCAGGCCAGGCCGGCTTCGCGGTTCTGCGAGCGCTCGGGGCGGAGTTCCTCGAAGCCCCTGCTGGTGTCGGGACCGTAGACGCTGCCGCGTTGATACAGCGTCGGCGCGCGGAACGCGTTGCCCGCCGAGGCCGTCACGCGCCAGCCGCCGCCGAGCTTGACGCCGGCCGCGAGGCTGCCGGTGTCGATGCCGCCGAACTCGCTGTCGTCGTCGTGGCGGCCGTGCGCCTGCAGGCTGACCGGGCCGACGTTGCCGAGGTAGCTCAGGCCGATCGCGTTCTGGCTGCGCGTGCCGCTGCCGCCGATCAGGTCGACGTTGACGAGCCGGTCCTCGCGACGCTCCAGCACGCCGTTGAGCTGGTGCTGGTCGTTGATCTTGTAGAAGCCCAGCAGCGAAGCGCTGCGGATGCGCGTCTTCGACAGGTAGGGGGCGTTCGGCCGGGTCTCGTAGTTCTCTTCCGACTGGCCCACGGAGAGCTGGCTCGACAGCGCGCCGGACCAGGTCGACTTCAGGCTGAGCTTGGCGGCCAGCGATTCGGTGATGCCGCGATCGTCCGAATCCTTGCCGACGAAGGTGCCCGCGTCGTAGCCGACGTTGCTGCGGCTCTTCAGTCCGATGAGTTCGAGCCGCTGGCCCTCGGCCACGCGCGCCCCCAGGCGCAGGCTGCCGTTGTAGTTGCGCCAGCCGTCCTTGTCGGTGTTGTAGTTCCTGTTCGTCGTCAGGGCGTAGACATTGAAGCCGGTGCCGCGGTCGATCGCCAGCGAGCCGGCGTAGTCGAAGTCGGCAGTGCCGCCGAGCAGGGAGACGTCCGCCTTGGTCTGGCCGAGGCTGCCGTGGCCGATGCCGAGGTCCAGCTGCGGACGGCCGCTGCCCTGGCGCGTGAAGATCTGCACCACGCCGCCGATGGCGTCCGAGCCGTACAGCGCGCTGGCCGGGCCCTTGAGCACTTCGACGCGATCGATGAGCGACAGCGGCAGGTTTTCCCAGCGGGCGCCGCCGGTGGACTGGCCGTCGATGCGGACACCGTCGATCAGGACGACGGTGTGGCGGTTCTCGGCACCGCGCACGAAGACCGACGAGCTGTTGCCGGGGCCGCCGTTGCTGGTGATCTGGAGGCCGGCGACGTTGCGCAGCAGCGCCGCGATGTTGCCGAAGCCCTGGCGCTCGATGGTGTCGCGGTTGATGACGGTCAGGTCGACGGCGACGTCGGACAGCTTCATCGGGCTGCGCGTGCCGGTGACGGTGACTTCGTCGAGCCGGCTCATGGAGGATGCAGCGGCGGCGGAGGCGGGGAGGAGGAGGGCGCGGACTGCGCGGACGCGGAGAACGCCCAGAGCGTCGACAGGGCGAGCGCCATCGGGGTGAGGACGAGCAGCGAGCGGGCACCAGCGCGCGCGCGCGAAACGAACGGAAGCATGAGGAACGGACCAACGACGGAGTTCAGACGCCTGCTCACCCGCAGGGCTTCTGAGAAACGGTGCCGCCGGCTCGTCGTCGAGTCGTCCTTGTGAGAGTTCACGAAGGACGCGTCGCGCGATCGGCTGGAGACGCCACCTGTTGGCCGGTATCCGGGCTGGCGGCCGCTGCCTGTGTCCTTCCCAGCGCGGGCGCGCCAGTGGACATGGGGACAGGCAGTGCCGGCCGTCGCCCGGTGGTCCCTCGTCAGGATCCCGGGCGCGCGACCGGCGGCCACTTACCGTTGCGGGGACAGCTCAGGTTGGCTCGCGCATCGGGGATGCGACCACTTCCTGATTCCCGTTTAACTGCACGGACGCAATGTCCGCGCGAGCACCAACGGCGCGCATTCTAGCGAGGTGTGGCCGTCGTGGCGTCGGCGCCCGTCGTGGGCCTGGGCTGCAGCGCGCCGTCCGGCGACTTCGGCACCTTGGGTTTCTTCTTCGGCGGCTTCTTCGGATCCTTGGGCTTGGGCTTCTTCGGATCCGCGGGTTTCACCGGCTTGGTCGCGCGCTGTCCCGACAGGCGGCCGTCGATGCCGGCGGCCTTGGACGGCGTCTTCGCCGACTGGCGTTCGCGTTCCCGCTCGCGCGCGGCCAGGTCGCGCGTCTCGGCGGCCGTGCGCTGTCGGGCAGCCTCGGCCTCCTTCGGATCGACCTTGTCCTTCGGCAGCTCGGCGGCACGACCTGACCCCTCGGGGCAGGGGCTGTCGCGCAGGTCATGGCCTTCCGGACCGCAGCGGTAGAGACCGAAGGTCCGTTCCTGCTGCGGGGGGACTGCTGCGGGGTGGGCTGCTGCGGCGGCTTGGGCGCATCCTGCGCGTGCACCGCGCCAAGCATGAGGACCAGAACAGCAGTCGTCAGGATCAGGGCGGCGCGCGCGGGCATGTCAGTCTCCGGAGGAAGGGGTGGGGCAGCAGGAATGTGGGGGGCGGGTGTTGCAGCCGGGGCGGCCGCGGCCGTCGTGGCCGTGGTGCCGGGGGCGGCAAGCGGGGCGCCAGGCGTCGGCCCGGCGCCGTCGGCGCCGGGCTTGGGCGGCAGGTTCGCGGGTCTCGGCGGCTTGGGCCGGGGCGGCTTGGCGTGCAGCAGCGCCACGGCCTTGGCCATGTCGCCGCCGGTCATCAGCTTGAAGGCCTCCAGCGACTTGCCGATGCTGTCCTCGACCGCCTGGCGCTCCGCCAGCGGCGGCTTGCGCAGCACGTAGCCGGCGACCTCGTCGCGGTGGCCCGGATGGCCGATGCCCAGCCGCAGGCGCCAGAAGTTGCCGCTGCCCAACTGGGCCTGCATGTCCTTCAGCCCGTTGTGGCCGGCGTTGCCGCCGCCCTGCTTGAGCTTGAACTCGCCGGGGGCGATCTCCAGTTCGTCATGGATGGCGAGGATCTCCTCCGGCGCGATCTTGAAGAAGCGCGCCAGCGCCGCCACCGACTTGCCGGAGAGATTCATGTAGGTCATCGGCTGCAGCAGCCAGATGGGCCCCGGCGCGCCGGGCGCGTCGTTCACGCGGGCCACCAGGCCCGAGTACTTGGTGTCCAGCTGCGGCGAAGCCTTCAGACCGCGCGCCAGCGCATCGATCCACCAGAAACCCGCGTTGTGACGGGTGTCCTCGTATTCAGGGCCGGGATTGCCCAGGCCGACAAAGAGACGAATCATGGGGCGCGATTATCAGTGTCGAGCGGAAAAGCAGAAGGCCCCGCGAGCGGGGCCTTCTTCGGGGGAGATGCCACCCTTAAGGGGGCATTCCGGACAGCGAACGCGATCCTCGTCAGGCGCGCGTCCGGAGACGAAGAAATTACTTCTTCTTCTTCTTCTTGTCGTCGGCCGGGGCGGCTGCCACGACGATGACTTCTTCCGCCGCGGCCGGGACCGGGGTGGCGACCACCGGGTTCGGCTTGCCGTGCGTGACGATCTTGATGTGATCGGCCAGCTTCAGGTCGTTCACGTGGATCGAGTGACCCATCGTCAGGTTGCTCAGGTCCACTTCGATGAACTCGGGCAGCTGTTGCGCCAGGCAGGTGATTTCCAGCTGGGTCAGCACGTGGTTCACGGTGCCCTTGTCGGTCTTGACGGCCGGCGACTCGGCTTCACCGACGAAGTGCAGCGGCACCTTCTTGGTGATCTTGGTCGTGGCGTCGACGCGCTGGAAGTCCACGTGCAGCACTTGCTGCTTGTACGGGTGCATCTGGAAGTCGCGCAGCAGCACTTGCGTGGTCTTGCCTTCCACTTCCATGTCGAGGATGGAGCTGTGGAAAGCTTCCTTCTTCATGGCGTGGAACAGCGCGTTGTGATCCAGCTCGATGACGGCCGGTTCACCCGCGCCGTAAACGATGCCAGGAACCTTGCCAGCGTGGCGCAGGCGGCGGCTCGCTCCGGTCCCCTGCAGCTTGCGCTCAAAAGCGACGAATTTCATATCAATCTCCAAGAATGGACGGAGCGCCAGGATTGACGCTCCGGGTGAAGGCCCCGCGACCAGGTGCCTTCGCGACACGGCCGCTGTCCTTGCGGACAGCGGCCGATACAGGGTGCGATCAGAAGTTGTTGTTCTGCTCGCTGAAGAGGGAGGTCACCGACTCACCGTCCGAGATGCGGCGGATGGTCTCGGCGAACAGGAAGGCGACCGACAGCTGGCGGATCTTGCCGCAGGCCTTGGCCGTTTCCGACAGCGGGATCGTGTTGGTGATGACGACCTCGTCCAGCATGGAGCCGGCGATGCGCTCGATCGCCGGGCCCGACAGGATGGGGTGCGTGCAGTAGGCGAAGACGCTCTTGGCGCCGCGTTCCTTCAGCACTTCCGCCGCCTTCACCAGCGTGCCGGCCGTGTCGATCATGTCGTCCATGATCACGCAGTTGCGACCGTCGATCTCGCCGATGACGTGCATCACCTCGGAGACGTTGGCCGACGGACGGCGCTTGTCGATGATCGCCAGGTCGCAGCCCAGCTGCTTGGCCAGCGCACGCGCGCGGACCACGCCGCCGACGTCGGGGCTGACCACCACCAGGTCGCTGTAGTTGCGGGCCTTCAGGTCCGACAGCAGCACCGGCGAGGCGTAGATGTTGTCGACCGGGATGTCGAAGAAGCCCTGGATCTGGTCCGCGTGCAGGTCCATCGTCAGGACGCGCTCGACGCCGACGGTCTCCAGCAGGTTGGCCACGACCTTGGCCGAGATCGGCACGCGCGTCGACCGCGGACGGCGATCCTGGCGCGCATAACCGAAGTAGGGGATCACGGCGGTGATGCGGCGCGCGCTGGCGCGCTTCATCGCATCGACCATGATCAGCAGTTCCATCAGGTTCTCGTTCGTCGGCGCGCAGGTGGGCTGGACGATGAACACGTCGCGGGCGCGGACGTTCTGCTGGATCTCAACAGCCACCTCACCGTCGGAGAAACGACCGACCACGGCCTTGCCGAGCTCGAGGCCCAGATGCGTGGCGATTTCTTTGGAGAGGGTCGGGTTTGCGTTACCCGTGAAGAGGACGGTATTGAGCAGCACAGCGGGCCATCCTTAGACTTATGGCCCGGTGGCCAACCCAGCGGGTCCCGGATTGAAACTGAAAATTTGGCAGGGGAGGAAGGACTCGAACCCTCGCATGTCGGAATCAAAATCCGATGCCTTGACCAACTTGGCGACTCCCCTACACCGGACACTGTTCGTGGAACAGCACCCTACAACCTTCAATCTTCGGCCCAGCCCCGCAAAGGGTGAACCGACAGACTGCGACACATTCTTCCGACCCAACCTTCGGGGAGTTTTTCGAACTCACCTTCCGGTGTCGCCTTGAGATTGCTCTCCAGGCCGGAAACTGCATCTATCTTTTCCGCTGCTGTCTGCATTGCATTCAGCGAGGGTCGAACTATAGCAAAAACTGCACTGCCTGAACCCGTCATACGAGAATTTTCGTAGCGGGCCTGCAACCATTCAAGCGCCTTCGATACTTCGTGGCTCACAGATTCCGCGGGAGGTTGCAGATCATTTCTGCCCCATCCTTCGTACAACTGCTGCACGGGTATTTCCAGCGTTTGGTGATCGCGGGCAATATTGCTTTCGCGTCCACCCCAGCTATTGACTTCGTTACTCCGGGAATCTGTTTCCAGTATCCCTTTGCTGCGTCCGTCGTTCGCTGCAGGAAAGCCCGCTACTATAGCCACGTTTTCTGACCTTTGCAACAGCGGGCTGGAAAAAATTTCCTTGGTGCCGATGCTCGCCGCCGGTTTGACGACCGCGAGCCGCAGTTCCGGCACCTCGATCGGGGTCAGCACCTCGCCGATGCCTTCGACGAAGGCATTGCGCCCGCCGACGAAGAAGGGCACGTCCGCACCCAGCTTCAGCGCGATCGGCAGCAGCCGCTCGCGCGACCAGTTCAAGCCCCACAGCCGGTTCAGCGCCAGCAGCGTGCTGGCCGCGTCCGACGAGCCCCCGCCCATGCCCGCGCCCGAAGGCAGACGCTTCTCGATGTGGATGTCCGCGCCGAAGGCGCAGCCGCTGGCCTGGCGCAGCGCGCGCGCGGCGCGCAGGCACAGGTCGTCCTCGGGCAGCGCGTCGCCGCGGTCGTGGCGGTGCAGCGCGCCGTCGTCGCGACGCTCGAAGTGCAGCGTGTCCGCCCAGTCGATCAGCACGAACAGCGATTGCAGCAGGTGATAACCGTCCGGCCGCTTGCCCACCACGTGCAGGAAGAGGTTGAGCTTGGCCGGTGCCGGCACGTCGTAGAGCGCCTTCAGCGGCGCCGCGGAGGGGGAGGAGGTCATGCAGGGAAATTCAGGGCGACGCCGGTGCGTCCAGTTTCAGGCGCAGGGTTGCCAGCGGTTCCGGACCGTTCGGATTGATCCGCTGGGCGGAGATCAACTGAACGTCGAAGCGCCGCAGGTCGACCTGCCAGCCGAGCTGCTGGAAGCCCGACTCGCCGGCGGTCCGCGACGGCGCCTGCGGCCACGGGCGTCCGCGCAGCCAGTCGAACAGCGCCTGCAGCGGCAGCGGCTCGCCGAGCAGCTCCTGCGTCAGCGCGTCGATGCTGTCGTAGGCGCGGTCGCCGTCGGGTGTCTTGACCCAGGCCGAGCCGGGCTGCCACGACACGCGCGCCACCAGGCTGCCCATGGCGGTGCTCATCTCCAGCTGACCGCGGCGCGGATCGCCGAGCAGCTCGAAGTTGGCGTTGACGTTCTGGCCGCGCGGCTGGCCGCCGGCACCGGCCGGAACGATCAGTCCGAACTTGCCGGTCAGCCGGGGCGCGTCGGCGAGCGCGGCGGCGTCCGCCTCGCTCGCCTTCGGCACTGAACTGCAGCCGGCGAGCGCGCCCATGCCGAGCGTCGCAGCGCCGAGCGCCGCCATCGCGCCCGCGCTGAACTGCCGCCGCCGCATCAGGGGCGGACCTGCAGGCGTTGCATTGCCGACTGCAGCGCCTCGTTGCGCGGATCGCGGCGGGCGGCGTCGGCGAAGACGCGGCGTGCCTCGTCCTGCTGGCCGGCGGCCCAGAGCACCTCGCCCAGGTGGGCGGCGATCTCCGCATCCGGACGCGAGCCGTAGGCCTGGCGCAGCAGCCGCTCGGCCTCGCCGAGCCGGCCGAGTCTGAATTCCACCCAGCCCATGCTGTCGACGATGAACGGTTCGCCCGGCGCGAAGCTCAGCGCCTTCGAGATCAGGTCGCGCGCCTCCTGGAGCCGCTCGTTGCGATCGGCCAGCGAATAGCCCAGCGCGTTGTACGCGTGATAGTGCTGCGGCTTGAGCTGGATCACCTTCTGCAGCAGCGCTTCCATCTCCTGCGCGCGGCCCAGCTTCTCGGCCATCATCGACTGCTCGTAGATCAGGTCGGCGTCCTCGGGCGTCTGGGCGATCGCGGTGCCGAGCAGGTCATAGGCGGCCTGCCACTGCTTGTTGTCGCGCAGCAGCTGCGACTCGGCCAGCGTGCGGGCGCGACGGTCCTGCTCGCGGTCGGCGGGCAGCTGGTGCAGCAGCTGGCGGCCTTCCTCGAGCTTGCCCTGACGCGCCAGCAGCGAGGCGCGGCGGTAGGCGATGTCGAGGTTGCCCGGCGCCGCCTCGATCGCGGCCAGGCGCTTCTCGGCGGTCTTGAAGTCGCCGCGCATCTCGGCGGTCTGGGCCAGCAACAACTGACCCTGCTGCTTCGCTTCACGCTCGGCCTTGTCCAGGCCGGCGGCGGCGATCGCGCGCTCGGCCAGCGGCGAGACGGCCGGCTTCTCGACCAGCTTCATGTAGCGCTGCAGCGCGTCCTCGGCGGCGTCCGGGTGCTGCAGGTCCAGCTCCAGCGAGCCCAGCGCCAGCCAGTGGCCGGCCTCGTCGGGCGACTGCTGCGTCAGCGTGCGGAACTCGCGCGCCGCGTCGCCGGGACGCTGGGCGCGGGCCAGCGCGCGGGCGTAGGCCAGGCGCAGCGACTGCTTGTCCGGCTTGGCCTGCAGCTCGGCGGTGATCAGCGCCTCGGCCTCGGGACGGTGCGGCAGCAGTTCCAGCGCCAGCAGCAGCGGCTCCTCGCGTTCCGGGAAGTCCTTGGCGGCGGCGCGGACGTGGATCAGCGCGGTCTCGTAGCGCTCGGCCTTCTTGGCGAATTCCGCCAGCACCAGCAGCGAGGCGAAGCGGGTCTCGGGCTTCGCGGCGGTCTCGCGCAGCATCGGCTCGAAGGCCTCCTGGATGCGGACCGGTTCCGGAGTGCGCTGGAACAGCGCCGGCAGCGCGGCGATCAGCGCGCCGCGGCCGTCGGCCGGCGTCAGCGCCATCAGCGAGCGCAGCACCGGCGGGATCTCGGCCGGGCGGTTCAGCAGCGCGAGCAGCTGGATCTGCGTGCGGTGCGCCTCCAGCGAGTTCGGGATCGCCTCGCGCCAGGCGCGGGTGGCGACGACGGCCTGGTCGCCGGCGCGCGACTGCAGCGCGATCTGGACGACGCGGCGGAAGAGTTCCTCGTCGCCGCTGCGGCGGGCGGCGTCGAGCATCACCTGGTAGGCGACGCCGGGTTCGCCGCCCTGGAGTTCCATCTCGCCGATCAGCAGCTGATAGAACATCGGCGCGTCGAGGTCGGAATTGACCACGGGCGCGGAGGCGGCGGAGGCGGGCGCATCGGCGGCGGCGGGCGCGTCACCCTGGGGGGCCGGGGCGGCGGGCGTGATCTGGGCGTGGGCGGCGCAGCTCAGGGCGAGGGCGGCAGAGAGCCACCAGCGGTGGCGCACAAGGGCGGGCATGACGTGACTCCTGAACTGGACGGGAAGGCTCGCGGGGCAAACCGTGGGCCACGGACCATTCTAGGGACCCGGGAAGAAGGGCGCGCCTATGATCCCGGGATGCCCGAGTTACCGGAAGTTGAAGTTACACGACGAAGTTTTGCGCCGGCCATCGCCGGGGCGCGCGTGCTGGACGTGCGGCTGGGGAAACCGCTGCGCTGGCCGCTCGGTGTCGCGGCCGAACGGCTGGTCGGCCGGCGTGTCGGCGACGCCCAGCGACGGGGCAAGTACATCTGGCTGCCGCTGCGGGCGACGGCCGAACAACCCGGCCATGCCGACGAGGGCGAAGGCGGGCTGCTGCTGCACCTGGGCATGTCGGGCTCGCTGGCGTTCCGCGAACAGCAGCCGCCGGCGGGGCCGCATGATCATTTCGAACTGGTGACCGACCGCGGCGTGCTGCGGCTGACCGATCCGCGGCGCTTCGGCGCGGTCGTGTGGTCGGACGGGCTGGACGTGGAACCGGCCGCGAAGCTGCTGTCCCGCATCGGCCGGGAGCCGTTCGACATCGAGTTCCACGGCCCCTACCTGCATGAAGGCTTCCGCGGCCGGCGCGTCGCGGTGAAGCAGGCGATCCTGGCCGGCGACGTGGTCGTCGGCGCGGGCAACATCTATGCGTGCGAGGCGCTGTTCATGGCGGGCGTCGATCCGCGCGCGCCGGCCGGCAAGCTCAGCAGGCCGCGCGCGGAAAAGCTGGCGGGGGCATTGCGGCAGGTGCTGGGCGAAGCGCTCGAAGCCGGCGGCAGCACGCTGCGCGACTTCAAGGACGCGCACGGCGTGGCGGGCAGCTTCCAGATGCAGGCGCGCGTCTACGGACGCGAGGGCGAGCCGTGCCGCGTCTGCGGCACGAAGATCCGGCGCATCGTGCAGGGGCAGCGGTCGACCTTCTTCTGTCCGAGCTGCCAGAAACGATGACCGACGACGAACTGGATGCCCGCGTTGACGCGGTGCGTGACGATTTCGCCCCGCGGCTGCTGGCCTGGCAGCGCCGGGACGGCCGGCACGACCTGCCGTGGCAGAACACCCGCGATCCGTACCGCGTGTGGCTGTCCGAGATCATGCTGCAGCAGACGCAGGTGACGACGGTGCTGGGCTACTACCGGCGCTTCCTGGAGCGCTTCCCCGACGTGGCCGCGCTGGCCGCCGCGCCCAGCGACGAGGTGATGGCCGCGTGGGCCGGACTCGGCTACTACAGCCGTGCGCGCAACCTGCACAAGTGCGCGCAGGCGGTGGTGGAGCGCCACGGCGGCGAGTTCCCGCGCAGCGCGGAGGTGCTGGCGGAGCTCCCCGGCATCGGGCGCTCGACGGCGTCGGCGATCTCGTCGTTCTGCTTCGACGAACGCGTCGCGATCCTCGACGGCAACGTCAAGCGGGTGCTCGGCCGGCTGCTGGCCTTCGACGGCGACCTGGCCTCCTCCGCGCAGGAGAAGCGCCTGTGGCGCCGCGCCGAGGCCTTGCTGCCGACCTCGCCGACCGACATGCCGGCCTACACGCAGGGGATGATGGACCTCGGCGCGAGCCTGTGCGCGACGCGCAGCCCGCAATGCCTGCTGTGCCCGGTGGCGTCGCTGTGCGCGGGGCTGGCGGAGGGGGATCCGACGCGTTATCCGGTCAAGACGAAGAAGCTCAAGCGCGGCCAGCGGGAGAACTGGTGGCTGTGGCTGGAGCACGAGGGCCGCATCTGGCTGCAGCAGCGGCCGTCCGAGGGCGTCTGGGGCGGCTTGTGGACGCTGCCATTGTTTGACGACGAGGCCGCGCTGACGGCCCAGAGCGCGGCGCTGGGCGTCGCGGCGCCGGAGACGCTGCCGCGCGTGAAGCACGTGCTGACGCATTTCGACTGGCTGCTGCACCCGCGGCGCGCGCTGCTGACGCGCGAGACGCGGCCGGCGGGCGAGGGCGTGTGGGTCGCACGCGAGCGGCTGGCGGAGTACGCGCTGCCGGCGCCGTTGAAGAAGCTGCTGGACTAGCCGTCGCTGGACGGTCTGGACACGCTGAGGCGGGCTGAGGCGGGCGGATTCCAAGGGCTTCCGCCGCTGGGCGCCGGGCCGCGCTGCCGGTATGCTCGCGCGATCGCGAAGACGGGCCCGGGAGTGGCCCGCGCAGGTCTCAACCGCATGCAGGGACACCATGTCGAACGACGTCAAGCCGGGCCGGGCCGCGGCCATCAAGAGCGCACTGGAATCGGCCTTCATCGCGCTGCTGGCCAGCGGCGTGTGCCTGTGGTTCCTGATCAGCGAGACCCAGGCGTCCGACGACGGTGATCCGGCCAAGCTGACGATGCTGGCGATCGGCCTGTCTGCGGGCCTCTGCGCGCATTTCGTCTACATGGCCATCGCGGCCAAGCGCGCGGAGCGCAACGCCACGCTGTGGGTGATCCTGATGGTGGTGCTGATGCCGTTCACCTCGGTGGTGCTGGGCATCCTGCTGTTCAACCAGGTGCAGGAGATCGAGCAGCAGGCACGGGAAGAAGGCGGCGCGGGAAGCGCCGCCTGAGACCCCGTCTGAGACCGTTTGAGCGCGCTCAGCGCGCGTCCAGCTCCCGATGCCGCTTCAGCACCTGGCCATGGAAGGCGAACTGCTTGGCCAGCGTCTCGACGAGGTAGACCGAGCGGTGCTGCCCCCGGTGCAGCCGATGGCGACGGTCAGGTAGCTGCGCTGGTCCTGCGCGAAGTTCGGCAGCCACTGCGCGATGAACGCGCCGATCTGGCTGAGCATCAGCCGCACCTCGGGCTGGCCCTCCAGGTAGGCCGCGACCGGCTCATCGCGACCGGTGAGCGGGCGCAGTTCGCGGTCGTAATACGGATTGGGCAGCACGCGGACGTCGAAGACGAAGTCCGCGTCGCTGGGCACGCCGTGCTTGAACGCGAAGGACTCGAACACCAGCGTCAGCGAGGAACCGCTGACATGCACCAGGTCGCGCAGCCAGTGGCGCAGCTGCGCGGGGCGGAGCTGGCTGCTGTCGATGACGGTGGACTCCATGCGCAGCGGCGTCAGCAGCTCGCGCTCGAGCGCGATCGCCTCCTGCAGCGCGCGGTGGGTGTCGCCGTCGTCGCGCGCGTCATAGCGGGCGCGCAGCGGATGCGGGCGGCGCGTCTCCGAGAAGCGGCGCAGCAGCGTGTCGTCGTCCGCGTCCAGGAAGATCGCGCGCAGCGACACGCCTTCCTGGCGCATCTCCTTGATGTGCAGCAGCAGCTGCGGCAGCGAGCCGGCGCTGCGCACGTCCACCGCGATCGCGACGCGGCGCCAGCCGCGCTGGCGTTCGAGGTCGAGGAACTGCGGCAGCAGCTCCGGCGGCAGGTTGTCGACGCAGAAGAAGCCGGCGTCCTCGAGCGCGTGCATCGCGATCGACTTGCCGCCGCCGGACATGCCGGTGACGAGCACGACCTCGCCGCGCGGCGAGGTGGCGGTGGGCGTGGCCTGGGCGGGGGGCACGGGCGCGGTGTTGGGCGCGCTCACGGCTTCACCTTTCTGTTGGGGGCGGGCTTGGCCGGGGCGCCCTTGGCGGACAGCTCCAGCATTTCCTGCGCATGGGCGAGCGAGGTCGACGACAGCCGCTCGCCGCCCAGCATGCGGGCGATCTCGGCGGTGCGGGCCTCGCCGGCGATGGGGCGGACGTCGGAGTTGGTCTTGCCGTCCTTGAGCGCCTTGGCGACGAGGAAGTGGTGGTCCGCGCAGGCGGCGACCTGGGGCAGGTGGGTGACGGCGAGGACCTGCGCGCGCTGGCCGAGCTGCTTCATCAGCCGGCCGACGGTTTCCGCGACGGCGCCGCCGACGCCGGCGTCGATCTCATCGAAGATCAAGGTGCCGGCGCCGCTGTTCTGCTGGCTGGTCGTGACGGCGATGGCCAGCGCGATGCGCGAGAGCTCGCCGCCGGACGCCACCTTGGCCAGCGGCCGCGGCGTGGAGCCCGCGTGGCCGGCGACGAGGAACTCGGCGGATTCCAGACCGAAGCTCTGCGGCTCGTCCTGCGGCAGCAGCGCGACCTCGAAGCGGCCGCCGGACATGCCGAGCTGCTGCATCGCCTGCGAGACGGCGTCGGACAGCGTCGGCGCCGCCTTGGCTCGCGCGGTGCTGACGGTCTTGGCTTCCTTCTGATAACGCTTTAGCGCGGCGGCCTGTTTGGCCTGCAGCGCGTCGAGGTCGGTGGCGGCGTCGAGCTGCGCGAGCTCGGCCTTCCATTCGACCAGCAGCGCGGCCATCTCGGCCGGCTGGCGGCGGTAGCGGCGGGCGAGCGTGACCCAGGCGGACACGCGTTCGTCGAGCTGCTGCAGCCGGTCGGGGTCGAGGTCGGCGGCGTTGAGGTAGGAACCCAGGCTGTGCGCTGCGTCCTGCAGCTGCGCCTGCGCGCCGAGCAGCGCGGTGACGGTGTCCTGCAGGCCGGCGTCGTAGCTGAGCACGTCCTGCAGCGCGGAAAGCGCTTCATCGGTGAGCGCTTCGGCGTTGATCTCCGCCTCGGCGATGCGTTCGAGCGCGCCGCGGGCGGCGTCCATCAGCGACTGCGCGTGCGACAGACGCTGGTGCTCGGCGTTCAGCTCTTCCCACTCATCGGCGCCGGGCGCGAGGCGGCCGAGCTCGCCGATCTGCCAGCTCAGACGCTCATGCTCCCGGGCGAGATCGGCCTGCTTGGACTGCGCGGCGGCGAGCGCCTCGGTGGCCTGGCGCCAGTCGGAAAAGGCGGCGGCCATGGGCTTGCCGTCGATCTGGGCGAAGTCGTCGAGCAGCGCGCGCACGCTGACCGGGCGGGTCAGGCCTTGCCAGGCGTGCTGGCCATGGATGTCGAGCAGGTGTTCCGCCAGCTCGCGCAATTGGGCGACGGTGGCGGTGCCGCCGTTGATCCAAGCGCGGCTCTTGCCTTGGGCGTCGATGACGCGGCGCAGGAGGAGCGACTCCTCAGAACCGTTCACGCCGGTTTCGAAGCCGGCTTCCTCGAGCCAGGGGGCGAGGACGGCGGGGCGGTCGAATTCGGCGGAGATTTCGGCGCGTGAGGCGCCTTCGCGGACGACGGCGGCGTCGCCGCGGGAGCCGAGGGCGAGCTGGAGGGCGTCGATGAGGATGGACTTGCCGGCGCCGGTTTCACCGGTGAGGGCGGAGAAGCCGGCGGCGAAGTCCAGCTCGAGCGCCGGGACGATGACGAAGTCCTTGAGTTCGAGGCGGCGCAGCATCAGGTGTTGCCTTCGTTCCAGCGGAGTTTGCGGCGCAGGGTGGCGTAGTAGGACCAGCCGCGGGGGTGGAGGAAGGGGGCGCGGTGCTGGGAGCGGCGCACGGTGATGCAGTCGCCGTGGAGCAGGGAGGCGAGGGATTGCATGTCGAAGTTCACCGACGCGTCGCGGCCGGCGACGATGGTGAGGCGGACCTCGCCGTTGTCGGGCAGCACGATGGGGCGGTTGGAGAGGGCGTGGGAGGCGATGGGCAGCAGGACCCAGCCGCCGATGCCGGGGTGGAGGATGGGGCCGCCGGCGGACAGCGCGTAGGCGGTGGAGCCGGTGGGGGTGCCGACGATGACGCCGTCGGCGCGCATGTTGGCGACGAACTCGTCGCCGACGTCCACGCGCAGCTCGACCATGGCGGCGGTGGCGCCGCGGGAGACGACGACGTCGTTGAGGGCGACGCCGGAGAAGATCTGCTCGCCGTCGCGGATCACGGCGCCTTCGAGCAGGGAGCGGTGTTCGATCTCGAAGTCGCCGGCGAGGATGGGGAGCAGGGCGTCCTTGAACTGGTCGGCGGAGATGTCGGTGATGAAGCCGAGGCGTCCCTGGTTGATGCCGACGAGGGGGAGGTTGTAGCGGGCGACCTGGCGGGCGAAGCCGAGCATGGTGCCGTCGCCGCCGACGACGATGGCCAGGTCGCACTGGGCGCCGAGTTCGGCGTGGGAGAGGCCGGGCAGGGCGGTGATGCCGGTGCTGTCGGCGGTTTCCTGTTCAAGGGAAACATCCAATCCCTGGGAGGCGACAAAATCGGCAATCTCTTCCAGGATGGGCCGGATGCCCCGGGACTGGGGTTTTCCGACGATGGCCACGTGGCGGAAGCGCTTGGACATGGCGGGAATTACACCACAGCGATGTGCTGGGACCGGGGGTGCGCAGGGGGTGTGGCGCCGGGTTCTTTAGAATGAAAAACATGCTCGACGATCGCGCGAAGACACTGCTGAAGGCTCTGGTGGAGCGGTACATCGCGGATGGATCGCCGGTGGGGTCGCGCACGCTGTCGAAGGCGTCGGGGCTGGAGCTGAGTCCGGCGACGATCCGCAACGTGATGGCGGACCTGGAGGAGCTGGGGTTGATCGCCAGTCCGCACACCAGCGCGGGGCGGATTCCGACGGCGCGGGGGTACCGGCTGTTCGTGGACACCTTGCTGACGGCCAAGCCGGGCGGGTTGCGGGAGGGGGCGGGCTCGTTCGAGAGCCAGTTGTTGCCTGACCAGCCGCAGAAGGTGATTGCCAACGCGGCGCAGCTGCTGAGCAGCCTGTCGAGTTTCGTGGGGGTGGTGACGTCGCCGCGCAAGACGGCGGTGTTCCACCACATCGAGTTCCTCCGGTTGGGGGATCGACGGGTGCTGGTGATCATGGTGTCGCCGGGCGGGGATGTGCAGAACCGGCTGGTGTTCACGGCGCAAGACCTGACCCAGTCGGACCTGACGGAGGCGAGCAACCGGCTGAACGCGCACTACGCGGGGCTGAGCCTGGATGTGGTGCGGGACCGGCTGAGGTCTGAGGTGGATCAGCTGCGCGGGGAGATTGCCAAGCTGATGAGCGCGGCGGTGGACGTCGGGCAGCAGGGGGTGACGGAGCACGAGCCGATGATCCTCTCGGGGGAGAGGAACCTGCTGACGGTGCAGGATTTCAGCCACGACATGGGGAGCCTGCGGCGGATGTTCGACATGTTCGAGCAGAAGACGCAGTTGATGCGGCTGCTGGATGTGTCGGAGCGCGCGGAAGGCGTGCGGATCTACATCGGCGGGGAGAGCCATGTGGTGCCGGTGGAGGAGCTCTCCATCGTGTCCGCGCCGTACGAGGTGGACGGCGAGGTGGTCGGCACGCTGGGGGTGATCGGCCCGACGCGGATGGCCTACGACCGCATGATCGAGATCGTCGACATCACGTCGAGGATGGTGAGCAACGCGTTGTCGCAGAAGTGAGCCGGGCGGCGAAGGCCGCAAGCGTGCTTACAATCCGCCCCTCCGGTGCAACGCCGGAACCAACGAACCCGCCAGGGTTCGTATATGCGATTACCCCCGGGGGCCGTTAGCTCAGTTGGTTAGAGCAGAGGACTCATAATCCTTTGGTCACAGGTTCAAGTCCTGTACGGCCTACCATAAGGGTGTTTATTTTCCAGTCATAATTAGCCGCACTTGCTTTAATGCGGCCGACAGAACATCCGCGCGTTGACGAATCTGCTCCACTGGAAGATTTGCCAGATTATCGAGTTCTAGAAGAATTTGCTCGATTAGCTGATCGGCATGAAGTTGCAACGTTCTCCTTCTTCTAATTGCAACTCGCGATATACGGTTGAGATTCATCAGCTCTACCATATAGCCATAAGGCACTTTTTTGGGCGTTATCTCGCCATTCTCTTCGACGAGAAAATAAGTGTCCTTGTCCGGACTGAATGGGTCAATAAACCCATGTTGGCCGTTATTGCAGGTGCCGTCCTTTTCGGGCCACCAATCTGACTTTAAGCGATTGCATCGAAAGCACGCTAGCACAAGATTACTCGGATCATTTGCTAGACTCAGAAAATGCTTCTGCGGCTTAAAATGATCAAGATTCATCCCCTCGCCGCCAATCTCTTCCAGCATTGCGTCACAATACACGCAACGATTCTGGCAGTCTTCAGCGATCTCATCGTAATAGACAGAGTAATTGGCGTAATGATTTCCATCGCTCTTGGTTTTGTAGTTCAGGCGACGTGCGAGCGCGGGAAAATGAGTCATGGGCGAAACTTTAAAGATTCTTCAATCTTTTTTAGTTGGAGTTCAGCATCATCGAGCTTTGCAAGAAGCCTATCTTTTGCTGGAGTCTCAACTGTCAGGTCCTCCCTATCGCGAGAGAATTTCAATCGTTGAAACTCATCTTCCTCATCGGAGTTAAGGCTTGTGTCGAAACGCTTTCGCAATAAAAGTTCGAAGCGCTCTTCGCGGTCGCCTTGGATATGTGAATAGATGTCCATATGTCGCTTTATTCGCGCACCGATGGCGGCAATCTTCTCCGTCGTAGCTAGATCGCCTTTGCTCAGGACATACTCGACGGTCCCCGTAAAAGTATCGATGTCCTCTGCGTGGTTCGTAAGGATATACAGCGGAATCTGCTTGTCCTGAAGCCGCAGGCGTTCGGCGAGTTGGGTGCCTAGATAATCAGCTGTCCCAGCTGCCATTAGTCGCTGGTCAATAACTATCGAAGCCAGCTGCGCAATTTTACCTATCTCGCCCATCATTGCATCTATGTTTGCAGCCGGGGGAGAGTGACAACATCTACCTCGCTACCGACACATAACTGCAGCCGACGTCGATATGTCCTTAGCGCGATTGGCTCTTCATCAATATAGAGAAGTACGGGCTTCATTTTATTGTTCGATACGAATGATGAATTCTGCACCGCCGATCGGACCTTTCGCCACCGCGCGAACTGAACCGGTTGTGTGCTCATTTACGAACATCTTGACGATTGATAATCCCATGCCAGTTCCCACTACATTCCCTCGCTCATCGCGGCGGGTGGAGTACATGGGATTGAAGATAAAGTCTTCAGTACCCTCTTCTAGACCGCAGCCGCTATCACGGAAGCGAACTTCCGCAAAAGAGCCCGTGCTTTGAATCTCAATCTCAATTCGACGCTGTGCCGCAGGCGTTTTTGCCATTGCCCATATTGAGTTTGACAGCATGTTGACAAATATGCTTTCCCAGTCAATCTCGTACACTCGACTGAGAACTACGCTTTCTTGAACCTTAGATAAATCCACCGCAATTTTTTGTCGGTCAAGTGATTCGCGTAGCGCTGACGTCACTTTCCTAATGACGGAGGAAATATCAACGTCGCCTTTTATTCTCTTTCCTTTGCTAACGCTGGAAAGCGAAAATGCTGCGAAGTTGTTAATGAAATGTGTGCTGGCAATGATGGTTTCGATGTCCTCCGTAAGGTCGGCTTCGACCTCAGGAAGAATCATAAACTTCCCAGCCTGAAAACTTTCTTTGAGCTCGATGGCTGCCGTTGCTGCTAGATTGCAATATTCGCGCGCTTCATGGCCAAAGCATACTGTCAATATGCCTAGCGAAGCAAGATTGGCCAGAGTGTCCTTCTCTCGCTCTAGTTCAACCCGTTGAGATTCATAAGCTTCCTTGTAGCGTTCTGAAGCCTGCTTTGTTTCTTCAACAAGTCGGTTGACCTCCAAAATTTTGAGGTTGACCTCCGACTGCGTAGGAACAATTTCTCCTTCAAAAGCCGCAGTCAAATCATCAACTGCTGATTGGCTTTTTGAGATTGATTCTTCGAGCTGACGGGTTACTTCCTCAACGGGTGTATCTGAAGTGGCGCTGCGAGCCTGTTCAGTCGCCAAGACTTCAAAGTCTGAAATCACCTTAACCACAAAAGCGCGGAGATCGAAGAACGCATCGCTTTCAACCATCGCTTCGCGATTGGCTTGGTCTTGAAGCGTCGGATTCTCGATTCTGCTAATAAAAATTGCTCCAACTACCTGCTTAGGGCCGACCCTCCACCCGCCTTGACGTATGCCGCCTGGGCTACTTGCCTTTCGAATGCCCAAATCCAGCCAGTCCCCTCGGCCCGATGGCTCGCCATATGGCCTGACTCGAAATCGGTCGCGATAAATGCGAATGCCATGCTGTAAGTTCATGAAGGTGCTCCAGGATTTTCTGGATAGTTCCTTCGCTACAGTTTTGTCGGGCTGAGGTACGTAATATATTTTCAGTGAGAGCGGACCGCATCGCGGAATGCTGGCCCGGTTCGGCATCCAGGTCTTCCAATCTTGTGCTGAACTTTGATACTTATCTCCACTCGGCTGATGAATGTACGTTGTAGAAACACTGTTGTCCGCGCCGATTTTGGCCTCAATTGTCCAGTTCGCCGCGTCTAATATCTTCTCCGATGTTATTACACCGTCCACCGACACCGCCCCCGTGCGCATTTCAATACTAAAATCGCCAAGGGAGTCAAATGGAGAGATTAGAAGTGACAGTTCATTTCGTAGACTGCTAAACTTTTCTTCACTCCAGTCTTCCTTTAGTCCAACCAGAAGCAACCGAGTGCCTTTTGATTTGGATTGGAAGAAGTCGCTGTACTTCGTCTCAGGGAGGAAGGGAGTCCTGAATAATCGGTGCTTTACACCCGAAAGTGTGGCGTCTCGCTTTGAGTATCCCCGCCAATTGATGTGCAATTCCAAAACATAATCCATCTCCGCCGTCTTTGTTTGGATGATGGCACGCTTGCATAACCGATCTATACCTAAGCGCCCCAGCCCTTTTGCGCCGGTAAATACGCGCGATTTTCGTTCGGATCTTTCGATGACCGACTTGTTCTCCGTTCCAATCTTTAGCCATTCCCGAACGAGTGTTTCCTCGTCCATTCCGTCGCCATCGTCCTCAATCTGAAGGCGAGCCACGGGTGCAGATTTGTTCTGAAAAGTTATCCGAACATTTTCCGCGTTGGCGTCGTATGAGTTCTTTATGAGCTCAGTAATGGCGGCGGTCGAGCTTGCAATGCTATCCCGCCCCAATTGAAGCGGTAGTCGTGCGGCAACCTCGAACGGGTGACTTCCAAGGAGTTCTTTTGTCATGGCTACTGGGGCGTCATTCAGGCGTGAAGAAGAGCTCGGTCATACGCTGATTCAAGCACTCGTCGCTTGCCGCCGCTTTATATTCCCTTCCCATCTTCGACAACTGAGCGCGGGTTGGTACGGGAAGTCTGTTGAGGTCGCCGGCATTGATTTGCGTGTGGCCTAGGCGGTCATCCAGATAGGAAGCGACTGCATCCGAATTAATGTAAAGTGCGAGTCCAATTGCTTCCCATTTGGAAAGAGGGGAATTTGCGCCTGCAATCACATTAAGGTGGTTTTCGATGGCTACCTTGGGGCCAAGAGAATCTGAAATAAATGGGGCTGCAATTATCCATTTTGTCGAGTCTCTTGGACTGAAACGTCGAACAAGCACGAGGTTGCCGTTCTGGGTAAATAGCTTCGCTGACTCCGTTGAGTCTTTGAAGTACTCGGCTTTATGTCCTAGCGGCCACTTGATACTGTTTCGTCTGACGTGTGACATCCATAGCAGAGGGTAGGTGTCACTTTCCTGGTCCGTGGCTACCCAATTCTTGGCGCGAAATGGGACAACCCTGCCCGTGGATGCACGCAATCCAATGGATTCAAAGGTATTTGGCAATAGCTCCACGCCCACTTGAGAGTTTCGGTGCGGAATTATGACCGCGCCATTCTCTAGATCGCTAAATACCGAAGCAGTCGGCACTAGTTTTCCGACCCCAGTTTGAAGATCGGCTGTTCCAAGGCTGGAGCTGATCATGACCTCGTCTTGCTGGGGTGCTTGGATGCTCGCCCACGTAATCATTGTTTCTTGCTGAATCTTGTCGGCTTTGAACGCGGCTTCTCTATCGTGGAATACATGAACCGCATGAATTTTTATACGGCAGAGAAGGTATTCGCGAAGACGAGAGAAATAACTTCCGCTGGTCCAGCTGCGTGGCGTTAGAAAGCAATAGAAGCCGCCACGATCAAGATGATCGGCGCAGGCCGCCATAAATAGACCATAAATATTCGGTTGTCCGTGAATGACCGCAGGAAGTGTCTTGGCGCGAAGGTCATCCTTGCGAACTTTAAAATACGGGGGATTTGAGATGATTGCGTCAAATCGCTCAGAGGGGCGATTCAAAAGAAAATCCTGATGCCGAATGGAAAAGCTGACTTTGAAACCGTGCGATTTGGCCTGAGTGCGCAGCGTGCGAGCCAACGCGCGCAGACGTTCGACCATTTGCTGGTCCACCTCATATAGTACGAATGAAACCAGCTTTGGCTTCTTTGGAATCGTCGTGATGTGCCTAAAAACGGCCTCCACAAGGTTTCCAGAACCGGCCGCTGGTTCTAGTACGCGAAAGTTTTCTGGCAGAGCGGTCTCGAGGAGGCGCGAAGCCATGAACTTTGCGATCGGGGCCGGGGTCATGTATTGACCGAGCTGACGTTGCCCTTGATCTGCGGACTTCTTCTTGCGGCGAGATGACATTTCGGGCTTGAGTTCTATGGCTTGGCGTTCTTCAATGGCCCATGAGGGACGGTGACGACGCGGTTGCGAAGATCGGGTTGGTCCCGAACGTGGACTTCGATCGGCATCCTGCGGGCCACTGCGACGGTTGAACTACGCAGTCGCTTATTCGTCGATGAGGAGCGGGATCGAGAGATCTTAAGGCCGGTGCGCGAGGCAGCGTCACGGTGAGTGCGAGTGCGCTACACCCTCTGTGGGGGGCGTGGCCGGGGCGCGGCTCTCAACTCTTGGCCGCTAGGCTGCGGGGATGCATTGGCTAGAGTGCCTTCGCTGTGCGTAGTTCGGGCTGCAGCTGTCAGAGAATGATGAAGACCTGCAAATTTGAGGAACTGTGTGCGCAATGCCAATGCCGGGCGTGGCGGGCGCCTCTACCGCTTTCGGGTGTATGACCGCTTCGCAATTCGGCTGATTTTTTAGACAGCTGCAATGGGGGAAGCTTGGCGGACCTTGGCAAAGCGGAATCGTCCAAGCGCCTAGGGGCTGCGGCAGTTTTGTTCTGTTGCTGACCCTAGGGGAGGCCGCTACGACGACGGGATGGCTACTTGCGCAGGAAGTCCGAGGACCAACAACGCCTGGACATGCTATCGATCCAACGCCTGAGTGCTCACGACCCCGGGCAGAGAGCAACTTTCACTTATTCATTCGCTCGGTACGGCAAAGCGAAAACGCCTATCTCGGCCTCCTCGAGTACATCGAGCACGACCTCGAGAAGCAGAACCCATGCGAGTTCGTCTGGCGCGTAATGCGCTGGGAGCTTTTCGGGTTCCGACCTGAGGCCGATGGGGCCGCTGTTCTCGCCGCCGCGGCTGATGCCGGTGACGATGCATTCAAATCTTCCGATTACGCCAAGCAAGCTGCTGGACGTGGCGCCTCCGAGGCGCTTAGCGAAGGTGTCGCGAGCTCTCCGCTCAAGCAGACATCAGACGAACTGGGCATGGCTCTTCGAGACGAGAGGAACCGCAGTCTTGGAGTTCGCGGCGAGAAGCTCGTCGAGGCGGGCCGGCGGGATCTTGCTGATCAAGTCGAGGCCGTTGCATTCGTTGTTAGCCGTTCGGGTTACGACATACGATCATTTGAAGTGGACGAGCGAGTCTCACACCGAGGTGAAGGCAACAGCCTGCCCCAAGTCCGCAGCGTTTTTCATCTCCGCCAACAGGGTGAGGGCCTCGGTGAAACACCCCGATGAATTCCGGATCTATCGAGTGTTCGGACTTCGCGGCGAAGAAGAACTGACTGGCTACTACGCCCGCAAGGACGGAGTCACTGAGGTGCTGCATCTCGTGTCGTAGTCCTCTCGAGAGCTGCCGAGCCCTGTAGCTGAAGCCGATTGATCAGCTAGACCCGCACCGGGATCCGCAAGCAGGCAAGTGACTTTCAACATTCCCCCCGCCCTAGACTGGCCGGCTGGCCTCTTTCGCTCCTGCGCAAGACCTGGCCCTCACCCATCCCAGTCCTGGAGCCCGAAGTTGACGATCACCCAAGCCGACCGCGCCCCTACGAACCCTGGCGGTTTGCCTGAAGCGGCGCTCGCGCAGCTGAACGACGTCCTCTCCCGCTGCCCGGCCACCTTCGCCGAGCACGTCCGCAGCGTGTTCGCGATGGACCACCTGGAATGGACCGTCGTCGACCAGATCACCGAGTCCACCCCCGCCTGGCGTCCCGCCACCCAAGCCCTGCTGATCACCGGCGACCTCGACATCGACGGCAACGTCCTCGTTTCCTCGAGCCAGCCCGTCGACGACACCTACCTGGTCGTCCTCGGTGCCGTGCGTTGCCGCAACTTCATCGTGGCTGACGGCGCCGCGTTCCTTGGCGCGGGCGCCCTCACCGCGAAGGAGGCCATCGTCTGCACCTCCCGGGGCAGCGTCACGGAGGTCGTCGGCGACCTCCAGGCGACCTTGCTGGATTCCGGCCCGGGCGCCTGGATCGACCTCCACACCAAGTCGCAGTTCGCCAAGGTCCAGCATCTGTCGTCCTACGTGATGGTCGCCGGCGACCCCACCCACGCCGACGAGGACGCCGATCTCACCGAACTCCTGGTCGACGAGGCGCTCGAAACGGAAGAGTGGGATGACCTCGATCCCGAGGAACAGGAAGACGAAGACAAGGCCGACTACGTGCGCGTCAACCCGCACCAGGCCTTCGATCTGCTGGCGGAAGGCAAGTCCATCCTCGCCTGAGGCACCTCCCGCCGCCTGACGACATCGCCCCACGAGGACCTCCCCCATGAAACGCATCGCCGCCTGGTTGGCCGTGCTCACCCTCGCACTCTTCGCACTCGGACTCACCATGGCCTTCTTCAAGACCTTCACCCTGTTCTCCGCCGTGGAGGGGACCGTCCTGATGGAGGGAAAACCGGTGGAAGGCCTCGAGGTCCAGCAGACCTGGTCCTGGCACTGGGGCGAGAAGAAGGGCAGCGCCGTGACCCGTACCGACGCCCAGGGGCGCTTCCATTTCCCGGTCGTCACCGGGCGCTCGATCACCGGCAGCCTGCTGCCGCACCAGCCGGTCATCGAGCAGAGCATCCTGTTCGTCCATCAAGGCAAGGTCATCGACGGATGGTCCCATGGCAAGGACAACTACGAGGATCAGGGCGAGCTCAAGGGCAAGCCCCTTCGGCTGGTCTGCGACCTCAAGGACGAGGCCGTCGGCCGCCCGGAGATCCGCAGCTTCGGCATCTGCACGGTGCAGCCGTGAGACGCGCGCTTCTCCATCGCATCGCGGCCTGGGCCGTGCTCACCATCGGACTCTTCACGCAGGGACACGCCATGGCCTTCTCGAAAACCTTCCACCTGTTCTCCGCCGTCGACGGCATCGTCCTGATGGGGGGCAAACCGGTGCAAGGCGTCGAGGTCCTGCAGGACTACTCCTGGCACTGGACGGACGAGAAGGCCAGGAACGTGACCCGCACCGACGCCAACGGGCGCTATCAGTTCCCCGCCATCATGGGGCGCTCGTTCAGCGGCAGCCTGCTCCCCCACGAGCCGGTCGTCGAGCAGCGCCTTCAGTTCGTCTGGCAGGGCAAGACCTACCAAGGGTGGTACCACTCGAAGCACAACTACGACGAGCTCGGCGAACTGGGCGGCAAGCCGCTGCGGCTGGTGTGCGACCTCAGCGAGGAGCCCATTGCGCGCCCGGAGATCGGCAGCTCCGGCATCTGCGCGCTGCAACCCTGAGCGTCTGGCGCCGGGAGTCAGGCGTCGGGCGTCAGGCCGGCCTCGTTCCCTTGCACACCGGATACGTCGAGCACGCATAGAGCTGCTGACCCGCCGTCGGCCCGCGCTTGAGCGTGCGCAGCACCATCGGCTGCGAACACGCCGGGCAGACCACCATCGTGACATCCGCCGGCGCCGGCTGCGACGCGGGCTGCGAGTCGAGCGGCGGCGCGGCCGAGGCGGCCAGCAGCGCCGCCAGCTTCGGCCCGTCGATGAGCCGCATGTTGCGGCCCTCCGCGAACGAGATCGCTTCCCTGGTGAACCGACCCGACGTCACCACGAACTCCACCCGCGGCGCTGCGCGCCGCCATCACCCCGTAGAGGTCCCTCGCCGCGCTGACCCCCACCTTGTGGGCCTTCCAGTGCCGGCACTGGACGAGGAAGGTCTCGTTCCCCGTCCTCGCCGGCTTGCGCAGCACGAGGTCGACGCCGCCATCGGGGCCACCGCCGCCGATCTCGACCACGGTGAAGCCCTTCTGCCGGAACGCCTCGCCGAGTTGCAGCTCGAACTGGTGCCAGGTCATGCCCTCGATCGCGGCGGCAGCCTCCCCTCGGGCGGACTGCTCGCGCCGCGTCCGTCCCGCGAGCTGCCGAAGGAAGGACACCACCGCGCCCGGCCATGCGACCGGATTCACCGAACCCTCTCCCGAGGACCCCTTCTTCTCTCTGGCCATGTCGGCTCTCTCCCTGAAGACGAACGGCGAGTATCGCGACCGCGTCACCTCCGGTGCACCAGACTGGCGCAAGAACGCGCCCCAAGCGTTATCGAGTACGCATTCGGCGCCTGAAGCCCGCCGGCCTGCCGCGGTTGTCGGCCAGAATCCGCCCGCACTCAGAACAACAGCGCCGCAGTCGCGCCCATCACCCCAGGGAGGGGCCCATGTCCACCACCATTTCCGCCCTTTGGCGGCCTCACGCACGGTCTCACGTACGGCATCACGCACGCCTGGCCGCGATCGCCGGCCTGATCGTCCTCACGCTCGGCCTCGGCGCCTGCGACCAGCGCGCCCGCGACCTCCGGGAGTACGAACGCTCCATCGTCAAGGCCACCCCGTTCCTGCAGGTCCTCCAGCGCGGCAAGTTCCCGACCGACGCCGCCATCAAGGCCGCCGACATCGGCCCGTACGAGCCGCTGCTGCTGTCGCAGATCGGCTTCCGCCGCGAGATCAAGCGGGTCCTCGATGCCTACGAGGCCAAGTGGGACGCGCTCGACGTCGACGGCATGCTCCATCCCGAACAGTCGACCAACGCGGCCAGCCGCGCGCGTTCCATGGCGAAGCTGCGGGCGGCGTCGACCTGGAACAGCGAGTTCGAGGACCAGATGACCACCGTGATCGAGCAGGGCGAACGCAAGGTCCTGGCCGAGATGAAGAAGGCCCCCTACGACTCGGCGACGGCGGGCAACCGCTTCAACGAGCAGGTCACGCGGCAGTACGACTACTACATGGACCTGGCAGCTTGGCGGACCGACTTCCATCGCCATGCGGTCGAACTCCTGACGCTGCTCGACACCCACCGGAAGAGCGTCCAGCTGAAGAAGGGCGCCCAGGTTCAGCTGGTGTTCAGCGACGAGGCGGTCCTGAAGCAATACAACGCGAAGGTCGAGGAGATCCAGGCGGTGGTGGCCCGCAGCCAAGCCATGAACGACAAGTTCAATGCCGATCAGGCGAAGATCGAGAAGACCGTGATGGACGCGGTGGAGCGCGCCCGCATCAACACCGCCCGCTGAGCGCCGCGGCGGGCGGCACGCTCAGTCCTCCGCGCCCAGCAGCTGCCCGATCTCGCGGCGGTTGTTCCGCACCGCCTGGTCCAGCACCGGCACCAGCGCCGCCAGGCTGCTGCCCCGCGCCGTCACGAAGCGCTCGGCCAGGTTGCCCAGCGGCGCGGGGCCGACCTTCAGCCGCTCCAGGTTGCCGCCCGAGTCCGTGATGCGCTGCCTCAGCACCCGCACATCCGCATTGAAGTGATTCGCCAGCAGCACGTCGCAGCGGCCGGCCATGAGCTGCCGGATCCTCGTCCGGAAATCCCCGGACACGTACTCCGCGGCAAAGAGTGACCCCTTGGCCTCTTCCAGCGTGCGTCCGTAATCGAGGCCCCGCACCAGGCACACCCGCAGGTCCTTGAGGTCCTCCACCGCGCGCAGCTCGCGATCCACCTCGCTCCTGGCGATCGGCCACACGCCGCTGACGAAGACGTCCTCCGAGAACAGCAGCCGCGACGAGCGGCTCGACGACCGCCCGGCCCCGAACCCCAGCGTCCAGCCGTTCTCCACCAGCGTCAGCAGGCGCGGCACCGGCACCAGCTGGTAGTCCCACGCGAGTTCCGCGTTCCGGCCGATGAGCTCGAGCACCGGCTTGATCCGCGCGATGTTGATCCCCTCCGGCAGCGCGAGCGGCACGACCTGCGTCATGGGCACCACCGGCGCGGCCGAGGCCTCCGCCCCCAGCGCGAGCAGCGGCGCCAGCACCACGGCACGACGGCGCACGCCCGTCCGCCGCGCGGCGACGGTCACGCCTGCCGCCTCCTGCCGGTCCCCACCCACGCTCACCCCCTCGACGCGCTGCATGACCACGATCGCTTTCTTCGGCGCCGGTGTGCCCGGCTTTGGCGACGGAGGCTACCCGCGATGCTTGAAGGCTTGGTGAAGGAGGCGTTGACGTGCGGCGCGCGGAATGAAACAGGGCGCCAAGGGGCCACGGGTCAGGGGTGGCTGGAAAAAATCCGCCGCAGGTTTTCCGATATTCCTGTTTGGCGCACGCCAGTTAATCAACCTCATGGGGTTTGCGATGGTTTTCTGTCGAATCTATTAACTCAAGTCATTGTCCTCGCTGATTTAAGTAATCGGGAAGCTCCCATTGCCGCGTCTGTCGGGTTGAATAGGATTTGAGCGATGATTTCAAACCCGATCGACCCTATTCAAGATATTGATCCGCCCATCGAATTCCTGGGCCGTGCCGCCAAGCGGTTTCTCGAATTCACGCTGTTGCTGCTTTCTGCCGCCGCCGTGTGCGTCCTGGTGGGCATCACCGGACGCGCGGTCCTGGATGCTGTCGCCGCCGATCCGACGCGACGGGTGCCTCCCCTGTGGGGCCTCTCGTTGATCTGCGTTCAGATGCTCGCGGCGCTCTGGATGCTGTCCCTCCTCAAGCGCGGGGATTCGTTGCGCACGCTCTTCCGGATTCGGCTGCGTGCCACCCTCGGACTGGCTGTCGGCGCGACCGCGTTGATCCTGGCGGCGGCGTTGCTCGTCGATTGCCCGGCAATCCTGACGAACGGGTTCTACCCGATCAATCCGAATGTGCATCCGGAACTCTGGGAAACGACATTGGCGACGATGGCCATCTCCGCCTTCCTCGAGGAGCTGTTTCACCGGGCGCTGCTCCAGCCATTGATTGCCAGGCTCTTCTCCAGCGAGGTGGCCGGCCTCGTCGGTGCGGCCGTGATATTCACGGCGATGCATGCGAAGAAGGACGTGGTCCTCATCATTCCCGGGGCCCTGTTGCTGGGCCTCGTCTTCCTGCGCACGCGGTCGGTGGTCTGCACGACGGTGCTTCATCTTGCGATGACCGTGACGCTGGACCTGCTGAAGGGCCGCAGCCTCATGGTGTCGCCGCTGCTGAGCCCCGAAGAGTTCGCGCCGATGCGACCCGCCATCGGCCTGGCGCTCGTCCTGCTCGCGATCGCCTTCGAGTGCTGGCATCGCCGCGCCGATCGACGCGCCATGCCGACTCCCCCGAACGAGAGAATCGCCAACGCCGCCGCCGAGCCAACATCGGTGTGACGCCACCTCGCTCGCTCCGATGCAGTCGCGCTCCTTCCCCTCGCTCGTCCTCGGCGGCCTCGCGCTCATCGCGTCCGCCGCCCACGCCCAATCCACGGTCACCGTCTACGGCCGCCTCAACGTCTCCCTCGAGCATGCCGACGCCGGCCATTCGCCGCGCGACCGCGCCGTCAACCGCGAGTCCAACAACCGCTCCGTCATCGGCTTCCGCGGCGTCGAGGACCTGGGCGACGGCGTGCAGGCGCTGTTCCAGATCGAGGGCTCGCTCGCGCTCGACTCCGGCGTCGGCCCGTCCCTGGCCAACCGCGACACCCGCGTCGGGCTGCAGACGCCTTACGGCCTGGTGTTCGCCGGCCACTGGGGCACGCCGTACCTGCTGGCCACCAGCACCCTCGATCCCTGGTACCCGACCACCGCCGGCTACATGGCCCTGATGGCCAACGGCTCCGCGCCCACCACCAACCACCTGGGCAACACCGCGTCCTTCGACCGACGGCAGCAGAACATCGTCCAATACTGGACGCCCGCGTGGAGCGGCCTGCCGGGTCTCAGCGGCCGCTTCGGCTACGCCTTCAACGACGGCGAGGTCGGTCCCAACGGCGCGCGCCCGCAGCTGCTGTCCGGCTCCCTCACCTGGGACGACGGCCCCTGGAACCTCGCGCTCGCCCACGAGCAGCATCGCGACTACCAGGGCCCGCATCTCACCGACTCCGCCACCAAGCTCGGCGCCGCCTACCGGTTCGGGCCGGGGCGACTCGCCGCCGCCATCGAGCGCCTGCGCTACGAGACGCCGCTCGGCGCCTTGACCCGCGACAGCGTCTTCGTCGCCGCGACCTGGCAGATCGGCGCCACCAGCCTGCGCGCCAGCTTCACCCACGCGGGCGAGGGCAAGGGCCCCGCCGGCACCCGCGTCGGCTTCGTGTCCGCCGGCGACGACACCGGCTCGCGGCAGTGGACCCTCGGCGCGGACTACACGCTGTCCAAGCGCACCGGCTTCTACGCCTACGTCTCGCGCATCGACAACCAGGCCCGCGCCGCCTACGACTTCGCGATCAACCCGCTGGGCGTCGGCATCGGCGAGAAGCCCACCGTGGTCGCGATGGGGATGCGGCACAGCTTCTAGAACTGCCGCAGATCCGTCATACAGGATCAGCGATGGGCATCAAAGGATGTTGCTCTTGGGACTGAACGAAAAGTCTAGTAGCGACGCAGACTCGACACCGTCTCCGTTCTTCTTGCGTTGTTTCCCAGCACGTAACGCGAGCCATGTGCCCTCGCTCAATCGAACGTCGATGCCGACTGCATGTTTGAAAACGGTCTGCGAAGGCACCGCTTTCTGAGTGCCTCGCACATCGCTCGCTTCTATCAGGCCTCGGACCTTCGACGTCCCGCCGCTGATGCGAGCGGCAATCAGCGTCGTATTCGTCTTGACAACGGATCCCTTGGCCAATTCGGTGAGAACGGGCTCATTCCTCGTGTGCTTCCAGGTCACTGAAATCGCGGCACCCTCTTCTAGCATCTTCGATCCCAGATGATCGAAGCCGTATATCAAGCTGCCGGCGAATGCTGTCCCTAGGCTCGTGGAGCGACCTTCATCCGCTCGAACCTTTCCAGTTGCGACAGAAAGGGATAGGCGCGATAGATTCCATTTCTTTGCCAACTCGGCTTCCTTGGCCACGATGCAGTTGGTGTAGGCCGTGTTCGCTGCCGCGGTGTCTCCAATCTGACCCGGCGCAGTGATCGGTGGGCTCCAAGTGCAGGACTTATGGACCGCAATGAGTGGGTCAAAGTCTCGGTCCAGAATAAGGCTGCTCTCGATGGAAACGGCCCGACGAGACATATCGACATTGCTGACCTTCGAACTGCCTTGTGCATAGGAGAAGGTGGTGTTGCCCCAAGCCCTTGCCAAGTAGCCAAAGGCATCGTTTTTGGCGTAAGTCGACAGACTCATCGGAAGCAAAGCGCTTCGAGCCGGTGTAAATGAAACACCCGCCTGCCCGCCATTGTTGCTGACCGATTTAATGGCAGCCACCAATGTGCGTGCGTTCTCAACCGCGATGACGGCGTCTCCGCCAATGCCCAGCACTTTCCCCGCAGACACCTGCCCGGCCGCAGTGTCAGTCAAGAGCTCTTTGATGTCCGTGATTTCCGTCGATGTCGCAGTTCCTTGTGCGAAGACTGCGCCTGTAGCACATGACGTCGTGAGTACCAGGATAAGGCTTGAAGCGTGCCTCATGAGACCACCATCTCGATGTCCGCACGGAGATTGACAATGTCATTTGGCTTTGAAGAGCTGTTGGCATCGCCGTTCTTTTGGAAGGCCTTGACCCCCTCAATGTCCAACTGTGCGTTGTAGATGCCATTCAACGCCTCGCGGGCGATTCCGATCAACACACATACGTACGGTCCTTTGGGAAGCTGCAACGATTCAGCTTCGTGCACAACGAGCGGGTTCGTGAAGTTGATGAGCTTGATCGGACGGTCGGCGGGCGAATATTTGTCCTTCTTATGCCAGACCTGAACCTGGCATTGGATGTCTGCCCCGCCCTGGCGGGCGAATTGAAACGTTACAGGGGAATTTGCTGCAATCGCCATGAGATGCTCTCAAAAGAATGGGAGCCCGACGGTATCGAGGCGCACAGCGGGCCGCATCAGCTGGACTGTGGATGACGCTCACGACAACCGGCTTCAGCCTGTCCCTCATGTCTTGCGCGGCATATCCATATGCCCGTTGACGGGGGCGACTGGTGGCAACATCGGCCCTTCCTACGAACAACGAGGGGCCCCATGAAAGCACTCCGCACTTCCCTGATCGCAGCCGCGCTGCTCGCCGGCGCTTCGCTCGCGGCCCACGCCGCCGACCTGCTCGACGACGTGAAGTCCCGCGGCACGCTGCGCGTCGCCGTCGAGGGCACCTACCCGCCGTTCAACTTCAAGGACGCCAAGGGCCAGCTCGACGGCTTCGACGTCGACATCGCCAAGGCCCTCGCCGCCAAGCTCGGCGTCAAGCCCGAGTTCACGACCACCGAATGGAGCGGCATCCTCGCCGGCCTGCAGGCGGGCAAGTACGACGTCATCGTCAACCAGGTCGCCGCCACCGACGAGCGCCGCAAGACCTTCGACTTCAGCGCCCCCTACGTCACCTCGTATCCGCAGCTGATCATCCGCGCCAACGAGACCCGCGCGCTCAACACCGCCGCGGACCTCAAGGGCAAGAAGGTCGGCGTCGGACAAGGCTCCAACTTCGCCGAGCTCGCCAAGTCCTGGGAGGGCGCCGAAGTCCGCACCTATCCCGGCGCCACCGAGTACCTGCAGGACCTCGCCACCGGCCGCATCGATGCCGCCCTCAACGACAGCCTGCTGATCCCCTACCTCAAGGACAAGACCAAGCTGCCCGTCAAGGCCGGCGCCGCCATCGGCAAGCCCGCCACCAACGCGATCCCGTTCCGCAAGGGCAGCCCCAAGTTCCAGGCCGCCATCGACAAGGCGCTCGCCGACCTCCAGGCCGACGGCACCTACGCCAAGATCTCCACCAAGTGGTTCGAACGCGACGTCAGCAAGCCGATCGAGAACAAGTGATCCAGCGCTGATCCTGCGCCGGTCCTGCGAGGACCCGCCGCGGATCCTCTGCTGAACGCGCGGTGATCGGACCGATCACCGCAACGGGCCGACGCGATGTCTCGCGCCGGCCCTTTTCTCTTGGACGTCTGCAAGCCTCTCGCAGACGTCCCGGCCACCGGGTCACGATCAGTGCCTCGGCGAACCGCTCACCATCCCATCAGGAACTCGTACGAGACCTGGCAGGGCGCACGGCCCTCCGGCGTGCCCGCCCAGTGATCGCCGCCGCTCACCAGCGCGATCTCCTGCGTCGTCAGCTCTTCGAACATCATCTGCCTTTCGTGTCATGTCAGTCATGAGGACCCGTTCGTCCGCAGCCCCATGCCGCGGATGAACACCCATCGACGGGACCGGTGGAAGGCCGTTCCGCCGTCGATGTGGATCAACTCTAGGTCGAGGGGCTGGCAATGAAACTCCCCGCGAGAGGGCGTCGATGGGGGCCACCGGAAGGGGAGAGGCGAGGCCTCGCGAAGCGCACCGCGCTCGAGTACCACCACGCGTTCCGCCCCGGCGATCGTGTCCGGCCGGTGCGCGATGATCAGCCGCGTCAGCGGCAGGTCGGCGAGGTGCGCCGCCACCGCGCGCTCACGCTCGACGTCCAGGTGGCTCGTCGCCTCGTCCAGCGCCAGGATCTTCGGCTCGCGGTACAGCGCGCGCGCCAGCAGCACCCGCTGCTTCTGGCCGCCCGACAGCCCGCCGCCCAGATCGCCGACCAGCGTCTGGTACCCCATCGGCATCGCGCGGATGTCCTCATCGATCTGCGCCAGCACCGCGCAGGCCCGCACCCGCGCCAGGTCCTGCCTGGCGTCGAAGAATGCGATGTTGTCCGCCAGCGAGCCGCTCAGCAGCACGTCCTCCTGCATCACCGTGCCGATGCGGCCGCGCACGTTCTTCAGGCCCAGCTGGCGCAGCGGGATGCCGCCGTAGCGCACCTCGCCCTCGACCGGCTCCAGCAGGCCCAGCAGCACCTTCAGCAGCGTCGTCTTGCCCGCGCCGCTGGGCCCGGTGATCGCGACGCTCTGGCCCGCCGGCACCGTCAGCGTCACATGGCGCAGGATCCACGGCTCGCGCTCGCCATAGCGGAAGCTGACGTCGCGCAGTTCCAGACTCGCGTCCAGGTGCGCGAGGTCGTTGGCGGCCGCCTCGTCGGGCTCCGGCGGCGCCAGCGCGATGTCGGCCAGCCGCTCGGCGTGCAGGCCGAGCATGCGGAACTCGACCGCGAAGTCGATCAGCGCCGACACCCGCCCGGTGAACTGCGTCCGGTAGCTGAGGAACGCGAACAGCATGCCCACCGTCATCGTCACGCTGCCGGCCTGCTGCCCGTCCAGGATCAGGCCGGCGCCGAGGTACAGCACCGCCAGGTTCTCCACGCCGAAGACGAAGGCGTTGGCCGTGCTCATCGCCATCGCCAGTCTGGCGGTGCGGATGTCGCGGTTCTGGACCTCGACGATCAGGTTCTGCCATTGCGCGCCGCGCTCCTGCTCGCGGCCGAACAGCTTCAGCGGCGTCATCGCGCGAAGCGTCTCGAGGAAGTGCGTGTTCTCGCGCGCGGCGACGACGAGCCGCTCCGCGGACGCCTCCTTCAGCGGCCGGTACGCGGCCCAGCGCAGCAGCCCGTACACCGCGACGGCGCCCAGCACGACGAGCGCCAGCGGCCAGGCGTAGAGCGCCATCATGACCAGCGCCGCCACGGCCATCAGGCCGTCGAGCATCGCCTCGACCGCGGAGGTGGTCAGCGTCTTCTGGATCGCCTCGACGGCGCCGAAGCGCGAGGTGATGTCGCCGAGGTGCCGCCGCTCGAAGAAGCCGACCGGCAGGCGCATCAGGTGGGCGAAGGTGTTGCCGCGCCACTGCAGCGACAAGGTCTGCGACAGCAGGATCAGCATCCACGAGCGCGCCAGGCCCAGCGCCGTCTGCGTGACGAGCAGCAGGCCGAAGCCGGTCACGAGCACCTTCAGCAGGTCGCGGTCGCCGGAGCTGAGCACGTCGTCGACGATGAGCTGGTTGCACAGCGGCGCGACGATCGCGAAGAGCTCCAGCACCAGCGCGACCAGCAGGACCTGCGTCAGCGAGCGGCGCAGCCCGAGCACCTTGCCGGTGAGCGCGCCCAGCGACACGCGCGGCGCGGGCGCGACGGGCCGGAAGGCGGCGTTCGGGGTGAATTCGACCGCGACGCCGGTGAAGTGCGCGGAGACCTCGGCCAGCGTCAACCGACGCGCGCCGACGGCGGGATCGAGCACGGTGACGACCTGGCCGCGCACCTTCGTCAGCACGACGAAGTGGTTCATGTCCCAGTGCAGGATGCAAGGCAGCGACAACTTGCCCAGCAGCGACAGGTCGAGCTTCAGCGGCCGGCCGGAGAAGCCCAGGCCGGCGGCGACCTCGAGCACGTCGCGCAGCGCCATGCCCTTCAGCGCGGCGGGGAAGCGGCCGCGCAGTTCGGGCAAGGTCACGGCAGTCCCGTGCGCCGTGGCGATCATGGCCAGGCAGGCAAGGCCGCATTCGGCGATCTCGGACTGCAGGACGAGGGTCGGACGCACGGTCATGGCCGGACCCGTCCCGCCGTCGCGAGCAGGGGCTCCAGCAGCCACTCCCAGATGCGTCGGCGCTCCAGGGTCACGTCGGCGTCCAGCGCCATGCCGGCGCGCAGCGGCACCGCCTGGCCGTAGGCGGCGATGTCGTCACGGTCCAGCCGCACGTCGATCCGGTACAGCGGCTCGTTGGCCTGCGCCGCGCTGACGAGTGCCTGCGCCTGCCCGGCCGGCAGGTCCTGCGGCGCGATGGGCGTCGGACTCACCTGGGCGACCTGGCCCCGGGCCATGCCGAACTTCTGGTACGGATAGGCCGCGTAGCGCAGCCACACCGGCTGGCCCGGCTGCACGAAGCCCACCGTGCGGCTCGGCGCGTAGAGCTGGGCAAGGAGTCTCGGCGCAGGGCCTGGTGCCGCACCGGGCGCCATGCCCGGTGTCCTACCCGGTGTCATGCCCGGTGTCATGCCCGGGGCCGAAGTGCCGGATGCCGCGGCGTCGGACGCCGCAGTGCCGGGGGCGACATGCCGGGCGTCGGCACCAGCGTGACCAGCGTCTGGCCGGCCTGGACCGCCTGTCCGTTGCGGAAGGGCAGGGCGCTGACGCGCCCGTCGCGCGGTGCGGTGACGGCAACGCCGGCGCGGGCCTGCAGCTCGGCGCGCTCCTGCGTGAGTTGCGCGGCGACGCGATCGAGCTGTGTCAGCGAGGTCGCCAATCCCGTCGGAATCGAGGCGAGTTCCGATGCCAGCGACTGCGATTCGCGCGTCAGTGTCTCGATGGCGCGCTGCGCGCCGCGCTCCCGCGCGCGAAGGTCCAGCAGCTCCTCGTCCTTCTGCTGGGTCTGGATCTCGGACACATAGCCGCTCGCCGCCAGCGCCGCATAACGCTTCAGGCTGCGCTGTGCGAGTTCGACGCGCTGGCGGACCATGCCCAGCTCCTCGGTCGCCTGCACTGTTTCTGCGCGCAGGCTGCGCAGGCGCGCGACGAGGGTCTCGCGGTGTTCGTCCGCCTGCCGGCGCTGCAGCCGCCGCTCGGTCTCGAGGCTCTCGCGCCGGGCCTCGATCGCGCGCAGGTTGAGCGCCGTCATGTCGCCGCCGTCGACCAGGCGCTCGCTGCGCACGCGCACCAGGGCCTGTCCGCGTCGCACCAGGTCGCCCTCGTCGACCAGCAGCTCCTCGACCTGTCCGGCCAGCGGCGCGGCCACCTGCAACAGCCCGCCGACCGGCATCAGCAGCCCCGGCACACGCGCCTTGCGCGAGACCTGCCCGATCAGCGCGAAGCCGATCAACGCGATGGCCAGCACGGTCGCGATCGACGCGACGAGCGCGAATTCCGGTCGCTGCGCGACGCGGATGCTCCCCATCCATGAGGCCTGCCGAGACTCCAAGACCGCTGCCCGAAACATGTGATGCCTGCTCGTTCCTGACGCCGCGCGTGCGACAACGGACCGGATTCTTGGGCGGTTCCCCGCGCGGCGACAGGGGGTACGGAAAGGCTTCGAAAGAGGATTGACTTCCCTGGGCCTGGATGCTCCGGACCAGGCATCCCGGCGGTCGATGACGGGGATGTGTGGCGGCCCGACCTGTCGAAGTCGGTCGGTCATCCCCGATGTGTGATCGAGGAGCCGTCGGAGGCACCAGAACGAGGCGGGACACCGGCGGCCCCGCCGATTGGCCGAGGCGCAATGACCGAGGTGCGCGATGCAAAGAGCGGCGCGGATGTGGCGCGGCGCCCACGCCGGTGAGGGCGGGGCGCCGCGGGGGAGCCGGTCGAGGCCGGTCGAGGCCAGTCGCCGAGGGCGACGGCGGGCTTACTTCTTGCGGTCCTTCATCTGGGCCGCGGCGTACTGCTTGACCTGGTCGAGCGTGACTGCGCCGGTCTTCTGCGTGTCGACCTCGTCGAAGTGCTTGGCCAGACGGGGCATGCCGGCCTCGGCTTCGGCCTTGGTGAGCTTGCCGTCGTGGTCCTTGTCCGCGGCGGCGAACCGGTCCTCGAGCTTCTGGGCGGCCTTGCCGTTCTGAGCCTGCGCGGGCAGGGCGGTGAGGGCCAGGGTGGCGACCACGGCGCCGGCCATGGCGGTCAGGACTGCTTTCATGGGAACTCCGCTGAAGTGGAGCCCCGAGCATCGCCGCGCTCTGTGCTGCCGTCGATGACCCGACGGTAAAGCTTCGTCAACGGGTGTCGCTGTCGTTGCGTGCTCACGGCTGCATGTGTCTTGCAGGGCATGTGAGCCGGGCGCTGTCAGGACCTGGCGTTCTTTCGTTCTGTCTGAGACCAGAACGGCAGGAAGAGCTGAGCTTCAGCCAAGTCCAGAAAGACTGCGCGCAGGTACTGGGGGATCAGCACGTTGGCATCCAGGAACACGGCAAGAGCAGCCGAATCGACCAGCGCTTCCAGGGTGGGTGTGGGGCACTTCTGAAGAGGCTTCATCCAGGGCGGGCCCTCTTGGTCGATTTGCTCTTGGAAACGTTGCCCGCAGGCTTGCGGGCGGGCCTGTCCTCCTTGCGGGCCGGCCTGTTGCTCGACGGCGACGGGGCAGCGCTCTTGGTAACCTCGGAGTCGCCCACGAGCCATCCGTCGCGTTCAAGAGCCGCCACGGCGTCCGCCAGTTCCGCCTCCATGAGAGGGGCGACCAACTCGTTCATCTCGTCAAGATGCGCACGTCGACGCAGATGCTCGTCGCGGTACACCAGCACTCGATCCCGCGAGACTCGCCGTTGCCCGCCTTGGGTGACTGCGACTGCACCCAAGAGGCCGCGATCGCACAACATCGCTACGTGAGGCCGGCTCAAGCCCAGCAACTGGGCCGCTTCCGACGTCCGGATCAGATCCGACGCGGGCTCTGCCTTGGCGGGCGCCGTGGCCGGTACCAATCGAAGCAGCACCGATCCCGGCTGCGTGGGGTCCGCCAGATACTCCACTTTCACCCGTCGATCTCCAAAGGTCTGGTCCCTCACCCGCATCACCGAACTTGCCAGCACTTCCAGGTCGATCAGCGCCTGTTCCAAGGTGCGATGCACGTCAGCCAATGCTTCCGGCGCCGGATAGGGCTCGTCCGCGCTCAGATGCGCGCAGATCGCAAGCGCTCGCTGGATGGCGGCGCTGACCGATTCCGGCGCGCTGTTGCTCGCGCCCGGCGCGAGGCGCATCGGCTTCGATCTGCGTCGCGGCTTCTCGAGCTCCGCCAGTGGAGCCGGCGGCGGCTTCGCCCTGCGACTTCGAGACGGGCGGACGGAGGCGGAAGGCTTCGAGGTGCTCATAAGGAGCATCCTATCGCGGTCACCATCAACTCGAAAATAGCGAAATGATGCTGGCCGATCAAAGTCTGCCCGCCTGTCTACACTGGCGCCCCTTCTCCGAGTCCCTCCATGCAAGCGCTCCTCGACGCCATCGCCACGCTCCAGCGGCCCACCGACGCCTGCCGCGTCTTCCACGGTCGCGGAGGCCGCTTTCCCGGCTGCGAGCAGTGGGCGCTGGACGCTTATCCGCCGGTCTTCCTGCTGACCAGCTTCGCGCCGGTCACGGACGAGGAGCTCGCCCGCATCGGCGATGCGCTCACCGCGCGCTGGGCCGAGATCGCGCCGGGCGAACCGCTGAACTGGCTCTTCCAGCACCGCGACGAGAACCGGCCCACCAACCGCCTGATGGCCGGCGCGCTGCCCGACGAGCATGTCGTCGAGGAAGACGGCGTGCGTTTCCACGTCAACCTGCCGCACGGCCAGAACCACGGCTTCTTCCTCGACATGGCCGAAGGCCGCCGCTGGGTGCGACGCTGGGCGCAGGCGCATCCGGGCGGCTCGGTGCTCAACCTCTTCGCCTACACCTGCGCGTTCTCGGTCGTCGCACGGCATGCGGGCGCCGGCGCCGTGGAGAACTACGACATGGCGCGCGGCCCGCTCTCGACCGGCCGGCGCAACCACCAGCTCAACGGCGTGCAGGATCGCGCCGCGTTCCATGCGCACGACATCTTCAACTCGTGGGGAAAGATCCGGCGCGGCGCGCCCTACGACCTCGTCGTGCTGGATCCGCCGAGCTTCCAGAAGGGCAGCTTCGTCGCGACCAAGGACTATGCGCGGCTCGCCCGCAAGCTGCCCGAGCTGCTGGCGCCCGGCGGCCAAGCGCTCGTGTGCCTGAACACGCCCAAGCTCGGCCCCGGTTTCCTGCGCGAGACGATCGCCGCGGAGGCGCCCGGGCTCGAGTTCGTCGAGCGCGTCGCCAACCCCGAGGCCTTCGCCGATGTGTCGGACGAGCGGGCGCTGAAGGTGCTGGTCTACCGTCAGCCTGCCCGTTGAGCGCGGCGCGCAGGTCGTGCGGCCTTCGTGTGCGCGTCGCCCGTCCAGGGCCTGGCGGCGACTGATGGCGACCGCGCGGACCTGGTCAAGCGTCAGAAGCTCCTTGCCTCGATCGCCTCCCTGACGCGGTCGAGCGCGACGCGCAGCCGCGCGAAGTCCACCGATCCGAGCGCCAGCCGGATCGCATGCGGCACCTGCTTCGTCGTGGCGAAGGGCTCGGCCGTCGACACCGACACCCGCTCGTGCTGCAGCGCCATCGCGACCTGGTCTGCGCGGACCTCCTCGCCCAGCGGCAGCCACACGAAGTAGGACGACGGATGGCCGATCCGCTTCATCGCGCCCAGCCGCTCGGCCACGAGGCGCTGGCGCCGTTTCGCGTCCTCGCGCTTCTGCGCTTCGAGCCGCGACACCGTGCCGTCTTCGAGCCAGCCGGTGGTGATCGCGGTCATCACGCCGGGCGTGTTCCAGGTCGTCGCGCGGATGGCCCGCTCCAGGGCGTGGACGCGATCCGCCGGCGCCACCGCGAAGCCCACGCGCAGTCCCGCCGCGACGCTCTTGGAGAAGCCCGAGACGTAGACGGTCCGCTCCGGCGCCAGCATCGCCAGCGGCGGCGGCGGATCTTCGGCGAGGTAGGCGTACGCGCCGTCCTCGATGATCAGCAGGTCGTGCCGCCGCGCCAGCGCCACCAGCTCGCGACGGCGTGTCGCGGCCATCACCCAGCCGAGCGGGTTGTTCAGCGTGGGCATCGTGTAGATCGCCTTCACGCGACGTCGCCGGCACAAGGCCTCCAGCGCGTCGAGATCGGGTCCCGCGCCAGCCGCCGGCACCGACGCCAGCTCCAGCCGCTGCATCCCGGCCACCAGGCGGAAGCCAGGGTAGGTCAGCGCGTCCACGGCCACGACATCGCCCGGCTCCAGCAGCGCCATCAGCGTCACCGCCAGACCGTGCTGCGCGCCGTCGACGATCAGCACCCGGTCGCCGTCGACGCTCAGGCCGCGTCGCGCCAGATGGCGCGCGATCGCCGCGCGGTCCGCGGGGCGGCCGCCATGCGGCTGGTAGCGCAGCAGCGCTTCCAGGTCGCCCGCGCCGGCCAGCTGGCGCAGCGCGCCGCGCAGCAGTTCGGCCTGGCCGGGCAGCGAGGGGTAGTTGAAGCTCAGGTCGACCATGTCCGCCGCGACCGCGTCCAGGTCCACGCCCTGGCCGGTCGCGAGCGCCGTCTCCTTGACGAAGGTGCCGCGTCCGGTCTCGCCGCTGATCAGCCCCATGGCCTGCAGCTCCGCATAGACCCGCGTCGCCGTCACCAGCGCGAAGCCCTCGCGGCCGGCAAGCTCCCGGTGCGTCGGCAGTCGTGCGCCCGGCGGCAGCGCGCCGGTCCGGATCTCCGCCGCCAGCCGGTCCACCACCGCCTTGTATCTGGGCTGCGCCATGCCTTCCGCCTCCAATGCCAGACGTTCGTTCCGCCTGTATCCATGACAATTCTTTGATTGTATTGATGCGCTCGCCTACGCTGCGTCCTCACTCCCCATCGAGGCATCGAGGACATGGACACCGCATCGCGAGGCTGGCTGAACGGATTCATCGGCATGCTGATCTTCAGCGGCTCGCTGCCGGCGACACGGGTCGCGGTGGCGGACTTCGATCCGGTCTTCCTCACGGCGGCGCGCGCCACGATCGCGGGCGCACTCGCGCTGCTGGCCTTGTGGGGGCTGCGGGCGACGCGTCCGACGCGCGCGCAGGCGGTGCCCCTCGTCATCGTCGCGGTCGGGGTCGTCATCGGCTTCCCGCTGCTGACGGCGTTGGCCCTGCAGCACGTGACCTCGGCGCACTCGGTCGTGTTCATCGCGCTGCTGCCGCTGTCGACGGCCGCGTTCGGCGTGCTGCGCGGCGGCGAGCGGCCACGGCCGGTGTTCTGGATCTTCTCCGTCCTCGGCAGCCTGCTGGTCATGGGCTTCGCGGCGGCACAGGGCCTGACCGCCTCGCCGGCCGGCGACCTGCTGATGCTCGCGGCCATCCTCGTCTGCGGACTGGGTTATGCGGAAGGCGCCAAGCTCTCCCGTGTGCTCGGCGGCTGGCAGGTGATCTGCTGGGCGCTGGTGCTGTCGCTGCCGGCGATGCTCGCGCTCGCGCTGTGGCGGCTGCCGGCCAGCGTCACGGGCGTGGGCGCGGCGGCCTGGGTGGGGCTCGGCTACGTGTCGCTGTTCAGCATGCTGATCGGCTTCGTGTTCTGGTACCGCGGCCTGGCCCAGGGCGGCATCGCGGCCGTCGGACAGCTGCAGTTGCTGCAGCCGCTGTTCGGACTGGCGCTCGCCGCCGGGCTGTTGCATGAATCGGTGAGTCCGGCGATGCTCGCGGTCACCGTCGCCGTCATCGGATGTGTCGCCGGGGCCAGGCACTTCTCGCGCGCCCGCTGAGGGCTCCCGGGCGTCTCCCTTGCCCGTCGTCGCCGCCGGTGGATCGGGCAAGTTTCCCGTCGCATCAGGCAAGCCATGGCCCCCGTCGTCTTCCTAGACTGCCCGGGTCACGACGCAGCAATCAGGAGATGGACATGGGTGCTCGCTTCGCATGGGATCCCGCTTGGGGATCCTCGTGGTCATGGCCGCTGCCGTCGCCCTGCGCGATGGCCTGCACGGCCATGCTGGGGCTCGCGGCCGTCACGCCGCCCGTCCACGCCGCCGACGATCCCGGCAACTTCCAGCCGACGCCGATCTCGGCGACGCCGAACCGGCAGGACGGGCTCGCGGCCTTCGCGCAGCTGGAGCGCGTGCTGAAACATCCGCGATGTCTGAACTGTCACGTGCCGGACTCCCCGCTGCAGGGCGACTTCAGCCGCCTGCACTACCCGCCGGTGCAGCGGGGCCCGGACGGCAAGGGCGTCGCGCCGCTGCAGTGCACGACCTGCCACTCGACGCAGAACAGCCCGCTGCCGCACGCGCCGCCGGGACTGGAGACCGACGGCAAGCCCGGCTGGCACATGCCGCCGGCGACCATGAAGATGAACTGGGTCGGCCTGCAGGGCGCGGCGCTGTGCAAGGTCTTCCGCGAGCCCGGGACCAACGGCCACCGCTCGCTGGCGATGCTCGAGCAGCACATGGTCACCGACCACCTCGTCGCCTGGGGCTGGAAGCCCGGACCGGGACGCGCGCTGCCGCCGCTGGACAAGGCGACCTTCGACGAGCAGGTGCGGACCTGGATCCGCAACGGCGCGCCCTGCGACGCCACCGAGCCGCTGCGCAAGTCCGTCGGCACGACGAAGGCCGACGCGACGCAAGGCGTCGTCGAGCACCTGCGCGCACTCGCCACGAACGGCACCGATGCCGCCGGAGCGACCGGCGCCACCAGCGCCCCCGCGGCACAGGCGGCACAGGCGGCACGAGCGGCATCAACGACCAGCAAGCTTCGAGGAGCCAGCCATGATCTCGTTCCGTCTCAACGGACAAGCGCAACAAGTCGACGTCCCGGGCGACACGCCGGTGCTGTGGGTCCTGCGGGACACGCTGGGCATGACAGGGACCAAGTTCGGCTGCGGCATCGCTGTCTGCGGCGCCTGCACGGTGCACATCGACGGCGAGCAGCGCCGCGCCTGCGTCACGCCGATCGAATCGGTGGCCGGCCAGCAGATCACCACGATCGAGGCCATCGGCGGCGACCGCATCGGCCTGGCGGTGCAGGACGCGTGGGTCAAGCACGACGTCGTGCAATGCGGCTACTGCCAGAGCGGCCAGATCATGGCCGCGGTGGCGCTGCTCAAGACCAATCCCAAGCCCAGCGACGCCGACATCGACGCCGCCATGAGCGCCAACCTCTGCCGCTGCGGCACCTACGTGCGGATCCATGCCGCCGTCAAGGACGCCGCCTCGGCGCTCGCCTGAAGGAGCACGACATGCGACCCATGTTCCAGTACCTGAGCGGTGAGTTGCCCGAGGGCATCGAGGATGCCGGCATGGAGGCCGGTGACCGCGCCGGCGCCGCCGGCCTCGCGTCGACCGGAGGCGGTGGCCTCGGCCGGCGCGTGTTCCTGAAGATGAGCCTGGCGTCCGGCTTCGCGCTGTACGCCACCGGTGCCGGTGCGCAGGAGGCAGCCGGGGGCGGCGCGTCCGCCGCGAGCGCAGCCGGCGCTCCGGAAGGGCTCAAGCCCTTCCAGCAGCTCCTCGGCCTTCGTCGCGATCGATGGCGACGGGATCGTCACGGTGACGATCGGCAAGATCGACTTCGGCCAGGGCGTGCAGACGGCGCTGCCGATGCTGGTGGCCGAGGAGCTGGACGCGGACTGGAGCAAGGTCCGCTGCGAGCTCGCGCCGGCGGGCGAGGCCTACAAGGATCCGTTCTTCCACATCCAGATGGTGGGCGGTTCCACCAGCATGAAGGCGTCGTGGCAGCAGTACCGCGAGATCGGCGCGCGGCTGCGCGCGATGCTCGTCGCGGCCGCATCGAAGCAGCTGAACACGCCGGCCGCGCAGCTGCGGACGGAGGCGGGCAGTGTCGTCGCGCCGGACGGCCGACGGCTCGGTTACGGCGCTCTGGCGAAGGCGGCGTTCGCCGAGCCGGTGCCGGCGGCGGTCCGGCTGAAGGACCCGTCGCAGTTCAAGCTGATCGGCAAGCCGATGAACCGGCTCGACGCGCGCGCGAAGTCGACGGGTCGCCAGGACTTCGGCATCGACGTCAAGCTGCCGGACCTGCGCACGGTGGTGATGGTCCACCCGCCGGTCTTCGGCGGGAAGGTGGCGACGTTCGACGCAGCGGCCGCGCTCGCGGTGCCCGGCGTCGAGGAAGTCATCCAGGTGCCGCTGAGCGGCGGCGCGACCGGTCTGGCCATCATCGCCAACGGCTTCTGGCCGGCGCGCAAGGCGCGCGAGCTGGTCAAGGTGGACTGGAACCTGAGTGGTCTGGAGCGCGTCGACAGCGCGGCGCAACTGGAGCAGTTCCGCGCACTGGCGAAGCAGCCGGGCGCCTCGGTGCAGAAGGCCGATACCTCCGCGCTGGAGGCGACGGGCGCGGCGAAGGGCGGCAAGGCAGCACCGGGCCGCATCACGGCGGAGTACACCTTCCCGTACCTCGCGCACACGCCGATGGAGCCGCTGAACTGCACGATCGACTTCCGTGGCGACCGCTGCACGGTGTGGGTGGGTTCGCAGTTCCAGACGGTGGACCAGGCGCAGGTGGCGGGCGTGCTCGGCCTCAAGCCCGAGCAGGTCACGTTGAACACGATGACGGCGGGTGGTGGTTTCGGTCGCCGTGCGACGCCGACGTCGGACTACCTGGTTGAAGCCGCGCAGGTCGCCAAGGCGCGCCATGCCGCGGGCAAGCGCGGCCCGATCAAGATGATCTGGACACGCGAGGACGACGTGCGCGGCGGCTTCTACCGCCCGACGCACCTGCACCGCGTCGAGATCGCGCACGACGGCAAGGGCCAGGTCCTCGCGTGGAAGCATGTGATCGTCGGCCAGTCGATCACGATGGGCACGCCGTTCGCGGACTTCATGGTGAAGAACGGCGCGGACGCGACGATGACCGAAGGCGTGGCGGAGAGCGCCTATCCGTTCCCGATCGCGCTGGACGTGCACCACCCGAAGGTCAACGTGCCGGTGCTGTGGTGGCGCTCGGTGGGGCACACGCACACGGCCTTCGTGATGGAGACGCTGGTCGACGAGCTCGCGCGCGCCGGGAAGATCGACCCGGTGGCGTACCGGCGGCGGCTGCTCGCCAAGCATGAGCGCCACATCGCGGCGCTGGACCTGGCGGTCGAGAAGTCCGGCTACGGCAGGGCGAAGCTGGCCAAGGGGCACGCGTGGGGCGTGGCGGTGCACGAGTCCTTCAACACGGTGGTCGCCTACGTGGTCGAGGTCTCGATCAAGGACGGCCGGCCGGTGCTGCACAAGGTGACGGCGGGGGTGCACTGCAACCTCGCGGTGAACCCGCGCACGATCGAGGCGCAGGTGCAGGGCGCGCTGGTGATGGGCGTCGGCATGACGCTGCCGGGGGCACAGATCACCTTGAAGAACGGCGAGGTCGAGCAGGGCAACTGGAACGACTACCGCGTGCCGATCCACGTGGATGCGCCGAAGGTGGACCTGCACGTCGTGCCGTCGGCGGATCCCCCGACGGGGATGGGCGAATGCGGCGTGCCGCCGATCGCGCCGGCGATGGCGAATGCGATGGCGGCGTTGACGGGGAAGCGGATCAGGAGCCTGCCGTTCCCGGTGTGAGTTCGCGCCCATTCACGAGAACCTTCTGCCTTGGCGTCCGGCGCAGCCGCGCCGGACGAGGGCAAGCCGATGGTTTACTGCAAGCTGTCCAGCAGATGTGAACTGTCCACACCAAGCGACGCGAGTTGTTCCTCGACCATCGCGAACAAGGCTTCAGGCGGCCTCCCGGGGGAACTCTCCGCCACGCTGCGCTGTAAAGAGGCGACCCGATGGATCAACTCGTTGAAACGCCGGAGGTTGGCAGGATGAACCACGTCATCCGTGCCGACCTCGTAGGTGTCGCGCGCGTACATTGAGATGAGGTGGATCAGGCGACTCAGCCAGATGATCTGATCGCGGCGTTGGAGCGCGAGGAAACGCGCCAGCTCCGAAGGCCATGTCGACGTGGTGCTTGGCGGGGTTGTCATCAACGCTTGAGACGGCGGATGCCGAAGTACAGGAGCATGTAGTAGCCGGCGGTGATTGCCGAGGAGAGGGCAACGAGCACGTTCTCGCTCGTTCCGATGTCGAAGAACATCAGTCCGATGCCCGGTGCGATCGCAAAGGAGATTGCGAACACTCCCATTGAATGGGCGACCGCATAGCCCATCGATTCGACAAGCAGTTTTGCCAATACCGCCAGCAAGGGCGATCAGTGGGAGGCCCCTTGAGGTCGAGGCTCGAAACAGTGAGTGCACAAGGGCCGACAACATCGGGGCTCACCAGGCATAGGGTGCGGTCTTCAAGGTGTCCATCCACGCGATGAGCTTGTAGTCTCGACGGACAAGTTCTTCCATGAAGCTCTGGAAGTGATCCGCCACGAACGCGAACGTGGACTCGAAGCGAGGGAAATAATAGACCCGTCCCATCGCGTCGACCGCATAGAAGCTTCCAAGGATGTCCTGGGCGAAGATGACGGCGCCAGTCAGTTCACCTGTCGAGATTCGCGTGAACCATCCTTCACGAAAGCTCAGCTCGTCTCCGAGGTCGCCGTAGCCCACGTGACCGAGCCACTCCAGCAACTGCGCCGGCAGGTCGGAGCCAACCGTCTGCTGCAGCGCCATCAGATCTTCGGAGGAGACCGCCGAGTAGCGGCGGAACACAGGAGCCTTTCGGAAAAGGCGCTGTTGACGAGCCTCCATGATTTTGACCGACAGTGTTCGGATGTTCATCGAATCTGGTCTCGTCCGATGGGCGCTTCAGGCAGACGGTCTCCTTTTGGCAGCATGCGCGTGATGTCCCGAATCGCTCCTGACCAGAGCCCGAAGTGTCCGCGATCCTGCATGGAGAACGTGCCTTCGACGAGGACATATCGTCCGTCGAACTCGCGCCGTTCCTGCGCGGACAGCCCCTCGACTTCCAGCCAGAGGCCGTTCTTCTGAATTCCCGCAGCTTCGTCGTCCCTGTGCAGATAGATCGCGTCGCCTTCAAATTCGAGGCGGACGAACCCAATGATCTGCACCCGCCTGCCGTCGAACCCCCAGGGTGTGGCGATCAGTTGAATCAGGGAGGCGCTGGGCGGCTGCTGCTTGGGCATCAGAAAGAGGCCGATCGCCGCAGCGACGGCCATGAGTGCGAAAAGTGCGATCCGAAGAATCATCCGGCGATCCACCATTTGCCGTTGTCGGCCAAGGAAGTGAGGAGGTGGTATGACATGGAGAACAGAGCCTTTACTGCTGTTGCGACGAGCCAGCGAGGATTCTGCCAACCCGCCAGCGGCGTGACCAACGTGCTGAACCGGCGCTGGTCTTTGGTCATTCCGCAGCTGCGGGGTCAGTCGTTGCTCCGTCATGTCCATCGCCCAGAGCTGCGCTTACCGGTGTGCGCTGGCGGGTTGTTCAAGAAGTCTGCGCCGCACGAAACAAAACGACTTGAAACGCAACCCAGGCCGGGCGGACCTCCCGCTACAACTGCGGTCCTGGCGCGGTGATGGGCCGAATGGGTCGGCCCATCACCCGCGCAGGATCAATGCATGGGTGGTGAATGATGTCGACGGCCGGAACGCAAACCGCAAGCCCCAACGAACGGTGCTTCGAAACAGCTGCACGCGGAGGCCGAGCCGCGCGCATCGCCATCGTCGGCGGTGGCCCCGGTGGGCTCACGCTCGCACGCATCCTGCATCTCAACGGCTTCGCCACCACGGTGTTCGAGCAGGAGTCCGATGCATCGGCACGCACGCAGGGCGGGTCATTGGACCTGCATCCTGACGGGGGGCAGTTGGCGCTCGCTCGGGCGGGTCTTCTGGAGGCGTTCCTCCAGTACGCCCGGCACGAGGATCAGGGCATGCGCGCCATGGAGCCGACCGGCAAGGTCCTGTTCGACCGGGTCGATGCGCATGGGGGAGATCGGCCGGAGATCGATCGCAAGCTGCTGCGCGACCTGCTGCTGCAGTCGCTTCCCGAAGGGATGGTGCGCTGGGATCGGAGGCTCGCATCGGTCGTACCCGTCGATGGCGGCTACACGCTTCGATTCGAGAACGGTGCGCAGGAGACCTTCGACCTGGTCGTCGGCGCGGACGGCGCCTGGTCGCGGGTCAGGCCATTGCTCTCGGCGGTCAGGCCGGCGTACACCGGCCTGACGTTCATCGAGATCGGCATCGACGACATCGATGAGCGATATCCGGCGCTCGCCGCGACGGTCGGCCATGGCATGTTGTCCGTCAAGGACGGGGAGCGGCGGCTTCTCGCGCAACGGAACGGCAACGGCCATGTGCGGATCTATGTGTCCCTGCGTCTGGACGAGCCGGAACTCGTCGATCGCCACATCGATCTCACGAGCCCGGCCGCTGCCCGGCGCGATCTGCTCCAGCGCTTCGAGGGCTGGTCGCCGCAGTTCCTGGACCTGATCCGCGTCTGCAATGACGAGATCGTCGCCAGGCCCATCTACGCATTGCCTGCCGACTTTGTCTGGTCGGGCCGTCCTGGCGTGACCCTGATCGGCGACGCGGCGCATGTGATGTCTCCCGCCGGCGGGCACGGCGTCAACATGGCGATGCTGGACGCCGCTGAACTGGCGAGGCATCTCGTCGGCAATGCCTCCGCCGACGAGGCCGTCCATGGCTACGAAACGGAGATGTTCGCGCGCATCGCGCCGCTTGCCGCCGAGGTGGCGCGGGGATGGGAGAACCACTTCAAACGCTGAGTGCGCTGCGCGACGGGCGCTCTGTCCGGCTGCCCCTCGTCCCGTTCCTGCGCAGGGGTGCCGCCGATCTCGCCAGGCAGGCTCCACGTCTTGAACAGCATGTAGGTGCCGTACAAGCCAGTCAGGCGTTCGTGCTCCTCCTCCTTCCAGGCCTTCTGGAGTTTTGCGACCATCACCGCCGCAGGTGCGGCCTGATCGGGCCGCAGATCCGAGGCCGCCGAGCACATCACCCGAAGCGTGCGCATTCGGGCAAGCGCACTCAGGATGTGGCGTTCGCTGTCGTTCTTGAAGTACATGGACAAGGCCACGCCAAAGGCCAGCGAGTACTTCAACAGGTCCAGGCCGTCGGGAACGACCTCGAAGAACTCCACGTAGTGCCGCACAAGGCCCTCCGTCGACGCCAGCATGTAGTGAGGATTGGCCTCGTTGGTCAACACGTCCCTGGTGAACCCCAGCACGCCCGCAACATAGAGTTCTGGCAATGCGCCTCCTGCCCCGGCGTCATCGGCATTGAAGATGGAGCTGCGAGAGTTCAGTGCGCGGAAATCCAGGTCCAACGGCTCCGGGTCCGCGAACGAATTCGCCAGCATGTACATCAGACGACAGAAATCGCTCGTTTCCGCGACAGCAACGGCGACCGGTCCGAGACCGCGTTCAAAGTCAGAGGGGTCCATGAAGTAGAAAGAGGCATGTTCCTCCGTGCCTCTGCCTGATCAAAGGATTGTTCAGATATGCCTGAATTTCCGAGACAGGTGGAACGGGTCCTTCACCAGTCGGGCAAGCAGCTCGGAGGAAGCGTTGCTCCGGGTTTGGTCTGCAGCATCGACCCCGCACTTGGCGAGCATCCGCGCTCGGCATTGCAGGTGAGAGGCCGCCAGCGTCTCGCACAGCTCCTTCGATTCGGACAGCATTCGTCCTGCCTCCAGCGCCATCGCTTCGAGCTGTTTGAAGTTGGGCAGATCGGACATCTTGGTCGGTTGAGGCATTCGTTCACTCCTTTCTGGAGAAATCAGAAACGATGAAGCAAATGCTAGTCCCGGCGAACGCGCCCGTCGATGACCTATCCCAGTAGAAACCTCACGGGGCCAGTCGTTGCCTCGCCACATCCTTCACCCAGGGCTGCGCCTCCCAATGCGCCTTGGCGAAGGCATCGATCCGCTCGCGGTAGGTCATCGACAGCCCGATCGCATCGAGCCCTTCCAGCAGCATCCGCTGATGTCGCGGCAGCATGTCGAAGCGCGCCTCGACGCCGCCGGCGCTGCGCAGCGTGAGCGTCTCCACGTCGATGGTGACGGCGTTGCCGGGCACCTGGTCCGCCTCGGCCATCAGCCGGAGCACGTCCGCCTCCGGCAGCGCGACCAGCAGCAGCCCGTTGCCCATCGCATTCGAATAGAAGATCTCGCCGAAGCCCGGCGCGACCACCGCGCGGATGCCTGCCTGCTGCAGGCCCCACACCGCGTGCTCGCGGCTGGAGCCGCAGCCGAAGTTGTTGCCGCCGAGCAGCACCGACACGCCGGCGTATTCCGGCCTGTTGAGGACGAAGTCCTCGCGCTCGCGACCGTCGGCGTCGAAGCGCAGGTCGTAGAGCAGCCCGTCGCGCAGGCCGTGCTTATCGATGCCGCGCAGGAACTGCTTGGGCATGATCTGGTCGGTGTCGAGGTTCTCGAGGCGCAGCGCCGCGGTGCGGCCTTCGACTTGGCGGACGGGGTTCATCGCGGGATCTCCTGGGCAGTGGCGGCGGGCGCCAGGCGGCGGACGTCGGTGAGGCGGCCGGTCACCGCGGCGGCCGCGGCCATCGCGGGGCTCATCAGGTGCGTGATCGCGCCGCGGCCCTGACGGCCCTCGAAGTTGCGGTTGGTCGTCGAAGCGCAGCGCACACCGTCGGCGAGCACGTCGTCGTTCATCGCCAGGCACATCGAACATCCCGGCTGACGCCATTCGAGCCCGGCATCGAGGAACACGCGGTCCAGGCCTTCCGCCTCCGCCATCGCGCGCACGGCGCCGGACCCCGGCACGACCATCGCGCGCACGCCTGGCGCGACGTGCCGGCCGCGCAGCACGGACGCGGCCGCGCGCAGGTCCTCGATGCGGCCGTTCGTGCAGGAGCCGATGAACACGTGCTGGATGGGCGTGCCTTCCAGCGCCGCACCGCCGTCGAGTCGGGCGTAGCGCAGCGCGCGCTCGGCGCTCGCGCGCGCAGGGCCTTCGTCCATGCGCGAGGGATCAGGGATCGCCGCATCGATCGCGGCCACCTGGTCGGGACTCGTGCCCCAGGTGACCTGCGGCGCGACCTCGGCGGCATCGAAGCGGTGTTCGATGTCGAAGGCTGCGCCTTCGTCGCTGTGCAGCGTCGCCCAGTGGGCGAGGGCGGGTGATCGCCATTCGCCGGCCAGGTCGGGACAGCGGGCGAGCACGTAATCGATCGCCGTCGCGTCCGGCGCGATCAGCGCGCCGCGCGCGCCGGCCTCGACCGCCATGTTGCACAGCGTGAAGCGGGCCTCGACCGACAGCGCGGTGATCGCTTCGCCGCAGAACTCGACGACGTAGCCGCGCGCGCCCTGGGCGCCGATGCGGCCGATGATCGCGAGGATCAGGTCCTTCGACGTCGTGCCGACCGGCAGCGCGCCGTCCACGCGGATGCGCATGTCCTTCGCGACGCGGTAGACCAGCGTCTGCGTCGCCAGCACGTGCTCCACCTCGGTGGTGCCGATGCCGAAACCCAACGCCCCCAGCGCGCCGTAGGTCGTCGTGTGGCTGTCGCCGCAGATGACGACCATGCCGGGGCGGATCATCCCGTGCTCCGGCGCCACCACGTGCTCGATGCCCTGCAGGGCGTCGGTGGTGTCGAACAGCCGGATGCCGTGACGGTCGCAGTTGGCTTTCAGGTTGGTCGCCTGCAGCGCCGACGGCTTGTCGGCGATCACGCGAAGCTTGGGCGCGACCGGATGCGTCGGGATGATGTGGCTCACCACCGCCACGTTCTGGCCCGGCATGGGCACGCCGCGGCCCTGCTCGTGCAGGCCGGTGAAGGCCTGCGGGCTGGTGTACTCGTTCATCAGGTGCAGGTCGCAGAACAGCAGCACGTTCTGTTCGTCGAGCCCCGTCACCGTGTGGCTGTCGACGAGCTTTCGATACAGGGTGCGCGGTGCGGCACCCGTGAGCGTGGCGGTCATGGCTGGCTCTCCTTGAAGAATGGAAGCACGCGATCGAGCAGTGGCTCCGGCGCCTCCTCGGGGATGTAGTGGCCGCAGGGCAGCGCCTCGCCGCGCACGTCGTCGGCGACGCCACGCCACAGGCTCAGCGGCTCGAAGCAGCGATGGACGACGCCTTCGCGGCCCCACAGCGCGAGCAGCGGCACCCGCAGCCGACGGCCGGCGGCGCGGTCCTCGCGGTCGTGGTCCAGGTCGATGCCGGCGCTGGCGCGGTAGTCCTCGCACAGGCCGTGCGCGGTGCCGGGCAGCGCCAGGCAGCGCTTGTACTCGGCCAGCGCACGCGGGTCGAAGGGCGCGAGGCCCGCGCTGCGGCGGCCCATGACGTCGCGGATGTAGGCGCCGGGGTCGGCCTCGATGAGGCGCTCCGGCAGCGGCGCCGGCTGGATCAGGAAGAACCAGTGCCAGTAGGCGCGCGCGAAGGCGACATTGGTGCCTTCGTACATGTCCAGCGTCGGCGCGATGTCCAGCAACGCGAGTCGTCGCACCGCGGCCGGCGCATCCATCGCCAGGCGGTGCGCGACACGTCCGCCACGGTCGTGCGCCAGCACGTCGAAGCGCTCGTGGCCGAGCTGGCGCATCACGCTCAGCATGTCGGCGGCCATGGTGCGCTTGCTGTAGGCCGCGTGGTCGTTGGGCACCGAGGGCGACTGCAACGCCTCGGGCACCTCCGGCTTCGACGAATCGCCGTAGCCGCGGAGGTCGGCCGCGATGACGGTGAAGTGCTCGGCCAGCGTCGGCGCGACCTTGTGCCAGATCGCGCGCGTCTGCGGATGGCCGTGGAGCAGCAGCAGCGCAGGTCCGGTGCCGCCCATCGTGAGATGGATGCGGACGCCGTCGGCCGTGGGCAGGCTCAGATGCTCGAAGCCGGGGTACAGCGCATCGAGTCCGTGGGAAGCAGCGGGCATGGGAAGACTCCTCGTTGGTCCCGATTCTGGAAGTGAATGCAGGGCACATAATTTCCGCTTCGGCAGTTCTTTCGTTCCGGAGGTTCATCAATGGACGGTTTCTCCGATCTGGCCTTCTTCGCGCTGCTGGTGAAGCAGGGCAGCCTGGCCGCCGCGGCGCAGCAGCTCGGCGTGACGCCGCCGGCGGTCAGCAAGCGGCTGGCGGCGATCGAGCGCCGGCTCGGCGTGCGGTTGCTGCAGCGGACCACCCGCCGCATCGGCCTGACGCCCGAGGGCGAGACCTACCTCGTCGACGGCGCGCGCGTGCTGGAGGACCTGGAGGCGCTGGAGCGCACCGTGGCCGGCAGCCGCGCGGCGCCCAAGGGACTGCTGCGCGTGGCGGCGAGCTTCGGCTTCGGGCGCAAGCATGTGGCGCCGGCGCTGTCGAAGTTCGCGCGCCAGTTTCCGGATGTCGAGGTGCAGCTCGAGTTGACGGATCGGCCGGTCAACCTGATCGAGCAGGGGATCGATCTGGAGGTCCATGTCGGCGAGCCGCCCGACGCGCGGCTCACGGCCCGGCTGCTGGCGCGCAACCGGCGGGTGCTGTGCGCGTCGCCCGCGTACCTCAAGCGCGCCGGCGAGCCCGGCACGCCGCGCGAGCTGGCGCGACATGCCTGCCTCTTCATCCGCGAGAGCGACGAGACCTTCGGCACCTGGCACCTTCAGCAGGGGGCGCGCAAGGAGACGGTCAAGGTGCGCGGGCCGCTGGCCGCGAACGATGGCGAGAGCGTGCTCGCGTGGGGGCTCGACGGGCACGGCGTGCTGATGCGCTCGTTCTGGGAAGCCGCGCCGATGCTGCGATCGGGCCGTCTGCGGCCGGTGCTGGCCGAGTGGTCGATGCCGCCGGCCGACATCCACCTGATCTATCCGCCGCGCGCGCAGCTGTCGGCGAAGACGCGGGCGCTCGTCGACTTCCTGCTGGAGCGCTTCGAGCCCAACCGTGAGGGTGACGACGGCGGGTGGTGATCAACGGCCGCTGGCCCTCACCCCCGCCCTCTCCCGCAAGCGGGAGAGGGGCAAGCAGGGCAATTTGTCCTAGGGCAATCCGTCCTTGGACAGCTTGTCCTAGGACGATCTGTCCCTTCCGCGAACAGGCCGCTTTCGCAACACTTCGCGGCCATGGACACCCTGATCCTCGCGCGCCTGCAGTTCGCGCTCAACATCACCTTCCACATCCTCTTCCCGACGATCACGATCGCGCTGGGCTGGCTCGTGCTCTTCATGCTCTGGCGATGGCGGCGCACCGGTGAATCGCCGTGGCTCGCCGCCTACCAGTTCTGGACCAAGGTCTTCGCGCTCAGCTTCGCGCTCGGCGTCGTCAGCGGCGTGACGATGAGCTTCCAGTTCGGCACCAACTGGCCGGGCTTCATGGAACGCGCCGGCAACATCGCCGGACCGCTGCTCGGCTACGAGGTCCTCACCGCCTTCTTCCTCGAGGCCGGCTTCCTCGGGATCATGCTGTTCGGGCGCGAACGCGTCAGCCCGCGCGTCCACTTCATCGCCACGGCGACGGTGGCCTTCGGCACGACGCTCAGCGCGTTCTGGATCCTCAGCCTCAACTCCTGGATGCAGACGCCCACCGGCTACGAAATCCGCGACGGCGTGATGCATGCCGTCGACTGGTGGGCCATCGTCTTCAACCCGTCCTTCCCGTACCGGCTGACCCACAAGCTGCTCGCGTCGGGACTGACGGCCGCCTTCCTGCTGGCCGGCGTCAGCGCCTGGCAGATGCTCAAGGGCAGCGGGAAGCCGGAGACGCGGCGCGTGATGCGGCTCGGCCTGACGCTGGGCGCGGTGCTGATCCCGCTGCAGATCGTCGCGGGCGACCTGCACGGCCTCAACACGCTGAAGCACCAGCCCGCCAAGATCGCCGCGATGGAAGGCGTGTGGACCACCGAACGCGGCGCACCGCTGCTGCTCTTCGCGCTGCCCGACGAGCACGCGAAGGAGAACCGCTTCGCCGTCGGCGTGCCGCGCCTGGCGAGCCTGATCCTCACCCACGACATCGACGGCGAGATCCGCGGCCTGGATGAATTCGACGGCGCGCATCCGCCGGTCCGGCCGCTCTTCTTCGGCTTCCGCGTGATGGTGGGCATGGGCGTGCTCATGCTGGTCTTCGCATGGGGCGGATGGTGGCTGTTCCGGCGCTCGGGCTGGCAGCGGCTGCCGCGCGCCTGGCTCTGGGGACTCTCGTTCATGAGCTTCTCCGGCTGGATCGCCACCGTCGCCGGCTGGTACGTCACCGAGATCGGCCGCCAGCCCTTCATCGTCTACGGCGTGCTGCGGACCCAGGAGGTCGCCGCGAACAACCCGGGATCGATGATCGCGGCCTCGCTGGCCGGCTACGCGACGGTCTACCTCGCGCTGCTGATCGCCTACATCGCCGCGATCAAGCGCATGGCCGAGAAATCTGCCTCCGCCCCTGACGTCGGGACTGCGCCGGCAGGAACACCAGGATCGCCCGGATGGCCGCGTCCCATCGCCGCGCCGGTGATCTCGAGGAGCTTCTCATGAGCGCGCTGCCGGTGATCTTCATGGCCCTGATGGCGCTGTCGCTGCTGATCTACGTGGTGCTGGACGGCTACGACCTCGGCGTCGGCATGCTGTCCGCGACGGCGCAGGAGGGCGACCGCGACCGCATGGTCGCGTCCATCGGGCCCTTCTGGGACGCCAACGAGACCTGGCTGGTGCTGGCCGTCGGCCTGCTGCTGATCGCCTTCCCGAGGGCGCAGGGCGTGGTGCTCACCGCGCTCTACGTGCCGGTGGTGCTGATGCTGCTCGGGCTGATCCTGCGCGGCGCCGCCTTCGACTTCCGCGCCAAGGGCGACCCGGCGCACAAGCGATGGTGGGACGCGGCCTTCGCGGGCGGATCCGCGCTCGCGTCACTGACGCAAGGGTGGATGCTCGGCCGGTACGTGACCGGCTTCGAGGACGGCATCGCGGCTCAGGCCTTCGCCGCAGGCACCGCGGTCGCGCTGACGGCTTGCTATCTGCTGCTGGGTGCCGGATGGCTGCTGATCAAGTCGGAAGGAGACCTGCAGCGCCGCGCGGTCGCCTGGGCGAAGGGCATGTGGCCGGCGGTCGTCGCGGGATTGCTGGTCGTGTCGGTGGCATCGCCCTGGCTGAATGCGACCGTGCGGGCACGCTGGTTCGACATGCCCGGCCTGATCGCCCTGGCGCCGTTGCCGCTGATCGCGCTGCTCGCACTCGCGGCGCTGCGCGGGATGCTCAACTCGCACCGCGTACTGGGCAAGCTGAGCTGGGCGCCGTTCGCGCTGATGGTGGTGGTGCTCACGCTGAGCTTCTTCGGACTCTCCTTCAGCCTCTATCCCTTCGTCGTCATCGACAGGATCACGATCTGGGACGCCGCTGCGGCGGACGAATCGCTGCGCTTCCTGCTGATCGGCGCGGCGCTGACGATGCCGGTGATCCTCGCGTACTCGGTGTTCTCGTACCGCGTGTTCAGCGGCAAGGTGCGCGCTCTCGCGTACTGAGCGAACGCCCGGCTCTCACTGGGGCCGGAGTGATCCTTGGGGTTCGCGGACGCGATGCCCCATGGGTCGCGGAGAGCCCGCGCTTGGCGACGGAAGTCCAGGAGATGGCAACATGCCGCCTTCCGCTGAGAAGCGAGCCATTCCAAGAACTCCATGGACTTCCACTCCCTGCTCTCCCTGGCCGAGCTGGCCTGGCCGGTGCTGTTGAAGGGCACCGGCTACACGCTGCTGTTCGCGGTGATGGCGATGATCTTCGGCCTGCCGCTGGCGGCGGTGATCACCTTGGTGCGGGTGCTGAAGCTGCCGGTGGTGGACCGGGTGATGGCGGTCTACGTCAGCGCGATGCGCGGTACGCCGCTGCTGGTGCAGGTCTTCATCGTCTATTACGGCCTGCCGAGCATCGGCATCGAGTTCTCCCCGCTGGTGGCGGGCGTGCTGACGCTGACCTTGAACGTCGCCGCCTACATGAGCGAGACCTTGCGCGGCTCGATCGCCGCGGTGGCGCAGGGGCAGTGGCTGGCGGGCACGTCGCTGGGCCTGAGCCGTCCGCAGACGCTGCGTTTCGTGGTCGGCCCGCAGGCGCTTCGCGCCGCCGTGCCCAGCCTGTCCAACAGCCTGATCTCGCTGATCAAGGACACCTCGCTGGTGTCGGTGATCGCCGTGACCGAGCTGATGCTCGCGACCAAGGAGGTCATCTCGACGACCTTCCAGCCGTTCCCGCTCTACGTGGCCGCGGCGCTGATCTACTGGGTGCTGAGCTTCGCGTTCGAGCAGGTGCAGAAGTGGATGGAGAAGCGGCTCGCCTATCCGCATTGATCCGGCACCGTCGATCCCTTTGAAGGCCGCGTGACTGCCTGGACCCCGCGCGCTTCGCGCGCCCCTCACCCCCGCCCTCTCCCGCAAGCTGTATGGACCGAGGACATGGGTAACAGGTGTGCCAGGACATGGGTGACACTTTTCCCGCCTAGTCAGCGGGAGGACGAAGTTGCCCTGGAGCCAAGTCACCGTGAAGGATCAAAGAGAGGAATTCGTTCGGCTGGCCCGACAGCCTGGCGCCAATATCAGCGAGCTATGTCGACGCAGCGGCATCAGCCGTAAGACGGGCTACAAGTGGCTCAGCCGAGTCGATCTTGAGGATCGATCTCGGCGACCACGAACCTCACCGACCCGTACACCCGAACAGCTGCAAGCTCAGGTGCTTGCAGTGCGGGCCGAATGTCCGGCTTGGGGTGCTCGCAAGATCGCGCATGTGCTGGGGCGCGATCATGGCGTGCACATAGCGGCCAGCACGGCCAACTGGGTGCTGCGCCGCAACGGCCTGATCGACCCGGCAGCAAGCCAGGCCGCAACGGCATGGCAGCGCTTCGAGCACGAGACGCCTAATGCGCTGTGGCAAATGGACTTCAAGGGCCACTTCGCCACCGACGCCCAGCGCTGTCACCCGCTGACCGTGCTGGACGATCACTCGCGCTTCAACATCGTCCTGCAAGCGCTGGGCAATGAGCGGCTCGAGTCCGTGCAGCCCGTGCTGCAGCGCGCCTTCGAGCGCTATGGGCTGCCTGAGCGCATCAACGCCGACAACGGCCCGCCCTGGGGTTCGCCTACGCGCGGCGCGCTCACCGAGCTGGAGGTGTGGCTGATTCGGCTGGGCGTGCGCTTGAGCCACAGCCGACCGATGCATCCGCAGACCAACGGCAAAGACGAACGATTCCATCGCACGCTGAAGGCCGAGCTACTAGCCAGTCGGCACTTCAAGGACCTGAGCGATGCCCAGCGCTACTTCAGCCAGTGGCGCCATCTCTACAACTCCAAACGGCCTCATTGCGCACTGGGCATGGGCACGCCAGCCAGCCGCTACGTGGCTAGCCCGCGCTCAATGCCAAGCTCACTGGAGCCCGTCGAATACGGCGATGGCGTCATCGTGCGCCGGGTCGGATACGGTGGACGGATCCAGTTCAAGGGCAATACCTACCGCGTTGGCAGAGGTCTCATCGGCCAACCTGTGGCCCTACGACCTCACTTGGATCTCGATGGCAGCTTCGATGTCTTCTTCTGCCACCAAAAGGTACGCATGATTGAGCTGTGCCAGGCTGACTAACCTGGACCTGACCTGTTACCCATGTCCTGGCACACCTGTCACCCATGTCCTCGGTCCATACAGCAAGCGGGAGAGGGGGCAAGAACCGATAAGCCTCACTGAGCCCGCCCGTCCTGTTGTTCCCGCACTGATGACCACCTCCGTCGCCGTTTCCCCCTCGCTTCTGTCCGTTCATCTGCGGCTCGTCGGCATGGCCGTGCTCTGGGGCGCGTCCTGGCCCATGGGCCGCGTGCTCGCGCAGACCATGCCGCCGCTGGCCGCCGCGGCATGCCGCTTCGTTTTCGCGGGCGCGATCCTGATGTTGTGGCTCGCCAAGACCGGCCGGCTGGCTGCCTTGCGCGACTGGGGCGCGAAGCGCTGGGCGGGCATGGGGCTCGCCGCGAGCTTCGGCGTCTTCGGCTACGCGACCTTCTTCATGAGCGGGCTGCAGCATGTGCCCGCCGGCAAGGGCGCGCTGGTGATCACGCTGAATCCGGTGATCACGCTGCTGCTGGCGGCGTGGATCTTCCACGAGCGCCTGAACAAGCGGATCGGGCTGGGCATGGCGATGGCCGCGGTCGGCGCCGCCATCGTGATCACCAAGGGCGAGCCCTGGCACGTCCTCGACGGGCGCGTCGGGATCGGCGAAGTGCTGCTGCTGGGGTGTGTCGCGTGCTGGGTCGCCTACACGCTGATCGGGCGCAAGGTGATGGCCGGCGTCGACGCGCTGACGACCACGGCCGTCACGGCGGCGATCGGCGCAGTGATGCTGCTGGTGCTGACGCTGGTCGTCGACGGGACGGCGGGGGTGGCCGGCGTGCTGGCCGCGCCGCGCAACGCCTGGCTGTGCATGGCCGGGATCGTCGTCGGCTCCACGGCGCTGGCCTACGCGTGGTACTTCGACGGCGTCAAGGCGCTGGGCGCCGGCGCGGCGGCCGGCTACATCACGCTGGTGCCGGTGTTCGGCGTCGTCTTCGCGGCGCTGGGGCTGGGCGAGGTCATCGACGCTTCGCTGGTCGTCGGCGGCACGATGGCGATCGCCGGCACGGCGTTGATGAACCTCGGCCGGCGCTGAGGCCGCCAGGGACGGCAGGACCGGCCAGGACCCTCGTCCGGCCGGTGACCGCGCTGGCTGGCGTTCCTGTTTGCGTGCTTACTTTCGTGCGCCGCCCAGCAGCATGACGCCGCCCACCGCGATGGCGGCGATGCCGGCCCACAGCGGGACGTTGACGCGCTTGGTCTCCTCGACCTTGAGTTCGATCGGGCCGACCTTGGCGGCGGTGTTTTCCTTGGTGTACGAGAACCCGCCGTAGACCAGGCCCAGCACGCCCGCGACGATCAGGATCACCGCGATCAATCGAATGCCACCCATGACGTCCTCCAGTGTTTGCGATGTGATGTTGAGTTGAATGCGCCCCGGCCGTCGCCTCGCATGTCGTACGGTGTCGGGGTGGCTCATTGAAGCGCCTCGGCGATCCGGCGCGCGTAGGACGACGCCGCGTCCGCGCGTCGGGCGGCTCCTGGCGCGGTCTCACGCGGTCGGCGTCATCGACCTCGTCCCGGATCGGTCCCTGGCGGTGAGAATGCGCCGATGCGTTTCCTCCGAGTCCTCGTCCTGACGCGGCGCCATCCGTCCGCGATCCTGCTGCTCGTGCAACTGCTGGGGCTGGTGCTGTACCCGCTGCTGGAAGGGAGCCGCTCGGCGCCGCTGGCGCTGGGGGCGTTCGGCATCGTCGTGCTGATCTTCACGACACGCATGGTGCGCAGCACGCCGGGGCTGACCTGGCTGAGCGTGACGATCGCGCTGCCGGCGGTCGCGCTCCTGCTGCTGCAGGCGTTCTGGCACATGGAGCAGCTGCTGCCGTGGTCCTCGGCGCTGGAGGCGCTGTTCTACTTCTATGCCGCCGGGAGCCTGATCTCCTACATGATGAGCGACTGGCACGCGACGACGGACGAGCTGTATGCCGCCGGCGCGACCTTCACGCTGCTGGCGTGGGGATTCGCGCATGTGTTCGTGGTGGTGCAGGCGCTGCATCCCGGCAGCTTCGCGGCGGCGGTGGATCCGCAGTCGCCGCGGACCTGGACGGAGTTGATGTTCCTCAGCTTCGCGCTGCTGTCGAGCACCGGCATCGGCGATGTCATCCCGGTGAAGCCGCTCGCGCGGGCGATGACGACGATCGAGATGTTCGTCGGGGTGATGTACCTCGCGGCCGTGGTGTCGCGGCTGATCGGGCTGACGCTGATCCAGCATCGGAAACTGTCCGACCTCGATTGAGGCGGAGTCCTCGCTGTACCGACTCCCTCTCCCGCTTGCGGGAGAGGGCCGGGGTGAGGGCCAGCGGCGGTGGCAGTGATGAAGTCCTCTGCGAATTGTCAAAGTCCGCGATCCATGCGGGCCGACTGCGCACAGCGGGTACCGAGCTGCCACCTATCGTCGCCGCCTTTCACAACGATCCACAGTGATCAGGGAGGCGGTCATGCCGATGGAACTCTTCAACGGCGGCGGCCATCGCTGCCTGATGTTCAGCGACTTCGGGCACGGGGACGGCGTGCAGGCGAACCAGTTCCTGATCGTCGACGGCAGCACCGGCGCGGTGATCGATCCCGGCGGCAATCTCGCCTACAACGACCTGTACCTGGGGATGACGAGCTGCTTCCCGCCGCACCGGCTGTCGGCGATCCTGGCCTCGCACGCGGACCCGGACATCATCGCGTCGCTGGACCGGTGGATGACGGCGACGGCGGCACCGGTCTACATCTCGGCGATCTGGGAACGCTTCGTCCCGCACTTCTGCAAGCCCGGCAAGACGGCGGGCCGCGTGATCGGCATCCCGGACCGCGGCACGCGCATCGCTGTCGGCGCCAGCGAGCTGGTCGCGCTGCCGGCGCACTTCATGCACTCGGAAGGCAACTTCCAGTTCTGGGACGCGGCGAGCGGCATCCTGTTCTCGGGTGACCTGGGCGTGTCCATCGGCGTCGATCCGTCGCAGCCGATCGCGGAGCTGGGGCCGCACATCGCGTCGATGTCGGCCTTCCACCGGCGCTACATGGTCAGCGGCAAGGTGCTGAAGCTGTGGGCGGAGATGGTGCGGCCGCTGCCGATCCGCATGATCGTGCCGCAGCACGGCGCGCCGCTGGTCGGCGACGCGGTGCGGCAGTTCATCGACTGGGTGGGGACGATCAGCTGCGGGATCGATCTGGTGACGCAGCGGGATTACGTGATGCCCTGAGCGCGATGCCGCGAGCGCGGCGCGGTGAACGCGATGCCTCAGCGGCGATGTCGCGAGCCTGTCGAGGCAGGCGAGGGTCCTAGTGCTTCGTCGGCGGGTCTTCCCGCTTCAGCAGCTTGTCGACGCCGGTCGTGTCGACCACGCGGATGGTCAGGTCCTTGGCCCAGTTGAGGCCCTTCTTCGCGGCACCCATCGCCTGGTTGGCCGCGTCCGCCGTGGTGTGGCGGACCTGCTCGGCCGAGGGCAGCTGCTGCTGCGTCCAGTCCGCCGTCTTGCGTGCCGCGTCCCAGGCCTGCGTGGCGGCGGTGGCCGTCGTGACGCGGACCTGGTCGGCGCTCGGCAGCCGCTGCTGCGTCCAGTCGGCGGTGTCGACCAGCACGGTACGCACCTGTCCGGCGGCGGCACCGGCCAGCGTCACGGTCTGGTTCCAGCGCTTGGAGAGTTCCCCGGCGGCGCCGTCGCGAGCAGGCGCACGACCGTCTCCAGCGACGCGGTCTCCTCGGGCGTCAGCGGGCCGCCGGCCTCGAGCATGCCGCGCATGAAGACGCCGAGGTCCTTGGCGATCGTGGCGTGGTTGCAGTCGGGGTTCAGGTGGAGGAAGCCGGCGCCCTCGACGGCCATGGCCTCGAGTTCGCTGCCGGCCAGCCGCGCCTCGACGGCGGCGACGGACTGCTCGACGAAGGCGCGGTTCAGGCCCCAGTCGGCGATCAGGTGGTCGATCAGGTACTGCCGCTCGGCCGGCTCGATGGCGCCGTCGACGGCGGCCAGGCGCAGCGAGAGCGGTGCGATCAGGTCGAACAGCGCCAGGCCCAGCGTGTCCAGCGGCGTGTTGAGGTACTTGGGGATCTCGATGACGCGCTCGCCCTTGGTCGAGCTGAGCAGGCGGTACATGCCGTAGCAGGCGCCGCCGGACGCGAGCGCGGCGAAGGCGACCCAGCCGACCGGCGTGGCGGACGCGCCCAGCAGCGATGCCACCATGCCGGTCTTGGCCACGGCCGCGCCGGCGCCCGCGGCGCCGAGCACGTCCCACACCTCGCGGCCGCGGCTGATCATGCGCAGCGAGGCGTAGGCGGCCTCGCCGATGGCGAGCTTGGCCTTGAAGCGCAGCGGGTCGGCGACGACCTGGTCGACGCCCTTCAGTTCCGGCGCAGGCAGCAGTAGGGGAGCGGAGGCGGGCATGGGGAAGGCTCCAGTCGGATGGGGAGAGTCTAGCGAAGTGACATGACCCCCTTCCGACAGGCACCTCCGGATGTGCCCGCACCCTGACGGCCTCAGCGCTTCACGTACGCATCGATCGCCTTGCGCGCCAGGAAGGACTGGTCGCTGAACAGGCCGTCCATGCCGAGCTTCAGGAAGGCGTCGATCTGGCCGGCCAGGTTGCCGATCGCGGCCGGATCGGCGCTGCTGTCGAAGTCGTCGGGCAGGAAGACGTTCTCCGCGCGGAAGGTCCAGCCGTGCACGATCAGGCCGGCGGCGTGGGCGTCCTTGACCAGCGTCGTCGGCGTCCCCAGGCGGCCCGCGACCAGCGGGATCATCAGGCTGGTGTTCGCGCCGATGCCCTGCGCGTAGCCGGCGATCTCGGCCAGGCCGGCCGGCTTCACCAGGTCGGCGTAGGTGCGGGGGTCGCCGCTCGCCGTGAAGTCGTAGGGCTGGCCCGAGCCGTTGATCAGCTGCACCAGCGGCACGCGCGTCATGCGGTTCAGCTTGCGCAGGTTGCCGACCTCGAAGGACTGGATGAAGACCGCCGCCTCCGCGCCGCGGTAGCCGTACTTGTTGAGCAGGCGGACCAGCGGCTCCTCCAGCGGCTTGCCGATGCCGGCGAAGTAGGTCGGGTGCTTGGTCTCGGGATACACGCCGATCGGCCTGACCTTGCGGCCTTGCCCGCCATGACCACCGCGTCCATCCTTGCCGGCCTCTTCCTGGCGGCGCTCGTTGGCCTGCTGGACCAGCTGCAGCACCTCCTCGAAGGTGGGCACCTCGAACATGTCGTTGAAGCGCGTGTTGGCCGGGCGGATCTGCGGGATGCGTTCGCGGGCGCGCAGCGTCTTGAGCTCGGCCAGCGTGAAGTCCTCGGTGAACCAGCCCGTGATCGCGACGCCGTCGATGGACTTCGTCGCCTTGCGGGCCGCGAACTCGGGCCGCTCGGCGACGTCGGTCGTCGCTTCGCGCACCGAGCCGTCGGCGTTCAGGATCGCGATGGCGTTCTCGTGGCGCGCGACCAGCACGCCGTCCTTGGTCAGTACCAGGTCGGGCTCGACGTAGTCGGCGCCTTGCTCGATCGCCAGCCAGTAGGCGGCGAGCGTGTGCTCGGGGACGTAGCCGCTGGCGCCGCGGTGCGCGATCAGCAGCGGCTCCTTGGCGCGCGACGGGGGTTGATGGCCATGGGCGCAGGCGGCGGTCGCCAGCGAGGCGGCGGTGACGGTGGCGAGGACAGCAGTGCGAAGCAGCTTCATCGGATGTCTCCTTCGGTCGATCGTCGAATGGACGGGGCGCCGGCAGCGTAGGCCCCCACCGATGAAGTTTTGATGATCCGCAATGGGGAGCGAGTCCCTTGAAACAGGTCTTACACGCCGCCGGAGGGGCGATGCCGACGGCCCCGCTCAGGACGCGAGCGGCAGGACCTCGTCGCCCTCGGCGGCGCGGCAGTCGGTCGGGAGCGGGTCCCAGCCCCGGCGCACGACGATCGTCGAGCCGGTGGCGCAGAACTCGACGCGTTGCGCGTCCGGCACGCGCCGATGCGCGAAGGCTTCGAGCGCCGCCGGTGTGGAGACCTTCAGGCGCATCGCGTAGAGGTCGTCGATCGGGTGATCGTCGCTGTGGATCAGCGGCACGAACTGGGCCGCGAACATGACCGCGTGGGAAGGAACCACGACAGGCGACGGGTCGTAGCCAAGCGTCCTCAACCACTGCTGCGCCTGCCGGCGTGTCGGCGGGTCGTCCTCCGCAGGCGCAGCGCCGTCGGTGCGCGGGGCCCAGGCGAAGCCCATCATCTCCGCGACCCATTGGTTGCAGTTCTGATAGCGCGTGCCGAAGGCATAGGCGCTGGCGCTGTAGCGCGACGTCAGCAACGCGAGCGAGCGCCGGTTGTCCAGCACGCTGTCGGCGAGTCGTGCGCCGGCGCTCCCGGGCAGCGTGACGATCGAGAGCCGGATCGGCTCGGTGCGCCCGGCGCTCAGCAGGAAGCCGGCGAGGCCCTGGTCGTAGAGCTTCGCCTGGGATTCGTCGCAGGCGTAGTAGAGCTGCCGCACCGACCACGGGCTGTTGCGGCTGTCCTTCAGCGCGATGCCGCTGTGGGAGTACTGCAGATGGAAACGGCTCAGGTCGGTGCCGGAGCGCGAGACCAGCGCGGCGGAGGCTCCGCTCGCTTCCAGCACCCGCCGCGCGAATGCGACGACCTGGAGCTGGCGGTCCTGCTCGGTGGCGCTGACTTCGTTGCCGCGATCGCAGAAGGTGGCGGCATGCGCCACGGAGGCGACGGCGAGCACCGCCATCGCGACGGCACTCGATGCCAGCATGACGAACGCGCGGCGCATGAGCGCCTCGACCGATGTGGCAGGCCTCGCCGCGTGGACCCCGGTGCGGGGTCCGGCGAGATTCACAGCGTTACCGGATGCGATTCGAGCTCGCGGTGCCAGTCGTCATGCAGCGCGAGCAGGAAGGCCTGCTTGTTCTCGGCACGGGCGAACTCGTAGCCGTAGTCGCGCTTCTGCGCCAGCACGTGGTCGCCGACGCGCAGCGGCTGGCCGGCGATGGCCTGCTTCGGGACGTAGAGGAAGAATTCGGTGCCGCCTTCGGCGCGGACCGGCTGCAAGCGCAGGCGTTGCGTGTCGGCGCGGCCGGCAGCGTCCTCGACGGCGAGGACCTTGTACTCGCCCTCGGCGACCTTGCGGTCCTTGCTGGAGCTGTCGCTGGACTGGCCGATCGAGTCGGACAGCTGACGCGAGGACACCGAGCCGGCGCTGGAGGCCGAGGTGGCGATGCTCTCGGCCTGCGCCGGCAGCGCGGCGAAGCCTGCGAGCGCGACAAGGGTCGTAGCGGCGGCGGGAACGAGGGAGAAGCGGGAGAAAATGCGGGAAGGGCTGTGGCGCATAAAACCGTCCATGTGCAGGTCAGTCCGGTCGCGACGGGCGGGCGGACGGCGCAAGCATAGGGGATGCGCTGCTCCCTTGTGGTTACTGAGCGCATGCCTCCCGAGACTCCGCGCAGGTCGCGAAGGTTTTCCTGACATCGTCGAACTGCGCTTCCAGCATCGTGTTGTCGAACGGTAGTTTCAGCTTGTAGTCGGCGTGGATTCGTCGCTCGCGTTGCTTGCGCATCAATTGGCCGAGTGCCAGCGCGTGCTGTGCGATGTGCTCGTCCCACAGAGGATTCGGCGCCTCGAGGACATCGATCAGCCTGGCATGGACGCTCCCCGATTCAGGCACCCGAGCGGGCGTCGGTAGATGGCTCACCCATGCCCTGCATCGGTGATAGGCGGCGAAATACGCACGGGATGCCGCGGCTCGGCGCCGAGCCTCCGAGGGGATCCCGGTGCTCAACGCCTCTGCATCCCTCCGAATGTCCCGGCTGGTGATGGCAGTCATGGCTCGTTACTCCTCATCCTCATCGTCATCGACCGTCGAGTCCGTGAATGCGATCCCATGCCTTGGCTGATGTGGATGGATGGAACGGAATGCAATGACAAAGCTTGCCTTTCGCGCATAGCAACGGATCGTCGCCTCCATGAGTTCGTGTCCGAGGTCATAGGCGCGGCCACTGTCCGTATCCACGCTGAAGTCGACGTGCATCAGCAACTCGCCTCCCTCGTCCCGGAGGTGACTGATAGCCGCAGGACCGGGGCACAGACGGACCGAGTTCTTCCACAGCACGCCAAGCGCAAGCCTGACTTCAAGGTACGCGTCCATGCAGGGGCGCCTGCCCGCTTCGAACAACTCGCAGAACAGATCACGAATTTCCAGCCAGTCGATAGATTCCCCTTGCGGCGCGGGGATCTGTCCGACCACGTAGGGGTGCGTCCTCTCCGGATACCTCAGCAGGTGGAGCAGTGAATCGATTCCATCGAGCCAGGGCGGCTGATGAAGGTCGCTTTGCCGGGTCAATGGCCCCTCGGCCTGCGGCGGGCTCCAGATCTCGGCCTCACGCAACAGTGCACTCATCTCGTCATCCTTTCCCGGCGATCAATTCACCACGAATGACGCTTAGTTTGAGCAGGAGCGGCGAAAGAATCACTCCCTCGGAAGAGCGCTTCGGCAGGGGATACCGATGCGAGTAGGTCAATCCCCCGACGAATGCAGATGAGGGTGGAGGCGCGGGGTCAGGCATTGCCTGCCTGCCCCGCTCGTTTCACGACAGCACGATCGGCGTGGAACTCAGTTGAGTTCCCCGCCGGCACCACCGGCAGCACGAGGCTCGACGGCCGCAGCGGTCCGGCATGGATCGTCGTCACGTTGCCGTTGGCCTGCTGCTGCAGCGGCGTCGGCCAGATCCCCTGCGCCTGGTTGCTCGCGCTGACCGCGATGCGCAGCCGGTGCCCCGCGCGGACCAGTGCCGCGACCGGGAAGACCTCCACCGGCACCAGCATCGGCTCGTTGGCCACCACCGGCAGCGTCGCGCCGGCGGTGAACGGATGCCAGGGCTGGATCATCGTGCCGTTGACGAAGCGCGAGCGGCTGGTGTCCACCGCGCGGTGCGCCGCCGACATCAGCCCGTGCGTCAACGGCTTGACCGCGCCGGTCGACGGATCGACGTCGTCGATGCGCACCGACAGCGCCGCCTGCGGGCGCGAGGCCGAGATCCACAGGTCCGCCTGGATCGGACCGTTCAGGTAGAGGTCCTGCGCCAGCGGCGCGGTCTCGTAGACGGCCGCGCCTTGCAGCGACTCGACCTGGGCGCTGTCCGAGTAGCACGGCTTGGGCAGCAGCCCCGCCAGGCCCAGCGTCCACTGCACCTGGCTCGCCGAGCAGTCGCTGTGATCGCGGATCTGCACGCTGGCGGTGAAGATCGTGCCCAGCACCGTGCCGCGCGTGGCCGTCGGCGCCGGCGGCTCCGACACGGTCCGTCCGGCGGCGACCGCCGGGATGCTCGAGGCCAGGCTCCCGTCGGGCTGCAGGTACCAGCGCTGCGGCGCCATCTTCGGATGCGGCCAGTCGCTCGCGGTCGCGAACCGCGGCGTGCCGCCGCTGCCGTAGCCGTCGACGAACTGCGTCACCGTCGGCAGCGTGTCGGCCCCGGCCGGACGCCCCTTCAGGTACTGGTCGAACCACTGCAGCAGCAGCGAGGTCGTGCTCGGCGGTCCGTACGACGGCGCGCCGCCGAAGCCGAGGATCCCGGTCGCCACCGACGCCAGGTGCGAGCCCGGCAGGATCGCGAGCTTCGCCGTCGCGTTGCGCTTGATCTGCTCGTACAGCAGCGGCTGGTCGCGCTGGAAGATGTCCAGCGACGCCCCGACGATGAAGGTCGGCACACGGATCCGTCCCGCGCTCTCCACCGGCGATCGGCCGGCCCAGAACGAGCCGTCGTCGGTCGCGATGCCGCTCGCGTTGCCGACGAAACCGTCGAAGGTCGGCGCGTACCAGGTGTCGATCGCCGCCACGTGGTCGCCGGTGGCCGCGTTGATCTGGCTCGCGTACCAGGGGTTGAGCAGCAGCTCCGGCGCGTTGGCCACGCTCAGCGATTGCGTCAGCGGCAGCCAGGTGCTCAGGAACTGCGCGTTGAACAGGCCGCCCGTCGCCGCGACGCCGCGGTAGGCGTCGCCCATCGGCACCGTCGCGAACGCGGCCTTCACCGCCGGATGCTGCTGCCCGGCGGTCAGCAGCGCGCTGATGCCGAGGTAGGAGGTCCCCGCCACGCCGATGTTGCCGTTGAAGAAGGACTGCCGCGTCACCCACTCGACCGCCTCGCGGTAGGCCTGCTGCTCCTCGGTCCCGATCAGCTGCGTGACGCCGCCGCTCATGCCGGTCCCGTGCGCGTCGATCGCGACCGTCACGTAGCCGCGGCGCACCATGAACTGGTCGAGGCCGCCGATCAGCAGCGTGTTGCCGCCGGCCGGCGTGAACACGCCCAGGAACTGGCCGACGTCGATCCGGTAGGCGGTCTGCGTCAGCACGACGGGATAACGGCCGGACTTCGGGAAGCCCAGGAAGTCCGCCGGCATCGACACCAGCACCGCCAGCTGCTTGCCCGACGAGAGCCGGATGAACTGCAGCGGCAGCGTGACCGCGCGGGGATGGTCGGGGCCGCGGCTGTAGGCCGTGGCCGGCCAGGTCGTGCCCGCGTTGGCGGTGACGGCGGGATTGGGCGCCGCCAGCGTGCCGCGCGTGCCCAGCGTCGTGGTCTGCGCGAGCGCGCCGAGCGCGACGAACGCGCTGCCGGCGGCCAGCGCCGCGATCAGCGTCCGGCAGCGGGCACGGCGTGAACGCCAGGGGCGGGAGGTGCCGCGCGGCGTCGGAAGGGCCAGGGTCATGTCTTGTCTCCAGGTCCCGAGGGTCGGGTGGTCGCTGAGCGACTCTGTGGGGCATGAGGGGGCGACTATGCCGGGCCGCGGCGGGCATGGCACGGGGGAAATCAGGAGGCCGATGGGTATGCGGCTTGCCGCCGCCGACGCCCGCGCGGACCGGACGCCGTCCGATTCCGGATCATGGAAACGGCCCCCCACGATGCGGACGTCCCGCCGGAGAGCGCGCAGGATGTCACGCCCGCGCCGTCCGGCGATGTCGGGTTCCAGCGTCCCGACGCGCCTGTAGGTCAAGTCCCTACAGCAGCTGCGGCAGGCGACGCTCATCGCCAGTGGGAGCCGCTGGATGGCGGCGGCGGCGCTCTGCGACGACGATGACATCCATGAACATCGCCGTCATCGAAGACAACGTCCCCGTCCGTCAACTCCTGGTCCGCCGCGCCCAGAAGCTCGACGGCATCACGGTCGTCGCCCAGGCCTCCGGCGAGGACGAGGCCGTGGATGCCGTCATGGCCACCACGCCCGACGTCGTGCTGCTCGACCTGAACCTGTCGCAGGGCACCGGCCTGTCGGTGCTGTCCCGCCTGCGCGACAGCGACTACGCGGGCCGCGTCTTCGTGCTCAGCGCCGAGGACGCCCGTACCCATGCCGCCCCGTGCCGACGCGTCGGCGCGGACGGTTTCTACGACAAGGCATTCGATTTCGAACAGCTGCTCGCCGACCTGCAGGACCTCTGCCGGCGCGGCGCCGCCAATACCCCGTTGCGTGACGGCCCGCGTGCCGTCGCCAACGGCTGAGTTCCCGAGCCACGAACCGGCGACGACAGACCGGAACGCTCGCACCCACCGACCGGAGGACCCGCCATGAAGCCCACGATGACACTGCCCCGGCTGCCGTTCCCGCTGCCGACGCTGTCCTGGGCGCCGCGCGGGCCCATGGCCTCCTGGCTGCTGCTCGGCAACCTGCTGATGATCGTGGCGCTGGCCGCGATGACCGCGCTCAGCCTCTGGAACCACCGCCAGACCGAGACCGATCGCGCCCGCGACGTCGTCGAGAACCTGGCGCAGAACATCGCCGTCGAGGTCGGCGCCGAGCTGCGCAACACCGACAACGCGCTGGCCACGATCGCGCTGCGTTTCCGCAGCGCCCCGCGGTCGGCGGACCAGAGCGCCATGGTCGCCCGGCTGATCGACGAACAGCGCGGCCTGCTCCCGCAGGTCGCCGCGCTGCGCGTGACCGACGTCCACGGCACCGTGACGACCGGCCTGATGCCGGGCGAGCGGCCCTTCAACGTCGGCGACCGCGCCTATTTCGCGCAGGCGCGGCAGACCGACACGATGGTGATCTCCGAGCCGCTGAACAGCCGCGCGCAGAACCACTGGTGCATCATCCTGGCGCGCCGCCTGATCGACCACGAGGGCAACTTCGACGGCATCGTCTACGCCGTGGTCACCGCCCAGCACTTCGTCGACCGCTTCAGCGGCGTCGCGCTCGGCCCCTCGGGCGCGGTCTCGCTGCGCTCCGACGGGCTGAACCTCGTGGCGCGCTACTCGGCCAGCGAGCCGAGCTCGACCAAGGGATTCGGCACGAAGTCGCTGTCCGAGCAGGCCGTGCGTTCGCTGGCGCAGAACCGGGAACGCGGCGTCTACATCACGCCCACGGCGATCGACCGCGTCGAGCGCGTCACCGCCTACCGCAAGGTGCCGGGCTACGCGATGACGCTGTTCACCGGCATGAGCAGCCACTACTTCCTGGCCGGATGGCGGGGGCAGGTCGTGCAGCAGTCGCTGCTGGCGGCGCTGGTCGCGCTGGCCGTGGCGGCCGCTTCGGCGCTGATCTTCCGCATCCACCGCCGCGAGCGCCGCGCCAAGGATGCGCTGCAGCAGCTGGCGCGCGAACAGGACGCGATGCTGCGCAACGACCTGATCGGCATGGTCCGCATCCGCGACAGTCACGCGCTGTGGGGCAACCCGGCGATGGAGCGCATGTTCGGCTCCCCGGCGGGCGGCATGGTCGGCCTGCCGGCGCAGACCCTGTTCCTCAGCCCGCAGGAGCACGCCCGCGTCCGCGAGGCCAGCCTGGCGACGATGCGCTCGGGCGGCCGGTTCCACACCCAGCTGCGCATGCGCCGGCTGGACGGCGCCGAGTTCTGGGTCGACCTGCACGGCACGGTGCTGTCGGAGAACGAATCGATGTGGATGCTCGTCGACATCGACAGCCTCAAGCGCAGCGAGGAGCAGGCGCAGCACCTGGCGCTGCGCGACGTGCTGACCGGGTTGCCCAACCGTCGCCTGTTCGAGGAGAAGGTCGGCGACGCCATCAACAACGCGCGCCGCAACGGCCGCGGCTTCGCGGTCTGCTACCTGGACCTGGACGGCTTCAAGGCGATCAACGACCAGCACGGCCACGAGGCCGGCGACGAGGTCCTGACCGACATCGCGCAACGCCTGCAGGACCTGGTGCGCAGCAACGACGTCGTCGCGCGCCTGGGCGGCGACGAGTTCGCGATCCTGCTCTCCGGCGTCAACCGGCCGGAGGATGTCGAGCAGACGCTGCAGCGCTGCCTGTTCTCCATCCAGCGCCGCATCACGCTGGACAGCGGCGAGAAGGTCTCGGTCGGCGCCAGCATCGGCGCCGTGATCGGCGGCGGCGGCGACGCCTGCCGCGAGCTGCTGCACGCGGCCGACGAAGCGATGTACGCCGTCAAGCGCACCGGCAAGGGCCAGATCCAGATCGCCGGGCACGTGCACTCCGAATGGGCCGTGGCCGCCTGACCCGGGACGTGCCCCTGCAACGGGTGACAGCGCCGGAGGGGCGGGCGACTGCCGTATCGCCGGATTCAACTTCGGTGCAGGATTCGCCGATGTGTTGGGAAGCACCCCGGCGGGAGGTCGGCTGACGGCCGGCCCCGGGCCGGGGATGTCATTCAAGTCTGTCCACTGGGAGGAGAGATCCAATGAACATCGGCACCTGGCGTTTGTCCACGCAGTTGACCGTGTCCTTCGTGATGCTGGTGGCGCTGTGCGCGCTGGTCGGGGGCATGGGGCTGCTGCAACTCAACCGCGTGCACGACAGCACGACCGAGATCGCCGAGGACTGGCTGCCCAGCATCCAGAACATGGCGGCGATCCGCGTGAAGGCCAACCAGATCCGGCGCATGGAGCCGGACCACCTGCTGTCCGACGACAAGCAGGAGATGGCGCAGATCGAGCGCAACATCGCCCACGCCCGCAAGGAACTCGCCGACGCGGAGAAGGCCTACCAGCCCTACATCACCAACGACGAGGAACGGCGGCTCTACGCCGAGGTCGTCGCCGCGCGCGACGCCTACTTCGCGGCGCAGGAGCGGTTGCTGCACCTGTCGCGCAGCGACGGCACGGACGCCGAGGCGAAGGCCTTCTTCCGCGCCGACTCGCGCAACAGCTTCAACACGTGGGTCAAGGCGATCGAGCGCAGCGCCGACTACAACGCCGCCGGCAGCGAGCAGTCGCGGCTGGACGCGCAGAAGAGCTACGCCGCCGGGCACGGCTGGAGCCTGTCGCTGACGCTGGTGTCGGTGGCGGTGGCCGTCGGGCTGGCGCTGCTGCTGCTGGGGCATGTGCGGCGCCAGCTCGGCGGCGATCCGGCCGAGGCGGCGCGTCTGGTGCGGCAGGTGGCCGAGGGCGACCTCAGCGGCGAGATCCGCGTGCGGCCCGGCGATACCCGCAGCCTGATCGCGGCGCTGAAGGCGATGCAGACCGGCCTGCGGCAGGTGGTCGGCGGCGTGCGCGAGGGCAGCGAGTCGGTGGCCAGCGCCAGCGGGCAGATCGCCATGGGCAACCATGACCTGAGCCAGCGCACCGAGGAGCAGGCCAGCGCGCTGGAGCAGACGGCGGCGACGATGACCGAACTCGGCGAGACGGTGCTGCAGACCTCCGAGAACGCGCAGCAGGCCGACCGGCTGGCCCGATCGGCGAGCGAGGTGGCACAGCGCGGTGGCGCGGTCGTGTCGCAGTTCGTGGAGACGATGCGCGGCATCGACGAGAGCAGCCGCCGCATCGCCGACATCATCGGCACCATCGACGGCATCGCCTTCCAGACCAACATCCTGGCGCTGAACGCCGCCGTCGAGGCGGCGCGGGCCGGCGAACACGGCAAAGGTTTCGCGGTGGTGGCGTCGGAGGTCCGCGCGCTGGCGGGACGCAGCGCCGAGGCGGCCAAGGAGATCAAGTCGCTGATCGCCGCGAGCGTCGAGCGTGTCGAGCAGGGCACGGGCCAGGTCGAGCAGGCGGGCGCGACCATGACGGAGATCGTCGCGGCGATCGGCCGCGTGACCGACGTCGTCGGCGAGATCAGCAGCGCGACGCGCGAGCAGTCGCAGGGCGTGAGCCAGGTCGGCGAGGCGGTCAACCAGATGGACCAGGTGACGCAGCAGAATGCCGCGCTGGTCGAGGAGTCCGCCGCCGCCGCGGAGAGCCTGCGCCAGCAGGCGCAGGCGCTCGTCGCGTCGGTGGCGAAGTTCCGCCTCGGCTGAGTCCGCTTTCTCCCTCTCCCGCTTGCGGGAGAGGGTGGGGGTGACGGCCAGCGGCCACTGCAGTACTCAGACCGGGACCGGGAAGTCGACGTCCGTGTCGTTGACCCGGTTCACGAGATTCGTGAAGCCGATCAACGCGATCGCCAACATCGCCTCGACCACCTGCGCGGACGTCCAGCCGGCGTCCAGCACCGCTTGCACACGCTCCGCCGCGACCGTGCCGGTCGTCGACGTCACATGCCGGGCGAAGTCGACCAGCGCCTGGCGCTTCACGTCCTCGACGCGGTCGCCACCGCGCAGCTGGCGCAGCTCGTCCGCCTTCAATCCGACCATCCTGCCGATCGCCGAGTGCGCGGCGACGCAGTAGTCGCAACCGTTCTGCGCGCTGACGGCGACGCGGATGGCCTCGATCTCGACCTTGGACAGCGTGCCGCGGGACAGCGCGGCGTCGCCCTCCATCGCCACCTTCAACGCGGCGGGGCTGAGCGCGCCGATCAGCGCGTAGGCGTTGGGCACCTTGCCGGCACCCTTGCGGATGGCGTCGAACAGCGGTTGGGCGACGGCGGGAGCGTCGGCGATGGCGGGAGCGGTGAGGCGGGACATGGCGATTCCTTTCGAAGTGGGTGGGCCGCGTCGAGGGGGTTCAGGACTCGTTCCTGACGCTCGTCCCTGGGGAGCGGCGCTGCATCGCTGCAGTGACTCCACTGTAGAAATCGGCGTCTCCGGCGCCCATGCCCGTCCGAGCCTGTCTAATGCCCGTTCGTTTCAGACGGACCGTGTCGACGGTCGATGGGGGGATCGATGGGGGACGGGAATGACGGCGCGGGCTTGCTGGACCGGCTGCTGGCGTTGGTGGACGTCGACGGACGGCTCGACATCCGCTGCGACCTCGGCGCGGGATGGTCGCTGGACCAGACCGCCCGGCTGGCCGACGCCGGCCATCACATCCCGTTCCACGTGCTGCTCGACGGCGAGGCCGTCGTCGACGCGGACGGGCTGCGCGATGCGCCGATGCAGGCGGGCGACGTCCTGATGCTGCCCGCCGGCGGCGCGCACCAGCTGCGCGATCGCGATCCAGCCAGCCTGCAACGCCCCGGCGAAGGCACGCTGCTCTGCGGGCGGTTCATCGTGCCGGCCGCCTCGTCGAAGTTGATCCGCGCGCTGCTGCCGCCGGCGATGGTGGTGCGCTCGCCCGGCGCCGGCTCGCGTCTGACCCGGCTGCTGGCGCTGATGCGCGAGGAGGCCGATGCGCCCGGCGAAGGCGGCGCGGCCCTGCTTCGACACCTCTCCGGGGCGCTCTTTGCCGTCGCGCTGCGCGCGGCGATGGGCGGGAACCTCCCGACGAGCATCGAAGCCCCGGGCGTCCTGGCGCTCGGCGCGCATCCGCGACTGGCCGCGCTGGTCGTCGACATCCTCGGGAACCTCGCCCAGGACTGGACGCTGGACAGCATGGCCGAGCGCGCCGCCCTGTCGCGCTCGTCATTGATCCGCAGCTTCCAGGCCGCGGCCGGGGTCTCGCCGGCGGAGTTCCTGAACCAGGTCCGGATGACGGAAGCCGCCCGCCGGCTGCGCGCCGGGCGCGATTCGCCGGCTGCCATCGGCGAAGCCGTCGGGTATGCGTCGGAAGCGGCGTTCCAACGCGCGTTCAAGCGGGAGATCGGGGTGACGCCCGCGGCGTGGCGCGATGGGGTGGAGGCGCTTCAGTCATCGCCAGGCAACGTGGCGCTGCCTGTGCGACAGCGGTTGGGGTGAGGCCGCCCGACTGCGCGGGGCCAAGCGCGGGCACTCCACGGTGCATGGGGCATCGCGTCCGCGAACCCCACGCACCATTCCGGCCCCACTCGCAGTCATCGACTGCGGGCCAGGCAGCTCTCACCGTGTGGCCACAGCCACCACCGCCTTGCCGACGTTGCGACCATCGAGCAGATCGATCAGACCCCTCGGCGCGAGCTCGAGGCCGTCGATGACATGTTCGAGCGCCTGGATCTCACCCGCGGCGATCGCCGCGTTCATCTCGCGCTGGAACGCCTGGAAGCGCGCCATGCCTTCGCCGTAGTGATCGAGGACGATGAAGCCCTCCATGCGGACACGCTTCTGGAGCACCGTGGCCAGCAGCGCCGGCAGGTGATCCGTGCCGGCGCCGGCATCGTCGTCGTTGTAATGCGCAATGAAGCCGCACACCGGCACGCGCGCGCCGATGTTGAGAAGCGGCAGCACGGCGTCCAGGACCTCGCCACCGACGCTTTCGAAGTAGACGTCGATGCCGTCCGGCACCGCCTCGCGCAGGCGTTCCGCGAACTGCGGATCGCGTCGGTCGACCGCCGCGTCGAAGCCGAAGGTCTCGATCAGGTGCCGGGTCTTGTCCGCCCCGCCCGCAATGCCGACGACGCGCGCGCCGGCGCGCTTCGCGAACTGCCCCACCATCGCGCCGACCGCGCCCGTCGCGGCACCGACCACCACGGTCTCGCCTGCACGCGGGCGGCCGATCTCCTCGAGACCGACCCGTGCGGTGATGCCCGGCATGCCCGCCGCGCCCAGCGCCAGCGAGGGCCGCTTCATGTCGCCCAACGCGATCAGGTCGCCGCCGTCGCTCAGCGCGTAGTCCTGCCAGCCCGCGTGGGACAGCACGAGGTCGCCGGCGCGGAAGTCCGCATGGCGCGACTCGACCACCCGGCTCACCGTGCCGCCGACGATGACGTCCCCGATCGCGATCGGCGGCGCGTAGCCCGGACCGACCTCGTCCATCAGGTTGCGCATGTACGGGTCGAGCGACAGGAACAGCGTGCGGAGCAACACCTGACCCTCGGCGGGCGCGGGGGCGGGCACCGATTCGAGCCGGAAGTCCTCCGGCGTCGGCCGCCCGGCAGGGCGCTTGGCAAGGACGATGCGCCGGTTGACGAGCGGGGTCATGAGCATCCTTCCGGGGAGGTGTCGAAGATCAGGCCTTCGCCACACGCGGTCCGTGGCGCAGCGTCAGCAGCGTGCCCAGCGTGATGGCGGCGGCGGCGAAGGTCGGGCCGCCGAGCGCGCCGATGTGGTCGACGAGCATGCCGCCGCCGATGGCGCCACTGGCGATGGCGATCTGGAAAGCGGCGACGAGCAGCCCGCCGGCGCCCTCCGCCTGGTCCGGCGCGGCGCGCACGATCCAGGTCTGGAAGCCGACGGGGAAGGCGCCGAAGGCGAAGCCCCACAGCACCACCGCCACCGCGGTGACCCACACCGAGCTGCCCGCCAGGAGGAGGGCGGCGGCGAGCACGACGATGAGGGAGCCGCCGGCGACGATGGCGCGCCGCTCGCTGCGTTCGGCGAGGAAGCCGCCCACCAGGTTGCCGAAGAAACCGCCGATGCCGTAGCCGAGCAGGACCGCGGAGATCATCGGGACCGGCAGGTGGGTGATGTTCTCCATCAGCGGCCGGATGTAGGTGAAGCCGGCGAAGTGACCGGAGATGACGAGCAGCACGGCCAGCAGCGCGACGCGCACGCCGGGGCGGGTCAGCAGCTCGCCGAGGACGCGCAGGTTGGGGTTGTCCTTGGGCGGGAGCTTGGGCAGGGTCAGGAGTTGCGCCGCCAGCGTGATCAGGCTGAGCACGCCCGCCGCGACGAAGGCGCTGCGCCAGCCCCACATCTCGCCCATCCAGGCGCCGATGGGCGCGGCGCAGACGGTCGCCACCGAGACGCCGGCCAGGATGACCGACATGGCGCGCGCGAAGAGGGCCAGGGGCACCAGCCGCATCGCGAGCGCCGCGGCCATGGACCAGAAGCCGCCGAGCGCGACGCCGAGGATGACCCGCGCCGCGAGCAGGACGCCGAGGCTGGACGCGGTGACGGCCATGACGTTGGAGAGCACGAGCAGCAGCGTCAGCACGATCAGGACGAGGCGCCGGTCGAAGCGCCTGGTCAGCAGCGGGATCGAGGGCGCGGCGACGGCGCCGACCAGCGCGGTCGCCGTGACGGTCTGTCCGGCGGCCCCGGCGCTGATGTTCAGGTCGGCCGCCATCGCGGTGAGCAGGCTTGCGGGCAGGAACTCGGCCGTCACCAGGCCGAAGACGCCCACGGTCAGCGAGGCGATCGCCGCCCAGTGGGCGGGCTCCTCGGCGGCGGGGGCTGCCGTTGCTGCCGCCGCGAGCGCGACGGAGACCGATTCGCCCTGCGAGGGGTGGGTAGAGGCGGAACCCGGAGGTGCGCCCAACGGCGGGCGGGGAGCGTCGAGGCAGTCGGTGCAGGTGGAAGACACGGCGGAGAAGAGGGACAGTGGGTATGGCTATCAGCTTATGGGTAGGATCCTGGCGTTTCCATGCCGGAAGAGCCGAAATGCATGACGATTCCTCCAGACCCTCCGTGGAGCCGCTGCCGCCGACCCCGCTGAAGCCCGCCGACCTGCTGACGCAGATCCTGCTGGGGCTGCGGCTGGAGGGCGTCGAGTACGGCCGCTGTCTGATGCGCGCGCCCTGGGCGATCGCCTTCCCGGCGCGCAAGGAGGCGCGCTTCCACTTCGTGGCTCGCGGCAGCTGCTGGCTGAGGACGCCGGGCAGCGACTGGGTGCAGTTGAACGCCGGCGATGCGGTGCTGCTGCCGCGCGGCAGCGCGCATGTGCTGGCGAGCGCGCCGGATCTGCCGGCGGTGGACATCGATTCGATCTCGCGCCGGCCGGTCGCGGAGGACATCTACCTGGTCGGCGCGGAGGCCGTGGCGATGGCCGGCATGGCCGCGCGTGACGGTGGAGGCGAGGGGGCGAGGGAGGCGGCGGGTGGAGCGGCGGGCGGGGCGGCGGGCGAGGGGACCTCGTCCGAGGGCGGTCCGCCCGACGTCCTGTTCTGCGGCGCGATGCGCTTCAACCTGGACCCGCTGCATCCGCTGCTGGCGATGATGCCGGACGCGATGCGGGCCAACGACCTGGCGCGTCGCGACCCGACGGTGCCGACGCTGCTGGAGGCGATGGAGCGCGAGGTGGCGCTGGACCGCATCGGCGCCTGCGGCATCCTCGCGCGGCTGGCCGACGTGCTGGCGGCGACCATCATCCGCGCCTGGGTGGAATGCGCCTGCAACGACGCCAGCGGCTGGATCGCGGCCGTGCAGTGTCCCGGCATCGGCAAGGTCATCGCCGCCATCCATGCCGAGCCCGAACGCGACTGGAGCGTGCCGGCGCTGGCCGATCTGATGGGCGCCTCGCGCTCGCGCTTCGCCGAGGCGTTCACGAAGACGGTCGGCGAGAGCCCGGCGAAATACGTCGCCAAGGTCAAGATGTTCCAGGCCCGCCGCTGGATCGCGCACGAGGGCATGCGCGTCGCCGTCGCGGCCGACCGGCTGGGGTACGACTCCGAGGCCTCGTTCAGCCGCGCGTTCAAGCGCATCGTGGGCCAGCCGCCCGGCGCGCTGCGGCGCTCGGCCGCGCAGGCTGCGGGCTAACCCGGAGTCGGCCGGCTTTACACCCCCGCCTTGCGGGGATCCCCCGTGGATCGGGGTGTCGGACCGCCGGCCTCCGCAAGTGCCGATGCCATCGGGGTTCCCGACGACGTACCTCGAAAGTTCGTGACACTTGGCACAGGTTGTGCATCGTTCCCTCTGTTCAGCACCGCACCAAGCGCGGTTGTGCCGCGCGGGGTGTCCACACCTTTCAGGGGGAACGTTCGATGTTCACGCGAATCAAGAGCTTCAAGAGCCTCAAGCACACCTGGCTGCCGATCGCAGCCCTGGCCTTCGGCGCGGCGACGTCCGCGCAGGCCGCCGCGGTCTTCGTCGAAGGCGGCGATGCCGGTGAGACCCTCGTCACGGCCAAGACCTTCCTGGGCAGCGGCCCGATCGATGCGATCCAGGGCTCGCTCGACGGCGACGCGGACCTGTTCGCGATCTACCTGACCGCCGGCACGGCCTTCTCCGCCACGACCACCGCGTCGGGCATCAACTACAACTTCTTCGACACGGTCCTGTACCTGTTCGACGCCGCCGGCAAGGGCCTGATCGGCAACGACGACGACGGCGACGTGGGCGGCTCGCAGTCCACGCTGAGCAACTACATCCCGACCGTCAGCGGCCTGTACTACCTGGCCATCACCGGCGCGGGCTACACGCCGGTGAGCGGCGGCTCGGCGATCTTCCCGTCGCTGCTGGGGCAGGGCGGCAACGTCGCCGCGATCTCCGGCTCCGGGTCCCTGACCGGCTGGAACAGCGTGACCAGCGAGTCCGGCGACTACGAGATCCAGCTGGTCGGCGCGAGCGCCGCCGCGGCTTCCGACGTGCCCGAACCCGGCAGCCTGCTGCTGGTCGGTGCGGCCCTCGGCGCGGCCGGCCTGATCCGCCGTCGCAAGCCCGTCACCCCCGTTCAAGCCTGAGGAGCCGCCCATGACGACTTCCAACACGAAGCACACCGCCCCCCGTCTGCGCGTCCTGAGCGCGCTGCTGGCCCTGGCCGCCTGCGGCGGCGCCTACGCGCAGCATGCCAAGCTCGACGGCGCGCTGTCGGACCTCGTCGACCAGCAGTCGCGCCGCCAGCTGCGCTCGCTGGCCGTCGACGCCGATGAGATCAGGCCCTACGTCCAGTCGCTGTCCGACGCGCAAGGCCGCGTGCTGGTCGACCTCTACCTCGAGGCGGGCACGTCGATCGACGCGTTCAAGGCCCAGCTCGAAGCCGCCGGCGCGCAGGTGACCGGCGTCAACCGCCTGTTCAACCACGGCGCGATCTCGGCCTACGTGCCGACCTCCGCGCTGGCCGCGCTGTCGGGCACCGACGGCCTGCACCTGGCCAAGCTGACGCGCCGCCCGCACAAGAACGTCGGCCTGACGACCTCGCAAGGCTCGACGGTGCTGCGCAGCACCGTCGCCAACGCCGCCGGCTGGACCGGCGCGGGCATCACCGTCGGCGTGCTGTCGGACTCCTATGACGGATCGCCGCTGAGCTTCACGACGGTGCGTGCCGCCAACGACATCGCCTCCGGCGATCTGCGTCCGCCGAAGTGGGTCCTGGACATCGGTGCCGATCCGAGCAACACCGACGAAGGCCGCGCGATGATGCAGATCGTGCAAGACGTGGCCCCGGGCGCGGACCAGTGCTTCGCCACCGCCTTCGCCGGCGAGGCCGCCTTCGCCGACAACATCCGCCGGTTGCGCACGGAGCCCGCCTGCCGCGCCGACGTGATCGTCGACGACGTCTTCTATTACGACGAGCCCTTCTTCTCCGACGGCCAGGTCGCGCAGGCGGTCAACGATGTCGTCAACAGCACGACGCTGGCGGGCCGCCCGGTCTCGTACTTCTCGTCGGCGGGCAACCAGGGCTCGGCCGGCGGCGGCGGCGCGATCGACGTGCCGGTCGCGACCTTCTCGACCTCGCCGACCAACCTGGGCAACGTCAACCTGGCGACGCTGAACACCTGCACCAGCTCACCGTCCTCGGGCAGCACGAAGGCCAACGTGGCCGGCGGCTTCCTGGACTTCGGCGGCGGTACCTACGCGCTGCCGGTGACCTACAGCGGCGCGGGTTCCACGCTGCTGCTGCAGTGGGACGACCTGTTCTACCAGGGCAAGGTCACGACCGACCTGAACTTCTACCTGATCAACGCGGCCGGCAACTGCGTGTTCACGTTCGCGACCAACAACATCGCGGCGGACTTCGGCGAGGAGATCGTCGGCCTGTCGGGCGGCGCCAGCGGCACCTACCGCATCATGGTCGGCCGCACCAGCGCCGGCACCAAGCTGGCGTCGCGCGTGCGCCTGGTCAACCTCGACGGCTGGGGCGGCGCGCCCTTCCAGGTGCGCAACGGCCCGACGACCTTCGGCCACAGCGCCGCGGCCGGCGCCAACAGCGTGGCGGCCTACCGCTACAGCTTCCCGGCGACGCAGCAGACCCCGTTCATCCCCGCGTTCGAGAGCTTCAGCAGCCCCGGCCCGGTGACGATCGCGTTCGACGCGGCAGGCAACCGCCTGGCCGTGCCCGAGACCCGCAAGAAGCCCGACTTCGCCGCGCCGGACGGCGGCAACACGACCTTCTTCTTCCCGAACTCGGACTACGAAGGCGACGGCTTCAACAACTTCTTCGGCACGAGCGCGGCGGCGCCGCATGCGGCCGGTGTCGCGGCGCTGATGCTGCAGAAGGCCGGCGGCCCCGGTTCGCTGACGCCCAAGCAGATCAAGAGCATCCTGCAGGGCACCCCGGCGGCGCGCGTGATCCCGTTCTCGGGCGGCGCGGCGGTCAAGGGCTGGAGCCTGTATGACGGCTTCGGCCTGATCGACGCGGTGAATGCGTTGAACAAGCTGCCCTGAGCGTTGTCCGCCAGTCCGGGACAGACCCGGCTGGTCCGGCATCCCGCAGCCTGGAGGCCGCCGACCGCAAGGTCGGCGGCCTTGTCTTTGGCGTGCCCGGGACGGCGTTCCATGCTCGCCTTCTGACGCCTTTTTCAAGCCGTTGCAATGACGGTCCGGCAGCCCTTTCCGAGGCCATCTTTACAGGGTGGATCCCCCTTGTTCGCGGGGTCCGGAGGTCCCCGTCCCACAGAGGCGGGACCCATTCTTGCTATGGACCCCTGCGAACCCGGGATGGGGGTCTCAGGGCCCTCCGGAACGGGTAAGTTCAGTCATGGTGCAGGGCTACACTCGCCGCTCGCGTACGCGTAGAGCACCCCTCAAGGGGCCGCCGGACAGACACAACATCAAGGTCGACACCATGCTTGCGATGAGGACTCGGGATCAAGGAATTCAAGCGCGACAGGCCGCACCGGCCGTCGCCGGTTTTGCGACCGTCTGCGCTGCCGTACTGGCTGCGGCAGTGCTCGCCGCCTGCGGCGGCGGCAGCGGCGCCAAGGCGTCGCAGACCGCGGCCAAGGTGAACAAGGAAGAGATCACCGTCCACCAGATCAACTTCGTGCTGCAGCGCCAGCCGAACGTGAAGCCCGAGCAGGTGGACGCCGCCTCGCGCCAGATCCTGGAGCGCCTGATCGACCAGGAGCTGGCCGTGCAGAAGGCCCAGGACCTCAAGGTCGACCGCGATCCGCGCGTGGTGCAACAGATCGAAACCGCCAAGCGGGAGATCATCGCCAGGGCCTATGCTGAACGCATCGGCGAGACGGCCACCAAGCCGACCGACCAGGAAATCAAGCAGTACTACAACGACAAGCCGGCACTTTTTGCCGACCGTCGCATCTACAACTTGCAGGAAATCAACATCGAGGCGAAGCCGGATCAGTTCGAAGCTATCCGCACCAAGCTCCAGGGAGCCAAGACCCTCCCCGAATTCCTCGAAGCGCTCAAGAGCGACAACTTCAAGTTCGTCGGCTCGCAGATCGTGCGCTCGGCCGAGCAGATCCCGCTCAACAACCTCGACGCGATCTCGCGCCTGAAGGACGGCCAGTTCATCATGAACGGCCAGCCCAACGGCATCACCGTGCTCTTCCTCGCCGGCTCGCAACGCCAGCCCGCGACCGAAGCCCAGGCGCGCCCCTCCATCGAGATGTTCCTGCTGAACCAGCGTCGCGCCGAGCTGGTCGCCAAGGACATCAAGTCGATGCGCGACAACGCCAAGATCGAATACGTCGGCAAGTTCGCCGACGCCGCGTCCGCGCCCGCCGCCACGCCGGCGACGCCCGCGCCCACCTCCGCTCCCGCGGTGCCGGCCCTCGAGCCCGCCGCCTCCGACAGCCCCACCGGTGCCGCCAGCGGCCCGGTGGACAACAACCTTGCCAAGGGTCTAGGCATCAAATGATGAATACGCGTCGCTTCCCGATCCTCTCCTTCGCCTCGGTGGCCGCCACGGCCGCCACGGCGGTGCTCTCGCTGTCGCTCGCCGGCGGCGCCGTCGCGCAGGCGCCGGCACGTCCCGCCACCACGGCGACAGCCCCGGCCGCGCCGACCGGCCTGGCCTCCGGCGCCACCGCCGAGTACCGCCTGGGATCGGGCGACGCCATCCGCATCAGCGTGTTCCAGAACCCGGACATGCTGCTCGAGACCCGCGTGTCCGAGGCCGGCACCATCACCTTCCCGCTGCTGGGCTCGATCCGCATCGGCGGCCTGTCCATCAGCGACGCCGAGCAGCGCATCGCCGACGGCCTGAAGAAGGGCAACTTCGTCAAGCAGCCGCAGGTCACCATCGTGGTCCTGAAGGTCACCGGCAACCAGGCCAGCGTGCTGGGCCAGGTGAACCAGCCCGGCCGCTATCCGCTGGAAGTCGCCGACACGCGCCTGACCGACCTGCTGGCCAACGCGCGCGGCGTGGCGGCCACCGGCGGCGACACGGTCGTGCTGACCGGCGTGCGCGGCGGCAAGGCGTTCCGTCTCGAGGTCGACCTGCCGACGCTGTTCGGCGCCAACGGCCGCGAGCAGGATGTGGTCGTGCTCAACGGCGACGTGCTGTGGGTCGACCGCTTCCCGATGATCTACATCTACGGCGAGGTCCAGAAGCCCGGCCAGATCCGCCTGGAGCGCGGCATGACGCTGCTGCAGGGCCTGGCCGCCGGCGGCGGTCTGACGCTGCGCGGCACCGACCGCGGCATCCGCGTGCACCGCAAGGACACGGCGGGCAAGGTGCAGGAGATCAAGCCCGCGATGGACGAGGCGCTGAAGGACGGCGACGTGATCTTCGTCCGAGAGAGCCTGTTCTGAGTTGTGTGATGCCGGACCGCCCCGGTCCGGCTGAGGAGTGCCCGTGACGCCAAGCAAACTGTTTTCCATCCTGCGCGCGCGCTGGTCCCTGGTCCTGCTCGTCGTGCTGCTGACCACCGTGACCGCGTTCGCCGTGAGCCTGGTGCTGCCCAAGAAGTACGTGGCCACGGCCTCGGTGGTGGTGGATGCCAAGCCCGATCCGATCTCGGCGCTGATCTACCCGGGCCTGGCGTCGCCGGCCTTCATGAACACGCAGGTCGACGTGATCAGCAGCGACCGCGTCGCGCTGCGCGTCGTGCGCGACCTCCGACTGGCGGAAGTCCCCGCGATCCGCGAGCAGTGGCAGACCGCCACCAGCGGCGAGGGCACGATCGAGCAGTGGCTGATCGCCTTCCTGCAGGCCAACATGGACGTGAAGCCCTCCAAGGAGAGCAACGTGCTGACGGTGGCCTACCGCGCGCCGGATCCGCAGTTCGCGGCGGCGCTCGCCAACGCCTTCGTCAAGGCCTACGTGTCGACGACGCTGGACCTGCGCGTCGACCCCGCGCGCCAGTACGCCGGCTACTTCGACCAGCAGGCCAAGGTCGCGCTGGAGAAGCTCGAGAGCACGCGCGCCAAGCTCTCCGCCTACGAGCGCGAGCACGGCATCATCGCCAGCGACGAGCGGCTGGATGTCGAGAGCAACCGCCTGTCCGAGCTGTCCTCGCAGCTGGTGGCGCTGCAGGCGCTGTCGGCCGAGTCCGGCAGCCGCCAGGGCCAGGCCGCGCGCGGCGCGGAGCAGCTGCCCGACGTGCTGGCCAACCCGGTGGTGATGCAGCTCAAGGCCGACCTGAGCCGTGCCGAGAGCAAGCTGCAGGAGCTGGGCACGCGCTACGGCGACAACCACCCGCAGGTGATCGAGGCCAAGGCCACGGTGGCGGACGTGCGCAGCAAGCTGCGCACCGAGATCGGCCGCGTCAGCGGCGGCGTGACCGTCACCAACAACATCAACAAGCAGCGCGAAGGCGAGATCCGCGCCGCGCTGGAAGCGCAGCGCGAGAAGGTCGCCAAGCTCAAGGCCGCCCGCGACGACGCCAGCGGCCTGATGCGCGAGGCCGAGAGCGCCCAGCGCGCCTACGAGAACATCACGACCCGGCTGACGCAGACCAGCCTCGAGAGCCAGACCACGCAGAGCAACGTCAACGTGCTGACCGAGGCCGTCGCGCCGCTGAAACCGTCGTCGCCCAAGATCCTGCTGAACACCGCGCTGGCCTTCGTCGCGAGCGTGATCCTGGCGGTGGGCCTGGCGCTGCTGCTGGAGATGCGTGACCGCAAGGTGCGCGACGCCGACGACGTCATGGCCGTGCTGCCGCTGCCGATGCTGGGTGTGCTGCCCGCGCCGGGCAAGCGCGCGTCGGCGCTGCCGTCGGCGGAACGTCGACTGCTCGGGAACTCCGCCCGACCCAGCCGAGGGACCGCCTGATGTCCGATCTGAAGGAACCCATCCCGTTGGCCCAGAGGAAATCCGTGGACGCACCGATCAACAGCAAGTCTTCCGGCCCGGGCGTGCATGACCGCTCGATCGGCGCGATCATCGCCGAGACCCGCAACCTCACCGCCGACCAGGTCGAGCGCGTGCTGCAGTACCAGCGCGAGCGCGGCATCCGCTTCGGCGAGGCCGCCGTGGCGCTGGGCTACGCGAACGCCGAGGACGTGCTGGAGGCGCTGTCCAAGCAGTTCCACTACCCCTACGCCCCGAGCGAGCGCAAGGTGCGCAGCCCGGAGCTGGTGGCGCTGAACACGCCGTTCTCGTCGCAGGCCGAAGTCTTCCGCGGCATCCGCAGCCAGATCACGATGCGGCTGTACCGCGAGAACGAGCCGCGCCGCGCGCTGGCCGTGATCAGCCCCGACTCGCTGGACGGCAAGAGCTACTTCACGGCCAACCTGGCCGTCACGCTGGCGCAACTCGGCGGCCGCACGCTGCTGGTGGACGCGGACCTGCGCCGCCCGCGCCAGCACGAGATCTTCGACGTCAACAACCAGGCCGGCCTGTCCTCGATCCTGTCCGGTCGCAGCGAGCCGCGCGTGATCCAGCAGGTGGAGGGCATGAACAGCCTGTTCATCCTGCCGGTGGGCGCGGTGCCGCCCAACCCGGTGGAGCTGCTGGAGCGTCCCGCCTTCGGGCTGCTGATGCGCGAGCTGGCCGGCAAGTTCGACCATGTGCTGGTGGACACCTCCGCGGGCCAATATGGTGCCGATGCGGCGATCGTGGCCGCGCGCTGCGGCGCGGCGCTGGTGCTGGCGCGCCAGAACAAGTCGCGGGTCACCGCGCTGCAGGAACTCACCGACAGCCTCGACGGTGTCTCGACGACCCTCGTCGGGACCGTCATGAACGAATACTGAGTCCGGGCCGCCAAGAGCCCATGCCGGCCCGGCACGCACCGGGCCTCCGCGGCGACGCGCGCGATCCCCGCCGGATCGCGGCGCCGCTGTCTGCCCGTCGCCGACCGTCTTTGCAGGGATCGCAGTGAAAGTCATGGCAAGCAATCTGTTCCTCCGCTCGGGTGACCGCGCAGGCCCCGGGCCGGGCCGCGGTTTCTGGGCGCTCAACCGGCTGGCGCTGCTGGCGCTGGCCGTCGGGCTGGCGCTGCTGTACGTGCCCACCATCATCGATTTCATCCACGGCCCCTGGCGCGGCGACCGCAACTCCCACGGTCCGATCGTGCTGGCGCTGTCGGCCTGGTACTTCTACTTCCAGACCCGCCGCCTGGCCTCGCAGGGGAGACCTTCGTGGTGCGCCCCGCGCCGCTGGCCGGCTGGTCGGTGCTGGTGCTGGGCCTGGCCGCGTACGTGCTGGGGCGCTCCCAGTCGATCGCGCTGCTGGAGCTGGGCTCGCTGCTGCCGGTCCTGCTGGGGCTGGCGCTGATCCTGGCGGGCCCCGCGCTCGCGCGCCGCTACTGGTTCGCGTTCTTCCTGCTGCTGTTCGCGGTGCCGCTGCCGGCGTCCATCGTCGACGTCATCACCCAGCCGATGAAGCTGGCCGCGTCCTGGGGCGCCGAGCACCTGATGTTCGCGCTGGGCTACCCGGTGGCCCGCGCCGGCGTGATCCTGCAGATCGGCCCCTACCAGCTGATGGTGGCCGACGCGTGCGCGGGCCTGAACTCGCTGTTCACGCTCGAGGCGCTGGGCCTGCTCTACATGAACGTGGTGCGCCATGAATCGGTGTTCCGCAACATCGCGCTGGCCGTCCTGATCGTGCCGATCTCCTACTGCTCCAACGTGATCCGCATCCTGATCCTGGCGCTGCTGACCTACCACTTCGGCGACGACGTCGGTCAGGGCTTCATGCACGAGTTCTCCGGCATGGCGCTGTTCCTGACGGCGCTGATGCTGATCGTCGTCGTGGACGGCCTGCTGCGCACCTTCTCGATGCGCTGGGACCGCTGGCGCGGCAAGGAGGTGGCATGAACACGACCCTCACTCCCGGAACTCCCGGAACTCCGACGCCCCCGACGCCGTCCGCGGCGCTGCGCCTGCCCAAGCTGTCCGTCGCCACCTGCCTGGCCGGCGTGGCGCTGATGGCCGTCGCGGCCGGCGGCGCGTGGCTGGCCACGCCGCGCCTGCAGGTGGTGCAGGGCGCGCCCAGCCTGGACGCGACCGTGCCCAAGGCCTTCGGCGACTGGCAGGCGGTCCAGGACTCGACGCCGCAGATCGACGTCTCGCAGGGCGTCGAGACGGTGCAGGAGCAGCCCTACGACCAGACGGTGATGCGCACCTACGTCAACAGCCAGGGCGAGCAGGTGCAGCTGGCACTGGCCTGGGGCGAGCGTCAGCGGCAGGACGTCAAGGTCCATCGGCCCGAGGTCTGCTACCCGGCGCAGGGCTACGCGGTGCGCCGGATCGGCGACGGCACCCCGATCGTCACGGCCGGCCGTGCGGAGCCGGTGCCCACGACGCAGCTGCTGACCGAGGGTCGCGGCGGCGGCGGGTACGAGTCGGTGCGGTACTGGATCCGCATCGGATCGCAGTATGGCGGCGACGGTCTGACCGCGCGCTGGTACATCCTCAACGAGGGCTTCCGCGGCCGCATCCCCGACGGGATGCTGGTGCGCGCGTCGCAGCGGCTGAACCGCGCCGAAGGCGCCGCGCAGTCGCAGGTGGTGATGGAAGGTTTCCTGCGCGAGCTGGTCGCCGCGGTGCCCCCGGGCACGCGGCCGCTGCTGGTGCGCTGAGGCCGGAGCGACGGATGACGGGACGTGACGGGATGACGGCGGCATGAGGAGCGGACTTCGGACGGGATCGGACACGCGCGCGCGCCGGGAGATCGGGCGATGAGCGCGGTCGGACGGATCACGGGCGCCTGGCGCGTCTGGCGCGACGGCCTGGACGGCATGTCGCTGCTGGCGCTGGCCGGGCTGCTGGCGGGCGCGGTCGCGATCGGGCTGATGACGGTGATGGTCGGCGGCATGGCGTCGGACCGCCCCGCGCTGCTGGCGGTGCTGCCGCTGATGCTGGTCACGGCCTTCCTGTTCCTCTACAGCCGCGAGGCCTTCCTGCTGGCGGTGCTGCTGGTGCGCGCCGGCGCCAACCCGATCTTCGAGGAGACCCGGCTCGCCGCCATCGGCGGCCTGGGCGGCCTGCTCAACGCGCTGATCATCGTGCTGGCCGGGATCATCATCGCCCGCGATCCCAAGCGCGTGCCGCGCGTCGCGTGGATGGTGTGGCTGCCCTTCGTGGCGGTGCAGGCGCTGGGGCTGGTGTATTCGCCGGACAAGGTGCAGGCGCTGCGGCTCTATCTGGGCCAGCTGTCGGTCATGGCGCTGTTCCTGGTCAGCTTCTACCTGGTCAAGGAAGAAGCGGATCTGAACAGGTTGCTCAAGTTGGTCACCTGGTCGTCGGTGCCTGTCGCAGTTGTCACGCTGATTTACATCGGCCTGGGCAGGACCGCTGGTAGCGTGGACGGCTTCGAAGTCGCGTCCAACCGGTACGGCGGCCCGTTCCCTCACGCCAACATCCTGGCGTTCTATCTCGTGTTGTCCGTGGGCGTCATCTTCTATCGCTGGAAGAGCGGTCTGGCCGGCCGCGGCCCCTGGCGACCGCGACGGTCGTGCTCTACCTGCTGCTGCTGGTGGGACTGCTGTTCGCGACCAAGACCCGCAGCGCGTGGATCTCCGTGCTGTTCATCTTCGTCGTGTACGGCCTGTTCCGCGAACGGCGATACCTCATCTATCTGGTCATCGGCGGCATGCTCTCCATGCTGATCCCCGAGGTGCGCGAGCGCGTGCTCGGCCTGGCCGAAGGCAACCAGGTGGTGCAGTACGCCAAGCTGAATTCCTTCGCGTGGCGCAAGCTGCTGTGGTCGGACGCGCTGTCGTGGATGGCCACCTCGCGCATGGCCTTCGGCTACGGCGCGGAGTCCTTCGTCTTCCACTCGCAGACCTTCTTCTCGATGGCCGGCGGCCGCAGCTGGGGCGCGCACAGCGCGGTGGTGCAGGTGTTCTTCGAGTACGGCGCGCTGGGCGTCGCCGCCTACGGCTGGATCTTCGTGGCCACCGCCCGCATGCTGCGCGCGCTGCTGCCGGTGCGCGGCCTGCTGGCGCTGATCGCGCTGGCGCTGCTGCTGTCCAACTTCCTGGTCTCGCTGTCGGACAACATGCTGTCCTACCTCATCTACAACTGGTACTTCTGGTTGACGATGGGCGTGGTGTGCGCGCTGGCCTGCCGCATCGCCGGCGCGGCCGATCCGCGCCAGCGCCGGCCGTGGGGCATCCGGCCGAGCAAGTACCGGCCGCGGCAGCCACATGACCGCGTCAGCGAGTTCCCGGCGACCCTGCCGCGCGTCAGCGAGTTCTCGCCCACGCTGCCGTTCAACAGCGCGGAGCAGGGGCGATGAGCACGTCGCCCGACCGCGATCCGGGCGAGGCCCTGGCCGTCGCCGCGGGCCACCGGCCCAGCGAGCGCCAGCCCGCGCTCGACGGCGTGCGCGCGGTGAGCATCCTGGCGGTGCTGTGGACCCACCTGTTCCCGCTGCGCGTGGGCGGGACGCCGCTGAACGAGTCGCTGGGTATCTTCGGCATGGCGCTGTTCTTCATCCTGTCGGGTTACCTGATCACCGGGCAGCTGCTGAAGCGGCCGACGGTGTCCTCCTTCGTCGCGCGGCGGCTGCTGCGCGTGGTGCCGGCCGCGTGGATCTGCCTGGCGGTGGTCTGGGCGTTCCAGCCGGAAAGCCTGGAGACGGCGCTCAGCTACCTGCTCTTCTACGCCAACCTGCCGCCGCAGCGGCTGGTGCCGCCGACCGACCACTTCTGGAGCCTGTGCCTGGAGGTGCAGTTCTACATGCTGTCGGCGCTGCTGCTGTGGCTGCGTCCGCGCGCGATCTGGTGGCTGTTCCCGGCGCTGCTGCTGGCGACCACCGCGCTGCGCGTGAGCCACCAGGTGACCGCGTCCAGCATCACCTGGTTCCGCTGCGACGACCTGCTCGCCGGCGCCTGCCTGGCGCTGCTGATGCACTCGCGCCACTGGGCGGTGGCACGCGACGTGCTTGCGCGTCGCGGCATGGTTCCGCTGTTGCTCGTCGCGCTGCTGGCCTGCAGCTTCCTGCCGCATCCGGGTCTGAACCCGCTGGGCTTCCTGCGGCCGTACGTCGCCGCGGCCTTCGTCGGTTCGCTGCTGGCACAGCCTTCGCACCGGCTGTCGCGCGTGCTCGGCGGCCGCGCGTTCGTCTACGTCGCGACGGTCTCCTACGCGCTCTACATCTGGCACCTGCCGCTGGCGGCGACCTGGCTGGGCAGCGGCGATGTGGCCACCAAGTACTTGAAACGACCGCTGCTGCTGGTCGTGCTGTTCGCGATCGCGCATGTGTCGACCTTCCAGATCGAGCGCCGGTTCAACGAGCTCGCCAAGCGCTTCGGCACCGGTGGCCGCCAACGGCTGAAGGAGGTCTGAGATGACGTCCGCCCGCCATTCCCCGACTGCCGCGCCGCGTGCGCCGCGCAATGCCCGCGAGGACGCCGACTGGCAGGCCGACCTGGCCCGCTGCGGCGGTGCCGCCGCGCTGCGCCGCGAGCAGTCGCTGTGGGCGCTGCGGGTCTACCGTTTCGGCCGGCGCGTCGACGCGATGCCCGAAGGCGGCGCGCGGCGCTGGTACACGCGGTTCTACTGGCTGGCCTTCCGCGCGGTCGAGACCGTCACCGGCATCAGCCTGCCGAAGGAATGCCGCATCGGGCCGGGGCTGCGCATCTGGCATTTCGGCGGCGTGTTCGTGAATCCGGGCACCGTCATCGGCGCGAACTGCACCTTGCGCCAGGGCGTGACGCTGGGCAACCGCGTCGAGGACGGCCCGTGCCCGGTGCTCGAGGACGGCGTCGAGCTCGGCGCCTATGCGCAGGTGCTGGGCGGCGTGCGCCTGGGTGCGGGCTGCAAGGTCGGCGCGATGTCGGTCGTGCTGCGCGACGTGCCCGCGGGCGCGACCGCGGTCGGCAATCCGGCGCGGATCGTCGCGCGTGGGGCGACGCCGCCGTCCGGCGAGTCCGCAGCCACTGCAGCCACTGAAGCGCTCACGTCGTCGGACCTCGCGTCCCCGATGACCATGGAGGAATGACACGATGACCTGGGATCGACGACGCTGGTGCACGGCCGCGGGCTGGAGCCTGACGGCGGGTGCGTTGCCTTCGGCGCTGTGGGCCGCGGGCGAGGGCGGCGATGCCCCCGCTGCCAAGGACGCCAAGGGCAGGCGCACGCCCGACGCCGCCAAGGGTGACCGCTTCGGCACGGTGCTGCGGCCGTTCTCGGCGCAGTCGCCATGGAACAGCCGCCCGGTCGAGCCCACGCTGGACGATTGGGAGATCCCCAAGGCGTCCTACGCGCCGGCGCTGGAATCGGGCAAGTGGTCCACCGGTGTCTTCGTCTGCCAGCCCGACGATCCGCCGATGCGCGTGGTCGGTCTGCCGGGCCAGAAGGGCGTCTGGGATCCGGATGCCGAGACGACGCAGCCCGAGGTCGTGCTGCCGCACTGGCCTGCGAGCGTGAATCCGGCCGAAGGCCTGGACGGCCACGCCGACATCGTCGATGCCGAGGCCGGCATCATCCATTCCTTCTACAAGCTCACCCGCGTCGACGACCAGTGGTGCGCCAAGCAGTACGCCTGGACGCGCCTGGACGGCCGCGGCTGGGGCGATCCGGCCCACTACTTCCAGGGGCGCGCGCGGCCGCGGTGCCGACGATGGGCGGCCTGGTGCGCCGCCATGAACTGGAGGAGGGCGCCGGCCCGATCCGTCACGCGCTGGCGATCTCGCTGACCTTCAACGCGCTGAGCGCGGACCCGGGGTATGTGTTCCCCGCGACCTCGGCGGACGCCGGGCTCAACAACAACAACGGCCGCATCCCCGAAGGGGCGCTGCTGATGCTTCCGCCGGACTTCGACGTCTCCAAGGTCGACGACGCGCGGCTGCGCCGCATCGCCGAGGCGCTGAAGGTCTACGGCGGCTACGTCGTCGACCGCAACGTGGGCACGCCCTTCGTCGTGTACTGCGAGATCGGCAGCAACGCCAAGCTGCACACCGCCAAGCTGTGGAACAGCCGCGCCGCCAGCGACCTGGAGCGCATGCGCCTGGCGCTGCGCCGCGTCAGCTCGGCCAAGGGCTGGCTGGACGGCCACGGCAAGCCGGTCGAGCTGCGCCAGCCGATGAACCTGCTGTCGATGCGCGGCGCCTGGCGCTCCGAGCGCGACGACGCGCAGGCGCGTTTCGAGACCTGGCCGCAGGCCGTCGTGCTGAAGGACGCCAAGGCGGGCCAGGCCGTCATCAACAACTCGGGCCGCCACATCACCGCGGTCACCTGGGCCAAGCCGCAACCGGGACAGAAGCTGACGTTGACCGCGCGCACCGGCAACGGCGCGACGCTGCGCCTGCAGGTGCGCGGCGGCGATCCGGGCGCCAAGGGCGGCGTCGCTTTCGACAGCGGCGACCTGGCGGACGGCAAGTCGGTCACCTTCGAGTGGCCGGAGAAATTCGCGGGCACGCGCCTGGTGGTGCGTGCCACGGCGTCGGGCGATTGCTGGGCCCGCGGCGACCTGCTGCCGGCCTCGACCTGACCCATCCGCGCTGAATCCTGGAGGAACGATTGATCACGAAGCCGTTGGATGACCCCGCCCGTCAAGGCCAGCCCCCGGTCGGCGTGCGCCCGCGCATCGCCTACCTGGTGAACCATTACCCCAAGGTCAGCCATACCTTCATCCGCCGCGAGATCCTCGCGGTCGAGCAGCAGGGCCTGGACGTGCTGCGCCTGGCCATCCGCGGCTGGGACGACGACGCGCCCGATCCGGTCGACCAGGCCGAGAAGGCCCGCACGCACTACCTGCTGAAGGACGGCTCGCTGGGCCTGCTGAAGGCGACGCTGGCGCAGGCGACGCGCGCGCCGGGGCGGTTCTTCTCCGCGCTCAAGCTGGCGCTGCGCATGAGCCGCCGGGCCGACCGGCCCTGGCCCTTCCACCTGGTCTACCTGATGGAAGCCTGCGCCGCGATGCCGGTGCTGCGCGCCGCCCGGATCGAGCACCTGCACATCCATTTCGGCACCAATCCGGCGGAGGTCGGCATGCTGATCGAGGCGCTGGGCGGTCCCGGCTACAGCATGACGGTGCACGGCCCGGAGGAATTCGACCGACCGGACTTCCTGCACCTGGGCGCCAAGATCCGGGGCGCGCGGTTCGTCGCCGCGATCACCTCGTTCTGCCGCAGCCAGCTGTCGCGCTGGGTCGCGTACACCGAGTGGCCCAAGCTGCGCATCGTCCATTGCGGGCTGGATCCCGAATTCCATGCGGTCGAGGCACCGCCGCCGCAAGGCAGGCGCCTGATCTGCATCGGCCGCATGACCGAGCAGAAGGGCCACCTGCTGCTGATCGAGGCCGCCGCGCAGGTCGCGCGCGAGGTGCCCGACTTCGAACTGGTGCTGGCCGGCGACGGCGAACTGCGCAAGACCATCGAAGACCGCATCAGGCAGCTCGGCCTGCAGCGCAACGTGCGCATCACCGGCTGGATCTCGAGCGAGACCGTGCGCCAGGAACTGCTGCAGGCGCGCGCGCTGGTGCTGGCGAGCTTCGCCGAGGGCCTGCCGGTCGTGATCATGGAAGCGATGGCGCTGGGCCGCCCGTGCGTCAGCACCTGCATCGCCGGCATCCCGGAACTGATCCGCGACGGCGAGAACGGCTGGCTGCTGCCCGCCGGCGATCCCGAGGCGCTGGCCAAGGCGATGCTCGCCTGCCTGCGTCTGGACGACGCCGAGGTGGCCCGCGTCGGACAGCGCGCGCGCGCGTCGGCGCTGGAGCGCCACGACGTCGACCGCGAGGCGGCCAAGCTGGTCGCGCTGTTCGAGGAGTACGCTTCTCCGGCGAAGACCTATTCGCCTCATCGCGCCGCCTCCGGCGCGAAGGAGAGTGCGCATGCCTGAGCTGCTGTCCACCGTGTCCGCCGTGGGCTGGACGCTGATGCTCGTCATCAGCCTGCTGGTGCTGACGCCGGCGGCGCTGGTGCTGTGGCAGGTGGTGCTGGCGCTGCAGCCGGACCGCCGCCCGCTGCCCGCGTTCGAGCGGCCGCCGCGCATCGCCATCGTCATGCCGGCGCACAACGAGGGCCGCGGCCTGCGGCCGACGCTGATGCAGGCGCTGGCGCAGCTCGGGCCGTCGGACCGCATCGTCGTCGTGGCCGACAACTGCAGCGACGACACCGCCGCCCAGGCGCGCGAGTTCGACATCACCGTGGTCGAGCGCACCCATGCGACCGAACGCGGCAAGGGTTACGCGCTGGACTTCGGCGTGCGCGCGCTGGAGCGGCTCGCGCTGGAGACCGGCCATGCGCCCGACGTCGTGATCGTGCTGGACGCCGACTGCACGCTCGGCCCGCAGCTGCTGCCGCGCATCGCCGCCGTGGCGCACGCCACCGGCCGGCCGGTGCAGGCGACCTACCTGATGACGGCGGCCAACGACGGCCTGAAGGCGCGTGTCGCGGAGTTCGCGATGCGCGTGAAGAACCTGGTGCGGCCGCGCGGCATGCACCAGGCCGGCCTGCCTTGCGGGCTCTACGGCACCGGCATGGCCTTCCCGTGGCACGTGGCGGTGCAGGCGCCGCTGGCCAGCGGCCATCTGGCCGAGGACATGCAGCTCGGCGTGCGCCTGGCCCAGCTGGGCGCGCCGCCGCTGCTGTGCGAGGACGCACGGGTGACCAGCGTCTTCGCCAACAGCAGCGAGGGCGAAGCCAGCCAGCGCACGCGCTGGGAGCACGGCCATCTGGCGATGCTGGTCGGCGAAGGGCCGAAGCTGCTGTGGCAGTCGATGCGTCCTGGACGCGGCGCGCAGCTGCTGCAGGTGATGGACATGCTGGTTCCGCCGCTGGCGCTGCTCGGCATGCTGCTGATGGGCTGGACCGCCGTCCAACTGCTGCTGGCGCTGGTGCTGGGCTGGACGGCGCCGTTCGTGCTGTCGCTGCTGGGCCTGGTCGCGCTGCTGCTGGCCATCGTGCTGGCGCAGCGACGTTGGGCCGGCGACATCCTGACGCTGGGTGAACTGGCCCGCGCGCCCTTCATCCTGCTGGCCAAGATTCCGCTGTACCTGCGCTTCATCGTCAAGCGCCAGGTCGACTGGGTGAGAACCAAACGAGATGTCTGATCCCATGAGCCCCACGCCCGTCACGCCCGCCACGCCCAGCCCGTCGGCATCGTCCGCCACGTCGACCCCCGCGAGCGCGGCGGGCGCCGCCGCGCTGCCGATCATCCACGTCGACGGACTGCCCTTCGCCGCCACCACGGTGCCGGTGCTGAGCGGCCACATCGTCGACGAGGCCGGTGCGGGCCGCGGCGGCTGGGTGGTGACGCCCAACATCGACATCCTGCGCCGCTGGCGCCAGGAGCCGGCCTTCCGCGCGCTGGTGGCCGACGCCACCGTCTTCACCGCCGACGGCCGCCCCATCGTCTGGGCGAGCCAGTTGCAGGGCACGCCGCTGCCCACCCGGCTCACCGGCTCGGACCTGTTCGTCGAGCTGATGCGCGCTGCCGCCGCGGCGGGCCTGCGCATCGCGCTGATCGGCGGCAACGAGGGCACGGCCGAGGCCGCCGCCGCCCGCCTGATTCCCGAGGCCGTGGCCGCGGGCCGCGTGCGCTGCCTGTGTCCGCCGTTCGGCTTCGAGCAGCAGCCGCAGGAGATGGCGCGGCTGGAAACGCTGCTGTCGGGCTGGCTGCCGCAGATCGTCTTCATCGGGCTGGGTTCGCCCAAGCAGGAGAAGCTGATCGCCAGACTGCGTCCGCTGGCGCCGCGCGCCTGGTACCTGGGCGTGGGCGTGAGCTTCAGCTTCGTGGCTGGCGACGTGAAGCGCGCGCCCGGCTGGATGCAGCGCAGCGGCCTGGAATGGGTGCACCGCCTGACGCAGGAGCCGGGCCGGCTGGCGCGGCGCTACCTGGTCGACGGCATCCCCTTCGCGGCCGGGCTGCTATGGCGGTCGGCCACGCGGCGCGGCCGCCGGCCCGCGGTGTGAGCGCGATCCGCGCCGACCCGCACATCGCCCCCACGCCAACCCCAGCGCCCGCGACGACATCGCGCCCCTTTCCGCCACCGATCCCGTCCCGCCCCCACGGCCTCCGACCTGGTCCCAACTTCTCCGGATTCCGCATGACCGACTTCCTGTTCAACGGCTACTACGGCTACCGCAACACCGGCGACGACGTGTTCTGCGTCGTCGCCGACTGGGGCAGCCGCAAGTACTGGGGCGCCCGCGACCTGGCCTTCGTCGCCACCGAGCTGCCGGTGCTGAGCCGCCCCGCGCAGGCCATCATCCCGACCGAGCGCCGCTACCCCGGCCAGCAGACGCTGTCGCGCACGCTGTCCGGACTGGGCGCGCGGCACATGGTGTATTTCGGCGGCTCGACGCTGCACTCGCCGCAGGAGCTGTGGGTCAACCTGCTGCGCCAGTCGCTGGTGCAGAAGGTCGGCCGCAAGTCGATCGCGGCGGCGGGCGTGTCGGTCGGTCCGTTCAAGTCCACCGACGGCGAGCGCGAGATCCGCAAGCTGATCGGCGAGATGAGCTACATCGCCGTGCGCGACCGCGCCTCGTTCGAGATCGTCCAGGCGATGAACGTCGACACGCCGGTGATCCAGGCCTTCGACCCGGCGCTGCTGATGCTGGACGTGATGAAGGATGCGCCGGCGCCGGTGCTGCCGGAGCGGCCGACGGGCCGGCCGGTGATCGGCGTCAGCGTGTGCAACGTCGAGCGCTATTACGGCAAGGGCAACCTGGAGAACGAGCAGCGCCGCGTGGCCTCGGTGAAGGCGACGGTGAAGGCGCTGGCGGAGGAGGGCTTCGCGCTGCGTTTCTTCGTGTTCAACGGGCATGCGGCCTCCGGTGACGACGCGGTGACCGACGAGGTGATCGCTTCGCTGGACGGTTATCCGCATGTGGAGCGGCTGCCCTACGACGACGATCCCAAGCGGGTCTACGCCGAGCTGCAGCGCTGCGACGCGATCTTCGGCGTGCGGCTGCATGCGTGCATCCTGGCCTACACGGCGGGCGTGCCCTTCATCCTGGTCGAGTACCACCGCAAGTGCGGCGACTTCCTCGACGAGATCGGCTACCGGCCCGAGGGGCGCGTGGGCGATGCGACCGCCGATCCGGTCGAGGCCGCGCGCCGCATCGCGAAGCTGGCCGTCGGCGGCCGTGCGTCGCCGCCGTGGACACGATCGATCCAGGACTCGTGCGAGATGGCGCGCCTGAACTTCACGGCGGCGCCGTACAGCGAGGGCCGTCGCTGATGTCCGTTCCGCGCATTTCCGTCGTCATCCCGCTCTACAACAAGGAAGGCCAGATCGCGCGCGCGCTGGACTCCGTGTTCGCGCAGCGCTTCCAGGACTTCGAGGTCGTCGTCATCGACGACGGCTCCAAGGACCGCGGCCCCGAGATCGTCGCGGCGATCACCGATCCGCGTGTGCGACTCCATCGCCAGGCCAATGCCGGCGTGTCGGTGGCGCGCAACCGCGCCGTCGAACTCGCGCGGGCGGACGTGGTCGCCTTCCTCGACGGCGACGACGCCTGGTACCCCGATCACCTCGAACGCCTGTGGCAGCTGCGCGCGGACTATCCGGGCACGGTCGCGTGGGCGATGAACTACCACGTGGTGGACCTGGCCGGCGGCCTGACGCCCGGCGTGTCGGTCGTGACCGAGCCCCGGCTGGTGCTGACGCCGGAGAACTACTTCCGCATCGCGCGGCACGGCACGCCGGTGTTCTCGTCCGCGGTGGCGGTGGACAAGGCCGCGCTGCAGCGCGTCGGCGGCTTCCCCGCCGGCGTGCGGCTGGGCGAGGACCTGGACACCTGGATCCGGCTGCTGTTCTCGGGTCCGATCGCCTTCGACGCACGGCCCGGCGCCTACTACCACGCGGACGGCGACGACCGCGCGCTGGTGCGCAACCCGCCGCCGGCGCGTTACGTGTTCTTCGACACCGACGAGGCCTGGATGCATGCGCATCCCGAGGCGACCCAGGTGGCGCAGGACATCGAGGCCTTCCACGATTTCTTCCGGCTGGCGCATGCGCATCACCAGATCAAGTGGGGCGACAAGGCCGCGGGCCGCCAGGTGTTGAAGGACTGCCGCTCGCAGGCCTTCGCCGCGGAACGCGACCGGCTGATGCGCATGAGCCTGCTGCCGCAGCCGCTGTACCGCGCGCTGGGACGGGTGCAGGCGACGCTGCGGCGCCGTGCCGATGCGCCGGCACCGTCCGCATCGAAGTCGTCCAACGCGCAAGCGTCGCGGGGCTGACGTGGGGCAGGGGAAACTCGGCGCGAACCTGATCAGCAACGTCGCGTTCTTTGCGCTGAACATCGTCGTCTCGCTGTGGCTGGTGTCCTACCTGGTGCGCCAGCTGGGCGTCGCCGCCTATGGCCTGGTGCCGCTCGCCGTGACGGTGGCGGGCTATTTCAACGTGATCACCGCGGGCCTGAACGCCGCGGTGGGACGGCACCTGACGGTGGCGATGAGCAGCGGCGACCAGCCGCGCGCCAACGGCATCTTCAACTCCTCGCTGTGGGCGTCCGCGCTGGTCGGTCTGCTGATGTGCGTGCTGGGCCTGCCGCTGCTGAGCCACATCGCGCACTGGATCGACGTGCCGGCCGGCTGGGAGCGCGACGCGGGCTGGCTGTTCTTCCTCACGGTCGGCGGACTGGCCGTGACCACGCTGGGCACGCCGTTCCAGTCGGTGGTCTACAGCCGCAACCGCTTCGACCTGCAGAACCTGGGCAACATCCTGGGCCTGGTCGCCCGGGTCGTCGTCGTCGTGGTGCTGTTCCAGCTCACGATGCCCAAGCTCTGGCACGTCGGCGCCAGCGTGCTGTGCGCCGCGCTGGCCACGATCGGCGTGGTGATCGTGGCGTCGCGCCGGCTCGCGCCCACGCTGCGTCCCCGCCTGGACGGCTTCTCCTGGCCGGTGGTGAAGGAACTCGGCGGCACCGGCGGCTGGGTCTTCATCAGCCAGATCGGCACGCTGCTGCTGATCAACATCGACCTGCTGGTGGCCAACAAGGTCGTCGGCGCCGCGGCGGGCGGGCAGTACGCGCTGGTGCTGCAGTGGTCGATGCTGCTGCGCAATTTCGCGCTGGTGGTCTCGGGCGTGTTCGGCCCGACCATCCTCACGCTGCACGCGCAGGGCAAGCTGGACGAGATGATCGACTACGCGCGCGCCTCGGTCCGCCACCTCGGGCTGGTGATGGCGATCCCGATCGGCATCGTCTGCGGCTTCTCGGAATCCATCCTGCATGTCTGGCTCGGCCCCACGTTCTCGCCGCTGTGGCTGGTGATGGTGCTGGCGACCGCGCATCTGGCGCTCAACCTGGCCTACCTGCCGCTGCACAACGTCAGCCTGGCCACCAACCACGTCAAGGTGCCCGGCATCCTGCAGGTGGTGGCCGGCGTGGTGAACCTCGTCCTGGCCATCGCGATGGCCAGGGCCTGGGGCCTGTACGGCATCGCCATCGCGGGCGGGCTGGTGCTGCTGCTGCGCAACCTGGTGTTCACGCCGCTGTACGCCGCGCACATCCTGCAGCGACCCTGGTGGACCTTCGCCCGCGAGGCCCTGCCGATCCTGGGCATGGCGACGCTGGTGTTCCTGGCCTCGCTGGCGGTCTCGCGCCTGGTGGTGCCGGCGTCCTGGCCCGCGCTCGCGCTGACCACCTGCAGCGTCGGCGCCGGTGCGGCGCTGCTGCTGTGGACGGTCTTCCTGCGCCGCGAGGACCGCGACGCGGTGCTGGGCAAGCTGCGTCGCAAGCTGAAGCGGGCGGCTTGAGCCTGCGCGAGGGCGTCGCGGACGACGCCCCGGAATCACGGAGAAAGACACATGGGAAAGATCTCGAGCGTGGTGCGTCGTCTGCTGGGACGGACGACGCCGACGGTGACCTTCAAGTCGCGCGGTGACGGCTGCGGCATCGCCGGGCGCAACGATTTCGTCTTCCCGGAGCGGATCTCGCTCGGCGACCACGTGCACATCGAGGGCGGCGGCTACTTCAACGGCCAGGGTGGCCTGACGATCGGCGACCACGTCATCTTCGCGCCCGGTGTCGCGGTGATGACCTCGATGCATCGCTACAAGGGCGCGACGATGATCCCGTACGACGAGGTCGACCTGTTGCGTCCGGTCACCATCGAACGCTTCGTCTGGGTCGGCATGCGCGCGATGATCCTGCCCGGCGTGACGCTGCGCGAAGGCACCATCGTCGGCGCCGGCGCGGTGGTCACGAAGTCCCATCCGCCGGGCGCGATCCTCGGCGGCAACCCGGCGGTGCAGATCGGCACGCGCGACATGGCCGCCTTCCAGGCGATGGTCGACGGCGGCCGCTTCTACCTGAAGCTCAAGCAGGAGCAGGGCCTGCGCAAGCGCGAGGTCCTGGACCCGCGTTGAGCGGTACAAGGACGTTCAAGGCAGTACGACGATGACGACGGCGCGGCTTTCCTCCTCCGACGCGGCGCGATCCGACTGGGTCGACATCGCCAAGGGCTTCGGCATCCTGCTGGTGGTGTACGGCCACGTCGCGCGCGGGCTGGTCAACGGCGGCGTGGCGATGGACCCGGTGTGGTTCGCCAGGGTGGACTCGGCGATCTACGGCTTCCACATGCCGCTGTTCTTCCTGCTGTCGGGCTGGTTCTTCGTCGGCTCGCTGACGCGGCGCGGCCCGCGCGACTACCTCGCCGGCCGCGTGGCCACCGTCCTCTATCCCTACGTGCTGTGGTCGCTGCTGCAAGGCGGGATCGAGCTGCTGATGTCGCGCTGGACCAGCAAGCCCGTCACGTTGGCGGAGGTGCTCGCGCTCGGCTGGACGCCGCGGGCGCAGTTCTGGTTCCTCTATGCGCTGTTCCTGATGAGCCTGCTCGCCGTCGTGATGTGCTGGCGTCGCCCGAAGGCCGGCGTCGCCGCGCTGACGCTCACCGGCGCGGTGCTCATGGCGCTGCAGCAGCGCGACTGGCCGATGCCCGCCGCGCTGGTGGCCAGCCATCTGCTGTACTTCGCCGCCGGCGCGTGGCTCGGCGCGCGCGGACTCGGCACCGCGGCGGTGACCCGGCTCGCGCTGGCAGGCATGGTCGCGGGCGCCGTCGCCACCGTGACCTTGCTGCCGCTCGGCCTCGGCGAACCCAAGCTGCTGAAGCTCGCGACCGCGACGCTGGGCCTGTCGGCCGTCTGCGCACTGTCCATCGGACTGGCGACGGAAGGCCGCGCCCGCCAGATGGCAGCGCTGGGGCGCGCGTCGATGGCGATCTTCCTCGCGCACATCCTCGTCGCCAGCGGCGTGCGCATCATGCTGATCAAGGGTTTCGGCATCACCGCTGCCTGGCCTCACCTGATCGTCGGCGTCGCCGCCGGCGTGCTGTTGCCCTGGTGGTTCTGGCGCGCCGCGCAGGGGCGCGCCGCGATGGCGCTGTTCGAGCTGTCCGCCGTCTGGCGGCGTCGGCTCGCCGGGACGGGCGCGCCCCGCCGCGATGCCGTCGTGACGCCATCGTGACTGCCGTCGTCCGCGGCACCCCCTGAGGGGTGCCCGCCGAGCCGTCCTTCAGGGACAACGGCGGCATGACGCCGCGTTGGTGCGGCGTTAACCTCTTTGGTGCGTATGGCGTGCAGCCGGCACCAGGCCGGGGCAAATCCAAGCTCCCGCGGCAATAACGTGGAGCGCCGACGTCCTTGCCGGGCTCGCGGGCTCCCGGTCGCGTGTGATCGCCACCGGGACTGCCATGAGCCCCTCGTCCATCCCTGCGCCTGCGTCCGACGACCTGCGTCTGTCCGTCGTCATCCCGCTGTACAACAAGGAAGGGCAGATCGTCCGCGCGCTCGACTCGGTCTGCGCGCAGACCGTGCGAGACATCGAAGTGGTCGTCGTCGATGACGGCTCCACCGACGGCGGCGCGGCGCTGGTCCGGCGATACCGCGATCCGCGCGTGCGCCTGATCCAGCAACCCAACGGCGGGGTGTCCTCGGCCCGCAACCTCGGTGTCGAGTCGGCGCGGGGGCCGGTGGTGGCCTTCCTGGACGCGGATGACGCCTGGTACCCCGACCACCTCGAGCGGCTGTGGCGCCTGCGCCTCGAGTACCCGCGGGCGGTCGGCTGGGCCACCAACTACGAGGTCGTCACCCCGGACGGCCGCCGCACGCTGGGCGTGAGCTCCGAGACCGCGCCGCGCGTCGTGCTGACGCCGGAGAACTACTACCGCATCGCCTTGCAGGGCTCGCCGGTGTGCTCGTCGGCGGTGATGGTGGACAAGGCCGCGCTGGCGGACGTCGGTGGCTTCCCGGTCGGCGTGCGCCTGGGCGAGGACCTGGACACCTGGATCCGCCTGATGTTCACCGGCCCCATCGTCTTCGATCCCAAGCCGGGCGCCTGCTACCACGCCGACGGTGACGACCGGGCGCTCAACCGCCATGCGCCGCCGGCCCGCTACCGCTTCTTCGACACCGACGAGGCCTGGCGCCGCGCGCATCCGGAGGCGGTCCAGGTCGGTGCGGACATGGAGGAATTCCACAACTTCTTCCGCATCTCCCATGCGCACCACCAGATCAAGTACGGCGACAAGTTCGCCGGCCGCCTGGTGCTGAAGCGGATCGAGACCCAGGTCTTCGCCGACGAACGCCGCCGCCTGCTGCGCATGAGCCTGATGCCGCAGGCGCTGTACCAGGGGCTGACGCGCCTCAAGCGTGCGCTGCGCCCGACGCCCGGCGCGGCGGCGCCGGATGCTGCCCGCGCGTCGAGCTCCGACTCGACGCTCGATTCCCCGCTGGGCGCCGGATCGGGCGGGGCCCAGGGAGGAAACGCCGCCTCCGCGAGCCCGCCCACCCGCGTTTACCCCTGACTGAGCGGTGCCGGGGACGCGGCGGCGTCATCCGGCTGGGTGAGAATCGGCGCCTTCGCGTTCGTCTCATCCCCGGGGAGCAGGTTTGAAAGTTCTCGTCACCGGCGCCGCCGGCTTCATCGGCATGCACGTGAGCCAGATCCTGCTGGCCCGCGGCGACCAGGTCGTCGGCCTGGACAACCTCAACGACTACTACGACCCCACGCTCAAGCACGCCCGCCTGGCGCGGCTGAGCGGCAAACCAGGTTTCGAGTTCGTGCAGATGGACGTCGCCGACCGCAGCGGCATCGCCGACCTGTTCGCCAGGCACCAGTTCGACCGCGTCGTGCACCTGGCCGCCCAGGCCGGCGTGCGCTACTCGCTGGTGAACCCGCACGCGTACATCGAATCCAACATCGTCGGCTTCACCAACATCCTCGAAGGCTGCCGGCATTCGGGCGTGAAGCACCTGGCCTACGCGTCCAGCTCCAGCGTCTACGGCGGCAACACGCACATGCCCTTCAGCGAGCACCACGGCGTGGACCACCCGGTCAGCCTGTATGCCGCGACCAAGAAGGCCAACGAGCTGATGGCCCACACCTACAGCCACCTGTTCAACCTGCCGACGACGGGCCTGCGCTTCTTCACCGTGTACGGGCCCTGGGGCCGGCCGGACATGGCGCTGTTCCTGTTCACGAAGGCGATCCTCGCGGGCGAGCCGATCAAGGTCTTCAACCACGGGAAGATGATCCGCGACTTCACCTACATCGACGACATCGCCGAAGGCGTCGTGCGCGTGCTCGACCGCACCGCGACGGCCGATCCGGCCTACGACCCGGTGCAGGCGGATCCGGCGCGCTCCAACGCGCCGTACCGCGTCTTCAACATCGGCAACCACGACCCGATCCCGCTGATGGACTTCATCGGCGCGATCGAGCAGGCCGTGGGCCGCGAGGCGGTCAAGGAGTTCCTCCCGCTGCAGGACGGCGACGTGCCGGCCACCCACGCGGACGTCGAGGAACTGGCCGCGTGGACGGGCTTCCGTCCCGCGATGCCGGTGCCCGAGGGCATCCGCCGCTTCGTCGCGTGGTACCGCGACTACTACAAGGTCTGACCGGCCGCCGCCACCGACCGCCACCGACCGCCACTGCTTCCAGCTGGAGAGAACGAATGAAAGTGACCACCATCGGCACCGGCTACGTGGGTCTCGTGACCGGCGCGTGCCTGGCCGAAATGGGCAACCACGTGGTGTGCCTCGATGTGAACCCCGACAAGATCCAGGTGCTCAACGACGGGGGCATCCCCATCCATGAGCCGGGCCTGGACGCGGTCGTGGCGCGCAACCGCGCCGCGGGCCGGCTGCAGTTCACCACCGACGTCGACGCCGCCGTCGCGCACGGCACGCTGCTGTTCATCGCCGTGGGCACGCCCCCGGGCGAGGACGGCTCGGCCGACCTGCAGTACGTGCTGGCCGCCGCGCGCTCCATCGGCGAGCGCATGACCGACTACAAGGTCATCGTCGACAAGAGCACCGTGCCGGTCGGCACCGCGGAGAAGGTCCGCGCCGCCGTCGCCGAGTCGCTCGCCAGGCGCGGCGTGGACGTGAACTTCTCGGTCGTCTCCAACCCGGAGTTCCTCAAGGAGGGCGCGGCGCTGGAGGACTTCATGAAGCCCGACCGCATCGTCGTCGGCTCCGACGACGAGCAGGCCACGCTGATGATGCGCGCGCTGTACGCGCCGTTCACCCGCAGCCACGACCGGCTGATGGTGATGGACGTGAAGAGCGCCGAGTTCACCAAGTACGCCGCCAACGCGATGCTGGCCACGCGCATCAGCTTCATGAACGAGCTGGCGCTGCTGGCCGAGAAGGTCGGCGCCGACATCGAGCTGGTGCGTCGCGGCATCGGCTCCGATCCGCGCATCGGCTACCAGTTCCTGTACGCGGGCGCCGGCTACGGTGGCTCGTGTTTCCCGAAGGACGTGAAGGCGCTGGTGCGCACCGGCCGCGAGTACGGCCAGGACCTGAAGGTGCTGAACGCCGTCGAGGAGGCCAACGACCGCCAGAAGCTGGTGCTCGTGGACAAGGTGGTGGCGCGCTTCGGCCCGGACCTGAGCGGCAAGCGCTTCGCGCTGTGGGGCCTGGCCTTCAAGCCCAACACCGACGACATGCGCGAGGCGCCGTCGCTGGTGGTGGTGGAGGAGCTGGCGCGGCGCGGCGCGGCGGTGGCGGCCTACGACCCGGTCGCGATGGGCGAGGCGGCGAAGCTGCTGAGCCAGGTGCCCGGCGTCAGCTTCTGCGAACGCGCGGAGCACGCGCTGAACGACTCCGACGCGCTGATCGTGATCACCGAGTGGAAGGAGTTCCGCACGCCGGACTTCGACCGCATCAAGAGCTCGCTGAAGCAGCCGGTGGTGTTCGACGGCCGCAACCTGTACGAGCCGGCGACGATGGCGATGCTCGGCATCGAGCATCACGCCATCGGCCGCGGTTCCAAGCCGAAGCCGGTCTGATCGCGCCGCCCGCGGCCTGATCGATCGCCGCGGCAGGCTGCCTCAGCCCGCCGCGGCCCGTCCGCTCAACCGGCGCAGACGCTGGCGGCCGGTCCGCCGGTCTTCACCAGCGTGGGGCGCACGGTCGATTCGACGTTGTCCACGCCGCTGCGCGCCCAGGTGGTGACCTTGAAGGTGGCCACGTTCGGCCAGACCAGCGTGGTCGAGTCGCCGTCGTTCAGGTAGCCGCTGTCGTACACGACGGCACCGGTGACCTTGTCGGCGATGGTCATCCGGAACGAGGCGCCGCCGGTGGCGTCGACGTCCAGGCGGAAGGTCTCGCCGCTGGCCGGGATGGCCCAGGTGACCGGGTTCATCGCCCGTCCGGTGGCGTTGGCCTGCTCGATCTGCGTGGTCGTGGCCGGGAACACCAGCGCCTGGCGCCAGGTGTCGAAGTCCCCGCTGACCGTGCCCTTGGTGCGCCACCAGCCGCCACGCATCGACAGCAGGTTCAACGCGGTGCTGGTCACCGTCGAGCTGGTGTTGCCGTTGCCGTCCTTCCAGGCCGAGGCGCTCTCCACCGGGCGCATCGCCGCGCGCATCAGCTCCAGGTCGTTCGCGGTGGCGTTGCTCCAGCCGTTGCGGTGCAGCTTGAGGTCGGCGCCGATCTCGACGTAGATGACGAAAGGCGTGCCGGTGTTGCGGTCCACCACGTAGGCGCCGTAGGCCTTCAGCGTCTCGGCCACCTTGCGCAGCTCGGGCGTCGCCAGGGCCTGCGCATTGAAGCTGGCGGGCAGCATCATCAGCGAGCCCATCGGGATCTGGCCGCTGTTGGTCGTCGCGGCATTGCTGTCGGCGGAGGTCGCCGGGAACCGGTAGGTCGGGGCGGCGCTCAGGCCGGTGGCGTCCAGCGACATGGCCAGCGCGTGGCGGTACATCGTGTCGCCGTCGACGGCTTCGGCGGTGCGGATCAGGCCGCCCAGCGTCGAGACGCCGGCCGCGCGCGCGCCCTGGTAGTAGTGGGAGGGATCCCCCATGCCGCGACCGGCCAGCGGGGTCCAGGCGTACTGCTTGGCGACCCAGGCGCCGTTGACCTGCTTCAGGCCCCAGAACGAATGGACGACGCCGGTCGCCGGGTCGACGATCTCGGCATGGCCATCGGTGCCGGTGGCCGGCGTGGTGGCGGCCGGCCAGTTGGGGATGGTGATGCTGGGGCGGTAGACCTCGCTGTCCGGATCCCAGACGCCTTGCGCGGTGGCGCCGGTGACGACCATCGGCGCATCGCTGGCGGACGCCTGGAAGGCGGCGCTCGACCAGGCGCCGGCGGCGACGGTCGGGGTGTACAGCGCGGTGGGGATCGTCGCGGTGCCCAGCACCGGGGCGACCGGACGGCTGTTCCACGGCGAGTCCGGGCTGAACGGCCGGTCGAAGCTGCCGAAGTCGCCCGCCGTGCAGGCGGCGGCCGCCGCGGTGCGGACATTGGCGGCCAGCGTCGAGACGCCGGCGACGACCTGGCTGGCCGCGGGGCTGGCCGGCGTGCCGGCCGTGGTGGCGGGCGCCGAGGCCGCGATCGGCGGCGTCTCGAGCGATTGGACGGAAGCGGTGCCGCCATTGGCGCCGCCGCCGCCGCCGCAACCGCTCAGCAACAGGCCGGCCGCCAGGGCGCAGGCGCTCAGGCCGGTGGAAACTCGCAGGGAAGAAGAGATATTCGTCATGGTGATTGAGTTACTGCTGATGCGCGTGAGCGCGTTGACGATTAATAGGCCTCGATCTCTTCTTCTTGCGCGCCGGCGATGACAGGGCCATTCGTCGGGCGGGATTTTTGTTACTGGATGTTGGCGACCCGGATATCTGACCGCTGATTTCCTCCAGGTGGCGGAGGTGTTGCGGCCATGAGTCAGTATGGGGAGATGACCCCCCGGTTCTCCAGCGTTGGTACCGGATCCGGGACCTGATTCCGGGAATATTCGGCAGGCGCCGGAGCGTACCGTTTGAAACATCCGGGTCGAGGATTGACAACCCCACGAATGTCTCGGATCACGAAGTTATTGCGGCCCGTTACATACTCGGATGTCGGGTGCCATAACCCGTTCGATATTCGAAATTGAAACCCGCAAAACGCACGGATTCGCGTCGGGAAAATCCCCCGCGGCGTGTCGGCGGAATGCCGTCACCGCCGTGGCGCGGGCCGGCGCGCCCGCCGATCGAGGGGGTGGGCACGGGCCGGTGGCGCCGGGAGCGCGTGGGATACTGCCGCCTTCGCCTGAGGGAATCGAGATGGTCAAGATCAATGACATCGTGGTCGACAACGCCAAGCCGTTCGTGCTGTTCGGCGGGGTCAACGTGCTGGAGTCGGAACAGTTCGCCGTGGACGTCTGCGGCGAGTACGTCCGCGTGACGAAGGAACTGGGCATCCCCTACGTGTTCAAGGCCTCGTTCGACAAGGCCAACCGCTCCTCGATCAAGAGCTACCGCGGCCCCGGCCTGGAAGCCGGCCTGAAGATCTTCGAGGCGGTCAAGAAGGCCCACGGCGTGGCCGTGCTGACGGACGTGCACGAGCCCCATCAGGCGGCCGACGTGGCCGCCGTGTGCGAGGTGCTGCAACTGCCGGCCTTCCTGGCGCGCCAGACCGACCTGGTGATCGCGCTGGCCAAGACGGGCCGCGTCATCAACATCAAGAAGCCGCAGTTCGTCAGCCCGCCCCAGATGAAGAACATCGTCGAGAAGTTCCAGGAAGGCGGCAATCCGAACGTGATGCTGTGCGACCGCGGCGCGCAGTTCGGCTATGACAACCTGGTCGTGGACATGCTGGGCTTCGGGGTGATGAAGCAGGTCAGCGGCGGCAAGCCGGTGATCTTCGACGTGACCCATGCGCTGCAGCAGCGCGAGTCCGGCGCCGCCGCCTCGGGCGGCCGTCGCGGTCAGGTGACCGAGCTGGCCCGCGCCGGCATGGCGATCGGCCTGGCGGGTCTGTTCCTGGAAGCGCATCCGGATCCGGAGAAGGCGCTCTGCGACGGCCCCAGCGCGCTGCGCCTGTCGCAGCTCAAGCCCTTCCTGGAACAGGTCAAGGCGGTCGACGACCTGGTCAAGGGCTTCCCGGTCCTCGACACGCACTGAGGCATTGAGGCGCGGGGCGCGTCGCCCCGCGACGCCCGCCGCCCCGCGATGCGTCCGCCGCTGTCGCAGCCGGGGGCCGCCCCGCTCAGCTCACGCCCGTCCGGGCGCGGCGGTGACGGCGTGCCCGCGCGGCGCCGCCGGGAGGCGGCCGTTGAACAGCAGCCGCGTGAGCGCGAAAGGCCGCACCACCCACCGGTGGAAGGCCAGGCTCAGCCCCAGCGCGCCCCCTGCGATCAGCGGGAACTTGAACGCCGCCGGCCAGTCGAGCGGCAGCAGCAGCAGTGCCAGCGCCACCACCATCACATGGTGGACCAGGAAGATCGTGTAGCTGGCGTCGGCGAGCGCGCGGCCCAGGAGGCCGCGCGGGCGGCCCCGCCACCGCGCCAGCAGGCCGATGGCCGCGCCGGTCGCCAGCCAGATGCCGAGCAGCTCGACCGCCAGCGCCGCCTCGCGCGCCACGGCGTGCGGCAGCGTGTCGCTGGCTGCGTCACCCCAGTTGGCGGCGAAGGCGGCCACCGGCAGCAGCCACCACGGCGTGCGCAGCCAGCCGTTCAACCATGTCGGGCGATGTCGCATCGTCAGGCCGGCCAGGAACATCGGTGCGTAGAACGCCAGGTTGAACAAGGTCAGGCCGCCGGGTCCCGGTGCATAGGCCAGGCCGCTCAGGCGGATGGCCAGGAGCAGGAGGTGGCTCAGCAGGGCGCCGATCAGCGCCACGGTCATCCAGTGGATCGGGCGGGACGTCGGCAGGGATGCGGGGGTGGTCCCGCGCCGGATCCGAAGCGGCAGGGCGCCGCGCATCGCCACCCAGGCCAGCACGAACAGATTCATCACCAGCAGATCGCGCACGAACCAGAGATGGCCCAGGGGCGTCGAGATCGATGCCAGCGCCTCCCACGGGTCGCCGCCTCGGTACCAGGCCAGCAGGGCGGTCTGCGCGGCATTGAGCAGGGCCCAGCAGGTCAGGAGCGGCACGCCCAGGCGCACCAGCTGGCGCAGCGCCAGGTCCGGCGTGGCGTGCCGCTTCAGGCTGCCTGCGAAGAGCAGGCCGGAAAGCAGGAAGAAGCCAGGGACGCGGAAGCTGTGGATCAGCGCGACCAGCGCGTCGAAGGCGAGGCCGCGGTGAGAGTCCGCGACCAGCCAGTCGCCGGCGGTGACGAAGACGTCCGCGGCGTGCAAGGCGATGCCCAGCACCATCAGCGTGGCGCGGATCCGGTCGAAATCGATGGCGACGGCCATGCCGACGGGGTCGGGCGTCGCTGTCGCGGGGGGCGTGATTGCGTCTGTGGTGGGCGGCCCGCCGACGGCGGAACCGGCCACCTCCCCGTGCGGGGCGATGGAAACGTGCATGGCTTACCTCCTCTGCACCAGCCGGGCGCCTCTCCGGGCGCCTGAGCGACGGACTGTACGAGTGGCGCACCTTTCTGCGCGCGCCCACCTGTAAGGAGATGCATCGACTCCCCCGGAACCGGGGGGCGGGAGGGTGGTCAGCCCAGCAGGTCACGGGCCAGGCGGGACACGATCCGCCCGGCGGCATGGCCGTCCCAGAGGGGCGGGCGGCGTACTTCCACGTTGGGCTGGCCCCCGATGGCGTCGAGCCGTCGCAGTGCCAGCGCCAGGATGCGCGCCGGGTCGGTGCCGGCGATCTGGTTGGTGCCGAGGTCGACCGTGACCGGCCGCTCGGTGTTGTCGCGCAGCGTGAGGCAGGGGATGCCCAGCGCGGTGGTCTCTTCCTGGAGGCCTCCGCTGTCGGTCAGGACCAGCGTGGCGCGGCGCCACAGGGCCAGGAAGGGGCGGTAGGGCAGGGGCGGCAGCAGGTGCAGCCCTGGCGCGGACGTGAGGCCCAGCGCCTCCAGCCGGGTCCGCGTGCGCGGATGCACCGGGAACAGCAAGGGCAGCCGTGCTGCCAGCGTGCCGAGCGACTGCATCAACGCGGCGAGCTGCGCCGGATCGTCCACGTTGGCCGGCCGGTGCAGGGTGACCACACCGAAGGGGCCCGCGATCGCGTCGCTGGCGCCCGCGGCGTCGAGCGCCGCCTTCGCGGCCGCTTCGGCGGACTGCGCATCGGCATCGCCGGCATCGAGCCGCCCCAGCTGGAACAGCAGGTTGTCGACCATGACGTGGCCGACCTCGGCGACGCGCTCGTCCGGATGGCCTTCGCGGCGCAGGTGCGCGGCCGCGCTGGGTTCGGTCGTGAAGAGCCAGTCGGCGATCGCGTCGGTCGCACGGCGGTTGATCTCTTCGGGCATCGTCATGTCGCCGCTGCGCAGGCCGGCCTCGACATGCGCCACCGGCACGCCGAGCTTGCGCGCCGTCAGCGCGCAGGCCAGCGTGGAATCGACATCGCCCACGACGACGCAGGCGGCAGGCCGGTCCGCGATCACGTGCGGCTCATAGGCCTGCATGATCCGCGCCGTCAGTTGCGCGTGGCCGCCGCCGTGGCAGTCCAGCGAGACGTCGGGCGCCGGCAGCCCGAGTTCGTCGAAGAACACGCCGCTCATCGCGGCGTCGTGGTGCTGACCGGTGTGGATCAGCTTCCAGGCCAAGCGGCCGTCGGCCCGCAGCGCCCGCACCAGCGGCGCGAGCTTCATGAAATTCGGCCGCGCGCCCGCGATGAGGTGGATCAGCGGCGCGGCCATCGGCAGGTCAATCGAAGTATTTCGCGTCCGCGAGCAGAGGCGCCTTCGCGTCCTTCTCGGCCAGCTTGAATTCGACCGGCAGCGTCGGCCACTCGATGCCGATCGCCGGATCGTCCCAGCGCACCGAGCCTTCGGCCTGCGGCGCGTAGAGGTCGGTGGTCTTGTAGAGGAAGTCCGCCGTCTCGCTCAGCACCAGGAAACCGTGCGCGAAGCCTGGCGGGATCCACAGCTGGCGATGGTTCTCGCCGGTCAGCTCGACGCCGACCCACTGGCCGAAATTGGCGCTCGAGCGGCGCATGTCGACGGCGACGTCGAACACCGCGCCCGCCGTGCAGCGCACCAGCTTGCCCTGGGCATGCGGCGGCAGCTGGAAATGCAGGCCGCGCAGCACGCCCTGGCTGGAGCGGGAATGGTTGTCCTGCACGAAGCGCACGTCGTACCCGGCCGCCGCGTTGAACTTCGGCTCGGTCCAGCTTTCCATGAAGAAGCCGCGTGCGTCGCCGAAGACCTTCGGCTCGATGATCAGCACCTCGGGCAGCGCGGTCGCAATCACATTCATCAGAACACCTTCTCGTTGAGCACCTGCTTCAGGTATTGCCCGTAACCGTTCTTGAGCATCGGCTGCGCCAGCTGCTCGAGCTGCTCGGCGGTGATCCAGCCCTTGCGGAACGCGATCTCCTCGGGGCAGGCGACCTTGAGGCCCTGGCGCTTTTCCAGCGTCGCGATGAACTGGCCGGCTTCCATCAGGCTGTCGTGCGTGCCGGTATCCAGCCAGGCGTAGCCCCGGCCCATGATCTCGACGCGCAGCTGCTGCTGCGCGAGATAGCGCGCATTGACGTCGGTGATCTCGAGCTCGCCGCGCGGGCTGGGCTGGATGTCGGCGGCGATGTCGCAGACCTGACGGTCGTAGAAGTAGAGGCCCGTGACGGCGTAGTTGCTCTTGGGCGCCTTGGGCTTTTCCTCGATGCTGACGGCGCGCTTGTCCGCGTCGAACTCGACCACGCCGTAGCGCTCCGGATCGTGCACGTGGTATGCGAAGACGGTGGCCCCGTCGGTCTGCACGTCTGCGCTGCCCAGCAGGCCGGCGAAGTCGTGGCCGTAGAAGATGTTGTCGCCCAGCACCAGCGCGCTCGGGGCGCCGCCGATGAAGTCCCTGCCCAGGATGAAGGCCTGTGCCAGGCCGTCCGGGCTGGGCTGCACGCAGTATTGGAGGTTGATGCCCCAGCGCGCACCGTCGCCGAGCAGCGCCTCGAAGCGGGGCAGGTCCTGCGGCGTGCTGATCAGCAGGATGTCGCGCATGCCCGCCAGCATCAGCGTGCTGAGCGGGTAGTAGACCATCGGCTTGTCGTAGACCGGCAGCAGCTGCTTGCTGATCGCGAGCGTGGCCGGATGCAGCCGCGTGCCGGAGCCGCCGGCCAGGATGATGCCCTTGCGGGTGTCGTTGCCCATCGTGCTGTCTCCTCTCACAGGATCTCGTCGAGCAGCCGGTCCACGCCGGTCTGCCAGTGCGGCAGCACCAGGCCGAAACGGTCCTGCAGCTTGTGGTTGTCCAGGCGCGAATTCAGCGGGCGCGGCGCCGGCGTCGGGTAGGCGCTGCTGGCCAGGGCCTCGACCTGCCCGGGTTGGACCTTCAGCGCCACGCCCTTGTCCCGCGCGCGCGTCAGCACGTGCTGCGCGTACTGGTGCCAACTGGTCTCGCCGCTGGCCACCGCGTGGTAGGTGCCGCACAGGGCGCGGTCCTTCAGCGTCGCGCGGATGAGATGGGCGGTGACGTCGGCCAGCAGGTCCGCGCCGGTCGGGGCGCCGATCTGGTCGGCGACGACCTTCAGCTGTTCACGTTCCGCGGCCAGCCGCAGCATGGTCTTGGCGAAGTTGCCGCCCCGCGCCGCGTAGACCCAGCTGGTGCGCAGGACCAGCGCGTCGGCGCCGCTCGCGGCGATCAGTCGCTCGCCCTCGAGCTTGGTCTTGCCATAGACGCTCAGCGGACCGGTCGGCGCATCTTCGAAACGCCAGTCGTCGCCGGCACCGTCGAAGACGTAATCGGTCGAGTAATGGACCAGCAACGCACCCAGGGCCCTGGCCTCCTCGGCCAGCACGCCGGCGGCGAGCGCGTTGATCTGGCGGGCGGCCTCGGGCTCGCTTTCGGCCTTGTCCACGGCGGTGTAGGCCGCGGCATTGACGATGACGTCCGGCGCGACGCGGCGCACCGTGGCGCGCAGCGCGTCGCTGTCGCCGAGATCGCCGCCTTCATGACGGTCCAGCGCGACCAGTTCACCCAGCGGCGCGAGGGCGCGTTGCAGCTCCCAGCCGAGCTGGCCGTTCTTTCCGAGCAGCAGAACTTTCATCGTGTCCTCGGGCTCAAGCGCCGTACTGCTTCGTGACCCACTCGCGGTACGCGCCCGACAGCACACGCGCGGACCACTCCTCGTTGGCGAGGTACCACTGCACCGTCTTGCGGATGCCGGTCTCGAAGGTCTCGGCCGGACGCCAGCCCAGGTCGCGCTCGATCTTGCGGGCGTCGATCGCGTAGCGGCGGTCGTGGCCGGGGCGGTCCTTGACGTAGGTGATCAGGCGGGCATACGGGCCGGCCGGATCGGGGCGCAGCTCGTCGAGCAGCGCGCACACCGTCTTGACGATGTCGATGTTGGCCTGTTCGTTCCAGCCGCCGATGTTGTAGGTCTCGCCCAGCGTGCCGCCGGCCAGCACCGCGCGGATGCCCGAGCAGTGGTCGGTGACGTAGAGCCAGTCGCGGATCTGCTGGCCGTCGCCGTACACGGGCAGCGGCTTGCCGGCCAGCGCGTTGACGATCATCAGCGGGATCAGCTTCTCGGGGAAATGGTACGGGCCGTAGTTGTTGCTGCAGTTGGTCGTGACCACCGGCAGGCCGTAGGTGTGGTGCCAGGCGCGGACCAGATGGTCGCTGGCCGCCTTGGACGCCGAGTACGGGCTGTTGGGCTCGTAGGCGTTGGTCTCGGCGAAGGGCGGGTCCTCGGCCTTCAGCGAGCCGTAGACCTCGTCGGTCGAGACGTGGTGGAAGCGGAAGGCCGCCTTCGCGTCGCCTTCGAGCGTGGTCCAGAACGCCCGCGCCGCCTCGAGCAGCGTGAAGGTGCCCTCGACGTTGGTGCGCATGAAGGCGCCGGGACCGTGGATGGAGCGGTCGACATGCGACTCCGCCGCGAAGTGCACGATCGCGCGCGGCCGGTGCGTGGCGAGCAACTGGTCGATCAGTGCGCGGTCGCAGATGTCGCCCTGGACGAAGACGTGACGGGCGTCGTCCTTCAGCGAGGCCAGGTTCTCGAGGTTGCCTGCGTAGGTGAGGGCATCGAGGTTGACCACCGGCTCGTCCGAGGTCTTGAACCAGTCGAGCACGAAATTGCTGCCGATGAAGCCGGCGCCGCCGGTGACGAGGATCGTCATGGAGCTTTCCTGAAATGTCTGTGATCCGCGCGGATCGTCCGAAAGGGGCTTGGGGCGACGGCGATGGCGACGACGGCGACCGAGCACCGTCCGCCGTCACAGTCGCCAGACCCGCAGGCCGGCCGCGCGCAGATTGTCGCTGTTAAACGCCGCCTTCACGTCGATGAAGGCGCCGCCGTCGACCAGCTTGGCGGCGAGCGCCTCGATGCCCAACGCCTTGTATTCGCGGTGGGCGACCGCGGCGACGATGGCGTCGGCGCGCGGCAGGTCCTCGAAGGCGTGCAGCTGCACGCCGTACTCGTGCATCGCCTCGTCGGACTCGGCGGCCGGGTCGGTCACGAAGACCTCGACACCGTAGCTGCGCAGCTCCTGGATGATGTCGATCACCTTGGAATTGCGCAGGTCGCCGCAGTCCTCCTTGAAGGTCAGGCCCAGCACGTTGACCTTGGCGCCCTTGACGTGCGAGCCGGCGGCGATCATCTGCTTGATGGTCTGCTCGGCGATGAACTTGCCCATGCCGTCGTTGATGCGGCGGCCCGCCAGGATGACCTGCGGGTGGTAGCCCAGCATGTCGGCCTTGTGGGTCAGGTAGTACGGATCCACGCCGATGCAGTGGCCGCCGACCAGGCCCGGCTTGAACTTCAGGAAGTTCCACTTCGTGCCCGCGGCTTCCAGCACCTCGGAGGTGTCCAGGCCGATGCGCTCGAAGATGATCGCCAGCTCGTTCATCAGCGCGATGTTGAGGTCGCGCTGGGTGTTCTCGATGACCTTGGCGGCCTCCGCCGTCTTGATGCTGGACGCGCGGTGCACGCCGGGCACGATGATCTGCTCGTAGGTCTTCGCGACGATGTCCAGCGTCTCGGGCGTGTCGCCGGAGACGATCTTGAGGATCTTCGTCAGCGTGTGTTCCTTGTCGCCCGGGTTGATGCGCTCCGGGCTGTAGCCGACGAAGAAGTCCTGCTTCCACTTCAGGCCGGACTCACGCTCCAGCACAGGAATGCAGACCTCTTCCGTGGCGCCGGGATAGACGGTCGATTCGTAGACGACGACCGCGCCACGCTTCATGTGGCGACCGACGCTGGTCGAGGAGCCGATCAGCGGCTTGAAGTCGGGGATGTGGGCCTGGTCCACCGGCGTGGGCACGGCGACGATGATGACGTCGGCCTCGGCCAGGCAGACCGGGTCGCTGTGGTACTCGGCGTGGACGGCGGCCTGGACTTCCGCGTCGGTCAGCTCGCGCGACGGGTCGGTGCCGGCGCGACACTTGGCGACCTTGTCGACGGCGATGTCGAACCCGATCGTGCGGCCGTGCTTGCCGAATTCGACCACCAGCGGCAGCCCCACATATCCCAACCCGACGACGGCGATCACGGACACGGCCTTCTCCTGTTCTTTCCGAGGACGGCTTTGTATCCGACTTTCATCCGACTTTCGTGTCGCCGCCCGCCACGTCCCCCGGGTGAGGGTCAGTGGCCGTGATCAATTGCGGCCGTAGGTGTCCTGGAAACGCACGATGTCGTCCTCGCCCAGGTAGGAGCCGGACTGGACCTCGATGATCTCCAGCGGCACCTTGCCCGGGTTGGACAGGCGGTGCACCTGGCCCAGCGGAATGTACGTCGACTGGTTTTCGGTCAGCAGCAGGGTCTTGTCGCCGTTGACGATCTCGGCCGTGCCCTGCACGACGATCCAGTGCTCCGCGCGGTGGTGGTGCATCTGCAGGCTCAGCGAGGCGCCGGGCTTGACCATGATGCGCTTGACCTGGAAGCGCTCGCCCATGTCGATGCTGTCGTACCAGCCCCAGGGGCGGTGGACCTTGCGGTGCAGGTTCTGCTCGTCGCGCTGGGTGGCCGTCAACTGGTTGACGATCTTCTTGACGTCCTGGCTCTTGCTGCGGTCGGCGACCAGCACCGCATCGGGCGTCTCGACGACGACGATGTTGTCCAGCCCCACCGCCGACACCAGCCGGCTGGTGGCGTGCACCAGCGTGTTGCGGCTGTCCGCGATGATCGCGTCGCCGCGGCTGGCGTTGCCGGACTCGTCCTTGTCGGCGACCTGCCAGACCGCCTCCCAGGCGCCCAGGTCGTTCCAGCCGGCGTCCAGCGACACCATGCGCAGGGCGATCGGGCTGCCGGGGCAGCGCTCCATCACGGCGTAGTCGATGGACTCCGACGGCACGGCGGCGAAGGCCTCCTTGGCCGGGCGCACGAAGGCGCCGTCCACCGCCTTGGCGGCGAAGGCGACGCGGGTGGCCTGGTCGATGTCGGGGCGGAACTGCTGCAGCGCCTTGAGCCACACGCTCGCGCGCAGCACGAACATGCCGCTGTTCCAGTAGTAGCCGCCCTGGTCGAGGTATTTCTGCGCGGTGGCCGCATCGGGCTTCTCGACGAAGGCCTCGACGCGCAGGCCGGCGCCCTCGGCACCGGCGCGGATGTAGCCGTAGCCGGTCTCGGGCCGGTCCGGGGCGATGCCCAGGATCACGATCGCGCCGTCGCGGGCCTGGCGCACCGCGTTCTGCAGCGCGGCGGTGAAGGCGGGACTGTCGGTGACGGTCTGGTCGGCCGGCGTCACGACGAGCACCGGATCCTCGCCGCCTTCGAGCGCCTGCAGCGCCGCCAGCGTGATCGCGGGCGCGGTGTTGCGGCCGACCGGCTCCAGCACGACCGCGCCGGGCGTGAGTTTCTGTTCCCGCAGCTGGTCCAGCACCATGAAGCGGTGCTCCTCGTTGCCGACGACGATCGGCGCCTTCACGGCGATGTCCTCGGCGGACAGCGCGGCCAGGCGTTCCGCCGCCTGCTGGAACAGGCTGGTGTTGCCGTTCAGCACCAGGAACTGCTTCGGGTAGCCGGCGCGCGAGAGCGGCCACAGCCGCGTTCCGCTGCCGCCCGCCATGATCACCGGCTGCGTGTCGATCTTGCTCAAGGTACTGCTCCCTCTTGGTCTCTTGCCGGCGGCCGCGCGCCGGGTGTCTGGTGAATCAAAAAACTGGACCTGTGCCGGTCGTCGCCGGCGGCCGGTCAGGCCTCGAAGCCGTTCGGGTTCGACGACTGCCAGCGCCAGCTGTCCTCGCACATGCGCTGCAGATCGTACTTCGCGGACCAGCCGAGCTTGTCGCGGGCCAGCGCCGGATCGGCGTAGCAGGCGGCGACATCGCCGGGACGGCGGGCGACGATCTCGTAGGGGATCTCGCGGCCGCTGGCGGCGGCGAAGGCCTTCACCAGATCCAGCACGCTGTAGCCGCGGCCGGTGCCGAGGTTGACCCAGATCGACTCGTCGCCGCGCAGCAGGAAGTTCAGCGCCGCGACATGGCCCTCGGCCAGGTCGACGACGTGGATGTAGTCGCGCACGCCGGTGCCGTCGGGGGTGTCGTAGTCGTCGCCGAAGATCGACAGCTTCGCCCTGCGGCCCACGGCGACCTGCGTCACGTAGGGCATCAGGTTGTTGGGGATGCCGCGCGGGTCCTCGCCGATGCGGCCGCTGTCGTGGGCGCCGACCGGGTTGAAGTAGCGCAGGCAGGCGGTCTGCCAGCGCGGGTCCGACGCGCCCAGGTCGCGCAGGATGCCCTCGCCGATCAGCTTGGTCGCGCCGTACGGGTTGACGGCCATCAGGTCCGCGTCCTCGCGCAGCGGCAGGGTCTTCGGCTGGCCGTAGACGGTCGCGCTGGACGAGAAGACGATGCGCTTGCACTCGTGGCGGCGCATCGTCTCGCAGACGGTCAGCAGGCCGTCGAGGTTGTTGCGGTAGTAGCTCAGCGGCTTGGTCGTGGATTCGCCGACCGCCTTGTAGGCGGCGAAGTGAACCACCGCCGCGGGCTGGTACTCGTTGAAGACCGCGTCCAGCGCCGCGCCGTCGCAGACGTCGAGCTTCTCGAACAGCGGCGTCTGGCCGCTGAGTTCGGTCAGGCGCTCCAGCACCTTGGGCGAGCTGTTGCTGAAGTTGTCCACGCCGACGACGCGGTAGCCCGCCGCCTGCAGCGCGAGCCAGGTGTGGGAGCCGATGTAGCCGGTCGCGCCGGTCAGCAGGATGGTGTCGTTGGCCATGAGGAGGTCCCGGGTCTCAGCGGATCATGCCCTGCACGTAGCAGCCGGCGGTGTAGGCGTTGTAGGAGTACAGCACGTTGGACGTGTCGCGGTCGAAGCGCGTGTACGAGCAGCCCACGGTCACGTTGCGCAGCGCTTCCCAGGCCAGGCCCAGGCTGTACTGCTTGGAGTCGTCCTTGGCGCCGGCGCCGGGCAGGGCGATGTCGCCGTTGCGGCTCAGCTTCGTGATGCCCAGGCCGGCCGTGGCCGTGACCTTGCCGCTGAGGCGGTAGCTGAGTTGCGACTGCAGCGCCGTCTGCACGCGGTTGAAGTCGGCCAGGCCGTTGTTGATGCCCAGGTAGTAGGCCTCGACGCCGGTGTCGCGCGACAGCTTGGTGTTGAGCGACCAGCGGCCGCCCGGGGCCCAGTTCCAGCTCAGCGCGCCGGTGACGCCGGTGAAGGAGTCCGAGGTGCTGCGGCTGATCCGCGCGTTCAGGCTGCTGGAGCCGGTGGCGCGCCACAGCGCGGTCAGGTCGATGTCCTTGCGGTCCCACTCGAAGCCGTTCGAGGGCACGCGGCCCTTGGTGTAGCGGCCCGCCACGCCGAAGCGCCAGGCGCTGCTGGCGTTGTAGAGCAGGCCCAGCGACGTCATGTTCTGGCGGTACTCCTGGCTGTCCCAGAGGGCCAGCGAGTAGTCGCGCTCGCGGCGCGTGAAGGTGCCTTCGAGCGTGAACGGCGAGAGGTTGGGCAGGCCCAGCCGGATGCTGCCGCCCAGGCTGCGGTCGGTCTGCAGGTTGCGCTCGGTGGTCGGGGCGATGCCGGTGTTGCTGTTGAAGTCGGCCAGCGTGCGCGCGGTGGTGTAGTCCAGCGTGCCGGACAGGTTGCCCGCGGTTTCCCAGTCGAGGCCGGTGTCGATGTTGTAGCCGCGGTTGTCCAGCGAGCTGTTGTGCTGGTAGCGCGTGTCGTTGAAGCGCGCGTCGGCATGGACGCGCTGGCGGCCCAGCCGTGTGTCGGCGCCGGCCAGCAGGCTCAGCGAGGTCAGCTGGTCGCTGTTGGAGGCGGCGTTCGAGCGGAACACGTTGTCCGTGTAGTAGTGACCCAGCGAAGCCCCGAGGTACCAGGGGCTGCCGGCATCGCTCTGCGCCAGCACGGGCGCCGCGGCGGTGGCCAGCAGCACGGACGGCAGGGCCAGGCGGTGGAGTCGCTTCATCGGTGGGATCCCCTTCTTGTTGTCGTCATCAGTAGGCGTGGCGATCGAACAGCATCAGCCGCACGGTCCGGACGATGATCTGGAGATCCAGCCCCAGCGACCAGTTGCGCAGGTATTCGAGATCGTATTCGACGCGCGCCTTCATCTTGTCCACGGTGTCCGTCTCGCCGCGCAGGCCGTTGACCTGGGCCCAGCCGGTGATGCCCGGCTTGACCTTGTGGCGGACCATGTAGGCCTTGATGATCTGGCGGTATTCCTCGTTGTGCGCGACCGCGTGCGGACGCGGACCGACGATGCTCATGCGCCCCTGCAGCACGTTGACGAACTGCGGCAGCTCGTCCAGCGAGGTCTTGCGGATGAAGGCGCCGAACGGCGTGATGCGCGAGTCGCCCTTGGTCGCCTGCTTGACGACCGCGCCGTTGTCCATCGAGCGCATCGAGCGGAACTTGTAGACCATGATCTCCTCGCCGTCGAGGCCGTTGCGGCGCTGGCGGAAGATCACCGGTCCCGGCGAACTCATCTTCACGCCGATGGCCAGCATCACCAGGATCGGCGAGATCAGCACCAGGATCAGCGACGCCAGCACGATGTCGCTGATCCGCTTGACGACCTCGTTCACGCCGGTGAAGGGGGTCTCCAGGATGCCGACGACGGGCACGCCGTTCACGTCCTGCAGCCGGCCCTGGATGATGCTGATGCCGAAGACGTCGGGCACGAAGAACAGCGACGCCGTCGTGCCCTGCAGCTGTTCCAGCAGGCGCAGGATGCGCGGCTGCGAGCCCAGCGGCAGCGTGATGTAGACCTCGCGCACGCCGTGCGTGCGGACGTAGTCGCTGAGTTGCGGCAGCGTGCCCAGCACCTTGCCCAGGCAGTCGTGGTGCAGCCGGTCGTCGGTCCGGTCCTCGAAGAAGCCCAGGCAGTCGGCGCCACCGACGGGGCCGAACTGCAGCGCCCGTGCCACCTTCGCGCCCAGGGGCCCGCGCCGATGATCACGGCGGTGCGACGGATCCACGGCTGGCGAGATCGCCAGCGCAGCACGCGACGGCCGATCTCGACCGCCACGATCTGCGCGACAGGCGTCAGCAGCGCCCACCACAGCAGCACCGGCCGTTCGAAGTAATGGAAGCTGCTGGTCGCGTAGGCGAACATGCCCAGGATCAGCAGCAGCATCAGCCAGGAACCGACGATGTCGGTGACCGCGCTGGCGGGATGATCCGCGAAGCGGTTGCGCCCCGGGAAGGTCAGCGCGAACACCAGCATGCACAGCGTGTACGTGGAACGCATCACCGGCTCGCCGAACCAGGCCAGCAGGGTCAGGTAGACCAGGACGATCAGGGTCGGTTCCAGGAAGGCCGCGATGAAGGATTGGACCGACTGCGGCGCGCTGTAGAAGGTTCTTTTGTAATTTCGGTCCTCAAACATTACCCAGTGGTCCTTCCCCGGCCAAGAGCCGGAAATTCTCGCTCAATTCGTTGCGTGGACTCGTAACCGGACCCCCTAGCTTGTCACCGGTTCCGTTGCGGCCGGAGCGCCATCGCGCCCTGCCTACAATCCGCCCCATGCTTCAAGAATGGTCCAAGCTCCTCGCCCCCGCCGTCCAGGATCGCATCACGCTGTTGCTCAACCATGTCATGTCCCGCGAGCCTGTCGCCACCGCGCGCCTGGCCCCGCACTCGGGAAAGACGTTGCGACTGCGGCTGGCCGGCTGGCCGGCCATGCTGCCGGCTGCGCCGGATCTGCGTCTGCGCATCACCCCCGCCGGTCTTCTGGAACGGATGGGCGACGAGGATGCCCCTAGGCAAGAACCGGACCTGCTCATCGAGCTGGACGCGTCCAACCCCGCCGCCGCCGCCTTCGCGGCCTTGTCGGGCGCGCGTCCGGACGTGCGGGTGCAGGGCGACGCGCAACTCGCCGGCGACTTCAACTGGCTGATCGATCACGTGCGCTGGGACATCGAGGACGACCTGGCGGCCATCACCGGCCCGGTCGTGGCGCACCAGCTCGGCCGCTTCGGCCGGGCGGCGGCCGCGGCGATGGCGACGCTGGCCCGCACGGCGGGCCGCTTCATGCCCGACGGCCAAGGCCGGGCATGAGGTCCTGAATGAGGTACCTGTCCCGCCTGCTGGTCATCGTCTGGACCCTGTATCGACACGGGCTCGACGAGCTGGCGCTGTCCACGCTCAAGCGTCGCCGGTTCCGCTTCCTGCGCCGCCTGATCACCGTCGGCCGTGCCTGGGACCAGCCCCGCGGCGTGCGCCTGCGTCTCGCGCTCGAGCGGCTCGGGCCGATCTTCGTCAAGTTCGGCCAGCTGCTGTCCACGCGCCGCGACCTGGTGCCGCCCGACATGATCGAGGAGCTCTCGCGGCTCCAGGACAACGTCCCGCCGTTCCCCGCCGAGTTGTCGCGCGAGCTGATCGAGCGCGCCTTCGGCCGCCGCATCGAGGAGCTGTTCGCCACCTTCGACGCCGAGCCGGTGGCCAGCGCGTCGATCGCGCAGGTCCATTTCGCGACGCTGCACGACGGGCGTGAAGTCGCCGTCAAGGTGCTGCGGCCGGGGATGCTGGACATCATCGAGGACGACCTGGCGCTGATGCGCACGCTGGCGGGATGGGTGGAACGTTTTTCCGCCGACGGCCGGCGGCTGAAGCCGCGCGAGGTCGTCGGCGAGTTCAACACCTATCTGCACGACGAGCTGGATCTGGTGCGCGAGGCGGCCAACGCGGCCCAGCTCCGTCGCAACATGCAGGACCTGCAGCTGGTGATGGTGCCGGAGATGATCTGGGAGCTCTGCCGCAGCGAGGTCATCGTCATGGAGCGCATGCGCGGCGTGCCGATCTCGCAGCTGGAGCGGCTGCGCGAGGCGGGCGTCGACATCAGGAAGCTGGCCCGCGACGGGGTCACGATCTTCTTCACGCAGGTGTTCCGCGACGGCTTCTTCCACGCCGACATGCATCCCGGGAACATCCAGGTCAGCCTGGATCCGCAGACCTTCGGCCGTTACATCGCGCTGGACTTCGGCATCATCGGCACGTTGACCGAGGTCGACAAGGACTACCTGGCGCAGAACTTCATCGCCTTCTTCCGTCGCGACTACAAGCGCGTGGCGGAGCTGCACATCGAATCCGGCTGGGTGCCGCCCGAGACCCGCGTCGATGAACTGGAAGGCGCGGTGCGCACCGTCTGCGAGCCGCATTTCGACAAGCCGCTGAAGGACATCTCGCTGGGCCAGGTCTTGATGCGCCTGTTTCAGATCTCCCGCAGATTTAACGTGGAGATTCAACCCCAGCTTGTTTTGCTGCAAAAAACGCTGCTCAACATTGAAGGTTTGGGTCGGCAGCTCGATCCGGACCTGGATCTCTGGGCGACGGCCAAGCCCTTCCTCGAGCGCTGGATGGACGAGCAGATCGGCTGGCGCGCGTTCCTGCGCCAGCTGAAGAAGGAGGCGCCGCGCTTCGCGCAGATGGTGCCGGAATTCCCGCGGCTGATGCACGAGGTCCTGCGCCAGCGTGCCGAGGACGGCCATGCCGACCTGACCCGGCAGTTGCTGGTGGAGCAGCGCCGCACCAACCACCTGTTGCAGGCACTGCTCTGGGGCGTCGGCGGCTTCATGCTGGCCCTGGTGCTGACCCAGCTCGCGATGCGCTGGATCGACTGAGGGCGCCGGGACGCGTCAGGTGGCGTAGTCCGCGAAGCCCTGCTTCAGTCGCGAGCGCAGCAGTGTCCGCACCCGGTTCACGCGCGATCGCACCGTGCCGACCGGGATCGACTGGATCTCGGCGACGTCGCGATAGGACTCTTCCTGCAGGCAGGCCAGGTCGAAGGTGTAGCGCAAGTCCGGAGACAGCCCGGACAAGGTCACGTCGACGATCCCGGCGAGTTGCCGGAATTCGACCTGCTGGCTGACGTCCATGGTGGCGTCTCGCGGCCGATGCACCGATTCCGCATCCATCATGTGGGGCGATTCGTCGAGGCTCTCCATCTGGCCTTTGCGCTTGGAGCACCGCGCCACATGATTGCGGGCGACGTTGGCGGCGATCCCGAAGAACCAGGTTTCCACCGACGAGCGCGCCTGGAAGCGGTCCGCGCATCGCGTCGCCTCCAGCATGGCGTCCTGGATGATGTCGTCGAGTTCACCCGGCGAGCGCTCGTAGCGCCGCAGGAAGCGCTTGAGCTTGCTGGAGTCGCTGCGCGAGTCCCGGGCGATCGTGACGATGTGGGTCAGCACGAGCTGCTGACGCTGCCGGACGAGTTCGGGGTCCACGGGCTCGAGGGGGCGAGCTGGTCGTCCTGCCCGGAATCCCCGAGGTCGTCGATCGCGAGCTCGAGCCGGGGGCAGGGTGGCGGGCTCGTGGGCATCGCGAGCTCTTGCGAGTGGGCATCGCCCGTGTGGCCCATGGCTTCGGTATGGTGGTTCATGAACAGACTCGAAGAAGGCCCGGATCCCCGTTCGGCTCGGTGTCAGGCGCTGGCCCGACGGGGTGGTCCGGAGCCGGGGGCTCCCTAGGACAGAGCAGAGGTCGCGCCGCGCCAGACGCAGGAGGAAGAACGGGGGCGATGAGGGGGATCGCGAGATCCGCGCGATGCGGCTGCGTCCGTTCACCGCGGATTCCCCCAGGTCAGGATCTCGACGGCGATCCCACCCTCGCGCTCGACCAGTTGCCCCGTGCCGAGCTCGGTGCCGTGCGCGACGATCCGCACCGGGGTCGACGTCAACGCGTCGAGGGGGATGGTCTGACCCGCCGCGAGCGCGCTCAATTCGCTGACGGTCTTGGCGACGCGGCCAACGATGAAATCCAGGTCTACGGTCAGGGCATCCACGTCGCGGCGCTCCGTTGGGGGTGAAAAGGCATGAGAGGAATTGGACGGCGGCCGCCCCGTCGAGCCCCATCCCTGGAACTCACGTGTGAGGTGGTCGGCCTGGCCTAAATGGATTAGTTGCCTCCCGGAAACTAAGCAGCGCGGCCCGCTTTGGCCTCGTGCATCGGGCGGCGAAGCGGAAGCCGTCGCCGGGTCGCTTGAATGGCGGTCGCGCGCTGGCGCAGGCGGCTCGCGTCAACCGGAGGGGCGTCGTCAAGACGACCGGGGTAGTGACCGGGGTGGTGACCGTGGACGTCGGAGCGTGTCCGATCCCGCTTGACGCCTGTCGTGTCCGGAGCGATGCGGCCGGCAGCGTCGGCGCCGAACGATCGGCGACCGGCCCGAGGGCGGGTGGACCCTGGGCGGCAGGGCTCGACGTTCCGGGGATAATCCGCGCGCAATTTTGTGTGCGGACTCCCGCGCCCCTGCCTTCCCCGCATTCCCAAGGCCCGCCGCCATGCTCCTGACCCTGGTCATCCTCTACCTGCTTGTCACCATCGCGATCGGTCTGTGGGCCGCCAGACGGGTCAAGAACACCGCGGACTTCGCCATCGCCGGCCGCCATCTGCCGCTGGTGATGATCATCACGACGACCTTCGCGACCTGGTTCGGTTCGGAGACCGTGCTGGGCATCCCGGCCAAGTTCGTGCAGACGGGGTTGAACGGCGTGGTCGAGGATCCCTTCGGTGCCGGGTCGTGCCTGATCCTGGTGGGCCTGTTCTTCGCGGCCAGGCTCTACAAGATGACGCTGCTGACGATCAGCGACTACTACCGCGAGCGCTACGGCCGCGTGGTCGAGGTGGTCTGCAGCTTCATCATCATCCTGTCCTACCTCGGCTGGGTGGCGGCGCAGGTGACGGCGCTGGGCCTGGTGTTCAAGCTGCTGTCGGGCGGCGCGATCAGCATCCCGGTGGGCATGATGATCGGCACGGCGTCCATCCTGGCCTACACGCTGTTCGGCGGCATGTGGTCGGTGGCGGTCACCGACTTCATCCAGATGATCATCCTGGTGGTCGGCCTGTCCATCATCGCGTGGTTCGCGGCCGACATGGCGGGCGGCGCCGACAAGGTCATCGCGCTGGCCAGCAGCCAGGACATGTTCCGCTTCCTGCCCGAACCGAGCTTCCACGACATCGTGTTCTTCCTCGGCGCGGCCGTGACCATGATGCTGGGCTCGATCCCCCAGCAGGACGTGTTCCAGCGCGTGATGTCCGCCAAGGACGTGAAGGCCGCGACGCGAGGCCCGGTCATCGGCGGCCTCTGCTACATCCTGTTCGCCTTCGTGCCGATGTTCATCGTCGTGAGCGCGCTGATCATCATGCCCACCGAAGCGAAGCAGCTGATCGCCGAGGATCCGCAGCAGGTCATCCCGACGCTGGTGATCGACAAGATGCCCTTCGTGATGCAGGTGATCTTCTTCGGCGCGCTGCTGTCGGCGCTGAAGTCGACCGCCTCGGCCACGCTGCTGGCGCCGTCGGTGACCTTCGTCGAGAACATCTGGCGCCAGTTCTTCCCGCGCGTGTCGGACAAGCAGGAACTGCGCACCATGCGCATCGCCGTGCTGCTGTTCTCGGTCTGCGTCTGCGGCTACGCGATCGCGCTGCAGGGCACCTCGATCTACGAGATGGTCTCCAGCGCCTACCAGGTGACGCTGGTCGGCGCCTTCGTGCCGCTGGTCTTCGGCCTGTACTGGAAGCGCGCGACCACGCAGGGCGCGATCTTCGCGATCGTGCTGGGCGTGGTCGCGTGGCTGCTGTTCCTGCTCACGCCCGCGGGCGAGCAGTTCCCCGCGCAGCTGGCCGGCCTGCTGGCGGGCATCGTCGGCATGCTGGTCGGCTCGCTGGGCCCGCAGGCGATCAAGGATTCGCACGGATCGCACCACCGCCTGGCCGGCGGGGCCTGAGCCCGGGCGCACGGCGCCCGCCTGCGGTCGGACCGATACCCGGGCCGGCGTCAGCGGCGCTCTCTATATAATTTCGGGTTTTGACCCGGTAGTCCCCACCCATGCCGATCTACGCTTACCGCTGCGGCGCCTGCGGCCACGCCAAAGACGTGCTGCAGAAGCTGTCCGACGCCCCGCTGACTGTCTGCCCCGCCTGTGGCGCGGAGAGCTTCTCGAAGCAGGTCACCGCCGCCGGCTTCCAGTTGAAGGGCTCGGGCTGGTACGCGACCGACTTCCGCGGCGGGTCGACCGCGGCCGCGGCGACCGCCGCCACCGCGCCTGCCGCCGGGGCCGAGGCGCCTGCGACGTCGGGCGGGTCGACCGCCGCGTCCTCCGCCTCTTCCGACTCCTCTTCCGGCTCGTCGGCGTCCTCCTCGGGCACGGCCTGCGGCGGCTCCTGCGCCTGCCACTGATCCCGAGGCCCGGACCCAGGCATGCGCAAGTACATCATCACCGGCCTGCTGGTCTGGCTCCCGCTCGCGATCACCGTCTGGGTGCTCCTCTGGGTGCTCGGCATGATCGACGGCGTCTTCGTCTGGCTGCTGTCGGCCGTCGGCGCCGTGCTGCCGCTGGCCGCCCAGGAATCGCTCAAGCAGCTGCACGACATCCCCGGGCTCGGGGTGGTCGTCATGGTGGCGCTGCTGATGCTGACCGGCATGTTCGTCGCGAACATCTTCGGTCAGTGGTGGCTGCGGCAGTGGGACCGGCTGCTCTACAAGATCCCCATCGTCAAGAGCATCTACAGCTCGGTCAAGCAGGTCTCGGACACGCTGTTCTCGTCCAGCGGCAACGCCTTCCGCGAGGCGGTGTTGGTGCCGTATCCGCACCAGGGCTCGTGGACCATCGCCTTCGTCACCGGCACGCCGCGTGGCGAGGTGGCCCAGCAGCTGGGCACGCTCAGCGGTGCCGAGGCCGACGAGCACGTCGCGCTGTACGTGCCGACGACGCCCAACCCCACCTCGGGCTTCTTCCTGATGATGCCCCGGGCGCAGTTGCGGCCTTTGGCGATGAGCGTCGACGAAGCGCTCAAATACATCATCTCGATGGGTGTCGTTGCGCCCCAGGGGGATCCTGCGATCGTCCTGCCGAGCGAAGCCACCCGAAATTGACCGGGCTGAGCGCCCCGGCAAGCGCTCAGTCCTGAGGGTCCGCAGGACCCCGCCAGCGCCCTTTTGATCGAGCTGGCCACGCCCGTCGAGCCCCGCGCCGACAGCGCATCGACGACGGACCGCCAGCCCCGCCCCGAACACTGAAGAATTTCCGGAGAACCCCATGCGTACCTGCTATGCCGGCCAAGTCAGCGAAAAGCTGCTGGACCAGACCGTGACCCTGATGGGCTGGGCCCATCGCAGCCGTGACCACGGCGGCGTCATCTTCATCGAACTGCGCGACCGCGAAGGGCTCGTGCAGGTCGTCTGCGACCCCGACCGCCCCGAGATGTTCAAGGTGGCCGAAAGCGTGCGCAGCGAGTTCTGCATCAAGGTCGTCGGCAAGGTGCGCGCGCGCCCGGCCGACAAGCAGAACGGCAACGTCGCCAGCGGCAAGGTCGAAGTCCTGTGCCACGAGCTGGAAGTGCTGAACCCGTCGGTGACGCCGGCCTTCCCGCTGGACGACGAGAACATCTCCGAGACCACGCGCCTGACGCACCGCGTGCTGGACCTGCGCCGCCCGTACATGCAGAACAACCTGATGCTGCGCTACCGCGTGGCGATGGAAGCGCGCAAGTTCCTGGACGAGCACGGTTTCGTCGACATCGAGACGCCGATGCTCACGAAGAGCACCCCGGAAGGTGCGCGCGACTACCTGGTCCCGTCGCGCGTCCATGACGGCATGTTCTTCGCGCTGCCGCAGTCGCCGCAGCTGTTCAAGCAGCTGCTGATGGTGGCGGGCTTCGACCGCTACTACCAGATCACGAAGTGCTTCCGCGACGAAGACCTGCGCGCCGACCGCCAGCCCGAATTCACGCAGATCGACATCGAGACCTCGTTCCTGGGCGAGGAAGAGATCCGCGCGATGTTCGAGGGCATGATCCGCCACGTCTTCCGCAAGGCGCTGGACGTCGAGCTGGGCGACTACCCGGTGATGAAGTACGCCGAGGCGATGCACCGCTTCGGCTCCGACAAGCCCGACCTGCGCGTCAACCTCGAGTTCACCGAGCTGACCGACGTGATGGGCGATGTCGACTTCAAGGTCTTCTCCGGTCCGGCCACGACCCCGGGCGGCCGCGTGGTCGCGCTGCGCGTGCCCGGCGGCGCGACGATGAGCCGCGGCGAGATCGACAGCTACACCGAGTTCGTCAAGATCTACGGCGCCAAGGGCCTGGCCTGGATCAAGGTCAATGAAGTGGCCAAGGGTCGCGAGGGCCTGCAGTCGCCGATCGTGAAGAACCTGCACGACAAGGCGGTCGCGGACATCCTGTCGCGCACCGGCGCCAAGGATGGCGACCTGATCTTCTTCGGCGCCGACAAGGCCAAGGTCGTCAACGACGCCATCGGCGGCCTGCGCCTGAAGATCGGTCACAGCGAGTTCGGCAAGACCACCGGTCTCTTCGAGGACAAGTGGGCGCCGCTGTGGGTCGTCGACTTCCCGATGTTCGAGGAAGACGAGGAGAACAAGCGCTGGGCCGCCGTGCACCACCCGTTCACCGCGCCGAAGGACGGCCACGAGGACCTGATGGTCACCGACCCGGGCAAGTGCGTGGCCAAGGCCTACGACATGGTGCTCAACGGCTGGGAGCTGGGTGGCGGATCGGTGCGTATCCACAAGGCCGACGTGCAGGCCAAGGTCTTCGAGGCGCTGAACATCAGCCCCGAGGAACAGCGCGTGAAGTTCGGCTTCCTGCTGGACGCGCTGCAGTACGGCGCCCCCCGCACGGTGGCCTGGCCTTCGGCCTGGACCGCCTGGTGACGCTGATGACCAAGGCCGAGTCGATCCGCGACGTGATCGCGTTCCCGAAGACGCAGCGCGCGCGGTGCCTGCTGACCGGCGCGCCGTCCTTCGTCGACGAGAAGCAGTTGCGCGAACTGCACATCCGCCTGCGCAACCCGGGCGCGGCCACGGCTTGATGCCCGCGAAGCCGCCGCGGCGTTGAACAACGCCGCGGCACGATGAACAACGCCCCGCGGCTGATGCCGTCGGGGCGTTGTTTTTGTGGGCTGGCGTCGCGCGGGCGCGGAGCGCCGTCGCCGACGCGCGTGACGTCAAACGGTTGTCTGCGTGTGTTCGACGCAGACGAACGGCATGTCCGCCACTTCGGGCAGGACGATGACCAGCGCGAAGATCAGGGCAGTGATCGAGGTCGAGAGGAATGCGGCAACGGCGTTGACGGCGGGGGAAGCGAGGGCGTGTTCATGAGGCGGCGGCGGTGGGTGGATAAGAGCCTCTATCGTCCGTTCGAGGGGTGTTCCCCCTCAATGACCGAAATGAGCTGTCATCCCGCGAACGACCTACCCATCGAAGTCGGTCTCCATCCATCGATTGATGGGGGACAGGCGACAACAGCCGACAGCCACCGGGTAGCGTGGGGCACATCCCCTTGCGCAAACCCCGGCGCCGCGCGGATCGGAACGCCAACGCCCCGAGGCCCAGGCGGGCAGGGCGTTGTCTTTCCGGCGACCTGGTGGACGCCGGCGATGACGGACACGTCAGTCGACCCGACGCTTGAAACCGAATCCGACTGAGTCGACGCTGTTGGGGCTGTCCGACGTGCGGCCTTGCAGGCTGCGCTCGCGCGACGGACCGTAGTTGATGCCGGGGGCGCCGGTCCGTTGATCGCCGATGCTGCGGTTGTCGTGTCGGCGCAGCACGGTCCGTGTTTCAAGGGTGGTGTCGCCCGACGGGGACGAGATCGAGCGGCGTTCGACGATGTCTCCCTCTGCCGTCCGTTCGCGCGTTGGCGGGTCGATGGTGGGGGAAGGCCCGCGAGACGTGATCCGGGTGACGAGTGGCGGTCGATGGGGTGCTCGAAGCGGCATGGCGGCGGACTCGGACGGTCGGAGGTGGTGATTGCCGGATGCTGCCGTCTGAACGGGAGGCGGGGGTGTTTCTGCCTGAGCGGGCAGGACGATGACCAGGCCTGACATGGCGGCGGCGCACGCCGTTGACAGAACGACGGCACAGGCGGTCCGGGTGGCTTGGAAAGGAGGAGTGGTCATAGGGCGGGTGCGTTGTGGCAAGACGTCGATCCTCTCGTTGGGACGCGATGCGCTTCAATGACCGAGACGAGTGGGAGTTCGTCCGTGAATCACAGGAATGTGCGGGCGACTCCCGCTTCCTGGTGGGATGCCGTTGAAGGAGCGGGGCAGCACGATCCGCCGGGGCGTTTATGCTTCCGCCGTCCCCCGGAGGGGATGCATTGAACGGGACGGACATGGCGACGGGCGAGCGGGGCGAACGCGGAAGCAAGGGCAGGGACGGCCGCGTGCGGCAGGCAGGCGCGCGACGCGGCGCCGGTGCGGGCGGCCCGGCCATGACGCCGCAGGCGCGCTGGGAGCGGCTGGTGATGCGGCGTCCCGGCCTGGCCTTGCCTCGGCTGCAGCGCCTGATCGCGCGCGAGGGCGAACCGCCGTTCCAGGCGCTGCTGGGTGCCTTCTTCATCCTCGAACGCTGGGGCCGCGGACCGGAGCTGCAGGCCGAGCTCGAGCGGGCGATCGCGCGGGCCTTGCAGCACCGGCTGCTCGAGGAGGCGGCGGAACTCAGCGAGGCGCTGGGCCGCATGCACTACCAGCGCGGCGACTATGTCCAGGCCTGCAATGCCTGGAGCCAGACGCTGGAACTGGCCGACGACGAGACCCGCTGGGCATGCCTGGCGCGGATCGGCCTGGCGCACCTGTGCTTCGCGCTCGGCGACTGGGCGCGCGGTGGCCGCGTGCTGGATCAGGCCGAACTGCACTATCCGCAGTTGGGCGACGACCCCTACATGCGCTCCAAGATCGCACTGAACCGTGCGGTGTCGCTGCGCGCGACGCAGGGGCCGCAGGCGGCGCTGCCGCGCCTGGACGAGGCCCGCGCCGACGCGCGTGCCGTCGGGCATCGCGACTATGAGGCCGAAGCGATGTGGCACCACGCGCGCTGCGCACGCGACAGCGGCGCGGTGGAACATGCCTTGACCCTGGCCGCCGAGGCGGAAGACCTGTCGCGCCGTTGCCGCTACCGCTGGTTGCAGGCGCAGACGCTGCTGCTGATCAGCGAGCTGCGTCGCGGCACGGAGGCCGTGCCGCCCGCGCAGCAGGCCCTCGCGCTCGGCGAGGAGATCCAGTCGCGGTCCTTGCAGGCTGCCGCGCACGGCCGGCTGGGGCAACTGATGGCCGAGCAGGAGCAACTGGGCCCGAGCTGGTATCACCAGCAGCAGCGGCAGCGGTTGGAAGCGACCCTCGGACAGACCGAACTGCCGGCCCGGCTGGAGCAGCTCGCGCGTTTCGACACGGATCCTCACGGGGCGGAAGGACTGCTGTTGACGCTGGGCCGTTCCGGTACGGCAGTGGCCACCGCCGCGGATGTCGAGTCGCATTGGCAGCAGGCGCGACCGCGTCTGCTGGAAGCCTTGGCACTCACGGCCCTGACGCTGCGCTGGACCGGGGGGACTCGCCCGCGCTGATCGGCGCCGCGGTGCGCCCGGGCCGGTCGTCGCAGGCGCTGTCGTTGCGCAATGCCGCGGGCGCGGTCGTCGGCGAACTGGTGCTGGAGCGCGCGGAGGGGGCCGTCTGGTCGCGCGCCGACCGCAGCCGGGCCGAACGGCTCGCCGGCTGGCTCCAACGCTTGATTGCCCAGCTGCCCGCCGCGGAGGCCGGCGCGGGCACCGCCGATGCGGCCGATCCCGGCGCGCAGGCGCGTGCCCTGGTGTCCGTGCTGGAGCGGCTCTCGAGCCGGGTCGGTGGTGGCGAGGCGGCCGACCTGGGACGCCCGGATCTGTCCGAGGCGCTCGAGCTCGCCCGACGTCTCGCCGCGCGGCTCGCGTGAGGCGACGTTGACCTTGACCTTGTCCTGCGCAACACCCGGCGGCACCCGCCCGCCGGGCGGTGATCACCAGATGGCGAGGCTCGACGTCAACACCCGCTGAAGCCAGCTGCGCCGGGCGGCCTCGGACACCTCGCCCTTGCCGGCCACCTCCATCCGCGCATTGACGACGTCCGCCGACTGGACCTGGTTGCCGGTGCGGATGTCCTGCGGATTGACCACGCCCGAGAAGCGCAAGGTCTGCAGCCCGCCGTTCATCGCGATGCTGCGTTCCCCGGCGACGACGAGATGCCCGTTGGGCAGCACGTTGATCACCGACACGGCCATCTGCCCGCTGAGGCTGCCGCTGGCTTCGGTGTCGCCGCTGCCCTTGTACGAATCGCTGCCCGACGCGGTGGCGTCGGCCTTGAGCAGCCGGTCGACGATGCCGACGTTGCTGGAGCCGCCCGGGCCCTTGACCGCGAGCTTGTTGTCGCGGCTGGTGTCGGTCCTGCTCTTCTGCGTGGCGCTGAGCGACTCGCTGATGGCGACCTTCAGCGAGTCACCGACCTGCCGCGCGCGGCGCTCGGTGGTGAAGAGCGAGGCCGCGGCCATGCCGGGCTGGTAGATGGCGCCGTTGTTGACGCGCTCGACATAGGCGCCGTCGGGCGCCGGCATCCCCTGCACCGGTCCCTGCACCAGCGCCTCGTTCGAGGCGCAGGCGCTCAGGAGGGCGCCGCCCAGCAGCAGTCCACCGCGTCGCGCGGCCATGGCAACGTTGAACATGAATCCCCCTCAACCTTCAAAGCCGGTGAGCAGCGCCCGCACCACCGGTGCGAGCTTGTTGCGCGTGCTGGCCCACTTCCCCAGGCCCAGCGTCGCGTCGTCGCTGCGGTAGCTGCTGGCGGCCATCAGCCGGCCGCCGGCATCGTGCAGGCTCAGCGTCGCCTGCGACAGATAGGGCCGGACCTGGTCCGACAGCGGCGGCTTGTCCCACTGCTGCAGACCCTGGTAGTGCACCCAGGCGGGGCAAGCCTCGTCGCCGGGGCGCACGCCCGCTTCGAAGACGCGGGCCTGGACTTCGTGGTCGCGCAGCTCGGCGATCAGCGCCGGCACGAACTCAGGCAGCGAGAGCGAGCGGTTGTATTCGATGCAGACACGGTCCGGCAGCGCCGCATCGTGGAACACGGTCTGCGTCGCACGCGTCGGCCCCTGGCCGATCGCCACCGTCGCCATGCCGGCCGTGGCCTTGGCCAGCTCGATGCTGGGCATCGGGCTCAGCAGCGAGCAACCGGCCAGCGGCAGCAGGGCACCCATCCCGAGCGCGAGCCTGAGGGAGAAGGCGCGGGCGCGGGCTCGTGTTCGGGCGAGGACGGGACGGCGCGGGCGGACGACGGCGGTGCGCATGCTCAGAGGATCTCGTCGATCAGCGCCTTGCCGGCGACCGCGCCCGCGGCCAGGTAGCCGCTGACGGTGCTGCCGATGTCGCCGGCCTCCTTCATCACCGTGCTGGTGCCGCTGGCGACCGCGTCCTTCACGTCGCCGGCCAGTTCCTTGACCTCCGACAGGCCGGTCGAGAGGGCATGGCCCAGGTCCTTGGCGCCGTCCTCGAGCGCCTGCAGGCCTTCCTCGCTCCAGTGAACGACGGTGCTGACGGCGTTCTCGCCGCCCTGGTAGGCCGCCTGGGCCAGGCCGATCGCGCCGGCGGCGACGGTGCCGTACTCGCGGGCGTTGATCTCGAAGCTGCCGCTGGGGCGGCTCACGAGCTGGCGGGACGCGACCAGCGGAGCGCCGGTGCCGTTCGTGGTGGTGACGGTGGTCATGACCCCTCCTGGGTGGTCGTTGCGATGGAGGTCATTCTTCCGGGGGGAGGCACGGCGGATGCCCTCATGACCGGCAGCGTCCGGCGGCTCTACAAACTTTCTATATTTCCTGCCGCACATCTGCCGACGCCGTTGTTCATCGACTGTGAACAAGCGTTGCCCGCGCGGTCGGACGGCGTGTCGGGCGACGCGATGCGCCCCTCCGTGTCCGGTGTTTGTCGGGCGTGTGGGAGTCCATGTCGATGGCGTGCCGGACCCGGCACACGCCGGCCGTGCCATGACCCTGGGATATGCTTGTCCGCTATGAGCGAAGTGCCTCTCGCCCCTGTCGCCACCCCGCTCCCGGCCGCCGCCCAAACGGCCTCCGCCGAGACGGCTGCGCGTGCCCACAAGATCCCCGAATCCGTGCTGGTCGTGATCCACACCGACGCGCTGGACGTGCTGATGCTGGAACGGGCCGACCGGCCCGGCTTCTGGCAGTGCGTGACCGGCTCCAAGGACACGCTCGAGGAGTTGCTCACCGACACCGCGCGGCGCGAGGTGTTCGAGGAAACCGGCATCCGCGTGCAAGACCTGGCCCCCGAGGCGCTCGTCGACTGGGGACTGGCCAACGTCTACGACATCTATCCGGTCTGGCGTCACCGCTACGCGCCGGGCGTGACGCGCAACACCGAGCACGTCTTCGGCCTGACGGTGCCGGCGGACACCGCGGTCACGCTGGCGCCGCGAGAGCACCTCGATTTCCGCTGGCTCCCGTGGCGCGAGGCGGCGGACCTGTGCTTCTCGCCGTCCAACGCGGAAGCCATCCTCCAGCTGCCTGCCCAGCGGGCACGCGATGAAAGGGCCGCGCCATGATCCGCCGAACGCCGCGCCACGCGGCCCTGGCCAACTCGGCGACCACGGACACCTCGCCGGCCGACAGCGTCGGACGCCTGCGTGTGGCGACCTACAACATCCACAAGGGCGTGCGCGGCATGGGGCTGGGCAAGCGCCTGGAGATCCACAACCTCGGCATGGGCGTGCAGGCGCTGGACGCGGACCTGGTCTTCCTGCAAGAGGTGCGACTGTTCCACCATCGCGAGGCGCGCCAGTTCGATCGCAGCTGGTTCGGTTGGCCGGAGCAGGGGCAGGCGGAGTTCCTCGCGCCGGAAGGTTACGAGGTGGCCTACCGCACCAACGCCGTCACGCGCCACGGTGAGCACGGCAACGCGCTGCTGTCGCGCTATCCGCTGGGCGACATCGGGCACCACGACGTGTCGGACCACCGCTTCGAGCAGCGCGGCCTGCTGCACGTGCCGGTGCGCTGGCAGGGCACCGAGGTGCATGCGGTGGTCGCCCATCTCGGATTGATCCACGGCAGCCGGGTGCGCCAGATCCAGAAGCTGGCGGCCTTCATCGAGGACCACGTGCCGCGCGGCGCGCCGCTGGTCGTGGCCGGCGACTTCAACGACTGGGGCGAGCGGCTGGAAGAGTCCATGCGCACGACCGGCCTGAGCCGGGCGATGCTGCCCGGCGCGAAGCGCTCGCTGCCGACCTTCCCGTCGCGGGTGCCGGTGTTCGCGCTGGACCGCATCTACATGCGCGGCCTGCGCTGCGTGGACATGAAGGTGCCGCGCGGTCCGGCGTGGGCGCGGATGTCCGACCACCTGCCGCTGCTCGCCGAGCTCGTGCTGACTTGAAGCGGACGCCGGAACCCCTCTTCCCGTGGACCCTCGGGTCCCAGCCCAGCTTCACCGGCGGCAACGCGGTGCGGCTGCTGTGCGGCGGCGACGCGCTGTTCCCGGCGCAGATCGAGGCGATCGATCACGCGGAACACGAGGTCTGGCTGGCGACCTACATCTTTCACGATGACGAAGCCGGCGCCGCGACCGTCGACGCCCTGAAGCGCGCGGCGCAACGCGGCGTGCGGGTGAGGGTGGTGGTCGACGGCTTCGGCTCCAAGGGCAGCCTGGCGTGGCTGCGGGCGCAGCTCGACGGCGCGCCGGTCGCGCTGGCGGTGTTCCGTCCGATCGACCGGTGGTGGAACTGGCTGCATCCCGGGCAGTTGCGACGACTGCACCAGAAGCTGTGCGTGGTCGACGGCCGGGTGGGCTTCGTCGGCGGCATCAACGTGATCGACGATCGCGTGGACCTGCACCACGGGCGCACCGAGATGCCGCGGCTGGACTTCGCCGTCAGCGTCGGCGGGCCGGCGGTGCGGGCCATCGAGCAGGCGGCGCGTGCGGTGTGGACACGGGCGTGGCTGGGCCACGACTTCGGCGACGAGATGCGGGCGATGATCCGCAGCGCCTCGCCGGCGCGGCGCGCCAGGCGACTGATGCGGCGCATCCGGATGCCGCGCGGGGAACACCGCCGGCGCGACCCCGACCGCCTGCCGCCGGTGCGCGCGGCCTTCGTGCTGCGCGACAACCTGCGGCAGCGCCGCACCATCGAACGCGCCTACGTCGACGCGATCCGCGCCGCGACCGCGCGTGTCGACCTGATCACGCCCTATTTCTATCCGGGGCAACGCTTCCGCCGCGCGCTGAAGGATGCCGCCCAGCGTGGCGTCCAGGTGCGGCTGCTGCTCCAGGGCAAGGTCGACTACAAGATCGCCGCGCTGGCCGCCCACGCGCTCTACGACGAGCTGCTCGGGCACGGCGTCCAGATCTACGAATACACGCCGGCGTTCCTCCACGCCAAGATCTGCGTCGTCGACAACGACTGGGCCACCATCGGCAGCTCCAACATCGATCCGCTGTCGCTGCTGCTCAACCTCGAAGCGAACGTCGTCGTGCGCGACGCCGCGTTCGCCGGCGACGTCGCACGGGAGTTCGACGCGGCGGTCGCCCTGTCCCATCGCGTCGAGCAGACCGCGGGGCGGGGTCTGCGAGGCTTCCTCGGGCGCGCGTTGGTCGCCTGGGTCGCCTATGTGTACCTGCGGGTGGCAGGCGCGACCGGGCGGTATTGATCGGCCGTGGGGACGCTTGAACCTACCACTGCGTGGGACGTCGTGGCTTGAAGATGTCGGGCACGAACGAGGTCGGGAACGGATCCTGGCCCACGGCGGGCTCCTTGCGGCCGTCGGGATTCCACACCTGCCGGTCCAGGAAACGGAGCATGTCGCCGAAACGGGCTGCCCAACTGGCCTCGTCGTGCGTCCCGCCGGGGACCTCGACGTAATTCAAGGTCGTGCGCTGCCAGCCGCGCGCAAACAGCTGCGCGCGCAGCTGTCGCAGCTGGGCGACCGCCTGCGGCCCCTCGTCGGTGCCCATGTCCAGCCACAGGCGCGGCCGGTCCAGGCTCATCGGCAGCGGCGTACGGGCCACGTCGCGGATCGGGAACTCGTTGTCCCACCACAGCGACGGGGAAATCACCAGCGCCGCGCCGAACACGTCGCTGTGATGCATGGCCAGCCACAGGCTCGCGATGCCGCCCAGCGAAGATCCCCCGACCGCCGTATGCGCCGCATCCGGCTTCGTGCGGTAGCGCGCGTCGATCGACGGCTTGAGCTGCTCGATCAGGTAGCGCGCGTAGGCGGGCGCGAGACCGCCGCGCGTGTTGCCCTCGTACTTCATCGCCGTCGCGGTGTATTCGTCGATGCGACGCGAGGTGTTGTTGACCGCCACGATGATCAGCGGCTGGATCTGGCCGTCGACGACGAGGCGCTGCGCGGTCTCGTCGACCTGCCACTCGGCGCCCGCCGCGGCGGCGTCGAAGACGTTCTGGCCGTCATGCAGGTAGAGCACCGGGTAACGGCGGTCGGTGTCGCGCTCGTAGTTCGGCGGCAGCCAGACCTGCACCGGACGCTGGGCGACGAAGTTGCCGGGCAGCGGCGCCAGGCGTTCGATCGTGCCGGCACGGCTCAACGAGATCGGCGCGCCCGGCGCATTGAAGGCGCGCGAGACCCGGACCTCGTCGGCGACCAGTTCCAGCGACCGGTTGGAGCCGGACTCCCAATCGCCTTCGGGGTCGTTCTGGCCGGGGTGCTCGACATGGAACTTGTAGGGCACGTTGCCGCCGGGCGGAATGCGCTCGAAGACGATGGAGACGCTGTACCAGCCCTCGCGGCCCAGGCCTGCCGCGGGCGCGACGATCGAGCGCCCCCAGTTCAGCGGCGCCGCGCCGCCGCGCACGCCGACGACGTCCTTGGTGGCATCGAAGCGGCCGCCGGCGATCTCCTCGCGCATGTCGATGTCGAAGACGACCTTGGTCGCGGCGAAGGCGCGCGGTGCGACGAGCAGCGCCGCCATCAGCAGCAACAGGCCGGCCACAAAGCGCACAAGCAGGGGCGAAGCGCGTTCCGGCGCGGGGAGGGTGGAAACGCGAACGGCGCGCGGAGTGCGCGCCGTCGAGGCGGTGTGGGGCATGCGGGACTCGCGGGGAGGTGGCGGGCGCGGCCCGCCGATGTCCCGGATGTTAGTCCAGCACGACCATCTCCGTGCGTGCGCGCAGCAGCGCGGCCGGGCCGCGCGGACCGTCGTCGTTGACCAGCACGAAGGCGCGCTCGATGTCCGGCGCCAGGTAGTGGTCGGTGGCCATCGCCGGACACTGCTCGCGCAGCAGCGCATGCACGTCCTCCAGCGGCGCGGAGCTGCGCAGCGGCCGCAGGAACTCGATGCCCTGCGCGGCGGCCAGCAGCTCGATGGCGACGATGTGCGCGGTGTTGTCCAGCATCGGGCCCAGGCGACGGGCGCCGAAGGTGGCCATCGAGACGTGGTCCTCCTGGTTGGCGGAGGTCGGCAGGCTGTCGACGCTGGCCGGATGCGCCAGCGACTTGTTCTCGCTGGCCAGCGCCGCGGCCGTGACGTGCGCGATCATGAAGCCGGAGTTCAGGCCGGCGTTCTCCGTCAGGAACGCGGGCAGGCGCGAGACGCCGGTGTCGATCAGCATGGCGATGCGGCGCTCGGCGATGGCGCCGACCTCGGCGATCGCGCAGGCGAGCGCGTCGGCGGCGAGCGCCACCGGCTCCGCGTGGAAGTTGCCGCCCGAGACCATCGTGGCCGGGCCGTCCTCCGGCGCGAACACCAGCGGGTTGTCGGTGACCGCGTTGGCCTCGCGCAGCAGCACGTCGCGGACGTGGCGCGACTGGTCCAGGCAGGCGCCCATGACCTGCGGCTGGCAGCGCAGGCAGTAGGGATCCTGCACGCGGTCGTCGCCGTCGCGATGCGACTGGCGGATCGGGCTGCCGGCGAGCAGCGCGCGGTAGGCCGCGGCGGCCTCGATCTGGCCGGGCTGGCCGCGCACCTCGTGGATGCGGGGATCGAAGGGGCCGTCGCTGCCGCGCGCGGCGTCCAGGCTCAGCGCGCCGCTGACGACGGCGGCGGCGTAGACGGTCTCGAAGCGCAGCAGGCCTTCGAGCGCGAGCGCCGTCGAGGTCTGCGTGCCGTTGATCAGCGCCAGGCCTTCCTTGGCTCCGAGCACCAGCGGCTTCAGCCCGGCCTTCTCCAGTTCGGCGAGCGCGGGCTTGCGCTGGCCGTCGACCAGCATCTCGCCTTCGCCCATCAGCGCCAGCGTCATGTGCGACAGCGGCGCCAGGTCGCCCGAGGCGCCCACCGAGCCCTGCGCCGGCACGTAGGGCACGAGGCCGGCGTTGAAGGCGTCGAGGATGCTCTGCACGACGGATTCACGCACGCCGGAGAAGCCACGCGCCAGCGAGGCGGCCTTCGTCGCCAGCATCAGCCGCACGACCGGCGGCGCCAGCGGCGCGCCGACGCCGACGCAGTGCGAGCGGATCAGGTTGCGCTGCAGGGCGGCCAGCTCGTCCTTGCCGATGCGCTTGGACGCGAGCTTGCCGAAGCCGGTGTTGACGCCGTAGACGGGGTCGTCGCCGGCCGCGGCCGCCTGCACGACGGCAGCACCGCGGCGGATCGCGGGCCAGGCCTCGGCATGCAGCGCGAGCGACACGCCGCCGGCGCGGATGCGGCGCAGCTGCTCCAGCGAGAGCTGGCCGGGAATGAGTTCGAGGGAAGTCGTCATGGGAACTCGGATCGAAGTCTGATTCGGTGTCTGGGGAAGGGCGGGAGCGTGGGCGGGCGTGAGGGCTCAGCGGCCCAGCATCGGCAGCTTCAGGCCGCGCTCCTGCGCGGTCTGCTGCGCCAGCTCGTAGCCCGCGTCGGCGTGGCGCATGACGCCGGTGCCGGGGTCGTTCCACAGCACGCGCGAGAGGCGCTTGTCGGCCGCTTCGCTGCCGTCGCAGACGATGACCACGCCGCTGTGCTGCGAATAGCCCATGCCCACGCCGCCGCCGTGGTGCAGCGAGACCCAGGTCGCGCCACCGGCGGTGTTGAGCATCGCGTTGAGCAGCGGCCAGTCGGACACGGCGTCGGAGCCGTCCTTCATCGATTCGGTCTCGCGGTTCGGGCTGGCGACCGAGCCGGAATCCAGGTGGTCGCGGCCGATGACGATCGGCGCCTTCAATTCACCGGTGCGGACCATCTCGTTGAACGCGAGCCCGGCCTTGTGGCGCTCGCCCAGGCCCAGCCAGCAGATGCGCGCGGGCAGGCCCTGGAAGGCGATGCGCTCGCGCGCCATGTCCAGCCAGCGGTGCACGCCGGCATGGTGGGGGAAAAGTTCCTTGATCTTGGCGTCGGTCTTGTAGATGTCCTCCGGATCACCGGACAGCGCGACCCAGCGGAACGGGCCGCGGCCCTCGCAGAACTGCGGGCGCACATACGCGGGCACGAAACCGGGGAAGTCGAAGGCGTTCTTCACACCCTGGTCGAAGGCGACCTGGCGGATGTTGTTGCCGTAGTCGACGGTCGCGATGCCCATCGCCTGGAAGTCCAGCATCGCCTGCACGTGCACGGCGCAACCGCGCGCGGCGGCGGCCTTCAGGTCGGCATGCTTCGAGGCATCCGACGCGGCGGCCTTCCATTGTTCCACCGTCCAGCCCACCGGCAGGTAGCCGTTGATCAGGTCGTGCGCCGAGGTCTGGTCGGTGACCAGGTCCGGCTTGATCGCGCTGCCGGCCTTCACGCGGGCGACCAGCGCGGGCAGGACCTCGGCCGCGTTGCCCAGCAGCGCGATGGAGACGGCCTTCTTCTCCGACGTGTACTTGGCGATGCGCGCCAGCGCGTCGTCGAGGTCGGTCGCCTGTTCGTCGACGTAGCGCGTCTTCAGGCGGAAATCGATGCGCGACTGCTGGCACTCGATCGTCAGCGAGCAGGCGCCGGCGAAGGTCGCCGCCAGCGGTTGCGCGCCGCCCATGCCGCCCAGCCCCGCGGTCAGCACCCAGCGGCCGACCATGTCGCCGCCGAAGTGCTGGCGGCCGGCCTCGGCGAAGGTCTCGTAGGTGCCCTGCACGATGCCCTGCGAGCCGATGTAGATCCACGAGCCGGCCGTCATCTGGCCGTACATCATCAGACCCTGGCGGTCGAGCTCGTTGAAGTGCTCCCAGTTGGCCCAGGCCGGCACCAGGTTGGAGTTGGCCAGCAGCACGCGCGGCGCATCGACGTGCGAGGGGAAGACGCCGACCGGCTTGCCCGACTGGATCAGCAGCGTCTCGTCCTCGTTGAGGTTCTTGAGCGACGTCAGGATCTGCTCGAAGCAGTCCCAGTTGCGGGCCGCCTTGCCGATGCCGCCGTAGACCACGAGCGCATCCGGGTTCTCGGCCACGGCCGGATCCAGGTTGTTTTGGATCATCCGGTAGGCGGCTTCGATCAGCCAGTTCTTGCAGCTCAGCTGCGTGCCGGTGGGCGCGCGCACCGGGCGGGGCTGGGCCGAGGGAACAGGGGTCGTGGTCGTCGTCATCGAGGTCTCCTGGTCTGGGCAACGAGGCCCGGCCGCCGTGGATCGCGCGGCCGGCGGGCCGCTGGTGGGCCGATGGGGCGCGATCATAGGAGCGGTTTTCTCAGTTGTCTATACAAGTACAGTCAAGTAGGATCGCGCCCCATGGCGACCCCCTCATCGAGCCCGGCCGGCGACGGCCCCTCGCCGCAATACCTGAAGGTGAAGACGCATCTGCGCGAAGGCATCGCCGGCGGGCGCTGGCGCCCGGGCGAGCGACTGCCGTCCGAGGCGGAACTGACCGGGACCTTCGGCGTCAGCCGCATGACGGTGAACCGCGCGCTGCGCGAGCTGCACCAGGAAGGGATGATCGAGCGGGTGCAGGGCGTGGGCACCTTCGTCGCGCAGCTGCACCGGATCGCGTCGACGCTGACGGTGCGCGATGTGCATGACGAGATCGCCGAGCGCGGTCACCGCCATGAGGCCCGGGTCCATGTGCTCGAATCGTTGAAGGCGAGCGCCGGACAGGCGGCGATGCTGGGACTGCGCGCCGGCGCGACCCTGTTTCACAGCGTCATCGTGCACCGCGAGAACGGCATCGCGATCCAGTGCGAGGACCGCCTTGTCAATCCGGCCTGCGCACCGGCCTACATGGACCAGGATTTCGAGCAGGTGACCCCGACGCATTACCTGCTCGAGGTCGCCCCGCTGTCGGAGGCGCGCTATACGATCGAGGCGGCCATGCCCAGCGCCCTCGAGGCGAAGCTGCTGGGGATGCCGCGCGCCGAACCCTGTCTCGTGGTGAAGCGGGCGACATCGAGTCTTGGCCGCACGGTGACGGCGGTGCGGTTGGTGCATCCGGCCAGCCGATATTTTCTTGAAGGCAGCTTCCAGGCGTGACGCTGTTCACGAGTTGGCGGGCCAGTTGTAGCAGGAGAGCGGATGTGACGTTTCGTGACGTGACGCGGTGGATGAGTCTTCGAAAATCCCGGGCTTCGACAAAAACCAACAAGCTGCCGGACATGAGCTGGATGAGGATCACCGCTGATGATGTCGCGCCCACCCCGTGGCGCAACGGGGGAGGGCGGACGCGCGAGTTGCTGGCCTGGCCGCACGTGGCGGACTGGAAGGTCCGCGTCAGCATCGCGGACATCGACCGCGACGGGCCGTTCTCGACCTTCCCGGGCGTGGACCGCTGGTTCAGCGTGCTGTCGGGCGGGGGCGTGATCCTGCGCGGCCGCGCGCTGAAGCCCAACGAGGGCATCGTGCAGTTCGCCGGCGAGGACGCACCGAACTGCGTGCTCATCGACGGTCCGACGCAGGACTTCAACGCGATGCACCGTCGGGACGCGGGCGTGTTCCGCGTGCAGCCCGCCGACCGGCCGGTGATCCCGCACGGGGCGCAGTGGCTCGGCCTGTTCACGCAGGAGGGCGGGATGATCATCCACGGCCACCGCTCCGTGCCGCTGGCGCCGCACACGCTGGCGTGGTGCGAGTCGCCGGCCTCGCAGAGCTGCGTCTTCGACGACGGCGATCAGCATGGTCCCGCGTGGTGGCTCATCTGGAGCGAGTCTTGACGATCGGGGCCTCGACGGCAGGAACGGCGTCGGCACAGGCGCCGCGGCGCGTGCTGTACGCCCATGCGACGCTGACCACCCTGGCGGGCGACCGCGACTGGGGCCGGGTGAACGACGGCGCGTTACTGGTCGAGGACGAGTCGCTGCGGTGGGTCGGGCCGATGGCGGCGCTGCCGGCGGATCTGCGCGACAGTGCGGCCGAACTGCACGACCTGGGCGGCCAGCTGGTGACGCCCGGCTTCATCGACTGCCACACGCATCTGGTCTACGGCGGCGAGCGCTCGGCGGAGTTCGAGCTGCGCCTGCAGGGCGCGACCTACGAAGAGATCGCGCGCGCCGGCGGCGGCATCCGATCGACCGTCGCCGCGACGCGGGCGGCGAGCGAGCAGGACCTTCATGCGCTGGCCGTGCAGCGGGCGCGGGCGCTGATGGCCGAAGGACTGACGACGCTGGAGGTGAAGTCGGGCTACGGCCTGTCGCTGGCGGACGAGGCGAAATGCCTGCGCGTCGCGCGCCAGCTCTCCGGACTCGGCCTGACGGTGAAGACGACCTATCTGGGCGCGCATGCACTGCCGCCCGAATTCGACGGTCGTCAGGACGAGTACGTCGACGCGGTCTGTGCGTGGTTGCCGGAGTTGCACCGGCAGGGACTGGTCGACGCGGTCGACGCTTTCTGCGAACCCATCGGTTTCACGCCCGACCAGACCCGCCGCGTGTTCGAGGCCGCTCAGGCGCTCGGTCTGCCGGTGAAGCTGCATGCGGAGCAGTTGAGCGATCAGGGCGGTGCGGCGCTCGCGGCGGCGTTCAATGCGCTTTCCTGCGACCACCTCGAATACCTGAGCGATGCCGGCATCGCCGCGATGGCGCGTGCCGGAACGGTGGCGGTGCTGCTGCCCGGCGCCTTCTACTTCCTGCGCGAGACCAAGCTGCCGCCGATCCAGGCGCTGCGCGACGCCGGCGTGCCGATCGCGCTGGCCACCGACCACAACCCGGGCAGCTCGCCAGGGCTGTCGCTGCTGCTGATGCTCAACATGGCTTGCACTTTCTTCCGGATGACGCCGGAAGAGGCGCTGCGCGGTCTCACGACGAACGCGGCACGGGCGCTCGGTTTGCCCGATCGCGGGCGGCTGGCCGCAGGCCAGCGCGCCGATTTCTGCATCTGGGACGCCGCGCATCCGCGGGAACTCGCCTACTGGTTCGGCCGCAATCCGTTGCGGCAGACCGTCGTCGGCGGACGGCCGCGCGGCTGAAGCGGCGGGTGGCTGAGCGGCTGCGCGGCTGCGCGGCGGAGGTTCGGCCGAGACAAGAACGAAGCGGCCCACGGTGCGCGCCAGCGCCTGCCGCGGCCCCAGGAGACGAGAGGAAACGAGCGATGAAGCACGACGTCTTTGAATTGCGGCGCGGCCGCACCCCGCTGCTGATCAGCATGCCGCACGTGGGCCGCGAGATCCCGGCGGACCAGCATCACCGCTACGTCGAGCGGGCGCTCGGCAGCGAGGACACCGACTGGCACCTCGAGCCGCTGTACGCGCCGATCGCCGGGCAGCTCGGCGCGGGGTTGCTGGTGCCGCGCTTCTCGCGTTACCTGATCGACCTGAACCGCCCGCCCGAGGACACGCCGATGTACCCCGGCGCGTCCAACACCGAGCTGTGCCCGACGCGCTTCTTCACCGGCGAGCCGCTGTACAAGGAGGGCCTCGCCCCCGACGCCGAGGAGAAGCAGCGCCGCGTCGAGACCTACTGGGCGCCGTACCACCAGGCGCTGCAGGGCGAGCTGCAGCGGCTGCGCCAGGAACACGGCTTCGCGCTGCTGTTCGAGGCACACAGCATCCGCTCCGAACTGCCCTGGCTCTTCGAGGGCCAACTGCCCGACCTCAACATCGGCACCGTCGAGGGCAAGTCCTGCAAGCAGGTCACGCGTCAGGCGATGGAGATCGCGCTGCAGGCGCAGGACCGCTTCAGCTGGGTCCTCGACGGACGCTTCAAGGGCGGCTACATCACGCGCCAGTACGGGCGGCCCGAGCTCGGCCAGCAGGCCGTGCAGCTGGAGATGTGCTACCGCTGCTACATGGTCGAGAACGACATGGGCTTCACGGGCTACGAGCTGGACGCAGCCTGCGTCGAGAGTGTCCGCCCGGTGCTGACGACGCTGCTGCAGGCCTATCTGCTGGCCAATCCGGCCCGGAACGCCGCATGAGCCCGACGACTTTCCACGCGCGCCTGGCGTGGCTCGACGGCCGCTGGCAGCCGGACGTGCTGATGCGCGTGGGAGCCGATGGTCATTGGGCGGCGATCACCGTCGGAGAAGCGCCGCCGGCGGACGCCCTCCGCCTGGACGGCCCGGTGCTGCCGACGCTGGTCGACGCGCACAGCCACGCCTTCCAGCGCGCCTTCGCCGGCCTGTCCGAGCAGCGCGACAGCGACAGCGACGATTTCTGGTCCTGGCGCGATCGCATGTACGGCGTCGCGCTGCGCGTGACGCCCGCGCAGCTGAAATCCATCGCGGCGCAGCTCTACACCGAACTGCTGGCGGGCGGCTACACCCAGGTCTGCGAGTTCCACTACCTGCATCACCGCGAGGACGGAACCCCGTACGAGGACGAGCTCGCAATGGCGATGGCCCTGGCCGAGGCGGCGCAGGAGACCGGCATCGGCCTGACGCTGCTGCCGGTGCTGTACGCGCATGCCGGCTTCGCCCAGAAGGGCCTGCGGGACACGCAGCGGCGCTTCCGCACCGATGCGGAGTGGGTCTGGCGCGCCTGCCAGCGCATCAACGCGGCGGGCCTGCCGCTGGTGCGCGCCGGCGTGGCGGTGCACTCGTTGCGTGCGGCGCATGCGGACGATGTGCGGGCACTGCAGGCGCTGGTCGGCGATGCGGACATCCCCATCCATGTGCACGTCGCCGAGCAGCAGCAGGAAGTCGACGACTGCCTCGCGGCCACCGGCAGGCGGCCGATCGACCTGCTGGCCGACTACGGGCTGGATCCGCGCTGGCATCTGGTGCATGCGACGCACAGCACGCGGGACGAGATCGCGCGCATCGCCGCGAGCGGCGCAGGCGTCGTGATCTGCCCGGGGACCGAGGGCAACCTCGGCGACGGCCTGGCGGACCTGCCCGGCTGGCTGGGAGCGGACGTGCCGCTGACGGTGGGTTCGGACAGCCAGGTCACGCGGGGCTGGGTCGAGGAACTGCGCTGGCTGGAGTACGGACAGCGCCTGGGCCAGCAGCGGCGCAACGTCGCCGCTCGGCCGGGCCGGCAGCCGTCGACGGCAGCACGCCTGTTCGACGCCTGTGTCGCGGGCAGCGCGCGAGCCGCGGGCCTGGACGCGTGGGGCCTGCGGGCCGGCGCACGCGCGGACTTCCTCGTGCTCGACACTGCCGCGAGCGGCCTGGCCGGACTGCCGGAAGCGGCGCTGCTGGACGGCCTGGTCTTTGCCAGCCAGGGAGCGACCTGGGCCGCGGTCTACGTCGCGGGGCAACGGCGCGCCATCGACGACGCCGCCCGCCGCGAGGACTTTGTCGCGACGATGAACGCGCTCTGGCGCTGACCCCCGTTTCCACAGGGTGTCCGGCTGGCACGCCGGCTGCTAGGCTTTTCCCACTCCTTCTACAAAGATGGGAATGCCATGTGGTCCTTGCGTAACTTCACGATCCGGACGCGCCTCATGGCGCTCGGCCTGTTGTCGGTGTTCGCGCTGCTGCTCATCGGCGGCGACGGGCTGTGGGCGATGGCCCGCACCAAGCAGGATTTCCAGCACTACGTGCAGCAGGATGTCGAGTCGCTCGTGCAGCTGTCCGAGATCCGCGCCGGCGTCGGCAACCTGCGGCGCTACGAGAAGGACATGCTGATCAACATCGGCGACGATGTTGCGGTGAAGCGCTACCAGGAGGAATGGCGCAAGGCCTTCGAGGGCGTCAACAAGAGCCTGGACGCGATCGGCCAGCTCGACATCCTCCCGGAGATCAAGTCGATGCCGCCGGCCATGAAGGCGTCGTTGGGCAGCTACCGCAGCGGACTCGACGGCATCGTGGAACGCATCCTGAAGCAGGAGTTCGTCGATTCCGCCGAGGCCAACCGGCAGACCGAGCCGATCAAGGGGCCGGTCCGGGAGATGGACAAGCAGCTCGGCGCGATGACGAAGGCGATCATGGAGCGCGGCAACCAGGAGGTCCAGCGCATCGACGCGGAGGAGGTCCGCATCCGGATGGCGCTGGGCGGCGTGATGCTGGTGGGCGTGCTGGTGATCGGGACCTTCACCTTCTTCAACATCGCGTCCATCCTGACCCCACTGGCGCAGGCGGTCGGCACGACCGAACGCATCGCGCGGCAGGACCTGAGCGAACGCGTCGACGTGCACGGCACCGACGAGACCGCCGCGATGATGCGCGGCGTGCAGGGCATGCAGGCATCGATCCGCAACGTGGTCAGCGGCGTGCGCAGCGCCACCGACAGCATCGCGACGGCGTCGCGCGAAGTCGCGGCCGGGGCGCACGATCTCAGCCACCGGACCGAGCAGGCGGCGTCCAACCTGGAGGAGACCGCCTCGGCGATGGAGCAGCTCACCGCGAGCGTGCAGCACAACGCCGATTCGGCGCGGCAGGCCAACGCGCTGGCGGAAGAAGCGGCGGGCGCCGCCGGGCGCGGCGTCAACGTGGTCGGCGAAGTGGTGCAGACGATGGGCAGGATCAGCGCCTCGTCCGCGCGCATCGTCGACATCATCGGCACCATCGACGGGATCGCGTTCCAGACCAACATCCTCGCGCTGAACGCGGCCGTCGAGGCGGCCCGTGCGGGCGAGCAGGGGCGCGGCTTCGCCGTCGTCGCCGGAGAGGTCCGCACCCTGGCGCAGCGCAGTGCCGAAGCCGCCAAGGAGATCAAGCAGCTGATCACCGCCAGCGGGGAAAGCGTCTCCAGCGGCGCCGCCCTCGTCGAACGCGCCGGGCAGACGATGAACGAGATCTCCGATTCGATCACCCGCGTGTCGCGCATCGTGGCGGAGATCAGCCACGCCACGACCGAGCAGAGCGGCGGCATCAACCAGATCGGATCGGCGATTTCTCAACTCGATCAGATGACGCAGCAGAACGCGGCGCTCGTCGAGGAGTCCGCCGCGGCGGCGCAGAGCCTGCAGCATCAGGCGGATGCGCTGTCGCAATCGGTGGCGGTGTTCAAGCTCGGTTGAATACCCGTGCTTCGACGGTCGGGGCGTTGGCCGCCAGAGCGCAGGGCCTTGGCGTCAAGCGCCAAGACCCCGTGCTCTGCCGTCCCCGATCACTGTCGTACTCCCGCGGTTTTGCCACGGAGGACTTCGGGTGAGCGATCGAGGGTCTCGTTCGTGACATCGGTGCGGGAGAACTCCACGGTGCACGAGGTTTAGAGGACGGCGTCCTCGGGCGCTGGCATGGCGGCTGCTAGTCTTTTCCCATCGATCCACCTCGTTTGGAAAACATGCAGTCGTTGCGCCATTACACGATCCGGACCCGCCTCCTGGGTCTGGGTCTCCTGTCCGTCCTCGCCCTCCTGTTCATCGGCGGCGCCGGCCTCTGGGCCATGGGCAGTTCACGAGCCGACTTTCAGCAGTACGTCGCGCAGGACGTCGGCGCGCTGACGCAACTCTCCGAAGTCCGCGCCGGGATCGGCAACCTGCGCCGCTTCGAGAAGGACATGCTCATCAACATCGGCGACGACGGCACCGTCAAGCAGGCCCAGGCCGATTGGCAGAAGACCTACGCCGGCGTGATCCGCTCGCTCGACACGCTGGCGACACTCGACGCCAGCCCCGAGATCCGCGCGCTGCCGCCCAAGCTCAAGCAGTCGCTGGAGGCCTACAAGGCCGGCGTCGACGACATCGCCAAGCGCATCCTCAACGCCGACTTCGTCGATGCCGCCGAGGCCAACCGCTCCACCGACGCCATCAAGGCGCCCGTGCAGGCGATGGACAGCGGCGTCGGCGACATGACGACGGCCATCCTCCAGCAGGGGCAGGACGAGGTGGAACGGCTCGGGACCCGCGAACTGAGCGTGCGCGGCGTGCTGGGCGTCGTGATGGCGGTCGGCGTGGCGCTGATCGCGCTGCTGACCGTGCTGAACATCCGCTCCATCCTCGTGCCGCTGGCGCAGGCCGTGAGCACGACCGAACGCATCGCCCGCAAGGACCTGAGCCAGCCCGTCGAGGCCGAAGGCGCCGACGAGACCGCCGCGATGGCGCGCGGCGTGCAGGGCATGCAGGCGTCGATCCGCGAGGTCGTCAGCGGCGTGCGCAACGCCACCGACAGCATCGCGACGGCGTCGCGCGAGGTCGCCGCCGGCGCGCATGACCTGAGCCAGCGCACCGAGCAGGCCGCGTCGAACCTGCAGGCCACCGCGTCGGCGATGGGACAGCTGACGTCGAGCGTTCAGCACAACGCCGCTTCCGCCGGCGAGGCGAAGTCGCTGGCCGAGCAGGCCGCCGAGGTCGCCGTCCGTGGTGTCAGCGTGGTGGGCGAGGTCGTGCAGACGATGGGCAGGATCAGCACCTCGTCGGCGCGGATCGGCGACATCATCGGCACCATCGACGGGATCGCTTTCCAGACCAACATCCTGGCGCTGAATGCGGCGGTGGAAGCCGCGCGTGCGGGCGAACAGGGGCGCGGTTTCGCGGTCGTCGCGAGCGAGGTGCGTTCGCTGGCCCAGCGCAGCGCCGAGGCCGCCAAGGAGATCAAGCAACTGATCACCGCGAGCGGCGAGAGCGTCTCCAGCGGCGCCGCGCTGGTCGGCCGCGCCGGCGAGACGATCAACGAGATCTCCGAGTCGATCTCGCGCGTGTCGCGCATCGTGGCGGAGATCAGCCATGCGACCGCCGAGCAGAGCGGCGGCATCAACCAGATCGGCTCGGCGATCTCGCAGCTGGACCAGATGACGCAGCAGAACGCCGCGCTCGTCGAGGAGTCCGCCGCCGCCGCGCAGAGCCTGCAGCATCAGGCCGATGCGCTCGCCCAGTCGGTCGCCGTCTTCAAGCTGAACTGACTCAGCAGGGCATGAACTGCACGCGGTTGCGTCCCGCGTGCTTCGCGGCATAGAGCGCCTGGTCGGCGGTCTCGACCAGGAGGGACGGTTTCGCGGGCGGCTCGCCCGCGGACAGCCCGATGGAGACGGTGACCTTCAGGCCGTCGGCCAGTTCTCCCCAGTCGTGGCTGGCGATGGCGCCGCGCAGCCGCTCGCAGATGTCCTGCGCGCGTTCGGCCGGAACGCCGACGAAGACCAGCATGAACTCCTCGCCGCCGACCCGCGCCAGCAGGTCGGCGCTGCGCAACTGGCGCCTCAGCACCTGCGCGACCTTCTGCAGCGCCTGGTCGCCGACGCCGTGCCCGAAGGCGTCGTTGACCTGCTTGAAGTGGTCGATGTCCAGCAGTCCCAGCGAGATCGGACGCTGCTCCTGTCTCGCCCGTTCGAGCAGCAGCGGCAGCGCGAATTCCGCATGCCGACGGTTGTTGAGCCCGGTCAACGCGTCCTCATGCGCCATGCGGCCGAGTTCGGCGGCCTGACGCCGCAGGCGCTGCTGTTCCTGTTCCGCGAGGTCCGCGCGCTCGCGCTCGCGCCGCGCGTCCTGCATCGCATGCTCGGCGCGGGCCTGCGCCTGCTGGAACTCCTGCCGGATCAGCATCGCTTCGGTCTGCAGTGCCATCGCGCTGCGCGCCGACTGGCGCTCCAGCGCGGTGAGCTGCTCGTGCGCCGCCAGCGCCCTCACCGCATCGCCGCGGAGCTTGTAGCCGCGGTAGATGGCCAGCGTGAGCTGCCGCCGCAGGCGGGCCGGCAGCGATTGCGGCGCCTGCTGACCCACCAGGTCCTGGAGCGTTTCCAGCGCGGGCAGGGCGTCCTGCGCGCCCGCGGTGTCGTCGCGCCTGAGCTGCAGCAGCGCCCGCTGCGCCCGGGCCTGCAGCACCATGCCGGCGTAGCCGTGGCGTTGCGCCAGACGTTCGTATTCATCGGCGATCTGGAGCGCCGCGTCGATCGCGCCGGTGCCGAGCTGCAGCTCGACCAGGTTGGACAGCGACACGACGACCAGGAAGGGATTGCCTTCCTCCCGCACCAGCGCGGCCGCCCGCACCGCGTAGGGCTCGGCCTGCGCGAGCGCCTCCGCGGACGCCGTGCGGTCTTCGTCCCGGATCGCCTCCGCATGAGCCTGCAGCCAGAAGTGCGCCAGGTTGTTCAGGCAGGAGAGCAGCAGTTCGCGCTCGCCGGGCGACTGTTGCTGGACGATCTCCAGGGCCTGCAGTGTGTGCTGGCAGGCCTGCTCGACCTGATCCGACACCGCGAAGGCGACCGCCAGCCGGTTCAGCGCCCAGGCTTCGCGGGCGGGATCGCCGGCGCGTCGCGCCGCCGCCAGGGCCTGCCAGCCGGCCTGCATCGCGTCCCGGCTCATCTGGAACTGCGCGTAGACGTAGCAGAGCTCGGTGAGGGCCTCGGCCGTCCAGGCGTCCTGGTCGTCGCCATCGATCAGCCGGACCACCGCCGCGGCCTCGCTGGCGCGCCGCAGCGCGCCCGGCAGGTCGCCTTGCCGCGGCAGGTTGTGGGCGATGAGGATCAGGGCCCGCGCCCGGTCGCGGACCGTGTCGGCGGCCACCAGGGACAGCTCCAGCGCATCGGTGGCGTCGCGGTAGGCACCGCGGCGGCTCAGATGCAGGGCTCGGGCCAGTTCACGTTGGAACAAGGCGGACTCTCCTCCGTCGATGTTGTCGACCTTGATGACGCAGCATTCGTCGCCGCATAGCGCACGTCAATGGCGGCTGGCCCCAGTGGACGATGGATACAGTCGCAGGCATGTCAAAAGTCTCGAAAGCGTCCGGCGCGTCCCGACGTATCGCCGACGCGCCGCCGATCCCGGCGACGGAACCGGTGGACCGCGCGCTGGTCGGCGTCGACTTCACCAGCGCGCCGTCCGCCCGCAAGCCGATCCGTCTGGCGTCCGGTCGCCGGCAAGGGAGCGTCCTGAAGCTGGAACGGCAGGTGGCGATCTCGTCGCTCGAGGCCTTCGAGACGTGGCTCGCGGAGCCCGGCCCCTGGCTCGGCGGCTTCGACCTGCCGTTCGGGCTGCCGCGCGAGCTCATCGAGACGCTGGACTGGCCGACCGAGTGGGCGCCGCTGATCGCGCACTACGCGAGCCTGTCGAGGGCCGAGATCCGGGACACCTTCGCCGCGTTCTGCGACGCACGACCGGTCGGCGGAAAATTCGCGCATCGCGCCTGCGACGGCCCCGCCGGGTCGTCGCCGAGCATGAAGTGGGTCAATCCGCCGGTCGCCTACATGCTGCACGCGGGCGTGCCGCGCCTGGTGCGGGCCGGCGTGCATCTGCCAGGGCTCCATGCCGGTGACACCACGCGCGTGGCGCTGGAGGCCTATCCGGGGCTGCTGGCACGCGAACTGATCGGCACACGCAGCTACAAGAGCGACGATCGCGCCAAGCACACGCCGGAACGCCTGATCGCCCGCAAGGACCTGATCGAGGCGCTCGAACAGGGCCGCAGCCGTCTCGGCCTGCGTTTGAAGCTCAGCCACGCGCAGCGGGACGAACTCGCCGATGACGGCAGCGGGGACAAGCTCGACGCCGTGCTGTGCCTGATGCAGGCGGCCTGGGCCGATGCGCGGCCGGACTACGGACTGCCCGCCGACATGGATCCGCTGGAAGGCTGGATCATCTGCGCCTGACGGCGGCCTGGGCCGTGCCGTGCCTTCGCCGTCTTCATCTCTCTCAACGTCCCGAACCCTGATCGCGAGGATGACGCCATGATCCGCACCGATGACACCCCGGTCCCGCACACGTCCCTCCAGGTCGCCGTGATGGGCGCCGGCGCCGTGGGCTGTTTCTTCGGCGGCATGCTGGCCCGTGCGGGCCACGACGTGACGCTGATCGGCCGCCCCAGCCATGTGGAGGCGATCCGCGACCGCGGCCTGCGCATGGAAACGCGGATGTTCGACGAGCAGGTCCGCCTGCGCGCCGACACCGAGCCCTCCGCCGCGCGCGGCGCGCAGGTGGTGCTGTTCTGCGTGAAGTCGACCGACACGGTGTCGGCCGCGCAGGCCCTGGCGCCGTACATCGGCGCGGATACGCTGCTGCTGTCGATGCAGAACGGCGTGGACAACGCCGAGCGGCTGCGCGAGGCGGTACCGCAGCCGGTCTCGGCGGCGGTCGTCTACGTCGCGACGGAGATGGCCGGCCCCGGCCACGTGAAGCACCACGGGCGCGGCGAGCTGGTCATCGAGCCGGCGATCGGCGCCGCTCGCGCCGCTCAGGCGCTGGTCGCGGCGGGTGTGCCCACCGAGGTGTCCGACAACGTGCGTGGCGCGCTCTGGTCCAAGCTGCTGATCAATTGCGCCTACAACGCGCTGTCCGCGTTGGCGCAGCAGCCCTACGGCGAACTGGTGAAGGGGAGGGCGTCTGGGCCGTGATGGACCAGCTCGTCGACGAAGGGCTGGCGGTCGCCGCGGCCGATGGCGTCGCGCTGGCGGGGGACGTCCGCCAGGCCGTGCGCAAGATCGCGGAAACGATGCCGGGCCAGTTCTCGTCGACGGCGCAGGACATGAGCCGCGGCAAGCGCACGGAGATCGACCACCTCAACGGATTCCTCGTGCGCCGTGGCGAGGCGTTGGGGTGCCCACGCCCGCCAATCGCGTGCTGCACACCTTGGTGCGGCTCGCCGAACTCAGCCGGGACTGAGAAGGGCGGGCAAGGACAGTCAGGGACAGACGTGAAAAAGCCGGGACAGGCCCGGCTTCGTGGGGAGTTCGGCGCGAGGCCGGCGCTCAGTAGGTGATGGTCAGCGTGACCGTGTCGGCATAGTTGCCGGGCACGATGCCGTTCAGCGATGGCAGGCGGCCGTAGACGGTCAGTTGCTGCTGGCTGCCGGTGCCGGTGCCGGTGTACACGCCGCTGCCGTTGCCGTCGCCCCAGACCTGGGTGCGGCCGGCGTCGAGGTAGAGCTGATACGGCAGGTTGTTGTTGCCGCTCTTCATGACGCGCGACCCGAAGGCCGAGGCGTTGCCCGCGTTGGCACCGGCGCTCAGCGCCACGCTGTAGGGCGTCGTCTTCGTGCAGGTGACGTTGAGCGCGGTCGACGCGTCCACCGGACCGGGCGTCTGCAGCGGATCGATCGAGCCGCCGAAGGTCAGCGTGCTGCCGGTGACGTTGCAGGCGACGAGGATGGTCGCACCGACCTGGAAGGTGCCTGACGCCGTCGACGGATTGGCCGCGTGACTGGCGGTGGCTGAGCCCGCGATGGCCACGGCGATGGCCACTGTTCGCGAGAGAACTGAAGACAACTGACGTGACAACATGGTTGGGGTTCTATTCATGCATCGCAGGCGTCGGCGGGCTGCTATGACTTCGGTGCGATGCCTCCGATGTCGGGCCTCTGTGCCGTCCCTGGGTATCAATTGGACACGATTTTGTCAGTTTCGCTCCGTGAGCCACTTCACGGATCATGGACATCGGCCTAGAGAGTTCCCCCGAATCGGGAGGAGTCCTCCGCATTCTGATTGGTATCGCAACCATCGCTGTCGGGTAGTGATCCAACGACGCGCCTGTCACGGAAGTCTCACCCCGCGCGACCCCGGTCGACGTCCCCTGCGCGTCACGCGTCACTTGCGCATCAACGTCGACTTGCCGAACAGCGACTCCACCAGATCCACGGCCACCAGCGCCGTCTTGTTGCGGACGTCGAGCGCCGGGTTCAGCTCCATGATGTCCAGCGAGCCCAGCCGCCCGGTGTCCGCGATCATCTCCATGCACAGCTGGGCTTCGCGGTAGGTCGGGCCGCCGGGAATCGTGGTGCCGACGCCGGGCGCGACGTCCGGATCGAGGAAGTCGACGTCGAAGCTCACGTGCAGGTGGGTGTTGGCGTCCATCGTCGCCAGCGCCAGCTCCATCGTGTGGCGCATGCCCATCTCGTCGATGTAGCGCATGTCGAAGACCTCGAGGCCGACCTCGTGCACGAAGCGTTTCTCGCCCTCGTCGACGCTGCGGATGCCGATCTGGCGGATCCACTTCGGATCGATCGCCGGGATCTTGCCGCCGATGCCGATCAGTTCCTGCGGGCCGTAGCCGCACAGGCACGCGACCGGCATGCCGTGGATGTTGCCGCTGGGCGTGAGCTTGCTGGTGTTGAAGTCCGCATGCGCGTCCAGCCACAGCACGCGCAGCTTCTTGCCGGTGTCGCGGCAGTGGTGGGCCACCGCGGCGATCGATCCCAGTCCCAGGCAGTGGTCACCGCCGAGCAGCACGGGCATGCGGCCACCGTTGAGTTCCGCATAGACCGCGTCGTGCACCGCCTGGTTCCACGCCGTGACCTCGTCGAGGTGGCGGTAGCCCTCGGTCGGCGGCTGCCAGGGATTGGACGGTCCGATCAGGTTGCCGCAGTCCTTGACCTCGACCCCGTGCGCCCGCAGCGCCTCGGCGAGGCCCGCCACCCGCAGGGCCTCCGGTCCCATGCTGGCGCCCCGGGCGCCGGCCCCACGTCGGTGGGCGCGCCGATCAGGCTCACGTGTCGTGCTGCGGTCATGGTCGAACCTCTCTTGCTTGCTGGAAGGCCCCGCGGGGCCGGGTCAGGTGCCGTCGGCCGGGACCGTGCCGGTCCCGTTGTGGCCGTTCGTGCCGTTGGTGCCGTTGGTGCCGTTGGTGCCGTTGGTGGCCCCGCCGATGTCGTATTCCTTCTTCAGCAAGGCCCAGGCCTCGTCGGCGGTTTCAACGTAATGGAAGAGCTGCTCGTCGCCCGGACTGATCATGCCGGTGTCGATCAGCAGCTCGAAATCGATCAGGCGCGACCAGAAATCGCGTCCGAACAGCAGGATCGGACGCCGGCGGCACTTGCCGGTCTGGATCAGCGTCAGCGTCTCGAAGAGCTCATCCAGTGTCCCGTAGCCGCCCGGGAAGGCCGCCAGCGCCACCGACCGCATCAGGAAGTGCATCTTGCGCAGCCCGAAGTAGTGGAAGCGGAAGCAGAGTTCCGGCGTGATGTACTGGTTCGGGCGCTGCTCGTGCGGCAGCACGATGTTCAGGCCGATGCTGCGGCCGCCGGCCTCGTGCGCGCCGCGGTTGCCGGCTTCCATGATGCCGGGGCCGCCGCCGGTGACGACGTACAGCGGGTGCGCGAAATCCTTGGTCGTCTCGGTGACCAGGCGCGCGAACTTGCGCGCCTCCTCGTAGTAGCCGCTCATCACCAGGCGGCGCTCGGCGCGCTGCACGGCCGCCTCGTCCTTGGCGGCACGGGCGGCGTCGACGGCGGCCTGGGCCGCTTCACGGTCGGCGATGCGCGCGCTGCCGAAGATCACCACCGTCGACTGGATGTTCAACTCCTGCTGGATCAGCTCCGGCTTGAGCAGTTCGAGCTGCATGCGCACCGGGCGCAGTTCCGGCCGGACCAGGAAGTCCGTGTCGGTGAACGCGAGCTGGTACGCCGCCGGCGGATTGGCGTCGAAGGCCGCGTCGAAGGAAGCCTGCTGTGCAGCTTCCTCCTGCGCGGACGGGAAGTTGCGGGCGGTGAGTTTGTCGCTTCTGATCATGATTCGATGGCCCGGGACTTTACGGGCGTAGCCACTTAATTTCTGTTCGTTCGCCAGCGCCGGACAGGGCCGCGAGCGTCGGTTTGTTGCGCGGGGTCAGGTCGTGCCACAGCACGGGCAGCGCGGGTCGCGGGCGACCCTGAGGTCGGTCCATTCCATGCGGCGCGCGTCCAGCATCAGCAACCGGCCGGGGAGCGTCGAACCCATGCCCGTCAACAGCTTCAAGGCTTCGGCGGCCTGCATGCTGCCGATGATGCCGACCAGCGGCGCGAACACGCCCATGACGGCGCAACGCTGCTCCTCGGGCGGCTGGTCCGCGGGGAACAGGCAGGCGTAGCAGGGGAAGACGCGACCGCGGCTGTCGTAGACGCTCAGTTGCGCATCGAAGCCCAACGCCGCGCCAGACACGAGCGGCTTGCCGTGTGCCACGCAGGCGTCGTTGACGAGGTGGCGCGTCGGGAAGTTGTCGGTGCAGTCAAGCACGACGTCCGCCAGCGGCACGAGCTCGTCGAGCAGGGCCGCGTCGGCGCGTTGAATGACGGCCCGGACACGCGGTTCCGGATTGATCGCCGCGATGCCCGCGGCGGCCGATTCGGCCTTGGGTTGGTCCACCCGCGCGAGGCTGTGGGCGATCTGGCGCTGGAGGTTCGTCACGTCGACGCGGTCGTGATCGACCAGCGTGATGCGGCCGACGCCGGCCGTGCCCAGGAACAGCGCCGCGGGCGAGCCCAGCCCTCCCGCGCCGATCACCAGCGCGCGTGCGTCCAGCAGGCGCTGCTGACCCTCGACACCGATGTCGTCCAGCAGGATGTGGCGCGAATATCGCAGCAGCTGATCGTCATCCATGGCTCATTCCGGCACCGCGTCATCGGTTGTCTGCGGCTGCCGCAGGCCGACCTGCAGCGGCAGCTTCAGCGTCTCCTTGCCGCGTTGCACCGAGATCGAGGTCTGGCTGTCGGGCTTCAGCGCGGCGACGACGTTGACCAGTTCGCGCGGCGATCTCACCGGCTGACCCGCCACCTCGACGACGACGTCGCCGGCCTCCAGGCCGGCCTTCGCCGCCGGGCTGGCCTTGAAGACTTCCTTGACCAGCACGCCATGGTCGACCGACAGCTTCAGCGTGTCCACCACCTCGGCATTGATGTCGCCGGTGATCACGCCCAGCCATCCGCGCGAGACCTTGCCGTCCTTCACCAGGGCCTCCAGCACCTGGTACGCCGAGTCGACGGGGATCGCGAAGCCGATGCCCAGGCTGCCGCCGCCGGTGCGCGAGTAGATCGCCGTGTTGATGCCGACCAGCCGGCCCTGCACGTCGACGAGCGCGCCGCCGGAGTTGCCGGGGTTGATCGCGGCGTCGGTCTGGATGAAGTTCTCGAAGGTGCTCAGGCCGAGCTGGGTGCGGCCCAGCGCGCTGATGATGCCGGAAGTCACCGTCTGGCCGACGTTGAACGGATTGCCGATGGCCAGCACCACGTCGCCGACCTGCAGCTCGCCGGCCTTGCCGGGGTGGATCACCGGCAACGGCGGCGGCAGCGTGATGCGCAGGACGGCCAGGTCGGTCTCCGGATCGGTGCCGACCAGGCGCGCCGGCGTGTCCCGGCCGTCCGCGAGCTGCACGCGGATCTCGGTCGCACCGGCGACGACATGGTTGTTGGTCAGGACGTAGCCTTCGGGCGAGACGATCACGCCCGAGCCCAGTCCCGTCTGCGGCCGCTGCTGCTGGGGGCGCTTGCCGAAGTGGAAACGCAGCCAGGGGTCGGCGTCGATCTCGCGCTGGCTGGGCGCCGGCTTGTTGGCCAGCACCGCGACGACCGCCGGCGACGCCGCCTGGGCCGCCGCCGCGAAGCTGAACTGCACCGAGGCGCGGGGCGGGGCCCCGGCGGCGGCGGGCAGCGTGGGCACGACCTTGGGGGCCTCGTGCAGCCATTCGGGCTTGAGCGTCGACACGACGAAGTAGCCGGCCAGCGCCACCGTGGTGGCCTGGGAGAAAATCAGCCAGGTTTGACGCAAGAGAGATCCTGTCATGGCACATCGCACGGAGCTGGAGCGGCTGCTCGCCGCCACGCTGGAGCCCACGCGCTTCAAGGATTATGGGCCGAACGGTCTTCAGGTCGAGGGCCGCGACCAGATCCGGCAACTGGTGTGCGGGGTCACCGCCAGCCTTGCGCTGATCGAGGCCGCCATCGACGCCGGGGCCGACGCGATCCTGGTCCATCACGGGCTGTTCTGGCGCGGCCAGGACGGCCGTGTCACCGGCTGGATGAAGCAGCGCCTGTCGCGGCTGCTGACGAACGAGATCAACCTGTTCGCCTATCACCTGCCGCTGGACGCGCATCCGGAACTTGGCAACAACGCGCAACTCGCGAAACACCTGGGCTGGGCCGCCGAGGGCCGCTTCGGCGATCAGGACCTGGGCTGCATCGGCGCCCTGCCGGCGGCTTGCGAATCGCTGCAGACGCTGGGCGCACACGTCGAGCAGCGGCTCGGTCGCGCGACGATCCAGGCGGCCGGCGACGGCCGCCCGCTCAGGCGGGTCGCCTGGTGCACCGGCGGCGCGCAGGGCTACTTCGAGGCGGCGATCGCGGCGGGCGCGGACGTGTTCATCACCGGCGAGATCTCCGAGCCGCAGGCCCATTACGCCGCCGAGACCGGCGTCGCCTTCATCGCCGCCGGCCACCATGCGACCGAGCGCTACGGCGTGCAGGCACTGGGCCGGCAGGTCGCCGAACAGCTGGGGCTGCAGTGCAGCTTCATCGACATCCCGAATCCCGCATGAACACTGTTATCGAGCGTTCCCGCCCGCTGCTGCTGACGATGGGCGATCCCTGCGGCATCGGTCCCGAGATCGCTGTCGCGGCCTGGTCGCGCGATCGCGGGACGGATCTCCGCCTGGTTGGCGACGCCGGCGTGCTCCGCCGCGCGGTGGGTCTGGTGGGATTGGATCTGCCGGTGGCGGTGCTCGAGCGCGCGGACGATCCTGTGCCGCCCGGTTGCCTGCCGGTGTGGCAGCCGGCCGGACTGCCGGCGGATCTGCTCGCCCACCCGTTGGGGCGGGTGAGCGCCGCGGCGGGCGCCGCCGCGGCGCGCTGCATCGTCGCCGCCACGAACGAGCAGCTGGCCGGTCGATCGCGGGCGCTGGTGACGGCGCCTATCCACAAGGAAGCCCTGCACGCCGCCGGCATCGACCATCCAGGCCACACCGAGCTGCTGCAGGCCTTGTGCGCCGGCACGGACGGCCGCTTGCCGCCGGTGCGGATGATGCTGGCCAACGACGAGCTCCGGGTCGTGCTGGTGACCATCCACGTGGCGCTGCGCCAGGCGGTCGATCAGATCACCACCGGTCGCGTGCTGCAGACGATCCGCATCGCCGATGCCGCGCTGCGTCGGGCAGGCATCGCTGCGCCGCGCATCGCGGTGGCAGGCCTGAATCCGCACGCGGGAGAGGGCGGGCTGTTCGGCAGCGAGGAGATCGAGCACATCGCGCCGGCGATCGACCAGGCGCGCACGCTCGGGATCGAGGCGCACGGACCGTTCGCGCCCGACACGGTGTTCATGCGGGCGCGCCATGCGCCGCCGAAGCATCCGGGCGAGTTCGACGTGGTCGTCGCCATGACGCACGACCAGGGGCTGATCCCGGTGAAGTATCTGGGCGTGGAGGAGGGGTCAACGTGACGTTGGGGCTGCCGCTGGTGCGGACGAGTCCCGATCACGGCACCGCCTTCGACATCGCGGGAACCGGGCGTGCGGACCCGTCGAGCATGTCCGCGGCGATCCGCATGGCGAGGGCCATGTCGGCCTGAGCCGCGGATCAGGAGGTGCGGCGCCCTCCATCCCCCTCATGGGGAACTCGCGCGGTGGATTCCGCGCGAGGCGTTGCTGATAATCGTCGGCATCACATCAATGCGGGGAGTTCGAGATGGAAGCAGGACGGATGACGCGGCCGGGCCGCCTGGGGCTGCTGGTCCTGGCCGGCGCGCTGCAGTTCGGCGTCGTGGCCGGCGCGTCGGCGCAAGAGGTGCAGCAGCCTTTGAACGTCTGGTTCGACGTGCTGTTCGACGAGAACGGCCAGGCCAAGGAAGTCGTGCCCATCGACGAAGCCTCGCAGTCACCGGCCTTCTGGCAGCAGATGACCGCCCGGCTGCAGAAGGCCAAGATCCCGCCGCGCCAGGAAGACGGGAAGAACGCGAGCTTCCGTACCGGCGTGCGCCTGTACCTGAACGTCGACAAGGTCAAGTCGACGGTGGCTATCAGTTCGATGCAGATGGTGCCCATTCCCACGAAGATCGCCTACGCCTCCTATCCCAAGGACGCCGCGTCGAACGCCGGCTGGGAAGGTGAGATCAAGATGATCTGCCGCGTCGGCACCGACGGCACCTGCGTGCAGGCCAACGTCGAGATGCCGGCGGGCATGCCCGAGTCGCTGCGCCGCTACGGACGCGCCTCGATGGAGCAATGGCGCTTCCAGCCGCAGGAAGTGAACGGCAAGCCCGTCGAGGGCGAGTACGTGGTGCAGATGCGCATGAAGACCCGCGACGACATGCCGGTCGACTTCCGGGATCCACGCAAGCTCTGAGCGAGAACGCCGGCGCGGGCGCCGGCGTCGCGCCGCGTCAGTGCTTCGCGCCGAGCGCAGCCAGTTGCTGCCGGGCGCGCGCCGTCGCGCGCTCCAGCAGATGGGCATGCTCGTACGCTCGCAGCCGGCCACCTTCGCACAGCTTGTGCAGCATGCGCGAGGTCATCGTCAGCGTCTCCTGGTGCTTCGTCCCGTGGGTGAAGATGAAGAAGCTGCGCGTGGCGCTGATGTGGGCCAGTCGCACCTTGATCCAGTCGCCGTCGCGGTGCATGCGATAGGCGGTGCCGATATGCAGGTGGTCGATCAGCAGCTCGCCCGAGGGCGGCGAGGGGGCCTCTTCGGCGGCGGGCAGGCCGTCGATGCTGATGTCCACCGCCTGCAGCGGCACGTGTTCATCGGCGTCGAGGTCGAGATCGATGTCGACGTGGCCGTCCCAGTCGACATGCTCGTCCGCCATCAGGCCGAGCCGCTGGGCTTCCTCATCGGACAGCTTCTCGCTCAGGTCCAGATCCAGGGGCGCGTTGCCAGCGGCGGGCAGATCCTGCTCTCGCGGCGGCGCCATGCCGAAGACGGACTCCAGCTGCTTGGCCAGCAGGTTGTATTCGAGCGGGCTGAGGGCCTGGCCCTTCAACGATTCGGCGTGCGCGGGCAGCAGTTCTGCGAAGAACTTCTTGCGGTCGGCCTCCGGCCAGCGGATCAGGTCCAGGCCCTCGTTGAGCGTGCGCATCAGCACCGGCAGCGAGGCCAGGAATCCCTGACGCTGCTGGGGCGTCGTCTTCGGCTGGACCGACAGCACGAGGTCGCGGCCCATGTTGCGCAGCCGCTCGACCAGCGCCGCGTCCAGGTCCGGATGACGCGAGGCATGCACCAGGACCTCGCTCCAGGTCTGGGTCAGGAAGTCGCGCAGGAAGTCCCGCATGTCCACGCTGGACATGGCCTGCTGCAACTGCTGCATGTAGCGGCGCTGCAGGCGGAGTTCGGTCTCCTTGCGCTCCAGCAGGGCCGCCGTGTCGCCCTGCGACTTCAGCGTCTGGGCCGTCTGGTCCTGGATGAACTGCTCGAGTTGACCGAGCTTGGACTCGTACAGCTCCATCCGGTCGAAGTCGCCGCTGACGACGTCCTGGATCAGGTCTCGCACCAGGGCGAGGTAGGACTTGCCCGGCTCATCGGTGAAGTCGTCGTACGCCGCGGCCAGCGTCGCGATGCGATTGACCAGGCGTCGCACCGGGTGCCGGCGCGAGGAGAAGAAGGAACGGTCGCCCAGCGCCGCGCGCAGCACCGGGAGTTGCAGCCGCGCGATCTGCTGAGCCATCAGCGGCGGCAGCTTGGCATCGGACAGGATCTGGTCGAACAGGCCGGCGACCACGTCGATCACCATGTGATCGAGCGAGCCGCTGGCTGCCTGCCGCAGCTCGTCGCGGTGCAGGTGGATCAGGTTGGGCGGCAGGACGATGGGCCCACCTTCGACATAACTGGCGGGATCGCCGTCCCAGCCTTGCCATTGGCTGTTGACAGGCAATCCGCCGCCGGTCGACGGCATGCCGAGCGCCGGGCTCATCGCCAGCCGGCGCATCAGGTCCATCAACTGAGGATCCACCGACCAGCCCATGCCGCCGCCCGCCTGGCTGCCGCCAGTCGTCGCGTAGCCGTCCGCGCCGCCGCCGTGGAATCCGCCGGCCATGCTGTGAAGACCGCCGGCGCGACTGCCGTGGACAGCCGGATGAAGGCCGCCGGGCAGTGTGGCGTAGCGGCTGTCGTGCAGCGGCACGCCGGACGTCGTGCCACCACCGTGCAAGGCCTGACCCCGCGTGGCGCCCGCGACCGCCCGGACGCGCAGGTCCTGCGGCCGCAGGCCGCGGCTGCGGAACAGGCCGGCGACGTCGGCATAGCAGGCGCGCATCTCCAGCGCCAGCGCCCGCGTGAGTTCGTCGGTCAGGACCTGGCGCGTGTCCGGGTCGTCGGTCACCGCGTTCACGGCCTCGATCAACGCCTGGGCGATGGCCTGCGGTCGCAGCGGGTGACGGTCCTCGTCGACGCCGGGGATGTCGCCCATATAAGAGTTGACCTCGCGCAGCTCCCACTCGCTCTGGTGTCCCAGCGCCAACCCGATGCGATCCGTCGCGACCAGCGTGTTGACCTGGTCGTCGTCCATCAGGGACAGCTCGTCCCACTGGGTCGCCTTGGGCGCGGCACGCGCATTGCCGGACGAGGCTGCGCCGCCGTTCGGTGTCTCGGCCGCCTGCTGACGCATGGACTGGTCGAAGCGTTGCGAGAACAGCGCCTGGTGCTTGCGGAAAATGAATTGCGCGGACAACAGCGAGTCCCGCCGCTTGGCCTGTCCAGAGGACAGGGCGGCGAGACCCAGACCTTCAGCGCCGCGTTCGGCGGCTTGTTCCGCCGCGAGGCGCACGCGCTGAAGCGCCGCGTCGACGTGGGGGTTCAGACGGTTCATCAAGGCATCAGGCACATTGTGGTGACCGCACCACACGCCAAGTATCGGCGATGGCCATCCCTCGTCCGGGTGGGACTCACCCGGCTTGTGCGCAAAAGGTGAGCTTTGAGCGCAGATTTACGCTTTGTCACGCCTCAGTGCATCGCGGATCTCGCGCAGCAGCTGGATGTCTTCCGGCGTCGCTGCGGGCTCCGCCGGGGCGGCGGGCGTGTCGCGCTTCAGGCGGTTCACCTGCTTCACCATGATGAAGATGATGAACGCCAGGATGATGAAGTTCAGCAGCACCGTCAGGAAGTTGCCGTACGCGAAGAGTGGTACGCCTGCCTTGGTCAGGGCTTCGTAGGTCATCGGGCCGGCATAGTTGGCGGGCGGGTCCGACAGCATGATGAAGTAGCTGCTGAAGTCCAGTCCCCCGACCGCCTTGCCGACGATCGGCATGATCAGGTCCTTGACCACCGAGTCGACGATCTTGCCGAAGGCGGCGCCGATGATCACGCCGACGGCGAGGTCCATCACGTTGCCTTTGACGGCGAACTCACGGAATTCGGTCAAAAAACCCATCGCTTGCTCCTTGTGCTCCACGTGTGCGAAGGCGCCAACTACCAAGCGCTTTCCCGGGGGCGTACTCCGCCTCCGGGCAAGCATCCTAACGGCGTTTGCACCACGACAAATGTCAACGTGGTGCACCGATGCACATCGGTAGAGCGCCTAGGGGCGCGCCGGAAGTTTCTTACCTAGAATCTTTGGTTGCCCCTGATCAGAAGTTCCCTGTAAGGACCCTCATGAGTGACCCACAAGTGGACCAAGGCAAGCGCACCTGGCTGATCGCCACCGGTTGCGCGGGAGCAGTAGGCGGCGTGGCCACCGCCGTCCCGTTCGTCAGTACCTTCGCGCCGAGCGAGCGCGCCAAGGCGGCCGGTGCCGCCGTCGAGGTGGATATCGGCAACCTCGCCCCCGGTCAGAAGCTGACCGTCGAATGGCGCGGCAAGCCGGTCTGGATCGTGCGCCGGACCAAGGAGCAGCTCGATGCGCTCAAAGGCAACGATCCGGAACTGGCCGACCCGCAGTCCGATCGCAAGGCCTTCCCGATCCCTGAGTACGCCAAGAACGAATGGCGCTCGCTCAAGCCGGAGTACCTGGTCGTCGTCGGCATCTGCAGCCATCTCGGCTGCTCGCCCAGCGACAAGTTCCAGTCGGGTCCGCAGCCCTCGCTGCCGGACAACTGGCATGGCGGCTTCCTGTGCCCCTGCCACGGCTCGACCTTCGACATGGCCGGCCGTGTCTTCAAGAACAAGCCCGCGCCCGACAACCTCGAGGTGCCGCCTTACGCGTTCCTGTCCGACACCCGGCTGTTGATCGGTGAAGACAAGAAGGCCTAACTCCCCAGGAACAGGACCGAGGCAGACAACACATGGCTGAATTCAAGGAAGCACCCGCCGGAGCCCCCTTGGGCGTCAAGCTGATGACCTGGGTGGACAACCGGTTCCCCGCGTCCAAGCTCTACAAGGAGCACATGTCGGAGTACTACGCTCCGAAGAACTTCAACTGGTGGTACATCTTCGGCTCGCTGGCGCTGCTGGTGCTGGTGATCCAGATCGTCACCGGGATCTTCCTGGTGATGCACTACAAGCCGGACTCGACGCTCGCGTTCGCGTCGGTCGAATACATCATGCGGGACGTCCCCTGGGGATGGCTGATCCGCTACATGCACTCGACGGGCGCGTCGGCGTTCTTCGTCGTCGTCTACCTGCACATGTTCCGGGGACTGCTGTACGGCTCGTACCGCAAGCCGCGCGAACTGGTCTGGATCTTCGGCTGCGCGATCTTCCTGTGCCTGATGGCCGAGGCCTTCATGGGCTACCTGCTGCCGTGGGGCCAGATGTCCTACTGGGGCGCGCAGGTGATCGTGAACCTGTTCGCCGCCGTGCCGTTCGTCGGCAACGACCTGGCGCTGCTGATCCGCGGCGACTACGTGGTCGGGGACGCGACGCTGAACCGCTTCTTCAGCTTCCACGTGATCGCGGTGCCGCTGGTGCTGCTGGGCCTGGTCGTCGCGCACATCATCGCGCTGCACGAAGTGGGGTCGAACAACCCGGACGGCGTGGAGATCAAGGCGAAGAAGGGGGCGGACGGCCACCCGCTGGACGGCATCCCGTTCCATCCGTACTACACGGTGCACGACATCTTCGGCGTCGGCCTGTTCCTGATGGCCTTCTCGGCGGTGATCTTCTTCGCGCCGGAACTGGGCGGCTACTTCCTGGAGTACAACAACTTCATCCCGGCCGATCCGTTGAAGACGCCGCCGCACATCGCGCCGGTCTGGTACTTCACGCCCTTCTACTCGATGCTGCGCGCCACGACCGACGTGATGGTCCAGGTGCTGTGCGGCGTGATCGCGCTCTCCGCGGTCATCACGCTGCTGCGCGGCGGGCTGTCGGCGCTGGGCAAGGGCATCGTGGTGGTCGGCGCGGCGGTCGGCATCGCGCTGCTGCTGACCTTCGACGCGAAGTTCTGGGGGTCGTCGTCATGGGCGGCGCGGTCATCATCCTGTTCTTCCTGCCCTGGCTGGACCACAGCCCGGTCAAGTCGATCCGCTACCGCCCCGATTGGCACAAGTATCTCTACGGCATCTTCGTGCTGCTCTTCCTCGTGCTGGGCTACCTGGGCGTCAAGCCGCCGTCGGATGCGGGAACGATCGTGTCGCAGATCGGCACGCTGTACTACTTCGGCTTCTTCCTGCTGATGCCGTGGTGGAGCCGGGCCGGCACCTTCAAGCCGGTGCCCGATCGCGTCACGTTTCACCCGCACTGAACCGCCAACGTCACGGAGTCGAACGAATGAAGAAAATCATCGCCACGCTGCTGACGTCGCTGTGCCTGGGCGCGGGTCTGACGTCGACGGCGCTCGCGTCTGAGGGCGGCATCGAGTGGGACCGTTTCCCGACGTCGAAGATGAACGATCTGGCCGCGCTGCAGCACGGCGCCAAGATCTTCGTCAACTACTGCCTCAACTGCCACAGCGCGAGCTTCATGCGCTACAACCGGCTGAAGGACATCGGCCTGACCGACGAGCAGATCAAGGGCAATCTGCTGTTCGCCGGGGAGAAGGTCGGCGAGACCATGAAGGTCTCGCTGGACCCGAAACAGGCCAAGGAATGGTTCGGCGCACTGCCGCCGGACCTCACCGTGATCGCCCGTTCGCGGGCCGACGGCGCCAAGGGAACAGGGGCGGATTACCTCTATACCTACCTCAGAAAATACTACCGGGACGAAACCAAGGCCACGGGATGGAATAATCTCGCTTTCCCCAGCGTGGCCATGCCGCATGTGCTGTGGGAGCTCCAGGGCGTCCGCACCGCCAGGTTCGAAGAGGAAAAGGACCCGCATGACCCGAGCAAGGTCACGCATGTCTTCAAGGACTTCGTACAGGTGACGCCCGGGACGATGACGCCGCAGCAGTACGACGAGTCCGTTGCCGACCTGGTCGCCTATCTCCAATGGATGGGCGAGCCGGCGCAGGGGGCCCGTTTCCGGCTCGGCATCGTCGTGGTGCTGTTCCTGCTGGGGTTCACCGTGTTCGCCTGGCGCTTGAATGCCTCCTTCTGGAAGGACATCAAGTAAGAACCGATGACCCGGTCGAAGACCGGGTCCTCAAGCGCAGTGGGGCGCCGAACAGGCCCCCACTGCGTTGTCGTTTGTCTGTTCGGTCTTTGACCGCGCCGGCGTTGAACTGTGTTTTGTAGAAATCGATGAAGCCGAGAGGCTTCGATCAGGAGTCCACTGCCATGATGGTGCTTTATTCCGGAACCACTTGCCCCTACTCGCACCGTTGCCGGTTCGTGCTGTTCGAGAAGGGCATGGACTTCGAGATCCGTGACGTCGACCTGTTCGCCAAGCCCGAAGACATCGCGCTGATGAACCCGTACAACGAGGTACCCATCCTCGTCGAACGCGACCTCATCCTGTACGAGTCGCACATCATCAACGAGTACATCGACGAGCGCTTCCCGCACCCGCAGCTGATGCCCGGCGACCCGGTGGCCCGTGCCCGCGTGCGCCTGTTCCTGTTCAACTTCGAGAAGGAACTGTTCGCCCACGTCAACGTGCTGGAGAACCGCGGCCAGACGGTCAAGCCGACCGAGAAGCAGCTGGAGAAGGCCCGTTCGCAGATCCGCGACCGCCTGACGCAGCTGGCGCCGATCTTCCTGAAGAACAAGTACATGCTGGGCGACGACTTCTCAATGCTGGACGTCGCGATCGCGCCGCTGCTGTGGCGCCTGGACTACTACGGCATCGACATGTCGAAGAACGCCGTGCCGCTGCTGAAGTACGCCGAGCGGATCTTCTCGCGTCCGGCCTACATCGAGGCGCTGACGCCGTCCGAGAAGGTGATGCGCAAGTAATACACTGGCTCCCCATGGATGACAGCAAGGACGGCGGCGGTCTCGCCGCCAGCTCGACGCGACCGTACCTGATCCGCGCCCTGCACGAGTGGTGCACGGACAACGGGTTCACGCCCTACGTCGCGGTTCACGTGGACCGCACGGTCCAGGTGCCGCTGGAGTACGTGAGCAACAACGAGATCGTGCTCAACGTCGGTTTCGACGCGACCAGCAACCTGGACCTCGGCAATGAACTGATCCAGTTCAAGGCCCGGTTCGGTGGCGTGGCGCGCGAGATCATCGTGCCGGTCGATCACGTGGTCGCGATCTACGCGCGTGAGAACGGCCAGGGCATGGCGTTCCCTCCGCCGACTGCGGAGGATGCCGCCGCACGCCAGGCGGCGCCGAATGCGCCGCGAGGTCTGCGCCTCGCGTCGGATGCGAACGGTGGCAGCGGCAACGGCGGGACGGCGCAAGGCGAACCCAAGCCGGAACCCGTCGCGCCGACGCTCGCGACGCCGCCGGACGATGACGATCCGGGTGCGGGTCCGTCGGGTGGTCGTCCAGCGCTCAAACGCATCAAGTGATCGGCTGATCCCCGTTCAAGTGCGGGGGGCGGGATGAGGGGGATGGCGCGGTTTTTCGCTCCGGACCCCTCGAAGCTGCATCTAGAATGCAGCCCGCGTCGCAAGTTCTGCGGCGCGCCAGTTTTCCTTGTGCCGGCTTAGCTCAGTTGGTAGAGCAACCGCCTTGTAAGCGGTAGGTCATCAGTTCGAATCCGATAGCCGGCACCATTAATTTAGGAAAAGTCGTTGTAGATCAACGGCTTGCGTGATTCCAAGGCGAAGGAGTGTGCTACAAACTGCGCACTCGGCGTGCTACACGGCATGCCCTGGGCCATCCGCAGGCCGCCCTTGTGATCATCCGTCTCAGTAAAACGCTCTCTCTGATGGCCAGCTATCTCTATCAGAGAGGCGAGACCTTCCACTTCCGTCTCCGCGTTCCCCAGGAACTCCACGACCGCTACCCCCAGCAGGTCATCCGCAAGTCGCTCAAGACCTCGGACCCTCGGGAGGCTGCTCGACTCGCAGACGCGATGTTCCAGCAGCACCAAGCCTCCTTCAGCGCCATGCGCGGCAACGCCTCCCTGACCCCTGCGGACACGCTCCGGGCTGCTCAGGTGCTGGCGGATTCTCTGCCGCCGCTGGAGCACGACACTGACTACTTCGAAGAGAAGTTCCGCGCCTACGTACGTCGCAAGGGCCTGGACCCGCTCTCGTTGGAGCAGAACCCCGAGATGCTCAGGGAAAGCGACTACCTGGGGCCGGTGGACCTGAAGGCGCTGCAGCTTCTCCGGTCGGAGCGCGACCCGAAGCCTCGTCTGTCGGCTGCCTTGGACGTGTATATCTCGACCCACAAGAACGCAGACAGCAAGAAGGCAATGGAGCGTGCCAAGCGGGACTGGGGTCAGTTGTTGACCTTGGCCGGTGATATCTGCGTTGCTGACCTTGGACGGGAGCACGCGCGTGCATTCGTGGCCCAGTGCGCCGCCAACGGGATGAAGACCGCCACCGCTCGCCGTGCCGTGAACACGCTCTGTGCTGTGCTCAATGTGGCGATCCGAGAACTGGACATTCGTGGCGCAAACAACCCGTTCTCCTCGGTTCCTATCGCCAATGAGGGCAAGGACTCCAAGGAGGTCAAGACGCCCTCGGCCACGGAGCTTGCAGAGATCCTGGCGAAGTTCGGTCCTGACACCTCTGATCCGGCATTGGTCATCCTGATCCAGATGGGTATTGGTTGCCGCGTTGGCGAGGTCTCGGGCTTGGCGCTGACGGATGTGGTGCTTGATGCCGAGGTGCCCTATCTGAAGATCCAGGACCGTCCATGGCGCACGCTGAAGAACGACACGAGCCCCCGTGAAGTGCCGCTCGTGGGCTTTGCTCTAGAAGCCGCTCGGATCGCAGTGGGTCGCGCTAAGGGCTCGCAGGGGCTGTTCAGTCGCTACGCCAAGACGAACGGCAACGCCAACGCTTCAGCGACGAACAACAAGCGTCTCAAGCCTTGGGGGATCGGCACGCACGGTTTCCGGCACGGCATGAAGGACGTCTTGCGGGAGGTCGGCTGCCCGGAACCCATCCAGAAGGAGATCCAGGGCCATGCTGGCGACGGCATCTCGGCCGGGTACGGCAAGGGCTACAGCCTCAAGGTCAAGCACGAATGGCTGACCAAGGCTCAGGCGCACATCAAGAACAACACCAAGCAAGCCTGAGGGAGGCGCACGACATGAACACCGCCGCCTGGATTTCCATCGAAGACGCCTTCCCGCCGCTGGGGCAGCCCGTGCTGGTCTCTGGCGTCTCCAGCGACCCCGCGCACGCTGGTGCCGTCCAGATCACCGCTCGCCTCGTGGAATCGTGGGAGCGCTCGGAGACCGACGGTATGCCGGTGTGCGTCTGGGCCGACGAGGACGAGATGGATGAACTCGCTTTCGACCCGTCCCACTGGCAGCCGATCCAGGCCCAAGCGCTGGCCTGACGCACTCGCCGGGGTGCAATTGCACGCATAAGGGTTGCACCCTGGATGCCTTGAGCCCCCCATTCCCAAGCCCCTGGAGCCTCCTCATGGCTCAGCTGGAGTGACCCTTGTCCTCCTCGACCGACATCGCTAACGAACATGGATAGAGACGAGTTCAGGGCCCTTGAGGCCGCATGGCAGCCGCTGAAAGATGGGGCAGTCTTGCCCAAGACGCTGCCGGTGGCCTCCTTGGAGGTGCTGCCGTCCGTCTTTCAGGTTCGCCCGAGGCACGACGCGGCGACGGGTATCTCAAATCCCATCCACGTTGACGTCCTAGCTGCCCACTTGCTCAGCAGCCCCAAGTACGAACTGGATCCAATCACGGTCATCCTGATCGGTCAACGTCACATCCTGATCGAAGGACACCATCGGCTCGCCGCTTACCGCCGGGAGAAGCGCGAGACCATCCCCGTTCGCTTCTTCAAGGGCAGCCCTCAGCAGGCCCTGGTTGAGTCCGGCAGGGACAACAAGAAGGACCGCCTTCCGATGGGCCGCACGGAGCGCTCCGAACGAGCCTGGGCATTGGTCGTTGCGGACCTGGGTCTGACCGTCCCTCAGATCGTGGAAGGCTCTGGGGTCAAAGAGCGTACCGTCAAGATGATGCGCAAGAAGCGCAAGGAGATCCTGGCCGAGGGGAAAGAGCTTCCCGAGCAGTGGGCTAGCGTCCTCTACGGCGAACGCGAGGCCAATCCCGCCTGGTTCGATGAACAGGTGAAGAACTTCGCCGACCGCCTAACTAAGACCTTCGGCCCTGGAGCCACCTTCAGCCCTGGGAAGCAAGAGATCATGGCCGACGCCCTGATTGCCTGGGACCAGGGTCGGGCCGTCAACATCGCCATGGAGCTTGTCGAGAGGCTCGGCCTGTACGAGGAGGTCGCATCCCACGCCGCCCTCCTTGCGGAAGAGGCCAAGGAGTTTGAGAACCTTCCGTTCTGACGACGGTAGTCGGCGGGGCTGCCCAAGTTGCCCTTTTGGTGGTCTTGAGCTCGTGGCTTTCCTGTCGGCATGCGGTCACCGCCGAGACCTGCTTAGCTTCCGCAGTTCGCGGCAGAATCCGTTTACGCGTTCACCTTCGAAACGCCCTGGAGGATTCATGCCGTTAGCTCGCATCTTGAGTTGTGTGGATATCGATGGCGCACCGCACGAAATAGAGGTGCACGAGACTCCTTCTCCGAACGTGTCTGGGGTGGCCTCGGTTGCAACGGAATACTGGGCCGATGCTGGGATCTGCGACGTCGTTTCTACCGTGCCACTGGTGCTCGAAATCCGATCCTCCGGTGTGCAACTAGTGGACCCAGCAACCATTCCGGACGGGGATTGACCGATTCGTTTCTAAGCACCTGGGCACCCCTCGGGGAAAGATCGGCTGAGTTCTCAGCACATCTCCCGGACAGCTACGGTCGCCCGCAGCCGTTGTTCAACCTCCCCAAGGATCTGACGATGATCCTGGTGGCGGGCTACAGCACCCCTCTGCGGTTCAAGATCATCAGGCGCTGCCGGCCTTAGCGGATCTCCACCGACGGTGGGAATCTCCCGGCTCCCTGGGCCTGGACACGCGAGGGCACGACGTCCCGAGGCTCCGGAGGCTCGTCTTTCGCTTGAAGCGACGCCGCCAGGACAACTTAGGTTTCTGCTCGCCGTTCGCACCGACCGACGGCCACTGGGCGGTGGCATGCCGTGGGCCACGCTGGATGCCGGGGACACGCGGCATTGCTGGTGGAGGGCATCGAGGACTGACTTTCCCTTCATGAGCGGCCTTCTGGCGCAACATATTCTTCTGTCGAGGAATTGCGGCCAATCGCACCTGGGGCTTCTAAGGGGCTCTGCGCCCTCAGGATGACTGGCGGCCTTCCCAGGTCTCCAGCGCCGCCAGCATCTTCGCAGGGTCTTCCTTGATCCGGTAGACCACGGCCCGGGAGACCCCTGCGTCTGCGGCGATGGCCGAGGGGCTGACGCCCAGAGCAAGTCGCTCACTGACTTGCAGAAGCTGAGCGCGGTCGAAGCTCGGCTTGCGGCCCAGGTACTTGGCCTCGCCCTCCGTCTCCTTGGCCTTCTTGATGCCGGCTTTCTGTGCCTCCTTGATCGCCTCGGCCTGGGCCTGGGCGGTCGCAGCCATGAACGCAATAAGCGCATCTCGGACTGCCTTTTGAATGGGGTCAGTCGTTGCCCCATCGAAGGTCATCCCGTTGATGATGGTCTTGATGACCACGCCCTTCGACATCAAGGTGCGGATGGTCTCGGTCACGTCTTCGTAGTTCCGGCCGAGGCGATCCACCCAGCGGACCACGAGCACATCCCCGCGACGGACCTTGTCCAGCAGCTTGGCGCCGCCCTTGCGGTCCTGGAATCGGGTGCTGATGCCTGAGACGCCGTCGTCCTGAATGACCTCATCGAGCGTGAACCCTGCGGCCTCAGCGTGGTCTCGCTGGTGGCTGATGGTCTGGTCCGAGGTGCTGACGCGGGCGTACAGGAAGGTCTGCATGTTCTGTCCGTTGAAGTTCCGTCCGCATGATATGTGTCCGCAGATCAGAAATCAACCCTAGCGGACATCAATCAGACCAGCTAGATGATGTTCGTAGAGGCATGCCCTAGCGCACACAAACCCGGTCCCACCTGGCGGGCGCCATAGATGACACTGAGCGCATGGACGTCTACTACTTCCTTCAACAACGCACCGAGTTCATCAAGCACTTCTATGACACGGCCACAACGCCGATGTTCGAAACGAAGCGGTTGATAGAAGCGTCAGATGTTCCTTATAACGATCCGCCATTTGATGACTCGGGCGAGCCGGCGTATCTGGAGGAGTGGCTCCGTGCGGACGTGGAAATTGAGGTTGTAGGCCGCGCTGCGGTGTCAATGCTGTCCGAGTCCATCAAGCACTTCTTCGTCACCTGGGAGCGCCGGCTGTGGGCCGGGGACAGGCCGTGCCAGAAGGAGCTGCCCAAGGTCTTCAAGAGCGAAGGCTTCGTCTCAGGCTATCGGGCTTGCTTTCAGGAGGCTCTGGGCATCGACTTCTCGGCTGCGCCTGCAGACTTGGGCATCATCGAACAAGTGGTGCTCGCCCGAAACGACTCCCAACACCACGGCGATTTGCTTCGCTCGCATGTCGAGCACAGTGACGCCACGCGGGCTAAGTACCCAAGGCCATTCTTCATGCGGCCTGACGAGCTGGAGCCCGACGATAGCCCTGGCAACTTTATGAACCCTTCGCTGCACATCAATCGGGAGTCGCTCTTCGAGGCGATCCACCAACTGGAGCTGTTCTGTTCATGGCTACAAGCGCAGATCGAGGAGGCTTGGATGCGCAAGCGCCGCGAGTCTCGACAGTCGGCAAGTTCGGACGCCACCAGCGAAGGGCAGACGTGATCGATAGCGCTCAGATCAACGCCCTGGTTCAGCACGGCGAGACCGTCGCCCGATCCAATCGGCCAATGTATGCACAGGCAGTCGAGACTTCGGGCCTTGGCTGTGGCGTTTGCCATTCTGGCGGCAGCTGGGGTCGCCAAGGTTCGCTCTGGCCAAGGCGGGTCCGCGAGAATCGGTCGCGACTTGGGGAAGTACCCCCCACTCCCCTGGCGCCCCGGCCACTTCCAAAAGACGGCTAAAGCCTCGACCGCTGTTGTTGTAGTTCGACCTCGCAGGTGAGTGGAAGCTAGCAATTGCAGCGTCCAACGAGGATGGGCGTAGGGCGATGCAACGGCGAAGGCCCTCATAGGCGCCACGGCTGGGGAGACCGACAATTGGGTGGCGTCTGACGACGCAGAGAGCAAGTGGTGCCGCACTCGGGGGGCGCTTACTAGAATCCTTGGCTACACGGCAAAAACGAATGAGAACACCACCGCCTCCAATCACAAGCGTCAGGCGTTCAACGCAAGCCTTGACCCCATCCATGCCAGTGACCGCTCCGTCAGGAGGTGGGGCCTTTGCTACACCGCTTCGATACCCCGGTGGGAAGGGGCGCCTCGGGCCATGGCTGGCGGAGTTGATGCGCCACAACCGAATTTCAGGGGGGTGGTATGTTGAGCCCTATGCCGGTGGGGCAGGTGCAGCGCTCTTCTTGTTGATGCAGGGGTATGTCGACCACATTGTCATCAACGACGCAGACCCGGCAATTTACTCATTCTGGCGAGCTGCCACGGAAGCGAGTCCAAGGCTGATAAAGCTAATTCGGGACACCCCAGTAACCATGAAGACATGGGAGCGCCAAAGGGAGATCCTGCTAGCTCCTGAGAAGCATGACTTCGTAGAAGTGGGGTTCGCGGCGTTCTTCCTTAATCGAACCAATCGATCTGGGATCCTAGCTGCGGGGGTGATTGGCGGCAAAGCCCAGGCGGGCCAGTGGAAACTAGATGCTCGCTATGTCGTCGGCGATCTTACGGCTCGGCTTGCCAAGATCGGCGCCATGTCCAGACACATCTCCGTTGTGGGGATGGATGCGCTTGACCTCCTAAGTGACGTCGCGCCGGGATTCCCATCAAAGTGCTTGGTGTATCTGGACCCGCCCTACTACGTTAAGGGAAGCCAGCTCTACCGCAATCACTACAGGCATGACGACCATGACGCTATCGCTCGCTGCGTCAAGTCGGCTAGCTACCCTGTTCTGGTTACCTACGACGATTGCCCCGAGATTCGGGCGCTTTACTCGGGGATGGATGAGGTCAATTTTTCGTTGCACTATTCGACGCATCTGGCAAGGCCGCTCGCAAGCGAAGTCCTCTATTACAGGAATCTAGAACTGCCTTGCGAGCCCACGCTCACGAGAGGATTTCAGCTGGCCCAGCACGCTCGGACGAATGGGGCCACGTTGTCCCAGAAGGTGTTGACCACCTGATAGCTTGGGATGTGCGTGTCCCGATGCAGGATCTTCTGAAGCGTTTCCACATGCAGTAGATCAGTGCCTCCTGGTTGGGCCAGCCGCGAGACCATGTCATAGGCGCTCGTAGTGAGCCTACTGCTGTCACGCATGTGGGTCGCGCTGGCGACGATGTTCCGACCGAGTTTGCCCGTGTCAGGGCGGTTGTGTGCACGTCGATAGTGCTCATCACTGATCTCGATGAGGGCGCGAAGCAGCATGGCAGCCGCCAGTGGCGTGTCGCGCACGTCCAGTTTTCGAAGCTCCGCCACGATAGTTCGCGCCTTAGCCTCCGCCTCTGGAATCGCAAACCCCGGTGCGCCAGTACCTAGAACGCGCTTTCGCTCGGACGGCGGTTGTCGGGGGGCTGCGGGCGGCCTGGGCGGAGTTCCGGGGTCGCCACCATCATCAGCGTCGCTCGGCGGAGACGGAGGCGGGCTAGGGGAATCTGGTGCGGGAGCACTTGCCCCGCCGCCGTTCGTAGGCGGCGTTGGAGCGGCGGCGCTTCCTCCGCTAGGGGGCGGCTCCGGTGCTGGTGTAGGTGCTGGCGTTAAACCTGCACGGCCCCGTGCTTTCGCGATGTAGTCTCGTGCCTGCTCAGGTGAGCGGACGTTGTCCACCTTGATCGCTGCGGTGTCGAAATCAGTAATGACGATCTGGGCAAGTCGCTTCGCAGAGTCTTCAGGGATGGTTAGGGCCAGATCGTCGCCAGCGGCGTTGAAGCCGAGGAGGGCCAGGTTCTCAATCGAGAAGAAGCGCTGCAGCGATGTAATCGGAAATTCATCGCCAACGTAAATCCCATGCCGTTCGGCCCACATCGCGTACTGGCCTGGCCGCTTGTACTCTGGCGGGTGGCCATGGTTGAGCTGAAACACCGTCCGGAGATACGCCGACCAATCCAGTTGTCCGACGCCGCCCTGAGCACCCGAGTGCCGTGCGAGGACCTCACGGGCAATGGCGTCATCATTGGTAGAACTCAGGACATCAATAACCGACGGGATGCCCTCCCGGTAGTCTGCCTGAAGGGTTCGCAGCCGGCCCTTCAAGCGTTCCACTGGGCATAGATTCGGATCGTTGAGCAACTTCAACGCGGTAATGCGCCTGTTGCCATCCATGACAACGTACCGGCCATCACCCTTCGGTCTGACCAAGATCGGGGCGGTCGTCAGTCCGTTCTTCGCGACATCTTGAATGAGCGCGATCAATTGCTCTTCCTTGCGGAGGATGCGTGCGATGCAGTCCGCTTGGTCTTGCCCGTCGCGAATGCGAGGGTTGCCTTGGTCCAACAAGATGTCCACGATCGGAACACCCGCGATCAATTGAAAGTCTCTGCGTCCCACGCAGCCTCCCCAGAATTCCTAGTTGTGGGGCAACTGTAACCGGGCGTTGGTTGGCCAGAACTGGGAAGTGCCCTGCATATCGAGGCTGAGGCCACGCATCCCTCTGAACAGTCCGGACCCGACTGATTTCACATGCCGCAGGCTGCAAAAGCCATTCGTGGTGCGCTGCAGGGGAGGGCTAGGTGGAGCTGTCCACGGCGGGATAGGGCTCAGGCGAGGCTGCGGTTACTTTGTTCCGCCCCAGCGATGGGAGATCCAGGCAGCCGCTGCGAGTGCGACAACTGCGGGGAGGCCGGCCCAGCCGGATCGCGGACCTTGAAGCATGTAGGCGGTAATTGCGCCAGCACACAGGAAGACCGCGTAGGGAAGCGACGCCCACACAAGGGTGGACAAGATGCAAAGCCCGGCGAGGGCGAACGGGATGGCAGCAAGGATCAAGAGCGTTTCGAGCATGGGCCGTCGAAGTAATTCGGCGGGCATTCTGTGGGCTTCGAGGTGGGGGCGAAGGCGTCCTAACGGCTGCTCTGGCAGCCTCGGCTGTGCCTCTCTTTGTGCTACACCGTGTGCTACAGTGATCTCTCTGGTGCTCTTTCGCCCAGAAGAATCAACGAGTTAGGTGTGGCTTTTCAGGAATCGAACCTGATAGCCGGCACCATCGAACTCGCAGGCGCCATGCCTGCTCCGAAGCCCCGTTTCGTCACCGACGATCCGGGGCTTCGGTCTTTCTGGCCTCGAGCTTTGAGTACCGACACCCCCAAAAGGCGGTGTCGCCACGCTTGACACTTGTGTGCAGTTACTCACGTAACTGCATGTACGTAATTGATTTAAAAGGAAAATTAGCTGTGGCATAGGCTTTGCTCCAGCCGCCCCCGTGTTCAACCCGCCGGTCCACCTCCACATGCCGGCCTTCACGGGAAACTTCATGCACAGCTTGTTCCGCCGCGGTGTCGCCGCACTGGCCACCGTCGCCGCCCTCGGCCTTTCCGCCGTCGCCCATGCGGCGCCGACCAACTTCTCGTTCGCCGGCAGCTTCGCGCAGGCCAACGACGTCCAGACCTTCACCTTCACGGCGAATGGCTCGTCGGCGGTCCGTCTGATCACCTACAGCTATGCGGGCGGCACGCAGGCCAACGGCAACGTGGTCGCTGCCGGCGGCTTCGACCCGATCCTGGCGCTGTTCAACGCCAGCGGCGTGCTGGTCGGCCAGAACGACGACGCCACCAGCGGCACGCCCGGCACCTGCGGCGGCGGCGCGGTGAACCCCGATCCGGCGGGCGGCATGCGCTGGGACACCTGCCTGGACCTCACGTTGAGCGCTGGCGTCTACACGGTCGCGGTCATGCAGTTCGACAACTTCGCCCTCGGCCCCAACCTGGCCAACGGCTTCACCTACGACGGCAACCCCAACTTCCTGAACGGCAAGTGCGCCAACGGCGTGTTCTGCGATGCCGGCGGCCGTGAGCGCAACGCGCTGTGGGCCTTCGACATCCTGAACGTCGAAGGCGCCCAGCAGAACGATGTGCCGGAACCGGCCTCGCTGGCGCTGGCCGTGATCGCGCTGGCCGGCCTGGGTGGTGCGCGCCGTCTGCGCCGCAAGGACTGACCCCGAAGCGGGCGAACGACAAGGGACCGCCTCGGCGGTCCCTTTCTCCTTGTGGCGCGGCGTGGGGCTGGAAAGGGGGCGCGGCTCAGGACTGCCTGACGCGGATCCGGAGTTCGCCTTCCAGCAGCAGGCCTTCGTCGCGCAGCAGCCGCAGCAGGGTCGGCTGCAGGTGTCGCAGCTTGGCGGCGATGGCGGCGTTGTCGGCGACCAGTGTCCAGCCCTGCTCGTCGAGCGTGCCGGCCTGGACGAACCGCTTCATCGCGCCGGGCAGCGCGACGCTCACCGCCGCCAGATGCCGGCGCGACAGCGCCAGCTGGTTGCCCAGCCGGGCCAGCATGCCGTTCTGCGACATGGCCCGGCCGAAGTCCAGCGGATCGGGCGCGTCGGGCTTGACGCGAGGAGGCAGATAGCGGGTGGCCATGGGGCGGCAGTGTAGTCCCGCCGCTGGGAAACCCGGAGTCCGCCGCCGGTCCGGCGCCGTGGCCGCCGCCCGGTGCCGCCAGGGGCCGGGTGCTAAACTCCGCCGGTTTTTCTCCGCGCAGACGCTTGCAACCCGAGGCCCCGTCCTCATGTGCACCGGTCGCGCGGCGCTGCCCTCATCAGGCCGCCCACGAGGCGGTCCGCCGGGCGTCCAGGCCCGGTCGACCGGGCCCCCCACAGAACTTCAAAAAGCCGCATGTTGCCCAAGCTTTTGACCCAGATTTTCGGCAGTCGCAACGAGCGCCTGCTCAAGACCTATCGCAAGGACGTCGAGCGCATCAACGCGCTGGAACCGCAGTTCGAGGGCCTGAGCGACGACCAGTTGCGCGCGAAGACCGAGGAGTTCAAGCAGCGCATCGCCAAGGGCGAGACCGTCGACGACATCCTGCCCGAGGCGTTCGCCGTCTGCCGCGAAGGCAGCAAGCGCGTCCTGAAGATGCGCCACTTCGACGTGCAGCTGATCGGCGGCATGGTCCTGAACGCCGGCAAGATCGCTGAAATGCGCACCGGCGAAGGCAAGACGCTGATGGCGACGTTGCCGGTCTACCTGAACGCGCTGACCGGCAAGGGCGTGCACGTCGTGACGGTCAACGACTACCTGGCCCGCCGCGACGCCGAATGGATGGGTCGCCTGTACCGCTTCCTCGGCCTGACCGTGGGCATCAACTACTCGGGCCTGCCGCGCGACGAGAAGCAGGCTGCCTATGGCGCCGACGTCACCTACGGCACCAACAACGAATACGGCTTCGACCACCTGCGCGACAACATGGTCTACGAGGTGCGCGACCGCGTGCAGCGCAGCCTGGCCTACGCGATCGTGGACGAGGTGGACTCGATCCTGATCGACGAGGCGCGCACGCCGCTGATCATCTCCGGCCAGGCCGAAGACCACACGCAGATGTATGTGGCGATCAACGCGGTCTCGCCGAAGCTGAAGCGCCAGGTCGGCGAGCTGGATCCCCGCACCGGCGAAGGCGTGATCGAACCGGGCGACTTCACCGTCGACGAGAAGTCGCACCAGATCTACCTGACCGAGGACGGTCACGAGAACGCCGAGCGCCTGCTGGGCCAGGCCGGCCTGCTGGCCGAGGGCGCGTCGCTGTACGACGCGGCCAACATCACACTGATGCACCACCTGTACGCGTCGCTGCGCGCACACCACGTGTATCACCGCGATACCAACTACGTCGTGCAGAACGGTGAAGTCATCATCGTCGACGAGTTCACCGGCCGCCTGATGACCGGTCGCCGCTGGAGCGACGGCCTGCACCAGGCCGTCGAAGCCAAGGAAGGCGTGCAGATCCAGGCCGAGAACCAGACGCTGGCCTCGGTCACCTTCCAGAACTACTTCCGCATGTACGGCAAGCTGTCGGGCATGACCGGAACCGCCGACACCGAAGCCTACGAGTTCCAGGAGATCTACGGCCTCGAGACCGTGGTGATCCCGCCGAACCGGCCGACGGTGCGCAAGGACGAGCTGGACCTGGTCTACAAGACGACCAAGGAGAAGTACGACGCCGTCACGCAGGACGTGCGCGACTGCCACGAGCGCGGCCAGCCGGTGCTGGTGGGCACGACCTCGATCGAGAATTCCGAGAAGGTCGCGGAACTGCTGACGAAGGCGGGTCTGCCGCACCAGGTGCTGAACGCCAAGCAGCATGCCCGCGAGGCCGACATCATCACCCAGGCCGGTCGCCCGGGCGTGATCACGATCGCGACCAACATGGCCGGCCGCGGCACCGACATCGTGCTGGGCGGAAGCATCGAGAAGGACGTCGTCGCCATCGAGGCCGACGAGTCGCTGTCCGACGCCGACAAGCACGCGAAGATCGCCGCGCTGAAGGCCGACTGGCAGAAGCTGCACGAGCAGGTGAAGGCCGCGGGCGGCCTGCGCGTGATCTCGACCGAACGTCATGAGAGCCGCCGCATCGACAACCAGCTGCGCGGCCGCTCGGGCCGCCAGGGCGATCCGGGCTCGTCCCGCTTCTACCTGTCGCTGGACGACCAGCTGATGCGCATCTTCGCCGGCGACCGCGTGCGCGCGATCATGGACCGGCTCAAGATGCCCGAAGGCGAGGCGATCGAGGCCGGCATCGTCACGCGCTCGATCGAGAGCGCGCAGCGCAAGGTCGAGGCCCGCAACTTCGACGTCCGCAAGCAGCTGCTCGAGTACGACGACGTGTCGAACGACCAGCGCAAGGTCATCTACCAGCAGCGCAACGAGATCCTCGAGGCGCAGGAAGTGCTCGAACAGATCACCCACCTGCGCAAGGGCACGCTGACGGACGTGGTCCGCGGCTTCGTGCCCGAGGAATCGCTGGAAGAGCAGTGGGACCTGGCCGCGCTGGAGCGCGTGCTGCGCGACGAGTGGAAGCTCGAGGTGCCGCTCGGCGACATGCTCAAGAAGAGCGACACGCTGACCGACGAGGACGTGCTCGACGCCGTGCTGAAGGCGGGCGACGTGTCCTTCCAGGACAAGCTGGACCGCGTCGGCCTGGAGCAGTTCACGCCGTTCATGCGCATGGTGCTGCTGCAGAGCATCGACCAGCACTGGCGCGAGCATCTGGCCTCGCTGGACTACCTGCGCCAGGGCATCCACCTGCGCGGTTACGCCCAGAAGAACCCGAAGCAGGAATACAAGCGCGAAGCCTTCGAGCTGTTCTCGCAGCTGCTGGACGCGGTGAAGCTGGAAGTGACCCGCGTGCTGCTGAACGTGCGCATCCAGTCGCAGGAGGAGGCCACCGCCGCCGCCGATGCGATCGAGCAGCGCGCCGAGAACGTCGGCAACGTGACCTACACGCATCCGAACGAGGACGGCTCGGTGTCGCAGGACGCGGCGCCGGTCGCCGGCGGGACGGAAGCCATTCCGGCCGAGTGGGGCCACGTCGGCCGCAACGATCCCTGCCCGTGCGGCAGCGGCAAGAAGTTCAAGAGCTGCCACGGCAAGTTGGCCTGACCGGTCGCTGCTCCTGAGATCGACGGCGCCCCTCGTGGGCGCCGTTGTCGTTTCCGGGGCGCGGACGACCGGGCATGGCGCCGACGGGCCGGGCTGGCGGCATCCGCTGCCAGGCCTTGCCAGGCCTGGCGTGACGGATTCACGAGCCGCGCGTGGCACCCGCCCGACGCGGCGGCTCCGCGATGTGCGCTTTCTCACGACCGGGGCACGAGCACGCGTTTCTCCCCCGTGGCGCGGGGGACACCGTACGGCACCCCGTCGATAGAGTCCGCTGCATCGACCTGCCCCCGCGGGTCTTCGAGGTCTCCGGACCGCACCGCCATGAAGCTCACGACCCGCCTCTTCGCCGCCGCCCTGGTTGTCGCCGCCGTCGCCTCCGCGCAGGCCGCGCCGGTGACCGCGTCCCAGTCCGTCGCCCTGCAGTCCGGCACGACCGTGGACACCAAGACGGCGGGCTTCACCATCAACCATCTGGTGGCCGGCGAGTTCGTCGACACCTTCACCTTCACCGGCATGGACCGTTGGGGCCTGGTCAACGCCAGCCTGACGACCAGTGCGCAGCAGGCCCGCTTCAACATCGACTTCGTCAGCGCCACGGTCAACGGACGGACGCTGAACTTCACCCGCACCGCGCTGGGCAGCTTCCAGAACGGCTTCGAATTCGGCCGCATGGACGACTACCTGCTCAGCGGCCCGCTGGTCCTGACGGTGCGCGGCTACGCGGGCCAGGGCCTGGCCGCAGGCACGGCGATCAGCGCCAGCTACTCCGGCACGATCAACGTCACGCAGGTGCCGGAACCGGGCAGTCTGGCGCTGGCGGCGTTCGGCCTGTTCGGCATGGGCGTCGTCGTCCGTCGCCGCCGCGCCGCGCGCACCGTCATGACCGCCGCCGCGCTGGCCGTGGCCGCCTCCGGCGCGATGGCTGCGTCGGACCTCAACCAGACGCACGACACCGTCCTCGCCGGCGACCAGAGCGGCCTCACCGGCGCGCCCTACGTGATCCACACCGAGGCCGGCAGCTTCCTGGACACGCTCACCTTCCACTACGCCGGCACTGGCCTGGTGGACGCCTCGCTGATCACGATCGGCACCGGCGCGGGGCAGCAGATCAGCTTCACCGAGGTGTTGCTGAACGGCCAGGCGCTGACGATCGATCCCTCCGTCCCGATGGGCAACGCCACCTACCAGCGCGCCTGGCTGGGCTCGACGCTGCTCGCCGGTGACTACACGCTGATCGTCAAGGGCATCGCCGGCGGTTCGCTTGCGTCGGGCACCAACGGCATCGCCGCGAGCTACTCCACGACCTTCAACGTGATGCCGGCCAGCGCCGTGCCGGAGCCGCAGAGCTATGCGATGTTCCTCGGCGGCCTCGGACTGGTGACGCTGATGCTGAGCCGGCGCCGCCGGCAGCAGGGCTGATCCTGCCGCCTGCGGCCATGGCATGAGACGACGCCCCGCCTGCGGGGCGTTTTCCATTGGAGAAGGCGGTCGGTCGGGGCCGGCGGCATCGACGGGCCGACGGTCATGTCGCGCTCCTACAATCGCGCGCATTCGTTCCGGGCGCGTCGGCTGCCCGGTGCCTTCCTCCTCTTCGACGCCCACCACCATGCCCGTCAACCTGACCGCCCCCGATCCGCAATCCCTGCTGCCCGTGCCCGGCGTGCGCCTGGGTGTCACGATGGCCGGCGTGCGAAAGGCCAACCGCCGCGACCTGAGCGTGATCGCGCTCGACGAAGGCGCCAGCGTCGCCGGCGTGTTCACCGCCAACCGCTTCTGTGCCGCCCCCGTGCAGGTCTGCCGCGAGCACCTTGCCGCCGGCAGCGCGATCCGCGCGATCGTCATCAACACCGGCAATGCGAACGCCGGCACCGGCGCCGACGGTCTGGCGCGCGCGCGCCAGACCTGCGATGCGCTGGCCGCCGAGCTCAAGCTCGACGCGAAGCAGGTATTGCCGTTCTCCACCGGCGTGATCATGGAGACGCTGCCGGTCGACCGCATCGTCGCCGGTCTGCCGGCCGCGATCGCCGCGCTGAAGGCCGACAACTGGGCCGAGGCCGCCGCCGGCATCATGACCACGGACACCCTGCCCAAGGCCTGCTCGCGGCAGGTCACCATCGGCGGCAGGACCGTGACCGTCTCCGGCATCTCCAAGGGCGCCGGCATGATCCGTCCGAACATGGCGACGATGCTGGGCTTCGTCGCCACCGACGCGGTCCTCGCGCCCGAGCTGCTGCAGCCGCTGGTCAAGGAAGCGGCGGACCTGTCCTTCAACCGCATCACGATCGACGGCGACACGTCCACCAACGATTCCTTCGTCCTGATCGCGACGCACCAGGCCGGCCACGACCGGATCACGTCGCTGAGCAGCGCCGAAGGCCGCGCGCTGCGCGATGCCGTGGTGGCCGTGTCGCAGCAGCTGGCGCAGGCGATCGTGCGCGACGGCGAAGGCGCGACCAAGTTCATCTCGGTGGTGGTGGAGGGCGGCAAGGACGAGGCGGAATGCCGCAAGGCCGCCTACGCGATCGCGCACTCGCCGCTGGTCAAGACCGCGTTCTTCGCCAGCGATCCCAACCTGGGACGCATCCTGGCGGCGGTCGGCTATGCCGGCATCGACGACCTCGACCAGAGCCTGATCGACCTGCATCTGGACGACGTCCATGTCGTCACGAAGGGCGGCCGCCGTCCCGAGTACAAGGAAGAGGACGGCCAGCGCGTCATGAAGCAGAGCGAGATCACCGTGCGCGTGGGCCTGAACCGCGGCCCGGCCACGACGACGGTCTGGACCTGCGACTTCAGCCACGAGTACGTGACGATCAACGCCGACTACCGGTCCTGATCGGGCTTCAGAAGTCGACGGCGCGCGTCCCGCGGATGCCGCGGGCCAGCAGCGTCGCATTGATCAGCTGCGCTTCCTCGCGGCTGCCGAACGGCCACACGGCGGCGCGCCAGCCGTCCTTCGTCTGGAAGACCTCGCCGTTCGGCACCGTGTTGCCACCGAGTGTGGCGACGATCATCTCGCGCATGCGCGCCAGTTGCGCCTCGGCGTCGGCCTTGTTCTTGTGGGGCTGGCTGACCAGCGCGACCAGCTTGCCGCCGGAGGCCCCGTCGCGCTTCATGAGGCTGCCCAGGCCGGCATCGTCGACGCCCACGCGGCGCTCGGCGTCGGAGGCGCCCGCCTTCGCCGCGGCGGCTGCGGCGGCCGTCCTGGCCGCGTCGGGCTTGTCTGCCGGACCGGCGCCGCCAGCCGATGCCGTGGTGGCCGGTGCGGCTGGCGCAGCTTCCTTCCCCCGGGACACGTTCCGCGCCGCCGTGCAACGAGGGGCGGATGTTCGGGATCGCACCTGTGGGCGTCGATGCAGCGGGCGTCGATGCGGCCGGACTTTCCGCCGGCGCGGACGCCGCGGCGCTTGCAGCAGAAGCCGGGTCCATCGCCGCGACGGCCGAGGCTGCCGACGCGGCTGCGGAGGCCGCCGGCGCCGAGCGTGCCGCCTGATCGGCCAGGGCGGCCGCGGAGGCGGCCTGGGCGGCGGACGCGGCCGATGCCGCCTCGGCGGCCGCAAGCGCGGCCAGCGCCTCCTTGGAGGGCTTGGACGTGGGCCACAGCGCCCAGATCGCCGCGATCAGCACCAGCGCCGCGACGCTGCCGGCCACGCCCAATCGCGCCGGATCCAACGCCCGTTGTCCCAGCACCTGGTCGCGACGCCCCACGAGCACGCGCCGTCGTGCCGGGCCCGCATCGAAAGCGGCGCTCAGCAGCACCAATTCCATCGGCCATGCACCAGGCTGGTTCGCGTCGGCGGCGAGCGCCCGTTCGTCGATGTCCACGCGCCGCAGCGGCAGGTCGTCCGGCGCGGTGGTGAAGCCGTTGTCCAGCGCCATCGTGGCGACTGCCGACGTCTTCAGGCCGGGGATGAATTCGTCCAGCCAGGCGGGTCGAGGTCCCGACCCCGCAGCCTTGCGCTGCCACGGCAGGCGGCGCTTGGGCGCAGGCGGCGCGGCTTCGGCGGGCGCGCCGCCTTCGAGGCTGGGCTCCTTGGGCAGCGCCTGCGCCATGAAGGGCAGGGCCACCGCGCCCACCGTGTGGACATCGGCGATCCCCAACCGTCGCGCCAGCGGATGCTTGTTGTGCCAGTTCACCAGCAGCCAGGCGACGACGTCGGGCGACGGTCCTTCCCACGGCGCCGCAGGGGCGGCGGGCGCGGGAGCGGCGACCGGCGCGGCGGCCTCGCCGGACGGCGGGGCGGTCGGATCGATGTCGGGCGAGGCGGGGGTATCGTCCATGGCGCCGGCCATTGTGCGTCAGCGCACGCGGTGCCGATCGCCGCGGGACGGGGATGATCGCCCCGGAGTTCGAGGCTTTCCTCCGCCCCTGGTGTCTTGAGAGGCGGGCACGGGACTTGTATGGTGGAGCGCATGCCCTCGATGCCGCCGCCCGATCCGATCCGCCCGCGTTCCTTGCCGCGACCGCGCCTGCTGGTCGTGCAGGCGCTCGCGGTGCAGCCGCTGGCGGCCGTGCTCGAGGAGAGCGGGTACGAACTGCTCCGCGCCGCCGATGCACGGGCGGCGATCGACGGACTGGGCGCCGGGCCCGTCCTCGTGATCATGGACATGGAACTGCCCGAGCTGCCCGGCGACGGTCCGCTGACCCTGCTGCGGCGCCTGGCCGGCAGCGGCGTGCCGGTGCTGACGCTGAGCCGTCCGCGCGGGCCTCAGCCGGTGGCGGCGCTGCACGAGGCCGGCGCCTCGGAATGCCTGCTCAAGCCGGTCCGCATGAGCGAGCTGCTGTTGCGCATCGAGGGCCTGATGTCGCCGGTGCCGGCGGCCGAGCCGGTCGAACCGCGTCGGCCCACGGCCCGCATGGCAGTGCGCGAACGCGATGGGCAGTGCACCTGGCAGACGCCGCAGGCGCGCGCCCTGATGGCGGCGCACTTCCCGCCACCGTGGGCGGATCACGCGCGCCTGCCGCCGGAGGTGCTGGCCTGGTTGCACCGCGAGGCCCTGCGTCGGCGCGCGGGGGCGCCGCCGTCCTCGCTGACGGTCGCGCCGCGCGCGGGCGAGGGGCGACACCGGCTGAGCTTCACGCTGACCGCCGGGGACGACGAGGTCGTCGGCGAAGGCCACTGGTTGCTGGTGCTCGACCGGCCGGAATGAGCGCGGCCCCGGATTGGCGGGACAATCCGTCCCCATGTCATCCGGAAGTCCCTTGTTCACGCCGTCCCCCGACGCCCCCGCCCCCGACGAGCGCCAGCGCTTCCTGCGCCTGCTGCGCACGGCCCTGGCGGAACGCCGCTTCCAGCGCCTGCTGCTGAACCGTCACGAGGGCGAGGATGCCTCGATCGAACGCCTCACCGTGCGCGACATCGAGCTGCGCGGCGAGCGCGCGCTGAGCTTCCTGTGGCGGCACAAGACCAAGGACGTCACGAAGAACCACCCGCTGGACGAAGGCCTCGCGCTGATCGACGCGCTGCTGGGGCGGGACTTCCAGCAGGCGCACCTGGACACGCTCGCCGAGGAGGTCCAGCTGCGCTTCAGCCGCAAGGGCAAGCCGCTGCTGCAGGTCGGGAAGAAGGGGGCGCCTCCGCGACCGGCGAGGACGTCGGCGGCGCGGAGGGCGTCGCGACGCCCGGCGGACACGACCGCGCCAAGCCCCGGGAGTTGTCGTCCGACCGTCCGTTCTGGCGCGACCTCGGCGTCACGCACGAGATCAAGGGCCAGCCCGCGCTCGTGCCGGCGATGGCCCGCAAGTGGAAGCAGATCAACAAGTTCATCGAGATCTTCGGCGCGGCGGTCCGCAAGGCGGCCCTGGACGCGCCGGGCACGACGGTGCGGCTGGCCGACTTCGGCTCCGGCAAGGGCTACCTGACCTTCGCGATGCACGACTGGCTGCATGCGCAAGGCCTGACCCCGGCGGTGCAGGGCGTCGAGCTCAAGCAGGACATGGTGGCGCTGGGCAACGCCGCCGCGGCGCGACACGGCCTGGCGGGATTGCGCTTCGAGCACGGCGACGTGCGCGAGCGTGGCGACCAGCCGCTGGACGTGATGGTCGCGCTGCATGCCTGCGACATCGCGACCGACTACGCCATGCACTTCGGCCTGCGCAGCGGCGCGCGCGTGATCATGTGCGCCCCGTGCTGCCACAAGGAGATCCGTCCGCAGATGACGACGCCGGCCGCGCTGCGGCCGCTGCTGCAGCACGGCATCCACCTCGGCCAGGAGGCCGAGATGGTGACCGACTCGTTGCGCGCGCTGCTGCTGGAGCTGATGGGCTACGACACGCAGGTGATCGAATTCATCGCGCTGGAGCACACCAGCAAGAACAAGATGGTGCTGGCCGTGAAGCGTCCGCAAGACCCGACCCCGGCGCGACGCACGGAGCTGCTGGCGCAGCTCGACGAGATCAAGCGTTTCTACGGTCTGCGCAGCCAGGCGCTGGAGACCTTGCTGCGCGTGGAAGGCAAGCTGGAACCCGAAGCGGCTTGAGCCCGCTGGAGGCGGCAATGAGGCGGCAGTGAGGCGGTTCGAACCGGCATGAGTCGGCGCGGACCGGCGTGAGCCGGCGTGAACCGGTCGTGAGGCCCGGGTGAAGGCAGCGCCGCTGCTCAAAACTGCGGCAGCGCAACGAAGTGCCTGACGGATCAACAGCTTGAGCGCGCCGCCCTCAGCTTTCCCCACGACTTGTCCACAGGCGGCGGGGGCAACCGGCATGTCGATTGCCGAACACGCGGCATGTCGACCGTCCTCGCCCCCTCTCCCGCCCCTGTCCCCTGGCTGGCCCGCGTCCTCGGCGCCGGGCTGCTGATCCTGGGTTTCGTCATGCTCGCCGCGGGCGGCCTGCTGGCCTCGCTCGGCGGCAGCTGGTACTACGCGCTCTCGGGCCTGGCCTGGGCCGTCATCGGCGCGCTGATGTGGGGGCGGTTGCGCGAGGCGGTGCTCGGCTACGCGCTCTACTTCCTCGCCACGCTCGTGTGGAGCCTGTGGGAAGTGGGCCTGGACTGGTGGCCCTTGGGCGCGCGGATCGGCGTGCCCTTCGTCATCGGCGCGGTGCTGCTGGCGCTGGTGCCGACGATGCGTCGCCATCTGCCCGCCGACGACCTGCGTCGTGTCGCATGGCGCAGCCCGCCGGCGCTCGCACTGGCGGCGGTGCTCGGGATCTTCGTGGTCCTCGCGGTGACGTCGTGGACGCGTGACATCCACGCTGTCGAAGGGACGATGCCGGCCAGCGGCGCCGCGCGCCCGCCGGGCACACCCGCCTCGGGCGCGGCCTCGGTGCCCGACGGCGAGTGGCACGCCTACGGTCGCACCGGCTTCGGCCAGCGCTGGTCGCCGCTGGCGCAGATCACGCCGGCCAATGTGGGCGACCTGAAGCTGGCCTGGGACTTCCGCACCGGCGACGTCCGCGGCCGGCCCGGTGATCCCGTGGAGACCACTTTCGAAGTCACGCCGCTGAAGGTCGGGGAACGGCTGTTCCTCTGCACGCCGCACCAGACGGTGCTCGCGCTGGACGCGACGACGGGCCGCGAACTCTGGCGCTTCGATCCGCAGGTGCGCGGACAGCTCGCGTTGCAGCATCTGACCTGCCGCGGTCTGTCGTACCAGCCGCCGCCCGATGCGATGGCGGCCGCGGGGGCCCAGCCGGCGGCCTGTGCCGCGAAACTCTTCATGCCCACGGCCGACGCACGGCTGATCGCCCTGGATCCGGCGACGGGCAAGACCTGCCCCTCGTTCGGGCAGCAGGGTGCGGTGAACCTGATGGCCGGCATGCCGAATGCGCAGCCCGGCGCCTACTACTCGACCTCGCCCGTCGTGGTGACGCGCAAGCTGGTGATCGTCGGCGGCACGGTGCTCGACAACGCCTCCACCAAGGAACAGTCCGGCGTGATCCGGGCCTATGACGTCGAGACCGGCGCGCTGGTCTGGAACTGGGACTCCGCGAATCCGGAGGCCACCGCGCCGATCACGGCCGGGCAGACCTACGCCGCCAACTCGCCCAACAGCTGGTCGGTGGCCAGCGTCGACGAGGCACTCGGCCTGGTCTACCTCCCGATGGGCAACCAGCCGCCGGACCAGTGGGGCGGCAAGCGCTCCGCGGCGGTGGAAAAGCATTCGTCGTCGGTGGTGGCGCTCGACCTCGCGACCGGTCGGACGCGCTGGGTCTTCCAGACGGTGCACCACGACCTGTGGGACTACGACGTGCCGTCGCAACCGGTCCTGGTGGACCTGACGGTGAAGGGGCAGCGCGTGCCGGCGCTGGTGCAGCCGACCAAGCAGGGCGAGCTCTTCGTGCTGGACCGCCGCGACGGCAAGCCGGTGTTCCCCGTGACCGAGACGCCGGCCCCGCAGGGCGCCGCGGCGGGCGACTTCAGCGCGCCGACGCAACCGGTGTCGGCGATCTCCTTCAACCCGCCGGAACTGCGCGAGCGCGACATGTGGGGCGTGTCGATGTTCGACCAGCTCTGGTGCCGCATCGCCTTCCACAAGCTGCGCTACGAGGGCCGCTTCACGCCGCCGTCGGAGCAGGGCTCGCTGATCAACCCGGGCAACTTCGGTGTCTTCAACTGGGGCAGCATCGCCGTCGATCCGGTGCGCGGCATCGCGTTCACGACGCCCGCGGTGCTGGGCTTCACCTCGACGCTGGTGCCGCGCCGCGACGACACCTCGCTGCTGGTGCAGGACGGCGGGCCGCCCAAGGGCGCGCTGCCGGCGCTCAACGAGAACTTCGGCGCGCCCTTCGCCGCGAAGATGAAGCCCTTCACTTCGCCGCTGGGCATTCCCTGCCAGGCGCCGCCGTGGGGCACGGTGGCCGGTGTCGACCTGAACGAGGGCAAGGTCGTCTGGCGGCATCGCAACGGCACGGTGCGCGACCTGTCCCCACTCCCCGTGCCGTTCAGGCTGGGCGTCCCCAGCCTGGGCGGGCCGCTGATGACGGCCGGCGGCCTGGCCTTCCTGTCCGGCAGCATGGACGACTACGTGCGCGCCTACGACGTCAACGACGGCCGCGTGCTGTGGGAAAGCCGCCTGCCCGCGGGCGGCCAGGCGACGCCGATGACCTACCTCGGCGCGGACGGACGGCAGTACCTGCTCGTCATCGCCGGCGGCCACGGCTCGACCGGCACGCGGCCCGGCGACCACGTGCGGGCGTACGTGCTGGACAAGCGCTGACCAGGCGCTGGACCGGCGCTGAACCGGCGCAGGGCGCAACGAAAAAGCCCGGCCCCTCGTGGAAGGGCCGGGCAAGGGCGCTGTGACGCCGCCTGGACACCCCGACTGCTGGGGGCGTGGCGCTGCGGCGTGGCGAATGGGGAAGCGCATGCGCGCCGGCCATCGGGCGACCCGCGAGGGGCCGCGACCTGGGCGCGAGGATCGTGGTGAGTCAGGTCCGCGGAAGCGGGACCGGCGCCGGGGCTGGCCTGGCCGGGCACGAATGCGGGCAGGTGTGCGGGCAGGGACGCGGGAGCGTGGACTGCGGGCTGGCGGGCGTGCGGCGTGTCGTCATGCTTCGCATCATCGCGGTCGCCAAAGATTCCGAGACGACAAGAACAGGGCGCAAATCCGGCCAAACATCTGGCCGGATTTCACGCCCATTTCCGCCTGCACGGTGAATGCCCGGCAGGGGAACTCCGGCCGGAAAGTGGAAAGCCCGGCGCGTCGTCGACGGCCGGGCTTCGGGGCGGCGCGCCAGGGCGCGCCGGGGCGGGCGACGAGGCCCTCAGTTCACTTGACGTCCATCCCGAAGGTGTTCGCGATGAAGGCCAGGATGTCCGCACGCTCCTCGATGATCTTGGAGGTCGGCTTGCCGGCGCCATGGCCGGCCTGCGTCTCGATGCGGATCAGCTTGGGCGCGGGGCCGGTGTCGGCGGCCTGCAGCGTCGCGGTGTACTTGAAGCTGTGGGCCGGGACGACGCGGTCGTCATGGTCGCCGGTGGTCACCAGGATGGCCGGGTAACGCGCGCCGCTCTTGATCGTGTGCAGCGGCGAGTAGGCCTTGAGCCACTGGAAGTCGGCGGCGTTCTCCGAGCTGCCGTAGTCCGAGGTCCACGCCCAGCCGATGGTGAACTTGTGGAAGCGCAGCATGTCCATCACGCCGACCTGCGGCACCGCGGCGCCGAACAGGTCCGGGCGCTGGTTCACGACCGCGCCGACCAGCAGGCCGCCGTTGGAGCCGCCGTTGATGGCGAGCTTCGCGGGCTGCGTGTACTTGTTGGCCACGAGGTACTCGCCGGCGGCGATGAAGTCGTCGAAGACGTTCTGCTTCTTGCCCTTGGTGCCGGCCTCGTGCCAGGCGGCGCCGTACTCGCCGCCGCCGCGCAGCACGGCCAGCACGTACACGCCGCCCATCTTCATCCAGGTCGCGGCGGTGACGCCGTAGCCCGGCGTCATCGGCACGTTGAAGCCGCCGTAGCCGTAGAGCAGCGTCGGGTTGGTGCCGTCCAGCTTCAGGCCCTTGCGGTGGGCGATGAAGATCGGCAGCTTGGTGCCGTCCTTGCTGGTGACGAAGACGCGCTTGCTTTCGAACTGGTTCGCCTCGAAGGCCGTCTCCGTGCGCTTGAACAGCTCGGCCTTGCCGGTCTTGGCGTCCAGGCGCCAGATCTCGCCCGGCGTGGTCAGGCTGGTGTAGCTGAAGAAGGTCTCGGGGTCGTTCCACTTGCCGCCGAAGCCGGCGGCGGTGCCGACGCCGGGCAACGCGATGTCGCGCACATGCTTGCCGCTGGGGGCATGCACGCGCACCAGCGTGGCGGCGTCCTGCAGGTAGCTCAGCACCAGCTGGCCGCCGACGCCGCTGGCGGCGGTCAGGGCATCCTTGGTCTCGGGCACCAGCGTGGTCCAGGTCTTGGGATCCTTGGCCTGCCAGTCCTTGTCGAGGTCGATCGCGATCAGGCGGCCGCGCGGCGCGTCCTTGTCGGTCTTGACGATCAGGCGCTGGCCGTCGAGCACGACGGGCGCGTACTCGGCGTCGAAGCTGACGGTCAGCGGCACCGGCTTGGCGCCGGCGTAGCCGCCCTTGCCGTCCAGCGGCAGGACGAGCAGGCCGTTCTTGCGGGCGGAGCCCTTCCAGACGTTGATCAGCGCGAGGCGGCCGTCGTCGGTGACGTCGACGTTGAAGCCCCATTCCTTCTCGGCGGGGTTCTCGACGACCAGCGTGTCGGCGGACTGCGGCGTGCCCAGGCGGTGGTAGTAGACCTTCTGGAAGTAGTTGGCGCCGGTGAGGGCCGCGCCTTCCTTCGGCGCGTCGTAGCGCGAATAGAAGAAGCCCTTGCCGTCGGGCGTCCAGGAGGCGCCGGAGAACTTCACCCATTCGATGGTGTCGTCCAGGTCCTTGCCGGTGTCGAGGTCGCGGACCTTCCAGGTCTGCCAGTCGGAGCCGGCGCCGGCGGTGCCGTAGGCCATCAGGCGGCCGTCCTTCGAGACGACGCTGCCGGTCAGCGCGACGGTGCCGTCCTTGGACAGCGTGTTGGGATCGAGCGCGACCTGCGGCGTGTCCTTCAGGCTGCGCGCGGTGTAGAGCACCGCCTGCTGCTGCAGGCCGTTGTTGCGGGTCCAGAAGTAGCGGCCGCCTTCCTTCGAAGGCACGCCGAACTTCTCGAAGTTGTAGAGGTCGGTGTAGAGCTTGCGCGCAGGCAGGCGCTGCGGCATCGCGGCGAGGAACTTGTCGGTGATCGCGTTCTCGGCCTGGACCCAGGCCTTGGTGTCGGCGCTGTTGTCGTCCTCGAGCCAGCGGTACGGGTCGGCGACGGTGGTGCCGTGGTAGTTGTCGGTCTGGTCGACCTTGCGGGTGGCCGGGTAGGACAGGCCTTGCGAAGCGGCAGAGGTCGCCGAGGCGGCGGACGGGGCCGCGGGGGCCGAGGCGGTCTGTGCGGTGGCGGCCGTGCCGGCGCCGAGCCCGACCACCAGCGCGGCGGTCAACGAGAGGCGGGATTGCATGCGATGTGCTCCTGGAGTCGGGAAGCCGCCCGCGCGGCTCGTGGCCGTGCGGGGCGGTGCGCGGGGATTGTGCCCCGCTGCCCGTGGGGTGCCTTTGGTCAGGGCGGGGAAGTACGGGGTGGGCTCTCCATTTCCGCAGGGTCGAGGAAGGGCTCGGAGAGATCGCCGGATCTCCGGAGGACGATTTTCTTTCGGTGGTCCGCGTCATCCACACGGCGCGGCGATGGCCGTCGTCCTCAAAGGATCAGTAGTCCCACCTCGCCTCCACCTGGAACGTCCTCCCCGGATACGGGTGGAAGTTCCAGTACTGGTAGTTGTTGAGGTTGTCGACGCCGGCGGCGAGGGTCCACTGCTTGTCCAGGCGCCACTGCGCCCGCACGTCGACGGTGAAGTACTTGCTCGCCGCCATGTAGGCGAAGCCGTTGACGTCGCTGTTGTCGAGCGTGCTGAACTGCTTGCCGCTGTAGCGCGCGCCCAGGCTGAGGCTCAGGTCGTCGCGGGCCTGCCATTGCGCGAGCAACGTGGCGCGCCAGCGCGGCACGCGCGGCTGCCACTTGCCGATGGTGTCGCCCGGCACCGTCGCGTAGCCGGTGTTGGCCAGGATGATCGAATCGGCGAAGGTGACGCTGCCGGTCAGGGTCACGCGTCGCGGCAGGCCTGCCGTGCCGCTGAGCTCGACGCCCCGCGTGCGCACGTGATCGATGTTCTGCACCGTCGCGGTCGTCGTGTTGATGCCCGGATTGATCTGGGAATACAGCGCATCCCGGCTGTCCTCATGGAACAGCGTCACCCGCAGCGCATCGCGATCCTGACCGGTCCATTCGGCGCTGAGCTCGCTGGTCCAGCTGCGCTCGGCCTTGAGATTCGGGTCGTTGTTGATGAAGCTGCCGGTCGGGCTGAAACCGCCCTGGAACAACTCGCTGACCGTCGGGAAGCGAACCGCGCGACCCGTGCTGGCCTTGATCACCCACTGCTCGCTGAGTCCGTAGGACAGCGCGGCCTTCGGGGACCAGGCCGTCTGCGATCGATCAGGGTGGGCATGCGGGGTCTGGGTGGCCAGCGCTTGCGTGAGGCCGTCGAAGGCCTGCCAGCGCTCGCCGCGCAGGCCGAACACCGCCGTCCAGTCCGGCGCGAACGCCCAGGCGTCCTGGGCGAACACGGCACGCACGCGCGTGTCGCCCTCGAAGCGCGCGCTCTGCGCGCCGCCGGCCGCCGCGCGCCAGTCATCCAGCCCGAACACGCGGCTGCGCAGGCGGAAGCGCTCCTGCGACACGCCCGCGTCGATCGTGTGATCGCTGCCGTCCGGCGTCCAGCTGAGCTTGGCCGACAGTGTGTTCCAGCCGGTGCCCGCCTGATCGGTGAGCCGGCCGCCCTGAGGCAGCGTTGAACTCGGCGTGCTGGTCGGCGCGTAGGCGCGCGAGCGGTCGGCGAGGTAGTCGTACAGGCTGCCGGAAACTTCCCATCCAAGCCCGTCGCGCACGCGGCGCTTCAGCGACAGCGCGTACATGCGGTGCTCCAGCTCATCGCGCGTCTGCGGGAAGTCGGCCGCGCTCAGCGTGTAGCCCTTGCCATCGATGCTGACCGGCTGCGTGATGCCGCCGCTGGCACGGTGATCGATCGTGCGTCCGTTCGCATCGGTCAGGAAGCTCTCCGACTGTCCGTCCGAGCGGTTGCGCCAGAGCCCGACCACCGCCATCGCCCGCAGCCCGGGATCGATGTCATAGGCAAGCTTCAGCTTGGCCTGGTCCTGCACCGTGTCGTACTGCGTGCCGCTGCTGAGCAGCAGCCACGGCTGGTTGGCGCGATTGAGTCCGCTCACCGCGCCCGTCACCGGCACGGCGTTGGCCGCCGGTGCCGATGAACTCAAGGGTCGGTTCGCAAAGGTCTGAGGCTGCCCCTCGCTGTCGGTGCGGCCGGCGTGCAGCCACCACGAGAACGCGCCCTCCGCACTGCCGATCGAGGCGCTCGCCTGCTTGGCGTCGTAGTCGTGCTGGTGCCCGTACAGGTCGTTGGGCTGATGGCTGTAGCCCACCCGCGCATGGGCCTCGAACCGGGTCGGCATCCGCGTCTGGTAGTCGACGACCGCACCGACCGCGTTGCCTGAGTAAGCCGCCGAGAACGGCCCGTACATCACGTCGACGCGGGCGATCTCCTCGGGCGAGACGAGGCCCCAGCGCGGCGCGAAGGTCGCGCCGTTGCCGAGCAGGTTGGACAGCAGGATGCCGTCCGCATAGACCAGCGAACGCGCGCTGTTGCCGGTGCCGGAGGCGCGCGTCGACAGCACGGCGTGGTTGTAGTCGCCGATGTAGCGCTTGCGCACCAGCAGGCTGGGCAGGTACTTGAGCGCGTCCTCGGCATCGGTGGCATTGATGTCGCGGGCGATGGCCTCACCGGACACGCCCTCCATCGTCGTGGGGATGCGGCTCGGAAGCGAGGTCGGCGCGGCGCCGTCGACACGGACGATGCCGAGGGACTGCGCGCGGACGGGGGCGGAAATGATGGCGGAAGCGACGGATTCGACGGCGGCGTCTTCCGCGGCGTACACGGTCGTGAACGCAGCGGCGGAAGCGGACGCCAGCGCCGTCAGCGCGCCGGCTCGAAGCCGACGCGCACGGGAAATGCTGTGCATGGAAAGGAACTCCAACGGAATGAAGGAGCACCGGCCAGTGCCGGTGCGACAGACTTCAGGCCGTCAGAGGGGGCGCTCTCGCTGGCGCGCTGCGCCAGGCATGCGCGGTGACCGTCGCGCTGTAGAAGCGCTCCGGCAGGCCGTGGCGCAACTCGGTACGCAGCGGCAGGACCGCGGGCACCGGCGGCAAGGGCAGGGCGTCCTGGTGCAGGTGGCAGAACGCACAGTGCTGGAACAGCGCGTGATCCTGATCGTCGGCACCGCTGTCCGCCAGCCCCGCCCGCAACTCGGCAGCGCGTGGGCCCACCACACTGGATCGGCAGATCTGCGTCCACGGCGCCAGATCCCCGTTCAAGGCCTGCGCCGCCATGGCCGCCGCGGGCAGCAGCGCCGCCAGCCAGAAGACCAGGACGGTCATCCAGCGGGCGAAGGCGGTGGGGGAATGCAGGCGCATGACGCGGCGGATTCTAGGCGCGCCGCGCCGGCAGGACCTCAGCGGGCCTGCAACAGATCGAACAGCGTGCGCGCGACGACCTTCGTCGCACGGCGCAGGTCCTCCAGCTCGACACGCTCGTCCGAGCGCTTGGCATGCGACGCCAGCACGGTGCGCGGGCCGGCGCCGTAGATCGCGGCGGGGATGCCGTGCTCGCCGTACAGGCGCACGTCGGTGTACAGCGGCGTACCCGAGGTCGGGATCGCCTCGCCGAAGACCGCCTCGCCATGACGCTGCAGCGCTTCGACCAGCGGCCGGTTGCCCGGCAGCGGCTTGAGCGCGCGCGCGAGCAGCAGACGCTTCACGTCCACCGTGATGCCGGGGAACGAGGCCGCGGCCTTCGCGATGGTGTCGCGGATCTCCGCTTCGACAACCACCGGATCCTCTTCCGGAATCATCCGGCGATCCAGCTTCAGCGTGACCTTGCCCGGCACGACGTTGGTGTTGGTGCCGCCTTCGATGCGGCCGACGTTCAGGTAGGGATGCTGGATGCCCTCGACCTTCGACGTGACCTCGCGGTACGCCAGGTTGCGGGCATACAGCGCGTTCAGGATCACGACGGCGCCCTGCAGTGCGTCGATGCCGGTGTCCGGGATCGCGGCATGCGCCATCTTGCCGTGGACCGTCACCTCCATCTGCAGGCAGCCGTTATGCGCGGTGACGACCTGGTAGCTGAAGCCGGCGGCGAGCAGCAGATTCGGCTTCGTCAGGCCCTGTTGGAGCAACCAGCCGGGGCCCAGCTCTCCGCCGAATTCCTCGTCGTAGGTGAAGTGCAGTTCGACACCGCCCTTCAGCGCGGCACCTTGCGCGTGCAGCGCTTCCAACGCGCGCAGCGCGAAGGTGTAGGTCGAGAAGTCGCTCTTGCTGACCGCGGACGCGCGTCCGAAGAGCTGGCCGTCGACCACCTCGCCGCCATAGGGATCGTGCGTCCAGCCGTCGCCGGGGGGCACCACGTCGCCATGCGCATTCAGCGCGATCACGGGGCCAGCGCTTCCAGTGCTCGTGCCCCCGTCTTCCGCGCCGAAGCGGCGTCGGACGATCAGGTTGGTCAGCGATTCCAGCCCGTACTCGCGCACCTGCGCCTGCGGCACCGCGTGTTGCTCCGCCACGTACCCCATCTCGGCGAGCAGCTCGGCGGTGCGCTCGGCATGCGGCGCGTTGTTACCGGGAGGCGTGTCCGTGGGCACGCGGACCAGCGCCTGCAGGTAGCGGACCTGTTCGTCGAAGTGGGCGTCGATCCACGCGTCGAGCGCGTCGTACGAGGTCTGGGAAGAAGCGGTCATGAGATGTCTGTTCCAGGAGATCGGGCGGCGTTCACAGCCGGTCGAGCAGAGCGAGGAAGGCCTGCACGCAGAGTTCGGTGTCGTCGTTGCTGATCGCTTCGAGCGGGTTGTGGCTGATGCCCAGGTTCAATCCGCGCTGGAACAGCATGGCCTGGGGCATCGCCTGATGGAGCTTCATCGCGTCGTGGCCGGCGCCGGAGGGCATCCGGTGCACCGGCAGGCCGAGCGCGCCCACCGCCGATTCCCAGCGCGCCTGCCACACCGCATCGCTGGGCGCGGCGGCGGCGGCCTCGGTGCGCTCCAGCGTGAAGCTGACGCCGCGGCGCTCGCAGATCTCGGCGAGGCGCGCGCGCACGTCGGCGTCGAGCGCATCGCGGGCGGCGTCGGTGGTCGCGCGCAGGTCGAGGCTGAAGCGGCATCGGCCCGGGATCACGTTGATCGAGCCGTTGGGCACCTGCAGCTGCCCGACGGTGCCGACGACCTCGGGCACGGCGCCGGCGCGTTCCTCGACGTAGAGGATCAACTCCGCCACCGCCGCGGCGGCGTCACGCCGGCGGTCCATCGGCGTCGTGCCGGCGTGCGAGGCCAGCCCGCGCACTTCGCCGACGTAGCGCAGGCTGCCGTTGATCGAGGTGACGATGCCCAGCGGCAGGTCGAGCTCGTTGAGCACCGGACCCTGCTCGATGTGGACCTCGACGAAGCCGAGGTAGCGCGCGGGATCCCGCTTCAGGGCCTGGATCGCGTCCATCGTGCCGGGCAGACCGGCGTCGCGCATCAGGTCGCGCAGCACGACACCATCGGCATCGGCCTGATCCAGCCAGGCCGGGTCGAAGCGGCCGACCAGCGCGCTGGAACCGAGGAAGGTCGCCTTGTAGCGCTGGCCTTCCTCCTCGGAGAAACCGACGACTTCGAGGCCGTGCTTGAGCCGGCGCCCCTGGCGCTTGAGTTCGCGCACGCAGGCCATCGGCACGAAGATGCCGAGCCGCCCGTCGTACTTGCCGCCGTTGCGGACGGTGTCGTAGTGGCTGCCGGTGAGCAGCCGCGGCGGCTCGGGCGTGTCGGTCCCGCTGCCTGGCTGGCCGTGGTGCTCGCCGTGATAGACACCGACGACATTGCCGACCGCATCGATGCCGACCTCGTCGAAACCGCATTCGCGCATCCAGTCCGCGAGCTGCGCCGCCGCGGCGCGATGCGCCTCGGTCAGGTAGAGGACGGTGAGCTGGCCGTTCTCCGCGAAGCCGGGATCGGAGAACCGCGCCAGCGATTCCGCCCAGTCCCAGACCTGGTTGCCGAGCGTCGGCACGACGCCGGACGTGTTGCCGAACTTGTCGTTGAGCCGGATCTCCGCGATGCGGTGGATGTTGCGCAGGCACTCGGCGCGTTCGATGTCCGGGTGCCCGTTCAGGCGGCGCGCGAAGGTGTCGATGATCTGCTGCCGCGTCAGGCCGTCGCCGCGCGGGCCACGGACCGCGAGGATGAAGGGCCAGCCGAAGCGCGCGTTGTAGTCGGCGTTCAGCTGCTGCAAGCGGGCGAATTCCTCCGGCGAGCAGTGGGTGAGGCCGGCCTTGCTCTGCTCGTTCGTGGACTCCGCCGTCAGCGACCGCGCGACCATCGCCTTGCCGGCGAGCTCGGGATGCGCGCGGATCAGGCCGAGCTGCTCGTCGAGCGCGGCCTCGCGCACGACGGTGGCCATCGCATGCTTCAGCGCTGCGAGGCTTGCAAATCCGCCCGTGTGGCTTTCAGGGCGGCTGGCGAAGGCGCGCCGCGCGATCCACGGCGAATGCTCGTAGATGCCGTCGAGCAGGGCGACGAAGCTGTCCTCATCCGCGGCGTTCAGCGCGGCCAGGGACAGGGTGGGTGTGGGCGCAGTGGAGGAAGGCGAGGAGGGTGGGGAGGTGGTCATGACGGTTCGGCGTTTCAGCCCCAAACGAAGGCCTTGTCCGCATCGAACGGATGCGTGGCGCGCCAGTGGCGGGCGATGTCGATGCGTCGGGCGACCCAGACGCGGTCGTGTTTCTCGACGTGGTCGAGGAAGCGTTGCAGCGCCCGCATCCGGCCCGGCCGGCCGAGCAGCCGGCAGTGCATGCCGATGCTCATCATCTTCGGCGCCTCGGCGCCTTCGGCGTAGAGCACGTCGAAGGTGTCGCGCAGGTACTCGAAGAACTCGTCGCCGTGGCTGAAGCCCTGCGGCAGCGCGAAGCGCATGTCGTTGCAGTCCAGCGTGTAGGGCACGACCAGATGCGGTGTCAGCGCGCCGTCGGTCTTGCGCACGTTGAGCCAGAACGGCAGGTCGTCACCGTAGTAGTCGCTGTCGTACTCGAAGCCGCCGAAGTCGGCCACCAGCCGGCGCGTGTGCGGGCTGTCGCGGCCGGTGTACCAGCCCGACGGCCGCTCGCCGGTCAGCTGCTGGATGATGTCCATGCCGATGTCCATGTGCTGGCGCTCGATCGCTTCGTCGACGCCCTGGTAGTGGACCCATCGCCAGCCGTGGCACGCGATCTCGTGGTTCAGCTCGACGAAGGCCTTCGTCAGCTCGGGATGCCGCTCCAGCGCCATCGACACGCCGAAGACCGTCAGCGGCAGCGCGCGTTTCTCGAATTCACGCAGCAGCCGCCACACGCCGGCGCGCGAGCCGTATTCGTAGATGCCTTCCATGCTCAGGTGCCGCGCGGGGAAGGCCGGCGGATTGAACATCTCGGACAGGAACTGCTCGCTGCCGGCGTCGCCGTGCAGCACCGAGTTCTCGCCGCCTTCCTCGTAGTTGAGGACGAACTGCACGGCGATGCGTGCCTGGCCGGGCCACTGCGCGTGCGGCGGATGCTCGCCGTAGCCGACGAGGTCGCGGGGATATCCGGGGGAGACGACGGGCTTCATGCGGCGGACTTCATGGCGGTGTCGGAGGGAGGTCGGGACACGTGTCGGCGGACCTGTCGGGGGAGGGCGGCCGCATCAGCGCTGCAGGACGGACTTCAGGTCCTGCACGCGCGGATCGAGCCGCAGGTTGGCCTCGACGTTGCCGAGGTGCGCATCGAGCAGCTTCAGCGCCGCGCGCTTGTCGCGGGCCTCGAGCGCGTCGACGATGGCGTCGTGCTCGGCCTGCGACTCGGCGGCGGAATGGGAGCTCTGGTACATCAGCGCGATCAGCGAGCTGCGCGAGAGCAGGTCGGTCAGCAGCTGTGCCAGCACCTCGTTGCCCTGCATGCGGGCGAGCACGACGTGGAAGTCCGCCAGCAGCCGCGTGCGGCCGGGGACGTCGGTGCGGGCGACGGCTTCGCGCTCCTGCTTCAGATGGGCGCGCAGCTGCTTGATCTGCGCGGGGGTGATGCGCTGGCAGAGGTCGGCGAGCATCGCCGCCTCCAGCATCTTGCGCACCTCGAAGACCTGGCGGGCCTCCTCGACGCTGGGCTGGGCGACGAAGGCGCCGCGCGCGGGCTCCAGTCGGACGAGCCGGTCGCGGCTGAGCTGGTTCAGCGCCTGCCGCACCAGCGTGCGCGAGCACTCGAAGATGTCCGCCAACTGCTGCTCGACCAGCTTGGTGCCCGGCATCAGCCGGCGCTCGACGATCGCCTGCGTGATGGCGACCGTGATGCGTCCGGTGACGGAGGCGTTGGCGTCGAGGTCCCGGGCGTTCATGGCGGCGTGAGTGACGGACGGAGAGGGCGTGACGGCCGCGGCCGACGGCGCGAGACCGTGGGGACGCGGGTGTGCAGTGTGTTCGAGAGTGTATACACTTTGTGCTTTCATTCCCTCTTTCACCGAAGGCGCCGATGGGCAAGCTCACGACTCATGTCCTCGACACCATGCACGGCAGCCCGGCCGCCGGCATGGCCGTGCGGCTGTACCGGATCGAGTCCGGCGAGCCGCGCCTGCTGCAGGCGCTGACATTGAACGCCGACGGACGGGCGGACGGGCCGTTGCTGGAAGACGCGGCGCTGCAGGTCGGGCGCTACCGGCTGGTGTTCGCGGTGGCGGAGTACTTCCGCAGCCGCCGCGTGACGCTGCCGGAGCCGGCGTTCCTGGACGAGGTGCCGCTGGACTTCGGGATCGCGGACCCGGGCGCGCACTATCACGTGCCGCTGCTGGCCAGCCCCTGGTCGTATTCGACCTACCGGGGCAGCTGAGGTCCACGCATGCGCGCCTGGCAGACGCTGGCCCTGAGACTCGCGCGCGAGCCGGCGGTGCTGGTGCGCGTGGACGAACTGCAGGGCAGCGGCCCGCGGGAGGTCGGCGCGTGGATGGCGGTGACCACCTCCGACGTCGTGAACACGATCGGCGGCGGGCAGCTGGAATTCGACGCGATCGCGAAGGCGCGGGCCGCCCTCGCGGCGGGGCGAGTGATCGAGGCACGCCAGCGTTTCGCGCTCGGGCCGTCGCTAGGGCAGTGCTGCGGCGGCGTCGTGTGGCTGACCTTCGAGTGGCTGGATGCGCAGTCCATCGCCGGGCTGGCCGATCGTCTCGGCGACCAGCGTGAATGGCGGCGCATCGCGCTGTTCGGCGGCGGCCATGTGGGGCGGGCGATCGTCGACCTGCTGGCGAAGCTGCCGGCGACGGTGCACTGGATCGACAGCCGCGAAGGCATGTTCCCGGAGCCGCTGCCGGACAACGTCCGCGCGGAGCAGTCCGAGCCCGTGCAGGGCGCGGTGCCGACGCTGGCGGCGGGATCGCACGTGCTGATCATGAGCTTCAGCCACGCGGAGGACCTCGACATCCTGGCCAGTTGCCTGAAGCGGCAGCGCGAATCGGGGGATCTGCCGTACATCGGCCTGATCGGCAGCAAGAGCAAGTGGGCGACGTTCCGGCACCGTCTTGAGGCGCGAGGCTTCACGCCCGCCGAGCTGGCGCATGTCACCTGCCCGATCGGCATCCCCAACATCCCTGGCAAGCAGCCGGAGGTGGTGGCGCTGTCGGTCGTTGCGCAGGCGATGCAACAGCCGGACGAGCCCCGGTGAGACTCCCTCTCCCGCTTGCTGTATGGACCGAGGACATGGGTAACAGGTGTGCCAGGACATGGGTGACACTTTTCCCGCCTAGTCAGCGGGAGGACGAAGTTGCCCTGGAGCCAAGTCACCGTGAAGGATCAAAGAGAGGAATTCGTTCGGCTGGCCCGACAGCCTGGCGCCAATATCAGCGAGCTATGTCGACGCAGCGGCATCAGCCGTAAGACGGGCTACAAGTGGCTCAGCCGAGTCGATCTTGAGGATCGATCTCGGCGACCACGAACCTCACCGACCCGTACACCCGAACAGCTGCAAGCTCAGGTGCTTGCAGTGCGGGCCGAATGTCCGGCTTGGGGTGCTCGCAAGATCGCGCATGTGCTGGGGCGCGATCATGGCGTGCACATAGCGGCCAGCACGGCCAACTGGGTGCTGCGCCGCAACGGCCTGATCGACCCGGCAGCAAGCCAGGCCGCAACGGCATGGCAGCGCTTCGAGCACGAGACGCCTAATGCGCTGTGGCAAATGGACTTCAAGGGCCACTTCGCCACCGACGCCCAGCGCTGTCACCCGCTGACCGTGCTGGACGATCACTCGCGCTTCAACATCGTCCTGCAAGCGCTGGGCAATGAGCGGCTCGAGTCCGTGCAGCCCGTGCTGCAGCGCGCCTTCGAGCGCTATGGGCTGCCTGAGCGCATCAACGCCGACAACGGCCCGCCCTGGGGTTCGCCTACGCGCGGCGCGCTCACCGAGCTGGAGGTGTGGCTGATTCGGCTGGGCGTGCGCTTGAGCCACAGCCGACCGATGCATCCGCAGACCAACGGCAAAGACGAACGATTCCATCGCACGCTGAAGGCCGAGCTACTAGCCAGTCGGCACTTCAAGGACCTGAGCGATGCCCAGCGCTACTTCAGCCAGTGGCGCCATCTCTACAACTCCAAACGGCCTCATTGCGCACTGGGCATGGGCACGCCAGCCAGCCGCTACGTGGCTAGCCCGCGCTCAATGCCAAGCTCACTGGAGCCCGTCGAATACGGCGATGGCGTCATCGTGCGCCGGGTCGGATACGGTGGACGGATCCAGTTCAAGGGCAATACCTACCGCGTTGGCAGAGGTCTCATCGGCCAACCTGTGGCCCTACGACCTCACTTGGATCTCGATGGCAGCTTCGATGTCTTCTTCTGCCACCAAAAGGTACGCATGATTGAGCTGTGCCAGGCTGACTAACCTGGACCTGACCTGTTACCCATGTCCTGGCACACCTGTCACCCATGTCCTCGGTCCATACAGCTTGCGGGAGAGGGCGGGGGTGAGGGCCAGCGGCCGCCGCAGTCCCCACGCCAAACTGTATACACTTCCCCCTCAACGTCGCCGCGGCGCCCCGATCTTCAGCGCGACGCTTGCCGGTTCACAGCGCCCGCAGTGGTGGTCCGGATCTTGCTCGACGTTCGTTGATGGACAGCTACCTGCTTGACTGGGCCAATCTGCTGCTGCGCTGGCTGCACGTGATCGTGGCCATTGCCTGGATCGGCGCCTCGTTCTATTTCGTCTGGCTGGACAACCATCTGGTGAAGCCGCAGGCCGAGGACCTCAAGTCCAAGGGCGTGGACGGCGAACTCTGGGCGGTGCACGGCGGCGGCTTCTACAACCCGCAGAAATACATGGTCGCGCCGGCCAACCTGCCGCAGCACCTGCACTGGTTCTACTGGGAGAGCTACTGGACGTGGATGAGCGGTTTCGCGCTCTTCGCACTGCTGTACCTCTTCAACGCCGACACCTACCTGATCGACAAGCGTGTCTTCGACTGGAGCGCGCCCGCGGCGATCTCAGGAGCGCTTGGCTTCCTGGCGGGCGGCTGGCTCGTCTACGACCAGATCTGCCGGCGCTTCGGCCGCAAGGCCGACGGCTCGATCGGCAACGACGGCGTGGTGCTCGGCCTGATCGCGGTGGCCGTCGTGGCGGCGGCGTGGGGGCCAGCCAGCTCTTCGCGGGCCGCGCGGCCTTCCTGATCACCGGCGCCATGATCGCCACGATGATGAGCGCGAACGTCTTCTTCTGGATCATCCCGGGCCAGAAGCAGGTCATCGCCGACATGCGGGCGGGGCGGCCGGTGGACCCGGTCCACGGCCAGCGCGGCAAGCAGCGCAGCGTGCACAACACCTACTTCACGCTGCCGGTGCTGATCGCGATGCTGTCCAACCACTACGGCATGCTCTACAGCCACGCGCAGAACTGGCTGGTGCTGGTGATGCTGATGGCCGCGGGCGCGCTGGTGCGCACCTGGTTCGTGAAGCGCCACAAGGGCATCGATGCCTGGCCGCTGCTGGTGGCGGTGGTGATGCTGCTCGCGATCCTGATCGCCTGGCTGGCGCCTCAGCCGGCGACGGTGCCCGTCACGATGGCACCGGCAACGTCGCCTGCAACACCTGGCCCCGGCGCCCCCGCGGCATTGGGCGATTCGGCCGAAGTGTCCTTCGAGCAGGTGCAGACGATCGTCAACGCCCGGTGCCTCGCGTGCCACAACGCGGCGCTCGCGCCCAAGCGCATCCAGTTCCACGAGCCACAGATGATCGAGCAGCATGCGGCCGAGATCTACCAGCAGGTCGTGGTGCAGAAGACCATGCCGCTGAACAATGCGACCGGCATCACCGACGAGGAGCGGGCGGCGTTGGGACGGTGGTTCAAGGCGAGGCAGTGAAGATGCGTGTCCAGGACGATCCCAGCCTGCGTCCGCGCTTCATCCGGATGGAGGACCTGGAGGCTGAGATCGCGCGAGCGGGCGGCCACCGGGAAGGCCGCCCCGACGACCGCATGCCCGTGCATTTCGAGCACAACGAATCTCTGGCCTTGATCTGCACGGTCCATCGCGATGGCGGCATCGACATGGTGCGATGGGGCGAGATCCCTTGGGATGCCGATGAGTACGAAGACCTTCTCACCCGCGCCTTCAACCGTTTCACCGCGACGTTGTCGGGCATTGAACCGGAGCGGATCGCCTCGGCATCGGGTCTGACGTACCGCGTGACCTTGCGTGACCCGCACGATTCGCTGTTGCTGCTGGTCGGGACGACGTGGCGGAGATGGACGGTGGAATGCCGCGGAGAACTCCTTGCGGCAGTCCCGGCTCATGACGTCCTGCTGATCGCGGACGCTGGCGTGCCCGGAGCCCGTGAGGAGCTTGCGATGCTGAGCGCGGAGTACTTTCGAACGTCAGCGCATCCGCTGTCGGAGCGCACGATGTTTCGCAACCAGCACCATTTTGGCGAGTCCGGGCGACGTTGACGACGCCTGGCTAGACCGTCCAGGTCTTGAGCAGCTGGCGAAGCTTCTTCCGCCCATCGCTGTTGGTCTCCCGATAGGTCTTGAGCGCCAACGCGACGAACTGCTGCTCGGCCTGGGTCATGCCTTTCGGCGCGCGCTCCTCGTCGAGCCAACCCGATGGATGTCCGCAGCGGTCTTCGAACTGCCGCGCGAGCTTGTCGCCGATCGGGCGCTCGCCGGACTTGGCCATGCTCCAGGTCGCACGGCTCACCTCGAGCTTCTCGGCAAACGCCGCTTCGAGCCCCTTCGGCGATCCGCCGGTGGAGATGCTCTGCTCGACGAACTCCTGGAACAGGGACAGGACGTTCTGGCGTCGGAGGGTCGAAGTGGGCGTGGTCACGTGGCGATGTGAAAAGTATTCACAAATTCTAGTTGACGTCGATGTGAACGGTGTTCACAATCCGCTTCATTCCAGAACAACGGAACGGGTCTCCGACCCGCTCCACCCCAGAAGTCGATCCGAAGCCCATCTGAAGTCAAGAGCTGATCATGAACCGCGCCATCGCCCTCCAGACCAACGCACTGCCTGCCGGCGGTGTGGCTGCGTCCCTGGTGAGCGCGCATCACCGCTGCTGTCATTGCCATGCAACCGAAGGCCATCGTCATTGGATGGCAGGTGCGGATGACGGGGCGGATCACTCAGTGCGCAAGGCCTAGCCGACAAGCGCGCCGCGATTCGCAGGACTCGAGAGAGGCCCGGATTCCGCAAGGACCCGGGCTTTCTTGTTTTCCGTTTTCCATTCTTCTTCTCTCGGGTGTGTCCGTGCACAAGCGGCGAGCCGGCTCGACGTGCATGTGTGCCGACGCGGCCGCGCCGGCATGCAGCGAGACGCACCGTGCAGACGGCCGGGCTCGCGTGCGGACACAGCCGAGAGAGGACATCTCACGCATTCATCTCGACGTAGCCAAGAGGTTCAAGGCGACGGATTGCAAATCCGTTGGCGCAAGCCGTCCCCGGTTCGAATCCGGGCGTCGAGTCCAGTTCAAGGGTGGCCGTAGCGCAGTTGGTCAGCGCGCCGGGTTGTGACCCCGGAGGCGGTCGGTTCGATCCCGACCGGTCACCCCATTCCATTCATCAGCGAGGGAAACCCCTCGGTTGAAGCCTCGTGACGTGTCTCGATCTGGGCGCCATGTTCTTCTTCCGCCACCCCAAGCCCGTCGTCGATCGACGCCCCGTCGCGGAGCACTCGGTGCAGGTCGAGGCGCGGGATCTGCCCGTGCTGGTCGAGCTGAAGGAGATCCCGAAGCCGGCGCTTTCAGTCCGCGCCGTCTGCGGCAGCCCCGGTGATCCAGAGCTTCAGGCCGAGATCGAATCCGGCGGAAGGCTTGGCGCCGCCAAGGACGCCAGCCCGTTCCAGCACCGTCATGCCGTGAAGAAACGCCCATAGGGCCACGGCGGCCTCCGCGGCGCGCTCGTCGCCGTACAGCCGCGCCACCTGAGCGACGACGAACCGCCAGCTCTGACTGTGCGCCGCGTCATCCCCCTCGACATTGGACGGATGCAGCGTGGTCGCGAAGGCGTGCGGGCTCTCCCGTGCGAACCGGAGATACGCCTGAGCGATGGCCCGGATCGCCTCGCCGGGACCCTTGCGGCCGACCCCTGCCTGCATCGCCGACAGCAGGCGTCGCTGGCTCTCCTCCGACACCGCGCCCCGGAGGTCGGAAAGACTGCCGAAGTATCGGTAGAGCGCATTGGGCGCAATGCCCAGCTTGGTCGCCACGCCCCGTATCGACAGGGCGTCGGCGCCTTCTTCTTCGGCTTGCTGCATCGCGGCCGCAAGGATGGCTTCGCGGTCTGTCTTGGCTGGATATGGCACGAGAACATCGTACATCTTGACCAACTGACCTAAAAATGTACTATGTCCACCTTCATGATTGACAATGTACACCTTGAAGGGGAACTGCAATGACTTCAGACGTGATCCTCGTCACCGGTGCCTCCTCCGGGATCGGTCGCGCCACCGTGGAAGTACTGTTGGAAGCCGGTTATCGCGTCTTCGGATCGCTGCGCAGCGACGCCGACGCGAAGCGGGCCCAGGCCGAGTTGGGAGCGCGGTTCACGCCGCTGCTCATGGATGTCACGGATGAGGCGTCCGTGAGGGCGTGCGCCGACGAGCTGCGCGATCAACTGGGTGGCATGACCTTGCGCGGGCTCGTCAACAACGCCGGCTTCTGCGTGGTGGGCCCGTTGCTCCACCAGCCGATCGAGGACATGCGCCGGCAGCTGGAGATCAACACCTTGGGCCCCGTCATCGTGACCCAGGCATTCGCTCCCTTGCTCGGCGTCGACCGGGCGCTGAAGGGCAAGCCCGGCCGCATCGTCAATATCAGCTCGGTCGGCGGGCGCTTCGGCGCGCCATTCCTCGGGGCTTATGCCGGGTCCAAGCATGCGCTCGAGGGCATGACCGAGTCTCTGCGTCGCGAACTGCAGCTCTACGGGATCGACGCGATCCTGATCGAGCCTGGGTATGTGAATACGCCGATCCTGGACAAGGCCCTGGCCGAGGACTACAGCCAGTACCGCCGCACCGATTACGCCGCGGCGATGGAACGCTTCCGGGTGGGCTTCGTGGCCGAGGGCAGGAAAGGCCTGCACCCGCGCGTCATCGGGAAGGCGGTGCTGACTGCCCTGACGAGCGCCAGTCCCAAAGTGAACTACACCGTCGTGAAGCAGAAGTTGAAGAACTGGACGATTCCGATGGCGCTGCCGAAGCGCACTGTCGATGCGGCCATCGGCAAACAGCTCGGTCTGTTGGTGAAGCGATGAGGCCTCGCTAGGGGTCACTCCGGTGGCGCTCGACGCCTCTGGAAATCAGAATCCAAAACAGCGTTTCAAAATGAGAAACGAAGAGGATTCCGATGACCAAGCGCGTGGCCGTGATCGGCGAATGCATGCTGGAGCTCAAGGGCGAGGCCTTCGGCGCGATGACGCTGGGCTACGGCGGCGATACCTTCAACACCGCCATCTATCTGCGTCGTTGCGGCGCGGCGGCGGGGCTGGAGGTGGCGTATGCCACCGCTGTCGGCGAGGACGGTCTCAGCAGCGGCCTGCTTGAACGGTGGCGAGAGCAGGGCATCGATACGCGCTTGGTGAGGCGGCTCCCAGGTCGCATGCCGGGCCTCTACATGATCGAGGTCGACGGTCGCGGGGAACGCAGCTTCCACTACTGGCGCGACTCCGCCGCGGCGAAGTCGTACTTCGACGTCGAGCGCACGCCGTTGGAAACCCACGCGGATGAATTCGACGCGCTTTATCTCAGCGGCATCACGCTCGCGATCCTGCCGCCCGCCGGGCGTGAGCGCCTCTATGCGCTCATGGCCACGATGCGCGAGCGCGGTGCCCACGTCGTCTTCGACAACAACTACCGGCCTCGGTTGTGGGTGCATCGGCAGGCGGCGCGCCTCGAGTTCGAACGGGCCTTCTCGCTCGCCACGATCGCCCTGGTGACGGCGGACGACCATCAAGCGCTGAAGGACCTGCCTGACCTCGACGCGGCCATCGCGCATGCGAAAGCCTTGGCGGCGCCTGAGGTGCTGATCAAACGCGGCGCCTCGTCGACGCTCGTGCGTGCCGTCGATGGACACGGACGTTGGCTCGAAGCGCCGACGCAATGGGTCGAGCGCGTCGTCGATACCACCGCGGCGGGAGATTCGTTCGCCGGCGGCTACCTGGCGCGTCGGCTCTCGGGACACGATGCCGTCAGTGCTGCGACGCATGGCAATCGAGTCGCATCACGCGTGATCGGATATCCCGGCGCGATCATTCCCGCCGAGGCGATGGCGGACCTGCTCTGACGTCTGCTCAGCGCATCCAGCGCTTGAGCTCCGGCATCAGCACGACCACTTGCTCGGCCACGATGGTCGAGAACACCTGCGCGCCCTTGGGGCCGAGGTGCGTGCGGTCGAAGACCGGATTCGCGGCGCCTGCGCGCTCGGGCGCTGAGGCCGCCTGTGCCGGCGCATCGATCGGCTTCGGTGCCATCGCAAGCGTGTCGGCTTCCGTTTCGCCCATCGACTGCACTGCCGCGTGGCTGATCGCGTTCAGGTCGAGCAACGGGACCTGGTGCTCGACGCTGACGCGGATCGTCGCGTCGGCCCAGGGGCGCAGGTTGTTCTCGAGCTTGCCCTGCGCGTCGAAGCTGCGGCGCGTGAGCGGCGTCAGCATCACCAGCCGCGCGCCGGTCGGTGCCACGTCGGCGATGTAGCCGGCGAGGTTGACGGGAAACTCCGACTGCAGATCGGTGGAGCGGCCCGGCTTGCCGGGCTGGTCGTTGTGGCCGAACTGCATCAGCACGACGTCCGCCTGCCCTGCGGGCCGATCGCGCAGCAGCGTCATGACCTGATCCCAGAGGCCTTCGGCGCGGAAACTCTTCGTGCTGCGTCCGCCCTTGGCGACGTTGAGGCAGGTGACCTCCGGCTTGAAGCGCGCGCAGAGCGCGTCGCCGTAGCCGCTCTTCGTGGCCATCGTGGAATCGCCGACGAGGATGATGCGCAGCGAAGACGCTGCGCTCTGTGCGTGCGCGACGCCGGCCACAAGGACCAGCGCCGCGAGCCATGACTTCTTCATGAGTGCTCCGTGGTGATGCGACCGGAATGGGGCTTGGGGTTCCCGGAGGGAGGCCCCATGCCCCGTGGAGAGTCGGCGCTCATCCCCACGCAGTCAAGCAGGCAAACTCAGAACTTGTACGCCGCTCCGAGCAGGAACTCCCGCCCCGTCACGTGATACACGACCGGGCTGTTCCGGGCTCTCGAGATGAACTGATCGTTCGCCTCGTTGGTCAGGTTGACGCCTTCCAGCGTGATGGTGAGGTGGTCGTTGACCTTGTAGGAGATCGACGCGTCCACGTTGAGCGTGGCGTTCTTCCCTTCCACGTCGTTGTTGTTCTGCCCCGGCACCCGCGTCAGGAACGACGAGCGCTTGGACGCCGACACCCGTGCGCTGAACGTGTTGTCGTCGTAGTACATCGTCGCGTTCCACGACTTGGGCGACATGTTGAGCAGGTCGTCGGTGATGGTGGTGTTGCTGGTCGGCGAGATCAGGTAGGTGATCTTGGACTTCACGTAGGTGTAGTTGAGCACCGTGCCGAAGTTCTTCCCCCAGCCGGGCAGGAAGGTGAACGGCTGCTGGTAGTTCAGCTCGATGCCGCGCAGCTTGCCTCCGGGCGTGTTGATCGGCGTCGTGAGCTGGAACACCTCCTCACCGGTGAAGTTGGACGGCAGCAGCGACATCGGCAGCCCCGTCTGGTTGTACGGCGCGTTGGTGCGCAGGCTCTGGATGTAGGTGTCGATGTTCTTCTGGAACAGGCCCACGCCGACGAAGGCGTTGCGGCCGAAGTACCACTCCAGGCTGCCGTCGAAGGTCTTCGCGCGGAAGGGCTTCAGGTACGGGTTGCCGGTGGTGATCGACAGCGTGCCGGTCGTGCTGATGGTGCCGCCCGGGTTCAGGTTGCCGAGTTGCGGCCGCGCCATCACCTTGGCCGCGGCGAAGCGCGCGATCAGGTCCTTGGTCAGGTTGGCCGACACGTTCAGCGCCGGCAGCCAGTCCTTGTACTTCTGCCCGATCACGACCTCGGTGCCGCCGCCGGTGGCCAGGTAGCCGGTGGCGTCCTGCTCGGTGACGACGTAGCGCACGCCGACGTTGCCCTGCATGCGCAGGCCGAGCAGGCGTCCCTCGAAGTCCGCCTGGACGAAGCCGCCGCGGTCCTTCTCGACCACCGCGCGGTTGTTGCCGCGCGCGTTGCCGTTGGTGGTCGAGGACAGCGTGTAGTCGCCCGGGCCGCCGGCGGGACCGCTCTTGATGCAGTTGCAGTAGATGTCGTAGGCCGCGGCGATCGCGTTGAGGTCGGGGATGACCCACGAGGTCGGCGTGCCTTCGGGCAGGCTGAGCCCGCGCCCGAAGCCGGTGAGCATCTTCGTCAGCACGCCCGATCCCGCCGCGGGCGAGAAGATCGTGTCGTTCTGGTTGATGCGCCGGAATTCGTAGGTGTCGAAGCTGTACTTCTTGTAGTCGAAGCCGGCCTTCAGCGTCAGCGTGTCCGGCATCACTTCCCACGCCAGGTCCAGATGCCCGATGTCGTTGACGTTGTTGGCGCCCTGCGGCCGGATGCGGATCTCGCTGGTGGTCGTGTTGGTGACCGTCGTCGGCTGCGTGCCCGTGGTGACCTGCGGCACGCCGACGATCTGCAGCGCGCCGTTCTGCGCCGTCGGATCGAAGGGGTACTTGATCACCGGCAGCCGGTCGTTGTTGCGGAAGTCCAGCGTGTAGCCGTTGACGTTGAGCGCGTCCAGCGTGACCGTCGTCTGCACCGGGTTGCGGAACTTGGAGTCGGCCCGGCCCACCTTCGCGTTGAGCTTGAGGTGATCGGTGAGGTCCTGCTCCAACGTCAGGCTGGGCTGCTTGAAGGTCGTCGAGAGCTCGTCGTAGCGCGACTCGGCGCGGATGTCGACGCCGTTGAACACGCCGTACTGGAGCGCGCCGTTGGGCGCGTATTGCGCCTCGACCACGCTGGTCTGCGGCTTGCCGCCCTGGCTCGCGGTGCGGCTGAACGAGATCGCCTCGAGGAAGTCCTCGCGCCGTGTCGCGTCGAGCTTCGAGTACAGCATGTCGAAGGTCAGCAGCGTGCGGTCCGTCGGCCGGAACTGGATCGAGCCGGTCAGGCCGAGCCGGTCCTGGTCATGCGAGAGCCGGCCGTAGCGCGGCAGGCGCGGGTGGAAGTTGTCGGCGCTGCTGGCCGCGTTGTAGGCCGCGGTCGCGCCGGCGGACGCGGGCAGGCGCGGCACGCCTTGCGCGGCGGGGCCGCAGTTGGCGGCGGTGGTCGTCGGATTCGCCGGGGTCACGCCTTGCGGCGAGCACCAGCCGCCGGAGGAGGGGCCGTTGTCCCAGCGCACCGTCGAGAAGCCTTCCTCGAAGAGCCGGCGCTTCGAGTACGCACCCGAGACCAGCACGCCCAGCTTCTTGTCCAGGAACACGTCGCTGAGCAGGAAGGCGGCGCGCGGATCGGTCTCGCGCGCGAGGTCGTTGTAGCGGCCCTTCACCGAGGCGGCGATGACGCGCTTGTTGAAGTCGAACGGACGCGCGGCCTGCAGGTCCACCGTCGCGCCGAGCGAGCCTTCGTCCACTTCGGCCGAGCTGCTCTTGCGCACGGTGATCGTGTTGAAGAGCTCGGCGGCGAAGACGTTGAAGTCGAAGCCGCGCGAGCGGTTCGCGCCGCCGGAGCTGTCGGTGCCGCCGGTCGTGGCCAGCGCCTCGATGCCGTTGATGCGCACGCGGGTGAAGTCCGCGCCCAGGCCGCGCACGGTGATGTTGCGGCCTTCGCCGGCGTCGCGGTCGATCACGACGCCCGGGATGCGCTGCAGCGATTCGGCCAGGTTGGTGTCGGGGAACTTGGCGATGTCCTCCGCCTTGATCACGTCGACGATGCCCTTGTCCTGGCGCTTGGCGTTCAACGCACTCTCCAGCGAGGCGCGGATGCCGGTCACCACCACTGTGTCGAGCGCCTTGTCCGCGGCCGATGCGGCCGCGGCAGGGGGCGCGGCCTGGTCCTGGCTCCAGGCGGGGAGCGACAGCGTGGCCGTGCCGAGCAGGCAGGCGGCAAGGCGGGTCAGTCGGGGCGTGGATCGGGGCGTGGATCGGGGCGTGGGCCGAGGCGTGGATCGAGGCGTGGCGGACGTCCCGAGGCGAGTCCCAAAGCGATGGGGCATGACGTTGTCTCCAAGGTTCTTCTGCGACCGCGGGCGCGGGATCGTGGCCCGTCGCTCTCGCGGCATCGGTCGGTCGCAGGCGCACGCAGGGCGCCGGCAGGGTAGGGAGCGGGAGCGCTGTAGTGCGATGCCGCCTCGGTACTGCTGGACGATGCGATCCGCGGTGCGCGCGGACCCTGGGGAATCAGCTCAGAGGTAGTCCTCGCGACGCGGCGAGAACTGGTCCAGCAGCGTGCTGCCGGCCTCCAGCGCGACGACGCCATGCGTGGTCAGACGCGGCGCGACGAAGGCGTCCCCCGGCTTGAGCACGCGCTTGACGCCGCCGACCTCGCATTCGAACGAGCCGCTGATCACGAACGCGATCTGGTCATGGGCGTCGTGCGCATGGGGCGTGCCGATGGCGCCCTGGTCGAACTGCACCAGCACCGACATCAGCTCCGGCGTGTGGCCGACGATCTTGCGGCGGATGCCGTCGCCGAGCTCGGTCCACGGCTGGTCGTCGTTCAGGAAGTACGGGCTGCTCATCGGGGATGTCTCCTGGATTCAGGACGGTTCTCGGCCGTCGTTGCGAGCAACTATAGCGACGTCGCGAAAAATTGAAACAGCGGTTCACTAGATGGAAACCATAGTTCCGGGAAAGTCCGCAGCCCCGTACGCTGCGACCCCATCAGAGCTCGTGAAGCCACAGGAACCGCCAGGAGACGACATGGAAATCCGCCAACCCATCCACAGTGAACACGCCCGCACGCTGGACACCGAAGGCCTGCGCCAGCAGTTCCTGGTCGACGAGATGTTCAAGCCCGACGAGGCGACGCTGACCTACAGCCAGATCGACCGGATCATCGTCGGCGGCATCATGCCGGTGACCAAGCCGGTCACCTTCTCGGCGGAGCTGGGCAAATACACCGGCACGGACTACTTCCTGCAGCGGCGCGAGCTGGGCCTGATCAACATCGGCGGCGCGGCGCGCGTCTTCGTCGACGACACGCAGTACGACGTCGGCCCGCGCGAGGCGCTCTACATCGGCCAGGGCGCGAAGATCGTCGAGTTCAAGAGCGTCGACGCCGCGAATCCGGCCAAGCTGTATTTCAACTGCGCGCCGGCGCACACCGCCTATCCGACGCGCAAGGTCACGCTGGCCGAGGCCTCGCCGGAGACGCTGGGCTCGGCCGAGACCAGCAACCGCCGCACCATCCACAAGTTCCTGGTGCCGGACGTGCTGCCGACCTGCCAGCTGCTGATGGGCATGACGCAGCTGGAGCCGGGCAGCCTCTGGAACACGATGCCCTGCCACCAGCACGACCGCCGCATGGAGGTGTACTTCTACTTCGACATGAAGTCCGACGCGGTGGTCTTCCACATGCTGGGCGAGCCGACGCAGACCCGCCACCTGGTCGTGCGCAACGAACAGGCGGTCATCAGCCCGAGCTGGTCCATCCACTCCGGCGTGGGCACGCAGGCCTACACCTTCATCTGGGGCATGGTCGGCGAGAACCAGGTGTTCAAGGACATGGACCACGTGCCGATGACGACGCTGCGCTGAGCGCGCCCCGCTTCGTCATGGACACCAAGGGAACGACAGACATGATCCTGGACAACTTCCAACTCGACGGCCGCGTGGCCATCGTCTCGGGCTGCAACACCGGCCTGGGGCAGGGGATGGCGGTCGCGCTGGCGCAGGCCGGCGCCCACATCGTCGGCGTCAACGTGTCCGACCCGGCGGAGACGCGCACCGAGGTCGAACGGCTGGGGCGCCGCTTCCTCGACCTGCGCGCCAACCTGGGCGACATCAGCTGCATCGAGGGCCTCGTCGCCGAGGCCAAGTCGCTGACCGGCCGCGTCGACATCCTGGTCAACAACGCCGGCATCATCCGCCGCGAGGACGCGATCCGCTTCAGCGAGAAGGACTGGGACGACGTCGTCGACCTCAACCTGAAGACGGTGTTCTTCTTCTCGCAGGCGGTGGCCCGTCAATACCTGGCACAGGGCGGCGGCGGCAAGATCATCAATGTCGCCTCGATGCTGTCCTTCCAGGGCGGCGTCCGGGTGCCGTCGTACACCGCCAGCAAGAGCGGCGTGATGGGCATCACCCGGCTGATGGCCAACGAATGGGCGTCGCACGGCATCAACGTCAACGCGATCGCGCCCGGCTACATGGCCACCAACAATACCGCCGCGCTGCGCCAGGACGAGACGCGCAACGCCGCGATCCTCGATCGCATCCCCGCCGGGCGCTGGGGCAGCCCGGACGATCTCGCGGGCCCGGTCGTGTTCCTCGCGTCCAAAGCTTCGGACTACGTCAACGGCTACACAGTCGCAGTCGACGGCGGCTGGCTGGCCCGGTAACCGGGCCCACCCCTACGCGCTGCGCGCGCCCCCTCAAGGGGGCGAACCCGGCGGCCCGGCAGAGCCGGTCCGTGGGTTCCGCTGGGTGAAGACACCACGCGCGCGGTTTTGATGATCGGCCACCGACGAGACAACGGGGGATCGATGTACGAGAACAAGAAGCTGGGCTTTCTGTTCGTCCTGCCATTCGTGCTGGGCGTGCTGCTGTTCAAGCTTTTCCCCTTCGTGATGAGCTTCGCGCTCAGCTTCACGCAGTACGACCTGATCGATCCGCCGACCTTCGTCGGGCTGCGGAACTATGAGGAGCTCGCGACCGCGGATCCGCTGTTCCGCAAGTCGCTGGGCGTGACGCTGCTCTTCGCGCTGCTGGCGGTGCCGCTGCGCGTGGGCTTCGCGCTGTTCATCGCGCATGTGCTGAACTTCAAGCTGCGCGGCATCAACTTCTTCCGCGCCGCGTTCTACATCCCGTCCATCCTCGGCGGCTCGATCGCGGTGGCGGTGCTGTGGCGTTTCGTCTTCGCGCGCAACGGCCTGGTCAACCTGGTGCTGATGAAGCTGGGCATCGAGCCGATCGCGTGGCTGGCCGACGAGCACTACTCGATGTGGACCATCGTGCTGCTGTTCACGTGGCAGTTCGGCTCCGCGATGGTGATCTTCCTGGCGGCGCTGCAGAACGTGTCGATCTCGCTCTACGAGGCGGCGGAGTGCGACGGCGCCAGCAAGATGCAGCAGTTCTGGAAGATCACGGTCCCGCTGATCACGCCGGTGATCTTCTTCAACGTGATCATGCAGATGGTGCACGCGTTCCAGGAGTTCAACGGCCCGTACATGATCACCGAGGGCGGCCCGCTGCACTCGACCTACGTGCTGGCGCTCTACATCTACGACCAGAGCTTCCGCTTCTTCAACCTGGGCTACGGCGCGGCGCTGTCGTGGGTGCTGTTCGCGCTGGTCGGCGGCCTGGCGGCGTTGTCCTTCTGGAGCTCCAAGTACTGGGTCTTCTACTCCGGCGAGAAGGAGACCAAGCGATGAGCCGCAACGGATCTTCACTCCCTCTCCCGCTTGCGGGAGAGGGCGAGGTGAGGGCAGCGGTGGCGGCAGTGCGCCGGCCCTGATCCTGGGCCGCGACCGCGGCAACCGCACGCTGCGCTACCTCGCGCTGGGCGCGGTGGCGATCGTGATGCTCTACCCGCTGCTCTGGCTGATCGGCGCCTCCTTCAAGAGCAACGCCGAGATCTTCAGCTCCGCCGGTTTCCTGCCGGACCGCCTCGACTTCGGCGCCTACGCCAAGGGCTGGAAGACCAGCACCGAATACACCTTCGCCACCTACTTCCTCAACAGCTTCCTGATCACGATCCCGCGCATCATCGTCACGGTGATCTCCTGCGTGCTGGTCGCCTACGCCTTCGCGCGCTTCGAGTTCTGGGGCCGCAAGCTGCTCTTCAGCATCATGATCGCCACGATGATGCTGCCGCTGATCGTGCTGCGGCTTCCGCAGTACCTGGTGTTCCGCGAGATCGGCTGGCTGGACTCCTACCTGCCGCTGATCGTGCCTTCCGCCTTCGCGACCGACACCTTCTTCGTCTTCATGCTGGTGCAGTTCCTGCGCGGCATCCCGCGCGACATGGAAGAGGCTGCGCAGATCGACGGCTGCAACGCGCTGCAGCTGCTGTGGCACATCATCGTGCCGCTGCTCAAGCCGGCCATCATCTCCGTGGTCGTCTTCCAGTTCATCTGGACGATGAACGACTTCATGGGCCCGCTGATCTACCTCGCCTCGGTCGAGAAGTACCCCGTCTCCCTCGCACTGAAGATGAGCATCGGCGCGACCGAGGAGGTCGAGTGGGCCAACGTGATCGCGATCTCGGTGGTGGCGCTGATCCCCTCGGTGGCGGTGTTCTTCGCGGCACAGAAGCATTTCATCGAAGGCGCGACGTCCAGCGGCGTCAAGGGCTGACGCCGCGCCCGCATCGCCAGCGCAGACACGACGACACAAGAAGAGAACCCGGAGACACGACGTGGCAAGACTGAGCCTCAACAAGATCGAGAAGGTGTACCCCAACGGCTTCAAGGCCGTGCACGGGGTGGACCTGGAAGTGCGGGACGGCGAGTTCATGGTCTTCGTCGGCCCGTCGGGCTGCGCGAAGTCGACGCTGCTGCGGATGATCGCAGGGCTGGAAAGCATCACCGGCGGCGAGCTGCGCATCGGCGACCGCGCGGTCAACGCGCTGCCGCCCAAGCAGCGCGGCATCGCGATGGTGTTCCAGAACTACGCGCTGTACCCGCACATGAAGGTCTACGACAACCTGGCCTTCGGCCTGAAGCTGGCCGGCACGCCGAAGGCGGAACTCGACCAGCGCGTGCGCCACGCCGCCGGCCTGCTGGAGATGGAGCATCTGCTGGACCGTTACCCGAAGCAGCTCTCCGGCGGCCAGGCGCAGCGTGTCGCGGTCGGCCGGGCGATCGTGAAGAAGCCGGACGTGTTCCTCTTCGACGAGCCGCTGTCCAACCTCGACGCCAAGCTGCGCGCCGCGATGCGCGTGCGGCTCACCGAGCTGCACCGCACGCTGCGCGAGAGCCGCCAGCCGGCGACGACCATCTACGTCACCCACGACCAGGTCGAGGCGATGACGATGGGCGAGCGGATCTGCGTGCTCAAGGACGGCGTGATCCAGCAGGTCGACACGCCGACGGCGCTGTACGACCGGCCGGCGAATGCCTTCGTGGCGGGCTTCATCGGCTCGCCTGAGATGAACCTGCTGGCGGGGCGGCTGCGGGCGACCGACAACGGCCTGGCCGTCGAAGTCGGCGGCGCGAAGCTGCCGCTGCCGGCGGAGAAGACGGTCGGCATCGCGTCGCTGCCGCGGCTTGCGGACGGCGCGCTGACCTTCGGCCTCCGGCCCGAGCACATCGGCCTCGCTCCGCGCGCACAGGGCGACAGCGTGCCGGTCTCCGCTCGAGTGCGCTTCACCGAACACATGGGCTCGGAGGTCTATCTGCATGCGGAGCTCGGCCCGCTGCCGATCTCCGCGCGCATCCCCGCCGAGCAGGCGGTGGCGCTGCAAGGTCTGGCGCGCGGGGACGCCTTGACGCTGCACCTGCAGATGTCGGCGTGCCACCTGTTCGACGCGACGAATGGACTCAACCTGCTGACCACGTCGGCATCGGGCGCGGCTTCGGGATCGCCCGCCGCATCGGGGGCGTCCGCGGCATCGACCTCCACGTCCGGGACCTACGCATGAGCCTGCCGCGACGACAGCTGCTGGGCATCGCCGCGGGGTCGGCCGCGGTGGCCGCGACCGCGGGCGTGACGGCGGCGCTGACCGCGTCGGGCCTGCGCGCGCAGGACAAGCCGACCGTGCTGCGCTTCGCCTGGTGGGGCGGCGCCGGCCGGCACGAGGCGACGCTGAAGGCGCTCGCGCTCTTCGAGCGCCGCCACGGGGTGCGCGTGAAGGCCGAGTACATGGGCTTCAACGGCTACCTGGAGCGGCTGACGACGCAGATCGCCGGCGGGTCCGAGCCCGAGGTCATGCAGATCAACTGGGCCTGGCTGGCGATGTTCAGCAAGCGTGGCAACGGCTTCGCGGACCTGAACCGGCACGGGCGACTGCTGGACCTCGCGCAGTTCGATCGCGACGACCTGGCCTACGGCGACGTGGCCGGCAAGCTGAACGCGCTGCCGGTCTCGTTCAGCGCGCGGGTGATGCTGTGGAACCAGGCGGCCTTCGACCGCGCCGGCCTCGCGCTGCCCCGGACCTGGGATGAACTCTTCGCGGCCGGCCCGGCTTTCCGTCGGATCCTCGGCGAGGACGCCTATCCGCTCGACGGCGAGCTCTACGACATGATGCTGCTGTCCCAGGCCTGGGTGCAGCAGCGCCACGGCACGGCCTACGTCGATCCCGTGCAGCCGCGGGTGGCGATGAGCGAGGCCGCGGCGCTCGACTGGGTGCGCACCTACAAGCGCCTGGTCACCGACCACGTCGCGACCCCGCTGCCGTTGCGCGCGAGCCTGGGCGGCGCGGAGAAGCCGACCGAGCAGCAGCCCGACTGGGTCGTCGGCCGCTGGGCCGGCAACTACACCTGGGACTCGGTCATCGCGCTGCGCGCGTCCACGCTGGACAAGCAGCAGAAGCTGGTGCTCGGCGAGTTCCCGACGCTGCCCGGCGCGCTCGACAGCGGCATGTTCGGTCGCCCCACCGTGATGTACGCGGTGAGTCGGCACGCCGAAAAGAACGGCCGCGCGGAGATGGCGGTCAAGCTCGTCAACTTCCTGCTCACCGATCCGGAGGCCGCGGCGCTGCTCGGCCGCACGCGCGGTCTGCCGTCGGCGCGCGGGCCCTACGAGCAACTGAAGGCCGCCGGCAAGCTGCCGCCGCTGGAGGTCGCCGCGCACGAGCAGATCAAGGTGCAGCGCGAGTCGGGCCGGCTCAAGCGCCCGGCGCCGCTGTTCGAGCACGCCCGGCTGCACAAGTTCATGCGCGAGGTCTTCGAGACCGTCGCGTACAACAAGACCAGCGATGTCGATGCCGCTCGTCGCCTGGTCACGGAAGGCCAGGCCTTGCTGCAACGGATCAAGTGAAAGCCATCATGAAAGCCAACGAACGACAGCTCCATTTCGTCACCCGCGAGGATCCGGACACCGGCGCGCGCGTCACGCGGCTGACGCCCACCGACGTGACCTGCCATCGCAACTACTTCTATCAGAAGTGCTTCACCAACGATGGGACCCAGCTGATCTTCGGCGCGGAGTTCGGGCCGGGCACGAGCTGGAACTACCACCTGCTCGACCTCAAGACGCAGGTGGCGACGCAGCTCACCGACCAACCGGGCGAGAACACCTTCGGCGGCTTCCTCAGTCCCGACGATCGTCATCTCTACTTCGTCCGTGCCGAGCGGCAGCTGATCCGCCTGTCCATGCGGGATCTGGGCGAGGAGGTCGTCTACACCGTGCCCGAAGGCTGGGTCGGGTACGGCACCTGGGTGGCGAATTCGGCCTGCACCAAGATGGTCGGCATCGAGATCGCGGCGAGCGACTGGTTCCCGCTCAGCGACTGGCAGAAGTTCCACCAGATGTTCCATGCGAAGCCGCGCTGCCGGTTGATCCGCATCGACCTGATGACCGGCGCGCGCGAGGTGATCCTCGAGCAGCAGGGCTGGCTCGGGCATCCGCAATACCGGCCGGGGGACGACAACACCGTCGCGTACTGCCACGAAGGGCCGCACGACCTCGTCGACGCGCGCATGTGGTTCATCGACGAGGACGGCCGCAACGTCCGCTGCGGCCGCCGCCATGATCCGGGCGAGAGCTGCACCCACGAGTTCTGGGTGCCGGACGGCTCCGCGATGATCTACGTCTCCTACCTGAAGGGGCAGCGCGACCGCTGGATCTGCTCGCTCGACCCGGTGACGCTCGAATCGAAGCGCCTGACGCGCATGCCGCCGTGCTCGCACCTGATGAGCAACCAGGACGGCACGCTGCTGATCGGTGACGGCTGCGATTCGCCGGCCGATGTCGCCGACACCGGCAGCCACCAGATCGCGACCGATCCCTTCCTGCACGTCTTCGACCTGAAGGCCGGCACCGAGCGCCGCGTCGCGCGGCATGACAGCTCGTGGCGCGTCTACAAGGGCAACCGGCAGGTCACGCATCCGCATCCGTCCTTCACGCCGGATGAGAAGCAGGTCCTCTTCAGCGCCGACGCCGAGGGCGAGCCGGCGCTGTATCTGGCGGATCTGTGATGCAGGGGCGGATGGGGATGCGGCGCGCAGTCGTGACGGCGAGTCTGGTCCTCATGGGGTTGTCGGGCGAGGCCGCGGTGGCGTCGACGGCCCCGATACCGGATCGCCCCCAACTCTCCGACGCGCAGGCGGCGACGGCGACCGTCGCCGCTTACCTCGGCGACTGGCAGCCGGCGCCGCTCGATCCCTCGCTTTGGACGCCGACCTTTGTCGTCGCCGCGGACGGCAGCGGCACGCACCGCACGGTGCAGGCGGCGATCGATGCGCTGCCCGCAAGGGCGGCGGGGACGGCCCCGCGCGCGTACGTGCTCGTGAAGCCCGGCATCTACCGCGAACCGCTCTGCATCCAGGACAAGGCGCCGTTCGCGCTGTACGGCGCGGGAGATCCGTCCGAGGTCGTGATCCTCGAAGGCCGCTACAACGCGCTGCCGAAAGCGAAAGGCGAGGTCGCGCATCGCTGCATGCCGCTGCTCGACGCGGAGACCCATGGCACGCCTGGAAGCGCCAGCGTGATGCTGTTCAGCGACGACGTCCAGCTCGCCCGCCTGACCATCGCGAACGACGCGATGGACCGAGTCCGCGATGGGCAGGCCTATCCCGCCGGTGTCGGTGAAAGCGGCGGCGCGCAGGCCGTCGCGCTGATGACGCGTGGCGACCGGATCCAGCTGGAACAGGTGCGGCTCATCGGGCATCAGGACACGTTCTATGCGGAACGGGAAAACGACGGGACGCATGAGGCGCGCGTGCTCGCGCGTCGCACGGAGATACGTGGCGATGTCGACTTCATCTTCGGCGGCGCGACGCTGGTCATCGACGACAGCCTGATCGTCAGTCGCGCCGGTCGTCGCGTGCCGGGCCACGGTGGGCACGTGATCGCGCCCAGCACGCCCAACGCGCTCGCGCGGGGCTTCCTGATCCAGGATTCGCGCTGGCTCGCTGAGCCGGGCGTGGCGCCGGCGAGCATCAGTCTTGGCCGGGCGTGGGACCGCGGCGTCGCCCGCGGCGGATGGCGTGCATCGCCGACGATCCCGAACGGTCAGGCGGTGCTGCGCGGCAACCTGTTCGGGCCGCATCTGGCGCCGTGGTCCGCATCGACCTCGCGACGTCCGTTCAGCGCCACGGGTGACGCGGCGAATCGCATGGCCGAGTACCGCAACCTCGCGCTGCCGGTCGCATTGCCTGCCGTCGCGTTCGATGCGATCGCGTCCGGCAATGGCTGGGCATCGATGAACGGCGGCACGATCGGCGGCGCGAAGGCGAGGCCCGATGCGGTCCGCGTCGTTCGCACACGCGCGGAACTCGACGCGGCGATCGCGCTCGGCGACACGCCCAAGCTGATCGCGGTCGCGGCGCGCATCGACCTCGCCGCGGAGGCCGCGGGACGCCGCCTGGGCATGGACGACTTCCGCGATCCTGCGTTCGACTTCGATGCCTTCGTCAGGCAATACGACCCGGCGACCTGGGGGCGTCGCGAACCTTCGGGGCCGCTCGAGGACGCACGCAGGCGCTCTGCCAAGCGGCAGGCCGCGCAGGTCGTGGTCAAGGTGCCGTCGAACACGACGATCGTCGGCGTCACCCCCGACGCCGGCTTCGACGGCGGCTCGCTGATGCTGGACAAGGTCTCTCAGGTGGTCCTGCGCAACCTGCGCTTCTCCGATGCCTACGACTTCTTCCCCGCCTGGGACCCCAACGACAACGGCCACGGCGAATGGAACTCCGAGTACGACACCGTCTCGCTGCGCGAGGCCACGCAGGTGTGGATCGACCACTGCGCCTTCGACGACGGCGAGCGGCCCGATCCGCGCGAACCGGTGGCGTTGGGTCAGCGCCTGCAGCGGCACGACGGACTGCTCGACATCACCCGACGCTCCGATTTCATCACCGTGTCCTGGAACGTCTTCCGCCGGCACGACAAGACGATGCTGATCGGCGGCGGCGACGGGCATCGCGACGATCGCGGCCACCTGCGCGTGACGCTGCACCACAACCTCTGGGAGCAGGTGAAGGAGCGCACGCCGCGCGTGCGCTACGGGCAGGTGCACGTCGCCAACAACCTCTATGTCGCGACGGCCGACGGCGACTATCCCTACGGCTACTCGATCGGGGTAGGCATCGAATCGCAGGTGCTGAGCGAGGCCAACGCCTGGGAGACCGCGTCGGGCATCGGCCCCGAGCGCGTCGCGCGCCTGCTCAAGGGCGATCGACTCTCGGATCGCGGCTCGAGCTTCAATGGGGCCCCCTTCGATCCGGCGCGTTCGCTGCGCGTCGCGAACCCTGACAAGGCTGTCGTCGACGACGCCGGCTGGACACCGCCATACCGGCTGCCCATCGGGGTTGCACGCGATGTGGCCGCCCAAGTCCGCGCCGGTGCGGGGACGGGCCGGCTGTGGTGAAATCTCCCCTTTCCAGGAACACCGAGCGCATGGATGACGATCTGAACGATGGCAAGCAGCAGCCCGAATCCGTGGCCGCCGTGCTCAAGGTTTTCGCCATCCTGCAGGCCCTGTCAGAACGCAGTGATACCGGTATCTCGGAGTTGTCCGTCAGGCTGGCGATGCCCAAGGCGACGGTCTACCGTTTCCTGCAGACGATGAAGACGCTGGGCTACGTCCGCCAGGAGACCGACAGCGAACGCTACGGCCTGGCGATGAAGGTCTTCGAGATCGGCGCGAAGGCGCTGCAGTACCCGGACCTGGTCGACCTGTCCAAGCACCACATGCAGATGCTGGCCGACGCCACCGGCGAGACGGTGCACCTGGGCACGCTGATCGACAGCGAGATCATCTACGTCCACAAGGTCGATTCCAAGCACATGCTGGGCATGTACTCGCGCATCGGCCGTCGCGCGCCGCTGCACTGCACGGCGATCGGCAAGGTGCTGATGGCCTGGGAGCATCCGGAGCGCCGGGCGCGCGTGCTGGCCGGCGCCGAGTTCCAGCGCTTCCGCGACAAGACCATCATCGAGCCGGCCGCCTTCCAGGCCGAGCTGGAGCGGGTGAAGGGGCAGGGCTTCGGCGAGGACCGCGAGGAATTCGACGACCACATCCGCTGCATCGGCGTGCCGATCTTCGACCGGCTGGGCCAGCCGATCGCCGGCATGAGCGTCAGCTTCCCGACCTTCCGCTACGACGACGCCAAGGCGCCCGAGGTCGTGGCGATGCTGCAGGCGGCCAGCCGGGACATCTCGGCGCGGCTGGGTTGCACGAAGTTCCCGCTGGACGTCGCCTGACGCACTGAGCGTCGCCGGTCCGGGACAATCCCCGTCCCGCGGCACCCGGCGTCCTGCCGGCCGCCGTCCCCCGAAACAACGCTCGATAACACGCAGCATCGACGCGACACCGAGATAACGAGGTTGTCGCGGAGGTCGATGTTGTCGTACAACTGATCCCGTGATGAATGCTTCGTTGACCCGTTCCCGTCCGAAATCGCTGGCGCTCGGCCTTGTCCGCGCGCTGGAGGACCGGATCCGTGCGGGTGCGCTCGCCAACGGCGACAAGCTGCCGACCGAGGCGGCGATCATGGCCGAGTTCGAGGTCAGCCGGACGGTGGTCCGGGAGGCGATCTCCAAGCTGCAGGCGGCGGGGCTGGTCGAGACCCGGCACGGCATCGGGACCTTCGTCCTGGGGCTGGGGGAGGGCGGCCCGTTCCGCATCGGCGCGGAGCAGATGGCGACCTTGCACGACGTCGTCGCGGTGCTGGAGCTGCGCATCGGCATCGAGACCGAGGCGGCGGCGCTGGCCGCGCAGCGGCGCAGCGACGCGAACCTGAACAACATGCGCGCGGCGCTGTCGGCCTTCGCCGAGGCGGCCGAGGCGGGCCGGGACGCGGTGGCGTCGGACTTCCAGTTCCACCTCGAGATTGCCCGCGCGACGGGCAACCCGCACTTCGAGCAGCTGATGGCGACGCTGGGTGCCCCCAGCATCCCGCGCGCGCGCCTCGCGAGCCTGCAGGCCGCGGGCGACGAGGACCCGGTGGCGCAGCGCGACTACCTGCTCCGCGTGAACGCGGAGCACGAGAGCATCCTCGACGCGATCGCCGCGCGCGACACCGAGGCTGCCCGCGCCGCCATGCGGACGCATTTGGCCAACAGCCGCGAACGGCGCCGGCGTGCGGCGTTGGCGCTCCAAGAGCGCGGATAGTTCTCGGTCATCTTCCAATAGAGGGCACGTTCCAGGGCCATGATCGCTTTGAAGGCGGACTTCAGCGACTCATCGCCTGCGGCGCAGTCGAGGTAGAAGCGGCGAAGCATCTCCTCATGGGCCCTGGGCAACGGAACGCCTTGCTCCCAGCGACGCACGACCTGTGTGGGCAGGCGAAGGACCTTGGCCATGGCTTGTTGCGACAGTCCCAACATGGTCCGCAAGAACCGGACCTCCTGGCCCGACAGACGTTCCTGATTGCAGGCGATGTAGGAGCCAAGCGCATCGTGGATCGCGTCGTGAGCGCTGAACGACATGGCGGGCCCATACGCCGTCTCGTGAAATTCAAATCCGTTCATGAGCCAGACGTTGTCGAGCCCGCATTCGGTGTAGTGATACATCGTCATTTCCAGCGTCTCCTAGCAGGCCGTTCCTCGGCCCAGACAGGCTGGAAATCGTAGGCTTGCGCCGGTGCGGCGCTCGCGAGCCGTGTCGCGAACTCCCCATAGTTCAACTCGGTAAATCGCGGGCTGGAACTGACTTCGATACGTGTATTCCCCGATCCGCCGCGCTGGTTTCGCGCCTTGTCATCCGCGCGACTCAACTTGTATGATGACTGACAACAAGGCCGCCGAAGCGACCCTGGGCTGAGTCCCGAGGGCGCACCAAGAGCGGTTTCCACGGTTCCTTCCTGGAGACAAAACCATGACCGTCCTGACCCGCCGCCTGGCCGTCAAAGCCGGTGCCGCCCTCGGCGCCGCCGTCCTGTCCACCTTTGCGGCCGGCCTGGCCCACGCCAGCGGCTTCCCCGACCGGCCGGTGACCATCGTGGTCCCGTTCCCCGCCGGCGGTTCCACCGACATGCTGGCCCGCGCCATGGGCGCCGAGCTGCAGAAGAAGTGGGGCCAGACCGTCATCGTCGACAACCGCCCCGGCGCCACCGGCACCCTCGGCACCACCCAGGTCAAGCGCGCCTCGCCCGACGGCTACACGCTGCTGGTGTCCTCGCTCGGACCCTTCGTCATCGCGCCGCACCTGATCAAGGCCGTCCAGTACGACGCCCTCAAGGACATCGACCTGCTCACCGTCGCCATCCAGGCGCCCAACGTGCTGGTCGTGCCCGCCTCGTCCCCGCTCAAGAGCGTCAAGGACGTCATCGACACGCTCAAGAAGGAGCCGGGCAAGATGAGCTTCGCCTCCTCGGGCAACGGCTCCTCCGACCACCTCACCGCCGAGCTGTTCTGGCTGCAGACCGGCACCAACGGCCTGCACGTCCCCTACAAGGGCGGCGCCCCGGCGATCAGCGACCTGCTGGGCGCCCAGATCGAGGCCTCGTTCCAGAACGTCAACGCGGTGCTGCCGCACATCCTCGGCGGCAAGCTGCGCGCGCTGGCCGTGACCGGCGACAAGCGCTCCGCCGTGCTGCCCAACGTGCCCACGCTGTCCGAGTCCGGCATCAAGGGCGCCGACGTCTACTCGTGGCAAGGCGTCGCCGCCCCCGGGGCCTGCCGCCCGCCGTGCGCGCGCAGCTGCAGAAGGACATCGTGGCCGCGCTGCACGAGCCCTCGGTGAAGCAGAAGTTCACCGACATCGGCATCGAGACCGTCGCCAACACGGCCGACCAGGCGCAGGCCTTCCAGAAGACCGAGTTCGCGCGCTGGAAGCAGGTCATCGAGACCCGCAAGATCACCGCCGATTGATTCAGATTGACCAGGAGCTTCTCGTGAGCGCAAGCAGTCCCATCGTCACCTCCGCCCGCGCGATCCCGGTCGCCGGCCGCGACGGCATGCTCATGAACCTGAGCGGCGCCCATGCGCCGTTCTTCACCCGCAACCTGCTGATCCTCGAGGACGACGCCGGCCACGTCGGCATCGCCGAGATCCCCGGCGGCGAGCCCATCCGCAAGACGCTGGAGCAGGCCGGCGAACTGCTCGTCGGCCAGCCGGTCGCGAAGTGGAACGCGCTGCTGGCGCAGGTGCGCGAGAAGTTCAAGGGCCTCGATAGCGGCGGCCGCGGCCTGCAGACCTTCGATCTGCGGACCACCATCCACGTGCTCACCGCCGTCGAATGCGCGCTGCTGGACCTGCTCGGCCAGCACCTGGGCGTGCCGGTGTGCGAGCTGCTCGGCGAAGGCAAGCAGCGCGACAGCGTCGCGATGCTGGGCTACCTGTTCTTCGTCGGCGACCGCACGAAGACGGGTCTGGCCTACAAGACGCCCGAGGACGAGGCCGGCAGCGATGCCGCGACCGACGCCTGGCTGAAGGTCCGCCACCACGTCGCGATGACGCCGGAGACCATCGTCGAGCAGGCCGCCGCCGCGCAGGCGCGCTACGGCTTCAAGGACTTCAAGCTCAAGGGCGGCGTGCTGCGCGGCGAGGAGGAGGTCGAGGCGATCAAGGCGCTGAAGGCCCGCTTCCCCGAGGCGCGCGTCACGCTCGATCCCAACGGCGGCTGGCTGCTGAAGGACGCGATCCGCCTGCTGCGCGACCTGGGCGGCGTGCTCGCCTACGCCGAGGATCCCTGCGGCGCGGAGGAGGGCTTCTCCGGCCGCGAGGTGATGGCCGAGTTCCGCCGCGCCACCGGCCTGCCGACGGCCACCAACATGGTCGCCACCGACTGGCGCCAGTTCACGCACGCGCTCAGCCTGCAGTCCGTCGACATCCCGCTGGCCGACCCGCACTTCTGGACCCTGTCCGGCGCGGTCCGCGTCGCGCAGACCTGCCGCGACTTCGGCCTCACCTGGGGCTCGCATTCCAACAACCACTTCGATGTGTCGCTGGCGATGTTCACGCATGCCGCGGCCGCCGCGCCGGGTCGCCTCACCGCGATCGACACGCACTGGATCTGGCAGGATGGCCAGTTCCTGACCGAGAAGCCGCTGCAGATCGTCGACGGCGAGGTCGCGGTCCCGACCGCGCCGGGTCTCGGCGTGACGCTCGACATGAAGGCCGTCGAAGCGGCCCACCAGCTCTACCTGCAGCACGGCCTGGGCGCGCGCGACGACGCCATCGCCATGCAGCACCTGATCCCCGACTGGAAGTTCGATCCCAAGCGGCCCTGCATGGTCCGCTGAACGATCCCCCCGAACGACACCTGGAGAGAGACAACATGCAAGACAAGAAGTTCGCCCGCCGTGCCCTCATCAAGACCGCCGCCGCCGCCGCCGCTGTGGCCGCGGTGGCAGGTGTTGCCCCCAGCGCCTACGCGCAAGCCGCCTGGCCCAGCAAGCCGCTGAAGATCATCGTCCCGTACACCCCGGGCGGCTCCTCGGACATCATCGCCCGCATCATCTCGCCGCTGCTGGGCGAGGCGCTCAAGCAGACCGTCATCGTCGAGAACAAGCCCGGCGCCAGCGGCAACATGGGCGCCGACCAGACCGCCAAGGCCAACGACGGCTACACCATCATGCTGTGCGATGTCAGCGCGCTGGCCATCAGCCCGTCGCTGTACACCAAGCTCAACTTCGATCCGTCCAAGGACCTGAAGGGCGTGGCGATGCTGGCGTACTCGCCGCACATGCTGGTCGTCCACCCGTCGGTGCCGGCCAACAACCTGAAGGAACTGGTCGAGCTGTCCAAGAAGTCCAAGATCGACTTCGCCGTCACCGCGATGGGCAGTGCGCCCCACCTGGCCGGCTTCCAGGTCGCCAGCCTGACCGGCGCGAAGTGGGAATACATCCCGTACAAGGGCGGCTCGCAGGCCGTCACCGACACCATCGCCGGCCAGACGCAGGTGCTGATGAACGGCATGCTCGCGACGCTGCCCTTCGTGCAGCAGAACAAGCTCAAGGTCATTGGCGTGAGCAAGTCCACCCGCGTGCCGCTGCTGCCCAACGTGCCGACGCTGGCCGAGCAGGGCGCCACCGGCTTCGAGTCCGGCACCTGGCAGGGCATCCTGGCCCCGGCCAACATGCCCAAGGCCAACATCGACAAGCTGTCGGCCGCGCTGATCGCCATCATCCGCATGCCCGACGTCCGCGCGCGCCTGGCCGCGCAGGGCGCCGAGGTCAACACGATGAACGCCGCCGAGATGGACACCTTCTTCAACGCCGAGCGCAAGAAGTGGGCGGGCGTCGTGGCCAAGAGCGGACTGAAGCTCGATTGATTGCCGATCGGCGCATCGAAGGCGCATCGCTGGATGCGTCGTCGGTCGCGTCGACGCAGACCCGTTTGATTCCGACCTGAGGAGCCCGTCATGCCGACGCCGACCACGCCTTATTCCGCCTTCCCCAACACGCTGCGCCAGCGCCTGATCGCCGGCGAGCGCCTGATCGGCTGCTGGTGCTCGCTCGCCAGCCCGATCAGCACCGAGGTGCTGGGCGTGGCCGGCTTCGACTGGCTGCTGCTGGACGGCGAACACTCGCCCAACGAGGTCAGCAGCTTCGTGCCGCAACTGATGGCGCTCAAGGACAGCGTGAGCGCGCCGGTCGTGCGGCCGAGCAGCAACAACGCCGTGGAGATCAAGCGGCTGCTCGACGCGGGCTTCTCCAACTTCCTGGTCCCGTTCGTCGAGAGCGCGGAGGAGGCGGCCCGGGCCGTCGCCTCGACGCGTTATCCGCCGCAAGGCATCCGTGGCGTGTCCGTCTCGCAGCGCAACAACCGCTACGGCACGGTGCCCGGCTACTTCCAGGGCATCAACGAGCAGATCACCGTGGTCGTCCAGATCGAGAGCCCGGCCGGCGTGGCCGCCGTCGCGGAGATCGCCGCGATCGACGGCGTGGACGCCGTGTTCATCGGCCCGTCCGACCTGGCGGCCGGTTACGGCCACCTCGGCAACCCGCAGCACCCGGACGTGCAGGCGGCGATGGCGACGATCTACGCCGCCTGCAAGGCCGCGGGCAAGCCGGTCGGCATCCTGGCGCCGGTCGAGGCCGATGCGCGCCGCTACATCGAGCAGGGTGCCACCTTCGTCGCCGTCGGCAGCGACCTCGGCATCTTCCGCAGCGCGACCCAAGGTCTGCGCGACAAGTTTTGACCCCTCCTACGCGCTTCGCGCGCCCCCGGGGGCGGCTCCGAGGCCCGGCAAACCCGGCGCCTCGTGCCCTGCTTGGTCAAGACGACCATTGAATCAGTAGTGAAAGTGAGAACTGCAATGAGCATCAAGATCGGTTTCATCGGCCTGGGCATCATGGGCGCGCCCATGGCGGTGCGTCTCGCGCAGGGCGGGCATCAGCTGTTCGTCCAGACGCGCAGCAAGGTGCGCGAGGAAGTGGCCGCCGCCGGCGCCACCGTCTGCGCCAGCGCGACGGACGTGGCCGAGCAGGCCGACGTGATCTTCACGATGGTCCCGGACACGCCGGACGTCGAGCGCGTGCTGTTCGGCGAGGGCGGCATCGCCGCCGCGTTCGCCGGCGGCAAGGGCGCGGGCAAGACGGTCGTGGACATGAGCTCGATCTCGCCGATCGCGACCAAGGACTTCGCCGCTCGCATCGAAGCGCTCGGCGCCGAATGGCTGGACGCGCCGGTCTCCGGTGGCGAGGTCGGCGCCAAGGCCGGCACGCTGTCGATCATGGTCGGCGGCAAGGAGTCCACCTTCGCGCGCATCAAGCCGCTGTTCGAGCTGATGGGCAAGAACATCACGCTGGTCGGCGGCGCGAGCGCGGGTCAGGTCACCAAGGTCGCCAACCAGATCATCGTGGCGCTGAACATCGCCGCCGTGAGCGAGGCGCTGGTCTTCGCCTCCAAGGCCGGCGCCGATCCGGCCAAGGTGCGCGAGGCGCTGATGGGCGGCTTCGCCTCCAGCCGCATCCTCGAGGTCCACGGTGAGCGCATGATCAAGCGCACCTTCAATCCGGGCTTCCGGATCGCGCTGCACCAGAAGGACCTGAACCTCGCGCTGCAGAGCGCCAAGTCCATGAACGTGGCGCTGCCCAACACGGCCAACACCGCGCAGCTGATGCAGGCCGCCGCGGCGCAGGGCTGGGACCAGCTCGACCACTCGGCGCTGGTGCGCGCGCTGGAAGTGCTGGCCAATCACGAGGTCGGTAGCACTACGGACGCCGCCTGAGGGGCCAGGTCTCCACAATCACCGGTCATGAGCCAGCCCTCCGACGCCTCCGTTCCTCCGGCCGACCTGGTCGCCGATCCCCGCGCGCTGCTGAGGCACCTCTACCGCGTCGCGGTGGACCGCGCGCTGCCGGGGAAGATCCTGGCCAGTCACCTGCCGCCGCCCCCAAGGGTCGCACGCTGGTGATCGGTGCGGGCAAGGGCGGCGGGTCGATGGCGCAGGCCTTCGAGGCCGCCTGGCCGGCCAGTGCGCCCATGACCGGGCTGGTGATCACGCGCTACGGCCACATCCCGCCGGACTACCGGCCGCGCCGCATAGAGATGGTCGAGGCCGCGCATCCGGTGCCCGACGCCGCCGGCGAGCGCGCCGCGGCCCGGATGATGCAGAAGGTGCGCGACTTCAACCCGACGCCCGACGACCAGGTGATCTGCCTGATCTCGGGCGGAGGCTCGGCGCTGATGCCATTGCCGGCACCGGGGCTGACGCTGGCCGACAAGCAGGCGGTGAACCGCGCGCTGCTGGCCAGCGGCGCCAACATCGTCGAGATGAACTGCGTGCGCAAGCACCTCAGCGGCATCAAGGGTGGCCGGCTGGCCGCCGCCTGCGCGCCGGCCAAGGTGCTGACGCTGATGATCTCCGACGTGCCGGGCGACGATCCGCAGGTGATCGCCTCCGGCCCGACGGTGCCCGACGCGAGCACCTGCGCCGAGGCGCTGGCGATCTGCCGCCGCTACCGCATCGCCTTGCCGCAGCTCGCCGTCGACGCGCTGGAGCGCGGTGAGTGGGAGACGCCCAAGCCCGGCGACCCCTGCTTCGACGGCCATGAGCAGCGCATCATCGCGGCGCCGCGCCAGAGCCTGCTCGCGGCCGCCGAGGCGGCGCGCGCGCTGGGCATCACCGCGCACGTGCTGTCCGACGAGATCGAGGGCGAGTCCCGCGAGGTCGGCCGCGTGCACGCCGCGCTGGCGCGCTCGGTGGCACGGCACGGCGAACCTTTCGCGAAGCCCTGCCTGATCCTGTCCGGCGGCGAGACCACGGTCACGCTGGTCCCGCAGCCCGGACGTGGCGGCCGGGCCGGCGAGTTCGTGCTCGGCTGCGCGATCGCGCTGGACGGGCAGCCGGAGGTCTGGGGCCTGGCCGCGGACACCGACGGCATCGACGGCGTCGAGGACAACGCCGGCGCCTTCCTCAGCCCCAGTACCCTCGAGCGCGCCCGCGCGCTCGGCCTGAAGCCGGCGGACCTGCTGGCGGCCAACAACGGCTACGCGCTGTTCGAGGCCCTGGGCGACCTGCTGATCACCGGACCGACGCAGACCAACGTCAACGACTTCCGCGCGCTGCTGATCCGCTGATCCGTCGAGGGTCAGGCGTCGACAGCCGGGCATCGGCAGGGCAGCGGCAGGGCAGCGGATATCCCCCGTGGAGCGAATCCAGGGGGAGATTGACCAGATGTTGACGCGCCTCAAGGCAATTTCCGTCCAGGGCGAGGACAGTCCGGCATTCCCGGTTTCCGAGAACGCCCGTGATTGCCCCTCTGACCCCCGACCTCTCTCCACCCCCGTCGCCACCTGCCAGCGCCGGTCTGATCCCCGGCCCCGGCCATCCGATCCCGTGGCGCGCGCTGCTCGGCGACGTGCTGCTCGACGGCGGAAGCTGGTCCGCGCTGGCCGGCATGACGCAGGTGCGGCGCTGCCAGGCCGGCGAGCTGGCGATCCGTCGCGGCGACGCCGCCGTGGCCATGCTGGCGCTGTGCGACGGCAAGGTCGCCGCGCGCGGTCCGCTGACCGGGCCGCAGTGGCTGGACCTGCACACCGCCTGGCTGGAAGGCCGCTACGAGGAGGATGTCAGCGTCGTGTCCTCCTCGGCGCTGCTGATGGTCTGGCCGATGGCGGTGGCGACGATGTGGCTGCGCTCGCAGCCGCTGGTGCTGGAGGCGCTGGTGCGGACGTCGGCGGCGCAGTTGCGGGACGCGCAGGACGCGATCCGCGGCCTGACGATGAAGGACGCCACCGGTCGCGTGGCCGCCTGGCTGCTCGCGCAGGCCGGCGCCGCGCAGGAACTGCAGCTGGCCGAGCGCAAGCGGGACGTGGCGGCGCAGCTGTCGATCTCCCCGGAGACGCTGTCGCGCACGCTGCGCCAGCTCGCCGACCGTGGCATCGTGGCGGTCCGGGGCTACCGCATCGGGCTGCTGGACCGGGTCGAGCTGCTGGCGCTGGCGCGCGGTCGCTGAGCGGCTTAGACTGGTCGCCACACTTTCCGTTGCGTCCCCAAGGAGGCCAATGTGACGATCGCCAGCGTGACCCCCGCCACCACCACCGTTTCCAGCGCGGAACGATTCTTCGGGGGGCACGCCAGCCTTCCGGTGATGCCCGAGGTCGGACGCAAGCTGCTGCGCAGCCTGGACGACGACGGCGTCTCGCTCGGCCAGATCGCCGAACTGATCGGCAAGGATTCGACGCTCGCGGCCAAGGTGCTGCGACTCGCCAACTCCGCGCGCTACAGCCCGTCGCACACGATCAGCACGCTGCAGGACGCGGCGATGGCGCTGGGCCTGGAGACGCTGCGCAACCTCGCGATGGCGGCCAGCCTGACGGGCACCTTCCCCGACGTGAAGGGCCTGGACCGCCAGCGCTTCTGGCGCCACAGCATGCGCACGGCCGGGTATGCGCGGCTGCTGGCCAAGCTGCTGCACGGCGACGCGGACACCGCCTACCTCGCCGGCCTGATGCTGCGCACCGGCCAGTTGATGATGGCGATGAGCGAGCCCGATCAGGTCGCCGACGTGGAAGCCCACGCGGCCGAGCCCGGCAGCCGCTTCTCGCTGGAATCGCACCGCTTCGGCTGCACGCATGCCGACGTCACGGCGGCGCTGGCCGCGCACTGGCACTTCCCGGCCGACCTGGTCGAGGCCTTCAAGGATGCGAACGTGCCGCTGGAGGTCAAGCCCTTCTCGATGCTCGCCGCGATCCTGCACCTGTCCGAGGTGGTGGCCGACGCCTGCGACACGAACGTCGACCGCATCGCGGCGCTCACGACCGCGGTGCCCGAACTGGTCGAGCACCTCCACCTGGACCTCGAGTTCCTGCGCCTGCGCCTGGACGGCTGCGGCGATCCGGGACAGGACGTGGAGCTGATGCTCAAGTGATCCTGGCGCGGCACGGGTGCGGCGCGGGCGTGAATCGGGCGGACCCTGCCCATGACCCGTCCGTGACCTGCTCGTGCGCCGGTCTTGAGCCGGTCTTGGGATAAGGTGCTGCACTCGCCCGGACCGCGCGGCCATCCCGCCGGACGGCGGGCGCAGGGAGACCATCATCAAGACTTTCAACAAGCTGCCCATGGCGGCGCTGCTGCCGTTGCTGATGCTCGGCGCCGCCGCTGCTGTGGCTCAATCGACCGACCTGTCGACGCTGGAACTCCGCGAGGACGAGCGTCCCGGGATCATCCGCGCCACCAACGATTTCGAATGCACGAGTTCGCGGCGGCGCATCGTCGTCCAGACCTCGTTCGAACGTCGCGACCAGACGGCGCGCATCGACGCCGTCACGTACCAGGGACAGCCGATCGACGAGGCCCTGCTGAAACAGGCGCGGGCTGAAACGCCTCGCGCACTGCCGCTCGGCGCGAGCCTGACCTGTTTCAAGGCGCACTCCGACCTGCTGCTGTTCTTCCGCGAGCGCGCCGATCTGCCGACCTTGTCCGTGCTGATCCGCGTGCCGGCGACATGACCGAGCCGTCGGCGCCGCGGCTGATCGCGCGCGGTGCCGCGCTGACCTGAAGCGGCGCTCCCCGCCAGCGCGGGAGAGCACCATGCCCTCAGCGCGTGCTCACAGCTTCGTGATGCGCACCCAGTTCAGGTTCCAGCCGCCGGCCGGCGCGTAGACGCCGAGCGCGTAGGTGCCGGCGTTGACGTTGACCGTGTGCGAGACCGTCGTCCAGTTCTGCCAGCCGCCGGTGGCCGGGATCGTGACCTGGCCGAGCTGGATGCTGCCGGCGTTCAGGTCCAGCGACAGGCGCGAGCCGCTCGGGCTGGCGACGCGGTACTCGACGCGGTAGCTGCCGCTGCTCGGGAAGTTGACGTTGGCGTAGGCCATCCAATCGCCGGCATCGATCCAGCCGACGTTGCTGCCGCCTTCGCTGCAGGCCTCGGTCTGCACGCCGCTCTGGTTGGTGAAGGCCTCGGCCTCGATCAGCTTGCCGGTCGACGGGGGCGGCGTGGTGCCGCCGCCGATCTCGGAACGGATGGCCGTCAGCAGGCTGTTGGCGCCGTTGCCGTCCTGCGCCAGCTCCCAGATCATCACGCCCGCGCCTTGCTGCAGCGCCAGCCGCGTCTTGGCCTTGATGGTCGGGATGCCGTTGTAGGTGATGTAGCCGCAGCTCGCGCACAGCGTGCCGATCAGGTCCTTCTGCGCTGCGGACGCGCCGAACTGGTTGATGATGTCGTTGAAGCCGTAGTCCGACGCATAGCCGTTGAAGCCGTAGCCGTAGAACGGCACGCCCAGCACCAGCTTGTCCTTGGGCAGGCCGCGCGACTGCCAGGTCGCGACGTTGCTCTGGGCCATCGCGTAGCTCGAGTGCTCCTGGCCGACCTGACCCCAGCTCGGTCCCACGTTGTCGTAGGACATGATGGTCACGAAGTCGAAATGCGGGATCGAGGAGACCGGGATCATCCCGCCCTCGTAGGTGGCCGTGGCCGCGGTGACCAGCTTGCCCGGCAGCGCGGCGCGCAGCGCCTGGATGAACGGCGTGTAGTTGCCGGCGCGGTCGATGGCGGTCAGCAGGCTGCCTTCGATGTCGATGTCCGCGCCGTCCAGCCCGTAGGTGTTGACGAACTGCGCCAGGCCGTTGACCGTGGCCGCGCGGCTGCCGGGTGCCAGCAGGCTCTGCCAGTTGCCGGAGCAGCCGGGGATCGAGCCGCCCGCCACCGAGATCAGCACTTTCACGCCCGCCGCGTGGGCCTTCTGCACCACGTAGCTGATGTCGGCGCCGGAGGCGTCCATGCAGGTCGGATTGCCGTTGCTGAGGAAGGCGCCGCTGCCCGACGGATTCGCGAAGGCGAGGTTGATGTGCGTGAGCTTGCTCAGGTCGGTGCGGTCGGCGACGGCGCGCAGGTTCTTCCACGCCGGGATGTAGCCGACCACCTTGGTCTGGGCGAGGGCGCTCGACGCCACGCCGCACAGGGCGAGGGCGGCCAGCAGACCGGTGAGGACAGGACGGCGGAACGAGTGGGACAGTGTCATCGCGAGCTCCCTTGGGGTTGAGGGACCGGTCGGGCGCAGCGCGACATCCGCGCGGCCTCGGTCGATCGCCGGCGATTCTGTGGCGTTTTATGAAATCGCTTTCATGGCTGTCCCTGAATCGGCGACGCGTTTTCGGTTTCGAATGCAACCAGGCGTTGCGTGGTTTCGGGCCGGCGAGGGCGCGTGTCCGCCGTGTAAAGCCCGAAAGGCTGGAAACCTGCTTGCGACCGCTTACGAATCGGCGCGACCGGTTGCACGCCGTGCGCAGAGCGCTCCGAATAATCCGCCGCCTACCTCCAAAGGTCTAAAGGACGGATTCCATGACGATCACCACCCAGCGCCCGACCGGCGCACTCCGCCTGCATCCGCTGGCCCTGTCGCTGGCCCTGGCCGGCGTGCTCGTCGGTTGCGGCGGCGGCAGCGACGGCGCCGGCGGCCTGGTCGCGGCGGGCCAGCAGAGCGGCACCGCCACGGCAGCGGCGGGCGCCGTCACCGCGGCCGCGGATCCGCAGGTCTGCTTCTATGAACACGCCAACTACACCGGCGCCGGCCTGTGCCGCAGCACGACGACGAGCTGGATCGGACCGACCTGGAACGACCGTGTCTCGTCCATCCGCGTGCCCGCCGGTTTCAAGGTGGAGCTGTTCGCCGACATCAACTTCGGCGGCCGCTCGGTCACGCTGACGGCGGACAACGCCAACCTGACCTCGGTCAGCATGAATGACGCGGTCTCCTCGATGCGCGTCACGAAGATCGTCTCGTCGAACGTGACGCTGGCGTCGGTGCAGTTCGCGCAGTCGATGCTCTACGGCAGCACGGACAACCAGCTGGTGCTGGTCGCCAACAAGCCGACGCTGCTGAAGGTCAACGTGACCGCGCCGGCCGGCACCGCCGCGCCGACGGGCCTGGTGCGCGTCGAGAACACCGTCGACGGCAGCAGCCGCGACCTGGTGCTGGCCGCGCCGCGCCGCGGCCTGCCGACGACGGTCTCCGACACGCAATCCTTCGACGACGCCTACACGGTCTCCGTGCCGGCCGAGCTGGTCAAGAACGGCCTGAAGGTGACGGTCACCGTGGCCGGCGCCGCGGCGCAGACCTTCACGCCTCGCGTCGGCGGCGGCACGCCGATGCGTTTCGTGCCGATCGCGGTGCGCATCGCCGGCACGACCGGCCAGCTGCCGGTGGACCAGACCGGTCACCTGCGCGCGCTGTTCCCGGTGTCCACGGTGACGCCCCAGTCGCATCCGGTCTTCGTGTCGGGCAAGGTCACGACGCTGCCGACCACCGACGCGCAGTGGAGCGATGCCTTCGGCAAGATCCTGGGCGAGCTGGCCGACCTGCACCGCATCGAGGGCGCCGCGCGCCACGACTACTACTTCGGCTTCATCCCGAAGCGCACCTGGGGCCTGGCGGGTCTGGGCTACGTGCCCGGCAACTCGGCGGTCGGTTTCGACATGCCGAGCAATCCGGACACGGTGCGCGATGTCGTCGCGCACGAACTCGGCCACAACTTCTCGCTGCCGCACGCGGCCTGCGGCGGCGCCGGTTCGCCGGATCCGAAGTACCCGTACCCGGACGCCAACCTGGGCAAGCCGGGCCGCTACATCTGGAGCTACCTGTCGGACACGAACTCGTTCTACGACCCGCGCCCGACGGACCGCCACGACATCATGAGCTACTGCGGCGGCACGGTGTTCTCGGACTACAACTACCGCATCATGCAGACCTTCCTGACGCCGGCCGACACGGTCAAGGCACAGGCGGCGGAAGCCAAGGCGGTGGCGCAGGACGTGCTGCTGATCAGCGGCAACATCAACGGCCGCCAGGTCGAGGTGAATCCGGTGAAGTCGCTGTTCGCCAAGCCTGACGTGGCCTCCGGCCCGTACGTGCTGCGCGTGCAGACGACGGGCGGCCAGATCGTGGACCAGGCCTTCACGGCGCAGTCGCTGGACCATGACGGCGACAACCAGCACTTCAGCGTGCTCGTGCCGAAGGTCGACAACATCGCCAGCATCAGCGTGCTGAAGGACGGCGTGACCCTGGCGCAGGCCCAGGCGCGCGTGACCAGCGCCCGTGCCAAGGCCCAGGCGGCCGGCGGCAGCCGTGCGCAGGTGTCGGTGAAGGAAGCCGGCGGCAAGGCGACGCTGCGCTGGGATGCGGACGCCGCGCCGTTCCTGAGCGTGACCTGGACGGACGGCACCCGCCGCCTGAACCTGGCGCAGGACCTGCAAGGTGGCGAGGCCACGCTGGATACGCATGAACTGCCGGCCGGCGGCCGCTTCGAGTTCATCGTGTCGGACGGCCTGAACGCGCAGCGCATCGAATCGGCGCGTTGAGCGGCTGAGCGCGCACTCGCGCGCTGACAGTCAGACGGGGGACGGGGCCGGAGGGCTCGGTCCCCCGTTGTCGTTGGGGGCGACGGCAACGGCGGCGTCGACGGTCGGTCTCCGACTTCCCGCAGAATGCGCCGCATGAGTGTCGACGTCGATTTCGAGGCTGGCGGATTCGCGTTGATCGAGTCCGTGGTCGATCCCGAGGAACTGAAGGCGCTGGCGCCGGTGATGTTGCGCGAGGGCGCCGTGGGCGGCTCCCGCTGCCTCCTGGACAGGCCGGAGATCGCCGCTTTGGCGACCACACTGCAGGCGCATCGCGTGCTGCGGTCGCTGATCCCGGAGGACCACGTCGCGGTCCAGTGCACCTACTTCGAGAAGTCGAGCGATCGCAACTGGCTGGTCGCCCTGCATCTGGACCTGAGCATCCCGGTGGCGCGACGTGTGGAGGCGCCGATGCTGCGGGGCTGGTCCGACAAGGAGGGCACGGTGTTCGTGCAGCCGCCGCCGCAGGTCCTGGAACAGTTGATCGCCGTCCGCCTGCACCTCGATGCCTGCGGCGTGGAAGATGGACCGCTGCGCGTGGTCCCGGGTTCGCACCGGCTGGGGGTGCTCTCGCCGGAAGCGGCCGCGGCGGTCCGTGCCGACCGGGGCGAGTCCACCTGCCTCGCCGCGGCGGGCGACGCGCTGGTCATGCGCCCGCTGGCGCTGCACGCGTCGTCGAAGTCCACCGGGACCAGCAGGCGCCGCGTCCTGCATGTCGTGTTCGGACCGCCGCGATTGCCATTCGGACTGGCGTGGGCTGCAACACGTCTGCCGGCATCAGCCGAAGCATGAGCCACAGGACAAATTTCTCAGACCATGCTCACTAGATTCCGAACACTGGCGCTGCCGCTGGCGGCACTTCTGTTGTGGTGCTCGGCATGTGTCGGTTCTCCCAACATCGCATTCGGTCTCGTGACCTTGGACGGTGACGGCAATGCATTGCTGGTCACCGACCGCGTCGTTCCGGCGACGGCGACCATTCACCTGCAATATGCGGATGGGCAGTCGCGGCCCCAGTGCTGCAAGCTGCTGCGCGGCAGCGACCTGCAGCCAACCACCGAAGACGTCAACGCCGCCAACAAGCTGACCGATGCCAAACCGCAGCTCTATCGTGCGAAGGTTCCCGGCGACTGGGCCGATCTTCCGTTCGTCGGACTCGCGGCCTTCGGTGACGTCGGGGCCGTGTCAGGCGATGCAAGCAGCCTTCGAGTCACCGGCCAGGATGGCAGTCGCGTCCGCGCTGAACTTTGCCTGGGTCGCGAAGGTGTGCACCTGATCGACAAGCGGGGCGGCAAGGTCGCTTCCCATCTGTATCTCTGGCTCGGATACGAGGTGGAGTCGCCTACCTGTCGATGATTCCGGCAGAGGCGTGGTCGAGCGGGGCAGCCTCTCCGGCATCACCAAGCGCTACCACAGGACTTTCGTCCATTGACGCGGTTCGCGCCTGAAAGACACTTCGGGCCTTCCCCCGACCTGCTCCGGCCGCGCGCGACATGGATTCCTTCGAAGCTTTCTGCCTGCTCGCCGCCCTGGGCTATCTGTGGTGGCAACTCACCAACGTGAAGCGGCGCGTCCGGGTCCTGGAGGAGCAGCTCGCGACGCAGAACGCGGCGCGGCATGGGCCGCAGGGCATCACGTCACCGGCAGCCGCAGCGGCAGCGTTGAAGTCGACCGCAGAGCCGACTTCGTCGACGTCGACGCCTGCACCGCCGCCTGCAATGCCTGCGACAGCGTCCGTCGTCGCACCGTCGGCAGTGACGTCGCCCCTTCCTCAGCACAGCGACCAGTCGATGCCCCTGTCGGTGACGGCGGCGACGGCTGCGCTCGCGTCAGCCGAGGCGCCGATCGCAGCAGCACCTTCGCCATCCGCGCCGGCGGCGCCCCGCACCGTCCCGAAACCGCCCGCGACTCCCGCCATGCCGCAGTGGCAGGTGGCGTTCTTCGACCTGCTGCGCAGGAACCTCTTCGCCGTCGCCGGCATCGTCCTGCTGCTGCTCGGCTTCGTGGTGCTGTTCCGCTCCATCGAATGGGGCCATCTGCTGTCGCCGCTCGCCAAGGTGTCGCTGGGATGGGGCGCGGGAGCGGCGCTCGGGGTCGCCGGCATCCGGCTGAGCGCGCGCAACACGTTGTGGGGTCAGGTCGTGCAGGGCGGCGCCGCCGCCATCGGTTTCCTCGCGACCTATGTCGGCGCGTCGGTGTACGAGGTCGTCTCGCCGACCGTCGCGCTGGTCCTCTTCACGGCGATCGCCGGCGCGCTGGTGTATCGCGCGTTGAAGGAGGACGCGAAGGTCCTGGCCGGTGTCGGTTTCCTCGGCGCCTATGCCGCGCCGCTGCTGGCCATGTACGGTCACGCCGGCCTGCTGTTCAATCTGGGCTACGGCCTCATCGTCACGACTTTCGCGTTGTGGGTGAGCCTGTCGCGTCGCTGGCTGGAGATCGGCATCCACGCCCACGTCTGCGCCACGGGCCTGGCCTCGTTGGCCTACGTGGGTGCGAGCCACGAGCCCGCGTTGCCCGCGTGGCAGCAGCAGGCGCTGCTGCTGGCCTACGTCGTCCAGTTCGCGGGCTGGGCCCTGGCCTGGGCGCATCGTCACAGCCCCGCCGAGGTGGCGCGCGGTGATGTGTCGTCCGCTCCAGCGCGCGAGATCCCGATCCTCAGCGCCTGCTTCTCGACGACCGCCGTCGTGTTCCTGGCGCTGGAGAGCTGGCTGCTCGCGCCGACCGCGTTCCTGGTCGTCGCCTTCGTCACGGCGGCGGTGCTCGCCTTCATCGGCCTCAAGGTGTTCCGGCAGCAGGCGCTGCGCGAGACCGCCTGGGTGCTGAGCGCGCTGAGCGTGGCGGCCGGACTGGTGCAGGGCGACCTCGCGCGGTCGGTCGCGAGCTTCGGCCTGTTCGCCGAGGGCGCCATCCTGACGCTGACGACCCGCGCGCAATCCGTCTTCCGGCGCCTCGTGGCGCGCGGCCTCGTGGCGGTCGGCGCCCTCGCGGTGCTCGACGTGCCGGCGTCGTGGCCCGTCGCCTTGCTGCTGCTGGCGGGCCTCGCGCTGTCGCTGCGCATGCAGCGCGAGGGACGGGCGGTCGACGCCGGGCTGGCGGCGACCGTGACCGTCGCGGCGGCGGCGGTGCTCTCGTACCGCCATGTCGGACTCGGCTTCGAGCTGCTGCCGATGTTCACGCTGCTCATGCTCGCGGCGACCCTGCTGGCGCATGTGCTGGGCCGTTCCACGTCGTCCTCGACCTCGACCACGACCACGACCACGACCACGACCACGACCACGCAGGGCGCGCGCGATGCGACGCCGTCCGACGTCACCCTCGTCCGCTCCATCTACGCGGCGGTGCTGGCCGGAGGATGGCTGGCGACCTTGACCGTGGCGCAGGAGGCGCCGCGGGCGCTGGCGCTCGGCGCGCTGGTCGCGCCCGTGGTCTTCGGCGCGGCGGCGGCCTTCCTGTCGCTGCGCCGGACGCTCAGCCCCGGCGCGGCGGAGCGCGCGAAGGCGCTGCTCTGGCTCGCGCACCTGCTGCCGGCGGTCGTGGCCTTCGTCTTCAACAGCAGCTGGTCGCTGGTCACCTTGCTCGCCGTGGCCGGTACCGCAGCCTTCGCGCATGCGTCGCGCCGGCTGCGCGTCGATGCGCCGTCGGCCAGGGAGTTCTTCATCACGTCCGCCAGCGTGGCGCACGCGGCGCTGCTGGGATCTCCGATTCCGCTGGTGCTTGCGGCCTGGCCCGATGCAGGCACGAACAGCGTGGAATGGGTGCTGGCGGCGGCATCGTTCCATGCCGCGCTGGTGACCTGGTGGCAGCTCGGCGAAGGCGTGCCCGCGCAGGTCCGCAGCGTTGCCGCCACGGCGGTCGGCGTGGCGATGAGCTATGTGATCGTCCGCGGCCTCACCGATGCGCCGCGGCAGGCGTTCCTGCTCGCGTGGAGCAGCTACCTGCTGCCGGTGGCGCTGGCTGCCGTCGGCGTGGGCTTCCTGTTCCTGAGCACGCGCGGCGGTCGCCGCCTGGCCTGGCAGGTCTCGGCCGCCGTCCTGGCCGGCTCGGCGGTCAAGCTGCTGCTGTCGCTGGGCAGCTTGGCGCTGTCGCCGATGGGCATCGTCGGCAGCCTGCTCGGCATGGGGGCGCTGTTCCTGATGGCCGGCTATCTGGCGCCGCAGCCGCCGGCCCGGGAACCGGCGTCGCACGGGTAGCCGCGTCACCATCGACGCGGCCGGCGTGACGGTCAGAAGCCGAGCTTCACGCCGATCTCCAGCTTGCGTTGGCGGAACTCGCCGAGCTGCGTCCGCCCGCCGCCGAAGGATTCGAATTCCAACGGCACGGACAGCCGGTCGCCGAACCTGGCCTCGACGCCGAGGCCCCACATCGGACGCACCAGGCGGTCACGGGCCGACTGCCCCAGCGAGTCCCGGTACCGGAAGCGGTTCAGCGCCAGACCGGCCTTGCCGAACACCGCGAAGGTGTCGTCCAGGTCCACCGTGTAGCGCCCCGCGAGCGAGAAGACATCGGAGGAGATCCGCGCCGTGTCGCGGGAGCCGGGCGTCGGATCCGTGAATCGCCAGTGGCCGAAGGCGCCGTAACCCGCCTCCACCGACCATTCGGGGCTGAAGCGCAGGCCGCCGTACAGCCGCAGGGCGGTGGGGTGGTTGTCGTTCCTGATCGTGGTCGAGGGACCGATGTCCAGGCGCGCCTCGCCGGGCGTGGCCCACGAGAGCCCCGCGTAGGGATCGGCGGCCAGCGCCGCCGAGGCGATCCATGCCAGCGGGATCGTGGCGAGAAGTCGGTGCGGAAACGTCTTCACTGCTGCTTTCAGAAGGCTGTCGACATTGACGCCGCCATTCTGGAAACGCGGACCTTAAGGAATGCCCAAGATCGCGGCCGGCACCCGCAGCTCGAAGCGCACGCCCCGGCCGTCGAGTCCGGTCTCCACGGTGAGGAGGCCGCCCAGGCGCTCGGCAGCCTGCCGCACGATCGCCAGACCCAGGCCCGATCCCGGCTGGTCGTGGCCCGGTCCCCGCCAGAAGCGGTCGAACACCCGCGCCCGATCGGGCTCGGCGATCCCGGGGCCGTCGTCGGCAACGCTCAGACGCAGTCCGCCGTCCGGGTCGACCGCCAGGACGACCTCGATGCGGCCGCCCGCGGGCACGTAGCGCAACGCGTTGTCCAGCAGGTTCTGCAGGATCGACGCCAGGGCCCCGCGATCGAGGCGCGCCAGCACCTGGTCCGGTGCGTCCAGCGAGAGGGCCAGCCCTCGTTGCCGGGCGTCCGCGTTCCGCTCCGCCAGCAGGCGCGCGCTGAAGGCGGCGATGTCGACGGCTTCGGCGGCGGGCGCGGCGCGCGGGTCGAGCGACGCGAGATCCAGCAACTGCTGCGACAGGCGCGCGCTCCGCGCGATGGCGTCGAGCATCGCCGCCGAGGCCTCGCCGCGGGCCGCCGGTTCCTCCGCATGCAGGAGCACGTGCGCCTGCGCGGCGATCACCGCCAGCGGCGTCCGCAGTTCATGGGCCGCGTCATGGACGAAGGACTGCTCGCGCTCGACCCGCTCGCGCAGGCGCCTCAGCAGGGTATCGAAGGCCCGGCCGAGGGGGCGCAGCTCGGCGTACCGCAGATCCATGCCCAGCGGCGCCAGCGCGGCTTCCGCATCGATGCCCTCGATGCGGCGCGTGAAGCGGCGCAACGGCGCCAGGCCGGTCCGCACAGCCACCCAGAGCGGCAGGACCATCAGCGGCAGGGCCAGCAGCAGCTGCTTGGACAGCTCCCAGCTGGCGAAACCCAGCAGGCGGGTGTTGTCGATGGCAGGCTCGGCCACCCGCAGCGACCAGCGCGGCCCGTCCGCCCGCCAGGTCCAGTGGCGTCGCCCGGCCAGGACCTGTTCGCCGACGCCCAGGCGGGCGATGGGGGCGGCGTCCGCGGAGGCGTAGAGCAAAGTCCCGGACCGGTCGTAGAGCTGCAGCAGCACATCGCCGGTCACGAGGTCGACATGCTGCCGCTGCCACTGGCGTTGCGCATGGAGGTAGCGCGCATGGCCGGCGATCAGCCGGGTCGCCTGCCCGGCATCCTCGATTTCATCGAGTCCCGCGGCCAGCTGGCGACCGAGCTGCCGCACGCCGGGATCGGTGGCGAGCTGCTCCCGCACGTCGATCTGGTCCTGGACCAGCACCAGGGCTGCCAGCAGCGCGATGGCGACCAGCAGCGCGCCGATCAGGCGCCGGGTCAGCGTCGGACGCAGCCAGCGGCCGGACCGGACCGTCGGCAGGCGCGTCGGCGGGCGCGTCATGCGCAGTCCAGCCAGTAGCCGACGCCGCGCACGGTGCCGATGCGTGCGGCGCCGATCTTGCGGCGCAGGTTGGCCAGGTGCACTTCCAGCGTGCCGAAGTCCAGCGGTTCACCCAGCGGCGACAGCCGTTGCGCCAGCGCGTGCTTGGCGACCACGCCGCCGCGTTCGCGCGCGAGCTCGATCAGCAGCTGGAATTCGCGCGGCGAGAGCGACAGCTCGATGCCCTCGAGCAGCACGCGTCGGCGGCCGGACTCGATCGTCAGCGCGCCCAGGCGCCAGCAGTCGTCGGCCTGCTGGGCGCCGCGACGCACCACCGCCCGCATGCGGGCGATCAGTTCGGGGATCTCGAAGGGCTTGACCACGTAGTCGTCGGCGCCGCCGTCGAAGCCGGCGAGCCGGTCCTGCAGCGCCGACCGCGCGGTGATCACGATCACCGGCACCGTGCTGCCCTGGCGTCGCCAGCGCGTCAGCAACTGATGACCGTCGCCGTCGGGCAGGGCCTGATCGAGCAGGACGGCGTCCTGCGCATCCGGATCCAGCCGGACCGGCGCGTCGGCCATGCGGCGCAGCCATTCGCTGCTGTGGCCCTCGATCCGGAGCGCGGCCTGCAGGGCGCGACCGAGTTCGAGGTCGTCCTCGATGAGAAGGAGGTGCATGCGGCGTGGCGGTGGAGTCGCTGGGGTGGCGCGCATTCTGGCGCAAGGCGGCCGGCCGGCGGCGAGACCGCTACTGGTCGAAGCGCTCGACCGGCGCCGCCAGTCGCGGCGCCTGCCAGACATACCGGGCATCCAGGACGTTGCGGTCGTGCCGGGCGCCTTGCCACTCCAGCGCCATCAGGTCGGTCAGCGTCCAGCCGGCCCAGTCCGCCCGGAACGGCCGACCGGCGGTCCGGGCATCGAAGGCCGCGCCCTGACGCCACAGCAGTGCCGGGATCCGGTATCCGGCCGGCGTGCCGGGACTGTGGCCGGCGTGGCTGATGTCGTGGCCCACCTCCTGGCCGTGGTCCGAGAGGAACATCCAGGCCGCGTCGCCGTTCCGGGGCGCATGCCGGCGGGTCAGGCGCAGCGATGCCGCCACCACGGTGTCGTGATACGCGATCGCGCGGTCGTAGGCGCGGCGGGACGCACGCAGCCAGGCGGGTCGCCCCTCGTCCACCATTTCCGCGTCCACAGCGTCCGTCGCGATGGCCATCAACGGCGCATCGGCCGGTGCCCGCAGGCGGTAGTGCGGATGCGCGCCCAGCAGGTGCACGACGATCAGCTTGCGCGGTGCCGGATCCGACAAGGCCTCCTCGAGGCAGTCGAGCAACTCCCCGTCCAGGCTGGCGCCGGAGCGGCCAGACTCCCGATTGATCATCTCCAGCGAGTCGGCCAGACGCGCATGCTGCTGCTCGATGGCGGTGTCGTCGTGGTTGCTCATCCACCAGACGCGGTAGCCCGCGGCGCGAGCCAGCGCCAGCACATGGTGCGTCCGGTCCACCGGGTCGTCCGCGTCCCGCGTGCCGAAGCTGAAGAGGCCGCTGAGCGAGGCCACCGTGCCGGGTTCGACCGACCAGGCATGGCGCAGGGTGAGCATCCGCTCCCGCTCGTCCTGCTGCAGCGCGGCCAGCTGCGGCGTGGTCGGCCGGACGTAGCCGTAGAGGCTCATGTTGTCGCGGTTGACGCTGTCGGTGAGCACCAGCACGACGGTCGACGGTCCGGTCCCGGTGAAGCGCACGCCGGCCTGGCGCGCATTCGACAGCAGCGCGTCCCGCTGCTGCTGCTGGTCCGACCAGTCGCGCTGCAGCGCGTGGGCGGACGCCACCCAGGCGGGCCAGTACACGAGCGGGTGATGCCGGCGCCAGGGCTTGATGGCGAGGCTGGCGACGCAGACCAGCACCAGCAGCGCCATGGCCCAGCGCTCCGGGCGACGCAAGGCCGCCTCGTGCCGGTTGCAGACCGTCAGCAGGCGCAGGGCGCCGACGATCACCGCCACCAGCAGGACGCCCTGGCCGGCGAGCGACGCACCCTGCGATGCCGCGAACTCGAGGGCCTCGTGCGGCGTCGTGTTGGCCACCGCGGACAGGACCAGCGCGCTGTCGGGCAGCGCGCGGTAGCCGGCCTGCAGGAAGGCACGGACGGCGCTGTCGAGCAGGAACAGCACCAGGACCGCGCCGACCGCCACGAGTCGGACGCGACGCCAGCGCGGATCGCTCACGCGCAGCCGCAACCACAGCAGGGCGGGAAGGGCCAGCACGGCGACCTGCGCGATGCGGCGGCCGTCGTGGGCCAGCACGAAGGACAGGAGCAGCAGCCCGCACAGGAGCGCGGCCGCGACCGGCCGGGTCCGGCGCGACGCCGGGGAAGGTTCAGGCATGTCGACGCGGTCGCTGCCGGGCGACGGGCGTCGGCGACCTTCTCAAGGGAAGGCGGGATCCTAGCCACGGAGGCGATCGGTCGGACTTGCGACGACGGACGGTCCGTCCTGCGGGGATCTTCAGCGGGACTTCAGGTCCGGCCGGCAGCCGGCGATCGGCGTCGACCGCTCCGCCGCGCTGCTCTTCTACTTCGGGCTGTTCCTGTTCCCCGTGATCGCCGACGACCGCGACATCGTCGCGGTCCTGCTAGCCGCTGACGTCACTGCGACGTCGACGTCACCGCTTCCACCGCATCCAGCACCGCCTCCGGCGTCGCCGGCGCGCGCAGCGGCGGATCGCAGCGCTCGGGCCCGCAGGCCGCGACCGCGTCCTTGATCGCGAGCAGCACCGAGAACGGCAGCAGCAGCGGCGGCTCGCCGACCGCCTTCGAGCGGTGGATGCTGTCCGCCGCGTTCGGTGCGTCGTAGAGCGCGACGCGGAAATCCTGAGGCATGTCGTTGGCCGTCGGGATCTTGTAGGTGCTCGGCGCGTGCGTCAGCAACAGGCCGGACTGCGGATGCCACACCAGCTCCTCGCTGGTCAGCCAGCCCTGGCCCTGCACGAACGCGCCTTCGACCTGGCCGATGTCCAGCGCCGGATTGAGCGACCTGCCGACGTCGTGCAGCACGTCCGCGCGCAGCACGCGCGTCTCGCCGGTCAGCGTGTCGATGAGCACCTCCGCCACTGCCGCGCCGAAGGCGTAGTAGTAGAACGGGTGGCCCTGCAGCTTCGCGCGGTCCCAGTGCAGGCCGGGCGTGGCGTAGAAGCCGTCGCTCCAGAGCTGGATGCGCTCCAGGTAGGCCTTGGCGACAAGCGCCTTGAAGCCGATCGACTTCGGGCTGTCGAGTCCTTCGCGATGTCCGTCGCCGTTGCCATCGCTGCGTTCGTCGACGCGCACTTCGCCGCCGTCGAAGACGAGCGCGTGTTCATCGCAGCCGAGCAGCCGCGCCGCCAGCGGCTTCAGGCGTTGCTTGATCTTGCGCGCCGCGTCCTGCGCCGCCTTGCCGTTGAGGTCCGAGCCGGTGGACGCCGCCGTCGCCGAGGTGTTGGCGACCTTGCTGGTGTCGGTCGCGCTCGCGCGCACCTGCGACGCCGGCACGCCCAGCTCGTGCGCCACCACCTGCGCGACCTTGGTGTTGAGCCCCTGGCCCATCTCCGTGCCGCCGTGGTTCACCAGCACCGAGCCGTCCGTGTAGACATGCACCAGCGCGCCCGCCTGGTTCAGGTGGACGACGTTGAACGAGATGCCGAACTTCACCGGCGTCAGCGCCAGCCCGCGCTTGAGCACCGGGTTGGCCGCGTTGAACGCGGCGATCTCCGCGCGCCGCGCGTGGTAGCCCGAGGTCTCGACCAGCTCGTCCGTGAGCGGACGGATCTGGTTGTCCTCGACGCGCTGACCGTAGGGCGTCACGTCCTGGCCGTCGCGATAGAAGTTGCGCTGCCGCACCGTGAGCGGATCGAGGCCCAGCTTGCGCGCGACGCCGTCGAGGATCATCTCGATCGCCAGTGCGCCCTGCGGGCCGCCGAAGCCGCGGAAGGCCGTGTTGCTCTGCGTGTTCGTCTTCGCGGCGTAGCCGTGCATGGCGACGTCCGGCAGCCAGTAGGCGTTGTCGAAGTGGCACAGCGCGCGCGCCATCACCGGTCCCGACAGGTCGGCGCTGTGGCCGCAGTTGGAGATCAGGTCGATCTCGGCGGCGAGGACATGCCCCTCGTCGTTGAACCCCACCGACCAGCGGTAGTCGAAGCCGTGACGGCGACCGGTGACGAGGAAGTCGTCGTCGCGATCAACGCGCAGCTTGACCGGACGGCGCAGCTTGTTCGCCGCGATGGCCGCAACGCAGGCAAACAGCGCCGACTGCGATTCCTTGCCGCCGAAGCCGCCGCCCATGCGCCGGCATTGCACCGTGACCTGATGCGACTGCCAGCCCATCGCGTGCGAGACCAGCTGCTGCATCTCCGATGGATGCTGCGTCGAGCAGTGGATCAGCAGCGCCTGGTTCTCCTGCGGCAGCGCGTAGCTGATCTGGCCTTCCAGGTAGAACTGTTCCTGTCCTCCGACGGCCCACTCACCGTCGAGGCGGTGGGGTGCGGCGGCCAGCGCCGCGGCCGCGTCGCCGCGCGCCAGGTGCATCGGCGGGATGACGTACTGCCCGATGGCATGGGCCTCGCGCGCGGTCAGCACCGCCGGCAGCGGCGTGCCGACGATGACCTGCTTCGCCATCGCGGCGGCGCGACGCGCGAGCTCGCGGTCCGTCGCGATCACCGCATAGACCGGCTGGCCGACGTAACGCAGTTCGCCGTCGGCGAGGATGGGATCGTCGTGCAGCAGCGGGCCGCAGTTGTTCTCGGCGGGGATGTCGGCGGCGGTCAGCACCGCGACGACGCCCGGTTGCCGGCGCAGCAGCTCGACGTCGATCGAGACGAGCGTGCCATGCGCGATCGGCGAGAGGCCCAGCGCCGCGTGCAGCGTGCCCTGCGCCTCGGCGATGTCGTCGATGTAGGTCGCCTCGCCGCTGACATGCAGGTGCGCGGCCTCGTGCGCGCGGCTGACGCCGACCTGCGGCTGCAGCGCGGCGGGCGGTGCGTCGGCCGCGAAGCCGACCGGCAGTTCCGACGGCTTGTTCATGCGACGCTCCGCTGCAGGTTGACGGCCTGCCAGATGCTGGTGGACCCGGCGGGGAGCGGCGCGTTCGCGCGGGTCTCCAGCCAGAAGCGGCGGATCAGGTTCGCGGCGGTGCGCTCGCGGTAGCTCGCACTCGCGCGCAGGTCGGTCATCGGCTTGAAGTCTTCCTTCAGCGCGGCGGCCGCGGCGATCGAGGCCGCCTCGTCCCAGGCGCGGCCGGTGACGGCGGCTTCCGCCTTCGCCGCGCGCTTCACGATCGCCGCCATGCCGCCGAACGCGAAGCGGGCATCGCGCACGACGCCGTCCTCGAGCCGCAGGCTCAGCACCGCGCAGACGGCGGAGATGTCGCTGTCGTATCGCTTGGCGAGCTTGTAGCCGCGCAGCCGGGTGCCGGGCGGCGGGGTGGGGACCTCGAGCGCCTCGACGAATTCGCCGGGCTCGAGCGCGTTCTTCATGTAGTCCAGGTAGAAGGCCTCGAGCGGCAGCGTGCGCTGCGACGCACCGCGGCGCAGCACGATGCGCGCGCCCAGGGCGATCAGCGCCGGGGCGCCGTCGCCGATCGGCGAACCGTTGGCGATGTTGCCGCCCAGCGTGCCGGCGTGGCGCACCGGCGGCGATGCGAAGCGCAGCCACAGCTCGCGCAGGGCGGGCACGCGCGCGGTCAGCGCGGACCAGGCGTCTTCCAGCGTCACCGATGCGCCGATGCGCAGGGTGGTGCCGTTGCCGTTGCTGCCGCCGCCATCGGCGTCCCGCGTGGCAATGATGTCGATGCGGCGCAGTTCCTCGACGCGCCCCGTGAGGATCACGTCGCCGAGCTCGCGCTGCTGCTTGTTGACCCAGAGGCCGACGTCGGTCGCGCCGGCGACCAGCCGCGCCTGCGGCATCGATTCGCGCAGCGCGGCGAACTCGTCGATCGTGCGCGGCGCGAAGACCCGCTGAGTCGAACCGGCGCGCGAGGGCGCTTCGTAATGGAGCGGAGGATCCTCGGCCAGCACCCGCAGTGCCTCGACGAGGGGCGCGCGGTCGAGGATGCGCACGGGCGCGTCGAACATGCGCTCGCCCGCATCCAGGATCGGCCGGTAGCCGGTGCAGCGGCACAGGTTGCCGGCGAGGTCGTCGGCCAGCGCCTGACGCTCCGGTCGCGTCCCGCAGGCCTGGTGCCGCTCATAGATCGCCTGCATCGTCATCGCGAAGCCGGGCGTGCAGAACCCGCATTGCGAGCCGTGGCAGTCGACCAGCGCCTGCTGGACCGGGTTCAGGTCGGCACTGTGGCCGAGGTCCTCGACCGTCAGCAGCGCCTTGCCGTCGAGCATCGGCAGGAACTGGATGCAGGCGTTGACGTTGCGCAGTTCGACGGCCTGACCTTCAGCGTCCAACTCGCCGACCAGCACTGTGCAGGCGCCGCAGTCGCCTTCGGCGCAGCCTTCCTTGGTACCGGCGCAGCGGGCGTGCTCGCGCAGGTACTGCAGCACCGTGGTGGTCGGCGGCAGCCCGGACACGGACTGCAGCTGACCCTGGTGGAAGAAGCGGATCGGACGGGGAGAGGTCATGGACGGAAGCGAGGCTGGGCGCGCCGGAAAGGACGCTGTCTGGCAAGCAAGAAGCGGGCGAGGAACGGGCGGGAAGCCAGTGAGAGTGGCGGTGAACGGCGCCGGATGCACTTATCCGGAACGGTACTCCTCCGACGTCGCTATGGTTATACGATGGAGGTTATGACTTCTATATGCCGTGGGCCATGTCGGAAGCGCTGAACTTCGACAAGATCGACCTCCTTCTGGTGCGGGTCCTGCATACCTTGATTTCCGAGCGCAGTGTGTCCAGGGCCGCCATGCGGCTCGGCAGCACGCAGCCCGCCTTGAGCGCGCAGCTGCGGCGTCTGCGCACCCTGACGGGCGATCCGCTGCTGGTGCGCAGCGGCACCGGCATGACGCCGACCGCGACCGCGCTGGAGCTGCTGGGCCCGGCCGAGCGCCTGCTGCGCGAGGCCGACGAGCTCTTCGGCGCGCGGCTGCGCAAGACCGGTTTCGATCCCGCGACCGCCGAGCTGCGGCTGCGCGTCGCCGCGAGCGACTACCTCGACCCGCTGTTCCTGCCGATGCTGGTCGCGCACCTGCAGCGCCAGGCGCCGGGCGTGCAACTCGACCTGCAGCCGTTGAACGCGGACTTCGACTACCGGGCCTCGCTGGCGCGGGGCGAGGTGGACCTCGTCATCGGCAACTGGCTGGAGCCGCCCGGCGAGCTCCACATGGGCCGGCTGCTGGTGGACGAGGTCGTCTGCCTGGTCAGCCAGGACCATCCCGCCGCGCGGATGGCGCCGCGCGCCTGGACGCAGGAGCGTTATCTCGACTGCCAGCACCTGGCGCCGATGCCGCTGAGCCGCGGCCAGCCGGGCGTGATCGAGCAGCACCTGGCCTCGCTCGGGCTGGAGCGCCGCATCGCGGTGCGCTGCGCCCACTTCGGGCAGCTGCCACAGATGGTGGCGCGCAGCTTGCTGGTGCTGACCACCGGCCGGCTGTTCTGCAACCGCTACCTGGATCAGTTGCCGGTGACGGTGCTGCGCTGCCCGGTGGCGTTCCCGCCGATGACCTATTACCAGCTGTGGCACGACGTCAGCCACAACAGCGCGCCCTTGCGCTGGCTGCGCGAGCAGGTGCGCGATGTCGCGCGCGAGCTTGTGAAGCCGGCCGCCTGATGCACGCCGGCTCGAATCGCCTGCTTCCGACACGTTCTCTTCCGATCCCCCTTCTTCCGACTCTCCATTCCTGACCGCATGACGACCGACCGATCCGCCGCTCCGGCACGCCTGGCCCTGAAAGGCGACCTGCTGGACTTCACCGCCGCGCCGCACTGGGCGCGCGTGGACGACCCCGCCGTGCGCTTCCGTCCGGATCACTGGCTGCTGGTCGAGGACGGCCGCATCGTCGGCGCGCAGGCCGGGGATCCGGGCGAGGGTTGGGTCCGTCACGACCACAGCGGCCGGCTGATCCTGCCGGGCTTCGTCGACACCCATGTGCACAGCCCGCAGCTGGACGTGATCGCGTCCTACGGCACCGAGCTGCTGGACTGGCTCAACACCTACACCTTCCCCGCCGAGCAGCGCTACCAGGACCCCGAGGTCGCGCGCATCGGCGCGGGTCGTTTCCTCGACGCGCTGCTGGCGCACGGCACGACGTCGGCGGTCGTTTATCCGACGGTGCACAAGGTCTCGGCCGATGCGCTGTTCGACGCCGCCGCCGAGCGGGGCATGCGCCTGATCACCGGCAAGGTGCTGATGGACCGCCACGCGCCGGAGGCGCTGCGGGACGATGTGAAGCAGGCCGAGCGTGATTGCCTCGACCTCATCGCGAAGCACCACCAGCGCGAGCGCCTGTCCTATGCCGTCACCGTGCGCTTCGCGCCGACGAGCACGCCGGAGCAGCTCGCGATGGCCGGCGCGTTGTGCCGCGCCGATGCCAGCCTCTACATGCAGACCCATGTCGCGGAGAACCGTGGCGAGGTCGAATGGGTCGCGAAGCTCTTCCCCGAGGCGCGCAGCTACCTCGACGTCTACGACCGCGTCGGCCTGCTGCACCCGCGCGCGGTGCTGGCGCACGGCATCTGGCTGGACGACGAGGACCGCCGCGTCGTCGCGCGCACGGGCGCCCACATCGCGCATTGCCCGTCGTCCAACCTGTTCCTGGGCAGCGGCCTGTTCGACTGGCCCGGCGCGCTGGAGGCCGGCGTGCGCGTGAGCGCGGCCAGCGACGTGGGCGGCGGCACCTCGCTGTCGGCGCAGCGGACGCTGGCGGACGGCTACAAGGTGCAGGCGCTCAACGGCCAGCGGCTGACCGCCTGGGCGGGGCTGCATGCGGCGACGCTCGGCGCGGCCGAGGCGCTGGGGCTGGCGGACGAGCTGGGCCACTTCGGGACGAGGACGCTCGCCGACGTCTGCATCTGGGACTGGGCCGCCGGCCCGGTCGCCGAGGCCCGCATGGCGCTGGCCCGCGACCCGCATGAACGCGCCTTCGCCTGGATGACGCTGTCGGACGACCGCAACCTGGTCGCGAGCTACGTCGCGGGCGTGCCGCGCTACCGGCGGCCCTGACGATACCGGCGTTTCCCGTTCATCGCGCCTGGATGCGGCCTGTCGGGGCAGGGCGCAGCGCGTGGAAGCCGGGATGGTCAAAGCCTGACCCTGATGCCTACAGTCGGGGGATCCCGGGACGTCCCCGGGACCGATCAGGAGAGGAGATCCCCGATGACGAAGTTGTCCCCGAAGGGCGCGCCGCGTCTCGCGCTGACGGCCCTGTGCGTGGCCCTGGCCGCCGTGACGGCGATGCCGTCGCAGGCCGCGACGGAGAAGGTCGCGAAGACCCCCGCGACGGCCGCCACGGCCAAGGCGCAGGCCAGGCCCGCGCAGCCGCGCCCCGCCAAGCCCTACACGATCGAGCAGTTCATGGCGACGACGTCCGTCCGCGGCGCGTCGTTCTCGCAGGACGAGCGCCGCATCCTGTTCAGCAGCAATGCGACCGGGATCTTCAACGTCTACAGCCAGTCCGTCGACGGCGGCGAGCCGGTGGCGCTGACGAAGTCCACGACGGAGAGCCATTACGCCGTGGGCTATTTCCGCAACGACGACCGCGTGCTGTTCACCCGCGACCAGGGCGGCAACGAGAACAACCACCTGATCGTGCGCGAACTCGACGGCAGCGAGCGCGACCTGACCCCCGGCGACAAGGTCAAGGCCGGTTTCACCGGCTGGAGCCGCGACGGCGACGCCTTCTTCGTCACGACCAACGAGCGCGACGCGCGCTACATCGACGTCTACCGCTACGACGCGAAGACCTACGCCCGCACGCTGATCTACCAGAACAACGACGGCAACGCGGTGTTCGACGTCAGCGGCGACGGCCGCTGGGTGGCGCTGGGCAAGACCAACACGACGGCGGATTCGGACGTCTACCTGTACGACACGCAGTCGAAGGAGACGAAGCATCTGACGCCGCACCAGGGCGTGGCCTCGTTCAGCACGACGGACTTCGATCCGGAATCGAAGACGCTGCTGATCCTCTCGAACGAAGGCTCCGAGTTCCAGCGCCTGATCGCCTACGACCTGGCCTCGGGCCAGAAGCGCGACCTGGAGAAGGCGGACTGGGACATCGTCTACAGCAGCTATTCGCGCGACGGGCGCTACCGCGTGACCGGCGTCAACGCCGACGCCAGCCTGGAACTGCGCATCGTGCAGACCGCTGACGGCAAGCCGGTGACGCTGCCCAAGCTGCCCGGCGGCGAACTGCGCGGCGTGACCTTCTCGAAGAGCAGCCAGCGCATGGCGTTCTACCTGAACGGCGACCGCTCGCCGAGCAACCTCTATGTCTACGACTTCGGCACGAAGCAGGCCAAGCAGCTGACACGCACGCTGTCCAAGGACATCGATCCGGAGGAGCTCGTCGAAGGCCGCATCGTGCGCTTCCGCTCGTTCGACGGGATGGAGATCCCCTCGGTCTACTACGAGCCGAAGGAGGCCTCGCCGACCCGCAAGGTGCCGGCCGTGGTGATGGTGCACGGCGGCCCGGGCGGCCAGACCACGCGCGGCTACGCGGCGATGGTGCAGTACCTGGTCAATCACGGCTACGCGGTGCTGGGCATCAACAACCGCGGCAGCTCCGGTTACGGCAAGACCTTCTTCACCGCCGACGACGGCAAGCACGGCCGCGAGCCGCTGTGGGACTGCATCGAGGCCAAGACCTACCTGGCCGGCACCGGGGTCATCGATCCCGAACGCATCGGCATCATGGGCGGCAGCTACGGCGGCTACATGACGCTGGCGGCGATGGCCTTCCGGCCGGAAGCCTTCAAGGTCGGCATCGACATCTTCGGCGTGTCCAACTGGCTGCGCACGCTGGAATCGATCCCGCCCTACTGGGAGAGCTTCCGCAAGGCGCTGTACCTGGAGATCGGCGATCCGGTGAAGGACAAGGACTTCCTGATCGCGACCTCGCCGCTGTTCCATGCCAAGGAGATCCGCAAGCCGCTGCTGGTGATCCAGGGCAAGAACGATCCGCGCGTGATCAAGCCCGAGAGCGACGAGATCGTGGACGCCGTCAAGAAGAACGGGGTGCCGGTCGAGTACCTCGTCTTCGACGACGAGGGCCACGGGTTCTCGAAGAAGAAGAACCAGATCGAGGCCAACCAGAAAGTGCTCGAATTCCTCGACAAGTATCTGAAGCCCGGCCTGAAGAACTAAAACCGTGTGAAGTTGCACGGTTTACAGGCTGTTGCCGTGCCTCGCACGGTGTTCGGCACGATGCCCCCACACACCAAAAGAGCCCGGCCCTGCGCCGGGCCTTTTCGTCAGGATTGAGAGAGAAGCGCCCGGTCCAGGACGCCGCCGCAGGCCACGAGCCGGCGGGGCGCGTCGGGTTTCTACACGATGGGGGATCAGATCATGCGATTCGATGGCAGGTTGGAAAGTTGGTACGCCGAGCGCGGCCACGGGATGATGAAGCCGGAGCAGGGCGGTGATGCGCTGTTCGTGCATGTGTCGGCCTTCCCGATGGACGGTCAACCGCCGCGCGAAGGCGAGCGCCTGAGCTTCGAGGTTGTGTCCAGAAGTGACGGCAGCAAACAGGCGGTGCGGGTGCATCGTCTGCAGGAATACAAGCTGCCGTCGCAGCTGCGTCCCGCCCGCACGGGCTCGCGTCCGCCGCGTCCGATCGCCCGCCGTCGCACGTCGCCGCTGACGTGGACCGTCCTGGTGCTGCTGCTGCTGGGTGTGGGCGCCACCGTGTGGTCGCCTGCCAGCCACGCCGTCGCCGGCAAGGACCAGGCGCAGACCCAGACCCAGGCGCAGAGCCCCTCGCGCCGCTGAACCGGTTGACTCCTTGGGGCTGGCCTCTGCAGCCCCGTCGCCCTCGCGGAGGCCAACTGCCCCGCTCTTCTCAGGCTGCCCTCGCGGGCAGCCTTTTGCGCCTGCGGGTGTCGGATCACACCTTCAGTTCGAGGCGGACGGTCCACACGGTGAAGCTGCGGCCGGTGCTCTCGCTGGTGACGATGCGGCCCGGCGTGGTGGCGATGCTGCCGTTGCCGAAGGTCAGCGGCACCAGGTTGCTGGCGGCGACGCGCACGGCGACCACGGGCGAGAAGGTCCACATCGCGGAGAGGTCGATGACACGCTTCTTGTCGATGTCGTTGAGCACCTGGTCGCTCTGCTGCAGCAGCGTCGTCGGCGTGTAGTTCAGCGAGGCGCCCAGCGTCAGCGGCACCGAGCGCAGCCGGTAGTCCGCGCCGAGGTTGGCGGTGTAGCGCGGTTGCTGGTCGAGCTTGTTGTTCGGGCCCTGGATGCCGTCCACCGCCGAGTGGAACAGCGACAGGTTGCTGCGCACGTTGACCGGGATCGCGTCGGTGAGATATTCGTCGAGGCGGAACTTGGCCTCGAGCTCGACGCCGTAGGTCTTGGCGTCGCCGATGTTGCGCGGCCGCACGACATAGCGCTGCACGCTGGCGTAGGGCACGGTCTCGAGTTCGGCCTGGCTGCGGATCAGGTCGGTGATGCGGCGGTAGAAGAAGTTGGCGCTGAGCAGGCCGCCCTTCGAAAGGTATTTCTCGTAACCGATCTCGACGCCAGTGGCCATCTCCGGCTTCAGGTCGGGATTGCCGAAGCGGTCCGGGTAGTTGATCTCATTGGGGCCGCAGAGCTCCTGCGGCCGCTTGCACGTGTACTGGTTGTTGATGCTGAGGCGACCGATCACATCGTTCAGGTTGGGCGCCTTGTAGCTGCGCGTCAGGCTGGCGCGGATCTGCTCGCGGCTCTTCTCGTCGATCTTGTAGACGGCGTGCAGCAGGGGCGTGAGGACGCTGGACGTGTTCTTGACCGGACCTTCGCTGTTGGCGCTGTCGGTCTGGATGCCTTCCCAGCGCAAGCCGGCGTAGAAGCCCCATTCCTTGCCGACGCTCCACTCGTCCTGGCCGTACACGGCCAGCCGGCGGGTGGAGGCGCTGACGTTCTCGCCGAAGTCGGCCAGGTAGGCGCAGTTGCCGGAGACCATCGTGTCGCCGTAGACCTCGGTGCAGCCGCGGGTCTGGGTGCGCTCGGTGCCTTCGCCCTCGACGCCGGCGACGAGGTTGTGCTCGCCGTCCATCTGGTGCGTGAGCTTGAGGTTGACGCTCCACTGCTTGTCGCGGCTTTTCGTCGTGTCGTCCTGGGTGCGGAAGAAGACGCCCGGCGTCCTGTCGAGGTCCTCCTCGCGATGGGCGCTGCTGTCCATCGTCATGCGACCGGCACCGACGCGCGTCTCCATGCGGGTGTGCTCATCGAAGCGCTTGTTCCACTGCAGGTTCAGGCGCGCCATGGCGGAGCGGCTGCTGCTGTCGTTGGTGGCGGTGTCGTACTTGATGCGCTCGAACCTGTCCTCGTCGGGCACGGCGGACTGGGTCTGGCGGGAGCTGCTGCCGCCGCTGCCGCGGTTGACCATCACGAAGGGCTGGATGGCGAGGGTGTCGCCGCCGTCCAGGCGCAGTTGCAGGCGGCCGGTCATGTTGAGCGACTTGCGCTCGTCGGACGTCTGGCCGCGGGTCTGGAGCAGGGTGTCGCTCTTGAACGCGCCGGTGTCCTTGTCGAAGCGCTGGGTGAACGACTGCGAGTCGATGTCGTCCAGCCGCTTGTGCTGCATCGCGTTGACGGTGAAGTTGTAGGCGTCGCCGTTGTCGCCGATCTTGTCGTTGCGGGTCCAGTTGAAGTGCGGGGTGACGTGGTCGCGCTCGAAGGTGGTGGCGAGGCGGACCTCGTTGAGCCGGCGCTGGATGGCCTCGCGCAGGACGACGTTGATGGTGCCGGCGATGGCGCGCGCGCCGAACTCGGCGGTGGGCGCGCGCATCACCTCGATGCGTTCGATCTGTTCGGGCGGGAGCTCGTCCAGCGAGAAGCCCGGGGGCATGCGTTCGCCGTTGACGAGGATCTGGGTGTAGCCGCCGCCCATGCCGCGCATGCGGACTTCGCCGCCGCGGCCGGGGCGGCCGCCGGTGGTGACGCCGGGCAGGCGCTTGAGCACCTCGCCGATGGTCGAGTCGCCGTAGCGCTCGATCTCCTCGCGGCCGATGATGATCTTCGACGCGGTGGAGGCGCGACGCTGGTCGTCGTCGCGCGAGGTGCCCTGGATCTCGACGCGGTCGAGCTGGGTCGGGTTGTCGGCTTCCTTCGTGGCGGGCGGGGCGGCGGGGCGCGAGCGCTCAGGGGTCGGTGTGGGCGCTTTCGCGGGCGCCGTGGCGGGGGCGGGCGGCGTGGTCTGGGACCAGGCGGAGGCGCTCAGGCCCAGCAGGAGGGCGAAGGAGAGCGGATGCAGGGCTGGTCGGCGGGTGCTTGTCATTGGGCAATGGCAGGAGCAAGCGCGGCCCGATCTGGCGATGGCTGGGACGGAAGCGCGAAACAGGGTTGTGGGGGGAGCCGCGGACGATGGCGAGGGCAATGCATCGGCTATCGGTCGCGGATTGGTCGAAAGGATCGCACGCTGTACGTTTCGCAACGGAGGCGGGCGCGGACTTTCAAAGTTCTTTACCCAAGGTGATGGGCGGGCGCGACGCGATTAGGTGGAAACCCCGCAAATGCGGGCCTGAACCCAAGCACATTTAGCCAATTTGAGTGATATCCGCCTTGGATGGGTGGAAGGCGTCAGTGCTGTGTACTGACTCATGTCATTGGCTGCGCTGGACGCGCTCGGCACATTGAAGGCGCTCGCTGATCAGTCACGAGCGGGGCACGACGACACGCTGGTTCGTCGCTTCTTCATCCTCATTGGAGTCAACAAATGGAAATGCGTGAACTCACGCTTGAAGAGTTGGATCTGGTTGCTGGGGGCGTCTCTGATGCCTTGCTGAGCGACATCGGGAAAGGGGCCCTTGCCGGTGGCTTTGCCGGTTTCGCGGTGACCGGTGCCAACCCGATGGGGTTCCTGGGCGGAGCCGCGATCGGCGCGGTCGGCGGAGCGCTGTACCACTGCTGGCTCGCACACTAACTGGGTCCATGGGCCGACATGTCGTTGGGTGTGCCGTCGTCGGACGGCATGCATTCTTTTTCCCTACAGGAGGACTTGTGCTCGATCTGCTGAATCTCGAGAAGCTCCGTGCCGCTGGGCCGCGGAGGTTTCTGATCTTCTTTTCGTTCGGGCTGTCGATGCTCTTCTTCGGCCTGTTCGTCGCCATCGGGGTAGTCATCGATGGGCACTTCGATGCGAACTGGAAGCTGCTGGTGGTGAGCCTGGGTTTCGGCCCGATCATGGTCGGGCTCTTTGGAAGGCGCATCTGGAGGCTGTCCTCGCAGTGAGGGCTTCTTGAACTTCCAATGAAAGAAGCCACCCCTCGGGTGGCTTCGTTTCGGAAAAGGGTATCCGTGACGCTGGTGACGGGTTCCAGCTTTCTGCCCAGTAGTGCAGCCGGTTGTTGTCTCGGATGCCTTGCATTCTGCCGAGGATTTGTGACGGGCAGTTGACGAAAAGCAAGGTCAGAGCGGGTCAGTTCATCGGCAGGCGTCCGCCGCCGAAGGCTGCAGGCGCCGGGTCGACTCCCGCACGATCAGCTGAGGCATCGGCGGCTGGATCGCCGAGCCGCCCGTCCGCAGCAGCTCCAGCATCGCCGCGGCCGCGCGGCGGCCCAGTTCTGCGATGTGGACGTCGACGGTCGTGCGCGGCGGGCTGGCATGCGCGGTGTTCAGGAGATCGTCGTAGCCGACGAGCGAGATGTCCTCCGGAATGCGGAAGCCGCGGCTGTGCAGCACGCGCGCGGCGCCAGCCGCCATCTGGTCGTTGGCGGCGAAGACGGCCGTGAACTGCAGGCCCTGGTCGAGCATTCGGGTCATCGCCGCGGCGCCGCCGACTTCGCAATAGTTGCCGCCGCCGATCAAGGCCTCGTCGACGGCGAGACCCGCCTCGGCGAACGCCGCGCGATAGCCGAGCTCTCGTTCGGACGAATCCGCATGCGCCGGATCGCCGCTGATGAACGCGATGCGTGTGTGTCCGCGTTCGATCAGGTGCCGGGTCGCCACGCGCGCGCCTTCGAGGTCGTCCGTCTTCAAGGCATGAAGACCGTCCGCCCGCAGCGCGCGACCGGTCACGACGACGGGCAGCTCGCGCGCGAGCGCAGCGAGGAACTCATCGCTCAATCCGCCGGTCAGCACGATGATCCCGTCCACGCGTCGCGACCGCAGCGAGGCGATGCAGCGCTGCTCCTCCTCGGGCTGCCAGTGTCCGCTCGCCACGACGAGGCCGTACCCCGCGGGCGTCAGCACCTCCTCGATGCCGCGCAGCATCAGTGCGTAGAACGGGCTCTCGAAGTACTGCGCCAGCAGCCCGACGTTGAAGGTCCGGCCGTCGGCCAGCGCGCGGGCGATGGTGTTGGGCACGAACCCCAGTTCGTCGATCGCGCGCCGGACGCGCTCGGCCTTGTCCGAACTCACCTGCGCGGCGCCGCTGAGCACGCGCGAGACGGTGCTCGGCGAGACGCCGCTGGCGGTGGCCACCATGCCCAGCGTGACCTCGCTGGACGTCGACAGGAGGGGCTTCTTTCTCTTCATGGGAAAGCGCTTTCAAGAACCGTTCCATCGTACGCTCGCTTCCGTCCGATGGAAGAATGCGCCGCAGCCCCGACCACGGATTTACCGGCTGCACCATCCTCCAATCGCACGACATGGACTCTCTCGGCATCGTGATCCTGGGCGCCGTCTGCGCCGGCTTCGTCCAGGGCCTGTCGGGCTTCGGATTCGGACTGACCGCGATGTCCTTCTGGGCCTGGACGCTGGACCCGCGCCTGGCGGCCGCGCTGGCGGTCTTCGGCTCGCTCACCGGCCAGATCATCGCGGCGGTGACGGTGCGCCGCGGCTTCGACTGGCGGCGGCTGGTGCCGTTCCTGGTCGGCGGACTGGTCGGCGTGCCGATCGGCACGGCGCTGCTGCCGCTGCTCGACCTCCAGATGTTCAAGGCCGTCCTCGGCGGGCTGCTCGTGGTCTGGTGTCCGGCGATGCTGATGGCGGCCCGGCTGCCGCGCGTCCAGTTCGGCGGGCGCGTGGCCGACGGCGTGGTCGGTGCGGTCGGCGGGGTGATGGGCGGCCTCGGCGGATTCACCGGAACGGTGCCGACGCTGTGGTGCACGCTGCGCGGACTCCCCAAGGACGAGCAGCGCTCGATCATCCAGAACTTCAACCTCTCGGCGCTGGCCGTGACGATGGCGGTCTATCTGTCCACGGGCGTGGTGACGAGCGAGATGCTGCCGCTGTTCGGCGTCGTCGCGCCGGCGATGCTGGTGCCGACGCTGCTCGGCGGACGGCTGTACCACGGCATCTCCGACCAGCGCTTCCGCCAGATCGTGCTGGGGCTGCTGACGGCTTCGGGTGTCGCGCTGCTGTCGTCCTCGCTCCCCGCCCTGCTGTCCCGCTGAGCGGGCCCGCCGATTGCTACCGCCGCCCAAACTGTCATCCTTACGCCCATGTCGGAACGCCTCAAGGTCCTGGTCGCCGATGACCAGCCGGATTCGCTGGATCTCCTGCGCGAGCTGCTCACGGTCTACAACTTCGAGTTGCGGGTGGCCCGCAGCGGGCTGGAGGCGATCGGTATCGGGCTGAAGTGGGAGCCCGACCTCCTGATCACCGACATCGACATGCCCGACGCCGACGGCCGGCACCTGGCGAAGCGGCTGAAGCTCAGCCTGCCGGCGCTGATCGCGATCGCGGTCAGCGGCACGCCGCTGAACACGGACTTCGAGTCGGCCGAGGACCTGATCTTCGACGACTACTTCGTCAAGCCGATCGACTTCAAGCGCATGCATGCGACGCTGACGAAGTACGGCGCGAAGGTCGACGGGCAGCCGGCGATGCCCTGAGGGTGGCCGGCGGGCGGCGGGCGACCGGCTTGATCGGCGCGGTCGCGCCCGTATCATCGTCCGCACTGTCACCGACCTCGGGAGGCGCCGTGAGGCGACTGCTGCACCTGACGAGCCGCCACCGCGCGCCGTCGACGAACCAGGCGCTGGGGCTGCTGCTCGCGTTCAATGCGGGGGCGGTGAACGCGGGCGGGTTCCTGATCCTGCAGCGCTACACCTCCCACATGACCGGCTTCGCCTCGCAGCTGGCGGACGGTGCGGTGATGGGGCAGGGGACGCTGGTGCTGAACGCGCTGGGGGCGATCCTGGCCTTCCTGGCCGGCGCGGCGGTGTGCGCGGTGCTGGTGAACTGGGCGAGGCAGCACGGCCTGCGCAGCGTCTATGCGCTGCCGCTGATGCTGGAGGCGGCGCTGCTGTTCCCCTTCGGCCTGATGGGTGCGATCACGCTGACCTGGCACACGCCGTTCGCGGTGCCGCTGACGGTGCTGCTGCTGGCCTTCATCATGGGTCTGCAGAACGCGGTGGGGTCCAAGACCTCGGGCGGGAGCATCCGCACCACGCACATGACGGGGAACATCACCGACCTCGGCATGGAGCTCGGGAAGATGCTCTATTGGAACCGGCAGCCGTCGGTGAAGCGCGCGGCGGTGCGCCACGACCGGCAGCGGGCGACGCGCGCGGGCGGGCTGCTGGCGGCGTTCGTGCTGGGTGGCGTGGCGGGTGCGCTGGGATTCCAGCACCTCGGGTTCGTGTGCGTGGTGCCGCTCGCCGCGGTGCTGTTCGTGCTGGCCTTGCCGCCGGTGACGAAGGATTGGGGCCGATGGCGGGGGCTGCTCACGCGGGGGCGCTGAGCAGCCGGCGACGCCTCCGGCCGAAGCACAATCGGGCGCACTGGAGCCCCACATGCAAGACCCCCTCGACGTCGACCTCGACCCTCAAAAGATCAACGCCTTCTGGGCCTGGCTGGTGTCGCGCCAGTCGGACCTGGACGCCATGGCATCGCCTGACGACCCGTTCTGGGACGAGTTGCTCGCGCAGCTTCAGGCGTTGAACGAGGGCCTGTGGTTCGAGGTCTCGGCGCCCGGCGAAGGCGAGCGGGAACTGGTGATCACCGCGCAAGGCGAGTGGGAGCTGTTCCCGCTGGTCGAGGCAATGGTGTCGGTGGCGCCGGAGCTGCCGGGATGGATCCCCGTGGCGTTGAAGCCGCCGATGGGCTTCGACTTCGGCATCCGCTATCAAGGCCTGGAACTGGCCGCCGACGGCATCTGGTTCGAGCCGCTGGTCGATCCCGACGCGCCGGAGGTGCTGGGTCTTCGGATCGCCGTCCAAGGCTTCAACGACGACCAGGAAGAGGAGTTCGCCAACGGCCTGCTGATCATGCTGGACACGGCGCTCGGCGAGAAGGCGGCCGCGACGGACGTCGATCTGGTGGAAGTCTGCGAAGTGCCCGCCGACCCCGATGACGAGGGCTTCCTGCCGTTCACGGAGCTGGGCAGCTATCTCGCCTGGCGGAAGAGCCGGTTGACGCACTGAGGCGGGCCGCAAGGCCCTGCTCAATCTTCCGACTCGTCCTCTGGACCCTCGATCTTGGCCAGCGAGGCCACGATCACTTCATCCCAGCTGTAGCGGGCGCCGCTCTCCTCGAGCAGGTCGAAGATGTCCCACTCGTCCTGATGCAGGTAGGCCAGGCCGAAGCGACCGGACCGGTCGTAGTAGATGTAGTAGTGGGCCTCGTCGCCGGCGTCGATGTCCGTCCAGAAACCCACGACCTGGTAGTTCTGGTTGAGGTGGTCCAGCTGCTCCCGGCTGAAGATCGCATCGCCACTGTCCAGATCGACTTCCGGGCGGTCATTGCCCCAGACGTAGTTGATCATGTCGGCGAGGCCGAGGGAGTGGAACTGCCTGTAGGGGTAGTCGCTGGCGCGCGCCCGTTCCATCTCGGCGAGATCCAGGAGTGTCCATCGAGACAGGCGATTGCCGCCATTCAACGAGCCGTGCTCGCGATAGAACTCGACGAGCTCGGCGGGGAAGGGGATGGCCGGCTGGAAACGTTCGATCAGATCGGCGGACAAAGGCTGGCCGAATCCACCCAGCGAGGCGTAGAGACGGAGATGTTCCTCCAGGCTGCCTTTGTGACCCTTCTGCTCGACGAGGTACGCATGGTATTTTTCGCGGAACGCGCGTTCCCGCTGGTTCCGGATGTTCATGGCCTCGGTCACGAGGTGGAGGGTGTCGCTGTTCATCGGGAGCGGAAGGCGTGGGCGGCCAGGCAGTATGCGTGCGGCGGCGTGTGACCAAGGTCAGCCCGCAGCCCCCGTTGATCAGCGGTCGCGCAAGGTCTGGCCCTGCCGGGCCCGGCGCTGGGCTTCACGCTCTTCGGTCTCGCGCTGGCGCGCGATGCGGTCGCCTTCACCGGCATTGGCGGCGCTGTGCATCGCCTCCGCGCGACGTCGGGCGTCGGCGCCGCCGGTCAGGCTGCTCTGCGCATCCACCGCCTGTTTGCTCACGTTCCAGTCGGAAGCGTTGTAGTTGCCCTGACCTTTCTGGCATTGGCGCGCGCGACGGATCTCGTCCTGGACGAAGCGCTTGGCGTCCGCGCTCAGCGAGATGGAGTTGGCCTTGGTCTCCATCGCGGTGATGTCGCGGTCGGAGGGGCAGGTGTTGCTGGGCGCGGCGGGCGCCGGGGTTGGCGCGGCGCCTGCCTGCTGCTCGGCCGCCGCGGCCCGTGAGCGCTCGGCGGCGGCTCTGTCCGCCGAGGTGTCGATCACGTTGCTCTGCAAGGACTGCGACTTCATCTGCTCGCCCTTGGCCGCGCAGGGCTGGTCCGAGTAATGGGTCTTGCCGTCGGTGGTGCATTTCCAGACCTGGGCATGGACGCCGGTCGCGGCGAAGACGCCGAGCAGTCCGCCGATGACGGCCAGATGGATCTTGTGCATGTCGTGTCTCCCTGAAACCCATCGAACGCACGGGTGCCCCGCGCAGTTGACCTGAAACGTTGCGAAGGGTATCCGTCGATTCCCAAGCCGGCGACGCTGGCTCAAGTCTTAAGGGCGAGGCTGCCGCAACCGCGGGACCAGCTTCCATCCAACGAAGCCCGCAGCCACAAGCGTGGGATTCAAGTAGATGGCGAACACCAGCGCCAGATCGGTCCTCTGCCATGCTTCGTCGGCTGTGAGGGCCCCTCGCAGAAGCGCGGGGACGTGCTGCAGGCCCTGCAGCAGGCACGTCACGCCGAATCCGATGGCGATGGCCACTGCGCATCGCGTGAGTGGGCGTTTGTCGTGGGCAAGGCCGGGCCAGGCCGCGGTCGCCGCGAGTAGCACGAGGCAGCAGAGGGATCCGTACAGGAGTGCATACGGAATACCGATGAGGTAGCTGAACAGCGTGACCGAGAAGAGCGGAAAGGCGTTGTCGGCCAGATTGAAGCCTGTGTAGGCGATGAAGCCCATCGCGGCCACCAGGGGGCCCACCGCCACGAAGTGCAAGGTTCCCGAGAAGAGGAATCGGAGCGCGCCCATGGGTGGTGATGCCTCCTTCATGTCGATCGCGACGAAACGCTGATCAATGCCATCCAGGGCATGGTCCTGCCGATGGCAAAGAGATCGTTATGCCGCTTGGCCGACTTCAATGATCCCTCGCTGTGCGTGCGCGGCGCCTGGTTGGCGCTGATGACCGCGGCTGAGAACTCCTCGAAGGCGGCGTCCCAGGCGTCGGTGCGTTGCGGATGGTGACGGTAGATCGCCTCGTGCGCGCGTTCCCAGAACGCCGTGCACGCGGATCCAAAGGGCGTGTTCTTCGCGAAGCGTTTGGGGATTCTCGCGAGGCCGTCGGCGGCGAACGCCAGGGCCCACGACGTCGATTGATCGACGGCGTCGGGATGCTTCAGAAGAATCTCCAGCGCCGTCTCCAGAAGGTTCAGCCGCTTGTGGATGTAGATCTGATCAGGCACGTAGGCCGCTTCGATGTCGTCGAACGCCTTCAGGATCGATCGCGCCACGTCGATCTGCTGCTGCGGCGATGAGGCAGCACGCAAGAGGCGGTCGAATCGATCGGCGAGCGCCCAGAGTTGCTGCTCGACCTGCGGGGTGGGCTGTTTTCTGTCGTCCATCGTGGGTCTGTCCGGAGATGGCGAGGATTCTCTTCATCGGAGGGGACCAGGAAGGTGACCAAGGTCAGCAGCGGCAGGCTGTGTTGCAAAGAAAAAGCCCCACTCGCTTTCGCTAATGGGGCTTCAATTTTGGCTCCTCGACCTCGGCTCGAACTAGGGACCTACGGATTAGCAATCCAGAGATGCCGAGCGCTGGGCCCCACCTAAGGCCAAGATCCGTGAGAGTTCGTTCGTCGATGCGCTAACACCCTCCCCCGAAAGGCGGTCTCAAGAGCGCATGGCCTTGGCCGAAGACCTCTTGAACGCCCAGCAGCGCTTGTGGCGAGGGAGAAAACAATGAATGTCACCAGCCTGCCGAGCTCCGCGACCCCGTACGCGCGAGCCGCTGGCGCCTCTTCATCGCCACCGGCTGTCGTGCAGGCTGAAGCGGATGGGCGCTACAACTCATCCACGATGGTCACCCTGACGTACTCGGCCCCGGACTCAGAGGAGCACCAGGCGCTTTACGAGCGGACCATGAGGCACGTCTCTGGCCCCATGCTGGCGTCCGACGACAGCATCAGGACCATTGAAGATCGGTTGAAGAAGTTCCAGAAGAATCTTTCGCTGGCTCGTCCGGACCTCGCGAAATCGGATTGGGACGTCACCATCAAGGACGGCAAGCTCAAGGTCACGGGCGACATCGATCCCGATGACAAGCGCTACATGGAAGCTCGACTCAACAGCGATCAAGCGCTCGTCGGTGCCGTCGGGAGTTACATGCGCGCGGCTGAGGTCTACCTGGAGACGTCTGAAGACAATCCGCCGTACACGGCAATGAATGGCGACACGGGCAGAAGCACCCTGTACAACTTCAAGGACGTCAACAAGCAGCTTGAGGGCAAGGTCTCATTCAAAGAGCTGATTGCGACCTCGTGGGCTGCGTATGACAACCCGCGAGGCGGTCCACCAAGCGACCCTGGCAACTACCGTGGCGGTCGCTCCTTGGAGATTCTCGCCTCGCGTCTGACTTCGACGCCGCTTGAATAGTTCAAGTCGCAACGACCCAAAGAAAAAGCCCCACTCGCTTTCGCGAATGGGGCTTCAATTTTGGCTCCTCGACCTGGGCTCGAACCAGGGACCTACGGATTAACAGTCCGGCGCTCTACCGACTGAGCTATCGAGGAAAAGTCTGCTCAGATCCAATCGATCTGAATTCTTGGGCCAGCGTCTTCGGTCGGACTCTGGCTGAAAAAGAACGAAGGTCCGAAGACCTTCGTTATCTGATCTTGGCTCCCCGACCTGGGCTCGAACCAGGGACCTACGGATTAACAGTCCGGCGCTCTACCGACTGAGCTATCGGGGATCAGAGCCTAAGAGTATACACAGAAAAATCAGACCTTCACAAGACCCACTCCACCGATGCACGCCACGTGCGATTGGCGAGCGGATACAGGTACACGTGCCCGTACTGATAGGGCGACTCGCGCCACGCCCGGCGGTCCGTCACGTTGTCCACGCCGACGCGCCAGATCAGCAGTTGCCGTCCGACGTTCTGCTCGTAGCGCGCGCCCAGGTCCAGGCGCGTCCAACTGGGGATCGCCACCGAGTTGTCGGGCACCACCATGCGCTTGCCTTCGTAGACGACACCCGCCTGCAGCTCCAGGCCGGGAAGGCCGGCACCCTGCCGCGCCTGCAGCTTCAGCACCGTCTCCGGCACGTTCGTCGGCTTCAGGCCGTTGAGCGTCGCGTCCTCGCTGCCCTCCCGGCGCGCGTGCAGCTTCATCGCGCTCGCCATCAGGCCGCCGCCCGTCCACTTCAGATCCGCCTGCGCTTCCACGCCGCGGTGGTTCTGCTCACCGTCAATGCGGCGTTCGAGCCGGTCGACGTTGTTCACCGTCAGCGTCACGTCGTTCGTCGTCGGCTTGCTGATGTCGAAGTAGTTGATCGACCAGTCCACCGTGCGGCTGCCCGACTTCAGACCGATCTCCCATTGCCGGCTGCGCAGCGCGGGCAGCACCTGGCTCGGGTGGACATAGATGGGCAGGTTCGGCGTCACCACCGATTCGATGCCCTGACCCCAACTCGCGTACGCGAGCAGTTGCGGATCGATCGCATAGCTCACGCCCAGCCAGGGCGTCGTGAACGACTGCGAGTACGGATTCGCATCGCCGACCTGACCCGGCTGCGGTCCGACGGCGACGCTGTCGCGTTTCAGGCGGGTGTGGCGCACGCCGAGCCAACCCTGCCAGCGCTCGCTGAACTGGACAGCGTCGCGGAGATAAAGCTCTGTGCCGCGCTCGGTGCGGTCCGTGTTGGTGGCCCCCAGCGTGGGGTCGGCCACTGTCGGCAACGTGCCGTCGATGTTGCCGGTGCCCGCCCAGTTGTAGGCCTGGCCCTGCAGCCGGCTCTTGTAGCGCGAGAACAGCACGCCCGTCGACACCTGATGCTCGATGCCCAGCAGACTCAGCTTGCCCTGCGCCGACAGGTCGAGCGCCTCGCTGTTGCGATGTTCGTTGTCGCTGCGGAAGTCGTATTGGTCGAAGGTGCCGTCGGGGCAGTAGGTGCTCGGGTAGTACGTGCCGTCGCCGGCCGTGCAGCCGAACGGGTAGGCGAGGCGGTCGTCGTTCACCAGGCGCTGGATCGCCGCGTGCGCCTGCAGCTTCCAGTCGGCGGTCAGCTGATGCTGCACGCGCAGCGAGGCGGTGCGGCCTTCGAAGACCACCGGCTGGCTCCACGACTGGTTGTTCAGGTTGATGCGCGGATCGATGGCCTTCGCGTCGGGCAGCTTGTCGCCGAGCAGGCTGAAGCCGGGCTGGCTCGGCTGGGACTGGCGGCTGATCTCGACCTCGGCCTCGACCAGCGTGTCGCGCGTGACGCGCCAGTCGCCGGCGACGGCCATCATCCAGCGGTTGCCGTCGGCGTCGCGCAGCTCGGGGCGCAGCTTGGCCGCCTCGACGTTGACGCGCAGGCCGAAGGCCTTGTCGTTGCCGTGACCGTCGCCGAAGCGGCGGCTCCAGTCCATCGCGGACTCGATGGTGCCGCGCTCGCTGACGCCCAGGCGCACGCTGGTGAGCTCCACCGTCGGGCGCTTCACGACGAGGTTGACCAACCCGCCCGGCGCGCTGGTGCCGGCCTGGATGCCGGTCGTGCCCTTGATGGCTTCGACGCTGCTCTTGTTGGCGAGCGACAGGGCGGTCTCGGCGTTGATCGGCAGCCCGTCGCGGCGGTAGTTGAAGCGGTTGTCGAGGTCGTAGCCGCGGATCTTCAGATAGGAGACGTAGCCGGCGGAGTTGTACGAGTCGCCCACGCTCGCGTCGAGCAGCGTGAGCCCGGCGAGGTTGGACAGGCCGCGGTCGGCGAGCTGCTCGGCGCTGACGATGCTGGCCTGCATCGGGAGCTTGGCGACGGGCGTGTCGCCGAAGCCGCCGGCCATCACCGGCGCGTCGGACTTGCCCTTGACGACGACGCTGGGCAGGGCGGGGGAGGCGGTCTGCGCGTTGGCCGATGCGTTGGCCGGCGAGTCGGTCGACTGCGCGGCGGCGTGCAGCGAGACGCCGCCGGCGATCAGCGCGATCGCGAGCCGGTGCAGCGGGAAGGAATTCAGAGCGGACGAAGTTGCCATCGATGTGCCGAAGCCAGAAATGCGATGGCAGGTCGGCAAACCGGGCACGCCGATGAGAAGGCGGCGTGCGGGACACGAGGCGTGTCGAAGGCATGCTTCCCTGCGCGAGGATTACCTCGGGCCCGCAAGATCACTCCCGCGGGCCTGGCGGCCGAAGCCGCCGATCAGGTTCAAAGGGACTTTCTCAGCCGCGTTGTCGACGGATCGACGGCGCAGCACCCCTAGCGAAGCTCGCCGGACGAGCCGGCGAGCGATGGTGATTCTAGTCGAGCATCAATTCCCCGCATTTCCGGCCAGACCTGCTTCGCTGCGTGCGTCGCTCCGTTTGTCCGTCACGGATGCAGTTCACGCCGCCGCCGTGCAGCTTCGTCTCCTGGCGCTCGCAAGTGGCCCGGTCGATGACGACACTGACTCCATCGACACAGCAAACGCCTTCAGGAGATCGACATGAACGCCACCCGCCTCAGCATCACTTCCGCCACCAACACCACCGTCAAGGCCGTCGCCTTCGGTGCCATCGCGGCGCTGGCCCTGGGTCTGGGATTCGCTCATGCACAAGGCCAACGCGAGATGCGCGCCTCGATCGTCACGCTGGATCCGGTCGTGATCAGCGTCAAGCGCGAGCAGCTGCCGACCGTGTACATCACCGGCCGCCGCAGCGCTGACGCGATCGACACGCAAGTCGCCTCGGCCGAGTGAACGTCCCAGGTCGCGCTGTATCGGTGGAGCGATCCACGGACTGACGCCCTTCGGTTCGCTCCCATGCAAGACGCCCGGCTCATGCCGGGCGTCTTGCTTTGTGGAGCGCGCCGGCGATTGTTGCGGCGATCACAACGGCCCATTGCGACGCGGGCCGTTTATCCAGACGGGCCCCGCACCTAACCTTCAGTCATCGGCAAACGAAGCCGGCCCAAGACCCCAGACACCCCGATCCACCGCTCTCTCAAAGGACACCATCATGACCGCCAAGACCCTGATCGCCACCGCCCTGATCGCCCTGTCCGCCGCGGCCGTGCCGGCCTTCGCGCAGAGCTACAGCCACCTCGACCCGATCACGCAGGGCCAGAAGAGCCGGGCCGAAGTGCTGGCTGACCTGGAGATCTACCGGGAGTCGGGCCTGGCCGCCGTCGACCGCACGGAAGACACCTCGCTGGAGCTGAACCAGCGCGCCAAGGCGGAAGCCCGCTACGCTGAGCTGAAGGCCTCGCCGAGGTACGCCGCCGTGGTGCAGCGCTTCGCCGCCAAGGAAGGCAAGGGCGCGGTCACGGAAGGCGTGTCCGCCCGCTGAGCCCCGATCCAGCCCCTGGAGCGCCGCCCGGACGCATGTCCCGGCGGCGTTTCTCATCGAGCACGCGGGAAGGCGCTCTCCGTTTGTCCGCCGCTGATGCAGTTCACGCCGCCGCCGTGCAGCTTCGTCTCCTGACGCTCGCAAGCAGCCGGTTCGATGACGACACTGACTCCATCGACACAGCAAACCGCCTCAGGAGAACGACATGACCCACACCGCCCGCCTTCAGATTTCTTCCGCCACCCACACCACCGTCAAGGCCGTCCTCTTCGGCGCCGTGGCCGCCGTGGTGCTGGGCCTGGGCATCGCCCACGCCGAAGGCCAGCGCGAGATGCGCGCCTCGATCGTCACGCTCGACCCGGTGGTGATCACCGTGAAGCGCGAACAGCTGCCGACCGTCTACATCACCGGTCGCCGCGACACCTCGGCTGACGCCGTCCAGATCGCTTCGGCCCAGTAAGCCCTGACGGTTGCGCTGTATCGATGGAGCGAGCCTCCGGCTGACATCCCTCTGCCGCTTCCCCCAACGCCCGGCCTTTGCCGGGCGTTTTGCATTTGAACGTCCGACCGGATTGTTGCTCCCCCTGCATCCGTCCATTGCTTGCGCCCGTATTTATGGAGAGCGGGCCGGCTTCTATTGTTCAGTCAACGGCAGACGAAGCCGGCCTCGATACCAGACACCACCCTCTACCGCTCTCCAAGGAATCATCATGACCACCACCAAGACCCTGATCGCCACCGCCCTGGTCGCCCTGTCGGCCGCCGCCTCGCCGGTCTTCGCACAGAGCTACAGCCACCTCGACCCGATCACGCAGAGCCAGAAGAGCCGCGCCGAAGTCCTGGCCGATCTGCAGATCTACCGCGAGTCCGGCCTGGCCGCCGTCGACCGCACCGAAGACTTCGCGCTGAACGCCACCCAGCGCGCCAAGGCCGAGGCCCGTTACGCCGAGCTGAAGTCCTCGCCGAAGTACGCCGAACTGGTGCAGCGCTTCGCCGCCAAGGAAGGCAAGGGCGCCGTCGTCGAAGGCGTGTCCGCCCGCTGAGCCTTGAATCCGTCCCCGATCGACGCCGTCAGGACACAGGTCCTGGCGGCGTTTCCGGCTGACGGCGCCTGATGACGCTCTCCGTTTGTCCGCCGCTGATGCAGTTCACGCCGTCGCCGTGCAGCTTCGTCTCCTGACGCTCGCAAGCAGCCGGTTCGATGACGACACTGACTCCATCGACACAGCAAACCGCCTCAGGAGAACGACATGACCCACACCGCCCGCCTTCAGATTTCTTCCGCCACCCACACCACCGTCAAGGCCGTCCTCTTCGGCGCCGTGGCTGCCGTGGTGCTGGGCCTGGGCATCGCCCACGCCGAAGGCCAGCGCGAACTGCGCGCCTCGATCGTCACGCTCGACCCGGTGGTGATCACCGTGAAGCGCGAACAGCTGCCGACCGTCTACATCACCGGTCGCCGCGACACCTCGGCTGACGCCGTCCAGATCGCTTCGGCCCAGTAAGTCCTGACGGTTGCGCTGTATCGATGGAGCGAGCCTCCGGCTGACACTGCCTCTGCCGCTCCCAGGAAACGCCCGGCCCGTGCCGGGCGTTCTGCTTTCCGTCGAGCCCTGATCGTGGTCCTGCGCGCGCGTCCGGGCAGGTCGATAATTCCGCCGCCATGGACGATCCCCGAGCCCCTCTGTCGCTGCGCTTCGGCCCCTTCGCCTTCGATGAGGCGGATGCGCGGCTGCTGGCCGACGGGCAGGCCGTCGCGCTGGCGCCCAAGGCCTTCGGCGTGCTCGCGGCACTGCTGCGCAACGCCGGCCAGCTCGTCACCAAGGACGCCTTGCTCGACGCCGTCTGGGGCCATCGGCACGTCAGCGAATCGGTCCTCAAGACGACCATCAGCGAGCTGCGCGCCGCCCTCGGCGACGATGCCAAGAGCCCGCGCTGGGTCGAGACGGCCTCGCGCCGGGGCTATCGTTTCATCGGACGACTCGATGGCGACGTCGGAGGCTCGGCCCCAGGCCCAGGCCCAGGCCCAGGCCCAGGCCCGAGCCTGGACCCGGACCCGGACCCGCCGTCGATCGTGCCGGCGATCGCGTCGTCTTCCGATCTCATCGGCCGTGACGCCGAACTGGCCCGCCTGCGCGCCGCCTGGACACGCGCCTCGGGCGGACAGCGCCAGCTGTGCTGCGTCGCCGGCGAAGCCGGCATCGGCAAGACCGCCATGATCGACGCCTTCGTCGCCACGCTGGGCGACGCGGCCACCGCGCACGGCCAGTGCATCGAACAGGTCGGCGAGGGCGAGCCCTACCTGCCCGTGCTGGACGCGCTCGCCGGGCTTGCGCGGACGGACGACTCGCTCATCGCGCTGCTGCGCCGCGTCGCGCCGACCTGGCTGCTGCAGCTGCCCTGGCTCATCGACCGCGACGAGCAGGAACGACTGCAGGCCGGCCTGGCGAACTCGACCCAGGACCGCATGCTGCGCGAGTTCTCCGAGCTCGTGGAACAGCTCACCGCCGTGCGGCCGCTGCTGCTGGTCACCGAGGATCTCCACTGGTGCGACGAGGCCACCGTCCGCCTGATCGATCACGTCGCCCGGCGTCGACCGTCCGCTCGCCTGATGTGGATCGCGACCTACCGGACGCCCGAGCTCGTCGCCCACGAGCATCCGCTCAACGGCCTGCGCCACGAACTGCGCGCCCGCAAGCTCTGCGAGGAACTGCTCCTCGAGCCGTTCAGCGAGGCGGAACTCGCCGTCTACCTCGCGCGCCACCGGCCCGGCCTCGTCGCCGACGAGGCGCACGTGCGGCGTCTGCACCGCCAGACGGACGGGCTGCCGCTGTTCGTCGCCAATGCGATCGACGAGCTCGCCGCGGCGTCGGGCGACGCGGCGTCCTCCGACGACTGGCCCGTGCCGGATTCGCTCGCGGGTGTCATCGAACGCCAGCGCGCCCGGCTTGCGCCGGAAGCCGCCGCATTGCTGGAAGCGGCCGCCGTGTGCGGTGTCGAGTTCGAGTGCTCGATCGTCGCCGCGATGCTGGGGCTCGACGCCGAAGCCGTGGCGGCGCACTGCGACGAGCTGGTCCGGCGTCAGGCCTGGCTGGCACCGTCCGTGCTGGAGACGCTTGCCGACGGGACGCTGGAGGCGCGCTTCGCGTTCCGCCATGCGCTGTACCGGCAGGCGCTGTATCAGCGGATCGCGCCGTCGACGCGTGTCGGGCTGCATCGGCGGGCCGCCGCGGCGCTCGCGCAGTTGCGCGCCGACCGGATCGAGGCCTTCGCCGCCGCGCTCGCGCTGCACCACGAGCGCGGACTGGAGGCGCTCGCCGCCATGGGCGCCTACGTGGCGGCGGGGGAACGGGCGCTCAAGCGCTTCGCGCCGCGCGAGGCGCTGCTGCTCGCCACGCGCGGCCTGGCCTTGCTCGACCGCTGCCCCGAAGGCGAGCCCCGCTGTGTGGCTGAGCTGGCGCTGCAGCAGATGCGCGGTGCGTCGCTCGCGCAGTCCACGGGCGTGACGACGCCGGAGGGGCGCGACGCCTACCTCCGCTGCGCCGCGCTCTGCGAGATGCTGCCGCCGACCAAGCCGCGCGCCTGGGTGATGACCGGCCTGGTCTGGATGTTCATCGCCAGCGGCGAGTACCTGCAGGCCGAGGCGATGTCGCTGCGGCTGCGCGCGGCTGCCGACGCCTTCGACGACGATCTGCTGCGCGCGGCGGGTGCGGTGTCGCTCGCCGTCACGCTGCTGCAGCGGGGGCGGCTGCGCGAGGTGCTGCCGCTGGCGCAGGAAGCGCGGGCGCTTACCGAGGCGCTGGGCCATCCGCGTCTGCCGCCGACCGTGCTCCACGATCCGTCCGCGCTGGCGCTGGGCGTCGGCGCGGTCGCCCACGCCTGCGTCGGCAACGCCGAGACCGCCGGACAGTGGGCCGCCGCCGCGGTGGCTCACGCCACGAAGATCGGACTGCCGGTGATGCGCGGCTTCACGGCGAGATGCGCCAGCATCGTCGACGTCCGTTTCGATCGGGCCGAGGAGGTGCTGGCCCGCACGCTGCGCATGCGCGAGCTGGTGCGCGAGCACCAGCTGGGGCAGGGCGAAGGTCCGAGCCTGGCGATGCTCGGCTGGGCGCGGGCCTTCACCGGCGAGCCGGCGGAAGGCTTGCGAGAGGTGGAGGCGGGCTGCGCCGCCCACGCGGCGACCGGCGCCTGGTTCGAGGCCTCAGGGCTGCGGCGGATGGCCGTCGACGCGGCGCTGGCCGCCGGCCAGTTGGACGCGGCGCGGCGCCATCTGGCGGACGGCTTCGAGATGGCCGAGCGGTTGGGCGAGACGCTTCATCTGCCCGACCTGTGGGTCTCGCGCGCCGCCCTGGCCGCGCGCGAAGGCGATCACGCCGGCGCGCGCGTCGCCGCCGAGACCTCGGCCCGCATCGCGGCCGAGCAGGGCGCGCTGGCGGCGGAGCTCGTCGCCCGGCTGGCGCTCTGCGAGCTCCCGGACGCGACGGACGCCGACCTCGACGCCCTGCGGGACATCCGCTCACGCTGGCGCGACGTGCTGCCCTGGCCGGTGCTGGCGCGGACCGACGCGTTGCTGGCGGCACGCGTCTGAGCACTCCGGCCCCTCTCATGAACCGGGTCTCAGCCCGGGCGTCGACCTGCACCAGACCCTGATCCCGACAGCGATCCTGACCATTTCCAGACCGTTCCCCGACCGTTCCTGAACGACTTCCCGGACCGTCGTCCCTACGCTTCAGTCCATGGTTTTCGCGCCTTCCGCGCCGACCGTGACGACCTGGAGAAAAGACGATGTCCCCCTGCCTTCGACGCTTCGCTCGCCCTGCGCTGGTCTCGGCCGTGGCGCTCGCGTTGGCCGCCTGCGCCGCGCTGCCCGACGTGCCGCCGCTCACCCTCCCGCGACCGGTCGACGGCTACGCGACGTCGCAGGCGCTGGCGGCCGACCGGGCCGCCCCTCCGATTGGCCGTCCGACGCCTGGTGGCGCGCTTACGGCGACCAGCAGCTCGACCAGCTGATCGACGAGGCCCTCGTCGGCTCGCCGTCGATCGCCACCGCCCAGGCTCGTCTGGCACGGGCGGAGGCCACCGTGCAGACCTCCCGCGCCGCCGACCGGCCGCAGCTGCGCGGCAACGCCTCGATCACCGGGCAGAAGCAGAGCTACGAGTACCTGACGCCGCGCGCCGCCGTGCCCGAAGGCTGGAAGGACTACGGTCGCGCGACACTGGATTTCTCCTGGGACCTGGACTTCTGGGGGCGCAACCGCGCGGCACTGGCCGCGGCGCTGTCCGACGCCGAAGCGGCGAAGGCCGACGCCGCGCAGGCGCGGCTGATGCTGGCCGCGTCCGTGGCCTCGGGCTACGCCGAATTCGCCCGGCTCTGGGCCGTGCAGGACACCGCCGAGGCCGCGTTGGCCGTGCGCGAGAAGACGGTCGAGCTGTTCCGCATGCGCCGCGAGAACGGGCTGGAGACGCTCGGCAGCGTGCGTCAGGTCGAGGCGCGGCGCGCGATGGCCGAAGCCGACCTGCTGTCAGCCCGCGAGCAGCTCACGTTGCAGCGCCATCGCCTCGCGGCGCTGACCGGCGCCGGGCCTGATCGCGGCCTTGCGCTCATCCGGCCGCAACTGGACGTCGCGCGCGAGCTCGGCCTGCCGGAGCGCCTGCCCGCGCAGCTGCTGGGCCGTCGCCCCGACATCGTCGCCGCGCGACGGCGTGTCGAAGCCGCGCTCGGTCGCGTCGACTCCGCCAAGGCGGCGTTCTATCCCGACGTGAACCTCACGGCCTTCGCCGGCATGCAGTCGCTGGGTTTGTCCAAGCTGACCGATGGCGGCGCCTTCACCGGCAGCATCGGCCCGGCGATCTCGCTGCCGATCTTCGACGGCGGCCGGCTGCGCGGCCAGTTCCGCGGCGCCCGCGCCGACGCCGATGCCGCCGTCGCCAGCTACGACCAGGCTGTCGTGCAGGCGCTGCAGGAAGTGGCCGACATCGCCGCCAGCACACGATCCCTCGGCGGCGAACTCGCCAGCACCGATGCCGGCGTCGACGCCGCGCGAGAGGCCTGGGAGATCCAGCAGCGCCGCTACACCGGCGGCCTGTCCACCTACCTGGAAGTCCTCACCGCCGAGGACGCCTGGCTGTCCAACCGCCGCGCGCAGACGGATTTGCGTTCTCGCGCCTTCACCCTCGACGTGTCATTGAAGCGCGCGCTCGGCGGCGGCTACACCGCCCCGCCGAAATCCTGAACCCGAGCCCGAGCCCGAGCCAGCGCCCGAACCCGTTCCCCCGACAAGAAGCCCGAGAGAGAAAGCGAGTCCCCCCATGACCGAAGCCGTCTTCGATGCCCAGCCGCATCAGCCTCAACATCAGTCACAGCATCTGCACGCCGTCAAGGAGCCCGCCCACGCGGCTCCCGCCGCACCAGCCCGCCCGGAGACCCGCCGCAAGCTGTTCACCGTGCTCGCGCTGACCGTCGTCGCCGGGGCCGCAGGTGTCTTTGCCTACGAGCACTTCTTCGCGTCGCGCTACGTCAGCACCGACAACGCCTACACCGCCGCCGAGACCGCGCAGGTCACGCCCTTCGTCGGCGGCATCGTGCGCGACGTGCGCGTCGCCGACACGCAGGCCGTGAAGCGTGGCGACGTGCTGGTCGTGCTCGACGACACCGATGCCCGCCTCGCGCTGGACCAGGCCGAGGCCGAGCTCGGCCGCGCCCAGCGTCGCGTGCGAGGCTACGTCGCCAACGATGCCAGCCTCGCCGCGCAGATCTCGGCGCGCGACTCCGATCGCACCCGCGCGGAAGCGCAACTCGCCTCCGCCGCCGCGGACCTCGAGCGCGCCCGCGTCGACCTGCAGCGGCGTGAGGCGCTCGCGGATTCGGGCTCCGTCTCGGCCGATGAGATCACCCGCGCCCGCAACGCCTTCCAGACCGCGAGCGCCGCGCTCGCCGCCGCGAAAGCCGCCGCCGCGCAGACCTCCGCCAACCGCGTTGCGGCCGTCGGCCAGCGCGAGGCGAATGCCACGTTGATCGCCGGCGCCAGCGAGGACACCAACCCCGAGGTCGCGCTGGCTCGTGCCCGGCGCGACCAGGCCCGCGTCAACCTCGAACGCATGGTGGTGCGGGCACCGGTGGACGGCGTCGTCGCCCGGCGCGCGGTGCAGCTGGGTCAGCAGGTCGCCGCAGGCTCGCCGCTGCTGAGCATCGTCCCCATCGGCCAGGTGCACGTCGACGCCAACTTCAAGGAAGGGCAGCTCGACAAGGTCCGCATCGGCCAGCGCGTCGAGATCGAGTCCGACCTCTACGGCCGCGCGGTCGTCTATCACGGCACCGTCCAGGGCCTGTCCGGCGGCACGGGCTCGGCCTTCGCCGCGATCCCGGCGCAGAACGCGACCGGCAACTGGATCAAGGTCGTGCAGCGCGTGCCGGTGCGCATCGCGCTGGATCCGCGCGAGCTCGCCGAGCGGCCGCTGCAGGTCGGCCTGTCGATGAGCGCCACCGTCGACACGCGCGCCGAGTGAGCGGCCGTCCAGGAGTCGCGTCATGACCGCCGCCGTCCTTTCCGCCAACGACCGTCCGCTCGAGGGCGGGCAGTTGTGGCTTGCCGCCATCGTCCTGGCCGCCGCGAACTTCATCGCGGTGCTGGACATGACCATCGCCAACGTCTCCGTGCCCGACATCGCGGGCAGCCTCGGCATCAGTTCCAGCCAGGGGACCTGGGTCATCACCTCGTACGCCGTGGCCGAGGCCTGCATCGTGCCGCTCACCGGCTGGATCGCCGGCCGCTTCGGCGCGGTGCGCGTGTTCTCGACGGCGATGGTGCTGTTCGGCCTGTGCTCGGCGCTGTGCGGGCTCTCGCCGACGCTCGGCCTGCTGGTCACCGGCCGCGTGCTGCAAGGCCTGTCGGGCGGCTCGCTGATGCCGCTGTCGCAGACGCTCCTGCTGCGCGTGTTCCCGAAGGAGAAGGCCGGCAGCGCGATGGCGCTGTGGGCGATGACGACGCTGGTCGCGCCCATCCTCGGGCCCATCCTGGGCGGCTGGCTCTGCGACGCGTTCTCGTGGCCGCTGATCTTCTTCATCAACGTGCCGATCGCCCTCGCCGTGGCGCCGATCGCGGCGCGGCTGCTGCGCCGCTACGAGACGCCGCTGGAACGCAAGCCGATCGACCGCGTGGGCCTGCTGCTGCTGATCGTCTTCGTCGGCGCGCTGCAGCTGATGCTGGACCTGGGCAAGGAGAAGGACTGGTTCGAGTCCAACGAGATCATCGCGCTGGCGGTGGTCGCCGCGGTCGGCTTCGTGGCCTTCCTGATCTGGGAGCTGACCGAGCCCTATCCGATCGTCGACCTGCGGGTGTTCCGGCATCGCGGCTTCGCCGTCGGCGTGCTGACGATCGCCTTGGGCTTCGGCGCGATGTTCGGCGCCAACGTGCTCACGCCGCTGTGGCTGCAGAGCTTCATGGGCTACACGTCGACCTGGGCCGGCCTGGCGACGGCCTGGTCCGGCGTGCTGGCGGTCGCGGCGGCGCCGATCGCCGGCAAGCTCGCGGGCAGGATGGATCCGCGTCCGCTGGTGTTCTTCGGACTGGCCTGGCTGGGCGGCGTGATGATGCTGCGCACGGTGGGCACCACGCAGATGGGCTACTGGCAGATCGCCCTCCCGCTGCTGCTGATGGGCATCGGCATGCCGTTCTTCTTCGTGCCGCTCACGGCGCTCTCGCTGGGCAGCGTCGAGCCGCACGAGACCGCGTCGGCTGCCGGGCTGCAGAACTTCATGCGCACGCTGGCCGGCGCGGTGGCGACCTCGCTGGTCACCACGAGCTGGGAGAACCGCACCACGGCGATCCATGCGGACCTGGTCGGGTCGCTGGACCGCTCGGGGGAGATGATGCGCTCGCTCACCGGTCTGGGGCTGGCGCCGGACGCGCGCAACGCGATGCTCGACAACCTGCTCACGGGTCAGAGCGTGATGCTCGCCACCAACCAGATCCTGTGGATCGTGGCGGCGCTGTTCATGTTCTCGGCCTTCGTCATCTGGCTCGCACCGCGACCCACCCGTGCGGTGGCGATGAGCGAAGCCGGCCACTGAGCGCAGAAGGGCGGTCATGACCCTGACCCAGGATCCGCAGCACCCGGCGCGCCGGCACTACGTCCTCAAGCTCGATCGTCAGGCCGATCCGGCGCGAGGCGCGGTGAGCGGAAGGATCGAGAACCTGGCCACCGGGCGGGTGTTCGATTTCGACGATGCAGCGTCGTTGATGGAAGGGCTGGCGCGGGAGTTGGAGAACGCGGGAGATGACGCTGCCGCTCCTGCGGCATCAGGGGCTGTGCCAGCGCGCTGAGGTCGGATCGAATCGGAGCAGAACGAACTCCGGCGCGTTTTCTTCGGTGATGTCGACGGTCTTGCCGGTGGCGGTGGCGAGATCCGCCAGAAAGCCCAGCAGCGCCTGATGCGTCTCCAGCTCGACGACCTGTCGCGGATCGATGTCCAGCTCGATCTCGTCGTGCAGATAGAACAGGCAGTTGAGATCGGCCTGTCCGATCCGGATCCTCAGGAGGTGGCTGACGTCGCGACTGGCGAAGATGCGTTCCGCACTGGGCAGCGCCATGGCCACGCCATCCACCTGATAGTCGAAGGCGTGGCGCCGTGCCAGATCCAGAAGGGCGGCCCAGTCGGGCAGGGTGGCCTCGCGGATGAGGACGTCCCGCAGGGATCCGTCCTGGGTCCAGAGATCGCGAGGCACTGTGGGCAGCGTCATCCGTCAGCCTTCGACTGATGGTCCAGGCTGCGCGACGTTCAGCTCGGCCGGCGCAAACGGGCAGGGCCGCTTCCAGATCGATTCGAAATGATGAACGTTGCAGAGCGCGCTGTGTTCGATCGCACCGCGTTCACACCCTGCGATGCGGCAAGCCATGAAATGGCTTCGTGGGGTGAGTCGATCGAAGAACTCTTGATCGGTGATGCGTTGCGCTTCGTCTGGTGGCAGCGGTTCCGGCGCACCGGGGTGAGGCAGCCAAGCATCGAATCGCCAGTAGTAGAGGAACGATTCGAGCAGTAGCGCGTCGGTCGGATCCGGATCGAACCTCCGCGCGCAGTAGGCGGTGTCCTCCAGCAAGGAGTTGTCGAGACCTTCATAGGGGAAGCCCGCGCGAAGCGCTTCGGCTCCAGAGTCATCCGAATCGGAGACCATGAGGCAGGAAGCATCGGGCGTGATCCCGTCCCGCTCCTTCAGGTACAGCCAACCATCCTCCAGCGTCCTTGCGGCCGCTTGGCGCAAGACCTCGCGAAGGGTGGAGATGCGCAAGCTCGACATGGCTAGAACTTTATGCCGCCCGGGAGCAGGCGGAAGAACGCCCAGATCAGGAAGGCGATCACCGGGATCACGATCGCGTAAACGTTCGCCACCTGTCGCCAGTTCAGCGGCACGGGTTCTGCGGCGACGGACTGTTCCGTGAGGCTGGCGCCGCTGCTGAGCAGATGCGAATGATCCTGCGGGGCGCCGTCATGAGGCGGAAAGACGCGCCATGAGCTCAGCGGCACCAGCGGCAGTCCGAGGAGGACGATCCACTTCGTCGTGATGTAGCGGCCGCCGCGATCGTGCTCTCGCTCACCGACGTACTTCGTCCCGGTCCCGTTGAATGTGGATGGCATCGGTCTCTTCTCCCTCACAAGAAAGCGCCCGCAGGACGCGGGTCTGGCGGGGATTTTCTGTCATCCGGTGAGGTGTCCTGGCAGAGCCGGGCGGGTGCGCGAGTTCAAACGGCAGGGGTGGTCGGTAGAGGCGCGAGGCCGTGCTCTCCCACCAATGGGGGAGGGTGATTGACTGCCGTCCCCTCGCCCGGTCCACTCCGCTCTCGGAGCGGCAAGAGGCCTTCGGAAAAATCTGAGGAGTCGCCAGGAAATGCGGCGGAACCCGGTTGTTGACGAGTGAATTCAGATGAATACACTGGTCTCGTCCCAACGCTTTCCAGCCCCCGACATGACCCCGAGCAGTTCGCCCCCCACCATGGAGCCCCTGTCGGCCCGCGTCCCGAGCGATCTCTACTTCTGGCTGTCGCAGCTGCAGGTCGAAGGCGCGGCCACCAACAGCGACAAGCTCCGCGTGCTGCTCGGCCAGCTCAAGCGGCAGCACGACGGCGCCTTCGACTACGTGACCGCCCATGCCTGGACCCGCGACCTGACGGCGCGGCTCCGGGAGTCGCTGGTCCGGGTCGAGAACGATTCAGGCCAGCATTCCGAAGTCGTCAGCCTGCTGCTCGACCACTTCGTGGGCGCGCTCGCGCTGGCCATCAGCCAGGCGCCCGCCGACGCCGACGAGGCCCGCAAGTTCGAGGAAGCGCTGGTGCGCCGGGCCGCCGCGCTGAGTGAGACGCTGCTCAGACAGGGCACGCCGCTCACCGCCTCCGCCTACGACCCGCAGGTCGTGCGCCGTCACCTGGGCACCACGCTGGCACTCGCCCACCCCTGCAATCCGCTCCGCTCTCGAAAGGCAACTGAGATGACCGACTCCCTGAAGACCCGCGTCGGCCGCGTGATCGCCGGCGGCGTCCATGCGCTCCTCGATCGCATCGAGGACCAGGCCCCCGAAGCTACGATGGAGCAGGCCATCCGCGAGGCCGATGCCGTCATCGACGACGTGCGCCACGAACTGGGCACCGTCTCCGCCAACCGGCACCTGTCGCAGCGCCAGCATGCCAACCTCAACCAGCTGCACGCATCGCTGTCGTCGCAGATCGACGAGGCGATGACCGCCGGTCGTGACGACCTCGCCCGCGCCGCGGTCGCCCGTCAGCTCGACATCGAGGCGCAGCTGCCCGTGCTGGAGACCACGCTCGCCGAGCACGCCCGCCAGGAAAACGAGCTGACCGGCTTCGTCGCCGCCTTGCTGGCCAAGAAACGCGAGATGCAGGACGCGCTCGCCGAATTCCGCAGGAGCCGCGCCGCCGCTGCCGCCACCACGGCGCCTGCGGGCACCGGCAGCGCCGCCGGTGCCGCCCATCGCATCGGCAAGGTCACCGACGCCTTCGACCGCGTCTACGAACGCCAGACCGGCCTGGCCGGCACCGCGCGCCAGAACAGCCTGCAGCAGGCCGCCCAGTTGAAGGAGCTGGACGACCTCGTCCGCGACAACAAGATCGCCGAGCGCATGGCGCAACTGAAGGCCACGAAGTCATGAGCCTGTTCACCGCGCCGCAGAACCTGCCGTTCGGCATCGGGTTCGCGTTGATCGTCGGTGTCGCGCTCGTCGAGGGCGCGGGCATGCTGATCTCGTTCAGCCCGAGCAACCTGATCGACGACTGGCTGCCTGAAGTCCATGGCGACTCCGGCCTCGACCGCGTGCTCGGCTGGCTGCACCTGGGCAAAGTGCCGGCGCTCGTGCTGCTGCTGCTGTTCCTGACCGGCTACACGGTCTTCGGCTACAGCCTGCAGGTCGTGATGAACGGGCTGTTCGGCGGCTACCTGCCGGCCGTGGCGGCCGGCATCGCCGCCGTGCCTGCCGGACTGGCCACCGTCCGCGGCCTGGGCGCGCTGGTCGCGCACATCATCCCGCAGGACGAGACCAGCGCCATCAGCGAGCAGAGCCTCGTCGGCCGGGTCGGTGTCGTCGTGACCGGGGCCGCCCGCCGCGGCCTCGCCGCGCAGGCGCGGGTCAAGGACGTGCACGGCCGGTCGCACTACCTGATGGTCGAGCCCGACGTCGACGACGAGGTCTTCGAGGAAGGCGTGCAGGTGCTCATCGTCAGCAAGGTCGGCGCCTTCTACCGCTGCATCCACAACCCGCATCCGACGCTGATGTAGACCGCCGTCCGCCGCAACGAACGCCCGGCACGTTCCACCTTTCCAGAACGCCGGATCCACCGGCCTATCCGAATTCAAAGTCGACGTCGATTTCCAAGTCGAATTTCAAGTTTCATCGAGGGAGCAAACAGTCCATGGACAACCTGATCGAGCTGCTGGTCATCTCCGGCATCGCCCTGCTGGCGCTGCTCACGATCGGCATCATCTTCGCGCGTCTCTACAAGCGCTCGACGAAGGAAACCGCCTTCGTCCGTACCGGTCTCGGCGGCCAGAAAGTGATCATGGACGGCGGCGCGATCGTGCTGCCGGTCTTCCACGAGCGCGTGCTGGTCAACATGAACACGCTCAAGCTCGAGGTCGTGCGCCGCGAGCGCGAGAGCCTGATCACCCGCGACCGCATGCGCGTCGACGTGACCGCCGCGTTCTTCGTCCGCGTCAAGCAGACGGAGGAAGCCGTGAGCATCGCCGCCCAGACGCTGGGCGCCCGCACGCTGAGCCCGAACGAGCTCAAGGCGCTGGTCGAGGACAAGTTCGTCGACTCGCTGCGCGCGACCGCCGCGACGATGTCGATCCAGGAGTTGCAGGACAAGCGCCGCGACTTCGTGCAGGCCGTGCAGAACGCCGTCGCCGAAGACCTGGAGAAGAACGGCCTGGAGCTGGAGTCGGTCTCGCTGACCAGCCTGGACCAGACGGACAAGCAGTTCTTCAATCCGAACAACGCCTTCGATGCGGAGGGCCTGACGCGGCTGACCGAGCAGACCGAGGCGCGCCGCAAGCAGCGCAACGACGTCGAGCAGGACACCGAGGTGCAGGTCCGGACCAAGAACCTGGATGCCACGCGCCAGAAGCTGACGATCGACAAGGACCAGGAGTTCGCGAGCCTCGCGCAGCACCGCGAGATCGAGATCACCCGCGCGGAGCAGGTCGCGTTGATCGCGTCCCAGCAGGCCGAGCGCACCCGCCAGGCCGAGGCCGCCAAGATCGAGGCCGAACGTCAGGTGAGCCAGAAGCGCATCGAGGCCGATCGCGAGATCAAGGCGGCGGAGATCGAGAAGAACCTGGCCATCCAGACCCGCGAGATCGAGCTCGAGCGCAAGACCGAGATGCAGCGCGCCGAGCAGCGCAAGCAGGTCGAGATGGCGCGTCAGGACACGCAGATCGCGATCGCGACGAAGTCGCGCGAGCAGTCCGATGCGGACGCGGCCGCCAACCTGGCGCGCTCTGAAGCCGTGAAGGCCGAGGAACTCGTGAACACGGCACGTCAGGTCGCGGTGGCGGAGCGGGAGAAGAGCATCCAGCTGATCGAGGCCTCGAAGGAAGCCGAGCAGCTGGCCATCGCGGTCCGCGTGTCGGCTTCCGCCGAGAAGGAAGCCGCGCTGGACCGCGCCGAGGCGCTGACGATCGAAGCCACGGCCAAGCAGGCGGCGGCGCTGGCGGAGGCCGAAGGCCGCCGCGCGATCAACGAGGCGCTGAACACGTTGTCGGCCGCTCAGATCGACCTGCAGGTCCGCACGATGCTGCTGCAGCAGCTGCCCCACATCCTGGAGCAGGCCGTGCGTCCGATGGAGAAGATCGACTCGATCCGCATCTTCCAGGTCAACGGCATGCCGGGCGGGGGCGGCGACGGCGCGGGAGCGGCAAACGGCCAGGGCGGCCAGGGCGGCCATGGCGCGGCCGGCGGCGCGACCTTCCCCGAGCAGGTGATGAACTCGGCGCTGCAGTATCAGATCGCCAAGCCCATCGTCGACGCGGTGATGAAGGACGCGGGGCTGTCCAACGAAGGCATCACCGGTGTGGCGCAGACGTTGGCCGGCATGCTCTCGCCGGGCCATGGCGCGGCGGTGCCGCACGCCGCGAAGCCGGCGATCGAAGGCCCGCACGCCTGATCGAGCGCGGCGCGCCTTCGCGGCGCGCCCGCTCGTCAGCTTGCGCGGTGGATCGACCGCTGGACCGGTCGCTGGATCGATCGCGCACTGCCGGGCAGCAACAAAAAAGCCCGCTGGCATCGCCAAGCGGGCTTTCGTTCTGTCGGGGACCCGCGGTCCCGCGAGGCGCAGCTCAGTCGAAGTTCGGCGTCTCGACGCCCAGCACCTTGTGCAGCTTCGGGCTGGTGGTCGTGTACTGCAGGTGGACGCGCTTTTCCGGGTTGATGATCGGCATCGCGCCGAAGGCCGCCAGCGCGGCTTCGTGGAAGCCCGACAGGATCAGCTTCTTCTTGCCCGGGTAGGTGTTGATGTCACCCACCGCGAAGATGCCCGGCACGTTGGTCTGGAACTTCTCGGTGTCGACCTGGATCTGCTTCTTCTCCAGCGACAGGCCCCACTCGGCGATCGGGCCCAGCTTCGGCGACAGGCCGAAGAACACCAGCACCTGGTCGGCCGGCACCACGCGCGTGACGCCGTCGCCGCCGGTGATCTTCAGGCCCTTGAGCGAATCCTCGCCCTCGTCCAGGTCGGCGACCTGACCGACGATGAACTGCATCTCGTAGGCGTCGCACAGCTCGCGCATCTTGGCCACCGAGGCCGGCGCGGCACGGAAGCCGTCGCGGCGGTGCACCAGGATCACGCTCTCCGCCTTGTGCGGGTTGCCGTCGGCGTTGCCGCCGCAGAAGTTCAGCGCCCAGTCCAGCGCCGAGTCGCCGCCGCCGATGATCACCAGGTTCTTGCCGGCGAACTGCGACGGGTTGCGCACCCGGTAGTGGACCTGCGAGCCCTCGTACTTGTCGATGCCGTCGACCTTCAGCGTGCGCGGCTGGAACGAGCCCACGCCGCCCGCGATGAAGATGGTCTTGGTCAGGAACTGCGTGCCCTTGCTCGTCGCGACGAAGAAACGACCATCCTCCTGCTTCTCGACCGTCGTGACTTCCTGGCCCAGATGGAAGGTCGCGCCGAACGGCTCGATCTGCTTCATCAGGTTGTCGGTCAGCTCCTTGCCCGTCACCACCGGCAGCGCCGGGATGTCGTAGATCGGCTTGTCCGGGTAGAGCTCGATGCATTGACCGCCGGGATAGGCCAGCGAGTCGATGATGTGGGCCTTGATCTCGAGCAGGCCCAGTTCGAACACCTGGAACAGGCCCACCGGGCCAGCGCCGACGATGACGGCGTCGGTTTCGATCACGCCCGCGTGCGGGGCGGAGGTCGATTCAGTCACTTGCGTTTCCATTCTTGTAGGGGCGGCCGCCGGCAGGGTCCGGCGCCGCGGGATGAGGGGATCGGTCAGCGGACCAGCTGATCGATCTTGCCCGTCTTGTCCTTCCACTCCTCGGCGTCCGGGAGTGCGGCCTTGCGCTTGGTGATGCTGGGCCACTTCTTCGCCAGGTCGGCATTCAGCTTGATCATGATCTGCTGATCGCCGGGCACGTCCTCCTCCGGCATGATCGCGTTCACCGGGCACTCCGGGATGCAGACCGCGCAGTCGATGCACTCATCGGGGTCGATGGTCAGGAAGTTCGGACCTTCGCGGAAGCAGTCGACGGGACAGACATCGACGCAGTCGGTGTATTTGCAGCGAATGCAGGCTTCGGTGACGACGTGGGTCATAGCGGCTCTTCTAGTGACGGAGACCGGCAGGCGGCCCCTCTGAAATCAGCGATCCCCTGGCGGTCCGTGGACGGTGGGCTCGGTCGCGCTGACGGAAAACGGGAGATTTTAAACGTTCGGGCTTTGGGGCAGGGATTCCAGCCCCTGCGGCTCAAGGTCTTGGCGTGAGGACGGTGTCGCGTAATCGCCCAAATCCCCGCCCACATCGCCGCCCAGCGCCTTGCCCGGGTCGCCCCGCGTTCCGGCGGTGGTGGCCGTGCCCGACCCGGCCGGCGGCTCCGCCAGCGGGGCCGCGCCCGCGCCGACGATCACCACCGTCGGCCGCCCCTTGTGCAGCATCGAGGCCGCGCCCAGCGACGCCACGTCGTGCTCGCTGGACAGCGCATCGGCGCAGCCGGCCCGGGACACGACGCTCACCGGCGTGCCGGCATCCCAGCCTGCGGCGAGCAGCCGGCGGGCCAGGGCGGCCAGCTGCTGGCCGGCCATGTAGAACACCTCGGTGTCGGCGGACTTGCCGGCCTGCAGGTCGCCCTCGCGCGTCATGGCGGTCGTCAGCGCGACGCTGCGACCCGCGCCGCGCCGCGTGAGCGGTCGTCCGGTCTGCGCGGCGGCCGCGATCGCGGCAGTCACGCCAGGGACGATCTCGTAGGGGATGTCCGCTTCGGCGAGCGCCAGCAGTTCTTCCTCGAGGCGGCCGAAGACGTTGGCATCGCCGCCCTTCAAGCGGACGACGACCTCATGCGCCTGGGCCTCGCGGACCAGCGCGGCATTGATCGCCGTCTGCTTCGTGGAATGGCAGAACCCGCGCTTGCCGACGTCCAGCCACTTCGCCTGCGGCGCGAGCTCGCGCAGCGCCGGGTCGGTGAGGGCGTCGAACAGCACGACGTCCGCCAGCGCGAGCGCCCGTGCGCCGCGCAGCGTGATCAGGTCGGCGGCGCCGGGTCCGGCGCTGACGAAGAGGACACGTCCCATGGCGATGGCTCCTGGTGGTCGGTCGGGGGCGCGGAGGACCGGGAGATCAGCGGACCAGCAGCGCGCCGCTGGTGCGGTTGCTGGTGGGGTCCACGACGATCAGCGCGCCGCCGACGCGGTTGTCCGCGTACGGCTGCAGCGGCAGCTCGGCCTGCAGCTCGATGGTGACGTGGCCGATCTCGTTGACCGACAGCTCGTGCGCCTCGGTCTCGGCCAGCGTCTGGATGTCCAGCCGGTGGTCGATCGCGGCGATGCGGGCCTGGACCCAGCGGTTGCCGTGGCGCACCCAGTACTTGCGGCCGAGGACGGCCGGCTCGGTGTCGATCCACGCCAGCGTGGCCTCGAAGGTCCGGCGGGGCGTGGCCGCGCCCGGCGCGACGATCCAGTCGCCGCGCGAGACGTCGACCTGGCGGTCCAGCAGCAGTCCGGCCGATTCACCGGCGACCGAGGTCGCCACCGGCTCGCCGGCGCGGCGCAGCTCGCCGACGATGGCGGTCTGGCCGCTCGGCAGGATCTGCACTTCGTCGCCGACCTGCACCTGGCCCTGCGCGATCCGGCCCCACAGCACGCGCGGGTTGTTGCCGGTGCCGTCGCCGTCCTTGGCCACGTACTGCACCGGCAGCGCGAGCGGCGCCTCGACCGTTTCCTGCACGGTCGGCAGCGACTCCAGCACCTGCAGCAGCGACGGACCGTCGTACCAGTCCGCTTCCAGCGGCTGCGTCACGTTGTCGCCGCGCAGCGCGGAGACGGGCACGACCGCGGTCACGCGGATGCCGGCGGCCGAGGCGAACTTCTCCAGCGCGGCCGAGACCTTGCGGAACGCGTCACCCGGATTCTTGGCGGCGTCGATCTTGTTGATCGCGAAGACGATGCTGGGCACGCGCAGCAGGTGCGCGAGCAGGCTGTGGCGGCGCGTCTGCGCCAGCAGCGGGACGTCGTCGACCGACAGGTCCAGCTTGGTCACGTCCACCAGCACGACTGCGGCATCGCTGCCCGCGGCGGCGGTGACCATGTTGCGGGTGTACTGCTCATGGCCCGGCGCGTCGGCAATGATGAACTTGCGCTGCTTGGTCGCGAAGTAGCGGTAGGCGACGTCGATCGTGATGCCCTGTTCGCGTTCGGCTTCGAGGCCGTCGGTCAGCAGGCTCAGGTCGATCGGCTGGCCGGCGGCGCGCTTGGCCAGCGTGTCGAGCTGGTCGGCGAGGATGGCGCGGCTGTCGAAGAGCAGGCGCCCGATCAGCGTGCTCTTGCCGTCGTCGACGCTGCCGGCGGTGAGGAAGCGCAGCGCGCGGTGCGTCGTGTCGAGGTCGGATTGATGGATCTTGGTCACGGCGGGGGAGGGGCTCACGGTGCTCACGTTGCTCGAGGCGCTCGCATTGCTCGCGTCGTTCGGGGCGTTCAGGACGGCGGACATCAGAAGTAGCCCTCCTTCTTGCGGCGCTCCATCGAGGCGTCGGAGGTGCGGTCGTCCATGCGGGTCGCGCCGCGCTCGGAGACCGTGACCGTCAGCGTCTCGGCGACGATGTCGGCGGCGTTGGCGGCCGGGCTCTCGACCGGGCAGGTGCAGGTCATGTCGCCGACGGTGCGGAAGCGCACCTGCGCCGTCTCGACGGTCTCGCCGGCTTCCGGCGGGGTCACGTCGGTCAGCGGCACCAGCAGGCCCTTGCGGCGGATCACCTGGCGGTCGTGCGCGAAGTACAGCGACGGCAGCGGGATGTTCTCGCGGGCGATGTAGAGCCACACGTCCAGCTCGGTCCAGTTGCTGATCGGGAAGGCGCGGAAGTGCTCGCCCGGACGGATGCGGGTGTTGAAGAGGTTCCACAGCTCGGGCCGCTGTTCCTTCGGCTGCCATTGGCCGAAGCTGTCGCGGTGGCTGAAGATGCGCTCCTTGGCGCGCGCCTTCTCCTCGTCGCGGCGGGCGCCGCCGATCAGCACGTCGAAGCGGTGCTCCTCGATGGTTTCCAGCAGCGTCACCGTCTGGTGGCCGTTGCGCGATTCCAGCGGATGCGCCAGGCGGATCGTGCCCTTCTTGATGGAGTCTTCCAGGTGGCCGACGACCAGACGCTCGCCCATCTCCTCGACGCGGCGGTCGCGGAACTCGATCACCTCGGGGAAGTTGTGGCCGGTGTCCACGTGGACCAACGGGAAGGGCAGCTTGCCGGCGAACTCGTTGCCGGCGATGCGGCGCTTGAAGGCCTTCTCGGCCAGGCGCAGGACCACGCACGAGTCCTTGCCGCCGGAGAACAGCAGGGCGGGGCGCTCGAAGGCGGCGGCGACCTCGCGCAGGATGAAGATGGCCTCCTCTTCGAGGTGGTCCAGGTGGCGGTGGTCCGCCAGCGGCAGCAGTTGTTCGAGGTTCACGGGGGCGTTCATGCCTGGGCTCCGGAGGTCGCGTTCAACGTCGGGGGGACGCTTCGGGTTCAGATTCGGTGTCGGAGGCGCTGCCGGGCTCGGCATGCGTGGCGTGCAGCCCGCATTCCTTCGCGCTGTCCTCCCACCACCAGCGGCCGGCGCGGAAGTCCTCGCCGACGGCGATCGCGCGGGTGCAGGGCGCGCAGCCGATGCTGGGCATGAACTGGTCATGCAGCGGGTTGTAGGGAACGACGTGCTGCTGCACGTAGTGCCAGACGTCGGCCCAGCTCCACTCGGCCAGCGGATTGATCTTGGTGCGGCCTTGGCCGTCATCCTCGCGGAACGGGACCTCGGCGCGGTTGGCGCTCTGCTCGCGGCGCAGGCCGGTGATCCAGGCCGTGCGGCCGGCCAGCATGCGCGACAGCGGCTCCAGCTTGCGCACGCCGCAGCAGGCCTTGCGCAGCTCGACGCTGCGATACATCGGCTCTTCACCGTGGGCGCGGACGAAGTGGACGACCTGCTCGTTCACCGGCGCGAAGACGTCCACCTCGATGCCGTAGCGGTCGTGGATGCGCGGGATCAGCGCCAGCGTTTCCGCATGCAGCTTGCCGGTGTCCAGCGTCGCCAGCGCGATCGGCAGGCCGTGGCGCGCAATGAGGTCGGTGATGACCATGTCCTCGACGCCCAGCGAGGTCGACTGCAGCGCGCCGGGGCCGAAGTCCGCCGCGGCCTGCTTCAGCACCTCGACCGTGCGTGCGACGCGTTCGTCGAAGCCGGCGGTCTTGCGGGCGTACAGGCCGATGGCCGAGCCGACGCCGGCATCCGCGCCGGGCAGCGCGGAGACGCCGGCCGTGACGCTTCCGGATGCGGCATCGGACGCGCCGCCGATGGGCGCGAAGTCCAGCGAAGACACCTCGCCGCTCATGCTCAGGCCTCGGACTTCTGCCCCGGACGGGCGAACAGCGGGCGCGTCTCGTTGACGTCCGCCTGGTAGTGGCCGGGGAAGAAGCTCAGTGCGCGCTCGGCGGCTTCCTGGTTCTGGTCGCCGCGCATCTGCACCGCGTCGACGCCGCAACGCTGCAGCAGCGGCAGCATGTCGACGAGCACTTCACCGGTCGCGCGGACCTCGCCGGCGAAGCGCAGCCGCGAGCGCAGCACGTGCGCCTGGCTGTACGCGCGGCCGTCGACCCACTTCGGGAACTGCAGCACGGCCAGCGCGAGGCGCGGCAGGTCGTCCTTCAGGTCGAGCACGTCGATGTCGTTGGGCAGGATCACGCCGGTCGCCAGGCCTTCGGGCCAGGTGTCGCGCACGGCGTGCCACTGCTCCAGCGTCAGCAGCTTGTGGTCGGCGGCGGCGGGATGCGGTTGCGGGCCGTCCTCGCCGGCGCAGGTGTGCCAGGGGTCTTGGGCCTTGGAGACGAACTTCATGGTGCGGGGGCGTTCCATGTCCGGGGTGCTCGGGGTCATTGCTTGGCGGTCGTGCGGCGGATCTCGTTGGTCGCCTGCTTGAAGGCGTCCAGGCCGATGCGGCGGACCGTCTGGAGGAAGCGCTCGCCGGCCTCGCGCTCGCGGCGGTAGGTCGCGATCACGGCCTCGACGGCGTCGGCGGCCTCGTCGGCGGCGAAGGACGGGCCGATCACCTTGCCCGGCACGGCCGTGCCGACTGCGTCGAGCCGTCCGAGCCGCCCAGCGTGATCTGGTACCACTCGCTGCCGTCCTTGTCGACGCCGAGCACGCCGATGTGGCCGCTGTGGTGGTGACCGCAGCTGTTGATGCAGCCGCTGATGTGCAGGTCGATGTCGCCGATGTCCCAGAGCTCGTCGAGGTCCTGGAAGCGGTCGGTGATCTCCGACGCGACGGGGATGGAGCGGGCGTTGGCCAGCGCGCAGAAGTCGCCGCCGGGGCACACGATCATGTCGGTCAGCAGGCCGATGTTGGGCGTGGCGAAGCCGTGTTCCTTCGCGGCCTCGAAGAGCGCGGGCAGGTCGCTCTCGCGCACCCAGGGCAGCAGCAGGTTCTGGTCGTGCGAGACGCGCAGCTCGCCGTGGCTGTAGGCGTCGGAGAGCGCGGCGGCGGCGTCCATCTGCGCGTCGGTGATGTCGCCCGGCGGCAGGCCGACGCGCTTGAGCGACAGCGTCACCGAGCGGTAGCCGCTGACGCGGTGCGCGTGGACGTTGCGTTCCAGCCAGCGGCGGTAGGCCGGCGAAGCGCCTTCGAAGATGTCGACACCCGGCACCGGGGTCACGCCTTGCGGCTCCACGAAGCTGGCGGCGACGCGCGCCAGTTCAGCCTCGGGGATGAGCTGCTCGTGGCTGCCGGCGTCGTCGTTCAGGATGGCCTGGTACTCGGCGTTGACCGCGTCGAAATAGGCCTGGCCTTCGGCCTTCACCAGGATCTTGATGCGCGCCTTGTACATGTTGTCGCGGCGCCCGAAACGGTTGTACGTGCGCACGATCGCTTCGAGGTACAGCACGATGTTCTGCCACGGCACGAAGGGGCTGATCTCCTGGCCGATGATCGGCGTGCGGCCCATGCCGCCGCCGACGAAGACCTGGAAGCCGATCTCGCCGGCGTCGTTCCTGCGCAGTTGCAGGCCGATGTCGTGCCAGGCGATGGCGGCGCGGTCTTCCTTGGCGCCGGAGATCGCGATCTTGAACTTGCGCGGCAGGAAGGCGAATTCAGGATGCAGCGTCGACCACTGGCGCAGCACTTCGGCATACGGGCGCGGGTCGATCAGCTCGTCGGCGGCCACGCCGGCGGTGACGTCGCTGGTGATGTTGCGGATGCAGTTGCCGCTGGTCTGGATGCCGTGCATGTCGACATCGGCCAGCAGGTCCATGACGTCCGCCGACTGCGTCAGCGGGATCCAGTTGAACTGCAGGTTCTGGCGCGTGGTGAAGTGGCCGTAGCCGCGGTCGTGCTCGCGGGCGATGCGCGCGAGCTGGCGCAGCTGGCGGCTGTCGAGCACGCCGTAGGGCACGGCGACGCGCAGCATCGGCGCATGGCGCTGGATGTACCAGCCGTTCTGCAGGCGCAGCGCGCGGAAGTCGTCGTCGGGGAGCTGACCGGCCAGATGGCGTTCGAGCTGGTCGCGGTACTGGGCCGCACGGGCGTGGACGAACTGGCGGTCGAAGTCGGTATAGGCGTACATGGCGTCGGCTGGACCCGGCCGGGTTTCTCAGGGGGCCCGCCGCGCGTCAGAGACACCGCGGCTGGCCCAGGGCTGGCCGGGAGTCTGCACTCTATGAACGCTTTATATATATGAGAACTACAAAATCGTAGATTGCTTATGGCCAGATAAGCATATGAAGAATCCTGCAAAGGCCGTTGGCCCCTCACGGCGGTTCACCGCGCCTCCGTCTTCCCCCTCTCCCGCAGGGGCGGGAGAGGGAGGGGTGAGGGTGGGATGAGGGTGGGTTTTGCGGCCGCAGGCCGCGCTCAGGCCGTTGCCAGGCGGCGTAACGCCGACATCTGATCGGCGATCCGCGGCGGCAGCGGCTCGGTGCCGGCCAGGATCGCGCGGATGAAGTCGGCATTGGCAGCGGGCTCGCAGGCGGGCGACAGCGGCCAGTCCAGATCCTCGTTGCTTGCCGGGTTGAGATCCAGGCCTTGCCCGTTCGCGAAGCCTTGCAGGTGGGCCTTGCGCCGGAGGTGGAGGTAGGCCTCGCCTTCGCTGGCGCGCATCAGCAGGGCATGGCCGTCGTCGGCGCTGAGCTGCGGCAGCGCCTCGCCCATGCTGTCGACATATTCCGGATGGGTCACCGCGACGACGCGCACGCTGCGGCCCGGCAGCGGGTCCAGCAGCTTCGCGACGCTGTGGCTGCTGTTGCGCAGGCCCATGCGGGGGCGCAGCGCCATCATGGCGTCGAGGCCGGGATGGATGACTTCCGTCGGCAGGATGGCGAGGCGGTCCGAAGCCAGGCGCTGGCCGGCGTCGTCCACGTTCCGGGCGACGGGGAGTTCCAACGCGTCGAAGAGCTCGAAGGGGCTGATGCGGCTGTCGAAGTCATGGCGGCCGTGGATCAGCACCGGGATGCCTTCACGGGCCAGCAGCATCGCCACCAGCGGCATCAGGTTGGCCTGCTTGCGAGCGCCATTGAAGGTCGGCAGCACGACGGTCCGGGGACCGGCGGGCGCCGCCACGCGGGCGGCTCCCTCTTGCATCGCCTCGACGAACCCGAGCAGTTCATCGAGGCTCTCCCCTTGATGCGCATCGCGATCAGGATGGCGCCGCGCTCCAGGTCGGGCACTGTGCCGGCGAGCAGCGCGGCGAACAGCGCGCGCGCCTGCTCACGCGTCAGGTCGCGGGCGCCGCGAGCGCCTCGGCCGATTTCCTTGAGGAGGGGGCGTAGTCCATGCGTCCTTCCGTTGAGGGACGCAGTTTAAGAGGGCCGCCCGCAGGCCCGCGGGGACGACCGCGGCGACATCCGCGCCAGCGACGTCGGCGGCCGCATCGGTCGCCTCGGCAGCGAGCGTCAGACCCAGCTCGCCGAACAGATCCTTCGGATCGTCCATCTCCGGCACCAGGGCCAGCTCGCGGCCCAGTCCGAGCGCCTCGGCGCGGTCGCCCAGCCAGCGCAGCGTCGCGAAGTCCTCCAGCGCGAAACCGACCGAGTCGAAGACCGTCACCTCCTCGTCGCTGCGCCGGCCGGCGGCCTCGCCGCGCAGCACGCGCCAGAACTCGGTGACCGGGAAGTCTTCCGGCATCTGCTGCACGTCGCCCTCGATGCGCGACTGCGGCTCGTATTCGACGAACACCTGGGCGCGCGCCAGCACGTCGTGGTGCAGTTCCGTCTTGCCCGGGCAGTCGCCGCCGACGCCGTTGATGTGCATGCCGGGCTCGATCATGTCGGGCGTCACGATGGTCGCGTTGCGCTTGTCGGCGGTGACCGTCGTGACGATGTCGGCGCCGCGCGCCGCTTCGGCGGCGTCGCGGCAGCGGACCAGGGTCAGGCCCTCGACGCGCGACAGGTGGCGCACCAGCTTGTCGGTCGCGGCCGGATCGACGTCGAAGAGCCGGATCTCGGCTATGCCCAGCAGGTGGTGGAAGGCCAGGGCCTGGAACTCGCTCTGCGCGCCGTTGCCGATCAAGGCCATCCTGCGTGAGCCGGGACGTGCCAGGTGTTGCGCGACCAGCGCGGACGTGGCCGCGGTGCGCAGCGCCGTGCTGAGGGTCAGCTCCGACAGCAGCCGCGGCGTGCCGGTGTCGACGTCGGCGAGCACGCCGAAAGCCATCACGGTGGGCAGGCCCACGAGGTGGTTTTTGGGGTGGCCGTTGACGTACTTGAAGCTGTAGAGCGAGGCGTCCGAGATCGGCATCAGCTCGATCACGCCGTCGTCCGAGTGGTTGGCGACGCGGGCGCTCTTGTCGAAGGCGCTCCATCGGACGTAGTCCTCGGCGATGTAGCGGGCGAGGGTCTGGAAGCTCTGGGCGATGCCGTCGTGCCGGACGACGCGGGCGACATCGGGCGTGAGGAGGAGGCGGGTCGTCATCGGCGGACTCTTGGAAGTGGGAATGCCTCCATTCTTCGGATCGGCGTGTCAGCAGGAAGCCAGAGAACTGATCAATAATCGAAGCGCCTTGCGCATTTCGTCAGGGAACCCTGACGTTTTGCTTTGAAATCCGGGTTAACCCTGGGCGATCCGCGCGCAATGCGGCCGCCGGCGCACCAACATGGACACACTCGACCATCAACTCATCGCGCTGCTCCGGCAGGACGCCCGCGCGAGCATCGCGACGCTGGCGCACAAGCTGAAGGTGTCGCGCGGGACGGTGACCAACCGGCTCACCCGGCTGGAGGACAGCGGGCAGATCGTCGGCTACACGGTCAAGCTGCGGGCCGACGTGGCGCAGCCGCACATCACGGCCTGGATGAGCATCGCGGTGGAAGGCAACCGCACGCGCGAGGTCGTCGGCATCCTGCTCGGCGAGCCCGGCGTGGCGGGGCTGTTCGACACCAACGGGCGTTGGGACCTGCTCGCCGAACTGCGCGCGGACAACCTCAACGAGTTGGCCGAGATCCTGGAGCGTGTGCGCCTGATCAAGGGCATCGGCGCGACCGAGACCAGCATCCACCTGCAGACCTACAAGCTGGCGTGAGCCTGCGCACGCCTGCAGGCACATGAGTGCCGCGGCGGCGAGGCGCCTCAGCGTTTCGGGGCGGAGGCCGGCAGGTCGTCGTCGTCCGGCTCGGGCGCATCCGGTTCGAGCTGGAAGCGGCCGTCACGCAGCTCCATGCGCGTACGCTGCACCACCGCGCGCAGCGCGTTGCAGGCGCCCTCGTTGAAGCGCAGCACGATCTCGACGCGCGGGCCGCGGCCGGGGCTCAGGACGCTGACGCCGGAGGTCTGCGGCGACGCGGTCGCGCCGCAGGCCAGCGGCCCGGGCTTCTCGTCGAAGCCGAGTTCCGCGCCCAGCTGCATCTCGCCGTCGCGCTCCAGCACCAGCCGTTCGGTGCGGCTTTCGCGACCCCGGTCGATGTCGTAGCGGCGGCTGCGCAGGATCCAGCGCTCGTCGGCGATCTGCAGCAGCTGCAGCTCCTCGTCGCCGGATCCCGGCGCGCCCGGCATCAGCAGCAACCCCTTGGCGCGCAGCTTCCAGCGGCCGGACTCGTCCGCGGCGAGCACGGCGGCGCCCAGCGCCGGCACGCAGGCCGCGCAGCGGAACTGGTCGCGCGGGCCGGGCGTGAGTTGATAGACCAGCATCAGCTTGTCGACGTTCGACTCGACGTAGCGCCCGCGGAAGACCTCGCGGATCTCCGCGCGCAAGGTCGGCGAACGACCGCCGAAGAAGGCGGCCGCGCGCTCGTGGCGCCAGGTGTTGCCCCCGTAGACCATCTTCATCGCCGTGGCGGCGTCGGGCGGCCTGTCGATCGCGACGGGGACCTGCGCCTGCGCCGCCGCGGCCAGCAGCAGCGACGCCGCGACGCCCAGGCGGCGAAGGAGGCCGAGGCAACGGCGGTGGGCGAGGGGCTCGTGCACGAAGGGCGGGCTCGGTGTGTGGCGAAGCCGCGATCATCGCCGAGCCGGGCGGCCCCCGGGTACAGTCCCCGGCCATGAGCCGTCCCGACGCCCCGCCTCCGGTGATCCGCAGCCTGCTGGAGACCGATCTCTACAAGTTCACGATGTGGCAGGCGATGCTGCATCGCTACCCGCAGGCGCAGGCCGAGTACCGCTTCGCGTGCCGCAACACGCCGCAGTACCCGCTGGCGGAGCTGGTCGCGGACCTGGAGCGGGAGATCGACCACCTCTGCGCGCTGACCTTCCGCGCCGACGAGCTCGAGTACCTCAGCGGCCTGCGCTTCATGAAGCCGGACTTCATCGACCTGCTGCGCATCTTCCGCTTCCAGCGCGCGTTCATCACGGTGAGGGCGGACGGCGAGAAGCTCGAGATCGTCGTGCGCGGCCCGCAGGTGCACGTGATGGCCTTCGAGATCTTCGTGCTGGCGATGGTCAACGAGCTGTACTTCCGCCGCTTCGATCAAGGTGCCGCGATCGAGGAGGGCCGCCGGCGCCTCGCGCAGAAGATCGACCTGATCCGGACCTTCACGCGTGACGAGGCGCCGCGCCGGCATCCGTTCCAGTTCTTCGACTTCGGCCTGCGCCGCCGCTTTTCCGGTGCGTGGCACGAGGAGGTGCTGCGCACGCTGCGCGACGAGCTGCCCGAGACCTTCCGCGGCACGTCCAACGTGCTGCTGGCCAAGGAGCTCGGCCTGGTGCCGATCGGCACGATGGCGCACGAGTACCTGCAGGCCTATCAGGCCACCGGCGTGCGGCTGCGCGACCACCAGAAGGCCGCGCTGGAGGACTGGGTGCAGGAGTACCGCGGCGACCTCGGCATCGCACTGACCGACGTGATCGGCATGGACGCGTTCCTGGCCGATTTCGACCTCTACTTCGCCAAGCTGTTCGACGGCCTGCGCCACGATTCGGGCGACCCGGTCGAGTGGGGCGAGAAGGCGCTCGCCCACTACGACCACCTGCGCATCGATGCCAACACCAAGCGGCTGGTGTTCTCCGACGCGCTGGACATGCCCAAGGCGCTGGGGCTGTACCGCCACTTCGCGGACCGCGTGCAGCTGGGCTTCGGCATCGGCACCAAGCTCAGCAACGACGTGGGCCTGCCGACGCTGAACATCGTCATCAAGCTCACCCACGTCAACGGCCAGCCGGTGGCCAAGCTCTCGGACAGCCCCGGCAAGACGATGTGCGAGGACCAGACCTTCCTGGCCTACCTGCGGCAGGTGTTCAAGGTGCCGGCACCGGCGTGATCGCCGGCCCGCCTCGCGAGGCGGGCCTGGCCGGGGATCGCGGTCCGGCCGGGACGTTCAGTCCCGATGCGCCGTGATCCTGTGGATCACCGGCCCCGCCAGCAACGGCGTCGGCTTGCCGTCGACCCAGTCCTGATGCCCCGCGCCGTAGAACGGCGACATCGGGTGGCCGCTCTGGCCGCCCGGCATCGACAGCCAGCCCTGCTCCTCGCGGCCCGGCGAGACCACCATCCGCTCGGACTGGCCGAACGCGGGTCCGGCGACATGGGGCAGGTTGCTGTCGCCGCCCTGCGGCACCGACGGCATGTCCAGCCAGCGCGACAGCGCCGGGATCGCCTTGGCCAGCGGATGCTGGATGCGGCTCGCGTTCTGCGCCCCCCAGGTCGCGCCGCCGAGGTTGCCGTCCGGTGCGATCTCGCGCGCGGCACCGTCGAGCTGCGCCAGCAGCAAGGCGTCCCAGCTCGTGAACGCCGCCGGGAGCAGGTGCGGCGGACGCTCGTCCACCGCGCGCGCGGCGCTGTACTCGAACTGGTTGCGCCAGCGCATGCGGCGTTGCGGATCGAGCTGCCGATCGCCGAGCGACGGCAGCGTCCAGGCGTCCCACAGCGTGTCCAGCACGCGCAGCCGCGCCTGGCGGACCAGCCGGTAGGCGGCGGAGTCCGCGTCGGCGCGCCCGTTCCAGTTCTCCAGCAGCTGCACGAAGGCCTTGTGCGTCGGATTCGCGGCAGCGTCGGTGCGCGCCACCGCCAGCAGGCGCGCCGCCCAGGTCTTCATGAAGCGCGCGTCGTCGTCCTGGTGGAGGGCGCCGATCGAGGCTTCATCGTGCTTGTCGGTGGCCGAGAGCCGGTCGCGGATCTGCTGGGCGCGGGCGCCCAGGTCGAAGCCGCCGTCGCCCAGCAGCTCGCCCGGCGCGCCGTCGAGCTGGCGGTTGTTGGCGGTCCACAGCTGACCCTGCGCGGGCGACAGCACCTGCGGCGCGCGGTCGGGCGCGAGCCAGTCGCGCCGCATCGCCGACGGCGAGACGAACCGGCCGTATCCGTCGGGCAGACCCGGCTGCGCCCACAGGCGACCGGCGACGGTCCAGCCGATCTGGCCGTTGCGGTCGGCGGCGAGCAGGTTCTGGTGCGGCATGCCGGCGCGCTGGGCGAGCGCCAGCGCGTCGTTGACATGGCGTACCTGCAGCATGCGATCGAGTTCGAGGTTGTAGGCCGCGCCCTGGTGCGCGATCCAGTGCAGGGCGAAGCGGCGTCCGCCCTCGACGGTGACGATCGGCGCGTCGCCGATCTCGCTCACCTCCATCGTCACCGCCGGGCCGCCGTGGACCTCCAGCGTCTCGGTGCGCGTCGAGACCTTCGCATCCGGCGGGACCTCGATCCAGTCGAACCACTGCCCATAGGCATTGGTGAATCCCCAGGCGACCGAGCCGTTGGACCCCACCACCATCGCCGGCAGACCCGGCAGCGTCACACCGGCCGCGCGCAGGGCGCCGGCGCCGGTGCCGATCTGGAACTGCGCGCGGTACCAGATGGACGGCACGCCCAGGCCCAGGTGCATGTCGTCGGCCAGGATCGCGCCGCCGTGCGTCGATCGCGTGCCCGCGACCGCCCAGTTGTTGCTGCCCAGGACCGCGGGCTCGTCGGTCGCGCGGGCGCTGGCGGGCGGGTGGGCGGGCCCGCTGGCCGGCGTGGCCGGCATGGCCGGCGTATGGGGCCGGCTCACGTCCAGCTGTTCCGACGTCGGCATCGGCGGCGGCGGCAGCTGGCTGCCGTCGAGCGCCGCGTCCCAGCGCCCGCCGCGCGGGCTGAGCCAGTCGAACACGGCGTCGCCGGCATGCTCGCGCAGCGTGGCGCGGTCGAATCCCGCCTCGACGCTGCCGGACTGCAGCATGAAGTACATCTCCGAAATCACCAGCAGCGAGTCGACCGGCGTCCAGTCCTGCGGCTTGGCGCGCAGGGCCAGGTATTGCCAGGGACGCATCGGCAACGCCTGGAGACCGGCGTTGACGCCCTCCGCGTAGGCCAGCAGCAGCAGGCGGTCCTCGCCCGAGAGTCCTTCGAAGCGTTCGGTCAGCCGCGCGCGCAGGCGATGGACGCGGCGCGTGCGGTCGCGCTCCAGCGCCTTGGCGCCGAACAGCGCCGACAGTTCCCCGGCCGCCGAGCGGCGCGTCAGGTCCATCTCGAAAAAGCGCTCCTGCGCGTGCGCGAAGCCCAGACCGCGGGCGACGTCGAGGCGCGTGCGGCCTTCGACGACCAGCGTGCCGAGCGCATCGCGGCCCAGGCTCACCGGCGCGCTCAGGCCGGGGATCTCGGCCTCGCCGTCCAGTTGCGGCAGGCTTGCGCGCACGCAGGCCCAGGCCGCGATCGCCAGCCCGATCACCAGGAACGGCAGCCCCACCAGGCCCCGCACGGTCCAGCGCCGCAGCGCGCTCTTTCCACTCATGTGCTCTCCTGATCCGGGGCGCGATCGCCGGTCAAATCTTCGCGTCGATGGCCGATCGCCACCGAGCCCCGATTGCCGGGCCGCGATTGTGCGTGCGCGCTGCAACGGGATTGCTACAGAGCTTCCCTAGAATCCCGCGCCATGCCCCGAGACGATCGCGACCATACCAAGCCTGACACCGCCGTGCCGGTGTCCTCTTCCTTCGCCTCCCGCCGCCGCTGGCTGAACGCCGCCGGCGCGCTGGGCCTGAGCGCGCTGGGCGGCTGCTCGACCTTCACGCCGGCGTCGGCGCCGCCGCCGGTCGTGACCACGCCCGACCCCGAACTGCCGACACCCGTCACGCCCAAGCCGATCCCCAGGCCGCCGCGCCTGGGACTGGCCCTGGGCGGCGGCGCGGCACGCGGCTTCGCCCACATCGGCGTGATCCAGGTGCTGGAGGAGAACGGCATCAAGGTCGACCTCGTCTGCGGTACCTCCGCCGGCAGCCTGGTCGGCGCGCTGTACGCGGCGGGCCGGACCGGCAAGGAGTTGCAGACCGTCGCCGAGGCGATGGACGAGGGCGCCATCACCGACTGGACCTTCCCGATGCGCGGCCTGATCCGCGGCGAGGCGCTGGCGCGCTACGTCCGGCAGATGACGGGCGGGCGCGGGCTGGAGCAGCTGCCGCTGCCGCTGGGCATCGTCGCGACGGACCTGGGGGACGGTTCGCCGATCCTGTTCCGGCAGGGCGACGTGGGCACCGCGGTGCGTGCCTCGAGCGCGGTGCCGGCGGTGTTCCAGCCGGTCAAGATCGGCAACCGCGAGTACGTCGACGGCGGCCTGGTCGCCCCGGTGCCGGTGCGTTTCGCCAAGCAGATGGGCGCCGAGCTGGTGATCGCCGTCGACATCGGCGAACCGCCCGATCCCAAGATCCCCGGCGATGCGATGCGCATGCTGCTGCAGACCTTCTCGATCATGGGCAAGTCGATCAACCAGTACGAACTGCAGGGCGCGGACGTCGTGCTGCGGCCCAAGCTGGACGGCTTCAGCGGCTCGGACTTCACGACGCGCCGCCGCGCCATCGCGCTGGGGCGCGAGGTGGCGACGGCCATGCTGCCGGAGATCCGGAAGAAGATCGCGGCGAAGACCCGCTGACGCCGTTGATGCCGTTGATGCCGCCTCGGCGCGTCCGGCTCAGAGCCGCTCGCCGCGCGCGCACGCCTCGATCAGCTTGTCCAGCCGCGCGAGCTGCGTCTCGGGCTTCTTGGCGCTGAGGATGTGCCAGATGCTGGTGCGGCGGTAGCCGTCCGGCTGCGCCTGGAAGAATGCCCAGGCCTGGGCGTCGCGCATGAAGATGACCTCGTGCGACGGCGAGAGCTCGACGAGTTCCTTGGGCTGTTCGAACGCGTAGACGCGCGAGCGTTCTTCCTGCCGCCGCTCGAAGGCCGCGACGCCGGCCGGCTTCATCCGGCCTTCCTGGATCAGCGCCTCGGCGCGGCCGATGTTGACGGCGCTCCAGATCGACACCGCCTTGCGCGGCGTGAAGCGGATCTTGTAGCGCTTGTCGTCGATGCGGGTGCGCACGCCGTCGATCCAGCCGTGGCACAGGGCCTCGTCCACCGATTCGGGCCAGGCGAGGCTGGGCTCGCCGGTGGCGCGCTTGTGGAAGCCGACCAGGACCTCGGTGGCCGTGGCGGCATGCTCGTCGAGCCAGGCGCGGAACGCTTCGGCGCTGGCGAAGAAGATCGGGGTGCGGGTGGCCATGAGGCCGCAGTATGCCCGGCGCCTTTCCCACTTGCCCTCCCGCCTGCGGGAGGGGGAAGGGGCGAGGGCCGGCGGCCTTCGCAGTCAGGCCACCTTGAACACCGAGACGACCTCCGACAGCCGCTGCGCCTGCTCGCGCAGCGAGCCCGAGGCGGCGCTCGACTCCTCGACCAGCGCGGCGTTCTGCTGCGTCATCTGGTCCAGGTTGGCCACGGCCTGGTTGACTTGCGAGATGCCGTCGCGCTGCTCGGTGGCGGCGGCGGCGATCTCGCCCATCAGGTCGGTCACGCGGCGCACGCCGTGGACGATCTCGTCCATCGTGCGGCCCGCCTCGGCGACGTCCGACGAGCCGGCCTCCACCGTCTCCACCGAGCGGTTGATCAGCGTCTTGATCTCCTTGGCCGCCTCGGCGCTGCGCTGGGCCAGCGTGCGGACCTCCGACGCCACGACGGCGAAGCCCTTGCCGTGCTCGCCGGCGCGGGCCGCCTCGACGGCCGCGTTCAGCGCCAGGATGTTGGTCTGGAAGGCGATGCCGTCGATGGTGCCGATGATGTCGGCGATGCGGGTCGAGGACGCGCTGATCTCCTGCATCCGCGCCACCACCTGTCCGACGACCTTGCCGCCGCGCGCGGCCGTCTCGGCGGCGCTGCCGGCCAGCTGGTTGGCCTGGCGCGCCGTGTCGGCGGACTGGCCGACGGCGCTGGTCAGCTGCTCCATGCTGGACGCGGTCTCCTCGAGGTTGGCCGCGGTCTGCTCGGTCCGCGCCGACAGGTCCTGGTTGCCCACCGCGATCTGCGACGAGGCGCTCGACACCGACTCGACCCCGTTGCGCACCTGCGCCACCACCGTCTGCAGCTGGCCGACCATGCGCATCAGCGCGGTCTGCAGCTGCGCGACCTCGTCGCGGCCCTGCACGTGCAGGCTGCGGGTCAGGTCGCCCGCCGCGACCGCCTCGGCGATCACGACCGAGGCCGCCAGCGGCCGCGTGATCTTGCGGGTGATCACGAAGCCCAGCACCGCGCCGATGACGACGGCCAGCAGCGTCATGCCGACGATCATCCAGCGGCTGCGGTCATAGATCTGGTCGCCCAGCGTGTCGGCCGCGGCGGCGCCGACGGTGTTGATCTCGACCAGCTCGTCCACCGCCTTGCCCAGTGCCTCGTACGTCGGCAGGCTGTCGACGGCGACCAGGCGCTTGCCGGCCTCGTCGTCGCCCCGGACGGCGGCTTCGACGAGCTTGATGCTGCTCGCTTCGTACGTCGCCCACAGATCGCGGATCTGGCGCAGCTTCTCGCCCTCCGCAGGTGAGGAGACCATCGGCTCGTAGGCCTTGATCCGTTGCTCGATGCCCTGGCGGCCTTGCGCCAGCTTTTCGGCATAGCTGGCGCGCGCATTGCCCTCGGTCAGCAGCAGCCGGTACTCGCGGGTGCGCAGCCGCGCGACTTCCTGGTTGATCGCTTGCGCTGCGCGGGAGGAGGGCAGCCAGTTCGACGCCATGTCGGTGGCGGTGTCGTTGACGCGCCCCAGCTGGAACAGCGCCAGCCCGCCCAGCAGGGCGGTGATGAGGAGAACGCAGAAAAAGGCCAAGCTGAGCTTGGCGCCCACGGAGAGGCGGTCGAGCATGGGGGAGCGCTTTGCAGGTGAAGAAACCCGCAGGAGAGGCGCGGGCATGCCGTTTGCACCTATTTTCGTACTTGTACGGAACTGGTAATCAGGCGTCTCATCGAGGGTTCGTGACTATTTAACGTGGACCCCGGTATGAGATAACGTACACCGACAATAACCTTTTGATGTAGGGAACGCCGTGCGAAACACCGATCAGGACTCCGACCGCGAGCGGCCCCGGCTGCGGCGCGGTCCGGCCGAGATGGCCGCGCTCAAGCGCGAGATGCTGGAGCGCGCGCGCAAGATCTACCGCGACGAAGGCGTGGAGGCGCTCAGCATGCGCCGGCTGGCGCAGGAGCTCGGCATCTCGACGATGGCGATCTACAGCTACTTCGAGAGCAAGAAGGCGCTGCTGGACGGCCTGTGGATCGAGGTGTTCGAGTCGCTGGTCGACGAACTGCTGGACGCGTCCAAGGACCAGCGCGGGCCGCGCAAGGTGCTGGAGGCGCACACGCGCTGCCTGCTCGACTTCTGGGAGCGGCATCCGGAGCAGTTCCGGATGATCTACATGTCGCTGACGCAGACCGGCACGCTGGACGAGATCGGGCAGTCGCAGCAGCCCGTCTACAACCGGCTGCTCGGCCTGATGCGGGAGCGTGTCGCCGCCTGTGCGCCGGCCGGTTTCGAGCCCGGTGAGACAGCGATCCGGTCGATGTGCGACCAGATGTCGGTGCGCACCATGGGCTTCATGATGATGACCATCGGGCTGCCCCGATATCCGCTCTACGACCGCGAGGCCTTGCGCGAGTTCACCGTGCAGGGCGTGCTCCGCGACGTGGCGGACCAGTACGCGCAGTTCGCGGCCGGGGCCCGCCCCGCGGCCGCGGACATCGTGTCGTCCGACGCGTCGCCGACGTCGGCGGACTGAGTCGCCGGACGACGATGCCCGGCGCCCGGGCATCCGTGCGGTTGCCGGCGCACCGCACCGGTGCCCACAGTCCGGAAATGGGGCGCCCGTACAGGCGAAAAAAGCCCAGCATGCGCTGGGCTTTGAAGGGCACTTGGGAAGCTTGACTTCCTTGGGTACCGAGGAGACAACCGATACGGCAACTCGTTCGCTCAGGCCGTGGCGCGCTTGGCGCTACGGGCGGCGGTCTGGGTCGCCTTCACCGCCGTGCTGGTCACGGCGTTGAAATTGGATTCCGCGATGTCGGTGGCTTGCTTGGCGGCCTTGTGCAGGCTTTCGTAAGCGTTGTTGGCCGCGGCCACCGCCGACTTCACCAAAGCAACAGCATTTTCCGTGCCAGCCGGCGCGTTCTTGGTCGCGTTGTCGACGACGGCGCCGAACTTGACCTGCGCGTCAGCGACTTGCGACTCGGCCAGCTTGACGAATTCGGAGGAGGTCGAGGTCGCGATGTCGTACAGGTGGCGGCTGTAGGCGACGGCCTTTTCAGCCGACGGTTGCAGCAGCGCGGTCTGCAGGGCCCACAGTTCCTGCGGGTCCTGGACGGTGATGGCTTGCTGGGCGGTTTCGGCGGCTTCGCCGAGCGCGGTCTTGGCGACTTGCAGGTTCAGCTCGACGAGCTTTTCATAGCCTTCGAAGGCCTTGGCGGTCAGGCCGAACCACGAGGCTTGCAGGTTCTTCTGTTGGTCGAGCACTTGGTCAGCAGTCAGCATGCGAAATCTCCTTGAGGAATGAGGTCAGCCGGGGAAAACGCGGCGGGCTGAGCGCCGTCGCCACACGTTTGTTGCGGTGCAGCATGGAATCAGTATAGGACTGCCGCCGATGATTGCAAGCACTTTTTGTGCAATGCAGCAAAGTCCGGGCGCGGCCACCCGGCACGGCCCCGGAAGCCCGCCGCTGCGGGGTTCCGGGGGCTCTGCTGGGTCGGACCATGCTCGCCTTCCATTACGACCATTTGACGTTGGCGCTTCCGCCGGGCCACCGTTTTCCGCAGTCCAAGTACCAGATGCTGCGTGAGCGGGTGGAGCGGGCGCCGGGCGTGATGCGGCCCCAGGTGGCCGAAGCCGCCGGGCCGGACATGCTGGCGCTGGTCCACACGCCGGACTACATCGACGCCGTCCTGCACGGCACGCTCGGCGCGGCCGAGCAGCGCGAAATCGGATTCCCCTGGGCGCCGGGCCTGCCGCGGCGCTCCCTGTGCTCGGTCGGGGCGACCATCGCCGCCGCGCGGGCCGCCCTGGAAGAGGGCGTCGCCGCCAGCCTGGCGGGCGGCACGCACCATGCGTATGCGGACAAGGGCAGCGGCTTCTGCGTCTTCAACGATGTCGCGGTCGCGGCGCGGCTCATGCAGGCCGAATGGCACCGGCGCCAGCCGGAGCGGCCGGCATTGCGCGTGCTGGTCGTCGATCTGGACGTCCATCAGGGCAACGGCACGGCGAGCATCTTCCGCGACGACGACAGCGTGTTCACGCTCTCGATCCACGGCGAGAAGAACTTCCCGTTCCGCAAGGAGGCGAGCGACCTGGACGTCGGCCTGCCCGACGCCTGCGGGGACGCGGTCTATCTCGACGCGCTGGAGGCCGCGCTCGCCGAGGTCTGGCGGCGGATGGCGGATCGTCCGCCCGGGCTGGCCTTCTACCTGGCCGGCGCCGACCCGCATGAAGGGGATCGGCTCGGGCGGCTGAAGCTCAGCGCCGAGGGCCTGCTGCGCCGCGACCGGATCGTGCTGGAGGCGCTGCTCGAGCGCCGCATCCCGGTCGCGCTCAGCATGGCCGGTGGGTACGGCGAGGACCTGAACGTGACGGTCGATGTGCAGATGCGGACCCTGGACGCCGCCGCGCAGGCCTGGGCGCGCTGGCGGAACGGCTGACGGTGCGGACGGCCGGCGTTGCGCGAGGCCGGCAGTCCGCTGCCGCCAGTAGCCCACGCGACACCTGACCCCGCGCGGCGGTGGAAGAATCGGCGTCATGACCGCCGACCCCTCCGCCGCGACCGCCGCGACCGCCTCGACCGCCTCGACCGTCGAGACACGCCCGGCCCCCGAGCCCCGCGAGGCCTTCGCCCGCTTCCTCCCGGTGCCGACGCGCTGGATGGACAACGACCTCTACGGCCACCTGAACAACGTCGTCTACTACAGCCTGTTCGACACGGCGGTGAATCGCTACCTGATCGAGCAGGGCGCGCTGGACCTCCACCACGGCGAGGTCATCGGCCTGGTCATCGAGACGCACTGCAACTTCTTCGCGTCGCTGGCCTTCCCGCAGCAGGTCGAGGCCGGCCTGCGCGTCGCGAAGCGTGGCCGGTCCAGCGTCCGCTACGAGATCGGCCTGTTCGCCGAAGGCGAGCCGCTGTGCGCGGCACGCGGCCACTTCGTCCACGTGTATGTCGATCGCGCATCGCGCCGCCCGGTGGCGCAACTGCCCGAGTCCTACGTGAAAGCGCTCAGCGCGCTGGAGATGCCATGACGGTCCCCGCTTCCTTTCCCGATTCTTTCCTCGGTTCCTTCCCCGATCCGTTCATTGCCCCGACGCCCGCGCAGTCCGCCGCCGTCGAGGCCGCGATCGTGACGCGGCATTCGATGCGCGCCTTCCTGCCGACGCCGGTGCCGCGCGCGCTGATCGAGGAACTGCTGGCCGTCGCGGCCCGCGCGCCGTCGGGCACGAACACGCAGCCCTGGCAGGTCCACGTGCTGACCGGTGCCGCGAAGGACCGGCTGGTCGCCCGCATCCAGTCGGCCTACGACGATCCCGAGGAACTGGCCACGCACGGCGAGGAATACGCCTACTACCCGCGCGAGTGGGTGTCGCCCTACATCGACCGCCGCCGCAAGGTCGGCTGGGACCTGTACGGGCTGCTGGGCATCACCAAGGGCGACAAGCTGCGCATGCACGAGCAGCACGGCCGCAACTACCGCTTCTTCGACGCGCCGGTGGGGCTGATGTTCACCATCGACCGCGTGATGCAGCAGGGCAGCTGGCTGGACTACGGCATGTTCCTGCAGAACCTGATGGTCGCCGCCCGCGGCCGCGGGCTGCACACCTGCCCGCAGGCGGCGTTCACGCAGTTCCATCGCGTGATCGCGGAGGAACTCGGTCTCACGCCGCAACAGCAGCTGGTCTGCGGCATGTCGCTGGGCTACGCGGATCCGGACGCGGTCGAGAACACGCTGGTCACCGAGCGCGACGCGGTCGCGTCCTTCACCCGCTTTTTGGAGTGACACGCCGGGGCTGATCCGCGGCAGCCGTGGGCGATCCATGGGCGATCCATGGGCGATCCATGGGCGATTTGCGAGCGGGCCACTGGAGCGGCCGGCCTACAGTCGGTGCTTCCCTGCAAGGAGATGCGCCCATGAGCAAGCCCAGCGTCCTGGTGGCCCGCAAGACCTTCGACGACATCGTCGACCGGCTGCGTCCGCACTTCGAGGTCGAGACCAACGACAGCGACACCGGCTGGTCGCAGGACGAGCTGATCCGCCGCCTGCAGGGCAAGTCCGGCGCGTACATCGCCGGCGGCGACAAGATCGACGCGAAGCTGCTCGACGCCTGTCCCGACCTGAAGGCCATCTGCACGATGGCCGTCGGCTACAACAACATCGACGTGGCGGCCTGCACCGCGCGCGGCGTCGTGGTGACCAACGCGCCGGACGTGCTGACCGAGACCACCGCCGACTTCGGCTTCGCGCTGATGATGGCCACCGCGCGCCGCATCACCGAGAGCGAACACTTCCTGCGCCGCGGCGAATGGAAGCAGTGGTCGGTGACGATGTTCGCCGGCGCCGACATCCACGGCGCGACGCTGGGCGTGCTCGGCATGGGCCGCATCGGCGCGGCGATCGCGAAGCGGGGCCACCTCGGCTTCGGCATGCCGGTGATCTATCACAACCGCTCGCGGCTGCCGGCCGACCAGGAAGGCCCGCTGGGCGCGCAGTGGGTGGAGAAGGACGAGCTGCTGCAGCGCGCCGATCACCTGGTGATCGTCGTGCCGTACAGCGCGTCCTCGCACCACCTGATCGGCCAGCGCGAGCTGCGCCTGATGAAGAAGACCGCGACGCTGACCAACATCGCGCGTGGCGGCGTCGTCGACGACGCGGCGCTGGCCGTCGAGCTGCAGGCCGGCACCATCGCCGCCGCGGGCCTGGACGTGTTCGAGGGCGAACCGACGGTGCATCCGGACCTGCTTGCCTGCACGAACGTCGTGCTCACGCCCCACATCGCCAGCGCCACGATCGCGACGCGTCGCGCGATGAGCGACCTCGCGGTGGACAACCTGATCGCCGCGCTGACCGGCGGTGTTCCTCCGACGGCCTTGAATCCCGAGGTGCTCAAGCGCTGAGAGAATCGGACGCATGTCCTTTCCCGACCTGCTGCAGCTGAGCCTCTCCGGGCTGATCCTGATCCTTCTCGTCGTGGTGCTGTTCACCCGGCGACGGTCGTCGGACGGCCACACGGCGGCGGCGCTGGCGCCGCTGATGCAGCAGTCGGGCGAACGCCTCGAGCGCCTGGAGCGCGCGCTTCGCGACGAACTCAGCCGCGGCAATGCCGGGCTCCGTCAGGAGACGCTGGCGACGCTGACGCAGTTCCAGCAGGCGCTGGCGCAGCAGGCGGCGCGTGCGCGCGAGGCGCAGGACGCCGCCGCGTCGCGCATGACGACGGCGATGACCGAACAGCTGCAGGCGCTGGGCCAGCGCAACGAGGCCGGTCTGGCCGAGACGCGCCGCACCGTCGAGGCACGCCTGCAGGCGATCCAGCAGGACAACGAGAAGAAGCTCGAGCAGATGCGGGCGACCGTCGACGAGAAGCTGCATGCCACGCTGGAACAGCGCCTGGGCGAGAGCTTCAAGCAGGTCGCGGAGCGGCTGGAGCAGGTCTACCGCGGCCTGGGCGAGATGCAGACGCTGGCGCGTGACGTCGGCTCGCTGAACCGCGTGCTGACCAACGTCAAGACGCGCGGCATCTTCGGCGAGGTGCAGCTGGCCGCGCTGCTGGAGCAGGTCTTCACGCCCGAGCAGTTCGCCTCGAACGTCGAGACGGTGCCGGGCACCGGCGCGCGCGTCGAGTTCGCCTTGAAGCTCCCCGGCCAGCGTGACGACGGCCAGCCGATCTGGCTGCCGATCGACGCGAAGTTCCCGCGCGAGGACTACGAGCGCCTGCTCGATGCCCAGGAGCGGGCCGACGCGCCGGCGGCGGAACAGGCCGGCCGTGCGATCGAGACGCGGCTGCGGCTGGAGGCGAAATCCATCCGCGAGAAGTACCTCGGCCCGCCGCACACCACCGACTTCGCGCTGCTGTTCGTGCCCACCGAGGGTCTTTACGCCGAGGCGCTGCGCCGTCCCGGCCTGAGCGAGGCGCTGCAGCGCGAGCACAAGGTGATGCTGGTCGGCCCGACGACGTTGCTGGCGACGCTGTCCAGCCTGCAGATGGGCTTCCGCACGCTGGCGCTGGAGAAGCGCTCCGCGGAGGTGTGGGACGTGCTGCGCGCGGTCAAGACCGAGTTCGGCAAGTTCGGCGACGTGCTCGCCAAGACGAAGAAGAAGCTCGACGAGGCCAGCAACAACATCGAACTCGCCGAGCGGCGCACCCGTGTCATGACGCGGGAGCTGAAGTCCGTCGAGGCGCTGCCCGAGGACCAGGCCGCGCGCGTGCTGAAGCTCGGGGGCGGTGCCGCGAACGCTGCCGGTGGCGGCGCGGGGACCGGTGCCGACGGCGAGGTGGACCTCGAGGACGAAGGCGCCGCGGGATGAACGGCGACGCACCAGCAGCGAAGGGCTACACCGGTCTGAGTGCCGGCTTCGTGGCCGTCATCGCGTCGCTGGTCGCGGTGCACGCCTGCATGGCGACGACGCGTGTCGCCGCCACGCTGTGGGTGCTGCACCAGGGCTACGGCGGCGGCTTCGTCGGCGTGCTGCTCAGCCTGTTCGCCGTCGCGCCGTTGGGGCTGTCCCTGTGGGCCGGGCGGCTGGCCGACCGTCACGGTTTCCATCGCCCGGTGGGCATCGGCGTCGCGATGGCCTTCGCCGGCGCGGTGCTGGCGCTGTGCGCGCAGGTGCTGGGATGGGTCTGGTTGCTCGCGCTCGGCTGCCTGCTGTGCGGCGGTGCGGTCGCGATCGCGGCCGTGGCGATCCAGCGCGAGGCGGGCCTGATGGCGCACGACGCGTCGCAGCTCAAGCGCGTGTTCAGCTGGGTGGCGCTCGGCCCGGCGCTGTCCAACGCGTTCGCGCCGGTCATCACCGGCATCGTCATCGACACGGCCGGATTCACCGCCGCGCTGGTGCTGTCGACGCTGCTGCCGCTCGCGGCCTGGGCGATCGCGCGGCGTGTGCCGCGCCACGTCCCCGCGCCCGCCGCCACCGGCGTCAAGCCGCGTCCCGCCTGGGACCTGTTGAAGGACCGCGGCCTGCACAACCTGCTGATCGTCAACGTCGCGATGTCCTCGTGCTGGGACGCCCACAGCTTCGTGGTGCCCGTCGTGGGCCACGCGAAGGGCCTGTCGGCCTCGAGCATCGGCCTGGTGCTGGGCAGCTTCGCCGCGGCCGCGACACTGGTCCGTCTGGCCATCGTCCGCTGGGCCCATCGCATCGACGACGTCAAGGCGCTGCGCGCCGCGATGGCGATTGCGACTGTCACGCTGCTGGTCTATGCCTGGCTGCCGGGCACGCTCGGACTGATGCTGGGTTCTGCCGTGCTCGGACTGGCACTGGGGGCGGTGCAGCCGATGGTGCTCGCGACGATGCATCAGGTCACGCCGCCGGACCGCCACGGCCAGGCACTCGGACTGCGGATGCTGGCCGCCAACGGCGCGACCGTCGCGATGCCGCTGGGCTTCGGCGTGCTGGCCGCCGCGAGCGTCGCGGCCGCGCCCTTGTGGCTGATGGCGTCGATCCTGGTCGGCGCGCAGTGGGCGGCCCGTCAGATCGAATCGCCGGCGCGCGCGCCGTGATTCGCCGGTCGCGTCACCGGCCTCGGTCGCCTCGCCCGACTCATTCGCCGGGGGCGATGGCGACCTGTCGGCGCGCTTCCTTGTGCTTCATCGCGACATACTCCTCGAGCGACTGCTCGTGGAGCTGGCGCGCATAACGCTCGGTGGCGGCGAACCAGTCGCGCAGTCGCCGGTCGAGCCGCTGGTCGGCGGGCGTCGGCAGCGTGTCGAGGTAGGACTCGATCGCGAGGAAGTAGCGCATCGTGTTCCGCTCCGCGATGCCCTGGATGCCGCCCACATAACGGGGACGACCGTCGTCGTCGCGCCCGACCACGGTGAAGCCGACCTTGTCGCGGCCCGAGGTGGACAGATAAGCGCTGGTCGCGACGCGCGCGGCGAAGTTGTTCACGTAGGCGTAGCGCAGCCGCACGAACGAGCGCTTCGCATCGATCGGCACCGCCTCCAGCGTCAGGCGGTAGTTGCTGGTGCCCATCGGTCCCTTGCTCGCGCTCATCTCGACGAGCAGGTACTGCGGCTGCGCCGCCAGGACCTGGAAGCGGAAGTCGAGGGCGTAGGCGTCCGCTATGGGCTGGTCGAACTTGCGGCCGACGGCCATGTGCAGCGTCGCGCCCGGCGCCTGGTCGTCCTCGACAGCGCAACGCTTGACGTTGGCCGGCAGCGTCAGCAGGTCGCACCAGGCGTCGGCATCGCGCAGCGCGCCGGACAGCGTCCCGAACGGATGGTCGACGACCGCATGCATCTCGCCGGTGGGGTGTTCCGTGTCATCCGCCGAGCTCAGCACGATGGGCTTCTGGAACGGGCTCTTCGACAGCTGCGGCGCGAGCTGGTCGTACTGCGCGCGCAGCCCGGCGCCCTGCTGTGCCGACACCTCGGTGGCGATCAGCAGCAGGCCCAGCAGGACCGCCGCATGCGCGACCCAGAACAGCGCGCCGTGATGCGGCGACGGATGCTTCGCGTGCCGGAACATCCGCCCGAACTGCGGATGGGGAAAGTGCGGAAAGGAACGCATAGCGAACTCCATCACTGGCCGGAGAGCCGTTGATCCACCTTAAGAGATGGGGCAGGGGTGGTCTGTCGGACAAGGCCGCGTCGCCCCGTGCGGATGCGCTGTCGGCGGTCGTGCGTTCAACACCGCACTCGCGGTGTTGGGCGCCCGCGGACCTTCGCCTAGGATGGCCCTCAGCCCGGCGAAGGCCGGACAGGAGCCGCACAAGATGTTGGGAACGCGCCGGACACCGACGCGGCGTCGATGCGCGCCAAGCCGTCAGGGGGCGAGGAAGTTCCACGCCGTGAGGTCGTGGTCCGTCGGTGCGCGGGCGCTCGCGCTCGTGGTCGTCGTGTGGTGCGCGTCGGGGGGCCGGCGATGGCCCAGGAAGACCCCACTGGCCCCACCGGCCCCGGTGCCACCGAAGAGGTGGATCCGCAGGAGCCTCCGGGCGCGTTGAGCGTCGACGAGGCCCGCCGCCTGCTCGCCGAACCGCTGCCCGACGCAGCGGATGCGCGCTACGCGCTGCTGCAACGTCAGTGGACGGCCGCGCGACGGATCGAGGACCGCGCTCGCCAGATCGAGATCGCCAAGGCGTTGATGACGCTGGGCCGCGGCCGGCCCGAGGGCGAGGGCTGGATCCGGCTCTACCTGATCACCGAGTACACCTGGGGCAGCTCCGGCGCCGCGCTGGCGGCGTGCGAGCCGCTGCTGGCCGACAGGCAGCTCAGCCCGGCCGCGCGCGCGGGCGTCGCGCTGCGCCAGACCTACTTCCTGGCCAACGGCGGTCAGGATCGCCTCGTGATGCTGCGGGCCTGGAGCCGGGCCGACGCGCTGGCGGCCGAGGCGCTCAAGCAGCAGCCCGGACTGCCGTTGACGATCGACCGGCTGCAGGTGCGCTCCGAGGTCGAACGCCTGACCGGCGACGGCGCGGCGGCGGTCGCCACCTTGCGTCAGGCGGTCGCCCGCTCACGGGAGCTGCTGCGAACCGGCAGCGAGCCGCGGGTTGCCCCGGACACGCTGCGGCAGTGGCAGGGCTGGCTGGACGGCTCGCAGGGGATGCTGGTCTACGCGCTGGTCGCGCAGGGGCGCACGCGCGAGGCGGCCGACATCGCGCAGGACAACCTCGCGCTGTGGCGGGCCGGGCAGCTGGAGGACGGCCCCGGCGCGCGCTGGCACTACCGCGCCGCGACGGCGCTCAACGCGTCGCAGCAGCACGAGGAGGCGTTGGCCGCCGCGCGGCAGTCCGAGGCGATGCTGGCGAGGGCGAATGCCTCGGCGGCGAGCCAGACGCGCTGGCTCGCCCGCCAGGAGATCGTGCGGGCGTTGCTCGGCCTCAAGCGCTGGACCGAGGCCGACCAGGCCTATCGCCAGTTCCTCGACGAGCTCGGTGCCGACGGCGTGGCGCGCAGCCGCGCGCAGGACAACCGGCTGAGCGCGCTGCTGGCGGCGAAAGCCGGGCGCCTGGATGAGGCGCTGGAGATCGCCGAGCGCACGCTGCGTTATCGCACGCGGATCTACGGCCAGGACCATCCGCAGACGCGCGAGAGCGCCGGCGTACGCGCGGTCGTGCGGCTGCTGCGCGGGGACGCGGGCGGCGCGATGAGCGACTACGAGCAGCTCTTCGCCGCGACGCTGGACCGCAGCGACGGTTGGGTGGACCTGGACGCGCGCGGCTTCCGCGGTTTCGTGCTCGGGCTGGCGTTCGACGAGTTCCTCGGGCACGCGGCGCGACGTGCGATCGCGGGCGAGGCGCTGCCCCCGGCGGTGGTCGACCGCGCGCTGCAGATCGCCGACCGGCGCAAGCTGGGCAGCACGCAGCGCGCGCTGGCCGATAGCACCGCGCGGATGCTGGCGGCGACGCCCGAGCTGCGCGGCCTGCTGGACCAGGAGCAGACGCTGCGCAAGGCCGCTTCCGGCCAGTACAGCCAGGTGGCGGCGCTGATCGCGGACGAGGACAAGCTGCGCAAGGAGTTGTCGGGCGAGGCCTTCAAGGCGTTGCCGAAGGAGCGGCGCAAGCCGCGCGAGGACGCGCTGAAGGCGCTTCGCCAGCAGCTGCAGGCCCAGCAAGGGGTGGCGGCCAGCGCGCGCGAGACGCTCGCGGTGCAACGGCAGCAACTGGCCGCGGCCTATCCCGCCTATGCCGATCTGATCACGCCGGCGACGCCCGGTGCCGTCGCACTCAGTGGCAGGCTGCGGGCCGGCGAGGGACTGCTGATCGTGCATGCGCTCGATGAACAGGCGCTGGTCTGGCTGCTGCGCGCCGACGCGATACCGCAGTTCCGCGCCGTGCCCGAAGGCGCGGCAGCGCTGGGCCGACGCGTCAAGGCGCTGCGCCAGCGCCTCGACCTCAGCGCGATGCCGGTCGGGCGCGAGGTTCCGCTTGCGCAGGCGCTGCCGGAGCTGCACGCGCTGTATCGCGATCTGCTCGCGCCGCTGAACCGGCAGGGACTGAACACGCTGATCGTCGCGGGCGACGGGCCGCTGGCCGGGCTGCCGCTGGCGGCCCTCGTGACTGAAGCGCCAGCCGCCGGCCGTCCCGTGGCCTGGTTGCTGCGCCAGCAGGCGGTGGTGCAGCTGCCATCGGGCGCCTCGCTGCAGGCCCTGCGCCGTGCCGGTCCGCCGGCGGCGGCGACCAAGGCATTGCTCGGATTCGGGGATCCCGTATTTGATCGGAGCGCCGGCGCGGCCACCACCATCCCGACTTCGACTTCGACTTCGACTTCGACTTCGACTTCGACCCAGGCCCAGGCCCAGGCCCAGGCCCAGGCGTCGAAGTCGAGCGCCCGCTCGCTGCACCTGCTCGCGCCCATGCCGACGCGTGCGGCCAGCCGCTACGACGCGCAACTCGGCTTCCGTTATGCCGACATCCCGCCGCTGCCGGAGACGCGCGTGGAGCTGCTGTCGATCGCACGTGCGCTCGGCGCCGATCCGGCCGCCGATCTGCGACTGGGCACTGCGGCGACACGCAGCGCCGTGCTGTCGACGCCGCTGGCCGACCGGCGCGTGCTCGCCTTCGCGACCCACGGACTGATGCCGGGCGAGCTGCCCGGCATCTCCAAACCGGCGCTGGCGCTGGCGGCCGAGGCCGACGAGGCCGCCTCGCCCTTGCTGGAACTCGACGACGTGCTGACCCTGCGCCTGAACGCGCAGTGGGTGCTGCTCTCCGCCTGCAACACGGCGGCTGGCGAGCAGGGCGGCGCGGCGATGTCAGGCCTGGTGCGCGGCTTCTTCTTCGCCGGCGCGCGCTCGGTGCTGGCGACGCATTGGGCGGTGGAGTCCGCGTCCGCCGCGGCGCTGAGCGGCGCCGCGCTGCAGCCGGCCGACACGCGCGCCGGCGGCCTGCGTCGGGCGCAGCTTCAACTCGCCGACGGCCAGGAGGGACAGGGCCGTTGGACGCATCCGTATTACTGGGCGGCCTACGCGCTGTTCGGGGACCCGGCGCAGTGATGATGTCGACCGCCGCACCTGTGATGAGCACACCATGACGACGCCGATGAAACATGCGATGAGGGACGCCGCGCTGATCGCGGCGATGACGATGGTCGCGCTGGCCGCGCGGGCGCAGGCCTGCGAGGTGGCCGCGCTGGCGGGCGACGCGACACGCGTCGTCGCGGGCCAGGCGCAGCCCTTGAGGCTCGGCGACAGGGTGGGCGAGGGCGCCCAGCTGCGCACCGGCGACAACGGCCGGGTGCGGCTGCGCTGCCCCGACGGATCCAGTCTGGTCGTCGGCGATCGCAGCCAGCTCACCTTGACCCGGCTGAACCTCGGCATCGACGCCGGCACGGGCGTCATGCCCGGTTATGCGGAGGGCGCCCGCGACGTGTCCCTGCTGCTGGAGCGCGGCCTGCTGGGTCAGAAGGTCACGCCGTCGGGCTCGGGCAGGTGGGAAGTGCGCACGCCGTCGGCGGTGACGGCGGTGCGCGGCACCGAGTTCCTCGTGGAGGTCGGCGACAACGAGCAGACCTCGGTGCACGTGCAGTCCGGCCAGGTGGCCGTGCTGCCAGGGCCGCGCGCCGCCGGACGGACCCGCGGACTGGGCGCGCAACTGCCGGTCGTCGTCGACCGCGCCGGCGGCACGGACTGCGAGGTGTCGCAAGGCTGCAGCGCCGCGACGCAATGGCCGGCGGACCGGGTCCGCGCGGCGCTGGACCGCTTGTCGGGGGTCTGATGAGGATCCCGTCGCGCTGGACCTGGGCTCAACTGGTCGTCGCGCTGCTGGTGACGGCGGCGGTGGGGATGCTGTGGCTCTCGCGCTTCCAGGCCGGGCCGCTGGCTCGCCTGGACGGTGTGGTGCAGGACGCGCAGGCGCAATGGCGTGGCCGGCTCGCGCCGGGCACGACCTATCCGATCACGCTGGTGCGTTTCGACGACGCCAGCGCCGCGCGCTTCGGCGGCATGGCGCCGGGGCGTCCGCTGCTTGCCGAGGCGATCACGCGGCTGCAAGCCGCGAAGCCGCGGCTGATCGCCGTCGACATGCTGCTGCTCGACGCGAAGCCGGACAGCGACGCGGCGCTGGCGGCCGCGATGCGCGGCGGCGTGCCGGTACTGCTGCCGTTCGCGTTGCCTCCTTCAGCCAACGGCAACGGCAACGGCAATGCCAACGACGCGGCAGCTGCAGCAGCGTACGCCGCCTCCGCGCCCGCTGCAAACGCCTCGCCCGTCCTGCTGTCGCAGGCTTTCATGCGTGCCGAAGGGGCCCCGCGCAGCGCGCTGCTGCCCGAGCGTGCCGACGCACCGCCGGAGCCGCTGCTGTCGGCGGCGAAGTCGCTCGGCCACGTCCAGGCGGAGCGCGAGGTCGACGGCGCCCTGCGTCACGACCTGCCGGCGTTGCCGCTGGGCGGCGAGGTCTACCCGTCGCTGGCGCTGCGCATCGCCGGCGACGCGATGCGCCAGCCGTGGTCCGAGGCCACGCTGCGCTGGAGCCGCGACATCCGCTGGGGCACGCTGCACGTGCCGCTGGATCTGCTGTCGCGGCAGGGCGTCAATTACTACGGTCCGGCCGGCACCTTCCCGTCGGTGTCGATGGCCGATCTCGTCGACGGCAAGGTCCCGGAAGACCTGCTGCGCCACCGCATCGTCATCCTCGGCGTGTCGGCGCTCGGCGCCGGCGACCACTTCCCGAGTCCCTTCGACGCCGGTCTGCCCGGCATGGAGCGGCTCGCGACCGTCGTCGACAACCTCCTGACCGGACGCACGCTGACGCGGCCGCCCTGGGCGCCGCTCGCGGAATCGGGCGCGCTGCTGGTGCTGCCGCTGCTGTGCGCGCTGCTGCTCGCGCGGGGATCGCTGTGGCGCGGTCTGCCGGTCGTGGCCCTGCTGGTCGGTGGCGGTGTCTACGGCGCGCAGTGGGCTTTCGAGGAGGCGCACCTCGTGCTGTCGCTGGCCTACCCGCTGCTGGCGGTGGCGGCGGCAAGCCTGGCCGCGCTGACGCTGCGCGCGCTGGCCGACCAGTCGCGCCGGCGAGAGGCGTTGCGGCGGCTGACGGTGAGCGAGGAACGCTATGCGCTCGCCGCGCGGGGCGCCAACGACGGTCTCTGGGATTGGGACATCCCGTCGGACCGGCTCGACGTCTCGGCGCGCTGGCTGGCGCTGATGGGTGACGCGCGGGCGCCGGACGAAGTCCCTGCCGGCGCGAAGCGCGGCTTCTGGCGCCGCGACAGGCGGGGCGGGGCCGCGGACGCCGAGCGAGGCATCGGACGCTTCACGCGCCCGCTCGACGAGCCGGCGGCGGGACTCTTCCGTGCCGATCTCGACGCGCATCTGCAAGGCCGCAGTTTCCAGTTCCACCATGTGCTCCGTTTCACGCAGGGCGGTCAGACGCGGGCGCTGCTGGCGCGCGGCGTGGCGGTGCGACAGGACGGCAAGCCGGTGCGCATGGCCGGCTCGCTGACCGACATCAGCGAGAACGAACGGCTGCAGGCGCAGGTCGCGCACGAGGCGATGCACGACCGGCTGACCGGACTGCCGAATCGCGCGCTGTTCGTCGAACTGGTCGCGCAGCGGCTGGCGAATCCGACGCCGGGCGTGCCGGTCGCCGTGGTGCTGGTGGGCCTGGACGATTTCCGTGCGTTCAACGAGCGTCACGGCCTGCTGGCCGGCGACGCGGTGCTGGTCGAGAGCGCGCGACGCCTGGCCGGTGGAACGGGCCGGACATCGCGCGCCGGGCGCGTCGTCGCGCGTCTGGGCGCGGACCAGTTCGGCGTGCTCTTCGAGGCCCGCATCGAAGGCGGCGCGCTCGTCGATCGCGTGCCCGAGTGGGCGCTGGCGCGCATCGAAGAGCCATTCCTGGTCGATGCCTCCGACCACGTGGCGGCAGCGCAGGCGGACGCGGTCCCGGCCGCGCCGTCGACGACCGCGCGCACCGGGGCGCATCGCCTCACCGCCTGCGCCGGCTGGGCCTACACGGGGCAGGGCAACTTCAGCCCCGACGACCTGATGTCCGCCGCGGAGAGCGCGCTGGCCCGTGCCAAGGCCGCCGGCGCCGGCCACGCGAAGCTGTTCGATCCGGCGCAGCAACTGGTCGAGCAGTCGCGGCGCTGGGTGAAGGAGAACATCGCGCGCGGCCTGGAGGCGGGCGAATTCCAGCTCCACTACCAGCCCTTCGTGAGGCTGTCGGATCGCGCGCTCCTCGGTTTCGAGGCGCTGATCCGCTGGCAGCATCCGAGCCGGGGCCTGGTGATGCCGGGCGACTTCATCCCCGTGGCGGAGGAGAGCGGCCAGATCGTCGAGATCGGCCGCTGGACGCTGATCGAGGCGGCGCTGCAGTTGCGCCGCTGGCGCGAGATCGGCTTCAAGGGCGAGATCGCGGTCAACGTGTCGGGCGTGCAGCTCGCGCGGGACGACGAGCTGCTCAGCGACGCGCGTGAGACGCTCAAGGCGCTGGGCGACGTGCCGGCCTCGCAGCTCAAGCTCGAGGTCACCGAGAGCATGGCGATGGCCAATCCGCAGCGCAGCGCCGAGGTGCTGCAGGAACTGGCGCGGATGGGCTTCAAGCTGTCGATCGACGATTTCGGGACGGGTTACTCGTCGCTGGCCTATCTGCACCGTTTCCCGTTCGACACGCTCAAGATCGACCGCAGCTTCGTCATGCGGCTGGGGGCCGGTCGTGAGTCGCGCGAGATCGTGCGCACCATCGTCGGCCTGGCCGACGCGCTCGGCAAGCAGACCCTGGCCGAGGGCGTCGAGGAGGAGGCGCAGGCCGTGCTGCTGGAGGAACTCGGCGTGCAGGTCGCGCAGGGCTGGCTGTTCGCCAAGGCCCTGCCATCCGAGGAGGCGAAGCGGCTCATCCAGACGGTGCCGTGGAAGAAGCCCGGCGCGCGATGAGCACCGGCGCCGGACCGCTTCCCGTGGCGCCCGTCACTTCACGGTGAAGGTGCCGACGACGACCCCGTCGCCGCGCCCGCTCAGGCGCAGGACGATGTCCTTGTCCTGCTGCCGCGCGGTGGCGAAGCCGGTGGACAGACGCACCATGATCGTCGTCGACGGGGCGATCACCTGCTGCTGGTGGCCGAAGAAGTTGGCCTGCACCGTGTAGGTCCCCGGCTTGGCCACGCGCAGCGAGAACTCCTCGGGGCCGTAGCCGCCGGTGAAGTCCCGCGACATGCGTCCGCCCTGACGCGTCAGCGCGTTGCCGTAGTACGCGCGCTCGCCGTCGGGATCGGTCACCCACAGGTCGATGTCGGTGTTGTCCGCGTCCCAGCTCATCACCACGCGCAGTGCCAGCGGCAGCGGGCGGCGCAGCCGCGCGTCGATCGCCGACAGGTCCAGCGCCTTGCCCTTGAGCCGCGAGCGTTCCGCGATGGCGTTCAGCTCGGCCAGCGCGATCAGCTCGACGTCGGGGAAGCGGTTCTGCCACGGCCGGTTCACGACCTCCGCGAGCAGGTCCACCGCGCGTTGCGGTTCGCTCGCGTCGGCCCAGGTCAGCGCGAGGTCGCGGTAGGACTGCGGCTCGTCGGGCGCCAGGCGCAGCACTTCCTCGAGGATGGGGATGGCGTCGCGTGGACGGCCCGCCTGTTTCAGCCGGTAGGCCAGGATGCGCAGCAGCTGGCGGTTGCCCAGGTCCATCTCGGCGAGGTTGGACAGCACGCGCAGTCCGAGTGCCGTCTGCCTGCGTTCGATCAGGCGGTCCGCCACGTCGAGGAAGAACGCCGAGCTGCGCAGGTAGGACGGCTTCTCGTCCAGGTAGATCGCGTAGAGGTCCTGGTCGGAGGCACTCTTCAGACGCTGCGCGTAGGCTTCGTTGGGCTGCCAGGCGCGCAGGGCGATGTCCCCGTCGCCGGCCTGCGGCGCCACGGTGCCGGCCGGCGCCGAATGCTGGCGTTGAGCTGGCGCCGCAGCGACCGGAGCAGGCGCGGGCACGGGCACGGGCACGGGCACCGCCATGGTGGGCATCGGCGGCGCGGTCGGAGCCGGCGCGGCGGCGATCGGTGCCACTGGACGGACCACCGGAGGGGGCGCAGGCGGTGAGGTGGGCGTCGGCGGCGCGGGCCGGAACTCCTGCGGCGCCGGTGCCGGCGTCGGGATCGGAACGTAGGTCGGCGTTTCGAACGCGCGCGGCACCGACGCGTCGCGCCGGTTCTTGCCTGCGATCTGCTCGGCCATCTGCCGGGCGGCCGCGCGCATGGCCGGCGTCTCGGACCACCACAGCACCTGGTCCTCGAAGCGCTGGATCACGTCGCGGCGGGCTTCGGAGCGGTCGCTCTGGCGCGTCGCCGTCCGTGTGGCCATCAGCCGTTCCCATTCGGCACGCAGGTCCTCGGGCGGCTCGATGTCGTGGCGGACGTAGTCGGCGGCGGTGTCCAGCACGATCAGCGAGGTCTCGCGCGTCACCAGCCCGAAGTCCATGCCCAGCCGGCGGATCGCCTGGCGCTGGCCCGCGCGGTCGGCCTCCAGCCGGCCGAGGCGGAAACTGGCCCAGCGATAGGCGGCGAGCCCGACAGCCGGTGCGGCTTCGGACGTCTCGGCCGGGTCCGCGGACGTCGACGGCGTCGTCGCTGCGACCGGCTCGGCGGCGGCCACGCGCAAGGGCACCGTGATCGATCGGGGCGCGCCGCCGGGAGTCGAGAGCAGCAGCTTCATCGTCGCCTGCGGTTGCGTCATGACGCCGGCGATCAGCAGGCGGCCCGCCTGCGGAAGGAGGGATCCCGTTTCCCACTCGCCGGCGCCCAGTCCGCTGATCTCGAGCACGCGAGGCCGCTCTTCGGCCATCAGACGCACCGCCTCGGCGGTCTCCGTCGTGAGCAGGTCCGCGTAGGACCCGCCGCGCGATTCGGCCAGGCGGCGCAGGGCCGCCTCGGCCGCGCCCGCCGATGCCGAGAAGGCGAACAGCGGCTTGCCGGTCGCCGGCAATCCGCCCGCGCCCCAGGTGCCCAGGCCGTCCGAAAACAGCAGCGTCACGTCGCTGCCATCAGGCGTGTCCATCGCGCCGAGCGCCGTCGCGCCGTCATACGGCACGCGTTCGAGGCGCTGACGCAGCGCGCGCCAGTCGCCGTCCCGGATGACGAAGCGCTCCACCGGTTCGGCGTCGTTGCGGACGACCTTGAGCCGCACCTCGACCGAACGCAATGTCCGGAACCATTCGTCCAGGAGCGCGAACTCGCGGTCATGGTCCCGGGTGGCACCCGATGCGGACGCGTCCCACACCAGGCCCACCGTGCGCGGCACCGGACGCGGCGACGGCGCGGCGTCGACCGGCACTTCGGCCAGGACGTAGGTCCGACCCTTGAAGCGTTCGGTGGTGACGGCTGGCGCGGCCAGGCGGGCGGGCAGCGCGATGCGCAACTCGCCGGTGGTCTCCGCCGCGTCGCGCTGGACGCGCAGCCGGCTGCCGCCGTCCGGCGTCGGCACGACCGCCAGCGGCTCCGGCCCCCAGGACGCCGCGAGTGCGGCCGGCGCGGCCCCGTCGATCCGCACGTCCACCGCCAGCCGGTCCACGGCGCCGTTGAATTGCAGCGGCAGCCGCCAGACCGGCGCAGCGCCGGTCCCGGCGCTCTCCAGCGATTCGCGGATCTCCAGCACCACGCGACGCGTGCCGCCTGCGGGCAGCGGATAGACCTGCAGCTTGTAGAAGTTGCCCTCGGTCACCTCGAGCAGGGCCGGGTCGACGCGATTGCGGATCGTGTCCTCGTAGACCTGCCGGCCCTTGGCCTTCTCGACCGGCACGGCGCGGCGCAGCACGCCGTTGATGTCGAGCGCGAAGCCGGTCACCGTCTGGCCGCCGTTGAGCGGGAACTGCAGTTCTCCGGACAGCACGCGGGCGTTGGGATTGAACAGCGTGAGCTCGACCCGCGAGACCGCGGAGCTGCCGCTGATGCGGCCTTGCACCGAGACCTGCCGCAGCCGGATCGGCGTGCTGGCGTCGGCGGCCTGGATCGAGATCCAGCGCACCGGCGGTGGTACCGGCGGCGGCTTGATCGACAGGTGGGGCGGTGGCGGGGGCGGTGGCGGCGACAACGCCATCGCGGCGCTCGCGCCCAGGAGCAGGGCCACGGCCGTCACGGCACGGCTCAACGTGCCGCCCAGGCGGCGCGATCGGTCATTCGGCATGCGATGTCTCCCTCGAGGGGCGGCGGTCTGTCGCCTCCGCCCCGAAAGTCATGTTGCCGGCGAAGCTCCTCGCCGGCGCCACCGGGCTTTGCCCGGTGCCGGGAGGAACGCGGGCCAGGGTGCCGCGGTTGACACCCCCGGGGCCGCGGGGTCAGGCCATGCCCTGATGCCTGAGCAGCGCGTCGATCTGCGGTTCGCGGCCACGGAAGGCCTTGAAGTTGTCCATCGCGTCGCGGACGCTGCCCATGGAGAGGATCTCGTCGAGGTAGCGCCGGCCCGTCGCCGGGTTGAACACGCCTTCCTCCTCGAACGCGCTCCAGCAGTCGGCGGACAGTACTTCCGCCCACTTGTAGCTGTAGTAGCCCGCCGCATACCCGCCGGCGAAGATGTGCGAGAAGCTGTGCTGGAAGCGGTTGAACGCCGGCGCCGGCAGGACCGACACCTCCGCGCGCACCTCGTCCAGCAGTTCCTGCACGCGCGTCTCCGCGCCGGGCTCCGCATGCAGCCGCATGTCGAAGAGCGCGAACTCGATCTGGCGCAGCGTCTGCAGTCCGGCCTGGAAGTTCTTCGCCGCAAGCATCTTGTCGAACAGCGCGCGCGGCAACGGTTCGCCGGTGTCCACGTGCGCGGACAGCTGCTGGATCACTTCCCATTCCCAGCAGAAGTTCTCCATGAATTGGCTCGGCAGCTCGACGGCGTCCCATTCGACACCCGAGATGCCCGACACCCCCAGCTCCGCCACGCGGGTCAGCAGATGGTGCAGGCCGTGGCCGCATTCATGGAAGAGGGTGGTGACGTCGTCGTGCGTCAGCAGCGCCGGCTTGCCGTCCGCGCCCTGCGGGAAGTTGCACACCAGGTGCGCGACGGGGATCTGTTCGGCGCCGCTGGCGCTCAGGTCCGGGCGGGCCCAGCGGCTGCGGACCTCGTCCATCCACGCGCCCGGCCGCTTGCCGCTGCGCGCGTACAGGTCCAGGTAGACCTGCCCGATCAGACGGCCGTCGCGGCGCAGTTCGCAGAACTGCACCGAGTCGTGCCACACCGACGCCGTCGCCGGGATCAGCTGCACGCCGAACAGCCGGTCGACGATGCGGAACAGTCCCTCCAGCACGCGAGGCAGGGTCAGGTATTGCCGCACCTCCTGGTCGGAGAAGGCGTAGCGGGCTTCCTTCAACTTCTCGGACACGAAGGGCGTGTCCCACGCCTGCAGGTCCTCCATGCGCAGCGCCGCCTTGGCGAAGTCGCGCAGCTCGTCGAGGTCGCGTTGCGCATACGGACGGGCACGGCCCGCCAGGTCACGCAGGAACTCCAGCACCTGCGCGGGCGAGGTGGCCATCTTCGGCACCAGCGAGGCCTCCGCGAAGTTCGCGAAGCCCAGCAGCCGGGCCTCTTCCTGGCGCAGCATCAGCAGTTCCTGCATCAGCGGGCCGTTGTCCCAGTCCGGCTTGTCGCCGAGCTCGCTGGCGCGCGTCACGTAGGCGCGGTACAGCCGCTCGCGCAGCGCGCGGTCCTCGGCGTACTGCATCACCGGCATGTAGACGGGGAAGTGCAGCGTGAGCTTGTGCGTGTCGGGATCGGTGCTGCCGTCCTTTTCCGCCGCGGCGCGCGCATTGGCGATCACGTCGGGCGGCACGCCCTTCAACTCGGACGCCTTCGCGAGGTAGCTCCAGCCGTCGGTCGCGTCCATCACGTGTTCCGAGAAGGCCTGGCCGAGCTCGGCGCCGCGCTCCTGGATCTTCGCGAAGCGCTCCTTGGCCTCGCCCTGGAGCTCGGCGCCGGACAGGACGAAATCGCGGATCGCGTGCTTCAGCAGCTGGGCGCGCTCGGGCGTGAGACCGGGCAGCGCGGCGATCGCCTTGTACTTGGCGTAGAGCGCCTCGTTGGCGCCGAGCGCCGTGTAGAACTCGGTGACCGCCGGCAGCATCGCGTTGTAGGCCTCGCGCAGCGCCGGCGTGTTGGCCACCGCGTTCAGGTGGCCGACGGCGCCCCAGGCCGTCCCCAGGCGCTCGGAGGCGACGTTCAGGGTGCGGGACAGGAATTCGTAGTCGGCGGGGGCGTCGGACGCCGTCACCTGGTCGAGCGCCTTCTGGGCTTCGGCCAGCAGCTCGGCGATGGCGGGCTGGATGTGCGCGGGGTCGATCGCGGCGAAATCGGGCAGCGGCGCGGTCGAGAGCAGCGGGTTCGCGGCGGAGGATGCGGCGGCTGGCGCGGCGGCGGTGGAGTCGGTCATGCAGGCCTCGTGAGTCTGACGAAATGCCGGGACAGTGTCTCAGCCTTTCGCGCGCGGATGCGCGGGAGGTTTCTATCGTGAGGGCGGCGTCCCGGCTATCAAGCCGGGTCCGCCGCTCACGAGACCTGCATTCTCTGTCTCAGAACGTTTCCCAGTCGCCGTCGTCGGCCGCCGGCGCGGGCCGGGGCGGCGGCGGGGCGGACCGCGGCGCGGCCTTCGCGGCGGGCGTCGATGCCTTCGGGGGTTCGGTCGCGGCGCCGTTCGAGGACGGCGGCGCCGCGTGCGCGACCTTGGCGGCGGGTTGGGCCTTGCGCGCCGCGGTCGGCGCGGCAGGAGGCGGCGAGGCCTTGGCCGGGCTTGCCGGCGCGGCGGTCGCCGCCGGTCGGGCCGCCGCAGACGCGGGCTTCGCGCCGCGCGCGACCGTCGGCATCCCGTCCGCGCCCAGGCGGAAGACCGACACGATCTCGGTCAGCCGGTGCGCCTGGTCCTTGAGGCTTTCCGCGGCCGCGGCCGATTCCTCGACCAGTGCCGCGTTCTGCTGCGTCATCCGGTCCAGCTGCACGACCGCATCGTTGACCTGCGCGATGCCGCTGCTCTGTTCGGTCGATGCCGCGGTGATCTCGCCGATGATGTCGGTCACGCGCTGCACGCTGCCCACGATGTCGCTCATCGACGCGCCTGCCGCCTGCACCAGCCGCGAGCCGGCCTCGACGCTGGTCACGCTCGCGCCGATCAGCGTCTTGATCTCCTTGGCCGCTTCGGCGCTGCGCTGTGCCAGCGAGCGCACCTCGCTCGCGACGACCGCGAAACCCCGGCCCTGCTCGCCGGCGCGCGCCGCCTCGACGGCGGCATTCAGCGCGAGGATGTTGGTCTGGAATGCAATGCCGTCGATCGTGCCGATGATGTCGTTGATCTTCCTGGAGCTGGCGGTGATCTCGTCCATCGTCGAGACCACCTGGCCGACGACCTCGCCGCCGCGCGCCGCCGCGGTGGACGCGCTCGACGCGAGCTGGTTGGCGGTCTGTGCCGCGTCGGCGGTCTGGCGCACCGTCGCCGTCAGTTCCTCCATCGAGGAGGCCGCCTGCTGCAGGTTGGAGGCCGTCTCCTCGGTGCGCTGCGACAGGTCCTGCGAGCCGATCGCGATCTCGCTGGACGCCGTCGTGATCGAGTTGCTGGCCGAGCGGACGTCCAGCAGGATGCGCTGGATCTTCTCGGCGAACAGGTTGAACGAGGACGCGATCCGGCCGACCTCGTCGCGGCCGCCGGCCGGCAGGCGCTGCGTCAGGTCGCCGTCGCCGGCGCTGATGTCGTCGAGCGCGGCGCGCACGCGGTCCACGCCGCTCAGCATCGCGCTGATCGTGCCGGTCATCGCGAGCGCCGCCACCGCCATCATGATCAAGGCCGTGATCACGGCGGTGCGCAACAGCGCGCTCAGCGAGGCCAGCGCCTCATCCTTCTTCGCGGCGACGAAGAGCTGCCAGTCGGTGTCCGCGATCGGCGTGCCGCTGACCAGGAAGACATCGCCCCCCACGCTCGCCTCCACCCAGCCCGCGGCCGGATCGAGCGCCGTGGCCAGCGCCTGCGGGGTCAGCTGTTCGGAGACGGCGGTGGCCTCCTTCAGCGCCAGCTTGGCGTCGGGGTGCGCGACGATCTTGCCGTCCTTGGACATCAGGAACGCGAATCCGCCCGGCGTGGGCTTGATCGCCTGGACCGTGGCGACGACGTCGTCCAGGAACACGTCCGTCGCGATGACGGCCTTGGTGCCGCCGCCGCTCTTGTCCGCCGCCGCGAAGGTCACCACCAGCCGGCCCTTAGAGGCGTCCATGTAGGGCGCGGTCAGCACCGTGCCCGAGGCGGAGGCCGCGCCGGTGTACCAGGGCCGCGCCGTGGGGTCGTAATCGGCCGGCAGGTTCTGCGGGGTGTTGAAGACGATCTTCTTGTCGGCGAAACCGACGTAGGCGGCTTCGAGCCGCCCGGACTTGGCGGCCTGCTGCAGCAGCGGCACCGGATCGGCGGCCGCGACGGCCGGCTGCAACGACGCGACGATGTCGCGTTGCGAGCGGACCCACTGGCGGATCGCGTCGGAACGCGCCGCAGCCAGTTCATCGAGGGATTGAGAGACTTGCCGGTGGGTGTGACCCCGCACGGTCACGTAGTTGGCGACGGTGATCGCCAGCAGCGTCAGGGCGACGATGCCGACGCCCAGCGCGATCAGCCGGGTCTTGATCGAGTCGAACATGAACGGGCTCCTTGGCTGTTGCCTGCTGCCTGTCTGCCGACGCCGGGCTTTCCGCTCTCAGGCGTCGCCTCCACGATCCACTCTCTCTACGCCGTGCGCGGCCATGGCACGCGCACCGACCAAGAAAAACGCCCGGGCGTGCCGGGCGTCTTGTCGTTCGGTCAGGCGACCGTCATCGCGTCCATCAGTCCCATGTCCGCGCTGGACATCAGGCCCTCGATGTCGATCAGGATCAGCATGCGTTCGGCGACGGCGCCGATGCCCATGATGAAGCTGGTGTTGACGGTGCTGGCGCTGAGTTCCGGGGCCGGACGGATGACGTCGCGGTTCAGTTCCAGCACGTCGGACACCGAGTCCACCACCGCGCCGACGACGCGGTTCTTGACGTTCAGCACGATCACGACGGTGAAGCTGTTGTACTCGGCCGTCGCGCAGCCCAGCTTCAGGCGCAGGTCGACGATCGGGACGATCACGCCGCGCAGGTTCACGACGCCCTTGATGAAGTCGGGCGCGTTGGCGATGCGGGTCGGCTGCTCGTAGGAACGGATCTCCTGGACCTTCAGGATGTCGATGCCGTATTCCTCCTGACCCAGGCGGAAGGTCAGGTACTCGCCGCTGGCGGGCGCGGCATTCGCGGCGCCGTGCGGGACCAGCGCGCTGGAGTTCGCTTGCACGACTTGCGTGCCGGTTTGTTGGACGATTTCCATGTGTTGACCTCGTGCGGCTGATTAGAAGGTTTCCCAGTCGCCGTCGTCGGCGGTGGTGGCCGGGACGACCGGCTTGGGAGTGAGCGGTGCGGGCGCGGCCTTGGGCGAGACCGCGGGCTTGACGACGGCCGGCTTGGCCGCCGTCGTGGTGGTGGACTTGACGGTGGCCGAGGAGGCCGTCTTTGCCGGCGTGGCCTTGAACGCGGCCTTCGCGGCGGCAGGCTTGGCCGGCGCGGCCTTGCTCTCGAACTTCGCGGCAGGCTTGACCGGCGCCATCGCCGTCGTGACGCCGTGCGTTGCCGGCGTCGCGGTGTCGGACTTGGCCGTGAATGCCGTTGCCGACAGCGCCGGCGCATGACCCGACACGCGGAAGCGGTCGACCACGCCGCCCAGGCGTTCGGCCTGGTCCTTCAGGCTTTCCGCGGCGGCGGCGGACTGTTCGACCAGCGCGGCGTTCTGCTGCGTCATCTGGTCCAGGTTGCTGACGCCCTGGTTGACCTGGCTGATGCCGTCGCTCTGCTCGCTGGACGCGGCGGTGATCTCGCCGATGATGTCCGTCACGCGCTGCACGCTGGAGACGATGTCGCTCATCGTGCTGCCGGCTTCCTGCACCAGGCGCGAGCCGGTCTCGACGCGTTCGACGCTGGCGCCGATCAGGGTCTTGATCTCGCGGGCGGCCTCGGCGCTGCGCTGTGCCAGCGAGCGGACCTCGCCGGCCACGACCGCGAAGCCGCGGCCCTGTTCGCCGGCGCGCGCCGCTTCCACGGCGGCATTCAGCGCCAGGATGTTGGTCTGGAACGCGATGCCGTCGATCGTGCCGATGATGTCGCTGATGCGCTTGGAGCTGGCGTTGATCTCGTCCATCGTCGAGACGACCTGGCTCACCACCTCGCCACCCTTGGCCGCCGCGCCGGAGGCGGAGGAGGCCAGCTGGTTGGCGGTGCGTGCCGAGTCGGCGGTCTGCTTGACGGTGCCGGTCAGCTGCACCAGCGAGGACGCGGCTTCCTGCAGGTTGGACGCGGTCTGCTCGGTGCGGCTGGACAGGTCCTGGTTGCCGGTGGCGATCTCGACCGAGGCGGTGCGGATCGAATCGGCGGCCGTGCGCAGCTGGCCGACCATCGACTGCAGCGCTTCCTGCATGTGGTGCAGCGAACGCATCAGCTTGGACGCTTCGTCGACGCCTTCGACCGGTTTCATCGTGCGCGACAGGTCGCCTTCGGCGATCGCGGCGGCGAGGGCCTCGGCGTCGGCCAGCGGCGCGCAGATGGTCTGCATGTTCAGCAGCGTCAGCGGCACCACGACGATGGCCGCGAACACCAGCACCAGGCCGAAGGTCCACAGCACGCCGCCCTGGGTGCTTTCCATGCCCTTGCGCATCGCTTCCGACTGCGCTTCGAGTCGCGTGCTCAGTTCGTCGAGCTGCTTCTCGGCCTCGACCACCTGGTCCTTGGCCGGTTGCAGCAGCCGGTCGGCGACCGCCGCGTGATCGTAGGCGCCAGCTTCCAGCTGTGTCACGACGTTCGTGGACTTCGCGGCGTAGGTCTCCAGCGCGGTCTGCAGCTTCTTGATGGCGTCCTGATCGTCGGCACCGCTGAGCTTGGCGAGTTCGCTCAACTGCTCCGAAGCCTTCTTGCGGGCGGCGTCCCACTTGGCGTGGCGATCCTTCACCACGTCCGGCTTCTCGTAGTTGATGATCATGTCCTTCTCATGGACACGGAGCTTGCCCATCGTGCCCGTGAGGTCGCCGAGCAGATTGCCGCGCGCGGTCGATTTCTCGAGGAACTCCTGCGTCTGGCCGCGCATCGACTGCATGCCGAACAGGCCCACGCTGCCGACCACCATCAGCAGCGCCAGCACGATGCCGATCGCGCCGATCATGCGGGTCCGGATGCTGAATTGACGCATCAACGCGCTGAAATTCATGTCTACCTCTTATGCGTTGGGCGCCGGCCAGCCGGCCGACGTCCGCCCTGATTCAACAATGACGGCGGATCTCAATGACGCGAGCGGCGCACGAGGCTGCCCACGTCCAGGATCAGTGCCACGCGACCGTCGCCCATGATGGTCGCGCCCGAGACGTCCGTCACCTTGCGGTAGTTCGCCTCCAGGTTCTTGACGACGACCTGCTGCTGGCCGAGCAACTCGTCCACCAGCATCGCGACACGGCCGCCCTCGGCCTCGACGACGACCATGATCGAGCTGACGTGCTCGAAGTCGAAGCGCGGCACGTTGAAGACCTGTTCGAGCTCGACGACCGGCATGTACTCGTCGCGGACCTCGACCACGCGGCCGGAACCGCCGACGGTCTTGATCGTGTCGGACTGGACCTGGAAGGACTCGACCACCGACGACAGCGGGAGGATGTAGACCTCTTCGCCGACGCCCACGCTCATGCCGTCCATGATGGCCAGCGTCAGCGGCAGACGGACCGAGACCTTCATGCCGTAGCCTTCGGCGGAGTCGATCTCCACCGTGCCGCCCAGCGACGTGATGTTCTTCTTCACCACGTCCATGCCGACACCGCGGCCGGAGACGTCGGTGACCTGGTCCGCGGTCGAGAAGCCCGGCGCGAAGATCAGGCCCCAGACTTCCTGGTCGGTCATCGTGTCCGGCGCGTCGATGCCCTTTTCACGGGCCTTGCGGATGAGCTTCTCGCGATTCAGCCCGCGACCGTCGTCGCGCACCTCGATGACGATGGAGCCGCCCTGGTGGGATGCCACCAGCGTGATCGTGCCCTGCTCGGGCTTGCCCTTGGCGGCGCGGTCGGCCGGCGACTCGATGCCGTGGTCGCAGCTGTTGCGCACCAGGTGGGTCAGCGGGTCGGTGATCTTCTCGACCAGGCCCTTGTCCAGTTCGGTGGCTTCACCCTGCGTGACCAGCTCGACCTTCTTGCCGAGCTTGGCCGCCAGGTCGCGCAGCATGCGCGGGAAGCGGTTGAACACGACCGACATCGGGATCATGCGGATCGACATGACCGATTCCTGGAGGTCGCGCGTGTTGCGCTCCAGGTCGGCCAGACCGGACGCGAGCTGCTGGTACAGCCCCGGGTCCAGATTGCGGCTGTTCTGCGCCAGCATGGCCTGCGTGATGACGAGCTCGCCGACCAGGTTGATCAACTGGTCGACCTTCTCGACCGACACGCGCAGCGTGGACTGGTCCGGGCTCGCGCCGCCGGCGCGCGGAGCGACCTCGGTGCGCGCGGGCGCGGCCGGCTTGGCGGCAGGCACCGGCACGCTGGCCTTGGGCGCCTCTGCCTTGACTTCGGCGGCCGTCGCTTCCGGCACGCCGGGCGCGTCGTCGAAGAAGCCGTAGCCGGGGTCCTCGTCCTTCTTGGTCTCCATCGGGGCGCCGGGCGCGCCTTCATGGAAGCCGAAACCTTCGCTCAGCGGCATCAGCTTGACCTGCTCGCGCGAGACGTGGAAGGTGAACAGGTCCAGCAGATCGTTGTCGGTGCTGCTCGTCAGCACCTTGAAGCGGCGCATGCCGTCGGCGGAGATGCCGCCGTCCAGCGGCTCGATCGTGCCGAGGTCGGTGATTTCCTTGAACAGCTCGACCAGGTTGTCCGCCTGGCCGGCGTCGGTCAGCGGACCGACCAGCAGTTCGAGCTGGCGCACGGTCGACTTGATCGGCGCCGTGGCCGGAGCGGCCGCCTTCGGGGCCGGCGCCGGTGCCGGCGCGGCGGCGGGTGCCGGGGCGCGCGCGCCGTCCAGCGTGCCACCTTCCACCAGCGTGCGGATGCTGCTCAGCAGCGCGGAGGTGTCCACCGCGTCGGCGCCCGAGCCCTGATGTCGGGCCAGTTGCGCCTTCAGCGCGTCGCCGGACTGCAGCAGCACGTCCACCATCGGCGAGGTCGGCGCCAGTTCATGGCGACGCAGCTTGTCCAGCAGCGTCTCCATCTGGTGCGTCAGTTCCGCCACGTCGTTGAAGCCGAACGTCGCCGCGCCGCCCTTGATCGAGTGGGCACAACGGAAGATGGCATTCATCTGCTCGTCGTCCGGATTCTCGATGTCCAGGTTCAGCAGCAGCTGTTCCATGTTGTCGAGGTTCTCCCCGGCTTCCTCGAAGAAGACCTGGTAGAACTGGCTCAGGTCGATGCCTGCGCCCAGGTTTGCGCCCTCGGAGGTCATATCTCCCATGAATCTCTCCAGCTAGCCTTCAGCGGATCACCTTGCCGATCACTTCGATCAGCTTGGCCGGGTCGAAAGGCTTCACCAGCCATCCGGTGGCGCCGGCCGCGCGGCCCGCCTGCTTCATCTGATCGCTGGACTCGGTGGTCAGGATCAGGATCGGCGTGGTCTTGAACTTGGGGTTGTCGCGCAGCTTCTTGGTGAGGCTGATGCCGTCCATCCGGGGCATGTTCTGGTCGGTCAGCACCAGGTCGAAATCGCGTTGCGACGACTTCTCCCAGGCATCTTGCCCGTCCACCGCCTCCACGACGTTGAAACCCGCATTCTTGAGGGTGAACGAGACCATCTGGCGCATGGAGGCCGAATCGTCTACGGCGAGGATCGAGGGCATTTTGAGTTCTCCGGATGACAAGCGGTTTTCGGGTGGACCTGAAGATTCTTGAGGACCTTGAGGGCGGTCTGGTGACGGTGCCCGGTGATTTCGTGACCTAACGGACGGATCGGGTGAACATTCAGAACAGTTCCACCGAACCGGCGTCCATCTCGTCCTGCGTGACGGGATTGGGACGCAGCGGGGCGGTCTCGACGACGGCCATGCCGTCCTCGTCGTCCCCGAAGGTGTCCCGGGCGAGCTGGTCCGAGCAGTTGCGCAGGCGCTGGCTGGTATGCGCGATCAACTGCGTCGACATGTCCTGGAACTGCAACGCGGTGATCGCCCCGGCCAGATGCAGCATCAGCTGCTGCAGCGCGTCCTGGTCCTTCGCTTCCGGCAGGCGCTCGCGCATCTGGTCCACCAGGCTCGATGCGCCGAAGAAATGCGTCGACAACGCTTCGCAGGCGTCGTCGAGCAGGCGCTGCAGGCGCTCGAGATCGTTGTTGACCGTCATCAGATGGTCCTGCAGCTCGGCAGCGGCGAGCAGCGGCATCAGTCCTGTGCCTTCCGGCTCGACCGACGTCTCATCGATTTGCATCTTGGCTCCACTTAGGGGTGTCCTGGTGCGTCTTCATGTCTGCCCAACTCAAACATGCGCCCGGACTGGTCGGCTGGCAAGAATCTTCGGCGTTTGCCACGCATCTGTCGACGGGACTAACCGTGCAAAGTCATCCCAATAGCTCAGATCGGTAGTTCATCGACGGGACCGTGACAAATATCGATAAGGGTAAACCCAAGACTCTACGGTTTCCAGATGAATAAAACGTGGGGGTTCCCTGCATAGATGAGGGATGCGCGACAAACTTGGCATACTCCCGGCCATGCCGACTCTCCCCCTGGCCGAGCGCTCTCTGCGCCTGCTTCATATCGAGGATTCCGACCTGGATCACCAACTGATCCTGGCCCAGTTGCAACGGGCTGGATTGCGATTCGAGATCACGCGACTGGACACGTTGCCCGATATCGAGGCGGCCCTCGACCGGACCTGGGACGCGGTGATTTCCGATTACAACCTGCCGGGGTTTTCGGGCCTGGTCGTGCTGGACATGATCAAGCAGCGGCAACTGGTGCTCCCGTTCGTGCTGGTATCGGGTGAGATCGGCGAAGACACGGCGGTCGCGGCGATGCGCACCGGGGCGTCGGACTACCTGCTCAAGAACAATCTGGCGCGGCTCGCGCCGGCGCTGCTGCATGCGATCGAGTCCTTCGAAGCCCAGCTCGCCCGGCAGGAAGCCGACCGCGAACTGCTCAAGTCCAAGCAGCAGCTGCACGAACTGGCGGGGCACCTCCAGACCAGCGTCGAGATGGAGCGGGCGGCGATCGCCCGGGAGATCCATGACGATGTGGGGGGCTCGCTGACGGCGCTGAAGTTCGATCTGGCCTGGATCGCACGCCACAGCAAGGACGAGGATGTCCAGCAGCGGGTGCAGTCGGCGCTGGAGACGGTGACCAGCGCCATCGAGTCGAGCCAGCGCATCATGCACAACCTGCGTCCGGCGATCCTGGAACAGGGATTGCTGGCAGCAGTGCAGTGGCTGGCCGCGCGCTTCGAGCGCCGCACTGGCATCGCGACCGCGGTGCGGCATGTCGGCGAGCAGTTCCAGCTGCCGGCGGGCGTCCCGCTCGTGGCCTACCGCTGCGCGCAGGAGGCGCTGACCAATGTGTCCAAGCATGCCGGGGCGACCAAGGTCGACGTGGAGTTGAGCATGGAGGGCGGTGTGCTGACGCTGGAGATCAAGGACAACGGCCACGGCGTCGCGCCGGGCGACCTGAGCAAGGCGCGCAGCTTCGGCATCCGCGGCTTGCGCGAGCGCGCGGCGACGGTGGGTGGCTGGGTCGACCTGAGCAGCGGCCTGCAGGGCACGGCGCTGATCCTGTCGGTGCCGCTACGGGGCGTGTTCGGTGAGTTCGAGTTCGATGACGACGGCGAGCCGATCCCGGCCGGCGGCGGCCATGATCCCTCCTCATGGGGCGCCCTATGATCAAAGTCATCCTCTGCGACGACCACGCGCTGATCCGCCGCGGGATCCGCGACACGCTGTCCGACGCGCCCGACATCGAGGTCGTCGGCGAGGCCGGCGACTATGGCGAGCTGCGCAGCCTGATGCGCACGCTGCCGGTCGACAAGCAGTGCGACGTGCTGGTGCTGGACATCAACATGCCGGGCCGCAGCGGCCTGGACGTGCTGCACGTGCTCAAGGACGAGGGGACGACGACGCGGGTGCTGATCGTCTCGATGTATCCGGAGGACCAGTACGCGATCCGCGCGCTGCGCGCCGGGGCTTTCGGCTACGTGAACAAGGGTGGCGATCCGCAACTGCTGGTGCAGGCGGTGCGCACGGTGGCGCAGGGCCGCAAGTACGTGACGCCCGAGATCGCTCAGATGCTGGTCGAGAGCCTGACCGCGCCGGCGCCGGAGCAGGCGCACCAGAAGCTGTCCGACCGCGAGCTCCAGACGCTGGTGATGATCGCGTCGGGCAAGCGCCTGTCGGACATCGCCGAGGAGCTGATGCTCAGCCCGAAGACGGTGAGCGTGTACCGGGCTCGTGTCCTGGAGAAACTGGCGCTGTCCAACAATTCCGAACTGACCGTCTACGCCATCCGCAACGGGCTGGTCGAGAGCTGATCGAAGGGGCCCGAACGCCTGTCCCTGACGTTCCGATCGCGTGAAGTCAGCGAGCGGAGCTGGGGCCGGAATGGGGCTTGGGGTTCGCGGACGCGAGGCCCCATGCCCCGTGGAGCGCCCGCGCTTGGCCGCCCGAAGGCCTCCGAAGACCTGTCGAAAACCGCCCCTGCCGTTCGTCGTCCTCGGGGGACATTCACGCCAGCCAGCCGCCATTCATCGCAAGTCCGCCTTGACGAGGAGGGGGCGCCTCGGAGAATGCGCCCCGTACTGACACACAGGGGGCCGTCATCGATACCGCACTGTTGAAAGAGCTGCGCATCCAGGGGAACGAGCGCGAGGACCACGGCGGGGGACCGCCTGCGTGGGTCTGGGTACTGGTGGGGGTGCTGGTGGTCCTCGGGCTGCTGGCCGGTGGCGCCTGGTGGTGGTGGACCCAGTCGCAGGTGCCGGAGGTGGCGACCGCCAACGCGCAGGCTCGCAGCGGCGCCGGCGGCGGCGCGGTGTTGCAGGCCACCGGGTATGTGACCGCACGTCGCTCGGCCACGGTCTCCACGCAGATCACGGGGACCCTGACCGAGGTGCTCTTCGAGGAAGGCGACCGCATCGCCAAGGGTCAGGTCCTGGCGAGGCTGGAGGATCACGCGCTGCGCGCGGCGCTCGACATGGCGCGCGCCAACGTCAAGAGTGCCCAGGCCAACATCGACGCCGCGCGAGCCCAACTGGCGCAGACCCAGTCCGACCTGAGGCGCCAGGATGAACTGGCCGCGAGCGGCATGTCCACGAAGCAAGCCGCTGAACAGGCGCGCACCGCGGTGATGACCACCGCGGCCCAGCTGGAAGCGCGTCGCCGCGAGGCCGACGCCGCGACGGCGCAGGCCACGCAGGCGCAGGTCAACTTCGACTACACCGTGGTCAAGGCGCCGTTCGCGGGCGTCATCACCGCCAAGGCGGCCCAGGTGGGCGAGATCGTCTCCCCGCTGTCCGCGGGCGGTGGCTTCACCCGCACCGGTGTCGGCACCATCGTCGACATGGAGTCGCTGGAAGTGGACGTCGATGTCAACGAGGCCTACATCGGCCAGGTCAAGGGTGACATGCCGGCCGAAGCGGTGCTGGACGCCTATCCCGACTGGCGCATCCCCGCGCACGTGATTGCGGTGGTGCCGGCAGCCGACCGCGGCAAGGCGACGGTCAAGGTGCGTGTGGCGCTGGAGCAGAAGGACCAGCGCGTGGTGCCCGACATGGGCGTGCGCGTGTCCTTCCTGGCCGCCAAGGCGGATGCGAAGACCGCGCCGCCACCGGGTGTGCTGGTGCCGAAATCCGCCGTCACGGCCCGGGATGGTGTGCCGGTGGTCTTCGTCGTCGTCGGGCAGAACGCCGCGGCGCGCAAGGTGAAGCAGGGAACGCCGGTGGGGGAGCAGGCGGTGGTGTTGGACGGCCTCAAGGCCGGCGAGCCCATCGTCCTGGATCCGCCGGAACAGTTGGTGGACGGCGGCCCGATCAAGCTGAAGGCCGGCGAGTGAGCTGCAAGGGCCGCGCGCCCCGGGCCCAGTGAATGAACCGTTGATGCGAGGAGTCACCGTGAGCAACCTGATCGAGATCCGTGACCTGTCCAAGGTCTACACCCGAGGCAAGCAGAAAGTGGAAGTGCTGCACCACATCGACCTCGACGTGCGCGAGGGCGAATTCCTGGCGCTGATGGGGCCGTCGGGCTCCGGCAAGACGACGCTGCTGAACCTGATCGGCGGGCTGGATCAGCCCAGCGGCGGCAGCATCGCCATCGGCGGCGAGCGCATCGACCAGCTCAGCTCCGCGGCGTTGGCGAAGTGGCGTGCGGCCCGCGTGGGCTTCGTGTTCCAGTTCTACAACCTGATGCCGACGCTCTCGGCGCAGCGCAACGTGGAGCTGCCGCTGCTGCTGACCAAGCTGTCCGCGGCAGAGCGCAAGAAGCGCGCCGCGATCGCGTTGCAACTGGTGGGCTTGTCGGACCGCGCCAGCCACAAGCCGACGGAACTGTCCGGCGGCCAGCAGCAGCGCGTCTCGATCGCGCGGGCGATCGTCTCCGACCCGACCCTGCTGGTCTGCGACGAACCCACTGGCGACCTGGACCGTCAATCGGCCGAGGACGTGCTGGCGCTGCTGCAGGCGCTGAACCGCGACCATGGCAAGACCATCGTGATGGTCACGCATGATCCGAAGGCCGCCGAGCGCGCCCGCCAGACGCTGCACCTGGACAAGGGCACGCTGGTCGAGCAGACCGTCTCCGCGACCGCCTGACGCCGCGGCGTCCGGGTCAAGTCCCAAGAAAGGGCTCGCCATGAAATACCTTCACCTCATCTGGGCGGCGCTGTTCCGGCGCAAGCTCCGGACGGTGCTGACGCTGGTGTCCATCATCACCGCGTTCCTGCTGTTCGGGCTGCTGGACGCGGTCCGCACCTCCTTCGACCAGGCCGGCCAGTCGGCCAACGGCGCGTCGCGGCTGCAGACCGGCTCGCGGTTGTCGTTCATCCAGACGCTCCCGATGGCGCTGACACAGCGCATCCAGGCCGTCGATGGCGCCAAGACCGTGACCTTCGCGAACTGGTTCGGCGGCGCCTACCAGGACCCGCACAACCAGGTCGTGAGCTTCGCGGTCGCGCCGAACTACCTGGACGCGTATCCCGAGATGGTCGTGAGCGCGCAGGCGCGCCAGGCCTTCGCGTCGACACGCATCGGGGTGCTGGTCGGTGAACGGCTGGCCAAGCGCTTCAACTGGAAGGTCGGGGACAAGATCCCCTTGCAGTCGACGATCTTCCCCGACCGCAACGGCAGCAAGAACTGGCAGTTCGAGGTCGTCGGCATGATCGGCTCCGCGGACAAGAAGGCAGGCGGCTGGTACGACCAGCTGTTCCTGCTGAACTGGAAGTACTTCGACGACACGACGCCCTACAACCAGGGCCAGGTCGGCTGGTACGTGACGCGTGTCGCCGATGCGAACCAGGCGGATCGCGTGGCCAAGGCGATCGACGCGATCTCCGCCAACTCCGACCATGAGACCCGCACGCAGACCGAGCAGGCGGCGATGGCCTCCTGGATGAAGCAGATCGCGGACATCGGCCTGATCGTCAGCTCGATCATGGGGGCGGTGTTCTTCACGCTGCTGCTGCTCTCAGGCAACACGATGATGCAGGCGGTGCGCGAGCGTACCAGCGAGATCGCGGTGCTGAAGACGATCGGATTCTCCGGGCGCAGCGTGCTGGCGATGGTGCTGGCGGAGTCGGTGCTGCTGCTGGTGATCGGTGGCGTGATCGGGCTGGCACTGGCGAGCGTGATCGGACCGGTGGTCAGCGCTGGCAGCGGCGGCGCGTTGAATCTGCCGGCGGCCGGGCTGCGCAGCTGGACGATGGGGGTCGGCTTCATGGTGCTCTTCGGCGTGATCGTCGGCGCATTGCCGGCGCTGAACGCGATGCGGCTCAACATCACCGACGCGCTGGCGGGGAGGGCGTGATCATGAAATTCCTGAAGAACCTGGGACTGCTCGTGCTGCTGGCGCTCGTGCTGGTGGGCTGGGTGATGCTGCCGTGGTTCGGCGCCGTCGGGGTGGCGGTGCTGCTGGCGCTGTGGATGCTGCTGACGCGGCGGGGCGCGCAGGCGCGCTCGGTGACCGGCGTCGGCGTGAGCACGCTTTCGCAGCGGATCGGCTCGTCGGCGGTGATCGTCGTGGGCATCGCGGGTGTGGTCGGCGTGCTGGTGGCGTTGCTGGCGATGGCCGAGGGCTATGCGGAGACGCTGCGCAAGTCCGGCAGCGAAGACACCGCCATCGTCCTGCGCGGCGGTTCGGCGGCGGAGGTGGCCTCCGTGATGACCCGGGACGACATCGTGCAGATCGCGCAGGCGCCGGGCGTGGCGAAGAGCGCCAAGGGCGAGCCTCTGGCCTCGGCGGAGACCGTGGTCGCTGCCAACCTCCCTGTGAAGGGCACGAAGACCGATGAAGAGGGCAGCGTCCAGGTGCGCGGCGTGGGCGATGAAGCCTTCGCGGTACGTCCTCAGGTCAAGATCGTCGCGGGCCGGAAGTTCCAGCCGGGTCTGAAGGAGATGATCGTCGGCCAAGGCGCCGCGCGTCAGTTCGAAGGCCTGGAACCCGGCAAGCAGATCCGCATGGGCAGCCAGATGTGGACGGTGACGGGTGTGTTCGCGTCCGGCGATTCGATGGACTCGGAGCTGTGGGCCGATGCGCCCGTGGTCGCGGAGACCTACCGTCGCGGCGCAAGCCGGAACTCGGTGACGGTGAAGCTGACCGATGCGAAGGCCTTCAAGGATTTCAAGGCGGCCCTCGACGGCAATCCGCAGCTGAAGGTCGACACGTCGACGACGCTCGCGTTCTTCTCGAAGCAGTCCGAGCAGATGACCAAGATCCTGCGGATCATCGGCATCGTGGTCGGCACGATCATGGCGATCGGCGCCATCTTCGGCGCGTTGAACACCATGTTCGCGGCGGTGGCGACGCGGGCGCGCGAGATCGCGACCTTGCGGGCGATCGGCTTCCCCGGACTGCCGGTGGTGGTGGCGGTGATGCTGGAGACGATGCTGCTGGCCGCGCTCGGAGGCGTCATCGGCGGTGCGGTCGCCTACCTGCTGTTCAACGGCCATGCGGCCTCGACGATGAGCGCCGGCGCCGTGGGCAAGCTCAGTTTCGAGCTGCGTGTCTCGGGGCAGCTGCTGTGGGAAGGGCTGAAGTGGGCCCTGGCCATCGGCTTCATCGGTGGCCTGTTCCCTGCAGTGCGGGCGGCGAGCCTGCCGGTCACCACCGCGCTGCGCGAGCTCTGAAAGAGGAAACCGGCCGTTGCTGGGAAGCATCGGCCGGTGTGGATGCCGCAGCGGTCAGTTGAACGCCGCCAGCATCCTTTCCAGCGCGATCATGAACGGTTGATGCATCAGCGGCAGTGTCGCGACCAGCCCCACCAGGCCGATGCTGACGGTCAGCGGGAAACCGACCGAGAACACGTTCAGCTGCGGCGCCACGCGCGAGATGATGCCGAGCACGAGGTTCACGAACATCAGCATCGTGATCAGCGGCAGCGCGATCCACAGCCCCATGCGGAAGATCTCCGCGCCCCACACCTGCGGCTGCGCGATGCGCAGGAAGCGGAAGGGCTCCTCGCCGACCGGGAAGGCCTGGAAGCTCTCGACCAGCGAATTGATGAGCATCAGGTGCCCGTTGATCGCGACGAACAGGAAGGCCACCATCGAGCCGAGGAAACGCGACGTCGACGTGCCCTGCGAGCCGGTCGACGGATCGAAGAAGCCGGCGAAGTTCAGCCCCATCTGAAGACCGATCAGTTCGCCGGCGAACTCGAGCGCGGCGAACACCACCCGCACCGCGAAACCCATCGCCAGCCCGATCAGCAACTGCTGCCCCGTCACGGCGAGCAGCTGCGGCAGCGAGTCGAGCGGGATCACCGGCATCGCCGGCAGCGACGGTTGTGCGGCCACCGCGATGAACAGCGCCAGCCCGATGCGCACGCGCGCCGGCACCTGACGCTGGCTGAACACCGGCATCCCGGCGAACAGGGCCAGCGTGCGGATGAACGGCCACAGGACCGGATTGATCCAGGCGAGCAGTTGCGCTTCGCTGAAGGAGATCATCGGGATCGAAGACCGTGGAATCGGGCCGGGCGGCGCGCGGGCGCCAGGCTCAGCCCAGCGCCTGCGGAATGCTCTGCAGCGTGCGTTGGATGTACTCGACCAGCGTCGTGATCATCCAGGGGCCCGCGACCGCCAGCACCAGCACCGCGGCGACGATCTTGGGCACGAACGACAGCGTCGATTCATTGATCTGCGTCGCCGCCTGGAACACCGACACCAGCACGCCGACGGCCAGCACCGTCAGGAGGATCGGCGCCGCGACCATCAGCAGCACGTACAGGCCCTGCTGACCGACCGAGAAGACCTGTTGTGCATCCATGACTTGTCCTTGGTATCGCGTCCGGGGTGGCGTCGGTTTGGCGCGGAGACGGGTGCGCCGCTACTGCGCGAACGACGCCGCCAGCGAGCCCAGCAGCAGGTTCCAGCCGTCCGCCAGCACGAACAGCATCAGCTTGAACGGCAGCGACACCAGCACCGGCGACAGCATCATCATCCCCAGGCTCATCAGCACGCTGGAGACGATCATGTCGATCACCAGGAACGGGATGAAGATGAGGAAGGCGATCTGGAACGCCGATTTCAGCTCGCTGGTCACGAAGGCGGGCACCAGCACGCGGAAGGGCACGTTCTCCGGCGCGACGTTGGGTTCGAGCTTGGCGAGCTTGGCGAACAGCGCGACGTCCGACTGGCGCGTCTGCTTGAGCATGAAGGCGCGCATCGGCACCTGCGCGCGGTCGAGTGCGACCTCGAAGCCGATCTGTCCGGCCTGATAGGGCTGGTAAGCGTCGGCGTAGACGCGGTCCAGCGTCGGGCTCATCACGAAGAAGGTCAGGAACAGCGACAGGCCGACGATCACCTGGTTCGGCGGCGCCGCCTGCGTGCCCAGCGCCTGGCGCAGCAGCGACAGCACGATCACGATCCGGGTGAAGCCGGTCATCATCAGCAGCACCGCCGGCAGGAAGCCCAGCGCGGTGAAGAACAGCAGGGTCTGGATCGGCACCGAGTAGCTGTTGCCCCCCGCACCCTGGCCGATGATCAGCGGCACGCTGGCGGGTGCGCCGCCTTGCTGGGCCCAGGCCGCAGCACCGAAGCTGCCGAGCGCGAGCACGCCCGCGATGCCCAGAGCGCGCCGCGACAGCCGCCGGCGGCGGGGCTCATGCGGAGTGGGGGCGTTCGAGGTCGAAGCGGTCATGCGCCGTTCCCGATCAGACCGAGGTATTGGACCCGGGGCCATCGGCGTGCCTGCCGCCCAGGCTGCGCTTGAGCATCGAGGAGAACGACGGTTGCGCCGCCTGCAGCGCCGCGCCGGCGTCGGCCTGTGGCGGCATCACGTGCAAGGTGCGGATCTGCTGGCCAGTGACGCCGAGCACCAGCCATTGGCGGTCCTCGTCCTGGCCGACCTCGACGATCACGAGTCGCTGGCTTGGCGAGATCACCAGCTGCGCGACGGTGCGCAGCTGTCCGCCCAACGCGCCACCGCCCAAGGGCGTGCGCTTGAGGAGCCACAGCACGACTGGAATCAGGGCCAGGATGGCCAGGAACCAGAGGAGGGGGACGAGGCTGTTGTTCATGGCGCTGAATTATGCGTCCCTGAAACGCATCAGCCCCACCGGGGTGGGGCTGATCAGGGGTCAGGTTATGCCTTGCTCAGGCGCCGCATCCGTTCGGACGGCGTCACGATGTCGGTGAGGCGGATGCCGAACTTGTCGTTCACGACCACGACCTCGCCCTGGGCGATCAGGTAGCCGTTGACCAGCACGTCCATCGGCTCGCCGGCCAGTGCGTCGAGCTCGACGACCGAGCCCTGCGCCAGCTGCAGGATGTTCTTGATCGGAATCCGGGTGCGACCGAGTTCAACCGTGAGCTGGACGGGGATGTCCAGGATCATGTTGATGTCGCTGCCGGGCAGGTTGCCCGGCGTCGGCGAGAAGTTGGTGAAGGCCGCCGGCGCGACCTGCTCGGTCACCTGCTGCACTTCGGCCGCGACCTCGCTGCCGCCGCCGCCGGCTTCCGCCAGCGCCGCCGCCCATTCGGCGGCCATCGCGTCCTGTTCGTCCATCGGGGTGTTGTCAGCCATTGCGGGCTCCCAGCCAGCCGGCATCCGGGCCGGTCAGCATCTTTTCAATCTTGATCGAATACTTGCCGTTCGAGGTGCCGTAATGGCAATCGAACACCGGCACGCCGTCCACCTTGGCCTGGATGATCTGCTCCAGGTCCAGCTCGATGAAGTCGCCCGGCTTGAAGGCCAGCAGCTGTTCGACGGTCGCGGGGGCCTTGGCCAGCTCCGCCACCAGTTCGACCTCGGCCGACTGGATCTGGTGCTTGAGCAGGTTGACCCAGCGGCGGTCGGGTTCGCTCGAGTCGCCCTGCGTGGTGCTGTACAGCACGTCGCGGATCGGCTCCAGCGTCGAATACGGGATGCAGAAGTACACCGTGCCGCTGGTCTCGCCGATTTCCAGCGTGAACGAGGTGGACACGATGATCTCGCTGGGCGTGGCGATGTTGGCGAACTGCGGCTGCATCTCCGAGCGCTGGTATTCCAGCTCCAGCGGATAGATGCCCTTCCACGCCTTGGTGTACTCCTGGATGATCACTTCGACCAGTCGCAGGATCACGCGCTGCTCGGTGGCGGAGAAGTCCCGGCCCTCGATGCGGGTGTGGAACTTGCCGATGCCGCCGAACAGCGAGTCGATCACCGCGAACACCAGCGTCGGGTCGCAGACGATCAGGCCGCTGCCGCGCAGCGGCTTCACCGACACGATGTTGAAGTTGGTCGGGACGACGATCTCGCGCAGGAAGGCGCTGTACTTCTGCACCTTGATGCCGCCGATGGCGACTTCCGGGCTCTTGCGGATGAAGTTGAACAGCCCGATGCGGATGTTGCGCGCGAAGCGTTCGTTGATGATCTCCATCGTGGGCATGCGCCCACGGACGATCCGTTCCTGGCTGGCGAGGTTGTACTCGCGGATGCCGCCGGTCTGGACCTCTTCGGCCTCGAGCTTCTGGCTCTCGCCGGTGATGCCCTGCAGCAGGGCATCGACTTCGTCTTGGGAAAGGATCTGCTGATTCATCGCGCGCTCCTTGCTGTGCGGCCCGTCACTGCACGATGAAGGTGGAGAACAGGACCTGCGTCACCGGGCTTTCGACCTGGCGCTTCTTCTTCTTTTTCTTCTTGGGCGCGGCGTCCTCGTCCTCATCCTCGTCGTCGAGCTCGATGCCCATCGGGCGCACGGCCTCGCGGCGGATTTCCTTGGCCAGCTTTTCCTTGCCTTCGGCGCTCAGCAGCTCGGCCGAGGTCTTGTGCGACAGCACCAGCAGCACGTTGTTGCGGATCGCCGGCATGTAGGCCTTGAGCTGGTCGGCGAAATGCGCGTCGGCGACTTCCAGCGTGATGCCGACCTGCGCGAAGCGGTCGACTTCCTTGTCCGCCAGGTTCACCGTGAACGGGTCCAGCGGGACGAAGGTCGGCGGCGTGCCCGGCTTGGCGTGGGCGGCAGCCGCGGGCTTCTCCTCGGCGGCGGCGCCTTCCTCGTCGTCGGCATGCGACTTCTTCTTCATCATCAGCAACGCGGCGACGCCCACCAGCACCACCACCAGGACGATGGCGACGATGATGATCAGCTTCTTCTTGCCGCCACCCTTGACGGCGGCGTCGTTGCCTGCGGCGGCTGTGGCCATGGGCGCTCCGGTGATGAAAAGAGGGACGTTGTCGGGGAACCGGATCTGGTGACCCGGCAATGTCTCCCATTGTGAAGCGCCGCCAAAGCGCTCAACGCGCGAAAAGGCGGCGGATTCCGGTCAGACTCGGGGATCGTCAGGCGTACAGGTCGACCAGGCCGCGCGGTGCGGAACGGCGCTCCGACCGGCCGGTGGCGGCGATGGCGCCGTCGTCGTCCGAGCCCTGGCCGCGACCGCTCCGACGACCATGGCCGTTGGACGTGCCGTCGGCGGAACCGTCGCCACGATTCTGGCCGCCGCTGGACTGCGACTGGGCGAACACCCCGCCGCCGCTCAGGGTCAAGCCCTGCGCCTGCAGGGCTGCCGCCAGATCGGGCAGGCTGCGTTCCAGCACCTCGCGGGTCGCGGCGTGCTGGGCATGGAAGTTCACCTGCGCCTGCTGGCCGTCGAGCTGGATGTTGATCGATACCGGGCCCATCTCGGTCGGATTGAGCTGGAGCTGGGCTTCGTGCACGCCGTCCTGGATCAGCAGGCTGACGCTGGCGGACAGTTCCGGTGCGAAGTCGGGGCTGTCCAGCGGGTGGCTGAGCGGGACACTGGGGGCCTGGGTCGCGGACGTCGCATCGGCGCCGGAAGTGCTGGACGCCGCACCGGTCTGCTGCGCCGCGGCGAGCAGCGCCTCGAAGCTCGGCTGCGGACCCTTGGCGGCCGCGTCGCCCATCGAGATCTCGTGCGCGCCACTGGACGCGGCGTGCAGCGCGTCGGTCTGGGCGGACTTGTCCGCGCCTTCGACCGCGCTGGCAGTGCCCGCGGCGGCCTGGCTCAGTTCGCGCTGAAGCTGCTGGCGCTCGCGCAGGACGTCGCCGGTGGTCTGTTGCTTGCCTTGGGCATTGGCGCCGCCGGGCAGGGCGTCGGTGCCTGCTTCGTCGCCTTCGGCCGTGCCGGCGCGCGGCTGGGCCCTGGTCTCGACGGGCGCGTCGCCGCGCAGCATCGCCAGGATCTGCTCGGCAGCGGTCGCGCCGGTGTCCTTCGCGTCCTTGGCGGCCTTCTTGTCCTTGCCTTCGTCATCCTTGGCAACGACGCGCTCGGCGTCCTTGCCGCTGGCGGCATCGGTCCGGGCGGTGTCCGCTGGGTCCGAGGCATCGGCAGCGTCAGCAACGTCCGTTGCTTCTCCGGCAGTGGCCGGATCCGACTTCGTCGCGCGGGTCGGGGTCTTGGCGTCTTCGGCCTTGCTGGCGCTGTTGCGGGCGGCGGCATTGCGCGCGGCGAGCTTGTTCTCGTCTTTCGCGGCGGTGTTCTCAGGCGTACGCGGCGGCGGTGACATGGGCTTGGGCGGCTGTGCCGACTCCTGGCGCTGCGCCTGCTGCTGGGCTTCCAGCTGCCGGGACTGCTGCTGCGATTGCATCTGCTGGCTCGCCAGCTGCTGGGATTGCAGCTTCGCCATGGTCGTCTTGGCCGATTGCGCCGACTGATCCTGCAACTGCTGGTTGCTCTGGTTCAGCAGACGGGAGAAGTCTGTCGACGCGCCGTCCTTGCGACCGGTGTAGGCGGGGTTGTTCGCGCCGAGGCCGCCGAGGGCGCCCGGCATCGGGTTCATGTTCTGGATCTGCGTCATGGCGAGGGAGGTTCCGGGTGGACCGGGTCGCGATCAGGCGACCAGCCGGGACATCGGGTTGCCGCCGCGCGAGGCGGCGCGGGCGGCCTGTTCATCGGTGGCGCGCTGCTCCTGGCGCATCTGGCTGCGCAGCGTCTCGGCGCGGCGGCGCTCGATCAGCTTGCGCACCGAGGCGACGCGCAGTTCGCGCTCGCGCACCAGGTCGCGGGCGGCGGACAGGCGCTGGTCGGCGTAGTCGGCGATGCCGCCCTGCTGACCGATGGCCTGGTCCAGGCGCTGGCCGAAGTTCTGATAGCAGCCCAGCAATTGCACGGTCGTCCGTTGGGCGAATTCCTGCGACCAGCGGGTGCGGTAGTCCGTGCGGTACTGCGACAACTGGTCATGCTGGTTGCGCGCCGCGTTCGCACGCGACTGCGCGTCCTGCAGATGACGCAGCGCTTCATCGCGCTCGGCCTCCGCGCGTTCGAGGAGAACGGTCAGGGCCTGCAGATTGGAACTACTCATGTCGATGACCTCGCTTTACGGATGTCGGCAGCTATCACGCAAAGTTAAGTGTGGCGGTCAACTGATTGAGGCAATCGTTCAAAGAAGCGGGGGAATGCATGTCTTGTTGGAGCAATCGGTCCATGTCGCCATGCAGGCGGACCGCCATGTCCAACTCGGGGTCGTGGCCGGGCTGATAGGCGCCCAGCTGGATCAGGTCGCGCGCCTTGTTGTACTTCGCCAGGAGCTGCCGGAAACGGCGCGCCAGTTCGACGTGGCGCTTGTCGGCCACGCTGGTCATGACGCGCGAGATGGACCGTTCCACGTCGATCGCAGGGTAGTGCCCACTCTCCGCCAACTCGCGGCTGAGCACGATGTGGCCGTCGAGGATGCCTCGGGCGGCGTCCGCAATCGGATCCTGCTGGTCGTCGCCTTCGGACAGTACGGTGTAGAAGGCGGTGATCGATCCTTCGCCGGCCAGGCCGTTGCCGCTGCGTTCCACCAACTGCGGAAGCTTCGCGAAGCAGGAAGGCGGATAGCCTTTTGTCGCCGGTGGTTCGCCGATCGCGAGGGCGATCTCGCGCTGCGCCATCGCGTAGCGGGTGAGCGAATCCATCAGTAGCAGCACGTGCTGGCCGCGGTCGCGGAAATGCTCGGCGATCGCGGTGGCGTAGGTCGCGCCCTGCATGCGCAGCAGCGGCGGCGCGTCGGCCGGCGCTGCGACGACGACGCTGCGATGCAGGCCTTCCTCACCGAGGATGTCCTCGATGAATTCCTTCACTTCGCGGCCGCGTTCGCCGATCAGGCCGACGACGATGACGTCCGCCTGCGTGTAGCGGGCCATCATGCCCAGCAGCACCGATTTGCCGACGCCCGTGCCGGCGAACAGGCCCAGTCGCTGGCCGCGACCGACGGTCAGCAGCGAATTGATGGCGCGGACGCCGGTGTCCAGCGGACGGCGTACGGGGTCGCGGTCCATCGCGTTGATCGGGCGGCGGACCATGGGTTCGTCGCGGATCTCGGCCAGCGGGCCGCGGCGATCGATCGGATGCCCCTGCGGGTCGACGACACGGCCCAGCAGGCCGTCGCCCATCGGCAGATGCAGGCCGCGGTCCTCGTCGCGTCGCCAGGGATGGCGTTCCTCGCCCAGCGCGGGTCCGTGCAGCGCGGCGGGGCGCGGCAGCACCATCGCGCCGCTGGCCAGGCCCTGGATCTCGTCGGTCGGCATCAGGTAGGCGCGGTCGCCGGAGAAGCCGACGACTTCCGCCGTCACCGGGCGTTGCCCGCGACGCGGCGAAGCGGCGGTCGAGGGCATGTGGATCTCGCAGACCGACCCGACCGGGACCTTCACGCCGGTGGCTTCCAGCACCAGGCCGGCGACGCGCACCAGCTTGCCCTGCGGCTCGATCGGCGGCGCGTTGCCGGCGAAGGCCTGCAGGTCGTCGAAGTACTGGCGCCAGCGGTCGGTACGGGCGCTCATGATTCGCGGTCCTCGGACGCGCCTTGATTGGCGCCGTGCGGCAGGCCGCCGTACTGGCTGGGTGTGGGCTCGAGGCGGAAGTCCAGCCGGGCATCCCGCTGTTCATCGGCGGCGCTGCGGCGGTTCTCCCAGACGGAGGTCTGACCGAGCGCGCCGGCCGCCGACTGCCAGCGGGCCGGCAGCGAGGCGTCGACGCTGCAGATGTCGGCATCGACCTTGACGCCGCCCCGGGCGATCGAGGGATCGGGGATGACCTGGGCCTCGCGGGCGCGCAGCTCCTGGCCGGCGCCGTCCAGCACCAGCGGCAGGTCGTCGGGATGCACGCGCACGCGGACGTGGCGGGCGTTGATCAGCAGGGCCTCGACGGCATCGTGCGCCACCTTGGCCACGAGTTCCGGCGCCGTCTCCAGTTCATTGCGGACGACCTGACGGGCCAGTTCGACGGCGGTGCGCGCCAGCGCGTCGGCCATGTCCTGTTCCATCGCGGACAGGTCCTGGTCGAAGCTGGCGACCAGTTGCCCCACCTGGGCACTGATCTGCTTGGCGAAGCTCTGCTTGAAGGCGTCCAGCGCGGCCATGCCATCGCGGTAGCCGTCCTGGTACCCGGCCTGCCGCGCCTGCTGCACCAGTTCTTCGACGCTGGGACCCGGCGGAGGCGGCGGAGGCGGCGGTTCGACCGGGGCGGGCGCGGTGACCGCGGGACGGCGCGGGGCGGCGCCGCCATCGAGCGCGCCCGGATTCCACGCGGCGAAGCCCGACAGCTCCTCGCGGGGAATGATGCGGCCGTAGGTGCTGCCGCGCTGCTGGTCGCCATCGGCGCGCGGCGGTGGCGGAACTTGACGGGGAGGGCGGGTGACCATCGTGGCGGGTGTCCGTCGGCGGAAGAAGCGACCAGCGTATTACAGGAACTGGTCGTCGCCGCCGCCGGCGAGCACGATCTGGCCTTCGTCGACGAGACGACGGACGACCTTGAGGATTTCCTTCTGCTCGGCCTCGACCTCGGACAGGCGGACCGGGCCGCGCGAATCCAGGTCCTCGCGCAGCGTCTCGGCGGCGCGGGAGGACATGTTGCGGAAGATCTTCTCGCGCAGCTCCGGGCCGGCGCCCTTGAGCGCGACGATGAGCGATTCGGACTGCACTTCCTTGAGGATGGCCTGGATGCCGCGGTCGTCGATCTTGTCCACGTCGTCGAACGTGAACATGTTGTCCATGATCTTCTGCGCCAGGTCGGAGTCGGCCTCGCGGATGTAGTCCAGCACCGACGCCTCGACGCTGGTGCCCATCATGTTGATGATCTCGGCCGCGGTCTTGACGCCGCCCAGGTTGGACTTCTTCATGCGCTCGCCGCCGGCCAGGATCTGGCCCATGACCTCGTTGAGGTCCTTCAGCGCCATCGGCTGGATGCCGTCCAGCGTGGCGATGCGGATCAGCACCTCATTGCGCTGGCGCTCGGTGAAGACCCGCAGCACCGAGCTGCTCTGGTCGAAGTCCAGGTGCGACAGGATGGCGGCGACGATCTGGGGATGCTCGTTGCGCAGCAGTTCCGCGACCGAACCCGGATCCATCCACTTCAGCGATTCGATCGAGGAGACGTCCGATCCCTGCAGGATCCGGTCCAGCAGCAGGTTGGCCTTGTCCTCGCCCAGCGCCTTGCGCAGCACGGAGCGGACGTACTCGTCGGTGTCGCTGACCAGCGTGCTCTGGGTCTCGGCGACCAGATCGAACTTGTCGAGCACGCGCTCGACGCGCTCGCGCGGCACGACCTTCATCTTGGCGATGGTCTCGCCGAGCTTCTGCACTTCCTTGGGCGCGAGGTGCTTGAAGACCTCGGAGGCTTCCTCCTCGCCCAGCGACATCAGCAGGATGGCTGCGTCTTCTACGCCTTTGTCGTCCATGGTGGTGTCTCGCTATCGATCCGGGTGGGCGTGCTTGGTCGTCGGGGTTCAGCGGCGGCCACCGGCGGGCGCGGCCGTTTCCAGCTCCTCGCCGTTGACCCAGGCGCGCATGATGTTGGCCACCGCGATCGGGTTCTCCTTGGCCAGCAGGCGGGCGCGCTCGAGCTTGTCGTTCGAGATCGGCGCCTCCAGGGCCGGCAGACCGCCAGGACCGCGCGGGCCGCCGAGCGCCAGCTGTTCGTCCTCGACCACGCTGAGCGCGTTGTTGCTGGCAGTGTCGTCCTTCTGTTCGGCCGGCGGCGGGAAAGCCGCCTTGAGAGCAGGGCGAACCAGCCCGAACACGGCGATCAGCGCGACCAGCACCAGGGCGGCGGGCACGGCGAAGTCGCGGGCGACGTCGCGCAGCCACGGTTGCTGCCACAGCGGCACGTCGGCGTTCTCGATCTTGTCGGACACGAACGGGGTGCTGATGACCTTGATCGAATCGCCGCGCTCCTGCGAGAAGCCCAGCGCTTCCTTGACCAGCGAGTCCAGCTTCTGGATCTCGTTCTCGGACAGCGGCTGGCTGGAGGTCTTGCCGTTCTTGTCGGTGACGGTCTTCTGGTTGACCACGACGGCGGCGTTCAGGCGACGGATCTGGCCGATCGCATTGCGGGTGACGCGCACGGTGCGGTCGAGCTCGAACTGCGTGTCGTTGTTGCGGCGCAGGTTCTGCGTGCCGCCGGACTGGCCGGCCGGCTGCAGCTGCTGGGCCTGACCGTTGATCGGCGCGGCTGCCTGCGGCGGGACCTGGTTGCTGGTCGCACCGGGCACGCCCGTGGGTACTCCGGCAGAGCCGCCGGATTGTTCTTCCGAGGTCAGGCGACGCACGCTGCTCTGCGTGTTCGGACCCTGGTTGGGCTTGTATTCCTCGGCGGTGGATTCGACCTGGCTGAAGTCGACGTCGGCGGTGACCGTCGAGCGCAGGTTGTCCCGGCCGACGACAGGTTCCAGAAGCTCGGCGACACGTTTGTTCAGGTTGGCTTCGATCTGTTGCTTGTATTGCAGCTGCTGGCTGTCCAGGCCGATGGCGTTGCCGTCCGGGTTCTGGGAAAGCAGGGCGCCGGTGCTGTCGAGCACGCTGACGGCCTTGGGGTTCAGCTCCGGCACCGACGAGGACACCAGGTGGACGATGCCGGCGATCTGGGCGCGGTCCAGCGTGCGGCCGCCGCGCAGCGTCAACATGACGGAGGCGCTGGGCTTCTGCTGCTCACGGAAGAAGCCGTTCTGCTGCGGCATGGCCAGGTGGACGCGCGCGTCGGCGACGTCGGCCATGGCGGTGATGGTGCGGGTCAGTTCGCCTTCGAGCGCACGCTGGAAGTTCAGCCGCTCGTTGAAGGCGGTCTGGCCGATGGACTGCTTGTCCATCAGCTCGAAACCGACGATGCCGCCCTTGGGCAGGCCGGCGGAGGCCAGCTTCATGCGCAGGTCGTAGACCTGGTTGGCGGGCACCATGATGACGCCGCCCGGGTCGTTGCGGTAGGGCACGTTCATCTGCGACAGCTGCGCGATGACGGCGCCGCCGTCCTTGTCGGACAGGCCGGAGAACAGCGGCCGGTAGTCCGGCTTGGCCGTCATCATCGACATCGCCACGATGACCGCCAGCAGCGCGGCCACGCCGCCGCCGAGCATCATCTTGCTCTTGGCGGGCATCGCCGCCAGACGGGCGGGCAGGCCGGCCGGTTTGGCGGTCTGCTGCACCTCGGGGAGTCCGGCGGCGGGGCTGCTCAGGGCGTTGTCCATGGGGCGGTGGTGTACGGCTGGTGTCGAACGGAGTGCCCAGGCGGACGCCTCGACACAGGACTGGATTATTTCGATGGACGGCCTCAAGAATGGTGGGAACAGGCCGAAGAAGGCCCCCCAGTTCGGAGCTATGGACGGCCTGCGGATCCGTACGATGCGTTCCGTGGACCTGAAACTCAAACCCTTCGACTTCGCCAACGCGGTGGCACGCGCCGGCCTGACCCCCCAGGGTCAGCCGGTGGCCAAGGCCGCGTCGGGCGGTGCGAGCTTCGCGGATGCGATGAGCTCGGCGTTGAAGTCCGTCAGCACGCAGCAGAACGAGGCGTCGCGGCTGCAGCGGGAGGTCCAGCTCGACAATCCGACCGTCAGCCTGGAAGAGACCATGGTCGCCATGCAGAAGGCGCAGATCGGCTTCCAGGCGACGCTGCAGGTGCGCAACCGGCTGGTGTCCGCCTACTCGGAAATCATGAACATGCAGGTGTAAGCGAGGTCTTGGCGCGTGCAACGCGTGTTGATGCTCCGCTGGATCTCCGCATCACGAACGAAAAAGCCGCCTCTCGGGCGACTTTGTTCATTTGGCGACCTATCTTGCCATCAGCAGTCAGATGCTGCGCCGCATCAATCGTTCTCGTTTCTGCGCCTGGTCGATGAAGATCTGTAGCGCGCGGGCCGCCGTGGGGGCCAGGGAGACGAAGGCACAGCCGGCATGGTGCGGCGCGCCCTGGTCGCTGTCGGACATGTGCTGGATTCTCAGCAGCGCGGAGAAACTGACTTCGCGCTCGAGCTCCAACGTGCCGCTGATCTCCTCGCCTGCCTGCGGCACCGGGACCACGTTCGCCGGCCATTGCAGCGCGATGCCGCCTGCGCTCACGTTCATCACGCGCATGCGGGGCAGATCCGGGTTGGCCAGCTTCAGTGCCGGGTAGAGCTGCCCGGCCGAGGCGACCCGGTAAGCCTGACGCCTCTGAAAGCGGTACAGGCGCAGGGGCACCGGCGATCGCAGCACTTCCGCCCCGTCGCCGCGGATGGCCACCAGCCCGGACACGTCGAACTGCAGCTTGATCTTGTCCAGGAAAGCCGTCGCCACCAGCTCGTCGCTGGCCAGCACCGGCGCGAGGGTGTCGCCGACCTGCGGTGCCTCCATCGTCAGCATCCCGTGCGGCGTGTCCAGTGCCCGCAGCACCGTGTGGATCGCTTCGCCGTCTGGCGTCGACAGCTGGATGCGCGCCTGGGACTGCAGCAGCTCGCGCAGCCAGTTCATGATTTCACCGGGCGCGTCCATCCGGAAATCGGTGTCCGCGGCGTCGGGGGGCTCGTGGATAGCTTCAGGTCGCTCAAGGCCAGCATCCGGCAGGATTCGTTGGGAAAATTCTCTCGCATCCCCAAGGCAAACGCCGCGCCAACCCCATCCGTTCAAGGGGCCGGTCGCGGCGCTGTCGTGAGTCCCGAGCCCGGTCGCGTGACCGATGTCTCGGATCGCCCGGGCGGTCGGAGGAAGCCGATCCGCCGGCTGATCAGTGGACCGTCTTGGACTTGCCCTTCATCAGCTGGTCCAGGTCTTCCAGCCACGGCTCGGCCAGGTGGCGGATCTCCGCGTCGTTGACCAGGATGCGCTGCATGATGCGCGTCTTGAGCTGCGCTTCGTCCGGGCCCAGGTTCTGGCTGGAGGCCGCATGCTTGAGCTGCGAGATCAGCAGCACGCAGGCGCCTTCGAGCTTCACCACTTCGTCCCAGTTGCCCGAACGGGCGGCGCTCAGCATGTCGGCGCTGGCTTGTTCGATGGCTTCGTAATAGCTCAACAGTTGGGTGCTCATGAGGCGGTCCGGGGTCGGGGCGGCGTGGGCGGCGGAGGTCTGGGGCTTGGCGGTGTACTTGGACATGGAACTTCTCAAGTCGTCAGGCTGAAGGGCGGGGTCCGGGGCTCAGGCCGCGGCGCGTTGGTCGGCGGAGGCCGGGGCGATGCTGGCCCAGGCTTCCTTGATCGGTTGCAGCAGCTTCACGCATTCCTCGATCGCGACGTCGTCGCTGCGCAGGTTGGCGTAGGTCAGCCGGGTGCAGATATAGGCGTACAGGTCGCGCAGGTCCAGGGCCAGCTCGCCCGATTCCAGGTTGAGGGCCGCTTTCAGGCCTTCGTCCAGGATGCGGACCGCGCGGCTCAGGCTGCGGTTCTTCACTTCGACATTGCCGGAGCGGATCGCGCCGATGGCTTGCGTCATCGAATCGAAGGCGCCGTCCAGCAGCAGGCTCACGAGGCGATGCGGCGAGGCCGTCATCACGTCCGTTTCCACGCCGACGCGGTTGTACATGCTGCTGGCGCGCTGACCGTGGGAGGCGAAGGGGGAGGAGTTGCCGTACATGATTTGTTGCTGCGGTGTGCTGAAGTGCTTGAATCAGTTTTCGGCCCCCGCCGGCCCAACTTGAGCCTCCCCCGTGTCGAATTTGTCTCGAAATTCTGCCTGCGTGAAGAAAAGGAAAAGCCTCCGTGAGGAGGCTTGTCGGTGCTCTTTTCGAAGCGCCGGAGAAGGGCGGTGACGACGGCCCTGTTCCGTCCCCGACCGCCGCCGCCGCGTCAGCTGCTGCTGAGCATGCTGGTGATCTTGCTGACGTAGCTCTGCATGTCGTTGAGCTTGGCCATCTGCGTGTCCAGCGCCGTGTATTGCGCGCGCAGGCGTTTCTCGTAGGCGTCGGCGCGGTCGTTGAGCTCGTCGACGCGCTTGCCGTTGGCCGTCACGCGCGATTGCAGGCCGGTGGTCCGGGTCGTGATCGAGCCGTCGAAGCCGGTGACCTGGTCGGCGAAGCCGCGCCAGCGCGTGGCCATGCCGTTGTTGTTCGCATCGCTGCTGTCCACACCCATGAACAGGTTCTTCAGGTCGCCCATGCTGCCCAGTGCGCTGGTCAGCTTGGTGTCGTTGACCTTCATCGTGCCGTCGGCGTTGATGTCGATGCCGATGTCCGACAGCCGGCCGAACTGGCCGCCGAGGGTGCTGCCCGACGCCGTGATGTTGCGCAGCTGGCTCTGCAGGCCGACCGCGGTGCTGTCGCCCTGGAGCGCGCCAGCGGTCTTGTTGGTGTCGTCGTACTTGGTGTCGTTGCGCATCAGCGTCATCAGGCTGTTGTACGACGTGACGAAGTCGGTGATCGCCTTCTTGACGCTGTCCTTGTCCTGGCCGACGGTGATGGTCGAATCCCCTTTTTTCAGAAGATTGATCGTCAGGCCGTCGACGGCGCCCTCGATGTTGTTGGTCGCCGAGTTGATGTCCAGCCCGTTGATCTTCAGGACGGCATTCGCCGCTGCCGTGTTGTTTCCAAAGTTCTTGATGCCGGCAGTCGGGTCGTAAGCCAGGGCGGACAGGCCACCGGTGTCGCCGTTGTTGCCGTCGTCGTCGGCCGTGGTGATGCGGAAGCCATTGGCTTCGCCGGTGTCTTTGGATCGGATCACCAGGCGCGAGCCGGAGGCGTCGGTCACGACCGACGCCAGCACGCCGGCGCCCGAAGCGTTCACCTTGTCGCGGATGTTGGCCAGCGTGTCGGTCGAGGAAATCGAGATGCTGACCGGCGTCTTGCCATCCTTGCTCGTGAAAGTCGGGTTGGCGACGGTGCCGCCCCACTGGCCGAGCTCAATGGTCATCGTGCCGGAGCCGACGGTGGCGTTGTTCCCGAAGGCCGTGCTGGCGTTGGACTGCGCCGCTGCGAGCGAAGTGACCGACATCGAGTAAGAGCCCGCGCCGGAACCGTTGCCCGCGATGACCGTGGCGATCGAGGTGTCGGAAGAGGTCGCGGTCAGCGCAGCCCAGGTCGACGGATTGGCCAGCTTGGCGGCTGCGTCGCGCATCGTGCTGAAGGCGCTCTTGATCTTCCCGTATTCGGAGATCTGCGTCTTGATCGTGTCGGTGCGCGTCTGGAGATCCGTGATCGGCTGCTTCTCGAGCGAGACCAGCTTCGTGACGATGCTCTCGACGTCCAGGCCGCTGCCCAGACCGGCGGAAGTAATGGATGCCATCGTTCTTGCTCCCTGTGACCCTGACCACCGTGGCCCGGCTCCCCTCGTGGAAGTCCCAAGCGCGACAGGGCCCCGCGTGTGTTGCGTGAGGCCCTGTCCTGCTTATCGGCGCCCGTGGCACCGACTTTAGGACGGTGACCCGGGGGATTGATTGCGTTTTTCTATCAGCCCTTGAGCAGCGACAGCACCTGCTGCGGCAGCTGGTTCGCTTGAGCGACCATCGCGTTGCCCGCCTGCTGCAGGATCTGCGCGCGGCTCAGGTTGGACGTTTCGACCGCGAAGTCGGCGTCCATGATCCGGCTGCGGGCGGCGGTCTGGTTCTCGAACGCCACCTGCAGGTTGGAGATCACGGCGTCGAAGCGGTTCTGCGTCGCACCCAGCGTCGCGCGCTGGCTGTTGACGGTGTCCAGCGCCGCGTCGATGTTGGCGACGACCTCGGCGATCTTGGCCGGGTCGGAGTCACGGTTGATGCTGCCCCGGTCGGTGCCGTTGGCATCGGTCCCGGCGACCCTGACGATCGACTCATCGGCGGACATGTTCGGCGTGGTGACCGAGATCTCGTCGTTGGATGTCGTATTCGGGCCGACCTGGAAGACCTGGGGAAGGGCGGCATCGGCGCCGAGGATGTATTTCCCGTTGAAGGTCGTCCCCGCGGTGACCCGCTGGATTTCCTTGGCGAGCTCGCCGAATTCCTTGTCCAGCGAATCCTTGTCGCTGTCCGCGTTGGTCGCGTTGCGTGCCTGGATCGCCAGTTCACGCATCCGCTGCAGCGAATCGGCGACCTTGCCCAGCGCGCCTTCCGCGGTCTGCGACAGCGAGATGCCGTCGTTGGCATTGCGCATCGCCACCGTCATGCCGCGTGCTTGCGAGTTCATGCGTTCGGCGATCGCCAGGCCGGCGGCGTCGTCCTTCGCGGAGTTCACCCGCAGGCCCGACGACAGGCGCTGCATCGAGGTCGCCAGCGACGACTGCGACGAGTTCAGATTGCGTTGCGCGTTCAGCGAGGCAATGTTGGTGTTGATGGTCTGTGGCATTGATGCACTCCTGCGGAGATCCTGTCCTGGCTGCGATCCCGGTTAGGTGGGTCGGTTCCCGACCGCACCTGCGGATCCTCGCTGCGCCATCGCAGTCATTGTTGGGATCTGCCGGTTGGACCGGTGGTCGAGCGGTACTGCCTGCTCGATGGTTCCCATTGTGCGAAACGTGCTTCAACGCCGATTGGCCGATTAGCGGGCGGAAAACCGGCCATTAACAACCAACAAAAGAAGGCCCCGCATCGTTCCCGGAGGGGCGATGCGGGGCCTTGGAGGCCCGGCCGCGAAGGCCGGTGCTTGAGGAGTCGACCGGTGGAGGGAGGGGATCAGCCGCCGCGCAGCAGCGACAGCACCTGCTGCGGGAGCTGGTTGGCCTGCGCCACCATCGTGTTGCCGGCCTGCTGCAGGATCTGCGCGCGGCTCAGGTTGGCGGTTTCCGCGGCGAAGTCGGCATCCATGATGCGGCTGCGGGCGGCGGTCTGGTTTTCCACCGAGACCGACAGGTTGGAGATGATCGCGTCGAAGCGGTTCTGCGAGGCGCCCAGGATGGCGCGCTGGCCGCTGACCGTGGTGATGGCCGCGTCGATGTTGTCGATGACGGTCTTGAGCGAGTCGGGCGTCGAGGCGTTGTCGATCACGCCACCGGTCACGTTGGTGATCGACGTGTCGTTGGTCATGTTGTTGGTGATCACGTCGACCGAGTCGTTCGCGCTGGTGTTGGCGCCGATCTGGAAGGTCTGCGTGCCGGCATCGTCGCCCAGGATGGACTTGCCGTTGAAGGTCGTGCCGCCGATGACGCGGCCGATTTCCTGACCCAGCTGCGCGTATTCCTTGCCGATCGAATCCAGGTCGGACGTGGTGTTGGTCGCGTTGCGGGCCTGCACCGCCAGTTCACGCATGCGCTGCAGGGAATCGCCCACCTTGGACAGCGCGCCTTCGGCGGTCTGCGCCAGGGAGATGCCGTCGTTGGCGTTGCGCATCGCGACGTTCATGCCGCGGACCTGGGCGTTCATGCGCTCGGCGATCGCCAAGCCGGCCGCGTCATCCTTGGCGGAGTTGACGCGCAGGCCCGAAGACAGGCGCTGCATCGACACCGACAGCGACGACTGCGAAGACGACAGGTTGCGCTGGGCGTTGAGCGATTGCAGGTTGGTGTTGATGATCTGAGCCATGATTCATTCCTTCAAGTTTCAAAGACCTCTGGCGGTCTCGGCGGACGGTTGATTAATCGTCCGACTGAGCCGGACCACGTGGCCCTTGCTGTTGAATTGCGGACCCGTTGATGCAGTTATCGGGACGCTTGGGAATGGACTTGAGGCCTTCTTGAAAAGAAAGCGTGCAACGCCCCGTGGCGGGCGTGAAGAAGTGGCGGGGAGCCACTGCGGACGGGCGCTTGCGGCCCGACGGTGTCGGAAGCCTGCGGTGCCGGCTTCTGGGCCGGCGCGGAGGCCGTCTGGTACGAAGCCTTCGGGCGGCCTGGCGCGGGCTCTCCACGGGGCATGGGGCCTCGCGTCCGCGAACCCCAAGCCCCATGCCGGCCCCACCCTCGCTCGTTGACTTCTCTTTCACCACCACCACCGCCGGTCGATGGGGAAAGAGAAGGGGACCGAGTCCCCTTCGAGGGCCTGGCACCCGCGGACGTCTGGACGTCGGCGGGTGGCCTCTTCCTTCTATCAGCGCAGCAGGGCCAGCACTTGCTGGGGAGCCTGGTTGGCCTGGGCGATCATCGCGTTGCCGGCCTGTTGCAGGATCTGCGCGCGGCTCAGGTTGGCGGTTTCCGAAGCGAAGTCGGCGTCCATGATCCGGCTGCGGGCAGCGGTCTGGTTCTCAACCGAGATCTGCAGGTTCGACACGATCGCGTCGAAGCGGTTCTGCGAGGCACCCAGCTTGGAACGCTCGGTCGATACCGAGGTGATCGCCTTGTCGATGTTGTCGATGATCGTCTTCAGGTCGTCGGTCGACGAGCCGTTGGTGATCGCGCCGCCGGTGACGTCCGTGATCGCGGCCTGGCCGGTCATGTCGGTCGTGACGACGTCCACCGAGTCGTTCGTGGTCGTGTTGGCGCCGATCTGGAAGGTCTGCGTGCCTGCGTCGCCGGCCAGGATGGCGCGGCCGTTGAAGGTCGTGCCGCCCAGGACGCGGGTGATTTCCGAGCCCAGCTGGCTGTATTCCTGACCGATCGAGTCCAGGTCGGACGTCGTGTTGGTCGCGTTGCGGGCCTGCACCGCCAGTTCACGCATACGCTGCAGCGAGTCGCCCACCTTGGACAGCGCGCCTTCAGCCGTCTGCGACAGCGAGATGCCGTCGTTGGCATTGCGCTGGGCGACGTTCATGCCGCGGACTTGCGAGTTCATGCGGTCGGCGATCGCCAGGCCGGCGGCATCGTCCTTGGCGGAGTTCACACGCAGGCCCGACGACAGGCGCTGCATCGAGATCGCCAGCGACGATTGGCTGGTCGAGGTGTTGCGCTGAGCGTTTTGCGACAGCAGGTTGGTGTTGATGATCTGGGCCATGATTGCTCCTAACAGCTATACGTAAATACCGGCAAAAGCGCCGAACCACACATGAGCGCCTGAGTCCTCCGATCCTCCGACCCGCCGTGAGGCGAACCGGCCGAGGATCTCGGATGCTCCTGCTGAACCGCCCGGGCCATTTCCCGGTTCGGTCCCAGTCCGACGCTAGTCAACCGTTGCCGTCCCACCCCTCATCGGAAGCCAAGAACGTCAGGCCTTCTAACCGGACCACGTGCCGCCTGCCTGCTTCGACCTGCTAGCAAGACTGCTTGTCTTTGCTGGCCTGTCGCTGCGTTCAGCAGCCCCGTTGAGTTGGTTATCGGGACCCTCGACATAGAACTTGAGGGCAATTTGTCAAGACTTGTGATCTGTCGATAAGCAGGTCTTGCAACGCGTTGTTTGTCGTTTGACGTCGACCCGGACCTGTGCCCGGGTGTCGGTCTGGCGACGGACATGGGGGTATCTACGGCCTGAATGGCTCGGGATTGAGGGGGAATGCCGGTGCTTTTCGTGTGCTCGATCACGGGGGGCACCCTACAGTGCCTCCTGGCGATGCCGACAAGCGGAATCGCCGCATTCGCCACCTTCGCCGGGATCGGTCTCGGCTTCGAGACCGGACTCGATCGACGAGTCCCAACGACCATGGAGAGATCTATGCCACTGCAAGCGCAAACCGAGGCACGGTCCGCCGTGTCGATGATCGACGCGTCGATCGATGAACAATTTCACGGAACGGTCCGGCCGGGATCCAGCGAGGCTCGCCTCCTGCTGGCCCAGGCGCGCAACGCCGCCTATGCGCAAGCCGCGCAAGGTCGCATCGGAGACGGTGTCGAGCTGCTCTACAACGCGCTGGAAATGGCGCCGATGAGCGTCGACCTGCTGTCCGATGTCGGCGCGCTGATGCTGGCCGCGGGCCAGCTCAGCGATGCGGCGCTGTATGCGCATCGCGCGGTCGAGCTGTCGCCGCAACACGCGCCTTCCCTCTACACCCTCGGCTTCGCGCTGTCGGGCCTGGGAGAAGTGAAGGCGGCGATCGAGGTGTTGACCACCCTCAATCAAGGCCAGGCGCTCGAGATGCTGCGTCGCGATTCGCCGGAATTGATGGCGATCGTCGACTCCGAATTGCTACGCCTGCAAGCCGCCTGATCGTTCGACGATCCGTCGACCCGGAGACCGCCTGACAGGCTGTCTCCCTGAAAAACCGCCGCCGAGCCCGCAGCCACGGGCCTCGTCCGGCGGTTTTCTCATGGGGGCCTGTCAACGTGTAGGAATCAGGCTGACAAGGGGGTCGTCCCGCTCCCTAGCCTGTATCTGGCGTCCACCTGATGTTGCGTGAACGAGTGTTTCTTCAGAATTCATTCCATCGCAGCAACGCAACCCACCAGGAGCCACCAGATGAACAGCGACCAGATCCTTGCCGAGATCCGCGAAGCCAACCTGTCGTACCTGATGCTGGCCCAAAGCCTGATCCGTACCGACCGCGAACAAGCGCTGTACCGTCTGGGCATCTCGGAGGAGACCGCGACGCTGCTGAACACGCTGAGCCCGGCGCAGATGATGAAGATGGCCTCCGGCAACACGCTGCTGTGCCGCTTCCGCATGGACGACGACCTGGTGTGGGGCCTGCTGACCTCGCACGGCAAGCCGGCCGCCAACGACAGCGTGTCGCGTCTGCATGCCTCCATCCTGATGGCCGGCCGCCACCAGGAAGCTGCGGCCTGATCCAGTAGATTCAGGCAACTGCCCCCGGGCAGAGAAATTGCCGCCCGAGAACATCCGAAAGACACCGGGGCACCCCATGCGCACCAAGTCCATCCTGACCGAAGCCAAGCAGATCGATCGCGCCGTGACGTTGATCAAGCTGGGCGCGCGCCTGCAAGTGCTGGAATCGGAAACCGACCTGAGCTACGAGCGTCTGCTGCGCCTGTACAAGGAAGTCTCGGGCAAGAGCCCCAGCAAGGGCCAACTGCCGTTCTCGACGGACTGGTTCATGACCTGGCAGCCCAACATCCACGCCAGCCTGTTCCTCAACATCCACGAGTACCTGAACAAGGTGGCCGAGATGGACGAGATCGACGTCGTCATCAAGGCCTACCAGCTGTATCAGGAACAGACCGCCGCGCAGAACCTGGAGCAGTTGCTGTCCGTGACCCGCGCGTGGCGCCTGGTGAAGTTCGTGGACAACGGCATGCTGACGATGACCAGGTGCAGCAAGTGCGGCGGCCACTTCGTGACCCACCCGCACGAGGTCGCCAAGCATTACGTCTGCGGGCTGTGCAACCCCCGGCGCGCGCCGGCAAGGGCAAGGCGGCCGGCGGCATCCAGATGCACTGAGCGCATCGCTCCCGGATCACGCTTTTCGAATGCCCACCCGCTGGCGCAGCTGTCTGGTCGTCATCGCCCGCAATGAGGCGGCGACGATCACCCGGTTGTTGACCAGCGTTCGTCCGTTCGTGGACGACATGCTGGTGGTGGACACCGGTTCCAACGACGACACGGTCCGGCTGGCAGAAGCCGCAGGCGCCCGGATTGTCCAATTTCCCTGGATCGATGATTTCGCCGCCGCGCGCAATGCCGCGCTCGAGGCCGCTACCGCCGACTGGCATATCGTGCTCGATGCCGATGAATGGCTGATCGGGGAGAGCGGTGGGGCGGCGCTCGCAGCGTTGCGAGCCACGCCTCCTGACTTCGTGGGCACCATCGCGCTCCAGGACCACTTCGACGGCGGCACCGCGCAATCGCGTCTTAGCCGCGTGCTGCCTGGACACGTCCGCTATGCCGGTCGCATTCACGAACAGCCTGTCCACGACCTGCCCATCCGGGCGCTTGATGTCCGGGTCGGGCACGACGGCTACTTGCCGGAGCGGCTCCACGTGAAGCAGGGGCGCAACGAGCAGTTGCTGCGCGTTGCCATCGATGAAGATCCTGCCAATCCGTATCTTTGGTACCAGCTCGGCAAGGATTTTTCGGTCTATGACCGCTTCGCCGATGCCGAAGCGGCGTTCGCGAATGCCTGCGAGCGCTTGACCTCCTTGGCCCTACCGCCCGCATGGTGGAACGACTTGGTCGCAAGGCGACTCTTCGGGTTGAAGTCGCTCAAGCGCCATGCCGAAGGCATGGTCTTCGCCGAAACGCAATTGCAAGGATGTGCGGAGTCCCCGGACTTCTTCTTTGCGCTTGGCGATCTCCTGCTGGATTGGGCGGCGGATGAGCCGCAGGAAGCGGAAGCCTTGATTCCGATGATCGAGGATGCCTGGCGTCGTTGTCTTGAGATCGGCGAGCGACCGGAGCAGCCGGGCGCGGTGGAGGGGCGAGGGAGTCATCTGGCCGCCCACAACCTGGCGCTGGTGCTCGACGCCACCGGGCGTCACGAGGAGGCGAGGGCCCTGCGCCAGGCGGGGTGATCCCTCAAAAAGCAGCGTCGGGATGGCGCTGATCTGGCATCTTGTAGGAATTAGGCTGACAAGCGCGTCGGCGCGCTCCCTAACCTGGAGATGGAAGCGACCTGATGTTGCTGACGTGTCGGGATCTCTACAGTTCGTCTCACGCTGAAACGAAACGACATCAGCACCCCACACCCCAGGAGCCGAACGATGAACGCCGACCAAATCCTCGCCGAGATCCGCGAAGCCAACCTGTCGTACCTGATGCTGGCGCAGAGCCTGATCCGTGCCGATCGCGAGCAGGCGCTGTATCGTCTGGGCATCTCGGAAGAAACCGCGACGCTGCTGACCACGCTGAGCGCCGCCCAGATGCTGAAGATGGCCTCCGGCAACACGCTGCTGTGCCGCTTCCGCATGGACGACGACCTGGTGTGGGGCCTGCTGACCTCGCACGGCAAGCCGGCCGCCAACGAAAGCGTGTCCCGGCTGCATGCCTCCATCCTGATGGCCGGCCGCCATCAGGAAGCCGCCTGAGTTGTATCGACGCCCCTCGCGTCAACTGAAGCTGAATCCAAGCTGAACTGAGCCGGAGACACCGACATGCGCACCAAGTCCATCCTGACCGAAGCCAAGCAGATCGATCGCGCCGTGACGTTGATCCACCTGGGCGCGCGCCTGCAGGTGCTGGAGTCGGAAACGGACCTGAGCTACGAGCGTCTGCTGCGCCTGTACAAGGAAGTCTCGGGCAAGAGCCCCAGCAAGGGCCAGCTGCCGTTCTCGACGGACTGGTTCATGACCTGGCAGCCCAACATCCACGCCAGCCTGTTCCTCAACATCCACGAGTACCTGAACAAGGTCGCCGAGATGGACGAGATCGACGTCGTCATCAAGGCCTACCAGCTGTATCAGGAACAGACCGCCGCGCAGAACCTGGAGCAGTTGCTGTCCGTGACCCGCGCGTGGCGCCTGGTGAAGTTCGTGGACAACGGCATGCTGACGATGACCAGGTGCAGCAAGTGCGGCGGCCACTTCGTGACCCACCCGCACGAGGTCGCCAAGCATTACGTCTGCGGCCTGTGCAACCCCCGGCGCGCGCCGGCAAGGGCAAGGCGGCCGGCGGCATCCAGATGCATTGAGGGCGCCGTCATGGCCGCCCGACTTCCCCGCGCCGCTTCGGGAGACGCGCCCTCCGCGCTGCGCTGGCCGACGCTGGCACTGCTGAGCTGGGGCGCCTGTTTCATCGTCTGGCGCCTCTTCGGCCCCGACTGGCCGGCGGCGATCGTCGCTTCGGGCCTCGGGCTGATCCTCGCGGGCCTCCATCGCCAGACCTGGCGCCGGATGATCGTCGCGGCGGGTTTCCCCATGGCCTTGCTGTTCACCGGCACCGACCTGCCGGCCTGGATCTGGCTGATCCCGCTGGCCGTGCTGGTGCTGGCCTATCCCCGCCGCGGCTGGAGCGATGCGCCGCTTTTCCCGACACCCCACGATGCGCTGCGCGCACTTCCCGAGCGTGTGAAGCTGCACGACGGCGCCCGCGTACTCGACGCCGGCTGCGGTCTAGGCGACGGATTGGTGGCCCTTCGCCGCGCTTATCCGGCCGTGCGCTTCGCGGGCATTGAATACAGTGGCTTCCTGTGGCTGCTGGCCCGCCTGCGCTGCCCCTGGGCCGACATCGCCCGGGGCGACCTGTGGGCCCAGTCGTGGCGCGACACGGACCTGGTCTACCTGTTCCAGCGACCCGAGTCGATGCCGCGCGCGCTGGACAAGGCGCGCAGCGAGATGCGACCGGGCAGCTGGCTGGTCAGTCTGGACTTTCCGCTGCCGGGACAACCCGTCTTCGCGCAACTGGACACCGGCACCCGGCATCAGCTGTATGTCTACCGGGTGCGCGAACTCAAGGCCTGAGGAACCCATTTCATGTTTGTCATCATCGGTTGGCTGCTGGCCCTGGCCTGCATCTTCGGCGTGTTCATCGCGCACGGAGGCAACATCAGCGTGGTGCTGCACGCGCTGCCGTTCGAGATGACCACCATCTTCGGCGCGGCGATCGGCGGCATGCTCGCCACGAACCCGCCCAAGGTCATGAAGGCCACCATGAAGGGCCTGGGTGACTGCTTCAAGGGCAGCAAGTACACGAAGGCGCGCTACATGGAGCTGCTGGCGCTGCTGTACGACATCCTGCAGAAGGCGCGCAAGGAAGGCCTGATGTCCATCGAAAAGGACGTCGAGGATCCGCACAGCTCGCCGCTGTTCCAGAAATACCCGACGGTGGGCAACGACCACCACGTCACCGAGTTCATCACCGACTATCTTCGGATGATGGTCTCCGGCAACCTGAACGCGCACGAGATCGAGTCCCTGATGGACGCCGAGATCGATACCCACCACCACGAGGCCTTCCTCGCCGTGATCGCGCTGCAGCGCCTGGCGGGCGGCCTGCCGGCCTTCGGCATCGTGGCCGCGGTGCTGGGCGTGGTGAACACCATGGGCTCGGTCGGTCAGCCGCCGGCGGTGCTGGGCGGGATGATCGGGTCGGCGCTGGTGGGGACGTTCCTCGGGATCCTGCTGGCCTACGCGTTCGCAGAGCCGCTGGCAGGCGCGCTGGAAGCCAAGGTCGACGAGGCCGGCAAGGAACTCCAGTGCATCAAGACCACGCTGCTGGCCTCGATGCAGGGCTACGCGCCGCAGGTGGCGATCGAATTCGGCCGCAAGGTGCTGTACTCGACCGAACGCCCGACCTTCGCCGAGCTCGAAGGCCACGTGAAGAAGAAGTGAACGGAGTGAATCACCATGGCCGGTGACGCCAAGAAGCTCCAGCCCATCATCATCAAGCGCGTCAAGAAGGGCGGCCATGCCGCCCACGGCGGCGCGTGGAAGATCGCGTACGCCGACTTCGTGACGGCGATGATGGCCTTCTTCCTGCTGATGTGGCTGCTCGGCTCGACGACCGAGGGCGACAAGAAGGGCATCGCGGACTATTTCGCCTCGCCGCTGAAGGTGGCGATGTTCGGCGGATCGGGTTCGGGCGACGCCTCGCACATCATCAAGGGCGGCGGTCAGGACCTGACGCGCCAGACCGGCCAGGTCAAGGCCGGTGACGTCCAATCTCCCCGGAAAACCATCAACCTGAAGGCCCTCAAGGAAGAGCAGCGCCGGGCGGAACGCGTCCGTCTGCAGCAGTTGAAGGACAAGGTCGAGAAAATCATCGCCGAGAACCCAAAAATTGCGGCATTAGGTGGACAAATCCGACTCGACATGACACGCGAGGGCTTGCGGATTCAAATCGTGGACGAGAATAATCGTCCGATGTTTGACAGCGGCAGCGCGGTGGTGAAACCGTATATGCGCGAGTTGCTGCAGGAACTCGGCAACGTGTTGTCCGAGGTGCCCAACCGGCTCACGCTGGAAGGACATACGGATTCACAGCCGTTTTCTGCGGGCGAGCGCGGATACAGCAACTGGGAACTGTCGGCGGACCGGGCCAATGCCTCGCGGCGCGAGCTGGTGGCGGGCGGTTTGCCGGATGCCCGGGTCCTTCGCGTGCAGGGGTTGGCGTCGAGCAAGTTGCTCGACACGAAAGACCCCAAGGCCCAAGTCAATCGCCGCATCAGCATCATCGTGATGAATCGCGATGCCGAGGATGCGGTGCTGAAGAACCTGCCCGATGAGGACGAGGACGCTTCAGACCCCGCGGCGAGCGAGCCGCAGGCCTCAAGTTCCGCGCCCGCGAGCCGATAACGTTCCGAATCGAACCAAGCCTTCCAGTCCCCTCAGAGGAACGCCATGAGCACTGACATGAAATTCTTGATCGTCGACGACTTCTCGACCATGCGCCGGATCGTGCGCGGTCTGCTGAAGGAGATCGGCTACAACAACGCCGAGGAGGCGGAAGACGGCGTCGAAGCCCTGAGCATGCTGAAACAGGCGAAATACGATTTCGTCGTGAGCGACATCAACATGCCGAACATGAACGGCTTCGAGCTGCTCAAGGCGATCAAGGAAGACGCCACGCTGAAGCACCTGCCGGTGCTGATGGTGACGGCGGAAGCCCGCAAGGAAGACATCGTCCTGGCCGCTCAGAGCGGTGCGGCGGGCTACATCGTGAAGCCATTCACGAAGGCCACGCTGGAGGAAAAGGTCCTGAAGATCATGCAGAAGCTGGCCGCTGCGGCCTGACGCTGGGAGTCCCACCATGCAGATGGAAGAGCTGGCCAAACTGACCTCGCAAGCCAACGAGCCGTTGACGGTCTCGCCCGAGGTGTTCCAACAGATCGGCACGATCACGCGCGTGCTGCACGACACGATGCAGCAGCTGGGCGTCATGCCCAAGCTGCAGGTCGCGACGGACGGACTGCCCGACGCGCGCAGCCGCCTGACCTACATCGCCAACAAGACCGCCGACGCCGCCAACAAGGTGCTGAACTCGGTCGACCAGGCCAAGGCCGAACACGCCAAGATCACCGAGGCCGCCAACGCGATGGCCCAGGCGATCACCGCGGACCCCGTCCGCGCGGTGGCCTCGGGCGCGGTGCTGAACTTCGTCAAGGAGGTCGAATCCTCCACCACGAAGATCGACACCCACCTGACCGACATCATGCTGTCGCAGGACTTCCATGACCTGACCGGCCAGGTGGTCGCCAAGGTCGTGACCCTGGCCAACGACCTGGAAGATTCGCTGGTCAAGCTGCTGGTCTCGGTGGTCCCGCCGGAACAGCGCGAGAAGGTGGATCCGAGCATCCTGCAAGGTCCGGTCGTGAATCCGGAAGGCCGCGCCGACGTGGTGGCCAACCAGTCCGAAGTGGACGATCTGCTGGCCTCGCTGGGCTTCTGATCTTCCGAAGCCGGCCTCGCCGCAACGAAACCCGCGCCCAGGCGCGGGTTTCTGCTTTCCGGGCCTGTGTCCTGAAGTCCGGCTGATTTCCGGCCCTTATCCGGCTAAAGCGAAACCCTCTCCGGCCGAACAATGGCGGGGCCACGGCATAGGGCCGTGACCACCCATGGCCGATCAAGACGCACAAGACCGCAACTTACCCGCCTCGCAGAAAAAGATCGAAAGATCGCGCAAGGAGGGTCAACTGCCGCGCTCCCGGGACCTGCCGCATTTCGCGGTGATGGCCACGGGTGGCGCCTTGTTCGCGAGCTCGACGCCGTACGCCGTAGAGACGCTGCAGCGCATGCTGGAAGGCGCGCTGCGTTTCGATGCCGAACAGCTGCGCACCGCCGGCATGATGACCGAACGCCTGTCGACGCTGACCTGGCAGGGTTTCATGCTGGGCCTGCCGGCGCTGATCATCCTGACGCTGGCCGCGATCGTGGCGCACATCGCCTCGGGCGGCTGGAACTTCACGATGAAGCCGCTGGCGCCGAAGTTCTCCAATCTGAATCCGATCACCGGCATCGGCAAGCTGTTCCAGATGCAGAACCTGACCACGGCGCTGAAGGCCGTGCTGCTGTCGCTGGTGCTGGGCGTCGTCGGCGCGATGGCGATGAAGGACCGCATCGCCGGCTTCATCGGGATCATGTCGGTGCCGCTGCCATCGGCGCTGGCCTTCGCGGGCAAGCAGCTGATGGGCGGGCTGATGATGCTGGGCCTGTGCCTGGCGCTGTTCGCCGTGATCGACGTGCCGCTGCAGCGCTTCCAGTACCTCAAGCGGCTGAAGATGTCCCGCGAGGAAGCCAAGAACGAACTCAAGGAAGCCGAAGGCAACCTCGAGATGAAGCACAAGATGCGCGCCAAGGCCCGGGAGCTGGTGAAGCGCCGGATGCTGCAGGCGGTGCCGAAGGCGGACCTGGTCGTGATGAACCCGACCCACTATGCGGTCGCGATCGCCTACGACGAGACCAAGTTCGGCGCGCCGCGCGTGGTGGCCAAGGGCCTGGACCTGCTGGCGTTCAAGATCCGCGACATCGCCAAGGAAAACAAGGTGCCGGTGCTGCAGGCGCCGGCGCTGGCCCGTGCCCTGTACGCCCACGCCGAGCTGGACCGCGAGATCCCCGGCGCGCTCTTCGGCGCCGTGGCGCAGGTGCTGGCGTACGTGTACCAGCTGAAGGCCGCGCTGAAGGGGCAGGGCGCCTCGCCGCAGGCCGTGCCGAACCCGCCGGTGCCCGACGAGCTCGACCCGCACAAGAAGCCGGGCTGGACGCCGCCGGAAGAAGAGCTGGACGACCAGTTCCCCGAGGGCAACCCCGCCTGACGGTCCGACCTCGCCCGAAGGGGCGAGGCCCGATTTCGGGGGAGATTCCCCCTTTATCCGGCTAAAGGAAACGAGGCTCCCGCCGAACAATGGCGGGGCTCGACGGCAGTGTCGGGCACGTGATCTCCCCCGGCACCCAACAGGTTGAAGGCAGCACCGATGAACGAGCTGATGGCCCGTTTGCAGAACCTCCTCGGACCCCGCGCCGCCATCGTGCAGGCGCTCGGGGCGCCGATCGCCATCATGATCATCCTGTCGATGATGGTGCTGCCGCTGCCGGCCTTCGCGCTCGACCTGTTCTTCACCTTCAACATCGCCATGTCCATCATGGTGATGCTGGTGGCCTCGCAGATGATCCGGCCGCTGGACTTCGCGGCCTTCCCGACCGTCCTGCTGATCACGACGCTGCTGCGCCTGTCGCTGAACGTCGCCTCCACCCGCGTGGTGCTGCTGGAAGGCCACACCGGCGCCGGCGCCGCGGGCAAGGTCATCGAATCCTTCGGCCACTTCCTGATCGGCGGCAACTTCGCCGTCGGCCTGATCGTGTTCGCGATCCTGGTGGTCATCAACTTCATCGTGGTCACCAAGGGTGCCGAGCGGATCGCCGAAGTCGGCGCGCGCTTCACCCTGGACGCCATGCCCGGCAAGCAGATGGCGATCGACGCCGACCTGTCCGCCGGCCTGATCGACGAGAAGGAAGCCAAGCGCCGCCGCGCCGAACTGGGCGACGAGGCGGACTTCTTCGGCTCCATGGACGGTGCCTCGAAGTTCGTCCGCGGCGACGCGATCGCCGGCATCCTGATCCTCTTCATCAACATCGTCGGCGGCTTCGTCATCGGCGTGGCCCAGCACGGGCTGTCCGCCGGCCAGGCCGCCGACAGCTACATCCTGCTGGCCGTCGGCGACGCGCTGGTGGCGCAGATCCCGGCGCTGCTGATCTCCGTTTCCTCCGCCCTGGTCGTGTCGCGCGTCGGCAAGGACAAGGACGTCGGCCAGATGATCGGCTCGCAGGTGTTCGGCTCGATCAAGGCCGTCGCCATCACCGCGGGCGTGGTGTTCATCCTGGGCCTGATACCGGGCATGCCGCACCTGGTGTTCATGATCATCGCCGGCGCCCTGGGCTACCTGGCGTACTGGCTGCGCACCAAGGAGCAGGCCACCAAGGCCGCCGAGGCCCGCAGCAAGACCGCCGCCCCCGTGCCTGGCGCGCCGAACCCGGATGCCGAAGCCTCCTGGGACGACGTGGTCGCCGTGGACACGCTGGGCCTGGAAGTCGGCTACCGCCTGATCACGCTGGTCGACAAGACCCGCGAAGGCGACCTGCTGAGCCGCATCAAGGGCGTACGCCGCAAGTTTGCGCAGGACATCGGTTTCCTGCCCCCGTCGGTGCACATCCGGGACAACCTGGAACTGCGCCCCAGCCAGTACCGCGTGACGCTGCGCGGCGCGGTGATCGGCGAGGCGGAGGCCTACCCGGGCATGTGGCTCGCCATCAACCCCGGTCACGCCACGCAGAAGCTGATCGGGACGCCCACCACGGACCCGGCCTTCGGACTCCCGGCGGTCTGGGTCGAGGAACGGCAACGGGATATGGCGCAAATGGCGGGCTTTACGGTCGTTGATTGCGCGACCGTGGTGGCCACTCATCTTTCACACTTGCTGCAAGTTCACGCGGCCCGGTTGTTGGGCCGGGTGGAAACCCAGCAGCTGGTGGATCACCTCACCAAGCAAGCGCCCCAACTCATCGAAGACGTGATTCCCAAGATGGTCAATGTCGCCGCCCTGCAACGAGTCCTCCAGTTCCTGCTGGAAGAGGGCGTGCACATCCGCGACATGCGTTCCATCGTGGAAAGCCTGGCCGAAAACGCCACGCAGACGACCGATCCCGCCGAGCTGGCCCGTCGCATCCGCATCCACATCGCTCCGGCGATCGTGCAGCAGATCTACGGACCGGCCAAGGAGCTCGACGTCATCGCCCTCGATCCCGAGTTGGAACGTCTGGTCTCGCAGGCCCTGCACTCGCCTCACGGCGCGGCGCTGGATCCCGGTGTGGCCGACACGCTTGCAAGAAGTGCCGCGCAGACCGCGCAATCCCAAGAGGATCGCGGTTTGCCCGCCTGCCTGCTGGTGCCCGACTTGATTCGCGCTCCCCTGGCCCGTCTGCTCAAGCGCGCTGCGCCGCGGCTGAAGGTGCTGGGACACAGCGAGATTCCTGAAACGCACACGATCCGCATCGGCTCCATCATCGGAGGCACGGCATGAACGTCAAACGCTTTACCGCCCGCAATTCCCGCGAAGCCATGGCCCTGGTCCGCCAGGCCTTCGGCGACGAAGCGGTCGTGCTCTCGAACAAGCCTTGCCCCGAAGGGGTGGAGGTGCTGGCGATGGCGCCGGAAGGCATGTCGCAGATCGAGCGCGTCGCCGCGTCGACGCCGCGTGCCGCCGCTGCAGCGCCCCGCGCCGCCGCGCCGCGCCAGCCGGCTGCCCAGCCGCAACGCCAGCCGCAACGGGAAGAAGTGCAACCGCGTCAGGCGCTCAAGCAGCGTCTGGCCGCGTCGCCGGCCCCGCAGCGCGCCGAACCCGCCTTCGGCGGCTCGGTGGGCGAGGACGTCAACGCGATGGCGATGAGCACGCTGTCCTTCCAGGACTATGTCCGGGAACGCATGCTCAAGCGCCGCTCGGCCGAGATGAACGGCCTGCCCGATCCGATGATGGACGAGCCGGCCCCCGCCTTCTCGCAATCGCAGATGAATGAATCGGTCGCCTCGATGGCCGCGCAGCGCGACCAGCGCGCGCGTTCGGCGATGCAGACCCTGGGCGCCCGTCGCGTCGACGAGCGTGCCTACGAACCCGCGCCGGCTCCCGCGCCGCGCGTCGTGCCGCCGGTGCTGCGCGACGAGATCCGCGTGCAGCAGCAGGCCATGCAGGACCTGGGCGGCATCGGCCACGGCTTCGGCGGCATGGGCAACCATCCGCTGAACGACATGCCGGCGTCCTCGCGTCGCGAGCAGGAGATGATGACCGAGCTCCGCGCGATGAAGGGCATGATCGAAGAACGCTTCGGCGCGCTGGCCTTCATGGAGAAGCTCCAGCGCCAGCCGGCGCAGGCGCGCCTGACGCAGAAGCTGCTGGATTCCGGTTTCTCGCCGGCCCTGGTGCGCAAGCTGGTCGAAGGCCTGCCGGCGCAGACGACCGAGGAAGCCGATTCCCAGGCATGGGCCGCCAACGTGCTGTCGCGCAACGTGCAGACCGCCGAGCAGCAACCGCCGCTGGAAGATCAAGGCGGCGTGTTCGCGATGATCGGCTCGACCGGCGTCGGCAAGACGACGACGACGGCCAAGATCGCCGCGGCCTTCGCGACCAAGTACGGCGCGAGCCAGCTCGGCCTGATCACGCTGGACGCCTACCGGATCGGTGCTCACGAGCAGCTGCGCGCCTACGGCCGCATCCTCGGCGTGCCGGTGCACACGGCGCATGACCGCGCGTCGCTGGAAGACCTGCTGGACCTGCTGTCGTCCAAGAAGATGGTGCTGATCGACACGGCCGGCACGGCCCAGCGCGACAGCCGCACCGCCGAGCTGCTGGACATGCTGGCGCACAAAAGCATCAAGCGCATCCTGGTCGTCAACGCCGCCCAGCAGGGCGAGACGATCGAGGACGTGGTCGGCGCCTGGCGCGGCGCGGAAGCGCAAGGCGTCATCCTGTCCAAGCTGGACGAGGCGGTGAAGCTGGCCCCGGCGCTGGACACCGTGATCCGCCACAAGCTGCGTGTCCTCGGCGTCACCAACGGCCAGCGCGTGCCGGAAGACTGGCATCGCCTGTCGTCGCAGGCGCTGGTGCAGCGCGCGCTGCGCAGCCACGGCCAGTCGGCCTGGCGCGTGGATGCCTCGGACGTCAACCTGATCTTCACCGCCGGCACGATGGCGGGAGGCGCGGGCGCCTCATCGCCGATGGGCATGAATTGATCAAGCGCTGACCGCTCGATCGGAGGGGGTTTCCCGGGGACGGGAGTTGCCAAAGCCGGTCACAAGTTCTAGAAAGGGGGAAGGGCTCGGGCTCTTCCCCCTTTTCCATTGGGACGGGGGACGACCCGAAGTCGTTGTGTGAGAGGTCCACGAGGTGAGGGTGACGGGAGAGAAAAGCGGGGTGTTTCCCCCTTTCAATTCCCGGTCAGAGGGTGGCCCCGGGAGCGAAACTTCCGGTAACGGCTCCAGCATTGGCCGGTTCCTCTCGAGAGGGACAGGGCGCTGGGGCGGAACACGCAAGAGACACAGAGCAGCCCAATGCGCGACTTCAGCAATGCTCCGAAAGACCAGGCCGACGGCCTGCGCCGACTGTTCGCCACGGCGCGCGTGCGCGTGGTGCCGGTGGTGAGCAACCCGCATGTCGTCGGCAGCGGCGCGCTGCTGGAAGGCATGTGCGCGGCGTTCGGGGAACTCGGCCTGCACACGCTGGTCGTGGACGCGGGCGAGCAGGCCTCGGCGGCGTCGGAACTCGCGGCGGTGGACCTCGCGGCCTGCGTGGAACCGCTGTCGGCGAAGGTCTCCTTCCTGGCCGCGCGCGGACTGCCGATGCGCTACGTCAATGCCAACGGCTCGGCCGCCCAATTCCTGGAAGCAGTGACCGACGCGGCGCCGTACGCTGACGTCCTCCTGCTGCACGCCAGCGCCGCGGAGCTCAGCCGCGTGCTGGTCTCGCGCGAAGTGCGTCCGGTGCTGCTGGCCGACACCGACGTGCAGAGCGTGACCTACGCCTACGCCGGCATGAAGTGGCTGACGCAGCGCGCGGGCCTGATGGTCTACAGCCTGCTGCTGGCCTGCAACCCGCAGCTGCGCCTGGCCGAACGGATCGCGCAGCAGCTCTCGAGCTGCGGCGACGGCTTCCTCGGCGCGGTGCTGCGCGAGTGGGCCTGCCTGGATCCCCGCCAGCCGGTGACGGCGCCGCTGACGCACGAGATGCGTCACATGGCGCGTGAACTGCTGCTGGCCTCGGTGCCCGGAGCGGCGCTCGACAGCGCCGCCGACGCGATGCCGCTGCGCCCGCGGCCGATGTGGCAGCCCAAGGCCGGCCGCGCCCCGCAAGGCGTGACCCTCGCTGCGCACTGACGCCGGATTGGAGACGAGACGATGTACACCGCCAAGGGTCAACTCGACAACAACTCGCTGATCCGCCAGTACAGCCCGCTGGTGCGCCGGCTGGCGCATCAGATGATCGCGAAACTGCCGGCCAACGTCGAACTGGACGACCTGATCCAGGTCGGCCTGATCGGGCTGACGGACGCGCTGTCGCGCTTCGACACGGCGCAGGGCGTGCAGTTCGAGACCTTCGCGACGCAGCGCATCCGCGGCGCGATGCTCGACGAGCTGCGCGGCAGCGACTGGATGAGCCGCGGCAACCGCCGCCAGCAGCGCTCGATCGAGAGCGCGGTGCACAAGCTCGAGCAGAAGCTCGGCCGCCCGCCGCAGGAGTCCGAGATCGCCGTCGAGATGGGCATCTCGCTGACCGAGTACCAGGAGATGCTGGGCAAGGTGCGCGGGACGCAGCTGGTCTATCTGGAGGACATCTCCGGCGGCGAGGACAACGACGACTACCTGGACCGGCACGTCGGGGACAACTCGGCGGATCCGATGTCGATGCTGGGCGACCACCGCATGCGCGAGGCGCTGGTGGAGGCGATCAAGAACCTGCCGGAGCGCGAGGCCTACGTCATGTCCATGTACTACGAACATGACATGAACCTGAAAGAGATCGCCGCGGTGCTGAAGGTGACCGAATCGCGGGTGTGCCAGCTGCACAGTCAAGCGATTGCCCGATTGCGCGTCAAGCTGCGCGACTGGTAAAACGAGCCGCATAGGCGGCCGCAATCCTTGTGGTCCATAAACCATGAGGGGAGCGTCCGATGTGGGACTCATGGCGCAGGCGCGCCGGGAAGGAGGCGCCTGACGCGTCGGTGGGGGAGCCGAGGTTGGCTTTCGTGAGCCGACGCAGCAAGGCAACACCACCAAGGTCGTTCGGGAGCTCTCGAGCGGCGTTTCCAAACTGGGCCGCGACGCGGCCGAAGTCCGCGGACTGCTGGAGGACACGCAGAAGGTCGTGACCTCGCAGGCGCAGGCGATGCAGGCGCTGGGCTCCGAGCTCGAGCAGGTCCGGCATGCGCAGGACGGCATCAACCAATCCACGAACCAGACCCGCGAAGCCGTCGAGCGCGCGCGCACGGCGCTGTCCGGCGTGGGCGACGAAGTGGGCGGGATCGTGTCCACCTTGCGTCAGGTGTCGGACGCGGCGTCCGAGATCACGAAGATCGCATTGCAGACGCGGCTGGTGGCGTTCAACGCGTCGGTGGAGGCCAAGCGCGCCGGCGAGGCGGGTCGCGGCTTCGGCGTGGTGGCGGATGCGGTGAAAGACCTCGCGGCGCAAGTCGAGGCGTCGTCGAAGGCCATCATGGGCACGGTGGGGACGCTGGATGCGCGGATCGAGACCTTCAGCCGGGAGCTGAGGACGGACGGCTCGGGAGGAGCCGGTCAGAGCAAGATCCTGCAGGCGTTCGCGGATGTGGAGGTCGACGTCGACCTGATCGCGAAATCGGCGCAGGAAAGCCAGGCGACGACGCAGCAACTGGCGGAGCGCTCGGGCGAGCTCGGGGTGGAGATCCAGCAGGCGATGCGCAAGCTGGAATCGGCGTTCGCGTGCAGTGACCGTTTCCTGCGCCTGTCGGAGCAGATGATCGAGCAGATCGCGTCGAGCGGCGTCGAGGTCGAGGACTCGCCGTACATCCAGGCGGTGCAGGGGGCGGCGGCGGAGATTGCCGGCTTGCTCGAACGCGCGGTGAAGGAGAAGCGGATCGAAGTCTCGGCGCTCTTCGACGAGCAGTACCAGGCGATCGCGGGGACCGATCCGCAGCAGTTCACGACGAGATTCACGCAGATCGCGGATCAGCTGTTCCCGGAGGTCCAGGAGCGGATGCTGAAGCTCTCGGACAAGGTGGTGTTCTGCATCGCGGTGGACCGCAACGGGTACGTGGCGACGCATAACAAGCGGTACTGCCAGCCCCAGCGCGCGGGGGATGTGGCTTGGAATACAGCCAACAGCCGCTACCGGCGGATCTTCAACGACCGGACAGGGCTGGCGTCAGCCCGGAATCAACGACCGTTCCTCCTGCAAACCTACCGCCGGGATATGGGCGGCGGGAACTTCGTGCTGCTCAAAGAGGCTTCGGCGCCCGTCACCGTTGCTGGGAGGCATTGGGGTGGGGTGAGGTTGGCGTTCAATTTCTAGGAGGGCCGAGATATGGAGCGATATGCAAATCTGAACGGCAATTCGAGCGTCGCAGAGTATGAGATTGGCGTTGGCCTCATACGTGTTCAATTCAATGATGGTTCGGTATATCTGTATACCGACTCGTCCGCTGGTGGGCAGAATATTTTGGAAATGCAACGCCTTGCACGTGCAGGCGCTGGGTTGGGGTCATTTATTGGGAGGGTAGTTCGAAAGAGATATCAAAGCAAGCTTCGTTGAGTTGCGTTTGATGGTGCTCAAACGACGTTTGAAAGGATCTTATGGCTTCGTGGAATCATATTTATCAAATTCCGTCGAAAAAATATAGATGCGGATTCTGTTCGAGCGTGGTGGCGTCCGATCGTGGCTTCAGCGATTCGAGGGGCCCCTTTATATATGTGTGTCCACATTGCGGGTGTCCAACTTTCTTTGAGATCAACGGAAAGCAAATTCCCGGTATTCCTCCGGGAAATGATGTAAACCACTTGCCTTCAGGATTGGAGAAGTTGTACAGGGAGGCGCGACTTTGCGTTTCGGTGAATGCCTTCACCGCTTCCGTGTTGATTAGTCGGAAGATGCTGATGAACATTGCTGTCGAGCAGGGGGCGCCGGAGGGGAAAACGTTCATCTTCTATGTTGAATATTTGTCTACAAGTGGATTCATTCCTCCAAATGGACGCCAATGGGTAGATCATATTCGAAAGAAGGGTAATGAAGCGACGCATGAGATTGCGCTGATGTCCTCAGGCGATGCGGAAGAGCTGATCTCGTTTGTGGAAATGCTTCTTAAATTTATCTACGAGTTCCCGGCGAAAATTCCGCAGACGCCGGTGATCTGATTCAACTCACGCGATTGATGAGTGGTCACTGATTCGAGTCAGTGTGACTAAAGAGTTGAGTGGAAATTTCCGCGAACTCAGCAAAAACAAGTAATCGACGGCGCTGCTAAGTTTTGTCAAACTGCGAAGCAGATGCTCAAAACATCGTATTTCCAGTGAGTGCTGTCGCACCAGGTTTCGTTCCGCTTCTGCGGGCGAGATGGATCTTTCCGTGAGGAGGATCGCACGTTGGAAATCCGTGTTTTGACATCTCGCCCACCCTCCGCATTCAACAGGTCAGGTGGTCGTCCCTCAACTTCCGTATAGTTAAGGACTTCCATGCTCACTACCAGCTTCATCTTCAACGTCGCCGACAGCAATTCCCGTCTCTCGGAATTTGTCGCCCTCGAACATATCGAGTTGGACCCCGGTCCCGCCGCGCGCGAGGTCCCGTTCCTCGATCGTCAGCCCCTTGTGATGAATTCCGACCGCACGTTGGAACAGCTCAATGTCGCCGCCGGTAATCCCTATCACTATGGAATGGCGGAAGACGGCGGTTTTTACGAGTATCCGCTCGTGTTCGATCAGAACATCACCGTCCGCACCGCTATCGCCAGCATGCGCGACCGCCTCACGCTAGCGATGTCGTTTCTCCAGGAAGTCGACGTTTCGATGAACAGGAGTCGCGAGCCCGGTAATCCCCGTCATATCGCCGTCGGGCTCCTTCACGACGCCGCCAGCTTCTTCGCTGTGATCGAGATCGCAGCCATCGAAGAGCATGGGCGCCAACTGAAGAACTCGATCGAGGCAGGCTGACGGTGTCGGTGCTTAGACCGCGCCCTGATCTCCAGACCACCAAAAGAAAACGAGTGCCCACGCGGGAGCGTGTGGCACTCGTTTTGTTTTTCGGTAGCTGGGCGCCTCGATGGGCGACTTGCTCTATCGTCGATTAGACGTTTCGAAAGAAAAACGCGAAAACATAGGCGAGACAGAGGAGCTGGGACGCTTGCGATGCCAGGTTGCAAATCATGGACAGCATCCGTGTGCGCCGAAGGTCTGTCTGATCCTCGCGAGCTTCGTAGTACAGCCGTTCTTCCTTGGCCCCCAGCTTGACATCAGCGGCGTTGAAGCCAACCGCGCAACCGAGCAGCACATAAACGTAGATCGCGTTCCATTGATCAAGGCTTCGGAAAACGAAGAGGCCAAGCGACATGCAGCCAATCGCCATTGGAGTTCTTGAATCGTCGAGAATCGACAAATACTTCTTGCGATCCTTGAGAATTTCCTTCAACACATCACGTCTCATATCTGACTGGGTTCTAGGCGATTCGAAAAGTCATCTTCGTTAGCCCTCAACTGCCGGTTGATCTCTCGAGCAATTCTCTCTTGAGTTCGGGGACCCGGGCAAGCTCCTCTTTAGTGAGCCTCGACTGGAGACGGCTGGTGACCGACACAGCGCCGCGTAGCGGCTTGCCTTGCTCCCGTTGGTAGGCCTCGGCCGCCAGTTCGTAATAGATCAGCGCAAAGGATGGGTTGGATTCTCCCACCCCTCCGATATCAAACCGATCGGACAAGGTGAGAGACGAATAGACGTCACCATGCCGTGCCCCAGCTTCGAAATGCCTGAGTGCTCGTTGCTCCCATTCGAAATTGCGCGCGTCGCTATCGCCGTGCCCGTGTCCGTCAGGGCCGATGGTGACGAATTGCTGGGCCGCGCCGCGTATGCCATGCGCTGCCGCTTCGTCGAGCCACTGCAGCCTTTGAACAATTTCAGCGGGAGAGATGTCTCCACAGTGTTCCGATTCGTTGTCGACGGGGGCTTTCATGTACTGCTCGGGCGGCCCATCGCTATCGGCAGCGAATACTCTGATCAACTTTTCTTTCGATGCGACGCAGTCGGCCACAATCTTGTACGCCGAGAACTTGTCCATCGGTGAGGATGACCTGGCGAGCCGCAATACCTGTTCACGCTTGCTTGGAGTTGGGGCTATTTGTATCCCAGCGACAGGCTCCAATCTCCCGATCTGCGGCGATGACGCCGTGGCGGGAGTAGGTGATATTTTCTTGTCGATTTCAACAGGCTTCGCATTTGGCTTGCCGCTCGGATCCCGCATGATTGTGGAGGAGAAGAGCAATGGCAACGCCGCGGCAATGCCGATGGCGGCTATCGATATAGCCGGATGAATTTTCATTTTCCTCCGCTCTTCACTGTTCTTGATGGGTGCCACCAAACGCTGGCTAGCTAATTTCCAGAAGGAAGTAGTGTGATTACTATCCCAAACGCCTTTGCACCCATGCTGCTGCAGTCGGTGCGCGATGCCATCCTCTACCACGAAGGGTTACTCCGCAGCGAGACAATCCGACCGCATGAGCGGGCTGACTATGAAGAGTATTACGTTCACCTCACGCAGTTTCTGGAGATCCTGAAGAAGGAGTACCGAGCAGTTGAGAACGATGTCGGCGTGCCGCTGGCAGATCTTCACGTCTAAGAACAGGACGGTCAAACGGCAGCGGCAGGTTTGCGGCCGCGTCAATCGGCACGCCATGGCGTTGAGGCTGATGCTTCGCTTGACGAGTGCCCACGCGTGAGCGTGTCGCACGCGTCTGCAGTCAGGCCGGCGGATGGCTGCACGGCTGAATTCATCTCCGCACCTGCTTGGATCTGGCTTCGAAAGTTGGATGACGCCGCTCAGTTTGTTGAATGACGTCGCGCGGTATGTTGAATGGGACGAAAAAAGTCCTTTTTAAACAATCACTTGCGCGCTTTGCATGAGTTCCGTAAGTGGAATCGCGGTTTGAAGTATGTTGAAAGCATCTCGAGGCTGAGCATGGTGATAGAGCCGCGAGACAGGCTGGCCCGTTTCCATCGCATCGTGTTGCACGCCCTCCCGATGTGTGACCAGCCCCATCCCAGCCCCCGCGCCCACGCCCCCGCCCAAACGCTTTGTCACCACGCCTCCGGGTTTTCCCGCTGCGCTGGAGTGAGCAGATTTCGGAAAGTGGTACTCAAGCGGTGACAAGAAATCTGAGCTTGGAAGATACCAATTCAGATCCACCGCCCATGCGATCCGCCGACTGGCCCGACCACACCTGGCCTCCGGCGGCTTTGGTGCGGGCTCGGGACCCGCTTCGGTCTTACCCCTTGGAACCACTGCCATGACCGTCACCGTCCGACGTCCGTCCAAATCCACCTCGGCCCCGCTGCGACTGCTCGTCGCCCTCGGCGCCGCCGCCTTCACGCTGCATGCGGTCGCGCAGACCGCCGCGGCCTGGAAGCCCGACACCTACTACACCGCCGGCACCGTCGTCAGCTACAACGGCCAGCTCTACCGCGCCACCGTCAACCAGACCGACTACGCCAGCACCGGCTGGAACCCGACCAACGCGTCGCTGTGGACGCTGGTCGGCCCCGCGAGCGGCCCGGCGCCTTCGCCCGCGCCGTCGCCGGCCCCCACGCCGAGCCCGTCGCCCAGTCCCGCTCCGGCGCCCACCCCGGCACCGTCCCCGGCCCCCGCACCGCAGGGCGTCTGGAACGCCGCCACCCCCTACTCGGGCGGCGCGATCGTCAGCTACCAGGGCGTGATCTACCGCGCCAACTGGTGGACGCAAGGCGACAACCCCGCCTCGCAGAGCGGCCCCGTCGGCACCGGCAAGCCGTGGACGGTCTACGGCGGCACGACGCCGCCCGCACCGTCGCCGGCCCCGACGCCCACGCCCGCCCCGTCGCCGGGACCCGCGCCCGCGCCTGGCCCCGCGCCCACGCCGGCCCCGTCGCCCGGCCCGGCGCCCGCGCCCGGCAAGCACCAGCTGATCGGCTACTGGCACAACTTCACCAACCCGGCCGGCCCGACCTTCCCGATCAGCGAGGTCTCCGCCGACTACGACGTGATCGTCGTCGCCTTCGCGGATGACGCGGGCAACGGCAGCATCGCCTTCAACCTCGACCCGAGCGCGGGCGGCGAGTCCCGCTTCATCGCGGACGTGGCGGCCGCGCGGGCCAAGGGCAAGAAGGTCGTGCTGTCCTTCGGCGGCCAGAACGGCACCGTGACGCTCAACAACGCGACGCAGGTGACCAACTTCGTCAACAGCGTCGAGGCCATCATGCGGCGCTACGGCTTCGACGGCATCGACATCGACCTGGAGAGCGGTGCCGGCGTGACCTCGGGCGCGCCGGTGCAGACCAACCTGGTCACCGCGGTGAAGCAGCTGAAGCAGCGCATCGGCAGCGGCTTCTACCTGTCGATGGCGCCGGAGCATCCGTACGTCCAGGGCGGCTTCGTCGCGTTCAGCGGCATCTGGGGCGCCTACCTGCCGATCATCGACGGCCTGCGCGACGAGCTGAACGTGCTCCACGTCCAGTACTACAACAACGGCGCCGTCTACACGCCGTATGCGACGCAGGGCCTGGCCGAGGGCAGCGCCGACATGCTCGTGGCCACCAGCCGCATGCTGATCGAGGGCTTCACGACCAACAACGGCACCGGCTCGTACGTGTTCCGCGGACTGCGTCCGGACCAGGTCGCGTTCGGCCTGCCGTCGGGCCCGTCGTCGGCCAACAGCGGCCTGGCGAGCACCGCCACCATCACGGCGGCGCTGAACTGCCTGACGCGACTGCAGCAATGCGGCGCGATCAAGCCGGTGCAGGCCTATCCGACGTTCCGGGGCGTGATGACGTGGTCGATCAACTGGGATCGCCATGACGGGAAGACGTTCTCGACCGACGTGAGGAAGTCGCTCAACACGCTGCCCTGAGCGAAGCGGACGGGGAGGGCGGCGTTCGGGAGAACGCCGCCCGTGGCGCGGTCCCCGCCGCGACCCCTATCCGCGATCCCGATATCTCCCATCGAATCTGACGACTCACGCCTCCTGGCGTGTGCGGCCTACGCTTCGCTACCGACTGAAGCAACCGCTCCCCGTCACTCGAAGAGATATCGCCATGACTACCCAGACCGCCCTGATCACCGGTGCCAACAAAGGCATCGGCCTCGAGACCGCCCGCCAGCTCGCCCAGCAGGGCTTCCACGCCATCGTCGCCGCGCGCGACCTCGCCGCCGCCGAACAGGCGGTCGAGCGGCTCACGTCCGAAGGTCTCAGCGCCGAGGCGCTGCAATTGGACGTCACGAGCAGCGCGTCGATCGACTCGGCGTTCGCCTCGGTGCAGCGCAGGCATCGGCACCTCGACGTGCTGGTCAACAACGCCGGCATCATGGTGGACGCCTTCGACAAGGCGCCGTCGCAGCAGACGATGGACGCCTGGCGTCGCACCTTCGACACCAACGTGTTCGGCCTGGTCCAGGTGACCAACGCCTTCCTGCCGCTGCTCAAGCACGCGCCGGCGGCGCGCATCGTCAACGTGTCCAGCATCCTCGGGTCGATGGGCGCCAACGTGGACCCGACGTCGACCTTCTACGGTTTCAAGATCCCGGCCTACAACATCTCGAAGTCGGCGGTGAATGCCTGGACCGTGCATCTGGCTTATGAGCTGCGCGACACCGCCATCAAGGTCAACGCCGCGCATCCCGGTTTCGTGAAGACCGACCTGCACGGCGTGGACGCGCCGATGTCGCCGCAGGAAGGCGCCCGCACCAGCGTGCGTCTGGCCACGCTGCCCGCCGAGGGGCCCACGGGGTCGTTCTTCCACGCAGACGCCGTCCAGCCCTGGTAATCGCCCGCGCGATCGCAACGCTGACTCACCGGCCATGAAACGTCCCCAGCCCCTCCTGTCGTCGATGCCGCCTGCCTTGATCGTCCCAGTGCCTGCCATGCGGCGCCGCGCGTCCCTCATGCTGGCGCTCGCCTGCCTGGCTGCGCCCCTGGCCGCACCCTTGGCTTTCGCGGAGTCGCCGGACGCGGCCGCGGAGCGCCTGCGCGACCTGGCGCTGGCCGATTCCACCGCCTTCGGCCTCGTCGAGTCGTTGACGACGGAGATCGGCGCCCGTCTGGCCGGCTCCGAGGCGGACGCGCGTGCGGTGGCCTGGGCGGTCGCCAGATTCAAGGCGCTCGGCTACGACAAGGTCAGCACCGAGCCCGTGACCTTCCCGACCTGGCGTCGCTTGTCCGACAGCGCGACGGTCGTCGCACCGGTCGTGCAACGGCTGGCCGTGGCCGCCCTCGGCGGCAGCGTCAGCTCCCCGGCCCCATCGAGGCCGAGGTGGTGCGGCTGAACGACTTGCGCGCGTTGCAGGACGCGCCGGCCGAGCAGTTGCGCGGCAAGATCGTGCTGCTGACGCGCCGCATGGACCGCCGCACCGACGGGTCCGGCTACGCCGACGTGCTGCCGATGCGCAGCAGCGCGGCTTCGATCGCCGCGGGCAAGGGCGCCGTCGCGCTGCTCATCCGCTCGATCGGCACCGACAGCAACCGTCTGCCCCACACGGGCAGCGTCATCTACGAGGGCGGCGTCGCGATCCCCGCCGCGGCGGTGTCCGCGCCGGATACCGACCTGCTGGAGCGATTGACCGCGCAACCCGCGCCGGTCCGCATCACGCTGGACCTGCAGTCGGTCGCCGGCACCGCCACGTCGTACAACGTCATCGGCGAGATCACCGGCCGCGACGCCCGACCCGGCGTCGTGCTGCTGGCCGCGCACCTGGACTCGTGGGATGCGGGCACAGGAGCCGTCGACGACGGCTTCGGCGTGGGCCTGGTGATGGCCACTGGGCGCGCTCATCAAGCGATCAGGCCAGGCGCCGCGTCATACCGTGCGCGTGGTGCTGTTCGCCAACGAGGAGAACGGCTTCGACGGCGCCAAGGCCTACGCGGCGCGGGATGCGGCTGATCTGGCGCGCCACCGCATGGCGTTGGAGAGCGATTGGGGCGCCGGCCGCATCTATGCCTTGCGCCACCCGCCGGCCGATGCGGCGCTGACCGCCAGCCTCATCCGCGTGCTGCGGCCGCTCGGCATCACCGCGGACGGCGCGGCGGGCAATCCCGGCCCGGACCTGCAGTTCCTCGCCCGGGCCGGCGTCCCCTGGGCCAATCTGGCCCAGGACGCCAGCGAGCTCTTCGACCACCATCACAGTGCCAACGACACGCTGGACAAGATCGACCCGGTGGCGCTTCGGCAGAACACGGCCGCCTACGTCGCCTTCACCTGGCTGGCCGCCAACGCCCGTTGAACGCGACGCCCGCGAGGTCTCGCCGGGCGCGTGCAGCCGGGGCTGCAGCTCGCCATCAAGCATCGCGCTTGCTCACTGCGGTGATCCGCGGATCACCATGAGCGCCCGCGCGGCCTCTTCGGCCACGTCATAGTCCTCGTCATCGACGAGTGCTTCCAGGACGTCGGCGGCAGCCATCGCCATCGGCCCCAGTTCCCCGAGCGCCTTGATCGCGGCTTGACGCGGCGCCGACTGATCGCCGCGGCGCAGCATCGCGATCAGGGACGAGACCGCTTCGACGTCCGCTGCAATGCGGACCATCGCGATCGCGCAGCAGCTGGCGCGCGGCTCGGCGCCCGCGCGCATCCCCGGGCGCAGATCGTCCATCGCCGCTGCCGCGGCAGGACCCATCTCGCCGAGCGCATAGGCGGCCCAGACGCCGTGAGGCGCCGAGGCGTCATTGAGCAGCGCGCGCAGCGGCTCGATCGCCGCCGCGCCGATGGCGGCCAGGGCGCGGGCCGACGCGGACCGCACGATGGGACTCGGGTGGCTCAGCGCCTGCATCAGCGGCGGCATCACCATCGGGTCGGACGACGCCATCGCGCGCAGCGCGTCAGCAGCCGCCCATTGGAGATCCCAGTTCTCCTCGCCCAGTGCCTTGATCACGTCGGGAATGAGCGGCGAGGCGTCCGGGCCGATTTCGCAGATCAGGTCGCAGATGCTCTCGCCGTCCTCGTCGAACACGCGCCGCATCGCGGGGATGAGCGCCTCGGCCCGTCGCTCGATGCGCCACAGGGCCTGCCCGGCCGGACGCACGAGGTCATCGTTCATCAAGGCCTCGCGCAGGGCGGGGATGGCGGCAGTGGGGCGCGGGCGCATCTCACCGAGGACCTCGCATGCTCGCGGTCCCTCCTGGACGGGCTCCTCGAGCCGCGCGATCAGGGCGGGAACGGCGGCGGACAGATCGACCGACGGGGCGAGCTCCTTCAGGGTCGACAGGGCTTCCAGGCGGACTTCGCGCGCGTCGTCCCGCCGCAGGATGTCGACCAGCACATCCGCCCAGACCTGCGCCTCGAGCCCCACCCATTCGGCCGCATACAGCGCCCATCGGCGGACGTTGGGCGTCGGCCGGTCCAGCGCTGCCAGCACCAGCGATCGATGGGACGAGAGCGACGCGCCACCGGCCGACTTCCCGATGTTGCCCAGGGCATGCAGCGCGGCGCCGGCGTCGGCGGGCGATGCCTTGCCGGCCATGTCGGCGAGGAGCGCCACCGTCCGGTCACTCGTGTCGTGCATCAGTCCCAAGGCCCAGGCGGCGCGTTGGCGCACGGCGTCCTCGGTGTCGGCGAGCAGGGGGCGGAGGCGGGCGGACGCCGCGTGGCACGCGGTTTCCCCGATGTTGCCCAGCGAATGCGCGGCCCGTTCCCGGACGAAGGCGAGCGGGTGGGCCAGGCACTCGACCAGGGGACCGATGCTGTCGGGAGCGCAGTAGTGGAGCGCCCAGAGGGCGCTTTCGCCGATCTTGGGATCAGGATCCAGCAGGCCGTCGATCAAGGTGGGTACGGTCGCCGAGGCCTTGTCCTGGACCTTGTAGGCGAGCTCATAGATCTGCTCGAAGGCTTCCTGCCGGGTGCCGAGGTCGGCGCTGGCGGCCCGGTCGGTCAGCTCGGCGAGGATTCCTGGCAGATCGGCGTCATCGGGCGGTGGCTCGTTGTAATTCATGGCCCGGATTCTGCCCAACGGCGCCGGAGGAGCGCCTCGTCAGTAGGGGTTGTCCGCCGGCCGGCCGGCGCCATCGGTCCAGAGGTCGTCGGGCAGCGACCGGTCCCGCAGGCACACGCGGTCGTGGTCCGGGTAGGTGATGCGGTCGACGGGCGCGCGGGTGCCCACGACCAGGCACCGCGTCGGCGCGCCGCTGCGGTTCTCGAGGTAATGACCCACGGCCACGCCGGCCTTGAAGGTGGCGGCGTCCCCTTCGCGCAGCAGCGTCTCGACGGTGCCTTCCACCAGCGTGATCTCGCCGGCCAGGACGTAGACCAGTTCGTCCTCGTCGCTGTGCCAATGCTTGAGGGCGGAGCGGCCGCCTGCCTGCAGCACTTCAATGAAGGCGCCGAACTGGGTCAGGCCACCCGCTTCGCTGAGCCACAGCGTCTGATGGGGCTCGGTCGTGCCTTCGGCGGGGTGAGTCTCTGCGACGAACTGCTTGGGCGTGAACACTGGCATAGAACGTCCTTGGCTTCCATCAGGCTAACGACGCCGCTGTGATGAGCGCTCAGCGGCGGGGCGAGGCGATTCGAGTGACTGAGCGCGTGTGAGGAGACCTCAGAGGGCTGGCGCCACCACGTCGGCCTAGGAGGACCAAGCGTCTTGACGACGAGATCACCGTTCCGGCCCTGATCCACCTGCGCCCGGAAGAATACCGTGGCGCCTGGCTGTAGTCGGTGTCGCGCGTCACCGGCGAGCGGACTCGTCGCTGAACCTTGCCGCAGATGTTCTTCCTGACCCCCTGGATGAACTGCTCGCGATTCAGAATGTGCCCGTTGAGATCGTGGAAAAACTCCACGTCCGGTGCGTACAACGCCTGCAACGTCTGCGTGTCGCAGCTGTTGAACGCGTCGAAATGCCTCGGGTCCAGCTGGGCGATGAGCGCGAGCAACTCCGCATCCGGGATGCTCGGATGCACGGTTTGCGACGTGCCTCGCGGCTGGTCGAGACGGCAAGGGCGAGAGCCAGGAGCAGCCTGTTCATGGCCGTGTTCCGGGATAGTCCGGATCCATTGGAGGGTTCCCGGCGCGTAAGCCAATCGTGCTCGCATTCGCTACGATCTGTCGCTGCCGAATACGTCGCTTCCACGAAGGCCTGACAGAGATGAAAAAACGCATCGCCGCGATTGCCGCTGTCATGTTCATTGCCGGCGCGCCGATCCTCGCGTCCGCCGCCGAGCCTCGGCCGGCGTACAAGCCGCTGCCGAACTTCGGACTCGCCGCGGGTGCGCCGTTCCCGCTCGACGGGCTCGCCGGTGCCGACGGCAAGGCCATTGACGGCCAGCGTCTGCTCGGCAAGCGCGTGCTGATCAACTTCTACACGAAGCATTGCCCGCCCTGCATCCGGGAGGTGCCCAAGCTCAACGACATCATGAAGCGCCGCGGCGACCTCCACGTGCTGGCCATCACGCCGGACTCGGCGACCGAGGCCGCCGGATACGTGAAGCAGCATGGACTGATATGGCCTGTGGCCGCCAACGCGGGACCGCTGCTGTTCAAGCAGCTGGATGTCCAGGCCTTTCCCGCATTCGCGCTGCTGGACGAGAAAGGGCGGTTGATCACGACGGTCCAGGCGAATCAATTGGGCGGTGAGGACGGCCACGCCACGGTGGCAGGCATCGAGGCGTGGATCGAGGCGCAGCGGGCGCCAGCGACGAACTGAATGGAGACGCAGACGGCCAGGTCCCGCAATCACGTCGCCGTTTGCCAGAACGCGTCGACGTCACGGTATTGACGCGGTAGATCCGATTTGGCTTGTGCGACCGTCAGGTAGACCTCGTCCTGTTCACATGCCCAATCGGGTCCGCAGCTGAATCGATAGACCTCGTCCGGACTCCCGTAGCTGCAGATCGCCAAGCCATGAATGGGGACGGCATGGCCGTCTTCTCGTGACTGCACCTGACCAAACGGTCGATCAGACCACGCCCATTCAAGAACCTGGGCGCCGTCGATGTGGGTCGGAGGAGTGGGCATCGGAGGATGATCGATTCAAGAGGCGGTGATATCCAGTCTGACGATATCGAACTCGACGTGCTCGACGTCCGGGACTTCTCCAGTCGAGTAGGAATCCGTGGACGAGTCCGAGTCCTCGGCTCGGGTCGACAACAGAACCGATGCCCTCGTGTTGGTAACGCGCGCCATGGACAAGCTTCTCTCGGCCGAGCCGCTCGCGCTCATCCTGCGGCCAGTCCGCACCGCAGGGCGATTGAAGCGACCGGACATTGAGCGCCTTGAGCCATATGGGAATGTCCGAGCTCGCTGCGGTCCTGGAACGTCGTCCCGTTGGATGCCGCTCAAACGAGCGTTGCACGGTCGTCCTATGTCGCACTGGCCTGTCGGCCACATACGGGGCAAAGAATGCGCTTGGCATAGCTGACGAGGTTGAATCCGCAGCAACCGCCTTCTTGGCTTGGGCCGCTACCCTCCGTGACGAACTCGCCGAGAGTTTGCGGTCTCGCCAGGACAAGAAGTTCCCAGGGCGACGGTGTTCCAGACGTCTCATTGAATCGATGAGCCTCGGCAAGCACGAGTTTGGCCTCCTCCCAATCGGGGCGAGCGACCTCAGCCTTGCGCAGTTCCATCGATAACGCGACAACCTCCACCAACCGGTGCTGAGGGAGCGACACCAGAAGGTCGACGAGCTCGCGATCTGTGAGCGGGTTCGTCATGCCGCGTCGAGATGATGCCTTGCGGCATGGCTGAAGCGAGCCTTCGTCAAGCTCAAGGCAGCACCTTCACCTTGATGTTCCTGAAATGCGCCTCGCTCTCCGGGTCATGCCCCTGCAGTGCGAACGTGCCGCTGGCGATGTAGCGCTTCTCCAGGCCCTTCTTGCGGACGATCGGCGACTCCTCGGTGTAGTCGGCCGTCTTCTCGCTGTTCACGAAGGTCGTCACGTGCTTGCCTTCGACGCGCACCGTCAGCGTGAACCACTGGTGGTCCGGCGACACGACCTTCAGGTAGTCCTGGACACCCCACAGTCCGCCGGTGCGGCTGGGGTCGCTGTGCGAGTTGTTGACCTGCACTTCATAGCCCAGCTCGGGCCAGCCCACCTCCTGCCACTTCGTGTGGAAGTAGACCCCGGAGTTGGCCTTGGGGAAGGTCATCACGTCGACCTTCAGCTCGAAGTTCCTGAAGTCGTGCTGCTGCACCGGTCCCGTGTAGAACAGGTGCGAGCGCGGGCCGCGGACGACGATGGCGCCGTCCTTCACGCTGAAGGTGCCGGGCTGGTCGCTGGCGCGCCAGTGGTCGAGGCTCGTGCCGTCGAACAGCAGTTGCCAGCCGGCGGCGGTCTCTTCGGCGGTGAGGGTGTTGGGCATGTCGGCGGCGTGGGCAGTGGCGGACAGGGCGAGGGCGGCCGAGGCCGCGGCGACAACAGGGGCAAGGCGCATCAGGCGACTCCAACGATCTGCAGGACCTTGAGGGGCGGGCCGTCGAAGGTGACGGAGGGGATGTTGCCGACGAAGCCGACGTCCTTCATGCCGTCGGGCGTCGTGTAGAAGCCGCCGGCGGTCAGATCGCGGAAGCGCTTGAAGAAGCGCGCGGCGGTGGCGAACCCGGGCTTGGCGGACTCGGTCCAGCAGATGTCGTCGGCGATCTGCGATTGCTGTGCGACGTCGAGCTGGTCGAAGCGCCTGCCGCCGAAGCGCTTCGCGCTCTCGGCTTCCAGCCAGGCGAGGCCCTCCACGATGACCGGCTTGTCCTTGGCCTGGTTGGGGTAGGGTGCGCTGATCCATTCATCGATGAAGCGGTGCACCTGCAGCTGCGCGGCGCTGGGCGACTGGTCGTCGGCCGGGATGATGAGGCCGCACAGCGCCTGCGCGGTGCGGTTCTGCGCGGCATTGAAGGTCAGCGGCCACAGCTCGCCGCTCTTGTAGCTCTTCGTCAGCAGCGGGTCGGTGCCGTAGCCCTTGGGCTTGCCGCCCTTCCTGCCGGCGGGCGTGGCGCCGGCCGACACGTCGACGCTGAGCGCCGCGGCGGCGGCCAGCATCCATTGCAGGGTCGTTCTGCGGTCCATGTCAGAGCTCCTTCTTGCGGAAGCGGTCGACGATGTGGTCGGCCTGGCGCCAGGCCAGCGCCATGATGGTCAGCGTCGGGTTCTTGTCGGCATTGGAGGCGAAGGGCGCGCCGTCGGACAGGAACAGGTTGGGCACGTCCCAGGTCTGGCCCCAGCGGTTGGTGACCGAGGTCCGGGCGTCGGCGCCCATGATCGCGCCGCCGACCTCGTGGATGATGTAGCCGCCCGGGGCGATGGCCTTGCGGCCGTCCAGTTCGGGGCCGCCGTCCAGCACCTTGCCGCCCATCGCCTCGACGATCGCCGCGAAGGTCTTCTGCATGTGCGCGGCCTGGCGGGTCTCGTGCTCCGACCACTGCCAGTGGAAGCGCAGCACGGGGATGCCGAAGCGGTCCTTGGTCGTCGGGTCGATCTCGCAGAACGACTGCTCGTTGGGGATCATCTCGCCGCGCCCGGCGAAGTAGACGAAGGAACCGAAGGTGCGGCGCACGTCCTGCTTGAACTTCGCGCCGTAACTGCCCTTCGTCAGCCACTCCAGGCCCGCGCCGGTGCCGGCGCCGGGCATGCGGCGGCCGGTGCCCAGCTCGATGTGATACCCGCGGGCGAAGCCCAGGCCCTTCGTCGCCCAGTCCTTGCCCTGCTGGCCGTACAGCCACCAGGGCGCGTACATGTGCGAGCCGCCGGCGCCGTCCTCGTTGTGCGGCGGCAGGTTCTCCAGCAACGGCACCTGGCCGGACAGGTCGCTGCCGACGGTGTCCATCACGTACTTGCCGACCTTGCCGCTGCTGTTGGGCCAGGCCCTGCGGGTAGGCGCTGGTCCTGCTGTTCAGCAGGATGCGCGCCGACTCGCAGGCGCTGGCGGAGAGCACCACCGCGCGGGCCCTGGCCTCGATGTGCTTGCCGGTCTTGCGGTCGACGAAGCGCACGCCGCTGGCCTTGCCGTCCTTCGTCGTAACCTCGTAGACCATCGCGTCGCACAGCACGTCGAGATGGCCGCTGGCGAGCGCCGGCGGCAGGTGCACTGCGGGGCTCTGGTAGGTCGCGCCGATGGAGCAGCCGCGCGAGCACGGCGTGGCCCAGAAGCAGGCGGCGCGCTCGCGCATGGACTGCGCGACCAGCGCCTGCGCGCGCGGGTTGCCGGGATGCAGCAGCGCGGGGATGCGGGCGTCGTCGAGCTTGGCGGTCAGCACCGCGCGGTGGATGGGCACCACCGGGATGCCGAGCTTGCCGGCGCGCTGCGCGACCAGGCGTTCCCCCACGCGCGCGGCGGGGGCGGGCAGCAGGCAGCCCTCGGGCGAGTCGGGCGTGTTCTCCAGGCCCTCGTTGGTGCCGTAGATGCCCACCAGCATCTCGACCTTGTCGTAGTAGGGTGCCAGGTCCGCATAGTCGATGGGCCAGTCGAAGCCCAGCCCGTCGCGGGTGTGCGGCTTGAAGTCGTAGGGCCCGTTGCGCAGCGAGATGCGGCCCCAGTGGTTGGTGCGGCCGCCCAGCATGCGGGCGCGCCACCACTCGAAGCGCTGTTCCTGGTTGTCGGAGGCCTGCGTGTAGGGCTCACCCGGCACCTGCCAGCCGCCGTCCACCGTCGCGTCGTAGAAGCCGAAGGCCTTGTCCGGTGTGCCCGCGCCGCGCAGCGGCGCGTCGTGCGAGGCCTGGAACATCGGCGTCTCGGTGCGGAAGTCGTAGTACCGGCCGGCCTCCAGCATCAGCACCTTCACGCCTTCCAGCGCGAGTGTGTAGGCCGTCTGGCCGCCGCCGGCGCCCGAACCGACGACGATGACGTCGTAGTCGCGCGCCATGGTGCGCGTCGTCACAAAACCCATGCGCCCTCCTTGGGGAAGTCGGCGGAGTTTGCCATCGCGGGAGCGGATCTTCCGGGGCGTCGGAGGACGGCCCGGGGGCTGCGTGCGATTACGATTCCCGTCGAGGCCAGTGATGCCGGAAGCCCCGATTGCAAGGACTGACCCTTTCGCGCAAGAGAGGGCGGCACAGGTTCACAGGTCCCCGCGCTGCGGGGCGCCGTTCGACGCCTCGGAGCAGTTCGTCGACTTCATTCGTCGGCCTGTGCTCGCGCAACGCATCGTTGCATCTCATGGGTTGTGGGCGCGTGCCGCTACCACGACTTCCAGCTGATGAACAGCACGCAGCACAGCATCGCGGTCCACGTCGCCGTCAACTTGATCAGACCGCGCCAGAAGCGCCAAGGCTCGTTGGCCCTCGCGATCGATCCCTCTTTGGTATGAACGACTCCCACCGTCAGCGACGCGATGGGAATCAGCAGCGTGGACGCGACCCAGAGCAGGACCTGGACCACCAGGACTGCGCGTCTGAACGGCGCAGGCGGCAGCCCGAACAGGGCCAGCAGGCTTGACACGATCAACGCCACCATCATGAGGCCGGCCATGCGGCGCTCGATCGGTCGGCGTGCGCGCAAGCGTTCGAGCATGCCGAAGCCGGCCAGGTCTTCGAGCGCACCCGGAAGCCTCCGCCATGTCTGCCACGTCAGCCACCAGATCCAGGCCATCAGCAGACCGTGCGGAAAGAAGCTGACGATGAACATCGCGGGTTCGTCGTCGAAGGCGATCACGCGGTGAGGCCCGGACGACTTGGAGAACTCGGAGACGCGGCCGTCGAGCAGCATCAGGACGAGTACGACGGTGTAAACCGAGGCGCAGGCGGCCAGCGCGCCCGTGCAGAGCCAGGTGATGATCCGTTGCACACGCATCCGGGGAGTCGTCCAGAAAAGGACGGGAGTCTAGATGCCCCGGCGGTCCGCGCCGTCGACGCGGCGTGGCGGGCCATGGTTATGCTTGCACTCAGGGAGGCCACGCCTGTGGACAACGATTCATCCATGCCTTTCTGTGCCAGCCGCGCGGCTGCTGTCGGCGACAACGTCGAGTCACGCGTGGGCGTCGCGATGCGCGAGGTCTGGCTCCCCCTACTGGCTGCCATGCCGTGGTTGCTGATGGCCGTCGCCGGCCTGCTGTGGGCACTGACCCTGCAGCGGGGCGTGCCGCACGCGCACGCCTTGCTGATTGCGCAGCCGATGCTGGTCGCGGGGGTCTTGGTCCTGGCGGCCCTGGCGGCGGGGGCGCTGAACATCCTGGCGGGAACGCTGTCGCTGCTTTGGAAGCCGACCACCGCCGGCGGGGTGACCCTGGCGTCGGGCGTCTTGGTCGTCGTGGTCGTCGTGGTCGTCGTGGTGGCCAGGGGGCTGTGGTGAGCCCTCGTCCGAACTGGCGGTCGCCATGATCCTGCGCGCATCGCCCGGCATGGCCTGACGTCCTACGCGCCGGCGCGCCCCAGGCTGACGTCGCGGACGGTCGCGCGGACCTAGGCTCGTTCCATGGGATTTCACCGACTCCTCGGGCGTCTCGCGATGGCGCCATTCTCCAAGGCCTTGCCTGCGATGGGCGACACCGAACGGGCCGCGCTCGAAGCCGGCACGGTCGGTTTCGAGGGCCAGCTCTTCGCCGGGCGGCCCGATTTCGACGCCCTGATCGCGCAGGGCCCGAACCGCCTCACCGACGAGGAGCGCCGCTTCCTCGACCACGAGGTGACCACACTCATCGGCATGCTCGACGACCATGCCATCGACACGGCCGGCGACCTGCCGCCCGAGGTCTGGCAGTACCTGCGCGAGCACCGCTTCTTCGGGATGATCATCCCCAGGGAGCACGGTGGCCTGGGCTTCGGCCACTACGCGCATGCCGAGGTCGTGACCCGCATCGCGACCGTCAACACGGCCTGCGCGGTGACCGTGATGGTGCCCAACTCGCTGGGCCCGGCCGAGCTGCTGCTGCGCTACGGCACGCCGGCCCAGCAACAGCATTACCTGCCGCGCCTGGCCGACGGCCGCGAGCTGCCGTGCTTCGGACTGACCTCGCCGTACGCCGGGTCGGACGCCGCCTCCATCCCGGACCGCGGCGTGCTCACCGAACGCGTCGTCGATGGCAGGACGGTGCGCGGTTTCAGCGTGCGCTTCGACAAGCGTTACATCACCCTCGCGCCGGTGGCGAGCGTGGTCGGCCTGGCCTTCCAGGCGATCGACCCGTCGCGCCCCGAAGGCCACCAGGAACTCGGCATCACCTGCGCGCTGCTGCCGGTGCCGACGCCCGGCATGGAGATCGGCCACCGCCATCGTCCGATGGACTCGGCCTTCATGAACGGCCCGATCCGCGGCGAGGACGTCTTCGTGCCGATGGACTGGGTGATCGGCGGCGAGGAGCGCGTCGGCCAGGGCTGGCGCATGCTGATGGAATGCCTGGCCGCCGGCCGCGCCATCTCGCTGCCGGCGCTGGGCGCGGCGATGCAGCAGACCGCGCTGTTCGTGGTCAACGGCTACGGCCAGGTGCGCGAGCAGTTCGGCCTGCCCATCGGACGCTTCCACGCGATCGCGGGCATCACCGCGCAGATGGCCGCGCGGCTCTACGCCACCGACGCCGCGCGACGCTACACCGCCGCGGCGCTCGACGCGGGCGAGCAGCCCAGCGTCGCCAGCGCCATCCTCAAGGTGCAGCTCACCGAGGCCGGCCGCCGCGCGGTCAACGACGGGATGGACGTGCTCGGGGGCAAGGGGATCATCGCCGGACCGCGCAACCTGCTGGGCGTGGCCTACCGCCACGCGCCCATCGCCATCACGGTGGAAGGCGCCAACCTGCTGTCCCGCGCGCTGATCATCTTCGGCCAGGGGGCGACCCGCTGCCATCCCTTCGTGCTCGAGGAAATGCAGGCCGTGCAGGCGCAGGATCCGGAGCGGCTGGGCCGCGCGCTCGCCGGCCATGTCGGCCATGTGATGCGCAACCTCTGGCGCAGCCTGGCCGGGGCGCCGCTGCGCGGCAATCCCCCGGACGACCTGCGGGCGGAGGCGAAGCTCATCGCGTCGCTGTCGGCCCGGTACGCGCTCACGGCCGACCTCGCGATGGGACTGCTCGGCGGCAAGCTCAAGCGGATGGAGTTGCTGTCGGCGCGGCTGGGCGACGTGCTGTCCGCGCTTTATCTGGCCGCTGCCTGCGTGTGGCGCTATCAGGTCGAGAACGACCCGGCGATGCGACCCGTGGCGCGCGCGGCGATCCGCCTGCAACTGCACGAGGCCGCGACGCTGCTCCGTGATCTCTACGCCAACCTGCCGTCGGGGTTCCTGCGCGCGATGGCGCCGATGCTGCTGCACGGCACCGGCCACCTTGCCCCGCTGCGCGACCGCGAGGCCATCGCCCTGGCCGACGCGCTGCGCACGCAGCCGGCGCTGGTGGGCCGCCTGTGTCCCGACGTCTCGCGCCCGAAGCTCGGCGGCCTGCTCGACCTGATGAGCGCGCTCGACGCGGTCCGCGCGCTGGGCGACGAAGTGCCTGAACTCAACAAGGCGCTGCGTCGCTCGGGCTCGCTGGAAGAGGTGGCGCGCGGTTCGCGCGACCCCGCCGCGGCGCTGGCCTACCTGCGCGCGGCGGCCCAGGTGATCCAGGTCGACGAGGACTCGGCCGGGACGCCCGCGGCGGATCCGGAGGACCCGACAGGCACGCCGCCTGCGGCGCCGGCGCTCCCCGACGTCGTGATGCGACCGGGTGGAGCGGGCGCGCCGAGCATGCGCAGGGTGGAAGAGGAAGAGAACGGGTAGGGGACGAGCGCTTGAGAGGCGAGCGGCGGGCGCGTCGCCCGTCGCTGCGCATCGTGTTCAGCGCTGTGCGTTCACCGCCTCGATGACGAGCATCGAGAGGTCGGCGCTCTCCTTGGCGAAGGCCACGTGCTCCACGAAGATCAGATCGATCTTGCGCTCCTGGGCGACCGCCTTGATCGCACGCTCGACGCGCTCCTTCAAGGTGGCGTACTCCTGGGCCTTGCGGTACTCGAGATCGCCGTCGAACTCCCGTTTCGCCCGCTCCAGCGCGCGCGCCTGGTCCGCGACGTCCTTGCCGCGGCGCACGCGCTCCAGTTCGGAGAGCGTGGGCGCGTCCTTCTCCAGCTGCGCCGTCGCGGCGTTCCAGCTGCCATCGAGGTCCTGGAGATTCTTCTGGCGCCTGCTGAACTCCTCCTGCAGCTGGACCTGGGCCGCCTTGCCGGGCGCGCTGTCGTTGATGACCTTCTGCACGTCGACGTAGCCGACCTTGAGCTGCTGGGCCTGGACGCCGCACACGCTCCCGCACAAGAGCACGGCGCACGCAAGCGACCGTCCGAGTCTGTTCATCATCATCTCCCTGCGTCGACCGGTACCGAGAACCGGCGTCCTGGCATGCGGCGTGGAGGGTAGCGGATGGCGCGTTAAGAAGCCATGGGGCGCAGGATGGCGACGGTCCGCGGCGGCCGTCGGCTACTCGATCCCCAGGTCCAGCTTCGAGATCAGCGCGCGGCTGTGCGCATTCATGCCGACGACCTCCACCGTGCTGCCGTGCCGGCGCAAGCGCTGGCAGACCTTGTCCAGCGCGTTCACCGCGGTGATGTCCCACAAGTGCGCGCCGCCCAGATCGATGCGGACGGGCCTGCCGTCGATGTCGCGCACGTCGAAGGCATCGACCAGCAGGTCGGCGGAGGCGAAGAACACCTGGCCGCTGATGCGATAGGTCAGCACCTCGTCGCCGGACTTCGTCACGTCCAGCAGGCGCGCGACCTTGGCGGTGAAGAACACGCCGCTGAGCAGCACGCCCACCGCGACGCCGGCAGCCAGGTTGTCCGTCGACACGGTCACCGCGACGGTGGCGACCATCACCGCGCTGGACAGCTTCGGATGCTTCAGCAGCGCGCGGGCCGATCCCCAGTCGAAGGTCGCCGCGGAGACCATCACCATGATGGCCACCAGCGCCGCCACCGGCACCTGCGACACCCACGGCCTGAGCAGCACCATCAGCACGAGCAGGAAGGCGCCGGCGAACAGCGTCGAGAGCCGCCCTCGGCCACCGTAGCGGACGTTGCTGACGGTCTGGCCGATCATGCCGCAGCCGGCGATGCCGCCGAAGAGGCTGGCCCCGATGTTGGCCGCGCCGAGGCCGGCGCACTCGCGGTTCTTGGCGCTCGGCGTGTCGGTGAGGTCGTCGACGACGCTGGCCGTCATCATCGATTCCAGCAGGCCGACCATGGCGATCGCGAGGGCGGGGAGCGCGATCAGCCGCAGGGTCTCGAGCGAGAGCGGCACCTGCGGCAGTCCGAAACTCGGCAGGCCGTCCGGCAGGTGGCCGAGGTCAGCGACCGTCTTCAGCGGGAGCCGGAGCCAGTGTGCCGCCAGCGTAAGCACCACGATGCAGATCAGCGGGGAAGGGACGGCGGTGGTCAGCCGGGGCAGCCCGTAGATGATCACGAGACCGGCGCCGACCATGGCCCAGGTGGCCGCGTTCGCGCCGATCAGGTGGGGCATCTGGGCCGAGAAGATCAGGATGGCCAGGGCGTTGACGAAGCCTGTCCGCACCGAGCCGGAGACATAGCGCATCAGCACGCCGAGCCGGAGCCAGCCGAACAGGATCTGCACCACACCCGCCAGGAGACCGGCGGCGAAGAGGTACTGCACGCCGTGGGCGTGGACCAGCGGCGCGGCGACGAGCGCGACGGAACCTGCCGCAGCGGACACCATGGCGGGTCGCCCGCCGGTGAAGGCGATGACGAGGCTGATGACGAAGGACGCGAACAGGCCGACCGCGGGATCGACGCCGGCGACGAACGAGAAGGCGATGACCTCCGGGATCAGGGCGAAGGTCGCGACCGCGCCGGCCATGAGCTCGCGCGGAATGCTGGGCGCCCATTCGGCGCGGAAGGGGTGGGTGTGTCGGGACATGGCGGCGTGGATCCCGCGCGCGGGATCTTGGACAAGCGTGGACCTCCGGGCTCGAGACGCTGGCGCTTCGACCCCGGTGCTGCGGAAGGGGCAGGGCTTGCTACGGCGGCGTCAGGCGCGAACAGCCGGACTGGCGGCTCTGCGAGATCCGGGCGGCGCGATGGCGCATGAAGCTGCGCAGGCGCGCGACATCCCTGCGGCACGCCTCACGGGTGCTGGGATGGCGGCACGGGATCCTGGACTGCATCGGTGAATTCTAGAGGTCGCAGGGAAGACGGCCTGCTCCGATCGGCTCAAGCGCGGCGCCCGCGCCCGCGTTGATGGCGTCCCCCACGCTGCGGCCTTCAAGGGCAAGGCCTGGCCCTTGAGGGCGGGATCGCCGCGCAGGCGGTCGTGGCGCCGCCCCCACAGTCAAGCGGGCTTGGCAGGCTCTGTAAAGCGGACTGACATATCCTCCCGCCGCTTCGTGCGACCGCGCCGAGCCAGCCGTCGTGCTCTTGCAATGAGCGCGCGCTGCCCTTCAAGACAAGAACTGACGACCCGGGAGGGGTGATGATTCGATCCATGGCGCGTGTGGCCCGCGCGATGTCCAGGGGCCTGACCGTTTCTGCGCTGGCCCTGGCGCTCGCCGCGTGCGGCGGCGGCGGAAGCGACGCCGCGCCCGAACTCAGCATCGGCGAACTCAGCCCCGGCTCGATCGCCGTCGCCATGGGCGACGGCGCCCAAGCGAAGCTTCCGGAGTTCACGCTCAGCGCCAGCTTCTCCGGCACGCCCGGCAGCGACACCGTCTACGTGATCGTGGACGACCCCGACCGGCTCGTTGTCGGAGCGGCGCCGGCCCTCACGGGCAACCGCGCCTCCTTGACGCTGTCGGTCGGCAACAGCGCGGGTCCCGGCCGCTACACGCAGCCCGTCGTCATCAAGGTGTGCAAGGACGCCGCCTGCACGCAGCAGTACGCCGGGTCCCCGCAGACCGTGCGCAAGGACGTCCAGATCGACACCCTGGCGGTCAGCGCCACCACGCTGAACTTCTCGGCACCCGTGGGCGCGGGCGGGCCGGCGCAGGACCTCGCCGTGACCTTGCCGGCGGGCAAGACCTACAGCCTCTTCATGTCGCTCGTCGAGCACCGGGACCCGCGAGGCGGGACATTCCGGGCGACCAATGAGGTGTTCTCCTTCAAGAACACGCCCACCGGCATGCAGATCAAGCCGCTGGGCGGCTGGGCCGGCACCTACACCGCCACGCTCGGACTGTCTTCGCCCGGCTTCAAGGACAAGGTCGTGACCCTCAGCTACGAGGTCGCGGGCGCCAGCGTGCAAGCCCTGACCCTGCTGACCCCGACCCTGGAAGTCTCCAGCGCCGGCGGCGACTCCCTGCTGGCGAGCGTCGATGTGCTGATGCCCATCCAGAGCGTCTTGAACATCACCCGGATCGGCAGTCCCGCCCCGGACTGGTTGCAGGGCTATGACGTGGTCCCGTTCACTTCCGGCGACGGACCCGCCAACAATGCGCGGCACGTGCGGTTCCGGTTCAATCGCTGCGGCCTGGTCGGATTCCCCTCGTGCCTGGCAAGCGGCACCTACAACGCGACGATCCGCATCGACGCCGTCGCCTACGGCCACACCTGGACATATTCCGTCCCGGTCATCTACACGGTGCCTTGAGCTTTCGCCAATAGCGATCCTTCCGCCGAACGACCCCCGGGGAAGGTCTTCGGCCAGGCGTTCCGCCACGCCATGGCATCCGTCTTGACTCCGACGCGCTGAGGGGCGGGAAGCGGCACGGACTGGTGATACAAGCTCACCATCGTCCCGCCCGCCCGGTCGGCGGGTGCCCCAGGCACCGAAACTGCCGCCCCGTCGCCGATGCCGCTGATCTCCTCACCGAGTCCTTCCGACCCTCGCGCCGTCGACCTGCGCCGCATGAAGCGGGTCGCGCTGGGCTGCCTGCTGGCGTCGCTGGCCGGCCTGCTCGTCAGCCTCGTCATGGGCGCCCAGGGCCCGTGGGCCTGGCTGAAGGCCTTCTGCGAGGCCGCCGCCATCGGCGGCCTGGCCGACTGGTTCGCCGTCGTCGCGCTGTTCCGCCATCCGCTGGGCCTGCCGATCCCGCACACCGCGCTCATCCCGCAGGGCAAGCACCGCATCGCCGACAGCCTGGCCGAGTTCGTCCGCGACAACTTCCTCCACCCCGAGGTCCTGCTCGAGAAGCTGCAGGTCCTCAACCCCGCCGAGCGCCTCGGCCAGTGGCTGCGCGAGCCCGTCAACCTTGCGCAGGTGACCGGCTCCGTCCGCACGATGGCCGTCGAGGCGCTCTCGCTGCTCAACGAGCAGGCCGTGCGCCGCGCCATCGGCGAGTTCCTCGTCGCCCGCGCGCTGTCCTGGAACGCCACCGGCACGGCCGCCTCGGTCCTGGACGTGCTGACCAAGTCCGGCCGCCACCAGGACGTGCTCGACGGCGCGTTGTCCAAGCTGCGCGACTACCTGGCCACGCCGGAGGTGCGGGCGCTCGTCGCGGCGCGGCTGGTGAAGTTCGCCAGCACCCAGTGGCCGAAGGCGATCAAGCTCGTGGACACCATCGCCAACGTCGACAAGATGGCCGACAGCCTGTCCGACAAGCTGGCGCTGCAGCTGGTCGAGGAGGTGCAGACCGCGCTCGCGCAGCCCGACCACTCGGTGCGCCGCCAGTTCGATGCCTGGATCCTCGAATTCATCGAGCGCCTGCGCCAGGACCCCGCGTTCGCGAGCGATATCAACGCGATGAAGGACCGCGTCGTGCAGAGCGACGACGTGCGCGCCTACCTGGACGGCGTCTGGACGGAGGTCCGCGCCACCATCGAGCAGGACCTGCGCCGCGAGGACTCGGTGCTGATGCGGCATCTGGACCAGTCGCTGGCGGCGCTCGGCGACCGGCTGAGCCGCGATCCGGCGCTGGTGCAGGCGATCAACGAGCATGTGCTTTCCGCCGCGGGCCGCATGGTCGGCAGCATGCGCGAAGGCATCACGCGCCACATCGCGTCCACCGTCAAGGACTGGGACGACCGCAGCCTCGTGCGGCAGATCGAGCTCAGCGTCGGGCGCGACCTGCAGTTCATCCGGCTGAACGGGACGCTGGTGGGCGGCGTCATCGGGCTGTTGCTGTATGCGGTGACGATCCTGGCGCAGCGCTGAAGGTCGTTCCGCATCTGGCGCCGTCCGTGGTCGAATCGGCAACACCTGTTGCTCAATGGGCAACGACTGTTGTTGATTGAGCATCGGGCCAACGACCGTAGACTCCGCCGATCCTCAGCTCCTTCCGGATCTCGCCATGCCCCGTTACGTCGCCTTCCTCCGCGGGGTCAGCCCGATGAACGCCCGGATGCCGGACCTGATCCGCGCGTTCGAGGCCGCCGGCTTCACGCGGGTGAAAACGGTGATCTCCAGTGGCAACGTCGTCTTCGACCACCCCGGCGCGCCGGTCGACGAGCTCGAGCGCATCGCCGAGCAGGCGATGACCGACACGCTCGCCAAGGCCTTCGCCACCACCGTGCGGCCGGTCGAGCACCTCGGAAGGATCGTCGACGCCGACCACCACGCCGCCTTCCATCCGCCGGCCGCGGCCAAGCAGCTGATCACCTTCCTCAAGAGACCGCACGAGGGTCAGGTCGTGCTGCCGTTCGAAAGCGACGGCGCTGCAATCTGCAAGCTCGAGGGCGTCGAGGTCTACAGCCACTACCTGCCCAACGAGACGGGCCCGCTGTTCATGACGATGCTGGAGAAGACCTTCGGCAAGCAGATCACGACCCGCACCGTCGACACGGTGCGCAAGTGCATCAAGGCCTGAGGACGGGCCCGGGCCGCGCACGGAGAAAGCTCCTGGCGGCCCGTGACGGCGGCTCGCGACGGTGGCGCTCGACGAGGGGTCACGACAGCACGTTGTAGAGCCGCAGGATCCGCCACTGCTGCACCGCCAGCGCGACGACCACCAGCGCCCACTGGACGCGCCGGCTGGTGACCAGCGCGGCGACGCCGCACAGCACGATCGCGCCCGCGGTCTTCACGCCGTAGACGGTGCCCAGCTCCTGCAGGTGCGCCGTGCCCTTGAGCGCGCTGTCCGCGACGTCCAGCAGCAGCGTGAACGCCAGGATGCCGAAGAACCAGCGCCGCCGCGACTGGAAGTAGTCGCGGTAGCCGGCGTACTCGGCGATGTCGTCGGGGAAGAGGATCGCGCACAGCAGGTACAGCACCGCGCTGTAGCCGACCACGAACACGAACTGCAGGAAGTGCCACGGCCCCACGCGGCTCAGCGCGAACTCCCACCACCAGAAGTGGATGAGCGTCACCATCATGTAGAGCGCCCACAGCAGGTGGACGCCGTCGACCTTCAGCCGGCCCGGGTGCTGCACGAACTTCGCCAGCCCCGACAGCAGCCGCGCGATGGACAGGCTGACCACCATGCTCAGCACCATCCGGATGTGGATGAACTGGGTCGGATCGATCGCGGCGTGGTCCATCGCTCGGGCTCCTCAAGGGGCGCCGCCTCGCGGTGCGATCGACGGCGAATGGCTGAAGCACGACGGCGGACCTCAGGCCCGCCGTGTCAACGGTTCCGGGCGTCCCGCCCCGGACGCATCATGCGCCTCAGGCGACGCACGCCCGGTTCTTGCCGGTGCGCTTGGCCTCGTAGAGCGCCTCGTCCGCGCGGTCCAGCGCCTGCTCCATCGTCTCGTTGCCGCGGAACAGCGTCACGCCCGCCGAGAAGGTGACGAACACGTCGCGCCCCTCGTGCATGAACAGGCTGGCCGACAGCGAACGCTGCAGCCGCAGCAGCACCGCCTGTGCCTCCTCGAGCGGCGCTTCGGGCAGGATCAGCACGAACTCCTCGCCACCCCAGCGGCCGACCTTGTCGCCCGGCCGCAGCATGCCCGACACCCGCGCCGCCAGCGCCTTCAGCGCCTCGTCGCCGGCCGCGTGGCCGAGGTTGTCGTTGAGCTTCTTGAAGTTGTCGATGTCCAGCAGCGCCAGCGCCAGCGGCTTGGGATCGCGCTCGAGCTTCGCGCGTTCGGTCTCGAAGGTCGCGATCAGGCCGCGCCGGTTGGCGACCTGCGTCAGCTGGTCGGTCTGGACTTCGCTGGACAGGCGGCGCAGCTCACCTTCGAGCTGTTCGACGCGCCCGGCGAGCTGCGTCGCCCGGTCGTGTTCGTCGCGCAGCCGACCTTGCGTGTTCTGCACCAGCGACTGCACGCTGCGGCTTTCCTCAACCATCTCGCGCACGACGCCCGCCAGGCTCTCCAGCGAGTCGGCCTGCTCGATCACCGTGGCGTACTTGCCCACGCTGTCGCTGAAGCGGTCGGTGTGCTGGCCGAGCTCGCCCAGCTCCTGCAGCATCCGGTTGATCAGGCCCTTGAGCGCGTCGCGGGCGCGGCCGCGTTCCTCGCGCAGGCTCTGCTGGCGCTCGCGCGTGCCGTGCAGCAGCTCGCTGACCGAGCGTACGCTGCGCGCCGTCAGGCCCTGCGCCAGGGTCTGGTTCATCGCCTCGCACTGGCCCTGCGCCCAGGAGTCGTCCTCGGCCAGGTCAGCCAGGCTGCCGGTCAGCTCGCCACAGAGCTTGCCCAGCTCGGTGAAGGCGTGGTTGCGGTGGTCCAGCCAGCGTCGCGCGCGGATGCACAGCGCATCCATCTGTCCCGCGCGCTCGGGCGTCGCGCCGTCGCGGACCAGCTCCGCATGCGCCACGCCGAGTTCGTCGATCAGTTCCTGCGCCCGCGCGTCGTCCGAGCGCAGCGCGTGGCGCACGGTGCCGTTCAGGTGCGTGCCGACCTCGGGCCACGATTGCAGGCCCGGGCCCGCCTCGCCCATCAGCGTGTCGAGCGAGCCGTAACGCGCGGCGGCGGCGGCTGCTGCTGCCTCGGCTGGCGGCTGCGCGGCTTCTTCTTCGCTGAAGAACTGGCTCGGTGTTCCGGCGCGTTCGTCCTCGTCGTCCTCGATGCCGTCCAGTGGCGCCGGTTGCGTTTCCACGCGCGCGTCGCTGACGTCGGAATCCCAGCTCGCCACCAGCTGCTTCAGGCGCAGGGTCAGTCGTTGCGGGTCGCTGCGGTTGCTCTGCAGCACGCGCAGCACGCCGTCCTTCTTGCGCGCCAGCGTCCATTGCCGGCCGCCGCGTTCCAGGCCGCGCATCATCCGTTCGATCAGCTGCGCCAGCTGCTCCGCCTGGGCGCCGGGACCGTGCGTCTGCTGCAGCGCCTCCAGCGCGCGCTGGAGCTCGTCCCACTTGCCATCGCGCACCTGCATCGCGAAGCCCTGGCGCTGCTGCGGATCGGGCACCGCCAGACCGAGCAGCCGGGCGACGGAGCCCTGCGCGCGTTCGGGCAGCTGCGTGCCCGCGCCGCCGCGGGCGGGCTCGCCGGACTCCTGCGCATAGGCGCGGGCGTAGTTCTCGGGGGTGGGTTCCAGCTTGTCCAGCGCCAGCCGGCGCAGGGCCGCTTTTGCCAGGAGAGCGGGGGCTGCTGCGGCATCGGTCGGGACTCGGTGAATGCGGGGGAGGGCGCTGACGCTCGCGGCCGGGACCGGGCTCAGCGTGTCGGAAGGTCTTCGCCGGCGTCGGACGTCGGCAGGATCCAGGGGGCCTTGCGCGGCAGCACGGTCTGCGCGAGCCAGCGCTCCAGGTCGTCCGGCGGCAGCGGCTTGCTGAACAGGAAACCCTGCATCAGGCTGCAGTCCAGCCGTCTCAGGACTTCCATCTGCCGCAGCGTCTCGACACCTTCGGCGATGACCTGCAGGCCCAGCGAGCGTGCCAGCGCGATGATCGCGGTGACCACCGCCGAGCTCTGCGGCGTGATGCCCAGGTCGCGGACGAAGCTGCGGTCGATCTTCACTTCGGAGATCGGCAGCGTCGTCAGGTAGGCCAGCGACGAGTAGCCGGTGCCGAAGTCGTCGATCGAGATCTCGACGCCGACCTCGTTGAGCCGGTGCAGCGACGGGATCACGCTCTGCAGGTCCTTCATCAGGCCGGTCTCGGTGATCTCGAGCTGGATCGCGCGGTGCGGCACGCCCCACTGGCTGACGAACTGGTGGATGTGCTCGACCAGGTCCGAACGCTCGAACAGCCGGTTCGGCAGGTTCACCGCGATCGACTCGCTGAAGCCGAAATTCAGCTGCCAGACCTTGGCCTGGCGCGCGGCCTCGCGCAGCGCCCATTCGGACAGCGGCACGATCAGGCCGGTTTCCTCGGCCAGCGGGATGAATTCGCCCGGCGGCACCAGCGTGTTGCCGCGGCGCCAGCGCATCAGCGCCTCGGCGCCGACCATGCGGGCGGTGCGGACGTCGATCTTGGGCTGGTAGTGCAGCACCAGCTCGTCGCGCTCGATCGCCTTGTGCAGCGCCGACTCGAGCTCGAGCTTCTCGCGCCCGCGGCCCGCCAGCATCGGCGAATACAGCGCCGACGCGTTGCGGCCCTGGTTCTTGACCGCGTACATCGCGACGTCGGCGTTGCGCAGCAGGTCGGCCATCGTCAGGCCGTCGCGCGGGTAGAGCGAGATGCCCACCGACGCGGTCACGAAGCATTCCTGGCCGGCGATGAAGATCGGCTCGCGCAGCGCCTCCAGCACGCGCTCGGCGACGCGTTCGGCATCGCTCTCGTCGCCGACCTCGGGCAGCAGCGCGACGAACTCGTCGCCGCCCAGGCGGCCCACGGCCTCCAGCGTGCGGTGCGAGCGCGTGCCGACCGATTCCAGCATCCCTTCCATCACCTGGTCGCTGTGGCGCACGCAGGAGCGCAGGCGGCGGCCGACTTCCATCAGCAGGTCGTCGCCGGCGGCATGGCCCAGCGTGTCGTTGATGACCTTGAAGCGGTCCAGGTCGATCAGCAGCAGGCCGACCTCGTGGCCCATGCGGCGGCCGGCCTCGATGGCGCGCTCGGCGCGCCACATCAACTGGCGGCGGTTGGGCAGCCCGGTCAGCGCGTCGAAGTTGGCCAGCTCGCGGATGCGGTCCTCCGCCATGCGGCGGTCGGTCACGTCCTGGATGACGCCGGTGTAGCCGCAGGCGTTGCCGTGCTCGTTGAACTCGGGCTCGGCCTCGATGTGGATGACGCGCTTGCGGCCGTCCAGCAGCGTGAACGGCAGGTCGGTCACCAGCACCGAGTTGTGGGCGACGACGTCGCGCAGCAGCCGCATGAAGAGCAGGCGCTCCTCGCGCGGCACCATGCGCATCACGCCGATGAAGTCCAGCGGATCGATCGGCCCGCGGCCGAAGACGCGCAGCGCCTCGTTGGCAAGCTTGAAGCCGTGGCCGGTCTGCCACTCGAAGCTGCCCATGCGGGCCAGGTCTTGCGCGCGGGCCAGCTTGGACTTGCTGCGCTCGAGTTCCTGGCGCGTGCGCGAGCTGCGCAGCATGTAGCGCAGCCGGCCGGCCAGCAGCCGCCACTGGGTGGACTTGACGAAGAAATCGGTCGCGCCGGCCTGGTAGGCGCGGTTGATGGAGGCCTCGTCGTCGAGGCCGGTCAGCATCAGGATGGGGGCGTTCTCGAAACCGGGCATGGCGCGCAGCCGCTCGCAGGTCTCGAAGCCGTCGAGCTCCGGCATCAGCGCGTCCAGCACGATGAGTTCCGGCGTCCATTGCGTCACCAGCTGCAGCGCCTGCAGCCCGCCGCTCAGCGCGGTGACCTCGAAGCCGTGCTCCTGCAGCGCGGCCTCGCTCAGCATCAGGTTGACCGGGTCGTCGTCCACCAGCAGGACGCGCGGCCGCTCGATCAGTTCGCCTTCCTTCACGACGCGGCTCATCGTGCGGGTCGCACCAGTTGCTGCATGGCGAGGCGGGCGGCGGCGATGTCGTCCTGCACGGTCCCGATCAGGTCGGCCAGGCCGTCCTCGCGGCCGGAGCGGGCCAGGCCCTCGATCTCGGCGCAGCGCTGCGACAGCGCCGTGGCGCCCAGGCTGGCCGCGGCCGACTTCAGGGTGTGCGCCACGTGGCGCAGCGCGTTCAGGTCGCGCGGCGCGTCGCGGCCCGCCGCGAGCACCTGTTCCTGCTGGTCCAGCGATTTCAGGAAGGCGGCCACGACACGCTCCAGCAGATGGTTCACACCCTCCGGGTCCAGCTCGCGCAGACGGGCGAGGGCCTGGTCGTCCAGCACGGCGGGTTCGGGCTGCGTCCGGGAGGGCATGGTCGTGGCGTAGTCTGGTGACATCTTCTGATCATGGCGCCGCGGGTGGTTCCACGCGGAGTTGCAGACCATTGTCGTTCACCGCAAGGATGCGAGCGTGCGAAAAAGCAGTCAATTCTGGTGTTCTTGGAGACGCTGCTCGGGGTAAGTCCTGGGGTGGGTGTCGCATCCATGCCGCCTGAGGCGAAGCGCAGGGTCTCCCCCACCCGTGTTCGAGGTCCGGGGGCCAGCAGTTGCCTGCCTACAATGGTTCGCATGAACAGGTTGGGGAAGCCGCCGCGCGCCGTCGGCCATGGAAGGGAGCCGCGCTGGCCTTGGGGCTGGCGGTCGTGGTCCTGCTCCTGCTGCTGGCGCTCAACCTCGAGCCCAGCGGACCCGGCCTGGTGCTGACCGCCGTGATGGCGGGCGCCGCGCTGATGATCTTCGTGGCCGCGCTGACCTGGCACCTGGCGGTGCGGCTGGCGCGGGCGCAGTTCGGCGAGCTGCTGCGCGAGAGCCGCCAGCAGGCCCAATCGCTGACGCAGCTGCAGCCGGACTGGCTCTGGCAGACCGACGCCCAGCACCACCTGATCCGCTGGCAGGCGCCCCAGGGCGCGCCCGCGTCGAGCTGGGCCGGCACGGCGATGAACGGCGCGGTGACGCAGCGGTTGTGGGAGCGCTTCCAGCCGCTGTCCGACGCGAACGGGGCGTCGACGGAGGCACCGGTTCCGGACCTGCGCGGGCAGGTCGAACCCGGACAGAGCTTCGACCGTCTGCGGGTGGTCGATGGCCAGGGCCGTCGCTGGGAGCTGCGCGGACAGGCGACGACGGACGCGGCGGGTCGCTTCGCCGGTCATCTCGGCGCGGCGCGCGTGCTGGACGACACGCCGACGGCGGATTCGGACATGGTGCTTTCGGGCCCCACGGCCGGCACGGCGGCCACGTCGTCGACCGAATGGCTGCAGGCGCTGCCCGGCCCCGCGTGGCTGCTGAGCGATAACGCCGGCGCCGGCAACAGCGCTGGAGGCGCCGCGGCGGGCGGCACCGGCGCCGCCACGCGCCTGATCGATTTCAACGACGCCGCCGCGCAGATGATGGGCGGCTCGGAAGCGCGGGGCCAGCTCTGGCGCGCCTGCGAGGAGCGCCTGCCCGAGGAACTCCGCCAGGCCCTGGCGCAGCCCGACCTGCAGTCCGGCAGCGCCTGCGGCGCCTGGTGGCTGTGCCTGACGGCGCTGCCGCACGGCGGCGCCAGGCTGCTGAGCCTGTGGCCGCAGGGCGCGGTCGAGACCGTGCCGGCGGCGCTGGCCATGCAGGCGGCGGAGCAGGCGCGGGCGGACCAGGCCTCGTTCAGCTACACCGTGTCGCACGACCTGCGCGCCCCGCTGCGCGTGGTCGAGGGCTTCACCCGCATCCTCAAGGAAGACTACGGCCGGCTGCTGGATCGCGCCGGCAACGACCACCTGGACCGGGTGCTCGGCGCCTCGACGCGGATGCACAGCATGATCGACTCGCTGCTGGCGCTGTCGCACCTGTCGTCGCAGGCACTGCGGCACGAGACGGTCGACCTGTCGCTGCTGGCCTCGCAGGTCGTGGACGAGCTCCGCCGCGGCGCGCCGACCCGCGCGGTCGATGCGCAGGTGCAGTCGGGCCTGCGCGTGCAGGGCGATCCGACGCTGCTGCGCATGGTGCTGGAGAACCTGCTCGGCAACGCGTGGAAATACAGCGGCAAGCGCGACCACGCCGAGATCCGCTTCGAGTCCGAGCAGCGCCAGGGCGAACGGGTGTTCGTCGTCACCGACAACGGCGCGGGTTTCGACATGCGCTTCGCGGACCGCCTCTTCGGCGTGTTCCAGCGGTTGCACAGCGCGAGCGATTTCCAGGGCACCGGCGTGGGGCTCGCCTCGGCGCGGCGCATCGTGCGCCGGCATGGCGGCGACATCTGGGCCGAGTCCGAAGTCGGGCAGGGCGCCCGTTTCTACTTCACGCTGCCGAACTGACCGGCGCCGCTGTCGGCATCGGTGCCGTCGCGGCTCGAGCCGTTGGCGGGATCAGCTCCCGAGCGCCAGCTGCTCGACGGCCTCGACGATGCGTCGGGCCTGTTCCCCGGTCTCGATCGACTGCTCCGCGGCCATGCGTTCCAGGCGCGACAGCGCCTGCGCACGGGTCAGCGAGTAGCGGTGCATCAGCACGCCCAGCGCCATCGCCTCGACGACTTCGAGCGACGAGGTCGAATCGACGGCCGGCGCGGGCGGCGCCGCGACGGTGCGGGCAGGCCGGTTCGCGAAGGCGGCCTCGACGGCGGGGACGATCTGGTGGATGTCCAGCGGCTTGACCAGGTAGGCGAGCGCGCCCAGTTCCTTGACCTTGGCCACGGTGGCCTCGTCGGCGAAGGCCGACAGGAACATGAAGGGCAGTTGCAGGTAGTCGCGCAGGTAGCCGGCGACGTCGAAGCCGGTCATGCCTTCCATGCGGATGTCGAGCAGCGCCAGGTCGGGCCGGTGCTGCCGGGCGATGAGGATCGCATCGTCGCCGTTGTCGGCGTCGAGGACCTCGTAACCGGCCTGGGCGAGGCCGTGCGTCAGGGTGGCGAGCACCAGCCGGTCGTCGTCCACGACCAGGATGCGGCCCTTGCCGCTCGCGCCCACGTCCTTGCTCACGCCATCCAAGCTGCTCACGCTGCTCCCGAATCCAAGGCCATCAAGGCCATCAAGACCATCCAGGCCACCTCGACCACCAAGGCCAACCCCAATCGAAGGGGGACCCAGGATTGTCACCGAAATGCCGTGGGCGGGGCTGCCGGGGCCGGGCCCCGGTTTCGGGTGGTCACAAGTGACCCCGCGGGCTGCCCGTGCCCCGGTCGAGGCGTCGGTCCGGACTCGCCGCGAGGGCGCCCATCGCGGTCACAACGCCTCCAGCAACTGCACGCCGGGCGGCCACAGGCTGAGTTCGCAGACGACCTGATCGCCTTCCTGCGTGAGCCCGAGCAGCGCGCTGCGCCGCGGCAGCAGCGCGCGCACCAGGCCCAGGCCCGACACGCCACCCCGCACCTGCGCCAGATCGAAACCCGCCGGCAACTGCCCCTGGTTGATGATGCGCAGCACCACCTGCTCCGGGTCGAAGCGCAGTTCGCAGCGCACCGGCGTCTCGCCGCCGTGCTTCACCGCGTTGGTGAACAGCTCGTTGAGCGTCAGCGCGATCGGGATCGCCTCGGCTTCCGGCAGGCCCCAGCGGTGCGACTGCTCGGCCATCGTGCCGTCGATGTCGACCAGGATCTCGCGCCCGAACATGCGCTGCACCGAGCCCATCACCGCCTCGACCACCTTGCGCAGCCGCAGCGGTCCCGACATGCCCACCTGCAGCCCGTAGACCTGCGCGATCGCCTGGACCTGGCCGACGGCCTCGTTGATCACCGTGCGCACTTCCGGCCGCCGCGCCGCGATCTGCTGCAGCAGTCCGGCCACGCCCTGGAGGTTGTTCTTGATCCGGTGGTGCACCTCGCGCACCAGCAGCTCGCGCTGCGCGATCGCCGCCTCCAGGCGCGCCGCTTCCTGCGCGCGCTGTTGCGTGACGTCGGTGGCGACGAGCAGCAGCTGTTCCGGCTCCAGTTCGCCGCTGGCATCGTTGACGCCCGCCAGGTGCAGCAGCCGGGCGTCCCAGATCCGCGCCTGGCCGCGCACCGTCAGCGGGTACTCGCGCTGCAGCACCTCGCTGCTCTGCAGCGCGAACTCCATGTCCGAGCGGATCGTCTGCGCCTCGTCGCCGCTGCCGAAGAGCGCCTCCAGGCTTGCGCCCAGCAACTCCTCCTCCGGCCGGCCGGCCAGCGCGGCGGCGGCCTGGTTGATCTGGCGCACCTGCAGCGTGCGTGCGTCGTGCAGGCTGATGGCGATCGGCGCGGCCTCGATGATCCGGTGCAGCGAGGCCTGCGCCTGCTGGCTCTGCGCCTCGGCCTGGCGGCGGCGTTCGATGTCGAGCAGCGCGTAGGTCAGCTGGCGCGAGCTGTCCGGCCCCACCGTCGCCACCGCGTTGCCCACGACCCAGAACTCCCGTCCGTCGCGGGCGACCACGCGGCACTCGAAGGTCTCGGCCTGGCCCTCGGGCAGTTCGTCCAGGTATTGCGTCTGGCGGAACGGGTGGTCCGGCGCCTCGGTCGCGACACTGCTGATCGGCTGGCCGGCGAATTCCGGCAGGTCCCCGCCGAACATCCGTCGCGCCGAGCGGTTCATCCATTCGATGCCCTGCCGGCCGACCGTCACGATGCCGACCAGCACCGAATCGAGCACCGCGCGCTCGCGCTCGGTCTGCAGGTTCAGCGAATGCTGCAGCAGCTCGTTGCGCTCCTGCGCCTGATGGTGGTCGGTGATGTCGACGGTCAGCACCGAGGTCGTCTTCTGGCCCGAGGCCAGCTGGCCGATCTCGACCCGCGTCATCAACCAGCGCAGCCCGTGCTCGGGATGGCGGACCGCGTAACGCGCGACCGTCGACGTCGCCTGCTTCAGCGCCTGCTGGAGCTTCTCGTATTCGGCACGCGATTCGGGTTCGACCATGTCGCGGTTCACGCCCTGCAGCGCCGGCGCGGGTCGCATGCCGTCGTCGCCGGGGATGGGCGGTGGTGCCGGCACGCCGGTGCCCGGTCGCGACCAGCCGGCTTCCGCCTGGAAGGTCGCCAGGCCCACGCCGGCCGTGTCCATCAGCGTCTGCAGCCAGCTGCTGCGCGAGCTCCAGGTCCTGCTCCGCGCTGCGGTCCTCCAGCATCACCAGCGTCCGCGGCCGCGACCACGGGCCGCTCAGCCGGCGCGCGCGCACGCGGATCCAGCGCCGGCGGTCGCCCGGCGGCGCGAGCAGCGCGTTGCGATGGGTTTCCTGGCCCGACTCGGGCGCCTTCCCATGCAACAGGTCGCGCCACTCGGCCGGCAGCTCGTGCAGGCTGATGGGCATCTGCGGGCTCAGCCGCCGGCACAGCGCCGCAAAGGCGCCGTTGAATCGCAGCAGCAGGCCCTGGTCGTCGTGCATCAGCGCCGGCAGCGGACTGAGGTCGAGCCACTGGTCGATCTCCGACTGCATCCGGTCCGCGCGTTCCCGCGCCGCGAGTTCGGTGCTGTGGTCCTGCAGCAGCGCCAGACCCAGTCCACCCTCCAGCGGATGCACCCAGGCCTGCAGCAGGTGGTCGCGACCCTGGTCGTCGACCAGGCGCAACTCCTGCGCCTTGCCGCTGGGCAGCAGGCGCTCACCTTTGAGCGAGATCCCGCCCATCAGCCCCTGCAGCCGCGCATTGGTCAGCAAGACCTGGCCCTTGGCGTCGAGCACGAAAGCCGGCCAGGGGCCTTCCCACAATCCGGCCAGGAGGTCGGCCAGCGCCAGTCCACGCGCCGTCAGCAGCGCGCGCAAGGCGTCGAGGTCAGGGGAGGCGAGCGGGAGTTGGGCGGACACGCGCCGAGTTTATGCCGGGTGAGGGCGACTACCTGCTACGGGAGGTGCGTTGGCCGCCAGGTCGCAGGGCCCTGGCGTCAAGCGCCAGAACCCCGCGACCTGCCGTCCCCCATCGCTGTCGTCCTTCGACGGTTTTCCGACCGGGGACTGCAATGGAAAAAGGCCTCGCGGCGGTGCCGGCGAGGCCTCTCGTTGCTGGGGCCGAAGGCCCGCATCACTCGAGTTGCGCGGCCTTGTTCAGCGCGCGCAGGACGGCGCCGTTCACTTCGTCGGGGCCCAGCATCAGCGTGTCGAGTGCGGCACGGACGTCGAAGACCGATTCGTTCTCGATCGCCTGCACCAGGTCCAGGTAGCCCTTGTACGGACCGGTCTGGTCGACCAGCGCCTGGCGCACGCGCTCGGGCACCGGGATCGACTGGAGCAGCTTCTCGAAGGGCTGCTTCAGCATGTGGTCCAGCAGCGAGAACAGGCCGCAGATGAACATCTCGTCGCGGACTTCGGAGTCCGTCATGCTCTTGGCCAGCTCTTCCATCACCAGGCCGCGGCGCAACGCGCCGAACATGACCGGGCGCATCGCGTGGTCCTTGCTGGCCGTGGCCAGCAGCAGCGCCAGCCAGCGGCGCAGGCGGGCGTAACCCAGCAGCATGATCGCGTGGCGGAACGAGGACACCTCGACCGACAGGCCGAAGGCCGCGGAGTTCATGTAACGCAGCAGCTTGAAGGCCAGGCTGGGGTCGCGCTTGAGCGTCTGCTCCAGGCGCTCCACGTCCTCGCCCTGGTCCACGCGCGACATCAGTTCCACGATGACCTGCAGGTCGGCCTGCGAGTCGTTGCGGGCCGCCGGGGCGGCGGGCGCCTCGAACTCGCCGTGCACGGTCCAGCCCAGCACGCCGGCCGCGCCGGCATCCAGTGCCTGCTTGAAGTCGCCGCCGTTGCGGGCGCCGGAGACCAGCACCGACTTGCCGGCCGGCAGCGGGCCGCCACCGAGCTCCTGGAGGTCCAGCACCAGCTGCTTGAAGCCGGCCGCGTCGGAACGGCCCTTGATCAGCGCGCCGCGGGCCTGCGCCTGCGCCGCGACGTCCGCGTCGGACAGCAGGAAGGCCGGGACTTCGATCTTGAAGTTGCCCGGCAGCGCGGCGGCCAGCAGGCCCTTGAGCAGGCCTTCGTGCGCCACGTTCAGCAGCACGGGTTTGGTCGGGAAGGCCTCGGCCAGCGCGGCCAGCAGCTCGGCGGCGTCGGGCGTGCCCTCGGGGCGAAGCGCGAACACCGTGACGCGGGTGGCCTCGATGTCGAGGGACTTGGAAACCAGGGGCGCGTACCCCAGGGCCACTTGGCCCAGCACGGCGTGTGTCGAGTTCATGCAGATCGGCGCATCAGGTGTTGATGTACTGGAACAGCGACATGCGCTGCACCATCGAGTAGGTCTTCAGCGCCGCATCGTAGCCCGTCTGCTGATTCTGGAAGTCGGAAATGCCCTGGGTCATGTCCAGATCCTCTGCGGCAGATTGCTCAGCCTTGTTGTAAACCTTGAGCGTCTGCAGCCGGGACTCCGAACCGTCGAGGTTGTTCATCTGCTCGCCCACCTGGCTGCGCACGTTGGCGAGGTTGCCCATCACCGCGTCCAGGTCGCGCAGGTTCATGAGGTTGTTCTGCGTGATCTCGGGGCCGGTGCGGCCGGTGACCTTGAGCGATTCGATGGTGCGGTCCAGCACTTCGAAGAGCTTCAGGTCGGCCGTCGACGGCTTGACGCTGAAGGTGTCGCCGTCGGACGGCGCGCCGGCGAGCGTCATCGCCATGCCGTCGAACTTGACGGTCTGTCCGGCGGCGTAGTTGTCGCTGGCGACCGGCACGTGGCCCTGGGATTCGTTGAAGACGGTGTAGGTCTGCGAGGGGGCGGTGCCGCTGACGACGATGCTGTAGCTGTCGCCGGTGATCAGCGCCGGGTCGGTGACGCGGCCGGAGTCGATGTAGCCGGTCGAGGCCCTGCCGGTCAGCGCGTTGGGGGCGGGGCCGGTCTCGAAGGTGCCGTTGCCGCTGCGCGCCTGCTCCCAGGCCTGGCGGCCGTCGACGCTGAGCGGGTAGTTCTCGAGGTTGCCGGTCGTGACGCTGCCCGAGACGCCCTCGAAGCCGACGCCGCCGCCGGTGCGGTTGCCCGACGCGTCGCGCTGCACCGGGTTGTCGAGGAAGGGCGTGCCGGAGGTGCCCTGGCCGGAGAACAGGTAGCCGCCCGCGCCGTCGGTGCGGTTGGCGATGGACAGCAGCTGGTCGCGCAGGCCCTGGACCTTGTTGGCCAGGCCCTGGCGTTCCGGATCGCTGTAGCTGGCGTTGCCGGCGGCGACCAGCGCCTCGCGGATCTGCTGCATCAGTTCGTTGGCGTCGCCCAGCGCGCTTTCGGCCAGCGTCATGCTGTTGCGGCTGGCGTCCAGCGCGCGCTGGCTGGCGTCGACCTGTCCGATCGAGGTGCGGGCGCGTTCGGCGCGGGCCGCGCCGGTCGGGTCGTCGCTGGCCTTCTCGACGCGCTTGCCGCTGGTCAGGCGCTGCTGCGCTTCCTGCATCTCCTGCTGGCGGCGCTGCAAGGTCGCGATGCTGGAGTCGAACATGTTGTTGGTCGAGAGTCGCATGGCTGCGTCCTTCAGGGTTCAGTCGATCGGGCCGCGTCAGCGGCCGACCACGCTCAGCAATTGATCGAACAGGCTCTGCGCGGCCTGCAGCATCTTGGCGGCCGCCTGGTAGCCCTGCTGGAACTGCATCAGCTTGGCGGCCTCCTCGTCGAGGTTGACGCCGGCCTGGCTGGAGCGGGTCTGCTCGGTGTCCGAGGCCACGGTCGTGGAGACCTGCGCCAGGTAGTCCGCGCCCTGCACGCGCGAGCCGATGTCGGCCATCGCGGCGGCGTAGGCCTCGTTGACGGTCTGGCCGCGCGACAAGGTGCCGTCGACCTGCAGCTGCTTGCCCAGGAAGGGCTCCTTCTGCATCGCGAGGAAGGCCTTGGCGTTGCCGTTGTTGGTGGACACCACCTGGTCCGACACCTGCATGGCGATCTTGTCGCCCTCGCGCGGCACGCCGTTGATGCTCAGCTCGAAGCCGAGGTCCACGCCGTTGGCCGGGTCGTTGCCGATCTTGCCGCCGGCCTTCCAGGTGCCGCTGACCTGCGTGTTGTCCGACAGCGTGATCGTGTAGTTGATGCTGTTGTCGGGGTTGACGGCGCCGAATTCGACGGTCGCGGGCTGCTTGCTCTTGTCGAACTTGTCGTTGATCGCGTAGAGCGTGTCGACGGTCGCCGTGCCCTTGTTGTTGACGTTGGTGGTGCCGATGATCGGCGACGCCGCCGCCAGGCCCGCCGGATCGTCCAGCGCGCGCTTGAAGCTGCCCGCCGCGTTGGCCACCGGCTCCAGCAGGAAGCTGTCGCCCTGCTGCATGGTGCCGCTCGTCGACAGGCTGATGCCGTAGGCCGCCTTGATCTGGTCGTTGTTCATGATCGTCGGCTGGCCGCCCGGGCGCACCGAGATCTGGTAGCTGTCGGGCGTGCCGGTCGGATCGGGCGTGACCGTGAAGGACAGCGCCGGCACCAGCGAGCCGTCGGTGACGGTCGCGCTGATCTTGGCGTCGCCGCGGTTGGTCGTCGCCGGCAGCACCGTCGGATTGGCGATCGTGAACAGCGGCCCGCCGGCCTGCGCCTTCAGGTCGATGCCGAGCTTCTGCTGCTCGTTGACGCGTGACGCGATCGCGGTCGCCATCTGGCCGAGCAGGTTGCGGGCGTCCTGCAGGTGGGTGTTCTGGTAACGCAGCATCGCCGTCAGCGTGCCGCCGGTCAGCGTGCTGTCGTCGAGCACGCGCGTGCCGCTGGTGTCGGTGATCGAGAGCTGCGCGCGCGCGCCGTCGTAGGGATCGGGCGTGACCGACAGCTGCTGCGCCTGGCCGCCGAGCACCAGCACCTGGCCGCCGCCGATGAACACGCCGGTCGTGCCGTCGCGGGCGTTGGGGACGGTGCTGACCTGCACGTACTGGCTGAGCTGCGAGATCAACTGGTCGCGCTTGTCGAGCAGGTCGTTCGGGGTGTGGCTGGTGCCGGCCGAGCGGGCGATCTGGTCGTTGGCCGCGGCGATCTGCTTGGCGAGTTCGTTGACCTGCTTGACGTCGGCGTTCATGTCGCTGACGACGCCCGACTGCAGGTCGGCGAGCTGCTGGCCGGCGCTCTGGAAGCGCGCGGCCAGCGCCTGGGCCTTGCCCAGCACGACCTGGCGCGCCGACGGATCGTTCGGACGGCTGGCCACGTCGACCAGCGCGTTCAGGAAGTCGTTGGCCGACTGGCCGATGCTGTCGTCGCCGGTGGGGAAGAGCTTCTCCAGCTGCGCCAGCTGCGACTGCATGGTCGTGTCGGCGAAGGCCTGCGACTTGGCGGCCGCGGCCTCGCGGGTCAGGAATTCGTTGTGCGAGCGGGTCACCGTCTGCACGTTGACGCCCTTGCCGAAGTAGCCCGCGCCGGTGAACTGGCCCTCGGGCGTGGTCAGCACCACTTCCTGGCGCGAGTAGCCCTGCGTGTTCGCGTTGGCGATGTTCTGGCCGATCGTCTGCAGCGCCGCCTGGTTGGCGAACATCGCGCGCATGCCGAGCGAGAGCAGCGGAGAGGTACTCATGTCGGTGTCCTCGGTCTTTCCTGGGCGTTCTAGGCGTTCAGGACGTGCTCAGCGGCGCGCGATCAGGCCAGCGCGCGCTGCACGCGCATCGTGGTGTTGATCGTGCGCGCCAGCTTGGTCGCGTACTCGGGGTCGGTGGCGTAGCCGGCCTTCTGCAGGCCCTTGGCGAAGCCCTCGGCGCTGCCGGTGTTGGCCTTGGCGACGACGTCGCGGTAGCGGTCGTTGTTGCCGATCAGCTTGGCGTAGTCCTTGAAGGCCTCTTCATGGCTGGCGTAGGCGCGGAACTTGGCCGTCACCTTGACCGCCTTGCCGTCGATGTACTCGGTGGTCTGCACCTCGGCGACCTTGCCGGTCCAGTTGGCGCCGGCCTTGATGCCGAAGATGTTGTTGCTGCTGGTGCCGTCCTTGTTCAGGATCTCGCGCTTGCCCCAGCCGGACTCGTGCGCGGCCTGCGCGATCATGAAGCTGGCCGGGATGCCGGTCGCCGCCTGCGCCGACTTGGCGGCGGCGTCGTGCTTGAGGATGAACTCCTGCACGTGCGGCTGCACGTTCTTGACGGCCAGCGCCGGCAGCTGCGGGACCTTGGTCGCGTCCTTCGCCGTCGGCAGCTCGCCGTCCTTCACGCCGAGCTGGCGCTGCAGATGGCGCTCGATGGCCTGCGACAGGCCGCCGGGCAGGCCGGTCATCTTCGCGGCGTACTGCTGGTCCAGCATCTCGCCGCCCATCTGGGTCGCCGAGTTCTCCATCATCCCGCTGTTCATCGTGGCCTGGCGCATGCTCTTCATCACTTCCTGCATGAAGAGGGCCTCGAACTGGCGCGCGGTCTCCTTGACGGCGGCCTTGGGGTCGCGCGACGCGGTGCCCTTGAGCTGTTCGACCGAGCGCGTGTCCGACGACAGGCCGTTCACGCCCATGCCGAGCGCGGTGCTGAGGGGGTGGAGAGGGCCATGTCAGATCACCTCGAGTTCGGCGTTCAACGCGCCGGCGCTCTTCATCGCCTGGAGGATCGCCAGCAGGTCCTGCGGCGTGGCGCCCAGCGTGTTGAGCGCCTTGACGACGTCGTTCAGGCGCGCGCCGGCCGGCAGCTGGATCAGCGAGCCGGGATCCTGCTTGATCGAGATGTCGGTCTTCTGCGTGACCGTGGTCTGGCCGCCGGACAGCGCATTGGGCTGGCTGACCTGCGGCGTGCTGGAGATGGTCACTGCCAGGTTGCCGTGCGCGACCGCGCAGGGCTGCAGCGTGACGGCCTGGTTCATGACGACCGAGCCGGTCCGCGCGTTGATGACGATGCGGGCGGCCGGGGTCTCCTGGTCGAAGCTCAGGTTCTCCATGTCGGCCAGGAAGGCGACGCGCGCGTCCGGCGCCAGCGGGGCACGGACCTTCACGACGCGGCCGTCCAGCGCCATCGCCGTGCCTTCGCCCTTGGACTTGTTGATGGCCTTGGCGACGGCGCGCGCGGTGCCGAAGTCGGAGGCGTTCAGGTCCAGCTGCAGCCATTCGTTCTGCTGCAGCGGCGTCGGCACGCTGCGCTCGACCAGCGCGCCGCCGGGGATGCGGCCGGCGCTCAGGTGGTTGATCTGGACCTTGGAACCGCCCGCGGACGCGCCGGCGCCGCCGACGATCATGTTGCCCTGGGCGATGGCGTAGACCTGGCCGTCGGCGCCGCGCAGCGGCGTGGCGATCAGCGTGCCGCCGCGCAGGCTCTTGGCGTTGCCCATGGACGAGACGACGACGTCCAGCGGCTGGCCGGGTTGCGCGAACGGGGGCAGGGAGGTGGTGATCATGACCGCCGCGACGTTGCGCGGCTGCATGGTCACGCCGGGCGGGAGCAGCACGCCGAACTGCTGCAGCATCGCCGTCATGCTCTGGCCCGTGAACGGGGCCTGCGTGGTCTGGTCGCCGGTGCCGTCCAGGCCCACCACCAGGCCGTAGCCGGTCAAGGGGTTGGAACGGACGCCCTGCACCGCGGCGACTTCCTTGATGCGCGTCGCCTCGGCCGGCGTCGCGATCGCGAGCAGGGCCATCAGCGCGAGCAGGCCGGAGGCCAGCAGGCGAGGGGAGCGGGAAATGAAGCGGGGGAGGGTGTTGGGGTACATCTCGGTCACACGGTTGCAGACTCGTGTGACCGATTGTGGGGAAACTTAAACGGGCGAAAGGTTCAAGAAGAAGCGGGATAGCCAGCCAATTCCGTGCGCGTCGGCGACGGCGCCGCGACCGCGCTGCTCGACCCGGACGTTGGCGATCGCCGTGGAGGCGACGATGTTCCCCTGACGGATCGACTGCGGGTCGACCTGGCCGTAGAAGCGCAGCACGTCCACGTTGGCGTTGACGCCGACCTGCTTCTCGCCCGAGATCAGCAGGTGGCCGTTGGGCAGCACGCCGGTGACGACGGCGGTGATGGTGCCGGAGAAGTCGTTGGTGTTCTCGTTCGTGCCCTTGCCGGTGCTCTTGCTCGACGAGGAGCCGGCCACGTCGGCGCGGCCGGCGCCGAAGGAGTTCGCGGCGATGCCCGGGATCGCGGTCACGCCGGCGGCCAGGGCGCCGCTCTTGTCCAGTTCGCTGGTCGACTTCTGCGTCGCGCTGACCTTCTCGGTGATCGTCACGGTGACGATGTCGCCGACCAGGCGGGCGCGGTGATCCTCGAACAGCGGCCGGTAGTTCGCGTTCTGGTAGATCGCGCCGTTGTTGGCGGAGGCCGGGATCGGCTCGGGCATCTTCACGACCGGCGCGGGCTGCATGTCCACGCGCGGCTGCGGGTACATGGTCGAGCACGCGGTCAGCGCGAAGACCGCCGGCACGACGGCCAGCAGGACGACGGAACGGGGAAGGGGTCGGGGCAGGGACGGGAACGAAGGCATGACAACTCCTGGGATCGCGGACAGGTACGAAGGCCCCCGCATCGTCGCGCGGGCGTTCAGCGCCCGATCGGTCGAAAAGCGGGGCGAGCGCCCGTCAGAGCTGCGAGAGCTTCTGGAGCATCTGGTCGGTGGTCGTGATCGCCTTCGAGTTCATTTCGTAGGCGCGCTGCGTCTGGATCATCTGCACCAGTTCCTCGACGACGTTGACGTTCGAGGTTTCGACGAAGCCCTGCTGCACCGTGCCCAGGCTGTTCTGGCCCGGCGCGCCGGTCTGCGGCGTGCCGGAGGCGACGGTCTCGGCGTACAGGTTGCCGCCCAGCGATTCCAGCCCCGGCGGGTTGATGAAGTTCGCCAGCTGGAGCTGGCCCAGCGTCGTCGGCGTGGCACTGGCGGCGGTGGTGACGCTCACCGTGCCGTCGGCGCCGATGGTCAGGGTCTTGGAGTCCGCCGGGACGATGATCCCCGGCAGCACCGTGTTGCCGTTGTTGGTGACGACCTGGCCGTTGGCGTCCAGCTGGAAGCTGCCGTCGCGGGTGTAGGCGGTGGTGCCGTCGGGCATCTGGACCTGGAAGAAACCGTTGCCCTTGACGGCGACGTCGAGGTAGTTGGACGTCTGCGTCAGGCTGCCCTGCGAGTGGCTGCGCGAGGTCGCGACCGCGCGCGAACCCAGGCCGACCTGCATGCCGGTGGGCAGCGTGGTCTGCTCGGTGTTGTTGGCGCCGGGCTGGCGCAGCGTCTGGTACATCAGGTCTTCGAAGACCGCGTGCGACTTCTTGAAGCCGTTGGTCGAGACGTTGGCGAGGTTGTGGGAAATCACGTCCAGCTGGGTCTGCTGGGTTTCCATGCCGGTCTTGGCGGTCCAGAGCGAGCGAAGCATCGAAGTCTCCTAATCCTGTGGCAAATGCGGTTCCGTACTGCGAACTGTCGGCAGGCGGATCAGCTGTCGGACAGCAGCTTGGAGGCTGCCTGGCCGTGGGTCTGGGCGATCGAGAGCATCTTCATCTGCTGCTCGAACTGGCGGGCGGCGGCGATCATGCCGACCATGGTCTCGACCGGGCTCACGTTGGAGCCCTCGAGGGCGCCCGACTGCAGCCGGGCGGCGGGATCGGCGGGCAGCGGGTCGCCGCCGTCCGCAATGAACAGGCCGTCGTCGCGGCGCGTGAAGCGGCCGTCCTCGGTGACCAGCTTGATGCGGCCGATGTTCACCGGACGCTGGCCGTCGGCCTTGGCCACGACGGTGCCGTCGTCGCCGATGGAGATCGTCGAGTTGGGCGGCACGGTGATCGGACCGCCGTCGCCCAGCACCTGCAGGCCGTTGCGCATGCGCAGCACGCCCTCCTGGTCGACGTCCATCGAGCCGGCGCGGGTGTAGGCCTCGGTGCCGTCCAGCGCCTGCACGGCCATCCAGGACTTGCCCTTCATGGCGACGTCCAGGTTGCGGTCGGTCGTGGTGATCGGGCCGGCGGTGAGGTCGTGGCCGGTGGTCGTCTCCAGCGCGAAGGCGCGGGTGGAGGCGCCGTCGCCGCGGATCGGCACCGCGCGGAACGCCTGCAGCTCGGCCCGGAAGCCGTTGCTGTTGGCGTTGGCGAGGTTGTTGGAAAGCACGTCCTGGCGCGACATCGCCGCCTGGGCGCCGCTCATCGACAGGTAGATCATGCGGTCCATCGGTACTCCTCAGCGATCGGCAGTCAGGGGGCTCGGAACGTCGGCGGCTGCGCGGGGATCAGCGCAGGTTGACCAGCGTCTGCAGGACCTGGTCCTGCGTCTTGATGGTCTGCGAGTTGGCCTGGTAGACGCGCTGCGCGGTCATCATGTTCACCAGCTCGGAGGTCAGGTCGACGTTGGATTCCTCCAGCGCGCCGGGGGTCAGCACGCCCAGGTTGCCGTCGCCGGGGACGCCCACGACCGGATCGCCCGACGCGTTGGTGCGTGCCCAGACGTTGCCGCCAAGCGGCTGCAGGCCTTGCGGGTTGCGGAAGTTCGCCAGCTCGACCTGGCCGGCCGGCTTGGATTCGCCGTTCGAATAGCGGGCGGTGACGATGCCGTTGTCTTCCAGCTTGATGCCGACCAGTTGGCCCGGCGCGTAGCCGTTCTGGCTCAGGTCGGTCACGGCGAAGTTGGAGCCGTTCTCGGTCGCCGAACGCAGATCGAACTTGATGCCCTGCACTGACGGATCGGACGGATCGGCCGGCGGCGCCGGGATCGGCAGCGTCGGGGCGCCCTGCGAATTCGTGCCGGCGGGGATCTTCAGGTTCAGGAACTCGCTGGGTCCGGGCGAGACCGGCTTGCCGCCGGTGGGCAGGAAGGTCATCTGCGTGAACGGCGTCAGCGGGTTGCCCTTGGCGGTGCCGTCGTCGGTCTCGATCGGGTTGCCCTGCGAGTCGAACTGCACGGCGCTGCCGTTGGCCGTCAGGTAGACGTTCCAGACGGTGTTGCCGTTGGCGTCGTCGTTGTTGGCGCGCTGGAAGTACATGGTCAGCGCGGTCGGCTGGCCCTTGGCGTCGTACACCGTCATCGACGTCGCGTTGTTGTACGAGGTCGGGTCGTTCAGCGTGATGCCGGTCTTGTCGATCTTGGCCGAGTTCGGGTCGGCAGGGTCGGTCAGGTCGTAGGCGGCGGTCGGGCCGGCGCGGGAGTCCAGGTTGAACTCCATCTTGATGTCGCTGGTGACCTTGGGGTCGATGCCGCCGGTGGGCAGCTTCAGGCCCTGGGCCAGGCCCGGCTGGATCACGCCGTTGGCGTCGGCGGGGTAGCCCATCAGCTTCAACTGGTCGTTGTTGACGATGTTGCCGTCCTTGTCGACCTTGAACTGGCCGTTGCGGGTGTACACCGTCGGGCTCTTGCCGTCGGAGACCTGGAAGAAGCCCGCGCCGTTGATCGCCAGGTCCATCGGGTTCTCGGTGATCGAGATGTTGCCCTGCGTGAACTGCTGGGCCACCGTCTGGATCTGCACGCCGATGCCGACGTCGTTGGAGCCGGCGCCGTTGAGCGAGGCGGCATACATGTCGGCGAACTCGGCCCGCGACGACTTGGCGCCGTAGGTCTGGGAGTTGGCGATGTTGTTGCCGATGACTTCCAGGTTCTTGCTGGAAGCGTTCAGTCCGGAGAGGCCTTGTTGGAAGCTCATGGTCGTGTCCTTGGGCGATTCAGGCGGGAATCTGCGGGGTAAAGCGGGGGGCTGGGCTGGGGGCGGAGGTGCTGGGATCAGCCCAGCGACCGGACCTTGTCGTAATCGACCAGGCCGGAATTCTTGAGTTCGAGCTGCAGCGTGGCGCCGCTCGTGTTCACCGCGCGCACCGTGTCGCGGGTGAGGGTGGTCGCGGTGACCGGGGCGCTGGCGTTGGTCGCCGTGACGCGGAAGCTCAGGTTGGTGGTCTCGGTGGCCTTGGACGCATCCCAGGTGTAGGACTGCATGCCGGCCTTCATCTTGCCGAGGTCCTGGGTGGAGATCACCTCGCCGGCACCGTTGAGGATCTCCAGCTTGACGGCGTCGGCGGCGCCGCCGAGGTCGAAGCTCATCGTGGATTTCCCGTCGGCGACGCTGATCTTGTTGCCGGGGACGGTGACGTCGCGGCCGACCAGGCTGACGCTCTGCAGCGCCTGCATCTGGCCGAACTGGCTGCCCAGCGCCTGGATGCTGCTGTTGAGCGTGCTGACGCCGGTGACGGTCTGGATCTGCGCCATCTGCGTGGTGACCGCGGCGTTGTCCATCGGGTTCATCGGGTCCTGGTTCTGCAGCTGCGCGACCAGCAGCTTCAGGAAACGGTCGGAGGTTTCCTGCGCGCTCGTGCCGGTCGCGCTCGCGGCGGCCGTGTTCGTGGCGGCGCCGGTCTTCGTGTTGTTGTTCAGGGCGGTGAAGTCCATGATGGGCGTTCCGGTCGGTTATTCAGGAAGGTCGGGCGATCAGCCCTGGCCCATCTGCAGGGTCTTGAGCAGCAGCGACTTGGCGGTGCCCATGACCTCGAGGTTGTTCTGGTACGAGCGGGAGGCGGAGATCATGTTGACCATCTCCTCGACGCTGTTCACGTTGCTGTACGTCACGTAGCCGTCGGCGTCGGCCAGCTGGTGGCTGGGGTCGTGGATGCGGCGGCCGGGGGTCTGGTTCTCCTGGACGCCCACCACCTGCACGCCGACGTCGGTCTGGTCCATGCCGTTCTGGGCCAGCACGCTCTGGAACACGACCTGGCGTGCCTTGTACGCCTGGCCGTCCGGGCCGGCGACGGTGTCCGCGTTGGCCATGTTGCTGGCCACCGCGTTCAGGCGCTGGCTCTGCGCGCTGACGGCGCTGCCGCTGATGTGGAAGATGCTGAACATCGACATGACGGGCTCCTTCTTCTAGCGCGCGATCAGGACGCGTTCGGCGACTTCATCGCGTCCAGCATCGTGCGGATCGAGCCGTTCAGGAATCGCAGCGAGGCCTCGTACTTCACCGTGTTGTCGGCGAAGCTGGCGCGCTCGCGGTCCATGTCGACGGTGTTGCTGTCCATGCTGGTCATCGAGCTCAGGCTGCTCTGCAGCGCGTTCTGGGTGCGCTGCGTCAGGGTCTGGTTGGAGTCCGAAGGATTGGCCGCCGGGGAGGTCGCCGCGCGCAGCGCCTTGGCGAAGTCCATGTCCTTGGACTGGTAGCCCGGGGTGTCGGCGTTGGCGATGTTGCTGGCCAGCAGACGCTGGCGCTCCGCCCGCAGGGTCAGCGCCTGGGACTGGAAGCTCATCGCGTCGGTCAGTTTGTTCAGCATGTCGTTTCTCCTTCGGACGGTCGGGGCGCGTCGGACGGCCCGGTTCTGTCACGTTCGAGCATTGTGTTCAGCAGGTCCGAAAACATGAGCGCGATAAGACGGGTGATCCCGGCGCATTTCGAAGCCACCGGCGAGCCCCGGATCCGTACAGTTCCGACCCATGCCGCAAAGCTGCCACTCCACCCATGCCCGCCACGCGCAGGCGCTGCCCGCCCTGCTGGCGGGGGCGCTGATGTCCGTATGGTTGATGTTCGGGCTGGTGGACGAGGCCGACGCGCAGACCGCGGCGCCGGTGCAGGTCGCCGTGGCGCCGAACATTTCTGTTAGCGAACCCGGCGGCTCGGGCCTGAACGCGCTGGACGCGACGCTGGAAGACCGTCTGCAGACGCTGGCGATGGCCGGCGCCCGCCAAGTGGCACCGAATCAGGCCCGCGTGGAGATCGAGATCGGCAAGCTGGACCCACGCCTGCGCCTGGCGCCCTGCGCACAGATCCAGCCCTACCTGCCGCCCGGCACCAAGATGTGGGGCCGCAGCCGGCTGGGACTGCGCTGCGTGGCCGGCGTGACCAAGTGGAATGTGACGCTGCCGCTGACCATCAAGGTCTACGGCCAGGCGTTCGTGGCCGCCGCCGACCTGCCGACGGGCACGATCCTGACTCAAGAACACTTCCGGCTGGCCGAAGTAGATATTGCGGGCGAGGCCGGCGCCATCTATACCCAAGCGGATGGCTGGCTCGGACGTCACCTCGCCAAGCCGGTCGCGGCCGGTCAGGCCCTGCGGTCCGTCGACCTCAAGCTGCGCCAGTGGGTGCAGCCGGGCGACCGGGTGCAGGTGATGGCGACCGGTGACGGGTATGCGATCGCCGGCGAAGGCCAGGCGATGGGCGTCGGGCTGGAAGGCCAGGATGTCCGGGTACGTTTCGACAATGGCCGCATGGCCACCGGGCGTACGATCGGTGAACGACGGGTGGAGGTGGTACTGTGACGGCCTTCACCGAGAGATCTGTCTATTTTGTGAAGCCCGGCCCTCAAGTTCCGTCCAGGCAGGTCGATAAACCCGCTAATGGAAGGGATCCGGAAGTTCTCGGGCCCATGGAGAAACGCCATGAAGATCGGTAACAACGCTGACATCAACGCCTACTCGAAGGTCGGCGGCACCGCTGCCGGCGCGACCGAGGGCGGAGCCAAGACCGCCAAGGGCGGCGCCGCGGCCCCCTCGAACGAGGGGTCCAAGGTCGAACTGTCGAGCACGGCGAGCAGCCTGATCTCGGGCACCGGCCCGGACGACGGCAGCTTCGACGCGGAGAAGGTCGCCCGTATCGCCAGCGCGATCGAGAAGGGTGAGTTCAAGATCAACGCCGACGCGATCGCCGACAAGCTGATCGCCAACGCGTCCGAGATGCTGGGCCGCACCCAGCAGTCGCACTGAAGCGCCCCACGACCCCAGCTTTTCCGGTGACGCACATGACCGCCACGCCTCTGACCACGACCGCCGTCGACCTGGAGCAACCGCTCCAGGACGTCGAAAGCTGCCTGAACCTGCTGGGCGACGCGCTGCATCGACGCGACTCGCAGGCGATCGAGCTGCACGCGGCGTCGTTGCATGCGGCGCTGGCCCGGGCGATCGAGCAGTTCAGTGCCGCCGCCCGCACGGGGACCGTGCCGCAAGGCCTGCGCACCCGCCTGATGCAGGCCGGTGGCCGCGTTGCCGCCCAGCGCGAGTCGCTGGCCCGCGCGACCGCGGCGCTGGACCGCGCCATCGACGTGCTGATGCCGGGCGAGCCGAGCGGCCTGTATGGCGCGTCCGGCAAGAACGAGCGCAAGTCGGGTCTGGGTGGAGCGATCCAGGCGTAAGCCGGGTTCACTCCCCAATGACGAAGGCCACGCAGTGCGTGGCCTTTTGCATTTCAGGTCGGCGTCCGTGTGGCCTTGCGCCTCAGGCAGTCCAGATAGACGTGGCCGTCCGGCGGTAGCCCGCTGCGCTGAGACGTCCAGATCATCTCGCCCAGGCACTCCATGGCCTCGTGGTGGGCTTCATGGAGCGACTGGCGGCGGGCCGCCAGCAGGTCCAGCGCCTGGCGTACGCCGGTCGGCTGGTCGATCTGGTGCTGCTCCATCAGGCTCAGGTGCATGGACAAGTGCAGGAACGGATTCGTGCGGCCGTCCTCGACCGTGTAGACCGCCGCCAGCGCGGCGTCTTCGTCGGCGAGTTCGTCGTGGTATTCCGGATGCTGCTCGATCCAGTCCGAGGCGATGGCCTCCATCGGCGTCAGCGGCAGCTTGTCGCGGTACTTGCGGAAGGTCTGGCAGAAGAAGCGCCGGACCTCGAGTTGGGAAGGGGCAAACATAAGCGTCGGATTGTCGCCGGCCTCGTCAGGCCTTGTCGGGCTGGGGATGCTCGGATGTCGCCGGTGCCGCGCCGGGCGCCAGATGCGGTTCCTGCCACGGGTTGCGGACCTTGCCTTCCGCCAGCGCCTTGCGTTCGGCCGCCAGGCGCTCTTCCAGCTGCTCGCGACCGCGCTTGGACATCGCGATCAGCGTGTCCAGATCGCCGCGATGCGGGCGCAGTTCCTCGGTCTGCTCGACGGTGTGCCGCCGGAAGCGCCACGCCATCTGCCGCGCCGCGTGCGGCTCCCAGCCCAGCTGCTGCAGCACGCTGCGCGCGCTCATCAGCGCGGAGTCCAGCGTCTCGCGCTCGATCAGTTCGACACCCAGCTCGCGCAGCGCGTAGTAGTGCTGCACGTTGCGTGCCCGCGCAACGATCGTCAGGTGCGGGAAGTGCTGCCGCGAGATCTCGGCGATCTTGACGCTGTGGTTGAAGTCGTCGACCGCCAGCACCAGCACCTGCGCGTGCTGGGCGCCGGCGGTGCGCAGCAGTTCCAGCCGCGTCGCGTCGCCCCAGAACACCCGCCAGCCGAAGCGCCGCAGCGATTCGACGGTGTCGGCATCGTGGTCCAGCACCGTCGCCGGAATGCCGTTGGCGAAGAGCATCCGCCCGATGATCTGCCCGTAACGTCCGAAGCCCGCGATGATCACCGTGGACTCCTGCTGTTCGGTGAGTTCGTGCGGGGACTTGCGCTCGATCTGCCCGGCGCGCCGCTGCGCCCAAGCCAGCAAGGCCGGCGTCAGCGCCAGCGACAGCGCGACCGCCGCCACCAGGACCGAGCGCTGCGAGGCGTCGAGCAGCGTCGCCTGTTCGGCGAGCTGGAAGACGACGAAGCCGAATTCGCCGCCCTGCGCCAGCAGGATGACGAAGACCGCGCGCTCCGGCCGGGGAAGGCCCATCGCCCGGCCCAGCACCGCCAGCACCAGGCCCTTGCACAGCCACAGCGCGGCCAGCAGGCCGAGCACGGCGAGCGGCTTGTGCCAGAGCACCGTCAGGTCCAGGCCCATGCCCACGGCGATGAAGAACATGCCCAGCAGCAGCCCCTTGAACGGCTCCAGGTCGGCCTCGAGCGCGCGGCGGTACTCGCTCTCGGCGAGCAGCACGCCGGCCGCGAACGCGCCCAGCGCCATCGACAGCCCGACCTTCTGCATCAGCATCGCCGCCGCCAGCACCAGCAGCAGCGAGGCGGCGGTGAAGATCTCCGGCGTGCCGCTGCGCGCGATCCAGCGCAGCAGCGGGCGCAGCAGCAGCCGGCCGCCGAGCACGATCAGCACCAGCGCGCCGAGCGCCAGCCAGATCCGGTATCCGGAATGTCCCGCCGCGGGCCGGCCCTGGCTCGCGAGGATGGGCACCAGCGCCAGCACCGGGATCGCGGCGATGTCCTGCAGCAATGCCACGCTGATGACGCTCTGGCCGGCGCGCGTGTTGCCGAGGTTCTTCTCGCTGAGCGTGGCCAGCGCCACGGCCGTCGACGACATCGCCAGCCCCAGCGCCGCGATGACGGCGGCATGCCAGTCGGCGTCGAGGAAGAAGGACGGGATCAGCAGCAGCGCCGCGCACCCCAGCATCTGGGCCGAGCCCCAGCCGAAGATCGGCCGGCGCATCGCCCACAGCCGCTTGGGCTCGAGTTCGAGGCCGACCAGGAACATCATCAGCACGACGCCGAATTCGCCGACCTCCAGCACCGTCGCCGGTTGGCTGATCAGCCCCAGCACCTGCGGACCGAGCAGCACGCCCGCCACCAGGTAGCCCAGGATCGAGCCCAGCTTCAGCCCGCGCGCCAGCGGCACGGCGAGCACCGCCGCGGCCAGCAGCACGAGCGGGGTCAGCAGCCAGTTGCCATGCGCGCCATGCGCGGCGGCTTCGGTCGACGTCACCGCGGCGGAGGCAGCGGCCATCGCGGCGGAGGCCGCGTTCATCGGCGTGGAGACATCCATCAGACCGGCGCTCCTTCCTCGCGCACCGGGCGCTCGTCGTCGGGGACCGTCTCCTGCGCGGGATCGGGCTGGTGCTCGCACCATTCGGGCAGGACGCGCAGTCCCTCCACGAAGGCCTGCGCATGGGCCTGGACCTGCTCGGCCGGCGCCTTCTGCGCGCCGTGCAGGATCAGCGGCGGCAGGAAACGCATGCCGCACAGCGCGGCCGTCTGCGCGTAGGGCAGCAGGAAGTCGCCGACCGGGTGGCGGTTGTAGCCTTCGGCGCTGTAGGAATGCTCACTGCCGCCGGCGGAGGTCACCAGCCACAGGTCCTTGCCGTGCAGCGCGTGACCGGTCTGGCCGTAGGCGAAGCCGACGCTCAGCACCTCGTCCACCCACAGCTTCATCAGCGCGGGCATGCCGTACCAGTGCATCGGATGCAGCCAGACCAGCATCTCGGCGTCGCGCAGCGCCTCCTGCTCGGCGTGGGTGTCGATCGAGTAGTCCGGATACAGCGCGTAGAGGTCGCGCACGTGGACGTCGGGCAGGCCGTGCGCGGCGGACAGCATCGCCCGCGTGACGCGGGAATGAGCCAGGTCCGGATGCGCGACCAGGATGAGGATCGACGAAGCGCCGCGTTGGGCGGCAGGAGGCGAGGGGAGGATCGAGGCTGGCGAACTCATGGGGCCGGAGTATCCGGCACCTCGCTGATGGCGGACATCTCCCGGATCCAGACCGTGCCGCCTCGGCGCTCCGGCCACTGTCCGCCGGGGAGGAGACGGATCTCGATCTTTTCAGGAGATTGGCCTGCGGCGACCAGGGCATCGCGGACGGCGAGCAGTCGTCGATAGGTGGCCTGCCGTGCGGCGGTCTGCTCGAGATCGGTGGCCGCCGCGACCTGGAGCATCCGGCTGCGTTTCTCCGGTGTCACCCATCGTGTCAGTGTCGAGGCGGCTGCCTCATCCAACCCCAGCGTTCCCGCCGGATAGCCGACGTCCAGACGCCATCCGCCCTCGGGCAGCGCGACTTCCTGGATGGCGATCGGCAGCGCGTCGGAGGGCGCCTTGGAGGTCGAACGCACATGCAATGTGAGGTTGTCCAGGACGAATAGTCCGTTCGCCGGGGCGGACGCGGCGGTCGGGGCCGGCGGTGGTGAGGGGGCGGTGCGCATCGCCGGCTCGCGCATCGCGAGCCCAGGCGCCGCGGACCGGATCGGCATCGAGATCGTTGCTGCGGCCGTCGTCGCCGGAACGTCGGAAACGGACGCCACCGCTGGCGGCGTCGGTGGCGCGTGACGAGGTTCGCGCGTCGGCAAGGGGCTTGACATCTGCAGTCCGGTCGCCAGCAGACCACCACAGAAGATCGACACCACGAACAGCAGGTTGAGCACCACATTGATCAAGGCGTCGACATAGCCGGGCCAGAAATCGATGGCGTTGACGCGGTCAGCGCGCATGGCGTTCTCCTTCGCTCGATGGTGCCGCCGCCTCGATGACGATGGTCCTCGGGTTCCATTCGGCGTCGGATGGCACATCGGCGTCGAGCAGTTGGAACTGGATGCGGTCCGCCGCGATGTCCAGTTCCAGCAGCGCGTTGCGGACCGCCATGATCCGGATGAAGGCGGCCCGGCGTGCGGCGGCGGACGCGTCGCCGGGAAGCCTGGCGGTCAGCCGCAGGGACTGCCGCGCAGGCAACGGGGACAAGGCCGTCCGCAACGATGCGCGGATCTCGTCGTTCAGCGCATGGGCGTCCTCGTCGAAGAGCAGCGCGATGCGGCCACCGGAGGTGGCTGGATCAGGCGCACGCGGCTTCGGCACCGACGCGGGCGACGTCGCCGCCTTCCATGCGGAGGCCGATGCCGATGGGTCCCGCGGCACCAGGATTGGCGCGGCGGTGTCGACGACCTGAGGCGATGCGTCTGCCAACGCGGCGTTGGGCGGGGGATCGGCTTCGCTGTCGATCTGCCGAAGTTCCTGCCTCACGGCCTGGCTCACGAGGAACAGGTCACCGCCCAGGATGGCGATCACCAGCAGCAGGGTGATCGCCAGCCCGGCGACGGCCGCGACGTAGCCCGGCCACACGTTGGGGCTGTTGGGAGCGCTGCGCATGATGGACGATCAGAGGATGGTGCCGTTGCTGATCAGCGTGTGCAGGTCGGTCGAGGCCAGCGTCACGCCTGTCAGGTAGATCTGCTGCACCACCTGCCCCGGGCCCGCGCCGTCGATGTCGATGCGGATCAGCGCGCCGGTGGTACCCGCGTCGGAACCGCCCAGGCCTTGCGGCGCTTGCGCGTTGTTGTAGACGTGGATCCATTGCGAGAGGTCGTCTGTCGGCCCCTTGCGCCCCTCCAGCATCGTCAGCAGGGACAGCTTGTCCTGGTTGCCGCTTGCCGTGCCGAAGTCCCGGATCACGTCCAACGCGCCAGTGGTGCCCGCGTCGCCGCGGCGCCAGACGAAGGTGTCGTTGTCGGTTCCCGCGTTTGTCGAGCCCCCGCGGCCGTACATCACGTCATTCCCGCGGCCGCCGACGATCGTGTCGTTGCCGTTGCCGGCCATGATGTAGTCGTTGCCGTCGCCACCGTCGATGGTGTCGTTGCCGACGCCCATGGCCTGGGTGAACATGCGGTTCTCGCCGTTCCCGGCGCCGGGGCCGTCGAGGAAGGCGTTCCTCGCTGCCGCCACGGCGCTTGCCGCCGAACCTGTGTTGTCGTATTGATGCAGCGTCGTGTTGGGCGCGCCATCGAACTCCGCCGTGTAGCCGGTTCCGGCGCCGACGCCGGCCCCTCCCCCGCCGGAGGTACGGCTGCTGCCCCAGTCCGTGGCGCCTCCGGCCTGGACAGCACCGAGCGTGGTTGACCCGCCGGTGGCCTGGGTTCCCCCGGTTCCGCCCCCGATGCCGCCGATGACGCCAGCGGACCCCGCCCCGTTGCCGCCGCCGCCGCCCCCGCCGCCGTAACCGCCTTGTGAGTCGGCGGAGCCGCTGAAGCCGTCGCCGAAGATGATGTCGTCCCCATCGCTGGCGGCGATGCTGTCCATGCCGCCGCCGGCGGCACCGCCCACACCCGTCGCGGACATGCCGCGGCCGGCGCCGCCGCCCGATCCGTCGCCGAAAATCAGGTCCGCATGTGTGGTGCCGAGCAGCTGGTCCGTGCCACCCGCGCCGGCGTTTCCAGTGGTCACCTGCAGATTCAGCACGGCACCTGCGGAGCCGGATCCGGAGCCGTCACCGAACACCGCGATGCCCGTGCCGTTGTGGATGGAGAAGTTGAGCGAACCGCTCATCGATTCCGTCGTGGCGCTCGGCTTTGTCACCGTGAAGTCGACGTCGGCGAACACCCCGCCGGATAGGAGACTGGGGTTGTCCTGGCCGTAGACGATGCTCACATGGCCGTCGATCACCTGCTGCAGCGTGACGACGGTGCTGCCGTGCTGGAGCGTGCCATCGATGGCGATGGTGACGTTCACGGTGTTGCCGAAGGTGATGTTGACGTCCCTGGGCGTCGGGTCCGTCAGCCCCAGATGCGCCGCCGACAACTGATCGCCCTTCGGCGACAGGTTCGGTAGCAGGCTGTCGTTGACATCGGTATTGGCCAAGGTCCGGCCGTCCAGTTCGATGGCCTTGGCCGGCGCGAGGGTCGGCAACGAGTGATTGACCGTCAACGTGAAGGGCGTGGCCGCGCTGGCGTTGCCCGCCGTGTCCTGGGCGATCACGCGCAGCGTGTGCATGCCTTCGGCGAGGGAGACCTGGGCATTCGCCGGCGTGCCCGCCAGCGCACCGGAAGCGATCTGCTCGCCGGCATCCATGATCTGGTTGCCATTCCTGTCGTCGAACACGATGAACTGGGCACCGGCTTCGCCGGCGATCTGCAGCGTGAGACTTTCCAGCGCGGTCACCTTGTCGCCGACCACGCCCGTGTCGCTGCTGGCCGCCAGTTGCACGGTCGGCGCTTGCGGCGCCTGCTGGTCCAGCGTGACCGCCAGATCGTCGCCCGTCGCGCTCTTGCGGCCCAGCACGTCCACGGCGTAGGCACGGAGGTGGTTCACGCCTTCGACGAGATGCGCGTCGACGCTGCCGTGCGTATCGGGCGCCGTCAGGGTGACGGCGCCCACGGACTCCCCGGTATCTTCCTTCCCGTTCTGGTTGAAGTCGTTGAAGACCTTCACCGTCGTGCCGGGCGTGCCGTCGACCAGGATCGACACGGTCTTCTTGCTGGTGACGAGGTCGCTGTTGCTGCGACCGGTGTCGTCCGCCGCCGCGACGCCCAGTGTCGGAGGCGCGACGGCCGTCGCGGCCACCGAGAGGGTCTGGATGGCCGACACGCTGCGGTTGCCCGCGACGTCGGTCGCCACGACCCGCAGGTCATAGCTGCCATCGGCCAGGGCCATGGCGCTCGCGACCTCGTCTCGATCGCCGATCTGCAGATGGCCTGCCACCAGCACCTTCTCACCGTCATCGATCTGGCCGTTGCCGTTCTGGTCCTCGAAGACGCTCACGTGGCTGCCCTTCTCGGCGGTGAGCTCGAACAGCGGCGTCGCCGTCGTCGAGACCGGCTGGCCGTTGAGCGTCGTGCTGTCGGGCCCTCCCAGATCGGGTTTGCCCACGGTCGGCCCGGTCCGATCGACGACGATCGTCCCCGGCGCGGAAACGCTGCCGGACAGACCGGTGGCGTCCTGCTGGTAGGCCCGCAGGACGTGGCGGCCCTCCGCCAGGTTGAAGACCAGGGACGCCTGGACCTCGCCGTCCTGCACCTGGGCTTGCGCCAGCAGTTCGCCGTCGTCCTGCCTGCCATTGCCGTTCAGGTCATCGAACAGGTGGACGGTGTTGCCTGCGTCGCCGGTCACCTGCACGTGCAGCGTCGAGCGGTTGGTGACCATGTCGTCGGCGCGGTCGCCGGTGTCGTCCGTGGACGCCAGGGACCATTGCGACGTCGGGATCGGCTTGGCGAGGATGCCGATCGTCTGGATGTCGGAGACGCTGCGGTTGCCCGCCAGATCCGTCGAGATGACGCGCAGGTCGTGGCGGCCGCCGCCCAGGGCAATGAGGCTGTCGACCTCGTCCTGGCTGCCGAGCTGCGTGTGGTCGACCAGGACCGGCTCGTCCGCGCCCTGCGCGCCGTCCGCGTTCAGGTCCTCGAAGACGACCACGCGGGCGCCTTTCTCCGCGGTGATCTCGAAGGTCGGCGTCGCGTCCAGCGACACCGGCATGCCGTTGACGGTCAGCGGGTCGGTGCCGCCCAGCCCCAGCGTCGCGCGAACGGGGGCGGTCTTGTCGACCAGCACGACCTCGGGCGTCGACAGCTCGCTGGTGAAGCCATTGGCGTCCTGTTGATAGGCCATCAGCACATGTCGACCCTCGGCGAGGCTGGCCGCCAGCGACAGCGGCACGCCCGGCTGCGCAGGAGCCGCGGCCTGCCCGATCAGTTCCCCATCGTCCTGTTGGCCGTTGCCGTTCAGATCGTCGAACACGACGAGGGTGTTGCCCGGCTCGCCGCCGACCTGCAAGTGCAGCAGGGACTTGCTCGTGATGCCATCGGCGTTGCTGACGCCGGTGTCCTCCTGCGGCAGCAGGTCGATCCGGGGCGCAACGATCGGCGTGCTCGCCACGCCGACGTCCTGGATGGCCGAGACGCTGCGGTTGCCCGCCAGATCGGTGGTGACGACCCGAAGCGGGTGCAGACCGTCGCCCAGCGCGGCGGTGCCGGCAACGGTGTCCACCGACCCGGTCTGGACGTGGGAAGCCAGCGTCGGCTCGTCGGCATCCTGCACGCCGTCGCCATTCCGGTCCTCGAAGACGGTGACCCGGCTGCCTGTCTCCGCGGCGATCGAGAACGTCGGCGTTGCCACCAGTGAGAACGGCGTGCCGTGACGCGTGACCTGATCGGGGCCGGCCAGCAGCAGTTTGGCCGCCGCGGGGGCGAGCGTGTCGACGACCACCGCGAGCGGTGCCGAAGCGGCGCTCGTCGAGCCGTCCGCATCCTGTTGATAGGCCAGCAGCTCGTGGCGACCTTCGGTCAGCGCCACCGCCACGGTCGCCTGCGAGGCGCCGGCCTGCACCGGGGCGTCGCCCCGTGCCTCGCCGGCGTCCAGCCTGCCGTTGCCGTTGAGGTCCTCGAACAGGTGGACCGTGTTGCCCGCGCTGCCGGACACGGAGACATGGACGAGCGAGGACCGGGTGATGCCGTCGTCCGACTTGGCGCCGGTGTCGTCGGCCGCGTCCAGGCGCGCGCTGACCACGGGAAGCACGTTGCCGACCGCGACAGGGTGCGACTGCTCGGCGCCTGGAAGCGCGACCGCGACCGCGTTGCCGCCGGCGTCCACCAGCCTGTCGGTGGCATCGGTCTTCAGGCCGAGCACGCTCACCGTGCCGGCGGCCGCATAGTCGACCGGCTGCACGACGTACTCGAACACCAGCCGGCCATCGGCCATCGTGGCCGCGTAGGCGGCCTGGACGACATGACCGCCGAGGTCGAGACCGACGGTCGGCGACCCCACGACGAGTGTCGATTCATCCATCGACAGGGTGATCCTCAGCTTGTCGCCGGCCGTCAGCTTGCCGGACTTGTCGTCGCCATGGGCGTCCATCCCGCTCAGCGTGATGCCGGTCGTCACCGGCGCGATCACGTCGGCGTTGGCGTTGGCGTTGGCGTTGGCGTTGGCGCCGAAGGCCTTGTTCAGGGTGGCACGGAGTTCGTCCGTGCGTGCGGCGTCGGGCAGGGCGTTGAAGGCGAGGGCCATCTGGTCGGACAGCGGGACCGGGTCCGGCGCGCCCGCTTTCCAGTGGTAGGTCGCACCGGAGGTGTCGAGCTGGTCCAGCAGGCGCGCCAGCGCGGCGTCGTCCCCGCCGTCGCTCGATGCGGCACCGGACAGCAGCGCCAGGATGCGCCCGTAGTCGTTCGCACTGATGCTGACGCCTCCATCCTGCCTGATCACCGGACTGGCGATCTTCGTGGTGATGTCCGCATCGCCCAGGCCGAGCAACTGCGGCAAGGCCGTGTTGGCATGCGTGACGGCGGCGCTGTCCGCGGGCGCCTTGCCATCGGCCGGCCCCAGCACCCGGACCGCGAGCTCGGTGACCGGCGTGACGTTGACCTGCAGCTGGGATTCGCCCGCGCGTACCGTGGCGGCCCGCAGCGGCGAGACGAGGTCCTTGCCGGCGTGGGAGGCTTCGTCCAGGTAGTCGTCATTGGCGCCGGTGTTGGAGACCGTGACCAGCAGGGCACCGGTGTAGGCACCGTTCAGACCGCCGATCTGGTAGCGACCGTTCGCATCCACGGTCGACGCGCCCAGCACGCGGCCGCTGGTGTCGCGGACCTCGACGCGAAGGTCGTTGCTGGCCAGCACCGGTCCGGCCGTGATCGTGCCGAAGATCGAGAACGTGTCGGCGGGCGCGGCGGGCGAGACGGCAGGCGCCGGCGGGGTCGGGGCGGCCGGGGTGGCCGGGGTGGCCGGACTCCCTCCGCCCCCTTCGAATGCCCCCCGTGGCCAGGGCCAGCAGGCCCCCGCCAGCAGCGACGATGGCGGCCCACGGCGCCCAGTTCTCCGCGAATCCTTTCGGCGGCGGAGCGGTCGGGACGATCGGGCTGTCCACGGCCTTGGCGGCGTCCGCGACTGGAGACGTGCCGCCGTTGACCCAGACTGCCGCGTCTTCGGGCGGCGGCGTGCTGACGGCCACGGAGGCCAGATCGCCGATCTCCATCCTGCCGGCCTGGCGCAGCAGGGCGCTGCCGGCCACGTCGGTGTCGTCGAACTGAACGGTGAACTCGGGGTCCATCATGGCGCGGATCGCACCGTCAGGCACCACCGCCGTCTTCCCGGACTTCAGGACGATCACGAGGTCCGTGTCCATCAGTCGGATGTTGTGGACGTCGGACATCGACGCCTGGACTTTGATGACGGTTTTCTTGCCGGGCGCGCCGGCGGGGGCGAGGGGAGAGGTGGCCATGACGAGGGTTCAGGAGGCGTTGAGGATCAGCAGGCTCGCGGGGACTAAGCGGTCGCGGAGGCGGTGTTGCCGGCTGGCGTGTCGTTGGCGACGTTGCCGGGCTCGAATCGACCGCACTGGTCGAGTTGCAGTGCCAGGACCGAGCGCAGGCGGCCGCCCACCTGCTCGAAGGACTGTCGGCAGTCCTGAAGGGCTTGCCGGAGGTCGATGTCCTCGTGCGAATCCCTTGCCGCGGATTGCGTCATCAGGGCCTGCATCGCGGCGCTGGCTTCGGCCACCCGCTCGACATTGCGGGCCTGGTCGCGCAGCGACACCAGCAGCGCCTGCGAGGTGGCGGCTTCCTGCTCGCGCAGGCGGCCGAGTTGATCGTTCATCTGCGACCACGCGTCCAGCCACAGCTGCGGGTGGCGCAATCCGGCCAGCGCGGCCGCCTGCTCGTCGAGCTTGGCGGTGAGCGATTGCAGGGCCGCTTCGAGACGTTCCGCCGCAATGCCCTGGCAGGCCGGCGCGCAGGCCGGGTTCGACGGGGCCAGGGGAATGCCGGCAAAGGCGTCGAAGATCGCGTCATGCACCGTGGCGTTGACGCGCAGCCGCGTGTTGTTCACGGCGACCAGCGTGAGGCCGAGGACCAGCGACCCCAGCAGTCCGTACAGCGAGGCGATGAAGGCGGTGCCCATGCTCTTCATGGGTGCCTGGAGCTTCAGCAGCATGCCGCTGAAGAGCGCGGCGGGATCGCCGCCGGACGCCGCGCTCATGCCGGAGAAGAGCTGCGCCAGGTCTTCCAGCGCGCCCAGCAGCCCGATGAAGGTGCCGACCAGGCCCAGTCCCACCAGGGCTCCCGCGATGAAACCCGGCAGGGACAACCGCTCGGCATAGGCCGTCTCGGCCGCCTCCAGCCGGCGCTCCAGTTCCTGCCGGTTCATTTCCTTCGGATGGACGGCGTGTTCCGTCACCAGGGCATACGCATCGCGGAAGGGAGAGGCCCGTCTCGTGAGGCTCAGGCGGGATGCGAAATGCTCCGGAGGCAGGTGGCGCCACGCGCGGGCCGTCTGTTCTTCCCCGATCATCTGGTGCAGGGCAAGCCACGCGAGGACGGTGGCGGCCACGAGCGCGCCGAGGATGACGTAGACCAGGGCAGGGTGCGGCGTGCTTGCGATCGAGTGGAGGATGTCCTTGCCGAACCACAGCGCGCCGCCCCCTGCGACCAGGGTGAAAGGCCAGGCCGCGCGAATCCAATCGCCGGCAATCATTGGTTTTGAACGGGTATTCATGGCGGTTGCGTGTCAAGGGTTCAGGGACTGTCGGCCGCGTCAGTGGCCTGGGGATGCCCTCCTGAAATGGGCATTCGATATCCGAGCGAAATCGTTCGGAGTGATTCTTGGCGGCTGTGGCCGGTTGGTAAATTGCAGATATTTGTGAGTGCGCGCGGAGCTATTAATTGGTTCTTGCCGGCGACCTACTTAATAGTTTTAGGACTCCTGACTCACGGGTCCTCCGGAGGACGCTGGAATGAGCGGAGGTGACGATGGGGCGCCGAAGGCCCGCCAGCGAATCACCTAAGATGCCGGCGCGTCGTCAGCCGAACGGAGGTGTCTGCAATGCCGGTGATCCTGGTGGCCAATCCCAAGGGGGCGTGGGCAAGAGCACGCTCGCCAGCAATATCGCCGGGTACCTGGCACATCGCGGCAACGCCGTGATGCTGGGCGACATCGACCGTCAGCAATCGTCGGCGCGCTGGCTCGCGCAGCGCCTGCGGCGCTGCCGGCGATCCGCGGGTGGGAACTGGCCTCGACCGAGCAGCTGCGTACCCCGAAAGGCGTGTCGCACGCGGTGCTCGACACCCCCGCCGGGCTGCACGGCAAGAAGCTGGCACAGGCGCTCAAGGTGGCGGACCGCGTGGTGGTGCCGCTGCAGCCCAGCCTCTTTGACATCCAGGCGACATACGACTTCGTGCGCGAGCTGCAAGATGCGGCCCAGGATCGCGGCAAGGCCGGCGGACTCGACATCGGCCTGGTGGCGATGCGTGTGCGCGAGGGAACGCTGTCGCAGCAGCAACTGCACCAGTTCATCGAGCAGCTCGGGCTGCCGCTGCTGGCCGAGTTGCGCGATACCCAGAACTATGTGCAGCTGGCCGCGCGCGGGCTGACGCTCTGGGACATCGCCCCGGGCCGCGTGGCCCGCGATCTGGAACAGTGGCAACGACTCTGCGCCTGGCTGGACCGGCCGGGGAAGGCGGGCAAGGACTGACCCCTTGCGCGCTCGCTCCCGGACCCGCCGCGCTGGAGACCTCAGGACGACAGGAGACCGGGATGCGGATGTTCGAGAAGCTGGAAGACCTGACGCCCCTCGTGGGCCAGGAGATCGGCGTGTCCGACTGGATCGCGGTCGACCAGCCGCGGATCCAGGCCTTCGCCGACGCGACCGAGGACCAGCAGTGGATCCACACCGACCCGTCGCGCGCTGCGGAAGGCCCCTTCGGCGCCACCATCGCGCACGGTTTCCTGACGCTCAGCCTGTTGCCGCGTTTCTACGAGACCGCCTTCCGGGTGAGGGAGGTCCGCATGGGGATCAATTACGGGCTGGACCGGGTGCGGTTCCCGGCGCCGGTGCCCGTCGGCAGCCGGCTGCGCGGGCGCTTCGTGCTCAAGCGCCTGGAGCCGGTCGAGGGCGGCGTGCAGATGATGGTCGAGGTGACCGTCGAGCGTGAGGCCGGCGGCAAACCGGTCTGCATCGCCGAATCGCTGACACGGCAGTTCCGCTGATCGACTGCCGATCGACCCGCGCCGCCACACCGGCGGGATCACAGATGTCCGGGCGGCAATCGCCCGTCGATGGCGTTTTCATCATTTCCGACGCCTCATTTATCTGCCGACACACTCGACGGACAGCCCTCACACATCGATACCGCGATGTGCGAATACAAAATTCTCAGTTTGCCAATAGAACTTTCTACTGTTTCTGATGCCACCGTAAGGGGAGTGCCGGCCCGGAAGCGCCCGCCTATGATCTCGACTTCGTTCGAAAGTTATTCGGTATGGCCGGTGGGGAGGCTCCCTCGTCGCAGTCCGACCATCCAAGGAGAGACGCCCGTGAGGGTTTTGCTGATCGACGACCACCCGCTGATCCTGGCCGCGCTGCAGACCGTGATTCAAGGTCTGGGAGAAGACGTGCAGGTGCTGGGCGCCGACAGCGCGGCTCAGGCGCGAGACACGCTGAAGTCGCGCCAGGACTTCGACCTGGTGCTGTTGGATCTGAATCTGGGCGATGCCAGCGGGTTCGACGTGCTGGAAGAATTCCGCGCGCAATATCCGTCGCTGCCGGTGGTGGTGATCTCCGCCTCCGACCGCGCCAGCGACGTGATCCGCGCGATCGACCAGGGCGCGATGGGATTCATCCCCAAACGCACCGGCAACGACGTGCTGGCCCAGGCGCTGAAACTGGTGATGTCGGGCGGGATCTACGTCCCGCCGATGTCGCTGGGCTCCGACGTGGCGCCGGAACCGGAGCCGGTGGCCGTCGCCGAGGCCGCCCCGGGCAACGCCAAGCTGAACCAGGTCCAGGCGCTCGCCAGCCAGGCCGGCTACCAGACCACGGCCGGGCTCGAAAGCCTGCAGCTGACGCCGCGCCAGACCGATGTGCTGGCGCTGCTGCTCCAAGGCAAGCCGAACAAGATCATTGCGCGCGAACTCGGCGTCTCGGTCGAGACGATCAAGGATCACGTCGCGGCGGTGCTGAAGGCGCTGGGCGTCAGTTCGCGCACGCAGGCGGTGCTGGCGGTGGGACAGATGGTCCAGCGGCAGCCGAACGCCGCCTTCACGACATTCCGCTGAGACCGCCTTCTGCTGAGGCGGTGCCCACGCGCTGCCCTTGCCGAAACGACAACGCCGGGCTTGCCCCGGCGTTTTTCATGGCTGCGCCGGGCTTGCCCTGGCGTTTTTCATGGCGGCGGCGGGCGGTCTCAGCTCGGCGCGTAGGCCAGGCGCACGTAGATCGGCGCGAAGGCTTCCGCCTGGGTGATCTCGACGAGGCGCTCCCGCGCCAGCTCGAGCATCGCGATGAAGGACACGACCAGCACCTGCGAGCCCTTGTCCAGCTCGAACAGGTCTTCGAACTCCACGAAGCGCGCGCCTTGCAGCCGGCGCAGCAGGTGGGACATGTACTCGCGCACCGAGAGCTGTTCCCGCGAGATCTTGTGATGCTGGTTGAGCTTGGCGCGCCGCATCAGGTCCGCCCAGGCCGAGCGCAGGTCGTCGACGTGGACGTCCGGCAGCTGCGGCGCGAGCGACTGCTCGATGTGGATCTGCGCCCGCAGGAAATCGCGGCCCAGCACCGGCATCTGGTCGAGCCGCAGCGCGGCCTGCTTCATCTGCTCGTACTCGAGCAGACGGCGGACCAGCTCCGCGCGCGGATCCTCCGGCTCACCGCCGTCGTCCGTCTTCTTGGGCGGCAGCAGCATCCGCGACTTGATCTCGATCAACATCGCGGCCATCAGCAGGTACTCGCTGGCCAGCTCGAGGTTGTGCTTGCGCAGCTGCTCGACGTAGCTGAGGTACTGCCGCGTCACCTCGGCCAGCGGGATGTCGAGGATGTTGAAGTTCTGCTTGCGGATCAGGTACAGCAGCAGGTCCAGCGGCCCCTGGAAGGCCTCCAGGAACACCTCCAGCGCATCCGGCGGGATGTAGAGGTCCTGCGGCATGGCGAACAGTGGTTCGCCGTACAGCCGGGCCACGGCGACATGGTCGACCGCGTCAGGCGTGGAAGCGTCGCCGCCCTGATCCGCCGGAGGATCCGGCAGCGTCAGGGCGGTGTCGCGATGGTCGTCAGCGTTGCTCACGCAGGGAACGACGGGCGGGCGGCGAGGTCGGCAGGACCGGCGGCGTCAGATCACTCGGACTTGGTCTGGTAGACGTAAGCCTGCTGCGACACGCGCGCGTCGTTGTAGCCGGCCTGCGCCTGGCGGTCTTGCTCCCGGTCCCACAGCAGGGCGCGACCGGCACGTTGCTCGGCTTCCAGCGTCGGCTTCTTGGCCTTCAGTTCGTTGATGAACTGCGTGGCTTCGGATTCGTATTTCTTCCAGAACAGCGGCATGGTCGTCTCTTGATCGAATGTTCGAAAACTGGGATGGATTCTAGGCGGTCGGCGTCGGCTGAACCTGGGCTCAGCGCACGCGCATGCCGGGCTGGGCGCCGGGGAAGGGTTCGAGCACGAAGATGCCCGGGTTCGCCTTCTCGTCCGCGTGGCTGGCGGCAAGCACCATGCCTTCGGAGACGCCGAACTTCATCTTGCGCGGCGCCAGGTTGGCGACCATCACGGTGAGCTTGCCCTCGAGCTGCTCCGGCTGATAGGCGCTGCGGATTCCGCTGAACACGTTGCGCAGGCGTCCTTCGCCGACGTCCAGCGTCAGGCGCAGCAGCTTGTCCGAGCCGTCCACCAGCTCCGCCTTCACGATCTTGGCGATGCGCAGGTCGACCTTGGCGAAGTCGTCGATCTTGATCTCGGGCGCGAGCTCCTCGCCGCCGGGCACGACCTTGGGCGGTGCGGGCGGCTCGAACAGCGCTTCCAGCAGCTTCGGGTCGACGCGCTGCATCAGATGCTCATAGCCGCCGATCTTGTGCGCGCCCAGCGCGCGGTCGGCGTCGGCGAAGGTCATCGGCGCGACCTGCAGGAAGGCCTCGACCTTGGCGACCAGCGCCGGCAGCACCGGCTTCAGGTAGATCGACAGCAGGCGGAAGGCCTCGATGCAGACGGTGCAGACGTCCTGCAGCACCTGGTCCTTGCCCTCGAGCTTGGCCAGGTCCCAGGGCTTGTTCTGGTCCACGTACTCGTTGACGCGGTCGGCCAGCAGCATGATCTCGCGCAGCGCCTTGCCGAACTCGCGGGTCTCGTACAGCTCGACGATCGTTCCCTTGTGCGCGCGCAGGCCGTCCAGCAGCGCACGGCCCTCGACGCCGACGTCGGCCGACAGCTGTCCGCCGAAGCGCTTGGACAGGAAACCCGCCGCGCGGCTGGCGATGTTGATGTACTTGCCGACCAGGTCCGAATTGACGCGGGCGACGAAGTCCTCGGGGTTGAAGTCGACGTCCTCGACCTTGCTGTTGAGCTTGGCGGCCAGGTAGTAGCGCAGCCACTCGGGGTTCATGCCCAGCGACAGGTACTTCAGCGGATCCAGGCCGGTGCCGCGGCTCTTGGACATCTTCTCGCCGCCGTTGACGGTCAGGAAGCCGTGCACGAACACGTGGTTGGGCGTCTTGCGGCCGCTGAAGTGCAGCATCGCCGGCCAGAACAGCGTGTGGAAGTAGGTGATGTCCTTGCCGATGAAATGGATCTGCTCGGTGGACTCGTCCTTCACGAACGCGTCGAAGTCGCGTCCGGTCTTGCCGAAGTAGTTCTTCAGCGAGGCCAGGTAGCCGATCGGCGCGTCCAGCCAGACGTAGAAGTACTTGCCCGGCGCGTCGGGGATCTCGATGCCGAAGTAGGGCGCGTCGCGGCTGATGTCCCAGTCGCCCAGGCCGCCGTTGCCGTCCTCGTCCTTGGTGAACCACTCCTTGATCTTGTTGAGCACTTCCGGCTGCAGGCGGCCGGGCGCCTGCGTCCACTGCTCCAGGAACTCGACGCAGCGCGGGTCGGACAGCTTGAAGAAGTAGTGCTCCGAGCTCTTCATCACCGGCGTCGCGCCGGTCAGCACCGAGAACGGGTTCTTCAGCTCGGTCGGCGTGTAGACCGCGCCGCAGACCTCGCAGGAATCACCGTACTGGTCCTTCGCGCCGCACTTCGGGCACTCGCCCTTGATGAAGCGGTCGGGCAGGAACATCGACTTCTGCGGGTCGAAGAACTGCTCGATGGTCTTCACCGAGATCAGCTCGTTGGCGCGCAGCGAGCGGTAGATCTCCTTTGACAGCTCGTGGTTCTCCGCGCCGTCGGTGGAGTGCCAGTTGTCGAAGCTGATGTGGAAGCCGTCCAGGTACTGCTGGCGGCCCGACGCGATGTCGGCGACGAACTGCTGCGGGCTCTTGCCGGCCTTCTCGGCCGCGATCATGATCGGCGCGCCGTGCGCGTCGTCGGCGCAGACGAAGTGCACCTCGCTGCCCTGCATCCGCTGGAAACGCACCCAGATGTCGGCCTGGGTGTACTCCATGATGTGGCCAATGTGGAAATTCGCATTGGCGTACGGGAGGGCGGTGGTGACGAAGAGCTTGCGGGTCATGGCGCTTTTCAGGGCTGCAGGGGGCCCCGGGGGACTCCCGGGGAACCGACCATTTTAGGCGCCGGAAACCGCCGCCGGGCGCGCCGCGTAACGCTGGGCCAGCCACGAGCACAGGATCAGCTGCAGCTGGTGATAGAACATGATGGGCAGGACGATCACGCCGACCGCCGGATGCGCGCCGAACAGCAGCTTGGCCATCGGCACGCCGGAGGCCAGCGTCTTCTTGGAGCCGCAGAACACCGCGGCGATCTCGTCCTCGACCGACAGCCCCATCGCCCGCGAAGCCAGACGGCTCAGCACGATCACCGCGGCCAGGAACAGCGCCGCGCCCAGGGCGGCCTTGACCAGCAGTTCCGCGCCGTGGTCGCGCCACAGGCCCGAGGCCACCGAGTCGCTGAAGGCCGACAGCACCAGCAGGATGATCACCCAGCGGTCGATCAGCGTGATCCGCGACTTGTAGCGCGTGTAGAAGCCCAGCAGCAGCGGGCGCAGCAGCTGACCGGCGACGAGCGGCAGCAGCAGCAGCTGGGTCAGCTTCCAGACCGCCTCGCCGAAGGGCAGGGTGGCGCCGCTGGTGCCCGCCATCAGCGCGACCAGCAGCGGTGTCAGCACGATGCCCAGCAGGCTGGAGACGCTGGCGTTGAAGATCGCGGCCGGCACGTTGCCCTTGGCCAGCACCGTCATCGCGACGGACGACGAGATCGTCGACGGCAGCGCGCAGAGGTAGGCGAAGCCCAGGGCCAGGTCTTGCGGCAGCCAGCGGCCGAACAGGGCGCTGAAGCCCCACCACAGCAGCGGGAAGAGCGCATAGGTGCTGAGCTGCACCAGCACGTGGACCTTCCACTTGAGCGCGCCGTCGCGCAGCGCCGCGGCGGACAGGCCCAGCCCGGTCAGGAAGAACACCAGGGCCACGCCCCAGTTGCTGACGACCTCCAGCCGCAGCAGGCCGCCGCTGCGGCCGAGTTCGGGCCAGAAGCTGGCCAGCGCCACCGCGCCGACGAGCGCCAGCAGAAACCATTCCTTGCGGAACCAGGACCGGATGCCCATCGCCAACCTTTCGCCGGCGCGGGGCCGGCACGTCACAACCATCGGGAGAAACAGGGACAAGGCCGGGACTCTAGCGGGACCGTGACTTGCCCACCTGTCACTGGCCTTGCCGCCCGCCGATTTCGCCGCCTGCCCGACCGCTGGTCGCCCCGGATGTCGGATTCATGACGCGGCCTGGTGCATCCGTGACGGTCCTCGCACAGTCGGGCGGACCGACGACCGGCAGATTTGACCGGACTTGTAACCGGCAACGGACCTGTCGCACGGTCCAGACACCCTCCGGCATCCCGCCGAAGAGGTACTCGACCTCGTCCGGCGGTTCAAGGAGTCACGCTAAATGCTTGATTTCAAAGACCCCGGAAAGCTATCCACCGAGACTGTGGATAACTGTGTGGGAAACCTGCCGGGGATTGCTCTAAACCCTTGATCGACGGTCTCCCGAGGTTCCGTGCCTCATTTCCGGGCAAGCGAAATCGCGCTATATGAATCAATGGGTTAGCGACGTCCCGGGAAAACGATCAGCTGCGATGCAGCAGCGCGGTTCGCGGGACGGGTAGAGCGGCGGAATGGGGATAAGTCAAGCCCCGCATCCTCGATTTTTGGGTTGACAACCCTCCGATGACGCCGGAAGAGGCGACCCGACGGTAGCGCTGTCTTCCCTCCGAACGGCGGATCTATCCCCCGCCCCTGTGGACAAGCATGTGTGTCATTTGGCGATGACGCTTGCAAGTGCTTGTCACGAGCCGTATTCCGATGGTTTGCTCGAAAATGAGGCAGCCATCCTGCGGTTCATGACGACGCCCGGAGCGGACATGACAGGTCCGCGACGGTGTGCCCGAGGCGGGTCGGCGCCTGACGGGCTGGGCAGGCCCCTAAAGAGAGGCCTTCGCGCACCGCTAAAATCCGCGACTTTGCAAACGCATTCCTCATTTCTTACATGACGCAGGCAGTGGCGGGCAATTCATCGGGGCGGTCGGCCGCTGGCAAGTCCCCGGAACTTTTTGAACTGAAGAGCGCCTCGCTGAGCCTGCTCGCCCTCGTCCTGAAGACGGCCGATCCGGCCGCGCTCGACGCGGAACTCCAGGCCAAGCTGGGCGAAACGCCCGACGCGTTCCACCACGATCCGCTGCTGCTCGACCTGAGCCAGTTGCCGGTCGCGTCGGTGGTGGGCGCCGGCGACGCCATGGACGCGGCGGAGCAGGGCGCGGCAGCGGTGCCGTCGACCGACGGCCAGGGGCAGTTGAGCCTCGAGACCGAGACGCCGACCGTCGCCCTCGCCGAGGCCGTCGAGCCCGCCGCCCGCGTGGACATCGCCGCGCTGCTGCCGCTGCTGCGCCGTCACCGGCTGCAGCCGGTGGGCGTGGTCGGTGCCAACGCCGCGGAACTGGCGCAGGCCGCCGCGCTGGGTCTGGCCGAGGCGCCCGACCTGCCGGTGCGGGCCGAGCGTGAGTCGCGTGAACCGCGCGTCGAGAAGGTCGTCCAACAGGTCATCAAGGAAGTCATCGTCGAGCGCCCGGTGGAAGTGCCGGTGCCGACCGAGGCCAAGACCGTCTACGTCGACAAGCCGCTGCGCTCCGGCCAGCAGGTCTACGCCAAGGGCGCCGACCTGGTCGTGCTGGCGGCCGTGAACCACGGCGCCGAAGTGATCGCCGACGGCAGTATCCACGTCTACGCGCCGCTGCGCGGCAAGGCGATCGCGGGCGCGCGCGGCAACACGGACGCGCGCATCTTCGCGCAGCAGCTCGAGGCCGAGCTGATCGCCATCGCCGGCATCTACCGCACCAGCGAGAACCCGCTGCCCGACAACGTCCGGGGCAAGGCCGCGCAGGTCCGCCTCGACGGCGAAAAGCTGCTGATGGAGCCGCTGGGTGCCTGAGCCCGCGGATCCCTCCCAACCAGACACTCTGAAAAAAGGACCCAGCCCCATGACCAAGATCGTTGTGGTGACTTCCGGCAAGGGCGGTGTGGGCAAGACCACCACCAGTGCCAGCTTTGCCACCGGCCTCGCGATGCGCGGCTACAAGACGGCGGTGATCGACTTCGACGTCGGTCTGCGCAACCTCGACCTGATCATGGGCTGCGAGCGCCGCGTCGTGTACGACCTGATCAACGTCATCAACGACGAGATCAAGCTCAGCCAGGCGCTGATCAAGGACAAGCAGCTGGACAAGCTGTTCATCCTGGCCGCTTCGCAGACGCGCGACAAGGACGCGCTCAAGCAGGAAGGCGTCGAGCGCGTGCTGGACGAGCTCAAGGCGATGGAGTTCGACTTCATCGTCTGCGACTCGCCGGCCGGCATCGAGACCGGCGCGCTGATGGCCATGCACTACGCCGACGAGGCGCTGGTCGTGACCAACCCGGAAGTCTCCTCGGTGCGCGACAGCGACCGCATCCTGGGCATGCTCAACAGCAAGACCAAGCGTGCGATCGAAGGCAAGGAGCCCGTCAAGGAACACCTGCTGATCACGCGCTACAACCCCAACCGGGTCGAGGGCGGACAGATGCTCTCGCTCGAGGACATCCACGAGATCCTGCGCACGCCGCTGATCGGCGTGATCCCGGAAAGCGAAGTGGTGCTGCAGGCGTCCAACCAGGGCCTGCCGGCGATCCACATGAAGGGAACGGATGTTGCCGAGGCCTACGCCGACGTCATCGCCAGATTCCTGGGCGAGGACAAGCCGATGCGTTTCGTCGAGGCCGTGAAGCCGGGCTTCTTCAAGCGTCTGTTCAGCCGCTGACACCCAAGGGAGAGACCATGGGATTCATGTCCTTCTTCCTGGGCGAAAAGAAAAGCACCGCCAGCGTCGCCAAGGAGCGCCTGCAGCTGATCCTCGCCCATGAACGCAACGGTCGCGGCGCGAGCCCCGACTACCTGCCGCAACTGCAGCGCGAGCTGCTTGCGGTCATCTCGAAGTACGTCTCCATCAACCCGGACGACATCAAGGTCCACATGGAGCGCCAGGACGACCTCGAAGTCCTGGAGGTCAAGATCGAGCTGCCGGAAGGGCGCAAGCTCTGACCCTCAGAGCCTGAAGACCGCCACCGCCTGATTCAACTGGGCGGCCTGGTGCTTCAGGCTCTCTGCCGCCGCGGCGGCCTCCTCGACGAGCGCGGCGTTCTGCTGCGTGACCTGATCCAGCTGCGTGATGGCGTCGCCGACCTGGCCGATGCCCTGGCTCTGCTCGACGCTGGCGTGGCTGATCTCCGCGATCAGGTCCGACACCCGCTTCACCTGCTCGACGATCTGGCCCATCGTCTCGCCGGCCGAGCCCGCGAGGCGCGTGCCGGCCTCGACCTTGGCGCCGCTGTCGCCGATCAGCGTCTTGATCTCCTTGGCCGCCGCCGCGCTGCGTTGCGCCAGCGCGCGCACCTCGCTGGCGACGACCGCGAAGCCGCGTCCCTGCTCGCCGGCGCGCGCCGCTTCGACGGCCGCATTCAGCGCGAGGATGTTGGTCTGGAAAGCGATGCCGTCGATCGTGCCGATGATGTCGGTGATGCGGCGCGAACTCTCGTCGATCTGGCGCATCACCGCCACCACCTGCTGCACCGCCTGGCCGCCCTCGGTCGCGACCGTGGACGCGTTCTGCGCGAGCTGCGTCGCGGTGCGCGCGGTCTCCGCGTTCTGCTTCACCGTCGCGGTGAGCTCCTCCATCGATGCGGCCGTCTCCTCGAGGTTCGAGGCCTGCTCCTCGGTCCGCTGCGACAGGTCGGCGTTGCCGCTGGCGATCTCGCCGGTGCCCGTCGCGATCGAATCGCTGCTCATCCGCACCTGGCCGACGATGCGGGTCAGGCTCTCGTTCATCCGCTGCAGCGCGCCCAGCAGCTGACCCGTCTCGTCGCGGCTGTCGACACGGATCTCCGAACGCAGGTCGCCGGCCGCGACGGCCTCGGCCACCCTCACGGCCTGCGCCATCGGCGTCACGATCGCGCGGCTCAGCAGCCATGCGGTGCCCAGTCCCACCGCCGCGATGACGAGGGCGCCGAATCCCGCCTGCCAGCGCAGCGCCGCGCGCGCGTCGGCCGCGGCCTGGCGCGCCTCCTGCGCGTGGCTCTCCTGCATCGCGACGAACTGCCCGATGGCGTCGAGGTAGACCTTCACCGACGGCACGTACTCGTTCTGGACGATGCGGCTGGTGGCGCTCCAGTCGCCGGTCGCGCCGGCCTCGCGCGCCTTCTTGCTGGCTGCGAGCAGCGTCTGTCCCAGACCGACGATCTCCTTGAGCTTGGCCTGGTCCTCCGGCCGCTTGGCTTCGGCGGAGATCTGCTCGCGCAGCTTGGCGACCTCGGGCGCGTCGTTGGCGATGTTGGCCTTGAAGAGTTCGCCCACCGCCGGGTCCGAGCTGATCGCGCTGGCCATGCTGCGCGCCACCGCCGTCTGCGTCATGCCCTGCCACTGGACGGACTTGCGGATGATGTCCTGCGCCTCGTTGATGGCGACTGTGGATTCGCTGGTGATGCGGTCGCTGCGCCAGAGCGTGAACGTGCCCACCAGGAGCATCGCCACGATCAACAGCACGATCGCGCCGTTGAGCTTGCTGGTCAGGGGAAGGTCGTTGAGCCGCATCGTTGTCTCCTGGAGGTTCTGGTTTTTCGATGAGAGGACCTGGACGCACCGAATCTGAGCACCGCCGCGTGCCGCTGCCAAGAGAGCTTGCGCCCGCCGCGGTCCCGTGTAATCCCCTATGCCGGAAACGCCGCCGCGTCACTAGGGTGACGCGAGGCGCCCGGGGCGGTCGATAGACTGACTCGAACAGCCGAAATCAAGGCGCCCGTGCGCTGCCGGATCGCGTCCCGCGCGAGCCGGCGGCCAAGAGGCTCCGGCCACAATATCCAGGAGACGACATGGCACTGATGGGCCAGATGATGTCGATGCCCTTGCTGATCTCATCGTTGATCCAGCATGCGGCGCGCCATTCCGGGGATACCGAGATCGTCAGCAAGCGGGTCGAGGGCGACCTGCATCGCACCACCTGGGCCGCGGTCGAGTTCCGCGCCCGGCAGCTCGCGCAGGCCTTCGGGCGGCTCGGGCTGAAAGCCGGCGAACGCGTCGGCACGCTGGCCTGGAACGGCCACCGCCACCTCGAGATCTACTACGGGACGTCAGGTTCCGGCCTGGTCTGCCACACGATCAACCCGCGCCTGTTCCCCGAGCAGATCGCGTGGATCGCCGGCGACGCCGATGACCGGGCGTTGTGCTTCGACCTGACCTTCCTGCCGCTGGTGGAGAAGATCGCCCCGCAGCTCGGCCAGGTGCGCCACTTCATCCTGATGAGCGACCGCGCCCACATGCCGGCCGAGTCCTCGATCCCGAACCTGCGCTGCTACGAGGAGCTCGTCGACGCGGAGGACGGGAACTACGTCTGGCCCGAGTTCGACGAGAACACCGCGTCCAGCATCTGCTACACGAGCGGCACGACCGGTCATCCGAAGGGCGCCGTCTACAGCCATCGCAGCTCGGTGCTGCATGCCTACGGCGCGGCGCTGCCGGATGCGATGGCCTCCTCGCGCCGCGACGTGATCCTGCCGGTGGTGCCGATGTTCCACGTCAACGCGTGGGGCCTGCCGTACAGCACGGCGCTGGTCGGCTGCAAGCTGGTGCTGCCGGGACCGCACCTGGACGGCAAGTCGCTCTACGAGCTCTTCGAGAGCGAGAAGGTCACCTTCAGCGCCGGCGTGCCCACCGTGTGGCTGGGGCTGCTGAACTACGTCGGCGCCAACGGCCTGAAATTCTCGACCTTCAAGCGCACGGTGATCGGCGGCTCGGCCTGCCCGCCGGCGATGCTGCGCACGCTGATGGACGACTACGGCGTCGACGTGATCCACGCCTGGGGCATGACCGAGATGTCGCCGCTGGGCACGCTGTCGCGGCTCAGCAGCCGCCAGCTGGAACTGCCCAAGGAACAGCAGCGCCATCTGCTCGAGAAGCAGGGCAAGGCGATCTACGGCGTGGACATGGCCGTCGTCGACGACGGCGGCCAGGCGCTGCCGTGGGACGGCAAGAGCTCGGGCAACCTGGTCGTGCGCGGCCCGTGGGTCATCGACAGCTACTTCGGACACGATGGCTCGCCGCTGATCCGCGTCACCGGCGAGGACGGCCGCGACGCCGGCCTGTGGTTCCCGACCGGCGACGTCGCCGCGATCGACGCCGACGGCTTCATGCAGATCACCGACCGCAGCAAGGACGTGATCAAGTCCGGCGGCGAATGGATCAGCTCCATCGACGTCGAGAACATCGCGATGGCGCATCCCGCGATCCATGAAGCCGCCGTCATCGCCGTCGCGCATCCGAAGTGGGACGAACGCCCGCTGCTCGTCGTCGTGCGCAAGCCCACCGACGCGGGCGCGGCCCTGACGCGCGAGGCGGTGCTCGGTTTCTACGAGGGCAAGATCGCCAAGTGGCAGGTGCCCGACGACGTCGTGTTCGTCGACGAGATCCCGCACACCGCCACCGGCAAGATGCTCAAGCTCAAGCTGCGCGAGCAGTTCAAGGGCCACAAGCTGCCGGGCTGCTGAGCCCACCGGTCCCGCGTCGTCCGCAGGAGATCCGCCACCGCCATCGTTTTTCCTCTCCGCAGTCCGCTGCGGTCCGTCGTACCCGCCGCTTCACGCCCTTGCACACACACAAAGCACATCAGGAGACAAGCATGAGCAAGCACAGCACGCGTTCGATTTCCTCGCCGGTCCGTCCCGTGGCCCGCGCCATCGCGGTCGCGGCCTTTGCCGTCACGGCCGCCACTGGCGCGTATGCGCAGAAGGGCGAGACGGTGAAGATCGCCTGGATCGATCCGCTGTCGGGCCTGATGGCGCCGGTGGGTCAGAACCAGGTGAAGTCCTTCCAGTTCTTCGCCGAGAAGTTCAACGCCACCAACCCGGCCGGCGTGAAGTTCGAGATCATCCCGATCGACAACAAGCTCAGCCCCGCCGAGTCGCTCAACGCGCTGAAGTCGGCGATCGACCAGGGCGTGCGCTACGTGACGCAGGGCAACGGCTCGGGCGCGGCGCTGGCGATCATCGACGCCGTCAACAAGCACAACGAGCGCAATCCCGGCAAGGAGGTCGTGTACCTCAACCACTCGGCCGTGGACCCGGACCTGACCAACAGCAAGTGCAGCTACTGGCACTTCCGCTTCGACGCCGACACCTCGATGAAGATGGAGGCGATCACGACCTTCCTGAAGGACCAGCCCGACGTCAAGAAGGTCTACCTGCTCAACCAGAACTACGCGCACGGCCACCAGGTCGCGAAGTACGCCAAGGAAGGGCTGGCCAAGAAGCGGCCCGACGTGCAGATCGTCGGCGAGGACCTGCATCCGCTGGCCCAGGTGCGCGACTTCGCGCCCTACGTGGCCAAGATCAAGGCCGCCGGCGCGGACACCGTGATCACCGGCAACTGGGGCTCGGACCTGGCGCTGCTGGTGAAGGCGGCCTCGGAGGCCGGCTACAACGGCAAGTTCTACACCTACTACGCCGGCGTCACCGGCACGCCGACGGCCATGGGCGCGGCCGGCGCGGGACGCGTCTACCAGGCGGCCTACAACTACAACAACATGGGCGGCCAGATGGACACCTGGGCCAACGAGTTCAAGGCCAAGTTCAACGACGACTTCTACACCGGCAGCGTCATCCACATCTACTCGGCGCTGGGCGCGGCGATGGCCAAGGCCAAGAGCACCGACCCGGTGAAGGTGGCCGCGGCGCTCGAAGGCCTGAAGTTCAAGAGCTTCAACGGCGACGTCGAGATCCGCAAGGGCGACCATCAGCTGCAGCAGCCGATCTACATCTCCCGCTGGGAGAAGGTGGACGCCAAGCATCCGTACAACGTCGAGAACACCGGCTTCAACTTCGCGCCGGTGAAGACTTACGACGCGTATGTGAGCTCGACGCCGACCAGCTGCCAGATGAAGCGTCCCAGCTGACGCGCATCCGCACACCGCGAGCCGGACGGTTCGCGGTGGTGTTGCGTGATGCGACGCGATTGAGAGGATGAACTCTTGGAACAGATCCTGATCAACCTGCTGAACGGCCTGTCCTCGGGACTGCTGCTGTTCATGCTCAGCTCCGGCCTGACGCTGATCTTCAGCATGATGGGCGTGCTGAACTTCGCGCATGCGAGCTTCTACATGCTGGGCGCGTACGTCGCGTACTCGATCGCCGGGTGGGTCGGGTTCTGGCCCGCGCTGTTCCTCGCGCCGCTGGTGGTGGGCGGCCTCGGGGCCGTGTTCGAGCAGGGCGCGCTGCGGCGCGTCCACAAGTTCGGCCATGTCCCGGAGCTGCTGATCACCTTCGGCCTGTCGTATGTGGTGCTGGAACTGGTCCAGCTGGTGTGGGGCCGCACGGCGGTCCCGTTCCCGCCGCCGCCGTCGCTGCAGGGCGCGGCCTTCACCCTCATCCACGCGCCGGGCCAGGCGCTGCAGATGGCCTGGGGCGATGCGCCGGCCGCCGTGTGCGCGGTGGCGAGCTGTTCCAAGTTCCCGTTGACGCGCGCCTTCATGATGCTGGTCGCGCTGTTCATGCTGCTGTCGCTGTGGCTGCTGCTGACGCGTACCCGCATCGGTCTCGTCATCCAGGCCGCGCTGACGCATCCGGAGATGGTCGAGTCCCTCGGCCACAACGTGCCGCGCGTGTTCATGCTGGTGTTCGGCAGCGGCTGCGCACTTGCGGCGCTGGCCGGCGTCATCGGCGGCGTCACCTTCGTCACCGAGCCGTCGATGGCCGTGCTGGTCGGCTCCATCATCTTCGTGGTGGTCGTGATCGGCGGCATCGGCTCGCTCGCCGGCGCCTTCGTCGCCTCCATCGTCATCGGCCTGCTGCAGACCCTGCCGCTGACCGTCGACGCCTCCCTGGCGCAGGTCTTCAAGCTCGGCCCCGACACCTTCGGCTACCCGCTGCTCAAGCTCTCGCTGGCGCAGGTCGCGCCCATCCTGCCCTACCTGCTGATGGTGCTCATCCTGATCTTCCGGCCCAAGGGCCTGCTCGGCACGCGGGAGGGCTGACCGATGTCCGTCGTCATGGCTTCTTCCTCCGCGCCCGCCGCTTCCTCCGGGTCCGCGCCGGGTTCGCCGTCCGCCGCGCCCGCCAACGGTGGGACGCGGCGCGTCCATCCCGCGCCAGGCGCGGCGAGACCTACCACTTCAAGCCGCACAACGTCGGCCGCTGGCTGATCTGGGGCTTCTACGCGCTGGCGCTGATCGTGGCGCCGCTGATGTGGACCAGCAGCCTGGCGCAGACGATGCTGTCGCAGATGGGCATCGCCATCATCGCCTGCCTGTCCTACAACCTGCTGCTGGGGCAGGGCGGCATGCTGAGCTTCGGCCATGCCGTCTACACCGGGCTGGGCGCCTATCTCGCGATCCACACGCTCAACGTCGTCGGCGCGGGCCAGCTCGCGCTGCCGGTCGGACTGGTGCCCATCGTCGGCGGCCTCGCGGGCCTGTTCTTCGCGGCGCTGTTCGGCTACGTGTCGACGAAGAAATCCGGCACGCCCTTCGCGATGATCACGCTGGGCCTGGGCGAGCTGATCTGGTCGATGTCGCTGATGCTGCCGGAGTTCTTCGGGGGCGAGGGCGGCGTCTCCTCCAACCGCGTCGTCGGCAAGGCGGTCTGGGGCATCAGCTTCGGACCGCAGATCCAGGTGTACTACCTGATCGCGATCTACGCCTTCGTCTGCACCGCGCTGCTGTTCGCGTTCACGCGCACGCCGCTGGGCCGCATGCTCAACGCGGTGCGCGACAACCCCGAGCGCGTCGAGTTCATCGGCTACGACACGCAGTGGGTGCGTTTCCTCGCGTTCCTGATCGCGGGCTTCTTCGCCGGCGTGTCGGGCGGGCTGTCGGCGCTGAACTTCGAGATCGTCAACGCCGAGGTCGTCGGCGCGGCGCGCTCGGGCGCCTACCTGCTGTTCACCTTCCTCGGCGGCGCGACCTTCTTCTTCGGCCCCATCATCGGCGCCGTGCTGATGGTCGTGGCCACCGTGCTGCTGTCGGAGCTGACCAAGGCCTGGCTGCTCTACCTGGGCCTGATCTTCCTGTTCATGGTGATGTACGCGCCGGGCGGCATCGCCTCGCTGATCATGATGAACCTGCGGCTGGCGGCCTTCGGCAAGCTGCGGTCCTTGTGGCCGTCGTACCTCGGCCTGGCCGGCGCGGCGCTGACGATGCTGGTCGGCGGCTCGGCGATGGTGGAGATGCTCTACCACCTGCAGCTCAACGAGGCGCTCGGTCCGAAGATGACCTACCTGGGCGTGGCGCTCGATGCGAAGAGCGTCGAATCCTGGTTCGGCGCCGGCTTCGTGCTGTTCACCGGGCTGGGCCTGTTCGAGCTGGTGCGCCGCGAGTTCCGCGCCGAGTGGGACCGCGCCCAGGAAGAGATCGAGAAAGAGATCAAGCGGAGGGAGAGCCTGTGAGCGCGCACCACGCCCCGTATGCCTTGGAATTGAAGTCGGTCCGCAAGAGCTTCGGCAAGAGCGAGATCATCCGCGGCGCGGAGCTGGCGGTGAAGCCCGGCGAGCGCGTCGCGATCATCGGCCCGAACGGCGCCGGCAAGTCCACGCTGTTCAACCTGATCAGCGGCCGCTTCGCGCCCACCAGCGGCGAGATCCGGCTCTTCGGCGAGCGCATCGACCAGCTGGCGCCGTACCAGATCAACCGCCGCGGGCTGTCGCGCAGCTTCCAGGTCTCCAACCTGTTCACGCGGCTGTCGGTGTTCGAGAACATCCGCTGCGCGCTGCTCTGGTCCATGGGCCACAAGTACGCGTTCTGGAAGTTCCTCGCCGGCATGGACGACGTCAACGACCGCGTCGAGGAACTGCTGGAGATGCTGCACCTCGACAAGAAGCGCGACGTCCCGGCGGTGAACCTGACCTACGCCGAGGCGCGCGTGCTGGAGATCGGCATCACCATCGCCGGCGGCGCGCAGGTGATCCTGCTGGACGAGCCGACGGCGGGCATGAGCAAGAGCGAGACCAAGCGCTTCATCCAGCTGATCCGCCAGGTCACCGAGGGCCGCACGCTGCTGACGGTGGAGCACGACATGGGCGTGGTCTTCGGCCTGGCCGACAAGATCGCGGTGCTGGTCTACGGCGAGGTGATCGCCTTCGACACGCCCGACGCGGTGCGCGCCAACCCGCGCGTGCAGGAGGCGTATCTCGGATCGGTGCTGGCCGAATCGCAGACCGCGGGAGCCCACGCATGAGCGTCGCGATGAACGACTCCAATGTCGGCGCGATGCGCGCCGCCTCGACGGGCGCCCCGGTCGTTGCGGCCTCGCGCGCCTTGCAGCTCGACAACGTCCATGCCTTCTACGGCAAGAGCCATGTGCTGCACGGCGTGTCGATGGAGGTCCGGCCCGGCGAGATCGTCAGCCTGCTGGGCCGCAACGGCTCGGGCCGCTCCACGACGGTGAAGACCATCATGGGCCAGGTGGACGGCACCGGCTCGATCGCCTGGGGCGGCGAGGCGCTGCTGGGTCGCAAGGCCTACGAGATCGCGCACCGCGGCATCGGCTACGTGCCGGAGAACCGGGACATCTTCCCCAAGCTCACCGTGCACCAGAACCTGATGCTGGGCGAGAAGGGCGGTGGTGGTCGCAAGGGCGCCAAGCCGCGTTGGGCCTTCGACGACATGTACGCGATGTTCCCGCGCCTGAAGGAGCGCCAGCACACCGAGGCCGGCGTGCTGTCCGGCGGCGAGCAGCAGATGCTGACGCTGTGCCGCACGCTGATGGGCGACCCCGACCTGATCATGATCGACGAGCCCACCGAGGGCCTGGCGCCCAAGATCGTCGAGCTGGTCGCGGAGTACCTCAAGGAGCTCAAGCGGCGCGGCGTGTCGGTGCTGCTGGTCGAGCAGAAGCTGGCGATCGCGCTGGAGATCTCCGAGCGCTGCTACGTGATGGGCCACGGGCGCATCGTCTTCGAAGGCACGCCCGCCGACCTGCGCGCCAACGCCTACGTGCGCAAGGAGTGGCTGGAGGTCTGAACGGCGCGTCCCGTTCCCGCCCTCGCTCCGCCCCTCGAACTGCTTCTTGCTCCGCCTTTCGCACCGTCCTGTCGCCGCCGTGACGCGGCGGCGCATCCCGACATCCGCACCCCCACGTTCGTGGTCCCCGCACGCGTTGTGTCGTCCCCTGATCGGGGTGGCTCGCCGCTCCCCTTCGCGTGGCCCCGGCACTACATTGGCCGGCAGGCAACAAGAACAGGGAGCCCCCAATGAATTCGGTGCAGCCATGGATGGTGGCCGTCGGGACGCTGGCCGGATTGGCGGTCGGCGGTGCCGCCATGAGCGCGTGGTGGTGGCCCAAGCTCAAGCGCGCGCGCCGGCTGATCGACCGGATCGAGTCCTCGCGCCTGCTGCTCAACGAACAGACCACGCAGGCGCGGCGCCAGATCGAGCGCATGCAGATGGAACACGGCGAGCTGCGCCTCACCGTCGAGCGGCTGCGTCGCAAGCTGGCCGCCGCCGCGCCGCATGAGTCGGGCTACGGCAGCACGGACTCCCTGCTGCCGCTGGATTCGGTCTCGCCGGTGAGCGCCCCCACGCCGCTGCCGAGCTTGCGCCCGACGGAGAAGCCGCGTAGTGCCTCACCTGCTGCCCCGGCTCCTGCGCCGGCCCCCGCACCGACGATCGCGAGCATCGACGCCGCGCTCGCGCGCAACGACCGCGCCCACGGGCGCGTCGACGGCGGCTTCGCCCGGACCGAGATCCAGGACGAGGATCCGAACGACGATCCCCACTCGCGCGGCTTCCTGCCGACGCAGCTGGACAAGCCGTTCTGAGCCCGGCCCGGTCAGGCGTTCCTGACCGGTTGACCTGAGGGCCTCACCCCCGCGCATCGCGTTGCGACGCCCCCGCACTTCCCCCGTAGCGCCCTGTCACAGCAGAGACAAGCGGCGCGGCTCGGCGCTGCCTAGAATCGAACGATCGTTCTTTTCGCCGCCGGCCTTCGGGAGACATCCGGCCGCGGCGAGACTCTTCAGCATCGGAAGGAACAAGCATGGGTGCCAGCTACGAAGTCCGCGGTCAGGTCGCGGTGATCACGCTCAACAATCCGCCGGTCAACGGCCTGGGCCACGCCACGCGGCTGGCCGTCGCCGAGGGCGTCGAGAAGGCGGAGAGCGATCCCGCCATCAAGGCCCTCGTGATCACCGGCGCCGGCAAGGCGTTCTCCGGCGGTGCCGACATCCGCGAGTTCGGCTCGCCCAAGGCGCTGGCCGAGCCCAACCTGGGGTCGCTGATCACCCGCGTCGAGTCCTGCACCAAGCCGGTCGTCGCCGCGATCCACAGCGTCGCCATGGGCGGCGGCCTGGAACTGGCGCTGGGCTGCCACTACCGCGTCACCGCGCCGGGCGCCAAGATCGCGCTGCCCGAGGTCAAGCTGGGCCTGCTGCCCGGCGCCGGCGGCACGCAGCGCCTGCCGCGCGCGCTGGGCGTCGAGCCCGCGCTCAACATGATCGTCAGCGGCGAGCCGGTCGTCAGCGAGCAGCTCGCGCAGGTCCCCGGCCAGGTGCTGTTCCAGAAGGTCATCGACGGCGACCTGATCGACGGCGCCGTCCAGTTCGCGATGGGCATCGCCGACAAGCGTCCGCTGCCGCGCGTGCGCGACATCAAGGCCCAGCATCCCGAGGCCCAGGCCTACTTCCAGTTCGCGCGCAACACCGTCGGCGCGATGGCCAAGAATTTCCCGCGCCGCTGCAGTGCGTGGAGACCGTCGCCAACGCGGTGGCCATGAAGTTCGAGGACGGCATGCGCGCCGAGCGCGACGCCTTCCAGCAACTGATGCTGACGCCGGAATCCAAGGCGCTGCGCCACGCCTTCTTCGCCGAGCGCGACGCGTCCAAGATCCCCGACGTGCCCGCGGACACGCCGCTGCGCAAGGTCGAGCAGGTCGCCATCATCGGCGCCGGCACGATGGGCGGCGGCATCGCGATGAACTTCCTGAACGCCGGCATCCCGGTGACGATCCTCGAGATGAAGCAGGAGGCGCTGGACCGCGGCGTCGCCACCATCCGCAGGAACTACGAGGCGCAGGTCAAGAAGGGCAAGCTCAAGGAAGACCGCTATGCCCAGCGCATGAGCCTGCTGGGCACGACGCTGAGCTACGCCGAGATCGGCAACGCGGACCTGGTCATCGAGGCCGTCTTCGAGGACATCGGCGTCAAGGAGCAGGTCTTCAAGCAGCTCGACGCGGTGATGAAGCCCGGCGCGATCCTGGCCAGCAACACCTCGACGCTGGACGTCGACAAGATCGCGGCCTTCACCAAGCGTCCGCAGGACGTCATCGGCACCCACTTCTTCAGCCCGGCCAACGTGATGAAGCTGCTGGAGGTGGTGCGCGGCGCGGCCACCGCCAAGGACGTGCTGGCCACCGTGATGGCGCTGGGCAAGAAGATCCGCAAGACCTGCGTCGTCTCGGGCGTCTGCGACGGCTTCATCGGCAACCGCATGATCGAGCAGTACAGCCGCCAGGCCGGCTTCCTGCTGGAGGAGGGCTGCACGCCGCAGCAGGTGGACAAGGCGCTCGAGCGCTTCGGCTTCGCGATGGGCCCGTTCCGCATGGGCGACCTGGCCGGCAACGACGTGGGCTGGTACATCCGCAAGCGCCGCTACCTGGAGAAGCCGGACCTGCGCTATTCCAAGACCGCCGACCTGCTGTGCGAGATGGGCCGCTTCGGCCAGAAGACCGGCGCGGGCTGGTACGACTACCTGCCCGGCAAGCGCGACGCGATCCCGTCCAAGACGGTGCTGGAGATGATCGACATGCACCGCTCGGCGCTGGGCATCACGCCGCGCAAGATCAGCGACGAGGAGATCGTGCAGCGCCTGGTCTTCGCCCTGGTCAACGAGGGCGCCAAGATCCTGGAGGAAGGCATCGCGCTGCGCGCCTCCGACATCGACATGGTCTACCTGACCGGCTACGGCTTCCCGCTGCATCGCGGCGGCCCGATGTGCTACGCCGACACGGTCGGCCTCTACAACGTGGTGCAGGCGATGAAGCGCTTCGCCAAGAACCCGCTGGACGACGGCAAGTTCTGGGAGCCCGCGCCGCTGCTGCAGCGCCTGGCCGACCAGGGCAAGGGCTTCAACGACTGACCCCCGCGGACCGCATCAGGAGAAAAGAATGAGCAAGGCATTGATCGTTTCCACGGCCCGCACCCCGCTCGCCAAGAGCTGGAAGGGTTCGTTCAACATGAGCCACGGCGCGACGCTGGGCGGCCACGTGGTGCGCGCGGCGCTGGAGCGCGCCGGCATCGAGGGCGGCGAGGTCGAGGACGTCCTCATGGGCTGCGCCACGCCCGAGGGCGCCACCGGCGGCAACATCGCGCGCCAGATCGCGCTGCGCGCCGGGCTGCCGGTGAGCGTCTCCGGACAGACCGTCAACCGGTTCTGCTCCAGCGGCCTGCAGACCATCGCGACCGCGGCGCAGCGCATCATCGCGGGCGAGGCGGACGTGTTCGTCGCCGGCGGCGTGGAGAGCATCTCCTGCGTCCAGAACGAGGCCAACCGCCACATGGGCCACGAGAGCTGGCTGTCGGCGCACAAGCCCGAGATCTACTGGTCGATGCTGCAGACGGCCGAGAACGTCGCCCAGCGCTACAAGATCCCGAAGGAGCGCATGGACCGCTACGGCGCGGCCAGCCAGCAGCGCGCCTGCGCCGCGCAGGCCGAAGGCCTGTTCAACGCCGAGATCGTGCCCATCACCGTGATGGCCGGCGTCGCCGACAAGGTGCGCGGCATGACGACCCGGGAAGTCACCGTCAGCGTCGACGAAGGCCTGCGCGTGGGCACCACCTACGAGAGCATCAAGGACATCCGCACGGCCATCCCCGGCGGCGTGGTGACCGCCGGCAACGCGAGCCAGTTCAGCGACGGCGCGGGCGCCTGCGCGATCGTCAGCGAGGCCTATGCCGAGAAGAAGGGCCTCAAGCCGCTGGGCCGTTTCCTCGGCTTCGCCGTGGCCGGCTGCGAGCCCGACGAGATGGGCATCGGCCCGGTCTTCGCCGTGCCCAAGGTGCTCAAGCGCCTGGGCCTGAAGGTCTCGGACATCGACCTGTGGGAACTCAACGAGGCCTTCGCCGTGCAGGTGCTGTACTGCGCGGACAAGCTCGGCATCCCGATGGACAGGTTGAACGTCAACGGCGGCGCGATCGCGATCGGCCACCCGTACGGCGTGTCGGGCCAGCGCCTGACCGGCCATGCGCTGATCGAGGGCAAGCGCCGCGGCGCCAAGCGGGTCTGCGTCACGATGTGCATCGGCGGTGGCATGGGCGCCGCAGGCGTGTTCGAAGTCCTCTGATCGTTTCCGCCAACTGCTGAGGTCCGCATGCGCCAGACGCTGGAATTCTTCCTCTACGACTGGCTGAAGGTGCAGGACCTCGGCCGGCGCGAGCGCTTCTCGGAGCACTCGCGGGAGACCTTCGACGCGGTGCTCGACACCTGCGAGAAGATCGCCCGCGAGAAGTTCGCGCCGTTCAACCGCCTGGCCGACACCGAGGAGCCGCGCTTCGACGGCGAACGCGTGCATCTGCCGAAGGCGACGCACGAGGCGCTCGCCGCCTATGTCGGCTCCGGCATGCTGGCCGCCGCGCAGGACTACGAGCACGGCGGCATGCAGCTGCCCTGCGTCGTCGAGATGGCCGCCAACTGCTTCTTCAGCAAGGCCAGCGTGTCCCTGGGCGGCTACGCGATGCTGACCAACGGCAACGCCAACCTGCTGATGGCGCACGGCACGGACACGCAGCGCGAAGTCTTCGCGATGAACGAGCTGGCCGGGCGCTGGTTCGGCACCATGTGCCTGTCGGAGCCGCAGGCCGGATCGTCGCTGTCCGACGTCGCCACGCGGGCCGACGCGGACGGCGCGGACTTCGAGGCGGATCCGCTCGGCCCGCGCTACCGGCTCACCGGGAACAAGATGTGGATCTCCGGCGGCGAGCACGAGATCACCGAGAACATCGTCCACCTCGTACTGGCGAAGATCCCCGGCCCCGACGGCAAGCCGCTGCCGGGCACCAAGGGCATCTCGCTGTTCATCGTGCCCAAGCACCTGGTGGACACGGACGGGCGGCTCACCGGCGAGCGCAACGATGTGTCGCTGGCGGGCCTGAACCACAAGCTCGGTTATCGCGGCACGACCAACTGCCTGCTCAACTTCGGCGAAGGGCGTCAGACGCCGCGCGGGAAGAAAGGCGCGATCGGCTACCTCGTCGGCAAGCCCGGCGACGGCCTGCGGCAGATGTTCCACATGATGAACGAGGCCCGCATCGGCGTCGGCCTCGGCGCCGTGATGCTGGGCTACGCCGGCTACGAGGCCAGCCTCGAGTACGCGCGGCAACGTCCTCAAGGTCGACCGGTCACGACCGCCGGCGTCAAGGATGCGGCGCGGCCGCAGGCGCTGATCATCGAGCACGCCGACGTCAAGCGGATGCTGCTGGCGCAGAAGAGCTTCGTCGAAGGCGGGCTGGCGCTCGAGCTGTTCTGCGCGCGGCTCGTCGACGAGCAGCACACGGGCTCGGAGAACGAGGTCGCCGCCGCGAAACGGCTGCTCGAGGTCCTGATCCCGATCGCCAAGAGCTGGCCCAGCGAGTGGTGCCTGGAGGCGAACTCGCTGGCGATCCAGGTGCTGGGCGGCTACGGCTACACGCGCGATTTCCCGGTGGAGCAGTACTGGCGCGACAACCGCCTGAACATGATCCACGAGGGCACGCACGGCATCCAGGCCTTGGACCTGCTGGGCCGCAAGGTCGTGATGGACGGCGGGCAGGCACTGATGGCGCTGGCCGCGCGCATCAGCGACACGGCGCAGCGCGCCGGCCAGGTGCCAGGTCTTGCCGAGGCGGCGAACGAACTCGGCGCGGCGCTGGCCGCCGTCGGCGGCGCCACGAAGAAGGCCTGGTCCACCGGCGAGCCGGAAGCGGCGCTCGCCAACGCGACGCCCTACCTGCAGGCCTTCGGGCACACGGTGCTGGCGTGGGTGTGGCTGGACGTGGCGCTCGCGCTCGACGGCCGGGACGATGACTTCGCCCACGGCAAGCGCGCCGCGCAGCGCTACTTCTTCGCCTACGAGCTGCCCAAGATCCACGCCTGGCTGGGCGTGGTCGCGCGGCGCGAGGCGCTCACGCGCGAGATGCGCGACGAGTGGTTCTGAACAACATCAAGGAGACGACGATGAGCAACAAGGTGCAAGACCTCTTCGACCTGACCGGCCAGGTGGCGCTGGTGACCGGCGGATCGCGCGGCCTCGGCCTGCAGATCGCCGAGGCGCTCGGCGAGGCCGGCGCGACGCTGATGCTGAGCTCGCGCAAGGCCGCCGACCTGGAGGAGGCCGTGGCGCATCTGAAGGCGCGCGGCATCGCGGCGCAGTTCGTCGCCGCCGACGCGTCCGACGAGGTCCAGGCACGCGGCATCGTCGAGCAGACGCTGGCCCAAGCTCGGCAAGATCGACATCCTCGTCAACAACGCCGGCGCGACCTGGGGCGCCCCGGCCGAGGACCATCCGGTCGAGGCCTGGGACAAGGTGATGGACCTCAACATCCGCAGCCTGTTCGTGATGAGCCAGGAAGTGGCGAAGCGCAGCATGATCCCGCGCCAGTCGGGCCGCATCATCAATGTCGCCTCGATCGCCGGCCTGGGCGGCAACAGCGGCATGATGAAGACCATCGCCTACAACACCAGCAAGGGCGCCGCGGTGAACTTCACCCGCGCGCTGGCCGGTGAGTGGGGCGTGCACGGCATCACCGTCAACGCGCTGGCGCCGGGCTTCTTCCCCAGCAAGATGACCAAGGGCCTGATGGCCGCGATCGGCGAGGACAAGCTCGCCGAACACGCCCCGCTCAAGCGCATCGGCGATGATGAGGACCTCAAGGGCGCCGCCCTGCTGTTCGCGAGCCGCGCCGGGAAACACATCACCGGGCAGATCCTCGCGGTCGACGGCGGCGTCTCCGCCGTCCATGGCAGCTGATCGCGCCGCATTCATTCCCGTCCCATGTCCGAGCCGCTGAAGTTCCCCGTCCACATCCCCTTCGTCCAGCAACTGGGCTTCGAGCTGATCCGCATCGACGAGGGCGAGGCCGAACTGCGGGTCGACATCCGCGAGCTGCACCTGAACTCGTGGGAGGTGGCGCACGGCGGCGTGCTGATGACGCTGCTGGACGTGGCGATGGCGCATGCGGCGCGCAGCGCGCACCGTGACCAGCCGGGCTTCGGCCCCGGCGTGGTGACGGTGGAGATGAAGACCAGCTTCATGCGCCCCGGCGAGGGCGCGCTCCGTGCCGTCGGCCGGCTGCTGCACCGCTCGACGACGATGGCCTTCTGCGACGGCTCGGTCTACGGCGAGGACGGCCAGCTCTGCGCCCATTCGACCGGCACCTTCAAGTACCTGAAGGCGCTGCCCGGGAAGGGCCGCAGCCTCAAGACGCTGCAGCGCAGCGAGGACTGAGCACGCGCGGACGACGCCGAGCGCGTCGGGAGCGCCGGAAGCCTCGAGCGTGCAGGAAAAGCACGCTCGTTCTTTTCTGTCGCGCGAGGGACGCGGCGGGCGCGGCGCGCGTGGTTCAATCGTTGGCATTCCGTCACGGATCGCGGGCGCCAGCGCCGCGCGATCCCGTTCCACGCGCCATGCCCTGACGTGGCCGACATCGACCGAGGAGCCTTCCATGAGCCCAGTGAACCGCCAGATCCATCTGGCCTCCCGCCCGACCGGCGAGCCCGGCACCGACAACTTCAAGCTGGTCGACCAGGCGATCCCTGACCTGGCCGACGGGCAGGTGCTGGTCCGCAACCACTACCTGAGCCTGGATCCCTACATGCGCGGCCGCATGAACGACAGCAAGAGCTACGCCGCGCCGCAGCCGCTGGACGCGGTCATGATCGGCGGGACGGTGGGCGAGGTGGTCGCGTCGAAGAACGCTCACTTCATCGTCGGCGACAAGGTCGTCGGCATGGGCAACTGGCAGGAGTACCAGCTCGTCGACGCGAACCAGCGCGGCGTGCTGCAGAAGGTCGACACGACGCACGTGCCGCTGTCGGCCTACCTGGGCGCGGTCGGCATGCCGGGCGTGACGGCCTGGTACGGCCTGGTCAAGATCATCGATCCGAAGCCCGGCCAGACGGTCGTGGTCAGCGCCGCCAGCGGCGCCGTGGGCGGCGCGGTGGGCCAGCTGGCCAAGGTGCGCGGCGCGCGTGCCGTGGGCATCGCCGGCGGCGCCGACAAGTGCCGCTACGTCGTCGAGGAACTCGGCTTCGACGCCTGCATCGACTACAAGCAGCACGGCGACCTGAAGTCGCTCAGCGGCGCGCTGAAGGCGGCCTGCCCGGACGGCATCGACGGCCACTTCGAGAACGTCGGCGGCATGATCCTCGACGCGGTCATGCTGCGCGCCAACGCGTTCAGCCGCGTGGCGATGTGCGGCATGATCGCCGGCTACAACGGCGAGCCGATCCCGCTGACCTTCCCGCAACTGATCCTCACGAACCGGATGAAGGTCGAGGGCTTCATCGTCTCCGAGCACATGGAGGTGTGGCCCGAGGCGCTGAAGGAACTGGGCACGCTGGTCGCTACGGCCAAGCTGAAGTTCCGCGAGAGCGTCGCGCAGGGCCTGGAGAACGCGCCCGAGGCCTTCCTCGGTCTGCTCAAGGGCCGCAACTTCGGCAAGCAACTGGTGAAGCTGGTCTGATGGCCGGCCCGCGCTGGATCAGCCAACCCTTCGACGAACTCGGCGTGCGCGGCCTGTACCGCGCGTTGCGGCTGCGCGCGGAGGTCTTCGTCATCGAGCAGCGCTGCATCTACCTCGATCCGGACGGGCTCGACGAGCACGCCTGGCATCTGCAGGGCATTGGGCAAGGCATGGGGCAGGGCGCCGACGGCGGCGAGGCACTCTTCGCCTACGCGCGGCTGCTGCCGCCGTCGATCGGCGATGGTGCGGCCCGCATCGGCCGCGTGATCACGGCGCCGACGGCCCGCGGCGGCGGCCTCGGCCGCGCGCTGATGAGCCAGGCGCTGCGCGAGTGCGAGAGGCTCTGGCCCGGCCAGCCGATCGAACTCGGCGCGCAGGCCCACCTGCGCGAGTTCTACGGCAGCTTCGGCTTCACGCCGATCTCGGACGTCTACGACGAGGACGGCATCCCCCACATCGACATGCGCAAGGAGGCGACGCCATGAGCGGACCCACCCCCGAGCCCTCCTCATCCTCTTCGACCGGCCTGCCGTCGGCCGACGACCTCGTCCTGCACCACTACAGCAGCTCGCCCTTCGCCGAGAAGACGCGGCTGATGCTGGGCCTCAAGGGCCTGGCCTGGCACTCGGTGACGGTGCCGATGGTGCTGCCCAAGCCCGACGTCGTGGCGCTGACCGGCGGCTACCGCCGCACGCCGTTCCTGCAGCTCGGCGCCGACATCTACTGCGACACCGCGCTGATCGCCGAGGTGCTGGAAGGCCGGCGTCCGACGCCCAGCCTGTTCCCAGCGGCCGTCGCCGGGCACGCGCGCACGCTGGCGCAGTGGGCCGACACGGACCTGTTCTGGACCGCGCTGCCCTACGCGATGCAACCGGCCGGCGCGACCGCGCTGTTCGCCGGCGCGCCGCCGGACATGCTGAAGATCTTCGTCGCCGACCGCAAGGCGATGAGCGAGGGCATGCCGCAGGTGCGCGGCGTCGATGCCGGCGCGGCGCTGACGCAGTACCTCGACTGGCTGTCGGCCATGCTGTCGGACGGCCGGCCATGGCTGCTCGGCGACCAGACCAGCATCGCCGACCTCAGCGTCTACCACCCGCTGTGGTTCGTGACCCGGACCGGACCGCTGGCCGAGATCTTCCAGCCGCACGAGGCGCTGCGGGCCTGGATGGCGCGTGTCGCCGCGATCGGGCACGGCGAACGCGCGGGCAAGCTCGACGGCGCCGGTGCGATCGCACTGGCGAAGGCGTCGACGCCGCGTCCGGCGCTGGTCGAGGAGGGGCTCGGCTTCGCCGCCGGCGACGCCGTGACCGTCACGCCGTACGACTACGCCCGCGATGCGGTCGCCGGGGAACTCGTGGGCCTCACCTGCCGCACCGTGACGCTGGCGCGCGAGGACGAACGCGCCGGCCGCGTGCACGTGCACTTCCCGCGCATCCGCTACACGCTGAAGGCGGCGTAGTCCGTCCGGCGCATCGACGACGGATGGCCGTCGGGACGGGCGAATCGACACGACGGGCCCACAAGACATCGAAGATCAAGGAGACAGGCGCATGAAGGACTATCAAGGCAAGACGGCGGTGATCACCGGCGCGGGCTCGGGCTTCGGGCTCGAGGTGGCGCGCATCGCCGCGGCGCGCGGCATGAACCTGGTGCTGTGCGACGTGCAGCAGGACGCGCTCGACAAGGCGGCCGCCGAGTTCGCCGCGCACCCGGTGCTGGCGCGTCGCGTCGACGTGTCCAAGGCCGACCAGATGGAGGCGCTGGCCGCCGCGGTGAAGGAGCGCTTCGGCGCGCCGAACGTCGTGTTCAACAACGCCGGCGTGGGCTCGGGCGGCTTGATCTGGGAGAACGCGCTCTCCGACTGGGACTGGGTCCTGGGCGTCAACCTGATGGGCGTGGTGCACGGCGTGCGCCTGTTCACGCCGATGATGCTGGAGGCCGCCGGCAAGGATCCGGCGTGGCAGGGCCACATCGTCAACACCGCCTCGATGGCCGGCATGCTGAACCCGCCCAACATGGGCGTCTACAACGTGTCCAAGCATGCGGTGGTGTCGCTGAGCGAGACGCTGTACCAGGACCTGGCGCTGGTGACGGAGCAGGTGCGCGCGTCGGTGCTGTGCCCGTTCTTCGTGCCCACCGGCATCACGCAGAGCCACCGCAACAGGCCCGGCGAGCTGGGGGCCGGCAAGCCGACCAAGAGCCAGCTGATCTCGCAGGCGATGACCGACAAGGCGGTCAGCTCCGGGAAGCTGACGGCGGCGGACGTCGCGCGGATGGTGTTCGAGGCGATGGACGAGGAGCGCTTCTACATCTTCAGCCATCCGCAGGCGCTCAAGGGCGTGCAGACGCGGCTGGAGGACGTGATGCAGCTGCGCAACCCGACCGATCCGTTCGAGGACAAGCCGGAGATCGGCCAGAAGCTGAAGGAGTCGCTGCGGGCCTCGCTGCGCGGCTGACCCCGGGCGGGGCCCCTCCGGACGGCGCCCGGGCATGCGTCGTCGGGGCCTGACACTTCTGACAGGGACCACCCTGGATGCGGGAGAGCCCTTCCCCTCCAAAGGGGGGCGTGGGCTCACAATGGTCCCGTGGTCCCGTTCGCACTCCCCCGAATCCTCCGCATCCTGCCGCGGCTGCTGCCGATCCTGGTGGCGGCCCTGGCGGCGTGGCTGGCCTTGGCGGGGCAGGGCCACGCGGACCCGCGCGACTGGCTGACGGCCGAGGAGCGCGCCTGGGTGGCGCAGCATCCGGTGCTGCGGGTCGGCGGCTCGGCCAGCTACGGCCCGTTCACCTACGTCGACGAGGAAGGCCGCCTCACCGGCCTGTCGATGGACTACACGCGGCGCCTGACGGAGCTCACCGGGCTGCACTTCGAATTCCAGCCGCCGCGGCCCTTCGCCGACAACCTGGACGCGCTGGCCGCCGGCACGCTCGACGTGCAGATGTCCTTGCGCGAGACCCCGGAGCGCGCGCAGCGCTTCGGCTTCACGCGGCCCTACATCACGGTCCCGGCGGTGCTGCTGCGCCGCGCCGGCGCGGGCGACGATCCGCTGCGGCCGGGCGAGCCGGTGGCGGTGGCGCGGGGCTACGCGGTGGCGGAATTCCTGCGCGACCGCTACGCGACCAACCCGTTGCAGGTCGAGATCGACGATCGCTCCGTGCTGCGCCGGCTGACCGGCGGTGAGGTCGGCGCGGCGGTGATGGACCTGGCCGGCGCGACCTACCTGATGCGGCGCGACGGCATCGGCAACCTGCGCGTGGTGGACGACATCGGCTTCGCCTACGGGCTGGGCATCGGCTACCGCCGCGACTGGCCGATGCTGGGCCGCATCCTGGACAAGGCGCTGACGCGCATCGGCGACAGCGAGCGCCAGGCCATCGCCGACCGCTGGATCACGCAGGACACGGCGGCGATGCGCTGGCAGCGGCGGACGCTGTGGGGCGTGGGCATCGCGCTGGCGCTGGTGATCGCGGGACTGGGGGTGACGCTGCTCTGGAACCGCGCGCTGCAGCGCCAGGTGCGCCTGCGCGGCGAACTGCTGCAGCGCGAGCTCGTCGAGCGCATGCGCCTGCAGGACGTGGACCGGGCCCGCGAGCTGGCCGAGGTCACCAGCAAGACCAAGAGCGAGTTCCTGTCCCAGGCCAGCCACGAGCTGCGCACGCCGCTGAACGCGGTGCTGGGCTTCAGCCAGCTGCTCGCCCACGATCCCAAGCGGCCGCTGGACGACCTGCAGCACTCGCGGCTGCGGCACATCGACGAGGCGGCCAAGCACCTGCTGGTGCTGATCGAGGACATGATGACGCTGTCGCGCGTCGAGGCCAACACCCTGACGGTGCAGTCGCTGCCCCTGCAGGCGGGGCCGCTGCTGCGCCGGGTGGTGGAGCTCGCGCAGCCGGCGGCGGACGCGGCCGGCATCGACCTGCAGGTCGGCATGACGCCCGAGGAGGACAGCACCCTCCCGCTGGTGCAGGCCGATCCCATCCGGCTGGAGCAGGTGCTGCACAACCTCATCTCCAACGCCATCAAGTACAACCGGCGCGGCGGCTGGGTGAAGGTCCGCGCCTGCGCGGAACCGCGCGGCTTCCGCATCGAGGTGGCCGACAACGGCATCGGGCTGAGCCCCGAGCAGCGCTCCCAGCTGTTCCAACCCTTCAACCGGCTGGGACGCGTGGATCAGCCCGGGCACGGCATCGGGCTCGTCATCTGCAAGCAGCTGATGGAGCGCATGGGCGGCCGCATCCTCGTGGACAGCGAGAGCGGGCAGGGGTCCCGGTTCACGCTGGAGCTGCCGGCGGTGCCGACTGCGGCCTAGTCGGCAGGACGCGCGCGGCGCGCTGGGCGCATCCCCATCGTGCCATGCAGTGCGTGCCGCCATCGCGCCACGGCGGCCCCCTTGGCCGACCTCGCTGACAAGCTAACAGGCTAACGAGCCAGCCAACCGCCATCCACCGCGAGCGTGTGGCCATGCACGTAGCGCGCGGCGTCCGAGGCCAGGAACACGATCGCGCCCGTCAGGTCCTGCGGGTCTCCCCAGCGCCCCGCCGGGATGCGTGCCAGGATGGCCTCGTTGCGTTGCGCGTCCTCGCGCAGCGCCGCGGTGTTGTTGGTGCTCATGTAGCCCGGCGCGATCGCGTTGACGTTGATGCCCAGCGGCGCCCATTCATTGGCGAGCGCGCGCGTCAGCCCGAGCACGCCGCTCTTGCTGGCCGTGTAGGAGGGGACGCGGACGCCGCCCTGGAAGGACAGCATGGAGGCGACGTTGACGATCCGGCCGCCCGAGCCCTGCGTCACGAAGCGCTGCGCCGCCGCCTGCGACAGCCGGAAGACGGCGCCGAGATTGACCGCCATCACCTCGTCCCAGTCGGCTTCGCTGAAGTCGATGGCGGCCTGCCGCCGGATGATGCCGGCGTTGTTGACGAGCACGTCGATGCGTCCGTCCACCGCGGCCGCGGCGGCGGCCATGAGATCGGTCGCGCCGCCGCGGTCCGACAGGTCGGCGCCGAGGTCCGCGTTCAGGTCCACGTAGCGCCGGCCGAGGGCGGCCACCGCCGCCGCCAGGTCGCCCGGATCGGAGCGGTTGATGCCCACGATGTCGGCCCCGGCCTGGGCCAGGCCCAGGGCCATCGCGCGGCCCAGCCCGGTGTTGCAGCCGGTGACGACGGCCGTGCGGCCGGCGAGGTCGAAGAGGGGGAGGGTGCTCATGGTCAGAACTTCACGTCCAGGCGGAGTGCCGTGTAGCGGAAGGCGTCGCGCGCCGGGGTCCACGTGGTGTGGGGCTGGGAGGGGCCGCTGTTGGTGGGGTTCACGCGCCAGGTGCCCAGGCCGCTGAAGCCGGTGTTGGCGTAGTGGCGGTCGAACAGGTTGTTGATGAAGAACCCGAGCTGGTAGCGGCCGCCCTTGGCCTTCAGGCCGAAGCCGACGTTGACCACGGTCACCGCCGGCGACATCAGCGACGGATCCTGGTTGATGTTGGTCTGGACCTCGCCGCGGTGGCGCAAGTTGCCGCTGAAGAACAGGTTGAACGGGGCGTCGGTCAACGCGAGGTCGTAGCGCCCCGACAGCCCCAGCTTCCATCGCGGCGCATTGGGCATCACGCCCCCGGCCAGGTCCTGGGTGTTCTGTCCGCCGTAGACGGGGTTGTTGCGGATGCACTCGGGGTTGAAGCCGCCGTTGGCCGTGCCGCCGACGTTGTAGCAGGGCGCGTTGGGCCAGTCGGAGACCGTCGCGCGGGTGTAGGCCACGTCGGCGTTGACGATGAAGTCGGGCGTGACCAGCGCGGCCACGTCCATCTCCAGCCCGCGCGTCTGCACGCCGCCGATGCTGCTCAGGCGGGTCACGTAGGTCGAGGTGCCCGGCAGGTAGCCGCCCGAGTTCTGCTGGTAGTCCTTGAACCGGGTGTCGAAGGCCGCGAGGTTGACCGTCAGCCGGTTGGCGAAGAAGTTGCCCTTCATCCCCAGCTCCCAGTGCCGCGCCGATTCCGAAGGCACCGGCTGCTGCGCCGCCGTCTGCGCGGTCAGGCCGCTGGTGATGTCGTAGGCCTTGCCCTTGTAGCCGGTCGAGGTCATCACGTAGGCCATCAGGCCGGGCGTGAACTGATGCTGCAGGCTGAGCTTGCCGGTGGTCGAGTCCTCCTTGTTGTGGCGGCTCGAATAGGACGCCGTCGGCGTGAAGTCCGCCGGCGGCGGATTGCCCAGGGTCAGGCCGTAACCCGACACCTGGTGGTTCTGGCGCAGGCCCGCCACCAGCGTCGTGCCGGGCCGGAACTCCCAGGACGCCTGGCCGTAGATCGCGGTGTTGCGGTTGGAGGTGTCGCCGAAGTACGCGATCGGGGTGGACAGCGCGATGCCGTCGAAGCCGCGCACGAAGGTGCGGTCGATCTCTGTGCTGGCCCACCAGAGTCCGGCCACGTAGCGCAGGTTGCCGGTGTCCGACGAGGTCAGGCGCAGCTCCTGCGTCTTGGAGTCGATCACGTAGGTGCCGTATTGCACGTAGCCCGCGTCGCGGCCGACGGTGGACTTGCCCGCGGCGATCGGGAAGTAGAGCAGCGTGTGGACGTCGGTGAAGTCCTGGTCGCGGTAGTCGTTGGCGGAGTAGCGCTGCGTCGAGGTGATCGAGGTCAGCGCCATGCCGTTGGGCGCGGCGTAGTTGATCCGCAGCGAGGCGCCCTTGGTCTCCGACTCGATGCCGGTCGGCGAATCCATGCGCACGTCGCGGTTGGCCGGTCCGGGCGTGATGCCGGCCAGCAGCCGCGAGGCGGGCAACGCCGCGACGCCGCTCAGGTAGCCGCTCTGCAGGTTCCCGAAGCTGGTCAGCGCATAGGTGCAGCAGTCGTTGCGGGTCTTGTTGTAGGTCGGCGTGAACTCGACGTCGATCTCGTCCGTCGGATGCCAGGCCAGCTTGAGCATCAGGGTGCGGTCGCGGCTGCCGTTGACCTTCCTGCCGGTGGCCAGGTTGTTGAGGTTGCCGTCGAACTCGCTGCCGGCCGCGGCGATGCGCAAGCCGAGCTTGGGCGCGATCTCGCCGCCCATCGAGACGCGCAACCGCTGCTCGCCGTCGTTGGTGATGAAGGCGCTGGCGTCGCCGCGCAGCGCGCCGCCGATGGGCTTGGTCGTGATCAGCATCGCGCCGGCGATGGCGCTCTTGCCGAACAGCGTGCTCTGCGGGCCCTTCAGCACCTCGACCCGCTGCACGTCGGCCAGGTCGCGGAAGGCCATGAACTGCGCGCTCATGGGCACGTCGTCGATGATGACCGACACGTCCGATTCGACCCCGATGCCGATCGACGAGGTGCCGATGCCGCGCATGTTCAGGCCGTTGTTGGCGGGCGTCGAGCCGTAGGTGACCGTCAGCGCGGGCGTCAGCTCGATGACGTCCTCCAGCGAGCGCACGTTGCTGCGCTCCAGCCGCTCGCTGGTGAAGACCGAGATCGCCAGCGGCACGCTCTCCAGCCGCTCGACGCGCTTGCTGGCCGTCACCTCGACGCGTTCCAGCTGCGGCCGCTCCGCAGGCGGATCGTCCTTGGGCCGGGCGTCTTCCTTGGGCTTGGCCGCTTGCGCGGCATCAGCCTGAGTGGCGGCCGGGTTGGCGGCCGTGTTGGCAGCCGCGTTGGCGGTCTGGGCCGCCGTCCGGGCCTTGGCGGCGGCCTCCGTCGTCTGCGGCGCCTGCTGCGCCTGCGCCGACTGCGCGGCCAGGGCCAGCAGTGCGACGGCGATCGGCGTCCTTCCGGGTACGAACCTCTTCATTGCCTGTCTCCATTTTTTTTGGTGCCTGGTCGGCTTTGGCTACCGGTAGCTCAAGGTCCACCGGACTTGAAGCGGGGCGGCCTTCTGCGAGGCCGTTCCTGAAAACTGCAGATGCGTGCGGGCGGGGCCGCTGGTCAGTCCTTCGAGACCGCGGGCGGGCGGCTCCTGGACATCGAGGACGTCGTAGCCCTGCGCTTCGAAACGGGCAATGCCGCCGTCGTCGAAATCGACGCCGAAGCCGCCGCCAAAGTTGCCGGTCCGTGCGCCCGACGAGAAGCAGGCGAAGGCCAGGCTCAGCGACGTGATCTCCAGCGACGGATCGGGATGCAGCACGTCGACGCGGCTGATGCGCCCGGGGCCGAAGCGGTACTCGGTCGTCAGCGTCACGCGCGTGTCGAGGACCGGCCCGCGCTCGCCGACGCGGTTCAGACCGGGCTGGCGATAGCGGAGCACCTGCTCGTCACCCTCGTGCCAGGTCTTGATCTCCTGGATGAAGGACGTCGGGAGCAGCACGCTGCCGTCGGCGAGCACCAGGCGAGGCAGCAGTTGCGGATGGTCCGCGCCGCTTTCGGGCAGGCCTTCGATGAGTCGGGGCGAGAAGGGGATCGGGTAATACGGCGCGTTGTCGTGCTGCCCCTCGCCGCCGTTGATCAGCGGCAGCGTGAAGACCCGCCCGCGATCGCGCCGCGTGACCAGCGCGCGCTCGTAGTGCCCGCGCGCGAACCAGTTGAGCTGGAAGGCCGGCTGGCGCCGCGTCAGCCAGCCGCCGAGATCGTCCGGCGGCAGCTCGTCGGCCTGGCCGGCTTCCGCCCACAGCTCGGTGGTGGACAGCAGCTGGTGGATGAGGGAGAAGTTCTCCCCCAGCATCCGGTGCGTGCCGCGGTAGCCGTCGGTCCGGCGGCCGTCGCGCCACAGGTTGACGGAGTTCATGCCGCGGTCGACCCAGAAGTCCACGTACTTGGCGGCTGCCCGCACGCAGAAGGCGTAGGCGTAGCGGCGTTCCTCGTCGTCGAGCACGCCCAGGCGCGCCGCGGTGGCCAAGATCTCGACGATGCCGGTGTCGCCGTAGGGACCGATGCTGCGACCGAATCCGAAACCGTCGCCGTCCGCGCTCGCGCATTGCAGCGCCAGCTGCGCGGACTGGGCCAGCAGCGTCGTGAGCCGCGGCGTGACCGGCAGCTCGGTCTCGATGAAGCGTTCGCAGAACTCGGCCGCGAGCAGGATGCTGTAGCGGTCGAAGCGGCCTTCGCCCTCGGTCTCGTCGGAGAAGCCGAACTCGCCCGAGTAGCGCTCGTAGTGGTCCAGCGTCTTCGTCAGCAGCGCGTCGCCGGCGCTGGCGTCCTCCCATCCCATCAGCATGCGCAGCCGCGCGATGCCGAAGGCGACGCCGTAGTAGTTGGTCGGCAGGGCCATCAGCCGCAAGGACCCGGCGTCGACGAAGTGGCGCCAGTCCAGCGTGCCCTTCAGGCGCGCCAGGCACGCCGGTTCGACTGCGGCCTCCAGCAGCCCCGCCTTGCGCAGCCGGTTCAGCCCCATCAGCGCGTAGTAGATGCCCCAGCTCTCGATGGGCAGCGTGCCGATGAGCGTCATCAGCCGCCGCGTGCCGCTGAGGTAGCCGGCGAAGGGCGCGGCGTCGCGCGGCGTCAGCGTCAGCAGGTGGGCCAGGCCGATGGCGATCTTGCCGGGCAGGAAGACGTCGCCCTGGCCGAACACCGGCGCGCCATTGAAGCGCGCATCGAGGCCATGGGCGTCGAGCAGCGAGAAGTAGTCGGCCAGCTGGGGCAGCACCTCGGCGCGGACCAGCGCGTTGAGCGACCGGCCGTGATGCGGTGGGTGCGGTGCGTGCGCTGCATGGTGAGGCGGGTGACGATCAGTGCGCATCATGTGTCCGCTCCGCGTGGTCCTGTACGAGAATCCGCATCCATCTCCTGCCGTTCATAGACCTCCCATGCCTCCGACCAAATCCCCAGCCACCCTGCGCGACGTCGCCGAGCTGGCCGGGGTATCGACGGCGGCGGTCTCCAAATTCGTCAACGGCAAGCAGCGCTTCACCGCGGCGGTCGAGCGGCGCATCGCCGAGGCCATCGACCAGGTGGGCTACCGCTCCAACCTGGCGGCGCGCAGCATGGTCACGGGCCGTTCGGGCGCCATCGCGGCGCTGGTCTACGGCGTGGAGAACCCGTACACCGCCGCCGTCATCAAGGGCGCGAGTCGCGCGGCCACCGCGCTGGGCTACGACCTGCTCTTCGTCGACCTGCTGCAGAGCGAGTCGCCCGAGCGCGAACTGGCGCGCGTGACCGGCATGCAGGTGGACGGCATCGTGCTGGCCGCCGCGCTGCCCGCCGAGGCGCGCCAGCTGCTGTCCAGCTACGGCCGGCCCTTCGTCGACCTGAACCGCGCGAGCGAGCCGTCGCAGGCGCCCAGCGGCGAGGAACAGGCCGCGGCCATGCTGGGCCGCTACCTGCTGAGCCTGGGCCACCGCGACATCGCCTACATCGCCTGCGAGGCGCAGCCCGGCAATGCCGACCGCCTGCAGGGCATGCAGCGCTCGCTGCAGGCGGCGGGCGTCGCGCTGACGGTGCATCCCGTGACCAGCCCGACGGCCGAGGAGGGCGCCCGCGTGGCCTCCAGCCTGCTGCTCGGCCAGAAGCGGCCGCAGGCGATCGCCACCTGCAACGACCTCATCGCGATGGGCCTGATGTCGGAGGCCCGGCACCTGGGCCTGTCTGTGCCGGAGGACGTGTCGGTCGCCGGCATCGAGAACATGCCCTTTGGCCGTTTCCTGAGTCCGCCGCTGACCAGCGTGGACCTGCATGCGGACGCGCTCGGCGAGTGGGCCATGCGCGACCTGATCGCCACCATCGACGGCGAGGACGCGCCCGTGCGCGGGCATGACCTGACCCCGCGACTGGTCGTGCGGGGCTCGACGCGGGCCGCCGGCTGACGCCCCCACTGGCATCCGCTGCGGGCTCATGAGGCCCGCCGGGCGGTGGATTCGCGCACGACCAGCCGCGGCGCGAGCACCTCGTCGAAGGGGCGTTCCAGGTCGTTGTTGATCAACTTCAGCAGCCGCTGCATCGCCAGCTCGCCCATGCGCTCGCTGTTCATCGCGACCGAGGTCAGCGTGGGACTGGTGTAGCGGCCGTACGCGATGTCGTCGAAGCTGGCGATGGACAGGTCGCGCGGGATGCTGACGCCCAGGGTGCGGGCCTCGTTCATCAGGCCGAGCGCGATCAGGTCGTTGTAGGTCACGATCGCGTCGGGGCGCGCGCCGCCATGCAGCAGGCGGGACGCGGCCGACTCGCCCGCCTCGGGCGAGGGCGCGTCGACGTCCAGCATGTCCAGCGTGCGGCCCGCCTCGGCCAGCGCCTCGCCCAATCCACGGATGCGCTCCGCGTTCCAGCGCGAGCCCGGGAAACCCACGTAGGTCACGCGCCGGTGCTGCAGCGACATCAGGTGGCGGCCGATCATCAGTCCCGCCTGATAGCCGTCGGCGCCGACGCTGTGCACGCCCGCGTGGCCATAGCGGCCGAAGAAGACGACCGGTTTGCCCAGCGCGTTCAGCCACTCGATGGATTCGTCGGCCAGGCGCGAGCTGACCACCAGGCCGTCCACCCGCCGCGACAAGGTCTCGACGAGGTGGCGCTCCGGCGCCTGGCTCTCGGACGTGTCGACGAAGGCCAGGCTGTAGTCGCCGGCCTGCGCCGCGCGGCTCGCGCCCTTGACGATGCCGGTGAAGTGCGGGTTGCCGAGGTCCAGCACCACCAGCCCGACCGCGCCGCTGCGCCCGGTCGCGATCGAGCGGGCCATGTGGTTGGTGCGGTAGCCCAGCTGCTCGATGGCGGCCTGGATGCTGGCCTCGACGGCGGGCGAGAAACGTCCGCTGCCGCTGCAGTACTTCGACACGGTGGCCGTGGAGACGTTCGCCGCAGCGGCGACGTCGCGAAGGGTGGGGAGTCGTTTGTTAATCATTTCGGTCAAGCGTTTAACTTCAATGATAGTGAGCGCGCCGGGAAATGGAAGTCCCTCTGTTGGCCTTTGTTGCCAGGGTTTTCGCTACATGCGTCGACGTTTACAGCGAGGCCTGTCGTCATCACAATGAATGGATGGTTAACCGCTATACCTCTTTCAGGAAGTTGTCGGCGCGGTTGCGGCTGCGGTCGCGGCTGCGGCTGCGGCTGCGGCTGCAGTTGCGGCTACGGTCGCTGCTGGTGATGCCGCTGCTGGTGATGCCGCTGCTGGCCGTGCCGCTGGCGGGCCCGGCGCAGGCGGCGTCCGCCGACGAGCCCTTGCGGGTGTGGACGCGCTCCTCCAAGGACGGCCGCAAGACCTACGACGCGATCGCCGCGGCCTTCACGAAGCAGACCGGCATCCGGGTCGAGTACTTCAACGCGATGACCGACTTCGAGCCGCGCCTGGCGCGCGCCGCGGTCGGCGGCCGCATGCCCGACGTCATCGTCAACGAGATCGGGGCCGCGGGTCAGCTGGTCAACATGGGCGTGGCCGCCGAGATCGACCGCAGCCGCATCGCGGGCGGCGACCGGCTGCTGGACAGCGCCTGGCGCGCCGCGACGCTGCCCGACGGCAAGACCTACGGGGTGCCGGTATCGGTGCAGACCCATGTGCTGTTCATCCGGCGCGACTGGCGCGAGAAGCTGGGCCTGCCGGTGCCGCGCACCTGGGACGAGCTGGCCGCGCTGTCGCTCGCCTTCACCGAGCGCGACCCCGACGGCAACGGCCGTCGCGACACCTACGGCCTGGCCCTGGCCGGCACCGCCGCGCGCGGCTATGCGGCGGCCTCGCTGAGTTCCTTCCTCTTCCAGGCCGGGGGCGAGTTCCAGCGCCGCGGCGCGGACGGCCGCGCCCACGGCGCGCTGGACGAGCCGGCCGCCAGCGCCACGCTGACCTTCTTCCGCCGCCTCGTCTGCGAGGACCGCAGCGTCCAGCCCAACGCCATCAACGCCGCGACGCAGGACACCAACAAGGCCTTCAGCTCGGGCCAGGCGGGCATCTACCTGTCAGGCCCGTATCACATCGCGCTGTTCGACAAGGAGCCGGGGCGCGCGCGCTACGAGGTCGTGCCCCTGCCGGCCGGACCCACCGGACAGCGCGCCAGCATGGCCGGCGGCGAACTGGCCTACCTCACGACGCGCGGCCGGCATCCGGGCGAGGCCAGGCGCTTCGTCGAGTTCCTGATCTCGCCGCAAGGCCAGACGATGGGGATGCAGGCGGCCGACGGCGGGCTGCCCGTGGTCCGGCTGCCGGTCGACCGCACGCTGGACGCCGGCGCCATCCACGGCGATGCGCGCTGGGCCATGGTGGCCGACGAATACCGCAGCCACGGCCATCCGATGCCGCAGGCCCGCAACTGGTCCCGCCTGCAGCAGCTCGCGGCCGACGGCTTCAACGCCATCCTCGCGCACTGCAGCCAGGACATCCCCGGCGAGCTGCGCGCGCTCAACCAGCGCTTCAACGCCGAGCTCGCCCGTCAGGAGGCGCAATGAGCATCGGTCGTTCAGTGTCGCGTTCGCGTTCACGTTCGGGCTGGGCGCCGTGGCTCTTCCTCGCGCCGGCGCTGCTGGTCTTCACGTGGTTCAAGTTCATCCCCATGGTCAAGGGCCTGGTGATGAGCGTCCACAAGGTCAACTTCGGCGGCGCGGACACCTACGTCGGCTGGCACAACTTCGAGCGCGTCCTCGGCGACGCCGCGCTGCGGGACGCGGCCGGCCGCACGCTGCTCTACGTCGTCGTCACCGTGCTGCTGTCGGCCTCCATCGCGCTGCTGCTGGCGCAGGCGCTGCAGGGGACGGCGCGTCACATGCGTTTCATCCGCACGGCGATGTTCCTGCCGGCGGTCACGAGCGCGGCCGTCGCCGCCGAGATCTGGCGCATCCTCTACGCGCCGACGCCGGACGGCGTCGTCAACACGGTGATCGGGCTGGTCGGGATCGGACCGCAGGGTTTCTGGGCCGATCCGTCGCAGGCGCTGGCCGCGCTGGTCGGCATGCATGTCTGGAAGCACGTGCCCTACGACACGGTCATCTTCGTGGCCGGCCTGGCCGGCATCAACAGCGAGCTCTACGACGCCGCCGCCGTCGACGGCGCCAACGCCTGGCAGCGCTTCACCAGCGTGACGCTGCCGGGCCTGGCGCCCGCCGTCACGGTGATCTGCACGCTGGGCTTCATCCGCGGCTTCCGCGTCTTCACCGAGGTCTATGCGACCACCGGCGGCGGCCCGGCAGGCAGCACCGAAGTCGTCATGACGCAGATCTACAAGCAGGGCTTCCAGGAGCTGGACTACGGCTTCGCCGCCGCGGCCTCGACCTTGCTCTTCCTCGTCACCGCGGCGCTCACCGCCGTCTACCTCGCCTGGCGCCGCCGTCGATGACCGCTTCGAAATCCCCGCTCGCCGCGCCGCTGCGCATCCTGTTCTACGGCCTGGTGCTGATCGTGTTCGCCGGCCCCTTCTGGGCCTTCCTGATGACGGCGCTGTCCGGCGTCACCATCGCGCCGGGCCGGCTGCTGTGGTGGCCGGAGCAGCCGACCTGGGAGAACTTCCGCTACGCCTGGGTGGAGGCCAAGGTGTGGCGCTACCTGCTGAACTCGATGGTCGTCGTGCTCGTGGGCACCGTGCTGCAGCTCGGCGTCAGCGCACTGGCCGCCTATGCGCTGGCGCGCAAGCGCTTCCGCGGCCTGGCCATCGTCAGCTTCCTGATCCTGTCGACCATGATGCTGCCGGACGAGGTGATCGCGATCCCGCTGTTCCTCGTGCTGGGCCAGCTCCCGCTGGTCGGCGCCAGCCTGCATGACACGCACCTCGGCATGATCCTGCCGGTCGTCGGCTGGGGCTTCTCCATCTTCATGCTCTGCGAGTTCATGCGCGCCATCCCGATCGACCTCGAGGAGGCCGCGCGCGTGGACGGCGCCAGCGACTGGCAGATCTTCCGGCACGTCATCCTGCCGCTGTGCCGGCCCGCGCTGGGCAGCGCGGCGGTCTTCGGCTTCATCATGATCTGGGACCAGTACCTGCTGCCGCTGCTGGTCACCAACGACGAGTCGCTCTACACGCTGCCGGTGGCGCTCGCCACCGTGCGCGCGGACGAGACGATGAAACCCGCCGTGTTCATCGCGATCAGCGTGATCGCCATGCTGCCCAGCATCCTCGTGTACCTGGGTCTGCAGAAATCCTTCAACCGCGGCCTGCTGGCCGGTGCCGTGAAAGGCTAGTGAGCGTGGCCACCATCGAACTGAAAGGCGTGGGCAAGCGTTTCGCCCATGTCGACGTCATCAAGGATGTCTCGCTGTCCATCGCGGACGGGGAGTTCTGCGTGCTCGTGGGGCCCAGCGGCTCCGGGAAGTCCACGCTGCTGCGCACGATCGCGGGGCTGGAGGAGGCGACCAGCGGCCAGCTCTTCATCGGCGGGCGCGACGTGACGCGCGAGCCGCCCAAGGCGCGCGACATCGCGATGGTCTTCCAGAGCTACGCGCTCTATCCGCAGATGACGGTGCGCGAGAACATGGGCTTCGGCCTCAAGCTGATGAAGCGGCCGGCGGAGGAGATCCGCCGCCGCGTCGACGAGGTCGCGCGCATGCTGAGCCTGGAGCCGCTGATGGAGCGCCGGCCGGCCGCGCTCTCCGGCGGCCAGCGGCAGCGCGTCGCGATGGGGCGGGCGATGGTGCGGGAGCCGGCGGCCTTCCTGTTCGACGAGCCGCTGTCCAACCTCGACGCCGCGCTGCGCAGCGCGGTGCGCCAGGAGATCCGCGCGCTGCATGCGCGGCTGCGCACGACCTCGGTGTACGTGACCCACGACCAGGTCGAGGCCATGACCATGGGCGACACCATCGTCGTGCTGCGCGACGGTCGCGTCGAGCAGAGCGGCAGCCCCACCGAGCTCTACGATCGGCCGGCGAACCGGTTCGTCGCCGGCTTCATCGGTTCTCCGGCGATGAACTTCTGTCCCTTGCCGGGGGAACTGGGCACGGCGCTGGACACGACGCGCCTGCAGCTCGGCGTGCGGCCGGAGCATCTGCAACTGGGCCGGGTTCCGGATGCGGCGGTCGCCTTCGACTGCCGGGTCGAGTCCATCGAGTTCATGGGCGCGCAGTCGCAGCTCAACCTGCAGAGCGCCGCCGGCCCTCTGGTGGTCAACGTGCCCGACCGGCCCCAACTCAGCAACGGCAGCACGGTCAGCGTCAGCGCCCTGCGCAGGCACCTGCATTTCTTCGATGCGCAGAGCGGCCTGCGGCAGGAGGCGGTATGAGCGTGCGCAGACGTGACGTGTTGCTGGGCCTGCCGCTGGGTCTGTTGCTGAGCCGCGCTCAGGCTGCCCCTGCGGACGCGCCGTCGGTGACGCTGGTGACCTTGGACCACGGCGCCCTCGACGAGACGCGCCGTCGTCTGCGCGCCGGGGACGACGGCCTGGCCGCCGCCCATGCCGCGTTGCGGACCCGGGCCGCCAAGGCGCTGAAGACGCCGCTGCGCAGCGTCGTCGACAAGACGATGCTGCCGCCTTCGGGCTCGCGCAACGATTACATGAGCATGGGGCCCTACTGGTGGCCCAATCCCGATACGCCGGACGGGCTGCCCTACGTCCGCCGCGACGGCAAGCGCAATCCGCAGGTCGCGGGCGACGCGCTCGATTCCGACCGCATGGTCGCGTTCTGCCGCGACGTCTTCGACCTCACGCTGGCGCATCACTTCGGCGCGCCGGACGATCATGCGGCGAAGGCGGCCGAGGCGCTGCGTCACTGGTTCCTCGCGCCCCGCACGCGCATGCGGCCGCATCTGCGCTACGGACAGGCGATCCCGGGCATCGTCGAGGGCAGGGCGGAAGGGCTCATCGACACCCGCCATCTCTGGATGGTGATCGACGCGGCCTTGCTCCTGAACGCGCGCGGCGTCCTGTCCGATGCCGATCTCGCCGCGTTGCGCCAGTGGTTCGTCGACTTCACGCAGTGGATGCAGACCAGCCCGATCGCCCGCGACGAGGACGCCGCGGACAACAACCACGGCATGTTCTTCGACGCGCAGCTGGTGAACTGCCTGCGCTTCACCGGCGAAGCGGCGAAGGCGAAGGCGCGGTTGGCGACCGTGGCGGCGCGGCGCTTCAAGCCGCAGATCGAGGACGATGGCCGCATGCCGCTCGAACTCGCGCGCACGCGGCCCTTCCACTACAGCGCGTTCAATCTGGAAGCCGCCACGCGCCTGGCGCGCTACGGGCAGGGCGGCGATGTGGACCTCTGGCGCGAACCGCGGCTGCTGCGCGCCATCGCGCTCCTGCAGAGCGCCGCGTTGTCGCCGGAGCGCTGGCGTCACGCCACGAGCACGGAGCCGACGATCGACCCCGCCAAGCTGGTGCCGATCCTGCTGATGACGCGCTTCTCCACGGGCGTGGACCAGCCGCTGCTGGCTGCCGCCGTCTCGCCGCGCACGGAGGCGGTCGACTGGCTGCTGTGGAGCGTGCCGCCGGGCACCCCGGACAGGGCGCGTCCGTCGCAGGGGTGAGCGTCGGGGTCGAGGCGCCCCTGGCCGCCTCTGGCACACTGCGCGGCCTTGCGCGGTACCCTCCATCCCATGCCTACCTCCGAATCCTCCCGTCGCGCCGTCGTCATCGGCGGCGGCCCCGCCGGCCTCATAGCCGCCGAGCGTCTCGCCCATGCCGGGCTGTCCGTCGACCTCTATGACGCCATGGCCTCGGTCGGCCGCAAGTTCCTCCTCGCGGGCAAGGGCGGCCTCAACCTGACGCACTCGGAGTCGCGTCCCGAGTTCGACTCGCGCTACTTCGAGCGCCAGGCCGCGGTCGGCACCTGGCTCGACCGCTTCGACGGCGAAGCGCTCCGCGCCTGGGCCCAGGGCCTCGGCGTCGAGACCTTCGTCGGCACGTCCGGACGCGTCTTCCCCAAGGACCTGAAGGCCGCCCCGATGCTGCGCGCCTGGCTGTCCCGCCTGCGCACGCAGGGCGTGCGTTTCCACATGCGCCATCGCTGGCTCGGCTGGGACGCGGACGGCGGGCTGCGTTTCAGCTCGCCCGAGGGCGAAACGACCGTGAGCGCGGACGCTGTCGTGCTCGCGCTGGGCGGCGCGTCGTGGCCGCAGTTGGGCTCGGACGGCGCCTGGGCGCCGCTGCTCGCCGACGTCGGCGCGACCGTGTCGCCGCTGCGGGCCGCCAATTGCGGCTTCGATCTCGGCGCGACCCGCGACGGCGCGGCGCCGGGCTGGTCGCCGTTCTTCGCCGACAAGTTCGCCGGGCAGCCGCTCAAGCCGGTGGCGCTGAGCGCCGACGGCGTCGACGGTCGGCAGTTCTCGCGCCAGGGTGAATTCGTCGTCACCGCCACCGGCATCGAAGGCTCGCTGGTCTATGCCGCCTCCGCGCTGCTGCGCGAGAAACTCGAGCGCGACGGCGAGGCGCTCGTGCACCTGGACCTGCTGCCGGGCCGCGATGCGGACTGGGTGCTGGCGCAGGTCGCCCATCCGCGCGGCTCGCGCTCGCTGTCCTCGCACCTGAAGAGCCGCCTGAACATCGAGGGTCTGAAGGCCGGCCTGCTGCACGAGGTGCTCACGAAGGACGAGTACGCCGACACGGCGACGCTCGCCCGCACGCTGAAGGCACTGCCGCTGCGCCTGCGCGCCGCGCGTCCCGTCGCGGAAGCCATCAGCACCGCGGGCGGGGTGACGATCGAGTCGCTGGACGAGCGTCTGATGCTGACGGCGCGTCCCGGTGTGTTCGTCGCTGGCGAGATGCTGGACTGGGAGGCGCCGACGGGCGGTTATCTGCTGACGGCGTCCCTGGCCAGCGGCCTGGTCGCCGGGGACGGCGCGGCGGCCTACCTGGGCTGAATCGGGCGCGTGAGCCGCATTTGACGAAATGCGGCTCAAGAGATGAGCCGCAAATGCCGGCGCAGAGTCGTGCCGAGATCAGGCGCGAGCCGTCGACGCGACCGTCAACGCGAACGGCTTGAACCCCTTGGCCGCCACGATGTGCGGCGCCATCAGGATCATGGCCTCGGTGGCGCGCGCGCTGGCGATGCCGCCGAGGTCGAGGATCCACTCGTCCGGCCATCCCAGCGAGGCCAGCAGCGCCCGCACCTGCGCCTTGGCGTCGGGGTCCTCGGCGCTGAGGAAGGCCTGCGCCGGCGTGGCCAGGCTGCGCGGCGCGGTCATGACAGTGAAGAACATCGTGTTCAGCGCCTTCACCACGCGGGTCTCCGGCAGCGCCGCCTGGAGGCGCTGGGCCAGGCTGCCGTCCGGATACAGCAGGTCGCCCGGCGCGCCGCTGGGCTGACGCACGGTGGCGTTGGAGACGTCCACCAGCACCTTGTCCCGCAACGGGACGCGCAGGCCGGTGAGCAGGTCCAGCGCCGTGTGGCCCGGCGTCGCGTGGAAGACGACCGGCGATGCCGCGGCCGCTTCGGCCAGCGTGGCGTGGCGGACCGGTGGTCCCTGCCAGGCCCGGGCGCCCGTGGACGGCGTGCGATGCCCGACGGTCACGGCGTGGCCCCGTTCGGCGAAGGCGCGCGCCAGGTTGGCGCCGACACGTCCGGCGCCGAGGAGGCTGACGGGGTGCAGGTCGCTGTTCATGCCACTTCTCCCGCCACTTTTCCAGCCACTTCTTCGGCTACCTCGTCAGCCACTTCTCCCAGGACGGACAGCGCTTCGCCCCGGATGCCCGGCGCGCAGGCCAGGAAGTCCTTGCTGGCGAACGTCCAGGGTCGGCCCTGCAGGTCGGTCACCGAGCCGCCGGCCTCGGACACCAGCAGCGCGCCGGCCGCGAGGCCGGACCGCACATCGCTGTGCTGCCAGAAGGCGTCCGTCTGCCCACCGGCGACCAGTCCGAGCTGGAACGTGGCCGGCACCGTCATCCGCACTACCAGCGCGGCATTCAGCATCGCCGTCACCGAGGTGCCGATCCGTTGGTAGGTCTGCGCGGATTCGCCGGGCCTGGCCTGACCGGTGGTCACGATGGCCGCTTTCAGCTCGGTCTTGGTCGACGGTCGCAAGGGTTCGCCGTTGACCGCCGCGAGGCCGCTGCCGCGCACCGCTGTGTAGAGGCGGTCGGCCACGGGCTCGTACACGGCCGTGAGTTGCGGTGCGCCGTCGCGCACCAGCGTCGCGCTGATGCCCCATTCGGACAGGCCGTGCACATGGTTCACGTTGCCCTCCACGGCGTCGAAGATCCACCAGTCCCCGTGGGGGAGTTCGCCGCCTTCGAGTTCGTCGTCCACCCAGCCTGCCGCCGGGACGGCGCGTTCCAGCAGCCGGCGGGCGACGGTGAGCGACGCGTCGTCGTTGGCGTGGATGGCGTGGACCAGGCGGTCGAGGTTGTCGGGCGTCCGGGTCCGTTCATTGAAGGTCGCCAGCAGATGCCGGCCGGTGAGTCGGACGGCCGCGACGGCGGCGGCCAGCACGGCGCCGTCCTGCGGAGTGGAAGCGGCGATGTCGGCGAGCCGCTCGGCGGCTCGGAGGTCAGTATCGAAGGAGGTCATGGTGGGTGCCTGGGGGTGTCGATGGGATCGATTGTTGGCAGTCGACCGATTAACATCAAATCAATTGAGCTGACCGGTAAGTTAACCGCCATGCAACTGGACATGAACCTGCTCGTGGCGCTGGATGCCCTGCTGGACGAAGGCAGCGTGGGCGGTGCGGCGGCGCGCATGCACGTGAGTTCGCCGGCGATGAGCCGCACGCTGGACCGCATCCGTCACATGACGGGCGATGCCATCCTGGTGCGCAACGGCCGTGCCATGACGCCCACGCCGTATGCGCTGTCCATCCAGGCGGATGTGCACGACGTGGTGCTGCGGGCACAGACGGTGCTGGCACGGCAGAGCCGGTTCGACATCGCCGAGGTGGAACGGACCTTCACGATCCAGTGCCACGATGCGCTGGCTGCGGCGCTCGGTCCGCCGCTGCTGGCCGCGCTGCGCAAGGACGCGCCGCTGGCGGTGCTGCGCATGCCGGCGGAGGGCGCGTCCGACGCGCAGGAACTGCGGCAGGGGCAGGTCGACCTGCAGATCGGCGCGGCCATCCCGACGCAGGCGGAGCTGCTGCACGAGGTGCTCGGCGAGGACCGGCCGATGGTGGTGATGCGCGCCCGCCACCCGCTGGCGGGCCGCAAGCTGACCTTGCGCGACTACGCGCAGGCGGAGCACGTCACGGTCTCGCGACGCGGCCGGTTGCGCGACGCGGTGGACGATGCGCTGGCCGCCCAAGGGCTGGCGCGCCGCGTGGTGGCCGCCGCTCCCACGGCGGCAGCGGCGCTGGCGTGGGTGGCCGGCGCCGATCTGTTGACACTGGTGCCCGAACGGATCGGCGTGGGCGCCGCGCGGGCGCTGAAGCTCAAGGTGGTGCCGATGCCGCTGCGCACGCCGGCGTTGCCCGTCGTGGCGACCTGGCATCGGCGCCATGAGGGCGACCAGGCCCATGCCTGGCTGCGCGGGCAGGTCCGCCGCCTCGTGGCGATGCTGCTCGCGCCAGGCGAGGCCTGAACGACGTCCTGATGACGGCTACGCCTGCTGCGGCGACGCCATCGGGAAGCAGACGCTCCCCGGGGGCGCCCCGAGAATCCGGGACGCCACCTGCTGTCCGGGGCACCCGGTCATGCGGTTGACATGAAGCTCGGCGACCCTGTGTCGCGATGCGCTCAGCGACCGGATCCTTCGCCCGCACCTTCGCCGGCTGGCTCCGCCAGGCGCGAAGCGCGTTGCTGTTGCTGCTGTGCGCAGCGGTTCCGCTGTACGGCGCCGCGGGCGCGCGCTTGACCACGCTCGGCCCGGCGCATCACCACCGCACCGTACCCGTGGCCGACCATGGGCACGAGGGCCGATCGCTGGCGCAGACCTGGCGCGACCTGGTCCATCAAGGGCTGCAGGCGCTCGCGGGCCAGGAGGGATCGCAGGTCCTCGACACCGCGCGGGCGCGGCAGCAGCAGGTCCAGGCGCAGTTCCAACGTGGCGCGAAACCGGCGCACGTCCATGCCCATGGCCTCTTCGAGCGCCACCATCACCTGGCCGACGATGCCACCGTCGTGCTGGACGCCCACGACGGGCCGTCCTTGAGCGATGCGGCGGCGCTGGGCGGTTACGTCCTGCCCATGGCCAACGTCGACATGCCGCGGGTTCCGCTGCCCGCGAGCGCCAACGGCGATTGGCCGATGACCGGGCCGCCGTCCTGGCGGAGCATCGGTGCCATGCCGCTGGAGCGACCACCCCGGCGCTGAACGGCCTTCACGGCGCGCGAACACGTCCCTGCCCCGGCGCGGACCTCGCGCGTTCCGCCGTTCCGCATCGTCCGGGCGCCGTCGCCGCGCCCGCCCGATGAGGTCACGCCGTCGTCGCCCGCGGGCAGACGTGGCGCCATCGGCTGTCCGCCGACGCGGCAGCAGGATCTCCCGTCATGGAAACTCTTGGCACCCATTTCCCGAACATCCTCCCGAGCCTCCTTCCGAAGGCCCCGGGCGCCTTCCCGAGCCCCTTGTCGGACGCCCGCGACGCGGACGGTTCGACACCGACCTGGCAAGGCGCGGTCGACCGCGCCGTGCGCCTGTGCGGCAGCCAGGCCGCATTGGCCCGTCACCTGAAAGTTCCCCGGCAGCACGTCAGCGAGGCGCGCACCGGCGGCCGGACGATCCCGACGGACCGGCTGCCGGCGCTGGGCGAACTGGTCCACATGACGCCGGCCGAGCTGTGGACCTTGCAGGAGATCGCGAACATGCCCCGGCGCAACCCGTTCGCGCGCGAGTGCGACGGCCTGTAGGACCACACCGACGGCAGGACGCGCCGCCCGCCGTCACGCGGCGGACGGAGGCGCGCCTAGGATCAAGTCCGTGCCATCGCACCCTGCGAGATACGCAGTAACTTTCTGGAGTAGACGATGAACAAGGACCAAGTGAAGGGCGCCGTCAAGGACGCAGCAGGCAAGGTGCAGCAGAAGACCGGCGAGGTCATCGGCAGCACCGAACAACAGGCCAAGGGCCTGGCCCAAGCAGGTCGACGGCAAGGCCCAGAAGGCCTACGGCGACGTGAAGGAAGCGGCCAAGGACGCGGGCAAGCACTGATCGCCCTGATCGCCCGGCGCCAATGACAACGCCGGCGGGACTCGCGTCCCGCCGGCGTTTTTCATGGTCTGGCCCGGCGCTGTCGATCAGGCCCGACCGACGCTCAGCCCGGCTTGTTCTTCAGCTTGCCCTTGGGCATCACGGCCGTCATCGGCGCGACCGGCCGCGTGGAGACGGAGGACGACTCCTTGGGCGTGCTGGTGTCCTTCTTCGGCTTCTTGTTGGCCTTGTCGTTGCGTTGCTCGCCTTTTGGCATGGCTCGATTTCCTTCTGGTGGTTCAGGGTCGGGATGGCGGCACTCTACTACTGCCCAGGCCCTCCAGTCACTTCGCCGGCAGCCCCGGCCTGATCCCGTACAACGCCAGCATCCCGAACACATGCCCGATCGCGACGCCGGGCTCGCCGGATTCGATGCGCGCGATGGTCTGGACGTGCACGCCCAGCCGCGCGCCGGCTGCGCCCTGGCTCTCGCCGGCCGCCGTGCGTGCCGCCTTCACCGCCGCGCCCAGCGCCTTGATCGCCTCGAGGGCGCCGTCGTCGATGTCCACGGAGATGCGTTTGCCTTGTGCCATGGGACGTCATTCTCTCCGCAGGAGGCCAGACGTGCCGGCGCAACGCGAGGAGCTTGTAAAGTGGCGCGCATGAACCCCCGTCTCCTTCCAGCCGCCGCGATGACGCTGCTCGCAGCCCAGCTCCTGTCGCCCGCGTTCGCTGCTCCCGGTGTGCCGGCGCGTGTCGACTTCAAGACCATGCCCGACTGCGCCCAGCTGCCCGCGCCCGAGGCGCCTGACGCACCCGAATGGCATGGGCGCCTGGTCGTCGGCGTGAAGGCCGGTGTGCAAGGCGGTCGGGTGACCGAGTTGGACATCCGCCTGCTCGAACAGCCTGCGGACCTGTCGAGGCAGGCGCAGCGCGCCGTGAAGAACAACGTCATGGCCGCCATGTCCGATTGGCGGTGCGCCTTGGCGCTGCGGTCGCTGGAGGTGACCTTCACGTTCGACCGGCCCTGACGCGGGACGGCGCCGGGGTCAAGGCCGCCTCGGCCGTGCCTGGCGACCCGACTGTCGCGCCGCCGCGATGGCGGCCTCGAGCCGGGGCAGCGCGTCGTCGAGGGACGCCTCGCCCAACGCGCTGTCGCCCAGCAGCACCCCGGGTGCCGCCCTCACGCGCTGGCAGAACTCGGCCACGAGTTCGAGCCGCAACCCGCGCTCGGCGGCTGCTTCCACCAGGGCGTCGGCGGGCACGTCTTCCGGCAGCCACCAGGTGAAGTGGAAACCGCCGTGTTCACCGCTGGTCCGCAGCGGCGCCGGCGCGACCGCCCGGCGCAAGGTCCCGAGCATGCGCTCCCGTCGCCGCGCGTACACGGCGCGCGTGCGCCGGATGTGACGCGCCAGCCCGCCGTCGGCGATGAACGTCGCGAGCGCGCGTTGCTCGATCAGGCCGACCGACGGCCCCATTGCGCGACACGCCGCGGCGAAGTCGGGCACCAGCGCCCGCGGCACCACGGCGTAGCCGATGCGCAGGTCGGCGAACATGGTCTTGTTGAAGCTGCCGCAGTGGAGGACGCGGTCGTCCTTGTCCAGGCTCTTGAGCGCGGGCAGCGGGGCGCTGCGGTAGTTGAACTCGCTGTCGTAGTCGTCTTCCAGCAGCCACACCGAGCGCTCCCGCGCCCAGCTCAGCAGCTCCAGGCGGCGCGAGACCGGCATGGTCACCCCCGTCGGTGACTGGTGCGCCGGCGTCACGTGGGCGAGCCGCACACCGGCATGCCGGCGCGCCCGCGCGACCGAGAAGCCTGCGTCGTCGATCGCCACGGCGGCCAGGCGTCGCGCGAAGGGCGCGAAGATGTCGGCGGCGAGGGAGTACCCGGGGTCCTCGATCAGCACCTTGTCCGTCGCGCGCAGCAGCACGCGTGCCGCGAGGTTCAGGCCTTGACGGATGCCCGCGACGACGATGACCTGGGCGGGATCGCAGGCCATTCCCCGTGCGGCGCCGAGGTACCGCGCGACCTCTGTCCGAAGTTCCCACGCGCCGAAGGCATCGTCCTCGGCGCTCGCCCGCAGCTGCGTGCCGCGAGCCGCCGCCTGCAGATGGCTGCGCCACTCGGCGAGCGGGAACAACGCCGCGTCGGCCACCCGCGCGACGAAGGTCACATCGTGGCGGGTCGGACGCGCGGTGGCTGAGCGGGGCGCCTTTGACGACATCGACAGAGGCATCGGTGCAGACATCGGCGTCGACGAGGGCATCGGCACCGGGGTCGGCATCGCCTTCGCCGCTCGCGCCGACCGTTCGGGGCGCAGGAACTGGTCGGGCAGCGTGGCGTTCACGTAGGTCCCGGAGCCGACCACGCCGGCCACGTAACCCTCCGCGCGCAGTTGGTCGAAGGCGACCTCGACCGTCGAGCGCGCCACCGACAGCCGCTGCGCGAGCGCGCGCGACGAAGGCACACGCATGCCCGCCTTGAGCGTCCCCTGCAGGATGGCCTCCCGCAGCAGTCGATACACCCAGGCCTGACGCGTCTCGCCGTCGACCAGTGGGAGCGCGGGAAGATCGAAAGGCGCGCGCCCCATGCCGGCATCGGCATTCGAACGGCGGGTGGAAAGTGGCTTGCTCAAAAGGTTGGAAGTGGCTATTCCGGGGAGGCCACAGTGTAGGCAGGATCGCTCTCCATGCAAGTCCTCGACGCCTCCTCCGACACGTTCACCCTCATGCCCCATGGTGTGCGTTTGCCCATGGCCGCTCATCCGAGCGTGCTCGATACCGCGCTGGCGGCCGGGCTTTCGGTGCCGTTCTCCTGCCAGCGGGGCGCGTGCGGATCCTGCGCCGCCGACTGCCTCTCAGGCGATGTCGAACACGCCTCGACCGCTTCGGCGACCGCGATCGACCCCGGCCCGGGGCGCGTGCTGATGTGTCAGGTGCGCGCTCGCGGGGACGTCGTCCTGCGGGTTCCGGACTGGGTCCCTCAAGCGCCGCCGCAGCGAGTCGAGATGTGCGTGCTCGCGCGCCGACCGCTGAGTCCGGATGTCGTGGAACTCGTGCTCGATCCAGGCCGCGAAGTGGCGACACACGCAGGTCAGCACCTGCGCATCCGGCTGCCCGACGGCGACCACCGCTGCTTCTCCATCGCCAACCGTCGCGAGGATCCGCGCGATCCCCTCGAGCTGCAGATCCGTCGCGTGCCGGGCGGCCGCTTCTCCGAGGCGCTGCTGGGTGGGTTGATGCCCGGAGCGGTGCTGGACGTCGAGGCGCCGTTCGGCGCGCCCGCGATGCCCGCACCGGACACCCCGCTGGTGCTGCTGGCCACCGGCACGGGCTACGCCGGCGTGCGGGCGTTGCTGCAGGCGGCGCTGGCCGATCCCGCGACGCCTGCCGTCACCTTGTACTGGGGCGGACGTCATGCGGCCGACCACTACGCCCGCGCGGAACTGGACGCCTGGGCGGCGGCCGATGGCCGGCTGCGCTGGCAGGCGGTGTCGCCGGAAGCGACGAAGGGCCACGCGGGGGAGGATGGCGCCCTGCAACGCCATGTGCAGGACCATGCGCTGGCGGATGGGCACGACTGGTCGAGCGTGCGCGTGCACGCCTGCGGTCATCCGGGGATGCTGCGTGACGCGCGTCTGGCGTTGCAGGCCGCCGGGCTGCCCGCCGCACGCTGGCATGCCGACGCGTTCGTTCCCAGCGGTCGGGACGATGCGGCGCACGACTGGGAACGCAGCGGGCCGCAGTTCGACCTCGCCGGCATCGTGGCGGCGCGTGAGCGTTCGATCGTCGCCGTGCAGGACATCGCGGCCTTGCTGCGACCGGGCATGTCAGGGGAGGAGGCGCGTCTCCTGGCCGATGAGCGGCTGCGCGCGCTGGGCTCGCAGCGCAACTGGCATCCGACGATCGTGCGCTTCGGCGAGGACACGACCTGCACCTCGCGCGAGCCGGGCGATCCCTCGCGACGCCTGCGCGCGGACGACATCGTCTTCATCGACATCGGCCCGGTCTGGGACGGCTACGAAGGCGACTACGGCGACACCTTCGTCTTCGGCGACGACGAGGCGCATCGGCGTTGCGCCGAGGCCGCGCGCGCGGTGTTCGCGGAAGCGCGCACGGCGTGGGTGGGCGGCGCCAGCGGCGTGGACCTCTATGCGCTGGCCGAGACGGCGGCGCAACGCCACGGCTGCACGCTGGTCCGCGAGATGGCCGGTCACCGCGTGTCCGACTTCCCCACGCGCTCTACGGCCGGCACCAGCTGGCGCAGGCCGGCTTCGCGCCGGGGGAGGGTCTCTGGGTGCTGGAGATCCAGGTCCGCGATCAGGTGCGGCCGATCGGCGCCTTCTTCGAGGACGTGCTCCTGCGTCAGCCGAACCCGTGCGGATCCGCCACCCTCGGCCAGTAGTCCAGCGACCTCAGCCGATACGGCGTGCTCGCGAAGTCGCAGTTCATCGCGCCGGGCGTGGTGACGTAGAGCACCGCCTTGGCGATGGGCGCGAATTCAGCGTGGAAGTGCTGCGTCGACTTCACGACGATCAGCGCCTTGTTCTCCAGCGTCAGGCCCAGGCCGGTGAACGCGTCCGTCCCGTAGGTCTGCGTGCGGATCGAGCAGAGCACGATGTGCACGCCGTTCGCCGCCTCGACCCGCACGCAGGTGCCGAGCCGCTCGCGCGTGCCGAGCGCGGACTGCGTGTGGTCCTCGACCACCGCGCGCACCACCACCCGCAGGTCCAGCGGATCGCCCGAGGCCGGCCCGCACTTGCCGCCGATCCGCAGGTCGAGCTCCGCGCCCACGCCCGCGTCGCGGCAGATGTGGACGGCGCCGAGATCCCAGAGCGCGCCCACGATCACGTTGCCGATGCCGCGCTGGACGATGCGGCGCAGGAGGAAGGTGCTGTCGCACGGCGCGCCGCCGCCGGGGTTGTCGGCGATGTCGGCCAGCACGACCGGACCCTCGCCCAGCGCGAGCGCGCGATCGAGCGCGCCGTCGACATCGATCAGCTCCGGTGCGATCGCGTCGCGGAGGTCCCAGAACTCGCGCCCCAGCCGTTCAGCGAGTGACCGCGCGAGCGCCGGATCGTTGTCGGTCACGACCCAGAGCTTCGCGCCCGCTTCTGGCACGTCGCCCCAAGGGAAACCGTGACCGAGCGAGACCGACAGCACGCCCGGCTCGCGTTCCAGCGCCTGCATGCGCGCGACGAAGGACTGCATCGGCTCGCGCGTCGTGTGCCACAACCCGACCATCTTGCAATCGAAAGTCGAAGTCACCGGTCGCACACGGCCTGCCGCCGTGTCGACGAGGATCCGGTAGAGCTCGCGCCCGCGCGGCTCCGCGTCGATGTGCGGATACTCCTTGAACGCCACGATCGCATCCGCCGAGCGCTGCATCAGCGCCGTGAGGTGGCAGTGCAGGTCGAGTTCCAGCCCGATGGCGACGTCCGGTCCGACGATCTCGCGGATGTGCGCCGCGAGATCGCCTTCGCAGTCGTCGTAGCCCTCCGCGGCCATCGCGCCGTGCAGCAGCAACTGCACCGCGTCGACCGGCATCGCCGCGCGCAGGTCGGCGAGGATCTCGTCGCGCAGCGCCTCGTAGACGTGTCGCACCGTGCGGCCCGACGGCTGCGCGATGGCGCACAGGCTCTCGGCGACCTCGTGACCGTCCGCCTCGATCAGTTCGCGCAGGAAGCGCATGAAGGCGCCCGTGCCCTCGGAATCGCGGCGGCTCGCGTCGCCGTGGAAGATCCCGTATTCCTCGAAGCCGCCCAGCCCCGTCGGTGCCGGCGCGAAGGTGTTGGTTTCGGTGGCGAGGTGGGCGATGAAGAACTTCATGGTTCGTCCGGTGCTGGCAGCGCTCGTGCCGTTGTTGATGCTCATGAACGCTCAATAGTTGAGGTTGAAGGCCATCAACTGGCCGACCACGCCGATCCAGACGATGCCGGCGAGCGCGAGCGCGACCAGCACGCCCCAGACGCGTGTCAGGCGCGTCGCGTCGACGCGGAACAGCTTCCACGCGACCCACACGCCGACGAGCGCCGCCGCGACCGCGAACACGCCGCTCAGCTGCATCAGGCCGAACAACCAGTCGTTGCCGCCGTTGTAGAGCGCGAGGTCGGTGCTGAGCACCGGCATGATCAGGACGAGCCACGCGGTCACGTAGACGAGGTCCACGGCGACGGCGATGCGCTGCCAGCGACGCAGCTTCTGCAGCGCGGGCGATGCGCCGCTGGTGGCGCGATCCGCGCGGCGCAGCAGCGCCCCCAGCGGCCAGGCGACGAGCGCGCCGGCCAGCACCAGCAGCGACAGTCCGAGGATGCTCAGCGTCAACGGCGCGGAGCGCAGGAACGGCGCCTCCTGCAGGACGGAGACGGGGTTCTCGCTGTCGATCACCGTCTTCACGCCGTCGACGTCGGCCAGCGCGAGCTCCTGCAGGCCGCCCTGCCTGCGCCACAACTGCGGTGCGACCTCGCGGAAGGTCGCCATCTCGCCGGTGGGCCCCGAGGGCGCCAGGATCGTGCCGTCCGGATTGGCCGCGATCACCGTCTGGTTCATCAGGTACAGCGCACTGAGGAAACCGTGCTCGACGCGGCGCGAGGTCTGGTAGCGGCCCGCGATCAGCTGCGCGTCCTTGGGCGCCGACGCCAGCGCCGGCGCGTCGACGACCGGCTTGCCGGGGAAATAGCGGTCCAGGAAACCTTCCATCAGCGCCTTGCGCGCGAGGTAGACCGCCGAGTCCTTCCCGCGACTGTTGAAGGACACGAAGATGCCGACGCCTTCTTCCGGCAGCAGGCTCAGGTCGGAATGGAACACGATGGTGTCGCCGCCGTGGCCCAGCAGCGTGCGGCCGTTGCGGAACTCGCGGAAGAAGCCGTGCGCCATCACGTTGAAGCCTGGCCGCGCCTGTGCGGACGGGCTGTGCATCAGCGCGGTGGTGGCGGGGCTCAGGATCTCAACGCCGTTGAACTTGCCCTGTTGCAGATGCGCGAGCATGAAGCGGGCCATGTCCGCTGCCGTCGCGCTGCCGCTGCCCGCGGGCGCGGTGACGACGAGCTCGAACGGGGAGGGCGCCGGATCGCTCGCCTGCCGGTAGCCCTTGGCGACGAAAGGCTCGAACTTCGCCGGCAGCGGCTGCGCCGTCGTCGAGTGCAGCATGCCCAGCGGCTGGAAGATGTGGCGGTCGACGTAGGTGTCGAAGGGCTCGCCGGAGACGCGCTGCACGATGTAGCCGGCCAGCGCGACGCCGTAGTTGGAGTAGCCCGGCGCCTGGCCCGGCGCGAACAGCATCGGGCGCGGGTGCTGCTTGAGGTAGTCCTCGTTGGAAGGCGCGAGCTTCGGGTCGTAGGCGAGCAGGTCCTTCAGGCCTTCCTCGAACCCGGCCGTGTGGTTCATCAGATGCCGCAGCGTGACCGGCTTGCCGAAGGTCTGCGGGATCTTGAAGTCGAGGTAGTCGTTGACGTCGCGATCCAGATTCAGCTTGCCCGCCTGGACCTGCTGCATCACCGCCGTCCAGGTGAACAGCTTGGACGTCGAGCCGGGACGGACCATCGAGGTCTCGGCGCTCATCGGCACCTTGGCCTTGACGTCGGCGTAGCCGTAGCCCTTCTGGAACAGGACCTGGCCGTCCTTCACCACGGACACGACCGCGCCGGCGATGTCGCCGGCTTCGAGCGAGTAGGCCACGCGACCGTCCAGCCACGCTTCGAGGTCGGCGGCGGTCAGCGCCACGGCGGCGTGAGGTGCCGAAGCGGAGGGCGCTGGCGGCTCCGGCGTGGCGGTGACCTTGGGCGCGAGCGGCTTCTCAGGCGGGATCGCCGCGGGCTGCCCGCTGGGTTGCGAATGAGACAGCGACGCCGCGGACATCGCCAGCGCCAAGGTCACCAGGCCGGCGAGTCCGGCCCTCTTCATCGGGTTGATCGGGTTCATCGAGCATCCTTCAAGCGAAACAGGCGCGCCTTGTGGGCGCGCCTCGACTCCATCCCGGGAGCCTCGGGTTCAGAAGTTCTGGTTGAAACTCATCAGGTGGTGGGCGGCGCCGATCATGATGAGGACCGCGAAGGCCAGCACCCAGATCACGGCGAGCGCCTTCGCCGCCTTGCCGACGGCCGCGCCGCCCTTGAAGGCGAGCCGCGCCTGCCACAGCGACACCAGCAATCCGCCGATGAACGCGACCAGGGTCAGGCCTTGCGCGAGGGGCAGGACGACGCTCAGATCCCCGTCGCCCTCGAGGCGCGTGAACACCATCGCCCACAGCGCCACCGCCAGCAGCACCAGCACGCTGGCGACACGCACCGCCAGCAACGACCGGCCCGGCGCCGCGACGCCGTGCTTGCGTCGAAGCACCGCGGCGACCGGCCACAGCAGCGCCGTGAGCAGCATCGTCACCAGCGAGAGCCCGGCCAGCAGCAGCGCCGGACCGCTCGACAGCGCCGGCACCGGCTCGAAGACGAAGGCGAAGACGTAGGGCTCCAGGCCCCAGCGCGCCACGCGTCCGTTCTCGACGATGGCTTGCAGGCGGCGCTTGCCGTGCTCCTCTTCCCACAGGTAGGGCTTGACCTCGCGGAACACGCTGCGCGAGCCGGCCAGCTCCAGCGCGACGCGGCCATCGTCCAGCGCCTGCACCTTCAACGGGCTGAGCAGTGGCAGGAGCGAGAAGAAGGTCGAGTCCTCGCGGCGGGTGCTCTGGTAGGCGCCGGCGAGTTGCTGCGCATGCTGCTTCGCGGTCGCGTCGTCGACCACCCGAGGCGTCGCGGGGCGGGTGTCCGGCAGGTAGCGGTCGGCGAAGGACTCCAGTACCGTGTCCCGCAGCCACTTGCCCTGGCCGTCCTTGCCCGGCGAGTTCACCGAGATGTACAGCCCGATGCCGTCGTCCACGAACAGCAGCAGGTCGGTGTGGAAGAGGATGGTGTCGCCGCCGTGGCCGACGACGCGATGGCCGTTGATGTCGTGCTGGTAGAAGCCCAGGCCGATGCCGAGCAGCTCCGACATCGGCTTCGTCAGCTGGCCATGCATCTGCTTCACGGTCTCCGGCTTGAGGAGGCGCGATTCACCCAGCTGCCCCTGCTGCAGGAAGGCCTGCATGAAGCGGCCCATGTCTGCGCCCGTCGCCGACAGGCTGCCGGCCGGTGCCAGGCTGACGATCTCGAAGCCCTTGCCGGGCTCGCCCTGCTTCTCGTAGCCCTGCGACATCAGCGGCGCGAGTGCCGGCGGCAGCGGCTGACGGAAGCTCGCGTGCCGCATGCCCAGCGGCGCGAAGATCTTCTGCTCGACGTAGTCGTCGAAGGGCAGGCCGCTGACGCGCTGCACGATGTAGCCGGCCAGCGCCGTCGCGTAGTTCGAGTAGCCCGGCCGCGCGCCCGGCTCATAGAGCGCGGGCGGGATGTAGTCCTTCAGCACCTTCGCCAGGTCGGGCGACTTGCCGGTGTAGGTGATCAGGTCGCGCGCCGTCTCCTCGAACCCGGTCGTGTGCGTGAGCACGTGGCGCAGCGTCATCGCCTTGCCGTTGAACGGCGGGATCTTGAAGTCGAGGTACTGGTTGAGGTCGGCGTCCAGGTTGAGCTGGCCCTGCTCGACCAGCTGCATCACCGCCGTCCACGTGAACAGCTTGGACACGGAGCCCGGTCGGAAGAGGGTGCGCTCCGCATCGACGGGCACGCGCCGGTCCCAGTCGGCGTAGCCATAGCCTTTCTGGATGAGCGGCTGGCCGTCCTTCACGATCACGACGACGGCGCCGGGCACCTGCGCCATCTTCAGCGCGGCGGGCATCAGGCCGTCCAGCCAGGCCTGCGTGTCGGCCAGCGTCATCGGCTGTGCGGCGGCTCTGGCGGCGGCGGGCGATGTCGCCGCAGACGCGGCAGAAGCCGGCGCGGTCGCGGTGATCGGCGCGATCGGCGCCGACTTGGGCGTGGTGGTCGGCGTCTGCGCGGAGGCGTTCGGCACGGCGCCGAACGCGGCCAGTATCAGCGCGCAGAGGCGCAAGGTCATTGGCTTCATGGGGCGGCGTTCAGAAGTTGTAGTTGACCGAGGCGCCGATCGTGCGCGGTTGCGCCGGCGTCGCGCGCAGCGGGCCGCCGAAGGCGGTGAGCGCGGTGTCGGCGCCGAGGATCGCGCGCTTGTCGGTCAGGTTGCGGACGAAGGCCGACAGCTGCCAGGCGCCGAAGTCCATGCCCCATTGCGCGTCGACCAGCGTGTAGGCCGGCATCACGAAGTTGGGGATGGAGGTGGTGTCGCTGTCGTAGCCCGCGTTGCGCTTGCCGACGTGCCGCACCTGCAGGCTGGCGTAGGACGGCTTGCCGGCCAGCGCGAAGTTGTAGCGCGCGCCCAGCGACACGGACAGCTTGGCCGAGTTCGGCAGCCTCGCGCCCGAGGGACCGAGGGCCGGCGCGTCTTCCTTGAGCTTGCCGTCGGTCCAGGCCAGGCTGCCTTCCAGGCGCCAGTCGTCGTTGATCGCATACCGCGACGCCAGTTCCAGCCCCTTGACCTCGGCCTTGCCGGCGTTGCCCATCACCGTCGTCGCGCCGAAGGCGAGCGGCTGCTGCAGCTTGCTCCAGCGGATGTCGAAGAGCGCGACCTCCAGCGACAGGCGCCGGTCCAGCAGGTCGGCCTTGTAGCCGGCCTCGTAGCTCCAGAGCGTGTCGGCCTCGAAGGAGGTCGGCGCGCCGGGGATGACCTGGCCGTTCTCGTCGATCGCCTGCGGGTTGGGACCGCCCGGGCGGTAGCCGCTGGCGGCGCGGACGTACACGCTGCTCTGCTTGTCGAGCGAATAGCGACCCGTCAGCAGGTAGGTGTTGGACCGGTCCTTGGAGGTGGCCGGCTCGGGGAAATCCGGGACCTCGTTGGTGAACGTCTCGTAAGCCTGCTTGTTGCGGGCCACGCGGGCCCCCAGCGTGAAGGAGAGCGCCGAGGTCGGGTTCCAGGTCACGTCGCCGTAGACGGCGTTCTCCTCGTAGCTCGCGGGCTGGCCCACGCGCACGAGTTCCATGTCCGCGTCGGCGCCGGTGGGCAGGCCCCACAGGCGCTGGTTGTAGTTGTTGCGTTCCTTGTTGTGATACAGACCGACCAGCCATTCCACGGTGCCGCGCGCCGACGTCAGGCGCAGCTCCTGCGTTTCCTTGCGCAGCTTGGTGCGGTTGTCCAGCTGCACGAAGTCGAAGGCGCCGCCGCCGAGGATCTCGGTGGCGTCCAGCAGCGTGTCGCCGTTGAAGCGCTGGCTCGACACGATCGCGTTCAGGCGCGCCCAGCCGAAGTCGTAGTCGACGTCCGCCGACAGCAGCCGTGTGCGGATGCTGTAGGGCTCGGAGATCGACAGGTCGTGGGTCAGGTCGCCGTGGAGGGGCTTGCCGGTCGCGACGTCGTACTGGACCACGCCGGTGCCGTCGCGCTCGATCTTCTGGTCGACCGCGGAGAGGCGGACCTTCATCTTCGACATCGGCTCCAGCAGCAGCGAGACCCGTCCGCCGCGCGTGTCGCCGTCGTTGACATGCTTGCCGGGCGCCAGGCCGGAGGCCTTGATGTAGCCGCCGTCGTGGTCGTTGAAGGCGGCGACGCGCAGGGCGGCGACGCCGGCGCTCAGCGGCACGTTCACCACCGCGTTCTCCGTGTGGCCGAGCGCGCCGCCCTTGATGCCGCGCACGCCGAAGCCGACCTTGCCGGAGAACTCCAGCGTGTCGGGTTCGTTGGTGACGTACTTGAGCAGGCCGCCCATCGCGCCCGCGCCGTAGAGCGTGCCCTGCGGGCCGCGCAGCAGCTCGATGTGATGCAGGTCCAGCAGCGACATGTCGAGTGCCGCCACCGCCGCGCCGCCGAAGGCGGTGCTGGAGCCGTAGGCCACCTCGTCGACATAGGTGCCGACCGTCGCCGTGCCCGCGCTGCCCACGTTGATGCCGCGGATGCTGACCTGGCCGCGGCCGGGACCGCCGTCGCTGCTGACGTCCACGCCAGGGAGGCTGCCCACGTAATCCACCAGCGAGCCGGCGCCGGAGCGCTCCAGGCCTTCGGTGCTGATGGTCTCGACGCGCAGCGGCACGTCCCGCAGCGGCTCACGGCGGCGCGTCGCGGTGACGGTCACGACCTCCAGCTTCTCGGCCTTGGCCGCCGCGCGGTCGCCGTCCTTCTCGACGACGCCGGAGGGCGCCGCCGATGCCGCCGATGCCGCCGATGCCGCCGATGCCGCGGGCGCTGGCTGCGTCGCGGGCGCGGCCGCCTGGCTCCACGCCGGCATGGCGTGCAGCGCGGCGAGGCAGGGCAGCAGCAGCGGCGCGAAGGCGAATCGACGCGTGGGGCGCATGCGCCGTGCGGAAGGCGCTAGGCGGCGGGAACGGGGGAGGCGTTCATTCGGTGGACTCCTGGCGAGGCGGGCGAAGTTGAGCCACAAGTTTCCAATTTGGAAAAAGCTTTCACATTGGTGGAAACCTTAGATGCTATGGCGCAAAGCTTCAACTCAGGGTGATCGCGGTGGTCCGCGGGGGCCGCCTTGCTAAGATCGCTTCACTGTTTGCTCCCCTCGACCATGGCCATCGACTCGAACCTTCCTGGTGACCACATCCGCAGCGTGCGACGCCGTCTGGGCCTGACGCTCAGCGACGTGAGCGGGCGGACCGGCCTGGCGGTGTCGACGCTTTCCAAACTGGAAAAGGGCAACATGTCCCTGTCCTACGACAAGCTGATGCTGCTGAGCAAGGGCCTGGGCGTGGACATGGCGGAACTGCTGGCCGACGTGCCCGGCTCGCGCGCCGCGCCGGGTGGTGGCGGTCGTCGCATCGTCGAGCGCGCCGGGGAAGGGCAGCAGGTCGTGACCGAGAGCTACCAGCAGCTCTACCTCGCGACCGAGTTGCTGAACAAGCGCGTCACGCCGCTGATCGCCGAGGTCAATGCGCGCACGCTGGACGAGTTCAAGGCGGAGTTCGGCGACCTCATCCGCCATCCCGGCGAGGAGTTCGCGTACGTGCTCGAGGGCGAGATCGCCTTCCACTGCGAGCTGTATGCGCCGGTGGTGCTGAAGACCGGCGACTCGATCTACTTCGACAGCGAGATGGGGCACGCCTACCTGAAGGCGTCCGACGAGCGCTGCCGCGTGCTGGCGACCTGCGCGCCGCGCAGCAGCGGCACGCCGGACGGGTTCAGCCAGCATTTCATCGATGTGTCCAAGCGTCTGCAGGAGCCGGCGCCGGCGCCGGCACCCTCGGGAAAAGGCGCGAAAGCGACGGCTGCAAAGTCGCGCGGTTCGAAGCGCTGAGGCTTTCTTACTCCCTCTCCCGCTTGCCGGAGATGGGAGGGTTGAGGGCCGGCGTCCCCTCCAACCGCCTCAACAGGGGGCCCAGCGCGAGCAGCGCCAGCGAGGCCGTGGCCGCCAGCGCAGCGAGCAGCACGAAGAAGCCTGCAGGCCCGAGCCACTCCCAAGCACGTCCCACGACCCCCGACAGCAGGTTGCCCGCGAAGGCCGCGAGGAACCACGCGGCGATGACCGTCGCGCCCATGCCCGACGGCGCGAGCCGCGCGAACAGGCCCAGCCCGACGGGCAGGATGTAGAGCTCGCCGACCGTGTAGACCGCGAAGAACACCACCAGCAACAGCCCGCTGACCGGCTTGCCATCGGACATCGCGGCCATCGCCGCCAGCAGCAGGTAGGCCGCGGCGACGCCGGCCGCGCCGATCGCCATCTTCCGTGCCGGCGCGGGTTCGCGGCCCTTGACGGCGGCGCGCCGCCAGGCGCGGATGAGCAGCGGCGTGAACAGGAAGACGAACAGCGGATTGAGCGACTGCACCCAGGTCACCGGGATCGCGAAGCCGAACGCGTGCAGGTCGACGCTGGTGTCCGCCCACAGCGCCAGCGTGTTGCCGCTGTGCGCGTAGGCGCTGCGGAACACCATCACCGACAGGGCCACCAGCAGCAGCGGCACGACGATCGCGGCGGCGCCGGGTCTGCGTCTCGCAGCTCCCGCGGATGCGTCCGCCGATCCCCCGATCCCGCCGATCCTGCCGCATCGGGACTGGCGGCGTTGGCCGCCCGTGCGGACACGTCGCGCGGCCGGTCCACCGGCAGGTGCCGTCCGCCCAGCAGATAGATCGCCAGACCCACGCACATGCCGACACCCGCGGCGCCGAAGCCCCAGTGCCAGCCGTAGACCTCGCCCAGCGTGCCGCACGCCAGCGGCGCAAGCAGGCCGCCGAGGTTCACGCCGACGTAGTAGACGTTGTAGGCGCCGCCGCGGCGCGGGTCGTCCTCGGCATACAGGTCGCCGACCTGGCTCGGCAGGTTGGGCAGGAACAGGCCGTTGCCCAGCGCGATCAGCACCAGGCTCGGGTAGAACATCGCCTCCCAGCTCAGCGCGAAGTGCCCCACCGCCATCAGGCTGCCGCCGATCACGATCGCGAGGCGTCGGCCCAGCCAGCGGTCCGCGAGGTACCCGCCGGCGATCGGCGTCAGGAAGACGCCGCCGGTGTACAGCCCGTAGATCAACGAGGCGTCGGCCTGCGTGAAGTGCAGCTGCTTGGTCATGTAATAGACCAGCAGCGCGCTCATCCCGTAGAAGGAGAAGCGCTCCCACATCTCGGTCAGGAACAGCACGGTGAGCCCGCGCGGCTGGCCGAACCACGTGGCGCGAGAGCCCCTTGTGGAGGGGGCGGCGCCGGTGTCGCCGGCGTTGTCGGGTGTTGTGCTGCGGACGGTGCTGGGGGTGGTCATGGTGGCGCTCATCGTCGCGGTCCCTCCGGCGGAAGTTCTGCGGGTCTTCCCGTGTCAAACGAGGTTGTGCATCGAGTTGTCTGGATGGTAGAGTTATTTTCCAATTTGGAAAGTAGCTAAAACCATGAGTGAGACGACCGCCCGCAGCGTGGATTGCCTGGTGATCGGGGCCGGCATCGCCGGGGCGTCGATCGCGGCGAACCTGGCGCCGCACCTGACGGTGGCCGTGCTCGAAGCGGAGGCGCATGCCGGGTATCACACCACCGGCCGTTCCGCGGCGCTGTACTCGGCGCTCTACGGGAATGCGCCGGTCCGTGCGCTGACGCGGGCGAGCCGGCCGTTCTTCGACCGGCCGACGGCCGGCTTCGCCGAGGTGCCGCTGCTGCGCACGCGGGACACGCTCTACCTGATCGGCACCGGTCAGCAGGCGATCGCCGACCGTTTCGCCACGGACGAGGACGTGCGGACGCACACGCGGCGCCTGGATGCGGACGAAGTGATCCGGCGCCTTGCGATCCTGCGGCGCGACGTGATCGAGGGCGCCTTGCTCGACGACACGTCCGCGGACATCGATGTCGACGCGCTGCATCAAGGCTTCCTGCGGCAGGCGCGGGCGGGCGGGGTGCGGCTGCATCTCGGCGCGCCGCTGCGTGAGCTGGTGCGCGAGAGGAAGGGCTGGCTCGCCCGCACCGACAGCTTCAGCGTGCGCGCACCGCTGGTGATCAATGCCGCCGGCGCCTGGGCGGATGCGGTGGCGCAACTGGCCGGCGTCGCGCCGCTGTCGTTGCAGCCGTTGCGGCGGACCGCCGCGCTGATCGACGTACCGGCGGGTGTCGCCGCCGCCGAAGCGGCGGACTGGCCGGCGGTCATCGCCATCGACGAGAGCCACTATTTCAAGCCCGACGCCGGCCTGCTGCTGATCTCCCCGGCGGACGAGACGCCGAGCCCGCCCTGCGACGCGCAGCCCGAGGAACTGGACGTGGCCATCGCCGTCGACCGCTTCGAGACGCTCAGCGGGCAGCGCGTGGCGCGCGTGCGGCACCGCTGGGCGGGGCTGCGCGTGTTCAGTCCCGACCGTACGCCGGTGGTGGGCATGGATCCGACGGCGCCCGGCTTCTTCTGGTGCGCGGGGCAGGGCGGCTACGGCATCCAGACCGCGCCCGCGCTGGGCCGCGCCGCCGCGGCGCTCGCGCTCGGCGAGGACCTGCCCGCAGACATCGCCGCCGCGGGCGTCCACGCCCGAGACCTTTCCCCCGGCGTTTCCGCAACGCCTGACCCTCCCCGTCCAGTGCCTGACCTCATGCCCCGCTTCCAACTGTCCACCCATGTCGAGCAGCTCGTGCTGCGCGAGCCTTTCGTCATCTCCGGCTACCGCTTCACCGAGATGCCTGCGATGCGCGTCGTCCTGCGGGACGGCCCGGATGAGGGGCGCGGCGAGGCCGCCGGCGTCTACTACCTGAACGACCGTCCGGCGGACATGCCGGCCCAGATCGAGGCGGTGCGCGACGCGATCGAAGGCGGCATCGGCCGCGAGGCGCTGCGACGTCTGATGCCGCCGGGCGGCGCGCGCAACGCGGTCGACTGCGCGCTGTGGGAGCTCGAAGCCCGGCGTGCCGGCAGAGCCGTGTGGCAACTGGCCGGACTCACCGAGCCGCGCCCGCTGACCACGACGATCACGCTGGGCGCCGATGAACCGGGCGCGATGGCGACGAGGGCGCCTGCGCTGCGCGACATGCGGGCGCTCAAGCTGAAGCTCACCGGCGACACGGATGCCGACATCGCGCGGGTGCGCGCGGTGCGCGGCGCGCGGCCGGACGTGTGGCTCAGCGTCGACGCCAACCAGGGCTTCACGCCGACCACGATCGAGGCGTTGTTGCCGGTGCTGGTCGCCTGCGACGTCAGCCTCGTCGAGCAGCCGTTCGCGCGCGGTCGCGAGGCCGACATGGCGCTCGTCGATTTCCCGATGCCGACGGCAGCGGACGAGAGCTGCCTGACGCTGGACGAGCTCGAGGCGCTGCCGGGGCGTTTCGACGTGCTCAACATCAAGCTCGACAAGTGCGGCGGGCTGACCGAGGCGCTGCTGATGGCGCACCGCGCGCGGGTGCTCAAGCTGGGCGTGATGGTCGGCAACATGGGCGGCACCAGCCTGGCGATGGCGCCGGCGATGCTGGTCGGCCAGCTGTGCGACATCGTCGACCTCGACGGGCCGACGATCCTGGTGCAGGACGTCGTGCCGGGCGTGCGCTACGGCGAGGGGAAGGTGGATTGCCCGGTGACGGTGTGGGGATAGGCGTGCCGCGCGCGGGCGCACGGCGGCCCGGAGGCGTCGGGCACCTCAGGTCGCGTCCGCCACCCGTGTGAACCGCATCACCCAGTTGGTCTCCCACGTGGTCCCGCCGTCGGCGGAGAACGCCTGCTCCCAGCGGGGCTCGTCCAGGTTGCGCCTGTCCCAGGTGAAGCGGACCTTGATGTCTCGCCCATCCAGCACGTCGTCGGCGAAGAACAGCCCGATCGGACCGTCGAAGCGGCCCTTCACCGGCACGTCCAGCGCATGCGGTGCACGCCCGTCGAGCCACCAGATCGCCCACAGCCCGCTCGCCGGATCGAAGGAGCGCAGCGCCACCGCGCGATAGCGGCCGTCGGGCAGGTCCAGCGTGTTGTCCTCGAGGTTGCCGAGGCCGCCGAGGATGGGCCGCGTGGTGCAGCGGCCTTCGAACGTGGTCCAGTCCTCGCAGCCGCTCAGGCGACGGTTGAGCCGGCGGTGATGGATGGCGTAGGTGCCGAATTCGAAATCGAAGTCATCGGCGCCAGGATGTGCGGGCGTGTGCATGGGAGGCCTCGGGTCTGGTGATCGACCGGCCAAGTTTCTGCGCGGGCTCGTCCAGTTCTGGCAGCAGACCCGGCGCCGCGCGGCGCCTGGTGACGGCGCGAGCGGCCAGCCGTCAGGGCTGGTGCGTGAGGGCGAAGTCCAGCGCCGCGCGCACGGCCACGACCTGCGCCTCGATGCATTCCTCCGGATTCGTGCGCGGACTGTCGGGATACGCCTCGGTGGTCGTCGTGAACGGCGCCCGCGTCACGCACGCGCACAGGCCCGAGTTGCGCACGGGGAACTCGATGACACCACGTGCGCTCAAGGGCGCGCCGATGATGTGGCCGTCCGCGTCCGGCGGCGCGATGTGGGTGACCTTTTCCACCGCCTGGATGATGGCTTCCTGGAAGTCGAGTCGGGTCGTCTCGCTGTCGCCGACCAGGTAGAAGCCGTCGGGCACTTCCTCGGCTTCCAGCGGCTTGCCGTCGCGCGCCGCCAGGGCCAGACGGAACTCCGTGATGTCGGTGTCCGTCGTTTCGTGCAGGTCGATGTGCAGCAGGAACTGGCCCGCGTAGGGCGCCAGCAGTTCGATGACCGCCGACGACTCCGCGGCCTCGCGGCGCGCACCGAAGTTCCGATTGGGATCGACCGCGTGGTAGTTCCAGCGGCAGATGCGCTCGTAGGCCCACGGGCTCACGCAAGGCACGACGATCACGTTCACGCGATCGCTGAAGGCTTCGGCGTGTTCCTCGGCGAAGCGCAGCGCGCCCAGCACGCCGCTGGTCTCGTACCCGTGCACGCCGCCGGTGACCAGCGCCACCGGGCGCGACGCGTCCCACGCGCGGCTCTTCAGCGCGAGCAGCGGATAGGCATCGGCGCCGTACGTCAGTTGCCCGTAGCGCACGATCTCGAAGCGGCCGGCCAGGGCCTCGACGCGCGTGACGACGTCGTCCTGATAACGCCGCGACACGACCTGACGCTCGCGCCAGGCGATGCGTTCCGCGTCGCCCCACGGGACGCCGGGTGTGCCGATCGGATAGAAGTGCGTGGCGGTCATGCGTGCTCCGGATCAGGGATTCGTTGTCACCGAAGGCAGAGGTGACATGGGATCGCCAGTGTCTCCGATTCACGACCTTCGTCTATGCTGCCCGGCAGGAAGCGCAATGGTGCGCGCCGCCATCGGGAGCGATGCATGGAGTTGGATCCGGACGTGCTGTACAGCATCGACGTCGACGTTCGGGGCGGCTTCGCCGATCGCCCGGACATCATCGCGGACACGCTGGAGCGGATGCAGGAGGACGAACTCATCGAGGACGGCCAGGAAGAGGCGACCGAAGCCGCGATCGAGGCCGCGGTCGATGCGGCGCTCCATGCGCGCAGCCTGGACCAGGCGAGCTGGCCGGCGGTGACCGACTGCGATCGGCTGGACGCCGTGTTCGATGCGCTGACCGCCGAGGGGTGATCGCGCTCCAGAACGCCGGCTATACGCAGACCGACGGCTGGGATGACATCGTCGAGGCGCGCGCGGAGGCGGACGATCCCGACGCCTTCCACGGCTACTGCTTCTTCCATGGGCAAGACCTGGAACGTGCCGTGCACGGGCAGGGCCTGTTCCTTGCCTTCGGCTCCATCGACGGGGACGATGACACGGAAGGCGTCAAGGTGGGCGAACGGGCCGTTGAGCTGTTGAAGGGCGCGGGCTTCCGCGTGGAATGGGGCGGGACCTTCAAGACCCGGATCTTCATCCCCGGGTTCGATTGGAAGCGCCGCTAGCGGAGCGGCGCAGTGCGCCCTCGACTTTGGAACGGATTCAACCAGGAGCTGCAGGCATGAAGTACACCAAGCTGGGCAACACGGGACTCGACGTCTCGCGGCTGTGCCTGGGATGCATGACCTTCGGGGCGGCGGACGTCGGCAACCACAGCTGGACGCTGGACCTCGAGGCCTCCCGCCCGATCTTCCGCCGGGCGGTCGACAGCGGCATCACCTTCTTCGACACCGCCAACAGCTACTCCGGCGGCACGTCGGAGCAGATGGTGGGCGTGCTGCTCAAGGAGATGACGCGGCGCGAGGAGGTCGTGCTCGCGACCAAGATGTATTTCCCGTACGAGACGCCGGAAGGCGTCAAGCATCGCCGCGGCCTGTCGCGCAAGCAGGTGCTCGCCGAGATCGACGCGAGCCTGGCGCGCCTGGGCACCGACTACGTCGACCTGCTGCAGATCCACCGGTGGGACCACGACACGCCGATCGAGGAAACGATGTGCGCGTTGAACGACGTGGTGCGCTCGGGCCGGGCGCGTTACCTCGGTGCCTCGTCGATGTATGCGTGGCAGTTCGCCAAAGCGCAGGAGGTGGCGCGCCGCAACGGCTGGACGCCGTTCGTGAGCATGCAGAACCACCTCAACCTGCTGTACCGCGAGGAGGAGCGCGAGATGATCCCGCTGTGCGCGGACCAGGGCGTGGGCCTGATCCCGTGGAGCCCGATGGCGCGGGGTCGTCTGACCCGGCCGGCGGACGAAGCCACGCAGCGGCTGCAGACCGACGACGTCGGCAAGCGGCTCTACGACAAGTCGGGCGACCAGGACCGGCCGGTCATCCAGGCGGTGCAGGACCTGGCGGCGAAACGCGGCGCGAAGATGGCGCAGGTCGCGCTGGCCTGGGTGCTCGCGAAGCCGCAGGTGACGGCCCCCATCATCGGCGCCTCGAAGATCGAACAGCTGGACGACGCCGTCGGCGCGCTGGAGGTCGTGCTCGACGACGCCGAGATCGCCGCGCTCGAAGCGCCCTACCTGCCGCACGCGATCAGCGGACACGAGTAACTCCGGGCCGCGCGGCGGCAGGGTTGCGCTACGCTTCGCGTTCGGACCACGGCGCCCTCATCGGTGGCGGCGCGAGGGAGTCCTTCAAGGAAAACAGGGATGGATGCCGCACATCAGGCGCAGGGGAGGCGCACGATCCTGCTCGTCGACGACGAGGCGGCGCATCGTTATGCGTTGCGGCGCCGGCTCGAGCTCGCCGGCTTCGAGGTGATCGAGGCGCCGGACGGCGCTGAGGCGCTGAGACTGGCCGGGGTCGGCAGCGTCGGCGTTGGCGATGTCGGCGGCGCGGGCATCGACGCGATCATCCTCGACGTCATGCTCCCCGACATCGACGGCTTCGAGGTCTGCCGCCAGCTGCGCGCGTCGAAGTCGGCCGCGTCGGTCCCCATCATCCATGTCTCCGGCATCCATGTCGCGGACCGGGACCTGGTCCACGGGCTCGAGAGCGGCGCGGACGCCTACCTCACGCGTCCGGTCGACGAGGACGTGCTGATTGCCAACCTGCATGCGCTGCTGCGGCGGCGCGACGTGCTGCGGGCGCTCTCCGACGAACTCGACCAGAAGCGCCTCGACGAGGAGCGCGCGCGCGACCTGTTCCTGGCGATCCTGGGGCATGACCTGCGCAATCCGCTGGACGCGATCTCGATGAGCAGCCAGCTGCTGGCGAAGGCGCCGCTGTCCGCCGACCTGACGCAGAAGATGGCGTCCCGCATCACGGCGGCGTCACGGCGCATGACGCACATGCTCGACGACATCCAGGACTACGCCCGCAGCCGGCTCGGCGCCGACCTGATCCTGCGGCGCACGCCGCAGCGCCTGGGCGCGCTGGCCTCCGCGGCGATCGACGAGGCGCGCGGCGCCAATCCGGGTCTCGTCATCGAGCTCGTGCAGGAGTCGCCGGACGACGGCGCGTGGGATGGCGACCGGTTGTCGCGCGTCATCGCCAATCTCCTGCGCAACGCCGTGGAGCACGGGGCCGAAGGGCGACCCATCGTCGTGCGCACGGGCAGCCGTGCGGGCACGCGGCGGTTGTCGGTGCGCAATGAAGGCCGTCCGATTCCGGACGAGGTGCGGGGCCGGCTGTTCGAGCCGATGGTCCATCGGACCACGGATGCGCCGGCTGCCAGCAACATGGGTCTGGGACTCTTCGTGTGCCGCACGATCGTGGAGGCGCACGGTGGCCGCATCGACGTCGAGACCGACGAGTCGGGCACCGAATTCCGGATCGAGCTGCCGGCCGGTCCGTCGGCAGGCTCGTGAGGCCGGTGCTGCCAGTGCGGCCGGTGAGGCCGGTGAGGCCGGTGAGGCCCGAGGGCCCTCATCAAGCCTGGAAGGCGGCTGAGCTACTATCGGCCCATAGACCGTGAGGTTGTCATCCCGAAGTCCTTGCTTCGTTCGAGATTCTCGAACGCGCCGCAAGTCCTCGCCTTGATCGCTTGGCGCTTCTGTTCGCGCCGCATGTCGTGGCGCGAAACGCAAGGAGTAGGGCAATGGCTGATCTGCAGGACCTGGACGGGCTCCGGGAATCGTTGCGTACCTGCGTGGACGCACTCCACCGGCGTCGCGCGAGCGAGATCCCCGAACCGCTGATCGACCGGCTCGTGAGCCAACGCTGGCTGGAATGGCGAGGCGGTGCCTTGTGTCTCACCGAGGACGGCGAGCGCATCTACTGGCAGGCGTTGGCGTGACCGCCGCGCGGCGGGCGTCATGCTGATCCGGACGCGTCTGGCCAACATCATCGGCCTGCGGATCGAGTCGTTTGATCTGGTGTTTGTCACGGCACCCGCGACGGACGTCGGGGCGGTGATCTTTCAGCGGCCGGGGCTGCCGACGCGGAGGGTGCTCCACGTGGAGGGCGTCGCCGATGATCGCGAGGCGGCTGCGCAGGCGATCAGGAGAGAGCTCGACCCGTCGCTGCTCAGCGACGGGTGGAAGCTGTGAGCCGGTAGGGCGTGCCTCGGGAGAGGCTCGCCGGAAGGCTCACTCAGTCTGCGTTCAGATGACGCGGATGCTGGAGGCTTGCGGACCCTTCGGGCCGTCCTTCGTCTCGAACTCGACCTTGGCGCCTTCGGCCAGGGTGCGGAAGCCGCCGGAGCTCTGGATTTCGCTGTGGTGGGCGAACAGGTCCTTGGAGCCGTCGGTCGGGGTGATGAAGCCGAAGCCCTTGTCGTCGCTGAACCACTTCACGGTGCCGGTCTTGGTCGTCATGTTGTTTCCTTTGGAATGAATGACAGGAAAAACCCGGCGCACGGATGCGTGCCGGGACAGAGACACTCAAGAGCTTGCAGCGGGGGGTGTTGCTGAAGCAGTCCGCTCGCACAAGGGGCCCGGGGAGGGCCGGCGGCGGCTGCAGAGAAGACCTCAGAAGAAAGGTCTTGTGCGAATCTATCCGGCTAATGTAGCACGGATGAGCCCCTCCCGGGCCCCTCATCCTTACTTCGTTTCGTAATGGTCGTTGACGTAGGGCATCGGGATCCAGCGATAGCCCTTGCCGTCGGCCTGCAAGTGGCCCACGCCCGGGAACGCGACGTGGTCGCCGGCGACCCAGTAGCGGCCCTTGAGCGCATCGGCGAAGGCCTGCTTGCGCGTGGCCGCGGCGGCCTTCGGGTCGACATCGAAGGCGACGGTCACGTCCGGCCGGGGCAGTTGCACATCGGCCACGTGGAGCAGGTCGCCCCAGAACACCAGCTTCTCGCCCTGGCTCTCCAGCACGTAGAAGCTGTGGCCCGGCGTGTGTCCCGGCGCCGGCAGCGAGCGGATGCCCGGGAGGAGCGTGGTCTCGCCGCTGAAGGTCTTCACCCGGCCCGCGTCGACATAGGGCTGGACCTTGGCCGCGGCCTGGTCGAAGTAGACCTTCAGCGCCTCCGGCGCCCGGTCACGCTGGCCGGCACCCAGCCAGTAGTCGAGCTCCTTGCGTTCGAGGTGGAGCGTCGCGTTCGGGAACACCAGGCGCGCACCGTCCATCAGTCCGCCGGTGTGGTCCGTGTGGATGTGCGTGATGAGGATGTCGGTGATCTGCTCCGGCGCGTAGCCGGCAGCCTTCAGGCTCGCGCCGATCTTGTTGAGCTTGGGGCCGTAGAGCTCGCCGGTGCCCGCGTCGACCATCACCAGCCGGTTGCCGGCCTTGATCAGGAAGGCGTTGATCGAGGCCTCGACCTCGGTGCCCTGGTAGGTCCTGGCGAGGCGTGAAGCGACCTCGTCCGCGCTGATGCCCTTCAGCACCTGTCGGGTGGGGATGGGCAGCGTGCCGTCCGACAGCGCGATCACTTCGAACGCGCCGATCTTGAAGTGCTGATAGCCCGCCTGGATGTGGCTGAGCTTGGGGGCGTCGGCGGCGCCCTCCGCGTGGACCGCGGGCGCCACGGTGGCAAAGGCGGCCGCGATGGCCAGGGTCAGGGTGAGGAGTGAACGGTTCATCATGGTCTTGCGTCAGTCGAGGTCGAGGGGGAATGGAAATCGGGGTCCGGCTCCGGCCCGGATCCGGCAGGGCGGGTGGCGCCGGAACGGTCAGGCGGCGGCCTCCGGCAGCCCGTGGGTGAACAGGCTGGCGCGCGTCTGCGCATCGGTGTCCTGCTTGAAGTCGAAGCGCGCCGGCAGCGCGGCGACGCGCTGCGCGGCGGGGCGCTCGTTGATCTCGTTGAACAGTCGCGCGACGTTGGGATAACGCGACCACGCATCGGCCCCGAGCAGGTACTGCAGCCCGCGACACCAGCCCCACAACGCCATGTCGACGAGGGAGTACGCGTCGCCGAGCATGTAGCGGCGGGTGGCCAGATGCGCCTCCACGATCGCCCAGTGGCGGTCCGCCTCGAAGCGGTAGCGATGTGCGCCGTAGGCCTCGCCGGCGGGTGCGTAATGGGTGAAGTGGATGGCCTGGCCGGTGAACGGCCCGACGCCGGAGGCGATGAACATCAGCCACGACAGCAACTCCGCCTGGCCGGCGTCGGACGGATCGCCGTTGAAGCGTCCCGCCTTGCGGGCGAGGTGGAGCAGGATCGCCGAGCTATCAAACACGGCGATACCGTCGTCGACGATCGCCGGGACCTTGCCGTTCGGGTTGATGGCGCGGAAGGCCTCGCCGTGCTGCTCGCCCCTGGCGATGTCGATCGGAAGAATCCGGTAGGCAAGGCCGCTTTCCTCCAGGAATAATGCGACCTTCGACGGGTTCGGCGTCGGGTGGTAGTAGAAATCGATGCTGCACGACATGGGCGCTCCGGGGTGGTGCTGGTTTCTGAGGGATCGAAGCGTAGGACCGGAGCGTCGGCGGGTGTGAGTCGTCAGAGTCGATGGGAGGTATCGGAAAAATGGATATGAGGCGTTCGGATCTGCACCTGCTGATCTCGCTGGACACGCTGCTCGACGAGCTCAACGTCACGCGCCGCGCAGCGCATGCACATCAGCCAGCCCACGTTGTCGGGGCATCTGGCCAAGCTGCGCGAGCTGTTCCAGGACCCGTTGCTGGTGCCCTCGGAGACGGGTCGCGGCATGGTCGCGACGGAGCGTGCCCTGGCGTTGCGCCCGGCGCTCGCGCAGGCGCTCTCGCAGCTGCGCGAGGCGGTGGCGCAGCCGCACGACTTCGATCCGGCGACGTCGGCGCGGACCTTCACCGTCGCGGCCAACGACAGCGTGTTCACGATCCTGGCGCTCGACGTGATGGCCGAGGTGATGCGCCATGGCAATCCTGAACTGAAGATGGCCGTCGTGCCGCCCTACGACGTCGGCATCGTCGAGCGCATGGCGCGCGGCGAGGTGGATCTCTATCTCGGCGACATCGACAAGATGCCGGAAACGCTGAAGGCGCGGTTCCTGATGAGCGCCGACTTCGCGCTGGCGCAGCGCCGCGACCATCCGCGCGGCAACCGGCCGCCGAAGCTCGATGAATACTGCGATCTCGGCCACGTCATCGTGTCCTCGAAGGGCGAGTTCTCATCCTCCGTCGACGACGTGCTGGCCAAGCTGGGCCGGCACCGCCGCGTCACCGCGGCGGTGCCCAGCTACAACCAGGTCGCGCTGGTGCTGGCGCAGACGGACCTGGTGACGACCCTGCCGCGCCAGCTGCTGCAGCGCTACGAGTCCTTCGTCGACCTGCTCGAACTCCCGTTCGAGCTGGCGCCGTTCCGTCTCGCGATGGCGTGGCATCCCCGCTCGCAGAACGACGCCGCCGGACGCTGGTTGCGCGACCGCTTCACTGCGGCCGGTACGTCACCTTGAGCTGGTAGCTGCCGGCCGAGTAGGCGTAGACCAGCACGTACACATCGCCGTTGGCGGTCATCGTGACGCTGCAGCCCTCGGTGGCGGTCGAGCCGTCCGACTTGCAGGTGTAGGTGGACGTCGTCGGCACGGCGCTCTTGCGGACATAGAGGTCCATGTCCCCGGTGCCCGTCGTGCTCGCCGCGAGGCTGCCGCCCGACTTGACCTTGAACGGGCCGAAGCTCTTGCTCTGGCCGCGCGTCAGGCTGCCGCTGAAGTTCTCCGTCTTGTCGGCCGGCGGCTGCGTGCCCGGACCATCGCTGCCCAGCTCCACCGCGTACGCCGCGGCCATGCGCGCGAACTTCAGCGCGTGGTCGGCCTGGCTGCCCATGTTGGCGTAGGTGTCGTTGGCCGTGTGGATGTTGGGGTTGTCCGCGCTGAAGCTCGACTCGAAGGGCATGCTCGCGAAGAAGCCCTTGGCGTTCCAGGACGCGTGGTCCGAGCAGGCGTAGCCGCAACGGTCCGTCCCCACGCGCAAGGTCGGCAGGTAGGTCGAGATCACGTTCGTCAGGAAGGTGTTCTGCGCGCTGTCGGTGTAGTCGGTGAAGATGTAGATGTCGTTGGCGGCGCCCTTATAGTTGGTCATGTCGAGCTGCAGCACGCCCACCACGTTGGTGTTGGCCGCGGCGAAGCTGTTGGCGATCTCCTGCGAGCCGCGCAGGCCGACCTCCTCGGCCGCATAGGCCATCAGCTTGATCGTGCGGCGCGGCTTGTAGTTGGCCTGCACCAGCGCGCGCAGCACCTCGGTCAGGCTGGCCACGCCGGAGGCGTCGTCGTCGGCGCCCGGCGCGCGCATCGTCTCGCCCGAGCCGCCGGACTGGTTGATCGAGTCCAGGTGCGCGCCCATCACGATCACTTCGCTGCCGTTGTCGCTGCCCTGGATCGTCGCGATCACCGACTTCTGCGCCCAGCCCGCGTGGGTGAACTGCTCGACGGTGATGTCGCTGCGGCCGCCGCCCAGCGTCGTCCACTTCTGCTTGAGCCAGTTCGACGCCGCCACGCCGCTGCTGCTCGTGTAGTAGCGGTTGATGTTGGCCGACAGGTCGACGATGGTCTGGCCGATGTTGCTGGCCTGCATCTGCGACAGGATCGGCGTCACGACGGCCTGCTGGTCGATCACGTAGCTGGGCCGCGTCGCGACCAGCGCGGCGGCCAGCTGCTGCGACGCCGCCGGCGTGCTGTGGCGCTTCAGCGAGGCCAGGCCGGCCTCCTGGCTCGGGTGGTACATGTAGCCGCCGCAGCGGCGCAGCTCCTCGTGGATCGAGTGGCTGAGCGAGGCGAGCGCGTCCTCGTCGACCTCGACCAGATGGATGCCCTCGTTTCTGGCCGCGAAGGCCGACGCCGACGCATCCTGCGCGGCGTCGGCCTTGACGCTGGCCACGGCGCGCGCGGCCGGACGGTGCTTCTGCAACTGGGCCAGCGCGGCGTCGCCGAGGCTGATCCAGACCTTGTCGCCCGCGTAGGCGGGCGTGAGCGCGGACAGGCCGACGCACACCGCGGTGATGGTGAGGAATGAACGCATGGGGTGTTGTCTCCGGAGTCGTTCCAGGAATGGCGAAGCCGGCGCGCCGCGCAGGGCAGCGCGCCGGCATCCTCGGCGCCGCACGGGGCGGCGCCTCGGGCTCGATCAGGCGGGGATCAGTAGGTCCCGACCAGCGTGGTGCTGGTCACCGTCGAGTACGCGCTCAGCAGCACGTAGTACACGCCGGCCGTCGGCGCCGAGAAGCTGATCGTCTCGGCGTTGGTCGAGCCGATCGAGCGCTTGTCGTAGCTCGTCGTCGTCGGCGCGGAGCCGCGCTTGACGTACAGGTCGCCGTCGCCGGAGCCGCCGGACAGCTTGATCGTCAGCGTCGTGCGGCCGGCTGGCACGGTGATGCTGTACAGCTTGGTAGCGCCCTTGGCCAGCGAGATGCCGGTCACCGGGACGCCGCTGGTCAGCACCGTCGTGGTCGGCGGCGGGGTGGTGCCGGAGCAGCTCACGCCGACGCTGGCGAAGGCGGCGGTCACGTCGGCCTTGGCATAGCCGCGGTTGGTCGCGGCGGTCTCCACGCCGCAGGCGCCCTGGTTGAAGGTGCTGTTGGCGGTCCAGTACAGGCGGTTGGCGTCGACCATCACCTCGAAGGCCTTGCGCGTGTTCCAGCCGGGCTTGGTCGCCAGCAGGTAGAAGGCCTTGTTGTAGACGCCGCTCGAGTAGTGCACGTCCATGCCGCTGCGGTAGTCGGCCGCGTTGCCGATGGAGCTGCCGTCGCGGGTCGGATCGTCGAAGTAGCGCAGCGCGCCCGAGCCCTTGAAGATCTGCGCGCCGACCAGCCAGTCGTTGCTGCCATTGTTGCGGTAGTACTCGGCGGCTTCGCCGGCCATGTCGGAGAAGGCTTCGTTCATGCCGCCCGACTGGCCGGAGTAGGTCAGGCCCGAGTTCTGCTCGGTGAAGCCGTGGCTCACCTCGTGCGCGGAGACGTCCAGCGAGACAAGCGGATAGAAGGTGGTGCGGCCGTCGCCGAAGCTCATCGCCGTGCCGTCCCAGAACGCGTTCTCGTAGTTGCTGCCGTAGTGCACGCGCATGTACAGCGTGCCGGTCAGCGGACGGATGTTGAACCAGTCGCCGTACATCTTGAAGATGATCTCGCCGAAGTAGTGCGCGTCGTTCAGCGGCGAGTAGGCGCCGTTGATCTGCTTGTACTCGTTGCGCGAGCAGGTGAACTGGAAGGGCGTGTTGCTGGCGCCGGTGCTGCCGTTGAGGTTGACGGTGACGACGTTGCCGGAATTCATCTGGCAGGTGTCCGTGACCTTCAGGGCCGGGTAGTCGGTGCCGTACTCGTAGCGGCCGGTCTTGGCGTTGCCGCCGGGGCCGGTCGCGTCCTTGTGGGCCAGGCCTTCCCAGCGCTCCAGCACCGCGCCGGTGGTGGCGTCGATCATGAAGTGCGGGCGGCTCGGCTGCTTCGCGTCATGGCGCACGAAGGACACCAGGTAGAACAGCTGTGCCTTGTTGTTCTGGTTCAGCCGGACGTAGAGCTTGACCTGCTCGTTCTCGGTGATCGCGGCGTTGATGGCGCCCTTGGCCTGTGCCAGCGCGCCTTGCGAGGTCAGGCTGGCCTGCGTGGTGGCGAGGTCCTGCTGGATGTTGGCCAGCATGCTGCCGGAGAAGCGCGAGGTGCCCGCGTCATTGCTTTCGACCACCCCTTCGCCCCACACCGGGACGCCCTGGTAGTACTGCTGGTGACGGGTGACGACCTTGCCGCCGGCGTAGGCCTGGCTGCGCACGGCCTGCAGGTCGCTGGCCCCGAGGCCGAGCGCCGTGGCGGCGGACTGCGGTGCGGCGCTCGAGGCGCGCATCTGCGTGTTCACCGGGGACGCGTCATCGAGCAGGACGCGGTCCGCGGCGATCGCCTGGCAGGCGGCGGTGGCCGCGGCGGCGAACAGGGTGGCGCGCAGGACGCGCTGGATGGATGCCTGTGTGGAAACCTTAGACATAAGCCTCTTTCATTCGTGATGGATCGATCAGATCTCCCGAAGAAACGGCCGTGCTCGCTCAGGTAGGAACGGGACGGCCCCCTCTGTGCGCGACCCAGTGGTGGAGTCGTGTCAGATGTTCTTGGAGGTGCGTGCGGCTGGCGCCGCATCCCGAGGTGTCGCCGGGTGCCTCGGAGGACCCGAGGTCGGTTGTGGTGGTCCGGACGACTGGGCGAATGTAGGGGCATCGCGGGCCGGTTCGGACTGTCAGGCCTTACAGCCGGTGTAACCCTTGCAACCAGGTTTTCGGGCACGGCCATGGCTGGCGTGCGCGCGATAGGCGACGATCCGGATTGCCGCGCCCCCGATCCAGAGGACATGCTGGAAACGGGTGACGTATCAGGAGACGCACACCATGACACCCATGGAGACGAACCCCACGCCCGACGTCGCCAACCAGGTCGACGAACTGGTCGACTACTCGCTGTTCGAGACCGATCCGGCGCTGAAGGCGGCGCTCGGGCGCGCCGGCGCCGAGGCTTTCGTGCCGGGTCTTGCCGCATATGCGGCCGGGCTCGGCCGCGTCGGGACCTATGCCGTCGCCGAGCGCATCAACCGGGTCACGCCGACGCTGGACAGCTTCGACAAGCGCGGCCGCCGCATCGATCGTGTCGAGTTCGACGCCGGCTGGCACGACCTGCTGGCGATGTACCGCCGGGCGGACCTGGTCGCGATGCCGTTCCGCGACGGGCGGCCCGGCCGCTGGGCCGCGTGGGCCGCCGGCTTCTATCTCCACGGGCAGGTCGAGGCCGGCACGCTGTGCCCCGCGACGATGACGCAGGCCAGCATCCCGGTGCTGCGCCGCGAGCCGCAGCTGTGGAGCGCGCTGCGCGATCAGCTCTTCAGTACCGAGTACGACGGACGCGACTTGCCCCTGGCGCAGAAGCGCTCGATCTGGATCGGCATGGGCATGACCGAGAAGCAGGGCGGCTCCGACGTGCGCGCCAACACGACGCGTGCCGAGCCGGCCGCTCACGCGGGCGGGGGCGGCCGCGGCGCCGAATACCGGCTCACCGGCCACAAATGGTTCTTCTCCGCGCCCATGTGCGACGCGCACCTGGTCGTCGCCAAGACGCCGGACGGCGCACCGGGATGCTTCTTCGTGCCGCGCTGGCGGCCTGACGGGACGAAGAATGCCGTCCACGTGCAGCGCCTCAAGGACAAGGTCGGCAACCGCAGCAACAGCAGTTCCGAGGTCGAATTCCAGGACGCCTACGGCGTGCTGATGGGCGAGGAGGGCCGCGGCATCCCGACCATCATTGAGATGGCCACCTATACGCGGCTGAACTGCGTCGTCGGCAGCGCGGCAATGCTGCGGCAGGCGCTGGTGCAGGCGTTGCACTACGCGCGGCATCGCCGGGCCTTCGGCAGGCGGCTCGCGGAGCAGCCGTTGATGCGCGCGGTGCTCGCCGACCTCGCGCTCGAGAGCGAGGCCGCGATGCAGTTGAGCCTGCGACTGGCGCAGGCCTTCGAGCACCAGGACGATCCGCATGAGCGCACCTGGATGCGGCTGGTCACGCCGGCGGCGAAGTTCTGGGTCTGCAAGCGCGCGGTCGAACTCACCGGCGAGGCGATGGAAGTCCTCGGCGGCAACGGCTACATCGACGACGGCATCATGGGCCGCCTGTACCGCGAGGCGCCGGTGAACTCGATCTGGGAAGGCTCGGGCAACGTGATGTGCCTGGACGTGATGCGCGCCGTGGCGCGAGATCCGCAGGCCTTCCTGGCGCTGCTCGACGAGCTTGAGGCGACTGTCGGCGACGACCGCGTACCGCGCGCCGAACTCGACGCGCTGCGCGGCTTGCTGGCCACGCCGCCGCAGCAGTTGGAAGCGCTGGGGCGCCGCTTCGCGTCTCGCCTGGTGCTGCTGGCCCAGGCCGCGCTGCTGCGCCAGCATTCCCCCGGCTTCGTCGCCGATGCGTTCATCGCCAGCCGGTTCGACCCCCAATGGGGGCGGTCGCCGGAGTGCTCGATACGCGTACCGTCGACGTCGACGCCCTGTTGCTGAGAGCCTTCCCCGCGTGACCTAAACTTGCCCGCTTTCGTTGCTCTCTGGGCTTCTGGCCCGTCGCTGTTTTGGACAAGATCCTGCTTCAGATTGCCGCCGAACTGAAGGTTCGCCCGGCTCAGGTCAACGCCGCGGTCACGCTGCTCGACGGCGGCGCGACCGTCCCGTTCATCGCCCGCTACCGCAAGGAGGCCACCGACGGCCTCGACGACATCCAGCTGCGCGAACTCGAGGCCCGCCTGAGCTACCTGCGCGAGCTCGAGGACCGGCGCGAGGCCGTGCTCAAGAGCATCGAGGAGCAGGGCAAGCTCACGCCCGAACTCGCCGCCGCCATCGCCGCCGCGCCGACCAAGCAGGAGCTGGAAGACCTCTACCTCCCGTACAAGCAGAAGCGTCGCACCAAGGGCCTCGTCGCCCGCGAGGCCGGCCTGGAGCCGCTCGCCGACAAGCTGTTCGCCGATCCGTCGCTCGACCCGATGAGCGAAGCCGGTGCCTTCCTCAACCCCGACGCGGGCTTCGCCGACGCCTTCGCGGTGCTGGACGGCGTGCGGGACCTGCTGTCCGAGCGCTGGGCCGAAGACGCCCTGCTGATCGGCAAGCTGCGCGAATGGCTGTGGGAGGAGGGCCTCTTCAAGTCCAAGCTGATGGACGGCAAGGACGAGAACAACCCCGACATTTCCAAGTTCCGCGACTACTTCGACTACGCCGAGCCGATCCGCACCGTGCCGTCGCACCGCGCGCTGGCCGTCTTCCGCGGTCGCACGCAGGAGTTCCTCGACGCCAAGCTGGCGCTGGACGAGGAAGTCGTCCTCGGTCAGCCCTCGCTCGCCGAAGGCCGCATCGCCCGCCACCTCGGCTGGAGCCACGGCAAGCGCGCCGGCGACGAGCTGATCCGCAAGACCGTCGCCTGGACCTGGAAGGTCAAGCTCTCGCTGAGCCTGGAGCGCGACCTGTTCGGGCGCCTGCGCGAAGAGGCCGAGAAGGTCGCCACCAAGGTCTTCGCCGAGAACCTGCGCGACCTGCTGCTGGCCGCGCCGGCCGGCAAGCGCGTCGTCATGGGCCTGGATCCGGGCATCCGCACCGGCGTGAAGGTGGCGGTCGTCAGCGACACCGGCCGCGTGCTGGACACCTCGACCGTCTATCCGCATGAGCCCAAGCGCGATTGGGAAGGATCGATCCACGTGCTGGGGCGCCTGTGCGCGACGCATGGTGTCAACCTGATCGCGATCGGCAACGGCACCGCCTCGCGCGAGACCGACAAGCTCGCCGCCGACCTCATCAAGCGCATCCAGTCGATGGCGCCCGACACGGTCATCGAGAAGGTCGTCGTCAGCGAGGCCGGCGCCTCGGTGTACTCGGCGTCGGAATTCGCGTCGAAGGAACTGCCCGACCTGGACGTGTCGTTGCGCGGCGCCGTGTCCATCGCGCGTCGCCTGCAGGATCCGCTGGCGGAGCTGGTGAAGATCGATCCGAAGTCGATCGGCGTCGGCCAGTACCAGCACGACGTCAACCAGAGCGAGCTCGCGCGCACGCTGGACACCATCGTCGAGGATTGCGTGAACTCGGTCGGTGTCGACCTGAACACCGCCTCCGCGCCGTTGCTGTCGCGCGTGTCGGGCCTGTCGGCGAGCGTCGCCAATTCGATCGTGCGCTGGCGCGACGCCAACGGCGCGTTCCGCAATCGTCAGCAGCTGCTGGACGTCACCGGCCTCGGCCCGAAGACCTTCGAGCAGGCGGCGGGTTTCCTGCGCATCCGCGACGGCGACAACCCGCTGGACGTCAGCGGCGTGCATCCGGAAACCTATCCGGTCATCGAGCGCATCCTGACGCAGGTCCAGCGTCCGATCGCCGACGTCATGGGCAAGTCCGACGTGATCCGCGCGCTGAAGCCGGAGGCCTTCGCCGACGAGCGCTTCGGTGCGATCACCGTCAAGGACATCCTCGGTGAGTTGGAGAAGCCGGGGCGCGACCCGCGCCCCGACTTCAAGGTCGCGCGTTTCAACGACGGCGTCGAGGACCTCAAGGACCTGAAGGAGGGCATGGTGCTGGAAGGCACGGTGTCCAACGTCGCGCAGTTCGGCGCCTTCGTCGACCTGGGCGTGCACCAGGACGGCCTGGTCCACGTCAGCCAGCTGGCCAACAAGTTCGTCAACGATGCGCGCGAGGTCGTCAAGACCGGCGACATCGTCAAGGTGAAGGTGCTGGAGGTCGATCTGGCCCGCAAGCGCATCTCGCTGACGATGAAGCTCGACGCGCAGGCGCCGCGCGGCGGTTCGAAGCCGGACAACAGCTTCCGTCCGGCCGGCCGCAACGAGCGCCCGGGCGGTGCCCGCCCGTCCGGCGCGCGTGACGCCCAGCCGACCGGCGGCAACGCGATGGCGGCGGCGTTCGCCAAGCTCAAGCGCTGAGCGCTGAGCCATCCCGGCTGGGGCGATCAACGCCCCGGTGGTCCGTGATCGGCGCCGTCTGCGGCGCCGATCCGCGTTTGATCCCCCATTTTTCGCGGCTGGTCGCACCTGAGGTGTCGGAGCGCGCGGTGTACGGCTACGCTGCGCGCCGTTGACCGTCAAAGACAAAAGTCGACAGACCTACACGGTGTCGACACCAAATCCTCGGGAGCCCGTTTTGAAGACCCACGCCATCGCCAGGGCCTGCGCCCTTGTCTGTCTGTCCGCGCTCGCGCCCGCGACCGCCGTGCTCGCGCAGGACGCGCCCCCGGATTGGGGAACGAGCCGACGTCGGGCAAGCGGCTGGACCGCGTGGAGATCACGGGCCGCAACACCGATTCCGAGCTGCGCCGCCGCTCGCCGGTGGCCAAGCAGATCTACGGTCGGGACGAGCTCGACAAGTACGGCGACACCAGCGTGGCCGACGTGCTCAAGCGTCTGCCCGGCGTGAACGTCTCCGATGGTGCGCCGCGCATGCGCGGTCTGGGGTCCGGCTACACGCTGATCCTGATCAACGGCGACCCCGCGCCTCCGGGCTTCAAGCTGGATCAACTGGATCCCGCGCAGGTCGAGCGCATCGAGCTGACCAAGGGCCCCAGCGCCGACCAGAGCGCCCAGGCCGTCGCCGGTGCGATCAACATCATCCTGAAGGAAGCGCCGAAGCTCTCGCAGCGCGACCTGCGCGTCGGCGCCGGCTACAACATCAACCACCCGGTGCCGTCGGGCACCTTCACCTACGGCGAGCGCTTCGGGCCGGTCTCGGTGTCGGTGCCGCTGTCGGCGTTCCAGTGGCTGCAGGAGATGAAGTCGACGATCGAGCGCAACGGCACCGACCAGGACGGGGATCCGGTCGTCGCGTCGCAGCACGGGAAGATGCGCAACTGGGGTCACGGCTTCAACTCGGCGCCGCGTGCGAACTGGAAGATCAGCGACGACGAATCGGTGTCGCTGATCGGCTTCGCGCAGAAGGGCTTCTGGAACAACTCGGTCCGGCTCACCCCCGACGCCGCCTACGGCAACACCACGCGACTGGACGACGACGCCGACAACCAGGGCACCTGGCAGATGCTGCGCGCCAACCTGACGTGGAACAACCGGTTCAGCGAGACCCAGAAGTGGGAGCTGAAGGCCGGCGTGCAGGACGCCAGGAACCACATCGAGAACCACACGCTGACGCAGCGGCCGGTCGATGCGCAGCTCGACAGCCGCGACCGCAGCCTGACGCAGGCCGGCAAGTACAGCCACATCCTCGGCGAAGAGCACACGCTGACCGTCGGCTGGGACCTCGAGTTCCGCCAGCGCGACGAGATCCGCAACACCCTCGTCGGCGGCCAGGCGCAGGACCCCAGGCTCAACGGCGAGAACTTCGGCGCCCGGATCCGTCGCCAGGCCTTCTTCGTCCAGGACGAGTGGGAGATCAATCCGCAGTGGTCGACCTACTTCGGCCTGCGTCATGAGCGCATCGTCACCACCAGCCGCGGCATCGACGTCGACGAGCGCAACAGCTCCAGCGTGCTGTCGCCGCTGTGGCACCTGACCTACAAGCTGGATCCGAAGGGGCGCGACATGATCCGCGCCAGCATCACCCGCAGCTACAAGGCGCCGGAACTGACCCAGATGCTGGGCCGCTACACGCCCAACAGCAAGTTCCCCGAGCCCCGCACCGGCGAGCAGAACGAGGAGATCAGTCCCGACCGCATCGGCAATCCGGCGTTGAAACCGGAGCTGGCCACCGGCTTCGATCTGGCGTACGAGAAGTACCTGTCCGGCGGCAGTCTTTTCAGCGTGGGCCTGTTCCACCGCAACATCAGCCAGCTGATCCGCAACGTCGTGACGCTGGAGCCGGCCAATCCGCCGTTCTGGACCGCGCCGCGCTATGTGAACCGGCCGATGAATTTCTCCAGCGCGACCACCAGCGGCATCGAGCTGGAACTCAAGGGCCGGGCCGGGGAGCTGTTCCCGTCGCTGTTCGATCCCAAGCTGCCGTTGAACCTGCGCAGCTCCGTGAGTGTCTATCGCTCGCGGGTGAAGGCCGTGGACGGTCCGGACAACCGGCTCGACCAGCAGCAGCCCTGGACGGCCAACCTGGGCCTGGACTACCGGTTCAGCACCGTGCCGATGACGGCCGGCGCCAACCTGAACTACACGCCGGTCTACACGGTGCGCCAGACCGACACCCAGAGTGCCGAGTACTCACGCAACCGCGGCCTGGATGTCTTCGCCCAGTGGATGGTCAACCCGAAGACCTCGGTGCGTTTCTCGGCCAATAATCTGTTCCCGCTCGACTCGCGGGCCGAGACCACGTTCGCCAGCGGCGATTTCTACGCCTCCGGCCGTGGCATGAAGCCCTGGTTCCAGCTGAACCTGGAAATGAAGCTCTGATTCCCTCGGTCGGAATCGGCTTCGGCTGAGGGTCTGCCGCGTCGGGCGCCTCCGTTTTGAAAGGACGACCCGCCCGATGCAGGCCTTGCAGATCCTCGCCGGACCCCGTGCGCGCCAACGGCTGCGCGACCATGGCCTGCGCGCCGCCGACGTGCGCGTCGTGCCCGGCGCCGCCGGCGGTCCGAAGGGACTGGTGCTCAGCGCGCTCGACGCGCACCTCTTCGGCGAGTTCCTGCCGTCGGGCGGCCAGGAGGTGCACCTGCTCGGCGCCTCCATCGGCGCCTGGCGCATGGCCACCGCCTGCCTGACCCGCGACGCCGCGCAGGCGAATGCGGAGTTCGAGCGCCTCGCCCACGATTACGCCCATCAGGACTACGAGTCGGCGCCCGGCAAGCGGCCGACCGCTGCCACCGTGTCGCGCGCATTCGCCGGGAAGCTCGGCGAGATCTTCGGCGGCCGCGAGGCCGAGGTGCTGTCGCATCCGCAGTTCCGCCTGCATGTGTTCACCTCGCGCGGCAAGCACGTGCTCGGCCGGGAAGGGCGCTTGCGCACGCCGCTGGGTTATCTGGGCGCGTTCGCGGCCAACGCGATGTCGCGCCGCGCGATGGGCGCCTGGCTGGAGCGGGTGGTGTTCTCCGACAAGCGCTCGCCGCTGCCCATGCCGCTGGCCGACTACCGCAGCCGGCAGGTGGCGCTGGACGCGGGCAACCTCAAGCCCAGCATCCTGGCGAGCTGCTCCATCCCGTTCTGGCTGCAGGCCGTGCACGACATCGAAGGCGCCCCCGCCGGCGCCTACTGGGACGGCGGCATCACCGATTACCACCTGCACCTGAACTACGCCGCGATGGTCGGGGACGGTATCGCGCTCTACCCGCACTTCCAGGCCAGCGTCGTGCCGGGCTGGCTCGACAAGGCGCTCAAGCACCGGCACCGGACCAGCGCCTTCCTCGACAACGTCGTGCTGCTGACGCCCAACCCCGAGTGGGTGAAGACGCTGCCCAACGGCAAGCTGCCCGATCGCAACGACTTCCAGCGTTACCTGAACGACGTCCCCGGCCGCGCCCGCGACTGGCTGCGCGCCGTGCGCGAGGGCGAGCGGCTGCGGGACGAGTTCCGCGAGGCCTGCGCCCGTCCGACCCTCGACATCCAGGCGCTCTGAGCTACACTGGATGTCTCATTTTCTTTTTCCAACAAGGACCGGGAAAGGCGACATGGTTATGACACCGCGGACTACCACCTCCACTGCGAAGGTTTGAGCGACCGCGGCTCGTCACGTCTTTCATCAGCTGTCCGGAAAAAGTCAGCACCCCAGAAAAAGCGCGGCACGTGGTCGCGCTTTTTTGTTTTCTGGAGTTCCCCCTCATGTCCAACATCTCCATCCAACTGCCCGACGGCTCCAAGCGCGAGTTCCCGCAACCGGTGACCGTCGCCGAAGTCGCGGCCTCCATCGGCACGGGTCTGGCGAAGGCGGCGCTCGCCGGCCGCGTCGGCTCGGGCGACACCGCCAAGGTCGTCGACACCAGCTTCCTCATCGACAAGGACACGCAACTGGCCATCGTCACGGACAAGGATCCGGACGGGCTGGATGTCATCCGCCACTCGACGGCCCACTTGCTGGCCTATGCGGTCAAGGAGCTGTTCCCCGACGCGCAGGTCACGATCGGCCCGGTCATCGAGAACGGCTTCTATTACGACTTCTCGTACAAGCGCCCGTTCACGCCCGACGACCTGGCGGCGATCGAGGCCAAGATGGGCGAGCTTGCGAAGAAGGACGAGAAGGTCACCCGCTCGGTGCTGCCGCGCGATGAGGCCGTCGAGTACTTCAAGGGCATCGGCGAGGCCTACAAGGCCGAGATCATCGCCAGCATCCCGGCGGACCAGGACGTCTCGCTGTACGCCGAGGGCGCCTTCACCGACCTGTGCCGCGGCCCGCACGTGCCGTCGACGGGCAAGCTGAAGTTCTTCAAGCTGATGAAGGTGGCCGGCGCCTACTGGCGCGGCGACCACCGCAACGAACAGCTGCAGCGCATCTACGGCACGGCCTGGGCGACCAAGGACGACCTGGCGAACTACCTGCGCATGCTGGAGGAAGCGGAGAAGCGCGACCACCGCAAGCTCGGCAAGGACCTGGAGCTGTTCCACATCGACGAGCACGCGCCGGGCGTCGTGTTCTGGCATCCCAAGGGCTGGACGATCTGGCAGGAGGTCGAGCAGTACATGCGCCGCGTGTACCGCGACAACGGCTACCAGGAAGTGAAGGGCCCGCAGCTGCTGGACAAGACGCTGTGGGAGGCCACGGGCCACTGGGACAAGTACCGTGACAACATGTTCACGACGGAATCGGAGAAGCGTGACTACGCGCTCAAGCCGATGAACTGTCCCGGCCACATCCTGATCTTCAAGCACGGCATCAAGAGCTACCGCGACCTGCCGCTGCGCTTCGGCGAGTTCGGCCAGTGCCACCGCAACGAGCCCACGGGCGGCCTGCACGGGATCATGCGCGTGCGCGGCTTCACGCAGGACGACGGCCACATCTTCTGCACGGAAGACCAGATCCTGGCCGAGTGCGTGGCCTACACGGCGCTGCTGCAGAAGGTCTACAAGGACTTCGGCTTCGACAACATCATCTACAAGGTCGCGACGCGTCCCGATGCGCGCATCGGTTCGGACGAGGTCTGGGACAAGGCCGAGTTCGCGCTGATGGAGTCGCTGCGCGCCTCCGGCGTGGAGTTCATCATCGCCCCGGGCGACGGCGCCTTCTATGGTCCGAAGATCGAATACACGCTCAAGGACGCGATCGGCCGCCAGTGGCAGTGCGGCACGATGCAGGTCGATTTCTCGATGCCCGCTCGCCTGGGCGCCGAGTACGTCGCCGAGGACGGCGAGCGCCACACCCCCGTCATGCTGCACCGCGCGATCGTCGGCAGCCTGGAGCGTTTCATCGGCATCCTGATCGAGCAGCACGCCGGCGCGCTGCCGGTCTGGCTGGCTCCGACGCAGGTCGTTGTCGCCAATATCACCGACGCCCAATCGGACTACGTTTCCAGCATTGTGAAATCGCTGCAAAAACAAGGGGTTAGGGTTCAGGCAGATTTGCGCAACGAGAAAATCACGTATAAAATCCGCGAGCATTCACTGCAAAAGGTGCCGTTCATCCTGGTCGTCGGCGACAAGGAAAAGGCGAACGGCGCAGTCGCAGTGCGCGCCCGAGGCAACCAGGATCTGGGCGTGATGTCGCTGGAGGACTTCGTTTCGAAGCTCTCGACCGCCATCGCGGACAAGGCCTGAGTCGGGCGCTTTTTGCGTTGTACTGATCATTAACGGACCCTTGCCAAGGCCCGCCTAAAGGTAACCACCATCGCTACTTTTGCTGACCGTCGTGCGATTCCGGAGCGCAAGCACCGCCTGAATCGCGAAATCATCGCTTCTGAAGTCCGTCTCAATGGCCCCGAGAACGAGCCGATCGGCATCGTCTCGATCCAGGAAGCGCTCCGGATGGCCGGTGACCTGGACGTCGATCTGGTCGAAATTGCCGCCACTGCAGTCCCGCCGGTCTGCCGGTTGATGGACTACGGCAAGTTCAAGTACCAGGAGCAGAAGCGCGCCGCGGAAGCCAAGTCCAAGCAGAAGGTCATCGAGGTCAAGGAAGTCAAGTTCCGTCCGGGCACGGACGAAGGCGACTACCAGATCAAGATGCGCAACCTGCGCCGCTTCATCGCGGAGGACGGCGACAAGGGCAAGGTCACGCTGCGCTACCGCGGCCGCGAGATCACCCACCAGGACATCGGCATGCGCATGCTGGAACGCATCCGCGACGAGTTGTCCGACGTGGCCGTGGTCGAGCACATGCCCAAGCTCGAAGGCCGTCAGATGATCATGGTGCTGGCGCCGAAGAAGCGCTGAGCGTCTGAGAGAATCCCGGCGGGGCCGATGAGGCCCCGTCTCAGTTTCAGCCCGTCGATCTGGTCGTCGGCGGGCTTATTAGTCTCCTGCAGGCCGGTCAAGTACCGCGGTCACCCGCGGTCGCCTGGAGGGACGCCCATAGAAGGAGCAGTCATGCCCAAGATGAAGACCAAGAGCAGCGCGAAAAAGCGTTTTCGCGTTCGTCCGGGTGGCACCGTCAAGCGCGGTCAGGCGTTCAAGCGCCACATCCTGACCAAGAAGACCACGAAGAACAAGCGCCAGCTTCGCGGCGCCACGACCGTGCATGAGACCAACATGGGCCACATCGCTTCGATGCTGCCCTTCGCTGGTCTGTAATCCAGCAGTAGACAAGGAGATACAACATGCCTCGCGTCAAACGTGGTGTAACCGCACGTGCTCGTCACAAGAAGGTCCTGGCTCTGGCCAAGGGCTTCCGTGGTCGTCGCAAGAACGTCTTCCGCATCGCCAAGCAGGCGGTGATGAAGGCGGGCCAGTACGCCTACCGTGACCGCCGTGCCAAGAAGCGCGTGTTCCGCCAGCTGTGGATTGCCCGTATCAACGCGGCAAGCCGTGGCCTGGGTCTGAGCTACAGCAAGTTCGTGGCCGGTCTGAAGAAGGCCGAGATCGACATCGACCGCAAGGTCCTGGCCGACCTCGCCGTCAACGACCCTGCTGGTTTCGCCAGCATCTTCGCCAAGGTGAAGGCCGCTCTGGCTTGATAGCCAAGGTCCACCCGCCGGTGCTCGCCGGCGGGCGGACTGGCCGCTCCGGCCCTGCCGGGGCTGCCTCTTTCAAAGGCCGACACCCCGGTGTTCGGCCTTTTTCATTCCGGCGCAATGGTGCGCGATGGTGCGACGTTCGCCATCCCACCGCTGTGCCATCCGACTTCCGCCAACGCCGCCGACGCCCCGTCGACGCCCCGCGATGAACGACCTCGATCAATTGCTGCATCAGGCGACCGGTGAATTCGCCGCCGCCACGACTCCCGCCGACCTGGAGAACGCCAAGGCGCGTTTCCTGGGCAAGACCGGCCAGGTCACCGAGCTGATGAAGGGCATGGCCAGCCTGCCTGTCGAGGAAAAGAAGACCCGCGGCGCGCAGATCAACCAGCTCAAGCAGGGCATCGAGGCGGCGCTGACCGCGCGCCGCCAGGCGCTGGCGGACGCGGAGCTCGAGCTGCAGCTCAAGGCCGAGGCCCTCGACGTCACGCTGCCCGGCCGCCAGCGCGGCACCGGCGGCCTGCACCCGATCACGCGCGCGATGGAGCGCATCGAGGCGATCTTCGGCTCCATGGGCTTCGACGTCGCCGACGGTCCGGAGATCGAGAACGACTGGTTCAACTTCACCGCGCTGAACACGCCGGAAGACCATCCGGCGCGCTCGATGCACGACACCTTCTACATCGAAGGGGGTCATGTCTTGCGCACCCACACCAGCCCGATGCAGATCCGCTATGCGGTGCAGCACGTGAAGAAGCACCGCGCCGCGATCGACGCCGGACAGCCGATGCCCGAGATCCGCGTGATCGCACCCGGCCGCACCTACCGCGTCGACAGCGACGCGACGCATTCGCCGATGTTCCACCAGGTCGAAGGCCTGTGGGTCGGCGAGAACATCAGCTTCAAGGACCTGAAGTCCGTCTACGTGAACTTCATGCAGCAGTTCTTCGAGACGACGGACATGGAGATCCGGTTCCGTCCGAGCTACTTCCCGTTCACCGAGCCCAGCGCCGAGATCGACATGATGTTCGGCTCCGGTCCGCTGAAGGGCCGCTGGCTGGAAGTCTCCGGCTCCGGCCAGGTGCATCCGCAGGTGATCCGCAACATGGGCCTCGATCCCGAGCGCTACATCGGTTTCGCCTTCGGCTCGGGCATCGACCGCCTGGCCATGCTGCGCTACGGCGTCAGCGACCTGCGTCTGTTCTTCGACGGCGACCTGCGCTTCCTGTCGCAGTTCAAGTGAATCGAGTCCCCGGTCGCCTAGAGAGCAAGAGAGAACTTCATGCAATTCCCTGAGTCCTGGCTGCGGGCCTTCTGCAACCCCGCGCTGAACACCCAAGAACTGGCCGAGCTGCTGACCATGTCCGGCCTGGAAGTGGAAGAGCTGCGCCCGGTGGCGCCGCCGTTCCACGGCATCGTCGTGGCCGAGATCGTCGAGGCCGTCCAGCATCCCGACGCCGACCGCCTGCGCGTGTGCAAGGTCGACGCCGGCGGTCCGGTGCTGCTGCAGATCGTCTGCGGCGCGCCGAACGCGCGTGTCGGCATCCGCGTGCCGCTGGCCACGATCGGCGCCGAACTGCCCCCGGGCGAGGACGGCAAGCCGTTCAAGATCGGCAAGGGCAAGCTGCGCGGCGTCGAGAGCTTCGGCATGCTGTGCTCGGCCCGCGAGCTGAAGCTGGCGGAAGACCACGGCGGTCTGCTGGAACTGGCCGCCGATGCGACCCTCGGCGAGGACATCCGCAAGCACCTGAACCTGGACGACACGCTGTTCACGCTGAAGCTGACGCCGAACCTGGCGCATGCGCTGAGCGTCTACGGCGTCGCCCGCGAAGTGGCCGCGCTGACCGGCGCGCCGCTGCTGTCGCCCGAGATCCAGCCCGCCGCCGTCGCCACCGACGCGACGCTGCCGGTGCGCGTCGAGGCTGCGGACCTGTGCGGCCGCTTCTCCGGCCGCGTGATCCGCAACGTCGACACGACGGCGAAGACGCCGCAGTGGATGGTCGACCGCCTGGCCCGTTGCGGCCAGCGCTCGGTGTCGCCGCTGGTGGACATCTCGAACTACGTGATGTTCGAGCTGGGCCGTCCGTCCCATATCTTCGACCTCGACAAGATCCACGGCGAATTGATCGTCCGCTGGGGCCAGCCGGGTGAACAGCTCAAGCTGCTGAACGGCAACACGATCGAAGTCGATGCGAGCGTCGGCGTGATCGCCGATCGCGAGCAGGTCGAGTCGCTGGCCGGCATCATGGGGGGCGACGCCACCGCCGTGTCCGACGACACGAAGAACATCTATGTCGAAGCCGCGTTCTGGTGGCCGAAGGCGGTCATGGGGCGTTCGCGCCGCTTCAACTTCTCGACCGACGCGGGCCACCGCTTCGAGCGCGGCGTGGATCCTGCCGGCACCGTCGACCACATCGAACGCATCACGCAACTGATCCAGTCGATCTGCGGCGGTGACGCTGGACCGATGGACGACCAGACCACGCAGCTGCCCGAGCGCAAGCCGGTCGCATTGCGCGTCGACCGCGCCGCCAAGGTCATCGGCATGCCGGTGACACAGGCCGACTGCGAAGGCGTGTTCAAGCGTCTGGGCCTGGAATTCACGTCGGCCCCGGGCGTGATCACGGTGACGCCGCCGACCTTCCGCTTCGACATCCAGATCGAGGAAGACCTGATCGAGGAAGTCATCCGCGTGCTGGGCTACCCGAAGCTGCCGTCGACGCCGCCGCTGGCGCCGGTGGTCGGCAAGGTGGGATCGGAATCGCGCCGCGCGACGCACGCCCTGCGCCACGCGATGGCCGGCCTGGGCTACTTCGAGACGATCAACTTCAGCTTCGTCGAGGCGCGCTGGGAGCAGGAGCTCGCCGGCAATGCCAACCCGATCCAGCTGCTGAACCCGATCGCCGCGCCGCTGGCAGTGATGCGCACCTCGCTGATGGGCTCGCTGGTCCAGGCGCTGCGCAACAACCTGGCGCGCAAGTCGCCGCGCGTGCGCGTGTTCGAGATCGGCCGCGTGTTCCTGCGCGACGCGTCGGTGCAGGAAAGCGACACCACCATCGCCGGCATCGCGCAGCCGATGCGGCTGTCCGGCCTGGCCTGGGGCCCGGCCGACCAGCAGCAGTGGGCGCAGAAGGACCGCGCGGTCGACTTCTTCGACGTGAAGGGCGACCTCGAGGCGCTGTTCGCGCCGCGCGTGTTGAGCTTCGAAGCCGCCGAGCATCCCGCGCTGCATCCGGGCCGCAGCGCCCGGGTGCTGCTGGACGGCCAGGCCATCGGCGTGGTCGGCGAACTGCATCCGAAGTGGCGCCAAGGCTACGAACTGCCGAGCGCGCCGGTGCTGTTCGAACTGTCGCTGGACGCCGTGCTGGCGCGCACGCTGCCGCAGGGTCAGGGCGTGCCTCGCCTGCAGGCGGTGCAACGCGATCTGGCGCTGATCGTCAATGAGCAGGTCACCTATGACTCCCTCATCCGGGCGATCGAATCCAGCGGCGAAGCCCTGGTACGCTCTGCGCGTTTGTTCGACGTCTTCAAACCGGCGCAGCCGACGGCGGAACTGAAGGCCGGCGAACGCAGCCTGGCCGTGCGCCTGGCGCTGCTCGACGACGAAAACACGCTGACCGACGAACGCATCGAGCAGGCGGTGGCGAAGGTGGTGGCGCAGCTGGGCGAACGCCTCGGCGCGCGCCTGCGAGGCTGAGGGAGGGGAGGACACCCATGAGTGATGACGATCTGAAGGAGCAGGCGCGCGTGCTGCTCGGCAGCCTGGAGACGCCCACGCTGACCAAGGCCGAGCTGGCGGAACTGCTGTTCGACAAGCTCGGACTGAACAAGCGCGAGTCCAAGGACATGGTCGAGGCCTTCTTCGACATCATTCACAACAGCCTCTCCAGCGGCCGCGAAGTGAAGCTCTCGGGCTTCGGCAACTTCAACATCCGGCGCAAGGCGCCGAGACCCGGCCGCAACCCGCGCACCGGCGAAGCGATCCCGATCAAGGCCCGCAACGTCGTGACGTTTCATGCCAGTCACAAATTGAAAGAAGCCGTCCAAGGCAACACGCCTTCGGGTGGTGACTTCGAGTAGAGTCTGACCCTTCCCGCCGCCGCCGGAGCCGCTGATCCCCATGGACGTCCAGCTTCCCGCCATCCCTGCCAAACGCTACTTCACCATCGGTGAGGTGAGCGAGCTGTGCGGCGTGAAGCCCTACGTGCTCCGCTATTGGGAACAGGAGTTCACGCAGCTCAAGCCGATGAAGCGGCGGGGCAACCGACGCTACTACCAGCACCATGAAGTGCTGCTGATCCGTCGGATCCGCGATCTGCTCTACGACCAGGGCTTCACGATCAGCGGTGCCCGCAATCAACTGATCGATGTCAGCCATACCGGCGCCAGCGCACAGGAGTTCCGCGCTGAAGCGTTGGCGGCGGCGCAACTCGACGCCTACCGTGATCATCGCGAAGCGTCGCGCGCCTTGGCGGCGGACGTCGCGGACAGCGCCGCGCACACCACCGTGTCGCTCGAGAAGCTCACGCTGGAACAGGTCAGGGATGAGTTGCTGGCGATTCGAGAGAGTTTGCTTGCATAGCACTTCAAAATACGTATAGAATCGTAGGCTTAGTCGGGGCGTAGCGCAGCCTGGTAGCGCACTTGCATGGGGTGCAAGGGGTCGCGAGTTCGAATCCCGCCGCCCCGACCATTTATAAGAAGAATCAGGAAGCCCGGTATCGCAAGATGCCGGGCTTTTTGCTTTCCGGGCCCAGCCCCATCCACGGGCGCAGCACGCGGATGCGCATCGCCAGCAGCGCCCCCAGCAGGCAGCCCAGCGCGGTGATCGCGACGAGCGCGGCGGCCTCGACGGCAAGCGGCCATTGCAATGGCGCCAGCAGGTGCCCCGCGATCACTGTGACCGTCTGGTGGACCAGGTAGAACGGGAACACGGCCAGCGTCAGCCAGCGCAGCAGCGGCGAATCGCGGTCGGACAGCCACTGCCGGCCGAATCCCAGCACCGCCACGATCGGCAACCATTGCTTGCCCGCGTTGAGTGCGCGCAGCGCCATCAGCAGCCACTCCGGGAAGTCATCGCCATGAACGAGGCGCCATTCAGCGGTGAGCGTCTGCGAGAGCACCTGCACCACGATGAAGGCGACGAGTGCGATCCAGCGGAGTCGGCGAGCGGCTTCCCACGCGCCATGGCGATCGTCGCGGCTGCCGTAAAGCCCGAAGCCGAGCAGGAACACCGCGAAGTACACGCCGTGCTGGTACCAGTCGTGGACGAGATCGTGGGTGGCAGGGAAGCGCACCAGCAGCTGTTGACGCAGCAGCGCGAACAGGAGCCACGGCACCCACAGCAGGCGCCCGCCGCCCACGACTTGGCGCCAGCCTGGATGCGAGAAGAAGCTGCGCACGAGGGGAAGCCGCAGCGCCAGCAGCACGACCACGGTGTAGGCCCAGAGGTAGGGCAGGAACCACAGGTGATTCCAGGTCGGGAGCTTCAGGCAGTCGTCACCGCGGCAGAAGCCGTGATACGCCTGGAAGTAGAGCTTCAGGAAGTCGCCGTAGCTGCCGGCGTAGCGAAGCTTCTCGACGACTTCCAGATGCGCCTGCGGCGGCACGATCACCGTCATGCCGAACAGCAGCGGCAGCAGCAGCCGTTTGCTGCGCGAGGCGATCAGTCCTTCCGTGCCGTTGTTCCCGTTGTTGCCGTTGTTCCCGCTGGTCCCGTCGAGGCGCGCGGTCATCAACGCGGTCGCCGCGCCTGAGATCAGGAACAGCAGCGACATGCGCCACGGGTTCAGCCAGAGCATCCAGGACTCGAGCGCCGGGACCAGCCGCGGCGACTTCACGTGCCAGTCCCAGCTCACGTAGAACATGCCCGAGTGGTAGAGGATCAGCAGGCCGAAGGCGATGACGCGCAGCCAGTCGAGTTCGGTCAGGCGGGCGGTCGGAGCCGCGCTGTGCGCGGGGAGGGCGGTGGTGTTCATGGCATGCAGCTTCGTTCCCGCCGGGCCCCGCGCGACGTGAATGTGACGAACCGCCCCGTCCCGGTGACGACCCGCCCCGTCCCAGGGGCCGCTCGCGCGCGGCCTCGGCCTCGCGCACGCCTACACTGCGCCGCCATGACCGAGGACAAGTGGCTGGGGATCTATCTGAAGCGACGGCGGTGGGTCGAGCGCGCGATCTGGAGCGCGCTGCTGCTCGGCTCGGCGGCGGCGAACACGATCACGACGAACCTGGACATCCGCCGCGCCGGACTTCCGTTCGACCCCTGGGAGCCGGCGGTCTGGGAGTTCTCCAGTGCCCTCGTCTGGATGGTGCTGATCCCGTGGATCGTCCGCGCGGCGGATTCGAAGCCCTTGCGCTGGGGCCTGCTGCGGCGGCACCTGCCGTGGCACGTCCTTTTCGCGCTGGTGACCAGCCTCGCGCATGTCCTGGGCATGGTGACGCTGCGCAAGCTGGTCTATGCGACGCGGGGCGCCGTCTACGACTTCGGCAACTGGCCGCTCGAACTGTTCTATGAGGCCCTGAAGGACGTCCGCAGCTACGCCTTCATCCTGGTGATCGTCGGGGCCTACCGGCTGTTCGTGTGGCGCTGGCAGGGCGAGGCGAGCCTGCTGGCGGAGCCGCCGGAGCCTGCCCCGGCGCCGCCGGCCGCGTCCCTCCCGCCCGGACCTCCGCCCGGACCTCCGCCCGTCGCGGCGGCGGTCTCGCCCGCGTTGCCCGAGCGACTGCTGGTGAAGAAGCTCGGCAAGGAGTTCCTTCTCCCGATCGAGGAGATCGAATGGGTGCAGGCCTGCGGCAATTACGTCAACCTGCGGCGCCAGCAGCACGACTACCCGTTGCGCAGCAGCCTGGGCGCCTTCGGGCAACGCCTGGACCCGTCCGCGTTCGTGCGCGTGCATCGCGGCTACCTGGTGCGGCTGAGCCTGATCGAGGCCATCGAGCCGACCGAGGCCGGCGACGCCCACCTGCGCCTGCGCGACGGCAGCCGCGTGCCCTGCAGCCGCACCTATCTGGAGCGTCTGCGACAGCGTCTTGTCTGACTGGGCGAACTCCTGTCCGCCGGGTTCACCGGAGCGCCCTTGCGCGGCTATGCTCTGACCCCAATGGATGCTCCTGCGCAAACCCACGACGTCGCCGACCCGTCACCGCGCCTGATGCGCGAGTCCGGCGACGGCGGACGCGTCCAGGTGCGACTGGAAGGCGACTGGACGCTGCTCGCGCTGCGCGAGCGCGTCGAGGCGCTGCGGGGCGAACTCGGCGGCTTGTCGACCGCCAACGTGTCCTGGGACCTGAGCGCGGTGCGCCGGCTCGACCCGACGGGCGCCTTGCTGCTGTGGCAGGCCTGGGGCCGCCGCCAGCCGGAACAGCTGCGCTGGCCGCCGGCCCCGCTGGCGGACATGTTCCAGGCGCTGTTCGCGCGGCTGGGCAGCAAGCAGGGCAAGCCGGCCAGGCCGCCGCGCGCGCAGAACGTGCGCCAGTTCGGCCAGGGCCTGCTCAACCTCGCCAGCCATTTGCTCGACGCGACGGCGCTGCTCGGCCAGGTCACCCGCGACCTCGGCACGCTGGCCCGTCATCCCAACCTGATCGCGTGGAAGGACATCTCCGCCCACATCTACCGCAGCGGCGCGCAGGCACTGGGGATCACGGCGCTGGTCGGCGTGCTGGTCGGCATCACGCTGTCCTACCTCACCGCCAAGCAGCTGCAGAGACTACGGCGCCGACATCTACGTCATCAACATCCTGGGCATCAGCGTCTGGCGCGAACTGGGACCGCTGCTCGCGGCCATCCTGGTGGCGGGACGCAGCGGCTCGGCGATGACCGCGCAGCTCGGCGTGATGCGGGTGACGCAGGAGCTGGACGCGCTGTCGGTGATGGGGATCTCCCACACGATCCGGCTGGTGGTGCCCAAGATGGTGGCCCTGGCACTCTCGTTGCCCCTGGTCATGACCTGGACCAGCAGCATGGTGCTGCTCGGCGGCATGCTGGCCGCGCGGGCGACGCTGGGACTGGACTACATCCAGTTCCTGCAAGGCCTGCCGGCCGCGGTGCCGGTGGCCAACCTGTGGCTGGGACTGGCCAAATCGGCGGTGTTCGGGCTCATGATCGCGTTCGTGGCCTGCCATTTCGGGCTGCGGATCAAGCCGAACAGCGAAAGCCTCGGGACCGGCACCACCGATTCGGTGGTGAGCGCGATCACCGTGGTCATCATCGTGGACGCGATCTTCGCGGTGATGTTCTCTGACCTGGGGATCAAGGGATGAGCGATTGCGTCGATCCGACCTCGGCGGAAGCCACCGGGGAACTGAACGTCCAGCCGGGCGACCCGGTGATCGAGGTGCGCCACGTCGGCACGGTGCTCGGCGGCGTGCGCATCCACAAGGACCTGAATCTCGAAGTCACGGCCGGCGAGGTGCTGGCCATCATCGGCGGCTCGGGCAGCGGCAAGACGACGCTGCTGCGGCTGATGCTGGGCCTGGAGCGGCCCAGCGAGGGCGAGGTGCTGGTCTTCGGCCACAAGCTCGGCAAGTGCGAGGCGACCGATCTCGCGCAGGTGCGGCACCGTTGGGGCGTGCTGTTCCAGCAGGGCGCGCTGTTCTCGGCGCTGTCCGTGTTCGACAACGTCGCGCTGCCGCTGCGCGAGCTCAAGAGCCTGCCCAGGGACCTGATCGCCGAGCTGGTCATGACCAAGCTGCAGCAGGTCGGCCTCAAGCCGGAGGACGGCATCAAGATGCCGGCGGAACTGTCGGGCGGCATGATCAAGCGGGTGTCGCTGGCGCGCTCGCTGATCATGGATCCGCAGCTGCTGTTCCTGGACGAGCCGACGGCCGGTCTCGATCCGGCGAGCTCGAAGAACTTCGTACAACTGATCGAGAGCCTGCGGCGCGAGATGGCGCTGACGGTGGTGATGGTCACCCACGACGTGGACACCCTGTTCGCGATCGCCGACCGCGTGGCGGTGCTCGCGGACCAGCACCTGATCGCGCACGGGCCGCTGGAGCTCGTGGTGAAGCAGAAGCATCCGTTCATCCGCAACTTCTTCCTCGGCCACGCGGACCGCTGCGCCGCGGACAACCTGCGCAGCTACCGCGATGCGCTGCAGCACCGCGACGAGATGCCCGCCTGAACGGGGCGATCGACGGCGGACCGTACTGACGACAACGAACCAGCACAAAGGACTCGGGCGAGCACATGGAAAACAAGGCACATGCATTGGCCACGGGCCTCTTCGTGCTGCTGCTCGGGGCGGCGCTGGTGGCGGTCATCCTGTGGTTCCGCGACGACCGCGGCGACACGCAGAGCTTCACGGTGGTCACCACCTCGGGCGTGCCGGGACTGAATGTCAAGGCACCGGTGAAGCTGCGAGGCGTGCAGGTCGGCAAGGTCGACACCATCCGTTTCGACCCGGCGCAACCGAAGCAGATCCTCGTGGAGATCGAGGTCGACGCGGACGCGCCGATCGCGCCGGGGACGCTGGCCAAGCTCGGCTACCAGGGCATCACGGGGCTGTCGTTCATCGACCTGTACGACGGCCAGGATCCGGCGGATCCGAAGCAGAGCGTGCTGGAGACGCGGCGCATTGCGCTCGCACCGGGCTTCCTCGACCAGTTGCAGGACGCGGGACCGAAGCTTGCGGCCGGCGCGCTCGCGACGATGGACCGCATCCAGAAGGTGCTCAGCGACAGCAACCAGCAGCAGGTGAGCCAGACGCTGGCCCAACTGAACGAAGCCTCCGCCGGCCTCAACGAGCTGGTCAAGGAATTGCGCCCGACGGCCAAGGCGCTGCCCGGGCTGGTGAAGAACACCGATGGCCTCGTGGTCGCCGGGCGGAACACGCTGGGCAACATCGACACGCTCGCGAAGCAGGGCGGTGAACTCGCCGACGAGTACAAGGGCAAGGCCGCAGCGATCGATCAGCTGGGCGACGCGGCCGTGCAGATGCAGCGCACGCTGCGGCGCGTGGAGCTGTCGTTGGTCGGTTCGGCGGACAAGCCGCGTCAACGCGCGGTGCTGGACGATCTGTCCGCGGCGGCGCGCGCGCTGGAGCGCGCCGCGCAGAACATCGGCGACCAGCCGCAGAGCCTGATCCTCGGCCCGACGCCCGGTGCGCCCGGGCCCGGCGAAACGGGCTTCGAGGCGGGAGCGAAGAAATGAACGACAACACCCAACTTCCGAGGACCGGCGGCGCGCGCCGCGCGGCGCTGCTCGGTGGCCTGGCGCTCGCAGCGATGTTCAGCGCCTGCGGCAGTCGGCCGCCGGCGCCGACGCAGATGGACCTCGGTCCGTCGCCCGTCTGGCCGCAGCAGGCCGTGCTGTCCAAGCGCGTCGAGCTCCAGGCCGTCACCGCCCCGGAAACGCTGCAAGGCACGGGCATCGCGTATCGACTCGCCGATTCCGACCCTTATGCGCGGCGCATGTACCGCGACTCGCGCTGGGCCGCGCCGCTGCCGGTGCTCGTCGCCTCGCGGATGCGGCAGCAGATCGCGCGTGCGCCGGTCGCTGCCGGCGCCGACCCGCAGGTGGTCATCGGCGTGACGCTGGAGCTCGAGGAGAGCCTCCAGAGCTTCTCCACGGCCTCGCGCAGCGAGGTGCAGGTGCGGGTGATGGCGACCGCCGAGGACGGCACGCAGCGTGCGTTCGATCGGTCGGAACCCGCCGGCGCGAGCGCGGAGGGCGCCGTCAAGGCGACCGCGGCGGCGGTCGATGCGCTCGGCCCTGAGATTGCCGCGTGGGCAGCGACCTTGTCGCCGCGGGTGCCGCAAGGACGCGGCCGCCGTTGAAGCGAAACGGCGTCAGTGAGACGCCGCGATCCCGCCGCCCATCCGCTGCTGGCGTTGGCGCAGGAAGGCTTCGGCCATGCTCGACTCGGGCTGCAGGCGCTGGCCGATGTAGAGCTCCTGTCGACGCTCGGTGATCTGCGCGCGCAGGCGGTTGGCCATGATGCCGAGCGGATCCAGACCGCGCTTCTCGGCGCGCTCGATCGACTCGCCGAGCTCATGCATCGTGTGGCTCTTCAGCAGCGCCAGATGGGCCTGGACGACGCGCAGCCGTCCCTGCACCGAGCGCTCCGCGCTGCGCAGCCATTCCATGACCGCGTCCGCGTCGCCGCCGCGCACCTTCACCAGGCTCTCGCCCGCGGCCAGCAGCAAGGCCTCCAGACGATCCCGGTCGCTGGCCTCATAGGCCTCGTTGACCTCGGCCATCTTGCGTTCGCGGTGCACGCGCTCGGCGTCGTCCGGCGCCAGGTCCGGATGCAGACGCTTCGCGGCGCGGCGGTAGAGGGTCTTCAGCGGCGGCGGTCCGACCTGCACCAGGCCGCCTTCAGGCTCGGCGGGCAGCGGCGCACCGGCCGGCAGCACCGGCAGATGCGGCATCGCCGTGGCACGGGGCGAATCGGGCGCCCGGGCATCGAGCCCGTTGCGGGCCAGCGCGTCGTGCAGGTAGCGCATCGCGCAGTAGAGCTGCGATTCGAGCGCGTCCAGTTCCATGTACAGCGGCCCCAGCGCGGCGACGTAGCGGTCGACGAAGCGCTGCATGCGCTGGCGGCAGTCCGCATACTCGGTTTCCTGCGACGCCAGGTAGCGCTGGAGCTCGGCCAACTGCTCGCGGCGGCGTTCGAATTCGCGCGGCGTGATGGCCTGGCTGAGCATGTTGAGCGGGATCCCTGGATGTTCTGGTATTGACTGCCGATTCTGCCGTGTGCGCATGACCCTTCAAAGCGCAAACAGCCCCTCGCGGGGCTGTTTTTCTCAGCGTTTTCACCGAGGACCGGGCGAGCGTCGCCCAGTCGGCGTGATCGCTGCCTGCCGGTCAGGCCGTTTCCACGCGGTTCAGGGAGCGGACGCCGCGCTGGCCGCCTCCGTCGGGCCGCTGGCCACCGCATCCGGTACGCCGATGGGCGCGGAGACCGGCACGGACGCCTCGGGCGCCGGCGCGGTCAAGGCCGGCGGCGTGTGCGCCCCGGCCGCGGGTCCGCTGATGCCGGCCGCCGGCAGCAGCGGCACGATCAGCAGCGCGACGATGTTGATGATCTTGATCAGCGGGTTGACCGCGGGACCCGCCGTGTCCTTGTAGGGATCGCCGACGGTGTCGCCGGTGACGGCGGCCTTGTGGGCCTCCGAGCCCTTGCCGCCGTGGTGGCCGTCCTCGATGTACTTCTTGGCGTTGTCCCAGGCGCCGCCGCCCGTGCACATCGAGATGGCGACGAACAGCCCGGTGACGATCGTGCCCATCAGCAGTCCCCCAGCGCGGCCGGGCCGAGCAGCAGGCCGACCACGATCGGGACGATCACCGGCAGCAGCGACGGGACGATCATTTCCTTGATCGCCGCGGCGGTGAGCATGTCCACCGCGCGGCCGTACTCGGGCTTGGCGGTGCCTTCCATGATCCCCTTGATGTCGCGGAACTGGCGCCGCACTTCCTCGACGACAGAGCCCGCCGCGCGTCCCACCGCCTCCATCGCCATCGCGCCGAAGAGGTAGGGGATCAGCCCGCCGATGAACAGGCCGACGATGACCATGTGGTTGCTCAGGTCGAAGCTGACCGACAGGCCCTGCTGCTCGAGCGCATGGGTGTAGTCGGCGAAGAGCACCAGCGCCGCCAGACCCGCGGACCCGATCGCGTAGCCCTTGGTCACGGCCTTGGTGGTGTTGCCGACGGCATCCAGCGGATCGGTGATGTCGCGCACGCTGGCGGGCAGGTCGGCCATCTCGGCGATGCCGCCGGCGTTGTCGGTGATCGGGCCGTAGGCGTCGAGCGCCACCACGATGCCCGCCATGCTGAGCATGGCCGTGGCCGCGATCGCGATGCCGTAGAGACCGGCCAGCTTGAAGGCCACCAGGATCGCGACGCAGACGAACAGCACCGGCCACGCGGTGGAGCGCATGGACACGCCCAGCCCCGCGATGATGTTGGTGCCGTGACCGGTGGTCGAGGCCTGCGCCACGTGCTGCACCGGCTTGTAGTCGGTGCCGGTGTAGTACTCGGTGATCCACACCATCGCCGCGGTCAGCAGCAGCCCGACCAGGCAGGACAGGAAGAGGGCGGTCGCGCCGATGGTCTGTCCGCCGGGCAGGGTCAGGTCCTGCGGGAACAGCGCGCGGGTGATGAACCAGAACGCGATCGCCGAGAGCACGCCCGCGACGACCAGGCCCTTGTAGAGTGCCGGCATCACGTTCTTCATGCCCGGGCTAGCCTTGACGAAGCTGCAGCCGATGATGGAGGCGATGATGGACGCGCCGCCCAGCACCAGCGGATACACGATGGCCGCGATGGACATGCCGCCGAAGGTCAGTGCCGCCAGCGCCATCGTGGCGATCAGCGTGACCGCATAGGTCTCGAAGAGGTCGGCCGCCATGCCGGCGCAGTCGCCGACGTTGTCGCCGACGTTGTCGGCGATGACCGCGGGGTTGCGGGGATCGTCCTCGGGGATGCCTGCCTCGACCTTGCCGACGAGGTCGGCGCCGACGTCGGCCCCCTTGGTGAAGATGCCGCCGCCCAGCCGCGCGAAGATCGAGATCAGCGAGGAGCCGAAGGCCAGTCCCAGCATCGGCTTGAGCGTCTGGCTGTCGACGCGCGTGCCGCTGTCGCTGACCCACATGAAGAACAGGCCCACGCCGAGCAGGCCCAGCCCCACGACCAGCATGCCGGTGATGGCGCCGCCCTTGAACGCGACGTTGAGCGCCGGCCCGATGCCTTGCGTCGCCGCCTGCGCGGTGCGCACGTTGGCCCGGACCGAGACGTTCATGCCGATGAAGCCGCAGCCGCCCGACAGCACCGCGCCGATGAAGAAGCCGATGGCCGACTTCCAGTCCAGCGCAAAGCCGATCAGGAGGCCGAGCACGACGCCGACGATCGCGATGGTGCGGTACTGCCGCGCCAGGTAGGCCGCGGCGCCCTGCTGGATCGCGCCCGCGATCTCCTGCATGCGAGGATTGCCGGGGTCCTGGCTCAGGATCCAGCTGCGTTGGATAAAGCCGTAGAGCACCGCCGCCAGCCCGCAGGCCAGCGCGAAGTACAGCGCCAAACTCGTCGACATAAGGTTGTCTCCTCTCGCTGATTCTTTGATCCGTGAGACGGTTCCATCCAGCGGGCGCCGGGCCTGCGCGCACGCAACAGCAACAGTCCGTCGATCGATGCTAAGCCCGTGAATAGTGCATGGCATGAGCGTTTACCAGCGGATTCACGCGCTTTGCAAGGCGGGTGTCAGGCTTTGCAGGGGCGAGCGCCAGCAGCAGGGCAACAACTGGCCCCGGGCATGTCATCTGCCCCGTCAGCGCTTGCGACGTTCCTTGCGGGGATCGACCGGGCCCGCAGCGCTCGGGCCGATGTAGCGGCCGCGCGGACGGATCACCGAGTCGATGGCGAGCTGCTCCATGCTGTGAGCCAGGAGGCCGACGCTGCGCGCGATCGCGAAGGTCGCGAACCCGGCGTCCGGCGGCAGCTTGTAACGCGCGACGAGCGCGGCCAGCGCCACGTCCATCGACGGCGGCAGACCGGTCAGCGCGACGACGCGCTCGATCAGGCGGGCGATCGCGGCGGGCGGCTTGAAGTCCGCCATCAGCGACGCCGCACGCGGATCACCGTCCGGATAGATGTGGTGGCCGAAGCCGGGCAGCGGCATCGCTGAGGCCAGATAGCGGTCGACGACGGCATCGGCACCGTTGCGCTCGACCTCGTCGAACAGCGTGCGCACGCGCCCCGAGGCGTCGCCGTGCAGCGGGCCGGAGAAGGTCGTCAGTCCCGCGAGCAGGCACGCCGGCAGCGAGGCGCCGGTGGACGCGGTGATGCGCGCGGAGAAGGCGGAGCTGGTGATCTCATGATCCGCCGCCAGGACCAGCGTCTTGCGCAGCAACGCGGCCACCGCGCGCGGTTGGCCCCAACCGCGCGCGAGGCGCTCGTGCAGCGGCAGCGCCTCGTCGTCCGAAGCGCCGAAGGCGACGGCCAGACGACCGACCAGCGCTGACGCCTCCTCGATCAGCACGCGCGGCAGGCGGCCGCGCGTCGAATGTCCGGTGGCGGTGAGCGTCGCCAGCTCGGCGAACGCGCGGGCGCGGCCGTTCGGCAGCGCGGCGACGACGTCGAGCGCGGCGCGCGACGGCGAGCCCGATGTGACCGCAGGGCGCGGGAACGACGGCGGCCTCTCGACGTTCCACAGCAGCCGCGCCGCGTCCTCCAAGGTCGCGGTCTCGGCGAGTTCGACGACGTCGACGCCGCGGTAGAAGGGGCGTCCGCCCGAGAAGGTCGAGACCGCCGTCGGGATGCTGGGTTCGGCGCCGAACAGCGTCGTCGCCGCGAGCGTCTCGCGCGTGCGCCCCGTCTCCTTGCGGCGCACCAGCGCCTTCACGTCCTCGGCGCGGTACAGGCTGCGACGCGAGTCCTGCGGATCGGGTTCGACACCGATGCGCCCGCGGCTCACGTAGGCGTAGATCGTCTGCGCACGCACGCCCAGCGCGTCGCGTGCTTCATCCAGGGTCATCCAGGCAGCCATCGGGTGGAGTCTCGTGTCGTTGATGCAATCAATGTATTCATCAACATGAATCATGTCCACGTCCCGACGACCACCTGTCATGTGATCGATTCAGTCGAATGAGTAGCGAATCCGGTTTTCAGATTGATATTGATCATCAATATTGACCGGTTGTTTTCGCGCTGCCAGCATGAGTTCACGCGACATCGACGGAGACCGCCCAGAAGCCTCCGCGACGCCGCCCTCATGCCCCATCCATGGAGACAACCGCATGAACTGCATCCATCGCTTCCCGCCGGTACGACGCCGGACCCCGCTTGCCTTTGCTGGCGCCGCCGCCTTCGTGTTGGTCGCGTCCTCGTCGTCCTTCGGTGCTCTCGCGCAGGGCGAAGCCTTCCCGTCCAAGGCGATCACGCTCGTGGTCGGCTCCAGCCCCGGCAGCACCACCGACGGCCTGGCGCGCGCCATCGGCGCGGAGATCACCGCCGCGACCAAGGTGCCGGTGATCGTCGAGAACAAGGCCGGCGCCAGTGGCGGCATCGCCGCCCAGGCGGTGGCCCGATCGGCCGCCGACGGCTACACGCTGTTCATCACGACCAACACGACGCAGGCCGCCAATCCGCATCTGTTCCGCAAGCTCGCGTACGACCCGGTGAAGGACTTCGCGCCGGTGGGCGCACTGGTGAAGGGCTACCTGCTGCTGGTGACGAATCCGCGCATCCAGGCACGCAACGTCACCGAGCTCAGCGCGATCGCGAAGAAGCAGCAGCTCACCTTCGGCGCGGGCAGTTCGTCGGCGCGCGTGGCGGCGGAGCTGTTCCAGCAGATGACGCAGACGCAGCTGACCTATGTGCCCTACAAGGCCAATCCGCAGGCGATGGTCGACCTGGTCGGCGGTCAGGTCGATCTGATGATCGTGGACCTGACCACCAGCCTGCCGCAGGTGAAGGCGGGCAAGCTCAAGGCGCTGGGCGTGAGCAGCCCCAGGCGTTCGCCGCTGGTGCCTGACCTGCCGACGATCGCCGAGGCCGGCCTGCCCGGCTACGAGATCAGCTACTGGAACGCGGTCTACGCGCCCGCTGGCACGCCGGCGCCCGTCGTCGAGCGCATCAACGCGCTGATGCAGAAGGCGATGACCGCGGAGCCGGTCAAGCGCTTCGTCGAGCAGAACGGCATGGAGCCGTTCACGTCGACGCCGGCGGAACTCGCCAGCTTCCAGGCCGCCGAATACAAGCGCTGGGGCGCCGTCATCAAGACGGCCGGCATCCAGCCCGAATGACATCTTCCCGATCCTTCCTGAAGTAGAGAGCGCCATGAAGCCGAACATCCTCCAACTCAACCCCATCCTCGTGCCCGCGATCAACGCGGAGCTGGACACGCTGTACACGATGCACCGCCTGTTCGAGCAGACCGATCCGGACGCTTATATCGCCACGCATGGCGCGGCGATGCGCGGCGTGATCACCGGTGGCCATACCGGCATCTCGCGGTCGATGATGGAGCGGCTGCCGGCGCTGGAGGTCGTCGCGGTGAACGGCGTCGGCACGGACGCCGTGGACATCGAGTACGCGCGATCGCGCAAGCTGCCGGTGACCGGCACCTTCGGCGCGCTGACCGAGGACGTCGCCGACATGGCGCTGGCGCTGCTGCTGGCGACGGCGCGCAATGTCGCCTCGGTGGACCGCTTCGTGCGCGGCGGCCTGTGGCCGAAGTTCCCGCAGCCGAACGCGATCCCGTTGGCGCGACGCGTGAGCGGGATGCGCGTGGGCATCGTGGGTCTGGGGCGCGTCGGCCGCGCGGTGGCGGAGCGCGTCGCCGCCTTCGGCTGCCCGGTCCGCTACACCGATCTGAAGGAGTTCGCCGGCGTGCCATGGGCGTTCGAGGCCGATCTCGTCCAGCTGGCCCGCGACAGCGATGCGCTGATCGTCTGCGCCGCGGCGGACAAGGCCCGAGACCTGATCGATGCGCCGGTGCTGGAGGCGATCGGGCCGCGTGGCTTCCTGATCAACGTCGCGCGCGGACGTCTGGTGAAGGAGTCCGACCTCGTGAAGGCGCTGCAGGAGAAGCGCATCGCCGGCGCGGGGCTGGACGTCTTCGCCGACGAGCCGAACGTGCCGCCGGCGCTGCTGGATCTCGACAACGTCGTGCTGCAGGCGCATCGCGCCAGCGCGACCGAGGAGACCCGCGCCGCGATGGGCCGGATGGTGCTGGAGAGCCTGGCGCAGGCGCTGGCCGGCCAGCGGCCGGCGCACAGCCTGACGACCTGAGCCTGGCGTCAGGTCGTGGAATGGCGATGGCAGGCGTCCGAGGTCACGACGAGAGACCGCGATGGAAGAGGGCGTCAGGCCGTGTTCAGGCGACCCTCTAGAATCGCGGCTTCTCCGGATCGCTCCGGAATCCCTCGCATTCACCGCTGTCCACCACCATGAGCCTGCACAAAGTCACCCCCGGCGCGAAGGCGCCCGAGCAGTTCAACGTCGTCATCGAGATCCCGATGAACGCCGACCCGATCAAGTACGAGGTCGACAAGGAAAGCGGCGCGCTGTTCGTCGACCGCTTCATGACGACGGCGATGCACTACCCGTGCAACTACGGCTACGTGCCGCAGACGCTGGCCGACGACGGCGATCCGGTCGACGTGCTGGTGATCACGCCCTTCCCGCTGACCCCGGGCGTGGTGGTGACCTGCCGCGCCATCGGCGTGCTGCAGATGGACGACGAAGCCGGCGGCGACGCCAAGCTGCTGGCCGTCCCGACCACCAAGATCCTGCCGATCTACGAGCACTGGACCAAGCCCGAGGACATCAACCAGATGCGCCTGAAGGCGATCCAGCATTTCTTCGAGCACTACAAGGACCTCGAAGCCGGCAAGTGGGTGAAGGTCAAGGGCTGGGAAGGCCCGGAAGCCGCCAAGAAGGAAATCACCGACGGCATGGCCAACTACGCCAAGGCCGAGCAGGCCGCGAAGGCTTGATCATCCGGCCGCAACGCCCGGCCTGAGCGGGTCTCAGGCAGGCCCGCCGCCTCACGACAAGCGCCCCACAGGGCGCTTTTTCGTTTCTGACCGCAAGAATGTCCGCTTGGCAAACACGATGCCATGACGGTGCGTTACAACTGAGATGTCCCCGCTTTGGGGATTGACGTTGTGTGCTGGTGCGTGCGGCACCAAAATGGGCGACCTCACCACGGAAGTCTCGTCACGTGAAAGTCGCCTACCTGCTCAATCACTATCCCAAGGTCAGCCACACCTTCATCCGCCGGGAGATCCTGGCCCTGGAGCAGCAGGGCGTGCCCGTGATGCGGCTGGCGGTCCGGGGCTGGGACGATGCCGCGCCGGACCCCACCGACCAGGACGAGAAGTCCCGCACCCATTACCTGCTGCGCGGTGGTGTCGGTCCGCTGCTGAAGGCGATGGCGCGTCAGGCGCTGACCTCGCCGGCGAAGTTCCTGTCCGCGCTGGCCCTGACGGTCAAGCTCGGCCGCCGCGCCGACCGGCCCCTGCCCGTGCACTTCATCTACCTGGCGGAGGCCTGCCTGGCCGTGCCGCTGTTGCGCGCCGAGGGCGTGAACCACGTGCATGCGCACTTCGGGACCAATGCGACCGAGGTGGCCGCGTTGATCGAGGCGCTGGGCGGTCCCGGCTACAGCTTCACCTGCCACGGCTCCGAGGAGTTCGACCGGCCCGAGATGCTGCATCTGGGCGAGAAGATCCGCCGCTCGCGTTTCGTCGTCGCGATCTCGTCGTTCTGCCGCAGCCAGATCTACCGCTGGGTGGACCACTCGCACTGGTCCAAGGTGCCGATCGTGCCTTGCGGCGTCGAGCCCGCGTTCCATGAGACGGCCGCCGCGCCGGCCAGCGGACGTCGCCTGCTGGCCGTCGGCCGGCTGTGCGAGCAGAAGGGCCACCTGTTGATGCTGGAGGCGGCGGCGCTGGTCGCGGCGAAGGGCATCGATTTCGAACTGGTGCTGGCCGGCGACGGCGAGCTGCGTGAGCCGGTCGAGGCGCGCATCGATGCACTGCGTCTGCGCGATCGCGTGCGCATCACCGGCTGGATCAGCAGCGACCAGGTGCGCGAGGAGATGCTCGCGTCGCGGGCGCTGGTGGTGTCGAGCTTCGCGGAGGGCCTGCCGGTGGTGGTGATGGAGTCGATGGCCTTGAGCCGTCCGGTCATCAGCACCGCGATCGCGGCGATTCCGGAGCTGGTCCGCCCCGAGAACGGCTGGCTGGTGCCGGCGGGTGATCCTCAACCGCTGGCGCAGGCCATGATCGACTGCCTGCAGCTCGACGATGCCGAACTCCAGCGCATGGGCGAAGCCGCCCGCGTGCGCGTGCTGGCGCGGCACGACATCGACGATGCGGCGACGAAGCTGGCCAAGCTCTTCCGCGAGCATGCCGGCGAGGCCGTGCGGACGCAGCCTCGCCTGGTGACGTCGACGACCGGTTGAGCCATCGGGCCGCCGCGCCCGATTCGTGCGCCGACGCGTGCGCCGCGCGTGCGTCCTCCGCCGACCGCCCGACAAGCCCGTCAATCGACGGGCTTGTCGCTTTTGAACGGCTGATGCTGTTCCAGTTCGTCGATGTACTCGTTCATCGCCTCGCCCTCCTGCGTCAGGAAGTCGGCGACGGCCTCGCGGAACTGCGGATGCGCGAGCCAGTGCGCCGAGTACGTGGCGACCGGCATCAGCCCGCGGGCCATCTTGTGTTCCCCCTGCGCGCCGCCTTCGAAGCGGCGCCAGCCGTTCTCCAGGCACCACGTCAGCGGCTGGTAGTAGCACGCATCGAAGTGGAGGTTGGGGATGTAGCGTGTCGAGCCCCAGTAGCGCCCGTAGGCCGCGCGCTGCGATTCGTCGATCGCCACCAGTGACGCGGCCACGCGTTCGCCCGCGGCATCCCGCGCCACGAACATCAGCCAGTGCTCAGGCATGTCCGCAGCCATCCGCGCGAAGAAGTCGCGCGTCAGGTACGGCTTGTTGCGATGCGCCAGGTAGGTCAGCGTGTAGCACTCATAGAAGAAGTCCCAGTCCTCGGCGGTGATCGCCGCGCCGCGCAGCGGCTCGAAGCGGATGCCGGCCTCGACGACCTTGCGCTGCTCCTGCTGGATCTTCTTGCGCTTCTCGCGCTGCAGCGTTGCGAGGTAGTCGGCGAACGGACGCGGCACGCCGTCGCCGGTCCAGTGGAACTGCACCTGCTGACGCGCGAGCCAGTCGTCGCCGGTGAGCGCGCGCTGGTCCTGGTCGTCGCCGAACAGCACGTGCACCGAGGAGAGTTCCGAGCGCGCCGTCAACGCCCGCAAGGCCTTCACGAGCCACTCGCGGGCGGCGGCGTCTTTCGCCAGCAGGCGGCTGCCCGGCACCGGCGTGAATGGCACCGCGACCAGCAGCTTGGGGTAGTACGCGAGTCCGTGCCGTTCGTAGGCGTCGGCCCAGGCCCAGTCGAAGACGTATTCACCGTACGAGTGGCCCTTGAGGTAGGCCGGGCAGGCCGCGATCAGTTCGTTGCCGTCCCACACGCTGAGGAACTGCGCCTGCCAGCCCTTCTTCGGTACGGCGGAACCGGACGCGTGCATCGCCGCCAGGTACTCGAGCTTCATGAACGGCGACGGCAGTGGCGAGGCGGCGAGCAGCGCGTTCCATTGATCGCGGGGCAGCGCGGCGGGATCGTCGTCGACGCGGATCAGCGGCTGGGCGACGTCGTGCTCGTGCTCGTGCTCGGGGGCGTCGGCGGAGGGGAAGGCGAGGGCGGGGGAGTCATGCGCGGCAAATCTTAGGCGCAAGCTCAAACCCTTCGCTTTGATGGCAGGATGCTCCCCATGCAAGCGACGACGACTTCCTCCCCGACCGGCCCTGCGACCTTGCCTCAGGCCGCCCCGTCCTTCGACAACCTCTACGTCCACGACTTCGCCCGCATCGCCGTCGGCATCCCGCTGTGCCGCGTGGCCGATCCGGCCTTCAACGGCGAGCAGACCGCGCAGCTGCTGCGCGAGGCCGCCGCGGACGGTGCCGCGGTCGCGGCGTTCCCCGAGCTCGGCCTGGCCGCGTACACGAGCGATGACCTGTTCCATCAGCGCCCGCTGCTGGACGGCTGCGAGGCGGCGCTGGCGCATCTGCTGACGGTGTCCCGCGACCTGCCTACCGTCGCGATCGTCGGCCTGCCGCTGCGCATCGAGCACCGGCTGTTCAACTGCGCCGTCGTGTTCCAGCGCGGCCGGTTGCTGGCTGTGCTGCCCAAGACCTACCTGCCCAACTACGGCGAGTTCTACGAGGCCCGCCAGTTCAACGCCGCCGACGAGGCGATCTCCGAGGAGATCACGCTGCTGGGCCAGCGCGTGGCCTTCGGCACGCGGCTCGTGATCGCGGCGATCGACCAGCCGCTGCTGCGCCTGCACGTCGAGATCTGCGAAGACGTCTGGACGCCCATCCCGCCGTCGTCGTATGCCGCGCTGGCGGGCGCGACCGTGCTCGTCAACCTGTCGGCCTCCAACATCACGGTCGGCAAGTCGGGCTATCGCCATCAGCTCGTCGGCCAGCAGTCGGCGCGCTGCCTGGCGGCCTATGTCTACACCTCCGCCGGCGCGGGCGAGTCCAGCACCGACCTCGCCTGGGACGGCCAGGCGCTGGTCTACGAGAACGGCAGCTTCCTCGCCGAGAGCGAGCGGTTCCAGCGCCGCTCGCAGCTCGTGTCGGCCGACGTGGACCTGGAGCGGCTGTCGCGGGAGCGGATGCGGCAGACGAGCTTCGGCGATTCGGTGCGGCATCACGCGCCGTTGCTGAAGACCTTCCGCACGGTCGAGTTCGAGCTCGGCCTGGATCGCACGCAAGCGCTGCCGCTGCGCCGTCGCATCGAGCGTTTCCCGTATGTGCCGTCGGACCGTCAGCGCCGCGACGAGCGCTGCAACGAGGTCTTCCAGATCCAGGTCCAGGCGCTGGTGCAGCGGCTCGTGTCCAGCGGCATCCACAAACTGGTACTCGGCATCTCGGGCGGACTGGACTCGACGCATGCCTTGCTCGTCGCCGCGCGCGCGATGGACCAGATGGGCTGGCCGCGGACGAACATCCTCGGCGTCACGATGCCGGGCTTTGCCACAGGCACGCGCACACGCGACCAGGCCCTGCGGCTGATGCGCGAGATCGGCTGCGAGGCGCGTGAGATCGACATCCGGCCGAGCTGCGAGCAGATGCTCAAGGACCTCGGACACCCGTACGCCGCCGGCGAGCCGGTCTATGACGTGACCTTCGAGAACGTCCAGGCGGGCGAGCGCACCAGCCACCTGTTCCGCCTGGCCAACCACACCGGCGCGCTGGTGCTCGGCACGGGCGACCTGAGCGAACTCGCGCTCGGCTGGTGCACCTACGGCGTCGGCGACCACATGTCGCACTACAACGTGAACGCGTCGGTGCCCAAGACGCTGATCCAGTACCTGGTGCGGTGGGTCGCGGAGACGAAGCAGCTCGGGGCGTCGGGACAGGAGGTGCTGTTCGACATCCTGAACACGGAGATCAGCCCCGAGCTCGTGCCGCAGGATGCGCGCGTGGAGGGCTCTGGGCTCCAGAGCACCGAGGACAAGATCGGGCGCTACGAGCTGCAGGACTTCAACCTCTTCTACACGATCCGCCATGGCTACTCGCCGGCCAAGATCGCGTTCCTGGCGCGTCACGCCTGGGGCGACAAGGCGCGCGGCGAGTGGCCCGACGGCGAACACGTCCAGCGCAACGAGTATCCGCTGGCCGAGATCAAGCGCGTGCTGCGGATCTTCGTCAGCCGCTTCTTCCGCGGCAGCCAGTTCAAGCGCAGCTGCGTGCCCAACGGGCCGAAGGTGGGCAGCGGCGGGTCGCTGTCGCCGCGCGGCGACTGGCGCGCGCCCAGCGATTCCGAGCCGGCCGTGTGGCTGGCCGACCTGGACCGTATCCCGGATTGATGCGATGACTCCCTTCTCCAAAGGCGGGCGTCCGATTGAAACGATCCGTGCTTAAATCGAAACCAGACTTGCCCGCCAATCCCCTTTCCGGAGCCCTGTGATGAAACAGATCACCGCCATCATCAAACCGTTCAAGCTCGACGAAGTCCGCGAAGCCCTGGCCGAGGTCGGCGCGTCCGGCCTGACCGTCACGGAAGTGAAGGGCTTCGGCCGCCAGAAGGGTCACACCGAGCTGTACCGCGGCGCCGAATACGTGGTCGACTTCCTGCCGAAGGTGAAGGTCGAGGTCGTCGTGAAGGACGATGAGGTGGAACGCTCCATCGACGCCATCCTGAAGGCCGCCAAGACCGGCAAGATCGGCGACGGCAAGATCTTCGTCACCGCCGTGGAGCAGGTCATCCGCATCCGCACCGGCGAACAGGACGAAGCCGCGGTCTGACCGCGCGGGACCCCGACGGGTCCTCGAGATGCAGCAAGGGCGGACGCCGGTGGTGTCCGCCCTTTCTCATTCAAGCATTCATTCAAGCATTCATTCAAGCGTCCATTCAGGCGCTAGTGAGCGCCTTGGCCGCCGGGCCGTCGACGTGGCGTCAGCGCAGGTGCTGCCAGAGGGCCGCCGCCCAGATGCCGCCGGCCAGCACCAGCGACAGCAGCACGGCGGCGCTGGCGATGTCCTTGGCGCGCTTGCTGAGGTCGTGCAATTCGAAGGACACGCGGTCGACGACCGCTTCGACCGCCGAGTTCAGCAGCTCGACGATCAGCACCAGGATCAGCGAGCCGGCCAGCAGCGCGACCTGCACCCAGTCCCGTCCGACCCAGAAGGCCAGCGGAATGCCGATGATGGTCAGCCAGGTCTCCTGGCGGAAGGCGCTCTCGCCGCGGTAGGCGGCGCGCAGGCCGGCCCAGGAGTAACCGGCGGCGTGCAGGATGCGATCCAGGCCGGTACGGCCCTTGTGGGGGTTGCTCATCGTCGGAAGCGGCGCAGGAGATCGGAAGGGGTCGGGGCGGTCAGGAGTCGGCCGGCAGCGCGGTCGTCTGCTTCGGGCGAGGCGGCGGCAGCTGCGTGATCAGGCGGGTGCCGCAGATCACGTCGTGCAGGAACTGGCGCTGCGGATGCAGCCGGGCCAGCAGCAGGTAGCCGGCGATGCCGGCGAACATCGTGCCGAAGATCGCGCCGGTGCTCCGGTCCAGGCCCAGCAGGTGCACGCTGGCCAGCGCCGGCAGGAACCAGAGCCAGGCGGCGAGGTAACGCGCCGTGGCCCGTGCCTGCGTCAGCGGGCGACCGTGGGCGTCGACGACGCGCAGGTGCCAGGCCCGCATGGCCACGGTCTGGCCGCCGCGCGACCAGAACCAGATGAAATAGATGCCCAGCACCAGGAACAGGAAGGCTTGCAGGCCGTGTTGCCCGACCAGCGCGTTGCGCTGCTGGGTGAGGGTGGAGTACAGCCAGCCGGCAATGAAGACGACGCCGAACAGAACGACGCCTTCATAGATGAAGGCGGCGAGGCGGCGCATCAGGCCCGGCGGAGGGACGTCGCCGGCAACGGGTGCGGAGGTCATCCGGCCAGTTTAGCGGCTGGCCGGGTCGCGTCGGGGAGCAGCGTGTCCGGGTCGAGCTTCGCGTCGCGCGGCGAGCGGATCGGCCGGCCGGGGGCCGCGCTGGCGCCGGGCAGCGGCGGCTCGGCGCGCTGCGTCATCAGCACCGTGGTCGCGCCAGGCAGGGCCTGGACGATCGTCGGGCCGGTCGACGCGGTCAGCGGGGTGCGCTGGATCGGCGCCTTCGCCCGCATGGGGGCGGGGGAGCATCGCGGCCGGCCGCTGATGCCTTCTCGGCGGCGCGTTCAACCAGGCGCTGGCGCTTCTCCGGAGAGAGGGCCTGGTAGGCATCCCACTTCTCGCGCATCTTCGTTTCCTGTTCAGGTGTGCGAAGCTCGCTGGCATGCTGGTAACCGATGCGGGCGCGCTGGCGTTCCGACGGCGACATCCGGGTCCACTCGACCATGCGTTCGCGCAGGCGCTGCTGGTGCTCGGCCGGCAGCGTCGGATAACGGGCGGCGATCTCCAGCCACTTGCCCTTGCGGGCGCCGTCGAGCTGGTCCCATTCCTTGGCCAGGGGCGCCAGGGCTTCCTTCTGCGATGCGCTCAGCGAAGCCCAGGTCTGGCTGCTGATCAAGGTGCTGGACGGGGTGGTCGGCGCGATGGATCTCGCCGGCGACGAGGCGCGCGGCGCGGTGATCTTCGCGCCACCATCGACCGGCGCGGAAGCGGCGGAGTCCTGGGCCGAGACTGTCGTGGCGCCGGACGCGAGCGCGCCGCAGGCGACGACCAGACCCATGCGACGCACCCAGCGGCGCGAGGCGGAAAGATCAGAAGAAACGCCCGGATGGCCCGTCAGGAGCGAGAGAAGTCGGAGGGAACTGGCCACGCACCGCCTCACTGCGACGATTTGGCTTCGTCGGATTTCTCGCCGTCGGTCGCGCCGTTCGGGTTGTTGGGGTCGGTCTGGTCCTCGTTCAGGTATTCGCGGAAGCCCGGATCGCTGTACGCCGCCGGCGGCAGCGGCTTGGAGAGCATCTCGGTGTCGAGTTCGGCCGCGCTGCGGATCTGCTCGTACCACTGGCTGTGCTGGATCAGCAGCAGGCCGCCCAGCAGCAGGGCCAGCGGCAGCAGCGTCGCGGCCTTTCTCCAGCGCGGCGTCTTCTCCCCGCCGCCCAGGGCCAGCGTGCCGCCGCCCATCTGGCGGGCGTCGGAAGCAGTCTGCGCGGGCGCCGCGGCGCGCGCGGCCATCGCCTTGGCGAGCGCCTGCTCACGTGCGAAGCGCAGTCGTTCCTGGATATCGCCGGACAGGGTCTCGCTCTGCTCGGTCAGACCCGCGGCCACCCGAAGGCCGAAACGGGTCACGCGCGCGTCCGCTTCCAGCGGCAGCGGCATTCCTGGCGTGTTCTTCTTCATAGCGAGATTCCCTTGGCTTTCAGCGTTTTGGCCAGCGCATGCACGGCGCGGGAGCAGTGTGTCTTCACGCTGCCCTCCGAGCAACCCATGACCGCTGCCGTTTCGGCGACGTCGAGTTCCTCCCAGTAACGCAGCAGGAAGGCTTCCCGTTGACGTGCTGGCAAAGCTGCAACTTCCTGTTCGATCGCGGCCAGCACCTGGACGCGCGACACCTCGTCCGCAGCCGACAGCGCCCCCATGGATCCTTCCCGCGTCTCCAGCGATTCCAGCAGGTCGAAGTCGTCGCCGGGATCGGCGCCCTCGAAGTCCGACAGGTTGCTGAACAGCGCGTTGCGCACCTTCTGCCGCCGGAACCAGTCCATCGTCGCGTTGGACAGGATGCGCTGGAACAGCAGGGGCAGCTCCGCCGCCGGCCGGTCGAAATACTTCTCGGCCAACCGGATCATGGCGTCCTGGACGATGTCCAGCGCGGCGTCCTCGTCTCGAACCATGTAGACCGTGCGCTTGAAGGCGCGGCGATCGGCGGTCTTGAGAAAGTCGTTGAGTTCTTTGTCTGTGGCCAAGGGCTGGCGCCGTCAGAGGGCGATCTGGGTCGGGGTCGAAGACGGTCTAGCGGGCAAAACGGCGCGGATTATCGCATCAGCGCTACAGACTGCCATCGATTCCGGAGGCCTGCGGGTTTGCGTGCATAATCGGCGGCTCGCACACCGCATTTTCTGTCTCAAGTAGGCCGCCCAACCGGGGCGCCCCTGTTTTTGACGCGACGTTTCAAGTCCGCTTCACAAGAGCGAGAGGAGAAGCACCGATGGTTTTTCGTCAGAGAAAAAACTCAGAGGTTCGACATATGGACATGTCTGCCGCGGACATCAAACGTGCAGCGATCACGGAAGCTCGCTCACAACCGCACCCCCATTCCGTCAGTTCCGGTCAGGAACTGAATGGCTCCGAAATCCTGGTTCAGAGTCTTCAGGCCGAAGGCGTGAAGTTCCTCTGGGGCTATCCAGGCGGTGCCGTCCTCTACATCTACGACGCGCTCTACAAGCAGGACGCCATCCAGCACGTGCTGGTACGTCACGAGCAGGCCGCCGTCCATGCCGCCGACGGCTACGCCCGGGCGACCGGCGAAGTCGGCGTCGCGCTGGTGACCTCCGGTCCCGGCGTCACGAACGCGATCACCGGCATCGCGACGGCGTACATGGACTCGATCCCGATGGTGATCATCACCGGACAGGTCCCGACGCCCGCCATCGGCCTCGACGCCTTCCAGGAATGCGACACCGTCGGCATCACGCGCCCGATCGTCAAGCACAACTTCCTGGTCAAGGACGTGCGCGACCTCGCGACGACGCTGAAGAAGGCGTTCCACATCGCGCGCACCGGCCGTCCCGGCCCGGTCGTGGTGGACATCCCGAAGGACGTCTCGCTCAACCGCGCCGCGTTCCACTACCCGGAGCGCGTCGAGATGCGCTCCTACAACCCGGTGAAGAAGGGCCACAGCGGGCAGATCCGCAAGGCGGTCCAGCTGCTGATGGGGGCCAAGCGGCCTTACATCTACACCGGTGGCGGCGTGATCCTGGGCGAGGCCACGGCGGAACTGCGCCAGCTGGTCGAGCTGCTGGGCTACCCCTGCACGAACACGCTGATGGGTCTGGGCGCGATGCCCGGCAGCGATCCGCGTTTCCTGGGCATGCTGGGCATGCACGGCACCTACGAAGCCAACATGACGATGCAGCACTGCGATGTGCTGCTGGCCGTCGGTGCGCGCTTCGACGACCGCGTGATCGGCAACCCGAAGCACTTCTCGTCGGTCGATCGCAAGATCATCCACATCGACATCGATCCGTCGTCGATCTCCAAGCGCGTGCGCGTGGACATCCCGATCGTCGGCGACGTCAAGGACGTGCTGCAGGAACTGATCGCGCAGATCAAGGAAGCGCAGGCCAGACCCGACGCCGATTCGATCAACGCCTGGTGGAGCCAGATCAACGACTGGCGCAAGCGCGACTGCCTGGCCTACAAGCAGTCCAGCGAGGTCATCAAGCCGCAGTACGTCCTCGAGACGCTGTGGAACCTGACCCGCGACCGCGATGCCTACTTCACCTCGGATGTCGGCCAGCACCAGATGTGGGCGGCCCAGTTCCTTCGCTTCAACGAGCCGCGTCGCTGGATCAACTCCGGCGGCCTGGGCACGATGGGCGTGGGCCTGCCGTACGCGATGGGCATCAAGCTGGCGAAGCCGGAGTCGGATGTGTTCTGCATCACCGGCGAGGGCAGCATCCAGATGAACATCCAGGAACTGTCCACCTGCCAGCAGTACAAGACGCCTGTGAAGGTGGTCTCGCTGAACAACCGCTACCTGGGCATGGTGCGGCAGTGGCAGGAGCTGGACTACGGCAAGCGCTACTCGCACAGCTACATGGATGCGCTGCCCGACTTCGTCAAGCTGGCCGAGGCCTACGGGCACGTCGGCTTGCTGGTGGAGAAGCCCTCGGATGTGGAGCCCGCACTGCGGGAGGCGATGCGCTTGAAGGACCGCACCGTCTTCATCGACGTGCGCACCGATCCGACCGAGAACGTCTGGCCGATGGTGCAGGCGGGCAAGGGCATCTCCGAGATGCTGCTGGGGTCCGAGGACCTCTGAGACCGATGACGGCCCGAAGCCGTCCGGCGTGACGCGCGTTACCGCGCGCCTCGCGACCGGCGGCGGACGGCCCGAATCGCTCAGGGCGAACCGGCCTGATTCCTAGATCGAAGAGCGTGGCCAAGGGCCGACCGGTTACCGCCGGCGGTCTGAAGAGCGCGAAGGACGAGATTCCATGAAACACATCATTGCTTTGCTCATCGAGAACGAGCCGGGGGCGCTGTCGCGCGTCGTCGCGCTGTTCTCCGCCCGGGGCTACAACATCGAGAGCCTGACCGTGGCGCCGACGGAAGACCCGTCGCTGTCCCGGATGACCATCGTCACCAGCGGCAGCGACGACGTGATCGAGCAGATCACCAAGCACCTGAACCGGCTGATCGAGGTCGTCAAGGTCGTTGACCTGACCGAGGGCCGCTACATCGAGCGCGAGCTCATGCTGATCAAGGTGCGCGCCGTCGGCAAGGAGCGCGAGGAGCTCAAGCGCACCGCCGACATCTTCCGCGGCCACGTCATCGACGTCACCGAGAAGACCTACACGATCGAGCTGACCGGCGACGCCGGCAAGCTCGACGCCTTCATCGATGCGATCGACCGCAGCGCGATCCTCGAGACGGTGCGCACCGGCACCAGCGGCATCGGCCGTGGCGAGCGCATCCTGCGCGTCTGAGCGCCGCGACCACTGAACACCCTTCACCGAACAACCCCTGACCTGTTTTCCCCGGAGAGACCATCATGAACGTGTATTACGACAAGGACGCCGACCTCAGCCTGATCAAGGGCAAGAACGTCACCATCATCGGCTACGGCTCACAAGGCCACGCCCATGCCCAGAACCTGAACGAGAGCGGCGTGAAGGTCACCGTCGGGCTGCGCCGTGCCGGCGCGTCCTGGGCCAAGGCGGAAGGCGCCGGCCTGAAGGTTGCCGAGATCGCCGACGCGGTGAAGGCCGCCGACGTGGTCATGATCCTGCTGCCCGACGAGCAGATCGCCGACGTGTACAAGAAGGAAGTCGAGCCCAACATCAAGCAGGGCGCGTCGCTGGCCTTCGCCCACGGCTTCAACGTCCATTACGGCCAGGTGCAGCCGCGCGAGGACCTGGACGTGTGGATGGTCGCCCCGAAGGCCCCGGGCCACACGGTGCGCAACACCTACAAGCAGGGCGGCGGCGTGCCCCACCTGATCGCCGTCTACGCCGACAAGACCGGCAAGGCGCGTGACCTGGCCCTGAGCTACGCGGCCGCGAACGGCGGCGGCAAGGCCGGCATCATCCAGACCTCGTTCCGCGAAGAGACCGAGACCGACCTGTTTGGCGAGCAGGCCGTGCTGTGCGGCGGTGCCGTCGAGCTGATCAAGGCGGGCTTCGAGACGCTGACCGAAGCCGGTTACGCGCCCGAAATGGCCTACTTCGAGTGCCTGCACGAGCTCAAGCTGATCGTCGACCTGATCTATGAAGGCGGCATCGCCAACATGAACTACTCGATCTCCAACAACGCGGAGTACGGCGAGTACGTGACCGGCCCGCGCGTGGTGACCGCCGCGACCAAGGACGCGATGCGCCAGTGCCTGAAGGACATCCAGACCGGCGAGTACGCCAAGTCCTTCATCCTGGAGAACAAGGCCGGCGCCCCGACGCTGATCAGCCGCCGCCGCCTGACCGCCGAGCACCCGATCGAGCAGGTCGGCGAGCAGCTGCGCGCGATGATGCCGTGGATCAAGGCCAACAAGCTGGTCGACAAGTCCAAGAACTGATCCGCGCAGATCGCGTCAGATCAATCCAGAAGGCCGCGCGGGTCGCACCGCGCGGCCTTTTCCATTGATGCAGTGAGTTATCCTCGCGCCCCATGAATTCGACCGAAAACAAGAGCGTGGACCTGCTCGACGAGGATGAGGCGGACAGCCTCGACGCCCCGCAGCGCCCGCGCCACAAGGGCATCTACCTGTTGCCCAACCTCTTCACGCTGGCGGCGCTGTTCAGCGGCTTCTATGCGATCGTGATGGGCATCGGCGGCCGCTTCGAGCAGTCCGTCTACGGCATCTTCGCGGCGATGGTCCTCGACAGCCTGGACGGGCGCGTCGCGCGCATGACCAACACGCAGAGCACCTTCGGCGAGCAGATGGACTCGCTGTCCGACATGGTCTCCTTCGGCGCCGCGCCGGCGCTGATCATGTACTCCTGGGCGCTGCAGGGATTGGGCAAGTGGGGCTGGTTCGCCGCCTTCGTCTACATCGCCGGCGCCGCGCTGCGTCTCGCGCGCTTCAACACGAACATCGGGGTCGTGGACCGGCGCTTCTTCCAGGGGGTGCCCAGCCCGGCCGCTGCCGCACTGGTGATGAGCCTGATCTGGGCGCTCGACAGCGCCGGCTACAAGGACATCCACCACGACCCCGCGCTGGCGTGGCTGGCCTTCGGCTTCACGCTCTACGCGGGTCTGACGATGGTGACCAACGCACCGTTCTACAGCTTCAAGGACATCACCTTCAAGCGCTCGGTGCCCTTCATCGTGCTGGTCGTGATCATGCTGGCCATCGCGGCGATCAACATCGACCCGCCGCGGGTGCTGTTCGGCGTCTTCTGCGCGTACGGCATCTCGGGTTACATCGTCTACGCGGTCCGGCGCGCCAAGGGCAAGCCAGCCAGCGTGATCGCGATGTCCACCGATGAACCCGATGAAGCGGGCCTTCACCGATAGCGAATGCTTGGGGCGCGGTCATTCGTCCATGGGCGTTGACGTTCCCCGCGCCGCGCCCCTATATTCAACAGCTATGACGTCCCCGGCCCGAATTGCGCTGCTACTACTAGGTGACCTTCGGGTTCGCTAGATCGCGCACGTCCGTCCATCCAGACGCTCATCCCAGATCAACGGCCCGAATGCAACTCGCAACGGGCCGTTCCTGTTTCTGGAGAGTCTGCGAGTTGCGCCCCCTGAACCCACAGGAACGCTCTCATGCTCAAGCAACCGCAGACCAAGTACCGCGCCTTCGCCCCCATCGCCTTGCCGGACCGCCGCTGGCCCGACGTGCAGATCACGAAGGCGCCGCTGTGGCTGAGCACCGACCTGCGAGACGGCAATCAGGCCCTCATCGAGCCGATGGACCCCGAGCGCAAGCTGCGCATGTTCCAGATGCTGGTGAAGATCGGATTCAAGGAGATTGAGGTCGGTTTCCCATCCGCGTCGCAGACTGACTTCGACTTCGTGCGGCTGCTGATCGAGCAGGGCCACATTCCCGACGACGTGACGATCCAGGTCCTGACGCAGGCGCGCCAGCCGTTGATCGAACGCACCTTCGAATCACTGGTCGGCGCCAAGCGGGCGGTCGTCCACCTGTACAACGCCGTCGCGCCGGTGATGCGTCGCGTCGTGCTGGGCATGAGCGAGGACGAGATCGTCGACCTGGCCGTCACCCATACGCGGATGATCCGCGAGTTCGCCGACAAGCAGCCGGAGACGGACTTCCGCTTCGAATATTCGCCGGAGATGTTCTCCAGCGCCGAACTGAGCTTCTCCAAGCGCGTCGTCGACGCAGTGACGGCAGCCTGGGGCGCGACCCCGGAGCGCAAGATCATCATCAACCTGCCGTCGACGGTCGAGCACTCCACGCCGAACCTGTTCGCCGACATGATCGAGTGGATGGGCCGCAACGTCGCACAACGTGACTGCATCGTGCTGTCCGTGCATCCGCACAACGACCGCGGCACCGGCACGGCTGCCGCCGAGCTGTCGATCATGGCCGGCGCGGATCGCCTTGAAGGCTGCCTCTTCGGCAACGGCGAGCGCACCGGCAACCTGGACCTGGTGAACGTCGCGCTCAACCTGTACACGCAGGGCGTGCATCCGGCGCTGGATTTCTCCGACATCGACGAGATCCGCCGCTGCGTCGAGCACTGCAATCAGCTGCCGGTGCATCCGCGCCATCCGTACGTCGGTGAGCTGGTCTACACCTCGTTCTCCGGCTCGCACCAGGACGCGATCAAGAAGGCCTTCGCCGCGCGCAAGGAAGGCGACGTCTGGGAAATTCCATACCTGCCGATCGACCCGAAGGACTTGGGCCGCAGCTACGAGGCGGTGATCCGCGTCAACAGCCAGTCGGGCAAGGGCGGCATCTCCTACCTGCTCGAGGCTGAATATGGCATCGAACTGCCGCGCCGCCTGCAGATCGAGTTCAGCCAGATCGTCCAGGGCGTGATGGACACGAACGGCAAGGAACTGGGCGCGGCCGACCTGTGGCGGATCTTCGACCGCGAGTACGGCGTGAAGCAGGCGCCGTCGCTGCACCCGCAGATCGACACCGCCGAGGACGGCCAGACCCGCGTCCAGGCGCAGGCCGACCTGTGCGTGCGCATGGTCAAGATCGACGGCCAGGGCAAGGGACCGATCGACGCGTTCGTCGAGGGCCTGAACAAGCTGCTGAAGACGCAGGTGCGGGTGTTGGACTACCACGAGCACGCGATGGGCAGCGGCGCCGACGCGCAGGCGGTGGCCTACCTGGAGCTGCGGGTGGGCGAGGCGACGCTGTTCGGCGTCGGCATGGACGGCAACATCGCCTCGGCCTCGCTGAAGGCGATCGTCTCCGGACTGCGTCGCGCCTCGCAGCGCGGTGTGCTGAAGCTCGCCGACCGCGTCGCGGTGTGACGTGCCGCGGCGGCCCGCCGGGGTCGCCGCGACTGCGTCATCGCGCCACCGTTGCCCACCTAAACTCGCTCATCGGGCCGCTCCGGCCCGCGGCCCGCCACCGCAAGGAAGCCCCGTCATGTCCGACCATCTGATCATTTTCGACACCACGCTGCGCGATGGTGAGCAATCGCCCGGCGCGTCCATGACCAAGGACGAGAAGCTGCGCATCGCGCGGCAACTGGAACGGCTGAAGGTGGACGTGATCGAGGCCGGTTTCGCGGCGGCGAGCCAGGGCGACTTCGAGGCGGTCAAGGCGATTGCCGACGCCGTCCGTGACAGCACGATCTGCTCGCTCGCCCGGGCCAACGACCGCGACATCGCCCGTGCCGCCGAGGCGCTCAAGGGCGCGGCGCGCGCCCGCATCCATACGTTCATCGCCACCAGCGAACTCCACATGGAGAAGAAGCTGCGCATGACCCGCGATCAGGTCCTGGAGCAGGCGACCCAGGCCGTGCGTTTCGCCCGCAACCTGACCGACGACATCGAGTTCTCGCCCGAGGACGGTTACCGCTCCGACCCGGAGTTCCTCGCCCGCGTGGTCGAGGCGGTGATCCGCGAGGGCGCGCGCACCATCAACATCCCCGATACCGTCGGCTACGCGATCCCGGAGCTTTACGGCCAGTTCATCAAGACGCTGCGTGAGCGCGTACCGAACTCCGACCAGGCGATCTGGAGCGTCCACTGCCACAACGATCTGGGCATGGCGGTGGCGAACTCGTTGGCCGGCGTGAAGATCGGTGGCGCCCGCCAGGTGGAATGCACCATCAACGGCCTGGGCGAGCGGGCCGGCAACTGCTCGCTGGAGGAGGTCGTGATGGCGGTGAAGACGCGCCGCGACTATTTCGGGTTGGATGTGCGGGTGGATCCGTCGCAGATCGTGCCGGCGTCGAAGCTGGTCTCGCAGACCACCGGTTTCGTGATCCAGCCGAACAAGGCGGTGGTCGGCGCCAACGCCTTCGCGCATGCGTCCGGCATCCACCAGGACGGCGTGCTGAAGGCGCGCGACACCTACGAGATCATGCGCGCCGAGGACGTCGGCTGGAGCGCCAACAAGATCGTGCTGGGCAAGCTGTCGGGGCGCAACGCGTTCAAGCAGCGGCTGCAGGAGCTGGGCGTGGTGCTGGAGTCGGAGGCCGAGATCAACGCCGCCTTCGTCCGGTTCAAGGACCTGGCCGACCGCAAGTCGGAGATCTTCGACGAGGACATCATCGCGCTGGTGATGGATGAGTCGGTCACCCAGGTCCAGGAACATTACCGGTTGGTGGCGCTGGCGCAGCGCTCGGAAACCGGCGAGCGGCCCCAGGCGCAGGTGGTCTTCGCCGAGGGCGAGACGGAGCATCGCACCGAGAGCGACGGCAACGGTCCGGTGGACGCGGTGCTCAAGGCCATCGAGAGCAAGGTTCAAAGTGGGGCGGAAATGCTGCTGTATTCCGTCAGTGCGATCACCAGCGGCAGCACAGAATCGCAGGGCGAAGTCACGGTGCGCCTGCAACATGCGGGGCGCGTGGTGAACGGCGTGGGGGCAGATCCCGATATCGTGGTCGCTTCCGCCAAAGCATATTTGAGCGCTCTGAACAAGTTGCAGAGCAAGACGGAGCGGGTCGCCGCCCAAGGTTGACAGGACAGCGCACGCGGCGCCCATGGCCGCGTCGGATGGCACGGATTCAGGTACTTTAAGAGCCTGCGTTAAGTCATTGATCTTGCCGGTCTTTCAGCGATCCCCTAAACTCGCGCCCACTGACCTGGGGACTGGATTGAAGACCATTGCGACATTGCTGTCTGGTGCCGCGCTCAGCGGCGTCATGTTGCTGACGGGCTTGACCGCCAGTCTCGCGCCGATCCAATCGGCGCAGGCGGCCACCTCGTCGTCCTCCAAAGCCAAGGTGAAGAGCGTGCGGCAGGCCAAGCCGGCCCCGCGCTCGCCACGCAAGGTGGCTGCCCGCGCGGCGGCCCCGGTCCGGGAAGTCGTCCCGTCCAAACCGTCCTTCGGGACGATGTACGGCCTGCACGACACCGAAGACCCCCTCGACCTGAAATCCAGCGTCGCCTACGTCGTCGACCAGGACACCAACGAGGTCCTGTTCTCGAAGAATCCGTCGGCGGTGCTGCCGATCGCGTCCATCACCAAGCTGATGACCGCGCTGCTCGTCGTGGAGGCGAACCAGTCGCTCGACGACAAGATCGAGATCACCGACGACGACAAGGACACCGAGAAGTTCACCGGGTCCCGCCTGGCCGTCGGCACGACGCTGACGCGCGGCGAACTGCTGCACCTGGCGCTGATGTCGTCGGAGAACCGGGCGGCGCATGCGCTCGGTCGCAACTATCCGGGCGGCCTGGAAACCTTCGTCGCGGCGATGAATGCCAAGGCCCACATGCTGGGCATGATGGACACGCATTACGTCGAGCCGACCGGGCTGTCCAGCCGCAACCAGTCCAGCGCCGCCGACCTGGCCAAGCTGGTCAAGGTCGCTCACTCGTTCCCGCTGATGCGCGAACTGTCGACCTCGTCCGAATACACCGTCGCGCTGGGCCGCAAACAGGTCCGATTCGGCACGACCAACGGCCTGGTCCGCAAGGGCGACTGGGACATCGGCCTGCAGAAGACCGGTTTCATCAACGAGGCCGGCCAGTGCCTGGTGATGCAGGCGCAGCTCGCCGGCCGCAAGCTGATCATGGTGTTCCTGGATTCGGCCGGGAAGTACTCGCGCATCGGCGACGCCGAGCGCGTGCGCAAGTGGCTGACCGGTGCCGCGTCGCCGCTGGCGGCCGTTGCGACGCCGGCGACCGTCGGTGCGACGGCCCTGACGCCCGTGGTTTCGGCCAAGTAAGCCGGGTTGCCCCTGGAATGAAAGAAGCGGGCCTCGTGCCCGCTTCGTCGTCTTCGCTTCGTCTTTTCTTTTCCGGCGTCCTGTCGGGGCGGAATGCGGCGGGCGAGGGCGCGCGAGTTCAGCCTCGGAAGCCCAGCGATGCCGAGATCCGCGTCGCCGTTTCCTTGAGACGAGGCAGCCAGCCTTCTTCCAGCCGGTCTGCAGGCGCCGAGATCGACAGCCCTGCTACCAGCTTGCCCTGGTCGTCGTAGATCCCGGCTGCCATGCAGCGCACGCCCAACTCGAGTTCCTCGTCGTCGCGCGCGACGCCGCGCTGGCGGACCAGCGCCATTTCGCGCTCGAGGAGGTTGATCTCGGTCAGGCTGTTGCGCGTGTGGCCGGAGAGTCCCGTGCGCGTCGCATAGGCCCGCACGCGCTGTGGATCGTCGCTGGCGAGGAAGAGTTTGCCGACGGACGTCAGATGCAGCGGCGCGCGGCCGCCGACCGCGCGAACGACCTGCATGCCACTGCGTTCGGAGTAGGTGCGCTCGATGTAGACGATCTCGTCGCCTTGCCGGACCGACAGGTTGACTGGCTGATGCGTCAGCTTGTGGAGCTCGCGCATCGGGCCGATCGCGGCCTCGCGCACGTCCAGGCGGGCCTTCACCAGATTGCCCAGCTCCAGCAGGCGCATGCCCAGCCGGTAGCTGCCGGCTTCGGGCCGGTCCACATAACGTCCCAGCGCGAGGTCGTTCAAGATGCGGTGGGCGGTCGACGGATGCAGGCCCGTGGTTTCGCTGATGAGCTTCAGGGACACCGGATCCTGATGCTGGGCCAGGACATCCAGCAGCGCGAATGTGCGCTCGAGGACCTGGATGGCGGGGGTCTGCAGCTCCTTGGACTTCATGGCGGACGATTGTGAAGGATTTCTCACGGGTTTTGCATGGCGAAACCGAGAGAGGCATCTAGCGGGCGCAAACCGTCGTTTCCGCCCATCAGCGGTGCGTGGCGCGGTCAGCGGTGAGCGTCAATCGGACATTCCGCCCAAAGGTTGCCGCATTGCGGAACGGGCAGCGGCCAGCCCGCTGCGTACGGCGCCTTCCAGCGTGGCCGGGTAGGGGCCGGCGAGATAGTCGCCGGCGGCCCAGATCCCCGGCACGACCAGCGGATCCGGGCGGCGCAGATTCGGCGTGCAGGCGAAGGTCGCGCGCTTTTCGCTGAGCACGCGCACGATGCGCGGGGGCGTCGCCCAGTGGAAGTGCTGCTGGGCCTGTGCCAGCGCGGCAGCGCCGGTGATGTCGAGTCCTCGCGCGACCCATGGCGCGGCGCCGCTGACGACCAGGCTGAAGAGCCCCGCCTGCTGCCCGAGTTGTCCCAGGTCGAAGGCGAATTGGGCAGGCGCGGTCGACGATTCGCGCAGCGCCACCATCGGCGCGGGCAATGCCGAACCTGCGCTCTCCAGGTAGATGGTGACGATCGGCTGGAACTCGAACGCGCCGGCGGCAGCGCTCCAGTGCGGCGCCAGGTCTCTCGTGAGTCGCGAAGCTTCGACGGAACTGCAGGCGACGATGAGGGCGTCGAAGGCGTCGCCGTCGATGGCCCACTGTCGGCCTGCCGCTTCAAGTCGCTGGACGCGCCGGGGGCGGATCTCCGCACCGCGGGACTGCAACCAGGCGCTCGTCGGGGTCGGCAGCAACGCGCTCAGTCCGCGCCGCGGCAGCAGGAGGTCGGCACTGCCCGGGCCGCTGAACAGCGCGTCCTTGAGCACCCGCAGGAACACCTGGGCACTGGCCTGCTCCGCCGGCGTGTTGAGCGCGGCGACGCACAGCGGGTCGATCAGGTCGTCGCGCACCGCGCGCGGCAGACCGGCGCAAAGCTCGGCGACCGTCAACGCCGGATCGCAGCGGAACCCGCGCATCGTCCACAGGCTGCTCGTCACCAGGAAGCGCAGCCGGTCGCGCCTCGACCATGCGGTGCAGCCCAGCACGCCGCGCAGGAAGGCCAGGGTGGGCGGCCCCGGCGGCAGTCGGAGCGTCTCGCGATCGGGATAACGCAGCCGCAGCGGCATGCGGAGCAGGTCGGCGTCGGGATCGCCCCCCACGCGGCGCATCAGCGCCAGCGTCTCCGTGTAGGCGCCGATCAGGATGTGCTGGCCGTTGTCGAGTACCGGCTCGATGCCCTCGAGACTGCGTGCCCGCCCGCCGAGGGTCGGCGCCATCTCGAACAGCGTGACGGTGGCGCCCAGCGACACCGCCTCCACGGCCGCGGCGAGCCCCGCCCAGCCGCCGCCGATGACGGCTACCCGCTTCACGTCAGCGCCCGCGCCAGTTCGTCTTCATCGCGATCCACAGCTTGCGCAGCGGCGTCAGCGCGATACGCTGGTGCAGGACCTGGAAGTTTTCCGACTCGATCTCGCGCAGCAGCGTGCGGTAGATGTTGGCCATCATGAGTCCAGGCTTCTGCGCCTTGCGGTCGGCGTCGGACAGCAGTGCCACGGCCTCGTCATAAAGCGCGTGCGCGCGCTCCGCCTGGAACTTCATCAGCGCGGTGAAGCGGTCGCTGTAGCCCCAGGGCGCATCGCGCTTGAGGATTTCATGCGCCTTCACGTCGAATTGCTGCAGTTCGCTGACGGGCAGGTAGATGCGACCGCGCCGCGCGTCGTCGCCGACGTCCCGGATGATGTTGGTGAGCTGCATCGCCTGGCCCAGCTTGTGGGCATAGGCGATGGTGCGCGGATCGGTGCGGCCGAAGATGCCCGAGGCCACCTCGCCCACGACACCCGCCACCAGGTGGCAATAGCGCTGCAGGCCGGGGTAGTCGAGGTAGCGCGTCTGCTCCAGGTCCATCTGGCAGCCGTCGATGACGGCGAGCAGATGCTCCAGGCGGATGTCGTAGTCCTTCACGTGCGGCATCAGTGCCTTCATCGCCGGATGCGACGGCTGGCCGCTGAAGGCGCTCATCGCTTCCTTGCGCCACCAGGCCAGCTTGGTCGCGGCGACGCCCGGATCGGACACCTCGTCGACCACGTCGTCGACCTCGCGGCAGAACGCATAGAAGGCGGTGATCGCCGCGGCGCGGCGGCGGCAGGAAGAGGAAGGCGTAGTAGAAGCTCGAGCCGCTCGCGGCGGCTTTCTGCTGAACGTACTGCTCGGGCGTGGAAGTGCCAGCGGCGGTCGTCTTGTCGGAGGCCTTGTCGGCAGTCTTGTCAGTATTGGTGCTCATCGCGCCGTCCCTTCGCGGCGTGGGTTCGTAGGGTCCGCCGGCATCGTCACGGCGCGCCACAGCAGCAGCGGCGCGTCGGACGCGACGATCGTCGGCCGTCGCAGCAGGGCATCGAAACGGTTCGATGCCAGCTTGTCGAGGATGTGGAGGCCGCCTTGTACCACCAAGCGCAGCTCCCAACCGGCCCGGCCCGGAATCCGGCGGGCCAGCGGGGCGCCCTCGGCCATCAGGTCGCGGGCCCAGTCACAGAGTTCCGAGATCAGCGCACGGGCCGCCGGACTGTCTTCCAGCGACAGCAGGGCCTGTCCCTCGACGCCGTGACGTCGGCGGTCCTCCTGAGGTGCATAGATCCGACCGCGTGGGCCGTCGACGGTGAAGTCCTGCCAGAAATTGATCAGTTGCAGCGCGGAGCAGATCGCGTCCGAGCGCCGCAGCGATTCGGCGTCGTCGATGCCGTACAGATGCAGCAGCAGGCGTCCGACCGGGTTGGCCGAACGGCGACAGTAGTCGATCAGCTCGGCGCGGGTGGCGTAGTCGGTTTTCACGAGGTCCTGCTCGAAGGCATCGAGCAGATCGTCCAGGAGCGGCACCGGCAGCCGGTGCTCCGCGAGGACGCGTCCCAGCGGCACGAACACCCGCGACGCCCAGCGAGTCGACGGCGCCTGGCCGGCCGCGACGGCCCGCAGGTCGGTGCGGTAGTCGGCCAGGTCGCGCAGCCGCTGCGCAGGCGTGGCGTCGCCTTCATCGGCCAGGTCGTCGGCCGTCCGCGCGAACCGGTAGATCGCCATGATCGCGGGACGCAGCGCCGGCGGGCTCAGCCAGGAAGCGACAGGAAAGTTTTCGTAGTGCTCTATGCTCACGGGCGGCATTCTCCGCTGAGCGGGCGATGCCGTTTGCGTCAACCTGACGTCCCGGACCACCAGCGGTTCCGCGACGGACGTCAATCTCCGCAAACCACGAGCAGTACCCCAGCGAACCGTACGCCGTCGGTTTGACACGTTCGGACACGCTGAATACATTACTGACCGGTCAGTCAGTTACTCCGATGCCCAAGGTCGGGCGTCGTGGCTTTGTCGAGGTGTTCATGCCCCAACGGTCTCTTGTGTCCCTGCCCGCCGGCGCTTCCGGCGCCATCTCCGAACCTGCGCTCGCCGGGTCCTGGGGGCGCGCCTTGAAGTGGCTGGCGGCGACCGCCGCCGTGGCCTTGCTGGCCGCCTGCGGCAAGCAGGAGCCGCCGCCCGAGCCGGAGCGCTACGTGCGCACCCTGGTGCTGGCGCCGCAATCGGCCGGCCTGCAACGCGAGTTCGCTGCCGAAGTGCGGGCCCGTCTCGAATCGCGACTGTCCTTCCGCGTTGCCGGAAAGATCCTGGAACGCAAGGTGGACCTCGGATCGGTGGTCAAGCCCGGGCAGGTGCTGGCGCGGATCGACAGCTCGGATCTGGTGCTCGCCCAGGAAGCCGCGAAGTCCACCGTGCTGGCCGCCCGCGTGAATCGCGACCAGCTCGGCGCCGACTACCGGCGCTATATCGATCTGCACCGCCAGGGCTTCATCAGTGCGGCGGAACTCGATCGCCGCGACGCCGCCTTCAAGGCCGCCCAGGCCCAGTTCGAATCGGCGCGCGCCCAGTCCGACGTGCAACGCAACCAGGCGCAGTACTCGAGCCTGATCGCCGACGCGGCAGGGGTCGTGACCGGCATCGACGCGGAGCCCGGCATGGTCGTGGCGGCGGGCACGCCCGTCGTGCGAGTGGCCAACGACGGTCCGCGCGACATCGTGTTCTCCGTCTCCGAGGACCAGGTCGCGCTGGTGCGCGCCGCCGCGGCCCGTCCGGACGGCCTGAAGGTCCGCCTCTGGACCGATGCCAAGTCCGAGGCGCAGCCGATCAAGCTGCGCGAACTGGCCGCTGCTGCCGATCCCGTGACCCGGACCTTCCTGGTGAAGGCTGAGCTGAACGATCCCAGCGTCCATCTCGGCCAGACCGCCACCGTCGTCCTCACGGGCGTGCCGTCGGACAACGCGATCAAGCTGCCGCTGAGCGCGGTGATGGAATCGCAGGGCAAGAGCGCGGTGCTGCTGCTCGACCCGAAGACGATGGCGGTGAGCCCGCGGTCGGTGACCGTCGTTGGCGCCGAGGGCAACGAACTGGTCGTGCAGGGCCTGTCACCCGGCATGGAAGTCGTGGCCGCAGGCGGCCACGTGCTGACACCGGGGCAGAAGGTCCGGCGCTTCGTCCCGCCGGGCACGCCGACCGAGGGCACCGCGCCCACGCCCGCGCCCGCCTCGGCGACCGCATCGCGCTGAGCCTCGGGAGCCCCTGAATGAGCAATCCGAGCCGCGCCGGTTTCAACCTCTCGCGCTGGGCGCTGGAGCATGCCCCGCTGACGCGCTACCTGATGGTGGTGCTGATGGTGCTGGGCTTCGCCGCCTACTTCCAGCTGGGCCAGGACGAAGACCCGCCGTTCACCTTCCGTGCGATGGTCGTGCAGGCCTACTGGCCCGGCGCGACGCCGCAGCAGATGGCCGAACAGGTCACCGACAAGATCGAGCGCACCCTCCAGGAGGTGCCGCACGCCGACAAGATCCGCAGCTACACCAAGCCGGGGGAGTCGCTCACCATCTTCCAGGTGAAGGACAACACGGCCGGCGGCGAGGTGCCGCAGCTCTGGTACACGGTCCGCAAGAAGATCGGCGACCTGCGGGCCACGCTGCCTCAGGGCGTGCTGGGACCGTTCTTCAACGATGAATTCGGCGACGTCTACGGCTCGATCTTCGCGCTGTCGTCGGACGGCGGCTTCTCCATCGAGGAGCTGCGTCAGCAGGCCGAGGCGGTCCGCTCCGAACTCCTGCGCGTGCAGGACGTGGCCAAGGTCGACCTGTTCGGCGTCCAGGCGGAGAAGCTGTTCATCGAGATCTCGCAGAAGCGCCTCGCCGAACTGGGCCTGGACTTCAACCAGGTCGTGTCGCAGCTCAACGCGCAGAACGCGGTCGAGAGCGCCGGCACGATGAACGCCGGCAGCGCCAACGTGCAGATCCGCATCGAGGGCCAGCTCAACTCGGTCCAGGCGCTGAGCGAATTCCCGATCCGCGGCACCAACACGCAGACCGGCGCGGCCAGCAGCATCCGCCTGGGCGACATCGCCAAGGTCCGCCGCGGCTACGTCGATCCGGCCACGACGATGGTCCGTTTCAACGGCAAGCAGGTCGTGGCGCTGGGCGTGTCGATGGGCAAGGGCGGCGACATCATCGCGCTGGGCAAGGCGCTGCAGGCCAGCGTCAAGCGTCTGCAGCAGCAACTGCCCGCGGGCATCTCGCTGCAGCAGATCCAGGACCAGCCCACCGCCGTGAAGAGCTCGGTGGGTGAGTTCGTGCACGTGCTGATCGAGGCCGTCGTCGTCGTGCTCGGCGTGAGCTTCATCGCGCTGGGACTGCACACCAAGCCGCTGCGCATCGACGTGTGGCCGGGTCTGGTGGTCGGCATCACGATCCCGCTGGTGCTGGCGATCACCTTCGTCGTGATGCTCTACGCCGGCGTGGGACTGCACAAGATCTCGCTCGGGTCGCTGATCATCGCGCTCGGCCTGCTGGTGGACGACGCCATCATTGCCGTCGAGATGATGGTGCGCAAGCTCGAAGAGGGCTACGACAAGATGCACGCGGCGACGTATGCCTACGACGCCACCGCCAAGCCGATGCTGACCGGCACGCTGATCACCGCGGTGGGTTTCCTGCCGATCGGCCTGGCGAAGTCCACTGTGGGTGAGTACACGTACGCCATCTTCGCCGTGACCGCGGCGGCGCTGGTGATCTCCTGGCTGGTGTCGGTCTACTTCGTGCCGTATCTGGGCGCGCTGCTGCTCAAGACCCGCGCCGGCCACGAAGGCGAGGCGCACGAGGTCTTCGACACGCCGTTCTACAACCGCTTCCGCCGCTGGGTCGCGTGGTGCGTGTTCAACCGCTGGAAGACGATCGGCCTGACGATCCTGGTGTTCGTGCTCGGCCTGGCCGGCATGGGCAAGGTGCAGCAGCAGTTCTTCCCGGACTCGAGCCGGCCGGAGATCCTGGTCGACCTGTGGCTGCCCGAGGGCGCAACGATCGAGGAGAGCAACGTCATCGCCAAGCGCTTCGAGGCCCGCATGGCCAAGGAGCCGCTGGTGGGGAGCATCGCCACCTGGGTGGGCTCGGGCGTGCCGCGCTTCTACCTGCCGCTGGACCAGATCCTGCCGAACACCAACGTCAGCCAGGCCATCATCCAGCCGAAGACGCCGGCCGACCGCGAGACGCTTCGCCACAAGCTGCCGCAGATCCTGGCGCAGGAGTTCTCCGAGGTGCGCGGCCGCGTGAAGCTGCTGCCCAACGGGCCGCCGGTGCCGTACCCGGTGCAGTTCCGCATCGCCGGCGACGATCCTGCGCAGCTGCGGATCTACGCCGACCGTGCCAAGGAACAGATGCGCGCGAACCCCAACATGGTCGGCGTCAACGACAACTGGAATGAAGCCATCAAGGTCCTGCGCCTGCAGGTCGACCAGGACAAGGCGCGTGCGCTGGGGGTGACCAGCCAGAGCATCGCGCAGGCGGCGCGCATCCTCGTGACCGGGACGACGGTGGCGCAGTACCGCGAGGCCGACCGGTTGATCGACATCGTCCTGCGCCAGCCGGTGCAGGAACGCGACACGCTGTCCGAACTCGCCAATGCCTACGTGCCGACGGCCTCGGGCCGCTCGGTGCCGCTGACGCAGATCGCCAAGCCCCAGTTCACCTGGGAGCCCGGCGTGATGCACCGCGAGAGCCGCCAGTTCGCGATCACCGTCCAGGGCGACGTCATCGAGGGCCTGCAGGGCGCGACGGTGACGAACCAGCTCTGGCCCGCGCTCGATGCCATGCAGAAGGAGATGCCGCCCGGCTATTCGATCTCGATCGCTGGCGCGGTGGAGGAGAGCAGCAAGGGCACGGGCTCGATCGCGGCCGGCGTGCCGATCATGCTGTTCATCACCTTCACGCTGCTGATGCTGCAGCTGCACAGCTTCTCGCGCGCCATGCTGGCCTTCCTGACCGGCTTCCTCGGCATCGCCGGCGTGTCCGCGGCGCTGCTGCTGCTGAACCGGCCGTTCGGCTTCGTCGCGCTGCTGGGCGTCATCGCGCTGATGGGCATGATCCAGCGGAACTCCGTCATCCTGATCGATCAGATCGAACAGGACCGCAGCCGCGGCGTGCCGCCGGCACAGGCGATCGTCGAATCCGCCGTGCGCCGTCTGCGCCCGATCGCGCTGACCGCCGCCGCCGCCGTGCTGGCGATGGTGCCGCTGTCGCGCAGCGTGTTCTGGGGCCCGATGGCCGTCGCCATCATGGGCGGCCTGATCGTCGCCACCGTGCTGACGCTGCTGGCCTTGCCGGCGATGTACGCCGCCTGGTTCCGGGTCGAGCGCGACAAGGACGCCGGCATCGCGCCCACGACGCATTGATCGCGCACGGACCCCGCAGGGTTTCCCCGCCCGGGACGGGCGGGGTGCGTCGGAAAGCGTCGATTCCTTGATTACAATCGCCGGTTTTCCGGATCGCGGAGGGCAGGGGCCTGGGCTCCTCCTTCGCATCATGAATTACCAAGGGGCCGTCGCGCAGGACTGCATGCAGCGATCGCGACGACCTCAGTTCACCCGGCGCGGGTGGCGAAATTGGTAGACGCACCAGGTTTAGGTCCTGACGCCTTCACGGGCGTGCCGGTTCGAGTCCGGCCCCGCGCACCACACTCTCAACTGATTCCGAGTCCACTATGGCTGTCACCGTCGAAACTCTCGAAAAGCTCGAACGCCGCATCACGCTCACGCTGGCGGCCACTGACATCAACTCCGAAGTCCAGTCGCGCCTGAAGAAGCTGGCCCGCACGGTCAAGGCCGACGGCTTCCGCCCCGGCAAGGTGCCGATGTCCTTCGTGGAACAGCGCTACGGCGCCCAGGTCCAGTACGAAGTCGTCAACGACAAGCTGGGCGAGGCCTTCAGCGTCGCCGCCAACGAGGCCAAGCTGCGCGTCGCCGGCATGCCCAGCATCGCCCAGAAGGACGATGCCGCCGAGGGCCAGCTGGCCTTCGACGCGACCTTCGAGGTCTATCCGGAAGTGAAGATCGCCGACCTGGCCGAAGCCGAGGTCGAGCGCGTCGCCGCTGAAGTCACCGAAGAAGCCATCGACAAGACCGTCGAGATCCTGCGCAAGCAGCGCCGTTCGTTCGCCCAGCGCGGCGCGGCGGACGTGGCCGCCGACGGCGACCGCGTCAGCATCGACTTCGAAGGCAAGATCGACGGCGAACCCTTCGCCGGCGGCAAGGCCGACGGCTTCCAGTTCCTGCTGGGCGAGGGCCAGATGCTCGAAGCCTTCGAGAAGGCCGTGCGCGGCATGAAGGCCGGCGAGTCGAAGACCTTCCCGCTCGCGTTCCCTGCCGACTATCACGGCAAGGACGTCGCCGGCAAGGAAGCCGACTTCCTGGTCACGGTCAAGAAGATCGAGGCCCAGCACCTGCCCGACGTGAACGAATCGTTCGCCAAGGCCCTGGGCATCAAGGAAGGCACGGTCGAGGCCCTGCGCGCCGACATCAAGAAGAACCTCGAGCGCGAAGTGAAGTTCCGCGTGCTGGCCAAGAACAAGGGCGCCGCGATGGACGCGCTGGTCGGCAAGGCCGAGCTGGACGTGCCCAAGTCGCTGGTCGCCGGCGAAGCCGAGCGCATGGTCGCCAACGCCCGCGAAGACCTGAAGAAGCGCGGCATCAAGGACGCCGACAAGGCCCCGATCCCTGCCGAGCTGTTCAACGACCAGGCCGAGAAGCGCGTGCGCCTGGGCCTGGTGGTCGCCGAGCTGGTCCGTTCGCAGAACCTGCAGGCCAAGCCCGAGCAGCTGCAGGCCCACATCGAAGAGATCTCGCAGAGCTACGAGAAGCCGGCGGAAGTCGTGCGCTGGTACCTGTCGGATCGCGAGCGCATGGCCGAGGTCGAAGCCGTCGTGATCGAGAACAACGTCACCGACTTCATCCTGGGCAAGGCCAAGATCAGCGACAAGCAGCTGCCGTTCGACGAGCTGATGGCCACGGCCTGATCGTCGGCAAGCAGTCCTGGCGCAGGGTTTTTCGGCGGTGCTCTTGATTCGCCGCAGACCCACCGCCAAGCAAGGCGCCAGGCCGCGAGGCCGGCGCCTTTTTCTTTCCCCGGCGCTACCGTCGTGAGAGGCCCCTCGCTGGAGGAGGGACCCTCGCACGGTCAGGGGATGGAGCGCACGACATAATGGTTTGTCGTGATCTCGAACCACATCAGAGGATTTCATGAGCGCGCTTGAAACCAGCAACCTGGGCATGGTGCCCATCGTCATCGAACAGTCGGGCCGCGGCGAGCGCGCCTACGACATCTACAGCCGCCTGCTGCGCGAGCGCATCGTCTTCCTGGTCGGGCCGGTGAACGATGCCGTCGCCAACCTGGTCGTCGCGCAACTGCTGTTCCTGGAGAGCGAGAACCCCGAGAAGGAGATCTCGCTGTACATCAACTCGCCGGGTGGCAGCGTCTCGGCCGGCATGTCGATCTACGACACCATGCAGTTCATCAAGCCGTCGGTGTCGACGCTGTGCATGGGCATGGCCGCGTCGATGGGCGCATTCCTGCTGGCCGCGGGCGAGAAGGGCAAGCGCTTCGCGCTGCCGAACTCCAAGATCATGATCCACCAACCGTTGGGTGGCGCCCAGGGTCAGGCCACGGACATCGAGATCCACGCCCGCGAGATCCTCAAGACCCGTGAGCAGTTGAACCGCATCCTGGCGGAACGCACGGGCCAGAGCCTGGAGAAGATCCAGGCCGACACCGAGCGCGACTACTTCATGTCGGCCGCGGAGTCGGCGACCTACGGCCTGATCGACAAGGTCATCGAGAAGCGCTGACCGCGGTTCCGGTCTCGTGTCCATGGCGGCGCCCCTCAAGGGCGCCGCTTGTCTTCTCCGGCCCCCGGCGTCGCGCCCGGGCAGGAGAAGTCCCGAGACCCGGAAGTCTCGTGACCGAGCGGATCGAACTGCCGGCGCCGTGCGTCAACTGACCCGCCGTCGACCTGACCAACTGACCACTCTTAGGGGCTTTTATCCCCCCAAGGGTGGTCCCGGCAATTGAACTATCATCAATGCAGGCACTTGCCTGTATTCCCCGCACCCCTTCAGCAGCCCCAGCAGCACTCCCATGGCCGAGAAAAAGGCAACTCCAGCGAAAAAGTCTTGTATTGCTCCTTCTGCGGCAAGAGCCAGCATGAGGTCAAGAAGCTGATCGCGGGCCCGTCGGTGTTCATCTGCGACGAGTGCATCGAGCTGTGCAACGACATCATCCGCGACGAGGTCCCCGCCGAGGCGGCGACCGGCGGACGTGCCAGCAAGTCGGACCTGCCCGTCCCCAGCGAGATCAAGACGACGCTCGACCAGTACGTGATCGGCCAGGACGTGGCCAAGCGCACCCTGTCCGTGGCGGTCTACAACCACTACAAGCGGCTGCGCCACGCGGCCGACACCAAGGACGGCGTCGAGCTGTCCAAGAGCAACATCCTGCTGATCGGCCCGACCGGGTCGGGCAAGACGCTGCTCGCGCAGACGCTGGCGCGCGTCCTGAACGTCCCGTTCGTGATCGCCGATGCGACGACGCTGACCGAAGCCGGCTATGTCGGCGAGGACGTCGAGAACATCATCCAGAAGCTGCTCCAGAACTGCAATTACGACGTCGAACGCGCGCAGCGCGGCATCGTCTACATCGACGAGATCGACAAGATCAGCCGCAAGGCGGACAACCCCTCGATCACGCGCGACGTGTCGGGCGAGGGTGTCCAGCAGGCGCTGCTGAAGCTGGTCGAAGGCACGATGGCGTCAGTCCCCCGCAGGGCGGCCGCAAGCATCCGAACCAGGACTTCCTGCAGATCGACACGACCAACATCCTGTTCATCTGCGGCGGCGCCTTCGACGGCCTGGAGAAGCTGATCCAGAACCGCTCCGAGCGCTCGGGCATCGGCTTCAGCGCCGACGTCAAGAGCAAGAGCGACAAGAAGGTCGGCGAGCTGTTCCGCGAAGTCGAGCCGGGCGACCTGATCAAGTTCGGCCTGATCCCGGAACTGGTCGGCCGCCTGCCGGTGATCGCCACGCTCGGCGAACTGACCGAGGACGCGCTGGTGCAGATCCTGACCGAGCCGCGCAACGCGCTGGTCAAGCAGTACCAGCAGCTGTTCTCGATGGACGGCGTCGAACTGGAAGTGCGCCCGTCGGCGCTGAGCGCCGTCGCGCGCAAGGCGCTGGCCCGCAAGACCGGGGCCCGCGGCCTGCGCTCGATCGTCGAGCACGCGCTGATCGACACCATGTTCGAGTTGCCGTCGCTGGAGAGCGTCGCCAAGGTCGTGCTGGACGAACACAACATCGACGAGGACACCAAGCCGTTGCTGGTCTATCGCGAAACCAAGGCCAGCGCCTGAGGTCGCGAGGACACCCGGGCGATTCGCTTGCCATCACTTCATGTGGAAAGCAATCGCTCAAAGGCTATTGAACGGCACCTTGTAATTGGTAGCTCGGGCCCTAGATGGGCTTGAGAAAGAGAGGTTTTCATGTCCGGTCATCCGATCCTTCCCGCGGAACCCATCACGCTGCCGCTGCTCCGCTGCGCGACGTGGTCGTGTTCCCGCACATGGTGATCCCGCTCTTCGTGGGTCGTCCCAAGTCCATCAAGGCCTTGGAAGCGGCGATGGAAGCAGGGCGCCAGATCATGCTGGTCGCGCAGAAGGCGGCCGGCAAGGACGAACCCAAACCCGACGACATGTTCGAGATGGGTTGCGTCTCCAGCATCCTGCAGATGCTGAAGCTGCCCGACGGCACGGTGAAGGTGCTGGTCGAAGGTCTGCAACGCGCGACGACGCGCAAGATCGAGGACGGTGAAGAGCACTTCACCGCCGAGGTCATGCCCATTCCGCCGGAAGCCGACGACCAGCCCGAGGTCGAAGCCCTGCGCCGCGCCGTGACGCAGCAGTTCGACCAGTACGTCAAGCTGAACAAGAAGATCCCGCCGGAGATCCTGACGTCCATCGCCGGCATCGACGACGCCGGCCGCCTGGCCGACACGATCGCCGCGCACCTGCCGCTCAAGCTCGACGCGAAGCAGTCGGTGCTGGACCTGTCCGAAGTGGGCAAGCGGCTGGAGAAGCTGCTGGACCTGCTGGAACACGAGGTCGACATCCTGCAGGTGGAAAAGCGCATCCGCGGCCGCGTCAAGCGCCAGATGGAGAAGTCCCAGCGCGAGTACTACCTGAACGAGCAGGTCAAGGCCATCCAGAAGGAGCTGGGCGACGGCGAGGAAGGCGCCGACATGGAGGAGCTGGAGAAGAAGATCCAGGCTGCTCGCATGCCGAAGGAAGCGCGCAAGAAGGCCGAGTCCGAGCTCAAGAAGCTCAAGCTGATGTCGCCGATGTCCGCGGAAGCGACCGTCGTGCGCAACTACATCGACACGCTGGTCAACCTGCCGTGGGCGAAGAAGACCAAGATCAAGCACGACCTGGCCAACGCCGAGGCGGTGCTGAACGAGGACCACTACGGCCTCGACAAGGTCAAGGAACGCATCCTCGAGTACCTCGCGGTGCAACAGCGCGTCGACAAGGTCAAGGCGCCCATCCTGTGCCTGGTCGGACCTCCGGGCGTGGGCAAGACCTCGCTGGGGCAGTCGGTGGCGCGCGCCACGGGCCGCAAGTTCGTCCGCATGGCGCTGGGCGGCGTGCGTGACGAGGCCGAGATCCGCGGTCACCGCCGCACCTACATCGGCTCCATGCCGGGCAAGGTGATCCAGAGCCTGAGCAAGGTCGGCACGCGCAATCCGCTGTTCCTGCTCGACGAGATCGACAAGCTGGGCATGGACTTCCGCGGCGACCCGTCGTCGGCGCTGCTGGAGGTGCTGGACCCTGAGCAGAACCACACCTTCGCCGACCATTACATCGAGGTCGACTACGACCTGAGCGACGTGATGTTCGTGGCGACGTCGAACTCGCTGAACATTCCGCCGGCGCTGCTGGACCGGATGGAGGTCATCCGTCTGTCGGGTTACACCGAGGACGAGAAGGTCAACATCGCCCAGCGTTACCTGCTGCCGAAGCAACGCGGCAACAACGGCGTGAAGGATGAGGAGCTCGAGGTCACCGAAGATGCGATCCGCGGCGTCATCCGCTACTACACCCGGGAAGCCGGTGTGCGATCGCTGGAGCGCGAGATCTCGAAGATCTGCCGCAAGGTCGTGAAGGGTCTGCAGCTGAAGACCTTCGACGGCAAGGTGGTGGTCAACGAGGACAACCTCAACGAATTCCTGGGCGTTCGCAAGTACGACTTCGGTCGCGCCGAGAAGAAGAACCAGGTCGGCCAGGTCGTCGGTCTGGCGTGGACGGAAGTGGGTGGCGATCTGCTGACCATCGAAGCCACCGCGATGCCGGGCAAGGGCACCATCATCCGCACCGGCTCGCTGGGCGACGTGATGAAGGAGTCGGTCGAGGCGGCGCGCACGGTGGTGCGTTCGCGGGCTCGTCGTCTGGGCATCAAGGACGAGCTCTTCGAGAAGCGCGACATCCACGTGCACGTGCCTGACGGCGCGACGCCCAAGGACGGTCCGAGCGCGGGCATCGCGATGACGACGGCCTTCGTGTCGGCGCTGACCGGGATCCCGGTGCGGGCCGATGTGGCGATGACCGGCGAGATCACGCTGCGCGGCGAGGTCACGGCGATCGGCGGCCTGAAGGAGAAGCTCCTGGCGGCGCATCGTGGCGGCATCAAGACGGTCATGATTCCGGAAGAGAACGTCAAGGATCTGCAGGACATTCCGGAGAACGTGAAGAACCAGCTCGAGATCGTCCCGGTCCGCTGGATCGACCGCGTGCTGGAAGTGGCGCTGGAGACCTATCCGCAGGCGTTGCCTGAGGAAGAGGTCGCTGCCGCGACGACGACGCCGGCCGAGAAGGTCGCGGAGCCGAAGCCGGATGCCGGTGATTCGCTGAAGCACTGATTCGTTCGCGAATCCCCATGACAACGGCGCCTTCGGGCGCCGTTGTTCGTTTCAGCGTGATGAGGGATCGCGCAGGGGCGGTTGCGTTTGGGCGATCTTCAGAAAGAAGTCGCCGAACTCTTGCGGGAGCGTCAAAAACCGTTCTATACTCTCGGCTTCAGCGCAAACGGTGCAGCAGCAACAAAGCAATTCGCAAGGATTGCACGGCAGTTGAGGCAGGCAGTGTGTTGAAGACCTGCGGGAATAGCTCAGTTGGTAGAGCGCAACCTTGCCAAGGTTGAGGTCGCGAGTTCGAGCCTCGTTTCCCGCTCCAGGTTTAAAAAATGGAAGCCCCGGCTTCCATTTTTTATCGAAGTCGGACAACCAAATCCGGCTTCTACAGAATCCCGTCCAGGGTTCTGGGGCGCGATAGCAAAGCGGTTATGCCCCGGATTGCAAATCCGGTCAGTCCGGTTCGACTCCGGATCGCGCCTCCAAAGAATGGACATTGCGGGAATAGCTCAGTTGGTAGAGCGCAACCTTGCCAAGGTTGAGGTCGCGAGTTCGAGCCTCGTTTCCCGCTCCAGACGACACCAAAGGTCGGTTGGGGTGATTCATCACTCCGCTGTCCTGCGATGCGGGAATAGCTCAGTTGGTAGAGCGCAACCTTGCCAAGGTTGAGGTCGCGAGTTCGAGCCTCGTTTCCCGCTCCAAATCCTCAAAAGGGAAGCCCATGCGGCTTCCCTTTTTTCTTTGTCGGTCGCCGTGATAATGCGCGCTCACTCCGACATGGAATCGATGCGGAGTCGTCGCGCCTCGATGGTGAAATTGGTAGACACAGCGGACTTAAAATCCGCCGCCCTCAACCGGCGTACGGGTTCGAGTCCCGTTCGAGGCACCACGCGATCGGCTTCCAGAGACCGCAGCGCATGGGCATGTTTGTGCAGGAACTGTTGAACCCGGGCGTGCGCAAGCGCGAAGTCTTCGGCTGGTCGATGTACGACTTCGCCAACTCGGGCTACACCACGGTCGTCCTGACCGCCGTCTACAACGCGTACTTCGTCGGCGTCATCGCCAAGGGCCAGCCGTCGGCGACGCTGCTCTGGACCGTGCTGATCGCCGTCTCCAGCTTCCTTGTCATGGTGACGATGCCGGGGCTGGGTGCCTGGGCCGATGCGCATGGCGCGAAGAAGAAACTGCTCGGCATCTGCACGCTCGGCTGCGTGCTGTCGACCGCCGCGCTGGCGGTGTTCGGCGCCGATCAGCTGTGGTGGGCCGCCGCGGCTGTCATCCTCTCCAACGTCTTCTTCTCGTACGGCGAATCGCTGATCGCGGCGTTCCTGCCGGAACTCGCTCGGCGCGATGCGCTCGGGCGCGTGTCGGGCTGGGGGTGGGCCTTCGGTTACCTGGGTGGGATGCTCGCGCTTGGACTGAGCCTGGGCTACGTGCTGAGCGCGCAGGCGCGCGGCGACTCCGCCGACCACTTCGTTCCCGTCACGATGTTGATCACCGCCGGCCTGTACCTGCTCGCCGCGCTGCCGACCTTCCTGCTGCTGCGCGAGCGCGCCGATCCCTGCGCCACGCGGCGCGTCTCACGCATGGGGTCAGGTCTTTCCCAGCTGTGGACCTCCTGGCAGCGCGCCCGCGCATACCCCGATTTCCTGCGCCTGCTGGCCTGCGGGACGAGCTATCAGGCCGGCATCGCCGTCGTCATCGCACTTGCGGCGGTCTACGCCGAACAGGCGCTGGGGTTCTCGCAGGCGCAGACGATGACCCTGGTGTTCCTCGTGAACATCGCCTCCGCCGTCGGCGCCTTCCTGTTCGGTTACTACGAGGACCGCATCGGTCACCAGCCCGCGCTCGCGATGACGCTGGTCGGCTGGATGGTCATGACGCTGCTGGCCTTCCTGGCGACCAGCGCCTGGCTGTTCTGGATCGCCGCGGTGATCGCGGGGCTGTGCATGGGCTCCAGCCAGTCCTGCGGCCGCGCACTGGCAGGCGCGCTCGCGCCTCACGACCGCCTGGCCGAGTTCTTCGGCCTCTGGACCTTCGCCACGCGCCTCGCCGCGATCATCGGTCCGCTGACCTACGGCGCAGTCACGGTGCTGACGGCGGGCAATCACCGGCTGGCGATCCTCGCGACCGGTGTCTTCTTTGTCCTGGGCTATTGGCTGCTGAGACGCGTCGACATGACGCGAGGACTCGCGCGGGCCCTGATCTGAGTTCGCATCGGGCGTCGTCGAACGCGGCTGCGCCGCCTGATGCTCAGGCGGTGATGCGGGCCGCCGTCACGTCGCGCCAGCCGAGCGCCTCACGCGCCAGATGCTGGAGCGGGGCGGGATCGCCGGTGCTTTCGAGCACGATCGCCGCAGGTCCGGTCGCGACCATGCCGAGGCTCTCCCACACGCGCCGGGCCTGACGCGCGACGGCGTCCTCGATGTTGAGCAACTGCACGCCGTCACCGAGCGCCGCCTGGATGCGCGGCTGCACCAGCGGATAGTGGGTGCAGCCGAGCAGCACCGTGTCGACACCACGCTCCCGCAGCGGTGCGCAGAAGCGCTCGATCAGATCGCCGAGTTCGGCGCTGCGCAGATCGCCTTGCTCGATCAGCGTGACCAGGCCGGGGCAGGGCTGGCTGATCAACTCGACATCGCTCGCATGGGCGGCGACGAGCTGCTCGAAACGTCGGCTCGCGATCGTCGCCGTCGTGGCCATCACGCCGATGCGGCCGTTGCGCGTCGCGGCCACGGCCGGTTTCACGCCCGGCTCGATGCCCACGACCGGCCAGTCCGGCCAGCGCTCCCGCATCGCCTGCACGGCATGCGCCGTCGCCGTGTTGCAGGCCACCACCGCCATGCGGGCGCCGACCTCGCGCAGGCGCTCGGCCACGCGCACGCTGCGCTCGACGATGTAATCGCTGCTGCGATCCCCGTAGGGCGCATGCGCGGTGTCCGCGACGTAGTGCAGCGGCACCTCGGGCAACTGCTCGCGCAGCGCCTTGAGCACGGTCAGCCCGCCGACCCCGGAATCGAAGACCCCGATGCAAGGGACGCGCAGATCGGTGTCGTGGGGGCTGGCGAGGGTGATCGCGGAGGCGGTCGTGAGGGGACTTAGTGGGGAGGGCAGGAGAGGCACGGAACTCGCGGGCGTGATCGTGAGAAGGCGGACGGCGTGTGTCGGGAGCGCAGTCTAGAGGAATCCCTCACTCCTGCCGTGAACCCCTTGGCAGCGGCGAAGCTATGGCTAGAATAGAACGATCGTTCGTTTTATTTTCGAGCCAGCGCCGAGGAGACGCTCGCGGTTTTCCGGGATGCCCGGGACGGGAGCAGGGGCGCATGACGGCTGGGAGACACGGGAGCGCCCCGGGGCTCCCATAGAATCTGATTAACGTTAACGTCAATCCGCTTGGAGTGCTTCGATGAAGGTATTGGTCCCCGTCAAACGAGTCGTCGATTACAACGTCAAGGTGCGCGTCAAGAGTGACGGGACCGGCGTGGACATCGCCAACGTGAAGATGTCCATGAACCCGTTCGACGAGATCGCCGTCGAGGAAGCCGTCCGCCTGAAGGAGAAGGGCGTGGTCACCGAGGTGATCGCCGTCTCCTGCGGCGTCACGCAGTGCCAGGAAACGCTGCGCACCGCGATGGCCATCGGCGCCGACCGTGCGATCCTGGTCGAGACCCCGGCCGACCTCGAGCTGCAGCCGCTGGCCGTGGCCAAGCTGCTGAAGGCGCTGGTCGACAAGGAACAGCCGCAGCTGGTGATCCTGGGCAAGCAGGCCATCGACGACGATTGCAACCAGACCGGCCAGATGCTGGCCGCGCTGACCGGCCTGCCGCAAGGCACGTTCGCGTCGAAGGTGGAAGTCGCCGACGGCAAGGTCAACGTGACGCGTGAAGTCGACGGCGGCCTGGAGACGGTCAGCCTGACGCTGCCCGCGGTCGTGACGACCGACCTGCGCCTGAACGAGCCGCGTTACGTGACGCTGCCCAACATCATGAAGGCGAAGAAGAAGCAGCTCGACGTGGTCAAGCCCGCCGACCTGGGCGTGGACGTGTCGCCGCGCATCAAGACGCTGTCGGTGGCCGAGCCGCCCAAGCGCAGCGCCGGCATCAAGGTGCCGGACGTCGCGACCCTCGTGACGAAGCTGAAGACCGAGGCCAAGGTCATCTGAACCGCAGAACAAGATCCGGAGATAAGACATGACCATCCTCGTCATCGCTGAACACGACAACGCCTCGCTCAAGGGCGCCACGCACCACGTCGTCACCGCCGCTGCCGCCATCGGCGGCGACGTGCACGTGCTGGTCGTCGGCTCGAACGCCGGCGCCGCCGCGCAGGCCGCCGCGAAGATCTCGGGCGTCGCCAAGGTCCTGCACGCCGACGGCGCGCAGTTCGCCGACGGCCTGGCCGAGAACGTCGCCGCCCAGGTGATCGCCATCGCCAAGGACTACTCGCACCTGCTGTTCCCGGCGACCGCCGCCGGCAAGAACGTCGCGCCGCGCGTCGCCGCGCTGCTGGACGTCGGCCAGGTGAGCGACATCACCAAGGTCGTCAGCCCTGACACCTTCGAGCGCCCGATCTACGCCGGCAATGCGATCGCCACCGTGCAGTCGACCGACGCCGTCAAGGTGATCACCGTGCGCACGACCGGCTTCGACTCCGCGGCTGAAGGCGGCAGCGCTGCCGTGGAATCGCTGTCCGGCGTGGCCGACAGCGGCAAGAGCAGCTTCGTTGGCCGTGAGGTCACGAAGAGCGATCGTCCCGAACTGACCGCCGCCAAGATCATCGTGTCGGGCGGCCGCGCGCTGGGCAGCAGCGACAAGTTCAACGAAGTGCTGACGCCGCTGGCCGACAAGCTGAACGCCGCGCTGGGTGCTTCGCGCGCCGCGGTGGACGCGGGCTACGCGCCCAACGACTGGCAGGTCGGCCAGACCGGCAAGATCGTCGCGCCGCAGCTGTACATCGCCGCCGGCATCTCCGGCGCGATCCAGCATCTGGCCGGCATGAAGGACTCCAAGGTGATCGTCGCGATCAACAAGGATCCGGAAGCGCCGATCTTCTCGGTGGCCGACTACGGCCTGGAAGCCGACCTGTTCACGGCCGTGCCTGAACTGGTCAAGGCGCTGTAATCGATCGCTGAGCACCGCGGCCGCATCGAACGGCCGCTGACAAGACCAAGGGCGCCCGCCGACGACGCGCGGCGCCCTTTTTCATCCGGAGACAAGCCCCATGACCTACCGCGCCCCGATCAAGGACATGCTGTTCAACATGCAGGCCCTGGCCGGCCTGCAGACGCTGGCCGAGCAGATCCCCGCGTTCGCCGACCACGGCCTGGACACCGCGCAGGCGGTGCTCGAGGAATCGGCCAAGCTGAACGAGGACGTGATCGCGCCGCTGAACGTCGAGGGCGACAGGAACCCGTCGACCTGGAAGAACGGCGAGGTCTTCGCGACGCCGGGCTTCAAGGCGGCGTTCAAGCAGTACGCCGAGGGCGGCTGGCAGGGGTTGCAGCATCCGGAGGCCTATGGGGGTCAGGCCTTGCCCAAGACGATCGGCGCGGCCTGCGGCGAGATCGTGCAGGCGGCCAACGTCAGCTTCGCGCTGTGCCCGCTGCTGACCGACGGCGCGATCGAGGCGCTGCTGGTCGCGGGCTCCGAGGAGCAGAAGCAGACCTTCATCCCGAAACTGATCTCCGGCGAGTGGACCGGCACCATGAACCTGACCGAGCCGCAGGCCGGTTCGGATCTCGCGATGGTGCGCACCCGCGCGGAGCCGCAGGGCGACGGCACCTACAAGGTCTTCGGCACCAAGATCTTCATCACCTGGGGCGAGCACGACATGGCGGACAACATCGTCCACCTGGTGCTCGCGCGCGTGCCGGGCGCGCCCGAAGGCGTGAAGGGCATCAGCCTGTTCCTGGTGTCGAAGTTCCTGGTGAACGCCGACGGCTCGCTGGGCGCGCGCAACGACGCGCACTGCGTGTCCATCGAGCACAAGCTCGGCATCAAGGCGAGCCCGACGGCGGTGCTCCAGTTCGGCGATCACGGCGGCGCCATCGGCACGCTGATCGGTGAAGAGAACCGCGGCCTTGAATACATGTTCATCATGATGAACGCGGCCCGCTTCGGCGTCGGCGTGCAGGGCATCGCGGTGGCGGACCGCGCCTACCAGAAGGCCGTCGAGTACGCGAAGGACCGCGTGCAGTCGCGGCCGGTCGACGGCTCGTCGAAGGACGCCGCGGCGATCATCCATCACCCCGACGTGCGTCGCATGCTGATGACGCAGCGCGCGCTGGTCGAAGGCTGCCGCGCGATGGCGATCGACGCCGCCGCGGCCTACGACATGGCCCACCACCACGAGGACGCCGAGACCCGCAAGGAGGCCCAGGCCTTCTACGAGTTCATGGTGCCGCTGGTGAAGGGCTACAGCACGGAGATGAGCCTGGAGGTCACCTCGCTGGGCGTGCAGGTGCACGGCGGCATGGGCTTCATCGAGGAGACCGGCGCGGCGCAGTACTACCGCGACGCGCGCATCCTGCCGATCTACGAGGGCACGACGGCGATCCAGGCCAACGACCTGGTCGGCCGCAAGACGGTGCGCGACGGCGGCGCCTTTGCGCGCAGCGTGGCGGCGCAGGTCGAGGAAACCGAAGGCGCGCTGGCCGCCAACGGCAGTGCCGACGCGCTGGCCGTGCGCACGCAGTTGGCCGCGGCACGCGCGGCCTTCGTCGAGGTGGTCGACTTCATCGCGGCCAACGGCAAGGCCAAGCCGAATGCCGCCTTCGCGGGATCGGTGCCTTACCTGATGGTGGGCGGCAACCTGATGGCGGGCTGGCAGCTGGCGCGCTCGCTGCTCGCCGCGCAGGAACTGAAGGCGACCGGCGAAGACGTCGCCTTCATGGACGCCAAGATCGTCACCGCGCGCTTCTACGCCGAGCACATCCTGCCCCGCTGCGCCGCGCAGCGCGACGCGGTCGTGAACGGCGCGGACAGCGTGATGGCGCTGCCGATCGACGCGTTCTGACGCGTCCTGACGCCTGATGAGCTGACTGCAACGTCCCCTGCGCGACGCATGATCGCGGGTGCGGGGGTCACCATGGACGGCATCGATCCGTCGACTTGACCCGAGGAGATTCCGAGGTGGCACTTCCCCGCTGTTCAACAAGCTGCGCCTGCCGGTCATCGGCTCGCCGCTGTTCATCATCAGCAACCCCAAGCTGGTGATCGCGCAATGCAAGGCCGGCATCGTCGGCTCGATGCCGTCGCTCAACGCCCGTCCGGCCGAGCTGCTCGACGACTGGCTCGCCGAGATCACGGAGACGCTGGCCGCGCATGACCGCGCGCATCCGGAGTCGCCGGCCGCGCCGTTCGCGATCAACCAGATCGTGCACAAGAGCAACGACCGGCTCGACCACGACATGGCCCTGTGCGCCAAGTACAAGGTGCCCATCGTGATCACGTCGCTGGGCGCGCGCGAGGACGTCAACGCCGCGGTGCACGGCTGGGGCGGCATCGTGCTGCACGACATCATCAACAACAAGTTCGCGAAGAAGGCGATCGAGAAGGGCGCCGACGGCCTGATCGCCGTCGCGGCAGGCGCCGGCGGCCATGCCGGCGTGAAGAGCCCCTTCGCGCTGATCCAGGAGATCCGCGAGTGGTTCGACGGCCCGCTGGCGCTGTCGGGCTCGATGGCCAGCGGCGACGCGATCCTCGCGGCGCGGGCGATGGGCGCGGACCTCGCGTACATCGGCTCGGCCTTCATCGCGACGGAGGAAGCGCGCGCGTCCGACGACTACAAGCAGATGATCGTCGAGAGCAACAGCGACGACATCGTCTACAGCAACCTGTTCACCGGCGTGCACGGCAACTACCTGAAGGGCTCGATCGTCAAGGCCGGCCTGGATCCGGAGAACCTGCCCGAGAGCGATCCGACGAAGATGAACTTCGGCGGCACCGGGGCGAAGGCCTGGAAGGATGTCTGGGGCAGCGGCCAGGGCATCGGCGCGATCCGCGAGGTGCTGCCTGCCGGCGAACTGGTGGCGCGCTTCGATCGCGAGTACCAGGCGGCGCGCCAGCGCCTTGCGCTGGTCTGACCACCGCGCGACATGACGACAAAGGCCACCTCGCGGTGGCCTTTTGCATGGGGTCTACGCGATCACTTGATCGTCGTGAACCGCGCCTCCGGTCGATCGTCGGAGCGGTGCGGCGTCGTGACGCTCTTCTTCATCGCCCACGGGCGGACCTGGTGATGCAGCGGGATGAAGAAGACCTCGTCGCGGATGCGCACGAGGCCGTCCTTCAGCAGCGCGTTGCGCTTGGCCACGTCGCCTTCGACCTTCGCGGCGTCGATGATCTGGTCCAGCTTCGCGTCGCTGAGGCGGAAGTAGTTGCCGCTGCCGTCCGCACCGCCCGCGCGCGTGCGCGCCAGCGACTGCATCGTGTACAGCGCGTCATACGTCGGCACGCCCCAGCCGTACAGGAACAGCGGGTACTCGAAGGCCTGCAGCTTCGGGCTGAAGGTGCTGAACGATTCGGTCTGCAGCCGGGCCTTGATGCCGACCTTGCTCCACATCGACACCACCGCGAGGCAGATCTCCTCGTCGTTGACGTAGCGGTTGTTGGGGCAGTTCATCGGCACGTCGAAGCCGTTCGGGTAACCGGCCTCGGCCAGCAGCTTCTTCGCGCGTTCGGCGTCGACCTTGGTCGGCACGTCGATGTCCGGCGCGTTGCCGTTCACGCCCGGCGCGACCATGATGCCGGCCGGCACCGACAGACCGCGCATCGTCGCGCGCTTGATCGCCTCGCGGTCGATGGCCAGCGACAGCGCCTCGCGCACCCGCTTGTCCTTGAACGGGTTCTTGCCCGTCACGCTGCTGCCCTTGAGCTGCTCGCTGCCCTGGTCCATGCCGATGAAGATCGTGCGCGTCTCGCTGCCTTCCGCGACGCTGAGCTTCGGATCGGCCTTCAGCCGGCCCACGTCCTGCGTCGGGATGTCGGACAGCAGGTCCACGTCGCCCGACAGCAGCGCCGCGACGCGCGTCGGATCCGACTTGATCGGCGTGTAGATGACCTCGTCGACATTGGTCGCGTTCTTCGCGTCCCACCACTCCTTGTTCTGGACCATCGTGATGCGCTGGTCCGGTTGCCAGCCGGTGATCCGGTACGGGCCGGTGCCGTTGGCGTTGCGCGTGGCGAAGGTCTCTTCCTTGGCCTTGAAGTCCGGCAGGTTGGTCGCCTTGTTCTTGTCCGCCCAGGTCTTGCTCATGATGCGGAAGTCGACGAACTGACGCAGCAGGATCGGATTGGGGGCGGCCAGGATCACATCGACGGTGTGGCTGTCGACCTTCTTGATGTCGGTGACACCGGCCACGAACAGGTGCATCGTGCCCACCGGCTGCTTGATCCGATGGAACGAGAACACCACGTCGTCCGCGGTGAACGGCGAGCCGTCGTGGAACTTCACGCCCTTGCGCAGCTCGAAGCGGACCTGCGTCGGGCTGACCTGCGTCCACTTGGTGGCCAGCGAGGGCTCGACCTGGTATTGGCGGTCGTAGCGCGTCAGACCCTCATAGGCGTGCTGCGCGATCGCGTTCGTGGTGCTGTGGTTCTGCGAGTGCGGATCCAGCGTCAGCACGTCGTTCTGTGCGGCCCAGCGCAGCGGGGCGGCGTGGGCGGTCCCGGCCATCGCCGCGAGGGCGGCGACGCACAGAGCGGTCAGAGCGGTGCGGGCGGATCGGATCGATCCGGAGTGATTCCTCGACATGAGCGGTAGCTCCCTTGGCAACGTCGTTAAGCAAACGTGAAGTCGCCTGGATGCTAGCCGCCGCAACCCTCGACGGGAGCGCGGTCCACCTTGGGGATTGCCCCAGGGGCGGGCCGGAAAACTCAGCCGCCGAGGAAGGACATCCGGGTTCCGAGCATGGCCCGCCCGGTCACGCCCTCACTTGATCGTCGTGAACCGCGCCTCCGGCCGGTCGTTGGAGCGGTGCAGCGTCTGCAGGTTGGCGCGCATCGCCCACGGCCGCACCTGATGGTGCAGGGGGATGAAGAGGTACTGGTCGCGCGTGCGCACCAGCGCGTCGCGCAGCAGGGCGTTGCGCTTGGGGATGTCGATCTCGCTCTTGGCGGCGTCGATCAGCTTGTCGAGCGCCGGATCGCTGACCTTGGAGAAGTTGAAGCTGCCGTCCGCGCCGCCGCTGCGGGTGCGCGCCAGCGCCTGCAGCGAGTAGAGCGCGTCCATCGTCGACACGCCCCAGCCCAGCATGTACAGCGGCGCTTCGAAGCGCTGGAACAGCTGGCTGTGTTGCGACATCGGCTGCGCGGTCAGGCGCGCCGTGACGCCGATCTTGCTCCACATCGAGACGACGGCCAGGCAGACCTTCTCATCGTTGACGTAGCGGTTGTTGGGGCAGTTCAGCGGCAGCTCGAAGCCGTTCGGATAGCCGGCGTCGGCGAGCAGCTTCTTCGCACGGACCAGGTCGGGCTTGGCGGGCTTGTCCAGCGCGGCGTCGTAGCCGTTGACGCCGGGCGGGACCATCAGCGAGGCCGGCACCGACATGCCGCGCATGATGCTGCGCTTGATCGCCTCGCGGTCGATGGCGATGGAGAGCGCTTCCCGCACGCGGATGTCCTTGAACGGGTTCTTGCCCTTCACGGACGAGCCGCGCAGCTCGTCGCTGCCCAGGTCCATCGCGAAGAAGATGGTGCGGGTCTCGGGGCCCTCGATCGACTTGAGCTTGGCGTCGGCCTTCACCGCGGCGACGTCCTGCGTCGGCACCTCGGTCAGCAGGTCCACGTCGCCCGAAGTGAGCGCCGCGACGCGCGTCGGATCCGACTTGATCGGGATGTAGCTGACCTCGGTGATGTTGCCCTTGTTCTTGTCCCACCAGCCCTTGTTGATCGTCATCGAGATCTTCTGGTCGGGCTGCCAGGAGGTGATCTCGTACGGGCCGGTGCCGTCGGTATGGCGGCTCGCGTAGTTCTCGTCCTTGGCCTTGTAATCGGCCATCTGCGTCGCCTTGTTCTTCTCCGCCCAGACCTTGCTCATGATCCGGAAGTCGACCAGGTTGCGCAGCAGGATGGGCTGCGGCGAGTCGAGGATCAGGTCGACGGTGAAGTCGTCGATCTTCTTGATCTCCTTGATGCCGGTGACGTAGATCTGCATCGTGCCCTGGGGCTGGCGGACGCGGTCGAAGCTGAAGATCACGTCGTCCGCGGTGAAGGGCGAACCGTCGTGGAACTTCACGCCCTTGCGCAGCTCGAAGCGCACCTGCGTCGGGCTGATCTGCGTCCACTTCGTGGCCAGGCAGGGCTCGACCTCCCACTGCTCGTTGTAGCGGGTCAGGCCCTCGTAGGCGTGCTGCAGGATGGCGCTGGTGGTGGTGTGGTCCTGCGAGTGCGGATCCAGCGTCAGCACGTCGTTCTGCGCGGCCCAGCGCAGCGCCACGGCTTGCGCGCCGGGTGCGGCGGCGATCGCGCCGAACGCGAGGGCCACGGAGAGCGCCATGCGGGCGCGGACAAAGCGGAATGTCTGGATGCGGGACATGGGCGGACTCCGATGAAGCCTGGTCAGGCGATGCTCGGCCCATGCTATGCCCGGCGGGGGCAGGCGTTGCTTAGCGCTTCTCCGGAGATGACGCGGAGGAAGCGCCGGAAGTCGGCAAGGTCGGCGAGACGGGCGCGGTCGTCGGCTCGATGTCCGCGTCGCAGCCGATGCCGGCGGCGATCATGCGCCGCGCGTAGCGGCGGATTAGGCGATTGAGCAGCCCCTCCGGCTTGAGTGTTCGCAACCCAACATAGCGCGTCGGATGCACCAGCATGCCGCATCGGTACTGCCGGTCGTCCTCGGACCACTGCAACGCGCGACACGCACCCTCGCGCTTCAGGCTGACCAGCATGCCGAGCGGACAGGGCTCGGCGAGGCAGCAGACGCCGCAGCCGTTGCACGGCGCGCCGACGGCGGGCTTGGGTGGCGCTTCCGGCTGGATCCAGATGACGCTGCCTGATCGGGAGGACATGCCCCACTGTAGACGGGCGCGCGTCGCCTCTTTCACGGGCGCGCTTCCCCGTCGCGCCGCAGCCGCTTCACGGCGTCATTACGTAGACTCGTGCTCTCCCTTACCGGGGAAGACCTTACCGAGGAAGACATATGAAGAAGTTCTCTCTGAAACTGCTGGTGCTGGCCGCCGGCTTCGCCGCCCTGGGTGCCCACGCGCAGGAGCGCGTCCGCATCGGCTTCATGAGCCCGGTCACCGGACCGCAGGCCGGTTACGGCATCGACAACCGCGACGGCGCGGCGCTCGCCATCAAGGAGCTGAACGCCAAGGGCGTGAAGGTCGGCGGCAAGCCGGTGGTGTTCGAGCTCGACGTCAACGACGACGTGGCCGATCCCCGCCAGGGCGTGCAGGTGGCGCAGGCGCTGGTCGACAAGAAGATCAAGTTCGTGCTCGGGCCCTACAACTCGGGCGTGACCATGCCGGCCTCGCGCGTGTTCTCCGACGGCGGCGTGATCGTGCTGACGGTGGCGTCCAACCCGCGCATCACGCAGCAGCCGAACCAGTCCAACCTGTTCCGCATCGGCGCGACCGACAACCAGCTCGGCGCGAAGATGGCCGTGTACGCGGCGCAGGACCTGAAGGTGAAGACGGTCGCCGTCATCGACGACCGCACCGCCTACGGCCAGGGCGTCGCGCAGGAGTTCACCGCACAGGCGACCAAGCTCGGCATCAAGGTCGTGTCCAAGGAATTCACCAACGACAAGGCCACGGACTTCAGCAGCATCCTGACCGCCGTGAAGGCCGCCAAGCCCGACGCCGTCTTCTACGGTGGCTACTCGGCGCAGGGCGGCCCGATGCTGCGCCAGATGCGCGGACTCGGCATCACGGTGCCGCTGCTGGGCGGCGACGGCATCTGCTCGTCGGAGACCGCGACGCTGTCGCAGATCGCGACCGACCTGAACGCGTACTGCACGCAGGGCGGCGCGCTGATCGACCGCAGCGCCAAGGGCAAGCAGTTCCTGGACAAGTACAAGGCCGAGTTCAAGCGCGACCCGCTGACCTACGCGGCGTCCTTCTACGACGGCGCCTACCTGCTGGCCGGCGCCATCGAGGCGACGCAGTCCACCGATCCGAAGAAAGTCGGCGAACACCTGGCGAAGTCGAGCTACGCCGGCGTGGCCGGCGAGTACGCCTACGACGACAAGCACGACCTCAAGTCGTCCGCCGTCACGGTGTTCACGCTCAAGGGCAAGGACGTCGTGCCGTTGAAGAGCCTCTGAACTCCTGAAGACCGAGCCAGAGCCGGCAGCACCGGTGCCCCTCTGCGCTCACAGTCTTCGCTTCGCTCAGGGTTCGCTTCGAGGGGCACCGGCGCCGCCGGCTCCCGCGTGAGATCGCCCTGAAATGCAGAAGGCCCGTTCCCGGGAGGGAAAGGGCCTTGCTTCTGATGGGGCCTGGCCTGGTGTCAGGTCTTGACGCCCAACTCCCGCAGCCGTTCTTCCAGGTACTCGTGCGCGGTATAGCGATCCGACAGGACCACGTCCTCACGCGGATGCAGGAACAGCGGCAGCGACACGCGGCTCTTCTTCGCGCCTTCGCCGGTCGGGTTGACCACGCGGTGCTGCGTCGACGGGTAGTAGCCCTGCGACGCTTCCTGCAGCATGTCGCCGATGTTGATGATCAGCATGCCGAAGTCGCCCGGCACATCCACCCATTCGCCGTCCTTGCCCTGGACCTGCAGGCCGGGCTCGTTGGCCGCCGGCAGGATGGTCAGCAGGTTGATGTCGCCGTGCGCTGCGGCGCGCAGCGACCCGGCCGGCTCGTTGCCGGTCAGCGGGGGATACCGCAGCACGCGCAGCAGGGTGTGCCGGCTGTCCTTGATCATGTGGGACAAGGGCTCGCGATAGTTCTTCGCGATGTCGGCCGGGGTGTGCTTCTCCACCCACGACAGCAGCTCCGCCGCCAGGTCGTTGGCGATGCCGTAGTAGCGCATCGCGTCCTCCTTCAGCGACGCCGGCATCCTTCCCCACGGGTAGAGGTGGAAGTACTCCTTGATGTCCTTCTGCGTGTGGCCCTTGGCGGTCTCCGAGATCTCGGTGGAGAAGTAGCCGTCCTGCGTCTCCTTGGAGAACGCCAGCTCGTGTTTCTCGGTCCCGTTGAAGTAGCCGAGCCAGTCGGCGTAGATCTTCTCGACCAGTTCCTGGGGCAACGGGTGGTTCACCAGGACGCCGAAGCCTGTCTCGTGCAGGGAGCGGGTGAATTGCTCGGCCGCATCCGCGGCGCGGTAGTCGACGACTCGAACTTGCATGTGGGATCTCCTGTGTCCCGGGCAGTCCGCCATTCAATCTCGGGGCGGTACGCCAACCCGCAGTCTACTGCTTGGAGTTGTTGCCTCGCAAACGTTTGTGAGTCGATTCCGGGTGTGAGGCCGATGTGACGATCCGTTCGCTTGATCCCCGTCATGGACAGGGCGCACAAGATGTGGGCGAACCAGCAACAGCACGGGTTCCAGCGTGGTGCTACAGTCCTGCGCTTGTGACTTCAGGTCCTTCCCGTACCCCTTTTCTGGCAACAGCAAAGGCGGGTCGCAATCCGCCAACCGGTCAAGCCGTGTCGCGGAAGGTTCATAACCAGCCGATAGCTCCGGAAGCCGGGGCAGAGGTGAGCGAAAGATGATGCAGCAATACAGCTCGAACTCCTACCTGTTCGGGGGCAATGCTCCCTACGTCGAGGAGATGTACGAGCAGTACCTCGACAACCCGGGCGCCGTGCCCGACAACTGGCGCGCCTACTTCGACGCGCTGCAGCACGTCCCCGCGGTGGACGGCAGCGACAAGCGCGATGTGGCCCATGCCCCCGTCGTCGAATCCTTCGCGCAGCGCGCCAAGGCCAATGCCTTCAACAACCAGGTGTCCTCCGCCGAGCTCGAAGTGGCCGGCAAGCAGGTGCACGTCCAGTCGCTGATCGCCGCGTACCGCACGCTGGGCTCGCGCTGGGCCGACCTGGACCCGCTCAAGCGCACCGAACGCGCCAAGATCCCTGAACTGGAACCCGCGTCCTACGGCCTGACCGAAGCCGACATGGACCGCACGTTCAGCGCGACCAACACGTATTTCACCAAGGCCGAGCGCATGACCCTGCGCGAGATCGTGCAGGCCCTGCGTGACACCTACTGCGGCTCCGTTGGCGCCGAGTTCATGCATGTCACCGAGCCGACCGAGAAGCGCTGGTGGCAGGAACGCCTGGAGGCGATCCGCAGCAAGCCGACCTACACGGCCGAGAAGAAGCAGCAGATCCTGGAGCGCCTGACGGCCGCCGAAGGTCTGGAACGCTACCTGCACACGAAGTACGTCGGCCAGAAGCGCTTCTCGCTGGAAGGCGGCGAGAGCTTCATCGCCTCGATGGACGAGCTGGTCAAGTGCGCCGGCGCCAAGGGCGTGCAGGAGATCGTGATCGGCATGGCCCACCGCGGCCGCCTGAACGTGCTGGTGAACACCCTGGGCAAGATGCCCAAGGACCTGTTCGCCGAGTTCGACCACACCGCCCCTGAAGACCTGCCCTCGGGCGACGTGAAGTACCACCAGGGCTTCTCCAGCGACGTGACCACCCCCGGCGGCCCCGTCCACCTGAGCCTGGCCTTCAACCCGTCGCACCTGGAGATCGTGAACCCGGTCGTCGAGGGCTCGGTCAAGGCGCGCATGGACCGCCGCGGCGACAAGACCGGCGAGCAGGTGCTGCCCGTGCTGGTGCACGGCGACGCGGCCTTCGCCGGCCAGGGCGTCGTGATGGAGACGCTGGCGCTGGCGCAGACGCGCGGCTACTACACCGGCGGCACCGTCCACATCGTCATCAACAACCAGATCGGCTTCACCACCAGCGATCCGCGCGACACGCGCTCGACGCTGTACTGCTCCGACGTCGTCAAGATGATCGAGGCCCCGGTGCTGCACGTGAACGGCGACGATCCGGAAGCGGTCGTGCTGTGCACGCAGCTGGCGCTGGAGTACCGCCAGCAGTTCAAGAAGGACGTCGTCGTCGACATCGTCTGCTTCCGCAAGCTGGGCCACAACGAGCAGGACACGCCCGCGCTGACGCAGCCGCTGATGTACAAGACCATCGCCAAGCACCCCGGCACCCGCCGCCTGTACGGCGACAAGCTGGTGGCCCAGGGCGTGCTGGACGCCGAAGGTCCGGACGGCATGGTCAAGGCCTTCCGCGCCGCGATGGACGAAGGCCGTCACACCGTCGACCCGGTGCTGACCAACTTCAAGAGCAAGTACGCGACCGACTGGACCCCGTTCCTCGGCAAGAAGTGGACCGACAGCTGCGACACCGCGCTGCCGGTGGCCGAATGGAAGCGCCTGGCCGAGAAGGTCACGACGCTGCCGGGCGGCTTCAAGGCCCACACGCTGGTGGAGAAGGTCATCGCCGACCGCGCGGCCATGGGTCGCGGCGACGTCAACGTCGACTGGGGCATGGGCGAGCACATGGCCTTCGCCTCGCTGGTGGCCTCGGGCTACCCGATCCGCCTGTCGGGCGAAGACTGCGGCCGCGGCACGTTCACCCACCGCCACGCGGTGCTGCACGACCAGAACCGCGAGCGCTTCGACGAAGGCATCTACATCCCGCTGCAGAACGTCGCGGAAGGCCAGGCCCCGTTCGTCGTGATCGACTCGATCCTGTCGGAAGAGGCGGTCCTGGGCTTCGAATACGGCTACGCCGCCGCCGACCCGCACACGCTGACCATCTGGGAAGCGCAGTTCGGCGACTTCGTGAACGGTGCGCAGGTCGTGATCGACCAGTTCATCGCCTCGGGCGAAGTGAAGTGGGGCCGCTCCAACGGCCTGACGCTGATGCTGCCGCACGGCTACGAAGGCCAGGGCCCCGAGCACAGCTCGGCCCGCCTGGAGCGCTTCATGCAGCTGGCCGCCGACAACAACATGCAGATCGTCCAGCCGACGAGCGCGTCGCAGATCTTCCATCTGCTGCGTCGCCAGATGCTGCGCATGTTCCGCAAGCCGCTGGTCATCCTGACGCCCAAGTCGCTGCTGCGCGCCAAGGACGCGACCTCGCCGGTCAGCGAATTCACCAAGGGTGAGTTCCGCACCGTCATCGGCGAGACGAGCGCCGAGGTCGACGCGAGCAAGGTCAAGCGCGTGATCGCCTGCTCCGGCAAGGTGGCCTACGACCTGATCAAGGCCCGCGGCGACAAGAAGGACGTCGCGATCATCCGCGTGGAACAGCTGTACCCGTTCCCGCACAAGGCGTTCGCGGCCGAGCTGAAGAAGTACCCGAACCTGGCCGAGATCGTGTGGTGCCAGGACGAGCCGCAGAACCAGGGCGCCTGGTTCTTCGTGCAGCACTACATCCACGAGAACATGGCCGACGGCCAGAAGCTCGGCTACGCGGGCCGTCCCGCCTCGGCCTCGCCGGCCGTCGGCTACGCCCACCTGCACCAGGAACAGCAGAAGGCGCTGCTGGAGCAGGCCTTCGGGAAACTGAAGGGTTTCGTGCTGACCAAGTGAGTCATTGCGGACGCCGCGCGCCGCAATGACACCGGCGCCGGGGGCGGGCACATGCTCCCCGGCGACCGGCAGGCGCAAGGCTCCGGTTTACTGAAAAACCGAGAGAAAAAACATCATGGCAATCGTTGAAGTCAAAGTCCCCCAGCTGTCCGAATCGGTCGCCGAAGCGACCCTGCTCACGTGGAAGAAGAAGCCCGGCGACGCCGTGGCCATCGATGAGATCCTGATCGAGATCGAGACCGACAAGGTCGTGCTGGAAGTGCCGGCGCCGTCCGCCGGCGTGCTGTCCGAACTGGTCGTCGCCGATGGCGGCACCGTCACCTCGGACCAGGTCATCGCCAAGATCGATTCCGAAGGCAAGGCTGGCGCCGCCGCCCCGGCCGCTGCCGCTCCGGCTCCCGCCGCCGCTGCTCCCGCCCCGGCCGCCGCTGCCGCCTCTTCGGACAGCAAGGCCGGCGTCGCGATGCCCGCCGCCGCGAAGATCATGGCCGACAACAACCTGGCCGCCGGCTCCGTCCCGGGCACCGGCAAGGATGGCCGCGTGACCAAGGGCGACGTGCTGGGCGCGATCGAAGGCGGCGCCAAGCCGGCCACGATCCCCGCGCCGGTGCAGGCCCCGGCCGCTCCGGCCAAGGCGCCGCTGCAGGCCGTCGCCGCGCCCGTCGCCGCCAACCTGGGCGACCGTCCGGAACAGCGCGTGCCGATGAGCCGCCTGCGCGCCCGCATCGCCGAGCGCCTGCTGCAATCGCAGTCGACCAACGCCATCCTGACCACGTTCAACGAAGTGAACATGGCCCCGGTGATGGAGCTGCGCAAGAAGTTCCAGGACAGCTTCACCAAGGAACACGGCACGAAGCTGGGCTTCATGAGCTTCTTCGTGAAGGCCGCCGTGCACGCGCTGAAGAAGTACCCGGTGCTGAACGCCTCGGTCGACGGCAACGACATCGTCTACCACGGCTACTTCGACATCGGCATCGCCGTCGGCTCGCCGCGCGGCCTGGTCGTGCCCATCCTGCGCAATGCGGACCAGATGAGCTTCGCCGACATCGAGAAGAAGATCGCCGAGTTCGGCAAGAAGGCCCAGGAAGGCAAGCTCGGCATCGAAGAGATGACCGGCGGCACCTTCTCGATCTCCAACGGCGGCACCTTCGGCTCGATGCTGTCGACGCCGATCATCAACCCGCCGCAGTCGGCCATCCTGGGCGTGCACGCGACCAAGGACCGCGCCGTCGTCGAGAACGGCCAGATCGTGATCCGTCCGATCAACTACCTGGCGATGTCCTACGACCACCGCATCATCGACGGCCGCGAAGCCGTGCTGGGCCTGGTCGCCATGAAGGACGCGCTGGAAGATCCGTCGCGTCTGCTGTTCGACATCTAAGCCAAGGACGATAGCGACATGAGCAAGCAATTCGACGTCGTCGTCATCGGCGGCGGCCCCGGCGGCTACATCGCGGCGATCCGCGCGGCGCAACTGGGCTTCAACACGGCCTGCATCGACGAGTGGAAGAACGACAAGGGCGGTCCCGCCCTGGGCGGCACCTGCACCAACGTCGGCTGCATCCCGTCCAAGGCCCTGCTGCAGTCCAGCGAGCACTTCGAGCACGCCGGCCACGGCTTCGCCGACCACGGCATCTCGATGAACGACCTGAAGATCGACATCGCCAAGATGGTCGGTCGCAAGGACGCCGTCGTGAAGCAGAACAACGACGGCGTGCAGTACCTGTTCAAGAAGAACAAGGTCACCTTCTTCCACGGCCGCGGCTCGTTCGTGGCGGCGAAGGACGGCGCGTACGAGCTGAAGGTCGCCGGCGCCGCCGAGGAGACCATCACGGCCAAGCATGTGATCGTCGCCACCGGCTCCAACGCCCGCCAGCTGCCGGGTGCCCCGTTCGACGAGACCAACATCCTGTCCAACGACGGCGCGCTGCGCATTCCCGCCGTGCCGAAGAAGCTGGGCGTGATCGGCTCCGGCGTCATCGGCCTGGAAATGGGTTCGGTGTGGCGCCGCCTGGGTTCGGAAGTGACGATCCTGGAAGCGCTGCCCGCCTTCCTGGGCGCTGCCGACGAGTCCGTCGCCAAGGAAGCCGCCAAGGTCTTCAAGAAGCAGGGCCTGAACATCGAGCTGGGCGTGAAGATCACGTCCGTCGAGAACGGCAAGGACGGCGTGGCGGTGAAGTACACCGACGCCAAGGGCGGCGAGCAGACGCTGGCGGTGGACAAGCTGATCGTCTCGATCGGCCGGACCGCCAACACCGTCGGCCTGAACCCCGAAGCCGTCGGCCTGAAGCTCGATGAGCGCGGTGCCGTCATCGTCGACGACGAGTGCAAGACCAACCTCCCGGGCGTCTGGGCCATCGGCGACGTCGTGCGCGGCCCGATGCTGGCGCACAAGGCCGAGGAAGAAGGCGTTGCCGTGGCCGAGCGCATCGCCGGCCAGCACGGTCACGTCAACTTCAACACGATCCCGTGGGTGATCTACACCAGCCCGGAGATCGCGTGGGTCGGCAAGACCGAGCAGCAGCTGAAGGCGGACGGCGTGGCCTACAAGGCGGGTCAGTTCCCGTTCCTGGCCAATGGCCGCGCCCGCGCGCTGGGCGACACGACCGGCTTCGTCAAGTTCCTGGCCGACGCCAAGACCGACGAGATCCTGGGCGTGCACATCATCGGCCCGATGGCCTCGGAGCTGATCGCCGAGTCCGTGGTCGCGATGGAGTTCAAGGCCTCGGCCGAGGACATCGCCCGCATCTGCCACGCGCACCCGTCGCTGAGCGAAGCGACCAAGGAAGCGGCCCTGGCCATCGACAAGCGCACGCTGAACTTCTGAGCTCCGGCTCGAAGCGCATCGGATGCGTGAACAAGGGGCGGCGACGAGTCGCCCCTTTTTCTTGTCCTTTCCCGATCCCGTGTTGAGATGAACGCCGCCGCTTGACCATCGTATGACCACCGTCACCGAGCTCTATCACCAGACCCTCGCCGAGCGCGGCTACACCGCCGACGCGGCGCAGCTGCGCGCGGTCGCCTCGCTGCAGCGCTGCCAGGACGAATGGGCCGACTACAAGGCGCGGCGCTCCAACGCGGTGACCAAGTTCCTGGTGCGGCCGCCGCTGCCGCGCGGCGTGTACATGTTCGGCGGTGTCGGTCGCGGCAAGAGCTTCCTGATGGACTGCTTCTTCCAGGCTGTGCCGCTGACGCGCAAGACCCGGCTCCACTTCCACGAGTTCATGCGCGAGGTGCACCGCGAATTGCAGGAGCTCAAGGGCATCCAGGATCCGCTGGACGAGCTCGGCAAGCGCATCGCACGGCGTTTCCGGCTGATCTGCTTCGATGAGTTCCATGTCGCCGACGTCACCGACGCGATGATCCTGTACCGGCTGCTGGACGCGCTGTTCAAGAACCGCGTGTCCATCGTGACGACGTCCAACTTCCATCCTGACGGGCTCTACCCGAACGGGCTGCACCGCGACCGCATCCTGCCCGCGATCGAACTGCTGAAGCAGAACCTCGAAGTCATCAACGTCGACAACGGCACCGACTACCGGCAGCGATCGCTGGAGCACGTCGAGCTGTATCACACGCCGTTGAACGCGGAGACCGAGCGGGCGCTGACCACGGCGTTCGAGTCGCTCGCCGAGGCGCGCGACGAGGATCCGGTGCTGCACATCGAGCACCGCGAGATCCGCTCGCGCCGCCGCGCCGGTGGCGTGGTGTGGTTCGACTTCTCGGAACTCTGCGGCGGACCGCGCTCGCAGAACGACTATCTCGAGCTGGCGACCCAGTTCCACACCATCATCCTGTCCAACGTGCCGGCGATGCCGCCGCGTCTGGCCAGCGAGGCGCGCCGTTTCACGCTGCTCGTCGACGTGCTCTACGACCGGCGCGTGAAGCTGATCATCTCCGCGGCCGTGCCGGCGGAGCAGCTGTACACCGAGGGCCCGCTTGCCCACGAATTCCCGCGCACCGTCTCGCGGCTGCAGGAAATGCAGTCGAAGGAGTATCTGGAGTTGGAGCGCCGTGACGTCGACACGCGGCTGACCTGAGGTCGACGCCAGGCTCGGCCTCGACGGCCTCGCCCGCCGTTCCGCTCAGTGGGCGGCGGCTGCCTTCCGCCCCCTCCGATTGGGGTGTAGGGAAGTCACGGGCCGGCGTGTCACCGGAACCGGTGTCGCCGGATGCGATGATCGTGCCCATGACTTTCCGTCCCGTCCTTGTTCTTCTGCCGATGGCGCTGTCGGGCGCTGCCGTCTCCACGGCTGTCTGCGCGGCGGAGATGACCCGTGCCGAGATCAGCGCCGCCCGCGCCCGCATCGAGCAGACCTACCAGGCCAAGGTGCGCGAGTGCAACCAGCGTTTCGTCGTGACCGGCTGCCTGGAGGATGCCCGCGATGAGCGCATCCGCGAACTGCGCCCGCTGGACCACGCGGAGCACCAGGTGAATGCCGAGGAGCGCCTGCGCCGCAGCGCCGCCGCGCGCGAGCGCGTCCAGCAGAACGAGCGTGACGCGGCGAAGGATGAGGCGCGGCGCAAGACCGAATCGGTGCGTGAAGCCGCCCAACCCGCCTCGGCGCCGGTGGTGCCGGGCGCACGCACCCCGCGAGCCAATCCTGAGTGGCATCAGCGCCGCGAGGCGAAGCTGGACGCCGAGGCGAAGGCCGAGGCCGCCCTGCGTCGCGAGGCGGCGGCGGAGCGTCGCCAGAAGGCGTTGGACCGCCAGCGCAAGGCCGGCGAGCAGCAGCAGCGGTCGGCGGAGAAGGCAGCATCGGCGGCTTCCGCGCCGGTCGGCAAGAACACCAAGCCCCCTGCGGCCCGTCTGCCGACGCCTTCGGCGTCCGACATCCGCGCGCTGCCCAGGCCGTGAGACCGCGCAGCGCGCTGTGATGCGCCTCGATGACGCGCCACGATCGCCGCCCAGCGGTCATCGCACCGATCAATGACAAACGCCGGTCTCGAGACCGGCGTTTGTCATGGCGGGGCGGTCATCGCGCCCGCTGGCGGACTCAGTCGAGCGGATCGACCCGCACGATCGCCAGCGACAGGTTGTCGCCGGTGCCCTTGGCGCGTTGACGCGCCTTGTTGACCAGCAGTTCGGCGCCGTCGCGCGGCGGCAGGCTGTGCATCACCGTGCCGAGCTCGGCCGGCGAGAAGTAGTGCCACAGGCCGTCGGAGCAGCACATCAGCGTGTCGCCGTACTCGAGGTGCTCGATGAAGGATTCGACCGGCGTCGGCTCCTGCACCGTGCCAAGGCAGGCGGTGAGCAGGTTGGACTGCGGATGGACCAGCGCCTCGTCCTCGGTGATCTGGCCTTCGTCGACCAGACGCTGCACGTAGGACTGGTCCAGCGAGCGCGTCACCATGTTGGGGCCGCGGAAGTGATAGATCCGGGAGTCGCCGGTGTGGATCCAGTAGCAACGCCGGTCGGCCGTCAGCAGGTAGGCGGCCAGCGTGCTGTGCGGTTCCTCCTCGGCCGAGATCGCCGTCAGGCGGATCATCAGGTGGGATTCGGAGACGATCTGGCGCAGCAGGTCGGATTCGTCCTCCTCGCCGGGGACGAAGCGCTCGAAGAGCTGCTGGGCGGTGAGGATGACCTGGTCGGCGGCCTTGCGGCCGCCGCTCTTGCCGCCCATGCCGTCGGCGACGATGCCGAGGACGCAGCCGCTCTGTCGGGGGTGGGCGATGACCTGGACCTGATCCTGCTGGTACAGACGATCGCCGCGATGGATGCCGGTGGCGGCGCTGAGGCGATAGCCTGGGATGTTGCGACTCATCCCAAAACTATAATCGTCCGGCTCGGCTTCCCGGTCGGGTGGTTCCCCGTTTATGGATGAACAACTTCACTCTCCCGCGCGCCGTCTGATTGAACTTCGCATCGCCCATGCGGAGTTGGACGGCCGTATCGACGCGTTGATGGGCAGCCTGCGCGTGGAGGCCGTCGACGCCGTCGCGGACATCGATCCGGGCCGGACGGTCGCCGCGATCTCCACCCTCGCGACCCCGATCGCTGGCGGGCGGGCGGAGCCTCCCGTCGACGAATTGACGCTGCGTCGGCTCAAGAAGCAGCGCCTGGCGCTGCGCGACGAGATCGCGCGGCTCGAACGCGCCAGCGATCCCGATGAGCCTGCCTGACCCTCACGATCCCGCCACAGACGCCTCGACGGACGACGCCACCGACGATCTGATGGCGGCGGCCCCCTGGGGCGTGGCCGAGGCGTCACCGGCGCTGGCGGCCTCGCGCGCCCGTGCGGCGGCCGAGGAACTGCGCCCGGGGGAGCTGGAACAGTCGGTGATCGCCGCGTTCGACACGGGTGGCCCGCTGTCACGACATGGCCCCGGCTACGCTCCCCGCGAGCCTCAGCAGCGCATGGCCCTGGCCGTCGCGCAGGCAATCGCCGGGCGCGGCACGCTGGTCGTCGAGGCCGGCACCGGCGTCGGCAAGACCTTCGCGTATCTGGTGCCGGCGCTGCTCAGCGGCGGCCGGACGCTGATCAGCACCGCGACGAAAAGCCTGCAGGACCAGCTCTTCATGCGCGACCTGCCGCGATTGCTGGACACCTTCGCGCTGCCGCTGCGCGCCGCGTTGCTGAAGGGGCGGGGGAGTTACCTCTGCTTGCACCGACTGCAGCAGGCGCGCCACAGTGCGGAGCTGCCCGATCGGCGCGCCGTCGCGCAGCTCGCGCGCATCGAGCGCTGGGCGATGACGACACACACCGGCGACTTCGCCGAGATCGACGGCATGGACGAGCGCTCGCCGGTGATCCCGATCGTCAGCTCCACGCGCGACAACTGCCTGGGCACCGACTGCCCGTCCTACCGCGACTGCCACGTCGTGAAGGCGCGGCGCGAGGCGATGGAGGCCGACCTCGTCGTCGTGAACCACCATCTGTTCTTCGCCGACCTGGTGCTGCGCGACAGCGGCGTCGCGGAGCTGCTGCCCAGCGTCGAGGTCGCGATCTTCGACGAGGCCCATCAACTGCCCGAGGCTGGCCTGAACTTCCTGGGTCGCCTGCTGGGCAGTGCGCAACTGTTCGACTTCGGGCGCGACATGCTGGCGCAAGGCCTGGCCCATGCGCGCGGGCTGCAGGAGTGGCAGGCGATCTCCGGCGGCGTCGAGCGCGCGGCACGCGCGCTGCGACTGGCCTGCGCTGGTGGGCGCGACCTGCGCGGCGTGCTCAAGCTGCGCTGGAACGAATGTTCCGGCCGCGCCGAGTTCGAGGAGGCGCTGAGGCAGGTCACGCAGGCGGTCGAGCTCAGCGTGGACGCGTTGGCGACGGTGATGGAGGTGGGCCCGGATCTCGTGCGGCTGCACGAGCGAGCCGTCGAGCTCTACAAGACGGCGCAGCTGTTCGCGCGCGCGCCGGATCCGGGCGCTGTGCGCTGGGTCGATGTCGGCACGCATCAGGTGCGGTTGATGGAGTCGCCGCTGGACATCCGCGACGCGATGCAGGAAGCGCTCGCCAGTTCGCCCAAGGCCTGGGTGTTCACCTCGGCGACGCTGGGCGAAGACGAGGGGCTCACCTGGTTCACCGAGCCTGCCGGACTCGGTGAGGCGCGCACGCTGCGCGTGGGCAGTCCGTTCGACTACGCGTCGCACGCGCGGCTCTACGTGCCCAGGCATTTCCCGAAGCCGTCGGAGCCCGACCATGGCGAATCGGTGGGCTGGCTCGGCGCGCGCCTGGCGGCGCGGCTCGGCGGGCGCACCTTCATCCTGACGACGACGCTGCGCCAGTTGCAGACGGTCGCCGATGTGCTGCGTCAGCGCTTCGAGGAAGGCGGCCATCGCATCGAGGTGCTGGTGCAGGGCACGATGCCGAAGCGGCAGCTGCTGCAGCAGTTCATCGATCAGCCGGCGTCGGTGCTGGTCGGCTCGGCGAGCTTCTGGGAAGGCATCGACGTGCCCGGCGACGCGTTGCAATGCGTGCTGATCGACAAGCTGCCGTTCCCGCCGCCGAACGATCCGCTGGTCGAGGCCCGAGTCGCGCGGCTGGAGTCCGAGGGGCGCAACCCGTTCATGGAGTACTTCGTCGCCGAGGCTGCGATCGCGCTGAAGCAGGGCGCCGGCCGGCTGATCCGCACCGAGACCGACCGCGGACTGCTCGTGGTCTGTGACCCGCGTCTGGCAGGCTCGCATTACGGCAAGCGCCTGCGCGAGGCGCTCCCGCCGATGACGCAGGTGCCGGACGAAACGACGGCGCAGGCGTGGCTCGCCGAGCTGAAGGCCTCTCACGACGCGTGAATGAAAAAGCCCGCTCAAGAGCGGGCTGATTCTTTCCGATGGCGCTGGATCTGGTGGGTTTCAACTCACCAGATGACCCACCAGGATTTTTCCTTCGGCTTGGCCTTTCCCGTCGTCAGGTACGAGCTGTCCGGGAAGCTCGCCTGCAGCACGCGACGCGAGTCGTCGCGCAGCTGTTCCAGGCCGAGCTTGTCGTAGCTCTGCACCATCAGGAACAGCGCCTCTTCCAGCGCTGGGGCGTTCTGGAACTCCATCAGCGCGGCCTGGCCACGGTTCGCCGACGCCAGGTAGGCGCCGCGGTTGTAGTAATAGCGCGCCACATGCACCTCGTAGGCCGCGAGGCTGTTGGTGATGTAGTCGATGCGGATGCGGGCGTCCTCCGAGTACTTCGACTCCGGGAACTGCTCGACCAGCTGCTTGAACGCCTGCATCGAATCGCGCGCGGCCTGCTGGTCGCGTTCGCTGATGTCCTGGCGGGCTATGCGGCCGAACAGGCCGAGGTCGTCGTTGAAGTTGACCAGGCCCTTCATGTACAGCGCATAGTCCAGCGCCGGGCTCGACGGGTTGAGCTTGATGAAGCGGTCCAGCACCGTCACGGCCTGCACGCGCTCACCGCTCTTGTAGTTCGCCCAGGCCAGGTCCAGCTGCGCCTGCTGGCCCAGCGTGGTGCCCGCGGCGCGGCCCTCGATGCGCTCCAGCGTCTTGATCGCCCGGTCGTAGGAGCCGGAGAGCATGTCCTCCTTGGCCTCTGCGTACAATTTCTCCAGGTTGGCCTGGGAATTCGGGTCTTCCTTGGGGGCCGAGGAACAGGCCGCCAGCCCCAGCACGGCAGCCGCCGCGGCGGTCATCGCCACGCAGCGCCACGCGGCGCGCCAGGAGCCGGACGCTTCAGAAGAATCCGCGGTCCGGCGGCGCAACACCCGAGTCTCGATCATGGTCCACAGGGCGCGCGCCACGGCGGCCCTCATCTGAAATTGGAGCGGCGATTATATGGTTCAGGTCGGTCACGACCCGGCAGGGCAGGGCGGGCTTTACCCTGGTGAGAAACCAGGGGAGTTCCAGGCCCATCCGGCCCTCCCCGAAGGCGTCGACGACGCCCAGGACGTCGGCGCCGACGCGCCCGAGCGTCGCAGCGCCGAAGCCGGTCGCGACGAACTCGCGCTGCGCCTGGACAAATGGCTGGTGCAACTGGCCCCGGAGTTCTCCCGCAGCCATCTGCAGGGCCTGATCGAGCGCGGCTGCGTCACGCTCGACGGACAGCGCGTCACCCACGCGTCGCGCAAGCCCCGGCTCGGGCAGACGCTGGTCGTCGATCTGGTCCCGACCGAGGAGGCGCTCGCCTTCCGGCCGGAGCCGCTCGCGCTCGACATCGTCTTCGAGGACGAGCACCTGCTGGCGGTCAACAAGCCGGCCGGCCTGGTCGTCCATCCGGCGGCGGGCAACTGGTCCGGCACCTTGATGAACGGGGTGCTGGCCCACCATGCCAGGGCGGCGACCCTGCCGCGCGCGGGCATCGTGCACCGGCTGGACAAGGACACCTCGGGGTTGATGGTCGTGGGCAAGACGCTGCCGGCGGTGACCGCGCTGGTGCGCATGATCGCGGCGCGGGAGGTGCATCGCGAGTACCTCGCGCTGGTGCACGGCCGCACGCCCGACGAGTGGCTCGTCGACGCGCCGATCGGCCGCGATCCGCAGTCGCGCACGCGGATGGCCGTGGTCGGCGGCGGCAAGCCGGCGCGCACCGACTTCTTCAAGCTGGCCGAAGGCGAGTGGCAGGACGCGCGCGGCCTGAGCCGGACCGTGTCCGCGTTGCACTGCGTCCTCCACTCGGGCCGCACGCACCAGATCCGCGTCCACGCCGCACATCGCGGGCATGCCCTGGTGTCGGACGCCCTCTACGGCGGGGCCGAGGCGCTGGGCGTGCCGCGTCAGGCGCTGCATGCGGCGCGGCTCAGCCTTGCGCATCCGATCACCGGCGATGCGCTGCGCTTCGAGGCCCCGTTGCCGGACGATCTGGCGTCGGGTTGGCGCGTCGCGGGTTTGCCCGATCCGGCGTTCTGAGAGGAGTCCGCGCGCTCGCGCTACAATGCGTGCCATTACTTGCGCTGACACCCACGTGAAGAACGTGCGCAAGGCGGCGACGGGCTGGCAGTTGACCCCGTTCGCAGCGCAGGCCGCGCACCGACGCGGCGCCCCACTGACCGGCCGGATCCACCCACTGAGCGGCGGCCGTTGGAGCACAGAGCTCCCAAGCAAGCAGATCGAACCCGTCCGGCGCGGCCCGTTGCCGCTGTCGGCGCCCAAGATGGCGACACACACCGATTTGACCGGTCCCGAGGCCGGCATCATGAATTGAGCCCATGCTGAGCGCATGCTGATCCGATGCTGATCCGATGAATACGCAGGAGGCCAAGCGTGTCCTGGAGACGGCGCTGCTCTGTGCGCAGGCGCCGCTGACGCTGCGTGACATGCGTTCGCTGTTCGCGGAGGAACTCAACGGCGACAGCGTGCGGTCGCTGCTCGACGAGCTGCTGCGCGAATGGGAAGGGCGGGGCGTCGAGCTGGTGGCCTTGTCCTCCGGCTGGCGTTTCCAGAGCCGGCCCGAGATGCGCGAGCACCTCGACCGGCTGCATCCGGAGAAGCCGCCGAAGTATTCCAGGGCGGTGCTGGAGACGCTGGCGATCATCGCCTACCGTCAACCGGTGACCCGGGGCGACATCGAGGACATCCGCGGCGTGGTGGTGGCGACACCGATCATCAAGCAGCTCGAGGACCGCGACTGGATCGAGGTCATCGGGCACCGCGAGGCGCCGGGCCGGCCGGCGCTGTATGCGACGACGAAGCATTTCCTGGACGACCTGGGGCTGCATTCGCTGGAGCAGCTGCCGGCCTTGATCCAGGGCGGCGACCCGACGCCGATCGCCGGTGCGCTGCAGGCCTCGCTGCTCGAGGAGCCGCCGGGCGACGTGGTCGTGGAGATCGAGCCGCCGGAGTCGGAGATCCGATCGGGCGAGCCGGTGGCGGTGGCGGAAGCCGCTGAAGCCGCTGAAGCCGCTGAAGCCGCTGAAGCCGCCGAAGCCGTCAAGGCTGATGAAGCCGCCGGCACGGCAGAAGCTGTCGAGACGGCAGGCTCTGCGGAGACGGCGGACGCTGCCGAGACCGTTGAAGAGAACCCGACGGCGCCCGACCCTTCGGACGCCGCCGTTGAAGAAGAATCCAAGCCGGCCGCCACGCGCGATCCGGGTGAAGAACCACAGGCTGGGGCCGTCAACCCCGAGCCCAATTGAGCGCCCCGGGAAGGGGCCGTGTCCACCGCTGACAAGGTGCAAGCCGACACATGAATTCCAACGACATCGACGATTCCAAGCCCGAGACGCTGACGACCGACCCGGCCGACGCGCCCGCGAAACCCAAGCGCACCCGCAAGGTGGCCGCGGCCCCGGTGGAGGCGACCGATCCGGGCGTCGCGCCCGCGGCCGAGGAGGCGCCGAAGCCCCGCGCCCGTCGCAAGACGGCCGTGGCGGCCGATGCTCCGGCCGAGGCGCCTGCCGCCGAGGAGGCGGAAGCGCCCAAGCCCAAGCGCCGCGCCACGAAGAAGGCCGCCGAGGCCGCCGAGACCGTTGAAGCGGCGGGGGCGGACGCCGTTCCGGCGCCGGCCGAGCGCGCCACGCTTCCGGTCGCGGCCGTCGAGTTGTCGCCCGCACCGGTGTCCCCGGTGGCTGGCGCGATCGGCGAGCTGGTCTCGCCGGAGGCCCGCGAGCCGCGGGACGCTGGTCCGGTGGTCGGCGACGGCGCCGAAGGCGCGGACGGCGAGGCAGGCGGTGAACGCGAAGGCCGCGGCCGCAACCGCCGCCGCCGTGGTCGCGACCGGGATCGCGAGCCCGGCGAGGGGCAGTCCGCCCAGACGCCGCGCGATGCGGCCGTCGACACCGGCGGGAGCGTCGATTCCGCGTCGTCTCAGGCCGACAGCGCGCAGCTCCAGGCCGAGGCGCAGGCGCGCTTCGATGCGCTGGTGTCAGGGGCCTTCGATGCCGAGGACGACGAGGTGGCGTCCGCGGAGATTGCCGAGTTCGAAGCCTCGTCCGACGACGAGGGCGCCGGGACCGCCGACCAGCCCGCCAAGCGCGTGCTCGCCGCCGATGCCGATGCGCCCAAGCTGCAGAAGGTGCTGGCGCAGGCCGGCGTCGGCTCGCGCCGCGACATCGAGGACATGATCGCCAAGGGTCAGATCACGGTGAACGACGAGGTCGCCCACGTCGGTCAGCGCATCTCCTACGGCGACCGCGTCGCCGTGGCCGGCAAGCCGATCAAGGTCCGCATCGCGCCGGTCGCGCCGCGGATCCTGGCGTACCACAAGCCGGTCGGCGAGGTCGTGACCTTCAACGACCCCGAAGGCCGCCCCACCGTCTTCCGTGGCCTGCCGCGCCTGCCGCAAGGCAAGTGGCAATCGGTCGGTCGGCTGGACCTGAACACCGAAGGGCTGCTGCTGTTCACCAACTCCGGTGAACTGGCCAATCTGCTGATGCACCCGCGCTTCGGCGTCGAGCGCGAGTATGCGGTCCGCGTGCTGGGCTCGCTGAGCAAGGAGCAGAAGGAGAAGCTGCTGACCGGCGTCGACGTCGACGGCCAGCAGGCGAGCTTCAAGAGCATCGAGGACGGCGGCGGCGAAGGCGTGAACCGCTGGTACCGCGTCGTCATCACCGAAGGTCGCAACCGCGAAGTCCGCAAGCTGTTCGAGACCGTCGGCCTGGCCGTCAGCCGCCTGATCCGCATCCGCTACGGCACCGTCGTGCTGCCGCGCGGCCTGCGCCGCGGCGTGTACATCGAGCTGGGCGACGCCGACGTGCGCGTCATCCGCCAGCTGGCCGGCAACGAGCCGCGCCCGCCGCGCCAGAACGACCGCAACGACCGGGGCGACAAGCGTCGCCGCGGCAACAGCGACGGCCCGCGTCCGAGCCGGCCCGAGCCGTCGCGCAACGAGCAGCGCGGTGATCATCGTGGCGATCGCGGTGATCGCGGCGACCAGCGCGGAAACCGGAACGATCAGCGCGGTGACCGTGGCGATCAACGCAACGATCAACGCGGCGACCGCCAGGACCGCCCGCAACGCAACAACGAGCAGCGCGCCCAGCAGAACCAGCAGCGTCCGCAGCAACAGCAGCAGGAACGCGAGCGCGACCGCCGGCCCCGCGACGAGGATGATGACGACTTCATCCCGAAGCACATCAACCCGTTGGAGCAGACCTTCGACCGTCGCTTCGCGACCGGCAGCAAGCGCATTCCGCAGGGCTTCGGCAAGGGCGGCAGCGATTCCGGCCACTCCCATCAGGGCAACAAGCGCGGTCCGGGTGGCGAACATCAGCCGGATCCGATGAAGACCTCGATGGGTTACATCGGTGCCGATGCCTTCATCAACCGCGGCAACAACCGGGGCGGCGGCGGTCGTCGTGGCGGTGGCGGCGGTGGTGGGGGCGGCGGCGGCGGAGGCCGCGGCCGCCGCTGATCAGGCTTGAGCGTCCCCGACCCGCCTTCCCGGCGGAGCGGGGCATGACGGACCGCAAGGGGGCCGGGTTCCATCCCGGCTTTTTGCCTTCCGGTGACAGACCGTTGATAACGGGATGTCACTTGGGGGCTTGACTTCACGCATTACAATCCCGGGCTTTGCCAAGCCCAAGATTTTCAAGGAAAAAGACATGGCCATCGAACGCACCCTCTCCATCATCAAGCCCGATGCCGTGGCCAAGAACGTCATCGGCCAGATCTACAGCCGCTTCGAAGGCGCCGGCCTGAAGGTCATCGCCTCCAAGCAGAAGCAGCTGTCGCGCGCCGAAGCCGAAGCGTTCTACGCCGTGCACAAGGCCCGCCCGTTCTTCAACGACCTGGTGACCTTCATGATCTCCGGCCCGGTGCAGATCCAGGTGCTGGAAGGCGAAGGCGCCATCCTGAAGAACCGTGACCTGATGGGCGCGACCGATCCGAAGAAGGCCGAGAAGGGCACGATCCGCGCCGACTTCGCCGACAGCATCGACGCGAACGCCGTGCACGGCTCGGACGCCGCCGAGACGGCCGCCGTGGAAGTGGCCTTCTTCTTCTCCGGCCTGGAAATCAACGCCCGCTGAACCGGGCAAGGCCTCTGACCTCCGGGCCATGAGGCCCTGAGTGGAAATGAGGAACGCATGATGGACACGGTCAACCTGCTCGGATTCGATCTGCAAGGCCTGGCCGCGTACTGCGAGCAGCTGGGGGAGAAGCGCTTCCGTGCGACCCAGCTGTTCCGCTGGATCCATCAGAAGGGCGCCTCGGACTTCGCCCAGATGTCCGACCTGGCCAAGTCGCTGCGCGACAAGCTGGCCGGGCGCGCCCACATCACCGCACTGCCGGTGATCTCCGAACATGTCTCGGCCGACGGCACCATCAAGTGGTTGTTCGACGTCGGCCAGGGCAACGCCGTCGAGGCGGTCTACATCCCCGAGGACGACCGGGCCACGCTGTGCATCTCCAGCCAGGCCGGTTGCGCCGTGGGTTGCCGCTTCTGCTCGACCGGTCATCAAGGCTTCAGCCGCAACCTCGAGACCTGGGAGATCATCGCCCAGCTCTGGTACGCCGAGCACTCGCTGCGGCAGCGTCTGGGCAAGGACGAACGCATCATCTCCAACGTCGTGATGATGGGCATGGGCGAGCCGCTGCAGAACTACGGCGCGCTGATCCCCGCGCTGCGGATGATGCTGGACGACCACGGCTACGGCCTGTCGCGCCGCCGCGTGACGGTGTCGACCTCGGGCGTGGTCCCGATGATCGACCGCCTGCGCGACGATGCGCCGGTGGCGCTGGCCGTCTCGCTGCACGCGCCCAGCGACCCGCTGCGCGACCAGCTGGTGCCGCTCAACCGGAAGTATCCGATCGCGGAACTGCTGGCGAGCTGCAAGGCCTACCTGGACAAGGCGCCCCGCGACTTCATCACCTTCGAGTACTGCATGCTGCAGGAGGTGAACGATTCGCCGGAGCAGGCGCGCGAGCTGATCGCGCTGCTCAAGGGCAAGGTGCCCTGCAAGATCAATCTGATCCCGTTCAACCCGTTCCCCGCGTCGGGCCTGAAGCGCAGCACGAACGAGCGCGTCAAGGCCTTTGCCGACCTGCTTATCCAGGCCGGCATCGTGACGACCGTGCGCAAGACGCGCGGCGACGACATCGACGCCGCCTGCGGCCAGCTGGCCGGCGAGGTGCAGGATCGGACGCGGGTGCATCTGCGCATGGTGCGCGCGCCCGTGGTGGTACAGCGCGGCGCGGCATCGGGCGCCAGATCGGGCGATGCCCCGGGCGCCGCGCCCGCATCGCCGTCGACTCCCGTCACTCCCACAGGCCCACGTCCATGACCCTTTCGTCGCCCGGCTCCCTCTTTCCGCGTCGTTCCGCCCGGACCCTGTCCGTCGTGTTGCTGATCGCCGCGGCCCTGGCCGGGTGCGCGGGCGGTGCGCAGCAGCAACAGCAGCCGCGCACGGAGAGCGACAAGACCGACAACGACCGCCGGGCGCAGGTGCGGCTCGAACTCGCCAGCGGTTACTTCGCCCGCGGGCAGTACGAGACGGCGCTGGACGAAGTCAAGCTCGCGATGACCGCCAAGCCGGACCTGCCCGAAGCGCTCAACCTGCGCAGCCTGATCTACGCGGCCATGGGGGAGTACGGCCTGGCCGAGGACGGCTTCAAGCAGCTGATCGCGCGCGATCGCAACAACGGCGACACCCTGCACAACTACGGCTGGTTCCTGTGCCAGCGCCAGCGTTACGCCGAGGCGTACCAGCAGTTCGACGCCGCCGTGGCGCTCCCGACCTACCGCACGCCGTCGCGCACGCTGCTGGCCTGGGGGGCCTGCGAAGCGCGCGAAGGCCGCCTGGTGCCGGCGCAGGTCCACCTGACCAAGGCGTTCGAAGCCGAACCCGGCAATCCGACGATCGCGATGAACCTGGGCGAGGTGCTGTACCGCCAGGGGGAATACGAACGCGCGCGCTTCTATGCGCGCCGCGTCAACAGCAACGTGGAGCAGGCGAATGCCGCCAGCCTCTGGCTGGAGCTGCGCATCGAGCGCCGCCTGGGGAACACGTCCAACATGGATGACCTGGGTCAGCAGATGCGGCGCAAGTATCCGCAGGCGACCGAGACGCAGGCACTGAACAACGGTCGATTCGATGAATGAGGGACATCGCATGACTCCGACGGCCACTGACGAGGCGTCGCTCGCAGCCGATTTCGCGGCTTCCATGTCCGCGCCCAGTTCGGCCGGCGCCGTGCTGCGCCGGGCGCGCGAGGCCAGGGGCTTGCATATTGCCGCGCTCGCCGCGACCCTGAAGGTGCCGCAGTCGAAGCTGGAGGCCCTGGAGGCCGATCGCTACCAGGACCTGCCCGACGCCACCTTCGCCCGGGCGCTGGCGCGCTCGGTGTGTCGCGTCATGAAGCTCGACGCGGCGCAGGTGCTGATCCTGCTGCCGAGCAGCGGCGCCGAGGCGTCGCTGGACCGCGTGACGCCGGGCCTGAACCAGCCGTTCCGCGCCCGGTCGGTGAGCCAGGATCCGGCGCTGTCGACGGCGCTGCTCAAGCGCCCCGCGGTGCTGGGCGTCGGTGTGCTGCTGATCGCCGCGGTGGCGGTCTACGCGATCCCGTCGAGCTGGATCGAGCAGGTCACCCAACGCTTCCGGCAGTCCGAGTCCTCCGCCACGGCGCCCGGCCCGGGCAACGTGTTCGGCACGTCGCCCACCACCACCGACACGCCGCCGACGACCGTCGAGACGCCGGTGGCGAACGTGTCCGACCCGACGCCGCAGACGAGCGTCGGCGCGGCGCCGCAGACCGCGCCAACGACCACCCAGGCGGTGCCCACGCAACAGGCGACGACGGCGTCGCCCGTCCCGTCCGGCAACGCCACGACCGTGACGACCACCGCCGCCACGCCGGCGACCACCGCCCCGACGCAGCCAGCGCCTGTCGCGCCACCCGGCCAGGCGGTCCAGGCCGGGGTGCCCGCTCCCGGCACTTCGCCGCTGAAGGTCCGTGCCAGCGCGGAATCCTGGGTCGAGGTCGTCGATGCCAAGGGCCAGGTGTTGCTGTCGAGATTGCTGCGTTCCGGCGATCTGGTCGACGTCAACGGCGTCCCCCCGCTGAAGCTGCGCGTGGGCAACGTGTCCGGCACGGAACTGGTGTTCCGCGGCCAGACGGTCGACCTCGCCGCCCGGTCGCGCGACAACGTCGCGCGCCTCGAATTGAACTGAACGCGGCGGGCCGCCGGGCGCCGCACGAGCCGTACTTCCTTTGCAAGAGCGTCGCAAGATGGACAAGCCAGCCACTCCCGATTTCGCCGAAGCCGTCGATCTTTCCGACCTGATCGCCGCCGCCGCGCCGTCCGCGCGCCGTTCGCGCCAGGCGCAGGTCCGCTGGGGCAGCCGCGTGGTGACGATCGGCGGTGACGCGCCGGTGCGCGTGCAGTCGATGACCAACACCGACACCGTCGACGTCATCGAGACGGCGATCCAGATCAAGGAGCTGGCGCAGGCCGGCTCGGAACTGGTCCGCATCACCGTCAACAACGCCGAGGCCGCCGATGCCGTCCCGCACATCCGCGAGCAGCTCGACCGGATGGGCGTCGACGTGCCGCTGGTCGGCGACTTCCACTACAACGGCCACCGGTTGCTGACCGAGCACCCGGCCATGGCGCAGGCGCTGTCGAAGTACCGGATCAATCCGGGCAACGTCGGCAAGGGCGACAAGAAGGACCGCCAGTTCGCCCAGATGATCGAAGCCGCGATGCAGTACGACAAGGTCGTGCGCATCGGGGTCAACTGGGGCAGCCTGGACCAGGAACTGCTCGCCCAGATGATGGACGACAACGCGAAGCGCGCGTCGCCCTGGGACGGCAAGCAGGTCATGTACCAGGCGCTGATCCAGTCGGCGCTGTCGTCGGCCGCGTATGCCCGCGAACTGGGCATGAACCCCGACAACATCATCATCAGCTGCAAGGTCAGCGGCGTGCAGGACCTGATCTCGGTCTACCGCGCGCTGAGCAGGCGCTGCGACTACGCGCTGCACCTGGGCCTGACCGAGGCCGGCATGGGCACCAAGGGCACGGTGGCCTCGGCCGCGGCGCTGGCGGTGCTGCTGCAGGAAGGCATCGGCGACACGATCCGCGTCTCGCTGACGCCGCAACCCGGCGAGTCGCGCACCCAGGAAGTGGTCGTCGCGCTGGAGATCCTGCAGTCGCTGGGCCTGCGCGCGTTCAACCCGAGCGTCACCGCCTGCCCCGGCTGCGGCCGCACGACCAGCACGACCTTCCAGGAACTGGCCAAGCAGATCGACGATTTCCTGCGCGCGCAGATGCCGGTCTGGCGCGAGAAGTACCCCGGCGTCGAGACCATGAAGGTCGCGGTGATGGGCTGCATCGTCAACGGCCCCGGCGAGAGCAAGCATGCCGACATCGGCATCAGCCTGCCGGGCAACGGCGAGGCGCCGGCGGCGCCCGTCTTCATCGACGGCGAGAAGGCGCTGACCCTGCGCGGCGACAACATCGCCGGCGAGTTCCACGCCCTGGTCGAGACCTACATTGAAAAGCGCTTCGGCGCGAGCACCACCACCGCATGAGCAAGAACATCCAGGCCGTCAAGGGGATGAACGACATCCTCCCGGCCAGCGTCGACCGCAAGGACAAGCTGCCGAGCAGCCAGCTGTGGAGCTGGTTCGAGACCACGCTGCGCGGCGTGCTGCAGCGCTACGGCTACCAGTACATGCTGACCCCGATCGTCGAGCCGACCGCGCTGTTCGTGCGCGGCCTCGGCGAGGTCACCGACATCGTCGAGAAGGAGATGTATTCCTTCACCGACAGCATGAACGGCGACAAGCTGACGCTGCGTCCCGAGGCCACTGCCGGCATCGTCCGCGCGATGGTCGAGCACAACGCCCTGTACAACGGCCCGCTGCGGCTGTGGACGATGGGACCGATGTTCCGCCACGAGCGTCCGCAGAAGGGGCGCTACCGCCAGTTCAACCAGCTGGACGTCGAGGCGCTGGGCTTCGCCGGTCCGGACGTGGATGCCGAGATCATCCTGATGGTCCGCCGCCTGTGGCAGGAACTGGGCCTGGTCGTCGGCGAGCATGTGCGGCTGGAGCTGAACTCGCTGGGTCAGCCCGACGAGCGCGCCGCGCATCGCGCCGCGCTGATCGCCCACTTCGAGGCGCATGCCGACAAGCTGGACGAGGACGGCAAGCGCCGCCTGCACACCAATCCGCTGCGCATCCTCGACACGAAGAATCCGGCGATGCAACCGGTGGTCGAGGCCGCGCCGCACCTGATGGACTTCCTCGGCGAGGAAAGCCTGGCGCACTTCAATGCCGTGCGCGCGATCCTGGACGCCGCCGGCGTCGAGTACCGCATCAACACGCGCCTGGTGCGCGGCATGGACTACTACAACCTGACCGTCTTCGAATGGGTGACCGACCAGCTCGGTTCCCAGGGCACGGTCTGCGGCGGCGGTCGCTACGACGGCCTGTTCGAACAGCTCGGCGGCAAGTCGACGCCGGCGGTGGGCTTCGGCCTCGGCATCGAGCGCCTGCTGCTGCTGATCGACGAGCTGGGTCTGCCGGTGCCGTCCTCGGCGCCGGATGTCTACGCGATCCTGCCGGACGCTTCCGCGCTGCCCCAGGCCATCCCCGTGCTGGAAGCGCTGCGCGCCGAAGGCGTCGCGGTGCAGATGCATGCCGGCGGCGGCTCGTTCAAGTCGCAGTTCAAGAAGGCCGACGCCTCGGGCGCCCGTTTCGCGCTGGTCTTCGGCCCGGACGAACTCGCCCGCGGCGAAGTCGCCGTCAAGCCGCTGCGCGGCGAGGGCGAACAAGTGACACGTCCGCTTAACACGGTCGCCGCATGGGCGGCCGACCTGCGCACCGCATAATCGCGACCTCGAATTTCAACCCGGACCCTCACTCGAACATGGCGGCTCATCTCGATCTCGAAGAACAGGAACAGCTGGAGCAGCTCAAGGCGTTCTGGAAGCGCTGGGGCAATCCGATCACGTGGCTGCTGACGCTGGCGCTGGTGGCCTACGCCGGCTGGACCGGCTGGAACTACTGGCAGCGCACCGAGGCGGCCAAGGCCGCGGCGATGTTCGGCGAACTGGAGCGCTCGGTGCAGGCCGGCGATCTCGGCAAGACCGCGGCCGTCTTCGGCAACCTGAAGCAGGACTACGCCGGCACCGGCTATGCCGCCCAGGCGGCGCTGGTGACCGCCAAGCTGCAGCTGGACAAGGACAAGGCCGAAGAGGCCCGTGCCACGCTGGCCTGGGCCGCCGCCAATGCCAAGGGCGATGCCTACCGCGATCTGGCGCGTCTGCGCCTGGCCGCGCTGCAGATGGATGCCAAGCAGTTCGATGAGGCCGGCAAGACGCTGGATGCGGTCAAGAGCGCGGACTTCGCCGCGCTGGTGGCCGATCGCCGCGGCGACCTCGCGCTGCTGCAGAACAAGCCCGACGTCGCCAAGACCGAGTTCAAGAAGGCCTACGACGGCCTGGACAAGCAGCTCGACTATCGCCGCCTGCTCGAAGTGAAGCTCGCCAGCCTGGGCGTGGCGGTCGGCGGCGACGAGCCCGCCGCGGGAGCTTCCCAATGAATGCGGGCCTGACCTTGGGTCGGCTGGCCCGCGCGCTGCTGCTGGGCGGCGTCGCCGCGACACTGGGCGCCTGCTCGCTGTTCAGCAGCTCCACCGCGCCCAAGCCGGCGCCGCTGGAGAACATCACGCCGTCGCTGCAGGCCCGCGTGGCCTGGGAGGCGCGCGTCGACAGCGTCAAGTTCCCGCTGACGATCACGGCGGTCAACGACCGCTTCGTCGTCGGCGGTTCGGACGGCGTCATCAGCGCGATCTCCGCGACTGACGGCACCACGCTGTGGCGCGCCGACATCGGCAAGGGCCTGACGGCCGGCGTCGGCAGCGACGGCCGCTTCGCCGCGGCGGTGACCCGCGACAACGAGCTGGTCGTCACCGAAGGCGACAAGATCCTGTGGCGCAAGACGATGACGACGCCGGTCGTGACCTCGCCCTTCGTCGCCGGCGAGCGCGTGTTCGTGCTGACGCTGGACCGCGCGGTGCTGGCCTTCGACGCGGCCGACGGCCGCCGTCTGTGGGAACTGCGCCGTCCGGGCGAGCCGCTGACCTTGCAGCAGGCCGGCGTGATGGGCGCCTACCAGAACACGCTGCTGGTCGGGCAGGGCTCGCGCCTGGCGGGCATCGATCCCACCCGCGGCCTGCTGATGTGGGAGGCGACCGTCGCCAACCCGCGCGGCACCAATGAAGTCGAGCGCCTGGCCGACCTGGTGGGCCCGCTGGCCCGTGACAACGACGTCTTCTGTGCCCGGGCCTTCCAGTCGGCCGTCGCCTGCGTCAACGGCGAGCGCGGCAACACGATCTGGACCCGCAACAACGCCGGCCTGCGCGGCGTCGGGGCCGATTCGACGATCGTCGTCGGCGGCGATGCGTCCGACCGCCTGACCGCCTGGGGCACCCGCACCGGCGACGTCGTCTGGACCGCCGACCAGTTCCAGAACCGCAAGCTCAGCGCGCCGCTGGTGACCGACAAGTCGGTCATCGTCGGTGACAGCGAGGGCTACGTGCATTTCCTGTCCAAGGACAAGGGTCTGACCGTGCAGCGCCTGCAAACCGACAGCTCCGGCCTCGCCGCGGCGCCGGTGCAGCTCGGCGGCACGGTGCTGATCGCCACCCGCAGCGGACACCTGTTCGCGCTGCGCCAAGACTGATATGAAACCTGTGATCGCCCTGGTGGGCCGCCCCAACGTGGGCAAGTCCACGCTGTTCAACCGGATGACGAAGAGCCGCGACGCCATCGTCGCGGACTTCGCCGGCCTCACGCGCGACCGCCATTACGGCGATGGTCGTCTGGGCGAGCGCGAGTTCATCGTCATCGACACCGGCGGCTTCGAGCCGGACAGCACCACCGGCATCGTCAAGGAGATGGCCAAGCAGACCCGCCAGGCCGTGGCCGAGGCGGATGCCGTCATCTTCGTGCTGGACGTCCGGACCGGCCTGGCCGGCCAGGACATGGACATCGGCCGCTACCTGCGCCAGTGCAACAAGCGGGTCTTCGTCGCGGTCAACAAGGCCGAAGGCATGAGCGACAGCCTGCTGCTGGCCGAGTTCCACGAACTCGGCATGGGCGAGCCGCATCCGGTCTCGGCCGCGCACGGGCAGGGCATCCGCTCGCTGCTCGAGGCCGTGCTGGACAGTTTCGAGGCGCCGGCCGACGACGAGCCCGTCGAGGGTGAGGACGAGCATGACGCCAAGGCGATCCGTCTGGCGGTCGCCGGCCGTCCGAACGTCGGCAAGAGCACGCTGATCAACACCTGGCTGGGCGAGGAGCGGCTGGTCGCCTTCGACATGCCCGGCACGACGCGCGACGCCATCAGCGTCGACTTCGAGCACAACGGCCAGAAGTTCAAGCTGATCGACACCGCCGGCCTGCGTCGCAAGGGCAAGGTCTTCGAGGCGATTGAGAAGTTCTCGGTGGTCAAGACGCTGCAGGCGATCGCCGACGCCAATGTCGTGCTGCTGCTGATCGACGCGACGCAGGGCGTCACCGACCAGGATGCGCACATCGCCGGCTACGCGCTGGACAGCGGCCGGGCGGTGGTCATCGCGATCAACAAGTGGGACGCGATCGACAGCTACCAGCGCGAGACCATCGAGCGCCAGATCCAGACGCGCCTCGGGTTCCTCCGCTTCGCTCCGATCCTGAAGATCTCCGCGCTGAAGCGCCAGGGCCTGGGTCCGTTGTGGAAGGCGTTGGCGGATGCCTACTCGTCGGCCTACCGCAAGATGACGACGCCGGTGCTGACGCGCCTCATCCAGGAAGCGGTCCAGCATCAGCAGCCGCAGCGCTCGGGCATCTCGCGCCCGAAGCTGCGTTACGCCCACCAGGGCGGCATGAACCCGCCGATCGTCGTCATCCACGGCAATGCGCTGGAAGGCGTCAGCGACGTCTACAAGCGCTATCTGGAAGGACGCATCCGCGACCACTACAAGCTGGTGGGCACGCCGATGAAGATCGAGCTGCGTTCCTCGAAAAACCCGTTCGCCGACACCTGAAGACAGCGCGGTCCGGGGAAACCCGGTGCTGTGATAAGGTGTGGCATTCCAACACCTCACTTCCAACACGGAGAATATCGTGAGCAACAAAGGACAACTCTTGCAAGACCCTTTCCTGAACCTGCTGCGCAAGGAGCATGTTCCTGTGAGCATCTATCTCGTGAACGGCATCAAGTTGCAAGGCCATATCGAGTCCTTTGACCAGTACGTGGTGCTGCTGCGCAATACGGTGACGCAGATGGTCTACAAGCACGCCATCTCGACGGTGGTTCCGGGCCGTGCGGTGAACTTCCACACCGGCGAGAGCAACGACGCCAGCTGAAGCTGATTGACCACTCCAGACCCCACCCATTCGACGCCGCCCTCCGAGGCGGCGCGTGCCATTCTGGTGGGGGTCGATCTGGGCCGCGGCGAGGCCTTCGACCCCACCCTCGACGAACTCGCGCTGCTGGCCGAATCGGCCGGTGACACCCCCGTCGCCCGGGTCGTCGCCCGGCGCAAGGCGCCCGACGCGGCGCTGTTCATCGGTTCCGGCAAGGCCGACGAGATCAAGCTGATGGTGCAGGCGCTCGGCGCCCACGCCGTGCTCTTCGACCAGGCCATCTCTCCCGCCCAGCAACGCAACCTCGAACGTCATCTCGGCGTGCCCGTGGCCGACCGCACCGCGCTGATCCTGGAGATCTTCGCGGCGCGCGCGCAGAGCTTCGAGGGCAAGCTGCAGGTGGAACTCGCGCGGCTGCAGTACCTCGCCACGCGCCTGGTGCGCCGGTGGAGCCATCTGGAGCGTCAGAGCGGCGGCATCGGCATGCGCGGCGGCCCCGGCGAGCGGCAGATCGAGCTGGACCGCCGGATGATCGACGACCGCATCAAGTCGATCAAGGAACGCCTCAAGAAGGTCCAGAAGCAGCGTGCCACGCAGCGCCGCGCCCGCGCGCGCAACGGCGTGTTCCGCGTCTCGCTGGTGGGGTACACTAACGCCGGCAAGAGCACGCTGTTCAATGCGCTGACCAAGGCCAAGGCCTATGCGGCCAACCAGCTCTTCGCCACGCTCGACACGACGACCCGTTCGCTCTATCTCGAAGAGGCGGGGACCAGCGTGTCGCTGTCCGACACCGTCGGCTTCATCCGCGACCTGCCGCACAAGCTGGTCGAGGCGTTCAAGGCGACGCTGCAGGAGGCCGCCGATGCCGACCTGCTGCTGCATGTCGTGGACGCCGCCAGCCCGGTGCTGGCCGAACAGATGGAGGAGGTGGAGCGGGTGCTCGCCGAGATCGGCGCGCAGCACATCCCGCAGATCCTCGTCTACAACAAGCTCGACCTGCTCGAGGACAACCAGCGTCCCCGTCAGCTGCAGGACTGGCTGACGCGCGTCGGCGGCGAGCACGGCGGTCAACGCCTGCCGCGGATCTTCGTCAGCGCGGTGAAGGGCGAAGGCCTGGACGAGCTGCGCACGATGATCGCGTCGCTGATGCAGGCCGCGCCGGTGCCCGAGTACGCGGGTCAGGAAACGGACCAGGATGTCGACCAGCACGCCGAGCACGATATCGAGCAGGACTCGGACCTCGCGGGCGAGGACGGCTTGACCGATGTCGACGGAAGGGACGACCTCAACGAGGGCGACTTGAACCCTCGGGACCCGCCCCAAGATCGTTCGGACCCGCAGGATCATCCGCAGGGACGCACAGGCTGAGGCCGTACGCCAATGCCCGATACTTGCAACAAGACTTCCTCATCAGGATGCGTATGAATCAAGACGATCGCATGTCCGTCGCCGGTGGCGGACGTGACCCGCGGGGTGGAGCCGGCAGCCTGCGCCGCCGGCTGGGCCTGTGGATGAGCAATGGCCGCAATGAAGGCCCGCCCGACCTGGACGAGCTGTGGCGCGATTTCAATCGCAAGCTGTCGCGCCTGTTCGGCGGTCGCGGCGGCAATGACGGCAACGGTCCGTCGGGCAACGGCGGCGGCAACCAGCCGCCCGACATGCGCGGCGCCGGCATCGGCGTGGCGCTGGTGATCGGCGTGGTGCTGCTCGGCTGGCTGGCCAGCGGCGTGTTCATCGTCCAGGAAGGCCAGCGTGGCGTGATCACCTCGTTCGGCAAGTACAGCCGCACGGTGGACGCCGGCATCCAGTACCGCCTGCCGTATCCGTTCCAGGCGCACGAGGTCGTCTCGTTCACGCAGCTGCAGACGGTCGAGATCGGCCGCAACTCGGTCGGCCAGGCCACGGGCCTGCGCGACTCGTCGATGCTGACGCAGGACGAGAACATCATCGACGTCCGCTTCACCGTGCAATACCGGTTGAAGGATGCGCGCGACTACCTGTTCGAGAACTTCAACACCGACGAGGCCGTCAGCCAGGCGTCCGAATCGGCGGTGCGCGAGATCGTCGGCCGCAGCAATACCGACGCGGTGCTCTACGAGCAGCGCGACGCGATCGCCAACGACCTGGTGAAGTCGATCCAGACGCAGCTCGACCGGCTCAAGACCGGCATCGAGGTGGTCAACGTCAACCTCAGCAGCGTGCAGCCGCCCGAGCAGGTGCAGGCCGCCTTCGACGACGCGTTCCGCGCGACCGCCGACCGCGAGCGTCTGAAGAACGAGGGCGAGGCCTACGCCAACGACGTGATCCCGCGCGCCCAGGGCCAGGCGGCCCGCCTGCGCGAGGATGCCGAGGCCTACCGCGCCCGGGTCGTCTCGTTCGCCGACGGTGACGCGCAGCGCTTCAAGTCGGTGCTGGCCGAGTACCAGAAGGCGCCGGCCGTCACGCGCGACCGCCTCTACATCGACACGATGCAGCAGGTCTATTCGCGGGTCACCAAGGTGATGGTGGACGCCAAGAGCGGTTCCAACCTGCTGTACCTGCCGCTGGACAAGCTGATGCAGCAGACGTCGGGCACGGTCACGACGACGGCCCCCACCCCGGTGCTGCCCACCGAGACGACGCCGAGCAGCCCGTCGTCGCTGAGTACCGATCCGCGTTCGCGCGACGCCATGCGCAGTCGCGATCGCGACGGCCGTTGATCGAGGGGAGCCCACAACAATGAATCGCATCGTCTCCGTCGTCGTCGGTCTGCTGATCCTGTTCATGATCGCCAGCTCGACGCTGTTCGTCGTCGACCAGCGCCAGTTCGCGGTCGTCTATTCGCTCGGTGAGATCAAGGAAGTGATCACCGAACCCGGCCTGAAGTTCAAGCTGCCCCCGCCGCTGCAGAACGTGGTCTTCCTGGACCGCAGAGTGCAGACGCTGGATGCGGCCGATCCGCGCCCGATCTTCACCGCCGAGAAGAAGAGCCTGGTCATCGACTGGCTGGTGAAGTGGCGCATCGTCGATTCGCGCCAGTACATCCGCAACAGTGGCACGCAGTTGCGCAGCCTGGAAACGCGCCTCAGCCCGATCGTGCAGAACGCGCTGAACGAGGAAGTGACCAAGCGCACCGTCCGCGCGGTGCTGGCCACCGAGCGCGAGAAGGTCATGCAGGACGTGCGCAAGCGCCTCGAGGAAGAAGCCAAGCAGTTCGGCATCGAGATCGTCGACGTGCGCGTCAAGCGCGTGGACTTCGCGGCCAACATCACCGAAGCGGTCTACAACCGGATGAAGTCGGAACGCGCCCGTGTCGCCAACGAACTGCGCTCCACCGGCGCGGCCGAGGGCGAGAAGATCAAGGCCGACGCCGACAAGCAGCGCGAAGTCATCACCGCCGAGGCCTACCGCGACGCGCAGAAGATCATGGGTGAGGGCGACGCCAAGGCGTCGGTCCTGTACTCGGAAGCCTTCGGCCGCGACCCGCAGTTCGCTCAGTTCTACCGTTCGCTGGATGCGTACCAGCGCTCGTTCAAGAACAAGGGCGACGTGATGGTGCTCGATCCTTCGAGCCCCTTCTTCAACGCGATGCGGAATGGCGGCCCGGGCGGCCCTGGCGCCCCGGCGGCTCCCGCACCGAAGAAGTGAACCGGCAGGGGTCGACGACGCGCACGCCGCGTCGCCGGCCTCCGTCATCAGGCTGACCGGCGGCAGCCGGGGAGGGCGGCCTCATCATGGGTGGCGACAAGTGGCTGGCAGCGCTGGCGCTGCTGCTGATCATGGAGGGGCTGATGCCCTTCCTGAACCCCGGCGCCTGGCGTCAGCTGTTCGCCAAACTGTTGGCGATGAGCGACGGCCAGTTGCGATTCCTCGGCCTCGCGAGTCTGGTCTGCGGCGGCGTGCTGCTGATGTTGCTCTGAACGTCGAATCGCCGCTCGAGGCCGTGAGGCATTGCAGCGCACGAGGGACGGCCGGGCTGCGCAGCCTGTCACGAAGCCTCGCTGAATCGTTGGCGAACCCGCGCCGGACCCCTTCCTGAGGGTCTCGGCGGTCGAGCGGCGTCCCGACCCCGGTACAATGCCGTTTTTAACCCCTCCCTGAACGTCCATGGCCTCTGCTTGGCTGCTGCCCGAGCACATTGCTGACGTCCTCCCTCCCAGGCGCGCCGCATCGAAGAACTTCGACGCGAACTCCTGGACATGGCGCGGACCTACGGTTGCGAGCTGGTGATGCCTCCGATGCTGGAGCATCTCGACTCGCTGCTTTCCGGCACCGGTCAGGCGCTGGACCTCAAGACCTTCAAGCTGGTCGACCAACTGTCCGGTCGCAGCCTCGGCCTGCGCGCGGACACGACGCCGCAGGTGGCCCGCATCGACGCTCATCTGCTGAACCGTGCCGGCGTGACACGCCTGTGCTACTGCGGCCCGGTGCTGCATACGCGGGCCGAAGGACTGACCGCGACGCGCGAGCCGCTGCAGTTCGGTGTCGAGATCTACGGACATGCCGGCCTCGAAGCCGATCTGGAAGCGCAAGAACTCGCCATCGACGCGATGCAGCGCGCCGGCGTGACGCGCCTGGTGCTGGACCTCGGCGACGCGCGCCTGGTGCGCGGCGTGCTTGGCGATCACACGCTGGGCGAGGACCGCCTGAACGCCCTGGTGGCCGCGATGGCCGCCAAGGATGCGGCCGGCGTGGCCGCGTTCTCGAACGAATTGCCGGACGACGTCGTCGCCGCGCTGCAAACCCTGCTGCGCCTGTACGGCGGCGTCGAGGTGCTGGCCGACGCGCGCAAGGCGCTGCCGGCCAACGCGCTGGTCACGGCCGCGCTGGATGACCTGGAGTGGCTGATCCGCCACCTGGGCGCCGCGTATCCCGACGTGCGCATCGGCGTCGACCTCGCGGATCTGCCGGGCTTCGGCTACTACAGCGGCGTGCGCTTCGCGCTGTACGCGGAGGGTGGCAGCGATGCGGTCCTGCGCGGCGGCCGCTACGACGAGGTCGGCGCGGTCTTCGGCCGGCGTCGTCCGGCGGTCGGCTTCAGCCTGGACCTGAAGACGCTGGTGGGCCTGATCCCCGCCACGTCGCTGCGGGCCGCGGTGCGCGCCCCGTGGGGCGAGGATCCCGACCTGCGCGCAGCGGTCCGCCGCCTGCGTGAGCAGGGCGAAACCGTGGTCTGCGTCCTGCCGGGCCACGGGCAAGAGAACGACGAATTCGAATGCGACCGCGAGCTGGTGCAGTCCGGCGGTCAATGGGTGCTGCGATCGCTGTGAGCGACGCGATTCGCCCCTCCACCCCCAACCTCCAAATCATCGGATGAACGACATGCAAAGCAGTGAGATCGCGCGCGGGCGCAACGTGGTGGTCGTCGGCACCCAATGGGGCGACGAAGGCAAGGGCAAGGTCGTCGACTGGCTGACTCCGCACGCGCAAGGCGTGGTCCGCTTCCAGGGCGGTCACAACGCCGGCCACACGCTGGTCATCAAGGGCGTGAAGACGGCGCTGCAACTGATCCCGTCGGGCATCATGCGCGACGGCGTCGCCTGCTACATCGGCAACGGCGTGGTGCTGGACCCGACCCACCTGCTGTCGGAGATCGAGCGCCTGGAGAAGGCCGGCGTGGAGGTGCGCTCGCGCCTGTACATCAGCGAGTCCTGCCCGCTGATCATGCCCTTCCACGTCGAGGTCGACCGAGCCCGCGAAGCGCTGCGCGAAAGCAGCGGCAGCGGCAAGATCGGCACGACCGGCAAGGGCATCGGCCCGGCCTATGAAGACAAGGTCGCCCGCCGCGCATTGCGCGTGCAGGACCTGAAGCATCCGGACCGCTTCGCCAAGAAGCTCAAGGAACTGATCGACCTGCACAACGCGGCGCTGACCGGCTACCTGAACTCGAAGGCGCTGGAGTTCCAGCCGATCTTCGACCACGCGATGTCGCTGGCCGACCAGATCAAGCCGATGATGGCCGACGTCGGCTACATGCTGCACAAGGCGCATCAGGCGGGTCAGAACATCCTGTTCGAGGGCGCGCAAGGCACGCTGCTGGACATCGACCACGGCACCTATCCGTACGTGACCTCGAGCAACTGCGTGGCCGGCAACGCCGCCGCAGGCGCCGGCGTGGGTCCGCAGATGCTGCACTACATGCTGGGCATCACGAAGGCGTACGCAACGCGCGTGGGTTCGGGGCCGTTCCCGACCGAGCTGGACTGGGAAACCCCGGGCACCGTGGGTCACCACCTGTCGACGGTCGGCCAGGAGCGCGGCACGGTGACCGGTCGCGCCCGCCGCTGCGGCTGGATCGATGCCGCCGCGTTGAAGCGCTCGATCATCATCAACGGCATCTCCGGCCTGTGCCTGACCAAGCTGGACGTGCTGGACGGCCTGTCCGAGATCAACATCTGCGTGGGCTACGAGCTTGACGGCAAGCAGATCGACATCCTGCCGCTGGACGCGGACGAGATCGTCGCCTGCAAGCCGGTCTACGAAGTCTTCCCCGGCTGGACCGAATCGACCTTCGGCATCACCGAGTGGGACAAGCTGCCGGCCAACGCGCGTTCCTATCTGAAGCGCGTGGAAGAGGTGATCGGCGCGCCGATCGCCATGGTGTCCACCGGCCCCGACCGCGACCACACCATCCTGCTGCAGCATCCGTTCCAGGGTTGAGCGACCGCTCGCGCCCTGTCGTTTTCCGTCTTATCCAGACCTGACCCCATCCATCGCTGAGGAGCCTCCCCCATGTTGACCGACGACGGCAAACATCTGTACGTGTCGTGGGATGAATACCACCTGTTGATCGAACGCCTGGCGCTGAAGGTGCATGCCTCCGGCTGGGAGTTCGACCAGATCCTGTGCCTGGCGCGTGGCGGGATGCGTCCCGGCGATGTGCTGTCGCGGGTGTTCGACAAGCCGCTGGGCATCATGTCGACGAGCTCGTACCGCGCGGAAGCGGGCACGATCCAGGGACGTCTGGACATCGCCAAGTACATCACCATGCCCAAGGGTGAGCTGGCTGGCCGCGTGCTGCTGGTGGATGACCTGGCGGATTCGGGCGTGACGCTGAAGGCGGTGGTGGAGCGGCTGCGCGGCATGCCGTCGATCAGCGAGCTGCGTTCGGCCGTGATCTGGACGAAGAGCGTCTCGGAATACACCCCGGACTACTACGTCGAAATGCTGGAAACCAGCCCGTGGATCCATCAGCCGTTCGAAGACTACGACGCGCTGCGACCGGATGCGCTGGCGAAGAAGTTCGCGATCTGATGAGGGAAGGGCTGACGACTGTCAGCCCTTTTTGTTTGTGCGGTCCGCCGGTTCGCGCGGCTCGCTGTCATCGCAGGAGAGGACTCGGTCACGCAAGCGCGACCCCGGTTTGGACCTCACGGTCCAAACCATTCGAGTCCTCCCGTGATGTCCCCCGGACATCACTTCCTGGGCATCAGAATGAGAAAAGCCGGCTGGAAGCCGGCTTTTCGAATATGGTGCCCAGGAGAGGACTCGAACCTCCACGGAGTTACCCGCTAGTACCTGAAACTAGTGCGTCTACCAATTCCGCCACCTGGGCAAGGTCAGAAGCCTGCTTCTCGCGAAACCCAGCTCAAGCCTCTTCATGAAGAACTTCTTGAAGTATTCTTGAGCCTCGGTTTCTCGAAACACAGAAATGCTTCTGCGTTTCAGGAAAGACAAGGATTCTACTATCAAAAACTTCAAGAATGCAAGCCCCCAGGGCGCTCAGAACGCGCAGCTGATGGGGGAGATCGAAGGCACGGTGCAGGGTCACCGCGACGGGCACGGTTTCCTGATGCCCGACGATGGTCAACCGGACGTTTATCTGTCCTCGCAGGAGATGCACGCCGTCATGCACGGCGACCGCCTGCGGGTGCGCATCGTGCGCCACGACAAGCGCAACCGTCCCGAAGGCCGCGTGCTCGAGATCCTCGAACGCCGCAAGAAGCCGATCATCGGCCGTCTGCTGCTCGAGTCCGGCATCTGGCTCGTCGCCCCTGAAGACAAGCGCTACGGCCAGGACATCCTGGTCCCGAAGAACGCGATCGCCAACGCGACCGCGGGCCAGATCGTCGCCGTCGAGCTGACCGAGCCGCCGTCGCTGTATTCGCAGCCCGTGGGTCGCGTGACCGAGGTGCTGGGCGAGATCGACGACCCCGGCATGGAGATCGAGATCGCCGTGCGCAAGTACGAGGTGCCGCACGCGTTCAGCGCCGACACGTTGTCGCAGGCGGCGAAGCTGCCCGACAAGGTCCGCGCGGTCGACATGAAGCATCGCATCGACCTGCGCGACGTCGCGCTGGTGACGATCGACGGCGAGGATGCCCGCGATTTCGACGACGCGGTCTACTGCGAGCCCCACAAGCAGGGCCGGGGCAAGACGGCGTTCCAGGGCTGGCGGTTGCTGGTCGCGATCGCCGACGTCAGCCACTACGTGAAGCCCGGCGAGGCGCTCGATCGCGACGCCTACGAGCGCGCGACCTCGGTCTACTTCCCCAGACGCGTCATCCCGATGCTGCCGGAGAAGTTGTCGAACGGCCTGTGCTCGCTGAACCCCGAGCAGGACCGCCTGTCCATGGTCTGCGACATGCTGGTCAGCGAGTCTGGCGAGGTGCACGCCTACCAGTTCTATCCGGCGGTCATCAATTCGCATGCGCGCTTCACCTACACCGAGGTGGCGGCGATCCTCGGCAACACGCATGGTCCCGAGGCGCACAAGCGCAAGACGCTCGTGCCGCACCTGCTGCACCTGCACGAGGTCTACCGCGCGCTGCTGTCCCAACGCGCGAAGCGCGGCGCGATCGACTTCGAGACCACCGAGACCCAGATCGTCTGCGACGACAACGGCCGCATCGAGAAGATCGTGCCGCGCACCCGCAACGAGGCGCACCGCCTGATCGAGGAGGCGATGCTCGCCGCCAACGTCTGCGCGGCCGACTTCATCGCGGGCGGCAAGCATGCGTCGCTGTACCGCGTCCACGAAGGTCCGACGCCCGAGAAGCGCACCACGCTGCAGGCCTACCTGCGCGCGCTGGGCATCGGCATGGGCATCAGCGACGATCCGTCCCCGGGCGAATACCAGGCGATCGCTCAGGCGACCAAGGACCGTCCCGACGCGCAGCAGATCCACACGATGCTGCTGCGCTCGATGCAGCAGGCGATCTACACGCCGGCCAACGAGGGCCACTTCGGCCTCGCGTACCAGGCCTACACGCACTTCACCAGCCCGATCCGGCGTTATCCGGACCTGCTGGTGCATCGCGTGATCAAGGCGCTGCTCGCGACGAAGAAGTACGCGCTCGACGCGCACAAGATGACGGCCGCGAACCCGATGCCCAAGCGGCCGGGCAAGCCCGCGTCGAAGGCGCCGAGTCCGGCCTCCGCGTCGACCGAGGCGGAACGCTGGGAAGTCGTCGGCGCGCACTGCAGCGCCAACGAGCGCCGTGCCGACGAGGCGTCGCGCGACGTCGAGGCCTGGTTGAAGTGCCGCTTCATGCGCGATCACCTGGGCGAGGAATTCGCCGGCACGGTGAGCGCGGTGACGAGCTTCGGCTTGTTCGTGCAACTGGACGCGCTGTATGTCGAAGGCCTGATCCACATCACCGAACTGGGCGGCGAGTACTTCCGTTTCGACGAGGTCCGCCAGGAGTTGCGCGGCGAGCGCACCGGCATCCGCTACGCCACCGGCGCGCGCGTGCAGGTGCAGGTGAGCCGTGTCGACCTGGATGGTCGAAAGATCGACTTCCGGATGGTGCGCGACGGTGACGAGCAGCGCCTGCTGCGCGGTGCCCATCGCGACAAGTTCGGCGATCGCCGTGGCGGCGATGGCAAGGGGCCGGCGAGGAAGCAGGACAAGCGGGCCGAGCAGCGCGCGCGTCGCGAAGCCGCAGCCGCCCCGGCGGCGACGGTTGAGCCGATGCCGCAACCGCAGCCTGATCCGCCGACGGCGGTCGACGCGCTCGAGCGCATCGAGCAGGCCGACCGCGTGCTGAAGGCCGAGCGCCGCAAGTCGGAGCGCGCGACGAAGGGTGCTTCCACGCATCCGGTCAAGGCGGTCAAGCGCACGGCGCGCAGCGCGACGAAGTCCGTCGCGGCGAAGGGCAGCGGCGCGCCCGCGGCCAAGACGACGCGGCGCAAGCGCGGCGCATGAGTGGCGCGTGATCGCGTCCTGACCGGCCTCGATCGCCCTGTCGATCGGGGTTCCGGCGGGGCGCGTTGAAGCAGGGTCTGGTCATGCCAGGCCCTTCGTGTTTCTGGCGAATGCGCTTGTCGGCGTTCAGGCAGAAGGGGCGTGCAGCGCGGCCATCGCGTCGATCAAGTCCGCGGCGAGCCGCGGTCCGGCATGGCCCTCGGCAGCTGCGCCGTGCCAGGCCGTGGCAGTGCAGGCGAGGTCATGCGGCGCGATGCCTGGCGATTGCGCCCAGAGCCCGCCGATCCAGCCGGCGAGCACATCGCCGGTGCCCGCGGTGGCCAGCGCCGATGAACCGGTGCCGTTGATCGACGGGCGTCGCTCCGGCGTGACGACGACACTGCCGGAGCCCTTGAGCACGACGGTGGCCGAGAAGCGGCGCGCCAACTGCGTCGCGGCGTCGAGGCGATCGGCCTGCACGTCCGCCGCGGAGGGCAGGCCGAGGAGCCGGGCGGCTTCCAGCGGATGCGGCGTGAGGATCGTGGGCCAACCGTGCGCGGCTCGGCGGCGCAGTGCGTGCTGCAATGTCTCGTCGGCGGCGACGAGGTTCAAGGCGTCGGCATCGAGCACGACGCGTGTCGCACCGTGCAGCACGGTGGACAGCGCCGATGCGATCGCCGTGCCGCCGCCGCATCCGCAGACCGCGACGATGTCCCGCCAGGTGTCCGGCGAGGCGCTCCAGCGCGCCGCGTCCCAATGCATCAACTCCGGTCGGGCCGGCCAGGGTTGGCCGTCGTCGTCCGGCAGCGCCGCATACACGCGACCCGCGCCGGCGGCCAGGGCGGAGGTCGCGGCCAGCCACGCGGCGCCGCGCATCGTCGGTGCGCCGCCCAGGACGACGACGTCGCCGTTGCGCCCCTTGTGGCTCGATGCGGAGCGGGCGAATGCACGCTGCCACTGCGCGATTCGCCCGGCGCCGAAGAGCAGGGCAGGGCTGTTGCTGTCGTCGTTGGGTTCGCGGTCGCCGCAGAGGTCGTCGACCGACGTGCCGAGATCGTCGAACCAGACGCGTCCTGCGAGCGCCCGGCCTTCTCCGGTGAACAGCCCGGTCTTCAGCGTCAGGAAGGTCAAGGTGTGGTGGGCGCGGACGACGTCGGCGCCCAGTGCCCGGCCGGTGCGCACGTCCAGGCCGCTGGGGACGTCGACGGCCAGTACCGTGGCACCCGCATCGCGCCGCAGGTCGATGGCCTGGATGGCTGAAGCGAAAGCGCTGTCGGGGCTCGGCTGGCGCCGAGGCCGAGCAGGGCGTCGAGGACGAGGTCGGTCGATCGAGGCAGCGGCTGTGCATCGGCATGCAGGCGCAGGCCGGCTCGCCGGGCGGCGTCGAGCGCATGCGCGGCATCGCTGCCCGGCTGGGGTGAGGCGCCGATCAGGAGCGCGTCCACCGTCCATCCGCGGGCCGCCAGGTGGCGGGCCGCGATGAGGCCGTCCCCGCCGTTGTTGCCGGGGCCGGCGAATACGGTGGCATGCCGGCCGAACGGCTGCAGCGCCAGGGCGAGGCGGGCGACCGCCAGTCCGGCGCGCTCGATCAGCGTGTGCGGCGGATGCTGAGACAGTGCGGCCGACTCGATGCGACGGGTCGACGGCGCGTCATGCAGGGGGCGATCGTGGGAGGTGGGCAGGACCGGCAGCATGCCGCCGACTCTATCCCGGTCTCAGTTGTCCCGGCCCCGGTTCACTTGAGCCGTCCCGGCTCCAGCAGCGCGGCGTCGATGCCGGGATCCTTCTTCGCGAGCCGCGCCGCGAGCAGTTGCGCCGCGGCGCCGGCCATCGTCCAGCCGTGCTCGCCATGGCCGATGTTGAGCCACACGCCGGGCAGGCCGGATTCGCCGATCAGCGGCAGTTCGTCGGGCAGCAGCAGGCGCGAGGTCTTCCAGCGCTGCTGGCCGCCGGCGAGCAATGCGCCCGGGAACCAGTCATGCGCGGCCTGGTGCAGCGTGCCCATCGACTGGCCGTCCGGCTGTGCCGACGAGCCGCCGAGTTCGTTCGCGCCGCCGACGCGCACGCGCTGGCCGAGACGCGTCAGGCTCACGCCCAGGCTCATGTCGATGACGGTCGCGCGCGGGCCCAGGTCCGGATGCGCCTCCAGCATGCGCAACGGCGCGGTCAGCGTGTGCGTGTGGACGGTGCCCCAAGGCAGTTTCAGTCCCTGCGCGGCGAGCAGCGGCGCGGCGCCCTTGCCGGCGCAGACGAGCACCGCATCGACGCGCAGGGGTTCGCGTGCCGCCACGTGGACGGCCGGCTGGCTGCCCGGTTCGATGCGCAGCACGTCGGTGTTGAAGTTCCACTGGACGCCGAGCCGCTGTGCCTCCAGCTTCAGCGCCTGGCTGAACTGGCGCGCGTTGGCCGCTTCGTCCTGTGGCAGCAGGATGCCGCCGTGCAGGCCGGTCTCGCCGTTGAGCCCGGGTTCCTGCGCGCGGCAGCCGTCGGCATCGAGCTCGCGATGCGGCACCTGCCGCTCCTGCAGCCGTGCCAGCAGTGACGCCGCGGCCTTGTAGTCCTTCGCGGTCCGCCACAGCAGCAGCACGCCCGCCTCGCGCTCGACCTCCATCTTCAGCTCTCGCCGCCACACCGCCATGACGGCCTGCCCGCGCAACGCGAGCGCATGCAGCGATTCCGGCAGTGCCTGCATGCCGCGTGTCCGGCCGGCGCGCCAGTGCGCGAACTTCCAGCCGAGCTGGCCGGGCTTGCCGCGCCACGTCAGCGGCGTGTCCGGCCGTGCGGCCATCAGGCCCGGCGCGATCAGCCCCGGCGGCGCGAAGCTCGCGCCGGTGGCGACGCTGGTGTCGCGTTCGAAGACATGGACCTCATGGCCCTGCAGCGCGAGTTCGTAGGCGCTGGTGACGCCGGCCAGGCCGGCTCCGATGATGGCGATCCGCATCTCAGCGGATCCCCGTGTCGAGGGCTGTCTGGAGTGCCGTCTCGACGCGCGACGCGGCGCCCAGCACGGCACGATCGTGCATCGCGGGCGCCCACAGCATCAGGCCGACCGGCAGCTCGCCGGGGTGTCCGCACGGGATCGAGATCGCGCAGCCGTCGAGCAGGTTCACGACGGCGGTGTTGCGCAGCAGGCGCGCGTTGGTGGCGAAAAACAGGTCGTCGCTGGACAGCAAGGGGGCGATCTCCGGGGCTTGGAGGGGAACGGTGGGGCTGAGGAAGACGTCGATGCCGGACATCTCCGTCGTCATGTCGTTGATCCAACGGCGGCGGGCATCGAGCAGCGCCTGGTAGGTCGCGGGAAGGATGGCTTCCCCGCGGCGGATGCGCATCGCGACGCGCGGGTCGTAGCGGTCGCCGCGTTCGGCGAGGCGCGCATGGTGCCATGCCCAGGCCTCGGCGGCGGTGATGCCGCCCTGCGTTTGCAGTTCCGCCACACGGGGCAGGGCGGGCAGCGCGCGCTCCTCGATGCGGGCGCCGGCCGCGCGCAGCGCCGCGAGCGCGCGTTCGAACGCGGCGGCCACGGCGGGCTCGAGCTCGTCCTGCATGAAGGTCGGCGTGATCGCGTAGCGCCATGCCGACAAGGGGCGTTCGTCCAGCTCGACCGGCGTGCCGCTGAGCACCCCGTGCAGCAACGCCGCGTCCCGCACCGAGCGCGTGATCGCGCCGGCGGTGTCCAGCGAGGGCGCCAGCGGCACGCAGCCGTCGAGCGGCACCCACCGCGCCGTGCTCTTGAAGCCGACCAGCCCCTGCAGCGCGGCCGGGATGCGCAGCGACCCGCCGGTATCCGATCCGAGGGCTGCCCACGCGGCGCCCGTCGCGACGCTGACCGCGCCGCCGGAAGTCGATCCGCCGGGGATGCGGTCCAGGCCGTCGATCGCGTGTGTCACCGGATTCCGGGGCGTGCCGTGGTGCGGATTGATGCCGACGCCGGAGAAGGCGAACTCGCTGAGGTTGGTATGGCCCATCAGCGCGGCGCCGGCGGCGCGCAGCCGGGCGACGGCGGGGGCGTCGCTCGTGGCGGCCGGCGCGTCGTCCATCGCGGCAGAGGCAGCGGTCGTCGGGTGTCCGGCGACGTCGAACAGGTCCTTGACGGACACCGCCAGACCGCCGAGCGCGAGGCGGGGCTCGCCGCGTTCGGCAGCCGCATCCGAAGCCTCGGCGGCCGCGCGGGCGGACTCGTCGAAGCGGCGCAGGTACACGTGCTCGCACGCGGCGCCGTCGGCGTGCGCCAGGCTTTCAGACAGCAGGGTGCGCGCCGATTGCCGGCCCAGGCGCAGAGAGGCGAGCGCCTCGGTCAGGTCGATCGGCATGCAAAAACGGGTTATACTCGTTGGGTTTTTCCCGGATAAGCCAGCCGTTGGGGCTGGAGTCCGGTGGAGAGCGCGGTCGATGAACGGTTCAAGCTGTCCATCCATCGCAAATTCGCGAGTCCGGCTAATCGAGGTGTTGCAACGTCTTTCAGGCGTCGCAATTCGTGCCGGATTCTAGAACCAACCTTCGGAGTTACTTATGTCCGTCACGATGCGTGAGATGCTGGAAGCCGGCGTCCATTTCGGTCACCAAACCCGCTTCTGGAATCCCAAGATGGCCCCGTATATCTACGGCCATCGCAACAAGATCCACATCATCAACCTCGAGAAGACGCTGCCCGCGTTCGAGGAAGCCCTGAAGTTCGTGCGCCAGCTGTCCGCCAAGCGCGGCACGATCCTGATGGTCGGCACCAAGCGCCAGGCCCGCGACATCGTCGCCGCCGAAGCTGAGCGCGCCGGCGTCCCGAGCGTCAACCAGCGTTGGCTGGGCGGCACGCTGACCAACTTCAAGACGGTCAAGACCTCGCTGAAGCGCCTGAAGGACATGCAGGCCCAGATCGACGCCGGCACCCAGCCCGCGATCAAGAAGGAAGCCCTGATGTTCGCCCGCGACATCAACAAGCTCGAGAAGAACATCGGCGGCATCCAGGACATGGCCGCGCTGCCGGACGCCCTGTTCGTCATCGACGTCGGCTACCACAAGATCGCCATCCTGGAAGCCAAGAAGCTGGGCATCCCGGTCATCGGCGTCGTGGACACCAACCACTCGCCGGTCGGCATCGACTACGTCATCCCGGGCAACGACGACTCGGCCAAGGCTGTCGCCCTGTACGCCAAGGCTGTCGCCGACGCCGTGCTGGAAGGCCGCGCCAACTCGTCGAACGAAGTCGTCACGGCCGTCGCCGCTGAAGGCGACGAATTCGTCGAAGTGAACGAAGGCGCCTGATCCAGGCCCTGACCCTCGACGGGTTCTGACAAGGGGGCTGATTCAGCCCCCTTCGTCCAAGTAGAGTCCAAGCAGATTCAGATTTTCAGCGGTGCCGGAGCGTTCCGGGCCGCGATCAACGGAGATTGAAATGGCAGCAATTACCGCAAGCATGGTCGCCGAGCTGCGCGCCCGCACCGACTCCCCGATGATGGAGTGCAAGAAGGCGCTGACCGAAGCCGACGGCGACATGACCCGCGCCGAAGAGATCCTGCGCGTCAAGCTGGGCAGCAAGGCCGGCAAGGCCGCCTCGCGCGTCACCGCCGAAGGCGTCGTCGCCGCGGCCGTGAAGGGCAACGCCGGCGCGCTGATCGAAGTCAACTGCGAAACCGACTTCGTGTCGAAGAACGACGCCTTCCTGGCCTTCGTGAACGCGCTGGCCGGCCTGATCGTCGACAGCAACCCCGCCGACATCGCCGCCCTGTCCGCCCTGCCGCTGTCGCAGGAAGGTTTCGGCCCGACGGTCGAGGACGTGCGCGCCGGCCTGATCGGCAAGATCGGCGAGAACATGACGATCCGCCGCTTCAAGCGCTACGAAGGCGCCAAGCTGGCCTCCTACCTGCACGGCACCCGCATCGGCGTGATGGTCGAGTTCGACGGTGACGAAGTCGCCGCCAAGGACGTCGCGATGCACGTCGCCGCGATGAAGCCGGCCGCGCTGTCGTCCGCCGAAGTCCCGGCCGAGCTGGTCGAGAAGGAACGCAAGATCGCCGCCGAGAAGGCCGCCGAGTCCGGCAAGCCGGCCGAGATCGTCGCCAAGATGGTCGAAGGCTCGGTGCAGAAGTTCCTGAAGGAAGTCTCGCTGCAGGACCAGGTCTTCGTGAAGGCCGCCGATGGCAAGCAGACCGTCGCCCAGATGCTGAAGGACAAGGCCACGACGGTGAAGTCGTTCACCCTGTACGTGGTGGGCGAAGGCATCGAGAAGAAGGTCGACGACTTCGCCGCCGAAGTGGCTGCCCAGGTGGCGGCTGCCAGCAAGCAGCAATAAGCGTCGCGACTCAAAAGGGCGCCTCTGGCGCCCTTTACACTTGTGCGCTTGCGCATGCAGGCGCACGCACGACACTCCCTCCATCGGCTGTATTGAAGAGGTAACAATGCCCGCCCACAAACGCATCCTGCTCAAGCTTTCCGGTGAAGCCCTGATGGGCGAAGACTCCTACGGGATCAACCGCGCCACCATCGTGCGCATGGTCCAAGAGATCCAGGAAGTGACGAAGCTCGGCGTCGAGGTCGCGGTCGTCATCGGCGGCGGCAACATCTTCCGCGGCGTGGCGGGTGGCGCGGTCGGCATGGACCGCGCGACGGCCGACTACATGGGCATGCTGGCGACGGTGATGAACTCGCTGGCGCTGGCCGACACGATGCGCCAGGAAGGCATGACCGCGCGTGTCATGTCGGCCATCGCGATCGAGCAGGTCGTCGAGCCCTACGTGCGTCCCAAGGCGCTGCAGTACCTGGAAGAGGGCAAGGTCGTCGTCTTCGCCGCCGGCACCGGCAACCCCTTCTTCACGACCGACACCGCCGCCGCGCTGCGCGGTGCCGAGATCGGCGCCGAGATCGTGCTGAAGGCGACCAAGGTCGACGGCGTCTACACGGCCGACCCGAAGAAGGACCCGACGGCCACGCGCTACTCGCGCATCAGCTTCGACGAGGCCATCGGCAAGAACCTGCAGGTGCTGGACGCGACCGCGTTCGCGCTGTGCCGCGACCAGAAGCTGCCCATCAAGGTGTTCTCGATCTTCAAGCCGGGCGCGCTGAAGCGCGTCGTGATGGGCGAGGACGAGGGCACGCTGGTGCACGTCTGAACGGGTTGGCGCGTTAGAGACCACGCCGCCCCTGATCGAGGAAAAGAACATGAGCATCGCCGACATCAAGAAGAACGTCGAAGCCAAGATGGCCAAGTCCGTCGAGGCGTTCAAGAACGAGCTGCAGAAGATCCGCACCGGTCGCGCCCACCCGGGCCTGCTGGACCAGGTGCACGTCGATTACTACGGCTCGATGGTCCCCATCTCCCAGGTGGCCAACGTCACGCTGCTGGACGCCCGCACGGTCAGCGTGCAGCCCTGGGAAAAGGGCATGAGCCAGAAGATCGAGAAGGCCATCCGCGAATCGGACCTGGGCCTGAACCCGTCGTCCATGGGCGATCTGATCCGCGTGCCGATGCCGCCGCTGTCGGAAGAGCGCCGCCGCGATCTGGTGAAGGTCTCCAAGGGCGCCGCCGAAGACGCCAAGGTGGCCGTGCGCAACCTGCGCCGCGACGCCAACGAGCAGGCGAAGAAGGCCGCCAAGGACAAGGTCATCACCGAGGACGACGAGCGTCGCAGCCAGGACGAAGTCCAGAAGCTGACCGACCGCGTCGTCTCGGACATCGACAAGCTGCTCTCGGCCAAGGAAGCCGAGATCATGGCCGTCTGACCGTCGCATCCTCGTGAGCGCCGACAGCAAGGCGGGAGTGCCCCGCCATGTGGCCATCGTCATGGATGGCAACGGTCGTTGGGCGAAGAAGCGCTTCCTCCCGCGTTTCTTCGGCCACAAGCAGGGCGTCGACGCCCTGGTGCGGGTGGTCCAGGCCTGCATCGATCGCGAGATCGAGTACCTCACCGTCTTCGCCTTCTCCAGCGAGAACTGGAAGCGGCCCAGCGACGAGGTGTCCGGCCTGATGGGCCTGGTGCTGGCGGCGGTGTCGCGTTACCTGGCGCGCATGGGCGCGATGGGCGTGCGCATCCGCATCGTCGGCGACCGCGAGGCGGTCTCCGACAAGCTGCGCGCCGCCTGGGCCGAGGCCGAGGGCTCCACCGCCCACAATTCCAAGCTGACGCTGAACGTCGCCTTCAACTACGGTGGCCGCTGGGACATCGTCCAGGCCTGCCGCAAGGCGATGGAAGCGGGCGTGCCGCCTGCCGAGCTGACCGAGGCCCGGTTGTCCGAGTTCATGGCGATGAGCTATGCGCCGGATCCGGACCTCTTCATCCGCACCGGCGGTGAGCTGCGCATCAGCAACTTCATGCTGTGGCAGACCGCGTACACCGAGTTCGTGTTCTCCGACTGCCTGTGGCCCGAGTTCGGCGAGGCGCAACTGGACGAGGCGATCGCCGCGTTCCGGGCGCGCGACCGCCGCTTCGGCGGGGTCAACGTTCCGGGCGTCGCCCAGGAGGCTTGAGATGCTGCTTCAGCGCGTGATCACGGCCCTGGTGCTGCTGGCGATCCTGCTGCCGGCGCTGTTTGCGGCCGACCCGATCTGGTTCGGGCTGCTGACGCTGGTGATGATCGCGGCGGCCGGTTGGGAGTGGTCGCGCCTGAACGGCAAGCCCGGTGCGCCGGCGCTCGCGTTCGGCGCGCTGCTCGCCGCCGCCTGCGCGGCGACCTTCTACGCCGTCGGCTTCGACGTGCCGTCGTGGTGCTGGTGGCTGGCCGGCGGCATCTGGGTACTCGGCGGCGTGCGCGCGCTCGCGGCTGGCGTCGCCGGATGGCCGAAGCTGTCGCCCGTGCTGAGACTCGTGCTCGGCGCGGTGCTGCTGTGGGCCGCCTGGCTCGCGCTGATCGTCGCGCGCCAGCGCGGCATCAATTTCCTGCTGTCGGCGATGTGCCTGGTCTGGATGGCCGACATCGCCGCCTACTTCTCCGGCAAGGCCTTCGGCAAGCGCAAGCTCGCGCCGGCGATCAGCCCGGGCAAGAGCTGGGAAGGCGCGATCGGCGGCCTCGTCGGCGTGATCGTCCTGGGCTTTGTCTGGGTCCACGTGATCGACGTGCGCGTGCCGGTCGATTCGGCCTCGTTGTACACGGTGCTGGTCAAGCGCATCGGCGTCGTGTCGCTGCTGGCCCTGGTCTTCCTGTCGGCGATGAGCGTCGTCGGCGATCTCTTCGAATCCCTGGTCAAGCGGGCCGCGGGCGCCAAGGACAGCAGCCAGCTGCTGCCCGGGCATGGTGGCGTCCTGGACCGCGTCGATGCGCTGCTGCCGGTGCTCCCGCTGGCGCTGGCGCTGACTTCCCTCTGATCCTTCCCTCCGATCCCCCTCGATCCCCGGGACCGCCGCGAGACCTCCTGCGATGACCGATCACCTCCACCGCCCGCAGCAGGTCTGCGTGCTGGGCTCCACCGGATCCATCGGCACCAGCACGCTGGACGTGATCGCGCGCCATCCGGATCGCTATCGGGTCTTCGCCTTGTCGGCGATGAGCCGCGTCGACGAACTGGCCGCGCAGTGCGTGCAGTTCCAGCCGCGCTTCGCCGTGCTGCCCGATGCCGCGCTCGCCTCGCAGCTGCGCTCGAGGCTGCGCGAGGCCGGTTCCCGCACCGAGGTGCTCGACGGCATGGCCGCGCTGAGTGACGTCGCCGCGCATCCCGACGTGGATGCGGTGATGGCCGCGATCGTCGGTGCCGCCGGCCTGCCGCCGGCGATGGCCGCGGCGCGCGCGGGCAAGCGCCTGCTGCTGGCGAACAAGGAGGCCATCGTGCTCGGCGGCGCGCTGTTCATGCGCGCGGTGGCGGAGGGCGGCGCGACCTTGCTGCCGGTGGACTCGGAGCACTCGGCGATCTTCCAGTGCCTGCCCGAGGATCGCTCGACCTGGTCGCAGCGCATCGACCACATCGTGCTGACCGCGTCCGGCGGTCCGTTCCGCCAGCGGGATCCGGCCTCGCTGGCCGACGTCACGCCCGAACAGGCCTGCGCCCACCCGAACTGGGTGATGGGCCGCAAGATCTCGGTCGACTCGGCGACGATGATGAACAAGGCGCTCGAGGTCATCGAGGCGCGATGGCTTTTCGACCTGAAGCCCGAGCAGATCAAGGTGCTGATCCATCCGCAGAGCATCGTGCACTCGATGGTGGTCTGCCGCGACCACTCGGTGCTGGCCCAGCTCGGCACGCCCGACATGCGTGTGCCGATCGCCTATGCGCTGGCGTTCCCCGAGCGCATCGTCTCGGGCGCGGGTGTCCTGGACCTGCTCAAGACGCCCAGCCTCGCCTTCGAGGAGGCGGACCAGCGCCGCTTCCCCGGTCTGCACCTGTCGTGGCAGGCGCTGCGCGCCGCCGAGGGCAGCACCGCGGTGTTGAACGCCGCCAACGAAGAGGCGGTCGCCGCGTTCCTCGATCGCCAACTGCGCTTCGACCACATCTGCCGTGTCAACCGCGAGGTGCTCGAATCCGTGAATCCCGAGGCCGGCGAGGTCGACAGCGTCGAGGGCCTGCTGGCGCTCGACGGTCGCGCCCGCCGCCATGCGCGACAGCAGATCGCGGCGCTTGCCGCGGCGGTCTGATCCTCCGGTCGACGACCGCCGCCCCGCCCAGACCTCGATCCAGGACGCCCCGCGATGCTTTCCCAAGTCCTCTATTTCCTCGTCACGCTGGGCATCCTCATCGTCATCCACGAGTGGGGCCACTACCGCGTGGCCCGCGCCTGCGGCGTCAAGGTGCTGCGCTTCTCGGTGGGCTTCGGCCGCGTGCTGCTGCGCCGGCGCCGGTCGCCCGACAGCACCGAGTTCACGCTCAGCGCGATCCCGCTCGGCGGCTACGTCCGCATGCTCGACGAGAGCGACGGCCCGGTGGCGCCGGACCAGCAATCGCAGGCCTTCAACCGCAAGACGCTGTGGCAGCGTGCGGCGATCGTCGCGGCGGGTCCCGCGGCCAACCTGATCCTGGCGGTGCTGCTGTTCGCGGTCGTCGGCTGGATCGGCCGCGAAGAGCCCAAGGCGCTGCTCGGCTCCCCGGCGGCCGGCGGACTGGCCGAACGCGCCGGCCTGCGCGCCGGCGACTGGGTGCAGGCGTGGTCCCACGACGGCCAGGACTGGGAGGACATCCGGTCGATGCCGGACTTCGGCTGGCAGCTGGCGCAGTCCGTCGCGGACCGGCAGCCGCTGCTGATCAGCGTCAGCGACGCGGCGGGTCACGGTCGTCGGACGGTGCGCCTGGACACCGACACGCTGGAGACCCGCGACTTCGACGAGAAGACGATGGGCCGGATCGGGCTGGGCGGCGTCTTCGTCGAGCCGGTGCTGGGCCGCATGGTCGACGGCGAGCCCGCGCAGGCCGCGGGCCTGCTGCCCGGCGACCGCGTGCTGCGCGTCAACGACGAGCCGGTGCCGGACGTCGCCTGGTTCATCCAGCGCGTGCGCCGCGCCGTCGTCGACGGGCAGCCGGAGCCCTTGCGCGTGCTCGTGCGTCGCGACGGACAGTCGCTGGAGCGCGTGGTCACGCCGCGCGTCGAGGTCAACGGCGACCAGCGCGTGGCCCGCATCGGTGCGGGTTTCGATGCCCGCCCGTCCACGGTCATGGTGCACTACGGCCCCGTCGAATCGGTGCGGCAAGGCCTGACCCGCACCTGGGAACTCAGCGCGCTGACGGTGAAGACACTGGGTCGGATGTTGGTCGGTGAAGCTTCGGTAAAGAACCTCAGCGGGCCCATCACGATCGCCAAGGCGGCGGACCAGTCGGCCAGCCTCGGATTGACCGCATTCCTGAGCTTCCTCGCCGCCGTCAGCGTGAGCCTCGGCGTGCTGAACCTGCTGCCGCTGCCGATGCTCGATGGCGGACACCTGATGTATTATCTTTTCGAGGGTTTGAGCGGCCGCCCTGTCTCTGAGTGGTGGCACAAGCAGCTGCAACGCGCAGGCATTGCCGTCGTGCTGCTGATGATGAGCCTGGCCCTTTTCAACGATCTGACCCGCACGCTGGGTCTGCACTGAAGCTTCCGCATGCCCCGATTCCTGCCCGACGCCTTGCGCCCCCACGTGATCCAACTGGCGGTGCTGGCCACCGCGCTGCAAGCCGGTTCCGCCTGGGCCGCCGAACCGTTCGTACTCAAGGACATCCGCGTCGAGGGCCTTCAGCGGACCGACCCGGGGACGGTGTTCGCGGCGCTGCCGTTCCGCATCGGCGACACCTACAACGATGAGAAGGGCGCCGCCGCGCTGCGCGCGCTGTTCGCGACCGGCCTGTTCAAGGACGTCCGCATCAACCTCGACACCGATGCCGTCGTCATCGTGATCGAGGAACGTCCGATCATCGCCAACGTCGGTTTCGTCGGCCTCAAGGAGTTCGACACCGAGGCGCTGACCAAGTCGCTGAAGGACGTCGGCATCGGCGAAGGCAAGCCCTTCGACAAGGCGCTGGCCGACCGCGCCGAGCAGGAACTGAAGCGTCAATACCTGACCCGCTCGCTGTACGGTGCCGAGGTCACGACCACCATCACCCCGATCGAGCGCAACCGCGTCAACGTCAGCTTCTCGGTGACGGAAGGCGAGCCGGCCAAGATCGCCGAGATCCGCATCCTGGGCAACAAGGTCTTCAGCGAAGGCACGCTGACGGGGCTGCTGGAGCAGACCACCTCGGGCTGGCTGACCTGGTACACGAAGACCGACCGCTACTCGCGCGCCAAGCTGAACGCGGACCTGGAAACGATCCGCTCGTACTACCTGAACCGCGGCTACCTCGAGTTCAACGTCGAGTCCACGCAGGTCACGATCTCGCCGGACAAGCAGAGCATCAGCATCGCGATCACGGTCAGCGAAGGCCAGCCGTACACGGTCAACGGGATCAAGCTCGAAGGCGACTTCATGGGTCGCGACGAGGAGTTCAAGCGCCTGATCGCGCTCAAGCCCGGCCAGCCGTACAACGGCGAGGCGGTGGCGCAGACCACGCGCAACTTCCAGGACCTCTACGGCACCTTCGGCTACGCCTTCGCGCGGGTCGAGAGCCGCCCGGAGATCGACCGCGCGACCGGCCAGGTCACGGTGACGCTGGTCGGCGAACCGCAGCGTCGCGTCTACGTGCGCCGCGTGCTGGTCTCGGGCAACACCCGCACGCGGGACGAAGTGATCCGCCGCGAGTTCCGCCAGTTCGAATCGTCGTGGTACGACGGCGCCCGCATCAAGGCCTCGCGCGACCGTGTCGAGCGCCTGGGCTACTTCAAGGACGTCACGATCGACACGACCGAGGTCCCGGGTTCGCCCGACCAGGTCGACGTCACGCTGACGGTCACCGAACGTCCGACCGGCAACATCCAGATCGGCGCCGGCTACTCCAGCGCGAGCAAGCTGTCGCTGTCGGGCTCGATCTCGCAGGAGAACGTGTTCGGCTCCGGCAACTACCTGGGCATCCAGGTGAATACCGCCAGCACCGGCCGTTCGCTGGGCGTCACGACGGTGGACCCGTACTTCACCGTCGACGGCGTGTCCCGCGCGATCGACGTGTTCTACCGGACCGTCAAGCCGATCAACAACCTCGGCGAGGAATACGAGTTCGCCTCGTACGGCGGGTCGGTCAAGTTCGGCGTGCCGTTCTCCGAGGACGACACGGTGTTCTTCGGCATCGGCTACGAGACGACGCGCATCACGACGCGCACCGGCCTGCCCAACAGCTACTGGCTGTTCCGCGAGCAGTTCGGCGCGTCGGCGATGTCGATCCCGCTGACGATCGGCTGGAAGAAGGACAACCGCGACTCCGTGATCACGCCGACCGCCGGCGCGATGAAGCGCGTGAACCTGGAACTGAGCCCCGTCGGCGATTCGCGCTACACGATCGCCAACCTGCAGTACCAGGAGTTCTTCCCGCTGGGTCGCAAGTTCTCGCTGATGGTCAACGGCGAATTCGCCTACGGCAAGGGCCTCAGCGGCCGGCCGTATCCGATCTTCAAGAACTTCTACGGCGGCGGCCTGGGGTCGGTGCGGGTGTTCGAGCCCGGCACCCTGGGCCCGGTCGACGTGACCGGCTCCTACACCGGCGGCAACCGCAAGTTCAACCTGAACACCGAGTTTTACGTGCCGGTGCCCGGCTCGGGCAATGACAAGAGCTTCCGCCTGTTCGCGTTCCTGGACGCCGGCAACGTGTGGGGCCAGGACGAGAAGCTCGACTTCGGCAGCGTGCGCGCGTCGGCGGGCGCGGGCATCAGCTGGCTGTCGCCGATGGGTCCGCTGCGGCTGAGTTACGGTTCGCCGATCCGCAAGAAGCCCACGGATAGAATCGAGCGATTCCAATTCCAGATCGGGACTGCATTCTGATGAAGAGCAAGCTGTCGCAGATCGTCGCCACCGTCCTTCTGGCGGGCGCGGCGAGCCTGGGCGCGCAAGCCCAGGAAGTCAAGATCGGCTACGTCAACAGCGAGCGGATCCTGCGCGAGACCAACTTGGCCAAGGCGGCGGAGACGAAGCTGCAGGCCGAGTTCAGCCGGCGCGAGAAGGCGCTGGTCGAGCTGGAAACCAAGCTGCGCGGCGCGGCCGAGAAGCTCGACAAGGACAGCCCGGCACTGAGCGAGGCCGAGCGCGGCCGCCGCCAGCGCGAACTGATCGAGCAGGACCGCGACCTGCAGCGCAAGCGCCGCGAGTTCAACGAGGACGTCGCCCAGCGCAAGAACGAGGAACTCTCCGCCGTGATCGAGAAGGCCAACAAGGTCATCAAGCAGATCTTCGAGCAGGAGAAGTACGATCTGATCGTTCAGGACGCGATTCATGCCAGCCCCCGCGTGGACATCACGAAGAAGGTGATCGACGCGCTCAACGGTCAGAAGTGACGCCCAAAGTGACCACGAAGCAGGTCCTGGTCTCCGATCTGATCGCCGCCTTGGGCGGCGATCTTGTTGGTGCGTCCGAGACGGCGATCCGCGCGATCGCGCCGCTGGAAGATGCCGGCGCGGACGCGATCTCCTTCCTCTCGAATCCCAAATACGAAGCGCAGCTGGCGACGACGCAGGCGGCCTGCGTGATCGTGTCGCCCAAGCTGGCGGACGCCGCCGCGGCCCGCCAGGGCGCCGGCACGACCGCGTGCTGCATCGTGGCGCCGGATCCCTACCTCTACTTCGCGCGGCTGACCCAGTGGTGGGCCGCGAACATGCGCAAGCCGCGCGTGACGCCGGCCATCCATCCGACCGCGACGGTCGCGGCGGATGCGGTGATCGGCCGGGGCGTCGAGGTCGGCCCGCATGCGGTGATCGAATCCGGCGCGGTGCTGGGCGACGGCGTGCGCATCGGTGCGCACACGATCGTCGAGCAGGACGCCCGCATCGGCGCGCACACGCGGCTGGCGCCGCACGTGGTGTTCGGCCATGACTGCGTGATCGGCGAGCGCTCGATGCTGCACAGCGGCGTCGTGATCGGCGCGGACGGTTTCGGCTTCGCGCCGGCCAAGCGCGCGGACGGCACGCCCGGTGTCGAGTGGGTCAAGATCGAGCAGCTCGGCGCGGTGCGCATCGGCGACGGGGTCGAGATCGGCGCCAACACCTGCGTGGACCGCGGCGCGCTGGGCGACACGGTGATCGCCGACGGCGTCATCATCGACAACCTGGTGCAGATCGCGCACAACGTGAAGATCGGCAAGGGCACGGCGATCGCCGGTGCGACGGCGATCGCCGGCAGCGCCGAGATCGGCGCCAACTGCATCGTGGCCGGCGCGGCGCGCATCAACGGGCACATCCGCATCACCGACGGCGTGCAGATCGGCCCGACGGCCAACATCAGCAACAGCATCGACAAGCCCGGCGCCTATGCCGGCATGTGGCCCTTCGAGGATGCCGCATCGTGGCAGAAGAACGCCGCCGCCCTGCGCGGGCTCTATGAGCTGCGCCAGCGCGTGCGTGCCCTGGAAAAGAAGACGACATGACTGAGACGACCCGCATCGACATCCACGGCATCCTCGAGAAGCTGCCGCACCGCTATCCCATCCTGCTGGTGGACCGAGTCCTGGAAGTGGAGAAGGGCGTGCGCATCCGCGCGATCAAGAACGTCAGCATCAACGAGCCCTTCTTCCAGGGGCACTTCCCGCACCGTCCGGTGATGCCGGGCGTGCTGATCCTGGAAGCGCTGGCGCAGGCCGCGACGCTGCTGGCGGTCGAGAGCTACGACTTCACGCTGGACGAGAACCACGTCGTCTACTTCGCCGGCATCGACGGCGCGCGCTTCAAGCGTCCGGTCGAACCGGGCGATCAGCTGATCCTCGAGGTCACGCTGGACCGCGCCAAGGCCGGCATCTACAAGTTCGGCGCCAAGGCGCTGGTCGGCACCGACATCGTGGCCGAGGCCGGCCTGATGTGCACGATGCGCAAGCTCGACTGCTGAGCCTCTGCTGGCTCTCCCGACGACCCCCTTGCTGAACCGCCGCTGAATCCGGACGCCCATGGCCCAGATCCATCCCACCGCGATCGTCGACCCGAAGGCCGCGCTCGACGACACCGTCCAGGTCGGCCCGTACGCGGTGGTCGGCCCCGAGGTGCGCATCGGCGCGGGCACCCGCGTCGGTCCTCACACCGTGATCGAGGGCAGGACCACGATCGGTCGCGACAACGCCATCTTCCAGTTCGCGTCGATCGGCGCGATGCCGCAGGACATGAGCCACGGCGGCGAGGTGACGGAGCTCGTCATCGGCGACCGCAACACGATCCGCGAGTTCTGCACCTTCAACACCGGCACGTTCAAGGAACAGGGCGTCACGCGCGTCGGCTCCGACAACTGGATCATGGCCTACGTGCACCTGGCGCATGACGTCATCGTCGGCGACCACTGCGTGCTGGCCAACAACGCGACGCTGGCCGGCCACGTGCACGTCGGCGACTGGGCGACGATCGGCGGCCTGACCGGCGTCCATCAGTTCGTGCACGTCGGCGCGCACGCGATGATCGGCTTCCAGGGCCATGTGGCGCAGGACGTCGCGCCCTACATGACGGTCGACGGCAACCCGCTGGGCGTTCGCGCGGTCAACCTGACCGGCCTGCGCCGCCGCGGCTTCAGCAACGACCGGATCGGCGTGATCCGCCAGCTGCACAAGCTGCTGTTCCGCGACGGCACGACGCTGGAGCAGTCCGTGGCCAACATCGAAGCGCTCCAGCAGGGCCAGGACGCGGAGTCGATCCGTGACATCCAGCTGATGCTGGACTTCCTGGCGGGCGCCAAGCGCGGCCTCGTCCGCTGATCGGCCCGGACGACCGACATGAGTTCCACGGATCCTCGACTGGGCCTGGTGGCCGGCGAGGCCTCCGGAGACCTGCTCGCCAGCCTGCTGCTGCAGGGCCTGAAGGCGCGCTGGCCTGAGCTGAGTTCGGCCGGCATCGGCGGCCCGAAGATGCAGGCGCAGGGCTTCGACGCCTGGTGGCCCAGCCACAAGCTGTCGATCTTCGGCTACTGGGACGCCATCAAGAACATCCGCGAACTGCTCGCGATCCGGCGCCAGCTCGGCGACCGCCTGATCGCCGAGCGGCCGTCGGTCTTCGTCGGCGTCGACGCGCCCGACTTCAACTTCGGCCTGGAACAGCGCCTGCGCGAGGCCGGCATCAAGACGGTCCACTTCGTCTGCCCGTCGATCTGGGCCTGGCGCGCGGAGCGCGTGCAGACCATCAAGCGCAGCGCGGACCACGTGCTGTGCCTGTTCCCGTTCGAGCCTGCGATCCTGGAGAAGGCCGGCATCCCGTCGACCTACGTCGGCCACCCGCTGGCGGACCAGATCCCGTTCGAGCCGCCGCGCGAGGAAGCGCGACGCGACCTGGGCTTCGGGGAGGCCGACACGATCGTCGCCATCCTGCCCGGCAGTCGCCGCAGCGAGCTGGACTACATCGGCCCGCCGCTGCTGGACGCGGCCCGACGCATGCACCAGGCGCGTCCGGCGCTGCGCTTCGTCATCCCGATCGCCCCGGGACTGCGTCCGATGGTCGAGGCGCTGATGGCGCAGCATGGCCAGGGCCTGCCGATGACGCTGGTCGACGGCCGCGCGCAGGACGCGCTCGCCGCCTGCGACCTGACGCTGGTCGCCAGCGGCACCGCGACGCTGGAAGCGGCGCTGCTGAAGCGGCCGATGGTGATCGCCTACAAGCTGCACTGGTTCAACGCGTGGCGGATGAAGGGCAAGGCGCTGCTGCCGTGGGTGGGGCTGCCGAACGTGCTCGCGCGCGAGACGCTGGTGCCCGAATGCCTGCAGGACGATTGCACCGGCGAGCGCATCGCCCGCGAGGGCCTGGCCTGGCTGGACGATGCGCCGCGCCGGGAGCGGCTGCGCGAGCGCTTCCTCGAGATCCACCAACAGCTGCGCTGCAACACCGCGCAAAGGGCCGGCGATGCGATCGCGAAAATCCTCGGCGCCTGAGCTTCCGGCGCAACTCGGCCTCGAGTGGGTCCGCGAGGGGCTGCTGTGCGGCGTGGACGAAGCGGGCCGCGGCCCGCTCGCGGGTCCTGTGGTCGCCGCGGCGGTGATCCTCGACGACCAGAACCCGATCAAGGGGCTGAACGACTCGAAGGTGCTCAGCGAGAAGAAGCGCGAGCAACTGTTCGACGAGATCCGCGCCAAGGCGCTGTGCTTCTGCATCGCGGAAGCGACGGTCGAGGAGATCGACCGCATCAACATCCTGCAGGCGACGATGCTGGCGATGCGCCGCGCGGTCGAGGGCCTGCGGCTCAAGCCCGCGCACGTGCAGGTCGACGGCAACCGGCTGCCGGTGCTGCGCATCCCGGCCGAGGCCATCGTCAAGGGCGATGCGCTCGTGCCGGCGATCTCGGCCGCGTCCATCCTGGCCAAGGTGCACCGCGACCGCTTCTGCCTGCAGATGCACGAGCAGCATCCGGAATACGGCTTCGACAGCCACAAGGGCTACGGCACGAAAGAGCACCTGGACGCGCTGCGCGTGCACGGCGCGACCGTGTGGCACCGGCAGAGCTTCGCGCCGGTGCGCACGCTGGAACTTCCTGAAGCACGCATCGCATGAGCTGGCAGTCCATCACCGCGCGAGACAACCCGAACCTGCAGCGCCTGCGCAAGCTGGCGCAGGACGGCGGCGCCTATCGCAAGCTGGGCGGCGTCTGGCTCGAGGGCGACCACCTGGCCCGCGCGGCGGTGCAACGCGGTGTGAAGCCGTCGCTGGCGCTGATCACCGATGCGGCCGCGGCGGACGAGGCGCTGCATGCGCTCGCCGACGTGGCGCCCAAGGTGCTGGTCGTGTCGCCCGAGTTGTTCAAGACGGTGTCGGGCCTGGAGTCGCCGGCGCAGATCGGTTTCGAACTGGCGCTGCCGACGCAGCCGCGCATCGACGCGAAGGCCGACTCGGTCGTGCTGGACCGGCTGCAGGACGCGGGCAACGTCGGCACGATCCTGCGCAGCGCCGGGGCCCTGGGCTTCCGTCAGGTGCTGGCGCTCAAGGGCACGGCGGCGCTGTGGTCGCCGAAGGTGCTGCGCGCCGGCATGGGCGCGCACTTCGGGCTGAATCTGGTGGAAGGACTGAGCGTCGAGGACCTCGACGCGCTGAAGGTGCCGCTGCTGGCGACGAGCTCGCACGCCGATGCGCTGCTGCATCAAGCCGATCTCCCGAACCCGTGTGCCTGGGTCATGGGCCACGAAGGGCAGGGCGTCGCCCAGGCGCTGATGCAGCGCTGCGCGCTGCGTGTCGGCATCCCGCAGCCCGGCGGGGAAGAGTCGCTCAACGTGGCCAGCGCGGCCTCGATCTGCCTGTACGAAAGCGCGCGTCGCAGGCTGGGCTGACGGCACGCCGCTCGCAATGGGCGGGATGCGGCCCGCTCGAGGCGGTCAGTGCGCCATCGCGAGCGCCGCGACGCCCAGCGCGATGAACACCGCGCCGGCGATGCGCCATCCGCGCTCGCCTTCACCGAACAACTGTCCGCCGATCAGCGCGGCGAACAGCATCGACAGCTCCCGCGCCGGCGCGACGCGCGACAGCGGCGCGAGCTTCATCGCGTAGAGCACCAGGATGTAGGCCGACGGCGCCCCGACGGCCACCACCAGCGCATGCTTCCATTGCCGGCGCAGCGCGGGCAGGAAACCGGCGCGATCGCGCAGCACGGCGGGAAGGCTCACCGGCACGCGCAGCAGGTTGCAGAGGTAGTCGTAGAGGATCGGCGACAGCGCCAGCACCTTCACCGCATAGCCGTCGATGACGCTGTAGGCCGCGATCGTCGCGCCGGTGAGCGCGCCCCAGGCGATGCCCATCTGGCGCTTGCGATGCAGCGCCGGATCGCGGGTCGCGCCCTTGGCGAAGAACGTCGGCCCCGCCGCCATCAGCAGGATCCCGCCGACCACGCCCGCGAGTCCGAGTCCGCCGCCCAGCCCGAGGTGCTCGCCCAGCAGCACCACCGCCACCAGCGACGACAGCAGCGGCCCGCTGCCGCGCGCGACGGGATAGACGATGGTCATGTCCGCCGCGCGGTAACCGGCGAGCAGGGCGTTGAAATAGGCGAGGTGCACGACCGCGCTGGCGATCACGGCGGTCCACGCCTGCCAGCCCCATCCGGGCAGGTCGTCGAACCCGACGACGACGACCACCGGCAGCCACAGCAGCGTGACGCCGACGGCGGTCATGCAGGCGAAATGATGGTTGCCCTGCGCCTTCTTGGCGGCGAAGTTCCACAGCGCGTGGATCAACGCCGCCGCGACGACCAGGGCGAGCGCGCTCGCTGGCATCGGTCGGGAAGGGGCTCAGTACATCAGGCGATCAGGACGGATGTCGCGCAGGATCGTCGTGGCGATCTCCTCGATCGACTTGTGCGTCGACGACAGCCAGTTGATGCCGGCCTTCTTCATCATCGTCTCGGCCTCGCGCACCTCGTAATGGCAGTTCATGAGGTCGGCGTACTTGCTGCCGGGACGGCGCTCGTTGCGCACCTGCGCCAGGCGCTCCGGATCGATCGTCAGGCCGAAGCACTTCTTCTTGTGCGGGATCAGCAGCGAGGGCAGGTGGCCGCGATCGAAGTCCTCGGGGATCAGCGGGTAGTTGGCGGCCTTGATGCCGTGCTGCATCGCCAGGTACAGCGAGGTCGGCGTCTTGCCGCAACGGCTGACCCCGACCAGGATCACGTCCGCCGAATCGAGGTTGCGCGCCGACTGCCCGTCGTCGTGCGCCAGCGAGAAATTGATCGCCTCGATCCGGTCGTGGTACTCCTGGCTCTTGGCCACGTCGGAGAAGCGGCCCACGCGGTGGCTGGACTTGATCCGGAACTCGTCCTCCAGCGGCGCGATGAAGGTGCCGAACATGTCCATCACGAGGCCTTGACACTCCTGGCGCACGACGTTGAGCACCTCGCGGTTCACCAGCGTCGCGAACACGATGGGGCGCACGCCCTCGCGTTCGCCGGTCTCGTTGATCTCCTGGACCAATTGGCGGGCCTTCTCGCCGCTGTCGATGAAGGGGCGGCGCACGTGGCGGGCCTTCACCGAGAACTGCGCCAGGATGGAGTTACCGAAGGTTTCGGCGGTGATGCCGGTGCCATCCGAAACGAAGAAGACGGTGTGCTGGGTCATGGGGGCCTTTGAATCGTGCCGGGCATTGAACCTGGAGCCTTCGCCGGAGCGGGCATGCCGCATGCCGAAGCGGGAAGTTCGGCCGTTGTTTCGCCTCGGCCCGGCCCCGAACGGGGGCTTACATCATAGATCGGCGACCCACTAGAATCGTCCGCAACTTGCCCCTGCCCATCGCATTGAACGCCGCATGAACGCTGCTTCGCGCCGCCCACAAGAATCGACAACACCTGTCGTGCGCCGCGTCATGCCTGTCTCCCTCGAAGCCGCCGACGCGATCGGCCTGCTCGGGAGTGCGCGGGGAGCCCCGGTTTCTCAACATCACGGAGTTTTCCCATGTCTGATGCACGCTTCGAGGCGACCGCCCTGGTCGTACCCTTCGAGAAACTGAGGATGACCGACGTCGAGTCGGTGGGCGGCAAGAACGCCTCGCTCGGCGAAATGATCTCGCAGCTGGCCGAAACCGGCGTGCGCGTGCCCGGCGGCTTCGCCACCACGGCGCATGCCTTCCGCGAGTTCCTCAAGCATGAAGGCCTGGATGTCCGCATCCAGAAGCGCCTGGCCGACCTCAACACCGACGACGTCCGCGCGCTGGCCGCGGCCGGCGCCGAAATCCGCGGCTGGCTGGAAGCGCAGCCCTTCCCGGCCGACCTGGAAGCGGCGATCCGCGCCTCGTTCGCCGGCCTGACCGCCGACAACCCGGACGCCTCCTTCGCCGTGCGTTCGTCCGCCACCGCGGAAGACCTGCCCGACGCCTCCTTCGCCGGCCAGCAGGAGACCTTCCTGAACGTCGTCGGCATCGAGGACGTGCTGCACAAGATGAAGGAAGTCTTCGCGTCGCTCTACAACGACCGCGCGATCAGCTACCGCGTCCACAAGGGCTTCGCGCACAGCGACGTGGCCCTGTCCGCCGGCGTGCAGCGCATGGTGCGCTCCGACCTCGGCGCCGCCGGCGTCATGTTCACCATCGACACCGAGTCCGGCTTCAAGGACGTCGTCTTCATCACCTCCAGCTACGGCCTGGGCGAGACGGTGGTGCAGGGCGCCGTCAACCCCGACGAGTTCTACGTCCACAAGCCGGCGCTGCAGCGCGGCAAGTTCGCGCTGATCCGCCGCAACCTGGGTTCCAAGCTGATCCAGATGACCTTCTCGACGCCCGAGGAAAAGGCGGCGAGCGGCAAGCTGGTCAAGACCGTCGACGTCGAGGTCGAGCAGCGCAACCGCTACTCGCTGACCGACGAGGACGTCGTCCAGCTGGCCAAGTACGCGGTGATCATCGAGCAGCATTACGGCCGCCCGATGGACATCGAGTGGGGCAAGGACGGCAACGACGGTCAGCTCTACATCCTGCAGGCGCGTCCGGAGACGGTGAAGAGCCAGGCCGAGGGTCAGGTCGAGCAGCGCTTCAAGCTCAAGGGTTCCGGCACCGTGCTGGCCGAGGGTCGCGCGATCGGCCAGAAGATCGGCACGGGCCCGGTGCGCCTGGTCGACAGCGTCGCTGAAATGGAACGCGTCCAGCCCGGCGACGTGCTGGTCACCGACATGACCGACCCGAACTGGGAACCGGTCATGAAGCGCGCCAGCGCCATCGTGACCAACCGCGGCGGCCGCACCTGCCACGCGGCGATCATCGCGCGTGAACTGGGCATCCCGGCGGTGGTCGGCTGCGGCGACGCGACCGACAAGCTCAAGGACGGCCAACTGGTGACGGTGGTCTGCTCCGAGGGCGACACCGGGTTCATCTACGACGGCCTGCTCGAGACCGAAGTCAGCGAAGTCCACCGCGGCGAGATGCCCTACAGCCCGGTGAAGATCATGATGAACGTCGGCAATCCGCAGCTGGCCTTCAACTTCTCGCAGATGCCCAACAGCGGCGTCGGCCTGGCGCGGCTCGAGTTCATCATCAACAACAACATCGGTGTCCACCCGAAGGCGATCCTGGACTATCCGAACATCGACAACGACCTGAAGAAGGCGGTCGAGTCGGTGGCCCGTGGCCATGCGTCGCCGCGCGCGTTCTATGTCGACAAGCTGGCTGAAGGCATCGCGACGATTGCCGCCGCCTTCTGGCCGCAGCCGGTCATCGTGCGTCTGTCCGACTTCAAGAGCAACGAGTACCGCAAGCTGATCGGCGGCTCGCGCTACGAGCCGGACGAAGAGAACCCGATGCTGGGCTTCCGCGGTGCATCGCGCTACATCTCGGGCGAGTTCCAGGATGCGTTCGCGATGGAATGCGAGGCGCTCAAGCGGGTGCGCAACGACATGGGCCTGACCAACGTCGAGATCATGGTGCCCTTCGTGCGCACGGTGAAGCAGGCGCAGAAGGTCGTGGAGATGCTGGCGGAACGCGGCCTGAAGCGCGCGGCCAACGGCGGGCAGGACGGCCTGCGCGTCATCATGATGTGCGAGGTCCCGAGCAACGCCATCCTGGCCGAGCAGTTCCTGGAGCATTTCGACGGCATGTCGATCGGCTCGAACGACCTGACGCAGCTGACGCTGGGGCTGGACCGCGACTCGGGCCTGGAGCTCCTGTCTGGCGACTTCGACGAACGTGATGCGGCGGTCAAGGCGCTCATCTCGCGTGCCATTGCGGCGTGCCGCGCCACGGGCAAGTACATCGGCATCTGCGGTCAGGGTCCCAGCGATCATCCGGACTTTGCCGAATGGTTGGCTGCCGAAGGCATTGCTTCGTTGTCCCTGAACCCGGACTCGGTGGTCGAGACCTGGCAGCGTCTCGCGAAGCGCTGAGCCCTCGCGCAGCACCTCACGACGGCCCTGCGGGGCCGTTTTCATTGCCGTCCTCGGTCGCAAAACCGTGAAAGGACGGCAGTGGTTGGGGACGGCATGGCGTGGGGTTTCGGACCTTGCGTCCGGGGCCCCACGCCATGGCGGCCAACGCTGCGGCCCAAGCAGGCGGGCGGTCGCCGACACGCCCCGGGGGAAGTTGTGGATGCGCCCGCACCGCAAGGGGGCGATGATCCGCCCCCATGTCGACTCCTCCGCCAGACGCCGCGTTCCGCCGCCGGCTCCACCGCATCTACGGTGCCTACACGATCGGCTTCGTGCTGCTGGTCGGCGTGCTGGGTGTGCTGGAGCGGATGGGCATGCCCAAGCAGTGGCTGGGGTTCTCGTTCCTGCTGCTGACGGTGCTGATCTACGCCGGCATCGGCGTGTTCAGCCGCACCACGGATCCGGTCGAGTACTACGTGGCCGGCCGCCGCGTCCCGGCTTTCTACAACGGCATGGCTGCCGGCGCCGACTGGATGAGCGCGGCGAGTTTCCTCGGCATGGCGGGCAGCCTGTACCTCGCCGGTTACGGCGGGTTGGCGTTCGTGCTCGGCTGGACGGGCGGCTTCTGCCTGGTGGCGCTGCTGCTCGCGCCTTACCTGCGCCGCTTCGGCGGCTTCACGGTGCCCGACTTCCTCGGCGCGCGTTTCGAGAGCCGAGGCCTGCGGGTGATGGGCGCCGCGGCGGCGGTGCTGGTGTCGTTCATCTACCTCGTCGCGCAGATCTACGCGATCGGCCTGATCACGACGCGCCTGACGGGACTGACCTTCGAGATCGGGCTGTTCGTCGGTCTCGGCGGCGTGCTGGTGTGTTCCTTCCTCGGCGGCATGCGGGCCGTGACGTGGACCCAGGTGGCGCAGTACATCATCATGATCGTGGCCTACGTGGTGCCGGTGATGTGGCTGTCGACGATACAGACGGGGTCGCCGCTGCCGCAGTTCACCGCGGGCACCGAGATCCGCGAGATCACCGTCCGCGAGCAGCAACTGCTCCACGACCCCAAGGAGCTGCAGGTCCGCGGGCTCTATGAGCAGCGCGCCAAGGACTTCGAGCAGCTCGTCGCCGGGTTGCCGCACTCGCTCGATGCCGAGCGTCAGCGTGTCTCGCAGGTCATCGCCCAGCTGAAGTTCGAGGAGGCGCCGCTCGCGCAGATCCAGGCGGCGGAGAAGGTGCGCGCCGCGTTGCCGCGCACCGAGGCCGAGGCGCGCGACCTCTGGCAGCGCGCCGTCGCTTTCAACCGCCAGCGCGCCGAGCCGCTGGCCGGCATGCCGCCGCACGCGTTGCCCTTCGCCGGCGATCCCGACGGCACGCCTGCCGAGCAGGAGGCCTACACGCTGGCGCGCCGCAACTTCCTGGCGCTGGTGCTGGTGCTGATGGTCGGCACCGCCGGCCTGCCGCACATCCTGACCCGCTACTACACGGTGCCCACGGTGGCGGAGGCGCGCCGCTCCGTGGCCTGGACGCTGTTCTTCATCGCGCTGCTCTACCTGTTCGCCCCGGCGCTGGCGGTGATGCTCAAGCACGAGGTGCTGCACCACCTGGTCGGCTCGCCGATCGCGGAGCTGCCGGGCTGGATGAAGCAGTGGATGCGGGTCGATCCGGGTCTGCTGAACATCCAGGACATCAACCAGGACGGCATCCTGCAGCTGGGCGAGCTTCGCCTGGGCGGCGACATCGTCATGCTGATGACGCCCGAGCTCGCCGGCCTGCCGTACGTGCTCTCCGCGATGGTGGCCGCCGGCGCGCTGGCCGCGGCGCTGTCGACGGCGGACGGGCTGCTGCTGACGATCTCCAGCGCGCTCTCCCACGACGTCTACTACCGCGTCATGAATCCGCGCGCCTCGATGACGCAGCGGGTGACGATCTCCAAGGCGCTGCTGCTGGCGACCGCGCTGACCGCCGCGGCCGTGGCCGCGCAGAAGCCGGCGGACATCCTGCTGCTGGTGTCGGCGGCGTTCTCGCTGTCGGGGTCCACGCTGGTGCCGGCGCTGGTGGCCGGCATCTTCTGGAAGCGCGCCAACAAGCAGGGCGCCGCCGCCGGCATGCTCGCCGGACTCGGCATGACGCTGTACTACATGGTGAACGCGCACGCGGGCTTGCGCCAGGCGGTGGGCATCGGTGGCGACCCCCAGCTGTGGTGGGGCATCCAGCCGATGGCCGCGGCGTTGTTCGGACTGCCGGCGGGCGTCGCCGCACTGGTCGCGGTGAGCCTGCTGACGCCGCCCCCGTCGGCGACCGCCCGCGCGCTCCAGGCCCGGGTGACCGGCGCTGCGCCCTGAGGTCTGGCCTGCCCCCTGGCCGAGGCCCGGTCGGGGGAGTGGACGCAGGACGCCAAAGTCGTCTAGAATCCGCGATTCCCCTTGCCGGGCCCACGAGTAGACGCTGGGGTCCGGCTTTCAGGCCAAGGGCCGGTTCCTGGGATGGCTTCAACGCTGGACCAGGACCACCGCGCCGGAGGTCGTCGAAATCCATAAGGAGTTCGTATGCGTCATTATGAAATCGTTCTGCTGATCCATCCGGATCAAAGCGAACAAGTTCCGGCGATGCTGGAGCGCTACAAGGGCCTGGTCACCAACGGTGGTGGCAAGGTTCATCGCGTGGAAGACTGGGGCCGCCGTCAGCTGGCCTACATGATCCAGAAGCTGGCCAAGGCGCATTACCTGTGCCTGAACATCGAATGCAGCAAGGAAATCCTGGCTGAAATCGAGACCGGTTTCCGCTTCAACGACGCCGTGCTGCGTCACCTGACCGTCGTCAAGGACAAGGCCGAGACGAACCCGTCGGTGATGATGAAGGCCGTCGAGCGCGAAGAAGCCCGCAAGGCCCCGCAAGAAGCGTCCGCCTGAGCTGACAAGCGCGGTCACTGACGTTCCCGAATTCCTGACCTGCTGACTCACGGATCTTTCCCGCTCGCATGAACCGACTGGTGCTGCAGGCGCAGATCCTCGAGATCGCGGCGATCCGATACACCCCCGCCGGGCTGCCGGCCCTGGACCTGATGCTCAAGCACGAGTCCATGGTCGATGAAGCCGGCTCCACGCGCAAAGTCGCGATGGAGATCAAGGCGGTGGCGATCGGTGAAGTCGTGAAGCGGGTCCAGGCGCTGGGCCTGACGGAGAAGACGGTGTTCACCGGATTTCTCTCGGCACAGCGGCAGGGGCGAGGCACGGTGTTTCACATCACCGGTTTCGCCGACTGAACGGGACGGACCGATCGCGCAGATCGTTTAAATCTGGATAGATAGCAGGAGTTCACTATGCCCCCGCCACGTGGTAAAGGTCGGTTCTCGAAGGACCGCAAGCCCAAGCGCAACCAACAATCGCTGCTGTTCCGCCGCAAGCGTTTCTGCCGCTTCACCGTCGCCGGTGTTGAGCAGATCGACTACAAGGACGTCGACGTCCTGCGCGACTTCATCGGTGAAAACGGCAAGATCGTGCCCGCCCGCCTGACCGGCACGCGCGCCTTCTTCCAGCGTCAGCTGTCGGTGTGCATCAAGCGCGCCCGCTTCCTGGCCCTGCTGCCGTACAGCGACCAGCACAAGGTCTAAGGAGTCCACCCATGCAAGTCATCCTGCTGGAAAAAGTGGCCAACCTGGGTAACCTCGGCGATGTCGTCAAGGTCAAGGACGGCTATGCCCGCAATTTCCTGATCCCGACCCGCCAGGCGCGCCGCGCCACGGAATCGGCCATCAAGGAATTCGAAGCCAAGCGCGCCGAACTCGAGAAGGTCGCCGCCGAGAAGCTGGCCGCCGCACAAGCCCTGGGCGAGAAGATCAACGGCAACACCGTGACGATCTCGCAGAAGGCCGGCGTCGACGGTCGTCTGTTCGGTTCCGTGACCAACGCCGACATCGCCGAAGCGCTGACCAAGGCCGGCACGGCCATCGTCAAGTCGCAAGTGCGTCTGCCCAACGGTCCGCTGAAGACCGTCGGCGAGTTCCCGATCCACGTTGCTCCGCACACCGACGTGGTGGTGGAAGTGACCGTGAAGGTCGTCGCCGAGATCGAGTAATTGCTCGAACGTCCGGCTTGGGCGCTCCGCGCGCCCTCCGGACATGCCCTGACCCCGCCAGGCCCTTGGGCCTGACATGATCAAGGCAGAACAAGAAAGCCGACAGCTGCGAAGCCGTCGGCTTTCTGCTTTTCCGGGGTTGAGTTATCCCGCTCGCTCCACAAGCTATCAAAAGCTCATCCACAGGCTTGTCCACAATGTCCGCGATCTTCACCACGCCCGGATCCAGTGCCAGCGACAGCGAGATCGCGCGACTGCGCGTGCCGCCCAACTCGGTGGAAGCCGAGCAGAGCGTGCTCGGCGGCCTGCTGATCGACAACACCGCCTGGGACAAGGCGGCGGACACGCTCAGCGACTCCGATTTCTACCGCTACGAGCACAAGCAGGTCTACGCCGCGATCGGCAAGCTGATCAACGGCGGCAAGCCGGCGGACGTGGTGACGGTGTTCGAGGAGCTGACCTCGCTCGGCAAGGCCGAGGAATGCGGCGGACTGGCCTACCTGAACGCGCTGGCGCAAGGCGTGCCGAGCGCGGCCAACCTGCGTCGTTACGCCGAGATCGTCCGTGAGCGCGCGATCCTGCGCAAGCTGGTGGCGACCTCGGACGAGATCGCGACCGCCGCGCTGAATCCCGCCGGTCGCGCGGTCAACGAGATCCTGGACGAGGCCGAGGGCAAGATCTTCCGCATCAACGAGGAAGGCTCGCGCGGCGGCACCGGTTTCCAGAGCATGGACCGGCTGATGGTCGAGCTGATGGACCGCGTCAACGAGCTGGCGGAGCAGGGTGCCGAGGACGTCACCGGCGTGCGCACCGGCTTCTTCGACCTGGACCGCATGACGGCGGGCCTGCAGCGCGGCGACCTGATCGTGCTGGCGGCGCGCCCTCGATGGGCAAGACCGCGTTCGCGATCAACATCGGCGAGGCCGTGGCGATCAACGAGGGCCTGCCGGTCATCATCTACTCGATGGAAATGGGCGCGGCGCAGCTGGCCCTGCGGATGGTCGGCTCGATCGGCCGCATCGACCAGAGCAACCTGCGCACCGGCCGCCTGAAGGACGACGAATGGGGCCGGCTGGCCGAGGCCGTCGACAAGCTCGGCAACGCGCCGATCTACATCGACGAGAGCCCGGGCCTGTCGCCCAGCGAGGTGCGTTCCAGAGCGCGGCGCCAGGCGCGCATCTCGGGCCAGATCGGCCTGATCATCATCGACTACCTGCAGCTGATGAGCGGCAACGGCGGCGGCAGCGAAGAGAACCGCGCGACGGTCGTCGGCGAGATCTCGCGGGGACTGAAGGCGCTGGCCAAGGAGCTGCGCTGCCCGGTGATCGCGCTGTCGCAGCTGAACCGCTCGGTGGAAACGCGTCCGGACAAGCGGCCGATGATGTCCGACCTGCGCGAGTCGGGCGCCATCGAGCAGGACGCGGACATCATCATGTTCATCTACCGCGACGAGTACTACACCAAGGACGAGTGCAAGGAGCCGGGTGTCGCGGAGATCATCATCGCCAAGCAGCGTAACGGCCCGGTGGGCACGGTGAAGCTGGCCTTCGTGAGACAGAACACCAAGTTCGAGAACCTGGCGCCGGGCTACGTCAGCCCGGGCGGCGACGAGTACTGATCGCCGTCAGATCACCTGGCCGCCGGACACCTCGATCCGCTGCGCGTTGACCCAGCGGTGGTCGGCGGTGAGCAGGCTGGCGATCATCGGACCGATGTCGTCGGGAACGCCGACGCGTCCCAGTGCCGTCATCCCCGCGAACTGCTGGTTGAGATCGGGCATGTCGCGCACCGCGCCGCCGAGGAAGTCGGTTTCGATGGCGCCCGGCGCCACCGTGTTGACGGCGATGCCGCGGCTGCCCAGTTCCTTGGCCAGGCACACCGACAGGACCTCCACGGCGCCCTTGGCCGTCGAATACGCCGAGAAGCCGGGGAAGGTCACGCGCGTCAGCCCGGACGAGAGGTTCACGATGCGGCCGCCGTCGGCGATCAGCGGCAACAGCGCCTGCGTCAGGAAGAACACGCCTTTCACGTGGACGTTGAACAGGGCGTCGAAGTCCGCCACGGTGGTGTCGGCGAACGAGGCCATCGCGCCGTGACCGGCGTTGTTGACGAGGTGGTCGAAGGCGCCGCGCCCCCAGGTGTCCCGCAAGGCGGCACGGACCTGCCCGGCGAAGCCGGCAAACGTGTTGACGTCGGCGACGTCCAGCGGGAGCGCCACGACCTGGCGACCCAGTGCCTGGATCTCCTGGACGACGCGTTGCGCCTCGGCGGCGCCGCTGCGGTAGGTGAGGATCACGTCGCCGCCGCGGCGCGCGATGCTGAGGGCGGTGTTGCGGCCCAGGCCGCGGCTGGCGCCGGTCACGAGAGCGATGGAAGTCATGTCAGTCTCCGAGAGGATGAAAAGGGGTCGCGGCGGAAGGGCCGCTCGGCTCCGGCGATGCGCCGGAACGGCATCCAATGTGCTTGTGGCCCGTCTCCCGCAGTTGCCAGTTCCTTCCCCAGTTCTTGCCTGATCCCGGGTTGCCGGGGACCGGCCGGAGGTCGGTGAAGGCGCGCTCCGGCACGGCTTGCTCGAAGATCGGCGTTTCTTGCGCGATCCTCCGCGCCCCGTTGCGGACGCGGGACGTGATCGCTACCGTGCGTGCATGTCCACGTCGTTGCTCCCCGTCGTCCGGCGCTACGCCGATTTCTATGCCGATGCGCAGGGCGTCGCCGTGACGCCGCTGCCCGGGTTCACCGTCCTGCGCGCCACGAGCCCGAGCGAGCTGCTGTATGCGATCTCCCGGCCCCTGGTCGCCCTCGTGGTGCAGGGCAACAAGCGCGTGATGATGGGCGCGCGCGCCTTCGACTTCGGCGCCGGGGATTCGTTGCTGATCACCGCGGACGTGCCCACCATCAGCCAGATCACCGGGGCGACGCTGGTCGAGCCGTACTACTCGCTCGTGCTGGACCTGGATCCGTCGCTGATCCAGGAACTGGCGCTCGAGATGAGCGTGGCCGAAGGCGATCGCGGCACGCCCGTGCGCGTCGATCCGACGGACCCCGAGGTGAGCGCCACGGCGTTGCGCATGCTCGAGCTGCTGGATCGCCCGACGGCCGTGCCGGTACTCAAGCGGCAACTGGTGCGCGAGATGCACTACTGGCTCATGGCGGGCCGCCATGGTCCGGCGATCCGGAATCTGGGCGTGTCGGACAGCCGCTCCCGGCAGGTGTCGAAAGCGGTGGCCCTCATCCGGTCGGAGTTCGCCAGGCCGCTGCGCATCGAGCGCCTCGCCGAGGCCGCGGCGATGAGCCCGTCCACCTTGCACGAGCACTTCAAGGCGGTGACCTCGCTGTCGCCGCTCCAGTTCCAGAAGCAGCTGCGCCTGATCGAGGCGCGCCGGATGATGTTGTCCGAGAACGCCGCCGCCTGCGATGCCGCCTATGCGGTGGGGTATGAAAGCGTGCCGCAGTTCACCCGGGAGTACGGCCGCATGTTCGGGGCGTCCCCCGTGCGCGACGTGAAGGGGACGAAGGCGAGGATCCGGGCGGTCTGAGGCCTCAGCGCTCCACGCGCACCGTCTCCGGCACGAGGCGGTAGCCGCTGGTCGCGAGCGCCGAGCTGAGGGCGTGGACCTGCAGCGTGCCGGTGACCGTCACGATGGACATCGCGCGCACGCCCTCGATCTTCGCGGGCGTCTTCACGTAGACGATCTGGTTGGGCGGCGGCGGCGGGCTGTGGATGCAGGCGCCGAACGACGGCACCAGCAGGAACTCGTCGGTGCCGCCCCATCCCACGCCCACCGGCACCGCGTAGCCGCGCAGGCGCACGCGGCGGCCGTCGAGTTCCGGTCGCACCGGCGCGTTGTCGAAGGCGTCCCGCAGGTCTTTCAGCATCTGGCGCGCGAGGGGATCGTTGTCATCGAGCTGGGCGACGTCGGGTCCGCCGCCTTGACCGCCTTGACCGCCTTGACCGCCTTGTTCGCCTCGACCGACCCGCGGCCGCGGATCCCATCCCGGCGGCATCAGCTCCGCCCACGCGATGGCCTTCACGTCGGCCGGCGGATCGGTCGCGAGCGGCGCGGAAGCGATCGCCCGGGACGGATCGGTCCGGTTCAGCACGATGCCCGCGGGGATCCCGATCGCGACGACGGCGGCCAGCGCGAGCAGCGTCAGCGGGGTTCGCCAGGACCGCATGACCGGCGCGATCAACGCGGCTTGTTCCGGTAGGGCTCGACGATCGCGGCGTCGAGGCGATATCCGCTGACGCCCATGTCGCTGGGCTGCCGATCCAGCCGCATCAGGCCGCTGGCCCACACCGTGTCCATCGATCGCAGCTGTTTCGCCGGCTGCGCCAGCTTCACCAGGATGATCTGGTTGGCGGGCGGCGGCGGCATGTGGATGCAGGCGCCGAAGTAGGGCACGAGCAGGAACTCGCGCACGCCGTCGCGATCGGTCTGCAGCGGCACGACGTAGCCGGGCAGGCGCACCGGCGTGTCCTGCAGCGTGTCCACCAGCGGCGCGTTGTCCAGCTCGTCGCGCAGGTCCGCCATCAGTGCCGCGGTGCGCGGGCTGTTGTCGCTCAGACGTCCGATGCCGACGTCGCGGAACCGCTTCATCGGATCCCAGCCCGGCGGGACGAGCTGGATCCAGGTGAGGTCGCGGTAGGCCGATGTCGGCCCACTGGCTGCCTTGGCCTCAGGCTGCGCAGCCGGCGCCGCGTGGGCCGAGGTGATCGCAAGCGCGACCGCGACCGCGACCGCGCCAGCGGCGATACGAAGGGAAACGGATGTCATGTCAGACCTTCGGAGAGAGGCCGTCGCTGAGCGACAGCGCGTAGGCACGCCATCCCGGCAGCAGGCTGGCCGCCCAGCCGAGCGCGGTGACAAGGCCGAGCAATTGCCATTCGGAGGCGGACGGCAGGCCGGCGCTGAGGCCGATGCCGAAGCGCAGCTGCACCCACGGCCCGAGTCCGGCGATCAGCAGCAGGCACAGCGCGGCGCCGAGCACGACGCCGCAGACGGTCACCAGCATGCCTTCGACCGCCAGCAGGCTGAAGATCCGCGCCGGATTGGCGCCGACGGCACGCAGGATCGCGAGCTCGCGACGGCGTTCGTTGAGGCCGGCGAGGATGACCGCGACCAGCCCGCACAGGCTCACCGCCGCGACCAGCGCGCTCATCAGCGTCAGGCTGCGCTCGCCGAGCGCGACCACGTCCCACAGCTCATCCAGCGCGACGCCGGGCAGGATGGCCATCAGCGGCTCGCCGCTGAAGTCGTTGATGCGCCGCTGGGTCGAGAACACCGCCGTGCGCCGCTTCAGGCCCACCAGGGCGGCCGTCACCTGATGCGGGGTCAGGTCTTGCCAGGCGAGGGCGTCCAGGCTGACCGCCTGGCCGGGAATCGGCGCACCGGCGACCCAGTCGAGGTGGATGGCTTCCATCGCCGCGAGGCTGATGTGCAGCGAGCGGTCCACCGGCGTGCCGGTGCGCCGCATCACGCCGATGACGTGGAAGGGCTTGTCGGCGTGATCATTGGCCGCGAGCGCGCCGTCACCGTGGCTGAGGACGACCTTGTCGCCGATGCGGTAGCCGAGCGAGGCTGCGACGTCGGCGCCGAGCACCACGCCGAAGAGATCGGGCGGCAGTCCATTCGATCCATTCGAGCCGCTCCTCCCGCTCGCCCCGTTCGTTCCGTTCGCCCCGTTCGTTCCGTTCGTTCCGTCAGTCACGCTCGATCCATGCGGATCGACGGGCGCGTCGTCGAAGGGGCGGCCTTCCGCCAGCGACAACGGCTGGGCGTCGCCATATCGGAAGCGGCGGAAGTAGTCCCCGTCGTCGCGACCACCGGGAAGCCGCGGTGCGAGTCGCCGAGCGAGATCGGCACGACCCAGTCCACGCCGGGGAGCCTGGCCAGCGATTGCACGCTGGGCCACTGGATGTTGTTGGTGGCGCCGCCGATGCGGAAGACCGAATACAGCAGCAGCTGGACCGAGCCCGTGCGGGCGCCGACGATCAGGTCGGTGCCGGAGACCGATTGCGCGAAGTTCTTGCGGACGTCGTCGCGCAGCCGCGCGATGCCGAGCAGCAGCAGGGTCGACAGCGCGATCGACAGCACCACGAGCGACAGCACGAAACGGCGGTTCCAGGCGCTCTGCGCGGCGAGGCGGAGGAGGGCTTTCATGCGGCGGACTCCCCGACGCGTTCCCCGATGCGTTCCTCGATGCGCGCCGAACCACGCTGCAGCGCCGGCAGGTCCAGGCAGCGCGGGAAGCGCGCGGCGAGCCGGGTGTCGTGGCTGACGAAGAGCAGCGCACTGCCGGATTCCGCGCAGACCTCGCGCAGGATGGCCATGAAGGCATCCCGGTGCGCATCGTCGAGCGCGGAGGTCGGCTCGTCGGCGATCACCAGGTCCGGATGGCCGATCAGCGCGCGCGCGGCGGCCACGCGCTGCTGCTGGCCGACGGACAGCTCGCTCGCCCGCCGGGCGATCAGCTCGGGCCCCAGGCCCATGCGCCGCAGCAGCGCCCGCGCGCGTTCCCGCGGCTGGCCGGCCAGCGTCGCGCGGCGGCGCGAGAACTCGCAGGTCAGCAGCACGTTGTCCAGCGCCGAGCGGTAGGGCAGCAGGTTGAACTGCTGGAAGATGAAGCCGACATGGTCGGCACGCAGCCGGTCGCGCTGCCGGCCGGAGCAGTCCGCCAGCTCGTGGCCGAGCAGCTTCAGCCGCCCACCGCGGGGCGTGAGCACGCCCGCGATCAGCGACAGCAGCGTGCTCTTGCCCGATCCGCTGGGACCGCGCAGGAACACGGCCTCGCCCGGCTCGACGCGCAGCGCGGCGATGTCCAGGCAGTCCCGCGTGGCCCGCGGCCAGCGGAACGTCAGGTCCCTGGCCTCCAGAACTGGCACGACCATGGTCAGCCGCCCAGCGACAGCGTCGCATCCGGGCGCTTGAGCACCTGGCGGGACTGCCCCTTCGGTGTCGCGACCTGCGCGTCGATGCGCTGGATGCGCGGGAAGAGCGTGAACAGCTGATGCGACAGCGTCGACAGGTCGGCCGCCGCGGCGCAACGGAAGCGATAGCTGACGTCGACGTCGAGGTGTTCCGACGTCCTCGGGGCGCTGTCGGTGGACGATCCGGCGATCAGGCCGGACTCGAGCTGCGCCTCCTCGAACCGGCACCGGCCGCGCGCATCCGGCGTGAAGAGCACCGCACCGCCGCGCAGCGTCGCGAGCATCCGTTCGACGGACTGGCGTTCCGCCGGCGTGCGCGGCTGGCGCTCGAAGCCGAGCACGCTGTCGAGCGGCGACTCCAGCTGGATCGACAGCGTGTCGCCCTCGATCGCGACGTCCAGGTGCACGACGCCGTGCTCGTGCTTGTCGCCGTGCGCCTGCGCGGCGCCGAAGGTCATCAGGCCGGCCGCCAGCGCGACGGCCGCCGGGAGGCTGCGGGAGGTCTTCTTCGTGATCATCTCAGCGGGTTCCTTCTTGAGGGGCGGCGATGTCCCATGCCGGCCAGGGATCGGTGCCGGGGGCGCGGTGGTCGAGGTCAGGCAGGCGTCGAGCGCGCGGGTGAGGGCGGGGATGTCGAGGTCCTGGCCGATGAGCACCAGTTCCTGGCCGCGCTCGCCCAGCGGGACGCTCCATCGACCGACCGGATCGAGCTGGTGGCCGCGACCCGCGCCGGACAGGCAGGCGAGCCAGTCCAGCCGGCTCGCCAGCCACACATAGCCCTTGAAACGCAGCAGCCCTGGCCAGGGCTGCGCGATCAATGCATGCAGACGCTCCGCATCGAAGGGCCGGTCGGCGCGATAGACGACGCTGGCAAGGCCGTACTCATCGGCCTCGGAGTGGTCATGTCCTTCCAGGGCCCGGATCCATCGGGGCTGCGACTCGGCCTGTTCCATCTCGAAGAGGCCGGTGCCGAGCAGCTCGCCGATCGGCACGTCGCCGTGGCGGGCGTCGATGATCCGGGCGCCCGGGTTGAGCGCCTGGATCACGGCGTGGACCTGCGCGATTTGCGCGGCGTCGACCAGGTCCGTCTTGCTCACGACGACGACGTTGGCGAACTCGATCTGCTCCACCAGCAGCTCGACGAGAAGGCGCCGGTCCTGCGCGTCGACGCCGCTGTCGCGCTGTGCGAGGAAGTCGTCGCTCGTGTAGTCGTTCATCAGGTTGAGCGCATCGACCACCGTGACCATCGTGTCGATGCGTGCGAGTTCACGCAGTCCCTGGCCGTGTTCGTCGACGAAATCGAAGGTCGCCGCGATCGGCATCGGTTCCGAGATGCCGGTGGACTCGATCAGCAGGTAGTCGAAGCGGCCTTCGCGGGCAAGCCGGCCGACCTCCTGCAGCAGGTCGTCGCGCAGCGTGCAGCAGATGCAGCCGTTGCTCATCTCGACCATCGCCTCGTCGGTGCGCGACAGGCCCACGCCGGCGCGCTCGGCACCGTCGCGGACGAGGCCGGCATCAATGTTGAGCTCGCTCATGTCGTTGACGATCACCGCCACGCGCAGCGGGCCGCGGTGTCGCAGCACCTGGGTGAGCAGGGTCGTCTTGCCGGCGCCGAGGAAGCCGGACAGCACCGTGGCGGGCAGGCGGTGGGGAAGGGCGGCGGTGTCGGCGAAGGCGGGATCGACGTCGGCAGCGTCGATGGCGTCGTCGATGGCGGCGGCAGTGGACATGGTCGTCTCCAGGGCGAGGAATTCCCGTTCGTCTGGCTTTGTTGCTAATGCGAACGCATTCGCAATATAGCAGCATGACAGAATGCGCGAGCCCTCCCGACCTGCTTTCGCGGTGCCCTGATCGCCCGCGCCTTGACACCCATGGAACGTTCGACCCGACAGCGCAGTGCCATCCGGACCGTCATCGACGACGCGGGTCGTCCGCTCTCGCCGCAGGAGGTGCTGGATGCCGCGCAAGGCGAGGTGCCGGGACTGTCTCTGGCGACGGTCTACCGCAACCTGAAGCAGCTGCTGGAGGCGGGCGAGATCCAGTCCGTCTCGCTGCCGGGGGACAGTCCGCGCTACGAATCGGCGCATCACGACCACCACCACCACTTCCAATGCACGGAATGCGGCCGCGTCTTCGACGTGCATGCCTGCCCCGGCGACATGACGCAGCTGGTGCCGGACGGCTTCACCGTGGCGCGCCATGAGCTGACGCTGTACGGGCGCTGCGCCGACTGCGCGACGCCGAAGCGGGCGGCACGCAAGCGCGTCGTCAGCGCCTCGTAGGCTTCAGCAGCGCCCGAGCGCCCGAGCGCGCAGGCACGCTGCACGCGTCCCCGTTCTCCCGAACGTCAAACCGCCTGCCGTTTCAGGCCCGCCTAAGTTTCAGCGTTGAAATCAATCAACTAGTTGGTAGACTGCGCTCATGCCACCGCGTCACCCAGATGTGGCGGCAGTCCCTCAAGCCAACGCGACGGTCCAGTCGCCAGGAGTTCCCAGATGCGGTTTCAACGCCTTCAATCGCTGCTCGCCATCGCGCTCGTCGCGCTCGGCACGGCGGCCCCCTCCCTCTCGTCCGCAGCCGACGCCGGCGTTCGCGTGCGCGGCACCGTGATCGCCCGCAGCGGCGATCAGCTCGACGTGAAGTCGCGCGAGGGCAGCGTGGTCACCATCAAGCTCAAGGAAGGCTGGATGGCCTCCGGCGTCGCGGCGGCCTCGATCGGCGACATCAAGCCGGGCGACTACGTCGGCATCGCCTCGTTGCCGAAGTCGCAGGGCGGCGACGGCGCGCTGGAGGTCGTCATCTTCCCGCCCGCGATGAAGGGCGCGGCGGAAGGCAGCTTCGGCTGGGACCTCAAGCCCAACAGCACGATGACCAACGCCACCGTCTCCAACGCGGTGAAGTCGGTCGAGGGCAGCACCGTGACGGTCACTTACCACGGCCAGGAGAAGAAGATCGCCATCCCCACCGGCACGCCGGTGGTGACGCTGACGCAGGCCACGGCCGATGACGTGAAGGCCGGCGCGGTCGTCTTCGTCGTCGCGGAGAAGGACGCCGACGGCAAGCTGTCGTCGGGTCGCCTGGTGGTCGGCAAGAACGGCGTGGTCCCGCCGATGTAAGACCGGACCGGCCGGCGATCCGCCGGCCGGTGCCCTTGCAGGCCCTGCCATGGACACCTCGATCCCCGACCCCCACGCCGCCCTCCGGCGCGAACCCGAGCTCGAACCGGAGGCCGAACCCGTTCGGCGGCGCCTCGTGCCGCGACACAGCGCCACGGTGCGTCTGACGCATTGGCTCAACCTGCTGTGCTTCCTGACGCTGCTGGCCAGCGGTCTTCAGATCCTCAACGCCCACCCGCGTTTCTATGTCGGCAAGGCGGGCGCCGACCACGATGTGGCGGTGCTGACGCTCCCCGCGATGCCCGGTTGGGCGACGCTGCCGTCGTATCACGACCTCGGCGCGGGACGGCGGATCCACTTCACCTTCGCCTGGCTGCTCGTCCTCAACGGCCTGGTCTACCTGGGCCACGGCGTCTGGCGCGCGCACTTCCGGCGCGACCTGCTGCCGGCGGGCGGCGAGCTCGACCGCCGCCATCTCTGGCAGGAGATCAAGGACCACGCGCGGTTCCGTTTCCCCAAGGGCGAAGCGGCACGCCACTACAACGTGCTGCAGAAGCTCACCTACCTCGTCGTGATCTTCGGGCTGCTGCCGCTGATGCTCGCGACGGGCCTGGCCATGTCGCCGGGCGTCAACGCGGCGGCGCCGTGGTTGCCCGACGTGCTGGGCGGCCGGGCGACGGCGCGCACGCTGCACTTCCTGACGGCCTTCTCACTGGTGGCCTTCGTCGTGGTGCACCTCGTCATGGTCGTGGCGTCGGGGACGTGGAACAACCTGCGGTCCATGGTCACCGGCCGCTACGCGATCGAGACCGGGCCGGCGCCGTGGCCGGGAACCAGGCCGGACCCCGAGACCACGATCGAGCGGAGTGCGCAGCCATGAACGAGTTCTCGAGACGCCGGTTCCTCGGCGGCGCCATTGCCGGTGTGGGGGCTGTCGCGCTCGCCGGATGCGATCGCGTGATCCAGCATGCGGGTGTCGATCAGGTGCTCAGGGGCACGGAGCGCCTGACGATGCAGGCGCAGCGCGCGATCCTCCAGCGTGAGCGCCTGGCCGCGGAATTCACCGAGGCGGATCTGTCGCCGGTCTTCCGGGCGAATGGCACGCGCATGCCGGACTCCGACGAGTATGCGCAGCTGCTGGCGGGGAAGTTCTCCGACTGGCGGTTGCGCGTCGACGGCCTGGTGCAGCAGCCGTTGAGCCTCTCGCTGGCCGATCTCATGAGCCTGCCGTCGCGCACGCAGATCACGCGGCACGACTGTGTCGAGGGCTGGAGCGCGATCGCCAAATGGCAAGGCGTCCAGCTCAGCCGGGTGCTCACCGCGGCGGGCCTGGCGCCGGGCGCGCGCTACGTCGTCTTCCATTGCGCCGACGAGCTCGAGCAGACGCTGGACGGCAGCGGCCGCTACTACGAGAGCATCGATCTCTTCGATGCCTGGCATCCGCAGACGCTGCTCGCGTACGCGATGAACAACCGGCCGCTGCCGGTCGAGCACGGCGCGCCGCTGCGGCTGCGCGTCGAGCGGCAGCTCGGCTACAAGCACGCGAAGTACCTGATGCGACTGGAGGTGGTGTCCGGGTTCGACCGGCTCTGGGGCGGCAAGGGCGGCTACTGGGAAGACCGCGGCTACGAGTGGTACGCCGGCATCTGATCAACAACTGGAATTCACGTCATCATGTCCAAGCAATCGAACACCTCCGCCCTCCAGCAGGACCATTGGCTCCGGCGCTACACGCTGGTCCGCGCACTGTTCTCCATCGTCTGGGTCGCCGCCGCGATCGTGATCGGCAGCCGGTCGTCAGCGATCGCTGCGGTGCTGCTGGTGCTCTATCCCGCCTGGGATGCCGCCGCCAACTGGGTGGACGCCAATGCCAGCGGCGGCCTGCGGGCCAACCGCACGCAGCGCATCAACGTGTGGGCGAGCGGCCTCACGACGCTCGCCGTGTGCCTCGCGCTGACCGCGGGCATGAACGCCGTCCTCGGCGTCTTCGGCGTCTGGGCCATCGCGTCGGGTCTGATGCAACTCGGCACGGCGCTGCGCCGTTGGAAGTCGCAAGGCGGGCAATGGGTGATGGTCCTGAGCGGCGCGCAGTCCGCGCTGGCCGGCGGCTTCTTCATCGCGCAGGCGCAGAAGGCCGACGTCCCCTCCATCGTGAACGTCGCGGGCTACGCGGGCGTCGGCGCGCTGTACTTCCTCATCTCCGGCATCTGGCTGACGGTGAGCCTGTCGCGCCGGGCGAAGGCCGGTGCCTGAGGCCGCTGCCTGAGGCCGCTGCCTGAGGCGGCGGCGGGCGCGATTCACGGCGGCGGATACTGCGCCGCCGTGCGCTGTCCCTCCACGCCCACGCTGCGTTGCAGCCGCACGCCGAAGTTCCACCCGAGCGTGCGCTGATCCTTGCCTTTCTCGCGCACGATCAGCATCAGCGGGCGCCACGTCGAGTCCTGCGCCATCGTGCGGTCCGCATTGGCGCGCGCGTCGGCGGCGCCTTGCGCGTCGCCGCGCAGTTGCGCCAGGCCCTCCAGCGCGCGGAAGGTGTCGATCCACGCCGATGCCTGCGGGCGCATCGAGAAGTTGATGTTGTACTGGCAGAGGCTGTCCTTGGGCAGGCCCTTCAGCTTGCTCTCGAAGTCGCTCAGCAGCGCCTGCGCCTTGTCGCGGTTGGCGCGCGTGTTCTTCTCGCCGCTCACGTCCGGTTCGAGCGTCTCCACGCATCGCGCGATCCAGTCGTCGCGGTTCTCGCCGATCTTCTCCAGCATCTGCGCCGGCGTGCTGAAGTGACGGTCCAGGTCGGCGTCCTGCTTCCCGCCGATCGTGAACGGCGACACCGCGTTCTTCTCCAGGTTCCAGAACAGGTCGCGGTTGACGTCGAGCAGGCTGGGCATGCCGCCGCCGCTGATCGAGCCGTCCTTCCCGTCCTTGCCGAGTTTCACCTCCGACGGATTGGCCGGCGTCAGCGTGTTGACCTGGACGCCGACCGACAGCTTCTGCTGCGCGGTGTCGCCCTTGTCCGCCGTCACCTGGATGTGGCCGCCGTGCTCGGTGCGTGACTCGGCGATGCGCTCCGCCTTCAGCGCCGCCCCGGCGCTGACGCCGACGCGGTAGGTGTTGCCGTCGCCGCCCGCCAGCTTGAGGTTGGCGCCGGCGCTGACCTTCGAGACGAAGCTGCGCGTCAGGCTCTGGCCATGGATCTCGCCCAGGCTGACCTTGGGATGTCGGTCCAGCACCGCCTCCAGGGGGCCCGAGTAGGGCGGGGCGCCTGTCGCATGCACCTGGTCCCAGCGCACCCAGCTGTCCAGCACGCCCAGCATCTCCTTGCGCAGCTCGTCGTCCTTGCCGCGCTGGCGGAACAGCCGCAGGATCGTGCCCTCGGTCTCCTGGTGCGTGCGGCTCATCTTCTCGGTCGCGCTGACCTGCGCCTTCACCACGCCGGGCAGGTCCGGTCCGACGGCCACGCCGACGGTGGCCTCCGGGCCGCTTGCGCGCGTGCTGCCCAGCGAGAGCTCCATGCCCAGGATCGGCATGAAGGCCTGGAAGAAGGCCTCCTCCTTGCGCGACCAGCCGGCCGAGACCACCGGCGACACGACCGGCGACGGCACGCTGTAGGGCAGGGACGGCAGGCCGCCGCCGACGACGCCGCCGCCCGACAGCTTCACCTTGTCGCGCAGCTGCATCGACAGCAGGATCGGCTCGAAGTAGCGCACCACGTCTTCCTTGCTCTGGAAGCGCTTCTGGCGGGCCGCGTCGGCCGATGCATGCAGGGCCGCGTCGTGCGTGAGCGCGCCCTGGCGCTCCGCGGGCGCGGACTCGGCGAGCGTCAGCTTCACCTGGTCGATGACGGCGCGCAGCGCGTCCGGCGCGGAAGCGCCGCTCTTCGCGAGTTCCTCGAACAGCGGCGGTAACGCGTGCTCGCGGTTGGGCTTGTGCAGGCGACCGGGCTTGTGCGCGCTCGCCGGGTTCTCCAGCGCGTAGACCGCCGCGCGCAGTTCGCCGGCCTCGCTACCCTTGAACTGCCATTGCGCCGGATGGCCCTGGCGGGTGGCGCGCTCGGCCAGCGCCTGCGTCGCGGTGGCGAAGGCGCGCGCTTCGGGCGCGGACATGCCGGCCGCGGCCAGGTCACGCGCGAGGTCCGATCGGGCCCAGTCGCCGAGTTCCCCGGCGGTCTTGCGCACGCCGCTGTCCGCCTGGCTGCGGTTCGTCGTCATGCCGAAGCTCTCGGCGATCGCCGTGGCGCGCTGGAGGCCCGCGGGCGTGAACGGCGTCTTGTGCCGGTGCGGCGTCACCGCGCGCTGCAGCCACGATGCCGACGGCTCCTCACGCGACAGCCACTCGCCGATCGCCTTGTTCATGCGGTCGTCATGGCGGGCATAGGGCGAGCCGGCGGCGTTGGAGACGCAGCCGTTGCGCACCGCGTGATACGCCGTGCGTTCGGCGCTGGTGAACGTCGGTGCCGCAGTCGTTGCAGTCGTTGCGGGCGTTGCGGTCGTCGCGGTCGTCGCGGGTGTCGCAGAGGTCGACGGCGTCGCGGCCGTCGTGGCCGTCGTGGCCGATGGCGAGGGCGTGGTCGATGGCGACGACGATGCAGGAGTCGGCTCTGTCGGCGGCTGCCGCGCGACCCGCTTCGCACCGGCCAGCCACTGGCGCACGGCGGCGTCCGGTTCCACGCGCTGCGCGGCGTCGGCCGACCAGAAGCTGCGCATCGCCTGCAGCGTCTCGCTGTCCGGCATGCTGCCTTGAGGATCGCCGAGCAGATGCACGACTTCCGCGCCACGCGGCAGCACGCTGGCCTGGCGCAACAGGTTGCGGACGTCCGACTCCGCCGCCGTGGGCTCACGATCGGCGCCGTTGTCCGGCAGGTCCGCCACGCCTTGCATCCAGTCGCGTGTCGGGCGCGACTGCAGGGCCTCCAGCGCCTGCCGCGCGCGGGCGGCGTCGCCCTGGCAGACCACCGACAGCAGCTCGGAGGCGATCTCCATGACCCCGATCGACGGCAATGCGTCCGCCGACGAATTGGTGGGACGGCCATTCACCGCCTGCAGCAGGCGGGCGCCGAATCGTTCGCTCTCGACGCCGCCCGCGAAGCCGCGCGGTCGCGTCGCCTGGACCTGCAGGGCCTGCGCCTCGCGCGCGTCGAAGGTCGCCTTGGCGACGGCCGGGTCGGGCGGCGTGTCGACGCTGGCCGCCAGCGTGATCGAGGCCTGCAGCACCGCCGACACGCCGGCATCGGTGGCGTGCAGCCGCCCGCGTGCCGCGGCGGCGTCGGGCTTCAGCGTCGTGACCTGGGCGGCGGACGCCTCGACCGCCGACCGTGCCCGCGCCAACGCACCGGCCGTCGATTGCCGCGCCGTGTCCGCCTCCGCCAGCATCGTCTTCAAGCGCAACAGGCGGGGCAGTGCGTCGGGCGTCAAGGTGCCGGCGCCCGCCTGCGCCGCCGTCACCTGCGCTTGCGCACGGTCCACCGCAGTCGCTAGGCTGGCGTGATGGCGTTCCGCCTCGTCGTGCGTGATCTGCGCGGTCTGCTCGGCGCGCCTGGCCACCGCCAGACCGCGCTCCGCATCGCCGAGTTGTCGCACCTGGTCGATCGCCGTCGACCGCGCGCCGTACAGCGCGTCCTTGGTGTCATCCAACCGTTGCCGGACGAAACGGTCCTTGTCCACGAGTTGCTGTCGCGCCTGCACCTCCGCGGCCAGCGGCTGGAGACCGCCGGCCCCGGCCTGCGCCTGCTGCAGGCGCGTGGCATCGGCCAGACGCGCCTCGGCGGCCTGCACCGCCTGCCGCGCGCTGCGCTCCTGGACGGCGGCGCCGGCGGTGGCCTTCGCGATCGAGGCCTTCTCTGCGGCCGTCGTGCCCGGTGTCGGCGAGGGGGTGGCCGGGACTGCCGCCGAGGTCGAGGGCGATGCAGTCGACGATGCGCTCGCCGTTGCCGTCGCTGCCACGGCCGCGCTCGCGGCCTGTGCCGCGGTCAACTGCAGCTTCGCCTGGTCGAGCACGACTTCGGCGCTCAGGCGATGGTCCAGCGCCTGCGTGATCGCGTCGCCGGAGGCCGGTGTGGTGGCGGCGTTCTCCGGTCGAGGCTTGCCGGCATGGGTGCTGGCCTTCTCGGTCAGCGGGCGAGGCTTCAGCCAGGGCACGACGGTGGTGGCGATCCGGTTGCCCGTCGAGCGTGTCGGCGCCTCCCAGGGAGAGGGCGTGCGCGGCGGCAGCCGCTCGTTCAGCCCTTGCGCCTGGGCGGACAGGGCCGCGAGCTGACTGGTCTCATCGGTCGGTGCGGCGGCCTGCGGTGTGGGCAGCGATGCGCGTACCGGACGTTCCACGGTGCCGCCGACACCGGGCACGATGGCGTTGAAGGCCACTTCGCGACCGAAGATCGCGCGCTTCGCGCGTGTCGGCAGGCCCTGGAGCGCACCGGACTTGGAGGGGGCCTTGCCCGCGGCATTCGACGTGGCAGTCGTCGGGTGGGCGGGACCGCCTGGCCCGCCGGCCGTGCTCGGATTCGCCGTGACCGATCCGGTCGTGCCGGTCGATGTGCCGGCACTGGCTGAATCCGCGGGGACGACCGGTCCACCGGTCGTGAGCTTGGAAGAAACCATCGGCGGTGCCGCCTCCTGAGTGCGATCGGGATGTCCGCGGGTCTTTTTCCCCCGGGCCGAGTCACTCTAGAAGCGCGCCTGCCGGCGCCCAACGAATCGAATCGCGTTAGGACATGCGGCTCATACCGCGATGTCGCGCAACAGCATCGGCCATGCCGAGCTGCCCGCCCATCGCGGCTTCTGCCAGGGCCGGCCCACGGTCGCCGTGGCGATGGGGAATGCGCGGGTGGCCGGATTGAGGTCGCGCCAGACCTCCTCGCCGTCGACGAACACGCGGCACTCGCCGGTGGCCAGCGGCTGCCAGGCCTCGTCGGCGGTCAGCGGATCGGTGGCGACGATGACGATGCGGTCGTCCGCGCCGTTCATCGCGCTCAGGTCCAGCGACATGTCGCAGTCGACCAGGCGCGCCATCGGGAACGGATGGCGCCGCTGCAGCACCTGCAGCCGGCTGGAGCAATGGGTGTACAGCGCGGCGCCGTTGGTCAGCAGGAAGTTGAAGTTGCCGTGGCGGGCGATGACCTCGCTGAGCTGCGCGACGTGGGGCGCTAGCTCGCGCCAGGACGGCGGCTGATCGTGGTCCTGAAGGCGGTCGGCGAAGCGCTTGCGCAGTTCCTGCAGCAGCCAGCAGAAGGCGCGTTCGCTGTCGGTGCTGCCGACCGGGCGATAGGGGCCGTCGAGCACGGGCTGGAAGTCCTTCAGGTCGCCGTTGTTGGCGAACACCCAGGTCTGTCCCAGCCATTCGCGCTGGAACGGATGGCAGTTGGACAGGGTCACCCCGCCCTGCGTCGCGCGCCGCAGGTGCGCGATCACGATGCGCGACTTGATGGGGTAGCGGCTCAGGAACTCCGCGAGCGGCGACTCGCTGGCCGGCTGGTCGTCGTGGAAGACGCGGCATCCGGAGCGCTCGTAGAACGCCATGCCCCAGCCGTCGATGTGCTCCGCCGTTCGACCGCCGCGGGCAGCGAACCCGGTGAAGGAGAAGGTGATCGCTGCATCGCTGTTGCAGTTCATTCCCAGCAGTTGGCACATGGCCGCGACTATCGCGTGCGCGGATCGGACGGACAAATGCGGAACCCGCATGGGCTCATGCGGTTTCGGGGATGGGCGAGTGTCGCCCGCGTCTTGGGAGCGTCTGGGAATAAGCGCCGCCGCCGGGTGTCTACAGCAGGGAAGGCCGTTGCCTTTCAACCTGGAGCCCGACATGACCTCAAACAGCACGCGGCCTGCACGGCCGCGCTTGCGCAGACTGCGACGGGTGCTGCCTTGGATCGCGGCCACCGCCGTCACCGCGGCCGCCGCGTGGGCGGGCGCCGCCACGTCGGCGGACGCCTTCCATGCGGAGAACGCCGCGGCGATGGACCGCATGATGGCCGCGATGGAGATCACCCCCTCGGGCGACATCGACCGCGACTTCGCGGCCATGATGATCCCCCACCATCAGGGCGCCATCGACATGGCGCTGGCGGAGTTGCGCCATGGCTCCAACGAGCAGCTGCGACGCATCGCGCAGGAAATCATCATCGAGCAGCAGCAGGAGATCGCGGCGATGCAGCTCGCGGTCGGCGGCGCGCTGCCGCCCTCGGCGCCCGCGCCCACGCAGGTCGGGCGCGCAGCCTCGGCACCGACGCCGACGCCGGCTTCCGTCCATCATCATTCGCACTAGGACTCCTCATGCTGAAGCCTCTCCTGCAGTCATCGCTGCTGTTCCTCGCCGCCTGCGGCGGTGCCGCCCTGGCCGGCCAGGCGCCCGGCCGCGCGGCGGACGCCGACATCCCCGTCAGCCACCGCGACCGGATCTACGCCGCCGAGCAGTTCTCCAACACGCTCTCCGTCACCGACCCCGTCGACCACCGTCTGCTCGGCGTCATCCGCCTGGGCGACCCGTCGCCGGGCAACTTCAGCCCGCTCTATCGTGGCCAGGTGCTCGTGCATGGCCTGGGCTTCTCGCCGGACCACCGCACGCTGGCGGTGGTGTCGATCGGCTCGAACTCGGTCACCTTCATCGACACGCGCACCAACGCGGTCAAGCACACGACCTACGTCGGCCGCTCCCCGCATGAAGCCTTCTTCACGCCGGACGGCAAGGAAGTCTGGGTCACCGTCCGCGGCGAGAACTACGTGTCGGTGATCGACGCCGCGACCTTCCAGGAGAAGACCCGCATCGTCACCGCGGCCGGACCTGGCATGCAGATCTTCTCGCCGGACGGCAAGTACGGCTACGTCTGCTCGTCCTTCAATCCGGAGACGGCGGTGGTCGAGGTCGCGAGCCACAGGATCGTCGCGACGGTGAAGCAGGACAGCCCGTTCTGCCCCAACATCGCCGCGACGCCCGACGGCCGCCAGGTGTGGTTCACGCTGAAGGACATCGGCCGCACGACCGTCTTCGACGCGCGTCCGCCGTTCGGCGTCATCACCTCCTTCGACACCGGTCCGATCACCAACCACGTGAACTTCACGAAGACCGCCAAGGGCACCTTCGCCTACGTGACCGTGGGCGGCCTGAACCAGGTGAAGGTGTTCCGCACCGACGACTTCTCCGCCGTGACCACCATCCCGGTGGGCAAGCTGCCGCATGGCGTCTGGCCGTCCGGCGACGGCAGCCGGATCTACGTGGGCCTGGAGAACGCCGACGCGCTGGCGGTGATCGACACGGCGTCGAACACCGTCGTCGGGAACGTGCCGATCGGGCAGGCGCCGCAGGCCATCGCCTACGTGCCGGACGCCGTGCCGGAAGGCGACGGCCTGCAGGGCCTGCAGCCGCTCGGCGTGGCGGGGCAGGTGGGCTCGCTGACGCTGAGGGCCGTGGGCGAGTCCTCGGACGGAAGCACGACCGGGTCCGCGACAACGGCCGCGACAGGATCGCCCACCAGCGTGGCGCTCTTCGATCAGGGCCTGTTGCAGGTGTTCCAGGCGTCGGTGACCGGGTTGAAGCCGAAGCAGCCGTATGTCGTGGCCTTGGCCGAGCAGGCGGACGGCTCCGGCGCGCTGCAGCCGCTGGCCAACTTCATGACCAACCCGGCCGGTTCGGCGATCGTCAACGCCATTGGCCCGATCCGGCAGATCGTGCAGGCCGAGGCGCCGGCGACCCGGCGCTACCTGGTCGTCGCGCCCGTGGTCGACGGCAAGCCCGGAAGTCCCGTGCAGGTGCAGGCGGCGACGCGATGAGCCGAGGCGCTGGCATGGCGATGATCGAGGCGATCGAGCCGCTGATCCCGGCCCTGCGCCGCTATGCCAGCGCGATGCTGCGCGATCGCGACCTGGCGGACGATCTGGTCCAGGACTGCCTGGAGCGTGCGATCGGCCAGTGGGACGCTCTGCGGCAGAAGGAGAACACCCGCCAGTGGGTGTTCGCGATCGCGCACAACCTGATCGTCAACCGCCTGCGGCAGCAGGCCCGGCGCGGCGAGCACGTGGACATCGCGGAGGTCGCCGAATCCGCCCTGATGGTGCCGGCGTCGCAGGAGCATCGCGTGCAGGTCGGCGAGTTGATGGCGGCGCTGGAAGCGTTGCCGCAGGACCAGCGCAGCGTGGTCCTGCTGGTGTCCGTCGAGGACCTGTCCTACGCGGAGGCGGCGAGGGCGCTCGACATCCCGATCGGCACGGTGATGTCGCGCCTGGCGCGAGGACGAGAGCGACTGCAGCGCGCGCTCGACGGCGAGGAGCCCGCAGTGGCGGCGTCGACAGCGGCAGCGGTGAAGACGCCTGCGGGCTCGCATTTGCGGAGGATGAAGTGATGACCAGACCCACGCCATCGGCGCCCATCGTCGAAGACGACCTCCATGCCTACGTCGACGGCTTGCTGGACGCCGAGCGACGCAAGGCGGTGCAGGACCATCTGGACCGCGATCCGGAGGCGGCTGCCGCGGTGACCCGGCTGATCGCGCAGCGGCAGCTGCTCCGGTCGGCGTTCGCGCCCATCGTCGACGAGCCGGTGCCCGAGCGCCTGCAACTCCGGACGCTGCTCGCTCAGCGGCAGGCGCCGCCAGCGCGCCAGTGGCGTTGGGCCGCGGCGGTGCTGGTCGCGCTCGGCGCGGGCAGCGTCGGCGGCTGGCAGGTGCGCGACCAGTGGGATCCGGTGAACGGTGCCGCGAACGGCGGGGCGAACGGCATTGCGGCGCTCGCTGGCGAAGCACGCAGCAGCTACCTCGCCTATGCGTCCGATGCGCCGGAGGACCTCGACCGCGAGCGGTTGCTGCGGGTGGTGTCGGACAAGCTCCGGCGGCCGGTGGAGATCCCGGACCTCAGCGCGGCCGGCTATCGCTTCGCGGGCGGCCGGCTGGTCGCCACGGTCCACGGTCCCGCCGGCATGTTCTTCTACGACCGCGAGGACGGCACACGGATGGCGGTGATGCTGCGACCGATGGCCGTCGAGAAGGAGGCGCCGATGATGGCGCAGACCACGCGGCCCGTCGGCGGCTACAGCTGGGCCATGCGCGGTCTGGGCTACAGCGTCGTGGGCACCGAAAGCCCGACGACGCTGCACCCCGTCGCCGACGAGGTGCGTCGGCAGGCGCGCGAGAAGGCGTCGATCTGACAGGGACCCCGTCGGACCCCTGCGCGACGGTCGCAGCGTGCCGTGAGGTCAGGGCGCGCGATCCATGGCCACGTCGACATCGCGCAGCAGCTCGCACAACGCGTCGAAGACCAGCCGCACCCGCGCGGTAGGCCGCCGGATCGGCCGATAGACGTAGATCAGCGACGGCGGCGGGTTGAAGTCGTCGAGCACGGCCACCAGACGGCCGGCGCGTATCAGCGGCAGCGCGAGGTGCCCGGGCAGTTGCCCGAATCCCGCGCCCGCCAGCACCGCCTCGCATTCGGCCTCCGGATCGTCGGTGACCAGCGCCGGTTGCGGCGGCACGACCTGCTGGCCGTCCTTGAACATCCACGGCCAGGGACGACCGGTGTTGCGGTCGATCATCACGGTCATCGGCGCGGCCAGCAGCGACTCGACGCTGTCGGGCGCGCCGACGCGCTCGATCAATGACGGTGCGCCGACGACGAACAGCCCCGCGCCGGACACCGGACGCGCGACGAAGCGGCTGTCCCGCAGCGGCCCGATGCGCACGCCGACGTCGATCTGCCCGTCGACCACGTCGGCGACGACCTCGGACAGACGCAGGTCCAGTCGCAGCTCTGGATGCGCGGCCAGCAAAGGCGCCAGCGCGGGCGCGATCACGCGACGTCCGAGCGCGCTCGGCGCGGCGATGCGGACCAGGCCGACGATCCGCTCGTCGGCGGCGGAGGCGCCGGACTGGAAGACGCGATCGATGCCGGCGACGGCTTCGGCCGCGCCCGCCGCCAGCTGCTCGCCGAACTCGGTCAGGCGAACGCCGCGCGTGCTGCGGTGGAACAGCGGCTCGCCGAGCTCCTCCTCCAGCGCGCCGATGACCCGCGTGACCACCTGCGGCGACACGCCCGCCCGCGCGGCGGCGTCGCGGAAGTTGGCCGACTCCGCGGCGAGGCAGAAGAGGCGGAGGGATTCGAGGCGATTCATGAAGTCATCCGGGGCTGGCCGTCGCGGGCGTTCCCTTCAGCGGAAGACTGAAAGCGCGCCGCGTTCATTTACGGGTGGGGAGGCCGTCGACACACTGCCCGACGTCGACATTCTCACTTCCGATGAAAGACCTCCCATGATCAACGTGCTCATGATCCTCACCAGCGCCACCGTCTGGACCCAGAAGGATGGCCGCCAACGTCCCTCGGGCTTCTGGGCCGAAGAGTTCATCGCGCCGCACCAGCACTTCAGCGGCGCCGGCGCGCGCATCACGATCGCGACGCCGGGCGGACTGCCCGCCGTCGTCGACGCGCTGAGTCTCTCGCCCGAGGCGAACCACGGCGACACCGCCAAGGTCGAAGGCTTCGCGCGCTACCTCGAAGGATGTGCCCAGGCGCTGCGCGCACCGATGCGCATCGAGGACGTCGTCGTTGCCGACCACGACGTCGTGTTCGTCCCCGGCGGCCACGGTCCGATGCAGGACCTCGCCGTGAATCCCTCTGTCGGCCGGGTGCTGACGACGGCCTTGGCGGCACCGTTCAAGGTCGTCGCCGCGGTGTGCCACGGCCAAGCCGCGTTCCTGGCCGCCGGTGACGCTCAAGGGTGGGCCTTCAAGGGCCGCCGCATGACGGCGTTCACCAACGATGAGGAGACGCAGGTCGGCCTCGCCGCGAATGCGCCGTGGCTGCTCGAGGATCGGCTGCGTGACGCCGGCGCCCGCTTCGAGCAGGGCGGGGCGTGGCAGCCGCACGTCGTCGTGGACGGCAACCTCGTGACCGGGCAGAACCCCTTGGCCGCCGGAGCGGTGGCGCGCGAGGTCATGGCGCTCGCGTCGCGGATCGCTGCCTGAGGCAGGAACCTCAGCCGCCGGCTGGCAGGGCCTCCGGCGGCTGGCCCGCCACCGCGCGCGCCCACATGCGCTCGTAGAGCGCCTCCAGATCGCGCGCGAATGCCGGCGAATCGATCCACGGAGGCGTCGCCGGACTTCCTCTATCGGCTGACCGGCCAAAGCCTGCGTGGCTGACAAGCGAGCAGACCGTCTCGACGTACGCCTCGGGCGTGTCGCAGACCAGCTCGGGCAGGCCGGCCTGCACGAGCAGGCTCTCCGCCACGCGCGACGCGAAGCCGTCGCCGCGCAGCGTCACGACCGGCACGCCGGCTGCGAGCGCATCGCTGGTCGTCGTATGCCCGTTGCAGGGCCAGGTATCGAGCGCGACGTCCGCGGCGGCCAGTCGGTTCCAGTGGTCGGCCATGCCCACCGGCGGCATGAAGACGAGCCGCGCCGGCGCGATGCCGCGCGAGGCGGCCTCGGCGCGCAGCTGCGCGTCGGCCTGCTCGCCGCCGCTGAGCTGCCACAGCAGCGCCTGCGGCAGCCGATGCAGGATCGCCATCCACGCGTCGAAGACGCTGGGCGTGATCTTCGACACCACGTTCGCCGACAGCAGCACGATCGCCTCGTCCGGCAGGCCGAGTTCGGCGCGCGGTGTCGGTTCGATACGGCGCGTCGCATCGCCGGGTTGATAGCAGCGCGGCAGCTGCGCGATGTGTTCCGAATAGAACGGCGCATCGCCGAGCGGCGTGACCACGTCGTCGCCAATGACGTAGTCGATGAAGTCCGCCCCGCAGCTGCCGGGGAAACCGAGCCACGCGACCTGCACCGGCGCCGGCCGGGCGGCGAGCGCGGTGAATCGGCTGCCGGCGGTGTGGCCCTTGAGGTCGACCGCGATGTCCATGCCTTCGGACCGCATGCGCGCGGCGATGCCGGCGGGATCGAGATCGCCGACGTCGATGCAGCGCTCGCAGGCCGCGCGGATGCGCTGCTGCAGCGCGGAACCGTCATCCGGTCCGTGCGAGAAGAGCAGCACCTCGAAGCGTTCGCGATCGCGGCATTCGAGGACCTCCACCATCAGCGCGGCGGTCGCATGCGCATGGAAATCGGAAGACAGGTAGCCGATGCGCAGCGTCGGCTTGGCCACGGCCTTCACCGGCGGCAAGGGCGCGATGCCGCGGCTGAGGAAACGCGTGCTCAGGCGCGCCACCTTCAGCAGATCCGCCGCCGCGTGCGGCACGGTGACCAGCGCGAAGGGGACGCCGAACTCGTCGCCGGCGTCGTCGGGCTTGGCCTGGATGACGGCGTGCAGCGCGCGCAGGTTCCCGTCGAAGTCCGACCATCGCGCGCATTGCTGGTCGCCATGCGCCTGGTAGGCCAGCGCCATCACGCTGTCCGGCCGCAGCGCGGCGACGGTGCGGAAGCACTCGGCCGCCTCGGCCTTCATCTGCAGCGACTGCAGCGCGAAGGCGAGCTGCAGGTAGGCGTCGACGTCGTCGATCTTCAGCGCGAGCGCCTGCATCAGCGGACCGATCGCGTCCTGCACCCGCCCGCTGCGCCGCAGCGATTCGCCCAGGTAGCGCTGCAGCTCGTTCGAGGCGACCTGCGCGTGCGGTTCCAGCAGCGCGACGGCCTCGGCGTAGCGGCCGCGGCCCATCTCGTGGAGGGCGTTGCGCAGCAGGTCTTTCAGGGCATCCATGGGGACGATTATGGAAGCTCAGGCCGTCGGGCCCGATGGCGCGCAGAGCTCGATGCAGAACGCCATGAACGCCTCCACCGAGGCCGGTGGCAGGCGCCGCGACGGGCGCACGATGTGCAGCGGGAAGGTTTCGCCGGGCCAGTCGGGAAACAGCTCGACCAGCGTGCCGTCGCCGATCAGGTGCTCGACGCTCAGCGCCAGGACTTGCGCCACGCCGGCGCCCGCCACGCAGGCCTGCACCATCGCGTCCGCATCGGTCATCGTCAGCGAGCCCGACGTGGCCACCGTCAGCTGCTCCTTCGCGCGTCCCTTGCCGCGGACGAAGATCCATTCGAACGGCTTGCCGCGCTGCGGGTCGATGTACTGGAGGCAGTCGTGCTTCGCCAGCTCCGCCGGCTTGCGCGGCCGTCCGCGACGATCGAGGTAGGCGGGCGCCGCCACCGTCAGCACGCGGTTCTCCAGCAGCTTGCGCGAGGTCATCGTCGATGCCGGCTGCGGGCCGAAGCGCACCGCCACGTCCACGCCCTCGGCGACCAGGTCGCCGCTGCCCGGGAACTGCACCATCGTCAGCGTGAGGTCGGGATAGAGCGCCTGCAGGCGGGGCAGGGCGGGCGCGAGCACGTAGCGCGCGAACAGCGGGTTGAGGCTCACGCGCAGCGCGCCGCGCACGCTGACCGCCGCGCCGGAGACGAGGTTCGCCGCTTCCTCGATGCCCTCCAGGTGCGGCACCGCGTGCTCGTAAAGCCGTGCGCCCTCGCCGGTGAGGTGCAGCGATCGCGTCGTGCGGTCGAGCAGGCGCACGCCCAGGCGCTCCTCCAGCCGCGACACCGCGCGGCTCACGCCGGAGGCCGACAGGCCGAGCACCTCGCCCGCCTTGCTGAAGCTGCCCGCCTCGACCACCGCGGCCAGCACGCTCATGCCGGCCAGCAATCGTCCGTCGATGCTCATCCTGTTGTCCTCATCTTTGAATTTCAGCAAAGATCATTTGAACGACTCTACCTTTATCAAAGATCGTCCGCTTCGCATCATTCGGTCCGTTGCCTCAATCCCGAGTCGATGTCCCCCACGGATCGTCCAACGAATCGTCCAGCGACTCCTCCGCCGATCCCCCACCCATTCCTCCACCGATTCCTCCAACGGAGTTCCCCATGACCGATCGCGACATCCTCTTCAAGGCCGGCACCGTCATCACGATGGATGCGGCGCTGCCCAACCTGGCCGTCGGCGACGTGCTGGTGCGCGACGGGCGCATCGCCGCCGTCGGCGCGGACCTGCCGGCGGGCGACGCCGAGGTCGTCGACGCCGCCGGCAGCATCGTGATGCCCGGCCTGGTCGACGCCCACCACCACGCCTGGCTGGGCGTGATGCGCCGGTTGATGCCCGACGTCGACGACCTCTTCGCCTACATCGATGTGGTGGCCGGCAAGTTGGGCGCGCACTTCCGCCCGCAGGACATGTACACCAGCACGATGCTGACGGCGGCCGCGTCGCTGGACGCCGGCATCACGACGATCGTCGACGCCTGCCACAGCTCGCGCAGCCCCGAGCACACCGACGCGGCGCTGGACGCGCTGGACGCCTCCGGCATCCGGGCGCTGCACATGGTCGGTCCGGCGATGGACAAGGGCGCCTCGTCGGCGCATCTGCCGGGCGACCTGGCGCGACTGGCCGCGCGCTGGAACGGCACCGACAGCCGCGTGCAGGTCGGCCTGTTCGGCCAGTTGAAGCTGGACTGGTGGGAGGTCGCGCGCGGCCTGGACATGCGCATCCTGACCGAGTTCATCGGGGATCTTGCGCAGCTCGGCCCCGAGTTCGCCAGGCCCGGCGTGCTCGGCCCGCACAACCTCTTCAACCACTGCACGCGGGTTCCCGCGGCGACCTGGCAGCTGTTCGCCGACGCGGGCGTGAACATCACGGTGAATCCGCGTTCGGACGCGCTGTTCGGCTTCGACGACGAGACCTTCGCCTACCAGGTGGCCGTGGACCACGGCCTGGCGCCGGCGCTGGGCATCGATCTCGACACCGCCTTCGGCAGCGACCTGTTCGGCGAGATGCATGCGCTGTTCCATCAGCAGCGCGCCGCGATGCGCTACCGCCGGTTCCGCGGCGAGTCTGCCGTGCCCGCGCCCATCGGCGTCGAGGAGGTGCTGCGCGCCGCCACCGTGAACGGGGCGCGGGCCGCCGGCATCGAGCACCGCGTCGGCACGCTGACGCCAGGCAAGGCCGCGGACCTGATCATGGTGCGCACCCGCGGCGCGGCCGTGTTCCCGGTGACGAACGCGATCGCCACCATCGTGCAGGCGGTGGAGCGCGCCGACGTCGACACGGTCATGGTCGGCGGGCGCCTGCGCAAGCGCGGCGGCCGGCTGATCGACGTCGACCTGGCGAAGCTGGCCGCCGACGCGGCGTCCTCGCGCGATTTCCTGCTCGACGCCAGCGGACATCGCGTCGATCTGTTCAAGACGGCCGCCTGATCGACTCACGACCCCTGGGAGATGCCATGTCTGCCTCCGCTTCGTCCCGCGTGGACGGAGCGGCGCGTCTCGATGCCGCGCCGCTTCCGATGCCTGCTTCCACGCCCGTCCTGACGCGTCCCGCGCCCGGCGTCATCGCGGCGCTGTTCTGCGGCTACCTGGCGGTCGGGCTGCCGCTGCCGGTGCTGCCGCTGTTCATCCACGAGCGCCTCGGCTTCGACGCGCTGACGGTCGGGCTCGTCATCGGCCTGCAGTTCGTCGCCACGGTGCTGACGCGCGGATACGCCGGCCGCCTCGTGGACGGGCAGGGCGGGCGGCGCTCGGCGCTGCAGGGCGCGATCGGCTGCGCCGTCGCGGGCCTGCTGTACCTCGTCGCCGCGCTGCCGGCGTGGTCCCCGGCGGCCGCGTTGGCCCTCGTCGTCGCCGGACGGCTGGTGGCCGGCTTCGGCGAGAGCCAGTTCGTCACCGGCAGCGTGTCGTGGTCCATCGCGTCGGTGGGGCCGCAGCGCGCGGGCCTGTCGATGTCGTGGACCGGCATCGCGATGTTCGGCGCGCTCTCGATCGGCGCGCCGATGGGCATGGGCTTGTATCGCGGCCATGGCCTGCCTGCCGTGATGGTCGCGTGCATCGCCGCGCCGCTCGCCGCCTGGGCGATCGCGCTGGCGACACCGGCGTACCGCATGGCCGGCGGCCCGCGCCTGCCGTTCCGGCGCGTCGTGGGCCAGATCTGGCGCCAGGGGCTCGGGCTGACGCTGCAGGGCGTCGGGCTGGCCGGGCTGACCGCCTTCGCGTCGCTGTACTTCGCGGCACGCGGCTGGTCGCATGCCGGCGTGGTGATGACCTGCTTCGGCGTCGGCTTCATCGCCGTGAGGCTGCTGCTCGGGCATCTGCCCGACAAGATCGGCGGACGGCGCGTGGCGCTGTGGTCGCTGGTCGTCGAGGCGATCGGGCAGGCGCTGGTCTGGGGCGCGCCGCTGGAGACCGTCGCGTTGGCCGGTGCCTTCGTCAGCGGCCTGGGCTGCGCGCTGATCTATCCGGCGCTGGGCGTCGAGGCGCTCAAGCGCGTGCCGCCCGCCAGCCGCGGCAGCGCGATCGGCGCGTTCGCGGCCTTCCTCGACATCGCGTACGGACTGGCCGGGCCAGCCGCCGGTCTGGTCGCGGGGCGCTTCGGCTTCGCGGCGGTGTACCTGCTGGGTGCGGCGGCGGCGGTGCTGGGCGCGGTACTGGTCCTCACCGGCCGCCAGGAGGGGTGAGCCCGGTGGATGCCGATGGGCACTGGCATTCTTCGGCGATACTGTATAAATTGACAGTATGCCGCAAGACACCAAGATCGCTGCCCCGCCGCTGTACCTCCAGGCCGACGCGCTGAAGGGACGGGGCAGCGCCTGGGCGATGCCGCACCGCTTCGAATCGCGCGAGCGGGAGCAGTACGACGACGGCTGGGGCACGCTGGACCAGGAGGCGCTCGAGGAGCACGTCGCCCCGAAGACCGAGATCATCGAGGAGCACGCCAAGAAGATCGTCAGCGGCAACCAGTCGCCCGACATCGGCTTCGACCTGTCGATCAATCCCTACCGCGGCTGCGAGCACGGCTGCATCTACTGCTTCGCACGGCCGACGCACAGCTACCTGAACCTGTCGCCGGGCCTGGACTTCGAGACCAAGATCATCGCGAAGGTCAACGCCGCCGAGCGGCTGCGGGAGACGCTGGCGTCGCCCGCGTACAGGCCGGCGCCGCTGGTGCTGGGCACGGCGACGGACGCCTACCAGCCGATCGAGCGCAAGCTCGGCATCACGCGCGCCGTCGTGGAGGTGCTGACGGAGGCTCGGCATCCGTTCTCGGTGGTGACCAAGTCCAGCGGCATCGAGCGCGACCTGGACCTGATCGTGCCGATGGCGCTCAAGCGGCAGGTGTCGGTCTACCTGTCGGTGACCTCGCTGGATCCGGCGCTGTCGCGGACGCTGGAGCCACGCGCGGCGTCACCGCAGCGACGGTTGCAGACGATCAGGGCGCTGGCGGAGGCGGGCGTGCCGGTGGGGGTGAGCGTGTCGCCGGTGATCCCGTTCCTGAACGAGCCGGAGCTGGAACGCATCCTCGAAGCCGCTGCGGAGGCGGGCGCGACGAAGGCCTTCAGCATTCCCTTGCGGCTGCCCTGGGAAGTGGCGCCGCTGTTCCACGACTGGCTGCGGTTGCATCAGCCGGACAAGGCGGCGCGCATCATGGCGCGGCTGCGCGACATGCGCGGCGGCAAGGACAACGATCCGCGCTTCGGCACGCGTTTCACCGGCGAGGGGATCTGGGCCGAGCTGCTCCAGCAGCGGCTGCGCAAGGCCTCGCAGCGCCTGGGACTGGGCCGCGAGCGGCACCAGTTCGACTTCAGCGAGTTCCGCCCGCCGTCCAAGGTGGTGGGGCAGCAGTCGTTGTTCTGAGCGGCGGCAAGACCTGGCCCCTCGTCAGTTGGGCTGGGCAGCCTCGCTGGCAATGACCTTCCTCAGTATGCGCAGGGGGAGTGACCTACCCGGATCAATGCCCCCCGATGAAACGCTCTTCGGAGGGAATGTCTTTCGATCGCATCACGCAGAGACTGGTTGGCATTGAGTCGAGGACTCGCAATGCAGGAGCAGTGATGTCTCTACAAGTGAACTACGTCAGGCCCGTGAGTCGGACCGACAGGTTGGTGGCGATCATGGTGATGCCCGTGCCGACCGCAGAGGGGATGTCAGAGCTGGCGGCGGTGGTCGAGTTGCTGCGGTATCCCGCTGTGCTGTTCGGTGCGGCTCGCCCTGAGGGGAAAGTCGACGCGCGTTGCAAGTACACGAGCTGGGACGGGGTCGACAAGGCGCTGTCACTGCTTGAAAGTCGCAATGTCTCCGTGACCTATGTCCGACACCTTCTGCATCTGGCGGCTCACTTCGCGCAGCGTCACGGCCTGCGGCGAGAAGGAACGGTGACCTTGACGCTCTTCGAACACGAAAGCATCACGAGCATTCGCTACGAAGTTCCGGTCGATGTCAGCCGCGAAGCGGCCTTGGAATGGACGTCCGAATTCTGGGGCGAACTCGCTTACGTCGATCTGCTGCAGCCCCACTTCCTGCTCTCGTTTGTGGACGAGGCATCCGCCTGAGGCCGCCAGCAAAACCCACTGTCAGGGACGCATCATGGCCATCGAGTGCAAAGACTTTCTCGCCTTCGCGCGCCAGTTGGGGCAGCAGGACTCAGAGGTGGCATTCCGGAGCGCCATCAGTCGCGCCTACTACGCCGCATTCCACCGCTGCAAGGAATGGGAGCAGACCCTGCCGATGCTTGGTCGCAACGAAGGGCCGGAAGGAGGATCACATCAAGAGCTCATCAACCGGTTGAAGCATCCTGCCGAGCGCTGCGGCGAGATATTGAAGGAGCGGTCGCGGAGGAACGGAGCACAGCTCGAAGCGCAGCGACACCGACGAGTGCAAGCCGATTACGCATTGGGCGAGACCGTGACAGCCGCTGAGATGCATGACCAGTTCGGACAAGTCCGGCAGGTTCTGGAACGATGTGACGCGGCCCTACCGCGCTCGATGCCTCAGCTGCGCCGGCAGGCGCCCACCCAATCCCAGTCCTTGCGATAGACCGAAGTCTCCACGCCACTGAGGCTGAGCACCGTGTGATACAGCCCGTCGTGCGACATCGGCGTATCGCGCCGCTGCGTCAGGCAGGCGCTGTCGAGCTTCTGCGATTGCCGCGTCTGCTCCGGCAGCCACAGGATCAGCGGCACATGCTTCTGCTGCTTGGGCGCCAACGCATAAGGCATGCCGTGCAGGAACAGGTTGTTCTCGCCCAGCGACTCGCCGTGGTCCGACACGTAGAGCAGGCTGGGGTCGAAGCGCTGCTCCTGGGTCCCCAGCCAGTCGATCGCCTTCGCCAGCACATGGTCGGTGTAGGCGATCGTGTTGTCATAGGCATTGCGCACCTGTTCCAGCTCGCATTGCTGCAGCGCGTTGCTGCGGCACTCGGGCTGGAAGGGCTTGCGGTCGTCGGGCGTGCGCAGGTAATAGGCCGGGCCGTGGCTGCCCATCTGGTGCAGCACCAGCACGACGCCACGGGCGACGCGCTGCGGATCCAATGCCGCGATGCGCGCGTCCAGGTCGTGCAGCATCACTTCGTCGAGGCATTCACCGTCCGCGCGGCACAGGCCCGCGGGAACCGGGTGGTCCGGCCGCGCGGGATTGATGGCCTGCGCATTCGGCACGCGGTCGCAGATGCCTTTGCAGCCGGCCTGGTTGTCCAGCCACAGCACCGCCAGCCCGGCGCGCTGGAGCACATCCAGCAGCGTCTGCTGGTTGCCGGGATGATCGACATACACCTCGCGGCCGAGCTGGGAGAACATGCACGGCAGCGAGGCCGCCGTCGACGTGCCGCAGGACGCGACCTCGCGATAGCTCAGCACCGGTTTCGTCGACAGCTCCGGATTGGTCGGCTTGGCATAACCGTTGAGCTGGAAGTTGTCCGAGCGCGCCGTCTCGCCGACCACCAGCAGCACCAGCGGCGGTCGCGCGCCGGCGGCACGGGGCGTGAGCCTGGCGTCGGCGGCGACGACCTCGAGCGGCCCCTTGGGCTTCTTCTGCTTCTGCGCGGCCAGCGCGGCGCTCGCCCAGATCGCATTGATCGGGCTGACCATCTTGGTCAGGGTCTTGTTGTTGCGCAAGGTGGAGGCCAGGTCCGCCGTCTTCGTCGCCGCCAGGCCGACGCCCACGGCCAGCGCCAGCGCCACGCTCGCGAGGTTCCATCCCAGCCGCTTGAACCAGCGCTTGTCCGTCAGCCGCTGCCGCCAGATCCAGATCAGCGGGATCAACGCGATCACCAGCACATGGACCGCCAGTCCCCCGCCGATCAGGTCGCGCGTCTCGCGCACGTCGGTCTGCAGCGCGTTGGTGATCATCGTGCTGTCGATGATCACGCCGTAGCTGCCGATGAAGTAGGCCAGCGGTGCCGTCATCAGCAGCATCAGCGTCAGCAGCGGCTTCACCGCCACGCGCCAGGCCAGCAGGCTGAAGCAGGCCGCGAGCACCATGATCACGATGCCGGCGAAGACGATGACGAACAGCTTGCCCGAGGCGCCGGCATAGTCCGGCATGCCCCACATCCGCTGCCACAGCGGCCAGTTGCCGAGCACACCGATCCACAGTGCGGTCAGCCACGTCAATGCCAGCGGTGAACGGGCGCGCCCTGTGCGCGCCGTGGCGGCCTCGCGTGCCTGCGAGGTCGAGGAATCGGAAAACGGCATCTTGTTGTGTCAGGCCGGCAAGAGAAAACCTGCCCTTGTAGTTGTCGTACCTGAAGCTCCCCTGAAGCATTCCTGAGCCTCGCCGCAGCTTAGCCGGGGATGCGCAGTCATCCTCGCAAAGCCATGCCGCCGCCTCGGGCGGCCTTGAGCCCCTGGCCGCTGGCCTGCACGTAACGGCGCTGCAGGTCCTCGATCTTCGGCTCCAGCGCGCCGGGGTCGGTCATCCGTTCCCGGTAACGCTTGAGGACCAGCGCGGCCATGTCGATCAGCTTGGCGTTGAGCGTGTGCGTGCCTTGCTCGACCAGCAACTGCACGCCGGTCTGCGCGTCGCCGCGCATCGCATGCCGCATCGCCGTCTCGGAGATCGCGAACACCCGTGCATTCGCGTCGCGCAGCAGCTGCGTGCTGGGTTCATGGCCCTCGGCCATGCTGATCAGCACCTCGGTCGCCGACTTCGAGCTGCAGAAGCGCAGACCGAGCTGGTTCATCAGCGTCTCCATCTCGCTGAGCTCGATGTCCTGCCGCGCCATGCGCACCCACAGCGCGACCAGCAGGCTCGCGGCCTCGAGGTCGAAATCCGGGTCGGCGGCGCGTCGCGCGAACCGGCGCGCCAGCGTCAGCGCGTCCGCCAGCTTGCGATCCAGCAGCAGCCGCAGGCCCTGCATCAGCACGTCGAAGCCCTGCAGGCGCTGGTCGCGCGGCGCGCGTTCCATGGCCTGCATCAACGCATCCATCGTGTACTTGAGGCCCTTGCTGTCCTTCGCGTCGAAACGCATCAGCGCGATCAGGGCCAGGCTGTGCGCATCGAACAGCTTGGAGCGCAAGCCCTGCGCCACGCTGCGTTCGAGCATCTTGAGCGCCTCGTCGCGCTGCCCCGCGTAGAAGGCCAGCGTGCCGCAATGCTGCTGGCGCAGCAGGCAGCCCGGCGTCAGCGTCGCCGCGGTGCGGTAGGTCGCGAGCGCGGCGTCGATCTCGCCTTGCTCCATCTGCACGCGGCCCATCAGGTCGTAGCTGTCGGCCTGGTCGGGCATGTCGCCGATCAGGGTCTCCAGCGTCCGGCGCGCGGCGCTCAGGTTGCCCCCGGCGACCTCGGTCCGCGCCACGCCCAGCCGCGCCCAGGGCACGGTGCGCGCCGCGATGATGGCCTCGTACAGTTCACGCGCCTCGGTGTGGCGCTCCAGGCGCAGCAGCAGTTCCGCGCCGATGCGGGCGGCGTACAGCCAGTAGGTCGCCTTGCGTTGGAAACGCTCCAGGCACAGGTCCGCGGCGCGGCCGAAATCCTTCGCGTCGATCGCCTCGAAGATGTCCTTGAGTTCCACCTTGCGATGCCGCGCGTTGGCCAGCCGGTCGGCCAGCGCCGTGGTCGTGTAGGGCTTGACGAGGTAGGCGTCGAGGGCCGCCTCGGCCGCTTCGGCGACCTTCGCGTACGACGCCTCGCCGGTGACCATGACGAAGACGGTGGAGTAGGGGAGCAGGCTGCTCGCGCCGCAACTCGTCCAGCAGGTCCTGCCCCGACATCTCGGATCCGTCGAAGTAGTAGTCGCAGATGACGATGTCGTAGGGCTGCGTCTCGAGGATCACGCGGGCGTCCCGCACGCGCGTGGTCTGCCGCACATGGCCGACGCCGAGTTCGCGCAGCTGCGCCGTCATCAGGCTGCGCGAGTTCGCGTTGCTGTCGATGACCAGCGCCTGCGTCTTTCCGAGCGTGCCGGCGAGCGTCATGGCCGTGGCCCCGCCAAGGCGCGCGCCCATGTGAAAAAGCCCGCCTCCGAAGAGAGCGGGCCGGCAGCACCCCAACGAATTGTGCGAATGTCGTCAACCACCGACCGATTGTCGGTCGGGCGACGACCGCCGGTCCCCCGGGTTTGCGTGGGTGGCCGGCGCGATTCGCGAGTCGTGACTGGGGTTTGCGTGTCGCTGTTGGCGATTTACTTGAAGAGGTCCTTGACCCGGTCGGTCCAGCTCTTCGCGTTGGGCGAGTGGCGCTCGCCGCCGTCGCGCAGGCTCTTGTCGAGGTCCTTCAGCAGCTTGCGCTGATGCTCGGTCAGTTTCACCGGCGTCTCGATGCTGATGTGGCAGTACAGGTCACCCGGGTAGCTCGAGCGCACACCCTTGATGCCCTTGCCGCGCAGGCGGAAGGTCTTGCCGTGCTGCGTGCCTTCGGGGAGCTCGATCTCGGCCTTGCCGCCCAGCGTCGGCACCTCGATCGTGCCGCCCAGCGCCGCCGTCGTGATCGACACCGGCATCGTGCAGTGCAGGTCGTCGCCGTCGCGCTCGAAGATGTCGTGCTGCTTGATGCGGATCTCGATGTAGAGATCGCCCGACGGACCGCCGTTCACCCCCGGCTCGCCGTTGCCGGCCGAGCGGATGCGCATGCCTTCGTTGATGCCGGCCGGGATCTTGACTTCCAGCGTCTTGGTCTTCTTGATCTTGCCGGCGCCGTTGCAGGTGGTGCAAGGTTCCGGAATGATCTTGCCGGTGCCGTGGCAGTGCGGGCAGGTCTGCTGGATGCTGAAGAAGCCCTGGCGCATGTGCACCGTGCCGCTGCCGCCGCAGGAGCCGCAGGTCTTGGCGCTGGTGCCGGGTTTTGCGCCGCTGCCCTTGCAGGTCTCGCAGCCTTCCCAGGACGGGATGCGGATCTGCGTCTCCTTGCCGCGCGCCGCTTCCTCCAGCGTGATCTCCATCGCGTAGCTCAGGTCGCTGCCGCGATAGACCTGCTGGCCGCCGCCCTGGCGACGGCCGCCGCCGCCCTGCTGGCCGAACAGGTCGCCGAAGATGTCGCCGAAGGCTTCCGCGAAGCCGCCGAAGCCTTCGCCGCCCTGGCCGCCGCGGAAGCCCTGGTTCGGATCCACGCCCGCGTGGCCGTACTGGTCGTAGGCGGCCCGCTTCTGGCCGTCCGAGAGCATCTCGTAGGCTTCCTTGGTCTCCTTGAACTTGTCCTCGGCTTCCTTGGCACCGTCGCCCTGATTGCGGTCAGGGTGGTACTTCATCGCGAGCTTGCGATAGGCCTTCTTGATGTCCTCTTCGCTGGCGTTCTTCGCGACGCCCAGGACTTCGTAATAGTCACGCTTTGCCATGGAATCTTCCTGCAGGCCTCAAACCAGAACGCCGCGCGGGACTGGCGGCCCCGCGCGGCGGCTGTCAATCGACAGCGATTGCCGTGCGCGATGCCGACGTCGGGTCGGCACGCACGCCTGTACGGCTTACTTGGAGTCCTTGACTTCCTTGAACTCCGCGTCGACGACGTTGTCGTCGGCCGGCTTGGCCGACGCCTGCGCACCGGCGGCTTCCGCGTGCTCGGCACCCGCGCCCGCGGCACCCGCCGCGCCCGCGCCGGCTGCCGCCTGCGCGGCCTGCGCCTCGGCGTAGACCTTCTCGCCCAGCTTCTGGCTGGCGGTCATCAGCGCTTCGGTCTTGGCGTCGATGTCGGCCTTGTCCTCGCCCTTGATGGCTTCTTCCAGGTCCTTGACCGCGGCTTCGATCTTTTCCTTCTCGCCGGCGTCCAGCTTGTCGCCGTGCTCGGTCAGCGACTTCTGCACCGAGTGCACCAGGCCGTCGGCCTGGTTCTTGGCCTGGACCAGCTCGACCTTCTTCTTGTCCTCGGCGGCGTTGGCCTCGGCGTCCTTCACCATCTTCTCGATCTCGGCCTCGGACAGGCCGGAGTTCGCCTTGATGGTGATCTTGTTTTCCTTGCCGGTGCCCTTGTCCTTGGCGCCGACGTGCAGGATGCCGTTGGCGTCGATGTCGAAGCTGACCTCGATCTGCGGCAGGCCGCGCGGCGCCGGCGGGATGCCTTCGAGGTTGAACTCGCCCAGGCTCTTGTTGGCCTGCGCCAGTTCACGCTCGCCCTGGTAGACCTTGATGGTCACCGCGGGCTGGCTGTCCTCGGCGGTCGAGAAGGTCTGCGCGAACTTGGTCGGGATGGTCGTGTTCTTCTTGATCATCTTCGTCATCACGCCGCCCAGGGTCTCGATGCCCAGGCTCAGCGGGGTGACGTCCAGCAGCAGCACGTCGGTGCGTTCGCCGCCCAGGACCTGGCCCTGGATCGCGGCGCCGACGGCCACGGCCTCATCGGGGTTCACGTCCTTGCGCGGGTCCTTGCCGAAGAACTCCTTGACCTTCTCCTGCACCTTGGGCATGCGCGACATGCCGCCGACCAGGATGACGTCGTCGATCTCGCCGACCGACACGCCGGCGTCCTTGATCGCCGTGCGGCAGGGGGCGATGGTGCGCTCGATCAGCTCGTCCACCAGCGACTCCAGCTTGGCGCGGGTCAGCTTGATGTTCAGGTGCTTCGGACCGGTGGCGTCGGCCGTGATGTACGGCAGGTTGACGTCGGTCTGCGACGAGTTCGACAGCTCGATCTTGGCCTTCTCGGCCGCTTCCTTCAGGCGCTGCAGGGCCAGCACGTCCTTGGTCAGGTCGACGCCCTGTTCCTTTTGAACTCGCCGATGATGTAGTCGATGATGCGCTGGTCGAAGTCCTCGCCGCCGAGGAAGGTGTCGCCGTTGGTCGACAGCACTTCGAACTGCTTCTCGCCGTCCACGTCCGCGATCTCGATGATCGAGATGTCGAAGGTGCCGCCGCCCAGGTCGAAGACCGCGATCTTGCGGTCGCCGGCGCCGTGCTTGTCCAGGCCGAAGGCCAGGGCCGCGGCGGTGGGCTCGTTGATGATGCGCTTGACGTCCAGGCCCGCGATGCGGCCGGCGTCCTTGGTCGCCTGACGCTGCGCGTCGTTGAAGTAGGCCGGCACCGTGATGACGGCTTCGGTCACTTCCTCGCCGAGGTAGTCCTCGGCCGTCTTCTTCATCTTGCGCAGGACTTCAGCCGACACCTGCGGGGGTGCCAGCTTCTTGCCGCGCACTTCCACCCACGCGTCGCCGTTGTCGGCCGCGGCGATGGTGTAGGGCATCAGGTCGATGTCCTTCTGGACTTCCTTTTCCTGGAACTTGCGGCCGATCAGGCGCTTCACCGCGTACAGCGTGTTGCGCGGGTTGGTCACGGCCTGGCGCTTGGCCGAGGCGCCGACCAGCACTTCGCCGTCTTCCTGGTACGCAATGATCGACGGGGTGGTGCGGGCACCTTCCGCGTTCTCGATGACGCGGGTGGTGTTGCCTTCCATGACCGCGACGCACGAGTTGGTCGTGCCCAGGTCGATGCCGATGATCTTCTTCTTAGCCATGTGGTGCTCCTGAATTTGAAAACTGGCGGAACGGTCAGCGGGGGAGGCCCCCGAGGCTCATCGGATGAGCGGCTGAAACAACGTTCCGGGATGCTTCTGATCTGTGGATAACTTGCCCGGGTTCAAGGCCCCGGATCTTTTTTCAGCGTGCTTTTTTGGGCGAAGGCCGTGCGCTCACTTCGGGGCGGTCACGGTGACCAGCGCCGGGCGCAGCACCCGGTCGGCGATCAGGAAGCCCTTCTGCAGCACGGTCACGACCGTGTTCGGGTCCTGCTCGGCCGGGACCACCGAGATGGCCTGGTGCTGGTGCGGGTCGAACTTCGTGCCGGAGGCCGGGTTGATCTCCACCACCTTGTTGCGCTCCAGCGCCGACTGCAGCTGGCGCAGCGTGGCGTGCACGCCCTGCAGCACCTGCTCGACGCTGGCGTCGGGCAGGGCGATCGCGGCGGAGAGGCTGTCCATCACCGGCAGCATCGCCTCGGCGAAGCCCTCGACGGCGAACTTGCGGGCCTTGGTCGTGTCGTCCTCGCCGCGGCGGCGGGTGTTCTCGACCTCGGCCTTGGCGCGCAGGTAGGCGTCGGACATCTCGGCCAGGCGGCGCTCGGTGTCGGCGAGCCGGGCCTCGAGCGTTTCGGGCACCGCGGCGGCGGCCGCGGCAGCAGCTTGCTGGGTCAGTTCGTCCAGCGTCGGATCAGGTTGTTGGTTGTCAGTCGTCATGGTTGGAATGCCCCAATGCGGATGCCCGGGCTTCTCTTCGGAAGCGCGGCCGGCCTCTGTGAGAACCAGCGTGCGTCGGGCGACCCGCCGCATCTGGGGCCCATGGCCGGAACTTCAAGAGGGTGATTTTCGCATCCGTGCGCGGGCAAACCCCGGGCCTGCTACGGACACCGGCGAGCTGCGGGCGCCTGGTGAGCGCCGGAGGGGCGCAGGATGGGGCGCTGGATGGGGGTAGGTGGGCCGTTCCTCGGTCCGGCAGCGCCTGCCGCCGGCAAGCCCGTCCGGATCCGCCGGGCCTCAATCCAGGCTGGCGGACCAGCGGTTCCAGTCCGCGAGGCGGCGCCGGTCCTGCTTAGTCGGGCGGCCCTGCTCGATGGCGTCGGCCGGCTCGGGCGCGAGGCGGCGCGCCTCGGCGGCCCGCTCGCGGGCGGCGACGCTGTCGGGCGTCTCCTCGTACAGCGTTTGCGCCACTGGCGCGGGACCGCGCACGCCGCTGATGCCGGCCACCTTCACTTCGCGGTCGATCTGGCCCTGGCGCAGCTTGACCAGGTCGCCGACGCGCACTTCGCGCGAGGGCTTCGCCGCCTGCCCGTTGAGGGTCACGCGGCCCTTGCCGATCTCGTCGACGGCGATCGAGCGTGTCTTGAAGAAACGCGCCGCCCAGAGCCACTTGTCCAGGCGCACGCCGTCGGCTCCGGTGGCGCTGGCGGGCGGGGAAGGGGATCGGGAGGAGGAAGACATCGGGGGCGGATTGTCCTATGCGGAATTCAGGGGGCGATCGGATCGGGCGATGGTGCCGCCGGCAGCCGGACCACGGCGTCCAGCCCGGCGATGACCCCATCCTGCTCGCGGTTGTCCAGCGACAGCGTGCCGCCCAGGGATCCCACGATCTCACGGCAGATGGCAAGCCCGAGCCCCGAGCCTCCGCCGGCGCCCGCCGCGAACGGCTGGCCGAGCTTGGGCCGGAGGGCCGCCGCGATGCCGGGGCCGCTGTCGGCGATGCGCAGTTCGATGCCGCCAGCCGGGCCGGCGCCGAGGGCGGATCCCGCGTCGACGTCCCTGGCGCGCGCCGTCACGCGCAGCTCCAGCCGGCCGCCGCGCGGGCAATGCCGCAGCGCGTTGTGCAGCAGGTTGCGCACGAGCTCCCGCAGTGCCCATTCGTGGCCGCGCACCGGCGCGGGTTCGGTGATGAGTTCGAAGTCGAGTTCCGCGTCGGCGATCAGCGGCGCGAGGTCGAGCGCCACCTCGCGCACCGTCTCCGCCAGGTCCAGCCGCGGCGGATCGCCCTGCTGGCGCAACTGCTCGACCTTGGCCAGCGCCAGCATCTGGTTGGCGAGCGCGGTGGCGCCGTCCACGGTGGCGCCGATCTCGTCGATCGCCTGCGTCAGCGGCAGGTCGCCGCGGCGCGCCGACTGCACCTGCGCCTTGAGCACCGCCAGCGGCGTGCGCAGCTGGTGCGAGGTGTCGCGCACGAAGCGCTTCTGATGTGCGAACAGGCCGGCCTGGCGATGCCAGGCCTCGTTGATCGCGACCACCAGCGGCGCGAGCTCCGCCGGCACACCGGGCATCGGGATCGGACTGAGGTCGTCGTCCGCGCGCGCGCCGATCGAGCGGCTCAGCTCCCGCACCGGCCAGGTCGCGAAGAGCACCACGCCCCAGACCACGATGGCGATCACCGCCAGCAGCGCGGCCTGCCGCCACAGCGTCGAGATCAGCACCTGGCGCGCCAGCGTGCGCCGGATCTCCAACGTCTCGGCGACCTGGATGGTCGCGACGCCCAGGCCGGCCTCGCCCGACACCGGCTGCTTGAGCACCGCGACGCGGACCTCCTCGCCCTGGTAGACGTCGTCGTAGAAATCGACCAGCGCCGCATAGGCGCCGCGGGCGGGCAGCTTGCCGTGCCAGGCGGGCAGGTCGTCGAAGCCCGACACCCACTCGCCGCGGAAGCCGGTGACGCGATAGAACATGCGGCTGCGGTTGTCGGCTTCGAAGGCCTCGAGCGCCGCGTAGGGGACCTCGGAGACCAGGTGCGGATCCTCGCGCGTGCCGTGCACGTCGAGCTGCTCGCCGATGGTCTTCGCCGAGGCGAGCAGCGTGCGGTCGTAGGCCGTGTCGATGGCCTTGAGCGCGTCCTCGTAGAGCCGGTGCGCGTTGGCGGCGATCAGCAGGCCGACCGGCACCAGGATGCCCACCAGCAACCGGCTGCGCATCGAGGACAGCGTGATCACTCCGCCCACTCAGTCCGGCGCCTTGAGCAGGTAGCCCAGGCCGCGCAGCGTCACCAGCCGCGCGCCGTCTGCGGGCAGCCGCTTGCGCAGCCGGTAGGCGACGACCTCGACCGCGTCGGGCTGCACGTCGAGGTCGTCGGCGAAGACGATCTCCGTCAGCCGCTCCTTGGCGACCGCCTGGCCCGGCCGCGCCAGCAGCGCGCGCAGCAGCGCGGCCTCGCGCGGCGGCAGGTCCAGCGGCAGCCCGAGGTGGTAGATCGCGCCGCTGTCGACGTCCACGCGCAGGCCGTGGAAGGACTCGTCCTCGTGCGCGCCCGCGCCGGCGGCCGACCCTGATGCGCCGCGGCTGCGCCGGGCGAGGGCGCGCACGCGGGCCTCGAGTTCATCGAGATCGAAAGGCTTGGGCAGGTAGTCGTCGGCGCCGATGTTCAGGCCCAGGATGCGGTCCCCGACGGTGCCCCGCGCGGTCAGGATGATCACCGGCGTCGTGAGCTGCTCGGCGCGCGCGGCCGACAGCAGTTCCAGCCCGTCGATGTCGGGCAGCGACAGGTCCAGCAGCACGACGTCCGGCGGCGACGCGCGCCAGCGCTCGAGCACCGCGCGGCCCTCGGTGAACCCGTGCACCTGGATGCCGCGGCGCTCGAACGACCGCGCCACGGTGGTCTGCAGCGCGGCGTTGTCCTCGACGAAAAACAGCCTCATGGCCGGCAGTGTCCGCCACGCGCGAAGCCGGCGCCGCTCAGGGTCAACCCTGAGCTTCCCGACAGCCGAATGAAAGCCGCCGTGTGCAGGATTCACGCCTACAACACCGGGCGCTCGCTCAGCCCCGATGACGACATCTACAACAGGAGACACGAGCATGCGTCGAGACCAATTCCTGAAGTCCGCGGCCGCCTTCGCCGCGCTGGGCGCCACCGGCGCGCTGCCGTTGACCGCGCAGGCCGCGGCGGCCCTGAAGATCCTGGTGCCCGCCAACCCGGGCGGCGGCTGGGACATCACCGGCCGCGCGCTGGGCAAGGCCTTGCAGGACGCCGGCGCCGCGGGCGCGGTGACCTTCGAGAACAAGGGCGGTGCAGCCGGCGCCATCGGCTTGGCGCAGTTCGTCAACGCCGCCAAGGGCGACCCGAACGCGATGATGGTGATGGGCGCCGTGATGCTGGGCGGATTGATCACCAGCAAGCAGCCCGTCACGCTGACGCAGGCCACGCCGATCGCGCGCCTGACCAGCGAATACAACGTCTTCGTCCTGCCGGCCAACTCGCCGTTCAAGACGATGAAGGACGTGGTCGAGGCGCTGAAGAAGGACCCGGGCTCGGTGAAGTGGGGCGGCGGCTCGCGCGGCGCCACGGAGCACATCGCCGCGGCGATGCTGGCCCGTGAGGTCGGCGTCGATGCGACCAAGATCAACTACGTCGCCTTCCGGGGCGGCGGCGAGGCCGTGGCCGCGATCCTGGGCGGCAACGTCAGCATCGGCGGCAGCGGCTACAGCGAGTTCCAGCCCTACATCGAGAGCGGCAAGATGCGCCCGATCGCGATCACCGCGCCGCAGCGCATCAAGGGCCTGGACATCCCGACGATGAAGGAGCTCGGCTACAACGTCGAGATCGGCAACTGGCGCGGCGTGTACGGCGCGCCCGGCATCACGCCGGCGCAGCGTCAGGTGCTGATCGACCTGGTCGTGAAGGCGACGAAGTCCAAGGCCTGGACGGAAGCGCTGGAGAAGAACGGCTGGACGCCCGCCGTGCTGACCGGCAAGGACTTCGAGACCTTCGTCGACAACGAGTTCGCGTCCCTGCGCGCCATCATGCACAAGTCCGGCATGGTCTGAAGCTTTTGGCCCACCCCTACCGGCTTCGCCGGCCCCTCAAGGGGGCGAGCCCAGTGGCCTGGCGAAGCCAGTTCCACGGGCTCCGCTTGGTAGAAACGGCGCGGCCTGATCGACTTGATTCTGGACCGGGAGGTCTTCATGACGGATATCACCGAGCAGGCCGCACCGAGCCCGCTCTACCAAACCTTGGTCGGTGCCGCGGCGATGGTCGTCGGCGGCGTGATGGCCTTCGGGGCCGCCGCGATCCCGTCCGACGCCGGCTACTCCGGCATCGGCCCGAACGCGCTGCCCTGGTTCGTGGCCGCGGTGCTGCTGATCTGCGGCGCCTGGCTGATCTGGGAATCGCGCAGCGGCGGCTTCCGCTCGATGGAGCCGCCATCGGGCGCGCCCAAGGCCGACTGGCTGTCGGGCGCCTGGGTGGCCGCCGCCGTCATCGCCAACGCGTCGCTGATCACGACGATCGGTTTCGTCCTCGCCTGCACGCTGTGCTTCGTGCTGGCCGTGCGCGGCCTGCGTCGCGCCGAGGGCAAGACCCATGGCGGCGTGCGCCAGATCGTCATCGACGCCGTCACCGGCCTGCTGATCGCGGCCCCGGTCTTCTGGCTGTTCAACAAGCTGCTCGCGCTCAACCTGCCCGCCATCACGGCCGGCGGCTGGCTGTAACCCTCACCGGAGTTCCGACATGCAAGACCTCTGGACCCACCTGATGGGCGGCTTCGCCACGGCCGCCTCCGGCGCCAACCTGATGTGGGCCTTCATCGGCTGCGCGCTCGGGACGGCGATCGGCGTGCTGCCCGGCCTCGGCCCGGCCGTGACCGTCGCGATGCTGCTGCCGATCACCGCGCAGGTCGACCCGACCGCGTCGATGATCTTCTTCGCCGGCATCTACTACGGCGCGATGTACGGCGGTTCGACCACCTCCATCCTGCTCAACACCCCGGGCGAGACCGGCACCATGGTGACCGCGCTCGAAGGCTTCAAGATGGCCCGCCACGGCCGCGCCGGCGCGGCGCTGGCCACGGCGGCGATCGGCTCGTTCTTCGCCGGGACCTTCGCCACCGTGCTGGTCACGCTGTTCGCGCCGGTGCTGGCGGACTTCGCCGTCACGCTCGGCCCGCCGGAGTACTTCTGCCTGATGCTGATCGCCTTCACCACCGTCTCCGCAGTGCTGGGCCAGAGCACGCTGCGCGGCATGACCGCGCTGTTCATCGGCCTGGCCATGGGGCTGGTCGGCATGGACCAGATCACCGGGCAGATCCGCTACACCGGCGGCGTGCCCGAGTTCATGGACGGCATCGAGACGGTGCTGGTCGCGGTGGGGCTCTTCGCGGTCGGCGAGACGCTCTACGTGGCGCTCTATGAGGGCCGCAGCAACCTGACGATGAACACCATGGGCCGCGTGCACATGACGCGGCAGGAGTGGAAACGATCCATCCCCGCGTGGATGCGCGGCACCGCGCTCGGTTTCCCGTTCGGCGTGATCCCCGCCGGCGGCACCGAGATCCCGACCTTCCTGAGCTACGCGACCGAGCGCAAGCTGTCCAAGCACAAGGAGGAGTTCGGCACCGTCGGCGCCATCGAGGGCGTGGCCGGGCCGGAGGCCGCCAACAACGCGGCTGTCACCGGCACGCTGGTGCCGCTGCTGACGCTGGGCATCCCGACCTCGGTCACCGCGGCGATCCTGCTGTCGGCGCTGCAGAACTACGGCATCCAGGCCGGGCCGCAGCTGTTCGAGACCTCGTCGACGCTGGTGTGGGCGCTGATCGCGTCGCTGTACATCGGCAACGTGATGCTGCTGGTGCTCAACCTGCCGATGGTGGGGCTGTGGGTGAAGCTGCTGCGCATCCCGCGCGCGCCGCTGTACGCCGGCATCCTGATCTTCGCGACCGTCGGCGTCTACGGCATGCGCCAGAGCGCCTTCGACCTCTACGTGATGCTGGCCATCGGCCTGCTGGGCGTGGTGATGCGGCGCTTCGACTTCCCGACCGCGCCGGTCGTCGTCGGCATGATCCTGGGCCCGCTCGCCGAGGCGCACCTGCGCAACGGCGTCGCCATCGGCGGCGGGAGCTGGAGCGTGTTCCTGCAGCGCCCGCTGTCGGCCTCGCTGCTGGCGATCGTCGTGATCGTGCTGCTGCTGCCGCGGGTCATGAAGTGGATGGCCGCGCGCAAGGCGCGTCAGCAGGCGGCGGTCGCCCTCGGCTGACGGCGACATTGACGGCAACGGTGGCGGTCACCTCCTGCGGCGACGCCATCCCCCAACGACAAGGGCCCCGGATGAAGGGGCCCTTGGTCATGGTGCGGCGACGGCGCTCGGCGCGTTGCGCTGGCCGTCAGCGTGTCGCGCCCGCCATCGATGCCGCTTCGCGCTGACGGGCGAGGGCCGCGGCCTGCGCCTCGTCGGGCACGGCGGTCGTGGGCCAGCCCTGCAGGTGCTGCTCGGCGATCGCCGCCAGCGCGCGGATATGGGCGGGACGGTCGTTGAGGCAGGGGATGTAGCTGAAGCGCTGGCCGCCGCTGTGCAGGAAGGCTTCGCGCGCTTCCATGTCGATCTCTTCCAGCGTCTCGATGCAGTCGGACGAGAAGCCCGGGCAGATCAGGTCGACCGACTTCAGCCCGCGTCCGGCGAGTTCGCGCAACGTCGGCTCGGTGTAGGGCTCCAGCCAGCGCGCCTTGCCGAAGCGGCTCTGGAAGGTCACCTTGTACTGCGCGTCGGACAGACCCAGCGCCTCGGCCAACAGCCGGCTGGTCTTCAGGCATTCGCAGTGGTACGGGTCGCCCAGCGCCAGCGTGCGCGCGGGCATGCCGTGGAAGCTCATCACCAGCAGCTCGCCGCGGCCTTCGGTCTTCCAGTGGGCGCGCACGCTGTCGGCCAGCGCGGCGATGTAGCGCTTGTCGTCGTGGTAGCGGTTGACGAAGCGGAACTCGGGCACATGCCGGTGTTCCAGCGACCAGCGCGCCACGTCGTCGACGACGCTGGCGGTCGTCGCGCCCGAATATTGCGGATACGCCGGCAGCACCAGCACGCGGGTGGCGCCCTCGGCGCGCAGCACGTCGAGTTGCGACGCGATCGACGGGTTGCCGTAGCGCATCGCGTGCAGCACCTTGACGCGGTGGCCCTGTTCGCCGAGCTGGCCCTGCAGCAGCTTGGCCTGCTTCGTCGTCCAGACCATCAGCGGCGAGCCGTCCTTCATCCAGATGCTGGCGTACTTCTTCGCCGACTTCGCCGGACGCGTCCGCAGGATCACGCCGTGCAGGATCGGCCACCAGGCGGCCTTCGGGATCTCGATGACGCGCGGGTCGGACAGGAACTGCGCCAGGTAGCGGCGCGTGGCCTCGGGCGTGGGGGCGTCGGGCGTGCCGAGGTTGACCAGCAGCACTCCGATGGTCGGCGCGCGGCCGTGCACGTGATCGGGTTCAGGACGGAAGCTCATCCGGCGGGGGCGACGAGTCGCGAAGAAGGAGGGAGGGGCCCTGGCCGCGACGCGGCGGCTCAGATCCCACGTCGCATCAGGGCCGACGAGGCGGCTTCGGCCAGGTGCAGCACCTCGAAGCGCACGGTCGGGGCCTGCGACTCCGATGCCGCGCCGCCCAGGCCGATGGCGCCGGCGCCGTGCAGCGTGCAGGAGCCGCGGCGCAGGCTCAGCGTCTGGCCGCCGGCGCCGAAGCGCACGAAGGTGCCGTTGTAGCTGAGGTCGGTCAGGCTGAAGCTGCTGCCCTGCCAGTCGATGCGCGCGTGCGATCGGCTGACGCGGACGTCGGTGATGCAATAGGTCGCCTGCGTGCTGCGGCCCAGCACGATGGGCATCTGTTCGATCTCGAAGACACGGTCCAGGTCCTGCCAGACCAGCCGGATGCCTTCCGGTCCGGCGCTGCGGACGATCTCGCCGAACTGCGTCGCGCCCGGATCGCCGGTGCCCTGGTCCAGCACGTAGATGTGGACCGGCTCGGCGCGCCCGCGCACGCTGATGTGGTCGAGGCTGCGAAAGCGCGCCTTCTGCGCGCCGGTCAGGCCGTTCACCACCTCGGCGGTCACGACCGTCTCGCCGTCGCCCGCGTGGTCGAGCAGCCGGGCCGCGACGTTGACCGCGTCGCCGAAGCAGTCGCCGTGGATCTCGACGACCTCGCCGCGCGCCAGCGCGATCTGCAGGTGGGTGTGGCGCAGCCGCTCGCTGCGGGCCGACGACTTGAGCAGCAGCTCCTGCATCCGCATCGCGGCCTTGATGCCGTCGCGCGGGTTGTCGAAGGCGGCCATCAGGCCGTCGCCCAGCGTCTTGATGATGTGACCGCGGTTCTCTTCGACCGCCTGGCCGGTCAGTGCGACCGTCTGCGTCACCAGCCCCGAGGCCTCCGCGTTCCCCAGCGTCTCGAACAGCGCCGTGCTGCCGCGCAAGTCGGCAAACAGGACGGTGCGCTCGCGGATCTGGGTCATCGGCCTGACAGGGGACAAGATGTGATGGAAGTCTCAGTGTAGCCGCGCCATCCTGGGCGTCACGTGGAGATAAGCCCTCGCCTTGGGGGCCTGTCGGCCCCTGTACGACACCTCCCCCAACAGGCGGGCGAATGCCGTAACAAGCCTTTCGGGCGCCGAGGTCCGGAGGCGGCGGCACCAATAAAAAACCGGCCCGCGTCCGAGGACGGGGCCGGTCTTTCGGCAAACCCGGTGCCCATCGCTGGGCCCCGGGTCGCGGGCTGGATCAGAGGTTGTCCAGGTAGGTGCGCAGCTTGTCGCTGCGCGACGGATGCTTCAGCTTGCGGATCGCCTTGGCTTCGATCTGGCGGATGCGCTCGCGGGTGACGTCGAACTGCTTGCCGACTTCCTCCAGCGTGTGGTCCGTGCTCATCTCGATGCCGAAGCGCATGCGCAGCACCTTGGCTTCGCGCGGGGTCAGGCTGTCCAGGATGTCCTTCACCACCTCGCGCAGGCCGGCCTGCATCGCGGCCTCGATCGGCGCGGTGTTGTTGGTGTCCTCGATGAAGTCGCCCAGGTGGCTGTCGTCGTCGTCCCCGATCGGCGTTTCCATGGAGATCGGCTCCTTGGCGATCTTCATGATCTTGCGGATCTTGTCCTCCGGCATCTCCATCTTCTCGGCCAACGTCGGCGCGTCCGGCTCGAAGCCGAACTCCTGCAGATGCTGACGCGAGATCCGGTTCATCTTGTTGATCGTCTCGATCATGTGAACCGGGATGCGGATGGTGCGGGCCTGGTCCGCGATCGAGCGGGTGATGGCCTGGCGGATCCACCACGTCGCGTAGGTCGAGAACTTGTAGCCGCGGCGGTACTCGAACTTGTCGACCGCCTTCATCAGGCCGATGTTGCCTTCCTGGATCAGGTCCAGGAACTGCAGGCCGCGGTTGGTGTACTTCTTGGCGATCGAGATGACCAGGCGCAGGTTGGCCTCGATCATTTCCTTCTTCGCGTCGCGCGAGGCCTTCTCGCCCTCGTTCATCCGCTTGTTGATGCCCTTGAGGTCGTCCAGCGGCACCACGGCCTTGCCCTGGATGTCGATCAGCTTCTGCTGCAGCTCCTGCACCGCGGGCAGGTTGCGCGACATGATGTTCGCGTACGGCTTGCCCGAGGCCACTTCCTTCTCCGCCCACTGCAGGTTCAGCACGTTGGGCGGGAAGGTCTTGATGAAGTGTTCCTGCGGCATGCCGCACTTGTCCACGACGATCTTGCGGATCTCGCGTTCGAAGCGGCGCACGTCGTCCACCTGCGAGCGCAGGATGTCGCACAGCTTCTCGATCGTCTTGACCGTGAAGCGGATCGTCATCAGCTCCTGGCTGATCGCGGACTGGGCCTTGTTGTAGTTGGCCGACTTGTAGCCGTCCTTCTCGAAGGCCTTGCGCATCTTGTCGAAGTTGATCGCGAGCGAATCCAGCTTCACCAGCGCGGCGTTCTTCAGCTCCTCGAGCTTCTTGGTCAGCGCCTTGGAGCCGCCGGCGCCGTCGTCGTCGTCCTCTTCGTCGAACTCGTCGAAGTCTTCTTCCGCGACGTAGTCGTCCGCCTCGTCATCGGAGACGAAGCCGTCCACCGACTCGGAGATCTGCATCTCGCCGGCGCGGATCTTGGCGGCGATCGCCAGGATCTCGGCGATCGTCGTCGGGGAGGCCGAGATGGCCAGCATCATGGCCTGCAGGCCGCCTTCGATGCGCTTGGCGATCTCGATCTCGCCCTCGCGGGTCAGCAGCTCGACGGTGCCCATCTCGCGCATGTACATGCGCACCGGGTCGGTCGTGCGGCCGAATTCGGAGTCGACGGTCGACAGCGCGGCTTCGGCCGCCTCTTCCGCTTCCTCTTCGGTGGCGGTCGGCGAGGTCGAGCCCTGGATCAGCAGCGTGGCGGCGTCGGGCGCCTGCTCGTACACGGCGATGCCCATGTCGTTGAGCATCGACACGATCGCCTCGAGGATTTCCTCGTTGATCAGCTTCTCGGGCAAGTGGTCGTTGATTTCCTGATGCGTCAGGAAACCGCGCGTCTTGCCCATCTTGATGAGGGTCTTCAGCTCGTGGCGACGCTTGGCGACTTCCTCTTCGGTCAGCGCCGTCTCGTCCAGGCCGAACTCGCGCATCAGCGCGCGCTCCTTGGCGCGGCTGACCTTCATGCGCAGCGGCTTGGCCTTGGGCTTGTCCTCGCCGACTTCCTCGACCTCGACGGTCTCCGCGGTCTCGACTTCCGCGTCGGCCTCGCCCTCGGTCTCGCCGTCGGCGTCGACGTCGGCGAAGTCCTCTTCTTCCTCTTCGACCTTGGCCTTGGCGGCCGGCTTCTTCGACTCGGTCTCGGCCTTGGGCTTGCGGCCGCGCTTGGGCTTCGCGTCGTCAGCGGACGCGACAGCGGTGGCGGCTTTGGCGGTCTTCGCGGCGGCCTTGACGGCCGGCTTCTTGACTTCTTCGGTTTCTGCGGCGGCGGCCTTGGACGCGGTCTTTTTGGCGGTCATGCAGTTCCTCGGTGGCTCGGGGGCCAGTAGGTGAATGCGGGGAAATCGCAGTGGATGCAGGCAATGCAAACAGCCACCTGTCCCGCCGGCGCTCGCAAACTCCCGACACTTGCGGGCTATGCGGCGCGAGCGAGCCAGGCGGCTCGAACTCAGGCCCTGGATGGCAGATCGGGGTGAGCCGTCCACCATTCAAGGCTTTGCGCGTGAAGGTTAGCGTGAACCTTTGTTGTTGCAGCCCAGGCGGTGTCAGTTGGCCACTTTTGTGTATGAACCCAGGGTCAGTGGGGGGCCGGGGACCGGTTGGCGCTGCGGTCACTCTTGACGCGCGAAAACCATAGATTATCTGCGAATTTTCCCGTCCGGTCAAAAAGCATGTCCTGAGCGCACGTCCGGACGGGCCGTTCAGGCGGCTTCCAGCTCGCGGATCTGACGCAGCAAGGCCTGGAACCGCGTCATGTCCGGCTGCGGACTGCGCGCGATGCGGTCGGCTTCCGCACGAAGCTTCGCGACCCAGAGCTTGCGCATCACGACGCGGAATTCGACCTCGACGTGCTCATCCGGCGGCGGTGCGGTCAGCGGACCGCCGCTGACGCGCTGGGCGAGGTCCATCAGGTCGGCCTCCTGCAACGCGATCTGCAGCACTGCCCAGGGCGCGGGGCCGTTGTCGACCAGCGACCGTTCCAGCCACGCGATCAGCTGCCCGTGTTCGCCGGGGAGCTCGTGCAGCAGCTGCAGGTCCTGCTCGCCGATCTGCTGCCAGAGCTCGCTGTGCAGCACCAGCATCCGGACCGCGAGATTCATCGGCGCCGGCGGCAGTTCCAGCGGCATGCCGATGGTCGGATCCTGGTCGCGCTTGCGCCAGTCGCCCTTGCCGCCCTTGCCGCTCCAGTTGCCGCCGCCCTTGCCCTTGTATTCGCCCTTGTATTCGCCCTTGGGCACCCACTTGCGCTCGGCCTGGCCCTGGCCTGGGGCCTGGGGGGAGGCGGCGGCGTAGGCGTCCGGGGGAATGTGGATGTCGTCAGCGCCGGCGTGCGCCTCGTCGCCGTAGGCGGAGGCGGGGATGTCGAAGTACGGTTCGTCGTGCGAGCCGTCGGAAGAGGGGAGGAGGCTCTCGGCGCCGCCCGGGGCGCCGGTGCGGGCGCGGGGCGCTCCGCGCGGGGGCGCGAGCCCGGTGCCGCGGGCGGCTGCGCATTCGCCCACAGGCTTTGCAGTTCGGCGTCCGGCAACTGCGCGCGCCGCGCGAGTTCGCCCAGCAGCTGCCGCTTCAGCAGCCCGTCCGGCAGCGCCGCCCACAGCGGCTTGGCGACGCTCAGCATCTTGGCGCGGCCTTCCGGCGTGCCGAGGTCGCAGCCGTCCGCGGCGGTGTCCATCAACTGGCGCGACAGCGGCACCGCGCCTTCGACGCAGCGTTCGAACGCCTCGGCGCCGAGCTCGCGCACATACGAGTCCGGGTCGTGCTCGGTCGGCAGGAACAGGAACTTGATCGTGCGTGTCTCGTTGGCGTGGGGCAGGGCGGCCTCCAGCGCGCGTCCGGCCGCGCGGCGCCCGGCGGCGTCGCCGTCGAAGCTGAACACGACCGACTCGGTGAAGCGGAACAGCTTCTGCACGTGCTCCGCCGTGCAGGCCGTGCCGAGTGTCGCGACCGCGTTGCCGAAGCCGTGCTGCGCCAGCGCCACCACGTCCATGTAGCCTTCGACGACCAGGGCATAACCGCGCCGGCGCATCTGCGGGCGGGCCTCGTACAGGCCGTAGAGCTCGCGGCCCTTGTGGAAGACCGGCGTCTCCGGCGAGTTCAGGTACTTGGGCTCGCCCTTGTCCAGCACGCGGCCGCCGAAGCCGATGACCTCGCCCAGCACGTTGCGGATGGGGAACATCACGCGGTCGCGGAAGCGGTCGTAGCGGCGCTGTTCGGCCTCGCTCTTGCCGGGGTCGTCCTGCAGGATGACCATGCCGGTCTCGACCAGCAGCGGGTCGTCGTAGGACGGGAAGGCGTTGGCCAGCGAGCGCCAGCCGTCGGGCGCGTAGCCCAGCCCGAACTGCAGCGCGATCTGTCCGGTGAGGCCGCGGCCCTTCAGGTAGTCGATCGCGCGCGCGTTGCCCTTGAGCTGCTGGCGGTAGTGCTGGCCGGCCTTGGCGAGGACCTCGGTCAGGGTCGCCTGGCGCTGCTTCTGGGCCTTCTCGCGCTCGCGCTCCTGCGGGCCGCGGTCGTCCTCGGGCACCTGCATGCCGGCCTGCTGCGCGAGGTCGCGCACCGCGTCGATGAAGCCGATGCCCAGGTGCTCCATCAGGAAGCCGACGGCGTTGCCGTGCTGGCCGCAGCCGAAGCAGTGGTAGGTCTGGCGCGACGGGCTGACCGTGAAGCTCGGCGACTTCTCGCCGTGGAACGGGCACAGCCCCTTGTGGTTGATGCCGGCCTTCTTGAGGTCGACATGGCGGCCCACGATGTCGACGATGTCGACGCGGGCCAGGAGGTCCTGAATAAAGCCGGGTGGGATCACCTCCGGATTTTAAGTGATGGCTTGCGCGGGCAGGTCCTGGGCCGGCGCGCGCGGCCTGGACGGCGAGGGCGGCGGCGAGCGCCGCAGGGCCCAGTCGAGCAGCGCCTGCGGCGGCAGCGGCTCGCACAGGCCGCTGCCCTGGCCGACCTGGCAGCCCAGCGCGATCAGCGCCTGCGCGTGCGCCGGGGACTCGACGCCTTCGGCCACCAGTTCGCAGCCGAACTGCCCGGCCAGCGCGATCACGCCTTGCACCAGCGCATGGTCCTGCGGATCGACGAGCATGGTCTGCACGAACGAGCGGTCGATCTTGAGCTGGTCCAGCGGCAACTGCTTGAGCACCGACAGCGTCGCATAACCGGTGCCGAAGTCGTCCATCGCCAGGCGCAGGCCGAGACGCTTGCAATCGGTCAGCAGGCGGCGTGCGTGGGCGACGTCCTCGAGCGCGCTGGACTCGAGCAGTTCCAGCACCAGCCGCTGCGGCGGCACGTCGGGATGGCGCGCGAGCAGGGCCTCGAGCCGCGGCACGAAGGCCGGCGCCGCCAGGTGGCGCGGGCTGATGTTGACGCTGAGCTCCAGGTCCAGGCCCTGGGCGCGCCAGAGCCGGCATTGTTCGAGGGCCTGTTCCAGCACCCAATGGCCGAGCTGCGCGGCCATGCCGCTGTGTTCGACGGTCGGCAGGAAGGTCGCGGGCGCGAGCAGCCCGCGTTGCGGATGGCGCCAGCGCAGCAGGGCCTCGGCGCCGAGCAGCGCGCCGCTGACCAGGTCCAGCTTGGGCTGGTAGTACAGGCAGAGTTCGCCGGCTTCCAGCGCCTGCTGCACGCGCAGGGCGGCCTGTGCCTGCGCCTCCCGGCTGCGGCGTTTCTCGACGTCGAAGAACTGGACGCCGTCCCGGCCGCTGCGCTTGACGCGATAGAGCGCGTGCGCGGCGTGACGCATCAGGGTCTCGGCCTCGCCGCCGTCCTGCGGGTACAGCGTCGCGCCGACGCTGGCGCTCAGGCGCAGCGCGCTGCCGACGGGCTCTTGCGCATCGAGGTCGTCGGGAACGTCGCCGCCCGCGCTGCCCATGCTTGCGGCGACGCCGTCGATGCCGTCGACGTCCGTCCCGCGGCCGCCGCTGTGACCGTGACCGTGACCGTGACTGTCTTCCGGATCGATGGGGCGACGCAGCACCTGCACGAGCCTGTCGAGCGCCTGCTGGGCTTCTTCGACGCTCTGCACGCGAAGCAGCAGCCCGAACTCGTCGCCGCCGAGGCGGGCGACCTCATCCGACCACTGCGGCGCCTGCCGTAGCGCCTGCGTCAGGCGTCGGGCGAGCTCCGTCATGGCCTGGTCCGCGCGGGCGACGCCATGGCGCCGGTTGAACGCGGCGAACCCATCCAGGTCCACGCGCGCGACGCACAGCATGAACCCCGGTCCGACCTGGCGGCTGGTCTGCAGCGCCCCTGCAGCCGGCGCAGGAACTCCTGCTCGTTCGGCAGCCCGGTCAGCAGGTCGAAGCGGCCGAGCCGCTCCAGCGCCTGCTGCCGCTGCAGTTCCTGCGTCAGGTCGCTGAGCGCCAGCACGCGGTAGCGCGGCGGGCCCTCGGGCTCGGGGATCGAGGACACGGTCAGCCGCAGCGTGCGCGGCTGGCCGCCGGCGGCGCGGACCTTGACCAGGCCCTGCCAGTGGCCGGCGGGATCGGCCAGCGCTTCGGCGATCGCCTCCGGATCGTGGCCGGCGCGACGCAACTGCGCCTCGTCCATCGGCAGCGCGGTGCGGCCGAGCATCCGATGGCGCAGCGCCTCGGCGGTGTCCGTCGGCGGGGCGTCGTTCTCGATCACCAGTCCCGCGGGCGGCTCCAGCAGCGTCGCCATCAGCGTCCAGTAGGCGGGGTTGGCGTCGAGCAGGCGGTGTTCGAGGTCGGTGATCGCGAGGCCTTCGTGCAGGTGCTGGAACAGCCCGCTGCTCATGCGCTGGCGTTCCTCGGCCGTGCGGCGCCACTGGATGTCCTGCAGGCTCGCCAGCACCTGGCGGGCGCGGCCTCGCGGGTCGCGGCGCGCCACGCGCAGACGCAACTCGTGCCAGATCCAGCCGCCGTCCTCGTCGGGCAGGCGCAGCGCGTGATGCAGCGTGTCGGGCTCCGGTGACGGTGCCTGCCGGCCGTCCTGCCCCTCGACCCCGTTCGCATCGCGCGCCGCCGTCGCGGTGCCCAGCAGTGCGGGCAGGCGCTCCTCGAGCGTCATCCGGTCGACGGCGTGCACCTGGGTCAGCCAGGCGAGCGGATCGGCGGGGTCCAGTGGCCCCAGCCGCGATTGCCAGCCGGGCGACATCGCGACCGACTCGCCGGGGATCCACTGCGCCAGGGACAGGCCGGTGTCGTCGATCTTGGTGCGCCACTCGCGGCGCTCGTCGAGCGCGCGTTGCCGCAGCGTGCGGGCGTGCAGCACCGCGCCGAGTCCGAGCAGCGGGAGCAGCCACCAGGCCACCGTGCGCCAGGTCGGCCACAGCGCGCCGGCGACCAGCAGCAAGGCGGTGGCGCCGACCAGCAATGCGGCCGGCGCGACCGCTGGCAGGCGGCGCGACGCAGCGGGCGGAGCCCAACCGGCAAGAGCGGACAACTCGGACTTCAAGATGGGGCGGCGTAGAAGGAAAAGAGCGGATCCGCGCGCGGCGCGGAGGGGGCCGGGCGGCATGCTAGCCGCGAGCCGGAAGCGCCCGGTCAGCGCTATCCCTGCCGGAGGCGGCGCTCCCCCGGAATGAGGGTACCCGCAGGAGGTAGTGGCGCAGGTGGCACCGAAAGAGGGCGCCGGAAAGCGGTGGAAAAGCGAAAGGGGAAAAGGGAAAAGGGCGGTGCCGAAAAAGCAGAAAGCCACCCGAAGGTGGCTTTCGCGGTGCCGGAAGGCGCGGGGCCTTCAGATCATGGGTCAGATGACGAAATCTTCCAGCTTGGCGCCGCCGGAAATGGCGGCCTTCAGCCATTTCGGTTGCAGGCCGCGGCCGCTCCAGGTTTCGCCGGTGGCCTGGTTGCGATACTTCGCCGCGACCTTGGACGACTTCGGCGTGCCGGTCTTGGCGGCGCGCGCGGTCAGGTCGGCGACCGTCAGGCCGTATTCCTGCATCAGCGACTTCACCTTGCCGATCGCGTCGGACCGTTCGCGGTCCTGGGTTTCGGCGATTTGCGCTTCGAGGGCGGCCCGCTGGGCCAGGAGGTCTTTGAGCGATGCCATTTATGCAATTCCTCGCGTAGTTCGACGGCTCCCTCGAAAGGGAATGCCGTATTATAGGCAGGGAATCGAGTATCACCGCAAGGGGGTAAATCCCCGGGCCGGCGCCGAAACCGCATTTCCTCGCGGTTTTACCGGCTCAACTGTCAGAAATCGTGTCTTGGCCGGCGCGAATTGACGCTGGACGTCACCGCGCGCACCGCGATGGGGAAATCACTCCGTCGGCGGGACATATCCGGCGGGCTGTTCCGCGCCGCCGCCGAAGAAGAACTGTTCCATCTGCCGCGCGAGGTATTGCCGGGCGCGCTGGTCGGCCAGATTCAGGCGGTTTTCGTTGACCAGCATGGTCTGGTGCTTCATCCACGCGGCCCAGGCTTCCTTGGACACGTTCTCATAGATGCGCTTGCCGAGTTCGCCGGGATAGATGGGAAAGTCCATCCCTTCGGCTTCCTTCTTCAGATAAACGCATTGGACGTTGCGGGCCATATCAAACCTCGATGTTCAGAAAAGTGTAGGTGCGGCGGCCGGCCCACGCCGGGCGGCCGCCACGGAATCGATCCCGACGGGGATCAGGCGAGTTTCTTGACCAGGACCTGCGAGCGCCGGTCCCAGTTGTATTTGCGCTTGCGTTCCTCGGGCAGCCAGGTCGGGTCGACCGGCTGGAAGCCGCGCTTGATGAACCAGTGCATGGTGCGCGTGGTCAGCACGAAGATGCTGGTCAGGCCCATGGCCTTGGCGCGCTGCTCGATGCGCTTGAGGATGCGCTCGCCGTCGCCCTGGCCCTGCACGGCGCTGGACACGGTCAATGCCGCCATCTCGGCGGTGCGCGCCTCCTGGTAGGGGTGCAGCGCGGCGCAGCCGAATATCACGCCGTCGTGCTCGATGACGGTATAGGTCTCGATGTCGCGTTCGATTTCGCTGCGTTCGCGTTTGACCAGGGTGCCGTCGCGCTCGAACGGCTCGATCAGCGCGATCAGGCTGCCGATATCGTCGTGGGTGGCCTCGCGCAGGCTTTCCAGTTTTTCGTCGACCACCATCGTGCCGATGCCGTCGTGGGTATAGACCTCCTGCAGGATCGCGCCGTCGACGATGAAAGGCAGGATGTGCGAGCGCTCGACCCCCGATTCGCAGGCCTTCACGCAGTACTTCAGATAAAACCGACGTCGGTCGGTTGCGTCGGCGGCGGGAGTTTGGCGATCAGCCGTTTCGCATCCGCCAGCGCCAGTTCCGTGTCGATCGCGCTTTCCGGATCCTCGGGGTTTTCGCGCACGCCCTCGACCTCGGTCATGAACAGCAGCTTGTCGGCCTGCAGCGCGATCGCGGTTTCCGTCGCGACGTCTTCCATCATCAGATTGAAGGCGTCGCCGGTGGGCGAGAAACCGAACGGCGACATCAGCACGATGGCGCCGATATCGATGGCGCGCTGGATCGCGGCCGCGTCGACGCGGCGCACGATGCCGGAATGCTTGAAATCGACGCCGTCGACGATGCCGACCGGCCGCGCGGTCAGGAAATTGCCCGACACGACGCGCACCGTGGAATTGGCCATCGGCGTGTTTGGCAGGCCTTGCGAAAACGCCGCCTCGATCTCGAATCGCAATTGGCCGGCGGCCTCCTGGGCGCTGTCGAGCGCAATGCCGTCGGTGATGCGCATGCCGTGGCTGTACTGCGGCTGATGGCCCTTGAGCGCGAGTTGCTCGTTGACCTGCGGGCGGAAGCCGTGCACCAGCACGACCTTGATGCCCATCGCCTGCATGATGGCCAGATCCTGGACGAAGCCGTTGAGCTTGCCGGCGGCGATCATTTCCCCGGTCATGCCGACGACGAAGGTTTCTCCGCGGTACGCGTGGATATAAGGGGCCACCGCGCGAAACCACGGCACGAAGGTATGGGGGAAGACCAGGCTCATGGGCGCGGATTGTGCAACAGCCTGTCCCCGCAACGCGGCGGCAAGGTCACTTGCGGGACGCTGTGCGGCAGCGGAGCATGGCGCCTTCGCAACACCCCCGGAGCGAGACATGGAAGTCTTCAAGACACATGGGGCCTTCAGCTGGTCGGAGTTGATGACGACCGACCCGAAGAAGGCCACCGAGTTCTACGGCAAGCTGTTCGGCTGGAAGGTCGAGGTCATGCCGATGCCGGGCGGTCCGGCTGACGCGCCGCCTTATCACGTGATCAAGACCCGCGGCGCGGACGATGCCATCGGCGGCATGATGGCCTGCCCGCAGCAGGGCATGCCACCCGCCTGGGGGATCTACGTCACGGTGGACAACGTCGACGAGACCGTGGCCCAGGCCAAGGCGATGGGCGGCAAGGTCCTGATGGAGATCATGGAGGTACCCACCGTCGGGCGGATGGCGACGATCCAGGACCCCCAAGGGGCGGTGATCAACGTGATCACCTATGCGGAGATGCCGGACGAAAAAGTGACCCGGCAGTGCCCTTGACCTGACGTCCGGCCCCGTCTCGCGGGGCGCGAGATAATCCGCGCCCCGTGAGTCAAGACACCAAAGCCCCCGCCCCCGTCCCCCGCGCGAGCCGCGCCCTGCCGGACAGCCGGGTCCCCCGCGTCCGCCGCGCCCGCCACGCCCGCCGCGCGAGGCCGGACCTCGCCGCCCCCGGCGCCCGCGACCCCGATCCCGCCGATCGAGTTCCCCGAATCGTTGCCGGTCTCCGGCCGTCGCGAGGAAATCATGCGGGCGATGGCGGAGCACCAGGTGGTGATCGTCTGCGGCGAGACCGGCTCCGGCAAGACGACGCAGCTGCCCAAGATCGCGCTGGCGATGGGCCGCGGCCGCGGCAACGGCGGCGGCCTGATCGGCCACACGCAGCCGCGCCGGATCGCCGCGTCCAGCGTTGCCAAGCGCATCGCCGAGGAGCTCAAGTCGCCGCTGGGCGACGTCGTCGGCTACAAGGTCCGCTTCCAGGACCGGCTGCAGCCGGGCGCCTCGGTCAAGCTGATGACCGACGGCATCCTGCTGGCCGAAACCCAGACCGATCCGCTGCTCAGCGCCTACGACACGCTGATCATCGACGAGGCGCACGAACGCAGCCTCAACATCGATTTCCTGCTCGGTTACCTGCGCGAGATCCTGCCGCGCCGTCCCGACCTGAAGGTCGTGGTGACCTCCGCGACGATCGACGCGGACCGCTTCGCGCAGCACTTCGCCTCGGCGAAGGGGCCGGCGCCGGTCCTGATGGTCTCGGGGCGGCTTTTCCCGGTGGAGCAGCTCTACCGCCCCTTCGAGGAATCGCGCGAGTACGACGTCAACGACGCGATCTGCGACGCCGTCGACGAACTCTGGCGCCAGGGCCGCGGCGACGTGCTGGTCTTCCTCCCCGGCGAACGCGAGATCCGCGAGGCCGCCGAGGCGCTGCGCAAGCACCACCCGCCCGGCGTCGAGGTGCTGCCGCTGTTCGCGCGCCTGTCCGAGCAGGAGCAGAACCGCGTCTTCCAGCCGCACGGCCAGCCGCGCATCGTGCTGGCGACCAACGTCGCCGAGACCTCGCTGACGGTGCCCGGCATCCGCTACGTGATCGACCCCGGCCTGGCGCGCGTCAAGCGCTACAGCTACCGCAACAAGGTCGAGCAGCTGCAGATCGAGAACATCAGCCAGGCGGCCGCGAACCAGCGTGCCGGCCGCTGCGGCCGCGTCAGCAACGGCACCTGCATCCGGCTGTACGACGAGAAGGACTACCTCTCGCGGCCGCGCTTCACCGACCCCGAGATCCTGCGCAGCTCGCTCGCGGGCGTGATCCTGCGGATGAAGTCGCTGCACCTGGGGCAGGTGGAGGACTTCCCCTTCATCGAGCCGCCGCCGCGCAAGGCGGTGGCCGACGGCTACCAGCTGCTCAACGAACTGGGCGCCGTCGACGAGCGCAACGAGCTCACGCCCATGGGCCACGAGCTGTCCAAGCTGCCGCTGGATCCGCGCGTCGGCCGCATGATCCTGGAGGCGCGCCAGCGCGACGCGCTCAGCGAAGTGCTGGTCATCGCCAGCGCGCTGTCCGGGCAGGACGTGCGCGACCGGCCGATGGAGCAGCAACAGCAGGCCGACGAGAAGCACAAGAAGTTCGACGACGAGAAGTCGGAGTTCATGGGCTACCTGAAGCTGTGGAAGTGGCTCGGCGAGTCCCGCGGCGGGGAGGGCGAACACAAGCTCTCCAACCGCAAGCAGGAACAGCTGCTGCGCGACAACTTCGTCAACCCGCGCCGCGTGCGCGAGTGGCGCGACATCTACTCGCAGCTGCACACGGTGATCGCCGAGCACGGCTGGCGTCTGAACGGCGCGCCCGCCACCTATGAACAGGTCCACCTGTCGATGCTGGCGGGCCTGCTGGGCAACATCGGCGTCAAGGCCGATGACGACGACTGGTACCTGGGCGCACGCGGCATCAAGTTCTGGCGCCATCCCGGCGCGCACCTGAGCAAGAAGCCGGGCCGCTGGATCGTCGCGGCGGAACTGGTCGACACCACGCGGCTCTTCGGCCGCGGCATCGCGGCGATCGAGCCGCAATGGCTGCCCGGCATCGCCGGCCACTTGATCAAGACCCAGCTGCTGGAACCGCACTGGGAGAAGAAGGCCGCCGAGGTCGTCGCGCTGGAGCGCGCGACGCTCTACGGCATCGTGCTCTACAACAACAAGCGGGTGAACTTCGGCCGCGTCGACGCCGTCGCCGCGCGCGAGATCTTCATCCGCGAGGCGCTGGTCAACGGCGACTGGGAAACGCGCCTGCCGTTCCTGGCGCACAACCAGAAGCAGATCGCCAAGGTCGAGGAACTCGAACACAAGTCGCGCCGGCAGGACGTGCTGGTCGACGACGAGCTGATCTACGCCTTCTACGACCAGCAGCTGCCGGCGGACGTGTACTCCGGCGCGACGCTGGAGAAGTGGTTCCGCGAGGCGAGCAAGGCCAACCCGAAGCTGCTGCAGCTCAGCCGCGACGAGCTGATGCGCCACGAGGCCGCCGGCGTCACGAGCAACGCGTTCCCGAAGACGATCCGCCTGGGTGGTGTCGACTGCACGGCGACCTACCTGCACCAGCCCGGCGACGCACGCGACGGCCTGACGGTGACGGTGCCGATCTACGCGCTCAACCAGGTCAACGACGAACGCGTCGACTGGCTGGTGCCGGGGATGCTGGAGGCCAAGGTCACGGCGCTGCTCAAGAGCCTGCACCAGAAGCCGCGCAACCGGCTGACGCCGCTGCCCGAGTTCATCGCCGAGTTCGTCGAGCTGAACCCGTTCGCGCAGGGCGGCCTGGTCGACGTGCTGCTGAAGGCGGTGAAGGAGCGCTCGCAGGTCGCTGTGCAGCGCAACGACTTCAAGCTCGAACAGTTGCCCGCGCACCTGTTCATGAACATCCGTGTCGTCGACGAGCACGGCCGCCAACTGGGCCAGGGCCGCAACCTCGCGACGCTGAAGGCGGAACTCGGCACGCAGGCGCGCTCTGCCTTCCAGGCGTTGGCGACCTTGAAGCTCCAGGGCTCCGACGACTCGCTCCCCCGCGAGCGGGAGAGGGCAGGGGTGAGGGCTGCGGTCGACGAAGGACGGCCGACGCCAAACGACGGCAAGCCCTCCCGCGGCATCAAGGCGACGATCATCCCGCCGCAGAAGCCCGCGGTCGAAGCCACGAAAACCTACACCGCCTGGACCTTCGGCGAGCTCCCCGAGCTGATGGAGATCAAGCGCGGCCCGCAGACGCTGATCGGTTTCCCGGCGCTCATCGACAAGGGCCAGCACGTCGAGATCGAGGTCTTCGACGAGCCCGAGCTCGCCGCCGCGAAGCACCGCGCCGGTCTGCGCCGCCTGATCGCGCTGCAGCTGAAGGAGCCGTTGAAGTACCTCGAGAAGAACATCCCCGACCTGACGCAGATGTCGGTGTCCTACATGAGCCTGGGCACGGCCGAGGAACTGCGCGACCAGATCATCGCCGTCGCGCTGGAGCGCGCCTTCCTGGCCGATCCGCTGCCGGTGGACGAGTTCAGCTTCAAGGCCCGCCTCGAGGAGGGCCGCGCGCGGCTCAACCTGATCGCGCAGGAGGTGGCCCGCCTCGCGTTCAACGTGCTGATCGAATACCAGGGCGCGCTGCGCAAGCTCAAGGACGCCCGCACGGCGCCCAAGGACGTGGTCGAGGACCTGCAGGCGCAGCTGCAGCGGCTGATGCCCAAGCGCTTCGTGCTGCAGACGCCGTGGAGCCAGCTGCAGCACTATCCGCGCTACCTGAAGGCGATCACGCTGCGGCTGGACAAGCTGCGCGCCGACGCGGCGCGCGACGCCAGGCTGCTGTCGGAGCTGCGTCCGCTGGAGCAGCGCTGGTCGCGCCGGGTGGCCGACCTCAAGGGCACGACCGATGCGCGGGTGGAGGATTTCCGCTGGCAGCTCGAGGAATTGCGGGTGAGCCTTTTCGCACAGGAACTGAGGACACCGCAGCCGGTCAGCGTCAAGCGCCTGGAAAAGGTGTGGGCGCAGTTACAGAACTGAGCGGAGAATCCCCCTCAGTTCTTCAGGCGAGGACTCCGGGTTTTCGGTCCAATCCAAGCTACAAAAGGTCCGTGGCCCTGCACCGTCGGGTGCCGCACATCGCTCGTGTCTGACAACACCACAACATCCACCGCCGCCCCGATGAAGCGTTTCGGCCGCTTCGAGCTGCGCGCGCTGCTGCACAAGAGCCTGCGCTCGATGCTGTGGGTCGTCTTCGACCCGCAGAGCGGCCAGGAGATGTTCCTGATGATGCCGCGCGAGAAGCCCAACAGCGAGGCGGCGATGCTGCACTGGCTGAAGACGGTCGACGGCGCCTCCCGCATCCATCACCCGAACCTGGCCCACGTCATCGAGACCGGTCGCGTCGATCCCTGGCCCTACGTCGCCTACGACCGCGCGCTCGGCGAGACGCTGGAAGAACGCATCTCCCGCGGTGCGCCGCCGCTGCCGCTGGACGCCGCCGGCTGGGCCGCGCAGGCGCTCGAGGGTCTGGCCTTCGCGCACGAGGCGGGTCACGCCCACCGCGACATCCAGCTCGCCCACATCGTCGTCGACGGCGCCAACCACGTCCGCGTGCTGGGCCTGGAGGTCGCGCAGGAGGTCGTGCCGCCGAACGTCGACTTCAACACCACCACGCGTCGCGCCGTGCGCGAGGCGGCGGAGGAGGACGTCGTCTGCATCGGCCTGGTGCTGCATCGCCTGCTCAGCGGCAGGCCGGTGCTGGAGGAGAGCGACCTGCAGGTCGTGCTGCAGCGCATGCAGCCGCAGGGGCATGACCTGGTCCGTCTGGGCTGGGAGACGCCGTATGCGATCCCCGAGCCGCTGCGCGCCATCGTCAACCGCGCCAGCGACCGGCGAGACGCGTCAGCGCTATCACCTGGCGCGCAGCTTCTGGCGCGCGCTGGACGGCTGGCGCCTGTCGGCCGAGCAGGACGACGGCGGCCCGATCGCGCTGCTGAAGGACAAGATGCAGCGCTTCGGCCACCTGCCGAGCACCTCGACCCGGCTGGTGACGACGGTGTCGTCCTCGGCGATGGCGGGGCAGCACGGCAGTCAGCTGGCATCGATGGCGCTGAAGGACATGGCCCTGGCGCTGGAACTGCTGCGGCGCGTCAACAACGCGCTGCGCCAGCAGGGACCGACCAGCGGCGGCACCGTGCTCAACCTGCAGCGCGCGATCGCGATGCTGGGCCTGAACGGGCTCGAGGATGCGGCGCGGGCGCTCAAGCCCTGGCCCGGTCCGATGAACGAAGGCCAGGCGCAGTTCATGCAGAGCGTGATGCGCCGCGTGCACCGCGCCGGTCAGGTGGCGCAGGCGCTGCGCCCGGCCGGTTACGACGGCGAGGTCATCTACCTGATCTCGCTGATGCAGAACCTCGGGCGGCTGCTGGTGCAGTACCACTTCCCGGACGACGCGCAGCAGATCCGCCAGCTGCAGGTCGCGCCCGAGGCGACCGAGGACAACCCGAATCCGCGCGGCATGAACGAGCAGTCCGCTGCCTATGCGGTGCTGGGCTGCGACCTGGAAAGCCTGGGCCTGGCGGTGGCGAAGTACTGGGGCCTGGGCGACGAGTTGCAGCACATGATGCGCCGCCAGCCGCAGGAGGCGCCGGTGCGCCATGCCGACGGCGACACCGAGATGCTGCGGCTCACCTGCAGCCTGGCCAATGAACTGGTGGATGCGCTGGCCCTGCCGGAGCGCAAGCGCCAGGCGGCGATCGAGCTCGCGACGCGGCGGTATGCGCGCGCGCTCGGCCTGGGACTGCGCGAGATCTACGACGCGCTCGGTGCCAGCGGCGCGATCGCCGACGCCGGCGAAAGCGGCCTCGGCGCGATGAGCGACCCGGCCGTCGGCGCGGCCGCGACCGCGGCGCCGCGCTCCCGGTTGCGCGAGCGCGCCGAATCCGGCGCGCCGGCGCCTGCGACGAACACGGCCACGAACACGGCCATCAACAACACGAACAGCACCGCCCAGCCAGGGTCGCCGACCGGCACACGCCCGTCCGGCGCACCCGAGCCCGGCAAGGACCGACCATGACCGCCATGCCGCCCGCTGTCGGGCGCTTCAAGCCGCTGCGCAGTCTTGGGCAGGGGGCCCAGGCATTGGTTTGGCTCGCCCACGATCCGCGGCTGGACCGCGAGGTCGCGCTGAAGGTGCTGACACAGGCGGTCGACCGCGCGAGCGTCGACGCGTGGTTGCATGAAGCCCGGGCGGTCAGCCGGCTGACGCATCCCAACATCGTCCCGGTCTTCGAGGCCGACATCGAGGCCGGTCAGGCCTACATGGTCTTCGAGTACGTGCCCGGCGGCACGCTGACCGAGCGGCTGCGCCAGCGCGGCCGGCTGCCGGCGCGCGAAGCCGTCGCGATGATGCTGGGCATCCTCGACGGGCTGCATGCGGCGCACCAGGCGGGTGTCGTGCACCGCGACCTGAAGCCGTCCAACATCCTGATCGACTCGACGGGCCGGCCCAAGGTGATGGACTTCGGCATCGCCGGACGCATCCAGTCCGGCGTGGCGGGGGCCGCTGCGCGTCCGAACCGCATCGTCGGCACGCCGGGCTACATCTCGCCGGAAGCGGCCAAGGGCGACCCCGCGTCGCCGGTGATGGACGTCTTCGCGGCCGCCGTGATGCTCAGCGAGATGCTGTCCGGCCAGCGGCTCAACTACGACCCCGATCCGTGGCGCGCGGTGCGCCGCGCGATGGAGCAGACGCTGGATCCGCCCGCCGACCTCGGCCCCGACAGCGACGATGCGCTGCGCGCCGTACTGTTGCGCGGCCTGTCGCGCGAATCCTCGCAGCGCTGGGCCGACGCCAAGGCCTTCCACGATGCGCTGGCCGCGTGGCTGCATCCGGCCGCCAGCGAGACCACCGAAGGCGGCGAGGGCGGCAACGCGACGCTCGAGTTCCTGCTGCGCCGCATGCGGCATCGCAGCGACTTCCCGGCGATGGCCGATTCGGTGACGCGCATCCAGCGGATGACGCAGTCCGACAACGAGAGCCTGACCTCGCTCTCCAACGAGATCCTCAAGGACGTGGCGCTGACCAACAAGCTGCTGCGCCTGGTCAACACGGTGCAGTTCAGCCATGCGGGCGGCGGGCACATCAGCACGGTGTCGCGCGCGGTGGCGCTGGTGGGCTTCGGCGGCATCCGCAACCTGGCGCTGTCGCTGGTCCTGCTGGAGCGCATGGAGAACAAGAACCACGCGCAGCGGTTGAAGGAGGAGTTCCTCCGATCGCTGATGGCGGGCTCGCTGGCGCGCGAGCTGTGCCTGGTGCCGCGCGAGAACGAGGAGTCCTTCCTCGCCACGATGTTCCAGGGACTGGGCCGCCTGCTGGCCGAGTTCTACCTGCCCGAGGAGGCGCAGCAGGTGCGCCGCGTGGTGCGGCCGGAGCGCGGCATGGGTGAGCAGGCGGCGCCGCCGCTGAGCGAGGCCGCGGCTTCCGCGCAGGTGCTGGGGCTGAGCTACGAGAGCCTCGGCCTGGGCGTGGCGCGGCAGTGGGGGTTCCCGGACAGCCTGCAGCGCAGCATGCAGCGGCCCGACGGCGATGCGCCGGTGCGGCTGGTGGAGCACTCGACCGACCGCATGCGCTGGCTGGGTCGCGCGAGCAACGACGTCGCGGACGTCATCCTGAACAGCGATCCCGCCGAGGCGCATGCCAAGGTGCGCGCGATGGCGCAGCGTTACGCGCGGGCGCTGGGCGTGGAGGCCAAGGCCTTCGAGGCCGCGGCCGACCAGGCGCGGCAGCGGCTCACGCAGCTCGCGCAGGCGATGGACATCAAGCTGGCGAAGAACTCGCCGGCGCAGCGCCTGCTGGCGCCGCTGACGCCGTCGGCGGAGGACACGCTCTCGCCGCACCAGCTGCAGGCGACGGTGGTCGAGGGGCATGCGCCGCCGGGCGCGATCTCGCCCGACCAGGCGGCGGCGACGCTGGCCGCGGGCATCCAGGACATCACCAACGCGATGGTCGAGAGCTTCAAGCTCAACGAGATCCTGCGGATGATCCTGGAGACGATGTACCGCGGGCTGGGTTTCCGCCGGGTGATCTTCTGCCTGCGCGACCCGAAGACCGAGACGCTCACCGGCCGCTTCGGCCTGGGCGACGGCGTGGAGGCGGTGGTGCCGCTGTTCCGCGTGCCGCTGCGGGTGATGCCCGGCCTGCCGGCGGACCTCTTCACGGCCATCTGCACCAAGGGCGTGGACACGCTGATCGCCGACGCCTCGCAGCCCAAGATCGCCGAGCGGCTGCCGCCATGGTTCCTCAGCGGCGCCAAGGCGCACAGCTTCCTGATCCTGCCGATGGCGCTGCGCGGCGCGCCGTTCGCGATGATCTACGCGGACAAGGCGGAGCCGGGCAGCGTCGTGCTCGACGAGAAGCAGCTGTCGCTGCTGCGCACCTTGCGCAACCAGGCCGTGATGGCCTTCAAGCAGGCGAGCTGAGCGCGTGAGGGCGCCCGCTTCGCGCAGCGGTCTACGCGCCCTGTCACGGGCCGCTGGCGGACTGGTCCTGTTCAGCATCCTGCCCGTCGCGGCGACGGCGGCCGGGGACATCCCGGCCGTTCCTGCACAGGAACGGCCGGTGGTCGGGACGTCATGGCGCGAGCAGGCCGAGGCCGATCTCGTCGCGGCACACCGGCTGATCGAACAGGCGCACCCCGGCATGCTCGAGCCGGATCCCGCCTTCCACGCCTGGCGGACACGCGGGTTCCGTCAGGCGATGGCGCTGGCCCGGCAGGCGGACACGGAGGCGCGGGCCTGGACGGCGCTGCGCTTCTACGCGGCGGGTTACCAGGACGGCCATCTGGCCGTCTGGCGCGAGCGGCCGCCATCCGGGGGCGCGCGCTGGGCCGGCTGGAATGTCCAGTCCCGGTCCGGGAAGTACCTCGTGACGCGCAGCGCCGCGCAATGGCGCAGCGCATTGCCGCGCGTCGGCGATGAACTGCTGTCCTGCGATGACGTGCCGGTGCGCGATTGGCTGGGTTCGCGGGTCGCGCCCTACGTGGACCGCCGGGCGCTCGATGCCGCCAGAAGCCATGTGGCCCTGCACCTCACGAACCAGTGGCCGAACGAACAACCGTGGCGTGTCGCGCCACCCGCTCGCTGCACCGTTCGCACGACCGCCGGGCGCACGCAGGACATCCCGTTGACCTGGCAGGACTCGTTCGAAGGGCTGACCCGCTGGCGCGCCGAAACGCCGCCCCAGGGCGTGACTGCGCCGTCGGGGTCGATCCGCTGGATTCATGCGTCCGACTTCATGACCGAGGACGGCGAGCGGCTGTCGGCCTTCCTGGCCGAGATCGCGACCATCGGCGCGGCTGACGAGGTTCGCGCCGTCGTGCTCGACACCCGAGGGAACAACGGCGGCAATGCGATGGTCGGCTTCCGCGTGTTGCAGGCGTTGTTGAAGGAACGGACGCCGGCGGACGATGGGGCCTCGAAGGCGACGTGGCGGGTGTCCGGGATCGCGCGCGATGCCCTGGTCGAACGGTTGGCGATGGCCGCGCGGCTGGAGGGGGCCGACGGCCCGACGCTGCGTCTTGTCGCCGAATTGCTGCGAGGCATGAACGAGGCCCTCGCACGGGGCGATGCGACCTTGCCGCAGCCGGATGACACGCCGGCGCAGGACCCGAGGCCGGAGGGCCGGGCCTTCGGCGGTCAACTGGTGCTGCTGACGGACAGTCATTGCGCGAGCGCCTGCCTGGATTTCGCGGACCTCGTGCGGCGCGTTCCCGGCGTCATGCATGCGGGACTCCCGACCTCGGGCGACACCCGCTACATGGACATCACCGTGCGGCAGCTGCCCAGCGGCGCGAGCCTGGCCCTGCCGCTGAAGGTCTGGCGCGGGCGGCCGCGCGGCGACAACGAGCCGCTGGTCCCCCGTTTTCCCTACGCGGGCGACATCGGCGACACGGCAGCGGTCCAGGCCTGGGTCAGAGACAAGGTACTGCCGCACGCTCAGGGCATCGCCCCCAATGACCCGGTGACCGCGTGGTCCGTTCGGGCCCCACGCGGATATCGCAGGCGCGAATTCCTGGTCAAGCGCTACACCCCTTGGGGGGTGAACGCCACCCCACACCTTCAGGCAGGTTGGGCGCATAGCGCGCACCGGATCCGATTCCCTTTTGAGGCGCCAAAAAGTCCCGCCCGGCTCGCGGCGAGTCCCACCAGACTCCGGCCCCGCCGATGGATTCAATTGGCAACAGAAGTTTCAATTCAGGGAATGTCATGAAGTTCGAAGTCAAGAAGGTGTTCGTGTTCCTGCCGCTGATCGCGGCGCTGGCGGCGTGCGGCGGCGGTGGCAGTGACGGCGACACCGCAGTCAACGCCAACGTGGGAACGGGCACCACGGGCACCACGGGCGGCAGCGCTGGTGGCAGCACAGGCACCACGACCGGTGGCGGCAGCACCGGCACTTCCACCTCGTCGGTCACGGCCTTTGCGCCGGGAACCTCGCCGCGCTACGTGGTGATGAGCACGGCGCTGCAGGGCGCCGGTCGTCTGCAGGCGGTGGACCAGCAAGCCAACGGCGGCGTCGTCGCGCTGAACGGCAACGTGCTGGCCGGCGCCGACCGTGTGGTGGCCGACATCACCGGCGACGCGAGCGTCGCGCTGGGCCGTTGGACCAAGGGCACCGCCACCTTGGGCAGCACGACGACGACGCTGGGCGCGACCGTCTATTCCAACGTCCATTACATCGCCTACAACGCGCTGGACGCCTTCCCCACCAGCGGTGCCTACACCTGCGATGCCGGCAAGTTCACCTCGCCGACGCTGGTCGAGGACCCGAACACGCCGGAGATCGGCACCGCGCGCGGCAGCGCGGCGCTGAGCTACACGGCATCGGGCGCCGTGGTGGACGCGTCGATCACCGTGGATCTGGGCAACGGCAAGACGGGCACCGTGTCGGCCACCGGCCGCACGCTGTCCAGCCCGACCACGAGCCTCTACACCGGCAGCCTCCTGAGCAGCGGCATGCAGGGCTTGATGCTGAGCACGGCGAAGGGCACGGGTGCCCGGCACCGCGTGATCGTCGGCTATGTGGCCGTGGCGGACGGCACGCGGTATCGCGGCATCGCGACGTTCGACTGCGCAGCGCAATGATGCGCCGCTCGTGAGCGGCGGGCGCCCATGCGGGCGCTCCTCACGGAAGACGAAGCCGGCCTCGTGCCGGCTTCGTCGTTCAAGGGACGCTCGCAGCCTCGGTCTCGATCGCGGACAGGTTTGATATTTATCAACGCGAGAGCGCTGCGCGACCGCCAGCGCCTGCCACTCACCGGATGTCGTGCATCGAGCGCGGCGTTCCCGGACATCAACGAGTGGAGAAAACCCATGACCTCTGGAATGAAGCATGCCCTGGCGGTGCTTCCGCTGATCGCGACCCTGGTCGCCTGTGGTGGGGGAGGCAACGATGGCGGCACGGAGGCCGTCAACCCGGCCACGACGACCGGCGACAAGGTCGACGGCACGATCGCGGGCAACGCCGCGGCGGCGGACCCCGGCAAGGTCGAGGAGCCCTTCCTGAAGCTCACCACGCTGCGTTACCTCGCGATCAGCGCCACCTCGCAGGCGACCGGCGCGGTGGTGACCTGGGACCAGCAGCCCGCGGGCGGTGTTGTCGCCATCAACGACAACACGTTGACCGGCCCCAACCGGTCGGTGCTGAACGTCGCCGGTGATGAAACCTGGGGGCAGGGCCGATGGGCCGGGGGAAGCGCCGTGATCGGCGGACGGTCAACGGTGCTTGGGACGGCGTCCAACGGCGCCTTCCATTACGTCGTCTTCAACCAGCCGATCTCGTTCCCGACCTCCGGCAAGCTGACCTGCGATGGGGGTCAATTCACGGCGCCCAACGTCCTCGATGCCGCCACCGGCGAAGCGCTCGGTCTCGCGACCGGCACGGCCGCGCTCAGCTTCGCCGACGACGCTGCCGTGGCGGACTTGTCGATCACGGTGACGGCCAGGTCCGTCGTGGCCACCTCGTCGACGAAGGGCCTCGCCCTGCGGCCGGGCAGCACGCCATTCACCGGCGGTTTCGCCGGCCAAGGGGACGGGATGATGCTGACTCTGGGGGACGCCGGCAACGGCAAGTTCCGTCTCATCGCGGGATACCAGGTCACCGACACCCGCGCCGGTGCCAGCTATCGCGGCGTGGCCACATTCCTGTGCTCGAACTGACCAGGGGCAGGTCACCCTCCTCGTGGAGATGTGGTGGGGCCGATGGCGACGTCGGCGGTGGGGTGGAAGCCGGTGGATCGCCGGGCGGCTCAGCGCCGCGGGCCGTAGTGGCCCGGGATCCAGCGGCGGCCGCCGCCGCGGTTGTCCCAGTAGCCGTCGATCCAGATCGTGCCGGTGACGACCGGGCCGCCGTCCGAATAGCCGTAGCCGCCGCCGTCGACGTAGCCGCGGTCATAGCCGTGATAACGGTGGGCGGGGACCACGACGCAGCCGGTCAATGTCGCGACCAGCGGCGCTGCGACCAGCGCGAGCAGCAGGGAACGAAGCGTTCGCATGTGGGACCTCCATGAAGGGGACAACATGCGTGGACAACGCGGTCCTGGCGGTCGCAGATGACCGGGGGCGCCGGACATTACCCGGCCGACAAGGAGTAACGGCCGGTGAGCCGGGTCAACGCGACCCGGCAGGCTCGACCGACCCGGTCGAGCCGATCCCCGATCAATACGGGCCGTTCGCCAGCCAATGTTCGAGTTGCGGCAGGCGGTCGTTGCCCCAGAAGCGTTCGCCTTCGACGATGAAGAACGGCGAGCCAAACACGCCGCGGGCTTCGGCGAGGTCGATCTCGGCCTTCAGGCGGGCGCGCGCGGCGGTGTCGTTGGCGATGGCCTGGAGCTGGTCGGGCGAGACGTGCTGGGTGGCGCACAGGTCCTGCAGCACCTCGGCCTGCGCGATGTTGCGGTCGTCGACGAAGTAGGCCTTGTAGACGGACTGCGCGAACTTGCGGCCCTGCTCGGGGTCGCGGTCGTTGAACCAGTGGAACAGGCGCGCGGCCATCTCGGTGTGCAGGCCCAGCGAGGTCGGCGTGTTGTAGGGCACCTTCATGAACGCGGCGAGCCGGGTGACGTCGCGCCGCACGTAGTCGCTGCGCATGACGCTGTTGGGCACGCGGATGCGTTCGAGCGACTGGAAGTTGGCGTCCAGCACGATCGCGTGCCAGTTGACCGTGCGGCCGTACTTGGTCGCGAGCTCGTCGATGCTCTGCGCGGCGATGTAGCCGTAGGGCGAGGCGAAGTCGAAATAGAAGTCGATCGGTGCGGGCATGCGGGCTCCTGACAAGGCGCGCGGATTGTAGGAGGGGGAACTTCCCTGTTGCTGAAACCGACTCGGCGTTCCTCCTCGGAACGTCTGACCGTGCTGTCAGGTACGCTTCCATCCGCACGATTGACTTGCCGGCACATGGCCAGCGTCCCGCCCGACCACTCTCATGAAAACACTTCGCATTTCCGTCGCTTTCTTGTCGCTCTGCCTTCCGCTCGCCGGCCATGCTCAATGCGAGAGCGAAGCGGCGGCAATCGCAACGGCCACGGCGCTCCAGCAAGAGGTGGGAAGCTTCAAGGAGTCACAACAGGCCTCCGTCAAGGAAGTGATGCGGCTCTTCGAGACGAAGGCCAATGAATTGGGATGGAGCAAAGAACAGCGTGCTTCGTTTCTGGATGATGCGACCAAGACCGCGGTGTACGTCTACCTCCAATTGGGAATCCAGAAGGAGCAGCTCGGCATCGCCGCCATACAGCAGGAATTGAACCAGCCCGAGATCAGGAAGGACCCGGTGGCCGCCTGTGTGACCGGGCTGAAGATGGGGCCGCATTTCCGCGAAGTCGCTGTCATCAGCGGCAAGCAATTGCAGTATCTCCGGGAGCGCATTCAGGCCGCGAAGTGAGACGATCGCCGCGGCGTCCGCGGCCCCTTGAACACGAGTGGATTCGATGGACTACATCGATACGCCGGTGCATCGTTCCGCGCGGCTGGCAATCTCGCAACTGTTCCTGGATACGGAATTGGATGAACTCGACCTGAAGTCCATCGCGCGTGAATTGGCAGCGGCGGGATTACCCGTCGACGAACTGCAGCGCATCTACGAGACCGAAGTCGCGCCGGCCTGCTGGCGGAATCTCCACGCCTTGCCGGGCGGCGTGTGGACCGGCTTCGACGGGCAATCACTGGACGAGGCGATCCGGCAGCATCGCATTCGGAACGCGATACCTACGCTCTGGCAACGGTGGTCGATTCGACGTTGGACTGCAAGCACACGTGATGACTGGTCGCGCGTCATGAAGGCGCTGACGGGCATCTGAACTGATGCGCATGGACCAAGCGCCTCACGCCACTTCTCCGACTCTTATGACCCACATCGTCACCGGATTCATCGCCCTCACCGACCTGCTGAGCGACTTCTCAAAACGGCAAGGACTGGCACCTCCGGTGACGCTGTCGCAAGGACTGGCCCTCTTGCCAACGCGAGACGGCGACCTCGACGCCCTTCTGCCGCTGCCACTCCCGGGGTCGACCGACGGCTTTGTCTATCTGTGCGACCCACTGCTGGCCGTCCTCGCTGAGCTGTCTCGCGGAGGTCGCGTGATGTACTTCGAGACTGACTATTTCGGCGGCGCCGGTACGCAAGGAGCGGTGCTCTTTGATGACGGTCGGCTTGCCTACGGACCGTGTTCCTCCGAACGCATCGGCCCGATCAATGAGGCGCTCGCGTTGCTCGGCGTGACCGTTCAGGCGCCTGCCCGCGACGCGTTCGACACCCTGGGCCTGGGGAGCAGGCGGCGCACCGAGGACTGGATCGATATCGATCCGGAGTGAAGAGCGGCCATCTTGGCCTCATCCATTCCCGCTATCGCTGCCGCTACTGCATCCGTCCATCGCCCGTCAACCACCCCCGGGTGGCGATGTGTCAGTCCTGTTGCCTTCCGATACAGTCATTTACCTCAGTTCCCCATGAGGGCGTGCACTCCGTGAGGGATGTCACCACTCAGGGACTGATCAGGGCAAAACCGGCGCGAGCCGGCGACGCAAAGCCTCCGGTCTCGGCGCCGACATCCGACAGATGTCACGAGTTGAGATAGCGGGGTTGCCGAACCGGACTCGACCGGTTCGTGACGCATCGCCGCTCGCCTGGCCCGTCCTGGGTTGAAAAAACAACGCCAGACCAACGGCAGGCAGGGATGCAAGAGAAGTATGAAATGCGGACGCCCACGCGGCGGCGTCCGGCCGTCGGCGTGCCGACGGTCGCCACCATCGCGATCGCTGCCGCCTTGTGCGCCGGCTACGAAACCGCCCGGGGTCAGGCCTTGCCGCCGGGCACCGTCGACCCCGATGCGCAGCGCCAGCTCCAGCAGCAGCGCGAGGCGCAGCAGCGCCAGTCGCTCGAACGCGAACCGGACATCCGCCTGCGCGCCAGCGCGCCGCAGGCGCGTCCCCGCCTGCGCGACGACGAGTCCCCGTGCTTCCCGATCAGCCAGATCGAGCTGCGCGGCGTCGAGGGCCAGCCCCGCATGGCGCGCCAGATCGGCGCGCTCGACGGCCCCCAGGGCGACGACGCGCCGATCGGACGCTGCCTGGGCACCGGCAGCATCGCCACACTGGTGACGCGGCTGCAGGACGCGCTGATCGAGGAAGGCTTCATCACCACGCGCGTGCTCGCGGCGCCGCAGGATCTGTCGACCGGCCATCTCGTGCTCACCGTCGTGCCGGGCCGCGTGCACGCGATCCGTCTGCGCGAAGGCACGTCGCCGCAGGTGCGGCTCGCCAACGCGCTGCCGGTGACGCCCGGCGACGTGCTCAACCTGCGCGACATGGAGCAGGCGCTCGAGAACCTGCAGCGCGTCCCCGGCGCGCAGGCCGACATCCAGGTCGAGCCCGCGCAGGGCACCGGCGAGCCGGGCTACAGCGACCTCGCCGTCAGCTACCAGGGCGGCCGTCAGTGGCGCTGGCAGGTCTCCCTCGACGACAGCGGCAGCGAGGCCACCGGCCGCTATCCGCTGGCGCTGACCGCGTCGCTGGACCATGCGCTGACGCTGAACGACCTCTTCTACGCGACGCTCAACCGCGATGCCGACTGGCTGGCGCGCCGCGTCGACGCCCGCGACGGTCCGCACAAGGGCACCGGCGGCCACGTGCTGCACTACTCGCTGCCGTGGGGCCACGCGCTGGTCAGCGTCACGGTCAGCCGCAGCGGCTACCGGCAGGTCGTCATCGGCGCCAACCAGACCTATGTCTACCGCGGCGCCAGCAGCAATGGCGAACTGAAGCTGACGCGCATGCTCTGGCGCGACGGCCAGTACAAGTTCAGCGGCTACGTGAAGCTGTTCGGACGCGGGTCGCGCAACTACATCGACGACACCGAGGTCGAGGTCCAGCGCCGTCGCACCGGCGGCTGGGAGGCCGGCATCAACCTGAAGCGCAATGCCGGCGGCATCGGCAGCGAGGCCGAGCTCAGCCTGAAGCGAGGCACCGGTGCCTTCCATGCGCTGGAGGCGCCCGAGGAGGCCTTCGGCGAAGCCGAGTCGCGCGTGCGTCTGCTGCAGGGGAGCTACAGCGTCAACGGCGCGCTGGCGCTCGGCCGCCGTCAGCTGCAGCTGAGCACGTCGCTGCGCGGCCAGTACGCGCTGAACCGGCTCACGCCGCAGGACCGCTTCTCGATCGGCGGCCGCTACACGGTGCGCGGTTTCGGCAGCGACGCGTCGCTGTCCGCCGACAACGGCCTGCTCTGGCGCAACGAGGCCGAGCTGCCGCTGTCCGCGGCGCAGCAGTCCCCGGCCGTGTCGATGTACCTCGGCGTGGATGCCGGCCTGGTCGGCGGCAACGGCGCCGAGCGTCTGGCCGGCCGGCACCTGACCGGCGCCGTCATCGGATCGCGCGTGCGCACGCAGGGCGTCTCGCTCGAGGTGTTCGCCGGCGCGCCGTTGTGGCAGCCGTCGCGCTTCCCTGCCGCCCGCGTCGTCGCGGGCTTCAACCTGACCTATTCCCGCTGAGCGGTCGGCGTTGAGCGGCCCCGGCCGATCCGCCCCGTCCAGCCACCCCGTTGACCTGTCGTGTTGACTTTCTCCCGGTGATATCGCGATGAACCGTCTCCAGTACCGAATCGTCTTCAACAAGCAGCGCGGCCAGCTGATGGCCGTGGCCGAGACCGCCCTGAGCCATGTCAAGGGCGGCGGTGCCGGGGAGAGCAGCGGACCGGCCGCCCGCGCGCCGGCCAGCGCCGAGGCGGTTCCCGCGGCCTCGCGCGGCCCGCCGACGCTGCTCGCGCTGGCGGCGGCCTTCGCGATGGGCGCGGTGATCACGCTCGCGCCGGACGCGTCCGCGCAGGTCAAGGCCGATCCGAACGCGCCCAAGGGCCAGCAACCGACCGTGGTCAACAGCGCCAACGGCACGGTGCAGGTCAACATCCAGACGCCGGGCGCCGCCGGCGTCTCGCGCAACACCTACAGCCAGTTCGACGTCGACAAGCGCGGCGTGATCCTGAACAACGCGCGCACCGACGTCAGCACGCAGCTCGGCGGCTTCGTGCAGGGCAATCCGTGGCTGGCCAGGGGCGGCGCACGCGTGATCCTGAACGAGGTCAACAGCAGCGCGCCCAGTCAGCTGAAGGGCTATGTCGAGGTGGCCGGCCAGCGTGCCGAGGTCGTCATCGCCAATCCGGCCGGCATCCAGGTCGACGGCGCCGGCTTCATCAATGCGAGCGCGGCCGTGCTGACCACCGGCGCGCCGCGCTTCAACGCCGACGGCAGCATCGCGGGCTACGGCGTGCAGGGCGGGCTGATCCGCGTGGACGGGCAGGGCCTGGACGGCGCCTCGACCGACTACACGGCGCTGCTCGCGCGCGCCGTCGAGATCAACGCCGGGATCTGGGCCAAGGACGCCCGCATCCAGACCGGCACGCAGGTGATGACGGTGGACGGCACCGGCGTCGCCGGCGGTGAATCGCTGACGCCGACGGGCGAGCGTCCGCGCTATGCGCTGGACAGCACCGCGCTGGGCGGCATCTACGCGCAGCGCATCACGCTGGTGGGCACCGAGGCGGGTCTCGGCGTGCGCCAGGCCGGACAGGTCGTCGGCGGCCAGCTGACGCTGCGAGCGGACGGCTGGCTGGACAACACCGGCACCGTCTATGCGCAGGAGGCCGATGCCAACGGCGCGCCGGCGCTGACGGTGCAATCCAACGCCGGTGTGCGCAATGCCGGCTGGCTGGCGTCGCGCGGTTCGGCGGACGTGCGCGCGCCGCAACTGGTGGGCGAGGCCGGCAGCGTGACCGCGGCGGGCCTGGCCGCGGACGGCGCGATCGTGGGCGGCGGCGGCAGCCTGGCGCTCACCGCGACGCAGTCCGCGAAGCAGGCCGGCCAGTTGCTGGCCGCGGACCGGCTGACGGTGCAGGCACCGACGATCGATCTCGGCGGCGCGCAGGCGCAGGCCGGCTCGATCGCGCTCGACGGCGACACGGTGGCGGCGCGCGACGCGCTGCTCATCGCCGGCAACGGCATCGAGGCCACCGGCACGGCGTCGGTCGACCTGACGCGCGCGCAAGCGCAGGCCGGCACCATCGTCGCGACCGCGCCGACGCTGACCGTCGACGGCGCGCAGCTCTCGGCCGGCGGCACGCTGAGCCTGAAGGCCGACGGCCGCTTGAGCACGCAGGCGGCGAGCCTCGCGGGACAGGCGCTGTCCGTCGCCGCGCATGACATCGACCTGCGCAAGTCCGAGTGGCTGAGCCTGGGCACCGAGGCCCTGTCCGTGAGCGTCCTGGGCGGCATCGTCGCCGACGACGCGCGCATCGCCACCAACGGGACCGATCTGCTGCTCGCGGCCGACACCCTCAGCGCGCAGCGCGCCCGGGTGGAGCACTACGGCGCCGGCGCACTGCTGATGCGCACGGGCTCGCTGGACCTGGGCACCGCGCAGGTGCTGTCGAACGGCCTTTTCCGCATCGACGCCACCACGGCGGTGATCGATCGCGCCGAGGTGTCGGCCTCGACGATCCGATGGCAGGCGACCGAGCTGTCGCATCGCGGCGCCCGCACGCGCGTCGCGTCCGGAGCCGATGCCTCCGTCGACGTCGACGGCCGGCTCGACAACACCGGCGGCGTCCTGCAGGCCAACAGCGACACGCTGTCGCTGCGCGCCGCCGTCGTGGAGAACAGCGAGGGGGTGCTCTCCACCAGCGGTCGCGTGCTGCGGGTCGAGGCTGGCCGTCTCGGCAACCGGAGCGGCGTGATGCAGTCCGCCGGCGCTCTGGGGGCCGGCGCCGGGCAGCGGATCGTCGCCATCGACAACACCGGCGGCCAGATCGTCGCGGACGCCCTGTCGCTGAACGTGCAGCAGCTGGTCAATGCGGACGGCGTCGTCGCGGCGAGCGGGCGCGCCTCGCTGCTCGCGGGTGAATGGGACAACGGCAGCGGCCGCCTCGAGGCAGGCGCGCTGACACTGAACGCCGATCGCCTGCTGGGGACCGGCAGCCTCTATGCGCGCGGCGACGCCGCCATCGCGGCCACGCGACTCGAAACGACGGGCGTCCTCGCGGCGGGGGGCGCCTTGTTCGTGCGGGCCGACCAGGTGTCGACCACCGGTCTGCTGGCCGCGGGTCTGCGTGTCGACGGCACCGTCGGCAACGCGGGCGACCTGAGCATCGATGCCGCCGGGACGCTGCGTCATGGCGGCACGCTGCTGGCCGGCGGCGCATTGACGGCGACCGCGGCGTCGCTGGCCCTGCAGGACAGCGCCTCGCAGGCCGCCAGCGTCGCGATGACGGCCCGTCAGGGCGGCATGACGATGGACCGCGCGACGGTGTCGACGTCGGGCGCCTTGGTGCTGGACGGTGCCGGCCAGCTCTCCACGGCAGGCGCACGTCTCGCCGGCGCCCAGGTGGCGATCAAGGCGGACGGATGGCGCAACGCGGACGGCGAAGTGCTGCAGACCGGTCCCACGGGCGCGATGACGCTGCAGGTCGCCGGACGTCTGGACAACGCGGGTGGACACATCGGCGCCAACGGCGCATCGCTGGGAATCACGGCCGGCTCGTTCGACAACACGGCAGGCCGCGTCGCGCAGGCGGGCGATGCGCTGACACTGAACACCGGTCGCCTCGACGGCGCGCGCGGCGAGTTGCTGGCGCGAGGCGCGCTGCAGATGCGCGTCAGCGGCAATGCGGACCTGAGCGATGCGGTCACGCAGGCGCGCACGATGGACCTGCAGGCAGGAGCCTTGGTTCACCGGGGCGGCAAGATGGCCGCGTCGGAAGGCCTGGTCGCCGCGGCGCGGACCATCGACAACGCGGCCGGTGCCATGCAGGCCGGTGGCGCGGTGTCGGTGAGCGGCGATACGGTCAGCAACCTCGACGGCGAGATCAGCGGCAGGACCGTCGCGCTCGACGCGGGGGCGTTGACGAATGGCGGACGAGGCCTGATCACCGGCGCGGACCGCCTGACCGTGCGTGCGAACACCTTGGACAACGCCGGCCATCTGCAGTCGCAAGGCGGGATGACGTTGAACGTCGTCGACAGTCTCGCCAACAGCGGGACGGTGCAGGGCCTGGGCGACCTCGTGCTGAACGCCGGGCGACTGACCCAGCAATCGACGGGCACGATCGCGGCGCAAGGACATCTGGGCGTCGACGCGACCTCCATCGACAGCAGCGGCGCCTTTGCGGCGGGGCTGCCCGGCAACGGCAGTGCGGCGGCCGGCGGTGACCTGAGCTTGCGCACGACCGGCGTGCTCCGGCAGGGTGGCAGCCTGTTCGCGGCGAGCACCCTGTCCGTCAGCGGCGGAACGCTCGACCTGGATGGCAGCCGTTCGAAGGCCGCGACCCTGGCGTTCACCGCGACCCGCGGCGACCTGTCGCTGAACGGTGCGCAGGCGGCGGCGGCCGATGGGCTGTCGATCTCGACGTCGGAGGCGCTGCGGACGACCGGCGCCACGCTGAGCGGCCGCGACGTGACGCTGGCCGCGCGGGAATGGAACAACACGGGCGGCGTGCTCGCCCAGACCGGCAGCACCGGCGCATGGCAGGCGACCGTCGCGGAAGGCCTCGTCAACGCCCAGGGTGTCATCAGCGCGCAGGGCCGCGCGATGTCGCTGCAGGCGGGCCGCCTGGACAACGCCAACGGCCGCCTGGTGCAGGCCGGCGGCGGCGACCTCGTCCTGCGCGCGGACCGCGTGGACGGTGCGTCGGGGCAGCTGCTGACCGACGGTCGGCTGACGATCCAGACCACCGGGGCGATCGACCTGAATGGCGCGACGACACAGGCCTCGGCGCTGACGCTGACCGGTGCGAGCCTGGACCACCGCAACGGCCACCTGCTGGTGCAGGGCGATGCGGCGTTGACGATCACCGCCGCGTTGCAGAACCAGGGCGGACAGATCAGCGCGATGGGCGCGTTGAACGTCGGGGCGGCGACGATCGGCAATGGTGCCGGCCAACTGGACGGCCAGCGCGTGACGCTGACCGCGACCACCTTGGACAACGGCGCGCTGGGGCTGATCGCCGCGCGCGGCGACCTGACGGTGTCCGCCGCGGATTGGATCAACGGCGGCAGCGCGCAGGCGCAGGGCCGCGCGGACCTGACCGTGACCCACACGCTCGCGAATGCCGGCACGATCCATGCGCAGGGCGATGCCGCGCTGACGGTCGGTACTCTGACGCAGGACGCGTCTGCCATCGTGGCCGCGCAGGGCGGGCTGACGATAGCCGCCGGCAGCATCGCCAGCGCCGGCACGCTGGCGGCGGGATTGAAGGGCGACAGCACGCTGGCGGCGGCCGGCGACCTGCGGCTCACCGTGGGCGGCACGCTGCAGCAGAGCGGCCACCTGCTCGCCGCCGGCGCGTTGAGCGCGACCGCGGCGCATCTGGATCTGGCGGACAGCCAGGCGAAGACGGCGGCGGCGACGCTGGTCGCGACCGACGGCGCGGGAACGATCGGCCTGGATCGCGCGACCTGGTCGGTGCGCGACGCGCTGTCGCTGGAGGCGGCCGGTGCGGTCGACAGCGGCCGCGCGACGCTCGAGGCCGGCTCGATCCGCCTGACCGCGGGGAGCTGGGGCAACCTCGCCGGCCGCTGGTTGCAGACGGACGCGGGCGGCGCCTTCACCGCGACGGTGAGCGGCCTGCTGGACAACCGCCAGGGCGAACTCGGCATGAACGGCGCGTCGACGACGCTGGCCGCCGATCGCGTCGACAACGGCGCGGGACGGATCGCCCAGGCGGGCGGTGCGCTGGATGTCCGCGCACGCCAGTTCGACGGTGCGCAAGGGCAGGTGCTCGCCACCGGCGCGCTGACGCTGAACGCCAGCGGCGCGCTCACGCTCGACGGGGCGACGACGCAGGGCGCCAGCGTCCGCGTCGACGCAGGCAGCCTGAGCCACGTGAACGGTCGCCTGCTGAGCGCCGGCGACGCGATGCTGCGCGTCGGCGGTGACCTGGACAACCGAGGCGGCCTGATGCAGGCCGCGACGGCCCTCGACATCGCGTCGGCGGGCATGAACAACACCGCCGGGCAGTTGTCCGGCCAGACGGTGGCGCTGCGCGCGGACCGCCTGGACAACGGGGCGCAAGGCGTGATCGGTGCAGGCGGCAGGCTGACGATCGACGCGGGCCGACTGACCAACGCCGGCACGGTGCAAGGGGGGCGACACGACGCTGACCGTCGCCGGCCTGTTCGACAACAGCGGCATGGTCTACGGCCAGGGCCGCGCGACGGTGCAGGCGGATGAACTGCGCAACGGCGGCACGATCGCCGCGCAGGGGGCGCTGGGCGCCTCGACGGGACAACTGAGCGGCAACGGCGTGTTCGCCGCGGGTCTGCGTCCCGACAACACCTGGGCGACGGGCGGCGACCTGTCGCTCAGCGCGACGCGATCGCTGCAGTTCGGCGGTGCGGCGACGGCGGCGGGTGATCTGAGCGTCACCGCGCCTTCGCTGCAATTGCAGGGCGCGCAACTGCAGTCCACCACGATGGCGCTTCGGGCCACCGCTGGTGAACTGTCGCTGGATCATGCGGCGGTGGCCGCGGCGCAGCGGCTGGAGATGGCGGCGACGGCGCGCCTCGTGACTGCCGCCGCGCAGGTGAGCGCCGGTGATGTCCGGCTGACGGCCGGCGACTGGCTCAATGCCGGCGGGCGTCTCACGCAGACCTCGTCGGCGGGAACGCTGCAGGCGGTGCTCGGCGGGAACCTCGACAACCACGGCGGCACCCTCGAGTCCGCCGGCGCGCAGCTGACGCTGGCCGCGGGCACCGTCGACAACGGCGCGGGCCGCATCGCGCAGGCCGGCGGCAATCTCACGCTGCGCGCGTCGCAGTGGGACGGCGCGCAGGGCCAGGTGCTGGCGTCGGGGGCGCTGGACTGGCAGGTGAGCGGCGCCTTGACCGCGACGGGCGCGACGACGCAGGCGGACAGCCTCCGCCTCGTCGCGGGCAGCCTCGCCCATGACGGCGGCCGGATGACGGCGGCGCAGTCAGCGACGCTCGATGTCGACGGCAGCCTGGGCAACCGCGGCGGCAGCATCGTGGCCGGCGCCGGTCTGAGCGTCGAAGCGGGGCGCCTGAGCAACGCGGCCGGCGGTCAGATGCAGGCCGGCGGCACGTTGCAGGTCGGCGTGACCGGCACCGAGGCGCTGGACAACCAGGGCGGCCGTCTGCGCAGCGGCGGCGACATGACGATCGCCGCCGCGGCGCTCGACAACCGCGGCGGCTGGGCCGGCAGCGACGGGCAACTGACGGTGCGCGCCGGCGGTGCGCTGCTGAACCAGCAGGGCACGCTGCTCGCGCAACGCGCGATCTCGCTGGAGGGCGGGTCGCTGACCAACCAGGGCGGTCGCATCGCCAGCGTGCAGGGCGCCATCGGCCTCACCACGTCCGGACTGCTGGACAACGCGCAGGGCTCGGTGCTCGCCGCCGGCGGCCTGACGTTGCACTCGACCGGCCTGGGCAACCAGGGCGGTGAACTCTCCGGCTCGACGGTGACCGTGGACGCGCGCGGACAGTCGCTGGACAACCGCGGCGGCCGCGTGCTGGCCAGCGAGGCGATGACGGTGCGCAGCGGCGCGCTGGACAACCAGGGCGGCCTGCTGCAATCGCTGGGGGCGCTGTCGGTGGACACGGCCGGTGCCGCGCTCACCAACACCTTCGATGCCTCGATCACCACGGTGACCGGGCTCCGCGCCCAGGGCGCGCTGCGCGTCGACGCTGGCAGCGTCGACAACGGCGCGGGCATGGCCGGCAACGCGGTGACGATCAATGCCGCGTCGCTGGTGAACCGCAACGCGATCTCGGGCCAGTCGGTGAGCCTGGGCATCGCCGGCACGCTGGACAACCGGGGCGGGCAGGTGATCGGCGCGCAGACCACGACGGCGACGACGGGTCAGGTGCTCAACCAGAACGGCCTGATCTTCGGCGGCCAGACCTTGGACCTGCGCGCGGGCGGACTGATCGACAACCGCGACACCGGCGGCGCCAACCTCGGTCTGCAGGGCGGCGGCGTGACGCTGCGCGCGGCCACGATCGACAACCGCAACGGACAGCTGCGCGCGGACGGCGATCTGCGCGCGTCCGCGTCGCAATGGCTGGACAACGGCGGCGGGGTGCTGAGCGCGCTCGGCCAGGCGGTGATCGGCGACGGCGGCGCGGATCCGCGCGCCTCCGCGCTGGACCTGCGCAACGGCAGCGGCAAGGTCTGGGGCGCCACGGGCGTGACCGTGGCCGCGGCAGGGCTGTCGGGCGGCGGCGAGATCGCCAGCGGCGCGGACCTGAGCCTGACGCTGGGCGGCGACCTGACCCACGGCGCGGGGACCCTGCTGCAGGCGCGCGGCGACATGGCGCTGACGCTGGGCGGCAACTTCACCAACCAGGGCGTGCTGCGCGCCGGCGGCGCGTTGAGCGTCGACGCGCGCAACATCGACAACCAGGCCAGCGGCGAGCTCAGCAGCGCGGACACGCGGCTGACGACCTCTGGCACGCTGACCAATCGCGGCCTGATCGACGGCGACCGCGTCCGCATCGATGCGGGTCAGCTCCTCAACGTCGGCAGCGGCCGGATCTACGGCAGCGACCTGACGATCGTCGGCGGGCAACTGGCCAACGGTGCCGAGAACGGCCAGTCGGCGGTGATCGCCTCGCGGGGCGCGTTGACGGTGTCGATGACGGGAGCGGTGTCCAACACCGCGCAGGCGCTGATCTTCGCGGACAGCGACCTGTCGCTGCGCGCGGCCAGTCTGCTCAACGAGAACGCCACCATCGAAGCCAGCCGCCTGCTGCAGCTGGACGTGAGCGGCGGCATCGCCAACCGCAGCGTCCACGCCGGGGCGGAGGCATTGCCGCAGGATCCGGCGGCGCCGCGCGTGCTCGACAGCAAGGCCTTCATCAGCAGCGGCGGCGACATGCGCATCACCGCCGGCCAGGTGATCAACAGCGGCGCGACCATCGAGGCGCGCGCCAACCTGCTGCTGCAGTCCGCCGACATCCAGAACCTGAATCCCTACCTCAAGTGGCAGCTGGTCAACGGGCAGAGCACGACGGGCTGGGAGTTCCAGGCGCCGGGCAGCACGGTGCGCTACAAGCCGGAGGACATCCGGGTGCTGTGGTGGGTCACCGACACCGGTCTCGGCTGGAGCAGCAAGTGGGGCAGCCCGGCGCAGGGTTCGCTGGAACCGTTCGTCTACGAGTTCCATCCGAAGCAGTCGACCTGGTCCCAGGACACCTACAACCGCAAGATGCTGCTGCCGTCGACGCGGTATCCGAACGAGGTCTTCGGCCGCTACCTGGGCGGACTGGGCGGGGACTCGGACGGCTCGGCGCAGCGTTGGTTCGAGTGGCGCCGCAGCGCCGATGTCAGCTCGCAGTCCTGCGACGGCGACGGCAATTGCTCGACCTACGTCGATCCTGGCGCGCACTATCCGGTCACGGACCGCATCTGGTCGGACTTCCAGGTGACGCCGGGCGACGACGCGGCGCTGGACGCCGCGATGTCGGCGTTCTTCAACGACGCCAACAGCCGCCTGCGCGGTGACTTCACCGCGTTCAACTACACGCGGACGACGCAGTCCGCGGCGGTGACGCAGAGCGCGGCGGGGCAGATCATCGTCGGCGGCACGCTGCGCGTGGAAGGCGGCAAGATCGTCAACGAGATGAGCCGCGTGATCGGCCGCACCGGCGTCGACATCCAGTCCACGGACATCGACAACCGGACGACCCGGGTCAATGTCACGGGCACCGAGCAGGTCGACGTGTACCGGACCTGGAACGACGGCTCCAGCGTGCCGAACACGGGCATCGGCTACACGACGACGAACGCGGTCATCAACGACCAGGTCGATCTGAAGCTGCCGGCGCTGGGTGGCGGAGCGGCCGGCGCGGACCCGACGCCGGGCGGCCGGCAGCAGGCCGGCGCGGTCGGTGGCGCGGGCGGCGCACAGTCCCAGCAGGCGTTCGTCGCCAACCTCGTGGGCGCGGGCGCGGCGGGATCGACCGGCGCGCTGAACGGGCCGACGCGGCAGTCCATCATCGGCGGCGGTGACGCCAGCGTCGGACGCGCGACGGCGGCCTGGCGCAGTGGCGGCCAGCAGCAGGCGGTGGCGGTCGACGCGCAGGACGCGTCCAACGGCGCCGTCGCGGCGGATCTGCGCGTGCGTCATGCCGCGGAGACCGGCGCGCAGATCGTGCGCGGCGCCGACGGTGCCGTGGTGCGCACCGACGCGCAGGCGCAGGGCGTGAACGCGCAGGACCTCCGGCTCGTGGCGCTGCAGCCGTCGAGCGGGCAGGGCGCCAGCGTCAGCGGTCCGGGCCGGATCACGACCGGCGGACTAGGCGCGGCGCAGGTCGTTCCCGGCAAGGATGCCAACGGGCGTCTGCGCGCGGTGCCGGCCTCGCTGGCGCTGCCGGGCAACAGCCTCTTCAAGCTGCGGACGGACACGCGCTCGGGTTACCTGATCGAGACCGACCCGCGCTTCGCCAACTACCGCGACTGGCTGTCCAGCGACTTCCTGCTGCAGGCGATGTCGGTGGACCCGGCGACGGCGCAGAAGCGGCTGGGCGACGGCTTCTACGAGCAGCGCCTGGTGCGTGAGCAGATCGGTCAGCTGACCGGATCGACCTTCCTGCAGGGCTACGCGAGCGACGAGGAGATGTACCGCGCGCTGCTGACCAACGGCGCGAGCTTCGGCCAGTCGCACCAGCTGCGGCCGGGCGTGGCGCTGACGGCGGAGCAGATGTCGCTGCTGACGACCGATCTGGTCTGGCTGGTCGAACAGGAGGTGACGCTGGCGGACGGCTCGACGCAGCGCGTGCTGGTGCCGCAGGTCTACCTGCTGCCGCGTGACGGCGACCTGCAGGGCACGGGCGCACTGATCGCGGGCGACCGCGTGAACCTGGCGCTGAGCGGGAACCTGAACAACAGCGGCGACCTGCGCGCGACGGGTGGCCTGAGCGCGACCGCGCAGAACATCGTCAACAGCGGCAGCATGCGCGGCGCCAGCGTGGCGCTGAGCGCGAAGGAGGACCTGCGCAACATCGGCGGCGAGCTGACGGCGACGGACACGCTGAGCCTCTCGGCGGGGCGTGACCTGGTGGTCGCGAGCACGACGGCGAGCGGCGCGACGGACACCAGCCAGCGCACGGTGCTGAGCCGCGTGGCGAGCCTGAACGCCGGCGGCGTGATGGTGCTGCAGGCGGGGCAGGACGTGGTGCTGGACGCGGCGCAGCTGCGCCAGACCGGCGGCGCCGACGGCGGCATCCTGGTGGATGCCGGGCGGGATCTGAAGCTGGGGACGGTGAAGACGGCGAGCAGCGATCGGGCGACGTTCGATGCGAAGAACTTCCTGAATTCAAGCCAGAGCCAGGACGTCGGCACGACCATCCAGGCGCAGGGCGCCGTCGTCCTGAAGGCGGGCCAGGACCTGAGCGCCACGGCGGCGCAGGTCACCAGCACGCAGGGCGCGGTGACGCTCAGCGCGGGCCGCGACGTGTCGCTGCTGGCGGGTGAATCGACGGCCTCGCTGGAGGAAATGGCGCACCGGACGAAGAAGAGCCTGCTGAAGAAGACGACGACCACGACGTACAGCAAGGTCGACGAGACCGGCGCGATCGGCACCACGCTGAATGGCGACACGGTGACCGTGCTGGCGAAGCAGGACATCCTGCTGCAGGGCGCGCAGGTCAAGTCGGAGGGACTGACGACGCTGGACGCTGGTCGAGACCTGTTGCTGCAGAGCGCGGAGCAGACACGCGACTCGACCAGCTTCAGCCAGACCCTCAAGCAGGCGAGCGGACTGGGCAGCACGCTGGGCAAGGCGATGGTGCTGACGGGTGGTCCGATGGAGGCGCTGGTGGGCACGGCGCTGCTGACCCGCCAGAGCGGCGCGCAGAACCAGACGCAGCACGTCACCGAGTCGGTGGGCAGCTCGATCAGCGCGGGCAGCCTGGTGGCCAACGCCGGGCGCGACATCGCGCTGCAGGGCGCCACGGTGGTGGCGGACTCGGACGTGCTGATGCACGCGGCGCGCAACCTCACGATCGGCACTGCGGAGAACACGCAGCAGGGCAGCAGCAGCTCGAGCAGCAAGAAGAGCGGCTTCATCGGCAGCGCGTTGCAACCGGCGGTGGGCACGGTCAAGCAGAGCAGCACCGGCGAGCAGTCGAGCACCACGCAGACGGGTTCGCAGATCGCGAGCCTGGGCGGCAACGTGACGCTGACCGCGGGCGAGCGCTACACGCAGACGGCCTCGCAGGTGCTCGCGCAGAAGGCGGCGGACGGCACGGGCGGGGACATCGACATCCTGGCCAGGAAGGTGGTGATCGAGGCGGCGCAGAACAGCGCGGACAGCACGCAGACGAGCAAGTTCAGCAAGACGGCGCTGGGCGGCACGGTGAGCGTGCCCATCGTGAGCGCGGTGCAGAGCGCCATCGGCGCGGCGGAAGCGAGCGGCAAGACGAGCGACCCGCGCATGCAGGCGCTGGCGGGCATGAGCGCGGCGCTGGCGGCCAAGGATGCGGTGGATGCGGCGCAGACGCTGACCAAGGGCACCGGCATCAAGGTCGGCGTGAGCCTGGGGACGTCCAAGAGCGAGAGCAGCAGCGTCGAGCAGAGCACCACGGCCGTGGGCAGCCAGATCGTGGGGCAGGGCGACGTGACCATCCGCGCCACCGGCGACGGCAAGGACAGCACGCTGCAGGTGGTGGGCTCGGACATCAAGGCAGACGGGAAGACGACGCTGAAGGCCGATGGCGCCGTCGATCTGCAGGCGTCGCAGTCCAGCAGCACGCTGAACAGCAAGAACAGCAGCAGCGGCGCGAGCATCGGTGTCTCGTACGCGTTCGGCGGCACACAGAACGGGTTCACGCTGGAGGCTGCGGCCAACCAGGCCAAGGGCAAGGCTGAAGGCACTTCAGTGAGCCAGACCTTGACGCATGTGTCGGGCGATCAGGTGCGCATCGAGTCGGGCGGGGACACGACGCTCAAGGGCGCGGTCGTCACGGGCGGCAAGGTCAGCGCCGACATTGGCGGCAACCTCAACATCGAGAGCGTGCAGGACACGGCGGCCTACACGGCCAAGCAGCAGAGCGCGGGCGTGGGCGTGAGCCTGTGCATCCCGCCGTTCTGCTACGGCGCGAGCTCGGTGAGCGGCAGCTACAGCAACGCCAAGGCCAACGGCAACTTCGCGTCGGTGACGGAGCAGAGCGGCATCGCCGCGGGCGATGGCGGGTTCCAGCTGACGGTGAAGGGCAACACCGACCTGAAGGGCGGGTTGATCGCGAGCACGCAGCAGGCGGTCGACGACAAGAAGAACAGCCTGGTGACGGGCTCGCTGACGCACAGCGATCTGGACAACACGGACAGCTACAAGGCCAGCGGGTTCAGCGTCAGCGCGAGCGTGAGCAGCAAGGTGGGGGATCAGCCGTCGAAGAAGACGGACGAAGAGAAGAAGGGCGACGGCAAGTCCAGTACCAAGCCCGGCTTCGCGCCGGGGATCGGCAGCGTGAGCGGTGGTGCGAGCAGCACGACGGGCAGCGGCATCAGCGGCGCGGAGATCACGATCACCGATGTGGCCAAGCAGAAGGAACTGACGGGGCAGGACGCCGCGACGACGGTGGCCGGCTTGAACCGGGACGTCACCAGCGAGAAGGACAACAGTGGCGCGCTGAAGAAGAGCTGGGACGGCCAGGCGCTGATGAGCGAAGTGCAGACGCAGATGCAGATCACGCAGCAGGCGTTGCCGCGGATCGCCAATGAGATCGGCACGCAGATGGACCGCAAGTTCAAGGAGCTTGAGAAGAGCGATCCGGTGGAGGCGGCCAAGTACGCGGAGGGCGGGGTGTACCGCGTGGCGGCGCATGCGGCGCTGGGCGCGCTCGGCGGCGGATTGGCTGGAGGTGTCGGCGCGGGCGCGTCGGCGAAGGCCGTGACAGCGATCGACGACGCGGTCAAGGGACTGGGCCTATCGGAGGAAGCGCACCAACTCGTCATCGCCGCGGCGGGCACGGCAGTCGGCGCGGTCGTCGGCGGCGGGGACGGCGCGGCGATGGCAGGGAATCAGGTGGTGAACAACTATCTGAATCACAAGCGCTCAAACCCGATGCGACTTTCAGAAAAGGAACAGTACGAAGTGGCGGCTGAGGCTTGCGGCAAGGGTGACCAGAGTGCTTGCAAGCGGCAATCCGATCTCGCATTACTCTCCCGACAGCGCGACTTGGCGCTTCAGCAGGCATGTGATTCGTCCGGAACTGCGCCGAAATGCGATTTTCTGAAAAAGGACGCTGCAACCAAAGGCAACGACGTCTTCAATGACAACGGTTTTGTCTATGCCGTGAGTCCAGAAATGGGGCTAGTTCGTCGACTGAATCCCCAATTTGCCAAACCGACATATTCTCCCGGACAGGCAGTTCATGAATGGCAAGCTGGCGTTGGCACTCCCGCCTTGACTGTAACAACTGGCGCGGTTGGACTGGTTGTGCGCGGTGTGTTAGTGGCTGAAGGGGGCTATCAGATGGGGACTGGTGCCATGCAAATGCGGGACGGCGACACCTCAGGCGGCGCATGGACATTCATCAGTGGCGCTTTAAACGCCGGTGGCGCTATCGGCGGCGAGCTTGGCCTTGCAACAAGGGGCACGAGTTCGATCGCAAAGTCGGAAGCTAATGCCTGGGGATCTGGTAATGGTGAAACTTCTCCTGCAAACCTAGTGCCGCCAAGTCTCGTGTTGAGAGGAAATGGCGGCGTGCCAGTTTCCTCGATGATCGAGTCGAACACGACAACTCGCTTGAGTGGCGGAGTCACCTTGTCGGATGGTCGTACCCTGCCGGCGGGGACAACAGTGACGACCTCGGGAGATTCACTGTTGGCTGCTCTTCCCGATGGAAGTTTCATTCACGGTCAACGGTCCGTGCTCGAAACGCTCAGCGCAAAAATTGATAACGTGTTAGATTTTCACGAGAAGGAAATCCCCACCTTTCAAGCATCCACAAGGTATACGTTTGGTGAATATGCCGACCGTGTTAAGACTGGCGCGTCGCTCGAATCAAGTGCCGCAACCTTTGTTAAAGATGATGCCGGGAAGGGCTTTATCGCCTTGTTCAATGGCAAGTGGGGAAATGATCAAGGTATTGATCTTCCTTACGCGGTGATGGAAAACGGCAAGCCTCAATTGATTCTTGGTGAAGCGAAGGCTGGAGACTCATCATTAAGCTCGCTCGGTGAAAATAAAGCTGTGACCTTAGATAAAAATCTGGCTCAGATTCGTCGCGATATTCAGGGGAGCGCGCTGGACGGTGCCACAAAGGAAGCATTGCTTGATCAGATTGACAACCGTACCTATAAGGTTGAGTTGTATGTGTCTGAGAAAAATTCGGCCAAAACTCCTAGTCGTGTCGATTCGTCGCTTGTTGATAGAATGAATCAGCCCGTCACCCGCGTTGTGGTGTTTCCTCGCAAAAAGGTGAAAAAATGACCTTCAATAATCGAGAGTTGTGGTATTCGAAAATTCGGCAAGATATTTCGCAAGAAGGCGGTGTTTTGGGAGCGGCGAGGGCAATTGAAGAGCGTGGAGGGCCATTTGCGACATGGGATAAATTGGCTTCGCCAGAGGGGCCGTGCCAGCGGTATTTCTCATCAGGTATTTATGTGTCTCTTCTTGATCCATCCAATGAAGTTGCCAGGAAATATCTGAAATGGGCTGTTGAATCGTCGTCGCGTGCGCTCCACGATGATCGATTTTCTGTTGCTTCCGAAAATCGATCAAGGGGATGGATGAATCGTCCAGGGTTTCCCGGGAACCTCGGGGAGGTTCGGGCAGTTAATGTGCTGGCCTCCGCAATGCTGAACATGGGACCGATTGATGCCGCAGCTCTTGTTCAAAGCTCTCTTGAAATTTCTCAATCTGCCTTGGCATACAAGGGAAAGTCGTGGAATGATCAATTGGTGCAAGGGCGATATTTATATGCGGTTCGGTTATCAATGCTCGCCGGGGCGTGGGATAAGGCGCAAGAGTTGATTGCGGTAAAGCGACAATTTGACGCGCTTTCACGGCATTTTGAGTTGCTGAAAGTCATTTTGGAGATTTTGCCTTGCCCGAGTATGGTTGTTAACAAAGCTTCGGTCTTGGTGGACTATTCGAAGATGATTAATCATCCTGAGGCGGGCCATGTTATCGATGCTGACACTGCATGGCCTGAATATTGTTTGCGGCTTGAGTTGGCGTTGATTGGGCAACGCGTAAGCTCTAGTGGAGAGAATTTTCCCGATTGGCCGAAAGTGCTGGAGCAAGTGGTTGGCTGATTTTTGGTGAATGTCAGCCTGGTAGCGAACGCCGGGCGCGACGTCGCGCTGCGGGGCGCCACGGTGGTGGCGGACTCGGACGTGCTGATGCGCGCGGCGCGCAATCTCACGATCGGCAATGCGGAGAACACGCAGGAGGGCAGCAGCAGCTCGAGCAGCAAGAAGAGCGGCGGTCGGGATGGACCTGACGGCGACGGCGGCGCAGATCGACAACGCGCAGGGCGATGTGAATGGCGTCGGCACGCGCTGTGCAACTGCTCGCTGGTCAGACGACGTCGTTGGTCGAGAAGATAACGCTTAAGACTAAAAACAGCCTGTTCAAGAAGATGGTCACGACGATGTACAGCAAGGAGGGGCGGGCGCTGGCGGTGGGGGACCTCGTCCACGGGCGCGGCGGCGGGGCAGGACGCCCGCGCGGAGGGCTCGGCAGCTAAATCATCTTCGCGCACGCTCGCTGAGAGTTAAGAGGCAGATATCTTGGGTGGTTTCGCCGCCGGAGGTCGCTGTTGGACCTCCTATCCGTTGGGGAAATAATCCATGGAACTCTTCTTGCACTGCCATGAACGTGTCGATCAAGGCGTTGGCAAAGGTCTGAGTCGATTAATTGATGTTGTCGATCGCTCGGGCAACCTTGTAGAAAGGTTTGAAATGATGTGCGCCGCGATTGATAGCGACGTCAGGAGCTCCGTGATATTGGATTGGATTAGGAAGGTCGAGTCGGGAGAAGAAGATCATGTCGAAGTCGATGGCAATGGCTGGGTTATAACCCTGTCTCGTAACGATGTCTCTTTCGAAGGCTTGTATGGACAGGGAGAAGGAGGGAATGTGTCATTCGACCAATTCTGCTTTGCCGTGAAGACATTCTTGCTGTTCCTTGCGAATTCGGGTTCCGATCCTATTAAAGTGCCTCTCATGGATTGATCGCCTCTGGGGATGTCATGATTGGTGCATTAATTGATATCATGAATCGACATGGGATATTTGGATGGGGAGAGATATTGTTCTCTTTGCACGAGCCTGATTGTCAATCCGATTGGATTGGCCGAGCGGCCGTGATTGAGTATTCCGATGCTTTCATGATAGGGCTGGGTTCGGGGGCGCCGGAATTCATGGATGTTGTGAAGATATCGCTGAACTGTCCGGAATCGCGGCGTGAAATTTCTGAGATCGTTTCTCGGATCAGCTGGTGAACGAAGCAAAGGACATGGGCAATCTTCTGTCTGGTCAGTATGGAGGGGCCGTAACTGCGCAAAGTACAGATCAAGGGGCGATCCGCAATCTAAATCCGACAACGATCGGCGCTGCTCAACGTCCTGAAAACTTCCATGACAAGCTGGCCTCTAGTACGGTCGACGCGCTGCTAAACGAGGTCGGCGGACAAGCTGCTGGTGCCGTACTAAAGGTGCTGGGCAGGGCCGGTGGCGCAAGTTATGACGGGGTGATTTCGTTACTGGGTATCGAAACGAAGGGTGCTGTCGCTGGGACATCGACTTCATTGCCTTATGCAAAATTGACTTGGAATTCGGAGGTTGAAATACTTGAGGTCACTCCGAAGGTTTCCTCCGGCTTTCCAACGGAGGCAGATGAGCTTGAGTTCAAGCGTGAAGGACAGTGTTTGAAGGACCGTCTTCAAGCGGAGTTGGGTGCCAGGTCTTGCGTGACCTTGGTGGTCTGATCAGGGAATCAAAGAATCCGTGTGCGCGTGGGACTCGAAGGTGGGAGCACGCTCTTCGAGCTGTGCACAGTCTCTGGCAGAAAACAAGTTTTGGAATCTCATGAGCGCTGATTTCGCCGAGTTCGACCTTCTCGACGAGCGTCCGAATGCGGAGATCGTCATGGCGCTCGCCGATCTTCTTCAGGTGGCGACCGAATGTTTCCTGCCTCAGGATGACTTCTGGGCCGGCTCGCTCGACGCAACGAGAGCTGTCGCTTTTGAAGCGTCCCGTTTTGCTGACGGGGCGCGAGTGTTCGTGCGGCTAACTGGCAACTTCGATCTTCCTCCCGTTGCCGGTCTGGGTCACGCACTCTGCTTGAAGCTACGCACGCCCGTGGTGGTCGGGGATGAAGGCCGTCGCCCACCTGGAGCTGTTCTCGTGTTCTATCCGGAAGGGCGTGTTGAAGAGGGGATCGAGATTCCCTCTGGTGGCGGCGGACACAAGTTCGAACTCTTGGACGAGGTGGATCTGCGTAGGGTGCCCGGTCTGGATGACGCCGCGGGCCCGATGTCCGGTCAGTTCTGCGATCCCACCCTTTGAGCCCGTGTTCAAGTTCTTCGACCAACTCTGTCCTGCCGTCGAGTCCACCGACTACTGGTCTGATGACGCTTTGCATCGCGCGGCGGATGCGCTGGATGATTTCGGTCCGGCGGACTGGAAGGCACTGAGCGAAATCTGGAGCGCGCGCGACGCGGTCTGGCTGCGGGGTTGTGCGGAGGCAATGTCCTCTTCGGCGCGTCCGCTGCGGGTGATAACGCTTCTGCTCGACATGTTTGATCACGAGGACGCGTTGGTGAAACTCGCGTGCTTCGATGCGATCTATCACCTCGTTGAGTCGCACCCGGAACCGCTCGCCAGTTTCACCGAGCCTATCTTCCTGCTTGCGGACCGGGCGGCTACGGTGCCAGGTGTTTCCCGTTTTGGCATCGAGAATCTTCGCGATCGCCTGAACTCTTCCGCTCGAAGGCCTTGATGAACACCATGCTCGCTCTCGCCAGAACCATTGCGAACGCCGCTCTGGTGTTCGAGTTCTCAGAGGACTCGCAAGTCGATCCCGATCTGGCCGTTCAGGCGCTCGAACAGATGGCGCACGACCTTCAGCGCCTGTCGCCTGATGAGCAGCGTGCGCTGAGTGAGGCCTTCAGGAGCCTCTCATCCGGCTACGCGAATACGGCTAATGCTGAATTCGTCGCCAGTCTGGGAGCTTCGTTGGGTCTTGCGAACTCTACTGAGGCTCCCTGAAATGGTCCCGATATCTGAACAGCGGCTCGACTGGTCGGTGCTGCGATACGGCCTGGCGAATCGCACGCAGCTGATTGATCCCGTCGACAAGGACGCGGTAACGGCGTTCGCCGAAACATCGCTTGCTGCCTTGTCGCCGGGCGATGCCGGCTTCTAGGAGATCGCCTCTCTTGCGCTCGATTGTCCGGACTCGCTGAATGAGATGGAACGCGCCGTGTGGGCCATCTCTGAAATCCTTGGTGGGCACGACGAGACGCGCGCGGCACGCAAATGGCGAGCGGCCGAGCTCGACGCATTGCTGCCGGGTCCCTGGGCTTATCCGTTCTACGCGGTCCTGGAGGTTTCTTCGTTCTGGGAACGGTGGGGGAAGGAGTTGCCAGGTCCACTGTGGACGGCAGAGATCTACATTTCCAACGCAACGGGCGAGTACCAGGAATATCTGGACGAGGTGCTCGATCAGTGCCGTGTCTGGTTGCAAGGGGAAATGCTCGAACTGGGATCGCCAGCCCCCGCATAGACTCCCCCGATGCTCACCGTCCACCACCTCAACAACTCCCGCTCGCAGCGGGTCCTGTGGCTGCTTGAAGAACTCGGTCTTCCGTACGAGATCAAGCACTACCAGCGCGACCCGAAGACGATGCTCGCGCCGCCCGAGTTGCGCGCCGTGCACCCGCTCGGCAAGTCCCCGGTGATCAGCGACGACGGCCTCGTGATCGCCGAATCCGGCGCGATCCTCGAATACCTCGTCGACCGCTACGGCGAGGGCCGCTTCAAGCCCGCCGTCGGCACGCCCGACGCGCTGCGCTACCGCTACTGGATGCACTACGCCGAGGGCTCGGCCATGCCGCCGCTGCTGCTCAAGCTGGTCTTCGACCGCATCGAGCGCGCGCCCGTGCCGTTCTTCATCAAGCCGATCGCCAAGGGCATCGCCGCGAAGGCCAAGGCGACCTTCGTGCAGCCGCAGATCGACAACCACATGAACTACCTGGAAGGCGAACTCGGCAAGAGCCCGTGGTTCGCCGGGTCAGAGTTCAGCGCGGCAGACGTGCAGATGAGCTTCCCGCTCGAAGCCGCCGTGCAGCGCGGTGGTGCCGCGGCGCGACAGCCGCGCATCACCGAGTTCCTGAAGCGCATCCACGCGCGGCCCGCTTACCAGCGGGCGCTGGAACGCGGCGGTCCCTACGCGCTCGTGCCGTCCAAGTGATCGAGGCGGCGCGTGGTGTCCACGCGCCCGCCTTCAACCCTGCTTCGCCAGGAACACCGCCACCAGCGCATTCGCATGCCCGTGGCCCATCTCGTGTTCCGTCTTCAGCAGCGCGACCAGCTCCATGTGCTTCATCGGCCCCACCTTCTTCAGCACGCCCATCCAGTGATCGATGGGCTGGCCGTACTTCTTCTCGATGGACGGGAAGTAGGACGCGGGTCCTTTGACTTTCTCTTCGGTGGTCATGACGTGCTCCATGGTTGCAAGGGGAAGGCCGCGGGTCAGTGTCCTGACCTCATCCCCACGACGATCGACCCGCGCCGTTTTCGACACGGTCCTGCGCATCACCTGATGAGCTGATCAACTGAGCAGCGACCACAGCAAGGCCGCGTTCGCCCCGGTCACCAGCGCGAAGAGCCCCCAGCTCAGCACCCGCACCACCGGCCCGTTGGCGAACTCGCCCATCACCGCGCGGTCGCCCGTCAGCCGGATCAGCGGCCACATCGCGAAGGGCAGCTGCAGGCTCAGCACCACCTGGCTCGCGACCAGCAGCTGCCCGACCGCCTTCTCGCCGAACCACAGCAGCCCGAGGAAGGCCGGCACCAGCGCCAGGAAGCGCGTCGCCAGCCGGCGCTGCCAGCACGGGATCTTCAAGCGGAGGAAGCCGTCCATCAAGACCTGACCCGCGATCGTGCCGGTGAAGGTCGAGCTCTGACCCGCCGCCAGCAGCGCCACCCCGAACAGGATGGACGCGATGGAACCGCCCACCAGCGGATCCAGCAGGTGGTACGCGTCCTGGATCTCCGTCACCTCGGTGTGACCGTGCGCGTGGAAGGCCGTCGCCGCGAGGATCAGGATCGCCGCGTTCACCATCAAGGCCAGCGTCAGCGACACCAGCGTGTCGATCGTCGACAGCTTGATGGCGTCGCGCTTGGCCGACGCCGTGCTCCCCACGCGCCGCGTCTGCACGATGGACGAGTGCAGGTAGAGGTTGTGCGGCATCACCGTCGCGCCCAGGATGCCGATGGCCAGCAGCAGCGCCTTCGGGTCCTGCACCGCGACGCCGTTGGGCACGAAGCCCTTCGCCACCGCCGCCCAGTCCGGCCCGATCAGGAACAGCTGCACCGCGTAGCAGACGCCGATCGTCATCACCAGGCCGAGGATGATCGCCTCCACCTGCCGGAAGCCCCGGCCCTTCAGCCCGAGCACGATCACCGTGTCCAGCGCCGCGATGCCGACACCCGCCAGCAGCGACATGCCGAACAGCAGGTGCAGCGCCAGCGCCGTGCCCAGCACCTCGGCCACGTCGCAGGCGACGATGGCGAGCTCGGCCATCACCCACAGCGGCAATCGAACCGCGGGCCGGTAGCGCTCGCGGCAGGCCTGCGCGAGGTCAAGACCCGACACCAGGCCGAGCCGCAGCGACAAGGTCTGCAGCAGCATCGCCGCCAGGCTGGACGCCAGCACCACCCACAGCAGCGCGTGGCCGAAGCGCGAGCCGGCCTCGATGTCCGTGGCCCAGTTGCCCGGGTCCATGTAGCCGACCGAGACCAGCAGTCCCGGACCCGCCACGCGCAGCAGCCGCTTCCACAGCGGTGCGCCCTCGCGGAGATCGATCGAGCCGTGGACCTCGGACGGGCAGAACGGGGCGGTGGCGGTGGTGGGCAGGCCGAGCATGGGGCGGATTCTCTTCGGAGTCGGCGATGCCCTGCAGGAACAGGGATCGGCGCCCGGACCGCTATAGTCCCGCCTCCTTCGCCCTTCCAGCCTCCCCGCTTTCCTGTCGCGACCCATGCCTCTGGCCGACATCCGCGCGGCGATCGACGCCGAGCTGGCCGCGACGCCCGAGTTCTACGATTTCCGCGTGCTCCGCAGCACGGCGGACGGCGCGCTCTGGCGCGTGACGCTCGAGCCCGACTACGTCTACGCCGAGGGCCAGCGGCCGGGGCAGGCGTCGGCCCACACGCTGCTCGACGAGCGGCTCGAGGGCGCGTCCGCCTGGTGGGGCGCGCCGACCAAGGGCAGCGCGGGCGTGCGCGCCGTCGTCGTCGAGGACGACCAGCTCGTGCTGCAGAACGCGAGCGCCCCGCCGCCGGGCGAGGGCCACCTCCTGCGCCTCTATCCACCGCGTTTCCTCAATGCCATTGCCGACGCGTGGCGTGACGACCCCTGGGCGCGCCGCGCCGCCGACTGCTGGCCGGGGCTCTCGATATCGAGACCGCGGGCCGATGCGCCGTCGCTCGACGGCTCGCCGTTCCGCTGGCTGCGGCCGGCGCAGCGCGAGGCACTGAAGCTCGTCGGTTATCACGACGCCTTCCTGTGGGGCCCACCCGGCACCGGCAAGACGACGACGCTCGGCGTGCTGCTCGCCGAGTACCTCGACCGCCGCCCGGGTGCGCGCGTGCTGCTGCTGTCGACGACCAACCACGCCGTCGACCTCGCGACGCTCGCCGTCGACAAGGCGTTGCAGAAGGGGCGGCGCGAGCACCTCAGATCGGCGGTCCAGCGGCTCGGCTCGCGCTTCGATGCCCAGGCCTACGCCGGTCGCGGGCATCTGATCCCGGCATCGGGCCTCCCGTCGCCGCAGGTGCTGGCGCAATGCCGGCTCGCCACGATGACGACGACCCGCGCCGCCTTCACGCTGAAGACGCTGCGCGAGCTTTCCCCGATGGTGAAGCGCCGTTCGACCTTGTCGTCTTCGACGAAGCCAGCCAGGTGAGCCTCGCCCATGCGTTGGCGCTGATGCCGCTCGGTCGCGCGCGGCTCTTCGCCGGCGATCCGCAGCAGCTCTCGCCGGTGCTGCGCAGCGAGGACCGCCTCGCGCGCCAGTGGCTGGGGCGCTCGCCGTTCGCGGCGATGCCACGAGGCGGGCAGAGCGGACAGAGCGGACAGAGCGGACAGAGCGGGCAGGGCGGCACCGCGGTGGCGATGCTCGACGAGCAGTCCCGCATGGCCGCGACGATCGGTGCGCTGGTCAGCGACCTGTTCTACGACGGCGCGCTGCGCGTCGCCGCGGAGGCGCTGGCGTCGCAGGACTGGCAGCAAGCCCGCGCCCGTGCGCTCGGCGACATCCCGGCGGACGTCCACGTGAAGGTGCTCCGCATCACCCGCGAGGGCTTCTGGTCCGCGAAGGACCGCGGCCCGATCCGGCGTGAATCCGCCGATGCGATCGCGGCCCTGATCGCCCAGGCGCTCGCGAGCGGCGACTGGGCGCCGCACGAGTTCATCGTGCTGACGCCGTTCCGCGCGCAGCGGGCGTTGATCCGGCAGCGGCTGGATGCGCTCGGCGTCGACGACGGCGTGAAGGTCAGCACCGTGCACCGCGCGCAGGGCAGCGAGGCGCCGGTGGTCTTCTTCGACCCGGCCGACGGCACGCAGCCCTTCCTGCAGACGGAGGAAGCACGCCGGCTGCTCAACGTCGCGCTGAGCCGCGCGCAGGCGAAGGTGGTGATCTGCCTCTCGTCGGCCGACCTGACCAACGAGGTGCTCGCGCCCATCGTCCACCGGATGCGCCTGGCCGGCGATCCGCGCGAGGCGGTGCCGCTGCTGACGCTGGCGAAGGCGCCGGACTTCCCTTCAACACGCGCGGTCTGCGGGTGGCGGCAGGCCGGCTCTTCGGGGAGGTCGACCGCATCGCGCCGGACGGCGCTCGCTTCTGGATCATCAACGAGAAGAGCGGCAACGAGGTCGTGATCGACGCCGGCTTCTGGCGCGACCGAGTGAGCGGCACGACCGGCACGAACAGCACGTGAGAATACTCATCGGCAACACGCAGAGTGCCCGATGAGTCTCTTCAAGAAAATCTTCGACCGGTTCTCCACGTCGTCCCACGATCTCACGGCGGCTCCCGAGCATGCGGTGCTGATCCGCTTCCGTTGCGGGCGCGCTGATCTCACTGCGCTGACCGCGCTGGAGGACGAACTGACGCGCGCCGTGACCGGCGCGGGCGCCGGCCAGGTGGAGGGGCATGAGGTCGCCGCGGGCGCTGGCGAGGCAACGATCCATGCCTACGGCAAGGACGCCAACGAGCTGTTCCGGTCGATCCGTCCCGTGCTGCTGGCGGCAAGCTGGCTGGACGAGGCGCGGGTCACCCTCCGCTACGGGCCCCCGGAGGACGGCATCGCCGAGAGCGAGGTCGTGGTCCGGCCGCAGAACTTCCCGTTCCCGATCGAGACGATGCCGGGCGACCGCGCGCTCGGGCGCTGGAACGCGTTGCGTGCCACGGACGGCTGCACGCCGGTCATCCTTGGCGATCCGGAGGACCGTGAGCAGCTCTGGGAGGGATGGGACATCGACGCGTCGCCCATCGATGAACTGCTGGCCCACGCGGAAGAGATCGACGCGATGGCCTGGCTGCGCACGCGCGAAGAGACCGCGCGCCTGGTCGAGTTCTCCGGCGGGGTGTGGCCAACGGTCAAGCCGCCGGCTGCGCGGACGTTGCGCCTGCCTTTCTCCGGTACCGGCACGCCGCGCTCGGGGATCGGCGTGGCCATCCTGCCGACGTCGAAGCATTGGGAAGCCGCGGCCTGGCTCAGGTTCGGCGGCTGGAACGACTGCCCGACGCCTCCGGAACACGTGGCCCTCTGGCGCTCATGGGCGGATCGTCATGGCGCCCGAGTGGCTTGCGTCAGGGGCAGCGTCGTGGAGTTCGTCGTCGATCGACCGCCTCGCACGGTGGACGACGCCCTGGCACTCGCCCGCGAGCACTTCCTGTACTGTGAGGATCTGGTCATCCAAGGCCACGGCACGCTGGAAGGGCTGGCGGCCGCGCTGCTCGAGGCGCCGGTCTGGTCCTTCTGGTGGGATTGACGGCGCCAGAAACGACAACGCCCCGCGGAGCGGGGCGTGTCTCGTGCGTTCCCGAGGACCTGCCGGTCCTCGTTCAGCCGGTGGTCAGACCGGCACGCGGCGCAGCATTTCCACGCCGACGTCGCCGTTGGCGACTTCGCGCAGCGCGGTCACGCCGGGCTTGTTCTTCGACTCCAGCTTCGGCGCGTGGCCTTGGCTCAGCATGCGGGCGCGGTACGTCGCGGCGAGCACCAGCTGGAAGCGGTTCGGGATCTTGGTCAGGCAGTCTTCGACAGTGATGCGGGCCATGCTGGTTCCTGAGGAGTCGGGGTTATTCGGTAACGTCGGCGATGAGGTCGAGCGCGCGGAAGACGGTCGACCGGTTGCGGCGTTGGGTCGCGTATTTTAGCCGCTGCGCCTGGACAATCGACTTGAGATCGAAAATTGCCGTCTCGAACACGGCATTGATGACCACGAAATCGAAGTGTTTCGCCTGCGCGACCTCTTCCCGCGCGGTCTTCATCCGCTTGGCGATCACGTCGTCGGCCGTGTCGCCGCGCCGGATCAGGCGCTGCTTCAGCTCCTCCCAGCTCGGCGGCAGGATGAAGATCAGCACCGCGTGCGGGAACAGCTGCTTGATCTGCAGCGCCCCCTGGTAGTCGATCTCCAGCACGACATCGTCGCCGTGCGCCAGCCGGGCCTCGATCGCCGCGCGCGAGGTGCCGTACAGGTTGTCGTGGACCTTCGCCCATTCGAAGAACTCGCCGCGGTCGATCATCCCGCGGAACTCGTCCACCGAGACGAACAGGTACTCGCGGCCATGCTGTTCCTGGCCGCGCGGGTCACGCGAGGTGTGCGACACGGAGACGCTCAGCTTGGCGTCCAGCTCCAGCAGCGCCTTCACGAGGCTGGATTTGCCGGCGCCGCTCGGCGCGGCGACGACGAAAAGATTGCCTGGGTATTCCATGTTCCCATTTTAGGGGACATGCCCACCGACATCCGCTGGGCCGCAGGCATGGTCGTCCGTGGGGGATGTCCCGGGCGGCACGGGAGGGGAAGATCGGTGGATGGTCCCCATCCCCCGCGACCCTGTTTGCATGCCCGTTTCCGGTGAGTCGCCCGACGAGCGGTTTGCGCGGGCGCGGCCGCTGGCCGGGACGCCCGGCCAGGCCTACGTCGAAGGTCGCGGCATCCCGCTGGCCGTCGCGCATGCAGCGGGGTTGCGCTTCGATCCGGACTGGGCCGGGCGCCCCGCGGTGCTCGTGGCGCTGCGTGGCCGCTCGGGCGCGATGGTGTCGGTGCATGGCCGCTACCTCAGCACGCTGCGCGGTCAGGACAAGATGCTGACGATCGGTCCGGGCGGCGGTGTCGTGGACATCCAGGGCGGCTGGCACAGCGGGCACAACGAGCGCGACGGGCCGCTGATCCTCGTCGAGGGCCTGTTCGATGCCTTGTCGCTCGCGGTGTGCGGCCGCGGCGGCGTGGCCACGATCGGTCGCTGGGCCCCGTGGCTGCCCGAGGCCTGCGCCGATCGGCTGGCGTGGCTGGGCTTCGACGCGAACCGGCCCGGCGAGCGCGAGGCTGCCGCATACGCGCAGCGCCTGTCGCGCGTGCGCCGGCTGCCGCCGCCGCCCCGTTGCAAGGACTGGAACACGGCACTGTGCAAGCGGGGTCGCGCCGAGGTCGCGCGCTGGCTGCGCGGTCACCTGGACAGCGCCGATACTGCGTCCTCATGAACGAGAAAACCCGCACCGAGATCTACGTCAGCACCGACGTCGAGGTCGACGGCCCGATCCCCGGCCCGCATTCGATGCTGAGCTTCGGCTCGGCCGCGTACCTCGCGGACAAGACGCTGGTGGCGACCTTCTCCGCGAACCTGGAGACGCTGCCCGACGCGACCGGCCATCCCGACACGATGGCCTGGTGGGCGCAGCAGCCGGACGCCTGGGCCGCCTCACGCACCGACGTGCGTCCGCCGCAGGCCGTGATGGTCGACTATGTCGCCTGGCTGGAGGCACTGCCCGGACAGCCGGTGTTCGTCGGCTATCCCGCGTCCTTCGACTTCATGTTCGTCTACTGGTACCTGATCCGTTTCGCCGGGCGCAGTCCGTTCAGCTTCTCGGCGCTGGACGTCAAGACGATGGCCATGGTGATGCTGCGCCGCGACTACCGCCGCAGCACCAAGAGCGCCATGCCCAAGCGCTGGTTCGACGACCTGCCGCACTCCCACGTCGCGCTTGACGACGCGATCGAGCAGGGCGCACTCTTCTGCAACATGCTCGCGGAGAGTCGACAGCGCTGAGGCCTGAGGCGCATTGATGCGTCAGCGCACCGGCGCCTTGGTGCCGACATCGCGGGTCAGGGAGGAATCACCATGGACCCGCGGCTGCCGGCGACGATGTGCTTTCGCGTGACGCGCTACTGCAATGCGCGCTGCGGCTTCTGCCTGGCACCGCCGGACGGCGTGCATCCGGACGTCGGGCTGTTGAAGCAGCGGGTGGACTGGCTCGTCGCGCACGGCATGCGGACGGTCCACTTCTGCGGCGGGGAGCCGACGATCCATCCGGGCCTTGCCGAATTGCTCGTCCATGCGCGGACGACCGGCTGCCTCACACGACTCACGACCAACGGCATCGCGCTGCCGGATGGGTTGCTCGCCGCGCTGAGCGCGACCGGCACTTCGGTCAAGCTGAGCCTGCACGGCGATCAGGCGCATCACGATGCGATCGTCGGCCGACCGGCCTTCGATCTGGCGAGCGCGCATCTGCGCGAGATGCTCTCGGCGCGCGTTCCGACGTCGGTGCAGACGACCCTCGTCGCGGGCGACGAATGGGTGCTCGACTGGATGGCGGACTACTGCCTCGCGCTTGGCGTAAGGCGGCTGAGTCTCCTGCCGTTCATCCCGCGTGGCAGCGGCCAGCAGACGGAGGATCGCTACGGGCTCACCGCCGCGCAACGCACGCAGCTGCGCGAGCGCGTGCGGCGCAAGCGCCAGGTCTTGCTGGGGCGTCTGGATGTGAGATGGCTCGACTTCGCGTCGCAGCCGCTGCCGGTCGTCGAAGCCGACGGCCGCGTGGTGCTGGAGCGCGCGAGCGAGGCGCTGGACACGGTGATCGCCGTGATTCCAGGGCCTGTGGTGCTGAGGAAGCGGGTGGCCGTCGCCTGACGGCCAGGCCGCTCACTCGATGTTCTGCACCTGTTCCTTCATCTGCTCGATGGCGACCTTCATCTCGACCGAGATGTTGGTCAGCTCGATGGCCGCGGCCTTGGAGCCCAGCGTGTTGGCTTCGCGGTGCAGCTCCTGCATCAGGAAGTCCAGCCGCTTGCCGACCTCGCCGCCCTTCTTGAGCAGGCGGTCGATCTCGTCCAGGTGTGCGCGCAGCCGCGTGAGCTCCTCCGCCACGTCGATGCGCAGCGCATAGGCCGCGGCCTCGTTGACGGCGCGCTCCTGCAGCGACTGCTCGGAGATCGTCTGCGTGGCGCCGGTGGCGCTCAGCGCTTCCTGCCAGCGTTCCAGGAAACGCTCCCGTTGGCGTTGCACCGCGGCCGGGATCAGCGGCTCGGCTTGTGTGGCGAGGTCCCGCAAAGTGGCGACGCGCTGCTTGAGCATCGTTACCAATTTCGCGCCCTCGCGCTCGCGCGCCTCGAGGAATCCCTTGATGCATTGACGCGCCGCGTCGAGCACCGTCTCGTCGTTCGCGGAGGCGCCCGTCGCTCCGGTCTTGCACCAGTTGAGCGCTTCCTGGACGGTCAATCCCTGCGCTTTCGGCAGCCAGGATTGCACCTGCGATTCCAGCCGCGAAAGCCGGTTGAGCTGCTCTGGCTGCGGGTTCGGCCAGGAATTGTCGGTGTCCTTGTGGGTGTTGATCCTCAGTTCGATCTTGCCTCGCTTGACGCTGCCCGAGACAAGCTCGCGCAGGGCCGCCTCGAGCGAGCGCAGCTCGTCGGGCATGCGGAAGCTCAGGTCGAGGAAACGTCCGTTCACCGAGCGCGCCTCCACCGTGACCGCGGGTTGGGTGGCCGGGCTAGGGGTTTCGCCGGAGTTCGCGGGTTGTGCCGTGGCGCTGGCATAACCGGTCATGCTGTAAACTGGCATCAGCTATCGGTAGAACAATCGAACCGCGATTATGTCAAAGCCGAAACCGGCGCCCTTGCCCGCAGGCACGGTGGTGGGGGCTATCAGATCATCAAGAAACTGGCTGCGGGTGGATTCGGCGTCGTTTATCTCGCCGAAGACCCCGACCATCACTTGGTGGCTCTGAAGGAATACCTCCCCTCGTCCCTTGCAGAACGATCTCCCGGAGAACTCACGCCTCGCGTGAAACCGGAGAAACAGCCCCTATACCGCCTGGGGTTGCGCAGCTTTTTTGAAGAAGGCCGTTCACTCGCGCAAATTTCGCATCCGAGCGTCGTCTCGGTGCTGAATTTCCTGCGGGAGAACGAGACCGTCTATATGGTCATGAATTACCTGCAGGGCGATACCTTGCAGGATTTCATCGTGACCGCGCGCGATTTGAAGCGTGACAAGGTGTTCCGCGAATCGACCATCCGGTCGCTCTTCGACGAAATCCTCAAGGGCCTGCGCATCGTGCACCAGCACAAGATGCTGCACCTGGACATCAAGCCGGCCAATATCTTCATCACCAACGACAACAAGGCGGTGCTGCTCGATTTCGGCGCGGCCCGCGAAGTGCTGTCCAAGGAAGGCAACTTCATCCGGCCGATGTACACGCCCGGCTTCGCCGCGCCCGAGATGTACCGCCGCGACGGCTCGCTGGGCCCGTGGACCGACATCTACGCGATCGGCGCCTGCATCTACGCCTGCATGCAGGGCTATCCGCCCAACGACGCGCCGCAGCGCCTGGAGAAGGACCGCCTGGGGCTGTCGCTCTCGCGCCTGCGCAACGTGTATTCCGACAACCTGCTCGAAGTGACCGAGTGGTGCATGTCGCTCGATCCGCTGACCCGTCCGCAGAGCGTCTTCGCGCTGCAGAAGGAACTGTCGCGCGAGACCGAGCGCCGCTACACCAAGCTCAGCTTCAGCGAGCGCCTCAAGCTGCAGCTGGAGAACCTGAAGACCGGGGCGAAGGCGTGAAGTTCTCCGTCTATCAGGTGAGCCGCCGTGGCGGACGGGAGAAGAACGAGGACCGCATGGGGTATTGCTATACCCGCGAGGCCGGTCTCTTCGCCCTCGCCGACGGCATGGGCGGCCATCCGGACGGCGAAGTCGCCGCCCATCTGGCGCTCCAGAACGTCGCGGCGCTGTTCCAGCGCGATGCGCAGCCGGTGATCAAGGAACCTTCGCAGTTCCTGGAGACGGCGGTGCTGCTCGCGCACCAGCAGCTGCTGACCTACGCGCAGCAGCGCGGCATGAACGACACGCCGCGCACGACCATCGTCGTCGGGCTGATGCAACAGGGCCAGATCTGGTGGGCGCACTGCGGCGACTCCCGCATGTACCTGCTGCGCGAGACCGAGCTGATCGCCCGCACCCGCGACCATTCCTACAGCGAGCTGCAGGAGGCGCTGGGCCGCCACGCGACCGGCGCCGAGCGCTTCAACCGCCATGTGCTGTTCACGTGCCTGGGCAGCCCCGGCAAGCCGATGATCGACGTCAACGGCCCGGTGCTGCTGCAGAACGGCGACCGCATGCTGCTGTGCTCGGACGGGCTGTGGAGCTCGGTCAGCGACGTGGACATCCTGCGCCACATGTCGGACAGCCGCTCGGTCGGCGACGCGGTGCCGGAGCTCGTCGAGCAGGCGCTGCGCCAGGCCGGCGCGCGCAGCGACAATGTGACGGCCCTGGCCGTGGAGTGGGAAGGCGAGGGCGATGCCCCGGACTCCATCTCCACGCAGGACCTCGACCAGGAAGGCTTCGCCTCCACGATCCACGGGGCGACCCAGGACGTGCAGCTCGACGAGGCCGAGATCGATTCCGCCGTGCGCGAGATCCAGGACGCGATCCGCAAGGCCGGCAAGAAGCCCCACTGAAGGCATCAAAGGATTTCCTCATGAGTAGCAACGCCAGCCGCCCGCAAGGGCGCGCGGCGGACGCCTTGCGTCCGGTCCGCATCACCCGCCACTACACGCGCCACGCCGAAGGGGCCGTGCTCATCGAGTTCGGCGACACCAAGGTGCTGTGCACCGCGTCGGTCGAAGAGAAGGTGCCGCCGCACAAGCGCGGCAGCGGCGAAGGCTGGGTCACCGCCGAGTACGGCATGCTGCCCCGCGCCACCCACACCCGCAGCGACCGCGAGGCCGCGCGCGGCAAGCAGACCGGCCGCACGCAGGAGATCCAGCGCCTGATCGGCCGCGCGCTGCGCGCGGTGTTCGACCTGTCCAAGCTCGGCGAGCGCACCATCCAGATCGACTGCGACGTGCTGCAGGCCGACGGCGGCACGCGCACCGCGGCGATCACCGGCGCCTACGTGGCCGCGCATGACGCGGTGAGCTGGCTGATCGCGCAGGGCAAGATCGTCGACACGCCGCTGAAGGACGCGGTCGCCGCGATCTCCGTCGGCATCCTGGACGGCCAGGCGCTGCTGGACCTCGAATACGTCGAGGACTCCGCCTGCGACACCGACATGAACGTGGTCATGACCGGTGCGGGACACTTCGTCGAGCTGCAGGGCACGGCCGAAGGCGTCGCGTTCACGCGCGCCGAGGTCGACGTGCTGTTGAACCTCGCCGAGAAGGGCATCCGCGAGCTGCTCGTCGCGCAGCGCGAGGCGCTCGGCCTGAAGTGAAATCCCCGGGGACGAACGTCCCCGTCCTCTCCGTCGATTGGAGCAAGCGATGAAGTTGGTCCTGGCCTCCAACAATGCGAAGAAGCTGAAGGAACTGCAGGCGCTGTTCGAGCCGCTGGGCATCGAACTCGTGACGCAGGGCAGCCTCGGCATCCCGGAGGCGGAAGAGCCTTTCCACACCTTCGTCGAGAACGGCCTGACCAAGGCCCGCCATGCGGCGAAGGCCAGCGGCCTGCCGGCGCTGGCGGACGACTCGGGTCTGGCGGTCGACGCGCTCGGCGGCATGCCGGGCGTGCTGTCGGCGCGCTACGCCACGCTGTTCGGCCACGAGAAGAGCGACGCCGAGAACAACCGCGTGCTGCTCGAGAAGCTCGATGGCATCGATGATCGGCGCGCGCGCTTCGTCTGCGCGCTGGTGGCGGTGCGCTCGGCCGACGACCCGGAACCGCTGATCGCGATGGGCCGCTGGCACGGCGAGATCCTGCACGCGCAGGAAGGCGAGGGCGGCTTCGGCTACGACCCGCTGATGTTCATCCCCGAGCTGGGAAAGAGTGTCGCGGCGCTCGGCGCCGAGGCGAAGAACCGGTTGAGCCATCGCGCGCTCGCGTCGCAAGACCTGCTGCGCCAGATGCGCGAGAGCTGGCACCTTGGCTGACATCATCCGCATGATGCGGCCCGGCACGCTGACGCTGTCGGCGCTGCCGCCGCTGTCGCTGTACGTGCACCTGCCGTGGTGCATCCGCAAGTGCCCATACTGCGATTTCAACTCGCATGAATACCGCGACGGACGCGAGCTCGACGTGGAGACCGCACGCAAGTACCTCGCCGCGCTGCGCTCCGACCTGGAAGCGGCGCTGCCGCTGATCTGGGGACGCTCCGTCGTGTCGATCTTCATCGGCGGCGGCACGCCCAGCCTGTTCGCGCCGGAGCAGATCGCCGAGCTGATCTCCGACCTGCGCGCGCGGCTGCCGCTGGAGCCGGGCTGCGAGATCACGATGGAAGCCAATCCCGGCACCTTCGAGAAGGACCGCTTCGCCGGCTTTGCGCAGGCGGGCGTGACGCGGCTGTCCATCGGCGTCCAGAGCTTCGACGACGCGAAGCTGCATGCGCTCGGCCGCATCCACAGCGGCACGCAGGCGCGCGCGGCGATCGAGGAAGCGGCCCGTTCGTTCGGCACCTTCAACATCGACCTGATGTACGCGCTGCCGGGGCAGACGCTGGCGGAACTCGACCAGGACCTGGACATCGCGCTGGCCTTCGATCCGCCGCACCTGTCGGTCTACCACCTGACGATCGAGCCCAACACGCGCTTCGCGAACGCGCCGCCCGAGCACCTGCCCGATCCCGATCTGGCCAGCGACATGCTGGACCTGATCACCGCGCGCACCGGCGCGAAGGGCATGTCGCGCTACGAGGTCTCGGCCTACGCGCGCGACGGCCATCGCTGCACGCACAACACCAACTACTGGCAGTTCGGCGACTACCTCGGCATCGGCGCCGGCGCGCACACCAAGCTCAGCTTCGCGCACCGGCTGCTGCGCCAGGTGCGCTGGCGCGATCCTGCGACCTTCATGCAGAAGGCCGCCGAGGGTCAGGCCGTGTCCAACGAGAACGAAGTCGCCCGCAACGAGCTGCCCTTCGAGTTCATGCTGAACGCGCTGCGCCTGCGCGAGGGCGTGACGATGCAGAGCTTCCTCGAACGCACGGGCCTGCCGCCGTCGGCGATCGCCAAGGCGATGGAACAGGGCCGCGCGAAGGGCCTGCTCGATCTCGATCCGGCCGTGATCCGCGCGACGCCGCGTGGCTTCGACTTCCTCAGCGATCTGCAGGAACTGTTCCTGAGCGCGTGAACTGAGCCTGCAGCTCAGGTCGCGACCGGCATCTGCGCAGTCTGCGGCGTCACCTTGCCCGTCGCCAGGCAGGTCTTGGCACCGTCCAGCGCGGCGCGCGACTGCGCGGTCTCCTCGTGCAGCCACTCGATGAATGCGCACACGGCGGGCTCCTGGCGCGACTTCGGCCGGTAGACGATGTGGTACCGCTGCGGCTCCTTGAGCATCGCCTGCCGCGGCGCGACGCGCACCAGGCGGCCGTCGAGCAGCGCGTCCGCGGCCAGCAGCTCGCGCGTCAGGCCGACGCCCATGCCTTGCTCGGCTGCCTGCAGCAGGATGCCGAAGTCGTTGAAGATCGCCACGGGCACGACCTGACGCCGCAGTCCGGCCTGCGAGAACCAGTCTTCCCACTGCGCCGCGTCGCCCAGCAGCGGCGCCTGCGCGAGCGCTTCCAGCGGCTCGCCGATCAGCTGGTGCGCCAGCGCCGGCGACGCCACCGGCAGCATCGACAGGTCGAAGAGCGGCTCGCTGTCGAGGCCGGGCCACGGGCCGAGGCCCTGACGCAGTGCGATGTCGAAGTTCTCGCGCTCCAGGTCGACCAGGCGCGGCGAGGCTTCGATCTCGATCGTCACCTCCGGATGCCGCGCGTGCCAGCGGCCCAGACGCGGCAGCAGCCAGCGCTGCGCGAAGGAGGGCAGCACCGTGACGCGCAGGCTGCGCTGCTCGATGCCGTGTGCGGCCGTCGCGGCGCGCAGGCCCTGGTCGAGTTCCTGATACGCGCGTTCCACGCCACGCAGCAGCGCACCGCCCGCCGCGTTGAGCACGACGCGTCGTCCCTGCCGGTCGAAGACGGGGAAGCCGAGCTGCAGCTCCAGGGCGCGGATCTGCTGGCTCACGGCGGAGTGCGTGAGGTTGAGCTCCTCGGACGCGGCGCGCAGGTTCTGGTGCAGCGCGGCAGCCCGGAAGGCGGCCAGGTACTGGAGCGGAAGGCGGGGGATGCGCATGGGCGGGACGTCCTCGTTCAGGGTCCGGAGTGGCGCTGACTGGGTAGCCAGACTGCACAAGGAGGCAAGGATATAGCGTTTGGAGAGCGCTTGTTGGGCATCTAGCATTACCAGCACTGATCCAGAACTCCCCGGATCTCTCCCCGATCTCCCCCGATCTCCCCCGATGAACGAAGGAACGACCATGAACGAGCCCGACATCACCATCTGCTTCCACTCGCCCGGGCGGTCGCCCCGGCTGGCGCCGCGCGTGACCCCGAAGCTGCCGTGCTACGCCTATTCGCCGTGGTCCCGCTTCCCGGTGATCGGCCCGGCGCTGACCGTGCTGATCGCCATCGTCTCGGCGCTGGCGCTGGTCTCGAACGCCAACGCCTTCAACGACATCAACGCCGAGCTGCAGATCGCCGCCCGCGAGCAGCGCCTCGCGAAGGTCGAAGCGCAGCGGGTCGCCCGCGAGCAGGCCGCGCGCCAGGCGACGCTGGTCGCCGCGGCCAACGATCGACAGGCCGCCGTGCCCGCGCGCGCGTTGCCGGTCGTCAACCGGAACAACGAAGAGAAGAAGGGTCGCGCCCAATGAGCAAAACGACGAGCGTTTCGATTTCGCCTGCCGACATCGTTCAAACGCAGCTCGACGCCTACAACGCGCATGACGTCGAGGCGCTGATCGCCACCTACGCGCCCGACGCGCGCCAGTACGAGTATCCCGACCGGCTGATCGCGCAAGGCGCTCCGGCCCTGCGCGAGCGTATGGCCGCGCGCTTCGAGGCCTCGCGTCCTCACGCTCAGCTGCTGCATCGCATCGCAGTCGGCAACACCGTCATCGACCACGAACGCATCGTCAACCAGACGCCGGACGGCCCCGTCGTGCGCGAGCTGATCGCGATCTACGAGGTCGACGCGACCCCGACGGATGGCGAAGGCGGAAACGCAAACGGGCGCATCGTCAGCGCCCGTTTCGTGTTCGGCGAGGAGATTCCCGCCGGGAAGTGACGATCAAACGCGCATCACACGCGGTTCATCGACATGCCCGCCGTGCTGCGCAGGCGCTCGATCAGCCGCGTGGCGATCTGGTGCAGCGGCAGCACCTCGTCGGCAGCGCCGGCGTTGATCGCCTCGCGCGGCATGCCGAAGACGACGCAGGTCGCCTCGTCCTGCACGAGGTTGTAGGAGCCCGCGTCCTTCATCGTCTTCATCGCCTTGGCGCCGTCCGCGCCCATGCCGGTGAGCATGATGCCCAGCGCGTTCTGTCCCACCACGCGCGCGGCGGAGTTGAACAGCACCTCCACCGACGGCTTGTGGCGGTTCACCGCCTCACCGTCCTGGACGCGGGCAATGTAGTTGGCGCCCGAGCGCTCCACGCTGAAGTGCATGCCGCCCGGCGCGATGTAGCCGTGGCCGGGCAGGATCCGCTCGCCGTCCTGCGCTTCCTTCACGCGGATCTTGCACAGGCCGTCCAGCCGCGCCGCATAGCTGCGGGTGAAACCGGCCGGCATGTGCTGCGTGATGCAGACCGCCGGGCAGTCGGCCGGCAGGTTGATCAGCACGTCCTTGGTGGCTTCGGTGCCGCCGGTCGACGCACCGATGAAGATGATCTTCTCGGTCGACAGCCGGCCCAGGCTCGCGATCGGCGAGGCGGGCTTGAGCGGCGGCGTCGCGCCGCCGGCCGGCGCGGGCGCGCCCGGTGCGGCGGCGGGACCCGGGGCGTGCAGGCGCCGGATCTGCGCCTTCGCCGCGATGCGGATCTTGTCCGTGATGTCCTGCGCCAGCGCGCGGATGCCGTCGGCCACACCGATCTTGGGCTTGGCCACGAAGTCCACCGCGCCGAGCTCCAGCGCCTTCAGCGTGACCTCGGCGCCGCGTTCGGTCAGCGTCGACACCATCACGACGGGCATCGGCCGCAGCCGCATCAGGCGCTGCAGGAAGTCCAGGCCGTCCATCTTCGGCATCTCGACGTCGAGCGTGATCACGTCGGGGTTGAGGTTGCGGATCATCTCCCGCGCGACCAGCGGGTCGCTGGCGGCCCCGACGCATTGCATGTCGGGCTGGCGGTTGATGATCTCGGTCAGGATGCTCCGCACCAGCGCGGAATCGTCGACGACGACGACGGTGGTCTTGGCCATGTCTTCTTGCTCCTCGGTACTGCCGGGCCGGCGGCGTCCTTGCTGCCGCGGTGCCGCCCCGATGTGGTCTCAGTGATGCGCCGGTGTCAGAACAGGTCGATCGAACCGCCGGTGCTCGCCACCGGTTGCGCCTGCTGCGCCGCGGTCCTGTCCTGCTGCACCAGCGCGTCGGTGTTGGTCGGCGCCAGGCGCTTGACCATCGCCTTGCCGCTCTTGGGCAGGAAGCACACCTTGCGCGGGTAGACGTCCATCACGTCCTTGGACACGATGGGGATGCGTTCGAGCTTCAGGAAATCGATGACGAAGTTGGTGTTGCGCTCGCCGACGTTGATCGTGTTCATGCCGGCGATGACCGCGCCGCCGCCGAAGATCTTCGCTTCCATGCGGCTCTTGGAGGCGCCGCGCTTCATCATCTCGTTGATCAGCAGTTCCATCGCGAACGAGCCGTAGCGGCCCGAGTCGCCCTGGCCTTCGGGCAGCATGAAGTGGTTCATGCCGCCGATCTGCGCATGGCGGTCCCACAGGCAGGCGGCGATGCACGAGCCCAGCGTGGTCATCACCAGGATGTCGTCGTTGTCGACGAAGTACTCGCCGGGCAGGACTTTGACCGCGGCGTTCTTGAAATGCGCTTCGTAGAAGAAGAACGACGCCTCGCCGTTCTTGCGCGTCACCGACTTGAGCTGGGCCACGCGGGCCGCGCCGGCGCTGGCCAGTGCCGCGCTCTGCTGCATCGCGGAGGAGGCTGAGGGCAGTGTCATGGGGTGTCGCTGAATGAGGGTTCTTCGGATCGTCGTGCGGCGGATCGTTCGTGGCGATCAGCCGACGCGCTCGTAGATCGTCTTGCCGCGCAGGCGGAAGAGATCGCGGGAGTCGGTGAAGTTCTCGGAATGCCCGACGAACAGCAGCCCGCCCGGACGCATCACCTTGTGGATGCGCTCGAGCACCTTGCGCTGCGTCGGGGCGTCGAAATAGATCATGACGTTGCGGCAGAACACGACGTGGAAGGGATCGCCCAGCGACCACGTGGTGTGCATCAGGTTCAGCGGCCGGAAGTCGATCATCTTGGCCAGCTCGGGGCGCACGCGGATGCGGCCCTCGTTGGCGCCGGTGCCGCGCAGGAAGAACTGCTTGAGCCGTTGCGGCGACAGGCCGCGGGATTCGGCCGCGTAGACGCCCCTGCGCGCGGTGTTCAGCACGTTGGTGTCGATGTCGCTGGAGACGATCTGCACGCCGCTGCTCGCGCCCAGCGATTCCTGGCAGGTCATCGCGATGGAGTAGGGCTCCTCGCCGGTGGACGCCGCGCAGCACCAGATGCGGATCGGCTTGCCGGTCAGCGTCTTGAGGTCGTCGGTGAGCGACAGGAAGTGGTGGTCCTCGCGGAAGAACGAGGTCAGGTTGGTGGTCAGGCAGTTGACGAACTCCTGCCACTCCTGGTCGCCCTGGGGGCCCGTGACGCCCTCCAGCCACTGGAGATAGTCGGCGAAACTCTTGTAGCCGGTGTCCCGCAACCGGCGCGACAGCCGGCTGTAGACCATCGCATGCTTGCCGTCGTGCAGCGAGATGCCGGCGTGCTGGTAGATCAGCTGGCGGACGCGTTCGAAGTCGGCTTTGCTGAAGCTGAACTCATGATCGATCGCCTCCACCGGCGACGGGGCCGCGAGCGAGACCGGTTGACCTGGGCGCATGGGCTGTTTGGTTTTCTTCGAAGAGATGATGCCGTAGCACCGGGTGATCGCCATTGTCGACAATAGCTAGTTTGAGTGTGTTTGGTCCATTTGATGTGTGAAAGAGGTGGGGGAACCCCTCTTTTCTGCGCGCTCATTTGGGGGGAAGCCGCTAGACTGCCCTCGAAATTGCCTGATTCGATCTTGGACGCTCCGCAAAGTCTCATTGCAGCCCACAAGCTGCGCCTGGACCTGGCCCTGCAGCTGCTGCAGCAGGCCGGTGCGATGCTGCCCGACGCGGAGCCGTATTCGGAGCCGTGGCTGCAGGGCATCCTCGACGCCTTGTGCGATCTCTCCAGCAAGGACGCGTTGACCGGACTGGTCAACCGCCGCAGCTTCGAGATGGCGCTGGCGCGCGAGGTCGACCGCGTGGCACGGTCCGGGGAGCCGGCGCTGCTGCTGATGCTGGACATCGACCACTTCAAGGCGGTCAACGACCAGCACGGCCACGCGGCCGGCGACCTGGTGATCCGTGCGGTCGCGCAGGCCATCGCGCAGACGGTGCGGCCGATGGACACGGTGGCGCGGATCGGCGGCGAGGAATTCGCCATCATCCTGCCCAACTGCCCGACCTCCTTCGGGGTGACGGTCGCGGAACGCATCCGGCAGCGGGTGCAGGGACTGGCCGTCAGCGCCGGCGGCGGACAGCCGCCGCTGACCTGCACGATCAGCATCGGCGGGGCGTTCGCGCCCCAGTGGGTGCGGTCATCGACACTGATCTGGACGGAACGGGCGGATCGTCAGCTGTACCGTGCCAAGGCCGAAGGCCGCAACCGCGCCTGCCTCGAGAGCCATGTGGACTCGCTGGTGAGCGCCGAGGAAAAGGGCATGTTGTTCGCCGTAACGCAACAGGATAGTGAATGAGCAATACAACAGCTCCTGCTGCACCCCATGCCCGTGGAGGCGCTCGCACCTTGGCCGTCACGAGCGGCAAGGGCGGCGTGGGCAAGACCTTCGTCACCGCCAACCTGGCGGCGGCCCTGGCCGCGCGCGGCGAGCGCGTGCTGGTGCTGGATGCCGACCTCGGCCTGGCCAACCTGGACGTGGTGCTGAACCTGCACCCCAAGCTCACGCTGCACGACGTCTTCACCGACCGCTGCACCCTGGACCAGGCGATCCTGCCGGCGCCGGGCGGCTTCCATGTGCTGCTGGCGGGCTCGGGCATGGTCGAGTACTCACGGCTGACGCCCGACGTGCGCGACAAGCTGCTGCACATCCTCGAGGTCGTGCGGCCGCGTTTCGACTACGTGCTGCTGGACACCGGCGCGGGGATCTCGGACGTGGTGCTGTTCTCGGTGTCGATGGCGCACGACGTGCTGGTGGTCGCGACACCGGAACCGACCTCGCTGACGGACGCGTACGCCACGATCAAGGTGCTCGCCACGCAGCAGGAACGTCGACTGGTGCGCCTGGTCGTCAACCAGGCCAACCGTCCCGGCGAGGGCAAGCTGATCTGCGGCCAGCTGCAGCAGGTGCTGCAGCGCTTCGTGGGGCCGACGCCGGGTCAGACCTTCAAGCTGGAACTGCTCGGCGAGGTCAAGAACGATCCGATGGTCCGGCAGGCCGTGCTCAAGCGGCAGCTGCTGCTGGAACACTACCCCGGCTGCGACGCGGCGCAGGGGATCCGCGGGCTCGCGTCCAAGGTGCTGGAATACTCCGCGGGTCACGCCTGACCCTCCGGGGTCTCCTGCGTCCGTCCTGCGTTCCGCCTCCTCACGCCTGCTGCTTTCCTGATGAACGATTCCACCGAGACCGGTGCGGCCGACGACACGGCCCGCACCGAAGGCACCCCGCCGGTGCCGCTCCTGCCACCCCGTTCGACTGGGTCGGCGGCGAGGATGCCGTGCGGCGTCTTGTCGACCGCTTCTACGACCTGATGGACCTGGAGCCGCGTTTCGCGCAGCTGCGAGCCATCCATCCGACGACGCTGGACGGCTCGCGGGACAAGCTGTTCTGGTTCCTGTGCGGCTGGCTGGGTGGCCCCGACCACTTCGTCGAACGCTTCGGACATCCGCGGCTGCGCGCCCGTCACATGCCTTATCGCATCGGCATCGCCGAGCGCGACCAGTGGATGTCGGCCATGACGCAGGCGATGGCGGAATGCGAGCTCGACGTCGAGTTGCAGCGCCGCCTGGCGGCGTCCTTCGCCAACACGGCGGACTGGATGCGCAACGTCTGAATTGCGGGTGCCCGGCCACGTCCGGGCAACGACTGCAATGACTGGAAATGATGTAAACGGCGCTTCCAGCGTGCATATCTGACACGGGCGCCGGTCGTGTCGGGGGACCGGTGAACACGGCCCGGCCGCCTTCGTCTACCGTTGCATCCATCATGTACACGCTGCTCCACGACGATGAGGTCGGCATCGACGCCAATCCCGACCTGATGCATGTCCGGATCGACGACGGCCGCCTCTGGCTGTCCGACGACGCCCGCGAAGACATCGAGGTCTGCGCCGGCTACTGCCCGGACAGCGACAGTCCCATCCAGATGCTGAACTTCCTGCGCGCGGCCTGCGTGCGGCTGCAGCATGTGGACATGGACGGCGAGGAGGCGGAACACGCCTTCATGTCGTTCTGCGTGCTCAAGGGTCTGGAGCATGCGATCGAGACCCACTGGCAAGGGGCGGAGTCGGTCGGCGAGTTCCGCCCGGAGCGGCTGCTGATGGCCTTCACGACCCCCGTGTCGCCCTACGGCAGCCTGATGCTGCACTGAAGCCGTCGTCGCCCGGAAGGGCGTGGCGCCGAAGTCACGAAGAAGAACGCCGGCCACGCGATGCGCGTGCCGGCGTTTTTTCATTTCAGCCTCTGCGCGAGGGCGACGGGGGTCAGTCCATGCGGAAGGCGAAGTCCTGCTGGAAGCGATGCTCACCCGGACAGACGTAGCGCGCCTTCAGCGTGCCTTCGATGGCATTGGAGAGCGCGCGGCGCGTGCGGACATCCATCGAACCGCCGAGGGCCTGGATCTGCACCGCGACGACGCGGCCGCCCTGCACGTCGGCCATGGCGCGGAACAGCGCTTCGCCGCTCCAGTTCACGGCGGGCATCTCCGGCGCGGCCATCTGCGTGCAGATGGCGCCAGGCTGCGGAAGGGTGGTCGTCGGCGGCGTCCTGGCCGGGGTCACGTCCTGCTTCGCCCCGACTTCCGTCACCGGGAACGATTCGTTCTTCCGGCCATCGGAGATCCCCACCGTGGCGATGACCGGCTCCCGCGTCGGGACGATCTCCACGGGCGGAATCGGAACCTCGATGACGCGCGGCATCGGGATCGTCGGCTCGGGGATACGCAGGGGTTCGGCCGGTTTGGGCTTGTTCTCGGGCTCGTCGATCGTCTTGACCTGGATGAGCGGCGGCGCCTCCGTGGCATGGCGCTGGAAGCCCTTGACCAGGGCGCCCACCATCAGCAGGTGGACGAGGCCGACCAGGAAGAACCCGGTGGCGCGGGCGTTGGGAGCGTGGATCGACATGCGTGTTCCCTCCCCATCGAAACGATGGCTGCGTGGTTGCGAAGACTCGATTTGTTGAGAACGGTTCTCGACTACGCCGGCATGTCCGCAGACTAGCGACGCGGGCAGGGCGATGCAATCGCGTGTTCCGGAAAACAACGCGCTTCAGGGGAGGGGAAAGCCCGTGTGGGCGGGAGGCGGGGCGTGCGGCGACGCTCAGCTGTTGAGCAGGACCATCAGCGCGCCGCTGCCGCCATCGCTGGCGCGGGCCTGGACGAAGGCCAGGACTTCCTGCTTCTGCACGAGCCAGCGGCGCACGCGCGCCTTGAGCACGGGCTCGCGTCCGGGGGAGCCATTGCCCTTGCCGTGCACGACGCGCACGCAGCGCAGGCCGCGCCGGGCGCTGTCGTGGATGAAGAGGCCCAGCGCCTCGCGCGCCTGATCACGACGCAGGCCGTGCAGGTCGATCTGCGCTTGAAGCGCCCAGTGGCCGCGTCTGAGCTTGCGCACCGACTCCGCCGAGACCTCCGGCCGGCGGAAGGACAGCGTCTCGTCCGTCTCCAGCAGCGAATCGACGTCGAAATCGTCCGACAGCGCCTGCTTCCAGGCCATCTGCTCGTCGAGCTCGCGCTGGCGCGGCTCCGGTTCGGGGCGGCCCGCGTTGAGGATCACGCGGTTGGTCGCGGGCAGCGGCACGACCTTGCCGACGGTGCGCTCGAAGATGCGGGCCTCCTCGTCGCGCAGGCGCGCCAGCGCGGCCTCGCGCTCACGGCGCTCTTCCTCCGCGCGTTGACGGAGCTTCAGTTCTCGGTGCAGCGTCTGCAGGTCTTGCAGGCTGCGCAGTCGGTCGTTCACAGCAGGCCCAGGTCGGTCATCGATGCAGGCTGGCCCGCCCCGACGATGAAATGGTCCAGGACCTTCACGTCGATCAGCGCCAGCGACTCGATCATCGCGCGGGTCAGTTGGACGTCCTGCGGCGACGGATCGGTGCGGCCCGTGGGGTGGTTGTGAACCAGGATCACCGCGGCGGCGTCCAGGATCAGCGCGCGTTTCACCACCTCCCGGGGATATGCAATGGTATGGGAAAGGGTGCCGTGGAACAGCGTCTCCAGGGCGATCAGCCGATGCTGGGTGTCCAGGAACATCACGGCGAAGCACTCGGCGCGCCTGGCGTCGTACTCGAGCCGCAGGTAGTCGCGGACGTGCTGCGCGGACTCGAAGATCGGTCCGTCGCCCAGCGATTCCCGGAATGCGCGCCGGGCGATTTCCATCACCGCCAGGACGGTGGCGCGCTTGGCCAGCCCCAGTCCCTTGACCCCGGCCAGGGCGGGGCGGGGGTTGCGCAGCAGGCGCCTGAACCCCCCGCAATGGTCCAGCACGTCGCGCGCGAGGTTCAGGACCGGCCGGCCCGGCAAGCCCGTGCGGAGCAGGACGGCCAGCAGCTCGGCGTCGGAGAGTGCGGCGGCGCCCTGCGCGTCCAGCTTCTCCCGGGGGCGGGCCTCGGGCGGCAGCCCGGCCATTCCCGAAGGAACGCGCGGCTTGGACGGGGCGATCGGGGCGGCGAGAACGGTCATGGCGGAACTCGGAGGAAGGATCATGGCGCTCCAGCCTAAAATCACGCTTCGATTCCCAAAATCCCCCTGACTAGTGACCCTCGTTCAACCAGGATCCTTCCTGACCCTGCATTACCGGCTGAGCGGGCCGGACGGCCAGGACCTGATCAACACTTTCGCCGACAAGCTGCCGGCCACGCTGACGCTGGGCGCCGGCGAACTGGCGCCCGCGATCGAGGCGCGCCTCGTCGGCCTGGCCGAAGGCACGCACACCCGCGTCGAGCTGGCGCCGGGCGAGGCTTTCGGCGAGCGCAATCCCGAGCTGCTGCAGCGCGTGAAGCGCGCGCTGATGCGCCAGCTGGGCGATCCGGACGAGGAATACCACGTCGGCGACGTCGTGCAGTTCCCGACGCCGGACGGCCAGGGCCAGTACGCCGGCGTGGTGCGCGAGCTGGGCGAGGACTGGTTGCTGTTCGACTTCAACCACCCGTTGGCGGGACAGCCCGTCAGCTTCGAGGTGCAGCTGATCGGGGTGCTGTGATGACGGCCATGGACGTGAACATGAAGGACATCGTGCTGGCGGAGCCGCGTGGCTTCTGCGCCGGCGTGGACCGCGCGATCGAGATCGTCGAACGCGCGCTGAAGAAGTTCGGCGCGCCGATCTACGTACGCCACGAGATCGTGCACAACACCTACGTCGTCAACGACCTGAAGGCCAAGGGGGCGATCTTCATCGAGGACCTGGCCGAGGTGCCCCCGGGCGCGACGCTGGTGTTCTCGGCCCACGGCGTCAGCCAGGCGGTGCGCAAGGAAGCGCAGGAACGCGGCTTCCAGATCTTCGACGCGACCTGTCCGCTGGTGACCAAGGTGCACGTCGAGGTCGCCAAGCTGCACCGCGAGGGCTACGAATTCATCATGATCGGCCACAAGGGGCACCCGGAGGTCGAGGGCACGATGGGCCAGCTCAGCGACGGGATCTACCTCGTCGAGGAGGCCTCGGACGTGCCGCATGTGCGGGTCAAGGATCCGAGCCGGCTGGCGGTGGTCACGCAGACGACGCTGAGCGTCGATGACGCGGCCGAGATCCTGCGCGCGGTGAAGAAGCACTTCCCCGAAGTCCGCGAGCCGAAGAAGCAGGACATCTGCTACGCCACGCAGAACCGCCAGGACGCCGTGAAGGTGATGGCGCCGCAGGTGGACGTGGTGGTGGTGGTCGGCAGCCCGACCAGTTCCAACAGCAACCGCCTGCGCGAGCTGGCCGAGCGCCTGGGCACGCCGGCCTACATGGTCGACGCCGCCGAGGACGTGCAGGCCGAATGGCTGGACGGTCGCTCGAAGGTGGGCCTCACCGCGGGGGCTTCCGCGCCCGACGTGCTGGTGCAGGCCGTGATCTCGCGCCTGCGCGAACTGGGCGCGACGACGGTGCGCACGCTGCCGGGCGTCGAGGAGCACGTGCGCTTCCCGCTGCCGATGGGGCTGGGCGACAAGTCGATGGCCGAGGTCACCAGCGGCCGATCTTGATCGTCGCGGCGACCCTCTTAGGAGGGGCGCCCGCCGAGCCTCCGCTGATCGATACCCCCATGCCATCGCCGACGCCCCCTGAAGTGGGCCGCCGTCGGCGCAGAACACGAAAGACACACCATGCTGGACATCACCCTGCTGCGCAAGGATCTGGACGCCGCCATCGAGCGCCTCCAACAGCGCAAGAATCCCCAACCGTTCCTGGACGTCGAGCGCTTCAAGACGCTGGAGACCGACCGCAAGCAGGTGCAGATCCGCACCGAGGAGCTGCAGGCCAGGCGCAACCAGCTGTCCAAGCAGGTCGGCATGCTGAAGGGCAAGGGCGAGGACGCCAGTGCGGTGATGGCCGAGGTCGCCGGCATCGCCGACGAACTGAAGGCCGGCGCCGAGAAGCTGGACGTGATCCAGGTCGAGCTCAACACGATGCTGATGAGCGTCCCCAACCTGCCCGACGCCAGCGTGCCGGCCGGCGCGGACGAGACCGACAACGTCGAGGTGCGCCGCTGGGGCCAGCCGCGCGAGTTCGATTTCGCGGTCAAGGACCACGTCGACCTCGGCGCTCCGCTGGGCCTGGACTTCGAACTCGGCGCCAAGCTGTCGGGTTCGCGCTTCGCCTTCCTGAAGGGCCCGGTCGCGCGCCTGCACCGCGCGCTCGCGCAGTTCATGCTCGACATGCAGACGCAGGATCACGGCTACACCGAGTGCTACACGCCCTACATCGTCAACCGCGAGATCCTTGAAGGCACGGGCCAGTTGCCCAAGTTCAAGGAGGACATGTTCTGGGTGCTGCGCGGCGGCGACGACGAGCAGGCCGAGCAGTATCTGATCTCGACCTCGGAGATCTCGTTGACCAACTCGGTCCGCGAGAGCGTCCTGACGGTCGACGAACTCCCGGTCAAGCTGACGGCGCACAGCCCGTGCTTCCGCTCGGAGGCGGGCTCCGCCGGTCGCGACACGCGCGGCATGATCCGCCAGCACCAGTTCGACAAGGTCGAGATGGTCCGCATCGAGCAGCCCGAGCACAGCATGGCCGCGCTGGAGGAGATGACCGGCCACGCCGAAGCCGTGCTGCAGAAGCTCGGCCTGCCGTACCGCACGGTGCTGCTGTGCGCGGGCGACATGGGCTTCGGCGCGGTCAAGACCTATGACCTGGAGGTCTGGCTGCCGGCGCAGAACACCTACCGCGAGATCAGCTCCTGCTCGAACATGGGCGCCTTCCAGGCTCGCCGCATGCAGGCGCGTTTCAAGACCGCGCAAGGCAAGAACGAACTGGTGCACACGCTGAATGGCTCCGGGCTGGCGGTGGGACGCACGCTGGTCGCGGTGCTGGAGAACTACCAGCAGGCCGACGGCAGCATCACCGTGCCGGAAGCGCTGCGTCCGTACCTGGGCGGCAAGGACGTGCTGAAGGCCTGAGCGCAGCCGGACGGCGCGCGGGGGGATGGAGGAACAAGTGTTGCGTCGGGGCGGCATTCGCCCAAAAACGGAGCGCTTGTTGCGGAGGCCTCAAAAACCTCGCTATACTCTTAGGCTTAGTCGCTAACAACCACAGCGATCACCGAATTCCCGGAGAGGTGGCAGAGTGGTTGAATGTACCTGACTCGAAATCAGGCGGACGGAAACGTCTCGGGGGTTCGAATCCCCCCTCTCCTCCAAAAAAGCTTGCTCGATCAAGCACTTAGAAAACCCGCCCAGAGCGGGTTTTCTTTTTCCGCGCGGTGTGCGGGAGTTTTCACCCGCGTCGTTTCCGCATATCGGAATTGCCGCGGCGGGAATCTGTTTCCGGTTCGCCACCGAAGTGACGCCGCGTCAGCGCATATGCAGCGAACTCAGGCTCATCGGCTGGCTGGCCGCCAGTCGCGGCGCCTCGGCCAGCACGTTCAGGTCGGCGAGGAACTGCTCGAACTCACGTCCCTTGTCGTAGAAGGCGTTGGCGCCGTTGCGCACGCACAGCGGGCCGTAGACCTCCGCGTCGCGGTTGCTGAGGACCAGGATGGTCCCGCCGAATCCGGCCAGGCGCAGCTTGCGCAGGACCTCCAGCCCGGAACCGGAGGCCAGCGCGAGGTCCAGCACCACGACGTGGGGTCGCGTCAGTCCGACGGTGCACAAGGCCTCCGCCTCGGTGGCGGCGAGGCCGACGACCGACAGGAAGGGCTGTTCCTTCAGGGCCGCCAACAGATGTTTGCGGACCAGCGGGGAGTCTTCGACAAGAACGACTTTCATGTATCAATTTTGCGCTTTTAAAATTGACAAAACCATGTGGATAACCGAACGATTGCGGTACCACGTGACTTTCTCTGGACCCTGGCGGTCATCGGCCCTCATCCGGGGGAGTCGCCGGGTCGAGCGTCCACGGCGCCTTGTGGCGCCCGGGAGGCGGGCGCACACTGGGTCGAACCCGCACCGTGATGGCTCTCAACGAGGCAATGACTCCATCCGGCCCGTCCGACGATCGAGGCCCCCGCCGCCGCTCCATCGTGGGCGGCCTGGCACTCGCCTGGGGGACCTCCGCGTGGGGAGGCGCCCGACCCCGCGTCCTGCGCGTGCTGGCCGAGTCCTGGCCGCCTTACCTCGTGCCTGGCGCCGACGGCAGCATGCGCGGGCTCGACGCGGAACTGCTCCAGGTGATCGCTGCGCAGGCGGGTTACGAGCTGAGCTGGATCCGCGGCTCGGCGCAATGGCGCAAACGGCGCTATCGCGAGCTGCTCAACGACCAGTTCGACGTCATCTTCTCGGCGACACCGGTGCCCGGTCGCGAGCAGGCCGTCATGTACACCCGCACCTACCGGAATGAAGCCTTCATGGTCGCGGCGACCGATCCGCGCGATCCACGTCTCGTCGGACTCCAGGGTTTCGAACAGGTGCTGCAGCGGCGCATTCCGTTGCTGCATGTGGACGCGCTCAGCCTTGGCAACGACTTCGAGGAGTGGCGACCGCGTCTGGCCGAAGCAGGTCTGTTGCTGCCGTATCAGACGACGCGTCAGGGCGTCGACATGCTGCGGCTGGGCCGGGCGGCGTTGATCCTCGGCGACGACCTGGACGTCCATGCCCAGGCGCGCGCGTCGGGCGTACGGCTGCTGCGGCAGCCCTTCGGCCACAGCGTGCAGCCGGTCTGCCTGATGCTGAGCCGTCGCCGGCTCGACGATCGCGATCTGGCCCGCATCGACCAGGCGATCCAGGTGCTGGAGCAGCGCGGCGCGCTGGCCGCCATCCGGCGGCGTCACGGCGCCACCTGACCCGGGTTCCGCGGATCCCGCGCCGACGGCCTCCGCGGCCTCCGTGGTCTCAGGTGTCGACGCCGTACTTTCCCGGCGTCACGCCGAAGGTCCGCTTGAACAGCGCGATGAAGGCGCTCACGTTGTCGTAGCCCAGCTCCAGCGCGATCGCCGTCACCGGCTTGCCCGCGGCGAGCAGTTCCAGCCCGCGCAGCAGCCGCACGCGCTGGCGCCATTCGGTGAAGCTGAAGCCGGTCTCCTCGGTGAAACGCCGCGTCAACGTGCGCGGCGCGATGCCGGCCCAGTCGGCCCAGTCGTCGAGCCGGCGTTCATCGTCCGGCCGGGCCGTCAGCGCGCGGGCGATCCTGAGCAACCGTTCATCCGAAGGCAGGGTCAGTCCCAGCGCCACCGGCGCCGCCGCCGCGATCTCGTCGAGGATCACGCCGGCCACGCGCGTCTGCACGGCGTCGAGCGCCGTGGCCGTCTCCGGCCACCCCGCAGCGCGTGTCACCGCCTCGCGCAGCAGGCCGGACACCGCCACGATCCGCGGCGCCATGGGCAACGCTTCACTTCCCCGGGGCTGACATAGACGCTCCAGCCCGCGAAGGGGCCATGCGAACGCAGCCCATGCGGGATGTCCGGCGGAATCCACAACGCGTGCGTGGCGGGCACGACCCAGCGGCCGTCGCTCACCTCGACCGTGAGCAGTCCCTGCTTCGCGCCGAGCAGCTGACCGCTCGCGTGCCGATGTCGACGCGTCGAACGGCCGTCGGCGGAGGTCTGCTCGACCGCGCGCAGCAGCAGCGTTTCGGCACGGGCGGCGGTCTCGAAGGATTTCCCGCCTCGGGGCGCAGTGACTCGTCGTGGCGTCATCGGACTATCTTATGTCCTGGATGACGTACTCAGGCCAATCGTTGCTGCCTACGATGCCTCCATCCTTTCACCACCAGGAGCAGACGCATGAAGGCCCAAGACCTGTTGCCCGACGGGCAGAACCAGATCGAACGCAATGGCACCGTGATCCGCAAGGGCACCGTCGGTGCATTCCTCGTCAATGCGAAGGCCTGGGGCGATCCGGCCGTCGAGGCCGGCCGCCGCGCCGAGGCGGAACGCGACATCGTGCAAGCGCTGCCGGCGCTGCGCGAGCTCGGGTTGTTCGATGTCCTCGATGTCCGCGACGAACGGCTGCGCGCGCTGCTCGAGGCGCACTGACGCGCACTGACACGCATTGGCGCCGGCGCGCGCGGAGGGCGTGCGCATTGACGTGTCGCCCGACGATGGCAGACTCCGCGACGATCCCCTTCCAGGAGCGTCGCCGTGAGTGAATCCCCCAGTCCAACGACGCCTTCGATGCCATCGTCATCGGGGCCGGCCAGGCCGGCCCCGCGCTGGCCGAGCGCATGTCGCAGGCCGGCTGGCGCGTGGCCGTCATCGAACGCTCGCGTGTCGGCGGCACCTGCGTCAACACCGGCTGCATCCCGACCAAGGCGATGGTCGCCAGCGCCCATGCCGCCTGGGTCGTCCGCGAGGCCGCGCGCTGGGGCGTGCGGACGCCGGAGCAGGTCGGCGTCGACCTGCCGGCCGTCGTCGCGCGCAAGGCGCGCATCTCCGGCCAGTCACGCGAGAACGTCGAGAAGTGGTTGCGTGGCATGCCCAAGGTCGAGCTGATCATGGGCCACGCGCGCTTCGAGGATCCTCACACGGTCAGCGTCGACGGGCGTCGTCTGCGCGCCGACCGCTTCTTCATCAACGTCGGCGGCCGCCCCGCGCAGCCGGGCGTCGAGGGCCTGGACACCGTGCCCTGGCTGACCAACGCGTCGATCATGAAGCTCGAGGAACTGCCGCGGCATCTCGTCGTCGTGGGCGGCAGCTACATCGGGCTGGAGTTCGCGCAGATGTTCCGGCGCTTCGGCTCCGAGGTGACCGTCGTGCAGCGCGGTCTGCGGCTGGTGCCGCGCGAGGACGCCGATGTCTCGGAGGCCCTGCGCGGCATCCTCGAACGCGAAGGCCTCACCATCCGCACCGGCGCCGAATGCGTGAAGCTGGCGCCGGCGGAGGAGGGCGTCGCCGTGCAGGTGAACTGCCAGACCGGCGAACCCGAGGTCCGCGGCAGCCACGTGCTGATCGCCACGGGCCGCAGGCCCAACACCGACGACCTGGGGCTGGACCGCGCCGGCGTGCACGTGGACGAACGCGGCCACATCGTCGTCGATGACCAGCTGCGCAGCAGCGTGCCGCACATCTGGGCGCTCGGCGACTGCAACGGCCGCGGCGCGTTCACGCACACCTCGTGGAACGACTTCGAGGTCACGGCGGCCAACCTCCTCGACGGCGCCGATCGCGGCGTCGGCGACCGCGTCGTGACCTACGCGCTGTACACCGATCCGCCGCTGGCGCGCATCGGCCTCGGCGAGCAGGAGGTGCGCGCCAGCGGCCGTCCCGCGTTGATCGGCACGCGGCCGATGGCGCGCGTCGGCCGGGCGATCGAGAAGGGCGAGACCGAAGGCTTCATCAAGATCCTCGTCGACGCCGGATCGAAGGCGATCCTCGGCGCGATGGTGCTGGGCGTCGACGGCGACGAGGCGGTGCAATCGCTGCTCGACGTCATCGCGTCGAAGCGGCCGTACACCGATGTCACCGCCGGCGGCGTGCGCATCCACCCGACGGTGAGCGAACTGCTCCCGACCGTGCTGCAGTCGTTGAAGCCCTTGTGACCCGCGGGTGATGCCCCAGCCGGCCCGCCGGCGCGCGGCGTGAGAGGCCCGCGGCCCGGCGGGTACGGGCCTTGCCATGCGGTCTTCACCGCATGGAGCGGTTTCAAGAGGCACGAGATGGACCGCCCTGCACAACGACGCCCCGGCGCGACGCCGACGCTCTCTGCCGTGACGACAGGGAACCCCGTGCCCTCGCTGCACATCGTCGAGATCGTCGGCGCCGTGCCGTCGGATGAAGCACCCGATGAGGCGTGCCCGCTCGCCACGGCGTCCGATCGGCTCGGCGCGACGCGCCTCGTGGAGCGACTCGTGGAGCGGCAGGGCAAGGGCGGGAATGTCCGCTTCACCGTCGTCTGTCCCGCTGACGGACCGTACGCGGAACGCTTGCGCGATCTCGGCGCCGACACCGTCGTCGTGGCGATGCCCGACGATCCGCCGTGGCACGCGATCCAGGTGCTCATCGGGCTCATCCGCAACAAGCAGGCGGCGGTGCTGCATGCGCATCTGCCGAATGCGCATCGGTTGGCGGGACTGGCCGGCGGCATCACGCGTACGCCAGTGCTTGCCACGGTTCAGGGCGTGCAGCTCGACATGCCCGATCTGGAGGTGCATCGCCTGATCGCGAGCCAACTCAGCGTCGTCACGGAGGCGAGCTATTTCCATGCGCTGGGGCTGGGGCTCTCGCCTGATCGCATCAGCCTCGACCCCTTCAACGCGGAGGACGATGGCGAAGAAGCGGCGCAGAGCCTCGATGCCATCGGGCAACGGCTGCGACAGCTCGCTGCGCCGACGGAGTCGCGCGGCGCCGCGCAGGCGCGTTCGCTCGCTCAGCCGCTGGCGCAGGAAATCATCGTGCCATCCGCCACTGCGTCGACACCGCCGGTCGCGATCGTCGCCGTGCTCGATGAACTCGAGCCTTCGCCCGCCCGGGCCTCGGGATTCAAGGCCTGATCGACCATGCCCCGGCGCACCACGTCGGAACAGCGCGGGCATCGGGATTGCCACACTTTCCTTGCAAGGGTGCCGCGACGGTTCGCGATGCGATAGGACGCAATGCGAACCGAGCGGTGGCCCCCGGCAAGACCTTCAATCCACAGCTTCCAGGAGATCCACCATGAACCCCCGTTCCAAGATCACCACCGTGGCAATGGCGATTGCGCTGGCTTCCGGCGTCGGCTTCCTTCATGCGCAAGGCCAGGGCGGCAGCTCCGGCTCCGTGGGCGCGCGCGATCAGACCAACGATCCGCTGTCCAACAACAACGACCAAGGCAAGGCGCCGCCTGCGACCCCGGCGGCCAATCCGAGCACGGGGCAGCCCGCGACCACGAACGACTGGCAGAACAGCCAGCCCGCCACCAGCAGCCAGAACAACGGCAACAACCAGACGACGGAACAGCGTCAGGACCCGAACGTCCGCTCGCAGACCGATCCGATGCCGATGAGCGCCCCGGCTGCCGGTTCGTCGACGGACACGTCGACGATGAGCAACGACAGCACGACCGACAGCACGCTGCCGGCGCGTGCCGACCGCAACTGATCCCGCTGTCATCACCGAGGAAGGCGGCCCGCGTGGCCGCCTTTTTCGTGGGCCGGAATTCGTGGGCCGAAATTGATGGGCCGAAATTCGTGGACCGGAATTGCCGGCTTCGCGTCGTACGTCCGACGGCAGCGCGATTGCCGCGTGACGTCGCGGACGCCGTCAACGCGTCCTGCGTGCCAGCCAGACGCCGATCGCGACCAGCGCCATGCCGGCCATCGCGAGGTGCGTCAGCGTCTCGCCGAACAGCGCCCATGCGATCAGCGCGGTCGTCGGCGGCGTCAGGTAGAAGAGGCTGGCGACGTTGACCGCGCTGCCGCGACGGATCAGCACGTTCAGCAGACTGACCGCGCCGAGCGACAGCACGAGCACCAGCCACGCCAGCGCGAAGACGAACTGTCCGGTCCAGTGCACCTGCATCGTCTCGGTCATCGCGGCGAGCGCGGCCGTGACGATCAGGCTCGGCACGAACTGGATGATCGAGCCGGTGCGCAGGTCGAAGGAAGGACAGAACTTCTTCTGGTAGAGCGTGCCGGCGGTAATGCCGATCAGCGCGATGACGGCAGGCAACAGCATCGTGATCAACGCGCCGCCGGGAACCGCCGCGATCTTCTGCGCGACGACGAGTCCGACGCCGAGAAATCCGACGCCCAGCCCCAGCCACTGCATCGGCGCGATGCGTTCGCCGAGGAAGGCGCGCGCGCCGAGCGCCGTGACCAGCGGCTGCAGGCCGACGACCAGCGCGGTGATGCCGGCCGGCAGACCGTGTGCAATCGCGGTGAAGACGCCGCCGAGGTAGACGCCGTGCACCAGCAGGCCCGTGACCGCGATGTGCCCGCAGGCGGCCCTCGAGCGCGGCCAGGGCGCGCGCAGGACCAGCACCACGGGCAGCATCAGCGCGATGACCGCGGCGTAGCGCCACGCGAGGAAGGTCAGCGGCTCCGCATCGGGCAGCCCGAACTTCGCGCCGATGAAGCCGGTGCTCCAGACGGCGACGAAGAGCAGGGGCAGCAGACCGCCCGCGCCGTGAGCAGGCGGGGCGGGAAGCTTGGGCGACGAGGCTGGCGGCAGGCTCATAGGGCCCCGATGCTAACGAGGCGCGCCCGTCGGTCGGGCGCCTAGCGCGCCAAGCCCTGTGCGGCGGCGGGCGACAGCAGCGCCGTCGTGGGCGAAGGGGGACGGGTCTCGTCGTCGGTGCTTGCTCGGCCGGGGTGGGCGTCGAGGCGGACGTCGGTGCATCCCAGCCACCGCCGAAGGCCCGGAACGCCGACACCGCCGCCCGCGCATGGTTCGCGTCCAGCTGTGCGAGCTGATCGCGCGCGGCGAGCAGCAGCCGGTCCTCCTGCAGCACTTCGATCAGGCTGGCCGCGCCACCCTTGTAGGCGTCCTCGGCGGCATCGCGCGCGACCTGATGGGCGCGGACCTCCTGCGCGAGGTCGCCGCGCTGCAGTTCCAGCTCGGACAACGAGACGACCGCGTTCTCGACGTCCTCGGCGGCGCGCAGCATGCGCTGGCGCACCTGTGCGAGCGCCTCGGCCCGCGCGCCGCGCGCCTGGGCGACTTCGGCGTCGACGCGGCCGAAATCGAACAACCGCCAGTGCAGCCCCAGCAGCGCCTGCGGCTGGAACGCGTCCGGGCTGAACAGCCCGCCGTGCAGGCTCGATGTGCCGAGCACGCCGCCCAGCGTCAGGCGCGGGTAGTACTCGGCCGTCGCGACGCCGATGCGTGCCTGGCTCGCGTCGAGCTGGCGCTCGGCGGCGATGACGTCGGGGCGGCGGCGCATCAGCGTGGCGGGCGTCAGGTCACCGGGCAGCGATGGGACGCGATAGGTCGAAGTCTGGGAGACCTCCGGACTCTGGCTGGCATGCGGGGTCTGTGCAGACCGCGATGACTGCGGCGGCCGCGGAGGCGCGAGCAGCTTCGCGGCATAGGTGCCGGCCTGTTCGCCCATCAGCACGTCGAGGCGGTGCTGCTGTTGCGCGAGCTCGGTCCGCAGCGGCGGCAGTGTGCCGCGCGCCTGCAGTTGCAGCGCCTGCGCCTCGGCTACTTCGCGCTGCGCGGCCAGGCCGCCGTTGAAGCGATCCTGGATCAGTTGCAGCAATTGCGACTGGGTGCGCAGATGGGCCTCGGCCACCTCGATGCGGGCCTGCGCGCCGCGCACGCGGAAGTAGGCGTCGGCGGCCTCGGCGGCGACGCTCACGCGAGCGCCCAGTCGGGCGGCCTCGGCGGCCTGCCATTCGGCGACAGCCGCGGCTTCGCCCTGGCGAAGGCCTCCGGCGAGGTCCGCTTCCCAGCTCGCGCCCACGCCCAGCGTCTGCAGCGTCTGGTGGCGGTCGTAGCCGGGGAAGCCGCGCGCCAGCGAGCCTTCGGGGCTCTTCAGCGCTTGGCGTTGCGTGAGCAGCTGTCCTTGCACCGCGCCCTGCGGAAGGCGCAGCGCGCCGGCGCCTTGTGCCGCGGCGCGCGCCTGCTCGACGCGGGCCAGTGCGACCGCGAGGTCCAGGTTCTGATCGAGCGCGCGCTGCACGATCGCGGTCAACGCGGGATCGTTGAAGTCCTGCCACCAGGTGCCGAGCGTGGCGGGCGCGGCGCCGTCCTGGTGCTGCGCGATCAGTGCCTGACCGGCGAAGCGCTCATCGAGCGCGCGGGGACGTTCGCCCGGGCCGGGCATCTGGGCGCAGGCGGCGAGGACGGCGGCGAGCGCGAGCGGCGCGAGCCGCATCAGCGGACGGAGGGCAGCGGACTGCAGGGGCGACATGGCGGATCTCCCAGGGGATCGAAGGGTTCGAGGGATTCGGATCGGATCAATGCGCATCGGCGGAGGGCGCGGCCGGCGGCGCGATCTTGCGAAGCATCGGCACGAACACCAGCGCGACGATGAAGCAGACCATCACGATCAGGAAGGCGTCGGCGAAGGTCATCGTCAGCGCCTCGCGGTAGGTGAGCGACCAGAGCTGGCGCAGTGCGGCGGTGGCGGCGTCGCCCGACGGCATCGAGGCCGACAGCGACGATCCCACCGAGGCCAGCATCTGGTTCATGGACTCGTTGCTGGTGTTGAGGTGCTCGGCCAGACGCTGGAAGTGCAGGTTGGTGCGGTCGTTGAGGATGGTCGCGCAGGCGGCGATGCCGATGGCGCCGCCGAGGTTGCGCATCAGGTTGAACAGCCCCGACGCCAGCTTCAGCCGCGCCGGCGGCAGCGCGCCGAGCGCCAGCGTCACCACCGGCGGCACGCAGAGCTGCTGGCCCATGCCGCGCAGCGCCTGCGGCAGCAGCAGCTGGTGCGAGCCCCAGTCATGCGTGATCGGCGCGAACTCCCACATCGAGATCGCGAAGAGCGAGAGCCCGGCGAAGAGGATCCAGCGCAGGTCGAAGCGGCCGGCGAGGAAGGCATACAGCGGGATCGACAGGACCTGGAACACGCCGGTCGAGAACACGGCCAGGCCGATGTCGAGCGCGCTGTAGCCGCGCACGCGGCCGAGGAACAGGGGCGTCAGGTAGATGGTGGCGAAGATGCCGATGCCGGTGATGAACGAGAACAGGCTCCCCAGCGCGAAGTTGCGCTCCCTGAGCGCGCGCAGGTCGACGATGGGATGCGCGTGGGTCAGGCTGCGGGCGATGAACGCGATGCCCGTCACGCCGGCGATCCAGGCGGTGGCGACGATGGTCGAGTCGCTGAACCAGTTCCAGCGCGGACCTTCCTCCAGCGTGTATTCCAGGCAGCCCAGGAATACCGCGAGCAGCACCATCGACAGGTAGTCCGCCCCCTTGAGCAGCGAGAGGTTGGGCCTGTCCACGCGGACCATCAGCGGCACGACGACGGTGACGAGCAGGCCCGGCAGCAGGTTGATGTAGAAGAGCCACTGCCAGGACAGCACGTCGGTGATGTAGCCGCCGACGACGGGACCGAGCGTCGGCGCCAGCGACGCGATCGCGCCGATCGTCGAGGCCGCGATCACGCGCTGCTTGCCGTTGAAGTACATGAACGCGGTGGTGAAGACCATCGGGATCATGGAGCCGCCCATGAAACCCTGCAGCGCGCGGAACGCGATCATGCTCTGGATGTTCCAGGCCAGGCCGCACAGCAGGCTGGTCAGCGTGAAGCCCAGCGCCGAGACCGCGAACAGCCAGCGCGTGGACATCACGCTCGCGAGCCAGCCCGAGAGCGGGATCACGATGATCTCGGCGATCAGGTAGCTGGTCTGCACCCAGGTCGTGTCGTCCGCGCCGGCCGAGAGGCCGCCGCCGATGTCGCGCAGCGAGGCGGACACGATCTGGATGTCCAGCAACGCGATGAACATGCCCACGCACATCGTCGCGAAGGCCAGCACCTTGTCGCGGGTGGTCAGCTGGTCGATGGGGATGACGATGTCGGACCAGAACGGCGGGCGCTGGCGTGGCGTCGGCGTCGGGGGCACCCCCGCGTCCGCCGTGGCGAGGGCGGTGCTCATTGCACGCTCGCCGTGGTCGTTGCGGTCCTCGTGCCGTCGGTGGCGGCGCTGTTGGTGCCGCTGTTGGCTGCGTCGTTGGCGGCATTGTTGGCGGCGTTGTTGGCGCCGGCGCCGGCGTGGTTGGTGTCGACCTCGACGACCACGGACAGGCCCGGGCGCAGCCGGCCGAGGAGATCGTCGGCCGGGTCGAGCCGGATGCGCACCGGCACCCGCTGGACGATCTTGGTGAAGTTGCCGGTGGCGTTCTCGGCGGGCAGCACGCTGAACTGGGCGCCGGTGGCGGGCGAGAGGCTGCCGAGCGTGCCGTGCAGCACGACGCCGGGCCAGGCGTCGGCGCGGATGCTCACCGGCTGGCCGGCGGTCATGCGCGCGAGCTGGTCCTCCTTGAAGTTGGCGTCGACCCACAGGCCCTGGGCGGGGACCACCGCCAGCAGCGGCGTGCCGGCGCCGACATAGGTGCCGAGCCGCGCCTTGCGGTTGCCGATGTAGCCGTCGCGCGGCGCGCGCAGTTCGGTGTAGCCGAGGTTCAGCCGGGCGATGTCGCGCTCGGCGCGGGCCTGGTCCAGCGCGGCCTGCGCCTGGCGCTTCTGCGTGGCGATGACGTCGAGCTGGCGCTCCGCGGCCTGCTGCTCGGCACGCGCGCGGGCGGAGCCGGCCTGCGCGGTCTTGAAGCTCGCCTCGGCGCGCTGGCTGCTTTCGACCGACACCGCCGCGCGGCCGACCAGGTCCTTGTAGCGCGCGAAGTCGTCGCGGGCGCGCTGCTCTTCGGCGGAGGCCGCATCGATGCCGGCGCGGGCCTTCGCGATCACGGCCTGCTGCAGCGCGGCGGCGGCGCCCAGGTTGGCGATCGCGGCGTCCTGGGCCTCGACGGCGGCGATGGCGCGTTGCAGCGCGGCCTGGTAGTCGCGGGCGTCGATGCGGGCGAGCAGGTCGCCGGCGTGGACGAACTGGTTGTCGACGACCGGCAGCTCGGTGATGTAGCCGGTGACCTTGGCGCCGATCACGGTCACGTCGCCGCCGACGTAGGCGTCGTCGGTCTCTTCATGGAAGCGGCCCACGGTCCACCAGTGCGCGCCGTAGGCGCCGATCCCGAGCATGACAGTCGTCAGCACCGCCCATTTCAGCGAAGCGCGCCCGAGGGAGCGACGCGGCGGCGTCGCCGCGGGCGCGGCGGAGGGCGCGGTGGTGGTGGGTGTGGCCGTGGTGGCAGCGGCTGGCGTTGAAGCGGTCATGGAAGGACTCCGGCATCGTGGACCCGCCGGTCGGCGAGCGATGGAGCGGACTATAGGAATGTCACTTTCATCATGGAAGTCACTGGGCGTGGAATGCACTGTTCCTGTTTCGTCAACTAACTTGCATGATGAAAGTCAGTGAGAATCACGGGACCGCCGTCGTGCCGATCAGACGCGGCGGCTTCGTCACTCACCAGGAGACCCCGATGCGCCGCACCAGCTTCGAAGACATGGCCTGCCCGGTGGCGAGGGCGACGGACATGCTGGGCGACAGCTGGAGCGTGCTGATCCTGCGCGAGGTGTTTTACGGGCACCACCGCTTCGACGAGTTCACGGCCGAGCTGGGCATCGCGTCCAACACGCTGACGCGCCGGTTGGCGGAGCTGGTGGAGCGGGAGCTGCTGGAAAAGCGCCTCTACAGCGACAAGCCGCCGCGCTACGAATACGTGCTGACGCCCAAGGGCCGCGACCTGCGGCCGGTGATGCTGGCGTTGCTGACCTGGGGCAACCAGCATGCGCCGTTGAAGAACAAGCCGGTGCGGCTGATCGACACGGAGACCGGCGAGCCGGTGGAGCTCAAGCTCATCGACGCCCGCACTGGCAGGGCGATCGGGCCGCAGCACAAGGTGGAGCGGCGCTCGGGGCAACCGAAGAAAGTGGAGCTGTTCGACTTCGACGGCATGACGCCGGCCGCGGGCGCGGCCGACTAGGACCGTTTGTCCCCGAGTCTCAGCGCTGGACCAGCGCGAGCTTCATGCCCAGGCCCACGAACGCGGCCGCGAAGCCGCGTCGCATCCAGCGGAGCACGCGCGGTCGCGTGAGCACGCGATCCCGCATCGCAGCGGCGAAGACGCCGTAGATCGCGAACACCGCGAAGGTCATCGCCATGAAGACGAGGGAAAGCTCGACCATCAGCGGCGTCGGGTGGGGCTCGTCGCGGGCGATGAACTGCGGCAGGAAGGCGAGGAAGAAGATCGAGAGCTTCGGATTGAGCAGGTTCACCAGGGCGGCGTGGGTGACGACCTCGCGGGCGGAGCGCGGCGGTCCGTCGGCTTCCACGGCAAGCGGGCCGCGCTCCTTCAGCGACATCCACGCCATGTAGAGCAGGTAGACGACGCCGACGTATTTCACCGCGTCGAAGGCGAGCGCGCTGGCGTGCAGCAGCGCGGCCAGGCCGGTGATGGCGGCGAGCATGTGCGGGACGATCCCGATCGTGCAGCCAAGGGCGGCGTGGATGGCGGCCCGCGCGCCGCTCGACAGGCCGGCGGCGAGCGTCACCAGCGCGCCGGTGCCGGGCGAGGCAACGACGATCAGCGAGGTGATCAGGAACTCGGGGTTCGAGAGCGAAGTAAAGGGCACGACGGACCTCGGGGCGGTGATGGCGGAGAGGCCATGGTCGAGGCACGCGGCGGTCGCGTCTTGGATGAAATTGCAGCCTGGCGCCATGGGTCGGGCGAGGGCGGCCAACCCGCAGTCAACCCGCGGTCAACCCGGCGGACTCAGCGGACGGCGGCGGCGTACGCGCCCGGCGCGATGCCGAAGCAGCGGACGAAGTGGCGCGTCAGATGGCTCTGGTCGAAGAAGCCGCTGGCGGCGGCGGTGTCGGCCAGCGGGGTGCCGCGCGCGATCAGGCGACGCGCGTGCTGCAGGCGGCGCTGCACGAGGTAGGCATGCGGAGGCAGGCCGGTGGCGCGCGTGAAGCCGCGCAGGAACTGGAAGCGGCTCAGGCCGGCCTCGTGCGCGAGGTCCGCCAGGCTGACGGGCGCGGTGAGATCGTCGTCGAGGCGCGAGCGGGCGAACGCGATGCTTGCCGGGATCGCGGGAAGGTCCGCCGCGCGCGGTTGGAGCAGCGACTGCAGCAGCAGGATCAGCGCGCCGTCGACGTGGAGCGTGTCGGTGGTATCGGCCGGCGTGGCCGCCATCGCGCGGAAGAGCGCTTCGAAGCGACCGGCGATGCGGTCGTCGTGCAGCGTGGGGAGGTGGAACTCGACGTCCCCGGCGTTGCTGCCTTCAGCGATGTCGGCCACAAGGCCGCCGACCACGTCGGGCGAGAGGTACAGCATCCGCCACGCGCGGCCGTGGTCGCCGAGAGGCAGGCCGTCATGGACTTCGCCCGGGTTGACGGTGATGACGTCGCCGGCGACCGACTGGACCATGCCGCGGCCGCTGGCGGTCTTCTGAGCGCCGCGATCGATGCGGCCGATGCCGAATTCGTCGTGGATGTGGCGCGGGAAGGCCTTCGCGCTGTCGGCGCTGACGATGTCGATGCCCGGGAGCAGGCAGGGCAGGCGGGTGAAGGCGGGCATGGCGCGGCGCGGAGGATGACGCGACTCTAGCAAGGCCCGGCCACGCATCATCCCGCGTCCCCAACGCCCTCACTGGTTTCTGCGCCCATGCCGACCTCGCTTCGTCTCGCCAACATCGTGCAGCTCGTGCTCTTCGGGCTGATGCTCATCGCCAATGCGGTGCTGGCGATGTCGGCGGAGGGGAGCTCGTCGGTGTGATGACCTTGGTGCCGGCGTTCCCGTCGGATGATGGGGCGAAGACGCCGACGGCGGCCCCGACGCCCTGAAGACGCGCTCGCCGGCTAGGCGAGCAGATCCAGCGTGCGCGGATCCGGCTGGCCGCCGAAGTAGCGATCCAGCGCCTCGATGAACACGGCGTCGTCGCCCGACGCCTTCGCGAAGAGCGTCAGCGACGAGCGGAACTTCATCGCGTCCACGACGCCCAGGATCTGCTCGGCGGTCTTGTTGCGATGGGTGTTCATCAACGCCACGCATTCGCGCAGGCGCAGGCCGAGAACCTCGTGGTCGAGATAGGCGATCGCCTCGTCCAGCGACTCGATCCCGTAGAACTGCGCCGTGCTGCTCACGCCCAATCCGCGGAGCTGCGGGAAGAAGTACCACATCCAGTGGCTGAGCTTGCGTCCGCGTTTCAGTTCGGCCAGGACGTCGCCGACCTGAGGAGCTTGAGCATCGAGGAAGCGATGGAGGTCGTACGGCGAGGGCATGGCGTTGGCGACCTCCATGGCGCGGTGAGTTCAGGTGTGCGGCTCGATCGTTGGAGGCGTTGCGCTCGACTGCCCCGGCGAGAACAGCGCCACGACGCTCCGCGGAGCATCTTCGCCGAAGAACTGCTGGTGATTCCGCGCCGTCTGTTCAGCGTACTGCCGGCTGCGTGGGAACAACTCGCGCTCGTAGGCCGCCAACGCCGCGTCAACGTCGCCAGGATGATCCAGCAGGGCCAGCGCCAGTTCGGCGCCGTCCAGGAGGGCGAGATTCGCGCCTTCGCCCGCGAACGGCGACATCAGGTGGGCCGCGTCGCCGACGAGCGTGACGCCCGGGACCCGATCCCATCGGTGATCGACGGGAAGCGCATGAATGGGCCGGACGATGGGGGGCGTGTCGCTATCGGTGATCAAGGCCCGCAGTTCCGGCGCCCAGCCTTCGAATTCCTCTGCCAGGCGGCTCAGGGCCGTCGACGGGGAAGTGAAGTCGATCGCGCCGATCCAGGCCTCGGGTCTGTTGAGCGCGACGTAGGTGCTGAGCGTGTCATCCGCATAGCGATGCGCCAGGATCCCCTTGCCGGGCTCGACGGCCATCAAGGTGCCGCTGCCGATGGCATCGGCGCTCGCCCGGTGCTGCCCGTTGCCGTCGAGCAGCCGGGTCTCCACGAACGTCGTGCCGACGTAGATCGGCTTCGCCGATGACACCAGCGGACGAACCTTCGACCAGGCGCCGTCGGCGCCCACCAGGAGATCCGTCGTCACGGTCGAGTCGTCCGAGAAGTGCAGCCGATGCTGCCCCTCGGAAAGAGGCTCGACCTGCACGAGCTTGGCGCCCCAGCGAATGGCACCGGCTGGCAGGGACTCGATCAGCAACCGGCGCAACGCACCGCGATCGACTTCCGGCTTGGCGGTCTCGGGCGAGCCGGGCTTGTCGAAGAGGACTCGGCCGGCCCGGTCGACGACCCGCTTGGCGTCCTCGCCCGGCAGCGTGAGGGCGAGAAATTCGTCGTGGAGGCCCGCAGCCTTCAGACCGATCTGGCCGTTGTACTCGTGGATGTCGAGCAGGCCGCCTTGCGATCGGGCCTGGGGCGACACCTCGGCTTCGAAGACCGTCGCGGCGATGCCGTTGACGTGCAGGACTCGGGCGAGCGTCAAGCCGCCGAGTCCGGCGCCGATGATGGCGATGCGGAGGTGCTTGAAGGAGGGGCTGTGGCGGGAGGAGGTCATGGCGCGTTCCTATGTCCGCGAGCCAGCGCGGGAAGACGCGCTCGCTCGCAAAGTCCGACAGGTGTCGGGGGAACCGCTGGCCAACCTTGCTTGCGATGCTCGGTGACTTGTGCGCGGCTGTGAGACTCGTCGTGCGAGCGCCAGCCGTTTTTCGCGATCGTGAGCCTCAAGTATTGCACGCCGCTGTGACGCGGTTCAACGGTGCATGGGAGGCGCCGACGCGCACAAACGAAAAACCGCCACGAAGGCGATTTCATTCTGGGTATGAGGTTGACGAGCCTTACGTGTACGAACCAGCGGGCCTCTGAACGAGACGAGCATTTCAAGGCTGAAGGCAACGCCTGCTCGGCGCGACCCCAGCGATGTCCGTCGAGGGCTGGCAGGTCTGAGACCGTGGGGCCGGAGCATCGTAGAGGTGGTTGAATCCTGAAAAGCTAACATCGCAGCATGTTGGCGTCGGCGGCTGAGTACCTCGGGCCGCGATTGATGAGCCGTTCTGGGACTAGTGGTCAACGCGATGACAGACTTCCTTCTTCACGAAATCGACGCCACCGGCTTGTTGTCAAGCAGGCCTAGCCGCGCGCCAAACTGGCAGCGAGAAGCTGAAGCCCTGAGCACTTTGGCAGAGGTGTTCGCGAACACACCACAGAAGCTGGCGCAGACGCTGGCTGACACCGCGCTAGCGCTCACAGGTGCACAGGCCGCTGGAATCAGCCTTGAGGAGACTGACTCCACGCCACAGATCTTCCGGTGGGTCGCCACCGCTGGCACTTACTCCTGCTACTTGAACGGCACAATGCCACGCGATTTCAGCCCCTGCGGCGAAGTCGTCCGGCGCAACTCGGCGGTGCTGATGCGGCATATGAGTAAGCTGTACGAATACGTCAGCCAGCTCCACGAGCCGCCCCATGAGGTCCTGCTAGTGCCCTTCCAGCATCGCGGTACTCCAGTAGGCACAGTCTGGGTTGTCAGCCACGACGATCAGCGCGGTTTCGATGGCGAGGATCTTCGCGTTGTTCAGAACCTAACTCGCTTCGCAGGTGCTGCGGTGGAAAGCGTGGACCTGGTGAAGCAGCTAACCGAGCTTGACGCCCGCAAGGACCGCTTCATGGCGCTGTTGGCGCATGAAATGCGCACCCCCTTTCGGCCATCAGCCTAGCCACTCAGGTGATCAAGCGGACCGGCGACGACGCGGGTCGACGCAGCAACATGGTCGCTTCTCTAGAGCGGCAAGTAGGCCAGTTGACGTCTCTGGTACGCGACATGACCGATGTATCGGCCGTTCGTAGCGGCAAGCTGTCGCTCAACAAAATCGTCGTATCCATGCACGAGATTGTCGCCAGTGCCTTGGAGGCATGCGATGAGCAACTCAGAGCCAAAAACCACCGCCTGGAGGTGCACCTGTCCGACAGCGATCCTCTTCTAGTTCATGGCGATGCAGTGCGTTTGACCCAGGTGCTAGTGAACTTGGTCAGCAACGCTGTGAAATACACGCCGACCGGAGGGACCATTGAGGTCCAAGCAACACGTCGCGGACATCACGTTGACCTTTGCGTAGTGGATTCGGGAGTCGGCATTGATCCGTCCGACATCAGCAAGATTTTCGACATGTACATGCAGGTGGAGATGGACAAGCGACCGATTGACAGCGGCCTGGGTATTGGCCTTGCGCTCGTCAAACAACTAGTCGAAATGCATCAAGGCAAGGTCACCGTGTCCAGTGACGGCCTTGGTAAGGGAAGCGTCTTCAGGTTGACCCTTCCGGCATACATCTCAGGAGTTGAATGAGGGTTGCCGCGCTTGTCTGAACGACTTGCGAGGCCAAGCAGGCTAGTAATGCAGCAGTACTGCTGAAAGACTATTGAGATTTAGCGGCTTGAGAAAGAAGTGTTCAAAGAGCGCTTGTTCTTGTTTTGGCAAGGGGACGCCGCTCATGGCGTTGATACGCGGCGCGGGTCCGTGAAGCGCGCGAATGGCTCGTGCCAGCTCGCACCCACTCATCCCTGGAAGATGGATATCAGTAAGAACGACTTCCGCACCTTCGAGTTGATACGAAGCCAGCCCGGCCTCTGCGTCATGGACGCCCACCACTTCAAATCCACATAGATTGAGGTACTGGACAAGACTGGAGAGCGAGTCTTCGTGGTCCTCCACGACAAGTACACGCACGGTGATCCCTTAGGGACCGCAAGCTCAGCGTGTCACGAGCGGCTTTGGATGCCCCCGGCGCTGCACGGAGGTTAGATCGCGTTTGGGGCAATCGGGCCTCCCGTGTAAGACGAGATTCAGCGTAGCGGTCAGCTCCACCGAGAACGGGCATCGGCCAGGGCTGCTCGAAGTTGCCCTTCTTCCATCGGCTTGAAGAGCGTCCGGTCAAATGGGGTTGGTTCATAGGCCGTCACGTCACCGACGCGGGGATGTGCGGTTACGGCAATCATCCAAACGCCCGCACCCAAGCGGTTCCGAATGAGCGCGGCAAGGGACATCCCGCTTCCATGCCGTGAGTACGGTTCGATGACAACAACGTCGGGCGCCTGCGCATCGATTCGTTCAAGGGCTTCGTCCGGGGTCATCACGGATTCGGCATGCCAGCCCTCCAAGGTGAGCCACGCCGCCAACGCTTCGCCAGCGTCGGGAAAGTCGTCAAAGACTAGAACGCTCCATGCCCGTCCACACATGGCGGCAAATTTTGCTCAAGGCGGCATGAACCAGGGAATTCGGGTTTGCGCGATGCGTGAGCCGCAAACGCTCGTAGGTGCGCCGCCTTGCCTTCAGGCGCGTCTTCACCAGTTCGCGCACCAGCACCCGGTAAAGCGGATCAGCCTCGCTAACTTCCCAATGGAGCCACCGCAGCCAAGCAGGCAGCACGTTGTCCACGGGTGTAGAGCTGCCGGACGCATTGGCGTCCCGGAGCTTCGCCTTCTCGATTCCGAGGGCAAGGGCCTGATTCTCCATTTGCTGAGCTGAGAGACCCTCAAGGCGCTGGGACTCGTCGGACTCCAGCATGCGCGCATACATGAGGTCGCACGCTTCCTTGATCAGGGCGGGGGAGAGCTTGACCGAGGGCAGGGGGCGCTGGCTGGCCTCTTTGGCCTCCCGCTGCTGGTCGAACCGCTTCACCCATTCGGCGCGCAGTGCGGTCGCCCTAGAGTTCGCCAAACGGAGGTCTGCGGTCTCAAGGGAGCAGCGATGTGCCCACTGGCCTGCGTAGAGGTGCTTGAGGTCGCTCGGTGCTTTGATGCCCCAGTGCCAGGACGTGCTACCGGGCCGCTTTTGGACCCCCGTGGCTCGCTTCATGTCTTCGCTCACGTTCGTCATGAGCGGACCCTGAAGTTACACACCATCGGTACACAGTCGGATGCTTGGAACCCCGATAAACACTGGGATCCCGCATGAACACTGGGGAAAAGGAAAGAAGGTTGACGAGCCTTACCCTCGGCACTGGTCACAACGGTTAGGGCTGCTTGGTTCCCCATCTGACCCGGTTGGCCGCGCTTCCATGCGAGGAGGCCCGTCATTTCGCATTCTATCCGAGCTTTCGAGGGGCTCCGGCCAAGTCGCCCCGACCGCAGCCGGTGCGCTCCTCGGCGTGCGACCCGCGTCCGAACAACGCCGGCCCAGCGTCGACTCAAGCCCAGCGCCTGTGGTTAAATCCGATCCGGACCTCGCGGGCGTCAGCCCTCCGGTGCCATCGCCGATTTACCAACTACTTGCGGGCGATCAACAAATGCGGCTAAAGCGTTGCGGCTCCGATTGCCCCCGGGCCGGCAAACGCCGGTGATCTCTGTGGGCTCTCGGAGTTTTTTCATGTCCGCTCGTCTGGCTCAGTTCGACTCGCTGCTGTCCCGCCGCCGCGCCGCTCGCACCACCACGACCACCACCTTGCCCATCCAGGCCCCGCGCACGCTGCGCGACCCTGGGGCGAGCCGGTCGCCGAGTTCTCCCGCTTCCCGTCCGACCTCGAACTGCTCAAGGCCGCCCACCGCCTCCAGTCCGACGACTGGATCGGCGCGCTCGCCGACGACGGCCAGTCCCATCGCCTGAACGCCGCCTGGCGCCTCGCGCTGCTGCGCGCCGACCGTCACGGTCGCGCCCGCGTCACGCGCGACGTCGGACCGCAGTGGCTCAGTTCACCGCGGGTCGCGCGACCCGGCGAGCGTCCTGCGGCCTTGCGCCGCGAGCTCCACGCCGCAGCCGTCCAGCAACTCTGGCTGACCGGCTGGAAGCTGGTCTGACAAGGTCCGCCTGCGTCGCGGCCGGCGCGGCCGTGCTCACGCCGTGACGAGCCGTTCCGCGAGCCACGCCTCGGTGGCGTAGGGGAAGGCGATCGTCGGCTCGCGCAGTTCCGCGTAGCGCGCCTTCAACGCGCACAGCCGGTCCGCGACCAGGGCCTGCTCCGACTCCGGCAGCGCCGCGATGAAGCTCACCGACAGGATGCGGTCGAGCACCACCTGTTCGAACGTTCCCACGTGGCTGTGCGGCAGCACCGTCCGCTGCAGCGGCCCGAAGAGCGTCTGTCCCTCGAAGGGCTGTTTCCAGGTGCCCTTGTAGAAGCGGGGCGCATCGCCCTCGTAGGGCGTGACGATCTCGGTGATCTCGGCGACCCAGTCGCGCGACTCGTCGCGTACGTTCCAGATCAGACCCAGCCGGCCGCCTGGGCGCAGCACGCGGTGGATCTCGCGCAGCGCCTGTGCGTTCGCGAACCAGTGGAAGGCCTGCGCGCAGACGAGCACGTCGGCGTCGCCGTCGGTCAGCGGGATCGCCTCCGCCGTGCCCGCGAGCGCCCGCACGGCGGGCAGGCTTTCCGACAGCCGCGCGCGCATCGCGTCGACCGGCTCGACCGCCGTCACTGTCGCGCCGGCGCGCGCCAGCAGCTTGGTGAACTTGCCGGTGCCCGCGCCGAGGTCGACGACCCGCGCGCCCGCCCGCACGCCGAGCGCCTCACCGAGCCAGCCGGAGAGGGCGTCGGGGTACTCGGGGCGGCCACGCTGGTAGTTGTCCGAAGCGCTGGTGTAGCCGCGCTGGGCGGCCTCGTGGATGGGCGTGTTCGATGGCATCGGAAGATCCTACGCCCGGCGCGGCGGGCGGGCGTCAAGCCCGCGTCATCGGCCGGATCGCACGTCGGCCCCCTTCATCAGAGCCCGAGCAAGACCTGGCGCGTCACCGACACCGCCATCACATACGCCAGCGCGATCAGCGCCAGCACGTAGCCGAGCACGCGGAACTCCCCGCGCCCGAAGGCCCAGTGCCCGGTCGCGAAGTAGATCCCCAGCGCGACGAACTTCGCCGTCATCCAGGTCTCGTAGCGCGGGTCGAGGTGGAGCGCCCCCACAGGCTGAGGCCGGACACGACGATCAGCACGTGGCTACTGAACACCAGCGTGCGCAGCCGCTCGTCCGTCACCCACGCGGCGCCGAATTGATGCGCGAGCCCGCGGACCAGGAACAGCCCGATGCTGCACCACGCCAGCAGCGCATGCATCTTGACCATCGGGCCGTAGAACCAATCCATGACCGGGGAGCTTCGTCACGCGGCGGGGGGATGTCAACCTGGGGAACGCGAGGCGGGGTCGGGCCCCGGGTGATCCCCCCGAATCCCCTCCGAAGACGGCCCCCTGCGCATCCCCCGCTGCCCACAAGTTTGAGTCATGGCAGAACGCGTTTCGATTTCGAGAATGAACGCATGGCATCGACGTGGGTCGGTGAAGGAAAGGCAAGCAGCGATGTTGCAGCAAGTTGACATCACGGAAACGCCACAGATGACGGCGCTGGAGTCGCACGCCCCCGGTCGTGCGCGGCCGGTGTGGGTGCACAGCAAGTCCCAGGCGCCCTATCTCTTCCGCCCGTGGATGAACCCGTGCGTGCCCGGCGAGTGGCCCTACGACCTCCAGGCACTGCGTGGCACGCAAGACTACGAAGACATCATCGACTGGTTCGCTCGCAAGCATCCGCATCTGCAGCGCGAAGACTTCGATACCGTCGACCGCGAGCTCGTTCGGTGCGCAGGGGGTCGGGAGATCAGTGTCGAGGTGGCCAGGGATCCAGAGGAGTACAACCTGCACCTGATGTTCAGGTTCTTTGGCTACTCGCCGATCTCTGGCTATCCCTACGCAGAAGTTGAGGCATTCGAGGCCCTGCATACGACGGTGCCGGCAATCGACCGCCTGTGGAGGGTCGTGCTGGTCAGCACTTGGCCCGGTCGCTTCGAAGATCGCCATCTGGTGAGGTGAGGGCGGCGCTATGACGGTATTCGATCCAGACGAAGTCCTCGCTGTCGCGCAGCACTTGTTGACGCGATGTGATGAAGCCAGCAACCGAAGTGCGGTATCACGACAGATCCGCGCCCAGCTTCAGGTGATTGCTGGCCGCAAACAGTACCGTGGCGAGTGAAGGCGCCTTGACATGACCACGGAGCGGGCTGAGAAACAACAAAGGGCGCCGCAGCGCCCTTCATGCCTTCAGACCTGACCCCGCTCAGCGCAGCTGCAGATCGTCATCCCCGAAGCGGATGTCCAGCGGCTCGATCAGCAGCTGCTTCTCGCCGTCTTCGACGCGGCCCGCGTCCCACGCGTCGATGCCGCAGGCCTTGGCGATCTCCACCACCTTCGCCGCCTGGTCCGCCTTCACGAAGATCGCGAAGCCGGCGCCCATGTTCAGCGTCGAATAGGCCTCGCGGTCGTCCTGCTGCGCATGGTCCTGGATGAACTTCAGCACCGGTGTCACCGGCGGCAGCGTGTGGATGCGGTAGGTGAACTTGCCAGGGTGGCGCAGCAGCTTGCGCCAGCCGTGGCCCGTGATGTTGGCGCAGTAGTGCGGCGTGACGCCGGCCTTGTACAGCGCCTCGGTCACCGGCGAGTAAAGCGCCGTCGGCGCCAGCAGCGCGTCGCCGTAGGTCAGGCCCGGTTGGACTTCGGTCAGGTAACCCTTCGGCAGGCGTTCCGTCAGCTTGCGCGCCAGGCTCAGGCCGTTGGCGTGGATGCCCGACGAGGCCAGCAGCACGATCGCGTCGCCCGCGCCCAGCTTGTCGCCGACCGACAGCCGTTCCTTCGGGTTGATCAGGCCGGTGCAGGACGCGGCCAGGTCGATGCGGCCGCCTTCGACGATGCCGGCCAGCGCCGGCGTCTCGCCGCCGCCCCAGGCGACCTGGCAGACGTCGCAGGCCTTCTTCCAGCCGGCCACCAGCGCCTGCGCGCGCTGCGCGTCGCCGAACCAGTCCGAGCCGCCCGCGGCCCAGTAGGCCTGCACCACCAGCGGCGTCGCGCCCACGGTGATCAGGTCGTTCACCGCCATCGCGATCGTGTCCTGCGCGATGCCGTCGTAGTAGCTCTTGCCCGTCAGCGTGGCCATCTCGTCGGCCACCAGCGTCTTGGTGCCCAGGCACTCGACGATGGACGCGATGTAGAACGGACCCACGTCGACGACGTACGCCGACTCGCCGCGCGACGCCTTCACCTCGGTGAAGCCGTGCGCGCTCAGGTGGCCGGCGGTCGCGGCCGCGGCGCGCTGGGCGCTGATCTTCAGCGGGTCGATCAGGTCGTAGTTGACGCCGGCCTGTTCGTAGCTCAGCGTGCCGGAGGAGGGGTCGTGCGGGGTGCTCATGGGCGCGGATTATCCGTCAGCGCTGACCGACTACCAGAAGGCCTCTCCTGACAAACCCGGACGCGCCCCGCCCGCGGGCCGTCCGGTCGGGGGAGACCGCCCCCGTAGAATGCCTCGCCATGAGCTACCAGGTCCTCGCACGCAAGTACCGCTCCCGCACGTTCGAGGAGCTGATGGGTCAGGAACACGTCGTCCAGGCCCTGGCCAACGCGCTGACGCAGCAGCGCCTGCACCACGCCTACCTGTTCACCGGCACCCGGGGTGTGGGCAAGACCTCGGTGTCGCGCATCCTGGCCAAGTCGCTGAACTGCGTCGGCCCGGACGGCACCGGCGGCATCACCGCCCACCCCTGCAACGTCTGCGACGCCTGCCGCGACATCGATGCCGGGCGCTTCGTCGACTACGTTGAGCTGGACGCGGCCTCCAACCGCGGCGTGGAGGAGATCTCCCAGCTGCTGGACCAGGCCGTCTACAAGCCGGTCATCGGGCGCTTCAAGGTCTACATGATCGACGAAGTGCACATGCTCTCGAACACCGCCTTCAACGCGATGCTGAAGACGCTGGAGGAGCCGCCCGAGTACCTGAAGTTCGTGCTGGCGACCACCGATCCGCAGAAGGTGCCGGTGACGGTGCTGTCGCGCTGCCTGCAGTTCAACCTGCGTCCGATGTCGCCGCAGACGGTGCTGGAGCATCTGACGCGCGTGCTCTCGAACGAAAGCGTTCCGAACGAGCCCGGCGCGCTGCGCCTGCTGGCGCGCGCGGCGCGCGGCTCGATGCGCGACGCGCTGTCGCTGACCGACCAGGCGATCGCCTTCGGCTCCGGCGAGCTCAAGGAAGCCGGTGTGCGCCAGATGCTGGGCAGCGTCGACCGCGGCCATGTGCTGGGCATCCTGAACGCGTTGATCGCGGGCGATGGCGCCGCGCTGGTCGGCGCGTCGGACCGCTTGCGCGACATGGGCCTGTCGGCCGGCGGCACGCTGGAAGACCTGGCCGTCGCGCTGCAGCATCTGGCGGTGGCGCAGGCGGCGCCGGGCGCGCTGGATGCGGGCGATCCCGACCTCGCCGAGCTGTTGCCGCTGGCCAGCCAGCTGCCGGCGGACGAGGTCCAGCTGATGTACAGCATGGCGCTGCACGGACGTCAGGAACTGCCGTTGGCGCCGGACGAATACGCCGGGCTGACGATGGTGCTGCTGCGCATGATGGCGTTCCGTCCGAACGGGCCGGGCGCGCGTCAGCCGTCGGTGCCGGAAGGCGCTGCGCGTACCGCGCCGGCGCCTGCCGTGAGCGCCGCGCCGGTCGCGCGTCCGCAGGCCACGGCGCAAGCCGTCGCGCCGATGGCGGCCGTGCCCGCTCCGGCACCTGCGGTGCCGCGTGTTGCCGAGGCCGCGGCCCCTGAACCCGACCCTGAGCCTGCGGAAGCGCCCGTAGCGGCGCCGGTGGTGGTGGCGCCGGCGGTGGTGCCCGCCGAGGTGTCGCCAGCGGCCGCCGAATCCACGCTTGATCCGGAGCCCGAGCCAGCCCCGACGCGCGCTTCTGCGCCGGTCGCTGTTCCCGCGCCGGCTCCCGCGCCTGCGCCCGCTTTAGCCGCCGAGCCGCCCCGTGCGCCAGCGCCCGCGGAGGCCCCCGCGCCTCGCGCCCCCGCGCCGTCCGGCCCGCTGCGTGCCGCCCAGGCAGGAGCGCCCGCGACCCGCTTCAGCGAACGCCTGCGCCCGCGTGCCGGCCCACCGCCGGCCGTGAAGGTCGAGTCGGACGCCGAAGAGCCGGAAGACCTGTCCCCTCCGCATGACGACAACGGCCCGCCGCCCTGGATGGACGTGCCGCCGCCGTCCGACGAGGAAGCGTCCGTCGGCATGTCGATGCCCGACATGGACGATCCGATGCCGTCGTCCGCTGAATCAGGCGGCGGCGGTGGCGGCGGTGGAATCTATGTCTCGACCGCCATCGAGGAGGTCGAGCTCGTGCCGACCGCGCTGGGGGAACGCTGGTACGCCGTCGTGCCGCAACTGGGCCTGAACGCGCTGGCGCGCGAACTGGCGTTGCAGGCCGAATGCCTGGAGATCGACGAGTCCGCCGAGCCGCAGCGCTGGCGCTTCCGTGTCGAGCGCGAATCGTTGCGCCAGCCCGGCTTGATGGAGAAGCTCCAGTCGGTGCTCGCGACCTTCACCGGCAAGTCGGTGCGGGTCGACATCGAGACCGGCCGCGCGTCCGATTCGCCCGCGCTGCGCGACACGCAGGCGACGCGCGCCCGCCAGCGCCAGGCGGAGTCCATCATCCTGGAGGACCCGGAAGTCCAGCAGCTGCTCGCGCAGTTCAAGACGGCGCGGATCCTGCCGGGGTCGATCAAGCCGGTCTCGACGCGCTGACGGTCCGACCGCGGACCGTCGATCGCCGGACGGCACGACGCGGCGCCAGCGCGGGCGCGCGTCGTGGGCGACAATCCTGCCCATCGCATCGACCTCCGGGTCATCTCCGGGTCGGCCCTCCGCCGCCCCATTGAATCTCTGAACAAGGAATCACGATCATGATGAAGGGTCAACTCGCAGGCCTGATGAAGCAGGCGCAGGCGATGCAGGACAACCTGAAGAAGGCGCAGGACGAGCTCGCCAACATCGAGGTCGAAGGCCAGTCCGGCGCCGGCCTGGTGAAGGTCACGATGACCTGCAAGCATGACGTCAAGCGCGTCGCCATCGACCCCAGCCTGCTGGCCGATGACAAGGACATGCTGGAGGACCTCGTGGCCGCCGCGTTCAACGACGCCGTGCGCCGCGCCGAACAGGTCAGCTCGGAGAAGATGGGCAAGCTGACCGCCGGCATGCCCATGCCTCCCGGCATGAAGTTCCCGTTCTGATGGCCGTTCTGATCATCGATTGGATCGGACTGCGGTGACCGCGCTCGACCAGTTGATCGAAGCCTTGCGGCGCCTGCCTGGCGTGGGCCAGAAGTCGGCCCAGCGCATGGCCTACCACCTGCTGCAGCACGACCGCGCCGGCATCGACGCCCTGGCCCGTGCGCTGCAGGACGCGGCGAACAACGTGCGTCATTGCGAGCGTTGCCACACCTTCAGCGAGGCGCCGCTGTGCCCGATCTGCTCGGACCGGCACCGTGACGCGCGGCTGCTGTGCGTCGTCGAATCGCCGGCCGACCAGGCCGCGATGGAGCGCACCGCCTCGTACTTCGGCTACTACTTCGTGCTGCAGGGCCGGATCAGTCCGCTGGACGGTGTGTCGACGCGCGAGATCGGCGTCCATCAACTGCTGGAACGGGCCGCGGACGGGCAGGTGGAGGAGGTCATCCTGGCCACCAGCTTCACCGCCGAAGGCGAGGCGACCGCGCACGTGCTGGCCGAGGCCTTGCGTGCGCGGGGGCTGCGCAGCACGCGGCTGGCGCGGGGCGTGCCGGTGGGCAGCGAGCTCGAGTACGTCGACCTCGGCACCATCGCGCATGCGCTGGTGGATCGCCGGTCGACCTGATCCCCGCCTGGATGGCCGGGGCTTGATGGCCACTTGCCCGCGTCCGGCGATGGCCCTTTGACGAGAAGCGGGAGTCCGCCATGACCATCGCCAACTACTGCCTGATCGCTGTCTGCCTGATGCCGCTGCTCTGCGCGTGGATCGCGAAATCGCGCGGCATGGGGAGGCCGCGTCGCGAAGGGGGCTTCGACAACCACGATCCGCGGGCCTGGCTGAGCCGGCAGACCGGCTGGCAGGCGCGGGCCCACGCGGCGCAGCAGAACAGCTTCGAAGCGCTGCCGCTGTTCATCGCCGGGGTGCTGGCCGCGCAGCAGATGCAGCATGCGCAGTCGCGCATCGACCTGCTGGCGATCGCCTTCGTCATCACGCGCGTCGTCTACGTCGCGCTCTACATCGCCGATCGGCCGAACCTGCGCAGCCTGGCGTGGGCTGTCGGTACGGCGCTCGCCGTGGCGCTGTTCTTCGGCTGAGGCCGCGTGCGCCAAGTGAAACGGCCGCTCACCGAGCGGCCGTTGTCGTTCCAGGGACGTCGTTCCAGGGACGTCGTGCGCGCGGTCAGCGCAGTGCGGTCTTCGTCGCCACCGTACGGACGCCCTTGCCGTCGCCCGCGGCGACCTTGGCGCTGCGCGTCTTCGCGCCGCCCTTGGCGGACTTGCTCGCCGCGCTCGACGCGACCTTGGTGATCTTGCCTGACCTCGCGGTCTTGGCGGAGGACTTCGACGTCGCCGTCGACGTCGACGGTTCCACCGCGGCCAGCTGCTGGCCCTCGCGCACATAGGCGACGACCTGCTGACCCGGCTTGAACGTCGCCTTGGTGCTCACGCGATTCCACTGTGCCAGCTGCGTCGTGCCGAGGCGGTACCGGCGCGCGACGCTGGCCACCGTGTCACCCTTGTTGGCCTTCAGCGTGACGCGGCGCATCGGCGGCACATCCGGCGCGAAACCGATGCTGGCGTTGTCGGCCAGATGCTCCGACACGTCGCGATCGCGTTCCGCGGTGCGCGGCACCAGCAGCGTCGAGCCCTTGGTCACCAGCATCCGTGCCGGGATGCGGTTGATCTCGCGCAGGCCGGTCTCGTTCATGCCGACCTGCTTGGCGGCGTCGGCGGGCTTCATCGTCCGGGGCACGACCCACGCGGTCCACGACGCCAGCGGGCCGCGGTGCTTCTCGAGGTTGGCGACGAAGGTGCTGGCGTTGTCGTAGGGCAGCAGCAGCTGGCCGCTGCTGGCCGCCAGGATCACCGGCTTGTTCATCGACGGGTTGAACTGGCGGAAGGTCTCCTCGTCCAGCTCGGCCAACTGTGCGGCGCGCGCGACGTCCATGTCGCGATCGATGTTGACCGACAGGAAGTACGGATGGTTCGCCACCGCCGGCAGCTCGATGCCGTAGGCCTCGGGGCGCATCAGGATGTTCTTCACCGCCTGCAGCTTGGGCAGGTAGTAGCGCGTCTCGTCGGGCATGCGCAGGCTGTCGTAGTCGATCGGCAGGCCGGCCTTCTGGTTGCGGGCGACCGCCTTGCTGACGTTGCCCTGGCCCCAGTTGTAGGCTGCCAGCGCCAGCTGCCAGTCGCCGTCGAACATCTTGTTCAGGCGCTGCAGGTAGTCCAGCGCCGCCTTGGTCGAGGCGAGCACGTCGCGGCGGTCGTCGCGGAAAATGTTCTGCTTCAGGTCGAAGTCGCGACCGGTGGCGGGCATGAACTGCCACATGCCGACGGCCTTCGCGCTGGACTGCGCGTCGTTGCGGAACGCGCTCTCGACGAAGGGCAGCAGGGCCAGCTCCATCGGCATGCCGCGCTTCTGCACTTCCTCGACCACGTGATAGAGGTAGAGGCTGCCGCGGCCGGTCATGCGCGCGACGTAGTCGGGCCGGCTGCTGTACCAGTCCTCGGCCTTGCGGACCAGGTCGTTGTCGAGCTCGGGCATCGCCATGCCGGCACGCATCCGCGCCCACAGGTCGACGTGCGTCTTCGGGGCGTCGAGGTCGACCTTCTCGCCGGGGTTCAGGTTGTCCTCGAGCAGGACGTCGAGCTTCTCTTCCGGCGCCGTGGCGGCGCGCGCCACCGGCGTGGCCGGCGAGGGCACGGCGGAGGCCGCGGCCTCGACCGCCTGCACCGTCTGCTGGGCGACGGCCTGGGCTTCCTGGTTGTCGGCTTGCGGCCGGTTCGTCGCGCACGCGGCCAGCACCAGCGGCAGCAGCGCGGCGATCAGCGTCAGCGCGGGGCGTTTGCCGGCGGCGGGGGAGGGGAAGGAGGGGGTGGAGGAGACGGCCTCCGCGCCGGTCGCGGCGCGGGAAGAACGGGACGGCAGGTAGGTCGGGTTCTGGGGTCGGTGCATCGGAGGCTCAGCGAAATTCGTTCTTCCATTGACGCAGACCGGCCAGGACGGCGACCGGCTGCGACGTGACGCTCGGATCGTGGCGCTGGGCGGCCTCGCGGACGTCGGCGTGCTCGCAGCGCAGGAAGGGGTTGATCTGGAGCTCCACGGCGATGGTGGAGGGCAGGGTGGGCAGCGACTGCTCGCGCCGGGCCAGACACCAGGCCTCGTGGCGCGCGACCGCCTCGTTCTGGGGCTCGACTGTGCGAGCAAAACGCAGATTCGACAAGGTGTACTCGTGCGCACAGCAGACACGGGTTTCCCCGGGGAGCGCCGCGAGCTTGGACAGCGAGTCGTGCATCTGCGCCGGCGTGCCCTCGAAGAGCCGTCCGCAGCCGGCGGAGAACAGCGTATCGCCGCAGAACAGGATCGGCGCGCCGCCGTCGCTCGGTTGCTTCAGCACGAAAGCGATGTGACCGGCGGTGTGGCCGGGGACGTCGAGCACCTCGAACGTCTGGCCGAGCAGCTCGAAGCGGTCGCCTTCGGACAGGGGTTCGACGTCCACTGGCATGACTTCGCCAGCCGGCCCCCAGACCTTGGCACCCGGGGCCAGCAAGGGCAGCAATTCCCGCACCCCGCCGACATGATCGGCATGGTGATGGGTCACTAGAATGCCCTGCAGGTCCAGCCCCAGCGAGCGCAGCGCTTCCTTCACCGGCGCGGCGTCGCCCGGGTCGACCACGAGCGCCGACCGGCCGTCCATGCAGCAGCCAGAGATAGTTGTCTGAGAAGGCGGGAACGGCGACCAGGTTCATGCAGGCAAGGGGATCAGGTCCCAGCGATGAAGACTCCGGGCCAGGACGACGACAGCGACGAGAAGCCGCCGATTGTAGAGGCGCACTTCCGGCCGGACACCGCCGCGGCGGAGTTCGCGCACTGGTTGCGCACGCCTGCGGGGCGCTACCTGCTCGCGTGGGAGCAGCGCTTCATCGATGCGGCCGTGATCGACTGGTTCGGATATCACGCGCTGCAGCTGGGCTTCCCCAACTGCAGGGTCTGCGGACCAACCGGATGACCAACCGCTGGCTGGCGCTGAACCACCGGCCGTTCGAGGACGGCGTCGCCGGTCCGCCGCAGCCCTCGCTGAGCGCGCATCCGCTGGAGTACCAGCCCGAGCCCCAGGCCGAACTGGCCCCGGGCCTGAACGGCGCGGGCCGTGCGGCGGTCTATTGCGAATTCGATGCGTTGCCGTTCGAAGCCAACAGCCTGGACCTGGTGCTGCTGCCGCACACCTTGGAGCAGGCCGCCGATCCGCACCGCTGCCTGCGCGAGGTCGAGCGCGTGCTGCGGCCCGAGGGGCGGGTCGTGATCCTCGGCCTGAATCCGGCCAGCCTGTGGGCGGTGAGGCAGAATCTGGCCCGCGTCAACGGTCGCATGCTTGGCCGTCCGCCGCGGCTCTACCTGCCGGAGGAGCGCGAGTACCTCGGCTACTGGCGGCTGCGCGACTGGTTGCGGCTGCTGTCGTTCGAGGTGGAGCGCGCGCAGTTCGGCTGCTACCGCCCGCCGCTGCTGAGTGATGCGTGGCTGGCGCGCTGGCAATGGATCGAGAAGCCCGGCGGCAAGTGGTGGACGGTGCTGGGCGCGCTGTACGGCGTCATCGCGGTCAAGCGCGTGCACGGCATGCGGCTGATCGGCATGGCGCGTGGCAAGAAGCGCGCCGCCAAGACCGCACCGGCGGTCGCGGCGGTCCACCACCACCATCATCATCGCGACGATGTCGAGGTCGATTGACGTCGATCCGACCCGACCGACGTCGACGCCCACGTCCCCCTGACGCCGGTCTTCCCCGTCTCTTTCCGACCTGACCCTTTCCGACCTGTTCATGACCGATACCGAACCCTCTGCTTCCGCTGCTCCTGCCGCGCCCAAGATCGCCAAGCCGCCCGTCGTCATCTACACCGACGGTGCCTGCAAGGGCAATCCGGGTCCGGGCGGCTGGGGCGCGTGGCTCAAGAGCGGCGACCATGAGAAGGAGCTGTTCGGGGGCGAGCGCAACACCACGAACAACCGCATGGAACTGACGGCGGTGATAGAGGCGCTGACCTCGCTCAAGCGCAGCTGCAACATCGTGATCTACACGGACAGCGAATACGTGCGCAAGGGCATGACCGAGTGGATCTCGGGCTGGCAGCGCCGCGGCTGGAAGACGGCCGACGGCAAGCCGGTGAAGAACGCCGACCTGTGGCAGCGCCTGGACGCGCTGCGCAAGCTGCACACGGTGGACTGGCGCTGGGTCAAGGGCCACGCCGGCGATCCGGGGAACGAGCGCGCGGATGCGCTGGCGAACAAGGGGGTGACGGTCGCGAAGTGAGCCGCCGGCGCGTGCGCCTCAGATCACTTCAAGTCGGCGCAGCGCGACGACCATCCGCTCCACCAGCACCGGAAGCTCCGCTCCCGTGAGGTTGTTCTTCTTGAGGAATGACTTCCACATGCTGACCCTGATCGGATGGGTTGAGAACTCACGGGAGAGACCTTCGGGAACGCCGTCGGGCAGCGCCGTCCCACGCTGGGCGAAGGTTGCTCCGATCGCGGTCCGCAACTCATGTGGGTCAATGAGGTCGTCGTGCAGCAGCACATCGAGATCGAAGTAGTCCTTGAGTCGCGTGTTGTCGATGCCTCGCGCCCAGATCGCATGAAGCTTCTCGGCGATTGCCGTTTCCTTCCGATAGGCCATCAGGCGCGGGGCTGGAAGATCCGGCAGCAGCGTCGGATAGACGATGGGCTGAGGACCAGGCGACACGGCATCGCCATATCCGATGTCGAGCTGGATGCTGAGTCGCGCCCGGTTGAGCTCGCCGGTCAGCGTCACCCGGACGACGTACTTTTCTTCGATGCCCAGGACGCGTCCGACCACGGAATCTGGATCGAAGCTGACACCGTCGTCGACCTGGACGGCGCAGACAGTCTTGAACACCGCGACCAGGCGCTCGACATCGTTCGACGTCAACGCCACGAAATCTGCGTCGCGGGTCGGGCGGTTGCGATCCTGGTACCAGAGAGAGAAGAGCAGGGCGCCTTTCAGCAGGAACTCGTTCGCATGTGGTGATGCGGAGAGTCGGTAGAGGAACCGCTCAAGCCCGAAGCGGGTGATGAGGCGGGAGAAGTTGATATCAGTGCGTTGGGCCAGATTGAGCAGCCGGTCGCGCACCGAGGCGGCGACGTTGCGGCTCATGCGATCAGGCTCTCCACATACGGCCGCATCACGTTGTCGACGCGGTCGATCTTGGCGAAACGGCGAAGGTCGCTCGACTTGAAGGATTGCTGAGCCCAGCCATCACGCAGCGCTTCGATGCTGACGTCCAGGCCGACCTTGTTCCGGAACTTGAAGCAATCGGCGACGGTCTTGGCCGGGCTGAAGATCGGCACGCGGACGCCGTCGATCTCGTGCTCGATGACACCTTCGGTCAGCGCGTCGCCCGACATCCGGATGATGCGCACCGCTGGCGACTGGATGCGCGGTGAGGCCGCGCTGGACGGGAGCGCGATCCAGACGTCGTAGGGTTCCTGCGTTCCGATCTCGTGGAAGCGCAGCGCGGACAGCAGGCAGACCACCGCGCGAGGCGCCCGCACACACACCTCGGCAAGCGAAATGTGTTCGGAGACATCTCGCTCGTTCGGAGCGTAGATACCGTGGCTGACGCGTTGCAGGGAGCCCGCCCGCACCATCCGACTCAGCACCATCGATGGAATCCCTTCCTCGACCACATCCCGCGCGCGCAGCGGCGACCGCCGTCGCGCAAGGGCGAGAACGGCCTCCTCATAGGAAGGCGGAGGCGGGGGTGGGCGGCGAGTCATCCCGATGAGTGTGTTGGAAAAGCTATGCATAAGTCTACAAGTACCTAGGAAATGCAACATTCCGAAGAGGACGTTGCGGATCCTGTGACCGTACTTGTCGACCGGTTCGTCGCCTATGACTCATTCCTTGGGGATGCGCTGACGCCTTCCAGCAATTCAAGTGAATCGCCTGGCTGAAATACCGTACCTCGAACGGTGGAGCGCCTTCAGCGCGTTGTTGATGTGGGCCCTCGGTCGCTCCACTACACTTCTCCGCCTTCCTGGACCTCCGCGTTCCCTCGTCATGAACAACCAACCGCTGATCGACTGGCATTCGATGTTCATGGGCGTGGCCCTGCTGGCCGGCGCCCGCTCCAAGGACAGCCGCAAGCGCAACGGCGCCTGCATCGCGAGCCCGGACTACAAGATCGTCGGCGTGGGCTACAACGGCCTGCCGCGCGGCTGCGACGACAACGACCCCGCCTACTGGTCCGACGACGACGCCGATCCGGCCAACTCGCGCCACAGCTACATCGTCCATGCCGAGGTCAACGCGATCCTCAACTGCGTCGTGCTGCCGCTGACCGGCAGCACCATCTACACGACGCAGTACCCGTGCCCGCGCTGCGTGCAGTCCATCATCCAGGTCGGCATCCAGCGCGTGGTCTACCTGGAGAAGAAGGATCACCAGATCGGCCTGAACGCGGCCTCGGCCAAGATGCTGACCGACGCGCGGATCAACGTGCTGGCGCTCAACGAGCTCGACGTGCCGGCCGCGGTCTGGTGCACGGACCTGTCGGGCTTCATCGCCAAGCCGCGACCCTGAGCTCGCCTCGACGGGTGATCCGTCGAACTGGCCGGAAAACACCCCGCTTTTCCCGCTCAAGTTTCAGGCGGCTCGATTCATGATCCCTCCCACGCCGACATGAATCGTTCCGAGGCCGCCATGCACACCACCACCATCCCGCCGCACCTGATGCCCGAAACCGCCCAGGCTCTCTGGGGACTGGTGCCGGATCTCGGCCTGACGGTGGCGGGCGCGGCCGGCATGGACGAGCTGTATGCGCTGCAGGACCTGATGGCCGGACAAGGCCTGACCCTGCAGCCCACCCGCATGCTGTACGACCGCCTCTACGCGCTGGAGCGCCTCAACACCGCGTACGCTCGCGGCGACTGGCAGCTGCAGGCGGCGGCGCAGTCGCTCTTCGACGCCTACCAGCGTCGCGGCGAATGGATCGGCCTGGTGCATTGAGTCGGGCTGTCCCCCGATTCCGAAACGAAGGCGCCCGCGAGGCGCCTTTGTCGTTTTCGACATCGTGGGATTGGCGCTGTGTCTAAGATGGTTCCGCCACTTCAGGAGGATCGCATGAACGCACCGCGCTCTCCCCGGGACTTCCCACCCGGCCTCTTCGGCGGGCTGGAGCACGACGATGAGGACCACCGCATCGGCGAGACCGGCCAGAAGGGGCCGGAAGGTGATGGCGACGTCGATCGCGCCCATCACGAGCAGCAGGACCGCGGCAGCCGGGACGATCGTTCGCGACCGCCCAAGCGCTGAACCGGGCTGCTGAACCGACCACTGAACGGAACGCTGACCGTTACCTTTCGCCGTCTTGGCGGCTTCATCTCCCAAGTGCAGAATCCGCGGTCGCAAAAAAGCCAACAAGGCGATCGAACTCGGGAGGAAAAGGCGATGCCATTCGTCGGATTGGGTGTTCACGTTCTGCTGGCGCTGTTCTGCGCCGTCCATGTCGTGCGCAACGGGGGGCAGCTGTACTGGCTGATCATCCTGTTCTCGTTCCCGCTGCTGGGCAGCCTCGTCTACCTGCTGGTGTTCGTGGTGCCGCACTCGCGGGTCGAGCGCAGCGCCAGGCGTGCCGTGCGCGCGGCTGGTCGTGCGATGGATCCGGGCCGGGAGCTGCGCGAGGCGCGTGTCGCCTTCGACGAGACCCCGACCGCGCAGAACCAGATGCGTCTGGCCACGGCGCTGCTGGATGCCGGTGAGGCGGCGCAATCCGCCGAGCAGTTCCAGGCCTGCCTGCGCGGCCCGTTCGCGAAGGACCTGGAGATCCGGCTCGGCGCCGCGCGCGCCTTCCTGGCGGCGGGTCAGGCGGCGCAGTCGCTGGAGCATCTGGCGGCCATTCGCGCCGAGAAAGCCGACTTCCGTGCCGAGGCGGTATCGCTGCTGACGGCAAGGGCGCTTGCGGCGCTCGATCGCCAGGTGGAGGCACGCGCGGAATTCGAATCCGCGTCGGAGCGCTTCGGCAGCGTCGAGGCCTGGGCGGAGTACGCGATCTGGGCGCTGGGCCGCGGCGACGACGCGACCGCGCAGCCGCTGCTGACGAAGATCGACAAGGTCAGCGCGAAGTGGAACGCGCTGACGAAGCAGCTCAATGAGCCGGTGATGCGGCGGCTGCGGATGGCGCGCAAGCCTTGACGCGCCCGGGAGGCGCTCCGCCTCACGCGCTGACGAAGGGCCGCTCCCGCATCCACTTCGTCGCCACCCACTTCTCACCGCGCGTGACCGCGCTGCTGGCGTGCAGCGAGGCGTGGTCCAGTTCGCCGTGTGAGTTGGCGTACTCGAAGTAGACGGCGTTGCCGCGCTGCGGCGAGACCGCCCAGCCCGCCGCCGGGAACACCGTCTCGCCGCCGGCGGGCACGTCGTTCAGGTAGGTGACCAAGGTGCTGACGCGTTGCCCGCTGCGCGCGATCGACGCCTGGTTGGCCGGGTTCGACGGCACCAGGAAGTCGTAGTGCGGGGCGCTGCCGGCGCCTTCGGGGTAGTGCAGGATCTGCAGCCCTTCGCCGTGCGCGACCGGCAGGTTCATGATCTCCGCGATGCGCCGGTCCAGGCGCGCGATCAGCGGCGTCTCCGCCGGGCGGAAGAACATGCCGAGGCTGCTTCTCAACCCGCTCACGACGTCGCGTCCGGTGCGCGGATCGACGAGCGTCGATGGCCGCAGACGGCCTCGCGCCAAGGCGATGACTTCCTCACACTCGTCGGCGCTGAAGACGCCGTTGAGCACCGCCAGCATCGGTCGCTCCGCGCGAGCGGCCACGCGCACGACGCGATCATCCGTCGCGATCGACGTGCCCGACCGGAAGCGCGGCGTTTCGTATCGATAGGGCGGGGCGCCGTCGACGGCCGATGACATCGGCATTCCCGCCGATGTCCCTGTCGGTGCCGACATCCCCATCGGCGTCGACGCAGGCGTGAGCTCCACCTGATCGACCGGCATCGCGCGCTCGCCGCGCCGCGCGCGCACGAATGCATCGACGATCGCCTGCGCCGCCTCGGCCGCGATCTCGCGCTCCTGCAGCGCGCCGCGCAGGTCGCCCGGCGCGACGCCGTTGTCCAGATGCTCGCGGACCCAGTCCCCCAGCGCGGGAGGAAAACGCACGACGGTCGTCATGACGGCGCCCGCCTCAGAGCAGGTCGACGGCGACCCAGCCGGTCTCCGTCTTCTTGAACGTCTCTTGCAGCTGCGCGCTGCCCGCGCCGCGGATCACCTGCGCGACGACGGGGAAGACCTTCTGCAGCTCGGCGTCGCCGGTCCACGGCGCGGCCTTCACCTGGTAGGTGTAGCTGACCACCGCGTGCCGGTCCTTGCCTTCACCGCCCAGTTCCCAGTGCACGACCTTGTCCAGGCTGAGCTTGGCCGCGCAGAAGTCGCCGCGCGTCTCCTTGCCGCCGTCGGCCTTCGGCTGCTCGCGCGTCACGTAGAACTGCTTGCCGGTCTCGGTCAGCGCATAACGACGGACCTTCATGTGATGCGAGACCTCGTTGTCGTCCTTGACGTCGACCTCGGCCACCGTCGAGCTCGCCAGACCGAGCCGCTCCAGCACCGGCAGCTGCAGCGCGTTGCGCGCGCCGGCGTCGATCTCGCGCTGGGTCAGGTCGATCGGCCATTCGCCCTTGGCCAGGCACAGGTCGCCGCGCTTGGCGAGGTAGTCCGTCATCCCCGGCACGAAGTGATCGGCGGTCGGATCGACCGAGGCGGCGGGGCCGGCTGGCTCCCCGGGTCGCGAGCAGGCCGCGAGCATGGACAGTGCGAGCGCGGCGGCCGTGAGGCCGGCCGCGCGCATCAGACGATGAGGCGAGAGAGGAGGGGCGGCACGAGAAGCACGATGAGAAGCACGATGAGAAGCAGAAACGGTGGTCATGCGGAAGATGGGCATGGGGAATCCGGAGAATTCGGAAGAGGACCTCACGACGTGCAGGCGCCCGCGGCGGGCGCTTTCGCCGGCTGCGTGTCCTTGTCGTTGAGCGTGTTCAGGAAGCAGATCAGGTCGGCGATGTCCTGCTCCGACATCGGCGGCTTGCTGTGCGCCGCGCGGCCGTCCAGCGGCATCTGGGTGTCGATGTTGCCGACGAACTGCTGCGGCAGGTCGTCGAACTTGCGCACCTTGCCGCCGACGTACTGCGTGGTGATCAGGCCGTAGGTCGGGAAGTCGGCGTCCGGCGTCGCCTTGGGCGTGCCGCCCACGGTCGGATACCAGAGCTCGGGCATCGTGTCGCGCGTGTTGTAGAAGCGGATCGTCTGCTCCAGCGAATGGAAGATCCCGTTGTGGAAGAAGCTGCCGCGCGTCGCGACGTTGCGCAGCGTCGGCGACTTGAACATGCCGCAGAAGGTGTTGCCCTTCACCGGCGCGTGGTCGGTGCGTTGCGGGCCGCACAGGCCGATGTCGACGTGGTTCGCGTCCGCGTTGGCCGGGATCGCCGCGTTGCGCGGCACGCCGATGGCCTCGTAGGAGAAGTCCGTGAAGATCGCCGTGCTGCCGTTCAGGCCGGCGCCCTGGTAGTGGCACGACGCGCAGTTGCCGCCGTTCGGATCGGCGAAGACCTTCAGCCCGCGCGCCTCGGCCGCGGTCAGCACGCCGCCGATCTTGTTGCCGATGTAGAGGTCGAACTTGCTCGAGTACGGATGGAAGCTGACGTCCTCCAGCTGGAAGGCCTGCAGCGCCTTCCCGGCCGCGGCGAAAGCCAGGTCCGTGTTGTCGAAGATCGTCGCGCCGAAGGCTTGCCGGAACTGCTCGGCGTATGGGCCGGCCTGCAGCTTCTTCACGACGTCGGCGGCGCTGGCGTTCGCCATCTCGTTGGGGTCCAGCAGCGGCATGCCCGCCTGCTCGGCGAGCGTGGCCGCGCGACCGTCCCAGGCGAAGCCGCCGCCCGGACCCGGCACGCTGACGCCGTCCGGGTTGTCGAGCAGGTCCGCGTAGGGCGGCGTCGCGTCCTTGTAGCGCAGCGAGGGCACGGCGCGCAGGCCGGCGTTCTTCAGCTCGGGACCGCCGAGCTGCACCGACAGGTCGTTGGACGGGCCATAGGCGTTCTTGGGGTCGTGGCAGGTGGCGCAGGCCATGCGGCCGGAACCCGACAGCGTCGCGTCGAAGAACATCTTCTGACCGACCTGGGCGATGGGGCTCAGCGTCGTGACCGGATTCAGCGCGGTGCCCGCGCCCGATGCGGCATTGGCAGGCGCGACATCGGCGTCGCCCTTGCCGGACGGACCGCACGCGGCGAGCAGGGCGCCGAGACCGACGCACACGCACGCGCCAACGAAGGCGGCCGCCGAGGCGCGCACATGGAAGAGGACGTCACGCATGAAATGGGGTGGGGGAGAAATGAGAGGGCCGGCGGCGCTCGCGCGCCGCCGGCTTCAGGCGCGGCGGACCGCGATTACTTCTTCAGCGCCCAGACGTTGGTCTGGACCGTGTCGGCGCCGATCTGGGCGGCCGTGTTCACGTCGGCCGACTGCTTCTGCGTGTAGTTGGCCGGGGCCTTCCACGCATGGTTGATGGCGCGCACCGAGTCGAAGTGGGTGTCGGCGCTGCCGGCGTACTCAGGCAGGTTGAGGATGTTGGCGGCGATGAACTTCTCGGTGTACTTCGAGCGGTTCATGTACGACGCGTCCACGGCCGGGTCGGCCAGCTGGAACATGTCCTGCAGCGTGCGCACGAACGAGAAGTGGCTGTAGGCGTCGCCGTCCGACACACCCTTGGGCGCGCCGGCCTGGTTGGTCAGGATGCCGAAGATGCTTTCGCCGTGGCCGCGGTTGCCCTTGGTGTAGTTGTTGACGCTGGCGTCGACCGTGACCGCGCCGGTCTTGGCGTCGACGACCACCGGCTTGGACACCGCGCTGTTGGACACGTTCCAGCCGCAGCAGGAGTTGAAGCCCGAGGTGGCGTTGCCTTCGTCGAACATCAGCACGATGGCGATGCGCTTGGCCGGGTTCTTCCACAGCGCCGAGGCCTGGATCTTCTTCACCAGTGCGTCGACGTAGTTGTCGCCGCGCGTGATGATGTTGGCCGCCGAGCTCTGGGCCACGTTGTTGGCGACGCTGCCGCAGTCGCTGGCCGTGCCGGCGGTGCCGTTGGCCAGCTTGCCGATGACGCTGATGCCGTGCATGTCGTCGCACTGGTCGGGGACCAGGAAGTTCAGCGTGCCGACCTTGCCGCTGGCCAGGTCGGTGCCGAGCTGGTCGACGTCGTAGTTGGCCGGCACCGCATAGGCGGTACTGGCCTTCATGTTGGCGTCCCACTGGCCGCCGCCCATGGTGCGGTTGCTGTACTTGAACTCCGGCGCGCTGCGGACGTTCTGGTAGGCCATGCCCGGATGGTGCTTGGTCTTGTACAGGCCGGCGGGCATCGGCAGCGTCAGGCCGGCGGTGCCGACCGCGGCGGTGTTGCCGTTGATCGTGCCCGGCGCGTAGACGTTGTCGGCGGCGGTGACGGCGGCGTCGGCCACGGAGTCGGTGCGGAAGTCCTGGCCCGGGTTCATCGACTCGCTGTAGGTGCGCCAGGTCATGCCGGCGGCCGTGATCGCGTTGAACAGGTTGGGCTTGCCGACGATGTTGTGGTTGACCGCGGCGGTCTGCGCGCAGCTGGCGGCGAACGGCGAGCTCGCCAGACCCGGCTGGGTCTTGTCCGGCAACGGCAGGTCGGTGACCGCATTGGCGCCGGTGGCGTCGCAGTTCCACTGGCTGTCGTCGGTGATGCCGAAGTCGTCGGCGCCGCCGAGGGCGGTGTAGTTCGGCTCGGACGGGTTGCCGGTGGCGTAGTAGCTGGTCAGCTGGTTGCCGGCGGCGAGCAGCGCGTTGATCTTGGGCGCCCACGGCGAGCCCTTGATCGACAGCGTGGCCTTGTTCTCCAGCATCACGATGAAGATGTGGTCGTAGCGCGGCACGCCTTCGAGTTCGAACGCGGCCTGCTGCGATTGCGCGAAGGTGATCTTGGCGCGGGCGTCGGTGCCGGTGGGCGCGGTGGCGACGCTCACGTTGGCGGCGCCGGCCAGGCGCGGATCGCCGCCGGGCGCGGCCAGCGCGTCGGGGTAGAGGTCGCCGCGGTCGAGCTTGGTGATCGCGTAGGTGAAGCGGTTGTCCAGCGCCTTGGACTCGGCCAGCATGGCGGCCTGCTCGGCGCCGGTGACGGTGTTCACGTCGGCCAGCACGTTGGCCGGCGACACGCCGATGCGCGTCGCGACGGTCTGCTTCTCGGTCGCGTAGCTGCTGCCGTTGGCCTCGACGAGGCGCTGCACTTCCGACGACAGCGGGCTGATGACGACGTTGCCGGCCTGCTCGATGACCTGGTCCAGCGACGCGCGCAGCACGTCGCGGCTGGCGACCTTGGCGCCGGTGGACAGGGTGGCGTCGGTGCCGATGTCGGCGATCAGCGCGGCGTTGGCCGGCAGGGTCAGCGAGAAGTGGCCCTTGGCATCGGTGACGACCGGGGTCTCGGTCGTGTCGCAGACGCCGTTGCCGTTGGTGTCGACGCAGACCTTGGCGCCGACGTAGTAGGCGGGATCGATCTTGGGATCGGTGGCGCTGCCGGCGGTGAAGCTGGTGGCGGTGACGACGCCGTTGATCGTGACGCTCGGCGACTGGGTGTCGCTGTCGGAGCCGCAGGCGGCCAGGATGGCCGCGGCAACGAGGGTGAGCGAGGCGTTCAGCGCGGTGGATTTGCTGTGTCGCATGGGAGTCCTGGAGTGGTGGCGATTGCTGTGCTCGAAGGCTCCGGGAGGAGACCGTTCGAAACGCCGCGCACTCTAGAAATCACGCATGACGGATCCGTGTCACTCGCCGTCAAGGCCGCGTGAGGGCCCTTGCGCCGCAAGGCCTCGCGTGTTTCGCAAAGTTACGTGAAGCGATGCGCACGTGAGAAATGGGATGAAGGTCGCACGTGGCTTGGCGAGGCCCCAACAGCTGGCAAAGGCAGCGACGGCAGCCGGTGCTTCTCAATGGCAGACGCCATGTTCAGAAAGCCTGAAGTCTGTTGCAGAACCTGTTGACGTCGACGAAGAGCCGCTCTCAATAAACATATGGTTGAACGAAAAGTCGATTGTATTAATATAAGTGTTATGTCAAAGAGATCTGCTTCCGTCGAGCAAATGCCCGTCGCGGTGCTGTCGCACCTGCGGGAGCTGGGTGGGAACCTCTCGCTCGCGCGCAAGCGGAGGCAGGAGCCGTTGACCGCCTGGGCGCAGCGGATCGGCGTGTCTGTGCCAACGCTGATGCGCATGGAGAAGGGCGATCCTGCGGTGTCCATGGCGGTCTATGCGACGGCCCTCTGGATCATGGGACGCGATGACGCGCTGCCAGACCTGGCGGCGCCCGAGCATGACCGCGGCGCGCTGGAGCAGGCGGTGCGTGTCGCGAAACAGCGTGCCGTCCGCAAGCGTCGGACGACTGAAGAGCGCCTCGTTGCGGATTGGCCTGCGCAAGGCGGTGAGAACGCCGAGGAGAAGCCATGATCGACAAGCGAATTCCTCTCGAGCTTCCCGACTCGCTGTGGCTGTGGTGGTTGGAGAACCCCGCCGCACCACGCCTTGTCGGTGAGCTGAGCATGACGCGCGCTGTTCAGGGCGTGTCGCTCACCTACGGATCGGATTGGTTGGCGTCAGGTGTTGCCTTGAGCGAGGACCTGCCGCTGCGGTCGGGGGAAATGCTGCCGGTGCAGAAGGAGACCGCGGTCGGCGCGGTCGATGACGCGCGCCCGGACCGGTGGGGCGAGCGGGTCATCCGTTTCCTCGACAAACCCAAACGTCTGTCGGTACTCGACTACCTCTACTACGCGGGGCATGAGCGCTTCGGAGCGCTCGGTGTGTCGGCTTCTGCCGATCGCTACGAACCCCGTCGGCTGGGACCTCTGCCGGAGTTGACGGAAGTCGCGGCCATCGAGGAACTGGTGCAGAAGATTCTCGCGGGCGAGCCTGTGGACGACGCCCATCGCCGACTGATCGCGCCAGGCGTCACCTTTGGCGGTGCGCGCCCCAAGGGTTTGATCACGATCGATGGCCATCAATGGGTCATCAAGTTCTCGGAGCCCGACGAAGCGTTCGACATGCCGCTCGTGGAGCACGCCACCATGACGCTGTGCGCGCATGCCGGCATTCATGCGGCAGAAACACTCGCCGTGCCGCTACCGCGCGGCAACGCCGTGGCGGTCCGGCGATTCGATCGGGCGGGCCCGCGTCGGATCCACGCGATATCAGCCAACGTGGCGCTCAAGGCGATGCGGGTCGACCTTGGCTATCCGGAACTCGCGCAACTGCTGCGTCGGCGTGGCGTGGTTGCCGATGGCGCGGGCCGCGAACAGATGCGCGAACTCTTCCGCCGCATGGTCTTCAACATCCTGATCGACAACACCGACGATCACGAGAAGAACCACGTCCTCTTGAGCACGGAGCAGGGCGAGTTGTCTTTGTCGCCGGCTTTCGACGTCTTGCCTTCCGGGCAGGCTCTGGGTTACCAGCAACTCCGTGTCGGCGCAGACGGTCATGACTCGACGATCGACAACGCCTTGTCGGAGTGCCTGCAGTTCGGACTCAAGAAGGATGTGGCGGTCGAAGAGATCCGCCATGTCGCGCGCGCCGTGGCTGGATGGAAGAGCCACTTCGCACAGACAGGCGTGTCGCCGCGTGATATCGACCTGCTGGCGGAACAGATCGATCGGGCGGCGCTCACCTCGCAGCGTAAGGCGTATCTCGATTGACGAGTAAGGGGGCAGGAAGGGCCTCAGCCCTTCACCCCGCCCGCCGTCAGCCCCGACACGATCCACTTCTGCGCCAGCAGGAACACCGCCGTGATCGGCAGCCCCGACAGCACCGCCGCGGCCGCGAAGTCGCCCCACAGGAAGCGCTGGTCGTGCAGGAAGTACTTCGAGCCCACAGCCAGCGTGAGGTTGGACTCCTCGCGCAGCAGCACCGACGCGACCGGGTACTCGATGATGCAGCCGATGAAGGCCAGCACGAACACCACCATCAGGATGGGCACCGCCATCGGCAGCAGCACCAGCCGGAACGCCTGCCAGTGCGACGCGCCGTCGACCTTGGCGTTCTCCTCGATCTCCACGGGGATGGTCTCGAAGTAGCCCTTGATCGTCCAGATGTGCGTCGCCACGCCGCCCAGGTAGGCGACGATCACGCCCGCGTGCGTCTCGATGCCCAGCCACGGCACGAAGGTGCCGATGGTCTCGAAGATCGCGTAGATCGCCACCAGCGCCAGCACTGCCGGGAACATCTGCAGCAGGAGCATGCTGTTCAGGATGCTGGCCTTGAACGGGAAGCGCAGCCGCGCGAAGCCGTAGGCCGCCGTCGTCGAGATCGCCACGATCAGCACCGCCGAGATCGTCGCCACCTTGATCGAGTTCCACAGCCACGTCAGCACCGGGAAGGGCGGCTGCACCAGCGAGCCGTCCGCCGCCTGGTACGGGATGCCCAGCGCGAGCTGCCAATGCTCCAGGCTGATGGTGGTGGGAATCAGGCTGCCCGTGGCGAAGTTGCCCGGCCGCAGCGAGATCGACACCACCGCCAGCAGCGGGAACAGCGTGACCGCCAGGAAGCCCCACAGCATCACATGCGCCGCGACGACGCGCCAGCGCGCCTGCTTGCTTCGAACGATGGCCATGTCGTGTCCTTGTCCGTCGATACCGGCCGCGTCAGCGGTTGGCGTTGCGCATGAGGCGCAGGTTGAGCAGCGACATGCCGGCGACGAGCACGAAGATCAGCGTGGAGATGGCCGCGGCCAGTCCGAAGTCCGTCCCCGAGTCGCGGAAGGCGATGCGGTAGGTGTAGCTGACCAGGATATCGGTCTGCCCGGCGGGGATCTTGGTGGACAGGTAGTCCGGCCGCCCGTCGGTCAGCAGCGCGATCAGCACGAAGTTGTTGAAGTTGAACGCGAAGGCCGAGACCAGCAGCGGCGACAGCGGCTTGATGATCAGCGGCGCCGTGATCTTGAAGAAGTTGGTCAGCGGTCCCGCGCCCGCGAGTGCGGAGGCCTCGTACAGGTCTGAAGGGATGGCCTTCAGCAGCCCCGTGCACAGGATCATCACGTACGGATAACCCAGCCACACGTTGACGATCAGCAGCATCGTGCGCGCCAGCGACGGGTCCGCGAACCACGCCGGCCGCACGCCGAAGAGCGCGTCCAGGATCGCGTTGATCTCGCCGAAGTTCTGGTTGAACAGGCCCTTGAACACGAGGATCGAGATGAAGCCCGGCACCGCGTAGGGCAGGAACAGCAGCGTGCGGTAGGTCGTGCGGTAGCGCAGGTCCTCCCAGTTCAGCAGCACCGCCAGCATCATGCCGATGGCCGTCGCGAAGAGCACCGTCAGCAGCGAGAACATCACCGTCCAGCCGAAGATCGACAGGAAGGGGCCGCGGAACTCCGCGTCGAACAGCATGCGCTGGTAGTTCTGTGCGCCGACCATGACCTTGTAGCCGGGCGCGAGGTGCGTGCCGGCCGCCGCGCCCAGGCCCTCGTAGTAGCCGGTGCTCGCGTCCGGGCGGAAGAGGGCGCCGTCGGCGACGCGCTTCAACGCGCCGTCGGACTGCTCCTCGAAGTGCGGCCGGATCGGACCGAACTCGCGCAGGCCGAGGTAGCGCAGCGTCGAGGCATCGCCCGTGCCGCCGGTGGCTGCGGTGCCACCACGCTCACCCGGCAGCCGCAAACGCAGCTGCGCCAGTGCCTGACGATGCTCGACCAGCTCCTTCAACGTGAGTGCGGTGCCCAGCGTCGCGTCCGCGGGACCCGTGGCCTGCATCGCGACGTCGACCGGCTTCGTGCCCTGGCGCAGCGCCAGCGGCGGCGACACGAACTGCGCCGTGCCGCTGGCCGGGTCGCGCAGCACCACGCGGAAGTCGCCGCCGGCGCCGTGCACGCTGTAGTCGCGCACGGCCTCGAGCGCCGTGTCGTGCTGGTCGAGCAGGAACTCGCGCACGCGCTCCTGGCTCAGCAGGTGGGCGGACGAGTAGTTCGTGAAACCGATCTGCGTCGTGTACGCGAGCGGGAACGCGATGAACAGCAGCATCCCGGCCACGCCGGGGAAGAGGTAGCGGTAGGCGAAGCCGGCCTTGGACAGGTAGACCGCGAAGCCGGTGCCGAAGAGCAGCAGCACGCCGAGCGCCCAGCTCGTCAGTCCGGCCGCGTACAGCATGAAGACGAGGTACAGCGCCGCGAGCGCGATGACGGCCATCGTCGGCCAGTACAGCGCCTTGGCGATCCGGTCCAGGACGCCGGGCGCCTGCCGCGTGTAAGGCTCGGACAGCGGCGATCCGGGCAGGGCGGCGAGCGAGCCTGCCAGGGCGCCGGCGAGTGAGCCGGACGAGGCGCCGGGCGCCGGGGTCGATGCGGTCGTGGCGTTCATTGCTTCAGCAGCATCCGGCCCGACGCGCCGTCCAGCGCGTCCTTGGGGCTTTGCAGGCCGTTGGTGATGGCCTCCAGCGCCGCGTCCATCGCGGTCCAGAAGCGCCCCACCTCGGGGATGTTGGGAATGGCCTCGCCGGCGCGGGCGTTCTCCATGCTGGCGCGGATCAGCGGGTTCACCGACAGCTGCTGGTAGAAGGCCTTGTTGGCCGGCACGCCGATGGGGACGTCGGCGTCGAGCACCTGCAGCGACGCGGGTCGCATCAGGTGGTGTTCGATGAACTCGCGGGCGAGATCCTTGTTCTTCGACGGCGCCGAGATCATGCAGCCCAGCACCCCGACGAAGGGCTTGGACGGCTTGCCGGCCACCACCGCCGGGATCGGCGCGACGCCGATCTCGATGCCGGCCTTGCGCGCGTTCTCCCAGGCCCAGGGGCCGGAGATCATCATCGCCACCTCGCCGCGCGCGAAGCCCGACTCCATCTCGGAATACCGCGCGCCGCGCGGCATCACGCCTTCGGTGATCAGCCGCTCCAGCATCTTGCCCGCGGCCAGCGCGCCGTCGTTGTTGACGTCGACCTTCCGTGCGTCGAATTCGCCCTGCGCGTCACGCCCGAAGATCACGCCGCCGGCGCCCGCGAACATCGGCCAGGTGAAGAAGCTCTTGTTGTAGTCCCACAGGATCGCGTGCTTGCCGCGCTGGCGCAGGTCCTTGTCGAGCGCGATCAGCGCGTCCCAGGTCGCGGGCGGCTTGCCCACCAGCGCCTTGTTGTAGATCAGGCCGGTCGTCTCGATCGCGATCGGGTAGCCCCACAGGCGGCCCTGGTAGCGGAAGGCCTGCCAGGCGGCGGGCTCGACCTCGTCGTAAAGCGTCTTGCGCGGCTGCACCGGCGTCAGCAGCCCGGCCTTGGCCCACTCGCCGACGCGGTCGTGCGGCCAGCAGAAGACGTCCGGTCCCTTGCCGGCGCCGGCGGCCTGCGTGTACTTCTCGGGCGCGTCGACCGGATGCTCGACGACGACCTTCACGCCGGACGCGCGCTCGAACGCGTCGCCGACCTTCTGCAGCCCGTTGTAGGCCTTGTCGCCGTTGATCCAGACCAGCAGCTTGGGTGGCGCCTGCGCCGCGACCTGCCCGCAGCCGCCGAGCATCGCGACCGCTGCCGCCGCGACGAGTGCGCCGCGCATCAGCGACGACCGCGTGCGTCGCCGTGGAGCAGGGCGGGGCAGGGGCGCTGTGAGACCACGCGTCATGCCGGCGCTCCGAGCCGTTTGAATGCCAGGCCCTGGGCGTCGAACAGGTAGCAGAGGTCCGGCGGCAGATGCAGCTGCAGCGTGTCGCCGGCGCGCACGCGCGTCCTGCCGTCGAATTCGCAGGTGAGGGCGTCCTCGACGCCCGGGTAGGCGCAGTACGCATGCGTCACGCCGCCCAGCGATTCGACGAAGGTGACGGTGCTCGCGATCAGGTTGGCGTCGCCGCCGACCTCGAAGTGCTCGGGGCGCAGACCCAGCGTGACCTTGTCGCCGGCCTTCGCACGCGAGGCGTCCACGCGGGCGCGGATCATCGCGCCATCGCTCAAGCGCACCGTCGCGTGATCGGCACCGGCGGTCACCACCTCGGCCTCGATGAAGTTCATCTTCGGGCTGCCGATGAAGCCGGCGACGAAGAGGTTGTCCGGGTGCTCGTAAAGCTCCAGCGGCGTGCCGACCTGCTCGATGGTGCCGGCGCTCAGCACGACGATGCGGTCCGCCAGCGTCATCGCCTCGACCTGGTCGTGGGTGACGTAGACCATCGTGGTCTTCAGGTCCTCGTGCAGCTTCGCGAACTCGTAGCGCATGCGCACGCGCAGCGCGGCGTCGAGGTTGGACAGCGGCTCGTCGAAGAGGAAGACCTCGGGCTTGCGCACGATCGCGCGGCCGATCGCCACGCGCTGGCGCTGGCCGCCGGACAGGTCCTTGGGCTTGCGCTCCAGCAGGTGCTCGATGTGCAGGATGCGCGCGGCGTAGCGCACGGCGCGGTCGATCTCGTCCTTGGGCACCTTCGCCAGCTTCAACCCGAACGCCATGTTGTCGTACAGGTTCATGTGGGGGTAGAGCGCATAGCTCTGGAACACCATCGCGATGCCGCGCTCGGCCGGCGGCACGTCGTTGACCAGGCGGCCGCCGATGCGCAGCTCGCCGCCGGTGATGTCCTCCAGCCCCGCGATCGTGCGCAGCAGCGTGGACTTGCCGCAGCCCGAGGGCCCGACGAAGACCATGAACTCACCGTCCCGGATCTCCAGGTCGATGCCATGCAGGATCTTGGTCTCGCCATAGGCCTTGGCCACGGCTTGCAGCTTCACGTCCGCCACGGGATGTCTCCTTGTTTGTAGAGAATATACATGCCTGATTGGGGATTCACAACGCGGCTGAACCCAATGCAAGACGCTTGAATCTCATGAAATCAATGACTTGCAATCAAACTCGGGATTACCCGATGTAGTGAAACTACATTCTTTGAGCGGCCTGAGGGATACTTCGGCGCATGATGACCGTCTTCCCAGACCCGGCCCTGGCGGCCGGCCGGCATGAGCCGCTGGGCGCCACCGTCCGCGACGGGGGCGTCAACTTCGCGGTGTTCTCGGCCCATGCGACGCGCGTCGACCTGTGCCTCTATGACGAGACCGGCGCCGTCGAGCTGACGCGGCATGCGCTGGACGGTCCGGTCGACGGCGTGTGGAGCGGCTTCCTGCCCGGTGCGGCGGCGGGCCAACTCTACGGCCTGCGCGCGCACGGCCCGCACGCGCCGCGCGAGGGCCACCGCTTCAACGCGGCCAAGCTGCTGCTCGATCCCTACGCCCGCGAGATCGTCGGCGAATTCCGCAACCTGCCCGAGGATCACGGCTATCCCTTCGGCCATCCGGACGGCCCCTTCGCCTTGGACGTGCGCGACAACGGCCCGACCGCGCTGAAGGCGCGCGTCGCCGCGCCGCTCGCCGGCCCGGCGCCGCGCGCCAGCGCGCCGCGTCACGCACCGCGCGACGTGGTGCTGTACGAGGTCCATGTGAAGGGCTTCTCCATGCGCCATCCGGGGATCCCGGAAGCGCTGCGCGGCAGCTACGCCGCGCTCGCGCATCCGGTCGCGATCGCGCATTTCAAGCGGCTCGGCGTGACCACGCTGTCGCTGCTGCCGGTGCAGTTCGCCGTCGACGAGCCGCATCTCTTCGGCACCGGCCTGCGCAACTACTGGGGCTACAACACGCTCGGCTTCTTCGCGCCCGATCCGAGGCTCGCCTCGGTCGCCGTGCGTCACGACCCGACCGCCGTCACGGCCGAGTTCCGGGACATGGTCCAGGCGCTGCACGAGGCCGGGCTCGAGGTCGTGCTCGACGTCGTCTACAACCATACGCCCGAAGGCAACGAGTGGGGTCCGACGCTGTCGCTGCGCGGGCTCGACCAGAAGAGCTACTACCGCCTGCAGGCCGACGATCCCGCGCGGATGGAGAACCTCACCGCCTGCGGCAACACGGTCAACGTCGAGCATCCGCGCGTCACGCAGCTGGTGCTGGACTCGCTGCGGTACTGGGTCGGCGAGATGGGGGTGGACGGCTTCCGCTTCGATCTCGCGCCGGTGCTGGGGCGCACCGCCCGTGGGCACGATCCCGGCTCGCCGTTCTACGCCGCGCTGCGGCAGGATCCGTTGCTGTCCCAGGTGCACCTGATCGCCGAGCCCTGGGACATCGGGCCGGACGGTTATCAGCTCGGCCGTTTCCCGGGGCGCTTCATGGAGTGGAACGACAAGTTCCGCGACACGACGCGCGGGTTCTGGCTCGGGCACGGACCGGACGGAACGGCCATCGGCCGCGCCGACTTCGCGCGCCGCTTCGCCGCCTCGAGCGATGTGTTCCGCGTCGGCGGCGCAGCCGGGGCAGCCGGGGCATCGGCGCAGCGCTCGCCGCTGGCCTCGGTCAACTTCCTGGCGGTGCATGACGGGTTCACCCTCGCCGATCTCGTCAGCCACAGCCGCAAGCACAACGACGCCAACGGCGAGGACAACCGCGACGGCCGCGACAACGAGCTGTGCGGCAACTTCGGTGTCGAAGGGCCGACCGACGATCCCGCCATCCGCGACGCCCGCGAGCGCGCCCGGCGCGCGATGCTTGCGACGCTGCTGCTGTCGCAGGGCACGCCGATGCTCTATTCGGGCGACGAGTTCGGCAACGGGCAGGGCGGCAACAACAACGCCTACTGCCAGGACAACGAGATCGGCTGGCTCGACTGGCCGAGCGCCGACGACGCGCTGATCGCCTTCACCGCCGGACTCGCGCAGCTTCGCCGGACGCATCCCTTGCTGCGGCATGCGCGGTGGTTCGACGCGCCGGGTGCGGCGCGCGACGCCGCCGGCGCCGGAACGCCCGCGACGCTCCGCTGGTACCACCCGGACGGCCGGGAACTGCGCGAGCCGGACTGGCACGACGGCGGCGTGCCGACGCTGGCCGCCGCGCTGCGTGACGACCACGAACGCCTGCTGTTGATCGCCAATCCGGGCGCGGCGTCGCTGCGTTTCGCACTGCCTCCCGACGGTGCGTGGCACCTGCTGCTCGACAGCAGCGGCGAACTCGCCCCCGCGCCTGTGAGCGGGCAGGAGATCGTCGCGCCGCCGCGTGCGCTCTTGCTGTGCATGGCCGCCGCAACCGCACCTTCCTCCCCCTGATACTTCGATACCGACCCTCGAGCGACACCATGACGATCGATCTGAACAAGCGCCAATCCGGCGTGCTGCTGCACGTCACCTCGCTGCCCGGCCCCCACGGCGCGGGCGACTTCGGCCCCGAGGCCTACCGCGTCGTCGACTGGCTGCAGTCGGCCGGCCAGTCGGTCTGGCAATGGCTGCCGAGCACGCCGATCGGCCCGGGCGAAAGCCCCTATCAGGGCGTGTCGGCCTTCGCCGGCAATCCGTGGCTGGTGGCCCTGGAGCCGTTGGTGGAGAAGGGCTGGCTCGCGCAGCCGGTGCCGCCCGAGGGCGGCTTCGACGCGAAGCGCGTCGACTACGCCCGCGTGCTGCCGTGGCGCGAGCAGCAGCTGCGCGCCGCCGCGGCGGGCTTCTTCGCGAAGGGCGCGGCGACCGACCGCGCCGCGTACGAACTCTGGTGCGTGTCCCAGCGCGACTGGCTGCAGGACTACGCGCTGTTCATGGCGATCCGCTCGCGCCGCGATGGGCAGGGCTGGTGGGAATGGCCGCGCGACCTGTCCGCGCGTGAGCCGCGCGCGCTCGTGACCGCTCGCGAGCAGTATGCGGACGAGGTCGCCTTCTGGCAGTTCGTGCAATGGTGCTTCGACGCGCAGGTCGGCGCGCTCAAGGCCTACGCGAACGAGCGCGGCGTCCACATCATGGGCGACCTGCCCATCTTCGTCGCGCACGACAGCGCCGATTGCTGGGCCCGTCCCGACCTGTACGAGTTCGACGAACACTTCCAGCCCACCGTGGTGGCCGGCGTGCCGCCCGATGCGATGGCCGCGACCGGTCAGCGCTGGGGCAATCCCATGTACCGCTGGGACAAGATGGCCCACGAGCACTTCGCCTGGTGGACCGCGCGCGTGAAGCGCATGCTGAGTTCCGCCGATGTCTTCCGCATCGACCACTTCCGCGGCTTCGCGGCGTACTACGAGATTCCCGCCGACAGCCCCGACGCGACGCGCGGCGTCTGGAAGACCGGTCCGGGCAAGGCGCTGTTCGACGCGATCGCCAAGTCGCTGGGCACGCTGCCCATCGTGGCCGAGGACCTGGGCTTCATCACGCCCGACGTGCACGAGCTGCGCGACGCGCTCGCCTACCCCGGCATGAAGATCCTGCAGTTCGGTTTCGGCGGCGACGGCTCGCACGAGTTCCTGCCCCACAACTGGCCCCGCGCCGCCGTCTGCTACACCGGGACGCACGACAACGACACCGTCCGCGGCTGGTGGAACCAGGCCAGCGCCCACGAGCGCGCCTTCGTCGCCGCCTACCTGGATTGCGGGGATAACGACCTCCACTGGGCCATGATCCGGGCCTGCGCCAATTCGGTGGCCAACGTCGCGGTGTATCCGCTGCAGGACGTGCTCGGGCTGGACAGTGCCCATCGCATGAACATCCCCGGCACCCTCGGCGGCAACTGGGAATGGCGCTTCACCTGGGACATGGTCGGCGCCGAGCCGGGGCGCGTGCTCGGCCGGATCGCCGCGACCAGCGGGAGAGCCCCTATTGCCGGCGCCGGACTGCCGGAGTGAAATCATCTGAAACCGCTTTCATGATTGCCTAGGGAAAGCGAGGGCGGTGATCGTGGGGGCCATCCCCTCACAATCCGATTCCCGAGAGACAACGTTGTCAACGATCGGCCGGGCCTCATCGCGCACCGGCCGGCGGACAGCGCAGAGGAGCCGCCGATGAGCACCACCGAGATCTTCCTGATCGCCATGGCGATCATCTTCACCGTCCCCTACCTGGTATGGCGGCTGGGCGGCACCGACTATGTCGCGCCCCTGGTCGTGGTGCAGATCATCACCGGCATCCTGCTCGGCCCCGGCGTGCTCGGCCGGGCCTTCCCCGACTATTACCAGTTCGTCTTCAACCCCGCGGTCGTGCAGTCGCTCAACGGCGTGGCGTGGTGGGCGGTGATGCTGTTCGTGTGGATCGCCGGCATCGAGCTCGACCTCAAGAAGGCCTGGGCGCATCGCGTGGAGAGCGGCATCACGGCGGGGCTCGCGTTGGGCGTGCCGATGGCCTTCGGCTCTGCGGCGGCCGTCGTGCTGTTGGGCATGGGTTCGCAATGGATGGGGACGCAGGCGCACACCTGGCAGTTCATCGTCGGCGTCGGCATGGCGTGCGCGGTGACGGCGCTGCCCATCCTCATCCTGCTGATGGAGAAGCTCGAGATCCTGCGCCAGCCGATCGGCCAGCGCATCCTGCGCTATGCCAGCCTGGACGACATCCTGATCTGGGCCGTGCTGGCGGTGATCCTGATGGACTGGTCCCGTGTCGGCAAGCAGGTGCTGTTCCTGGTCGCCTTCGCGGTGGCGACGATCCTGTTCCGTCGCCTGATGCGCGCCATCCCTGCGCGCGACCGGTGGTACGTCGGCCTGATCTGGCTGGCCATCATCGCGTTCGGCGCGGACTGGTGCGGCCTCCACTACATGGTCGGCGCCTTCCTGGCCGGCGTCGTGATGGATGCCGAGTGGTTCGACCAGCAGCAGATGGACGCGTTGCGCCACCATGTGCTGCTGGTGATCATGCCGGTCTTCTTCCTCAGCACCGGGCTGCGGACGAAATGGGGACTGGAAGGTGGTGTCGTCTTCGCCGCGGCGGCGCTGCTGCTCGCGGCCTCGGTCAGCGGCAAGCTGCTGGGCACGCACCTGGCGGGACGCATCCTGCGATGGGCGCCGGGCGAGGCCGGCATCATCGGCTGGCTGCTGCAGACCAAGGCGCTGATCATGATCATCTTCGCCAACGTGCTGCTCGACAAACAGATCATCACCAGCGAAACCTTCACTGCGCTGCTGCTGATGGCCGTGGGGTCGACGATGCTGACGGTCCCGGTCGTGGCGCCGCGTCTGGCGCGGATCAAGGAGCTGGTGTTCCGCGCCAGTTGACCGGGCGTCTCACGGGCGGGGCGACCCTCAACGTTCCGGTCGACGATCCTGTCACCGCGCCAGCATCGCCGCGTGAGCCAAGGTCGGCATGTGCGGCAGCATCGACGTCGTCGGGACCATCGCGGCCTGGGCTGCCGCGCTGACGACCACGGCGGCGGTCGCCGACCACGGCAGTCCGACGCGCGCCTCGGACAGCAGCCGGGCCGGCAGCTCCGCGGCGAGGGGAACGATGGCGAGGAACTCGTCCGCGCGGGCCAGCTCGATCTCCTGTGCCGACATGCCCACGAACACATGCGCGAAACCCTGCTCGATGGCATCGAGCGCCGCTTCCGTCGCGCGGCGCCAGCGTTTCACCGCCGCGACGTCGGCCCGGGACGCGGACTCCGGTACCGGCCAGCGAGGATCGCCCCGGTCACCGCCTGCGCCGCCTGGAACGCGTCGACCACGCCGGCCGGGCCGCCCAGCCGGGCGTCCAGCACCTGGCTCGCGATCATGCGCGCCAGTTCGTGCTGGTGGTACGGGACCATGATCCTCTCGAGAATGACTTCGTAACGACGCATGACGGTTCCTTCGGGCGGGTGTTTCTGCAAATGGAGGAGTGAGAATACTGGATGAAAAACCAGTATTCAATCGCCATTCGAGGGACAACTGCCAGGCGCTGACAGCAGCGCCCGCCGATGCGGGCGCGCATCGGCGGGCGCCACCGGAACGGTCAGAACTGCCAGAGCCCCTGCACGCGCCAGCCGGTGTCGCGGCTCGCGCCGGTCTCGCCATGCGCCAGATGCACGGAGAGCGACAGTCGCGGGCGCGGCGTCACGGTCAGCCCGAGATCGGCCAGCACGCCGGTGCCCGCGCCGGAGGCGGCACGGGTGACGAAACTGTCCGTCCCGGCCAGGCTGACCTGGCGGGACACGGCCGCTGCGCCGCCGACATGCTGGAGCGCGGCCATGCCTTGCAGGCTCCAGCCCGAGCCCAGGGCGTATTGCGTGTCGGAGTTCCAGTGCAGGCCGGCCATCCCGAAGGAGCGCGCATCGTGCGCGCCGCTGCCGCTCAGCGCGGTGGCCTCATCGCCGTGCTCGGTGAACCCGCTGGTCCGGGTGACGAAATGTCCCACCTGAAGGAAGGGCTCGATCTGGCCGAAGGGGAGGCGGCCCGGCAGACCCACTTCGAGGAAACCTTCGGCGTGACGAGCGCGCTCGTCGGCGCTCAGCGATGCGCGATGGTTGCCGATGGCGACGTCCCGCCCCGTGTGGATGCGGGATTGCGCATACGACAGCGCGCCGCGCAGGCTGAAGACGCGCCAGCGGGTGGCGCCGTACAGCGAGAACAGGGCGGACCGGACCTCCACGCGTCCCTGATCCACGGCGGTCAGCGTCTGGTGAGAGGCGCCGGCCGCCACGCCGAGTTGGGCGTCACGGCCGCGCAGCAGGTCGATGCCGGCCAGCCCGCCCTGCACGTCGCCGCGAGTCGAGGTCACCTGCGCGGCGGCCAACGTGCTGCGCTGCTGGAACACGGTGGCCCAGAGGCCGCTGCCCTCGTCGAAGTTGCCGCGCGGCGTCAGCGCCTCGCGCAGGTGCCGCCCCAATGCCATGCGCTGCTGCGCCGCGCCGAGCGATGCGGCAGCGAGCGTGCTCGCCTGGGTGCTGCCGGCCAGCGCCTCCAGGGAAGGCGCGACCTCGTCGCGCGGCAGCCTCACGATGAGGTCTGCCGCCGGCGCCTTGTCCTCGTGGGGCGTCAGTGCATCCGCCACCTGCTGTTGATTCGGAGTCTGGGCCAGATCCCCGACCGCGGTCTGGTTGCGTTTCATCGTCACGATGACGTCCTGCGAGCCGTACTCGAGCGTCGGCGTCAGGAAGGCCAGGTTGGTGTCCACGGCGGCGAAGCGCCCCTCCACCTGCCCCGCGCGCAACAGGTCGATGCGCGTTTCGGGCGCCCAGTCGCCCTGCGCCGCATCGACATGGAGCAGCGCGCCTTGCACGCCCAGCCTGCCGCCGACGACGAGCGCCGGCTGGCGGCTGGCGGCGTTCACGGCGGCGACGACGCGGGCGCCCGGATCCAGCTGGAGGTTGCCCTGGATGCGCAGCGCCGCGCTGGCCGACTTCAGCTGCAAGGTCGCCTCCTGGGACAGATGGGCGCTGCCATCGATCGTGCCGTTGCCTTGCAAGCGGGCGCCGGCGGCGATGGCCACGTCGCCGTGCAGCAGCGCACTGCCGTCTCCCGCGGCACCGACGATCAGGCCGCCGGTGCGGACGCTGAGCAGGCCCACGCTCTGCGACCCTTCCAGCGTCAGATCGCCGGGGCCGGATTTCACGAGCTGGCCGCGACCGCTCAGGCGGTTGTCCAGCAGGCTGTCGCGGGGGACGTCGAGTTCGAGCACGGCGTTGTTGACGATCGCGCCGGTGCCGAGCCGGTCCATGTCGGCGCGGAGCGTGCCGGCTTCGATGCGCAGCGGCCCGCTGCCCGTGTTGGCGCCGCTCAGCGTCAGGGCGCCGTCGCCCTGCTTGATGACGGTGCCGCTGCCGGACAGGTCGTTGAGCAGTTCGCCATCGACGGTCTGGTTCACCACCAGGGTGGCGTCGTTGCGGATCGCGCCACTGCCGAAGCTGTCGCTGCGACCCGCCAGGACGCCGCCGCTGATCGTCGTGCCGCCGCTGTAGTTGCTGGCGCCCGTCAGCGTCTGCGTGCCCGCCCCGGTCTTCACCAGCGCGCCGCTGCCCGTGAGCGTCCCTGCGAAAGCGTGATCGCCGGCAAGGTCCAGCGTCAGCGCCTGAGAACCCAGCTGGACGGCGCTCGAGGACACCGCGCCGTCGAGGCCGCCAAGCCGCTGCGGGCGACCCGCGGCGGCGAGGTCCAGGCTCGTGCCCGCGCCGTCGAACGCGATCACGCTGCCGAGGGGCAGGCTGCCGCCCGCCAGCGCCAAGGTTCCGGTGACCAGGCGTGTCCCGCCGGCATAGGTGTTGTCCTGGCTGGACAGGGTGATCGTCCCTGCGTCGCCGGCGTCGATGGCGACGCCACCGGCGCCGCCGATCGGGACCGACAGGTCCCGTGCCGCGCCGGTCGCGCCGCCCGGCGCGGCGAGCATCAGCTCGTGATCTGCCAGGATGGAGATCCCCAGCAGTCGGCTGTTCAGGTAGAGGCCATCGTGGTTCGCGCCCGCGGACAGGCCATACCGTGTCGCCGTGGTGGCCACGCGCTGACCGCCTTGAACGATCTCGCCCTCGGTGCTGTCCCCGACGGCCTGGCCGTCGCCTCCCGCCAGACGGAGTCCGGCGGCATCGCCGAGCACCTGTCCGCCGGGCGCGGTGCGCGCCAGCAGTTGCGCGATGCCATCGTCGCGCTCCAGCAGCGATCCCATGGAGGCCGCAGCTTTCGCGCCGTGCAGATCCATGTCGATCTGGATCGTGCCGGTGCCCGACAGGTCCAGCGTCCGGTTGAGCTGCATCGGCCGCAGCGTCGAGGCGTCGTCCGCGACGACCGGGGTGAATCGGATCGAGCCGTCGTTCAACAGGAGTCCGCCGATCGAGCCGGTGTCGGCGTCGGCGATGAGCCGGCTGCCGGTACTCAGTCGCAGGGTCGCCGCGGAGAGCGACTCGCTTCCCGGCCCTGACAGGGCCAGGCTGGCGTTGGACAGGGTCAGGTTGCCGGTGAAGGCGAGGGCGGTCGATGGCGGGGCGCTCATCGTCAGCAGGCGTTGCGTGTCGCCGAGGTCCACGGCCACGAGGCCGTCGCCACCGATGTGGCGCAATGGCGTGTCGGCGGACAGGCCCAGGGCGATCTGGCCGGGGCCGCTGACGGTGACGGCGCCCGGACCCAGGTGCTGCTGGTCGCTGACGACGACGCGGCCGTCGAGGACGGACAGGTCGCCGGTGTTGCCCAGCGCCTGACGCAGCGTCAGTTGGCCGGCGCCTGTCTTCTCGACGCGGCCCGAACCGCTGACGGTGTTGTGCAGCTCCGCATCGCTCGCCTGGCTGAAGCGGAGCAGGCCGTTGTCGACGATGTCGCCACTGCCGAAGCTGTCGGCCGAGCCGACCAGCGTGCCCGCCGCGATCGTGGTGCCGCCGGCATAGGTGTTGGCGCTGCCGAGCGTCAGTGTTCCCGCCCCTTGCTTGGTGACGGTCCCGGCACCGGAGATGGCATTGGACAAGGTGGCGTCGGTGGCCTGGTCCAGGATCAGCGCCGCATCGTTGCGGATCTGGCCGGTGCCGAAGCTCGCGGCCGATCCCACCAGCGTGCCGGCGGCCACTGTCGTGCCGCCAGCGTAGCTGTTCGTGCCGCCCATCGTGAGCGCTCCGGCACCGCGCTTGGTGAAGGCGCCCTGGCCGGCAACGGCGTTCGCCAACGTGGCATCCGTGGCCTGGTCCACGATCAGCGTGGCGTCGTTGCGGATGGCGCCGGTGCCGAAACTCGCGCTCGACCCGATGAGCGTGCCGGCGGCGACGGTGGTGCCGCCGGCGTAGGTGTTGGCGCGGGTCAGCGAGAGCGAGCCGGTCCCTTGTTTGGTGACACTGCCGGTGCCGTCGATGAGCTGGGCCATAGCGGCATCCACCGCCTGGTCGACGATCAGCGTCGCGTTGTCGTGGATGGGGCCGCTGCCGAAACTCGCGGCGGATCCTTTCAATGCCCCTTCGTTGATCGTCGTGCCGCCGGCGTAGGTGTTGGCGCCCTCCAGCGTCAGCGTGCCGCTGCCCCGCTTGGTGACCGTGCCGCTGCCGGAGACGGGGCTGGACAACGCGGCATCGGTGGCCTGGTCCAGGATCAGTGCCGCGTCATTGCGGATGGCGCCGACCCCGAAGCTGCCGGCCGAACCGATCAACGTGCCGGCGCTGATCGTCGTGCCGCCGCCATACGTGTTGGCGCCGCTCATCGTGAGCGAGCCGCCGCCTTGCTTGGCGACGCTGCCGCTGCCCGCGATGGCGTTGGCCATCGTGCCGTCGGACGTCTGGTTCAGGACCAGCGAGGCGTTGTCGACGATGGCGCCGGCGCCGAAGCTGGTGGACGAACCCACCACGGTGCCGGTGCTGATGGTCGTGCCGCCGGCGTAGGTGTTGACGGCGCTCAACGTCAGGGTGCCCGCGCCTTGCTTGGTCAGCGAGCCGGTCCCGGAAACGGTGTTGCCCAGCGTGCCGTTGGCGGCCTGGTTCAGGACCAGCGCGGCGTTGTCGACGATCGCGCCCGAGCCGAAGCTGTTCGCCGAGCCCACGAGCGTGCCTGCGCTGATCGTCGTGCCTCCTGCATGGGTGTTGGTGCCGCTGAGGGTCAGGGTGCCCTCGCCCTGCTTGGTCAGCGAGCCGCTGCCCGAGATGGTGTTGCTGAGCGTGCCGGCGACCGCCTGGTCCAGTACCAGCGTGGCGTTGTCGACGATGGCGCCGGTACCGAAACTGGCGGACGAACCGGACAGCGTGCCGGCGCTGATCGTCGTTCCGCCCGTGTAGGAACTGGTGCCCGCCAACGTCAGCGATCCGCTGCCCTGTTTCGTCAACCTGCCGTTGCCGGAGATCGCGCCGCCGAACGTCTGGTTCGATGCATCGCCGACCACGAGCGCCGCCGATCCGGTCCGGATCGCGGTGCCCTCGACGCCGCTGAGCGCGGCGATCGTGGTGGTGTGCGTGGCGGTCGACAAGTTGAGCGTGCTGCCCGCATTGGTCAGTTGGAGCGCTCCGGCCGTCAGGGTGCCGCTGGCGCCGACCGCCAGCGTGCCTCCGACGACCTGCACGCTGCCGCTGAGCTGCGCGTTGCCGTTGAGCGTGAGCGTCCGGGTGCCCTCCTTGATGAGGGAGCCGGAGCCCGTGATCGCCTGGCTCAGCGTGCCGTCAGCGGCAGGGTTGAGGCGCAGGGTGCCGTCGTCCCGGATCGCGCCCGTGCCCAGCGAGCCCAGCTGCGCCTGGACTTCACCCGTCTGGATATTGAGGCCGCCGCTGAACGTGTTGGCACCCGACAGGATGAGCGTTCCGGCGCCGGCTTTCTTCAGGCCGCCGGTGCCGGTGATCGCGCCGCCGTAGCTGAGTGGTTGCACGGACGTGTCGATGGTGGCGGAACCGTCCAGCAACAGCCAGTTGCCCATCGCGGCAACGGCGTCATCTGCCCTCAGCGTCGCTGATGCGCCGCTGCCGACCCAAAGGGCGCCGCTGATCGTCGAGCCGCTCTTCATCGCCAGCGTGTTGACACCGCCTGTCCAATGAATGGCAGCGCCGGCTTCGCCAGACTCCGCAGTCCCGGCAAACGCCGGTTCGCTACCGATCTGGTGGCCGCCCGCGCCAGCACCGCCGCCGGCGATCACGCCCGCATTGACGATGGTGATGTTGGCGCCTTCGATGCCGTGGCCGCCACCGCCGCCGCCACCTCTTGCACCTGAGTACGCCGAGGTCCCGTCGCCGCCGCTGCCGCCCCGGATCGCGCCGTTGTTTGTCAGGGTGCCGCCGGCCGCCATGGTGATGCCGTTGCCGCCGCCGCCGCCGCCGCCAGCGATATAAGCTATGCCACTGGTCTCGCCGCTATCGCCGCCGTTCCCGCCGATCAGACTGAAGCCTGCATTCAATGTGACGGAGGAAGAGCCAGTCACGAAGACGGCGGCGCCGCCCCCGCCTCCGGCTTTGCCCGCCTGCGGATTCTGATACGCGCCGCCTCCGCCATTTCCCCCACTGATGTTGCGGGTCAGCGTGGTGTTGGCGCCGATGGTCTGCCCCACACCGCCGCCGGATCCGCCGGGACCGGCACTCGAGGATGGACCGTCGCCGCCCCTGCCTGCATTGCTGGCGTTTCTCGGGCCGTCGATCGCCGAAGAGCCGCTTTGCCCTCCGCCAGTTCCGCCGTCAGCGCCATAGTAGGGCGACACGCGGCCCTTGCCGCCGGTGCCTGGCTTGACCCCATTGGTGGCCGACGCCAACGCCGATGTCGGCGCCACGCAGGCCAGGGACACGCCCAGCAAGCTCACCGCCATCGCGATCTGTCGGGTATGGAATTGACGGGAGGCGCTCCAACGGCGGGAAAGAAAACCGGACATCTCAGACTCCTTGAAAACGACGGCTCGCATCGTCGAATCAGGAGATCCGCGAGTGAACTGCCGAAGGGAGTCAAAGACCGATCAAAACTGGTCAATGCTTGTTGATTGATCCCTGCGATCAGGGTCTTGAGGGGGAACTCGCGTGGGATCGGGGCCTGGCAAGACCTGACCCGCATGAGCGGATCCCCAGTCAGAAACAACAAGGGCTCCTGCGCCAATCGCAGGAGCCCTTCGAGGGCCGGCAGAACCGGCCCGCTCGATGCATCACGCCGGACGGCGCGATGCGCGTGAGCCGTGGATCACTTCAGGCCGGCGCCGATCGCCTTGGACAGCGAGGCGGTCGGATCGTCGCCCGAGAACTCCCAGAAGAACGCGCCGCCGAAGCCCTTGGACTTCACGTAGGCCATCTTCACGGCGATCGTGGCCGGCGTGTCGAAGCTCCAGAAGGTCGAACCGTTGTAGATCCACTGCGCCTTGCTGACGTCGTCGGTCCGGCTGGTGTAACCCTGCAGATTCTTCAGGACCTTGTAGTCCTCGTTGCCCGCCTCGTAGGTGCCCGGAGCCGGCGTTCCGCTCTGGAACAGGCCGTTGTTGGCGTTGGGGACGTTGGTCCAGCCGCGGCCGTAGAAGCCGATGCCGACGTTCAGCTTCGAGGCCGGGACACCCTTGTCCAGGAAGGCCTGCATCGCGTCGTTGGTGTTGTACTTCTTCACGTCACCCGTGGACGGGTCGTTCGCCGGCGCGTACAGCGGCGAGTGGAACCCGGTGATCGTGTCCCAACCGCCGTGGAAGTCGTACGTCATCACGTTGATGAAGTTCAGGTACGGATGGACCTGGTCCGGGTCATAGGCCCGCACCTTGTCCACGCCCGCGCCCGACGCGATCGACAGCAGCAGGCCCGGACGCACCGCGTCGAGCTGCTTGCGGAACTCGGCCAGCAGGCCGGTGAAGTTCGCGCGGTCCTCGGCCGTGCCGCAGGCCAGGCCGCAGGCGTTCGGGTACTCCCAGTCGAGGTCGATGCCGTCGAACACGCCCGCCGCCGCGCCCGTGCCGCCCGCGCCGTCCGTCACCGGCACGTTGCCCTTGATGTAGGCGTCCACGCAGCTCTTGACGAAGTTGACGCGGTTCTCCGGACGCGCCGCGCTCGAGAAGCCGCGCGACCAGGTCCAGCCGCCCAGCGAGATCAGCACCTTGATCTTCGGGTACTTGGCCTTGAGCTTCTTGAGCTGGTTCCAGCTGCCGCGCAGCGGCTGGTCCCAGGTGTCGGCCACGCCGTCGACGCTGAGGTCGGCGCCGTAGGACTTGCCGTAGTCGGCGAAGGCGTCGCCGCCTTCACCGGTGGACTCGTTGCTCGGGATGATCTTGCCGACTTCGCAGACGTTGTTGCGGACGTTGCCGAACGCATAGTTGATGTGCGTCAGGTTGGCCGCCGAGCCGCTGGTGTCGATGTTCTTCACGTGGTAGTTGCGGCCGTAGATGCCCCACTGCGCGAAGTAGCCCAGCACGACCTTGTCGCCGGTGGACTGGGTGTCGGTCTTGACCGTGATCGGCGCCGACGGCTGCGAGGTGCCGGCCTGGTTGAAGGCCGAGACCGTGAACGTGTAGTTCGTGTTGGCCGTCAGGTTGGTGACGCTGGCGCTGGTGGCCGCGCCCTGCGCGACCTGCGTCGAGCCCTGGTTGACGCGGTACTGCACCGTGCAGTTCGGGCCGGCGGCGACGGCGTTCCAGGCCAGGTTGACGCTGGTGGCGCTCTTGGACGGCGACGTCAGGCCCGAGGGCGTGGACGGTGCGGCGGCGCAGGTGCCGTTGCTGGCGGTGCTGGTCAGCAGCGTGCTGCTCAGGCCGGAGACGTTGCCCGCCTTGTCCTTGGCGCGGACCTGGTAGCTGTACGAGGTGCCCGCGGACAGGCCGGAGTCCGTGTACGTGGTGGCGGTGGGCGAGGCGATCAGCGAGCCGCCGCGCAGCAGCTCGTAGTTGTTGACGCCGCTGCCGGCGTCGGTCGAGGCGCCCCAGCTCAGCGAGATGCTGCTGCTGGTGCTGCCGCTGGCGGTCAGGCCCGAGGGCACGGTGGGCGGCGTGGTGTCGGTGCCGCCGCCGGTGCAGGCGCCCAGCGACTTCCACACGTCCCACTGGCCGGAGTGGGTGGAGGGCGCTTCGTTCTGCGTCCACCACTTGGCCTGGTAGGCGATGTTGCCCTGCTTGGCGAAGCTGTTGGAGGTGCCGGTGTAGGTCGCGGCGGCGCTCCACTCGGGCACGTTGGTGCAGTCGTAGGCGTGCGCGGTGCCGGCGGCCATCGCTGCTGCCAGGGCGATTCCGCCGAGGCGGACCATCTGTCTCTTCATGTCGAACTCCTGTGGGTCAAAGGGTGGTGGTGGGGAGGTTCTTGGAGGCCGCGCGCATCAGCGCGCCGCCGAGGTCCTGGCCGCTGGGGCAGCAGCGGCGGGTACGGCGCCGCGGCGCGCTTCCTGCGCCAGCGCGTAGCTGCGGCCGTTCACCGTGACGGTCCAGTTGCTGGGCATCGTCGACGGCAGGAAGTAGTTGATCGTCAGCGTCACGCTGGCGCCGGGGGCCAGGCTTTGCCACGAGGGCAGCTTGAAGCTGGCGCGGTGGAAGTCGTTCTTCAGCCCGCCGACGTTGTTGCCCGCGGGGTTGGAACCGTTGCTGATCACCGTCAGCCCGAAGCCGCTCTGGTCCGTCACCGTCGAGGGGATCGCGGTGGGGACGTCGAACTGGAACTCCGTGCCGCCGGGCAGCGTCGTCGTGCTGTTGTTGGTCAGCGTGAGCTTGGGCGTGATCGGGTAGTTGCTGTCGCCGAGCGCGAAGCCGCCGAGCGCGTAGCCGATGTCCAGCGTCTCCGCCGGCAGCGCCGCCGAGGTGAGGCGGTTGCCGTAGGCGGGCGCCGTCTTCAGCTTGTTGTAGAGCGTGGTCGTCAGCGTGTTGCCGATGAAGTACTCGTTGCGGGCCGTGTCGAAGGCGTAGTCGCCGGCGAACTCCCAGAACATCACGCCGCCGATGCCGCGATCGGCCACGTACTGCGCCTTCACGCCCAGCGACTGGTCGTCCTCGGTGCTGATGAAGACCTTCTTCTGCGCGTTCCACAGCCACGGCGAGACCAGCGTCGCGTCGTAGTTGCGCACGTAGGTGCCGGTCAGTTGATCAGCCGGGTTGGTCGCCGGATTCAGGCCGTAGGCGGCGAGGTAGCTGCCCGCGCGGCCCGAGGCCAGGTTCATCGCATGCCACATCGGGTTGGAGCCCGCGGGGACCTCCTTGCTCGAGACGTCGAGGTCGTGCCAGAGGTTGTCGATGCCGACCGCGCCGTTGCCGCACTTCTGCACGGTGCCGCCGCCGGTGCCGGCCGGGCACTTGCTCTGGTCGGGCAGTGCCGCCTGGCCCCACAGGCCGTTGGTGCCGCCCGTCACGCCCTGCCAGCCGCGGGTGTAGTACGGCACGCCGATGTTGATGCGGCCCGCCGGCATCGCGCCGCGGAAGTAGTGGTAGGCCCAGTCGGTGTTGAGGTAGCCGATGCGCGCGTACTGCGTCGCGCTGTAGTAGCTCCATGCGGTGAGCTCGGCGTCCTTGCCGTCGTCGTACAGCGCCGCGTTCGGGCCGACGAACTGGTTCCACGCCCCGTGCAGGTCGTAGCTCATGATGTTCACGTAGTCCAGGTACTGGGTGACCTGGAAGGCTTCCATCCCGCGCAGCAGATAGGCGGAGGAGGGCGCCGCGATCGTGAGCATGTAATGGCGGGCGTCGGCCTGGCTGGCCGTGTCCAGCTTGGCGCGCAGGGTGCGCATCAGCACGACGTAGTTCTTCATCAGCGCGCCGCGTCGCGCGTTGCTGATGGCGAAGTCCACCGGGTTGCCGGCGTTGTTCATGCTGGTCGGGTACTCGTAGTCGATGTCGACGCCGTCGAACCCGTACTGCCGCAGGAAGGCCACCGCCGAGTCCGCGAACGCGTTGATGCCGGCCGTGTTGGTCGAGCCGTCCGCGTTCGTCGTCATCGTGTAGAAGCCGCCCGTCTCGGCCCAGCCGCCGACCGAGATCAGCGTCTTGACGTTGGGGTACTGCTTCTTGAACTTGTTGAGCAGGTTGAAGTGGCCCTTGTACGCATAGGCCGGGTCCATCTCCGCGCCCGCGATGCCGGGCCAGGTGAGGCCGGTGGCGGGGTTGGCCGCGTCGGCGGTGTTGCCGACGGAGAGCTTGTTGGCCGCGTCCACATGCGCGAACGCGTAGTTGATGTGCGTGACCTGACCCCACGGGATCTGGTGCGCGAGGAACGCGGGCTGGCCGGTCTTGCCGGTGCGCCAGCTGGTGAAGTAGCCGATGATGCGGCGCGGCTTGTCGGCGCCCATCTTTTCTCGGCCCTGGTCGTCGTAGACCTTGCAGTAGGCGGGCGCGGTGCCGGCGGTGGTCGTCAGGCCTTCGGGCCGGCAGCGCTCGTCGCCGGTGACCTGGCCCCGCACGGTGATGCGCAACGCGGCGGTGTCGGTCGTCGCGCCCTTGTCGTCGGTGGCGCGGGCGGTGATGTCGGCGACGCCGGCGCGCGCGGTCCAGCTCACGCTGAACGGCGCGGTGGTGTCCTCGGCGACCAGCGCGCCGTTGACGTAGAAGCCGACCTTGGCGACGGTGCCGTCGCTGTCCGCGGCGGTCGCGGCCAGCGTCACCGTGTCGCCCGCCGTGGGCGAGGTGCCCGCGGTCGGCGAACTCAGCGCCACCGTCGGCGGCTTGTTGGTGCCGCCTCCGCCGCCTCCGCCGCCGCCGTCACAGGCGCCCAGCACCTTCCACACGTCCCACTGCCCGGCGTTCGTCGCCGGCGGGTTGTTCTGCGTCCACCACTTCGCCTGGTAGGCCGTGTTGGTCTGCTTGACGATCGCGTTGCCGCTGTACGCGGTGGCGGCGTTCCAGTCGGCGACGCCGGTGCAGTCGTAGGCCATCGCCGAGCTGCCGGCGAAGGCCAGCACCATCGGCATCAGCCACGGCAGCATCGGGTGGGGTCGGGCGCAGGGACGTTGTCTCATCGGGGGGCTCCTGACGTGGGGTCGGTGTTGTCGTTGTCTTCGGAAACTTCGGGATGAGCGCCGCCGCGCCGGGCGACTGCGGACGCAGTGCGGCGGGAACGCTCAAGGCTCGGGAAGAAAAAGCGCCGGTCGGTTCAACCGGCGAAGGCGGCAGCCGCTCGGGCACGGCCGCCGGAGACCCGGGTCATGCCGGCCACTCGGGGGCGGCCGGGCGGATCAGCGGCGTCGCGGCCGGGACGAATCCGGCGGCGGCACGGTCGGCGGTACGGAGAAAGGCGCGTGCGGACATGGCAGTCACTCCTTGCTGATCGACGTGCGGTCCGCGGGCTGATGCCGGGACGGACCGCGTGCGGTTTGCAACCGCGGCGTCTAAGAGACCAATACCGCTGCTGATCTCATAGTGGTATGCAATGTAGATACCACTGGCGACCGCATCATTCAGGTTAACCCTTGGGGGCGGGGTAACGTGTCGTAATGATGTCGTCAACGACGTGTATGGACGTCAATTGATGCAAATGGAAGGGAAAACCGGTACGACCGGTGAGCGGCTGCGTAAAAACCAGTGTGGGACCAATTCTTGCCTTGCGCGGTCTCCCGACCGGGCGTCAGGGGTGCGCGGGGCGTGGGATCAACGCTCGACGCGTGACCACTGCCCGTCGCGCAGCAGCTCGTGCGGCAGGAAGCGGGCCTTGTAGGCCATCTTGTCGCTCTGCGCGATCCAGTAGCCGAGGTAGAGATGCGGCAGGCTCAGGTCGCGGGTCTGGCGCAGCTGCCACAGCACGTTGTAGGTGCCGTAGCTGACGTTGGCCTCGGGCTCGTAGAAGGTGTAGACCGCCGACAGCCCGTCGCCCAGGATGTCGAGGATCGAGACCATCTTCAGCGCGCCGTCGGGCTCGCGGAACTCCACCAGCCGCGAGTTCACCCGGCTCTGCAGCAGGAACTGGGTGTACTGGTCGACGCTGTCGTGGTCCATGCCGCCGCCGCTGTGGCGGCCGGCCTGGTAGCGCAGGTAGAGCTGGTAGTGCTCGTCGCTGTAGCCCAGCCGCATGACGCGCGCCTGCAGCGCCTGATGCTGCGTCCAGGCGCGGCGCTGGCTGCGGTTGGGATGGAAGTCCGCCACCGGGATGCGCATCGGCACGCAGGCCTTGCAGCCGTCGCAGTAGGGACGGTACGTGAACATGCCGCTGCGCCGGAAGCCGGCGGCGACCAGGCTCGAATACGCGTCGGCGTGGATCAGATGGCTGGGCGTGGCGACCTGCGAGCGCGCCTGGCGGTCGCTCAGGTAGCTGCAGGGGTAGGGCGCAGTCGCATAGAACTGCAGCTCGGCCAGCGGGAGTTCCTTGGGGTGCGTCACGGGCTCTGGGGGCTCAGGGGCTCAGGGCGGGTCGTTCGGGGAGTCGCTCTCGGCGTCGGTCAGGCCCAGGTGGGCCCACAGCCGCGGATGATAGGACCAATCCCCGGGCGGGGGCAGGCCGGTGTGCGCCGCAAGATGCGCCTCGAACGCCTCGCGGGCGACCGGCGCCGCGCCCAGCGAGGCCAGGTGCGCGGTCTGCTGCTGGCAGTCGATCCAGGGGATGCCGAACTCCCGGCACAGGCAGATCAACGCGGCCAGGGCGATCTTGGACGCGTCGGTCCTGCGCATGAACATCGACTCGCCGAAGAACATCCGGCCGAGGTTGACGCCGTACAGCCCGCCGGCGAGCTCGCCGTCCATCCAGGTCTCGACCGAGTGCACCGTGCCTTCGCGTGCGAGCCGCAGGTAGGCCTGCTGCATCTCCGGCACGATCCAGGTGCCGTCCTGGCCGTCCCGCGAGGTGCTGGCGCAGGCCTTGAGCACGGTCTCGGCGGCGTGGTCGACGCGGATCTCGCAGCCCGGCGTGCGGATGAACTTCGCCACCGTCTTGCGCAGCGAGCGCGACAGCTTGAAGTCCGCCGTCTGCAGCACCATGCGCGGGTCCGTCGTCCACCACAAGATCGGCTGACCTTCCCCATACCAGGGGAAGATCCCCCGGGCGTACGCCGCCCGAAGACGGGCCGGCCTCAGGTCGCCGCCGGCCGCGAGCAGCCCCGGAGCGTCGCTGCGCGGCCCCAGCGCGTGGCGGGTCGGCGGGAAGTCCAGAGAGTCATCGTCGAGCCAGGGGATCATCCGCTTCATGGTAGCGTGCCGCCTTCCTTCCACGCCCGCCGGCGACCCCCTCGTTCCCATGATCACCCTCTACGGCATCCCCAACTGCGACACCGTCAAGCGCGCCCGCGCCTGGCTCGACGGACAGGGCCTCGCGTACCAGTTCCACGACTACAAGAAGCAGGGCGTGCCCGCGGCGAAGTTGCCGCAGTGGATGAGTGAACTCGGCTGGGACAAGGTGCTGAACCGCGCCGGCACGACCTGGCGCAAGCTGGACGACGACGCCAAGGCCGGCGTGACCGACGCGGCCAGCGCCGCCGCCCTGATGGTCGAGCAGCCCAGCGTGATCAAGCGCCCCGTCGTCGAGTGGGACGACGGTCGCCTGAGCCTGGGTTTCTCGCCCGAGCTGTTCGCATCCCACGCGGCCCAGCGCTGACCGGAGGCCCGCCATGTTCACCGGCATCGTTCAAGGCATCGCGCAGGTCGCGGCCATCACCGACAAGGAAGGCCTGCGCAGCTTCACGCTGGCCTTCCCACAGGGCTTCTGCGAGGACCTGGAGATCGGCGCCTCCGTCGCCTGCGACGGCGTCTGCCTGACGGTCACCGCCCTGAAGGGGGACCACGAGGCGGACTTCGACGTGATGCTCCAGAGCCTGAACCTCACGGCGCTGGGGCAGCTCGGCGTCGGCGGCCGGCTCAACGTCGAGCGCGCCGCGAAGGAGGGCGCCGAGATCGGCGGCCATCCGCTGTCGGGTCATGTCGACTTCATGGCGCGGGTCGAATCGATCCGCCGCCCCGCCAACAACCACGTGATCCGCATCGCCGTCCCGGCGCCGTGGATGCGCTACATCTTCGCCAAGGGCTACATCGCCGTGAACGGCGCCAGCCTGACGGTGGCCGAGGCCGGCCGCCATGCCGACGGCTCGGGCTGGTTCGAGGTCTGGCTGATCCCCGAGACGCTGCGCATGACGACCTTCGCCGACAAGGGCGAGGGCGCGCCGCTGCACATCGAGATCGAGCGCCAGACGCAGGTGATGGTGGACACCGTCCGCGATGCCGTGGCCGAGAAGATCGGCGCGCTGATGCCGGCGCTGAAGCTGTTCGCGCAGGAACGGGGCCTGGACCTGGATCTCGGCGCGGACTGAGCCTTCGGGACCCGATCCGGGAAGCCGGATCCGCGAGGCTGGACGGGCCGGGAGGTCCGCGTCCGGCCCTCGGGGCATAGCCGATGACCCCGGATTTGCCATCCCTACAACACCAGATGACCTAAGTCATCGCGGCGCCGGGCGGTGCCCGCGCGCGGAGTCGCTTCCGGCACCCCGGAAGGCGCCCCGGAACGCGGCTCGCGACCGCGCGCCGCTCGCGCCACCCCGATGGCATCGGCCATCGCGCCGCTCCCCCGCAGCCCGCGCCGATCCTCGCGATCCGGGGGACGGGTGTTGCCGTTCGGCGTCCGTTAGCGCGAAATCGTGCGGCCTGTGGAACAGGCAGGGGGCCGACGCGCGTCGATGCGGGTTCCCCCGTCCCGGTTCCGGGGAATCCACCACGATGGGGGCCTCGCTTTTTCAAAAGTGGGGCCTAACAATCCGCGACATTCCTTTGAAATCGTTTGATTTCGGTACACAGGCAAGGGGAAAACGAATGATGGCCAGAGGCCTGATGGTCGCCGGACTGCTCGCCGCGTCGCTCGCGGCGGTCGCCCAGGTGCCCTACTTGTTCAGCTACAACCCGGGTCCGTCCCGCGGCACGAAATGGGTGGCCAAGGCCTCCGACGGCGACGCCGAAGGCGCGGCCTCGGTGGTCTCGTCGTCACCGCGCCCGGTGTGGGCGCGGGTCTGCTACACCATCGGCCCCTCGGACTCCACCGTGTCCGTCTACGCACAGACCCGCAACGAAGAGGCGCGTGCGTTCGAGATCGCCTGGGGCGGGTGCAGCGACGTGTTCGGCACCAGCATCTGGATCGGCAATCCGCACGGCCAGCCGGTCGGCGGGTATTACGGCGTCGCGCCGGCCACCCCCATCGACTGACCGTCGCAGCCGAGCTGCACTTGATTTCCCTGGCTCCGTCCGGTCGGGTCCGGCCGGAGCGCTTCCCTCGTCGCCCGCGTCCTTGTAGTCGCTCGTTGTGAGACGTCGTTCGAGACGTCCTTAGAAAACCTGGAGGATTCCATGCTTGCCACTTCCCGCCTCGTTGCTTCGTCCAGCCTCGTGCTGAAGTCCGCCCTGGTGCTGTCCCCGCTGCTGCTGGCCGGCTGCCTGGCCACCGCGCCGACGATGGGCGAGAACAAGGGCACCGTCTCCGGCGCCGCCGGCGGCGCGACGGCCGAGAACAAGAACAGCCAGCTCGAGCATTGCGACGAGACGCTGGGCACGCTGACCATCTTCGAGGACAACAACGCCCCGTGGTGGTCGCAGCTGCGCGAGCGCCAGCTGGGATCGACGGTGCCGGTGCTGCGCCTGATGGTGCAGCAGTCCAACTGCTTCGTGATCGTCGAGCGCGGCAAGGCCTTCGCCAACATGGAGCGCGAGCGCGCGCTGATGCAGTCGGGCGAAACCCGTGCCGGCAGCAACTTCGGCCAGGGCCAGATGGTCGCCGCCGACTACACGATGAGCCCCGAGATCCAGTTCTCCGGCAAGACCGGCGGCGGCGGCGGCGGCATCGGGACCGGCGCGATCGGCCTGCTGACCGCGGTGGCGGCCAACATCAACCAGAACGAGGCGTCCACGACGCTGCTGCTGGTGGACAACCGCTCCGGCGTGCAGATCTCGGCCGCGGAAGGCACGGCCAAGAACTTCGACTTCGGCTTCGGCGGCGCCAGCTTCTTCGGCAACGCCGCCGTGGCCGGCGGCGCGTACGGCAAGACGCCGGCCGGCAAGGTGATCGTCACGGCCTTCGCGGATTCGTACAACCAGATGGTGAAGGCGCTGCGCAACTACAAGGCGCAGCAGGTCAAGGGCGGCCTGGGTGCCGGCGGCCGACTGGGCGTGTCGGGCGGCTCGACCGCGGCGTCCAAGGAAGTCGATCAAGCGGCCACGCCCGCGAAGGCCGCGCCGAAGGCGGCCGCCAAGCCGGCGGCGAAGAAGCCCGCGACCACGACGACGCCGACGACGAAGTGATCGTGCGCTGAGGAGCGTCGGGTGGTCGGGAGGCCGCCCAACTGCGCTTGGCCAAGCGCGGGCTCTCCACGCAGCAGGGGGCGTCCCTCCGGGAACCCCCAGCAGCATTCCGGCCCCACTTGCAGCCGCTGACGTCCTCCATCTTGAGGGCGCGGCGTGCGGAGTGGGGTTTTGCTTTGCTGCACGCGCTACGGCGCGGGACCCTTCACTGCTTCTCGATCTGCGAGCGCAGACGTTCTTCCTGCTCACGCAGCTCCGGCGTGAACGCCTCGCCGAAATCCTCGGCTTCGAAGATCTGCCGGATCTCGATGTCGGAGTCCGTCACCTGCGGGTTGGGGCACTTCTTGACCCACTCGATCGCCTCTTGCAGCGAGGCGCACTGCCAGATCCAGAAGCCGGCGATCAGCTCCTTCGTTTCAGTGAACGGGCCGTCGATGACCTGGCGTTCCTTGCCGGAGAACCGCACGCGCGCGCCCTTGCTCGACGGCTGCAGGCCGTCGCCCGACAGCATGACGCCGGCCTTCACCAGTTCCTCGTTGTACGCAAACATCGCGGTGATCAGCTCCGTGCTGGGCATCTCGCCCGCTTCGCTGTGGCTGTCCGCCTTGACGATGACCATGAATCGCATGTCGGTCTCCTGATGCAGTCCTGAAAATGGAAGAGGGTGGACCCGCCATTCAACGAATGGCGCGTCTCACCCTCATGACGTTCGGCGGATCCCGCTTTCGACATCGTCGATATCGTCGATAGCGGCCCCGACGTTTTCTTCAGTGGCGGATCAGCTGGACTGGTGCGCCCCGATCAAGCGGCCAGCAGTTGGCGCAGCACGTAGGGCAGGATGCCGCCGTGGCGGTAGTACTCGACCTCGATCGGCGTGTCGATGCGCAGGATCAGCGGGACGCGGCGCTCCGGCGCGACGCCGTCGGCCGCGCGGATCACCAGCGTCGCTTCGGACTGCGGCTTGATCTCGTCGCCGAGTTCGATGTCGATGACCTCGTCGCCTGTCAGGCCCAGCGATTCCCACGAGTCGCCCGCGCGGAACTGCAGCGGCAGCACGCCCATGCCGACCAGGTTGGAGCGGTGGATGCGCTCGAAGCTCTTGGCCACGACCGCACCGATGCCCAGCAGCTGCGTGCCCTTGGCCGCCCAGTCGCGGCTGGAGCCGGTGCCGTACTCCTCGCCGGCGAAGATCACCGTCGGCGTGCCGGCGGCGATGTAGCGCATCGCGGCGTCGTAGATGAACAGCTTCTCGCCGCCCGGCTGGAACAGCGTCAGGCCGCCTTCCTCGCGCGCGCCGTCGGGCTTGGCCGGGATCATCAGGTTCTTGATCCGGACGTTGGCGAAGGTGCCGCGCATCATGACTTCATGGTTGCCGCGGCGCGAGCCGTAGCTGTTGAAGTCGGCCTTGAGCACGCCCTTGTCCTTCAGGTAGGCGCCGGCGGGCGAGACCTCCTTGATCGCGCCGGCCGGGGAGATGTGGTCGGTGGTGATCGAGTCGCCGAACAGCGCCATGATGCGCGCGCCCTTGACGCCCGCTTCCTGGGCCTCGGGGATCTGGGTGAAGCGGTCGAAGAAGGGCGGCTGCGCGATGTAGGTGCTCTTGGGCCAGCCGTAGACCTGGCCGGTGCCGCCCTTGATCTTCTCCCAGAGCTTCCCGGGCTCGGCCTTGACCTTGCCGTAGTTGGCGCGGAACGCGTCGGGGTTGAGCGCCAGCTTCAGCAGCGCGTGGATCTCGTCGCTGGTCGGCCAGATGTCGCCCAGGTACACCGGCTTGCCGCCCGTGCCCAGGCCGACCGGTTCGGTCATCAGGTCGCGCGTCACGTTGCCGGCGATGGCATACGCGACCACCAGCGGCGGGCTGGCCAGGAAGTTGGCCTTGATGTTGGGATGGATGCGCGCCTCGAAGTTGCGGTTGCCCGACAGCACCGCCGCGCAGACGAGGTCGTTGCCGGTGATCGCCTCGTTGATCTCGGGCGTCAGGTCGCCGGCGTTGCCGATGCAGGTCGTGCAGCCATAGGCCGCCACGGAGAAGCCCAGCTTCTCCAGGTAGGGCAGCAGGCCCGCGTTCTGCAGGTACTCGGTGACGATGCGCGAGCCCGGCGCCAGCGAGGTCTTGATGTGCGGCTGGACCTTCAGGCCGGCCTCGACCGCCTTCTTGGCCAGCAGGCCGGCGGCCAGCATCACGCTCGGGTTGGACGTGTTGGTGCAGGAGGTGATCGCGGCGATCAGCACGTCGCCGTTGAAGATCTCCAGGCCCTTCTGCGTCCCGCCGAGCGGGAAGGACTTCGGCAGCTTCTCGACGGGCTGGTTGAACCCGTTCTCCGCCACCGGTTTCGTGTACAGCGAGGCGAAGGTCTTGGCCAGGTCGGTGATGACGATGCGGTCCTGCGGGCGCTTCGGGCCGGCCAGCGAGGGCACGACGGTGCCCAGGTCCAGCGAGACCACCTGGCTGAAGCGGATGTCGCCCGCCTTGGGGACCCCGAACAGGCCCTGCGCGCGGAAGTAGGCCTCGAAGGCCTCGATCTCGTCGCTCGTGCGGCCGGTGCCCTGGAAGTAGTCGATGGTGCGTTCGTCGACGGGGAAGAAGCCCATCGTCGCGCCGTACTCGGGCGCCATGTTGCCGATGGTGGCGCGGTCGGGGACCGACAGCGAGGCGGTGCCTTCGCCGAAGAACTCGACGAACTTGCCCACGACCTTGGCCTTGCGCAGGATCTCGGTCACGGTCAGCACCAGGTCGGTGGCGGTGACGCCCTCGCGCAGGCGGCCGCTCAGCTCGAAACCGACGACGTCCGGCGTCAGGAAGTAGACCGGCTGGCCGAGCATGCCGGCCTCGGCCTCGATGCCGCCGACGCCCCAGCCCACGACGCCGACGCCGTTGATCATCGTCGTGTGGCTGTCGGTGCCGACCAGGGTGTCGGGGTAGTAGACGGGGTCCTTGTCGGCGGTCTTCCCGGCAGTCTTGTGCACGCCGCGGGCCAGGTACTCGAGGTTGACCTGGTGGACGATGCCGAAGCCGGGCGGGACGACGCCGAAGGTGTCGAAGGCCTGCATGCCCCACTTCATGAACTCGTAGCGCTCGCGGTTGCGCTCGAACTCGAGCTTCATGTTCAGGTCCAGCGCCTTGGGGCTGCCGAAGTGGTCGATCATGATCGAGTGGTCGACGACCAGGTCGACCGGCACCAGCGGCTCGATCGTCTTCGGGTCCTTGCCCTGCGCCTTGGCGACGTTGCGCATCGCGGCCAGGTCGGCCAGCAGCGGCACGCCGGTGAAGTCCTGCAGCACCACGCGGGCGACGACGAAGGGGATCTCCTCGTTGCGGGGCGCGTTGGGCTGCCAGTTGGCGAGCTGCTCGACATGCTCCTCGGTCACGCGCTTGCCGTCGCAGTTGCGCAGCACCGACTCGAGCACCAGCCGGATCGAGACCGGCAGCTGGTTCACGTTGGGGAAGCGCTTGGCCAGCTCGGGCAGCGAGTGGTACTTGCCGCTCTTGCCGGAGGCGGTCTTGAAGCTGGCGACGGTGTTGGCGAATGCATGGGGCATGGCTGACTCCTGGGCTTTGGGGTCCTGGCGCGCTCCTGGCATTCGAGGAGGCGGGACGGTTTCTCTTCGGGCGATGACGTAGAGGCTATCGGGGCTGATTGTGGCCTCGGGCGGCGGGCTTGTGATGACTCCTTCGGGCGAGCTTGTGCGAGGGCGCAACGCCCCCCGTTCCATCCCCCCGCGTACCGTTGCCGGCGCCGCGGGCGGGCATGCGGATGGCGGCAATGTCCCCAGTCCGGGCGGGGCGTGGGGCATTGGCTAATATCGTCGGAGGCCTTTCAGGCCGCTTGCACCCGGGCCGACAAGAACTGACCCCCGGGGTGCTCCCGACCAATATTCTTTCGTAGCGTTTCGGACGAGGAATCCATGGATCAGGAACTGTTGTCCCCCGAGTCGGGCGCCGCCACCCGCGCGGCGGACGTGATCGCGGCGCCTCCCGGCGCGCCGCCGCTGCCGCCCGCCGGACTCACGCTGCTGCAGCGGCTGTTCTCCGCCTACCCGGGCAGCATGGGACTGCGGCTGGGGCACTGGGCGACGCGGCTGGGCCGGACCGCCCACCAGCCGGCCGGGTTCACGCTGGTCCTCAACGACCCCACCGCGCTGCGGCGCCTGCTGCTCGGCCGTGACCCCCTGCGTTTCGCCGAGGCCTACTTCACCGGCCAGATCGACGTGGAGGGCGACTTCTTCGCCGCCCTGCAGCTCAAGGACCACCTGCCGGCGCTGACGCTGTCCTGGAGCGACCGGCTGCGCCTGGCCGTGCGGCTGCTGGCGCCGGTGCCGCCCGCGACCGACGGGGAACTGCGCGCCGACGGCGTGCGCCGGCACACGCGCGCGGAGAACAAGGCCGCCATCGCCTTCCATTACGACCTGTCCAACGAGTTCTACGCGTTGTGGCTGGACCCGGCGATGGTCTATTCCTGCGCCTACTACGAGACCGACGACACCCCGCTGGCGCGGGCCCAGTGGGCCAAGCTGGACCACCTCTGCCGCAAGCTGCGGCTGCAGCCGGGCGAGGAACTGCTGGACATCGGCTGCGGCTGGGGGGCGCTGGTGATGCATGCGGCGCGTCATTACGGCGTGAAGGCCACCGGCATCACGCTGTCGGAGCGGCAGTTGGCGCTCGCCCGCGAGCGCATCGCCGCGGCGGGTCTGCAAGGGCAGGTGGAGGTCCGCCTGTGCGACTACCGGGACATGACGGGACAGTTCGACAAGATCTCCAGCGTCGGCATGTTCGAACACGTCGGGCTCAAGAACCTGCCGACGTATTTCGCCAGCGTGAACCGGCTGCTCAAGCCGGCGGGGCTGTTCCTGAACCACGGCATCACCCATGAGGAGGACGGGTGGGGGCAGGCGCTGTCGTCGAAGTTCATCAACCGCTACGTGTTCCCGGACGGCGAGCTGGACCGCGCGAGCAACGTGATGCGGGTGATGGAGCAGGCGCAGTTCGAGCTCCATGATGTCGAAGGCCTGCGCATGCACTACGCCAAGACGCTGCGCGCCTGGGTCGCGAAGCTGGAGGAGGCCCACGACCGGGCGCTCCAGTACGTGGACGAAGCGCACTACCGGATCTGGCGCCTGTACATGGCGGCCTCGGCGCTGGAGTTCGAGACGGGCGAGCTGGGCCTGTACCAGATCCTGGCCAGCAAGCGTGACGGTGGCCCGGCGCCCGTGCCGCTGACGCGGCGCTACATGTACGAGCCCCGCTAGCGATGTCGCCAGGGCCCGAGGTCGGCGGATGTCTTGGGGGCAAGCCTGCGACGGGCGGTGTGGCGCGCCGGCAGCGTGACCTGCGCTCAGGGGGAATGCACGTTGACCGACGTCGGGACGGCGCGCAAGATCCCCACCATGGGGATCCGTCATGACGAAGTCAGGAACTGGCGGACGGCGGTCGAGCAGGGCGCCTTCGGCGTCTGGGACTTGAACCCGCTGCTGGAGCTGGTGCATTACTCGCCGCGCTGGAAGCAGCACCTGGGCTTTCCGCATCCGGAGCAGCCCGACAGCACCGCGTTCTGGCGCTGCCGCGTCCATCCGGACGACCTCGACGCGATGATGCTGACGCTGCGCGCGCACTTCGACGGGTTCACCGGCACCTACGAGCAACGCTTCCGCCTGCGCAGCAACGGCTCGGGCTACCGCAACGTGCTCTCGCGAGGCCGCGTCGTGCAGCGCGACCACCGCGGCGATGTGCAGCGGATGCTGGGCACGATGGTGGACCTGACGGTGAGGCCGGCGACGCCGTACCAGGACCGGTTCATGGGTGGGCACCATCCGATCGGCTCGCTGGGCTGCGTGCCGTTCCACGCGCTGCTGGAGGACGGCAACGAGGCGCTGCTCGATCAGGTGGCGGGGATCCTGGCGGCGTCGTTCAGGCAGGCGTCCTTCGGGGTCTGATCGGGGAGGGCGAGGCCGAGACGGGTAATTTTCCGCAGGCCTGGCGACTTGAACGCCCCGGGGAAATGCGCGCCGTGCCAGTGAGCCAGAATGCGCCCCCGGATGATCTTTCGCGATCCCCGGCCAGGCAGAACTTGGTCCGGTCCGCAAGAGGTGGATCGTCCATCGCTGGCTCCGACTGTCCACTGCATACTGCCGCAGCATTTCCCCCATCGTGATGTCTTCCTTTCGTGTTTGTCGCTGGTCAGCCTGGGCGCCGGGTCTGCCAGACCCGGGTCTCTGGCCGGCCTGGCTGATGACGCCTGATCTTTCGCGACTCGAGGGCGAAGCGGTTCCCGCACTGAGCGAACTGCCACCCATGACGCGGCGTCGCATCGACCCACTGGGGCGGGCAGCCCTTCAGACGGCCTTCTGGACTCAAGGCGGTTTGGCCACGGGGCCTGTCGTCTTTTCCTCCCGCTGGGGGGAGATCTCACGATCCGTGACCCTTCTGCGCCAGCTCGCGAGTGGGGAGCCTCTTTCCCCAACCGCCTTCAGCCTGTCGGTGCACAACGCCAGCAGCGCGCTCTACTCGATCGCTCGTGGCGATACCGCCAACTACGCCGCCGTTTCCGCCGGTGCCGGCAGCGCCGCGGCCGCCGTGTGCGAGGCGTTGGGCCTGCTGGCCGACGGCGCGCGGCAGGTGCTGGTGGTGAGCGTGGAATCGGCGTTGCCGGATCCCTACCGGGCCTTCGATGCGGAGGCCTTGCCCCTGCGCGCCTGGGCGGCGCTGATCGAGCCCGGCGACGAGATCCGCCTGGAATCGGCACCGCAGACGGCGACCGTCCCGTCGTCCCTGCCGCCCGACCTGGCGGCGCTCCAGGTCATCGCGGGCAGCGCCTCCGAACTGCATCAGGCCGGCTGGCGCTGGAGCCGTCATGTCTGACGGATTCGCCTGGATCGGCAGGCTCTGGCGCATCGTCGCCACGGCCATCGCCTTCATCTGCTTCGGCATCGGCGGGCTGATGCTGGGCCTGGTCGTCTTCCCCGTCCTGCGGATCACCACGCGCGATCCCGAACTGCGCGGACGCCGGGCCCGGGCGCTCATCGGCACGCTGTTCCGGCTGTTCGTGCGCTGGATGCGCTTCCTGGGCCTGCTGACCTACGAGCTTCACGGCCTGGAACGCCTGCGGCGTCAGGGCATGCTGGTGCTCGCCAACCACCCGACGCTGATCGACGTTGTGTTTCTGATCGGTTTCGTTCCGGATGCGCTTTGTGTGGTGAAGTCGACACTAGCGAACCACCCCAGTACGAGGGGGCCGGTGCTGGCAACGGGCTACATCTGCAACAATTCGGGGGCCGACCTGCTGCAAACCTGCGTAGACAAGTTGAAGGCGGGCGGTAACCTGATCATCTTTCCGGAAGGCACGCGCACGCGCCCTGGGCAAGCTCTGAAGATGCACCGGGGTGCCGCGCAGATCGCTCTGCGAGGCGGCTTGGCCATCACCCCGGTTCACATCCGCTGCGAACCGCTGGGTCTCTTCAAGGGTCAGCCCTGGTGGCGCGTCGCCGAGCGCCCGCTGCATTTCAGTATCGAGGTGGCCGAGGACTTCCCGACGGCCCCCTTCCTGGAGGCCGCCGGCGGCGAGGCGGCGCTGGCGGCGCGGCGCCTCACGGAACATCTGATCTGGTACTTCAGTCCATCCAATAAACAAGACTCGGTCTTCGGGAGCCATGCAAGCGCTGCAGCAAGAAATCAAGGAGTTGCTGATCTCGGCACTTCAACTGGAAGACCTCAGTCCTGACGACATCGACGCGGAGCAGCCGCTGTTCGTCGAGGGCCTGGGTCTGGATTCCATCGATGCGCTCGAGCTTGGACTGGCGTTGCAGAAGCGCTACGGCGTCAGCATGAGCGCGGACTCCGCGGAGACCCGTCGACACTTCGCCAGCATCCGGGCGCTGGCCGAGTTCGTGGCCTCGCACCGCAAGCTCGCCGCCTGAGCGCCTCCGGTCGCACTTACCAAGACCAAGATCCGGCCATGACAGACCAAGACATCTTCGAGCGCCTGCGCACCATCCTGATCGAGACCTTCGACATCGAGGCCGCTCGCATCACGCCGCAGGCGCGGCTGTACGAGGATCTCGACATCGACAGCATCGATGCCGTCGACCTCATCGTGCGACTCAAGCCGCTGGTGGGCAAGCGCCTGCAGCCCGAAGCGTTCAAGACCGTGCGCACGCTGCAGGACGTGATCAACGCGCTGCAGGGGCTGATGCAGTCCGACCCGGGTTCGCTGGCGAAAGTCGAGTTCGAGGGCGCCGGGGCCCCCACGAACTCCTGATCGGGTTCCTCCATGCGATGGGCCCTCGTAGTGGCCCTGACGGTCGCCTACCCCCTGCTGGTCTTCGCGAGCCTCGGGCATGTCGAGCCGCGTTATCTGGCCCTGCTGCTGCTGGTCCTGGGACTGCTGCGGCTGACCGTCGGGGAAGCGGCGCGGTCCAGGCGCGCTGGATCGTCGCGGCCGCGCTGCTGCTGGCTGGCCTGACGGCGCTGCTGAACCGCAGCCTGCCGCTCAAGCTCTATCCCGTGCTGGTCAACTTCGCGATGCTGACGGTGTTCTCGTTGAGCCTGGTGCGCGGGCCGTCGATCGTCGAGCGACTCGCGCGGCTGACTGATCCGCATCTGCCACCGGAAGCCATTCGTTACACGCGTCGGGTGACGCAGGTCTGGTGCGGCTTTTTCCTGATGAACGGCCTGATCGCGCTGGCGACCGCCCTGTGGGCCAGCGAGCGCGTGTGGGCGCTTTACAGCGGGCTGATCGCCTACGGGCTCATGGGCCTGCTGATGGGCGGCGAATGGCTGGTGCGACGCCGCGTCCGCGCGAGGATGAAGGCATGACCCCCAGCCAACGCCTGGCGGCCTGGCCCCTGACGCCGATGACGCCCGCCGATCCCGACCATCGTCTGGGCTGGCGCGGCGCGACACCGGTCTCCGGACTCGAATTCAACGAGCGTACACGCCGCTGGCAGGCTGCCTTCGAGCAGGCGGCAGGATTGTGCTTCGTGCTCTTCTTCACCGACAGCATCGAGTTCGCCGCAGCGCTGCTCGGGCTGTGGCAGGCGGGCAAGCAGGCCTGGCTGCCGGGGGACCTGACCGCGGCGACGCAGTCGGCGCTGCGTCGCCAGGTGTCCGGCTGGGCCGGGGACGGCGCGGGCATCCCGGACCTGCCGCGGGTTCAGGCCGGCGATGCCATCGCCCCCTGGCCGGCGCGCCGCTGGATCCGGAGGTCGAAGGCCTGGTCGTTTTCACGTCCGGTTCGACGGGTGCGCCCGAGGCCTGTCCCAAGCGCCTGCGCCAGCTCTTCGACGAGATCGATGCGCTGGAGCAGGCGTTCAGTGGCGCGAGCCCCGGCGGCACCGTGATCGCGAGCGTGTCGGCGCAGCACGTGTACGGGCTGCTGTTCCGCGTGTTGTGGCCGTTGGCCACCGGACGGTCTCCGCAGGCCCGCAGCCTCGTGTACCTCGAAGACCTGGCCGCCTTGCTGCCTGACGGTGAAAGGGCCGTCCTGATCGCCAGCCCCACCCATCTGAGCCGCCTGCCGGTGGAGGCGCCGGCTGCCGCCACGCGGGTGGAGCATGTGTTCAGCTCTGGCGCGCCGTTGCCCGATGCCGCCGTCCCGGAGGCGCTGCGCGTCTTCGGTCGTGCGCCGGTCGAGGTCTACGGCAGCACGGAGACCGGCGGCGTCGCGTGGCGCCGCCGAGATCCGGGAAGCCCGACCTGCTGGCAGGCATTGCCCGGTGTGGACTGGCGCATCGACGATGGACAACTCGCCGTCCGGTCGCCTCACCTGCCGACCTCCGACTGGACGACCGGCGCGGACCGAGCCGTCGCGGTGGACGGCGGCTTCGAGCTGCGCGGCCGGGCCGACCGTCTCGTCAAGATCGCCGAGAAGCGCGTGTCCCTGCAGGCGCTGGAAACCTGTCTGCTGCAGGGCGGACTGCTGACGGCCTTGTGCCTGGTGATGCTGGACGAGTCTCGCGCCCAGATCGGCGTGGTGGCCGTGCCCAGTGCCGAGGGTTGGGAACTACTCGACCGCGAGGGTCGCCGTGCGCTGGCCGAGGCGCTGCGCACGCAACTGCTCGACGTGGTGGAGCGGCCGTCCCTGCCGCGCCGCTGGCGCTTCTTGCCCGAGCTGCCGCGCAACCCGCAAGGCAAATCTACGCAGACTCGTCTGCAGGCGGAATTCGACCCGCGCCGTCCGCCGGTCCGGACCCTCGCGCGAGACGGCGGCAAGGTGGAACTGACGCTGCTGGTGGAGCCCACGTTGCCCCAGTTCGAGGGGCATTTCCCCGAGCATCCGGTGCTGCCCGGCGTGGCCCAGCTCGACTGGGCGTTGCTGTTCGGACGGGAATGCTTCGACATCGACGGCGAATTCACCGGCGTGGAGGCGCTCAAGTTCCAGCGCGTCGTCGTGCCCGGCACGCGCCTGACGCTCACGCTCGAGTGGCAGGCGGGGCGCCTCGGCTTCCGCTACCAGTCCGCGCTCGGCCCGCATGCCAGTGGACGGGTGCAGTTCGGCGAGGTCCCGGCCGCATGAACCCCGCCATGACACTCGGTGCCGTCATCCCGGTCTACAACCATGCCGTACCGGTCGCGGGCGTCGCGCGCGCGCTGCGGTCGCACGGCCTGCCGGTGCTGCTGGTCGACGACGGCAGCGAGCCCGGCTGTGCGCAGGCGCTGGACCGGCTCGCGACCGAGCCCGGCATCGCGCTGCTGCGCCTGCCCGAGAACCAGGGAAAGGGCGGGGCGGTGATGGCCGGACTGCGCCACGCGCGCACGCTGGGCTGGAGCCATGCGCTGCAGATCGACGCCGACGGCCAGCACGACACCGCCGACGTGCCCACCTTCGTCGCGCAGGCGCGTGCCCATCCCGGGCACTTCGTCTGCGGCTGCCCGGTCTACGATGCGAGCGTGCCCAAGGGCCGGCTCTACGGACGCTACGCCACGCATGTCTGGGTCTGGATCAATACGCTGTCCTTCGCGGTGCGCGACTCGATGTGCGGCTTCCGGATCTATCCGCTGGCGCCGACTGTCGCGGTGCTGGAGGGCGCGCGCATCGGGCGACGCATGGATTTCGACGTCGAGATCGCGGTACGTCTGGTCTGGGCCGCTGTGCCGGTGATCAACCAGCCTACGCGCGTGCGCTACCCCGAGGACGGCGTCTCGCACTTCCGCGTCTGGCGCGACAACGTGCTGATCTCAACGATGCACACGCGGCTCTTCTTCGGCATGCTGCGGCGCGCCCCCGCGATGCTGTGGCGGCGGTGGGCGGCATGACGACGGGCCAGAGCGGGCCGGCCCGGCGACCCCGACATTGGGCCGCCATGGGCGAGAGCACCTTCAGTGGCCGGTATCTGGCTACTCTTCGGCGTGCATCGCCTGATGGGCCGGACCGTCTTCCGCGTGCTGCTGTGGCCGGTGGTGCTGACCTACTGGCTGGCGCGGCCCTCGTTGCGCGCGCACAGCCTGGGTTATCTGCGCCGCGTGCGGCCCGGCGCGGGCTGGCGCGACGGTCTTGCGCACGTGCGCCTGTTCGCCGAGACCATGCTCGACAAGCTGCTGGCGATGGCCGGTCGTTATCCCATGGAACGCGTGAAGGAGCGCGGCGCCGAGGCACTGCACCAGCAGGTGAAGTCCGGGCAGGGTGCGGTGCTGGTGACGGCGCACATGGGCTGCCTCGAGCTGTGCCAGGCGCTGGCGGAACAGCGCCCCGACTTCAAGGTCAACGTGCTGGTGCACACCCGGCATGCCGAGGCCTTCAACCGCATCCTGCGCCGGCTGCGCCCGCAGGCCCGTGTCGACCTGATCGAGGTCACCGACCTGGACATGGCGCTGACGCTCCATCTCGCGGCCAAGGTCGCGGCCGGCGAGTTCCTGGCGATCGCCGGCGACCGCGTGCCGGTACGCGGCAGCAAGACGGTGCGCGTGCCCTTCCTCGGCGACGACGCCGACTTCCCCGTCGGGCCCTACCTGATCGCCGGCCTGCTGGGCTGCCCGCTGTTCCTCATGCTCAGCCTGCACGAAGGCGAGGGCTACGCACTCGAGTTCGAGCAACTGGCCGAGGTGGTCCATCTGCCGCGCCGTTCGCGCGAGGCGGCGATGGCGGCCCACGCGCGCCGCTTCGCCGACGCCTTGACCGAACGACTGCGGCGCTCGCCCCATGACTGGTTCAACTTCTACGCCTTCTGGGACCAGGTCCCCCATGACGCCCATGACCCCCATGCCGCCCATCACGTTTGACGGTCGACGCCTGCGCATCGAGGACATCGCCGCCCTCGCGCGGCGCGAGGCCTCGGCCGAGCTCGGCCGCTCCGCGCCGTTCCAGGCGCGCATCGAGGCCGGCGCGAACTTCGTCGCCCGGCTGCTCGCCGAAGACGGCGTCATCTACGGTGTCACGACGGGCTACGGCGATTCCTGCACCGTGGCCGTGCCGCCGTCGTTGGTGCCCGAGCTGCCGCACCACCTCTACACCTACCACGGCATTGGTGCCGGCGCGCTGCTGAACCCGGCGCAGACGCGCGCGGTGCTGGGCGCGCGCCTGGCCTCGCTGTGCCAGGGCATGTCGGGCGTGAGCCTGGATCTGCTGCGCCAGATCGAGACCCTGCTGCGCCACGACATCCTGCCGCTGATCCCGAGCGAGGGATCGGTCGGCGCCAGCGGCGACCTCACGCCGCTGTCCTACCTGGCCGCCGCGCTGTGCGGCGAGCGCGAGGTCAGCGTCAACGGCGAGACGATGCCGGCGGCCGATGCGTTGCGGGCCGTCGGCGCGACGCCGCTGCGGCTGCGTCCGAAGGAAGGACTGGCGATCATGAACGGCACGGCCGTCATGACGGGGCTGGCCTGCCTGGCCTTCGAGCGGGCCGAGTACCTCGCCCGGATCGCGACCCGGCTCACGGCGATGAACGTGGTCGCCAGCGCCGGCAACGCGCACCACTTCGACGAGATGCTGTTCGCGGCCAAGCCGCATGCAGGCCAGCAGCGCGTGGCCGAGCGGCTGCGCGGCGACCTGGCGAGCGAGCGTCCGTCGCGCAACGACGAGCGCCTGCAGGACCGCTACTCGCTGCGCTGCGCGCCGCACGTGATCGGCGTGCTCGAGGATGCCTTGCCCTGGCTGCGCCAGCTGATCGAGAACGAGCTCAACAGCGCCAACGACAACCCGCTGATCGACCCCGAGGGCGAACGCGTATTGCACGGCGGCCACTTCTACGGCGGCCACATCGCGATGGCGATGGACACGCTGAAGACGGCGGTGGCCAATCTGGCCGACCTGATGGACCGCCAGCTCGCGCTGCTGGTGGACGCCCGCTACAACCATGGCCTGCCGGCCAACCTGTCCGGCGCCCGCGGCGAACGCGCGTCCATCAACCACGGCCTGAAGGCGCTGCAGATCAGCGTCTCGGCCTGGACCGCCGAGGCCCTGAAGCAGACCATGCCGGCCTCGGTCTTCAGCCGCTCCACCGAGTGCCACAACCAGGACAAGGTGAGCATGGGCACGATCGCCGCGCGCGACGCGATGCGGGTGCTGGAGCTGACCGAACAGGTCGCCGCCGGGCTGCTGATCGCCGCGCGCCAGGGTCTGGCGCTGCGCGACCAGCAGACGCCGCTGGCGCTGACGCCAGCGCTCGGCGCGATGCAGGCCGACCTGTCGGAACGCCTGCCGCTGATCGTCGAGGACCGCGCGCTGGATCGCGAGCTGCGCGGCCTGATCGAGTCCATCCGCGAGCGGCGGTGGAGCCTCTATGGCTGAGCTGTGGCACGAGATCGAACTCAGCCCGGCCTTCCATGACCTGGACCCGATGGACATCGTCTGGCACGGGAACTACGTCAAGTACATGGAGCTGGCGCGCGAGGCTCTGCTGGCCCGCTTCGACTATGACTACCCGCGCATGCGGGCGTCGGGTTACGCCTGGCCGGTCGTGGACATGCGGCTCAAGTACGTGGACATGCTCCCCTACGGCCGGCGCGTCGTCGTGCGTGCCGAGATCGTCGAGTGGGAGAACCGTCTCAAGATCGAGTACGTGATCCGCGACGTCGAGAGCGGCAAGACGATCAACAAGGCCTACACCATCCAGGTCGCCTACAGCATCGCGCGGCGCGAGATGCAGTACGTGTGCCCGCAGGTGCTGTGGGAGAAGCTCGGCGTGGAGCCCGCATGAAGCGCCGCGCCCTGTTGATCGCGCCCGTCGTCGCTCCGCTGGCCGCGCGGCTGACCGCGGCGGTGGCGCCGTCGTTGACGATGGCGCTGGCGCTGGGCGGAGGGCTGTCCGGTCCGGCCGCCGCCGCGCCGGCGGATTTGGCGCAGGCCGTGCGCGAGCGGTTGCGCCAGCCTGAATGGCTGCGCGGCGAGTTCACTCAGACCAAGAAGGTGGCCGGCTTCGCCAAGCCGCTGCTGTCGCGCGGCGACTTCGTGCTGGCGCGCGGACGCGGCGTGCTGTGGCGCACTGTCAAGCCCTTCGCCAGCGAACTGCGCCTGACGCGCGACGAGATCCGCGCCACGCAGGGCGGCCAGACCGCGATGCGGCTCGAGGCCGCGCGCGAGCCGGTGGTGCGCGTGATCAACTCGCTGATGTTCTCGCTGCTCAACGGCGACGTCAGCGGCCTGGGCGAACTGTTCGAGCTCGACGGCGCCGTGAAGGGCGCGAGCTGGCAGCTCGCGCTGACGCCCAAGCCGGGCGCGCTGCGCCAAGTGCTGCGCAAGGTCGATCTGGAGGGCGACAGCTTCGTGCGCCGCATCCAGCTCTTCGAGGCCAACGGCGACGAGAGCCTCATTGAGCTCGTCAACCTGCGGCCCGACGTCGCGCCCGAACCCGGCCTGTTCCAGTGAACCTGGAGCGCATCACCCGGCGTCTCGCGGGCCTGTGGCTCGTGGTGGTGCTCGCCTGCGTGGGCCACAACGCCTGGTATTGGGGCGTGCAGCGGCACGCGCCGGTCACCGACCTGCTGGCGATGTTGCCCACCGACGAGCAGCGACCACTGGCGACGCAGGCGACCCAGGCGCTGGCCGACGCGGGCTCGCGCCGCGTCACCGTGCTCATCGGCGGCGGCGACTGGGCGCAGGCCCAGGCGGCGGCCGATGCTTTTCTCCAGGCGCTGGGCGACGTGCCCGCGCGCCATCGCGTGGCCGACGCGGACCAGCAGGCCTGGCTGGATCTCTACGCCCCGGTGAGTCGGGGCCTGCTGAGCTCGGAGACGCGCGCGCGGCTGACGGCGGCGCCGACGGCGGCGCTCGCGGACCAGGCGCTTGCCGCTCTCTATCAGCCGGTGGCCGGTCCGAGGATCGGTCGGTGGGCAGACGATCCGCTCAATCTCTTCGGCCTGTGGCTGTCCGAACGCGGTCAGGGCAGCCGGGTGCGTGTGCAGGACGGCCGGCTGATGCTGACCGATGCCGCCGCACCGCAGCGGCATTACGCCCTGGTGCTGATCGAGTTGCCCGGTTCGGGCTTCGAGATCGGCGCCGTGCGCGCAGTGCTGCCGCGGCTGGCGGCCGCCACACGCGCCGCGCAGACCGGCGGCGCGGACGTGCTGCAGGCCGGTGTGCCGCTGTTCGCCGCCGCCGCCTCGGACCAGGCGGAGCGCGAGATCCACACCATCGGTCTGGGGTCGCTGCTGGGCATCGTCGCGCTGACCCTGCTGGCCTTCCGTTCGCTCCGGCCGCGGCTGCTGGTGACGCTGTCGATGGCAGTGGGCCTGCTGGTGGCCACCTCGGTGACACTGCTCTGGTTCGGCGAACTGCACCTGGTGACGCTGGTGTTCGGCGTCAGCCTGCTGGGCGTGGCGGAGAACTACGGCACCAACTACTTCAGCGCCCGGCAAGGCCTGGCCCCGAATGAGCGCTGGACCATGCTGGCGCGCCAGATCCCCGTCGTCAGCCTGGCGATGGCCACCACCGTGATCGGTTACGGGCTGCTGGCACTGCCGCCGTTCCCGGGACTGCGCCAGGTGGCGGTGTTCTCCGGCGTCGGCCTGGTGGCCGCCTTCGTGACGGTGCTCTGGTGGTTCCCGCTGATGGACGGGCAGGGCCGCATGGCACAGACGCGCTTTGCCGAGTGGCTCGGCTCGCGACGCGCGCTGTGGCCCTGCCTGGGCCGTCGCGGTTTGACGGTGCTCGGCCTCGTCGCGCTGTTGCTGGTCGCGGCCGGCGCCGCCCGGCTGCGCGTGGACGACGACATCCGCCAGCTGCAGTCCGCACCGCCTGCGCTGATCGAGCAGCAGCGCGAGTTCGCGCGGCTCATGCAGGCGCCGGGCGTGGCGCAGTTCTTCGTCGTGCAGGGTGCGACCGAACAGGAGCTGCTCGAACGTGAAGAAGCGCTGACGGCGCGCCTGCACGGGCTCGGCCTGGGCGTGCAGGCGGTCAGCGACTGGTTGCCCTCGCTGCGCCGTCAGCGCGAGGACCGGGATCTGGCCGCGCGCCGGCTGGCCGAACTGCGGCCCGAACTCGAGAAGCGGCTCGACCAGGCCATCGAACCCGGCTCGACCGCCACCATCCCGAACGCCAACGCCAACGCCAACGCCAACGCCGACGCGACCGCCACCGAGCTGACACCGTCGGCCTGGCTGGCGAGTCCGGCGAGCGAGCCGCTGCGGGCGCAATGGCTGGGGCGCCTGGGCGCCGGTCCCGCGACGGCGGTACTGCTGCGCGGCGCGGAATCGCGCGAGACTCGCGAGGCGCTGGCCGCGTTGCGGCTCGACGGTGTCACCTGGGTCGACAAGGTCGGCGAGATCAGCGGACTGCTCGGCCGTTACCGCGCGCTGATGTCCGTCGTGCTGGTGGCCGGCTTCGCGCTCACCTGGGCGGCGCTGGCCTGGCGCTTCGGCCGCCGTGCCTGGCGCGCACTGGCGCCCACGGCACTGGCCAGCGTGCTCACCGTGGCCTTGCTGGCGCTATCCGGCCAGGTGCTGCAGCTCTTCCATATCCTGCCGCTGCTGATCCTGCTGGGACTCGGCGTCGATTACGGCATCTTCATGCTCGAGCAGCCGGACCGGCGGGCCACCCAGCCCTTCCTGTCCGTCACGCTCGCCGCGGCGTCCACGCTGCTGTCCTTCGGCTTGCTGGCCCTGTCCGGCACGCCGGCCCTGCGTGCCTTCGGGCTGACCCTGCTGTTCGGGGTCTTCCTGGCCTGGCTGTTCACCCCCTTCTTCATGCCCGACCATGATTGAGACCAAGAAGTTCTCGCCCCCAAGCAGCGCGCCTTCGATGCCCGCTTCGAGGCTCAGAAGATCGCCTTCGGTCCGGTGGTCTTCCACTGCGTCCGGTACGCGTGGAAGCGCGGCATGCTGCAGGCGCTGGCGGACGCCGGCGAGCAGGGCGTCACCATGGACGCGCTGGAGGCCACCGGCCGCTGGCACCGCTATGCGCTCAAGCTCGCGCTGGAGTCCTGCCTGTCCGCGGGCGTGGTGCTGATCGAGAACGGCCGCTGGCAGTTGGACAAGGCGGGCTTCTGCCTGATCTCGGACGAGATCACGCGCATCAACTTCGACTTCGTGCACGACGTCTGCTACCAGGGGCTGTTCGAACTCGAGCGCTCGCTCGACGCCGGCAAACCGCTGGGCCTGGCGCACCTGGGCGACTGGCCCAGCATCTATCCGGCGCTGTCCCAACTGCCCGAGCCGGCGAAATCGAGCTGGTTCGCCTTCGACCACCATTACTCGGACACCTCGTTCCCGGACATCCTGCCCGACGTCTTCGCCACGGCGCCGCGCCGGCTGATGGACATCGGCGCCAACACCGGCAAGTTCAGCCTGGCCGCACTGGCCCACGACCCGCGCGTGGAGCTGCACCTGGTCGACCTGGCACCGCAGCTGGCGATGGCCGACACCAATCTGGCGGCCGCCGGCCTGCGCGACCGCGCGCAGCTGCATGCGCGCGACCTGCTCGACGACGACGCGGCGCTGCCCGCCGGCATGGACCTGGTCTGGATGAGCCAGTTCCTGAGCTGCTTCGGCGAGGCGCAGATCGCGAGCATCTTCCGCCGCGTGCATGCGGCGCTGGCCGCGAACGGCCAGGTGCTGGTGATGGACACCTTCTGGGACCGTCAGCGCTACGACATCGCGGCCTTCTGCCTGATCAACACCTCGCCGTATTTCGCGGCGATGGCCAGCGGCAACAGCAAGGTCTACGAGAGCACCGACTACATCCGCCTGGCCGAGGCCGCCGGCCTGCGCCTGCAGACCGTGCGCGACGGCATCGGCTACTGCCACAGCCTGCTGAGGTTGGTGCGGGCATGAAGCGGCGCGAGGTCCTGGCACTGGCCGTGCTCGCGGGTACGGCGCTGGTGGGATGCGCGTCGCCGCGGCCGGCGGTCGTCGCCGTCGCGCTGCCGCCGCTGCGCGTGCCGCCATCCGCGCTGGGGGCGGTGCGCCATGCCCTGAGCCAGCGCCTGTCCGTCTACCGGCTGGACCGGCCGGACGCGCGGCCGCAGCAGGTGGAGGTGCAGCTCCAGCTTGATGCGGACGGCCTGCTTCTGGCCGGCTTTGCGTTCGGCCAGCGTGTGCTGCTGATGCAATGGGACGGCCGGTCGCTGCAGGTGCAGCGCTCGCCTTATCTGCCGGCCGAGGTCGACACCGATCGCATGCTGCGCGACCTCTGCCTGGTCTTCTGGCCGGCCGAGGCCGTGCGGGCGGCGCTGCCGCCCGGCTGGACCTGGACCGGGAGCGAGGGCGGCTGGGAACTGCGCGAGGTCGGGTCCTTGCGGCTGTCCGTGCGCCGGCCCGACGCCGGGACGGTTGAGATCGTCAATCCGAGCGAAGGTTATCGATTGGTGATCGAATCGCAGCCGCTGGAGACCCCATGAGCGACGCGCTGTACCTGCATCCCCCCGGCGTCATCTGCGCGGCGGGCCATACCCTGGACGAATTGCGCGAGGCCGTGTTCGCGGCCGCGCCGTCCGGCGTCGCGGAGAACACGACGGTCTGGCCCGGCCATGCGTTGCATCTGGGCGCCGTGCGCGGCGAGTTGCCGTCGGTGACGCATCTGCCGATCGAGGCGCGCAGCCGCAACAACGCGCTGCTGCTCGCGGCGCTTGCGCAGGTGCGCGGCGACGTGGACGCGGCGATCGCCCGCCATGGCGCCGGACGCATCGGCGTGGTGCTGGGGACGAGCACCTCGGGCATCGGCGAGAGCGAAACCGCGATCGCCGCCTTCGAACGCGAGGGCGCTTTGCCCGCGGACTTCCACGTCGGCCAGCAGGAACTCGGTTCCCCGGCCGCGGCGCTGGCCGGGTTGCTGGGCCTGGGTGGTCCCTGCTACGTGGTGTCGACTGCCTGCTCGTCGGGCGCGAAGGCGCTGGCCAGCGGCGCGCGCCTGATCAAGGCCGGCCTGTGCGACGCAATGCTGGTCGGTGGCGTGGATGCGCTGTGCGGCATGACGGTCGCGGGCTTCACCGCGCTGGAGTCGGTGGACGCGGCGCGCTGCCGCCCCATGGGCGCTGCGCGCTCGGGCATCAACATCGGCGAAGGGGCGGCGTTGTTCCTGCTGGACCGCGCACCGTCGGCGGTGCGCCTGTCGGGATATGGCGAGAGTTCCGACGCCCATCACATCTCGGCGCCCGAGCCGACCGGCCGCGGCGCGCTGGCCGCGATGCGCGCGGCGCTCGACCGTGCGGGCCTGACCCCCGGTGACATCGACTACCTGAACCTGCACGGCACCGCGACGCCACAGAACGATGCCATGGAGAGCCGTGCCGTCGCCGAACTGTTCGGGCTGGACCTGCCGTGTTCGTCGACGAAGCCGCTGACCGGCCATGCGCTCGGCGCGGCCGGCGCCATCGAGGCCGCGATCGCCTGGCTGACCGTCGCCGGCGACGGGCGGCTGCCGGTGCACCATGTCGATGGCGGCCGGGATGCCGACCTGCCGGCGATCTCGCTGGTGCGGCCGGGCCAGCGCCTGGCGCGACCGCCGCGGCATGTGATGAGCAATTCCTTCGCCTTCGGCGGCAACAATGCGTCGCTGATCCTGAGCCATGGCTGAGACCTTGCCGCCCATCGCCGAACTGATGCCCCATAAGGGGCCGATGTGCCTGCTCGACCGCCTCGTCGCCGCCGAGGACGAACGCCTGGTGGCCGAGGTCGTGGTCGGCGACCGCGACATGTTCAGCCGCGACGGCGAGGTCGGTGCCTGGGTGGGCGTCGAGTACATGGCGCAGGCGGTGGCCGCCTGGGCGGGGTGGGTAGGCCGGCAGCGCGGCTTGTCTCCGCGGATCGGTTTCCTGCTGGGCACGCGACGTTATCGCAGCGTGCCGCGCTTCGTCGCGGGGCAGCGGCTGCAGGTCGAGATCCGGCGAACCTACCAGGCCGACAACGGCATTGGCCAGTTCGAGTGCCATATCCGCTGCGGCGGGGACGAACTGGCCAGCGCGCAGATCAACGTGTTCGGGCCGGAAGATCCGAGCGAATTCTTGAAGGGAGAGACGACGTGAGCACAGTGCTCGTGACAGGATCGAGCCGGGGCATTGGCCGCGCGATCGCGCTGCGGCTGGCGCGCGACGGACATGACCTCGTGCTGCATTGCCGGCAGGGCCGCGAGCAGGCCGACGCGGCCGCGGCCGAGATCCGCGCCCTGGGCCGCGCGGCGCGGGTGCTGCAGTTCGACGTCGCGGACCGCGACGCCGCGTCCGCCGCGCTGCTGGCCGACGTCGAGGCGCATGGCTGCTACTACGGCGTCGTCTGCAACGCCGGCATCGCCCGCGACGGCGCCTTCCCGGCGCTCAGCGGCGAGGACTGGGACGCCGTCATCCACACCAACCTCGACGCCTTCTACAACGTGCTGCAGCCGTTGACGATGCCGCTGGTGCGCCGCAAGGCGCCGGGGCGCATCGTGACGCTGGCGTCCGTGTCGGGCCTGATGGGCAACCGGGGCCAGGTCAACTACAGCGCCGCCAAGGCCGGCATCATCGGCGCGACCAAGGCGCTGGCCGTCGAACTCGCGAGTCGGCAGATCACCGTCAATTGCGTGGCGCCCGGGCTGATCGACACCGACATGGTCGACCCGCACGTGCTCGAGGAGGCGCTCAAGATCATCCCGGCCAAGCGGATGGGCAGGCCCGACGAGGTGGCGGCGCTGGTGAGCTTCCTGATGGGGCCCGACGCGGCCTACATCACGCGGCAGGTGATTTCGGTGAACGGGGGATGGTCGGATGAGCAGGAAACGCGTGGTGATCACCGGCGTCGGAGCGCTGTCACCGCTGGGGCATGACGTCGAGACGGTGATGGACAGTCTGCGGGCCGAGACCAACAAGGTCCAGCGCATGGCCGCCTGGGCCGAGTACGAGGGCCTCAACACCCAGGTCGGCGTGCCGTGCGCGCCGTTCGAACTGCCGGCCGACCGGTACAACCGCAAGAGCATGCGCAGCATGGGACGCGTGGCCCAGATGGCCACGCGCGCGAGCGAGATGGCGCTGGCCCAGGCCGGCCTGCTGGGTGACCCGCTGGTCACGAGCGGCAGGCTGGGCGTGAGCTTCGGCAGCTCCAGCGGCACGCCGAGCGCCGTGGGTGATTTTGGCCGGATGATGTCTGCCAAGAGCATCGAAGGCATCAACGCCAACACCTACGTGAAGATGATGTCGCACACGGCGACGGTGAACATCGCGGTGTTTTTCGGTATCACGGGCCGCATCATCACGACCAGCAGCGCCTGCACCTCCGGCAGCCAGGGCCTGGGGTACGCCTACGAGGCCATCCTGAGCGGCCGTCAGGTCGCGATGCTTGCCGGCGGCGCCGAGGAGCTGGATCCGACGCAGGCGGCGGTCTTCGACACGCTGTTTGCGACCAGCACGCGATACAACGACCAGCCGCGGCTCACGCCCCGACCCTTCGACGCGGACCGCGACGGCCTGGTGCTCGGCGAGGGCGCCTGCACCTTCGTGCTGGAGGAGTACGAGCACGCGAAGGCGCGCGGCGCACATATCCTGGGCGAGATCGTCGGCTACGGCACCAACTGCGACGGCACCCATGTCACGCAGCCGCAATCGGCCACGATGGCGCAGGCGATGCGGCTGGCGCTGGAGGACGCGGGCCTGCCGCCGCAGGCCATCCCCTACGTGAACGCGCACGGCACCAGCACCGACCAGGGCGACATCGCGGAGAGCCAGGGCACGCAGGCCGTGTTCGGATCGGGCGTGGCGATCTCGTCGCTGAAGAGCTACATGGGCCACACCCTGGGCGCCTGCGGCGCGCTCGAGACCTGGATGACGCTCGAGATGATGCGGGCGGGCTGGTTTGCACCGACACTCAACCTCAAGCGCGTGGACCCGCGCTGCGGCGAGCTGGACTACGTGACCAGCGGAGGACGTGCGTTGCAGACCGAGTTCGCGATGACCAACAACTTCGCGTTCGGCGGCATCAACACCTCGCTGATCCTGCGTCGCCTGGACTGATCCTCCGTCGGGCCGGCGCCGATCGGCGCCGCGCGCGACGCGTTCCTCCACCGATTCCTTTTTGACCGGGAGATCCTTCATGAAGCTTCGTCTTTCCGCCGCCGTGCTGCTGGCCTCGATGGCCGTCGCCACGACCGCGTCCGCGCGCGACACCGTGCTGTACATCCCGCTGGCGGACGTGCTGGCCATGCCCGAGGCGCAGAACAAGCTGGACAAGAACATGAAGTTCTTCCTCGCGGGCCAGGACACGCCCCCGTGCTGAAGCGTTTCTCGACCGATGTCAGCAATCCCAAGACCAACGGCGTGGGCAAGACCGACGAGTTCGGCTGCAAGTGGGCGGCGCTCAGCGCGCTGATCAGCCTGCAGAACAGCGCCAAGCGCGAAGGCGCGAACGCGGTCGTCGACATCGTCAGCTACTACAAGAAGAACGAGTACCGCAACGCGACCACCTTCGAATGCCATGCCGGCGCGATCATCGTCGGCGTGGCGCTGAAGGGCACCTACGCGCAGATCGGCGAGTGAGCCGGATTCAATGAACCCGAACGGGAGGAATGACATGAAGAAGATGATTGCGGGCCTGATCCTGGCCAGTCTGGTCGGCGTCGCGCAGGCGCGCGGCACGGTGGCGCTGCTCGAGCCCGAGCGCGTGACGGTGGCGACCGGCGCGACGACGCTGGATCCGGAACAGATGAAGCAGGCGATCGTGCGCGGCGGAAGCAAGTACGAATGGACCGTGGCCGGCGAGGAGCCCGGCAAGCTGCGCCTGAAGTACAACAAGCAGAACAAGCACGAGGTGGAGGTGGCGGTGAGCTACGACACCACCGGCTTCCAGATCCGGTATGTCGGCAGCATCAACATGAAGTACGAGCTGAAGAACGGCGCGCCCTTCATCCACCCGGGCTACAACACCTGGGTCACCAACCTGAACCGCGCCATCTCCACCGAGGCGGGCGCCCTGACGGCGGCCAAGTGAGTCCGCGGCGGGCCCGGGCCGAACGATGAGCCTGCTGTGCCAGCTCGCCACGCTGTCCGAGCTGCAGGCGGCCATGCCGGAGCCCGCGTCCTGGCTCACCGCCACGGAGCGCGCGAGGCTGGCGGCCCTGGGTACGCCGGCGCGCCGCGAGACCTTCTCGCCGGCCGGTGGCTGGCCCGGCAGACGGTGCAACGATGGCGCGGGAGCGATCGCCTGCCGGCGCTCGACGTGGCGGAGAGCGGCGCCTGCCGGGTCCTTGACCCGGGCGGTGTGTTCGCCTCCCTGAGCCACAGCGGCGACCGCGTCGTCTGCGCCGTCGCGGCGCTGCCCGTGGGCGTGGACATCGAGCGGCTGGACCGCCCCCGCGATCATTTGGCGGTGGCCGGCACGGTGCACGGCGCCGCGCAGCGGCAGGCGCTGCTCGCACTGGCGCCCGACGAGCGGGCGCGCCATTTCCTGACGCTCTGGACGCTCAAGGAGGCCTGGCTCAAGGCCCGCGAGTCGGGCCTGGATTTCGCCGCGATGCGATCGCTGGCCTTCGACGACGATCCGGACGGCGATCTCGCGACCGCCGAGGACGGCGGATTCATGCTGGCGCTGGCGGTCGTTCCGGCGCTGCCACCAGCGATCGTCTCGTCGCCGGCGCTGTCCTGGCGCCGCTGCCGGACGCGGCGCGTGGCGCCGGACTGAGCCCTCAGCCCGGCTTGCGGGCGACGACGTTGAGCAGCGTTTCCTCGCGCTTTTCCGGCACGCCGAAGCCCATCCACTCCAGCGCGCCGAGGTCCTTGCGGCTCCACCAGAGGTAGGGCGTGCTGACGCGCCGCTCGTCGATCTCGAAGCCGGCCGCGCGCAGCATGTCGAGGAACTCCGGCGCGCTGCGCTGCACGTGCATCGGGTGACGGAACAGCAGCCGGATGATCCAGCTGTGGATGTAGGCCCGCGTGCTTTCGGCCAGCAGCAGGCAGCCCCCGGCTTCAGGACGCGGAAGACCTCGGACAGGGCCGAGCCCTGGTCGACGATGTGATGCAGCGTCTGATGGCAGAGCACGAGGTCGACGGAGGCGTCGGGCAGCGGGATCGATTCGGCGTGGGCGTCGTGCAGCGCCACCGGGACCGCGGTGGCGTCGCGCATGGCGGCGCAACGCTCGGCGAAATCGGGTTCGGGGTCCAGCGCGTGGATCTGGCTGGGCTGGAAGCGCCTGGCCAGCTCGGGCAGCGAATGCCCCTGGCCGGTCCCGATGTCGAGCGCGACGCCGCCCTTGGGCAGGTCCGGCGCGAGGCGCTGCAGATCGTCGAGCGCGCGGCCCAGCACGTGGACCCGCCAGGTCGGCGTCGAAAGGAACCAGAGGCCGAAACGCGTCTCGGGCACGAAGGCCGGTTTGCGCGCGGCGGGCAGGGTCGACGGGGGTGTGGTCATGGGACAGGAGTCAGGGGCGATCGGCAGCGGCCGATGATAGCGGCCACGCGCCGATGTCCGCGTGATCTCTGCCGCGTGATCTCCGTCTCAGGTCACCGGCGCCGGATTGAACAACACCAGCGCGTTCGCCAGCTTGTGCTGCTCCGCCCAGGTCTTGCGGCCTGACGCCACGTCCAGCATCAGCCGGAACATCTCCCAGCCCATCTCCTGGATGGACTTCTCGCCGTCGGCGATCTGGCCGGCATTGATGTCCATCAGGTCGTGCCAGCGGCGCGCCAGGTCGCTGCGCGTCGCCACCTTGATCACCGGGCATTCCGCCAGGCCGTAGGGCGTGCCGCGGCCGGTCGTGAAGACGTGCAGGTTCATGCCCGCGGCCAGTTGCAGCGTGCCGCAGATGAAGTCGCTGGCCGGCGTCGCCGCGTAGATGAGCCCGCGCTGGTCGCGCGTGAGCTTGTTGCCCGGCGACAGCACGCCCGAGATCGCCGAGCTGCCGCTCTTCACGATCGAGCCCATCGCCTTCTCGACGATGTTGGACAGCCCGCCCTTCTTGTTGCCCGGCGTCGTGTTGGCGCTGCGGTCGACGCTGCCGCGCTCCAGGTACGCGTCGTACCAGGCCATCTCGCGCACCATCGCCTCGGCCACGTCGGCCGAGCTTGCCCGCGAGGTCAGCTGCGCGATGCCGTCGCGGACCTCGGTGTTCTCGCTGAACATCACCGTCGCGCCCGCGCGCACCAGCAGGTCGGCGCAGTAGCCCACCGTCGGATTCGCGGTCACGCCCGAGAACGCGTCGCTGCCGCCGCACTGCACGCCGACCACCAGTTCCGACGCCGGCACCGTCTCGCGGCGGCGCCTGTTCAGGCGCTCCAGGTGGAAGGCCGCCTGCGTCATCACCGAATCGATCATCGACATGAAGCCGACGTGCTTGGCGTCCTGCAGGCAGACGACGTCGAGCGCCTCGGGCGCGACGCCCTCGATGCCCTGGCCGCGCTGGTCCGCGATCGGGATCACGCCCGGCGGCATCAGCCGCTCGGGCTGCAGCTTCTCGCAGCCCAGGCTGACGACCATCACCTCGCCACCGAAGTTGGGGTTGAGGCTGATGTTGCGCACCGTGCGGATCGGGATCACCGCGTCCGGCGCGTCGATCGCGACGCCGCAGCCGTAGGTGTGCGCGAGGCCGACCACGTCGTCGACGTTCGGGTACTTCGGCAGCAGCTCGCGCTTGATGCGGTCCACCGCGAACTCCACCACCCCCGCCACGCATTGCACCGTCTGCGTGATCGCCAGGATGTTGCGCGTGCCCACCGAGCCGTCCGCGTTGCGGTAGCCCTCGAAGGTGTAGCCCTCCAGCGGCGCCAGCGCGGGCGCCTTCACCGTGGCCATCGGCAGGCCTTCGAGCTCGCGCGCCGGCGGCATGCGCAGCAGGCGCTCGTGCACCCAGCTGCCGGCCGGGATGTCCTGCAGCGCGTAGCCGATCGGGACGTTGTAGCGCAGCACCGCCGTGTCGGCCGGCAGGTCGACCAGCGCGACCTTGTGGCCCTGCGGCACCTGGTTGCGCAGCACCAGCCCGGAAGGCAGCACCGTGCCTTCGGGCAGTCCGCCGTCGTTGGCGACGATGGCGACGTTGTCGGCCTCGTGCATCTGGATGGTCAGCGGGGAGGTGATCATGGTCGTGTCCTGGGTCGGTTCAACCTGGGGAAATGGGGGGAGCGAAGGCGCGGTCCGCCGCGCCCTCGCATTCAGGCGTTCAGACGGGCTTCAGCTCGACGCGCTTGATCTCGCCGACGATGAGCAGGTAGCTTGCCACCGCGATCAGCGCATGTGCGCCGACGAACACCAGCGCGCCGTTGAACGAGTGCGTCGTCTGCACGATGTAGCCGATCACGATCGGCGTCACGATGCCGGCGACGTTGCCGAAGGTGTTGAACAGCGCGCCCGACAAGCCGGCGATCTCCTTGGGCGAGGTGTCCGACACCACCGCCCAGCCCAGCGCGCCCAGGCCCTTGCCGAAGAAGGCGAGCGCCATGATGCCGACGACGACCGCCTCGATGCCGACGTAATTGCACGCGATCATCGAGGTCGACAGCAGCATGCCGACGACGATCGGCACCTTGCGGGCGAAGGTCAGCGAGTGGCCGCGGCGTAGCAGCCAGTCGGAGATCACGCCGCCCAGCACGCCGCCGGCGAAGCCGCAGATCGCGGGCAGCGCCGCGACGATGCCGGCGTTGAGCAGCGACATGCCGCGTTCCTTGACCAGGTAGATCGGGAACCAGGTCAGGAAGAAATAGGTGAGCACGTTCACGCAGTACTGCGCGATGTAGACGCCCATCAGCATGCGGTTGCCCAGCAGCTGCTTGAGGTAGCCGAGCTTGGGGCCCGACGCCGCCTTGGCCTTGCCGTCGCCCGACAGTAGCGCGCCGCCGGACTCGATGTGCTCGCGCTCCGCGGCCGAGATGGTCGGGTGGTCGGCCGGGCTGTTGTACATGGTGCGCATCCACACCACGCTCATCACGATGCCCAGCGCGCCCATGAAGTAGAAGACCTCGGACCAGCCGACCGCGTGCACGATCCAAGCCATGATGGGCGCGAACAGCACGGTGGCGAAGTACTGCGCGGAGTTGAAGATCGCCGACGCCGTGCCGCGTTCCTTCACCGGGAACCAGGCGGCGACCATGCGGCCGTTGGCGGGGAAGGAGGGCGCCTCGGCCAGGCCGACCATCAGGCGCATCAGGAACAGCGACGCCACCGCCAGCGGCAGGCCGAAGAGCATGGCGTCCATGCCCATGTGGTGCACGCTGCCCTGCAGCATGGTGAACAGCGACCAGAGCAGGATGCTCCAGGCGTAGACCTGCTTGGCGCCGAACTTGTCGAGCAGCCAGCCGCCGGGCAGCTGGCCCAGCACGTAGGACCAGCTGAAGGCCGAGAAGATGAAGCCCATCTGGATCGAGTCGATGCCCAGTTCCTTGGACAGGACGGGGCCGGCGACGCCGACGGTGGCGCGGTCCGCGTAGTTCAGGACGGTCACGGCGAAGATCATCGCCAGCACGCCGAAGCGCGCGCGGCCGATGCCGGCCGTGGCCGAGGAGGAAAGGGATAACTGCATGTTGTCTCCGGATCGTATCGAGGGCCGGTCTGCGCCGGCTTCCTTGTCGGAATAGCCCAGGGTCGGGCTTGGAATCAGCTGGGGATCCAGTCTGTCGTCAGGCCTGCGTGTAAGCCGTCTTCACCGTCGTGTAGAACTCCGCGGCGTAGCGGCCCTGCTCGCGCGGGCCGTAGCTCGACGACTTGCGACCGCCGAAGGGCACGTGATAGTCGACGCCTGCCGTCGGCAGGTTGACCATCACCATGCCGGCCTGCGCGTGGCGCTTGAAGTGCGTCGCGTGCTTCAGCGAGGTCGTCGCGATGCCGGTGGCCAGGCCGAACGGCGTGTCGTTGGCCAGATGCAGCGCCTCGTCGTAGTCCTTCGCCTTGATCACGCTGACCACCGGGCCGAAGACCTCTTCGCGGTTGATGCGCATGCCCGGGGCGGTCTCGGTGAACAGCGCCGGCGTCAGGTAGAAGCCGGGCGCACCCGCGCTGCTGCCGGCCAGCGCTTCACCGCCGGCGGCGAGCGTCGCGCCTTCGGCCTTGGCGATGGCGATGTACTCCAGGTCCTGAGCGAGCTGGCGCTCGTCGACGACTGGGCCGATGTCGGTGCCGGTCTTGCGGGCGTCGTCGACCTTCAGCGTCTTCATGCGCTCGACCATCGCGGTGACGAAACGGTCGTGGATGCCTTCGGTCACGATCAGGCGCGAGGACGCCGTGCAGCGCTGGCCGGTCGAGAAGAAGCCGCTGTTGATCGCGGCCGCGACGGCGACGTCCAGGTCCGCGTCGTCCAGCACCACGAACGGGTTCTTGCCGCCCATCTCCAGCTGGAACTTCGCACCGCGCGCCACGCAGGCCGCCGCGACGCGCTGGCCGGTGGCCACGCTGCCGGTGAAGCTGATGGCGTCGACGCCGGCGTTCTCCAGCAGTTCGGCGCCGACCTCGGAGCCGCGGCCCATGACGAGGTTGAAGACACCGTCGGGCAGGCCCGCGCGCTTGAGGATGTCGGCGAGGGCCCAGGCCGAGCCGGGCACCAGGTCGGCAGGCTTGAGCACGACGCTGTTGCCGAAGGCGAGGGCGGGCGCGATCTTCCACGCGGGGATCGCGATCGGGAAGTTCCACGGCGTGATCAGGCCGACGACGCCGATGGGCTCGCGCGTCACCTCGACGCCGACGCCGGGGCGCACGGACGGCACGACCTCACCGCCGACGCGCAGCGCCTCGCCGGCGAAGAACTTGAAGATGTTGCCGGCGCGGGCGACTTCGCCGATCGCTTCGGGCAGCGTCTTGCCTTCCTCGCGGGCGAGGAGGTCGCCCAGTTCGGCGCGGCGGGCGAGGATTTCAGTGCCGGCGGCGTCGAGCACGTCGAAGCGCTGCTGCGGCGTGGCCAGGCTCCACTTGCCGAAGGCGTGGCGCGCGGCGGCGATCGCGGCGCGGGTCTGCGTGACGTCGGCCTGGGCGTATTCGCCGACCACGTCGCGCGTGTCGCTCGGATTGATGTTGCGGGAAGCGCGGGGGCCGTCGACCCACTCGCCGTTGATGAGGTTCTTGAACATGTCGGACTGCTCTCTGTCTTGGACTGCGCTTCGCTTGTCGCCATCGGGGGCGCGGCGAGGGGAGGGGAAACGCGCGCCGTCGTGACGGCTGTCGTGACGGGCGGCGCGCGTCGCTGGGGCCTTACTGCGGGCCCAGCTTGGAGATCAGCGCGCCCAGCTCGTCGACCTCGGCGGGCTTGAGGTCGGACAGCGGCGGGCGCACCGGACCGGCGGTGTGGCCGATCAGGGTGGCGCCGGCCTTGACGATGGAGACTGCGTAGCCGTGGCCCTTGTTGCGCAGGGCGATGTAGGGCAGGAAGAACTCCTTGATCAGGCGGTCCGTCGTCGCGGTGTCGCCGGCGGCGTGGGCGTTGTAGAAATCGATGGCGGTCTTCGGGATGAAGTTGAAGACGGCCGACGAGTACACCGGGCAGCCCATGGCGCGGTAGGCGCCGGCGAAGACTTCGGCGGTGGGCAGGCCGCCCAGGTAGCTGAAGCGGTCGCCCAGGGTCTGGCGGATGGAGACGAAGGATTCGATGTCGCCGAAGCCGTCCTTGAAGCCGATCAGGTTGGGGCAGGTGTCGGCGAGCTTGAGCAGCGATTCGGGCGTCAGGCGGCAGGCGCCGCGGTTGTAGACGATGACGCCGAACTTGACGCTGCGGCACACGGCCTGGACGTGGGCGACCAGGCCTTCCTGGGACGCTTCGGTCAGGTAGTGGGGCAGCAGCAGGATGCCCTGGGCGCCCAGGCGTTCGGCTTCCTGCGCGTACTGGATGGCGACGCGGGTGGGGCCGCCGGCGCCCGCGATGATGGGCATGCGGCCCTTGCAGGTCTCGACGGCGACGCGGATGACGTCGCTGTATTCCTTGGGCTCGAGCGAGAAGAACTCGCCCGTGCCGCCGGCGGCGAACAGGGCGGTGGCGCCGTAGGGCATCAGCCATTCGAGGCGCTCGGCGTAGGGCTTGGGCGCGAAGTTCAGCTGGGCGTCGAAGTCGGTCAGCGGGAACGACAGCAGGCCGTGGGAAATCGTCTCTTTGAGGGCTTGGGGCGAGGTCATGAGGGGCTTGTCTCCGTGGCTACAACAGCGCTGGAACCCGTCATCGCATCGGGATTGGTACCGGTACCAGCGTGAGCGGATGGTAGCGAGCAGGACATCACGCTTCAAGAGGGATGTCGTACAACTACGGGTAATCACCTAACCGTTCTTCGCGCAGCGTCCCCCAACGGTGGGCGCTCATTCGCGGGCGCCCGTTGGAGGGACCACTTCAGAGGGGGAGAGCTAGGGGTAGTGGGTCGCGGGAGCGGCATCTACAACCGGTAGGCGATCGAGGGGAAGCAGTCCGCTTTGTTCCCGATGCGCCGGGGGCCGTCTGAGGGGCCTCGTCGCGGCATGAGCCACGCAGTCATCAGGCCTTACCAGCCCTATCAGCTTTACCAAGGAGTCAGCCATGAGAACCGAAGCGAGAACCGCTTTCCAGCAGCAGGTCATCGAAGCGCTCGTCGAGAGCAAGGCCATCAACATCGACGCGGTGAGCGCGACCTTCGCCAAGTTCGGCGAACGCGCCCTGCTGCAGGGCGAGCCGCTGGTCACCATCATCAATCGCCACGCCATCTGGAACTGCGGCTGGCCGGGACCGGAGCTCGACATCCTGCGCAACGTCCCGCAGCTGCGCGAGTGACGAGATGAACGCGGTTGTCTCGATGCTGCCGGTCCGGCCGATGGTTGGCAGGCGGTCGGTCGCGACCCGGCGTCGGGACGACCTGCTGGGCCGTGTGCACCTCGCGGTGCGCCTGGCCCGGAGAACCTTGAAGGCGGCCGTGGCCGCGGAGGAGGAGGCCCCGGTTGAAGGCGGCGCGGATCGGCCCGCCGCGCTCGTGCTCGGCAAGGTCGTCGGCGAGGCCGCGATGCTGCTGCGCACGACAGCACCGCTGCGCGGCGAGGACGAGACGCTCGATGTCGAGGCCCGGTTGCTCGCGGTGCAACTCGTGGCGCAGGCGCGCGGGGCGCGCGTGCGCGAGCGCCTGTGCAACGATGCGGGCCGCGCGCTGGAGCATGCGTCGGCGCATCTGTTCCTCGGCGATGCCGGCTATCCGGACGAGGCGTTCGATCGGCTGCTCGACGACATCCTCGACGGCGAGGACGCCTGCGGTCCGGAGCGCCTGCCCAATCACCAGCTCGAATGCGCCTGGCTCGACCAGATCCGGCGCGGGCGCGTCGACGTCGAGCCCATCGATGAGGAGCTGCTGGTCGCGACATGCATCGGATGGCCGCTCGATGTGCTGGGCTGCTTGACGCTGGACCTCTACATGTTCACGCACGTGGTGATGTACGCCTCCGACATGGGGCGGCGTCCGGTGCCTCTGCCGCGACCGGTCGAGGACATCCTCGCCGAAGCGGAGGCCGGACTGGCGGCGGCGCTCGATGCGGACAACTTCGATCTGGCGGCCGAGCTGCTGTGGACCTGGCCGATGCTGCGCCAGCCTTGGAGCCCGGCGGCGGTCTTCGCCTTCGACGTGCTGGCGAGGTCTCAGGACCAGCAGACGTTCCTGCCGGGCCCGGACTACGCGCGTTGGGCGGCGCGGTCCGGACACGGTCTCACCCACGAGGACGTGGTGATGCGCACGTCGTATCACGCCAATCTCGTCATGGGCATGCTGTGCGCTGTCGCGCTGCAGTCGAGCGTGGCGCTGCCCCGGGAACTGCTGCTCGCGGCACCATCGCGGCAGAGGCGCCATCGCTCCGGCGGTGACCTGCTCGACGGGTTGCCGGTCAGACCGCGCGTGCCTCGGTGGCAGCGGGACTTCGTGGCGCTCGGAGAACGCGAGCGCGAGGCGTTGGCGTCCCTGTGCTTCAGCGTCCGGTTCCGCCGGGCGGCCTCGGCCAACGACATTCCGCGACTGCGCGAAGCCCTGGCTGCCACGCTCGAACACGACGACTGCGACGGGCCGTCGGCGCATCAGGCGCTGCGGCGCCTTCAGCGCATCACGGCCATCGGTCGTCTGCAGGCGCAGGCGATGGCCTCGCGCTGATCGCCGATCCTTTCCCTCTCCCGCTGGCGGGAGAGGCTGGGGTGAGGGCCGCCGGACCAGGCAGTCGACGATAGCTCTCGTGCAGCCAAATCACTTCACGTCGACGATGGTCCCGAGCGAGAACGCGCCCAGCGCGGCATCCCAGCGTTGCCCCGCCGCGGCGTTGTCCGCATTCGCCCAACGGATCGCGAATCGCGCGTCGGTGGCCAGACGCGCGTCGCCGTCGGGCAAGGCCACGCTGACCTGATAACGACCGGCCGGCAGGTCGGCTGGCACGGACGCCGAGAGCGTCGCCGCCTGATCGACGCCGCTCGGCAGCCACGTGCGCGGATCCGCGCCGGAGGCGTCGATGCGGCGCACCTCGCCGCTCGTCGCATGCTTGAGCACCAGCTGCACGCCGCGTGGATTGAACACGCGCGCCCAGCCGTCGTTGCGCAGGTCCAGCCGGACACTCAAGGCCTGACCCCGCGTGACCGACGCCGCGTGCGACACCTTCACCAGCGCCAAGCGATAGCCCATCTTCCGGCGCACGTCGGCCATGCAGCCGCCTTGCACCCACTTGTCGTGGAAGGCCGTGCGGTAGTACTCGTCGTTGAGGTAGGTCAGGTTGTAGCGGGCACCCTCGGCGAGGATGTCGGCGCACTGGCTGCGCGGCACGGCGCCGGCTTCGTCGGCCGGATTGCACGTCTCGCCGCCGAACGGCGCGAGGTCGCCCAGCTGGTCGACGTAGTCGCGCTGCTTCGTCGCGGTCGCCGTGTTGTCGTCGTAGGTGCCGACGTCCGTCTTGCTGGCGAGGAAACAGTCGTTGTGCACCCCGACGCGCAGGCTGCCGGTCAGCACCGCGCCCAGGCTCGGCAGTGTCGGGGTGCCGTCCATCACGTAGGGCGGATAACGCAGCTGGATGAAGCGGCTCGCCGGCAGCGCGGCCAGCAGCGCATCGCGGATCTGGTTGCGGCTGGCGGCCGCGGTCAGGTTGTTGGAGGAGGTGTGCCACTCGCCCCACGCGCCGATGAAGCCCGCCTGCATGAAGGCGATGACGTCGGCGTTGCGCTGCAGGACCGGCTTGAATTGCGTGATGTGCGCCAGCACGCGCGACAGCGGCGCGTCCTTGGCGTTCTGGTAGTCGACCTCGGATTCGGGATAGTTGTAGACGACCCGGATCACCAGCTTCACGCCGGCGGCGCGCGCGTGATCCAGCGCCGTCTCGACCTGCGCGAGCAGCGCCGGGGTCAGGTCCGAGCCGCGATAGGCCGACAGGTCCAGCTTGGAGAACAGCAGCCGGTAACCGGCCTTGTAGGCGTCATCGGCGTCGGCGCGGGTGAAGGTGTCGAGGTTGGCCCAGGTCCAGCGGTAGAAGCCGCGCTCGGGGTTGGGAAGGTCGGCGTCGGTCGCGGTGAAGGTGGCGACCGTCTGGGGATCGTCGGTCCCGGCCGGAGGCACCGGTGCCGGTGTCGGCGTGGTGGTCGGCGTTTCCGGAGGGGGCGGCGTCGACGGGGGACTCGGGACCGTCGGCGTCGTGGGCGTCGTGGGTGTCGTCGGCGTCGGTGTGGTTGGGGTGGCCGGCGTTTCCGGTGCCGTCGGTGAACTGGCACCGGTCGTCGGCGGCGTGGTCGCCACCGGCGGCGGGGAGGCCTCGTTCGACCCCGATCCGCCGCCGCAGGCCGTGAGGACGGCCATCGAGAACGCCGCGGCGATCGGGGACATGCCCAGGAACGGACGGCTGAGGAGGCGTGGCTTCTGCATGGATGGGGCTCATTGGCTGGTTTGTTGCCAATGTATTTCTGCAGAAGCCGGGAACGCCGCTACCGAGCGCAACAGAGTGCATCGCGGGCGGTGATTGGAAAAAGTCTTTCGCGACGCGGCGCGTCGAAAGCCGCGCCGTCGCGCGCGATCGGACGTCGCGTGCTTCGTCATCCTCCGGATCACGGGCCCAGCGGGGCCATATGCATATCTGCGGAACTCATTTGGACGCGCCCTCCGCGGGTGTTAGCTTCCGGCCGTTTCCTGCATTGGGGAACCCGACCCGGAGCCCTCGATGTCCCACAAGGCCTTGCCGCAGCCGCTGCCTGCGCTGCAGTCGCTGATCCATTTCGAATCCGCCGCGAGGCACCTCAACTTCACCTCGGCCGCCGAGGAGCTCGGCGCGACGCAGCCCGCCGTCAGCCTGCGCATCCGCAAGCTCGAGGACGAGCTGGGGCTGCCGCTGTTCGACCGGCTGCACCGCGGCGTGCGCCTGACCCATGAAGGCGAGCGCCTCCTCGAGACGGTGCAGCAGACGCTGGAGGCCTTGCGCCTGGTCACCGCGGACATGCGGACGCAGCAGTCGCGCCGCACCCTGACGCTGTCCACGGACTTCGGTTTCGCCAAGCTGTGGCTGCTGCCGAGGATGGTCGCGCTGCGTCAGGCCATCCCCGAGCTGCAGCTGCGCCTGCTGACGTCGCAGAGCGAGCCCGATGCCCGCGTCGGCGTGCCCGACCTCAGCGTCATCTTCGGCGAGTGCCCCGACGCCGGATCGCATCGCCTGCTCTTCGCCGAGTCGGTGGTGCCGGTGTGCAGTCCGGCGCTGTTGCGCCACGGCCTGCCCACGCCGCGCGAGCTGGCGGCCATGCCCTTGCTCCAACTGGAGCAGCACGGACAGACGGCGCGCTGGATGAGCTGGGCGGACTGGTTCCGCGGGCGCGGCCAACGTGCGCCCGCGGCGTCGGACGCGATCACCTTCAACGACTACTCGCTCGTCGTCCAGGCCGCGGTCTCCGGCCTGGGCGTGGCGCTCGGCTGGGCGCCGCTGGTCGACGACCTGCTCGCCAGCGGCGAACTCGTGCAGGCCGACGCGCAACCGCTGCAGACCTCGCGCGGCTACTTCCTGTCGACGCTGCGGCCGTGGCAGTCGCACGGCCTGCAGGGCCGCTTCTGCGACTGGCTGGTCGCCGAGTGCGCGCGCACCACGGCGCTCAGAAGTCGCCCGCCACCGTGATCGCCGCAGTGCGCGGCGCGGCCAGCAGCAGCGTCTGCGCCGTCCCGTTCGGATCGCTCGTGACGAAACCGTTCGTGCCGATGGCGGCGACGCTGTCCTTGTCGAACAGGTTGCTGACGCTCACCTGCACGCGCCACGACTTCACGAGGCCGCCGCCCGGCCGCTTCACACCGGCGCTGAGATCCCAGCGCGTCGCGCCCGACACGCTGTTGTCGTTGAGGTAGGTGTAGTAGCGCCGGCTCGCGTAGTGCGCGCCGAGCTGGCCGAACCACTGGCCGTCGTCGTAGCGCAGGCTGGTGTTGGCGAGCCAGCGCGGCGCGTCCACCACCTGCTTGCCGGCCGTGGCGACGAGGACGCCGTTGTCGATGAAGTCGTCCCGGTACTTGGCGTCGTTGAAGCTCAGCGTGTTCCACCAGCGCAGGTGGCGCAGCGGCGACCAGGACAGCCCGGCTTCCACGCCGTGCGTCTTCACGCGGCCGACGTTGGCCAGCACCGACGGATTGCCTTCGATGGCGGCGCCTTGCTGGATCGCGAGCAGCCGATGCTTGAAGTCGACGTGGTACGCGGTGATGGAGGCTTCGAGTGCCGACGCCCCGAGGTCGCGATAACGCCAGCCGCCTTCGACCGTGGTCGAGCGCTCGGGTCGCAGCTGGCCCCGCGTGGCCTGGAAGCCGGCGTCGGTCGAGGCGAACGGGGAATCCTCCATCGCCGCGGCCTTGTAGGCGCGCAGGTTGCGCGAGGCCGAGGCGAACAGCTCCTGCGCCGGGGCCAGCTTCCAGTTCACCCCCAGCTGCGGCAGGAAACGCCCGCGGGCATCGATGCTGCCGGTCTTCTCGGGGCCCGAGCGGGTGTGGACGCTGTCGGCGCTGACCAGCGACTTGAAGCCGACGTCGGCGCGCAGTTGCGAGGACAGGCGGATCGAATCGGCCACGTGGAACTGCAGGGTCCGTGTGTCGAAGCGGTAATCCCAGCGCGTGGATGTCGGGTCCCTCGGCGCGTCGTACGGCGAGATCGGACCGGCCGCCTGGGAGTAGAAGCGCATCGCCTGGTCGAACCGGTTGTCCTCCAGCCAGAAGCCGGCCCGCAGGTCGTGCGCGCCGGTGCTCACCTCCAGCGTGGACAGCACGCCGGAGCGACGGATGCCGTACTCCACCGTGCGCAGCGAGACGGGCACCGCGTCGGAGGACGGGGCATACGGCGTGAACCACAGGCTCGGACCTTCGTCGCGGTGGTGGTAGAGCGTCGTCTTCAGCCCGACCTGATCCGTGATGCCCCAGTCCAGCGTCACGCCGGTGAGCACGTCCCGGCGCTGGCCCGACCCCGCGTAGTACGCGTCGTCGATCGAGGTCTCACCGCGCGACCACTGGCCCCGCGCGGAGCGCAGCGCCGCGTTCCAGTCCGCGTAGTAGTTGTCCCAACGCGTGCCCAGCCGGCCGATCATCTCCTTGGACAGGTCCTGGTAGTCGACCTCCTCGCGGCGCGAGTAGTTGAGGAAGGCGCTGAGCTTCACGTCGCCGAGCGTGCTCACCAGCTTGCTGTTGAACTGCTGCTGGCGCTGCTGGCCCTGGCCCTTCCACTTGTCCGAACGCTGATCGACGACGCTGATCGCGAGGCGCGTGTCGCCGGCGAACGCGCCCGAGTCGAGGCGCACGAAGGTCCGCCGCAAGGCGTCCTCGCCGAAGGTCGTCTCGGCGTGGGCGCCGCGGTGGGGAGACGGATCGAGCGAGCGGAATTCGATCGTGCCGCCCAGGTTGCTGCTGGACGCGGTCTGCAGTGAACCCGCGCCCTGCGACACCCGCACGTCGCCGATGTTCTCCGTGGCGATGGCGCGGCTGATGTGCAGGCCGTTGTGGTTGCGGTAGCTCATGTCGCCCAGCGGCACGTCGTCGAGCGTGTAGCCCAGCTGGTTCTGGCCGAAGCCGCGGATGGTGAGCTTGGTCGACCACTCGTAGGCGCCGAACGCGTCGGCGGACTGGAAGTTCACGCCGGGCAGCTTGTTCAGCACCGCCAGCGGGCTGCTGCCGGGCAGGGCCTCGCCCAGGTCGCTCGGACGCAGCGCATTGACCTGGCGTGACTGGCCGCTGCCGAAGACCGTCACCGCGTCGATCGTGGCGGCGGGTCCGGATGTTGGCGTGGACGGGGCCCCGGAGGCGGGCGCGGAGGCGGTCGCGGCCGGGGCCGGGGCGGTGGCGTCCTGCTGTGCCATGGCGGACCAGGGCAATGCGGCAAGGACCAGGCAGACGGGCGTGCGCTTGAAGGAACGGGTCATGGCGTGTGGCTGAGGGCGTCGCGGGACGCGAAGCGGGAAAGGCAGTGGAGGGGAGGACGTGGTGTCAGGGGTGGGGTGTCGACGTCGTGGTGCCGACGTCCTGGTGTGAAGGGCGTGGGGCGGCGACGGCCGGCGGCACGGGGAATCGCGCCATCGCCTCGATCTGGTCGAGCGTGAGGTGGCTGCGCACGTATTGCCGGCTCGCATCGACGCGAGGCTGGAAGTCCCAGGTGGGACGCCGCCCCTGGCCGTCGGCCTCGAAGACGAGGCGCCGTTGGCGCTGGCTGCGCCGCACCTGGTCGTCGAGCGCCGGCAGGTCCCAGCGACGCGCGGCCTCCTCGCGGAGCGCGCGGACCTCGTCCGCATGCGCGGGCTCGTCGGCCAGGTTGTGCAGCTCCTGCGGATCGGCGACCAGGTCGTAGAGCTGGTCGGGATCGGCGGGCGAGTGGATGAACTTGCGGCTGCCGCGGCGGATCATGACGATGGGCGCCAGCGCGATCTCGCCGAGGTACTCCGCGAACGCCTCGTCATGCCCGCCGGTGCGCAGCAGATGCGGCAGCAGCGAGCGGCCCTGGATGTCCGGCGTCGGTGCGCCTTCTGTGCCTTCCGTGCCTTCCGTGCCGTCATGCGCCAGATCGAGCAGCGTGGGCAGCAGGTCGACGAGCGACACGCTGTGCGCGACGCGGCCCGGTCGGAATCGACGCGGCGCGTGCACGATCAGCGGGACCCGCGCGCTCGGCTCGAAGAACGACATCTTGTACCAGAGCCCCCGTTCGCCCAGCATGTCGCCGTGGTCGCTGATGAGCACGACGATGGTGTCGTCGCGCAGGCCGGTCGCCTCCAGCGTGTCCAGCAGCTTGCCGAACTGGTCGTCGACGTACGAGATGGCACCGTAGTAGCCGCGTCGCGCGTCGCGCACCTGGGCCTCGCTCGCCGGCTGGACATCCGCCAGGCTGGCGCGCCGCAACCGCGCCGTGTGCGGGTCGTCCCGCACGTCCGCGGCGCGCAGCCGCGGCAGGTCGATGTCCTCGTCACGATGCCGGCTCCACCACGGGTCGGCGATGGCGTAGGGATCGTGCGGATGCGTCAGCGATACCGTCATGAAGAACGGTCGTCCGTCGGGCTGTCGTGCGAGGTCGAACAGGCGGCGCTGCGCGGCGAACACGACCTCGTCGTCGAAGTCCAGCTGGTTGCTGCGCACGCAGCGGCCGGCCTGCAGCACCGAGTCCATGTTGTGGTACCAGGGCAGGCGCTCGCCGGGGCGGCTCCAGTCCGGCGTCCAGCCGAAGTCGGCCGGATAGATGTCGGTGGTCAGCCGCTCCTCGTAGCCGTGAAGCTGGTCCGCGCCGGTGAAATGCATCTTCCCCGCGAGGATGGCCAGGTAACCCCTGCGGCGCAGGTGATGCGCGAGCGTCGGAACTTCGGAGGGCAGCTCGCTCGCGTTGTCGAACGCGCCGAAGGTGGACGGCAGCCGGCCCGTCAGCAGGCCGTGGCGCGCGGGCGCGCACAGCGGACTGGCGCAGTAGGCCGAATCGAACACCACGCCTTCTTCCGCGAGCCGCTGCAGGCGCGGCGCCTGCACGACGCGGTGGCCGTAGGCGGGGAGGGCGCCGGGCGTGAGCTGGTCGGCGATGAGCAGCAGGAGATTGGGCGCCTTCCTGGGCGCGCTCTGAGACGCGTTCTGAGACGCGTGGCGCGGCACTTGGCGCGGGGTGAATGGAGGCACGAGTGGAGGCACGAATGGGGGCACGGAGCAGGCGATCGAATGGGACGGACGATTGTCTGCACGGGCTCTCCGTACCGTGAAGGCGTTGCCCGCTGATGCCTCGATCAGCGCTCCTTATGCCAGGCCGTCTTCTCCTCTGACGGCGACACGATTCGGCGATGTCGCATGAGCTTAGTCGGAATGCGGCTAAGCCCGCCGACCCGGCGCTGGCTAGCATGGAAAAAGCAAAGCCCCCGCCTGCATGGCGTGCGCTCCGTCTGACCCACAAAGCCTCCGCCCCATGACACTCCTGAACGCCATCACCCGCCGTAGCGCGGTCCTCATCGCTGCCGCGCTGCTGCTGCCGGCCGGTCACGCGATCGCGGCCGACACCAGGGTCGTCGTCGGCTACCAGACCGATGCGCTGCCGTCCTCGGTGGCGATCGCGAACGGCGAGTTCGCGCGGGCGACCGGCGTGCAGATCGACTTCCGCCGGTTCGACTCGGGCGCCGATGTCTTCGCCGCCATCGCCTCCGGCGACGTGCAGGTCGGCTACGTCGGCTCCAGCCCGTACGCCGCGGCGGTCTCGCGCGGTCTCGACGTCAAGGCGTTCTACCTCGCCTCGATCTCGGGCATCGACGAGGCGCTGGTCGTGCGCAACGGCTCGGGCATCCACACCGTGGCCGACCTCAAGGGCAAGCGGCTGGCCGCCGCGCCGGTCTCGACCGACCACTACCAGCTGCTGGCGTTGATCAAGAGCCAGGGGCTCACCGAGAAGGACGTCCAGGTCTTCGCGATCCCGCAACCGGAGATCGTGGCGGGCTTCAACCGCGGCGACCTCGACGGCGGCTTCGTGTGGGACCCGGCGCTGACGGAGCTGAAGAAGAACGGCAAGGTGCTCGTGACGTCCAAGGACGTCGCCGACAAGGGCGCGCCGACCTTCTCGGCCTGGGTCGCGTCCGCGTCGTTCGCCGCGTCGAATCCCGCCTTCCTGAAGGCCTTCGCGGCCACGGCGGACAAGTACACGGGTTCGTTCCTGAAGGACCCGGCGGCCTGGGGCCCGGACAGCGAGCACGCGCGCGCCCTGGCGAAGCTGCTCGGCGGCACGCCCGCCACGCAGGCGTCGGCATTGCGCAACCTGTCGCTGCTGCCGGCGCGGACGCAGGCCACCGAGGCCTGGCTGGCCGGCGGAGAGAAGTCCGGCGTGGCCCGCATCCTGAAGGAGACGGCGGTGTTCCTGCAGTCGCAGCGCAAGATCCCGCGCGTGCTGCCCAGCTACGCGCCGTTCGTCACGCCGGCCGTGGTGGCCGGCCTGGCGCCATGAGTGCGGCGGGGGCCGCCATGCTTCGCGTCGACCAGGCCAGCGTGTGGTTCGAGGGCCGGGGGGTCAGCCCATCCACGCCCTCGATCGTGTCTCGCTCGACATCCCCGAGGCCGGCTTCGTCGTCGCCCTCGGCACCTCGGGCTGCGGCAAGTCGACCCTGCTCAACGCGATGGCCGGCTTCCTGCCGCTGTCCGACGGGCGCATCACGCTCAACGGCCGGCCCGTGGATCGTCCCGGCGCCGACCGCGGCGTGGTGTTCCAGAAGGACACGCTGCTGCCCTGGGCGAGCGTCGTCGACAACGTGGCGCTGGGCCTGAAGTTCGCCGGGGTCGGTCGAGCGGAGCGTCACGAGCGGGCGCTGGCGCTGCTGCGCCTGGTGGGGTTGCAGGACTTCGCCCAGGCCGCGCCGCACGAGCTGTCGGGCGGCATGCGGCAGCGCGTGGGCCTGGCGCGCGCGCTGGCGACCGACCCGGACCTGCTGCTGATGGACGAGCCCTTCGGCGCGCTGGACAGCATGACGCGCGAGCAGATGCAGGAACTGCTGGTGGACGTCTGGGCGCGCACGCGCAAGCAGGTCTTCTTCATCACGCACTCGATCGAGGAGGCCCTGTTCCTGGGCACCACGCTGATCGTGATGTCGCCGCGCCCGGGCCGCATCGTGGCGCGCTACGAGCTCGACTTCGTCCACCAGTTCGCACGGGATCGCGACGCCCGGGCCGTCAAGACGCAGCCCCGGTTCGCCGCGCTGCGCGAGGAGATCCGCGCCATCGTCCATCGCAGCGATCTGCGCCATGAGCGCGCGGAGGCCGCGGCATGAGCGCGGTCGTTCCCGAGATCGCGCCTCACACCCCGCCCGCGGCCGGGCCGCGCCTCGTCAAGTCGCGCGCCTTCGGCATCGGCGAGCGGTCCACGGTGCCCATCAGTCTCGGCACCGGCGCCGCGATCCTGCTCGCGTGGTACGGGGTGACGCGCGCCGGGTGGGTCGAGCCGCTGTTCCTGCCGCCGCCGGGCGAAGTGCTGGAGGCCGCGCGCAGCATCGTCGCGGAGGGTTACGCCAACGCGTCGCTGTGGGCGCATGTGGGGGCCAGCCTGGGCCGCATCCTCGCGGCCGCGATCCTCGCGATCGCGCTGGGCATCCCCGCGGGCCTGGCCATGGGCATGAACCGCTGGGCCAAGGGGATCCTGGACGCCCCGATCGAGTTCTACTGGCCGCTGCCGCCGCTGGCCTACCTGCCGCTGATGATCATCTGGCTGGGCATCGGCGAGACCTCGAAGATCGCGCTGCTCACGCTGGCGATGTTCGCGCCGGTCGTGATGTCGGCGCAGGCGGGTGTCCGCTCCCTGTCGCAGGAGCGCGTGAACGCGGCCTTGTCGCTGGGCGCGACGCGCTGGCAGCTCTTCAAGGACATCGTGCTGCCGTCGGCGCTGCCCGAGATCCTGACGGGCATCCGCATCGCGCTCGGTGTCGGCTGGGGCACCCTGATGGCCGCGGAACTGATCGCCGCCACGCGCGGGATCGGGTTCATGGTGATGTCGGCCTCCCACTTCCTGTCGACGGATGCCGTGTTCTTCGGCATCGGCGTGATCGCGGCGTGCGCCTTCGCGTTCTCGGCGGCCATGCGGGCGGTGGAACGCCGGCTGGTGCCGTGGAAGGGGCGGCAGTAGCGCAAGGGGACCGCCGGTACACGGTACCCGGTACCCGGTACCGGCACCAGGCGCCGGATCGTTGGCCGTGGCCCTGGACCCACCTGAATGCGGGGGTCGGGTGGGTCGATGGTCGATGGCCGGCCGCGCGTCATCGAGTGGCGCGATGGCTTATGTAGACTGCATCCCCGATGAATCCGCCGGCCCGCTTCCCGATCGCAACGCCTGACCCCGGCCTCGAGGCCGCGTCTCGCGATGTCCCGACGACCCCCCGCTACGACCGGCTCGACGCGTTGCGCGGCGTGGCGATGGTCTGGATGACCGTCTTCCACTTCTGCTTCGACCTGAGCTACTTCAAGATCGTCGTGCAGGACTTCTACCGGGATCCGTTCTGGACCTGGCAGCGCAGCGGCATCGTCAGCCTGTTCCTGCTCTGCGCGGGGATGGGGCAGGCGGTCGCGCTGGCCCAGGGCCAGACGGCGGACCGGTTCTGGCGCCGCTGGGGTCAGGTGATGGCCTGCGCGCTGCTGGTCTCGATCGGCTCGTGGTTCATGTTCCCGCGCTCCTTCATCAGCTTCGGCGTGCTGCACGGCATGGCGCTGATGCTCATCCTGGTGCGCTTCGGCTTCTCGAGGCTGCCCACCGCCGCGCTGTGGCTGCTGGGCGCGGTCGCGGTCGCGCTGCCGTTCTTCGTCGCGCATCCCTTCTTCGATACCCGGACCACCAACTGGCTCGGCCTGGTCACGCGCAAGCCGCTGACCGAGGATTACGTGCCGATCCTGCCGTGGCTGGGTCCGATGCTGTGGGGCTGCGCGCTGATGCGCATCGAGGCCGTGCGGCAGTGGATGCAGCGACCGCTGCTGCCGGCGGTCCGTCCGCTGTCGGTGATGGGGCGGTGGTCGCTGTCTTACTACATGGTCCACCAGCCGGTGATGATCGGCGCGTTGACGGGGGCGCGGACGCTGGGTCTGCTGTGAGGGGCCCGGCGGTCAGGGCCGGCAAGGGTGCGCGACAATCGCGTCCATGAGCTCCTCTCCCGCCAAGACCCAGATCCTGTTCGGCTTCCATGCCGTCACCGTCCGCCTGAAGACCGCGCCGGCCTCGGTGCAGGAAATCCTCTTCGACGCCACGCGCAAGGACCAGCGCATGCGCGGCTTCCTCGAGAAGGCCGAGGCGGCGGGCGCGAAACTCGTCGAGAGCGACGACGACCGGCTGAAGGCGCTGTGCGGCTCGCACCGCCACCAGGGCGTGGTGGCGCGGGTCAAGGCGGTGGCGCAGTCGCATTCGCTCGACGAGGTGCTGGAGCAGGTCGAGGGACCGCCGCTGGTGCTGGTGCTGGACGGCGTCACCGACCCGCACAACCTCGGCGCCTGCCTGCGCGTGGCGGACGGCGCCGGCGCCCACGCGGTGGTCGCGCCCAAGGACCATGCGGTCGGACTCAACGCGACGGTGGCCAAGGTCGCCAGCGGTGCCGCGGAGACCGTGCCTTACCTGATGGTCACCAACCTGGCGCGCTCGCTCAACGAGCTCAAGGAGCGCGACATCTGGGTGATCGGCACCTCGGACCAGGCGGAGAAGACCTTGTACGACCTGGACCTGACGGGACCGGTGGCGCTGGTGCTCGGCGCCGAGGGCGACGGCATGCGCCAGCTGACCGCGAAGACCTGCGACGAGCTGGTCCGCATCCCGATGCAGGGCGCGGTGGAAAGCCTGAACGTCTCGGTCGCGGCCGGCGTGTGCCTGTACGAGGCGCTGCGCCAGCGGCAGAAGAAGGTCTGAGAGGGGCTGCGCACGGCGGCGCGAGATAATCGCGTCCATCCCGGCGCCCACGAGGCGCCGTTCCAAACTCCGCATCCCCAAGCCCGGTAGCGCCCATGCCAGTCATCGAAGTCACGCATCCCCTCGTCAAGCACAAGATCGGCCTGATGCGGGAGGGCGACATGTCCACCAAGAAGTTCCGCGAGTTGACTGGCGAGGTCGCGCGGCTGCTGGCCTACGAGGCGACGGCGGACTTCCCGCTCGAGAAGACGAGGATCGAGGGTTGGTGCGGCCAGGTCGAGATCGACCAGATCGCCGGTCGCAAGGTCACGGTGGTGCCCATCCTGCGCGCGGGCCTGGGCATGCTGGACGGCGTGCTGGACATGATGCCCAACGCCAAGGTGAGCGTGGTCGGCCTGGCGCGCGACCATGAGACGCTGCAGCCGGTGAACTACTTCGAGAAGTTCGTCGGCAAGCTGGACGAGCGCACCGCGCTGATCGTCGACCCGATGCTGGCGACGGCCGGCTCGATGATCGCGACGGTCGACCTGTTGAAGCAGCGCGGCTGCAAGGACATCCGGGCGCTGGTCCTGGTCGCGGCGCCGGAAGGCGTGGCGGCGCTGAACAAGGCGCACCCGGACATCCGCTGCTGGACCGCGGCGATCGACTCGCACCTCAACGAGAACGGCTACATCATCCCGGGCCTCGGCGACGCCGGGGACAAGATCTTCGGGACGAAGGACCTCTGAACGGGCGGCCAACTGGCCGGGCGATGCCCGGCCGGGACGATCCAGCCCCGGGGCTCGGCCCGGGCGGCGGGCGGCGGGCGAGGGCTCAGGCGTAGGTATCGAGGTTGCGCCCGAGCGTGCCCTCGGTGGCGAGGGCGGTCGGCTGCGGCAGGGCGGCGAGCAATGCGGCGGCGCCGGATTCCTGGACATCCATGGCCTTGCGGAGCACCAGCAGGCTGGCGGCATTGCCGACCGTGCCCGGCGTGCTGCCGGATGCACTGCTGACCGCTGCGGCGACGCTGGGGGAGTTGGTGATGTTCATGCCTTCACTATCGACCATCCCGGCGCCAGCTTGAGCACGGTTCCCGCGAAACCATGGCGCCGACGGGGTCCGGGGATGACCTCAGACGACCCCGAGTGCGCCCAGCACCCCGCCGCCCAGCACCAGCCACACGATCCCGATCCTGGTCCGCATCGTGAGCACGACGGTCGCGACGATCATCGCCAGCGTCGCCCAGCGATGCGTGGGCTCGACGAGATAGGGCGCGGCCAGCAGCCAGCCCGTCGCGATCATCAGGCCCAGCGTCAGCGGCGCCATGCCGACCGTGAACGCGCGCACCCCGAGGTGCTCGCGGTTGTTGCGCGCCCAGCGCGTCGCCGCCACGACCAGCGTCGTCGACGGCAGCAGGATGCCGGCCATCGCCGCCGCCGCGCCCAGCAGCCCCGATACATTGAAGCCGAGCACCGCGACGAACAGGATGTTCGGACCCGGCGCCGCCTGCGCCAGTGCGATCGAGCTCGTGAAGCTCTGGTCCGTCAGCCAGTGGCGCTCGTCGACCAGGTAGCGGTGCATGTCCGGCGCCGTCGTGATCGCGCCGCCGATCGACAGCAGCGACAGCATCAGGAAGTGCAGCATCAGCGCGCCGAGTTCGGGCCAGCTCAGCGTGCCGACGAGCATCTGGCTCCACCCGGCATGAAGGCCGGCGTGCACGCCTGGCGTCGCGACCGGGTTCATGGGCGGACGCCTGCGCGACTGCGCTTGAGCGCGATCAGCGCCAGCGTCATGCCCAGGCCCCCCACGCTCAGCACGATCCAGAACAGCGGCAGCTTCAGCCAGACGGTCGCGCAGAACACCAGCGCCGCGAGCGCCAGTCCGGGCGTCAGGCCGATCGGATTCTTCTTCAGCGAGGGCAGCAGCTTGAAGCCCGTGGCCAGGATCAGCCCGGCCGACACGGCGCCCATGCCGCGCAGCGCGCCGGTCATCCGCGGCGAGGCCAGCCAGGTCGTCGACAGCGCGGCCAGGACCAGCACGATCACGGCCGGGAACAGCATCATCCCGGCCAGGGCGACCAGCGCGCCGCGCAAGCCGAAGAAGCGGTCGCCGATCATCAGCGAGATGTTGACGATGTTCGGTCCGGGCAGCACCTGCGCGACGGCGAGCGTCTCGACGAACTCCTCGCGCGTCATCCAGTTCAGCCGCTCGACCAGTTCCCGCTGGGCCACGGCGAGCACGCCGCCGAATCCCTGCAGCGCCAGCCAGGTGAAGGCCCAGAACAGCTGCGGGAGGGACTCGGGTTGCGAGAGCGGCGGGGGCGCGGCGTCCGTCGCGGCGCCTTCAGGGGAGGAGGGCGTTCCGGAGGCAGGCCCTGCGCTCACCGGAGCCCCTTCAGGACGTCCGGGTTGACGATGTTGGACGGCTTGCCGGCCATGTAGTTCAGGACGTTGTCGAACGCCGCGTCGAAGTACATCTGGTAGCTGTCCTGCTCGACGTAGCCGATGTGCGGCGTGCACACGGCGTTCTCCAGGCGCAGCAGCGGGTGGCCTTGCAGGATCGGTTCGGACTCGAACACGTCGACCGCCGCCATGCCGGGGCGGCCGCGGTTCAGGCCGGAGACCAGCGCGCCGTCGGCGACCAGCTCCGCCCGCGACGTGTTCACGAACAGCGAGGTCGGCTTCATCCGTGCCAGGTCCTCGGCGCTCACGATGCCGGTGGTGTCATCCGAGAGGCGCAGGTGCAGCGTCAGCACGTCGGCCTGTTCGAAGAAGGCCTCCCGGCTGTCGGCGGCCTGGTGGCCGTCGGCCTGCGCGCGCAATCGCGAGGCCTCGCTGCCCCAGACGAGCACCTGCATGCCGAAGGCCTTGCCGTAGCCGGCGATCAGCTGGCCGATCTTGCCGTAGCCCCAGATGCCCAGCGTCTTGCCGCGCAGCACCATGCCCAGGCCGAAGTTGGGCGGCATCGCGCCGGACTTCAGACCCGACTGCTGCCACACGCCGTGCTTGAGCGTCGAGATGTACTGCGGCAGCCGCCGCATCGCGGCCATGATCAGCGCCCAGGTCAGTTCCGCGGGGGCGATCGGCGAACCGCCGCCCTCGGCCACGGCGATGCCGAGCCGCGTGCAGGCGTCGACGTCGATGTGCTTGCCGACGCGGCCGGTCTGCGAGATCAGCTTGAGCTTGGGCAGCTTTTCCAGCAGTTGGCGGGGGAAGTGGGTGCGTTCGCGGATCGTCACCAGCACTTCGGCGTCCCGCAGCCGGACAGACAGCTGCCCGATGCCCTTGACGGTGTTGGTGAAGACCTTGGCGTTCAGCGCGTCCAGCTTGACGGCGCAAGGGAGCTTGCGCACGGCGTCCTGGTAGTCGTCGAGGATGATGATGTTCATAGGCGTGCGGGCTCCGATCCTACTCGCCTGTAACGGTCACCCCAAGGCCATTGGGCGAGCGTCGTGCAACAGATCGGAACAGGCACTAGCATCCGGCCCGCATCGCATCCCCCCATCCAGACAAGGAGACTTCCATGGACATGTACGCCGCCACCGTGCCGGTGTTCGACCGCATGCTGAGCAACATGCAGACGTGGATCCGCACCGCGCGCGATCACGCCCTCGCCAAGGGCTTCGACGAGTCCGTCTACCTGACGCTGCGCCTGGCGCCGGACATGCTGCCGCTGCCGCGCCAGGTCCAGATCGCCAGCGACGCCGCCAAGAGCGGCACCGCGCGCCTGGCCAGCATCGAGGTGCCGAGCTGGCCCGACACCGAGGCCAGCCTGGAAGAGCTGATCCAGCGCATCCAGAAGACCCGCGACTTCATCAAGACGGTCACGCCCGAGCAGATCAACGGCTCCGAGACCCGTGCGGTCAGCGTGCCGCGCCGCGACAAGGAACCGCTGAAGTTCGAAGGCCAGGACTTCGCCCGCTTCTACAACCTGCCCAACTTCTTCTTCCACGCCACCACGCTGTACGCGCTGCTTCGCCACGCCGGCGTGCCGCTGGGCAAGATGGATTTCCTGGGTCAGCCGAAGTAAATCGATCCCCGATCCCCGATCCCCCGCGCTCCTCGGTCGCAAAACCGTCGAAGGAAGGGGTGGTCGGGGACGGCATGGCTTGGGGCTTCGCCGCTTGCCGGCGGGGCCCCATGCCATGGCGGCCAACGCCCGGCCCGTCGAAGTAGGCGTCAGCCCAGCAACCTCCGCAACAGGCTCTTGCCCTGTTCCAACTGCCGGTTGAGTGCGATCAGTCGGGCTTCGGCTTCCGTCTGGTCGAAGCAGCGGGCCACTTCCGTGTAGATCGCCGTCCGCAGGTGCCACAGGTCCTGTGGATGCCGCGCATGGACGATGTGGCGGAGCAGGGCGGCGACGCGTTCCTGCGTGAGCGCGTCGGCCTCGTCGGCCTCGTCGGCCAGGTCGGTGACGCTGGCGCGGAAGGCCGTCCGCAGCTTGGCCATGGCCCGCGCGCTGGCCTGGGGCCGGCGGCCTTCGCCGGGCCACAGCCGCATCAGGCTCTGGAAGATGGAATCCCCGTTGCGCCGCCGTGTCGGCGCATCGTTCATCGCCGCGCCGCCGGCGCCGCCGAGGCGGCCGGCCGGCTCCACCCAGGACTGGGTGTCCACCGCGCGCGTCTCGAAATCGTCGGGCTCCAGGGCTTCCACCGCTTCGGCCGCCTCGACGATCTCGTCCCATCGGGACAGACTCGGAATCGCTTTCATGGGTTGCGTTCTTCTTGTCCTGGTTGATGAACGCGCGTCCCTCGACGTCCCTTGGCGGGCTTGCTCTATCGCGCGGCGTCCCGGCTCTCGAGGCCTGGATCGCGAAACGATTGTGGAAGTCCGACCTGTAACAAGAAGCTCGAATAAGGCGGTGACGGGGGCCTCAAATCGTGCTCAAGTTCTCACTCCGGCGGCCGATAACGGGCTGAATGGGCGGGTCGCCGGTGTCCGCGGCGCGCCCAGGGCAGGGATCCCAGGCAAGGAAATGGACGGTCCGCACGGTCCATTTGCCGGGATGCCTTGCGGGAACGCACGGACACAATCCCGTACAGGCGGCCAAAGGGCCCGAGCCGGCGCGTCCGGCCATGCCCGCCGGACCGCTCCACCGCGCCCCGAAAGCCCGATCACATGGACATCGCCCGCCCCAGCATGCCGAACTTGAGCGTTCCCGCCCCGCTGGCCCAGGAATGGGAGCAACTGCTGACCCGTGCCCGCGAGGGCTCGCTCCCGCTGCCGGAGCTGATGGATCGCGGCAACTTCTTCCAGGGACAGAACCTCGGCGATGCCGCCGCGCATCTGTATGAGACGTGGCTCACCCATGAGGGCCAGCCGCCCGCGGCGCGCCTCGTGGCGCTCTACAACTGGGGCACGGTGCTGGGCAACATCCAGCAGCACGACCGTGCCGAGCAGGTCTACCGACAGGCGCTGGCGATCAGCCCGACCTTCGCCCAGGCCCGGCTGAACCTGGGTCATCAGCTGGAGCACCTGGGGCGCGTCGACGAAGCCCTCGCCGCCTGGCGCGAAGTCTATGAAGGCGCGGCCCCGATGGAGGCGCTCGGCGCCGACCAGACCGGCCTGCGTACCCATGCCTTCAACAACGCGGCCCGGCTGCTCGAACTGCAACGTCGGTACGACGAGTCCGAGGCGTTGATGGTGCGCAGCCTGACGCTCAATCCGGAGCAGACGGACGTGATGCAGCACTATGTGCACATCCGTCAGAAGCAGTGCAAGTGGCCGGTTTATGAGGCCTTCGGCGACGTTACCCACAACAAGCTGCTGATCGCGACCTCGTTGCTGGCGACGCTGAGTGCCACCGACGACCCCGCGTTGCAGATGGGCGCCGCCCAACGCTTCGTCCACGAGAAGGTGACGAAGCAGAAGGATGCGCTCTGGCGCCATCCGGTCTCCGTGGCCGCCCGGCAGCAGGGAGGCAAGATCAAGATCGGTTACCTTTCCGGTGACCTCTGCATGCATGCCGTCGGCCTGCTGACCGCCGAACTCTACGAACTGCACGATCGCGAGAAGTTCGAGATTCATGCCTTCGATTGGAGCCGGGAAGACGGCACTTCGCTGCGCAAGCGGATCCTGATGTCGATGGACAAGGTCTGGCGCCTGAACGCGATGGACGACGCGACCGCCGCCAAGCTGATCGCACAGGCCGGCATCGACGTGCTGGTCGACCTGCAGGGCCTGACCAGCGGCGCCCGCCCCAACATCCTGGCGCATCGTCCGGCGCCGGTGCAGGTGAGCTACCTGGGCCTGCCCGCCACGTCGCTGCTGCCCGGCGTGGACTGGATCCTGGCGGATCGCTTCACGATGCCGCCCGAATACCTGCCGTACTGCAGCGAAAAGCCCATTTTCCTGCCGCACTGCTACCAGGTCAGCGACCGCAAGCGCGAGGTCGGCGCCGATCCGACCCGCGCCCAGTACGAATTGCCGGAGGACGCCTTCGTCTTCTGCTCGTTCAACAACAACCACAAGATGAACGCCGAGATGTTCGGCGCCTGGATGCGCATCCTGCACGGCGTGCCGAATTCGGTGCTGTGGCTGCTGGCGGACAACGAGTGGGCCAAGAGCAACCTGCGGCGCGAGGCGGAAGCCGCCGGCATCGACCCGTCGCGGCTGATCTTCGCTCCGCGCGTGGCGCCGCCGGACTATCTGGCGCGCTTCAGGCTGCCGGACCTGGTGCTGGACACCTTCCCGTACAACGCCGGCACGACCGCCAGCGACTGCCTCTGGATGGGCACCCCGATCCTGACGCGTTCGGGCCGCAGCTATATCTCCCGCATGTGCGGCAGCCTGCTGACGGCGGTCGGCCTCCCGGACCTGATCACCTTCTCGGTCGAGGAATACGTCCAGCGCGCCGTCCAGATCGGTCTCAATCCGGGCCGTGCCAAGTCCTACAAGCGCTACCTGCGAGACGAGGGGCGCCACAGCGCACTTTTCGACATGCCGGCCATCGTTCGTGACATCGAGCGCGAATTCGAGCAATTGGCACTCGCACAAAGAAGCTGAAATTGACAAGATTTGATCAATGAACCGGCCTCACGACCCCTTCTTCGACGGTGACCAGCGCGCCCGCGGCCCCGGCCTGCGCCTGGCCGCGGAAGACGGTCAGCGTGCGCCCGGCATCCCGGACGCGCCGCACGACCCGCTCGCGGACCTGGCTCAGCAGCCGGCGGTCGATCCGCTGCTGCAGTGCCTGTCCTGGCTGACGCAGCATCACGGTCGAGCCCGTTCGGTCGAATCGCTGCGTGCCGGCGCGCCCGTCGAAGGCGCGCTCAGCCCCGACCAGGCGATCCGCCTGATGCGCGAAGCCGGCTACAACGCCGGCCTGCTGCGCAAGGGCATCGAAGAGATCAACCAGCTGCTGCTCCCGGCGGTGCTGCTGCTCAACGGCGGCGACGCCTGCGTGCTGGTGCGCCGTCTGGACGACGACGGCTCGGGCGCGGTCCGCTACGAAGTCGTCTTCCCCGGTCCCGAAGCCGCCAGCTGTGTCGCCCCGGCCTCCGAGCTGGATCAGGAGTACAGCGGCTTCATCCTCGCGATCGCGCCGCAGGAGGTCTCGCAGGCCAAGCCGATCAGCGGCGCGAAGGACGACACGCCGCTGCTGCAGGCCGATTCGCACTGGCTGTTCGGCACGCTCAAGCGCTTCATCCCGTACTACCGCTCGGCGATGCTTGCCGCGCTGCTGAGCAACGTGCTCATGATGGTGTCGGGCCTGGTGACCTCGGTCATCTACGACAAGGTCATCCCGCACCAGGCCTTCGTCACGCTGTGGACGCTGGCGGTCGGTGCCGGCCTGGCACTGGTCTTCGACCTCTTCGCGCGCCAGCTGCGGGCGCACCTGATCGACCTGGCCGGCCGCAAGACCGACCTGATCGTCGGCGCCAAGCTGTTCCGCCAGACGCTGGGCGTGCGCATGGAACATCGTCCCGCGTCGGCCGGCTCGTATGCGCATTACCTCGCGCAGGTGGAAGTCGTGCGCGACTTCTTCACCTCGGCCACGATGTCGGTGCTGACGGACCTGCCGTTCGTGATCCTCTTCGTCGCGATGACCTTCATCATCGGCGGTCCGCTGGGCTGGGTGCTGATGGTGGCGATCCCCCTGATGCTGCTGATGAGCTTCGGCATCCAGGGCTACCTGCGCCGCGCGATGCGCACCAACATGACCGAGGCGGCCGACCTGCACGGCACGCTGGTCGAGGCGCTCGAAGGCCTCGAGGACCTCAAGACCACCGGCGCCGAAGGCCGCTTCCTGAGACGCTACGAGCACAGCACCGCCATCGTCGCCGAGTCCGCGCTCAAGGCCCGCACGATGGCCAGCTGGAGCATGAACATCTCGATGACCATGCAGCAGGCGATCAACCTCGTGATGCTGGTCTGGGGCGTCTACCTGATCAACGAAAGCGTCATCAGCGCCGGCGCGCTGATCGGCGCGGTGATGTTCGCCGGCCGCGCCACGGTGCCGCTGAACAGCCTGGTGAGCCTGGCGACCCGCTACCAGGGCGCCCGGGCGGCGATGCTGTCGCTGAACTCGGTGATGAGCGCCCCGGTGGAGCGCGACTCCGCCCGCAATTACGTGCCGCTGAACCAGATCACCGGCCGCATCGGCCTGAACGACATCGGCTTCTCCTATCCCGCGCAGGGCGACGCGCAGTCGCCCAAGGTGCTGCGCAGCGTCACCATGCGGGTGCAGCCGGGCGAGCGCCTGGCGATCCTGGGTCGCATCGGCAGCGGCAAGTCGACCGTGCTGCGCATGCTGGCCGGCCTGTACCAGCCGACCGAGGGCCACGTCGAGATCGACGGCATCGACCTGCGCCAGGTCGATCCGGCCGAGTTCCGCAGCAAGGTCGGTTTCGTGTCGCAGGAGCCCCGGCTGTTCCACGGCACCCTGCGCGACAACGTCCTGATGGGACGCCATGTCGACGCGCAGCGGCTGGTCGAGGTGGCCAAGCTCACGGGCCTGGACCGCGTCGTCTCCGGTCACCCGATGGGCTGGGACCTGCCGGTGGGCGAGATGGGCTCGTTGCTGTCGGGCGGCCAGCGCCAGCTGGTGGCGCTCGCGCGCAGCCTGGTCACCAAGCCGCAGATCCTGCTGATGGACGAGCCGACCAGCTCGATGGACGCGCAGTCCGAGATCGCCTTCCTGCGCCAGCTGCGTGACGCCGCCGGCGATTGCACGCTGATCATGGTCACGCACCGTCCGGCGGTGCTGGAACTGGTGTCGCGCATCGTCGTCGTCGATACCGGCCGTCTCGTCATGGATGGTCCGCGCGACCAGGTCCTGGCCGCGCTCTCCGGGGCCCGCCCGCCCGGCCAGCCGCAGCAGCAGCAACCTCAGCCGGGCCAGCAGCCGCAAGGCGCGCCCGTCCATGTCCATCCTGCCGCGCAGGCCGTGAACCGCGCCGCGTCCGTGTGACGCCCGTCCGCCGCCCGCTCTGAAGTCATCCCCATGTCGCAGTCCCGCACCCTCAGCCGCGAAGAAGGCCTGTTCGTCGGCAGCGTCCAGTCGGCGCTGATCGACGAGCCGCTGCCGCGCGCCGTCTGGGCGCTCTACCTGATGGCGGCCGTGCTGCTGGTGGGGCTGGCCTGGTCGTCGATCGCGACCGTCGACGAGGTCACCCGCAGCGACGCGCGCATCGTGCCCGACGGCAAGGAGCAGGTCATCGCCAGCCTGGAGTCCGGCACGCTGGGCAAGCTGCTGGTCCATGAAGGCGAGGAAGTCGAGGCCGGCGAGGCGCTGGCCGAGCTGGACCCGACCCGCGCCGAGGCCGCCGAGAACGAAAGCCAGGCCAAGCGCCTGGGCCTGATGGCGCAGGTCGCGCGCCTGCGCGCCGAGGCGCTGGGCGTGCCGCTCAAGTTCCCCGACGAGGTCAAGGGCGTGCAGCGCCTGGTCGACAGCGAATCCGAGGTCTTCGACACCCGCCGCCGGGTGCTCGAGGAAGCCACCGCCAGCATCAACCGCAGCATCGGGCTGCTGGCCACCGAGCAGAAGATGGCGCAGGACATGGCGTCCAAGGGCTTGATGTCCAACGTCGAGGTCATGCGCGTCACGCGCCAGGTCAACGAGCTGCAGCAGCAGCGCAACGAACGCATCAGCCGCTTCCGCCAGGACTCCAGCTCCGAGCTGTCGAAGGCGCAGACCGACCTCGCGCAGCTGGATGAGCAACTGGTCGTGCGCCGCGACGCGGTCACGCGCTCGGTGCTGAAGTCGCCGGTCAAGGGCCTGGTCAAGAACATCAAGATGAACACGGTGGGGGGCGTGATCACCTCCGGCACGCCGATCATGGAGATCGTCCCCATCGGTCCGCGCATCCTGATCGAGGCCCGCATCAAGCCCAAGGACATCGGCTACATCCAGGTCGGCCAGACGGCGATCGTCAAGCTCAACGGCTACGACTTCAACGTCAACGGCGGCCTGCACGGCAAGATCGACTACGTCAGCCCCGATGCGCTCGGCGAGACCGAGAAGAACAACGAAGGCACCTACTACCGCGTCCTGATCACGGCCGAGCGCAACACGCTGCGTGCCAAGGGCGAGCCGCTGCCGGTCATTCCCGGCATGACGGCGATGGTGGACATCCGCACCGGCGAACGCTCGGTCCTGAGCTATCTGCTGCGTCCGATGCTGAAGTCGAAGGAAGCCCTCCGGGAGCGTTGAGTCCGCGCCTCATCCATGCCGCCGCCCGCCCTTGCGCGGGCGGTTTCATTTGTAAGCCCCGTCTGAAGGTCACGAACAGTCCGGTTGCACGCCGCTTATCGGCGCTTCGCTTTCCCGCCGGAATGGTCCAGTAGAGGCCATGGGAAATTGCTTGCAGTACGCGCGACCATGACCGAAACCACCCGGCGCCGGAGCCATCGGCGCGCCTCCATCCCTTCCTTCCGGCTGAACGCCGGCGCGGCCGTCGTGCTGACGGCGCTGTGCGCCTTCAGCGCGTCCGCCTGGGCGCAGGATCCGCCCCCGAGCCGCTGTTCCGACGAGCGCACGCTGCCGCCCGCGCAGCTGTCCGCCAAGGACTCGACGCTGCTGGACGTCGGCGACTCCGACCCGCGCGTGCAGCTGCAGGAGCTGGTCAACCGATCGCTCAACCGGAGCAAGGCGCTGGGCGCGACGCGCATGCTGACGCAGGCCGCCGAGGCCGACTTCGCGGAAGCCAAGGCCCAGCGGCTGCCGACGGTCACCATGGGCCTGACGGCCGGTCACACCGGCTCGGTCGTGCCGGGCAACGGCTCGATCGACAACTCGAGCGGTCTGCAGGGACGCGGCTCGCTGAGCGTCACCGCGCCGATCTACGACTCCGGCCGCATCACGAAGCTCACCGAGTGGCGCTCGCAACTGCTCGAGGCCGCGCGCTACGGGCAGTCGAGCGCCGAGGAGCAGGTGGCGCTACAGACCGTCTCGCTGGCGCTGGACCGCGGGCGTTATCAATTGCAGGCCCAGGTCTACAGCCAGTACGTGCGCAAGATGTCGTGCCTGGTCGAGGCGCTGGAAATCATCACCAAGGCCGACCGCGGTCGCGCCAGTGAGCTGGTGCAGGCGCAGAAGAGCCTGCAGCAGGCCGATCTCTCGTATGAGCAGACGACCTCCGCGCTGCGCCAGACCGAGGTGCGCCTGAAGCGCTTCGTCGGCGATGAGCTGCCGCGCGGCGCGGCGATGAGCTCGGTGCTGGCACGGCTGCCCGATCTCAACGAGATGCTGGCCGATGTCATGGTCTCGCCTGATGTCTCGGCCGCCGCGGCCCAGGCCCAGGCGCAGCGCAGCTACGCGGAATCGGTGCGTGCCGGCCAGCAGCCCAGCGTGAGCCTGCTGGTCAGCGGCAACTCGACGATCGGCCAGGCGCGGCAGACCGACTGGATCGGCGGCGTCACCGTGAACATCCCGATCGTGCAGCCGGGCGCGGACTCGGCGCTGACCTCGGCGCGGCGACGCGCGCAGGCGGCATCGCTGCAGCGCGACGAGACGATCGAGGCCAAGCGCTATCGCGTGCAGGAGATGTACGAGGCGGCGTCCTCGTCGCTCGACCGCTCGCGGCGGCTGGTCGACATCCTGCGCAGCAGCGAACGCGTCCGCGGCTTCACGCTGCAGCAGTGGCAGCAGCTCGGCAAGCGATCGCTGTTCGATGTGATGGCCGCGGAAGGCGACTACTACTCGAACCGCATCGCCCACGTGAACGCGCTGTACGACGCGCAGCAGGTGGTGGCGATCATCTGGTCGCAAGGGCGCGGTGTGGTGACCCCACTGCGCTGAGGAACGGTCCCTGACCTCGGCCTGCCAAGCGCGGGCTCTCCACGATGCAGGAGGCCTCGCGTCCGCGAACTTCCCGCATCATTCCGGCCCCACGATCTCTCGTTGACGTTACCCTCTTTGCCAGGCTTTGTCATCGCAATGAAAAAGCCGCCCCGAGGGGCGGCTTTTCCATTCGGGAGAACCGAATTACTTGCGCAGGGCGCGGCGGCGTTGGGCGAAGCCCACGCCCGCCAGGGCCAGGCCGACCAGGGCCAGCGTGCCGGGTTCCGGCACGTTGATCACGACCGAGCCGTCCAGCGTCGATTGACGGATCAGGGCGCCGGTGTTGGTGACCACGAGGTCGCCCGGGGCCGGGACCGGCGGGTTGACGTTGGTGTCCAGGATCCAGCTGACCGAGATGTTGTTCTGCAGCCAGTTGCTGTATAGGGTGCCCAGGCCGACGCCCGAGTTGAAGAAGTCCTGCACGAAGGTGTCGCCACCGTTGGCGCTGTAGTCGACGAAGCCGCTGATGAACAGGTTGTTCAACGACGAGTTCGAACCGGTCACCTTCAGGCTCAGCACCGTCTTGCCGGTGTTGGGATCCGCCGGGCCGCCCTGATAGATCAGGTTCAGCACGCCGCCGGTGTAGGCGACGCTGTCGGAGACGCCGTCACCGTTGGTGTCGATGGTCTGGCCGAACAGGTCATAGCTGTAGGTCAGGCCCCAGGTGCCGCCACGGCCGTCGGCGCCAGCGCCCACGCCATACGTCGGGAAGCTGTCGCCCTTGACGAAACCGTTCTGGTTCGTGCCCGAGTTGTTCAGCGAGTCGATGTTCTTCTCGCCTGGGTCACCGGGGTAGCGGAAGTTTTCACCGGGGACGCCCGGGTTGGCCAGGCCGTTGATCGACGGGAAGCCGAAGCTGTCCATCGTCGCTTGACGGTTGGTGTCGATCACGGACGTGCCGGGGATGGCCGGGTTGCCCAGATAGACCGAGGTGGCCAGGGTGCCGGTGTAACCCAGCGCCGAGAAGTTGCCGGTACGGGTGGAGCCGTCCGGTTGCAGCAGGAAATCGGTCCCGGTGTTGATGAACAACGGGGCGGCCATTGCCGGCAGCGCCGCGCCAGCGACCACCAGGGCGGCCAGTGCGAGCTTTGCTTGCTTGAACATGTGTCTCTCCTTGAGGATGCGTCTTGCCAGAAGCACGTTAGGAAGCGGCACGTGCCGGCTTCTTGGCGGACATCAAAGCGAGGACCGTGCCAGCGAACTTTCCGCATTGAAAATCAAGGACTTAACATTCAGATGCGGGAATCTTCTACGGGTCTTGTCAAGTTTCTCGACAGCGGTCCGGCCCGCATATCAGGGGGTGGTGAGGGGGTGATGAGGGGTCTCGAGCGGAGGGGCGGTGAGGCAGGCCGGCCCCGGCCGGGGTGGCGCGTATCACCCTCAAGGGGGTCTCGCCGGGCTTTTCCGCCGTTGATCGTCATGGCGTCGGCGCATACTCGTCGCCTGCGCCGCAGGGAACGGTTCCGCGCGATCCGTCGGCGGCGCGATTCGAATAAAGGGAGAGCCCATGACGCGAGACACCCCCTCCGGTTTCGTCTTTGATTACGACCGCGCGTTCTCGCGCAATATCGGCTGGGTCACGAAGGACGAGCAGCAGCGTTTGCGCCGGGCGCGCGTGGCGGTGGCCGGGCTGGGAGGGGTCGGCGGCGCGCATGTGCTGACCTTGTCGCGCCTGGGGATCGCCAATTTCAATATCGCCGACTTCGACGAGTTCGACGTCCACAACATGAATCGCCAGGCCGCGGCCTTCATGTCGTCGATGGGGCGTCCGAAGATCGACGTGGTCGCCGAGATGGCGCGCGACATCAATCCGGAAAGCGATATCCGCCTTTTCCGCGAGGGCGTCACCGACGCCAATCTCGACGAGTTCCTGAAAGGGGTCGACGTGTATGTCGACAGCCTCGATTTCTTCGTGCTCGAGGTGCGTCGCAAGGTTTTCCGGCGTTGTCGCGAGTTGGGCATCCCCGCGATGACCGCCGCGCCTCTGGGGATGGGCACTGCCTTCCTGTACTTCAGTCCGACCGGGATGAGTTTCGAGGACTATTTCCAGGTCGATGGTCGCGACCACGAGGACCAATATGCGCGCTTCATCGCCGGGGTGTCGCCGGCAATGCTCAGCCGACAGTATCTGGTGGCGCCTGAGGCCGTGAATTTCAAGGAAAAGCGGGGGCCGTCCACCGGCATGGCCTGCGAGTTGTGCGCGGGCCTGATGGGGACCAGCGTGCTGAAACTGCTGCTGAATCGTGGTGCCTTGCGCGCAGCGCCATGGGGTATGCATTTCGATGCCTATCGCGGCCGCCTGCGCCACACCTGGCGGCCTTGGGGAAATGCCCATCCGCTGCAGCGTCTGCTGATTGCGCTGATCAAGCCGGTGCTGCGCGGGAAATAGCGTGGAACTCCGCCCGGTTGCGGGTTTTCCATGAGCGCGTCGTGAGGCTCCCGTGAGGTTTTGGTCGAGGTTTGCGCAGGGGTTGGCGCCGAGTTGTTTCGGGGTTGTATCCGGATGGTTCCCGACCCGGATCCGCTAGCACGGAAATCGATCACGTCAGGGAGGGATCGCCCTCAGTCCAGGGGGTTCCACACCCGTGCGCGCTGAGGTGCAATCCGGTCAGCTTCCAGAGGGGTGGACATGGTGAAGAACACTGGATTGAAGATCGCTTCCATCAAGGCGGCGCATGCTGCATTGCTGGCCGCCGCCGCGGCGCTCGCCGGCTGCTCGACCACCGGCAACCTGCCGCCCGCGCCGGTCGCCGCCTCCCAGGCGGACTACAGCTATGTCGTCGGTGCCGGTGACCAGCTCAACATCATCGTGTGGCGCAATCCGGAACTGTCGCTGACGGTGCCGGTGCGCCCCGACGGCAAGATCGCCGCCCCGCTGATCGACGAGCTGCAGGTGCAGGGCAAGAACTCCGTCGAGGTCGCCCGCGACATCGAGAAGCAGCTCGGCAAGTACGTGCGCGATCCGGTGGTGACCGTGATCGTGACCAGCTTCGTCGGCCCGTACAGCGAGCAGATCCGCGTCGTCGGCGAAGCCGCCAAGCCGATGTTCCTGCCCTACAAGCAGAAGATGACGCTGCTGGACGTGATGATCGCCGTGGGCGGCCTGACCGATTTCGCGGCCGGCAACTCGGCCTCCATTCTGCGGACCGCCGAAGGCAACAAGCAGTACTCGGTGCGCCTCAAGGACCTGATCCGTCGCGGCGACGTGTCCGCCAACGTCGAGATGCGTCCCGGCGACATCCTGATCATCCCGCAGAGCTTCTTCTGATCAAGGCCCGGGCCGCGCGCGGACCGTCAGGTCCGCGGCGCCGCCCGGCAGGCGAGGCCGGGAACGTTTCCCTGCCTCGCGCCGGTCCCGCAAGCCACGCTAGTCCCGCAGTACCGGCCCGCTCCCAACCGGGCCCCGCCGGCGCTCCCGCCGGTGCAACAGAGATCGCCGCATGGATTCCCTCATCGCGCAACTGATGGCCGTGTTCAAGCGGATGTGGCGCTACCGCTGGCCGGGGCTCATCGCATCGTGGCTGGCCGCCATCGCCGCGGCCGTCGTCGTGTTCGTCGTGCCCGACCGCTACGAGGCCAGTGCGCGCGTCTATGTCGACACCCAGTCCATCCTCAAGCCGCTGATGTCCGGCATGGCCGTGCTCTCCAACACCGAGCAGCAGGTCAACATGCTCAGCCGCACGCTGATCAGCCGGCCCAACGTCGAGAAGCTGGTGCGCATGGCCGACCTGGACCTGAAGGCCACCAGCAAGTCCGACCAGGACGCCCTGATCGACCGCGTCACCCGCAACCTGTCGATCCAGACCGCCGGCAACTCGGCCAACAACCTGTACCTGCTGTCCTACCGCGATTCCTCGCCGGAGATCTCGAAGAAGGTGGTGGCCTCGCTGCTGTCGATCTTCATGGAGTCCAGCCTGGGCGCCAGCCGCAAGGACAGCACCACCGCCGCGACCTTCCTGAACGAGCAGATCAAGACCTACGAGACCAAGCTCGAGGAGGCCGAGGCGCGCCGCAAGGAGTTCCGGCTGCGCAACCTGCAGCTGACGCAGGCCGACGGCAAGGACGCCGCCGCGCGTCTGGCCGAGGCGAGCAACCAGCTCGAGGCCGCCCGGCTGCAGTTGCGTGAAGCCGTCAACGCCCGCGACGCCGCGCGCCAGCAGATCGAGGCGGAGCGCAAGCGCGCCCAGCCCGGCACCAGCCTGCAGAGCCTGATGCAGGAGAGCGCGCAGAAGTTCGCGACGCCCGAGCTGGACAACCGCATCGTCGAGCTCAAGCGCGGGCTGGACCAGATGCAGCAGCGCTACACCGACGCGCATCCGGACATCGTCAACGTCAAGCGCCAGATCCGCGACCTGGAAGAGCAGCGCCGCAAGGAAGTCGCCGACCTGCAGAAGGCCGCGCTCGCCAACCCGTCGCCGACCGGCGGCCCCAACGACAGCCTGGCCAACCAGGAGCTGGCCCGCATCCTGGCGGCCAAGGAAGTCGAGGTCGCGCAGATCCGCGCCCGCGTCGACGAGTACAGCTCGCGCTACGGCTCCGCGCAGGGCGCGATCAAGCTGGCGCCGCAACTCGAGGCCGAGTTCGCGCAACTGAACCGCGACTACGACATCATCAAGAAGAACTACCAGGAGATGGTCGAGCGCCGCGAGTCGGCCTCGCTCTCGACCGACCTGGACAACACCTCCGGCGTCGCCGACTTCCGCATCATCGACCCGCCGCGCGCTTCGCCCAAGCCGGTATCGCCGAACCGGCTGATGCTGCTGGCCGCCGGCCTGGTCGTGGCGGCACTGGCCGGCCTGGTCACGGCCTTTGCCGCGAGCCAGATCCGGCCGGTGTTCCACGACCTCAACGAACTGCGGCATCGCCTGGAGCTGCCGATCCTGGGCGCCGTGTCGCGCCAGGAAACGCGCGAGGACCGGCGTCGCCAGAAGGTGGACCTGCTGCGCTTCGGCGTCGCCTCGGGCAGCCTGGTCAGCCTGTACGCGGTCGGCCTGATCGGCATGGCCATCTGGATCAGCCGCCAGGCCGGGTGAGGGAGCTTCCACATGACGAGCCTGATCGAACAAGCCGCCGCGCGGCTGGAACAACTGAAGCAGGCCGGCGTCGACGTCGGCCCGGCCGCCACTGCACCGGCGACGGCACCGGCGACCGCGCCGACGGCGTCCGCGACCGTCCATCCGGCGGCTGCCGCCACGCCAACGGTCGCGCCCGTGGTGGCGCCGGCGGCGCCGGCGGTGATCCGCAGCCCCGGGGACGTCCACTCCAAGCGTGTCGACCTGGACCTCGAGGCGCTGGCCGCCCAGGGCTTCCTCACGCCGAACGCGCCGCGCACGGTGATGGCGGACCAGTACCGCAACATCAAGCGTCCGCTGATCCGCAACGCGATGAACAAGGGCGCCTCGTCGCTCAATCACGCCAACCTGATCATGGTGACCAGCGCGCTGCCCGGCGAGGGCAAGAGCTTCACCTCGCTGAACCTGGCCATGTCGATCGCGGCCGAATTCGACAGCACCGTGATGCTGGTCGACGCCGACGTCGCCCGCCCGTCGATGCTGCGCATGCTGGGCCTGCCGCCCGGCCCCGGCCTGCTCGACGTGCTGGAGAAGGAGGCCGACATGGCCAGCGTCCTGCTCAAGACCAACGTCGACAAGCTGACGCTGCTGCCCAGCGGCCGCCCGCATGCGCGCGCCACCGAACTGCTGGCCAGCGACGCGATGACCGCGCTGCTGGACGACATGGCCAAGCGCTATCCGGACCGGATCATCATCTTCGACAGCCCGCCGCTGCTGCTGACCACCGAATCGCGGGTGCTGGCCACGCACATGGGCCAGATCGTGATCGTCGTGCAGGCCGAGCGCACCCCGCAGAGCGCGGTGCAGCAGGCGGTCGCCGCGATCGAGCATTGCCCGCTGAAGATGCTGCTGCTCAACCAGGCGAGCAACAAGCGCAGCAGCGGCTACGGCTACGGCTACGGGTACGGCTACGGATATGGCTACGGGTACGGCAACGCGGACGGACAGGGCCACGCGCCGGATGCCGCGTCCAACCCGGCTGCCGGACCGGATCGGGCCTGACACGATGACGCGGGCCAACGACCTCCGCCGCCGGCCGCAGTCCTCGGGCCGGGCGCTGTCCGCGGTGTGGCCGGATTCCCCGGTGCGGGGCGCCTGCCTGGCGGCACTGGGCCTGGCCGCGGCGCTGGCGCAGACGCCGGCCGCCGCCCAGGACGACGGCACCAGCGCCGCGGGGGCGCGCAAGGGCATCGCCTTCACGCCGCGGGTCAGCGTCTCCGAGACCTGGACCGACAACCTCGCGCTGTCGCCCGACAACTCGCGTGATCGCGCCTTCATCACGACGGTGTCGCCGGGCCTGACGATCTCCAGCAACACCGGCGCGATCCGCGGCAGCTTCGACTACACCCTCGACGGCATCCTCTACACGAAGAGCGACCGCGACGCGCGACTGCAGAACCAGCTCAGCACGCGTGTCACCGCGGAGCTGGTGCAATCGGCGCTGTTCGTGGACGTGACCGGCAACATCAGCCAGCAGGCGGTCTCGGCCTTCGGCCAGCAGTCGCCGGACGGCAAGCTGGACAGCCCCAACCGCACGGAGACCCGCACGCTGCAGGTCTCCCCGTACTGGCGCGGCCGGCTGGGCAGCTTCGCCGGCTTCGAGCTGCGGGCGATGGGGCAGATGCGCGATTCCAGCGAGGGCGGCGCCGGCGCGGCCAGCGGCAGCGGCAACAGCAAGGAAGGCGCGCTGTCGCTGAACCTCTTCGGCCCCGGCGGCCGCGAGATCAACTGGGGCCTGAGCGCGTCCACGACGCGCATGCACTTCGAGCAGACGGGCATCGACTACCGCACCACCAGCGTGATCGGTTCGCTGAACTGGGTGCCCGACGTCGACTGGAGCGTCGGCCTCACCGGCGGTCGCGAGCGCAGCGACTACTTCGGCCGCGAGACGACCTCCGTCTACGGCGCCAACCTGCGCTGGTCGCCGGGCCCGCGGACCAAGTTCGCCGCCGAATGGCAGCACCACAGCTACGGCGACAGCCACAACCTGACCTTCGAGCACCGCATGGCGCAGTTCTCGGTGCGGGCCAACAGCAGCCAGAGCGTCAGCACCGGCGAGACGCCGACGCAGGCGACCAACTACCAGCTGCTGGAACTGCAGTTCGGCAGCCTGGAGCCCGATCCGGTCAAGCGCGACGCCTTCGTGCGCGGACTGCTGGCCGCGCTGGGCCTGGACCCGAATTCGTTCAGCGGCGCCGGCTTCCTCAGCAACACCGCGTCGCTGCAGCGTCGCAGCGACCTGTCGCTGATCTGGACGGGGCCGCGCATGACCGTCACGCTCAGCGGCAACGACAACAACAGCCGCCGTCTGGTCAACTCGCCGCTGGACGTCGGCAGCGGCGACCTGGCGCTGACGGACCGCGTGCGGCAGCGCGGTGCCACGGTGTCCGTCGGCTACCGCCTGACGCCGCTGGCCAATGCGAATGTGAGCTACTCGCGGCAGAACTCCCGCGGCGACGGCGGTGTGGGGGGCAACGACATGCGCACCCTCACGGCCAACGCCACCTACCGGCTGGGCCCGCGCACCGATGCGGCCTTCGGCCTGCGCCAGACCAAGTTCGACGACACCAGCCTGTTCGCCACCAGCTATCAGGAACACGCGATCTACGCATCGCTGACCCAGCGCTTTTAAGCAGTCACCGACATGTACGAGGCCTTCTACGGGCTGGCCAGCAAGCCGTTCCAGCTCAGTCCCGATCCCAGCTTCTACTTCGGCAGCAAGCAGCATCGCCGCGCCAAGGCCTACCTCGACTACGGGGTGCTGCGCAGCGACGGTTTCATCGTCATCACCGGCGAGATCGGCGCCGGCAAGACGACGCTGGTGCGCGGGCTGCTGGACAGCCTGAACCGCAGCAACGTCGTGATCGGCAACATCGTCACGACGCAGCTGGACGCCGAGGACACGCTGCGCCTGGTCGGCGCCGCCTTCGGCGTGCGGGTCAAGGACCTGCCCAAGAGCGAGGTGCTGATGGCGCTGGAGGCCTTCTTCGTCAGCGAGGCCAGCCGCGGCAAGCGCTGCCTGCTGATCGTCGACGAAGCGCAGAACCTGACCGCCCGCGCGGTCGAGGAGCTGCGCATGCTGTCCAACTTCCAGTTCGGCAACCAGTCGCTGGTGCAGACCTTCCTGGTCGGGCAGCCGGAGTTCCGCGGCATCCTGCAGCGGCCCGAGATGGAGCAGTTCCGCCAGCGCATCGCGGCGAGCTGCCACATCGGTCCGCTCGACGAGGAGGACACGCAGCGCTACATCGAGCACCGGCTCAAGTGCGCCGGTGCTACCGACAGGCCCCGCTTCGATGCCGACGCCTTCACCGCGCTGCACCGCGCCAGCCACGGCATCCCGCGACGCATCAACACGCTCTGCGACCGGCTGCTGCTGCTGGGCTTCATGCACGAGAACCCGCATCTGACGGCGGCGGACGTGGAGGAGGTCGTGCAGGACCTGTCCAACGAGTCGGCTTCAGCGCCGGCGCCCGCGGTGCACGGGTCGGAGATCAACGGCCACGCGTCCGAGGGCGACCTGGCGGTCGATCTCGACCTGACGCGGCTGCGCTCGCGCGTGGCGCAGGGCGGCGGCCTGGACGGGGAACTCGGCGCGCTGGCCGACGGGCTTGCCGGCCTGAGCCTGGACGGCCAGGATGCCCGCCTGCAGCGCATCGAGGACAGCCTGATGCGTCTGGAACGGATCAACCAGCAGACGCTGGCGCTGCTGCAGAAACTCGTGGGAGCGATGCGATGAACACGACGACCCGTTCACCGATCCGCAATGCGATGAGCATCGACGTCGAGGACTACTTCCAGGTCTCGGCCTTCGCCCCCTACATCGCCCGCGGCGACTGGGACGCGCGCGAGTGCCGCGTCGAGCGCAACATCGCGCGCATCCTGGATCTGCTCGACGCCAAGGGCGTGAAAGCCACCTTCTTCACACTGGGCTGGATCGCGCAGCGTTACCCGCAGATCGTGCGCGAGATCGTCGCCCGCGGCCACGAACTGGCCAGCCACGGCTTCGGCCACGAGCGCGCCAGCGACCTGGACCGCGCCTCGTTCCTGAAGGACGTCGGCGACGCCAAGGCGCTGCTCGAGGACCTGGGCGGCGTCGAGGTCAAGGGCTACCGCGCGCCCAGCTTCTCGATCGGCAAGGACAACCTCTGGGCCTTCGATGTGCTGGCCGAATGCGGCTACCGCTACAGCTCCAGCGTCTACCCCATCGAACACGACCACTACGGCATGCCCGATTCGCCGCGTTTCGCCTACGAGGTCCGTCCGGGCCTGATCGAGGTGCCGGTGACGACGCTGCGCTGGCGCGGCAGGAACTATCCGAGCAGCGGCGGCGGCTGGTTCCGGCTGCTGCCCTACGGCGTGTCGCGCTGGATGATCGAGCGCTTCAACCGCATCGAGGGCCGCAGCGCGGTCTTCTACTTCCATCCCTGGGAGATCGATCCGGAGCAGCCGCGCATTCCCGGCATCGACGCGAAGACCCGCTTCCGCCACTACGTCAACATCGGCCGCACCGAGTCGCGCATCGAGCAGTTGCTCGGCGACTTCGCCTGGGCACGGATGGACGAGATCTTCCTCGCGCCGACGGGCGCCGAGCGGTTGGCGGCATGAGCGCCACGTCGACGGGCGCGATCCAGGTCAAGCACCTCGCGCTGAAGGATGCCGACGGCGCGAAGCGCTGGGACGCGTTCGTGCAAGGCTGCCCGACGGCCACCTTCTTCCACCTGGCGGCCTGGCAGCGGATCATCCGCAAGCAGTTCGGCCACGCGGGCTACTTCCTGTACGCCGAGCGCGACGGGGTCATCGAAGGCGTGCTGCCGCTGGCCGAGAACAAGAGCCGGCTGTTCGGCCATGCGCTGGTGGGCCTGCCGTTCGCGGTCTACGGCGGCGTCGCCGCGACCAGCGACGAGGCGGCCCGCGCGCTCGAGGACGAGGCGCAGGCGATCGCGCGCCGGCTCGGCGTCGAGCACCTGGAGTTGCGCAATGTCGAGCGCCGCCACCTCGACTGGCCGCACCAGGACCTCTACGTGACCTTCCGCAAGGAGATCCTCGAGGAGGAAGAGGCCAACATGCTGGCCATCCCGCGCAAGCAGCGCGCGATGGTCCGCAAGGGCATCAAGAACGAGCTGAAGGCCGAGATCGACCGCGACGTGTCGCGCTTCTTCGCGCTGTACGCCGACAACGTCCACCGTCACGGCACGCCGGCGATGCCCAGGCGCTACTTCCAGGCGCTGCTGGACGAGTTCGGCGACGCGGCCGAGGTGCTCATCGTCAGCAGCCCGCAGGGCGAGCCGCTGTCCGGCGTGCTGAGCTTCTACTTCCGCGACGAGGTGCTGCCGTACTACGCCGGCGACGCCGTCGCCGCGCGCGACCTGGCCGCCAACGACTTCAAGTACTGGGAGCTGATGCGACGCGCCTGCGGCCGCGGGCTGAAGGTCTTCGACTACGGCCGCAGCAAGCAGGGCACGGGCAGCTATTCGTTCAAGAAGAACTGGGGCTTCGAGCCCACGCCGCTGAACTACGAATACTGCCTCTACAAGCGCGAGGCCGTGCCGCAGAACAACCCCAGCAACGCCAAGTACCAGCTCATGATCAAGGCCTGGCGCAAGCTGCCCATCGGCGTCGCCAACTGGCTCGGTCCGCACATCGTGCGCAGCCTGGGCTGAGGACGACGCCATGGCCAACATCCTCTACCTGGTCCACCGGCTGCCGTACCCGCCCAACAAGGGCGACAAGCTGCGTTCGTACCACCTGCTCAAGCACCTGACCGCGCATCACAAGGTCTGGCTGGGCACCTTCGTCGACGACGCCGAGGACTGGGCCCACGTGCCCGCGCTGCAGGCGCAGTGCGAGCAGCTCTTCGCCGCCGACCTGAATCCGCTGCTGGCACGCGTGGCCAGCCTGCGCGGCCTGGCGACCGGCGAGGCGCTGAGCCTGCCGTACTACCGCCACCGCGCGATGCGCGACTGGATCGCGAGGATCGCGAAGGAGCAGCGCTTCGATGCGATCGTCGTGTTCTCGTCAACGATGGCGCAATACGCCGAGCAGCTGCGCGCCATCGCCGGCCCGGTGCCGATGCTGATCGATTTCGTCGACGTGGACTCGGCCAAGTGGACCGACTACGCCAAGGCCAACCGCTGGCCGATGTCGTGGCTGTACCGCCGCGAAGGCCGCGAGCTGCTGGCCTACGAGCGCCGCGTCGCCGAACAGGCGCGCTGCTCGTTCTTCGTCACCGAGGGCGAGAAGGCGCTGTTCCAGCGCCTGTCGTCCACCGGCGCGCCGGTCGAGGCGCTGGGCAACGGCGTCGACAGCGGCTACTTCGCCCCGTTGCCGCAGCAGGCGAATCCCTTCGCGGAAGACGAGCTGCCGCTGGTCTTCACCGGCGCGATGGACTACTGGCCCAACGTCGACGCGGTGCAGTGGTTCGCCGCCGAGGTGCTGCCGCAGCTGCGCCAGCGCTGGCCGACCTTGCGCTTCACCATCGTCGGCCGCGCACCGACGCCCGCGGTGCTCGCGCTGGCGGGCGACGCCGTGCGCGTCACCGGCACGGTACCCGACGTCCGTCCCTATCTGCAGCATGCGGCGGCCGTCGTCGCGCCGCTGCGGCTGGCGCGCGGCGTCCAGAACAAGATCCTCGAGGCCATGGCCGTGGGCCGGCCGGTCGTGGCGGCGCGCAGCTGCGTCGAGGCGCTGGGCGCCGACGGCGTGCTCGCCGGCCAGGACCTGCTGTCGGCGGACAGCGCCGCGGACTACCTGGAACTGGTCCACGCGCTGCTGAGCGCGCCGACCCGCGCCCAGGCGATCGGCCAGCAGGCCCGCGAACGCGTGCTGCGTCAGTTCAGCTGGCAGGCCCACCTCGCCAAGTTGGACGGGTATCTGCCGCAAGGACAGGTGGCATGAGCGCAGCGCAGGGCCGTCCCAAGCAAGCTCACGTCCCCTTGGGGGACCGGCTGCGGCATGCCGCGGACGAGGGGCAGACATGAGCGCAGCGCAGGGCCGTGCCAAGCAAGCTCACGTCCCCTCGGGGGACCGGCTGCGGCATGCCGCGGACGAGGGGCGCACATGAGCGCGACGACGCCTTCCGCGCTCCAGCAGCGCGGCATTCCCGATGCCTGGCGCCGCCCGCTGGCGGTGCTGGTGCTGCTCGTCGTCGCGCTGCTGCTGCTGTACCGGCAGACGGCGCTGGGCATGGTGACGATCTGGTGGCGCTCCGGCACCTTCACCCATGCCTTCCTGGTGCCGCCGATCGTGCTGTGGCTCGCCTGGCGGCGCCGCGGCATGGTCGCGCCGCTGACGCCGCGGCCGGTGCCGTGGCTGGCGCTGCCGATCGCCGCGCTCGGCGCGGTCTGGCTGTTCGCCGACTTCGCCGCGATCAACGCGGTCACGCAATTCACGCTGGTGGCGATGCTGGTGCTGCTCGTGCCGGCGGTGCTGGGCTGGCGCGTTGCGCGCGAGATGGCCTTCCCGCTGGGGTTCCTGTTCTTCTGCGTGCCGGTCGGGGAATTCCTGCTGCCGCAGCTGATGGACTGGACCGCCAGGTTCACCGTCGTCGCGCTGCGGCTCAGCGGCCTGCCGGTCTACCAGGAAGGTCTGCAGTTCATCATCCCGAGCGGCCAGTGGTCCGTCGTCGAGGCCTGCTCCGGCGTGCGTTACCTGATCGCCTCGGCGATGGTGGGCACGCTGTACGCGTACCTCAGCTACCACTCGAACCGCCGGCGGATCGGCTTCATCGCCTTCGCGCTCGCGCTGCCGCTGGTGGCGAACTGGGCGCGCGCCTACCTGATCGTGATGATCGGCCACCTGTCGGGCAACACGCTGGCTGTCGGCGTCGACCACCTGATCTACGGCTGGCTGTTCTTCGGCATCGTGATGCTGGCGATGTTCCTGATCGGCGCGCGCTGGGCGCAGCCGGAACTGCCGCTGGTGCCGCCGCCGCGCGATCCGGCGACGGCCTCGACGGCCGCCGGCGTCGGTGCGGGTTGGGCGGCCGCCGTCGCCGTGCTGCTGGCCATCGCGCTGCCGGTCACCGCCGGCGTGCTGCTGCGCCAGGGGCATTCGGCGCCGATCCCCGCGCTGCCGGCGGTGCCGGCGGAGCCGGGCTGGGCGGACCAGACCGTGCCGTCGGACGCCTGGATGCCGGACTTCGAGGGCGCCAATGCCTCGCTGCACCAGGAGTTCACCGGACCGGACCAGGTCGGCCCCGCGAAACCGCGGGTCGGTCTGCACCTGCAGTATTTCCGCGACCAGGACTACGAACGCAAGCTGGTCAGCTCCAGCAACGCCGTCGTGGCCGCCGAGGACAAGCATTGGGCCGTCACCGGTCGCGACCAGACGGAATTCGCGCCGGTCACCGGCGGCTCGGTGACGCCGGTCCCCGTGCTGACGACGCAGGTGCGCGCCTCGTCGCTGGACGCGGTGACCGCGCCGCGGATGCTGGTGTGGCATGTGTACTGGATCAACGGCCGGCCGATGACGAGCGCCTGGCAGGCGCGTGTGCGCGGCGCGCTGGAGCGGCTGCAGGGCCGCGGCGACGACGCGGCGCTGGTGCTCGTCTACACCGAGGCCGACGAGCTCGCGCCGCAGCGGCTGCAGCTGTTCCTGCGCCAGCACTGGGGCGCGATCGATGCGCAGCTCCGACGCGTGCGGGATGGCGGCGCCGGCGCGGTGCGGTCCCCGCAGGGCGCCCCTGGCGCCGCGAGCGGTTCGGGCGGTTCGAGCCTGCCGGGGGCGCCGACATGAGCGCCGGTCTCAGCGTCGAGCGCGCACTCGCGATGGCCGACGCACGGCCGCTGGTGCTGCACGTGATGTACCGCTTCGACACGGGCGGCCTCGAGAACGGCGTGGTGAACCTGATCAACCACATGCCGGCGGACCGCTACCGGCATGCGATCGTCGCGCTGACCGAGGTCACCGACTTCCGCAAGCGGCTGCAGCGCGACGACGTCGAGTGCTTCGCGCTGAACAAGCCGCCGGGGCAGGGCTTCTGGCTTTATCCCAAGCTCTACAAGCTGTTCCGCGCGCTCAAGCCCGCGATCGTGCACAGCCGCAACCTGGCGGCGCTGGAAGTGCAGCTGCCGGCCTGGGCCGCGCGCGTGCCGGTGCGCATCCACGGCGAGCACGGCCGCGACGTCGGCGACCTCGACGGCCGCAACCGCGCCTACCAGCGCGTGCGCCGCTTCTACAAGCCCTTCGTCTCGCACTACATCGCGCTGTCGCGCGACCTCGGCGACTACCTGACCGGTCCGGTCGGCGTGCCGCCCGCGCGCGTGAGCCAGTTCGTCAACGGCGTCGACACCGCGCGCTTCCAGCGCCAGCAGGTCGAGTCCATCCCGGGCTGCCCCTTCGATCCCGCCACCCACTGGCTGATCGGCACCGTCGGCCGCATGGCGCCGGTGAAGGACCAGGTGATGCTGACGCGCGCGTTCATCGCGCTGATCGGCCAGGCGCCGGACCTGCGCGCGAGCGCGCGGCTGGTGCTGATCGGCGACGGCCCGCTGCGCGCGCAGTGCCAGGCGCTGCTGGACGAGGCCGGCCTGGGGGCGCTCGCCTGGCTGCCGGGCGAGCGCACCGATGTGCCGGCGGTGATGCGCGGGCTGCATGTCTTCGCGCTGCCGTCGCTGGCGGAAGGCATCTCCAACACCATCCTCGAGGCGATGGCCAGCGGGCTGCCGGTGGTCGCGACCGAGGTGGGCGGCAACGCGGACCTGGTCACGCGCGACCTCAGCGGACTGCTGGTGCCGGCGGCGGATCCCGGGGCGATGGCCACCGCGCTGCTGCGCCTGGCGCGCGATCCGGCAATGGCCGCAGCGATGGGCGAAGCCGGCCGGGCGCGGGTGGAGCAGGATTTCAGCATGCGGGCCATGGTCGCTCGGTACCAGGGCCTGTATGACACGCTGCGCGGCCACAATGCCGGCAGCCACAAGAACTGACGGGGAAATCGACCATGTGCGGAATCAGCGGACTCTTCGATACCCGGGGGCGGCGCGACTTCGACGGCGCGCTGATGCATCGCATCAACGACTCGCTGCACCACCGCGGCCCCGATGAGGGGTCGATCCACCTGCAGCCGGGGCTGGCCTTCGGCCACCGCCGGCTGTCCATCATCGACATCGCGACCGGGCAGCAGCCGCTGTTCAACGCGGACCATTCGGTGGGCATCGTCTTCAACGGCGAGATCTACAACTACCGCGAACTGACCGCGGAACTCACCGCGCTGGGCTACCAGTTCCAGACCAAGAGCGACACCGAGGCCATCGTGCACGCCTGGTCCGCCTGGGGCGAGGACTGCGTCCAGAAGCTGCGCGGCATGTTCGCGTTCGTGGTCTGGGACAAGGCGCGCGACCAGCTCTTCATGGCGCGCGACCGGCTCGGCGTGAAGCCGATGTTCTACGCCCTGCTGGACGACGGCACGCTGGTCTTCGGCTCCGAGCTGAAGGCGCTGCTCGCGCATCCGGCCATGAAGCGCGACATCGTCCCGCAGGCGGTGGAGGAGTACTTCGCGCTGGGTTACGTCGCCGAACCGCGCACCATCTTCCGCCAGGCGCTGAAGCTGCCGCCGGGCCACACGCTGGTCATCAAGCGCGGAGAAGCGCTGGGCCAGCCGCGCCGCTACTGGGACGTCAACTTCACGACCGACAACAAGATCGACGAGGTCCAGGCGCAGGAAGAGCTGACCCGCCGCCTGCGCGAGGCGGTCAAGCTGCGGCTGATCTCCGAAGTGCCGCTGGGCGCCTTCCTGTCGGGCGGCGTGGACTCCAGCGCGGTCGTCGCGATGATGGCCGGCGAGACCAACGGGCCGGTGAAGACCTGCTCGATCGGTTTCGACGACCCGCAGTACAACGAGTCCGAATTCGCGCAGATGGTGGCGGACCGCTACCGGACCGAGCACCATGTCGAGACCGTCCAGAGTGACGACTTCGACCTGATCGACACGCTGGCGCGGCTCTACGACGAGCCCTACGCCGACAGCTCCGCGATCCCGACCTATCGCGTCTGCCAGCTCGCGCGCAAGCACGTGACGGTGGCGCTGTCGGGCGACGGCGGCGACGAGAGCTTCGGCGGCTACCGCCGCTACAAGCTGCACATGATGGAGGAGCGCATGCGCGCCAGCCTGCCGCTGGGGCTGCGCAAGCCGCTGTTCGGCACGCTGGGCCGGCTCTATCCGAAGGCCGACTGGGCGCCGCGCGTGTTCCGCGCGAAGACCACCTTCCAGGCGCTGGCGCGCAACTCGGTGGAGGCCTACTTCCACACGATGTCCGTGATCCGCGACAACGAGCGCATGCCGCTGTACAGCGCGCGCTTCAAGTCGGAGCTGGGCGGCTACAACGCGCGCGACCTGTTCCTGCGGCACGCGGAGCGCGCCAACACCGACGATCCGCTGGCGCTGATCCAGTACATCGACACGCACACCTACCTGGTCGGCGACATCAACACCAAGGTCGACCGTGCGTCGATGGCGCATTCGCTGGAAGTGCGCGAGCCGCTGATGGACCACCCGTTGGTCGAGTGGCTGGCGACGCTGCCCTCCCACCTGAAGCTGCGCGGCGGCGAGGGCAAGTACCTGTTCAAGAAGACGCTCGAACCGCACCTGCCCAACGACGTGCTGTACCGGCCCAAGATGGGCTTCGCGGTGCCGCTGTCGCGCTGGTTCCGCGGCCCGCTGCGCCAGCGCGTGCGGAACTCGTTGCTGGGGGGCCGCTCGCCGATTCGGGCATGTTCGACCTCAAGACCGTCGGCCAGATGGTCGAGCAGCATGAGAACGGCAGCCGCGACCACAGTACGCCGCTCTGGACCTTGCTGATGTACGACGCGTTCCTGCGCAACGTGATGGGCGCGACCTCGATGCGCGAAGCCGCCTGAGTCCTGTGAGTCCTGTTTCCCCGATGTCCTTCCGCTCCGCATGAAGATCCTGTACCACCATCGCACCGCGTCCAAGGACGGCCAGGCGGTCCACATCGAGGAGATGATCGGCTCGCTGCGCGCGCTCGGCCACGAGGTGCGCGTGGTCGCGCCCGGCGGCGAGTCGGCGCCCGAGGACAAGGCCAAGATGGGCGACGATACCGGCTGGGTGCACCGCCTGCGCGCGAAGCTGCCCAAGTTCGTCTACGAGCTGCTGGAGCTGGCGTATTCGCTGGTGGCCTACCGTCGCCTCGCGGCGGCGGCCCGTGACTTCCAGCCCGACCTGATCTACGAACGCTACAACCTCTTCCTGCTGAGCGGGCTGATGCTCAAGCGTCGCCTGCGCGTGCCGCTGCTGCTGGAGGTGAACGCGCCGCTGGTCGACGAGCGGACCAAGTTCGGCGGCCTCGCGCTGCCGCGCATCGCACGCTGGGCCGAGGACACGGTCTGGCGCGGCGCCGACGCGGTGCTGCCGGTGACCCAGGTGCTCGGCGCGATGGTGAGCGCGCGCGGCGTGCCGCAGGACCGGCTGGTGGTGATCCCCAACGGCATCAACGAAGAGCACTTCGACGCGGCGCCGTCGCCCGACGAGGCCAAGCGCACGCTCGGCTGGGACGGCGCACTGGTGCTGGGTTTCACCGGCTTCGTGCGCGACTGGCACGGCATGGACCGCGTGATCCGCTGGATGGCGACGGACGCGGCGCCCGCGAATGCGCGGCTGCTGCTGGTCGGCGACGGACCGGCACGGGCCGACCTCGAAGCGCTGGCCGGCGAACTGAAGCTCGGCGAACGCGTGCGCTTCACCGGCGTCGTGTCCCGCGACGCGGTGCCGGCCTACGTGGCCGCCTTCGACATCGCGCTGCAGCCGGCGGTGGTCGCCTACGCGTCGCCGCTGAAGCTCTTCGAATACCTGGCGCTGGGCAAGGCCATCGTCGCGCCGAACCAGCCCAACATCGAGGAAGTCCTGGACGACGACCTCAACGCGCGGCTCTTCGATCCGTCCCGGCCCGGCGCGCTGGAAGCGCTGCTGGCGCGCCTGGCGTCCGACGAGGCCCTGCGCCGCCGCCTGGGCGAGGGCGCACGCGCCACGATCGGCCGGCTGCAGCTGACGTGGCACGGCAACGCCGCGCGCGTCGTGGCACTGGGCCGGGCCTTGAAGAGCGGGCAGGGCGCCCGCGAGGCGCAGCAGGCCGCCCATGCGGCCGTCGCGCCGGGGGCGGGCGCGCCCGCGGTCGACGGTGCGCCGGCGGTGCCGTCCCGTGCCGGTGACGCGAAGGCCTGAGCCATGCTGAAGCTGCTGACCTTCTCGACGCTGTACCCGAGCGCGGTGATGCCCAGCCACGGCATCTTCGTGGAGACGCGCTTGCGCCACCTGATCGCGTCGGGCCAGGCCGAGTCGCGTGTCATCGCGCCGGTGCCGTGGTTCCCGCTCAAGGGGGAGCGCTTCGGCGAGTACGGCAAGTTCGCCGCGACGCCGGCGCGCGAATCGCGACACGGTCTGGACATCACGCATCCGCGCTTCGTGCGGCTGCCCAAGGTCGGCATGAGCAGCGCGCCGTACACGCTGGCCTGGACCTTCCTGCGCGCGGCGCGGCAACTGCAGGCGACGGGCTATGACTTCGACCTGATCGACGCGCACTACTTCTATCCCGACGGCGTCGCCGCGGTGATGGTGGCGCGCGCGCTGAACAAGCCGGTCGTGATCACCGCACGCGGCACCGACATCAACCTGATTCCCCAACACGCCTTTCCGCGCAAGCTGATCCTGCGCGCGGCCGACCAGGCCGACGCGATGATCACCGTCTGCGAGGCGCTCAAGGACGAACTGGTCGCGCTGGGCGCGGCGCCCGCGAAGGTCACCGCGCTGCGCAACGGTGTGGACCTGGCGCTCTTCCATCCGGCCGGCCGCGACGAGGCACGCGCCGCGCTGGGCCTGGCCGCGGGGCGCTTCACCCTGGCCTCGGTCGGTCACCTGATCGAGCGCAAGGGCCATGAACTGGTCATCGGCGCGCTCGCCGAGCTGCCCGATGTCGACCTGCTGATCGCCGGCACCGGTCCGGAGGAGGGCGCCCTGCGCCGCCTGGCCGAGTCGCTGGGCGTGACGTCCCGGGTGCGTTTCCTCGGCGCGTTGCCGCAGGCGCGGCTGCGCGAGGTCTATGCCGGCGTCGACGCGCTGGTGCTGGCGTCCAGCCGCGAAGGCTGGGCCAACGTGCTGCTGGAGGCGATGGCCTGCGGCACGCCGGTGGCGGCGTCCAACGTGTGGGGCACGCCCGAGGTCGTGGCCAGCCCCGAGGCCGGCGAGCTGATGCCCGCGCGCACCGCGGCCGGCGTGGCCGAGGCGGTGCGCCGCCTGCGCGCGTCGCCCCGCGACCGCGCGGCGACGCGGCGCTACGCCGAACGCTTCAGCTGGGACGCGACGACGCAGGGCCAGCTCGACCTGTTCCACCGCATCCTGGCCGCGCGGCGGTCGCCGGAGCTGCGCCATGCGTGACCTGCTGATGCTGGGCCTGTTCATGGCCCTGATCTACAAGACCTTCAAGGACCCGATGTGGGGCGTGCTGGGCTGGGTCTGGATGGGGGTGATGAACCCGCACCGCCTGGCCTACGGCTTCGCGCACGACGCGCCGTGGTCGATGGTGATCGCGCTGGCGCTGTTCGCGAGCCTGCTGGTCCACCGCGACAAGCTGGTGAAGTTCCCCGTCAACGCGGTCACCGTCCTGCTGGCGATCTGGATCCTGTGGATCGGCGTGTCGCCGCTGCTGTTCTCGTTCTACCCGGACAAGGAGATGAACTTCTGGTCGCGGGCGTTCAAGGTGCTGCTGATGGTGCTGGTGTCGCTGCTGGTCGTGAAGCGGCGGCGCGACCTGGACTGGCTGGTGCTGGTGCTGGTGATCTCGATCGGCTACTACGGCATCAAGGGTGGCGTGTTCACGGTGCTGTCGGGCGGCTCGGCGCGCGTGTGGGGGCCGGAGGGCTCGTTCATCGAGGACAACAACTCGCTGGCGCTGGCCACCATCATGACGGTGCCGCTGATCCGCTACCTGCAGCTGCAGGCGACCAAGCCCTGGCAGCGCCACCTGGCGACGGTGTCCATGCTGCTGTGCATGGCCTCGGCGGTGGGCTCGCAGTCGCGCGGGGCCTTCCTGGCGATCGTGACGATGTCCTTCTTCCTGTGGATGAAGAGCCGCAACAAGCTGCCGCTGGCGCTGGTCGTGCTGGTGGCCCTGCCGCTGATCTTCGTCTTCATGCCGGACAGCTGGACCAACCGGATGGAGACCATCAAGACCTACGACCAGGATTCGTCGGCGATGGGGCGCATCAACGCATGGCAGATGGCCTGGCGCCTGGCCATCGACCTGTTCCCGTTCGGTGGCGGCTTCACCGTCGCGGGACCGGCGGTGTTCGCCAAGTACGCGCCGGATCCGTCGGTGCCGCTGACGGCGCACAGCATCTACTTCCAGGCGCTGGGCGAGCACGGCTTCTTCGGCCTGGCGATCTTCGTCGGCATCTTCGCGACCACCTGGCGGCTGGCGAGCGCGACCATCCGGGCCGCCAAGGACCTGCCGGACCTGCAGTGGGCGCGGGACCTGTCGGCGATGTGCCAGGTCGGGCTGATCGGCTACGCGACCGGCGGGGCCTTCCTGAGCCTCGTCTACTTCGACCTGCCGTACTACCTGGTGCTGATCGTGGTGGTGGTGAACCGCGTCGTCGCCGCGGAGGTGGCGGGGCGCAGAAAGGCCGCCGTCGCCGCGGGGCAGGCGCCGCGCGACGTGCATTCGCCGTACTGGGGAGGCACCTGATGCTGGCATCGTTGAGCCTGCTGGGCTGGCCGCGCGGCGAGCCCGCGCTGAGCATCCTGATCTACCACCGCGTGCTGCCCGGACCCGACGCGATGCGGCCGGGTGAGATCGATGCCGCGCGTTTCGAGGCCCAGGTGTCCTTCCTGGCGGACCACTTCACGCTGATGACGGTGAGCGACGCCGCCCTCGCGCTGCGCGAGGGCCGTCTGCCGAAACGCGCCGCGTGCATCACCTTCGACGACGGCTACGCGGACAACTGGACCGTGGCGCATCCGATCCTGGCGCGGCACGGTGCGCGCGCGACCGTGTTCATCGCGACCGGCTACCTGAACGGCGGCCGCATGTTCAGCGACACGGTGGTGGAGTTCGTGCGGCTTGTCCCGGGACCGGTGCTGGACCTGTCGGCGGTGGACATGGGCGTGCATCCGGTCGCGACGACGGAGGACCGGCTGAAGGCCGTGTCCGCGCTGCAGGTGCAGCTGAAGTACCTGCCGCCGGACGAGCGCGACGCGCAGCTGGCGCGCATGCTGGCGGCGCAGCCGGTCGGGGCGATGCCGGACGACCTGATGCTCACCGACGCGCAACTGAAGCAGCTGGCCGACGCGGGCCATGAGATCGGCGGCCACACCGTGGACCACACGGTGCTGACGACGCTGTCGCCCGAGGGCGCGCGCGAGCAGGTGCAGGCGGGGCGTGACCACCTCGCGGCACTGCTGGGCCGGCCGGTGCGCAGCTTCGCGTACCCGAACGGCCGGCCGGTGCGCGACTACGACGCAGGCCACGCGGCGATGCTGCGGGAGCTGGGCTTCGAGGCGGCGGTCAGCACCGCGCCCGGCGTGGCGCTGCCGGGCGCCGACCTGTTCCAGCTGCCGCGCTACACGCCGTGGGGCAACTCCACCGCGATGTTTGCGGCGCGGATGATGCGCAACGCGCGCATGGGCGGGCCGGCGGCGGTGGTCTGAGGCCCCCGGCCTCGGCACCGGAGCCGGTGTCGCGGCGGGCATGGCCGCCGGCACGCTGGCGTGCCGGCGCGGCGGTGACGGCATGGGGGCGCTGAAGCGGGTTCAGACCCGGTAGTTCGGTCGCCGTCCGCGCAGCCACTGCTCCAGCATCATCAGGATCCACACCATCTCGCCGTAGTACCCGGGGTGTTCCGGCAGCCGCTCCTTGAGCAGGCTCCGGATGAACTCGGGGCGGACGATGCCGCGCGTGGACAGGCTGCCCAGCGAATCCTCGGCGAGTGCGCGCAGGTTGGCGTCGCGCGTCGCCCAGACGCCGAAGGGCAGGCCGAAGCCCTGCTTCTTCTTGACGATGATCTCGTCGGGCAGGAAGCCGCGCAGCGCCTCCTTGAAGAACCAGCGCAGCTGCAGGCCCTTGAGCTTGTAGTCCGCCGGCAGGCGTTCGGAGAAGGCCAGCAGCTCGTCGTCCAGCATCGGGAAACCGACCGAGGTCCCCGCCAGCCGCGTGGTGCCCACGACCTTGGGCAGGTCGGTGTCCGCCAGCGTGTAGCGCCAGTCGAAGGCCAGCATGCGGTCGACCAGCTGGCCGGTCTTGAGCCCGTTCCACACCTGGCGCTGCTGCTTCTGCGGCCCCAGCGGATCCACGCGGCGCAGGAAGTCCGTCTCCAGCACGTCGCCCATGCCCAGCCGCGTCAGCAGGTTGTAGCTCTGCAGCCGGTCCGGCATCGGCACGCGCGCCTGGTCGATGTAGCTGGCGCCCTTCTTCAGCAGCGGCAGCTTGCCGATCGGCGAGCCGAACACCGGCTGCAGCACGAGGTCCCGCAGCGGCCCCGGCACGTTGCCGTACCAGGAGAACACCGTCTGCTTCGCATAACGCGTGTTGCCGCCGAAGAGTTCATCCCCGCCGTCCCCGGCCAGCAGATGCCGCACGCCGTTGTCGTGGGCGCGGCGGGCGCAGTAGTAGGCCGGCAGCGCCGAGCTGTTGCCGAAGGGCTGGTCGTAATGCGTCGCGACCTTCGCGATCCCGTCGACCAGGTCCTTGGGCGTCACGTAGTACTCGTGATGCCGGCAGCCGAAGTGCTTGGCCGCGATGCGCGCGAAGGCCATCTCGTCGTAGCCCTCGGCCTCGAAGCCGATCGAGTAGGTGTCCGGTGCCCGTCCCGCGACGCGGCTCAGCATGCCCGCGACCGTCGAGCTGTCCGTGCCGCCGCTCAGGAAGCAGGCCGCGTCCGGCGCGTGCATCGCGCGCTGCACCGAGCGCTGCAGGATCTCCTTGAACTCGACCTTCAGGTCCTCGAGCTTCGGGGCCGGATCGGCGCGGAAGGTCGGCGTCCAGTACGGCGTCACGCGCAGCTCGCCGCGCTCGAAGATCGCCACATGCCCCGGCGGCAGCCGGAAGATGTTGCGGAACACCGTCCGCGGCGACGGGATCACGTGGAAGTAGAGGTAGTCGAACAGCGCCTGCGGATCGAGGTCCACGTCGTCGCCGGCCAGGTCGTCGGCGCGGGTCGCGAACTGCAGTTCGTGGCCGACGATGCGGTAGCACAGCGGCTCGATGCCGAAGCGGTCCGTCGCCAGCAGCGTGCGCCCGCCGGGCTGTCGCCAGGCCACCGAGAAGCGGCCGCCGACCTGCGCCAGCGCCGGTGCCGGATCGCTCGCCGACAGCAGCGTCTGCCATGCGGCGTCGCGTTGCACGGCCGGGACGTCGGCGGGGAGACCCGGCAGGACCGGCTGGCCCGTGGAAAGGAAGGTGGCGGTGCTCGTCGTCATCGTTGTGTACGGACCGGCGATGCGGCCAAGAGGCAGGAAAGAGGGAGGTTCGCGGTGTGGAACTCCCCGCCGGATTCTGGCGTGGAATTGAGTCGCCACGCCTGTCCCCCACCCCACCCACTTGGAGGGCCGCCCTTCGGGGGAGGCTTCCGACCATGCCGCACAATCGCGGCCTGCCCGCTGTCGGAGGCGGACCCTGGAGCCGGTTTGCAGATTCACTGGATGCCTCACGCACTGAACCCGGCCTACGCCGGCGTGCGCCTGCGCTGCCTGATGCCGAGCCGCGAACTGCGCCGCTCGGGTCTGGTGTCGCGCGTGCTGGATCCGGCGTCGGACGCTCAGCCGCTGCCCAGCGAGGGCGTGCTCGTGGTCCAGGCGAAATGGCTGCTCGACGCGGGCTCGCCCGACGCGCTGCGCGGCCGTGCCCGGCGCCTGGCCGAGGCCCGCGCGCACGGCGTCCGGCTGGTGCTGGACAGCTTCGACAACTACTTCCTCAACGAGTCCGGCGATCCCGCGCGTGCCGCGCTGCTGAGCGCCTACCGCGAGGCGCTCCCGCTGTTCGCGCTGTTCACCGTGTCCTCGCCCGGCCTGAAGCCGCTGCTGGAGGCGGAACTGCCGCCCGACCTGCGCGCCGCCGCGCCGGTTCGCGTCGTCGGTGATCCCGTCGAGACGCCCGCCGCCGCGCGCGACTTCGAATCGTGGCCGCACCGCATGCATCCCGGTCGCTGGAGCGGCCACTGGCGCGCCTGGCGTGAACTGCGCGAGCACCGCGCGCAGCGCCGCGTCGCCCGGCAACTGGTGTGGTTCGGCAATCATGGCAGCGCCTATGCGACCGGCGGGATGGCGGAGCTCGAACCGCTGCTGCCGCTGCTGGAGGCTGCCGCGCGGCGACAGCCGCTGCGACTGACGGTGGTGAGCAACTCCGAACAGCGTTATCGCGAGCTGCTCGGTCGCGCCGCCTTCCCGCACCGCTACCGGCCCTGGGACCGGCTGCATTTCCTGTCGCTGCTCGGCGAGCAGGACCTGGTGCTGCTGCCCACCCGCATGACCGCCTTCACGATGGCCAAGAGCAACAACCGCATGCTGCTGGCGCTGGCCCAGGGCGTGCCGGTGATGGCCGACCCCTTGCCTGACTACCAGCCCTGGCGCGCCCACTGCGCGCTGGACGACTGGGCGCACCTCGCCGATCACATCGCCGATCCGGCCCCGCTGGCCGCCCGCGCGCGCGCCGCGATGCCCGCCATCGAGCGCGACTACTCCACGCGCGCCATCGCCGCCCAATGGCGCGAGGCGCTGCAAGCCCCCGTCCCTTGATTGTCCCGATGAACCGCATGACGCCCGATTCCCTCGCCCCGCCGGACGGCGCCCCTGCGGACGGACACGCGCCCGCATCGTCGACGCCGGCTTCCTCCGCGGAGCACCCGCTCGCGATCGCCATCGTGCTGCCGCAGTTCCACCCGTTCCGTCAGAACGACGAGTGGTGGGGCAAAGGCTTCACCGAATGGCGCAACGTCGCCAAGGCCAGGCCGCTGTACGAGGGCCACTACCAGCCGCGGCTGCCGGGCGAGCTTGGCTTCTACGACCTGCGGCTGCCCGAGGCCCGTGCGGCGCAGGCCGAGCTGGCCCGTGAGCACGGCATCGGCGGCTTCTGCTACTACCACTACTGGTTCACCGGCGAGCGCTTGATGGAGCGCCCGATCGAGGAGATCCGCGCCAGCGGCGAGCCCGACTTCCCGTACTGCCTGGCCTGGGCCAACGAGAACTGGACCCGCGCCTGGAACGGCAAGGACCGGGAGATGCTGATCGAGCAGCGCTACTCGGACGAGGACGACGAGGCCCACATCCGCACGCTGCTGCCGCACTTCCGCGATCCGCGCTACATCCGCATCGACGGCAAGCCGCTGTTCATCGTCTACAAGGTCGATCACCTGCCGGATCCGCAACGCACGCTGGCGACCTGGCGCCGCATCGCGCGCGAGGAGGGCGTCGGCGAACTGACGCTGGCGCAGTTCGAGTGGAGCGGCACCGGCTCCGGCGCCGATCCGCGCGAAGTCGGACTGGACCTGTCGATCGAGTTCGCGCCGGACTGGCGGCGCCTGGGCGGCAGGCACTTCACCGGCTGGAAGTCCAGGCTCGCGATGAAGCTGGGCTTCCTGCCCAAGGCCTACGGCGAGCACAACTTCTTCGACTATGACCGCATGGTCGACGGCGTGCTGGCCAAGCCGGCGCCGGACTATCCGTTCCTGCGGTGCGTCAGCCCCGGCTTCGACAACAGCGCGCGGCGCTCCTCGGGCGGCGCCACCATCCTGATGAACAACACGCCGCAGCGCTACAAGCGCTGGCTCGAGGCGGCGCTCGCGTGGACGCGCAAGCACCAGCCGCCGCAACGGCAGGTCGTGTTCATCAATGCCTGGAACGAATGGGCCGAAGGCAACCACCTCGAGCCCGACGCGCTGAACGGCCGCACGCTGCTGGAAGCGACGCGTGACGCGTTGAAGCACAAGGACTGACCCCGAAGGCCAGGGCCCGATTTCCTCGGTCGTTCAGGGACGGCAAGGCGCGAGGTTTCGGCGCTTGCCGCCGGGGCCTTGCGCCTTGGCGGCCAAGCGCGCCGACGTTGGCAGTCGAAGGACCGGGTGGGTCAGCGCCCGATCCGTGCCGCGCACGCCGCCTGATGCCGAGCCACCGATCCGCGCATCGACGCCAACGCCTCCTCGGTACGCCGCAGGTCGTCGGCGATGCGCGGTGCGCGCGAGATCGCGGCCAGCCAGTAGTCGCTCATCGAGACCTCGTCGTCGCACTCGTGCAGCACGCCGCGATCGCGCAGCAGCCGGTAGACCGGATACGACGGGTAGGTCGTGTCCCAGCCGCCGCGGATGGTGAGCGGCTTGTTCAGCCCCAGCGGTTCCAGCACGTTGTGGTCCACGCCCACATGCGCGACGGTCGCCGCCGCATAGAAGTCGCGCAGCTCGCCGACGGTGTCCAGCACCAGGCACTGCACCTCGGCCGCGAGCGGCGCGTCCTCGATCTGCGAGCGCCGCGTGACGCGCAACCCCGCCTCGCCGAGCTGACCCAGCAGCGCGCCCATGCGCTCGAGGTTCTCCGGATGGCGCGGCGCCAGGATCAGCAGCGCGTCGGGATGCGTGCGGCGCAGACGATCGAACGCGCCCAGCACCTGCTGCTGCTCCGGCAGTTCGGTGACGCAGCCGCCGACCACGATCGGCCGGGCCGACGCCAGCAGGTGGCCGAGCAGGCGCGGGCTGCGCGTGGCCTGCTCGACGCCCCAGTCGGCGCGGCGCATCGCGTCGAACTTCATGTTGCCCGTCACCTGCAGCCGCTCGCGCGGCGCGCCGCGGGTCTCCAGCTGCCGCGCGGTCTCGGCGTCCTGCACGCACAGCACGTCGAAGGCCTGGAGGAAGTCTCGCGCCAGCAGTCGGCGCTCGATCTGGTCGAGCCGGGCCGGCGGGTCGTAGTGGTACAGCCAGCCGTTGAGCATCAGCGTCGCCGCGTTGTGGCGGCGCGCCTCGCGCAGGAAGGCGTAGGAGAAGCGGCAGGGCGCCTCCGACGGCAGGCAGGGGATCTCCGCCACCGCGAGCATGGCCGGCGGCAGCAGGCGCGCGAGCCGGCGCGCATCGGCGCTGTGGCCGCGGCTGGTGCAGACCACCGCCTGCGGCAGCCGGGCGAGGTAGGCGTCGCGGTAGTGCGGGTGCTCGGTGATCAGCACCGGGCGCAGGTCGGGCCGCTGCGCGATCAGCCACTCGATCATCGGGGCGACGGCGTTGAGCTCGCCGATCGTGGTCACGTAGAACCACAGCGCCGGTCCCGTGGCATCGGCCGGCGTCAGCGAGAACGCGCCCAGCGTGTTGTTGCCGCGCAGGTCGCTGAGGCGCTCCAGCGCGCGGAACATCGCCCAGCGCAAGGTCTCGCCGGGGCGGACCGGCGCGGACGTGGCGGGCGCGGCCAGGGACGGTGTCAGCTCAGGCATGGCGGCTCCGCAGATGGGTCAGGGCACGGCGGACCTCGGTCATCGCCGGATGCCGCAACAGCGCGGCGCTGGCCAGCCACGCACCGGCGCCGGCGATCACGCACAGGGCGATGCGCGGGATCAGCGGCAGGCTCAACTCGTAGGCGATGAACTGGGCCAGCCCGAGGCCGGCGCAGCAGCCCAGCGTCAGCTGCACGCTGACCCAGCTGGGCGCGAACAGCTGGCGCGGCGTGGCCTTCAGCACCTCGGTCAGGTGACGCGTGTACATCGCGACCTGCACCAGGTTGCCGATGACGAACACGGCCGCCACCGCATGCAGGTTCCAGAACGCGGCCAGGCCGACGCACGCCAGGTGGGTCGGTCCGTACCAGAGCGCCACCGACAGCCGGCGCCGGATCTGGCCGGTGGCCGCCAGCGCATTGGGCGCGAGCATCGTCAGCGCGTACGGCAGGCCGGCCAGTGCCAGCAGCGTGGCCAGCGGCGCGGCCTCGTGCCATTGCGCGCCGAACAGCAGCGCGATGATGTCGCCCGACATCAGCGCCACGCCGGCCATGAAGGGCCACGCGATGCCGGTGAAGATGGCGGTGCCCTTCGCATAGGGACCGACCAGGCTGTGCCCGGCGCGGTGGTCCGCCGCGAGCGCCGGCGTCGCGACGCGCAGGATGGCCGAGCTCACCGTCTGGCCGAGCAGGTCGATCAGCCCCGTGGCGCGGCTGAACAGGCCCAGCGAGGTGAAGCCGAAGACCTTGCCGATGATCAGCTCATGGCCGTTGCGGGAGCCCGATTCGACCAGCCGCGAGCCCGTGAACATCGCGCCGAAGCGCAGCTGCCGTCCCGCGCCGCGCAGGCGCGGCATCAGCAGCGCGTCGCGCGGCCGCAGCCAGACGAGGATGGCCACCTGCACGGCGATGCCAGCCACCGGTCCCCAGGCCAGGCTCATCGCGCCGTGACCGCTCCAGGCCAGCGCGATGCTGGTCGCCGAGTTCGCGGCGTTGGCGCAGACCTGCACGATGAAGACCTTGTGGAAGGCCATCTCGCGGTTGAGCAGCGCGAAGGACGGCGACGCCAGCGGCAGCATCACGAAGTTGAGGCTCAGCACCAGCAGCAGGTCCGCCAGCAGCGGCTCTTGGTACCAGTCGGCCAGCAGGAAGCGGCCGCCGAGGATCACCAGCGCGATGCTCCAGGCCATCATCAGCGTGATGGTGAAGGCGCTGCGCAGCTTCTCGCGGTCGAGCTCGCGCTCCTGGATGATGTACTCGCTGACGCCGAAGTCCCGCAGGATGGACGCCAGGTTGGTGACCACCGCGCACAGCGAATAGACGCCCACCTGCGTCGGCGTCAGCAGCCGGGCCAGGATCATCGTGGTCGGCACGGTGATCAGCAGGCTCAGGTAGCGCTCGGCGAAGGACCAGGCCAGCGCGCCGCGCACGGACGGGCTCTTGCTCATGCCGGGGCTTCTTCCGTCTTGGGCGCCGCATCGCCGGACGGTGTCGCGTCACCGCCGCGCAGCAGCCGCTTGAGCGCCGGCACCCAGCCCCAGCGGTACAGCGTGGCGTGATAGACCGGGCGCATGTCGGCGGTCCAGCGGGTGTGCCATTCCATGACCTTGCCGTAGAACTCGATGCGGCGGATCGGACCGCCCGCCGCCGCCGCGTCGAACAGCTGCTGGAACTGCAGCTGGCGCATCAGCGTCGACGGCGACACGGCCTTGTGCGCCTCGTCGTAGGCGGTCTTCAGGATCACGATCTTGCCGCCGGACTCGATGCACAGGTCCATCGCGACGACCGCGTCGTCGAACCAGTACTGGTAAAGGCGGACGCGACCGGCGCGCGCGAAGCCTTCCAGCATCGCGCGATAGAACTCGTACTGCGGATGGCCCGGCGCGATCGCCGTGCCCTCGGAGCCCTTCCAGCCGCTGGCCTCGAGGCGTCCGTAATCCGTCAGCGCGGGAGCGACGTCCTCGGGCCGCGTCAGGCATTCCAGCCGCGTGACCGTGCCGGCGGTGTCCAGCTTCTTCTGCTGCTTCTTCAGGTTGGTGCGCAGGTTCTTGCCGCGCGCTTCCCAGTAGGTCTCGAAGTCGCCGGTCAGGTCGACCCAGGCGGTGTCGATGTAGTCCTGGCCGCGCCAGCGCGTGCCGTCGGCGGGGCGCGGGTGGAACAGGCTGTCGATCTGCGTCAGGCCCAGCGCGAGGGCGGGCAGCGGCAGCGCGCGCAGCAGGCCGTCGGCCAGCGGTTCGAGCGCCTCGCCGGCCGGGCTCAACCAGGCGCCCAGCGGCAGCTGCGACGGCTGGAAGGTGGCCCATTGCGCGGTGCCGGCGGGCGTCACGATCGCGGCGGCGCGAGGCGCCTTCGGATCGCCGAGCAGCGCGAGCCGCTCGCGGCCCGTGCCGAAGACGCCCAGCAGCGGTGCGAGGAAGGCGCTCTCCAGGAAGGGCAGGCCGGCGACACGCGCCTGCAGCGCGTCCCACGCGGCGGCATGCGGCGCGAAGGCGGCCGCATCGGGCAGCGCGATGAGGGACCAGCGCAGCGAGCTTGCGGGGGGCGAGGAGGTCGGGGGTGTCGGGCTCATCGGGCTCATCGGGCTCAGCGGGGTCATGGTCGCGCCTCGGCGGTCGGCATCTGGGGGGCGCAGGCCTCGTCGAGCACGCGGGCGAGTTCGCCGGTGCGGGACTCGCGCGAGGCGGCGGCGATGGCCGGCGGCGCGGGCAGCGCGGCACGGCCGTGGAACAGGTCGTCGAGGAAGCGGTCGAGCACGGCGGCGACGCCGGGACCGTCTTCCAGCGCCGCGTTGTGCGGCAGGCCGGCGCGGCGCATCAGTTGCGCGGTGTCGCCGGCGGGATCGGCCAGCGTCAGCACGGGCCGGCGCGCGCGCAGGTATTCATAGGCCTTGGCGGGGATCTGGTCGTTGCAGTCGTTCGACTGCAGCAGCAGCAGGCCGTCCGCGCGCAGCATCTCGGCCAGGGCGTCGGCATAGGGAATCGGCGGCGCGATCTCGACCAGATCGGCCACGCCCAGGCGCGAGGCGAGCGCACGGACGAAGTCGTCATGCGCCGTCGCGCGCAGCCGCAGCCGCAGCCGCGACGCATCGATGCGGCCGTCGGCCTTCGCGGCGGCGAGCGCCTCGAACAGCCGCACCGGGCTGCGCCAGTCCGGATAGACGACGCCGCTGTGCAGCAGCACGCGCGGGCCGGTGCTGCGCGCCACATCGGTCTCGGCGGCATCGGAGGCGCCGGCCACCCCGCGTGCGTGCCCCGCGGTGCCCGTGAAGGCCAGCGTCTGTTCGGCTTGCCGGAACGCCTCCTCGCTGTAGCCGTTCTCGATCACGCGGATCCGGTCGGCGGCGGCGGGGAAGCGCCTGGCGTAGAGGCGCGCGGCGCCGGGCGTCGTGAAGGTGAAGCGGGATGCGCGCGCGAAGACCTGGCGCTCCACCGCCGCGAAGCTGCGCCACAGCACCGGATCGGCGGGGTAGCCGTCGTGGGCCATCGGGTCGCGGAAGTCGGCCACCCAGGGCAGGCCGCTGAGCTTGGAGAGCCAGTAGCCGACGAGGTGCGCCGTCGGGATCGGATAGGTGCTCCAGATCGCGTCGGGGCGTGTCTCGCGGATCAGCTTCAGGCCGGCCGGGACGGCGCCCAGCAGCCAGCTGTGCCAGCGGTCCGGGCGCGCAAGGAAGCTGGGATAGCGTCCCCCGATCGACAGGTGCCGCGCGGCGTCCAGCGCGAAGGCGCGGCGCACGATCAGGTCCGCCGGGATCTCCTCGACGAGGTCGGTGCCGGTCTGCGCATGCACGCGGGGATGCGCGGTCAGCAGGCTCGGCGTCCAGCCCGAGGCGGGCAGCTGCTGCGCGAAGCGCAGCGCGCGCTGCACGCCGCTGGTCCCCGCCATCGGCGGGAACTGGAAGGAGACCATGAGCACACGCCGCATCGCCGGGCTTTCAGCGCGCGGGCGCGGCGGGCGTGATGAACAGGCGCTCGACCTGCTCGACGATGCGGCGCAGGTCCGCCTCGGTGAGGTCCTGGTGGCAGGCGAGCTGCAGCACATGGTGCGACCACGACTTGCCGGCATCGCCGGGCAACGCCGGCACGCCGGGCCACAGTCGGTCCCAGCGCGAGACCGGCACGCCGAGCTTGCGCATCTCGGCGTAGCCCGGATCGGGCGTGCGCACCCACAGCGGGAAGACGTAGGGCGCGCAATCCGCCGGCAGCGCCGGCAGCAGCGGATGCACGCCGTCGCGGTGCGAGAACGCCTCGGTGAAGAACGCGTAGTGGTGCCGGCGCGCCTCGACGATGCGACGGCGCGGCACGCGCCGCGAGATCCAGCCGCTGGCATGCGTCAACGCGCGGTGCGACAGCGGCAGGTCGATCAGCGCCATGTTGGCGTCGATCTCCTCGGCCTCGTCGAGCTCGCCGTGGCGGCTGGGCGGCGCCTGCGAGCCGGCGGCCGGACCGCCCTTCACCAGACGGCGCAGGGCGCTCTTGAGCGCGAACGCGCCGCGGATCAGCCGGTTCAGGCCGGTCAGGCGGTCGTGGGCGGCGCCCATGTGCAGGATGTCGGAGCCCGCCTTGACCTGGTCGATGCGCGAGGCCGGCGTCAGCGCCGGCATCGTCAGCCCCGTCCGGTTGAGCGCGAGGATGCCGCCCTCGGGCGTCGGGAAGAACTTGGTCAGGCTGGCGATGGCCACGTCGCCCCACGAGCCGATCGGCCGCGCGCCGGCGCGTCCGAACATTGCATGCGCGCAATCCTCGATCAGCGCGATGCCGCGGGCGTCGCACCAGGCGCGCACCGCCTCCATCGGCTGCGGCAGCCCGAAGTAGTGCGGCACCAGCAGCGCCTTGATGCTGGCCGGCACGTGGGCCGGCACGTGCGCCGAGAGCCAGTCCAGGCGCGGCGCGCCGTGCTCGTCGATCGGGTAGAAGGCCGCGTCCGCCCCGAGCGTCTTCACCGGCGAGACCATCGTCGGACAGTGGTAGGTCGGCAGCAGCACCAGGTCGCCGGGACCGACGTGCAGGCATTCCAGCGCCAGCAGGATCGCCGCGCGCCCGCTGGTGGTCGGCAGGTGGCGCGGATGGTCGAGCAGGCTGTGCTGGTCGACCTGCGCGGCGCCCGCGAAGGTGCGCCAGCCGATGACCGGCAGCCGCGGCGCGGGAAGGGTGGGGGCGGGGTCAAGTCGACGGCCTCCCGGTCAGCGGCCGGTGGCGGCCGACGGGGCCGACGAGGCCGGTGGGGCCGATGGGGCCGATGGCACCGATGGGGCTGGTGCGGCCGCGCCGGGCGCCGAGGAGGGCGCCGAGGCGGGCGCGGACTCGGGTGCCGACGCGGCGTCCCCCGGCAGACGGATGTCGGCGGGCCAGCGGTTGATCGCCATCAGCCGCTGGCGCAGGATCGGGTGCGTCATGCCGGCGCCGTAGGCGCGGCGCGCGGCGTCGACGGCCAGGTCGACCTCGTTGAGGTCCATCGCGACCATGCCGACGTTGTAGACCGAGAACGCGTTGTCGCCGGCCGCGGCGAGCTTGTTGGCGGCCTCCAGCTGCTCCTTGGCGCCGGCGGTCTTGCCCTTGCCGTTCAGGAACCCGGCGTAGATCAGGTGCACGATGACGTCATCCGACTTCCAGGTCAGCGCGCGCTTGAAATAGCAGTCGACGGTGAACAGCGCCTCGGGCGGCTGGTCGCGCTTGGTGCGCTCGCCGTAGAGCATCATCGCGATCAGCGCGCGGTGGTGGTTCGGGAAGGCGCGCAGCGTGTAGTCGATGTCGCTGCCGATGCTGCCGCGCTTGCACTTGACCAGCGCCTCGCAGGTGTCGATGAAGTGGGCCCCTTCCACCATCTGCAGCGGCGACATCTGCTTGGTCACCGGATCGATCTCCGGCATGTCCTTGTACTGGCGGTAGTCGAACGGACCGTAGTTGTTGGCCAGCCCGCCGCAGCCGATCCCCTGCGCGACGGCGGCATGGGCGGCGACGGCGCCGGCCAGGGCCAGCACGAGGGTGCGCCACGGGGCGCGGGCGGCGCGAGGGGAAGCGGGGACGGACATGGCGGGGCTCCGGTGAGGCCGGGTGTACCGGGCTGGCGGTCAGGCGGCGGCCGGCACGCCACGGACGAAGTCGGCGGTCAGCCGTTCGACGTGGGCGCGCCAGGCGGCGGTCGAGAAGGTGTGGTCCGCGTCGGGCAGGTCTTCGCGGCGAAGGCCGGGACGGCTCAGCAGCCCCTGCCAGACAGGACCGCCGTCGCGGCAGCGGTCCTGGAACTCGCGGGCGCAGACATCGTCGCCCGACAGGATCAGCAGCACCGGGCCGCCGAACGCACGCAGGCCGTCGGCCATCTGTTCGGTGTAGTGACGGGTGTCGGCCAGGCGCGCCGCGCTCGACGAGCCCGCGGCGCCTGACGAGCCCGCGGCAGCCGAAGGACTTCCGGCGTGCGCCGGCGCGCGGCTCTGCGCGAGCTTGCCCAGCAGTTCACGCACGGCGCCCAGGCCCACGCGGCCGCTCAGCAGCTTGCGCCAGAACGCCGGCTGGCGCAGCCGGTCGAGGTAGTAGTGCTTGACCTGCGCGCGGGCCAGGCTGGTCGCCGTGCGGACCCAGGGATTGGCCAGGCACAGGCCGGCCACGCGCGGGTCGCGGCGGCGATGCACGTACAGCAGCGCGGCGGACGCGGCGTCGCACAGGCCCCAGAGGACCACGCGCTTCAGCGACGGATGTTCGCGTTGCCAGGCGTCGATCGCGGCGGCGATGTCGGCGTCGACCTGCGCGAAGTCGCGCTGGTCACCCTGCGCGTCGCCCATGCCGCGGTAGTCCAGGCGCAGGCAGGGGACGCCGGCGCCGGCCAGTGCGCGGCCCAGCAGCGTGAACTGGCGGTGGCTGCCGACGCGGTACTGCGGGCCGCCGACGATCAGCAGCACGCCGATGTCGGAGGCGGCGACGACCGGTTCGCTCAGCAGGCCGACCAGCGTCTGGCCGTCGCAGTCCACGCGCAGCACGCTGTCGCGGTGCGCGGGCCTGATCGACGCGGTCGGCGTGTTCATGCGGCCTCCGCCTCCACCGGTCGGGTCGCGAAGTCCGCGTCGGCGGTCAGCGCGGCGAGGCTGGCCTCGATCAGGCGCGGGGCTTCCTCGATCTCGATGGCGGCCCAGAACGACGGGCCCTGGCAGACGGCGGCACGCACCGCCGCGCCTTGCGCGGTCCAGGCGTCGACGGCCATCGTCGCGGCGGGGGTGAGCGTCGCGTCCTCGCGCGTCGAGAGCTCCAGCCAGGCGACGCGGCGCACGCGCGCCGACGGCTTCAGCTGGGCGGATTCGAGGCCTTCGGCCAGCGCGGGCGACAGCAGGTAGCCGGCGATCTCGACCGGTTCGCCGCGCGCGAGCTGGTCGCGCATCGCCTGCACGGCGCCCTTGGCCTGGCCGCCGATCAGGTCGGCGGCGACGCGCAGGCGCATGAACTGCTGCAACTGCAGCTTGCCGGCGGTCAACGGCTGCCAGAGCAGCAGGTTCAGCGGCCGGTCGACCAGCACGTCGAAGGCCGCCGGCGCCAGCAGCGCGCCGGCGCGCAGGCCCCACAGCCACAGCGGCGGCTTCGCGCCGTCGGCACCGGACCGGGCGCGGGCGTCGAGCCAGTCGAGCGCCAGGCGGACGTCGCCCTGCCAGTGGGCCCAGGCCGCGTCGCCGAAGTCGCCGCTGCTGTCGCCGCAGCCGAGCAGGTCGATCGTCAGCACCTCGAAACCCGCGGCGGCGAAGGCGCGCGCGGCGAGGGCGGTCATGCGGCGCGCCTTGTTCATCTCCTCCGCGAAGGGCGGCAGGAGCAGGATCTGGCCGCGCGGCACCGTCGCCCCGGTCGCGGAGGCGGTGGGGGTGACGGCGGGCGGGTAGTGGACGCACAGCCGCTGGCCGCCGGCGCCGTCATCCAGGAAGAACGGCACAGGGGCCGTGGCTGGCGTGGACGGCGTGGAGGCGGCCATGGCGGAGGGGCGCGGCGGTCGCGCCCGTCAGGCGGCGAGCTTGCCGTTCACGAAATCGAGCAGGGCGCCGACGGTGGCGAAGGTGGCGCCGTCGATCTCGTCGTCGTCGACGACGATGCCGAACTGTTCCTCGAGCGCGGTGATCAGGCTGACGACCGCCATGGAGTCGAGCTCCGGGATCGCGCCCAGCAGCGCGGTGTCGACGGTGAAGGCCTTGGCGCGGCCCTCCAGGCTCAGGACGTCGTCGAGGATGGCGAGCAGGTGTTGTTGGGTGTTCATGGTCGGGGCGGATCTTAACTGGGGCCCCCTCTGGGAACCCCTGAGGCGCCCCCTCATCCCAAGGGGATCTTCCCGGCTTCGTGAGGGATTGCCAGGGGACTGCGTGAGATACTTTTTTCATGACCGCCGCCATCGACAGCCACCTGCTTCCGCACCTGATCCGGCACAGCGCCGAACGCGATCCGGCGGCCCCGGCGCTGCGCGACGGCGCCCGGTCGCTGAGCTACGCGGAACTGGCCGCGCAGGTCGAGGCGCTGGCCCACGGCCTGCTGTCGCTGGGCCTGGCGCGGGCCGAGCGCGTCGGCCTCTACCTGGACAAGCGGCTGGAGACGGTGGTCGCCAGTTTCGCGGCGCCCGCGGCGGGCGGCGTGTTCGTGCCGGTCAACCCGATCCTGAAGCCCGAGCAGGTCGGCTTCATCGTGCGCGACTGCGACGTGCGCGTGCTGATCACCTCGCGCGACCGCTTCGCGTCGCTGCGGCCGGTGCTTGCGGCGTGCCCGTCGGTGCGGCACGTCGTGGTGGTCGATCCGGTGCCCGACGCCGCGCCGGACGGCTGGCACCGCTACAGCGACCTGCTGGACGCCCCCGCGCAGAGGGCGCACCGCGTCATCGACACCGACATGGTGGCCATCCTCTACACCTCCGGCTCGACCGGCCGGCCCAAGGGCGTGGTGCTGTCGCACCGCAACATGGTGGCGGGGGCGAAGAGCGTCGCCAGCTACCTCGGCAACCGGCCGGAGGACCGTCTGCTCGCGGCGCTGCCGTTGTCCTTCGACGCCGGCTTCAGCCAGCTGACGACGGCCTTCCACGCGGGCGCGTCGGTGTCGCTGCTGAACTACCTGATGCCGCGCGACGTGCTCAAGGCGCTGGAACGCGACCGCATCACCGGCCTGACGGCCGTGCCGCCGCTGTACATCCAGCTCGCGCAGCTGGAATGGCCGGCCGCGATCGACCAGCAGTTGCGCTACTTCGCCAACACCGGCGGCCGCATGCCGCGCGAGACGCTGAACCTGCTGCGCCAGCGCGTGCCGTCGGCGCAGCCCTTCCTGATGTACGGCCTGACGGAGGCCTTCCGCTCGACCTACCTGCCGCCGGAGGAGGTCGACCGCCGGCCCGACTCGATCGGCAAGGCGATCCCGAACGCCGAGATCCTGGTGCTGCGAGAGGACGGCACGCCCTGCGCCCCGGACGAGCCGGGCGAGCTGGTGCACCGCGGCGCGCTGGTCGGGATGGGCTACTGGAACGACGCCGAGAAGACGGCCGAGCGCTACAAGCTGCTGCCGTCCGGCGCGGCGGGCCGGGAGTCCGGCCTGCAGCTGCCCGAGTACGCGGTCTTCTCCGGCGACAACGTGCGCCAGGACGCCGAGGGCTTCCTGTACTTCATCGGCCGGCGCGACGAGATGATCAAGACCTCGGGCTACCGCGTCAGCCCGACCGAGGTCGAGGAGATCCTGTACGCGACGCAGCTGGTGGGCGAATGCGTCGCCTTCGGCGTCGACCACGCGACGCTGGGCCAGACGATCCAGGTGATCGCGACGCCGCCGGCGGGCGCCGACACGCTCGACGGCGCCGCGCTGCTGGCGCAGTGCAAGGCCCGCATGCCGGCCTACATGATCCCCGCCGGGATCGAGTCGAAGGCCGGACCGCTGCCGCGCAACCCCAACGGCAAGATCGATCGCAAGCTGCTGAGCACCGAATGGGTGGCGAAGCAGGACGCCCAGTGAATGCGCCGAAACACGCGCTGAATGAAAACCCGGTGACGAATCCGTGAGCAACGACGACAAGACCCCCGCCGCGCCCGTCAAGGCCGCGCCGCAACATGCGCCCATGGACCAGTTCACCGCGCGCGACGGCGTGCTGCAGATCGGCGGCCAGCCGCTGACGCGGCTCGCGGACCGCGTGGGCCGCACGCCGTTCTACGCCTACGACCGTGCGCTGCTGACGCGCCGCGTCGAGGAGCTCCGCGCCGCGATGCCCGCGAAGCTGGAGCTGCACTTCGCGATGAAGGCCAACCCGATGCCGACGCTGGTCGCGCACCTGGCGACGCTGGTGGACGGCATCGACGTGGCCTCGGCCGGCGAGCTGCAAGTCGCGCTGGACGCCGGCGCCGATCCGCGCGAGATCAGCTTCGCCGGTCCCGGCAAGAGCGCGCTGGAACTGAAGCAGGCGCTGGCCGCCGGCATCCTGATCAACCTCGAATCGTTCCGCGAGGTCGAGCTGCTGCGCACGCTGTGCGCGGAGACCGGCTACGCGGCGCGCGTGGCGGTGCGCGTCAATCCGGACTTCGAGCTGAAGTCCTCGGGCATGAAGATGGGCGGCGGTCCCAAGCAGTTCGGCGTCGACGCCGAGCAGGTGCCGGCGCTGCTCGCGCGCATCGGCGAGGCGGGTCTCGGTTTCGAGGGCTTCCACCTCTTCGCCGGCTCGCAGAACCTGAAGCCCGAGGCCATCGTCGAGGCGCAGCTCAAGAGCTTCGAGCTCGCGCTGCGCCTGGCGAAGGACGCGCCGGCGCCGGTGAAGGTGCTCAACCTCGGCGGCGGCTTCGGCATCCCGTACTTCCCCGGCGAGCAGCGGTTGGACCTGACGACCATCGGCGCCAACCTCGCCGCGCTGATCGATCGCGCCGCGGTCGAGCTGCCGCAGGCGAAGCTGGTCGTCGAGCTCGGCCGCTACCTGGTCGGCGAGGCCGGCGTCTACGTGTGCCGCGTCGTCGACCGCAAGGTCTCCCGGGGTCAGGTCTTTCTCGTCACCGACGGCGGCCTGCATCACCACCTGGCGGCCTCGGGCAACTTCGGCCAGGTGATCCGCAAGAACTATCCGGTCGCCATCGGCAACCGCATCGGCGGCGAGCCGGAAGCGGGCGTGTCCGTGGTCGGACCGCTGTGCACGCCGCTGGACCTGCTGGGCGAACGCATGACGCTGTCGCACGCCGAGCCGGGCGACCTGGTCGTCGTCTTCCAGTCCGGTGCCTACGGCATCACGGCCAGCCCGCAGGGCTTCCTGAGCCATCCGGGCGCGGCCGAGGTCCTGGTGTGAGTTCGGCCCCGCGCCTGGCGCAGCTCGATGCCCTGCGCGGCATCGCGGCGCTGGCGGTGGTGCTGTTCCACTACACGACGCGCTACGACCAGCTCTTCGGTCACGCGCAGCCGCCGGCGGTGTCGTTCCCGTACGGCTACCTGGGCGTCAACCTGTTCTTCATGATCAGCGGCTTCGTCATCTTCATGACGCTGGAACGCACCGCGCGGCCGATGGATTTCGTGGTCTCGCGCTTCAGCCGGCTCTACCCGGCGTACTGGGGCGCGATCCTGCTGACCTTCGCGCTGACCCACGCGATCGGGCTGCCCGGCAAGACCGTCGGCTGGGACGTGCTGCTGGTCAACGTGACGATGGTGCAGGGCTTCTTCGGCGTGGCCCATGTCGACGGCGTGTACTGGACGCTGGAAGTCGAGCTGCTGTTCTACGCCTGGGCCTTGCTGAGCTTCCGCGCCGGCGGCGCGGCCGGCCTGCGGCACTTCCTGTTCGCGTGCCTGGCGCTGCGGCTGGTCTACGCGGCGGCGAAGACCTTCTGGGGCGTCGACCTGCCGTGGATCGGGCAGCGCTGGCTGCTGCTGCCCTATATCTGCTGGTTCGCGCTCGGCGTGACGGTCTACCGGCTGAGCCGCCGGGATGCGGGTTCCGCGTGGGGTGCCGCGGAGGGGGGCGTCGGACTGGGCGCTGGCGGCGGCGGCGATGCTCGTGCTCGGCCTGGTCGAGGACTGGGGCCTCGCGGCGCTTGCCGTGGGGTTCTACGCGGTGCTGTTCGGCGCGGCGCGCGGACGCTGGACCTGGCTGGAGCATCCGGTGCTGCTGTGGTTGGGGGCGATCTCGTACACGCTGTACCTGCTGCACGAGAACATCGGCTGGGCGGTGCTGCGCCGGCTGGAGTCCTGGGGCGTCGAGGTGCATGTCGCCATCGTGCTGACGATGGCGCTGTCGGCGGCGCTGGCGCACGGACTGACCCGCCTGGTGGAACAGCCGGGCATGCGCTGGATCCGCGACCGCTATCGCGCACGGCGGCAGGCGTCGTCACCCGCACCGGCCGGCGGGTGAGGCGGACCGCGCCCGCCCGGGGCGCCGGGGCGGAGACAATGCGCGCTTCCCCTTGCAGTCGACGACGCCCCTGATGACCGAAGAACGGAAGAATTCCCTGATCCCGCTGGCGATCGGCGCCGTGGCGCTGCTGTCCTGCGGCGGCATGATCGCGGCCGGCGTGGCGATGCTGCGCAACGGCAAGCCGTCGACGCCCGCGGACGACCTCGCGGCGCGGATCGCCACCATCCACGACATGCCCGTGACGGCGCCCGACTGCGGCGCGGTGTTCAAGGACGAGCAGCCGGTGGTGATCGTCGTGATGGGGCAGTCCAACGCGGCCAATCACGCCGACCCGATCCCGCCGGCGGCCGCGCCGGTGCCGCCGATGCCGGTGCTGCACCTGGGCGGCTGCGGTCTGGCGAGCTCGCCCGTGCCGGGCGCGACGGGCACCGGCGGCAGCCTCTGGCCGGCCGTGAACCAGGCCCTGGGCGGGCGCTGGCAGGGGCATCCGATCGTGTGGGCGGTGGTGGCGGTGGACGGTAGTTCGATCGCCGAATGGACCGATTCGAACAGCGCGCTGCGCGCCTATTGGCAGACGCAGATGGACCGCATCAAGGGCACCCGCTGGCCGGTGGCCGCGGTGCTGTGGCAGCAGGGCGAGGCCGACGCGCGCGACCGCACGGCGATGGCCGACTACCGCGACGCGCTGGCGGCGCTGCGCGCCGGCGTGGCCGCGCGGGGCGTGGACGCGCCGTGGTGGATCGCGCGTTCCACGTATTGCCCGCCAGCCGACGGCGGCCAGGTACGTGAGGCCGTGCGGGAGCTGCTCGCCATTCCCGACAGCGGCTTCCGCGCGGGGCCGGACACCGACACGATCGGCACACCGCTGCGCAACGGCTGCCACTTCACGGTGGACGGCACGGCGCGTGCGGCGGCGCTGTGGGCGCAGACCTTGAAACCGGCGGCGACGCGGCGGTAGACCTGCGCGCGGGCGCAGGCGCGGATACGGGTATCGTCGCCAGTCGCGACGGGCGGAACACTGCCCGCGACATCACGCCCAGGGAGGGACGATTGAACGCACGCCGACTTGCCCCGCTGCTGGCCGCCATCCTCGCGGTGCCGGCCCAGTTCCTGTCGATGTCCGACGCCATGGCCGCCGAGGACGCGAACCGCTGCCGCATCGAGACCATGAGCATCCCGGTGCGGCTGGTCGACCGCCTACCGGTCGCCACCCTCCAGCTCAACGGGGTCGCCGTGCCGATGCTGGTGGACAGCGGCGCCTTCTACAGTTTCCTGAGCGCCTCGACGGCCCAGCAACTGGGCCTGCCACTGCGCAAGCCGCCGTCCCACCTGGAGGTGCGGGGCGTCACCGGTCCTGTGGAGGGCCTGCGCGTCACGACGGTCAAGCGCGTGCGCCTCGAAGAGGCCGCGCTGGAGGACATCGAGTTCCTCGTCGGCGGCAGCGAGAAGGGCGCCGGCATCATGGGCGTGCTGGGCCGCAACTTCCTGTCCATCGCCGACACCGAGTACGACCTGGCGCACGGTGTGGTGCGCCTCGTCTTCCCCAAGGGCGACTGCGACAAGACCTCGCTGGCGTACTGGGCCGGCGACGCGCCGGTGATCGAGGCGCCGATGCTGAGCTACAGCCGGTCCGACCGCACCGTGCGGGTCGAGGTGCAGGTCAACGGTCGCAAGCTCGAGGCGGTGATGGACACGGGCGCGACGAACACCGTGCTGACCTGGGGCGCGGCGCGCAAGGCCGGCATCGAGGAGAAGGACATGACGCCGGCGGGCCGCACGAGCGGGGCGGGCGCGGACAGGGCGCGGGCCTGGTTCGCGAACGTGGAGCGTTTCGAACTCGGCGGCGAGAAGGTCCGCGACAACCGGCTGCTGGTGACGGACGTCAGCAGCCGGGACCAGGACATGCTGCTGGGCCTGGACTACTTCCTGGCGCACCGGGTGTATGTGTCGCGGCTGCAGGGCAAGGTCTACGCGACCTGGAACGGCGGCAGGGTCTTCGCGCCGAGCCGGCCCGGCAGCGAGGCCTACAACGCGAGCTACGCGGCGAAGGCCGACGAGATCGCCGCCGACGACGCCGACGGCTTCGCGCGACGGGGCAACGCGTCGCTGGTGGCGGGCGATGCGCCGCGCGCGCTGGAGGACCTGGACCGGGCGATCCAGCTGGCGCCGGCGGTGGCGGGCTACTTCGACGCGCGCGCCCGGGTGCGGATCGCGCTGAAGCAGGGGAAGGCGGCGCTGGCCGACCTGGACGAGGCCCTGCGCCTGGATCCGACGATGGCGGAGACGCGGCTGCGCCGGGTGCCCTTGCGCCTGGCGTCCGGCGACCGCGACGGCGCGGACGCGGACCTGAAGGCACTGGATGCGAGCTTGCCGCCGGCGTCGAACCTGCGCGCGTCGATGGCGGTGACTTACGCGCGGCGCAACCTGGTGCCGGAGGCGATGCGCCAGTTCGAGCTCTGGATCGGCAGCCACCCGAGGGACGTGCGCCTGGCCTCGATGCTGGGGGAGCGCTGCTGGCTGCGGACGCGGCTGAACCTGGAGGCGGACCAGGCGATCGACGATTGCAAGGCGGCGATCGACCGGGACGAGGACGAGCCGGCATACCACTGGCAACTGGGCTGGGCGTGGCTGCGGCAGGGCGACGCGTCACGGGCGCGCAAGGCCTTCGATCAGGCGATCACGAGGAAGCCGTCGGCCTGGGCGCACTACGGGCGTGCGGTGGCGCTGCTCAGGCTCAATGACACGGACAAGGCGCGTCAGGATCTGGAGGCCGCGCGTCGGCTGACGCCGACGATCGATGAGAGCGTGACGAAGGCGGGGTTCGAGGCGTTGGCGGGCGCGGCGGCGGTCAGACAGCCGGAGTGAATGCCGTTGCTGACTGCCGGCGCCATCACCGTTCGAACGTCTCGAGGAATCGTCGGGCCTCGGTCTCGACGATCTCCAGCATCCCCCGACCTTGGCCACGAGGGGGGCCAGGTCTTGCAAGGTGGTCAGGACGATCCCGGCCAGTTCGATGACCCGGGCATCGATCTGGGGCCGGCTCAGATCGCAGGCCCTGCCGAACTCCAGCAGGCCGAGCCGCGAGGCGAAGAAACTCTTGTTGCCGTCCAGGTTGAGCGCGAGGTTGTCCTCACGGATGTAGACCCGCGTGCAGACGATGTCATAAGCGGGCGCCATGCCGACCTCTCCGGAGACCCGGTCGTAGAGGACGCCGAAGTTCTTCAGATGCGCGTCTCCGTTGCCCAGGATGCACGAGAGGACGACCATGTCGAACAGCTGAAGGATGGCGGGCCGGGTGAGTCGTGGCGAGCAGTAGAGGTCCAGCAGGCGTCGGATCTGTTCGTACGAGCCCTTGTACTTCTGATCGGGGGCCCTGCCGCTCAGGGACAGCATGTCTTCGAAGCCGAGGATCCGCCCATCGGCGGGGCGATCGAAACGCCGCATGATGAAGAGTTCACCGTCGTTCGACAGGAAGAACTCGGGGACGGGCACACCGGCGCGCCGGACTGCCGTCATGCAGATGAACTCGTTGATCGACAAGGCGGGAAACTCGCCCAGGCCGGACTTGACGATGAGGTCCGAGGTCGACAACGCCGCCTTGAATTCCGGATCCATGGGGCCGCGTTCCGGAACCAGCACCTTCGGCTGCACGCCGCTGATGCCGCTGCGCAGCACGTAGTCGTCGACCAGGCGTGCGAACAGCTCTCGCGTGCCGCGTGCGGCCAGCAGGTCGGCGAGACGTTCGCCTTCCCCGGGTTGCCGCTCGGAGGAGGGCGCCTGTCCGTCCAATGCATAGCGGAGCCTGCCGATCGGCGCCTGCGATCCGATCACGCTCAAGAGCAGCAAGGGGTCGAGTCCCGTCGTCTTGGCAAGTCGGTTGCGCAACTGCTCGAGCACGAAACCTTCCGGCAGGTTCATGTGGAAGACCGGATGCAGCGTCGGCTGCTCATAGGGCCGCACGCGCAGCGGCATCGTGAGGGCGGGGGCGTGATCGGGCGTCGCGTCGGCGGCGAACGTGAACAGGTAGTCCCCGTCGCGGTGGATGTGCCCGCTCAGGCCTTCGGGCGTGAAGACGGCGAGCTTGCGGGCGATGGTCGGTCCTTCGATCATTCGTCATCCCCCAGCAGTTGCCGGATCTCGTCCAGCGTCGGCCGCTTCTGCGGCACGACACGCATCTCGCCGCCCATCGCGGCAGCCACGCGGGCATAGGCCGCGACGGCGACTCCTGGCTTTCCCGCTTCGATCTGGACGATCTTCAGGCGAGGCACGCCAGCCATGACCGCCAGATCGGCCTGGCTGTACCCGCGCTCCAGCCGCATCGCCTTCAACGACTGGGCGAGGTGGGTCAAGCCAGTGACAAAATCCGCCATGAATGTATCGAATACGATGCTTTAATCTGTTTAAGTATCGAATTCAATGCATTGGAAGTCAAGGTCGCGGGACCGGATGCCTGCCCGATCACACCGTGCCCGGAAGAGGGGGCGACTTCGGCGCTGATGCCCGCGTGCTGCGCCGGTCCGTTCAGTCCGGCGTCTGGATCGTCAGCCACGGCCAGCGTCGCTGGTACGACGCGGCCTTGCGTTCGAAGAGCTGGCGATGCGGCACCAGCGGATTCATCGCGAGCAGGCCTTGGTACAGGCCTTCCAGACCGTACGGCGCATAGACCTCGCCGGGCCGCACGCCGACGCAGGTCGACGGCACGAGGAAGCGCTCGATGCCCGCGCATGAACTGTGCAGTGGCTCGTAGGGCTCGCCGAAGTCCTCTTCGTACCAGAGGTGCACGCGCGCCTGGTTGGCGGCCTCGACCGTGATGCCCAGGTCGCCCAGCACCGCATCCGCTCGGGCCTGGACGCGCCGCTCGGCCTCGGCGCTCAGGTCGTCCGGGTCGAAGTAGAAGAGGTCGTAGTCCTTGATGTCCGCCGTCGGCGGCTTGCCGTCCCGCAGATTCCCGACGGTCTGGAACAGGCAGCCCGCGACCAGCCAGCCGTCGGGCAACGCGAGCGCGTCCCAGCGGTCCAGGATCGCGCGGTTGTTCGGGTTGGTCAGCAGGTCCGCGACGAAGCGGTCCTGGAGGTTCGGCGACAGGGGTGCGAAGGGCATCGTGCCATTCTGGCCGTGCCGCCCGAGACACGCCGGTCAGTGGAATCCCTCTCTGGCGGACACCCTCGCTGCTTGCCCGTTCCTGCTTGTCCCTCTCTGTCTCTCTGGTGGACTCCCTCTCCCGCTTGCGGGAGAGGGAAGGGGTGAGGGCCAGCAGCGACGGAAAAGCTCAAGCCCTCCCGCGCCTCACCGTCCTGTCGTGCGAAGCGCGTCTGCCTCCGGCAGCCGCACCATCTCCGGCACGCTGACGACCACCAGCGCCTGGTCCGGCGACAGCGATGACAGCTCGATCGACTCGCCCGCGTTCTCGCGGCGCGCACCGGGTTCACGGGTCTGCGCGGCGCGGCAGGCCGTCTCGTTGGCGCAGACGATCACGCGCAGCCAGCGGTCCTGGTGCCGGATGCGCACCTCGGCCTGGTCCCAGTGCACCGGCAGGCAGGCCGTCACGCGCAACCGGCCCTGCTCGACGACGACGCCGCAGATCGATTCCAGCGACGCCCGCAGCAGCCAGCCCGCCGAGCCGCTGTACCAGCTCCATCCGCCGCGCCCGACCCAGGGCGCGTGCGAGTAGATGTCGCCGGCCATCACGTAGGGCTCGATCGCGTAGGTCGGACCCAGCCGCGGATCGGCCCAGCGGTGCGCCGGGCTCAGTCCCGTGTAGACCTGCCACATCGTGTCGCGCTGGCCCAACCGCGCCAGCGCCATCAGCGACCACACCGCCGCATGGTTGTACTGGCCGCCGTTCTCGCGCACGCCCGGTGCGTAGGACTGGATGTAGCCCGCGCTCGGCTGGGCCATCGCCAGCGGCGGGTGCAGCAGCCGCGCCAGCTTCGCCACCGGATCGAGCAGGTGCGCGCAGGCGCTCGCCATCGCCTGCCGCGCATGTGCGGGATCGGCCGCCGCGGTCAGCACCGCCCAGCTCTGCGCGATCAGGTCGATCTTGCACTCCGCGTTCTCCGACGAGCCCAGCGGCGAGCCGTCGTCGAAGAAGCCGCGCCGGTACCACTGGCCGTCCCAGCCGGGGCCGTCCAGCGCCGCGATCCAGCCGTCGCGCGCCGCCTTCCAGCGTTGCACGCGCTCGTGCTCGCCACGCGCGGTGGCGACCGGCACGAAGTCCTCGATCACCTGTGCCAGGAACCACGCCATCCACACCGATTCGCCCTTGCCCTCGTGGCCGACGCGGTTCATGCCGTCGTTCCAGTCGCCGGTCCCGAACAGCGGCAGCCCGTGCTGCCCGCTGTCCAGGCTGCGGTCGATCGCGCGGGCCGCGTGCTCGTAGATCGAGGCCATCGGTCCGTCGGTCCGCGGGCTCTCGTAGATGTCCTCGGCGCCCTCGGGCACCTGCTGGCCGTTGAGGAAGGGCACCGTGTCCTCGAGTAGCGCCAGGTCGCCGGTCCGGACCAGATAGTGCGCGAGCGCATAGGGCAGCCACAGCCGGTCGTCCGAGAAGTGCGTCCGCACGCCCGCGCCGCCCGGTTCATGCCACCAGTGCTGCACATCCCCTTCAGGGAACTGCCGCGCCGCGCTGCGCCGGATCTGGTCGGCCAGCAGCTGCGGCGCGACATCCGTCAGCGCCATCGCATCCTGCAGCTGATCGCGGTAGCCGAACGCGCCGCCGGCCTGGTAGAAGCCGGCTCGTGCCCACATGCGGCAGACCAGCGTCTGGTACGGCAGCCAGTGGTTGGTGAGCGCGTCGAAGCGCGGGTCCGGCGTCGAGACCTGCAGGCCACCCAGCAGCGCCGGCCATTGCCGGCGCTGGCGGTCCAGACGCGTGGCCGGATCGACCTTCCAGGCCGATTCCATCAGCGCATGCGCGGCGTCCGGCGACGGCGCGTGGCCGAGCAGGACGGTCAGTTCCGCCGGCTGCGCGCCGTCGAGCTCGATGCGCGCGCCCAGCGCCGCGCAGGCATCGAGCCCGCTGCCGCTGCGACGGCCCAGCGCCTTGGGCAGGACCATGCGGCCGGCGCTGTCGAAGAACTCCCGGCGGTCGCAGGTCCAGTCCTGCGGGTCGAGTCGTACGCGCGCCGGAGCGGCATCGCCGCCGGACGCACCGCCCGCGCTGTTCACGTCGCCGGCCCCCGCGCGCCGCTGCCATCGCCTCGCTGCCGCGGGCGGATGCTGAGGGCAGCCGTCGCGTCGCCGAATCCGCCGAGGTGATCCAGCTGCGTCGCCTGCAGCGCGAGCGCGCGTTCCGGCTGCGGCAGTCCGGCGCCGAGTTCTCCGGCCGTCAGCCAGTCGTTGTGCGTCGTCACCGATAGGCGCTCGCTGCGTGCGCTGCCGAGCTGCCACTCGGCCAGCGCCACCAGCCGCAAGCGGCGGCGTGACCGGGCGGCGGAGTCGATGCGCACCTGCACCTGCTTCACCGAGGCGTCGCGGTCCACGCACCAGCAGAGGTCCACCTGGAGATCGCCCAGCCGCTGCCGGCTGCGCGAGTACCCGATGCCGTGCTCGATCGACAGCGGCGCGTCGCGACGCAGCTGCCGGCCGAGCGGCCAGACGCGGTCGTTGTCCAGGTCGTGCAGCAGCAGCCACTCGCCGGGCGGGTCGATCAGCGGGTCGTTGGACCACGGCGTGACCTGGTGCATCCGGCTGTTGCCGGCCCAGGTGTAGCCCGCCGCGATCTCGGTGACCTGGCAGCCGAAGTCCCGGTTCGCGAGCACGTTGACCCAGGGCTTGGACGGGTGCCGGGCCGGCGAGACCTCGAAGGCGAAGCCGCCGTGGTCCGGATCGAAGCGGCCCTCCGGCGGGCGCGGCGTCGCCTCCGGCAGGGGACGCTCGGCCAGCGCATGCGCCACCGGCAGCCGCTCGGCGTCGTTCGTCGGCGCCGTGTCCTCGATCCAGCGCTCGAGCTGCTGCGACAGCGGACGGCCGTCCGCCTGCAGCCGCAGCCGTGTCAACGTCTGCAGCGTGAAGCGCTCGTCGGGTTGCAGGTCGCCGTCACGCAGCACATGCAGCGCGGAGCACAGGTGTCCCGGCCGACCCTGCGCCTGACCCTGCAGGCGCGATTGCAAGGCGTGCAGCGCCTGCTGCACCGGCGCGTTGTACGAGGACGGTTCCTCGTTCAGCACGACGAGGTCGATGCCGATCGCGTGCGTGGTCCACATGCGCAGCGCCTTCTTGAGCGCGCGGATCAGGTCGATGCCTTCCTCGCCGGTGACGGTGACCATGAGGATGGGCCGGTCCCCGGAGATGCCGAAACGGTACAGCGCGCGGCGGTCGCAGCGGCCTCGCGGTTCGCGGACATGCGCGGGCTCGCGGACGGCCTGGCCGGTGACCAGCGTGTTGAGCTGCAGCAGCGCGCCCCAGGTCGCGGTGTCGAACTGCAGCTCGCGCAGCCGGATGCCGCCCATCGTGTGCGACATCGACGCGGAACGCTCCACGTGCGCCGACTGCCGGTACTTGTCGACCAGCGCGCGCAGCAGGTCGCCGTCGCGCGAGGCCGCCGTGCAGAAGGTCAGTCGCACCGTCGCGCCCGGCGCGAGGTCCAGTCCGACCCGCAGGCCGGCGATCGGATCCAGCCCCGTGTCGAGCAGCCGGCCGGGTTCGCCGGCAGCGGTCACGTCGGCCTCGTCGTCGACGAACTCCGGCCGCGCGTCGCCGACCGGCCGCGTCGTGCTGCCGTAGCGGCCCAGCCAGCGCGCGCGATCGGCGATCGGCAGGACTTCGCGCACCGTGTAGCCGTCGGGACGGGCGTCGATGCCCTGTGCGCCCTCCACGCCGACGGCGTCCTTCCCGGGCGCGACGCCTCGCGCGCCATCGCGCCGTGCCGTCTTGCCGCAGTTCGCGCCGCCGTCGACCCCGGCCAGGAAGAACACCGCGCGCATCGCGGCCTCGTCGAACAGGCGCGGCCGGCGCCGCAGGTGCAGCGCATGTTCCGCCTCGTCCCAGCGGGCCTGGATGAACAGGTTGGAGAAGGCCGGGTGCGCCTCGTCACCGCGCTGCGGTGCGAGCGTGGCCTCGAAGGAGGAGACCAGGTCCAGCACGAGCGGCTTCGTGCCGCGGTTGATGAGCTCGACCTGACGCAGCTCGCAATCGTCCTCCGGGCTCACCCAGACCGTGGTGCAGCTCTGCAGGTCGGGCCAGGAGGCCTCGAAGAGCACGCGCTCGGCCTGCATCCGGGCCTCGTAGCGCGCCCGCGGATCGGGCGTCGGGCGGGCGGTGTTGCTGAACCAGTCGTCCTCCCCGGCGCGGCGCAGCATCGTGAAGCTGCCGTGCTGGTCGCGCAGCAGGTCGTCGCGCCAGCGCGTCACCGCGACGCCGTCCCAGTTGCTGTAACCGCCGCCGTGGCTGCGCAGCACCACCGAGTAACGGCCGTTGGTCAGCATGTGCGTCAGCGGCAGGGTCTCCGTCAGCGGATCGCTTTCGCGCACCATCCGTGCCTTGCGGACCTGACGCGCGCGCGGCGTCGGATCCGTGATCTCCGCGGACAGCGGGGCCACCTCGCGCGGCGCACGCTCGTGCAGCAGCGTCGCCACGGCCTTCACATGCGGATCGCTCATCAGCCAGCGACGCGGCGCGTCGTCGGCCAGCAGGTTGGTCAGCGCGACGAAACCCATCGCCTGGTGGTGGGCCATGTAGGTCTGCACCAGCGTGAAGCCCGCGCCGGCGGTCTGCCGCTGCGGCGTGTAGTCCACCGCCTCGATGAAGCCGAACGCGCCGCGCGCGCCCAGCCGCTCGAAGTCCTGCAGGTTGGCCACGACCCGCACCGGCGCGACGATCGCGGCCATCACGGCCGCATAGGGCGCCAGCACGCGTTCGTCGACGGCCAGTCGCGCCAGCGCCAGCGTCTGCACGCCCTGCGGTCCGTACTGGTAGGCGAGGGTGTGATCCTGTCCGGCGATGGCCGATTCGGAGATGCCCCACGGCGTGCCCTTGCTGCCCGCCTCGAAGCGCTGCTCGGCGACGGCCGTGCGGATCGCGCGGCCCAGCGCGCTGTTGGCCGGCTCACGCAGCACCAGCGAGGGCATCAGGTACTCGAACATCGAGCCCGTCCAGGACTTCAGGCCCAGCGAATCGCCGGCCACGGTGCCGGCCCCGTCGCGCGAGAAGAACGGCCGACCCAGCGAGCGCCAGTGCTCGGGCGGCAGGTCGCCCTTGGCGATCGCGATCAGGCTGGTGAGCCGCGCCTCGCTGGCGAGCAGGTCGTAGTGGTTGTCGTCGAGCTGTTGCGCGTCGCCGCGCCAGCCGATGCGCAGCAGGCGGCGTTCGGGGTCGTACAGCGGGCGGTAGTCGGCCTCCAGGCCGAGGCGCCGCGCGCGCTGGGCCAGCTCCCGCAGCCGCAGGCGCGACTCGGCGAAGCCGGCGCCGTGATCGCGCCAGAACGAATCCAGCTGCGCGATCAGGTCGCGCAGCAGCCAGTGCGCCGCCGTGGCCTCGTAGGACTCCGCCGTCGCGAGGCCGTCCAGTTCTGAGCGCGCCGCCGCGACCTGCGCGCGCAGCACGGCCTGCTGCTCCTCCGCGCCGGCGCCGGCGTTCTCGGGATCGATCAGCGCGGCGACCAGCGCGGCCCCCGCGGCCAGCACGCCGTCGTTGGCCAGCGGCGGCTGCATCACGCGCAGCCGGTGCAGCGTCTTCGCCAGCGCGTCGCGCGGGGCGACGGCGAGCTGCTCCGGCGTCATCTCCGCCGCCAGTTCGCAGGCGCGCGCCACCGTCAGCAGATGCGCCGAACAGTTGCCGCTGTCGACCGCCGAGACGTAACCCGGCGCGAGCACGACCAGCGATTCGGTGTCGTACCAGTTGTAGAAGTGGCCGTGCCAGCGCGGCAGGCGCTCCAGCGTGTCCAGCGTCGCCGACAGCCGCTCCGTCATCGTCACGACGCCGATGAAGCCCATCTCGCGCGCGCAGGCGACGGTCAGCAGGTACAGGCCGATGTTGGTCGGCGAGGTGCGGTGCGCCACGAGCAGGTGCGGCGTCAGCTGCACGTTGTCCGGTGGCAGGTGGTTGTCGGCGGCGCCGACGTGCGTGTCGTAGAAACGCCAGGTGTCGCGCGCGAGCTGCCAGAGGTAGGCGCGACCCTGCGGGTCGAGGTCGGCTTCGCGCTGCAGCAGCGGCGCCCGCGGCGCGCTGGTCCACCAGATCCACAGCGGGGAGAGGGCCCAGACGATCAGCAGCAGCAGGGCTGCCGTGCCGTCGACGGGCGCGCCGGACAGGGCGGCGGCGGCCAGCACGCCGCCGAGCACGGCGGCCGCGATCGGCACGCGCAGGTGCTGACGGACGAGTGCCGGCAGCTCTCGCTTCGCGGCGGCCTGGGCGGCCGCGGCGGTCGTCCACTCGAGCAGTCGCCGGCCCGACACGGTCTGGCGCCACAGCGCTCGGCCGATCGCGTCGAGGTACAGCAGCGACAGGTGCAGCAGCAACGCGACGTGCCACGCCGCCAGGCCGAGCGCACGTCGCAGGTCGAGCGCGGTCTCGCGGTAGAAGTGTCGTCGCGCCAGGCCGTCACGGCTGGGCACCAGCCCCGCCAGCGCGCCGACCAGCGGTCCGATCGCGAAGGCCGCGGCGACCACCGCCAGCGTCAGCCCGAAGGGCAGCACGCCGGTGCCCAGCACCAGCAGCATCAGGCCCAGCGACATCGGCGCGACCAGCGAGCGGCGCAGGTTGTCGATCAGCTTCCAGCGGTTGATCGGCGGGATGCCGTAACGGCCGGCGCGCGCGATGAAGGGCAGCAGCTGCCAGTCGCCGCGCGTCCAGCGATGCAGCCGGGCATGCGAGACGTCCGCGTGCATCGGCGAGTCCTCGACCAGCGTGATGTCGGAGACGCCGGCGCAGCGCGCGATGCTGCCTTCCAGCAGGTCGTGGCTCAAGACCTGACCCTCGGGCAGGCGCGCGTCGAGCACCGCATGGCAGGCGCGCACGTCCAGCAGGCCCTTGCCGGTGAAGCTGCCTTCGCCGAACAGGTCCTGGAAGATCTCCGAGCTGACCGCGCTGTACGGATCGATGCCGAACTGGCCCACGAACAGGCGGTGGTACGGCGTGCTCTCCTTGTCGTCCGGCATGGGCGCGAGCACGCGCGGCTGCAGGATGGCGTAGCCCTCGACGACGCGGCGGCGCACGGTGTCGACGCGCGGCCGGTTCATCGGATGCGCCGCGGTGCCGACGAGGGCGCGCAGACGGCCCGGCGGCATGTCGGTGTCCGCGTCCAGCGTGATCAGGTGGCGCACGCCGGGCGCGGGGCGCGACAGGGCGCCGAAATCGACGAACGGCGAGGTCCCGGCCGAGGTCGCCAGCGCGCGCAGCAGCCGCTCGATCTTGCCGCGCTTGCGCTCCCAGCCGATCCAGCGGCGCTCGGTCGACGACCATTCTCGCTGGCGATGCAGCAGCAGGAAGCGCGGCTGGCCGTCGGCCAGCGGGCCGTGGCGCTCGTTGAGCGCCGAGATCGCGTCCGCGGCGGTGACGACGATCATCGTGTCGCCGGGCTGGTGTTCCTCGTAGGCATCGGCATGGTCGCTGAGCAGCGCGAACTGGACGAGGCGCTCCGGGTTCGCGAGGTGGTGCTGTTCCAGCTGCGCGATCAGGGGCGCGATGGCGTCCTCGTTGGGCAGCAGCACCGGCATCACGACCAGCGTGCGTTCCGCGTCGGGCAGGCCGGCGGAGAAGTCCAGGCGAGGCAGGCGCGCGGGGCGGGCGAGTTCGCTGATCCAGCGGTTCGTCAGGGCCACGACGGCCTCGCTGATCGGGCCGGCGGCCAGCACCGCGGCGGTCCACAGCAGCCAGGTCGCCGCGCCGGGGCGGGCCTGGCTCATCAGCCAGTACAGGCCGAGCAGTCCCAGCAGCGCGAGGCCGCCGAGGTAGGCCACCGCCGCCCAGCGCTGGCCGGGCGCGGTGTCGTGCGGCGGCCACCGCCGCTCGCGCAGGCCCAGCGCCGCGAGCAGCGTGGGCCGGCCGGCGCCGCGCCACCAGTAGACCGGCGCGCTGCGGCGGTCGGGCTCGCCGTCCTCCGGCGGCCCGGCGCGCTGTGTCAGTTCCAGCAGCTGGCGGGCGATGTCGAGCTCGCTCTTCTCGCACTTGCGCGCGAGCGCCTCGATCTCGTGCAGCGTCATGTCCTGCGTGTCCGCGGCCTCGGCGGCGAACACCGGCGACCGGCCCAGCGTCTGCATCACCGGACTCACGGTCTGGATCAGGCGGCGCCAGTCCGTCTGGTCGATGCGCCGCAGCGCGGTGATCGCGTTGCGGATGCTCTGCAGGTCGCGGATCGATTCGTCCTGTTGCCGCACCAGGGCCTGGGCGGGTGCGGGCAGCCGCGTGCTGAGCCAGGCGGCGAGTTCGCCCATCAGCGGCTGCGGCAATTCCTCGAGGCGATGATCGATCTGCAGCCAGAACGCGTCGAGGACGCCGCGTTCCTTCATGCGCGGCTCGAGGCGCGTGATCGCCTCGATGCCGACCTCCGTGGGTCGGCCGTCGTACCAGTGATGGACGACGTCGCGCGCCGCCTGCAGCGTCGCGAAGCGCTCCGCCAGGCGGCGCAGGTTCTCGACCAGCACCACGCGCAGCGTGGTCGGCAACGCCCACAGCTCCGCCAGCGACAACGCACGTTCCTCCTGGTAGGCGCGCAGGTAGGCGGCCAGCAGCTCGGTGTCGAAGCCGCCGTCGGTGTGCGCGACCCAGGCCCACGCGACGCCGTAGATGCGCGGCAGGCCGGCCAGCGGCTCGTCGCGCAGGCGCGGCAACAGTCGGAAGAAGCTGCGCGGGAGGCCGCGACGCACTTGGTGCATCTGCTCGTCGATCAGCGCGGCGTTGTCCAGCAGCCATTTGCCGGCGGCGCCGAGATGGCGGAAGTCGCGATGGCGCTTCTCGATCAGACGGCGCGTCTGCTGCAGCATCGCGACGTTGTCGTCGAGCCGCGGGAAGAACTGGCCGGCGCCGGCCGTGCCCTGGACCGCCTGCGCCTGCGCGAGGCTGCGCCCATGTTGTTCGAAGCGCGCCTGACCGAACAGCACGGCCCGGACCGGTGGCTCGATCATGCCGAGCGCCGGGTCGAGCAACGCAAGTTCTTCCGCAATTTCAGGGGCGCCGCAGCCCCCGGATCCGGAGAGCGTTCCGACGGAGCCCCCGGCTCGGCAGCGGGGGATCGGGTGGGGTCGTTCGCGCTCCGGAGGTCGGTCATAGCCAGTGGGCCACCAGTCCGAGGGTGACGGCGCCCAGCGCGGCCGTGGTGGCCAGTCGTGGCAGCACGAGGCCACGCGCACGTTCAGCGAACAACGCCACGCCGAACCATCGCCCTCGGGCCTTCGCGCACTGCAGCAGGTGGCGCTGAAGCGCTGGGTCGTAGAGGTGCGGGACGGCGGTGCCGACCGGGCCGACCTCGACGATCGGACGGAGCGGGCCGACTGGGCTGTTCATGGTGGGAACCTCTCTGCAAGTGGATGAAGCGGTCTGAAACCGGACGTATCAGCTCGGCAAGCACCATGCCTGCGCAAGCAATCGGTCCGGCCGCCGCCGATGGCCATCCAAATACCCATGCCAAGGCATGAATTCGAGCGCGATGTCAACCGCGAGGGAAGACCCTTCGTGTCCCTGTCTTGTCCCTGCCAGGGACGGCGGATGTCCCTTGACTGTCACCGGGGCCGTGCTCGCGCGTGTCCCTTGCGCCGGCATGTCCGACGGTCGCCGACGGTCGCCGGCGGGTGTCGGCCAGAGGCGCGCGCGGGGGCGCTTCAGAGGAGACACGATGCGTCGCAAGCCCGATGGACAGGGGCTTGCAGGGCAGGCTGCCTCGAATGAGGGGGGCTGTCCCCGCTTAAGAGATAGGGGGTGCGCGGGGCGCCCGTCGACTCCTAGACTTCGCAGCAATCGCATCGCAACAGGGGCGCCATCGGCGCACAGGAGGGTGATCATGCTCGCGACAGCCTGGTTCCAGAGAAGTCGACACATGGGTGCCCGACTCTTGGCAAGAGGGGTCCTGATGGCCGCCTCCGCGGCCGGCCTGCTCGGCCTGTCCGCGGTGCCCGCGACCGCCGCGCCGATCACGCTCACCACGACCCAGACCTCGGTGGTGCTGGACGCCGGCGACAGCGTCGTCATCACCGGCCAGATCACCAATGTCAGCGGCGGCCCGCTGCTGACCACGGACTTTTCCCCTCGCTCAGCGGCTATCCGTTCCCGTTCGTGGACGTGACGCCGCTGCTGGGCGATCCCGAGGTGGTGATCCCCGACCGGACGATCAGTCCCGTGCTCGACCTGTTGATGATCGCGACGCTGCCCGACATCCTCGCGGATCTGAACTTCGACCTCTCCATCCTGCTGTCGGACATCAACGGCAACTTCGCCGAAGAGGTGCTGGTGGCGGTGACGGTGCGCGCCGCGGCGGCGAGCGACGTGCCGGAACCCGGCACGCTCGCCCTGGCGCTGATCGCGCTGGTGCCGCTGGTCGTGCGACGCGCCCATCGCCGGGCCGATCCTTCCGGTCCGTCGGCGCTACCCGCCGGCACCTGAGCACGGACGGCCGGCGGATCACGCCGCCGGTCGCTTCCCTCTCCCGTCCCCCGTCCCCCGCGGCGACCGGCCTTCAGGCATCAGCGGACGCGCCCGGCACGACGGGTCCACTTCGACTCTCTTCGAGACATCACAAGGGGCAGGCATGGCCACAGTCGTCTCCGCGCGCGTGACCCTCGGCGCGCCATTCATCCAGCGCTTCGCCGGTCAGGTGAGGTTGAACATCCCGTTGATGAACATCGGTGAATCGGCGCTGCAAGGCGTGCAGATCACGAGCATCACCTACGGCAGCGCGACGCGGCAGAGCCCGCCGAACGCGCCCATCGTGCTGGGCACGCTCGGGGCCTCGTCGTCGACGACCTTCGCCGGGCGCTTCTCCGACGCGGGCCTGGTGGACAACGCCAACCTGCTGCTGACGGTGCGCGGGTCCTACGTCGTCGCCGGCGTGGCCTACGGCCTCACGGTCAGCCGCTACGTGCGTGTGCCGGCGGCGGGGAGCTTCCCGGCCGACGAGCTGCGCGCCTCGCTCGCGGTCACGACCACGCCCAACTACTGGAGCTACGCGCTGACCAACAACGAGCCGGCGGGCAGCGGCCAGCACATCGCGACGCTGTCGCTGTCGGTGAACGCGCCGGTGACGGTGACGGGCACGCCGCCGGGCTGGGAAGCGGACACCGACGGCATGACCTACGTGACCTGGGTCGCCTCGGACCTGGTCCCGCCGTATCCGAACCACGTGGCACCGGGGGCGACCTTGTCCGGCTTCCAGCTGATGAGCCCGCGCACGGGCTCCGAATCGACCGGCGCGAGCCTGGTCGCCTGGGACCACGCGGCCGACGACGCCGGCAAGGTGTCCGCCGACTACACGCTGACGCCGTCGCGCGCCTGAGCGGCGCCAGCAAGGAGTGATCCATGACAGAACGCACCTTCGGTTTCGGGCAACGCGTCGCGGCGCTCTTGCGACGCGGCATGGGCGGTTTCTCCGCCAGCGATTCGCCCGCCCTGCGATCGGATGACGCCATCGACCTCCAGGGGCATCTGGCCGACAACGCCTTCGACAACTTCACCCGCTCGCTGGGCAGCCAGGGCTCGCGCCGCGACGTGCTGAAGGTGTCGGTGCTGGGCGTGTTCTCGACGCTGGCCGGCGGCCTGCTGCCGCGCACGGCGCAGGCGGCGGCGGACTGCCTGTGCGGTCGCCAGCTCTACGACCCGGCGCTGCAGTGCTGCCTGCCCAGCGGCGCGATCGCCAACAAGCATCCGGTGGCGGACCTCGCGGCCTGCCCCAACAAGGTCGCGCACCCCGGCTACAGCTGCACGCCCAACGGCTGCGGCGCGGCGGGCGGCACGCAGTTCCCGTCGCAGTACGGCGCGGCCAGCTTCCTCGGCTGCTGCAACGGCCACGACTGCTGCTACGGCGAGTGCAACCAGGCCAAGGGCGGTTGCGACAACACCTTCTACAGCTGCATGACCAGTTCCTGCGACGCGGCCTACCCCGTCAACATGGTGCAGGTCGGACCGATCTCGGTGGACAGCAACAAGATCAAGCGCGGCGCCTGCAAGGCGGCCGCGGGCGCCTACTACCAGGCGGTCAACAACGCCGGCGGCGACGCCTTCACCGCGGCCCAGCAGGCCGGTTGCGATTGCTGCGGCACGCAGCCTTGCCCGACCTGCCCAGGCGGCACCTGCGGCGCGCTGCCGAGTTGCCAGGATCCGGGTTGCGTCTGCTTCCAGACCATCGAGGGCCGCGGCTTCTGCCATCTGCCGCAGTCGTGCGCGGGATTGCCGACCTGTTCGTCCTCGGCGGGTTGCCCGTCCGGATGGGCCTGCGTCAGCGTGACCTGCTGCGGATCGACGCCGATCTGTATCCGGCCCTGCTTCGTGGTCGGGTCGAGTCTGGCGAGCCGGTCGGCCTCGGTGCCCAGCTTCGGCATGACGACCGCCGGTCCGGCTCAGGGCTCGGGCGAGATGCGAGCGAAGTAAGGCAAGGCCTTGTCACGTCGCCCGGCCATTCGGCCGGGCGCGACCATTGGTGGCGACACCGGACAAGCGGAACGAATCGGAACGGAACGGGAAGGGAGACGCTTCATGGACATCCTGATCGTGTTGGGGGGCTGGTTCCTGGCGGGCGTGTTCGCGCTCGCGGCGTGGTCCAAGCTGGCGGAGCCGGATGCGACTGCGCAGGCACTGCGCAGCTTCGGCGTGCCGGCGGCGCCGGCGCGCGCTGGCGCCTGGCTGCTGCCGCTGCTGGAGTTCGCGGTCGCGCTGCTGGTGGTGCTGCCGTGGGCGCCCATGGTCGGCATCGCGCTGGCGGCCGGGCTGCTGGCCGTCTTCGCCGCGGCGATGGCGGCGCAGCTGGCGCAGGGCAACAAGCCCTCGTGCAACTGCTTCGGGCAGACGCGTTCGCAGCCGATCTCGTGGGCCAGCGTCGCGCGCAACGGCCTGCTGGTCGCGCTCGCGGCCTGGCTGCTGTCCGGCGCGCTGGCGGCTGAAGGCGCGGCATCGCTGACCGGCACGCTGGTCTCCAGCGGGCGGGGGCAGGTCTTGCTCTCGACGGTGCTGGTGCTCGCGGTGGGGCTGCTGGGCTGGCTGGTGCTGCATCTGGCGCGCCAGCAGGGACGCCTGCTGCTGAAGATCGACCACCTGGAGCTGCGGCTGCAGTCGCTGGGCATCGAGCCCGCGGGCGGCGTGCCCAGCCTGGAGTCGCTGGTGTCCAACCAGGTGCTGCATGTCGGCCAGGCCGCGCCGGCCTTCGCCGCGCCGACCGTGGCAGGCAACACGCGCACACTGGCGGACTACGTCGCACAGTCGGGCTCGCAGCTGCTGGTCTTCGTCGGACCGCAATGCGCGCCGTGCCACGAGGTCATGAAGGAGATGGCGTCCTGGCGCCGCCAGGACGGCGAACCGGTGCACTGGCTCACCATCAGCAGCGGCAGCGCCGAGTCCAACCGCACGACCTTCAACAACCTCGCGCCGGATCGCGTGGTGCTGCAGTCGGGGCAGGACATCAACCAGCTCTTCGGCGTGATCGCCACGCCGAGCGCGCTGTGGGTGGGCGCCGATGGCCGCATCCTGAGCACGGTGGCAGTGGGGCGCGACGCGATCCGAGCGTTGTACGACGCGCCGGTGCTGGCGCACGGTGAAGGTCACGCGCTGCCCTTGGCTTCCGCGTGATCGGCAGACCCCGGCAGGTGCCGGGGTCGTGCTGACGGATCACCAGAACCCGTCGATTCAAGGATCAGTGGATCCGAGGATCACTGGATCACGCCGCAGGCGATGCGCGCGCCGCCACCGCCCAACGGGGCAGGGTGGTCGGCGTGGTTGTCGCCGCCCGCGTGGACCATCAGCGCATGGCCCTTCACGTCGGCCAGCTTCAGGCGCGGCGCGAGCACGGGTTGCATCGCTTCCCCTTCCCCGTTGACGAACATCGGCGGCAGGTCACCCAGGTGGCCATCGCCCCAGGGTTCGCCGTGCTTGCCCGACTTCTTCGGATCGAAGTGGCCACCGGCCGCTTCAGCGGGGAGGGCTTGCCGTCCTTGTCGGCGGCGGCGCAGGACGGGTTCGCGTGCACGTGGAATCCGTGCAGCCCCGGCGGCAGGCCGGTGAGTTTGGGCGTGAACACGAGGCCGTATTTCGTGTCCTCCATCGTGACGGTGCCGACCGGGCCGCCTTCCCCCTGCGGGGTGGCGACCTTCAAGGTCACGGTGGCTTCGGCGGCGAGCGCGGCGGTCACGGGCAGGCAGGCCACCAGCGCGGCGGCCAGCAACGGGCGAAGGGTCATGCGAGTCTCCTGACTTGGGGGTGGGAACGGATGGCAATCCGTGTGCCCCCGTCGGAGCGACCTCCTCAGCGCGACACGATCAGGCGCAGTCCCAGTGCGACGAACACGGCGCCGGCGATGCGGTCCAGCCACAGGCCCGCACGCGGCTTGCGCTGCAGCCATTGGCCGATCGCGCCGGCGAAGTAGCCCAGCAGGCCGAACAGCACGGCCGCCTGCAGCGTGAAGGTCAGGCCGAGCAGGGCGGTCTGCGCGGCGACGTGTCCCTGCGCCGGCACGACGAACTGCGGCAGGAAGGACAGGAAGAACAGCACGACCTTCGGATTGATCGCGTTGGCGAAGACACCCTTGAAGAACAGGCGCGACAGCGAGTCCTCGACCTGCGACGCGTCGCCGACCGTCGCGCCGCCGCGGCTGCGCAGCGCCTTGATGCCGAGCCAGATCAGGTAGAGCCCGCCGCAGACCTTCAATGCGGTGAACGCGACCGGCGACGCTGCGATCAGCGCGCTGACGCCGATGGCGGCCAGTACCGTGTGGCTCAGGCAGCCGAGCGCGCACCCGAGGCCGAAGGCCATGCCGTGACGGCGTCCCTTCGAGATGCCCATGCCGAGCACCATCAGGTTGTCGGGACCCGGCGACGCCGTGATCAAGGTGGCAGCGAGCAGGAAACCGAAGAATTGTTCGAAGGTCAGCATGGGGGCGAATGATAGGTCTCGTCCCGGCGTCATCCAAAAGCAAACGGGCCTCGATCACTCGAGGCCCGTTGTGCTGGAAGTCTTGGCGGAGAGAGAGGGATTCGAACCCTCGGTAGGCTATTAACCTACACACGCTTTCCAGGCGTGCGACTTAAACCGCTCATCCATCTCTCCGAAGCCCGCCATCATAGCGCAGATTTTCGACCCCGAATGAAACTTGCGGGGCGAGTGGGCCGGCGGATGTGAAGGGGCAGGGCGATCGAACGCTCAGCGGCCCGGCTGGATCACCTTGTCGCTCTTGATCAGCGCCATCGCCGTGCCGATCAGGCCCGAGACCTCGCTCATGTTGGCCGGCACGATCATGGTGTTGTTCTTCTGGGCCAGCTGCGAGAAGGCCTCGACCGCCTTCTCCGCGACCTTCAGCTGCACCGCGTCGCTGCCGCCGGGCTGCTGGATCGCGGCCGCGACCTTGCGGATCGCCTCGGCGCTCGCTTCCGCCACGGACAGGATGGCCGCGGCCTCGCCCTGCGCCTTGTTGATCTCGGCCTGCTTCTCGCCCTCGGAGCGGGCGATCGCGGCCTCGCGCTCGCCGGTCGCGATGTTGATCTGCTCCTGGCGCCGGCCTTCCGAGGCCGCGATCAGCGCGCGCTTCTCGCGCTCCGCCGTGATCTGCGCCTGCATCGAACGCAGGATCTCCGCCGGCGGCGTCAGGTCCTTGATCTCATAGCGCAGCACCTTCACGCCCCAGTTCAGCGCGGCCTCGTCCAGCGCCTGCACGACGGAGCTGTTGATCACGTCGCGTTCCTCGAAGGTCCGGTCCAGCTCCATGCGGCCGATCACCGAGCGCAGCGTCGTCTGCGCCAGCTGCGTGATCGCGATGATGTAGTTGCTCGAGCCGTAGCTGGCGCGCATCGCGTCCGTCACCTGGAAGTACAGGATGCCGTCCACCGTCAGCTGGGTGTTGTCGCGCGTGATGCAGACCTGGCTGGGCACGTCGAGCGGGATCTCCTTGAGCGAGTGCTTGTAGGCCAGCCGGTCCACGAAAGGCACCAGGATGTTCAGTCCCGGCGTCAGCGTGCCGTGGTACTTGCCGAGCCGTTCCACGACCCAGGCGTTCTGCTGCGGGACCACCTTCACCGACTGGATGACGAAGACGATGGCGACGATCAGGATGACCAGGGCGATGATTTCCATGAGCGGGACTCTCCTCCGGGGAATGAAATGGTGGGACGGGACGGGGGGAAGGGCGGATCAGGCCGGCTCGACGAGCAGGCAACTGCCCTCGACGCCACGGATGACGTGTCGCCCGATGGCCGGAGCGCCGTTGCCGACGAAGCGCGCCTGCCAGGCGGCGCCGCGATAGCGGACCTCGGCGGTGCCGTCGGCGCGCCAGTGCGCGACGTCCAGGCTCTGGCCGATGTCGAGGTTGACGTTGGGGTTCTCTGCGGCAGGCAGTCTCGGGTGGCGACGCAGGCGCAGGTGCCACCAGGTCACCGCGCCGCCGCCGATCGCCGCGGCGATCACCAGCTGCGCCGAGAACGGCCCGCCGAGATGGGCCGTCAACGCGGCGGCTGCCGCGCCCAGCGCCAGCATCAAGAGATAGAACGTCGTGCCGGTCGCGAGCTCCGCCGCCACCAGCACGCCGCAGATCACCCACCACCAGGTGGCGAGACTCCAGTCCATCGATTCCTCCTAGCTGACTGCCGGACGATCCGTGATTCGCCCGGTCCTTCGAGTCGGGTCAGTGTACGCCCGGGGTCGGTGCTTGCCCGGTGGTTCCGAAGGGGGTGGGATCCCCGCTTTTCCGAGCCATTGAGACCCCATCCCCGGGTCATTGACGGGAGATCGGCGGCATGGCCGTTCTGTTTCTGCGACAACGCCCGATCAACACTTGCGTGACACGGCTGTAGCCCTACACTTCGCGCCTTTCTTGTTTGACCTGCCCCGATCCGGAGGCCTTCATGACGCCGCGTTTCCGCTTTCCCATCGTCATCATCGACGAGGACTATCGCTCCGAGAACACCTCGGGTTTGGGCATCCGCGCGCTCGCGGAGGCCATACAGAAAGAGGGCTTCGAGGTCCTGGGCGTCACGAGCTACGGCGACCTGAGCCAGTTCGCCCAGCAGCAGAGCCGCGCCAGCGCCTTCATCCTGTCGATCGACGACGAGGAGTTCTCCGGCAACGGCGACGGCGCGGAGCTGGACCCGGCGGTCCTGAACCTGCGCAAGTTCATCCAGGAGATCCGCTTCAAGAACGCGGACATCCCCATCTACGTCTACGGCGAGACGCGCACCTCGCAGCATCTGCCCAATGACGTGCTGCGCGAGCTGCACGGCTTCATCCACATGTTCGAGGACACGCCCGAGTTCGTGGCGCGTCACATCATCCGCGAGTCGAGGAGCTACCTCGACGGCCTGGCGCCGCCGTTCTTCAAGGCGCTGATGGCCTATGCGCAGGACGGTTCCTACTCGTGGCACTGCCCGGGGCACTCCGGCGGCGTGGCCTTCCTGAAGAGCCCGGTGGGCCAGATGTTCCACCAGTTCTTCGGCGAGAACATGCTGCGCGCCGACGTCTGCAACGCGGTCGAGGAACTGGGCCAGCTGCTGGACCACACCGGCCCGGTCGCCGAGAGCGAGAAGAACGCCGCCCGCATCTTCAATGCGGACCACTGCTTCTTCGTCACCAACGGCACGTCGACGTCCAACAAGATGGTCTGGCACCACACGGTGGCGCCGGGCGACATCGTGGTCGTGGACCGCAACTGCCACAAGTCCATCCTGCACAGCATCATCATGACCGGCGCGGTGCCGGTCTTCATGACGCCCACGCGCAACCACTACGGCATCATCGGCCCGATCCCGGAGAGCGAGTTCTCGCCCGAGACCATCCGCAAGAAGATCGCCAAGAACCCGCTGCTCAAGGGCGTGGACGCGAAGAAGGCCAAGCCGCGGATCATGACGCTGACGCAGAGCACCTACGACGGCGTGCTCTACAACACCGAGACCATCAAGTCCAAGCTGGACGGCTGGATCGACACGCTGCACTTCGACGAGGCGTGGCTGCCGCACGCGGCCTTCCACAACTTCTACGGCTCGTACCACGCGATGGGCAAGCACCGTCCGCGTCCGAAGACCGCGATGGTCTACGCCACGCAGTCGACCCACAAGCTGCTGGCCGGCATCTCGCAGGCCTCGCAGGTGCTGGTGCAGGACTCGCAGAACGTCAAGCTGGACAAGCACCTGTTCAACGAGGCGTACCTGATGCACACCTCGACCAGCCCGCAGTACTCGATCATCGCCAGCTGCGACGTCGCGGCCGCGATGATGGAGCCCCCGGGCGGCACCGCTCTGGTGGAAGAGTCCATCAGCGAGGCGCTGGACTTCCGCCGCGCGATGCGCAAGGTCGAGAAGGACTACGGCAAGGACTGGTGGTTCAAGGTCTGGGGTCCGGACAAGCTCGCCACCGACGGCATCGGCAAGGCCGCCGACTGGATGTTGAAGGCCAACGAGAAGTGGCACGGCTTCGGCCCGATCGAGGCCGGCTTCAACATGCTGGATCCGATCAAGTCCACGGTCATCACGCCGGGGCTGGACATGAGCGGCAAGTTCGCCAAGACCGGCATCCCGGCCAGCATCGTCACCAAGTTCCTGGCCGAGCACGGCGTGGTGGTCGAGAAGACGGGTCTGTACTCGTTCTTCATCATGTTCACCATCGGCATCACCAAGGGCCGCTGGAACACGCTGCTGACCGCATTGCAGCAGTTCAAGGACGACTACGACCGCAACGCGCCGATCTGGCGCATCCTGCCGGACTTCGTCGCGGCCTTCCCGCGCTATGAGCGCATGGGCCTGCGCGACCTGAGCCAGAGCGTGCACGAGGCCTATGCCTCGGGCGACATCGCGCGCCTGACGACCGAGGTCTACCTGTCGGAGCTGGAGCCGGCGATGAAGCCGTCGGACGCGTATGCGCACATCGCGCATCGCAAGACGGAGCGCGTCGAGATCGACAAGCTGGAAGGCCGCGTCACGACCGCGCTGCTGACGCCGTATCCCCCGGGCATCCCGCTGCTGATCCCGGGCGAGCGCTTCAACAAGCGCATCGTCGACTACCTGAAGTTCACCAGAGACTTCAACGCCAAGTTCCCGGGCTTCGCCACCGACGTCCACGGCCTCGTGGCGGAGAAGGGCGACGACGGCATCACGCGCTACTACGTGGACTGCGTGATCGACACGAAGAAGTAACCAGCGCCCCACAAACGCCAACAGGCCCCGAGGGGCCTGTTGTCGCTCGTGATCCTCGGTTGGAGCCGGCGGAAGCCGGGCCGGGGTCGACGATTTGTGGAGCCTGCGAGACGTATGAGGAGACCCCGGCGCGGCTTTCGCCGGTGACCGGAGTCATCCGACGGTCACTCCGTCCCGGCCATCGCGCCGTGGCTGAAGCCGCCGTCGACGTAGACGATTTCCGAGCTGATGCCGCCTGCAAGATCAGACAGCAGGAAGGCGGCGGTGTTGCCGACGTCCTCGATCGTGACGTTGCGCTTGATGGCGGCGCTGTCCGCGAACTGCTTGAGCAGCTTGCCGAAGTCCTTGATGCCGGAGGCGGCCAGCGTCTTGATCGGGCCGGCGGAGATGCCGTTCACCCGGATGCCCTTGCTGCCCAGGCCATAAGCGAGGTAGCGCACGCTGGCTTCCAGCGACGCCTTGGCCAAGCCCATCGTGTTGTAGTTGGGAACGAAGCGGTCCGCCCCCAGATAGGACAGGGTCAGCAGCGCGGCACCGGCGCGCAGGCGCGGCTGTGCGGCCTTGGCCATGGCCGGGAAGCTGTAGGCGGAGATGTCGTGCGCGATGCGGAAGTTCTCGCGCGTCATGCCGTCCAGGAATTCGCCGGCGATCGCTTCGCGCGGCGCGAAGCCGATCGAATGCACGAAACCGTCGAATTCCGGCCAATGCTGACCGAGGTCCTCGAACAGGCGATCGATCTGGGCGTCGTCGCTCACGTCGCAATCGAACACCAGTTTGGAATCGAACTCGGCGGCGAATTCGGTGATGCGATCCTTGAAGCGCTCGCCCTGGTAGCTGAAGGCCAGTTCAGCGCCTTCGCGGTGGCAGGCCTTGGCGATGCCGTAGGCGATCGAGCGGTTGGACAGCACGCCCGTGATCAGCAGTCGCTTGCCAGCGAGAAATCCCATGTCTGCTCCTGGTATTCATAGATTCGAGGGAGGCCGGGATTCTCGCACGTCACGCTGTGACGGATGACGCAGCCTTGTCGGCACGCTGTTTGCATAGTACACTTCTAGCTTCGCTGAAAAAGTGAACGGTGGGCGGATTCATCCAGCCCATTTTTTTGGCTGTTCCTAAACTGTTCCCGAACTCTTCCCAAGCGCCTGTTACAGGGCCAATACTTTCGTCGATGAATTTGAGCTGGCAAGCCGTTGTTGAAAAAACCGTGACCGGACTCGGTTACGAGGTGGTGGGCTGCGAACGCAGCGCCGGGGGCTTGCTGCGCGTGTACATCGACAAGCCGCTGGTGAATGGCCAGGAACCGGAGACACCGGTCAACGTCGAGGATTGTGAGCGCGTCACGCGCCAGTTGCGCTATGTGATGGAAGTCGAGGAAGTCGACTACACGCGCCTGGAAGTGTCGACCCCCGGTCTCGACCGTCCGCTGAACAATGCTGGCGACTACGCCCGGTTCAACGGTCACGAAGTGGAAATCACATTGCGCGAGGCTTTCCAAGGTCGCAAGAAGTACCGGGGTGTCCTGGTTGCGGCCGAAGGCGTGGCGCAGGACGACTGGAACGCGCTGGCGCAGAACACCGCCTGGCGCGTGATCTTCATGGACGGCAAGACCGAGCAGGTGCTGGACTTCGCGCTGGACGAAGTGCGCTCGGCCAAGCTGGTGCCGGAGATCGTTTTCAAGGGTCGCGCGTCGAAATCGACGGGTGACGCTGCCGCGGATGCCGCGGCGAAAAAGAACACGGGCTTGGCGCCCGGATCGGAATCGGCTGACGGAGCGGCTGCGAAGCCCAAGGCGTCGAAGAAGAAGAGCAATGCCAAGTCCCGGCAGACGGATGACAAGGTTGACGGAGGTCTCGATCAATGAACCGCGAACTGTTGATGCTGGTGGACGCCATCTCGCGCGAGAAGAGCGTGGAGCGCGATGTGGTGTTCGGCGCCGTTGAGGCGGCACTGGCCTCGGCCACCAAGAAGTTGTATGGCGGCGAGGTCGATATCCGCGTGGCCATCGATCGCGACACCGGCGAATATGAGACCTTCCGCCGTTGGCACGTCGTGCCCAACGAGGCCGGCCTGCAGAATGCCGACTCTGAAATCCTGTTGTTCGAAGCGCAGGAACAGATCGCCGACATCGAGGTGGACGACCACATCGAGGAAGGCGTCGAGTCCGTGCCGATCGGCCGGATCGGTGCCCAGGCGGCCAAGCAGGTCATCCTGCAGAAGATCCGCGATGCCGAGCGCGAACAGCTGCTGAACGACTTCATGTCGCGCGGCGAGCGCATCTTCGTCGGCACGGTCAAGCGCCTGGACAAGGGCGACATCATTGCCGAGTCGGGCCGCGTCGAGGGCCGCCTCAAGCGCAACGAGATGATCCCGAAGGAGAACCTGCGCACCGGCGACCGCGTCCGCGCGGTGATCCTGGGCATCGACCCGACGCAGCGCGGTCCGCAGATCATGCTGTCGCGTTCCTCCGGCGAGTTCATGAAGGAACTCTTCGCGCAGGAAGTGCCGGAGATCGAGCAGGGCCTGCTCGAGATCAAGAACGCCGCCCGCGATGCCGGCAGCCGCGCCAAGATCGCCGTCGTCTCGTACGACAAGCGCGTCGACCCGATCGGCACCTGCGTCGGCGTGCGCGGTTCGCGCGTCAACGGCGTGACCAACGAGCTGGCCGGCGAGCGCGTGGACATCGTGCTGTGGTCGGAGGATCCGGCGCAGTTCGTCATCGGCGCGCTGGCGCCGGCGAACGTGCAGTCGATCGTCGTGGACGAGGAGCGTCACGCGATGGACGTCGTCGTCGACGAGGAGAACCTCGCGATCGCGATCGGCCGCGGTGGCCAGAACGTGCGCCTGGCCTCGGAGCTGACCGGCTGGAAGATCAACATCATGACCGCCGAGGAATCCGCCGCCAAGCAGGCCGAGGAATCCGACGGCGTGCGCAAGCTGTTCGTCGAGAAGCTGGACGTGGATGAGGAAGTCGCCGACATCCTGATCGCCGAAGGCTTCGCCTCGCTGGAAGAAGTCGCCTACGTCCCGATGCAGGAGATGCTCGAGATCGAGTCCTTCGACGAGGAGACCGTGAACGAGCTGCGCACCCGTGCCAAGGACGCCCTGCTGACGATGGAAATCGCCCGCGAGGAAAAGGTCGAGGAGGTCTCCCAGGACCTGCGCGACCTGGACGGCGTCACCCCCGAGCTGATCGCCAAGCTGGCGGCCGGCGACATCCATACCCGTGACGACCTGGCAGACCTGGCCGTTGACGAATTGGTCGAGATTTCGTCCCTGGACGAGGCAGCGGCACGCGCTTTGATCATGAAGGCGCGCGAGCACTGGTTCAACGCATAACGCCCGAGCAGACACGCTCTGAAGCGATTTCAAGCGAAACCAGACCGCTCCGCCCCACACAAGATTTAAGGATTTCAACAATGGCCGTGACCACCGTCGCCCAGCTGGCCGCAGAGCTCAACAGGCCTGCGACCACGTTGCTGGAGCAGCTCCAAGCTGCGGGCGTCAAGAAGGCGTCCGCCGAGGACACCTTGAACGAAAGCGACAAGGAACGTCTGCTGGATCACCTGCGCACCGCGCACGGGACCGCTGGCGGCGCCGAGCGCAAGAAGATCACGCTGACCCGCAAGTCCACCAGCGAGATCAAGCAGGCCGATGCCTCGGGCAAGGCTCGCACGATCCAGGTCGAGGTGCGCAAGAAGCGCGTCTTCGTCAAGCGCGAGGATGGTGTCGATGACGCCACCGCCGCCGCTGCCGAGGAAGCCGAACTGAAGCGCCGCGAGGAAGAGGCCCAGGCGCAAGCCGAGGCCCTGCGTCAGCAGGAAGAGGAACTCGCCCGCAAGGTGCGCGAGCGTGAGGACGCCGAGCGCGCCGCCCGCGAAGCGGAAGAGAAGCGTCGCGAGGAAGAGCGCGCCGCGCGTGAAGCGGCTGAAGCCGCCGCCGCCGAAGCCGCGGCCAAGGCCGCCGCCGAAGCGGAAGCGCGCAAGATCGCCGACGCCGCCAAGTCCAAGGCCGAGAAGGCTGCGGACAAGGCCGCCGAGAAGGCCGCGGCCGCTGCTGCGCCCGCGCCGGCCCCGGTGGTCGCCGCGCCTGCCCCAGCCCCGGCCCCGGTCGAACCCGCCAAGCCCGTGCTGCGCGTGGTGAAGGCCGCGGACGTCGCCGCCGACGAGAAGGCTCGCCAGGGCGAGCTGGAGCGTCGCCGCAAGGCGGCCGAGGCCGAGGCTGCCGCCATCCGCGCGATGATGAACGCGCCCAAGAAGGTGCTGGTCGCGAAGAAGGAAGAACCCAAGCCCGAGGCCACGCCGGCCGCCGGCATCAAGGGCACCATCCACAAGAAGCCGGGCGGCGCTCCGGGTGCCGCAGGCACCACGGCTGCCGCAGGCGCGAAGCCGGGCGACAAGAAGTCGGTCAAGTCCGAGAAGCTGTCCTCCAGCTGGGCTGACGACGCCAAGAAGCGTGGCGTCGCCGGCAAGCCGGGTGGCGGCCGTACCGACGGTCCGGCACGTCCTGGCGGCGGCACGAGCTGGCGCGCGCCGGGCCGTGGCGGTGCCGGTGGCCGCCGTGGCGGCCGCGACGATCGCAGCGCCTCGCCCTCGAATTTCCAGGCTCCGAACGAGCCGGTGGCCCAGGAAGTGCACGTTCCCGAAACCATCTCGGTCGCCGATCTGGCGCACAAGATGTCGGTGAAGGCCTCCGAGGTCATCAAGCAGCTGATGAAGCTGGGTCAGATGGTCACCATCAACCAGCAGCTGGACCAAGAAACGGCCATGATCCTGGTCGAGGAAATGGGCCACAAGGCGTTCGCCGCCAAGCTGGACGATCCGGACGCGTTCCTGGAAGAAGAGGGCGCCGCCGCCGAAGGCCAGCACGAGCTGCTGCCCCGCGCGCCGGTCGTCACCGTCATGGGTCACGTCGACCACGGCAAGACCTCGCTGCTGGACAGCATCCGCCGCGCCCGCGTGGCGGCGGGCGAAGCCGGCGGCATCACGCAGCACATCGGCGCTTATCACGTCGACACGCCGCGCGGCATGATCACCTTCCTCGACACCCCGGGTCACGAGGCCTTCACGGCCATGCGTGCCCGCGGCGCCCAGGCGACGGACATCGTCATCCTGGTCGTGGCCGCTGATGACGGCGTGATGCCGCAGACCAAGGAAGCGATCCACCACGCCAAGGCTGCGGGCGTGCCGATCGTGGTCGCGATGAACAAGATCGACAAGCCCGACGCCAACGCCGAGCGCGTGAAGAGCGAGCTGGTCGCCGAGCAGGTCGTGCCGGAAGAGTTCGGCGGTGAATCGCCGTTCGTCCCGGTGTCGGCCAAGACCGGCCAGGGCATCGACGATCTGCTGGAACAGGTGCTGCTGCAGGCCGAAGTGCTGGAACTCAAGGCCGCGAAGGATTCGATGGCCAAGGGTCTGGTCATCGAAGCCAAGCTGGACAAGGGCCGCGGCCCGGTCGCGACGGTGCTGGTGCAGTCCGGTACCCTCAAGCGCGGTGACGTGGTGCTGGCCGGATCGACCTACGGTCGTGTCCGCGCCATGCTGGACGAAGACGGCAAGAACGCCACCGAAGCCGGCCCGTCGATCCCGGTCGAGATCCAGGGTCTGACGGAAGTGCCGCGCGCCGGTGACGAGTTCATGGTGTTGAGCGACGAACGCCGCGCCCGTGAAATCGCGACCTTCCGCGCCGGCAAGTACCGTGACGTCAAGCTGGCCCGCCAGCAGGCCTCGAAGCTGGAGAACATGTTCGCGGAAATGACCGCCGGCGACGTGCAGACGCTGCCGCTGATCATCAAGGCCGACGTGCAAGGCTCGCAGGAAGCCCTGGCTTCCTCGCTGCTCAAGCTGTCGACCGAGGAGGTCAAGGTCCAGATCGTGCACGCCGCGGTGGGCGCGATCAGCGAGTCCGACATCAACCTGGCGATCGCCTCCAAGGCCGTCGTGATCGGCTTCAACGTGCGTGCCGATGCCGGCGCGCGCAAGGTGGCCGAGCACAACGACGTCGACCTGCGCTACTACAACATCATCTACGACGCCGTGGATGAGGTGAAGGCGGCAATGGCCGGCATGCTGGCTCCGGAGCAGCGCGAGGAGATCATCGGTACCGCCGAGATCCGCACCGTGTTCGTGGCGACCAAGATCGGCACCATCGCCGGTTCGATGATCACCAGCGGTCACGTGACGCGCAACGCGCGCTTCCGCCTGCTGCGCGACAACGTCGTGGTCTACACCGGCGAGATCGAGTCGCTCAAGCGCCTGAAGGACGACGTCAAGGAAGTCCGCGAAGGCTTCGAGTGCGGTATCAAGCTGAAGAACTACAGCGACATCAAGGAAGGCGACCAGCTGGAAGTCTTCGAAATCAAGGAAGTGGCGCGCACGCTGTAAACCAGCCTGCCGTCGCTCCACGCCCGGCGGGTCGTACCGCCGGGCTTTGTTGTTTGAGAGAGTGAGGAAAGAGCCATGCGTCACAAGCGATCTATCCCCAACCGCGGTCTGCGCGTGGCGGACCAGATCCAGCGCGACCTGGCCGAGCTGATCCGGGACCTCAAGGACCCGCGCGTCGGCATGGTGACGATCAATGCGGTGGAGGTCACGCCCGACTACGCGCATGCGAAGGTCTACTTCTCGCTGCTGGTCGGCGATCCGGAAGCGACCGGCGCGGCGCTGAACGAGGCGGCGGGATTCCTGCGCAACGGCCTGTTCAAGCGGCTGCAGATCCACACCGTGCCGAGCCTGCATTTCCATTTCGACCGCACGATCGAGCGCGCCGCCGAGATGAGCGCGCTGATCAACAAAGCGAACCTGTCCCGAGCCAAGGACGACGAGACCACCGAGGACTGAGGTCCTCCGAGCCAGAAAGACGGCGTCCCGAGAGGGCCGCCGCGTAGTGATGAGCGCAGTAGCCCCCGCCCCAAGATCGTGAAGCGCGCCGTGCACGGCGTGTTGATGCTGGACAAGCCCATCGGCCTGACCAGCAACGACGCATTGCAGAAGGTCAAGCGCCTGCTGCGCGCCGAGAAGGCCGGCCACACCGGCACGCTGGATCCGCTGGCGACCGGGCTGCTGCCGCTGACCTTCGGCGCGGCGACCAAGTTCAGCCAGGTCTCGCTGGAGGCTGACAAGGGCTACCGCGCGACGCTGCGCCTGGGCATCACGACCACGACCGGCGACGGTGAAGGCGAGATCGTCGAGCAGCGCGACGAGGTCGCGAAGTCGCTGGACCTGGAGGCGATCCGCGCGGCCTGCGAAGGCTTCCGCGGCGCGATCTCGCAGCTGCCGCCGATGTACTCGGCGCTGAAGCATCAGGGCCGCGCGCTGTACGAGCTCGCCCGCGAAGGCGTGACCGTCGAGCGCCAGCCGCGCAATGTGACGATTCATGCACTGGACATCGTCGAGTGGCACCCTTCGGAGCTGCTGCTGGTGATCGACGTGCGTTGCACCAAGGGCACCTACATCCGCACGCTGGGCGAGGACATCGGCGCCAAGCTCGGCTGCGGCGCGCACCTGGCCGGCCTGCGCCGGACGGCGAGCGGTCCGGTCTCGATCGAGCGGGCGGTGACGCTGGAGCAGATCGAGGCGCTGGACGAAGACGCCCGCCTGTCGCTGCTGACCGCGCCGGACAGCCTGCTGGGCGAATGGCCCGAGGTCGAGTTGAGCAACGACGAGGCCGGTCGCTTCCTGTCCGGCATGCGCCGGCGCGTGACGCTGACCGACATGCCGCAGGTGCGTGTCTACGGCCAGGCGCCGCGTGCCTTCCTGGGCAGCGCCCACGTGGCCGGCGGCGAGCTGATCGCCGACCGGCTGCTGAGCCCGACCGAAATCGCTTCCATGCTGATGCAGGCCGCCTGAGCCCGCATCGCCTAAAAGATCCGAGACATCCCGAGTTCCCCGACTTCCTCCGAATCCAGAGAAAGCCCCTAGCGAAAGCCGCCCCATGAGCAAGCAAATCCGCAACATCGCCATCATCGCCCACGTCGACCATGGCAAGACCACCATGGTGGACCAGCTCCTTCGCCAGAGCGGCACCTTCGCCGAGCACGAGAAGGTCGTCGACACCGTGATGGACAACAACGCCATCGAACGTGAGCGCGGCATCACCATCCTGGCCAAGAACTGCGCGGTCAGCTGGGAAGGCACGCACATCAACATCGTCGACACCCCGGGACACGCGGACTTCGGCGGTGAAGTCGAGCGCGCGCTGTCGATGGTCGACGGCGTGGTGCTGCTGATCGACGCGCAGGAAGGCCCGATGCCGCAGACGCGCTTCGTGACCAAGAAGGCGCTGGCGCTGGGCCTGAAGCCCATCGTCGTCGTCAACAAGGTCGACAAGCCGGGCGCCAAGCCGGATGCCGTCATCAACGCCGCGTTCGACCTGTTCGACAAGCTGGGCGCCACCGACGAGCAGCTGGACTTCCCCGTCGTGTACGCGTCGGGCATCAACGGCTGGTCGTCGCTGGAAGAAGGCGCGCCGGGCGAGAAGTGGGGCGAGGACATGTCCGCCCTGTTCAACACCGTGCTCAAGCACGTGCCGTCGCAGAAGGGCGATCCGGATGCGCCGCTGCAGCTGCAGATCTCCGCGCTGGACTTCTCGACCTTCGTCGGTCGCATCGGCGTCGGCCGCATCAGCCAGGGCACGCTGAAGCCCTCGCAGGACGTGCTGGTCATGGAAGGTCCGGACGGCAAGTCCGTCAAGGGCCGCATCAACCAGGTGCTGACCTTCCAGGGTCTGGACCGCGTGCAGGCCACGGAAGCCGGCCCCGGCGACATCGTGCTGATCAACGGCATCGAGGAGATCGGCATCGGCGTGACCGTCACCAGCCCGAGCAGCCCGGCCCCGCTGCCGATGCTCAAGGTCGACGAGCCGACGCTGACGATGAACTTCTGCGTCAACACCTCGCCGCTGGCCGGCCGCGAAGGCAAGTTCGTCACCAGCCGCCAGATCTGGGACCGCCTGCAGAAGGAACTGCAAGCCAACGTCGCGCTGCGCGTGAGCGAGACCGACGAGGACGGCATCTTCGAAGTGATGGGCCGCGGCGAACTGCACCTGACCATCCTGCTGGAAAACATGCGCCGTGAAGGCTACGAGCTGGCCGTGTCGAAGCCGCGCGTGGTGTTCCAGACCATCAACGGCGAGAAGTGCGAGCCGATCGAGCTGGTCACCGCCGACGTGGAAGAAACCCACCAGGGCGGCGTCATGCAAGCCCTGGGCGAGCGCAAGGGCGAGCTGGTGAACATGGAGCCGGACGGCCGCGGTCGCGTGCGCCTCGAGTACCGCATCCCGGCCCGCGGCCTGATCGGCTTCTCGAACGAGTTCCTGAACCTGACGCGCGGCTCGGGCCTGATCTCCAACATCTTCGACGGCTACGAGCCCCACAAGGGCGACATCGCCGGTCGCAAGAACGGCGTGCTGATCTCCATGGACGCCGGTGAAATCTTCACCTACGCCCTGGGCAAGCTGGACGACCGCGGCCGCATGTTCGTGAAGCCGAACGACCCGGTCTACGAAGGCATGATCGTCGGCATCCACAACCGCGACAACGACCTGATCGTCAACGCGACCCGCACCAAGCAGCTGACCAACTTCCGCGTCAGCGGCAAGGAAGACGCCATCAAGGTGACGCCGCCGATCGACCTGACGCTGGAATACGGCGTCGAGTTCATCGAGGACGACGAGCTGGTCGAGATCACGCCGAAGTCGGTGCGGCTGCGTAAGCGCCACCTGTCGGAAAACGAGCGCAAGCGCGCGCTGCGGAGCTGATCGGCGGGCGCCTGGGCTGCGAAGTCCGGGCGTCGGTCGCCGAGGCATGAGGCCCCAGCGGCAAGCGCTGAAACCTCACGCCTCGCCGCCCCCAACCAGCACCGTCCTTCCAAGGTTTTGCGACCGAGGACCTCGTGAAATGAATACGCCCGGTGCATCACTGCATCGGGCGTTTTCTTTTGGCCACGGAGGGCCAGGTTGTGCTTCGGCAAAAGAAAAGCGACCCGTAGGTCGCTTTCCGCGGAGCAGGGAGGCTCAGCTTTGGGATTGCTTGCGGCGACGCACGCCGATCAGGCCAAGCAGGGCGACGGAGGCCAGGGCCAGGGAGGCCGGCTCCGGCACGTTGCCGTTGTTGGTGCCGCCGCCGGAGGCCTTGTTGCCCGAGACGGAGAACAGCTTGACGAAATCGTAGCCCGCGTAGCTGCTGCCGATACCGCGCGTCAGGCCGGTGGTCGAGCCGTCGGCGCCCGTCGGGCTGCCGCCCAGCTGCGAGTTGTAGGCGGTGATGATCCACCAGCTCGAGGTCAGGCTGGTGTTCAGGTTGACCGAGGAGTTGGCGTTGTTGCCGACGTCCGCGTAGCTGTTGACCAGCGACCAGCCGTTGGCCGACTTCAGGTTCGCGGCGGTCTTGCCGGCGATCGTCGAGGCAACGTCCACACCAGTGGTGCTGCCGGTGTAGGCCAGCACGGTGATGTCGCTGTCGTACTGCCACCAGCCCAGCTTGACCTGGGTCAGGTTCACGGCGGAGTCGAACTTCAGCAGGATCAGGTCCTGGTAGCCGTAGTTGTCCAGCGCATGGTTGGGCGACTGCGCGTCACCGCTCGGCGCCGTGACGCCGAAACCGCTGCCGCCGTAGTACGCCAGCGTGCTCTGGGCGAAGCCGTTGGTGCTCGAATAGGCGCCGCCGGAGGTGTTGATCGCCGCCGAGTAGGCCGAGTAGCTGACGTTGGGCGCCGCATCGCCGGTCTCGCTGCAGTTGCTGACGCAGCTGCCCGCGGTCCAGGTGGAAAGCGCATGCGCGCTGAACGGCAGCAGCGACGCGAGCGCCACGGCAGCCATCCCGATCAGGCGTTGTTGAACTCTTTGCATGGTTTCCCCTCGGTGCCCCGACGTGATCGGAGTTGTCAGATTCGTTGGACCTTCAGTTAGCAAGGCCTGGGCCAAGGTCCTGAATGTCTTGCGGCACAAGCACTTGTCGTTGAATGTGTCCGCCTCTGGAACAGGACTGTAAGTTCTTCCGACAGGCGCTGGAACCCCTCACCAGAGGGGCTTTCGGCGCTCAGCGCAGCGTCTGGCTCAAGGCCTGCGCCTCCTTGTGACTTTCGAACGCCGTGCTGCGCAGCGCCGCGTCCAGCTCCTCCCGCGCCTCGGTCTTGCGCCCGGCCTTGGCCAGCGCGGCGGCGAGGTGATAGCGGATGTCCGGACTGTTGGGCTCGCGCAGGCGCGCGTCGCGCAGCAGCTGCAGCGCGCGGTCGCCGTTGCCGGCCAGGTGGTAGGCCCATCCGGCCGTGTCGATGACGGACGGGTTGCGCGGGTCCAGCGCCAGGGCCTTCTCGGCCACCGTCGCCGCAGCCGCCGCCTCGCCCTGGCGGATCATCGTGTTCGCGAGGTTGTTCAGCGCTTCGACGTCATTGGGCCGGAGCTTGAGCGCCGCGTCGTAACTGCGGCGGGCCGCGGGGAATGCCCCGGCGCGCGCCTGGGCGTCGCCGAGCGCCTTCCAGGCCGCGAGGTCGGCCGGATGCGTCTTCAGCCAGCGTTCCGCCAGATCCTGGGCTGCCTTGCCGGCAGCATCCTGCCGGCTCAGGGCGCGCATCAGGGCCAGCAGGCTGCCGCTGGTGGGCTGGACCTCATGGGCCTTGCGCAGCGCCTCCAGTGCCTGGGCGGGCTGCTTGCGGGCCTGGGCCACGTCCGCCAGCAGCGAGTAGCCCAGCGCCGCCTGGGGGCGGAGCTGGACGACCTGCTTCGCCTGCTTCTCGGCCAGCGCCAGGTTCCCTTGTTGCATCGCCACCGTCGAGGACAGCGCCAGTGCGCCGACATGCTGCGGCGCGGCCTGGAGCGCCTTGTCCAGGCTGTAGGCGGCGCCGACCAGGTCGCGTGCGTCCAGTTGGAGTCCGGCGATCTGCGCCAGCGGATCCGCGCCGAATCCGGAGCGCCGCGCCGCGTTGGTCAAGGTCGCCGTGGCGCCCTTGACGTCGCGGTTGGCGAGCTGCGCGCGGGCGTAGGTGATCAGCGTCTGCGGATCGTCGGGCGCCTTGCCGAGCAGCTTGCGGGCCGCTTCGAGCGCCGGTGCCGGCTGCTCCTGTTTCAGCAGCCAGGCGACCAGCGCCTGGTCGGCCCGCGTGTTGCGCGAGGTGCTCACGTCGGTGGCCTTGGACAGCCAGCGCTGCACCTCGGCCGTCTGGCCGCGGGCTTCGCTCAGCAGCGCCATCTCGTAGAGCGCGTCGGCGTTCTTCTCGTCGGCCTTCAGCAGCGCGGCGAGACGCGCCTGGGCCGCATCGAACTGGCGTTCGGTGATGTCGACCCGCGCCAGTCCGAGTTGCGCCTCGACCAGGCTGGGGTCGAGCTGGGCGGCCTTCTGGTAGGCCTCGCGCGCGCCGGCCGCATTGTTGGCCGCGCGGCGCGCCACGCCGAGCTGGATCCACGCGGTCGGGTTGTTGGGGTCCTGCTTGACCAGCTTGTCCGCGATGACGACGGCCTTGGCGGTCTGCCCGCCGCGCAGGTAGAGCGAGACCAGCGCCATGCCCGCATAGACCTGGCGCGGATCGCGCTGGAAGGCCTTCTCCAGCTCGCCGACGGCGTCGCCGGACTGGCCGCCGCGCAGCAGCGACAGGCCGAGCGCCGTGCGGAACTCCGGCGCGTCCCGGGACTTCAGCGCCTCCTGCATCAGCGTGGCGGCGCGCGCATGGCGGCCTTGCGCCATCTGCAGCGTGGCCATCATCACCAGCGCCTGGCCGTCGCCGGGGAAGGCCTTGAGGTAGGACTCCAGCACCTCGCCGGCGCGATCGAGGTTGGGCTCCGCCACATAGACCTGCGCCAGCAGCTTGGACAGCGGGCTGTTGGGGGTCTGGCGCTGCGCGTACTCGAGGTAGGGCTTGGCCTTCTCCATCTCGCCCAGGCCGTAGTGGGCCAGGCCGTTGAGCATCAACGCCTGGGGGCGGAAACGGATGAACTCGATCGGCACCGGGTCCAGCTCGGCGGTGACGGCCTTCAGCGCGGCCTTGGCCGCGGCGGCGTCATGGCGGCGCTCGGCGAGCACCGCGCTGAGATAGAGGGCGCGCGGCTCGCTGGGCGCGAGCTTCAAGGCGGACTGGACCTGTGCCAACGCGTCGGCATCGCGGTTCAGGTCGATGAGCAGGCCGCCGCGCGCCAGCTGCGCTTCGAGGTGGCGAGGATCGGCCGCGATCGCGCGCTCATATCCCTTGAGCGCGTCGTCGAGCTTGCCCTGGACGTGCGGCACGGTGGCGCGCTGGTAGAGCGCCTCGCCGTTGCCCGGCGCCAGGCGCAGCGCCTGCTCGGCCGCGGCGGTGGCCTGGTCGAACTGTCGTGCGCGCAGGCGCAGCGGCACCTCGGCCAGCCAGATGTCGGCGTTGTCGGGCGGAATGGCGCGCGCCAGGTCGATCTGGGCCTGCGCCCGCGACGGATCGCCGAGGTCCGAGGCCGCCGCCGCGCGCACCAGCAGCAGCGGCTTGCGGATGTTGTCGGGCAGGCCGTCGGGCACCAGCGCCGGTTGCTTGAACACCTCCGCCTGCTTGCCCTGCGCGACCAGGGCCTGCGCCAGCGGCACGGCCACTTCGGCGCGGTTGATGCCTTGCGACAGCGCCTCGTTGAATTCGATCTCGGCGGCGGCGGCCTCGCTGCGCATCAGCAGCGCCTTGCCCAGCAGCACGTGCACCGTGAGCATCCGGGCATCCTGCTGCAGCGCGTTCTTGAGCTGGATGACGGCGCCGTCGATGTCCTGGCGCTCGAAGCGCTTGAGCGCGTCCTCGTAGTAGCGCGCGGCCTTGACGCTGTCCGCCTGCGCGGTCGAGGCGCCCATCGCCAGCAGCGCCAGCAGTGCCGCAGCGGCGGGACGTCGCCAGCCGGTCCTGCGAAGAGTGCTCATCTCGTCCCCCGGGGATGTTGTTCTGTGGCGCGGCGGATGCCGTCGCGGCGCGCAGGCGGGCAGGGCGCCCGCGTGGCGGGGCGTGGACCGGCGTCGCAGGGACGCCCGTCCGCGCCGAGGATCACTTGCGGTAGTTGTCGAAGCTCAGCGGCAGGTCGGGCAGCGCCTTGCGCAGCGCGGCCTGCGCGCCTTGCAGGTCGTCCAGCGACTTGCCGGTGATGCGCACGATGTCGCCTTCGATCTGGGCCTGCACCTTGAGCTTGCTCTCCTTGATCGCGGCGACGACCTTCTTGGCCTCGGGCGCTTCCAGGCCGTTCTTGATCTTGTAGACCTGCTTGACGCGGTCGCCGCCGAGCTTCTCGATCTTGTCCTGCTTGTCGACGAAGCCGAGCACGACGCCCTGCTTGGTCAGCTTCGAATAGAGCACGGCCTCGATCTGCTCGAGCTGGAACTCGGCGTCGCCGGTGGCGTGGACTTCCTTTTCCTTGTCCTTCCACTCGATGGCGGCGCTGGTGCCCTTGAAGTCGAAGCGGGTGGCGATTTCCTTGGCGCTGGCGTCCACGCTGTTGCGGACCTTCACCATGTCGGGTTCGAGGACGGTGTCAAAGCTGGGCATGTGTACGGCTCTTTCAGAGGGGCGGGCGACGGCCGATTGTCGGGCGCCGGTCACCGGAGGGATCCTTGGGGATATGGGCGAGAATTCTAGCCATGCAGTCCCCCGCCATCCCCCCTCGACCGAGCGACGCGAGGGCGTCGTGATCGAGCACGACGTCAACCTCAAGCCGTACAACACCTTCGGCCTGCCTGCGACGGCGCGCCGGCTGGTGCGCATCCGCGAGGAACTGGACGTCCGCCGCGTCGTCGACCATCCGGAACTGGGCCGCGCGCCGAAGTTCGTCCTGGGCGGCGGGTCGAATCTCGTCCTGACGAAGGACGTCGATGCGGTCGTGCTGAAGATGGAGATCCAGGGCCTGAGCGTCGAGGAGCGCGACGACTGCTGGATCGTCGAGGCCGGCGCCGGCGTGCCGTGGCACGACGTGGTGGCGTTCTCGCTGGCGCAGGGCGTGCCGGGGCTGGAGAACATGGCGCTGATCCCCGGGACCGTCGGGGCCGCGCCGGTGCAGAACATCGGCGCGTACGGCATCGAGCTGAAGGACCGGCTGGAGAACGTGGACGTCGTCGACCTGACGACCGGCCGCCGCGTCACGCTGCCCGCGGAGGTCTGCCGCTTCGGCTATCGCGACAGCGTGTTCAAGCAGGGCGGGTACGGTGGCCTGGCGGGCAAGAGCGTGATCACCAAGGTGCGGCTGCGCTGCCCGAAGCCGTGGCAGCCGCAGCTGGGCTACCTGGACCTCGAGCGCAAGATGGCCGAGACCGGCATCGCCACGCCCGACGCGCGCCAGGTGTTCGAGTGGGTCTGCGAGATCCGCCGCGCCAAGCTGCCGGACCCGGCGCGGATCGGGAATGCGGGCAGCTTCTTCAAGAATCCGGTGGTCAGCGCGGAGCAGTGCCGCGACATCATCGCGCGCGATCCGCACATCGTGCATTACCCGATGGCCGATGGCAGCTTCAAGCTGGCCGCGGGCTGGTTGATCGATGCCTGCGGGTGGAAGGGCAAGAGCGTCGGTGGCGCGGCCGTCTACGAGAAGCAGGCGCTGGTGCTGGTGAACCGCGGCGAGGCCCGTGGCGCCGAGGTCGTCACGCTGGCGCGCGCGATCCAGGAAAGCGTTTATGGCCGCTTCGGCATCCGGTTGGAACCGGAGCCGGTGGTCGTCTGATCAGATCCAGTGGAAGCCTTTGGCCATGACGGCGACGAGGCTGAGCGCGACGGTGATGAGCGCGCCGAACAGCAACCGGAAATCGTGGGTGCGGATCGCCGTGATCTCGGCGCGCATTTCCTTTCGGAACTCGCGGAACTCGCTCTTCAACTCGCTGAACTCGTTCTTCAATCCATGCACGTTGGTCTCCAGGACCGCCACCCTGACGGCAAGGCTCCGATCGTGGGTTGATGCCGACGCGCGGTCAATGGCTTCGACAGGTGGGGATGGCTGATGTATCGACGTCATGCGAGGCTCTCCGGCAACGCCTGGCCCCATGAACTCATTCGACATGAGACTGCTCATTTGGCGGCGTCAGATAGGACGAAAGGAATGCGTCCACTGTCGGATGAATCGGCGCTGACCGCCAGTCGGAACGCCGCCCTCCGAAGAGGGGTTGAAGGGGGCTGACCTTTGGGGGGATCAGGGGAGCAAGCCCCAGGCGCGCAGGAAGTGCCGCGTCATGGCCGCGAACGGCTGGTCGCCGTCGGCGCGGCGGCGGATGCCGGCAAGGACCTTGGCCGCGTTCGGAGACGTCGGGTCCATCTCCTGGAACGCGAGCGCCAGGGTGCGCAGCAGGTCGTAGTGATTCCAACGCAGGCGCAACAGCTCCGTGCGGTTGAGGCCGAGCACTTCCTCTGCCGCTTTCGCGGCCGCCTTGGCTTTCGCCGAGCGTCCACGCGGGAGGAGCCAGACTTCGTGCGTCTCCTCGATCGCGTTCCAGGACAGCAGCTTCTCGGGATCGACGAGGTAGGGATCGGGCAGGTGCGGCTGCTCGCCGGCGAAGAAACGCTTCAGCGACGCGTCTGTCGCACTCGCGGGATCGAGGCAGAAGGTCGCCGCGAGCGCCGCCGCCTTCGCCGCGTCGGCCGGCGGCGCGGCAGGCATGCGCGGCGGCTTCAAGCGCGTGCCGGTGACCGGGAAGGCGTTGCCCTTGTAGACCTGGTTGCAGACCTGGCAGCTGAAGGTGTAGTTGTCGACGCAGTACGCGAGCCACCAGTACAGGTCCTTGGGACGGAAATGCTCGACGTCGCCATGCGCGACGACGGCCGTGTCGGCCTCGCAGTACGCGCATTTGCCGGCCGAGTCGAGCTTCAACGCGGTCTTGGCGGTCGACCAGATCTGGCGCGCCTTGGGCTTGAAGTCGACCGTGCCGCCGTCCTCGTAGAAGTAGCCCTCGAGCTTGAGCAGCCGCTGCTGCAGCTTCGCGCCGGTGAACGCGCCCAGGGTCGCGGCGTCCCGGCCGCGTCGCAGGCGGATCACTTCGAACGCTCCACCCGCTTCACCGCCGCCCTCAGCTTCTCCGGCGACAGCGCTGGAGTCGGCGCGGCCTTCGTTGTGGGCGTCTTCTTCGCGACCGGCGCTGTCGTCTTCCTGGACGCCGGCTTCGTGGGCGCAGGCTTCGCCACCGACTTCGCCGCCTGCTTCGCGATCGTCGCCTTGAGTTCCTTCAACAGCGCGGTCTGCTGCCGCGCGTAATCGGGGACGGCATCCCACTCGGGCGCAACGCGCAGGACCTCGGCACTGCGCTGCAGTTGAGCGCGTTCGCGCGAGGTCAGCGCCTTGCCTTGCGTCTTCGTCTTCGTGTGCAGCTTGCGCGCGGTGTTGCGCGCGGCCTCCACCGCGACCGAGTCCATCGACTCGAGCCCGAACATCGGACTCATCAGCAACTGGTGCAGCATCATGAGCCGCGGCTCGCCGACGAAGGGCACCAGCACCGGCCGCTGCTTCGGACCGTCGCGGCGGATGACGAAGAGCTCGCCTTCGCCGCTCTGCTGCGCGGTCAATGCGGAGTGCGTCGTCGCGATGAACTGGAAGTGCGGCAGCAACGCCGACAGGAAGTCCACCAGCTGCCGCCGCCAGACGGGATGCAGGTGCAGGTCGAGTTCGTCGATCAGCAGCACGCCGCGCGTGGCCAGCGGATCCTTCCGATCGGGGAAGGCTTCGGTGATGCGGAAGAGCAGGTCGCCGCACCAGGCCGCCATGTTCTGGTAGCCGTCGGACAGCTGGTTCAGCGGCACTTCGCCATCGACCGTCTTGAACATCAGCTGGCCTGATGCCTTGTCGATGCGCGAGAAGTTCATGCCGCGCATCAACTGGTTGAGCGCCGAGCGGATCGGCGCCAAGGCCGCGTCGCCGCGCCGGTAGTCGATGTCCATGGCCCAGCGCTGCAGCGACACCAGCGGCGCGTCCGGCGAGAACATCGACGCCAGCGCGCGCGCCCGCGACGACCGCGCCGAATCGTCCAGCGGGCCGCTGGCGCGCTTGCCGCTGTCGGGCGGGCGGCGCGAGACCCCGTAGCCCAGGACGAAGTAGTTGCGGTCGGCATGGCGGATCGCCGCATCCAACGCCTCCAGCGTCTGCGCGTTGCGTTCGAAGATCTCCCGCAGACCATCGCCGCGATGCAGCTCCAGCGCGATCTCGCGCGGCTCGCCCTTCGCGGTCACGAGCGTGCCGGCGATCCGGCATTGCCGCATGCCGTTGCGGATCCACGTGTCCGTGTCGCCGAGCAGCTCCGGCAAGGCCTCGCTGCCCGCCAGCAGCAGGCCGATCGCGCGCAGCACGGTGCTCTTGCCGCAGCCGTTCTCGCCGAGCAGCAGGGTCCAGCGCCGGTTCGTGCCGGCCGGCGCGTCCGGGCCGGCGCCGAAGTCGATCGCCAGCGACGACATCGAACGCACGTTGGTGAGTGCGATCCGGGACAGGTACATGGGTGGGGCTTTCCTCAGGCGGCCTCAGGCGGCCTCAGGCCGCGCGGGCGAGGGCGCCAGCGCCTGCAGGCAGACACGCAGCGTCTCCAGCTCGACCGGCTTGGCGAGGAAGGCGCTGATGCCGGCCGCATCGGCCTTCTGGCGCGACTCCTCGAACGCATCCGCCGAGAACGCGATGATCGGCAGCCGGCCGCGCGGCGCCGGCATCTCGCGCATCAGCCGCGTCGCCTCGAAGCCGTCCATCTGCGGCGTGTGCAGGTCCATCAGCACGAGGTCGAAGGGCTGCTGGCGCAACGCGTGCAGCGCCTGCAGACCGTTCTCGCACAGCGTCGGGACATGGCCGAGCCGCTCCAGCATCGCCTCGATGACGATGCGGTTGGTCGGGTTGTCCTCGCTCACCAGCACGCGCAGGCCGGTCACGGGTGCGGCGGCGGCAGCGGCCGCGTTCGCCGCGTGGGCACCGTGCGAGGCGTCCGCGATGTCCGACGGGCCGGGCAGGCCGGGCAGACCCGGCACCAGACGTCCCGGCGGCAGGTCCGCGCCCGCGCGCAGCGGCAGCGCGAGCGTGAAGCGCGCACCCTGGCCGACCGCGCTCTGCACGTGGATGTCGCCGCCCATCGCGCGCGCCAGCCGAGCGCGAGATCTCCAACCCCAGTCCCGCGCCGCCATGACGCCGCGAGGTGCTGGCGTCGCCCTGGCTGAAACGCTGGAACAGCCGCGCCTGCGTCTGCGCGTCGATGCCGGGACCGGTGTCGCTGACCTCGACCATCAGCAGGTCCTCGCCCAACGCACCGACGCCGCGCCGCATCTGGCAGCCGATGTGACCGCGGTCGCAGAACTTCAGCGCGTTGCTGAGCAGGTTCAGCAGGATCTGTCTGAGCCGCGTCGGATCGGCCTGCACCCACCCGGGCACGTCGTCGTCGACGCCGAAGTGCAGCGCCAGCCCCTTGGCCGCGGCCTGCGGTCGGCTCAGCGCCTCGAGTTCCTTCATCAGCGCGCCCGGCTGCAGCGGTTCCGGCGCGATCGACAGTCCGCCGGCCTCCATGCGCGTCACGTCCAGGATGTCGCCCAGCACCGCCAGCAGATGGCGCGCGCAGTCGTTGGCCGCCTTCAGCTGTTCCTGCTGCGCGGTCGTCAGCGGCGCCTCCCGGATCAGGCCCAGCATGCCGAGCAGCCCCTGCAGCGGCGTGCGCAGCTCATGGCTCATGTTGGCCAGGAAGACCGTCTTGGCGCGGTTGGCCGCGTCGGCCTCGCGCTGTGCGTCGATGAGCCGCGCGGCCAGCGCCTTCTGCTTGTCGCCGTAGCGCTCCAGGCCGCGGAACTGGCGATAGATGACGGCGGCGAACAGCAGGGCCATGGCCGACAGCGCCGCCGTCAGCCCCAGGCTGATGCGGCTCTGGTTGCGCACGATCTCGTTGCGCTGGGTCACGTCCTCCGCGACATGATGCGTCGAGGTCAGCGACAGGTCGCGGATCGGATCGGCCAGCGGGTCGAGCCGGTCGATGACCTCGGCGATCCGCTCCGGATGCTCGCGGATCAATGCGCCGTTGAGCGGCAGCGCATCGGCCCAGCGGACGAAGTCCTGCGTGCGCGCCAGCGTGCGCTGGTAGTCGGGATGGTGCGCCAGCACGAGGGCGGCGTGCTCGCTCTCCACCAGGTTCAGCCGGCTGACGAAGATCTCGTAGCGCTGCGCGACCTGGTCGGGATCGACGGCCACGCTCGGGCCGGCGGCCTGTTCGAGCGACAGGCGCAGCTTCAGGTACTCGGTCTCGAACTGGAACAGGCTCCAGACGAGGTAGTCGTCCTGGTAGCGGCGCGTCCCGTTGAGCGCCTCGTACTGGCGCGCCTGCAGCCAGGCGACGCACGCCAGCGCCAGCACCAGCAGCAGGCCCATCGCGGAGACGGCGATGCGCCAGCGGCGCTGTTTGGCGCTGACCTTCGTGTCGACCTTGGCGCTGTCGGCGCGGGCGGCGTCGCGCGTCATGGTCAACGCAGCTCCAGGTGGGTGAGCTGCCACGCCGAGCGCCCGTAGAAGATGCTGTTGCGGAGTTCGGGCGCGCGGTCGAACGGATAGATCAGGAACAACGGGCCCTTGTCGCGCACGGCCATCGGCTTGTCGTCGATCAGCCGCGCGACGATGACGTCGTAACGCGCGCTGTCGTCGACGGGGATGTGCACGCGGTAGTCGTTGAGCGCACGTGCCTCGATCGCGCGCCCCTGCGCGCCAGCGGCGGCAAGCACGTCGCGTAGCAGCGGGCCGGTGAACTTGCGCGGGCCCGGGTACCAGGGGGTCTGCGTGCTGAAGCTCACCTGCGGCAGCTTCTCGAGCATGGCCATGTCGAAGGCCGCACGACCATCGCGGTTGGCGTTGCGCAGCGCACCACCGACGGTCAGCACGACCGGGCCGGCCGGCTGGTCCAGCGGCTGCTCGGCGGGAACGGCCCCCGCCGTCGAGGCGGCGGTGAGGCCCAGGACACAGGTCAACAGCCCCAGCAGGGCGGAACGGCGCGCGATCGGCATGGACGGAACACGGCCCCGCCGCACATCGACGCAGCCGGATCGGGAGCGGATGCCGTACGGGGCATTGGTGAAAGCCCGCATGCTACGCGTGGGGGTGGAGCGGAGCATCTTCGGGCGCACCCCAATGCCAGGGACGAGTCTGGTTTACACCACACCGCATCGCACACGATCGGTAACAGGTCTTGTCGCTGGCGGGACAAGGGGCGCGGCGCGACCGACTGAAGATCGGTCCAAACCATAGACAGGAGACAGATCGATGACGCGCGTGGTCACCCCCGTCCCGAGAACGCCGATGTGCAGTACAGCCATTGGCCGGCCCGGCTGCCGCGGCGGCTGGCGATCCCGCGGACCTCGCTGTGGTTCAACCTCGAGGTCGCCGCGAGCCGGTATCCGGACAAGGCCGCGACGCAGTTCCTGGGCGCCACGCTCAGCTTCCGCGAGATGCGCCGCCAGGCCGAGGCGTTGGCCGGCTGGCTGCGCGCGCAGGGCGTGGGCAAGGGCGACCGCGTCGCGCTGTTCCTGCAGAACTGCCCGCAGTACCTGATCGCGTTCTATGCGATCAACCGTGCGGACGCGGTCGTGGTGCCGGTCAATCCGATGAACCGCGAGGACGAGTTCGGCCATTACCTGACCGACCCCGAGACCAAGGTCGTGATCTGCAGCGGTGAACTCGCCGGCATCGTCGCCCGCGCGTCGGAGAAGCTGCCCGCGTCGCAGCGCCCGCGCGCATTGCTGGTGACGCAGTATTGGCAGATGCTGCCGCCCGCCGGCCCCGATCCCGCTTGCGATGCGCCCGAAGCGATGCGTGCCTGGCTGACCGCCGTGCACGAGCTCCCGCATGGCGCGACCGACTGGCGCGAAGCGATCTCAGCTGGCCATGTGCCGGGCCCGCACACCGCGGGACCCGACGATCTGGCGATGCTGCCCTACACGTCCGGCACGACCGGACTGCCCAAGGGCTGCGTGCACACGAACGCGACGCTGATGTCCAACAGCTGCGGCGGCTGCCAGTGGGGCTACGCGAGCGCGGAGTCGGTGGGGCTGGCCGTGGTGCCCATGTTCCACATCACCGGGACGCTGTACGGCGTGCTGGGGCCGGTGTTCATCGGCATGACGCTGGTGATCATGCCGCGCTGGGACCGCGAGCTCTGCGGACGTCTCATCTCGCGGTACCAGGTCACGCACTGGACCTGCATCCCGACGATGATCATCGACCTGTTCGCAAGCCCGAACTACAAGTCCTTCGACCTGCGCAGCCTGCGCTACCTGAGCGGCGGCGGCGCGGCGATGCCCAAGGCGGTGGCGGAGCGCTTGCAGGGCGAGTTCGGCCTGACCTTCGCCGAGGGCTACGGCCTGACCGAGACCGCCGCGCCCAGCCACGGCAATCCGCCCGAGCGCGCGAAGCTGCAGTGCCTGGGCATCCCGATCTTCGGCGTCGATTCACGCGTCGTCGATCCGACGACGCTGGAGGAAATGCCGGTCGGCGAGGTGGGCGAGATCATCACCCACGGCCCGATGGTGTTCCAGGGCTACTGGCGGCAGCCGGAGGCGACCGACGCGGCCTTCGTCGAGCTCGACGGCAAGCGCTTCTTCCGCACCGGGGACCTCGGGCGCATGGACGAGGAGGGCTACTTCTTCATCACCGACCGGCTCAAGCGGATGATCAACGCCAGCGGCTACAAGGTCTGGCCGTCGGAGGTGGAGATGCTGCTGTACCGCCATCCCGCCGTGCAGGAAGCCTGCATCATCGCGGCCAAGGACGCGTACCGCGGCGAGACGGTGAAGGCGGTCGTCGTGCTGCGCGCCGAGGCCAGGGGCCAGACCACCGACAAGGACATCATCGACTGGGCCCATGAACACATGGCGGCCTACAAGGCGCCGCGCATCGTCGAGTTCGTCGATGCGCTGCCCAAGTCGGGCTCGGGCAAGGTCATGTGGCGGTTGCTGCAGGAGAAGGAGTCGACGTAGTCAGAACCGCGAACCCGGCTGCTTCAGGAACGCCAATTCCTCCGGCGTGCTCTCGCGGCCGAGGATCTCGTTGCGATGCGGGAATCGTCCGAAGCGGACGATGACCTCACGGTGCTTGTGCGCGTAGTCGAGCGCATCCTTCAATCGCGGGTCTTCGGCAGCCAGCGCCTCGAAGGCCGCAACGCTGCGGTCCTGCATCGCGAGGTCCTCGGCGTGCTCCAGCGGCATCGCGACGAACCAGCGCTCCAGCACGCCGAGCTCCTGCGCGCGCGGCTGCAACGCCAAGGACGCCTCCAGCGCCAGCGCATCGCCCGCGAAGGACGTCGGCGTGTCGCGGTGGACATTGCGCGTGAACTGGTCCAGCACCAGGATCCGCGCCAGCGCGCCCCAGGCCGTCGAGTCCCAGTCGCGCAGCCCGCCTTGCAAGGCCTGGTCGATGACGGGCCCGAAGCGCTCGCGCAGCGCCGCGTCGAAGGCGGCGTCCTTCTTGAACCACTTCATCTGCACCTGGCCGTCCTGCTCGCTGCCGGGCAGGCCGAACCACTCGTTGAGCACGCGCTGCGCCGGCGCCGGCGTCAGCAGCCGCTGCCAGCGCGGATGCCGCAGCAGCCAGTGCCGCACGTAGCTGCAGCCTGGCACCAGCTGCAGCGGGAACTCCGCCAGCCAACGTGCGGCGGCCTCCACCAGCGCGGCGGCGAGGCCTTGCCCCGTCAACTGCGCCGGCACGCCGGTGTGGGTGATGATCAGCTGTTCACCGTGCCGCTCGTAGTCGAGGCGGCATTGCAGTCCGGGTTGCGGCTGCGCAAGGAAGCATCGGGCGTCAGGATGATGCTGGATGACGAAATTCAAGATGCGTCTCCACGAGAGGCCTCCCTGCCGAGCTGTCGCCACAAGTAGGCGAACTCGAGGGCTTGCAACAGCGCCCGCTGCTGGTTGTCCGCAGCGCCGCCGTGGCCGCCCTCGATGTTTTCGTAATAGAAGCAGGTCTGGCCCAACGCCAGCATGCGAGCCGCCATTTTCCTCGCATGGCCGGGATGCACGCGGTCGTCGCGCGTCGAGGTGGCGAACAGCGCCCTCGGATACGTGACGCCGGGCTTGAGCTGCTGGTACGGGCTGTACGCGGCGATGTGCGCCCAGTCGTCGGGCTCGTCCGGATCGCCGTACTCGGCCATCCAGGACGCCCCCGCCAGCAGCAGGTGATAACGCTTCATGTCGAGCAGCGGCACCTGGCACACGACCGCGCCGAAGAGCTCCGGCCGCTGCACCATGCAGGCGCCGACCAGCAGCCCGCCGTTGCTGCCGCCCATGATCCCAAGCCGTCCGGGCCGCGTCAGGCCGTGGGCGATCAGGTCCTCGGCCACGGCGATGAAATCGTCGAAGCTGCGCTGCTTGTGCTCGAGCGTCGCCGCCTGGTGCCAGCGCGGGCCGTACTCGCCGCCGCCGCGGATGTTGGCGACGACCAGCTGCCCGCCGCGTGCCAGCCACGCGCGACCGTTGCCGCCGGAGTACCAGGGCTGCAGCGAGACCTCGAAGCCGCCGTAGCCGTAGAGCAGCGTGGGCGTGTCCTTCTGCGCCTGCGCGTTGCGGCCGCGTCTGCCGATGACGAAGTAGGGCACCGTCTCGCCATCGGCGCTGGTGGCGAAGCGCTGCTCGACCGCCATGCCGTGGGCATCGAACTGCGCACCGCGCTGCTTGAGCGTCTCGCGCGTGTCGACGCCGGCCTGCGCCAGGCACACGACGTCCGGCGTCAGAAAATCGCAGTAATGCAGCAGGTAGCGGTCGCCGAGCGTGTCCTCGAGCAGCTCCGGGTCATGCAGGCTCTGCACGCTCAGCGTGCCGGGGAAGGGCGCCTTGACCTGGCGCAGCGTCGGCGGCCGGTGCGACAGGTCCCACTCTTCGAGCCGGCTCGCGACGTGCTCGCTGACGTTGATCAGCAGATGGTGGCGCGTCAGCGTGTAGTCCTCGAGCGAGCGTCCCGCCGTCGGCGAGAACATCACCCGGATGTGCTTGTCATGGCGCTCGTTCTTCCAGAACGAGGCTTCCTCCATCAGCAGCAGCGAACCCGATGGATAGGTCGGTCCGTGCGGGATCGCCCAGTCGGTGCGCGGACGCAGCAGCATCCACGGACCTTCCAGGTGGACGCTCATGTCGCTGGGCAGGTCGATGGGGACGAAGGCGCCGTCCTTCCAGAGGAAGCGCGATTCGTTGTAGAAGTCCAGCGCGCGGCTGAACACGACGCGCTCGAAGCCCGGCGTGCGGTCGACCGACGCGGAGACGGAGACGTCGGCCTTCTCGCCCTCGAAGATCACCGGCGCCGCCTCCAGCGGCGTGCCGCGCGCCCAGCGCCGGACCTGCCGCGGGTAGCCCGACTCGGTCAGCGAGTCCGGCCCGAAGTCGCTGCCGACCAGCAGCGTGTCGGCGTCCAGCCATTCGACATCGCTCTTGGCCTCGGGCACGAAGAGGCCGCCATCGGCCGGGGCGATGAAGCGCAGCGTCTCCAGGTCGAATTCGCGCAGCTCGTGCGCATCGGCACCGCCGTCGGACAGCGACACCAGGCAGCGGCGGTATTCGGGGGCCAACGCCGTGGCACCGTGGAAGACCCAGCTGCGGCCCTCGTCGCGGCCCAGCGCATCCAGGTCCAGCACCAGGCGCCACGGAGGCTCCGCCAGCTGGTATTCCTCCAGCGTGCAGCGCCGCCACAGGCCGCGCGGATGGGCCTCGTCCTGCCAGAGGTTGTAGAACCAGTCGCCGCGCCGCGCGACATGGGGGATGCGGTCGCGGGCATTGAGGATCTGCAGCAGTTCCTCGCGCACCGGCTCGAACTCGGGCTCGGCCTTCAGCGCGGCGAGGGTGCCCTCGTTGCGCTCGCGCACCCACTGCAAGGCGCGTTCACCCTCGTCACCCTCGAGCGCTTCGAGCCACAGGAACGGGTCGTCCTGGGCGGCGGTCGAGTCGGTGGTCGCGGACGGCACGGATTGAGGCACTGCGGTCTCCTGATTCAAGGGCGGGCAAACCCGCCCCTACCTTACCTCAGTCGTCAGGCCTCGCGATCCTTCAGCAGCTGCGGCGTGATCTCCACCGCGCCCTTCTCGGTGCTGACGTACGCTGTCCCGTCCTGGATGCTGACCTGCCACTGCATGCCGCGCTCGGCCAGCGCGGCCAGGGCCTGGGCCTGTTCCGCCGGGATCTGCCACACCGCCAGCTTGGGCGTGCGCTGCAGCTTGTTCTGGATGCCGGCCCACCACACCGGCGTGCTGGACGCGTAGCCGATGACGGTGACGCGGTCGGCTCTGCCGTGGGCCTGGCGCAACCGGCGTTCGTCGGGCTGGCCCAGTTCGATCCAGTGCACGACCTGGCCGGTCAGGTCGAGCTGCCACAGCGGCGGCTCATCCACGTCGGACAGGCCCTTGCTGAATTCCAGCTTGCCATGCAGATCGTCGGACGGCACGTTCAGCGCGTAGGCGAGGATGCGCAGCATCATCCGCTCGTCGGTCTCCGACGGATGGCGGGCGACGGTCAGGGAGTGCTCGCCGTAGACATGGCGGTCCATGTCGGAGAGCTGCAGCTGGGCTTTGTGGATGGTGGCCTTGAGCGCCATGGTGGGTTGCCGCCTGGGGGCGGTCGTGTTCGGGGTGGACGGCCTGCCGTGCGGGCTGCACGCGGGCCGGAAACGATCTGAAGCGGCGCATTATCCGGGTCGTGGCATCATGCCGACCCGCAGAGCGGACCGGTCGCGAGCCGGACGGTCCGTACCGACGAGACAGCGCCCACCCGGCGCAATGACTTGAGAGACGACATGAACACTCTTCGCACCTCCCTCGCCGTCGCGGCACTGCTGGCCTGCGGTCTGGCCTCCGCCCAGACGAGCGGCCAGACGGGCGCCCCCGCCAAGCCCGCCGCCAAGCCGGCCACGTCGACGCCCGCCGCCGCGGCCCCCGCCACCAAGGGCGGCAAGGGCAAGCTGATGACGCGCGACGAACTGCGCACCTGCATGACCGCCAACCAGAAGAACGAGGAGACCGCCGCCGAGCTCGACAAGCAGAAGGCCGTGGTCCTGAAGGAGCGGGATGAGCTGAAGGCCTCCAAGGCGGAGTCCGACAAGTTCGAGTCCGACATGCAGGCGCAGGGCACGGCCCTGAAGGCCGAGATCGACGGCGTCAAGGCCTTCGGTGCCGAGATCGAAGCCGGCGCGTCCAAGATGGAGAAGGCCGACCTGAAGGCCAAGCAGGAGGAGTACCAGACGCGCGCCAACGCCCTGCAGCCGAAGATCGACGCCTACAACAAGGCGCGCAACGACCGCGTCGAAGTCAACAAGGCCTTCAACGCCCGCGTGGATGCGCACCAGAAGATCGCCGACGATTTCAACGAGGCCGTCGAGGACCTGAACGACAAGCGCAACGACTGGAAGTTCAAGTGCGCCAGCCGCTCGTACGACGAGGCCGACGAGATCGCGATCAAGAAGGAACAGAACAAGAAGTGATGAGGAAGGGGCAGACCCGATGAGCACGACCCTGCTGTCCAACCCGCTGCTGTCCGCCTGGACCGGCCCGTACGGGCTGCCCCCGTTCGACGCGATCCGCGCCGAACACGTCGAACCCGCCTTCGAGGCCGCGCTCGCCGCGCACCGCGCCGAGCTCGACGCGATCGCGGCGAATCCGGCCGCGCCGGACTTCGACAACACGCTGGCCGCGCTCGATCGCGCGGGCCGCGCGCTGGTCGCGCTGGAACACCTGTTCTCGACGCTCAGCGCCTCCGCCAGCTCGCCCGAGCTGCAGGCCGTGCAACGTCGCATGGCCGGGCCGCTGGCGGCGCATACCAACGCGATCTACCTGAACGCCGCGCTGTTCGAGCGCGTCGAGCGGCTGCATGAGCGGCGCGCGTCGTTGGGCCTGCCGCCCGAGTCGCTGCGACTGCTCGAGCGCGTGCACCTGGATTTCGTGCGCGCCGGCGCCCGCCTGCAGGGCGACGCCCGCGCGCGCTACGCCGCCAACATGGAGCGTCAGGCCGAGCTCAACACCCGCTTTGCGCAGAACGTGCTCGCGGACGAAAGCGGCTACCAGCTCGTGCTGCGCGGTGAAGCCGAGCTGGCCGGCCTGCCGGACTTCGTCCGCGCCGCCGCGCGCCAGGCTGCGCTGGACCGGGGACAGGCGGAGGAGGGCGTGCACGTCGTGACGCTGTCGCGCTCGCTGATCGTGCCCTTCCTGACCTTCAGCGAACGACGCGACCTGCGCGAGCAGGCGTGGCGGGCCTGGGTCGGCCGCGGCGAGATCGCCGGCGAGACCGACAACCGCGACCTGGTGCGCGAGCTCCTCGCATTGCGCCATGAGCAGGCCGCGCTGCACGGCCATCGCAGCTTCGCCGACTACGCGCTCGCCGACACGATGGCCGGCCGGCAGTCGGCCGTGCAGGGCCTGCTGGACCGGGTCTGGGAGCCCGCCAAGGCGGCCGCGGCGCGTGAGCGCGCGATGCTCGACGAGGTGCGCGCCCAGCTCGGCCACGACCTGACGATCGAGGCCTGGGACTGGCGCTGGTATGCGGAGAAGGTCCGCCAGCAGCGCTTCCAGCTCGACGAGGCGGAGGTCAAGCCCTACTTCCCGCTGGACGCGATGGTGCAGGCGATGTTCGACTGCGCCTCGCGGCTCTACGGCCTGCGCTTCGTCGCGCAGCCGCAGGTCGCCGGCTACTACCCCGACGTGAAGGTCTACGAGGTGCAGCGGCCCGACGGCTCGCTGCGCGGGATCTTCGTCCAGGACAACTTCGCGCGTCCGACCAAGCGCAGCGGCGCCTGGATGAACGCGCTGCGCTGGCAGGCCCGCAACGGCATCGACGCGCTGCCGATCATCCTGAACAACAACAACTTCGCCAAGGGCGCGCCGGGCGAACCGACGCTGCTGTCCTTCGACGACGTGCGCACCCTGTTCCACGAATTCGGCCACGGGCTGCACGGCCTGCTCTCGGACGTCGAGTTCGAGCGTCTGTCCGGCACGCAGGTGCTGCGCGACTTCGTCGAGCTGCCCTCGCAGCTGATGGAGCACTGGATGGCCGAGCCCGAGGTGCTCAAGCGGCATGCGCGGCACTACAAGACCGGCGAGCCGCTGCCCGACACGCTGCTGGACCGCCTGAAGGCGGCCGCGACCTTCAACCAGGGCTACGAGACGGTGCGCTACTGCGCGTCGGCGCTGGTGGACCTGGCGCTGCACGCGCAGGAGCAAGCCGACGTGCCGGATCCGGTCGCGTTCGAACGCGAGGCGCTGGAGCGGCTGGGACTGCCCCCGGCGATCGGCCTGAACCACCGGCTGACCCACTTCCAGCATCTGTTCTCGGGCAGCTATTACGCGTCCGGCTACTACGTCTACCTGTGGGCGGAAGTGCTGGACTGCGACGCCTTCGAGGCCTTCGTCGAGGCGGGTGATCCGTTCGATGCGGCGACCGCGCAATCGGTGCTGGCCAACATCCTGTCGGTCGGCAACAGCCGCGAGCCGGGCGCGACCTATCGGGCCTTCCGCGGTCGCGATGCGAGCGTGGCCCCCATGCTCAAGGGGCGCGGGCTCATTCCCGCCTGATCCGTCTCCGCATCCGTCGGAGGAGGGGCCCCGCAAGGGGCCCCTAGTTCTTGGGGTAAACCCTTTTGAAGGGGGCATTCATCGCCTCCAGCCGCAGTTCATCGCCGGCAGGCACGGGTTGGTCGCAGCCTGCTTCCGCTGGGGGTTAACCCTTGGAATCATTCGTCCCGTGCCGCAAGAACAACCCGCGGCCCCGGAGAACGAGATGAACACCATTCGCTGCTACGACCGATTCACGAACGTCAAGCGCGTCGCCGCGCTGATCGGCGTCGCGACCGGCATCGTCGCCGGCCTGCTGCTGGCGCTGCCCAGCCGCGCCGAAGAGCCGCAGCGACTGCCCACGGTGGTCATCAACGGCAAGTCCGCCCAGACCCTGGCCGCGCTGCGCGCCGCCGGCGACGTGCAGACCTTGCCGACGGTGGTCGTCACGTCCCGCCGCGCGGACCGCACGCTCGATGGCGAACAGGTGGCGGCGCGATGAGCGAACACGACGCGCTGTCCGGCATCCGTCTCTCCTGGCCGGCGCCGCTTCACGCGGCGATGCCAGGGGTGGCGCGGGGGGTGACGGAGGGAGGGGATGCGGGCGCGGAGCGCGCCGCCGCTTCAGCCTCGCGTCAGCCGGTTTCCCCGGTGCTCCCTATGATGGGGGGATGGACTCTGCCCACGCCGCCCTCGATTCCGTCGCTGCCGACGTGACTGCCTTGCCCGAGGTCGTCCCGCTCGCCGCGGCGACGCCCTCCAAGCTCCGCTTCGCCGCCGTGACCGGTGCCGGTTCGGGCATCGGCCGCGCCGCCGCGCAGGCGTTGATGCAGGCCGGCTGGCAGGTCGCGCTGCTCGGCCGACGCGACGAGATGCTGCGCGAGACCGCCGCGTTCGCGCCGGAACGCGCGCTCGTGCTGCCCACGGACGTCGCCGACGAGGCGCAGGTCGCCGCCGCCTTCGACGCGATCGAGCGCCGCTGGGGCCGGCTCGACTTCCTGTTCAACAACGCCGGGCGCGGCGCGCCCGCGTCGGACATCGACGAGCTCAGCATCGAGACCTGGCGCGCCGTCGTCGACATCAACCTGACCGGCAGTTTCCTGTGCGCCCGAGCGGCCTTCGGACTGATGAAGCGGCAGTCGCCGCGCGGCGGGCGCATCGTCAACAACGGCTCGATCTCGGCGCACGCGCCGCGGCCGGGGTCGATCGCCTACACGGCGACCAAACACGCCATCACCGGGCTGACGAAGACGCTGGCGCTGGACGGGCGCAAGCACGACATCGCCGCCGGCCAGCTCGACATCGGCAATGCCGAGACCGACCTGACCGAGCGCTTCGTGCACGGCGTGCCGCAGGCGCACGGCGGCACGATGGTCGAGCCGCGGATGGACGTCGCCCATGCCGCCAGCGCGCTGCTCTACATGGCGGAATTGCCGCTGTCGGCCAACGTGCCGTTCCTGACGGTCATGGCCACCAAGATGCCCTACATTGGACGAGGCTGAACCCCGGGGGGATGGCTGCACTTGAAACCGCGAGATCGCCCCGATCTGAAGGACCGATGAACGTTCTCTCCACGCTTATTTCGATCGCTGCCCGTCTCGTGCTGGCGGCGGCTTCCATCGTGCTGTTCCTGGTCGTGCTGGCCGCCGGGCTGGTGATCTTCGGCGTCGTGCTGCTGTGGAGCCTGATCCGCGGCCGCAAGCCGACGCTGCACACGGCCACGTTCCGCCGCGCGGCGGAGTTCCGCTCGCAGGCGTTCCGGCCGGGCGCGATGCACGGCATGAACGGCAGCCGGGCGCCGCGAGGTGAAGTGATCGACGCCGAAGTCCGCGAAGTCCGCGAAGTCCCCAACGCGGACCCACGCCTGGAACGCTGAGGTCAGTACTTCGGCGGGGCGCTGAGCTCGTCCCAGAGCTCGTCATAGATGCGGTAGCGCGACGGGCTGATCTTGCCCGCCTCGACCGCGGCCAGCACCGCGCAGCCCGGCTCGTGCCGGTGGCTGCAGTTGTGGAAGCGGCACTCGCCCAGATACGGCTGGAAATCGGCCATGTAGCTCGCCAGGTCCGGCGCGGCGATCTGCCGCAGGCCGAATTCCTGGAAGCCCGGCGAGTCGATCAACGCGTTCTGGCGCTCTGCATCCATCCAGTACCACTGCGTCGTGGTCGTCGTGTGGCGCCCTGAGTTCAGCGCCACCGAGATCTCGCCCACCTGCGCCTTCGCGTCCGGCACCAGCAGGTTGATCAGGGTGCTCTTGCCGGTGCCGCTGGGCCCCAGCACCAGCGTCGCCTGGCCGTGCAGCATCGGCCGCAGCACGTCGCTGGCCTCGTCGGGACGGCCCTTGAAGCTGAGCTCCAGCACGTTCTGTCCCATCGCCTTGTACGGCGCGAGGCGCTCGCGCGCCGCGTCCGCGCCGGGCAGGTCGGTCTTGTTCAGCACGATGTCGGCGGTGATGCCCGCGCTGCGCGCCGCGATCAGCGCGCGCGTCAGCTGCGACTCGGAGAACTGCGGATCCACCGCCACCAGGATCAGCAGCCGGTCCAGGTTGGCGGCGAAGCTCTTGGTCTTCCACTCGTCCTGGCGGAACAGCAGGTTGCGGCGCGGCTCGACCTTCTCGATCACGCCCTCGTGATCGCTGCTGCGCAACCAGCGCACGCGGTCGCCGACGACGCAATCGCTCTTCTTGCCGCGGGTCAGGCAGTGGATGCGCTGGCCCTCGCTGTCCTCGATGACGTAGTGGCGGCCATGTCCGCGCACCACCAGCCCGGTCTGGATGTCCTTGCTCATGCCGCGTGCCCTGCGGGAGAGGGCCGTGCCGAGGGCCTCGCGAGCGACGCGATCGCCGCCAGCCGTTCGCTGGCCGGCGGATGCGAGTAGTAGAAGCGCGCGAACACCGGGTCCGGCGTCAGCGTGCCGGCGTTGTCCTCATGCAGCTTCAGCAGCGCGCTGGACAGGTCGTCGCCGCTGGCCTGCGCGCAGGCGTAGGCGTCGGCCTCGAACTCGTGCCTGCGCGACCACAGCGAGGTCAGCGGCGTCAGGAAGAAGGTGAACGGCGGCAGCGCCAGCATGATCAGCAGCAGGGCCAGCGCGTCGTTGGGCGCCTCCAGGCTGGGGCGCACCCCCAGGCCGAGGTAGAAGCCCGCCTGCGCGCTCAGCCAGCCCAGCAGCGCGAAGCCGGCCAGGCTCAGCGCGAACATCAGCACCATGCGTTGCAGCACATGGCGGCGCTTGAAGTGGCCCAGTTCGTGCGCAAGCACGGCCTCGACCTCGGGCGGGTTCAGGCGTTCCAGCAACGTGTCGAAGAAGACCACGCGCTTGGCGGCGCCCAGGCCGGTGAAGTAGGCGTTGCCGTGCGCCGAGCGCCGGCTGCCGTCCATCACGAACAGGCCCTTGGCCGCGAAGCCGCAGCGCTGCATCAGCGTCTGGACGCGCTCGCGCAGCACGGCGTCCTCCAGCGGCTGGAACTTGTTGAACAGCGGGGCGATGACGGTGGGATAGATCACCAGCATCAGCAGGGTGAAGCCCATCCACGCGCCCCAGGCCCACAGCCACCAGAGACCGCCGGCCTGGGCCATCAGCCACAGGATCAGCGCCGCGATCGGCAGGCCCAGCAGCGCACCGACCGCCAGTCCCTTCGCGCCGTCGACGAGGAACAGCTTCAGCGTCGTGCGGTTGAAGCCGAAGCGCTCCTCGAGCCGGAAGATGTTGTAGATCGACCAGGGCAGGTCCAGCGCGCCGGACAGCACCGAGAACGCGGTCAGCAGCCCGAGCTGGTAGCCCATGTCGCCGAGCGCCGGGCGCCACGACAGGGCCCACTGGTTGAGCAGGTCCAGCCCGCCCAGCAGCGTCCATCCGATCAGCAGCGCGGTGTCCCAGGCCAGGTGCAGCGTGCCGAAGCGGCCGCGGGCGACGGTGTAGTCCGCCGCCTTCTGGTGCGCCGACAGCGGCACCGTCCCGACGAACGCGGCCGGCACCGCGCCGCGATGCCGCGCCACATGCCGCATCTGGCGCGAGGACAGCCACAGCTTGACCAGGAAGGACAGCATCACGGCGGCGACGAAGGCCGCGGTCAGCACCAGCGGGGAGTGGCTCAGCGCCGAAGGCGCCGGAGCGGCGGCGAGCGCCGCGGGAGAGATCTGCATGGACGCAAGTGTAGAGGGGCCCGACTCGGCGACAATCGCGCCCAACCTGAAGGACAACCCCATGACCACCGACACCACTGCCGCCTCCGCCGCTGGCGCCGGCGCCAATCCCGTGCTGCCGCTGAACGACCAGAACCTGATCTGGATCGACCTCGAGATGACCGGCCTGTATCCGGACAAGGACCGCATCATCGAGATCGCCGTCGTCGTCACCGACGCCCAGCTGACGGTGCGCGTCGAAGGCCCGGTCTTCGCCGTCCACCAGTCCGACGCGATGCTCGACGGCATGGACGCCTGGAACAAGGGCACGCACGGCAAGAGCGGCCTGATCGACCGCGTCAAGGCGTCGACCGTCAGCGAAGCCGACGCCGAGCAGCAGGTCATCGATTTCCTGAAGGCCTACATCCCCGCGGGCAAGTCGCCGATGTGCGGCAACTCGATCTGCCAGGACCGCCGCTTCCTGGCCAACTACATGCCCAAGCTGGAAGACTTCTTCCACTACCGCAACCTGGACGTGTCGACGCTCAAGGAACTGGCGCGCCGCTGGAAGCCCGCCGCGATGGAAGGCTTCAAGAAGGCCCAGAAGCACACCGCGATGGCCGACATCCACGAGTCCATCGACGAGCTGCTCCATTACCGCGAGCACTTCCTGAAGCTGGATTGAATCGGGCATCCGGTTCGCCGCCCCGATTGCCGTCCCCCTCCCGCAGTTGACGAGGAGCGCGCCACCGCGCGACTGAGACACCGATGGACACGCCGCGCCGCCCGCAGGACCTGTGGGCGGCCTTCGACTTTCCGCGCCATCCGCTGGCGCGCGAGGACGGTGAACGCCTGCGTGGCGCCTTCTTCGCGCCGCCGGCGGAGCGCCTGATCGCGCGCGATCCCGATCGCCTGCGCGCCGTGCTGCGCCTGGCGCATGCCGCGGCCCGCTCGGGGGCGTGGGTGCTGGGCGGCCTGCGCTACGAGGCGGCGGCCGCGCTCGATCCCGTGCTGCGCACGCGGCCGGCGGGCGAGGCGCCGCTGGCGGAATTCCACGTCTGGCACGAGACGCCCGAGGCGTGGCCGGAGGACCTCGCCGCGCAGGGCGCCGGTCGTGCGCATCCGATGACGGCGTGGTCGGACACCCAGGAAGAGGACGACGAGCAGGCGCAGGTCGAGCGCATCCGCGCGTACATCCGCGACGGCGACTGCTACCAGGTCAACCTCACGACCCGCCTGAGCGCCGGGGCGCTCGACGGCTTCGACGAGGTGGCCCATTTCTTCGCGATGCATGCGTCGCAGCCGGGCGGGTTCTCGATGTTCCTGCGGACCGGGCGCGGACGCGAGGGCCGGGAGGGGCGTGAGGGCCGTGACGATGGGGACGTCGGCCCCGGCGACCTCGGCGACGGCGGTGCCGTGGCCAGCGTCTCGCCGGAACTCTTCTTCGACTGGCGCCCGCTGCCCGAGACGCCGCAGGCCAGCCACACCTGGCTGCTGTCGGCGCAGCCGATGAAGGGCACGGCGCCGCGCGGTCGCGATCGCGCCGGCGACGAGGCCGCGCAGGCCTACCTGCGCACCAGCGCCAAGGAGCGCGCCGAGAACCTCATGATCGTCGACCTGCTGCGCAACGACCTGTCGCGCGTGGCGGTAGCGGGCTCGGTGCGCGTGCCGCGGCTGTTCGAGCTGCACGCGCTGCCGACCGTCTGGCAGATGACCTCGACGATCAGCGCGGTCACGCGCGCCGGGCTTGCGCTGGACGAGGTCATGACGGCGCTGTTCCCCTGCGGGTCCATCACGGGCGCGCCGAAGAAGCGGGCGATGGAGATCATCGGCGAACTCGAACCCGGCCCGCGCGGCTGGTATTGCGGCGCACTCGGCCTGCTGCAGCCGGGCGGGGCGGTGACCTTCAACGTGCCGATCCGCACCGTCGAGCAGACGGTGCGTGCGCTGCGCTGCGGCGTGGGCAGCGGCATCACGCTGGACTCGCAGCCGCGCGACGAGATCGACGAGTGGCGCGCCAAGGCCCGTTTCCTGACGCGCGCGCAGGCGCCGATCGAGGCCCTGGAAACGATGCGGCTCGAGGGCGGCGAATTCGCCCGCGTCGGCCGTCACCTGGTGCGCATGCAGCGCACGGCGCGGCACTTCGGGCTGTCGTGGTCGGCGGATGCGGCGAAGGCCTGCCTCGTCGACATCGCGCGGCGCCATCCGCGCGGGGCGTGGCGCGTCCGACTGACGCTCATGCGCGACGGCACGTTCAATCACACGGTGCAGGCCTTGCCGGCACCGGCGACGCCTGCCATGCCGGCCACGGCGGCGACCACGGTGGCGACCACGGTGGCGACGGCGGCGTCGACCGACGCGGCATCGCCGGACATGTCCGGGCCGCTGACGGTGGCGCTGGCGCGGACCCCGATCGACACGCGCGGTCCGGCGGCGGAATTCATCCAGCACAAGACGACGCGTCGCGAGGTGTACCAGGCCTTCCTGGACGCCAAGCCGGCCGATTGCTTCGACGTGCTGCTGTTCAACCGGGACGGCGAGCTCACCGAGGGCTGCCTGACCAACCTCGCGCTGCAGCGGGTGCCGGACGGGCCGTGGCTGACGCCGCGCGCCGCGGCCGGCCTGCTGCCCGGCACGCTGCGCGAGGAACTGCTGGAACAGGGCCGGCTGCGCGAGGCGCGGCTGACCCTGGACGATCTGAGGCGGGCGCATGCGCTCGCCATCTTCAACGGTGTCCGCGGCTGGCGTGAAGTGCGGCTGCGGCACGAGGACTCCCATGACGACGACTTCCCAACGACGCCGCCCGGCGGCGCGCAAGACCCGAGCGGCCGATGAAGCGGCCGTGCCGGCCGCGGCCGATGCCGTGGTGATCGAAGCCGCGGCCAAACCCGCGGCTGAACCCGCGGCTGACCCCACGGTCGACACCGCGGTCGCCATCGCGCCCGATGCCACTCCCGCTCCCGGCGCGGTGGCAGATGCTGCGCCTATGCCAACGGAGGTGGCACCGAAGCCTGCGCGCAAGCGGACCGCCCGCGCGAAGGCGCCGGCAGTCGAGACGGTCGAGGTGACAGACGACGTCGGCGCGCATGAAGCGCCGATCGTTGCCGTGGTGCCCGCGACCGAAGCGGTGGCCGATGTCGATGCGCCGACGCCGGCGCTGAAGCGGCCGGCGCGCAAGCGCGGTGCCGCATCCAAGGCCGTGGCGGCCGAAGCGACCGTCGTCGCCGAAGAGGCCCCCGTCGTCGGCGCTGAGATCGCGGCGCCTGCGGCGGAGGTCGTGACGGTCGGTGACGACGCCGTCGCCGAGTCCGCGCCGGCCCGCAAGGGGCGGCGCAAGCCCCAGCCCGAGCCGGTCGCGGAGGAGGCGCCGGCCGAGCCGCCGCGCTTCACCCTCGGTGCGCGCGAGGACGATGGCGTGTTCGGCGACTACGAATTGCGCGACGGCGAGACCGGCGGCACGTTCCACCTTCGCCTGCTGGGCCGCAACACCTGGCGCTGCGATTGCGCGGGCTATCGGGAGCAGGGCGCCTGCGAACACGGCGACCAGCTGCTGTCGCTGTTCGATGATGGTCAGCAGGCGGCGCTGGACGCCGGCTGGCCGGCGCGCGAGGCGGAAGTCTGGCTGGTGCCGGGCGACGAGCGCGAACTGCAGTGGGTGTGCGGTCGCGAGGTGCCGCGGCACTTGCGCGAGCAGGCGGGCCTGGACGATCAATCGCGCCGCCGTGCCGAGGGCGGCCACGCCTGGCTGCAGCAGGTGCTGAGCGACGCCCGCGCGCTGGGCGTGGTGCTGCGCGTCGACGCACCGGTGTGGCCGCAACTGGCCTGCGGACGCGATGCGCAGGCGCGCGTGCAACGCCTGGAGGCGCTGATGTCGGACGGGGCCGCGATGCGCGCGTTGCTGCGCGACGAACTCCCCATCCACGCCTGGGAGGCCGCGCTGTTTGCCGTCTGTGCCGGTCGCGCGTTGGTCTCCGACGATCTCGGCCTGGGTCAGCGGGGCGCGGCGATCGCCGCGATCCAGCTGTGGGCCACGCTTTTCGGCGTGAAGCCCGCCGTCGTCATCGCGCCGGAGTCCGCGCACGCCGCCTGGCAGCGCGACCTGAAGCGCTGGCTGGGCGACGACGCCAAGTCGGTGACGGTGGCGGCCACGCCGCCCGCGAAGCCCCAGGCCGCGCTGCTGGTCGTCGACGGCATCGAATGGATGGACGCGGATCGTCTGGCCGCACTGCGTGCGCTGCCGGCCGCCCAGTTGCTGCTGATCGCGCACCAGGAGCCGCTCGCGGACGCGCGCCTGGGCGAATGGGTCGACTGGCTCGACGACATGCGCCGGGGCCCGTTGTCCGACCTGCGGGTGCTGCCGGACGACGCCGGCAAGAAGGTCAAGCGCGACGCGCTGGAGCCCGTGCTGCTGTCGCGCCGCAAGCGCGAGCTGGAGGATCGCCTGCCCGCCGCGCTGCTGACGCCGGTGTGGCTGGATGGCGCGGGATCGACCGGTGCCAGCCTGCCCGCCGCGCCGCTGAAGCAGCTCCGCCACCTGGTCGAGCGCTGGACCGCGCTGCGTTTCCTGTCGAGCGCCGAGCAGCAGCAGTTGCTGGAAGCGCTCACGCTGCTGCCACCGGCCTCGCGCCAGGCGCTGGCTGCGAAGGCGGAGGCGGTGCTCGCCTTGCGTCGCGAATGGATCCAGGTCGCGGCCGTTCCGGCCGCCGCGCGCCTGCTGATCTGCGCTCGTTCGGAGACGCTGCTCGACAGCCTGTCGATGTCGCCCCAGTTGCGCCGCCTGCCGCCGCAGCGGCTGCGTGCCGGCGACACGACCGAGGCGCGCGACGCGGCGCTCTCGGCCTGGCGCGGCGCCGAAGCCGGCGTGCTGCTGGTCAGCGACGACGCGCTCGGCAGTCTGGAGGAGGGCGCGCTCGCCGGCGACCGCGTCGCGATCGTCCATGCGGATCTGCCGTGGCAGCCCGCCGTGCTGTCGCACCGGGTCGAGTCGACCTGCGGTGAGGACGCCTGCGGCGTGCCGTCGGCCCTGCTGCTGATCGAGGACTCCCTGGATGCCGCGGTGCTGCGTGCGCAGCGCGACGGTCTGGCCTTCCCCGACTGGCTGGATGCCGCGCCCGCCTGGCTGGACGGTCATCAGCTCGACGCGCTGATGAGCGTCCTGCCCAGGTTGCTGGAAGGCCTCTGACGCCGACGCGGAGACCCGTCTCCGCGTCTACACCAGCGGGGTCCCGTTGGGGCTCCTGAACACGTTGTCCGGATCGACGCTGGCCTTGAGGCGCTTCAGGCGGTCCACGTTGGAACCGAAGTACGCGGTCGGCGAGGGCTTGTTCTCCAGGCTCGGGTAGTTCACGTAAGTGCCACCGGTGCTCCAGGGCCTCATGGTGTCACGCAGACCGGTGGCCCAGAGGGCATCGGCGTTCAAGGTGGCTTCCGGGGTGCCCACGGGATTCTCGGTGAGGTACTGCGCACTGAAACGCGCCGCACGGTGCGGGAAGGCCGTCGCGTCCGGCGCGACGCGCGCGATGGCCCCGCCCATCAGGTCGAGCAGGACCATCCCGGGCCGCCCGGCGCGCGAGCGGGCCAGCAACGCGTCGCCGAGTGCCTGGATGCCGGCACTCGGCAAGGCATGGAGGAAGTAGTCGGAACTCGCCGTCATGGACACGCGCGGCAGCATGCCGCCGACAACCTGTGTCGGCAGGTGGCAGGCGGTGTTGCTCAGTCCGGCGCAGCCGGACAGCAGCAGCGAGGCCGCGGTCGTGTTGTCGATGAACTGCGACTGGGGCGTGCTGCCCGTCGCCGCGAGCAGGGCGTTCCACTGCGGTCGCAGCGTGTCGGCGTCCTGCATCGCAACGGCGAGGACCGTGACTTGCAATCCGCCCGCGCGATCGCTGGCGATGGCCAGTTGCGACCAGCCCCAGTCGGGCAGCGTGTCCGGCCAGGCCTGCCACGCCGCCAGCACCGCCGCCAGATCCGTCGTCTTGAAGGCAGCAGCGGCGGCGCTGACGGCGCTCATCGGTTGCGTCACGAAGCGCAGCTCGGTCACGATGCCGAACTGTCCGCCGCCGCCGCCCCGCAGTCCCCAGAACAGGTCCTGGTTCTGCGTGTCGTCGCAGACGCGCGTCTGCCCGTCGGCGGTGATCACGCTGGCACGGACCAGCGCGTCGCAGGTCAAGCCGAGCTGGCGGTCGAAGAAGCCGATGCCGCCGCCCAACGTGATGCCGGTGATGCCCACCGTGATGCAGCTGCCGGAGGCCAGGATCCGCCCCGCATCGAAGGCGGTCCGGTAGACGTCGGCCAGCTTGGCGCCGGCACCGGCGACGAGGATGTCGCCCTCCATGCGGACGCCGTCCATCAGGCCGGTGTCGATCAGCAGCCCGTCCGTCGTCGAGGCGCCGATATAACTGTGGGCGCCGCTGCGCAGGGCGAATGTCATCTTCCTGGCCTTGACGAAGGCCAACGAGGCACCGACATCCGCCGCCCCTTCGCAGCGGGCGAGGGCGCGTGGGAACAGGCCGTCAAACCGTGCGTTGGCAGGCAGGCGCAGGGCGGGGAAATCGGCGTCGCCGAACTTCAGCAGGCGACCGCTCATCTGCGCCGCCAGCGTGGCGAGGTCCTGGTCCGTGACCTCGGGGCCTGGCGAGGGAGCGGGGGATACCGGCGTGCCGGCTTCGCCGCCGCCGCCGCCACATCCCGCCAGCCAGCCACCGCTCAGCGCGCTCGCGCTGCCGACGAGGAATCGTCGTCGATCCATGCCTGTCTCCCTGTGGAATGTCGTTGGATCGAAAAATCCAATCTGATACCAGTTTAGGTCCAAAGTAGGACCGATTTCAGTCCCCCCATTGAGGCGAATCGGCAGCGGCGGTGATCGCCAAGTGACGACTGCAGTGGCCCTCCAGGTGAGGGGCAACGATGTGCTAGGTGAAAACCCCGAACGCTGTTATAGTCGTGGGCTTCACCGCTTCTGGCGGTGCTTCGTACGTCTCCTCTGACCTCTTGCAGACCGCTGCGCCGGGCATCCGACTGGACTCCCACGCAGGCTCCGGCTCTCCGCCGAAGCTGTTTCCCGCCACGGGGAGCGCGCACTGCATGCCCTCGGGTTCGGTCGGCGGCGATGCCGTCGCTTTGACTGTTCCCCGGCGCCTCACCAGGCCCTTCATGCCGACCACGGCGGTTGCTCTGCAATCGCGCCGCGCATGTGTCTTTCTTTCCTGGTGATCGACGCGAGCTTTCTCCCAGCGACATCACGGTTCAGCCGCGATCACATCGATCTTGCGCGGCGACCAGGCGCTCCGGCGCGGACTCCGTTTCGACGGCGTCAGCCCGGCTGCGTCCCATTGGATTGCAAAGACACATGAGTTTCGACCACGACAAGAACGCCGCCGACACCCTGGACACGAACGAGGCGCTGGACAGCGGCCTCGAGCAGGGGATCGAAGCCGGCGAACTCGGCGCCGACGCCGAGACGACCGGCACGCCGTTCTCGGCCCTGGGCCTGCACGACGCGCTGCTGCGCGCCGTCAAGGACTCCGGCTACGAGAACACCACCGAAGTGCAGGCGCAGGCGATCCCGCCGGCGCTCGACGGCAAGGACCTGATGGTCTCGTCGCGCACCGGTTCGGGCAAGACCGCCTCGTTCATCCTGCCGGCCCTGCAGCAGGTGCTGAACGCCCGCGCCGAACGCGCCGCCACCAACAACAAGACCCGCACCGTCGGCCCGCGCGTGCTGGTGCTGGCCCCCACCCGCGAACTGGCGATGCAGGTCGCCAAGTCCGCCATGACCTACGGCCGCCACATCCAGGGCCTGCGCGTCGCCACCGTGCTGGGCGGCATGCCCTACGCGCAGCAGCTGCGCGCGCTGAGCGGCCCGCTGGACGTCCTGATCGCCACCCCGGGCCGCCTGCTGGACCACATCAACAGCGGCCGCTGCAAGCTGGACAACGTGACGATGTTCGTCCTGGACGAAGCCGACCGCATGCTGGACATGGGCTTCATCGACGACATCAACTTCGTCGCCGAGCAGATCCCGGCCGAGCGCCAGACGCTGATGTACAGCGCGACCTTCGCCGGCAACACCGGCCGCCTGGCCTCGCAGCTGATGAAGGACCCGCAGCGCATCGACGTCTCGGGCCACACCGAGACGCACGCCAACATCGAGCAGCGCCTGCACTGGGCCGACAACGGCCAGCACAAGCGCAAGCTGCTCGAGCACATCCTGGGCCTGCGCGACGTCGACCAGGCCGTGGTGTTCACCAGCACCCAGCAGGACACCGAGTGGCTGGCCGAACAGCTGGAGGCCATCGGCCACCGCGTCGCCGCGCTGCACGGCGGCATGCCGCAGGGCAAGCGCACCCGCACGCTGATGGCGCTGCGCCGTCGCGACCTGCGCGTGCTGGTCGCCACCGACGTGGCCGCCCGCGGCATCGACGTGCCGACGATCTCGCACGTCATCAACTTCGGCCTGCCGATGAAGGCCGAGGACTACGTCCACCGCATCGGCCGCACTGGCCGTGCCGGCCGCTCCGGCCTGGCGGTGACGCTGGCCGAGCGCGGCGACATCTCGATGATCAAGCGCATCCAGCAGTTCACGACGCAGGCGATCCCCGTGTCGCGCATCGAAGGCCTGGAGCCGCGCAACGAAGAGCCGAAGATCTACCCGTCGCGCCCCGGTTTCGGCGGCGATCGCGGCGGTGACCGCGGCGGCTACGGCGGCAATCGCGGCGGCGGCTACGGTGGCAACCGTGGCGGCTTCGGCGGCAACCGTCCGCAAGGCGGCGGCTACCGCGGCAACGACAACCGCTTCGACAACAACGCCCGCTTCGAGCGTCCGGAAGGCCAGGGCCGTCCCCCGTTCGGCGAGCGTCGTGAAGGCGGTCAGGGCGGCTTCGGCGGCGGCCAGGGCGGCCAGCGCTTCGAGCACCGCAACGAGCGTCCGCAAGGCGATCGTCCGTTCGGCGACCGCCCGCAAGGCGACCGTCCGCGCTTCGGTGACCGTCCGCAAGGCGGCTTCGGCGGCGCACCGCGCAGCTACGGCGATCGTCCGCAGCGCGACTTCAACGCGCCGCGCGACGGTGGCCATGGCGGCAACGGCGGTGGTTTCGACCAGCGTCGTCCGGATCCGCGTTTCGACCGTTCGGCCGAGAACAACGACCGCTACGCACCGCGCGCCGAGCGTCCCGCCTTCAACAAGGGCGACGACAACCGCTTCGAAGGCCGTCCGGCGAAGCCGGCATTCGGCAAGGGTCCGCGTCCGCAAGGCGACGACCGCGGCGACCGCGGCGGTTTCGTGCCGCGCAAGGGCCCGCGCAAGTTCTGAGCCTCGCGGCTCGGTGGCTGAGGGACGCTGAGGGATGCGCGTCGAGGGTCGGATCGTGCAGTGGGACGACGCGAAGGGCTACGGCTTCATCGCGCCGTCCGACGGCGGGCCGAAACGCTTCGCCCACATCAGCGCCTTCGGCCCGCGCGCCCGCCGACCTTTCGTCGGCGAGCGCGTCGACTACGAGGCCGGCACTGATGCGCAGGGCAAGGCCCGCGCGCTGAAGGTCCGCAGCCTCGAACCCAAGCCGGCGCCCGCCGGCCCCGCGCCCCGACGCGGTCCGTCCGGTGCTGCCGGCACGGACCGCGACGGTGCGCGTGCCAAGCCCGCGCCGTCTGCGAAGTCCGCGCGCGGCGCTTCGCCTTCCTCCTCCTCCCCCAAGACCTCCGCCGACACCGGTGCCTCGTTGTGGCTGGTGCCGGGTTTTGCCTCGCTGGTGCTGTTGACGCATCTCGCGTGGCCCTTGCCGCGCGGCTTGTGGGGCGTCTACGTCGCGATGAGTTTTGCGACTTTCATCGTCTACGCGCTCGACAAGCGCGCGGCGCGGCTGGGCCACTGGCGCGTCAAGGAATCGACGCTGCATGGGCTCGCGCTGCTGTGCGGCTGGCCCGGCGCGTTGCTGGCACAGCACTTGCTGCGGCACAAGAGCGCCAAGCCGACCTTCCGGCGGGTGTTCTGGTTGAGCGTCGCGCTCAACATCCTGGCCTTCGTCTGTCTTTTTACGCCGCTGCTGACGCCGTTCGTCTCGGGAGTCTCCGACCACTGGAACGCGCGATCGGCCGGCTCATCCGTCTGATGCTGCAGTTGAAAGTGATTGGCACCGAGGACGTCCCGCACGTGCTCGCGTTGCAGGCCCAGTGCTACGGGCCCGAGTTCCTGGAAAGCGCCGAGGCCTTCGTGGCCAAGCTGGACGCGGCGCGTCATCTCCACTGTTCCTACCTGGCCGTCGAGGCCGGCGAGCCGCTGGCCTATGTCGTCAGCCTGCCCGTCGACGACGGGCAGCTGCCGGCACTGGACGCGCCCTCGATCGCGCCGGCACGCGCACCGCGCACGCTGTACCTGCACGACCTCGCGGTCTCGCCGGCGGGTCGTGCGAAACGTCTGGGCCACAAGCTGGTGCAGCAGGTGGTGCATCGTGCCCAGGACATGGGCCTGACGCAGGTCGCGCTGGTGGCCGTGCAAGGCTCGCGGGCGTACTGGGAACGCCACGGTTTCTCCGATGCCGAGGCGCCTTTGAGCGACGCGCTGATCGAGAAACTCGCCAGCTTCGGCTCCGGGGCAACCCTGATGCGCAGGTCCCTGACACCCGTGTGACGGCGGGCCGGGAAGGGGTCTTCGAGGGGCGATAATCCCGTTCATGACAGTGACCCCGGGAGGCGTGGACGACGTGCTGCGCGACGATCTCCCCGAACCCTCTTTCGAAGACCATTTCCGCGAAGGTCAGCTCCCGCAGGACTCGCTCCTGTGGTGGCAGCTGGAACGCAACGAGGCCCTGCTGGGCGCGCAGCGCGCCCTGTTCCACGGCCCGGCCACCCTGGTGCGGCTGCGCGTGTGGGTGTTCATCGAGCTGATGAGCCTGCCGCATTCGCGGCTCTCGCGCGACGATCTCAACCGCCACTTCCACGTGCTGCGCGACGAGGCGCTGGAGCTCGTGCTCAAGCGCCTGCGCGACGCGCAGCTGCTGGCGTGGGACGCCTCCAACCAGCAGTACGGCGTGACGCCGCTCGCGCAGCAGCTGATGGCGATGGTCTCGCCGCTGACGCAGGGGCAGGTCGCGGACGAGGACGGCGATCTCGCCGGCCTGCTGGCCAACGTGGCCGGCGCGCAGCAGCTCGGCACGCTGGAGCCCGCACAGCTGCAGCATCTGCTGGCGCAGCTCTCGCGGCTGTACAACGAGTTCGCCGACGCGATCGCGTCCGGCTCCGAATTCCACCTGCGCCGCGCGCGCATGCGCTTCGAGCGCGCGCTCAAGCTGGTCGAACGCGCCAGCGAGGCGCTGTCCGCGATCATCCGCCAGGCGGAGGACGACGGGAACGCGCGGCTGGAGCGGCTCGCGCGCGAGCTCGGCCTGGCGCAGGCGCGGCTGCTCGCGATGGCGAGCCAGTTCAACCGCGCGCTGCAGCAGGCCGACCGCCAGCGCGTCACGCTGGGCTCCACCGGCATCACGACGACCGACGTGCGGCGCTGGCTGCAGGAAGTCCCGTTCCTGGAGAACCTCGCGCTGGGCGCCTTGTCGCGGCCGGTGCATCCGGTCTTCGTCGCCCAGCACGAGCTGCTGGACGGCTGCGAGGCCGAGTTCGAACGCGACCGCCCGGTCCCGCCGACGCCCGAGCCGCTGCCCAGCGGCCTGGCCGCGCCGGAGGGCGAGCTCGCCGTGATGAGCCTGCCGCCCGAGATGAACCAGCTGCAGGCGCTGCTGGGGCGGTGGACCGGCGACAGCGTGCAGACGAATGACCTGCGCCCGGCGGTGCTGGGCGGCAGCTACGCGCGTGCGGCCTACCGCGCGCAGCTGCTGCCGCTGCTCGGCGACGTGCAGGCGCAGCATCTGGCCGGCGCGACCGGCGACATGGCGCGCCAGCCGTGGCGCGTGCGCTGGTCCGCGCAGCAGGGCGATATCGACGACGAGTACGTCCGCTGGATGAGCCAGGGCGTGCTGCATTCGACCGAGGTCGAGCCGCCCGTCGAGCCCGAACCCGAACCCAAGTGGCGGCCGCCCGAGCCGCCCGCGCCCAAGCGCGGTCGTCGCAAGGCCGCCGCTGCCACCGCTGAGGCATCCGCCGATGCGCCTGCGCAAGCCCTGACCCCCGACGCCGCGGCAGATGCCGCCGTGGCGACTCCTGATATCCCCGCATCGATCGCCGACGCGACGCCGTCCCCGGACGCGCCGAACGCCGCGGACATCGATGCCGACACGCCTCCCCAGGCTTCCCAGGCATGAGCACTCAACTCGACGACGCCGCCCAACTGGCGGCTCAACTGCTGGCGCGCCGCTGGCTGCCGCGCAACCAGCCGCTGGTGCGCCGCGCGCTGATCGACCAGGAGCTCTGGCGCGCCGTCAACGAACGCGTGGCCGCCGTCGGCCTGCGCGTCGTGGACAACGTCTACGCCGACCACATCACGCTGGCGATGCTGCGTCCGGCCGAGGTCGCCGTCTTCGGCGAGACCGGCCTGGCCTCCAACAACAACCTCGACCTGCCGCGCGACGGCGTCGCGCTGCTGGTGGTCGTGTGGTCCTTGATCGTGCTGCCCAAGCGCCAGCGCCAGCTCGCGCGCGCCGAGGAAGCCGCCGAAGGGCAGGGCGAGATGTTCTCCAAGGACAAGCCGCTGCCCAGCGCCGCGAGCAGCGCGCCCACGCTGTCCTACCGCAGCCTGCTGGCCGACTTCGGCAACCAGCTGGGCAAGAAGATGCGGCTGGACTCCAACCTCAAGCTGCTCGAGCGCCAGGGCTTCATCACCCGCAAGGGCGAGGACATCTGCGAAGGTCCGCTGCTGGACCTGCTGCTCGACTACGACACGCTGGCCCCGCGCATCCTGGACGGGGCGCTGGCCGACGTGCTGGCGCGCAGCACCGACGGCGAAGCCGGCCCGATGCTCACCGCCATCCTGGCCGCCCGCCATAACGAAGAATCCGATCTGAGCGACGCCTGATGTTTCACCTGCAATCCCTGGAACTGCTGCACTGGGACTACTGCCGCCGCGTCTCGATGCCGCTGGACGGCAACATCATCACCATCGCCGGGCCCAACGGCTCGGGCAAGACGACGCTGCTCGACGCGATGCGCACGCTGCTGGGCCTGGAGTGCTCCGGCGGCCGGACCTACAAGACCTACGCCCGGCACGCCAACGCCGAGCACGCGTGGCTGCGCGCGCTGGTGGACAACCGCCCGCGCAACCGCCAGAACAGCAGCCGGCCGTTCGCGAGCTCGCTGCTGTATTCGGACCAGGTGACGCTGGCCTGCCGCATCTCGCGCCAGGGCGGCGACTGGGTGCGCCGCTACACGCTGGTCGACGGCGTGCAGGAGATCGAGGAGCTCGACACCAAGACCGACAAGGACTGGCTGGGCATCGAGGCCTGGAAGAAGCGCCTGGAGGCCGCCGGCCTGACGCGCGCGATCGGTCGCGTGCTCGCGCTGGAGCAGGGCCAGACGGACCGCCTCTGCGAGCTGTCGTCCAAGGAACTGCTGCGCCTGGTGTTCGAGGTCTTCGGCGACCAGGAAGTGCTGGATCGCTACGAGCTGGCGCGCAATCACCAGCAGCAGTTGCTGAAGGAAGTCGACCAGTCGACGCATGAGCTGTCGCACGCGCAGGCGCAGCTGTCGGACCTGGCCAACCGCGTCAACAGCTACCAGCAGTACCAGCTGCGGCTGAAGGAGCGCGAGCGGCTCGCGACCGAGGTCGTGCCGGTGCTGCAGTGGAGCGAGCAGCGCCAGCGCACCGCGCAGCAGCTGCGCGAGCTGCATCGCCAGCGGCTCTTCGCCCGCTCCGACGAGCGCGGCATCAGCGACAAGCGCGCGCATCTGCTGGCGCTGTTCAAGGCGCAGGAAGCGGCCAAGGACAAGCTGGCCGACCTGGAGACGCAGCGCAAGGAAGCGCGCCAGGCCTTCGAGGCCGCGCGCGACGGCGAACGCCCGATGGAACAGCTCGCCAAGCGCGAGGAGGACCTGAAGGCGCTGGCCGCCGTCGAGACCGACGGCGCCGCGCTGACCGCGAAGCTGGAGGAGCTCGGCACGCGCCAGCACCAGCTGCGCGAGAGCTTCACGCGCCAGAACGACCAGCAGCGCAAGGCGCAGGCGGCGATGGACGAACTGACCGGTCAGCGGCTGCCGCCGCCGCCGGTCGAGGTCACGCGCTTCCGCAAGGCGCTGGACGAGGCCGGCATCGCTCACCACGTGCTGGCCGACGCGATCGACATCGCCGACGACCAGTGGCGCGCCGCCGCCGAAGGTTTCCTGCGGCCGTCGCGCTGGGTGGTGGTCCTCGCGCATTCGAGCGACGAAGGCCAGGCCTACCGCCTCGCCTCGCGCGAGCGCTACCGGCACTACGTCGTTGCCGACGGCGAGTTCGCGCCGACGGTGTGCCCGAAGGACAGCCTGATGTCGGTGCTCAAGTTCAACGCGAAGGCGCCGGGCTGGTTGCTGCGTCAGCTGGCGTCGATCCGGTGCGTCGCCGACACCGACAAGGGCGCGCAGTCCGGCGGCGAATGGATCACGCCGGAGGCCTACTACCGCGACGGCCGCGGCGGCCGCAGCCTGTGGGTCGAGCCGCGCGAGTACCAGTTCGGCGACTCCGCGCTGGACACGCGCCGGGCCTCGCTGGACAAGGAACTGACGCGATACGACCTGGAGCTGTCCAAGCTCGCCAAGGAGCAGCTCGAGATCGAGCGCCAGCTCAAGGACGCGCAGCGCGCGGCCCAGGGCCACAAGGCGGCGCAGGAACTCGTGGAGCGCTCCGAGGAATTCGCCGAGGCGCGCGCCCGCCTGCCGGGCCTGCGGCAGTCGCGGATCGAGGCGGCGACGCGCATGGGCGCGCTCGACCAGGAGCATGACCGCACGGTGGCCGCGTCGACGCGCACCGAGCGCGACTACGAAGGCGCGCAGGCCAGCCTGAAGGCGAGCGAGGACAACGTCTCGCGCTCCGAGCGCGACTGGGCGACGCGGCGCGCCGACCTGATCGCGACGGCGAAGGCCTCGCACGAGGCCCGGGCGAAGTTCCCTGCGATCTGGCTGCACCCGATGCGGCTGAACGCGCTGCGCGACGAATTCGAGAACGCCAAGCAGGCGGAGATCGCCTCGCGCCACGTGCAGCAGGAGCTGGACACCGGCGTGTGGGAGACCGACGTCGCCGTGCAGGAACGGCATGCGCGCATGCAGATGGCGGTGCTGGAGCAGACCACGCAGCTGGACGACCGCCGCGCGAGCAACGAGATGGCGCGCATCGCCGCGTTCAACGCGCGTGAGCGCTACATCGACGTGTTGCGCGCGACCGTCCGGCGCTACAAGAAGAACGTGCAGGAGCTGGGTGAGCTGGCCGGCGTGCATGCGCAGGCCGAGCTGCCGCACCTGGACAACGACGACACGGTGCTGGCGCAGGCGGGCCTGCACGTGAAGTTCAACTTCGACGGCAAGGGCGAAGTCGGCATGAACGACGGCGAGGCCTCGGGCGGGCAGCAGGTGCTCAAGAGCCTGATCCTGCTGGTGGGGCTGATGAAGGACGACGACGCGCCCGGCGGCTTCGTCTTCATCGACGAGCCCTTCGCGCATCTGGACGTGCGCAACATCCAGCTGGTCGGCCACTTCCTGAAGAGCACGCGGGCGCAGTACCTGCTGACGACGCCGATCACGCACAACGTCGAGGTCTTCGAGCCGTCCGAGATCACGCTGGTCACCAGCAAGAAGCCCCGCGGCGAGCGCTGGGCGCCGCCGATCGCGGTGCTGGCGCGCCGGCCGGAGAAGTCGGTCTACGACTGATCCTCGACGGCCCTCGGCCACGCTGGACCCCGGAAAGCCGCGCTCATGCGCGGCTTTTCTCATTGCGCAACGTGAGGCTGTGACACCCCCATCGGAGGGGCGCCTTCAGGGCGAGGCGCGATCGGGCAAGGACTGGCACTCAGGGCCCGTGTGATCGCGATGCGAGGGGTGGCGGATGACGAGCGCCGTTTATCTGATCGAAGGCTTTCAACGCTGGATGCGCAAGCAGGCGTTGGACAGACAGCGACTTGTGTCGCGCTGTGGCTGAAATGGAACGCGGGCTCATCGATGCAAACCTCGGTAGAGAAAAAGGAAGTCCGCCATCGTTGAGCGTGTCCTTGCGACAGGCCGCCTGTGGCACGCCGAGGGGTTGATCAGCGATGAACGTCGTCGGTCCTGCGAGATCGTCTGCATGCCAGCGCCCATGCCGCTGGAGCCGGAGGAAGTGCGCGCCATCCGCGAGCGGGACCAGTTGGAGCTGGCGGTCTTTGCGGACCTGATCAACACGACGCCGAAGCAACTGCGTCGCTGGGAGCAGGGCTTCGGTCGCCCGCAGGGGCCCGCCTTGCGCCTGCTGCATCTGGTGCGAGAACGAGGCGTCCACGCCATCTTCCTGCCGGCGGAGCTTCAATGAGTCCGTCGGAATGAACAAAAGCCCGGGCATGCCCGGGCTTTCTCGCCGAATGAGAGTGTGAGGCCTACTTCAACCCGCCGCTCAGGAACGCCTTCAGGCGCTCGCTCTGCGGCTTGGCCAGCACCTCGCGCGGGTTGCCTTGCTCTTCCACGCGGCCCTGGTGCAGGAACATCGTGTGCGACGACACCTCGCGCGCGAAGCCCATCTCGTGGGTCACGACGATCATCGTGCGGCCTTCCGCCGCCAGGTCGCGCATCACCTTCAGCACCTCGCCGACCAGCTCCGGATCCAGCGCGGACGTCGGTTCGTCGAAGAGCATCACCTCCGGTTCCACCGCCAGCGCGCGCGCGATCGCCACGCGCTGCTGCTCGCCGCCTGACAGCTGCGCCGGATAGACGTCCTTGCGGTGCGACACGCCGACGCGCGCCAGCAGCGCCTCGGCCTTCTCGATGGCCTGCGCGCGGGGCTGCTTCAGCACGTGGATGGGCGCCTCGATGACGTTTTCCAGCACCGTGCGGTGACCCCACAGGTTGAAGTTCTGGAACACCATCGCCAGCCGCGCGCGCCAGCGCTGCAGTTGCGCCGCGTCGGCGGACTTCAGGCTGCCGTCGCGGTCGCGGACAAGCTTGAGCTCCTCGGTGCCCAGTTTCAGCGTGCCCTCGAAGGGCTGTTCCAGCAGGTTCAGGCAGCGCAGGAAGGTGCTCTTGCCCGAGCCGCTCGATCCGATCAGCGTGATCACGTCGCCCGGCTTCGCGGCCAGGGACACGCCCTTGAGCACTTCGCGCTCGCCGTAGCGTTTGTGGAGGTTGTCGACAACAAGACTGGCCGCGGACATCAACGGGCTCCCAGGAGTTTTCCGGTGCGGGTCGCTTCGCGCCCCGCGACTTTCGCGACCCGTGCGCCGGCGGTGACCAGGCGCAGCGTGTCGCGTGCAAACAGCAGCCCGTCGGTGGGGCTCTTCAGGTCGGTCACCGATCCGCTGATCGGATCGATCACCTGGGCGATCACGTCGCCTTCGCGCACCGTCTCGCCGACCTCGCGCAGGAAGGTCAGCACGCCGCCCACCGGCGAGGGGACCGGGATCGATCCCGCCAGCGGGCGCGCATCGCCGACCGGCGCGGGCACCGGCGGCGTCGCGCCATCCGGGGCGTCGGACGCGATCACGCCGCGGTGGATCAGGAAGTCCACGATCGCCTGCGCATCCTTGGCCGCCAGGTCGTGGTGCACGTCCTGCTGGCCGCGCAGTTCGACCGTCACCGACAGGCAGGCCTGCGGGATCGGGAAGCGGTCGCCGAAGTGCTTCGCCCATTTCCACCAGACCTGCGAGCAGGCCTCGTCGAAGGGGTTGTCGCCGGAGTCCGTCGCCAGCAGCGTCACGCCGGCGCCGAGGTAGGCCGCCAGCGGCTCGCATTGCGGCCAGCACGGCGTCTCGGTGTAGAGGTGCATCATGGCCTGGGCGTCGCAGTGCAGGTCCAGCACCACGTCCGCGTCGCAGGCCATCAGCATCAGCGTCTTGCGCAGCGCCTTGAGCTCGGTGTCGGCGGGCGACGCCTGCACCTCGGTCTTCAGCGCGGCGCGCAGCACCGCGACGTTGCGCGCGGGATCGTCACCCAGTTGGGACTCGGCGTGACGCGCGGCCGCCTCGATGTGCTCCGGATAGTGGCGGTTGAAGTTCTCGCCCGACAGACCTTCGAAACGGCCCAGGTGCGATTGCAGCCACCACTGCGAGAGACCGATCGGATTGGCCATCGGCACGAGGATCACCTCGCCGCGCAGGCGGCCCGCTGCCTCCAGCGCGTCGAAGTGGCGGCGCAGGTGCCAGGCGGTGAGCATGCCCGGCAGCTCGTCGGCGTGCAGCGAGGCCTGGATGTAGACCTTCTGGCCCTGGCCGGGTTGGCCGTAGTGCAGCGAGACCAGCTCGCGCTGCGTGCCCGGGGTGGGGCTCGGGAGCGGATGTTGTCGGAGTTGCATGGGAGTGGGTTCCGTTCGGCGCGGTCTCGGGACGAGCTCGAGCGCCGGATCAATGGCGGGTGGGGGCGGCATCACCGTGGCATCACCGCGGCATCAGCGGCTTGAGCCAGCGCTTCTCCGCCTGGTGGAAGAGACCGACCAGCACCAGCGTCATCGTGAAGTAGAAGATCGCGGCGGTGATGAAGGCCTCGAACGGGATGTAGTAGGTGGCGTTGACGTCGCGCGCGACGCCGGTGACGTCCATGATCGTCACCAGGCTGGCCAGCGCGGTGCCGTGCAGCATGAAGATGACTTCGTTGCTGTAGGCCGGCAGCGCGCGGCGCAGCGCGTGCGGCACGACGATGCGGCGCAGCATCACCCAGCGGCTCATGCCCAGCGCCTTCGCGGCCTCGACCTCGCCGTGCGGCAGCGAGCGGATCGAGCCGGCGACGATCTCCGTCGTGTACGCGGCGGTGTTCAGCACGAAGGTCAGGCAGGCGCAGAACCACGCCGAACTGAACAGCGGCCACAGCGCGCTCTGCTGCATCCAGTCGAACTGGCCCAGCCCGTAGTAGATGAGGAAGAGCTGCACCAGCATCGGCGTGCCGCGGAACACGTAGGTGTAGGCCCAGACCGTGCGCGACAGCCACTTGACCGGCAGCGTGCGCAGCACGCCGAGCGGGATGGCCAGGGCCAGTCCGATGAGCAGCGAGATCGACAGCAGCTCGAAGGTGATGAGCGCGCCCTCGAAGTAGCGCGGTAGATTCTCGACGATGGCGTCCAGGTTCATGGGGGATCGTGATTACAGCGAGTGGCGACGCACACCGATGGACAGGCGCTTCTGCAACTGGTCGAAGACCAGTTCGGACACGGACGTGAAGAGCAGGTAGATCAGCGCCACGGCGAGGTAGAACACGAAGGGCTCGCGCGTGCCGGCGGCGGCCTGCGAGCCGCGCATCATGAGGTCGTGCAGCCCGATGACCGAGACGATGGCCGTGCTCTTGATCAGCACCAGCCAGTTGTTGGACAGCCCCGGCAGCGCGTGCCGGAACATCTGCGGGAGCGTGATGCGCCACGCGACCTGCGCGGGGCTCATGCCGAAGGCCAGGCCCGCCTCGCGCTGCCCCGGCGGCACGGCCAGGAAGGCGCCGCGGAAGGCCTCGGTCAGGTAGGCGCCGAAGATGAACGCGATCGTCACCACGCCGGCGACGAAGGGGTTGATGTCGACCGGATCCTCATGCCCCAGCGACAGCGCGATGGCGTTCACCGCGACCTGCCCGCCGAAGAAGATCAGCAGGACCAGCACCAGGTCGGGCACGCCGCGGATCAGCGTCGTGTAGACGGTGGCCAGGCCCTTGGCGACGCGGAACTTCGACAGCTTGGCCATCGCGCCGACCAGCCCCAGCGCCATGGCCAGCACCATCGAGCTGAGGGCCACGCCCAGGGTCAATACGGCGCCCTCGAGCAGGCTGGGCAGATAACCGTGCAGGAACATTCGACGGACCTCGTTCGTTCTGAAGGAAAGAGGCCCGGCGCTGCCGGGCCTCTGCGGATCACCCGATCACTTGCCCGTCTTGCCCGAGATGTCGTACTCGAAGTACTTGTCGTTGAGCTTCTTGAAGGTGCCGTTGGCCTTCACCGCGGCGATGGCGTCGTTGAACTTCTTGCCCAGCGTCTTCTCGTCGGCCTTGCGCATGCCGACGCCGCTGCCGACGCCGAAGTACTTGACGTCGTCGTAGCTCGGGCCCACGAACGCATAGCCCTTGCCGGCCGGCGTCTTCAGGAAGCCCATGTCGGCGGCCACCAGGTCCGCCAGCGTCAGGTCCACGCGGCCCGACTTCAGGTCCAGGAAGGCCTGGTCCTGCGTCGCGTAGCGGACGATCTCGCTCTGCTTGAAGGTCTCGGCGGCGAACTTCTCATGGATGGTCGCGCGCTGCACGCCGATCTTCTTGCCCTTCAGGCCGGCGGGCGAGAAGTCGAATTTCGCGTCGGCCTTCGCGGTGAAGCGGGCCGGGGTGTTGTAGTACGGGTTGGAGAAGGCGATGACCTTCTTGCGCTCGTCGGTGATCGACACCGACGCGATGATCGCGTCCACCTTGCGCGACTGCAGCGCGGGGATCAGGCCGTCGAAGTCCTGCTGCACCAGCGTGCACTCGGCCTTGATCTCGGCGCACAGCGCCAGGGCCAGGTCGATCTCGAAGCCCTTGAGCTTGCCGTCCGCGCCGACTTCGGAGAACGGGGGTAGGCGCCCTCGACGCCGATGCGGATCTTCTTCCATTCAGGGGCCTGGGCGTGCGCGGCGCCGGCGGTGGCCAGCAGGGCGCAGGCCGCCAGGGCGGCGCGGGCGATCAGTTGTCGTCGTTGCATGAAGGCTCCTTGTGATTGAGCAGGAAAACGCGGAAACGCGTGAAATGGACATCCGGTTCCGACCTCCGGGCGGCTCGAGCCCGCCTCGGAGGGAGATCGTCCGGACTGGGGGGATTGTTGCAATGCCGCACGTGCGGCGGCCATCAGGGTTAAGGAGAGTGCAAAAACGTGTGAACCGCCTGGACGGTGGACGCGGGGTCCTCCTCCTGGGGGACATGCCCCAGTCCGGGGAAGGTCTGCACGCTGCTGTGTGCGATGGCTTGGTGGAAGCGTTCGGCGGCGACGGGGGGATGACGCGGTCCTTGCCGCCCCACAGGATCAGCGTCGGGGCCTGGATGCGGGACAGCAGATCGGCATGCTCGCCGGGCGCGCGCTGGGCGAGCCGTTGCGCCAGGGCCTCGCGGTTGCCTTCTCGCAGCGTCAGTTCGAAATAGCGGTCCACGAGGGCCGCGGACACCTGGGACGGGTCGCCGTAGACCTCGCGCAGGCTGCGGTCCACCAGCGGCCGCGGCAGGAACACGCCGGCCAGCCAGTGCAGCAGGCGCGAGTCGGGCACGCGGAAGCCGTCGGGCACCGCCTCGCCGCGCACGTCGAGTCCGCCGGCGTCGACCAGCACCAGCGCCGCGACCTGTTGCGGATGCCGCGCGGCGTACAACCAGGCGAGTCCGCCGCCCATCGAGTTGCCGCCGAGGACCATGCGGTCGATCTGCAACTGTCGGAAGAACGACAACAGGAACGAGTCATAGGCATCGTCGCTGTAGTCGCCTAGAACCGACGGGCCGGTGAGTCCGAAGCCGGGCAGGTCGAGCGTGACCACGCGTCGCGTCGTGCTGAGCGACCTGGCCCACCCCTCCCAGGTGTGCAGGCTCGCGGCGGTGCCGTGCAGCAGCACGATGGGCGTCGTGTCGGACCGGGGGCCTTCGTCCCGGAAGTGGACGAGCTGGATCTGTCCGCCCGGGAGCTTCAGTTCGAGGAAGTCCGACGGCGGCGGGGCCCAGCGCGCGACCAGGCCTTCGAGCGGCCGTTCCGGCGCGCGGAAGGCCATCGCGAGCAGCGCCGTCGCGAGCACGGCGAACCCCAGCAGCTTCATCAGCCGGGCGCCGACGGTGGGACGCTCGGGCCTGCGCTCGGTGATGCGCTCGATCATTCGACGACGGAGTCGGGCGACGGAGCCAGTTCGGGATCGACGGCGCGGCGCTCGTCGAAGACGAAGCAGTCACCGTGGTAATGCGCGTTGCCGACTTCCTCGAAGTACTTGAGGATGCCGCCCTCGAGCTGGTAGACCTTCGCATCGAGACCGTGACGGGCGGCTTCCTGGTCGAGGTAGAGCGCGGCCTTCTCGCAGCGGATGCCGCCGGTGCAATAGCTGACGACGGTCTTGCCCGCCAGCTCGGTCCGGTGCGCCTGGAAGGCGTCGGGGAACTCGCTGAACTTCGTGAGGCGCCAGTCGATCGCGCCGTCGAAGGCGCCGACATCGACCTCGAAGCCGTTGCGCGTGTCGAGCGTGACCACCGGCCGGCCGTCGTCGTCGTGGCCCTGGTCGAGCCAGCGCTTCAGGGTCTCGGCGGGCAGCGCCGGCGCGCGAGGCGCCTGGTCCGGGCGGATCGTCGGATGGTTCATCCGGATGATCTCCGGCTTCACCTTCACCAGCAGCTTGCGGAACGGGACCTCGTCGCTCCAGCTTTCCTTAGGCGCGAGCGCAGCGAGGCGCGCGTCCCCGCGCAAGGCGTCCACCCAGGTCTTCACCGCGTCCGCCGGGCCGGCCAGGAACAGGTTGATGCCTTCCTCCGCGATCAGCACCGTGCCCTTCAGGCCCAGCGCCTGCGCACGCGCGTGCAACGTGTCCCGCAAGGCGTCCGGCGCGTCGATGGCGACGAACTGGTAGCAGGAGATGTTGAGGACAGGCTTGGCGTCGGAATCGGTCGGGACAGCAGTGTTCATGCCGTTGCGGCGGCTCGTGGCCGGGCAGGGTCGGGAGAACGGACGATTGTAGGCGGGGTGGGAAGGGGGACTGCGTGGGGCCAGGCGCGGGCACTCCACGATGCAGGAGGCCTCGCGTCCGATCCTCCCGCATCATTCCGGCCCCAGAGGCTCTCGCTGACCTTGCCGGCGCTTCGCGCCGGTTGTTCATCTGCGGGTCTCGGAGGACTTGGGTTCGTTGAGCTTCACGTCCGGCGCGGGCACGGGCTTGATCCGCACCGGCACGGCGGCACTGCACAGGTCCGTGTAGCCCGCACTGTGGACGAACCAGCCTCCACGGTTGCGTCGCGCGTTCAGCAGCTCGCTCCATGTCGGCGTGTCGGTGCGCAGCACCTGCAGCGCAGGACGCTGCTCGGCCGGCAGCGCCGAGGCGAGCGAGACACGCTCGATGCCGAGCCGCTGCTCCGGTTTGTCGTAGAAGCCCATCGCCGCGCCGCCGCGCGGCAGCGCGGACAGGAATTCCATGCCCTTGAGCACGCGGCCGACGACCGTGATGTTGAGGTCCAGTCCGCGCGGCGCGTGGCCGATCACGGCATACAGCTCCGCACCGGTGCTGGAGTCCTTCGCGTTGCCGCGTCCCGCGCCGACGGTGCCGTAGCAGTGAGCCAGCCAGGCCTCGCCCGTCTTCGGGTCCGCGGCGGCCGGAAAACCATCCACCTGGCCGGCGCGGGGCGCCCAGCCCTCGACATCCGGCAGCACCGTCATCGGTACGCCCTTCAGGGGGATCGAGAACTCCGCCGGAAGATGGGACTTCGCGCCGGCGGGGAAGGGCTTGCCCTTGCCCTTGAGACCGGTGTCCTCGTCGTCGGCATTGGGGTCGCCCCATTGGGTGACGAAATTGTCCTGGACGCGGACGATCGCCAGCCCGTCGTAGTAACCGCCGCGGGCCAGCGCGCGGATGTTGTCGACGTGCGCCGGCGCGAAACGCGGCGCCAGTTCGATGAAGACCTGACCCTGCGGCAGCACCATCACGAGCAGATTGTCCGGATCGACGTCGCGCCAGACGGCGGCCGGCGCGGTGGCGAGGATGTCGGCGCTGCTGCGGGGCGGCTGGGCGGGCTTCCTGGCGGCCGCCGGCGATGCGGTCGCGGGCTTGGCGGGCTTGGCGGCCTTGGTCGCCCTGGCCGCCTTCTCCGCGGGTTCGGCCGCGGGTTCGGCCACGGGTTCGGCCGCGTGGGACGGCAGCGGTGCGCACAGCGCCAGGGCGGTCATCAGGGAAAGGAGGGGCAGGGCCTTCATCGTCGTCTTGCTCATCGTCATCCGGGCGCTCCGCGAGAGTGTTCGATGGGGGGCGAGCATAGCCTTCTTACAATCGCCCGATGGCTTTCGTTCACCTCCGCTCCCACACCGAGTTCTCCGTCGTCGACGGCACCCTGCGCATCGACGACGCCGCCGCGGCGGCCGCCAAGGACGGCCAGGTCGCGCTGGGCCTGACCGACCTCGCCAACATGTTCGGCGGGGTGAAGTTCTACAACGCCTGCCGCAAGAAGGGCGTGAAGCCGATCCTGGGCGTGGAGGCCTGGCTGGAGCCCGAAGCGGTGGACCGCCCGCCGTCGCGCGTGCTGCTGCTGGTGCAGGACATCCAGGGTTACCTGAACCTGAGCGAGCTGCTGTCGCGCGCCTGGATCCAGAACGTGCAGCGCAACCAGGCGCTGCTGAAGCTGGAGTGGATGCAGGAGCTCAACGCCGGCTTGATCTGCCTGGGCGGCATGCAGTTCGGCCCGGTCGGCCAGGCGCTGATCGCCGGCGACGAGGCGCGCGCCTTGGATGTGGCGCAGCGGCTCGCCGCGATCTATCCGAGCCGCTTCTACATCGAGCTCCAACGCGCCGGCCTGCCGGGGCAGGAAGCGCTGCTGCGCCAGCTGGTGCCGCTGGCCGCGAAGGCGGGTCTGCCGGTGGTGGCGACGCACCCGATCCAGTTCCTGGAGGAAGACGACTTCGAGGCCCACGAGGCGCGCGTGTGCGTGGCCGACGGCGAGACGCTGGCCAATCCGAAGCGGGTCAAGCGTTTCCTGCCCAGCCAGCATTTCAAGAGCCAGGCCGAGATGGAGGCGCTGTTCGCCGACATCCCCAGCGCGATCGCCAACACGGTGGAGATCGCGAAGCGCTGCAGCCTGACGCTGGTGCTGGGCAAGCCGCAGCTGCCGAACTTCCCGACGCCGATCCAGGCCGACGGCACGCCGATGCCGATGGAGCAGTACTTCCGCATGCTCTCGCACGAGGGCCTGGAGGACCGGCTGCAGCTGCTGTACCCCGATCCCGCCAAGCGCGAGGCGGTGCGCCAGCGCTACGTGGACCGGCTGGAGTTCGAGCTCGAGACCATCATCAAGATGGGCTTCCCCGGCTACTTCCTCATCGTGGGTGACTTCATCCGCTGGGCGAAGAACAACGGCTGCCCGGTGGGCCCGGGCCGGGGCTCGGGCGCGGGCTCGCTGGTCGCCTACGTGCTGCTGATCACCGACCTGGACCCGCTGCAGTACAACCTGCTGTTCGAGCGCTTCCTGAACCCGGAACGGGTCTCGATGCCCGACTTCGACATCGACTTCTGCCAGGGCAACCGCGACCGCGTCATCGAGTACGTCAAGGACAAGTACGGCCGACCGGCGGTGAGCCAGATCGCGACCTTCGGCACGATGGCCGCCAAGGGCGCGCTGCGCGACATCGGGCGCGTGCTGGGCATGGGCTTCGGGCACGTGGACTCGATCGCCAAGCTGGTGCCCGCGCCTCCCGGCAAGACGGTGACGCTGGCCAAGCTGCCGCCGGGCTTCGACCCGGACAAGGCCAAGATGGTCTACGCGCGTCACGAGTCGCCCGAGATCGAGGAACGCGAGGCGCAGGACGAGGAAGTCGCCGGCCTGCTGGAGATGGCGGCGCGCGTGGAGGGCACGGTCCGTTCGATCGGCATGCACGCCGGCGGCGTGCTGATCGCGCCAGGCAAGATCACCGACTTCTGCCCGCAGTACCAGCAGCCGGGCTCGACCTCGGCGGTGAGCCAGTACGACAAGGACGACGTCGAGGCCATCGGCCTGGTCAAGTTCGACTTCCTGGGCCTGGCGACGCTGACCATCCTGGAGCTGGCCAAGGACTTCATCGTCGGCCGGTATCCGGAGCAGAAGGACTTCGCCTTCGAGACCATCCCGCTGGACGACAAGCGGACCTACAAGCTGTTCTCCGACGGCCTGACGGAGTCGGTGTTCCAGTTCGAATCGAGCGGCATGCAGCGCATGCTGAAGGACGCCAAGCCGTCCCGCCTGGAAGACCTGATCGCGCTGAACGCGCTGTACCGGCCGGGCCCGATGGACCTGATCCCGAGCTTCGTCGCGCGCAAGCACGGCAAGGAGGTCGTCGAGTACCCGCATCCGCTGGTGGAGCCGGTGCTGTCCGAGACCTACGGGATCATGGTCTACCAGGAGCAGGTGATGCAGACCGCCCAGGTGCTGGGCGGCTACTCGCTCGGCGGCGCGGACATGCTGCGCCGCGCGATGGGCAAGAAGAAGGCCGAAGAGATGGCCATGCACCGCGACCTGTTCCGCAAGGGCGCGGCCGAGAAGGGCATCGATCAGAACAAGGCCGACGAGGTCTTCGACCTGATGGAGAAGTTCGCGGGCTACGGCTTCAACAAGTCGCATGCGGCCGCGTACTCGCTGCTGGCGTATCACACCGGCTGGCTGAAGGTACATTTCACGGCGGAGTTCTTCGCCGCGAACATGACCATCGAATCGGACGACACCGACAAGCTCAAGGTGTTGATGAACGACGCCAAGCTGTTCGGCATCGAGTTCGAGGCGCCCAACATCAACCTGGGTGTCGGCCGTTTCGAGCCGATGGCCGCGGACGAGGGCACGTCGAAGTCGGTGGCCAAGGAGGGCAAGGCCGGCACCACGCCGCGCTCGCGCAAGATCAACTACAGCCTGGGCGCGATCAAGGGCACGGGCGCGGGCGCGATCGAGGCGATTGTGCGCGCGCGCACCGAGGGCGGGCCGTTCACGAGCTTCTTCGATTTCTGCGCGCGCGTCGACCGCAAGGCGGTCAACAAGCGCGTCGTGGAAGCGCTGATCAAGGCCGGTGCGTTCGACGCGCTGCATGCGAGCCGTGCGCGGCTGCTGGCCAGCGTCGCGCTGGGCTACACCTACGCGGACAACCTGGCGCAGAACGTCAACCAGGGCGGCCTGTTCGACTTCGACGGCGGGCACGGCTCGTCGACGGCGGAGCCGGACTTCGTCGAGGTGCCGGACTGGGGCATCAAGGAGCGGCTGAGCCTGGAGAAGACGGCGATCGGCTTCTACCTGTCGGGCCATCTGTTCGACCAGGCGGAGACGGAGCTGCGCCGGATGGTCAAGCGCCGGATCGTGGACCTGCAGGACAGCCGCGAGCCGACGACGGTGGCCGGCATCGTGTCGGACATGCGCGTGATCAACGGCTCGCGCGGCCGGGTGGCGATCTTCAAGATCGACGACAAGACCCATGCGATCGAGGCGGTGGCCAACGAGGAGATGCTCAACGCCAACAAGGAGCTGCTGGCGGAGGACGAGCTGGTCATCGCGGTGGGCAAGGTGCAGAACGACCGCTTCTCGGGCGGACTGCGGATGAACGTGCAGCAGGTGTTCAGCCTGGCGGCGGCGCGGGCGCGCTTCGGGCGCTACCTGCGCACGGCGCCCAACCTGCCGGCGTCGGCGGTGCTGGAGCTGGTCAAGAGCTGGCCGGCCAAGCGTGTGGAGACGGAGCAGGGCGTGCTCAGCCAAGGGCTGGAGCTGCGCATCCCGATCAAGCGCAACGGCGCGATCGCGGAACTGGGCCTGGGCGGCGCGGGCAAGTTCTGGCCCAGCGACGAGGCGCTGGAGCAGCTCAAGCCGGCGGAGATCGTGTACGACTCCGGCGGTTGACGCGTTGCCGGCAAACGCCACCATCCCCCATTTGACGGGTGCTCGGGGGACACCACATCGGGGGTGTCAGGCGTAAGCTGGCTCCATGCAGGATGCCAAGCCCCGGACCGGCCTGATCCTTACCGGAGGAGGCGCACGCGCGGCCTACCAGGTCGGCGTGCTGGCCGCCATCGCCCAGCTGCGCCGCGACGCCTGCACCACCGGCGACAACCCCTTCCAGGTCATTTCCGGCACCTCCGCCGGTGCCATCAACGCCGCCACGCTCGCCTGCCAGGCCGACGACTTCTGCTCCGCCGTCGACGGCCTGATGTACATCTGGCAGAACATCCACGTCAACCAGGTCTACGCCGCCGACTCCTTCGGCGTCATCCGCTCCGGCGCGAAGTGGCTCAGCATGCTGTCGCTCGGCTGGGCGCTGAACCGCTGGCGCCGCACCCGCCCGCGCAGCCTGCTCAACAACACCCCGCTGCGCGGCCTGCTGAGCCAGTGGATCGACTTCGACCGCCTCGACGAGATGCTCGCCAAGGGCTACATCGACGCGCTCGCGGTGACCGGCTCCAGCTACACCTCGGGCCACCACGTCACCTTCTATCAGACCCATCAGCAGCGCGATCCCTGGGTGCGCACGCAGCGCATCGCCACGCGCATCCCGAAGCTCTCGATCGAGCATCTCGTCGCCTCGTCGGCGATCCCGTTCATCTTCCCGGCCGAGCCGCTGGAGCTCGGCGGTCAGGTCGAGTGGTTCGGTGATGGGTCGATGCGCCAGACCGCGCCGATCTCGCCGGCGGTGCACCTCGGCGCGGAGAAGGTGCTCGTCATCGGTGCGGGCCGCATGCACGAGGCCGGCGGGGAGGGGCAGCACGGGCCGGCGCCGACCGGTCATCCCAGCCTCGCGCAGATCGCCGGGCACGCGCTGTCCAACATCTTCCTGGACGCGCTGGCCGTCGACATCGAGCGCCTCAAGCGCATCAACAGCACGCTGGCGCTGTTGCCGGAGGAGGCGCTGCGCAACACGCCGCTCAAGCCGATCGAGGCGCTGGTGATCGCGCCGAGCCGGCCGCTCGACAGCCTCGCCGCCGAGCACCAGGGGGCGCTGCCGCCGCCGATCCGCGCGCTGCTGCGCAGCGTCGGCGTGTCGGGCGAGGGCGCGACCGCCAGCGGGTCCGCGCTCGTCAGCTACCTGCTGTTCGAGCCCGAATACACCAACGAGCTGATCACGCTGGGCATGTCGGACACGCTCGCCCGCCGCGTCGAGATCCAGAAGTTCTTCGACTGGCCGGCGCAGGCGCCGCAGGTCGATCCCGCCGCGATGCGCAAGCGCGCCGGCGGCTTCGCGCTGCAGGTGCCGCCGAATCCCCCGGGGCCGCCGCGGTTGGTGGCGTAAGCGGCCTTCAGCGCGCGTCGGCGCCTCTCCCGGACTTCATGGCGGAACACTGGGTCCAGCCATAGGCCAGCGCCGTTGGCATCGGGTCTGGAATCTCAAGCGTGAACGGACCTCCCAGCGTCACGCCCTGATTGCCGAGGATCTGCTGCCGATAGACCACGTTCATCGTCGCGCGCGCGGGGAAGCGGCACGTCCATGTCCTGCTCGTTGCCGGACCGATGGTGGGCGGGAGTAGCTTCTTCTCGATCTCGATCAGCAGCAACTCTCCAGGCGCCAGCGCCGTGTCGCCGGCGAGCTGGACCGGCCAGCTTGAGTCTGGCGACGTCGGATCGCCCGGCCAGGACGGATTCAGTCGAACATCGCTGATGACCACCGGTGTGTGATCGCGATTCAGGATGCCGAGCACCAGGCGCTGATAGGACGTCGATGCATCGTTCGGTTGTGCACCGGGGAGTTGCTCCTCGTCGATGGTCGCGTACCACCTGGCGCTCAGGCGCGGCATCGGCGCGCACGCGACCAGATCGAGGCAGAGGGCGAGCATGATCGCGAGGCGTCGAGGCCCGCAGTGTCCGGCCCTCACCGCGCGTTCCCTTCGCCGCTGCGCACGCCGCCGCGGGACGTCTGCCTGAGCGTCTGGTTGACGCGCGCGACCTGTCCGTTGGCCCCGTCGAGCGCCGCCGCCGTGTCGGCAGCCTTCTGTGCGGCCGTGGATGAATGACTTGCGGACGTGGCAGCCGATTCCGCCGCCGAGGCCGCCCTCTCCGCCGTCAGTTTGCTGTCCGCGATCGCCTGGGTCAGATGACCGAGCTGCGGGCCTTCGAGCTTCACCGTCACCGTGCCGTCCTTCGTCTTGAGCAGGACCACCCCTTGAAGCACCTCCGACGCCGCCCGGGCCGCGCCGGATGCCTCGGAGGCCGCTGTCCCCACCTGGAGCGAGAAGTTTCCCGCCGAGGTGGAGGCATTGCGGATCTGGTTCACGAATTCGGCCAGCGCGACGTTGGCCTGATCGACCTGCGCCGGCGGATCGCCTGCGCCGGTCGGACTCACCGGCGGCGGTGTTCCGGCGCCCGTCGTCGGCGGAGCCGGCGGTCCGATCGAGCTGACGCCCGTTACGGTGACCACGCTCACCAACGTCCCGGCTGCCAGGATCTGCGCGTTGTCGTTCAGCCCGCCGATGAACTTGCTCAAGGCCGAGGCCCGCTCCGCATCGGACTGGCCGCCTTCGGCTGCGGGGTCCTGCGGCGCTGGGGGGTCACCGCGATCGATCCGACCGCCGCTGCGAGGCCGTTGAAACCGAGCGGGCCGCGTGGCGGAGGCCCGTTGTCCGGCGCCTGTGGTCCCTGCTTCGGCCCATACGCCGCCAGCACCGTGTGCAGCCCCAGCATGCGATAGCTCTCGAACTGGGACTCGTCGAAGAACTGATCCGACGTCGGCTGCTGAGGGAACCGGTTGGTGCCGCGTCGGCTTTCTTCGGCATAGCGCCGGACATCCAGTGGCAGCCACGGTCCCAACGGATCGTCGTGCACCAACGCGGGCTTGATCAGCAGCAGGGTGCCGTCCTTGGCGTTCGGGTCCGCGTGGGTGTACAGGATTCGAGCGCGGGCTACGGCGGCACCTGAACGCTTGCGTTCAAGAGGTCCCGGCATGTTCGTCGTGAACTCGATGCCGATCCCCATGTCGACACGGATGCGGCGCACCGTGGAAAGCAGGTCATCGTATTGATAGTCGGGATCCGCGCCGGCGTCGACGACGACGATGTGCCGCACCCGACGTCTCACCATTTCGTAGAGCCCCGTGTTGTCGAAGTGTCCGCCGTCCGACAGGTTGACGAACGCGGTGTCGGAGGAGGTGCTGCCCATGGCCTCGCCGACCAGCGTCTTCAATCCGAGGCCTGGCTCCGCACGCTCCTGGGGCCAGCCCGAGGACTTCGCGCGCGTCGGATTGGGCGACCACAGGCCCAGGCGCACGTTGAACAGCGTCATCACCAGCGCCAGCGGGATGGAGCTGTGATAGCCCATGTTGGGGGACGCCGCCGCGCCCGAGACGGTCATGGCGCAGCCGAGGCTGATGCCGTCGATGTGCTCGGTCCTCAGATACGTTTTGGAAGAGATGTAGCCCGTGGTCCTGCTGCCGGAGAACAGTGGCGAGATGGTGAAGGGTGCCGCCTTGCGGTCCTGCCACTCCAGGCGGCTGCCCGAAGCCTTCACGAGATTCAGGGCCACGTTGACGATGTGCATGAGGCGGGGCCGCGTGTCCTCGGCGGCGCCGGTTTCAGGCCAAGTCTCGTGGATCGGCAGATTGTCCTGGGGATCGAATCCGGTGAACCAGTGCGGGCGGCGATCCTCGTCACGTCGACTCGCCGCCAGGTAGGCCCGGACAAGCCGGTTACCGTACAGGCTGTGGAGCGAGAAGGCATTCACGCCGATGCGCCACGAAGTCACCAGCGCCAGGCCGGCGGCGACGAGTATCGCCAGGCACAAGGGCCCCGGATTGTCCAGTTCCAGCAGCGAGGCCACGTAGTAGTGGGCGGCCCGGTCCGTCCACGCGACGCAGGGCTTGTCGTCATGGCCGCACTCAAGCGGACGGCAGGTCGTGCCCAGCGTGAATCGCGTCTCCGGATCCTGGGCCTTCAAGCCCTTGCAGATCATGCGCGCGAAGGCCGGCGCGTTCAGATCGACGTCGATGCGCGATTCCTGCGCTTTCAGGTAGGGCTCATGCAGACGCATCATCGCGGTGACCGAGTAGGACAGGCCGGCCAGGAGTAGGACGATGAACGCGATCGACAGCAAGTCGGCCATCCGCATGCCGGTCTTGCCCGCGAAGGTCTCGGCCTTCTGGCGCCAGGCAGGGCCCTGCTTGCTGATGAAACCGATCGCCGCCAGCAGGAGGCCGAGGAAACCGGTGCCGGCGCCGAACGCGGCCGCCTGTTCGCCCGATTGGAGCTTCGCCATCGACAGCATCTGGCCCGGCAGATAGAACACCAGCCCGACGCCCAGGATCCAGACGGCGGATGGCAGCATCCAACGCGCGGCGGCCCGCGCCCACCATTCCCGCTCGTCTTCCAGTCCCGCGGGGCGACGCCAGCCGGCGTAGACGGTCACGCCCAGCCAGAACAGCGTCATCAGCAGGGGCACGGACCACAGCGCGAGCAGACGGAGATCCTGCGGCGGCGTGCCGAGTTCCGCCGGCAGCCACGGATGAATGCCCGGACGCGGCGAAAACGTCAGCAGCCAGCGGATCAGCCAGTACAAGCCCGCGCCGGTGGCGCCGCCGGCGACCGTCACGGCAATGAACGCCCAGATGTCCGCCGGCCGCTTGCCGGCTTCCCGCGCGCGTAGCTTCCGGAGTCCGAGTCCGCCCAGGAATGATGCGGCACCCTGGGTGAGGGCGCCCAGCAGGAAGCCGAGCAGCGTGACCTGCCATTCCGGAGAGATCGCGCTGCTGCTCAGCCATTCTTGAGCCGACGCTGGCAGCCACAGGAACCAGACGGATCGCATCGTCGGCGCTCGCGCTTCCCATCCGATGAGGCAGGTCAGCAGCAGCGCGGCGACGAATAAGGGCGCCACCATCTGCCACATGTCGTCCGGCTGATTTGGAGGCGGGCCCTCGATCCGCCCGGCCGGCGACGATCCGACGGCATGCGGGGTTCCGGACGCCGGATTGCTTCGGCCGCCGTCGCGCCGTCGTTTCTCCGGCGGTGCGGGGAGGTCGGAAGCCATGTACGCGATCGTCCACACGATCAGCAGCCAGGCCACGGCCGCCATCAACTTTCGCCAATCGTCCGGCGGCGGGGTCACCCGCAGGGCGGCGAGATAGACCCGCGGAAGGACGAGCACGACCAGCAGCGCGGGAATCCAGACCATCCAGTTGAGCGTGAGGTTGCGCGCGTAGATCGCCAGCAGGGTCAGGAAGTCGGCGGAGACCCCGCGCATCGGGCTGAGGTAGCTGCTGAACGCGCGCAGACGACGTACCGGACGCGGTTCTTCGACCTGGGCGTTGCCTACCTTGCCGAGCGAGGCCAGCACGTCGGCCCGCGCGTCGCGGTGGGCTGCGCCCTGCATCCGGATCGGTTCGCGGGTGCCACGTCCGGCGCTCAGGTAGTCGGCCAAGCTGACGCCAGCGGCACCGGCCTGCTGCAACAGGGCCTCGTTGCGGATCCACGCCGAGAGCAGACTCGCGAGATAACCGCCGCCGGAGACGGAAGAGAGGTAGTGGAAGTCCCCCATCACCTCCTTGGCGGACAGGCCCTGGACCACGCCGAGGCTGAACGTCGCACTGCGGATGCCGCCGCCCGACAGGCAGAGCGCCGCCGGCGCATCCTCGTCCTCCAGCCGATGGATCCAGGCGCGAAGCCATTTCAGGCGGGCGGCGATCAGCCGCTTGCGGAGATCCTCGTAGGCGGCCCAATCCTGTGGTCCGGCGAGGCGCGGATGCCGCCGGATCCAATCGTCGCGCAGCGCCTCGTGCTCCCAGGGCGGGGGGACCACGATCCGACGTGTCAGCGCGAGCAGCCTGTGCCGCAAGCCTGGCAGCAAGGCCATCGCTTCGGCGATCAGGACTTCGTCGTCCCGGGTCGGCAGTGACCTGGACCGAGTCGGCGTCGCGGTGTCATCGGCCCGGACCTGCCCGGATGCGCGAGGGTCGTGTCCTGTGTTCATGCGGCCTCCCATTGGCTTGCTGCCAATGTCCCGCGCCGCGACTATCGCGCCATCCGTAATCACGCCAGTCCATCCGCAGGCTTGAGGATGGATGAGGGGCGACGGCTGTCCCCTCAACGCGTTTTACGGGCCCGGGGTCACCCGGTCAGTCGCACCTCGGCCATCAGGCCGCCTTCGGGCCGGTTGCTCAGGACGAGCGATCCGCGCTGCCTCAGCGTCAGCTCCCGCGCGATGTAGAGCCCCAGGCCCGCGCCGCCCGTGTGCCGGTTGCGCGAGTCCTCCAGGCGGTAGAAGGGCTCGAAGACGGCCTCCAGCTTGTCGGCCGGAATGCCGGGGCCGGGATCGGTCACGCGCAGCCAGACGCCGTCTGAGTCGCGTCCGACGCGGACCTCGGCGCTGCCGCCGTAGCGGATCGCATTGCCGATCAGGTTGCCCAGCACGCGACGCAGCGCCATCGGCTGGCCCTTGGCGAGCACCGGCTCGCCATCCTCCACGTAGCCCACCGGCATCGACTGCTCGATCAGGTCATCCGTCAATGCCTGCGCCAAGGCACCGAGATCGACGTCGACCAGCGGCTCGGCCGCGCCGGGGCCGTCACCCCGGAACAGCTCCATCACCGCGTCCACCAGCGCATTCATCTCGCGGATGTCCTCGACGGAGCGCTGACGCTGGATCTCTTCGATGTCCAGCGTCTCCAGCCGCATGCGCAGGCGTGTCAGCGGCGTGCGCAGGTCGTGCGAGATCGCCGCCACCATCAGCCCACGTTCGTTGAACTGCCGTCGCAGTTGACGCGCCATGGCGTTGAAGACCTGCGCGCTCTCGCGGACCTCCAGCGTGCCGCGCTTCTCGTCGAGCAGCGGCAGCCGGTCCTGCTGGTTCAGCGACTGGCCGAGCGCCTGCGACGCGCGCACCAGGTCGCGCATCGGACGCGACAGCCAGCGCGAGGCGATCCAGGCCGCCAGGCCGGTGACGAGCAGGCGGATGCCGTAGTCGAGCGTGAGCTCCCACGCCGTCAGCGCGCGGAACGGTCCACGCCATTGAGGCTGAGGTCCTTGCGTCTGCATCCCCTGCGTCTGCATCCCCTGCGTCTGCGGCGGCGGAGGAAAACCGCGGAAGCCTTCGCGCGGTGGCATCGGGACGTCGCCCGGGAGGGGCGGCTCATCGCGCAGTTCAGGGTCGGCGCCCATGCCTGGCTGTCCCGGACCGGGGCCCTGCGGCTGGGGACCGCGCATGAGCCCCGGCATCGGCGGCAGCGAGGGTGCGCCGTGCATCCGCATGGCATAGAGATCCCCCCGCGTCCACGTCACGACGCCGATCGCCAGGGCCTGTGCGACCACCAGCGTGACCCAGAGCAGAAGAAAGATGCGCCGCGCGAGCGTGTCGCCGAAGGCGCGCTCGAACCCGCCGCGGATCGCGGCGCCCAGGCGCCTCACGCGATGCGAGCTGCCATCCCCCTTGCGGTCAGTGGCGCTCAAGCCTGCACCTGGGCGTCGAAGAGATAGCCTTCGCCGCGCATCGTGCGGATCAGCCGCGGCTCCTTGGGCGAGTCGCCGAGCTTCTGCCGCAGCCGCGAGATCGTCAGGTCCACGCTGCGATCGTTGACCTCGACGCCGGGCGCGCGCGTCAGCTCGATCAGCTGCTCGCGGCTCAGCACGCGTCCCGGACGCTCGACCAGCGCGCTCAGCATGCGGAACTCGGCGCTCGACAAGGGCACCACGACCTGCTGGGGCGACATCAGCTGGCGCAGCAGCCGGTCGAAGGTCCAGCCCTCGAAACGGAACTCGCGGCGCGTCTGCGTCTCCTGCTCGCCGCGGCGCGCGCGACGCCGGATCGCATGGATGCGGGCCACCAGCTCGCGGGGCTCGAAGGGCTTGGACAGGTAGTCGTCGGCGCCCATCTCGAGCCCGAGCACGCGGCTGATCGGGTCGCCATGCGCCGTCAGTATGATCACCGGCACCGACGGGTGATGCTGCTGGATCCACTGGCACAGCGCCAGCCCGTTCTCGTCGGGCAGCATCAGGTCCAGGACGACGACATCGAACACCTGCGTCGCCATCATCCGGCGCATCTCGCGACCGTCGCCGGCGGTGCTCACCGCCACGCTGAACTTCTGCAGATACTCGTCGAGCGAGCGGCGGATCTCCGCATCGTCGTCGACCACCAGACACCGCGTCATGCAACTCTCCACCGGCGGGCTCGGCGGCATGCCCAACCCCGTCACGGACGATACACCGGGGTCGGAACCGGAGGAGGGGTTGGCGCCGATCGCGCCGAAGGAGCCGTGAGCGCCGGGAGCGCCGTGAGTGCCGTAGGCGCCTTGGGCCCCGTCCTTGCGCGGGGAAGGGATGTAGCGGGGCATGGGATCCGCTTCAAGCGGCGATGCCCACCGTCAGCGTCGCGGCATAGCCGTTCGCGACGTCGCCGGTGAGCGTGGCCAGCTGCGTCGTGTAGCCGTCGCTGAAGACGTTGTCGGAGGCGAAGCTGATGCGATTGAAGTTCGTCAGGCTGCTGCTGTAGCCCGACGCGGTGCTGTAGACCGTCGTGCAGGCCGCCGTCGGGAAGGCGATCTGCGAGGTCTTGATCTTGTTCGCGTACGAGGTCGCAGCCCCGGCGTTGCGATAGACCTCGAAGTGCATGTGCGGCATGCGGCCGTCGTAGCAGCCGGGGAAGATCGTCGTGAAGGTGACCGTGCCGTCGCTGCCGGTGCTCTGCACGCCGCGCAGGTAGTTCTCGTTGACGACGCTGGCGCTGTAGAGCGAGTAGCGCCCCTCGCGGTCGCAGTGCCACAGGTAGATCGCGTAGCCGGACAGGTCGGCGCAGCTGCTGCTCGCGTTCACGAGCTTCAGCGTGAGGGTCAGCGGCACGCCGCCCGCGGCGCCGCTCGCGGTACCGATGCTGGCGCGGATGTCGCTGCGCACGATGCCGCTCAGCGCGAGCACGTTGGCGATGCCGCTGCCGTTGCCGTTGGAGCCGTCGCCGGGGTAGGGGCCGGCGGTCTCTTCCGGAATCACCGAGCAACTGCCGGCGGTGCCCGTGGAACTCGTCGATCCGGTCGATCCGGTCGATCCCGTGCCGGTCCCGGTCCCTGTTCCCGTCCCCGTCCCCGTGGTGCTCGTGCCGGCGTCGGCCCCGCCACCGCCGCAGCCCAGCAGCGTCAGGCCGCCCAGTCCGGCGATGCCGGCCAGCAGGCCCAGCGCACGGCGGCGCCGCTGCAGCACGGCAAGGTCGTGTGCGAGACCTTGATCGTGGTCATGGCCGGATTCTTCTGCGGCATCGTGGCGGTGTGGCTGCATGGCGGAACTCCTGAAAGGGATGCTCCGCATTGGATAGCGCCGCCTTGTCGGCGGCTTATCGTCTTTGTGTCAGCGCTGACAAGCAGCCCGCTCGCCATCGGAAGGCGGCCCGGGGTCCGCTCCCACGCTGGCGGGGCTTCACCGCAGGTCGCATCCCCCGGGCCGGCTTCCGATGGCTCGGACCGAGCTGGGTGACGGGGGGTGAGGGGGCTCAGTGCTGCACCTTCACCATGCTGGCGTAGACGCCGTCCTTGGCCACGAGTTCATCGTGGTTGCCGGATTCGACGACCCGGCCGTCGGCCATCACCTGGATGCAGTCGGCACGACGGATGGTCGACAGGCGGTGCGCGATCACGATCAGCGTCTTGCGGCCCTGCCATTGCTCCAGCGCCTGCTGCACGGCGCGCTCGCTCTCGGTGTCCAGCGCCGAGGTCGCCTCGTCGAAGATCCACACCGGCGCGTCCTTGTACAGCGCGCGTGCGATCGCCAGCCGCTGGCGCTGGCCGCCGGACAGCTTGCTGCCGTTGGCGCCCACCGTCGTGTCCAGGCCTTCGGGCAGCGATTGCGCGAAGTCCCAGAGCGCCGCGGCACGCAGCGACTGCTCCAGCTTCACCTCGTCGCGTTCCTGGCCGTAGGCGATGTTGTCCGCCACGGAGGCGTCGAACAGCACGATGTCCTGCGACACGACCGCGAACTGGCGCCGCAGGTTGGCCTTGGTCAACTCGTCGATGGCAACGCCGTCGAGCAGGATGCGGCCGCTGTCCGGACGTTCGAAGCCCAGCAGCAGGTTGACCACCGAGCTCTTGCCCGCACCCGAGCTGCCCACCAGCGCGGTCGTCCTGCCCGCCGGGATCTGCAGGTCCAGCGCGGCGAGCGCGTCGCGGTTCGCGCCCGGATAACGCAGCGTGACCTGCTGCAGGGCGATGTCGCCGCGCACGTCGGTGAGCTCGCGCGTGCCGGTGTCGGGCTCGGCCGGCGTGTCCAGCAGTCCGATGCAGCCGCGCGCGACGACCAGCGCATTCGTGATGGGTTGCATCACGTCGCTCAGGTGCCGCAGCCGCGAACTCATGAACAGCAGCGCCGCGACGAACGAGGCGAACTCGCCCACGCCGGTGCCGTTCACCCGCGACTGGTACAGCGCCAGGCTGACGATGATCGAGATGCCGACGCTGGCCATCAGCTGCGACAGCGGTTGCGCCATCGCGTTGGAGGCCGCCGTCTTGAGCATGCTGCGCTGCACCTCGCGGGCGCGCTCGGCGAAGCGGCGCGTCTCGTAGCCGGCCGCGTCGAAGCTGCGCACGACGCGCCAGGCGCGGGTGACGTCCTCGACGACCGACACCAGGCGCAGCTGCGCGTCGTAGGCCCAGGTGCCCATGCGCCGGACCCGCTTGTTGACCTTGCGCACGACGAAGGCCAGGCCGGGCACCGTGATCAGCGACAGCAGCGTCAGCTTCCAGTTCAGCGCGAACAGGTAGCCCATCAGCGCCAGCGCCGGCAGGCCGTCGCGCAGGATCGTCACCAGGGAGCCGGCGATCAGCGTCACGACATGCTGCGGATCGTTGACGACCTTGGTCACCGCCGTCGCCGGCTGCAGGCTGGTGTAGACCCGCGCGTCGGCGCGCAGCAGGACCTGCAGCAGCGCGGTGCGGATGTCCATCACCGTCCGCGAGATCGTCCAGTTCAGCATGTACTGGCCGCAGAAGGTGAACAGGCCGCGGATGGCGAACAGCCCGATCAGCACGATCGGCACCATCCAGATCGGGAAGCTGTAATCCAGGTTGATCGAAGCCATCGAGGGCGCGGCGGAGGAAGCGGCCGGCGCGACGGTCGCGGCCGAGGCCGGTGCTGTCGCGGCCGCAGCCGGGACGGCCGACGCCGCCGGCGCGGTACCGGGCAGTCCGATCACCGATGTCGTGGCCGGCTTGGCGTTGAAGCCCTCGCCGAGCGCGTAGCCCAGCAGTTTCGGGATCAGCGGCTCGGTCGTCGCGACCAGCACGAAGGCCAGCACCGACAGCAGCAGCCCCCAGCGGTGCGGCTTCATGAACCGCCACAGGCGGCTGGCGGTCTCTCGCAGGGGGGTGTCGTCCGAGGGCGTCGAAGGGGTCGTCATTGATCGGGATCAGGTCGGGGCGATGGGCTGCGTCACGCGACCCTTGCGGAGCGCCCGCTTGTAGCGATGCGCCGCCTTCAGGCGGTTGATCGCCATGCGCCAGCGGTCGCCCAGCGACGGCGGCTGGCGGGCGATCACACTGTACACGCGGAACTTGCCCGACCAGCGGTGCTTGACCAGGTCGAACTCGGCCAGCAGGCGCGCCTCGTCCTGACGCGGATCGAGCTCGGGATGATTGCGGTACAGGTCGCCGCCCAGCGGTCGCGTGTGACGCACCGGGGTGGCGTCGATGATCGCGATCGAATCCGTGCGCCCCTTGCCGGCCATGGTCGGCCAGATCCAGTCCAGTCCCCAGCCGCTGCGGCTCATCGAGAAGGTCTTGAGGCAGGCCCGCAGCGTGGCGCGATCGAACAGCGGGGCCATCACCTCGACGAAGTCGACGTGGCGCATCACGCACTCCGGATGCTCCAGCACGATCGGCCACGAGTGGTACGAGTCCCGCGTCAGCGCCGGCTGGGCCAGCGACAGGCTGAAGCCGCGGAACAGCGCGAACATCCGGTTCACCGTGTCGGTCGTCGCGGCCAGGTCATCGTCCGGGAACCAGAAGGCGTCGTAGCGGTCGATCAGCGACGGATGTTCGGCCAGCAGTTCCGCGATGCAGGACCATTTCGGTCCCGGCCGGTGCTCGTAGTAGTCAGCGTCGGCCTGGTGCATGCCCGGCTGCTTGCCGAAGTAGCTGACGAACAGGTCGAAGTCGCGATCGCGCTGCGCGATCCAGCCCGCGTGCAGCGACGCGTCCCCCGCGCGCAGGATGACGAGGTTGCGGGTGCCCCGTCGTGCACCCGTCGTGTCCGGGACCACGCCGCTCATGCCACCGCGCTCCCGTCCAGCAGGTCCTGCGCGGTCTTCAGCGCGGCGGCCACGATCTGGTCCATGTTGTAGTAGCGGTACTGGGCCAGGCGGCCGACGAAGGTCACGCCCTCGGCCTGCTCGCCCATCTCGGCGTACTTCTTGAAGAGCGCCTCGTTCTCGGGCCGCGGCACCGGGTAGTAGGGATCGCCTTCGGCCTGCGGGTACTCGCGCACGATGGACGTGCCCGCATGCGTCTCGCCGGTCAGGTGCTTGAACTCGGTGATGCGGGTGTACGCGTGGTCGTTCGGGTAGTTGACCGTGCCGACCGTCTGGATCTGCGCCGTGGTCGGCAGGTGCTCGTGGTCGAAGCGCAGGCTGCGGTAGGGCAGGGCGCCGTGCACGTGGTCGAAGTAGGCGTCGATCGGACCGGTGTAGATGATGTGCGCGCCGGGGAAGTCGCCGCGCACGTCCTGGAAGTCCACGCCGGTGCGGACCGTGATGCCGGGATGGTCGAGCAGGCGCTGGAACATCGCCGTGTAGCCGTCCGCCGGCATGAACTGGAAGGTGTCGCCGAAGTAGCGGTCGTCGTCGTTGCTGCGCGTGGGGATGCGCGCGGCCACGCCGGCCGACAGCTGCGACAGGTCGAGTCCCCACTGCTTCAGGGTGTAGCCGCGGAAGAACTTGTCGCACAGGTCGCGGCCGACGCTGTTCAGCACCACGTCCTCGCTGGTCTGGATCGGATCGCGGGGCTCGCGCACCGTCTCGAGGTAGCCCTGCACCTCGTCCTCGGTCAGCGACAGGCCGTAGAGCGTGTTGATCGTCGTGCGGTTGATGGGGATGGGCACCAGCTGCTCGCCGACCTGGGCCAGCACGCGATGCTCGTAGAAGCGCCAGGTGGTGAAGCGCGACAGGAACTCGAAGACCTTCTTCGCGTTCGTGTGGAAGATGTGCGGCCCGTACGGATGGATCAGCACGCCGTGGGCGTCGCGTTCGTCGTAGGCATTGCCGCCGATGTGGGGGCGTTTGTCGATCAGGTGCACCGTCTTGCCGGCGTCCGCCAGCACGCGTGCGCAGACGGAGCCGGCGAAGCCGGCGCCGACGATCAGGTAGTCAGTCTTCATGGTGGGAAGCCCTCCGGGGCCTTCTCCTGTTCAGGGTTCGCGGTTGCTCGCGATTGTGATCGCGGACGCCTGCCCGATCCCCCGGATCAACCCAAATTTACCGTGGCTTCTCGACCGGGCGGGCAGGTCCCCCCGCTGCGGACCTCGCCCGGCCGTACCGCGCCGGTAACCGGACGTGCCCCGCATACACTGCCGCGATGTCTGAGATTCTCCCGAGCATTCCGCCGGCGCCCGGGCGCCGGCGCGTGCTGCATTTCGTCACCGGCGGCTTCTCCGGCGCCACCCAGGTGGCGGTCGATCTGTGCCTGGCGCAGTTGAAGAGCGAGCGCATCGAACCGGTCCTCGTCCTGCGCCGCAAGATGCGCACCGAGAACCCCACCAAGCTGGCCCGCATCCAGGCGCTGCGCGAGCAGGGCCTGCCGGTCCATGTCGTGCCCGGCTGGGCGCATCTGGCGACGATCTGGGCGCTGCGCCGCCTGTGCGAGCAGGTGCGCCCCGACGTGGTGATGGCGCACGGGTTCCCCGAACACCTGCTGGGCCGTCGCGCCGGACGCCTGGCCGGCGTGCCGGTGCTGGTGCAGGTGGAGCACAACTCGCGCGAGCGGTACACGCGCTGCAAGCGCGCGCAGGCGCGTCGGTTGAGCGCGGTCAGCGCGCGGCTGGTCGGCGTGTCGGAGGGCGTGCGCAGGCGCCTGGTCGACCTGGGCATGCCCGAGGAGAAGACGACGGCGATCCCGAACGGGATCCGGCTGGATCGCTTCTCCGCCGCCGACGAGCATCCGGCCGCGGGGCGGGAGCCGGGCATCGTGATGTCGGCGCGCTTCGCGCGGCAGAAGGATCCCCAGACCTTGATCCGTGCGCTGGCGCTGCTGCGCGAGCGCGGGCTGCGGCCGGTGCTGCACCTGGCCGGCGGCGGCAAGGAGGCCTACCGGCGCGCCACCGAGCGGCTGACCCGCCAGCTGAGCCTGGACGGGCAGGTGCGTTTCCTCGGCCATCACGGCGACATCCCGGGCCTGCTGATGAGTCAGCAGATCTTCGTGCTGTCCACGCATTGGGAAGGGATGCCCCTGGCGCTGCTGGAGGCGATGGCGGCCGGTTGCGCCTGCGTGGCGTCGCTGGTGCCCGGCGTCGAGGGCGTGATCGAGGACGGCCGCACAGGCCTGATGGTGCCGGAGGCCGACCCGGCGGCGCTGGCGCAGGCCCTGGAACGGCTGCTGCGCGACCCGGCGCTGGTGGGGCGGCTGGGCGCCGCGGCGCGCGCCCGCGCGATCGAGGAGCACGGCGTCGACCTCATGATGCGGCGCTACGAAGACATGCTGATGGCGCTGTGACGCCCCGGGCGGCGCGGCCGCCGATCGCTGCCGATCGCTGACAACCGAGGGCGGATGCCCACGGACCTGCCGGTCCGTCGACGCTCAGGCCGCGGCGGCGCGGTGCTGGTCCTCGGCGCGGCGCAGCCAGTAGCGCAGGCGCATCGCGCGGACGTACCAGCCCCGGCGCTTGTAGGCGCGATCGAGCTCGCGCAGCGGGATCGGCGACGCTTCCTCGAAGGCCTGCCTGAACATCGCCACCATGCCGGCGCAGCCGTCGGGCAGCGCCTTGTCGACCATGCGCGAGGCGCCGATGAAGTTGCGCGCCGCGAAGTGGGCCCAGGCGAAACGCGCGGCGTCGTCCAGCGGCGCGCCCGCGGCCGCGTCGCGCAGGTTCGCGAGCGCATGGGCCAGGTGTTCCGCCTTGGTCGTGTTGGGCGTGCTCAGGATCGAACCGGCCCGTTGGCGATAGGCCACCCAGACTTCCGGCTCGTACCACGCGCTCTCGGCGAGCAGCGCCAGCAGGGGCGTGGTCGCCATGTCCTCGAAATACCGGCCGACGGGGAAGCGCACCTGCTCGCCCCAGACGCTGCGTCGCGCGATCTTGGACCAGCTGTGCATCTGGCCCGCCTCGAACAGCCCTTGCATCAGCCGCGACGGATCGCGCATCAGCTGGCGTTCCGGACCCGCGAAGGTGCGCCGGTGCAGTTCGCCGCGCAGCCGGTGCTTGAGCTTCATGCGCTCGCGCAGCATGAAGAAATCGCACAGCACCAGCGCCGGGGCATGGTCCTGGACCACCTGGCGCAATCTCGGGATCGCGCCCGGCATCAGGTAGTCGTCGGAATCCAGGAACCAGACGTACTCGCCACGCGCGGCCTGCAGCATCGTGTTGCGCGCGCCGGAGAGTCCCTGGTTCTGCGCGTGGAACAAGCCTTGCACCGTCACCGGACCGTCGGCCTGCGCGGCGACCAGCGTGCGCACGAGCTCGCCGGATCCGTCGGTGGAGCAGTCGTCCACCATCAGCACTTCGACGCCGGCATCGGCCTGCGCGAGGACCGAGTCCAGGCATTCGCGCAGGTAGTCCTTGACGTTGTGCACGGGGATGAGCACGGACAGCCAGGGCGTCGTCGCGAGCGGGGACGCCGACGCGACCTGGGTGGACCCGCCGGGCCGGGTCGGGGAGGCAACCGTGGAGGAAGCCGGGGACGACAGGGGGCCGCTCATGGCGCGGGACTCCTCACTCGTGCCAGTGATCGGCGATCCACGGTGCCGGCTTCGGACGGCGCCAGTTGCCGTTGCTGCGGCCGGCCAGCGCGTCGGGCGGATTCATGACGCCGTGGAAGATCAGGATACGCGCGCCGTCGGGGATGAAGGGCGCCTGGAAATAGTTCATCGGCCAGCGCGGGATGCTGTGGTACTTGAAGCTCGCGCACCAGCGGTCGTCCCAGTACTTCAGCAGACCCTTGCGCTGCATCTCGTCGGAGAGGTAGGCCTGCTCGTTGCGGAACTGCTGACGGATCGCGTCGAACTCGCGCCTGAACTTGACCAGCACCTCGGGGTGGGTGCCCAGCGTGAACCGGTAGACCGAGGAGTTGCCCGTGATGCGCCAGGGCCGCTTCCAGTCGTGGATGATGAGGAATTCGCCGGGCTCTTCGAAGAAGGGCGTGATGTCGTCGACGATCACGACGTCGAGGTCGAGGAACAGGGCCGTGCCGCGCAGGCCGTACTTCTGCACCAGGTCGTCGCTGAAGGTGGTCAGCTTGGTCCAGCCGCGCTCCGGGCTGCCGGGCGGCAGGTCCAGCGGCGGGATCGGGAGGCATTCGACCTCGGCCCGCACGCCCTCGCCGCGATCGGTCAGGCAGACGAAGCGGAAGTCGCCGCGCAGGTGCCGGCGCACCATCGCGTAGAGGCGGTTGACGTACTCGGGGCCGTACTTCGTGCCCCACTTCATGCAGAGGATGACGCGGTCGCCGGACGTCGGCGCGGGCGTCGGCGCGGTGCTGGACGCCGGGGCCGGAGCGGAGCTCATCGGGGTGTTCATCGGTCAGAGCTCTTCGACGTGGCGGGGAGGGTAGCTGTCCCAGCTGAGGCAGCCCGGGCATTGCCAGAAATAGTGTTGCGACTCGAAGCCGCAGGCGGCGCAGCGGTAGCGCTGCAGCGGCCGCACGGCGCGTTGCAGCGCGGTGCCGACCAGTTGGGCCTCGTCCTCGTTGAGCGGCTGCTGACGCGCCTGGCTCTGCTGCAGCAGCTGTGTGGCGGCCGACAGGGCCGGCTCGACGCGCAGGTGGTCGGTCAGGCGGCGGCGCTGGGCGTCGGGCGCGGGCTCCAGCAGCGCGATGGCCTGCAGCAGCGCCATGCTCGGATGCCGGCGGTATTGGGCCTCGATCAGCGCCAGCGCCTGCGCCGCCGTGCCGGTGGCCTGCGCGGCCTGCGCGTAGTCGCGCGCGACGAGGTTGAAGGCGTCGGGATTGGCCCTCAGCAATTCGCCGTAAAGGCCCATCGCGCCGGACTGGTCGCCCTGGCGCGCCAGCATCTGGCCGAGCAGCACATAGGCCCGCGCCGACTGCGGCGCGCGCTCGCGGGCCTGGTCCAGCCAGCGACGCGCCTGCGTTTCATCCTGGCGGGCCTGGGCTTCGAGCGCCAGCTCGCACCAGTAGTTCGCGATGCGGCTCGCGAAGCTGCCGGTGCCGGTCGCCTCGAGCTGCTCGGAGACCTCGGCCGCCTTCGCCCATTCGCGCGAGCGCTCGTACAGCGACAGCAGCGCCAGCGCGGCGTCGTGGTCGAAGGCCGTGCCCTTGAGCGCCTCGTAGGCGGACTCGGCGCGGTCGAACAGGCCGGCCTTGAAGAAGTCCTGCGCCAGCGCGTACTGCGCGCGGTCGCGCTCGGACTTCGGCAGGTCGCCGCGCGACAGCAGGTGCTGATGCACGCGCACGGCGCGTTCGTACTCGCCGCGGCGGCGGAACAGGTTGCCCAGCGCGAAGTGCAGCTCGGAGGTGTCGGGATCGGCCTGCACCGCCTCGATGAAAGCGTCGATCGCCTTGTCCTGCTGCTCGTTGAGCAGCAGGTTCAAGCCCTTGAAGTAGGCGCGCGGCGCGTCGCGCTGTTCGCGCTTCCATTGGCGCGCGTCCAGCTTGGAGGCCAGCCAGCCCAGTCCGAAGACCAGGGGCACGCCGATCAGCAGCCAGCTGAGATCAAATTCCATCGGGGATCTTGGGGTCGTTGGCGGTCGCGGTCGCCGAGGGGGCGGCAGGTCGTCCGCCGGAGGGAGCGATCGCGCGGCGGCGCGCTTGTGGCGCCACCAGGCCGGGACCATCGCCAGCACGCCGAAGGCGCAGCCCACCCCGAAGGTCAGCAGCACCACGATCACCAGCGGAGAGCGCCACGACTGGCCGAAGAACCAGTGCACGACGACCTCCTGGCTGTTGTTCAGCGCGAAGGCGAAGAGACAGAAGAACAGGAATGCTCGGAAGAGCCAGACCAGGATTCGCATGGGGGGCGATTCTAGGCGCGTGCGGAGTACGCCATGACGGACGGCAGGGCGAGTTAACCCCTGAATACATTCGGCAACCGACGGACCCGATCCCTTGACGGCGCGAACTGAGCGGGCGAAAAAAAGCGCCGCGGATCGCGACGCCTTCAGTCTTGAGGTGCTGTGACCGGAGAGGTCGGGTTCAGGCGGCGGCCTGCTGGTCCTCGTCCGTGACGGGCAGCTGCGCGTCCACGGCTTCGCGCAGGGCCTTGCCCGGCTTGAAGTGGGGCACCAGCTTCTCGGGGATCAGCACCTGCTCGCCGCTGCGCGGATTGCGGCCCATGCGCGGGGGCGACGGTTGATCGAGAAGCTCCCGAAACCGCGGATCTCGATGCGGTGGCCGCGGGCCAGCGCGTCGGACATCGCGTCCAGGATGGTCTTGACCGCGAACTCGGTGTCTCGTTGCGTGAGCTGGCCGAAGCGCTCGGACAAGTGGGCCACCAGGTCGGATCGGGTCATGGTCGTCGGCATCTGAAGAAAAACAGGCTCGCTGCGGAGCGAGCCTGTCGAAGCGCTTGTGCGTCGAATTGGCGTCTGGGAAGGCAGGCTAACTCAGCCCGCCTCCCGCCAGAACAAGGGATTCTCTTGAGGCCGGGTGTGACGCTCACGCGCCACGCCCGGCGGTCAGGACAATCAGCCGTTGTTCTGGTTGTCCAGCTTGGCGCGCAGCAGGGCGCCCAGGCTGGTCGTGCCGGCGTTCTCACGCTCGTTCGACTGCGACAGACGCTGCATGGCTTGCTGTTCGTCGGCGTTGTCCTTGGCCTTGATCGACAGCTGGATGCTGCGCGACTTGCGGTCGACGTTGACGATCACGGCGGAGACTTCGTCGCCTTCCTTCAGCACGTTGCGGGCATCTTCCACGCGGTCGCGGCCGATTTCCGAAGCACGCAGGTAGCCGGTGACTTCCTCGCCCAGGTCGATCTCGGCGCCACGGGCGTCGACGGTCTTGACCTTGCCGGTCACGATCATGCCGCGGTCGTTGACCGAGACGAAGGTCGTGAACGGATCGCCGTCCAGCTGCTTGATGCCCAGCGAGATGCGCTCGCGCTCGACGTCCACGGCCAGCACGATGGCGTCGACTTCCTGGCCCTTCTTGTAGTTGCGGACGGCGGTTTCACCCGGCTCGTTCCACGACAGGTCGGACAGGTGCACCAGGCCGTCGATGCCCTGGGCCAGGCCCACGAACACGCCGAAATCGGTGATCGACTTGATCGGGCCCTTGACGCGGTCGCCGCGCTTGACGTTCTCGGCGAACTCTTCCCACGGGTTGGCGCGGCACTGCTTCATGCCCAGCGAGATGCGACGCTTGTCTTCGTCGATCTCCAGGACCATGACTTCCACTTCGTCGCCCAGCGAGACGACCTTGGAAGGCGCCACGTTCTTGTTGGTCCAGTCCATTTCGGAGACGTGCACCAGGCCTTCGATGCCGGGTTCGATCTCGACGAACGCGCCGTAGTCGGCGATGTTCGTGACCTTGCCGAACAGGCGGGTGTTGGCCGGGTAGCGGCGCGACACGCCGAACCACGGGTCGTCGCCCAGCTGCTTCAGACCCAGCGAGACGCGGTTCTTCTCGGCGTCGAACTTCAGGACCTTGGCGGTCAGTTCCTGACCGACCGTCACCACTTCGCTCGGGTGACGGACACGGCGCCAGGCCATGTCGGTGATGTGCAGCAGGCCGTCGATGCCGCCCAGGTCCACGAACGCACCGTATTCGGTGATGTTCTTGACCACGCCGTTGACGATGGCGCCTTCGGTCAGCGTTTCCAGCAGCTTGGCGCGCTCTTCGCCCATCGAAGCCTCGACCACCGCGCGACGCGACAGCACAACGTTGTTGCGCTTGCGGTCCAGCTTGATGACCTTGAACTCCATGGTCTTGCCCTCGAACGGGCTCATGTCCTTCACCGGGCGGGTGTCGAGCAGCGAACCGGGCAGGAAGGCGCGGATGCCGTTGACCAGGACGGTCAGGCCGCCCTTGACCTTGCCGGAGACGGTGCCGGTCACGAAATCGCCCGATTCCAGGGCGGTTTCCAGCGACAGCCACGAGGCCAGGCGCTTGGCCTTGTCGCGCGACAGGATGGTGTCGCCGTAGCCGTTTTCGATGGCGTCGATGGCCACCGAGATGAAATCGCCGACTTGGACTTCGACTTCGCCCTGGTCGTTCTTGAACTCGTCGACGGGCACGTAGGCTTCGGACTTCAGGCCGGCGTTGACGACCACGAAGTTGTGCTCGATGCGGACGACTTCAGCCGAGATGACCTCGCCGGCGCGCATGTTCGACTTCTGCAGCGATTCCTCGAACAGGGCGGCGAAAGATTCCATTTGGGACATGTGAGATTTCCTTGCCAGGCACAGAGCGTCCGGCGGCTTGAGCACTGGAGAGTGACTCAGGCAGCCTGATCCGAGAGGTGCGAGGGCATGTGTTGCAAGCGGACTTGCGGGTTAGGTTGTAGAACGCACCACCCCCAGTGGACTGACGTCCGGAGGGAGGGGTGATGCTCCTGTCTTGCGGTTGACCCGGGGATTGACCCGGACCCGTGAGGGTCAGACCTTGAACGGACGCCGTTCGCTCCACCAGCTCAGCACCAGATCACGGGATTCCCCGATGGTCTGCTGCGAGTTGTCCAGCTCGATCGCGTCCGCGGCGGCCTGAAGCGGCGACGCGCTGCGACCTTTGTCGCGAGCGTCCCGCGCTTCCAGATCAGCGCGCAAGCCCTCGATATTAGCCGGAATTCCCTTGGAAATCAATTGCTTGTGGCGCCGCTCCGCCCGTGTGGCGGCGCTGGCGGTGAGGAAGACCTTGAGCGGTGCGGCGGGGAAGATCGCGGTGCCCATGTCGCGCCCGTCGGCGACCAGGCCGGGCAGGCGGCGGAAGTCCAGCTGCAGCTGATGCAGCGCTCGGCGCACCGCGGGATGGGCGCCGACCTGCGAGGCCATGAGGCCGGTCGCCTCCTGGCGCAGGTCGCCGGAGACGTCCTCGTCGTCGAGCAGCACGCGGCCGGATTCGAACTTCAGGTCCAGCGTGGGCACCACGGCGGCGACGGCATCGCCGTCGTCCAGGGAGAGGCCCTTGCGCGAGGCGGCCAGTCCGGTCACCCGGTACAACGCGCCGGAGTCCAGCACGTCGTAGCCCAGCGCCTGGGCGACCTCGTCCGTCAGCGTGCCCTTGCCGGAGGCGGTGGGGCCGTCGATGGTGATGACGGGGATGTCGGCCACGTCCGCGCGGACGACGCCGAACAGCGTCTCGAAGTAGTCCGGGAAGGTCTTCGCGACGCATTGCGGATCGAGGATGCGCACCGGCACCGCCGGCCCCTGGCGATCGTCCTGCAGGCCGTTGAAGGCGGCCAGCGAGAAGCACATCGCCACGCGATGGTCGTCGTAGGTGTGGATGGCCGCCGGCTTCCAGGCCTTCAGCGGATGGACGCGCAGCCAGTCGGGGCCTTCCTCGACCTGCGCGCCGAGCTTGCCCAGTTCCGCGGCCATCGCGGCGATGCGGTCGGTCTCCTTGACACGCCACGAGGCGATGTTGCGCAGCGTCGTCGGGCCGTCGGCGTAGAGCGCCATCACGGCCAGCGTCATCGCGGCGTCGGGGATGTGGTTGCAGTCGAGGTCCAGCGCCTTCAACGGCCAGGCGCCGCGGCGGACCTCGAGCCAGTTCGGACCGATCTCGACGCGCGCGCCCATCGTCTGGGCCGCCTCGACGAAGCGGACGTCGCCCTGCACGGAGGTCGAGCCCACGCCTTCGATGCGCACCGGCGCCTCGGTGGCCGCGATCGCGCCCAGTGCGACGAAGTAGGACGCCGACGACGCGTCGCCCTCGACGTGCACCTCGCCCGGCGAGCGGTAGCGGCTGCCGGCGGGGATCACGAAGCGCTGCCAGTCGTCGTCGCGACGGACGTCCACGCCGAAGCGTGCCAGCAGTTCCAGCGTGATGTGGACATAGGGCTTGGAGATCAGCTCGCCGGCGACTTCGATGACGACGTCGTTCGCGCTCACCAGCGGCAGCGCCAGCAGCAGGGCGGTGAGGAACTGGCTGGACACGTCGCCGCGCACGCGCACCGGGGCGTCGAGGGTCAGCGAAGCCGGACCGTTCAACCGCAGCGGCGGATAACCTTCCTGGCCGAGGCAGTCGATCGGGCAGCCCAGCGCGCGCAGCGCGTCGACCAGGTCGCCGATCGGGCGCTCATGCATGCGGGGCACGCCGGAGAGTTCGAAGCTGCCGCCCTGCGTCGCGGCCAGCAGGGCGAGTGCGGCCGTCAGCGGTCGCATGGCCGTGCCGGCGTTGCCGAGGAAGAGCTTGGCCTCCTTCGTCCGGAGCGCGCCGCCGATGCCGGTCACCGACAGCACGCCGTCGGTGCCGGTCTCGAGCCGGCAGCCGAGCTCGCGCAACGCGGCGAGCATGACCTTGGTGTCGTCCGAATCCAGCAGGTCGTGCACGCGCGTGACGCCGTCGGACAGCCCGGCGAGCAGCAGCACGCGGTTGGAGATGCTCTTGGAGCCGGGCAGCGATACGGTGCCGGCGGCGCCGCGCAGCGGGGGCAGGTCCAGGAAGGGGATCTTGTACATGGCGCGCTCCGGGCACGCGCGAGGTGCCGGCGGGGAAGAAGTAGGTCGGGAAGGGTGAAGGTCGGGAACGGCGACGGTCGGGGAAGGGCTGCCTGGACTGCTACTTGGACTTCGACGACGGCGCGGGGCGCCGAGCTGCCACTGCGCGCGGCCCTCGGACGCCTGGCGGATCATCGCCTCCAGCGCATGGGCGTCGCCCTCGCGGATCGCGTGCTCCATCTGGTCCAGCACTTCGCGGAAACGCAGCGATTGCGTCAGCAGGTCCTGCTTGTTGGCGATCAGGATGTCGCGCCAAATGGTGGGATCGCTGGCGGCGATGCGGGTGAAATCGCGGAAGCCGGGCCCGGCCAGGCTCAGGAAGTCGCGGCCCGACGGCTGCTTCTGCACCGAGCTGAAGTAGGCGTAGGCCAGCAGGTGCGGCAGGTGGCTGACGGCGGCGAAGGCCTCGTCGTGGTGATGCGGCGCCATCTTCAGCACCTGGCAGCCCAGCGCCGACCAGAGGTCGGTCGCCTTCTGCACCATCTCCGGCTTGGTCTGCTCCAGCGGCGTCAGGATGACCTGGCGTCCCTGGTACAGCGCCGCGTCGGCGTGCTGCACGCCGGCGCTCTCCTTGCCGGCGATCGGGTGCGCGGGCACGAAGCTCGAGAACTGCTTGCCCAGCGCGCGCTTGGCCGCGTCGACGACGTCGCTCTTGGTCGAGCCCACGTCCATCAGCAGCACGTCGGCCCGCACCAGGTGGCGGATGGCCTTGAGCGTCGACTCGGTGGCGGCGACCGGCACGGCCACCAGCACGATGTCCGAGCCGGACACGGCCAGCAGCGCCGATTCCGCGGCGATGTCGATCACGCCCATGCGACGGGCGGTCTCGGTCGTCGACGGGCTCTTGCTGTAGCCCACCACCCGGCGCACGAGGCCGGCTTTCTTCATGGCCAGCGCAAACGATCCGCCCATCAGGCCGCAACCGATCACGCCGAGTTGGTTGTACATCGCGAGAAACCTCTTTCGCTCAGGACGTCAGCGTCAGGACTTCAGCGGGTAGGCGCCGATGACCTTGTAGAACGCGCACAGCTCTCTCAGCTCCGCCAGCGCGGCCGCGACGTGCGGCTGCGACGGGTGGCCGTCCAGGTCGATGTAGAAGTAGTACTCCCACTGACCGGTGCGTGCCGGGCGCGATTCCAGGCGTGTCATCGACACGCCATGCCTCTTCAAAGGAACCAGCAGATCATGCATCGCGCCGGGGCGGTTCGCCACGGAGACGATGAGGCTGGTGCAGTCCCGCCCCGTGGCCGGGGGGTAGCCATGGTCTGCGGCAGGCAGATCACGGCGAAACGGGTCCGGTTGTACGCTTCGTCCTGCACCGCGTGCGCGGTGATGTGCAGGCCGAAGAGCGTCGCCGCGCGTTCGCTGGCGATGGCCGCGTAGGCCGGGTTCTGTGCGGCCAGCCGGGCGCCTTCGGCGTTGCTGGAGACGGCGCGGCGCTCGGCATTGGGCAGGTGCTTGGACAGCCAGTTCTGGCACTGCGCCAGTGCCTGCGGGTGGGCCAGCACGGCCTCGACGCCCTCGAGCGTGTTCTCCTTGCGCAGCAGGTTGTGGCGGATCAGCAGGCTGACCTCGCCGACGACATGCGTGGGCGTGTGCAGGAACAGGTCGAGCGAGCGCGTCACCACGCCCTCGGTCATGTTCTCGACGCCGACCACGCCGTACTGCGCGCTGCCGGAGGCGGTCGCGTGGAAGACCTCGTCGAAGCTGTTGCAGTAGATCAGGTCGGCGGCGCCGCCGAAGTACTCGATCGCGGCCTGCTCGCAGAAGGTGCCGAACGGGCCCAGCACGGCGACGCGTTGCGGCGATTCGAGCGCCAGGCAGGCGGACATGATCTCGCGCCAGATCGCGGCGACGTGGTCGCCCTTCAGCGGACCGGGGTTGGCGCCCTTGATCTTGGCGATGACCTGCGCGACGCGGTCGGGACGGAAGAAGGGCGTCCCGTCGCGGCGCTTGATCTCGCCGACCTGCTCGGCGACGTGGGCGCGCTGGTTCAGCAGCGTCAGCAGCTGCGAGTCGAGCGCGTCGATCTGGTTGCGCAGCGCGAGCAGTTCGGGGTCGGCGACCGGCGCGGGTGGCACCGGGGTGCCGGCCGGCTGGCCCGGATCGAGCGGCTCGATCGGCGTGGAAGGGGTCGGCGTGTCAGCCATGTCGGGTCTCGAAGTCTTGGAGGTGGCTCACCAGGGCTTGTACGCCCTCCAGCGGCATCGCGTTGTAGATCGATGCCCGCATGCCGCCCACCGACTTGTGGCCTTTGAGTTGCAGCAGTCCGCGTTCCCTGGCGCCGGCCAGGAAGGCGTCGTTCAGACGCTCGTCGCGGAGGAAAAAGGGGACGTTCATCCGCGAGCGGCAATGCGCCGCCACGCGGTTTTCATAGAGCGAGGAGCTGTCCAGTGCCTGGTAGAGCAGGGCGGCCTTGTCGATGTTGCGCTGCTCGATCGCGGCGAGGCCGGTCTTGCCGGCGTACTCGAAACGCTTGAGCCACTGGAAGACCAGGCCGGCGACGTAGATGCCGAAGGTCGGCGGCGTGTTGTACATCGACTGCGCCTCGGCCACGATCTTGTAGTCGAAGGCGGAGGGGCAGATCGGGAGCGCATGGCCCAGCAGGTCCTCGCGGACGATGACCAGCGTCAGGCCGGCCGGACCGATGTTCTTCTGCGCGCCGGCGAAGGCGATGCCGACCCTGGACCAGTCGACCGCGCGCGAGGCGACGTGCGACGAGAAGTCGATCGCCAGCGGCGCACCGATGCCCAGCGCCTTCAGGTCGGGCAGGGCCTGGAACTCGACACCGTCGATGGTTTCGTTGGTGCAGACGTGGACGTAGGCGGCGTCCTTGCGGAGCTGCCAGGTCGACGGATCGGGGATGTCGAGGTAACGGCCGCCGGCGCCGTCCTGCTCGGCGGCGTTCGCGGCGATCCGGACGTCGGCGTAGCGCTTCGCTTCGCCGGCACTCTTGCTGGACCAGGAGCCGGTGACGACGACGTCCACGGCGCCGCCGCGCGACAGGTTCAGCGGGAGGATGGCGTTCTCGCCCAGGCCGCCGCCCTGCATGAACAGGATGCGGAAGTTCGCCGGCACCTGCAGCAGGTCGCGCAGGTCGGCCTCGGCGGCTTCATAGATCGAGATGAATTCGCGTCCGCGGTGGCTCATCTCCATGACGCTCATGCCGGAGCCGTGCCAGTCGAGCATCTCTTCGGCCACCAGGCTCAGGACCTCCTGCGGGAGGGCGGCGGGACCGGCGGAGAAGTTGAACGGGCGGACAGCTTGCATGAGGGTGCGGAGGCGGGTCGCGAATGGTGGAAAGTGATGAAGGCGCCCGGAAGGCACGGTCACCACGCGATGGCGTCGCGGTGAGCGCGTGCTGCGGCGCGTCCGGACGGCGCGTCGAGGATGCAGGACCCTCGCCGCGCCGCCGCGGGGCTTACTTCTTCGGGGTCGGCGTGGTCGCCGGCTTGTTGGTGTTGAGCTTCGGTGCCGAAGCGGAGCCCGATGGCGCGGGGCCGGCTTCCAGGCCGAGCTGCTTCGCGACGTTCTGCTGCAGCGCGGTGAACTTGTCGTCGAGCTGCTTGCCGTTGTCGTCGATCAGCTTCTTCGTGTAGAGGCTCTGCAACTCCTGCGACGACTCGGCGAACTTCTTGCTCACCGGCGACTGCAGCCAGGCCAGCAGCTGCTTGAGCTCGTCTTCGGTGAACTTCTCGTCCAGCGCGACGCCCATCGTCGACGGCGCCAGCTTGATGCCCTTGTCGACCAGCGGCTTGGCGTTGTCTTCCAGGAACTTGCGCAGGTCGGCGTCGATCTGCTTGGCGGTGGCTTCGCGCTTGGCTTCGGGCACGTTGCGCAGCGCCGGCGCTGCCTTGGCGGCGAGCTCGTTGACCGGGCGGCTCAGCACGCCCATGGTCAGCGCCTCGATCGCGGGACGCTGGATTTCCAGGATCTTCGCGATGACATCCTTCTTGGACTGCGGGCTGTCAGCCTTCTGCGCGAAGACGACGGGGCTCGCCAGCAGCGAGGCGGCGATGGCGCCGGCTTGGATGGACTTCAGCAACAAGGTCATTCCTTCACGTCGGGGGTGGAGTCACCGGTGGCGCCCGTGGCGTCGCCGGCATCGGAACCGTCGGCGCCGGTGGCGTCCGCATCGGTCGATTCTGTCGATTCATTCGCGTCGTTCTCGACGATGCGCTGCAGGCCCGAGAGCTTCGCGCCCTCGTCCAGCGAGATCAGCGTCACGCCTTGCGTGGCGCGACCCAGTTCGCGGATCTCGGCAACCCGCGTGCGCACCAGCACGCCGGTGTCCGTGATCAGCATGATCTCGTCCTCGGGGCGGACCAGCGTCGCGGCCACGACCTTGCCGTTGCGCTCGCTCTGCTGGATGGCGATCATGCCCTTCGTGCCGCGGCCGTGACGCGTGTATTCCGCGATGTTGGTGCGCTTGCCGTACCCGTTCTCGGTGGCGGTCAGCACGCTCTGGGTCTCGTCCTCGGCCACCAGCATCGCGATCAGGCGCTGGTCGGGCTCGAGCATCATGCCGCGCACGCCGCGGGCCTGGCGGCCCATGGGGCGGACGTCGTCCTCGTCGAAGCGCACCGCCTTGCCGCCGTCGGAGAACAGCATCACGTCATGCTGGCCGTCGGTCAGCGCGGCGCCGATCAGGTAGTCGCCCTCGTCCAGGTCGACGGAGATGATGCCGGCCTTGCGCGGGTTGCTGAAGTCCTTCAGCGAGGTCTTCTTGACCGTGCCCAGCGCGGTGGCGAAGAAGATGAAGTGGTCTTCGGGGAAGGTGCGGAACTCGCCGGTCAGCGGCAGGATGACGTTGATCTTCTCTTCCGGCTGCAGCGGGAACATGTTGACGATCGGCTTGCCGCGCGCGTTGCGCGAGCCTTGCGGCACTTCCCAGACCTTGAGCCAGTACACGCGGCCGCGGTTGCTGAAGCACAGCATCCAGTCGTGCGTGTTGGCGATGAAGAGCTGGTCGATCCAGTCGTCGTCCTTCGTGGCGGTGGCCTGCTTGCCGCGGCCGCCGCGGCGCTGCGCGCGGTACTCGCTGAGCGCCTGGCTCTTGATGTAGCCGGTGTGCGAGAGCGTCACCACCATGTCGGTCGGCGTGATCAGGTCCTCGGTGCCAAGTTCCTGGGCGTTGTGCTCGATCACGCTGCGGCGGGCGCCCAGCTTGGTCTGGCCGAATTCCTGGCGGACCGAGGTCAGCTCGTCGCCGATGATGGTCGTCACGCGGGCGGGCGTGGCCAGGATGTCGAGCAGGTCGGCGATCTGGGCCATCACGTCGCGGTACTCGCCGACGATCTTGTCCTGCTCCAGCCCGGTCAGGCGTTGCAGGCGCATCTGCAGGATCTCGCCGGCCTGGTCGTCCGACAGCTTGTACAGGCCGTCGTCCTGCATGCCGTACTGCGCGGGCAGGCCTTCCGGCCGGTAGGCGTTGCGGCCGCCGGCGGCTTCGGTCTCGGCGCGCGACAGCATCTCGCGCACCAGCGACGAGTCCCAGGCGCGGGCCATCAGCTCGGCCTTGGCGACCGGCGGGCTGGGGCTGCGCTTGATGATCTCGATGAAGTCGTCGATGTTGGCCAGCGCGACGGCCAGGCCTTCCAGCACGTGGCCGCGTTCGCGGGCCTTGCGCAGCTCGAAGACGGTGCGGCGGGTGACGACCTCGCGGCGGTGCTCCAGGAAGACCGTGATCAGGTCCTTCAGGTTGCACAGCTTGGGCTGACCGTCGATCAGCGCCACCATGTTCATGCCGAAGCTGTCCTGCAGCTGCGTCTGCTTGTACAGGTTGTTCAGGACGACTTCCGGGACCTCGCCGCGCTTGAGCTCGATCACCACGCGCATCCCGTCCTTGTCGGACTCGTCCTGGATGTGGCTGATGCCCTCGATCTTCTTTTCCTGGACCAGCTCGGCGATGCGCTCGAGCAGGGTCTTCTTGTTCACCTGGTAGGGGATCTCGTCGACGATGATCGCCTGGCGCTGGCCGCGGTCGATGTCCTCGAAATGGACCTTCGCGCGCATCACGACCTTGCCGCGGCCGGTGCGGTAGCCTTCGCGCACGCCGCTCAGGCCGTAGATGATCCCGGAGGTCGGGAAGTCCGGCGCCGGGATGATCTCCATCAGCTCGTCGATCGAGCAGTCCGGATTCTTCAGCGCATGCAGGCAGGCGTCGACCGACTCGTTCAGGTTGTGCGGCGGGATATTCGTCGCCATGCCGACCGCGATACCGGACGAGCCGTTGATCAGCAGATTCGGCAGACGGGCCGGCAATACCAGCGGTTCTTTCTCGCTGCCATCGTAGTTCGGACCGTAATCGACGGTTTCCTTGTCGATATCGGCCAGCATTTCATGGGCGATTTTCGACAGCCGGATTTCGGTGTATCGCATGGCGGCGGCGTTGTCGCCGTCGATCGATCCGAAATTGCCCTGGCCGTCCACCAGCATGTGGCGCAGCGAGAAGTCCTGCGCCAGCCGCACGATGGTGTCGTACACGGCGCTGTCGCCGTGCGGGTGGTATTTACCGATGACGTCGCCGACGATACGGGCCGACTTCTTGTACGGCCGGTTCCAGTCGTTGTTCAGCTCGTGCATCGCGAAGAGCACGCGCCGATGCACCGGCTTCAGGCCGTCGCGGGCGTCGGGCAGGGCGCGGCCGACGATCACGCTCATCGCGTAATCGAGGTAGGAGCGGCGCATCTCCTCCTCGAGGCTGATCGGCAGGGTTTCCTTGGCGAACTGGGTCATGCGCATGGGGCGCGCAGGGAAGTGCGCGGCCTCTGGAGAGATCGGAAGACGATGATTCTAATTGCGCGCGCTTGTCGTGCTTGCGCAACAGGTTCATGAATGAAAGCGGCGGCTGCCGTGAGAATGGAGGCGTCCTGTTGCCCTATGGCACAATCGGTTCGTCCCTAGGAGAAACCCTTGGTCAGGGAGACTCCTGTGGTTTTAGTTCCGACATTGGACGTTTCGCAGGGCAACTGCGGCTTTCCTTGAGAGGAGAATCATGAAGAAATTGAACCGCGTGGCAGCGCTCTTCGCTGTCGCCGCCGTCGCCACCTCGGGTGCTATGGCCCAAACCGTGGATAACTGGCGCGCTACGGATGGCACCGTTTGGAAGAACGGTACGAACGAGCTGTGCTGGCGCGATGCTTTCTGGACGCCGGCCACGGCTGCCAAGGATTGCGACGGCGCGCTGAAGCCGGTGGTTGCTCAGGCTCCGGCCGCGGCGCCCGCTCCGGCTCCGGCCGCCGCACCGTCGGCTCCGGCCGTCGTGCCGGTGCCGGTGGCACCGACCAGCGAAAAGGTCACCTACGCCGCTGATGCCTTCTTCGACTTCGACAAGTCGACCCTGAAGCCGGAAGCCAAGGCCAAGCTGGATGACCTGGTCTCCAAGACCGGTGGCATCAACCTGGAAGTGATCATTGCCGTCGGCCACACCGACGGCATCGGCACGGACGCCTACAACCAGAAGCTGTCGGTTCAGCGCGCTGAATCGGTCAAGCAGTACCTGGTGTCGAAGGGTCTGGAAAAGAACCGCGTCTACACCGAAGGCAAGGGCAAGAAGCAGCCCATCGCCGACAACAAGACCGCGGAAGGCCGCGCCAAGAACCGCCGCGTCGAAATCGAAGTGGTCGGTACCCGCGCCGTCAAGTAAGCGACGATGCAACGGCGACTTCGGTCGCCGTTCGATGAACCCCGCCAGCTGTCAAGCTCGCGGGGTTTTTTCATGGGCATGTCATGAGCGTGCGGGGCCTGGAAGGGTGCATGGCATCGGCAATCTCTGGCGATGTCGGGCATGAGGCGGTGGCGCTCGGCTACCATTGCGCCCATGGCGAATGTCGACGCAAAAGAGCTCGAGAAATTCAGCGAGCTGGCTCACCGCTGGTGGGATACCGAAAGTGAATTCAAGCCCTTGCACCAGATCAATCCGTTGAGATTGAACTGGATCGACGGGCATTGCGGTCTGCAAGGCAAGACGGCGCTGGACGTCGGCTGCGGCGGCGGCATCCTGACCGATGCGATGGCGCGCAAGGGCGCGAACGTGCTGGGCATCGACCTGGCGACGAAGTCGCTCCGCGTGGCCGAGCTGCACGCGATGGAGGCGGGCACGGAAAACGTCGCCTACCAGGAGATCGCAGTCGAGGATCTGGCAGCACAGCGCCCCGCGTCCTTCGATGTGGTGACCTGCATGGAGATGCTGGAGCATGTCCCGGATCCCGCCTCCGTGGTGAACGCGCTGGGGCAGCTGGTGAAGCCGGGCGGATGGGTCTTCCTGTCGACCTTGAACCGCAACGCCAAGTCCTTCCTCTTCGCGATCGTGGGCGCCGAGTACGTCCTGCGCATGCTGCCTGCCGGCACGCATGAATATGCCCGATTCATCCGTCCGTCGGAGCTGGCGCAGATGTGCCGCGATGCCGGGTTGGAAGTGCAGGGCGCCAAGGGTCTGACGTTCAATCCGATCACGCAGCGATATGCGCTGAATGCGGACACCGACGTGAACTACCTGCTGGCCTGCCGCCGTCCCGCATGAGCACGGTGACCCTGAACTCGCCGCCGGCCAAAGCGCCGGTGCGCACGGCGATCCGGACGGTGCTGTTCGATCTGGACGGCACGTTGGTCGACAGCGCGCCTGATCTGGCGGGCGCGACGAACGAGATGCTGGTCGCGCGTGGCCTGCCTGAAGTTCCGTTCGAACGTTTGAGGCCGATGGTCGGCACGGGCGCGCGCGGAATGATGGGAGTGGCGTTCGGCGTGTCCCCGATGGAGATGTCGTTCCCCGCGCTGCGCGACGAATTTTTGATCGGTATGAGCAGCGGCTGCTGCGCGCGACCTTCCCGTTCGACGGTGTCGGGGCGATGCTGGCGTCGCTGGTGGCCGATGGCCTGAGCTGGGGCATCGTGACCAACAAGTCCGAGCGCTTCGCGTTGCCGCTGACGCGCGGCCTGGGCTGGGATGCGCAAGCGGCAGCTGTCGTCGGTGGCGACACGACACCGCACAGCAAACCGCATCCGGCGCCGTTGCTGGAAGCGGCTCGACGCGCCGGCGTGTTGCCGCACGAGTGCATCTACGTCGGCGACGACGCACGCGACATCGTTGCGGGCCGAGCGGCGGGCATGCCGACGGTGGCGGTGCGCTGGGGCTACCTCGGCGATGGCGAACCCATCGAGGCCTGGGGTGCGGACGTGGTGGTGGACACGCCGTCGCAGCTGATCGAGTGGCTGCGGGCGTTGCGCTGAATCACACGCCTGTCGAACTTCAGAAAGAGTCTGGAGATCGGGCTCTTGAAGTCTGTGTGACAGGCATAATGTGAGACTTCTCTCTCTGGGGCCGACCTGGTTTCGACGTGGGTACGGAGTTGGAGTAGGGCATGCCGAGGGCCAGGCACCTCGTAAATCCATCTGGAACAAACCAACTGCGAACGATCAAACGTACGCTCTCGCGGCTTAAACCCCGCGGACCTCTCACCGGTTGGCCGATGGGCCGGGTGACGGGACGCAAGTCCTGACACAGAGAGGTTATACACATTGGCTGGCTGTCATTCGTGCACCTTGGGTGACGGCGAGATTTAGGGTGCTGGCCTGGCCGGTAGCGTGCTCCTGCGCGACCGGACGGGTGAGAACCAAATCAGAGAGCTAAGCATGTAGAACTGCCCGATGAAGGCTTGCGGACGCGGGTTCAATTCCCGCCGGCTCCACCATCTCAGACCCCCAGCGCCTATGAAAGACATGGGCGCTGGGAGCGTCAAACCCTCCGAAATTGGCGCTGATTGGCGTCGGAATCGCACCAGAATCGCGCCGGAATTTGCCTCTATGGAGGCCCCGGTCTTGGGCCGCGATGCTCCCAGGTGCCAAAGCACTTGACGCCGCACCGGGCAAATGTGGTGGGTCGGATCCCGAGACTTGAGTGGCGGCGCTCAGCGTTGGGGCCACCCCTCCGACATCAGCTGAAGCGTCGTCTTCAGCATCTCCGCAGCAAACATCCGCTCTTCGTCCAACCGACGGGACAGCGCGCCACGCGCGATCGTGGAAGCCAGATATCGCTCCACGCCATGCGTTTGAGCTTCCGCTTCTTGCCACGTACGTAGGCCTGTTTGAGGGTTGGCTGCATGGCCGGTTACAGCAGGTGCGATGCCGGGCAGGAGATATCAGCGGTACGTTATCGAACGCGCGACATGTGCTGCCGCGTGCCAACACGGGCGCGAAACGCCGGAAAAGTAGCTTGCCCTTTTCCAATCGGGCTTCTGGTGCGATGCGCTCCTAGCGCTATCGAAGCGCAACGTTGAGTTCGCCGAACAAGCGGTTGGCCTCACGCAGGGGGCCATCGAGGGTTTCAGCTGAGGCACTCAGCTCGACTAGCGCGTCAAGCGTTTGACCGGCAAGTTCCGCGAATGCTATCGCTGCCTGCAGCGATCTACCCTTTGCAGCTATATCAGTCTCACTGCCGTCTGCCCGCAAGACGAAGGTCGCGGCGAACAGTTGTACCACTGAGCCAAGCGTGGCTGCCAGACTGGTCCACATCGCTTTGCCTGATTCATCCATCTGCAGCAGGACCACCGTGCCCGGCGCAGCAAAGAGGGTGATGAGTCCCGAGAGAAACTTGGTGGTCGTAAGGAGTGAGAGTTGTCGATCAATCTCAACAATACGTGCCTTTGCTGCGTTGACCATTGATGGCAAAGCGGCAGCCACAACTCGCGCTTTTGCGCGCGCAACTACTTGCGTCTGTTCAGCGACGACTTCCAATTTCATCGGATCACGGGAATCAGCGTCGTCAGCCACGCCCTCGTCACCCATCATGACACCGACTCGCATTGCCTCTTGGAACTCAGGGCCGTGCGCCAAGAGTTGAAGGGTGGCCTTCTCGTCGTGCTTCCTCAAGAACTGTGCGACCTCGGCGATAGACGGGTGGCGTGGAGCCTTGTTGTCAACGCCCATGATGCGTCTCCAAATCAAGCTACTCAAGACCGGCCAGTGAATTTCAAGGAAAGAATGCGGAAGACGCGCACCCATTGATCCTTCTTGACAAGGCGTGCGAAGCCCGACGCGCCCTCATAGCCATACCCGCCGTCCTTGTCGTACACCACCACCTTGAGATCAGGGCTACTCAACTTGTCGGCTAGGTCTCCCAGGCTCGACGCGTGTGGAAGGATACTTGCTAGTCGTTGAGCCATGGCTTGGGAATCGTGTCGGCCAATGACACCGAAGGGGAGCGAGTTGTCTTCGATGTATGAAGCTGTGTCACAACCGATGAGAATGAGTTCGACGTTCTTCGACGCCGCTAGTTGGCTGAGTTCTGAAATCTCGATTTGAAAGACGGGCTGGCCGCCCAAGTCTTCGACAACTACTTTTCCTTCGCTGATGTGGGAGAGTAGAAGCAATGACTTACCGGTGCTGGCGTCGAGGGCCCTCTCCAGGCGTTGCTCCCAATTTTCCGGGGTCGAGGAGCTGATTCTTTTGCGAGCTGCAGAAAGCTCCGGGCTTGCATCGATGGCGTCTTCGGTCGCCGAGTTAAAAATCATGCTTTCGAAAAGCAGTTCGGATGATCCAATCGACTTGGATTTCAAGCGTTGGTGAATGGCCAGTCCCCGCCCAGGAGGGCGTCCCCAAAGCCCCTCTTTGATGAACTCGATGATGGCAGGGGTGGTGAAGCGAGTTTCAGAACTGAAAATTTTCCAGAGCCAATCGGCTGGTAGTTGTGAACCACACTGACCTCGCTGACCGACATGAGGTTCAGACCAGACGCAGGGCGGCCATCGTGGGCCAGAGCCGATGCGTCCAAATAGACCACGACGGACTTCATTGCGGCTCGAATCACTTCAATCTCTTGGGCAGTTGGGCTTCGCTGCGTCTCAGGGAACAGGATGTTGTAAAGGAGCATGTCCAAAGAGAACATTTGCCCTTTGTCGAGAAGAAGTTTTGTTGGGTGGATATGTCGCAAGCTTCTGTTCTCGACGGTCGGCGCCAGATAGTTGCTTTGGATATATGGACGGCCCTCGTAATCGACGACGTAGAGCTTCAGGTTGCTGATATCCCTTGTGTCTGTGCCGAGTAGGTAGTGCGTCTCTTCAACGATCTGCTCCATGCCTACGATGCTTGGTCGTACGCATACAGTCGAAGCGAGAGCGCTCGCGGTGAGGCTTGCGAGAACGGCTGCGAGCAGCCATGAGCGAGCTGTGTTGACGAAGGCACTCCTCGTCGCCCTTCGAAGCTGCAGGAGCAGATCTAGGAAGTTCATCTTGCAGTCCTCCGAGAAATAGCGTTGCACACAAAGGCGCACCGCCAAGATGCGGGGTCAAGTGTGTTTCTCGGACTCTGCCCACGCATCACCATACTTGGGGATGCAGGTCGACTATCGTGCTGCTAGCGTATCGCTCTCGCATGTCGGCCGAGGGGAGCGTGAAATGCCAGGTGTTCGATCGAAGCCGTGCTCTGCGCAAATGCCTGCCCTGTTTTCTGGCGCAGGGGTGACGCCATCGGGGTGGAGTTCGTCGCGCAGAAAAGGGATTGCAGGTGCCGTGTTGACCGCTCTCCTGATAGTGGGCCTTCAGGCTTGCGCAAAAAAGGAAGGGGCGGAAGTGACGACCTTAGACGCCGCGTCTGCCCCCGCTGCGGAAGCCTCATCAGTCGTAGTCGCGGAGAAGGTGCCTACCGAGCCGACGTACGAGCAACCGAAAGGCCGCACCATCGCCAATGCAGACGACTGACGACTCCTGCAAGGAAAGGACGATCTCCATCGACTGCCCTTCGACCTTAGCCGCGACCGGCTGGGGATTTACGGTTCCACCGGCGAGGCCAAGGTCTGGCGCATCATCGACGCCGCCAACAGCGGCTGCGATCTGTTCGACATCGATGAGTTGCGTCTCGTGTACACGCGTGAGGAGTTCGAAAACCTGCTGATGTGCGGGTTCATCGACGACACCTACTCGGTGTTCCCGCTGTCGGAGCTGCAGCGCTGCATGGTCGATAGCTGGGAGGCCTGGGACGCCGTCAAACCGTTCTCGCTGCGGCCCTTTGGGCGCCGGTCCGTCTGGGTCGGCTACGACCCTTCCCACACGGGCGACACGGCAGGTTGCATCATGGTCGCGCCGTCCGCCACACCTAGCGGCAAGTTCCGTGTGCTGGACCGCCATCAATTCAACGGCATGGACTTCGAGGCGCAGGCCGACTTCATCCGTAAAGTCGACGAGCGGTTCCCACCATAGCTCCTGGGGATAGTTCCCGGCAATACAGGTGGCTTCGGCGCCGTACTGCCTGCGGCGAAGGTGTTTGCTCGCAACGAGATCGAGCCGCTTCAGGCGCGCTTCAGCGCATTGAATACCTGGATAGGTGACAAGATCGTCCGCTTCGATCGCTACGTGATCGAACAAGGTGGGGTGGGCAGTGACGCGTGATGCGGAGTGTGCACAGCCCGGTCGCAGTGTGGTCCTTTGCTGCGTCTCCCTTTGCGCTACGGGGTATAGCTCGCACAGCCGCCAGGACTTGGTTGCAGCTTGCATCAGCGGTTCGAAGGCTGGGACCCCGACATGCCCTGAAGCCAAGAGCCGGAAATTTGAGGGCTCGGAGCGTTACGGTAGAGGGCGGGACTGATCAGTCCAGGTTCTCTGCAAGTAGCGGAGAGTTGTCCTCTTGGATCCAGCCCGACTGTCGTCGAAGCAGATCAAGAAATGCATCCCGATCGCGAAGGTCCGCGGTAAACTTGCCTCGTAGTCGAAGCGCAACAAATAGTGCTGCCGCTCGAGCCTGACAGTTCAACGACTTCTCCGGGTTGAAAGCGATGTCAGTAAAGGCTCGGAATTGGAGCACTGCATCGGCTTGCTCTGGGTTCTTTGCAAGCGCATTGATGTAGAGCCAATCGTAGAAAGCCGTGCGAGGGCTAAGAGGCCAATCGACTCCGAAGAACTGGAACTTCGTGAGGTGGCCGCTGGTCTTTAGCCGCACATCTTTCTTTGCGTCGTAGGAAGAAGCCCTAAGGATGTCAGTGAACGGCCCACGGTCCTGCTCAAACACCTTGCTCGCCTGATAGGCAGATTCGACGGTGATCTCCTGCGAGTACTTCCGGGTGGTGAACCGAAGGTTGAATGCGCTGAGCGCGACCCCAAGCTCTTGCTCCGACTTGGTGGAAATCTCCAACGGTTTGGATTCTCCAAGCTGACGCTCTACCGCCTCGTGAAGTGAGATGATGGACTTGCGCGCCTGCGTTTGTGACATGCCAGCATGCCACTGGAACGACACTGAATGCGAGCGGACGAAAACTGGACCACTTGCGCACGCGATGAAGACGGGGCGAACGGCCATTGTCAGTTCTCACGTTTCCAGTGGGGGTAGTCCCGCCGTGGGAAGTAGAAATTTGGAGTGTGCTGGAAGCGGATTGTGGGATGTGGCGTGACCTGCGACATGAGTTGCGCGTCCTTGAATCCTACGCCCCTGAAGTACTTCGGTTCGATTAAATCCAGCGAGATTACTTCGGCCTGCGGGTGGGTTGGGTAGTTATCTGGGAGGTTGAGCGACGCACGAGTCTTGGATCCAAAGTCGCAGTACATGGCGTCGAGCCGCGCAGGCAACTTGCGCAGTCGTTGAGGTATGGCCGTCACATCGTTGTGCGCAGCGTTTTGCTGGCAGAAGAGACAGCTCTTTTCCCAGAGCACCTCCGGATTGATTCCGATCACCACCCAGTCGACAGTAGGGTTCTTCACTCGTAGTTGGTAAAACATCTTGTAGTTGGGAAACCCGATGCTCATTGAGATGCCGTCGGTGCCGTCAATGCGATGCTCGTCGTTGTGCAGGAAATCGATCCCAACCTGCCTGCAGGTCTCGCGAGGTACCAGCCCGTACTTGAGGATTGACGGCAGGTTGGCAAGGCGGGTGAAGTGCACCAGATCCTCAATCTTCCGCTGGGCAACGATTGCCTGGATCATCTGTTCAGTAGTGGCCATTTTGGCTCTCCTCTTCCCTGTTCTAGGATGATCCCATAGCAGTCGTTTGAACAGTGGGCTCGGCGTGCGACCTCGCTCCGAGACGGAGCAAGTTGCAACAACGCTGCAACTGAGCGGCAACCAGTTGGTACCCGACTGGCTTAGTGTTGTAAACGCGTCACCGCCGAGCGGTTTCGGCCCAGCGTTGCATCGCGGAACCACCCATTGCACATGGCCGGTCACGCGTTCCGCGGCGGCCGCCAATTTCCCGCCGCCTTTCATCCAGTCCGACCTGATAGCCAGCGACTTCGACGATGCTCAGGCGGCGAGCAGGAGCGGCGCCCACGAGAACACTGCGGCGGCCTTGAGTAGCGCACGCCAATCAGCACCCTGACACAAACCGTTTCACAACCCTGGCAGGCCCTTTGCCAAGGTTCCTCCGTCAGCCCTTGGCGACCGCGCATCGGTCGCCGGGGATACCGAAACCAGGAAGGAACCGCCACGCCATGGACGCACAGATGCTTCGCCGCCCGTTCCGCAACGTGAACGAGGGCATGTCCGCGGGTCTCGCCACCGGCGAACCGCCGCTGCGATCACCGTCCGACCGCCGCCTCGACGGCGACGGCACGCCCGAATGGGCCTGGCGCCAATGGCAGCCGCTGTGGGGCGCGCCGCTGACCTCCCTGGACGAACTGGTGCCGGAAGGCCGTCGCGCCGTCGTCGTCGCGCCGCATCCCGATGACGAGGTGCTCGGCTGCGGCGGCCTGCTGTCGCTGCTGGTGACGAGGCATCGGGCCGGACTGCCACCCGACCGCGCGCTCGCGCCGCCCGTGGAGCTGGTGGCCGTCACCGACGGCGAGGCCAGCCATCCCGGATCCGAGCGATGGACGCCGGCGCGGCTGGCCGTGCAGCGCCGCCATGAGCGGGCCTCCGGTCTCCGGCGTCTGGGCCTGCACGTGCCCGTGCATTCGCTCTGCGTCCCCGATGGCCACGTCGCCGAGCACGAGGACGATCTGGTGCTCGAGCTGTGCCGGCGCCTGCGGCCGGACGACGTCGTCCTCACCTCCTGGCGCTTCGACGGCCATCCCGACCATGAGGCGACCGGCCGTGCCTGCGCGCGCGCCGCGTTGCTGACGGGCGCCTCGCTGGTGGAGCTGCCGATCTGGGCGTGGCACTGGGCGCGCCCCGGCGAAGCCGCCGTGCCGTGGCACCTGATGCGGCGCCTGCCGCTCAGCGCGCGGGCGCTGCAGGACAAGCGCACCGCGCTGGCGGCCCATCGCAGCCAGTTGCTCCCCGACGACGATCATCCGCCCGCGCTGTCCGCCGAGTCGGTGAACCGCCTGCTGCGGCCGTTCGAATTCGTGCTGCTGCCCGACCTCACCCACCAGTGAAGACACCGCCGCGCATTGACGCGGCGCAGCATGACAGGGCCAAGGACGGGGGCGTAGCATCGGGACTCCTCGGACTCATGCCTCTCCCGTCATGTCCGTCTGGCAATTCGATCTGGCCTTCGCGCACGGCGGCGCCGCGGCGTCGTGGCTGCCGTCCTCGCGCGCGGACGTCATGCACTACCTCGCGAGCCGTGTCGGCCCGAGCACACCGATGCTCGAAGGCTGGCGCTATTTCGGCAATGAGGCCGGCAACTGCATCGACATGGTCTCGGACCCCGATGGCCGCTATGAACTGCACGCGCGGCTGGATGCCTGCGCCGGCGAGACCGACCAGTTCATCGAGGTCGTCTGCGACGTCGCCCACGCGCTCGGTTGCGAGTTCTTCAGCGAGGAGCTGTCGGTCCTGGTGCGCCCCAGTTCGCGAGCGTTGAAGGAAGCGTTGCAGCGTTCAAGTGCGTGGCAGTTCGCCCTCGATCCCGAGGGCTTTCAGCCCAGCCGCTGATCTCGCCGATCAGCGGCGCTCCGCGCCGTCCAGGGCCGCTTTCAGATGCGGCGCCGTGCGCGATCCCGTGTGGATGGCGACCTCGTCCGGCGAACCCTCCGCCACCAGTCGACCACCGGCGCCACCCGCACCGGGACCGAGGTCGATGACCCAGTCCGCGGCGGCGACGACGCGCATCTCGTGCTCGACGACCACCACCGTGTGGCCGGCCTCGACCAGGTCGCGCAACTGCACCATCAGCTTGTCGACATCGGACGGATGCAGGCCGGTCGTCGGCTCGTCCAGCACGTAGAGCGTGCGGCCGCGCTGCGTGCGCTGCAGCTCGGTGACGAGCTTGATGCGCTGCGCCTCGCCGCCGGACAGTTCGGTCGCCGGCTGGCCGAGCCGCAGGTAGCCCAGGCCGATGCCCTTCAGCAGGCCGAGCGGTCGCGCGAGCGCGGGCTCCTGCTCGAAGAAGTCGGACGCGGCATCGACCGTCATGCCGAGCACGTCCGCGATGCTGCGCTCCCGGTACCGGACCTTCAGCGTCGCCTCGTTGTAGCGCGCGCCATGGCAGGCGGGGCAGGGCGCGAACACGCTGGGCATGAACAGCAGCTCCACGCTGACGAAGCCCTCGCCCTCGCAGGTCTCGCAGCGGCCCTTGGCGACGTTGAAGGAGAAGCGACCCGCGTCGAACTTGCGGGCACGCGCGGCCGGCGTCGCGGCGAAGAGCTTGCGGACGTGGTCGAACAGGCCCGTGTAGGTCGCCAGGTTGGAGCGCGGCGTGCGGCCGATCGGTTTCTGGTCGACCTGCACCAGGCGCCGGATCGTCTCGGCGCCGCTGGCGATCCGCCCGCCGGTCGTGGCCTGGACGTCGGCGCCGGCCTCGGCGTCCTCGTCGTCTTCGGTGGCGACGGGCTCATGGCCCAGATGCGCGCCGACCAGGTCCACCAGCGCGCGGCTCACCAGCGACGACTTGCCGGAACCGGACACGCCCGTGACCGCGGTGAACACGCCGAGCGGGAACGCGGCGTCCACGTCGACGAGGTTGTTCTGCGTGATGCCCTCGAGCCGCAGCCAGTCCTTGGGTATGCGGCGCGCGGGGCGGTCCGGCGCACCGCCCGCACCGGCAGTCGTGGCGGGGAAGAGGTAGGCGGCGGTTCGCGATTCCTCGACGCCGCGCAGACCCTCCGGCGGACCGCTGTAGAGCACGCGTCCGCCGAGTTCGCCGGCGGCGGGGCCGACGTCGACGATCCAGTCGGCGGCGCGCATCAGCGTGAGATCGTGCTCGACGACATAGATCGAGTTGCCCGCCGCCTTCAAGGCGCGCAACGAGGCGAGCAGCGATTCCCCGTCCGCCGGATGCAATCCCGCGGAAGGTTCGTCGAGCACATAGACCACGCCGAAAAGATTCGAGCAGATCTGCGTCGCCAGCCGCAGCCGCTGGAGCTCGCCTGGCGACACCGACGGCGTGGCGCGTTCCAGCGACAGGTGGCCGAGTCCCAGCGTCAGCAGCGGACGCAGGCGCATCAGCACGTCGTCGACCAGCCGCCGGGCCGCGAGGCGCTTCTCCTCGCTGAGTCCGTCGGTGGCGGCGTCCCCGAGGTGGTCCGCCAGCTGCGCCAGCGGGAACTGCGACAACGCCCCGATGTCGAGCCCGCCGAAGGTCACCGACAGCGCCTCGCGCTTGAGCCGCTTGCCGTCGCAGACCGGGCAGGGGCCGCCGATCAGGTAGCGCGACACACGGCGCTTCATCAGCGCGCTCTGCGTGGTCGCGAAGGTGTGCATCACGTAGCGTTTCGCGCTGCTGAACGTGCCCTGGTAGCTCGGCTCCATCTTGCGGCGCAGCGCGTCCTTGGTCTCCGCGGGCGTGAAACCCGCGTACACCGGCACCGTGGGCTGCTCGTCGGTGAACAGGATCCAGTCGCGCGTCTTGCGCGGCAGCTCGCGCCAGGGCTTGTCCACGTCGATCCCCAGCGTGACCAGGATGTCGCGCAGGTTCTGGCCGTGCCAGGCCGGTGGCCAGGCGGCGACGGCGCGGTCGCGGATGGTGAGCGTGTCGTCGGGGACCATCGAGGCCTCGGTGACCTCGTACACACGGCCCAGTCCGTGGCAATGCGGGCAGGCGCCCTGCGAGGTGTTGGGCGAGAAGTCCTCGGCGTACAGCATCGGCTGCTTCGCCGGATAACGCCCGGCGCGCGAGTACAGCATCCGCAGCAGTGACGACAGCCCGGTCACGCTGCCCACGGACGAACGCGCGCTCGGCGTGCCGCGCTGCTGCTGCAGCGCGACGGCGGGCGGCAGGCCGTCGATCGAATCGACCGCCGGCACGCCGACCTGGTCGATGAGCCGGCGCGCGTAGGGCGCGACCGATTCGAAGTAGCGTCGCTGCGCCTCCGCGTAGATCGTGCCGAAGGCGAGCGAGGACTTGCCGGAGCCCGACACACCGCTGAACACGACGAGTGCGTCGCGCGGCACGTCGACATCGACGTTCTTGAGGTTGTGCTCGCGCGCGCCGCGGACCTGGACGAAGGCCGCGCGTCCGGCGCCGGTGCCGATGGCCTCGGACGAGGCCGACGTCGCCGACGTCGCCGACGTCGAGGAGGACGTCGAGGCGGGCGACGAGGAAGACTGCGGACGGGCGGTGGGGCGTTTGGCCAAGACGGAACCTCGAATGGTCGGCGCGGTGCGAAGGAACGGGGCGAAGTATCGGTCGGCACCGGTACGCGCTGTTCGACAGCAAGCTGGATGCCCAGCGGACGGGCGACGCAGGACGCTGGTCTGTCGGTCCCTCACCTTGTCGGCATCGGGAGCGGCACTTGCTGAGCAGATGGCATCAACCGAAGGAGTCCACCATGACCGACAAGCCCCTCTCCGACACCGAGCGCCGCGAGAAGCTCTGGGACCTGATCAAGGACGTCAAGGTCGGCCTGTTCACGACCCACCATGCGAACGGCCACCTGCACTCACGTCCGATGACGCTGCAGAACAAGGACCTCGACGAGGGGGAGTCGCTGTGGTTCTTCATGTCCCGCAGCGGCGAACCGTACAGCGACATCGTGTCGTCGTCGCAGGTGAACGTCGGTTTCGCCGATCGGAGCGAGGACACCTATGTGTCGGTCTCCGGCACCGCGGAACTCAACGAGGACCGCGCCAAGCGCCAGGAGCTCTGGAACAAGGCCGCGGAAGCCTGGTTCACGAAGGGCGTCGACGATCCCGACCTCGCGGTGGTGCGCGTGCGCATCAGCCACGCCAGCTACTGGGACGTGAAGGCGTCGAAGTTGACGCAGCTCTACGCGATGGCGAAGGCTGCCGTGACGGGCAAGCCGCCCACCGGCCTGGCCGAGACCGGCGAAGTGCGGATGAAGTGAGCCGGCGGCGGGGTCGGCGGATCCCTTCCGGAGTCCGTCGACGCCGTCGATCGCAGATCGAGCAGCTACCGGAGTACGCGATGCCCAGAGGTGACAAGTCATCCTACACGGACAAGCAGAAGCGACAAGCCGAGCACATCGAGAGCGGCTACGGGGACCGCGGCGTTCCCAAGGCGGAGGCGGAAAGGCGCGCTTGGGCCACGGTCAACAAGGAGACCGGCGGGGGCAAGAAGTCTGGCTCGGGACGCGGTCAGCCGGAGAACCACGAGCCCTCCCGCAAGGGCGGGCATCTGGGCGGCAAGGCCGCGGCCAGCCGCACGGCGGCGGAGCGCTCGGCCTCCGCGAAGAAGGCCGCTGCGACGCGCAAGCGCAATGCGGCGGCGCGCGCTGGTCATCATTGAGCGCACCGTGCCGCTCATCTCCAGGAGCGGCGCGTAGGACGCCCTCGCGGGTATCGCTAAACGACACCCACGCGGTTGTCAGGCTGATCCCAGCCGTGAAGTGAAGATACTGACCTCTGGTTCAGCACACTTCGCAGGGTTCGGTCATGTTTCTTCTCTTTCTGTTGGCGCTGGTCGTCCTGGGTGTCTATACGGGCTGGAACAGCGCGGAGAAAGAAACGCCGCAATGGCCGAAGCTGCTCTGGGCGCTGGCTGGCATGCTGGTCTTGGTCGGGGTGGCCGTGGCCATGGCGACATTCCTCCATGGGCAGGAGTGGGCAGGATTGCTGTTCGCTATCGTCATGTTCCTTCCCTGGCTGGTCCTGGGTGCTGGTGTCGGTGCCGTGTCCTTGGTTGTCGAACTCGTGGTTCGACACCATCGCCGGCGTGCGGGCCGGGCGGTCGACTCTGAATGAGACGATGGGCCTGAAAGCCGGCTTGAAATGCAGGACGCCCGGCGTGTGCCGGGCGTCCTGCATGGGAGCGAGCCGTAGGGCGTCAGTCCGTGGATCGCTCCATCGAAGCAGCGTGACCCGAGGCGTTCACTCCGCCGAGGCGACTTGCGTGTCGACGACGTCGGCGCTGCGGCGGCCTGTGATGTAGACGGTGGGCAGTTGCTCGCGCTTCACGGTGATGACCACCGGATCCAGCGTGACGATGGCGGCACGCATCTCGCGTTGGCCTTGTGCATGAGCGATGCCCAGTCCGAGCGCCAGTGCCGCGATCGCACCGAAGGTGACAGCCTTGACGGTGGTGCTGGTGGCGGAAGTGATGGCGAGGCGGTGGGCGGTGTTCATGTCGATCTCCTGAAGGCGTTGGCTGTGTCGATGGAGTCAGTGTCGTCATCGGGGCGCCGCCTTTCGAGTGCTCAGCGACGAACCTTCAGCGCGGCGGCGTGAACGGCACGAACGACGGATGAACCGTCGAGCCCACAAGGCAGAACGCCGACAGGACCGAGGTCCTGTCGGCGCTTGTGGCCGTGGAGGCGACGGCGCTCAGCGGGCGGAGACGCCTTCAGTCGTCGAGCCCTTGGCATCCTTCGCCGCGAAGCGCTGAACCAGTGCCGCGTACGTCGGCGAGGTCTTCAGCTCGGCGTAGCGCGCTTCGGCCTTGGCGCGTTGGCCGGCGTTCAGGGTGAAGTCTTCGGTGCGGTCGACCGCAGCCAGGCCGGACTCGCGATAGATCTCCAGGTCGGCCAGCACTTCGGCGCGGATCTTCTGGCTTTGCGTGATCGGGTCGAGGTGGCTGTAGCTCTGCGCGAACGCCGGCACGGCGGCGGCGGACAGGGCGATCAGGGCGGTGGCGATCAGGGTCTTGGCGGTCATGATGAGTTCCTTTGGGAGCGCGTTCGATCGGGTGTCTGAGAGTCTTGGGCGGCTTCGTCTGCCGATGACTGAAGGTTAGGCGCGGGCCTCGTCTGGATAAACGGCCCGCGCCGCAATGCCTCGTTGTGACGGCCGCAATAATCCTGGCGATCCTTGACCCTCGGAGCTCCCGATCCATGCAGACTGCGCGCCTCACCCTGTCTCAGCTCGTCGACGCCGACATCGATGAACTGGCAACACTCCTCTGGGATGAGCGCGTCTACGAACACATCGGCGGCCTGCCGTCTGAGGCGGACGAGGTCGCGCTCGGGCTGCGGCGGGCGCTGATCGGACCGCCCGTCGATCGGGCGTCGGAGCGCTGGCTCAATTACGCCGTGAGGCTGCGCGAGAACCATCAGCTGATCGGACGGCTGGAAGCGACGGTTCACGACGGGGTTGCGGAGGTCGCTTTCCTGCTGGGGCCGTCGTCCTGGGGGCACGGTTACGCCGCGGAGGGGCTGGCCTGGCTGCATGACGAGGTGTCGCGTCTGAGCCCCGGTGCGCAGTGCTGGGCCACGACGCTGCCTGCCAATGTACGGAGCAGCCGGCTGCTGACCGCGTGCGGCTACGAGCGGATCGACCCGGCCGCGGCGCCCGACCTGATGACCTACGACGAAGGCGATTGGGTTTTCCGGCGCGCCCGCGGCTGATCGAAGTCCGGAGGCCTGGAACGCAAGACGCCCGGCATGAGCCGGGCGTCTTGCTGGAAGCGGACCGGAGTCGAAGCGACCTCAGGCCGCGCCCTTGAAGACGGCCTCGATGCGGTGCCCGTCGGGATCGATGAGGAAGGCGGCGTAGTAGGTGGCGCCGTAGTCCGGTCGCAGGCCCGGGGCGCCGTTGTCCGTGCCCGCGATCGCCAGCGCGTCCGCATGGAAGGCGTCGACCGCCGCGCGGCTGGGCGCCGCGAAGGCCAGATGGAAGCCCGGCCCCGGCGCGACGACCGGCGCACGCAGCTTCAGGCAGAACAGGTCCTTGTCGTCCTCGAGACCGTAGCCGATGGCCTCGTCGTCCTCGAAGACGCGGCGGAACCCCAAGGCCCCCATCGCGGCGTCGTAGAACCGGCCGCTGACCTCCAGCGATGTCGCCGGGAACGAGATGTGATGAAGCATGATGATCCTTTGTGGAGGGCGCGAGTCTAGAGGCATCAGCCTGCAGTGCCTTCGATCGTGTCCCCGCCTCTGAACCCCGACGGCGGGACGCCGAAATGCCGTCTGAACATCGCCGCGAACGCGCTCTGGCTCGAGTACCCGCAGTCGAAGGCGATGTCGACCACCCGCGCGCCTTCCGCGATGCGCCGCAAGGCAAAGAGCAGCCGGGCCTGCTCGCGCCATTGCGCGAAGCTCATGCCGGTCTCCTTCTGGAAGAGGCGGTGGATCGTCTTCGCCGCGACGCCGAGCCGTTCCGCCCAGACCTGTGCCGTCGCCGCGTCCGACGGTTTCTCCGCCAGCGCTTCGCAGATCGCCTTCAGCCTTGAGTCCTCGGGCATCGGCAGATGCAGCGGCAAGCTCGTCGCGCGCCGGAGCTCGTGGATCAACAGCCCCATCAGCGTGCCGTCCCGCCCGCGTTCCGCGTAGTCGACGGGCACCCGCACCGCCTCCACCATCAGCTCGCGCAGCAGCGGCGACACGTTGAGCACGCAGGTGCGATCGGGCAGGTCGCCCAGGCGCTCCGCGTCGATGTAGGCCGTGCGCATCCGCACCGCGCCGGACATCCGCACGCTGTGCCGCACGCCCGCCACGAGCCACAGCGCCCGGTTCGGCGGCACCACCCAGAAGCCCGCGGCCGAGTCGACCAGCATCACGCCGTCGATCGCGTACAGCAGTTGCGCCCGGGGATGGCTGTGCCAGCCGGTGACCGCGCCGGACGGATAGTCCACCTCCATCGCGACCGTCGGCCGGGCCGTGTCGTGGAAGTCCTCGAACTTCCGGTGTGCGCTGTTCGCCGTCATGTCCCAAAGTCTACAAGTCGTGTCGCATTGGAGCGAGACGGACGGACTCGGAGTCCCTAGGCTCCAAGGTCCCCGAACCTCCGACCGCACGGCTGTACCGCATGACCACCGATTCCGCGTCCCTCGCACGTCCCGACGCGGTGCTGCCCGCCGCCGCCCCGGCGGCGACCGGCGCACCCGCCACGCCCCATGCCCACGGCTTCCTGCTGCCGATCGTCGGCGCCGCCGCCTTCGCGCACCTGCTCAACGACCTGATCCAGGCCGTCCTGCCGTCCATCTATCCGATGCTGAAGGCCAACTACGCGCTGAGCTTCGGCCAGATCGGCTGGATCGCGCTGGTCTACCAGATCACCGCCTCGCTGCTGCAGCCCTGGGTCGGCCTCTACACCGACAAGCATCCCAAGCCCTACCTGCTGCCCATGGGCATGGTCGCCACGCTGATCGGCGTCGGGCTGCTGGCGTTCTCCACCTCGTACGAGATGCTGCTGGTCGCCGCGGGTGTCGTCGGCATCGGCTCGGCGACCTTCCATCCGGAGGCCTCGCGCGTCGCGCGCATGGCCTCGGGCGGCCGCTTCGGCACCGCGCAGTCCTGCTTCCAGGTCGGCGGCAATGCGGGCTCGGCGGTCGGGCCGCTGCTCACCGCCGCGATCGTCATCCCGCACGGCCAGTCGGCCATCGCGTGGTTCATGCTGGTCGCGGCGCTCGCGATCTTCGTGCTGTCGCGCATCACCGGCTGGACGCTGCGCCACGGTCAGGCGAAGGTCAACAGCCTGGCCCGCGGTGCGGTCGGCGGCCTCGGCCGTCGCGAGGTGATCCGCGCCATCGTCGTCATCGCGATCCTGATGTTCGCGAAGTTCGTCTACATCGCGTCCTTCACGAACTACTTCACCTTCTACCTGATCCAGCGCTTCGGCCTCAGCGTCCAGCAGAGCCAGGTCTACCTGTTCATCTTCCTGGCCGCCATCGCGGCAGGCACCTTCGCCGGCGGACCGGTGGGCGACCGCATCGGCCGCAAGGCGGTGATCTGGGTGTCCTTCCTCGGCGTGGCGCCGTTCGCGCTCGCGCTGCCGCATGTCGGCCTGACGCTCACCGCCGTGCTCGCGGTCGCGATCGGGCTGGTGATGTCGTCGGCGTTCGCGGCGCTGGTCGTCTATGCGCAGGAAGCCGTGCCGGGCCGCGTGGGCATGGTGTCGGGCGTGATGTTCGGACTGATGTTCGGCATCGGCGGCATCGGTGCCGCCGGCCTCGGCCATCTGGCCGACGTGCACGGCATCGTGTGGGTCTACACGCTGACGTCGTTCCTGCCGCTGCTCGGCCTGGCCACCGCCTTCCTGCCCGACACGCGCAAGCCGCGCGCGGCCTGAACGCCGGAAGGCGCAGCACACAGGACGGACCGGCGCCAGGCGCGCGGTCCGTCCTGCCAGCATCAATCGGTGCTGATCTTTCCCTGCTCGATCACCTGCTTCCAGCGCGCGAACTCGGCGGCCTGGAACGCGGTGAACTGCTCCGGCGTGTTGCCCACGATCTCGAAGCCGAGTTCCAGCAGCTTGGGCTTCACCGCCGGATCGTTGAGGCTGTCGACGACGGCGTTGCGCACCTTGGTCTTGATGTCCGCCGGCAGTCCCCTGGGCGCGGCCACGGCCTGCCAGGAGTAGACCGTCACGCCCTTGTGGCCGAGCTCCTCCATCGTGGGCACATCCGGCAGCAGCGGCGAGCGCTTCGAGCTCGTGATCGCCAGCGCGCGCATCTTGCCGGCCTTGATGTGGGGCAGGGCGGTGTTGATGTTCATGAAGGTCGCGTCGACCTGTCCGCCCAGCAGGTCGGTGATCGCCGGCGCGCCGCCCTTGTAGGGCACGTGGGTGGCGGTGGTGGCGGTCTCCTGCCAGAACAGCGCCGCGGTGAGGTGGTCCGACGTGCCGGGCCCTGCCGAGGCGAAGGTCATCTGCCCGGGGTTGGCCTTCATGAAGGCGATCACGTCGGCCAGCGTCTTGAAGCGCGACCCCGACGGCACCGCCAGGACGTTGGGCGCCTGCACGGCGACGGTGATGTAGTCGAAGTCCTTGAGCGGGTCGTAGCCTGCGGTCTTCGTCAGGTGCGGGCCGATGACGAACGGGCCGAGCGAGGACACGAACAGCGTGTAGCCGTCCGGTGCCGCGCGCTTGGCCGCCGCCGCGCCGATCATGCCGCCGGCGCCGGCCTTGTTGTCGACGACGAAGGTGCCGCCCAGTTTCTCCTGCAGCTTCACGCCGAGCGTGCGCGCGACCATGTCCGTGGAGCCGCCGGGCGGGAAGGGCACGAGCAGCGTGACGGGCCGCGCCGGCCAGGTCTGCGCGAGGGCCGCGGTCATCGGCAGCGCGCCCAGCAGCGCGAGCGCGACGCCCGCTTTCAAGCCGCGGGTCAGGGTGCGAAGGGATCGGATCATCGTTGTCTCCTGGTGTCGTTGTATGAGCGATGGATCGGGGTCGTGCGGGGGGATGGATCAGGGTCGCTTGCCGACCTCCGCCTTTTCGCGCGTCCACAAGCGCGCCTGCTCGCTGAGGCTGAGTCCCAGTCCGGGCCGATCCGGCACGAGCATCCGGCCGCCGGCGATCTCCAGGCGCTCGTTGAACAGCGGCTCGAGCCAGTCGAAGTGCTCGACCCAGGGCTCCGTGGGATAGGTCGCCGCGAGGTGCACATGCAGCTCCATCGCGAAGTGCGGCGCGATCATCAGACCCGCCTGTTCCGCCTGCGCGGCGATCTTCAGATACGGCGTGATGCCGCCGACGCGCGGCGCGTCCGGCATCAGGTAGTCCGCGGCGCGATGACGGATCAGGTCGCCGTGCTCCATCGCGCTGGTCAGCATCTCGCCGGTGGCGATCGGCGTGTCGAAGGCGGCGGCGAGCGCCGCATGCCCCTCGTGGTCGTAGGCGTCGAGCGGCTCCTCGATCCACACGAGCCGCAGCGGCTCGAAGGTCCGGCACATCCGCTGCGCGGTCGGCCGGTCCCATTGCTGGTTGGCGTCGACCATCAGCGCGACGTGGTCGCCGAGGTGCCGCCGCACCGCGTCGACGCGCTTCAGGTCGAGCGCGCCGTCCGGCTGCCCGACCTTGAGCTTGATGCCGCCGATGCCGCGCTCGATCGATGCCGACGCGTTGACCAGCAACTGCTCCAGCGGCGTGTGCAGGAAGCCGCCCGAGGTGTTGTAGCAGGCGACCGAGTCGCGGTACGCGCCCAGCAGCTTGGCCAGCGGCAGGCGCGCGCGACGCGCCTTCAGGTCGTAGAGCGCAACGTCGAAGGCCCCGATCGCCTGCGTCGACAGCCCGCTGCGCCCGACCGACGCGCCGGCCCAGCAGAGCTTGTTCCAGAGCTTGGCGATGTCGCTCGGATCCTCGCCGATCAGCGCGGGCGCGATCTCCTTCGCGTGGGCGAACTGGCCCGGGCCTCCGGCCCGCTTCGAATAGCTGAAGCCCAGTCCCTCATGGCCGTCCCGCGTGACCACCTCGACGAAGAGCAGGGCGATCTCGGTCATCGGCTTCTGCCGTCCGGTCAGCACCTTCGCGTCGCTGATCGGCGTGGCCAGCGGGAGGTAACACGACGAGAGCCGGAGCCACTCGATGCGGTCGTTGGAGCTGCTGTCTTGCATGACTGTTAACGTTAACATTCAGGTTCATGAAAAGGCGCTGAAAGAGTAGGCAATCAATGCCCATGGCTGTTCAGCGCCGCGATGATGGATGGTAACGGTAACATCGTCAGACTTGCAAGATTCCATCTGCAAAGCCGGGACAATCGCCGCGACCCGTTGTCGGGCACCTCCTTTTCTCCATCCTTTTCCTCCACCCCTTCCGGTCACTCTTTTCCGACCCGCCCTCATCGATGCCGCCCGTCCGCCCCGGCGCTGGAGCCGTGACCCTGCATGACGTCGCCGCCGCGGCGGGCGTGTCGCTGATGACCGCGTCCCGCGCGCTGCGCACGCCGGAGGTGGTGTCCGCCGCCACGCGCGAGAAGGTGATGCAGGCGGTCGCCCAGACCGGCTACATCCCCAACCTGCTGGCGGGCGGCCTGAAGTCGCGGCGCAGCATGACGGTGGCGGCGCTGGTGCCGGTGATCTCGGTGCCGCAGTTCCTGCCGACGATCCAGGTCTTGACCGAGCAGCTCGACCGCGCCGGGTACCAGGTCTTGCTCGGCCAGACCGGCTACGACCACGCCCGCGAGGAAGCGCTGCTGAACACGATGATCGGCCGGCGCGTCGACGGCATCTTGGTGGCAGGGTTGCTGCAGCACGGCGACACGGCGCGCCGTCTGGCGCGGCTGGGCGTGCCGGTGGTGGAGACCTGGGACATGACCGAGCGGCCGCTCGACACGGTGGTCGGGTTCTCGCATGTGCAGGTGGGGGCCGCGGTGGCGGGGCACTTCATGGCGCGGGGATGGACCCGCGTGGGGCTGGCCACCGGCGGCGACCAGCGCGCCGGTCAGCGGCGTGCCGGTTTCCTGTCGGTGATCGGCAAGGACGTGCCCACCGCCGTCACCGAGGTGCCGGCGGGCGTGCCACACGGGCGCCGGGCGCTGTCGGCATTGCTGGACCAGGCGCCGGACCTGCGCGCGGTGTTCTGCAGCTCCGACGGCATGGCCGAGGGCGTGCTGACCGAAGCCCGGTCGCGCGGCCTGCGCGTGCCGGAGGACCTCGCGGTGATCGGCTTCGGCGGCGCGGAGTTCTCGGCCTCGCTGCATCCGTCCCTGTCGACGGTCCACATCGACGGCGCCGAGATCGGCCGCCGCGCAGCCGACGTGCTGATCGCGCGCGGCCGGGGCGAGGCCTCCGGGCCGGCCATCGTCGATGTCGGCTTCCAGCTGGTCCTGCGGGGCTCGACGGGCGACGCGGCATAGCGGCCCGACGACCCGACGACCCGGTCGCCCCAGCGACGCAGGGGCGCCCGACGCCGCCTTTCCCACGCGACCCCTTGATCCTCGACGGCCATCGCGATGCTTGACCGAAGGGGTGGTACCGCTGCCATCCCTTCCATCAATCGCACGCACATTCACAGGTCTTGCATGTGGCGACTTTATGATGAGAAGAGTTCTCATTTGCAATAATACGCCTCCACATGTCCGTCCGCTCTGACTCGTCCCTCCTGCTGACGCCGCTGTCGTCGGCCCTGAAATCGCTGCTGAGCGCCAGCCTGGCCGTCGGCGCGGCCAGCGTGATGGCCCAGGCCGCCGATGCGCCGGCCGCCGCGAACACCGCCCTGGGCAAGGTCACCGTGCAGGGCAAGGCCGAACGCCAGAAGGCCGGCCTGGGCTCGCGCGGCGGTGTCGGCATCCTGGGCTCGCAGGACGCGATGGACATCCCGTTCAGCACGCTGAACTACACCGAGCAGTTGATGCGCGACCAGCAGTCGCGCACGCTGGCCGACGTGCTTCAGAACGACGCCTCGGTGCGCGTGATGACGGCCGCGCAGGGCTTTGGCGAGGATTTCCAGATCCGCGGCTTCGCCGTGCCCAGCGGCGACGTCGGCTTCAACGGCCTGTACGGCCTGTCCTCCGGCAACCGCATGCCGGCGGAGATCATGGAACGCGTCGAGGTCCTGAAGGGCCCGGCCGCGATGGTCAACGGCATGCCGCCCGGCGGCAGCGTGGGCGGCAGCATCAACGTGATCCCCAAGCGCGCCGGCGACCAGAACCTGACCCGCCTCACGACCAGCTTCGCCAGCGGCGAGCAGCTCGGCTTGGCGATCGACGTCGGCCGCCGCTTTGGCGAGAAGAAGGAGTGGGGTATCCGTGTCAACGGCAGCTACCGCGACGGCGAGGCCAGCATCGACGACGGCAACGCACGCCAGCGCTTCGCCTCGGCCGCACTGGACTTCCGCGGCACGCAGCTGCGCTGGACGACGGACGTGTTCAAGCAGCACGAGAACATCCGCGGTTTCCGGTCGCAGACCGCCTTCCGCAGCGGCATCACGCAGTTGCCCAAGGTGCCCGATCCGCGCAGAAACATCTACGGCAACGCGCAACTGGCGCTGGACGACGAGATGCTCGCCACCCGCCTGGAGTACGACGTCAACGACCGGGTGACTGTCTGGGCCGGCGCCGGCTGGCGCGACAGCTGGTCGATGCAGGACTTCCCGACGGCACCTGCGGCTTTCCGACCGAACACGCAGGGCGAGTTCCGCGTGTTCGGCGCCTGGTACGACGCCTACTTCAACACGACCAGCGTGGACGCGGGCGCCCGCGCGCGCTTCGAGACCGCCGGCATCGGCCACACGATCTCGATCGGCGCAAGCCGCCTGGCCCAGGAGACGGGCAGCTTCTACAAGGCCAACGACGCCGCGACGGCGGTGCCGTCCAGCCTCTACAACCCGGTGCAGATGCCGGCGGTGACCAGTGCGCGCCTGGCCCCGACCAAGACTTCCGAAACGACGCTGTCGGGCATCGCCATCGCCGACACCCTGTCGTTCATGAACGAGCGGCTGCTCGTGACGGTGGGACTGCGCGACCAGACGGCCAAGGTGGTGACCTTCCCCGTCTCGGCGACCAACGGCTACGACAAAAATGCGCTGGGGCGCCTGGGCGGCGTGGTGTTCAAGGCGACCGAGGACCTCACGTTCTATGCGAACTACGCCGAAGGGCTGACGCGCGGCGCCATCGCGCCCACCAACGGCACCGTGTCGAATCCCGGTGAGGTCTTCGCGCCGTACCAGTCCGAACAGGTCGAGGCGGGTGTGAAGATGGACTGGGGCCGCTTCGTCACCTCCGCCAACGTCTACGAGATCAAGAAACCGAACTCCATCAACGTGCCGACGCCCGGCAATGCACTGCCCCGTTTCGCCTTCGACGGCGAGCAGCGCAATCGCGGCGTGGAGGTGTCCGCGCAGGGCGAGATCGTCCGCAGCGTCCGCTGGCTGGCCAGCGCGTCCTTCACCGATGCGAAGCAGGCCCGAACCAACGGTGGCCTGACCGACGGCAAGGACGCCACCGGCGTGGCGGACAAGACGGCCAGCGTCGGCGCCGACTGGGACGTGCCTTATGTGCCGGGCCTGGGGGTCAATGGCCGCGTGATCTACACGTCCTCGGGCTGGCTGGACAACGCCAACACGCTGGCCGTTCCCGCCTGGACGCGCGCCGACATCGGCGCCCGCTACACCACGAAGATCGCCGGCGTGCCGACGGTCCTGCGCGCCAACATCGACAACGTCTTCGACCGCCACTACTGGCTGCTCAGCGGCACGTACGCGACGGTGGCCACGGGCCGCACGGTGGTGCTGTCCGCGTCCTTCGACTTCTGACCCTTCGCTGTCATCCCGTTCATTCTTCGAGTCCTTCAGGAGACCCCATGAACAAGCGCTTCCGTCCGTCCCTGCCATTGTCCTCACGCCTCGCCGTCCTGCCATTGCTGCTGGCCGCCGCCGGCGCCGCGCAGGCGCACCAGATCTGGATCGAGCAGCCCGCCGGCGCCGACGAGCGCGCGGTCGTGCGCTTCGGCGAATTCGGCGAGAACCTGCGCGAGGCCTCGCCGGGCCTGCTGGACAAGTTCGGCCAGGTGCGCGCGATCCGCCTGGACGGCAAGGGCGAGCAGCCGGTCGATGCCGTCAAGGGCAAGGACGGTTACGCGCTGCCGTTCCGCGCCGAGGCCGGCGAGTCGCTGCTCGCCGAGGACGCCGCCTACCCGCTCTACAGCTTCAAGCAGGGCGACAAGCAGGTGACGAACTGGTACCGCCCGGCCGCGCGCCTGGTGACGGGGACCGCCGCGCTGCCGCCCAAGCTCACGCTGGACGTGGTGCCGGCGGGTCAGCCGGGCCAGTTCAAGGTCTTCTTCCGCGGCCAGCCGCTGGCCAAGGCCAAGGTCTCGCTGGTGACGCAGTCGGGCTGGGCCAAGGAAGCCCATGCCGACGAGCAGGGCCTGGTGCGCTTCGACCTGCCGTGGAAGGGCCAGTACGTGGCCGAGGTCGCGCACACCGACAAGACCGCCGGCGAACGCCAGGGCCCCAAGGGTGCCGAGAAGTACGACGGCGTCAACTACGTGACCTCGCTGACCGTGCTGAAGGCCGACGGCGTCGAGCCGATCGCCGCCGGCCCCGCCGCCGCGCCGAACAAGTGACCCCGGGAGCCGCGCCGCGATGAACGCCGTCAGCGCCCCGTCGGGCCGCACCTCGAGGGCCGCCGCCGCGGCGTCCCGCGTCCTGGGCGTGCTGCCCCTGATCTCGCGCATCGTCGCGGCGATCGGCGGCGGCTACGCGTTGGCGGCGCTGTTCAGCGTCGCGGTGCTCGCGCTGCCGGCGAGCACCATCCAGGCCGTCATCGGCGGCATGCTCGGCAGCTTCGCCGTCTACACCGGCGCGGTGATCTGGGTCTTCGCGGTGCGCAGCGCCACGCGGGCCTGGGCCGGACTGATCGTCGCCGCGCTGCTTCTCCTGCCTCTGGCCTGGTCCGTCTGGACCGCCGCCGCACCCGCCGCCTCGCCATGACCGCAGAAGTCCCTGCTGACGCTCGCGTCGACGTCAACGTCAACGACGACGTCGCCTCCACCGCCACCGGCAGGACCGCGCCCCAGCCGCGCGGCATCCGGCAGACGATGTCGGACCTGCACATCTGGACCGGCCTGCTGCTGGGCTGGTTCCTGTTCGCGATGTTCCTCACCGGGACGGTCTCCTACTTCAAGGAGGAGCTGTCGCAGTGGATGCGGCCCGAGATCGCGCACCAGGCCGTGATGCCCGAGCCGGCCGTCGTGGCCGGCCGCATCGCCAAGGAACTCGAGACGCTCGCGCCGGGCACCTCGCAGTGGAGCCTGCGCCTGACCGACGACCGCCACAGCGTGGCCAACGCCTTCTGGCGCGTGCCGTCGAAGGAAGGCGGCCGGCGCGCGTTCAAGGACGCCAACTTCGATCCGCAGACCGGCGAGAAGGTCAGCGCGCGCGAGACGCTGGGCGGCGAGTTCTTCTACCGCTTCCACTTCCAGTTCCACTACATGCCGGTGGTCTGGGGCCGCTGGCTCGCGGGCCTGGCGGCGATGTTCATGCTGGTGGCGATCGTCAGCGGCGTGATCACGCACAAGAAGATCTTCACCGACTTCTTCACCTTCCGCTGGGGCAAGGGCCAGCGCTCGTGGCTGGACGCGCACAACGCGCTGTCGGTGTTCGGGCTGCCCTTCCACCTGATGATCACGTACACCGGCCTGGTGACGCTGATGACGCTGTACATGCCCTGGGGCGAGCAGGCCGGCATCAACTCGCCGGCGATGAAGAAGCAGCTGACCTCGGAGATGAACGCCTTCCTGCAGCCGGCCAAGCCCTCGGGCGAGGCGGCGCCGCTGGCGTCGATCGAGGCGATGGTGCGCGAGGCCGAACGCCGCTGGGGGCCGGGCGGCGTGGCGCGCGTCACCGCGGTGAATCCGGGCGACGCCGTGGCGCGCGTGGCGATCACGCGCGGCGAAGGCGGCCGGGTCTCGATGAGCCCGCAGTACCTGCTGTTCGACGGCGTCTCCGGGCAACTGGTCGAGGAGAAGAACGGCGTCGGCGCGGCCGCCGAGACGCGCGGCGTCATGTACGGGCTGCACCTGGGGCGCTTCGGCGACGGCGCGACCCGCTGGCTGTACTTCCTCGTGAGTCTCGCGGGCACGGCGATGGTCGGCAGCGGACTGGTGATGTGGACGGTCAAGCGCCGCCAGAAGCTGCCCGATCCGGATCGGCCGTACGTCGGCTTCCGCGTGGTGGAGCGGCTCAACATCGCCGCCATCGCGGGCCTGCCGCTGGCGATGAGCGGCATGCTGTGGGCGAACCGGCTGCTGCCGATGGGCCTGGAGAAGCGCGCGGAATGGGAAGTCCACGTGGTCTTCATCGTGTGGGCGGTGACGCTGCTGCACGCGCTGGTCCGGCCGCCGAAGCGGGCGTGGATCGAGCTGCTGTGGCTGGGCGCCGCGTCGCTGGCGCTGCTCCCGGTGGGCAACGCGCTGACGACGGACCGGCCGCTGTGGCACAGCCTCGCGAAGGGCGACTGGATCTTCGCGGGCGTGGAGCTGATGTTCTGGGCGTTCGCGGCGCTGCTGGCCTCCCTGGCGATCCGCACGGCGCGCCATGTGCCCAAGGGCAGGCCGGGCCGGTCGGCGAAGCGTGCGGCGCCGTCCGCGTCCGACCGGTCGCCGGCCAAGGTCTCGCGCATGCCGCCGCCGCCGCCGTCGGGTGAAGCGGGCATGGCGCTGCGTTCGGGCGGGGAGGGCGCGCGATGATGCATTTCCTGAGCCTGTCGATCTGCCTGGCCGCCTTCGCCGCACTGGCGATGGCGACGGACCGCGCGCAATCGGACGTGCTCGGCCGCGAGCTGCCCGCGGCGACGACGCGGGCGCTGCGCACGGCCGGATGGGCGCTGCTGCTGGCGAGCCTGGCGCTCGTCGTGAGCGTGCAGGGCTGGGGCCTGGGCCTGGTGAGCTACAGCGGCCACACCAGCTTCGCGGCGGGCGCCGTGTTCGTCGCCCTGATCGTGCATCAACGGCGCAAGGACCAGCGGCGCGGGCGCTGAGCGGTCCGCTGGCACCTGGGCGTGCAAATGGGCGCACAGGTGGGCGCACACGTGGGCGCGCAGGTGCGATGGCTCTTCCGGGGTGTGGGGGAATCCCATCCGCCTGTAGTCCTTCGCCTGACCCGGTGTCGGCCAGCGTCCCCACCCCGGCTGGGGGCCGGCCAGCCTCGAAAAACTGTCACCCGTGACTCATCATTGAGTCATTCCAGGGAGACAAAAAATGAAGGTTGCACTGATCGAGGACAACGCGCTGCTGCGACGCCTGATGGTCTCGCGCCTGCAGTCCGAGGCGTCCATCACCGTGGTGGGGCAGGCCTCCAGCGAGAACGCCGCCATGAGTACGATCGCGCTGAGCGCGCCGGACGTGGTGCTGGTCGACCTGAGCATCGACGGCGGTTCCGGCCTGGGCGTGATCGAGCGCCTGCGCGCCGCCCGCTTCCGCGGCCGCATCCTGGTGCTGAGCTCGGAGGACCGCTCGGCCTACGAGGCCCGCGTGCTGTCCTGCGGCGCGGACGGCTTCTACGACAAGGCCTGCGACTTCGAACGCCTCGTCGGCGAGCTCTGCACGCTGTCCAACAGCGCGTGGATGGCGGATTGATTCCTGAGGGCGCCATCTCCCAGGCGCCTCATCGATGCCCTTGCGCATCGGGACGGTAGAGTGCAGGTCCTGCATCTGGGCCTTGCACATGTCCCAAGAGTTCCACGACCTCGTCTTCAGTGGCACCGGCCCCGGTGCACAGACCCAGGATGGCTGCTCGGTCGAGCTCTACCGCCGCGCCCGCTACGCCGGCGAGATCGAGCACCTGCGGCCGCGACTGCCGCCGGGCACCACGGTGCTGGAGCTGGGTTGCGGCACGGGATTGCTGACGCACCGGCTGCTCGACTTCGGATGCGAGGTCACCGGCGTCGACAACTCCACCGACATGCTCGCGCACGTCTCCGAACGGGTCCGCAAGGTCCACGCCGACATCGAGCAGCTGGCGCTCGCGGAGCGCTTCGACGTGGTCCTGTTGCCGAGCGGCCTCATCAATCATGCGGATGCCGCGGTGCGGCGCGCCTTCGTCGCCGCGGCGGCCCGTCATGTCGCGCCGGACGGCGTGCTCATCCTCAAGTGCCAGGACGCGCAGTGGCTGCGCAGCGCAGCGATCGGCCACCTGGTCAGGAGCGACGGGACGTCGATCGACCTGGTCCAGGTCGACCGGACGCCTGATGCGCAGGAGCCGCGCGTGCGGATGACGCTGAAGTACGCGATGGGGGACGACGTCTGGACGCATTCATTCGTCGTCGTGCCCATGGACGAGCCGGCCATCGTGCAACTGCTGGACGAGGCCGGCTTCGCCGCGCCGCAAGCGCTCGACGCGAAGCGCGAGTGGTTCCTGGCCGGTCTCAGTGCGCGTGGTCGCCGTGACCTCCGCCCTTGTCCTCCTTCGCCGGCATCGCCGCATTGAGCGCGCGCACCGGCGCCTTCACCTCGACGGTCTGGCGGGCACCGCCGCGATCCTCGAACGTCAGCGTCAGCGGCACCTGGTCGCCGGCCTTCACCTGGGCGGGCAGGTCCAGGAACATCAGGTGATAGCCGCCGGGCTTGAGCTCCACCGTCTTGCCCGCGGGCAGCTCGATCGCCGGAATCTGGCGCATGCGCATCACGTTGTCCTGCATCGCCATCTCATGGACCTCGGCCTTGGGCGTCAGCGGCGTGGTCACGCCGACCAGGCGCGTGTCCTTGGCCGCCGTCAGCTTCATGAATGCGCCGGTCGCCTTCTGCTGCGGGACGGTGGCGCGCACCCAGGCGTCGTCGATCTTCACCTGGGCATGGGCGATGGAAGCGAGCAGCGCGCCCGCGACGAACAGCAGCGTGTGGATCTTGAAGGTCATGTCGATTCTCCGGAAAGGGATCAATGGAAGTTGAGCAGGCGCGCGGCCGGCCTGCGGCGCGTCAGGGGTTGAGCAACTGGCGCACGTCCTCGGCGACGTCGGTGGCGCTCATCTCGTGCTTGATGGCCAGGCGCGCCTTGCCCTGGCGGTCGAAGACGGTGCTCAGGGTCGAGTGGTCCATCGTGTAGCTGCTGCCGGTGGGCACCTTGCCGTAATAGACCTTGAACTCCTTGGCGACGGCGGCGGTGCCCTCGAGATCGCTGTAGAGCCCGAGGAAGCTCGGGTGGAACGCGGCGGTGTAGGCCGCGAGCACCGGCGCGGTGTCGCGCTCCGGATCGATGGTGACGAAGAGGACCTGGAAGTCCTTCGCCTCCTCGCCCAGCATCTGATGCACCGCGGCCGCTCGCGCCAGGGCGGTCGGGCAGACGTCGGGACACTGGGTGAAGCCGAAGAACATCATCACCACCTTGCCGCGGAAGTCGCCCAGACGATGCGGGCGGCCATCCGAGCCCTGGAGCGCGAAGTCGCGCGCATAACTCACCAGCGTGAGATCGATGCCGTGGAAGGTCGGGGAGGGCTTGCAGGCGGCCAACGGCAGCAGGCAGGCGGCGATCGTCAGGGCCCGACGACGCGTGTCGGGGGCGGCGACGGCGTCGCCATGGAGCGCGCGCGTGAAGCGCGCGAGGGAAGGGTGTCGCATGATCGAAAGGGCGTGGACCGACCCTGGCGCGTGAGCACGCCGACGGACGCCTGCAGGCACGCAGGTGCGCGTGCGAGGGCGAACGGGTCAGTCGAAGGAAGCTTCGCGTCCGGAACGGCGCGAAGTGCGCATCTGCCGCGAGGCGGCGATCAGACGACGGCGGGCGGTCCGCGCGCCAGCGAAGGCGCCCAGGCGAAGAGCGGGCGCGGCGCGCTGAAGAACAGGCGCGGACGCTCGAACTTCAAGGCGTCGGGCGGTGTCCATTGCACGGTGGCGGGCGGCAGGTCCGGCGCGCCGTGGTGGATGGCGCAGTACGGACAGTTCATCGACGAATTCATCAGCGATGCGCCGTCGCGGTCCGTGTCGGCGTTGCCGGCAGCGTCGATCACCACGAGTTTGGCGCCGGTCGCGGAGCAGATCTCCGCGAAGGTTGCGCCTTGCTGGACCAGCATCGCATGCGACAGCGACGGCAGCATCGCCGCGAGCAGGATCGTGAGACTCACGAGCCATGCCCAGCGCCTGATCGATGTCCGCGTCGCCTGCATGCGGAGGATTCTATGCGGCTAGCTCAACGCGTCGTGAACCGGTAGACGTTGTCGGTCTCGACGAAGGTGGCTGTCACGGTCTGCTGCAAGGGGATGAACGCACCGCCCTTCAAGGCGAAGGACTCGAACGTCACGCCCTCCGGCGCCGGTGCGCTCTTCGGCCAGCGGTAGCTTGCCCGGTAGAAGCCGATGCCCTTGGCGACGTCCTTGTCGATGCGGGTCAGTCCCAGGCAACTCGCGAAGAGGCTGGGCAGCTCGAACCGCTTCGCGACGGCACCGTAGGGCTGCGTGATCAGCGTCACCCGCACGTGGCGGACGGCGGTGCCGCTGGCACTGCCCGGCACCCCTTCGATGCAGACCGCCTCGTCATTGGCATACACCGTGGCCGATCGTCCCAGCGCGGGCGCCAGGCCTTCGCCGTCGAACCGTTGCGCGCGGGACGCCGGCAGACGGCGGCCGTCGATCACCGCGTCCGGACCGGTGAGCGACAGCACGCGGGCCTTGCCCTGCGCGGTCCATTTCCAGAAGTCGCCGGCAGGCTCTCCCAGCCCGCCGGCACTGCGCTTGCGCGCATCGCCCGCGGTGAACAGCGGATCCGGCAGCGTGGCGTAGAACGCCTCATAGCCGTCGAAGACCTGCGGCGCATCGCCCGCATCGCCCGCATCGGCGAAGGCACCGGCTGCGAGGCCGGCGAACACCATCGCCAGACCGCTTCGAATCTGCCACTTCATCATTCGTCTCACCGATAAGCCTTCCCGCCGGTGGCGGTGACGTAGTCCTGCGGATGCGTCCAGAAAATGGTCGAGCCGTGCGCCGCCGTCGACACCCAGATGGCGGTGTAGCGACCGCGCTCCTTCGTGTTGACCAGCACGCCCTTCTTCATCGCCGTCCACCAGGTGATGACTTCCTCGTTGGTCGTTTCCTTCACGCCGAAGATGTTGTGCGCCGGCGCGCCGAAGCGGAAGCCGTCCTTCACCTTCGGGTGGTTCTTGTAGTTCGTCTTGAAGTCCTTGCCGTCCCACCAGTACCCGCCGTTGGCCGGATCGGTGCCGCGTTGCGCGAGCGCATTCTCCGCGGCCTGCCGGGCGATCTTCATGCCGGCGTCGGCCTCGATGGCCGCTTCGGAGGCCGTCATGAACTGACCATAACGCACGTTGCCGTCCTTCACCGCGTAGGTGTAGTTGGGGTCGGCGATCAGCAGCTGGTCGACGGTCTTGCCGCCCCAGGCCCGGCAACGGTTGGCGACGGCCCACGCGATGCCGCCGATCTCGTCGGCATCATTGGCCGTGGAGGCCTCGCCGTAGGCGATGGCGGCCAGCTTGCGTGCCTGCGCGTCCAGCGGCTTGGCGCGGGTCTGCGCCTCGTTCGTGACGCACACGGACCCGGGCGGCAGCGAGCGCTGCAGGCACATCGTGCCCTTGTCGATCTGGGGGTATTGGTGTCGAGACCGAGAGGTCCAGGGGGCAGGGCGGGCACGGCGGCAGGGTCCAGCTGGGAGGACCCCAGCTTAAGCCGGGGCCGGCCGTGCCTGCGAGTGACTTTGGTCCGGTGGGCGCTCAGTGGGCTGTTGGTGGGCGCTCAGTGGGCTGTTGGTGGGCACTCAATGGCGCTCATTGGGCGGTCAGTAGGTCTTGTACGGCAGGAACTTCCCGCTCATCACGATGCTGACACGATCGCCCTTCGGATCGGGCTCGCGCTGCAGGTCCATGCGGAAGTCGATGGCGCTCATGATGCCGTCGCCGAACTCCTCGTGGATCAGTTCCTTGAACGTGGTGCCGTAGACGCTGATCAGCTCGTAGAAGCGGTAGATCAACGGATCGGTCGGGACCGGGGTCGGCAGGCTGCCCTTGTAGGGCACGACCTTGAGCCACTGCGTCTGCGCCTCGGTGAGGTCGAAGATCGCCCCGAGCGTCGCGGCCTGGGCATCGTCGAAGGTCATCTGACCGAGGCAGCCGGCCGTGACCCACTCCTTGCTGAGGCCGACCTGCTCGGCCACGTCGGACCACTTCAGGCCCTTGGCCACCTTGGTGGCGATGATCTTTTCGGTGACGTCGAGTCGGCTCATGGGATGCTCCTTGGCGGGGTGAGGGGATGGCTGCGCTCCACCAGGAAGTCCATCAGGTGGTTGCGCATCGGGTAGTACTGGGGATCGTGGTGCAGCGTGGCGCGCTGGCGCGAGCGCGGCATCGTGTTCACGACGATCTCCGCGACCCGCGCATGCGGGCCGTTCGACATCAGCATCACGCGGTCGGCGAGCAGCAGGGCTTCGTCGACGTCGTGCGTGATCATGAAGACCGTCTGCCGCGTCGCGGCGCAGATCTTCAGCAGCTCGTCCTGGATGGTGCCGCGCGTGAGCGCGTCCAGCGCGCCGAAGGGCTCGTCGAGCAGCAGCATCCGCGGCTCGATCGCGAAGGCGCGGGCGATGCCGACGCGCTGCTTCATGCCGCCGGAGAGCTGGCTCGGCTTCTTGTCGAGCGCCGGCGTCAGGCTCACCAGGGCGACGTACTTGCGGACCTGCTCGTCGACCTTTGTCTTCGGCCAGTCCGGCCACTTGCTGCGCACCGCGAAGGCGATGTTCTGCCGCACCGTCAGCCAGGGCATCAGCGCATGTCCCTGGAAGACGACGCCGCGGTCAAGACCCGGCCCCACGACCTCGCGGCCGTCGACGATGACGTGGCCGTCGCTCGCCCGCTCCAGGCCGGCGAGGGTGTTCAGGATCGTCGTCTTGCCGCAGCCGCTGTGGCCGACGATGCAGACGAACTCGCCCTGACGCAGCGTGAAGTCCACGTCCTCGAAGATGGTCGTGTCGCCGTAGCGCTTGGCCAGGCCTTCGACACGGACCAGCACGGGCGCGGCATCGACCGCCGCCGCGGCGCCGTGTTCCATCGGATCAATCCGCATAGGTCACCGCCTTCTGCGCGCGGGCGAACAACCCGTCCAGCGCCATGCCCACCAGCCCGATCACGAGGATCGCGAAGACCACGTTGGGCAGGCTGAGGTTGTTCCACTCGTTCCAGACGAAGTAACCGATGCCGGTGCCGCCGACCAGCATCTCCGCCGCGACGATCACCAGCCAGGCGATGCCCATGCTGATGCGCATGCCGGTGAGGATGGTGGGCGCGGCGGCGGGAAGGATGACCTCGACCGCGCGGCGCAACGGGCGGACCTCCAGCGTGCGGGCGACGTTGAGCCACTCCTTGCGCACGCCGGCGACGCCGAAGGCCGTGTTGATCAGCATCGGCCAGACGCTGCAGATGAAGATCACGAAGATGCCGCTCGCCGCCGAGTCCTTGATCGTGTAGAGCGCCAACGGCATCCACGCCAGCGGCGAGATGGGCTTGAGGACCTGGATGAAGGGATCGAGCGCGCGGTGGATGAGCGGGCTCATCCCGATCGCGAAGCCCAGCGGGATCGCGACGAGCGCCGCGAGCAGGTAGCCCAGCGCGACGCGCCCCAGCGAGTACGCCAGCTGCAGGCCGATGCCCTTGTCGTTGGGGCCCTTGTCGTAGAACGGATCGGCGAGGTGGTGGACGACGGTCGAGCCCATCTGCGCGAGCGTCGGAAAGCCGCTCTTGGTTGCCACGGGCGAGGCACCGCTCCCACCAGCGTTCCCACCGGCGTCGGCGGGCACGGGCTTGCCCATCAGCTTCGCGTATTCGATCTGCTCGGGCGTCATCGCTGGCGCTGCGGCAGACGTCGCGGACGCGGCAGGTCCGGTGCTCATCGTTGCGAGGTGCCAGATGCCCAGCAGCAGCCCGAAGATCAGCAGCGAGAGCAGGGCGGCGCGAGCGTTCAGCGAGGTCATCGACGATCTCCGCTCACGCGCGCTTGATCGCGAAGCCGGCGACGTAGGCATCGGGCTGCGCGGGATCGAAGGTCTTGCCCATCACGTTGAACTTCGGATACGCGCCGTCCGGCACGGTCTGGTCGAGCGCCTTCATCTGCTTCTTCGCGTCGGTGAGCAGGAAGACCTTCTCCGCGATCTGCTTGTAATTCACGTCGCCTTTCAGGTAGCCCCAGCGCTTCATCTGCGTGAGCATCCAGACGGCCATGCTCTGCCAGGGGATGGGGTCGAAGTCGGCGCGGTCCGGCACCACGCGCACGTTGCCCAGGCCGTCGGCGAACTTGCCGGTGAGCACCTGCGCGATCACCGTCTCCGGCTGGTTGAGGTAGGCCTGCGGCGCGATGACCTTGGCGATCAGCTCGCGGTTGCGCGCCTCGCGCGCCATCGCGGCGGAGGTCAGCACGGCGCGGTACAGCGCGGCGAAGGTGTTGGGATTCTTCTGGATGAACTCGGTGCTGGTGCCGAAGGCGCAGCAGGGGTGACCGTTCCACAGCTCCTTCGAGAGGATGTGGATGAAGCCGACCTCCTCGAACACGGCGCGTTGGTTGAACGGGTCCGGGCCGAGGAAGCCGTCGATGTTGCCGGCGCGCAGGTTGGCCACCATCTCCGGCGGCGGCACGACGCGGATCTGGATGTCGCGGTCGGGATCGAGGCCCGCTTCCGCCACGTAGTAGCGCAGCAGGAAGTTGTGCATCGAGTACTCGAAGGGCACGGCGAACTTGAAACCCTTCCACGACTTCGGATCGCGCCTGTCCTTGTGCTTCATCGCCAGCGTGATCGCCTGGCCATTGGTGTTCTGGATCGTCGCCACGTTCATCGGCGTGGCCGTCGCGCCCAGGCCCAGGCTGATCGCCAGCGGCATCGGACTGAGGAAGTGCGTGGCGTCGTACTCCTTGTTGATCATCTTGTCGCGGATCAGCGCCCAGCCGGCGGTCTTCACGACTTCGACGTTCAGTCCCTGCCTGGCGTAGAAGCCGAGCGGGTGCGCCATGATCAGCGGCGTCGCGCAGGTGATGGGGATGAAGCCGATCTTGAGATCCTTCTTCTCCAGCGCGCCGCGCTCCTGCGCCATCGCCTGCAGCGGCGCGATCGGCAGCACGCTGCTGATGGCGGCCATCGCGCTGCCGCGACCGACCGCGCGCAGGAAACGACGCCGCAGCGCGTCCTGCGGGAACAGCGCCTTCACCAGCGCGGCTTCGACGAACTGGTTGGACTCCCGCTCGATGTCCGATGTGTCCATCGCACCGGCGCGCTGGCGCAGCGTCGCCGCGGCGCGGTCACGGTCCAGCTCGCGGGCGTGCTCGGCTTCGCTGCCGTGCCGGCCGCAGGCGCAGCGCATCAGCAGCGGTCGATCAGCGTCGTAAGGGTCGTGGCGGAGGTCGCTCATCGCTGCTTTCCAGGTCGGTGGACGGAGGACTCCACTCTAGGAAAGCGCGACGGAACGCGACATCGTGCGCGACGTGGTTCTCGTGTAGGGCCAGCACTACACGACCCACCTCACGGCGCGAGCAACTCCCGCCTCACGGCAAAGAGCGTCAACTCCACGTCGTTGCGCACACCGGTCTTCTCGAGGATGCGGGCGCGGTAGGTCGACACGGTGTTGGAGGACAGGACCAGTTGCTCGGCAATCTCGCCGACGCTGCGTCCGGCCACCAGCATCTGGAAGACCTGGTGCTCGCGGTGCGAGAGCACCTCGTGCAGCGGCACGCCGTCGTCCGCGGCGAACCCGTCGCCGATGGCGGCGGCCAGATGCTCGGCGACGCTGGGCGTGATGAAGCGGCGGCCGCGCGCGACGGTGCGCACGGCGTCGATCATCTGCTCGCTGTCGGCGCTCTTGTTGAGGTAGCCCGCTGCGCCCAGCTTGAGGCTGCGCACCGCGTACTGCCGGTCCGGGTAGGTGGAGAGCATCAGCACCGGCAGTTTCGGGAACTCGCTCCGGAGCGCCTTGAGGATGTCGAGCCCGTCGCGCTGCGGCATCGCGATGTCCAGCAGCACGACGTCCGGACCCGAGCCTGCCGATGCGCCGGCGCGCACCTGCTGGATGGCCTCGGGCCCGTTGGCGGCTTCGCCCATGACGCGCAGGTCGCTGGCCTCGGCGAGGATCTGCTTGATGCCCTCGCGCACGATGCGGTGGTCATCGCAGATCAGCACGCGGATCGTCATGACGACGTCCCTTCCGGTGCCGCGCCTTCGAGCGGCATGACCAGCCGCACCGTCGTGCCGCGCCCTGGCGCGCTGGCGATGCCCAGCCTCCCGCCGAACTGCGCCGCGCGCTCGCGCATGCCGAGCACGCCGTAGCTGCGGGCGTCGTTGAGCGCCTCGTCGCGCGCGCCGATGCCGTCGTCGCTGACCTGGAGATAAAGCACCGGCTGCGGCGGTGCGTCGACGTCGATGCGGATGTCCACGTGCGAGGCCTTCGCGTGGCGCGCGACGTTCGAGAGCACTTCCTGGAAGATCCGGAACACCGCGATCGCGAGGCCGCCTTCGGGCGGGACGACGTCGGCGGCGACGAAGATGCGGAAGCGCACCTCGCGCTCGTCGCTGCCGGCGAGCTGGAACTCCTGCGCCTGCCACTCCAGCGCGGCCCACAGGCCCTGGTGATCGAGGATGCTCGGGCGCAGGTCGGTGATGATGCGGCCGACCGCGTCCACGGCGGTGTCGACGAGTCCGCCCATGCGGTGGCACTTCGCGACCATCGTGTCGCGCTGCGCGATGTCGCCGACGCGGCGCTCCAGCCAGTTGACGTCCATCTTCAGCGCGACCAGCAGCGAGCCCAGTTCATCGTGGATCTCGCGGGCGATGCGCTTGCGCTCGGTCTCGCGCACGGCCTCGAGGTGATGCGCGAGCTCGCGGAGCTGCGAGGTCCGATCCGCGACGCGGCGCTCGAGCTGGTCGTGGCTGGCGCGAAGCAGCTCCTCGGCGTGCTTGCGCTTGGAGATGTCGACGAAGGTGACGACGGCGCCCTGGACCTCGCCGTGCTCGAAGAGCGGGTAGCTGGAGTACTCGGCCGGGAAGGCGCTGCCGTCGGCGCGCCAGAGGACCTCGTCGTCGATGCGGCAGGGGTCGCCGCGGCGGAAGGCGTTGAAGATCGGGCAGTCGCATTCCTGATAGCCGCTGCCGTCGCCATGTGAGTGGTGGATCAGCGCATGCATGTTGCGGCCGAGCACCTCGTCGGTGCGCCAGCCCAGCGTGTCGCAGGCGGCGCGATTCACGAAGGTGCATCGGCCGTCCATGTCGATGCCGAAGATGCCCTCGCCGGTGCTTGCCAGCAGCAGCGCCAGACGGCGCGCGGCCTCGTCGGGCGAGGCCGGGTCGGCGACGGCGTTGGCGGTCGCGGCGGGAGCGGGCAGGGCGGTCGGCGGAAACATGCCCCGCTGGTGTGCAAGGGATGTGCCACGTCGACCGCCGACTGCGCTCAGACGTGCTCAGGCGCGACGCAGCTTGACCGACGGGAAGTCGACCGGCACGGCGAAGGCGACGTTCACGTAGTTGGTGAACAGGTTGAGCGCGACGTGCGCGAGGATCTCGACGATGGCGCCATCGTCGAAGCCGACGTCGCGCAGCGACTGCACGTCGCCGTCGTTGACCTGGGCGCGGTCGTTGACGACCTTCAGCGCGAAGCGCAGCGCCGCGGCGGTCTTCGGATCGGCGGACTCGCCCCTCTGTGCGGCGGCCATCTCGTCGGACGAGGCGCCGGCCTTGCGACCCAGCGCGGTGTGCGCAGCCAGGCAGTACTCGCAGGCGTTGAGATCGGCGATGGCGACGGCGATCTGCTCGCCCAGCCTGGCGGGGATCACGCCGCCGCCCAGGGCGCCGAAGCTGCCCCACAGGCTCTTGATGGCGGCGGGTGAGTTGGCGACGGCGCGGAACATCGCCGGCGTGGCGCCGAAGGCGGCCTGGATCTGGTCGAGCGCGACCTTGGCGTCGCCCTGGGCTTGCTTGGGGTCGACGAGGGCGACGCGGGAAGTGGTGGGCATGATGTTTCCTTTCAGCGGTGGCGTGGATTGAGGTCGTTGGGTGGTGTCAGGCAGCGTCCGGAGGTCGTTCGCTGCTGGACGTCAGTGTGGTCCTCGAAGGAGTACCATTGGCCGCGTTTCATCCATCAAACGCATCCAAACGTCCATGGCTGCCAAGTCCACGTCCACGTCCCCGGCCGCCGCGACCACGACTGCGGGCGGCGCCGCATCGAAGGCATCGAAGGCATCGAAGGCAGCGACTGCGTCGCTCCCGCCGATCGACCGCCTGTCGTCGCTGCTGGAGCATTTCCGCGTGCGCGCGCGGCTGTTCCACGTCGGGCCGTTGTGCGGGGTCAACCCCTTCGACCCGTTGCCGGGGCGGGGCTTCCTGCATGTGATGAAGCGCGGTGAGATGGAGCTGCGTCACCCCGCCGGTGCCGGCCTGCCGCGCAGGCTGCGTGTGGACGAGCCGTCGCTGCTCTTCTATCCGCGTCCCGTGGCGCATGAGTTCCGCAATCCGCCGCGCGAGGGTTCGGACTTCACCTGCGCGGAGCTGGAGTTCGATGGTGGCGCGCTCAATCCGCTCGTGCGGGCGTTGCCGCCGCTGGTGCTGCTGCCGCTGGCGCGGGTGGAGGGGCTGGACCTGTCGCTGCAGCTGCTGTTCTCGGAGACCGAGCGACTGCGCTGCGGCCAGCGCATCCTGGCGGACCGGCTGTTCGAGGTCGTGCTGATCCAGCTGCTGCGCTGGCTGATCGACCATCCGGCGGAGGCGGGCGTTCAGCCTGGACTGGTGACAGGTCTGTCGGACCCGCGCTTGGCGCTCGCGCTGGCGGCGGTCCACGAGGCGCCGGGCGAGGCGTGGTCGCTGGCGCGCATGGCCGAGCGCGCAGGCATGTCGCGCAGCGCGTTCGCGGCGCGCTTCCGCGCGCTGGTGGGGCAGGCGCCGGCGGCGTACCTCGCCGACTGGCGATTGAGCCTGGCACAGGAGCAACTGCGGCTCGGCCGCTCGATCAAGCAGATCGCCGATCAGCTCGGGTATGCGAATGCATCGGCGCTGTCGCGGGTCTTCACGCAGCGGGTGGGGCGGTCGCCGAGGGAGTGGCGGCAAGGGCTGGTGGCGTCGACTGGGCCCCAGGATGCCTGATCGGTCTCGACATGGCCCGGATGCGCTGCCGCCCGTCTGTAGCAGAGGGAGGCGAAAGTCGAGATCCGATCGACAGCCAGACAAGGGTCAGAGCGGCGGAAAGCGATTCACGCCGTCCGCGGGCAGCTTGTGCATGCAGGCAGCGAAGAGCGGGTCGACGAGCCAGCCGTTCAGCCATGACCGTACCGACGGCAAGTCCAGCGTGGCAAACCATTCCCGCTCCACCGAGGCGAACTGACGGACGAAGGGCAGCACCGCCAGGTCGGTGGCGCAGGGCGTGGCGCCACCCAGGCAGGGCGCGCTGCGCAGCCGTGCCTCCAGCGGGCGCAGGAGCACCTCCAGCGCCTGGTCGCGGTGCGCGTCCGTCGCGAGGGTCTCGCTCGCGTAGCGCTGGGGGTACTTCCAGCGGTCCAGGTGATGCTTGAAGTCGCCGTCATTCCGCTGCAGCAGGTCGAGGTTGGCGGGCGACTGCGCCCGCGCCCACCAGCCCTGCGCATCGGGCACAGCCAGCGCCCAGCGCATGATGTCCCAACTCTCCTCGATCACGCGGCCATCGGGCAACTGCAGCACGGGAACCGTCGCCTTGGGAGACAAGGCCAGCAGGCTTGCCGGCTTGTCGCGCAGGCTGACCTCCACCGCCTCGAAGTGCCGCCCGGCCTGCAGCAGCGCCATCCGTGCGCGCATCGCGTAGGGGCAGCGGCGAAAGGTGTAGAGCCGCGGCAACCGTGGGCCAGGAGAAGAGGCAGGTGTGTGCGGTGTCGTCGGTGTCGATGCTTGCATGGCCAAGGTCTTTGCAGCTGTTGCTCGCGGCTCAATGAACCTGCAGCACCTCGAACAGTTGCCGGATGGCGGCGACCTGTATCGACACCTCGTCACCTTCACATCTGCCCAGCATGGCCCTGCCCAACGGGGCCTCGCTGCTGATGACCTGAACGAGCTGAGCGCCGCTCACCAGCTGCATGCTGCCCCCATCCGGGCCGAGAAAGAGATGTTGCTGCTTGCCGTCGGCATCGATCAGGCAGACCAGCGCGCCGAGCTGTATGCCTTTGCTGGCGTCGTAGGCGCGCGGGCGGAACTGGCGCCAGTGGGCCATCGCCTGGCGGATGGCCTCGGCGCGGCGGGCCTGGCCGGTGGCGAGGTAGGCGGCTTCGAGACCCAAGGTGTCGTACTTGTTCTCGGCGATGTTCTCTTCGTGAGTCGCCGTTTCATGCGCCGCGCGGGCGGCCCGTTCGGCTTGCAGCAGGTCTTCGGCGAGCCGTTCCAGCACCTGCTGCTGCAGCAAGAATTTATCCATGATGAAAGGTGGGCAGCTTGCTAGGCCACATTGGGTTGAAGCGCACGGTGAGGGGCCTCGGCATCGACGTGGCGGATGCACGGGACATCGCCGGGCATCGCCCGGCATTGGGCCGCCTGACCCAGGTCTGCGGCGGCGCTGGGCAGCCGCCGCACTGCGTGCGGCCTCAGGCACCTCTGCGGCGAACGCGAGCGTAACAGCCCGGCCGGCACGCCTCGAATACGATGGGCTGGTCCTCCACCGGCAAAGTCCCCGCCCCATGCGACGCCTCGGCATCACGATCACGCTCCCCTTGCGGCCACCGCTCACGCCGAGGCCCAGGCCCGCAGGCCGCCCTGCATCGCGCACGCCTGGGCCTTGCCCGCGCAGGACGGCCGGCAATGACCCCGATCCAGCAATGGCATGCCACCCGCAGCCTGCGCCTGCTGGTGCAGACGGTGCGCGACATGCTGGTCTCGATGGGGCCGCTGCTGCTGCTCGGCGGCGGTCTGCTGGTCGCGGCCTACTGGTGGCTGGATCCGCAGCCGCCGCGCCAGGTGCGGCTGGCCACCGGCCCCGCAGGCAGTGCCTACGCCGGCTTCGGCGAGGGCTACGCGAAGGTGCTGGCGCGCGAACGCATCCAGGTGGCGCTGATCGCCAGCGAAGGCGCGCAGGACGATCTGGCCCATCTGCGCGCGGGCACGGCCGACGTGGGCTTCGTCCGCGGCGGCATGGCCGATCCGGTGGCCGATACCGAGGCCGGCATCGTCTCGCTGGGCAGCCTGTTCTACGAGCCGATCTGGATCTTCTACCGCCGCGATCTCGGCATCGCGCGCCGCCAGCCCGGCGGCGAACTCGAGCGCTTGGCCCAGCTGCGCGGCCTGCGCGTCAATGTGGACCAGGACGGCAGCGGCGTCCCGCAGATCGTCGAGAGGCTGCTGGCGCTGAACCACCTCAAGCCGACCGATCTGCAGCTGTCCAATCTGGCGCCCGACGCCGCCGGCGCGGCGTTGCGCGAGGGCCGGCTGGACGCCGCGGTGCTGATCTCGGCGCCGCAGGCCCGCCTGGTCCGCTCGTTGCTGCGGGACCCGGGCATTGCGCTGATGGCCTTCGAGCAGAACGAGGCCTACTCGCGCCATCTGCCCTTCCTGTCCACCGTGACGCTGCCGCGCGGCGTGGTGGACCTGGCGGCCGATCTGCCGCCGCACGACGTGCCGCTGCTGGCCACCACCACGGCACTGCTGGCGCGCGAGCAGACGCACCCCGCGCTGCGCCAGCTGTTCGCGCAGGCGGCGCTGGGCCAGCACAGCGGGGCCGGCTGGTTCAACGGCGCGCGCGACTTCCCCAACACCCGCACCAGCGAGCTGCCGGTCAGTGCCGAGGGCGACCGCGCGATCAACGGCACGCCGCCGGCCTGGGCGCGCTACCTGCCGTTCTGGGCCGGCAATCTGCTGGAACGCATGTGGCTGGTGGTCGGCGGCCTGCTGGTGCTGATGCTGCCGCTGTCGCGCGTGGTGCCGCCGCTCTACACCTTCCGCGTGCGCTCCCGCGTGTTCCGCTGGTATGCGCGGCTGCGCGAGGTGGAAGCCAAGCTCGAAACCGGCACGGGCGAGCGCGAGGCCTTGCTCGACGAGCTGGACGAGCTGGATCGCGTCACGCACCGCATCGCGGTGCCGCTGTCCTATGCCGAAGAGCTGTACGCGTTGCGCAACAACATCTATGCGGTGCGCAAGCGCCTGATGGCGCAGCGGTCCCGGCCAGCGGACGGGCTGACCGAGTGATCAACGAGTGATTGAGGAATGGGGCTGCATCCATGGCACTGACGAAGAAGGGCGAGTTCTGGTACGGGACCACGTCCGGCGACACCCAAGCAGAACTGCGCAGCTACAGCGTGGCGAATCGCCATGAGGCCACCCGATTTGCCACGTCCAAATGCGATTGCGGATGCAAGACCTTCGCGCTGCAGACGGATGAAGAGGCCGGTGTGGCCATCCGCACCTGCACCGACTGCGGGCTGGAACACCTGATGGGCGACAGCGCGGACTACGTCGACGGAGCCGCGCCTGAGACCCACGAGTGCGTGTGCGAGAACGAGGTCTTCGAGCTGGTATCCGGCGTCTCCGTGTACGAAGGCACCCATGACGTGCGCTGGTACTACATTGCCTGCCACTGCGTGGAATGCAACCTGGTCGGGGTCTTCGCCGACTGGAAGTGCGAAGCAGGTGATGCAGCGGCCTTCCTCGCCAAGGTCTGAGCATGGCGTCATCGATGGCAGATCGTTCGTGGATCGTCGATTCGGTCGGTGAAACGGCCTTCAGTCGACTGGCGGACGGCTTGACAGGCTCTGCGCTTCAATCGCTGCTGCTTGAAGTGATGCATGCGCGAGCCGAAGCGCGATGCGCGAGCGAGCTGGTCGATCAATATGGCCGCGATCCCTTTTGCGCACCGTCGGCGGTTGACCTCCGTGCAATGCTTGCCATCGACGGTCAATTGCTGGAAGCTGCCGAGCGCTTCGAGGCCGTCGAGCTGTCACCGGTGGCCCCGATGGGGGCTTGCTCGGTGGTCGGACCTTCTCATCAGAATCGCGTCCTGACCGCGTTGCGAGCGACCGAAGTCGTATCGGACCCGACGAATGTTCTCGCGTTGGAATGTTCCCTGCGAATGCGGGCACGACCAGGGGCCGACGTTCACTTGGCCACGAGCCAGCGCATCCTTCGTGCCCAACCTGTTCCGAGGCAACCGGGATACGCTCAACACTTTCGTCTCTTTGCCTTGGGGAGCGGGGGCGTTGAGCGCAAGGATCATGCTTTCACGATCGAGACGGTCGTACTGCATGTGCGCACGATGCTCGCGGGTCTACTCCGACTCGAACGGCTTGGCCACTCTCTGGGCCGCGCTCGCGTGGAGGTGCTTGCTTCGGCGGAGAAGCGACAACTCGGGGGCCGGATCGCCGATATCCTGAACGCCGAAGTCCAACCGCTGGAACATCCCTATTACTCGGGCGGACTGCGCTATCGGATCTGGGTTTCAGCGCCCGACGGAGAAGAGCTCCCGCTGGGCGACGGTGGCGCCTTCGACTGGCTGGGTCAACTCTCTTCCAATCGCCGCGCCGTCTTCATTGGAAGCGGGTTGGGTTCTCAGTTGATTGCGCTGCGCTTCGGGCGCCAGTCGCCGCCTTGAATGAAGCCCGTGCGGTGAGGCGGGCCGCGGGTTCGGCGCCGATCAGGCGGGAACAGAACAGACCGTTCAAGGAAGCTACTCGTCCTGCAGAAAGCCTCTCGCACCATGCTCACTGATCGTGAAGCCTGCCAGCTGGTACTCACGCAATTCGTCCATGGCGAACCCTGGGCGGTGCAATCATGTTCGTTGTCGGATCGAAGCGACTACTGGATCATCCGGGCCAACAGTGCGGCTTATGTTCTGCACGGTGATGCTTCGCGATGCTATGTCGGTGTCAACGCGTATTTGGTCGACGTCGATACCGGGCTCATCGAGATCGTCGGTAGTGGGGGCTCCGTGGAGGGTTACCTTCAGGACAAGTACGATCTTCGGGTGGCGAATGGACAGTGCTATGTCCTCACCGCCGGCTTTCCTCGCTCTGACAAGCAAGCGATCCTTCGGCTTCGCCAGGTGCTGGAGTGCTCAATTCATCGGGCGAGCAGCCTTTCTGAGCAAGACTGCCTTTGGCTCACCGGGACGCGACGCGACCTGCAACGGGTGGCGGAACTGTTCCGGGAGCGAGGTGTGGCAACGGCTGTCAGACTGGTTGACCAGCCGCTTGATGCGCGCCACCTGACCGGGTGTGTCTGGTTCTGGGAGCCAGTTCAGGCAGCCTTGAGAGATTGAGTCTGCGGATAAGCCGCTGTGGTCTTGCAGGTCGGACCCCTGCGCGGAGCGCATCGCGACCATGGGGCCGCCTCCAGCCTGGCGTTGACTTCCGCTTCAGGCAGGTGAAGTGTCCTCAAGGTCGCCAGGCCTCGACTTGCCCAGACGACGAAATAGACACCAGAACCAACTGAGCGCGCCAGTCGACGAGGATCAGACCGAATTCCGAGTTGAGCTTCATGAATGCATTGGTCAGTTTCGAGTCATCGGGATTCTTCCCGACGAACGCTCCCAAGATCGGAACTCCATGCGTGTCGCGGTATCCGTATAGCGTCACGTTGCCGCCCAGCGGCAAAGAGAAGCCGTTCTTGACGCTGCCGGACACCGAGCTACCAGAGAACAACACCGGTGCCGCGCCGGCCTTGGCACCGAGAAGACCCTCGAGTTGATGCGTTGCCTCGAATCCTGAGAGCACAGGGATGCGACGAATCTTCCGCACATAGACCTGGCGCCAGCCGTGTTGAACACGATGGGCGCGTTCGAAGGACTTGTACTCCGTCAGCAAGCGCTGCACTTCGCCGAGTTGTGACCGCGGGAAGAATTCGACCTGACTCCATTCATCCTCGTGGAAGACGAAATCGGCATTGCTCGGATTCCGATGCATTGGATCCAGTTGAGCCAGGTCATCTGAGAGAGTCGGCGTCGTGAAGAGGATCGTTTTGGGATCGAGCGACTGCACCTTCGGCTGAGCCTGGGCTGGTCCGGCAACACCAGCCAGCGCAAGCAATGATGCGAGTATTTTCTTCATGGTGCAGAGAAAAGGTGATGCCGTCTCAACGCTATGGATTGGATGTTGGCTAGCGCCGTGCGATCCACCGCCGTCAGCACGTCGCAGCCCGCGTCTCGGATGCATTGGTACAGGGCGATTTGATCCATGCCGAGCTGGCTGCAGTCTACGTTCGGGTGTCCTGAACCTCTCAAAACAGTCTGGGCGCAGTGTGCCAGCGATGTGGCAACAGCGCCGCTACCGATCATCCCCAGAGGTGATCCAGGTCCTCCATTTTTCCGTCGAACTCGATCACGTCGTTCAGGTCATTGAACGCAGACGGCGGTTCGCCCGAAACAATGCTCCGGCGCATGCGCATGAGATGTGCCAAGCACTCGGCACCATAGGAGTTATTCGGCCACAACGACTCTTCCGATCCGTGACGCTGGTATGCCGATTCCAAGGCCCGTGCCGCTGCAGACCAAAACTCAGCACGATGTTCTTCGGTCAGACCTCGCAGATCAAATTCACCATACGGTGCCGTCCGATCCGCCATATCAGCGAGCCAAACGCCAAGCTTGGCATGTGCATCCGAAACCTCACGGGACACCAGCTCGAGCATCACTGAATAGCCGAGATTGGACCGATGCAAGGCACGACCGTCGTCGAGCAAGAGGATGCAGCTCATCATGCAGACTCTATCGGAAGCCTGACACGGCACACGAGAGCGAGCATCACTACCTCAGCGACGGCCCTCGCCGGTTCTACCGTGTGCATTTCGAGCTTCGCAACGGACAGCGCGCGCACATGCGCGGGAGCGCTTCCGCCAAGCGCGGCCCCGCCGTGGGCGAGCTCGTCCCGGTGTTGATCCGCGAGTGCGACGGCGAGGTCAAGGCCATCCTTCCGGGGCCTGATCAGTGGCGCGACATTCTGCTGTTCAGCTCGATCGGGCTCGTGCTGCTGATGCTGGGCAGCTTGTAATGGGTAGAGGTCCGACGGAACCATCCAACCGGATCGGTCCCCATTTCCGTGTGTGAAGCTCAGCCGTTCTTGGGCGCCGTGATCACCCCGGCGTCCTGCAGCGCTTTGATGAGGCTGTCGCCGAACTTCCTGCGCTTCTCCTTCTTGCTCTGTTCCTGCGCCTCTGCGCTGATCCCGTCACCGCCGGACCTCAGCGCGACATGGCCTTTCCAAAGCGTCTGGCCGGTCGCCACTTCCTGGATCTCGGCATTCCAGAAGAACTCGATCGGCATCGACAGGTGGGCTTGGGCCCGCTCCATCTTGACGAACAGGACGTGGCTGGGTCGAAGCGCACCCGGTGTCGCCGGGAACGGTTCGGACATCATCAGGGTACGCCCCGGGATTCCGCGCGCCTCCATGGCCTCCTTGGTGCCCAGGCGCATCTCGCCCAGTTCCAGGTTCTTGTTGAATTGCAAGAATTATGCAGGTCCGACCGCCTTTGCAATCTGCCCCAGAGTCCTCAGCGCCCCCTCGACCTGCGCGTTGTCCGGATGCCCGAAATTGAGCCTCAGGTGGTGCGTGAAGCGGCGATCGGCCGAGAACAGATGCCCCGGCGCGATGCTGATGTCGTGGGACAGGGCGACCCGGTGCAGTTCCAGCGCATCGATCTGCGCGGGCAGCTCGACCCAGACGCAATAGCCGCCCTCCGGCTGCGTGACACGGGTGCCGGGAGGAAAGCACTTGGCGATGGTCCTCAGCACGGCCTGACGGTTCGTGACGAGTGCTTGCCGAAGCTGCCGCAGGTGCCGGTCGTAGCCGCCCCGCCGGAGGTACTCGCTCAAGCCTTCCTGCATCGGCACCGGGGTGGCCAATGAGCTCATGAGCTTGCGACGGCTGACGTCCCGGGCAAACCGGCCCGCGGCCGCCCAGCCGACACGGAATCCGGGCGCCAGCGACTTCGAGAACGAACTGCAGTGCAGCACCAGGCCGGTCTTGTCCCAGCCCTTGGCGGGCCGGGGGCGTGAACCGAAATACAGCTCACCGTAGACGTCGTCCTCGATGAGCGGGATCTCGCGCTCGGCGAGCAGCGCCACCAGCGCCGCCTTGGCCGCATCGGGCATCAAGCTGCCCAGCGGGTTCTGGAAATTCGGCATCAGCCAGCACGCCTTGACCGGATGGCGGTCGAAGACGGCCGCCAGCGCCGCCACGTCGACGCCGGTGCGCGCATGGGTGGCTACCTCGACCGCCTTGAGCCCGCGGCGCTCCAGCGCCTGCAAGGCGCCATAGAAGGTCGGCGACTCGATGGCGACGAGGTCGCCCGGCTTCGTGACCGCCTCCAGGCACAGGTTCAAGGCCTCCATCGCGCCGTTGGTCACGACGACCTCGTCCGCGTCGACCTTGCACCCGGCGCCCAGGTAGCGCAGGCCGATCTGGCGCCGCAGCTCGGCGCTGCCCGGCGACAGGTCCTCGACCGTGCGCCATGGATCCAGCCCGCGCATCGCCTTGCCGAGCGACAGTGCCAGCTTGTCCAGCGGGAACAGGGTCGGGCTCGGAAACGCCGAGCCCAGCGGCACGACGGCCCGGTTGCGCGACAGCTCGAGCACCTGGAACACCAGGTCCGACACCTCGACCTTGCGTTCTTCGGCCAGCGGGTCCGACGCGTGGGGCTCAGGATGCGGGATCGCCGCCTGGCTGACGAAGTAGCCGGATCGTGGCCGCGCCCCGATCAGGCCGCGGGCCTCCAGCAGGTAGTACGCCTCGAAGACGGTGGAGGGACTGACACCGCGGTCCTTGCTCGCTTCGCGGACGGAAGGCAGGCGGTCGCCAGGACGCAGCTGTCCCCCGCGATGGACGCCGCCAGGTCATCGGCAAGGGCTTCGTAGCGCTTCATGAGGTGGGATGCTGATATGGCCCGTCGCGTGGAACGATGCCACTGTATCGGCAACACTCAGCCCACTGCGAATTCCCTCCCGGGAGTCCATCTGATCTGGTGTTTTTCAAAGAATCTGAATCTGTACTTTTGATGTCGCCGGGAGCACAGTGGCAACCCGGAAGGAAGATCGGCAATCATGGAATGGGTCCCCACTGTCTTCATCGTGTTCAAGGCCAGCGTGCTGTGCATTGGCATGTTCTACGCCATCAAGTGGCACTACGACCGGGCGAAGAAGGAGAAGGGGGCGGGGAAGCAGCGCGCGGTGCTTCGCACGAGCGCCATCGTGGCCCTTGTCTTCGTGCTGCTGGTCGTCGGCCTCGTGGTCCTGACCTTCAGCCTTGGCACGAAGCTCGGCCTGGATCTGACTTTCTGATGATGGCATCCGCCGGGAGTCGTCGACCGCTCCGGCTGAGCGGCGATGACGCGCCAGGCCATGTGCGGGATCACGCCGCTCGGCGTTTCGCCTTGCCCGACGCCATCCCCGTCTTGTTGTCCTGATCCGACCCGCGGGCCGGAGTGCGGGAACGCGCCGCGGGTTTCCTGGCAACGATCTCCCGCGCGAGGTCGGCCAGCGTCCGCGCGCCCAGCCGCTCCAGCAGCGCGCGCTCGGCGTCCTGGAGGGCGTCGCCCAGCAACCCGTTCACCGCCGCCTCCACCGGACAGCTGGGGTTGTCCTGGGCCGGGCCGATCGCGAAGGTCGATGCGTGGGCAATGGCGTCGTAGACATCGCGTGCCGTGACGTGATCCAGCTCGCGCGCCAGTACCCACCCGCCGCCGCGTCCGCTCGTGGAACCCACCAGGCCCGCCGCGCGCAGGGAGGCCATCGTCCGTCGCACCACCACCGCATTGGTGTGCAGCATCTGGGCGAGCGTCGCCGAGGTGGTGGTGCCGCCATGCAGGTGCATGTGGATCAGCACATGCAGCAGACGGGCGAGACGGGTGTCCTGGGCCATGGGTCTTTTGTGCAACTCGACGAGTTACGATATTCTCCGGGTTCGACACTATCGCTCATTGCCGCCATGACCGCCGCTCGTGAATACACCCTGGAAGTGAACAGCATCCGCCTGCATCTGAGAGAGCAGGGCGAAGGTCCGCTGGTCCTGCTCTGCCATGGCTTCCCGGAAACCTCGCGGGTATGGCGGCATCAGCTCAAGGCGTTGTCGGAGGCGGGCTTCCGGGCCGTCGCACCGGACCTTCGTGGGTATGGCGGCAGCGACTCGCCGGCGGACGTCGACGCGTTCACGACGCTCGACGTGCTGGGGGACCTGATCGCGCTTCTCGACGCGCTCGGCGAGCGTGAGGCCGTCATCGTCGGTGGGGACTGGGGCGCGACCGTCGCCTGGCAGGCGGCGCAATTGCGGCCGGACCGGTTCCGTGCCGTGGCCGCGCTCGGCGTGCCGCTGATGGCGCGCGCGCCGATGCCGCCGAGCCTGCTGTTTCCCAGGACGGAGACGGCGCTGTTCTACACGCACTACTTCTCCGAGCCCGGCGTGGCCGAGCGGGAGTTCGAACGCGACGTCGGCAAGACGCTTCGCCGGATCTATTTCGCCGCTTCCGGCGAGGCCGGGCCGCGGGACGATGCGCGCACGCCGAATCCCTTCGGCATGGTGAGCCGCGACGACGGCCTGCTGGCCGCACTGCCTGACCCCGACCAGCGGCCCGCGTGGCTGGCGGCTGCCGACCTCGCGGCGATGGTGGCGAGTTTCGAGCGCAGCGGCTTCCGGGGCGGCCTCAACTACTACCGCAACCTCGACCGGAACTGGGAGCTCCAGGCGGCGTTCGATGGACTGAAGGTCGAGGTCCCGGCGCTGCATCTGATCGGCGAGCGGGACGTGGGTCGGGTCATGCCCGGCATGGATCGGATCATCGAGGCCATGCCGGCTTTGGCGCCTCGGTTGACGGCCTCGCAGGTGATCGAGGGCGCCGGTCATTGGCTGCAGCAGGAGGCGCCGGATGCCGTCAACGCAGCGTTGATCGGCTTTCTGCGCGGGTTGTAGATCAGTCGCCGCAGGGCGAAGATCAAGAACGCCGACTTCCCGTTCCGATGCGCGTTGTCAAGGAGGAGCCGAAACTCCTCCTTCTTCATGCGCGGCACTGGTCCCCGGGCAATCTCAGCGCTTCGCCTTGCCCTTCTCGATGTCCATCTTGCTGTCCGGATCCAGCGTGCGGACCAGGTAGCGGGTGCGGGCATCGAAGGCGCCGCGGGCGATGACGACGCCGGGATTCTCGGCGTGATAGACCGCCGCCTCGAGGATCACCGGATCCTTCGACGGCGCGATCAGCCAGCCGCCCGGCTCGACCTTGGGCAGCGGCGAGCACGGGAGCGGCCCGGTGTGTTCCGCGATGCCCTTCTCGGGATACCAGATCACGCACTGGCCCTTCTTGAGCGGCAGCAGTGGCGCCGGGATGCGGTTCTTGGCCGTGACGTTGAAGTAGGAGTTGTCCTGCCCGGGCGCCGCGCGGCCCACGTCACGCTCGGGATCGGAGGCCTTGCCGATGGATTGGGCGGAGGCCCCGATGCCGCTCAGCAGGGCGGCAGTGCCGACGAGGGCGGCAGCAAGGTGGCGAAGGGACATGACGAACTCCTGTTGTGAGGGGGCCTCCTCCTGAGGCCTTCGCCGACAACAGGCAACCGGCATGCCAGCTCCTGCTGCTGCGGCCGGTCTTCGCCGGCGTCCTGCCGCATGTCTTCGCCGCGGCCCTCCTGGGGTTGTCGAACCTCGGGGGCGCTGACGCGTGCGGCTGCTCAGGCAGCGGGGTGCCCGGCGTCGAGCAGTTCCGCCATCAGGTGCTCCAGCTCGTTGAACTCCACCGGCTTCACCAGGTGGGCGTCGAAGCCCGCGGCGGCGGTGGCCTCGCGGTCGGAGCGCTGCCCCCAGCCGGTGATCGCGATCAGCGCGAGCGGCTCGGCGCCCGGTGTGGCCCTCAGCCGCCGCGCGACGTCCGTCCCCGAGAGGCCGGGCAGGCCGATGTCCAGCAGCACCACGCGCGGCTGCATGCGATCGAAGACCGCCAGCGCCTCCTCGCCGCTGAAGGCGACGGTCGCGCGGTAACCGACGCCGCGCAGCACCTCGGCGAGGGTGTTGGCGGCGTCGACGTTGTCGTCGACGACCAGGACCAGCGTCTGGCCCCGGCTCGGCGGCGTGGCCGGACGGATGCCGTCGCCCGCGCCCGCGGACCGGGTCTCGGTGGCGGTGGACCCGTCTTCCACCAGCGGCAGGCTGACCATGAAGCGGCTGCCGTGCCCGAGACCGTCGCTCGCCACGGTGATCGTGCCGTCGTGCAACTGCACCAGCTGCTTCGACACGGCCAGGCCGATACCGAGCCCGGATGGCGCCGGACCGCGCGCATCGATCCGCGTGAACAGCTCGAAGACCCGCGGCTGCATCGCCGGGGCGATGCCGACCCCGCGATCCGTCACCGTGATCTGCGCCCGACCCGAGACGACCGCGACATTCACGTCCACCTCGCCCGGCTCCCGGCTGTACTTGGCCGCGTTGTCCAGCAGGTTGCCCAGCACCTGCTGCAGCCGCGTCGGATCGCCGTCGACCGGCACCGGCGCCGAGGGCAGCGACAGCGTGACGCGATGCTTCATCTCGACGTAGAGCGGCTCGATCGCCTCGAGCGCCTGCTTCACCACCGTGCGCAGGTCGATGACCTGGCGCTTGAGCTCGACCACGTTGCGCGTGATGCGGCTCATGTCCAGCAGGTCGTCGAGCAGCCGCGCCATGTGCGCCGACTGTCGCGCGATGATGTCCGTGGCTTGCGCGCGGGCGTCGTCGGAGGACGACTGCCGCAGCATCGCCACCGCGTAGCGGATCGGTGCCATCGGGTTGCGCAGCTCATGCGCGAGCGTCGCCAGGAACGAGTCCTTGCGCTCGCTCTCGCGCCGCAGCTCCTCCTGCGCCGCCGACAGTTCGGTGACGTCGACCGTCGCGCCGATCACCCGCTGCACCTGCCCGTCGTGCGCCATGATCGGTCGCAGCGAGGTCAGCAGCTGGTAGCTCCGGCCGCCGTGCGCGGTGCGCTGCGCCAGGTTCATCGCCTGGCCCGTGACCACCGCCTCGCGGACGATGCCGGCGAACTCCGGCTCGCCGACCAGGCTGCCGACCTCCGCGCCGATCAGCGCTTCGCGCGTGAATCCCATCGGCGTGTTGAACGCCCAGGTGTAGCGGCCCTGGACGTCGCATTCCCAGGCCATCACCTTGCCGCTCTGCAGCGCGAGGTGGAAACGCTCCTCGGCCGCCTGGCTGGCGCGCAGCGCCTCCTGCTGGGTGGTGACGTCGACCGCGACGCCGTAGGCATGCACCGCGCGGCCCTTCGCGTCCAGGCTCACGTAGCCGTCGAACTGCGTCCAGACGATCTCGCCGTTGTCCGCGCGCGTGATGGGACACGCCAGGCTGAAACGGCCGCCGCTCTGCGTGGCGTAGCGGTAGCGGTCGCGGAAGCGCGCCGCGTCCTCGGGGGACATGCCGGCCAGCATGTCGTCGATGGACTTCCAGTGCTGGCCGAACAGCAGCCTGGCGCCGCCGCCGGTGGTGGCGAAGCCGGTGATCGCGTCCCAGTCCCAGGTGATCATGCGCCCCGCGGCCAGCGCGAGGTTGAGCCGCCGGCGGCTGTTGCGCTCCTTCTGCATCAGGCGGCCGGCCCAGGCCGACACCGACGCGACCAGCGAGCCCGTCAGCAGGAACAGCACGACCAGCGCCGCGTCCGCCAGCGAATTGACCGGGAAGAGCTGCCCGACGGGCTCGATCCAGAAGTACAGGATCGCCAGGCTCGCGGCGACCAGGAAGGCCAGCGAGGGCGCGAGGCCGCAGACCAGGCCCACGATCACCAGCGAGGGGAAGTAGGGCAGCAGCGGCTCGCGGCTGTTGAGCGCCGGCTGGAGGGACAGGTTGAGCCACGTCGCCGCGACGAAGACGAGCACGGCCACGGGCCAGCGCAACCAGAGCCTCTCGATGACCATTCTTGCCTGTCCTCCCTTGCACGCGCGGCCGCTCCGATCGGAGGCCCGTTCTTCGTGCGGGCTCCCCGTGGGCGGCGGAGCCTGGAGCATACCGAGGCAGGAAGGGATCCGACCGCCGCGCGTGTCCCCGACGTGTGTCGGACGATGACAGGGCGCCGCCGGGGGCGGGCGGCGGTCGGGCGGCGTTCAGCCCTGGCGTGTGCGTCGCCGCGCCAGGCCGCCGACCGCCAGCACGCCCGCGATCATCAGCGCGTAGCTCGACGGTTCGGGCACCGCGCTCGCGGTCAGGAAGCCGCGGATCTCGCCGCCCGGCGCGAACGTGGAATGCACGTTCAGATACGCATTGCCGCCGGCCAGCCCCGTCGACAAGGCCGCGAAAGCGCTCGCGATCGTGCCGCCGTTGGCGGTGATGAAGGCCGCGTTCCAGCTGCCGGCCTGCGTCAGGTCGAAGGTCTGGTCGTAGCTGCCCGAGGTCACGCCGAGGGGAAGTTCGGGAAGGTCGGCGTCGTCGTCGCCACCCCGGCGTTGCCGGCGCCCGCCGCCGCCGTGCAGCAATGGATGTGGGAGGCCGTCGTGATGCCGGTCAGCCCGGCGAAGGTGACCTGCACGCGCATCGTGAAGTCATCGTCGTTGAAGGTCACCGTCGCCAGGCCGGTGCCGGCGGAGGCGTTCGGCGGGAACTCCGCCCCGCCGCTCAGCGGCGCGGTGTACACGATGTCGTGCGCGACGGCAGGCAGGGCGAAGCTCGCGGCTGCCAGCACCGCGGCCGCCAGCGGCAGCAGATTCAAGGGTTTCATGGACGTCATGGAGGACTCCTGGGTTCGGCTCCGCAACGGGTTGCGCGGAACTCAGGCGGCGGTATACGTCGATGGCATCGGGCGTGTGCGCGTCCGGCAGCACGCCGTGGGGGATGAAGTCCCTGGCGGGGACGGGAGGCAACCGGATCGAGGAATTCCGGCACAGGGTCCGTTGTAACGGGGTGTGGACGTAAAAACGGCGCCGTGAAGGCGCCGTTGTCATCGCGGAGCGGGGCTCTCGCTCAGGTCCGGCTTCAGGCCGGCTTGACCAGCAGCGAACGCGCCCAGGCGTCCGCCTCGCGGGCCGGCGTTTGGCCGCTGACCTGGATGCGGTCCAGCAGCTCGGCGACGCGGCCGCGGATCTGGCCGACTTCCGCCATCACGGCGTTCTCTTCGCCTTCGTTGCGGAACTCGCGCGCGACGCTGATGATGCCGCCGGCGTTCACCAGGTAGTCCGGCAGGTAGGTGATGCCGCGGGCCTGCAGCGCGTCGCCGTCGGCGGCGGTGGCCAGCTGGTTGTTGGCGGCGCCGGCGATCAGCGCGGCCTGCAGCAGCGGGATGGACTGCGCGTTCAGCGTCGCGCCCAGCGCGCACGGCGCGACGACGTCGACGTCGGCCGACAGGATCTCGTTGATGCCGACGGCCTTCGCGCCGAGCTCGGTCTGCGCGCGCGCGACCTTCTCGGCGTTCACGTCGGCGACGACCAGCTTCGCGCCGGCCCGGTGCAGGTATTCCGCCAGATGCCAGCCCACCGCGCCCAGGCCCTGCAGCGCGACGCGCACGCCCTCGAGCGACTCGCGGCGCAGCACGCGCTTGACGCCTTCGTCGATGGACACGAACACGCCGTAGGCGGTCTTGGGGCTCGGATCGCCGCCGAAGGCGCCGTCGCGCGGGATGCCCGAGACGTACTGCGTCTGGGCCATCATGCCCTTCATGTCGGCCGTGGTGGTGCCGACGTCCTCGGCGGTGATGTAGGCGCCCTGCAGCGACTGCACCGCGCGACCGAAGGCCGCGAACAGCGCGGCGCGGTCGAAGTCGCCCTGCGGCTTGATGATCACGGCCTTGCCGCCGCCGAAGGGCAGGTTGGCCAGCGCGTTCTTCAGGCTCATGCCCTGCGACAGGCGCAGCGCGTCGTTCAGCGCGGCCAGCTCGTTGTCGTAGCTCCAGAAGCGGCAGCCGCCGAAGGCCGGGCCGCGCGCGGTGCTGTGCACCGCCAGGATCGCCTTGAGGCCGGTCACCGGATCGGCCGCCAGCAGCACGCGTTCGTGCGGGGCCTGGTCGGGCAGACCGAAGAGCGAGGAGGGGATGGCGTCGGTTGAGCCGGCGGCGAGCGCGCGGGCGAGGTCGGTGATGGCGTTCATGGGAACCTGCACTTGTGATGCTTGAAGAGGACCGGACCGTGGCGATCCGGCGGGGCCCGCCTCGCTTGTGGCGCGCGGGTCCCGAAGTTTAGCGTCTTGTGCTGGAGGCCGACGCTGCAGGTCGGCGCTCAGCGCCCCATGAAGGCGTCCGCGCGCAGCGTCACGACCAGCGTGTCGCGGTGACCGGCATGCGCCGGATCGATCGGCTGGATCGGCGTGGTCTCGTGGATCACGCGCTCGTCGTCCAGCAGCAGCAGTGTCCACGGCTCCATCATCGTGAAGCGCTGGCCGCGCGGGCCGTCGGCTTCGAAGACGCGGGATTCGCCCCCTTGATGCCGTGGCGCGCCAGCATGAACACCGCCACCAGGTCCACGCCGTCGCGGTGCGCGCCCTCGGGCGTCGGACGGCCGATGCCGCCGGCGGTGTCGATGCGGAACTGGTGCGCCTCGACGAACCAGGGCCGCGCGCCCTTGAGCCGGTCCGCCACCGAGGCCAGGCCCAGCAGCAGCCGCGGCCAGATCGGCAGGTCGACCGCGGCGGGAGCCATCGGCTCGAACCAGCGCTCGATGCCGCCGTGCAGCGCGTTGTAGTCCACCGGCTGCCAGTGGGCACGATGCGGCGCCAGCCGCACCGACGGATCGGCCTGAGAGTCCACGACGAAGCTGGCGTGCCGCCGGAAGCGGTAACGGCCGCCGTCGCGCAGGTAGGCGTCGGGGGCAGGTCGTTCCAGTGGGTCTGCAGCCCGCGCAGCTCACCGGCCTGGCAGTGCAGCCAGTGCGTCAGGCTCTCGGGCGCGATGACGGTGTGGCCGAGGTCCTGCAGTTGCTGTTCGAACTGCGCGGCGCTGGAGTAGGGCGGCGGGAAATGCTTCATGTCCGAAAGTATGGAACGTCGCGCCCGGGATGGCACACGTCACGCCGGGAACAAGGCCTTGCGCGGGCGTTCCGTGGATGGACGGCCCACCGCTTGTGGCTCCGGCTCAGCCGGTGTGCTTGTCGGCTTCGGAAGTGAACGCGTCGGCGTAGAACTCCTCGGCGGGCAGGCCGCAGGCCGCGACGAAGTCGCGCTGCGCGGACTCCACCATCACCGGTGCGCCGCAGGCGTAGACCTGATGCGCCGACAGGTCGGGCAGGTCCGCCATCAGGACCTGGTGGACGAAGCCGGTGCGGCCGGTCCAGCCGTCCTCGGCCTTGGGTTCGGACAGCACCGGCACGTAGCTGAACGAGGGCATCGCCGCCGCGGTGGCTTCCGCCCAGTCGTGCAGGTAGAGGTCGGCCTTGGACCGGCAGCCCCAGTACAGCGTCACCGGGCGGGTGATGCCCTGGTCCTGGATGCGCTCCAGGATCGCCTTGATCGGCGCGAAGCCCGTGCCCGAGGCGAGCAGCACGATCGGCTTGTCGCTGTCCTCGCGCAGGAAGAAGCTGCCGAACGGGCCTTCCATGCGCAGGATGTCCTTTTCCTTCAGCGCGCCGAAGACGTGGTCGGTGAACTTGCCGCCGGGCATGTGGCGGATGTGCAGCTCGATCGCCGGCGGCGTGCCGAGGCGGCTCGGCGCGTTGGCCATCGAGTAGCTGCGCCGCGCGCCGTCGCGCAGGATGAATTCGACGTACTGGCCGGCGCGGTACTGCAGGTTCTGGTTGGCCGGCAATTGCAGCTTGATCACGGCGACGTCGCCGGCCGGCTTCTCGACGGTGATCACGCGGCTGGGCAGCTTGAGCACCGGGTACTCGCCGGCACCGGGCACGGTGCGGGCCTCGACGGTGCAATCCGTCTGCGGCTTCGCGCAGCAGGTGAGGATGAAGCCGGCCGCTTCATCCTCGGGAGGCAGCGCCTTGGTCTGATGCTCGCCGTGCACGACCTGACCCTCCATCAGCTTGCTCTTGCAGGAACCGCAAGCGCCGTCCTTGCAGCCGTAAGGCAAGCCGATGCCCTGGCGGATGGCGGCGGCCAGCACGGTTTCGTCGTCGTCGACGGTGAAGTTGCGGCCGGCGGGCAGGACGGTGACCTGGAAGCTCATGGTGGGGAGGTGACTAAACTAACCCGCCATTTTGCCCCAGCCTCGCTCAGTCCCCCATGCCCGGTGCCAATCCTGCCTCGCCTTCCGTCAACCGCCGTCGCCGTCGCGGTCGTCTGCTGATCGTCGGCTGCGGCGATGTGGGCATGCGCGTGCTGCGGCAGCTGGCCGGGCGGTGGACGGTCTTCGCCCTGACCAGCAGCGCGGCACGTGTCGATGAACTGCGGGCGGCCGGGGCGATCCCGCTGATCGGGAACCTGGACGACGCCGGGACGCTCGGGCGCTTGGCGGGACTCGCGGACCGCGTGCTGCACCTGGCGCCGCCGGCGGCGCAGGGACGCTCCGACGAACGCACCCGCCGCCTGCTGCAGGCGCTGTCGCGCTCGGCGGTACCGGCGCAGCTGGTCTATGCGAGCACCAGCGGCGTCTACGGCGACTGCGGCGGCGTGCGCATCGACGAGACGCGGGCGACGAACCCGTCCAACGACCGCGCCTGGCGGCGGGTCGACGCCGAGGATCAACTGCGCCAGTGGGGTCGCGTGACCGGCGCACGGGTGACGATCCTGCGCGTGCCCGGCATCTACGCGTTCGACCGCGAGGGCGGACATCCGCGCGAACGGCTGGGCAAGGGGCTGCCGGTGCTGACGCGCGAGGATGACGTCTACACGAACCACATCCAGGCCGACGATCTGGCCCGGGCTTGCCTGCTGGCGCTGACGCGCGGACCGACGCAGCGGATCCTGCATGCCAGCGACGACAGCGAACTGCTGATGGGCGACTACTTCGAGCTGGCCGCGTCCCTGTGCGGCCTGCCGCCGCCGGCGCGCGTCGCGCGGTCCGAGGCGCCCGGCGTGTTCTCGCCGATGCAGATGAGTTTCATGAACGAATCGCGCCGGATGGACAACCGGCGCCTCAAGCGGGAGCTGCGGCTGCGGCTGCGCTACCCGACGCCGCGCGAGGGGTTGCTCGCCGTCGAGGGCTGATGCAGAGGGCCGGATCGGACGGCTGAAGGGCTGGGGCGCTGGAGCGCGGGCCCGATCAGCGCCGGCGGCTGCCGCGCCAGTAGTTGATCATCAGCCAGGCGCCGAGCATGCCGCCCAGGTGGGCGAAGTGGGCGATGCCGCTGCCGCCGCTGATGCCCAGGAACAGCTCGATCGCGCCGAAGATGGCGACGAAGTACTTGGCCTTCATCGGGATCGGCGGGAACAGCGGCATGATGATCCGGTCCGGGAAGCGCAGCCCGTAGGACAGCAGCAGTCCGAACAGTGCCCCGGAGGCGCCGACGGTGGGCGCGAACGACCCCATCAGCAGCGTGAACACCAGTTGTGCCGCCGCGGCGGTCAGCGCGCTGGCCACCAGCAGTAGCGCGTAGCGCTTGCCGCCCCAGATGGTCTCCAGCTCGGAGCCGAACATCCAGAGCCCGAACATGTTGAAGAACAGGTGCGCGAAGCTGCCATGCAGGAAGGCGTAGCTGATCGGCTGCCAGAACTCGAATCTGCCGGAGTTCAACGGCCATAGCGCCATCAGGAAGTTCATCTCGCCGAAGGGCGCGTAGACGAACGGGAGACAGAACAGGCCCACGCAGATCAGCATGAAGGCCTTGGTCACCGGAGGAATGAAGGGCATGAGTCGGGCGTCTTCAGAAGGCGCCGCGGGCGGCGCGTTGGGAAGGCGCAATGGACCTGGTGGTCAAGCCAATGCGTCCGGACGAGTGTAGCCGTGCCGTGCGCGGGCCCCGGATCGGCCCGCGCACGGCGTCGCATCGGCTTTTGCGTCAGTGCGCCTTGGCCAGCGTGAACGTCGAGTTGGCGTTCGGATTGCCGTGGGCCGCCGTCAACACCGCGGCGGGGGCGTTGAAGCTCGCCATCGCCTGCACCAGCGGCGCCGCGCTGCTCGTCGACGGGGTGGTCGGCGTGAGATACCCGGCGTGTTTCGCATTGGCACGCGTCAGCGCGAGGTCGTGGTGCGCCGCATCGAGGCCCTGGAGCGCCGCCTTCTTCATCTGGTTGATGCCGGCGGCCGGGATGGCGGCGAAGGCCGCGGCGGGCAGGGCGTTGAGCTGATCGGCCGACATCCAGCGCCAGGAGATGGCGATGGCGGACACCTGCGAGGCGGTCATGCCGGAGAAGGCTTTTGCGGACAACCAGTCCGGGTGGTCCATCGCCGCGATCTGCCGGGGCGTCATCGCGTGGATCGTTGCGGCGGAGAGGCCCTTTTCGGCCGTCGACCGCTCGATGTCCTTGATGGCCTGGTCAGGCAGTGCGGAGATGGCCTGCGGCGTCATCGCGTTGATCTGGTCGGCGGACATCCATCCCCAGGAAATGGAGACGGCCGACACCTGCGAGGCGGTCATGCCGGAGAAGGCCTTTGTGGACAGCCAGTCCGGATGATCCATGGCGGCGATCTGCTGCGGCGTCACCGCGGCGATGGCGGAGGCGGAGAGGCCCTTTTCAGCGGCCGACCATTCGATGTCCTGGATGGCCTGGACCGGCAGTGCGGCAATGGCTTGAGGCGTCATCGCGTTGATCTGGTCGGCCGACATCGCGCCCCACGAGCCGGCGATGGCGGGGACCTGCGCCGCGTTCAGCGCGCCGAAGGCGGCGACGGACAGTTGCTCCGGATACGGGATCGCCGCGATCTGCCGAGGGCTGAGCGCGGCCACGGTGGCGGCGCTCAGGCCCTGGATCGTCGAGGCGGGGAGCTTCTGCAGATCCGCCGGCGCCACGGCGGCCAGGGCCTTCGGCGACAGCGCATTGACGTCCGACGCGGTGATCGTGCTCCAGTCCATCATCGGCTTGACGGGCGTCGGATCGAGGATCGCCGCATGCGCGGCGTCGGCAAGCTTCAGGGCCAGGTCGTGATGGGCCTTGTCCAGCCCCTGGAGCGCCTCCTTCGACATCTGGTTGATGCCCGCGGCGGTGATGGCGCCGAAGGCGTCCGGCGTCATGGCGTTGAGTTGACCGGCCGACATCTGTCCCCAGGCGGCGGTGATGGCGGGTACCTGCGCGGCGGTCAGCGCGCCGAAGGCGGCGACGGACAGTTGCTCGGGATGCGGGAGCGCGGCGATCTGCTGCGGGCTGAACGCGGCCACGGTGGCGGCGCTCAGCCCCTGGATCGTCGACGCGGGGAGCTTCTGCAGGTCGGCCGGGGCGATGGCGGCCAGCGCCTGCGCCGACAGCGCGTTCATGCCGGCCGCGGTGACCGTCGTCCAGTCGGTCGCGATGGCGGGGGCCGTCCTGATGTAGCCGGCATGCGTGGCGTCGGCGGATCGCAGCGCGATGTCGCGATGGATCGCATCCAGCCCCTGGAGGGAGGCTTTGGTCATCTGGTTGATGCCCGCAGCGGGAATGGCGCCGAACGCTTCCGGAGACAGGGCGTTGAGTTGCGCAGCCGACATCCAGTACCACGAGACGGCGATGGACGGAACCTGCGCCGCCGTCAGTCCGCCGAACGCGGCGACGGACAGCTTGTCTGGGTGGGCGAACGCGGCCACCAGCTGCGGCGTCATCGCGTGGATGGTCGAGGCGGAGAGACCCTGGAAGGCGGCCGAGGACATGTTCTGCACGGCCTTCACCGGCAGGGCGGCGACCGCCTGCGGCGACAGCGCGTTGAACCAGTCGGCGGACTGGTAGCTCCAGGACGTAGTCAGGACGGGGATCTGGGCGGCCGTGAGGCCGGCCGCGCCGGCCGGGCTCAGCCAGTCCGGATGCGCGATCGCGGCGATCTGCTGCGTCGTCATCGCACCGACCGCGGCGGCGCCGAGTCCCTGGAGGACGGCCTGCGGCAGGGTCCCGATGCTCGCGACGGGCAGGGCGGCGATGGCCGCGGCCGACAGGCCGTTGTACCAGTCCGCGCTGAGGACCTTCGTCTGCGCGGTGAGCAGTCCGGCGACCGCGGACGCGGACAACTGCTCGAGATGTGGCAGCGCCAGCAGCTGCTGCGAGCTCATGATCTGCAGGGTCGCCGCGCTCAGACCGTTGACGGTCGAGCCGCACAGTTGCTTCAACGCCGTCGGCGAGATGGCCGCGATCATGGCCGCCGACTGGCTGTTGATCCAGTCCGCACCCACCGTGGACCAGTCGGTGGCGGCGAAGTGCGCGGCGGCGCTGCCGTATTCGATCGGCGATTCCATCACGACGAACTCACCGTTGCCGCTGATGGCGTCGAGTTCTTCCGGCGAGATCTCGAAGACGTAGTTCGATCCCCAGGGGTTCCGGAAGATGTACTTGTGATTGACCTCGTCGATGCCGGTGATCGCGAAGGCGTGTCCGCTCACCATCTGCGTCGAGCCGTCCGCACCCTTGGAAGATTTGCCGTAGGACGCATAGGTCACGATGCCCGAACCGTCCTCGAGCGCGGCCTTGACCGCATCCCATCCCGACGTGCCGGAGGAGAAGCTCCTGCTGCTGCCGCCGGTCAGCGTCTTCATGGCCCAGGCCGAGATGCCGCCGTCGAGCTGCCCGATGTCGTTGTTCCAGTTCTTGTAGCCGTCGCCCTGCAGCAGCCCGCTGGCGCTGGCTTCCACGAACGCGTCCTCGATCAGCCGCGCCCAGCCGCCGGCGGCCGTGCTCGCGCCGTAGTTGGCCACCTTGCCGTCGACGGTGACGAAGACCGGCTTGTCGGCGCTGCCGTCGTAGAACTTGACGGCATAGGTGCCGTTGCCATTCGAACTGATCAGGCCGTTGAGCCGCTCCGGTGCGGTGGCGGCCAGGGCCTCCAGCGAGGAGATCAGCCAGCAGTCGCCGAGCTGGCCCTGCGCCACGCCGACCGCGGCCTGCTGGACGGAGCCGTTGAACAGCGGACTGTCGGTCACATCCGCGTATCCCTTGGCGGTCGGGTTGTTGGTGCCCAGGAACCACTTGCAGACGGCCTGGTTGAAGGCGTCCGCGCTCATGTTCACCTGCACGCCCATGTTGCCCATCAGGGACGACACATAGGTCTGATTGCCCGCGGCGCCCTTGGCCGAGGCGAGCGTGTTGTTGAAGGCGTCGAACTGGGCGGCGCTCAGACCGTCGGAGCCGATGTTCGAGCACATCAGCTGCAGGTTCGCCAGCACGCTGTCGTAGTTGACCGACGCGTCCTTGGAGGCCATGTCGATGTAGCCGGCGTGCATTTCATCCGCGCCCCTGAGCGCGATGGCCCGTCGCGTGGCGTCCAGGCCTTGCAGCGCGGCCAGGGACATCTGGTTGATGCCCGCGGCGGGGATCGCGGCGAAGGCCTCGGGCGACAGCGCGTTGAGCCATCGGGCGCTGGTGGAATCCCAATCGGTGGTCGTCTGCACCTGGTCCGGACGCAGCTTGGCGACCGCCGACAGCGGGATCCAGTCGTTGTCCGCGATGGCGGCGAACTGGGCCGCCGTCAGGGCCTGGAAGTCCGCGTCGGACAGGCCGCGGATGACCGATGCGCCGAGCGATCCGATCGCTGCGGCGGGCACGGCGGAGAACGCGCTGGTCGACAAGCCGTTCATCCAGGCCGACGACATCTTGCTCCACGCCGCCGGAGCGATCGCGGACACCTGCTGCGCGGTGAGTCCGCCGACTGCGGCAGGGGTCAGCCATTCCGGATGCTTCAGGGACGTGATCTGCGCCGCGGACATCGCGGCGATCTGGCCGCTCGTCAGGTATTGATAGTGCGTCTGGTCGAGCGACGCGAGCGACGTGGTCGGCATCTGCTGGATCTGCTCGGCGGTCAATGCGGCGAAGTCGGCTTGACTCAGGGCGTTGGGCTTCGTGAGGTTGGTCATGGTGGATGGCGTAGGGGAGGAAGTCGTTCCAGGCGGAACGCGTCAGGAGCGTGGCCTCGGAGCTCCGGCCACTTGGAGAGGGGGATAGGAAGTCCCGCGGGCCGGTCAGCGCTCCCGCAGGCTCTCGCGCTGGTGCTGGATCAGCGGCGACAGCAGGTAGTCGATGACGCGTCGCGTGCCGGTGCGGATGTCCACCGTCCCGGACATGCCGGGGCCGATCGGCATGCGTCGGCCTTCGACGTCGAGGGCGGTCTGATCGAGCGTCACCGTCACGGCGTAGATCGGCCCGCGTTTCTCGTCCTGCACGGCGTCGCGCGAGACATGGTCGACGCGACCGCGGACCGTGCCGTAGCGGGTGTAGTCGAAGGCGTCGATCTTCACGGCGACTTCCTGGCCTTCGCGCACGAAGCCGACATCGCGGTTCTCGATGAAGGCCTCGAACTGCACCCGGCTGTTCAGGGGCACGATCTGCATCAGCGGCTGCGCCGCCGGAATCGCCGCGCCGACCGTATGCGTCGTCAACTGCTGGACGGTGCCGTCCACCGGCGAGCGCAGCTGCAGCAGCGATTGACGCGCCGCGGCCTTGACCACGTCCTGGCGCGACGCCTGCGCGACGCGGGCGGCTTCGGCCAGGCGGTCGTCCGCCTGCTTGCGGGTGGTGGCGGTCAGCTCGCGCAGCTGGCTGCGGGCCTGGGAGAGCTGGCCTTCCAGTTCGATGCGGGTCATCTTCCGCTGCAGGAAGGCGTCCTGCGCCACGTCCCGCGTCCGCGCCAGTTCCGCGTATTCGCGTTCCCGGTCGATCGCGATCGGCAGTGCGCCCGTGAACCGCGCAATGTCCGTCGTCAGGTGATCGCGGCGGGCGGCGTAGTCGTTCCACGCGCTGGACAGGGACTGTTCGGCTTCCTGCCGGCGTTGCGCGGACAACTCGGCCAGCACGGGCAGGCGCGGGGCGCGGCCCGTGTTCAGCGCGTCGATCAGCACGGTCTGGACGGCCACCTGCACGGCCGCGGCCTGGCGCTCGCCTTCGGCCTTGTCCAGCTCGCTGTCGACCTCCCGGTTGTCCAGCTCGATCAGCAGCTGTCCGGCGCGCACCTGCTGGTGCTCCGTCACGTGCAGCACCCGCACGCTGGCGACCTGCGTGGAGGAGATCGTCTTGCTCTCGCCGTTGACGGTGACCTTGCCCTGGCCGACGGTCACGATGTCGACGCGGCTGAGGAAGGACCACGCCAGCGCCGACACGACGATCAGCATCAGGATGCGGGCCACCCAGCGCCCGGCCGGCGACACCGGGCTGGCCTGCAATGCGAGTGCGGCGGGCAGGAACTCGGCCTCGCGGGCCGTCCGGCGCGGGGTCTTGTCGGCGGCCTCGTGGCGCCACGCTTCCCGGACGACGGTGACGTAGCGGCCGATCAGGTCGGCGGCGGCCTCGAGTCGATGGAGCGCGCTCATGCCGTCACCTCGCGGGCGCCGTGCTGCAGCGCATTCAGATGGGTGTAGATGCCCTTCGGGTCCGCCAGCAGTTCCTGGTGGGTGCCGAACTCGGCGATCTCGCCGCGCTCCATGACCACGATGCGGTCGGCGTCCCGGACCGCCGAGAGGCGGTGGGCAATGATCAGGACGGTGCGGCCCTCGCAGATGGCGCGCATGTTGTCCTGGATGATCTTCTCGGACTCGTAGTCCAGCGCGCTGGTGGCCTCGTCGAAGATCAGCACGCGCGGATTGCCGATGAGCGCGCGGGCGATCGCGATGCGTTGACGCTGTCCGCCGGACAGGCCGGTGCCGTGCTCGCCGACCATCGTGTCGTAGCCGTCGGACAGCGCGCAGATGAAATCGTGGGCGCCCGCCAGCTTCGCGGCGCGGATGACCGCCTCGATGGGCAGCGTGGGATCGATCAGGGCGATGTTCTCGCGGATCGACCGGTTGAAGAGCACGTTGTCCTGCAGCACGACGCCGACCTGACGTCGCAGCGAGGCGGTGTCGACGACGGAGATGTCCTGGCCGTCGATCAGCACGCGGCCGCGGTTGGGCACGTACAGCCGTTGGACCAGCCGGGTCAGGGTGCTCTTGCCCGAGCCGGAACGACCGACGATGCCGATCACCTGGCCCGGCTCGACCTTGAGGCTGACGCCGCGCAGCACGTCCGCCGCGTCGGGCTTGTAGCGGAAGGCGACGCTGTCGAACTCGATGGCGCCCTGCAACCGAGGGAGGCGGGTCTTGGCGCCGGCGATCTCCGGCTGTGCGTTCAGCACGTCGCCCAGGCGGGCCACCGAGATGCCGACCTGCTGGAAATCGTTCCAGAGCTGGGCCAGCCGCAGGATCGGGCTGGAGACCTGGCCCGCGAGCATGTTGAAGGCGACCAGTTCGCCCACGCTCAGCTTGCGGTCGATGACCAGCATCGCGCCAGCCCACATGATGGCCGCGCTCACCAGCTTGCTGATCAGCGTGACGCCGCTGCTGGCGATCGTGGCGACGTTGTTGACGGACTGTCCCGCGGTGACGTAGCCGGCCAGCTGCTGTTCCCACTTCTGGATCCAGCGCGGCTCCACGGCCATGGCCTTCACCGTGTCGATGCCGCTGATCGTCTCGACCAGGAAGGACTGGTTCTCCGAGCCCTTGTTGAACTTGACGTCCAGCCGCGCGCGCATCACCGGCGTGACGGCCACGGACAGGACGAGGTACAGCGGGATCGACAGCGCGACGATCAGTGTCAGGGTCGGGCTGTACCACAGCATCACGCCGAAGAAGATCACCGAGAACAGCAGGTCCAGCACCAGGGTCAGCGCGTTGCCGGTGAGGAAGGAGCGGATGTTCTCCAGCTCCCGGATGCGGGCCACCGAGTCCCCCACGCGCCGAGCCTGGAAGTAGGCCAGCGGCAGCGCGACGAGGTGACGGAACAGTCGCGCGCCCAGTTCGACGTCGAGCTTGTTGCTGGTGTGCGAGAAGACCCAGGACCGGATGCCGGTGAGCACCACCTCGAAGACCGTGGCGGCGATCAGGCCGACGGCCACGACGTCCAGCGTGCGCATCGCGTGGTTGACCAGGACCTTGTCCATGACGACCTGGAAGAACATCGGCGTGATCAGGCCGATGAGCTGGATCACCAGCGAGATCGCCAGGATCTCGGTCAGGATGCGGCGGTAGCGGACGATGGCCGGGATGAACCAGGTGAAGTCGAACTTCGCCATGTCGCCCGCGAAGCTCGCCTTGCTGGCGAAATAGATCAGCGTGCCGGTCCAGCGGGCGAGGAATTCCTCGACCGAGAGGATCCTCGGCGCCTGGCCGGGATACTGGATCAGCAGTTGCGGCGGCTGCCCTTCCTGCTGGCGGTATTGCGCGACGACCAGGTAATCGCCGGTGCGCTTGTCCTTGGCGATCGCGGGCAGCGGTGCCTGCTGCAGGCGTTCCGGGGCCTGGCGCACCGCCTTGGCCTTCAGGCCCAGCGACTGGGCGGCCAGGAGCAGCGTCTGGCGGTTGAACGGGTCGTTCCCGAATCGATGGCGCAACTGGGCCTCGTCGGCCGCGACGCCGTGCAGCGAGGCGATCGCCAGCAGACAGTGAAGGCCGGTGTCGGGCTTGGGAACGTCGGGAGCGATGTCCGTGATCGTCGTGTCCATGGGGGTCTCGTGGCAGCCGATCGTCGTGACGACCGGTCGGGAGTGAGGGGCGCCGCGGGCCGGATCGGTCCCCGCGGCGAAATGCGGCGAAAGGCGGCGTCAGTGCGCCTTGACGAGCGTGAACGGCGAGTTGGCGCTGGAGGTGGCGTGGGCCGTGGTCGCGACCGCCGGCGGCACGTTGAAACTCGCCATGGCCTGGACCAGCGGCGCGGCGCTGCTCGTCACGGCCGGCGCCGGTGTGAGGTACCCCGCGTGCGTCGCGTCGGCACGTTTCAGCGCGAGGTCGTGGTGCGCCGCATCGAGCCCCTGGAGAGACGCCTTCGTCATCTGGTTGATGCCGGCGGCGGGGATGGCGGCGAAGGCGGCGGCGGACAGGGCATTGAGCTGATCGGCCGACATCCAGCGCCACGAGATGGCGATGGCCGGCGTCTGCGCGGCGGAGAGCGCGCCGAAGGCGGCCGGAGCGAGCCAATCGGGGTGGGCCATGGCCGCGACCTGTTGCGTCGTCATGGCCCGGACGACCGAGGCCGAGAGGCCGGCGTAGGCCGCCTTGGACATCTGCTTGATGCCCTGGAGCGGCACCGCGGCGAGCGCGTCGGCGGGCAGGGCGTTGAACTGCGCGGCGGACATCCAGCCCCACGAGATGGCGATGGCGGGCACCTGCGCCGCGGTCAACCCGCCGAATGCGTCGGCGGACAGCCAGTCGGGGTGCTCCATGGCGGCGATCTGCTGCGTCGTCATGGCGTGCAGGGTCGAGGCGGACAGGCCCTTTTCAGCCGCCGACCATTCGATGTCCTTGATCCCCTGAGCCGGCAGCGCGGCGATGGCCTGGGGCGACATCGCGTTGATCTGCGCGGCCGACATCTGGGACCACGACACGGAGATGGCCGGGACTTGCGCCACGGTCAGACCGCCGAAGGCGGCGACGGACAAATGCTCCGGGTGCGGTAGCGCCGCGACCTGCTGCGGGGTCAGCGCGGCCACGGTGGCGGCGCTCAGGCCTTGGATCGTCGATGCTGACAGTTTCTGCAAGTCGGCCGGAGCGATGGCGGCCAGCGCCTGCGGCGACAGCGCGTTCATGCCGGCCGCGGTGACCGTGGTCCATTCCGTGGTCGCGGGGAGGGCGGGCGGATTGAGGATGGCCGCGTGTGCGGCATCGGCGAGCTTCAGGGCCAGGTCGTGATGCGCCTGGTCCAGGCCCAGCAAGGCGTCCTTGGTCATCTGGTTGATGCCGGAGGCCGCGATGGCGGCGAAGGCCTGGGGAGACAGGGCGTTGAGCTGGTCAGCCGACATCAGCGCCCACGATGCGGCGATGGACGGGACCTGCGCGGAGGTCAGCGCGCCGAAGGCTGCGACGGAGAGTTGCTCGGGATGCGGCAGCGCGGCGATCTGTTGCGGACTGAGCGCGGCCACGGTGGCGGCGCTCAAGCCCTGGACCGTCGTCGTGGAGAGCTTCTGCAGGTCGGCCGCGGCGATGGCGGCCAACGCCTGCGTGGACAGTGCGTTCATACCTGCGGCGGTGACCTGGGTCCAGTCCGTCGCCGCGGCTGGCGCCGTCTTGATGTAGCCCGCGTGCGTGTCGTCGGCGGACCGCAGGGCGATGTCGCGATGGATCGCATCCAGCCCCTGCAAAGAGGCCTTGGTCATCTGGTTGATGCCGGCCGCGGGGATGGCCGCGAACGCTTCTGGCGACAGGGCGTTGAGTTCGGCCGCCGACATCCAGTACCACGAGACGGCGATGGACGGCACCTGCGCCGCGGTCAGCGCTCCGAAGGCGGAGACGGACAGTTGGTCGGGATTGCTCAGGCCGCCGACCTGCTGCGGGGTCATGGCGTGGATGGCCGAGGCTGAGAGGCCTCGCATCGAACTCAAGGGCATCTGCGAGATGGCGGCGACCGGCAAGGCGGCCATCGCCTGCGGCGACAGCGCGTTGAACCAGTCGGCGGACAGATAGCCCCAGACCGGCTTCAGGGACGGGATTTGCGTGGCGGTGAGACCGCTGGCGCCTGCGGGGCCCAGCCAGTCGGGGTGCGCCATCGCGGCGATCTGCTGAGGCGTCATCGCGCCCACCGTGGCCGCGCTGAGTGCCTGGTAGTCGGCCTTGGAGAGAGAGCCGATCCATGCCACCGGGAGGGCCGCAATGGCTGGCGCCGAGAGTGCGTTGATCCAATCGGTTCCCAATGCCGACAATTGATCCGTCGACAGACCCGCGATCGCTGACGCGGACAATTGATCGAGGTGCGACAGCGACTGCAGTTGCTGCGTGCTCCAGAGTTGCAGGGTCGATGCGTTCAAGCCCTGGACTGCGGCAGCGAGACAATTGGCTCAGCGCCTGCGGCGTGATGGCGGCGATCATGGCCGGCGTCTGGGCGTTGATCCAGGCGGCGCTCACGGTGGACCAGTCGGTGCCGGAGAAATGAGCCGCCGCGCTGCCGTACTCCGCCGGGGAAGCCATGACGCAGAAGTCGCCGGAGCCGGCGATCGAATCCAGCTCTTCCGGAGAAATTTCGAAGACGTACTTAGAGTCCCAGGGGTTCCGGAAGATGAACTTGTGATTCACTTCGTCGATGCCGATGACTGCGAACGCGTGGGATCCCACGAGGTTTGCCTTGCCATCGTCGCCTGTCGACGTTTTGTCGACGGATTCATAAGTGACGACGCCGGAACCGTTCGCCAGCGCCGACTTGACCGCGTCCCACGCCTGCGCGCCGGTGTCGAAATTCTTGTAGCTGCTGCCGCCAATCAGCGTTTGCAGGGCCAGCGAGACGACACCGCCGTTGAGCTTCGTCATGTCGTTTGCCCAACCGCGGTAGAAGTCGGCCTTCAGCAATCCGCTCGAGCAGGCCTCGACGTAGGCGTCTTCGACGAGGCGCGCCCAGGCGCCGGCGTTCGTGCTGGCACCGTAGTCGGCGACCTTGCCGTCGACAGTGATAAAGACGGGATCGGCAGTACTGCCGTTGTAGAACTTGACGGCGTAGGTGCCGTTGCCGTTCGAACTGATCAGACCGTTCAGCCGCTCGGGTGAGGTGACTGCGAGTTCCTCGAGCGATGAGATCAGCCAGCAATCGCCAAGACCGCCCTGCGACAGGCCCACTGCGGCCTGCTGGATGGAACCGTTGAAGAGGGCCTTGTCGGAGACGTCGGTGTAGCCGGTCGCGGTCGGATTTTTGCTACCCAGGAACCACTTGCAGACGGCCTGGTTGAAGGCGTCGGCGCTCATATTCACCTGCACACCCTCGCGAAGCATGCTGCCCATCAACGATGACACGTAGCTCGCGTCGCCAGTGGCGCTTTTCGCCGAGGCGAGCGTGTTGTTGAACGCGTCGAACTGAGCGGCCGTCAGACCGCCGGCGCCGATGTTCGAGCACATCGACTGCAGGTCCGCCAGCACGTTGTCGTAGTTGACGGAGGCGTCCTGGGACGCCATGGCGATGTAGCCCGCGTGCAGTTCATCCGCGCTCTTCAGCGCGATGGCGCGGCGCGTGGCGTCCAGTCCTTGCAGCGCGGCCAGCGACATCTGGTTGATGCCGGCGGCCGGGATGGCGGCGAAGGCTTCGGGCGTCAGGGCATTGAGCCAGCGCGCGCTGGCGGAGTCCCAGTCCGTGGCGAGACGGAGCTGCTCCGGACGCAACTTGCCGACGGCCGACAGGGGCACCCAGTCCGTGTCGGCGATGGCCGCGAACTGGGCGGCGGTCATGGATTGGAAATTCGCGTCCGGGAGGCTGCGGATGGCCGCGGCATTCAGGTTGGCGATCGCCGAGGGCGGGATGGCGCAGAAGGCGGCGGGCGTCAGCGCGTTCAGCCACTCCGGCGACACCTTGCTCCAGGCCTCAGGCGCGATCGCGGCAATCGCGGCCGGGGAGAACGCCGCGGCGGCGTCCGGCGACAGCAGCTCGGGATGGGCGATCGCGCCTGCTTGCTGCGCCGTCATGGCACCGACAGCTGCTGCATCGAGTCCCGCCACCGCGGTGTTCGACAACTGCGCGATGCCGGTGGGCGGGATGCCGGCGAATGCGGCGGGGGAGAGTGCATTGAGCCAGTCCGCCGACATCCAGCCCCACGAGATGCCGATCGCTGCCACCTGCTGGGCCGTGAAGCCGCTCACCACTGCGGGAGAAAGCTGGTCGGGGTTCGGGATGGCCGCGACCTGCTGGACGGTCATGGCGTGGATCGTCGATGCGGACAGTCCCTGTCTCGTGGTCGACGACATCTCCTGGATGGCGCTCACCGGCAGCGCTGCGACGGCCTGTGGCGTCAGGGCGTTGAACCATGCGGGCGAACAGAACCACCAGGCATCCTTGAGTTGAGGAACCTGGATGGCGGTGAGGCCGCTGACAGCGGCCGGCGTCAACCAGTCTGGATGTGCCAGGGCAGCAATCTGCTGCGGCGTCATCGCGGCGACCTGGGCCCCTGTCAGCCATTGGCAGTGCGCCTTGTCGAGGCCGGTGAGCGCGGACGTCGGCATCTGCTGGATCTGAGCCGCGGTCAGCGCGCTGAAGGTGGCTTGATCGAGGGAGTTGGGTCTGGTGAGGTCGGTCATGGTGGATGGCTGCTGGAATGGAGGGAGGTCCGGATCGGTTGGCGCCAGACGGCGAGGAACCGAGTCGACGGTTGTCGTGAGAGCGGGTCAGCGGAACGGGAATGCGGCAGTGACGACGGATACGGAATCCGTGCCGCCGCGCCATTGCCCGATATCGGCCAGGAGCTTCAAGCGCGCGGCATGCCACAGGGATTCGCATTGCGCCTGGGATTCCAGGGCATCGCCGAGGGCGTTCTGGGCGTTGATCAATTCAAGGATGTCGCCGACGCCGCGCTGATAGCGGTTGGCCGCTGATTCCAGGGCGGTCGTGGCGGTATCCAGCAACTGCTTCGACGAATCCAGTGACGCCCGAGAGGAATGGACATCTGAAACAGCGGTGACGAGTTCGCTCAATACCTGCTGTTCGGCGTCGACGACCTGGGCTTCGGAAACTTCAGCCTGTGCGCGGGCGCGCTGGACCTGGTATTTGTTGGAATACCCATCGAATATCGGAATATTCACGATGAATCCAGCGGAGATCGTGCTCGAGCGTCCGGTGGAGGGGGTCTGATTGGCTGATCCGTTCCGCTGATGGGACAGGCTGACATCGACAGTGGGCCGACCCTGGGACAGGGTGGCGGACACCTTGCGGGCGTCGGCATCTCGTTGCGCCCGGGCGGCCAGGATGGCCGGGTGATGCATGCGGGCGTCGTCCATCAGCGCGGCGAGGTCGGGCATCGGCGTGCTGTCGTCGGTCTGCACTCGAGCCGGCAGGGTCAGCGTCGTGCCGACGGGCGTGCCGATCACGTAGCCGAGCGATGAGAAGGCTTTGTCGACATCCGCCTGGGCGCGTTGGCGGGACAGCCGAGCGCGGGCCAGGGCGGTCTCCGCCTGCAGCGTGTCGTTGCGGCCGGCGACGCCTCGTTCCTCCCGCCGTTCAGCCGCGGCCAAGGTGCGGGCCGCCTGGCGCGCAGCCTGTTGTCGGGCTTCCAGCGTGGCTCGCGCCTGGAGGGCGGCGTAGTAGGCCTGTACGGTCTCGGCCACCGTCTTGCGCACGGCATCGTCACGACTGGCGACCGCCGCTTCCAGCAGCCTGTCGGCCGTGGATTGGTTGGCCGCGCGCTCACCGAAGTCGAACAGGCGCCAGTTCACGCCGACGGACCCACCCAGCCCGCGCGTGCGGCTGGTGGGATCCGTGGCACCGGGTGCGCGGGTGATGCTGTTCTGGGCCTGGAGACTGGCGTTGACGGTCGGCAACGAGGCGGCTCGGGCGATGCCGACCTCGGCCGTCCGCGCCTGGAGGGAGTGCCAGGCGGTCGACGTCTTGACGTTGCGGCAGAGCGCGGCGTCGACGGCGGCGGTCAGCGTCAGCGGCGCGGCCGCGTCGCCTGGGAGATCGCATCCGGGAAGTTCCGCACCCCGGGCGGAAAGTGCGAGCAGGAGCCAGGCGATCGTGGTGATGCCGGTCGAGCGTCGCCAGTGCCGGATGAATCGTGCGTCCATGTCTCAGTTCCTCCGCGCCGTGGCGCGAATGTGTCGGACATCGGAGGACGTCCGGATTGCTGGAACGGTTGAACGCTGCGTCCGCGGCGATCAACCATGGGACGCATTAGATTCATGTCAGGGCACCAGATAAATAGGTTGGCCGAGTTCGCTTGAGGAAACTTTGAACGCTTGTGGAAATTCTCCGGATTTGATTTACGTGAGCGACCGATCGGCCGATTTGTCAGCGTTTGCTATTGTTGGGTGGGAGGCCGATGTCGGCATTTGTTGCCCACGCACGCACTTCAATGGGCGTGTCCTCGCTTGGGCTGGTCATAATTAACTTGCTACCAGCCTATATTGACTGATGACATAGTTAATTTGAGCTAGCAAATATCCTTGGATATTTCGCCGGAGTACGACGAAAACAGGGCTGCGCGGCACTTGCAGCTGCAGTAGACCTGACGGAAGGAGGGGGATGCGTGGGGCGTCGCTCGGAGGAGAAGCGAAGCGATTTGAAGATCAGTTGCCAAGACCTGACCACTTGAAGAGTGGTGCCCGGAGCCGGACTCGAACCGGCACACCTTGCGGCGGGGGATTTTGAGTCCCCTGCGTCTACCGATTTCGCCATCCGGGCGGCACGGTCTTGCTGATCGCGAGGCCACTGGGCGTGACCTGCGTTGCGGCGCTGAAGCGTTGCCGCGAAGGCAACGGAGAGCCGCGAAATGAGAAAGACATTATGCCACGCAAGACCTGGCCTCCGCTGAGAGAATCGTGGGCATGAGTGATGCAAGCGCCTTCGATCCCACGAACTACCCGACCCTGGAAGATGTCATCGGCAACACGCCGCTGGTTCGGCTGCAACGGGTGCTCGGTCCCGAGCTCGCCGCGCGCGGCAACGTGCTGCTGGCGAAGCTGGAAGGGAACAACCCGGCGGGCTCGGTGAAGGACCGCCCGGCCATCAGCATGATCCGGCGTGCCGAGGAGCGCGGCGAGATCAAGCCGGGCGACACGCTGATCGAGGCGACGTCCGGCAACACGGGCATCGCGCTGGCGATGGCCGCCGCGATCCGCGGCTACCGCATGGTGCTGATCATGCCGGAGGACCTGTCCATCGAACGCGCCCAGACAATGAAGGCGTTCGGCGCCGAACTGATCCTGACGCCGCGTTCCGGCGGCATGGAGTACGCCCGTGATCTGGCCGAGCAGATGCAGCGGGACGGCAAGGGCCGGGTGCTGGACCAGTTCGCCAACAGCGACAACCCGCGGATCCATTACGAGACCACCGGGCCGGAGATCTGGCGCGACACCGGCGGGCGCATCACGCACTTCGTCAGCGCGATGGGCACGACCGGCACCATCACCGGTGTCTCGCGTTTCCTGAAGGAGAAGGATCCCGACGTGCGCATCGTCGGCGCGCAGCCGGCAGAGGGCTCACGCATCCCGGGCATCCGCAAATGGCCGGCGGCCTACCTGCCCAAGATCTACCGCCCCGAGACCGTGGACGAGCTCGTGCTGGTCGGCCAGTCGGATGCCGAGGACATGGCCCGCCGCCTGGCGCGCGAGGAGGGGCTGTTCGGCGGCATCTCGGCGGCCGGTGCCTGCTGGGTCGCGATGCAGATCGCGCGCCAGGTGTCGAACGCGACGATCGTGTTCGTCGTCTGCGATCGCGGCGACCGTTATCTGTCGACTGGCGTCTTTCCGGCCTGACGCCGCAAGGCCAATCGGGGATGATGGCCGCTCCACGACACGCAGGCGCTCCGGCGCCCACGCCTCATGAGCTTCCGTTTCTGCCCGCAATGCGCCAGTGAGCTGGCATGGATCGAGCTGCCGGAAGACGGCGGTCCGAAGACCCGGCTGCGTTGCCCGAACTGCGACTTCACCCACTGGAACAACCCGACCCCGGTGCTGGCCGCCGTCGTCGAGTGCGTCGACCGCGAGGGTCAGGTCTTGCTCGCGCGCAACGCGGCGTGGCCGGGGCCGTTCTTCGGCCTGATCACCGGCTTCATGGAGGCGGGTGAATCGCCGGAAGAGGGCATCCGGCGCGAAGTGCTGGAAGAGACCTCGTTGGAGGCGCTCGGCGCGACGCTGATCGGCGTCTACGACTTCCAGAAGAAGAACCAGATCATCATCGCCTATCACGTGCCCGCGCGTGGCGAAGTCACGCTGTCGCCGGAGCTGGTCGAGTACACGCTGACGCCGCCGGATCAACTGGCATGCTGGCCGGCCGGTACGGGCCAGGCCCTGGCGGATTGGTTGCGCGGGCGTGGCATCGAGCCGAAGTGGATGGCGCCTCGCAGCTGAAGCGCCAGCACGCGCTGACTAGAATCGCTTCATCGGCCCCGGTCATCGGCGGCAAGGACGCTCTCATGGACATTCACAAGGAACTCGACACCCGCGGACTGAACTGCCCGCTGCCCATCCTCAAGGCCAAGAAGGCCCTGGCGGAGATGGAAAGCGGCCAGTTGCTGAAGGTCGTCGCGACGGATCCCGGCTCGACACGCGACTTCCAGGCCTTCGCGCGGCAGACCGGCAATGAGCTGGTCGAGCAGACCGCGGCAGGCGACGAATTCATCCACGTGCTCAAGCGACGCTGAATCGAGCGTTCCCTGAAATGAAGAAGGCCACGCAGAGCGTGGCCTTCGTGCTTCATGACCGGGCAGTGACGGGAAGTCCTGCCGTCAGAAGTTCAGCGCGGTCAGATTTCCAGCGCCTTGAGGTACTCGCGGAAGCTGGCGCCGAGTTCCGGATGAGCCAGCGCCAGTTCGACGTTGGCTTGCAGGAAACCTTCCTTGCTGCCGCAGTCGTAGCGCTTGCCTTCATAACGGAAGGCGAAGACCTTCTCGCGGCGCATCAGCGCGGCGATGCCGTCGGTCAGCTGGATCTCGCCGCCGACGCCGCGCGGCTGCGTGGCGATCTCGCGGAACACGCCCGGCGTCAGGATGTAGCGGCCGGCCACGCCCAGGCGCGACGGGGCATCTTCGGGAGCGGGCTTCTCGACCATGTGGGTCAGGTCCATCAGCCGGTCGCTGATCGGCGCGCCGGCCACGATGCCGTAGCGCTTGGTGTGCTCGGCCGGCACTTCCTGGACCGCCAGGATGGAGGCCTGCCACTCGGAGAACTGGTCCACCATCTGCTTGAGCACCGGCGGCTTGCCGACCATCAGGTCGTCGGCCAGCAGCACCGCGAAGGGCTCGTTGACGACCACGCATTGCGCGCACAGCACCGCATGGCCCAGGCCGAGGGCCTTGGGCTGGCGGATGTAGATGCACTCCATGTCGTCCGGCTTGATGGAATGCACCATCGCCAGCAGTTCCTTCTTGCCGGCGGCTTCGAGTTCGGTCTCGAGTTCGAAGGCGGTGTCGAAATGATCCGGGATGGCACGCTTGTTACGGCCGTTCACGAAGATCATCTGACGGATGCCCGCCGCGTAGGCTTCTTCCACCGCGTACTGGATCAGCGGCTTGTCGACCACGGGCAGCATCTCCTTGGGCTGCGCCTTGGTGGCGGGCAGAAAGCGTGTGCCGAGTCCAGCAACCGGGAAGATTGCCTTGTTGATGAGGGCCATTTACGTACACTCCGACGGTAATTGCGCCGGCATTCTTGCACGGCACAGCTGAAAGAAAATCAAACAAACCTCTCCAAACCACTCATGGCAGTGCTAGTCCTGGAACCGCTGGAGGCTGACGTCCTGGAATGGCTGGCGGAGCGCCACGTCATCCAGGCCGCACCCGATCTGGCGGAGGCGCCGCACGCCTTGAGAGAGCATGTTGCGCAGGCCCAGGCAATTTTCTTGCCCGCCTCGATCGCGCTCGATGCGGAGATGATCCGCCGTGCCCCCCGCCTGCGTGCCGTGGGCCGCATCGGCGCAGGCGCGGAGAACATCGATCTCGAAGCCTGCCGTGCCGCCAACATCGAGGTGGTGCGCGCGCCGACCGCTGCGGCGTCGGCAGAGGCGGAGTTCGTCATCGGCGCGTTGCTGGCGCTGCTGCGTCGCGTGCCGGTGCAAGGGGCGGACGGCCACTGGGTCGGACGAGAGCTCGGCTGCGCGACCGTCGGCCTGGTCGGCCTCACCCCGTCGGCGCGCCAGTTGGCGACGCTGCTGCCGGCCTTTGGTGCGCGCGTGATCGGTTATGACCCGAGCCTGCACCATGCCGACCCGCTCTGGGGCCAGTGGGGCATCGAGCCTTACGGCCTGCGCGAACTGATGCAGGCGGCCGACGCGGTCAGCGTGCAACTGGCCTATTTCCCGCGTTATCGCGGCCTGATCGGGGAGCGGGTGCTGAACTTCTGCAAGCCGTCCCAGGTCCTGGTGTCGACCTCGCACTCGGCGCTGTTCGATGAACAGGCGTTGGCCGACGCGCTGCAAGGCGGTCGGCTGCTCGCCGCGTGGCTGGACCTGATGGAGCCGGGCCTGATGGAGACCGGCCGTCCGTTGCACGGCGTGCCCGGATTGCAGGTCACGCCGCGGATCGCGGCGACGACGCGCGAGTCACGGATGCGCGCCGCGTGGAGCGTGGCGCGGCGGATCTCCGAGATCCTGGCCACGCCCGCCGTTCAGCCTGAATTCAGACCGACCCACCCAGGCGCGCTGTCTGATCTTTTAGCCGAGCCACGGTGGCGCTGAAGTCGGCGATGCGCTGACGCTCCTGTTCCACGACGGCAGCCGGCGCGCGCGCCACGAAGCCTTCGTTGTCGAGCTTGGCCTTGGCCTTGGCGACCTCGCCCTCCAGACGCGCGATTTCCTTGGCGATGCGGGCGCGCTCGGCCTCGACGTCGATCTCCACCTTCAGCGCCAGACGCGCCGCGCCGTGCACCAGCACCGGCGACATCGCGCTCTGCGCATTGAACGCGGCTTCGTCCTCGATCAGCTCGACGCTCTGCAGCTTGGCCAGCACCTTCAGCGCGGGCGCCGCCTCGCGCAGGAAGGACAGGTCGCCGCCGGCCAGCAGCGGCACGCGGTCGGACGGGCTCAGGCCCATCTCGCCGCGCAGGCTGCGGCAGGTGCCGACCACCGACTTCAGCTGCTCGACCCAGGCGACGGCCTGCGGATCGATGCGTTCAGGCTGGGCGACCGGATAGGCCGCTGTCACCAGATAGTCGGTGGACTTGCGGCCCGCGATCGGGGCGACGGTCTGCCAGAGTTCCTCGGTGATGAACGGCGCGATCGGGTGCAGCAGGCGCAGGATGGTTTCCAGCACGCGGATCAGCGTGCGGCGCGTGGCGCGCTGCGCGGCCTCGTTGCCTTCGGCCTGCGCCGTCTGCAGCTGCACCTTGGCCAGCTCCAGGTACCAGTCGCAGTACTCGTCCCACACGAACGAGTAGATCGCGTTGGCGACCTGGTCCAGGCGGTAGTCCTCGAAGCCCTGCGCAACGGCCTGCTCGACCTTCTGCAGCTCGCTGACGATCCAGCGGTCGGCCTGCGAGAACTGCAGGTAGCCGTGGGCGCTGCCGCCGGGGGCGCACTGCTCCTTGGTGTGTTCCACCAGGCCGCAGTCCTGGCCCTGCGTGTTCATCAGCACGAAGCGGGTGGCGTTCCACAGCTTGTTGCAGAAGTTCCGGTAGCCCTCGCAGCGCTTGCTGTCGAAGTTGACGCTGCGGCCCAGCGTCGCCATCGCGGCGAAGGTGAAGCGCAGCGCGTCGGCGCCATAGCCGGGGATGCCTTCGGGGAATTCCTTCTCCGTGGCCTTGCGGACCTTGGGCGCGGTCTCGGGCTTGCGCAGGCCCTGCGTGCGCTTGTCCAGCAGTGGGGCCAGCTCGATGCCGTCGATCAGGTCGACCGGGTCGAGCACGTTGCCCTCGGACTTGCTCATCTTCTTGCCTTGCGCGTCCAGCACCAGGCCGTGGATGTACACATGCTTGAACGGCACCTGGCCGGTGAAGTGCGTCGTCATCATGATCATCCGGGCGACCCAGAAGAAGATGATGTCGTAGCCGGTCACCAGCACCGACGACGGCAGGAACAGGTCCTGTTCGACCGTCTTGGCCGGCCAGCCCAGCGTCGAGAAGGGCACCAGCGCCGACGAGTACCAGGTGTCCAGCACGTCCTCGTCGCGCTTGAGCGCGCCGGTGTAGCCGGCCGCGGCGGCCTTGGCCTGGGCTTCGGCCTCGTCATGGGCGACGAAGATCTCGCCGCCGGTGCCATACCAGGCGGGGATCTGATGGCCCCACCAGAGCTGGCGCGAGATGCACCAGTCCTGGATGTTGTTCATCCACTGGTTGTAGGTGTTGACCCAGTTCTCGGGCACGAACTTCACCTCGCCGCTGGCGACGACGTCGATCGCCTTCTGCGCGATGGACTTGCCGTCCCGGCCCGGCTTGCTGGTGGCGACGAACCACTGGTCCGTCAGCATCGGCTCGACGATCTGGCCGGTGCGGGTGCAGCGCGGCACCATCAGCTTGTGCTTCTTGACCTCGATCAGCAGGCCCTGGTCCTCGAGCGACTTGACGATCAGCTTGCGCGCGGCGAAGCGGTCCAGGCCGCGGTACTCGGCCGGGATCTCGTCCATCGTGTCGACGACGGTCGCGTCCAGCGTGAAGATCGTCAGCATCGGCAGCTGGTGGCGCTGGCCGACCTGGTAGTCGTTGGTGTCGTGCGCCGGCGTGACCTTGACGACGCCGGTGCCGAATTCCTTGTCGACGTAGTCGTCGGCGATCACCGGCACCAGGCGGCCCGTGATAGGCAGCTTCACCTGGCGGCCGATCAGGTGCTTGTAGCGCTCATCCTCCGGGTGGACCATGACGGCGGTGTCGCCCAGCATCGTCTCGGGACGCGTGGTCGCGACCACCAGCGATTCCTCGCCCTCGGCCATCGGATAGCGGATGTGCCACAGCGAACCGTCTTCCTCCTCGCTCTCGACCTCGAGGTCGGAGACGGCGGACTTCAGGATCGGGTCCCAGCTCACCAGCCGCTTGCCGCGGTAGATCAGGCCCTCGTCGAAGAGCTTGACGAAGGTGTCGACGACGACGGGCGACAGCTTCTCGTCCATCGTGAAGTACTCGTGGCCCCACGACACCGAGTCGCCCATGCGGCGCATCTGCTGGGTGATGGTCGAGCCGGACTGCTGCTTCCACTCCCAGACCCGGGCGACGAAGTTCTTGCGGCCCAGGTCGTGGCGGCTCTGTCCCTGGCCCTGCAGCTGGCGCTCCACGACGATCTGCGTGGCGATGCCGGCGTGGTCGGTGCCGGGGACCCACAGCGTGTTGTGGCCGCGCATGCGGTGGTAGCGCGTCAACGAGTCCATGATGGTCTGGTTGAACGCGTGGCCCATGTGCAGCGTGCCCGTCACGTTCGGCGGGGGCAGCTGGATGCTGAACGACGGCTTGGCCGGATCGAGCGTCGGCTCGTAAAGGCCCTTGGACTCCCACAGCGGGCCCCAATGGGCTTCAAGAGAGGCGGGTTCGAAGGACTTGGCGAGTTCGGTCATGGGGCAGGCCGCCGTGAAGCGGTGTCATCTGGGCGAGGGACAAGGTGAGCCGGCGATTGTAGGGCGGCGGGACCCCGCGACGCCCGCGGCGGACGGCCTGAGACGGGGGACACCCCAGAGGGGGAACGCTTCCCACCGTGGAGGGCGCTGTCGAATCCCGACTCCCTGACGCGTCGTGTCAGCAGGGACGCCGTTTGCCCGGCGTCTTCTCTGCGTTTCGCCCGGTTCCCCCTTGGAGGCATTCCCTCGGGCGGGCGGCGGCGATACAAAACGAAAAACAGCGATACCGCGGTGAGATGCCCTGGCGAGGGGGCATGGGAATCATGGCGACATGGATTCACCGCCCGGACACCCGGGCTTTACCGAGGAATTGCAACATGCATCTGTTTCGACGCTGGAGCCACCACCATGAACGTCAGCACGCTCACTTCGGCCACGATGGCCGCTTCGGTCCTTTCGGCCCTGTGTGTGACGATGGCTTCTACGGCCCGCTGCCCGTCACCGGACCCTGGTACCGCTTCGGTGGTTTCGGCGGCTTCCCCTGGGGCTGGGGCGGTCTTGGACACGGCCGCCATGGAGGACATGGACGCGGACACGGCCGCCACGGCCACCACGGTCGCCATGGTCACCACGGCGGTCATGGGTGGGACGGCTTCGGCGGGGGCCTGGGATCCGATGCCCACCACGCCGGCCGCGGCGAGAGGCTGCAAGCCCGGGCCCGCGCCTTTCTGGACCTGAGCGACAGCCAGTCCGAACTGCTGGAGCGGCTGGTCGACCAGCTCGCCACGGCCAGGCGCGCGGTGAAGGCGCTGGCGCGCGGCCCGGAGGTCGCGCGGCTCTTCGAGAGCGAGAACTTCCGCCGCGACGAGGCGCAGGAACTCTTCGACGGCCAGATCGAGGCGCTGCGCGCGACCGGTCCGGCGCTGGTCGCCGCCTTCGGCGACTTCTTCGACGCCCTGGACTTCGACCAGCAGCAGATGCTGCGTTTCATGCTGCGCCGCTTGCGCCGCCGGGCGGGTCGTGGCGGTGACGCCCGCGAGGGGCGTGACGGGCAGGACGGGCGTGGTCGCGATCACGGCCGCGATGGCCGCGATGGCCATGACGGTTCCAGCGATCGGAGCCTCTGATGGACAGCCGCGACTGCCGGCAGCCCCCGGGGCTGCTGCGGCCGGTCATCGACCGCAACCGCTGCGAGGGCAAGGGCGACTGCGTCGAGGTCTGCCCGTACGGTGTCTTCTCGGTCGGCACGCTGCCGGCGGAACGGCGCAAGGAACTGACCCTGTTCGGCAAGCTGCGCGGCTACGCGCACGGTTGGCAGCAGGCCTTCACGCCCAACGCCGACGTGTGCCGCGCCTGTGGCCATTGCGTCAAGGCCTGTCCCGAACGGGCGATCACGCTGGTCCGGCACAGCCACAATGGACGCCACGATGCATCGATTGCTGCTGATTGACGACGACGAGGCGCTGGCCGCGCCGCTGGCGAGCTACCTGGCGCGCTTCGACTTCGACTTGAGCGCGGTGACGCGGCCCAGCGCCGCGCTCGCGCGCCTGGCCGAGGAGCGCTTCGACGCCTTGATCCTGGACGGCATGCTGCCGGAGATGGACGGCTTCGCGTTCTGCAAGCGCGTGCGCGGCGGCACGGAGCCCTGGCGCGAGATCCCGATCCTGATGCTGACCGCGCGCGGCGACCTGACCGACCGCGTGGTCGGCCTCGAACTGGGCGCCGACGACTACCTGGCCAAGCCTTTCGAGCCTCGCGAACTCGCGGCGCGGCTGCAGACCATCCTGCGCCGCACGCGGCTGGCGCCGGCCGCCTCCGTGCCGGCGACGCTGCTGCGCTTCGCGGGCCTGGACATCGACACGGCCCGCCGTGTCGTGACGGTGATGGCGGGACCGGTCGAACTCACCAGCACCGAGTACGAACTGCTCCTGATGCTGGCCCGCGAGCCGGGGCGGGTGTTCTCGCGCGACGAGATCCTGAACCGCCTGCGCGGCCAGGAAGCCGACCTCTACACGCGGGCGGTGGACATCCTGGTGAGCCGGATGCGCCGCAAGCTCGAGCCGCTGGAGGCGCTCAAGACGCTGCGCAACGCGGGCTACTGCTTCGCCCTGCCGGCGGCGGAGGAGGGCGCATGACCGACCCGCGTCATCCCTACGACCACTGGAACGATCCGCGCCAGCGCCACGCGCACCGTGAGGAATGGCGGCGCCGCGCGCGGCAGCTGCGGCGCATGCACAAGCTGGAGAAGATGCGCCGCTGGGCGGAGATGGAGGCCGGGGGCATCCCTTTCCCGCGCGAGCGCGGCTGGCGCTGGCACATGCGGGCGCGCAACCGCTGGCACCAGCGCTGGCACCGGCATCACGCGCAGTTCAAGCACTCGCTGGGCGCGCGGCTGATCGCGATCTTCGTCGTACTGGCCTGCGCCGGCATCGGCATCCTGTGGGCGTCGATGCAGGTCGAGTACGGCCTGCTGTGGGCGGTGCCGCTGCTGTTGCTGGTGACGGGTCTTGCCTACGGCGGCATCCGCCACCTGGTGGGGCCGCTGCGCGAACTGGCGGCGGGCGCGGAAGCCTTCGGACGAGGCGATCTCGAGCATCGCGTCCCGATCTACCACCGCGACGAGATCGGCGACCTCGCGCACCGCTTCAACCAGATGGCAGAGGACATCCAGGCCATGCTCGACGGCAAGCGGGCGCTGCTGCTGGCGATCAGCCACGAGTTGAGAAGCCCGCTGACACGGGCACGGCTGCATGCGGAGCTGGTCGACGAGGGCGCGTCGAAGGAGGCGCTGCTGGACGAGCTCGCGCAGATGCGGGAGCTGATCTCGGCGCTGCTGGAGAGCGAGCGCCTGGGCAGCGGGCACCGCGCGCTGCAGGTGGCCGACTGCGACCTCGGCGCGCTGGCGCGCGAGCAGGATCAGCCGGGCGTGGCGCTGCGTGTCGACCGCGACCTGCCGGTGCTGAGGCTGGACCGCATGCGGGTGCAGCTGCTGCTGCGCAACCTGGTGCACAACGCGTTGCGGCACAACGATCCGGACGTCGGACCGGTGATGGTGAGCGTCGAGCGCGACGGCGGTGGCGCAAAGCTCTCCGTGCGGGATCACGGAGCGGGTGTGCCGCCGGAGGTGCTGTCCCAGCTCGGCCAGCCGTTCTTCCGGCCGGACGAGGCACGGGCCCGCAGCGAGGGAGGCGTGGGCCTCGGCCTGTCGCTGTGCCGCCTCGTCGCCGAGGCGCACGGCAGTCGACTGGAGCTGCGCAACGCGCAGCCGGGGTTCGAGGCGGTGGTGAGATTCCCCTGACGGCAGGCTCACCCACTCATCCGAGTGGCACCTGACGATTCGCCTACCGAGACGAGCCAGTCTGCCTGCGAGAAGCCGTGTGGCGCCGATGCCGACGATTTCATTGAATCGATTTCATTGATCTTTTCGTGCCAGGTCTTGTCGGCGGCGCGAGGAAGATCCATCTCCCGCGTCGTCAGGCGCGGTCCATGTCATCCCGATGAAGGTGATGTTGATGAATTGATCCGATCTGACTGGAGTTGTCCATGTCCTCGATGTCCTACTCTCACGCCGGTGCGTCCGGCCCCCTTGCCGCCGCGCGCTTCAGCGGTGCGTCCGCCTTTTCCGACAGCCTCGATGACGAGCTCGACGATGAGCCCGGCGCCGGCCTCGCTGCGCGGGCCGTCGACGCCAGCGACGGCACCGGCAACGGCGCGCCGCCGGCCCCACCGCCCCCAGCGCCCCCGTCCGGCGACGAGGGGCGGCCGCCGCGCCCGCCCCGCGTCCCGCGAAGACGCTGTTCATGCAGCGCCGTCTGCTGGAGCTCCGGCCGCTGCTGCGCCTGAACGGCCAGGAATTCGAAGCCTTCCTCTACCAGTCGCGCATGTACCCGTCGCTGAGCCGCTTCGCGCCGGGCAGCGTCGAATACTGCGTGCCGCGGCGCGACATCACGGTCGGCCTGGCGATGAAGACGCTGCGCGAGCGCGTCGAGCATGCCGCCGTCATCGCGGAGCTGGTCTGCCGGCTCAAGCGCGATGACGAGGAGGAAGGCGCGCTGTGCAACGACGACGAGGCGGTCATCGCCTCCGCGGCGATCCGCGACGACCTGCGCGAGGCGCTGGGCATGCTCGGCGTCTACGAACAGGCCATCCGTGACGGCGTGCCGGTGGTGCAGTACCACGAGCCGGTGCCGGAAGCGGCGTGAGGGGCGCTGCAGGAGGCCGCCGGGCCCGATCCGTATCGGGCTGATCCGTCGTGGCCCGATCCATCCTGGCTCGCATCCTGGCTCGGTAAGCCGCGGGTAAGTCGGGGGACCGGAGGATGCGCCCTTAACATCCGCATTTCCGCCCCCGCTGCCCATGAATCGAATCGCCCTGATCGAGGATCACGTCCGGCTGGCCGACCTGATCCGTCAGGCCTTGCAGGCCGCCGGCATTCCGACCGATGTCTTCCATGCGATGGAGCCTGCCTGGGTCGCGCATCGCGACGTCGGTTATGCCGCGCTGGTCATCGACCGCGGCCTGCCGGACGGCGACGGTCTGGCGCTGGTCAAGCGCCTGCGCGCGGCGCACCAGGGCACGCCCTGCCTGATGCTCACGGCGCGCGACGCCTTGCACGACCGCATCGACGGACTCGAATCCGGCGCCGACGACTACCTTGCCAAACCCTTCCCGATGGAGGAACTGGTGGCGCGTGTGCGGGCACTGATGCGCCGATCGGTCGCGGTGCGGCCACCGCGTGCGGTCTTCGGCGACATCGAGGTCGTGATCGAGGAGGCGCTGCTGGTGCGCGGCGAAGTCTCGGTGGCGCTGGCGCCGGCGGAACTGCAGATCGCGATCGCGCTGGTGCAGCAGCAGGGACGCACGGTCCGGCGCGCGGCGCTGGAGGCGGCGGCCTGGGGGCTGTCCGAGGCGGTGACGCCGAACGCGCTGGACGTCGCGCTGCATCGCCTGCGCAAGAAATTGGGCTCGCTCGGCTCGGCGCTGCGCATCGTCAATCTCAGGAATCACGGGTATGCGCTTCAAGATGCGGTGGCCGAATAGCCTGCGCAACCGCGTGCTGGCGGTGCTGGCGGCCAGCATGCTGCTGAGCGCGGTGCTGGTCGGTTTCGCCTCCATGGTGCTGTGGGAGCCGTTCACGCGCTGGGTGCTGCGCGACCAGATCGAGGACAACGGCGAGTCGATCGCGCGCCATCTGCGCTTCGATGCGCAGGGCTGGCCGATCGGCATCGAGGAGAAGGCGATCGAGCCCTGGCTGTTCGACAGCCTGCGCCACGAGGTCATGCTGCGCGTGGCGGACAAGGAGGGCTACGTCGCCTATTCGTCGGACGGCATCAAGACCACGATCGCGCCGGACGGCAAGGAGTTCGAGCCACGGCGGCAGTCCTTCGTCTTCAGCCGCAAGGGCATCGCGATGCACGGCGCGACCGTGCCCTTCGATCACGCCGGACGCCGTTGGTACGTGCAGTTCGCCGTGACCGACCGCATGGTGCTGCAGATGCGGGAGTCGATCGGCTTCGACGTCTTCCGGCAGGGCGTGATCGCGCTGGGCGCGACCTTCGTGCTGATCTTCCTGATCACGATCAACGTGGCGCTGCGTCAGGCCTTGCTGCCGGTGCGCGCGGCGTCCAGCGCCGCACGCCGCATCGCGCCCCGGACGCTGGCCGAGCGCCTGCCCGCCGCCGACCAGCCGCGCGAGCTGCGCCCGCTGGTCGAGGCCTTCAACGCGGCACTGGACCGGCTGCAAGGCGGGTTCAAGACGCAGCAGGAGTTCCTGTCGAATGCCGCGCACGAACTGAAGACGCCGCTGGCGCTGATCCGCGCGCAGGTGGAGCTGGCCGAGGCCGGCGCCTGGCGCGACCAGGTGCTGGACGACGTCGACCGCGTCGCGCGCCAGGTGCAGCAGCTGCTGTTGCTGGCGGAGGCCAGCGAGCAACGCAACTACCGCGTCGAGGCGATCGATCCGACACCGGCGTTGCGTGAGGTCTTCGACTTCATGGAACGCGTGGCCGCGCGGCATGACGTGACCCTGGGCCTGCACCTGAGTCCCTCGCTGCGTTTGTGGCGCGCGGATCGCGGCGCGCTCTTCACGCTGTTGAAGAACCTGCTGGAGAACGCGATCCAGCACAGTCCGCGAGAGGGCGTGGTCACGCTGATGGCGGCACCGGACGGATTCACGGTCTCGGATCAGGGCAAGGGCGTGGCCGAGCAGGACCTGCCGCGCATCTTCGAGCGCTTCTGGCGCGGCGCCGACCGGCGCGAGCAGGGGCGGGACTGGGGCTGGCGATCTGCACCGAGATCGCGTCGGCGCACGGCTGGCGGTTGAGCGCGCATCGGCGATCGCCGGGACCGGGGCTGGAGGTGCGATGCGACATGACGGCGGCCGTGGATGCCGGGCCGGATCGCAGTCCTTCTGCGGAGCCCGCCGCGCGTCCTCAAGGGCAGGCCGCCATGCTGCCTGCCAGTGGGCTTGCGACGAATACGCCGAGACCATCCGGCACCGGCACCGGCACCGGCACCGGCGTGCAGACGGGCTATTCCCAGGCCCTGGTGCGCGCCTTGTTCTGACCTGGCGACGTTCGTCGGTTGAGCCCGGCCGGGCTTCTCCGTACCTGGGGAGTCCCGTTCCGCTCAATAATCCCGTCGATCAAAGGCTCCCGGTTATCAAGGCGTGCAGCACTTTCACCGTTTCAATCTCTCCGCAAGCGCGACGGCTGTCGCGGTCCTCCTCTGCCTGTCGGCTTGCGGAAGTCTGCGGCCGGAGGAGGACGCCATGCTGGCGGCGGACGTCGTTTCCGTTTTCGACTCGGAGCAGGACGCGGTTTCTGTGGCCTCCGGTCATTTCGGCGTGGTGCCTCGGATGCTCGCCCGCGAGTCGGATCTGATCGTGATCGGGCGCCGGACGTGCAACGCCGGCGCGGTCCAGGTCAAGGCGCTTGATGGCTCGACGGGATGGTCTGTCGCGACCTCGCTCAAGAGCAGCGGCCCCTGCCCACTTCCGACCTGACGCCCTTCGTCCGTCCCGAAGGACAGCACCGGTGACGCTTCGTGGCTATCATCGCCGCGATCAAGGAGACGACATGAAGACACGCTTCTGGATGGCGCTCACCGCGGGCGCACTTTTCTCCCTGTCGGCGGCGGCCCAGGACGTCACGCTGACGCGACTCGACTGCGGCAACGGGACCAACGACCCGCGACGCTTCAGCGACACCTTCGCCTACACCGAGACGTCCAAGCCCTTCACCTTCAGCTGCTACGTCATCCGGCATGGCGCGGACGTGATGGTGTGGGACACCGGCTACCTGCCGGGCTCCGCGCCCAACGCGACCAACAAGCCGCTGGGGGACCTGCTCAAGCAGATCAAGATCGATCCCGCGGACGTGAAGTACGTCGGCATCAGCCACTTCCACGCCGACCACACCGGTCAGGTGAGCCTGTTCAGGAACGCGACGCTGCTGATCGGCAAGGCCGACTGGGAGGCCGTCAACGCGACGCCGCCGATGGCCGGCGCGAACGCGAAGGGCTTCGCCGAGTGGATCGCCGAGCAGCGCAAGGTCGAGCCGCTGAGCGCGGACAAGGACGTCTTCGGCGACGGCACCGTGATGGTCCTGCGCGCGCCGGGGCACACGCCGGGACACAGCATCCTGCTGGTCCGCCTCAAGGAGATGGGGCCGGTGATCCTCAGCGGGGATTCCGTCCACTTCCACGAGAACTACGAGCACGACGGCGTGCCGGGCTTCAACGACGACCGGGCGCAGACGCTGGCCTCGATCCAGCGCGTCAAGCAGATCGAGAAGAACCTCAAGGCCACGGTCATCATCCAGCACGACCCGCGCGACATCGGGAAGCTGCCGGCATTCCCGGCGGCGGCGAAGTAGCCGCGGACGGGCGAGGCCGCTCGTCACCCGCCGCTCGCGCCCATCAAGCTGACCCTCTGCCGCCAGGCATGGTCCACGTGACCCTCCGGTGCGCTGCGGAGTTGCCCGAAGTAGCGCGAGGGGCATTCGCCGTAGCAGCGCACCCACACCTTCGCCAGATGGGCGGAGTCGGTGAACCCGGACGCCTGCGCGATGGCGGTCAGCGCTCGCCCGCTGCCGAAGAACATGGCCGCGCGCTGGATCTTCACCGCCAGCGCGTACTGCCGGGCCGAGATGCCCAGCGATTTCAGGAACCCGCGAGAAGCCTGCGCGGCGGACAGTCCCACCGGCGCGCCCAGCGCCGCCAGGTCTTGCGCCGGATCCAGTCGCAGGCCGGCCATCATCTGCAGTACGCGGCGATCCAGCGGCCGATGCGGCGACACGCTGTCGGCGACGCTGCCCACGAGCATCTGCACCGAGGCCTGCAGCCGTCGCCCGCTCAGCCCGTGATGGGCGAAGGCGGACGCGCAGTCCAGCAGTCCGGCGAAGTGCTGCTCGTCCAGCACGCGCACCGGCGCGCTGTCCGACCAGCGGCTGAAGGTGTTGTAGCGCGGGTGCGTGGGCTCGAGGTCGATCAGCACGGCGGGTTGCCCGCCGGAGTCGATGGCGCGCGTCGAGAACGGGCGCACCGCGACCAGACGGCCTGACCAGTGCTGCCCCGCGACGCTGACGCTCAGCGGCTGCGGCGTCAGCGCGCAGGCCAGCGTGACCGAGTGGCGCCGCACGCGCGAGCGCACCGCGCCGCTCGCATAGATGAAGCTGTCCCCCAACAGGCCCAAGCGCGGGCCGACGAAGTTGCCAGACGTCATGAGGACATGCTGCGGCCGGCGGCGCCATCGCGTCAAGGCGGGACCGCGCCGCGCTCCTGGTCATAGCGGATCTGGGCGCGCATCGCCTTCTCCTCCATGCTGCGCGCGGTGGATGTGTCTTCGCGCATGAGCTCCAGGATGCGGCGCGCGACCGCGTCGTCCTGCGCAAACATCTCCCGGGCCGCTTCCGCGCCGAAGTGGGCCGCCCGCAGCGCCTGCATCGTCTGCAGTTGCACCAGTCCTTCCTCCGGCACCAGCGGCGCCTGACCCGGCGGGAACGCAGCCGCCTGCGCGGTCTGGTAGGCCTCGAACTGCGCGACCAGTTCCCGGGCTCGCGCGGCGGCTGGCGCCGGCAGATCGGCCAGCTCGGCATCCACGCGGGCAGCCAGCGCCTCGCCTTCGTTGAGCGCCAGCAGCGCCTCGGCGCGCAGCCGCATCGGCTGGTCGACGACGAGTCGCCCCCGGGCGTCGGTGCGGAACACGCGTCGGGACGGTTCGGCAAGACCTGGCCCCGATGCCGAGGCCGACGCAGATGCGGACGCTGACATCGCCAGGGGCGGCCAGCCGCTGACGCCTCCGTCGAACGCCGACTGTGCGTTCGCGTTGGCGGTCGGAGCGGCGACCGGTGCGGACGCCCCCGCCGCTCGCGACCAGGGGAAGGCCGTCTTCAGGTCTTCAACGGCCGCCGGCACATGAGCCCCGGCGGCCAGCCAGGCGAGGAGCGCCACGGCGCCCACGCCGGCGGCGAGGACCAGCGCGACGCGCCGGCCCCGGTGACGATCGGATGGGTGCGACATGGCGTCCTCCGGCGGCTCAGTACGGGCAGTTCTGGTTGTAGCGGTCGAAGACCAGCGCGGTGGCGTAGGCCGAGTGCGCCGCGCCGCACAGGAACGGCGAGAACCGCGTGTCCGCATCCACGAAGCGCTTCATCCAGGTCACGCCATATCGGCCGATCGGCGTGTTGGTGCTGTTGGGCGTGAAATGGGTGGCGCCGTTGAGCTCCGCATAAGCCTTGAAGGTCGAGGCCGGCAGGCTCGCATAGAAGGGCCGCGCATGGGCGGCGACCGAGGCCACCGTGTCGCCGTCGGCGCCGACGATGAGCGTTGGCACCCGCACCTGGGTGAAGCTGGTGCTGAGGTTCCACGGCGTCAGCGGCAGCGCGGCCTTCAGCGTCGGGTTGTCTTCGGCGGCGATCAGCGCGCCGCCGCCGCCCATCGAATGCCCGGCCACGGCCAGCCGGGTGCTGTCGACACGACTGCGCACCGTGCTGCTGGCGCTGTTGACCACGTAGTTCAGCGCCGCCATCAGCTGCGTGGCGCGGCTGGCGGGCTGGTCCAGCGTCGAGTTGGTGTTCATCGTGATCACTACCAGGCCGTGCGTCGCCAGCCGGCGGCCCAGCCACGCGACGCTGGATTCCGTGGCGGTGAAGCCGGGGCTGATGGCCACGACGCCATAGCGCCCGGCGGTCGTGGGGTAGTAGATGGTGCCGCCGCCGAAGCCGCGCGCCAGCGTGACGTTGCTGGTCGAGACCGAGAACGATCCCGCGGTGGCGTTGAGGCTGGCGGAGGTGGGATCCGGGCCGATCTGCGCCGAGGCGCTGCCTGCGGCGAAGGCGGCGAAGGCGACGCACAGGGCGGCGGCCCGCAGGGCGGTCCGCAGCGAAGCTCTCTGAGTCATGGTGTCTCCCTTGATGAGGCGCCCGTGCCGCGAGATGCGGCAGGGCGGACCCAGTCTAGGAAGCGCACCGTCCGAGTGCCTTGTACGCATCCGGGGGAGGAACCCCCTAGGATCGTTCAGGGAAAACCCGGAGTGGATGCCCGGGATGGACCCCGTATGTCAGCCCGCCGAGCTCTTGCGGGCGGCTGCCGCGGCCCGCGCCACGTGCAGCTTGCGGTAGCTGTCGATCAGGCGGTGATGCCGGTCGAGGCCCTCCAGCTTCATGCTGGTCGGCGTCAGGCCGTAGAAGCGCACGCTGCCGTCGGCGGACCCGAGCACGGCGTCCATGCGCTCGTCGCCGAACATGCGGCGGAAGTTGGCGACGTAGTCGTCCAGTTCCAGCTCGTCGTCCAGCAGCACTTCCAGCACCACGTTCACGGCCTGGTAGAACAGGCCGCGATCGACCGTGTTCTCGTTGTACTGGAGGAAGGCGCCGACCAGTTCCTGCGCCTCCTCGAGCTGCCCCAGCGCGAGATGGATCAGCAGCTTCAGTTCCTGGAGCGTCAACTGACCCCAGGCCGTGTTCTCGTCGAAGTCGATGCCGATCAGCGTGGCGATGTCGGTGTAGTCGTCGAGCTCGCTGTCCTCGAGGCGCTCCAGCAGCGCGGCCAGTTGGTCATCGTCGAGCCGGTGCAGGTTGAGGATGTCGGCACGGAAGGCCAAGGCCTGGTTGGTGTTGTCCCAGATCAGGTCCTCGACCGGATAGATCTCCGAGTAGTCCGGCACCAGGATGCGGCAGGCCGTCGCGCCCAACTGGTCGTACACGGCCATGTACGACTCCTTGCCCATGTCCTCGAGGATGCCGAACAGCGTGGCGGCTTCCTCGGCGTTCGAGTCGGCGCCCTGGCCGGAGAAGTCCCATTCGACGAACGCGTGATCGGCCTTGGCGCTGAAGAAGCGCCACGACACGATGCCGCTGGAGTCGATGAAATGCTCGACGAAGTTGTTGGGCTCGGTGACGGCGTTGCTGGCGAAGGTGGGCCGGGGCAGGTCGTTCAGGCCTTCGAAGCTGCGGCCCTGCAGCAGTTCCGTCAGGCTGCGCTCCAGCGCGACCTGGAGGCTGGGGTGCGCCCCGAACGAGGCGAACACGCCGCCGGTCTTCGGGTTCATCAGCGTCACGCACATCACCGGGTAGACGCCGCCCAGCGACGCGTCCTTCACCAGCACCGGGAAACCCTGTTCCTCCAGGCTGCGGATGCCGGCCACGATGCCGGGGTACTTGTCGAGCACGGCCTGCGGCACGTCGGGGAGGGCGATCTCGCCTTCCAGGATCTCGCGCTTGACGGCGCGTTCGAAGATCTCGGACAGGCATTGCACCTGCGCCTCGGCCAGCGTGTTGCCGGCGCTCATGCCGTTGCTGACGTACAGGTTCTCGACGAGGTTGGACGGGAAGTAGACCGTCGCGCCGTCGGAGCGCCGCACATACGGCAGCGCGCAGATGCCGCGCGCCACGTTGCCGGAGTTGGTGTCGATCAGGTGCGAGGCGCGCAGCTCGCCGTCGGGGTCGTACCAGGCGAGGCAGCGCTCGTCGAGGAGTCCTTCAGGGAGCGCATCGTCCGGGCCGGGCTGGAACCAGCGCTCGTCCGGGTAATGCACGAAGGGCGCGTCGGCGATGTCCTCGCCCCAGAACACGCCCGCGTAGAAGTGGTTGTTGTTCAGGCGCTCGATGTATTCGCCGAGGGCCGACGCCAGCGCGCTTTCCTTGGTGGCGCCCTTGCCGTTGGTGAAGCACATCGGCGAGTGCGCGTCGCGGATGTGCAGCGACCACACGTTGGGCACCAGGTTGCGCCAGGAGGCGATCTCGATCTTGATGCCCAGGTTGGCCAGGATCGCCGTCATGTTGGCGATGGTCTGCTCCAGCGGCAGGTCCTTGCCCGGGATGTAGGTCGCCGCGTCCGAGTCCGGATTCAGCGTCAGCAGGGCCTGCGCGTCGGCGTCGAGGTTCTCGACCTCTTCGATGATGAACTCCGGCCCGGCCTGCACCACCTTCTTGACCGTGCAGCGGTCGATGGAGCGCAGGATGCCCAGGCGGTCCTTCTCGGAGATGTCCGCCGGCAGCTCGACCTGGATCTTGAAGATCTGCTGGTAGCGGTTCTCCGGGTCGACGATGTTGTTCTGCGAGAGGCGGATGTGCTCGGTCGGGATGTCGCGGGTGACGCAGTACAGCTTGACGAAGTAGGCCGCGCACAGGGCCGAGGAGGCCAGGAAATAGTCGAACGGACCCGGCGCCGAGCCGTCGCCCTTGTAGCGGATGGGCTGGTCGGCGATGACCGTGAAATCATCGAACTTGGCTTCCAGGCGGAGCTTGTCGAGAAAGTTGACCTTGATTTCCATGCGGGGACTCTTGTGCGGGTTATCCAGCATTATCGCGGGCGGCATCCGCGACCCTGGGGAGCCGGGGCCGGCGGATAGGATGTCCGGATGAGCGCTCCCGAGACTCCGGGCCCCCCGGCACCCGCCTGCGCGACCTTGCGCGCCTGCGGCGCGTGCGCGACCGCATCGACCGCGAATACGCCCAGCCGCTGGACGTCGACGCGCTCGCGCAGGGCATCGGCATGTCGGCCGGCCATCTGAGCCGGCAGTTCCGGCTCGCCTACGGCGAGTCCGTCTACGCCTACCTGATGACGCGCCGCATCGAGCGCGCCATGGCGCTGCTGCGTCGCGGCGACCTCAGCGTCACGGAGATCTGCTTCGAGGTCGGCTGCTCGTCGCTCGGCACCTTCAGTACGCGTTTCACCGAGCTGGTCGGCGTGCCGCCCAGCGTCTACCGCCGCGACTCCGCGGCGGACGCGGAAGGCCTGCCGTCCTGCGTGGCCAAACAGGTGACGCGTCCGATCAGGAATCGAGAAGCGCCGGAGAAATCGTCCCCCTAGACTGCGTTCCAAGGATCCGGACCTGGGCGGCGACGGCCGCCAAGCCCTCTGACAACACCTGGAATCACTCATCTGGAGACAGACATGGACATCACCATCCACTCGACCTTCCTGCCGCACACGGACGCCGAGGAATCGCTGGCCTTCTACCGCGACGGGTTGGACTTCGAGATCCGCAAGGACGTGGCCTTCGGCGGCAACCGCTGGATCACGATCGGGCCCAAGGGCAGGCCGGACACGTCCATCGTCCTGTTCCCGCCGAACGCCACGCCCGGCCTCACCGACGAGGAGAAGCGCACCATCGCCGAGATGATGGCCAAGGGCACGTACGCGATGCTTCTGCTGGGCGCGAAGGACCTGGACGAGACCTTCCAGCGCCTGCAGTCGCGGGACGCCGAGATCGTGCAGGAACCCATCGACCAGCCCTACGGCGTGCGTGACTTCGGTGTGCGCGACCCGGCGGGGAACATGATCCGTATCCAGCAGCTCAAGAACTGACCCCGGAGACCCGCATGCCCAGCACCACCGATCCGAAGAAGAAGCCCTCCACCGGCGTCGCGAAGACCTCCGCCAAGCACGCCGCGACGTACGTGGCGAAGAAGACGGTCAAGCCGGCCGCCAAGAGCACCTTCCGAAGTGCCGCGCCGAGCGACGACCACGTCCCTGGTGTGAACGCTTCCAAGATGATCGATGCCCGCATCGAGGAGCTCGGCGACTGGCGCGGCGAGATGCTCGCGCGGCTGCGCAAGTTGATGAAGGAGGCGGTGCCGGGCGTCGAGGAGACGTGGAAGTGGCGCGGCACGCCCGTGTTCGAGCGCAACGGCCAGATCTGCACCGGCGAGACCTACAAGGACGTCGTGAAGATGACCTTCGCGAAGGGCGCGAAGCTGGCGGATCCGGGCAAGCTGTTCAACTCGAGCCTCGACGGCAACGCGCGCCGCGCGATCGACATCCGCAAGGGCGAGAAGATCGACGAAGCGGCGCTGAAGGCGCTGTTCCAGGCGGCCGCGGCGCTGAACGACGGGGCGGCGAAGCCGAAGAAGGCCAGGCCGGCGGCTTGAGGCCACCGGCTCGGGACGTCGACTTCAGTCTTTGCGCTTCAGCCCTGCTGGCTCGCGAAGGTCCTGCGGAACTCCGGCGCCGCGTCCTCGCGGGTGTTGACTTCGAGCATCAGCTTCCCCGGCATCCAGCAGAAGAAGCGCGAGCCGCGCGCATGCGAGATGAGCTCGGTCTCCATGGGCACACCCGCGCCGACCATGTCGGCGTGGATGCGCTGGAGGTCGGCCATCGTCGACACCTCGACGCCGATGTGGAAGTTGCCGGGCCAGGTGATGTCGCGATCGCGGCCGTCCTCGATGACGATGTCGAGGGCGTCCTTCTTCACGACGCGGCTGCTGCCCATCGCGAGCACGGCAAAGCCGAGGAACTGCTCGAAGAACGCAGCGGTCGCGGGGACGTCGTGGGAGGGGAAGCTCAGATGGTTGAGCGTGGAACGGACCGTGGTGGTATGCGTGGTCATGGAATGCCTGTGCGCAAGCCGGCATGACGCTGAGGCGTCGGAATGCCAGTGGGGTTGCGCGTTGGCTGACGTAAACGCTTACGGCCCGATGCAGGTCGTGATGACTGCGGAGCGGTTGCCATCGTAGTGGCGCTGCGCGAGCGTGGTCAAGCTCGCCGAGAAGACCGGAGAACTCGACGTGCGATCAGCGGATGATCGTCTTCATCGACTGGACGGTCGTTGTCATCGGTCCCGCCGCGCGGTGCGGAACGTGATCGACCAGCGCAGCCGTTCCACCGGCGCGACGCTGTGCTGCCACGCCCAACGTGCCGGACCTCGCAGCGCGTAGATCGATCGCGGCTCGACGCTCACCTTGATGACGTCGGCGCGCCTGGGCGCGTCGGGCGGGTAGGGACGGAAGCGCAGCGTCGCGGGCGCGCCCAGCGACACGCCGAAGACCTCTTCGAAATCGGGCACGTCGCGATGCCAGCCCAGCGGCGTGCCGGGCGAGTACTCGGCGACCAGCGCGTGCACGAGCGCTTCCGGCGCGATGCCCGCCCACGCCGCGACGCGGCGCCGCAGCGGCTGCAGGTCCTCGATGAGCGCCTGCGCAGGACGCAGCCGGTTGGTGTCGTAGTCGAAGCTGCCGCCGTAGCTGACGACGCGGCGCCGCGCGGTGTATTCCTTGTATTGCGCGGCCTCCAGCGGCAGCGAACGGATCAACGCGATCAGCGCGCCTTCCTCGTCCGAGGACAGGAAGCCCGAGCGATACGCCATGCCTTCGGGCAGCGCGTCGGCGGGCGGGTCGAGGTCGTCGAAGAGGCGGGACTGGTCCATGGCGAACGGTGCGTCGCGCACAGGCGCGGGGAGGCGGCGATGCGGAGAAGCCGCTCAGCCTCGCAGGTAGTTGTCCTTCACCCGGATGTAATGCTCGGCGGAGTACTTCAGGTAGGCGATCTCGTCGGCGGTCAGTTCGCGCACGGGCATCGCCGGCCGCCCCATGTAGAGGTGGCCGCTCTTGAGCACCTTGCCCGGCGACACCAGGCTGCCGGCGCCCAGCATCACGCGGTCCTCGATGACCACGTCGTCCATGACGATGCTGCCCATGCCGATCAGGCACTCGTTGCCGATGCGGCAGCCGTGCAGGATGACCGAGTGCCCGATCGTCACGTGGTCGCCGATGATCAGCGGCGAGCCTTCCGGCTTCTTCGGGTTCTTGTGCGAGACATGGCCCATGGTCAGGTCCTGCACGTTGGTGCCGGCGCCGATCACAATGCGGTTCACGTCGCCCCGCAGCACCGCGTTGCACCAGACCGAGCTGTCGGGGCCGAGGGTCACGTCGCCGATCACCTGGGCGGAGTCATGGACGAAGACGCGCTCGGCGAGCACCGGGGCGGTATCGAGGTAAGGGGACAGCGGCATGGCGGGCGAGGGCGGACAGCGGAAGAAGAAGGCCATTGTCGCGGTGAAGAAAGCGACGCCGCGCGAGAAGCGCCACCACCACTACGTCTACGTCGTCGAGCTCGCCGACCAGGTCTGGAACGAGCCGCGCTTCCGCAAGTCGAATCCGGACTACCGCCTCGGCATGCCTTTCGTCTATGTCGGCATGACGGGGCTCGATCCCGACCTGCGCTTCGACAAGCACAAGGCCGGCATCCAGTCCAACCGCTTCGTCTTCGACTACGGCCTGCGCCTGCTGCCGCAGCTGTACGAGGTCTACAACCCGATGCCCTACGAGGCCGCGCGGGAGATGGAGGTCGAACTCGCCATCGGCCTGCGCGAGGCGGGGTACGGGGTCTGGCAGGCCTGAACCGCGGGCTGAACCGCGGGCTGAAGGCGGGCTGAATGGCGCGCCCGGCACTGTTCCGATACAGCCCTGCGGCATGATGGCGCCGCCCTTCGTTCAGGAGCAGAGATGAGCGCCACGTCCCACCCCGCCGCCGCGCCCGTGGCCCTTCCGACCTACGCCGACGTCGAGGCCGCCGCCCGCCGCATCGAGGGCCACGCGCATCGCACGCCGGTGCTGACCTCGCGCACCGTCGACGAGCTGTTCGGCGCGCAGGTCTTCTTCAAGTGCGAGAACTTCCAGCGCATGGGCGCGTTCAAGTTCCGCGGCGGGTTCAACGCGCTGTCGCGCTTCACGCCGGAACAGCGCCGCTTCGGCGTGGTCGCGTTCTCGTCGGGCAACCATGCGCAGGCGATCGCGCTGTCGGCGCGCATCCTCGGCATGCCGGCGACCATCGTGATGCCCGAGGACGCGCCCGCCGCCAAGATCACCGCGACGCGCGGCTACGGCGGTCAGGTCGTCCTTTACGACCGCTACACCGAGGACCGCCAGCAGATCGGCCGCGACCTGGCCGAGAAGCACGGCCTGACCCTGATCCCGCCGTTCGACCATCCCGACGTGCTGACGGGGCAGGGCACTGCTGCCAAGGAGCTGTTCGACGAGGTCGGCGCGCTCGACGCCGTCTTCGCGCCGCTGGGCGGCGGCGGGCTGCTGTCGGGCACGGCGCTGTCGACCCGCGCGCTGTCGCCCAAGGCCCGGCTGTACGGCGTCGAGCCCGAGGCGGGCAACGACGGTCAGCAGTCGTTCCGCAGCGGCGCGATCGTCACCATCGACACGCCCCGCACGATCGCCGACGGCGCGCAGACGCCGCACCTCGGCGACATCACCTTTGCGCTGATCCGCCAGCACGTGGACGACGTCCTGACCGCCACCGACACGGCGCTGGTCGACGCCATGGGCTTCTTCGCGTCGCGGATGAAGATGCTGGTCGAGCCGACCGGCTGCCTGGGCTTCGCCGCCGCGAAGGCGATGAAGGACCAGTTGAAGGGCCAGCGCGTCGGCATCGTGATCAGCGGCGGCAACGTCGACATGGCGCGCTTCTGCGAGCTGGTCGGCGCCGCCGCGGCGGCCTGAGCACATGGCCTGAGCGAATGGCCTGAGCACATGGCCTGAACGGACGGTCTGCATGGACCGTCGCAACGGAGGGCCGGATCAGGCGGCCGGATCAGGCGGCCAGAGCGGACGTCCAGGCGCGGAACGCCGGCGCCGTCCGGGCGCTCTGCGTTACCGCCCGTCACAGCTGCGAGGGACGCGACGCCGTGGAGGTGACCTTGGTCAATGTCGCCGTCGGAGGCCGATGCCCAGAATGCATCCGCCATCCGATTTCGACAGCAAGGGGATCCTCGCGTGCAAGCTCATCTCATCGATTCCGTCGGCGCCGCCGGCAAGAACCGCAAGGCCGACGTCGAATCCGTACAGCGTCTGCTGACGGCCCGCCAGCTCTATCGCGGGCGCGTCGACGGCCTGTGCGGCCCGCTGACGGTCGACGGCATCCTGCGCTTCCAGCGCGGTTTCATGAGCAAGCCCGACGGGCGCGTCGATCCCAACGGCAGCACCCTGAAGCGCCTCAGCGCGGCCGCTCCGGCCGCCGGGGCACACGCTGCCTCGCCGGCCGCCCGCGTGGCGCCGGCTGCAGCCTCCCGTCCGGCGGCCGCCTCGCGACCCGCCGCCACGCACACGGCCGCCCCGGCCACCAGCGCCGGCAGCACCTCCGCGGCGACGCCCCAGAACGTCGCGGCCAGCGGCGATTCCGGCAGCGCCCGCGCCCTGCTGACCACGCTGGTGCCGCGTCCCGACGCGCACACGATGAACCCCGGCCTCGTGGCCGTGTCCTCGTCCTACATGGTCCAGTCGCTGGGCCAGCCGCGCCACTCGTACTCGCAGGACTGCCAGCCGCTGACCAACGAGAAGCTGAAGAAGCACATCGTGTCGAAGTCGGTGGGGCCTTTCCGGGCGACCGGCCTGGACCTGGCCGTCGACAGCCTCGCCGCGGTGATGGAAGACATCCGCAAGGAGCAGCCCGCCGTCTATGCGGCGCTCGGCACCGCCGGCATGCTCTGCTGCCGCAACATCCGCGGCTCGACCACCGGCATCTCCAACCATTCGTGGGGCACGGCGATCGACCTGACGCTCAACGGCGTGCTGGACCGTCGCGGCGACAGCAAGGTGCAGGTCGGCCTCACGCTGATCGCGCCGATCTTCAACCGCCACGGCTGGTACTGGGGCGCCGCGTTCCGCACCGAGGACGCGATGCACTTCGAGGCCAGCCGCTCGCTGGTCGCCCAGTGGGCGCCGCGCCTGGTCTGAGCCAATCCCGCCCGGGCCGCGGCTCGACCGGGGGCCTCGGTCGCCGATCCTGGTTGCCGGTGCCGGCCGCTGACGGTGTCGCGTGCCGCGACACCCGTTGTTTCAATCTCCGCGACGCGCGCCCACCGGTGCGCGTCGCCGCATGGATACTCGTCGTCATGAAGCTCCGCCTGATCTCCGCCTTCCGCCTGCTGGCCCTGTCGGGCCTGGTGATGACCGCCGCCTGCCAGCCCACGCTGGCCGCCTGCAACGTGGCCACGCTGCCCGACGGCTGGGCTGCGGGATCGGCGCGCTGGGACGGCGCCTGCGCCGCCGACAAGGCCGACGGCCTGGGCGTGCTCAAGGAGCAGCAGGGCGCCGCCGTGAAGCGCATCTTCCTCGGCCGCGTGGCCAAGGGCGAACTGGCGCTGGGCGTCGTCGACATCCCCGACCAGGGCTACATGGCCGGCCGCTTCGAGCAGGGCAAGCTCGTGCCCAGCGAAGACCGCCAGGTGTTCATCCAGGCCTTCGACGAAGCGGCGAAGGCGGCGACCTCGGTCGCCGACCGCTTCGAGAAGGCCGGCAACGCCGCCTCGGCGAAGTTCTACCGCGCCAAGGCCAAGGCCCTGCGCGAGCAGATGGACTGAACGCCGGACGCGCGACGGCCGCTGCGGCCGTCCCTGCTGACAGCGGGTGCCGCAGCGCTCGCTACAGTCGATCGCATGACCGACAGCCCCCGTGCCTGGATCCGCCTGCCCTCCGGGGCGGCGCTCGACCTGATCAATCCGTCCCCCGACGCCTGGACCGACGAGGACCTCGCGCTGCGCCTGGCGCGCACCTACCGCTGGGGCGGTGAATCCGTCTGGCCCTGGCCGCTGTCCGTCGCGCAGCATTCGCTGCTGGTGCTCGCGCTGCGCCGGCAGTGGGCGCAAGAGGGCGGCGAGCCGCTGTCGCCGGCGCTTCAACGCGCCGAGCTCCTGCACGACGCGGAGGAAGGCTTCCTCGGGTTCGACTGCATCTCGCCGCTCAAGCGCGTGCTGGGCGAGCCGTTCCGCGTCGTCGGCGACCGGCTGATGGCGGCGATCGCCGTCCGGTATCAGCTGCCCGCGTGGACGCCGGACACGCACGCGACGCACAAGCGCGCCGACAGCACCGCCGCCGCGACCGAGGCCGTGCACTGCACCGGATGGTCCGAGCGCGAGGTGCGCGAGGTGCTGGGCATCACGCATCCGGTGCTGGCGGCGGACCCGCTGCACGCCATGTTCGGCGGCACGCCGTGGGAACCTTGGCCGTCGGACGTCGCGGCGGGACGATTCCTGGACGAACTGCGCCAGCTCGAGACCTGACCCCGCGGCCTCACGAGGAGCGCCGCGCCGAATGACGCGGCGCAGCCGCCGGTGAGGCGGCCGTGGCGGCCGTCAGATCTGCCGCGCGATCGACCGCCAGGCGGCCTCGGCCAATATCGCCCCGCGATCCGCCGGGCTCGCCAGCCGGCGCCCCGCCAGCCACGAGCGGCTGTACCACTCCGCCGCGCCCAGCACGAGCGCCGGGATCAGTTCCTCCGGCAGCGGCATCACGCGTCCGTACTTCACGTCGCGCGCGAAACACGCGTCGATCGGGCCATAACGGGTCGCCATCCGCGCTCGCAGGTCGTCCCCGAACGGCCCGCCCGCGACGACTTCGCGGGCGATGAAGTAGAAGCGCGCCAGGTCCGCGTGCCCGGTGATCCACTCGACATACGCGGTGATCAAGGCGTCGACCACCGCATGGCTGTCTTCCAGTCCGCCGATGCGCGCCGCGATCGCGCGGCTCTGGTCGTCGACCGCCGCGAACAGCAGCGCCGCGACCACGCCTTCCTTGTTCTTGAAGTGGTGATAGATCGTGCCCACACTCTGGCCGCTGGCCGCGCGCAGGTCGTCGATCGTCGTGGCCTCGATGCCCCGGGCGTTGAACGCCGACAGCGCCTGCGCCAGGATCAGCCGCTTGGTCTCGGCGCGGTCGTCCGGGTAGGCGGCCTTCAGTACCTGCTCGGTCCTCGCGACGGCCTTGGCGGTCTTCGTGGGCATGATTAGAATAATCTTCTAGAGTTTTCCGCGATCTCGCCGGCCGCGGTCGTCGGTCGATCCCGACCTTGAACTCCGGGAACTCCGGGGCGAGCCGAGATCATCCCTCAAAGCACCTGGTGCCCACGCGCGCATGAAGCCTCCGTTGCTGCCCGTCCTGAACGCCCTCGGTGTCCTGGACAATCCGAACCGGCCATTGGCACCGCATTCGCAGCCGGTTCCCGGCGATCGTCTGGCGATGGCCTATGCCAGCAGCGCGCAGGACGTGGATGCGCGCTCGCTGGACGACGCGCTGGCGTCGGGGCTCTACGCGGTCAACATCACGCTGGGCCATGTGGCCGGCAGCGACGATCCGCGCGCCGCGACGGAGCGCGACATCGCCGGCTGGGACGCCTTCATCGACACGCATCCGCAGCTGCTGAAGGTGCGCACGGGCGAGGACCTCGCCGCCGCGCGCCGGGAAGGGCGCATCGGTGTCATCTACGGTTTCCAGAACACGGAGATGCTGGGCACCGAGGTCGCGGCCGTCGACCACTTCGCGGACCTCGGCGTGCGGGTGATCCAGCTGACCTACAACGGCCGCAACGCGGTCGGTTGCGGCGCGACGGTGCCGGACGACGATGGTCTGAGCGCCTTCGGCGCCGAGGTCGTCGAGCGGCTGCAGCAGCGCCGCGTGCTGGTCGACCTGAGCCACAGCAGCGAGCGCACCTGCCTGGATGCGCTTCGTCTGGCCACGCGTCCGGTCGCGATCACGCACACCGGCTGCCGCGCGATCGCCGATCATCCGCGCAACAAGAGCGATGCGGAGTTGCGACTGCTCGCCGAGCGGGGTGGCGTCGTCGGGCTGTACTTCATGCCTTACCTGCGCCTGGGCGGGCAGCCGCACGCCGAGGATCTGCTGGCGCATCTGGCGCACGCCATCGACGTGTGCGGCGAGGACCACGTCGGCCTCGGCACGGACGGTGGCAGCACGCCTCACGACGACATGGCGGCCTACCGCCAGCACCTCGAGGACGAAGTCACGCTGCGGCGTAGTCTGGGCATCGGTGCGCCGGGCGAGACGGCGGACGTGGGGCTGTTCCTGCCGGACCTGTGCGGCCCCGGCCAATATCAGGAACTTGCGCGCCTGCTGTCGGTGCGGGGGTATCGTGCGTCTCGCATCGAGAAGATCCTGCACGGCAACTTCCGCCGGCTGATGACGGAGACCTGGGAATGACGACGATGAATCGCATCACGCGGGTGGCGGCCCTGTGCGCCGTGCTGTGGGTTCCGGCGTCCCGCGCGCACGACGACCTCGAACGCCAATGGGCGCCGACCGCCGCCGATGCGCAGGCGGCGCAAGCCGCCTTGCCCGCGCCGCAGGTCCTGCCGGGCGCGAAGCCGCTGCTGTCGCAGGTCCAGATCCACGGCATGACCGTCGGCCGCCAGGCGCTGAGCCGCCAAGGCGATGAGGTGCTGGTCGACTACGCCTTCAGCGAACGCGGCCGCGGCGACCAGCTCCGCGCGAAGTGGACCCTCGACGCGCGCGGCCTGCCGCTGCGCTACGAGGCCGAAGGCAACGACTACTGGAAGGTTCCGCTCACCGAGCGTTTCGACCGCGCGGACGGCAAGGCGTCTTGGAAGAACCGTGTGGAGCAGGGCAACGCGGCGTGGCCGGAGGCGGGCGCGTTCTACCTGCCGGCGAACGCGCCGCCCGAGTTCACCGGCGTGCTCGCCCGCGCGCTGCTGAAGGCGCCGGGGCAACGCCTGGCGCTGCTGCCCGCGGGAGAAGCGACGCTGACGAAGGGCCCGACGATCGCGGCGGGCGGTCGGCGGCTGACGTTGCATCAGATTTCGGGCATCGACTTCACGCCGGTGGCGGTGTGGCTGGACGAGCGCCAGCAGACGGCCGCCGTCATCGACGACTGGTTCGAAGTGCTGGAAGCGCGCGACGTGCCGCTGCAGGCGCGGCTGACGGCTGCGCAGCGCGAGGCGGACAAGCGCTGGTCCGCCGACATCGCGAAGCGGCTGACGCACGTGCCGCAGGGCGATCTGATGATCCGCCACGCGCGCCTGTTCGAGCCGCGCGACCTGGTCGCGCGCGAGGACATGCGGGTGCTGGTGCGCGGCGGCTTCATCGTGCGCGTCGAGCCGGACGACGATGCGCCCGCGCCGGCCGGCACTGAGGTCATCGACGCCGCGGGTCGATTCCTGATGCCGGGCCTGTGGGATGTGCACCAGCATTTCTCCGGCACGGACGGCGTCTTCGACCTGATCGCCGGCGTGACCAGCGCGCGCGACATGGCCAACGACAACGTTCCGCTGATCGAGCGCGTGAAGCGTTTCGACGCCGGCACCGAGCTCGGCCCGCGCGTGGTGAAGGCCGGCATCGTCGAAGGCGTGGGCCCGCTGGCCGGCCCGACCGACGTGCGCGTCGAGACGGTCGAGCAGGCGCGCAAGGCGGTCGACTGGTACGCCGACCGAGGCTACGAGCAGATCAAGATCTATTCGTCCTTCAAGCCGGAGCTGGTGCGCCCCATCGCCGACATGGCGCATGCGCGAGGGCTGCGCGTCAGCGGGCACGTGCCGGCGTTCATGCGGGCGGGGCAGTTCATCGACGCCGGCGCGGACGAGATCCAGCACCTGAACTTCATCGTGCTGAATTTCTTCCCCGAGGTCGCCGACACGCGCGGCAAGGACCGCTACACGGTGATGGCGGAGAAGCTGCTGCAGCTGGACCTCGACAGCGCGCCGGTGACGGGCTTCATCGCGGAGCTGCGGCGCCGGCACACGGTGCTCGATCCGACGGTCGCGATCCTGGAGGGCCTGTACTCGGGCGCGCCGGGCGAGCCGCCGGCGGCGCTGAAGGGCATGGTGGCGCGCTTCCCGCCGATCGTGCGGCGGCGCTTGCTGTCTGGCGCGGTGGCGGTGCCGCAGGGCAAGGAGGAGGCGTACCGGCAGGCATTGCCGAGGCTGCTGCAGCTGATCAAGCGACTGCACGACGGCGGCGTGACGCTGATGCCGGGCACGGACGCGTTCGCGGGCTACACGCTGCACCGTGAGCTGGAGCTCTACGTGCGCGCCGGCATCCCCAATGCGGAGGTGCTGCGCCTGGCGACGCTGACGCCGGCGCAGGTGCTGGGCGTCGCTGGCCAGCGCGGCGAGATCGCGGCGGGCAAGCAGGCCGACATGGTGCTGCTCGACGGCGATCCGCTGAAGGACATCGCCGCGCTGCGCCAGGTGGTGAAGACGATCAAGGCGGGACGGGTGTTCGATCCGGCGCAGCTCGAGGCGGCGATGGGGATGGCGAAGTGAAGCAGGGGACGCGATGACCAGAAGCCACAACACGATCCACCGCTTCAACAGCGGCCTCGTCCTCCCCGCCAGCGTGCCGTTCCCCGAGGGCACGGCCTTCGGGCCGTTCGTGTTCCTGTCGGGTCAGCTGGGCAACAAGCCCGGCACGCTGGAACTCGTCGAAGGCGGCATCCGCGCCGAGGCGCTGCAGACGCTGCGCAACATCGAGACCGCGCTCCATGCCCAAGGCCTCGGCGTCGAGCATCTGATGCGCTGCACCGTGATGCTTGCCGACATGGCGGAGTGGGGCGTCTTCAACGAGGTCTACCGCGCGTTCTTCGGAGACCGGCCGTTGCCGGCGCGCAGCGCGTTCGGCTGCAACGGACTCGCGCTGGGCGCGCGGGTCGAGGTGGAGTGCACCGCCGTGCGCCCGGGCTGATCCTCGACCGCGGGCGGCGAGGCCGCTCTGCCTTACTCCGCCGGCCGGAAGACCAGGGCCAGGGGGATGGGCGACGCGCCGATGTTGTAGTGGTCCGAGGTGACCATCAGCACATAGCGCTCGTCACCGACGGTGTAGCCCGCGGGACAGAGGCGATTGACCGAGTTCGGGCCGGCGTCGTTGACATTGCCGCCGCGCAGGCACCGTCCTTCGACGTGGCGCGTCATGACACCCGCGTCGATGGTGCCGGTCGCGGCGTCCAGCTTGAAACCCGCCGGCAACGGATGGTCGGGGTTCTCGAGCCGCACCTTCAAGCCCTTCAGGCAGGCCTGCGTCATGCCGCGCGGCTGCAGGGTCCAGCTCGTGGGCTGATTCAGCCGATAGGTCAAGGCGTCGGTGGCGTAGGTGTCGCTCACCGTGATGCTGGGCGTGTAGACCACATCCGGACGACCGGCCGTGATCTGACAGTCGTCGTCTCCGCCGCCGCCACAGCCGTTGAGCAGGCCCGCGACGGCCAGCATCGTCAGTACGGCCATCACGCCGCGCCCCCAGGACTTCGAAATCCGCACCATCTCCCACTCCCCGATTTGTCGTGTTTGTTGCTGAAGGGGCGGGATGCTAAAGGGGGCGCGTGTGGCTTCCGCGCGAATGCGTCCCCCGCGTCGGGGGGACGCCCTGTGATGGATGCCGCAGTGGCATCGCTACCACCGGATTCAGCGGCGATGGCGCGCCGCGCGGACGCTTCGCCGCGCGACGCCAATCGGCGTGGAGGGACTCAGAAGCCCTTCATGTCGTACCGCACCCCGATCCAGGCCTGACGGCCCAGGCCCTGGTACGAGTACACCGGCTCCACGTCGCGGTCGGCGGCGTTGAGGACCTTGGCTTCCAGGCGCCATTGCGGCAGGAAGCGCCAGGTCGCGCGCAGGTCCAGCAGCGCGTAGCCGCCCAGGTTGCCCGCCGTGTCCAGGCGCTTGCCGATGTCGGTCACCGACGCGCCGGCGCTCCAGACGCCAGTGTCGTAATCGACGGAGACGCTCTCCTGATGCGCCGCGCGACGGATCAGGCGCGCGCCGGTCTCGTCGTTCTTCGCATCGAGGAAGTCGACATTGGCGGCGACGTTCCAGTTGCCCATGCGATGCGCACCGGTCAGCGTCGCGCCCTTCAACGTGGCCTTGCCGACGTTGGCGGCGCAGCCGTAGGCGAAGTCGTCGATCGGCGGGCACAGCGTCGCGTCGGGGGTGTACACGATCAGGTCCTTGACCTTGTTGCGGTAGACCGTCGCCGACGCGCTGCTCGCGCCCGAACGCCAGTTCAGACCCAGTTCCGCGCTGCGGCCCTTCTCCGGGCGGATGTCGTGATGGCCGTAGAAGGGGAAGTCGGTGTCGTTGAAGGTCGGTGCGCGGAAGGTCTTGCCGGCCAGCGCGCGGACCTTCAGCGTCGAGCTCAGCGCGTAGCTGCCGCCGATGCTGCCCGTCGTGCTGTTGCCGTAGAGCGAGTTGTCGTCCCGGCGCAGGTTCGCCTCGAGCGCCGCCGGACCGAACAGGCCGCTGTAGCCGGCGATGTAGGCGTTGTTGGTGCGCTTGAGCGTGCCGTCGGTGACGCCGTCCGCCTTTTCCTCGAGGCGCTCGTAGGCCAGCACCACCTGCTGGTCCGGCGCGATGCGCAGTGCGTTCTGCCAGGTGTACTGATCGCGCGTGGTCTTGAAGCGGCCGGCGTCGGCCAGGCCGGTCACGGCGTCGTCGGTGCCGTGCGCCGCTTGCAGCGTCGTGGTCCAGATCGGCGACAGCGTGCCGCGGTAGTCGACCGCGACTTCGCGTGTCTTGAGCCGGTTGCGATAGTCGCCGGACGCGTCGGCCGGTGGGCCGAACTCGTAGGCGTCGTATTGCGCGTTGAGGCGGTTCTGCGTCGCGCTGACGCCGATGCGGTGGCCTTCGGCGGGGGTGAACCCCAGCCGCGCGGTCGCGACCGTGCGGTGGTAGCCGTCGTCGTCCGGGTTGAAGGAAGGGCTGCCGCGATCGCCGCGCACGGCGCTCACGCCGTCGCTGGTCTCGCGGCTGATGCTGGCGGCGTAATCGAAGCCGGCCTGCGCCCCGCTGACGCCGACATCGCCTTGGCGCGAGCCGTACTCGCCGACGGCGAGGCCGCCGGTGACGTTCAGCGCGCCCTGGCCCTTCTTCGTCACGATCTGGACGACGCCACCGACCGCGTCCGCGCCGTACAGGCCGGAGGCGGGTCCGCGCAGCACCTCGATGCGCTCGATGGTCGCCAGGCTCATCGACTCGAAGGACGCCTGGCCCAGCGTCGCCGAACCGACGCGCACGCCGTCGATCATGACCACCGTCGAGCTCGTGTTGGCGCCGCGCAGGAAATAGCCCGTCTGCTGTCCGGGGCCGCCGTTGGAGGCCAGTTGCACGCCGGCGTAGCGACGCAGCACGTCGGCCACGCTGCCGGCACCGCTGTTGCGCAGCGTGTCGGCGTCGATCAGGACGACGTCGGCGACGCTCTTGCTGAGCGGCTGCGCTTCGCGCGTGCCGATGATGATGACGGGATCGAGCGAGGACTGCGCGAAGGCGCTTGTCGCAAGGACGGACAGGGCGGGCAGGGCGACCAGCGCGGTCGCGCAGGCACGGGCGACGGCGCGCAGCGTGGCGCGGGGAGGGGAGGCTTGCATGTCGGAACTTCGGAAAGCAGCGGCAGGCGGCCGCTTCCCCGCGGCCGCATGCGGAATGGACGCGCCATCCTCCTGGAAGGACGGCGACGATCCGCCTGTTGGCCGGTATCCGGGCTGTCGGAAGAATGAACCCGTGTTGCCTTCCCGGACGACCGTCCAGTGGTGTTCAGACACGAGCCGCGCGCTTTCAACTTTCAGAAGAAGCGCGCCTTCCGCTTACCGTTGCGGGGGCAGCTCAGGTTGGGGCCTGCGCCGCTTAGGCGAGATCCCTCCTGATTCCCGTTGAACTGCGCCGGCGGAAGGCCGGGCGCGAGCACCAACGGGCCGGATCATAACGGGAGGCCCCTCGACTTCATGTCGCCTGGCGCGGGCTCTCCACGGTGCATGGGGCCTCCCTCCGGGAACCCCAAGCACCATTCCGGCCCCAGCAGCACCCGTTGCCCTCGGGCCTTGGGCATGCGGGTGGACTGCGGGCCTGGGCCTTACATGAACAGGTGTTCGCCGGCGTTTTCGCCGCCGAGGACCACGTAGTTCACCTTGCGCAGATCGCCGAGGGCACGGCCGCCAGCGTAGGAGATCGAGCTCTGCAGGTCCTCCTCCATCTCGCGCAGCGTGTCGGCCAGATGGCCCTTCACGGGCTCGAGGATGCGCTTGCCTTCGACGTGCTTGTACTCGCCCTTGTTGAAGTCGGACGCGGAGCCGTAGTACTCCTTGTAGCGCTTGCCGTCGACCTCGACGGTGTGGCCCGGCGACTCCTCATGGCCCGCGAAGAGCGAGCCGATCATCACCATCGAGGCACCGAAGCGCACGCTCTTGGCGATGTCGCCGTGATGGCGGATGCCGCCGTCGGCAATGATGGGCTTCGTGGCCACGCGGGCGCACCACTTCAACGCGGAGAGCTGCCAGCCGCCCGTGCCGAAGCCGGTCTTGAGCCGCGTGATGCAGACCTTGCCCGGGCCGATGCCGACCTTGGTCGCGTCGGCGCCCCAATTCTCGAGGTCGATGACGCCTTCGGGCGTGCCGACGTTGCCGGCGATGACGAAGGTGTCGGGCAGCTTGTGCTTGATGTGGGCGATCATGCGCTGCACGGCGTCGGCGTGGCCGTGGGCGATGTCGATGGTGACGTAGTCGGCGCCCAGGCCTTCAGCGGCGAGGCGGTCGATGAGGGCGTAGTCCGCTTCCTTGACGCCGGCGCTGATCGAGACCAGCAGGCCCTTGTCGCGCATCGTGCGGGCGAAGGCGACCGCGTCCAGGTCGAAGCGGTGCATCACGTAGAAGTAGCCGTTGGCGGCCAGCCATTCGGTGATGGACTCGTCGACGACCGTCTTCATGTTCGCGGGCACCGCCGGCAGCTTGAAGCGGCGGGGGCCGAACTCGACGGAGGTGTCGCACTCGCTGCGGCTGTTCACGCGGCACTTGCGCGGCAGCAGCAGGATGTTGTCGTAGTCAAAGATTTCCATGGTCCAAAGTCGCAAAGTCGGGCTGCGTTGATGCAGTGCACGCCCTGGGCTGCGAGCGCTTGACTTGAGACCCGGCCAAAAAAACCGGGTCCCAAAATTTGGGCCCGGTGACCCATTCTACGCGTGCTGTGGGGCTGCGGCGCCGCGCTGCGGTGCAGCATGCATCGTCCAAGGGCTTTTGGGCGCAGTTCGCTAAACTTCGCCCCCTTGGCCCTGCAACGGGCGACATCAGAAGACAAGCCACATGCATTCCGTCGTCATCAGCGGCACCGGTCTCTACCAGCCCCCGCACGTCATCACCAACGCCGAGCTGGTGGACTCGTTCAACCGCTACGTGGACCTGCAGAACGCCGAGCACGCCGAGGCGATCGCCGCGGGCACGCGCGAGGCGCTGGTGCACTCGAACGTGGAGTTCATCGAGAAGGCCTCGGGCATCAAGCAGCGCTACGTGATCGAGAAGGAAGGCGTGCTGGACCCGACGCGCATGTACCCGCGCTTCGAGGAACGGGCGGACGACCAGCTGTCGCTGATGGCGGAGATCGCGGTCGACGCGGCGCGCAAGGCGCTGGCCGCCGCGGGCAAGAAGCCCGAGGACGTGGACGCGGTGTTCTGCTCGGCGGCGAACATGCAGCGCGCGTATCCGGCGATGGCGGTGGAGATCCAGCAGGGGTTGGGCGCGGGCGGCTACGGCTTCGACATGAACGTGGCGTGCTCGTCGGCGACCTTCGCGCTGGAGCAGGCGTACAACGCGGTGCGCTCGGGCGCGTCGAAGTGCGTGCTGATCGTGAATCCGGAGATCACGTCCGCGCATCTGGAATGGAAGGACCGCGACTGCCACTTCATCTTCGGCGACGTGTGCACGGCGATCGTTGTCGAGCGCGCCGATCTGGCGACGGCGCCGGAGCAGTGGGAGATCCTGGGCACGAAGCTGGCGACGCAGTTCTCCAACAACATCCGCAACAACTTCGGCTTCATGAACAAGGCCGAGGACAGCGATCCGGACGGCCGGGACAAGACCTTCCGCCAGGAGGGCCGCAAGGTCTTCAAGGAGGTGGTGCCGATCGCCGCGGCGCACATCGAGAACCATCTGGCCGCGCTGCACATCCAGCCGAACGACGTGAGCCGCTACTGGCTGCACCAGGCCAACCTGGGCATGAACCAGCTGGTGATCAAGAAGCTGGTCGGCGGCGAGGCCGGCGCGGAGATTGCGCCGCTGATCCTGGACACGTATGCGAACACGGCCTCGGCTGGCTCGGTGATCGCGTTCCACGAGCACCGCGCCAACCTCAAGCAGGGCGACCTGGGGGTGATCTGCTCGTTCGGAGCTGGTTATTCCGTGGGCAGCGTGATCGTCAAGAAGCGCTGATCAACTCAGCAGCGGCGCCAGATCCGGATCGCCCTTCGTCATGGCCCGCTGGTACGCGGGCCTTTGACCGATGCGCTGGAGATAGGCCCGGACGTTCGGATACGGCGCGAGATCGATCGGCAGGAACAGCCGCATCGTCGTGAGCGAGAAGACGCTCATGATGTCCGCCGCCGTGAACTCGTCGCCGGCGAAGTAGGGCGTTTGGCCGAGTCGCTCCTCGACGAGGGCCATCACCTTGTCGAGCCGTTCCTGCGTCGCCGCGAGGACGGGATGGTCAGCCGGCAAGGCGCGTCCCAGCGTCATCCGCCGCAGCATCACCGGCTGCAGATTGCCGTTGGCGAAGTGGAACCAGTACAGGAACGGTGCGAAGTCCGGATGCTCGGCGCCGGGCTTCAGACGACCACCGCCGTATTTCGCGATGAGGTACTCGACGATCGCGGCGGACTCCGCCAGCAGCAGGTCGCCGTCCTCGATCAGGGGCGCCGCGCCCAGCGGATGCCTGGCCTTCAGTTCGGGCGGCGACAGCCGGGTCACGGCATCGCGGGTATAGCGCTCGAGCGCATAGGGAATGCCGAGCTCCTCGCAGAGCCACAGGATGCGTTCCGACTGGGAGTGTCCGAGGTGGTGGATGGTGATCATGTGGGGTCGATGAGGGAGAGTCAGTCCGCCCGCGCGTGGCCACGGACGACGGTGGGCGCGAAGCCGAAGCGTTCGCGGAATCGGATGGCGAAGCGGGACGGGGAGTCGTAGCCCACGGCGTTCGCGATCTCGGAAACGGGCTGCGTGGTCGCCTGCAGCAGGGTGAGCGCGGAAGCCATGCGGGCGTCGACGATCAACGCGGTCATCGACGCGCCCTCGGCGGCGAGCCGGCGTCGCAGCGTCGCTTCGGACATCGCCAGCGCCTGCGCCACGCGCGCGGCGGACCAGTCGTGATCGAGTCTTCCGGCGACCAGCGCGCGGACCCGGACGGAGACGTCCGCCTCGGTCGACGCCGACCGAAGCACGAGCCCGTCTTCCAGCAACCAATGCATGACCTCCAGCACCCGCTGGCGTGCGACTGCGTCGGGCAGTGCTCGATCCGGGGCCAGGGTTTGCCGGCCGCGCTCGAAGGCATCGGTCAGACCTGTCTGTACTCGCGTCAGTAACCGTACCGGCGCCAGCGGCGCATCGACGGACGCGATCCGCGACGCCGTCTCGCGATAGAAGGCGTCTTCCAGCAACGCGTTGTCGAGCACCAGCCAACGCGCTTCGTAGTGCTCGCCCTCGGTGACGTCGTTGGTGAAATCGACAGTCTGCTGCCCGCTCACCAGCAGCGCCTGCCCGGCTCGGGCCCGGACGCCCGCGCCGCGAGCCGGCTTGACGGTCTTGATGCCGCGGTCGACGAAGATCAGCGCGGATTGGTCGACGCGCATGCGCAGGATCCGCAGTCCGCGTCCTTGCAGTACATGGGCCGAGACGCCGATGCCGGGTCGGCCGTGGATCTCCCGGGCCAGCGCGGACCCGTCGGGGGCCTGGATGGTGCTCGGCTTCAATTCGAATCCTCGTGAAGGGATGAATTGATCCTAGCGGTGCACCGCGTGAACGGCGGTGCGGGAACGGTCAGGTTTGGTGCCGATCCGATCAGAGCTCCGAATGGAGCTGCTCCCCATCCCACGTGGCGCCGGCGAGGGAGGCGACGATGAGTTCCACGAAGCGATCGAAATCCTCGGCGATGAGGCGCTTCTCGTCTTCATCGCGACCGAACTTGATGACCTGGCCGACACGACCCTTCTCGTCCGGATCGAAGTCCAGCCCGTAGTGGTTGCCGCCCCAGTCCTTCGTCAGGGGGATCCATGACCGATGGGTGTAGAGCGGCTTGATGTATCCCGGCGGCTCGGAGGTCATGAACTGTGCGCTGTCGGCGTTCATGTCGGCCTCGTCGATTTCTCGCCAGTTGTTCCACTCGTTGCGGATGCCGTCGACCGACAGCAGATGTTCGCCACCGACCAACCCGTGGTTGCCATCCTGACCGTCATGACCGGCGAGGAAGGCTTTCAGGCTGTCAGGGAGCGTCACGCCGAGGTGCCGCTCCAGCTCGGCGATCCGGTCCGGTTGTGCTCCGGGTTGCAAAGCCATCTCGTCCAGGCAGCCGAGGGCGGACATCGCGTCCTCGATGCGTTGCCACTGCGTCGTCATTGAATGCTTCATGGCTCGGAATCCGTTTGTCTCAGTAGGCCCTGCGTGATCCACAGTCGCAGGAACGTTTCAGTCATGGGGTCGATGTCCCGGGCTCACCGCCCGCTCGCCTCGATCCGGATCTCATCCCGGCGGCAGGTCCCGCCGCCGCTGCCGCCCGGCTGATCGCCCAGCAGCTGCTTGAGCGTGCCCCCGGCCTTGTAGTCGCGCGGCAGCTTCACCTGGATCTCGGTGAGGTACTGCCCCGAGCACATCAGCTTCACGCTGTCGCGGTACGCGTCGCTGCCGGTCTCGGCCTTCAGCTTCTCGTAGAAGGTGTTGCGCGAGATGGCCCCGCCGATGTTCTGCCGGATGTACTTGCCGACCTCCGCATCGTTGAACTGCTTCACCAGGTCGACCGCGCGGCGGAAGTACGCATCCGGGTTCAGCGTCGTCTGGCAGGTGCCGTGCTTGCGCCATTCGTGCTCGCCGAACCCCTTCTCGTAGAGGAAGTTCGGCATCCACGGGCCGATGTAGGCGACCGTCTCCTTCGACAGGGTCATCGGCGCATTGCTGCAGTCGCCGTAGCTGATCCCGCATTGCTGCCGGTTGGGCCACAGGCCGTGCAGCGTCAGGTTGGTCACCTTGAGCTTGCCGTCTTCCATCGCCTCGCATTCGGGCTTGCCGCGCTTGCCGCCCGCCGTCCATTCGCAGAAGCCGGGCTGCCACGACATCGCCAGCACGAAGCTGTCGTACTGGTCCGGCGTCTTGCACATGCCCTGGCCGCTGTTCGCCGCCGCGTTGTCGACCGCCGGCCCGCGGGCGCGGGTCGGGTTCGAGGGCGCCGGGGCGCCGCCACCCGCGGACGCACCGCAGTCGTTCGGCACCCAGCGCTCCGGCGGTCGGGCGCCCGGCACCTGCACGCGCGTCCAGCCTGCGTCGTGCGACTCCAGGATCGGGTAGCCCGTGCCCGGCGAGAGCTTCGCGCTGTCGGGGTTGGTGCTCTTCCTGAAGGACTGGAAGGCCTCGCAGGCGCGCGAGGCGGTGAAGGTGCCGCTCGCGGGATCGGCCCAGGCCGAGGGCAGGGCGCTGACGACCAGCGACAGGGCGGCGATTCGGAGGGCGAGGCGCATGGAAGTCAGGCGATGCTGTCAGGACAGCCGGCTTTGTACGTCATCTGGGCGCTGCCGGGAATGAGCCCGTGGCTCACGTCCCGCGATCTGACGATCAGAAGCCGATCGACACCCCGACGCCCAGCACCCAGTCCGCCGTCTGCTTCGTCAGGCCGCGGTTGATGGAGGCATCCAGCTGCAGGCGACGGTCGAGCAGCCAGGTCACGCCGGTGCCCGCCGAGATGCTGCGGCCGCCGTTGCGGTTGGAGGCGAGCTGGTCGCCCGCGATCTCGACATAGCCCTTCCAGGCCTCCGCGATCGGCCACCCCAGCGACGCGCCGAGGATGCCGCCGACGAAGTGCTTGCCGTCGTCGCGGCTGTCGCGGTAGAGCCCGCCGATCAGGCCAGCCGACCAGTCACGCGGCAGGTCCCACTCGGCCGTCAACCGCAGCGACGGACGCAAGCCCTGACCCCGGAATGCCGACGAGCCGCTGTCCATGTCCACGTTCAGCAGCCACGCGAGGCCCGGCCTGTTGCGCTCGCCGTCGCCGTCCTGCACGTGCCACTTCACGCCGAGCGCCGTGTCGGCCCAGCCGCTGGCCTTCACCGTGCCGCTGCCGTCCGACGCCCGCAGGCGCTGGTAGCCGTCGGTCTCGACGCGGAACTCCCAATCCTCGGCGAAGCCGAAGCGCAAGAGCGTCGGTGTCGACCAGAGCCGGCTGCGCACGCCGTCGCTCTTGTCACGCTGGTAGCCGAGGCCCGTCTCCAGCATCGCGCGGCCCTTGCCGACCGTGCTGCTCGATTCGACGATGCCCGGCTGGTCCGGCTCGATGGCCTCCCTGGCTTCGTCCGCCGCACGGGCGGAACCGACCGCCGCCGTCAGCAGCGCCGCAGCGATCACCAGCGTCTTCGTCATGGGACGTCCTCCTTACTGGCCACCGCTGCGTTCGCCGCCCATCCACCAGGAAGGCGGCACGCCGGAGGCGCCCGTCGCGGGCCCCGAGGCCGCGCCCGATGCCGGCTCCGCCGGTGGCAGCGGCGGCGGCATCGGCCCGATCGTCTTCAGCCCCGCGTCGCCCGCGTATTCGCTGAAGACCCAGTCCGGGCCGAACGGACCTTCTTCCTGGACCAGCCCGCCGTCCTTGGGCGGTTCGATCTCGGAGGGCTTGATGTCCTTCAGCGCGACCTGCATGTACTCGATCCACGCCGGCAGCGCGACGCCGCCGCCGGACTCGCCCGCGCCCAGGCTGCGCGGCTGGTCGTAGCCGATCCACACCACCGTCGCCACGCGCCGCTGGAAGCCAGCGAACCAGGCGTCCACCGCGTCGTTGGTCGTGCCGGTCTTGCCGTACAGGTCGTAGCGCTTGAGCGATGCGCTGGCCTTGTAGGCCGTGCCGCGGATCGCCACCTCGCGCAGCAGCGAACCGGTGATGAACGCATTGCGCTCGCTGATCGCGCGGCGGTCGTCGGTGAGCTTCTCCGGCTCCGCCTGGAACAGCACCTGGTTCTGCGAGTCCACGATCTTGGTCACCAGCAGCGGCTTGAGCAGGTAGCCGCCGTTGGCGAAGACCGAATACGCGCTCGCCATCTGCAGCGGCGTCACCGAGCCCGATCCGAGCGCCAGCGTCAGGTTCTCCGGCTGCTTGTCGACGTCGATGCCGAACTTGCCGGCCCAGGTGCGGCCGCGCGCCGGCGTGAGCTGCTCCAGCACCCGGATCGTGACCATGTTCTTGGACTTGGCCAGCGCCTGGCGCAGCGTCATCGGACCGTCGAAGTTGCCGTCGGAGTTGCGCGGATTCCAGTCGCCGACCGAGATCGGCGCGTCGTCGACCAGCGTCGCCGGTCCCGCGCCGAGTTCCATCGCGCCCGAGTAGATGAAGGGCTTGAAGCTGGAGCCCGGCTGCCGCCACGCCTGCGTCGCGTGGTTGAACTGGTTGCGGTTGAAGTCGAAACCGCCCACCAGCGCCAGGATCTTGCCGGTGTCGGGCTCGACCGACACCAGCGCGCCTTCGGCCTCCGGCGACTGCGTCACCGCCCACGCCCCCTTGGGGAACGCCTTGGTCGGCGCGCCGCGCAGCACGCGGATGATGGCGCCGCGCTGGATGCGCAGGTCGGCCTTGGCCTTGGGCGACAGCGCCGATTGCACCGAGCGCAGGCCTTCGCCCGTGATCTCGATGTCGTCGCCGTCGGACAGGCTCGCCTGGATCTTGTTGTTCGCGACCTGCGTGACCACCGCCGTGCGCAGGTCGTCGTTGTCCGGGTGCTCGTTGAACACCTGCGCGATCGCGGCGTCCTGTTCCTGGGCGTCCATGCCGTCGGGCAGGTCCACGTCGCCTTCCGGACCGCGCCAGGCCTTGCGGCGCTCGTAGTCCATCAACGTGCGGCGCAGCGCCTTGTACGCCGCGACCTGGTCGTCCATGCGCAGCGTCGTCGTCACGCGCAGGCCGCGGTTGTAGGCGTCCTCGCCGTACTGGGCGTGCACCACCTGGCGCACCATCTCGGTCGCGTACTGGCCGTAGGGCAGGCGCTGCTCCTGTGCGGTGCGCAGCTTCACCGGCTCCTCGCGGGCCTGCTTCGCCTGCTCCGGCGTGATCATGCCGACGTCGACCATGCGCATCAGCACCGTCGCCTGGCGACGCTGCGCCAGCTTCAGGTTGGTGATCGGGTTGGCACGGTACGGACTCTGCGGCAGGCCGGCCAGCATGGCCGTCTCCGCCGTCGTCAGGTCCTTCAAGGACTTGCCGAAGTAGGCCTGCGCCGCCGCCTCGAAGCCGTAGGCCCGCTGACCCAGATAGATCTGGTTCATGTAGACCTCCAGGATCTTGTCCTTGGAGAGCTGGCTCTCGATCTTGAAGGCCAGCAGGATCTCCACGATCTTGCGGGTGTAGAGCTTCTTCTTCGTCAGGTAGAGGTCGCGCGCCAGCTGCTGCGTGATCGTCGACGCGCCCTGGCTGCGCGAGGACGAGAACAGGTTGACCCAGAACGCCCGCATCATCCCGGGCACGTAGACGCCCTGGTGGTCGTAGAAGTTGGTGTCCTCGACCGCCAGCAGGGCCTGCTGCATCTGCTTGGGGATCTTCTCCAGCGGCAGGTAGCTGCGGCGCTCGGTGCCGTATTCGGCCAGGAGCTGGCCGTCCTCCGAGTAGACGCGCAGCGGCTGCTTGGGGTTGTAGTCGGTCAGGCGGTCCAGGTCGGGCAGGCCCGGCCAGATGATCGCCGCCACGCCGCCGAGCAGCAGGACCACCGCCAGCAGGCCTGCCCCCGACCAGACGGCGATGCGTTTCCAGGTGGGCAGTTGGCGCAGCGAGTCCCGGATCGGCGCGGTGCGGCGCCAGAGCGCCAGGAAGAAGCCGGCCAGGGCCTGGGCGACGTTGCGGGCGAATTGAGCAATCTGCTGCATGCGGGGCGCACGAGTTCAGGTCGGCGGATTATCGTCAGACAACCGGGGCTGTCCCGGTCTGGGTGCGCACGGCAACAATCCGTACACACAAGACACACTGCCGACCCACGGTGGAGGGAATCGGCGGGTAGGGCATCAACCGTGCCCGAGGTCCAGCGTCAGGAAGACCAGCGCGTTGAGCGCGAAATGCAGCCCGATGGCGACCTCGATGCGGCGCGACAGCGTGTACGCCAGGCCGTAGCCCAGACCGGCCAGCATGGCGAGGGCCACGTAACCCGTGCCGCCGGCCGCATGGGCCAGGCCGAACAGCACCGCCGCCAGCAGCACCGGCAGCCAGCCGTTCATGGTGCGCAGGTCGGTGCCGAGCCGGCGGGCGAGCAGGCCCTGGATGACGCCGCGGAACGCGACCTCCTCGGCGACGCAGGTCAGGAAGAGATTGGCCGCCAGATACAGGCCGGCGTTGTCCGGCCAGCGCAGCGTCGGCCGGCCGATGCCGCCGACCGCGGCCAGCAGCCAGGGCAGGGCGAGCGTCGCGGCGACCGTCACGGCGAGGGCGGGCCAGAGGGCGAAGCCCGGCAGGCCGGGCGAGGGCGACGGGGAAGGGCCTTCCGACCGTCTGCGCTGCTGCGACGCCAGCACCGCCAGCATCAGCATGCCGGCGACGCCCTTGTCGAAGTTCAGGTATTTGAGCGTCGGCGCGCGGGCGTCGGAGGTCGTGGCCAGGTAGGTCGGATTCAGGAACCCTGGCAGCAGGTGCAGCGCCAGCGCGAAGCCGATCACCAGCATCAGCAGCATCAGGACCGACTCGCGGCGCGGGCGGTGGCGGGCCTCGATCGCCATCCAGGCCAGGGCGGCCATCGCGGCCACGGGCACCATCGCGGCGATCGTGAGCTGCCCGTGCACCAGCCCGGCCGTCACCGCCATGATGAGCAGGGAGAGCCAGGGCCAGGGGGCGCGGACCGGCAGCAGCGTCGCGGCGATCGACAGGCACAGGAGCAGGTGGCTGAGCGGCATCGGAGTCAAGGGGGCTGGGTCGGGGTGTCGGGGTGTCGGAGGGGCAATCGCGCCGCAGTATCCGCGAAGCGGCGCCCGCGTCCGAAGCCCGGGGCCGCCGCCCAGTGTCGCTGCCCAGTGTCGCTGCCCAGTGTCGCTGCCCGGTGTCGCCGCGCCGCTGAGGTATCGTCCCGCCCCATGCACGAGATGACCTTCTACTGGCACGACTACGAGACCTTCGGACGCGTGCCGCGCCGCGACCGGCCGGCGCAGTTCGCCGGCATCCGCACCGATGCGGACCTGAACGAGATCGGCGATCCGCTGATGGTGTATTGCCAGCCGCCCACCGATTCCCTGCCTGATCCGGAATCCTGCCTGCTGACCGGCATCCTGCCGCAGACCTGCGCCGAGCAGGGCCTGGCCGAGCACCGCTTCGCCGCCGACATCCACGCCGAGCTGTCGCGCCCCGGCACCGTGGGCCTGGGCTACAACACGATCCGCTTCGACGACGAGGTGACGCGGTTCCTGTTCTGGCGCAACCTGATCGACCCTTATGGCCGCGAATGGCAGAACGACTGCGGCCGCTGGGACCTGCTGGACGTGGTGCGCTGCGCCTACGCGCTGCGTCCGGAGGGCATCGAGTGGCCGAAGCACGAGGACGGTCGTCCGTCCTTCAAGCTGGAGCACCTGACCGCCGCCAACGGCCTGGCCCACGAGGCGGCGCACGATGCCTTGTCGGACGTGCGCGCGACGATCGCGCTGGCCCGGCTGATCAAGGACAGGCAGCCGCGGCTGTGGGACTTCTGCCTGAAGCTGCGCCGCAAGGATGCGGTCTGGGCCGAGATCGGCATGAACCGGCCCTTCCTCCATGTCTCGGGCATGTACGGCACGGACCGCGGCTGCATCGCGCTGGTCTGGCCGCTGGCGCCGCATCCGACCAACAAGAACGAGCTGATCGTCTGGGACCTGGGCAGCGATCCGGCCGAGCTGCTGGCGCTGGACGCCGAGACGATCCGGCTGCGGATGTACACGAAGCAGGAACTGCTGCCCGAGGGCGTGACGCGGCTGCCGATCAAGACCATCCACGTCAACAAGTCGCCGATCGTGATCTCGTCGATGAAGATCCTCTCGCCCGAGATGGCGGCGCGTTGGGGCCTGGACCTCGCGCAGGGGCAGGCGCACGCGCAGACGCTGGCGGCGCGCGGCGGGGAACTGTCGCGGCTGTGGCCGCAGGTGTTCCAGCGGCCGGCGGGCGAGGGCGGCGTCGATGTCGACGAGGACCTGTACGGCGGCTTCGTCTCGAACGACGACCGCCGCGCGCTGGAGCGCATGCGCGGGCTGTCGCCCGAGGCGCTGGCCGACCGGGTCGCGCAGGGCAAGGTCGCCTTCGAGGACGCCCGGCTGGAGGAGATCCTGTTCCGCTACCGCGCGCGCAACTTCCCGGACAGCCTGACGGCCGACGAGCAGGCCCGCTGGGAGCACCACCGGGCCACCCGGCTGCACCGGGGCGAGGGCGGGGCGCAGACGCTGGACGCCTTCTTCGAGCGCATCGACACGCTGGCCCAGACGGCCGAGGAGTCGGAAGACGAGCGCGCCGGGGACATCCTCTCGGCGCTGTACGACTGGGCGGAGCAGATCGCGCCACCGCCCCCTGAAAGCGTGTCCAGCGGCGGACGAGGCCCTGGAACCGGGTCCTTTCCGGGCTTTCCAGGATCGGGCAAAACGGGTACACCTTCGGCATACGCCAGGAGACGACATGCAATCCCAACACGACGCCGCCGACCCGACCGCCGCCCGCATGCGGGCGCTGCTGGTGCGGGCGCCGCTGGCCGTGGCCTTCGTGGCCGCCGGCCGGTTCGAGGTGGTCAGCGAGCACTTCAACCACCTGTTCGGCCACGGCGACGAGACCGACCTGACCGGCACCGACCAGCGGGCCTCGGTCGTGTCGGACTCGGCCCACCAGGCGCTGCAGGCCCGGATGGGCTCCGCCTTCGGCGCGGGACGGCCGCTGGACGAGGAGGTGGAGTTCGTCCGCCGCGACGGCTCGCGCTTCTGGGGCCGGCTGCAGGCGACGCCGGTGCATTGGGAACAGCCGGCCGGCGAGGCGATGTGGATCCTCGAGGACGTCACCGCCGCCCGCCAGCAACGGCTGCAGCCGACCTGGTCGGCCAAGCACGACGACATCACCGAACTCGCCAACCGCCGCGAGATCGAACGCCGCCTGGCCGAGCACGTCGGCAGCCGCCGGCATGAGCCGGTGTCGGTGCTGTTCGTCGACATCGACAAGTTCAGCGAGATCCAGCAGGGCATGGGGGCGGAGGTCGCCGACCACTTCCTGTACGGGCTCGGCCAGATGCTGATCACCAAGGTGCGGGCGTCCGACACCGTGGCGCGGCTGGAGGACGACCACTTCGTCGTGCTGCTGCCGGACTGCGACCAGCATTACGCGCAGATCGTCGCGGAGAAGATCCGCTCCTCCATCGCCGGCTACCGGCTGCGCTGGGGCCTGCACCGGGCGCGCGTCAAGGCCAGCCTGGGGGTGGTGCAGCTGCAGACCTCGCTGGATACCGTGGATGCGGTGCTCGGCGCGGGGCAGTTGGCCTGCACGGAAGCCAAGGCCGCCGGCGGGGACTCGGTCCGCGTGTTCATCTCGAGCGGGAGCTACGAGGAGTTGGCCGGGGCGTGAGGCCCCCGACTTCGCAGCGCCAGGCGCGGCCCATCACAGGGCATGAGGGCTCCCTCCAGGACCCTCAAGCCCTGTTCCGGGCCCATCAGCACCGATGCCCTCGTGAGAGGGCTGGTGGTGATCGTGAGAGCGGGCGGGCTCAGTACTCGAACGACACGTTCATGCTGACCGTGCGCGGCGTGCCGAGCACCAGGTAGCCGCTGTTCGGGAAACCGCCCGAGGACGCCCAGTAGTTGCGGTCCGCGACGTTGTCGACACGGGCCCGCAGCGTGACCAGGTGACCCCGGAAGTCCAGCGCGTAACGCGCGCCGAGGTCCACGCGGCCCCAGCCCGGGACGCTCAGCGTGTTGGTCGCATTGGCGTAGACGCTGCCCGTGGCAATCACGCGCGCATCCAGCGACAGCCCCTGCACACCCGGCACGTTCCATTCGGTGCCCAGGTTCAGCATCGTGCGCGGCACGCCGATGACGCGCTGGCCTTCCGTCGCGGCGACGCCGGTGCGCTTCTGCTCGGCGTCCAGCCAGGTCAGGCCGCCCAGCAGCTTCAGGCCGGCCATCGGCTCGCCGAAGGCGGTCAGCTCGATGCCCTGGTGACGGTCTTCGCCCTGCGCTTCGAACCCCAGCGTGCTCGTCACGACGCCGCGCGGCTTGGCCGTCGAGAAGAACGCGAGCCCGCCGCCCACGCGTCCGGCATCGACCTTCAGGCCGACTTCCTTCTGCTTGGACAGGTAGGGATCCAGCACCTTGCCGATCGCGGCGGTCGCGGTCGACGGCGCGGAGTCGCCCTGCGTCAGGCCCTCGATGTAGTTGCCGTAGACCGAGAGCCACTTGCTGAACTTGAACACGACGCCGCCCATCGGGCTGGTCTTGCTGCGGTCGTACGGCGCGCCCGGCGCGCCGGTGTTGTAGGCGTAGGTCCGCAGGTCCAGCGACTGGTGCCGCGCGCCCAGCGTCACGCGCAGCGCGTCGTCCAGCAGGACCAGCGTGTCGGCGACGGCGACGCTGCGCAGTCGCGTCATGCCGGTGGTGGCGGGATCCTCCAGCCTGTTGCTGATCGAGATCAGCGCGGGCAGCGGCGCCGAGCCCTCGCCATAGAGGTTGGTCGGAATCAGGCGCGGCGTGGCGGCTGTCGTGGAGACGCCGAAGGCGGCGCGCTTGTCCAGCCGGAAGACGTTCGCCGACGCGACGAGCTCATGCTTGACCGGGCCGGTGACCAGCAGGCCGCGCAGGCCGACTTCGCTGGTGCGCACGCGGTCTTCGCGGGTGTTGTCGAAACGCGAGGTCGTGCCGGCGCCGGTCGCGGCGTTCGTCAGCGAGAGGTTGGCCAGCGAGTTGGCCTCGTCGCTGCTGCGCGCGCCGGCGGCGAACCAGGCGGTCCAGCCCGTGCCGAGCCAGCGGTCCAGGTCGACCTCGCCGCGCAGCGTGCCGAACAGGTCGCGCTCGTTGGAGTAGGTCCAGGGCTGGGCCCAGTTGGCCTCGCTGTCCGGCGCGGCCGGCACCGCGGTGACCGCCGCGCCCAGCGTGACATTGGTGCGGGTGCGCTTGAGCTTGTGGTCCTGGTAGCCGATGTCGGCGGACAGCCGCACGTCGCGGGCGCGCCAGTCCAGGCCGACCGAGGCCATGCCGAGGTTGACGCTTTCCTTGTCCACGCTGGTGTCGCCGGCGCGCGAGGCCAGGTTGACGCGCACGCCGGTGGCGTTGTCCGGTCCGAAGCGCCGGGCGACGTCGACGGCCAGGATGGTCTGCCCGCCGCTGGCGGTGCCGATCGTCATCTGCGTCAGCGGCTGGCTGGGCGCGCGCTTGGGCAGCAGGTTGATCGAGCCGCCGATGGCGTCGCTGTTGGGCGTGGAGCCGTTGAGGAAGGCCGAGGCGCCGCGCAGCACCTCGACGCGCTCGAAGAGTTCGGCCGAGATGTACTGGCGCGGCAGCAGGCCGTACAGGCCGTTGTAGGCGACGCTGTCGGAATTCAGGATGAAGCCGCGGATGAAGTAGCTCTCCTGGAAGTTGCCGAAGCCGCGGGCGAGGCGCACGCCGGGATCGTTCAGGAGCACGTCGCCGACGCTGTGCGCCTGCGTGTTCTGGATCAGCTCGTTGGTGTAGGCCGTCGTGCTGAACGGCGTGCTCATGATGTCCTGGTTGCCGAGCAGGCCGACCCGGCCGCCGCGCGCCACCTGGCCGCCGGCGTAGGACTTGACCAGGCCGCCGCGCGAGGCGTCCGCGCTGGCTTCGACGACGACCTTCTGCAGTTGCGTCGTCGCGGCCGAGGAGGCCGCCGAGGCGGGCGCCTCAGGGGCCTGTGTCGCCGATGGGGTCGACTGGGCGAAGGCGCCGCCATGCAGCGCGGCGGTCAGTGCGAGCGCCAGGGGCGCGAGGACGGGGCAGAAGGCGGCGGACGACATGACGATGAGAAGAGTTTGCAGATAAGAATGTTTCGCATTATCCGGAGGTGGTGTGTCTGTCCGCTGCGGTCGTCACGTACGGCGCGGCAAACACCCCTTCCGAGGTAGGCCGACGGGGCGTTTGGCGGCCGGATTGCCCCGTGCTGGGGCGCCCGGCGTGGTTTTCAGGGAAAACCCGGACGACATCGATCCAGAAAAAAGCGCCCGGAACCCATTTCTTTTCTAAAGATCGCCTGGAAAGTGCCGATGACGGCGGGATACCTGGTCGCTTGAGGCCGGGGCCCTGGGAAAAAAGCCATGTCCAACGTCAGCCTGTCGACCGCCTTGTCCGGCCTCTCCGCCGCCAACGAGCGCCTGCGCGCCTCGGCGAACAACGTCGCGAATGCCGCCACGCCGGGTTACCGCCGGGAGCGGATCGAGGCCCAGACCGCCCAGGACGGCAACGGCGTGACGACCAAGGTCGAGAAGCTGCCGGAACCGGGCGCCGACCTGGCGGCCGACATCGTCGAGCAGAAGTCCGCAACGTACGCGTTCGTCGGCAACCTGCGCGTGCTGCAGACGCAGATCCGCGCCGAGGGCGCGCTGCTCGACATCCACGTCTGATCCGTCGCTCCCAATGACAAGCGGCCGCTTCGAGCGGCCGTTGTCGTTTCTGGAGACCGGGCCCCGTTCAGGGCTTCAGTTCGAACAGCGACGAGCCGTCGCCGTTGTCCTTGACCCGGGTCACCTGGGGCGTGTCCTTCAGATGCGCCGCCGCGCCGTTGCCGGACACGAACTGCATCGCGATGCCCGGCACGGGCCGGATGCGCCAGGAGGAGGCCGCGACCGCCGCGCTCAGCGACGGCTGCGCCGCCAGGAAGTGCGCCAGCGCTTCGCGCGTCTCGTCCGGGGCGTCGACGACGACCTTGTCCGCCGCCAGCGCCGGGAAGTGGCCGCCGCCGTAGGCGCGGTAGTTGTTCGTGACGACGAGGAAGTCCGCGCGCTCGTCCAGCGGCTGGCCGCGCCAGCTCAGGTTCACGACACGCCGACCGTCGCCGACGCGCTGGCCGTCCTTGTCGAAGCGGGCCGGCTGCGTCAGGTCGAGCTCGTAGCGCAGGGCGCCGTCCTGGCCCAGCATCATGTCGAAGTTGAAGCTCGGATAGCTCGTGTCCACGACGTCCTGACGCGCGGGCCCCTGCGGGTCGATGCGGCGGAACTGTCCGGCGGACATCTCCAGCCAGTCGCGCACCTGGGCCCCACTGAGCTTCACGACCTTGATCGTGTTCGGGTACACGTAGAGATCGGCGACATGCTTGATCGCCACGGGTCCGGCGGGGATGTCCGTGTATTGCGTCCAGCCCTGGCGGCCGCCCGACTTGAACGGCGCGGCGGCGCTGAGCATCGGCAGCTTCTCCAGCGCCGTGCCCTGGACCGCCTTCAGCGCGTAGGCCAGCTGCGCCTGCGCGACCAGCCGCACGGCGGTGCCGTCGAGCACCTGCGAGAAGTAGCTCTGGATCGGCTGGTCCGCCACCGCGACCTGGCTGCGGACATGGTCCAGCGTCGCCTGATGCTCGTCGGCGATGACGGCGGCGGGCATCGGGTCGGCATCGACCAGGGGCTTGCGCGCGGTCCGGTCGAAGATCGGACGCAGGCTGGACTGGCTGTCCGCCACGTGCCAGGTCTTGCCGGTCTGCTTCAACGTGAGGTCGACGATGCCGAGGTGATCGCCCCAGCGCCCCGGCATCACGGCCGGCGTGCCATATAGCCGGCCCTTCGCGAGGTCCACCCCGGGTAGCCGGCGAAGCCGGGGCCGGGGAACTCGGTATGCGCATGGCCGAGCAGCAGCGCGTCCACGCCCTTCACGCGGGCGAGCTGGGCGGCCATGTTCTCGGACAGCTTGGGCAGCTCGGTCTTGTCGATGCCGGTGTGCGCGATGACGACGACCAGATCGGCGCCGCGCCTGCGCAGGTCGGCGACCTGCTCGGCGGCGGCGTCGACCATGTCGCGCACCTTCACCTTGCCGGCCAGGTTCTGGCGGTCCCACTCCAGGATCTGCGGCGGCGTGACGCCGACGACGCCGATCTTCAACGCGTGGTCCTTGCCGGTCTCGTCACGCATCGTGCGATCGAGCATCACGCTGGGCGTGAACGCATGACGGCGGCCGTCCGCCTCCATCACGTTGGCATTGAGGTACGGGAAGTTGGCGCCGGCAATCGCCTGGCGCAGGAAGGGCAGGCCGTAGTTGAACTCGTGGTTGCCGAGGTTGGCGGCGTCCACGTCCAGCAGGTTCAGGATCTTGTAGGCGGGGTGGACGTCCCCGGCCTTCAGCGGCTTCACGCGCGCGACGACATCGCCCAGCGGATTGCCCTGCAGCAGGTCGCCGTTGTCGAACAGCAGGCTGTTGGGCGCCTCGGCGCGGGCGCGGTGGATCAGCGTGATCGTCTTGGCCAGGCCGAACTCCTGGGTCGGGCGGTCCTGGTAGTAGTCGTAGTTCAGCAGGTTCATGTGGATGTCGCTGGTCTCCAGCACGCGGAGCTTGAGCTCCGCGGCGGACAGCGGCATCGACAGGAGGGACAGGCCCGCGAACAGGCCTGCCACGCCGACCTGGCCGGCGAGGGCGGCCAGCCCCTGCGCCTGCCCGTGCAGGCCGCGCTTCGACGTCGTGCGCATCGGGATCAAGCCCAGTCGGTGCCTGCGACCAGCGCGGCGATCGCGCGCTGGAAGCCGTCGGCGTCGATCGCGTCGAAGCGGGCGGGCTCGGGGCTGTCGAGGTCGAAGACCCCGCGCAGCCGGCCGCCGGCGACGATGGGCAGCACCAGCTCCGAGCGCGAGGCCGCGTCGCAGGCGATATGACCGGGGAAGGCGTGCACGTCCTCCACCAGCTGGACTTCCTGTGTCCGCGCGCAGGCGCCGCAGACGCCGCGGCTGAAGGCGATGCGCACGCAGGCGACCTTGCCCTGGAACGGGCCCAGGACGAGTTCCTGGTCGTCCTTCGGATTCACGAGGTAGAAGCCGGCCCAGTTCAGCGTCGGGACGGCGTTGAAGACCAGCGCCGAGAACTGCGCCAGGTTGGCGATCCGGTCGCGCTCCCCATGCAGCAGGGCCTGGGTCTGGGCGACCAGCATGTCGTACGAGGCGCGCTTGGCCTCGGCGCTGGACATGTCCAGCAGCGGAGTGGGTTCGAAGCTCATGGGGCGGGATTGTGGCGGAGGTCATGCCGGGCGGTCGTCCGTCACGGCGAGAATGCGCCCCGATCCAAGGGGGATTCGAGGGAGATCGGAACGATGAACGCACGAGGGAAGGCGACGCTGCTGGCCGTCGCGATGGGGGTCACGATGTCGATCGGCGGTCGCGCCCAGGCGGACACGGCCCGGCCTGCCGCGGCGCCCGCGTCGGCCTCGGTGCCGGCACCGGCCTCGCCGCTGCTGGCGCCCGACGAGCAGGTCGGATGGGTGACGCAGGGCGAGTGGTCGCGCCGCTGGTGGGAATGGGCACTGTCCTTCGAGGACTACCAGAGCCCGGTCGCGGACCGCACCGGCGCGCAGTGCGGCAACCGGCAGTCGGGGGACGTGTTCTTCCTCGCGGGCACCTATGGCACGGCCCGGACGGTGCGCACGTGTCGCGTGCCCGCCGACAAGTACCTGTTCTTCCCGCTGATCAACTACGTCTTCACGCCATCGCGCGCCGGCACGCCGACCTGCGCCCAGGTGACCCGCGACGCCGAACGGATCACCGACGGCGCCGAGATGCTGGTGCTGGAAGTGGATGGGGTGCGCCATGCCGATCTGCAGCGCCACCGGCAACGCAGCCCGGAATGCTTCAACGCCTGGGCGCGGCACCCCAGCGGCGCGCGACTCTTTCCGTCGGCGGCCAACGGCTACTACGTGATGCTCAAGCCACTGTCCCGCGGACGGCACACACTCAATTTCGGCGGCGCCTTGCCGGACATGTCGCAGGCGGTCAGCTACACGCTGATCGTCGAGTAGGTGGGGTCCTCGCGTTCGTCCCCGGTCCGCACGCCCAGCGGCAGCACGCACAGCGTGACCCCGTCGAGCGTGAGCACCAGTCCCAGCTGCCCGCCGACCTGAAGGACGCCGGAGGCGGCGATGCCGCCCGACGCGGGCATCGCCGGGAGGTCCGGGGAGGGCGCGACGGGGCGCGCGACAGGGCGCGCGGATCTCGCCGCCGTCGCGCTGATCGGGGGCTGCCTGAGCATGGCCCAGAGCGATCGCGGATCCCGCAGGCGCAGGCTGTCGAGGTACTGGCGGAAGACCAGGTCCTCAGGTGCCTCGGGCGCCATGGCGACGCTGCCGTCTTCCCGCCGCCGCCGCGTTCCGCCTGCGTCGACGACTGCCTGGCGCAGTCGGGCGAGCGCGCGGCGCAAGCGTTGGCGGCTGGCGGTCTCGGATTGGCCGTTCGCGTGGGCGATCTCCGCGTGCTCGACCTCGAAGACCTCGTGCAGGAGGAGGGCGGCGCCGTCCATCGGTGTCAGGTGCGAGGCCATCAGGCGCAGTGCCTGCGCGACTTCTTCCGCCAGCGTCGCCACCCGTTCGGCCGACGGCGCCAGGGAGGCCGTCGGCCCCGACGCCTCGCCGTGCATCGCGTCCAGCCAATGGCGCATCCAGTCGCGCCGCCGCAGGCGATCGACCGCCAGGTGGCGCACGACGGTGAGCAGCCAGGCCTGGGCGGCGTTCAGCCCCGTCGGTGCCGTCTCCAGCGCGCGGACGTAGGCGTCCTGCACCGCGTCTTCGGCCTCGGCCGGACCCAGCAGCCGGGTGGCCGCGCGGACCAGGCGCCGGTGGTCGGCATCCATGAGGGGTGGGCGCTGTCGTCGTGCATGGGGCGAGCTTGCCACAGGCGACCGCTGTCACGCGGGAGGTGTCTCGTTCGTCAAGGCATCAGTCCAACCACGAGGAACCGCCCCATGGAGCATCCGACCCCCGCCGCGCCGTCCAGCGTCACCGAGCCGCGCACCTCCTACCTGGAGGAGAAGGCCTTCAAGGCCCGCACGCAGCTGATCTTCGGCACCGTCACCGACGTCCTGGCCGCCGACGTGACCCGCCGCCTCATCGCCCTGGATGCGGAGAGCCCCGATCCGATCGACGTGCTGGTGAGTTCGCCGGGCGGGCACCTCGAGTCCGGCGATGCGATCCACGACATCGTGCGTTTCATCGCTGCGCCGGTGAACATGATCGGCACCGGCTGGGTCGGCAGCGCCGCCACCCACCTGTACCTGTCGGTGCCGCGCGAGCGACGCTACTGCCTGCCCAACACCCGTTTCCTGATCCACCAGCCCAGCGGCGGCGCCGGCGGTCCGGCGAGCGACATCGCGATCCAGGCCCGCGAGATCATCAAGGCCCGGGAACGCATCGCCCGGACCATCGCGCGCGAAACGGGCAAGTCGCTGGAGGTCGTCCTCGAGGACATCGGCCGCGACCGCTGGCTCTCCGCCGAGGAGGCCGTCGGGTACGGCCTGGTGTCCCGGATCATCGAGCGCAAGACCGAGCTCCGGGGCGGTTGAGGGCCGCGGAGACGGCTCGCCCGGCTCCACCGGGCTCAGCGAGCCGGGTCGCGACGCTCAGCCCCACAGCGCCGGCTTGTTCACCATCAGGTAGAAGACGACGAGCACCGCGAGGAAGGCCGGATAACCCAGGCCTTCCCACCAGCGGGCGTAGCGCCAGTAGAGCGCCGGCAGCGGCTGGCCGCTGGCGAGCGCCGCGTCGGCCATCTGCGACAGGCGGATCTGCAGCCACACCACTGGCAGCCAGCAGGCGCCCGCGACGACGTACAGCGCGATCGAGAGCGCCAGCCACGGCGTGTCCAGCGCCCAGCCGGCCGTCATGGCCAGCCACACGCCGGTGAGCGGCTGCACGATCACCGCGGGCGTGGTGAACCAGAGGTCCGCGCGCTTGACCAGCCGCGCCACCACGGCCTGCGCCGCCAGGGAGCCGCTCCGGTTGGCGAAGAACAGGTAGAAGGCCGAGCCGAAGCCGGTGCCCGCCAGCAGCACGCTCGACACGATGTGCAGCCACTTGATCACGAGGTAGGTGTTCATCTTTTTCCTCCTGGAATTCTTCTTCGGGTGTCTTGTCGCCGGCGTCCGCGACGGTGCCGGCAGCGGTGTCAGGCCGGCGCGTCCTCGTCGAGGATCAGCAGCAGGATCGCCACCGGCAGGTTCTTGGTCAGGCAGCCCAGCGGGTCCAGCCACAGCGAGGGCAGGATCACGGTCGCCACCGCCGTCATCAGCAGCATCATCCCGCCCGCCAGGCGGTACACCCAGCGGCGATGCCAGCGCCACATCGCCAGCCCGATCAGCAGGTCGACCAGCGCGCCCGCGACGATGACCGGCGCGATCCAGGCGTCGGGGGTCTGCGCGGCGACCATCAGGTCGCGGCTGCGGCCGTCGAGCTCGATCAGGCTGGCCGCGCCGGTGGCCAGCCACAGCGCGATCAGCCCGCCACGCGCGACGATGCGCGTGCGACGGTGCCGGAAGTTCACACGTCCGATGCCCATGCGGCCTCCACGAACTGTTCGACGGGGACCGACGGCCGGCCGAGCAGGCGCTCGAACGCGGCGGCGTCGCCGATGTTGTCCTGTTCCAGCAGGGCCAGGCTCTCGCTGCTCCAGGGCTGGCCGCTGACGAGGTCGCCCAGGCGGGCGCTCCAGCGGCTGGGCGCGTCCGGCAGCGGGACCACGCGGGCCGGCGCCTGCCCGCGCTGGCGTCGGAGCTCGCCGATGAAGGCGCACAGGCTCAAGGCCCGCGGGCCGACGGCCGTCACGATCTCGGGGCCGCCGTCCTGCAACAGGCGGAGCACGGCCAGCGCCACGTCCGGCACGGCCACCGGCTGCACCTGGGCCTGGACCGCCGCGCGCGGCAGGACCAGCAGCGGCAGCCGGGCCAGGGTCATGAACAGCGCGGCGCTCGCGCCGCCGCGGCCGAAGACGATGCTCGGTCGCAGCACGGTGCCGTCGAGCCGGCCTTCCGCGCGCAGGCGCAGCAGCACCTCGTCCGCGGCGCGCTTGGTCGTCGCGTAGCGGGTGGGGCTGTGCGCCACGCCGTTCGCGGAGATCTGGATCACCCGCGCCACGCCTGCGCGGGCACAGGCCTCGAACAGCGCGGCCGGGGCCTGGTGGTGGACCGGTTCGAGCTGGCGGCGCGCGGTGTCGCGCAGCAGGCCGACCGCGTTGACGACGGCGTCGAAGCCGGTGACCCGCGGCAACCAGACGTCGGGTGACAGGTCTTGCTGGAAGTCCTGGCTGCGGGAGGTCCCCGCGGTCACGGCCAGGCCGGCTTCGCGCAACGACCGCACGATGCGACGGCCGACGAAGCCGCTGGCGCCGCACACCAGCACGGACCGGATGGCGGGCGTGCTCATGACGCTTCTCCGCTGCCGTCGCGCCGCACGTGATGCGGATGCGGGTGGGGCGGATGCGGGTGGGGATGGCATTCGCAGGCGTCGTCGCGGCACGCGGACCGTCCGGCGCGACGCTCGGCCGCGCGGCGCAGGCCGGTCTCGAAGACCAGCCGCACGATCGGGCGCGGGATGCGGTAGCGATGGCGGGCGACGGCCGGGTAGGCGCGGTCGCACAGGGTCCGCAACCCCGGCAGATCCATGAGCCGCGCGACCCAGCCGAGGTGGGCGCCGCGGTAGGCCAGCCGGATCGCCTCGGCGCCGATCGCGAGCCGGCCGTCGGCGCGCACGCCGTGCATCAGCGCCATCAGCGCGGGCATCCCGGTGCCCGGCGGGAAGGCCGAGAAGCCCGGCTCGGAGATGTCCACGAAGCGCAGCAGGCCGGCGGTGTTGCGCAGCATCAGGTTGTGCATCTCGCCGCTGCAGACCGGGCAGGCGCCGTCGAAGTAGAGGGTCAGCGGATACACCGCCGGATCGGGGGAGGCAGGGGTGGGGATGGCTCGCATGGCGTCCTCCTGTTTGTGATGTGTTTGATATTTCAGTAGAGACAGAAATTCAAGCTCAAAAAAGGGCCGGATCAGGTCCCGTCCCCGCGCACGAAGCGCTGCACGCTGGCGCCGAGCTTGAGCACCTTCTCCAGCGTCGACGGGGAGAGCCGCATCATCTCCTCGGACCAGGCGCCCAGCGTCTGCATCAGGCGCAGGCACTCGCGCACGCGGTCCTGCGCGTCGGGAGATTCGTCCTGGAAGCCCTTGTCCTCGACCAGCTCCGAGAGCATGCGCACGGTCGGATCGAACTCGCGGTGCTTGCGTTCGCGCACGATGGTGCGGAGCAGTTCCCAGACGTCGGCGGTCGTCTCGAAGTAGTCGCGACGGTCGCCCAGCACGTGGGTCACGCGGATCAGGTTCCAGCTCTGCAGTTCCTTGAGGCTGGTACTGACGTTGGAGCGCGCGACCGAGAGGGTCTCGGCCAGCTCTTCCGCATTCAGCGGGCGGCCGTGGAAGTAGAGCAGCGCGTGGATCTGCGCCACGGTGCGGTTGACGCCCCAGGCGCTGCCCATCTCGCCCCAGTGCAGGACGAAGCGGCGGGCGGTGTCGGTGAGTTCCATGCGAACGACTGTATCTCGACAGAAATTTCTGTCAAGACAGAAATTCATGGCTTGATCGTCGCCACCTTGCCCATCCATGGCGAGGCCGATGTCGACAGCCAGGCGCGCGCGGCCTCGGAGCGCTTGAGCTGAAGATCGAGGTAGGCGACGCTGACCTGCTGGGCCGCGGTGAGTCCGAGCTGCTGCTCGTGCAATTGCCGATAGTCGGGGACGGCGGGCACCGGCGCCAGGCGGGTCGGGCCTTCCTGGCCGCGTCCGCCTCGACCGCCGCCGCGGCGGCCTTGCTGTTGTGGCTGCGATTGCGCCTGGTCCTCGGCGCTGCGGATCCGCTTCTGCTCGCGCTCGACATCCTCCGGACGCGGCTCGTTCCCGCCGAAGGCCGCGTGGCGGACCTCGTTCACGCTGAGCAGCCAGCCGCGACACGGCGGCATGGCGGTGAACGGCGCCCGGCGCCACTGGACGTCGCGCACCAGGCCGAGCACGTCGCTGTCGTCCGGCCCCGTCAGGCCGAGGACCGGAATGGCGACGTCGCGGTAGCGCGCCGGATCCGGCTGCGAGAACACCTGAGGACTGATCACGATCGCGGCGACGGGCCGGACCGTCTTCAAGGCGAGCACCGTCCCGTCCGCCTGCCGCTCGCCCGCCAGCGCCATCGCCGTCTGCGCGCCGAGCTCGTACCCGGCGACGACTGTCTTCGACCAGTCCAGCGAACGCCAGGGCGCGTCGCCCTGGCGGCCGAGCCGCTGCGCCTCGGCGAGCAGCTCGTCGAGCCGGGCCAGCCGCTGACGCATCTGGGCCTCGGCATAGTGCCGGCGGCCCAGTTCGGTGAATTCCGCGGAGCGGGCCAGCGCCGACGACCAGGCCGCGGCGTCGTCCTCGAGCGGCTGCAGCGACAGCACCGCATAGCCCGCCGCTGCCCAGGCGCGGCGCCAGCGGATGCCGGCGGCGTCGGACTCGCCGAGACCGGGCAGGTAGACGATGACCGGACGCGGAGCGGCGCTCGCGCTGCTCGGCAGCGTCAGGCTCAGCGGCACGTCGTCGCCGCGCAGGCGCCAGTTGATCGGCAGCACCGACACCGCCTCGCCCTGCGGCGCGTACCCGCGGGACGCGAACTCGCGTTGCTGCTGCTGTTCCTCGATGCGCGCCTTCGGCGGCCCGCCGCCGCAGCCGCTCAGCAGCAGCACCGTGCCGAGGAGGGCCACCGCCGCGAGCGCCAGGGCGCTTGCGCCGGCGCGCGAGGGCGGCGTGGCGGCGGAACCGGTACGGAAACGGGGACGGGTCGGGTCGATCATGGGCGGCGACGCTAAGCGGACGATGTAAAGCGGGGATTGCTGGGCGCAAGCCCCGACGCGCGGGCATGAAAAAGCGGCCCCGCGGGGCCGCCCATCATCGTCGCTGCGGCACCGCCCCGGCATTGATCGCGCGGCGCCGGAACGGGAGGCTCAATGCGCCGGCGCCGCGACCGGCGACAGGCCTTCCGGGAGGTCCGCGTTGAAGCGCTGCAGCACGTGGCGGCTCATGCCCTTGGCGAGTTCCTCCTCGCCGTAGAACACGGTGCCGAGCTTCTCCCGGCGCAGCAGCTCGGATTCCTCCTCGCCATGCGTGCGCAGCACGATCTCGATGCCGGGGTTCAGCTGACGCGCCGTGTCGGCCATCTGCCGCGCCTTCATCGAGTCGGGCACCGCCACGACCAGCATCGCCGCATTGGCGATGTGGGCCTGGATCAGCACCATGGGCTCGCTCGCGTCGCCGCTGACCGCCGCCATGCCGCGCTTGCGCAGCGCCTCGACGGTCTCGCGCCCCTCGTCCGCGACGACGAACGGGATGCCCCGCTCGGTCAGCGCGTCGGCGATGCGACGTCCCACGCGACCGTAGCCGACCAGCACGACCTGACCCTCCAGGAACTGGCGGTCGGTGGATTGCGGCAGCTCGGCGTAGGGATCGTCCCGCTCCTCGAGCTTGCGTGCGAACGACGAGCGCGCCAGCACCCAGCGCTGCAGCGGCGCGATCATCGCGAACATCACCGGATTCAGCGCGATCGAGATCAGCGCCGCCGCCAGCACCAGGTTCATCCCGGCCTTCGGCAGCAGTCCCAGCTGGACGCCCAGGCCCGCGAGGATGAAGCTGAACTCGCCGATCTGCGCCAGGCTGGCCGACACCGTCATCGCCGTGTTCAGCGGATAGCGGAACACGATCACCAGCGCCGCCGCCGCGATCGCCTTGCCCAGCATCACGATCGCGACCACGCCCAGCAGGTGCAGCGGCTGGTCGATCAGCGTCATCGGGTCGAAGAGCATGCCCACCGACACGAAGAACAGCACCGAGAACGAGTCCCGCAGCGGCAGCGATTCCTGCGCGGCGCGGTGGCTGTACTCCGATTCGCGCATCACCGTGCCGGCGAAGAACGCGCCCAGTGCGAAGGACACGTGGAACAGCTCCGAGGCGCCGTAGGCAATGCCGATCGCCACGGCGATGACCATCAGCGTGAACAGCTCGCGCGAGCCGGTCCGCGCCACCTGCCACAGCATCCACGGCAGCACGCGACGGCCGACCACCAGCATCAGCACGACGAACGCGGCCATCTGGGCCAGCGTCTCGGCGATGGTGCGCCACAGCGGCGCGTCGGCTGCGCCGGTTCCTGCGCCCGGTGCCGCGTTGCCGCCCAGCACCGACGCCAGCGGCGGCAGCAGCACCAGGATCAGCACGGTGGCGAGGTCCTCGACCACCAGCCAGCCGACCGCGATCCGGCCGTTCATGGATTCGAGCGTGCCGCGTGACTCCAGCGCCTTCAGCAGCACCACCGTGCTGGCGCAGGACAGCGTCAGCCCGAAGACCAGCGCCTGACCCGCGGGCCAGCCCCACCACATCGCCAGGCCCATGCCCAGCGCCGTGGCCGCGGCCATCTGCACGACCGCGCCGGGCAGTGCGATGCGCTTGACCGCCATCAGGTCCTTCAGCGAGAAGTGCAGGCCGACGCCGAACATCAGCAGCATCACGCCGATCTCCGACAGCTGCGCGGCGATGCCGACGTCCGCGACGAAGCCCGGCGTGGCCGGGCCGATCGCGATGCCGGCGAGCAGGTAACCCACGAGCGCGGGCAGCTTCAGCCGCTCGGCGATGAAACCCAGGATCAGCGCCAGGCCGAAACCCGCCGCCAACGTGGAAATGAGGGAGACGTTGTGTTCCATCAGTGCGCCGCTCCCGGACCGGCGACGGCGGCGAAGGCCTCGCGGTGACGGGGACCCTGCGCGAACGCGCCCAGGGCGGCGGCGATCCGGCGCTCCGCGTCCGCCGCGTCGGGCAGGTCGGGGCCGTAGATCTCCATCCAGGTCTGGAAGACCGGATCGTTGTCGTGGCGCTGGAGCAGCCGCACCGGCTGCGCCTCACGCGCCTGTTCGAAGGCGGCCAGCGCGGCCGTCAGCTGGTCGGCGTGGACGCGGTAGTAGACGTAGAGCTCGACCGGTGCGGTCGAGCGGTCGACAAGACGGGCAGGGGCGCGGCGGCGCGCGTCGGCGGCGATGCATTCATTCAGGTTCTCCAATGACGTAAGGCAGGGGACGGGGGGTGAGGACGGCGCCGGACGCGCTGCCCAGGTGCAGGGTGCCGGACTCGAGCGCGGCGAGTTTCACCTCCGCCAGCAGCAGCGGGCGGCCTTCCTGCCGGCCGAAGCCGGCGACCATGCCGGCGGGCTGGTCCGGATCGGCGCTGTGGAAGATCTCCTGGCCCGGCGTGGCATCGGCGTCGCTGCCGTCCAGCGCGAACAGGTGGGTGCGGCGCTTGATCGTGCCGCGGTACTGGCTGCGCGCGACGATCTCCTGGCCCGGATAGCAGCCCTTCTGGAAGTTCACGCCGCCCAGCAGCTCCAGGTTGAGCATCTGGGGCACGAACTGCTCCACCGTGCCCTGGCGCACCCAGGCCAGGCCTGCGGTGACGTCCAGGCCCTGCCATTCCTCGGGATCGATCACCGGCAGCGCGGGAGCGGGCGCGTCGGCGGGCTGCAGCAGCAGGAAGCGCGGCGTGAGGCCGTCGTCGGGCAGTCGCGTGGCCAGCGCCTCGCGGCCGTCGGCCAGGGGGACGCGGCCCACGGACCAGGTCGCCGCCGGGGCCGCGCCTTCCCCTGCCTCGGCCAGCCAGTCGCGCGCCTGGGCGCCGGACAGGCCCCAGACCGCCCAGGCCGCGCTGTCGTCGCTCAGCTTGCACTTGGCGCGCAGCACGAACATCGACAGCCGCTTGACCGTTGCCGGCACCACCTCGGCGGGCAGGGCCAGCAGCACGGACTGGTCGTCCGGCTTGACCGCCAGCATCGTCGCGAGCAGGCGTCCCTTGGCCGAGCAGTAGCCCGCCAGCCGGGCCTGGGCGCCGGTCTGCAGGGCCAGGTCTTGCGTCAGCTGGGTGTGCAGGAACTTGGCGGCTTCCTCGCCCTGGGCGCGGATCACGCCCCAGTCGGCGAGCCGGACGGCGCCCAGCGCCGAGGACGGCACGGGCGGCGGAGCGTGGTGGAGGTCTTCGATCATGGTCCGATTATCATCAGCCCCCGCATTTCACGAAGGGCATCGGGTCTTGTCACGCGCGAAAAACAGATCTCGCGGCACCGCGAGGAAAACGAAGAAGCAGTCGGGCCGCATCGGGCGCTGGCTGCTGTCCGCGCTGGTGGCGGCGATGGTGCTGGCCGGCGGGGCGCGGCCGCGCTCTGGTGGTGGCTGCAGGCGCCGCTGGTGCTGGAGAAGCCGGGCATCGAGCTGTCGATCGAACCGGGCACGCCGCCGCAGCAGGTCGCGCAGGACTGGGTGGCCGCCGGCGTGCAGACCGATCCGCGTTTCCTGTATGCCTGGTTCCGATATTCGGGGCAGGCCCGGAAGATCCGCGCCGGCAGCTACGAGATCCACGCCGGCGTCACGCCGCGCGAGCTGCTCGACAAGATGGTGCGCGGCGACCAGGTGCTGGAACAGCTGCGCCTGATCGAGGGCTGGAACTTCCGTCAGCTGCGCGCCGCGATCGCGGCCGCGCCGGCCCTGAAGCAGACCACCGCGGCGATGACGGACGAACAGATCATGGCCGCGCTCGGCGCGCCCGGCCAGGCGCCCGAGGGACGTTTCTTCCCGGATACCTATGCCTACAGCCTGGGCGTCAGCGACCTGACGGTGCTCAAGCGGGCGCATGCGCTGATGCAGAAGCGGCTGGAGAGCGCCTGGGCGGGCCGTGGCGACGGGCTGCCGCTCAAGAGCGCCGACGAAGCGCTGATCCTGGCCTCCATCGTCGAGAAGGAGACCGGCGCGGCGGCGGACCGCGGCCTGGTCGCGGCGGTGTTCGTCAACCGGCTCAAGGTCGGCATGCCGCTGCAGACCGATCCGACGGTGATCTACGGCCTGGGCACGGACTACGACGGCAACCTGCGCAAGATCCATCTGCAGACCGACACGCCGTTCAACACCTACACGCGGGGCGGCCTGCCGCCGACGCCGATCGCGATGCCCGGCCTGGCCGCGCTGCAGGCGACGCTGCATCCGACGCCGTCCAAGGCGCTGTACTTCGTGTCGCGCGGCGACGGCACCAGCCAGTTCAGCGAGGACCTGGCCGCGCATAATCGCGCGGTCAACAAGTACCAGCGCGGCCGCTGAAGCGCCCGCGCTTCGCTTTTTCCATTCGGGTTCCGAGAGAGCACCACGCGTGAGCGGTCGATTCATCACCTTCGAAGGCATCGACGGGGCGGGCAAGTCCACCCACATCGAGTCCGTCGCGCAGCACCTGCGCCGGAGCGGCGCCGAACTGGTCCAGACCCGCGAGCCCGGCGGCACGCCGCTGGCGGAGTCGCTGCGCGGCCTGTTCCTGCATCAGGACATGGACGGGCTGACCGAGGCGCTGCTGGTCTTCGCCGCGCGCCGCGATCACGTGCAGCGCGTCATCGCGCCGTCGCTGGCGCTGGGCCAGACGGTGTTGTGCGACCGCTTCACGGACGCGAGCTTCGCTTATCAGGGCGGCGGCCGCGGCATGGACGTCCAGGTGCTGGCCACCTTGGAACAGTGGGTGCAGCAGGGGCGCCAGCCGGACCTGACCTTCTGGTTCGACGTGGATCCGGCGATTGCCGCGCAGCGCCGGGCGCAGGCACGCGATGCGGACCGGCTCGAGCAGCTGGACCTCGATTTCTTCGCCCGCGTGCGGGCCGGTTACCAGCGCCGCGCTGACGCGTCCCGCGGGCGCATCGTGCGCATCGATGCGGGCGACACGATCGAGGGCGTCGCGGCCCAGATCCGCGCTGAACTGGAGCGCCGCGGATGGTGACCGAGGCCTCCCTGAACGCCGACGGCGCCGACGGCGCCGCGGTGCTGGCCGAGGGCGGCCGTCTGCCGCTGCCCTGGCTGGCCGAGCCGCTGCATCAGGCGCTGACGCAAGGCCGCAGCCATGCGCTGCTGCTGCAGGGGCCGGCGGGCGTCGGCCAGTTCGAGCTGGCGCTGCTGCTGGCCCAGGCCTGGCTCTGCGAGGCGCGCACCTCGACCGACCAGCCCGGCTGCGGCCGTTGCGCGAGCTGCCACCTGTTGCGCTCTCGCTCGCATCCCGACTTCCAGGTCCTGCTGCCCGAAGCACTGCGCGAGGCCCTGGGCTTCGGCGCGATGGAGGGGGATGGGGAGGGCGCGTCCTCGGCCAAGGCCAGCAAGACCAAGCCCAGCCGCGAGATCAAGATCGAGGCGGTCCGCCAGATGCTGTCGTTCGCGCAGGTCAGCGCGGCGCGGGGGCAGGCCAAGGTGGTCCTGGTGTACCCGGCGGAGGCGCTGAACACCGTGGCCGCGAACGCGCTGCTGAAGACCTTGGAGGAACCGGCCGGACTGTTGCGTTTCGTGCTGGCGAGCGCCGCGCCGCAGCAACTGCTGCCGACCATCCGCAGCCGCTGCCAGCCGCTGCAGATGGCGCTGCCCGCGCGCGACGCCGCGCTGGCCTGGCTGACGGGGCAGGGCGTGGACCAGGCCGGCGTGCTGCTGGACGCCACCGGGGGCCGTCCGCAGGAAGCGCTGCAGTGGAGTGAGGAAGGCATCGCCGCCAGAACCTGGCTGGAGCTGCCTCGCCGCATCGCCAAGGGCGAGGCGGTGGCGCTGACGGACTGGCCGGTGCCGCGCGCGATCGCCGCGATGCAGCGCCTGGTCCACGACCTGATGCGCATCGCCCACGGCGCCGGACCCGCCTACTTCCCGCGCGACGCGCTGCCCAAGCTTCCGGCGGTGCGCGCGGCGCTGGACCAGTGGGCCAGGACGCTGCAGCAGGCGGCGCGGCATGCGGACCACCCGCTCAACGCGGGGCTGCTGATGGAGTCCCTGGTGGCCCAGGGGCAACAGGCGATGCGGCCAGCGCGCTGAACAATGCAGGATCCGCGCGTGATCCACGTCTGCTCAAGGCGGTAACCAAGTCTGACGCCGGGGCGCGGCGAGTAGACTTGTGGCCATGAGCGAACTCAGCCTGAAACCGATGAGCACCACGCCCCCCGCGTCCGCCCCCGTCCCGGCTCCTGCCGGCGGTGCCCGACCCAGCGTGATCCAGCTGGTGTTCAAGGAGAAGGGCGCGCTCTACGCCGCCTACATCCCGATCTTCTCGGAAGGCGGCGTCTTCGTGCCGACCACGCGCGACTACAAGCTCGGCGAGGACATCTACCTGCTGATGACCTTGCCCGAGGATCCCAACCGCTATCCGGTCGCCGGCAAGGTCGCCTGGCTGACGCCGGCCAATGCCTCGGGCGGCCGCACGCAGGGCGTGGGCGTGAAGTTCCCCGGCGACGAGAAGACCCGGGTGATCAAGCTCAAGATCGAGGAACTGCTGGGCACGGCGATCTCCTCGTCCAAGCCGACGCAGACGATCTGAGATCCCGGAGATCGGCGGCGCTGGCCGCCGCAGCGCCCGGCCTTGAGCCGGGCGGAGTTGTTGCCATGTACATCGATTCCCACTGCCACCTGAGCTTCCCCGAGCTCCAGTCCCAGCTCCCCGACCTGCTCGCCGCGATGGACGCGGCCCTGGTGACGCAGGCCGTCTGCATCTGCACGACGATGGAGGAGTTCCCCGAGGTCCGGGCGATCGCCGACGCGCATCGGCAGCTGTTCGCCACGGTGGGCGTCCATCCGGACAGCGACGAGGTCCATGAGCCGAGCGTCGACGAACTGGTCGAAGGCGCCGCGCATCCGAAGGTGGTGGCCATCGGCGAGACCGGGCTGGACTACTACCGCCTCAACGGCAGGACCGTGGCGGAGATGGAATGGCAGCGCGAGCGCTTCCGCAACCACATCCGCGCCGCGAAGCGGACCGGCAAGCCGCTGGTGATCCACACCCGCTCGGCCGCCGAGGACACGCTGCGCCTGATGCGCGAGGAGGATGCCGGCCAGCCGGGCGGCGTCGTGCACTGCTTCACCGAGACCATGGATGTCGCCAAGGCGGCGCTGGACCAGGGCTTCCACCTCTCGTTCTCCGGCATCGTGACCTTCAAGAACGCGGCGGACCTGCGGGAGGTCGCGAAGATCGTGCCGGCCGACCGGATCCTGATCGAGACCGACAGCCCCTATCTGGCCCCGGTGCCCTATCGCGGCAAGCTGAACCAGCCGGCTTATGTGCCGCACGTGGCCAAGCTGATCGCCGAGGTCCGCGGCGTGCCCGTGGAGACGCTGGCGGCGCAATGCACGGCGAACACGCGGCGGCTGTTCCAACTGCCCGAGGCCGCCTGACATGACCGCCGGTTCGCCCCCGAAGGCCCCGGCCCTGAAGGTTCGGGTTGCGTTCGCCGTGGGAGGAGCGCTCGCCGGCCTGATGCTGGCGGCAATGCCCGTCACGGCGGCCCTGGCGCAGGGACGATTCGGATCGCAGGCGCCGACGGCGTCGTCCGACACCGCGGCAGTGCCCGAGCTGCATGTCGCCGCCCGCAACGACCATGCGAGCACCGTGATGAAACTGCTGCTGGCGGGCGTCGATCCGAACGTCCGCGACGCGCAGGGCAATACCGCGCTGCACGTGGCGATCCGCGAGGAATCCGGCAAGGCCTTCGAGACGCTGCTCAAGAGCCCCGGCACCGACGTCAGCGCGATCAACCAGGCCGGCGAGACGCCGCTGATGCTCGCCGCGCTCAAGGGCCAGCTGGACTGGGCCAAGGAACTCGTGAAGCGGGGCGCCTTCGTCAACGAGCCGGGCTGGTCGGCGCTGCATTACGCGGCCGCCGGTCCCAACGAACACGTGGTGCGCTGGCTGGTGGAGCAGGGCGCCGACATCGACGCCCGCTCGGCCAACGGCACGACGCCGCTGATGATGGCGGCCGGTTACGGAGGGCTCAGCGGCGCCGAGGTGCTGATCGCCGCGGGGGCGGATGCCTCGCTGAGCAATGATCACCAGATGACGGCGGCCGACTTCGCCCGCCGTGCCGGCCAGGACGAGATGGCCGAGAAGCTCGACAGGCTGGCCCGGGCGCGACATCCGTCACGCCCGCGCACGTCGCCGTGAGGCGGCTGCTGGCAACCCCCTAGGAATCCGTCTGACACGCGGTTTGGCCCGCCGCCCACTGTCGGCGGGACGGGTCGGTCCCTACAGTTCATTCCATGCCGACACGGTGTCGGTGCCGCCCTCGGGGCCTCGCAAGCCGCACTCGCGAGCCGCCCCCCGGAATGGACTGAATCCCCTGGAGACCGACATGCAGACCACGACCCAAGAGTTCTTCGTCGCCAACCCGTTCGCGATGCTGCTGGATCCCGAGCGTGTCGCCCATGAAGTCGCGACCTCCGAGCGTCTGTCCCGTCTGCGCAGCCGCATCTACCGTCCGCTGGACAAGCCGCTGATCGCGCACGTCGGTGCCGACGGCCAGGCCGCCTTCGACGAGGAAGTCGATGCCGCCGAACTGTCCGAAGCCGACCTGCTCCCGCTGGACGACGACACGTCGGCCGGCGCCCCGCTGAGCGCCTGATCACTGCCGGGGCAAGGATCCGGTGGCCGTTCGGTTTGTCAGTCCAGTCTGACTTGCGCTTCCGACAGCCGACTACACCTGCCGCCCCGCAATCTCCCTAGCATGACGCTCAGCAAGGTCGATTTATCGTGTGACCAAGCCCCACAGCCGCCCTGGAGACTGTCATGCGCCGCCCCCTCGTCCTCACCGTCCACGCCGCCGACGCCTCGCGCGTCTCCGTCGACAGCCGCTGGCGGCTGATGGCGGCGATGAGCCTGCCGGTACTGTCGGTGGCGTTGCTGCTGATGCTGGGTGGCTGCGGCTCGATGCAGGGCACCGCCGGCAGTCCCCAAGGCGCCGTGACCGGTACCGCGCCGGCTGCCGCTCCCTCCGTCCTTGGCGGCAACCTCTGGTCGCCGCAGATGGAAGAGCGCCGCCAGGCCCTTGTCCAGGCGGGCGCCGGTGCAGGCATCAGCGTTGCCCGTACTGCGGACAACCAGCTCAAGCTGAGCGTGCCCGCCGATTTCTCCTTTGACATCGGCCGTTCCGAACTGAAGCCGGCACTGCGGCCGGTGCTCGACGAGGTCAGCCGCAACCTCGACGACGCGGTCCGTGTGACCGTGGTCGGCCATACCGACAGTTCGGCCGGCGACGCGATCAACGGTCCGCTGTCGCTTGATCGTGCGGAAGCCGTGCGTGAGTATCTGGTCCATCACGGCGTCCGGCGTGGCCGGTTGCTGGTGGAGGGCCGCGGCGGACGTCAGCCGGTGGCCAGCAATGCCACCGAGGCCGGACGGGCCGCCAATCGTCGGATCGAGATTTTCCTGTCGCAACCCGCGTCCTAAGTTGTCATCAAGAACGGGAGTTGAGTCATGAATGCCTTCTGCCCCCGGAACCTCCTCCGCGCCGCATTGATGCCGGCGACCCTCTCGCTGGCCTCGCTCGCCCAGGCCGTACCCGCCGTCGATGCCGCGCCGAGTTCGCTCGACGATCATGTCGAGTTGTCAGGACGGAATCTGGCGGAGCGCACGCGCCAGCCATCCTTGCGCGATGCCTCGTCGGGCGCCCGCTACACGGTGACCCAGAGCGCCGCTGAACCGTTGGCCACGGCCAACCAATCCGCCGGAGCCGCTGGTTGGTACGGCCGGGCGCCGCAGGCCACGCAGACGATGCTCTGGGCCAAGCCCTTGTCCGGCAGCGGGCTTCGACTGGGCGTGGGGGTGGAGCAGCGGGGCGCCGCGGTCGGCGGCGGCTTGTACGCGACGCCTTACCAGAACCTGCGTCCCGGCGCGGCGGGGGATGCCGGTGTGCTGGTCGGGTTGGCGATGCCGACGGGGCCGCGTTCCCATGCCTTCGTCCAGACGCCGTTGGTCGACGCGCAGCGTGCGCAGATCGACGACCTCAACGTGCCAGGGCTCAACAACCGGGATCAGCGCCAGGTGCGCGTCGGCCTCGCGTTCAACAGCCGCAAGCCCTACGCGGATCTCCGCAAAGGCTTCAAGATGGAACTCAGCGGGCAGTCGTCGCTGACCTTCCGCCCACGGGGCGGGCGCGTCGGGGTGACTTTCCAGAAGATCTGGTGAGGCGGTCGTCTCAGCGACCTCGTCGTCCTCGTCCCCACTCCAGGAAAGCCGGCGTCAGCCGGCTTTTTCGTTGGCATCCGTCGCCGACTGCGCGGATCAATCCCCCTCAATCTCCCCTTCGGCAGGGGTTCCTCGACCGGTAGGTCCTCTCCTACAGCGCGTCGGTTGCGGCTCCGACGCACGCTCGCGGTGCGGGACTGCCTGGGGCGGCCCCGCCTGTCCCTACAGTTCATTCATCGCGGCACGGTGCCGCGCAGGAGAACCGAGATGCTGCACTACGCCGTCGTCTTTTTCGTCATTGCCTTGATCGCCGCGCTGTTCGGCTTTGGCGGCATCGCCGCCGGCGCCGCGAGCATCGCGAAGATCCTTTTCTTCGTCTTCGTGATCATGGCCGTCGTCACTTTCGTGATGAGCCTGCTGCGAAAGTGACGTCGCCGGACTTTCCGTCGACAGCTTCACTGCCTCCCTCCAAAAACAAGCAAAGGATGACCATGAACAAGCCCGCAACCACCGCACTGATCGCCGCCGCCCTGAGCCTGTGCGCCGGCATGGCGAACGCCGCCAATTTCTCCAAGTCGGTCTACGACGGTGCCAAGGACGACATCAAGAAGACCTACAAGGTCGACAAGGATGCGTGCGATCAGCTGTCGGGCAACGCCAAGGACATCTGCGTCAAGGAGGCCAAGGGCCGCGAAGACGTGGCGCTGGCCCAGCTCGAGTACAACTACAGCGGCAACGCCAAGGACGAAGCCAAGCTGATCGAGGCCCGCTATGAAGCGCGCTACGACGTGGCCAAGGAACGCTGCGACGACCGTTCGGGTGAAGCGAAGGACGTGTGCCAGCGCGAGGCCAAGACGTCGTACGAGAAGGCCAAGGCCGAGCTGAAGATGAACAAGAAGGTGGCTGCGGCGGTCGATGACGCAGAGGAAACCCGCGTGAAGGCCGACTACAAGCTGGCTTCCGAGAAGTGCAACACCCTGTCCGGCGATGCCAAGGACGTGTGCGTGAACTCGGCCAAGGCGCGCTACAACCAGCGCTGACCGGCCGGAGACGATTCAACCCCGGTGGGGGCGCGTTCGATCCGATGTCGTTCACGCCTGACGTTGCACCGGCGGATCCGGACCCACAACTCGAACATCGTCCGGATCCCCCTGTCGACACCAACTGCAACGGCGCCCCTCGGGGCGCCGTTTTCTTTGGGGTGGAGCCTTCTCGATCTGGCGGGATGACAGTCGATCAAGAGGCCGAGTCGCAGAACGTCGCTGCCGGGGGCGAGGCTGCAGAGGCGGTCTCCTCGGACCAGACCGGAGCCGTGAGGATCATTGCGCCGACGCCGGAGGCCAGGACGATGAGCAGGGCTCTGCCGACGAAGCTGCCGACGCTCCTCGTCCTTGTCGGGATTTCATGGAACACGATGCACCTCGTCGCCGAGGCGGCGGTCTGCCTGCAGCGCTTCGGAGTCGCTGATCTCGTTGCCGATCTTGATCCGCGGCAGCGGTCGTGACGGGGCGGCCGACGCGGCCGTGGGTGTCTGGGCGTCGATGTCGGCATCCGGTTCATCGCTGCCGCCGCCGCCGCACCCGGTCAGCACCAGGGCGCCGAACAGCAGCGGCGCCATGACGAAGGATCGACCGTAGCGGGGAAGCAACCGGGAAAGGGGGAGGGAGAGGGGAAGGGTCCGAAGGGAAGACGTCATCGAGGAACTCCGTGAGCAGGCTTCGACATGAAGCGAAGCGCTCATGGTCGGAATTCCTCGGGGAACGTCCTATGGCCTGCCCTGATTGCAGAGGCATGCAAGCCGGCAGGTCTAGGTGGGGCGATGGCTGAAATGGAGGATCAGACCAATCCGGCCTTGTCCAATCCGAAGGCTTTGTCCTGCGATCCAGGCACGTTGCGGAACGCGACATTGAGGCGGTTCCAGGCATTGATCGACGACACGAGCCAGGTCAGGTCGGAGAGTTCCTTTTCGCTGAAATGCTCGCGGACCTCGGCGTACACGGCATCGGACACGCCGTCCTCCGGGATGCGCGTGAGCGCCTCGGTCCACAGCAACGCGGCGCGCTCGCGGGCGGAGAACAGCGGCGACTCGCGCCAGATGGCGACGTGGTGCAGCCGCAGCGGCCGTTCGCCGCCGATGACGGCCTGCTTGATGTGCATGTCCAGGCAGAACGCGCAGCCGTTGAGCTGCGAGGCGCGGATCTCGACCAGGAACTGCAGGCCATGCTCGAGGCCGCCTTCCTTCAGGGTCATGGACAGCTCGACCAGTTTCTTGAAGGCGGCGGGCGATTGCTGCAGGTAGTTCAGGCGTTGGCTCATGGGGACTCCGTGATGGGTAGGGACAGTGAGGGACAGCTACCTACAAGACGACGCAGCCCCCGCACTTGTGACATCGCCCTGCGCCCAAGCGTGCGGGCGGCCTCGCTAAACTGGCCGGCGCCCGCCAAGAAGGCCTTGAACACATCGCGCCGTGACTGCTCCTGCTCCACCGTCCTCCCCGTCCTCCGGCGCCGCGCCGGCCCCAGGACCAGCGTCTTCCGCCATCCCGGCTTCACCGCGTTCCTGATCTGCCGCCTCGCGGCGGTGTTCGCCGGACAGATCCAGGCGGTGGTGGTCGCCTGGCAGGTCTATGACCTGACCCGCGAACCGTTGGCGCTCGCCTATGTCGGCCTCGCGCAGTTCATCCCGATGCTGCTGTTGTTGCTGCCGGCCGGCGATCTGATCGACCGCTTCAGCCGCAAGCCGATCCTGGCGATCAGCTGGGCCGTCAGCGCGAGCTGCAGCATGGCGTTGTGGTGGCTGTCCGGTCACGGTCACGCGGGCGTGGCCGGCATCTATGCCGTGCTGGTGCTGTTCGGCTGTGCGCGGGCCTTCTCGGGTCCGGCCTTGCAGAGCCTGCTGCCGCAGATCGTGCCGCGCGAGCAGCTGGCGCAGGCGATCGCCGCCAACAGCATGCTGATGCGGGTGGCCAGCATCGGCGGGCCCTTCCTGGGCGGGCTCCTGTACGGCTTCGGCGGGTCGGGCCTGACCTATCTCGTCTGCCTGGCCGGCTTCGCGCTGGGCACGGCGCTGCTGATCGGCGCCGTGCCGGTGCGCTTTGCCGCGCCGCCTTCGCCCGCGGGCGGGAACATCTGGCAGCGCTTCGGCGCCGGCATCCATTTCATCCGCTCGCGGCCCATCATCCTGGGCACGATCTCGCTGGACCTGTTCGCGGTCCTGCTGGGCGGCGTCGTCGCACTGTTGCCGATCTACGCCCATGAGGTGCTGCATGCCGGCCCGGAAGGCCTCGGCGCATTGCGCAGCGCGATGGCGGTGGGCGAGGTCACCGCCGGCTTCTACCTGAGCCTGCGCCCGTTCAATCGTCATGTCGGGAAGACGATGTTCGCGGCGGTTGCGGTGTTCGGTCTGGCCAACCTGGTGTTCTCGCTGTCCACGACCTTCTGGCTGTCGTTCGCGGCCCTGGCGATCGCCGGCGCGGCGGACATGGTCAGCGTCTACATCCGGGGCGCGCTGGTGCAGTTCTCGACCCCGGACGAGATGCGGGGGCGCGTCAATGCGGTGAACATGCTGTTCATCGGGTCTTCCAACGAACTGGGGAATTCCGGGCCGGCAGCGCGGCCGCGGCGCTGGGTGCGGTGCCTGCGGCCGTGACCGGTGCCGTGTGCACGCTGGGTGTGGTGGCGGCTTGGGCCGCCTTGTTCAAGCCGCTGCGCACCGTCGACCGCTTCGAGGAGGCGACGCCTGCCGTCACCCGCTGACGCGATGCCCGCGATACCGCGCGTCTGAAAAAGAGCCGCGCCGACCCGAAGGGTGCAGCGCGGCAACAGGGAGGATGCAGCCCTGGTCCGGCAAACGGTGCGCCCGTCGCAGGCCCCGACGGGCCTTGGCGCGGCGTTCAGTGGCTGTTGCGACCGCGCACGGCGGGCGGGAGGTAATCCTTGCCGACCATGGCCCGGGCGAACAGGTAGTTGTTGCGGGCCCGTGCCGGGAGGCTGTCCAGATCGACATGGCCTTGCGGGTCGCACGGGAAGGACATCGCACGACCGGCGTCGAAGATGGATTCGAAGCGGATCTCGAACTGGGACGCGGCGGCGTCTGCGGCGATCTGGAGGCTCATTTGGGTTCTCCTGGTGAGTTCCTTTGCTTTCACTATCGGCGCTGGGCCGAGTGCTTCCCATAAGCGCAGCTCGGTGTGCGATGTCGGTGCGGGGAGGTGGCCCGTGTCCGGCGTCGTCCTACAGCTTGTGGGCACAACGGAAGTGCGTCGGACGGCGTTGACGGTGCGGTCAGTGTTCGCCCAGGACTTCACACACATTTGCAGTACGGCGCGGGTCCGGCGATTGCTGTGGGACAGCACCTACAGCGCGTCGCGGTGGGCGCCGCTTCGCCAGCGGCCCGGCGGCGGCGACCATGCTTCATCGCAACCCGATCCCGCTCCGGTTCGAGGCCACCATGGACGACAACATGCTCATGCTGATGACGTTGGCCACCTGCACCGCCACCGCGTTGGCCGTGCGCATGTGGCAATGGCTCGATGAACTGCCGCGGGATGACTCCCAGGAGGACCTTCCATGAGCGCCCGACCCCCACTGCCGCCCGAGCATCCCGCCGACGCTTCCACGGTCGATCCTTCCGTTGAACGCCAATCCGGCGACGAGCAACGGCTGAGCCAATCCGCCTTCGTCTGCGGCGAGGTGACCTACCGGACCGGCGACGGTCCGATGATGGCCATCCGTCCCGGTGCCGTGCAGGTCGAGATCAACGAACACGACGTGACGCTGGGCTGGGAGGATGGCGACTCGAGGTTGAGCGCCCTCATGCCGCGCAGCGAATACGCGCGTTTCATCGGCACCGGCGCCATCAAGCCTGTCGTGACGCACCGTCCGGATGAGGTGGGCACCGCCGACGGCGCCGAGGCTGCATCCAGCGCGCAGCCGGAACTGGACAAGGCTCAGGGCAAGCCTGGTCATTGACCCCGGTCTGAATCCGGCGTCAGCGGTTCGCGCCGCCCCATGAAAAACGCCTCGGGGATCCGAGGCGTTGCTGTTTGCGGTTGGGCTGATGGTCAGTCGCGATCGCCGCCGAAGATGCCCAGCAGCTGCAGCAGCGCGGTGAACACGTTGTACAGGTCCAGGTAGATGTTCAGCGTCGCGCTGATGTAGTTGGTCTCGCCGCCGTCGATGACGCGCTTGACGTCGACCAGCATGAAAGCCGAGAAGATCCCCAGCACGGCGACCAGCAGCGCCAGATGCACGCCGGTGGACTGCAGGAAGACGTTGGCGATGCCGGCGATCATCGCGATCACGGCGCCGACGAACAGGAACTTCTGCAGGCCGGAGAGGTCGCGCTTGACCACGGTCGCCAGCGACGCCATCGCGAAGAAGATGCCGGCGGTGCCGCCGAAGGCCGTCATGATCAGCGTGCCGCCGTTCTTGAAGCCCAGGATCGTGGCCAGCAGGCGCGACAGCATCAGGCCCATGAAGAAGGTGAAGGCGAGCAGCGAGGCGACGCCGGCGGCGGAGTTCTTGGTCTTCTCGACCAGGAACATCAGCCCGAACGCGCCGACGAAGAACAGGATCATGCTCGCGCCGGTCCCCATGGCGGCGAGGAACCCGGTGCTCACGCCGATCCAGGCGCCGAGCACGGTCGGGATCAACGACAGCGCAAGCAGCGCATAGGTGTTGCGCAGGACGCGCTGGCGGTCGGCGGACAGCGACGAGCCGAAGCCGCCGGTGTTGAGGTCGATGATGCGATCGTTCATGTGCGTGCGCCCCATGAAGTGAGAGTTGCTGTCGATTGTAGGCGCGGGCCTTAAGGCTTCGTTAAAGTGATCGTCTTTCCTTCAATGATCCGACGAGGCCGCAGATGAAACAGAAGCCCTTCCTGACCCTGGACGACGTCAAGCGCATCGCCGCCGCCGCGGAAGCCGAGGCGCTGAAGAACAACTGGGCGGTGACCATCGCCATCGTCGACGATGGCGGACATCTGCTGTGGCTGCAGCGCCTGGACAACGCGGCGGCCACGTCGGCCGTGATCGCCCCGGCAAAGGCCAAGACGGCCGCGCTGGGTCGTCGCGAATCCAAGGTCTACGAGGACATCGTCAACAACGGTCGCAACGCGTTCCTCAGCGTCCCGCTGGAAGGGATGCTCGAAGGTGGCGTGCCGGTGCTCGTCGAAGGCTTCTGCGTCGGCGCGGTCGGCGTCAGCGGCGTGAAGTCGAATGAAGACGCGCAAGTGGCCAAGGCCGGCATCGCCGCCCTGGGTTGAGCCAACGACGTCCTCGGTCCCAGACCGTGGAAGTCCACGGTCGATCGGGGACGGCAAGGCGCGAGGTTTCGGACCTTGCGTCCGGGGAGAGGCGGACCGAGTTCAGTCCAGTGGACTGAACGACGCCGACGAGCGCTGGAGGACCGAAGGTCTGACAGCCTTGCGCCTTGGCGGCCAAGCGCGCCGAAGAGGGTAGTCAAGGGCTGCCAGCACATGTCCCCCTGATGACCGTTTGCGCAAATCTTCTCCGTGAATACCCCGACGGGTTATACTCGTCAGGTTTACCCGCAACCAACCGCGTCCCGCAAACTTCACCCCCGATCGCATCGGATCCCACTCGGATCGACTCCCTCACAGGAGACCCGGTCGCACCCGCGCGCCAGCCGTCCATGGCGCGTGCCGGCGGCGAATCCAGGGCCCTGAAGCAGAGCCGGGCGCGCGCACAACAACGGAGTTTCCCGTGCTGCCCGATCTGCTTTCCGCTCCCCCGCGATTCTTGCCCTGGCAGACGGCACGGTCTTCAAGGGTTCCGCGCTCGGCGCTGCCGGCCGGACCGTTGGTGAGGTGGTGTTCAACACCGCGCTCACCGGCTACCAAGAAATCCTCACCGACCCCAGCTACTGCCGCCAGATCGTCACCCTGACGTATCCGCACATCGGCAACTATGGCGTCAATGACGAGGACGTCGAGGCGTCGAAGATCTTTGCCGCAGGCCTGATCATCAAGGAGGCGCCGGTCCTCGACTCGAACTTCCGCAAGGGCCGCACGCTGCGCCAGTACCTGAAGGACGAGGGCACCGTCGCCATCGCCGATCTGGACACGCGCCGCCTGACGCGCGTGCTGCGCGAGAAGGGCGCCCAGAACGGTTGCATCCTGGCGTTGAACGCCGGCGAGCAGATCACCCAGGCGCACATCGACGAGGCGGTCGCGCTGGCCAAGGGCGCGCCGAGCATGGCGGGCCTGGACCTGGCGAAGGTCGTCAGCCGCACCGAGCGTGAAGTCTGGACCGAGACCGAGTGGACGCTCGGCAAGGGCTACGGCGAGCAGACCGCCCCGAAGTTCCACGTCGTCGCCTACGACTTCGGCGTCAAGAGCAACATCCTGCGCATGCTGGCCTCGCGCGGCTGCCGCATTACCGTGGTGCCGGCGCAGACGCCGGCCTCGGAGGTCTTCGACCTCGAGCCGGACGGCGTGTTCCTGTCCAACGGCCCCGGCGACCCGGAGCCTTGCGACTACGCCATCAAGGCCACCGCGCAGCTGATCGAGGCCGGCATCCCGACCTTCGGCATCTGCCTGGGCCACCAGATCATGGCGCTGGCCTCCGGCGCGAAGACCTTCAAGATGAAGTTCGGCCACCACGGCGCGAACCACCCGGTGAAGGACCTCGACAACGGCCGCGTCAGCATCACCAGCCAGAACCACGGTTTCGCGGTCGATCCCGACACGCTGCCGTCCAACCTGCGCGCGACGCATGTCAGCCTGTTCGACGGCACGCTGCAGGGCCTGGCCCGCACCGACAAGCCCGCGTTCTGCTTCCAGGGTCACCCGGAAGCGAGCCCCGGCCCGCACGACATCTCGTATCTGTTCGACCGCTTCATCGGTCTCATGTCCAAGGCCTGATGAAGAGGGAGACGACTCATGCCCAAGCGTTCTGACATCAAAAGCATCCTCATCATCGGCGCCGGTCCGATCATCATCGGCCAGGCCTGCGAGTTCGACTACTCGGGCGCCCAGGCGTGCAAGGCGTTGCGCGAGGAGGGCTACAAGGTCATCCTGGTGAACAGCAACCCGGCGACGATCATGACGGACCCGGACACCGCGGACGTCACCTACATCGAGCCGATCACCTGGCAGGTGGTCGAGAAGATCATCGCCAAGGAACGTCCTGACGCGATCCTGCCGACGATGGGCGGCCAGACCGCGCTGAACTGCGCGCTGGACCTGCACAAGCACGGCGTGCTGGACAAGTACAAGGTCGAGATGATCGGTGCCAACGAGCACGCGATCGAGAAGGCCGAAGACCGTCTGAAGTTCAAGGACGCGATGACCAAGATCGGGCTGGGGTCGGCCCGCTCGGGCATCGCGCATTCGCTGGAAGAGGCGTGGTCGGTGCAGAAGCGCATCCACGCCGAGATCGGCGGTGCGGGCTTCCCGATGGTGATCCGCCCCAGCTTCACGCTGGGCGGCACCGGCGGCGGCATCGCCTACAACCCCGAAGAGTTCGAGGAGATCTGCAAGCGCGGTCTCGACCTCTCGCCGACGAACGAGCTGCTCATCGAGGAGTCGCTGATCGGCTGGAAGGAATACGAGATGGAAGTGGTCCGCGACAAGGCGGACAACTGCATCATCGTGTGCTCGATCGAGAACCTGGATCCGATGGGCATCCACACCGGCGACTCGATCACCGTGGCCCCGGCGCAGACGCTGACGGACAAGGAATACCAGCTGCTGCGCAACGCCTCGATCGCGATCCTGCGCGAGATCGGCGTCGACACCGGCGGTTCGAACGTGCAGTTCTCGATCAACCCGGTCGACGGCCGCATGGTCGTGATCGAGATGAACCCGCGCGTGTCGCGTTCGTCGGCGCTGGCCTCCAAGGCCACCGGCTTCCCGATCGCCAAGATCGCCGCGAAGCTGGCCGTCGGCTACACGCTCGACGAACTGAAGAACGACATCACCGGCGGCATCACGCCGGCCTCGTTCGAGCCCAGCATCGACTACGTCGTCACCAAGATCCCGCGTTTCGCCTTCGAGAAGTTCCCGATGGCCGACTCGCGCCTGACGACGCAGATGAAGTCGGTCGGCGAAGTGATGGCCATGGGTCGCAACTTCCAGGAATCGTTCCAGAAGGCGCTGCGCGGCCTGGAGACCGGCATCGACGGCCTGTCCGAGATCAGCACCGACCGCGAGGAGATCGTGCAGGAGATCGGCGAACCCGGTCCGTCGCGCATCCTCTTCCTGGGCGACGCCTTCCGCATCGGCATGACGCTGGACGAGGTCTTCGAGGAAACGAAGATCGATCCGTGGTTCCTGGCCCAGATCGAACAGCTGATCAAGATCGAGCTGTCGCTGGGCGGCCGCACGCTGGCTTCGCTGAGCGTCGACGAGCTGCGCCTGCTGAAGAAGAAGGGCTTCTCGGACAAGCGCCTGGCCAAGCTGCTGGGTACCAACCAGCACGAGGTGCGCAAGACCCGTCACGCGTTGAACGTGCGTCCGGTCTACAAGCGCGTCGACACCTGCGCCGCCGAGTTCGCGACGCAGACGGCCTACATGTACTCCACGTACGACGAGGAGTGCGAGGCCAACCCGACCGACAAGAAGAAGATCATGGTGCTGGGCGGCGGTCCGAACCGCATCGGCCAGGGCATCGAGTTCGACTACTGCTGCGTCCATGCGGCACTCGCGATGCGCGAGGACGGCTACGAGACCATCATGGTCAACTGCAATCCGGAGACGGTCTCGACCGACTACGACACCTCCGACCGCCTGTACTTCGAGCCGGTGACGCTCGAGGACGTGCTGGAGATCGTCGCCAAGGAGAAGCCGGTCGGCGTCATCGTGCAGTACGGCGGCCAGACGCCCTGAAGCTGGCGCTGGACCTCGAAGCCAACGGCGTGCCCATCATCGGCACCTCGCCGGACTCGATCGACATGGCCGAGGACCGCGAGCGCTTCCAGAAGCTGCTGCATGAGCTGGGCCTGAAGCAGCCGCCCAACCGCACGGCGCGCAACGAGGACCAGGCCGTCGCGCTGGCCAACGAGATCGGCTACCCGCTGGTCGTGCGTCCCAGCTACGTGCTGGGCGGCCGCGCGATGGAGATCGTGCACGGCGACAAGGACCTGGAGCGCTACATGCGCGAGGCCGTGCGCGTCAGCGAGAAGTCGCCGGTGTTGCTGGACCGCTTCCTGGAGGATGCGGTCGAGGTCGACGTCGACTGCATCTGCGACGGCGAAGACACGATGATGGGCGGCATCATGGAGCACATCGAGGCCGCCGGCATCCACTCCGGCGACTCGGCCTGCTCGCTGCCGCCGTACACGCTGTCCAAGGAACTGCAGGACGAACTGCGCCGCCAGACCGCGGAGATGGCGAAGGCGCTGAAGGTCGTCGGCCTGATGAACGTGCAGTTCGCGATCCAGGGCGACGTCACGAAGGGTCTGTCCGAGAACACGGTCTACGTGCTCGAGGTGAATCCGCGCGCGTCCCGCACGGTGCCGTTCGTGTCCAAGGCGACCAGCCAGCCGCTGGCCAAGATCGCCGCGCGCTGCATGGCCGGCGTCAAGCTCAAGGACCAGAAGGCCGCCGGCGGCAAGCCGCCGGTCGAGATCCAGCCGCCGTATTTCAGCGTCAAGGAAGCCGTCTTCCCGTTCAACAAGTTCCCCGGCGTGGATCCGATCCTCAGCCCGGAGATGCGTTCGACCGGCGAAGTCATGGGCGCCGGCCGGACCTTCGGCGAAGCGATGCTGAAGAGCCAGCTGGGCGCGGGCTCGCGCCTGCCGCGTCAGGGCAACGTCCTGATCACCGTCAAGAACAACGACAAGGACCGTGCCGTCGCGCTGGCGCGTGATCTGGCGGCGCTGGGCTTCGGCGTGGTGGCGACCAAGGGCACGGCCGCGGCGATCGAAGCCGCTGGCATCCCGGTGCGCGTCGTCAACAAGGTCAAGGACGGTCGTCCGCACATCGTCGACATGATCAAGGGTGGCGACATCCAGCTGGTGTTCACGACCGTCGACGAGACCCGCGCGGCCATCGCCGACAGCCGTCACATCCGCCAGGCGGCGCTGGCCAACCGGGTGACCTACTACACGACGATGGCCGGCTGCGAGGCTGCCGTCGAAGGCATGAAGCACAAGGACGGCCTGCTGGTGCAATCGCTGCAGGAACTGCACGCCGAACTGCATTAAACTTGGCTCATCCCATTCCGCCGCCGCTGCTCAGCGATCCTGAGCGGCAGCGGCGGTTTGTTTTGTTACTCAAGGTTCTAGAGACATGGCCACGACGATTCCATTGACCAAGCGCGGCGCTGAGAAGCTCAAGGAAGAACTGCATCGGCTGAAGACGGTCGAGCGGCACGCCGTGATCAACGCGATCTCGGAAGCCCGCGCGCAAGGCGACCTGTCGGAAAACGCCGAGTACGAAGCGGCCAAGGACAAGCAGGGCTTCATCGAAGGCCGCATCCTGGAGATCGAAGGCAAGCTGTCCTCGGCCCAGGTGATCGATCCGTCGTCGGTGAATGCCGGCGGCAAGGTGGTGTTCGGCACGACGGTCGACCTCGAAGAGGAAGAGTCCGGCAACGAGGTCACCTACCAGATCGTCGGCGACGACGAAGCCGACCTGAAGCAGGGCCTGATCTCGATCAGCTCCCCGATCGCGCGCGCGCTGATCGGCAAGGAGGCCGGCGATGTCGCCGAAGTGGTCGCACCAGGCGGCATCAAGCGCTACGAGATCGTCGACGTCCGCTACATCTGAGGCGTCGGGCGATGCTGCTGCGACTCCGTGCGTTGCTGGCCACGCTGTGGGCCGGCGAGTTGCTGGCGGTGGCGCTGCTCGCGGCGCCGAATGCGTTCGCGACCCTCGATCGGACCGCCGCCGGCAAGTACGTCGCCCGGTTGTTCGAGATGGATGCCCGCGTTGCGCTGGCGGCCGGCGTGCTGCTGATCCTGATGGAGCGACGCCTGCACCGCGACGGCGTCGTGCGCGGCTCGGCGATGAGTGCGGACTTCTGGCTGCCGTTGCTGGCCATCGGCTGCACGGCAGCCGGCTTCTACGCGCTGCAGCCGCTGATGGAAGCCGCACGGCAAGGGCAGGGGAGCTGGACTTTCCTGCAATTGCATGCGGTGTCGCTGGGGCTCTTCGGCGTGAGAGCCGTCGCCGTGCTGGCGCTGGCCTGGCGGGTGAACGGGCCGGCATCCCGCTGACCCGTCGTCGGTGTCAACCTGGGCAGCCGCCACAAGGGCAAAGAAAGACGGCCCGCGGGCCGTCTTGTCGTTGATGCTGGAACGTGGTGACGTCGTGTCGCCGCTTCAGCCTTGGCTGGACTTCTTCACGCTGGTCTGGCGCGGCTTCTTCGCGCGCTTGACTTCGCCGCCGTAGGTGACGCGCTGGTTGCCCAGCACCGTGACCTTCTTGATCTGCGGGCGGTTGTTGCCGCTCTTCGAGAACTTCACGATCTTCACGACCTTGGGCGCCAAGCGGCCATCGTCCTTGGAGGCGGCCTTTTCCTTCTCCGGCATCGGGCGCCACAGGACGAGCAGCTTGCCGATGTGCTGGATGGGCGCGGCGTCGAGTTCCTCGGCCAGGGTGGCCAGGATGGCTTCGCGGCCGTCGCGGTCGTCGGACATGACGCGCACCTTGATCAGTCCGTGGGACTTCAGCGCGAGGTCGACCTCCTTGGTGACGGCGGCCGTCAGGCCATCGCCGCCTATCATCACCACCGGGTCCAGGTGATGAGCGTCGGCGCGTTTTTCCTTGCGCTGGGCAGGGGTCAATTGAATAGCAGGCATCTGCTTATTATCAGTGCAATGAAAGTCGATACCAAAAGCAAGAAGCTGAACAAGGCGTGGTTGAACAACCACGTCAACGACACCTACGTCAAATTGGCCCAGAAAGAGGGCTATCGCTCCCGTGCGGCCTACAAGCTCAAGGAGATCGACGAGGAGTTCCAGCTGATCCGGCCGGGGCAACTGGTTGTCGACCTCGGCGCGTGCCCGGGGGCCTGGAGCCAGTACCTGCGCCGCCGTTTCGCACCCAAGGAAGCGGGGGCGGGCGGCGCTGCGGTAGGCGAACTGAACGGCCGCATCATCGCGCTGGACCTGCTGGATTTCGAGCCGATCGAAGGCGTCGAGTTCGTCCAGGGCGACTTCCGCGAACAGGAAGTGCTGACCCGGCTGGAATCGATGCTCGATGGCCGGAAGGTGGATCTTGTGGTCTCGGACATGGCGCCCAACCTGTCGGGCATCGAGAGCACCGACGCCGCACGCATGGAGCACCTGATCGAACTCGCGCTGGAGTTTTCCCAACAACACCTGAAGCCGGAAGGCGCGCTGGTTGCCAAGGTGTTCCACGGCAGCGGGTACGACCAGCTCGTGCACGCCTTCCGGGCCCAGTTCAAGCGGGTGAAGACCGCCAAGCCGAAGGCGTCGCGGGAAAGATCGGCGGAGAACTTCCTCGTCGGCATCGGGCTGAAAGGGCGCTGAAGAGGCGATGCAGGCGCCATGGCGGCGCGGTGAAGACCCGATGAGGCGTCAAAGTCAGGGGTGCTTCGACCGGTCGGCCGGCGGGGCGCGTGGCAATATCTATCGAGGTGTATGGGAATGCCAATCAGGTCTGGGGACTTGACTGGCCTAGAATCCGCCCCATATGCCGTGAAAGTCCGCTGCCTGAGGTTGTATTCATGGGCGTGCGGTGATGGAATGACAAAGGAGTCGCGGTGAACAATCAGTGGTTCTCGAAAGTGGCTGTATGGATGGTGATCGCCCTGGTGCTGTTCACTGTCTTCAAGCAGTTCGATCGCAGCGCAACCCAGGGGAATCCGATCGTCTACTCTGACTTCCTCGATGAAGTCCGTGCGAAACGCATCAAGCAGGTCACGCTGCAGGAAACCCCGGCCGGGACGGAAATCGTGGCGCAGACCAGCGATGGCAACAAGCTGCGCACGACCGCCCCGTACATGGATCGCGGCCTGATCGGTGACCTGATCAACAACGGCGTCAAGTTCGACGCCAAGCCGCGGGAAGAGCCCTCGGTGCTGATGAACATCCTGCTCAGCTGGGGCCCGATGCTCCTGCTGATCGCCGTGTGGGTGTATTTCATGCGCCAGATGCAGGGTGGCGGCAAGGGCGGCGCGTTCAGCTTCGGCAAGTCGAAGGCGCGCATGCTCGACGAGGCCAACAACTCGACCACCTTCGCCGACGTCGCCGGCTGCGACGAGGCCAAGGAAGAGGTCAAGGAGCTGGTCGACTTCCTGAAGGACCCGCAGAAGTTCCAGAAGCTGGGCGGTCGCATTCCGCGCGGCGTGCTGCTGGTCGGCCCTCCGGGGACTGGCAAGACGCTGCTGGCCAAGGCCATCGCCGGCGAGGCGAAGGTCCCGTTCTTCACGATCTCCGGCTCCGACTTCGTCGAGATGTTCGTCGGCGTGGGCGCTGCCCGCGTGCGCGACATGTTCGAGCAGGCCAAGAAGAGCGCGCCCTGCATCATCTTCGTCGATGAAATCGACGCGGTCGGCCGTCATCGTGGTGCCGGCCTGGGTGGCGGCAACGACGAGCGCGAGCAGACCCTCAACCAGATGCTGGTCGAGATGGACGGCTTCGACACCAACCTGGGCGTCATCGTGATGGCCGCGACCAACCGTCCGGACATCCTGGATCCGGCGCTGCTGCGTCCGGGCCGTTTCGACCGCCAGGTCTATGTGACGCTGCCGGACGTGCGCGGCCGTGAGCAGATCCTGAACGTGCACATGCGCAAGGTGCCGGTCGGCCAGGACGTGCGTGCCGACATCCTGGCGCGCGGCACCCCGGGCTTCTCGGGCGCCGATCTGGCCAACCTGGTCAACGAAGCCGCGCTGTTCGCCGCCCGCCGCAATGGCCGGGTCGTCGACATGCAGGACTTCGAGAAGGCCAAGGACAAGATCATGATGGGCCCCGAGCGGAAGTCGATGGTCATGCCCGAGGAAGAGCGCAAGAACACCGCGTACCACGAAGCCGGCCACGCGCTGGTGGCGCGCCTGTTGCCCAAGACCGATCCGGTCCACAAGGTGACGGTGATCCCGCGCGGTCGCGCGCTGGGCGTGACGATGCAGTTGCCCGAGGGTGACCGTTACAGCATGGACAAGGAGCGCATGCTGTCGACGATCTCCGTGCTGTTCGGCGGCCGGATTGCTGAAGAAGTCTTCATGAACCAGATGACGACGGGCGCCAGCAACGACTTCGAGCGCGCCACGGCCATCGCCCGCGACATGGTCACCCGCTACGGCATGACCGACGAGCTGGGCCCGATGGTCTACGCCGACAACGAAGGGGAAGTCTTCCTGGGCCGATCGGTCACGAAGACGACCAACATGTCGGAAGAGACGATGCGCAAGGTCGATCAGGAGATCCGCAAGATCATCGACGAGCAGTACACGACCGCCCGCGATCTGATCGAAGGCAACAAGGACAAGATGCACGCGATGGCCACGGCGCTGCTCGAGTGGGAAACCATCGACGCCGACCAGATCAACGACATCATGGAAGGTCGTCCGCCGCGTCCTCCGAAGGACTGGACGCCGCCGGCCAACAAGCCCGACAGCGGCGGCACGCCAGCAGTCAGCACGGGCAGCGCGCCGGCTGCGGCCTGACGGCTGAACCACAGAGGGGCATCGGATGGGCCGCAACGGCATCTGATGCTCGATGCTTCCTCGAAGGGCCGGTCTTGCGACCGGCCCTTCTGCTTTTGCGATCTACTCCGACCGGCATCGCAGGTTCTTTCGGGCTTGCGTCATACTCCCCGTTTGGCGTGGCAGTCCCTGGCAATCGAGCGCGGGGCCGCATTCTCGACATCCAGCCGTTCATGACTTCTCCCTCGATCTGGCAGACCACCCGTTTCGATCTTGATCTGGCGGAGCGACCGTTGGTGATGGGCATCGTCAACGTCACGCCCGATTCCTTCTCCGACGGTGGCCAGTTCACCGATCCGTTGAGCGCGATCAATTACTGCGAACGGCTGCTGGGCGAGGGCGTCGACATCCTGGATCTGGGTGGTGAATCGACGCGCCCGGGTGCTCCGCGCCTCGAGGCGGATGAGGAATGGAAGCGCCTGGAGCCGGTCGTGCGCGCAGCGCTGAATTTCGGCGTCCCCGTGTCGGTCGACACCTGCAAGACCGAGGTGATGCGTCGTGCGCTGGATCTGGGCGTCGACATCATCAACGACGTGCAGGCGCTACGCGACGAAGGTGCCGACAGACTGCTGGCCGATCATGGCAGTGCCGGCATCTGCCTGATGCACATGCGCGGTCAACCTGCGGGCATGCAACAACTGGCCGACTATGGTGACATCGTCGGGGAGGTCGCTGATTTCCTGCGCGAGCGGATGGGCCATCTGATCGATGTCGGCGTGACGGCCGAGCGGATCACGCTGGATCCGGGGTACGGTTTCGCGAAGACGGTCGAGCACAACCTCGAATTGCAGCGACGTCAGCGTGAACTGCTCGCGCTGGGGCGGCCCTTGCTCGTCGGCTGGTCGCGCAAGTCGACGCTCGGCGCCGTGACCGGCAAGGCGGTCGATGACCGCATGCCAGCCAGTGTCGGCGCGGCCTTGGCGTCGGTGGCGCTGGGGGCGCGCGTCGTGCGCGTGCATGACGTCGGCCCGACGGTCGACGCGCTCAAGGTCTGGCAGGCCTTCGGCGCCTCGCAAGACTGAGCGCCCCGCAGGCCGCGTGCGACCGGCCCCTCCGGCGGCCGGGGCGGTTCCAGCGCCCCCCGATCGAGTGCCCCCTTCGTGGGCGAGCAGCGACCAACGCCGCATCGGCGACAATCCGCGGATTCAAGATCCAGAAGTCGCAGGAGATCGCCTCAATGAGCCGGAAGTATTTCGGAACCGACGGAATTCGCGGAACCGTGGGTCGTACCCCCATCACGCCAGACTTCATGTTGAGGCTGGGACACGCCGTCGGGCGCGTGCTCAAGCGCAGCTACGCCAAGCCCAGCGTGCTGATCGGCAAGGACACCCGCATCTCCGGCTACATGCTGGAGTCCGCACTGGAGGCCGGCTTCGCATCCGCCGGCGTCAACGTGCTGCTGACAGGGCCGCTGCCGACGCCGGGCGTCGCCTACCTCACGCGGGCGCTGCGCCAGCACCTGGGCGTGGTGATCTCGGCATCGCACAACCCGTTCGCCGACAACGGCATCAAGTTCTTCTCGTCCAAGGGCGAGAAGCTGCCCGATGCCTGGGAGCTGGACGTCGAGGCCGTGCTGGACGAGCCCCCGGTCTGGGTGGATTCCGCCAGCCTGGGGCGTGCCCGGCGCCTGGACGATGCGCAGGGCCGCTACATCGAGTTCTGCAAGGCCAGCTTCAGTACCGACCTCAGCCTGCGCGGCATGAAGCTCGTGATCGACGCGGCTCATGGCGCCGCCTACCAGGTGGCGCCGTCGGTGTTCCATGAACTGGGTGCCGAGATCATCACCATCGGCAACAAGCCCGACGGCTACAACATCAACGACAAGGTCGGTGCCACCGCACCGCAGGCGCTGGTGGCGGCCGTCAAGGAGCACCAGGCCGACTACGGCATCGCGCTCGACGGGGATGCCGACCGCCTGCAGATGGTCGATGGCGAAGGCCGTCTGTACAACGGTGACGAGTTGCTCTACGTGATGGTCGCGGACCGGCTCGCCCGCGGGGAACGCGTCCCTGGCGCGGTCGGCACGCTGATGACGAACATGGCGGTCGAACTGGCGCTGCGTCAGCGGGATGTCGAGTTCGTCCGCGCCAAGGTCGGCGATCGTTATGTGCTCGAGGAGCTGGCTGCCCGGGGCTGGCAGCTGGGCGGGGAGGGCTCCGGCCACCTGCTGTCGCTGGACCGTCATACCACCGGCGATGGCATCGTCAGCAGCCTGCTGGTGCTGGAGGCGGTCTGCCGTAGCGGTCGCCGCCTGGCGGATCTGCTCGACGGCGTCACGCTGTTCCCGCAGACGCTGATCAACGTCCGCCTGCAGGCCGACCATCAGGACTGGAAGAGCAACCCGGCGCTTGCCCGTGTCGAAGCCGAGGTCACGGCCGAGCTCGGCGACCGGGGACGCGTGCTGATCCGCAAATCGGGCACCGAACCGCTGCTGCGGGTCATGGTCGAAGCCAGTGATGCCGATCTGGCGCAGCGCTGCGCCGAACGGCTCGCGGACGCGATCCGCGGCGGCTGATCACCCAGGTCTCCCGAAAAGAAGGGCCGCCGACGCGGGAGCGTCCGCGGCCCAATTTGCATTGGTCAGGTCGCCTTGAGCGCGACTCTTCGGGAGCTGGGCGGGTGACTCTTTCGCCTCATCATGTACGCCGTGGCGTCGTCACAAGGGTCGAGAGGGTATTCCCGCACGTCCTGAAGGCTAGAGATCGAAGATGACAACGGGGTGAATCGAATATGACAATGGTCGATCGATGCCCATCGCAGGCCCGTTTCTCCTCTGGGCGCTGTACGTAACGACATTTTTCCGGTTCCTGGCCGGCGTCACGGATGTGTCACATTCAGGTCATAGCATCCGCTCCGTTCGCCAACCAACCCAAGCGATAGGACTGAATGATCATGAATCAACTGCGTGCTGGCCTGCTGTTCGCCGCGTGCGCCGCGATGTTCTCCGCGGCCCATGCTCAAGAAGTGACCGGTGCGGGTGCTTCGTTCCCGGCCCCCGTGTACGCCAAGTGGGCCGACGCCTACAACAAGGCCACCGGTGTCCGCATCAACTATCAGTCGGTCGGTTCCGGCGCCGGCATCAAGCAGATCCAGGCCAAGACCGTCGACTTCGGCGCGTCCGACGCCCCCTGAAGGACGACCAACTGGCCAAGGACGGCCTGGTCCAGTTCCCGACCGTGATCGGCGGCGTCGTGCCGGTGATCAACGTCAAGGGCATCAATCCCGGCCAGCTGAAGCTGGACGGCAAGGTCCTGGCCGACATCTACCTGGGCAAGGTCACCAAGTGGAATGACCCCGCCATCGCGGCCCTGAACTCGGGCGTCGCGCTGCCGGACGCCGCCATCGCCGTGGTCCGCCGCGCCGACGGTTCGGGCACCAGCTTCCTGTTCACGAACTACCTGTCCAAGGTCAATGCCGAGTGGAAGGACAAGGTCGGTGAAGGCACGGCCGTGAACTGGCCCACCGGCGCGGGCGGCAAGGGCAACGAAGGCGTGTCGGCCTTCGTCACGCGTCTGCCGAACTCGATCGGCTACGTCGAATACGCCTACGCCAAGCAGAACAAGATGACCTACGTGCTGATGAAGAACGCCAGCGGCGCCTTCGTCAGCCCGAGCGACGATGCCTTCAAGGCCGCCGCCGCCGGCGCCAAGTGGGACCAGTCGTTCTACCAGGTGCTGACCGAGCAGGCCGGCAAGGACAGCTGGCCCATCACCGGCGCCACCTTCATCCTGATGCACGTCGCCCAGGACAAGCCGGCCCAGGCCGCCGCCGCCCTGAAGTTCTTCGACTGGGCCTACACCCAGGGCGACAAGATGGCGGACGACCTGGACTACGTGCCGCTGCCCGCCAGCGTCAAGGACCTGGTCCGCAAGCAATGGACCGCCAGCGTCAAGGACGGTTCGGGCAAGGCGGTCAGCTTCAAGTGATCAAGGCCTGACGACGACGGCCCGGTGCTCTCCTCGAGGACACCGGGCTTTCGCGCAGGACCTCGACAAGATCTCGAACGAGACGTCGTGACGGACGCGTCGGACCGGCCGGAGGAGGCGGGCGGCGCGCCAGGAATTCAAACACTCCAGCGGAGGCCCCGTGGCCGCAATACTTCCAGCCAATTCCCTTGACCGAGAGCGCGGCGAGGAGCGCGTCAAGCCCGGTGGCAGCCCGACGCCGCGACGTCGCGTCGCGCCGTGGGCCGACGCGGTGTTCTCGCTGCTGACGCATGGTGCGGCCTGGCTGACGCTGGCGCTGCTGGCCGGCATCATCGGCTCGCTGCTGATCGGCGCCGCGCCCGCGATCAAGCAGTTCGGCCTGAACTTCCTGATCACCGCGGAATGGGATCCGACCAAGGAACAGTTCGGCGGCCTCGTGATGATCTACGGCACGCTGATGACCTCGTTCATCGCGCTGCTGATCGCCGTGCCGGTGAGCTTCGGCATCGCGCTGTTCCTGACCGAACTCTCGCCGGGCTGGCTGCGCCGCCCGCTGGGCATCGCCATCGAACTGCTGGCTGCGGTCCCGTCCATCGTCTATGGCATGTGGGGTCTGCTGGTGTTCGGTCCCATCCTGGCCACCTACGTGCAGCAGCCGCTGCAGTCGCTGTTCGGCGGCATCCCTTACCTGGGCGCGCTGGTGTCCGGCCCGCCGGTGGGTATCGGCATCCTGTCGGCCGGCATCATCCTGGCCATCATGATCATCCCGTTCATCGCCTCGGTGATGCGCGACGTGTTTTCGGTCACGCCCGCGATGCTCAAGGAATCGGCCTACGGCCTGGGCTCCACGACCTGGGAAGTGGTCTGGAAGGTCGTGCTGCCTTACACCAAGACCGGCGTCGTCGGCGGCATCATGCTCGGGCTGGGTCGCGCGCTGGGCGAGACCATGGCCGTCACCTTCGTGATCGGCAACATGAACCAGCTGAATTCGCTGTCGGTGTTCGAAGCCGCCAACAGCATCACCTCGGCGCTGGCCAACGAGTTCGCCGAAGCCGGCGCGGGCCTGCACCAGGCCTCGCTGATCTACCTGGGCCTGGTCCTGTTCTTCATCACCTTCGTGGTGCTGGCGTTCTCCAAGGTCCTGCTCAACAAGCTGAAGAAGAACGAGGGAGCCCGCACATGAGCGCCACCGACGCCAAGCGCCTGGCGATGTACAAGAAGCGCCGCCGCATCAACACGATCGCGCTGTCCCTCTCGCTCGCCGCGATGGGCTTCGGCCTGGTCTGGCTGATCTGGATCCTGCTGGAGACCCTGATCCAGGGCATCGGCGGCCTGACGATCGCCACCTTCACGCAGATGACGCCCGCGCCGATGTCCGAGGACGGCGGCCTGGCCAATGCGATCTACGGCTCGCTGGTGATGGTGGGCCTGGCAACCTGCATCGGCACGCCGATCGGCGTGCTGGCCGGCGTCTACCTGGCCGAGTACGGCCAGAAGACCTGGCTCGGTGCCGTGGTGCGCTTCATCAACGACATCCTGCTGTCGGCGCCGTCCATCGTGGTCGGCCTGTTCATCTACACGGTCGTCGTGACGCGGATGAAGTCGTTCTCGGCGCTGGCCGGCATCCTGGCACTGGCGCTGATCGTGATCCCGGTGGTGATCCGCACGACCGAGAACATGCTGAGCCTGATCCCCAACGCGCTGCGCGAGGCCGCCTACGCGCTGGGTACGCCGAAGTGGAAGGTCATCATGACCGTCACGCTGAAGTCGGCCCGCGCGGGCGTGATCACCGGCGTGCTGCTGGCCCTGGCCCGCATCTCGGGCGAAACCGCGCCGCTGCTGTTCACCGCGCTGTCCAACCAGTTCTGGACCAGCTCGCTGGGCAGCCCGATGGCCAGCCTGCCGGTGACCATCTTCAAGTTCGCGATGAGTCCCTACGAGAACTGGCAGAAGCTGGCCTGGGCTGGTGTCTTCATCATCACGATCGGCGTGCTGGTGCTGAACATCCTGGCGCGTGTGCTGTTCAAGGAAAAGCATTGACCGGTTGAGCCGTGCCGGGGCCTGAGGGCCCTGGCGACTCACGATCCACGAATCCAACGAATCGAGAAACAACATGGACGTCAAAGTCGACATGCCGGTGACCGAGAAGGCGAAGCTCTCGGTGAAGAACCTGAACTTCTACTACGGCAGCTTCCACGCGCTGAAGAACATCAACCTCGACATCCCCGAGAACAAGGTGACCGCGTTCATCGGTCCGTCGGGTTGCGGCAAGTCCACGCTGCTGCGCACGCTGAACCGCATGTTCCAGCTGTATCCGGAACAGCGCGCCGAAGGCCAGATCCTGCTGGACGGCGAGGACATCCTCACCAGCAAGGAAGACGTCTCGCTGATCCGCGCCAAGGTCGGCATGGTGTTCCAGAAGCCGACGCCGTTCCCGATGTCGATCTACGACAACATCGCCTTCGGCGTGCGCCTGTTCGAGACGCTGTCGCGCGTCGAGATGGACGAGCGCGTCGAATGGGCGCTGAAGAAGGCGGCGCTGTGGAACGAGGTCAAGGACAAGCTCAACCAGAGCGGCTCGGGCCTGTCGGGCGGCCAGCAGCAGCGCCTGTGCATCGCGCGCGGCATCGCCATCAAGCCGGAAGTCCTGCTGCTGGACGAACCGTGCTCGGCGCTGGACCCGATCTCGACCGGCAAGATCGAGGAGCTCATCCACGAGCTCAAGCACGACTACACCGTCGCGATCGTGACCCACAACATGCAGCAGGCCGCGCGCTGCTCGGACTACACGGCCTACATGTACCTGGGCGACCTGATCGAATTCGGACCGACCGCGGAGCTCTTCATGAAGCCCAAGCGCAAGGACACCGAGGACTACATCACCGGACGCTTCGGCTGATCAACAGGGAGAGAACACCATGACCGACAAGCATCTGTCTACCCAATTCGACGCCGAGCTGAGCGGCATCTCCACGCGCGTGCTGGAGATGGGCGGCCTCGTGGAATCGCAGGTGGCGCAGGCCGTCGAGGCGCTGGGCACCTTCAGCGGCGACATCGCCAGCCACGTGCTCAAGCAGGAAGAGATCGTCAACACGATGGAGATCGAGATCGATCGCGACCTGTCGACGATCATCGCCCGCCGCCAGCCGACCGCGCGCGACCTGCGCCTGCTGATCGCCGTGTCCAAGACGATCGCCAACCTCGAGCGCGTCGGCGACGAGGCCGCGCGCATCGCCCGCACCGTGCAGCGCCTGATCAACACCGGCGTGTCGAGCCGCCTGCGCCTGCCGATGTCGGACCTGTCGTACGAGGCCGAACTGGCCACGGCGCAGCTGCGCAAGGCGCTGGATGCGTTCGCGCGCCTGGACGTGGATCGCGCGCTGGAAGTGCTGAAGGCCGACGACCAGATCGACAAGGAATTCGACGGCCTGATGCGCAAGCTCATCACCTACATGATGGAAGACCCGCGCACCATCTCGTCGTCGATCGATCTCGTGTTCGTCGCCAAGGCGATCGAGCGCGTCGGCGACCACGCCAAGAATCTCGCCGAAGTCATCATCTACGTGGTCAAGGGCACCGACGTCCGCCACAACTCGCCGGACGCCGTCGAGAACATGGTGCGCTGAGCACCGACGAGCGATCACCCGTCCGGCCCGCCCGCCACGGGCGTCCCGGCGGGACCCAATAAGAGGAGTTACCCCGCATGAGTCGCATCCTGGTCGTCGAGGACGAATCCGCCATCGCCGAGCTGATCTCCATCAACCTGCGTCACGCCGGTTACGAGGTCACGCTGGCCGGCAATGCCGAACAGGCGCAGCTGGAAGTGGACCGCGTGCTGCCCGATCTGGTCGTGCTCGACTGGATGCTGCCGGGGCAGACGGGTCTGGCGCTGGCGCGCCAATGGCGCGGTGCCACGCGCACCCGCGAGCTGCCCATCATCCTGCTGACGGCGCGCGCGGAAGAGGTGGACAAGGTGTCCGGTCTGGACGCCGGCGCGGACGACTACCTGACCAAGCCGTTCTCGACGAACGAGCTGCTGGCCCGCATCCGCGCGGTGCTGCGCCGCAAGGCGCCCGAGGCGCTGGACACGGCCGTCGAGGTCGGCGGACTCGTGCTCGACCCGGGGACGCGCCGCGTCAGCCGCGAGGGCGTCGAGGTCAAGCTCGGCCCGACCGAGTTCCGCCTGCTGCACTTCTTCATGACGCACCCGGAGCGCGTGCACAGCCGCTCGCAGTTGCTGGACCGCGTCTGGGGCGACCACGTGTTCATCGAGGAGCGCACCGTCGACGTCCACGTCAAGCGCCTGCGCGAGGCGCTCGAGAAGGTCAGTTGCGCGCGCATGATCGAAACGGTCCGTGGCGCCGGCTACCGGCTGACCCAGCAGAGCAGCGCCCTGTCGGCCTGAGGACGCATCCATGGCATGGATGTTGTCTCGCGTCCTGATGCTGGTGCTGGGCACCGGTGTGGCGGGCGGCCTGGGGTACTGGCTGGGCGAGTGGACGGGGATGCCGCATCTGGCTGCGGCGCTGGCCGCGGCGGCGGCCGTCATCCTGATGGCGGTCTGGGACGCGGCCCGGGCGCACCGGCTCGTGACCTGGCTGCGCGGCGAGCAGAACGACGACGCGCCGCGCGTCGGCGGCCTGTGGGGCGAGATGGCCTACCGCGTCGAGCGTGGCCTCCGGGACCGCGAGCGCCGCTATGAGCGCGAACGCCAGCAGCTCGAGCAGTTCCTGCTGGCGATCGAAGCCTCGCCCAACGGCGTGATCCTGCTCGACGGGCAGGATCACATCCAGTGGTGCAACGTCGTGGCCGGCGATCATTTCTCGCTGGACCCGCAACGCGACAAGCTGCAGCGCATCACCAACCTGGTCCGTTATCCGGCTTTCGTGTCCTACCTTCAGAACGGCAACTTCCAGCAGCCGCTGACCTTGACCAACACCCGCGCCAAGTCGACCTTGCAGGTGCTGGTGCGCGATTACGGTGTCGGCGGGGAGTCTCGCAAGCTGGTGCTGTCGCTGGACGTCACCGACCGCGAGCGCAACGAGTCGATGCGGCGCGACTTCGTCGCCAACGTCTCGCACGAAATCCGCACGCCGCTGACGGTGCTGGCGGGCTTCATCGAGACGATGGCCAGCCTGCAGCTGACCGAGGCCGAGCGCAAGCGGGTCCTGCACCTGATGCAGCAGCAGACGACGCGGATGCAGACCCTGGTCGGCGACTTGCTGACGCTGGCGCAGCTTGAAGGCAGCCCGCGGCCGGGCGCGGATCACTGGCTCTCGCTGGATCCGCTGCTGCAACGCATCGGCGCGGACGCGCAGGCGCTGTCGAACGGGCGTCACGAACTCGTCTGCGAACGTCATACGGGCGTTGAACTCGCCGGTGTCGAGACGGAGATCCTCAGTTCGATCGCCAACCTGGTGAGCAACGCGGTGCGCTACACGCCGGAAGGCGGACGCATCGAACTCCAATGGCGCTGGCTGCCGGACAACGGCGGGGAGATCTCGGTGATCGACAACGGACCGGGCATCGCGCGGGAACACCTGCCGCGACTCACGGAGCGCTTCTATCGCGTCGACGGCAGCCGCTCGCGCGACACCGGCGGCACCGGCCTGGGACTGTCCATCGTCAAGCACGTCGTGCAGCGCCATGGCGGCGAACTGCGCATCGAGAGCGAACCCGGGAAGGGCTCCAGGTTCAGGCTGCTGTTCCCGGCAGCGCGGGTACGGCTGGTCGATGCGACGGCCATGGGCGATGAAGCGGCCCCGGCCTTGCTGGCAGGGCGAGAAGAGCTCTGAGGCTTGCTTGTGGGTCTTACTCGAAAGAATGGCTCCAGTAAGGAGCCATTCCGCTTTCTGAGCTTGCTGTCGTTCGGGAGGTCGGCGCGCTTGGCCGCCGATGCATGGGGCCCGGACGGCAAGCGTCCGAACCCCACGCATCGCCGCCCCCGAACCACCCAGGACTCGCACGGTCTGGGACCGAGGAATTCATCGATGTTCAATCGGAGGGGCTGGGCCTCGGGTCAGCGTCTGCGTCGGGCAGGTCGCATCATGGCTGCTGCCTCGCGTCCTTCGGCAACCAGATCACCGTCGTGCGCAGGTTCGGCGAGCCGTTGAAGCCGAGCACGCGATCAGACAGCGGCACCAGCAGCTGCATCGAGTCCTGACGGTCAGGCAGCACCTCCAGGGAGCGCACCGGGGCCTGCGTCATCGGCACGCTGCCGCTTTCCAGCCAGGACAGCTTCAGCTGCGTCGTTGGGAGCGACGTCTGATCCAGCCACATCGGCTTCCACGTCGGTTCCAGGTGATACAGACGCTGGCCGCGCCCCACGAGCTGGTTCATCCCCGACGTGACCGACAAGCCGGGTGCAAGCTCCGTGTCGATCGCACCCGTGCCGCCGGCCAGCGGCTGGAAGCTGTCTGAGAAACGCAGCATCCCGACCCCCGGCAGCGCCGCGCCCGCGACCAGCGGACGGACCCACACCAGCGTGCTGCCGCTGGGCTGGCTGAAGAACAGGCGCTCGGGCTGATAGGTTTCCACCGCGTTGGCCAGGCCGGTCGCGATCGTGCCGGACGAGCCGCCCAGCGTCGATGGATCCAGCACCGCCAGCTTCTGCGCGTAGGACCCTGGTGTGCCCTCCGCCCACGTGACCAGCAACTTCCCACCGGACAGCAGCACCTGAAGACCTGAGCTGTTCTCCGTCGTGATCACCGCTTCAGGCGTGGCCGGCGCCCCGGACAAATCGAAGCCGCGCAGCACCAGTTCGTTGGCCATCGTGATACCGGGTGCCGTGCGCAACCAGGTCAGCCAGACCGTGCGGCCGTCCGTCGCGCCCGCCAGCGGGGCGGAGCGCAGGAACGCGGCGGGCCGCGTGCTCGTCGCGGCCAGATCGATGACGGGCCTCGTCGCGGACAACTCGCCGGTGGCGGAGAGACTCGTCAGCTGCACCTGGAATTGCAGACCGTTGGCCGGCGGCCCCGCGAGGACCGCGCCATTCGCATGGAACATCGGCGGCACGTAGGTAGCCGGGCTGAACGCGTGGCGCAAGGTGCGCACCACCTGACCGCGCCGGTCGATCGTCGACGCGAGAAGATCGGATTCGCTGAGGAACGAACTGGTCCGCTGGAGCAGCAGGACGGAGCCGTCGAACTCGCGAGCGCCGAGGATCAGCGCCGCATCCGGCAGCGCGCTGCCGCCCATCGCCGGCGAGGACGCCGGGACCTGCGCGATTCGGCTGAACGCGAGCCCGTCGCCGAAGTCGCCGAGGTCGTAGCCCACCAGCGTCTCCAGCATCTCCTGCGTGCCCACGCCGACCGGCTCGCGGGTGCGTTCCTGCACGAGGCCGATGCCCGGCGCGTACCAGTCCTGGATCTCCAGCGTCTGCACGTCGGAGAGCTTGCCGGTGCTGCTGAGCACCGCGCGCACCAGCACGCGCGTGTCGACGCGCACCGCTTGCAGCGGCGCCAGGCGCGGCAGCGTGAGCGTCTCCGTTCCGATCACGCGCGCATAGATCGCGACGTCGAGTGCATCGGGCTTGCCGTCTTGGTCGGCGTCGACGGCGGTGTCGGTGAAGCGCCGCTCGAGGATGGTCCACTGGTCGTCCGCCCGCACCGGCGAGCGCAGCTGCGTGAGCTTGACGGTCTCGCCCGGGCCCTTGCCGGTGAAATCGAATTGCTCCGTCACGACGATGCTGCCGCCTTCGAGCGTGATCGGATGCGAGGCGGCGCCGTCATTGGCGGCATTGGTACCGGATTCGGTCAGGGCGCCGCCGGCAGCCGAGGTGATCGAGGTGTCCGTCGAATAGGTCGTCGTGGTCTGGCCGGGCACGCCGCTGGCGGTGCCGCGGTATCGCCAGACCGCGCCGGGCGTGAGCGGTCGCAGCGTGGCGGCATCGGCGAACAGCACGGCGCCGGGCGTCGGCGCCGCGGGAATCATCGAGCTGCTGCCGACCGGGGGCGGGGGCATGCTCTCGGCGCCTCCACCCCCACCTCCGCCGCAGCCGGCCAAGGCCAGCGCGCCGGCGACGGCCCACGCCCAGGTCCATGTTCGTTGCGGAGCGGCGTCGCGCGGTCCGGTGCCGGGCGTCCCAACTCCCCACGCCGTCGGCGCGGCGCTGATCGACAGAGCCATTCCTCACTCCCTGATCGGCCGCAGCCGACGATGCTGTTCTTGTCTGGCGCCGGAGTGTAAGGGGGCCCTGGATCGGTTTGAAGAGAGGAGCGTATCGCCCGAACCCCCGCCACGCCCACCGGCCCAGCATCGCCACCATCTCAAGGTGAGTTGCCCGGACGCCTGCGGATCATTGATCCTTCTGCATGACCAGGTAGGTGCCGAAGCGGTCCGTCGGGCGGCGGACCACGCCCAGCACGCGCCAGCCGCTGGGCGGCATCGGGGTGCTTTCGGCCTGCACCGTGATCGCGACGGGGCAGGTCGTGCGGTCCAGGCCTTGCGTCGCGTCGACCTTCCAGTGGCCCTGGAACTCGAACGCCGCCAAGGCGTGTGTCGGCACGCCCGGTGCGGCGATGCAGTCGACGTCCGCCGGCAGGTGCGCGGCAATGCGCTCGATCAGCGGCATGTTGCTGCGTGCGTAGTTCAGCGTGTGCAGTCCCAGCGTCATCGCCAGCAGCCAGGCCAGGGCCACGCCGCCGGCCGGCAGCGCGAGGCTCTTCCAGAGCGCGTGACGATGGCGCGCGGTGCGCCAGCGCACCAGCCACAGCCAGGCCAGCGTGCCCAGCACCGCCACGACGAAGGTCAGCAGGCTGAACTGCGGCTCGTAGCCTTGTGCCAGCTTGCGGACGTTGGCCAGCAGCTTCGCCGGCCAGCCGATCTGCAGCGCCATGTAGTACAGCCACAGGAAGATCGCGCCGACGGTGAAGAAGAAGACCGAGAACCAGTCGAGCAGGGCGCTCGCGCTGCGCTGGAAGGTGGGCAGCGCGAAGCTCGCCAGCACCGCCAGCGGCGGCAGCGCGAGCAGCATGGCGCGATCGTCGGCACCCATCAGCAGGCTGGTCAGCAAAGGCACCAGGGACGCCAGCAGCGGCACCGACAGGTGTCGGCGCATCAGGTGCGAGCGCCAGCGCCACAGCGACCAGGCGGCGAGCGGCCACGCAGGCCAGCAGAACCAGCCCAGCAGCCGCAACCAGTCGAGCACGCTGCGTTCGCTGGCCTTCACGCGCCAGGCCCAGCCATGCATCGGCCAGGCGACCAGCGCGGCCAGGGCCATCGCGGCCAGGATCCAGGGCAGGAACTTGCGGGCGTCCTCGTAGGTCGACCGGAAGCAGAGCCACAACGCGCCGACGGCCAGCGCCAGCGCGACGGCGGGCGCGCCGCTGGTGGCGAGCACCGGCAGCGCCACGAGCATCGCCGTGCGCGCCTTCCAGGCGCGGAAAGGCAGCGCCGCGAGGCTGTAGACGAACAGCGTGATGCCGAGCAGCTGGAGGATCTCCGGCGTGATCTCATGGCCCAGGCGCAGCAGCCCCAGGCTGGCGATCAGCGCGAGCAGGCAGCCGTCGGCCATCGCGCGGGCGTAGTCGACCGCATGGGCTTCGCCGCCGAAGGCGAAGGCCACCGGCTGTGCGGCTTCGGTGCGCGCGAAGTGCAGGCAGCTGTACCACGCCAGCGCCAGCACCGCGGCCAGCATCAGTCCGAACGGGATCCGCGCCGCGACGGCGGGATCGAGGAAGGGGAGCAGCTTGATGCCGAGCGCCCCGACCCAGTACGGCAGCAGTCCGCCGTCGGCGGGCAGGCCGGCGATCGCGGGCTGCAGCCAGGGGGCGTGGCCTTGCGCGATGCTGGCGATGAAGCCGAAGGCGGTCAGGTCGGCATTGCGCCACGGGTCGCGGCCGAACAGGCCGGGCAGCACGTAGGCCGCGCACAGCAGCAGGAGGGCCCAGCGCGGGATCGGGTGTGTACTGCGCTCGGCCACGACGGCCGGGGTGGGCAGATTCATGCGCGTCTGTCTCGTTGTCGTTGTGGATGCCGGTGCGCATCATGCCGCAGCTTGGGCGGGCTCAGGATGAGTCTCCTGACAGGGCACGGTAAAGGGGGACGAAGGCAAGGCGGCGGGGGCGAAGGGCTGAGAGGGGGCGATAGGGGGGACGGGCGCGCCATGAAAAAGGCAGCCGGAGTGGCTGCCTTTTGCGGTGACCGGATCAGGTCCGGTCGGGCGGGCCTGCTCAGGCCTTGGCGCCAGGGCGCAGGTTCGCAAACTTGTTGCGGAACTTCTCGACACGACCGCCCAGGCTGTCGATGCTCTTCTGCGTGCCCGTGTAGAACGGGTGCGATTCGCTGGAGGTTTCCAGCTTGACCAGCGGCAGTTCGCGGCCGTCGTCCAGCTTGATCGTTTCCTTCGTTTGAACCGTCGAGCGGATCACGAACTGGGAACCATTGGACTGGTCAACGAAGACCACGTCGCGATAGTTGGGGTGAATGCCTTCTTTGGCCATTTGAAAATCCTCGCTGCAGTGCCGCCAGCCACACTGCCCCTTGCAGCGCACTTGTCGACAGCGGAAAAACGCGGAGTATAGCGGAAATGAGAGAAGCCGCCCAGAGGCGGCTTCTTTGAAGTCCAGAGAGGGGGCTGATCTCAGCCGCCGCGTCTCATCATGTCGAAGAAATCGTGGTTGTTCTTCGAGGACTTCATCTTGTCGAGGATGAACTCCATCGCCTCGATCTCGTCCATCGGGTACAGCAGCTTGCGCAGGATCCAGGCCTTCTGGAGGATCTCCGGCTTGAGCAGCAGCTCTTCGCGGCGGGTGCCCGACTTGTTCAGCAGGATCGACGGGTAGACCCGCTTCTCGGCCATGCGACGGTCCAGATGGATTTCGCAGTTGCCGGTGCCCTTGAACTCTTCGTAGATCACCTCGTCCATCTTGGAGCCGGTGTCCACCAGCGCGGTGCCGATGATGGTCAGCGAGCCGCCTTCCTCGATGTTGCGCGCGGCGCCGAAGAAGCGCTTGGGGCGCTGCAGGGCGTTCGCGTCCACACCGCCGGTCAGCACCTTGCCGGAGCTGGGCAGCACGTTGTTGTAGGCGCGGGCCAGGCGGGTGATCGAGTCCAGCAGGATGATCACGTCCTTGCGCAGTTCCACCAGGCGCTTGGCGCGCTCGATGACCATTTCCGCGACCTGCACGTGACGCGCGGCCGGTTCGTCGAAGGTGGAGCTGATGACCTCGCCGCGCACGGTGCGCTGCATCTCGGTCACTTCCTCGGGGCGCTCGTCCACCAGCAGCACCATCAGGTGGGCGTCGGGATAGTTGGCCGCGATCGAGTGCGCCAGATGCTGCATCATCATCGTCTTGCCCGACTTGGGTGGGGCGACGAGCAATGCGCGCTGGCCTTTGCCCAGCGGGGCGATCAGGTCGATGATCCGGCTGGTGATGTTGTCGTCGCCGCGGATGTCGCGTTCAAGCTTGAACTGCTCTTTCGGGAAGAGCGGCGTCAAGTTCTCGAACATGATCTTGTGCTTGGACTCCTCCGGCGTCAGGCCGTTGACGCGGTCCACCTTGACCAGCGCGAAGTAGCGCTCGCCGTCCTTGGGCACGCGCACTTCGCCTTCGACCATGTCGCCGGTGTGCAGGTTGAAGCGTCGGATCTGGCTCGGGGACAGGTAGATGTCGTCCGTCGAGGCCATGTAGCTGGCCTCGGGCGAGCGCAGGAAGCCGAAGCCGTCTGGAAGGACTTCCAGCACGCCGTCGCCGAACACCTGCTCGCCGGCCTTGGCGCGCTTTTTCATGATCGCGAACATCAGCTCCTGCTTGCGCAGGCGGGCGACGTTGTCGATCTCCAGCTCTTCGCCCATCTGGATCAGGGCGGAGACGTGAAGCGCCTTCAGTTCAGAAAGATGCATGGGGGGTTGACCCGGTCTGTCGTCCAGAGCCTGCCAAGGCCAGAGACACAAACAACGGCGAGCCCAAGGGACGCGCATCCGCGTTGCGGCGGACTTGAGGAAAGCGTGGAGACTTGGGCGCCGAGTCCACGCGCTCACCCGGAACGTCGACGGCGTCCGAGGACGCCGTTGGGCCCGGGAGGGCGTGGTGGCAAGTTGTTCGCCAGGACCGCAGGGGCCCCGACGAATGGAATCATTATAGGTTGGCGTCGAGGAAGGACGTCAACTGTGCCTTGGACAGCGCGCCGACCTTGGTCGCCGCGAGCTGACCGTCCTTGAACAGCATCAGGGTCGGGATGCCGCGGATGCCGAACTTGGCCGGCACTTCACGGTTGTCGTCGACGTTCAGCTTGGCGATCTGCAGGCGGTCGCCATAGTCCTTGGCCACTTCGTCCAGGATGGGGGCGATCATCTTGCAGGGGCCGCACCACTCGGCCCAGTAATCGACCAGCACGGGTTTGTCGGACTGGATGACGTCGCTGTCGAACGAGGCGTCGGAGATGTGTTTGATCTGTTCGCTGCTCATGGAGATGGTCCTTGCGTGATGTCCCTGCCGGGCGGATGCCTCGGGCGGGCGGCCAGCCGGGCGACAATGTGTACCGCTCCGGGGGCCCCAGGGTTGCAGGGTGAGACGATTCTCACACAAGCCCGGAAACCTCGGCCCGAGTAGGCGCTCCCTCGACATGACGGTGCGCAAGGCGCATCTCAAGGGGGCAGGGGGCTTGGATTTCGCTATCGTCGCGATGCACTCACTCTTCGGAGTGAATGCCCGGGCCCGCCAGCGCTCGCAATGGCTCCGCCGCCGCCACGTTCCACCACCGTCACCGCCAGCAACACCGCCTTGTCGATCACGCCGCCGCCCTCGATGACGTCCCCGCCGCCGGTCGACTTTCCACTGTCGTCGGTCGACTTTCCGTTGTCGCCGGCCCACACCAGCGCCGCCATCTGGGACGGCGTCGCCCGCCGGGCGGCGGATTGGCTGGAGGCGCAGGGGCTGTCCGCCCGCGACGCGGTGCTGCTGCTGCCCTTCGCGCAGCACTTGAAGCCCGCCCGCGTGGCATGGATGAAGCTGTCCCGCTGGCAGCCGCGCATCGAGACGACGCGCAGCCTGGCCTCGGCGCTCGGCCCGAGTCCGCTGCCCCACGCCCAGCAGATCACCGAGGACGCGGCCATCGATGCCTTGGCGGCCCGCACGCTGCTGGGCGGCCAGACCTGGGCCGAAGCGCTGCGCCAGGAAGATCCGCGCGCCTATGACGCGGCGGTGCAGCGCCTCGTCGAGGCGGCGCACGCGCTGGCCCGCGCCGCCGCGCTGCGCGATCCCGCGCACCGCGGCGATTTCTGGGAGCAGGGGCGCCAGGCACTGGCGCAGCAGGGCGGCGTGGGCCATCTCGAGCGCGCGCTGCTGGCGGTGGCGCTCGAATGGGCCGCGGCCGACCCGCGCGCGCCGGCCACCGATGCGCTCTTCGCGCTGCGCCCGAGCGCCTGGCTGCATCTGCAGTGCGGCGGGCCGGACCCGCTCGCCGAGGCGCTGCTCGCGAGCGCGGAGGCCGCCGGCGTTCCCTGTCTGCGCCTGGATGCCGATCTGCCGCTGGATGCCGCCTTCGACGGCGGCGCGCCGGTCGGGCGCATCGAGCAGGCCGTGTGCGACGATTTCGAAGACCTGGCGCAATGCAGCGCCGCGTCGGTGCTGGACCACCTGCAGGCCGGCCGCGCGCCGGTCGCGCTGATCGCGCAGGACCGCGTGCTGCTGCGACGCGTGCGCGCGCTGCTGGAGCGGCAGGGCCTGGGCATCCAGGACGAGACCGGCTGGACCCTCGCGACGACCGCGCCGGCCGCGCAGCTGATGGCGATGCTGCGCGCCGCGCGCCGCGAGGCGACGGTCGACGACTGGCTCGCCTGGCTGAAGACGCCGCTGGCCGCGTCGCTGCGGGAGAAGGGGGCGGCGCCTCGCTCAGCGCGCTGGAAGCGCACTGCCGCCGGCGCGGCTGGTCCGCGCCGCAGGCGGTGCGCGCCGATCGCCTGCCGCCGGGCAGCGAGCGGCTCTGGGAGGGCGCGCGCGAGGCCCTCCTGCCGCTGCAATCGCGCGGTGCGCAGCCGCTCGAGGCCTGGATCGCCGCGCTGGGGCAGGCGCTCCAGCAACTGGGCGCCGACGAGCAGCTCAAGCGCCAGCCCGCCGGGGGCCGCAGGTGCTGGAGGCGCTCTGGCTGAGCAAGACGCCGTGGCCGGGATCGGGCCACGAGGCGGTCCTGCGCGGCGCGCAGCTGACGGCGTCCGAATTCGTCGACTGGGTGTCGCAGACGCTGGAGGCCGGCGAATACAAGCCACCGCTCGAAGGCGGCCTGCAGATCATGATCACGCCGCTGGCGCGCACGATGCTGCGCCCGTTCGGCGCGATCGTGCTGCCGGGCGCGGATGCCGCGACGCTCGGGCCGGTGCCGCCGGGGCCGGTGCTGATCGGCGACACGTTCGCGCGCGAACTCGGCCTGCCGACCGTCGAAGGCAAGCGTCAGGCGCTGGCCTGGCAATTCGCGCAGCTGCTGCGCGCGCCGGCGGTGACGCTGCTGCGTCGCGGGCATCTCGGCAGCGAGCCGCTGGCGGCGAGCCCGCTGGTGGATCGGCTGGACCTCGCGTTGCAGGCGGCCGGCCACGTGCTGCCGCATTGGCAAGATCCGCGGCTCGAGGCGACCGTGCCGACCGCGCATGTCGACCGGGCCGCCGCGCAGGCGGAGGGACGCCTGCCGTCGGCGCTCAGCGCGAGCGCGGTGGAGTCGCTGCGCCAGTGCCCGTACCAGTTCTTCGCCCGCGTGCTGCTGGGGCTGCGCGAAGCCGGCGAGCTCGAGGTCCAGGCCGACAAGCGCGACTACGGCACCTGGCTGCACGCGGTGCTGCACCAGTTCCACACCGAGCGCGTGGAGCGCCGCGACCCGGATCTCGACGACGACGCCCGCCTGCAGCGCGCGGCGCAGGACCAGATGCGCGAGCTCGGCCTGGCGCCGGCGGAGTTCCTGCCGTACTCGGCCAGCTTTGCGCGGTTCGTGCCGACCTACCTCGGCTGGCTGGCGGAGCGCGAGGCCGAAGGCCGGCGCTTCGAACGCGGCGAGGTCGATCGCCGCGTGCAGCCCTGGGCGGAGATCGAGCCCGCGCTCGCGCAGCTCGCGCTGCTCGGGCGCATCGACCGGATCGACGATGCCGCCGATGGACAGCTGCTCGTCGACTACAAGACCGGCAGCGTGAAGGGCCTGAAGGACAAGGTCGCGAACCCGCTCGAGGACACGCAGCTCGCCGTCTATGCCGTGCTGATGGGCTTCGGTCCGTCGCATGACGCTCATGGGAAGCTCCGCGCGCAATACCTGGCCCTCGATGACTCGAAGGGCATCGCCGAGATCGAGCACGAAGACGTGGAAGAGACGGCGACCGTGATGCTGGACGGCTTGCGCCAGGACCTGATGGCGATCCATGGTGGCGATCCGTTGCCTGCCTTGGGCGAAGGCGTGGCCTGTGCGTACTGCGAGATGCGCGGCCTGTGCCGCCGCGACGACTGGGACGGGGCCGCGCCGTGACCGAGCCCACGAACGACACCCCCACGAACGACACCCCCATGAACGCCGCCGCCTACACGCTCGACGGCGCGCCGGTCGCGCGCGAGCGCTTCTACGAACTGGCCTGCGACCCGGCGCGCAGCGTCGTCGTCGAGGCCTGCGCCGGCGCGGGCAAGACCTGGATGCTGGTTTCGCGCATCCTGCGCGCGCTGCTGGACGGCGCGCGTCCGCAGGACATCGTCGCGATCACCTTCACCCGCAAGGCCGCCGGCGAGATGCGCGCGCGCCTGAACGAATGGCTGCACGAGTTCGCGCACTGCGACGACGCGGGCCGAGTGCTCGCGTTGCGTCAGCGCGGGCTCCCGCAGGCGCAGGCCGTCGAGCTCGCGCCGCGCCTGGCGACGCTGCAGCAGCGCCTGCTGCAGGATGCGCGCCCGGTGGAGATCCGCACCTTCCATGCCTGGTTCTCGCAGCTGCTGCGCGCCGCGCCGCTGGAACTCCTGCGCGCGCAGGGCCTGTCGCCCGAACTCCAGCTGCTCGAGGATGAGAGCGACCTGATGCCCGAGCTCTGGCAGCGCTTCCACGCCGCCGTGCTCGAGGACGAGGCGCTGCTCGCGATCTACCGCGACCTGAGCCTGATCCATGGCCGCAACAAGCTGCTGGACTGGCTGACCTCGGCCTTCGACAAACGCGTCGAACTGCGCCTGGCCCACCAGCACGGCCGGCTCATGGACAGCATGCCGACGGCGGCCGAAGCCGTGCCCGAGCTCGCCGCATTCGCCGATCCGATCGAGGCCTTCGCGCCGATGCGGGCCGACCTGCAGGCGCTGGCGATCGAGCTCGGCCAGTCGACCAAGGTCACGCCGAAGAAGTGCGCGACCGCGATCGAGCAGGCGCTGCGGCTCGCCGACGACGCGGCGCTGGCCGGCGTGCGCCAGGCCTTGTTCACGGCGGAAGGCGCACTGCGCAAGAACCTCGGCGACTCGCCCGCGTTGTCGGCGGTATCGGACCGGCTGCAACGCCTGATGCTCGCGATCGACCAGGATCGCGCGCGCTTGTGGCACCAGCAGATGTGCGCGCTCGCGCTGACGCTGCTGGATGCGTTCGACCGCCTCAAGCGCGAGCGCGGCATCGTCGACATGAACGACCTGGAGCGCGGCGCGCTCGCGCTGCTCGGTGATGTCGACCTCTCGGGCTGGGTGCAGGAGCGGCTCGACAGCCAGGTCCGGCACCTGCTGATCGACGAGTTCCAGGACACGAGTCCGCTGCAATGGCACGCGCTGCATGCGTGGCTGTCCGGCTATGTCGGCGCGGGCGGCGGCGCCAGCGGTCAGCGGCCGCCGTCGGTCTTCATCGTCGGCGACCCCAAGCAGAGCATCTACCGTTTCCGCCGCGCCGAGCCCCGCGTCTTCGCGGCGGCGCGCGATTTCGTGCGAGAAGGCCTGGACGGCGTGCTGCTGGCCTGCGACCACACGCGGCGCAACTCGGTGCCGGTGCTGGCGGCGGTGAACGCGGTCTTCGAATCGGCGAGCCTGGCGCAGCAGTACAGCGGCTTCCGCCCGCACACGACGGAGTCCGGCGGCGGCGATCCGCTGGATGGCGTCTTCTTCATCTCGGGCGATCAGGCCTCCGACGACGAAGCCTCCGGGACCGGTCGGGAAGAGGGTGCCTGGCGTCCGAGTCTCACCGAGCCGCGGCGCGAGCCCGAGCTGCATCGCCGCGAAGCCGAGGCCGAGCGGATCGCCGCCTGCATCGGCGATCTGCTGGCCAGGGGGAGGCCCAGCCGGGCGAGATCTTCGTGCTGGCGCGCAAGCGCGAGGGCTGCGCGTGCTCGCGCAGGTCCTGAAGGGTCAGGGCATCGCCCACGCCGCGCCGGAGGACATGGCACTGCTGGACGCGCCGGACGTGCGGGACCTGCTGGCACTGCTGGATGCCTTGGCGTCGAGCGGGCACCAGCTGTCGCTGGCGCATGCCTTGCGCAGCCCGTTGTTCGGCGCCAGCGAAGCGGATCTGCTGTGGCTTGCCGCCGAATCGCGGTCGGTCAAGTGGTTGGGCGAACCGGTCGTCGAGCCCGTGGCCGACGGCGCGGAAGGTCCCGTCGTGAGGAGTTGGTGGGAAACGCTGCTGCAGGCCGAGCCCGGGGCCTTGAGCGGGCCGCTGTGCCGTGCGCAGGGGCTCCTGTCGCGCTGGGCGTCGACGGCGGTCCTGCGCAGCCCGCATGACCTGATCGATGCGATCGTCCATGAAGGCGACCTCATGGCGCGCCTGGCGGCCGCCGTGCCGGCCAGCGAGCGTCGCGCGCGGCTGCATGCGGTGGAGGCGCTGCTGGCGCTCGCGCTGGAGCTGGATGGCGGCCGGTATGCCGGCTTGTACGGCTTCGTGCGCGCGCTCAAGAGCCGCGCGCTGAAGCTGGCGGCGCCCGCCGAGCCGGATGCGGTGCAACTGCTGACGGTGCACGGCGCCAAGGGGCTGGAGGCGAAGGTCGTGATCCTGATGGACGCGGAAGCCGGCCCGGCGCGCGCGGAGAGCATGGCGCTGGCGATCTCCTGGCCGGTGCAGGAGGCGGTGCCTCGGACGGTGGCCTTCCTCGTGTCGGAGGCGAAGCCGCCGCCGTCGTTGCAGGCCTTGCTCGACGACGAGAAGGACCAGCGCCAGCGCGAGGAACTCAACGCGTTGTACGTCGCGATGACGCGCGCGCGGCATCGCCTGCTGCTGAGCCGCACCCCGGCGAAGCGCCAGAGTTCATCGGGGACCTGGTGGACGCGGGTGCAGCCGCAGGCCGAGGCGATGGTCGTGCCGGAGGTCGCCGACGACCCGACGATGCCGGATGACGACGTCGCGCGGCTCAAGGTGCTGCCGCGCGTCGATCCGTTGCCGGCCGAGGTGGCCGAGGCGGTCGCGGACGTCGGCCAGAGCCCGGACGAGGTCGACGACAGTGCCGCGCTCGGCGAGGCCCTGCACCGCGTGCTCGAATGGCACAGCGGGCCGCAGGGCGGCGCGCATGCGCTGGAGCGTCTGATGGCTGCCGCCGCGCAGATGTACGGGCTCGACGCGCGACGCACCGAGCGCCTGGAGCGCAGCGTGCGCGCGATCCTCGGCAGCGCGGATTGCGCCCTGTTCTTCGACGCCGCGGCGCTGGACTGGCACGGCAACGAGGTGCCGCTGAGCTGGAACGGACACGACATGCGGCTGGACCGCCTCGTCAGCCGCCGCGACGGCGCGGGCGGGCGCACGTGGTGGGTACTCGACTACAAGCTGCATCCGGCGCCGCAGCGCAATCCCGACTACATCCAGCAGCTCTGGCGCTACCGCGAGGCCGTGATGGCGCTGCAACCCGGCGAGCCGGTGCGCTGCGCCTTCATCACCGGGCAGGGGCGCCTGATCGATTGCACGGAAGCGGTGGCCGGCGCGGCCGACCTGTTCGCCTGACCCGGGGTCAGGCCGGCGAGCCGTAATCGCCTTCGGACGGCCGGCTGTGCCAGGCCACCGACGTGGTCGTCGGCCACGGGCCGCCGTCCCCCAGGCGCTGGTGCACCGCCTGCGCGCTCGCCGCCGCGGCCTCCAGCACGCGGGTCAGCGCCTGGAACTCCGCCAGCGACGGCTCCGGCATCGACGTGCGCAGGTAGACGTTGCCTCTCAGGCTCAGCAGCACGAACGGCCGGCCTTCGACCAGCACGTCCTGCGTCGCCTGCGCCAGCCGTTCGGACAGGTCCTTGTCCAGCCAGGCCATCACCAGCTCGCGGTTGATGCCCACCGCGCCGAAGCGCTGCCGCACGAGCTTGGATTCCAGCTGCGAGTGCTTGGGGAACATCACCAGCCAGCGCATCTCCTCGGGCGTGTCCGTGTCCACGCGCGTGCGCAGCGTGTCGGTGTAGGCCTCGAAGACGCTGCTCTCCAGACGCTCCATCAGCTTGCGCTCGATGAGCATCATCTGCATGTCGGGGTTGATCTTGAGCTCGCAGCGCATGCGCAGCTCGTAGCCGTCGATGTAGCTGCGCTGCGAGGGGCCCCACTCGATGCGGGTCAGGCCGGGCAGCGTGCGGGGCAGGTCGATGACGAAGCCGCGCCCGTCGCGGGCCTGGCGCAGCTGGCCGCCGCGTTCCGTGGCCCATTCGCTCAAGGGACGCCACCGGGCCGCATTGGCACGGGCGGCGAACCACAGTTTGATTTGTTTGATTACCATGAGGCGGGACGATGCGCGAGGGGCCCGGGGTCCGTGCATTGACGAGTCGCTTGACAGATCGATTGACGAGTCATCCGACGTGTCGACGGTCGTGTCGACGAACAGGGCCTCGCGCCCGAACGGAGAACGCTTGATGATCGAAGTGTATTCATGGCCCACGCCCAATGGCCACAAGGTTCACATCATGCTGGAAGAGTGCCGGCTGCCTTACCGGGTGATTCCCGTGGACATCGGCGCCGGCGACCAGTTCGACGCGAAATTCCTGGCCATCAGCCCCAACAACAAGATCCCCGCGATCGTCGATCCCGACGGCCCGGACGGGCAGCCGATCTCGCTGTTCGAGTCCGGCGCGATCCTGCTGTACCTGGCCGGCAAGACCGGGCAGTTCCTGCCGCCCGACACGCGCGGACGCTACGAGGCGCTGCAGTGGCTGATGTTCCAGATGGGCGGCGTCGGGCCGATGCTGGGCCAGACCCACCACTTCCGGATGTACGCGCCCGAGAAGATCGAGTACGCCATCGACCGGTACACCAACGAGGCCAAGCGCCTCTATGGCGTGATCGACCGGCGGCTGGCGCACACGAAGTACATCGCGGGGGACGCGTACGGCATCGCCGACATGGCGATCTTCCCGTGGCTGCGCGGCGCGAAGAACCAGGGCGTGGAGATGTCGGACCATCCGCATCTCAAGGGCTGGTTCGACGAGATCGCGAAGCGGCCCGCCGTGGAACGCGCTGTCGAGGTGCTGGCCGAGAAGCGCCGGCCGCTGGTCGACGACAAGGCGCGCGAGGTGCTGTTCGGCAAGACCCAGTACGAGCGGCGCTGAGGCGGGGCGAGCGGTGGGTAGCGCGGCGGGTAGAACGGAAGGTAGGGCGGCAGCTTGAACCCTGGAGCGGGCGTCCGGTCGACCGGACGTCGCGGGGGTCAGATCTTGCCCAGCCGTGCCCGGTCGCCGAGCTCGGTCAGCCAGCGGCGGCCGTCCTCGCGGATGGCCGTCGCCAGGCCCTTGTCCTGCAGGCGCTGCTGCATCTCCTCGCTGACCGGCATGCCGCCGGGCGATTGCGGCAGGAAGTAGAGCGCGGCGCGCTCGTCCTCGGTGATCACCAGGTCGGCGGGCGGGACGGGGAAGGTGAAGGTCGGCGGCGTGGACATGCGCCGCAGTATCCCTCAGGGTCCCGCCCCGTCAGAGCTCAGGCGTCGGAGCTCAGGCCTTGGCCACGCGGCTGCGACGTCGACCCGCCACGCCCGCGGCCAGCGCGGCGATGCCCAGCAGCGCGAGCGAGCCCGGCTCCGGCAGCTCGCCGGCGGCGAAGGCCAGCGAGTTGGCCATCAGCAGCGCGCCGTCGGTCGACGGATTCCATCCGCCGGGCGCGACGTCGCTGGACGTGGGGAACATGTTCAGCCCGACGACCACGCCGTTGTGATCCATGCGGTACCCCGCCAACGCCTGTCCGTTGCTCCAGCCGGCGACGATCTCGGCGCCGGCCTTGGCCGTGAGCCGGTAGCACAGCGCGGACGCGCCGCCGTTGAAGCTGGTGATGTCACGCATCAGCGGGCTGTCGGCGCGGATCATCTGACCCAGGCCGCCGCAGGAGTTCTGGTTGTTGCTGGTGTTGAAGACGTCGTAGTTGGCGGAGACGAACCGGCCTTGCATGCCCTTGAAGCCGGCCGTCGCATGCGACAGGCCCGCTTCGACGACGCCGCCGCCGGCGTCCACATAGTCCGCCAGCACGTTGCCCAGCTGCACGGCGCTGGAGAAGGGCACCGTGGCGCTCTCGTTGTAGACCAGGACGGCGTCGTAGGCGGTCAGCATCGCCAGCGTGGGCGTGCCGGTGGCGACATTGAAGACGTCGACCACGCCGCTGAGCCGACCCGTGGCGGCGATCTTCGACTGCACGTCGGCCAGGCTGCCCGCCTGCACCGGCGCGCCGAGGATCAGCACCGAGGCCTGCGCGGCGAGGGTGGTGGCGCACAGGGCGGTGGCGGCCAGGGTGGACCGGAGGACGGGAAGGAAGGTCGAGCGCTTCATCGGGGGTTCTCTCTGCTGTCTGTCGTTCTTGTCGTCGGAGGCGGGACGCCACACTCCGGAAGGCGGAAGGCGAGGCCGGAAACCGGACCCGGCAAGCAACATCCAAGCCACGGCGCCGGAATGTCCCGCGCCTCAACGACTTGCAACACCTGTCCCTGGAGAATGGGTCAGCAGGTGTAATGAATCCCGACACTTCCGGCGTGGAAGTTGCTTCGCGGACCGCCCGCGCGCGCGGGCCGCGGCCGCCCTTGTAATGCGGGGGTAAAACACCGTCGGCGCGCGTGGCGTCCGGCGACGGTTGGAGGGAAACTTGCCCTGGCGTGAAGGCGCAACCTGCTTGTCAGCGGGTCGCGATTCCGATCACAACGCAAAAGGAGTCCTCATGTCAGCCAAGCCAGACCACACCGACGCCGTCGGCGGCGTCGAGAGTCACAACGGACGCTGGTTCGTCCGCGAAGTCGTCGGCGAGGCACCGCCGTTCCGGGCCCGCTACCTCGTGATCGCCGCGCATCCGGCGCCCGGCGGCAAGCCGGAACTCAACGGCTACTGGCATGAGCTCGAGCGCAGCTTCGACACCTGGAGTTATGCGGCCGATGCGGCGCTCGAAGCGGCGCAGCGCACGATCGATTTCCGCCCCTGACGGGCCCCGACGGGCCGGGACCGCCGGCTCACATGCCGGCGGTGATCTTCTTCTGCAGTGCCTTGTACTGCTCCAGGCGCGGGCCGCCCAGCGCGACCGCGCGTTCGATCGCCTGCGAGGCCTTGTAGCGCAGCCCCTGCTCGAGCAGCACCTGCGCCAGGTTGTTCCAGCCGTCCGGCAGGTCGGGCCGCACATCCGTCAGCCGGGCGTAGTGCCGCGCCGCGGTGCGCCGGTCCTTGGCCGCATAGGCGGTGTTGCCGGCGCCGAGCAGCAGCACGGGCTCGCCGGGCCAGCGCGTCAGCGCGGCGGTGTAGCCCTTGCGCGCGGCGGACGCGTCCAGGCGTTCGAGCGCGGCCAGCGCCGCGCCGGTGCCCGCGCCGTCCAGCGAGGCCGGCAGCAGGTCGGGCGGGAGCGTCGTCATCGCCCAGTAGTCGCCGCGCGCCCAGGTGCGCTCGAAGACCGGCAGCTCGACCTCCTGCCGCGCGGTCTTGCCGCTGTGCAGCAGGATCGTCCGGCGTTGCCGGTCGTAGCCCACGACCACCGCGTAGTGCCACACCGGCGCGATGTCCAGCGACAGGTTCTGGAACACGATCACCGGATGACCGGCGGCGACCTCGGCCAGCAGCGCGTCCAGCCGCGGCGGCAGCACGTAGGCCGGCAGCCCCTGGCGGCGCGTCGCGACCAGCATCTCCGTCTGGAGCGAGCCCTTGCGGCCCGGCAGGAAGACCTGCGGCTTCAACTGCTCCACCGTCGTGGACTTGCCGGCCGTGCGCAGCAGCATGGCGAGCGCGGCGGGGCCGCACTCGTAGTCGTCCTGCATGATGAACGGCGTCTTCCCGGACAGGTCGATGCGCGCCGGCAGGTCGGCGGGCCATTGCCGCTCCAGCGCCTGCAGCTGCGGCGGCGTGCTCGCGCACCCGCCGAGCAGCAGCGCGAGCGCCAGCGCAGGCGCGGCCAGCGGGATCAGCGGTCGCGAGGACAGGGCGGAGCGCGCCGGCCGGGTCATCGGCATGAGGGCCTCAGCGGATCGATCGCGTGAACGGGAAGACCTTGGTGAAGCCCAGGATGTCGGTCACCAGCAGGATCACGAACACGGCGAAGATGATGCCGAGCACGTCGCCGCCGGCGGGCGCCTGGGCGATGCGGCCGTCCAGCGCGCGGATCTCGTCGTCCGACATCGCGTCCACGCGCGCTTGCGCGGCGGCGGTGTCGACGCCTTCCTTGACCATCGCCTGACGCACGTCCTCGCGCGCGAAGAACGCGTTGACGCGGACGCGGCTGTCCGCGGCCGTGCCGGCGGTCGCGGGCTGCACCAGCGCATCGGTCGGCACGACCTGCGCGCTCGCGTGCATCGGCAAGGCCATCAGCGTGCAGGACGCGATGAGCGTCGACGCGATCGCGCGCTTGGCCAGCGAGGGGCGCGACACCAGGGGCGCGGGCGCGACGGCGGTGTGTGCGGCCTGGAAAGCTTGTTCTTGTCGGTTCATGGTGGACCTGGGTGAAGGGGTGGCGAAATCCTAGGTCCGCGACCGAAGCTGTTACAAGTTCGATTACCGGGCGTCACATCGGATGCAATTGCCGGGTGATCCCGTCCCGGGGGAGGGCGGTCGAACGTGTTAAGGCAGCGTGGCGCTGGAGCGGTCTGGCGATGCCGTCCGCCGCCTGGCCGGCGCCAATGTCGATGTCGATGTCGATGTCAGCGATCGCAGCGCTGGCCGCTGGCGCTGCGCAGGATCCAGCGCTCCGCCTTGCGCGACAGCAGCGCGGTGGAACTGAGCGTCCCGAGGTCGCAGGTCCCCGCGTCGACTTCGGCGAACTGCGCCAGCTCCACCGTGTCCGCGTTGCGCCAGCGCATGAAGCGGAAGCTGATGGCCGTCTGCTCCGGCGTGGGCTGGAAGCGGTAGCGCTCGACCAGCCGGCCATCCTCGAGGCTCCAGAGGACGACGCCGTTGAACTCCCGGCCCGGCGACGCATGCGTCACGACCAGGTAGCGGCCGTCGGGCGACGGATGCACGTTGCCGTGCATCTCATACCGCGTGCCGTCGGCACGCGACACCCACAGCAGTTCGCTGCCGGCGGCCAGCGTCGCGCGCACGACGTAGAACTGGCCGTCGGGCGACAGGCCGTCGAGGCGGAAGTCCACCGAGGGCAGCAGCGGGTCGGCGGGATCGGGGCGCTGGCTGTCGAGGATCACCGGCCGGCCCTTGGCGACGGGCAGCCACAGTCGCAGGTCGTCGCGACGTGCGGCGAGGCCGAGCCGGCGCAGCACTTCGGCTTCCGCCTGGGCGCGGAACTCCTCGTCGGAACCCTCCTGGGCGACGGGCGCTCCGGCAGCCTCGGACGATGGCGCGAACAGGCTGCCGCGGGGCGCCAGCCCGACGGACGCGACAGGGCGCGGCGGCGCGGGCCAGGCATTGGACGTTGCTTCGGCCGCGAATCCCGTCAGCACCAGCGCGAGCGCGAGGGCCGTCCGGCAGGCGCGGCCGCGGTGCGCGGCGAAAGCGGACGAGGCGGCAGCGGTGATGACTGCGGATGCGGCTGCGGAGAGGGGCGCGGGAGAAGCGGCCTCGACAGCGGACGGAACGGACAACATCGGACGGAAGCGCGGGCGCGAGCGCAGGCGGAATGGGACTTCAGGCGCCGGAGTCTAAAAGGGCCAGCGTGCGCTGGCCCACACACGTTACGCCTGGTGACAAGGCCTGACCCCGTCGAACGGCGTGGTGCTGACGTCGATCTCGGGTGGATCACGTGGCGGACGACGCGTCCGACGACGCGGCGGAATCCGCCGCCGCTCAACGTCGGCAGCGCGGCGCGGTGACGTCCTTGAGCGCCCAGTGGTCACCGTCGCGCGCGAGCACGACCAGCGATTCTTCCTGCGCATTGGGGCAGGTCAGGGGATCGCCCGACGTGGTGCGCTCCAGCTCGATCGTGCGGTTGTCCTTCCAGCGCATGAAGCGGTAGAGGGCGTAGCGGTCGTCGGGCTCCTGCCGGAACCGCTCGACCAGCCGGCTCGAGGTCCGCTCCCAGATGAGGATGCCGTTGAAGTCGTTGCCCTCGGAGGCATTGACGACGACCAGCAGGCTGCCGTCCGGCGAGGGCCGGGGCGTGGCGCGCAGCCGGTAGCGTTCGCCGTCCTGGCGCGAGACCCAGATGACGTCGCTGCTCTCGTAGTAGGTGGCGCGCACGACGAAGAACTCGCGATCCGGCGACAGGCCGTCGAAACGGTAGTCCTCGTAGGCGGCTTCGCCGTGGCCGCTGGCATTGGGCCAGACGCTGTCGAAGAGTTCCGGCCGTCCGGACACGGTGGGCAGCACCAGCCGCGAGCCGGTGCGCTTGATGAGATCGTGCCGGGCCGACACGTTGGCCTTGCGGATTGCGTCCGCCTCGGCCTTGGCGCGGAAGGCCTCGTCGGAGCCGTCGCTGCCGGCGGCCTGTCCGGGGTCGGCCTCCGGCTTCGCGCGCTGCAGGTCCGTCGTGAAGTCGCCCTTGGGGGCGATGCCGGACGGTCTGGCCGGCGGGGGCGGCTTGTACGGCGTCGTCTGCGCGGCAGCCGGGCCGGCGGCGACGAACAGGGTGGCCAGGGCCAGCGCCCAGGGCGCAAGGGGGACGGCGAATCGGGCAGGCAGGGGCATGGAGGTGGCGTCAGTTCAACCGTGGATCGCCGCGGCGACGATCTGGCCGATGGAGATGCACATGGCCGCCACCACGACGGCGAGGGCCATGTTCTTGTGCTCGACGATCTCTTCCCACAGCTTGTACGGGGTCAGCTTGTCGATGACGATGAAGCTGATCCAGAACACCAGCACGCCGATCAGGGCGTACAGGATGGAGCCCAGCACGATCGCGGGCTTGAGCCATTCGAAACCTTCCATGTCGTTCTCCTGAGCTGTCGTTCGTTCAGTGTCGAGGTCGCGCATGCCGACCATGGGCGGAGGTCCGAGCGGCCGGAGTGTCTCCGCGATTGTCGGGCGACGCGTGACCGCTCGTGTCTATTTGTGGCCGCCGCCACCGCTGCTGTAACCGCCGTAAGAGCCGCCGCTGGAGCCCACGTAGCCCACGCCGGATCCGCGGCTGCTGCGCTTGCACTGCTGGTACTCGGCACTGCTCTCGCCGTAGGTGTCCTTGTAGCGGTCGCAGTCGTCCTTGCTGCAGGCGCGCAGCAGCGCGAACAGCACCGCGATGACGAAGATGCCGATGATGATGTTGCGCAGCAGCTTGCCCTGGTCCATGCCGGACGAGACGTCGCGGCGCAGCGCCGGCATCCTGTCCTCGGGCAGCGCGGAGAAGCGGCGCACCTCGGCGGCGTCGAGCGCGCGGCCGTGGCTCCAGGTCACCTCGTTGCCGGCCTGCTCGCTGCTGAGCAGCTCCAGCCGCGTGCCATTGCGCCACTCGTAGTCGCGCACGAGCGCGCGTTCCTCGCGCTTGACGCGCCAGTAGAACTCGCCCAGCACATAGGTGACCTTGGCGGTGTAGGTCCACTTGTGCTTGAAGTCCTTGTCCTGGTAGGTGACGGCCTTGGCTCTCGCGTTCGACGGCGCGCCGGTGATCGGGCGCACGACGCTCCAGCCGTCCTCGGTGTCGACCAGGAAGGCGAAGCCCTCCATGCGGCTGAACAGCAGGTATTCGCGCCAGAAGGTCTGTTCGTCCTCGCTGGACTCGGGGATGTCGCAGCGCTCCAGGTAACCGACGACCTGCCACGGCTGGGGCGTGCCGCCCGCGATGGCGAGCAGGCCGGTGGTGCCGAGCGGGATCTGCGGTTCCCCGCCGGTGTTCTGGCGGTAGGCCGTCAGGTCGGCGCCGGCGCCCTTGGACACGTCGACGACCGACTTGCACTGGCCGCAGACGATGGACTGCGTCGTGCCGAGTGCCGGCTCGAGCGCCGCGCCGCAATTCGGGCAGGGCAGCGACCTGGACTTCAGCGTCGCGCCGCTGTCCTCGCGCAGGCCGGTCAGCTTCAGGTCGGCGAGCACCACCGCGCGCCCGACCGACCAGGTGGGCTGCGCCGGATCGCTGTACTCGAGCGTCGCGACCTCGTCGGCGGTGTTGCGCAGGTCGACGACCGGGAAACTCGTCGCGAGATGGGGCGGATGCGGCAGCTCGCCCTCGACGGCCGCGATCGTCGCGTCCTCGATGGACGCGACCTGCCAGGCCGAGCCCGCCAGCATCTGCAGACCGCCAGGGCGCAGCGTCGCGGGATCGGGGGCGCGCTCGTCGAGCGGCGCCTCGAAGCTGATGACGAAGCGGCCGTTGTCCTCGGCCAGCCAGCCGCTGCGGGGCGGCCGGTCGGCGCCGGCGTCGAACAGGATGTGCCAATCGTTCCAGCCGCCGTCCGCATAGGACATCTGCAGCCGGCCGACGACGACGAAGCCCGTGCCGGCATAGCGCCCGGCGGCGCCGAGCTGCAGCGGCGAGTAGTCCTCGAAGACTTCGGAGGTCGTGCCGATCTTGCGCAGCGCGTCGCCCTCACGCAGCAGCGTGGAGCGGCAATAGCTGCAGACGGCGCTGGCGGACGCGGCCGAGGCGAACTCGACCGGCGCACCGCAATTGGGGCAGTGCGCCTGCCAGCGGCGCTGGGGGAAGCGGTAGCCAATCAGGATCCGGGGCGGGACCAGCCGGTGACGCCGGACGGCGTCAGCTGAGCTTCTTCAGCAGCTCGGCCTTCTTGGCCGCGAATTCCTCGTCGGTGAGGATGCCCTTGGCCTTGAGGTCGCCGAGCTTCTCCAGCAGCAGCAGCACCTCGTCGGCGCTGGCGCTGACGGGTTGCGGCTGCACCGGCGCGGCGGGTTGCGCGGTCTGATTGGCGCCCGCCAGGCTCTGCTGCAACTGCTGCGCCATGGTCTGGCCCAGGGCCAGGCCCGCGCCGAGCCCCATCGCATCGCCGGCCACGCCGCCACCGCCGCCCGAGCCGACGCCTTCGGCCAGCTTGGGGATGGCCTGCGCGGTCTGGTACTGCATGAACTGGCCCATGTTCTGGCCGATCATGCCCATGCCGATCTTCTGGTCGAGGATCTTCTGCAGTTCCTCGGGCAGCGAGACGTTCTGCAGCGTGACCATCTCGAGCTTGAGGCCGAGCGCGTCGAAGGACGGCGCGGTCGCTTCATGCAGCGCCTTGGCGAACTCGACCTGGTTGGCGGCGAGGTCCAGGAACGGGATGCCGGACTGGGCCACCGCGTCCGAGATGTGCTGCAGCATCAGGCCGCGGAGCTGGCCGTCGAGCTCGGTGACGGTGTAGCGCTCGCGGGTGCCGGAGATCTCGGTGTGGAACTTCTTCGGATCGACGACGCGGTATGAGTAGTTGCCGAACGCGCGCAGGCGCACGGCGCCGAAGTCCTTGTCGCGGATCGTGACGGGCTGGGTGGTGCCCCAGCGCTGGTCCACCTGCTGGCGGGTGGAGAAGAAGTAGACGTCGCTCTTGAACGGGGACTCGAAGAGCTTGTCCCAGTTCTTGAGGTAGGTGAGGACCGGCAGCGTCTGCGTGGTCAGCTTGTACATGCCGGGGCCGAACACGTCGGCGACCTTGCCTTCGTTGACGAAGACGGCCATCTGCGATTCGCGGACGGTGAGGGAGCCGCCGTACTGGATTTCGAAGTCCTGCATCGGGTAGCGGAACGCCAGGACGCCGTTGTCGTCCTCGGTCCACTGGATGATGTCAATGAACTGCTTCTTGATGAAGTCCATCAGGCCCATGGCGCTGCTCCACGAAAGGCACGGTCCAAAGCGACCGTCGCGGGGGAGTATCCCTCAGCGCCAACGCGACCTTGGTCACCCCGAGGGGGAGGGTTTCCACATGGAAACGACGGAGCGCCCCTTGCCCCTCGTCGGGGCGTGACGCAGAACTTGCGAGCCACGACCGGTTTCCCGTCAGGGTGACCGGACCTGTCCGCGCGGCAGCGCGGACTGCAGGCAACAGGTCCGGGATGACGCATGAAGATGATCCAGGCTGGAGCGGCGGTCCTGCTCGTGACTTCGGCCGGCTCCGCCCACGCGCTGTGCGCGCTGCTGTGCACCTGCACGCTCACGACCACCTCGCTGCAGTTCGGCGTCTACAACCCGTTGGCCTACGGGGACGTCAGCAGCACGGCCAAGGTGCAGGTGAAGTGCGGCGGCGTCCTCGGGCTGCTGATCCCGCTGACCGTCTACCTGGGCGCGGGCAACGGCACCGTCGCGGCCAGGCGCCTGTCGTCCGGCACGGCCAGCCTGGGTTACGGCCTGTATGCCGATCCGAACTTCACCGTGCCGCTGGGCGACGGCACCAACGGGACGGTCACGATTTCGGGCTCGGTGGACATCGACCTGCTCGGGCTGTCGCCCGGGCTGGAGTACACGATGTTCGGCCGCATCCCGGCGCGGCAGCTCAGCACGCCGCCCGGCGTCTACGTGGACGTGATCCCGGTCATCCTGGAATTCTTCTGAGCGTCTTCCTCGGGCGCACCGCGCCGGCCCGGCAGGCCCGGCGCGGTCCGGTCGGCCACCCGCTGTCCGCTGTCTGGAACAGGGCTACCTGGCGCTACCGCAACTGGCCGACGTCGGCGTCCACAGCGTCGGCGTCGAGGCCGGCGTCCAGCCGGCGCCGGCCCAGGCGGTGTGCGTCACCAGGGCCTTGTAGGTCTTGCCCTGATAGCTGACGACGGTGCCGACGTTGAAGGTCTTGCCTTCGCTCCAGGCCGCGCAGCTTGGCGCAGGCGCAGGAGACGGAGCGGGCGCCGGTGAGGGCGGGGGCGCAGGGGACGGGGCCGGAGAAGGCGCGGGGGCCGGGGAGGGCGCTGGAGAAGGCGCGGGCGGCGGCGGCGTGGCGCCGCTGGTGTCGGTGCCGTGGGTGGCGGTGGTCCAGCCGAGGAACTCGTACCCGCCCTGGTCGGGGCCGTGCGAGCGCACGTACGACTGGAAGTTGGGGATGGCGACGCCGCGGCTGACGTAACCGTTGAGCGCCAGCTCGGTATAGCCGGACTCGGTGTGATAGTTGCGGCAGTCGCGCACGCCCGATCCGTTGGTGAGCGACCTGGCCATGTACTCCAGGCCCATGGCCAGGCGCGGCAGCGCGTCCTTGGCGTTGGGCTTGTGCATCCAGACCGAGTTGTCGCCCTGGTTGGCGGCCATCTCGGCGGCCTGGGCGATGCCGATCAGGTTGTACTGCGGGTGCCAGCAGTCGCGGGCCTTGAGCTCGTTGATCTCGCCGTTGCCGTAGATCGACACCGGGATCATCTCGATCAGCCGCGTCAGGCCCGCGGCATAGCGGGTCGGGTTGTCCTGGTAGACGCCGGTGGCCATCATGCCGAGCGCGGCGGAGACGGCCCAGTTGTTGACGCGTGATTGCGCCTTGGCGGTCTCGGTGTAGAGGCGGTCGACGAAGCCGTTGAAGCGCGTGACTTCAGCGGCTGGCCAGTTGCCGAGCCCGCCGCCGTGGTGGCGCAGGATCTCGGCGGCACTGATCCACACCGGCAGCATCCACGCCGCCTCGAGCTGGACCTGCGCGGCGTTCGTGCCGGAGGCGACGGTGAAGCCGCGGAAGGTCGCGGCCCAGTCGTTGAGGATGGCGACGGCCTTGTCGCGGTGGCGCACGTCGTTGGTCTTCACCCAGCGCAGGGTGTTGAGGTAGGCGGCCATCGCGTCGTTCTTGAAGCGCGACTCCTGCGGGCCGCGGGCGCTGCCGACGACCTCGACGGTGGTCAGCGCCTGATGCGCATACGTGTAGTTGCTGCGCGAGTCGGCGAGCACCACGGCGTAGCCCGTCTTGATGCCGCTGCCGGACGGCGAGTTGGCGGCGGCCTTGAAGGTGTCGAGCCGCGCCTGGCTCATGAAGATGCCGGGGTGGCGGAACTTCGCGGGGGCGGTGGCCTGGATGGTCGCGCGGGCGCTGTCGTCCTGCGCGACGGTGGCATCGATCGCATCGGTCGCATCGCTCGCGTCGGTCGCATCGGCCTTGGACGTCGCGCCCTGCGCGACGACGCGCGGATCGAGCCCTTCGCCGCCGCCGCAGGCCGTCAGCGCGGCCAAGAGGAGGGGCGCGAGCGTCCATCGGAAACGGCGGGCAGAGGTCGCTTGTGGCGAGCGTGCGTGGCGCGTGGAGGTGTCCAGTCCGGTCATGTTCTTGAAGCTCCGCTGATGAGTGCGAGGCGACTTTACGAACCTGAAAACCGGCGGGGTGTGACGGGCGGTAATGAGATGCGAGCGGCGAAACGTCTGCGCGTTGGAGCTACCGCGAAAGGGGTAGGGTCGGGCGCGTTCAATCGCCGGGATAACGATAGGTCTTCGTGAACGGGACGCCGTTGAACGTGTGCGTGCAGCAGCGGCAGGTCGGCGCCAGGGTGGACGGGCCGACGTCGGGATTCACGAGTTGCAGCAGGCCCGCCTCATCGACGTAGAGGCCGCTGAAATGGCTGGACTCCCCGGTGCACACGTAGTCCTTCCGATCGTCCTCGTGCAGCGCGACCATCCAGAAGATCGGGTCGGGACGATCGAGTCTGCTGACGGCCTCCGAATGGACCTCCGACCACGGTTGCCCGACCTTGGACAGCAGGAACCGGTAGAGCGGCGTGTAGTCACGGCCACGTTGCTCCTTGCCATGCATGGGGCGACGCGTGGCGTCTGACATCTGCTCTGCCTTGGTGTTGCGCGTGTCGCCGAAGTCGCGTGCGCGATGGCGATCGCGCATCGTGTGCGCGGTCGTGTTTTCCTTGCGATAAAGCGGCGGCTTGGGCTTGTTCATCAGCAGCGTTGTAATCGAATCGACCGACCCATGGCCAACGCGTGTCGCGGCCTGCGGATGACGCCGGTGAACGGACGCGGAAGGCGGTTGGATGGCGGGCGCCGTATCCGCGCGCAGCTGCCCGCATTGCTTCCTCTCCCGCTTGCGGGAGAGGGTCGGGGTGAGGGCCAGCGGCCGCCGCAGTCCTCGCTCCGTTCAGTATCCGCGCGTCTCTTCGGGCCGCAGCCCCCGCCGCACCTGCTCCCGCGCCCGCGCCTCTTCCTTCATGAGCCTGCCGTTGGCAACGTGGCGGACGATCCATGGCAGCGTGCGAAGCTTCGCGCCACTGGCCGTTGCCGGCACCCAGGCCTTCGCGCATTTCTCGAAGAGCTCCGCGTTGAGCGCCAGTCGCGACGGCGTCATGCCGAGCAGCAGCAGCTGTCCCGCATGCAGTGCCACGTTGCCACCCTCGGCCAGCGCGCCGGGCAGTTGCGACAGGTCATGGGTGGGAGGCGCCATGTGGCCGAGCTGCCGGATCTGTTCGTCGAAGACGGCCGGCATCCAGCCGCCGAAGGCCGACATCTGCCGGCAGAACGGGCCGCCGCCGACGAGCACCGCGCAGACGTCCTGGCGTGCCTGGTAGACCGCGCGATGCAAGGCAACCGTCGGGGGCCCCTGCGGGCCTGGATCGAGCGGCAGCGCCTGCATCGAGGCATCCATGGCGGTCCCCCACCACATGCGTCCGCTCGAGGGATCGCGCAGCGACACGCTGTCCGAAGGCTGCGGCATCAGCCCGCGCGCCAGCAGCCGCTGCCGAAGGCTGCGCCAGGTGTCGGGAAACGCCTCGCCGCTCATGTCAGCGCCATCACGTCGTCGAAGCGGTTCAGCGCATCGTCGATCACGTCGTCGGTGTCGGCCAGGCTCGTGTAGAGCCGGCTGCCCGCCACCGAGATCAGGCCGTGTGCAGTGAACGCCGCCCCCATCTCCTCCATCATGTGCTTGCGACGCTTGGCCTCGTCCTTGACCTTGATCAGCTTCCACAGGCTGCTCGTGTCGAGCAGCAGCACGCCCGAGGTCTGCAGATGCACGATGGAACCGAGGTTGTAGGCCACGTAGGGCAGTCCGCGCCGCTGGATGATCTCGTCCAGTCCCCGGCGCAGGCGCTCGCCGGCGCGGCCGGCCACGGCGGGCGCATTGGTGCGCTCCACCTCGAGCAGCGCGTGGTAGCCCGCCACGCAACTGAGCGGATTGGCCGACAAGGTCCCGCCGACGAAAGCCCGCCGCGATGTCGTCCCGATCCCGCCGACCAGCGACATCATGATCTCGCGCCTGCCCCCGATCGCGCCCGCCATCGGGTATCCGCCGGTCAGGCACTTGCCGAGCACCGTCAGGTCGGGCGTCACGCCGAAGTAGGCCTGTGCGCCGCCCATGCCGGCACGGAAGCCGGTCACCACCTCGTCGAAGATCAGCAGCGCGCCGAACTCGTCGCAGAGCGCGCGGACCTGCGCGTTGAACTCGCGATGCACGGGCCGCGTGCCGCTCTCCGGACCGAAGGGCTCCAGCAGTACCGCCGCCGTCCCGCCGCGCAGCCGGTTCCAGCGCAGCATGCGGCGCAGGGCCTCCGGGTCGTTGGGCAGGCACTCCTGCGTGTTGGCCGCGGCGCCGCGCGGGATCCCGATCGCTTCCATGCGGCCGGTCTTGGGCAGCCGCATGCCGTAGACGAGCTGATCGCTCCAGCCGTGGTACGCCCCGCCGATCTTGATCACGCGCTGGCGCTTCGTGAACGTGCGGGCCAGCCGCACCGCGCCCATCACCGCCTCGGTGCCAGACCCCAGCATGCGCAGCATCTCCACGCCGGGCATGTGGCGGCAGACGAGTTCGGCGAGCTTGACCTCGTACTCGTGCAGCAGGCCGGTGACCGGGCCGCAGTCGTCGAGCAGCGCGTGCACCGCCGCGCGCACCGCGGGCGGATTGCTGCCGAGCAGCGTGGGGCCGCCGGCCTGCAGGAAGTCGATGTAGCGGTTGCCGTCGATGTCGGTGAGGTGCGCGCCCTCGGCCCGCGTGATCGCCAGCGGGAACGGATGGTTGAAGGCGAGGTTGTGCTGCACGCCGCCGGGAATGACGGTGGCGGCCTGCGCCGCGAGGCGCTTGGATCCGGCGCAGTGATCGTCGAACCAGCGCAGCACCTTGGGCATCGCGTCCGGCCGGATCGGTCGCATCGGCTGGTTGACCAGCGCGGCGAAGCGCTCGTAGAGCGCGTGCGTGTCGGGCCAGGCCGGCACCGCGGGCGCGTCGGGCGGCAGGACGCCGTGCGACGGATCGGTACGGCGGTCGCCTGGCGTGAACGCCGCGGGATCAGCGGCGGCGGCGCCGGAGGAGGGGCGGAGGCAAGCGTAGACATCACGGTCCCTTGAGATGGAGCAGCAGATCGCGCACCGGGGCGAGCCGGGCCATGAGGCCGGGCTCGCGGCGGGCGCGTTCGTCGATGCGCGCCGCGAGCAGGTCGCGGGCGAGGGCCTCGAGGTGCTCGACGGCGTCGAGCGCGGTGGCGCTGTCCGCCGCGCAGCACAGGATGCCATGGTTGCGCAGCAGATAGGCCTGTCGATCGGGCCGGACGGCCTTGGACAGCTTGCCCGCCAGCCACGCGGTGCCCGACGGCGCATAACCGACGACCGGCACCTCGGTGCCGAGCCAGCGTCGGTGCGCCTCCGGCACCGCCAGCGCCTGGCCGATGAGCGCGCAGGCGCTCGCCAGCGGCTGGTGTGGTGGACGCTGCAGCCGACGTCCGGCCGCGCGCGCAGCACGCGCGCATGCAGGGCGGTCTCGACGGAGGGCTTGCGTTCACCGTTGCTGGCGTCGTCGACGACGGCCAGATCGGCCAGCCGCAGCACGCAGACGTCCTCGGGCCGCATGACCAGGTAGTCCGTGGCCGACGGTGTGACGGCAACGAGTCCGTCGTCCATGCGCAGCATCAGGTTGCCGCCGGTGCCGGCGAAGTAGCCGCGCTCGGACAGGCGCAGACAGAGGTCCACCACGTGCCGGCGCGCGATCTCGTGTTTCATGTCGAGCCTTCCGTCGCCGTGCCGGTCGCGGTGCTGGTGGCGGCGGCTGCCGCTGCTGCCGCAGTCGTCGTCCCGGGCACGCGATTGAGCCGGTGATACAGCGGCGCCAGGCGCTCGCGGATTTCCTTGAAGGCCTCGAACTTGTCGTCGTAGAGGCTGCGCAGCGCGACGGTCGGTTCGTAGATGCGGCGCGTGCGACGCAACGCCGGCAGGTCCGCGAAGCGCAGCGCGCCAGTGCCGATGCCCGCGAGGTAGGTGGCGCCGATCGCATTGGCCTGGATGGGATGCTCGAGCTGTCGGATCGGCTGGCCGGTGACATCCGCGAGGATCTGGCACCAGACGTCGCTCTGCGCGCCGCCGCCCACGGTCGCGATGGTGCCCGGCGAGCGCCCCAGCAGCCGCGCGAAGGGCGCCATCATCCAGCGCGTGTTCAGCGCGACGCCCTCCAGGAACGCGCGGAAGATGTCCTCTCGCGAGTGCTCCAGCGAGAGGTTGATCAGACCCGCGCGCAGCAGCGGATCGTCCACCGGCGTGCGTTCGCCGAAGAGCCACGGTGTGTAGATCAGCCCGCGCGCGCCGGGCGGCACGCGCGCGGCGATCTTGTTGAGCAGCTCGTAGACGGCGGGGTGTTCCTCGTCGGACGCCAGCTCGTCGGGGTGGTAGAGGATGCGGTCGCGCAGGAAGGACAGGTTGGCGCCGGCCGTCGACTGCAGCGCCAGCGCCAGGTAGCGCTGATCGACCGCGCAGGGCACCGCCGCGATCTTGTGGCGGACATCGGTGCGCATGGTCGGCACATGCGCGCCCAGCCACGACGAGGTGCCGAGGTAGAGGTGGGTCTCGAAATCCGACACCGCCGCGCCGACCGCGACGGCGGAGGTGTCGACCGCGCCGGCCACGACGGGCGTGGACGCGGGCAGTCCCAGCGCCGCGGCGACCTCGGGCAGCAGCGGCCCCAGCACGTCGGTGGAGCGGACGATCGGCGGCAGCTTGTCGGCGTCCAGTCCCAGCGCGCGGATCAGGCCGTCGTCGTAGCGGATGCGCGAGGGATCGCGGTTGTCGGTGACCCAGCTGGTGAGGATGGAATCCTGCGTCGCGCACACGCGACCGCAGAGGCGGTAGTTCAGGTAGTCGAGCGCATTGAGGAAGCAGCGCGTGGCGTCGTGGACGGCGGGCTGTTCGTCGCGGATGAAGGCCATGTGGCCGGCGGCGTCGCGGCCGCTGAGCGACGGCGCGCCGCCGGTGAGCCGCAGCCAGCGCCAGAGCTTGCGCGGCGCGTAGCCCTCGATGTTGAGCCAGCGGCCGCGCAGACGGCGTCGGATCGCGGCGGCACCGCGCGCGTCCAGCCAGCTGAACGCCGGACCGATCGCGCGGCCGTCGTGACCGAGACAGACGGTCACCTCGGTCTGCGTGGAGCAGCACACCGCCACCACGCGCCGGCGTCGCGCCGCGTCGGGCGCGAGCACTTCGCCGGCGGCGTCGAGCAACGCCTGCCACCAGGCCTGCGGATCCTGCTCCGCCCGCGCGCCGTCGATGTGCAGGGGGACGGGACGGAAAGCCCAGGCGAGCACGTCCCCCGCCAGCGTCACCAGCGCGCACTTGCAGCCGCTGGTGCCGAGGTCCACCGCCAGCACCAGCGGTGCCGCGGCAGGGGCGGACGACAAGGAGGGACTCGAAGCGCCTGGCGAGGGTGAGGGTGCGCGCGAGGGCGAGGGCGAGGCAGCCGGCGACGCAGGCGGAACGGGCGCAGTGGCCGACGACGTCATCAGAACTTGCGCGACACCGACACCACGACGGTGTTGTTGTCCTGGCGCTTCCAGCCGTCGCCGTCGGGGATCATGAAGAGCTCCGGCCGATGGGTGCTGGTGGCGACCCACTCGGCGGTGAAGTTGAGGCCCCAGCGCACGTGGGTGACGCCGATCGAGTAGTCGCTGAAGTCCGCCTCCTTGAAGTGGCGGATCTTCTGCGTGCCCGCATGCAGGTTGAGCGTGGTGGTGGGCGTCAGCGGATGGCGGTAGGTCAGGTCGTACAGCAGGCTGCCGCGCGAGTTCTGGTCGCCGCGCGCATAACACTCGAGCGCCGGCGTGGGGTCGACGCCGGCGACGAGGATCTGGCCGCACACGCCGCCGGTGTCCGCGCCGCGGTAGGTGCGCGAGAGCACGTTGAGGATGCGACCTTCGAGCTTGCCCCAGCCGATCTCCAGCACGGCGTAGGCGGTGTCGTAGCGGGTGCGGCGGAAGTCCACCGGCACGCCGGCCTCCATGTCGATGCCGTGGGGCGCGTCGAACTTCGCGCCGGGGAAGAACTCCTTGGCCAGGCCGACGCCGAAGTGCCAGCCGTCGGGATCGCCGAAGCGGTAGCCGGTGCCGAGCAGCAGGTTGAAGCCGTCGCCGTCGGTGAACGCCTTCTTGCTGACGGTGGACAGCTGCGCCAGGCCGATGATCCCGGACTCGTGCGCGAGCTGCACGCCCAGTTGCAGCGAGGGCTTGCGGCCGGAGTCCGACACGCCGCGGTTGCGCAGGTCGGACAGCAGCTTCACTTCGGTCTCGATGCCCATCGTGGCGGTGCCGGACTCGTCGGCGTGAGCCGCCAAGGGGCAGAGGGCACCGAGGGCGGTCAAGGTCGTCAGCGCGGCGATCTTGTGGTTCATCTCTTGTCTCCTCGTTCTGGTGTTCAGGATTTGCAGACCGGCGTGGCAGGCAGCTCCGCCACGCGCTTCATCTGCTCGGTCTGGCCGAGGATCTCGGTCCCGATGTAGGCGCGGATGTAGAGGTCGCCGCCCTTCACGCGCAGCGCGCCCTTGTATTTCTTCTTGTCGCGTGGGTCGTAGACCCAGCCGTCGCGCCAGGCCTCGTTCTCGTAGCGGTCCAGCTGTGCGATCTGGATGCCGCAGGTGTCGTTGGCCTTGCCCGCGTCCTTGTCCCAGACGATGCGGCCGCACAGCGCGGCCGGCTTGTCGTCGCAGGGTTTGAACTCGATGACGGCGCCGCCGTCCGCGCTCAGCCATCGGCCCTTGGCGTCGTCCGGGCCGATGGCCATCGCCAGGCCGGGGATGAATGCCGTGAACAGCGTGACGCAAAGCGCGGCGATCACGGTTCGTCGAGAAAGGGCGGGTCGAGCTGCCATCGCGTCCTCTCCGGAGGGGCCTGCCCTCGCGTCAATTGGATAGTGATGGCTATGGTATAGCGATGACTATCGAATTGGATTTGCGGAGAAACCCTGTCGGAGCAAGAAGGGCGCTGCTGCCTTCGGAAAGGGCGGCGGTGTCAGTCCACCGCGTGCCGAGAGGGCGAGCGCGTCAGCGGCAGCGCGAGGATCGCCAGCCCGGCGAACGCGGCGGCCACGAAGGGCACCGGCGCGACCTCGTCGCCGGTGACGACCAGCGAGGCCATCAGCGGCCCGAACGCGCTGCCAAAGAGCTGGGCGGCCGGCACCAGCGAGGCGACGCGCCCGCTGCCGTCGACGCGGAAGGCGAGCGCCATCTGGAAGGGCAGCATGAACAGCCAGGTGAAGGTGAACAGGCCGCAGAGGACGGCGAAGGCGACGGTGCCGCCCTGGGCGGTCCTCGCGATGGCGAGCGCGCTGAACCCGAGCACGACCGCGCACCCCAGCAGCACGGGACGCACCGGCAGGCGGCGCACGAGCCAGGTGCCGACGCTGCCGCCGACGACCTGCATGCCGAGGCCGGCGGCGATCAGCGTCTGGACGGCCAGCGGCGAGAAGCCGGCGCGCGTGCCCAGCGGCTCGGCATAGGCCCACAGCGCGCCCAGGGTGGCGAGCTGCAGGAAGACGAGCAGCAGCGTGCCGACGCGGTACCGGGTCCAGGTCATGCCGATGCCGGCCTGGCTCACGGTGGGCGTGAGCGGGCCGAGCGGCCGTGCGAAGAGGAGGGCGAGCAGGGCGGCCGCGCCGCAGAGTCCGGCCAGCACGGCGAAGCCGCCCGGCCATCCGGACACGGGGAGGACCAGGTGCGCCAGCGCGAGGCCGAGCATCGACTGCGCCAGCGTCTGCACGACGAAGAACAGGCCGGCGAGGCGCTCGGGCACGGCGGCCCGGACGATGACGGCGGTGGTGCTCCAGACCATCAGGCCTTCGGCGACGCCGGCCCCGGCACGCACGAGCCCCAGGGCCAGATCACCGGTGACGCGCATGGTCACGAGGTTCAGCGCCGCCGCGGCGAGGGCGGCCAGGACGGTGACGGATCGCAGCGAGCGCACCGGCAGCGCCAGGTCGCCGATCAGGACGCCCAGGCCCAGGGCCACGATCTCTCCCATCGCCACCAGGCCGACGCCCTCCAGCGTGACATGACCGGCTTCGAGCAGGGCGCCCAGCAGCAGCGGCTGCAGGCCGAGCATCAGCAGCGCCACCGAGCCGACGGCGATCGCCAGGGCCTGCGCGCCACGGCGGCGCGTCGAGGTGGGAGCCGGAACCGCGAAAGGAAGTGTGCTCATCTCGGCGCAAACCATGCGTTGGAAGATGAGCGGAGATCTTATAGTCATGGCTATCTTTCCGGCGTGCTCGTCGACACTGGAAGAATCCCGGAGAGCCCAAGCCCGCCACGCCCTCGTCGATACCCGCATCGATGCCCCCATCGATGTTCATGCCGATGCCCACGCCGATGCCCACGCCTATGACTGCTTCGCGCCGCAAGATCCCCGCAGACGTCCCGGCGTCCGCGCTCGTCCTCGCACCGGCGATCGCGCCCGGGGCGGAGGGGCGCACGGTGTCGACTCCGAGACCGGCCCCGATGCCGTCCCCGATGCCCTGGCGGCACCGGCGCTCGCCGCCAAGAAGCTGCCCGCGCAGCAGCGCGCCACGGAGACCTACGAGCGCATCCTCGAGGCGGCGGCGCAGACCCTGATCGAGGTCGGCGTGGAGCGGCTCTCCACCAACCTCGTCTGCATGCGGGCGGGGCTGTCGCCGCCGGCGCTCTACCGGTACTTCCCGAACAAGTACGCGCTGCTGTTCGAGCTCGGGCAGCGCCTGATGCAGCGCCAGAACGAGTGCGTCGCGAAGTGGATGTCGGTGGAGGTGGTGCAGCGCGGCGTGCCGGCGCTGGAGGAGGCGCTGGCGGGACTGCTGCTGGACACCTACGCGGCCACGCGCGACACGCCGGCGGGCGTGTGGATCATGCGGGCGATGCGGGCCGTGCCCGCGCTGCAGGAGGTGCGCCTGGCGTCGCACGCGGCGGTCACGGAGGCGCAGACGCGGCTGCTGGTGAAGGCGCTGCCGGGCGCGAAGCGCGCGGAGCTCAAGCTCGCGAGCCGCATCGTCGTGGAGCTGATCTACGCGACGGTGGAGATGCTCTTCGACGAGAGCCTCAAGCCCAAGGAGGTCGCGCGCATCACGGCCGGGATGATGGCGAGCCACCTGGCGAAGGTGATGCACTGACGGCCTCGACGACCGATGCGAAGACCGATGATTCGAAGACCGATGCGATGGTCGACGCGTCGGTCGATGTGACGGGGCTCTGGCTGCCCGCCGCCCCTCAGTACCCGTGGATCAGCTTGTAGGCGAGTTCGGGATCGAAGATCCCCGCCTTGGCGGCACTCGTGCCGCACTGGCCATCGGAGAGCCCGGGGTTCTTTAGCCACAGGCGCATCTCGGGGGACTCGCCGGCGGGCGAGATCGAAGGCGCCACGCCGATCTTCCGCGCGGACGGGTTGCACCAGTTGCCCTCATAGACGGGCGGCGGGCCGTTCCCGTTGCGGCTGGTGTCGACGACGAAGGTCTTCGTCCCGAAGCCGCGCTTGGCGAGTTCGGCCGCGACGGCCTTGCCATAGGTGGTTTCGGTCTGCGTCGTCTTGAAGTTGGAAACGTTGAGCGAGAAGCCGCGCGCGTCCTTGATGCCGGCCTGGCCCAGCAGATCCGCGGCCTGTGCCGCCGACAGCCAGCTGCTGTGGCCGATGTCGAGGTAGACCTTGCTCAGCGGCGATTTCTTCTTGAACTGCTCGGTGGCATAGGCCAGCAGCGACAGGCGGGTGGCCTTGAGGCTCTCGCACTTCGTGCCGCCCAGGTCCGCGAGCGCATCGGGCTCAAGCACGATGACGGCCGAGCGCGTCGCGCCCACGGCGGAGGCGAAGGTCGAGATCCAGTCGCGATAGGCGGCGGCCGACGCCGCGCCGCCGCTGCTCTCTTCCCCGCCGCAATCGCGATTCGGGATGTTGTAGGCGACGAGGACGGGTGTGCGTCCCGCGGCGGTGGCGCGGCCGACGTAGCCCGCGACGTCCGCGCCGATGTCCGTCGTCCAGTCGCCGAACCAGCGCGCGCCCGGTTGATTGGCGATGCGGTCGCGGATGTCGTTCACGCGACCGTCGGACGGATGGGCCTTCACCCACTTCTGGGCTTCTGAATTCGGGTCGCCGTAGAAATCGGCGGCGTGGGCGATGCCGGTGACGGCGAGGAGCAGGGCAGGAAGGATTCGCAAGACAGTCTTTCTCATCAGCGGCAGACCTCGTCGATCCATTCGCGGGAACCGGGCTTGAGCGGGACCAGCCGTTGGCCCTGCGCGCCGTCGGAGGCGAGGCAGAACTTGGCCCCGTAGCCATGCGTCGGATCGGACGGATCGGAGGGCCGGCCGTTCAGGAAGACCAGATAGACGCGGTCTGGCAGCAGCGGGGCCGGTGGCGTGCTGACTTCAGCGCCGGGGGCACCTGGCCATAGGCGATGCAGCTCGCGTTCGACATCGGCGCGCCCTGCGCGGGATCGATGCCCAGCGACCAGACCTTGGTCACCGGCTTGGACGACGCATCGGAGACGATCACTGCCTGCAGTCTCACGCCGGGATCGCGCTTCGCTTCCTTCGCCGTGAGCGTGAAACAGGGCTTTCCGCCTTCCATGCGGACCTCGGCCTCGCCGCGGCGGGACGTGGCGCAGGCTGAGCAGATCCAGGCGGACAGCGCGAGCAGCAGCAGTGGCTTCATCGACTTCATGGACGTCATGGGCGTGCTCGACTCAGGGCAGGTTGGCCTTGTCGGCGGGATTGGCGATGAAGGATTTGAGCACCTCTTCGAAAAGGGGCAGGTTCTTCGCGTACTGCCTCTGGCTCATGGCATCGGGCGAACTGAGGTGCTTGAGCGCGAAGTAGTCCGCGAGCAGGTCGCCCTGGGACTCCATGTTGTAGTCACCGAGGGTCTGGCCGGCCTTCAGCTCGTACTTGTAGGACAGGCCGATCCGGATCGCGCCGCGCAGGCGCACCCAATAGCCGAGCTGGTGTTGCCACACATGGACCATCTCGTGCATGAACCAGTGCTTGTCGCCGTCCTCGCCCTGGGAGAAGTCTTCCTTGAAGTAGGCCTTGTTGAAGTACATCTCGCCGTTGGGCGTCATGGCGGTGTCGTCGGGCTGCAGGCCGAAGGGCAGGTACTCGTCCTTGTGGACCTTGATGACGGTGTAGTCGAGCGCGTCCTTGAAGAGCAGGCGGGCCATCGCGATCTCGCCGGTGGTGAGCCCGCGCTCGCCGCCGTCGGCTGTGGCGATGGGCTTGCGCGGCGCGGGGACGGACGGGGCGTGGGCGGGCGGTGTGAAGTCCGCGGCCACCAGCAGCCAGTTGTCGCCGGCGGAGGCGTCGAGGCCGATCGGGCCGGGGCGGGGCGAGTCGCCGAGCCAGGTCGTGCCCGGATCGGACATCAGCCGGGCGGTGTCGAGCCCGATGGGGCCGGGAACGCAAGCACGTGCCATGGGAAGCTCCCTGCAGGGGCGCCGCGGAGAAGTCCGGCGGCGAGCGGCCCATGTTGCCGGCTTGGTGGGGTGGGTGCAAATGACTCTTGGCCGGTCGTCCCGAGGGTGGGGGACGTCAGCGGCAGAGGCAAACGGACGGGACGCCTCTCCCGGCGGTGTCCTCGCGCCGCGAGCGTGGGGTCGGGCGTCCAGGTGCCGTGCCGCGGCCGACACTGCTGCGCGCAGGCGGCTTGCTGCGCTTCGGGGGTGGGGCGTATGGCGATCAGCAGCACGGTGAAGCCGATCACCGCCGACGCGATCAGCCATGCGGTGATCCGCTTCGTCTGCTCCGATGGCATTGCCTCTCCTCTGTCAGGGGCAGTCTGGAGTATCGCCGTGCCGCGACGCACCCTGGGTCTGCATCAGAATGCGGTGAGCACTCGAGGCCACCTACGATACCTGCTCTGCAAGTCCTCATGGTTGCCGCGAGAGCCAAGCCACTGCGTGGCGGAGGCAACGCTCACGGGACCGTGATCGGGGTGCTTGAATGAGCAAAGTCCGTCGGCGTTCGGCATAGAGCCACTGGGAGAACAAGAGAGATCATGGCGCTGTCGCTCAAGAAAATCCTCGCCTTCATGCCCGGCGGCTTTCTGGTCACCCTTTCGGATGTGGAGATCGACATCGAGGACCAGAACCAGTTGCGATTGAATGCGGACGGATGGCTTGTAGATTTCGACAAACGATCGCAGCGGGTCTCCTACGCCGGGAGGCTGCTGACGGTGTTCTCTGCTGTTGAATGCATTGACATCCAGCACTTCGTGAACGGGAAGAGGTTCGAATGGTGGGTCTTGTGCCTGAGGCTGAACGGCGGCAGGACGCGTTCGATCGGGCGCTCCATCGACGGCGCGCAGATCTCAATCGTGGCCGCCCGTGCGGCGACTGCAATGGGAAAGAAGGTTTGCGTTACGCAACGAGTGGGCGTGCTTTGAGCGCTGGGCAATGGGTCGATTGAGGTCGCGACTGGGTGTCATTGTTCAGTAGTCCTCCGTGGCCCGAACACAGCGTTTGCGATCGTTGTGGAGCGGCCGGCGGCTTCAGGCTGAACTGAGACATTCGCATGTCAGTGCCTGAACGGCAGCATCCACGAAGACTGGCCGTTGGGTGCCCTGGTTGGGTCCGGCGGCTTCATACCCGGAAGTGATCGCTCTATCCCAAGGCACAGGACGCTTACCGGGCAATGCTTGGCGTAGGGCGAACGCCTGCAACACCGCAGTCCAACCGTACCCTCGGCGACTTAGAACCCGCGCACCGCCGGTCGAGAGGGTAGACGGCACTCGCGTCGAGCTCGGTGCGCAACTCGCGCCCAGTGGTCTCACTTCAGTCGGCAGAGCCTGCGATACAGGGGATCGCAGGCGTAGATGACCGCCCATGAGTGCAACATGGCTGCAAGCAAGAACGGCCCGGAGGCGAGCTTCCAGAGCCAGCGCTTGAAGCTCGTCGGCGGGAGCTTGTGAACCAGGAACACCGCGAGCAGGTAGAGCAACAGCCATCGAAGCACATGCCCCGTCGCTCCGCTTGCAGGTCCAACAAATGCGGCGGTCCCAGCAAGGACAAGTGCGGCCAAGTACAAAGTAGCCAACACGAAGCGCTGACCAGCGGCGCCGAAACCAAGCTTCGCCGCGACCAACCTCGGCAGGCGCATAGCCCGATATCTGGCCGCACCAAGCACCGTGGCCAAGTCGCCGTCCTGCTCGAACTTCTCTAGCTTCGGAATTAGCTTTCCAAATCTCCAGTTCTGCGCCGGCTCCGCTGAGGGGTTAGCTCCGTCGTCCAGGGAATGGCTCGCCTGCAGATACCCGTCAGCCATCAGACTGAGCGCTTCAGCCTCCGAGTAGCAGTCAAGATCCGTTCGCATGCTGGCAAGCAGCCTTTGACATTCCGAATCGACGCCAAATTCAGTGGTACGCCGGAGCGACCGCGTCAGGTCGGCAAGGCGCTCATCGAGATCAAATGCACCATGCGGCGAGGGATCAGTAAGCCCCCGAGTCAGGTGCAGCGCCGTGAATTTGATGGTGGGCTGGGCAGCTGCGAGTCTGTGAGCCATGCTGTACGACTGTTCACGTATCCGCTCCATCAAGACGTCCGTCGAGTGGGTCATGACCTCAATATTGGCGACTTCTGGAAATGCCTGGAACTTCAACTGGCCAGCAGCGTCGCTTGCAAGAATCCAGTTGCAGCCATTCGAGAACAATGGATTGAATCCTTGGTTGTCGCACACGCCGCCATCAGCGAGTGCGAGCAAGGCCTCCTGGCCGGTCCTCCGGAACAGGATTGGTGCGAGGAGGCCGGGCACACTGGCAGATGCGGCCACGATCCTTGAGATCCTGAAGCTCTCTGGTCTCATGTCACCGCCAGCACTGATGTCCCCGTAGCGCCGCCACCGCAAGGTAGGCCGGCTGGAGATCTCCCTTCTCAGCTCATTGACCGGCTCACCATTCCCGCTTGTGGAAAAGATGTATCCGCCACCCGTGTTGAGTGCCGTCGTATTGATGAAGAGCTCGGGACATTTGGATCTTCTGGCCCCATTCCGCTTGGAGTCCACCTCAAATCTAGCCGGCTCCCCAAGGGGCGCCTGCATGAGGTCCCAGGGCGTGAGGGGCCAGATGGTCTCGCTCTTCCCCAGGTTCTCTCTGAATGCCAGCCCGGTTGGTTGAGAGTAGTTGAGACCGGCAACCCGCAGTGCCTTCAGTTTCGCCTCGTCAACGCCGCGATACTTAGGATTCGATCTGACGAGAGGGGCGAACAGGTGATCGTCAAGCAGATCAGCGATTCGCTCGCTGAACGTGTAGTTGGGCGACGACCACATGCGCCAGATCGCACGTGGGCTTCTAAACGCGGCCGCCCTCAGGTTCATCCCGGTCACGCGAATGAAGACGTCGACAAGATCGGCGACCAATGTCCGGTAGTCATCAACTGTGATTTCCAGATCATGCTTGGTGGTGTGCAGGGCCTTCAAGCGAACTGCATACGCTGCGCCTGCGATCGCACCGCCGGAGACGCAAGACAACATATCCACCCGACGCAGCAGGTCTCGGTCAGCCAGCGCCGCAAGTACCCCAAGATGGAAGCATGCTGCACGAAACCCGCCGCCGGACAACGCCAAGCCGCGACGCGTGTAAGGCACCAGCAGATCGTCGATCGCCCCAGACAGGGTCGCTGGATCAACGACCAACTCTGGCGGTCGGCGCGCGTCGGCCTTGGCTTCCAACTCCTCCAACCGTCTCTGCTCTTCGGCGGTGCGCTCGCCTTTCGCCAGCAGTTCGAGCGTCTCCTGCATCATTCTTATGGTCTCGATCTGATCGAACTGTCGCAGGTGAGCGTATGTCACACGCCTGCGAAGCTCCATTTCTCGCAGCACACACAGGACCGCACGCAGTGAAGGATCAACAGCCCGATCTCGTGCCACGTGCGCCCGTGCGATCACTAGGAGGGTCTGAAACAGTTCCTGAACGCCGTCGTCTTTGTCCAGAAAACCAGACGCGGTGATCGGCGTCTCACGGTACAGCTCCAGCCACTCCGAAAGCACCTCGGAGCTTTGAAACACCGCAGCGCGCACCAAGGGCAGGATGTTCTCCATAGCTTCTTCTGCCGCTCCATCCTCATCATTAGCGGTGTGCTCGACGGTGCGCGCATTCGCTACGCCAATCCGGAAGCAGTCCAACGCCCTCTGAACTCCGCCTTCCCAGGCGTCCCCTTCCGCTGACCCCCGCAAAGGCGCCTCGAGCCTGAGGGTGAGATCGCAGAACTGCCTTAGCAGCGCATGGAATTCGGAGATGGATCGGCAAAAAGGTGCCAGCCCAAGAGCCGCCTCGCGACCGACGTCCGCCAACAGGTTCCGATAGTCTGCGTCCTCTTGGCCAGCAAGTTCGTCACTCAGGCGATACGCCAGTTCTGCGAGCCACATCAAGTGCGTTGTTGAGGTCGGCAGAGATGGGTCGAACGAAGCTTCCGCTAGCTGGTTGAAGGCAGTGGCCAGTCGCGTGCGACGCGAGACCGTTTCGTTAAGACAGTAACAGATCGCCATCCGCACCTGCCTCAAGTGCTCACGCGCCATGCCCATCTGCGTCGGCTCTAGCGCGTTCTGTGATTGAGCCTCCAACATCAGCACGACCAGGAGCTCCTGGGGTGCGAAGACAGAACCGGGTATGGGTGGCTCGCTCAGCACCCGCTGCATGAACGCTCGGTCCAACGGATCGCTCTCACCCCACATCGCATCCGCGAGGATCGGGTATTCGTGTTCCTCAAGACTGTGGCGGAGATACCTGCCGAACAGCTCGGTCAAGTGTTCTACTGATACGCCTGCCGGAGGCGTCTGCTCCTTGTCCATCACATTCTCCCTGCACGTTTTCTCATCAGGAATTTTTTGTCGCTCTGATGCCACTGAGTCCAGACCCGGCCAAGCCCGATCAACACCTTCCAAGCAGCGGTCATCCTGACCCCGATAGAGTTGATTCAGGGGAGGTTGGCTGAAGTCAGCGCTAGGCTGAGAGCGGAAGTTCACCGACGTCTGCTTCGCAGCATCTCCCTACAGCGTCGAAGTTGGGCATCATATGCACCATGGACCGTACCCCCTACCACCTTCCATTCACCCAGAACCGCGTTCCAAAGTGGCGCTGCCCGAAGTGCTCAGTCGGTCACCTAGCGCTTTTGCCAACGACATTCGTGCACAAGGAAACGTCCGAGAGCCGGCGGGATCACGCGCATGACGCCTGGGAACCAGATTGGATCAGGTACGTCTTCTCTTGCGTCTTTGAGTGCACTGATGCCGACTGTAAGGAGTTGATTTCCTGTTGCGGAGAGGGCCGTGTGGAGTTCTTCGAATATGAAGATGAAGAGCACGGATGGGCGCAATCGTCGGACGACCAATTCACGCCAAAGTACTTCAGCCCCGCATTGGTCTTGATGGATATCCCGATCAAATGTCCGGATGAGGCCACAGCTCATTTGATGGAGTCTTTTGCGATCTTCTTTGCGGATCCTGGCGCAGCGCTGAACTGCACGCGCGCAGCGGTGGAGGCGGTCTTAACAGACCTCGGAATTAAGAGGTTTGTCGTTGTGAAAGGCAAGAGGAAGCCCGTGAACTTGCATCAGCGAATCCAACTACTTCCTCCCAAGCACGCCGAGCTGAAGGACATGCTACTTGCGGTTAAGTGGCTAGGAAACGCAGGGAGTCATGATGGAGAAAAGCCTAACTCAGGTGATGTTCGCACCACATATGACCTTCTGGAGCACGCCCTCTCTGAGATTTACGAAGCCAAAGCCAAAAAGCTCAAGGCCATTGCGAAGAGAGTGAATAAGAAGAAGGGGCCACTAAAGTGATGCCTGACCGTTTTGAGCTGCCGCTCGCGGCTCAGTTATAGCGTCCAATCTCCGCTATCGGACCTCGAGTTCGGCAACGCGAAGGACAGCTTCCGCTGCAGAGCGGTCGTCGGCTTCAGACTGAAGCCGCTCACCGGCTGCCCAAGGCTCCGTCAGACTTCGATCACCATCGGCCATCCCGAAAGCTTCAACGGACCATTTGCGCTCCTACCTGAGAGCAAACGCCACCTCGGAGCACATTGCGAGCCGCGAGCTACTGGTGAGACCAATCGTGGACGGTCATGCAGACGATGGTCTGCTCGGGATCATCTTCTAGCGGGCAGCAGCTTCCGCCGAAGGAGATGCCACAGGCCAATTGCGCCTCGGGGTAGTTCATCTCGTCGCCTTCGTCGTAATCAAGCGGATGCTGCTCTTGAAGATCTTTCATGGGGGTTCCGATCCCATGCTTGCCCAGGTAGGTCCCAAGGTACTTACCGGAGAGCGAGATGCAGTACAGCCTGCCTCGCGCGTTGAATGCGAGCGTCACATGCTCACCGAAGAACACCTGCCTGATCTGATCGTCCGCGTCCACAACGACAAACGTGTTGCCGGTTGCCAGCTGAGCATTGATCGGACGCGGAAGGTCGGGTGATCTGACCGCCGTCGTCAGCAGTGGCTCGATGTCGCCGACATTCATTCCAAGCTGAAAACCGGCTGCCGATTGTCCGGAAATGATCGGGGCGTTTAGTTCAAGATGGGCCATGACTCGATTGTGGCGAACGGCATCGACAAGCCCCTTGTCGTCTGCCTCGTGAGAAGGTCCGATTCCGCCGAGTTGCCGTCGCGGCGTCGAGCTGAAAGCGGAACTCCGAAGAGTGTCGGAACTAGGCGTCGGAGGATGCTTCTGCCCTGGATCGCCACCCGCGCTTCTCGATGGTCCGCACATTCGGCTCCGGCAGAAGAGATCGCAGGTACGTCGCCAGCAACGGGAGTTCGTTGTCATCCGGACTGCCGAGGAACTCACTGACGGTCACCAGGTTCCCGTAGCTTCTTGCGTACTTGGAGGGCGTGTCATCCACGGCAATGATGGCGCTCATTGCGTAGCCTTGCCGCTTGAGCTTGCTCAGATTCTTGATGGTCGTGTAGTTCCCGGTCGTCCAATCTCGCGCCGTGGTGCAGCGCTGACTCGACCACACGAATTTCAGGTCGCCAGGCTCGAAGAGTCTTTCAAGCACTGCTGCAGCGTAAACCTCCCCGGATGCAGTCCACACGGCCACATCGAAATCCTCCAGAACTGTCTTCAGGAACGCAGACAGATGCGGCCGCCGGTACACGAAGTACGGGCCGACACGGAAATCCTCAGGATGCGCAAGCTCAATCTCCGTTGCGTGAATGAGCGTCTCGTCGAGGTCAAGAACCAGAAGCTTTCGCGGCGACATGGATGCGTACGAGTGTGATTCGGGGGGACGAGCATTCGGCTTGTGCGAGCCTATCAGCTTCCGGATGTTCGATGTCCCGACGGTTCCGCGTGGAGTGCGCAAGGAATTGAATGACGCGGCCATTGCTGGCCGCTGTCTCATTCCCCTGAGCGAAGCCTCTCACTTGAGCGGCACTCTCACCGGCGGCGTCAGCGTGGTGGTCTGCCCGGTTGTCCAGAAGGCGTACTCCGTTCCGGACGCACCGGCGCCCGGCCCGGTGACTTCGCCGCGGCTCAGGACGCAATTGCCCTTACCGGACCATGTGAGCAGCCTGCGCAGCGAATCGACAGGACGATTCCACACGAACCCGCCGACATCGTTCTTGATCTTGTCATGCAGGTGCGCGAAGCACTGGTCTGCCTTGACCTCGGTCTTCACGACGACACCTGCCGGGGTGGCGTATTCCTCGGCGAGATCCCTGTTCAACGTCGTGTAAAACGCCCTACCCAGTTCAGTGTCGCTGACCGACACGTCGTAGCCTCTCTTCCAGATCGAGTCGGCGCCCGCCTTCGACGTGCCGTGATACAGCACCGTGCCCTTCGGGATCGTTCCGAAGGTGACGGAGAAGCCCTTGTCCAGCATGTTCGACAGCAGCTTCGGCGAGTTCTGCATCACCGCAGGCCACGGATAAGCAACCCGCTCCAGGACGGTCCTGCCGTCCATGGCCACCACATCGGACACATGCAGACCGGGCACATTGAACAGATAGGCCAGGACAGGCACGCCGATGTTCAGCATGCCCGGTGCGGTCGGCGTTGCCACACTCAAGGCCTCGGCGTCCCCGGTGCAGTTGGTGAAGAAATCATCGGTGCCGGAGAAGACGCCGTTGAAGGCGGATTGCCCCTTGAAGCTGGTGGCGCCGATCCTCAGCTCGCAGCCGGAGTCCTTCTTGCCGCTGATCTTGTACTTCGGCACACCGCCGGCCCCGGCGGCTTGCGGCGTGATGGTCGGCGTCCAGCCTGTGGCGGCGTGGGCGACGGCCGCCAGCCAGAGTGAGCCGGAGACAAGCAGGGTTCGTGTGGCGTTCATGACGATTCCTTTTGAGTTCAGAGAAGGGATGGCAGGTGTGGACAACCCTGCACAGACGCTTGTGCCTGCTCGTGCCTCGATGAGGGCACGCAGGTGCGAACTCAATGTAGGTAGCGCTCTCCGGCCGAACCATTACGGGCGATTACGCGCAAGCAGGCTTGGCTCACTCGCGCAGCCGTGGCCTTCAACCGGCAATTCATGGACTGCGGTGTTTCAAAGGCGCCGTGCGGTTCCGGCTTCAATGCAGGCAATGACTGGCCTGCCTGCATCAGCCCACGGCGACCTGCTCAAGCCCGCGTCGCAGCGCCGACGGTGACGCCGCAGCTCTTCACGGAGTGCCAGGTCTTGCGGGGCGATGGCGTACCAGATCACCCGTCCGATGGAACTGCCCCGCGCATGTGATGCACGGGGAACTTCGATGCGCGCATGTGCCCGCTGGAGTGCTCAGAACTTGAAGTTCCCATCAGACCGCGCCTGCGAGCCGCTCGCGCAGCTCGTGAACTCGCGATTGCCGCTGCTGGTGGCCTGGTTGCTTTCCCAGACGGCGGCCGAGCCGTTCCACTTCACGTACTTGTACTGGATGGCCGTGCCGGCGGGCAGGCTGACGGTGCCCGTCCACGGCACATTGGCGCCCGAGCCCTGGATGGTCAGCGCGAAGCCGGAGCCCGGCGCCCAGGCGCCCAATCCGGTCACGCTGCCCACCACGCGCAGGTTCTGGCCGACGACCGTGCTGGCATTCGCGATCGTGAAGGTCACGGCGCAGCTGCCTGTACCGCCGCCGCTGACCTTCTGTCCCGTGTAGATCGCCACGGCGGGCGTGCCGCCGCTGGTGTTGGCGGGCACCGTGAAGCTCGCGTTGCCGCCAGCGTCCACGGTCACCGAATCGGCCGTGCAGCCGGTGCCCGCGGCGTTCCTGGTCCCGTTGATGACGTTGCAGTAGGTGCCGGCGGACAGGCCGGTGGCGAAGCTGCGGGTCCAGGCGCTGCCGCTGTTGTTCAGCGCGACGAAGCCGACGTTGCCTCGGCTGAAGGCGACCTGGTTGCCGTTGTCGCCGGCGATCCAGTTCTGCTGCGCCTGCCCGATGCTGGCATTGCGGAAGCCCACCATGTTGGCCAGCGGCGTCCAGCGGTGGGCGAAGTCCCACGTCACGTTGATCTGAGGCACGCCGCCGCTGTAGGGGCTGGCCGTGGGGCGGTCGGCGTCGGTGTTGCTGAACTTGAAGCCGGAATACAGCTGCGCCTCGGCATAGCCCTGCGCCAGCATGAAGACGTTGGCCAGCGTGTAGCGCTGGTTGGCGGCGTCGTTGCTGGCCGCGTTGTTGATGTTCAGCGAACTCCCGTTGCGCTCGGTGTCCCAGTTGGTGACGAAGACCGTGGCGTTCTGCGGCTGGAGGAAGCCCCAGCTGCCGCCCCAGTTGCCCCACGTGCCCATGATGCCGGGGAGGCTGGACAGGGTGTTGCCGTTGTAGCCCCGGAACACGTCGCGCATCGCGTACGGGAACTGGAACTCGTTGATCGTGCCGTTGGGGAGGTAGCTGGGCCGGTCCACCTCGCCGTCGTTGATGATCTCCTGCGTGACCCAGATGTCCTCGCCCTGCAGCGTCTTGGGATACGTCGCCTTCACGGCGCTGAGGATGGAAGTCCACGCACCGGCCGGCATGTGCTTGGCCGCGTCGATGCGGAAGCCGTCGATGCCCAGCGCGAGCAGGGCCTTCAGGTAGTTGGCGATCTGGCCTTGCACGTAGCTGCTCTCGGTCGCCAGGTCGGGCAGGCCGCCGAGGCGGCAGTTCTGGACGTTGCTGCGGCCCGCCGGCGAGTTGTAGTCGGCGTCGTTGATGTTGCAGTTGGCGTGGAAGTCGCTGGCGCTGAAGAAGGGGTAGCTCAGCGTCGCGGCGTTCCAGGTCGAGCCGTCGGTGGCGGTGCCGCTGCCGTCGGCCATCTGGTTGACGACGATGTCGGCATAGACGCGCACGCCGGCCGCATGGCAGGCGTTGACCATGCTCTGCAGCTGCGCGGGCGTGCCCATGCGGCTGGTCAGGTTGGTGTAGTTGACGGGCTGGTACACGCCCCACCAGCCGTTGGCGTTCTTGGACGCGCCGGGCGGCGAGATCTGCACGCCGCCGAACCCTTTGGGCCCCAGCCATTGCGTGCATTCGGTGGCGATGTCAGGCCAGGCCCACTCGAACATCTGCACCGACGTGCTGTTCGGATTGAGCGCCTGCGCGGGGTTGCCGAACGCGGCAAGAGCGACGCCGGCGGCGGCCGTCAGGGCGTGGGCGAGCCGGCGGCTCGAGAAGGGCAGCTGGGGCATGTGGTCTCCTGTGTTGATCGACCGCCGCCCTCGTCGTGGGGCGGCTGGTGTCGGCCAATCGACTGCATGCCATGGCCGCTTCTCCACAGCGGAGAAGTGCAGCAACTCTAAGCTTGCATGTGCCGGGGATGCGTAGGAAAACTACTAAGTAGCGCCGTTTGCCTATGTATATGGAGCGGGTGATTTGTTTTTGATTGTAGTTTCGCTACTGAATGGACAGTGGAGCGACCTGCCGATGGCTCATGAGGTCGCCATGCCGTTGAACGGTCGCGTCAAGCGCGTGAATCTGCAACGAAGAGCCCCGATACGTCATCTCGCTTGAACGACGAGCCCGTCGGCTCGTCCAGAAGGTGGAGGACCGAATCGTCCTTCGACAGCACGGCGCCCAGCGTCACGTAGCGGATGTTGGCCGTGTCCTGCATGTACTCGTCCGTCTCGTCGCCGGCCGTGAAACGCCAGCCGCTATCGTTCTCTTCGTCCGGTGCCTCGCGATAGAGGAAGCGGATCGGCTGTCCGTCATGAAGGATTCGGTTCGTCACGAAGGCGCGCTTGATGTACCTGGCTGTGACGTCGTGGGGATCGTGGTGCTCGGTGTTGATGATGTGCCGCGCCTCGAAGCTCACCGGATCACCAGCCTGGAGACCGCGGATGTGAAACGGATCGTTGTCCAGCCGGCCCTCGAAACGCGCGCCGGGGTTGACAGCGTCCACCAGCACCCACATGCGCTCGACATGAACCTCGCTGGCGTCGTCGCCAGGACCGCGGAAGATCAGCTTCACGACTTCGCCGACCGAGACCTTGGAGAGGACTTCCGGCGACGGCTTGTAGAAGGTGTACTTGTGCTCCGCCGCGATGTGGGTGAGATCGTCGAGTTGCCAGTTGAAGCCGACCATGGTCGTCCGCTCAGGAGTACCCATCAGGCCGGAATAGGGAACTCGCCGATGGCGCGGCATCCCTCCTCGGATATCTCGAAGACTTCTGTCGAGAGAGGGTAGGCGGCTTCCTGATATTCCTGCACGGTGACGGCGCCCACGCGACTGGCGAAGTTGGCATGCTCCGCGGCCCAGAAATAGAGAAAGTCGCGATCGGGCGCCACTGCCAGAACGGGCCAGCCGATCGTGTGCTGAACGACTTCCCGAAGATTGGGCGCAAGCAGCAGCGACGCCTTGAAGGGCAGGGAAGTGCTCAGATAAGCCAGTCGAACGCCGTCTACGTCAGACCATTCGACCGTGGCCTCCCGCAGGCTCGACGCCAGGTTCTCGAACGCCATGTCTTGCGCCTGTGTCTCGCTCAGGCCGAGTTGCTCGAGCATGTCGTGACTCACCCAATGAATCGTTCCGCCGTCAGGCGACGTGTGAACCAGGACCCGGTCCACCCGATCGCTCAGCGGAACGCGAAAATCTGCGGGCTCTTCATAGTCATTGGGCTCCATCGCCCAGTAGAGCTGCTCAGCGGACAGGTCGTCCGTGCCGTGCGAACCCGTTTCGACGACCGTGTCCACGAAGCGGGCCACGCGATCGACGTCATCGCCATCTCCCAGACTTCTCTCCAAGTTGGAGAGACTGACCAGGAGGTCCGTTTCAGCGATGCTCAACGAATGTCGACCAGATTCCGGATCGATGCCGAATTCGATGCCACGTCGTTGCAGCTCCTGTTCAAACAGTCGTCGCGTGTCCGCAGGGGAGGTCGGCATCGCAAATCCGGTTGTTGAAAATGGCGGTCGATCTTATGCGGCGTCAGTGTGCTGCGCGAGTGCGCGTTGCGGCACTGGAGCGTTGCGCTGATAGGCGACAAGTTCGGCATCTCGCTTTGCGAGGCGCAGACTGTCTGGATGGGTGGAGCGGCCGGCCATAGAGAGCAGCGCAAGCGCGAGGCAAGGAGGCCTTCATGCCAGGGAGCCTAGCTAGACGCTCACTGGTTCACTGCCTTCTCGATGAAGTCAACGATCTCCGCCACTGGGATAGTGAAGATGCCAGCGTTCCCCGCTTCAAACGCCTGCTTCCAAGTTGCATAGCCCTCGCGGTAGTCCGGGTTTGGCGCAGAGGTGCCAACTAGTTTGAGAGCGCTGTCATCGAGGGTCTTCCTCGACACGGGGAAATGCGGAAGGTTTTGCGTAATGCCACTGGGCGCGCGACGGTTCTTGACCTTTACTCCGTTGACACTGATGTGAAAGATGGAACCGAGCTTTGCATCGAACTCCACCTTGTTGATCAACAGCGTGGAGCCTTGATCGTTTGAGCGCGTTCGGTACGACCAAACCTGCCCTTCTTTGAATTCTTGCGAGAGCGCGTCAGCCATGGTAGCCAGTGGAGTCAGGGCAATGAGAACGAGGATGTTGCGTCGCATGTACGGATCAACTGACGAGTTGGCCAATCCTGGCAACCTGAAATCGGGCCGCTCAGAGCGAATGCAGCTTACCCCAAGCCGACATTTCCTCCGTCCGCGCCTGGCAGCGTGCAATCGCCCAGGCTCATGACAGCGACAGAAAGCTTCCGCTGCGATGCCGCCGCAGCGCAAAGGCGAGATCAGCCCCAAGCAACCAGACGCTCCCTGCCGCCTTCGATCTCAAGGAACACATTCGAGTATGGACTGACCTCCGGGAACTCTGCCGTAGGGTCGCATCGCACTGCGCATGGCAGTCGCTCGGCCAGAAATCGGCCCAACGCCACGCAAGATGTCCAAGGAGCCGCCCCACCCACCGAAACACTTAGAAAGTGATCCTCGCTTTCCCATACGACGACAGGCGCGGCCTCGAACTCGAAGAACTGCACTCCTTCACCTAGGGAGTCTGTCGAAGCAATTGGGCCAAGGGCCGCCGAGAGTACAGAAATGACCGCGCTGACATCTGTCCGCGCGTAGGCTTCAATGTCGAACTTGCTCATTCGGCGTGGGTGATCAACTTGGAGTTCAGTTGCAGGGGTCAGGCCCCAGCGACTTGCTCAAGTGCCCGCTGCAGCTCTATCGACGCGCCATAGACCGGCGCAAACCCGCTGAGCAGCACTTGAGCGCTGCGCTGATAGGCCGCAGACTCGATGTCGAGCTGACCATCTCGAAGCGCGGCAACGATGGTCGTCGACAGGACCCCGGCGGGATTCTCGATGTCGACACCGATCTCGGAAAACGAGGCTGATGCCTGCTTGGGTGCCAGGTCATGCGCGACGGATCCGGGGATCAACGTCGCTGCGGCCAGGCAGCAGCCGCCCGACACCGCCAGCGACGAATGCACCGTCTGAGGCGTGAAGTACCGGACGGCCAGGTCGGCCCCGATGGTGGACGCGCCGATGATGCAGACCTTGGGAATGGTCTCGCTCAACAGCAACTCCTGCGCCGTCATGGGCTGACCATCCTTGCGGCGGAGCTGCATCTTCAAGCCGGCCTCGACCCAGATCTCCCTCAGGCGCTGCATCAGCTCGACGTCCGCCGCCAGTTCACGCGTGGACTCGTGGCCGGTCTTCCCCAGTTCGCCGGCGGGGATGATGACCATGGGAACCGCCACGTCCACGCAGCTCGCGCGCACGCCGTGGAAGACGTCGACCGCTTGACCCGTCGGAAGCAGGGCGCCGGTCTTGGCGCCCGCCGGGCGATGCAGGAAGAGATCCACCGCGGGGTGGCGCCCCATCACGCCGGGAATCTCGCCCGTGGCGAAGGACCCGTCCGGCTCGATCACCATGCGCGATGTCGTCAGGACGCCGGTATTGGTGTTCAGGATGTCCAGCTCGTTCTTGCCAGCGTTCTGCCCATTCACCAGGCCGGTGTCCAGGGCCCAGAGCTGTAGGGCCGAGGACATGTTCCCGCAGTTGACGCTCCAGTCGATGCGGCCGTGGTCCGACGCCAGCTGGGCGAGCGTGCTGATCAGGCGCGGCGCGGCGCCACCGTCTTCCAGCGAGGCGAAGAAGACCTTGTTGCTCGTGGCCGGACCTCGCCCCAGGCCTGTGATCTGTCGGTTGCCGGGCCACTCGCCTGTCGGGGGGACGCCCATCAGATGACGCAGCAGCTCCTCGCGGAGCTCGTGGTCCTGCGGAGCAATGGGATCCCAGATCACCAGCCCGGTGGAGGTGCCGCCGCGCATGTGATGCACGGGGAATTCCCACGTGTTGCCGCGAAGACGGGGGCGGGGAAGCTGGGTCATTGCTGGAGGCTCGGGGTGAGGAGTCTGAAGCGTATCCCGTCCGGGCTTCAGTCGCCTCAAGCGGCGCGCGCATCGATGAGCGCATGTGCGAATGCAGGCGACATCGGATACTCGCGCCTTCCTCCGCTCTGGCTTGCGCACGTGCTCCATCACCTGGAAATCGGTGTCTCCGATCTTGAGAACTCACTTCGATTCTGGACGCCGTTCCTGCGGCAGCTCGGCTACGAGGAGTCGCAACGATGGTCGGGCGGGGTGAGCTACCGCAGCGGCCCCACCTGCCTGTGCTTCGTGCAGACCCCGGGCGAGCACCTGGCGGCCGGGTTCCATCGCAGACGGATCGGGCTCAACCACCTGGCATTCCGCGGCGAATCCCGGGCGCATGTCGACGAACTCGCGCGATGGGTCGAGTCCGCCGGATACGCGACCCTCTACGCGGACCGGTATCCCCATGCTGGCGGGTCGGACCACTACGCGCTATATTGCGAGGATCCGGACCGGATCAAGGTCGAGGTGGTAGCGCCGGCGTGACACTCGTGTCCGGCGCGATCACGGCTGCGCCGGCAGCCGGATCGCGTGCCGCGTCGTGCCGGCGGGCAGCGCCGCCTGATCGAAGGTCGGCGGACCGAAGCTGCCCTGCGCCTGGCGCGAGAACGCGTAAGGCTCGATCGGGATGCCGATCACGCTGCTGTCGAGCTTGCCGTTGCCGTTGAGATCCTGGTAGATCGCGATGCCCACGGGCCCCTCGGGCAGTCCCTTCAAACGGACCTTGATGACGCCGTCGCGAGCTTCCGTCGAGGCTGTCTTCGCGGTCGCCACGGGCTTCTTCAACCAGCTCTCGGGGAGGCGTAGGCGGCCACCTGGACCGGGCTGGGCCTGTCCGCGCCGGTGGCGGTGACGCCGCTGATCTCGAGCTCAAGGTCGGCCGCGTACGCCGGCCGCGCTCCCAGCAGAAGGGCCGCGCCGAGGAGCGCGACGGCGACAGAGGAACGGGCAGGGCGGATCGACATTCGAGACTCCAGGAGGCGACCCAGGGATCGGGTCGATGAGACGCACTCTAGGAAATCGTCCGGGGTCAGGCCTTGCGCTTCAGATGAAACTGCAGGAAGGGGCGTGAATCGACGGGGAACGGCGTGAGCGGGATTTGGCTCCCGCCGGCGCTGGATGTCCGCCCCACAGCGCAAGCCACGCGCCCGCCGCAGCGGCTGTCCCCAAGCTGGGTTTGATGTTCATGGTCGGAAAGACGGACCGCTTTCGCTGCTGATCCGAGGAGCCCCGCGCACGTTACCGGAAGTATTGCTGTCGGTTGGATGCAAAGGTTTCAGGAATGCTCTGTCCATTTGACGGTGACGGAATGCCGATGGGCAGGCTGCAGCCGGGGTTGAGGCTCAGGGGCGAAACATCAGGATCACAGAGGCGGGTACTTTTCCGTCGACATCAAGAGGAATGCGGTCCGCTTTGGCCATGGCTCGGATGACGGCAGCTTCCCATTGCGGAGAGCCTCCCGAGCGAATCAGCTTGTATGACGTGATCTCTCCGCTTGCCTTGACGTTGATCTCCACCTCGCTGAAGGAGTCCGGAGATACGGGACCGGGATCAAGGAGGTAAAACCGTATCGCATCGCCTAGGCGCTTGGCGTACGGGATGGAGACGTCACTGAACGACGGTGGGCGCTGGCGTGCATCCTGGGGTGTTGACACGCCCTGCGCGCTGCAAAGACCTACCGCAGTAACGGAGGCAATCAAAGCGAAGAGAAGCTTCATTGTTCGAGGAGGCGCCTTGATCGGCACAGTGGGGCAGCGGCTAGCGTATCCGCATTCCGCATTCCGCTACCGCTGCGAAGCGGCCGGCGAGACCATCACCGCCCCCTGAAGAACCCCACCGTCACGATCCCCGCCGCGGTCAGCAGCAGCGACCCGCCCAGATGCATCGTCACCGCGATCGCCGCCAAGGCGGGCCGCTCGGTCCTGAGCAGCTGGACGATTTCTGCGGAGAAGCTGGAGAACGTCGTCAGTCCTCCCAGGAAGCCGGTGATGACGAAGAGGCGCCAATGCGCGGGGAGTTCCGGGTGGGCGCCGAAGTAGGCGAAGGCCACGCCGACGAGGTAGCCGCCGATCAGGTTGGCGGCCAGCGTACCGGGTGGGATGGCGGGGAAGAGCAGGTTCAGCGAGAGCCCCAGCCCCCAGCGCAACAGGCACCCGAGGGCGCCGCCCACCACCACTGCGAAGAATGAATTCACCATGTCCGTCCTTGTTGATTGGCCCGGACGGACAGCGAGTTCCTACGAAGCCATGCGCCGGGCTGTCGTAGGCATCATCAGCCGGCGGGGTGCCGGCGGTTCCTGGAGGTATGCCATCTCCAAGGGCATGACTCTAGCCGTGGCGCGGCCAGGCGCCATCGGCTCAAGTCCGCGGCGGATCCGCTGAGCGCCCGCTCAGCGCCGGACCTTCCCGTCCTCCGTGAGGATCGTCATGTCCACGTACCGCGAACCCGCGTGCTTCTGACCGGAGAAGCTGATGAAGAAGCCGCCCAGGTCGAGCTGGCTCTGCGCCTCCAGGCCGCTGATGATGTTGGACGGCGACGGGTCGTTGCCCGCGCGGCGCAGGCCTTCCACCATCGTCTTGGCGGCGACGAAGCCTTCCATGCCGGTGTAGCTCGGGTCCACCTTCGCGGCCTTCACGCGCTGCAGGTATTCGCCGGCGATCGGTGTCAGGCCCGAGAACGGGAAGGGCACGACCTGCGACACGACCACGCCGCGCGCATCCTTGCCCAGCTCCGCCGCCAGCGCCTGCGCGCCGACGAACGAGAAGTTGTAGAAGTTGCCCAGGAAGCCGGCCTTGCGCGCGCCCCGGATGAAGGCCGCGCCGGACTTGTACGCCGCCACCTGCACGATGCACTCGGGCCTGCCGGCCATCACCGAGGTCAGCGACGCCGCTACGTCCACCGAGTTGCGCTCCACCGTGCCCTGCGACACCGGGGTCAGGTTGTGCTGCTTGAGCGCCGCGGTCACCGCCGCCAGGCCGGCCTGGCCGTAGGCGTCGTTCTGGAAGAACACCGCCACGCGCGTGATGCCCACCGAGGTGATCTGCTTGACGATCTCTGCCGCCTCGTCGTTGTACGACGCGCGGATGTGGAACAGGAAGCGGTTGAACGGCGTGCGCAGCGCCTCCGCGCCGGTGAACGGCGCCACCAGCGGGATCTTCGCCGCGGTCAGCAGCGGCACCGCCGCCAGCGTCGTGGGCGTGCCCACGTAGCCGAACAGCGCGTTGACGCCGTCCTCGATCAGGCGCCGCGTGTTGGCCGCGCAGCGCTCCGGCTCATAGCCGTCGTCCATGCTGCGCAGCTCGATGCGCTTGCCGTTCACGCCGCCGCGCTGGTTGACCTGGTCGAAGACCAGCATCGCGCCTTCCTTGAACTGCTCCCCCAGTTCCTTCGCCGGGCCGCTGAAAGGCGCGGACTGGCCCAGCAGGATGCGCGAGTTGTCGGCGAAGGCAGGCAGGCTGCCGGCGCCCGCGAGGGCGGCGAAGTTCTGGAGCAGGTGGCGGCGGTTCATGGCGGGAAGACGTCCTGGCACTTCTGGAAAACCCGCAATCTTCCCCGAAGGCGGTGACCAGACGTGTATGCAGTAGCCACATCCCTGCTACATCGCCCGCGTATCCGTATTGACCGTGGACAACTTCACGCCGCTTTCACATTGAAACACGAACCCCCGGGGCCAGGGGTTGATCGATTCCGGACCCGAGCGGGCCCGGGGAAGGGCTTGACCTGCGGTGCCGCCACGTCGCCACGCCGCCGGCACCCTGGCGCAGGCCGGTCGCCAGCGTCGTCGAGTCCTCATCCGCCGGCGGGATGCTGCTGGACGTAGGCGGCATGCAGCTCGTCCGCCCACTTGCGCAGCGCCTGTCCGATGGCCGTGTACTCGTATTCGTTCAGGTTGGCCAGCGAAGCGCGCGCCGACGGCCGCGTGGCGCCGAAGCCCCGTCCAGGCAGCAGCACGATGCCGGTCTCCTCGGCGACGCGGAACAGCAGCTCGCCGGTCGACGACTGCTGGACGGCCCACTTGGCGAACGCCGGCCCGTACAGCCTGGCGGCGATGTCCTCGACGTCCAGCAGCGTGTAGTAGTTGACCGAGAGCGGGTCGTGCGCCAGTTCCACGCCCAGCGCGCCGTGCAGCGCCGTGTCCCGGCGGCGGATCAGCTTCTTCAGCGCCGCCTTGTAGGCGTCGTGCTCGTCCATCATCGCGAACAGCGAGAACAGCGTCATCTGCACCTGTTGCGGCAGCGACAGTCCCGCCGTGTGGTTCAGCGCCACCACCCGGCTGTCGGCCACCATGCGGTCGATGAACTTGAAGCCTTCGACGTCGACGGTGATCGACTCGTACCGCCGGTGCAGACGCTGCCGCTCGCTCTCCGGCGCCCGCGCCAGCGCCGCGTCGAAGATGTTCTGCTTGTGCATCGCGACCGCGCCCAGCCGCCAGCCGGTCGCCCCGAAATACTTCGAATAGGAGTACACCAGGATCGTGTTGGCCGGGCAGGTCTGGAACACCGACTGGAACTCGTCGGCGAAGGTCCCGTACACGTCGTCCGTGATGATCATCAGGTCCGGCCGCTCCTCCTTGACGAGCGCCTGGATCCGGTCGTGGCTGCGGCGGTCCAGGCAGACCGAGGCCGGGTTGCTCGGGTTGATGCAGAAGAACACCTTGACGGCGGGATCCTTGAGCTTGTCGAGCTCGGCATCGGGGTACTGCCAGCCCGCCTGCGGGTCGGCGTTCAGCGGCACGATCTCCAGCGAGAACTGCTCCAGGTGCGGGATCTCGATGTACGGCGTGAAGACCGGCATCCCGATCGCCACCTTGTCACCGGCCTTGAGCAGCCCGTTGCTCTGCAGGCTGTTGAAGATGTAGGCCATCGCGGCGGTGCCGCCTTCCACCGCGAACACGTCCATCTGGCTGGGCGCGATCGTCGACTGCGTCATCTCGCGGCTCAGGTAGTGGCCGACGATCTGTTCGGCGACGCGCAGCATGCGGCCCGGCACCGGATAGTTGCAGCCCAGGATGCCGTCGACCATCTCGTGCAGGTAGGCCGTCGCGTCGAGTCCCAGCTGGTCCCGGACGTAGCTCAGCGTCTTGCCGAGGAAACGCACGCCTTCCTGGTCCTTGTGCTCGCTGACGAAGCGCTCGAAGCGGCCCTCGATGCCCTCGATGCTGGCCAGGCCGCCGACGCCCTGCGTCATGTAGGAATAGGACAGCTCCGACTCCGCCGCGGCGAGCAGTCCGAGGCGGAAGAACGCCCGGCGCGGTGTCGTGGCCAGGAAGTTGGGGTTGCCTCGGCCCGCATTGAGCATCGCGCGGTTGCTCTTGCCGGACGAGGCCAGCTTGATCAGCTCGTCCTTGAGTTCGAACGGGCTCAGCGAGGCGAAGTTCTTCTTTCCGTGGTCAGTCGGTCCGTTTCCAGTCATGGCGGCTGTCTCCAGTGAGGCCTCAGGCGAAGGCGATGATCAGCGGACCCAGCAACGTCAGGAAGACGTTGGCCAGGGCATAGGTGATGGCGAAGGGCACCGTCGGCACGTTGTTGCCGGCCTTGTCGAGCACCTCGCCGAACGCGGGGTTGGCGCTGCGGGCGCCGGTCAGTGCGCCGGCGAAGACGGCCACGTTGTCGTAGCGCAGCACGTAGCGGCCAACGATCATCGCGATCAGCAGCGGGATCACCGTGACCAGGACGCCGAGCAGGAAGAGCTTCAAGCCCTGGTCCAGGATGGTGTGCACGGCCTGCTGGCCCGATTGCAGCCCGACCATCGCGACGAAGCCGGCCAGGCCCAGGTCGCGCATCAGCGCCGAGGCCGCCGTGGGCAGGTTGCCGGCGGTATGGCGGCGGCTGCGCCACCACCCGAAGAGCAGGCCGCTCAGCAGCGCGCCGCCGCCGCTGCCCAGCGTGATGGGCACGGGGCCGGCGCGCACCACCAGCAGGCCGATCAGCAGACCCACCGTGATGCCGAAGCCGTGGAAGACGAAGTCGGTCTTGTCGCTGGGCAGGATCACCGGCCCGACCGACTGCGCCGCGCGCTGGAGGTCGGCGCTGGCGCCGAAGAGGGTGACCAGGTCGCCGGGCAGCACCACCGTGTCCGGCCGGATCGGCACCGGGGCGCCGCCTCGCAGCAACGCGAGCGCATAGACCCCGTGACGCAGGCCCTCGGACAGGGTGGCGACGATCTCGGCAACCGGGCGGTTCAGGTACTGCGGGTTGGCGATGGACACGTCGCGCTTGACCATCACCAGTTCCATGTCCCCGGTGTGCGGCTCCTCCTTGCCGATTGCGCCGGCCTGCGCCACGACGGCGGAGCGTCGCCCCACGAGCAGGATCAGGTCGCCGGCCTCCAGCGCCATCTCGCCGGTGACGCCGATCTCGGCGCCGCCGCGTCGCACGCGCTCGACCGTCACGGTGCCCACCGGGCCGCTGTTCTCCACTGCCTTCACGGTCAGGCCGGTCTGCGTGACGCGGAGGACCCGGCCGACGATGTCCGGCAGCGCGCTCGACTCGTCGGCCGCATACAGGCGCATGCCCTTGAGTTGCGCCTGCTCGGCCTGCTGCGCGTCCTCGCGGATGTCGCGCTTCATGAACCATTGCAGCAGGTTCACGCAGACGATGATGGCGCCGAACGAGCCGAAGATGTAGGTCACCGCATACCCGATGGCCACGTTGGCCTGCATCGTCTGGGCCGCTTCGGCGGACAGGCCGAGCTTGTCGATCGCGGAGCCCGCCGTCCCGATGATGGCCGACTGCGTCAACCCGCCCGCGGCCAGGCCGGCGGCGAGGCCCTTGTCCAGTCCGAACACCCGGGCGATGACCAGCACCGTCACCAGTCCCGACAGCGCCAGGACGGCCGCCATCGAGATCTCGCGCAAGGACTGGCGCCCCAGCGAGCGGAAGAACTGCGGGCCGCTCTCGAAGCCGACCGCGTAGATGAACAGCGCGAACAGGATGGCCTTGATGCCGGAGTCGATGTGGACGCCGACCTGGCTGATGACCACCGCGGCCAGCAGGGATCCGGCGACGCCGCCCAACTGGAACGAGCCGAACTTGAACTTGCCGATCCAGTAGCCCAGGGCCAGGGACAGGAACAGCGCGAGTTCGGGGGATTGGTGCAGGACGGATTGGATGAACGTCACGCTGGCTCCCGGTTTGTGAAATGCAGCCTATCAACGGGTCGCCGTGGGGGCGATACCCCCTTCGGGGCGATTCCGGTGACAGACGAGGCGGGCTAATCGGGTCATCGGGTCATGGGGTCATGGGGTCAGGTCTGGTCTGGTCTGGCGGGGGCTGGCTGGGTCTGGCGAGGAGCGAACGGGATCACCCACGCCGTCTTTATGAAATCTTGATACCCGGCCGCCCAGCTTCTACAGCCCCTTGACGCGCCCGTTCCTAGAGTCCATCCATCCCATCCCGCCCTCAATCGAGAGGGCATGGGACCGTAAAAAATGGATGCACTCTTTCTCGGATTGAGCGTCGTGCTGTTCCTCGTGGCGGTGGGCCTGGCCGTGGCCAGCCATCGCCTGGAGGCCAAGCCATGAGCGCGCTCTACTGGCTGACCGGTTCCATCTCCGCCGGTCTGTTCGTCTATCTCCTGGTCGCCCTGTGGCGGGCGGAGGAGTTCTGACATGACGAACCTCGCCTGGGCCAACCTGGCCCTCTACCTCGCCGTCACGCTGCTGCTCGCCTGGCCGCTGGCCCGCTGGATCACCGCGCTCGCCAAGGGGCAGATGCCCGGATGGATCGCGGCGATCGAGCGACCGATCTTTCGCCTAGCCGGCATCAAGCCGGAGGAAGGCATGGGCTGGAAGCAGTACGCCATCGCGCTGCTGATCTTCAACTTCATCGGCGTCATCGCCGTCTACGCGCTGCAGCGCCTGCAGGGCGTGCTGCCGCTCAACCCGCAGGGGATGGGCGCGATCAGCCCGGACTCGTCGTTCAACACCGCCATCAGCTTCGTCGCCAACACCAACTGGCAAGGCTACGGCGGTGAGTCGACGATGAGCTACCTCACGCAGATGCTCGCGCTGACGGTGCAGAACTTCCTGTCCGCCGCCACCGGCATCGCCGTGGTGTTCGCGCTCATCCGCGGCTTCGCCTCGCGCCTGTCCGGCCACGTCGGCAACTTCTGGGCCGACATGACCCGCTGCACGCTGTGGCTGCTGCTGCCGTTGTCCATCGTGTTCGCGGTCGTCTTCGTCCAGCAGGGCGTGATCCAGAACTTCGACGGCTACCGAACCGTGCAGACGGTCGAGGCGCAGGACTACCAGACGCCCAAGCTCGGCGCCGACGGCCAGCCGATGAAGGACGCCCAGGGCGAGCCCGTGATGGAGCGCCAGCACACGCAGGAGCAGTCCCTCGCGATGGGCCCGGTCGCGTCGCAGGAAGCCATCAAGATGCTGGGCACCAACGGCGGCGGCTTCTTCAACGCCAATTCGGCGCATCCGTACGAGAACCCGACGCCGTTCACCAACCTGCTGCAGATCGTGGCGATCTTCGTGATCCCGGCCGCGCTGTGCCTGAGCTTCGGGCAACTGGTCGGCGACCGCCGGCAGGGCGCCGCGATCCTGGCCGCGATGAGCACGCTGTTCATCGTCGGCGTGCTGATCGCCACGCCCGCCGAGCAGGCCGGCAACCCGCTGGTGGCCGCGCAGGGCGTCGACATCCAGGCCACCGAGCTCCAGGCCGGCGGCAACATGGAAGGCAAGGAGACGCGCTTCGGGATCTCGGCCAGCTCGCTGTTCGCCGTCGTGACCACGGCCGCCTCCTGCGGCGCGGTCAACGCGATGCACGACAGCTTCACGCCCATCGGCGGCGCCGTGCCGCTGGTGATGATGCAGCTCGGCGAGGTCGTCTTCGGCGGCGTCGGCACGGGTCTCTACGGCATGCTGGTCTTCGCGATCCTGGCCGTCTTCATCGCCGGCCTGATGATCGGCCGCACGCCGGAGTACCTCGGCAAGAAGATCGAGCCCTTCGAGATGAAGATGAGCGCCGTCGCCATCCTCGTCACGCCGATCGTCGTGCTCGCGGGCACCGCCATCGCGGTCCTGGCGGGCGACGGCAAGGCCGGCATCGCCAACCCCGGCGCGCACGGCTTCAGCGAGATCCTCTACGCCTTCACCTCGGCGGCCAACAACAACGGCAGCGCCTTCGCCGGACTGTCCGCCAACACGCCGTTCTACAACACGCTGCTCGGCATCGCGATGTGGCTCGGCCGCTTCCTGGTCATCGTCCCCGTGCTGGCCATCGCCGGCAGCCTGGCCGCCAAGAAGCGCATCCCCGTGGGCGAGGGCACCTTGCCCACCCACGGCCCGCTGTTCGTCGTCCTGCTCATCGGCACCGTCCTCCTGGTCGGCCTGCTGAACTACGTGCCCGCGCTCGCGCTGGGTCCCGTCGTCGAGCACCTGATGCTCTGGAAGTGACCCTTCGGAGCCCATCATGACCAATCAACTCAAGACCCTCCATACGTCGGTGCCGGCCTCCGCCCGCACCGAGGTCCTCGGCGGCGCCAAGGTCGCCACGGGACCGCAAGGTCCCCAAGGATCTTCCGGCCCGCAAGGTCCGCAAGGACAGGATCCGCAGCCGCCGCGCGCCAACGCGAAGACCGGCATGTGGGACCCGGCGCTGGTGAAGCCGGCGATCCGCGATTCGTTCATCAAGCTCGCGCCGTCGACGCAGCTGCGCAACCCGGTGATGTTCGTCGTCTACGCCGGCAGCATCCTGACCACCGGCCTGTGGCTGGCGAGCTTCGCCAATCCGGCACTGGCCGGCGCCGAAGGCCCCGGCTTCATGCTCGCGATTGCGCTGTGGCTGTGGTTCACCGTGCTGTTCGCCAACTTCGCCGAGGCGCTGGCCGAAGGCCGTTCCAAGGCGCAGGCCGCGTCGCTGCGCGGCCTGAAGGCCAAGACCTGGGCGAAGAAGCTCGAGACGCCGCGCCACGGCTCGTCCTGGCATCCGGTCGCCTCCGAGGAACTGCGCAAGGGCCACGTCGTGCTGGTCGAGGCCGGCGACCTGGTGCCGCTGGACGGCGAGGTCATCGAAGGCGTCGCCTCGGTCGACGAGAGCGCCATCACCGGTGAATCCGCGCCGGTGATCCGCGAATCCGGCGGCGACTTCTCGGCCGTCACCGGCGGCACCCGCGTGCTGTCGGACTGGGTCGTCGTGCGCATCGCCGTCAATCCGGGCGAGGCCTTCCTCGACCGCATGATCGCGATGGTCGAGAGCGCCAAGCGCCAGAAGACGCCCAACGAGGTCGCGCTGACCATCCTGCTGGTCGCGCTGACGCTGGTGTTCCTGGTCGTCACCGTGACGCTGCTGCCGTACTCGCTGTTCGCGGTCGAGGCGGCCGGCGCCGGCACCGTGGTGTCGATCACCGCGCTGGTGTCGCTGCTCGTGTGCCTGATCCCGACGACCATCGGCGGCCTGCTGTCCGCGATCGGCGTCGCCGGCATGAGCCGGCTGATGCAGGCCAACGTGATCGCCACCTCCGGCCGCGCGGTCGAGGCCGCCGGCGACGTCGACGTGCTGATGCTCGACAAGACCGGCACGATCACGCTGGGCAACCGCCAGGCGAGCGCGTTCCTGCCGGCCCCGACGCTGCAGCAGCAGCTGCTGGCCGACGCGGCCCAGCTCGCCTCGCTGGCGGATGAAACGCCGGAAGGCCGCTCCATCGTCGTGCTGGCCAAACAGCGCTTCAACCTGCGCGAGCGCGAGCTGGCGACGCTGCAGGCGCATTTCGTCCCGTTCACCGCGCAGACCCGCATGAGCGGCGTGGACTTCGGTGATCCGGAGCATCCGAAGCGCCAGCTGCGCAAGGGCGCGGTGGAGGCGATCCGCCGCTTCGTCGAGTTGCATGGCGGCCAGATGCCGGCGCAGGTCACCGCGGTGGCCGAGGAAGTCGCGCGCCGTGGCTCCACGCCGCTGGTCGTGGCCGATCTCAACGACGGCCAGGCCCGCGTGCTGGGCGTGGTCGAGCTCAAGGACATCGTCAAGGGCGGCATCAAGGAACGCTTCGCGCAGCTGCGCAAGATGGGCATCCGCACGGTGATGATCACCGGCGACAACCGCCTCACCGCCGCGGCGATCGCGGCCGAGGCGGGCGTCGACGACTTCCTCGCCGAGGCGACGCCGGAGGCCAAGCTCAAGCTGATCCGCGACTACCAGGCCGAAGGCCGCCTGGTCGCGATGACCGGCGACGGCACCAACGACGCCCCCGCGCTGGCGCAGGCCGACGTGGCGGTGGCGATGGCCAGCGGCACGCAGGCCGCGAAGGAGGCCGGCAACATGGTCGACCTCGATTCGAACCCGACCAAGCTGCTGGAGATCGTCGAGACCGGCAAGCAGCTGCTGATGACGCGCGGCTCGCTGACGACCTTCTCGATCGCCAACGACGTGGCCCAAGTACTTCGCCATCATCCCGGCGATGTTCCTGGGCGTGTACCCGCAGCTGGCCGCGCTCAACGTGATGGGCCTGCACAGCCCGTCGTCCGCGATCCTGTCGGCCGTCATCTTCAACGCGCTGATCATCGTCGCGCTCATCCCGCTGGCGCTCAAGGGCGTCGCCTACCGGCCCATCGGCGCGGCCGCGCTGCTGCGCCGCAACCTGTGGATCTACGGCCTCGGCGGCCTGATCGTGCCCTTCGTCGGCATCAAGGCGATCGACCTGCTGCTGGTCGCGCTCCACCTCGTTTGACGCGGAGACATCCCTCATGACAACCACGCCATCCACTTCCCAGTCGTCGTCACATTCGCCGCTGCGCATGCTGCGTCCCGCGCTCGTCGGCTTCGTGCTGCTGAGCGCCGTCACCGGCCTGCTGTATCCGGCGCTGGTGACCGGCGTCGCCAAGACCATGTTCCCGTTCCAGGCCGAGGGCAGCCTCATCCTGCAGGACGGCAAGGTCGTGGGCTCCGAGCTGATCGGCCAGAACTTCTCGTCGCCGCGCTACTTCTGGGGCCGCCCGTCGGCCACCGGCCCGATGGCCAACAACGCCACCGGGTCGAGCGGCTCCAACCAGGGCCCGACGAATCCGGCGCTGGTCGACGCGGTGAAGGGCCGCATCGATGCCCTCAAGGCCGCCGATCCGGGCAACACCGCGCCGGTGCCGGTCGACCTCGTCAGCGCCTCGGCCAGCGGCCTGGACCCGCACATCAGCATGGCCGCTGCGCGCTACCAGGCCGCCCGCGTGGCCCGCGAACGCGGCCTGCCGGTCGAGGCCGTGCAGCGCCTGATCCAGGCCAACACCGAGGCCCGCGACCTCGCCGTGCTCGGCGAGCCGCGCGTGAACGTGCTCAAGCTCAATCTCGCGCTCGACAAGGCGCAACCTGCTCATTGAAATTCATGAAAACCCGTCTTCTCTCGCTGTTCCTGATCTCTTCCTGCTTCCTGCATGCCGCCGCGCGCGCGGAGGGCGAAGCCGCCGCCGCGGCGCCCGCGCCGACGCCCGGGCACACCTTCACCGGCAACGTCGCCTTCGTCAGCGACTACCGCTTCCGCGGCATCAGCCAGACGTGGAAGCGCCCGGCCGTGCAGGCCGGCTTCGACTACAGCCACGCCAGCGGCCTGTACCTGGGCACCTGGGCGTCCAATGTCTCGGGCAACAGCTACAACAACGGTGCGGGCATGGAGTGGGACCTGTACGGCGGCTACAAGCTGCCGGTGACCGACAGCGTCACGCTGGACGTCGGCGCGCTGGCCTACGTCTATCCCGGCGCGCGCCTGAATGCGGCCCCCGGCCAGCCGACCTCCAACAAGTACGACAACGTCGACCTCTACGCCGCCGTCACGGCGGGCGCGTTCTCGGCCAAGCTGTCGGTCGCCGCGACCGACTACTTCGGCCTGGACAGCGAGACCGCCGGCTACGCCTACTTCAGCGCGCTGCCGGCCAAGGGCTCGTCCAAGGGCACGGCCTACCTGGACCTGAACTACGGGTTCGAGCTGGGGCAGGGCTTCAACGCCGGCGTGCACGTCGGTCACCTGTGGATGCGCAAGTACGGCGACCTGTCCTACACCGACTGGAAGCTGTCCGTGACCGGGGAGCTGAAGGACCTGGGCGGACTGACGCTGGGCCTGGCCGTCGTCGGCACCGACGCGGACAAGGCGCTGTATCAGGCGGGCGACTCCGCCGCGGCGCGGGCGAAACGCCTGGGCGATACCGGCGTCGTGCTGAGCGTCTCCAAGACGTTCTGATGTTCCCTGAGCCCCTGACAGGGAGAGAATCGCCGGATGCCGAGCGCCGCTGACGAAAGACCTGACCCCGACAACCTGCTGGCGCAGATCCGTCAGCAGGAGGAGGCGCAGTCGCGCGGCCGGCTGCGCATCTACTTCGGGGCGTCGGCGGGCGTGGGCAAGACCTTCGCGATGCTGCAGGCTGCCCGGCATCTGGCGGACCAGGGAAGGGCGCCGCTGATCGGCGTCGTCGAGACGCATGGCCGGGCCGACACCGCCGCGCTGCTCGACGGCGTGCCGCCGCTGCCTCGTCTGCCGATGCGGCAGGTCGACCACCGTGGCCGGGCGCTGCCGGAGTTCGACCTCGACGGCGCGCTCGAGCGCCTGCGCGACCAGCCGGACGCGCTGATCCTGGTCGACGAGCTGGCGCATTCCAACGTCGCCGGCTCGCGGCATCCGAAGCGCTGGCAGGACGTCGAGGAGCTGCTCGCCAACGGCATCAGCGTCTACACGACCGTCAACGTCCAGCACCTGGAGAGCCTCAACGACGTCGTCGGCGGCATCACCGGCGTGCGGGTGCAGGAGACGCTGCCCGACACCTTCTTCGACCGCGCCGACGAGGTCGTGCTGGTCGACACGCCGGCCGACGAGCTGCTCGCGCGGCTGAAGGCCGGCAAGGTCTACCAGGGTGCGCAGGCCGAGCGCGCCGGCCAGCATTTCTTCCGCAAGGGCAACCTGATGGCGCTGCGCGAGCTCGCGCTGCGCCGCACGGCCGACCGCGTCGAGGACGACGTGCAGGCCTGGCGCAGCAACGAGCGCATCGCGGCCGTGTGGAAGACCGAGGCCTCGATCCTCTGCGCGATCGGTCCCGGTGACGAGGCCGAATCCATCGTGCGCAGCGCCGCGCAACTGGCGCAGCAGCTGGCGGTGAGCTGGCATGCGGTCTATGTCGAGACGCCGGCGCTGCACCGCCTGCCCGACGCTCGGCGCGAGCGCAGCCTGCGCGTGGTACGGCTGGCGCAGGACCTCGGCGCGACGACGGCGGTGCTGTCCGCGCAGGACCCGGCGCAGGCGTTGGCCGACTACGCGCGCGAGCACAACCTGTCCAAGCTGCTGATGGGACGGGGCGCGCCGCCCTCGTCCTCGTCGTTGCGCCGCTGGGGCAGCCGTGACCTCGCGGCGCACCTGGGGCGCGCGGCGCCGGAGCTGGACCTGATCCAGGTCGGCGCGTCCGCGACGCAGCGCAGCAGCGAGGCCGTTCCCGGGCCGACGTTCGGCGCCGCGCCGCGCCGCTACCTCTGGGCGACGCTGGCCTGCGTCGGCGTGGCCGTGCTCTGCTGGCCGCTGTCGCACCGCATCGCCAACGACAACATCGTCATGCTGTTCCTGCTCGGCGTGATGGGTGTGGCCATGCGCTGGGGGCGCGGGCCGGCCGTGCTGGCGAGTTTCCTCAGCGTGGCGCTGTTCGACTTCCTCTTCGTCGCGCCGAGGCTGAGCCTGGCGGTCAGCGACGTGCAATACGTGATCACCTTCGTCGTGATGCTGGCGGTCGGCCTGATCACCGGCCAGTTGACGGCGGGGCTGCGCTACGAAGCGCGTGTGTCGTCGGAGCGCGAGGCGAGGGCGCGGGGACTCTTCGAGCTGACCCGCGAGCTGGCCGGCGCGCTGCAGACCGAGCAGGTGATCGCCACGGCGGAGCAGCAGCTCGCGGTCCAGTTCGGCGGACGGGCGCTGCTGCATGTGCTGGACGACGACGACCGGCTGCAGCCGTCGCCGACGGAGCAGACACTGTCGATCGGTGATCGGTCCGATTCCGGCACCGCGCGCTGGGCGCTGGATCACGAGCAGGCCGCGGGCCTGGGCACCGACACGCTGCCGGGCAGCCAATGGTTCTACCTGCCGCTGCGCGCGCCGATGCGTACGCGCGGCGTGCTCGCGCTGCGACCCGGCGACGCACAGACGCTGATGCTGCCGGAGCGCCGCGCGCAGCTGGAGACCGCTGCGCGAATCGCGGGACAGGCCCTGGAGCGCGTGCACTATGTCGAGGTCGCGCAGCAGGCGCTGCTGCAGATCGAATCGGAACGGTTGCGCAATTCGCTGCTGTCGGCGCTGTCGCACGACCTGCGCACGCCGCTCGCGGCGCTGCAGGGGCTGGCCGAGACGCTGACCGAACGGTTGACGACGCGCGCGCCGGACCCCGGCGCCGCCGAGACCGCGCTGGCGATCCAGCAGCAGTCGCTGCGCATCAACGCGATGGTGCACAACCTGCTGGACATGGCGCGGCTGCAGAGCGGCGCCCTGAAACTCAACCGGCAGTGGCAGCCGGTGGACGAGGTCATCGGCAGCAGCCTGCAGCTGATGGGCGCGGCGCTGGCGCGTCACCGTGTGGTGCTGGACGTGCCGGCGACGCTGCCGCTGGTGGAACTGGATGCGGTGCTCGTCGAGCGCGTGCTGGCCAACCTGCTGGAGAACGCCGCGAAGTACACGCCGCCGGGGAGCGAGATCCGCGTGATCGCGCGGACGCACGCTGCGACTGGTGCGAACGACGCGACGGGTGAGAACGGTGTGGGCGGTTCCGGCGAGATGCGCCTGTCCGTCGAGGACAACGGCCCCGGCCTGCCGCCGGGCCGAGAGGAGGCGCTGTTCGAGAAATTCACGCGCGGCCACAGCGAGTCGCACCTGCCCGGCGTGGGCCTGGGTCTGGCGATCTGCCGTGCCATCATGCAGGCCCATGGTGGCCGCATCTGGGCCGAGCGCGCGACGCCGCAGGGCGGAGCGCGTTTCAGCCTGGCGCTGCCGCTGGGCGAGCCGCCGGCGCTGCCGGCCTTCGATGAAGACGGCGAATTCCACCCGTGAGCGTCCAGCCTTCTGTCCATCGTGAGTCAACCTTGAGTCAACCGTGAGTCAACCGTGACCGAGCTGCAGACAAGCGTCGTCCCCGTGGCGCTGATCGTCGAGGACGAACCCAACATCCGCCGCTTCGTGCGCCTGGCCCTGGAAGGCGAGGGCTGGGCCGTGCACGAGACCGGCACGCTGCGCCAGGGCCTGATCGATGCGGGCACGCGGCGGCCGGACCTGGTCATCCTCGACCTGGGGCTGCCCGACGGCGACGGCCAGGACTTCCTGCGCGACCTGCGCGCGTGGTCGGCGGTGCCGGTGATCGTGCTCTCGGCGCGCGGCGCCGAGGACGACAAGATCACGGCCCTCGACCATGGCGCCGACGACTACCTGAGCAAGCCCTTCGGCGTCGGCGAGCTGATGGCGCGGGTGCGCGTCGCGCTGCGCCGCAACCAGGCGCGGGCGAGCGAGCAGCAGGACCCCGTCTTCCGTTTCGGCGACGTCGAGATCGACCTGGCCGCGCGCCGCGTGCGTCGGGCCGGCGAGGACGTGCACCTCACGCCGATCGAGTACCGCCTGCTCAGCCACCTGATCGGCAACGCCGGCAAGGTGCTGACGCACCGCCAGCTGCTGAAGGCGGTCTGGGGACCGTCGCAGGTCGAGCAGAACCATTACCTGCGCGTCTACATGGGCAACCTGCGCCAGAAGCTCGAGGCCGAACCGGCCAGCCCGAAGCACCTGCTGACGGAGACCGGGGTGGGGTATCGGCTGATGCCCTGAGCGGTGTCATGCCCGTGCCCCGCGCACGATGTCCCCATGGCCTGTAGCATTGGCCGCACGCCCGCATCGGGGCGCCGACCCGACCTCCCCGGTCGACACCGCTCAACAAGGAGACATCTCATGATTCAGCAGGCCCAGGTCGAACTCGCCAAGACCTTCTTCGAACAGTCGAAGAAGGCGTTCGAACAGAACTACGCCGCATGGAGCACGGTGCTCGCCTCGCAGAAGGCGATCCTGGATTCGATGCGCGCGGGAGGCGCGCCCTTCGAGGTCGCCGCCGACCAGTTCCAGAAGCTGATCGAGTTCCATGAGCAGCAGTTCCGCGTCACCACCGACTTCATGAGCAAGCTGCAGGCGGACTACGCCAAGGTGGTGCAGCAGAAGACCAAGTGAGACCGGTCTTCCAGCCCGGCCGGCTGACGGTCGGGCTGATGACGCCCGTCGACGCGAGCCCCGATCGGATGGCCGACGTCGACGAGGCGCTCGCGCTGGCCGCGCTCGCGGACCGGCTCGGTTTCGCGGCGCTGTGGACGCGCGACGTCCCGCTGATGGTGCCGCAGGGCAGCGACAACACCGCCAGCGCGCTCGATGATCCTTTCCTGTGGCTGGGCGCCCTGGCCGGCGCGACGCGCGAGATCGCCGTCGGCACCGCCGCCATCGTGCTGCCGCTGCGGCATCCGCTGCATGTGGCGAAGGCCGCGCTGTCGCTGGACCGGCTCAGCGGCGGGCGCTTCGTCCTCGGCATGGGATCGGGGGACCGGCCCGCGGAGTTCGCGGCCTTCGGCGAAGACCTGGACCATCGCGCGGAGACCTTCCGCAGCCGCTGGGCCGTCGTGCGCGCGGCGCTGTCGCCCGACGCCGGCGACCGTGCCGCGGTGATCGAGGCGACCGGGGGCTTCCCCGTCCTGCCGGCTCCGTCGCGGCGCATCCCGATGATCGTCGTGGGCTCGGCCCGGCAGTCGCTGCAGTGGACCGCGACGCATGCCGATGCGTGGGCGACCTATCACCGCGAGGAAGCGCGGCAGGAGGGCCGCATCGAGTTGTGGCAACGTGCGCTCGAACAGAAGGGCGTCGGCGCGAAGCCGTTCGTGCAGTCGGTGCAGCTCGAGCTGCTCGCCGATCCGGCCGCCGCGTCGGAGCCGCTCGAACTGGGGCTGCGCACGGGACGCCGCGCGCTCATCGCCTACCTGCGTCGCCTGCAGGCGATGGGCGTTGCCCATGTGCTGTTCAACCTCGGGCGAGGACGGTCGGCGCGCGAGGTGATTGAGGAGTTGGGCGAGGACGTGCTGACGCGACTCGCGGACAACGATTGAGCCGCGGCGCTTCACGCGTTGCATCGCATCTCCTCGCATGGCATGGCATCGCATGGGGTGGGGTGGGGTGGCGTGGCGTCGTACTGGGCGGCGCGTCCCCTGTCCGGGTGTCGGATCGAGGCGTCAGTGCCGTTCCTCATGGGTTGACGGTGTCGAAGCCGCGATGGAAGAATCGCGCCCACGCCGGACGGCTCCGTCCGCGCGCGTTCCAACCTCTTTCCTGTCCGGAGGTGCCCCGATGAAGACCCGTACGTCCATCCACTGCTGATTGCCGACGACTGCTTCCCTGCAGCATCGTGTCGGCGCCGTCTGCGCCCGCGAAGGCTGCGGCACCGGTTCCTGACGCCCCGACGCCTGCCATGAGGCCGGTGGCGCACGACACCTCCCGCGACTTCCCCAGCGACTCCGCCCGGTCCATCGGACCGGCGGCGACTCGACCGCGCCTGCGACACGTCCGTCGGTTCCCTGACTCCACCAGGACCCGCCCGCGCCAACAACGCGGCGGGTGACGGACCTCATGCATTTGCAATCCCTGCCGCTGCTGCGCTATCCGCGCACGGCGCACCTCGCGGGCAGCCGCCTGCAGGCGGGCGACTCCGCCCATGACCAGATGCCGCTCGCGGCACTCGACGGCTGTCACGTCGTCATCGAGGAGAAACTCGACGGTGCCAACGCCGGCATCTCCTTCAGCGACGGCGGCGACCTGCTGCTGCAATCGCGCGGCCACTACCTGATCGGCGGGTTCGGCGAGCGCCAGTTCAACCCGATGAAGATCTGGGCGCTGGCGCACGAGCATCGGCTGATCGAGCGCCTCGAGGACCGCTACGTCCTCTACGGCGAGTGGGCCTACGCCAAGCACAGCGTCTGGTACGACCGGCTGCCGCATTACTTCAACGAGTTCGACATCTACGACCGCGTCACTTCGCGCTTCCTGTCGACGCCGCGTCGCCATGCGCTGCTCGCGGGCTCGCCGGTGCTGCCGGTGCCCGTGCTCTACGCGGGACCGATGCCGACCGATCCGAAGCTGCTCTGGGCGTTGGTGGCGCGCTCGCTGGCGAAGTCGTCCGGGTGGCGCGAGGCCTTCGAGGCGGCGACGCGGCGCGAATCGCTGCCGCTGGACCTGTGCTGGAAGCAGACCGACAAGGCCGACCAGTCCGAAGGCCTCTACCTGAAGGTCGAGGACGACCAGCAGGTGCTCGGGCGTTTCAAGCTGGTGAGGCCGTCCTTCACGCAGACCATCCTCGACAGCGAGAGCCACCATGCCCGCCGGCCGATCCTGCCGAACGCGCTGGCGCCGGGCGCGGACCTCTTCGCCGAGCGGCCCACGGTGACGTGGGGCGATCTCGGACTGGAGACGATCACGTCGCTGGCGGCGTTGAAGGCAATGGCTGCGTCGCGCGGCGCGTCACGCGATGCCCGACGCGACGCCCCACGCGGCGATCACGACCACCGATGTCCCTGAAGAGGACGGAGGAGAGAATCATGAATATTCAATGGAAAGACATCCAGGCCCTGGTGCCCGAAGCGGACAAGTCCGCGGACTTCGCGGCCTGCCTGGCCGCGTTCCCGGTGCTGGAACTGGCGAAGACCACGCCGCAGGATCCGCGTTATCACGCCGAGGGCGACGTCTGGACGCACACGATGATGGTGATCGAGGAACTGCTCGCCTTGCCTGACTATCAGGCCGCGAGCCGAGCCGACCAGGAGGTGCTGTTCCTGGCCGCGTTGCTCCACGACGTGTCCAAGCACGCGACGACGGTGATCGATCCGGTGACCGGCGCCATCGGCCAGCCGGGCCACTCCCGCATGGGCGCGATCGACGCGCGCGTGCTGCTGTGGGATGTCGGCATGCCGTTCGAGCAGCGCGAGGCCGTGTGCCGCCTGATCGCCGTGCACCAGGTGCCGTTCTTCGCGCTGGCCGATTCGAAGCGCGGCCTGTCCCCCGAGTTCATCGTGCGCGAGCTGTCCTGCCGGCTGAGCCTGCCGCTGCTGGCGGCGCTGGCCGAGGCGGACATGCGCGGCCGCGTCTGCCAGGACCGCGACCGGGTGCTCGACCACATCGAGCTCTTCCGCGAACTCGCGCGCGAGGAGGGCTGCTACGGCCGGCCGCGGGCGTTCGCGGATGCGCACACGCGGGTCAGCTACTTCCGCGGCGCGGACGTGCATCCCGACTACGCGCTGTTCCAGGAGCCCGGCGCCCGCGTGACGGTGATGTGCGGCCTGCCCGCGTCGGGCAAGGACACGTGGGTGGCGGCGCATCGGCGCGATCAACCGGTCGTGTCCTTCGATGACGCCCGAACGGCGCTCGGACTCCGGCACGGGCAGAACGAAGGCAAGGTCGCGCACGCGGCGGTGGACAAGGCGAAGGCGCTGCTGCGCGAGCGCGCGCCGTTCGTGTGGAACGCGACCCACCTGAGCCAGCAGATGCGGGACAAGACGCTGGACCTGCTCTTCGCCTACGGCGCGCAGGTCGAGATCGTCTACCTCGAACGCCCGCGCGCGGAACTGCTGCGTCGCAACGACCGGCGGGATACGTCGCTGTCCAACAGCGCGCTGCAGGGGATGCTGCGCAAGTGGGAACTGCCGGTGCCGACGGAGGCGCACACGGTGCGTTACTGCCCGGCCGATTGAGGCCAGCCCGCCATCCAGCGGTCGACGACCTCGCCCAGCGCCGCAAGCAGCCCCGCGCCGTGCGCGGCGGCGTCGCGGCGCAGCGTGTCGAGCGGCACGCGCGCCTGCGCGAGTTCGCCCGCGTGGCCGATCAGCCACTGCTCCAGACGCGCGGGATCGCTCTCCAGGTGGAACTGGAGCGCGAGCGCGAAGCCGTCGATCGCGAAGGCCTGGTTCGGGCAGAGCGGCGTCGTCGCGAGCGTCGCGGCGCCGTCGGGGATCTCGAACTGGTCGCCGTGCCAGTGCAGCACCGGCTGCCCGCCAGCGAGCGGCGCCAGCGCGGAGTCGCGGCCGGCGTCGGTGAGCGTCAGCGGTGCGAAGCCGATCTCCTTCTGGCCGTGCGCCATCGGCCGCACGGCGGCGCCGAGCGCCCGCGCCATCAACTGGGCGCCGAGACAGACGCCCAGCAGCGGCCGACGCGACGCGAGACGGCGGCGGATGAGCGCGAGCTCGTCGTTCAGATACGGATAGAGCGCATCGTCGTAGGCGCCGATCGGACCGCCGAGCACGACCAGCAGATCGACCGCCTCGAGGTCCACGTCGCGCAGGTCGTCGACGCCGGCGTCCAGCGTGACGAAACGATCGAAGCCGCGCTCTGCCAGCACCGGCCGCAGCAGGCCGAGGTCTTCGAAAGCCAGGTGGCGGACGGCGAGGACGGTCTTGGACGTGGGCATCGGCGTGGCGCGTCAGGCGCGCGAGCGGGTGGGAACCCGCGCAGTATCGGCGTCCGCCACGCCCGTCGCCGGTCGGGACGCATCCGATCGTCCAATCGACGCATCCCATCGTCCAGCATCGGACCGGCTCAGGCCGGCTCAGGCAGGATGAGGCAGCCGTCCCGACGCCGACCCCTTGCGGATGCGCCAGGCCTGCACGGCCATGAGGATCAGGAAGAGCAGGAACACGACGCTGATCACCTTCTGCAGCGCCGGGTCGTCGGGCCCGGTGAACAGCGGGGCGCCGACGGGCACGCGGGTGAAGGTCTCGTTCAGGCCGGGGATCATGTGGCAGAACAGCGTGAAGCTGTAGCCCAGTGTTTCCGCGTACGGCGAGAGGCCGCCGAGGAAACGCGTCCGATGCGCCGCAACGGCGATGGCCAGCGCGACGAGGGTGACGATCGCCAGCACGTGCGCAATGTTGAAACCGCCATGGCGGAAGATGCCGAAGGCCGTCAGGCAGGTGACGACCGTGCACCAGAGGTAGGCGCGCCCGAACGCCGACTGCCCGTCGATGCGGCCGTTGCGGAGGATCAAGGCGTAGCCGGCCACGAGGGCGACGATCGCGAACGCCGTATGCACGGCGCCAAGAAGGGTCAGACCGAACATGCGTGCTCCTTGCTGAGCCGCGTCGCCGCGGCGGGCTGGAGCGCGGCGCGCCCCTCCAGGCACGTTAGGGGGTGGGCCGGGGCGCGCGCATCGGTCGGATGGGGGAGGGCCGGGGGCGGGGTTTCCCGGGTCGGTCCCCCGGATTCATCCCGGGATCCGTCCGGTCACGCCGCCAGGTCACGCCGCCCGTGCGCGGCCGAAGACCGGCGGCCGATCCAGTTGCCCGATCCAATGGTGGTAGACGCTGGCGGCGGCGCCGCGCAGTCGCGCGAGGCGCTCGGGCAGGGCGGTGAGGATCTCGGTCTCGCTCTGCACCGTCACGCCGCGACCGCGTCGCAATTCCTCGCGTCCGTGCGCGCACCAGTCGCGCAGGCCCTGCTCGGTCACTTCCAGGTGGCTCTGGAGCCCGATGTGCGGTCCCAGCGAGAACCCCTTGTTCAGGCAGTTCGAGCCGAACAACGTCCGTGTCGCGCCGGCCGGGATCTGGAAGCTGTCGTAGTGCCAGTTGAAGCTCAGCAGCCGCTCCTCGCCGCCGAACAGCCCGCGCGCGGCCGGCGTGATCCACAGCTCGCGCCAGCCGATGTCGGGACGCGGATTCCGGGCCACGCCGGCACCCATCGCGCGCGCCAGCTGCTGCGCGCCGAAGCAATGGCCGAGGATCGGCCGGCTGTGCCGCAGCGCATCGATCAGCAACGCCTGCTCCGCCCGGATCCAGGGCGTGCCGTCGTTGACGCCGTGGTCGCTGCCCAGCAGCACCAGGCCGCTGAACGCGCCCGCCGTCCGCGGCAGGGTGTCGCCCAGGTCGGGCCGCAGCAGATGCACCGGCACGTCGTGCGCGCGCAGGCACTGGAGGAGGTAACCCGGACCTTGTGCGGGTTCGTGCTGGAGGATCAACACCGGTCTCATGCGAAGGGGCGCGGATCGCGCGCCGTTGTTGCGAGGCCTCCAGCGTAGGGAGCCGCGCATCAAGGTCGGGGCAAGACCCGGCCCTCCGATATCAAGAAGTCATCAAGCGCGGAGATGACGTGGGCGATGCCAGAATGTCGCGATGAACTTGCCCGCCTCGCGCGCCCCCGCGTCTCCGTCCGGACCGCCGACTTCGACCTCAGCGCCGAGACGCTGGCGCTGCGCGCCGATGACGGCGGCATCGGTGCCGTGGTGAGCTTCGTCGGCACGGTGCGCGACGGCGCGGACGGCACGCCCGTGTCGCTGATGGAGCTCGAGCACTATCCCGGCATGACCGAGGCCGCCATCGAGGCCATGATCGACGAGGCCTTCCGGCGCTTCGAGATCCGTGGTGCCCGCGTCGTCCATCGCGTCGGCGCGCTGCGACCGCGCGATCAGATCGTGCTGGTGCTCGTGAGCTCGCGCCATCGCGGCCAGGCCTTCCAGGCCTGCGAGTTCCTGATGGACTACTTGAAGACGCAGGCGCCGTTCTGGAAGAAGGAACACGGACCGGACGGCGCCCGCTGGGTGGACGCGCGTGTCGCCGATGACGAGGCGCTCGCGCGATGGGGGATCAACGTGGAGGGGAACGGTCGATGAGCTGGATGCAGGTGGCGGCGGTGTCCGTCGGAGCCTCGGGGGCGCGCTCGTGCGCTGGGGCGCGGGGCTGATGTTGAACGCGAAGTGGCAGGGTTTCCCGCTCGGCACGCTGGCCGTCAATCTCGTCGGCGGTTTCCTCATCGGCATGGCGCTGGAGTGGTTCGGGCGTTACCCCGACGACCTGCTCAAGCTGCTGCTCGTCACCGGGTTCCTCGGCGGGCTCACGACCTTTTCTTCCTTCTCCGGCGAATCGCTGTCGTTGCTGCAGCGCGGCGAATTCCTGATGGCGCTGTCGCATTCGGCGGCGCACGTGGTGGGCTCGCTGGCGGCCGCTGCGGCCGGGCTCAAGGTCATGCAGATGCTGACCTCGGCATGAGCGCCGCGGCAGACGCCCCGATCCGATTTCCCCGGCCGCTGCGTGCGGGCGACACGGTGGCGGTGGTCGCCCCGTCGTCGGGCGTGAAGCCGGCGATGCATCAACGCCTGGACGCCGCGCTCTGGATGCTGCGGCGTCAGGGACTCATCGTCCGCGAAGGGCGGTCGCTGCGGCAGCAGGTCCAGGGGGCCAGCGCGAACGCCGCCGAGCGTGCCGCTGAGTTGATGGAGGTGCTGCTCGATCCGGAGGTGGCCGCCGTGATCCCGCCCTGGGGCGGCGAGCTGGCGATCGAGGTGCTGGGACAGCTGGACTTCGAGCGACTCCGGGAGGTGCCGCCCAAGTGGTTCAGCGGCTTCTCCGACCTGTCGACGATCCAGGTGCCCTTGCTGCTGAGCGCCGGCTGGGCCTCCCTGCACGGGCCCAACCTGATGCAGCTGGGGGACACGGCACTGGACGCGGTGTCGAAACGGATCTTCGAACTGTGGTTCGCCGAGGGCGGCGCACCGTTCGAACAGGACTCGGCGCCGGGTACCGTGGCGAGGCGACTCGACGGCGGCATCGAGCCCCTGTCGATCGAAGGCTGCCTGGTCGGCGGATGCCTGGACTCGCTGTCGCGGCTGGCCGGCGCGAGGGTGGCCGACGTCGCCGCCTGGCGCGCCGCGATGGGTGACGACGAGCGGCCGCTCTGGTTCTTCGAGGTCGCCGAGCTGCCGCCCTTCGAGCTGGCCCGCGCGTTGCACGGCCTGCGACTGGCGGGCTGGTTCGACGGCGCCGCCGGCGTCGTCTTCGGCCGCAGCGCGGTCGCCAAGGAGATCGCCTCGGGCGGTGATTTCACGGAAGCCCACGCGCTGCAGCGAGCGCTCGGCGATCTGCCGTGCCCGCTGCTGCTGGACCTCGACATCGGCCATGTCGGTCCCCAGTGGTCCATCGTCCAAGGCGCGCTGGGACGCATCGACTGGCAGCCCGGCCACGCGACCTTGAGCCAGTTCCTCGCATGAGGTGAATGGGCGCGCCGCTTGCCGTAGTCTCCTCTTGAAAATTGGGGTCACATTCCCACTTGGGTTCGCAACGGAGGTTTTTACCCATGCGAGTCGACAAGCTCACCACCCGATTCCAAGAAGCGCTGGCCGAGGCCCAAAGCCTGGCGGTGACGCGCGACAACCCCTACATCGAACCCGTCCACGTGCTGGCATCGATGCTGGCGCAGGACGACGGCCCGAAGGCGCTGCTGGAGCGCGCCGGCGTGAAAGTGCCCGCCCTCAAGGGCGCGCTGGACGGCATCCTCGGCGGCCTGCCGCAGGTGCAGGGTGAGGGCCAGCAGGTCCAGCCCAGCCGGGACCTGGTCAGCCTGCTGCAGAACGCCGAGAAGGACGCCTCCAAGCGCGGCGACCATTTCATCGCCAGCGAGATGTTCCTGCTGGCGCTGGCCGACGCGAAGAGCGACCTGGCCGGCGTCGTGCGCGGCCATGGACTCACCCGCAAGGCGCTGGAAACGGCCGTGGAAGCCGTGCGCGGCGGCCAGAAGGTCGACAGCCAGGAGTCCGAGGGCCAGCGCGAGTCGCTGAAGAAGTACACCCTGGACCTGACCGAGCGCGCCCGTGCCGGCAAGCTCGACCCGGTGATCGGCCGCGACGACGAGATCCGCCGCGCCATCCAGGTGCTGCAGCGCCGCACGAAGAACAACCCCGTGCTCATCGGCGAACCCGGCGTCGGCAAGACCGCCATCGTCGAAGGCCTGGCGCAGCGCATCGTCAACGAGGAAGTGCCCGAGAGCCTGAAGGGCAAGCGGGTGCTGTCGCTGGACATGGCCGGCCTGCTCGCGGGCGCCAAGTTCCGCGGTGAATTCGAGGAACGCCTGAAGTCCGTGCTCAAGGAAGTCGCCGCCGACGAAGGCCGCATCATCCTGTTCATCGACGAGATCCACACGATGGTCGGCGCCGGCAAGGCCGAGGGCGCCATCGACGCCGGCAACATGCTCAAGCCCGCGCTGGCGCGCGGCGAGCTGCACTGCATCGGCGCGACCACGCTGGAGGAGTACCGCAAGTACGTCGAGAAGGACGCCGCGCTGGAGCGCCGCTTCCAGAAGGTGCTGGTCGACGAACCCACCGTCGAAGCGACCATCGCCATCCTGCGCGGCCTGCAGGAGAAGTACGAGGTCCACCACGGCGTCGAGATCACCGACCCGGCCATCGTCGCCGCGGCCGAGCTCTCGCACCGCTACATCACCGACCGCTTCCTGCCCGACAAGGCCATCGACCTGATCGACGAGGCCGCGGCCAAGATCAAGATCGAGATCGACTCCAAGCCCGAGGCGATGGACCGGCTCGACCGCCGCATGATCCAGCTCAAGATCGAGCGCGAAGCGGTGCGCAAGGAGACCGACGAGGGCTCGCAGCGCCGCTTCGCCCTGATCGAGGAAGAGCTGCTCAAGCTCCAGCGCGAATACAACGACCTGGAAGAGATCTGGGCCTCCGAGAAGGCGCAGGCCCAGGGCTCCGCGCACGTCAAGGAAGAGATCGACCGCATCAAGTTCCAGATCGAGGAACTCAAGCGCAAGGGCGACTTCAACAAGGTCGCCGAGCTGCAGTACGGCAAGCTGCCCGACCTGGAGAAGCGCCTCAACGAGGCGCAGGCCAAGGAGATGGGCAAAGCCAAGGACAAGACCCAGCCGCAGCTGCTGCGCACGATGGTCGGCGCCGAGGAGATCGCCGAGGTGGTCGCCCGCGCGACCGGCATCCCGGTGGACAAGCTGATGCAGGGCGAGCGCGACAAGCTGCTGCAGATGGAAGACAAGCTGCATGAGCGCGTCGTCGGCCAGGACGAGGCCATCGTCGCGGTCGCGGATGCGATCCGGCGCTCGCGCGCCGGGCTGTCGGATCCGGACAAGCCGCTGGGCAGCTTCCTGTTCCTGGGTCCGACCGGCGTCGGCAAGACCGAGCTGTGCAAGGCGCTGGCGGGCTTCCTGTTCGACAGCGAGGACCACATGATCCGCATCGACATGAGCGAGTTCATGGAGAAGCACTCGGTCAGCCGACTGATCGGCGCGCCTCCCGGCTACGTCGGCTACGACGAGGGCGGCTACCTGACCGAGGCGGTGCGCCGCAAGCCCTACAGCGTGCTGCTGCTCGACGAGGTCGAGAAGGCGCACCCGGACGTGTTCAACGTGCTGCTGCAGGTACTGGACGACGGTCGGCTGACCGACGGCCAGGGCCGCACGGTCGACTTCAAGAACTGCGTGATCGTGATGACGTCCAACCTGGGCTCGCAGCACATCATGGCGCTGCAAGGCGAGTCCGACGAGGTCATCCGTGACGCGGTGTGGGGCGAGGTCAAGGCGCACTTCCGGCCGGAGTTCCTCAACCGCATCGACGAGACGGTGATCTTCCATGCGCTGGGCGCGGACCACATCAAGTCGATCGCGAAGATCCAGCTGCGTCAGCTCGAGCAGCGGCTCGACAAGCTGGAGATGAAGCTCGACGTCAGCGACGAGGCGCTCGACGAGCTGGTCAAGGTCGGCTTCGATCCGGTCTTCGGGGCGCGGCCGCTCAAGCGCGCGATCCAGCAGCGGATCGAGAACCCGCTGTCCAAGCTCATCCTGCAGGGCCGCTTCGGCCCGAAGGACGTGATCCCGGTGAGCGTCGAGACGTCACCCGGCGGCGAACCCGGCGAGTTCTCCTTCGGCAGGGTGGTGCACTGACGTCACGGAGCGCCGCGCCGGTCGGATGACCGGCGCGGCGTCTCAGGCGCGCAGTTTCTCGAGGACCTCGGAGCGGAACTCGCGCTGGTACAGCACATAGACGACGCCGACGGCCGCGAACATCAGCGCCCACGGCGAGAAGAACCAGCCCACCACCGGGAAGGCCAGGTAGTAGCCGCGCAGGCCGTCGTTGAAGGCCTCCGCCGCCATGCCGACGACGGCGCCGGCGCGGTCGGCGAATTCCTCGCGGGCCTGCGATCCGAGTTGCGCGAACTGGCCGGCCTCCGGCGCGGACGCCACCAGCAGCGCGCCGAAGGTGTATTGCCGCATGCTCCAGGTGAAGCGGAAGAAGGCGTACACGAAGATCGCGGTCAGCAGCGCGAGCTTGATGTCGAACACCAGCGTGCTGGTCTTGACCGCGAACGGCAGCCCCAGCACCAGCGCGCTGGTCTGCTCGCTGGTGCCCAGCGCGGCCAGCAGGCCGCCGATGATCAGGATGGTGGTGGAGGCGAAGAAAGACGGGCTCGACAGCAGCGCCTGGCTGACCGCGCCGTCCAGCACCCGCATGTCGCGGTAGGTCAGCTGCAGCATCCACTGCCGGCGCACCCGGTTGGTGATGGCCAGCAGCGAGCCCTGCCCGTCGGCATGGCGCTTGGAGAACTCGGCGTAGCCGATCCAGGTCACGAAGAACAGGCCCAGCGCGGCCCAGTCGAGCGGCGGCAACGCGGCCAGCAGGGGTCGAAGCGATTGCATCGGGCGAGTGTAGGGCGGGCTTGCGCCCGCCCGCGGACTCACACCGGCAGATCGAACACCAGGACCTCGGCGTCCTGGCCGGCCTCGATCGCGATACCCGGCTCCTTGGCGAGCTGGAGCGCGTCGCCGGCGCCCAGCGCTTCCCCGTTCACGGTCGCCTGACCGCGCACGACGTGCACGTAGGCGATCCGCTCCGCCGCGAGCGGCAGCTCGGCGCGTTCATCGCCGTTGAACAGTCCGGCGTACAGACGCGCATCCTGGTGGATGGACACCGAGTCCTGCGCGCCGTCCGGCGAGGCCACCAGGCGCAGCTTGCCGCGCTTGTCGGCATCGGCGAAATGCTTCTGCTCGTAGCCCGGTTCCACGCCCTGACGGTCCGGCATGATCCAGATCTGCAGGAAGTGGGTCTGACCGTCCTTCGAGTGGTTGAACTCGCTGTGGCGCACGCCGGTGCCCGCGCTCATGCGCTGCACGTCGCCCGGACGGATCACGCCCGCGTTGGCGCCGCCCGGCGTGCCGTTGCCCATGCTGTCTTGGTGCGCCAGCTCGCCGCTGAGGACGTAGCTGATGATCTCCATGTCGCGGTGGCCGTGCGTGCCGAAGCCGGTGCCGCCGGCGATGCGGTCCTCGTTGATCACGCGCAGCGGGCCGAAGCCCATCCGCCGCGGGTTGTGATAGTCCGCGAACGAGAAGCTGTGGAAGCTCTTCAGCCAGCCGTGGTCGGCATAGCCGCGATCCGAGGACTTGATGACTTCACGCATGGGGATGCTCCTTCTGTGGCGGGCCCCCGGTGTGTGGTGGAGAGGGCCTGCTGGTTGGCGATGGACTCACGGGGCTTGAAGCCAGCATTCAAATAAGATGAAGGCATGGCTCAACAAGACAAACGCCGGGTGCTGACGCCGGAAGCGCTGGCGATGATGGACAGCATCGCGCGCAGCGGCAGCTTCGCCGCGGCGGCGCGGGAGATGGGGAAAGTGCCGTCGGCGCTGACCTACTCGGTGCGCCAGCTCGAGGACGCGCTGGACGTGCTGCTGTTCGACCGCAGTTCGCGTCAGGCGGTGTTGACCGCGGCGGGGCATGAGTTGCTGACCGAAGGGCGTCGGCTGCTGCAGGAGATGGATGCCGTCGCGAACCGGGTCAAGCGCGTCGCCACGGGCTGGGAGAGCGAACTCACCATCGCGTTCGACGACGCGATCGCGCGGCGCGCGATCTTCGACCTGATGGAGGCCTTCTACCTGCAGGCCGAGGACGGCAAGCCGCCGCCGACGCGCCTGAAGCTGCGCACCGAAGTGCTCGCCGGCACCTGGGAGGCGCTGATCTCCGGCCAGGCGGACCTGGCGATCGGCACCAGCGCGCAGCCGCCGGGGAGCTCGGTCGTCTGCGAGGTGCTGGGGCCGATGGAGATGGTGTTCTGCGTCGCGCCGCATCACCCGCTGGCGGGATTCGAGGGGGTGTTGACCTCGGCCGACATCGCCCGCCATCGCATCGTCGCGGTGGCGGACACGGCGCGCAGCCTCGCGCCGATGACCGTCGGCGTGGTGCCCGGGCAGGAGGTGCTGACGGTACCGTCGATGGCGATCAAGCTCGAGGCGATGCTGCGTGGCCTGGGCGTGGGCTCGCTGCCGACGCCGATGGTGCGGCGGCACGTCGATGCGGGGCGGCTGGTCCAGAAGGAGACCTTCCAGGGCCGGCGGATCTCGCCGATGCACTACGCCTGGCGCAACACCGGCCATCGTCCGGCCAAGGCGCTGGCCTGGTGGCTGGACCGGCTCAGGAGCGAGACGACGCGGCGCTCGCTGATCGAGCAGCACGAAGGATTGCTGCTGTGATCCAGCGGGGGCGGGGCTACGTCGGCCGGTTCGCGCCGTCGCCCACGGGGCCGCTGCATGAGGGGTCGCTGGTCGCGGCGCTGGCGAGCTGGCTCGACGCGCGGGCGCATGGCGGGCGCTGGCTGATCCGGATCGAGGACGTCGACCGGCCGCGCTGTCCGGCCGGCGCCGATGCGGTGGTGCTGTCGCAGCTCGCGCAGGTGCGGCTGCTGCCGGACGAGCCGCCGATCTGGCAATCCCGCCGCGATGCGGCCTACCGGGCCGCGCTCGATCGGCTGATCGCCGCAGGCTGGGCCTATCCGTGCGGCTGCTCGCGCAAGGACATCGCCGAGGCGATCGCCGCCCGCGGCGGCCAGCGGGAGCGGCACGGGGAGCTCGTCTATCCGGGCACCTGCCGTCACGGCCTGCACGGCAAGCCCGCGCGGGCGTGGCGGCTGCGCAGCACCTCGACCGTCGACGGCGACGCACCGCTGCGCATCGACTGGCGCGATCGCCGGCTTGGCGCGCAGTCGCAGGACCTGACGGACGAGGTCGGCGACTTCATCCTCCTGCGCGCGGACGGCCTCTGGGCCTACCAGCTGGCAGTCGTCGTCGACGACGCCTGGCAGGGCATCACCGACGTCGTCCGCGGCGAGGATCTCGCCGACAACACGCCTCGGCAGATCCGGCTGCAGGAATTGCTCGGCCTGCCGCGGCCGCGCCACCTGCACACGCCGCTGGTGCTCGGCGACAACGGCGAGAAGCTGTCCAAGCAGAACGGCGCCCAGGCGCTGGACCTGGGCGACCCGCTTGCCGCATTGCAACGCGCCGGCATCCGTCTCGGATTGCCGGCCCTGGAGGCGCGGACGATGCCCGAGTGGCTCGAACACGCCGTGGTGGCGTGGCGTGTACGCCTGCCCTGATCCGTCCCCGACCCCAAGGCCGGGCCCGGGGCCCTCGGCGGCTGGCATGATCACGCCTTTGCATTTCGGGATGTCACCGGCATCCCCCTTTCAAGGAACTCCCCGATGAAGACGACCGACAGCGGCCTGCAATACGACGACACCACCCCCGGCACCGGCGCCACCGCCAAGGCCGGTCAGGACGTGAAGGTGCATTACACCGGCTGGCTCTTCAAGGACGGCGAGAAGGGCACCAAGTTCGACTCCAGCAAGGACCGCGGCGAACCGTTCGAGTTCGAACTCGACGGCGGCATGGTCATCAAGGGCTGGGACGAAGGCGTCCAGGGCATGCAGGTCGGCGGCACGCGCGTGCTCGTCATCCCGCCGCAGCTCGGCTACGGCGCACGCGGCGCGGGCGGCGTGATCCCGCCGAATGCGACGCTGATGTTCGAGGTGGAACTGCTCGGCGTGTCCGGCGGCGTTGAAGCCATCGAACTCAACCAGCTCTCCACCACCGCCAGCGGCCTGCAGTTCGAGGACGTCAAGGAAGGCGAGGGTGCAGTCGCCGAAGCCGGCAAGCGCGTCACCGTCCACTACACCGGATGGCTCTACAAGGACGGCCAGCGCGGGCGCAAGTTCGACTCCTCCAAGGACCGCCGCGATCCGTTCCGCTTCCATCTGGGCGCGGGTGAAGTCATCAAGGGTTGGGATGAAGGCGTCCAAGGGATGAAGGTCGGCGGCACCCGGTTCCTCGTCATCCCGTCGGAGCTGGGCTATGGCGCTTACGGCGCCGGCGGCGTCATTCCGCCGCATGCGACGCTGCTGTTCGAAGTGGAATTGCTGGCTGTCTGAGCCAGGGCTTTCTTCCGCTCCCTGCAGCCCGCCGGGTCTCGGCCCGGCGGCCGAGTTCCCTTGTCAGCCGACGCCCCTGGCGGGGTCTCGCACCGTGAGGCCGCCGATGTCAAAGGCGCCCGAGCACGACGAGTTCCCGTGCGGCCCTGTCCATCTCCTCGAGGCCGCCATCGAGCAGCGACACCCTCGGCGCGTCGGCCAGCTTCGGGAACTGGTTCGTGAGCGAGCGTTCATAGCCGGGGTCGTAGTGATCCCGCATCAGTTCCCCGAAGACTTCCGTCCATTGCCCGCCGAGGGCCAGGGCTTGCCAGCGCGTCACGCGCTCGCGACCGCGCAGCGTCACCAGTCCGCCGATGAGCGAGTTGAACGTCTCGGGACGGTCCTTGAAGTGGGCGTAATCCTCGAGCAGCAACTGCACGCGTCCCGCCTCGGCCATGTCGATCCACACGCACCGGCCGTGTTGCCGCAGCCGGAGGTGAAGCGGCTCGGGCAGTTGGACGCCGCCGATCTTGCGGCTTTCGCTCTCGACGAACACCGGTCGGGCCGGATCCAGCGTCACCATCGCCTGCCAGAGCGCGGTGTCGAACGCCTTCTGGCTCGGCTGAGGCCGATCGGGGAGCGCGCCCAGCACCGAGCCGCGATGACGTGCCAGCGCCTCGAGGTCGAGCACCTGCTCGCCCGCGGCAGCGAGCGCCTGCAGCAGCCGCGTCTTGCCTGATCCGGTGCGACCGCACAGCACGACGAAGTCGAACCGGGCCGGCTGTTCCGCCAAGGTCTTGATCACCTCGCCGCGGAAAGCCTTGTAGCCGCCGACCAGCTGCAGCGACTTGAACCCGATCTGGTTCAGGAACCAGTTCATCGCGCCGGACCGCTGGCCGCCACGCCAGCAATAGACCAGCGGCCGCCAATGCTTCTGCATCAGCGGACGGTTGGCGTCGAGGTGATGAGCGATGTTGCGCGCGACGATGGCCGCGCCGAGCTTGCGCGCCTCCAGCGGATCCTGGCGGTAGAGCGTGCCGACGATGCGGCGCTCCTCGTCGTCGAGGACGGGCCAGTTCAGCGCCCCGGGCAGGTGGTCTTCGGCGAACTCCCCGGGGGAGCGCACGTCGATCACGGTGCCGAACCCGTCGAGCCGCGCGAAGGCCTCGGCCGATGGGATCACGTGGTACTGGCTCATGGCGCCGTCATTGTGCTGGCGCAGTCATCGTGCCGTCACTGCACCGACAGGGCGTCCAGCAGTTCCGTTTCGATCTGCAGTTGCATGCGGCTCTGCTGCAGCGCCGCACCGTCGAGCAGGAAGGTGTCTTCCACGCGCTCGCCGAGCGTCGAGACCTTGGCGAGTTGCAGATTGATCCCGTGCCGCGCCAGCACCCGTGCGATGGCGTACAGCAGGCCCGCGCGATCGGTGGCGCTGACCGACAGCAGCCAGCGTTGCGCGCGCTCGTCCGGCCGCAGCGCGATGCGCGGGGTGAAGGGGAAGCTCTTCACGCGGCGCGAGAGCCGACCCTTGCGCGGCTCCGGCAGCGGCCCCTGCGCGACGAGCGCCTGGCCGAGCTTGGACTCGACCAGCGCCGTGAGGTCGCGGTGGTGCAGGTCCAGTTCCGGCGCGATGACCTGGAAGGTGTCCAGCGCATACCCGCTGCGGGTCGTGTGGACCTTGGCGTCCAGGATGTTGAAGCCGGCGCCGTCGAAGTAGCCGCAGATGCGCGCGAACAGGTCCTGCAGGTCCTTCGCGTACACGAGCACCTGCAGGCCTTCGCCGACCGGCGACGGCCGCGCATGCACCACGGGCACGGTGCTCTCGACATGCCGCCAGAGCGCGCGCGCATGCCACGCCAGGTCCGGCGCGTCATGCCGCGCGAAATAGCTCAGGTCCAGCGTCTTCCACAACGCGTCCTCGGTGCCCGGCAGCTGCGCCTTCAGCGCCAGCTCCTGCCGGGCCTCCTGCTTGCGCGCCTCGATCTCCGCGGCCATGTTCAGCTTCGCGCCGCCCAGCGCGCGCAGCGTCAGCCGGTACAGGTCCTCGAGCAGCTTGCCCTTCCAGGCGTTCCAGACCTTGGGGCCGGTGCCGCGGATGTCGGCCACCGTCAGCAGGTAGAGCGCCGTCAGCGTGCGCTCGTCCTTCACCTTCTGGGCGAAGTGCTGGATGACCTCCGGATCGGACAGGTCCTCCTTCTGCGCGACGCGCGACATCGTCAGGTGGTGCTCGACCAGGAACACGACCAGCGCGGCATCGGCCTTGGGCAGGCCGTGCGCGCGGCAGAACCGTTTCGCCTCGGTCGCGCCGAGGTCGGAGTGGTCGCCGCCCCGGCCCTTGGCGATGTCATGGAAGAGCGCCGCGACGTAGAGCGCCGACGGCCGGTCGAACTGCGCCGCCAGCTGCGAGCAGAACGGGTACTCGTGCGTGTGCTCGGGGATGAAGAAACGCCGGATGTTGCGCAGCACCATGAGGATGTGCTGGTCCACCGTGTAGACGTGGAACAGGTCGTGCTGCATCTGCCCGACGATGCGCCGGAACACCCACAGGTAACGCCCCAGCACCGAGGTCTGGTTCATCAGGCGGAAGGCGTGCGTCTGTCCCTGCGGCTCGTCGAGGATGCGCATGAACATCGCGCGGTTGGCCGGGTCGCGCCGGAACGCGCTGTTCATCAGGCCGCGCGCGTTGTAGAGCGCGCGCAGCGTCTTCGCCGACAGGCCCTTGATGCCGGGCGTCTGCTGGTAGATCAGGAAGGTCTCGAGGATCGCGTGCGGCTCGCGCTCATAAAGATCGTCGCTCGCGATCTCCAGCATGCCGCTGCGCTCCAGGAAACGCGCGTTCACCGGACGCAATTCGTTGTCGCGGGTGCCGTTGATCTGCTCTTCCAGGTTGAGCAGCGTGATCTGGTTGAGCTGGGTGACCGCCTTGGCCGCCCAGTAGTAGCGGCGCATCAGCTTCTCGGAGGCCCGCAGCGAGCGCGTCGACTCGTAGCCGAAGCGCTCCGCCACCGAGGTCTGCAGGTCGAAGACCAGCCGGTCTTCGCGCCGCCTCGCCGCCAGGTGCAGCTGGCAGCGGATGCTCTTGAGCACGCCCTCGTTGCGCTGGAGCTGGCGGGCCTCGAAGGGCGTGATCAATCCCTTGGCCGCCAGCTGGGGCCAGGTCTTGCCCAGGCCCGCGCCGCGCGCGATCCAGATCAGCACCTGCAGGTCGCGCAGACCGCCGGGGCTCTCCTTGATGTTGGGCTCGAGGGCGTAAGGCGTCTCTTCGTACTTCGTGTGGCGCTGGCGCATCTCCAGCGTCTTGGCGCGCATGAAGGCACGCGCATCGACGGCCGCGCGGAAGGCCTGGTCGAAGCGCTTCACCAGCGGCCTGGCGCCCGCCAGCCAGCGTGACTCCAGCAGCGCGGTCTGGATGGTGACGTCGCCGGCGGCCTCGTCCAGGCATTCCTTGACCGAACGCACCGAGGAGCCGATCTCCAGGCCGATGTCCCAGCAGGCGGTGATGAAGGCCTCGATCGCGTGCTTGAGCGGCCCGGGCTGGTCGGGCGTGACGCCGTCGGGGAGGGCGTCGGGCAGCAGCAGCAGGACGTCCACGTCCGAATGCGGGAACAGTTCGCCGCGCCCGTAGCCGCCGACCGCGACCAGCGCGGCCTCGGGCGCCGCCGCGGCGATGCCCGATTGCGTCCACAAGGCCTGCAGCGTGCCGTCGACATGCTTCGCCAGCAGGCGCATCAGCCGCGTGGCCGCGGACACGCTGGCCTTGGCGGCCGCGAAGTCCTCCAGCAACTGCTGCTTGCCGGCCTTGAAGTGCTGGCGCAAGTCCGCGACCGACAGCGCGGCCGACAGCGCGTCAGGCGGGACCGGGGGCGAAGCGCCCACCTCGCCGGGCGTCCTGGCGTTCATGGGCGGTCCGCGCGGATCAGGCCGGCACGGCCTGGGGCAGGGCGAAGGCGGGCGGCGGCGGCGTGCCGGCCGACTGCGTCAGGATCTCGAAGCCGGTCTCGGTGACCAGCACCGTGTGCTCCCACTGCGCCGACAGCGAGCGGTCCTTGGTGACGATGGTCCAGCCGTCGCCCATCTCGCGGATCTCGCGCCGGCCGGCGTTGATCATCGGCTCGATCGTGAAGACCATGCCGGGCACCAGCTCCTCGAGGGTGCCGGGGCGGCCGTAGTGCAGCACCTGCGGCTCCTCATGGAACTTCTGGCCGATGCCGTGGCCGCAGAACTCGCGCACGACGCTGAAGCCGGCGTTCTCCGCGAAGGTCTGGATCGAGTGGCCGATGTCGCCCAGGCGCGCGCCCGGCTTGACCTTCTGGATGCCCTTCCACATGGCCTCGTAGGTGAAGGCGCACAGCCGCTTGGCCGCGATCGAGCCCTCGCCGACGACGAACATGCGGCTCGTGTCGCCGTGCCAGCCGTCCTTGATGACGGTGACGTCGATGTTGACGATGTCGCCGTTCTTCAGCGGACGGTCGTTCGGGATGCCGTGGCAGACCTGATGGTTGATCGAGGTGCAGATCGACTTCGGGTAGGGCGTGTAGCCCGGCGGCTGGTAGTTCAGCGGGGCGGGGATGCCCTGCTGCACGTTCACGATGTAGTCGTGGGCCAGCTTGTCGAGGTGCTCGGTGCTGACGCCCGGCTTGACGTGCGGGGTCAGCATGTCCAGCACCTCGGACGCCAGACGCCCGGCGATGCGCATGGCGTCGATGTCGGCGCCGGTCTTGATCGTGATGGTCATGGGTTCGATTTTAGCCGCCGCCAATCGGAAACGCCGGATCCCCACCGGAGGCCCCGAAGGCGGCCGACTTTTCAAGCGGAGCCCGGAGATCTGGCTCCGCCAGACTCATGGGCTCGCCCCCTGGGGGCCGGCGCAGCCGGTAGGGGGGTTATTCAGCCCAGACGATGACGCCGGTGTACGCGGTCACGAGCACCACGATGCCGAAGGCGATGCGGTACCAGGCGAAGGGCACGAAGCTGTGGCTGGCGATGTACTTCAGCAGCCAGCGCACGCAGATCCAGGCGCTGACGAAGGAGAAGAACAGGCCCACCGCGAACAGCGGGATGTCGCCGGTCGACAGCACCGAGCGCTCCTTGTACAGGCTGTACAGGCCGGCGCCGATCAGCGTCGGGATGGCCAGGAAGAAGCTGAAGTCGGTGGCCGCCTTGCGCGACAGGCCGAGCAGCATGCCGCCGATGATGGTCGCGCCGGAGCGGCTGGTGCCCGGCACCATCGCCAGGCACTGGACGAAGCCGACCTTCAGCGCGTCCATCGGCGACATCTGGTCGACGTCCTGGATGCGCACCGCGGTCTGCTGGCGGCGTTCCGCCCACAGGATGATGAAGCCGCCGATGATGAAGGTGCTCGCCACCACGACGGGGGTGAACAGGTGTTCCTTGATCACCTTGCCGAACAGCAGGCCCAGGATGACCGCCGGCAGGAAGCCGATCGCCACGTTCAGCACGAAGCGGCGCGCGCGCACGTCGCTGCCCAGGCCGGCGGCGGTCTCGCGCAGGCGCTGCCAGTACACGATGATCACCGCCAGGATCGCCCCGGTCTGGATCGCGATGTCGAACACCTTGCCCCGCGCATCCTCGAAGCCGCCGAGCAGCGCGCCCGTCAGGATCAGGTGGCCGGTCGAGGAGATCGGCAGGAATTCGGTCAGGCCTTCGACGATCCCCATGATCGCGGCCTTGATCAGCAGCACAGTGTCCAAACTACGACTCCAGAATGCCGCCTCGCTCGGGGGTGGAGGCGGGTCGGCGGGGATCATAGCCGCGGCCCGGGCCGGGTTTGCGGCGGTGCAGCACCCGGATGGGCGGGTCCGGCGTGAGAGGCGCGTGAAGGCCTTCAGTCCCTCTTAAAGGGCTCCGTGCCAGGCCTTGCGCGGGTGGGGCGACGCTTGACCGGTCTGAAAGCTCGCCGCTACATTACTGACCGGTTAGTCAGTTAATTTTCTGGCTGTTTGAGCCGTTCGCCGATCCCGCGCGCTGCGCGCGCCCTCACCCCCACCCTCTCCCGCAAGCGGGAGAGGGAGTAAGTTGTCCCGTTCCTTCTCCATGCCTCGCGCTTCCGCCAAGACCGCCGCTCCGGCGCCGTCGTCCGCTCGACAGCGGCGGAAGAGGCGCGGCCGCAGGAATTGCTGGAAGCCGCGCTGGCGCTGTTCGTCGAGAAGGGTTTCGCCGCCACCCGGTCGGAGGAGGTCGCCGCCAAGGCGGGGGTGTCCAAGGGAACGCTGTACCTCTACTACCCCTCGAAGGAGGAGTTGTTCAAGGCGGTGGTGCGCGAGTCCATCGGCACCAAGATCGCCGAAGGCGTCTCCGAGCTGGGCAAGCACCAGGGCTCGATGGCCGAGCTGCTGACCTGGATGCTGTGGAGCTGGTGGGAGCGCATGGGGCTGACCCCGGCCGGCGGCATCCACAAGATCATGATGAGCGAGGCCGGCAACTTCCCGCAGCTGGCCGCGTTCTACAACGACGAGGTCATCGGGCCCAGTTGCGCACTGCTGGCCGAGGTCGTGCGCCGGGGCATCGCCTCGGGGGAATTCCGCGACGTGGACCCCGATGCCTGCGTGATGGTGCTGATCGGGCCGGTGCTCCATCTGGTGCTGCATCAGCACTCGATCGGCAAGGCCGGCGCGGTGCACGATCACAAGCCCGAACCCGAGGTCGTGCTCAAGCTGCAGCTCGAACTGATGTTCGAGGGGCTCCTCAACCGCCCCCGGGATCCGGCCACCCCGCGGCCGGCCGCCTAGAATACCGCCCGCATTCCCGACCGTTTCCGGATCGCCTCCGACTGCATTCCCGACCGAATTTGGCGCGCCGCGCGGCGCCAGAGGACCAGAACATGAATTTCGAACAAGCCCGCTTCAACATGATCGAACAGCAGATCCGCCCGTGGGATGTGCTGGACACCTCGGTGCTGGCCCTGCTGGCCGTGGTCAAGCGCGAGGACTTCGTGCCGGCCGCCTACCGCAACGTGGCCTTCACCGACGTCGAGCTGCCGCTGGCGCACGGTCGCAAGATGCTGCCGCCCCGGGTCGAGGCCCGCTGGATGCAGGAACTGAAGATCGAACGGCACGAGAAGGTGCTGGAGATCGGCACCGGCGCGGGTTACATGGCCGCGTTGCTGGGCCACAAGGCGCAGCAGGTCTTCACCGTGGAGCAGGACGCGCAGCTGGTGGCAGCCGCCCGCGACGCGCTGCGCCGCAACGGCGTGCTGAACGTGACCGTGGTCGAGGGCGACAGCGCCAAGGGCCTGCCCGCCGAAGGCCCGTTCGACGTGATCCTGCTGTCCGGGTCGGTCGCGCAGGTGCCGCAGGCGCTGCTGGACCAGCTCAAGGTCGGCGGCCGGATGGGCGTGATCGTCGGCGAGGAGCCCGCGATGACCGCGCGCATCATCACCCGCACCGGCGAGCGCGAATTCGCGACGAAGAACCTGTTCGAGACGGTCGTGCAACGCCTGGACGGTGTCGACACGGGCTCGCACTTCACCTTCTGAGGCGCCTGCCGTCCGTCGCGCGTATTTGCCGTCGAAGGGGGCGAAGACTGCAGGTCGTCGCATTTCTTTCGAGGGAAGTGGGGGAGGTGATCTATAACCTCGCCCGCGGCACCCGGGTCGGATCGGAGGCGATCGACCCGCCGGTGCCGAGGTACTGAATCCCGTCCGCGGTCTGGCCGCGGCCGGTCCGCAGTTGGATCGATCCGAAGAACATCACATCGACACGAGGATGCCTCATGGCCGCTGAACGCCGTCCGTCTCCGACCTCCCGCCTGCCGCGGGTCACGCTCCTGGCCGCGGCGCTCGCCTTCGCGGCGGGCGCGGCCCAGGCGCAGAGCCTGCAAGAGCTGTACGACGCGGCCCGTGCCTACGACGCGACCTTCCTCGCCGCGCGCGCGGTGGCGGAGTCGGCGCAGTACCGTTACGGACAGGCGCAGGCGCTGGCGCGTCCGAGCGTGGGCCTGGGCGTCGGCGCGACGCGCAACGAGGTCGACCTGCCGGCGATCCCCAACGGCCAGGGCGGCTCGGTGAATACCGGCTGGCAGGGCAACACGGTCAGCAACGCCGGACTGAGCGCGAAGTACGCGGTCTTCAACCGGCCGAATGCCGGCAGCATCGAGCAGGCCCGCCTGGGCGTCGATGTCGCCCAGTCCGACCTGGCGTCGGCGGAGCAGGACCTGATCGTCCGCGTGGCGCAGGCCTACTTCGACGTGCTGGGCGCCAAGGACACGCTGTCGACCTCCAGCGCCAACAAGGCCGCGATCGCGGAACAGCTGGCCTCGGCCAAGCGCAACTTCGAGGTCGGCACCGCCACCATCACCGATACCCGTGAAGCGCAGGCGCGGTATGACCTGGCGACCGCGCAGGAACTGGCTGCCGACAATGACCTGCGCGTCAAGCGCGTGACGCTGGACCAGCTGGTGGGCCGTGTCGGCGTCGAGCCGCGTCCGCTGGCGGTGCCGGTGGCGCTGCCGCCGGTGGCGCCGTCGACGGTGGAACCCTGGGTCACCCAGGCCGAGGACGGCCATCCCGCCATCCGCAAGGCACAGCTGGGCCTGGACATCGCCAAGATCGAGATCGATCGCGCGCAGGGCGCCCGTTGGCCCACCGTCGACCTGAACGCCTCGCTGGGCGTGCAGCGCCAGACCGGCGAGGGCGTGAGCTACACCGGCAACACGAAGCAGGGCTCGCTGGGCGTGTCGGTGAACCTGCCGGTCTACACCGGCGGACAGATCACCAACCGCATCAAGGAGACGATGTCGCTGGAGGAGAAATCCCGCAACGACCTCAACTTCGCCCGCCGCAGCGTCGAGGAGAGCACCAAGCGCGCGTTCTTCGGCGTGCAGTCGCTGCAGGCGCAGGTCAAGGCGTACGAGGCGGCCGAGTCGTCCTCGAAGCTGGCGCTGGAAGCGACGCAGCTGGGCTACAAGGTCGGCGTGCGCGTCAACCTGGACGTGCTCAATGCGCAGACGCAGCTGTACACGACGCAGCGCGACCTCGCCAAGGCCCGCTACGACGTGCTGGTCAACAGCCTCAAGCTGCGTCAGGCCTCCGGGCAGCTCCGCCCCGAGGATGTGACGGCGATCAACACGCTGCTCGCGAAGTAAGCGGGCCGCCTTGGACGAAAGCCGCCTCCGGGCGGCTTTCGTCCATCCGGGCCGCTGGTGACAGGTCTTGCGCGTCGGACGCGCGACAATCCGCCCCATGCTTTTCGTGATCTCCCCCGCGAAGTCCCTGGACTACGACACCCCCACGCCGGACGCCATCGCCGCGCTCGCGAGCCGTCCCCAGTTCGTGCCGCAGTCGGCCGAGCTGATCGAGATCCTCAAGACCCGGTCGCCCGCCGACATCGGCGGCCTGATGGACATCTCCGAGGCGCTGGCGACCTTGAACGTCGCCCGCTATCACGCGTGGTCCTCGCGCTTCACCGACAAGAACAGCAAGCCCGCCGTGCTCGCCTTCAACGGCGACGTGTACGACGGCCTGCAGGCTTCGACGCTGTCGCTGGACGACCTGCAATGGGCGCAGCGCCACCTGGCGATCCTGTCGGGCCTGTATGGCGTGCTGCGCCCGCTGGACCGGCTGCAGCCCTACCGGCTGGAGATGGGCACGGCGCTGAAGAACGACAAGGGCGGCAACCTCTACGCCTACTGGGGCGACACGATCGCCGAGCATCTGAACGCGCAGAGCGCGCAGCTCCAGTCGCCGGTGATCGTGAACCTGGCGTCGCAGGAGTACTTCAAGGCCGCCGCCCGCAAGGTCCTGAAGCCGCGGGTCATCGAGTGCCAGTTCGAGGACTGGAAGAACGGCCGCTACAAGATCATCAGCTTCTTCGCCAAGCGCGCCCGCGGCCTGATGGCGCGTCATGCGATCCAGCATCGCATCGGCACGCCGTCGGGATTGCAGGACTTCGCCGTCGACGGCTACGCCTACGCCGCCGAGGCGAGCGAGCCGGACCGGCTGGTCTTCCGACGCCGGATCGCCGAGTGAGGTCCGGACGGCCGGCGACGAATGCGCAGCCAAGCGTAAGCGGCGACCGGTTTCCGGCACACCGGGATACAGGCAGAACCTCATCAGTTTGATACCGTTGCGGATATGAGTAACTCGCAATACCTCACGCCGGAGCTGCGCGACTGGGTCGCCACGCAACTGCGCAATGGCATCACGCGCGACGCGCTGTACCAGGCCATGCTCACCAGCGGCTGGCAGCCCGCGATGGCGCAGCAGGCCCTGGCCGAGCACCAGGGGGCCGAAGCGCCGTTCGAAGCCCCCTGACGCTGCCCGTGATCCCGGAGCGGGCGGTCGAACCGGGCTCCCTGCCGGAGCCCGACCTCAACGAGCAGCGCAGTGTCCTGCTGCCCGACGGCCATCGGGTCGAGATCCTGATGGCGCTGCAGCGGCCGCGGGTGATCGTGTTCGGCAACCTGCTGTCCGAGCAGGAGTGCGACGCGATCGTGTCGAATGCGGGGCAGCGCCTGGCAAGATCGGAGACCGTCGCCTCGCAGCGCGAGGGCAGCGAGGTCAATGCCGCCCGCACCAGCGAGGGCATGTTCTTCGAGCGTGGCGAGAACGAGGTCGTCGCCCGCATCGAGCGCCGCATCGCCACGCTGCTGAACTGGCCGTTGCGCAACGGCGAGGGCCTGCAGGTGCTGCGCTACCGCGCCGGCGCCGAATACCAGCCGCACTACGACTATTTCGATCCGCGCCACGCCAGCAGCAAGGCGATCCTGGAGCGGGGCGGCCAGCGGGTCGCCACCATCGTGATGTACCTGAACACGCCGCCCCGCGGCGGCGCGACGGTCTTCCCGGACATCAAGCTCGACGTGATGGCCCAGAAGGGCAACGCGGTCTTCTTCAGCTACGACCGTCCGGATCCCGCGACGCTGACGCTGCACGGCGGCGCGCCGGTCGTCGAAGGCGAGAAATGGGTGGCCACGAAATGGTTACGTCAGGGCGAGTTCGTTTGACGCGGTCTTGACCGGCCGCCCGCTAGACTCCCGTTCATCATCACGAGCGCCGGCCCGGGTCGGCGCGTCCCGAAGAAGGAAAACCACATGAAGTCGTTGATCGCCGCCCTGGGTACCGCACTGCTGACCACGCTCGCACAGGCGCAGACCCAGCCGCAGCCGCCCGCCACGGCGCCGATCCCGGCCGCGCACGCCGACATGGCGGCGCCGGCCAACCCGGTCGCGAAGCCCGCCAAGTCCGGTGGCAAGCAGAAGGCCGCCGGCAAGACGGCGAAGCAGGGCGGCAAGCATGCCGCGGCCAAGAAGTCCGGCGCGAAGAAGAAGCCCGCGCAGCACGCCGCCTCGGGCAAGTCCGGATCGAAGAAGGTGGCCAACGCCAAGCCGAAGAAGAGCAAGCAGCGCCACACCGCGGCTTGAGACCGGAAGCCCTGAAAGCAAAAAAGCAGCCTGCGGGCTGCTTTTTCGTTGGTGCACGGCGCCCGAAGGCCCGTGCCATTCGCAGGCGTCTTGGATCGCCTTAGACGCGCTTGCGGTACTCGTGGGTACGCGTGTCGATTTCGATGTTGTCGCCTTGCGCCACGAAGATGGGCACGGGGATCTCGAAACCGGTGGCGATCTTGGCGGGCTTCAGGACCTTGCCCGAGGTGTCGCCCTTGACGGCCGGCTCGGTCCAGGTCACTTCACGCACGACGCTGGTCGGCAGTTCCACCGAGATGGCCTTGCCGTCATAGAACACCACTTCCACTTCCATGCTGTCCTGCAGGTAGTTGATGGCGTCGCCCATGTTCTCGGCTTCCACCTCGAACTGGTTGTACTCGGTGTCCATGAACACATACATCGGATCGGCGAAGTACGTGTAGGTGCACTCCTTCTTCTCCAGGATGATCTGGTCCATCTTGTCGTCGGCCTTGAAGACGACTTCGGTGCCCGAGTTGTTCAGCAGGCTCTTCAGCTTCATGCGCACGGTGGCGGCATTGCGGCCACCGCGGCTGTATTCGGTCTTCAGCACGACCATGGGGTCCTTGCCGTGCATGATCACGTTGCCGGCGCGAATTTCTTGAGCGATCTTCATGATGATTCCGGGAGATTGGGTCCGGGCACAGTCATCTGGATGCTTGGAGATCCGAACTGTTCCGGCGGTGTGAGCGTCCTGTATCGGCATCCCGCCGCCTGAAGGCCTGCCCGTGGGCGTGCCGGAAGACGTACTGGGGAGCCGCGCAGTCAGAACGCGGAAAAGCCGCGCATTCTAGCTCGAAAGGCCCCTCACGCGCCACCCGGCAGCCCGGCAAAGGCCTGGAGACGGGCGGTGAGATCCGCCTGGGCGGCCAATCCGGCACGCCAGGCACGGGCGTGCGCGGCGGCGACGGGCAGTTCGCGCAGCGCTTCGGCCGCCTCCGGCGTCCACGGCGCCAGGCCGTTCCAGGCGCGGGAGAGGGCGCCCCAGCGGGCCCTCAGCGGCGCTGGCGCACCGGCCATCGATTGGGCGAGGAAGGCCTCCAGCTTCGGCCCATGCGCGCCGTCGTCCTGGAAATAGATCTGCCAGAGCATGGGCCGGCCAGCCCACTGCGCGCGGACGAACGAATCCTCGCCGCGCACGAGGTTCAGGTCGCAGGACCACAGCAGGCGGTCGTAGTCGGCCTGGCTGAGGCGGGGCAGGGCGATCGCGCGTTGCCCGGGGCGCAGCAACGGCGGAAGCGCCTGCTGCGGCGCCCCGGGGCACAGCAGCAGGAGCCACCCCGGCCCCAGCGCGTCGAGGAACGCGGCCAGCGGCGCGTGCGGGTAGGCGAACAGGCTGAGCACGCGTTCGCCGGGTGCCGGCGCCCAGCCGCGCACGGCCAGCCATGCGCCGCCATCGTGGGCGTCGGCGGCGTCGATCAGGCCGGGTTCGCGCAGCAGCCCGCCGGTGCGGTCGTTGAAGCCGGGGTAGAAGAAGCGCTTCTCCAGGCCCGCGCCGGGTCCGGAGAACTGCGGCGACGTCAAGCCATGACTGCGCTCGACGTAGCTTTCCGCGCTGAGGTATTCGAGGTTGATCCAGGCCGGCGTCGATGACCTTGCGGCCATCGCCGCGACGAAGCTGTCCGGCAGTTCGCAGCCGAAGGTCTCGACGACGACATCGCCCGGTTCGGCCCGCACGCTGTCGGCCCAGGGGCGGCAGGCGAGGCCGTCGACGGGCTCGGGCTGCATCCAGGCCAGCGGCGACAGGTCGTCGCTCCACAGCCGGGCCTGGACGCCGCGTCGCGCGAGGTCGCGCGCCAGACGCAGACACACGCCGAGGTCCCCGTAGTTGTCGATGACGCGGCAGAAGATGTCCCACGTCGGCCTGTCAGGAGTCTGCATGTCGGCCGGGGATTCGGCGGGGGTGTCGGGCATCGCCGGATTATCCGGCGGCACAATCGCGCCCCATGAGCACGACCCCCGCCGGCGCCAGCGAAGTGCCGGAACCGATCCCCGATCCGTCCCTCGCCCCCGCCGCGTCCGAGGCGCCGGCCGCCTCCGCCGCCGAGCAGTGGAACACCCAGTCCGCCGCCATCGAGGCCGCCGAGTCGCGCCGCGTCGCCGACATGGAGCGCGCCGCGCGCGAGGGCCGCGACCGTCTGCTGGCCGAGGTGCTGGCGCTGCCGGCGCTGCCCGGCGTGTACCGCTACTTCGACGCGCAGGACCATGTCCTCTACGTCGGCAAGGCGAAGAACCTGAAGCGGCGCGTCTCGAGCTACTTCCAGAAGGACCACGGCGGCACGCGCATCGGCATGATGATCGCGCGCATCGCGCGGCTGGAGACCACGGTGGTGCGCACCGAGGCCGAGGCGCTGCTGCTCGAGAACAACCTGATCAAGGCGCTCAACCCGCGGTTCAACATCCTGTTCCGCGACGACAAGAGCTACCCCTACATGCGGCTGTCGGGCCATGCCTGGCCGCGCATCAGCTACTACCGCGGCGCGGTCGACCGGCGTCATCGCTACTTCGGCCCGTTCCCGAGCGCCTGGGCGGTGAAGGAATCGATCCAGCTGATCCAGAAGGTCTTCCAGCTGCGGACCTGCGAGGACACCGTCTTCAACAACCGCAGCCGGCCCTGCCTGCTGCACCAGATCCACCGCTGCACCGCGCCCTGCGTGCCCGAGGGGCAGAACGACGACTACCGCCGCAACGTCAGCAACGCGGAGCGCTTCCTGCTCGGCGAGACGCAGGAGGTGATGGACGCGCTGCAGGCGCAGATGATGACGCACGCCGAGCGCTTCGAATACGAGCAGGCGGCCGGCATCCGCAACCAGATCACCGCGCTGTCGAAGGTGCTGCAGCAGCAGGCCGTCGACGAGAACAGCGCGACCGGCCGCGACCGCGACGTCGACATCCTAGCGGTGAAGCTGCAGGGCGGGCGCGCCTGCGTGAACCTGGCGATGGTGCGCGGCGGACGGCATCTGGGCGATCGCGCGTATTTCCCCAAGCACGTCGACGACGCGACCGCAGTCCAACTGCTGGACGACGACGAACTGACGCCGGTCGAAGGCGAGGGCGGCGCCGTCCGCGTCGAGCCGCCCAGCCCCGAGCGTCTGGTGCTGGAAGCCTTCATTGCCCAGCATTACCTGGACATGGCGGTGCCGTCGCTGCTGGTGCTGTCGGACGCGGTCGATCCGGCGTTGGCCGAGGCACTGGGCGTGCAGGCCGGCTACCGCGTGACGACGCAGGCGCAGCCGCGCGGCCAGCGCCGCATCTGGCAGGAGATGTGCGTCAAGGGCGCGGAGATCGCGCTGGCGCGGCTGCTGTCGGAAGAAGGCTCGCAGCAGGCGCGCACCCGCGCGCTGATCGACGCGCTGGACCTCAGCGTCACCGACCTCGACAAGTTCCGCATCGAGTGCTTCGACATCAGCCACACGGCCGGCGAGGCGACGCAGGCCTCGTGCGTCGTCTTCGAGGGCATCAGATGCAGAGCGCCCAGTACCGACGCTTCAACATCGAGGGCATCACCGGCGGCGACGACTACGCCGCGATGCGCCAGGTCCTGACACGCCGTTACAGCAAGATGGCCGAGGCCGCCCAGAATGGCACCGGACGGATGCCGGACCTGGTGCTGGTGGACGGCGGCAAGGGGCAGGTGTCGATGGCGCGCGAGGTCTTCGAGGAACTCGGCGTGGACCTGGGCCTGATCGTCGGGGTCGAGAAGGGCGAAGGGCGCAAGGTCGGCCTCGAGGAACTCGTCTTCGCCGATGGGCGCGAGAAGGTCTACCTCGGCCGCGATTCGGCGGCGCTGATGCTGGTCGCGCAGATCCGGGACGAGGCCCACCGCTTCGCCATCACCGGCATGCGGGCCAAGCGCGCGTCGATCCGCACCGGCGGCTCGCGCCTGGAGGACGTGCCCGGCGTCGGCCCGAAGAAGCGCGCGCAGCTGCTGCAGCGTTTCGGCGGCGTGCGCGGCGTGGCCGGCGCGAGTGTCGAGGAGCTCTGCAGCGTCAAGGGCATCTCGCGGGAACTCGCCGAAGAAATCTATCGTGCGCTGCATTGAACGGCGCGCGGCTTGTTGGGAACAGACATGACATCGATCGAACGAACTTCCAGGCGCCGTTCCTGGGGCCTGGCGTTGCGCTGGAGCGGCAAGCTCGCGCTCGCGCTGTCGCTGGCGGCCTGCGGCTCGCCGACGCAGCGCCAGCCGGAGCGTCCTCCGGTGCAGGACGCCCCTCGCATGCCCAGCGCGCCCGTCGCCACCCCCGTCGCCCCGGCCGGTCCGGTGCCGACCTCCCCGGCGGTGCGTCGCGGCCTGCCGCTGCCGGCGCCGCACGCGGTCAGCTCGCATGAGGATCTGCGCCGCCAGGCCGCGCAGCGCATGGTCGCCGCGAACCCGGACGGCACCTACATGGGCGAGGTGCCGCCCGAACTGCTGGCCATCCCCGTGCTGGAGGTCGAACTCAACCAGGACGGGTCGATCAGGCACATCCGGGTGCTGCGCAAGCCGACCCAGGCCGAGGACACGATCGAGGTCGCCATCGCGGCGGTGCGCCGCGCCGCGCCGTTCGGCGATGTGAGCCGCCTGCCCAAGCCCTGGAAGTTCGTCGAGGTCTTCCTGTTCGACGACGACCGGCGCTTCAAGCCGCGCACCCTGGACGATTAAGCGAAAGCCGACGGTTCCGCGCCTGGAAACGTGGGCACAATGCCGCCCATGTTCTGGACGCTGCCAACCCTGCTGACCTGGGCCCGCATCGTGGCCATCCCGCTGATCGTCGGGGTGTTCCACCTGCAGATGTCGCCCGCCCATCAAAACCTGCTGGCCACCGTCCTGTTCATCACGGTCGCGTTGACCGACTGGGCGGACGGCTACCTGGCGCGCAAGCTCAACCAGACCTCGTCCTTCGGTGCCTTCCTGGATCCGGTGGCCGACAAGTTCCTGGTCTGTGCGGCGTTGCTGGTGCTGCTGGAGCAGCAGCGCGTGGACGCGCTGGTCGCGCTGGTCATCGTCGGGCGCGAGATCGCGATCTCCGCGCTGCGCGAGTGGATGGCGCAGATCGGCGCCTCGCGCTCGGTGGCGGTGCACGTGCTGGGCAAGCTCAAGACGACGGTCCAGATGGTGGCGATCCCCTTCCTGCTGTTCGACGGCAAGGTGTTCGACCTCATCAACACGCGGATCTGGGGCACCTGGCTGATCTACCTGGCCGCCGTGCTCACCATCTGGTCGATGGTCTATTACCTGCAGAAGGCGCTGCCCGAGATCCGGGCCAAGGCGCGCTGAACCGGCCGCGGCCGGGCTTCAACGGCCCCTTCGACGAGTCCTTCAACGGGCCCTTCAACGGCCCCTTCGGCCGGGCGCTTCCCCCGCCACGTTGAAACAGCGTGTGAAGAGTGCGTGCGGATGCGGGTTTCAAGCGGGGCGCTGTCCCCTGGGCGACGGTCGGGCACCCCCTGGTATCAGGACTTCCCCTTGTCTGAGCCGCCGGGCAATGCGTCTAGAATCCGCTTCCCGCGCCGTTCGGGCGGCCTGGCAAACCAATGAGGGGGTACCTTCGTGAACAAGTCCGAATTGATCGAGCACATCGCCAAGCAGGCGGACATTTCCAAGGCGGCCGCGGGGCGCGCATTGGAAGCCGTGATCGGCGGTGTGAAGACCACGCTCAAGAAGAACGGCACCGTGTCGCTGGTGGGCTTCGGCACCTTCAGCGTCACGAAGAGAGCGGCGCGCACCGGCCGCAATCCGCGCACGAACGAGGCGATCAAGATCAAGTCGGCGAAGGTGCCGAAGTTCCGTCCGGGCAAGGCCCTCAAGGACGCGGTGAACTGAAGGCCGGGACCTGAAAGATTCCGGGCGCTTAGCTCAGTTGGTAGAGCACCTCCCTTACACGGAGATTGTCGGCGGTTCGAGCCCGTCAGCGCCCACCAGAAAACCGAGGCAGGTCCACGTCATCCGTGGACTAGAATGCCGCGGCCCAAAGGCGAACCCCGGTTCGCCTTTGTCGTATGTGACGTGCCACTGAAACGTGTCTTAGAAACGTGTCTTAAGAGACCTGAGGTTGTTGATGTTCGATTTCGTACGCAAGCACACGCGGCTGTTCCAGTTCCTGCTGCTGATCCTGATCGTGCCGTCCTTCGTGCTGGTCGGCGTGGAGGGCTACAGCCGCTTCATGGAAGGCGGCAACACGGCGGTGGCGTCCGTCGACGGCCACAAGATCACGCAGGCCGAATGGGACGATGCGCAGAAGAAGCAGGTCGAGCGCATGCGCGCCGAGGCGCCGACGATGGACCCCAAGGTCTTCGACTCGCCGGAAGTGCGCAAGGACGTGCTCGAGAACCTGCTGCGCGAGCGCGTGCTCGCCGCCGTGGTGGCCGACGAGCATCGCACCATCAGCAACGACCAGCTGCTCGAGCTGATCAAGACGGATCCGCAGCTCGCGGCGCTGCGCGACGTGGAGACGGCCAAGCGCATCGCCGCGCAGCAGGGCCTGACGGTGGACGGCCTGCTGCAGAGCATCCGCCAGAGCCTGCAGATCAACGGCGTGCTGGGCCCGATCGCGCAGAGCGCGCTGCCCACGCAGTCGAGCGCCGGCCTGGCCTTCGATGCGCTGCTGCAGCAGCGCGAGCTGCAGTTCCAGTCCTTCGCCGCGAAGGACTTCGCCGCGACGCTGACGCCGAAGGAGGCCGACCTCGAGGCCTACTACAAGGACCCGAAGGTCGCCGCGAAGTTCCAGCTGCCCGAGAGCGCGGACATCGAGTACGTCGTGCTGGACGCGGCCTCGCTGCAGGCGGGCGTGACCGTCAACGCCGACGACGTGCAGAAGTACTACGACGAGAACAAGGCGCGCTTCACCTCCGATGAGGAACGCCGCGCGAGCCACATCCTGATCAAGGCCGGTGCCGACATGGCGGCGGCGGACAAGGCCAAGGCGAAGGCCAAGGCCGACGAACTGCTGGCCGAGGCGCGCAAGAACCCGGCCGGTTTCGCCGAGCTGGCGAAGAAGAACTCCGAGGACCCGGGTTCGGCCACGAACGGCGGCGACCTGGACTTCTTCGGCAAGGGCGCGATGGTCAAGCCGTTCGAGGACGCGGTCTACGCGCTGAAGAAGGGCGAGATCAGCAACGTCGTCCAGTCCGACTTCGGTTATCACATCATCATGCTGACCGACGTGCGCGGCGGCCAGACGCGTCCGTTCGAGACGGTCAAGGCCGGCATCGAAGCCGACCTGCGCCGCCAGCTGGCGCAGAAGCGCTACGCCGAACAGGCGGACAGCTTCAGCGACACGGTCTACAGCGATGCGGATTCGCTGAAGCCCGCGGCGGACAAGTTCAAGCTGACGATCCAGAAGGCGACCGTGCAGCGCAAGGCCGCGGCCGATGCGACCGGCGTGCTGGCCTCGCCGAAGCTGCTGGAAGCGGTGTTCGCGGCGGACTCGCTGAAGGACAAGCACAACACGGCCGCGGTCGAGGCGGGCGGCAACCAGCTGGTGTCGGCGCGCGTCATCGCCTACAAGCCGGCGCGCGTGCCGCCGCTGGCCGAGGTCAAGCCGCTGCTGACGATGGCCTGGGTGCAGGACCACGCGGCGCAGGCCGCGAAGAAGGCGGGCGAGGCCCGTCTGGCCGAGCTGCAGAAGGGCGGCGACGCCAAGGGTCTGGGCGAGGCACTGACCGTGTCGCGCGCCAAGCCGGGCACGCTGCCGCAGAAGGCGCTGGACCAGGTCCTGCGCGCGGATGCCTCGAAGCTGCCGGCCTATGTCGGCGTGGATGCAGGCAACGGCGACTACTTGGTCGTCAAGATCGACAAGATCCTGCCGCGCGATCCGGCGCTGATCGATCCGAAGCGTGCGGCGGAGCAATACGCGCGTGCCTGGAGCACGGCCGAGATGGCCGGCTACTACAACGTGCTCAAGGCCGAGTACAAGGCGGCGATCAAGCCGGCGGTGCTGAAGGCGACGGCGGCCTCGGCGCCGGCGAACTGATCGGGCGCTGACAGGGAAAGGGCGGCACTCGCGCGATTCGAAAGTATTTGAAGAAGAATCGCAGAAAGTGCTTCCCACAGAGGAGAAAAGTGGCCATAATCTAAGGCTTCTCCAGTGGTGGCTATAGCTCAGTTGGTAGAGTCCCAGATTGTGATTCTGGTTGTCGTGGGTTCGAGTCCCATTAGCCACCCCACCAAATAAGAAACGCCCGCAAGACGCAAGTCCTGCGGGCGTTTTGCTTTGGGGTTTTGAATTGCCGTTCGCGCTGATCCTGTCGGGTCGTCCTCAGATCGCTTGCGGCGCTTGCCAGACGGGCAGCGTGAGGCAGAACTCGCTCCCCCGACCCAGGCCTTCGCTGTGGGCCGTGATCGAGCCGTCATGCAGTTCCGCGATGGCCCGGGCCAGCGAGAGCCCCAGTCCGAGCCCGTGGTACCCCGTGTCGAGCGGCCGTCGGCCCTGCACGTACGGCTCGAAGATGCGCCCCATCTGTTCCACGCTGATCCCCTGGCCGTTGTCCTTCACATGCACCACGCAATGCGTGGCGGAGGTGACGGCCCACAGTTCGATGCAGCCCTCCGCGGGGGTGTACCGGGTGGCGTTCGCGAGCAGATTGCCGACCACTTGAGACAGCCTCGTGCCGTCGCCGCGGACCTGGATCGCCGTCCCCGGCAGAAGGGCCATCATCCGATGCCGCTTCAGATCGCGTCCGGGTCGCGTGGCGTCCAAGGCGTTCGACAGGAACTCCCGCGCGGGGACCGGTACCCGCTGGACCGTCAAGGTGTGGCGTGAGACCAAAGCGTGATCCAGGAGGTCCTCCACCAGGCGCTGACAGGTGTCGAGCTGGCGTTCGATGACGGCGCGCTCCGCCGTGTCGCTCGGACTCGCCCTCACGTTGAGTACCCGCAGCGCGGAGCCGATCGCCGCCAGCGGATCCCGCAGCTCGTGCGCGACGAGGGCCAGGACGTCGCTGCGCCGCTGCTCGGAAGCCTGCAGCGCCAGGGCGCCGACTCTCAGGCTTTGATCGAGGGACGCACCAGGCATCTTTCCGACGCCCGCACCCTGCACGTCGGACCTCGTGAATTCAGGGGGCAGCGGCATCGTCGATCCTGAAGGCGAGGAGGGGACCTCACGCTGTTCCTCCCACGCGGACGCGTCTGTGCGCCGGCGAACCGACGGCCCTTGCTGTTCAGATTCCGGGGACAGGCGATGCCGTCAGCAGCCGGTTGTATTCGTTCTTGACGACGGCATAGCACTCGCAGGTGCGGTGCTCCAGCCCCGGGCGGTCCAGCACGGTGATGTGTCCGCGCCGGTAGCGGATGAGGCCCGCGTCCTGCAGGTTGCCCGCCGCCTCGGTGACGCCTTCGCGGCGCACGCCCAGCATGTTGGCGATCAGCTCCTGCGTCATGACGAGGTCGTCGCCATGCAGCCGGTCCAGGCTCAGCAGCAGCCAGCGGCAGAGCTGCTGATCCAGCGAATGGTGGCGATTGCACACCGCCGTCTGCGACATCTGCGTCAGCAGGGCCTGTGTGTAGCGCAGCAGCAGCTGCATCACCTTGCCGGCGCGGTTGAACTCCGTGAGCATCAGGTCGGATCGCAGCCGCAGCAGCTGACCGGCGCTCTGCACGACGCCGCGGCTCGGTGTCGTCTGGCCGCCCATGAAGAGCGACACCCCGAGCACGCCCTCGTAGCCGACGACGGAGATCTCGGCGGAACCGCCGTCCTCGAGCACGTAGAGCAGGGAGACGATGCCGGTCGTCGGGAAGTAGACGTGGGTCAGTTGCCCGCCCGACTCGTAGAGCACCTCACCGAGCGGTGCATCCACCACTTCCAGATCGGGCAACCATCGGGACAGCTCGTCATCGGACAGCGCGGCGAGGAGCCGGTTCGCGCGCGCCAACTCCATGGTCACCATGGGCGCTCCCTTGCGGCGTTGGACCGTCGATCGAGTATAGGAACGACGGACGACGGTGGCATCCGGTGAAGCCCCGGGCCATGGCGGCTGGGTACGGTGGCGCACCGACCCCGCCGACGGATGGGCGCAGGCTGCGCGCTCAATCCCCTCATCGGCTCAGGAGTACGCATGTCCAAACGTCAGCACGGCAACAAGGAAGCGAAGAAACCCAAGCAGGCCAGGCCGCCCACGCCATCACCGGCGATGCCGGGGCCGGCGGCACCGCCGCTGACGCCGTCGCGCGTCGGGCGTCGATAGCCTGGGGCGGCCGCTGGAGACTATTCCTCGGCCGCTTCACGATTCACGGCCGCTTCGGCCAGTTCCGTCATCAACTCGTCGGCGTCGTACAGGTCGTCGACCGCGTCCTTCAGCTGCTGGCTGTCGTCCTCCAGCTCGAGCGCGTTCGCGAAGGCCGCCACCGTGCCGAAGCCGGTGATGCCGTAGTGCGTCATGCGCTGGTACTGCGCAATGATGAGCGCGTCCAGCACCGGGCCGTTCTGCGGCGGGTGCTCGAGCACATGCTTGAGCGCCTCGCTGACCAGGCCTTCCATGCCCTTGCAGTGCTCCTTCGAGACCTCCTCGCCCTGGTTGGCGATCAGCGCCTTCAGGAGGTTGGTGTGGTCCGCGATGCCGGTCTGCGCCTCCTCGAGCAGTTGCGTCAGCTTCGCGTTGGTCGCCTGAGGCGTGATCTTCTTGAGGGCCCGCGCCATCTGGTCGTTGGCGGACCAGAGGTCCTTCAATTCGCTGATGTAGAGGTCGGAGAGAGAGGAGATGGTGGCCATGGTGGCGCTCCGGGAAGTGGGGGAAATGGGTGGGAAGGGGGCGGTCGCGGGTGTCACGCGTCCGCGGTGCGCGGATGCGCGGAGAAGAAGCAGATCATCTGGCTCGCCGCATCCGGGCCTTGCCAATCGGCGTGGGAACCCCGCCGGTCGCCGCCGGACCAGGCATGGCCCGCGCCGTCGATGAGCCAGAGCTCGGCGAGCGGGCGTCCGTCCGTGGCGACGCTGGTCTTGCGCGTGTAGGCCCGACCGCCTTCGCGGCCGTGTTCGATGCGTTCCGTGGTCTTGAGGCCGCTCGTCGCATCGGCGTAGACATGCTCGCCGTTGAGCGGGTGGACCGTCATGTCGCGGGTGCCGTGGAACACGATCGTCGGCATCGCCCGTGGCGGCGACGCCGAAGGGCGTGCGGTGTTGCGCGTCTCGTGGCCGGTCCGCATCATGGCGAGCGCCTCGGGCGCGCTGGCGACCGCGCCGCAGGGCAGGCCCGAATGGACGCCGACCGACGCGAACAGCTCCGGGTAGGTCTGCCCGAGCACCGCCGCCATCGCGCCACCGGCGGACAAGCCCGCCACGTGCACGCGTCGCGCGTCGACAGGACGCCCGGCCATGACGTGGTGCGTCAGCGCCGCGAGCAGCGCCGGCTCGCCGCGGCCGCGCTCCTGGTGGCTGGTCTTGAACCAGTTCCAGCAGCCTTGCGGATTGACCTTCGTCGACTGCTCCGGATAGAGCACCAGCCAGCCGTGGCGTTTCGCGACCTCGTTCATGCGGGTCCCGGCGGCGAAGTCGTCGGGATTCTGCGTGCAGCCATGCAGCATCAGCAGCAGCGGACGCGGCAGCGACGGATCGCCGGGCGGCACGTAGAGCTTGTAGTCGATGGATGCGCGGCCATGCGTGTAGGCGGCGGCGAGGAACCGCTCCTCGTCCATGACCGGCGCGCGGGCTTCGCGCGCCTGTGGTACATGGTGATCGGCATGCGCCTGCTGGAGGTCATTGACGTCGTGAACGTCACGGGCGTCGAGCACCTCACGTCGGACCGGCGCAGACCGCAGTCCCTCGGTCACGCCGATCTCGACGTGCCGATCCTCGATCACGCGCGCCTCGACGTCGATGACGTCACCATGCCGTGCGTCGCTCTCAGCCTCGGCCGTGGCATCGTCTGTCGTGTCTGCCGCGCCGGCCAGGGCGTTCTGAATGGAACGCGTGGCCCCCATCAGATCGCCGCCACGCGTCTGCAGGGCGGCGCGCGACATCATGCGTTGGAAGTCGGGATTCATCAGGGTTCTTTCTTGACGCAGGGACACCGGGCGAACCCGGCGGCGGCCGCGGAGGCCGCGGGGATGGCGAGGCGGGCGAGGCGCATCACCGCGCCACGTTCTGGCCATTGGCGGCGGTCCAGCTGCGCTCGAAGTGCGCCGCGTCCTCGTCGTTCTTCGCGCGCAGGCCCATCAGGATCCCGCCGTTGCGCACGCCTTCCTCGTACTGCTTGACGCGTTCCTCCGGCATGCTCCAGCCGATCAGCGCGCCGATCAGGCCCCCACCGGCCGCGCCGGCGCCGGCCCCCGCGGCCGCCGCCGCGATCGGACCGGCGATGACGAGGCCCAGCCCCGGCAGCACGAGGCTGGTCCCCACCGCGGCCACCGCCGCAGCGATCGCGCCGACGGTGCCGCCGATGGCCCCGCCTATCCCCGCGCCTTCAGCCGCCTTGTTGCCGAGCTCGGTCTCGACGCCGGCATCGCTGAAGTGGCGCTGCCGGGTGTCGTCCGACATCACGAGATCGATGTCCTTGGGGTCATAGCCGCGCTCGCTGATCGAGCCGTAGGCCGATTCCGCGCTGGCACGGTCCGGGAAGAGTCCGGTCACGAGACGGTCCTGCGACGAGCCCGCGGCGGCGGAAGAGACGGACGGGGAGGTGGGGGTGGGGTTCATGAGAAGGTCCTGGTTTGAGGGAGAGGCGTGGGGGCAACGGCTCGCGTGCGCATCGGTGATGCGGCGCGGCCTGAGTCGACCGATCTGTTCCCGTGCGGCCGATCCTGGTGGAAGGCAGGCGGGCCTCCATGCGGCGCTGCCTGCGTCGAATCGACCGATCCTCCTCTGAAGAAGGGCAGGGATCGTCGGCGCGGATCCGGCGCGTGGCGGACGCCCGGCGGCGCCGGATCGGGAAGTTCTCTCTGCGTTTGCTCGATAGCGGGCGGGCTTACCGATCGACGTTCCACCCGATGGCCACGGGCTTCGGCCCTGGCACCGAGCCGCCAGCCGTCAAGCCCAAGGCGCTGAACGCCGACGGACTACAACTTCCCCGGCTTGAGGATCCGCCCAGTCTTGGCGAGGTCCGTGGGCTGGCCGACACCGCCGACGAGGCCTGCTCCAAGAACGCGCAGGCGAGGGTCGTCGGACATGCGCATCGCTGCGATGCGCACGGCGGCGGCCCGGGAGGCGCGGGCGGCCTGGCGCCCGGTCGGCGTCATCGCTTCCGTGGCGAGCTGGCCGATGTAGTCGGGATCGAAGGGGTGCATGAGGCTTTCGAGGGAGGGAGACCGCCTCCATGGGCACGCGGCGAGCCAGGGTCGGCGGGAGCGCTTCCTGCCACCCCTTCCGTCGAGCTTCAAGCCCACACACGAGGACGACCATGCCCAGATCTCCCACTCCGCCCGCCCCACCGTCCCGCAAGGGACCCGCTGCCAGCAAGACGCCGGGTGATGCCGGTCCCAAGGCCGCCGCCCGCAACACCGACAGCGCGTCCAGCAGCGCGCCGTCCGGCGAGGCTGGCGATCTCGCGCTCAAGCAGGCCGCCGAAACGAACGCACTCGCGACGGCATTCCCCTTCAATGCCAACAAGCCGGCCGAACACGGCTTCGATGAAGGCGTGCATCCGCAACCCGGCGTGACCGTCGAGGCGCCATCGCGCCTGCCGTCGGCCAGCACGCTCTCCGAAGCGCAGACCAACGGCAAGGTCGGCACGCAGGCGACGGAAGGCCGCAATGCCACGATCGCGCCATTGGACCGTGTGCGCGTCGATTCCTCGGGTCAGGCGCTGACGACCAACCAGGGCGTGCGCATCGCCGACAACCAGAACTCGCTGAAGGCCGGCCCGCGCGGCCCGGTGCTGCTCGAGGACTTCATCCTCCGCGAGAAGATCACCCACTTCGACCATGAGCGCATCCCCGAGCGCATCGTGCATGCGCGCGGTTCCGCGGCGCACGGCTTCTTCGAGTGCTATGACGCGATCACCGACCTCACGCGCGCAGCGCCGTTCAAGGAGGTGGGCAAGCAGACGCCCGTGTTCGTCCGCTTCTCCACCGTGCAAGGCGGCGGCGGCAGCAAGGACACGGCGCGCGACGTGCGCGGCTTCGCCGTCAAGTTCTACACCGACGAAGGCAACTGGGACCTGGTCGGCAACAACATCCCGGTGTTCTTCATCCAGGACGCGATGAAGTTCCCCGACCTGGTCCACGCGGTGAAACCCGAGCCGCACCACCACATGCCGCAGGCCGCGAGCGCGCACGACACCTTCTGGGACTTCGTCTCGTTGATGCCCGAGTCCACGCACATGCTGATGTGGGTGATGAGCGACCGCGGCATCCCGCGCTCCTACGCGACCATGCAGGGCTTCGGCGTCCACACCTACCGCTTCGTCAACGAGGCGGGGGAGAGCGTGTTCGTGAAGTTCCACTGGACGCCCAAGGCCGGCACGCACTCGCTGGTCTGGGACGAGGCGGTGAAGATCTCCGGCGCCGATCCGGACTTCCACCGGCGCGACCTGTGGGAACGCATCGAATCGGGCGCCTTCCCCGAGTACGAGCTCGGCGTGCAGGTCTTCACCGAGGAGCAGGCGGACGCGTTCAGCTTCGACATCCTGGATGCGACCAAGCTCATCCCGGAGGAACTGGTGCCGGTGCGTCCGATCGGGCGCATGGTGCTGAACCGCAACCCGGACAACTTCTTCGCGGAGACCGAGCAGGTGGCGTACTGCACCGCGCACGTGATCCCGGGCATCGACTTCAGCAACGACCCGCTGCTGGCCGGGCGAATCCACTCTTACGTGGACACGCAGATCACCCGTCTGGGCGGTCCCAACTTCCACGAGATCCCGATCAACGCGCCGATTGCGCAGGTCCACAACAACCAGCGCGACGGCGCCCATCGGCAGGCGATCCCGCGCGGGCGCGTGTCCTATGAGCCGAACTCGCTGGGAGGCGGCTGTCCGTTCCAGGCGGGGGCGGCGCAGGGCTTCACCTCCGTCGCGGCGCGCCAGCGCGGCTCGGACGAACAGGCCAAGGTGCGCGCCAAGCCCGAACTCTTCGCCGAGCACTACAACCAGGCGCGCCTGTTCTTCGAGAGCCAGTCGCCGGCCGAGCAGGCCCACATCGCGGCGGCCTTCCGTTTCGAACTCAGCAAGGTGACGGTGCCCGCGATCCGCGAGCGCATGCTGTCCTCGCTGCGGAACGCGTCGGAAGAACTGGCGGCAAAGGTCGCCGACGGCCTGAACATGCCCTTGCCGCCGCCGATGCCCCTGGCCATCGAGAACGCGCCCGAGCCGGAGGTGCGCAACTCGCCGTCGCTGTCGCTGCTCGCGCGTCCGGGCGACGGCTCGATCGCCGGCCGCAAGGTGGTGATCCTGGTGGCTGACGGCGTTGTCGGCCAGGGGGCCAAGGACGTCCATGCCGCCCTGCTCGCGCAAGGCGCCGTGCCGCGCTTCGCGGCGCCGCGCATCGGACCGGTGAAGTCGGCCGATGGCGTGATGATCGAGGCGGACGTGTCGCTGGAGAACGAACCCGGCTTCCTGTTCGACGCGCTGGTCGTGCCGGACGGCGAGGAAGCGATCCGCGCCCTCGGCCGTGACGCCCACGTCTATGAGTTCGTCCGCGACCAGTTCCGGCACTGCAAGCCGATCCTGGCGCTGGGCGCCGGCGTCGCGCTACTGCGCGCGGCGGGTCTCGGACCGGCGGTGGAGCCCGACGTCATGACGCCGGGCCTGTTCACCGGGGATTCCGCGGAGAAGGGCGTCAAGTCGCTCATCGATGCCCTGGCGACGCACCGCCACTTCGAGCGCGAAACCGATCCGCCGAAGGTCTGACGCTTCAAGTCGGACGCCAAGTTCGATGCTTCACGGCGGCGCCGCGACGGGGTGCTCCGACACGTCGAAGGAGACCGGCTTGTGCAGCGGGATCCGCACGAGGAACTCGCTGCCCTGGCCGATCCCGTCGCTCTTCACTTCCACGGTGCCGTGGTGGAGGGCGACGATCTCCTTGACCAGCGCGAGCCCGATGCCCAGGCCGTCCCCGCGCCGGGTCGAGGCGCCGTCGGCCTGCGTGAACATGTCGAAGATCCGGGGGCGCAGGTCGGGCGCGATGCCGCAGCCGGTGTCCTGCACCTTCAGCACGAAGTGCGACGCGTCGACATTCACCACCACCGCGACCTGTCCCTGCCGGGGCGTGAACTTGATGGCGTTGTTCAGCAGGTTCACCACCACCTGAAGGAGGCGGCCGGGATCCGCGTCCACCAGGACCGGCACCGGCGGCAGCACGCTGATCAGCTCGATGCCGGCGGCCCCCGCGGACTCGCGGCAGGTGTCGATCGCGTCCAGGACCAGGCGCTGGAGCTCCACCCGACCGTAGCGCACGGTCATCTTCGCCTGGCTCACGCGCGTCATGTCGAGCAGGTCCTCCACCAGCCGCTCCATCAGGCCCAGTTGCCGCCCCAGGATCTTGACGGCCTGCTCCTGCCGCGTCGGATCGTCGGGCGGCGAGAGCAGCCGGCTCGCGAGGCGCATCGGTTGCAACGGATTGCGCAGCTCGTGCGCGATGGTCGCGAGGAACACGTCGCGGTCCTTGCGCTCGCTTGCCAGGCGCTGCAACTCGTTCTCCAGCCTCAGCACGCGCAACTGCAGATGGGTCGCATCGCGGAACAGCTTCGCAAAGCCCCGGAACGTCCCGCCGTCATGCATCGGCAGCGTGAGACCGCTGGCCCAGAAGCGCGACCCGTCCTTGCGCATGTGCCAGCGCTCGTCCTCCGCGACACCCAGCGTGCGCGCCGCATTCAGCTCGTGGTGGTGCTGACCCCGCGCGACGTCCTCGGGAATGAACAGGCGCGAGAAATCCTGGCCCACGATGTCGTCGGCCGAGAAACCGGTGAGGGTGTGCGCGCCCTCCGTCCAGCCGCTGAGGCAGCCTTGCGCGTTCAGGAACGCGATGCCGTACGGACCGGCCTGGGCCGTGAGCAGATCCCGCATGAGCTCGACATCCGCCGGATCCCATGCGCCGTGTTCGGTTCGATGCGGCGTCATGGCGATTGCTCCAGGAGGGGTGGCCCGTTCGCCGGAGGAGGATCGGCGGGGCCGGGTCGGTGGTTTCTCGGCAAGGCGTGTACCCGGTGTCAGGCGGTGACGTCGTCGATCGTCAGCAGGATGAAGGTGCGATGCGGCCAAGCGACGCAGGCCGCGTTGAGCTTGACGGTGCGAAGGCCGATGCGGGGAAAGACGGCGCTGACCGCGTAGTCGCGCACCCGCGTGTGCCGGGGGACCAGGGTCTCGAGCAGCTCGCGCAGCGCCGGGATGTTCCATTGACCGTCGCCCAGTGCGTAGAGCCCCTTCTGGAGCGTGTCGCGCGCGGTGGTCTCGTAGCGGCTGTAGAACGCCTGGTTGGCGCGCGTGACGCGCCAGTCGGGCGTCAGCACCAGCAGCGGCAGGGACATGGTCTCGATGATCGCGTCCGCGAAGTCGCGGCCTTGGGTCACCTCGTCATGCAGGACCTTGAGCTCGCGGTTGCGGACCCGCAGTTCGTCGTTGGTCGCGCTCAGTGCCTCGTTCAAGGCCTGGAGGTGCTCCATCGCGGTCTCGAGTTCCTCGTCGCTGCCCTGGCGCGCCTCGTGGCTCGACTGCACCTCCTCCTCCGACGCCTTGATCGACGCCACCGCGCGGGCGTGTTCCGCGCGCATCACGCGGGTCTGCGCGTGGTTGTGCTCGCGGGCCGCCTGCAGCGCGTCGGTCAGCCGCTGGATCTCCTGGCGCTCCGCGACCCCGCCGCCCAGTCGCGCCTGCACCGATGCCTTGAAGGCGCGAAGCCGACGGCATACGCGGTCGAGGCAGACCTCGTCAGGATGGGGCACGGCGCGGACTCCCGCGATCAGATCCACTCAGATCAATGGCAACCGCAGCTTGAGGCGTCGACGTGACGGGGTCTGTGGGCCAGCGCACGCAGGCCCCCGTGCATCGGTCCGGGGAAGAAATATCCGGACCGCCCGGGCATCCGTGCTTGAATCGGCGCCACTGACCGCACGCGCACCCGACTCTCCCAGTCCCCGCGTCAGCCAGTCGCTGCGGAGAAACGGACCATGAGTACGTCAATGACAGTCGACTTCCGGCACACGTTCCTGGGCACGGGCCGATCCATCAAGGTGTGCGCGGACGTCATCGCCCGCGGCAGCTTCCTGACCTGGATCGCCACCTTCAACATGGATCCGAAGGTCTTCGAGATGACGGGCTGCGTGTGCCGGGCCGAGGACGAGAGCGAGCGCCACGCCGTGATCTGGTCGATCGGTCAGGCGCTGGACGTCAGACGCTTCGACTGAGCGGTCGCTGAACCGGCGACGGACCAGCGCCGAGCCCGCGCCGAGTCCGCGCTGGACAACAGCTCGATGGCGCCTGAACGCCGTTTGCGCAGCAGGTCAACGCTCGCGCCGGCGCGCCCGCATCCCCACGACGACGCCCAGGCCCAGCAGGACCAGCGCCGCGCTCGCCGGCTCCGGCACGGCCGAGGCGGCCGTCACATCGAAGGTCAGACTGCCGCGCAGCCATTGCCCTTCGGCGACGTCGAGCGCGAAGTCCTTGTACGCCTCGCTGAACTCCAGTCGCAGCAGGCCGTCCGCGCCGACGCTCAAGCCGAACGCGCTCAGGTCGAGCGCGCCGCTGTAGCTGCCGACACCGCTGGCGAAGTCGGTGCCGCCCGGCGCGAAGGTGATCAGGTCCGAACCGCTCGATCCACCGAAGCTGACCTGCATCTCCGACAACGCGCTCGGCGCGAAGGCATTCAGGTCGAGCGACCACGACAGCGAGTTCAGCACGGCGTTCGCGCCGACATCGATGAACCACACGGTGTTGCCGGCTTCGCCTTGCAGGTTGATGCTCTGCGCCCCGGCGACGTCGATGACGATGGGCGCGGCCTGCGCGGGCGCGCTCGCGAGGCCCAGCAGGGCGGAGGCAGCCAGGACGGACGCTGCGGCGAAGTGAGGGATTCTCTTCATGACGTCGGCTTTCAATGGGAGGCAGAGACGGTTGTGGTGGCGGAAGCGGAGGCGGGGACGACGAACACGACCGCCGTGCGCGCCGGCACGGAGAAGCGTCCGGTGGCGCGATCGAAGCCCGCCTGCCGGGCGCACGCGTCGGCGGCGCCTGGCGCGGTGTGCACCGGATGCAGCGTCAGCGCATGCCCCGCCAGCGACGGCAGCGTCAGGTCCTTGGCGGTCTTGTCGACGTTGATGAGGTAGACCAGCTCGGCGAAGTTGGCGCCGGGATATCCGGTGCCATCGAGCCTGCCGACCAGCACCGTCGCCTCCTGCGACGAACCCGTGTTCGGGAACGTCAGCCGCGCCTTGATGTCCTCGGCTGTGCGCAGGCGCAGCAGCGTCGAACTCTTGCGGATGCGCAGCAGGTCGCGGAAGGCGTCGCGCGTCCACGCGATGTCGGCCGCGGCCGGCTTGATCAGCGCGTTCGCCAGTAGCGGCTTCGCGTACGGCCAGTTGTCCGCGTTGTCGCGCGACGGTGGCAGGCCGACGCCGAAGTGGTTGTTCGCGTAGGTCCAGTCCAGGCGGTTGAACCAGTCGCCGCTGTCGTAGCTGTTGCGGTCCAGCGACTTGCTGCGCAGCGTGTCCGTGCCCGCGTGGAAGTAGGCCACGCCCTGGCTGAACGCGTTGATCGCATTGGCCAGGATCTGCACGCGGGCGCGGTCCTCGCGGCTGGTGCCCACCGGCAGCCTGAACGCGTTGTTGTCGAACAGGGTCAGGTTGTCGTGGTTCTCCACGTAGTTGACGACCTCGCCCGGCTCCAGCACCCAGCCGGCGGGAATGCCGCCGACGTCGATCTGCTCCAGGCGCAGCGTGGCGTCCCAGCTCGTCTGCATCTGGAAGCTGCGGATCGAGCCCGCCAGTGACGCGCGGAGGCGGTCGGCCTGCCACATCAGCTCGGCGCGCGTCTGGCCGCCGTTGTGCCCGTTGTTGTCGTAGAAGAAGCCGTTCACGTAGCCCTGGCTGGCGAGCAGCGCCTCGCCCGAATCGCAGCAGCCGCCGCCGCGCACCGCGTCGCGGATCAGCGGGTTGAAGCTGCCGATGCCCGAGCCGTTCAGCGACAGCATCTCCGCCTGCACGAAGCGCGCGCCGTTGGCGACCTCGCCGAGGTTCCAGCCCTCGCCGACGATCTGCACCTGGCGACCGGCGGCCTGCTGGACCCGCGTCTTCAGCGCCTCGATGACCGCGCGCGGATGGTGGCCCATGATGTCGAAACGCAGCGAGCTGATGCGGTAGTCGCGCGTCCAGATGACCGCCGAATCGATCATCAGCTTGGCCATCATGAGGTTCTCTGACGCCGTGTTCTCGCAGCAGGTCGAGCGCTCGATGCCGCCGGCGGCGTTGTAGCGGAAGTAGTAGTTGGGCACGACCTTGTCGAGCACCGAGGTGGCGTTCTGCCCCGACGAGGTGGTGTGGTTGTAGACCAGGTCCATGCCGACGCGCAGGCCGGCGGCGTTGAGCGCCAGCACCATGCGGCGGAACTCGACGACGCGAGCGAGTGGGTCGTTCGCGTTGCTCGAGTAGCTGCCCTCCGGTGTCGAGAAGTGCTGCGGGTCGTAGCCCCAGTTGAAGCAGTCGGTGCCGGCCGAGGCGGCGACGGCGGCCTGCTGCGACTCGCCGTCCGGCGCGCCGGCGGGCGAGGGCGTCACGCAGCCCTTCTCGTTGACGGTGGCGAAGTCGAACACCGGCAGCAGGTGGACGTCGGTCAGACCTGCGGCGGCGAGGGCGCCCAGGTGACGCATGCCGTTGGAGCCCGACTCGGCGAAAGCCAGGTACTTGCCGCGCCGCGCGGCGGGCACGGTGGCGTCATTGATCGAGAAGTCGCGGACGTGCAGCTCGTAGATGCTCAGGTCCGACGGCGCCGACACGGTGGCGGGCGGCACGCTGCCGTCCCAGCCCACGGGCTTGGTCGCGGCGGACTGCAGGTCCATCACCACGCTCTGCTGGCCGCCCAGCGTCACGCCCAGAGAGTAGGGATCGGCGACGAGGTTGCGCACCAGGCCCACGCCCTTCACGAACACCTGCACCTGGTAGCGGTAGGTGGCGCCCTGCAGGCTGCCGGCCTTGCTGAGGCGCCAGACGCCGGTGGCAGCGTCGCGCGTCATCGGCTCGGTGGTCGTGCGGGTGAGCGTCGATCCGGCGATCGGCGTCGTCAGCACGAGGGCCACGTCTTGCGCGGTCGGTGCCCACAGCTTGAAGGAGGTCGAGCCGTTGGCGACGACGGCGCCGAGATCCGGCACGTCGTTGGCGGCGGCGTAGAGGTCGTCGAGCGCCCCGGCGATCTGCGCGGTCGTCGCGTTCTGGACGCGGCCGTCCGCGTCCTCCTGCACGAGCACGAGTTGCCGCTGATGCAGCGCCGGCAGCCGCGCGACATCGCCCGCGCGGACGCTGAAGACCGCGCCGTTGCCGACGTACTTGAAGCGCAGCGCGTCGGCCGGCGGCACGGTGCCGGTGAAGGCGTCCAGCGTGATGAACCCGTCGGCGCCGCTGACAGGCGCGTTGGCGGCGACGCTGATCTGGCCGGTCGCCGAGTGGTACAGCCGGACGGTGCCGGTGGCGCTGATGCGCGGCCACTTCACCAGCGTCTTGTTGAGCCACACGGCGCGCGCGTCGGTGCTGGACACCTGGCGCAGGTCCGGCGACGCGGTGTAGACCGTCGCATCGCGCTCGACCAGCCAGACGTGGCCGACCTGGTTCTGGATCGTCAGCGCGGAGAACTCGACGCGGACGTTGTTGTCGCGGCCGTCCTTGTCGTTCTCGTTGGGCGGCATGCCGTGGACGATGAACTCCAGCCCCTTGCGGCTGGCGTCGCCTTGCGGATTGAGCACGGGGATGTCGAAGACGACCTCGTCCGCTCCCGCCGCGTATCCCGGCATCGCGCTGAAGGCGACGGGCTGGTTCCAGTGGTCGATCGTGACGCCGCCCGGCAGCGCCGCGGCGTTCAGGCCGCTGCCGTTCCACAGGTGCAGGCCCCAGGCGCTGTACGCGCCGTCGAAGCGCTTGTAGTGCACGCGTACCGTCGTGATGTCGGGCGTGGCCAGCTGCAGCGGGTTGCCCGGGTAGGTGGTGCCGTCGCCTTGGAGGCGCCAGACCTCGTTCGCGCCGGCCTGCAGCACGAGGCTCTGGTCGGCGCCGCCGTTGTCCTTGTTGTCGCCGTTGTGGAAGAGGAAGCCCACGGTGCCGCTGGTGGCGGCCAAGGGCACGTCGTAGTAGACGCCGAAGTCGTCGCTGCCCGCGGCGTTCCAGCCCTCGTTCCAGTTGGGGCTCTTCGCGGCGTTCCAGGTGTGGATCTGCCAGCCCGCGTGATTGCCGTCCGCGCGGCGGTAGTGGACGCGCAGCGAGGTCGCCGGAGCGTCGGGGGTTGCCACCGCGGCGACTCGCGCGCGGGTGGACGGCGGTGTCGCGCCCGTCGGCACCTCGGCGATCAGCGCGACGCCGTTCTCGTCGACGGCCGCCGCGCTGGTGCCGGCCTTCTGCGCGAGTCCGGCCTCGCCGCCGCCGCACGCGGAGAGCAGCCCGCTCAGGCCCATCGCCACGCCGAGCGTCAACGCGCCCGCCATCCGCCGCGCCGTGCGCGACCACCCGTCAGCCCATGCCTGCATGTCCGTGCCCTCCTCAAAGGTGGCCGGATGCTAAAGAAGTAAAACTACATCAATAGACCGTGAAATCCCGAAGTCGGATTACATGTCGATGGTTCATGGGACACGGGAGGGACACGACTTAGGCGGTATTCAGGCCAATGCGCCACGGCTGGCGTCTGCGGGATGTAGTTTTGCTTCACCTCGGAGCGTCCGTGGCGAACACCCGAACTCCCGCCGGAACGCGCGGTTGAAGTTCGACAGGTCCGCCCAGCCGCTGTCGTAGGCGACGTCGGTCACCGGACGGCGGGTATCGCGCAGCAGATGCAGCGCGTGCATCAATCGCTGGCGGATGAGGTACTGGTGCGGCGTGACCCCGATGGCCCGGCGGAACACGCGCAGCAGGTGGAAGGGGCTCAGGCCGGCGGCGTGAGCGACGTCGTCGAGCGTGAGGGCCTCGGCGCTGCGGGTCTCGATGCAATGGGCCGCCGCGCGAGCGCGCTCATCCTGCCGGGGCGCAGGCGCGGGCGCCTCCTCGTCGCCCAGCGCGCGGCGCACCTGGGCCACGATGGCCAGTGCCGCCTCTTCGAGCGCGAAGCCTTCTTCCCCGCCGTCGTCCAGCCCGCGGAAAAGTCCCGCCACGCGCGGCAACGGCGGCAGGCAGGCATGGGTGAAACGTTCAGCCCCCAGCGTGCCGTCGAGCATCGCCGCGGACATCGACAGCACCGTGCAGTCGTCGCCCGAGCCGTCACAGTCCTCGTGCGAGCAGGCGTAGCCGTCGCCGGCGTTGCCGAGCATCAGCCAGCCGGGGCCGAGCACCGCGCCGCCGGTGCGCGTCCGGTAGGTGAAGCGGCCGCGGTCGACCAGCGTGATCGAGCACTGCAGGTGCTCCTCGTCGACCGGCGGCTCGCCCTGCACCGCGCGGCACTGGCAGTGCAGCAGGCGCAGGCCGGTCCCCGACTGCAGCGGCCGATAGCGGCGCTCGGGCGCAACGAGGTCGTCGACGTCATCGGTGTCGTGGAGGGTGGGGCAGGGCAGCGACATGGTCGGGATGCTATGGAGCGCCGGCTCCAAGGCCTGTCAGCAGGCATCGCAGTTTTTGCCAAGTCTTCTGCGGAGGCCGTCCCTAGGCTGACGGTCATGAAACACCTCATCACCCCCTCCATCGCTGCGCTCATGAGCGCGCTGTTCCTCTTCACACCGGCCGAGGCCGCCGACCACCTCGACACGCCGACCGTCATCGCCGACCCCGCCGCCGACATCGGCGACCTCTACGCCTGGACCTCCGCGGATGGCAGGCGTCTGAACCTCGTCATGGACATCGTGGGCAAGCGCTTCTCCGATCAGGTCCAGTACGTCTTCCTCGTCGACAGCGGCCAGCGCTACGGCGCGACGACGGTCGGGACGCGGCTGCTCTGCCAGTTCGAGGCGGCCGGCGTCGTCCGGTGCTGGGTCGGGCGCGAGGACGGCGTGCAGGGCGACGCCGGCGCGGCGGCCGGTCTGACCAGCCGCAGCGGGCGACTGCGCGTCTTCGCGGGCCAGCGGGACGATCCCTACTTCAACAACGTGCGTGGCACGCGCGCCGCGCTCAATGCGGCGGCGGAGGCCATCCGTGCCGATCAGGCGCCGCCGGACGCGAGCGGCGTCCCTCGTTTCGACGAGAGGACGGTGAAGCGCATCGGCGCGCTGTGGGGGCAGACGGAGGGCGGTCCGGCGCGCAACTTCCTCGCGGGCTGGACGACCTCGGCGCTGGTCGTGTCGGTGGACCTGGGCCTCGTGAACGCCGGCGGACCGATGCTGGCGGTCTGGGGGCGCACGGAGCGCCGCCAGGAGGTGCCGACTGCGGATGCGGGACCACCGCCGCCCGGCGCGCCCATCGATCGCATGGGACGCGCGCTGACCGGCAACGCGCTGCTGGCCACGATCGGCACGGACGAGGCGGCGAACGCGCTGAAGGAGGCCTACAACCGCGCGGGCCCGGCCGACTGGCAGGACTTCGCCCCGGAGATCGGCCGCAACCTCGCGCTGTACGACGGCTTCGACGGCGTGGCGGGCAACCAGTGGCTCGTGGAGGCGAAGGAGGCGTCGCCCGGGCGGCACCGGCGTCTGGCGGCGCTGCTGGCCGACGACCGCCTCTGGGTCGATAGCCGCCAGACGCGATGCGAGGTCTATCTGGCGGTCGAGCGCCGCGCCGCCGGCGCAGCGGTGCCGCCCGACTGCGGCGGTCGCACGCCGCTGGTCAACGTCAACGCCGTGTTCCGCTCGCTGCTGATCCGCGGCACGCCGGACGTGGCCGACGATGGCGTCACGCAGGATGATCGCGCGCATTCCACCGTGGATTTCCCGTTCCTCGCCGCAGCGGTGATGCCGGCGGGCTCCACGGCTTCCGTCGCATCCGCCGCATCCGCCGCATTGGCGGTATCCGCGGTATCCGCGGCAGCCGCCGCATCGGATCCGTCAATGCCTTCAAGGCCCGCGGCAGCCACGACGCAGGGCGTGATCGCCATCGCCAACCTCGATCACCTCATTCACCAGCACGGCACCGATCCCGCAGCGTGGGAGCTGTCGCTGATGCGTCTGCAGTTCTTGGCCGACTACCGGGTACTCGACCAGGCGGCCGCGCTTGCGGCGCCTTCGACGGTCGACGCGGCTCGTGGTGCCGCCGGCCGCCTGCGGCAGGCACGCGCGCTCACGACCCTGCATCGCTTCGCGCAGGCGGAGCGGGTCCTCGATGCCGCTCGTGCCACACCGGTCCAGCGCGCTGCGTTGCTCGTCGCGACCGGGCGGGCGGGTCAGGCCTTGCCGGTGCTGAGGGACGAGGCCGCGCGCCGGCCGGACTTCGCCAGCCTCAGCGCGCTGGCCCGGGCCGAGGCCGGCGTCGGTCGCCTCGAAGCCGCCGATCGCCACTACGCCCAGGCGCTGACGATGCTGGACACGACGTGGCCGTTTCCCGCAGCCGCCGTTGCGTTCGCGCGTGGGCTGATGTGGACGGAGCAGGGCGGCGACCCGGTGCGGGGCGCGGCCTTCTACGAAGAAGCGCTGCGCCTGCTGCCCGACTACGCGGCGGCCGGCATCCACCTCGCCGAGTTGGAGCTGGCCCGCGGCGACGACGCCTCGGCGCAGTCGCGGCTCCTGCGCGTCGTCCGAGCCAGCGAAGAGCCCGAAGCCCTCGCGCTGCTCGGCGAACTGCATCTTCGACAAGGCGAGACTGCGTTGGGTCGCGAGGAGATCGTCCGCGCGAAGCGTCGCTACGAGGCGCTGCTGGCCCGTCACCCGCAGGCGTTCGCCGATCACGCCGCCGAGTTCTACCTCGGTGCGGGTCGCGATGCGCGCCGCGCATGGGTCCTGGCCCAGGCCAACCTGCGCGAACGCCCGACACGCCGCGCCTACCTGCTGGCGATCCGCGCCGCCGAGGCCCTGGCACTGACCCGCGAGGCCGCTTCGCTGCGCGAACGCAGAGACGCCCGCCACGCGCCCCATGCGGCATGACCCGCAGACGTGTCGTCGCACCCGGCTGCGATACTCCGCCGTCCCCTTCGCTCCGGAAGGGCCCAGCTCCTGCCGCCCGCCATGACCGACGACCTGCGCCACCCTGCCGATCTCCCCGCCCCGGCGGCGACCTCCGAGGCGGCCCCCGAAGAAGCGGCATCGCAGCGCGAGCCCGACGACCTGGCCCAGTTCAGGACGCTGTTCGAGCGCATGGACGAGGGCTACTGCGTCATCGAGTTCCTCGACGGTCCGCACGGCCCCCTGAGCGACTACGTGCACGTGCTCGCCAACCCGGCCTACTACGCCAACGCCGGCATCGCCGACGTCGTCGGCCAGAAGGTGCGCGAGATGGTGCCGGACGAAGCCGGCGCCTGGGTCGAGATCTACCGCAACGTCCTGCTCACCGGGGTGCCGGTGCGCTTCGAGCGTGAGCTCGAACGGACCGGCCGCTACCTCGAGCTGTCCGCCTTCCGCATCGATCCGGTCGAGCGTCGGCAGGTGGCGGTGCTCTTCCAGGACGTGACCCGGCGTCACCGCGCCGACCAGGAACTGCGCGAGCTCAACGACACGCTCGAGCGTCGCGTCCAGGAGGAGGTCGAGCAACGCCTGCGCACCGAGGAGGCGCTGCGCCAGTCGCAGAAGATGGAAGCCGTGGGTCAATTGACCGGCGGCATCGCGCACGACTTCAACAACATGCTGGCGGTGGTGGTCAGCTCGCTCGACCTGCTGGCGCGCAAGTTCCTGAAGGACGACCCGCAGGCCATGCGCTACGTCGACGCCGCGCGCAACGGCACCCAGCGCGCGGCGCAGCTGACGCAACGGCTGCTCGCGTTCTCGCGCCAGCAGCCGCTGCGGCCCGAGGCGCTCAACGCCAACCGGCTGGTGGCCGGCATGTCCGACCTGCTGCGCCACTCGATCGGCGGGACCATCGCGCTCGAGTCGGTGCAGGCCGGCGGCCTCTGGCGCACCCACGCGGATCCGAACCAGCTGGAGAGCGCGATCCTCAACCTGGCGGTCAACGCCCGCGACGCGATGCCCGAGGGCGGACGCCTGACCATCGAGACCGCGAACGCGCACCTCGACGAACGCTACGTCGCCGAGCAGGTGGGCGTGCTGCCCGGCCAGTACGTGATGGTCGCGGTGACCGACACCGGCAGCGGCATGACGCCGGAGGTGCTGACACGGGCCTTCGATCCGTTCTTCACGACGAAGGAAGTGGGCCGCGGCACGGGGCTGGGACTCAGCCAGGTCTACGGCTTCGTCAAGCAGTCGGGCGGGCACGTGAAGATCTACTCCGAGCTCGGCCAGGGCACGACGGTGAAGATCTACCTGCCGCGCCTGCTCAACGACCAGGAGGAAGAGATCGAGTCGCAGCGCGTCCCGCTGGTGTCCGCGTCGCAGGGCCAGGAGACGGTGCTGGTGGTCGAGGACGAGCCCGCCGTGCGCGCCTCCTCGGTCGATGCGTTGACGGAGCTCGGCTATCGCGTGCTGGAGGCCGACGGCGGCGAGGCGGCGCTGAAGCTGCTCGACGCGCATCCCGAGATCGCGCTGGTGTTCGCGGACGTCGTGATGCCGGGCATGAACGGCCGCAAGCTCGCCGACGAGGCGCGCCGGCGCCGGCCGGGACTGCGGGTGCTGTTCACGACCGGCTACTCGCGCAACGCGGTCGTGCACAACGGGGTGCTCGATCCCGGCGTGGACCTGCTGGGCAAGCCGTTCACGCTGGATGAGCTGGCCGCCGCCGTCCGCGCGGTGCTGGACCGCGCGGATTGAGGCTCAGAACCGGTAGGTCGCGTTGACCGACACCGCGCGCGGGGCGCCCCAGGAGTAGGTCGAGTACCAGCTGAAGATCGTGTAGTACTTCTTGTCGAAGAGGTTGGTCACGTTGATCGAGGCGGACAGGTTCTTGTTGAACTCGTAGCTCGCCATCGCATCGAAGATCCAGTAGCCGTCGACGGTGTGCTTCATCGTGCCGCCGCTCGGCGTGGCGATGTCGCCCCAGGTCTTGTCCTGCCAGCGCGCGCCGCCGCCCACGCGCAGGCCGTTCAATGCGCCACCGAAGGCGCCGTCGAGCTTGTGCGTCGTGTACAGGCTGAACTGGTTGGCCGGCGTGAGCGTCGTGACGCGCGTGCCCTGCTGCCTGGACACGCTGTTCGTGTAGCCCGCCTGCAGCTGCCAGCTCGGCGTGATCTGGCCGGAGATCTCGAACTCCACGCCCTTGGTCTTGATGCCGTCGGCCGCGCGGTAGGCGACGCCGCCGGTGGGTGTCTTGCCGCCGGTCTCGATCGCGAAGTTGTCCTGCTGCAGCTGGAAGTAGGCCGCCGATGCGTTGAGGCGGCCGTTCAGCCATGAGGCCTTCACGCCGGCCTCGTAGTTCTTGCCGCGCAGCGGATCCAGCGTGCGGCCGGCTTCGTCCTGCGAGGACTGCGGCGTGAAGATGTCGGTGTAGCTCGCGTAGAGCGCGTACTCGCGGGTCAGGTCCCAGACCGCGCCGAGGTAGGGCACGAACACGCCGGACTCGTCTAGTCCCTGCGCCTTGTTGCGGTACGCGGACCAGCGGCCGCCGGTGATCAGCTTCAGATCGGCGGGCAGGTTCCAGCGCACGGCGGCGTAGACCCCGCGCTCGCGCGTCGTCTCGTCGTTGGCGAAGTCGGGGGTGCTGTGCCACACCGGCTCGGGCACCTGACCGTTCCACTGGTAGTAGTTGGGCACGTTCACGTCATAGCCGTCGGCGAGGTAGTAGCCGTCGTTCTTCCATTGGCGGCGGGCCAGGCTGCCGCCCACCACGAGTTCATGCTTGCGGCCGCCCAGCGTGAAGGGACCGGTGGCGTAGACGTCGGCGGCATCGCTGGTCGTCTTGCCGATGTACTGCCCGATCCACATCGACACGCCGGCGCCAGTGGCCGGGTTGGGAAAGCCCGAGGCGCCCGCGCCGAGGTTGGCGTCGTAGCCGTTGATCTGGTGGTTCAGCTGCAGCTTGGCGACCCAACCGCTGTCGAAGTTGTGCTCCAGCGTCGCGAAGCCGGTGCGGGTGTACTGCTCCCAGCGGCTCCAGGTCGCGCCGTTGTTGAACGAGCGCGGCCGGTCGTTGAACTCGCCCAGCGAATTCAGCAGCGGGATGCCGCCCCAGCTCGAGCCCTTGGGCTTGCTGTCGAGGTAGTCGAAGCCGACGGTGAGCAGCGTGTCGGGGGTCAGGTCGGCCTCGACGATGCCGTAGAGCACCGTGGTCTTGCGCTCGTAGTGGTCGACCTGCGACTGCCGGTCGGTGTAGGCGGCGACGCCGCGTGCGCGAATGCTGCCGCTGTCGTTGAGCGCGCCGCTGGCGTCGACCTCGCTGCGCCAGGTGCCCCAGCTGCCGATGCCGGCCGAGGCGTGGCCGCGGACTTCACGCGTCGGCTTCTTGCGGATCAGGTTGATCGTGGCGCCGGGCGAGCCGCTGCCGGTGAGCAGGCCGGTCGCGCCCTTGAGGACTTCCACGCGGTCGTAGATCGAGGTGTCGCTGAGCGTGTTGCCGGCGGAGTACGACGAGTCGCGCGTCATCGGCACGCCGTCGTACTGGAAGTTCTGGACCGCGAAGCCGCGCGAGTAGTACTCGGTGCGTTCGCTGTCGTAGGTGACGATGCTGATGCCGGGGGTCTGCGCCATCACGTCGTCGATGGACGTGAGGTTGAAGTCGTCCATCTTCTGGCGCGTGATCACGCTGATGGACTGCGGCGTCTCCTTGGGCGAGAGCACCAGGCGCGTCGCGGTGGCGATGGTGCCGGAGGCGTAGGAGCCGGACTTCTCGGTGATCTCGCCGAGGCGGTTGGCGTTGACGGTGACCGCGGGCAGCGCGACGTCGGCCGTGGCGGCGGAGGCCGCCGAAGCCGCGGGGGCCGCGGCCTTGGCCGGGGCATCGGCGCTGGCGGGATTGCTCTGCGCCAGGATCGGCGTGGAGATCAGCAGGCCGGCGCCGGACAGGGCAATGGCGAGCAAAGGCAGAGCAGGGCGGGGCAAGCCGCGCGAGGACCGGAGCGTGGTGGACATGGCAGGGCGTCTCCTGCCGCGGCCCTCGGCGAGGAGGGCATCACGTCGGCCTGTGCCGCGGAGATCTAGGTGGGGAGGGGGTGGAACATGGTCGAGCAGACCGCGAGTTGTTGATAATAATTCTCAATTGAGAAATTTCTCATTTGAGTTGATCGCGTATTCGCACAGGGCCACGTCCAGTCGCACGGATGCGACGGTGGCCGGCCTCGGTCGGACTCCCTCGCCCGCTTGCGGGAGAGGGGGTGAGGGCCAGCGGCCTGGGCAGTCAGCCCAGCGCCGAGTACCCCGAGACGAAGCGATGCGGCGTGCCGTCGGCGTCGTAGGTCGACCGCTCGATGCGGCCGATGTCGGCGCCGTAGATGTGGATGCTGATGGAGACCTGACCCTCGACCGCGTTGTGCACGCGATGGATGTCCCCGAGCCGCGGCGAGACCGCCTCGACCTGACCCGGTGACAGCCGCACCGGCGGACCCTCCGGCACCAGCTCATCCGGCCCCGTGAAGCGGTACCCCTGCGAGTCCTCCGCGCCGCGCAGCATGCCGATCAGACCCCAGACGGTGTGATCGTGGATGGGCGTGGCCTGGCCCGGTCCCCAGACGAAGGACACGACGGAGAAGCGCCCCTGCGCGTCGACGTGCAGCGGGTACTGGCGATAGCGATCGACGCCGGGTTGCGCGTGGGTCGACGGCAGCCAGTCGTCGCGTGCGACGAGTTCGGCGAGCAGCGGGCGCAACGCCTTCAGCAGTTCCGGCTCGCGCGGATGCCGATCGAGCAGATCCTCGGTGCGCTCGATGAAGCGGGCCAGCGGCGCCGGCACGTCGGTGTCGGCGGACGTGGCGTCGCGGACCTCGCGGACCTCCACCTCGAGCTGTGGCATGTCGGTTCCCCTCATCAATCCGGGCGAGTGTGAGCTCGGCCCCGGCGGCCGTGAATCCTGCAATCCGAGCATGGAAAGTCGGATTCGTTCTTTGCGGGTTGCCGTGCGGATCTCTACGGTCTGGGCCTGTCCGACCAACGCAGGGCCACGAGCATGAGCATCCAATTCATCGGCATGATCCAGTCGCAGAAGACCTCCGAGATCCACGCGGCCAGCGGGCCGGTCGTCGATCCGGACTACGTGACGGCCTTCGCCCAGGCGCACGAGGCGGCGGGTTTCGACCGCATCCTGGTGCCGCACCATTCGACCGGCCCCAGCGCGCAGCTGACGATCGCCCACGCGGCGGCGCACACCTCGCGCATCGGCTTCCTGCTGGCGCATCGGCCCGGCTTCGTCGCGCCGACGCTCGCCGCGCGGGAGCTCGCGACGCTCGACCAGTTCACCGGCGGCCGGCTGGCGGTGCATGTGATCTCGGGCGGCTCGGACGCCGAGCAGCGCCGCGATGGCGACTACCTCGACCACGACCAGCGCTACGAGCGGACCGACGAGTACGTCGGCCTGTTGCGCCGCCTCTGGACCAGTGACCAACCCTTCGACCACGAGGGCACGCATTACCGCTTCGACGGCGGCTTCAGCGAGGTCAAGCCACGCCAGCAGCCGCATATCCCGGTGTTCTTCGGCGGCGCATCCGACGCGGCGCTGCCGGTGGCGGGCAGGCACGCGGACGTCTATGCACTGTGGGGCGAGTCGCTGGAGCAGACCGCCGACCTGACGCGGCGCGTGCGCGCGGAGGCGGCGCGCCATGGGCGGAACATCGGCTTCTCCGTGTCCTTCCGGCCGATCCTCGCGGACACCGAGGAGGCGGCCTGGGCACGCGCCGAGCGCATCCTCGAGGACACGCGCCGGCTGCGCGTCGCCGCCGGCTACAGCCGCGGCGGCCCGCAGCAGAGCGAGGGCGCGCGACGCCTGCTGGCCGCGGCGGAGAAGGGCAGCCGCGTCGACAAGCGGCTGTGGACCGAGATCGCCCGCGAGACCGGTGCGCGTCACAACAGCACCGCGCTGGTCGGCACGCCGGAGCAGGTGGCCGAGGCCCTGCTCGACTACTACGACCTGGGCGTCACGACCTTCCTGATCCGCGGATTCGATCCGCTGGAGGACGCGATCGACTATGGCCGTGAGTTGATCCCGCGCACCCGGGCGCTCGTCGAGCAGCGGCTGGCGCAGCGGCAAGCCGCCTGAGCTCGACCCGTCTTTCTCTCTCCGATTCGAGGACCGCATGAGTTCCCATTCCAACGATCCCTCGCGCCGTCGCGTGCTGACCCAGGGCGCCGCGATCGCGGCGCTGACGGCCGTCCCCTACGTGCGCTCCGCGCGCGCACAAGGCCGCGTGCTGGTGAAGGCCGGCGACCAGAAGGGCAACCTGCGCGCGTTGCTGGAGGCGGCCGATGAACTCCGCCAGTTGCCCTACGACATCCAGTGGAGCGAGTTCCCCGCCGCCGCGCCGCTGGCCGAGGCGCTCAACGCGGAGGCCGTCGACTTCGGCCCGATCGGCGATGCGCCGCTGCTGTTCGCGATCGCCGCGGGCACGCGCATCAAGGCCTTCGCCGTGAACCGCTCCGATGCCTACGGCACGGCGGTGCTGGTGCGGCCGGATTCGCCGTTCAAGACGGCGGCGGATCTCAAGGGCAGGTCCATCGGCACGAACCGCGGGTCGATCGGGCATTTCATCGCACTGAAGGCGCTCGCCTCGGCGGGCTTGAAGCCGGACGACGCGCAGATCCGCTTCCTGCCGCCGGCCGAGGCGAAGCTCGCGTTGACGCAAGGCTCGCTCGACGCGTGGGCGACGTGGGAGCCGTACACCGCGCTGGCGGAAACGGCCGGCCACGCGCGCGTGCTGGTGAGCGGGCGAGGGCAGTGGTCGGGGCTGAGCTTCCTGGCCGCGACCGACAAGGCGCTCGCTTCCAAGCGCGACGCGCTGGCCGACCTGGCGCAGCGCGTGAAACGCGCGCAGGCCTGGTCCTACCAGCATGTGCCGGAGTTCTCCGCGACGCTGGCGCGGATCATCGGCATCCCCGTCGAGGCCGCGCGGCTGCAGTTCGAGCGCCGCGCCACGCGCTGGATCGCGCTCGACGACCAGGTGCTCGCGGACCAGCAGCGCAGCGCCGACTTCTATCTGCAGGTGGGGCTGCTGAAGCAGCGGTTGGATGTGAAACCGACCATCACGCTGGTCTAGCGTCGACCGCGGTCCTGCTGGCAGGCTTCGACTGGAGTCCAGCCAACTCGCTGTCCGTGAAGTCCGCCGCCAGGGCGACCGCCCGCTGTGCTTCCAACGCGGAGAGACGGCTCGACAGGGCCTGCCTGACGTTCGCGTACGAGTCCGCGCCCAGCACCAGGCGTCGGGGCAGGGGCTCGCGGCGATCGACCATCTCCAGCATCGCGGTCGTCATCCGGTCGGGGTCGCCCTTGATGACCCAGCTGCCGTCGAGCCCGTCGCGCAGCTGCTGCACCGGGGTGTCCTGGTAGGCCGGCGTGGGCGCGGTCTTCACGAGATTGACGCCGAAGTCGGTGCGGGCCGGTCCGGGCTCCACGAGGGTGATCTCGATGCCGAAGGCGGCGACCTCCTGGCACACGGCCTCGACGAAGCCTTCCACGCCCCACTTGGTCGCGTGGTAGAGGCTGAAGCCGGGATAGGCGCATTGACCGCCTTCGCTCGAGATCTGCAGGAGGCGTCCGCCGCCTTGCGCGCGCAGGTGCGGCAGCGCCGAGCGGATCAGCGCGATGGCGCCGATGAGGTTCACGTCGATGATGTCCCGCAGCTGGCGGTCATCCGTTTCCTCCGCGGCGCCGAAGACGCCGTAGCCCGCATTGCTGACCAGGACGTCGATGTGTCCCGCGCGTCCGAAGGCGTCGTCCACGGCAGCGCGGACGGCGGCCGGATCCTTGAGGTCAAGGCCGACGATCCGCAGATGCCGCGGATGGCGCTCGCGCAGATCGGGGAGGGCGTTGCCGTTGCGGCTCGTGCCGATGACGTGATCGCCGCGCGACAGGGCCTTCTCGGCCAGCAGGCGACCGATGCCGCTGGACACGCCGGTGATGAACCAGGTCTTGCTCATGCTTTGTTCCTGAAAGAATGGGATGGCTTTCAGCGTAGGTCCTGGCTTCCCGCGCATTGGCACGTCCTCCCGAACAGGCTGATGAAATCCGGCCATCAATCCCGCCGATCGCCTCATCCGCCGATCCCGCCTTGGAGTCTTCAGCGACATGCCCCGTCCTTCCTTCAACGACCTGAACGCGTTCGTCCTGGTGGCGACGCATCGCAGCTTCCGGCGCGCGGCGGAGGAGGCCGGCGTGGCGCCTTCCACGCTCAGCCATGCGATGAAGACGCTGGAGGAAAGCCTGGGCGTGCGGCTCCTCAACCGGACCACGCGCAGCGTCGCGCTGACCGAGGCCGGCGAGCGGCTCTTCGCGCGGCTGACGCCCGTCCTGGAGGACGTGGACGCCGCGCTGGCGGAGGCGTCGGCCACACGGGGCGTGCCGGCGGGCACCGTGCGCATCAACGCACCGGAGACGGCGGCCTGGATCCTGGTGCGGGAGGTCGTGCCGTGGGTGCTGGACCGGTTCATCGACGTCTCGGTGGACCTGGTCACCGAGGGCCGCTTCGTGGACATCGTCGAGGCCGGCTTCGATGCCGGCGTGCGCCTGGGCGAAACGGTGCCGCAGGACATGGTGGCGGTGAGATTCGGCGGTGACATCCGCTTCGTGACCGTCGCATCGCCGAACTACCTGAAGCGGGCGGGCCCGCCGAAGTCACCGGAGGATCTGCAGCGTCACGCCGGCATCCGGCACCGGATGCCGAGCGGCAAGCTGTACCGCTGGGAGTTCGAGCGCGGTGGCGAGAAGGTCGCGATCGATGTGCCGGGCCGTCTGACCTTGAACAGCATTGCGCTGATGGTGGAGGCGGCGCTCGAGGATCGAGGCATCGCGTATGTGCCGGCGCCCGCGGTGGCGCCGTATCTCCGCAGCGGACGGCTGGAGGTGGTGCTGGACGACTGGTGCCCGCCGGGGCCGGGTCTTGTCCTGTACTACCCGGGCCATCGGCAGGTGCCGTCGGCGCTCCAGGCGTTCATCGAGGTCCTGCGCGAGCGGTTGCCTTAGGCTGGCTGCCTCAGGGGCAGTGCGGATCGGGGTGCTGGCGCTCGTTCCTGCGGGACTGCGGTCTGGCCCTGCCGCTCCATGCCAATGCGGCGCTGCAGGCCAGCAGCAGCGCCGACCCCAGGAAGTTGCCCAGCGCCTCTTCCGGCTGCGACGGATGGAGTTCCCAACCCACCCGTGCATTCCAGACGGCAATCCCCGCGACGGCCACCGCCGCCGCCCATTGCGCGACTCGCATCCCGACTCCTCGTTCTTGTCGGGAAATCGTAGTCGGTAATGTTCGGTAGCGAACATAGGGAATAGCACCGGCGCGTCGCGGCTCCCCGGATCAGGGGAGGGGGCGGGGTGTCCGCGTTGTTCGGGGCGTACGACGGTCGCCACCACCAGGCCTCGGCTAGGGCGCCAGCGCCAGCTCGATCGCCGACTCGCAGTGGATCAGCGTCGTATCGAAGACGGGCACGGAGACATTGCCGGCGTTGAGCAGCATCCCGACCTCGGTGCAGCCGAGGATCATGCCATCGGCCCCGCTGTCCACCAGACGGCGCGCGACGTCCTCGAACCGGGTGCGGCTGTGATCCGTCGTGATGTCCTTGCACAGCTCGTCGTAGATGATGCGATGCACGTCCGCCCGATCGGCATCGCCCGGAATCACTGGTTGGAGGCGGGTGGCCTTGAGGCGATCCACGTAGAACGCCTGCTCCATCGTGAATGCCGTCGCGATCAGGCCGGGTGTCCTGAGACCCGCCTTCTGGATCCGTGCCGCCGTGGCATCCGCGATGTGCAGAAGGGGAATGCTGACCCCGCCCATCATCTGATCAGCCAGCTTGTGCATCGTATTGGTCGCCAGGACGATGAAGTCCGCGCCGCCGCGCTCCAGCGCCTTGGCCTCGGCGTTCAGGATCTCTCCGGCTTCCTCCCATCGCCCCTTGGACTGCAACTGCTCGATCCTCGCGAAATCGAGGGACCGGATGAGCAGCTCCGGCGAGTGCAGACCGCCGAGACGCCGGCGCGTGATCTCGCACATCTGGCGGTAGTAGGTCTGCGTCGAGGCGGCGGACATGCCGCCGAGGATTCCGATGAGCTTCATGGCGGTGTTGATCGACGTGAGCCGGGGTTGACTGGAGGTCAGCGTAGCACCCGCGCGAATGAATCCGACACCCCGGCATTGATTGCAATCTACTAGTTGGTAGACAATGACGCCGAGCCATGAGGATTCCCATGACCAGCATCCGAGCCCTTCCATCGACGCCCTACGTTCCGCCGACCGCTGCAAGGCCGGGCAACAACGCGCTCTCGGGCGCGGCCACGGCGGATTTTCCGACCGTGATGAGGGATCACCACCAGAAGCTCCTGGCGCCGGCGGAATCGGCGAGGTCGGCTGCGAAGCCGGAACTCCTCGCGACGATGTCTCGCCGGCCGGACATCGAGGCGATGATCGAGCGGCAGCATGCGGCCAGGAAGACGTCGGTGTGCGCCAAGGGTTCGGCAATCGTGCGAGGCGATGAAGAAGGTGACGATCTCTGCGAGGAGCTCCGCGAGGATCCGCCCGCACTGCGGGTGGACCCCTGTGGGCACGGTCTTGTCCATGGCTCGCCGGTCGAATGCGCTCCGAGGCCAATGCCGTCAGCCACGACGTTGGTCACCAACCTTGTCGTGTGGCATCCGTTCGAAGCGGCTCGAACCTTCGTGTCGACGGTGCGCGCTCAGCCGCGGCGCAGACGCAGACCTGCCCCCGAAGTGTCCGGTGTATCTCGGAACCGTGAGCGCGGCGCGCAAGACAGCGAAGAGACCGATACGATGAACGACCATGCGGTCTAGCGTTGCCATCCAGATCTCCCGATTCGTTGACGAAGACTTTCCGGGCTTCATCGAGTGCGTGCTGGTCGACGCATTCGGGAAGTCGCACGTCTTCATCGAGAAGGCGTCTGTCGTCACGACCGAAAACCTCGTCTCTACGAGCAGCTACCCCTGTCCTGGCGCCATCGATTGCGAAGTGGTGGGCGAATGGACGGACGACAAGGGACACGAGCTCTCGCGAGTGAGCATCGAACGGCCCTGGAGTGTCGAGTCCACCGAAGGACTGACCGAGTTCGTGGTGTCGACGTCGAAGCTGCGATCGTGAGTGCCCTGCGATGGGCCTTGGCCATCGAGCATGCCGACGAAGAGGACTTCGACGCGCCCACGCGCGGTCTGAAGTTACGGTGAATCCCCCGGACCGATATGAGAGACATCCTGATTCCGGAAGACCGATTGGCTGTTGGCGACGCGTTGCTGTTGTGTCTTGCAGAGAGCGTCCCTTCCGTTCGCTGGCGTGAGCTGGACGATGACTTGAGGCAGGCGTATGCCCGTCATGTTGCGCTGCTCAACGTCGAGTTGAGGGGCGAGCTGAACGTCGCAGACCTGCCGGAGCCGATCGCGTTCTGCAATGCGTACTACTGGATTCTGGTGTTCGCGAAGCGATATCAAGCCCGGTACGGCTTTGATGCCGGCATCGAGCAGGAGGTCTTCAGTGTGCTGGAACGAGCGCCCGCCAATGTCGACTGGCAGGCCGTCGAACGCGTCAACGAGGCTGTGCGACAGCTTGCGCGAAGTGATGAATCTCCGAACAGGTCATGAGGATTGAACTCGCCGGCAAGCGTCGTGAGGACTTGATCTTTGCGGTGCCGGATTGATCGCGAAGCGTCGGCATCATTGAGGATGAACATGCAGCTGCTGTCCATTGACCAGATCCGCGAGAAGTTGGATCTTGCGTTCCTTCCGCTGGAACCCGCGCTCAGTGGGCTTCGGTTGATCGAGGGAGGCGCATCGTCCCAAGCGTTGGACACCGTCGAGACAACGCTTGGCATGCTGCTCCCTTCCGATTTCCGTCAGCTCGTGCAGACCTACGATTTCGGTCGCCTGACAGTGGGCCCGGTGGCGTTCGGGTACTCTGGAAGCTACCCGTCAGAATTGCTCGATCTCAATCGCCCGGGTCCGGCGAGCACGGCGGGTCTGAAGCAGGCAGGACTTCTCCTGATCGCACATTCGGATCCCTACAGGATCCTGCTGCGAAGTGCCGATGGCGCAGTCCTGGCATCGGACGTGGAACTTCCCTGGCCCACTGCGGAACGGGTCGCGAGTTCCTTCCTGGTGTTTCTCCGAGGGGTGGGCACCGTCTTGTCGAATCGGGTCGACTGCAACGACCGCGTCGCACTGGCGCAGAACGTCGCAGCGCTCGTTGCCGCCGAGTCCTTCGAGTACTGGAGACAGCTGGCGGCCTGAGCGTCGTCCTATGGGGTGGGTTTGATCTGGTATTCGCCCACTGGATGCCGAGCCGCTAAACCATCCTCCAGAAGTCCGGACAACTTCCCCAGAAGACCGCCTGCCGGCGGTTCAGGCAAGGGGCGGCGGGAGCCGCAGGGGGAGCGGATATGGTGGCGATCGTTGCGGGCAATGGCCTGGGTCTGAGTCTGGGTTCGCTGGGCGGGCTGGGGGCACGGGGATCGTTCGGGGATGCGGCGCTGGGTCGGGCGGGGGCGCTGGCCTACGTCAACGCGTCGACCGGCAACCTGATCCTGCAGAACCAGGACGAGCTGCTCGCCGGCCACGGCTTGAGCGCCTCCAGCCTGCGGACCTACAACAGCCAGGGCCAGCTCAACGATGACAACGGCGACAACTGGACGCTGGGGTTGTATGCCCGGCAGATCCAGCTCTTCGGCACGGTCAACACGGCGGGCAGCACGATCCAGCGCATCGGCCGGGACGGTGCGGTGCAGGTGTTCAGCTTCAACACGGGCACGGGTACCTACCTCTCGACGGCGGGCGCGGGGGCGCACGATGTCATCGAGTACGTCGCAGGGACCGGGGAGCTGGTCTGGACCGAAGGCAGCACCCGGCTGCGCGAGCGTTATGACGCGCAAGGCCGGCTGGTCGCCACCAACGACGCAGCGGGGAACTCGCTGCAGTACACGTACGGGTCCAACGGCCTGGTGTCCTCGGTCAGCCACGGCAGCGGGACGCAACGGACCTTCTACGACTACAACGGCACGCTGCTGACGCAGATCCGCACCGTCGGCCAGGATGGGTTGAGCGAGACGCGCGTGCGCTACGGCTACGACGCCAGCAACCGCCTCAGCACCGTCACCGTCGACCTGACGCCGCAGGACGGCTCCATCGCGGATGGCAAGGTCTACCAGACGACCTACACCTACGACGGCGCGAGCACGCGCGTGGCCAGCGTCGCGCAGAGCGATGGCACGAGCCTGGCCATCACCTACAAGCTGGTCGGCAGCGACTACCGGGTGGAGACGCTCACCGACGCGCTGGGCGCGGTGACGCGCTTCGCGTACGACACGGCCAACCGCCGCACGACGGTGACCGACGCGCGGCTGCAGAACACCGTCTACAGCTACGACGCGCAAGGGCAGCTGCTGCAGGTGGACGCGCCGGCGGTCAACGGGACCATCGCCAGCACGAGCTTCCAATACAACGGCAACGGCGACGTCACGCGCGTCACCGACGGGGAAGGGCGCTGGGTCGCGACCGAGTACGACGGCTGGGGCAACGCTACGAAGCAGACGGACTCGGCCGGCAACGTCGTGATCCGCGCGTACAACGGGTCGCAGCAGCTCGTCGCCGAGTCGATTGCCGGAGACGGTTCGACGTCCTCCGCCTCGACGCGTTTCGTTTACGCGCAGGCCAATCCGACGCAACTGCGTTTCCAGATCAGCCCGGAAGGGCGAGTGATCGAGTACCGCTACAACGGCTTCGGTGAACGCAATGCAGCGATCCAGTACGCCGCAGGCGCGTATGCGGTGGCAGGCCTTGCCTACGACGCGGTCCCGAATGAAGCGACGATGAGCAGTTGGGCCGCTGCCCGTGACCTGACACGGACTCAGCGTCAAGACTTCGAGTACGACGGCCTGGGACAGCTCAACAAGTCCATCGAGTACGGCAAGGTCGACGCCCAGGGCGTCGGCATCGCGGACGACACGCGCTCGATCACGCAGTACGTCTACGACCGGCACGGCAAGCTGCTCTCGACGATCAATCCGCGCAACGGCACGACGGGCTACACGTACGACGGTCTCGGTCGTGTGCGCACGACCACCGACGCCGCGCAGCGCCTCACGACGACGATCTACGACGACGCCAATCGAAAGATCCAGGTCTCGGCGTTCAACGGGCTGATCACGACGAGCAGCTACGACCGGGCCGGTCGGCTCGTGTCGGTGCTCGAAGGCAGCGCGCAGACGACGAACCTCGGCGAGACCACCTACGCCTACGACGCGCGCAACCAGCTGCTGATGAGCAGGGATGCGACGGGGAATCGGCACTGGTACGTCTACGACACGGCGGGACGCCGGGTCGGCGATGTCGACGCACTCGGCACCCTGACCGAGTACCGCTTCGACAGGAACGGGCAGGTCACGTCGACGCTGCGATACGGCACGTTGATCAACACCGCGGTGCTGGTGGACGGGTCGGGCAATCCGCTGACGGTGTCCATCGATGCGCTGCGTCCCGCAGCGACTGCGAAGGACCAGCGCAGCTGGCGCGTGTACGACGAGGTCAACCGGCTCGTGAAGGAAGTGAGCGCGCTGGGCGAGGTGGTCGAGTACACCTACGACCGGAGCTCGCGCGTGGTGATGACGCGCCGGTATGCGACCTTGATCGACGTCTCGGCGCTGGGCGACAAGCCGGCTGCCAGCGCGATTGCGCCGGCGCAGAACGCGGGCGACGGCTGGACGCGCACGTTCTACGACGCGGATGGCCGAGTGGCCGCCACGCTCGACGCGGTCGGCACGATGGTCGAGAGTCAGTACGACGACGCGGGCCGACTCGTCACCACGGTGCGGCGCGCCAACCGGGTGACCGCCGCAAATCCTGCGACCGGCACGTTGGCACAACTCCGTCCGCAGGCCGCCGACGGCGACGCGACCACGCGCTACTTCTACGACGCGCAAGGACGCCTGGTCGCCACGCTGGACGCGCTCAACTACCTCACCGAGAAGGGCTACGACGCCAACGACAACGTGGTGCGCGAGCTGAGGTACTCGACGAAGAGTCCGGCTGCGACGTCAGCCAGCAGCATCGCCTCGCTGCGAAGCGGCGCGGTGCTGCAGGAGTCGGGCTGGAGCTACGACGCGGTGGATCGCGTGCTGACGCAGACGACCGATCCCGCGGGACTCAAGCTCACCACGAGCTACCAGTACGACGACGCGAACCGGCGCCTCGACGTGACCGACCCGGCGGGGACGGTGACGCGGACGGTCTACGACGTGCAGGGCAATGCGCGCAGCGTGACGGTGGATCAGGGTCGGCTCGGCCTGACGACGGCGTCGACGTACGACGCGCAAGGGCGGGTGCTCACGAGCACCGATGCCGCTGGAACGGTGACCCAGTACGGGTATGACGCGCTGGGGCGAAAGGTTTCGCAGCGCGTCGATCCGGCTGGGCTGAACATCACCACGCTCTACGCGTATGACGTGCAGGGCAACCTCGCCCGCGTCACGGATCCGAATGGCAAGCAGACACGCTACATCTACGACGCGCAAGGGCGGTTGAAGTACACGCTCGATGCGGAGTACGGGCTGAGCGAGAACGTGTATGACGGGCTGGGGCGCGTCGCGGAAACGGTCCTATACACCACGCGCCAGACCGGGATCCAGACTTACGACGCCGGGCAAGGGCTGATATCCAACGGATTCGCTTCCATTGCTCGCGACCTCGTGCTGGACGCTCGAACGCAATACAAGTACGACTCCGCGGGTCGAAAGATCGCAGAGATCGACGCCGCCGGCGGGGTCAAAGAATTCGTCTATGACGCGCTCGGGCGCGTGATCAAGACGATCGACTACGGCACCTCGACGAAGAACCTGCTGAAGAACGCGGACTTCAAGGACGGTACGTCAGGCGGCTACGGCATCTGGTCTCAGGACGCTGCCAACGTCGCCTGGGGCAACCGCTACAACGACGACTGGGCGGTGCCAGGGCAGGGCACCTTGTGGTTGCGCCAGACGGGCAACAGCCAGGACCCCGCGGTGCTGACGCAGCACACGACGCCGGCGATCCCCGGCCAGCGCTACTACTTGTCGGTGCTGACGGCGGTGCATCGGGCCAGCGCCTATCTGCATGTGTATTTCGTCGATGCCAATGGCAACTACGTCGGAGAGGGGCCACTGACCGGTGGTGACTCGGCCATGGGGTACGAGGAGAAGACCGGCGGACGTTTGCTGAGCAACTACAAGGATCTCAACGGTTACTTCACTGCGCCGACGAACGCGGCATTCATCCGCGTTGACGTCGTCAAGAACCCGACAGCGCCGGGCTGGTCCGACTCCTACCTGTTCGTTGCGGGAATGTCGCTGCAGTTGGCAAATCCGAATGCCACCGACGTGCAGGGCTGGCGTCCCGCGACGACCTCCAGCGACAGGGTGACGCAATTCAAGTACGACGCAGCCGGGCGCATGGTCGGTCAGATCGACAACGCGGGCGCAGTCACCAGCTACACCTATGACGCCGCCGGTCGAGTGATCGAGACGACCCAGTACGCGACGTCGTCGAAGAACCTGCTGACCAACCCAGACTTCAAGGATGGGACGTCGGGCGGGTACGGCATGTGGACGCTGGACACCGGTGGCGTGGCGTGGGGCAATCGATTGAACGCCGATTGGTCGGTCCCGGGGCAGGGGACGCTGTGGTTGAGCCAGACCGCTGGCAGTCAGAACCCTGCGGTCCTGACGCAGCACACCACGCCGGCGGTGCCCGGTCAACGTTACTACCTGTCGGTCTTGGCGGCCACTCATGGAGCCAGCGCCTATCTGCACGTCTATTTCGTTGACGCCAACGGCAACTACGTCGCGGAGGGACCGCTCAGCGACGGGGATTGGGCGATGGGCGTCGAAGAGAGGACCGGCGGCCCGCTGCTGAGCAACTACAAGGACCTCAACGGCTACTTCACCGCACCGGCGGGCGCCGCGTTCATCCGCATCGACGTTGTCAAGAATCCGACAGCGTCCGGCAACCAGACGTCCCATCTGTTCGTGGCGAACATGTCATTGCGGATGGCCGATGCAGCCTCGACCGATCCTGACCGGTGGCGTCCACCGGCCTCGGCAAGCGACCGCAAGACCCGATTCAAGTACGACGCGGCGGGGCGAAAGGTCGCTGAGATCGACCCGAGCGGCAGCGTCACCGAGTTCATCTACGACAACGCTGGCCGGGTGGCGAGGACGATCGGCTACGCCACGGCGGTGTCCCCTTCTGCCGCATCGGATCCAGTGAACTGGCGTCCCTCACAGGCTGCCAGCGATCGGCAGTTCCATTTCAAATACGACACCGCTGGCCGCAAGGTGGCGGAGATCGACGCGACGGGCAGCGTCATGGAGTCGGTGCTCGACGCCGCCGGACAGGTTATTCGGACGGCGCAGTACGCGACTCGTGTCACGTCGCAGGCCGCTACCTCCACGTCCGCCCTCGACTGGCGGCCGGCGCTGAGCTCAAGTGATCGCATCACGCGGTTCAAGTACGACGCCGTTGGTCGCAAGGTGGCGGACATCGACGCTGCGGGCAGCGTGACGGAGTATGTCTATGACGCCGCTGGGCGGGTGGTGCAGTCGATCCACTATGCCAACTCGGCGCAGAACCTGCTGAAGAACGCGGACTTCAAGGACGGCACGTCGGGTGGCTACGGCATCTGGTCTCAGGACGCGGCCAACGTCGCCTGGGGCAACCGCTACAACGACGACTGGGCGGTGCCAGGGCAGGGCACCTTGTGGTTGCGCCAGATGGGCAATAGCCAGGACCCCGCGGTGCTGACGCAGCACACGACGCCGGCGATCCCGGGCCAGCGCTACTACTTGTCGGTGCTGACGGCGGTGCATCGGACCAGCGCCTATCTGCATGTGTATTTCGTCGATGCCAATGGCAACTACGTCGGAGAGGGACCACTGACCGGTGGTGACTCGGCCATGGGGTACGAGGAGAAGACCGGCGGACGTTTGCTGAGCAACTACAAGGATCTCAACGGTTACTTCACTGCGCCGACGAACGCGGCATTCATCCGCATTGACGTCGTCAAGAACCCGACAGCGCCGGGCTGGTCCGACTCCTACCTGTTCGTCGCGGGCATGTCGTTGCGAACGGCGAATCCAGATGCGCCTGATGCCGCCAACTGGCGCCCGACCGTCTCTTCTGCGGATCGTATCACCCGGGTCAAGTACGACGCCGTCGGGCGCAAGATCGCCGATATCGATGCTGAAGGCGGAGTGGTCGAGTACGTCCTGGACACGTCGGGACGGGTGATTCGGACGACCCAGTACGCGACGTCGTCGAAGAACCTGCTGACCAACCCAGACTTCAAGGATGGGACGTCGGGCGGGTACGGCGTGTGGACGCTGGACACCGGTGGCGTGGCGTGGGGCAATCGATTGAACGCCGATTGGTCGGTCCCGGGGCAGGGGACGCTGTGGTTGAGCCAGACCGCTGGCAGTCAGAACCCTGCGGTCCTGACGCAGCACACCACGCCGGCGGTGCCCGGTCAACGTTACTACCTGTCGGTCTTGGCTGCCACTCATGGAGCCAGCGCCTATCTGCACGTCTATTTCGTTGACGCCAACGGCAACTACGTCGCGGAGGGACCGCTCAGCGACGGGGATTGGGCGATGGGCGTCGAAGAGAGGACCGGCGGCCCGCTGCTGAGCAACTACAAGGACCTCAACGGCTACTTCACCGCACCGGCGGGCGCCGCGTTCATCCGCATCGACGTTGTCAAGAATCCGACAGCGCCCGGCAACCAAATGTCGCATCTCTTTGTCGCGAAGATGTCGTTGCAGGTGGCCAATTCGCAGTCGAACGATCCGGGCCGCTGGCGTCCGCGCGCCTCGGCAAGTGACCGTGTGACTCGATATGTCTACGACGCGGCCGGCCTGCCGGTTTACACCATCGACGCATCGGGCGGCGTTACGCGTCAGCGCTTCAATGTCGAGGGCGAATTGATCGAGAGCGTGCGCTATGGCCGCCGCTATGACGGCGTGGCTGAGCTCCCGAGTCTCGATGCGTTCTACGCAAACGTTGCGAACAGGACCGTCATGGACCGGGCCACCCGGACAGTCCTCGACGCCGCTGGGCGCCCAAGGTTCTCCATCGACGCGCTGGGAGGAGTCGTGGAAACGGTCTACGACGACCTGGGTCGCGTGGCTCGCACGATCGCCTATGACTCGCCGATCGATCTGAGCGCTGTCACCGACGTCGTGACACCCGTTGGCGTACGCGCCATGTTGCCTGCGAGTACGCTCAACACCCGCGAGACGGTCTACGCCTACGACGCGGACGGCCTGTTGCGCTTCACTGCGACATCACAACGGACGGAGCAAGGCTGGAAGTATTTCAACGTGACCGAACAACGCCGCGACGAGTTCGGCCAAGTTGTCGGAACGACGAGTTATGCAGACCCGATCGTCCTCCAGGACCTGCTTGCGGTCGTCACGGGCGCCCAGATCGAATCCCGACTTGCCCGGGATGCCAGCCGGGACCGCGCTCGGCAGATGAGCTACGACGCGGCCGGTCGCGTGAAGTCCAGCACCGACGGCGAAGGCTTCACCGAGTCCTACGAGTACGACGCGCTTGGCAACAAGACGCGGCACACCAACCAGGCGGGCTCGGTCTTCGACTACGCCTACGATGCGGCGGGACGACTGATCCAGGAGACCTCGCCGCAGGTCAATCTGGCCAAGCCCAACGGGCTCCCGGAGCCGGGCGTCGTGACGACGCGCATGAGCTACAACGCCTTCGGTCAGTTGGCCTCGCGCACCGAAGCTTCAGGGCGTCCGGAACAACGCACCACGCGCTACGAATACGACGCGCTGGGACGCCAGACGATCGTCCGATACGAAGCGATCGGCGTCTACGACGCCGGCGCGGAAAACTCGGCGACCAATGGCGCCAATGGCACCGTCTCCCGCACGGAAACGCTCACCGAGACCTACTCGCAGACTGTCTACGACGTGTTCGGTCAGGCGGTCATCAACCGCGACGTTGGCGGTGTGTTGAGCTACAAGACCTACGACCAGTTGGGTCGTCTGATCAACGAAGTCGACGGCAATCACGAGGTCACGGCGCACTACTACTCGGCCATTGCCGGCGAGTACAGCGGCTTCACAAGACTGGGCGCGAGGGCCGTGTTCTCCGACAGCCTCGGTGCCAGCGCGGCCGCCATCGACGCCGCCGTGGCCGCCATGGGGAAGGTCGGTTCCCGCAGTTCCTCGACCTATTTCGACCGGCTTGGACGCATCGTCGCCAACTACGAGCGGCCCACACGGAACGACCTGAGCGGCGACGCCTTCCGCTACGACCCGGCCGTCTCCGCGCAAGGCAACTGGGCGGAACAGACCGAGTACGCCTACAACGCCTTTGGCGAGGTCATTTCCCGCAACCAGTTGCTGGACCGCCTGGTCGGTCGTGTGGCGCGCTCGCGGTATGTGTACGACCAGCAAGGGCGAGCGATCCGCGAGGTCAATGCGGAAGGCTATGTCACCGACCATCGGTTCAACGCCTTCGGCGAGGAGACGCAGGTTGTCCAGTACGCGCGAGCCATCGATCCGGAAGGAGATGTCCTTGCCCAGCCGGTCGCGAGCACGGCTGCTGCCGGTGGTGATCCGGCGGGTGGCTATGACCGCGTGACCGTCTTCGCGTATGACCGCCGTGGCGCGAAGACCAGCGAGACGCAGCAGGGCACGCAGATCGGCGTGCGCTGGGGCGACCGGTCTCTGGCGCGGCAGGTCGTCGACGTGGTGACGACGTTCACCAACGATCAATTGGGACGCCAGACCCGCAGCAGCAAGGTCGTCGTCAGCAACGGTGCCCAGGTCGGTTTTGCGGAAACGACCAGCACCTTCTTCGATGCGCTGGGCCGGACCACGGGAACGATCGACGAGGCCGGACGGGCGGTGGCCTACGACCGCGACGCCTACGGCAACGCGTTGCGCATCAGGCGACTCGGCACGCGGACCACGGATGGCACCATGCCCGCAGTGACGAGCGCCAACGACCAGACCACACTGCAGAGCTACGACAAGCTCAGCCGGCTGGTGTGGACGCGAGAGGCGACCGGGGCGGAGACCTTCTATTCGCGCGATGCGCGCGGACAGGTGGTCAAGCAATGGCAACCGTTCCTGGAATGGTCGTCGCAGGACTCGCCGCCGTCGATGTGGACGCCGCTCAACGTGAGCCGCAACGCGGTGCAGTTCTTCAGCTATGACAAGGCGGGGCGGCAGATCCGCACGCTCACGTCGACGCAGCGCGCGGCCGGCCAGACGTTGACTTTCACGGCCGAGGACGTCGTCTACAACTCGTTCGGCGAGATCACGTCACGCCTGCGCGACGGTGTCCTGACGGAGCAGAACGCATACGACGTCGGTGGCAGGCTGTGGAAGAGCAGCGTCAAGGGCGTGACCACGATCTACTGGTACAACCTGCAGGGCCTGGTGACCAGCAGCTTCACGAGCGACTCGGCCAATCTCGGCGCCGTCGCCGACCCAGCCGCGGCGGCCAGTGCCAGCGGCGTGCGCCGCACCACGACCGAGTACGACCGTCTCGGCCGCGCGGTCCGGCAGGTGGGGCCGACGGTCAGCCATGACGAGGGACGCGGGACCACGCAACTCGCCACCTTGCAGACGCTCGACGCCTGGGGCAATGTCCTGTCCGTGACGCGCAACGGCGTGCTGCGCCAGACCTACCGCTACGACGCGGGCAACCACGCGATCGCGACCTACACGCACAACGTGACCAGCGTGAACGCCAACGGCGTGTCGAGCAGCGCAGCCATCCTGAGCCAGGCGTTCTTCGACGCTTCGGGACGCCAGGTCGGGGCCATCGACGGCAACGGCAGCTACACGAGCTGGGTGTTCAACAACGCGGGGCTGCTCGACACCGTCTACCGTGGCGACAGGACGATGGAGTCCTACTGGTACGACGGCCTCGGCCGGATGATGAATCGCTACGACGCGCTGGGCCGGCAGTACACCTACAGCTACGACAAGGCGGACCGGGAGATCAGTCGCATGGTGTTCGTGCCCGGTGCCCGGACGTACCAGTTGGCCCAGGTCCGCTACGACGAGCTCGGCCGCAAGATCAGCGAGACCAGCGGCGAGGAGACGTCCATCGCCGGGCAGTTGACGCTGTACTGGTATGACGGCCGCGGCAACCTGACGATGAGCGCGAAGCCGCAGGGCCAGCGCACGAGCTACAGCTACGACGCGGCGGGCAACAAGATCAGCGAGACCGACGCCAACGGCTTCACGGCCACCTGGAGCTACAGCGCGGCCGGCCAGTTGACGAGCCACACCGACATCGGCGGCGCGGTCTACAGCTACGGCTACGACTTCGCCGGAGCGCTCAAGACGCAGACGAACACGGCCACCCGGGGTCAGAACCTGGCCTACGAATACACCGAGAGCGGGTTGCTGCGGCAGATCACGGACAACTACCGTGGTTCGAGCACGCGCTACGACTACGACGCCGAGGGCAACCGCACCCGGGAGACCTTCAAGGAAGGCGGCCTGGTGTATCGCGACGTGACGTCGACCTACGACACGCAGGGTCGGCTCGCGACCGCACAGGATGCGTCGGGGCCGAGCGGGGGGCAGGCGTACTCGTTCAGCGTGTCTTACGACGCTGTCGGCAACCGTCGCCGCGTGCAAGGTACGCAGGGGTACCGGTCATTCAATTCGGACACGGGCGTGCAGGACGTGACGCCGCGCGCCTTCGACCAGTGGTTCACCTACGACGAGATGAATCGCGTCGTGATCAATGAAGGCGTGCTGACCAACGGCGTGATCTCGGACGTCGGCGCGAAGAACGTCTTCTATTACGACGGGGAAGGGCGCCGTCGCCAGTCGCTGACCAAGACGGGCGGCACGTCTCCGGGCGGCACGCGGCTCGACTACGAGTTCGATTTCGCCGATCGCCTGACCAAGGAATCCACGCGAAAGCTGACCTACGCCAACGGCGCCTACACGGCAGGTGACGCGGTGGTGAAGCACAAGATCGACTACAGCAGCGGCACGCAGGTCGACTACGCCTGGGACACGCTGTTCAGCGGGGAGCAGTTCAAGCTGACCACGTCGACGACGACCTTCGACGCCAACGGCCGCGCGTTGACGCGCAAGGACTTCGTCGAAGGCATCGCGTCGTCGCAGACCACCGCGACGACACCGCAGTCCTGGGCGGAGCAGACCCTGTCCTACGACAAGGTCGGCAACCTGATGCGGGTGAACGCGACCGCCTATGCGTTCAAGGGCACCACGGGCGGCACGACCCAGGTGCGCGCGACCTACAAGAACTCGGTCACGACGACGGACTACTCGTACTACCTGCAGGAGGGCTATCTGGAGCGGGGTCAGGCCTTGTCAGGCCAGGTGTGGGGCGAAAACAGCTCGACGCCGACGAACATGACGCCGAGCCAGTCGATCCAGTCCTACGATGCCAACGGCAACCTGCTGCAGTTGCAGCGCGGGACGTCCTACCGCTGGTACGTGACGGACAACAGCGGACACATCGTGACCACCTGGGCGACAAACAGCTCGACGTTGAGCGGCTCGAACCAGGACGGTGTGATGAGAGTCTGGACGCCGATCAGCGGCGCCGTGACCGGTACGGCGGGCGCATTCGCCGCGATGCCGGCGACGCCGACCGTGTCGCTGACGAAGGACCTGTATCGCGAGAAGCAGCTGTATCTCAACGACCGGCGCGTCGGAATGATCCAGGAGTCGCGGCGCAACATCGCGGGCAAGGGAGGCCGGGATCCGTACCGCATCGAGACATCCGCGGTAGACATGGACGTGTCCGGGCTGCGCTACGACACGAGCCTGAAGGAAGGCAGCACGGTCACCTACACCGTGCAGGCTGGCGAGACGCTGCAGAGCCTGGCGCTGCGCTTCTACGGCGACGACGCGCTGTGGTACCGCATCGCCGAGGCCAACACGCTGGACGACAGCACGGTCGAGCTCAAGCCGGGGCAGTCGATCAACATCCCGCAGGTGACGAGGTCGCTGAACTCGTCGTCGAGCGGCGCGGTCTACAACGCCGATAAGCTGATCGGGGACACGTCGGCGCCAGTCGTGATGCCGCCGCCGCCGCCGGCCAAGGGAGGCTGCGGTGCGGTGGGGATGTTCATCGTGATCGTCGTGGCGGTCGTGGTGACGGCACTGACCTACAACTACCTCGCGGGTGAGGGCATTCTTTCGATGCTGGGTGCCGGGGCTGCTGCGGGAGCTGCTGGATCGGCTGCTGGCCAGCTCACTGGAATGGCGCTGGGCATGCAGAGTGGCTTCAGTTGGAAGCAGGTGGGCATCGGTGCGATCGGCGGGGCAGTCTCCGCGGGTATCGGGCCAGCCGCAGGCATGGCCCCAATGGAAATGGCGTGGCGGGCCGCACTCTCGAATGCCTTGACTCAAGGCATCGGCGTCGTGACAGGGCTGCAGGACAGCTTCAGCTGGAGGTCAGTGGCGATTGCAGCCGTCGCTGCGCCCGTCGCAGATCAGGTCGGCAAGGCGTTCGGAACGGCCGCATCGAGCATGCAGCTATCGACCGAAGCTACGCGGATCGGACAAGCGCTTGTCAGGGGGTTGCGTCCCAAACGGTGCGTGTGGCGGTGATGGGTCGAGGGAAGATCGACTACGCGCAGGTGCTGGGAGATGCTTTCGGGACGGCGATTGGGGGAGCCATCGACGAGGCTCGCTTCCCCACCGCGACCGCGGAAGAGAAAGCCGCGGTCCGGGAGATGTTTGCGAACGATGCCCCATACACGGCTGGTAGCGGCTTGCGCATGGGTGGAGGCTCAGGCCTCAGCTTCTCGCCTGATATGACAGCGAAATGGTCTCGACAAGTCGATCAGGGCATTGAGGACAAGGCGAGGGCTCTGGCCAACTGGGACAGGGCGTGGAGCGACTACACCGCCAAGCAAGATGCCGAGGCTGTTACTCGAGCAGAGGCGAGCCGTGTCGCGCAGAACCGCAAGGCGGAGGCGTATGGACGCCAACTTGACCAAGAGGCTGTGTTGAAAATTCTTGCGCTCAAGAACCGAGACGATCCGGCGCTGCGAGGCTATGTCAATGAGCAGATTGCACTGGGCCGAGCAGTGCAGCGTCAAGCAATGGCTGAGGTCGCGCCTGCTGCTCCCGGAGGCGCGCAAGGATGGTTCGACAGCTTTGATGGCACTGGTGCGCGCTTGACCAACAGCACGTATCGAACGGTCAATGGTTCGCGCGACATTCAGACTGGTCGCTTTGCTGCGGATGCCTGGACCGTAAACAGTGTCAACGACACTGCCATGAGGGCACCGCAAGGCTTCTCCAAGAAGGACGTGATTTGGGATGGAATCAAGTGGGAGGCAGAGCGCAAATTCGGTGGCACTGAGTACACGCTGGGCCGTTTATACGACACGGACGGTCAGTTCTTAGGCGCGCGAACTTATGAACGAGGCTTGGCCAAGTTCGAAGCGGTTGCCAAGTCGACCACGGAGTTTGAAGTCAAGGGCAGCCTCAGCGGGCAGACGGGGGTGGAATACGCTTCGGGAAGCGCTACGCCTTTTGGGGCCAAGTTGCAAGGCAACATCTCTTCAGGGGCCGACGCCACCGCCGAAACGGCTGTTGGGCTCAATTTTGGTGGCAATAGCATAAAAATTAATGCATTCGGCAACGTTGGGGCTAGTGCGGCCCTGCTGCGCGCGCAAGGAGAGGCCGGATACGACTTCAAGTTTGGGCCGTTGACGGTCACGCCCAAGGCCAATGGGGAGGTCCAAGCATTAGGGCTTGGCGCCACAGCGGGCGGGGGCTATCGCTCCTTCGACACGCGCAATGGAGGACAGTTCTTTGTGACGGCGGGTGCAACGCCCGTGCTGGTGGGCGGAAAGCTGAAGCTTTCGCTCACGTGGGATTGGGATACAACTTGGAAGAGAACGCCATGAAAACACCAATGATCATGCGCCGCAGCAAGCGTTGGGTCTTGCTTGCGCTGCTGGGTGTCATGGTGCTGAATCCCGCACAGGCCGCGTTAAGCGCTGCTGACTGTGAGGCACGGCTCCGGGCACCTGATCTCAACAACGCCCCTCTTTCTCTAGATTCATTGCGGCGTGTTGAACAACGCGAGGCCACATGTCTCGGCACAGGCATGTTTGATGTGCGTTTGGCGGGCGAGTATCTTCTGTCGGGAGATACGACCGGCGCAACGCGGGTCGTGGAGCGTGCTCTCACGAAGCAGAACAATGCGAGGCCAAACTTGCTTCATATGCAAGTTCGAATCGATCTCAAGCTTGGCAAAGTTGATCGGGCAATTAGATGGGGAGAGGCGATGGCAATCGATTACCCAGAGTACTCGCTGATTCAATTCGAGTTGGCTGGGATCGCATTCAAACAACAGGACTGGTCACGCGCTTTGCGGCACGCTCGGCGTGCATACGAAATCGAAGGGAGCGCTTTGTCTTTGATGAGCATGGCCGCAGCTTTGCATCAATTGGATCGGCACGAGGAGTGCATTGCTGCGGTGCGACAAGCGTTGAAGCTGGATCCACGGCGGATTGCAAAGATCCCCGGATTGCTGGAAGGCATCTACTCACTAGGCGTTCTAAACCGCCGTGTCGAGGCGGCGGAACTGGTGCGACAACACATTGCAGCGAATCCCAATTGGCGAGCCAATGCGGCCTTCGTGGAAGCTGCCAAGGCCTTGGGAGTTGTGTAAGCAGCACATGTCATCGCGAGCTCAAGCGATCAATCCTGGCGTAGCCAGAACGGCTATTTCCAATGCTGAAACCGTTAGCAAGGCAATTCAGACGAGTGTCCTCATCGCGCTGGTGTGCTACGGGGATTAGGCCCCGCGGAGTAATTCGTCTCGCCGGAACTTTTCGGCCGGCTGATGACGCTGGGCATAGTTGTTCCGAACGGTGTCCTGATCTGGTCTATGTTTGACGGCGTGCAGGGGCACCATCAGTTCGTGCATAGAGCTTCGACGGCGGCGAGGTGGCCTATTCATCGATGGTTGCGCTCTTCCCGAAGTAGTTCAGTTGCTGGGGCGTCCAACTGGATGCGCGTCTTCGCGACTGACTGGCTGATGTGTTGACCAATGCACCCCACGGGCTCGGCCATGGGCGCCAAAGCGCGGAAGACGTGGAATGAAGCCTAAGAGATCAATTGCCCAATTCGAGAACGAACTCGAGGGAATGCAAGGAAACATTGCTCTGTGCAGACGAGGGATCAATGAGTTCTTCCTCTCGCAGAGCTTCCCTCTGATCTATGAACGTCTGGAAGCGGTGCGTCGAGACCTTGAGTCATTGGGCATGTACGAAGTCTGTAGGGGCGCCCTGACTCAAGCGGAAGCGTTGGTCAAGCAGGGGGCTGAGCACGATGAGGCAGCAAGAAAGCTGATCCTCAATGCCAATCGCGCGTTGATGCAGGCGTCAGGTAGTTTTGACGCCATGCGCCATCGCTATGGTTCCGGCAACGACAACGCCGGCCCGCCAAGCGGTGACTCACGGTCAATGGAAGAGGGCGCCTGGAAGCCTTCGACCTGAAGGCGTCATCCACATGGCGTTAACCGGTCTGACAACGCTTACTAGCCCGTCTGTCGAACTGTTTCCGTCGACGCGACCCCCTGTTGTTGCTCAACCCCCATCTGGGTGACTCACCCCTTCTACCAGAGGAGACCTGACCCCTTCTGAAGGGGGATGCAATGTCCTGTTACTCCTTCCCTCATGTGTCCAATCTGAAAAATCTGCTTAAGATCGCGACACATTTTTCAGGCGGCTATGTACCGCTTTCATGACGAGGGGCCGACGACACGCGTCGGTGGTAATCGGGAGTGGTTTCATGAGCGCCGATGTCGCGCTGCAGATGGTCTCGGATCTTCTGTGGACTGGCTTGTTGGTTTGTCTGCCTGTGCTCGGCCTGACGATGCTCGTCGGCTTGCTGGTCAGCGTTTTCCAGGTGGTGACCCAGATCCAGGAAATGTCCCTGGCCTTCGTCCCCAAGCTCGTCACCGCCGCCATCGCCCTCATCGTCTTCGGCCCTTGGATCCTCAAGCGGCTCGCGGGCTACATGACCCAGCTCTGGTCCGGCATCCCCTCGATGTTCTGACGCCCGGATCGTGCTCGAGCTGTCCACCCTCGTCGCCGGCGCCACCGGTGAGGCCGGCCTCGCCGTGCTGCTCACGCTCGCGCGCCTCAGCGGCCTGCTGCTGGTCGTGTCGCCCATCGGCGCCGCGCTCCCCGGCACGCTGCGCGTCGCGCTCTGCCTGGTGCTCGCCGTCTGCCTCGCCCGCACCCCCGTGCCCGGCGCCGAACACCTGCTCGCCGACCCCTGGCGCCTCGCCGGCGCGGCCGTCTCCGAGTTCGGCCTCGGCGCCGTCCTCTCGCTGGGCATCAACATCGGCTTCGCCGTCTTCACCACCGCCGGCCGTCTGCTCGACATCCAGATCGGCTTCGGCATGGGTCAGGTCCTCGACCCCGTCACCCGCCAGCAGATGCCCGTGCTCACCGGCATCTTCCGGCAGTTGGCCCTCGTCGCCTTCTTCTCCGGCACCGCCTTCGCGAGCTTCCTGATCGGCTTCGCCCGCGGCCTCGACCTGATCCCCGTCGGACAAGCCTGGCTGCCGGGCGCGGCCGTCGCCGCCGCCGTCACCGCCTTCGGCGGCATGTTCTCGCTGGGCTTCGCGATGGCCGCCCCCGTCGTGGTTGTGCTCATGCTCATCGAGTTCGCGCTCGGCGTCATCGCGCGCAACCTGCCGCAGATGAACATGTTCGCGCTCGGCATCCCGCTCAAGGTCGTCGCCGGCACCGCCGCGCTCGCGCTCTGGATCGGTTCCGCCGACGCGCTGGTCGCCCGTGCCTTCCAGCTCGGCTTCGACGTCTGGTCCGGAGTGCTGCACTGATGGCCGAGCAGGACCTCGATCGCAACCAGCCCGCCACCCAGCACAAGCTGGAAGAGGCGCGCAAGAAGGGCCAGGTCGCCAAGAGCGCCGACCTGGTGTCCGCGCTCGTCTTCGGCGCCGCGATGCTGTACTTCCACGCCGGCGGCTTCCAGGCGCTGACCGACCAGTTCCGCTTCGACCGCCTGCTGCTGGCCACCGCGACGCGCGCCGGCCGCGCCGACCCCGTCTACTGGCCCGCCGTCGCCGAGGCCGCCCGTCACGGCGCCGCGCTGATGCTGCCGGTGCTGCTGCTCATCATGGTCGCCGCGATGCTCGCCAACCTCGTGCAGGTCGGCGCCGTCTGGAGCACCACGCCCGTCAAGCCCGACTGGCAACGCCTCAACCCCGTCACCGGCTTCAAGCGCATCTTCTCGCTGCGCACGCTGTTCGAGACCTTCCGCGCCCTCGTCAAGCTGGCCGTGATGTCGCTCGTCGTCTACTTCGCGCTCGCCGCCCTGGTGCCGCAGTTCCACGAGATCGCCGGCCTCTCCGGCCTGGCCTTCCTGAAGATGCTGCACGCCGACCTGGCCTCCGTCGGCTGGAAGCTCGCGCTGACGATGTTCGTGATCGCGCTGCTGGACCTCGGCTACACGCGCCGCGAGTTCGCGAAGAAGATGCGCATGAGCCATCGCGAGATGAAGGACGAGCACAAGAACCGCGAAGGCGATCCCCGCATCCGCCGCCGCATCCGCGAGCTCCAGCGCGAACTGCTGCAACGCAGCGCCTCGATCTCCCGCACCCGCGACGCCTCGGTGCTGCTCACCAACCCGACGCATTACGCCGTCGCGCTGCGCTACGAGCACGGCGTGATGGCCGCCCCGGTCCTGCTGGCCAAGGGCACCGGCGTCGTTGCCAAGGTGATGCGCGCCATCGCCGCGCGCCACGGCATCCCCGTGGTCGCCATGCCCTCGCTGGCCCGCGCGCTGCACGCCGAGATGCGACCCGACCAACCCGTTCCCGCCGCGCATTACGCCGCCGTCGCCAAGATCATGATCTGGGTCATCAACACCCGCCGCGCGCGCCAGCCCGCGGACGCCGCCGCCTCGCAGGGAGCCCGCGCATGAGCGCCGCCGCCCCCGCCGCCGCAGGAGGCCTCGGCCGCCACAGCGACCTCGCGCTCGTCGCGCTGGTCGCCGGCATCCTCATCGTCCTGTTCGCGCCGATTCCGTCGGGGTTGCTGGACGTGCTCATCCTGGGCAACCTCGGCTTCGCCTTCCTGATCCTGCTGCTGACCTTCTACATGCAGCGGCCGGTCGAGTTCTCGACCTTCCCGTCGCTGCTGCTGATCGCCACGCTGTTCCGGCTCTCGCTCAACGTCGCGGCCACGCGCCTGATCCTGTCGGACGCCGATGCCGGCCGCGTCATCGCGGCCATCGGCTCCTACGTCGTCGGCGGCAACTACGTCATCGGGCTGATCGTCTTCTTCATCCTGATCGTGGTGCAGTACGTCGTCGTGACCAGCGGCGCGCAGCGCGTGTCCGAGGTCGCCGCCCGCTTCACGCTGGACAGCATGCCCGGCCAGCAGATGAGCATCGACGCCGACCTCAACATGGGCTTCATCGACCAGGCCGAAGCCCAGCGCCGTCGCAAGAACCTCGAGCGCGAGGCCGGCTTCTACGGCTCGATGGACGGCGCCAGCAAGTTCGTCAAGGGCGACGCCGTCGCCGGCATCATCATCCTGCTGATCAACATCGTCGGCGGCATGATCGTCGGCGTCATGCAGATGGGCATGTCCTGGTCGCAGGCGCTGCAGACCTACACGCTGCTGACCATCGGCGACGGCATCGTGACCCAGGTCCCGGCGCTCGTGATCGCCGTGGGCACCGGCATCATCGTGACGCGCTCCGCGTCCGACACCAACCTCAGCGTCGAGGTCTTCCGCCAGATCGGCTCCCATCCGAAGGCGTTGCTGCTGGTGGCCGTCACGCTGTTCCTGATGCTGCTGCTGCCCGGCATCCCGGCCGCGCCGCTGGCGGTGCTGGCCGTGCTGCTGGCCGTCGCCGCCTGGTTCTCCCGCCGCGCGAAGCAGCGCGCCGCGCTGCTCGATGGCGACGCCGCGTCGCCGGCCGGTGCGCAGGCGGACATGAGCGGTGCGCCGGGCGCGGCCGGCGCCGGCGCGGGGGGCAGGGCGGGCGATCCCTATGCCTCGCTGGCCTTCGAGCCGGTGGAGCTGCGCGTGGGCAGCCGCTGGTCGACGCTGGCGGGCAAGGCCGGCGCGCCGTTCCAGGAGCGGCTGGAGACCTTCCGCCGCCTGCACGCGCAGGAGTTCGGCCTGATCCTGCCGACGATCGCCGTGCGCGACACCTGCCGCCGCGGCCCAGAGCATTACGAGATCCATGTAGACGGCGTGATGGTCGGCCGCGGCGAGGCGCATGCCGACCGCTGGCTTGCCATCCACCCGGCCGGCGACACTCGCGGCGTGCCCGGCGAGGTCACGCGCGACCCCAGCTACGGCCTGCCCGCCGTCTGGATCGCGCCGCAGCACCGCGAGACCGCGCAGGCCGCGCGCTACACGCTGGTCGACGCCGAGACCGTGCTGCTGACCCATGTCACCGAGGTGCTGCGCCGCGAGTCCTCCACGCTGCTCACGCGCGCCGAGACCGAACGCCTGTTGCAGCGCGTGCGCCAGACCCAGCCGACGTTGGTCGAGGAACTCGTGCCGACGCTGCTCTCCGTCAGCGACATCCAGCGCGTGCTGCAGGCGCTGCTGCGCGAGAAGGTCAGCATCCGCAACCTCGAGGCCATCCTCGAGGCGCTGTCCGACGCCGCGCGCCTGGGCAAGGACACCGGCACGCTGTGCGAGCGCGTGCGCCAGCGCCTGGGCGCGGCCATCTGCCAGGGCCTGGTCGGCGACGGCACCGCGCTGCAGGTGCTGACGCTGGACCCGCTGGTGGAAGGGCAGCTGCTGGGCGCGCTGCGCGGCAGCGACGGCGCGCCGCCGGCGCTCGATCCGGCGCTGACCGAGCGGCTGCTGGGCCGCCTGGCCACCGCCGCCGAACGCATGATGAAGAGCAACACGCTGCCGGTGCTGCTGTGCGCGCCGGACCTGCGCCGCCAGCTGCGGCTGATGACCGAACGCGTGCTGCCGCATCTGCGCGTGCTGTCGATGGCCGAGGTGCCCAGCACCATCGAACTGAAATCCTTCGCCGTGGTGGGCGCACCGCCGGCGGCCACCGCATGACCTCGACGATGACCTCGACGATCACGACCCGTCTGCTTCCAGGACTGTCCCGATGAACGACCTGATGCTCACCACCCTGTCCGCGATGCAGCGCGACGCCTACCGCCTGGAGCGCGTCAGCGCCAACATGGCCAACATGCTGACGCCCGGCTACAAGCGCGAGCTGGTCGTCGAGCAGCTGGAAGCGGCCGCGGTGCCGTTCGGCCAGCAGGTGGCCGACGGCATGGCCGCGCCGGTCACGGACGAGGTCACCGTCGACGCGCGCCGCGACCTCAAGCCCGGCCCGATGAACCGCACCGGCCGTGCGCTCGATCTCGCGCTGTCGGGGCCTGGCTTCTACGAAGTCCGCACGCCGCAAGGCCCGGCCTACACGCGGCAGGCCAGCTTCCGCATCGACGATCGCGGCGAGCTGGTCGACGCCGCAGGCAATGCCCTCATGGGCGCCAACGGCGCGCTGACGCTGGCGCCCGGCGCGGTCGACGTCGCCGCCGACGGCACGGTGCGCCAGGAGGATCGCGTGGTCGGCCAGCTGCGCGTGCTGGTGCCCGACGCGGGCACGCGGATGCAGGCGCTGGGCGGCGGGCTGTTCGTCACCGAGGGCCGCCTCTCCGCCGCGGCCGAAGGCGCCGCCGGCGTGCGCCAGGGTTTCGTCGAAGGCTCCAACGTCGACACCGCGCAGGAGATGGTCCAGCTGATGGGCGCCGTGCGGCACTTCGAGTCGATGACCCGCGCCACGCAGATGTACGACGACATGATGGGTCTGGCGGTGCGCAAGCTCGCCGACCTGTGAACGGATTCCAGGAGAGACACCCATGATCGAAGCCTTGCAGATCGCCGCCACCGGCATGCAGGCGCAGCAGCGCCAGGTCGAGACGATTTCCAACAACATGGCCAACATGGCCACGCCAGGATTCAAGCGGTCCAAGGTCAGCTTCGTCGACCTGGTGAGCCGCGGCGCGGAACCCCAGGCGGGCAGCGACACCGTGGCCACCGCCGCCTCGCGCGGACTGGGCGTGTCGGTGAACGGCGTGTCGCTGGTGATGGACGCCGGCGACGTGCGCCGCAGCGACGATCCGGCCGACCTCATGATCGCCGGCGCGGGCTACCTCGAGGTCCTGCTGCCTGACGGCGGCACGGCCTTCAGCCGCGGCGGCCATCTGCGCGTCGGGACCGACGGCCAGATCACCACCGCCGAGGGTTATCCGCTCAAGTCCGCGCTGGTATTGCCGGCCGGCGCAAGGATTTCGTCGTCGCCAGCGACGGCACCGTGGCCGCGCGCGACGTGCAGGGCCGCGACCAGGTCGTCGGCCAGATGGCGCTGGTGCGCTTCAACGACGAGGACGGCCTGGAAGCGCTCGGCGACCGCCTGTACCGCGCCACCGCCCGCAGCGGCGAGCCGATCTCGGGCCGCGCGGCGGAGCAGGGCTTCGGCGTGTTCCGCCAGGGCTTCCAGGAAGCGTCCAACGTGAAGCTCGGCGACGAGGTCGTCGGCCTGATGCTGGCCCAGCGCGCCTACGAGGCCAATGCGAAGGTGCTGCAGGCCTCCGACGAGATGCTGGCGATGGTGAACAACCTGCGCAAGTGACGGCACGGCGATGACGCTCAACGCGGCTTTCCAGTCGGCTTCCTCGCATCGCGGCTCGCCCGCGCGGCGCGTCGTTGCGATCCTCGCGATCGCGGCAGGCGCGTGCGCTGCCGCGGCGCCGGCGTGGGCCGATGCGGGTCGCACGCTGCGTCTTCGCGATGAGGCCCGGGTGGATCTGGCCTCGACGACGGTGGCCGTCAACGATCTGCTGGTGACGCCGGTGGGTGGCGAGTGGGCGTCCTGCGCCGACGCGCCGCGGCCCGTCGGCGCGCGCACCCTGGTGCTCGGCCGGCTGTGGGTCGAAGCGCGCCTGCGCGAATGCGGCACCGCGCGCTGGCACTGGGCCGGTCCCTTGAGCGCCCGCCTGAAATGGGCCGACGCGGCGATGCACGCGACGCCCCGCGAGGCCGTCGCCGCCGCGATGGACGTGTATGCGCGGGACGGCCGCACGCCGCCCGAGCTCGACGAGGCCGCGCTCGCCGCGCTGCCCGCGGGCGAGGCGGGCTTCGGTTATCGCGCCTCGCTGCCGACGGGGCAGGGCGGTGGCGTACCCGCCCTCGCGCTGCTGCGCCTGGAGGCTTATCGCGAGGGCCGCCTGGTCCGCAGCGACGCCTGGCAGGCCCGCATGCATCGCGTGGTCGAGGCCTGGATCGCGACCCGCACCGTGCAGCCGGGCGAGCCGCTGTCGGCGGACGATTTCGAACGACGCGCGGTCGACGTGGCCGGCTGGTCCGAGCCCATCGACGCGAACGCGCCCTGGCCGGACGGCTGGCGCGCGCGCGGCCGCATCGCCGCGGGCGCGCCCTTGCTGCGCACGCGCATGGCGCCGGTGCCGGACGTGAGCGGCGGCGAACGCGTCGTCGCCAACGCGTCCGCGGGCCGCGTGACGCTGCAACTCGCGGCGACCGCGCTGCAGGATGGACAAGCCGGCTCGTGGGTGCGCGTGCGCCTGCCGGGCCGGCGCGACACCGTGATGGCCCGCGTGGCGGGCGACGGTCAAGTGGAGGTGAAATGACGAACGACACGACACGTGGCGCGCGCGGCCTGAAGGCCGCCTCCGCTGCGCTCATCGACACGGCGGGCACCGCCGGCCGGACCGCGCGCCTGGCCGCGGGCGCCCTGGGAATGATGGGCGCGCTGCTGCTGGCCTTCGCCGCCGCGACACCTGCCGCCGCGCAGAGTCTCTATGAGGAGGCCAACTACCGCTCGCTGACCGCCGACAACAAGGCCTTCCGCGTCGGCGACGTGCTGACGGTCCAGGTGGTGGAGAACGCCAGCGCCGTGGCCAGCGCCGATTCGGGCAGCCATCGCAAGAACTCGGCGGGGCTGGAGCTGTTCCGCGACTCGAGCAACTTCCGCCGCGACGTCGGCGTCGCCACGACCGGCGACTTCGACGGCGGTGGCCGCACCTCGCGTGCCGGCAAGCTGGTGACGCAGATGTCGGTCACCGTGACCGAGGTGCTGCCCAACGGCGACCTGCGCGTCAGCGGCGAGCAGTCGCTGGTGATCAACCAGGAAAAGCAGCAGATCCGCGTGACCGGCCAGGTCCGTCCGCAGGACATCACCGACGGCAACGTCGTGCTGTCGAGCCGGATCGCCGACGCCACCATCGACTACGACGGCGCCGGCGCGCTCACCGACAGCCAGCGCGTGCCCTGGTGGCAGCGCGTGCGCTCGTGGTTCGGACTGTGATGAGGCCCGTGATGTCCGTGATCCGATCGATGGCCGCTCCGGCGGCAGCTTCTTCCAGGGCCGCGACAGCGGCGATGGCCGTGGCCATCGCGTTTTCAGCGGTGTTCTCCTGCGCGCCCGCGCTGGCCGCGGCACCCGCGTCCGTGCCGTCCCCCGACGACGCGTTGCGGCTCAAGGACCTGGGCAAGGTGCAGGGCTGGCGCGAGAACGCGCTGATCGGCCAGGGCCTGGTCACCGGCCTGGCCGGCACCGGCGACGGGCCGTCCAACCGCGCCACGCGCCAGGCGCTGTCCAACGCGCTGTCGCAGTTCAACCTGAGCGTCACGCCCGAGCAGGTGCAGAGCCGCAACGTCGCCGCCGTGATGGTGACCGCGCAGCTGCCGCCCTTCGCCAAACCCGGCGACACCATCGACGTCACGGTGACCTCCATCGGCGACGCGCGCAGCCTCGTCGGCGGCACGCTGCTGCTGACGCCGCTGAAGGCGCCCAACGGCCGCATCTATGCGCTGTCGCAGGGACCGCTGGCGGTGGGCGGCTACCGCTACGACGCCAACGGCAACGTGGTGCAGAAGAACCATCCCACCGTCGGCGCGATCCCCGGCGGTGCGACCGTCGAGACCGGCCTGCCGGCGCAGGCCGCGCGCGCCACGGTCACCTTCGTGCTCAACGAGCCCGACTACACGACCTCGTCGCGCATGGCGGACGCGATCAACGCGCGCTTCGGCGTCACGCTGGCCGAGCCGCGCGACGCCGGCGGCGTGGAGATCCAGATCCCCGAGGCCTACCAGGCACGCCCGGTGGCCTTCCTGGCGCAGATCGAGAACGTCACCGTGCACCCCGACCGCCGCGCGCGCGTCGTCATCAACGAACGCACCGGCACCGTGGTGGCCGGCGGCGACGTGCGCATCTCCGCGGTCGCGGTGTCGCACGGCGAGCTGCGCGTGTCGGTGTCGGCCGAGACCTCGGTGTCGCAGCCGCTGGTGATCGGCCGGCCGGGCGGCGGCGTGCGCACGGCGCTGGTGACCAACAGCCGGCTGGACGTCGGCGACAACGAACGCGCCGCCTACGTGACCGCCGACAACACCGTCGCCGACCTCGTGCAGGCGCTGACCCGCATGCGCATCGGCACGCGCGACGTGATCTCCGTGCTGCGTGCCGTCAAGGCCGCGGGCGCGTTGCACGCCGACCTCATCGTGCAATGACCGCGCGACGACCACGCATTCACCACGCATTCAGCACGCATTGACCACGTCCTGACGACCGACTTCCGAAAGACAACCCCATGCAGATCGAAGCCCTCTCCACCGCGCTGGTCGGCGCCGCGCTCGACGCCGCGGAACTGCGCCACCGCGTGATCGCCGCCAACATCGCCAACGCCGGCGCCGCCGGCTACACGCGCCAGACCGTGAGCTTCGAGGCGCAGATGGACGCGCTCTCGAGCACCGGCGTGCCCGCGGCGCCCGAGGTCGTGCCCGCGCTCGGCCCCGGCGGCGAGCCCATGCCGGTGCGCCTGGACCAGGAGGCCGTGGACATGGCCGCCAACAGCCTGCAGTACCAGGCCTTGCTCAAGGCGCTGTCGCGCCATTACGGCGTGCTGCAGAGCGCGGTGACCGAAGGCAAGCGCTGAGCGCACACGACAGCACGAAGGACCCGACATGGACATCCAAGCGAGTTTCGCCATCAGCGCCGCCGGCATGGATCTGGAGCGCCTGCGCTACGAGATCTCGGCGGCCAACCTGGCCAACGCCAACACCGTCAGCGGCAGCGCGCGCGGCGGTTTCCAGCCGCTGCGCGTGACGGCGCTGGCCGCCTCGCAGGCGGTCGGCGGCGTGGGCTTCGACGCGATGGTGCGCCAGGGCCTGACCGGCCCGGCCTACCAGATCGAACCCGTGGGGGCCGAGGCCCGCGCGGTGCAGGACCCCGCCCACCCGATGGCCGACGCCGCGGGCAAGGTGTACTACCCGGCCGTCGACAACGCGGCCGAGATGATGCTGATGATGAGCGCGTCGCGGGCCTACGAGGCCAACGTCGCCGCGCTCAACACCGGCCGCACGATGGCGCTGCGCGCGCTGGACATCGGCAACGGAGGCTGACATGACGCAGGCGATCCCCTTCATCGAACCGGGCATGGCGCTGTCGGCGCTGACCGAGCTCCGCCCCGTGGCCTGGGCCGCGACGGCCGCCGCGCAAGGCGCCAGCGCCAACGCCGCGACGGCAGCCGCCGGGGCCCCGGGCATCGTCGGCAATGCCGACTTCGGCAAGCTGGTCAGCGACGGCCTCCAGGGCGTGCAGTCGGACTGGACGCAGGCGCAGTCGTCGATGCGCGCGCTGGCCGAGGGCCAGCCCGTCAACCTCCATCAGGTCATGATGAAGATGGAAGAGAGCCGGATCTCGTTCCAGCTCTTCCTGCAGGTGCGCAACCGGCTGCTCGAGTCCTACCAGGACGTGATGCGGATGCAGGTGTGACGGGCAGGACGCGTTGGAGGCGCGCTCGCGGCCCGTGAATGCGGGTGACGGCGGCTGACGACGGGCGAAGTCGCCCGAGGACGTGCGAAGACGGACACGAAGAGCAGGGGACGCCGATCCGGCGGCCCGGCGGAGCAGGATGCGGATCGGGCGCCACGAGCCCCGGCCGCCACGAGGATCGAGGGACGAGATGCGGGAGTTGTGGAACAAGCTGGACGGACGCCGTCGCGCGGGTCTGACCGTGGGCGCAGTGGTCATCGTGCTGGCGGTGGTCGTCGCCGGCGTGCTGCTGCTGAAGACCGAGCGCGACGTGCTGTTCAACGCGCTGGCGCCGCAGGACGCCGCCGCGATGACGGCCGAGCTCGAGAAGATGAAGGTGCCGTACCAGGTCTCCGAGGACGGCCAGGCCATCCTGGTCGACAAGGCGCAGGTGCACAAGCTGCGCATGAAGCTGATGGCGCGCGACCTGCCGCTGCACGGCGCGGTGGGCTTCGAGCTGTTCAACACCAACGACTTCGGCATGACCGAATTCGCCCAGAAGGTGAACTACCAGCGCGCGCTGCAGGGCGAGATCACGCGCACCATCCTGTCGCTCGAGGAGATCGAGACGGCGCGCGTGCATCTGGTGTTCGCGGAGGACGGGCTGCTCAAGCGCGAGCCGCAGCGCGCCAAGGCGTCGGTGACCGTCGGCGTGCGCCACGGTCGCACGCTGAAGGCCGACCAGGTCGCGGGCGTGCAGCGGCTGGTGGCCGCGGCGGTGCCGGGCATCGCCGTCGACGACGTGACGGTGCTGAGTCAGCGCGGTGTCGTGCTGAGCCGCTCGGGCGGCGCGGACGGCGACGGCGGCGCGGGCCGCGCGGAGCTGCAGCAGGACGTGGAACGCCAGCTCGAGCGCAAGGTCGCGCAGGTGCTGTCGCAGGCTTATGGCGCGGAGCAGTTCGTCAGCAGCGTCTCCGTCACGCTGGACCTGGATCAGGTGCGGGTGACGTCGGAAGAGGTGCTGGGCGCCGGCGGGGAAGTGCCGCAGGGCTCGGTGCTGCGCGAGCGGGAGACGCTCACCGAAGCGCCGGCCACCACCGGCGTGCGCGACGGTGCGCAGTCGCCGGGCCGGTCCACGCGCGATACCGAGTATCAGTTGGGCAAGCGCATCGAGCAGGTCGTCAAGCGGCCCGGCGCCATCCAGCGCCTGCAGGTGCTGGCGGTGGTGCGCCAGCGGCTCGATGCCGCGCAGATCGAGCGCCTGCGGGCCGCGCTGTCGGCGGCGGTGGGCGCGGTGGCCGATCGCGGCGACGTGATCACGGTGCAGTCGCTGGACATGCTGGGCGCGGCGCCGTCGACGGCCGCGAGCGCGGCGGATACGGTGAATGCGGCGAATGCTGCGAACGGCGGCGTGACCGGCAGCTTCGACACGAGCGGCGCGGCGACGTCCCAGGAGGTCGCGCCTGCCGCACGTCCGGATGCGCAGCGCGTCGTGCTGTGGGTGCTGGCCGGCCTGATCGCGCTGATCGGCGCGGTGCTGGTGGGGCGCATGTCCTCCGGCGCCCGCGCCGCCGAGCCGCGTCCGCTGGATGACGGCGAACGCGAACGCGTGCTGGCGCAGTTGCGTCAATGGACCGACGGCAACGCGCCGGCCGACGCCGCGCGCGGCGCGGAGGAGCGGCGCGATGAGCGACCAGGGTTTCCAGGCGGCACTGGCGCAAGGCGCCGGCGACGCCGGACTGCGGCAGGCGGCGGCGCTGATCCACGCGCTGGCGCCGGCCGATCGCCGCTGGGCGATCGCGCAGTTGCCGGCGCAGCAGCGTGACACGGTCGAAGCGCTGTTGGCCGAACTGACCGAGATGGGGCTGCCGCGCGAGCGGGCGATCGTCGAGGCGGCGCTGCAGCAGTCGCCGACGCACGGTGCGTTCGAGACCTCATCGCAGCCTCGTGCCGCATTGGCCGGCGGCGCGATCGCCGGAGCTGGTGCTGGTGCGGAATCCGCGTCCATCAGTCATTCGACCAACCACGGGAGCGCTTCCGACGAGGTCCCGCCCACCGCCGCGGTCACGGCGATCGATCGTTGGGTGAGTGCCCAAGGCGTGCCGGCGCTGGTCCGCACGTTGTCGAGCGAGCCGGTGGCGCTGCTCGCGCGACTGTTGACCGCGCGGGACTGGGCGTGGCGCGCGGAAGCCGTGCGTCATCTGCAACCGGCGTTGCGGCAGGACGTCGTCGAAGCGATGCGACAGCGCGCCGAGACCGCCGCCGGTACCTCGAACGCCGACAACCGGCTGCTGGAGCTGCTGGCGCAGCGCCTGGACGCACTGCATCCAGTGCTGGACAAGCGCTCCGGCCCATCGCCGGGTGCTTCGGGCGCCTCGAGAGATCCGGGTTCGTCGGAGGGCGCCTCGACCTTGAGCCGCCTGCTGTCGCGCTGGCGTGCGGGGCGGAGCCACCGATGAGCCGCCACAACGCCGCCAAGCCGGCGCCGCAGGTCCTCAAGGGATTGCGGCTGACGACCGTCGTCCGCGGTCTGCCGTATCACGCGCAGACGGCACAGACGCACGCGCAGACGCTGGCCGCGAAGCCGGTCGCGGCCGGCGCGTCTGCCGCTGCCGCCACGGCGGCATCAGCGGCGTCTGCGTTGACCACGCCGACCCCGCCTGGCATCGCACGGCAGGGCGGCAGTGGCGCGAGCTTCTCCGATGAGACGCAGCCGGCGCAGGCGGTCGAGCTCGAGGCACAGGTCGCCGCGGCGCTCGCCGAGGCGGAGCGCGCCGGCTATCAGCAAGGGCTCGCCGGCGGACGCAAGGACGCGCAGCAGGAACTGGCGCGCGAACGCGAGGCGCTGGCCGTCGAGGCTCAGAAGCAAGCGGCCGAGCGACAGGCCTCGGCGGAAGCCGCGATCGCGGCGCTCGAACAAGCCCTGCGGCGCACTGACGACGCGCAACGCGCGCATCGCGAGCGCGTCGCCGCGCAGGCGGCCGGCCTGGCGTTCGAGGCGCTGTGCCGCGTCGTCGGGCAGCCGGGCGCGGTGAAGGACAGCCTGCTGCCGTTGATCGACGCGGCGCTGGATCGTTGGGCCGGCGCGCCACGTCCGACGCTGCGACTGTCGCCCGACGACTTCGCCGCATTGAAGCTCGCGGTGTCGGAAGACCGGTGGCAGGCGTTGATGGCGCGCGTCGAAGCGGTCGCCGACCCGTCGGTGCGACCGATGGGCGTGCTGATCGAGGACGAGGACGGTGGGCTCGACCTCGGGCTGGACACGCAGCTGCGCGCGCTGGGCCAGGCCTGGACCCGCGCGTTGTCGACGCAGGACCAGGAGGCTGACCGCAATCCGGACCGCAATCCGGACCGCCAGTCCGACCGCGCCTCGAGTCGCCCGTCTGCCGCTCAGGCGGAAGGCCATGGGCCCGGCACGCCGGAGGATGCGGCATGAGCTCGATGGACGCGCTGTTCGACGCGACGCGGCAGGCGACGCTGGCCCGGCCGTTCGGCCGGCTGCGCGGCGTCAGCGGCCTGACCGTCACCAGCGCGGGTCCGGCGCTCGCGATGGGCGACCTGTGCGAGGTGTTGCACGAGGACGGCCGCGTGCAGGCGCTGGCCGAGGTCGTGGCCGTGCGCGGCCGCGATCTGACGCTGATGCCTTTCGGCGATGCGCACGGCATGCAGGCCGGCGCGCGCGTGCGCGCCGCGCCGCGCCGCAACGTCGCCGAGGTCGGCCCGGCCCTGCTGGGCCGCGTGATCGACGGCCTGGGCGAGCCGCTGGACGGCTTCGCGCTCCCGCGCAGCCACGGCGCGCGTCCGCTGCGCGCGGCGGCGCCGGACGCCATGGCACGGCCGCGCATCGCGCGCACCCTGTCGACCGGCGTGCGCGCGCTCGACGCGATGCTGCCGCTGGGCCACGGCCAGCGCGTCGGCATCTTCGCCGGCAGCGGCGTCGGCAAGAGCACGCTGCTGGGCATGATGGCGCGCCACGCGCGCGCCGACTACAACGTCATCGCGCTGATCGGGGAACGCGGCCGCGAGGTGCGCGAGTTCATCGAGGACCAGCTCGGCGAGGAAGGCCTGGCGCGCAGCGTCGTGGTCGTCGCCACCTCGGACCAGCCCGCGCCGATGCGGGTGCGCGCGGCCTACCTGGCGGTCGCTATCGCCGAGGGCCTGCGGGCGCAGGGCGCCGACGTGCTGCTGACGATGGATTCCATCACCCGCCTGGCGATGGCGCGGCGCGAGATCGGCCTGTCCGCCGGCGAGCCGCCGACGGCGCGCGGCTACACGCCCTCGGTGTTCAGCGAGCTGCCCGCGCTGTGCGAGCGCCTGGGCACGCACGGCGGCGGCGGATCGATCACCGGGCTGCTGACCGTGCTGGTGGAGGGCGACGATTTCAACGAGCCGATCTCGGACTGTCTGCGCGCGACGCTGGACGGCCACATCGTGCTGACGCGCGAGCTCGCCCATCAGGGCCACTATCCCGCGGTCGACGTGCTCAAGAGCAGCAGCCGCCTGCTGGGCGACCTGTTCGACGCCGGCGAGCGCCGGCTGGTGCACCGCGTGCGCGCGGGCATGGCGTTGCTGGCGCGCAACCGCTCGATGATGGAGATCGGCGCCTACGAGAAGGGGAGTCACGCCGCGCTGGACCGCGCGATCGCGGCCGAGCCGGCGCTGCTGCGTTTCCTGCGCCAGGACCGCGAGCCCGTGTCGCGCGATGCCGCGTTGAGCGCGCTGGCCGGCCTCGCCGACCAGTTCGGACCGGAGGATGCGGCATGACGGTGGACCTGCGCGGCTTCTCGCACCCCGCATCGCGCCTGCGCGAGCGGGCCGAATGGCGCCTGGCCCGCGCCGAGCGCGAGCTGGCGCTCGCGCAGGCGGCGCTGGACGAGGCGCAGGCCGCGCTCGACGCGACGGCGGCGGCGATCGAGTCGACGGTGCGCGCCATGTCGGTGGAACAGCTGCGCGGACACGGCGGCGAGGTGCATGCGCTGCATGCGAATCGCGTCGTCCATCTGCTGGCCGAGCGTCGGACCCGCGAAGGCGACCGCGACCGGCGGCGCGAGGCGCGCGACGCGCGTGAGCGGGGCTGCGTCGAGTTGCGCCAGGAGATCCAGGGGTTGGAACGCGTCCACGCGCAGGCGCTGGACCTGTATGCCGTCGAGCAGACGCAGGCGCATTGGCGTGCGCTCGACGATCACGTGATGACCCGCGCGCAATGGCTCGCCGCGCGCGCGGTGCGGAAGGATGACCATGCGGATCGATGACCCGGTGCTGTCGCTCGCGACGCGTGATGCCACCCGTGACGTGACGCGTGACTTGACGCGTGACGGCGGCCGCACGGCCGGCGGCGACGCCGGCGCCGAGGCCTGGCGGCTGGAGATGGAACGCGCGCACCGCGACAGCTGGCGGTGCGATGCGACCGTGCCGGGCGAGGGCGCTTCGGCGATCGAGGCGCCCGCCCGCGAGTCCGGCGTGACCGCGTCGACCGCGGCTCTGCGGACGTCCTCCGGCGCGATCGGCGCCGCGGCGCCCGCGATCGGGGACCGTCCGCTGTGGCCCTACGGCGCGGCGTCGCTGGGCGCGCTGATGCCGCCGAGTCCGACGGGGACTGGCGGGAACGGGGGCGCGATCGCGTCCGCCGCCCTCGGCATGAGGGCGGAGGCCCGGGCGGGCGGCGTCGCCCCCGTGACCGCGCCGCAGCCGGCCGTGTCCGACGATGGCGCGGCGGCGATCCTGGCGGCTGGTCCGACCGGTTCGCGCGCGGGGGCTGGTGCACCGGGGGCGGCGACGCCACGCGGCGTGGACGGCGACACCGGCGGCGCGACGGGCGATCCGTCGGGTGATGCGTCAGGTGATGCGTCAGGTGATGCCGCCACGACCGCCCGGGAGGCGCCGGCATCAACCCGCAGCGCGATCGCGACCGCCCCCAGCGCCGCGGTCGCGAACGATCGCGCCGCCGGCGGCGAGCATCAGCCGGTGCGCCTGCACGTCGAACGCGGCATCGACGGCCGGCTCAACGCCTGGCTGGGCGTCGACCGCGGCGCGACGGAACAGGCCGCCGCCGTGGTCGCGCACTGGCGCGACGACACGCGCCGCCGCGGCGAGTCCGTCGGCACCGTCCACATCAACGGTCAGGCGCTCGCCCGCGACGGCGCGGCGTCCGACCCGCCGGCCGCCGCGCCGGCCGACCTGCCGGCTGTCACGCCGGCCTTCATCGATTCCAACGCAGGGGAACACTGACATGGCAACCATCGGCGCGGTCTCCGGGACCGGTTCGGCACTGTCCGGCAATTCGTCCATCGGGCTGCAGGACTTCCTCAAGATCCTGATCTCGCAACTGAGCTTCCAGGATCCGCTCAAACCCATGGACAACCAGCAGTTCATGGCGCAGATGGCGCAGTTCACGGCGCTGGAGCAGAGCCAGCAGCTCAACACCAAGATGGACGCGCTGCTGAGCACGCAGGCCTCGCTGCAGTCCGTCGGCCTGATCGGCCGCACCGTCGACATCACCACGGAGACCGGCACGCTGTCGGGCACGGTGGTCGCGTTGTCGCTGTCCGGCCCGCAGCCCAGCATCTCGGTCCGGGACAGCAACGGCACGGTCACGCCGAACCTGTCGCTGGACCAGATCACCGCCGTGCGCACCACCACCTGACCCGCGAAGGACTCGTCATGCTCGACTCCATCTTCATCGGCATGTCCGGCCTGGACAGCTTCTCCAAGGGCATCAAGCTCATCGGCAACAACACGGCCAACATGAACACGCCGGGCTACAAGGGCTCGACGCTCCAGTTCGGCGACCTGATGTACAGCGGCCACGCGCCGGCCGGCGGCGAGGGCGACCGCGCCGGCACCGGCGTGAACGCGTTCGGCAGCTACCTCAACCTGAAGGCCGGCGAACTGCGCCAGACCGAGAACGGCATGGACATGGCCGTCGACGGCGGCGGCCTCTTCGTGCTGCGCAACACCGACGGGCACCTGCGCTACACGCGCGCCGGGCAGTTCGACTTCGACCTCCAGGGGCGGCTGATCAACCGCAACGACCAGTCGCACGTGCAGGCGCTGGACGGCGAGGGCGGCCTCGTCGACGTCGTGCTGAACGACCTGCGCGTCAACCCGCCGGCCGCGAGCAAGCGCGTGGCCTTCCGCGGCAACCTGTCGAGCTCGGCGACCGACCAGACCATCTCCAACGTCAACGTGCTGGACGCGCAGGGCGGCACGCACCCGCTCACCGTCAAGCTCACCAGCCAGAGCCCGGACAAGGTCGGCTACTGGAAGGCCTCCGTGCTGGACGGCACCGTGGAGATCGGTACCGGCGAGATCGGCTTCAAGGACGGTTCGCCGATCGCGGCGGCCGCCAAGATCAACATCAGCTACACGCCGGCGGGACAGGACACGGCCTTGCCGCTGGTGCTGGACTTCAGCACCGAGGTGACCTCCTTCGCCTCGGGCAACCTGTCGACGCTGGCCTTCGCGTCGCAGGACGGCTTCCAGGCCGGCACCCTCAGCAAGACCGCCGTGGACGAGACCGGCACGCTGGTGCTGACCTACTCCAACGGACAGACCGCGAAGGGCCAGAAGCTGGCGCTGATGCGCTACGAGTCGCCGGAGGCGGTGCTGCAGGTCGGCAACAACCAGTTCGAGGACGCCGGCCGCGGCGGACTGAGGCTCGGTCATGCGCAGGAGAGCGGCTTCGGCGCGGTGAAGGCCGGCTACATCGAGTTGTCCAACGTCGACCTGTCCAAGGAGTTCTCCGACCTGATCATCATGCAGCGCGGCTACCAGGCCTCGTCGCAGATCGTCTCGACGGCCAACGAGATGATCCAGCAGCTGTTCTCGATGAGGGGCAAATGAGCGCCGGCGCCTTCCTGCGTCTGCCGGGCGCGGTGCCCGTGCGGCGGCTGTCCGCCGGACAGCGCGATGCGCTCGCGCAGCGCCTGCTGCCCGGCTGGCGCGCGTGGTGCGCGGACTGGTCGCTGGCGCGCGCGGACGTGCGCGTCGAGCCGCTGGTGCAGGGCGCCGCGCGCGTGCGTCCGTCGGACGGCTGGCGCGTCGCCGGACGTCTGGACGGCGGTGTCGGAAGCCTCGGCGGCAGCGGTGGGGCGGGCCGTTCCGGTGGCGCTGTCGGCGGCTCTGTCGGGGGCTATATGGGCGGCGATATCGATGGCGACAGCGTCGGCGACGTTGGCGGCGACGTTGGCGGCGCGCTCGTGCGCGAGTCCGGCCGCGAGGCGCTGACCGCCGCCGCGATGGATCTGCCCGGCGAGACCGCCTGGCCGCAGGACAGTCTGGCCGCGTCGTTCGCCGCGTCGGTGGAGGCCTCGTGGCGCGCCTGGCGGGACGGCTGGCTCGGCGCGGTGTCGCCCGCCGACGAGGCGCCTGCCGGTGAGACCGCAGAGCCCACCTCCGCGGCCGAGCTCGGCGAGCTGGTCCTGACCTTCTCGTGCGTGCGCGCCGGGAACGCGGCTTCTGCGGAGCCGGTCGAACGGACGGTGCGCGTGGCCGCCTCGTCGCTGATGGCGCTGCTGCCGTCGGCGTCGGCGGGCGATGCCGCGGCGGCATCCGCATCGGCCCGCGGCGCACTGGCGCCGCTGCCGCGCGCCATCGCCCACCTGCCGGTGCGGGTGCGCGTGCACCTGGGCCAGGCTGCCTTGCAGATGGGCCAGCTGATGGACCTGCAACCCGGCGACGTGATCCCGCTGGCCCACCCGCTGGCGCGTCCGGCCGGACTGACCTTCGCCGAGCCCGGCGGCCTGCCGCTCGCGGCCGAGGCCCGGCTGGGACGCAGCGGCCCGCACTGGGCGGTGCGGGTCGACCCCGCGCCGCCGACGACCTCCTGACCCGGCGTCCCGACCCCGCCGGTCGCGACCGCCGCGCCGGCGTCGATCGTTCCTTCCGACTGTTTTTTCTTCGATTGCGTTTCCCGCCATGCAACCCGCTCTCCACGACATCGATCTGCAAGACCTGACCCCCGACGCCGCCGGCGCCGCGGGCGGCACTCCGCAACCCCTGGCCGGCCTGGAAGGGCTGAAGACGCTGCCGGTGCAGCTGGACGTGCTGCTCGGCACCGCGCAGGTGACCGTCGGCGACCTGATGGCTTGCCGGCCCGGCGAGGTGCTGCGCCTGGACCGCACGGTGGCGCAGGGCGTGGACCTGGTGATCAACGGCCATGTGGTCGCGCGCGGCCGCCTGGTCGCGTTGGACGACAGCTTCGCGATCCAGCTGACCGAGACCCCCGACCTGCGCGCGGCGGGCTGACCGCGGGCGGGCGATGGCGATGACCTCTTCTTCCGTGATGCCGGAGTTCCCGGTGGCCGGGCTGGTGCTGCTGGGTCTGCTAGCGCTGGTGGCCGTGGTGGCCTGGGCCCGCGTGCCGGGCGTCGGCGCACGCTGGCGCGCGGCCTGGCCGGGCGCCGCCGTGCGCGCGGCGGCCCGTGCCGCGGCGCAGGGCGGCGACCGCGACGCGGCGCCCCGCGTGCGCGCGCAACAGCGGCTGGACGCATTCAGCGTCGTGCACGAGCTCGAATGGGCGGACGGCCGGCGGCTGCTCGTCTGCACGACGCGCGGCGCCGCGCCGGTGGTGCTGGACCGCAGCACGCCCGCGGGCGCCGGGGAGCCGCAGCCATGAGCGGCAGCCCCATCCAGATCGTCCTCGGCCTGACGCTGCTGGCGGCCCTGCCGGCGCTGCTGGTCTGCCTGACCTCGTTCCTGCGCATCATCGTCGTGCTGTCGATGCTGCGGCATGCGATCGGCCTGCCCGAGACGCCGCCCAACGTCGTGCTGATCGGCATGGCGCTGCTGCTGACCGGCTTCACGATGTCGCCGGTGCTGGAGCGGGTGCACGACGACGCGCTGCGGCCCTACCTGGCGGGCAAGATGGAAGGCACCGTCGCGCTCGACAAGGGCTTGCAGCCGCTGCGCGGCTTCATGCTGAAGCAGACCCGCGAGGCGGACATCTTCATGATGGCCGACCTCGCCAAGCGGCCGCGGCCCGCGACGGAGGCCGACGTGCCGATGACGCAGCTGGCGGCCGCCTTCATGGTGTCGGAGCTGCGCGCGGCGTTCCAGATCGGCTTCGTGGTGTTCCTGCCCTTCCTGCTGATCGATCTGCTGGTGTCGAGCATCCTGATGGCGCTGGGCATGATGATGATGCCGCCGGTGACGATCGCGATGCCGTTGAAGATCCTGATGTTCGTGCTGGTGGACGGCTGGGGCCTGCTGCTGCGCGCGCTGATCGGATCCTTCCACTGACGGACGGGCGCGCGTCGCGATGTCGACCGGGTTGGACGTCACGCCCTGGCCGCAGCCGGCGGACCTGTCGCCGCTGTGGCGCGCGCGGCGCGACGACGCGCGCTCGCGCGACGCGCTGGTGCGTCACTTCCTGCCCTATGCGCGCATGCAGGCGGCGCGGCTTTTCGCCGGCCGGCCCGGGGACGAGCTCGACTTCGGCGACTACTTCCAGTTCGCCAGCGTCGCGTTGACGGAGGCCGTCGACAGCTACGACCCGTCGCGCGAGGCGCGTTTCGAGACCTATGCGGCCTACCGCATCCGCGGCGCCGTGCTGGACGGCGTGGCCTCGATGTCGGAGCGCCAGCGGCAGATCGCCACGACGCGTGAGGTGCGCCAGGCGCGGCTCAAGGCGCTGCTCCGCGGGCCCGGCGGGCCCGGCGGGGACGAGTCCGGCGAGGCGCCGCGCGCCGCGACGCCGTTCCCCCGGGCAGCGCGCTCGACCGTCTGGCCGAGGCCGGCCTGGGACTGGCGATCGGCCTGATGCTGGAGGGCACGGGCCTGATCGATCCCGGTCCCGACGCGCCGGCGCCGGCCGCGCAGATGCCGTATGCGCGCCTGGAGATGCGTCAGCAGCGCGAGCGCCTGCTGGCCCTGATGCGGCAGTTGCCGGAGCCTCAGCGGCAGGTGCTCGAATGGCACTATCTGCAGGGGCATCCGTTCGATGCGCTGGCCGCACGCGCAGGGCTCAGCAAGGGGCGCATCTCGCAGTTGCACCGCGCCGCGCTCGACGCGCTGCGACGACGGCTGGAGGAGGACGGATGATGTCGCTCCGAAGTCCATCCGCCACCGACCCACCGACCTGCCGCGCCGCCGGTCACGTCAGCCTGTCAAGACCGCCTTTCCTTCCTTCGTCTCCTTCCTGCGTTTCTCGCCTGCCTTTCCCGCCTGCGAGCTCGCTCGATCCTGATTTCCCGGACACGACCCGATGACCAACGACACCTCGCCCCAAGTGCAACGACTGCAACGCCTGCTGAGCTACCTGACGCAGGATCCCGGCAACGACCTGCTGCGCCAGGACGCGATCGCGGTGGCGTGCGACGTCGGTGACGGCGCCACGGCGCGTCGCCTGCTCGACGAGCGCGCCGTGCGCGGCGAGATGCCGGCGCTGCCGTGGGGCTTCCTGGCCGCCCGCGCCGCGCTGGCCGACGGGGACCTCGATGACGCGCTGCGGCAGTGGGACGCGCTGGCGGGCGACGTCGCGGTGGGCGTGGAAGAGCGGATGCTGGCGGCCTCGGCCGCCGCGCAGCTGCGCCTGCGGCGGGGCGGTCCCGACGCCGTGGCGGAGGCGGCGCGCACGCTGGCGCCGTTCGTCGACGGCGCGACGCCGTCGTCGCCGCTGCCCGATGCGGCGCAGGCGGCGTGGTTGCGGGTCGAGCACCATGCCGGTCGTCTGCGCGAAGGACTGGACTGGGCGCTCGCACGCGAGGCCGCCGGACAGCTGGCGCCGGAGGCCGCCGGTGTCGCGAGCCTGATCGCGATGGATGCGAACGACGTGGCCGCGAGCGGCCGGCTGTCGCGCATCGCGCTGACGGCGCTGCCGGAGCAGGGCGAGGCGCTGGTGTCGGCGGCGGCCCTGTCGCTGGTGGACGGACAGCCGGAGGCGGCGCTGGCCCTGAATGAACGCGTCACCGCGGCGCGACCGGCGGACGGCCGGGCGTGGACGCAGCTGGGCGCGGCGCGTCTCATGGCGCTGGACCTGCAGGGCGCGCGCGTGGCGTATGCCCGCGCGACCGAGCTGATGCCCGGTCACGCCGGCAGCTGGCACGGCCTGGCCTGGACGCAGCTGCTGCTGGAGGACCTGGTCGAGGCGGAGCGTCTGCTGGACCACGCGCTCGAGGTGGATCGCAACTTCGCCGAGACGCACGGCGCGCTGGCGGTGGTGTACGCACGCACCGGTCGCCGCACGATGGCGCAGGACGCACTGCGGCGCGCGCGCGGCCTGGATGCCGGCAGCTTCGCCGCGCATTACGCGCAGGCGCTGCTGGATCATCCGGAGCTGGCCGGCGAAGACATGGTGGCGCTGGCGACGCGCCTGCTCGACGGGCAGCAGCTGCCCAACGGTCAGCGTGCCTCCAGCCTGCTGGGGACCGTCCGGCGCCGCTGAAGTCCGTCGCGAACCGATCGACGCCGCGTTCGCGGGCGTCGACCCGGCGAGGTCATCCCCGTGGATGACCTCGTTTTTTTGTCCCCGGCCTAAACCGCGTGTCGTTCGTCCGGATGTATTGCTCAGTCGGAGGCGTTCGCGGCAGGAGCCGCGCGCCTCCATGAGCAATCGACGGAGCGAGCGAGATGGTCGGCATTGTCAGTGGCAGCGGTCTGGGTCTGAACTTCACCTCCTACACGGGCACGGTAGGGAAGACCGGCGTGTGGGGTCAGGCGGGGCTGGGCCAGCGCGGCACGCAGATCTACATCAACGGCTTCACCGGCAACCTGATCGTGCAGGACCGGGACGGACTGCTGGCGGCCGCGGGCAGCGACCTGCAGGCGCTGCGCACCTACAACAGCCGGGGCAGCTTCAACGACGACAACAGCGACAACTGGATCACCGGCTTCGTGCGCCAGGCCATGCGGCTCACCGGCGGCGCGTGGGGCGCGGCGGGCAGCACGGTCACCGTCACCAACGAGGACGGCTCCGAGCGGCTGTACACCTGGGTCACCAACCGCTACGTCAGCACCACCGCGTCGGGCGGCGACACCTACCTGACCCTCAACGCGGGGCTCACGCAGGCCACCTTCAGCGACGGCCCGCAGTCGGGCACCTTCGACGTGGCCACCGGACAGCTGCTGGGCTGGAACTCGCCGACGCTGCTCAACGCCGTGTTCAAGTACGACGCCAACGGACGCCTGTCGAGCATGGCGGCCGATTCCAACGGCAGCGGCGGCCGTATCGTCTACGAGTACAACGGCAACCAGCTGCAGCGCGTCAGCGTCCTGGACGACCAGACCAAGCGGATCTCCAGCACGCTCTACGCCTACGACGCCAACGGCCGGCTGTCGCGCGTGACGGTGGACCTGACCCCCACGGACGGCCTGGTCACCGACGGCCAGGTCTACACCACCGACTACACCTACGTCGTCTCGTCCGACGTCACCAACGGCATGCTGCGCAGCATCGTCAACAGCGACGGCAGCTCGCAGACCTTCCGGTGGATCGTGTCCGAAGGCACGGCGCGCGTCTCGCAGAGCTGGGGCGCGGACAACCAGGTCTCGGACTACGTCATCAACATGGCCGCGAAGGCCTCGCGCGTGACGCAGCCGGGCGGCTTCACGACGGACTTCTCGTACGACGGCACGGGCCGGCTCAAGCAGAGCCACCCGTCCAAGGGCGCCAACAACGGCGTCACCGCCGACGCCGTCCGGATCTTCTTCGAGTACTACGCGAACGACAACCACGCGACCTTCGCCGACTACGACCGCGGCATCACCACCTACAACTACGATGCCGACAACAACCTGACCCTGGTCCGCGACGCCGCGGGCAACACGGTCCGTCGCACCTTCGTGAACCGGCAGGTGGTCACGGAGACCGTCTACGCGGTCGCCGACCCCGATGGCAACGGCACCGCCCAGCCGTCGGCACCGGCGACGACACGGTATGTCTACGACGCCGAAGGCAAGCTGCGCTTCAAGCTCAGCCCCGAGGGCGTGGTGACGGAGCTGCGCTACACGGCGGGCCGGCTGCCCAACGCCACGATCACCTACCTGGGCGGCGCGTACAACGTGTCGGGCCTGACCGAGACGCAGGTACCGACGGAAGCGCAGCTGACGACCTGGGTCAACGGCGCGGACAAGACCCGCACCAGTCGCACGGACACCGCCTACGACGCGCGCGGCCAGAAGGTGAGCGAGATCACCTACGCCGCGACGGACGCCGCGGGCGTGGGCCTGACCGATGGCAAGCACGTCGTCGCCTATGTGTACGACCCGGCGGGGCGCCTGCTGTCCGTGACCGACGGCTCGAGCGCCACCATCACCTACACCTATGACGGGTTGGGACGCGTGCTGACCCGGCTCCAGGGCGGCATCAACACCACCTACGTCCACCAGGACGGCAGCGATGGCTATGTCTCCACGGTGTCCGAGCAGAACGGCCTGGTCACCGTCAGCACCTACGACGGCATGGGGCGGCTGCTGGGCGTGACGCGCACGCAGAACAGCCAGCCGCTGGGCACGTCGACGAACGTCTACGACGCGCGCGGGCTGCTGTCCAAGACGAGGGACGCCGGCGGCGTCTACCACTGGTACCTGTACGACGAGCGCGCCAACAAGGTCGCGGAGATCGACGGCAACGGCACGGTCACCGAGTTCCGCTACGACGTGTCGCAGCGGCCGATCCAGACCATCGTGTACGCGACGCCGCTGGCGGCGCTCAGCGGCGCGACGCCCAACACGGCCTGGGCCGATCCGCCGGCCGCGCCGACGCTGGCAGCCATCCGTCCGGCGGAGGTGGCCGGCAAGGACATCAAGACCTGGACGGTCTACGACGCGGCGGGGCGCCCCATCAAGACCGTGGACGGTGCGGGTTTCGTGACCGAGACCCGCTACGACGGCACCGGCCGCGTGGTGGCCACGCTGCGCTACGCCAACGCCATCGATCTGGCGGTGTTCGCGGCCAACCCCGTGACGGGCAATGCCTCGCCGACGCTTGACGGGGACAAGGACCGCGTGACGCGGAGCTTCTACTCCACCGAGGGCCGGCTGCTGGGCGAGCTCGACGGCGAGGGCTATCTGGTCGAGTACCGCTATGACGCGGCGGGCCGGCTGAGCGCCCGCGTGCGCTACGCCGATCAACGACCGGTGGGACAGCGCGCCGCCGGCACGCTCGAACAGTTGCGCCCCTCCGCCGCGTCGGCCGATGACCAGCGCACGCGCTACGTCTACGACGGCCAGAACCGAGTCATCGGCGAGATCGACGCCGAGGGCTACGTCACCGAGCAGGTCTACGACGACCGCGGCCACATCGCGCAGCGCACGCGCTACGCGAAGGCGCTCCACATCCGACGAGCTGCTGCGCGTCGACGCCGGCACGCGCGGCTGGCGCCCGGACGGCACCGGCGGCTTCGCGGGCGACCGGACCGAGCTGTGGCGGTACAACGTGCTGGACCAGCTTGAGCAGCAGACCGATGCCGACGGCACGGTGACGACCTTCGCCTACGACAAGGCGGGCCGCGTGGAGTCCACGACCCGCGCCGTAGGCACGGCGGAGGTTCGGACCCAGAAGGTGCGCTACGACGGCGTGGGGCGCGTGACCGGCGAGCTCAGCGCGCGCGGCGTGCTGCAGCTGAGGGACGGTCAGACGCAGCCGGAGATCGACGCGGTCTGGGCCCAGTTCGGGACGACCTACACCTACGACCTCGGCGGTCGCAGGACGAGCCAGACCGTCTCCGACGGCACGAACACGCAGCGCACGATCTTCTTCTACAACGAGGACGGCCAGGTCACGCACACGATCAATGCGCTGGGCGAGGTGCAGGAGAACCAGTACAACGGGCTGGGACAGCTCGTCAACACGATCTCCTACGGCGGGCGGCTGAGCGCAGCGACCTTCAACAACCTGCAGGGGGACTCGCCAACACGGCGATCCGCAACGCGGTGCAGGAGTTGCTGAACCAGCGCGTGGCCGGCCAGCCCTTTGCCAACGCGCAGACGGTCCTGGACTACGACGCGCGCGGCCTACTCCGGACCACGACGGATGCGCTGAGCTACACCACGTCCACGGACTACAACGCCTTCGGACAGGCGGCCACGACGACGCGGCAGATCGGCCTCGGCGCGGGAGGCGCGGTCGTGTCGCAAGCCTTGATCTACGACCGGCGCGGCCTGCTGAAGGAGCGCACCGACGACGCCGGCGGCCTCAAGGCGCTGACGAAGACCGACTACGACGCGTTCGGGCGCCTCGTGAAGACGACGGACGCCCGCACGGTCGCGTCCACGACCGGCTATGACCGGATCGGCCGCATCGTGCAGACCGTGGACGGCGGCAACACGCGGCGTGTCACGAACTACGACGCGTTCAGCCGCATCATCTCGACGATCGACGGCAACAGCCAGACGACGAGCTACCGCTACGACCTGGCCGCGCGGACGGTCGTGGTCACGACGCCGGAGGCCGTCAGCACCCGCGTGACGCGCAACCGCCACGGCGAGGTGGAGAGCAGCACGGACGGCAACAGCGTCACGACGTCCTATGTCTACACCGAGAACGGCGAGCTCAAGAGCACCACGACGCCGCTGAACGCGACGAGCACCGTCTACGACCGGCTGGGGCGCGTGGAGCGGACGGTCGACGCCAACCAGGTCGCGACGCGCTTCGAGTACGACGCGCTGAACCGCGTGACCAAGCGCATCGCGGACCCCGACGGCGCCGGCGCGCTGCAACTGACGACGGTCTACGACTACCAGGACACCGACAGCGGCACGAGCGTGCTGACGACGGAGCCGGACGGTCGCAAGACGCTGCAGAACTTCGACCGCGAGGGCCGGCTGACCCGCCGCGTGGTGGATCCGGACGCGCTGAAGCTGACGACGAGCTACGAGATGGACGGCGCGGACCGCGTGCTGACCGTCACCGATCCCAACAACATCGTCACCCGGTACGAGTACGACGCGCTGGGGCGCCGCACCGCGGAGATCACGGACGCGCGGTCCGGCGGCCTGAACCTGACGAAACGGTACGTCTACGACGCCGCCGGCAACCTGATCGCCAGCCGGGACTGGAGCAATGCGCCCACGCTGTACGTGCGCGACGGCGCGGGCCGGCCGGTGTATGAGATCGATCCGCTGGGCGCGGCGCGCATCACCGAGTACGACGGCGAGGGGCGCGTGCGTCGCGTGACGGCGCTGGCCACGGCGATCGCGGCCGACGTGCGGCAGGCCTGGGGCGACGCGCCGACGCTGGCGCAGGTGGCGACGGCAGTGGCGGCGGCACGGGTGCCGGCGAAGGACCAGGTGTCCGGCGTGGTGTACGACCGGGACGGCCGCGTGAAGTTCACGGTGGACGCCGCGGGCGGGGTGGTCGAGGTGCGCCTGGACGGCGCGGGCCGCGTGCGGCAGCAGATTGCCTACGAGACCGCGGTGGATCCGGCGACGTGGCTGGACACCGCGACCAGCGCGACGACGGTCGGCGCTGGCGGCAAGGACCGCGTGACGAGCACGCAGTACGACAAGCTGGGCCGGGTGACGATGGTGGTGGACGCCGAAGGCGGCGTGACCACGATGGCCTACGACGCCGCGGGTCAGCTCCGGCAGAAGACCGCATTCGCGCGGGTCACGGCCAATCTGGCGACGCTGCGCACCAAGGGCGCGGCCTGGGTGGAGGCGGATGTCGGCCTGGTGTCGGTGCCGGCGCAGGACCGCACCACCAACTACCGCTACGACAAGGCGGGTCGACTGCGTTTCGAGTACGACGCGGGCGGCTACGTCACGGAGACCCGGTATGCGGGCCTGACGACGACGAGCATCCGCTACGCCGCGACCACCGCCGTGGATGCGACGCCGACGGCGAATGCGGCGCTGGACCACGCGAGTTCGGTGACGCTGGACGCCGCCGGCAGGGTGTGGAAGTCCGTCGATGCGATGACCGTGGAGACGCGCAACGCCTACGACAAGGGCGGACGCCTGACGGCGCAGACGCAGGCCTACGGGCTGGTCGAGGCGACGACCACGGGCTACGTGTACGACGAGGCGGGCCATGTGATCCGCAAGACGGTGGCGCAGGGGACGGCGGCTGAAGGCAGCACGCGCTACGGCTACGACGCCCTTGGCCGCATGACGACGGAGATCGAGGCGCGTGGCGTGGCGCTGGCCGAGTCGACCAGCCTCTGGGCGCAGGCGGAGCGCCAGCGGCTGGGCAAGCCGGCGGATGTCCTGCAACTGCAGCCTGCGGACAAGACGGCCCTGCTGGCCAAGTACACGACGACGTATGAGTACGACGCGGCGGGCCGCCGCACGAAGACGATCAACGCGCTGAGCGCCGCGACGTCCACGCAATACGACGCCTTCGGCAACGCGGTGAAGGTCACCGATCCGCTGGGCAACGTCGGGTACTTCTACTTCGACAAGCTCAATCGAGTGACGATGCAGGTGGACCCGGAGGGGTATGCGACGCGCATGGTCTACGAGGTGGCGGGCAGCAACCAGGTCACGAAGGTGCGGCGCTATTCCGCAAAGGTCCTCGGCGTGACGACGGCGAAGATGCCCGAACCGGCGACCAACGCCACCAAGGATGCCCTGACCACGAACGTCTACGACCGGCTGGATCGGTTGGTGAGCTCGAGCGTGGCGGTAGGCCTCAGCAGCGTCACCGAGTCGACGCTGTACAACGTCGCCGGCAACCGTTTCGACAAGCAGGTCACCAACAAGGTTGGCGGCACGGCGGTGTTCAACACCGACAGGCTGGGCAACACGGTGCTGGAGACACTGCCGGTGACGATGGAGAACAAGCCCGTCGTCAACCGGTACGAGTACGACGCCTTCGGCAACCGCACCATATCGGTGGAGGCGGTGAAGCCGGCAGGCGCGTCCAGCCTGTGGCGGGAGCGGACGACGGAGTACCGCTACGACAAGGCGGGACGCCTGACCCATCGCATCGGCATGGCGTACGACGCCTACGACGGCGTCACGCAGACCTCCTCCCGGGTCGTCCCGGTCGAGTGGACGCGTTATGACGCGCTGGGTCGGGTGCTGGAGCAGGTCTCGCGCGGCACCTGGGCCAATGCCTCGCAGGTGGTGGGCGGGGCTCGGTCGCTCAACCGCTACGACGCCGCGGGCAACAAGACCGAGCAGGTCGCCGCCGACGGCGCCTACACCGCCTTCGCCTACGACGCGGCCGGTCACGTGGTGCGCGAGAACGCGATGGGCACGGCGGCGACGGTCACCGGATCGACCTGGGTCGCGCCTTCCGCGAACGTGGCGCTGGACCGCAATACCGTGAAGGTCTATGACGCGCTGGGCCGCCTGACGGAAGTCAAGCGGGAGAACGTGCGCTACTGGGAGGCCGATCCGGCCTCGAACCAGATCCTTGCGCCGCTGTCCTCGCTGACGACCGTGCGTCTGCAGGCGTTGGTCTACGACGCCGCCGGCAACGTCGTGCAGGAGATCGACGCGCGCAACCAGTCCGTCTACAGCTACTACGACAAGCTCGGTCGCAAGTCGCTGCGCATCGACCAGGCGGGGTATGCCGTCGCCTGGGACTACGAAGGCTTCCAGGATGTCGCGACCACGGAGCAGAAGTACGCCAGGGCCCTGGGCGCCGGCACCTTCAAGCGTCAGGATGACACCGGGCAGCCCACGACACAGCGGGATCCCTCCATGCTGCGGATCGGTCTGGCGGGCGCGGGCGACCGCACGACGAAATTCCAGTTGGATACCCTCGGCCGCGTGACCGAGAAGCGGGTGCTGGGCGTGGCGACCACCTACGTGAACGGCGAGGACAAGACCGTCGACACGCAGCGCGATGCCGTGTCGACCTTCGAATACGACGGGCTTGGCAACGTCACGCGCCAACGCGATCTGGTGGGCTTGACGCCGGACGGTACCGCCGAGGTCTGGAACCAGACCGACATCCGGTACGACGGCCTGGGACGCGAAGTCCATCGTGTCTCGCCCGGGTTCACGAACTTCGAGGGCAACTGGGCGCTGCCGGTGCTCGACACCGAGTACAACGGCCTGGGATTGGTCTCTCGCACCATCCAGCGCGGCATGACCGCCGCGGAGGACCGCGTCAGCGTCTACGACTACAACGACAACGGCGATCGCACGCAGGTCGTCGACGCGAACTTCAACTACACCCAGTTCGACCTGGACGCCATGGGGCAGGTGAGCCGCGAGACAGCCAAGCTCGCGATGGCGGTGAAGCAGGGCTCGGCGACGGTGCGCGTCGACCGCGTCAAGCGCTACGCCCATGACGTGATGGGCCGCGTGACCGCCGAGTACGACGGCGACGGCGCGCACACCGCGACCCAGACCGGCGAGGTGCGACGCACGCGCTACAACGTCTTCGGCGAGATCACTGGCAAGGGTGTCGGCGACGGCTGGCAGGAGTTCGCCGAGTACAACGTGCTGGGCAAGGTCGAGCGCAGTAACAGCGAAAGCGGCGTCATCGCGGTGACGCTGTACGACCGCAACGGGAACGCGACCCGCAAGATCGTCAGCGGCGTGGCGGACTGGGACCTGCGTGGCATGTCGATCGGCGACGCGGCAGCGGACCTGGTCCACCTCAACCACACGTTCAGCGTCTACGACAGCCGCAACCAGCTGGTGAAGACCGTCGACTTCGCCGCGAGCTACCAGACCGACGTCGCTGCGCGTGAGTCGGCGGTGACGCAAAAGCTGACCGACCTGTACGGCTCGATCTCGACCACGCCGGCCGGCGGCGGTGCCTACACGGGCGCTGCCGGTACCTCGCCAGGGGGCATCAAAGACACGACTGTCACGGGATCGGATGGCGCGGGTGCGCTGACCAACGGTGCGGTCATCAACGGTACGGAGAAAGCGACCGAAGCCATCGTTGATGGGGAGGCCCGCGGTCCTTACGTGATTCAGGGGGGCGAGGCCTGTATGGCATGCAGCTGGCTTGGTCAAACCATGTGACCAGCGATCCCGTGAGGTTTGGCCAGTCGCCACAGTTGCCGCCGCTCACCCTGTCGCCGTTGACGCCGCCAGCCCCCGGAGGCCAGCCCTACGAAATCTGGACAGATACCATTCCGCCGCGACAGGTCGCATCGATCCGGCCGGGTGACACGGTCCGATGGCCAACCACGAACGCGCAGGTATCACTTAATGATTCCCGGACGTTGAACGAGCGGTACTTCGTCGTGGTTAAGGTCGATGGCATCGGGACACCCTTGGCCACGCTGAATGTGGCCATCCAAACAAAGTCCAACCTTGTCGGCACCGGCCCCTGGACGATGACGACCTCGGTCCAGGTCAACAGCCAAGTATTGCTGGAAGGTCAAGGGGCCGCAACGATCAAGGTCAGACTGCCTGAGGGCGATGAACTGTCCGTATCGCGCGCCTTGGGCGTCCTCCCGACTGGCATGGTCGGGCCCGTCCAGGCTCCGCCGGACATGTACGTGCTCAGTACCATGGGATGGTCTGGTAGCCAGGAAGTGATCGTCGAACGTTACGACGCGAACAACCAGCTGATGTCGGCGATACGCCAGACCGTGAATGCGGCTGTCAACGGCACGCTGCCCGCCAACGATCTCAGGAATGAGCCGACGTTTGAGGCCTACGGCGTACTAATCCCTCGTTCGCTCAGAGCCGCCTTGCGGTTCAAGCCGACTCTGCTCGACGACAACGGCGGTGCGTCGATGCGGATCCGCCGCGTGGGCAGCGATTTCTACACTGACAGGGGGCGGAGCGGCACGCCATTCCTGCCCGATGATTTGGACATGAATGATGTCAATGTCGGCTATGAGCTCTTATTGAGCTCGTCGGCCGGCGATTTCATCATTCGCTACACAGGCAGCGGAGGCAGTGGCGTGGCGCCGGTCGTGACATCGATTAGACGCTATGTCGTTCCTGAGGCGATTTACACCTTCCAGGTCAATCCGCCTGACCTTAGTGACGCAACGGCCGCGACAGTCAGCAGCGTCAAGTTCGAAGTCAATGTCAACGGTGTCTGGACGCCCGTCGACAATACCTTCCTGAGCAATCGGATCACGGTCTCCGACCAAAGCCTGCGCGATGCGGGCATTCCGGTATCTCCATTTACCCGAGGAACCTACGAATATCGCTATCGCGCCACGGCTCAGTACGGTGATAACTACACGCGTCTGCTGGGCGTTGGCAAGGGAACCCTACACGTGGGTCAAATCCGGCAGGCGACGGCCGAGGCCATCGAGGCCTATCCGGCGATCGCCACGCTCCGCGTCGCCAGCATGAGCGGCTCGCTCCATTTGACCGTGCCCAACAAGGGCAGCTTCGACCTCGCCCCTGGCGATCCGCGACGTTGGGGCACCTCGCCGGTCTCGGTTTCGCTGTTCGACTGGATCGACCCGAACGGCACCGTGGAGATCGCCTTCTCGTACAGCGGCGATGATGGCGCCTTCAGCGGCAAACTGCAGCTGGCCTCCAATGGCCGCGTGACGATGGGACGCATCGACACCTTCTCCTACGGGGAGGGGGTCATGACGGTGAACGTGGCCGGCATGAAAAGCCTCAAGAGGATCACGTTCAAGTTGGGCAATGACTTGGTGACGCCGCGGAACCTGACGCCTGCGGACGGCAGCTTCTCGTTCACGCTGTCACCAGACGATCGGAATAAGACCTTCACCGTGTCCTTCGAGGCCGTCGACGGACTGGACGGCAACGGCAGCACCGTGTTCATCGGTGAGGGCTCCTACAGGGTCGACGACAAGGGCGCCGCCACCTACACGCCCGGCAAGACGACGTTCAAGCCATCGTTCCTTGACCTCGGCGCTGATGCTCGCACCGATGTCGTCAACGTGCGCGTGTACAACCGCAGGACCGGCGTCTGGAGCAACTGGAACCGCTTGGTCGACACGACCCCCACCGACGCCTCGGACGACCGCTACAGGCGTCTGGCGCTGAAACCATTCTGGCCAGCGTACGGCCAGGACAACTCTGGTCATCAGTACGTCGTCGAGGATACCTTCGACTATGAGTACTACGTCGAGGATGCGGACGCCAACCTGATCAAGAAGGGCCACGGCGATTTCCGTCTCAACTCGGAAGGTACCCTCAACCTGGGTCAGAAATTCTCCGACCGCACGCCGGTCGCGCCGATCACCTTCTACGGGCCGAGCAATCGCGCCGCCGTCCGCATGCGGCTGACGGTCGGCAGCGAGGTGTTCGTGCTCGACGGCAAGTGGGTCGGCAGCGACGCCGAGGGCCAGATGGCCTACGTCTGGCAACGTCCGTTCGGCGGAGCCGTCTTCAACACGGAGACCTCGCGCAACTACACGATGGAGATCCTCGACGCCAACGGCAACCCTGTGAAAGACGCCGTCGGTGAGATCATCGCTACGGTGCGCGGCGTGGTCACGGTGGGGGCGTCGTCCGGCGAGGACTTCCACTTCCAGCAGTACGTGACGCAGGTGGTCGAGAGCGCGCAGCTCCGCCGCTTCCAGGAGCACAACGCGTTCGGCGAGGTCTCCGCGGAGTACGACGACGGCACGCGGCAGCGCGCCCTGGCGATGGCGCGCCAGTACGCTGACTACGGACTGGGCAGCTTCCAGCCAAACCCCGACGCGGTGACGACGCGCTTCGAATACAACACGCTGGGTCAGCTCATCGTCAAGCGCGAGGCAGAGACCTTCGAGACGATGGCCAACGGCTTCGTGCGTCGCATCCAGCCCGAGACCCGTTACGGCTACGACCTGATCGGGCGCAACGTGTCGGTGACCGATGCGAACGGCAAGACCACGCGCCAGACCTTCGCGGGGGGCAGCAACGAGGTGTCGCGGCTGATCAACGCGGACGACTCGTTCCGCACGTCAGGTCGGGACATCTTCCTGGACGTGCGCAAGGTGGTGAACGAGCTGGGCAACGTCGTGATGCAGGACTACGACAAGCTCGGCCAGCTGACGACGGTGCGTCGCATGGGCATCACGCGGGCGCAGAACTTCACCACCGGTGAATTCACCGGGGCGGTGGCGGTCGGCGGCACCTTGACGGAGTCCTATGCCTACGACGGGCTGGGGCAGCGGATCCAGCACGTCAACGCGTCCAGCGCGACGGACAGCACCTTCTACGACTCTCTTGGACGGGTGGTCCGGACCGAGTCCGCGGCGGGTGCGGTGGTGGAATACCGCTATGTCGCGGTACCGAAGGGCAATGCGGCCGACCCGGTGCTGGGCCTGGGGTCACTGGACGTCGGCGGATACCGCCGCACGACCGTGGGCGCCGAAGGCAGCCAGATGATCGACGAGATTGACTACTTCGGCCGCACGACCTGGCACAAGGACATGGCCGGTCGCGCGTTCACCTACACCTACGGGCTGGCCGGCCAGTTGATGCGGCAGGACGGCACCTCGGTGGACGAGAAGCCGGAGCAGCACATCCGCTACGACTACATGCTTAACGGCCTGCTGCGCCAGATGGTCGACCTCACGCTGCGCACGGTGTCGCAGTACGGCTACGACGACGCCGGCAACCGGACCTACGAGATGTACGGCAAGCTGGGGCCGAACAGCGAGTCGTTGCTCGCCATCACGCAGTCCAGCCACATCCAGTACGACGAGCTGAACCGCATCAGCCGGTCGTGGGACGGCGCCAAGAGCTACGACCTGCGGTACGAGTACGACGCCGTGGGCAACCGTCGCGCAGCGATCTCGACGTACTGGAACTTCACCGGCGGCGCGGGCGACCGGACGGACTACTGGTACGTCTACGACGCGATGAACCGCTTCACGACGACGATGGGCTTCCTGACGATCCGCGGGACCTCCGCGGGCGATACCAACGGCAAGATCCTGCGCGGCGACGCGGGGACCGTGATCGGCTACGACGCGCTGGGACAGCGGACGTCGGCGTCGTATCGGGCGGTCATCAAGGGCGTGGCGACGGAGCGGGAGGAGACCTACACCTACTCTCAAGACGGCTACCTGGAGGATTCGCTGGATCACAAGGTGTGGTTCAGCCGCCGGCGCGTGGACGCGACAGGGCGGACGCTGCAGTACGTCGAGCGCGAGAACGGCTCCGTGACACGGACCAAGACCAGCCAGTACGACCTGGACAACCGCGTGCAGCGCGAGACGGTCACGGACGCGGGCACGGACAACGCGATCACGACCTTCCAGTACTACCAGACCGCGACGAAGACGTCGGGTTTCGCGCCGGGCGGATTCGGCGCGCTGGCCCAGTCGGTGACCACACCAACTGGCGGCGGCGGGGATCCGACCACGACCCGCTACACCTACGAGTACTGGGACGGTGCGAAGCAGCTTGCGATCACGAAGACTCAGTCGGGGGTGGGCACGGGGGTTTCGAGCTTCAAGTACGACGCCAATGGGCACACGGTGGAGGTCACGGACGTGGTGGCCAACGCGCACTACTTCTACACGACCAATGCGCAGGGGCTGATCATGTCCCGCGATCATTACGTGCTGAACGATCCGGTGGGGAAGGCGACAACGCATCGCTACTTCTATGCCAACGGACGTCGCATCGGCGATGTGGGCACCGATGGCAAGTCCTTGCGCTTGTCGTACGTGGAGCAGCTGGCTCAGCAGGCCGAGACGCCGCAGCAGCGGCGCGATCGACTCAAGTATCCGGCTCCGGTGACGAGTGCGGACTTCGACCAGAACTTCGAGCCCATCAACGCCGATTACCCGGGCGCGACCGCGTCGAGCTACACCGTGCGTGGTGGGGACACGCTGGCGTCCATCGCGCAGAGCGTGTGGGGCGATGCGGCCATGTGGTACATGATCGCCGACGTCAACGGCTTGACGTCTGGCGACAAGCTGGTGGAAGGCCAAGTGCTGGTGATCCCGAACAAGGTCACCAACATCCACAACAACGCGAGCACCTTCCGTCCGTACAACGCGGGCGAAGCCATCGGGCGTGTGGATCCCACGATGCCAACGCCGCCGCCGCCGAAGAAGGGCGGGTGCGGCGGGGTCGGCATGATCCTGATGGTCGTGGTGGCAGTCGTCGTCACGATCTACACGGCGGGCGCGGCGGCGGGGGTTCTGGCGCAGGGGGCGACTTATGCGACAGCGGCCGGAGCGGCCGCGGGCGTTGCTGGCGCGAGCGCGGGGTTCGCGGCGACGATGGCAACCGGCGTCGCTGCATTGTCCGGAGGATTGGCGGCAGCGACAGGCGTGATCAGCGCGGCGGCCGTGGCCGCAGGAACAATCGCCAGTGCGGCGATCGGCGCCGCTGTCGGGTCCATCGCGAGTCAGGTCGTGGGCATGGCCACGGGCAACGTGGACAAATTCAGTTGGAAGGCCGTGGGGCAAGCGGCTGTCTCCGCCGGGATAACCGCTGGCGTGGGCTCATGGCTCAACACCGCCTCGGCGACGGGCGGCATTCTTAGCAACTCGCCTATCGGAGAAGTGGTGAGGGAGGGTGGTGCCGGCAGCGCCATGCTGAAGGCAGGTGCGGGATCGGCCGTGAGCCAGGCGATCCAGGGTCGATGGAGTTGGCGAGAGGTCGGCGCGGCGACCGTCAGTGCGGGAGCTGGCTATCACGCCGGAGAGGCTGTGGGCGCGGTGTTGAAGGGCCTCGATGCCAACGTCGCGAGGATTGCGGTTTCCGCAGGCGCGGCTGTCGCCGGGTCGTGGGCCAGCAGCCAAGTGATGGGCTACAACACCGCGGAGACAAGGGCGCGTCTTTCCCAGGCGTTCATTTCGGGCCTTGGGCAGGGCCTTGGCGATGAGCTGGCGGGGGCATTCGACAGAACCGCTCAGTCGCCCAATGAACAGGAGGCTCAGACCAACAAGAGTGCGACGGATGTGGATCCTCAAGGTCGGTACAGTCTCGGCAATGGCAAGTCGGTGAAGTTGGCGCACTCAACCGCTGACGTATTGGCGGATTGGTCTGCCGGCGTCGATCAAGCGATCAGTGCTGCCGCATCACGCCTACCATCCGACGAGGTCGGTCCCGCGGGTCCGGAAGCCATGTCACCGGAGGCATTGGCGCTTCGCAAGATCGAGGTTGACGAGCAGATCCGTTTGGAGATCCGAGGGCAGGAGGCTCGCGATGCATCGATCGATGGGGCGCGCTTCTTCAAAACAGGTGGGCCAGGTCGTGCGCCGTCGCGTGGCGGCGTCGGTAACTTTGAATTGGTCCGCAATGGCAACTGGGATGCAGCGCTAAACATTGGAGCCGACCCGCTCCAGATATTGGGTGAGATTCCGGGCTTGCAGTCCGATCTGGCAAAACTCAACCGTTCGCAAGCGGAACAACGCATCGACGGCATGCGTAAGGCAATGACTGAAGCGGGTGTCAAGGCGCTCCCTGGTTACGCCACAGCCCTCGTTCCCGGTGTCAATGGCGGTAACGTTGAGGTTCGCGACTATGCCGAGACCGTCAGGCGCCTGGAAGGCGTGTACGAGAATCACGTCCGTGACCAACGTCTGCGACAGACTTGGGGAGATGACTACCAGAATGTGCGCATCGGCAAGTCGCAGATGACGGTGATGGAGTTCGAAAAGCGTGTACTGGACATCCAGTTGGGGACTACGGACAAGGCTTACGCCACCGGTAGAGACGCGATCGCACGAGGTGAGTGGAAGATCTCTGCTGGTGATTACGCAAGAGAGCTGGGCACTTACATCGATGTACAGGTGCGCAATGAACTGCGGGGGTTTGCACGTGTCGAGGGTATCAACGACAACTCGATGTCGAATATTTGGGCGATCAATCGCCGTATCACAGGCGAATATGGTCCTGGAATTCCCGACAATCGCCTTGGATTCAACCTTTACGCTGATACGACCCTGGCGCGCAAGGGGCCCTGGACAGAGCAGCTTCAAAGATGGAACGGGAACCGCCCCGGCATTAACTTGGTGATTCGACCCACAGGCCTCGGCGGGGCCTATGTCATTCGGGACAAGATCCCATTGCCGCAACCGAAAGGAAAGGGAATCTGATGTCGCTCAAGGAGCGTTTGAAAGACTTTGCAGGTTCGATTGCAAGTGCGACCACGAATTCACCCGATGACTATTCGGAGTGGAGTAGTTGGACCTATGAAACTCACATGGCGGACATCAAGGCGCTGTGGACGGAGGTCCGCCCTCAGCTCAAGCGCGATCTTGAACAAGCCGAGTTCATCAATGCCAAGCTGGCTGAGATGTTTGAAGCATTTGACTCGGGTGAGAAAGACGCGGGTCGAAAGGCAGCGTGGGCAATCTACAGCCTGAAGGTGGAACGACTTCGCTAAAGCGGCAGACCGACTCGAGCGTTCCAAGGAGCTGGTCAAGCTGGGGTCCGAGCATGACGATTTCGCGTGGTTGAGTGGGCGCGACTTTGCGAGCGAGACTTGATTCTGTCGGAGATTGACTGATCGCTGCGGCTGCCGCAGGCACTGAGCAAACGGCCTACCATGAAATCCGGAATGCGCATGTTCCAGTGGCTGGGCCTCGCGCTCGGTTCATTCCAGTTGACTGGATGCATCGGTCCACCAGTCACGCCGGAGGGGAGGGTGTATCACTGCGTGGGTACGGCACGTCCAGTAGCATCTTCTGGAACTTGGGCCAAGCCGCTTCCGCTTGAACGATTTGAGTATGGCGACCGTGTCGTCACTGATCGCCCAACCGTTGGCAGTGGCAGCTACTGCGCCATTTTGCTCGTGCCTCAGACAGCCTATATCCGCTACCGCGTTGATGGTCGAGTTATCGAAAAGCGCTTCGATTTGTCTGCGTTGACGCCCATCCGAGTGGCCAAGAAGACCATTGAGTTCTATGTTGATGGGGACAGTGTCGAGGTGCGCTTGGTCACGACAGTTCCTGGCGACTGGCCTGTTCGCGAGACTGTCGTCAAGCAGTGACCCCTCGCGCGAGGCGAAGCAAGTTGCTCCTGGAAATGTCACTAATGAGAGCTTGGCCTAGGGGTGGAACTCGGGCTTGATCGTCCTCGAAATCTTGAGCCAGCAGAAGGTTGAGAATCCAACCTTAGGTGGGTATGGCATCAATGCAGCCATGCGCTCGCGCGTTTCGAGGAACTGGTCAAACGGAGGGCGAGCTTGACGAGTTGGCGGAGATCCATCCTCCATGCGCAACAGTGCGCCGATGACCGCTTCCAGCACGCATGGGGACATGCGAAAGAAGCTCCGCGCAAGACCGGTTGCAACGATCGACGACTTCAAACCTGACCCTGATGCCCCTGGATGAGCGAGCCTCCGCGCGACGTCATCCGGGCTTGGCACGCCATGCGAGACGCTGGCCGATCAGGAAAGCGGCAACGGGATCACGACGTACAACTATCTGGACAACGGATTCGGTGCGTTGGGATCGACGGTGTTCAGGTCGAATGGCATGACCCAGACGACTGTCTACACCTACCTGTACCGCGACACCGCCCAGAAGTACCAGATCACCAGCACGCAGACCGGCGTCGGGACGGGCACGACGACATTCAGCTATGACGTCAACGGCTATGTGACCACCGTGGTCGATCAGATCGCCAAGACGACGATGCGCTACAAGACCAATGCGCAAGGGCTGATCCTGTCGCGCGACACCTGGGAGATTGGCAAGGAGGACACCACGACCATCACGCACTGGTACTTCTATGCGGACGGGCGTCGGGTGGGGGATGTGGGGAACGACGGCGCTTCGGAGCGCGTGTCGTATGTGGAGCAGCTGGCGCAACTGGGCCTGACGGCGAAGGAGCGCAACGAGCGCAACAAGAATCCGAAGCCGGTGACGACGGCGGACTTCGATCAGAACTACGAGCCGATCAACACGGGGTACCCGGGGTCGGCATCGTCGAGCTACACGGTGCGCGCGGGCGATACCTTGAGCTCCATCGCGCAGAGCCTGTGGGGCGACTCGGCGATGTGGTACATGATCGCCGACGTCAACGGGCTCAAGGGCGGCGAGCGGCTGGTCGAAGGCCAGGTGCTGGTGATCCCCAACAAGCTCACCAACATCCACAACAACGCGACGACGTACCTGCCGTACAACGCGGGCGAGGCGATCGGGAATGTGAATCCCACGTTGCCGGAGCCGCCGCCACCGCCGGCTAAGAAGGGCGGGTGCGGCGCGTTCGGCATGATCCTGATGGTGGTCGTGGCGGTGGTGGTGAGCTACGTCACGGCAGGTGCGTTGACGGGGGCCATGACCGGCTTGCTGGGCCAGACGGCCGGGTCGATCGCGGCCGCGGCGATAGGCGCCGCGGCGGGCTCCGTGGCCAGTCAGGTGGTGGGGCTTGCAACGGACACGATCGACAAGTTCAGCTGGAAGGCGGTGGGACAGGCGGCGGTGTCGGGAGCGATTGCGCAGGGCATCGTGCAGGGGACCAACCTCGCGGCGTCTGGATCCATGGGCGAGACTGCGAAGAGCGCGGCGGATTGGCTGTCTCAACCGAACAGTTTGAGTGCCGCAGTCGCACGTGGCGCACTCACGTCGAGCGTCACGCAGGCCATACAGGGCAAATGGAGCTGGAAGGAGGTCGGCGCGGCGGCGGTCGGCTCCGGCGCGGGGTATGCGGCCGGACAGGCCCTGGGTGATGCATTCAAGGGTGTGACCGGCGGTCAGATCCTGAAGCTGGCGACGGCCACGGCCGTCGGCTCGTGGGCCAGCAGCCAGGTGATGGGCTACAACTCGGCGGTCACGGTCGCGCGCATGTCGCAGGCGTTCGCAGCGGGGTTTGGGGAGGGAATCAACGGCGCCATCGATGATGCACGCTTTACCGCCGTAGCCAGCCCGGAGGAGAAGGATTCGGTACGGGCGATGTTCGAAGCGGATTCACCGGCGAACATAGACGGCAACGGTGTGCGCGTGGGCGGGGGCAGGCTTGCGCCTGTCCACGGCATCGGTGGCGGATTGGTCCGCGCGGGTGCAGCAAGGCATCAAGGACCAGGCGCGAGGGCTGTCCAACTTCGACGCGATCTCTGGGCCGATCTGGGCAGACGAGGACGCGCAGGCGCAGCAGCGCTATCGAGCGGGGATCGTCGGGCAGAACGCCCGGGCGGAGACCTACGCCCAAGCTTTGCAAGCAAGCGAGAACGACAGCGAGACGCGGCGCTTGCTCAACCGTTATCGCGCCCAGCCGGTCGACATCGAGAGTCTGATCTTCGGATCTTCCGGAGGGAAATCCAGCGCATCGAGCGAAGCCAGTAGGCGACTCGCCTATCTCCGCCCCGTTTCCGAAGAGCAGCTTCGGATGTCGAAACTGCCGTATGCGATTTCTTCCAGAACATTCGCATCGGTGGGGACAGGGCTCTCCGTCGGCGAAGTCGCGCGTAGGGACAGCTGGAGCAACGGGATATCTCAAAACCTGAGCACCGTCCCCAACTTCTTTGCCACCACTGCTCTCGATCCTGTTTTTGGGGTGACTGAGGTCGCTCAGAACGTGGGTGACGGCGAGTACGCGCAGGCAGGGGTCGGGGTGCTGATGTTGGCGAGCAATAGGGTCTTGCCGGGTGGAGCGAAGGTGGCCACCAAGATGGTCGCTGCGGAGCGCGCAGCGCTGATTCGAGAGTTGGGTGCCGAGTTGAGGATGGCGCCGGGCGTTGACCTGTCGGTGGGTGGCAGTCTCCGGTTTGAGCCGGAGGCGATTAGGATCTCGGGGACCGGAAGCGTCGCCGCGGTTGATAGGTTGGTGGTGGCGAGAGTTGGCAACATCGAAGCTGCCGCGGCCGAGGGGGAGCAGGACTGAAGGCACCAATTGTCTTCACCAACCAGATTCCTGAAAGTGGTCCGCGGCCGTTTGCTCCATGGCGTGCCGGAGGCTCGCGTTCGAATGATTTTCTTTACGTCGTTGACCAGGACGGAAATTTAATAATGTCCCCGATACCCAGGAATGGGGAGTATGGTCACTATGATCTTACCGGCGGAGGAAATCCGGTGATCGCCGCAGGCGAAGGGCATTACTATGGAGGAAAGGTTAAGCTTGATAACGTTTCCGGTCACTATCGACCTGAGGGTGAGTCGGCGCAGAGCGCGGCCACGGTCGCATTTGAAAAGGCCGGCTTTACGGTGTCCAATTACACTGAAAAGGTGTTTGATTTCAAACTTGGCCGCTGGGTGAAGAAGCAATGATCTCATACCAAATTGATGAATTTCGGGTTCTTTGCGAGCAAGTGCGAGATGCAGAGGACAAAGACGAAGACGCGCGAGCGATAGAGCAGAGCTACGAGGACTTGCTCATATTCCTGAAGAAGCATGAATCGTCAAGGGCTGAGCTATCCGAAAGGCTTTGCTCGATTGTGAATAGTTACCGGCATGCTCGAAATTCTGGACCGTCTGAGCTTTCTGTTGATGCCATAGCGTATTGCATGCACGAGCTTCGCTGGGCTGAGGTAAAAGAAGCAGCGTTGATTGAGCAGCACGATTATTTCGTTGCTCGGCGAGAGGATTTTCTTTGGAGGCTCATTGACGCCTTTGACCCCGATTGGCAGAAAGCACCCTCTTATGCGAGATTTTCAAACTTAACCTGACCAAGCTAGCCCTCGCCAAACGCCCGCATTGAGCGGGCGTTTGGTATTTGGTAATGCCGGAAGTAGTGCTCAAGGCTTTGTACGAGATGGATGAGCGGTCGCCAACAAGGCTCCAAGGGCGAATTCTTCTGCGAATGCACAGGTCAGATCCGGTGAGGTGCAGGTCGACACCCCGCGCAAGTGGACTTGGCCGCCATCTCCACCCGAGCCTCCGCCAGCAGCAGCATCGCGTCGAGCGACGCGGGCAGCGTGTCGATGGCGACATCTAACAGCTCAAAGAACGCTGGCTCTCAGGCGGATTGCCGGGACCAGCGTGGGCGCCGTGATCGTCCTGGCGGGTAGCTCAGGAGCCTGTATCCGGCTAATCGAAGTCGAGCATTTCGGCATTGGTCCTACCGCCCTCAACACCTGGCACTTTCTGGTGCGGACGGAAGGGCGGTGCAATACGACGCGCTAGGGGCAGCGCAAGCAGATGACGCAGACTGGAGAGAACGGGGCGGTCAGCGTCGAGCGCTACACGTACACGGCGGACGGTTTTCTGGAGGCCACCTACCTCGACAACTTGTCGTATGTGCGGGTACGACGGACGGTGGATGCGGCGGGGCATACAGCCGTCCTCGTTCAGCTACGACGTCAGCGGCTACCTGACGCGGGTGACGGACGAGGTGGCCCAGACGGAGATGACGTACACGACCAACGCGCAGGGGCGCATCCTGTCGAAGGACACGTTGACGCTGAACAAGCCGGGGGCGATTCAGTCATCACCAAAGTCCTGCCACAAACTCAAGTCAACATTCAGCCGCAAATCACCATTAGGTCGAATGGCCCGTCTGGCCTGAGAGTTCGACTAGATGCTCTTGGCGAAGAAATTGGCACTGGCACTGGCACATTGATGCCTTCACACATGAGGGCTTCGGTCACCGCCCAGCTGACGCCGAACCAAGTGGTTGTGTACCCTGAACTCGTCCAATACGGCGGTACAGTGGTTGGAAAAGGAAAGGCTCCGTACATTGGAGGAACACAGCGGCCGCCCGGACCAGTGGTCATCATTAGAAAGCCGTAACGTGAGTCTCGAAAATATTGGCGTTATTGATGCAGCAGGTCTAGAAACTGCGACCGACACCGTAGTGTTGAGCATCATCGACTCGTGGACTTGGGATGATGAGCGCCAGCATCTCACTGCCTTGCAGGCAAAGCTCAACGCCTACTTCGAGTTCATTGAGTCCGGGCAGATTTACGAGGCGTATAAAGATTCGCAAGGCAAGGCCTTGCGAATCGACGTGATTTTCAAGTATCCGGTTCCAGGCTCATGCGCTAGTTTGCTGAGCAAGGCAAATGAGGTGGCTAGCCAACTCGATGTTGGCGTCTCCTTGAAATTGCTAGCTGAGTCATGAGCGGCCATTGGGTGCTGCAGCGCTGAGCCACCCGGCTGTTCCATGAGCCGCTGCTACGGAGGCTGCGGGGTCAGCCTTGAGTCTGAAGCCTCGCCTGAGCTGAGCACTGCTCTGGCTTTTCGCAGCCGCTGCCACAGGACAGCGGTCAGTCCCGGCCGGCGTCGGGGCTGACCCTAAGGAGCGCCTGCCCCAGCAGGCCGACGCAGGGCCGGGGGAGCCGGCAGCATCGAGGCGCGGTCCAAGCGCCGGAGCGGCACGCCGACGAAGGCGGTGGGGCCATCCGGTCGCACACTCCGAAGAACTGGTCAACCTGACCCTGATCCACTTGTCATCCCAGTCTCTGCGACGCAAGACAACAAGCGGGTTAGAGTAGCTTCAATGCTGAACAAATAGCGGGAAATGCCGATGAATTCATTGATCGAGCGCCAGGCACTGATTGACCAGGAAGTGGTGGACGCATTGATCATTGCCACTCCTGAGACTTGGCATGCAGCCGATATGCAGGTCTTACGCGGACGGGAAGGGGAGCAAGACAAGCTGATGATCACCATCTCGAGCCCTGAAGGGCACTTGGATTCGGTGGGGCCTACTGACGAAATCCTTGAGGCGCTTCGAAAGTTGCTAGTTCATTTTCGGGAGCATGAGAAAACCTGGGTCGAAGTGATCTACAAGGCTCTGATGAAAGAGAACGGCGACTGGACCTATTCGATACAGTTCAAATACTGATTCGGCGTGTAGCCTTATTGAGATCTTGATCTGGCCGGAAATCGAATCCAACCTCATGCGAAGTGCGAGCAATGCAGCCATGCATTCGCGCGCTCCGAGGAGTTGCTCAGGCTGAGGCCCGAGCATGACGAGGAGGCGGAAATGCTGATCCTCCACGGCAACCGTGCGCCAATGGCGGCCTCTGGCGCGCATGCGGAGGTGCAACGCCCGACGACTTCAAACCTGACCCTGATGCCGAGCAGTAAGCGCGCTTCGGCGTGACGTCATGCGGGCCTAGCGCGCCGCTCAGGTGCTCTTGGCCGCCAGCTCCGCCCGCGCCTCTGCCAGCAGCCGCATCGCATCCGGCGACGCCAGCAGCGTGTCCACCACCGCGTCCACCAACCCGAAGAACGCCGGATCCGCGATCGCATCGCGCCCCAGCGCCGCGGCCAGCGTGGGTTCCATGATCGCGCGCAGCATGGCGCGGTCGTCGCCCGGGCGGTCGGTCGCCGTCTGAAGCACCCGGTCCAGCGCCGCCGTCGACGGCTGTCCGCCGGCCCCCGCGCCGTCGCGAGCCGCCGTCGATGGTCCCGAAGCCGCGTGCCCCGACCTGCCGGTGCGCTTGTCTCCGCCCCCGTCCTTCACAGGACGCGGCGGTGCGCCGCGGTCGGGCCGGTCGATGCGCGTCATCGTCGCCAGACTCAGTTGGGCTTGCCGACCGGCTGGTAGTTGGCCAGCAGCACGTGGGCCGAGGCCTCACTCGAGCTCGCCTCGGCTTCCGCCTCGTCCGCCTCGCCCGCCGCATCCACCACCGGCGCCGACGCTTCCGTCGGACCGGCGCTGGCCGCCAGCGTCGCCGTGATCTCGTCCAGGCTCGCCAGCACGCGCTCGATGTCGCGGTTCATCGGCGGGTTCGCCGTGTTCAGCGCCAGTCCCGCGCGGAACTGCGCCTTCGCCTCCGCCACGTCCTCCCCCGCCATCGCGAAGAAGCCCTGCGCGAAGCGACGCATGAAATCGTCCTCGCCCAGCGCCAGCAGCGGCTGCCAGGTCGTCAACGCCAGTGCGAGCCGGTCCGTCGCGAACTGCAGCAGACCCAGCTGGTATCTCGCGATCGCCATGTCCGGCGCGAGCAGCACCGCCGTCGCGTACGCGCTCTCGGCCTCCTGCATGCGGCCGACCTGGGCCAGCTCGCCGGCGGCGAGGAAATGCGGCAGGCCGTTGCCCGGGACGGCCTGCGCGGCCTCGCGGAAGCGCTGCAGCGCGAGTTCGGTGTCGTCGGACTCGCTGGCCTGGAGGCCTTGCTGGATCAGGGTGTCGAAGGTCTGCGGCATGGCGGTGGGAAGTGAACGGAAACGGCGGCGGGCCGATGGCGCGCAATGGCACATCGGGGCACTCGACAGATTATCCCGACCTGACGACCGCGGTTTAGCGAGCGGGCGAAGAAGACATCGCAAGACATCAGGGACGGGCCGCACCGTCCCGTCACCACTGCGTCGCTGCGAAGGCGCCTGCGCGGGAGTTCGCCGCTCCGGCGGTGCCTTCACGATCGCTTACAAATTGGCGTCGATCGGGCCTAAACCGCGCCGCGGATCCCCGGATGTATTGCACGTATCGAGGTGCGAAAGGGCGGCTCCGTCCGCGCCTCGTTGGTGAAACCAAAGGGACGAACATCATGGTCGGCGTTGTCAGCGGCACGGGTCTGGGCTTGAACTACACCTCCTTCACGGGGACGGTGAACCAGGCCGGGGTGTGGAACCAGGGCGGTCTCGGTCTGCGCAACACGCAGATCTTCATCAACGGCTACACCGGCAACCTCGTCGTCCAGGACCAGGACGGCCTGCTGGCCGCCGTGGGCAGCGACCTGCAGGCGCTGCGCACCTACAACAGCCGGGGCAGCTTCAACGACGACAACGGCGACAACTGGATCGCCGGGTTCGTGCGCCAGTCGATGCGGCTCACCGCTGGCGCCTGGGGAGCTGCAGGCAGCACGGTCACCGTCACGAACGAGGACGGCTCCGAGCGTCTGTACACCTGGGTCACCAACCGCTATGTCAGCACGACGGGCTCGGGCGGCGACACCTACCTGACGCTCAACGCCGAGCTCACGCAGGCCACCTTCAGCAACGGTCCGCAGTCGGGCACCTTCGACGTGGCCACGGGCCGGCTGACCGGCTGGAGCTCGCCGACGCTGCTCAACGCGGTGTTCAAGTACGACGCCAACGGACGCCTGTCGAGCATGGCGGCGGATGCCAACGGCACCGGCGGCCGCATCGTCTACGAGTACAGCGGCAATCAGTTGCAGCGCGTCAGCGTGATGGACGAAACGCCCAAGGCGGTGTCCACGACGCTCTACACGTACGACGCCAACGGCCGTCTGTCGCGCGTGACGGTGGACCTGACCCCGGCCGACGGCTCGATCACCGACGGCAAGGTCTACACGACCGACTACACCTACGTCGCCTCCGCCGACATCACCAACGGGATGCTGCGCAGCATCACCAACAGCGACGGCACCTCGCAGAACTTCAAGTGGGTCGTCAGCGAAGGGCTGGCGCGCATCTCGCAGAGCTGGGGCTCCGACAATCAGATCACGAACTACGAGTACAGCACCGCATCCCGCACGATGCGGGTGACGCAGCCCGGTGGCTTCACGACGGACTTCTGGTACTACGACGGCAGCGGCCGGCTCAAGCAGAGCCATCCGTCCAAGGGCGCCAACAACGGCGTCACCAACGACACCGTGCGGACCTTCTTCGAGTACTACACGACCGAGGACCAGGCCACCTTCACCGACTACGACCGCGGCGTCACGGTCTACAACTACGACACCGACAACAACCTGATCCTGATCCGCGACGCGGCGGGCAACACGGTCCGTCGCACCTACGTCAACCGGCTGCTCACCACGGAGACCGTCTATGCGGTCGCCGACCCCGATGGCGGCGGCACCGCGCAAGCCTCGGCACCGGCCACGACACGGTATGTCTACGACGCCGAGGGCAAGCTGCGCTTCAAGCTCAGCCCCGAAGGCGTGGTCACCGAGCTGCGCTACACCGGCAAGCTGCCGACGAGCACGATCACCTACCTGGGCGGCGCGTACAACGTGAGCGCGCTGACCGTGTCGCAGACGCCCACCGAGGCACAGCTGACGACCTGGGTCAACGGCGCCGACAAGACCCGCACCAGCCGCGTGGACACCGTCTACGACCTGCGCGGCCAGAAGCTGCGCGAGACCGCTTACACGTCCACGGACGCCTCGGGCAATGGCGTGGCGGCCGGCCAGCATGTCGTTGTCTACGCCTATGACGCGAGCGGCCGGCTGCTGACGATGACCGACGGCCTCAGCGCGTCGATCACCTACGCCTACGACGGCCTGGGCCGCGTCCTGAGCCGTCAGCAGGGCAGCATCGCCACGAGCTACGTGCACCAGGACGGCGGCAACGGCTACGTGTCCACGGTGACCGAGCAGAACGGGCTGGTCACCGTCAGCACCTACGACAAGATGGGTCGCCTGCTGGGTGTGACGCGGACGCAGAACGGCAATGCGCTGGGCACGTCGACGAACTCCTACGACGCGCGCGGGCTGCTGTACAAGACGCAGGACCCCACCGGCGTTCTGCACTGGTTCCTGTACGACGAGCGCGGCAACAAGGTCGCGGAAGTCGACGGCAACGGCACGGTGACGGAGTTCCGCTACGACGCCTCGCAGCGTCCGGTCCAGACCATCGTGTATGCGACGCCGCTGGCGGCGCTGACAGGCGCCACGCCCAACCTGGCCTGGGCGGAACCGCCCACGACGCCGACGCTGGCGGCGATCCGGCCCGCGGCGACGGCCAAGGACCAGCGCAACTGGACGATCTACGACCAGGCGGGCCGTCCGACACGCACGGTCGACAACGCCGGCTTCGTCACGGAAACCCGCTATGACGGAACCGGTCGCGTCGTGGGCACGGTGCGTTACGCCACGGCGATCGACCTGACCGTGTTCGCGACCACGCCCACGGCGGCCAACGCGACGCCCGCGGCCAATGCGGACAACGACCGCGTGACCCGCACGTTCTACTCCACCGAGGGCCGGCTGCTCGGCGAGCTCGACGGCGAGGGCTTCCTGGTCGAGTACCGTTACGACGCGGCCGGCCGCCTGGCCGCGCGGGTGCGTTACGCCGACCCGACGGCGAGCGCGCAACGCGCCACCGGCACGCTGGCGCAGCTGCGTCCGGCCGCAGCTTCGCCCAAGGACCAGACGACGCGCTACGTCTACGACGGACAGAACCGCGTCATCGGCGAGATCGACGCCGAGGGCTATGTCACCGAGCAGGTCTACGACGAGCGGGGCCACGTCGTGCAGCGCACGCGGTATGCGAAGGCGCTGACCTCGGGCGAGATCACGCTCTTCGACGGCGGCACCGGCGCATGGCGGCCTTCGGGCACGTCCGGCTTCGCCGGCGACCGCACCGAGCTGTGGCGCTACAACACGCTGGACCAGCTCGATCAGCAGACCGACGCCGACGGCACGGTGACGACCTTCGCCTATGACGCGGCAGGTCGCGTGGTGTCCACGACCAAGGCCGTGGGCACGGCGGAAGTGCGCACGCAGAAGGTCATCTACGACGGGGTGGGGCGCGTCATCGGCACGCTCAGCGCGCGCGGCGCGGCGCTGCTGGTCGACGGCCAGACGGAGGCGCAGGTCAAGGCGATCTGGGCGCAGTACGGGACGACCTATACGTATGACCTGGCGGGTCGCAAGACCAGCCAGACCGTCTCCGACGGCACGCGCACGCAGCGCACCGTCTTCTTCTACAACGAGGACGGGCAGCTCACCCACACGATCAACGCCCTGGGCGAGGTGCAGGAGAACCAGTACGACGGGCTCGGCCAGCTGGTGAAGACGATCGCCTACGGCGGGCGGCTGAGCACGACGACGTTCAACGGGCTGAACGGCGGCCTGGCCAACACGGCGATCCGCAACGCGGTGCTGGAACTGCTGGCGCAGCGCACGGCCGGCAACCAGCCGTATGCCAAGGCGGAGTCCGTCTTCGACTACGACGCGCGCGGGCTGCTCAAGAGCACCACCGACGCGCTGGGCTACACCACGTCCACGACCTACAACGCCTTCGGCCAGTCCGACGTCGTGTCGCACCAGATCCGCCTGGAAGGCACGCTGGTGCTGGGCAAGCTGGAGTACGACCGCCGTGGGGTGCTGGTCGCCAGGACCGATGACTTCGGCGGTCTCAACGCCATCACGCGCACGCGGGTGGACGCCTTCGGCCGCGTCTACGAACAACTGGATGCGCGCGGCGTCCTGACCAAGACCGGCTACGACCGACTGGGCCGCGTGGTGCAGACCACCGACGGCGCGCTGGTCGACCGCTACACGACCTACGACGCGTTCAGCCGCGTGGCCACTGCCAAGGACGGCAACGGCCAGACGACCACCTACCGCTATGACCTCGCTGCGCGCACCGTGGAGGTCACGACGCCGGAGAACATCAAGAGCCGGGTCACGCGCAACCGCCACGGCGAGGTGGAGAGCGCCACCGACGGCGCGGGCGTGCCCACGACCTACGCGTACACCGAGAACGGCGAGCTGAAGACCACGACGACGCCGCTCAACAGCACCGGCACGAAGTACGACAGCCTTGGCCGCGTGGTCGAGACCACCGATGCCAACAGCACGGTCACGAAGTACGTCTACGACGACCTGAACCGCCTCACCTCGCGCACGGTCGATCCGACGGGACTCAACCTCGGCACCAGCTACGTGTACGAGGACACCGACACCGGTACGACGGTGCTGACCACCGAGGCCGACGGTCGCCAGACGCGCCAGAACTTCGACGTGGCGGGACGCCTGGTCGCGAGCACGGTGGATCCCTCCGGCCTGGCGCTGACGACGCGGTTCGAGCTCGATGCGGATGGCCGCACGCTCAAGGTCACCGATCCCAACAACATCGTCACGCGGTACGAGTACGACAAGCTGGGCCGCCGCACGGCCGAGATCACCGATGACGGGGTCAATGCCGGCGATCTGAAGCTGACCCGGACCTATGCCTACGACCTGGCGGGACGCCTGACATCGAGCACGGACTGGGCGAGCGCACGCACGCTGTATGCGTATGACGAGGCGAACCGCCTCGTGTATCAGATCGACCCGATGGGCTCGGTGCGCTACACCGAGTACGACGGGGAAGGGCGCGAGCGCCGCGTCACGCGCCTGGCGACGTCGTTGACGGCCGCCAACCTCACGGCCTTGGGTATGCAGCCCACGCGTGCGGCAGTGGCGGAACTGTTGACGAGCGTGCCGGCCAAGGACGAGGTCACGGGCCGGGTCTTCGACAAGGACGGGCGGGTCAAGTTCAGCGTCGACGCTGCAGGCACAGTCGTGGAGTTCCGCTACGACGGCGCGGGCCGCGTGAAGCAGCAGATCGCCTATGCGACGCCGGTGAACCCGGTCGCCTGGATGGACGGCGGCGCGGCGGCACCGGCCGTCCACGCGAACGACCGCGTGACGAGCACCCTCTACGACGCGCTGGGTCGCGCGACGACGGTGGTGGACGCCGAGGGCGGCATCACGGTGCTCGCCTACGATGCCGCGGGCAACCTGCGCCAGAAGACCGCCTTCGCGCGGGTCGCCGATGCGGCCACGATGCAGGCGCTGCGCACCGCGGGCGCGACCTGGACCGCGGCGACGCTGGGCGTCCCGGCGGCCCACGTGCAGGACCGGGTCACGAGCTTCCGCTACGACACCCTCGGTCGGCTGCGCTTCGAATACGACGCGGGCGGCTACGTCACGGAGACCCGGTATGCCGGGCTCAGGACAACGACGCTGCGCTACGCGACGTCGACGGCATTGGATGCCACACCGACCTCCAGTGCCGACGATCACGTCAGCAGCGTTGAGCTGGACAAGGCGGGACGGGTCCTGAGCGCGATCGACGCCACCGGTGTGGAGACCCGGAACGAATACGACGCCGGCGGTCGGCTGAAGGCCAGCATCGCGGCGTACGGGCGCCTCGAGGCGACGAAGACGGGCTATGTCTACGACGACGCGGGCCATGTGATCGAGAAGACCCTCGCCCAGGGCACGGACGCGGCGTCGACCACGCGCTACGGCTACGACGCGAAGGGACGGTTGACGAGCGAAGTGGAGGCGCGTGGCGTCGCGCTGGCGACCACCAACAGCGTCTGGGCGCGCGCGGAACGTCTGCGGCTGGGCAAGGCGGAGTCCGCCGAGCAGTTGTCGGCGGCGGACCGGCAGGCCCTGCTGGACAAGTACACCGCCACGCACGAGTACGACGCCGCGGGACGCCGCACGTCCACGCTCAATGCGGCGGGCTTCCGCACGTCGACGCAATACGACGCTTTCGGCAACGCGGTGAAGGTGACGGATCCGCTGGGCAACGTCGGGTACTTCTACTTCGACAAGCTCAACCGGGTGACGCTGCAGGTCGATCCCGAGGGCTATGCGACGCGGACGACCTACTGGACCGCGGGCAGCAATCAGATCGCGACGGTGCGGCGCTACTTCAACAAGGTGGTCGCGCCGGTCGTGGGGCAGGAACCCGCGACGACGGACCATCCCAAGGACGCGCTGAACACGAATGTCTACGATCGACTGGATCGCCTGCTGAGCTCGACCTCCGCCGTCGAGGGCGGCAACGTCGTCGAGTCGACGCAGTACGCCGTCAACGGCAACCGCTTCGACAAGCAGGTGACCAACAAGGTCGGCGGCACGGCGGTGTTCAACACCGACAAGCTGGGCAACGTGATCACGGAGACGCTGCCGGTGACGGTGGACGGCGCGGCGGTGGTGAACCGCTACGGCTATGACGCCTTCGGCAACCGGACCAGCTCGGTGGAGGCCGTGAACCCCGACGGCCGTGGCGGCTGGATCAGCCGCACGACGGCCTACCGGTACGACAAGGCGGGGCGTCTGACGCACCGCATCGGCACGGCATACACCGCCTTCGACGGCGTCGCCCAGACCAGCTCGACGGTGATCCCGGTCGAATGGACCCGCTACGACGCGCTGGGTCGCGTGGTGGAGCAGGTCTCGCGCGGCAACTGGCTCAATGACGCCCAGGTCAGCGGCGGTGCACGCTCGCTGACCCGCTACGACGCGGCCGGCAACAAGCTGGGACAGGTGGCCGCCGATGGCGGCTACATCGGCTACGACTACGACGCGGCGGGCCATGTCGTGCGTGAGAGCGCACGCGGCACGGTGACCGTCGTCGACGGATCGAACTGGACGCCGCCGCCCGCCGATGCGGCGGTCGATCGCAACACGGTGAAGGCCTACGACGTACTCGGCCGGCTGGTCGAGGTCTCGCGGGAGAACGTCCGCTACTGGGAGGCCAATCCCAGCTCGAACGACATCGTCGCGCCGCTGTCCGTGCCGACCACCGTGCGTCTGCAAGGGCTGGTCTACGACGCCGTCGGCAACGTCGTGCAGGAGATCGACGGTCGCGGCAACTCGGTCTACAGCTACTACGACAAGATCGGCCGCAAGGTGCTGCGTATCGACCAGGAGTCGTACGCGGTGGGCTGGGACTACGAGGCCTTCCAGGATGTCGCCACGGCCGAGGTCAAGTACGCGGGCCGCGTTGCGGCCTATGCGGTGCAGACGGACGGCCAGCAGGCCGCCGCGTTGCGAGATCCGGCGACGCTGCGCGCCGGGCTGAGCCTGGACCAGGCGCGCACGACGCGCTTCGTGCTCGACACGCTGGGACGCGTGACCGAGAAGCGGGTGCTGGGCGTGGCGTCGACTTATCTGAACGCGACCGGCGCGGCCGTGAACGTGACGATGGATGCCGTGTCGACCTACGAGTACGACGGCCTGGGCAACGTGAGGAAGCAGCGCGACCTGGTCGGGCTGTCGCCGGACGGTGCGTCGCAGGTCTGGAGCGAGACGGTCGTCGAGTACGACAAGCTCGGCCGCGAGATCCGCCGCACCGCGCCGGGCTTCAGCGATTTCCAGACGCGCTGGGTGACGCCGGTCACCGACACCGAGTACAACGGACTGGGCCTGGTGTCGCGCACGATCCAGCGCGGCCAGGCCGGCGACGACCGCATCACCCGGTTCGACTACAACGCCAACGGCGACCGCACGGCAACCGCGGATGCCGAGGGGCACTACACGCTGGTCGAGCTCGACGCCTACGGTCGCGTGGGACGCTCGACCTCCAAGGAGGTGCTCCGTGCCGATGCCACGAAGGTGGACATCGTCAAGCGCTATGCCTATGACGCGATGGGCCGGGTGACGGCCGAGTACGACGGCGATGCGACCCACGCGCAGACCGGCGAGATCCGCCGCACGCGCTACAACGTCTTCGGCGACATCACCGGCAAGGGGATGGGCGACGGCTGGCAGGAATTCGCCGAGTACAACGTGCTGGGCAAGGTCGAACGCAACAACAGCGACGGCGGCGCGATCGCGGTCACGCTGTACGACCGCAACGGCAATGCGACCCGCAAGATCGTCAGCGCGCAGGCCACGCTGGACCTGCGGTCGATGTCGATCGGCGATGCGGCGGCGGACCTGGCGCGGCTGAATCACACCTTCAGCGTGCACGACAAGCGCAACCAGCTGCTGAAGACGGTGGACTTCGCGGCGGAGTTCCAGCTGACTGCAGCGGCCCGTCAGTCGGCGCTGCTGCAGAAGCTGAGTCCGCTGTACGGCGCGATCTCGATGAACCCGGTGCAGGGCGCCGACTACACCGGCGCGACGGGCGGCTCGGGCGCGCTCGGCAAGACGCCGGTCAGCACGCCGACCGGACAGACGCCGCTCGGGGCGTCCTCGGCCTCGGGGGGACGAACTATCCGTTTGCCGACCTCAGCGAGATCCCCAAGGTCAGCAGCCAGACCGTGCCGGGGAGCGGCGGTTACGCGCTCACGACCGGATGGTCGGGGACGTTCATGCACAACGGCAATTACCCGGTCGACGCCAGCATGACGCGGCCGTTGACGAATATGCCGCTGTCCCTGCCGGCCGGTTTCCCGATGCTGGCTGACAACGCCTCCTACGAATTGCGGCGCGTCGGCCCCGACGTGGGGCCGGGCAACTCGCTGGCCGGAACGCTCACCCCGGGCGCCCCGCCGATCATCATCGATAGCCAGTCCAAGTGGGTCAACAGCTCGCAGTTCAACGAAGAACGCTACGACCTGGTCGGCAAGATCGGTGGCAAGGGCGTCGTGCTGGGCACGCTGGTTGTCTCCGTGAAGAAGGACAAGCAGATCCGCGGCGCAGGCAGCCCGGAACTCTACGGCTTGCCTACCTACTCGTGGCGCATGGAATATCCGAGCCGCCTCGTGATCCCGAAGTCCTCGGATGCCCGCGTGGAAGTCATCCGCCGCAGCGGGGCGGCTGGTGATCCGACGCCGCTCGCCCTGTCCACGCTGAACGCCTACACCTACCCCGGCTATACCGGGCCGACAGGGGCGCTGGACACCGTCCAGTCGCTGGACATGCAGGGCTGGGCCCAGGGCAGCTACACGATCGAGATCCGGACGTACAACGCAGACGGCGCTGTCCAGAAGGTGATGCAGGAAGTCGTCACCGTCGGCGCCGCGGGCAACGTGTCCGCCGGCGCCCTGACCGCGGTCCAACTCGACCCCGTCGAGTTCCGCGGGATGCCCAACGGCCATGCCGCCATCTATCTCAATACGCCCGCCCATGCTTCTGGCCTGATCTGGCTGCGCTTTTACGGCGCGGACGAGAACTTCAGACCGATCCCGTATTCCGGAGGATTCATCGACCTGACGGACATCGATGGCGGCTTGTGGAATCGTGCGGACTCCGGTTATCAGTATGTGATCGAGACCAACGGCCAGTTCATCGCGGGCTCCTACCACGGCGGTGGAGGGGGCGGGATTCCCTGGGACCGGAGCAACCCGATCTACCGCACGCCGACTGGGCCGCAGAACTTCACCTTCTCGCCGGACTACCAGGCAGTCGCCGGCTCGCCGGCGTTCAGCAAGTATGTCGTCGAGTTCGACATCAGCTACAACGGCCAGACCAGCAGGTTGACGCGTGAACTTGGCTCCGCCAGCGCCTTCACCGTCTCGGAGAGCGACTTCAGCGGCTGGGTCGGCCGGTCGGCCTTCAGCCGTTCAGCGCCGGTGAGTTATGTCTACCGGGTCTTCGCCGGCGAGGGCACCGGACGCCGCCTGGCTGCGCAGGGCCAGGGCGCGATGACGACGGGACGCTCCAATGTCTCGGCGGTGGGCGCGACCAGCTATCCCGCCATCGCCAATCTCGGCGTTCCCAACCTGGCAGGGAACGTCAAGCTGACGGTGGGGGGCAGGTCTATCTGCTGTCGGACACGGACCCGCGCCGATGGGGGTCGGGCGAACTGACGCTCAACCTGTATGACTGGCTGAACCGCAGCGCCGATACCTCGATCACCATCGAGTACGCCGACCCTGAACGGGGGCCTTCTCCGGTACGGTCGTGGTGAGGACGGACGGCAGTGTCGTCGTGCCGACCTTCAACAACGCCTATTTCGGCAGGACCAGCCTCGAGGTCACGATCCCCAATTCGACGAAGCTGTCCAGCGTCCAGCTGCGGCTGCGCAACGGCACCATCGACAACCGCAGCGTGACGATGGCGAACGGGAAGATGGTGATCCCGCTGCTCGCCACGGACCGCAACCAGACCTTCGACGTCGACTTCACCGCGACCAACGACGCCAACCAGGTCACCTACATCGGCAAGGGTACCTTCACGGTCGCCGACAACGGCGTCGCCAACTACGTGATGCGCGAGCCGACCTACAAGCCGTCGTTCCTGCGGATCGACGCGAAGGTCGATGATCTCGTGCAGGTGCGCCTGCGCCCGAAGGGCGGGGCGTGGCGCACGTGGATCACGCTGCCGGAAGGGACCACCGCGCGCAACCTGCTGCTGGACGACTACACGCCGCAGTCCGGCGCCGACCTGGCCTGGGACTACGAGTACGTGATCACCGGCAAGGACACGGTGGTCTCCGCGAAGGGGCACGGCGACTTCAGCGTGTCGGCGACCCGCGCGGTGACCTTGGGCACGCCGGTGTCGGACCGGACCCCGCTCGCGCCGATCACTTTCTACGGCCCGAGCCATCAGGCGGCGACCCGGATGCGCCTGACGATCGACGGCACCACGGTCGACCTCAACGGCACCTGGAACGGCACGCAGATGGTCTACGTCTGGCAGCGGCCGCTGGGCGGACGCGTGTTCGAGACCTCGACCGACTTCAACTACCGCATGGAGATCCTGACGGCGGGAGGGCAGCCGGCCACCGACGTCGTGGGCGATCCGATCAAGCCGGTGGACGGCGTGCTGACCGTCGGCGGATCGGTGGACAAGCCGTTCGAGTTCAAGCAGTACGTGACCCAGTTCGTCGCGAGCGCCCAGCTGCGCCGCTACCAGACCTACAACGCGTTCGGCGAGATCGCGGAAGAGTACGACGACGGCACACTGAAGCGCGCCCGCGCCATGGTCGACCTGTACGACCCGACGAAGGCGGGCCTCTATGCCGTCGACGAGTCGGCGGTGCGCACCACCTTCACCTACAACGCCCTCGGCAAGCTGATCTCGAAGAAGGATCCGCAGACCTTCGAGACACTGGCCAACGGCTTCATCCGCCGCACCCGTCCGACGACGAGCTACGGCTACGACCTGCTGGGGCGCACGGTGTCCAGCACCGACGCCAACGGCTACACGAGCCGGCAGTCGTATGTCGGCGGCAGCGAGCAGGCGGCGACCCGGTTCAATGCGGACGGGTCGTCGCGCTCCTTCGCCTACGACGTATTCCTGGACAACCGCAAGATCACCAACGAACTGGCCAACGTGGTCCTGCAGGACTTCGACAAGCTCGGCCAATTGATCACCGTGTCGCGGCTGGGCATCACGCGGGCGCAGAACTTCACCAACGGGGAGTTCACCGGCGCGAAGGCGGTCGACGCCACCCTGTTCGAGCGCTTCACCTACGGCCTGGAAGGCCAGCGGATCACGCATACGAACGCGTCGGGCGTGGTCGACAAGACCTTCTACGACTCGCTCGGACGCGTGGTGAAGACGGTGTCGGGATCGGGTGCGGAGACGCGCTACGACTATGTGCGCGTGGAGGCCGGCAACGTGTCGGACCCGGTGCTCAGCGTCGGCGACCTGAACCTGGGCGGCTACCGCCGCACGACCTACAACCCGGACGGCCGCACGCTGGTCGACGAGATCGACTACTTCGGCCGCACGACCTGGCACCAGGATCTGCAGGGACGTCAGTACGCGTACCACTACGGGCTGTCGGGCAAGCTGCTGTCGCAGGGGGCAGCAGCGGTCAGAGCATCCGCTACGACTACACGCTGAGCGGTCTCCTCTACAAGGTGTTCGATCTGAACGCGGACAACCGGATGTTCACCGAGTACGGCTACGACGATGCGGGCAACCGCACGCATGAGAGCTACGGCCAGATCGCGGCGAACTCCGAGCAGGTCACCTCGGTGATCCAGGCGAGCGTCGTCCAGTTCGACGAGCTCAACCGCATCGCGCGGACCTGGGACGGTGACGCCAAGAGCTACGACCTGCGCTACGAATACGACGCGGTCGGCAACCGGCGCGCGGCGACGTCGACCTACTGGACGGTGACCGGGGCGACCGGGCAGCAGATGAGCCTCTGGTACACCTACGACCAGATGAACCGCTTCACGACGACGATGGGGTCGTTGACGATGCAGGGCACGTCGGCGACGGACACGAACGGGCGCATCGTCCGGGGCGGCACCGGCGTGAGCATCGGGTACGACGCGCTGGGTCAGCGCACCTCGGCGACGACGACCGTGAACGGCGTGGACCGCGTGGAGACCTACACCTATTCCGCCGACGGATACCTGGAGGATTCGCTGGCGAACGGCGTGCTGATCAACCGCCGGCGCAACGATGCCTCGGGCCGTACGCTGCAGATGAAGGAGTGGAAGGACAACGGCACGTTCTACCAGTCGACGTCGTCGGTGTACGACGCGGACAACCGGCTGCAGCTGGACAAGGTGCTGGACGACAAGAACGTCACGCGCAACCGCAGCTATCTGTACTACCAGGCCGGATCCACCGACATCGGCACGGCGAGTGCGGGTGGCACGGGTGCGCTGGCCAAGACGGTGTTCGACACGGTCACGACGACCTACGAGTACCAGTACTGGGATGCGGCCAAGCAGACGAAGATCACGTCGACGCAGCAGGGCATTTCGGGATCGGGGGTCACGACCTTCACCTACAACTCCAACGGCCACCTGCGGGAGAAGTTCGATCTGGTCGCCAACGTGCGGCGTCGCTTCATGACGACGGCGCAAGGCGTGGTCATCCTGCGCGAGGAGTACCGCGCCGGTGCCACGGTGCCGCTGGCCCACCGGTTCCTGTACGCGGACGGCCACCTGGTCGGCGACGTGGGGAACGACGGCAAGGCGGAGTCGCAACTGACCTACGTCGAGCAGATGGCGCAGCGCGAACTGACGCCGGAGGAGCGTCGCAAGCGTGACCGCAGCCCGGTGCCGGTGAACACGGCCGACTTCGACCAGAACTACCAGCCGGTCAACTCGGGCTATCCGGGGGCGGCGTCGTCGAGCTACACGGTGCGTGGCGGCGACACCTTGAGTTCCATCGCGCAGAGCGTGTGGGGCGACTCGGCGATGTGGTACATGATCGCCGAGGTCAATGGCCTGAGCGGCAACGAGGCGCTGCGCGAAGGCCAGGTGCTGGTGATCCCGAACAAGGTCACCAACATCCACAACAACGCGACGACCTTCCGTCCGTACAACCCGGGCGATGCGATCGGGCGGGTGGATCCGACCTTGCCGGAACCGCCACCGCCGCCAGCGGCGAAGAAGGGCTGCGGCGGGATCGGCGTGATCCTGATGGTGGTGGTGGCGGTGGTGGTGAGCGTGGTCACGGCGGGAGCGGCGGCCGCGACGCTGGGCCCGATCCTCGCCGGTGCTGTCGGCGCTGCGGCGGGTTCGGCCGCAAGCCAGCTCGTCGGCATGGCCACAGGCAACGTGGAGAAGTTCAGTTGGAAGGCGGTGGGCAAGGCCGCGGTATCGGGAGCGCTCTCGGCGGGGATCGCGGAGGGGCTCAGCGCGCTGGCCGACACATCGGCGGCGGGGCAGTCGGTACAGGAGGCCGCCAAATGGCTCAAGCAGACCGACAACTTCGGTGCGGCGGTGGCCCGCGGTGCGCTGACTTCGGGCGTCACGCAGGCCATGCAGGGCAAGTGGAGCTGGAAGGAAGTCGGCGCGTCGGCGGTCGGCTCCGGCGCGGGGTATCTGGCCGGACAGGCCCTGGGTGATGCCTTCAAGGGCGTGACCGGCGGTCAGACCTTGAAGATGGCGACGGCCTCGGCTGTCGGTTCGTGGGCCAGCAGCCAGGTGATGGGCTACAACTCGTCGACCACGCTGGCGCGGATGTCGCAGTCGTTCGCGTCGGGGTTGGGGCAGGGAGTTGGGCAGGCGATCAGCGATCGCCTGAACCAGCAGGGCGAAGGACCTTGGTCCGCAAAGAACTATCAGAACGGCGCCGACATCGAGAGCACCAACGCTGAGCGAGTCGACGCTGGTCAACGCGCTGCTGCTGACCAGACAAACGCTGGCAGATCAGCGATGCTGTCTGGGCTCGTCTACGGGGAGCTCGGCGGACAAGCTCGAGCGGTCAAAACTGGTCAGGCGGGAGGGCATTTTTACCTTCCGGCCTTGATCGCAGACGCCGCCGGTATTTCGAGCGAGCGGATGTCGCAAATCATCTCGTACTCGCAGTTTGCGGATCAGAATGCTGCGATGGACGCCTTCAACAATGGGACCCGGTATCTGGCCACTGGTCCGGACTATGCTCCAGCGGTTGTCGGGCTGGTTTCGCAACGCGGGCTGCATGCCTTGAATGGACGGACATTGGAGGAGAATCTTGAGTTTTATCAGTCACTGATTGCTGAGAACAAGGACGACAATGCGATTGTCGGGATTGCTCTTCATGGTCTTGCTGATTCGGTCTTCCATTCACGTGAAGTGGCCTCGGGCGAATATCGAACTTTTACGGCGCCATGGGGGCATGGCGCGCACGGCAGTGAGCCTGACTATGTCTCGCGAAAGCAGGTGGAGACCGTCGCGGGACAACTGATCTCCGCGTTTGAAACGATCAGCGATCGCAGCTTCACAGAAGAACAGCGCACTTCAGTCATGTCGGCGATTAACTCAGCAATGGATCGCGCCGCTGCGCGGACCTCGATGGATATCGATGCGGCGGAGCGAGTGCAGGAACTCTTTGGACCGAGCAACCCTGGCGCAAGGGTGAATCCGACTGAGCGAATGGAGTTGAACTTCCGTGACGTGGTTCGTGAGGCCTCTATCGCGCTTCCCGGTGTGCGAATCGAAGACCTCCCGTCTCCGTTCTTCCGGGGACCAATAAGCGAAGAGTCGACTCGTGCGGAGGGGCGCGTATTCTTCAATCTGCCACCGGCGGAGGCGGATGAGTTGACCAAGCGGGGAATGGAAGCGGCGGCGTTCGTCACCAACGAGTATCTCAAGCGTATGGGGGATTCGACGATTCCCAGCACAGTCAAGCCCGCAGACTTCTACGATTCCAAGGTATGGTCGCTGCGGCGAGCTTTCCCCTGGCTGAACCAGATTCCATCAGGAGCTTCGCAAAAGCCGTCGTTCAAGGACGGCATTTGATCGGATCAGATGCGACTCCTAGTTCACCTCTTTGCCATTGCCTGTGCCGCACTGTGCGCGGCATGTGCAGTGGGACAGCCCGGAAAGCCGATGAGCGACCACGCCTTTGACGAGGCCGTGGCCGGGGCCCGCGTGCTTCGTAGGGACGCCATGGACTTCAAGGCTGGTCACGATTTCAAAGGGCATCCTTCAGCCATCGTGATCCGCCAGATGCGCGAAGAGGGATTCGCGTGCGGGATTGAGCACCTCAATTTGCTTCATCCAGTAGCGGAAGGTGTAGGGCGGTGGGAATGGAAACTTACGCCGCTAATCGTCTGCAACCGCGTATCCACCGCGACGGATGACGTCTGCATTTCGCGGCGAGTAACTTTCGACATCGGTTGGCAGGATGCCGAAGCGTCGGAGCAATCGCTGCTTTTGCAGGTCGAAGACAGCCTAGTGACGCATCAGACCTACCACTGCACCCCAAGATTACCTCCGAGATAAGCAGCGTTCCCGCGTGAAGAGGTTGGGCTGGTCGGCGGCGACCTCGATGGACTGGACAGGACGACCCATGCGGTTTCTCGGTTCGCAATTGACGCGTCCGCGCCTGCGTGACATGGCCGCACCTTCCCCCGCGAAAGTACGTCACACCTGATTACAAGCCGCCCGCGATCCGCGCTAAACCGCGCCGCGAATCCCCGGATGTATTGCCCATACCGAGGCGCCAAGCGGCTTTGACCGTCCGCGTCTCGTCAAACAACCAAAGGGACGAACAAGATGGTCGGCGTTGTCAGCGGCACGGGTCTGGGCTTGAACTACACCTCCTTCACGGGGACGGTGAACCAGGCCGGGGTGTGGAACCAGGGCGGTCTCGGTCTGCGCAACACGCAGATCTTCATCAACGGCTACACCGGCAACCTCGTCGTCCAGGACCAGGACGGCCTGCTGGCCGCCGTGGGCAGCGACCTGCAGGCGCTGCGCACCTACAACAGCCGGGGCAGCTTCAACGACGACAACGGCGACAACTGGATCGCCGGGTTCGTGCGCCAGTCGATGCGGCTCACCGCCGGCGCCTGGGGCGCTGCAGGCAGCACGGTCACCGTCACGAACGAGGACGGCTCCGAGCGTCTGTACACCTGGGTCACCAACCGCTATGTCAGCACGACGGGCTCGGGCGGCGACACCTACCTGACGCTCAACGCCGAGCTCACCCAGGCCACCTTCAGCAACGGCCCGCAGTCCGGCACCTTTGACGTGGCTACCGGCCGATTGCTGAACTGGAACTCGCCGACGCTGCTCAACGCCGTGTTCAGCTACGACGCCAACGGACGTCTGTCGGGGATGTCAGCCGACGCCGCAGGCACCGGTGGCCGCATCGTCTATCAATACAGCGGCAACCAGCTGCAGCGCGTCAGCGTCGTCGACGAACAGAGTCGGCCCGTGTCCACGACGCTCTACACGTACGACGCCAACGGCCGGCTGTCGCGCGTGACGGTAGACCTGACACCTGCCGACGGCTCGATCGCCGACGGCAAGGTCTACACGACCGACTACACCTACGTCGCCTCCAGCGACATCACCAACGGGATGCTGCGCAGCATCACCAACAGCGACGGCACCTCGCAGAACTTCAAGTGGGTCGTCAGCGAAGGGCTGGCGCGCATCTCGCAGAGCTGGGGCGCGGACGGCCAGATCACGAACTACGAGTACAGCACCGCGGCGCGCACGCTCCGGGTGACGCAGCCCGGCGGCTTCACGACGGACTTCTGGTACTACGACGGCAGCGGCCGCCTCAAGCAGAGCCACCCGTCCAAGGGCGCCAACAGCGGCGTCACCAACGACAGCGTGCGGACCTTCTTCGAGTACTACTCGACCGACAACCAGGCCACCTTCACCGATTACGACCGCGGCGTCACGGCCTACAACTACGACGCCGACAACAACCTGATCATGGTCCGCGATGCCGCGGGCAACACGGTGCGGCGCACCTATGTCAACCGGTTGGTCACCACCGAGACCGTGTACGCGGTCGCCGATCCGGACGGTGACGGCACGGGTCAACCGTCGGTACCTGCGACGACGCGTTTCGTCTACGACGCAGAGGGCAAGCTGCGCTTCAAGCTCAGCCCCGAGGGCGTGGTCACCGAGCTGCGCTACACCGGCAAGCTGCCCACCAGCACGATCACCTACCTGGGCGGCGCGTACAACGTGAGCGCGCTGACCGTGTCGCAGACGCCCACCGAGGCACAGCTGACGACCTGGGTCAACGGCGCCGACAAGACCCGCACCAGCCGCGTGGACACCGTCTACGACCTGCGCGGCCAGAAGCTGCGCGAGACCGCCTATGTGGCGACGGATGCCACCGGGAACGGTCTCGCCGCCGGTCAGCATGTCGTCGTCTACGCCTATGACGCCTCGGGCCGGCTGCTGTCGATGACCGATGGCTCCAGCGCGTCGATCACCTACGCCTACGACGGCCTGGGCCGCGTGCTGAGCCGTCAGCAGGGCAGCATCGCCACGAGCTACGTGCACCAGGACGGCGGCAACGGCTACGTGTCCACGGTGACCGAGCAGAACGGCCTGGTGACCGTCAGCACCTACGACAAGATGGGTCGCCTGCTGGGCGTGACGCGGACGCAGAATGGCAATGCGCTGGGCACGTCGACGAACTTCTACGACGCGCGCGGGCTGCTGTACAAGACGCAGGATCCCACCGGCGTGCTGCATTGGTTCCTGTACGACGAGCGCGGCAACAAGGTCGCGGAAGTCGACGGCAACGGCACGGTGACGGAGTTCCGCTATGACGTCTCGCAGCGTCCGGTCCAGACCATCGTGTACGCGACGCCGCTGGCGGCGCTGACAGGTGCCACGCCCAACCTGGCCTGGGCGGAACCGCCCACGACGCCGACGCTGGCGGCGATCCGGCCGGCGGAGATCCCCGGCAAGGACCTCAAGACCTGGACGGTCTACGACGCGGCGGGTCGCCCCATCAAGACCGTGGATGGCGCGGGCTTCGTGACGGAGACCCGCTACGACGGCGTCGGCCGCGTGACGGGCACGATGCGCTATGCCAAGGCGATCGACCTGGCGGCATTCGCGGCCAATCCGGTGGCTGCCAACGCGACGCCGGCGGCCGACCTGAACAACGACCGCGTCACGCGCAAGTTCTATTCGACCGAAGGTCGCCTGCTGGGCGAGCTCGATGCCGAGGGCTACCTCGTCGAGAACCGCTATGACGCGGCCGGCCGGCTCAGTGCGCGGGTGCGTTACGCCGACCCGACGGCGAGCGCGCAACGCGCCACCGGCACGCTGGCGCAGCTGCGTCCGGCCGCAGCTTCGCCCAAGGACCAGACGACGCGCTACGTCTACGACGGACAGAACCGCGTCATCGGCGAGATCGACGCCGAGGGCTACGTCACCGAGCAACTCTATGACGACCGCGACAATCTCGTGCAGCGCACGCGTTACGCGGCGAGGCTGACCGTGGCGCAGATCAGCGCCTTCGAGGCCGGCACCGGCGCATGGCGTCCGGCGACCACGCCGGGCGTGGGGGCGATCGCACCGAACTCTGGCACTACAACACGCTGGGTCAGCTCGACGAGCAGACGGATGCGGACGGCACCGTGGCGCGCTTGCGCTACGACACCGCCGGCCGCGTGGTCTCCACGACCCGTGCCGCAGGCACGGCCGAGGTCCGCACGCAGCGGGTGCGTTACGACGCGCTGGGCCGTGTGACCGGCGAGCTCAGCGCGCGCGGCGCGGCCTTGCTCCTCGACGGCCAGAAACAGGCTCAGGTCGACGCGATCTGGGCGCAGTACGGCACGACCTACACCTACGACCTGGCGGGTCGCAAGACGAGCCAGATCGTCTCCGACGGCGCGACCACGCAGCGCACGATCTTCTTCTACAACGAGGACGGTCAGCTCACCCACACGATCAACGCGCTGGGCGAGGTGCAGGAGAACCAGTACGACGGCATCGGTCAACGGGTCAAGACGATCGCCTACGGCGGTCGGTTGGGCGCCACGACGCTCAACGGCTTGAGCGGCGGCCTGGCCAACACGGCGATCCGCAACGCGGTGCAGGAGCTGCTGGCGCAGCGCACGCCCGGCAACCAGCCGTATGCCAGCGCGCAGACGGTCTTCGATTACGACGCGCGCGGGCTGCTCAAGAGCACCACCGACGCGCTGGGCTACGGCACGTCCACGACCTACAACGCCTTCGGCCAGGCCGATGTCGTGACGCGTCAGGTCCGTCTGGACGGTACGCTGGTGCTGGCCAAGCTGGAGTACGACCGTCGTGGCGCGCTGGTTGCCAGGACCGACGACCTCGGCGGTCTCAACGCCATCAGCCGCACGCAGGTCGACGCTTTCGGACGCATCTACGAGCAGCGCGACGCGCGCGGCGTCCTGACCAAGACCGGCTACGACCGACTGGGCCGCGTGGTGCAGACCACCGACGGCGCGCTGGTCGACCGTTTCACCAACTACGACGCGTTCAACCGCATCGTCGACAGCACGGACGGCAACGGGCAGAAGACGACCTACCGCTACGACCTCGCCGCGCGCACGGTGGAGGTGACGACGCCGGAGGGTATCAAGAGCCGCGCCATGCGCAACCGCCACGGCGAGGTGGAGAGCGCCACCGACGGCGCGGGGGTGACCACGACCTACGCGTACACCGAGAACGGCGAGCTCAAGACCACGACGACGCCGCTCAACAGCACCGGCACGAAGTACGACAGCCTGGGACGCGTGATCGAGACCACCGACGCCAACGGCACGGTGACGAAGTACGAGTACGACGCGCTCAACCGGCTCACGTCGCGCACGGTCGACCCGACCGGGCTCAAGCTCACGACGGGCTACGTCTACGACGATACCGACACCGGCACCCGGGTGCTGACCACCGAGGCCGACGGCCGCCAGACGCGCAGGAACTTCGACGTGGCGGGCCGCCTGGTCGCTGTCACCGAGGATCCGTCGGGTCTGGCGTTGAAGACGCGCTTCGAGCTGGATGCGGATGGCCGCACGCTCAAGGTCACCGATCCCAACAGCATCGTCACGCGGTACGAGTACGACAAGCTGGGCCGCCGCACGGCCGAGATCACCGATGACGGGGTCAATGCCGGCGATCTGAAGCTGACCCGGACCTATGCCTACGACCTGGCGGGACGCCTGACGTCGAGCACGGACTGGGCGAGCGCACGCACGCTGTATGCGTATGACGAGGCGAACCGCCTCGTGTATCAGATCGACCCGATGGGCTCGGTGCGCTACACGGAATACGACGGCGAAGGCCGCGAACGCCGGGTCACGCGTCTGGCCACGCCGCTGGCGGCGGCGGCGCTGGCGGCGCTGGGCACGGCGCCCACGCGCGCGGCGGTGGCCGCGCAGCTGACAAGCGTGCCGGCCAAGGATGAGGTCACGGGCCGGGTCTTCGACAAGGACGGTCGGGTCAAGTTCAGCGTCGACGCCGCGGGCACGGTGGTGGAGTTCCGCTACGACGGCGCGGGCCGCGTGAAGCAGCAGATCGCCTATGCGACGCCGGTGAACCCGGTCGCCTGGATGGACGGCGGCGCGGCGGCACCGGCCGTCCACGCGAACGACCGCGTGACGAGCACCCTCTACGACGCGCTGGGTCGCGCGACGACGGTGGTGGACGCCGAGGGCGGCATCACGGTACTCGCCTACGATGCCGCGGGCAACGTGCGCCAGAAGACCGCCTTCGCGCGGGTCGCCGATGCGGCCACGATGCAGGCGCTGCGCACCGCGGGCGCGACCTGGACCGCGGCGACGCTGGGCGTTCCGGCGGCCCACGTGCAGGACCGGGTCACGAGCTTGCGCTACGACACCCTCGGCCGGCTGCGCTTCGAATACGACGCGGGCGGCTACGTCACGGAGACCCGCTACGAAGGGCTCAAGACGACGACGATCCGTCATGCGACGCCGAACGTCGCCGTCGACACGCCGCCGCCGACCAGCGCGGACGATCAGACCGCCAGCACCGAGCTCGACAACGCGGGCCGGGTCTGGCGGACCGTCGACGCGCTGGGCGTGGAGACGCGCAGCGTCTACGACAAGGGCGGCCGGTTGACCTCGCAGACGCAGGCCTACGGTCTGGCGGAAGCGACGACCACAGGTTATGTCTACGACGACGCGGGCCATGTGGTCGAGAAGACCGTCGCGCAGGGCACGGACGCGGCGTCGACCACGCGCTACGGCTACGACGCGAAAGGGCGGTTGACCACCGAGATCGAGTCGCGCGGCGTCGCCTTGGCGACCGCCAACAGCGCTTGGGCCCGCGCGGAGCGGGTGCGGCAGGGCAAGGCGGAGTTCGTCGAACAGTTGCCGGCGGCGGATGCACAAGCCTTCCTGACCCGGTACACGACGACGCACGAGTACGACGCGGCGGGACGCCGAACGTCCACGATCAACGCGATGGGCTTGCGCACGTCGACGGCATACGACGCCTTCGGCAACGCGGTGAAGGTGACGGATCCGCTGGGCAACGTCGGGTACTTCTACTTCGACAAGCTCAACCGGGTGACGCTGCAGGTCGATCCCGAAGGCTATGCGACGCGGACGACCTACTGGACCGCGGGCAGCAATCAGATCGCGACGGTGCGGCGCTACGTCAACAAGGTGGTCGCGCCGGTCGTGGGGCAGGAACCCGCGACGACGGACCATCCCAAGGACGCGCTGAACACGAATGTCTACGATCGACTGGATCGCCTGCTGAGCTCGACCTCCGCCGTCGAGGGCGGCAACGTCGTCGAGTCGACGCAGTACGCCGTCAACGGCAACCGCTTCGACAAGCAAGTCACCAACAAGGTCGGCGGCACGGCGGTGTTCAACACCGACAAGCTGGGCAACGTGATCACGGAGACGCTGCCGGTGACGGTGGACGGCGCGGCGGTGGTGAACCGCTACGGCTATGACGCCTTCGGCAACCGGACCAGCTCGGTGGAGGCCGTGAACCCCGACGGTCGCAGCGGCTGGATCAGCCGCACGACGGCCTACCGGTACGACAAGGCGGGACGTCTGACGCACCGCATCGGCACGGCGTACACCGCCTTCGACGGCGTCGCCCAGACCAGCGCGACGGTGATCCCGGTCGAATGGACCCGCTACGACGCGCTGGGTCGCGTGGTGGAGCAGGTCTCGCGCGGGAACTGGGTGAACGATTCGCAGGTCACCGGTGGCGCGCGCTCGCTGAGCCGCTACGACGCCGCGGGCAACAAGCTCGAGCAGGTGGGTGCGGACGGTGTCTACACGGCCTTCGACTACGACGCGGCAGGCCATGTCGTGCGCGAGAGCGCACGCGGGGCGGCGGCCGTCGTGAACGGATCGGTCTGGACGCCGCCGGCCGCCAATGCGGCGACCGATCGCAACACGGTGAAGGCCTACGACGTGCTTGGCCGGCTGGTCGAGGTCTCGCGAGAGAACGTCCGCTACTGGGAGGCCGATCCCGCGTCGAACCAGATCGTCGCGCCGTTGTCCGCATTGACCACGGTGCGGCTGCAGGGACTGGTCTACGACGCGGCCGGCAACGTCGTGCAGGAGATCGACGGCCGCGGCAACTCGGTCTACAGCTACTACGACAAGATCGGCCGCAAGGTGCTGCGCATCGACCAGGAGTCGTACGCGGTGGGCTGGGACTACGAGGCCTTCCGCGATGTCGCGACCACGGAAGTGAAGTATGCGGGCCGCGTTGCGGCCTATGCGGTCCAGACGGATGGTCAGCAGGCCGCCGCGCTGCGCGATCCGGCGACGCTGCGCGCCGGGCTGAGCCTGGACCAGGCGCGCACGACGCGCTTCATGCTCGACACGTTGGGACGCGTGACCGAGAAGCGGGTGCTGGGCGTGGCGTCGACTTATCTGAACGCGACCGGCACGGCCGTGAACGTGACGATGGATGCCGTGTCGACCTTCGAGTATGACGGCCTGGGCAACGTGAGGAAGCAGCGCGACCTGGTCGGGCTGTCGCCGGACGGTGCGTCGCAGGTCTGGAGCGAGACGGGCGTGGAGTACGACAGGCTTGGCCGCGAGATCCGCCGCACCGCGCCGGGCTTCACCGACTTCCAGGGCCGCTGGGTGACGCCGGTCACCGACACCGAGTACAACGGGCTGGGCCTGGTGTCGCGCACGGTCCAGCGCGGCCTGACGACGGCGGAAGACCGGATCTCGCGCTTCGACTACAACGGCAACGGCGACCGGATCGGCACGACCGACGCCAGGAACACCTTCACCCGGATCGAGCTGGACGCTCAGGGGCAGGTCGGACGCACGACGGTCGTGGCGGCGCAGCTCGCGCTCGACGGCACGCGCACCGACCTCGTCAAGCGTTACGCCTACGACGCGATGGGCCGCGTGACCGCCGAGTACGACGGCGATGCGACCCACGCCCAGACCGGCGAGATCCGCCGTACGCGCTACAACGTCTTCGGCGACATCACCGGCAAGGGCGTCGGCGAGGGCTGGCAGGAATTCGCCGAGTACAACGTGCTCGGCAAGGTCGAGCGCAGCAACAGCGACGGCGGCGTGATCGCCATGTTCCTGTATGACCGCAACGGCAACGCGACGCGCAAGATCATCAGCGGCGTCGCCGATCTGGACCTGCGCGGCAGGACCCTGACGCAGGCGGCGGGCGACCTGACGAACCTGACCCACACGTTCAGCGTCCACGACCGGCGCAACCAGCTGGTCAAGACGGTGGAACTGGCGGCCGCCTTCCAGATCGACGTCGCCGCGCGAACCGGCGCGGTATCGCAGGCGTTGACCAGTCTCTACGGCGCGCTGCAGCTGCAGCCGGCCGGCGGTGGCGCCTACGAAGGCGCGAACGGCGGCACGACCGGCAGCCTGGGCAGCACGACGGTCACCGCGCCGGGCGCCGTCGGTCCGCTGAACGGATCGGGCGCTTCCGGCGGGGCCGCGTCGGCCATCAGCATCGGCGCAGACAAGGGCGCGGTCGGTATCACGCAGGGCGGGCAAGGCTACAGCACCGTCTTCAACTGGTCCGGCACCATGCGGGCAGGGCTGCAGCCGAACCCGACGCTGTTCGTGCCCTTCACCCTGCCATCCCAACCGGTGGCGCCGGGCTTGCCGGGCAACGCCCGCTACGAGGTCCGGGACGATGCCGATGACCGCCTCGTCGGCACCATGGCGCCGGGGGAGACGCTGAACGTCCAGGCCTACGGCCCGCGCGGCTCCGGCATCGTGAACCGCTACAACCTGATCGCCATCCTCGATGGCCGCCAGGTGCAGATGGCGACCATGATCCTGGTGACGGGCCGGGGCGGCCCGCCGCCCGGACCGCCGGCAGGCACGGTCTACGCGATCGAGACCACCTACCGCATCGAATTCCCCAACCGCGTCATCGTCCAGAACCAGGGCGCCTCGCGGGTCGAGATCGTCCGCAAGACCGCCAACGGCGATGAGGTGCTGGCGACCTCCGGGGTCCAGGCCTATGCCCGATCCGGCCTCGTGACGGTGCTGCCGGGGGTGCCGGACACCTCGCAGTTCAGCGTGAGCGGCTGGGCGGCGGGAGACCACACCATCGAGATCCGCCGCTACGACGGCGAGAACCGGCTGATCAATGCCAGCCGCCAGGTGCTCACCATGACCCCGGGGTCGGGCGTCGTGCAGAAGGAGCTCGGGACCATCGCGGTGCCCGACGTCGAAGGCCGCCTCATTCCCGGATCCAACCAGCCGGGCCTGAGCCTGCTGCGCCTGGCCGGGGAAGGCGTCCCCGGCGGAACGATCTACCTCCGCGCGGCGGGCTCCAATGGGGACTACGTCGAACGCGCGTTCTCGGGCGGGTACATCGACCTCGCCGCCGTGGGTTTCAACGGCGGGGGCGCCGGCTACGAGTTCTTCCTCGTGTCCTCCCGGGGCAATTTCGCCGGGACCTACACCGGCGGAGGCGGCGCGAAACCGGTCGTCACCAGCCTCAAGGACGCATCGACCTTCGACACGTCGTTCCGCTTCAATCCGAACATCCAGTCCGATCCGACCGCGCCCGCCCCGCAGTCCTACGAAGTCCGCTTCGAGCTGTGGAAGAACGGCCGCTGGGAGCAGGTCGCCGTGCCTTTCGACGGCAGCGGCATCACGCTGTCGGGGAGCCAGCTCGGCGCGCTCGCGGGCACCGGCAGCTCGCCTTTCGTGCAGTCGCAGGCCTCGTTCCGCTATCAGATCTTCGCGGTCACCGGCGCGTTGAAGCGCCTGGTCGCCGATTCGGCCGGGAACGTCGGCTACGGACGGACGTCCTACGTCAACGTCACGTCGGGCACGGTGTATCCCCCGATCGCGCGACTCGGCGTGCGCAACTTCAGCGGGCCGATCACGCTGACCATCCCCGGCCGGGGCGAGGTGGCGATCGCCGCCGGCGACGCCCTGCGCTGGGGCGCTGACGAGACGTCCCTGTATCTGGGCGACTACATCAACACCGCGGGACCGATCCAGATCCAGTTCAGGTACCGCGGCAATGACGCCGCCTACGACGGGACGCTGACGCTGCATCCGGACGGACGCATCGTGGTCGATCCGATCCAGCCGTCCTACTACGGCTCGTCGACGATGCGCATCGACGTCCCCGGCATGACCGGCATGCAGACGCTGCGCATCCAGGAGCGCGGCGGCGCGGTGATGTCGAACGACGCGGTGAGGTACTACGCCGGCTACTTCGAGTTCCCGATCGGGACCGGCCAGCTCGGCAGGAACTACGACGTCTATTTCGAAGCCCTCGGCGGCAATCCGCAGACCGTCTCCTACATCGGCAAGGGCGCCTACGAGGTGAGCGCCTCCGGGACGGCGACCTACCGGACCACCGAGGTGGTCTATCGCCAGTCCGTCCTCAACCTGACGGCCACGTCCGCCACCGACCGGATGTCGCTGCGCCTGCGTCAGCCTGGCGGTGGCTTCACCGGCTGGCTGCCGGTCACCGGCGCCGTGGATCGCAGCTTCGTGCTCGATGCCTACAAGCCGGCGAGCGGCGGCCCGGTCACCTACGAGTTCGAGTACCTGGTCCAGGACCAGTCCGGTGCGGTGATGCTGAAGAAGGGCCACGGGACCTTCACGCTGGCCGTGGACGGCAAGGTCGTCATGGGGGCCGTGGTGTCCGACCGGACACCGTTGGCGCCCATCACCTTCTACGGGCCCAGCGATACGGCCGCCGCCAGGATGCGCCTGACCATCGACGGCCGGACGATCGACCTGCCGGGGACCTGGAACGGCAAACAGATGCAGTACGTCTGGGCGCAGCCGTTCGACGGCGCGGTGATCGAGACGGAACGCCGCTACGCCTACACGATGGAGGTCCTGACCGCCGCCGGCCAGCCCGCCAAGGACGCGGTGGGCGAGACGATCCCGGCGGTGCAGGGCGTGATGACGGTCGCGGCCAATGGCGGCGACCAGCCGTTCCGCTTCGAGCAGTCGGTGCAGCAGGTCAACCAGACGGCGCAGGTCCGGCGCTTCCAGGGTTACAACGCCTTCGGCGAGATCGCGGAGGAGTACGACGACAGCACCCTGGCCCGCGCGCGGGCGATGGCGCAGCAGTACGCGGACTTCAAGCTCGGCCAGTTCACGATCGACGAATCGGCGGTGCGCACACGCTACCGCTACAACACGCAGGGCCAGCTGGTCGAGAAGCTGGAGGCGGAGACCTTCGAGACGCTGGCCAATGGTTTCGTGCGTCGCACGCGGCCGACGACCACGTACGGGCATGATCTGCTCGGCCGCACGGTGTCCATCGCCGATGCCAACGGCAACGTGAACCGTCAGTCGTACGCCGGCGGCGGCGACCGGGTCGCGGCCCGCTTCAACGCGGACGGGACCTCGCGGTCGACGGGCCACGACATCTTCGCGGATGCGCGCAGGCTCGTCGACGAACTGCAGGGCGTCGTCCTGCAGGACTTCGACGCGCTGGGTCAGCTGGTGACGGTCACGCGCCAGGGCATCACGCGCAAGCAGAACTTCGCGACCGGCGAGTTCGTCGGCGCGGTGAACGTCGCCGGCACCCTGTACGAGCGCTACGAGTACGACGGCCTCGGTCAGCGCACGCGCCGCACCGACGCGGCCGGCACGGTCGAGAAGACCTTCTACGATTCGCTGGGCCGGGTGATCCAGACGGCGTCGGGGACCGGCGCCACGGTGCAGTACCAGTACACGGCGGTGGCGCGCGGCGCCGCCGACCCGGTGCTGGGCCTGGGCGCCCTGGACGCGGGCGGCTACCGCCGCACCACGGTCAACGCGGACGGCCGTTCGCTGGTGGACGAGATCGACTACTTCGGACGCACGACCTGGCACCAGGACCTGGGTGGCCAGCGGTCGGACTATGTCTACGGGCTGTCCGGCCGCCTGATGTCGCAGACCAGCAGCGGCGGGCAGAACATCCGGTACGACTACACGCTGAGCGGTCAGCTGCGACAGGTCCGCGACCTGACGCTGCGCACGGTGACGCAGTACGCCTACGACGACGCCGGCAACCGGACGTACGAGATGTACGGGAAGCTGAACGCGCAGAACGAGAGCATCGCCTCGATCCTGCAGTCCGGCAGCATCCAGTACGACGAGCTCAACCGCATCAGCCGCTCGTGGGACGGCAGCAAGAGCTACGACCTGCGCTACGAGTACGACGCCGTGGGCAACCGCCGCGCGGCGATCTCGACCTACTGGGACGTGACGGGGCGCGTCTCCGAGCGCACCGACTTCTGGTACACGTACGACGCGATGAACCGCTTCACGACGACGATGGGATCGTTGACGGCGCGCGGCGGCTCGGCAGGCGACACCTCGGCCAGCATCCAGCTGGGCAGGGACGGGACCTCCGTGCGTTACGACGGCCTGGGCCAGCGCACCGGCGTCACCTACCTGGACAAGGCCGATCCGCGGGTCACGCACACGGAGCGCTACGACTACTCGGTCGACGGGTATCTGGAGGACAGCTACCTCGACGGCGCGCTGGCGAGCCGCCGGCGCGTCGATGCGACGGGCCGCACGCTGCAGTACCGCCAGTGGCAGAACGGCGTGCTGCAGCAGACCAAGACGACCGAATTCGACGCCGACAACCGCGTCCGCAGCGAGACGGTCGCCGATGCGCAGAGCGGCAACGGCAGGACGGCCTACGCCTACTTCCTGGCGGGTTCCGACAACGCGGCGCTGGCGACGGCGGAGGGACGCGGCGCGCTGGCGCGCTCGACCTTCACGCCGTCCGGCGGCGGGGGCGCCATCGTCTCGACCTACACCTACGAGTACTGGGACTCGGCCAAGCAGTCGACGATCCGGACCACCCAGCCGAACGGCGATCCGGGTCAGTCGACCTTCACCTACGACAAGAACGGGCACCTGGCGTCGATGGTCGACACGGCGGGCAAGCGCGACCTGTATTACACGACAAGCGCGCAAGGCCTGGTGCTGCAACGCGACGAGATCCGCCGGGACCTGGCCGGCGCGCCGCGCTTCATCCATCGTTATTTCTATGCCGATGGACGGCGCGTGGGCGACGTCGGCAACGACGGTCTGTCCGACCGCGTGTCGTACGCGGAGCAGATCGCTCGGGATGCGGAAACGCCCGAGCAACGGCGTGCGCGGAGCAAGAACCCCGCGCCCATCAGCAGCGCGGACTTCGACCAGAACTACGAGCCGATCAACGCGGGATATCCGGTGTCGGCCTCGTCGCGCTACACGGTGCGGGGGGCGACACGCTGAGCTCGATCGCGCAGAGCGTGTGGGGCGATTCGGCGATGTGGTACATGCTCGCCGACGCCAACGGTCTGAGCGGCAACGAGCGCCTCGTGGAAGGTCAGGTGCTGGTGATCCCGAACAAGGTCACCAACATCCACAACAACGCTGGCACCTTCCGGCCGTACAACCCGGGCGAGGCGATCGGGAACGTCAACCCGACGCTGCCGGATCCGCCGCCTCCGCCGAAGAAGGGCGGCTGTGGCGGGGTCGGAATGATCCTGATGGTCGTGGTGGCGGTGGTGGTGACGATCTACACCGCCGGAGCCGCGGCGGGCCTGTTGGCCCAGGGGGCCACGTACGCGACGGCGGCCGGCGCGGCTGCGGGCACCGTGTCGGCAGGGGCCGGCTTCGCGGCGACGATGGCGACCGGGGCTGCGGCGTTGACCGGCGGTCTGGCCGCGTCGACCGCGATCGGCGCAGCAGCGGTGGCCGCGGCCACCGTGGCCAGCGCGGCGATCGGTGCCGCGGTGGGGTCGATCGCCAGCCAGGTCGTGGGCATGGCCACGGGCAACGTTGACAAGTTCAGTTGGCGAGCGGTCGGACAGTCGGCGGTCAGCGCCGGCATCACTGCAGGCGTGGGATCGGCACTCACCGCGGCCTCCGGCGCCGGCGGCGTGCTGAACAACACGGCTGTCGGCCGCATGGTGGCGGCGGGGCAGGAAGGGGCCGCGATGCTGCGCGCGGGCATCGGGTCCGCCGTCAGCCTGGCTGCGCAAGGCCAGTGGAGCTGGCGGGAAGTCGCCGCATCGACGGTGAGTGCCGGTGCCGGCTATGCCGCGGGACAAGCGGTGTCGGCGGTCATGAGCGGCGTCGACGCGAACATCGTCCGGGTCGCCAGTGCCGCCGGTGCCGCCGCGGCGGGTTCGTGGGCCAGCAGCCAGGTGATGGGCTACAACTCGGCGGAGACACGCGCGCGCCTGTCGCAGGCCTTTATCTCGGGCCTGGGGCAGGGGATCGCGAATGCGTTCACCGCCAGCGTGCAGGAAGATGCCGCCGTCGATGAGCTCGCGCGGCGAAAGGGGTTCGACCTGACGCAGCCGGGCGCGCGGGACGCGCTGGCCCGTCTCTACCGGCACCAGCAGGGCAGCACGCTGCTCGGCGCCGAGGGGCTTCGCGAAGACCTGGGCACGGTGTGGCGGAGCACGGGCGCCACCGATGAGCAGGTGGCCGGCAATCTCGCCGTGTACGACAAGGCCGGCTTCACCGCGGACCCGCAGCGCGCGGGCCGGGTCATCGTGGGTCCGGTGCGCTCGGTAGAGGCGCCCGATGAGTTCGGGTCGGCCGGCCAACTGGCCGAGGCGCTGGCGCAGCAGGAACTCGCGGCCACGGCGTCAGCCACGCCGCTGTCGCGCATCGGCGCGGGACTCGGGGGGCAACTGCGCCAGAGCGACACCCTCTTCGGGATGTTGTCCAGCACGGGCAGTGTGCTCAAGGAGGTTGCCGGGGTCCTCGAAGCCAATCCCTGGATGGGCATGGCGCTGGAAGGCCTGGAGATCGTGGCCGGCCCCGCGATGTATGCCGTGCGCAAGGGTGTCAACGCCATCATCGGCGATGAACTCGCGAAGAAGACCGCGGAGTTCAACGATGGTCTGGTCGCCGGCTTTGCCGTTGGCGAGGGCGCCAGGGCCGCCACCGCGAGCGTGCAGGCAGCCTCGGGCACGACCTTCTTCGCATCCATGGCGCTGGGGGTCGTCGGGTCCTCGGTGGCCGGGATGAAACTCATCCAGAACCTGGACCGGGTCGCCTCCCGCTTTGCCGGGCCCTTGCTCGACAAGCTGCGCGGCATCGAGAGTGCGGTGAAGTCCTTGCAACTGCCCGGCGTCGAAGTCCTCAGCCAGGGCTTCACCCGGTTGGGCACGCGGGGCGTGGCGGTGTTGGAGCGGACCTTCCCGGACGGAAGCACGCTGCGCACCGCGGCTGTGCTGGCGCACGGCGACGATGTCGCCAAGCTGGCCCACATCGACTGGGACGAGTTGGCCAAGATCCAGGGGATCGCCAACAGCCAGGCAGCCAAGACCATGTCGGCATGGACACCGACAACCGCGCAGCTCGAGAACATCGAAGGCCTCTTGAAGGCCGGAGCCTCCGGTGAAGCGATGCGGATGTACCGGATGAACGTGGGAACGGCGGTCCATGGCGATGTCGCGCGGCAGTTGTACGAGGCCAAGCTGCTCAACGTCCCGTCCGCTGCAGGCAAAGGGGTCGACTTCCCGATCGAGCGTCTCAGCACCAAGCAGCCGCTGCCGCTGGAACTGCATCCCGATACGACCTACAGCTTCAACCAGCACGTCATTCGCGACTATCCTTCCTACCTCACCATCACGACCCCCAAGATCGACATGAGCCGATTCTTCGAAGTATTTGGCAAAGGGCCGTGGTAATGCCGCTCTTGGAAATGGACATGCAGGTGCTCGGGCATCGGCAACTGCGCGGGGAAACCGTGTCATTGACGAAGGAGACGTGCATCAACGGCATCGAGCACTGTCATTTCGTCGATTGTCAGATCGTCCTGGACCCGAAGGGGCTGCCCGCCATCGGTCGAGTCGGCGCGCGCTTCTGGTTCGCGCATTGCAGCTTCGAAGGGTGCACCTTCGTCGTGAAGGGAAAACTCAAAGGGCTGGACCTCACGCATCACGTCCGCATGGTCGACTGCACGCTGAGCGGAGGACCGCTGTTGGAGCCGAGATTCGGCACGGCACCGATCTTCGCGGATGTGGTTCCCCCGCAGGAGCGCCCCCTCACGAACTGCGATTTCACGGGTGCGGACCTGCGTGATGCCGTGTTCTTCAGGGCGGCGTGGCGCGAGTTGCGCATTCCCGGATGGCCGTATATCAGCGTGCTGTCCCAGGATGCTGACTCGGTGTTCACGCAGCCAAGTCCACGCCTGCCTGCCCGCACGGTACTCGCCGATGCGGTGAAGGACTTCGAATGGGAAAGCGACGCGATGGAGCGCTCGATCACCGCCCTGGTATTTGGCGTCGGTCTCCGATCCAACGAACGCCAGATCCAGGTGTGCCACGCCGAGACCGTGGCGCAGCGGGCCGATGCAACGGTGGAGCAGGTGCGGGCCGCACTCGATCGCTTCGCTCATCCGGCGATCAGGTATTGACGGCAGGCCGACGTCACCCGCGTCGCGGGCGATCTGTCGCGGTGTCCTGAACCGGTGGCTGATCTGCCGGGCGCGGCCCGGCCGACGCTGATGGTGGCGGCGCCGGAACGGGCGCGCGCCGGCTCAGCGGACCGCGTGTCGCCGTCCGTCGCCGTCGACCCAGTACCGGCCGCCGTTGCCGTCGGAGTAGACCTCGCGTTCCTTGCCGTCGACCATCAGCCGGCCGATGACGGCGCCTGCGACCGCGCCGACCACGGCGCCGGTCACGGCGCTGCCGCCGGCCACGGCACCGACGACGGCACCGCCGACGGCGCCCACGCCCGCGTTCTTCACGTCACTGGTGGCGCAACCGACCGTGAGGGCGGCGCAGGCAGCGATGAGCGCCGCGTTCCGGATCAGGGATGTCGTCATGGGAAACCTCAACGATGTTGGTGGATGAACCAGCACGGCAAGCGCCGTGCCTTGCCCCGGATCGGGCGTCGCGTCACCGGACGCAGGCCCGGGCCATGGCGCGGCTCTGAACGAGGTCTTCACGCGCGATGTCGAAAGAGGTAGCACTGCTTCACGAACGCAACACAAGGAGAAATATTGCGCGCCGGTGTCACGGGATGGGCGATGTCCGCCTCCTATACTCGCGGCCGCAAAACGCAGGAGCGGGCCCGTCGATGGTCCGCCACGCAGGATTCATTCTTCAAACGGGGGAGGCCCCATGATCTCTATGAAGCGCAGGAATGCTGCCGTCGTGGCAGCCGTGTCGGTCATGCTCGCGGCATGCGGCGGTGGTGGTAACAGCGACACGGACACGGGCACGAGCCAGCCTTTGCTGACCACCCCGGCGACACCGACCACGCCGACGATCATTTCGCCCGGCATCACGACGCAGCCGGCCAATGCCAGCGTGCTCACCGACGGCACCGCGACCTTCACGGTGGCGGCCGCGGGCACCGACGTCACCTATCAGTGGAAGAAGAACGGCACCGCCATCGCCGGCGCGACGTCCAAGTCGTACCAGACGCCGGCGGCCACGTTCTCGGACAACGGCGCGCAGTACACCGTCGTGGTGTCAAACTCGGCCGGCTCCGTCACGAGCTCGGTCGCGCAGCTGACGCTGAAGCTGAGCGCCAACCAGCAGGCCTTCGAGAACCTGATCCTGGCGCCCAGCGCGGGCAGCTTCTACCTGCACTGGAACCTCAACTACGCCGGCGGCCAGACCAGCGGCGTCAACTACGCCTTCTCGGACTACGGCGTGCTGCCGACGTCGCCGCTGACGACCGGTCCGCAGACCAACTCGCAGAGCTCGCCCCGCAACGTCACGAACACGCTGGCGCTGCCCGTCGCGTCGTCGCCCACGCGCGTGCTCAAGAACGGCGTCGTGCTGGTCACCGGTTCGTCGAGCAAGGTCAGCTACGTCGGCAGCGACGTGCGCGTCGACTCGCTCGCCGTGGACAACGCCACGGTGGCGTACTCCGAGATCCGGAGCAACTACGAGGTCGTGCCGCTGACCGGCGCCATCGCCTCGACGCCGGCGGACTTCGCGCACTTCCACAACTCGTTCTTCTCGAACGCGAACATCCTGAATGCGACGGCCACGTATGCGGCGGGCTCGAGCTATCTCAAGTTCGCGCAGACCAACAAGGCGGACCGCTACAACGTCTTCGACTGCACGACCGCGACCACCGGCGCCGCGGTCACGCCGTGCCGCGCGGGCATGACGCTGACGGCCGCGATGACCGCCGGCATCACGTCCAACAGCGATGGCACGGTCTACCGCCTGACCGACGGCACGGTCGGCACCGTCGACGGCGTGTCGGTCTGGGTGGCGACGACGCCGCGTCCGGTGTCGGCGACGCTGAGCTCGACGGTCCAGTACCGCATCTACTTCGAACTGAACGGCAACGTCTACACCGGCGCGCTGATCAAGGACGGCGTGCTGCTGGGCGGCAGCTACTACGTGTCGAATCCCGCGGGCGTCACGGCGGCCGACCGGCTCACCTTCCTGCCCTTCGACATCCGCATGAACAAGGCCGCGCATGACAGCATCGTGGCGGCGATGAAGATCTGACGAGGGCGTCAGCGCCGGACCCGGCTTGGGAAAGCCGGGTCCGGCGGCTTCAGCAGCCGACCGACGTCAGGTACGTCGTCGGCGGATTCTTCCCGGGCTTGGCCTGGCTCGACAGCACCAGCGCCGAGTTCGACGAGTTCGACCCGCCGATGTAGAAGAGGAAATCCGGCCGGCCGTCGCCGTCGAAGTCCCCGAGCGCGTCGATCCTCACCTCCCAGCCGTAGCCGCCGAGGTCGTACTCGTAGCGCTGGCCGCCGATCTCCAGCGTGAACTGCGTGCCCTCGCCATAGGGCCGGCCATCGGCCGTCCTGAAGCCGTTCTGCAAGGTGAAGGCGTAGGGCAGCTCGCCGAGCTTGAGTTGGAAGCGGTAACCCAGCTCCGGCACCAGGCTGGTCGTTCCGTTCTTGAAACGATGCAGTGGCACGACGCCCGCCTTCAGGCGTGATCCCGGGATCCGGACGTAGGAGCTGCCCTCTTCGGAGAGGCCGGATTGATCGCCCAGGTCGAACGGCTCTCCCCGTTCGGCGATCTGCCGGTGTGACAGGATGGGCTTGAGGGCGGTGCGGGCCTCGCCGGCCTGAAGCGGCCTGAGCGTCATCGTGCCGGCCTGAGGGTCGGGGCTCATCTGCACCCAGCCGTCCATCGGCCACTTCGCGGCGGGGAGCTGATCGAACGGCGCGGGCACCAGATGCGTTCCGACATCGCCGCGCCATTCACCCTGCTGCAGCATCACGCCGGGCGGCACCAGCGCGGGGTCCGTCGCGTTGGCGCAGGTGACCGCGGAGATCAGTCCGACGCTCCAGACGAAGGCTCGGACCCGATGGAGACGAGGAGGCGAAGGTTGCGAACTGTTCGGGCGGTTCATGCGGTCTCGGGGCAATGGCGGTCGGCGCTCGGATCGGTCCAACCAGGGCGTAGGCCGCGCGCGGACTCGGCCCGTACTTTGTCCAGTGAGTGCGGGTCGCGCTGAGCGGCTTCGATCTCGCCGACGCATCCCCAACAGTCGCCACCACAGTCGATCGACAGCGGGTCGTCTGGTTCGCCCAGCGGGCGGCCGCAGAGCTTGCAGTTCATGGTTAACCTGGGCATGGCCTCAGTGTCGCCGTGTCCGCCTGCTTCTCTCGCAAAAACCGAAGAAAAAACGCCCGAGGAGGACTCCACGGGCGTTGTCGTGACGATGGGCCTCGGGCCCTGTCGGCGTGCGATCACTTGATCGAATAGCTGTCCCCGTAGACCTTCCAGTTCAACGGCGTCTTCAGGTCGAGGTTCCCGGCCTTGAGCCACACGCGCTGCGCGGTCTCGACGCGGGTGACGTCGCTGTGCGCCTCCTCGGTCTTCATCGCCGCCACGCGGGCATCGAGGAACGCGTTGAGGTAGGTGATCTCGTTGCCGCCTTGCGCCGGCGTCTTCGCCTTGGCCATCGCCGCCTTGCGGATGCCGCCGAAGCTCACGCCGCTGTTGCCGGGACCGTGCATCACGATCGCGTCGTAGTAGATGAACTGGCCGAGCGCCTTCAGCCCGTCGTTCTTGGCCTGCTGCACCGACGGGTTGAAGTAGACGCGGTCGCGCTCGTGGTCCTGCGCCTGCTGGAACAGCGTGTCGCCCGCGGCCGTCTTCCAGTCGCCCTGGAAGTTGGGATCGAGGCCCGCATGCGAGTCGCTGCCGTTGACCGAGCGCAGCGCGTTCAGGTACTTCGCCAGCACGTTGTTCGGCTTGACCGAGTTGTAGTACTGGACCAGCTCCAGCATGTCGCCGGTGCCCGAGCAGAAGCCGATGATGCCGGCCGTGTAGCCGCGACCGTCGCGGATGTCCTGGATGTAGCGGTACTGCGCCTTCCAGTCCAGCGACGAGTTCTCCGCGCTGGAGACGATCTGCATCGCGATGTCCTTGACCTTCGGGTCGGACAGGCCGGCCGATGGCGCCGGAGCGGGCGCAGGCGCTGGCGCGGGGGCCGGTGAGGGCGCCGGTGCCGGGGAGGGCGCGGGAGCCGGCGAAGGGGCCGGTGCCGGCGACGGGGCGGGCGCCGGGGCGCCGACCGCCTTCAGCTTCCAGCGCTGGTTCGCGCCGCCGGTGCAGTCCCACTGCTGGATCGCGCCGCCGGCGGCGGTCGAATGGTCCTTCACGTCGACGCACTTGCCGCTGTGGCGCGCCTTCAGCGTGTAGCCGTCGGCCGACGGCGCGACGAGGAAACGCTGGTTGTCGGTCGGCGCCGTCGCCCATTGCTGGATCAGCGCGCCGTTGCCGGTGGAGACGTCGGTCACGTCCAGCGACTTGCCGCTGGCCACGTTGACCAGGCGGTAGCTGCCGCCGGTGTCGGCGCGCAGCTCGAAGCGCTGCGAGGCCGGGGAAGACGACGTGCCGCAACGGTTCTGCTGCAGCTTCGTGCCGTTGGCGCCGACGTTGCCGGCGATGTCCAGGCACAGCCCGGACTCGCCGGATTCGATGGTGTAGATCCCGGCCGCCACGGTGACCGCACCGGCGGCGAACGCGCGCGCGTCGGGCGCGTTCTCGCTGGCGGCGACGTCGGCGGCCGAGGCCGCGTCCGCGGCGGACTGGGCGAAGACGGTCTTGCCGGCGTCGTCGCCGCCGCCGCAGGCGGTCAGGCAGGCGCTGGCGACTGCCAGCAGCGCGGGCGTGGTCAGGAAGCTCGAGACACGCGGGGGCCGCGGAGCGGCGGGGAAGCGTCGGTTCATGGCGGAGGTTCCGGAAAAGGGGGAGAGGTGCCGGCAGGACCCGCCGCGTCGCCGCGGGCGCAGCGCTCGGGTTCGGCGGACAGGTCTTGCCGGCGGGGTGGCGCGCGTCGGGCGACGCGCGCCGGGTCGGGCGTACCGGATGGGCGCGCCCGGGGTGCGGATCGGACGACGCCCCGAGGGGCGCGTCATCCCCGCGGACTTACTTCCACTCGGAAGACTGCAGCAGCGGGTCCGTGGTCAGGCCGAAGCTGGCTCCGACCTTCTGGCCGACGGTGCCGGGCGTTGCCAGCGGCGCGGAGCCGCAGGTGCCGCCGCCCGTCTTGATGATGGCCCACAGCATTGCGCCGTCCCGCGCGTTGCGGTTGGGCGCGCTGCCGTTCAGCACCGCGTTGGTGTAGCGCTGCACCGAGTACGGCTGGTTGAGGGTGGCGCCGTACTGGCTCTTCAGGTTGCGCGAACCGGTGCACTGCGCGTCGCCGTCGTTGATCACCAGCAGGCCGCCGGCCCATCCCTCGGGCGCCGGCTCCAGGCCGATGGACACGATGGTCTTGGCCGGGAACAGCGAGCGGTAGTCGTTGTACGCGGTCACGCCGTCGTAGTTCTCGAAGCGCGCGTCGTAGCTCATCACGTTGACCATGTCGAGCATGTTGGCCACGGCCGGGAACTTGCGCACCACCGCGCGCTCGCGACCGGCGTTGCCGCCCCAGAACGACAGGCGGCCCGAGCAGGACGCGTCGGCCGAGGTCGCCGAGGTGCAGTCCGCGCCCGTCGACCAGCCGGCCAGCGTCAGCACGCGACCGTTGCCGGCGATGTCCACCGCGCGGCGCAGCGCCTTGATGACGTTGGCGTAGCGGTCGACGTCGCCGTCGGTCTCGTAGTCCACGTCCAGGCCGTCGAAGCCGAGCTCGGACTGGATCTTGGCCAGCGCGTTGATCGTCGGTCCGTTGCCGGCCGCGCCTTCCGCGGCCAGCGTGCCCCAGTTGTTGTAGGTCGCGCCGCCGACGGCGAGGATGACCTTCTGGTTGCGCTGGTGCAGCACGTCGATGGCGGCCTTGATGTCACGCGGCGTCGCGTTGAAGTTGATGCCGGTGCCCGAGAAGGTGTTGGCCGACAGCCCCGCCCACGAGAAGGCCGGATCCGCGAAGGACACCATCACGTGGGTGTAGGTGGCCGGCGTGCGCGCGAACTTGCTGGCCTTGTAGACGTCGTTGGCCGACTTGCCGGTGGCGTCGAACCAGTTGTCGCTCCAGGTCGGGTAGTAGCCGACGTAGACGCGGCGCGTCTGCGTGGCCTTCAGCGCTTCGGGCAGCGTCAGCGCGCCGCCGGGCGAGGGGGCCGGGGCGGGGCTGGGCGACGGGGCCGGCGAGGGCGACGGGGCCGGAGAAGGGGCCGGAGAAGGGGCCGGAGAAGGCGAGGGCGCCGGAGACGGCGAAGGCGCCGGCGTCGGTGCGGGCGCAGGCGCCGGCGAGCCGCAGCTGCCCGAGGCCGGCGTCCACAGCGACGGCGTCGAGGCCGGGTTCCAGCCGGTGCCGACCCAGGCGGTGTGGGTCACCAGCGCCTTGTAGGTCTTGCCCTGGTAGCTGACGACCTGGCCGGCGGTGAAGGTCTGACCTTCGGCCCAGGCCACGCAGGTGCCGGGGTTCGGCGCGGGGGCGGGCGAGGGGCTGGGCGCGGGGCTCGGGCTCGGGGCCGGCGTGGGCGTCGGCGAGGGGGCGGGCGCCGGCGGTTGCGGCGCCGGTGGCGGGGTGGTCGTGCCGCTCTTCGCCGCGGCGAAGGCCTGCCAGTATTCGAAGTCGCGCGTGTTGGCGCGGCTGTATTCCCCCAGGGCGCCGTTGCCGACGCGGTCGCGCTGCGCGGCCCAGTAGGACAGCAGGCCCACGCCCTTCTGCTTGGCGAAGTTGGCGACGGTGACCGCGTCGGCCGGCGTGAACGTCTCGGACGCCACGTCGTTCTGGCCGATCATCGGCGTGATGCCGATCATGGCCCACAGCTGCGCGTCGGTCTTGGCCGGATACAGCGACTTCAGCTGCGCCACGGTCTGGGTCGCGGCGGAGACCGCCAGGTCGCCCATGCGCTTGCCGCCGCTGTAGTAGCTGCCGTAGTCCATCGTCATCAGGTTGACGATGCTGATCTTCACGCCCGACTGGGCCGCGCCGCGCAGCAGATCGACCGCCTCGCGCTGCAGGCCGCCGGTGTCGTTGGCGTTGACGTAGGGCACCACCGGCAGGGTGAACGAGGTGTACAGGTCCGGGTAGATGGACTGCAGCTGCAGGATCGCGGCGTTGCGCACGCCGTTCAGGCGCGTGTCGCCGAGCTGGCCGCCTTCGATGTCCCAGTCGATGGAGCGCGTGCCATTGGCGTCGATCAGGCGGCGCAGCTGCGCGACCAGGTCATTCACCGAGCAGGTCGATTCCAGGTAGGTGCCGTTGGCGCCGCCGAAGGACAGGATCACCCGGCCGCCGGACTTGATGTAGGCCTTGATGTCGGCCTGGAAGCTGGGGTTGCTGATGGTCGTTTCCAGCCCGCCGCCGACCGTGCAGCCGCCGCCCGACACGCCGAAGGCGAGGGTCACCGCGTCGATGCCGGCCTTGGACTTGGCTTCGCTCAGCGTCTTGATGCCGTAGCTGCCGCTGCCGAAGCCCCACGTGAAGAAGTACGGCGCCACGACCGTGCCCGCCTGGGCCTGCGATCCCGCGGCCAGCAGCGCGGCGGCCAGCGCCACCGCCTTGATTTGTCCATAACGCATGTGAATCCACTCCTGCGATGCCGCGCGCACCGGTGGAAGTGCGGGGCTTGTTGTTCTCTATAAAACCACCATGAGACCAGTGGCGGAATGTAGAAAACTCGCGAATGGATGGCTGTGACAAGCAGTATGTCGGGGCGGTATCGGACTGTGTCGAATACTGCAAAAACCGCGCCGCGGTCACTTTCCCCGCTCCGGGTGAAACAGGAAGGAGGGACGTGAGCACCTGAACGGTGCACTTGCGCCGACGAACGGCGGAAGTTGTTGATATGTAAGGGATTGAAGGCTGTCCGACAAACGGCGGAAAGGGGCCGTCGCAGTGTGGCGGAATCTTCTACCTCTTTAGGGGCGAGTACTGACAGGTTTGAAAAGATTTGTGCGGACGCGCCCCGCGACGACCACCTTGTCTCCCCTGGGGGCGGGGTATGCGGGGGCGCGGGTCGGAAACAGCCGGACACTGAATCAGTATTCGAGTGGTATTTCAGATTCCTAGACTCGCGGCACTTTCAAGGAGAGATGTCATGGCATGGAATGAAGGACGGGCGTGGCCGATCCACGCGCTGGTGGCCGCGGGCTGGATCGCCGCGCTGACGCTGGCGGCCGAGGGCGCTGAAGCCGCCACGCTGCGTGCGGCGGCCAACAACAACTTCGTGAGCGCGACGGCGACCGGCACGTCGTACCTGACCGCGACCGCGGGCGCGGCACAGGGCTGGGAGCAGTTCGACGTCGTCAACAACGGCAACGGCACCGTGTCGTTCCGCGCGCGCGTCAGCGGGAACTTCGTCTCCGCCGACATCGGCCTGGCCGCGCCCAACACGAGCCGCCTGATCGCCAACCGGCGCACCGCCGACGCGTGGGAGCAGTTCACCATGGTGCCGCAGTCCAACGGCACGGTGGCGCTGCGCTCGGCGGCCAACGGGCTGTACGTCTCGGCCGACCTGAACCTCGGCGGCGTGCTCGTGGCCAACCGCAATGCGGTCCAGGCCTGGGAGCAGTTCGTCCTCGCCGACCAGCCCACGACACCGCCGACCAACCCGCCGCCCACCACCGGCACGCCGCCGGACTTCGGGTCCAGCGTCCACATCGTCAGCCCCACCACGCCCAACCTGCAGGGCGTGATCGACGGCATCTACAACGCGCAGCAGCCCAACCACTTCGGGCCGCGCCGCGACGCCATCCTGCTGACGCCGGGCACCTACAACAACCTGCGCATCCCGGTCGGCTTCTACACGCAGGTGCTGGGCCTGGGCAGCCATCCGGACCAGGTTCACGTCAACGGTGACCTGCGCTCCAACGCCTTCCTCGGCGGCGACAACGCGACGCAGAACTTCTGGCGCGGCGCCGAGAACTTCTCGGTCACGCCCAGCCTGGGCATCGGCAACAACACGATGCAATGGGCGGTCTCGCAGGCCATCCCGTTCCGGCGCATGCACGTGCGCGGCAACATCAAGCTGAACCAGAACGGCGGCTGGTCCAGCGGCGGCTGGTTCTCCGACGTGCTGGTCGACGGGCAGGTGAACTCCGCCAGCCAGCAGCAATGGATCTCGCGCAACAGCCAGTGGGGCAGCTGGACGGGCTCCAACTGGAACATGGTCTTCGTCGGCGTGCCCAACGCGCCGGCGGGCAGCTTCCCGACCGCGGGCCAGCGCTACACCAAGATCGCGCAGACGCCGGTGATCCGCGAGAAGCCCTTCCTCTTCATCGACACCGACGGCGGCTACGCGGTGCGCGTGCCGTCGCTGCGCCAGAACAGCAGCGGCATCTCCTGGAACAACGGCGGCGCGACGCCGGGCCGCACGGTGCCGATCGGGCAGTTCTACATCGCCAAGCCGGGCGACACGGCCGCTGCGATCAACACGCAACTGGCGGCCGGCAAGCACCTGCTGTTCACCCCTGGCACCTACGTGCTGACGCAGCCGCTGCGCGTGAACAACCCGGACACGGTGGTGCTGGGCATCGGCTTCCCGACGCTGCGCTCGGACAACGGCCAGCCGCTGATGCAGACGGCGGACGTGGACGGGCTGACGATCTCGGGTCTGTTCTTCGACGCGGGCGCGACGGAATCCGGCGTGCTGCTCGAGGTCGGCCCGAACGGTGCCGCCGCCAACCACGCGGCCAACCCGACGGTGCTGCACGACCTGTTCTTCCGCATCGGCGGCGCGGCGGCGGGCAAGGTCCGCATTGCCCTGAGCGTGAACGCGAACAACACCATCGTCGACCACACCTGGCTCTGGCGCGCCGACCACGGCGCCGGCGTGGGCTGGACGCAGAACCCGTCCGAGAACGGCCTCTGGGTGAACGGCAACGACGTGACCATGTACGGCCTGTTCGTCGAGCACTTCCAGAAGTACCAGGTGGTCTGGAACGGCAACGGCGGCCGCGTCTACTTCTATCAGTCGGAGATCCCGTACGACCCGCAGAGCCAGGCCGGCTGGAACAGCCCGACGGGCCGCGGCTGGGCCTCGTACAAGGTGGCCGACAACGTCACCAGCCATGAGGCCTGGGGCCTGGGCGTCTACAGCGTGTTCACCAACGGCGGCATCCTGCTGGATCGCGCGATCGAGGCGCCGGTCAACGGCAACGTGCGCTTCCACAACATGATCTCGGTCTGCCTGGGCGGCAACGGCGGCATCGTGCACGTGATCAACAACACCGGCGCGCAGACCGGCTGCAATGCGTCGTTCACGCCGACGGTGACGAACTTCCCTTGAGCCCGCGCTGAGCCCGTCGAGGACCGCCGGGAGGCGGTCCTCAGGGCGCGTCGGTCGCACCTTCCAACGCGTCGACGAACTTCGTCATCAGACGCACGAGGTCGTCGAGCTCCTCCTTGCTCCACTCGCCGAAGATCTGCCGCCCCATGCGCTGGCGCGCCGTGTCGATGCGGTCCGTCATGGCCTGACCCTCGGCGGTGACGACGGCTTCGCGCACGCGGCTGTCCTGCTCGCTCTTCTGCCGGCTGACCAGGTTCAGCGTCTCCAGCTTCGCCACCTGGCGGCTCACCGTGGTGTAGTCGCGCCCCACGCGCTCGGCCAGGTCGACCACGCCGATCGGCCCCAGACGCTCGATGCCCACGAGCAGCGGGAACAGCGCCCGGTCCAGCATCACCCCGGCTTCCTCGATCAGGCGCTCGTCGTTGCGAGGACGGTTCATCACGCTCGCGATGCGGATCAGCGCGCCGTGCAGCGCCTTCAGTTGGGTCGACATATGTGCATCTTGCACATTTTTTCGAGCCGGCATACCATCCCTTCAGTTATGTGCAAACTACACTCAATTGGAGCGACATGAACGGATCCATTCTCCCAGGGACCACGCAGGTCCTCATCGTCGGGGCCGGTGCGGCAGGCTTGACGCTCGCCATCGACCTCGCGCGTCGGGGTGTCGATTTTCAGCTGATCGAACAGGCGTCCCAGCCCTTCCACGGCTCGCGGGGCAAAGGCATCCAGCCGCGCACGCAGGAGGTGCTGGAGGACCTCGGCCTGCTGGACCGGCTGGTGGCGGCCGGTGGTCCGTATCCGCCGCAGCGTCACCATGCCGCGGATGGCCGCTTCACCGAGACGGCCTTCGAAACCTCGCCGCCGACGCCGGCCGAGCCGCACCAGATGGCGCTGATGGTGCCGCAGTTCCTGACTGAGGCCGCCATGCGTGAACGGCTGGCGGAACTCGGCCATGCGCCGCGTCACGGCTGCGCGCTGGTGGATTTCGAGCAGGACGAGGAGGGCGTCACCGCGCGCGTGGCCGTCGCGACCGGGGAGACCACGCCAGGCGGGGGCCCTCGGCAGGAGAGGATGCGGGCGCGCTACCTCGTCGGCGCCGATGGCGGCCGCAGCGACGTGCGCAAGCAGCTGGGCATCGACTTCCCGGGCAGGACGCTCGGTGTGCGCGCGGTGGTGGCCGACGTGACCCTGGGGGGACTGCCACGCGACGCGTGGCATCAGTTCAACGACGGATCGATGGAACGGCAGCTCGCGCTCTGCCCGCTGGCGGGGACGGCGTTGTTCCAGCTGCAGGCGCCGGTGCCGCTGGAAGGCGAGATCGACCTCGGCATCGATGGGCTCAACGCGTTGGTGAGGGACCGCGCCGGTCGCGACGACATCCGCATCGAGTCGGTGTCCTGGGCCTCCGCCTACAACATGAACGCGCGCCTGGCGGATCGCTATCGGGTCGGCCGTGTCTTTCTCGTCGGCGACGCGGGGCACATCCATCCGCCGACCGGCGGTCAGGGCCTCAACACCAGCGTTCAGGACGCCTACAACCTGGGATGGAAGCTGGGCGCCGTGCTGCGCGGCGCGCCGGACTCGCTGCTCGACACGTATGAGGAGGAGCGCCGACCGGTCGCCGAGGGCATGCTGAAACTGTCGACCCGCTTGCTCGATGCTGCCAAGCGCGGTGACAACCGCCGCGGGCGCGAGGTGCATCAGCTCGACATCGGCTACCCGCAGTCGTCGCTCGCGTTGGAGGTGCCGGAACGCGGGCAGGGCCTGCAGGCCGGCGACCGCGCGCCCGATGCGCACCTGCGCCGGGCGGCGGGGCAGGGGACGCGCCTGTTCGAGTTGTTCAAGGGGCCGCACTGGACGCTGCTGGGATACGGCATGTCGTGGTCTTCGCGCAGCGACGTCCCCGCGCGGGCGGGTCTCCGCATCCATGCCATCGGCGATCCCGGCGACGCCGGCAATGTCACCGACTATCTGGACGAGCATGGCGACTTCCGGGAGGCCTATGCGCCGCAGGCCGGCGACTGGATCCTGGTGCGGCCGGATGGCTACGTCGCCGCCTTCGTGTCTTCGGGGCAGCTCGACGCGCTCGAGCGGTTCATGAACGCGTGCGGTCTGCCGCGTGCCTGAGCGAGGCAAAAAGACCCGGGACTCGGCCCGGGTCGTGAGTTGCAGGAACTTCAGGAATCGATCAGAGCTGGTAGTCCAGCGACACGCTGTAGGTGCGCGGCGCGCCGTAGATGGCGCCATAGGCCAGGCCGCCGACGTACTTCTTGTCGAACAGGTTGTTGACGTTGGCGCGCAGCGTGGCGGCCTTGGACAGCTCGTAGGACGCGAAGGCGTTCACCTTGACGTAGGCGCCCTGCTTGGCGCTGCCGATCTTGCTGACCTCGGACTGCCAGCGGCCGCCCACGCCGACGGTCAGTGCCGGCAGCACCGGCACGCGGGTGGCGACACGGAAATTGAAGGTGTCGCGCGGCACCCATTCGTAGGTGTCGTGGCCGTCCGGGCCGGTCAGGATCAGGCGCGTGTAGCCCAAGGTGAGCTTGGTGTCCTTGCCGATGCGCCCCGTGGCTTCGACCTCGAAGCCCTTGGACTTCACGTCCTGACCCGCATACCAGGACTGACCGTCCAGCGGCGTGTCGGTCCCGGAGATCTCGCCGGCGTAGGTCGCCAGGTTCTGCTGCTTGGCGCTGAACAGCGCGAAGGTCGTCAGCAGCGCCTTGTCCAGCCATTCGGCCTTGACGCCGACCTCGGTGTTCACGCCCTTCATCGGCGCCAGGTACTTGCCCTGGATGTCGGTCTGGTCCTGGTTCTGGAAGATGTCCGAATAGGACACATAGCCCAGCAGGTCCGGCGTGAAATCGTAGGTCAGGCCGAAGTAGGGGCTGCTTTCCTTCGTGTCAGGGTAGGCGGTGTTGGTCGCGGCGTTGCCGTAGATCGATGCGCCGCTGCGCTCGAGCTTGACCGCGTTGATGCCGATCACCGCGTGCAGGCCGTCGGTCACCGACAGGCGCGAGGCGGCATACAGGCGCGTCAGCGTCTGTTCGCCGCGCGTGCTGGGCTGGCGCGGACCCCAGTCCGGCTGCGTATAGACATCACCGCCGTACGGGAAGGCCGGCAGCGGATCCTTCGTGTGGGTCAGGGCGGCGTAGGTATCGACCGCGGTCTTCTCGCGCGACTGCGTCGCGCCGACCAGCAGCGTGTGCTCGCGGCCGAACAGGGTGAACTTGCCGCTCAGGTTGGCGTCCAGCACGTGGTTGTCCGAGCTGCCCAGGCTGCGATACGGCAGGCCGATCAGGCCGGTGTCGTCCGGGTTCAGCACGGAGGTCTCCGGCACGTACGCATAGAAGATGCGCGTCGCGTCGTTGCCGTGGCGATAGTTGTAGGTGACCTTCGCTTCCCAGTTCCTGCCCAGTTGGTGGGTGTACTCGGCGAAGGCGTTGTAGGACCTCGTATTCCAGTAGGTCCAGTCCTGCGAGGTCGAAGAGCCTCGCGGGAAGTCCGCCTGCGTGCCGTCCGAGCGCAGCAGCGTCAGCGAGCCCCACATCGGCGAATCCTGCTTCGCGTCCACCGCCGTGACGCCCACGGTCAGCACGCCGTTGGTGCCGATCTGGCCGTCCACGACGCCGTACACCGAGGTGCGCTGGTCCTTGAGGTCGCGCAGGTAGGAGTCCTTGTCCTCGCGTGCCACCACCAGCCGGCCCGCCCATGCGCCGTCCTGCGTCAGCACCTTGTTGTAGTCCAGCGTGGCGCGCTTCAGGCCGTCGGAACCGAAGCTCACGCCGACCTCGCCGCCGTCCTCGTTCTTCGGACGCTTGCGGATGTAGTTGATCGTGCCCGAGGAGTTGCCCACGCCGGTCAGCAGGCCGTTGGCGCCGCGGATCAGCTCGATGCGCTCGAACAGGAAGGTGTCCTCGCGGCCGACGACCGTGCCCCACGAGTTGGTCATGCCCAGGCCGTCGACCTGCGTCAGCTGGATCTCGAAGCCGCGGGCGTTGAAGGTCGCGCGGTTGGTCTCGTACTGCTCGACGTTGATGCCGGTGGCCAGCGCCAGCGCCTCGTTGCTGCCGGTGAGGCCGAAGTTGGCCATGTCTTCCTGGTCGATCGTGCTGATCGTCTGCGGCGTGTCCTTCACGTCCATCGGCAGGCCGGTCGCCCCCTTGGACACACGGTTCGCGCGCTTGCCGGTCACGGTGATCTTGTCGAGCGTGGCGTCCTGCGCGTGAGCCAGGTCGCCGACCGCGAGAGACACCGCCAGGGCGCACGCGGTCATCAGGAATTGCTGCTTCATCGATGGGTCCGAAAGAGGGAGGGGATGACTTTCGGCCGGGACTCTAACGCAGGTGAGAGTGATTCGCATTAAGTGAAATGACAAAAACGAGTCATCTCGTATCACGCGTGGTAGCGATACCACGATCAACGGTGGCGTTCGCCCGCCTATCCTCGCGCCCTCTCATGGAGGATTGCCGTGTCCCGTTCCGCCCGCCTGCTCGACCTGATCCAGCTCCTGCGCCGCCACCGCCGCCCGGTCACCGGCGAGGCGCTCGCGACGACGCTGGACATCAGCCTGCGCACGCTCTACCGCGACATCGCGACGCTGCAGGCGCAAGGCGCGCGCATCGACGGCGCGCCCGGCCTGGGATACGTGCTGCGCGATGGATTCGTGCTGCCGCCGCTGATGTTCTCGGTCGACGAGGTCGAGGCCCTCGTGCTCGGTTCGCGCTGGGTGGCCAGTCGCGACGATGCGCGCCTGGCCGCGGCGGCGCGCGACGCGCTGGCGAAGATCTCGGCCGTGCTCCCACCGGCGCTGCGGCGGGACATGGACGACACGGCGCTGCTCGTCGGCCCCTCCGATCCGCCGGCGGTCGACCGCGGCGTGATGGCGCTGATGCGTCAGGCGATCCGCCAGGAACACAAGCTGCGCATCGGCTATCGCGACCTCAAGGGCAAGGACAGCGAGCGCACCGTCTGGCCCTTCGCCCTGGGTTTCTTCGACCGGGTGCAGGTGCTCGTGGCCTGGTGCGAGCTGCGCGAGGAGATCCGCAGCTTCCGCACCGACCGGGTGAGCGCGCCGGTACTGATCGAGGAGCGCTATCCGCAGCGCAAGGCCGCCTTGCTGAAGGCCTGGCGGGACCGCGAGGGCATCGCTGCCACTGACGGAAATTGACAGACCGGGTTCCTAGCATCCGCAGCATCAACCCAGCCAGGACCCTGTCATGACCTCTCCCAACTTCATCCTCCTGTATGTCGCCAGCCCGGCCGAGAGCAGCACCTTCTACACGCAGCTGCTCGGCAAGCCGCCCGTCGAGAGTTCGCCCACCTTCGCGATGTTCGCGCTCGACTCGGGCGTGATGCTGGGCCTGTGGGCGTCGGCGGGCGTCGAGCCCGCGGCCACGCCGGCGGGCGGCAGCGAACTGGCCTTCGCGGTCCAGGACGCGGCCGCCGTCGATGCGCGCCACGAGGCCTGGCAGGCGCTCGGCATGCCCATCCTGCAGACGCCGTCGACGATGGACTTCGGCTACACCTTCACCGCGACCGATCCCGACGGCCACCGCCTGCGGGTGTTCTCGCCGGGAGCGCGGGGATGAGCGCCCTGTTCGACGAAGCGGGCAGCCGGGCGCCTCGCGCGTGGATCGCCGTGGCGTCGGCCGAGCATGTCCGCCGTGGCCGCGCCGAGGGGTTCATGCAGGTCTGCCACGGCAAGGTCGCGCCGTTGCGCCGGGTCCGGCCGGGGGACCGGGTGGTCTATTACTCGCCCGCCACGCAGATGGGCGGCAAGGACCGGCTCCAATGCTTCACCGCCTTGGGCACGGTGCGCGACGGCGACGCCTACGAGGTCGACATGGGCGGCGGCTTCCGTCCGTTCCGGCGGGACGTGGATTGGCAGTCGTCCACGCGTGAGGCCTCGATCCATCCGCTGCTGGATCGGCTTGCCTTCACGGCCGGCAAGACGAACTGGGGCCATGCGTTCCGCTTCGGATTGATCGAGATCGACGCTGCGGACATGGGCCTGATCGCCGCCGAGATGACGGGGACGTGAGTGCCCGGCGCCGGCCGCCGTCCGCGGCGGGCGTGACCAGGACGGACGCGAGCCACTGACGCGGTACGGCCAGGTCCTTGGACACTCAGACCCTCGAGGAAGGCGCCCCGGTCATCTGGATCAGCCGCTCCTCCACCGCGCTGGCGGCGCCCTTGAGCATGCGCACCTGGCTGTCGTCGAATTCGTGGCGCGGGCGGTGGTCGATGACGCACAGCGAGCCGAGGCAGACGCCGCGCAGGTGGACGGGCGCGCCGGCGTAGAAGCGGATGTGGGGGCTGTCCCGCACCAGCGGGTTGCCCGCGAAGCGTTCGTCCTCGCTGGCGTCGAGGACCACCATCGGTTCCGGCCACCACAGCACGTGGGCGCAGAAGGAGCAGCTGCGCGCGGTCTCGCGGACCTCGAGCCCGGTGATCGCCTTGAAGAACTGCCGTTCCCGGTCGATGAAGGACACCGCGCTGATGGGCGCGTGGAACGACCTCGCCACGGTGACCGTGAGCGCGTCGAGGAAGGGATCGTGCGACTCGGACAGCAGTCCGTAGCGTTCCAGCGTGGCCAGCCGCCAGGCCTCGTCCTCGGGGTAGGGCGCGCAGATCACGGCAGGTCTTCCGCGGGCACGTGCACCCGCAGGTCGCCGCAGAGGATGGCCGTCCGGCCTTCGAGCTCGAAGGCGATGGAGCCGGTCAGGCACATCCAGCCGCCCTGCAGCGTCAGGTAGGGCCGCGTGAGCTGGACGGAGCCCGGGAAGCTCACCGCGCGCCGGAAGTACTGGCGCCGCGACCAGCGGGCGCCGGCGCTGTTGTGCAGCGGCTCGAACTGCTCCGAGCGCTGCAGGCCTTCCCGCGCCGCATCGTCGCGGAAGGCGATGTCGGCGAGCTGCCGGCCCTGGTCGTCGAGCAGGTAGCACATCGAGGCGTTGGGCGCGGCCAGGAAGTCCGCGCAGGCCTCGCTCAACGGGACGCCCGCCGCCAGCGCGATGCTGGCCAGGCGGAGCCGGTCGCAGTGCAGGGCCATGGACTCCCGCCAGCGGTCGTCCTTGCGGGATTGCGCCTCGTCGAAGCTGCTCCACGCGGCGTCCAGCGCCTCGCTGCCGTCCTCGCGCGCCAGCGTCGTCGGCTGGGGCCGGCCGAAGTAGTAGCCCTGCACGAAGTCGGCGTCGCAGGTCAGCGCGATGTGGGCGCCTTGCAGCGTCTCGATGCCTTCGACGAGGACGAGCGCGCCGCATTCCTGCAGCAGCGAGACCATGCGCTGCAGGATCCGCAGCGCTTTCGGATCCTGCTTGGCCCGCATCAGCACGCGGCGGTCGAGCTTCACCAGGTGCGGGGCGAGGTCGAAGACACGCTCGAAATTCGAATGACCGGCGCCGAAGTCGTCCAGGGCGATCAGGCAGCCCTTGGCGCGCAGGCGCTGCAGCGCCGGATAGACGCGTTCATCCTCGAACAGCGGGGACTCCAGCACCTCGATCACGACGCGGGACGCGCGGATGCCGCTGGTATCCAGCGCGCGTTCGATCTCGTGGAGGGCGCCGGTCGATTCCAGCAGCGTCGCCGGGTGGAGGTTCAACAGCAGCCACTCGGACGTGTCGCGCTTGCCCATGGCCACATAGGCCTGCAGATGCTGCCGGACCGCGCGGACGTCGAGGTCGGCGCGCGCATGGTGGTTGGGCAATCCGTCGAAGAGCAGGTTCGGCGGGATGGGCCGACCGTCGGCGTCGCTCGCGCGGAGCAGCGCTTCATGCCCGACCAGGCGGCCATGGGTGAGGCTGAAAACCGGCTGGAACGCCGTGGCGAGATTGCAGGTCGCCGACCCGTCGGTGTTGGGGCTCATCGCGACGATGCCGTGGCAGCTTTCATGCCTGCATCATCGGAGGGAAGGGGGCGCCGCGGCAGAGGGCGGAGGAGGAAGGGCGTGTCTGGCGTTTGCCTACAGCGGCGCAAGTCCTGGCACGGGCGCCGGGGGCTCAGTCCGTATCGTTGAGGAAGCGCTCCCGTCCTTCGCAGATGTGCAGGACGGACTGGCTCATGGTCGAGGTCCCGCTCGTGGCGATCCTTACTTGGCCGGGAGGCTGTAGCTGAATTCGTAGAAGTGCTTGCCGTCCCGCACGTCGATGGCGAGGGTGCCGCTCAGGCCGACCAGCTCGTCGGTGCCGGAGTCGGGTACGACCTGCACGATCAGCTTGGGCGTGCCCCGGTTCATCTCGCCGAAGTGCATCAGCACGAACGAGCCGCTGCGACCCGCCACGCGCCCCTCGACGCGCTCCATCGCGACGTAGCCCGCCGAGCTCGGTTCCGCGCTGCGGAAGGACATCATGTGGCCGAGGCCGGTCGCATCGAGCTCGCCGTGGAACCGTTTGCTGAGCAGCAGGTGCCCGAGGTTGGCTTGCGCCTCCTCCGGCGCGGAGGGCAGCGGCGTCAGCTGCACGTCAAAGGTGCCGCGGAGGGTGTGGCTCTGGGTCATGGATGTCCTCGATGCTTCAGAGGCGCGCACGGCGCCGGGAGGCGTGGCCGCCGCCACGGAGGCGGCGGTCATGATGGCGGCGATACTCGTCGCGAAAGCGCGCATGGGTGCTGGAAGCCGTGGAAGGTGGCACTCATTGCAACGGACGCGCGCTTGCGGCGATAGGAAAAACGCGACAGCGACACGGCATGACGGAACAGGCACGCAGCGCCGCCCGAGGCATTCTCCACCCCGGACTGGCACCGGGGCATTTTGTCCATGAACAGCGGCCCCCGTCACCCGACCTGGCGCCTTGGATCGAGCACCATTGGTTCGTGGCCTGGGACCTTCGCGGCCGGGCGCCTCGCTCGCAGGCGACCTTGCCGCATCCGAATGTCCATTTGGTGGTCGAGGGCGGCGAAGCGCTGCTGTGGGGCGTTCAACGGGCGCGGTTCACCAGGACGCTGGCGGGATGCGGGCACGTCCACGGGGTGAAGTTCAGGGTGGCTGCGTTCCCTGCCTTCCATGCATCGCCGGTGTCGGAGCTGGCCGACCGGCAGGTCGACGCGCGACAGGTGCTGGGCGATGAGGTGCTGCGGCTGATCGAGCCGCCGATGGGCGGGACGCCCGAGGCGGGACAGGAACGCATGGAGGCGCTGCTTCGCTTGAAATTGCCTCCGACCGTGGACGGACGTGCGGAGCGTCTGGCGGAGATCGTCCGCGCCATCGGCGCCGATCCGACGATCACCACGGTCGACCAGGTGTGCTGGGCCACCGGCGAGTCGCTGCGTCGCCTGCAACGCGACTTCCACCATTACGTCGGCGCGAGTCCCAAATGGGTGATCGCGCGGTATCGCCTGCACGAGGCGGTCGCACTGCTGCAGAGCGGCGAGGCCAGACCCGATGCCGACCTGGCCCAGCGTCTGGGCTACTTCGACCAGGCGCACTTCATCCGGGACTTCCGACGCCTGGTCGGGGAGACGCCCGGGGCGTATGCCGAGACGCTTCGACGCGAGGCGGAAGCCATCGGCACGGCAGCGGGGTCCCGGTAGGGGCGGCGTCCTTTCGCCAGCGGCGCAACCCGGTCGCAGCGTGGCGGCACCGTCTTCGGAGAAGATCGCGGCTGTCGACTTCACCTGGACCGGCACCGTCATGCGCGCGAGCCCCCTTCGGAAGACCCGGAACTGCTGCACCTCTCATCCCTGGGCGTCGCGCCGCTCGCCGGCGTGCTGCTCGTGGTGGTGACGCTGTGGATCATGGCTATCCGCGCGCCGCTTCACAGCGTCGACTTCGACATCCCCGGTGACGGCTGCCTTGGCTTCTCCGGTGCGGACGCGGTCCGGGTCGACACCGTCACGATCGACGGGGACGGTCTGGTCGTCTGGAACGGCGAGATCCTGACCAGTCGTGAGGCCCTCGAATCCCGGATGCTGGCGATCGACGCCTTGGGCTTCGACGACCAACCCGTGATCCGCGTCGAGCCACGAGAGGGGGTGAGCTACGGCGCATTCCTGGCGTTCATGGCGACCGCCCAACGCCACCGCGTCGGGACGGTCCGCATGATCGGAGACGGCGCAGTGGAGATGCGAGTCCTGCCCGCGGCGATCTGAAGCCCGGCTGATCAGGCGTGAAGCTCAGGTCGGCAAGGGCATCGATGTGGCGGCTTCCGACACCACCAGCACGCGCACCGGCTTCGCATAGCAATGACTGTTCGCACGCAGTGTCGCCAGCAACGATGCAACGGTGGCGTCGTCCGGTTCCCGCACCATCAGCAGCGTGGCCCGGCGAGGGCGGAACGCCTCGGCCGGCCCCAGCGATCCCGACCGCCACCAGCCGCAATCCCACGGGTCGCGAGGTGACGTGCCGCGCTTCGTCATGCACTCGCGCCACAGGATCTGAAGACGCCACAGCAGGCCTCGCCAACGGCCCAGACGCGCGAGGGCGTGGCTGCCGTCGAGTTCGCAGGCCACGCCGTCCAGACCGTCGTGCGGCGCGATGCCGGCAATGCGCAAGGGCTCGTCCGTTGCCGCAGCGCCCGCACCCTCGCACCAGGCGCGCAGCGAGGACAGCAACGCGGTGTCGACGGCGCCGCCCGTGCCGGGGGCGCCATCAGCGCGTTGTCGAAACCGCGGGGCAGTCGCATGGCGGGGCGGTTCAGCCGCCGCTGGGTTTTCCGGCGCTGGCCGCGCTGGCGGGCCGGGCCTGCGGGGCCACGCCGATGGGGATGACCTTGACGCCGGAGGGCGTCGCGCTGACCTCGGTCGGCCGGGGCGCCTGCGCCGGCTTCGGGGAACTCAGGCGAATGACCGAGAACATGTTCACCACGCCCTGGCGGGCCTCGGAGGCGAAGAACAGGCCGGCCACGGCCAGGACGACGGCCGCGATGCCGGCGATGAATTTGACGGGGGAGATGCGCAACATGAGGAAGCCTTCGACGGGGCACGAAGGGTAACAGCGCGGCGCCGGACCGCGTCCGGCTTCCGTCCTGTCGCCGGCGCTTCCCTCAACGCCGCATGCCGGCCAGCCCTTGCGCCAACGACACCGCCGGCCGATACCCCAGCTCCCGCTCCGCCTTGCCGATGTCCAGCGTGAACGGCGCGCCGATCAGGCTCAGCATCTGCCGCGTGATGGGCGGCTCGCCGGGGCGGGAGAAGGTGCGCCAGATCCACTCCATCGCGCCGGCCATCAGCCAGGCCATGCGCAACGGCGCCGAAGCCTTCGGCGGCTCGACACCACGGCTGCGCAGCAGCGCGGACAGGAAACCCTTGAGCGTCTGGTCGACCCCGTCGCTGACGAAGTACGCCTGCCCGCCGGTGCCGTGATCCACCGCAAGCTCGAGCGCACGACAGACGTTGTCCACGTGCACCGTCGACATCGCCTGCGAGCCGTCGCCCACCCAGCGGAAGTCGCCGGCCTCCACGCTCTCGATCAGCTGGTCCAGCATCGGCATGCCCGCGCCCCAGATCATCGGCGGACGCAGGACCACCGTCTCGAAGTGGCCCGGGCGATTGGCCGCGAGCACCAACGCCTCGCTGCGCGCCTTGGAACTGCTGTAAGGGGCCCAGGGCCTCTCCAGTCGGGGCAGGGACTCCGTCGCCCGCAGCCTGGGCACGGGGTCGCCCAGCACGACCGCCGCCGCGCCCAGTTGCACGAAGCGGCGGACCGAGGCCTGCTGGGCGGCGCGCAGCAGGTGGGCGGTGCCCTGCACATTGGACTGCTCGAATTCGGCGGCGTCGCCCCACAGCTTGAACAGCGCGGCGACATGGAAGACCACGCTGCAACCGTCGACCGCCGCGAGCAGGGCGTCCGTGTCGTCCAGCGAGCCGCGCACCGGCTCGGCCCCGTGCCTGCGTACACTTTGCGCCGCGGCGTCACCACGAGCGAGCGCCCGCACGTGCCAGCCTTCGCCGACGAGGCGCTCGATCAATCGGCCGCCGACGAAGCCGGAGCCTCCGGTCACCAGACAGGTACGGGTCATGACAGTCTTTCTATAGCGTTGATATAGAAAGCGTATAGCGATGCTATATTCCGTGTCAAGACAGTTCCGGAAACCGATGCGGGAACCATGGAAACCGACACTGAATCCGCCATCCTCGACGCCGCCGCGCAGCTGCTGGAGGCTCACGGCCCGTCCGCGCTGACGACGCGGGCCGTCTGCGATCTCGCCGGCGTGAAGGCGCCGACGCTCTACCACCACTTCGGCGACAAGGACGGGCTGGAGCGGGCGCTCGTCCAGCGCGGCCTGGTCGAGTTCATGCGCCGCAAGCGGGCGCCGCGCGGGACGGAGGAGCCGCTGCAGCTGCTGCGCTTCGGCTGGGACGTGGCGGTGGACTTCGCGCTGGAGCAGCCGGCGCTGTCAGCGATGTTCGCGCGGCATGCGCTCGCGAGACCCGAACTGACGGCCGAGCCCTACGCGGTCATGCGCGGGCATGTCCAGCGGCTCGTCGACTCGGGCCGGCTGTCCGGGCCGGTCGACCCGGCCGCGCGGGCCGTGTGGGCGGCCTCGCAGGGGTGCTGTCGCTGGCGAGGCCAGGGGCCGTCCGCAAGGAGGTCGAGGCGACCAGCGAGCTGATCTTCAATGCCGTGATCGACGCGCTGGCGTCACGGCCCGGGTGAGGGCCGCCACATGAGCCGTCACATGGGCTGCCACATGAGCCGGGACCGTCACTCCTTGGCGATGGCTTCCACCTGGATGCGCAGGTTCACGTCCATCTTGAACCCGTAGTCCTTGCCCGCATCCAGGCCGAACTCGCCACGGTTGAAGCTGCCCGAGGCGTCGGCGCCGCAGAGCTCGCGCTTGAGCATCGGGTGCGGCACGCACTTGAGCTGATTCACCGTCAGCGTCAGGGGCCGGGTCTTGCCGTTGAGCGTGAGCTCGCCCACCACCTGGGTCGGCACGCCGCCCTTGACGCCCTCGAAGCGGCCCTTGAAGGTCGCGCTCGGGTTCTTCTCGACGTTGAAGAACTTCTCGCCGGTCGCCCAGGCGTTCATCGCGTCCAGGCCGAAGTCGATGCTGGCCAGGTCCATCTTCACGTCGACGCTGCCGGCGCCGGTCGCCTTGTCGTAGACGATGGTGCCGGCGCTCTTGTTGAGCTTGCCGCGCCAGTTGGACAGGCCCATGTGGTCGGCCTCGAAGCTGGGGTAGGTGTGGGTGGGCTCGATGTCGTAGGTCGTGGGCGCGGCCTGCGCGGCGGCGGCGAAGGCGAGCAGGGCGGAAGCGAGCAGCAGCGGTTTCATCGGGAGTCCTCGAGGTGGTGTTGAAGGGAAGCCACCCTGACGACGATCGGGGCGGGCCGTTCTCGACATCGTCGCATCATTGCCCGGCCAGGCGCTGCCGATCGTCGGCTGCAGTGCTCCGCTCCGGCCGCTCCAGCCGCTCAGGCCGCTCAGGCCGCTCAGGCCGCGAGCGCCGCGATCTTGTCCTGCGCCGTCGCGATCGCGGCAGCGCGCTGGTCGGGGCCGTAGGCGATGCCGTCGGCGGCGATCACCTCGATGTCGCGGATGCCGATGAACCCCAGCGTCGCGCGCAGGTAGGTCTCCGCATGCTCGAACGAGGCATACGGCGAGCCTTCCGCGTAGATGGCGCCGCGGGCGATGGCGAGGAACGCCCGCTTCCCGCCGGCCAGACCTTCCACCTTGCCGTTCGCGTCATAGCGGAAGGTCTTTCCTGCCACCAGGATCCGGTCCAGCCAGGCCTTGAGCTGGCTGGGGATGGTGAAGTTGTAGAAGCCGACACCGATGACGATGACGTCGGCGGCGAAGAGCTCCTGCAAGGTTTCCGTGCCGGTCGCCAGATCGGCTTGCAGCGCGGCGCTGGGCACGTCGTCCGGCTTAGCCGCCGCCGCCAGGTAGGCGCCGGACAGATGGGCGATCGGATCGGCCGCGAGATCGCGGTAGACCACGGTCGCATCGGGCGCGGCCGTCGTGAGCTTCGCGACGATGCCGGCGGACAGGGTGCGGCTGACGGAATGGTCGCCGAGGATGCTGGAGTCCAGGTGGAGGATGTTCATGGTCGGTCCGGTTCTCAAAAGTGACCAGAGCTATTATTGGTACCGGACTTGGCAACGCAAGGAGGCACATTGTTGAAACCCAGGCACAAGGAAGTGGCCGTCCCGGAGGAGATGCCTCAGGCGGGTCAGTGCGCGTCCATCAACGCCGTCCTCTCGCGCATCGGCGACAAGTGGACCATCCTGACGGTCATGCTGCTGGCCAAGGGCCCCCGGCGCTTCAGCGAACTCAAGCGCGAGATCGGCGGGGTGTCGCAGCGCATGCTGACGCTGACGCTGAGGAACCTCGAGCGCGACGGGCTGGTGACGCGCACGGTCTATCCGACGATCCCGCCCCGCGTGGAGTACGAACTCACCCGCGTGGGCCACTCGCTGCGCATCCCCGTCGAGGAACTCGGGCAATGGGCGTTCGCCAATCTCGACACGATCGCGCAGGCGCGGGCTGAGTTCGATGGCCGCCGGCAGGAGGGAGAGGGCGGTTGATCGATGGCTGCCCCCACGCCGGCACCATCGGGCCGTTCCGATGGCGACAGGCGCTTCAACCGTTTCGCGAGAGCAGCAGATATCCCACGATGTCGGCGATGCGTTGGAGCAGCACTTCGTCGTAGGGCAGCCAGGGCACTGCGGCGAGGCGGCGTCCCGCCGGCGCGGGCGGGATGTCGAGCACCACGGGCTCGCCGCGCACCGTGACGCGGGCGGTGGCGAGGTGCACCGCGTGATCGCCCACCTGCAGGTGCCGGGCGGTCATCGACACACGTCCGTCGGCGATGACGTCGGCTAACACGTGGGCGAGCGCGTCACGCCGTGCTTGAGCCATTTCGCCGAGCGAATGCTCCGACAGCGCTTCGAGGCGGCGCCAGCGCGCGATCTGCGGGTGCGGCGCCCCGCTGCGGCGCGCAGCGTCCAGATCGTCGACGGTCAGCGGCAGGTCCGACGGCCCGTCTTCCAGCGCGAAGCCGGCGGTGCTCACGAGCAGGTCGATCGCCCGGCAGGCTTCAGAAAACACGATCGGCTCGACCGACGCCGGAGCGCAGCGCTTCCACCGGGGACCGTCGCGGCGCTCGAACATCACGGCACCGCTGTCCGTGTTGCCGTCGGCTCCCGGAAACAGCCGCCCGGTCACCGCGAAGGTCACTCGCACGGCGCCGAAGTCGCGGACCAGGCCTTGATCGCGCGCGATGCGCCATCCCTCCCTGCGCGCCAGCCCGAGCAGCGGGCGCACCGACAGCACATGGCCTTCGAACATCGACGTGGCCGCGACGTCGCCATCGCCATCACCATCGGTCTGTTCGATCGGCAGCACGTAATGCTCGCGGAACGCCTGTCGGAAAGGCTGGCGCAGGCGGCGGGCGACCACGGCGGCCTGCCAGCGGCGACGCTCGTCGACAGTCGCGGTGACCGGGTGCCACAGCGACACGCGAGCGTCGTCGTGCAGCGTGATCGGGTGTTCCTCGGCATCGGTGGGGACGCCGTCACGACCGGTCAGCATGAGGGCGGACGCAGCGCCATCGGGCCGCGTGGCCACCCAGATGAGCGAGCGCGCCAGATCGCGTCCGCCGGGCGCGTCGGCCAGGCGCTCGTGCCACACGGCGATCGGCAGGTCCAGCCCCTGCCAGAGTCCGGCCTCGACACTGGTCACGAGCATGGCCGACCGTTGCTTGTCCTTGGGCCCCGAGGTCAGCCGCAGCGCCACCTCCGGACGCTCCGCGAGTCCACGTTCGGCCGGCTTCAAGTTGCGGGCGAGCTTCTTGGCGACCCCTGCGTGACGCACGACGGCCAGCGCCGCCTTGAGCGCCTCGACAGCCTCGGGCGTGGGCACCGCCTCGATGGCATGCCCAAGCGCGATGGCGACCGCCTGCGAGGGCAGGGTCCTGGCCGCGGTGGGGGCCACGCACACCTCGGGCAGCAACTGCCGGATCAACGGTCCCAGCCACGGCTCATCCCGCAGGGCTGCGACGCGCATGGCGCGGCCGATGGCCTGGGCGTCGTCGGGGGTGAAGGCACCGTCCGCCTGGTAGGGGATGTCACCGCGGTGGATGGCGCCCACCCGGTCCGCCGCGCGTTTCAGCACCTGCTCCGCGTGAAGCACGAAGGCGGGCTCGGCGGCGAGCGCCGGCGTCGGATCGGCCGGCAACTGCGATTCGAAGAACTGCACGTTCGGCCACCCGCCGGCCATCGCCAGCCAGGCGTCCAGGCCGAGATCGGGCAGCACGTCCAGTTCGCTGCGCCAGTACGGCGAGCGCGATGCCCGTGGCGTCAACGCCTCGCGCAGGCGATCGAACGACGGGCGGCCGGCGATGAGGGCCAGCGCGAGGCCGCCATGGATGTCGTGGCGCTCGGTCACGTTCGCTTCGCTGAGATCGCCGAGCACACGGTCGGCCTCGGCCGCCAGGGCCGGCGAGGGCACCTGGGTGAGCAGCGCGAAGAGCTCGAGCGCGGGACCCCATTGGCGTGGCGTCACGTCCTGCAACGCGGCCAGCGCGGCGCGTCCGCTCAGGGCCGGCACAAGACCGGTGTCCCGCACCTGGACGAGGATGGACAAGGCCGCGTCCTTCGCTGACCGAGGCCCGTCGGGGTCGCTCGCGGCGCGTCGGATCTCGGCCCACAACTCGCCCAGTTCCAGCGGTTGCAGATCGGCGATGTCGACCGGGGCGCCGACGAAGCCGGGGTGCGAGGGGGCAGGTGCCGTGAGCCGAACCCTGAGGATCGTGACGAGTGGCCGCTCGATGCCTTCAGTCATTGCGGCTCATCGTCCTTGGTGAAGAACTCCGCATAGCCACCCCTCAACAAATAGAAGGTCGATTTCGATACGAAGTGAATGAGCTCCCCAGATTCGGAGCGTCCCTTGGTGTACACGATGAACAGCGATAAGCCGTTCTGCCAAATCACTCGATAGGGGAGGCAGAAACCCGAGTCCTCATACGTGTGATGCCACCGCTTCCCGGTGTAGCGATTGATGGTCTTCCCCAGTCCATCCTCTATGAACTCCCGCCTGCCGCTGTCCGAGGGGCTGGGCGCGCCCCGGTTCCAGCGGCGAACGGTTTTCTCCTTGTCCGACCGCCACGTGCCGATCAGCCACGTCGAGGGCTGGAAGCGCTTAGGCAGAGGCTTGATGACCGGACGGTCATCGCGCGACTGCGGCCCGGAGTGACGGCGAGAGCGGGAGGGGCGGGGGATCATCGTGCAGGCAAGGATAACAAGGCGGCAACTCCTGACCCTCGACGGAAAAGGCATCGATGACTCGACCGCATGCCAGTCGTCGCTGTGGAGCCATCTGTCGTCAGCCCACCTCGATCACCACCTTGCCGCGCAGCGGCTGCTCGCCGACCCGCCGCTGCTCGAGCGCCGTGTGCGCCGCACCGATCTCCGCCAGCGGGAAGGTGGCCCCGATGACCGGCCGGATGCGGCCGCGCTCCAGCAGTTCCTTGAGCGCGAGCAGCTTGCCGCGGTTCTGCCTCGTGAAGACGAAGTGGTACTCCGCGTTCACGCCCCAGGCGGCCACCAGGTTTTGAGGCGTCGCGATGTCGACGATCGACACGACGCGTCCGCCGTCCGCCAGCACGTGTGGCGAGCGCTCGAGCGTGTTGCCACCGATGGTGTCCAGGACGACGTTCACGCCGCGGGCGCCCGTCAATTCGCGCACGTGGTCGACGTAGTCGCCCGCCTCGTAGTCGATCGCTTCATCCGCGCCGAGCGAGCGGACGAACTCGAACTGCGAGGCGCTGCAGGTGGTCAGCACCCGGGCGCCCATCGCCTTGGCCAGCTGGATCGCGATGGATCCGACGCCGCCTGCGCCGCCGTGGATCAGGACGGTTTCCGCCGGCTGCAGGCGGGCCCGCGTGACCAGCGCTTCCCAGGCGGTGCCGCCGACCAGCGTCAAGGAGGCCGCCTCGGCATGCGTCAGGTTGCGCGGCTTGTGCGTCACCAACTCCTGCGGGACCACGTTGAACTCGGCGTAGCTGCCGCCCTTGGGTCCGAAGATCTTCGGCGTGTAGAAGACCTCGTCGCCGGGCTTGAAGTCGTGCACGCCGGCGCCGACGCGCTCGACGACGCCGGACACGTCGTGCCCGATGACGGCGGGCAGAGGCACGTACGCCGGGTAGTCGCCACGGCGGATCTGATAGTCCAGCGGATTGATGGACGTGGCGATGACGCGCACGAGCAGTTCACCGGCATCGACGGCCGGCACGGGGATGTCCTGCAGTTGCAGGTGGTCGACGCCGCCGAAGGCGGTCAGGACGATGGCTTTCATGGGGACTCGCAAGGTTGAGTTGACCGTCGTTCCGCGGATCTGTGCGGAACCCCTGCATTGTCATATCGCAAATTATCGAAATGTTGAGGGGCGGTCCGTGACCCTCCTGCCGTTGATGGCGATGGGGCAGGTCTTGCGCGGACGGATGCGCGCTGCTATTCGCGACGTGGGCCCACTTACACTGCCCGGTCGATTGCTTGATTCAGCCTATGTCCGAAGAAGTGCCGTTGCTCCGCGTGCTCGAGGTGCTGGCCAACGCGCAGCGTCTGGAGATCCTGCGCAAGCTCAAGACGCCCGGCAGCTTCCCTCCCCAGGAGGAGGGGGACCCGCTGGTCGACGGCGTCTGCGTGTCGTCGATCCAGGCGGGGCAGGGACTGGCGTTTTCGACGACCTCGAAGTACCTCGCCGATCTGGCGAGTGTCGGCCTGGTCATCGTCAAGCGGTCGGGCCGGTGGTCGTACTACCGGCGCGATGAGCGGGCCATTGCGGCGCTGGGACGGCGGATGGGCAGCGAGCTCTAGGCTTGGTCCGGGCAGCTCTCAGGCAGGGTGCGATGGGATCGCGTGGATCGCCGCATAGACGCAGGTGCTGCGCGGTTCGCCGCCGGGCGTGACGCGGTCGTTGCGCAAGGTGCCTTCCAGCTGCATGCCGATCGCTTCGCAGACGCCGCGGCTGCCGGCATTGGCCTCGTCGGGGAACGCTTCGACGCGCCGCGCGCCGAGCGAATCGAACGCGTAGCGCATCAGCGCGGACGTGGCCTCAGTCGTGAGGCCCTGGCGTTGGCGACCGGTCCTGCACCAGAAGCCGAGTTCGAACTTGGGCACCGTCCAGTCGATCGAATGCAGGCTGAGACTCACGACCAGCGAGCCCTGGCGGTCGAACGCGAGGTACACCAGTGACGTCCGTTGGAGGAACTCCGCGGCGCTCTGCCTGCAATAGGTCTCGGAGACCGGCACCGAAGGCGCCGCCATCGCCCAAGGCAGCGAAGCGGGCCACGCGCGCAGATCATCGAGCGACGCCAGGACCGCCTCGTGGACGATCTCGCCGTCACCGGCGCGCGGCGTGCGCAGCAGCAGGCGCTCGGTCTGCAGTTCAGAGGCGACGTCGCGAAGGATCGGATCGTGAGGCATCGGACTTGAAGTGTATGGCCGGGCAGCGAGCGATCACGGCATGAGGTCTCGCATCAAAGGCTCCGGCAGTTGCGCTACGCGGGAGGCGGTGCGGTCGCCGCCGGCGCAGCCCCTTCCGCTGGTTCCGGCAGCCGCGCGAGCTGGGCCTGCGCCAGCCGGTGATAGATCGGCACGCTGATCCATCGCGACACGAGACTCGCGAGCAGCGCGGCCGCCATCAGGCTCAGGACCATCGAATGGCCGTCCACCATCTCCATGACGATGATGAATGCCGTCACCGGCGCCTGCGTCACCGCCGCGAGGAAGGCCGTCATGCCGATGGCGATCATCGCCGCGGCGCCTTCGGTGGTGTGGGTCAGCTGGGCGATGTCGCTGCCGATGCCGGCGCCGATGGCCAGCGAGGGCGCGAAGATGCCGCCGGGAACGCCCGACCAGACCGCGAGCCAGGTCGCGACGATGCGCAGCGTGACGTAGAGGAGCGGCAGGTCGAGATGGCCCTCGACGAGTCCGCGGGTGTAGTCGTAGCCGCTGCCGTCGGTGGCGCCATGGCTGACCAGTCCGAGGACGGCGATGGCCAGCCCGCAGGCGAAGGCGAAGCGCACGGGAAAGCGGGCGCGCCACCGGCTGAAGCGGTCGTTCCCGCCGAGCAGGCTGCGCTGGAGCAGCCGGGAGAACACGCCGCCGGCCAGGCCGCAGCCGATGGCCGTCAGCAGGCCCGGCAGCAGGTGGGACCAGGTCAGATGGTCGACGCGCAGCCGGCCGAAGTAGCTGGCGTTGCCGAAGACGGAGACCGCCATCAAGCCGGCCAGCACGATGGCGGCGATGATGAGGCCGCTGCTGCGTTGCTCGATCTTGCGGGTGAGTTCCTCGATGGCGAACATCACGCCCGCCAGTGGCGCGTTGAAGGCCGCCGCGATGCCGGCGGCGCCGCCGGCGACCAGCAGTCCGTCATGATTGAGCGGCGATCGCCGCGGCAGCCAGCGCTGGGCGTGCTGCATGACGCCGGCGGCGATCTGCACCGACGGTCCCTCGCGCCCGATGGCGAGGCCGCCCAGGAGCCCGCCCGACACCAGGAACAGCTTGGCGATGCTGAGCTTCAGTGAGACGAACAGCCCCTGCTGTCCGGGGGCGACCTTCGGGGAGAGTGCGGCCATGACCTGGGGGATGCCGGAGCCGGCGGCTCCCGGGATGAAGCGGCGTGTCACCCACACCAGGAAGGCGGTGCAGACCGGGGTCCACACCAGCGGCGCCCAGGGCGACCAGCTCCGCAACGTCGAGAAGCCCTCGATCGCCTGGTCGCTGACCCAGGTGAAGAGCACGACCGCCAGGCCCGCGGCCACGGCGAAGGCGAGCACGACGGTGCGTGCGAGCCATTGGCGCCAGTCGGCCAGGTCGTCGCGGACGGCGGAGAGGAAGTCGGGGTCGTGGTGTGCGCTGGAGTCGGTGTGACGACCGCCGGGTTCACTGGGGGGCGAGGAGGGCGATCTCGGGGGTGAGGTGTCATCGGCCATCACCCCAGTATCCCGCTGTCGGGGGGCGGTCCTGGGCGTCGGGCGCCCCTGGGAAGGCGTCAGCCCATCGACGATCGAGCGACGGCGCCTGCCCCATGGACCTGCGATCCGTGTTCAGTCGCAGGCGCCGTCGCGCCAGGACTCGGCGGGCACCAACCGGCGCGAGGCACCTTCCCCGGCAAGACAGAAACGCACCGAGTAGCCCCGGGTCGGGTCCGATCTGTCGGATGGGCGCACATTGAGAAATGCCGAATAGACCCTGCCGTTCTTCAGCGAGGCGTCCGTGCTCGACTTCGCTTGACGGATCAGGACGGGACCCGTCGCCCCGCCATCGCTCAGAACACCTTCACCGTCCGCAACTGCGCCTGCTCGTCCTCGGTCGGGAAGACGTTGACGCGCAGGCGCCGCGGGAACATGTCGTCGACGGCCTGCATGTGGTGTCCGGCGATGCGCACCGCATCCGCCCAGGCCACGACCACGGTGTCGTCCGGCTTGTCCAGCGAGGCGAAGGCCAGCAGGTCGGTCTGGGGGAGCAGCGTGTCCACGCCGTTCGACCACACCGAGTAGCTCAGGATGCGTTCGCTGTCCTTGAACTGCACCAGCTGGGCCGTGCCCACGAAGGGAGCCGACGGATCCTGCGCGTTGCGCTGCTCCAGCAGGTTCTTCTGCGCGGCGTAGTCCTCGGAGTCCTCGATGGCGATGAGCTCCTGGTACATCTGGCGCAGCGACTCCGGCGGCTCGAAGGGCCGCCATTCGCGCTCGACGAGCTGCAGCGGGCGGCACGACAGCCAGCGCGACTGCTCCTCTCTCAGCTGCTTGCACGCCGAGGCCATCAGCGCGAGACCGGCGATGTCGTTCGCGTCCGCGACCAGCAGCACGTGCCGCAGCGGCACCATCGCGACAGGATGCGCCACGCCGGATCGGTAGATCACATCCGGCAGGAGCAGCCGCGAAGGCTCGTACGAATCGTTCCACGCGCCTTGCCACAGGCCGGGCGCGATCTGCTGCCAGCCGGCGTCGCTGGAGACGCCGCGCAGGTTGCGCAGCGCGTCGTCGAACGCGGTCTCGAAGCTCACGCCCCAGTTGTCGAGCATGCCCTGCACGACGCGCGCGGTGCTCTGCGGCGTGTCCAGGCCGAGCATCGCGACGTAGTCGCCCGCGACCGGGCGAGACGGCGTGCGGTTCGACTCGCGCGACAGCGCTTCCTTGTCGAGGGTCAGCGAGCTGGCCGCGTTCATCGCGCTCTTGTCCATGTCGGCGCGTGTGCGCAGCAGCGGGAGCAGGCGTGCCTGGACGCTCGCGTAGTCCTCTGCCTTCTCGGGGAGGATGTCGTCGATCGGGCGGAGCACGACGCCTTCCACATACCGGTTGAACTCGGCGTCGCGCGCGCGGCCCCCTTGGTGCGGAGGAGGTCCTTCATCAGGTGCACCAGATTCGAGTGCATCTGCACGTCGTTGAGCGAGAAGCGGACCTCCGGCGGGACTTCCTGGAAGGTCACCCCGGTGGCGCCGGCGCCGTCCAGGCGCTTGACCACGCGCTTGAGCACGTCAGCCGTGGTGGGCCGGCCGAATTGCCAGCGGATCCAATCCATCATGAGCCACTCCCTGTCATCTTGTGGACGGGATTGTCGGGCGAGCATGGAGGAGGCATGCCTCGGCACCCGGCTGGGATGCGGAATCTGCCGCAGGGCTTCGAGGGCCCGTTGACGTCTGTGGGGACGAGGTGACAGCCCGCTACCCCTTTTGGGGGGCGCCGCGGGAACCTTCGGTCATCGGGGCGGGCCTGCCAGGCCTTCAGGAGTAGACGATCGTCAGCACGATGAAGTAGCCCACGATGAGGGCGAAGGCGATCTGCCTCAATCGCTTCTCGACCGTGCGCGGATTCTTGTAGACCCATGCGGCGGCGACCCGGATCCGTTGTCGGAGCGGATGGGCTTCCGGCAGCAGCAGAGACAGCACATAGGCCAGACCGACGACGAGCCCGACCGCCGCCAGCGCCGATGCCATGATGAGAAGTCCGGTCATGAGTGCCTGATGCCCTGGAAATGGAGGCGCGATGCTAGCCGAACGGCGGGGGCCGCCGCAGGGGGATGTCTGTCGAAGGCAGGAGAGGGCGGAGGTCCGCCGTCAGAGGGAGCGGTCCTCGAATTGCACGAAGCGCCAGCACCCTTCGCGCCGCGTGAAGCGGTACGACATCTCGATATCGGAGCCGTCCTTGAAAAGCTCGACCTCCATGTCCTCGGTCGACGAGGGCTTGAGGCGATGGGTCAGGGGCCCTTGCTTCTCCAGCGCCGCGATGGTCTTCCACCGCATGAATTCGGCTTTCGATGTTGATCGCACGGTCGGCGCGGACGCATCGGCGCCGGCCTTGTCGGCCCCATAGGTCCATCGGACGGTCCGCAGCGGAAACGTCGTCCGGTCGGCAGCGAATCGCTGGTCCGTCGAGAACGGACCGAAAAACGCGGCGAAGTCCTCGGGGGTCGACGCGTTGCAGGGAGCGGCTTCGGCAGAGGCCGCGAGCAGCAGCGTGGCGGAGACCAGGAGTTGTCGGAGCACTGTCATCGTGAGGGCGAGCTTAACGCCTGAGCCCCTCTTGACGCGCCAGGCGGCGATCCCGCAACCCGGCGAACACGTTGAACACCGCAAGGGCGATCAATGCGACCTGCAGCGTCGCGACCGCGATGGTGACCGCAAGCAGTCCGGCGCCGAGGTCGTCCGTGCCAGGAGGAACCGGCGGGAGCCACCACGCCATCAGCAACGCCGTCACGCCCATCCACGCGGCCAGCGCGATGACCGAGGACACGAGCAGCCGCACCAGGATCCGTTTCATTCGACCTCTCCCTCTCTGTGAAAGACGAGGAGGATGCTTTGCGACTGTGAGGGCAGTGAGAAGTGTCGGGCGCTCAGCGCCATGTGTGAGCCACGTGGACGCCATGTGCGAGCCACTGCACGACGGCATGGTCGTGCTCAGGCGGTGCTCCGCCGACCGACGCCTTGCTCCTCCCGCAGCTGGCTGAGCGCCGTGCGCGGCGGGACGCCGAACGATGCCGTGAACCGCCGCTGGAAGGTCCTGCGCGACATGTGGCAGAGGTCCGCCATCTCGTCGATCGTCCAGGGGTGCGACGGGCTCGCCAGCACGCGGTCCATCAGGTCGGAGAACGGGGCGCCCGCCCGGTCCTGCGCGCGCAACGCCTGGCTGTACTGGCGCTGATCGCCATCCCTGCGCCACGGCACCACCAGCCGCCGCGCCACCCGCTGCGCCACCGTCCGGCCGCAGTCGCGCTCGATCAGCATCAGCGCCAGGTCGATGCCGGCGGTCACGCCCGCGGACGTCCAGTACTTGCCGCTCTCGCTGTAGATCAGTTCATCGGAGACCTGCAAGGCCGGGAAACGCCGCCGCAGTAGCGCGGCGGAGCGCCAGTGGGTCGTCACGCGCCGGCCGTCGAGCAGGCCGGCTTCGGCCAGCAGGAAGGCGCCGGTGCACACGCTGCAGGTCCGCTGCGCCTTCGCGTCCGCGGCCCTGAGCCAGGCCAGGACCTCGGGCGTCCTGGCGACGCGGTGCACGCCTTCGCCACCCGGCACCATCACGGTATGGATGTCCGCCGCGAGCGACTCGGCCAGGCCCCGGTCGACCTGCAGGCGCAGCCCGTCCCCTGCCGTCGCGGCCATGTCCGCGGCGCCGCAGGTGGCCAGCCGGTAACGCGCCCGGCCGCTCTCTTCATTGGCCGAGACGAACGCCTGCCACGGTCCTGCGAGGTCGATCGGCTGGAAGCCCTCGAACAGGAGGAACGTGATGTGGATTGGCGCAATCGGACCCGTTTCTGGCACGCGTGCCTCCTGTCGATTCTTTATCGTGACGAGTCTCAAGGAGCCTCTTCATGCAAGTCAACGTCCTGCTGTTCCCCGGCGTCACGCAACTCGACCTGACCGGTCCGTACGAGGTGCTCGCGCGGGTCCCCGGCGCCACGGTCTCGCTGGTGTCGGCAAGTCTGGATCCGGTCGCCTCCGACCGAGGGCTGGTGCTGACGCCGACCGCGACCTTCGCGACTGCCGGCGCCTGCGACATCTTCGTCGTTCCCGGCGGTCCGGGCGCTGACGATCTGCTGACGCAGGCGCCGTGGATCGATTTCATCGTCGCCCAGGCGGAACGCGCGTCCTACGTGATGGGCATCTGCACCGGTTCGCTGCTGCTGGGCGCCGCCGGACTCCTGCGCGGCAGGCGCGCGAGCTGCCACTGGACGGCACGCGAGTTCCTGCCGGCCTTCGGCGCGTTGCGCGAGGACGCGCGCGTCTGCGTGGACGGGCATCTCCTGACGTCCGGCGGCGTGACGTCGGGCATCGACATGGCGTTGCAGGCCGTCGCGTTGATGCGCGACGAGGACACTGCCCGCCAGATCCAGCTGCAGATCGAGTACGACCCGCAACCGCCGTTCCCCGGCGGCACGCCGGAGACCTCGCCGCCGCACATCGTGCAGCGGTGCCTGGAGGCCGGCCGTGCCCGGTACCCGATCCGTGCGGCCGCGGTCGCGCAGGCGGCGGAGCGCCTGGCGCGTCGCCCGGCCTGAGACGCAGGAGGAGGGCGCAGGGCGCCGGGCGCCCCGACGCGTCAGACGCGTCAGACGACGTCTTCGATCGCCCGCTTCAGCAGCGACAGTCCCAGGTCGATCTCCTCGTCGCTGACCGTCAACGGCGGTGCGATGCGGAAGACGCCGCCCATCAGCGGCAGCTGCACGATGTTCATGCTCAGGCCGTGCGCCATGCAGGCACGGGTGATGGCCGCGCCGAGTTCGGGCGCGGCTTCCTTGCCGGCCTGGCTGCGCACGATCTCCACACCCAGCAGCAGACCGCGGCCGCGGACATCGCCGATGCAGTCGAACTCGCGCTGCAGCGAGCGCAGCCCCGCCTCCAGCCGTGCGCCGGCGATGCGCGCGCGCTCGACCAGACCGTCGCGCTCGACGATCTCCAGCACCTTGAGGCCCACCGCGGCGGGCAGCGGGTCGGAGACATGCGTCGTGTAGAACAGGAAGCCGCGCTCGTGGCAGCGCTCCTCGATCTCCGCGGTGGTCAGCACCGCCGACAGCGGAATGCCCGCGCCCAGCGTCTTGGACAGGGTCAGGATGTCCGGCGAGACGCCGTCGCGCTCGCACGCGAACATCATCCCGGTGCGTCCGACGCCGGTCTGCGCCTCGTCGAGGATCAGCAGCATGCCGCGCTCGCGGCACTTCGCCTGGAGCGCGCGCAGGTAGCCCACGGGCAGGTCGATCAGGCCGCCGGAGCTCAGGATGGGTTCGGCGATGAAGGCCGCGAGGTTGCCGCTGGACTGGCGGTCGATCAGGTCGAAGGCGTAGTCCAGCTCCGCCTGCCAGTCGTCGGCGCCGCCGAAGCGCGGCCGGTAGGGATTGGGCGCCGGGATCGCGAAGGAGCCGACCGCCGCGGGGCCGTAGCCCTTGCGTCCGGCGCAGTAGGTGGCGGAGGCCGCCGCGCCGGTCATGCCGTGCCACGACTGCGCGAAGCCGACGATCTCGTACTTGCCGGTGTACAGCTTGGCGAGCTTGAGCGCCGCCTCGTTGGCCTCGGCGCCGGTGCTCAGCAGCAGGCTGCGCTCGAGGCCCGCCGGCGCGATCTCGGCCAGCTTCGTCGCCAGATCGACCACCGGCCGGCTGAGCATGCCGCTGAAGAGGTGGTCCAGGTTGGCCGCGCGATCGGCGATCACCGCGGCGATCTCCGGGTGACCGTGTCCCAGCAGCGAGCTCATCTGGCCCGAGGTGAAGTCCAGGATCGCACGCCCCTCGGCGTCGTGGACGAAGCTGCCGCGCGCGCGCTCGATGATGAGCGGCTCGAAGCTGCCGCCGTAGCGGATCAGATGCTGGCGGGAACGGGCCCAGAACGTGGGGTCGGCGTTGCGTGACATGGCGGCTTCCTTGGACTCGTGACGGACATGAGCCTACGGAGATCCCGGCCGCCCGGGTAGCGAGTAGTGCTGATGGCTGGCATCAGCGGCGTGCATCGGTGCCCGGCTCAGGCGGCCGGCAGCGCCTTGCGCACATGCGCCGCGAACGCGGCAGTCAGCGGCGACGGCCGCTCCCGGTCGGTCGCCAGCGTCACCCCGATCACCGGCAAGGGCGGCAGGCCGCTGTCCTCGCCGAGGATCTCCAGGTCCTCGGGCACCGACGTCCGCGTGAGTACGGTCACCGCCTGTCCGGAGCGCGCCATGCCGATCAGTCCGGCCAGGCTGCTGCTCGCGTAGGCGAGGCGGAACTCCCGGCCCACGGCCTCCAGGGCCCGTCGTGCGAGCACATGGTCCAGCGCGTCCTGCGCGCCCAGCGCGAGCGGCAGCGGCGTCATGCCGGCGACGGCCGAGCCGCGCCGGGCGACCCAGACCAGCGGCTCGCGGCGGATGACGCCGTCCTCGTCCGCGTTCTCCACCGACACGAGGGCGAGGTCCACCGCATGGCGCGCCAGCAGTTCGTGCAATCGCGGCGTCGGGGCGCAGACGACTTCGAGCTGGACGCGCGGATGCAGGCTCGCGAAGCCCTGCAGCAGATGCGGCAGGAAGACGACGGCGTAGTCCTCGGGGCAACTGAAACGCAGCACGCCGGCGACGTCCACGCCCCGCAGTTCGGCGAGGGCCTCGTCGTGGTGGCGCGTCAGCTCGCGGGCGTGGGCCAGCAGCCGTTCGCCGGCGGCGGTCAGCGTGACGCCGCGCGCGGTGCGATGCAGCAGCGGTTGTCCCGCGACGTCCTCCAGCCGCTGCATCTGCATGCTCAGCGCCGACTGCGTGCGGCCGACGCGTTCGGCGGCCTTGCTGAGCGCACCGGTCTCGGCGACGGCCACCAGGCTGCGCAGCAGATCGAAGTCGAGGTGGGCGGTCACGGTCGGGGCGGGCCTTGGCGGTGGGAGGGGTAGGTGCACACGCATCCTACGCGGTGCGCCATGGCTCTCCGTCGGCACCCGCCGCCGGCACGAACGCGCACGAAGAGCCCGACGAGCCCGACAAACCGCTGCGCTCGTCTCACCCGACCAGAGACCAGTCGGTGCGGGGCGACGTGGCGACGTCCGTCGCCGACGCCTCAGTCCCGCTCAATCGAACGGGAAGTGACCATCCGCCGCGATCGCGCTCAGCGGCAGGCGCGTGTTGGGCTGCTCGCGCGCCTGCAGCGCTTCGGGCAGCACGGCCTTGTCGCCGCGGCGGCCCAGCGCCACGATGACCTGCGGCGCGTAGTCCTCGGGGATGCTCAGCGAGTCGCGGGCGCGCTGGCGGTCGAAGCCGCCGATGCTGTGCGCATGCCATCCCGACAGCGACGCCTGCAGCGCCAGGTGCGACCAGGCCGCGCCGGTGTCGAAGGCGTGGGTGGCGTTGGCCTCCAGCGTGGACTTGCCCGGCGGCAGCCAGCGCTGCTGCGACACGACCAGCACCAGCGCCGACGCGCGGTGCGCCCAGCTCTGGTTGGTGACGCTGAGGGTCTCGAACAGCGTGGCCCAGGCCGGCGTGCCGGCCAGCGCATACACGAAGCGCCACGGCTGCACGTTGTAGCCCGACGGCGCCCAGCGCGCGGCCTCGAGGAAGCGCAGCAGCGTGGCGGCGTCCAGCGGCTCGCCGGTGAAGGCGCGCGGGGACCAGCGGTTCAGGAACAGCGGATCGATCGGGTGGTCGGCCTCGCGCGCGTGGGGAAGGTCGGCGGGCACGGCGGTGGACAGGACTTGGGACATGGTGGAACTCCTGAAGGCGGAATGGCCCGGACCTTGGCATGCCGTACGCCGGTACGCCACGCAGAAAGCCGCATAAGCAACTGCGGATCGCCGCCGCATCCACCCCGGCACCCTTTAGCTTTCCTCAAGCCCCCCGGCGGAATTAATCGTTTGTCGCGGGGCAGGGCGGTCCCTAGAGTGCCTGCTCATCGACGCCTGTCTCTTCCCCTGGACTCCTCATGCCCGCATCGCTCGCCCAACGCCCCGACCGCACCGCCTCCCTCGGCTTCGGCATCCTCAGCACCGGATCCATCGCCAATCACTTCGCCGAGCAGGTGAAGGGCTCCGCGACGCTGCACGTCGCCGCCGTGGCCAGCCGGACCCAGGCCGCCGCCGCGGCCTTCGCGGAGAAACATGGCATCGCCCACGCGCACGGGTCGTATGCGGCGCTGCTCGAGGACGAATCGGTCCAGGTCGTCTACATCGGCCTGCCCAACAGCCTGCACACCGAGTGGTGCCTGCGCGCGCTGGAAGCCGGCAAGCACGTGCTGTGCGAGAAGCCGCTGACCGGCTCGCCGCAGGAGGCGCGGCTGATCCACCAGACGGCCCAGCGGCTGGGGCTGCATGTCGCGGAGGCCTATCCCTACCGGGCGCAGCCGCAGACCGTCGAGATGCTGCGCCTCCTCGAATCCGGCGAGCTGGGACGGCCGCTGTCCATCCAGGCCAGCTTCGGCTTCAAACTGGAGAACCAGGACGACATCCGGCTCGATCCGGCGCTCGCCGGCGGGGCGCTGATGGATGCCGGCGCCTATCCGCTCAGCCTGGTCCGCGCGATCGCGGGCGCCTATCCGGAGCAGGTCCAGGCCTTCAAGCGGCAGGGGCCGCGGGGCACCGACACCGCCGTCATCGCCAACCTGGCGTTCCGCGGTGGGCTGATGGCGCAGATCTCGTGCAGCTTCCACGCGGCGGCGCACCGCTACGCCGTGATCGCCTGCGAGGGTGGCGTGATCGAGACCACTTACTCCAACAGCACGCCCGGCAACCAGCCGGCGACCTTGCGCATCAAGCGCGGCAGCGGCTTCGGCGCGAGCGTCGAGACCGTCTCCCTGCCGGCGGTGGACGCCTTCCGCGTCGAGGCCGAGTCCTTCGTCGAGCAGGTCCTCACCGGCAAGCCGTGGATCGGCGTCTCCTCGCACGAGTCGGTGGACGTGGCGGCGCTGCTTGAGCATATTGCGAAGGTGGCCGTCGACGTCGACGGCAGGAGCTTCGGATGATCCTGGACCTGGTGGCGCTCCGGACGCTGCTCGCGGCGGTCGACCTCAAGGGGTTCGGCCGCGCGGCGGAGCGCGTGAACCGCTCGCCCGGCGCGGTCAGCCTGCAGATCAAGGCGCTGGAGGAGCGGCTCGACCTGAAGCTGTTCCGCAAGGTCGGCCGGCAGCAGGTGCTGACCGATGAAGGCGAGGTGCTGGTGGGCTACGCGCGCCGGCTGCTCGCCCTGAACGACGAGGCGATGGTGGCGCTGCACCAGCTCAATCCCTGCTGCGAGATCCTCTTCGGCATGCCGCAGGACGTCGCGGACAGCCTGCTGCCGACGACGCTGGCGCGTTTCCGCGAGGCGCATCCGGGCACCAAGGTGCGGGTGAACGTGGACCTGAACGACCGCGTGCTCGACGAGCTCGAGGCGGGGCAACTCGACCTCGGCCTGGTCTTCCGTCCGGCGGACGAGCGCGATCCGGCCGCGATCGCGACCTTGCCGATGCGCTGGTACGCGGCGCCCGGGTTCACACCTGACCCCGCGGCGCCGTTGCCGCTGCTGGTGTCGGACGCGCCGTGCCTGTTCCGGCAGACGGCGATGGAGGCGCTGGACACGGCGGGCCGCGCCTGGCGGCCGGCGATGTCGACGACCAGCCTCTCCGCGCTGTGGGCGGCGGCCCGGGCGGGACTGGGCGTGCTGCCGCGCGTGGCGCTTCAATCACCCGCCGGCCTCCAGGCCGCGGATGAGGCGGTGGGACTGCCGCCGTTGCCTGAACTGTCGCTCTGCCTGGTCAAGGATGCGTTCCGCGTACGGCCGACGGTAGCGCGGCTGGCGGCGATCTCGAAAGAGGTAGCGATCGAGACCTCCTTGACCTAAATCAAGGAAATCCACCCAACTTGGGCGCAGCACGCCCACGCGGCGCGACGGGCCCTCAGGGTTCCCCGGTTGGTGCCGATCCCAAAGGCATTCACAACAAGGGAGTGCCCATGTCTTCGGTTTTCAATCTCAGGATCGGCGGGCGACTGGCCGTCGCGTTCGGTCTGATGGTCCTGCTCATGCTGCTGATGGCGGGCGCGTCGAACGGCGGGCTGACGTCGGTGGACGGCCGGCTGGACCAGGTGATCGGCGACCGCTACGTGAAGGTGCGGTCGGTGGGCCGCATCTTCGACGAGCTCAACCTGCAATCCCGCAATGCGCGCAACGTGCTGCTGCTGGACACGGCGCAGGAGCGCGAGCTGGAGCTGGCCTCGATCCGCGAGTCGCGGCAGCGCGCGGCGAAGATCTATGACGAGCTGGTGCCGACGGTCCAGGACACACAGGCCAAGGCGCTGCTGGCGGCGTCGCTGAGCGTGCGCAAGGGCTACGGCGAAGCGCTGGACGCCTTCTTCGCGCAGGTGAAGACGGAGGACATGGACGGCGCGAAGGTCGTGCTGATGCAGAAGCTGCGCCCGTCGCAGCTGGCCTACGTGGAGGCGCTGACGAAGCTGGTGGATCGCCAGGAGCAGTTGATGGCGGAGTCCGGCACGCAGGCGAAGGAGGCGGTGCGGGACACGACGCTGGTGCTGTGGATCGCGGTGATCGCGGGCGTGGTGGCAGGTGTTGCCTTCGGCGTGATGGCGACGCGGTCGGTGACGCGGCCGCTGGCGGAGGTGCGTCGGTTGATGGAGTCGGTGGCGGGGGCGACCTCACGGCGGACGTGCGCGTGACGCGCAGCGATGAGCTGGGGGAGCTGCAGGAGAGCCTGGCGCGCATGGTGGGAGGCCTGCGCGGGCTGGTGCGCGAGGTGCGCAGCGGCGTGGACTCGGTGACGACGGCGTCGAGCCAGATCGCCGCGGGGAACCTGGACCTGTCGAGCCGCACCGAGGAACAGGCGAGCAGCCTGCAGCAGACGGCGAGCTCGATGGAGGAGATCACCGGGACCGTGCACCAGGCGGCGGACAGCGCGCGTCAGGCGACGGCGCTGGCGGCGGAGGCGTCGGGGACGGCGAAGCGCGGCGGGGAGGTGATCGGGCGGGTGGTCGCGACGATGGATGCGATCACGGACAGCAGCAAGCGGATCGAAGACATCATCGGGGTGATCGATGGGATCGCGTTCCAGACCAACATCCTCGCCTTGAACGCCGCTGTGGAAGCGGCGAGGGCGGGGAGCACGGGCGAGGATTCGCGGTGGTGGCGAGTGAGGTGCGCGCGTTGGCGCAGCGAAGTGCGAGTGCGGCACGGGAGATCAAGACGTTGATCGGGACGTCGGGCGTGTCGGTGGCGTCAGGTGGCCGGGAGGTCGCAGCCGCAGGTGAAACGATGCGCGAAATCGTCGAGCAGATTCGCCGTGTGAGCGAACTGGTCAACGAGATCTCCGGCGCTGCCGGAGAGCAAAGCCGCGGAATCGAGCAGATCAACCAGGCCATCACGCAGATGGATCAGGTGACGCAGCAGAACGCAGCGCTGGTCGAGGAGAGTGCTGCGGCTGCTAACAGCCTCGAAGCGCAGGCGCAGAGGTTGGCTGAATCGGTGGCAACTTTCAGAATCGTGTAAGGCGCTCGCAAAGCGCTAAGTGAAGCGCCATACGAGCGGACAACCGGCCAGATCTAATGATTCGGATGTGAGTTTTGTCGACGGCAGGAAAGCTTGGAAACATCCAATCCGCTCATGGCGGTGTGGCTGCTAAAGGATTGGGATGCTTTGATAGGAGAGGCAGCAGAGCGCAAGACGTTGCATCAGCTGGGATAGGTCAATCGACGCACCAGAAACTGGGTTGGTCAGCCACTCTTCTGTCGAGCAAGATCCAGCAGCTTCTTGATGTCGTCGATGCTTAGCTTCTCCAATAGCTGGAAGGCTGGCGGCTTCTCTGCATGTTTCCCGTCCAACGTCGCGGAGGCGTTGTAGGCGATGGCTTCGATTGCCTTCGCGATCAGTGTTTGCTGAAGTTCCTCCGTGCTTAGCTTCAGATCCTGCAACTGCTTCTTATAGCTCTCGTATGAGGATGCCAGAGATTCCTTGTGTGCATACTCCTGCTGAAGCCGTTCGTACTGGCTGCGACGTGTCGCGGAGAAGATAGCTACCCACACCAGCGGCAGGATGATCGGGATGCGCGTGAGCATCGTCCGAATCATCTCTTGCCAGTCATGAGTTTGAATCAGCTTCACCTGGAGGGGCCAAAGGATGAATGAATCGGATACCACGGCCAGACCGCCTAGGAAAAGAAGAGCCAGTGCTCCATAGAACGCGCGGGTATACCAAGTGATGGAGCTCGAGAAGCTGTCCTTCATGGTCTTGTAGGCTGAAGCCAGCCCGGCGCTGGCAGCCCCGGGGAGTAACGCCTCGACCTTCTCGAACAGCGTGTCGTGCCGCTTCTTGTGGTCGGCCTCGAAAGTTGTGAGTTGGTTGAGGCGATCATCGAGCTCGTACTTCAGACCGCTCTCTCTGCGCGACTCGTCTGGATCGGATCGTTTTCCATAGATTCGGTCATAGAAAACGCCCAGCTCTTTGCATTCGGAATCGACCGACTTCAGCAACGCATCGATCTCGGTGTGGGCGTCAAAGATCTGCTGCTTTGCGTCCGCGATTGCCGCGACTGTCGACGATGGTCCGGAAGTGAGTGTCGTGTGAAGCGACTGAATTTCGCTGTCTCGTCCCTCGATTTGAGATACCAGGCGACTCACTTTTGCCTCGATTGCCTCGTGCTCGCCAGTCCCACCGAATAGATAGGTCTCAAACCCCTTCGCCCGTCGATCGATCTCTTCCAGGGTTGCGATCCTGCTGCTGGCCTGTTCGGCGGCGGCTGCGATGCCGTCCCTGGTTTGCGACGACTGCGACTGCAATGCATGAGCGTAGCCTTGAACCTGCGAGGAGAACGCGTTCACCGCCGCTCCCATCGCCTCGATTGCCTCCTCTGGCGCCACCATGTAGGGGCGGACATAGCTTAGTAGCAGATCGGCATGGTCGTTGGCCGCCACTAGGTACTGCTCGCTCCTGCTCGTCTCGTACTGACGAAGCTGGCCCAAACAACCCTCGGTCTGCGACCAACAGAGTCCCCAAACAGATCGTGGCGTGAGCTCTAGATCGGCGCTTTCAATCATCTTTCCAACGAAAGCGATCACCTTTTTTAGACGGGCCAGTTCTTCAACTGTTGAGGTGACGGTCTGGTCGTCTACGTCAAGCCGCGCGACTAACCCTGTCAGCTCAATCCACTCCGATCGAAAAGCGCCGTTCTCGAACTCTCGAACCCATCGCGTCATCATTTCCTCCCTTGTGCTTCTTTTGGCCTTCCAAGCCCCTCGGACCTCACGCGCTTTTCATCTGGCAGACCAATCAGCTAGCCTCGATGCGCTTGCCTTAGCCGCTCTAGGTACGCCGGAAACAGCTCACTCAAGCAATGATCCAGTCAATGCAATCATCTGCAGGTCATTGGCTATACAGACTGCTTTAGGCTAGACGCGCCACCCCTCACCGGTCCATTGGTGAACTCACGTAGAAGTGGAGAGTGTCGCTGAAACGTAACCGAAATGCTCGATGGAGCGTCTATAGTTGGAACGACTAAAGGGAGACGATCTTGGCACTTCAGACCGAACTTCAGAATGCAGGAATTTCTGACGCTCTCCGAGCCAGCATTGCACTAGGCTTGCCTGTGCTGAAAGGCATCTTATTTGCGCTAAAGGCCGATAGAGCTGAGCGGTTGGGCGGCTACCCGGCCATTACGCTCTACGACTTGGCGCGTGAATATAGAGCAGGTGATCGCGACTGTGGCATCTGTTTCGAATACGCTGTGCATGACGCGCTGAGTAGCCAGCACGCTTTGATCTACCCGCTTGTCAGCACTGTCCTCGATGAGTTCTGCGGACTGCGTGCGGGGGCCCAGTCGATCCTGTTCGGTGCGGAGAAGTCGGGGAAATGGTCTCTCATAAATACTGCACAAGAGCTCATCAACGATGAGTCGCGTGTGCTTTCTGGTGGTATCGGGCAACCGCCAAAGCTGCTGCGTTTGTGGAACAAGCTCACTCGCGCTATGAACATGGAGGCAGCGCGAGCTGAGCTTCCTCCTAGCGTGAACGGCTTGTGGAAGAGCGATCTATTTCTGGGGTCGGCGACAGACCAACGTTGGGTCGGAGCGACGCTAAAGATCAATAAGGCGCAGTTCGTCGGGTCGCCAGGCCTTCGCGTGGGGCTGTATCCCGCGCTTCGGAATAGTGATCGTCCGTATAGAGATGATGCGACAAATCTTGTGATGTGCCCGCTACCCTACGACGGTGGCTTCATGGAAGCGTTCTACGGCGCGTTCTTCGCAGTAACAGCGTTCTTGAAGGCCGACGCGAAGACACCGTCGCCGATCGTGGTGCCATACGCGCATGACCAGCATTTCTGCCGACTATTGGAGCAGAGCCGCGACGTGCCCGTGCTTGAGGTAATCAGCGCCATGTACCAGATGGGGCAGCCGGGACTTGTCACCGAAGGCGAAATCGGGACCGTTGAGGAAGAGGTGTCCGCAGTCGCACCCATGCCGGCAATCATCGGCAGTCAGTGGCGTTAAACGCTGAGCGGTCAATTTTGCGGGCGAAGCGGCTACTCGGATTAAGTCTCTCCGACACAGTCATGGCGGGCTATCTGAAGATCTCAGATGAGATTGCCGATATCAAGTCGGGTGGCGTGAACGTGGCTTTGCTTTTGAAGCCTCCACCAACCAGTGGCTTGAAGGCCTGCTCGTAGGTGAAACCGAGCATCTACTCCATGTCGGGTTCCAGCGCCAATTTTCGTTTCTTACTTATGGCGAACGCTAAAAGGAAATGAATGACGCAAGACGGGAACTCCGCTCCTGCAGCGGCGAGTGCGCCGCTGTTCCGGCTCGACCTTGGAACAAACGGAGGGCTGCTGGCGCCTACGACAGTCGATGAGCTCGGTCAGTGGCTAACCAAGGAGCAGCAGTGCTGGATATGGCTCCATCAAGGTGGTCACGGCAGTCATGCGCAGCCTCTTCTTGAGGCGGTTAATTGTCTGAGCCAAGCGATCAATGATACGAATCAGGCGCGGAACTACTGGGAGGGCAACCGAGACCACTCGCTTCAGCAACTCCAAAACGCACGGTCGCAGATTAACGCTGCGCTTGTTGAACGCCGCCTCCCGTACAGCGGGTCCAAGCTGGGAAAGCGGGTAGGGCTCGCTCGTCAGGAGTACGGGGACCTTGGTGCTAGCTTCTTCTTCGCGGCGATGCTTGGTCCGGTCGATGGCGGTCATCAGTTTCAAGCGCTGACACTAGGTTCGTGGCGAGGTCTCTTGGCGGGGCTGAGCGAACGGTTCTCTTCGTCGCGAGGAAGGTCCGATGCGCGTATTGAAGCTGCAGGGCTTGCCTTCGACGCAGTCGTCCAAAAGGCAGAAACCGTCATCGGTGAGAAGACGCTGGTATACGACGCTTTGCATCGTGACTATCAGGCGCTAGCGACGAATGTCATCAGCGCGTCCACTTCGCAGGCTGAAGCCTTCAAAGGCGACCAAGAGCAGCGCTTGAGGACTTTCGAAGAGATGGCCAACGGCCATCGCGAGGCGATGCGCGAGCTCGAGGAGAAGTTCAACGAAAAGATGGCGCTGCGCGCGCCGGCGGATTACTGGCGCAAGAAGCAGGTCGGTCACCGCATCGGAGCAACCCTCACCGGCATCTTGTCGTTCGCTGGCATCGGAAGCGCAGCAGGTTGGTTGGGCGTTCAGATCCACGACCTACTAGATACGGCGCAATCGGGGAAGATGCCGGAGACTTGGCGCATCGCGTTGCTGGCCACTCTAGGGGTGTTCTCGGTTTGGGCGTTGAGGCTTCTGGTCCGCATGTTCCTCAGCCATCTCCATCTGCTCGGCGATGCCGCGGAACGAGTGGTCATGGTGCAGACCTACCTCTCCCTTATGGAAGGTGACAAGCTGAGCGACAAGGAGGACCGGCGACTCATCTTGCAGGCGCTGTTCCGACCGGCGAGTGACGGCATCGTCAAGGATGAAGGAATACCGCTCTCGCTCGCTGAGTTGCTAACCAAGACCAGCAAGTAGCTGGCAGAAGATTTGGAAATACCGCGCCTTCCGGCGGATGTGCAGACCTTGGGCGGTGGCGCTCAGGTTTTGGTACAAGATTGCGGTATGGCACGTCGCGTTTATGACTTCCCCGAACCGGTCAAACGGCAGCTCGCCATGAGAGCCGGACATCGCTGCTCAAACCCTAACTGTGAACACGGAACAGCCGCGCCGGCTGAGAACCAGAGAAGGTTTATGAACGTCGGGGTCGCTGCTCACATACACGCTGCAAGCGCTGAGGGGCCACGGTACAAGCCGGAGCAGACTTCTGAAGAGCGCCGGTCCATCGACAATGGGATTTGGTTATGCACCACCTGCGGGAAGCAGGTGGATAGCGACGAGAGCCAGCACACAGCCGACATGTTGCAAAGTTGGAAGCAGCAGGCGGAGGCCGCGGCGACTATGCGCCTTCACCAGAAACCGTTAAGCAAGCTGGACGTCCAACAACAAATCGCGGCGACCCTCTACGGCAGCCCTTCGAGGCAAGGTCTGCAAGCCTTTGCGAACACGCGGGAGGCAGCAACTTCTCACCTGAACTCGCTGGACTCGCGCATGAGGACCAAGGTGTCCTTTGTCGGCGACGCTCCGCAGGTGGAACTCTGGGCCATCGAGGATGGTGTGCAGATGAATATGACTTTCCATGGGGCGGACATCGACCCCATGCGAGCGGCAGTTGAAAACATCGTCAAGCACGGGCGAGGCGGTACGGTCGAGTTGAGCCACATGAAGGTGAGTGGGTCCCCGTTGTTCGAGTACCTTCACGAGGACGGGCCGGTGAAGCTTGAGATGTGGGCAGCCGATACCCCGGCTATGGTCCGCTGCCTCATGGCTGATGAATCAGGTGCCACGAGGAGATGCATCGCAACGCTTGAGGGCGTCGCAGTCTCTGGGACCGAGTCCCTAACGGCGAGCGTTAGCGCTTTCGATGGGGTGATGAAGCTTGAGGTGTGCGTGCCATTCCTCCGTGCCGGAGCTCGAAAGAGCGCAGACATGCAGTTGACTCTGGATGCCGCGCCTTGGGACGGAAAAGATGTACGCCTGAATGCTCACTTGACGACGCTGTCGGACCTTCTGGAAGGTTGGAACAAAGGACGAAAGCTTGAACTCGAAGTCTTCATCGACGAAGAGCGAATCGCTACCTTTGACGGCACGAAGCTGACGAGCGATGGTTTCATCAAGCAGCACGCGACCCGCATGGTCTACGCAAGGAATGCTCGAACCTTGGCGGAGCATTTCGACCGTCGCATCGCCTTCATGGACGACTACGTTCCTTCATGGGAAGAGTTCGCCGCTGTTTCACGGGCGGCGGCAACGGTTACCGATACCCTGATTCCAACGGGCGACCCCTTTTCCGAGGACCTCTACGTTGCGGTGGGGGATGAGTTCCTCGCCGAGCGTGAGAAACACATGCAGCAGGCCAATGTCGCGTTTCAACTTGTCGTAGGTGCACGAGGCGATGTAACTGTGTTTGGGCAGACCGTGCATGTGCCACCTGTGCTCGCCCACTTTTCGGGCCGCATTGTGGATGTAGTTGACATAAATGGTGACGGGATCCAGTACGCAGTCATCCGTCGAAATCCGGGGACTACCACGACCTACGCCGTTGCTCCATAGGTGGGTCGCAGCAGGACCTTGGTAGTTGCCTCCGCCTGCAGTTCCGATCGACGTGCGACAGAAGCCGACGCGCAGAACGCGATGTTGGCCGGACTGGCCGAGTGCTTCGACAAGCCGTACCGAGAGGCTTACGGAAGGTGCCGATCTAGCGATTGATACCAGCGTCACCTCGACTCAGTGTTGCTCCTGCACACCGGGCTGTGCGCTCTACGGCGTTCCGCGCCCTCTGTTCGGGTGTCGTCGGGGAGCCGACCTCATCGTCGTGCGTCCTCCGGAATCGTGCGCCAAGGTGTTGGCTGATGATCGGGCAAGGTCCATCCGGTGCGGCGCAGGCCAATGCTCGGCGGGACCACCCCATCCCACCTTCTGAGCAGCCGCCCGCGATGTCCCCCGACGATCAGCAACGAGAAAAACAAGGCCTTGACCCTCGCAGCCGCAGCGCGCTGCTGGCGGTCCTGTTGGGCGTCATGCTCTCCACGCTGGACACGGCCATTGCCAACGTCGCGCTGCCGACCATCGCCGCCGACCTGCAATCGCATGCCGCCGCCGCCATCTGGGTCATCAATGCCTACCAGCTCGCGGTCGTCGCCACGATGCTGCCCTTCGCCGCGCTCGGCGATGGCATCGGCCCGCGGCGAGTCTTTCTCGGCGGGCTGGTGCTGTTCACCGTCGCGTCGGGGCTGTGCATGGCCGCGACAAGCGTCGAGCTGCTCGCCGCCGCGCGAGCCGTCCAGGGCATCGGCGCGGGCGCGATGATGAGCGTGAACATCGCGCTGATCCGCCAGATCTACCCACCGACCCGGCTGGGCCGCGGCGTGGGCATCAATGCGCTGGTGGGAAGCATCGGCTTCGTGATCGGGCCGACGGTGGCCTCGGTGTTGCTGTCCGCGGCCAGTTGGCCCTGGCTGTTCGGCATCAACGTCCCCCTGGGCCTGCTGGCGATCGCCTGTGCCTGGCCGACATTGCCGAGCAGCCCACCCCGCCCGCACGGCTTCGACGTGGGCACCGCCGTCCTGACGGCCACCAGCTTCGCGGCGCTGATCTTTGCACTGGGCTCCATGGCGCAGTTGTCCGCCTGGACGCAGGTGCTGCCCGCTGTCGTGCTGACCTTCGCCGCCGGCGCGCTCCTGCTGCATCGCCAGCGCGGCCACGCCACGCCCATGCTGCCGGTGGACCTGTTGCGCAGACCCATGTTCGCGCTGTCGGCGGTGACCGCGGTCTGCGCCTTCGCCACCCAGGGCCTGGCCTTTGTCTCGCTGCCGTTCTATTTCGAGCAAGTCCTGCACCGCGACGCCGCCAACGCGGGTTACCTCATGACGTCGTGGCCGGTGGTCGTCGCGATCACCGCGCCGCTGGCCGGCCGGATGTCGGACCGGCATGCGCCGGGGCTGCTGGGCGGCATCGGCCTGGCCGTGCTGGCGGTCGGCATGTGCGGGTTGGCGCTGCAGTCCCACGATCCCTCGCTGCCGATGCTGGTGCTCTGGATGGCGCTGTGCGGCGCCGGCTTCGGCTTCTTCCAGGCACCCAACCTGACGGCGCTGATGTCCAGCGCGCCGGCGCATCGCAGCGGCGGCGCCAGCGGCGTCATCGGGGTGGTGCGGCTGCTCGGACAGGCCAGCGGCGCCGCGCTCGTCGCCTTGTGCTTCCATCTGGCCGGCCTGCGTGACGGCCCGACCGTCGCCCTGGCGCTGGGCGGTGTGACCGCTGGGCTGGCTGCAGTGGCGAGTTTCGCGCGGCTGCGGGTTCGGGCTTGAGAGGTCGGGAGACCTACGCCCAGCAAGTCCTGACCCTCAAGGGGGATGCCATCCCCCTCACTCCCTCTATGGGAGGAATGGCCGGAAGTCTTTGATATAGATCAGAGAACGAAGGCCAGATCGGACGCAGCATGGACCCCGGTGATTCAACCCACCAACGACCCCGGCGCCGGCCACGAGGCTGACGTCCGGGCCTTTGATCATTCGGTCATGGGGCGAGATGGGCCTATCCGCGAGGACGGCCTCACGCCGTCGTCGTGAGTTGAACATCTCGCCCACCTCTCCGGTCGATCCGAAGGCATGTCGCCTTCAACGCCGTAGCCGGTGGCTTCCAACGTTGACCGGGGTAGTACGACATGGCAAGTTTCCAACAAGCACGCATCGACGAGTCCGACAAGCCGCTGCGCTCGCGGCATCCGCTCGCGGGCTGCGATCAGCAGACGCTGATCCACCTGCAGCACGACTGGGGCATGACCGAGCCGCTGATCTTCGGACCGCGTCTCGGCTCCGATGCGATCTGCCTGCGCGCGGATCTGACGACGGGCTCGGCGCTGGCCAATCTGCGCGCACTGCTGGTGAGCGGCGCGTCGATGCTGTCCATGCTCGCCGACAACTGCGCGGAAGGCGATCCGGCCAAGCACGTGGCCACCGCGGTGAAGGAGTCGCTGCGCGAAGGGCTGGGGATGCTCGGCGTGGTGGAGCGCGCGGTGGATGAGGATCGGAGGAAGGTTTCGGCTTGAGCGCGAGAGCCGAGGCGCGAGGTGAGGGCGCATGCGGATCACCTTGCGCTGCACATCGATGTCGAGGCCAGCAGTCGACGCGTGACCACTGCGCAGACGGCCGTCACGCGGGCCTGATGGGCAACTGACAGGTCAGTTCGAAATGGTCGTTGCCATGCGCAAATGGTCGGCCAACCCACGCTTCGAAGGTCGGATGGTCGTCGGGGACATAGCCGCTGTGGGGGAGCCACGTCTTGTAGAGCCAGTCCAGCGCGCGGACCTCGAGGTGGATGTCGCCGCACATGTCGAGTTCGGCGATCCGCATGGCTGGAAACCTGAAGCTCCCGATGTCGTCTTCAGGCACATCGTCGTCGACCACGAGGGCGACGTCGTAGCGGCAGTCCGCCAAGGCGACGATCTCCGGCTCGTCCCACATGTAGCCCAGCCATTGCCCATCCGCCAGGCCGCGCTGCTCCGCCCAGGCGATCAGGCGCTCGGATGCCTTCTGAACCGCACCCGCTTGGTAGGGGTCGAAGACCCGCAGGTAGGCGACAGAACGCGCGGGCAGGTCGCGCAGGCGCACCTCGAACCGATCCGGATTGGCGCCGGCGTCCATTACGTTGAACTGGGGCGGTTCGTACTGCTCGCCCAGCAGGCGGTCGAAGTCTGCCCGCCTCATGTCGCGGAAAGCGTCGAGATCGAAGCGCCGCGGAGCCTGTCCGAAGTGCTGCCTGAAGCTGCGCGAGAAGTCGGACGAGGAAGAGAACCCGCAATGCAGTGCCACGTCCGTCAAGGACATCCGCGGTGCATGGGACATCAGGTACAGCGAACGCTCCAGCCGCAAGCGCTTGACGAACTGGTTGGGCGTCTCGCCCACGAGCGCCTTGAACACGCGGTGGAAGTGAAAAGTGGAGAAGCCGGACGTCTCGGACAAGGCCCGCAGCGACAGCGGCTGCGCAAGGTCTCGCACGATCAAGTTGATCGCGAGGTTCAGGCGGGCCAGGTAGTCGGCGGAGGCGGATCGCAAGATTTGGCAAGCAGGTCGTGCGGACTTCCGGCATGGTACCGGCTGGTCTTCGTCGTGGACGCCTCATGAAACTCACCCACTGCCTCATCGCGCTGCTCGTGGCGAGCTACGTGTCCTCCCCCTCTGCCCAGGAGCGCAAATCCATGGATCTCGGCGCCTTCTCGGTCAGCCTTGCCGTCAAGGACATCAAGGCATCGCTGGCCTTCTACGAGAAGCTCGGCTTCAAACCCGTCGGCGGCAAGCTCGAGCAGAACTGGATTGTTCTTCAGAACGGCAGCACCAAGATCGGGCTGTTCCAGGGCATGTTCCCGAAAAACCTCCTGACCTTCAACCCGGGCTGGTCCCAGGACCGCGTGCCGCTGGAGCACTTCCAGGACGTGCGCGAATTGCAACGCGCCCTGAAGGCTCGGGGGCTCACGATGACTGTCGAGGCGGACGAATCAACGCGAGGCCCCGCGCATTTCGTGGTCACGGACCCGGATGGCAACGAGTTGCTGATCGATCAGCACGTGCCGATGCCAAGTCGGTGATTCGAGGCGATGGGGAGTCGGCCCGCCAATCGAGGCGGTGGCCTCGCGGACGGCGGGGCGTGAACCACCGCATGTACCGCAGCGCAGGCGGACGCGCGTGCTTGAAGACCTCACAGCCGCATCTGGCTGAAGCCCTCTGGCGTCTTCAATCGCTCGGACCGTTGAGCAGTGCGACGACCCGTCTCCGTTCGGCATCCAGCCCCTGTTCCTCCAGGACTTCGGCGAGCACCTGCAGGTAGACACGCTCCTCTACCAGGCGCTCCCAGCCCGGCGGGATTGCGAATGCAAGGCCATAGACAAGCAGCGATCCCGGCGGGATGTGGATGCCGCGGACGTGGATGTCGTACTCATCCAGGTCGCCCGGATACGTGATTCCGGATCCACTGTTGCTGTTGCCATAGCCATGGCGCCGTTCAGCGAAGTCCGCGAGCTGCGCAAGCCGGCCCCATTCCAGGATGGCGTCCCTGCATGCAGCCGCTGGCTCTGGGGCCTCCAGCATCGGGGCTTCGGTCATGAGCGCTGTTCCGATCGCTTCAGGTCGAGTGCGTTCAGTCGCTCAGGTTCGACTGTCTGCGCTACGGCATGGATACCAGAGACGGTCACTGGGAAGGTCCACGCGACCACGAGCGCGCTACTCCCAACGACCGAACACGTGCGCTCCCGTCGCGGCCAACGGCGCTCTCGTCGCGAATTCGATGGGAAAGACATCGCGCTGGCCTAACCCCAGACGCTTCAAGGCGAGGCGCTTCTCGGATGCGGAGTCGCTGCCATGGAACAGCACCCGGCCTTCAGTCGTCAGCAGCGCGAGTCCGTCGATCGAGAACCCTTCGACGGTGTCGCCAAACAGAACAGCCGGATAGATGGCACCCGAGGCCAGTCGTGCAGCCGCAGCCATGCAGAGCGTATAGCTCTTCGGCGGGATTGAATCGGCAAGGACCGGCTTGACCCAGGTCTCGTCTTCGTCCCCGTCTTCCTCGTCCTGCCCGCCATCATCAGAGACGAACTCCCAGATCGGATAGGTTTCGAGATCGACAGCAGTGAGCTGTTCGACGGGCTTGCGGGTCGTTGCAGACGGTGTCATTGGTCGTTCGGAGCCTCAGGAGAGGGGGCGCCTCGCGGTGCGCTGAAGTGCTCGACCCCGCGGCGCTCGCAGTGGGTGAATCGTGGCAGAAGGATGCGAATTACCAGGGTACTTCAACCGGCCGGACCAGGCGAACCTTGTCTGTACCGGTCCCGGACAGCAGCGTTCCGCTGGTGTCAGCCAGATGCCATGCCCCACTCACGCACGCCAGCGACCAATAGGGATCGCGTGGATCGACTTCTTCAAGGAAGGGATACGTGTGACACAAGGCGCTCACGCCGAAGCGTTCCCACAAATGCCTTGCCAGCACGAGATCTTCATAGGGCGCGATCCCGCAGGAATCTGCGCACGTGACCGAGACAAAGCAGGGCCAATCCGGATCTGGAGTCGGGTGGATTCGAGCCCACACCGCGCCGAGCTCGTCCGGGAACTCGGTTTGAACGTCGACTTGCAGGCCGGCTGGGATCAGCTCGGTGAATGCGGCTGCAATCTGCGCTGGGCTCAAGGTCGCGGAGAGTGTGATCTCGAAGTCCGTGTACGCCAAGGAGAACTCGATGAATGGCCGGGCTCGCATGGTACGTCCGCTTCCACAGCGGACAACTCACGCCACCTGGCGGAGACAGGCGTGCGCGTTCCACCTCGGTGTCCACGTCGGGAGGACGCGGGCTGCGCGGAATCTCCTGGGGGACGCGTTCAGCCTGGATGGCGATGTCGTCTGGCGACGGGTGCGTCCGAAGGCAGCGAGAATCGGGAGTCGCATGGACACTGTCGCCCGTCAGGGCGCCTCACTTGGATCGGTCAGCGCATGAGCTGGAAACTTTCTCTTCGTCTCGGCGCATCGATGCTCGTCGTCGCCATCACTGCGGTCGGGGCCGCGACCCCGGCACCTGCTCCCGCTCCCGAATCCACCCTCCAGGAGCAGATCAATCGCGCTCAGCGTCTGCTGATGCCGATGCCTTCCTGGAATCGCGACCCCAGCCTGGTTCAGCAGATGCGAGGCCGGAGCGGCAGCGACTACGTCGTGGCACTTCTCAGCGGGAATCGTGGAGGGACCGAGTCCTTGCAGATCCTGGCGCTCCTGGAGCGACAGGTGTTCGGGGACTATGAGCTCAAGAGCTTCCTGCCCTTCGCGGGCCGATCGGATGACATGCTGATCCACAAAGTGCTGCCGGACGTTCGATACACGGGGACGGAGATGCGGTTCATCGTGGAGGGAAGGGATGACCGGCCGGAAAGTAGGACCCGTGGACAGACCATCCGCCGCACTTTCCGCATCGACGAGAACGGCGCACTTGCCGTCGTCGAGAGTGACGTCAACAGCCGTTGACGCTCACTGGGACAACCAGATCGACTCCACTTGTCCCTTGTTGCCCACCTGAAAACTGACCCGGTTGGAGCCAGCGCGGTACACCATGTACGGGCGGGTGATGAATTCCTCGTTCGTGGGCTCGCCGAGCGTGGCGAGCACCGCAGCGCGGCTGTCGCCGATCTTCACGCCTTGGATGGCCTGCGCATAGGGTTGGAACAGCTTCACCCGTTCCAGCTTGTCGTCGTTATCGAAGAAGACCTGCACGCCGCGATCCGCCAGGGTGATCGAAGAACTCCGCTTGTTGGGCATCAGGCTTTTCTCTGGCTGGGTCTCCACGGTCGTGCCGAGCGTCGAGCGCACGCTGGCCACCGTATCGCCCTTGTTCACCGGTACGCCGGGGATGTCGATGCGCACCGCGGGCCGGGCGGTCGTCTTCATGCCCAGCGTCTGCAGTGCCGTCATCAGGGCCCGCGACAGCGGAACCACTCCCTCTCCTTCGCCAAAGCTGGTCGCCGTCCGCCAGACCTGGCGTTTGGTGGGCATCTCGTACAGGGTGAACTGCACCTTCGCGATGGGCGGCATCCCCCGCTCTGGGTCACCTCCGTGGGGATCACGGTGACGACGTGGCTGCGGCAGCTGGAGGGGCGGTATCCCCTGGAACTCGAGGAGACGGTGCCCGCAGATCCGGCCTCCGCCATCTGATACCTCAACTCGCCGACAAGGTAGTTCATCATCGAGTCGACTTTCGATGACATGTCGAAGCTCTTGAGTTCCGCATTGGGCGGAGTGATCAGCCCGAAGAGCTTCTGGACCTCGAATCCTGGACGGGTCACCACCAGGATGTCCACGCAGGTCAGAGGAGGGCGGGCCGCTTGTTCGGCCGCGAGGCTTGGCGGGACTTCAAGCCGCGGTGAGTTTGCGCAGGCGGTCAGGACAAGAGCGAGCGCGAGGAGGGCGAGACGTGATCGAGCGAGCATGGGCGGTAGGAAAAGTGCAACCGGCCAGTGTGTCAAAGCTGGCGTGGTCCGGACGGCGTTTCCATCGCGAACGTCAATAACATCACGGACCTTTCGCCGTGCGGCCCGAGCGCAACATCCGGGTGATCGAGGCGCTTCCGGGGCCCGCACCTTCGCGATGCGGCACTGCCGCCCAGTACAGGGTGGAACTGGTGCAGCGCATTGCCGCGACGCTGCCGGCGATCAAGGCCATCAACGCGCCGCAGTACGCCGCCATGGCGGATGAGATGCGAGTGGCGAAGTCGGCGCGGCTCCCTGGGCGACGTCTCTCTTGTGAAGCGAGGCCCGGCCTCAGCGCGGCTCGAAGAACACGAACAGGCTGTCGATGCAGTCGTCCGAGGTGTTCGGCTCCTGCTCGGGTCGGGTGGGAGCAGAGCCATGCGGCAGGAAAAGGATCCGGACGTCGTAGTCGGGATAGCGATGCAGGAGGCGGGTGTGATACGGCGGGCCGATGTCGGCGCGCGGCCATTCATCGCCCATCTCCTTCATCACCATCGACGGCCTGATGCAATGCGGCTGCGTGTGGATCCGGTCCGACGGGGCGTCATCCCACCATGGCACGTTGCGGTGCTCCGGATAGGGATCGGTGAGGGAGGCCCTCAGGGTGACACGCTTCCGGCCGGTCTCCGTGGTCCAGGTTCTGCGCCAGAGACGGATCCAGGACGCATCGAGTTGCGCCAGGCCGTGGAAGTTAGATTCATCGGCCGTCGGTGCGGCGCCGGCCAACAGGCGGGCGCCGAATCGCTTCTCCAGTGATGCCGGTTCAGCGGGCATCGGGCCCACCAGGCCCGCCAGACGGTGCGCGAGCTGCTGCGCGCTCTCGGTCCGGGCCGGGTGATCGCCCGGCAATTGCGCCGGCAAGGGCGGATGCTGTTGGCCGCTCCAGTGCCGGAACGGCTTGCACGCGGTGTCCAGGTCTTGCGCGCCGGTCCGTCCTGGCAGGATCACGCCGGAGCGGATCGGCTCCGGCCTGCCGATGGGGTCCGCGGGCAGCTCGCGCATCCCGAGCAATCCCTCGACGCCGACGAGCGGGAAGGGCGGTTCTTTCAGGGCCAGGTAGTTCCGCGAAGCCATCTGCAAGCGGACGCGGTTGGGACCTTCCGACAGGAAGGGCTTGAGCGGAAGGCCTTTCACGGCGCCCAGGAGCGGCAGGGATTCCAGCACGATCACCTCGGCGGTGACCATGCGGCAGCTGTCGCCCGACAACGCGCCGTCGCAGGCGGTATCCGGCGCGTCGACGGCGACACGCGTCACCTTCACGCGCGCGACCGAGGGCTGCTGGCAGAGCCAGCGCAGATCGGATGTGGACAGGAACCCGGTCTGGCCCGCGGCGCATGCGGCAAGCGGCAGCAGGCTGGCCAAGGCAAAGGAGACGCCGAGCCGGACGAGGCCGGACGCCGGACGCTGGATGGCAGGGGTGCGTCGCATGTCAGGACCCCGACGATGGCAAGTAGTAGACATGCACCGCTTCCAGACACCCTGACTGCGGGGCGAAACCGTCCCCCGGCGTGCTGGCGATGTACGGCGGACTGAACTCGAAATGGACGTCGTATTGAGGAAAGTGGCGAAGGAAGCGGCCGCGATACGGCAGGCTGATCCTGGAGAAACGCCACCCGTCGCCGACCTGATCCACGATCATCGAGGAGGTCACGCAACCGCGCATCGGGCCGTCCGTGGGATCGCGTTCCCACCAGGGGGCCCGTCGCGACGTCTCTTGGGGCCCCGAGAAAGCGATGTTGAGGATGACCGCCGGAGGTCCCGGTCGATCGGTGTACAGGTCGTGCGTGATTCGCAGCCATTGCCCGGAAAGCCTGGCCAGCGTGCGCGTCTGGGCGAAGTCGGGCCGTGAGGCGCCTGTCGCCACCATGCGGGCGCCGAAGCTTTGTTCGATGGCGGCGATGTCCGGTGGCGTCGGTCCGATCAACGCGGCGATGCGCTTGCTCAGTGCGTTCGGGCCTTCGCTGCGGGCAGGGAAGTCTCCGGGCAATTGTTCAGGCATGGCGGCGCTGCGCAGGCCGCTCCAATGGCGGAATGGCTTGCACAGCGCGTCGAGGTCGCCGCCGGTGGCCGGCGAGTCGGCCAGGAAGGTGCCCAAGGACCACTTGGCCGGATCGGCGGCGCCCCAGGCCGGCGCGGTGGGGAGCGTGACCAGGCCGGTCGCGCCCACGAGGCCGACGGGCGGCGTGACCGGCGGGGCCGGATCCCGCGTCGCTAGCCGGAAACTGAACCGGCGCGCTGTCCGTCCGTAGACCTCGGGCTCGGTGAGGCTCAGGCCCTGGCGACCACCGAGCGAGGGCAGCGTGTCGAGCACGACCGCCTGCGCCACGACGACGCGGCAGGCCTGGGCTTGCGTGTCACCCGCGCCCTGGGCACAGGGCGCATCCGGGGCCTGCAGCCCGATGCTGGTCAACCGCACGCGGGCGATGAGGGGTTGCTCGCAAGCCCAGCGGACGTCGGCGGCCGATGTCCCGGTCGCCGGATCGGCGGCAGACAGGGCCGCCGGCATCACTGCCAGCGTTGAGAGGAATGCGGTCAGGAGACGGCCGAGGCGGATCAAGGAACGGTTCATGCGCGAGATGAAAGGTTCGCACGATTGTGGCAGTGCTCTGAAACGTCCTCCGCTGTCCGATGTTGCGTGATGCCGGACAGTCAGAGCGCCTGACCCAATTGCTTCTCACAGGCGCGCAGGATGCTGCCATGCGCTTGAAGCAAGCGCTTTCTGCTACGGGGCGACCGGCCATGGGGTGATGGCGACGACTCTCGGACGGTCCGAGAGCAAGATCCGGGGAGAGTGGGGCGGTCAGCAGGGGACCTATCGATAGGCGCCTGTGAATTCGACTCGAACGTCGTCTCCACAGACATGGGCGAGATACATGCTCCCTCCGACGAAGAGACCGTTATGCAGCTGTCCCGTGCGCACCGCGAAGTCGGCCGCCAACTTCATGGGCTCGTCGTTCTCGTCGAAGAACGGGTAGGTCTCCTGTGTCCAAACATGCAGTACCACCTCTCCCGAGGCCGACTCCACGAGGTCGCAGAGTCGATGCTCCAGCGGTGTGGCTGGCCGGAACGGCAGCGGATTCACGTTAGGTATTCGCATGATGATTGCTCCGCGAAGTGGAAGACTGGATCGAGAAATCTTCTGACGCGGTCATTCCACGAAACGTCCAGCCCGAAGCTCAACGCGCCTGACGCCGCCGCCACACCTTGCGGCCAATCCACAACACCAGCCCGATGACGATGCTCCAAGGCAGCAGGTAGGCCACGCCCGTGATGGCCGACGAGATGCCATTCGACAGGCTCCCGCCGAAGTCCGACAGGGCCAGCGAGATCGGTTTCCAGAACGACTTGCCGTGCTCGGATTGGATGTTGATGGTGAGGATCTCCGTCTCCACCCGGCGCATCAGATCGGCCTGCTTGCCGTTCACGAACTCCAGCTCGCTCTGCACCTGCGCCAGCTCGTGGGTGACCTTGATCAACGCCTCGGCGTCATTGCCGGGGCGCTTGCGCAGCGCCTCCAATTCAGCGCGATAGCTGGTCAGCATGGCCAGCTTCTTCTCGCCCTCGACGATCGGCCCGGCCAGATCCTGCGCGTAGGTGGACTGGCTGGTGATCTCCCCTTGCTTGCTCATCGACGCGATCAGCTTCTGGATGCCGTTCGGCTTCGCGCGGACACGCAGGGTCGCGGACCCCTGCCTGCCGGCATTGATGCGCGAGGTCAGGACTTCGCAGAGGTCCACGGATGCCTCGCGGCACGCGGCCAGCGCCGCCTGGTGTGTTGCCGCGACCTTGTCCTCGGGCGTATCGATCTCGATGGTGTGCTCGTACGCCAGCGTGCGTCGCGTCGCCTCAGCCGCTTTCTCTTGCGACCCGGACCTCTGGTCCTTCGCCTCGACGAAAGCCGGCGCGGATTCGCTCTTCGGCGAGCATCCGGTGACGACGAGGATCAGAAACGCAATCAGCAGACGATTCATCAGGACTCCGACGGTGGGAGGCAGGGGCACGAGGCCCCGGAGTTTGCCTCACCGTCAGCGCGCCCCGTGTTGTCTCAGCAACGCGATCATCTGATCGTCCTGGTTGTAGCGTGCGCGAGCCATCGCGGAGGAACCATCCTTGGCGATGACCTTCACGTCGGCGCGATGCTCGATCAGCAGCTCGGCCATCTCCACCTTGCCGATGCCGGCCACCCACCACAGCGGGGTCGCTCCATCCGCGTCGCGCGGATCGACCGGCACGCCCTGGTCGAGCAGCACGCGAGCGACGTCCCGTTCCCCCGAATAGGTCGCGCGATGCAGCACCGTGGCATTTCGGACCTCGGGATCGACGGCCTGCCCATCGGCACCCGCGGCGAGCAGGTAGGTCGCCGTCGGTCCGCGCGCCGACGACGGCGCGCCTCGCTCGATCGGGCCGCCCGCCAGGGCCCACAGCGCCTCCGTGGCGATCTGTCCCTGCGTCCCGCTCAGGCGGGGCGCCAGGATCTGCAGCATCGCGAGCTGTCCGGCGCCGGCGGCGGACACATACGCGCGCTTGACGACCTCCGGGGCAGGGCCCGCATCGAGCAGCAGCCGCATCAGCGGCTCATCCCCGAGGGTCGCCGCCCGGGCCAGTGCCGGTCCTTGCCTCGGCCCCCACCGGGACTGGTCCGCCTTCGCCGCCAGCAGCCGCTTCACGACGGCGACGCGCTGGGCGCCGGTCGCCGCGTCCAGCGCGGTCAAGCCCTGACCCGACAACTCGTCCACGGGCATCGCGGCCTGGAGATACAGCTGCACGGCGGGCTCGTCACCGCGCGCGGCCGCGGCGACGAAGGCGTCCTGCGTGAACGGCTGCTCGAGCCTGGTCAGCTGCTGGCGGGGATCCTCCTTGTGTTCGGTCTGGAACAGCCCCACCAGCTTCTTCGCCGAATCGGTGAAGCCGGCCAGCCCGGTGACGATCGCCGCGAACACCAGCAGCACCGCGACCCAGCGCGGCTGCTTCAGCCGCGCGAGGTAGCGCTCGTGGAGGGGCGTCGTAGGCGCGGTATCGGGCATCGCAGATCCGTGTGAGAGGTCGACGAGCGCCTTTCTACTCCAGAGTGGCGCCGTCGCGCGCGGAACCTGCTGATCTGTCCTCGGGATCCGGGTCGGGCGGGGGCAGTTGCTGCCAACCTAAGATGTGGCCTGCTCGTTCAGCCCGGCTTGGCCAGCCTCGTCATGTCAGTTCATATCTTCGACATTGAGATTTTTCGCGACGGCGGATCCATCGAATTCCATGTCGAGCGGAACGGCGTGCGCAGGCACGTCTTTCTGGAAACGCCGCTGAGGGGCGAACCACGCGCGCTGCTCATCGACAACGTGAAGACAGCGCCGCATTCACCGGCGCTGGAGGAGCTGCTCCGTGATGTCGACGAGTGGCATGCCGGCCTTCCAGCCGAGCAACGTCTCGCCATCGATACGTTGCTTCAGCGGAGCGGGCCCTTCATCAGTCCAGGCGAGGCTGAAAGGCACGCCATCGACCTGAGTCGTGTCGTCACGGTGCAGCGATATCTCAAAGGCCCGTTCCTGCAACCGGCAAAGCCGGCGCCGCCGATCACCGACGAACTTCGGGCCGAGGCGAAACGGCACGCCAACGGATGGGTCTATGTCATCGACCCCGCGCTGACTGATGGCGAGCGGGTGACGCCATCCGCCTTCATCGGTGCCTGGCGCGTCGACGGCGACGGGAACATCGTGGCGGATGGATACCAGGCCAACAGCAGATACCGTGAAGGCCTCTGAGCATTCGATCCATGGAAAGACAGCGTCTGTTGATTGACCGCCCGCTCGATGACCTCGTTCCACTGCGGTGATCACATTGAATGGCCAAGAGGCGATGCTGGGAATGACGGAGTTGCCAGCGCCGCTCGGACAAGACAGGCAAGCATGAAATCGCTGACGCTCGACCTCACACGCTGGCAGGCGCAACGCATTCTCGAAGCGCTGACGGAGCTGGACGCCAGGTGGGTGGACATCTGCCAGACCTCGACGGACGAGGACGAGGTCGCCGACTACGGCAACGACCTGATCGAACTCAGGATGACACTCGAGTCGGTGAAGGAGCAGGCGATCGCGGCCTTCGGGCCTGGCGTGGCGAACTTTGATCGAACACCGCTGTAGAGGGTGGAATCAGAAATCAGCCGCTGCGGGCTCCAACGTGAGCCGAGTAGGAGCGCCTGAAAGCAGGACTTGCCATTGAGCACCGGAACGACCGGGAGGCCTACACCGATGCCCAGGCGCAGTTCGTGCGGGCTTTCCTGGCGTACCCGCTGATCGGATCAGGGCGCCGGCTCAGGCGCGCCGAGGCTGGGGCAGCTCGTTTCCTGAATCGCGCAGACGCGGTCGACCCAGGCGCGGAAACGGCCCGCGGGCAAGCCCTCACGCGCGGCGCGCTCGACCTTCAAGGTCGCCCGCATGTCCGCGGGAAAGCGCTGATCGGCAAACTCGAGCTGCGCCCAGGTCCCCTTGCAGTCGACCAGCCGAGCCGCCTCGATGGTGTCGTCATCATCAAAGGTCTGGTTGTCGCCGATACGCAGCACCGCCGCAGACTGTGGGCCCGGTTGAGCGCGACCGACGTCGGCTTGGGACTTCACCGTCAGCTTGCTGCCGCTGACCCAGCCTTCACCGCTGTAGAGGCGCCGGGGCGGTTGACCCGTGAGGGCGTCGTTGTCCTGCGCGTTGCGGATCAGGAACCAACCGTTGCGGGCTCCGGCCACTTCGACTTCGATACGGACGCCATAGCCTGCCGACGGTTCGACGAAGGTCCTCGGCAACTTGCCGAGAACCTTGGCGGATAGGCTTGGCGCTGCCCGGACGTTGAGGCCGGCGGGATCGCTTTCGGCGACGAAGGCGCCGAAGTTGCAGGCGGTGACCGGGGCCGATGCGGCTGCAACGGTCGCCGCCGCCTCGTTCTTCGGCGGACCGCTCGCGCAGCTGGCCAGCGAGGCAAAGCCGGCGGTGGCGAGCAGCAGCGCGGCGTTGCGCAGGGGGTGTTCAGCAGCCATTGGAGAGGACTCAGTACCGAACCAGGTTGCCACGGGCATCGAGCTCCCGCACGGCGAATATCACCAAGGGGCCTTCTGGCCCGGCGCCGTGTATCTCCGCCAGGATGTCCGATCCGTAGACGAGGATGCGCTTTCCGATCTGGCCTTCATACACGTAGGTCTGGCCTCCCCAGCAATGCGAGGCGGCTTGGACGGTCGTGCGATGCCTGGCTGACGGAGCGACACCCTTGACCACCTGGATCTTGTCCAGCACGACATGCCCCCGTCCCAGATCTTCACGTCTTGGACGACCTGATACACGGGCGTCCCGTCAGGGAGCATGCCCGGCCCGACGATCCGAGTGAGCTTGCTCCCGTTCTGCACCGAGACCACGCGCCCTTCAATGATCCAATCGGCCGCTGCGGCACACGTCTCACCGCCATCCGGCGCCTGGGGATCGCACAGAGGCGGTGGACACGCCGTCGACGCGCGCGCCGGCAAGGCGGGCAAGCTGCCGCTGAGGGCCAGCACGACGGCTGCGACCCCGCGATGAAAACGCATCGGAATACCTTTTGTCATGTTGTCATGTCCACCCCGGGGCTGCCCGCCTGTCAGGAAGGATCCGAGCCTGGATGCCGTCGAGCCGTGGGGCCGTCGGATCAGTCCTCCCAGTAGAACAGTGCATCAAACTGGGTGAAACCATCGTCGGCCATGACGGTGGGGACGCGAAGGCCCGTCTCCAGCGGCCCCTCCAGTTGCGCCCGCAACACTCGAATGAATCCCTTCTCCTCGAGCACGCCTTGCACTTGTCGAGCGAGCATGGACACCGCCGGGGTACTGATCCGGTCGAGCATGTCGAACGCGGGCATGTAGCTGCTGGAGCCGTTCGCGTGCCATTGCTTGTCCCCTTCCATGAGCACGAAGTAGGGGAGAGACGGCTGAGGAGGACGACCAGACCGGTGTATTCCTCGCCGATTCCGCTGCGATGCTCGGGAAGGAACTCGGGGCTCGCCCTGTAGAACCAGGCATCGACGCAGGAGGCGTAGCCGGAGCCGTAATGGTCCCAGTCCACCTTCGATTCGCATCCCGTCGATCGGGTCACCGCAGCGCACGCCGTCTTGAGATGCTCCTCGATCGACGCATCATCGGCGGTGATCCAATGAGACGCCTCCGTGATGGTGTGCTGGGTCAGCAGGCGGTCGACTTGATCAGGCGAGAGAAGGGGTTGCATGCGCCCAGTATCCTGCAACGCATGCGCGCGCCGGCGAACTCGCCGTGGCGGGGCAGGTCGACCGTCCACCGGCCGCCGGGCGACGCGTGCAAGAATTGAGACCATGGGCGCATTGGCCGCCGCCATACGATCTAGGAATCACCATCTCTCATGAGAGCGAACCCTTGGCGCACACCGGCCTACCTGCCCCATATGCAGGAGCATCTGACGCCGACGGCAGTCGCGCAAGCGGAAGCAGCACTCGGCGTGAAGTTGCCGGACGCCTATCTGGCCTGTCTCCAGGTGCAGAACGGTGGCTACATCCGCTTTGAATTGCCGGACAAGGAACCGCCTCACGACTCGATCTGGGGCATTGGACCGCACTTCCCCAACATCAACGAGTACCACCAAGCCCTCGATCCGGAGGCTGCCGAAGACGATGGATGCTGGTCGCCGGGCGACTGCAATCGGCTAGTACCGTTCGATGGCGACGGGCATTGGTTCCTCTGTCTGGACTATCGGGACGCTGAGGAGCCGCGCGTCGCTTTCGTGGATGTTGAGGCGGAGCTTGATCTTCAGGTCGCCGCTACCTTCGAGGGCTACTTGCGCCTGCTCGTGCCGAACTACGGCAGCGACATCCTCGGCCTGCGTCATGCGGCTTCGATCGATGAGGTCGCGCGCAGCTTGCGACCGCTCACCGGCGTGGATTTCGATCCCGCCAACGACCAGGACAATGGCTACCCGGTTCGCCGTTGCAAGTTGCAATCGGGTGGTGATCAAGAATGGATCTGGCTGTCGCCAAACCAGGTAAGGCGCGGCTTTGTACGCACCTCTGATCGACGCTACGCCGAGCTGAAGGATGCTCTGCAGGGAGATGCGCTTCGCCTGCCCGAGCACCCAGATGTCCAGGTATTGATTGGCTGCACGGATGGCATTCGCGACCGCCTTGTCAGCTGGTGCGTCAACGAAGGCATGGAGCCCGTGATGCTGGGAAAGAACTGAGGGCGCCGAGCAGGTGCCAGACGTCTGCTCATCCCTTCAGTTCCGCGGCGTCGAGCGATGCGGCAACAACGACCACTGATGCAACATGTTTGACAGTTCAGCGATCTACATAGCAGCCATCGGCGCATTCTTCATTGCATGCGGCATGTTCGTTACCTTCTCGTTGTCACGCGCCATTGGTGCGCCGTCGACGGTGGGCCGCCTGACGCTTGCGTGTGTCGCGGCGATCGTTTCAAGCGCCGCGCTCGCGACGCTTGCGCTGATTTCCTTGGCGCCTGCTTCCTGCAGTGGCGAGCACTGCGTGGTCGAAGAGGGGGAGGTCTCTTTGAGGGCGGGCTTGTCTTGATGGCGCTTTGGCTCTTTTGCTACAGCGTGGCCTACGTCGGTGTCACTCTGGCGATTGCGAGGTATCACGTGCGCAAGGGCGAGGGGCAGTGATCGGCGGAGGGGGCGGTGTCCCGATGAGGACTCAGCCGCCGGACGCGGACGCAGGCCAATCCCCCATGTGTTCTCGTCAACAACCACCGCTCTCGCCTTGCACAAGGAGCTTCCAGCCATCCGCGCTTCGCCCTAGCGCCTCGTACCACCACCACTCGTATCCCGACCCGGAAAACACCAGGTCATCGTGGCCATCCTGGTCGATATCCATGTAGGTCAAGAAGCGGTGGGGCGAGAATTCCTGGACGGCCTCGGTGTGGTTGAACTCCTGGTGCGTGAGCCGATAGCGGCCGATCTTGTCCGCTTCCGCGATCATCCGCAGTTCGTAGCCGTGATAGGACAGCTCCGGTTCGTCCCGTCCAGAGTGGCTTTCGAAGCTGGCTGTCGCGATCAACACCGGAAACGGAGAATTGCCGGATGAGCCGATGTTGATGATCAGCCCCGCCGACCCGTTGGCATCGTGGGGGTCCAGGAGCGCCTTCATGGGGACTTCGCCGACGGCTTCGGATTGCAAGACGGAACGGACCAGGTCGACCATCTGGCGTCGCTGCTCACCCGTGAGGGCGGGCGCCTGCTTCGTCTTTCTTGGCTTGAGATCGAAGTTCGTCGCGATGCCTCCCTCAAGCGTCGAAGCCCCCTCGGTACGCGTACGAAGCTCGCCATCATCGAACTGCAACCCGGCTCCTCCTTCCTATTCACCAGCGCCAACCCCAGCGCTGCGCCCCTGGAATAGAGGTGATACGCGCGCCGAGTAGCGAAGTACCGTTCCGAAAAGCGTCGGGCAGCGTCGGCGAGCTTCTCCTGGTCCCCCGAGTCCGTTGGATACGGCCTGAGCTCGCCATGGTCCAGGGCGGCGAGAGGACTGATCATGCCCCCATCGACGACAAAGATCAGTTGGGGTTCGTCGGGCGTCCGGCGGGCCACGGGGTTCCTCAAGTCGGCCAGCTGCTGGCGTACGCGCGCCGCGCCGGCGCGCTCGCCCGCCATCTCCAGCGCGCGGATCGCAGCCTCATGCGCCCCTTCATCCAATGCGCCCAGCGCCACGACACGGTCGGCGAGTTGCTTCACCAGTCCCTGATCCTGGGGGATGCCGCCCTCAGTCGATCAAGTTCGCCGGGCAGGGAGGGTTCCTCGTCTCCGACCAGGTCGGCGCGGATCCAACCCATGTTGCCGCCGTGCATCGGCGCCCAGGCCTGCAGCCAGCCACCGTCTTCACAGGCCACGCGAAGCGGCGTCGCGACGGGCAGATGAATTCGCAAGCCCGACGAGGTGGCAGGTCCGTCGCGCAGGGCCGCTGAACTGGCAATGACGAAACGCTCGAACGTTTGGCGCGTCGGGGGCTTCTCGGCGCAGGAGGGGCCACGCCTTCCGCTGACGCTGCGCAGCAAGCCCACAGCGCCAGCCAGAGCGTCGCGCTCCGGACGCACCGTGTTCTCCGCCGCTGTCCTTGCGCTGTCATCCCCATTTGTGGCTCCACACGCATCCATGGGCCGTGCCGCGCGAAGGGAATCGCATCTTCTCGAAGAAGGCCATCGTGTCGGCGTCGAAGGTCTTTTCCGGACTCGAGTCGGTGATCTGCAGATTCACGACGTCGCCTTGCTCCACATCGAACCGGATGAGTGCCCAGCCATACTTCGCGGCGCTTGACTTCGGGCTGGCCGCCAAGTCCGGCGGGCCCAGTTCATTGCGGGCGGTGCTGTTCCGGACGGTAGCCGGTTCCGGTCGCACGGGAAGTCGGCCCGCGGTGGTGCTGCAGCCGATACATAGCGATAGCGCTCCGAGAGTGATGCAGGCGAGACGTCGCATGGCGCTCCTTGTTTGAGGAGCTGGAACCTAACGCGTGTCGCGGACACGGGGATAGCGCGAAAACCCGAGCGGGCAGTGCCACCGGCATACGCGGGTTCATGGACTTCACCTCTGCTTCACCGGGACATCGCTCTGGCCACTCGCGACGGAGCAACACTCGATGACATGCGTGTGCTGTCATCTCCTCGCTCTCCCGCTCTCGCAGGCGGAATTCGAATCCTGACATTGAGCTTCCGCTGGTTGGGGCACGCCGCGGCATTGATCTTCTGGTCGGCCACCATGCTGCTCCTGCTCGTGAAGACGATCTTCGGAAGCGGCACTGGATCCGAGCCTGTCAAGACGTCGCCGAGCGGTCGATACGTCTTGGTTGAGAGTCTCTCCGATCCCGGTGCCATGGGAACGGCGCGTCAGGGGTTTGCATTGAGGCGAGGCCGCGACGGTCCTGTGCAGGCATTCGTCGACCTGAAGGCATCGCCCGCCGTCGCGGCGATCGGGCGGGAATGGACGGCGGAGTCGATCACGTTGAACGGGGTGCCCGCATCGTCCTTGCGACGGATCGTGCGCAGTGGCGATCCAACCCAGCGCATGGCCTTGCGCTTCGGAGCCGATCAGTGATGGCGTGGCAACGGCTCATTCGTAGTGCCATCGACCGTCCCGCCACCTTCGTCGTGCGGTGTCTGCGGTGGATCGGCATCGCGGGATTCTTCTGGATCCTCGGACAGTGGCTCGTCGAGCAGGCAGGCATCCTGGTCCAGGACCGTGACTGCACGTCCACCGTGGCGGACCGCATCGTCCTGCCGAACCCGACTCGGGCGGTGGAGGCGCGGATCCATCGGTGCACGAATGCGTTTCAGAGGCGACCCAGGCTTCGATGGGACGCGTGGGCCATTTCCACGGAGCCCGGCAAGGCGGGACGCCGCTTGCTGATTTCCCTGGAATACCGCGAGAACGCAGCGCCGAGATTGCGTCTGGACGCGGCATCACATGCGGTCATCGACCGGTTCAGGGTTGCCGACATCCTCGATTGGGAACAGGGCCGCGGCGAGGGCTTGGTGCCGACCGATTTCCTGTTCATCGACGACGAGGGTGTCGAGCGGCGTCTACCTTGAATGATCTTGCGGTTCTGACGTGAGACCGCGCCGTCTACTCAACCCGCGCCTCTCCCCAGGTCACCACCACCGGCCCGTCGGCATCCTTGCCATGCTGTCGCGCCACCAGCTCGATCAGCTTCACGCCGCGCAGGTCCGCACTGAGCTCGCGGACCGGCTGGTCGAACTTCATCGACGGCGTCGACGCGAGCCGCCTGCCATCGCCCCAGACTTCGAAGCTGACCGGCGACGTCTTGCCCCGCGTCGAATCGTCGACGCCCACGTTCGCCGTGAAGCGGAGCGACCCCACCGGCACGCGCACCTGGAGCCGCGAATCGGCCAGCGTGCCGATGCCGTGCCGGAAGAGCCGGCCCTGGACCTGGAGCGCCTGGTCATACGGTGTCGAATCGGCGCGCGGTCCGCCCCAGCCGGCGTAGGCCGGACGCGTCCCGCCGGTGTCCGTGCTGCCCCAGGATGCGAGGGAGCGGTAGCCGATCGGGTCGGGCTCCAAGGCGCGGACGCCGTCGCGCGCCACGTAGACGTCGCCGGGCCGCTCGGACACGTAGTAGCCGCGAGGCAGCGCGTGCCGGCCCGTCGCCGTCAACAGCAGCGACTCGCGCGGCTTGAGCTCGAAGACGCGCTCGCCGGTGAACGTGCCGTCGTCGGATCGGGTCCAGCTGTTGCGCAGCGCGATGGGCGCGCCCGCGTCCATCTTCAGATGCGCGGCCGTCAGCGTGATCTTGCCGGGCTCCGAGCCGCGGTTGAACAGCAGCACCGCCTTGCGGCCGTCGGACAGCGTCTTGACCAGGATCTGGCGGTCGCTGTCGGCGTACGCGATGACGCCCTGGTGTCCGGCGGGATCCTGGTTGATGGCGACGACCTCCGGCGCCTTCAGGATGTCGATGATGGCCGGCGACGCCTTCGAGAGGTCGGTCCCCATCATCAACGGCGCGGCCACGATCGCCCACAGGGCCATGTGCGTGCGCGCCTCGTCGAGATGCCCGCCGTCGAAGTCCCCGTTGCCGATCTCCAGCATGTCGGGGTCGTTCCAGCGGCCGGGACCGGCGTAGAACTCGCGCGTGGACACGGAATCGAAGTTGTGCACCATCTGCGAGAAGCCGCTGGCGATGTCGCGGCTGGTCCGCCACATCGTGCCGTAGTCCTGGCCCCAGCTGCGCACGTTGACGGTGCCCCACAGGCAGACCGACAGGACGTAGTCGCCCTGGGGCCGCACCTCGTGCAGTGCGCGCTTCAGGCGCCCGTAGAGCGCCTTCGTGCCCGCGATGTCGGACTGGTTGACGTTGCCCTCGATGATCATGGGCTTGAACGCCCGGTACTGGCCCGAGGCGACGTGAGCACGGTCGCGTCCATAGGACGACAGACCGCAGCCATCGACCTTCAGGTAGTCGAAGTTCCACTCGCGGAAGAAGAGCGCCACGTCCTGTTCCACGAAGTCCATCAGGCCCACCTCGCGCTCCGCGGGCGTGCCTTCGGGCAGGTTGGGGCTGTCCGCGTCATAGGCCTGCGAGCAGGCGTTGCGGCCGATGTCGCTGTAGAGGCCCGCCTTCAGGCCCATCGCATGGATCCTGTCGGTGAAGGGCCGCAGCGACGAGTCCTGGCCGGCGATCGCCGCGCTCGGGAAGAGGCCGGTGCGGACCTGCAGCCGGCCGTCGCCGGTGCGGCGCTTGAGCCACCAGCCGTCGTCCACGTTGATGCTGCGGTAGCCGGCGCCGGCCAGTCCCGAATCGACGATGACCTGCGCGGAATCCAGCACCTTCTGCTCGGTGATGTCGACGCGGAAGGCGTTCCAGCTGGACCAGCCCATCGGCGGCGTGGGCGCGGTGCCCACCGACTGGTGCTCCCAGCGGCCGGTCGGCTGCAGTGGCGCCTGCTGTGCCTGGGCCCCGAAGGCGGTGAGGAGGGCGAGGCACAGCAGGGACTTTGTCATGGCTCCAGTCTACGAATGCTTTCGTTTGTCGCCGTCTCTCGTTTTCCACGAGATTTTATCTTGCGATTGTCGATCGAACGAAAGTGCTCGAAACTTCTGCCTTGCTTGGCGACCGCAGCGGGCGTCCCGCCGGTGGAGGCGTCAGAGGACCCGACGCGCGGCTTCTTCCCTCAGGCAGTCGAGCATGAGCTCGGCGCCCGGCGACAGCTGGTGGCCGCGCCGCGTCACGATGCCGTAGGCGTCCATGTGCAGCCCGAGGTCGAAGTCGAGGACCGTCAGCAGGCCGGCGTCGCGGTAGGGCTGGATCAGTTCCTCGGGCAGGGCGACGACCATGTCGGACCTGCCCAGCAGGCTGGTCACGACCGGCAGCGACAGGGTCTCGACCGCCTGGTGCGGCTGGTCCAGGCCGGCGCTGAGGAACAGCGCGGTGAGCCGGTCCCGCAGGATGCTCCCGCCCGGCGGCAGGATCCAGGCCTGGCGGGCCAGCTCCTGCAGGCTGAGATCACGGCGCCCGGCCAGCGGATGCCCGGCTCGCACGATGATCCGGTGCGGCTCTTCGGACAGCGGCTCGAAGCTCAGCTGGGCCGCGGACTCGCTGTCCAGCACGCGGCCGATGACGAGGTCCAGCTCGCCGTTCTGCAGCTGCTGGATCATCGGCTTGCTGGTGTCCACCGTGATGGTCACGTGCACCCGCGGCTGCCGGGCCTTGAGCGCGACGACGGCCCGCGGCAGCAGGGTGGTCGCCGGCGTCAGCACCGCGCCGATGGCCACCCGGCCCGACAGGCCCGACGACAGCTCCATGACCTCCTGGTGTCCGGCGTCCAGCTCGGCGAGGGCCGCCCCGGCGCGACGGATCATGACCGCCCCGTAGTCGGTGGGCGCCACGCCGCGCGGCAGGCGGTCGAACAGCTTCATGCCGAGCGCGTGCTCCAGCTCGGCCAGCAGCTTCGAGGCCGCCGGCTGCGTCAGGTTGGCGGCCTGCGCCGCATGCAGGATCGAGCCGTGGCGGCCCAGCTCCACGAGCAGCACGAGTTGCCGGACTTTCAGATGGGATCGGACGAAGCGGTCGGAACGCGGATCGGGCATGCCTAGTCGTGATAAAGCTGCGAACGCCCGCCATCGATCAGGATGTCCGTGGCGTTGATGAACCGGGCCTCGTCGCTGGCCAGGAACAGCGCGGTGTAGGCCACCTCGATGGGCTCGCCGATGCGTTTGCAGGGGAGCAGGTCGATCTGGCGTTGCGCCTCTTCGGGCGTCAGGCGCTTGAGCCATTCCACCACACGCTCGGACAGGATGAGCCCGGGCGAGATCGAGTTGACGCGCACCTTGCGCGCCGCGTATTGGATGCCCAGCGACTTGGTCAGCCCGATCAGCGCGTGCTTGGCGACCGCGTAGGGGAACGCGTCCGGGATGATGCGATGGCCGTGCACCGACGCGATGTTGACGATGCTGCCGCCGCCGCCGTCCAGCATGCCGGGCAGCACGGCGCGGCTGCAGTGCATCGGCCCCTCGAGGTCCACGGCGAGGCAGCGTTGCCACTGCGCCGACGTCATCGCCAGCGGCTCGGTGAAGATGTCCAGGCCGGCGTTGTTCACCAGCACGTTGATCGGGCCGAAACGGTCCGCGCCGCTGGCGACCATCGCCTGCACCGCCGACTCGTCGGCGATGTCGGCCGCGATGAAGAGGGCGTTGTCCTCGCCCAGTTCGGCCAGCAGCGCCTGCGAGTGCTCGTCGGCGGCCAGGTCGTTGAGGATGACCTTCGCCCCCTCCGCGACGAACAGGCGGGCCACGGCCTTGCCGATGCCCTGGGTGGAGCCGGTCACCAGCGCGACCTTGCCTCTCAGACGTGCACTCATCGTGTCAGGTGCGGCGCTCGCCGCGCGTTTTCAGTTGATCGAGCAGGACCGCGGCCAGCAGGATGAGGCCGCGTACCAGGTATTGATAGAAGGCGTCGACGTTGAGCAGGTTCATGACGTTCTCCACCGTGCCCATGATGAGCACGCCGACGACGACGCCGAAGATGCGCGCCTTGCCGCCCTGCAGCGACACGCCGCCCAGCACGCAGGCCGAGATGACGTCCAGCTCGAAGCCGGTGGCCGCGTTGGGCTGGCCGCTCGTGATGCGGGCGGACAGGATCAGCCCGGCCAGGGCCGTGACGACGCCCTGCAGCAGGAAGATCCAGACCCGCAGCCGCTCCACGCGCACGCCCGCCAGGCGCGCCGCCTCGGGGTTCCCGCCGATGGCCAGGGTGTTGCGGCCGAAGACGGTGCTGTTCAGCAGCACGCCGAAGACCAGGAAGCACAGCGCCGTCGTCCAGATCGGCAGCGGCAGGCCCAGCCAGGTGCTGTCGCCGAAGCTGATGAAGCCCTCGTGGTCGATGCCCACCGCCTGGCCCTTGGAGGCGATGAAGGCCAGGCCGCGCACCATCAGCATGGTGGCCAGCGTGGCGATCAGCGCGTTCACGCGCAGGTAGGCGATCAGCACGCCGTTGCCAGCGCCGATCAGGGCGCCGGCCAGCAGCCCGCCGCCCACGGCCAGCGCCGCGCTGCCGGTGCGCTCGAGCACCATGGCGCCCAGCACGCCGGCGAAGGCGACGGTCGAGCCCACGCTGAGGTCGAAGTCCCGCGAGGCCAGGCACAGCATCATCGTGCAGGCCACCATGCCGATCTGGGCGACGGACAGCAGCAGGCCGACGACGTTGGCCGTGGAGAAGAAGTTCTCGACGGTCAGCGCCAGCACGACGAACAGCAGCCCGTAGCCCAGCGTCATGCTGTGCTCCTTGAGGAGGGCGCGGGCGGTGGGGTGCATGCCGGGAGGGCGTTCCGTGGGAGGCGCCGGGTCAGGCGCGGAAGGTGGCACGTAAGGTGGCGCGGAGGGGTGGGCGGAGGAGGAGGGAGAGGAGGGCGCGGAGGATACCGCTGATTCGGGTGTGGGGTGGAGGGTGGTCATGGTCAATGCAGTGGCGCCGGCGGCGCTCCGTCAGGTAGCGCCAGCGCGAGGGCGGCAGTCTCGCTGGCATCGGCGCGCGCGAGCTCGCCGCTGATGCGTCCGCCGCGCATGACGATCACGCGGTCGGCGATGCCCAGCACTTCGGGCAGCTCGCTGGAGACGACGATGACGGCGCAGCCGGCGGACGCCACGTCGTGGATGATCCGGTAGATCTCGTTCTTGGCGCCGACGTCGATGCCCCGCGTCGGCTCGTCCAGGATGAGCAGCTTCAGATGCGGCTCGGCCAGCCACCGCGCCAGGATGACCTTCTGCTGGTTGCCGCCCGACAGGAGGCGGATCTCCTGCCCGCGATGCGGCGTCTTGATGCGCAGCTTGCGGATGAAGGCGTCGGCGCGCGCCGCCTCGAGCCGCGGTCGCAGGAAGAGGCCGCCCGCCAGGCCGTGACGCCGGCAGCTGATGTTGATGTTCTCCGCGACGGAGCTGTGCGCCAGGATGCCCTGTTCCTTGCGGTCCTCGGGACACAGCACGATGCCCGCCGCGATGGACGCGGGCGGGCCGCCGTCGGAGACGGCCCGGCCGTCGAGCAGGACCTCGCCGCCGCGGCGCGCATCGGCGCCGTAGAGCAGCCGCATCAGCTCGGTGCGGCCGGCGCCGACCAGACCGAAGAAGCCCAGCACCTCGCCGCGGCGCACGCTGAAGCTCAGCGGCGCGGGCAGGCGGTCCCCGTGCAGGCCCCGCACCGTCACGCGCTCGGGACCGTGCTCGCGCGCGCGATAGTCGTAGATGTCCCGCAGCTCGCGGCCGACCATGTCGGCGATCAGGCGTTCACGCGGGACCTCGGCCATGACCTCGTGCGTGACGATCTTGCGGCCGTCCCGGAAGATCGTGCAGGCGTCGCAGAGCTCGTACAGCTCCTCCAGGCGGTGCGAGATGTAGATGAGCGTGCGGCCCTCCGCGCGCAGGCGCCTGACGAGCCGGAAGAGGATCTCCGTCTCGCGGTGCGACAGGCTGCTGGTGGGCTCGTCGAAGGCGATGACCCGCGCGTCCTGCAGCACCGCCTTGCAGATCTCCACCATCTGCCGCTGGGCGATGGACAGCTCGGACAGCCGCGCGCCCGGATCCAGGTCCACGCCGATCGCCGCCAGCTGCTCGGCCACGCGGCGGCGCGCGGCCTGGTGGTCCACCAGGCCCAGGCGCGTCGGCAGCCGGCCCAGCAGGGCGTTCTCGGCCACCGTCAGTTCGGGGACGTACTGCAGCTCCTGGTGGATGATGGCCACGCCGGCGGCGATCGCGTCGCCGGCCGAGCTGAAGCGGCACACCTCGCCGTCGAGCCGCAACTCGCCGCCGTCGGGCCGGTACTGGCCGCCCAGGATCTTCAGCAGCGTGCTCTTGCCGGCGCCGTTCTCGCCGAGCAGTCCCATCACCTGGCCGGCGCGCGCTTCGAAGCAGACACCGTCCAGCGCCTTGACGCCGGGGAAGTGCTTGCTGATGTTGTCGAATCGCAGCGACGCCATGTCACAGGCCCATCTGCTTCCGGATCTCGGCCTGGTTCTTGCGCGTGACCAGCGTGCCGCTGGTCAGCGTCACGGGCGGCGGCGCCTTGCCCTGCGTGACCCAGTCGTAGACGGCCACGGCGGTCTCGTAGCCGTGACGCTTGGGGCTGATCAGCACCGTGCCGAAGAAGCCCGTCGGCGTGGGCTTGGAGAACTCGCTCAGCGCGGTCTGGCTGCCGCCGATGCCGATGCCGACCATCGCGTCCTGCTTGATGCCGCGGCCTTCGGCCGCGCGCACGGCGCCGAGCACGGCCTCGTCGTTCAGGCCGAAGGCGACCCAGCGCTTGAACTTCGCGTTCTTGGTGAAGGCGATGTTGGCGGCGTTGAAGGCGCTTTCGGTGTCCGTCTTGGCCTGGGGCGCGTCGACGACGTTGGCGGCCGGCAGGCCGGCGGCCTTCAGCGCGTCCAGCACGCCCTGGTTGCGATCGCGCGCGGTGGGCAGCTGGTCGTAGGCCACGCGCAGGGCGCCGACCTCGTCCAGCTTCCAGCCGCGGGCCTTGATCTCCTCGACCATGCCCAGGCCGGCCTGCTTGCCGATCTCGTAGGCGGAGATGCCCATGTGGGGAATGTCGGCGATGGGCTTGCCGGCGCCGTCGACGAGCTGGTCGTCCACCGACATGACCTTGAGGTTGTGGCGCTTGGCCGCACGGTTCACGGCCGCGCCCAGCTTCACGTCGGGCGCGCAGATGACGAAGCCGGCCGCCTTCTGCGCGGCGAGGTTGTCGATGGCGGCCATCATCTTCTCGCCGTTGGGCACGCCGATCTTCACCAGCGTGAAGCCCTTGTCCTTGGCCGCCTGCTCGGCGAAACGCCACTCGTCCTGGAACCAGGGCTCCTCGGCCTGCTTGACGAGGAAACCGATCTTGACCGGCTCGGCCGCGCGCGCGGCGTGCGGCAGCGCGAGGCTCGCGGCCAGCGGCACGCTCAGCAGGGCGAGGACGGCGCGTCGTGGCATCGTCGCCGCGCCGTCCGTCGTGATGGTGGTGGTCGTCGTCTTTGTTGTCGTCATGTTGTCTCCTTTGCTGATCGTCTATCGGTCGTTCATCGGTCGTTCATCGGTCGTCGAACAGGGTGTCGGGCACGCCCAGGGCCCGGGGCAGGCGCAGGCCGAAGAGGCTGCCCGACAGCGGCTGCGCCGCCAGGGCCTCGCGGCTCAGCTCCTGCCGGGCGGTGGTGAGCATCAGCTGGTCCAGTCCCGGGCCGCCGATGGCGGGGCAGCTGGTGTGGGCGGCGGGCGCGGTGAAGACGCCCATCAGCCGGCCCTCGGGGTCGTAGCGCGCGACGCGGCCGGCGCCCCATTGGGCGTTCCACAGGCAGCCTTCGGCGTCGATGGTCGAGCCGTCGGGCCAGGCCTGCGCGAGGTCCATCTCGGCGAACAGCCGCAGGTCGGCCACCTGGGCGCTCTCGGCGTCGTAGGCGCACTGCTGGATGCGTCGGGTCAGCGTGTCGCAGAAGTACATCGTGCGGCCGTCGAGGCTGAAACAGAGGCTGTTGGCGATCGCCACGGCGGGCAGGGCCAGCCGGCGCAGGCCATGCCGCATCGAGAACTGGTAGAAGCTCGCGATGGTGCGGCGTTCCTTGGCCTCGTTCATGGTGCCGAACACGAAGTGGCCGCGCCGGTCGGTGCGGCCGTCGTTGATGCGGGTGCGCGGCTCGGCGGCATCGACCGGCGTGACGGTCTCCAGCGAGCTCAAGGCCAGCGCGTCGTCCAGCGTCGAGAAGGCCAGCCGCTTGCTCAGGCCCAGCAGCACGCGCCCGGACCGGCAGTGCGCGAAGCTGCCCAGCCGATCGGGCAACGGGCAGACGCTGGTCGCCGCATCGCCGGGACGCCAGGCCTGCAGCGTGGCGCCTTCGATGTCGGTCCACCACCAGCGCCCGTCGTGCCACTGCAGTCCCTCGCCCAGCGTGGCGCTCTGCGTCAGGGCGAGTTCAAGCGGCGTGCTGAACGATGTGTTGAGCGACGCGTCGAGCGACGCAATGGACGACGCGTTCGACGACGTGTTGGGCGATGCGTTGAACGACGTGCTGGACGACGTGTTTGACGAGGAGGCGGAGGCCATGGCGGAGTGCTGCGGTGATGGCATGTCAGAGGGCGCGCCAGGCGTGGACGAAGGACCGCGCGCGACGCCCGACCTCGGCCGCGTCGAGGCCCGGACCATAGAGTGCTGATCCCAGGCCGAATCCGGCGGCACCCGCCGCCTTGAACGCGGCCATGGTGTCCGGCGTGATGCCGCCGACCGGCAGCAGCGGCAGGTCGCGCGGCAGCACGGCGCGCATCGCCTTGATGACGGCGGGCGTGACCAGCTCCGCCGGGAAGAGCTTCAGCGCGTCGGCGCCGGCATCGACCGCGGCGAAGGCCTCCGTCGGCGTGGCCGCGCCCGGCACGCAGGACAGGCCGAGCGCCTTGGCGGCCCGGATCACGGCGACGTCCGCGTGCGGCATGACGATGAGCTGTCCCCCGCGTCGCGCACCTGGGCGACTGCGGTCGCCGTCAACACCGTGCCGGCGCCGACGACCGTGTCGGCCGGCAGCCGCCGTGCGAGGCGGGCGATCGACTCGAGCGCGCGCGGCGAGTTCAGCGGCACCTCGATGAGGCGGAAGCCTTCGGCGTGAAGCGCATCGCCGATGGCCTCGACCTCGTCCGGACCCACGCCCCGCAGGATGGCGATCAGGGGCAGGTGTTGCAGCGCGGTCGTCAACATCAGGCGAGCTTCATGGTTTGCGCCAGCCGCCACAGGCCGGCGGGCGCGGTGTTGTCGAGCAGGAGCGGCGAGGGCCGATCGAAGCGCTCGATGGCCAGCGCGTAGCGCCTGCACAGGGTCGGATCGCCGACGAGGGCGAGGCGCTGCGACGCCGCGTCGCCCGTCTCCTCCGATCGGCCCGGTTCGCCCAGCTCGCTCGCGACCTCGTGACCGATCAGCAGCCCGGACAGGTAGTCGGGCAGTGCCTCGGACCGCAGCTGCTTGAACAGGCCCAGCGTGCGCACGCTGAAGAGCTGACGGCCGAGTGCCGAGGGCTCCCGGGCCGCGTCCAGACCGCGAAGGAATGCGTCGTCCGACGCGGGCGGTCCGTCGTCGGCCGGCATCAGCCGGGAGAGCACCGACTGCCGGCGCAGCAAGGCGTAGAGCTCGCCAGTCATGTGGGTGGCAAAACCGGTGACGCGGCCGTCGCGGACCCGCGCCCATTTCGAATGCGTGCCGGGCAGCACGAGGCAGGCGTCCGCCGACAGCTCGGGATGCCGTGCCAACGCGCCGATGATCTGCGTCTCCTCGCCGCGCATGACGTCCGGCTGTCCCGCATCGTCGACGAGGCCGGGAATGATCCAGAGCGCGTCGTCCAGTGGCAGCGCCCGGGCGGCGAGGGCGGCGGCATCGGCGGGGCAGGGCACATACGGGACCTCGCGCCAGCCGTGCTGGCTGCCCACCATGCCGCACGCCAGCAGCTTGATGCCGGCGTGCTGCGAGCGCCAGCTTCCCACCAGGTTTTCCAGGGCCTGGGCGAACGCGTCGGGGCCGTGCAGCGTGGAGGCCCCGGCGTCGGACTCGCGCGTGGCCAGCACCTCAGCGTCCGCGCCCATCAGGAAGGCGCGGAGCCGCGTGCTGCCCCAGTCCAGCGCGATCAGGTGCGCGCGCTGAGGCATCACCATTCCGCGACGCTGCCGTCGGCATGACGCCAGACGGGATTGCGCCAGTCGGGGGCATTGCGGCTGGCCTCGATGACGCGCTGCTCGTCGATCTCCACGCCCAGGCCCGGCTTGCGCAGCGGTCGGATGAAGCCGTCCTCGATGTGGAAGTCCTCGCGATTGGTCACGAAGTCCAGCAGCTCCGCGCCCTGGTTGTAGTGGATGCCCATGCTCTGCTCCTGCAGCACGGCGTTGTGCGACACGAAGTCCACCGCCAGGCAGGCCGCCAGCGCCACCGGTCCCAGCGGGCAGTGGGGGGCGAGGGCCACGTCGTGCGCCTCGGCCATCGCGGCGATCTTGACGCACTCGGTGATGCCGCCGGCATGCGACAGGTCCGGCTGGATGATGGCGATGCCGCCGGCGGCGAAGACGCGCTTGAACTCGAAGCGGGAATACATGCGCTCGCCCGCGGCCAGCGGGATGGTGGTCTGCTCGGCCAGGCGCGGGTAGTACTCGGCCTGCTCCGCGAGCACGGGTTCCTCGACGAAGAGCGGCCGGTACGGCTCCAGCGCCTTGAGCAGCGGCTTGGCCATGGGCGCGGCCACGCGACCGTGGAAGTCGATGCCGAACTCGATCTCGTGGCCGAAGGCCTCCCGGATCTCGGCGATGCGGGCCACCGCCTCGTCCACCTTGCGGGCGCTGTCGACGATGGCCATCTCTTCGGTGCCGTTCATCTTGAAGGTATCGAAGCCGCCTTCGCGCATGCGCCGGATGTCGTTGATGACGTCGGCGGGGCGGTCGCCGCCGACCCAGGAATAGACCTTCATCCGATCGCGGACCAGCCCCCCAGCAGTTCGTGGACCGGCTGGCCGAGGACCTTGCCCTTGATGTCCCACAGCGCCTGGTCGATGCCGGCGAGGGCGCTCATCAGGATCGCGCCGCCGCGATAGAAGCCCGCGCGGTACATGACCTGCCAGAGGTCGTTGATGCGGGAGGGTCCTGGCCGACGACGTACTCGGACAACTCGTGCACCGCGGCCTCGACGGTGCGCGCGCGACCTTCGATCACGGGTTCGCCCCAGCCGACCACGCCCTCGTCGGTGTCGATCTTCAGGAACATCCACCGCGGTGGCACGCGATAGGTCGTCAGCTTCGTGATTCGCATGGCGCCGGCTCGTTAAGGAACGCCGCCCAGCTTAGGAGCATCAGCCAGTGAGGAAACATCCAATCTTCGACCGCTGCCATACGAGTTTGGAATACGTCCGAGGGACGAGGGACCGTGTTCCCAGCCACGCCGCCGCGACAGTCCCCGGGCGGCTGACCGACCAGCGGAGCCGGGTACCGGCGGAACTGGCAGCCCGCCCGGCTGGCGGATGACGCAGGGTGACGGCTTGACAGGTGGTACGGTGGGTTGTACTGTACAACTTAACGGGTTGTTCAATACAACTCACGCTGCCATCCGACCCGGCGTCGAACGAGTCGACAATCCCCCTGGCGCCATTTGTCATCGCCATGCCCATGACCCTGTCATCACCCTTCCTCGCCGAGGTCGCCGTGCACCGCGCGGCGCCCGTGCCGGACGACGTCGTCCCGATGTTCCATGTGACGCTGCTGTCGAACCTGGCGCGCGCCTACGACAAGTACCAGGGGGCGTATCGCAAGTCCGCGATCCCCGAGAGCCGCTATCCCGAGGTCTTCCATCTGCTGACGCTGGCCGATCTGTCCATCGGCATCGACAAGGCCGAGCGTCTGCGCGCCAGATCGGCCACCGCCGGCGATCGCCTGATCGTGCTGCGGGCCGAGCTGCCACGCGAATCGCTGCAGCCGAATCTGCGCAACGGCATCGGACTCGTGTGGCCGTCGCCGGACCTGCCGCTCGCCGGGTTGCACGAGGTCGCGCCCGACGGCGGCCTGGGGCCGCAGGTGCGGCTCGAGGAGGCGATGGCCCGCTCGCTCGCGCTGCACGCGGACGCGTTCCTGCCCTGGGACGCGATCCGTCCGCGGTCGGTCTCGTTCCTGCCGATCGCGCGCGGCTGCCAGGCGAAGTGCCCGTTCTGCTTCTCGGAGGCGTCGGCCTCGGTCGAGCAGCCGCAGGCGCGCGTCGACTGGGCCGGCGTCGACCAATGGCTCCAGCGCGCGCTGTCCCAGGGCGCCGAGCGCGCCGTGATCACCGGGGGCGGCGAGCCGACGCTGATGAAGCGCACCGACCTGCTGCAGCTCGTGCGGGCCTGCCGCGCGCGTTTCGACAAGGTGGTGCTGATCACCAACGGCGTGGCGCTGGCGGGGCAGGGCGAGGCGGAAGCGGCGGAGCAGCTGGTGGCGCTGCACGAGGCCGGTCTGGGCGTGCTGGCCGTGTCGCGACATCACGTCGACGAAGCCGCGAACGCCGCGTTGATGAAGATCGCCACGCAGACGCCGGTGCTGCTGCGCGCCCGGCGCGATCGCGCCGACGCGTTGCAGGGCCTGCGGATGCGGCTGGTGTGCGTGCTGCAACGCGGCGGCGTCGATTCGGTGCAGGCCGTCGATGACTACGTCAGGTGGGCGGCCGGGAACGGCGCGGACGAGGTCTGCTTCAAGGAGTTGTACGTGTCCACGAGCGAGGAGTCGGTGTGGTTCGCGCATGGCGCCAACGAGTGGAGCGCGCGTCACCAGGTGCCGCTGTCGCTCGTCCATCGATGGGCGGAGGCGGCGGGCTTTCAGGAGATCGCGCGCCTGCCGTGGGGCGCGCCGGTCTACGGCGGCTCGATCGCCGGCCGCGAGATGCGCGTGGCGGCCTATACGGAACCCAGCCTGTTCTGGGAACGCCGCAACGGCACGGCGCGCAGCTGGAACGTGATGGCGGACGGCACCTGCCTGGCGTCGCTGGAGGACCGGACAAGCCTCGTCGGTCCTGGGCAAGCGGTGTCGTGTGCATGACGCAACCGTGAACGCCCCCATGAGCGCGCCCACGAACGCCCCTACGAACGCCGTCATGAACGCATCTCTCCGAGCACCTTTGCGCGCACCCATGAATGCTCCCACTTCGGACTCCTCGATGGATTTCACCGCCTTCGTTGAATGGCGCCGTGCGCAGCGCGCCACGCACACTGACCTGATCGACGTCGCCGAAACCCGCATCGCGCAGGCGCTGGCGCCCCTGCGGCCTGATGTCGTCGTGCCGGAGACCTTCCCCCGGGTGCATCGCTGCCACCTCGCGCCGGTGTGGTGCGAGTTGCGCGGCCTCCCGATTGAGCTGGCACCGCGGGCCTTCGCCTGCGACGGCGTCCGCCATGGACTCGAACTGCTGCTGCGCGCCTTCGCGCAGGCCGGGCGACGCGTCGCGTTGCCGGGCGACGTCTACCCCGTCTACTGGCGGATCGCCGCGGCGGCGGAGGTCGCGACCAGCGCGCTGGACACCTTCCCGGACTTCGATCTTGCGCGGCTCCTGGCGCAGGCGACCTCGGACGGCGCGTCAGTGGTGCTGCTGCCGGCGCCGCTCAAGCTGCATGGCCGCGCGTGGACTGAGGAAGAGGTCGATGTCGCCATCCGCTGGCTCGCGCAGGATGGCGAGCGCCGTCTGATGCTCGATGGGGTCTACGCCTTCGGCCAGTCGCTGGAGCTCGCGATGCGGCGGCTCATCGCCACCGATCAGGTCTTCTACCTCGACTCGCTGTCGAAGGGCTGGTTGCACGAGCTCGTCTTCGGCATGGCGCTGGTGCCGGAGCGCGATCGGGAATCGCTGCAGGACATCTTCCGCGCGCTGCACCCGACCCAGCGCCAGCTGTTCCAGGCGCGTGAGCTGATGACGCGCTTCCGCGACTTCCCGGCGCGTCTCGCGGACGAGCTGGCCACGCATCGGGCCGGGCTGGTCCGCCGTCTGGCCGAGGCGGGCGTGACCGCGCGGCCGGCGGCTCAGGGTTATCTGATCGTGATCGCGTCCGATGCCCGCGCCTTGCTCGAGGACCACCGCGTGCTGACGCTGCCCGCCTCGGTCTTCGGCAGCACGCGCACGGATCTCTCCATCGCCAGCGCGCTGCCGACCGCAGCGACGACGACCCCATGACGCTGCTCGCCGAGGATACGGACCTCTGGGACGTCGTGTTCCGCGAACCGCCGGCCCGTGCGCGCTTCGTCGAGCAGCTCGCGCGCGATGCCGGCGGACGCCTGCTCGACGTCGGCTGCGCCACCGGCTCGTTCTGCCGCCTGCTGCGCCGGCGCGGCATCGAGGCGGAGGGCGTCGACATCAATCCGCGCTTCATCGAGGCTGCGCAAGCCAAGGATCCGGGCGGACGCTTCCACGTCGGCGACATGCGCACGATGGCGCTCGGCCAGACCTTCGATGTCGTGGTCTGCGTCGGGACGACCTTCTGCTACAACCTCTCGAACCGCGAGATCGCCGCGACACTGGCGCGCCTGCATGAGCACGTCAGGCCGGGCGGGCTGCTGCTGCTCGACGTCCTCAACGCGATCGCGTTCACCGGGCCGCGACCGTTCCAGCCCGTCACGCATCACGCGTTCGCGCGAGGGGGCGTCGAAGCCACCGCCACGATCCGCCACCGCCTGGATCTGGCGGCGCAGACGATGACCGAGCAGGTCACCTGGCGCCGCCCCGGACAAGCGCCGCGGCGCGATCCCGAAGAGTCGCTGCGCCTGCTGTTCCCGCAGGAGCTCGCGTTCCATCTCGACACGGCGGGGTTTGACGACATCCAGCTGCGCGGCGGCTTCGGTGTCGACCCGCGCGCCCGCCTCGATGGCCGCAGGCTGGTCGCGATCGCGCGTCGTCCTTTGCATCGCAAGAATCGGAGTGTCTAGGCGAGACCTCCTCGGCACAGTGCGCTCAAGCGTGGATCGTCCCGATGCACGCAACGGGACCTGTGGACGAGGAAACGATGACGACGCGGAATGCCGAACCCGAGGGGTTCGCAGAAGAGCAGGGGAACGGGGCAGGGAGCGTCCTGACGCGCGGACTGCTGGAGTCCGGACTGCTCGACACGCTGGTCGCGGCGGACGATCCGATGGCGCGACGGGTGACCGAGATCGAGCGGCTGGCCTCGCTGCGCGAGACGCTGGCCCTGCGCCCCGACGGCGATGTCTGGGTCTTCGGCTACGGCTCGCTGGTGTGGAACGCCGCGATCGACGCGGTGGAGAAGCGCCTCGCGAGGGTGGTCGGTTGGCACCGCGCCTTCTGCCTGTCGATCACCGCGCTTCGCGCGACGGCCGAGCAGCCCGGCCTGATGCTGTCGCTGGACCGAGGCGGACAGAGCTGCGGCGTCGCCTACCGATTGGCGGAGGACGTCGTCGAGCGGGAGCTTCGACTGCTGTGGCGCCGGGAGATGGTGATCGCCGGTTACGTGCCGCGCTGGGTGCCGCTGGTCGATGCCGAGGGGCATGACATCGGCACCGCCATCGCGTTCACCACCGATGCGGCCCACCCGCTGTATGCGGGCGGACTCGGCGAGACCGGCATCGCCCACCGCCTGGCCACGGCGGCCGGCAGCCTGGGCAGCAATGCGGAGTACCTCGATCGGACCTGCGACGGTCTGCAGGCGGCCGGCATCTGCGATCCGGCGCTGGGACGGCTGAAGGACGAGGTCAGGAGGATCCGGAGGGCGTCCCGGGGACGTTCAGCGACTCACGTGGCGTCGTGAAAGAGGAGGCGCTGCCTCCCGTCGACTTCCTGCCGATCCCGAGTCGGTATCGCCTCGTCGAGCAGCAGCTCGAGCCCGATGCGCTCGCCGCTGCGGACGCGGCTGATCGCGTGCTTCAGGTTCACGCGGTAGTAACCCCGGGAGCCCTGGTGCGGTCGCCGGGCCACGGTGATGATGGCCAGATCGCCGCGGCGCAGCGGCAGCACCATGGGCCGGGATTGCATGCGCGGCCGCTGCTCGGTCATGACGAACTCGCCGCCGGTGAAGTCCTGTCCCGGCTCTCCGAGCAGGGCCACGAGCTGCAAGGGAAACGCCAGGGGCTGCTCGGCGCATTGATGAAGCGCTTCGTAGTCGTCGACGCGCAGGCGCGTGAAGCTGGAGCGTGCCGGCCGGTCCTTGACCTCCGCGCGTAGCGCCATCAGTTCGTCCAGGGTGTCCGGAAAGGTCTGCGCCACCTCAAGCAACGCGTTCCAGTGGTTGGCCACCGGAACGAGGCGTCGATAGAAGAGCTGGCGCAGATCGACAAGAAGTTCGAAAAGGGGCTGTGGACTTGTCGCCGGCAGCGCGAAGCGCTCGCCTTGCCCCAGACCCTCGACCGCCAGCGATGTCTGTCGAATCGCGTCGGCTGCGCTCACGAGCGCCACCAGCTCGGCGACCTGCCGGTCGTCGAGCACGCCAGGCAGGACCACGAAGCCCTCCTGGCCCAGTTCCGCCTCGATCCCTGGCCAGTCCAGCCTGTCGACGACATCGCGCAGGCTCATCGCTGCTCGCCCGGCTGACCCGCATGGCTCGCCTGTCCCGCCTCGCGCAGCAGCAGCTCGCGCTTGCGATCGACGCCCCAGCGATAGCCCGACAACTCGCCGTTGTTGCGGACCACGCGATGGCAGGGGATGGCGACGGCCAGGTGGTTCGCGCCGCAGGCCTGGGCCACCGCGCGGACCGCCTTGGGCTGGCCGATGCGCGCCGCCACCTGCGCATAGCTGACGGTGGCCCCGGGCGGGATCTCGCGCAGCGCCTGCCAGACGCGCTCCTGGAAGGCCGTGCCTTGCACGTCCAGCGGCAGGTTCAGGCCGAGGGAGGGCGCCTCGATGAAGCCGACGACCTGCGCCACCAGCAGCTCGAAGTCGGCATCGCCGCCGATCAGGTCGGCCTTCGGGAACTGGTCCTGCAGGTCCTGCACCAGTTGCTCGGGATCGTCGGCCAGCAGGATGGCGCAGAGGCCGACCTGGCTCTGCGCCACCAGGAGTGCACCGAGCGAGCATTGGGCCACGGCGAAACGGATCTGCATGTTCGGCGCGCCGGCGCGGTACTCGCGCGCCTGCATGCCGAGCATGTTGTCCGCCGCGGCGTAGAAGCGGCTGTTGGAGTTGAAGCCGGCGTCGTAGATGGCCTCGGTCACCGTCGCGCCTTTCTGGCCCAGTTCCTGGCGCAGCTTGTTCGCGCGGAACGCCGACGCGTAACCCTTGGGGGTCAGGCCGGTCTCGGCCTTGAAGATGCGGTGGAAGTGGAACGGGCTCATCCCCGCCTCGCCGGCCAGTTCGTCCAGGCTTGGCGGTGTCTCGGCGCGCTCGATCATCCGGCAGACCTTCGCGATCGCCGCCGCGTGCTGCCTGGCCATCGCGGTCCGGTCGCCGGAGGCGCGCTGGCTGGCCCGGTAGCCGGCCGCCTCGGCGGCCTGCGCGGTGTCGAAGAACTCGACGTTCTCGCGCTTGGGCAACCGGGCCGAGGAACTGGGCCGGCAGTAGACGCCGGTCGTGCGGACACCGTAGACGAACTGTCCGTCCGCCCTGGCGTCGCGCGCCTGGACGGCGGCCCAGCGCTGCGCCTCGCTGGCGTAGGCCTCGGCGGCGCTGTCGGCGGCATGGTCGGCGTCGTGGTGGACGTCGTGGTGGGTGAGGGGCTTCATGGGGGTGCTCATGGTCTTCGATTCGGTGAATGCAGTGTCTGACCGCGGGGGATCACAGGCACTTCGTTTCTTGCGATCGAATTCGCGAGCGGGCAGGAAGGCGATCGGCGGCGGGTCGCGCGACATCGTCCTGGCCGTTGTCGGCCTAGCCAGCCTTGCGGAACGTGAGGTTGATCCGCTGGCTCCCCAGCGTGGGATGGGGCTGGTCCTTCAGCGGCATGACGCCGTGATAACGCAGCCGGTCCTCGGCGCCCCACACGGCCACGTCGCCGTGGAACAGCGGCACCTTCGCGGTCGCGTCGTCGCGCCGCAGGCCGCCGAACAGGAAGACCGCCGGCATGCCCAGCGACACGGAGACGATCGGCGCGTCGAGGTCCCGCTCGTCCTTGTCCTGATGGAGGCTCAGCTTCGTGCCGGGTGCGTAGCGGTTGACCAGACAGGCATCGGGCTCGAACCGCTCGAAGCCGGCCGCCGCCGCGGCGTCGTGGGCGAGGCGCCTCAGCGCGTCCGGCATGGCCGGCCAAGGCTCGCCCGTCTCGGGATCGATCGCCGTGTACCGGTAGCCGCGGCTATCCGAGGTCCAGCCGAGCGCGCCGCAATTGGTCATCGCGACGGACATGGTGTAGCCGCCCGGCGTCACCAGATGCCGGAACGCGGAGATCCGCGCCACCTCGTCGATGGCCGACAGCAGGTCGCCGGCGACAGGCCGTGCGAATCCTCGCAACACGCAGGCGCGCGGACCCAGCGCCTGGACGCCGTCCATCTCCGTGTCGTCGAACAGTCCCAGCGTGCCCACGGGGTCACCTCGCGTCGTGAAAGATCAATCCCACCGTATGACGGTGACCGCTGCGGATGCGGCTGACGCCGTGGCGCATGGCGACGGCCCGAGTGTCCCCCGCTTCCCGGCCACGGGACGCTGGTTCACGGTGAACACCAGGCCGTCCCCCTGCGACAGCGGGACGACCTCCGCGCGTTGCTGGCCCGACCGCGTTTCCGTCATCACGAACTCGCCGCCGGCGAAGTCCTCGCCGGGTTGCGACAACAGGATCGCGACCTGCAGCGGGAAGACGTGCTCGCCGTAGAGATCCTGATGCAGGCAGTTGTAGTCGCCTTCGCCATATTGCAGGATCAACGGCGTGGGGCGGGTCTGCCCGGCGCGATGGCATCGCTCGAGGAAGGCCGTCAGCGTGTCCGGATAACTCACGGCGATCCCGAGCCGCTGGTTCCAATGATTGGCGATCGGAGCGAGCCTCGGATACAGCGCATGGCGCAGACCGTCCAGCAGCGGCGGCAGCGGGTAGGCGAAGTACTTGTACTCGCCGCGGCCGAAGCCGTGGCGGGCCATCGTGATCGTCGACCGGTAGCCGTCCTTCTCCGGATACAAGGCCGCCAGCTGCCGGCATTGCGTCGCCGTCAACAGACGAGGCAGGACGGCGTTTCCGCCTTCGTCGAGCGAGCGCTCGACAGCCGGCCAGTCCTGCGCCGCGAGGCCCGGGATGAGCGTCGGCATCGGCATCGGGCTGGGGCTCTCGCGAGCGACGGCTGCATCGGTCATCTCAGTTCCTTCCATGCGAGGGCATGAGTCCAGTCTAGGAGCGGCGTGGCGTTCAAACACTCCGATCCTTGCGATCGAATTCCGATCGCATCGTCGTGGCACGGCACGGCACGGCACGGCACATCGCGGCGCGGGGTCAGGTCTGAACGGGCGGCCCGTCTGTCGATTCGATGGCAAGAAACGGATGTTTCGCATCGGACGCGATCGATACGCTTTCTCCCACTGATTTCCCACCACCACTCCCAAGGAGTTCTCCATGTCCATCGAAGACAACAACAAGGCCATCGTCGGTCGCTGGTTCACCAGCTTCTGGGGCGAGAAATGCGATCTTTCCATCGTCGATGAGCTCGCGGCACCCGACATGGTGCTGCACTACTCGCTGCACGAGCCGCGTCGCGGCCGCGATGACATCAAGGCCTTCATGACCGACTTCCGCGAGGCCTTCCCCGACCTGAGCTTCTGGGGTGCCGCGGAGCTGATCGCGGAAGGCGACTACGTCGTCGGCCGCTGGGAAGGCGGCGGCACGCATACCGGCCCGGCCTTCGACGACTTCCTCGTCGGCGGCCTGCCGGCGGCGACCGGCCGCCGGATGCGCTTCACCGGCACCACGGTGCTGCGCCTCAAGGACGGCAGGATCGTCGAGGAGATCGGTCTGGACGACGGCGTCAAGGCGCTGACCCAGCTGGGTCTGATCAAGACGACAGCCTGAGTGGGACATGCCGCGCTCCGCGATCGCGGAGTGCGGCCGCCAGGCGTTGTCTCTTCTTCAGAGCGCCGGGTCCGTCGCCAGTCGCGAATAGACGTTGAAGTCCCCCGGACGCCCGCGAACCATGCGAAAGGCTCTGAGCAGGCCTTCGTGCGCGAAGCCGCTGTTCTGCAGGACTCGAGCGGAGCGTTCGTTGCCGACCAGGACCGTGGCTTGCACACGGACGAATCCATAGGTCTCAAACGACCAGTCCGTCACCCGCCGGCACAACTGCGTCGCCAGTCGCCGTCCCCAGTACGGCGGCGCCAGGTCGTAGGCGATCTCGGCCGTGCGATTGAGGTCAGAGATGGTGTGGAAACCGATGGTTCCCGCCAATCGTCCGCTCTCCAGATCGACGATGGCCAGGCGACGAGGAGACGTCGGGCTGACGGACTCATAGGTGTCGAACAGCGGATCGAGATCCTCCGGCTGTTGGACGTTCCAACTCGTGTGCTCATGCACTTCGGGAAGACGCAGGTAATCGAACCATGCTGGCCTGTCGCTGCGCTCGATCGGTCGGAGACCGATGCCAGGGATGCCGGAAGGAGGGGCGATTCGATTCTCATGATCGTGTCGGTGTGCTCATCGAAACAGTCTACGTGCCGCCGGCATAAGGGCAGGCAACGCTCGCTCGATCGGATTCCGCCTCGGGCAGAATCCGTCGAACTCCGACGCCGTCCCCACATTCCTACGTCCCCGTGACCACCCGATCCGCCTGCCGGAACTGCCGCGCCCCCATCCTCGCGCTCACAGCCGTTGTCACCGGCGGCGTGTGTCTGCCATGCGCGGCGAAGTGGCGGCACTCGTCCAAACAGGCGTCCGTGCTCGCCGACCAATCGGCATGGTCCGAGTCGAGCAAGCGGTCCCGGTCCTACGAGCCCGACGCGACGATCCGCTACTTCGACGAGTTCTACTGGTGCGAGCGCTGCGATGCGCCATGCGTGTTCACGGCGGCGCAGCAGAAGCACGCTTACGAAGTGGAGAAGCGCTACCTGTTCCAGACGCGCAAGCTCTGCGACGGGTGCCACGCGCTGTCCAGACAGTCGCCTCCGGCTGGTGACCCGGCCGGTTGATCACGCCCTCAAGCGTTGTTGAGCGACGCCGTCGTCTCCATCGCCGCAGGATCGGGAATCTCGAAGAGATCCCGGAACTCGCCATCTGGGAAACAAACCCGATCCACCAATCCGCCGCCCAAGCGGAGTACCAGCTTTCGGGCGGCGATGTTGTCGTCGCGCATGTAGGTCTGGACCGTCGGCCATCCCCAGTCGCGATAGGCATGTGTCACCGCGAGTCGCGAGGCGTCGAGCGCCATGCCTTGTCCTCTCGCTTCCGGCAGCAGCCACCAGGTCAGCTCCGTCGGCCATCCGCGGCCCTGCCAGAAGCCGCAGACGCCGAGGACCGCCGTCTCGTCGCGCCGGCGGATCGCCCATACGCCGAATCCCTGCAGCGTCCAGACGCCCACGTCACTCGCCAGTCGTGTCCAGGCGGCGGCGGGAGACAGCGGGCCGCCGTAGCTTCCGGATGCCTCCGCATTGCCGTAGAAGCGCTCGTAGGCGTCGAAGCAGCTGCGATCGAGCGGGCTCAGCGTGAGCCGGTCGGATTCGAGGGTCGGGATGGCGGTCATGCGAGGGGCGCGAGATCAGATCGAGAGGACGGGCGCGAGCATATCGGCCTCGTTGTTGATATCAATTCTCAATTGCGAGCAATTCTCATCTATAGTGCCGCTCCGACTCAACCCGGCACGAATCGCGATGTCTCTCTCCATGCTCAAGAAGATCGGTCTCGGTCTGACGCCGCTGCTGCTCGGCGCAGCCGCGCACGCCCATTCGCCTTACCTCAAGCCCAACACGTTCAGCGCGGAGGAGCAGCGCAAGCACGTGACCGTCGAGGCCTCGTTCGCCGAAGGCGACCTGCGGCCCGACGTGGCGATGAAGTCCGACACCTTCCAGGTCGTCGGTCCCGACGGGAAGCGGCAAGCCCTGACCCCGGCGGCGGTGTTGAAGGACGCCAGCTACCTCGAGGTGCCGCTGGGCGCCGGCAACGGCACCTACCTGGTGTCGTCGGGCGTTCGCAAGGGCCGTCTGGCCAAGGGCGTGCTGCGCCAGGGCAAGGTGGTGTTCTCGGAACGCGCGGAAGACGCGCAGCCGGGCGACCAGCCGATCGAGGTGCAGAGCATCACCCGCGCCGACGTTTACGTCACTCGCGGCCGGCCCAGCGCCGTCGACTTCGACGGGGAGGGCGTCGAGATCTTCCCGGTGACGAAGCCGTACGAGCTGTATGCCGGCGAGCCCGTCGTCGTGCGCGTGCGCGAGAACCGCAAGCCGCTGGCCGGCGAGACCCTGACCGTCATCGCCGACGGCCAGAACTACGTGAGCCAGAAGCAGCCGGAGCTGGACTTCAGCACCAATGCCGCCGGCGAAGTGAGCTTCAAGCCCAGGAGCGCCGGCCTCTACCTGCTGCAGGTGCGCGTGCGTCGCGCCTCCCCGGACAACCCCGCGCTGTGGATCAGCACCACGGCCACCCTGACGATCGAAGTGCAGCCCCAGCCATGAAGACCCCATTCCAATCCGCCCTGGCCGCCACCGTGCTGGGACTGGTCGCGCTGCCTGCGCTGGCCGCCTCGCATTCCTCGACCACCTTCATCGCCGAGCAGGACCTCAACGGCGACGGCAAGGTGCTGCTCGCCGAGTTCAAGCTCGGCCGCGAGGTCGAGTTCGTGCGCATCGACTTCAACGCCGACGGCCAGTTGAGCGAATCCGAATACCTCGGCGAATTCGAAGGCCGGTTGATGCAGCGCATCGGCAAGATGGCCGATCCGGAGAAGCGCCGCGAGGAACAGCAGCGCCAGATGCGTCAGGCCAAGGTCCGGTTCGGCGTGCTCGACAAGGACAAGAACGGCAGCATCAGCCTGGAGGAGTTCATGGCCGCCGGCATGAGCATGTTCAACCTGCACGACCGCAACAAGGACGGCGTCGTGGACGAGGTCGACGTGAAGATCGCCGAGGACGAGAAGAAGGCGGGCAAGGAGAGCTTCGTTTCGCCTTGAGCGGCGTCGCTCAGCCGGCGCCGAGCTTGAACGTGGCGGCGACGTCGAGCACGGGCGCCGCAGGCGCGCTTTCATCCTTCAACGCAACACCTGTCACCTGACGGCTTCGCGCCTCGTTGAGCAGCCACGCCAGCCGTGCCGCTGCGGCTTCAGGCGCCAACCCTTCCGGCCGCACGTTGGAGATGCAATTGCGCTCCGCATCCGTGCGCCCCGGCCGAGGCGCCCAGGTGACGTACACGCCCATGCTGTCGGGGGAACTCAACCCCGGACGTTCGCCGATCAGCACCACGGCGAGCTTGGCGCCCAGCGCGTGGCCGATCGGATCGCCGATCGCCACGCGGGCCTGGCGGACGATGGTCACGGGCGCCCAGCGCCAGTCCTTCGCGAGCATCGGCCTGAGCGCCGAGAGGAAGGCGAGGGCATGCCGCTCGATCGCCAACGCGGACAGGCCGTCCGCGACGATCAGCGCGAGGTCCGGCGGATCGCCCGCGTCCCAGGCGGCCAGCAGCGCGGTCGACGGATCGTCAAGCTTCCGCCCGAGGTCGGGTCGCTGAAGATAGGTGGCTCGGTCGGTCGCGGCGCTGTGCAGGTCCAGCGTCTGCAGCCCCGCCGCGTTCAAGGAGGCCGCGAGCGCCTCGTGGTCCAGCTCGCGGTGCACGGCATCTCTCGCCTGCGCATGGGCCAGCTGGAATGCCAGATGCGCCGACGTCGGCTGACTCACCCCGGCGCGTCCCAGGCCGATGCGCGCGGGCGTGTGCCGGCGCAGCGTGCGCCAGGGATCGGGAATGAGGGTGTCGCTCATGACGACGGCAGCAAGGCGGCGAAGGCCGGCGACATGCCCTCGACCAGATGGCCCGGCGGGCCGGGCCGGGCGATCCGCATGCGTTCGAGCCAGCGCTCGAACTCCGGCGCCGGACGAAGCCCCAGCACCCGCCGCGCGTACAGCGCGTCGTGGAACGACGTGGTCTGGTAGTTGAGCATCACGTCGTCCGAGCCCGGGATCCCCATGATGAAGTTGCAGCCCGCCACGCCGAGGAGCGTGAGCAGCACGTCCATGTCGTTCTGGTCCGCGGCGGCGTGATTCGTGTAGCAGATGTCGCAGCCCATCGGCAGGCCGAGCAGCTTCGCGCAGAAGTGGTCTTCCAATCCCGCCCGGATGATCTGCTTGCCGTCGTACAGGTACTCGGGCCCGATGAAGCCGACCACCGTGTTCACCAGCAGCGGCTCGAAGTGCCTCGCCACCGCGTAGGTCCTGGCCTCCACGGTCTGCTGGTCGCAGCCGTGGTGGGCGCCGGCCGACAGCGCGCTGCCCTGGCCGGTCTCGAAGTACATGACGTGCCGGCCGCGCCGGCCGTCGTCGAACAGGGCGCCGCGCTCCAGCGAGAGTGCCGCGGCGCGGGCCTCGGCCAGCAGCTTCAGGTCGACGCCGAAGCTGCGGTTGGTCGCCTCCGTGCCGCCGATGGACTGGAACACCAGGTCGACCGGCGCGCCGCGCTCGATGCACTGCAGCGTGTTGGTCACGTGCGTGAGCACGCAGCTCTGCGTGGGGATCTCGAAGCGCTCGATGACCTCCGCGAGCAGGTGCAGCAGGTGCGCGACCTGGGTCACGTTGTCGGTGGCCGGATTGATGCCGATGACCGCGTCGCCGCTGCCGTACATCAGGCCGTCCAGCACGCTGGCGGCGATGCCGCTGGCGTCGTCGGTCGGGTGGTTGGGCTGCAGCCGCGTGGACAGGCGGCCCGCGAGTCCCACGGTGTTGCGCAAGCGCGTGACGACCTCGCACTTGCGCGCCACCAGGATCAGGTCCTGGTTCCGCATGATCTTGCTCACCGCGGCGGCCATCTCCGGCGTGATGCCCGCAGCCAGGCGCGTCAGCGTGGCCGTGTCCGCCGCGTCGGAGAGCAGCCATTCGCGCAGGCCGCCGACCGTCAGGTGGGCGATGGGAAGGAAGGCCGCGGCGTCGTGTGTGTCGATGATGAGCCGCGTGACCTCGTCGTCCTCGTAGGGCACCAGCGCTTCATTGAGGAAGGTCTTCAGCGGCAGGTCGGCCAGCGCCATCTGCGCGGCGACCCGTTCCTGCTCGGACTCGGCGCCGACGCCCGCGAGACGGTCGCCCGAGCGCTCCGGCGTGGCCTTGGCCATCAGCTCGCGCAGGCTGTCGAAACGGTAGCTGACGGCACCGACGCGCTCGCCGTAGGTCGAGGCCCTGGAAACGTTCATCGCTGGCTCCTTGGACCCCAGCTTAACCTCACGGAGGTGACAGCCCGGGGGCGACCCGAGGCGACCCGACCCGACCCCAGGCGAGGCGCGGTGTCGCAAGGTGGCGCGAGGCGCCCGCGCCCGGCGAGGCCCTTGCGACAATGCGCGGATGCAATCTTCCTGGTCCCTCCGGCGCGTCGCCCCGTCCGACGCAGATCAAGTCGCCGCCCACGGCTGTTTCCGCGAGGACGATGCCGAACGTCGGCCGGGCTACGCCGCCTGGGTGAAGCCCCGCATCGGGGCCGGCGCGTACGTGGGCTGGTTCGCCGTCGAGGGCGGCGAGGTGGTCGCCGGTGCCGGCGTGGTGCTGCTCGACTGGGGCCCGACGCGCCTCAACCCGGGCGGCCAGATGGCCCGCATCACGAATGTGTTCACGGCCGCCACGCACCGGCGCCAAGGTATCGCGCGGACGCTGGTCGCGACCGCGCTCGATCACTTGAAGACGATGGGCATCGGCGAAGTGCGCCTCGGCGCGACCGACGATGCGCGCGAGCTGTACCGGTCGCTCGGCTTCGAGGCGTACCCCGCCGAGATGCGTCGGAAGACCCCGGGCTGAGCGGTCCCGAGGACCGCTCGATGCGTCCGGAGGCCGCTCGACTCGGCGGCCCGGCGAGTGCATCGCCGGGCCGCCTTCCGATCCGTCAGAACGTGGCGATGGCGCCCAGCGTGAACGAGCTGTCCGTCCGGTTCTCCCGGGTCTGGCCGTTGATGCCGGCATAGAGGTAGCCGCCGGGCATGACCAGCCAGGTCCCCGTCAGTTCCGCGCGCAGGTATTGGCGACTGACCCGCGGCGCCTGGATCTGGATCGCCGTGCCGACCAGGCTCGCATCGACGAGCACGCGCCGCAGCGCGCCCGACTCGCGGCCCACGGCCAGGCGACCGCCGAAGGTGAAGCGCGAGGTGGCCGGATCCTTGTCCGGCGAGCCGATGCCCACGCCCAGCTCCATGCGGCCGCCGCCGGCCGACAGCTTGCCCAGATTCAGCGCGGCCAGCGATCCCGAGTCCTCGACCGTGGCGTCGCGCTTGACCCGCTGCGTCTCGACGCGCGCGTACGGCACCAGCCGCACGTTCTCGTAGTTCATCGCCGTGCGCACGCCGAGGCCGGCGAAGGCCTGGCGCGTGGAGGCGTCGGTCTTCAGCAGGCCCTGGCCCAGGCCGAACGCCGCCAGAGGATCGTCGCGGCTGCTGAGCGCCTTGCCGCCGCCGCCGCCGACCTGTCCGTCGACGATCAGGCCGGCGCCCAGGCCCAGCTGGCCGTACGCCATGCCGAGCGTGTCCTTCACCTCGCCGGTGCCGCCGCTGCCGGAGCTCAGCTTCTGGTTGGACTGCGACAGCGCCACGCCGAAGCCGTTGGTGCCGTCGTTCAGCACGTCGAAGCCGATCGTGATCTGGTGGCGATCGCGCGCGCGCGCCGACGACGAGGCGCCGTCCGCCGCCCAGCGGCTGCTGCCGCCGCTGTAGTCCACCCAGAGCCCGCGCTGCCGCGACTCCAGGGCGGCCACGTGGCGGGACACCGAGTCCTGCAGGCGCTGGCCGGCCGACGGCAGGGCGGCGGCGACGGCCCCGTGGATCTCGCCGCTGAGCGCGCGCATCGTGCCCGGGAGCGTCGCGTCGTCGAGCACGGCGACCGTGTTGGACAGGGTCGTCTGCGCCGGGGTGGCGGTGGCGGCGTCCTGCGCCGCCGACATCACGTCCAGCGCCGCGGCGACCGACTGCGTGTTCAGGTTGGCGCGCTGTGCCTGGGCGAGGGCCAGGTAGGCCGTCCGCACGACCAGCAGGTCGACGCCGTTGGCGGAATAGAGCGCCCGCAGCCGCGTGCCCGCCTGCAGTCCGGTGGGTTGCGAGAGGACGCCGAAGGTCGTCGCATCCAGCCCGCCCTGCGCGGTGACGATATGGAAACGCTCCCCCAGCGCCGGCACATACGGCGTGTAGGCGCCGAGACCGGAAATGCCGACGAGATTGACCGTGAGCTGCGCGCCGTTCGCGCTGAACTTGCTGCCGGCGCCCGTTAGCACCAGCTGATCGTGATGCCCCGCGCCGTTGCCGGGCGTCGCGCCGTTGATGTCGACTTCGAAGGTCGATCCGGGCGCCAGGCTGACGCTGGCGCCTACCGTCATCACGCCCGGGGAATTGCCCGGCGACAGCTTGCCGCCCGACGCGACCGTCACCGGTCCGGCGATCGCGCCGCTGCCTTGCAGCACAGCGCCGCTGCGCACGTCCACGCCGCCGGCCAGGCTGCCGTTCACGTGCAGCGTCGACGCGGCCAGGATGGTCAGGCCCGTGTAGGCCTGCGCGTTGCCGACGGTCCACTGCCCGCCGTTGAGCCGCACGCCGCCGCTGCCGCTGATCGCGCCGCTGAAGGACGCGGCCGTCGTGTCGATGGTCAGGGTCTTGCTGCCGAGCGCCACGCTGCCGCTGCCCGCGAGGGAGTGAACGCTGGTGCCGGCGCTGGTGCCGGAGATGTCCAGCGTGCCGCTGTTCGTGAAGGCGCCGGAGGTGGCGATGCTGCCCGCGCCCGAGAGCGCCAGGGTCGCGCCGCTGGCGACCGAGGTGGCGCCGGTGAAGGTGTTGACGCCGGACAGCGTCTGCGTGCCGCCGGCAACCGCCAGACCACCGCTGCCGGCGATCGTGCCCGCATAGCCGCCGCTGGCGTTGGACAGCGTCAGCGTCTGGGCGCCCAGCACGACTGTGCCGCCGCCGCTCAGGCCTTTCAGCGTCGCACCTGCCGTCGTCGCGGAGATGTCGAGGCTGCCGTCGTTCGCGAGTCCGCTGGATGCGGCGATGCTGCCCGCGCCCGAAAGCGCCAGGGTCGCGCCGCTGGCGACCGAGGTGGCGCCGGTGAAGGTGTTGACGCCGGACAGCGTCTGCGTGCCGCCGGCAACCGCCAGACCGCCGCTGCCGGCGATCGTGCCCGCATAGCCGCCGCTGGCGTCGGCCAGCGTCAGCGTCTGGGCGCCGAGGGCGACCGTGCCGCCGCCGGTCAGGCTTTTCAGCGTGGCACCCGCCGTCGTCGCGGAGATGTCGAAGCTGCCGTCGTTCGCGAGCCCGCTGGACGCGGCGATGCTGCCAGTACCCGAGAGCGCCAGGGTCGCGCCGCTGGCGACCGAGGTGGCGCCGGTGAAGGTGTTGACGCCGGACAGCGTCTGCGTGCCGCCGGCGACGGTCACGCCGCCGCTGCCGCCGATGACGCCGCCAAAGGTGTCTGCGGCATTGGTCAGGGTCAGGACTTGCCCGCCGAGCGCCACGGTCCCCGTGCCCGCCAGGCTGATCAGCGAGGCGCCGGCGCTGGTCCCGGCGATGTCGAACACGCCGTCGTTCACGAGCCGGCTCGAGGTGGCGATGCTGCCGGTGCCGGCCAGCGCCAGCGTGGCGCCGCTGCCGACCGTCGTCTGGCCGGTGTAGGTGTTGACGCCGGTCAGCGTGATCGAACCGCCCGCCGCGCCGGCGTTGACGAAGCTCATCGCGCCGGGCGTTCCGGCCGCCTGGTCGGACAGCACGCCGCTGAAGGTCGAGTTCAGGCCGTTCTGGTCGATCGTGCCGCCGGTGCCCTTGATCGCCAGGTTGGCGCTGTAGACGGCGTCGGCGACGTCGGCCCGCAGGGTGCCGCCGTCGAACACCGGATTGACGGTGCCGTTCACCAGGTCGGAGCCGGTCACCGTGCCCGACGTGATGTCCGGCGTGGCGGGCGGTGCGTTGGTGCCCGCCAGCGGATTGCCCGTGTAGGTCCCGATGGTGTTGGCCAGGAAGAAGTTCGGCGGGACGGCGAGGTCGTTCCAGTTGTAGTCCGCGAAGCTGACCTTGTAGCTCCCCGTCGTCGCGATGTTGAAGGTCGTGGTGAGCCAGGGCGTGACGCCGTCCGCCGTGTCGAAGAGGTAGGCCACGTACGTGTTGGGCGACGGACCGGCCGTGTCCCCCGGCCCGCCCGCCCGGGCCAGCGACTCGATGTACTCCAGGCCGTTGCCCGACAGCGAGAAGAGCGCGCCGTCATTGAAGCCGTGATCGGTGACGTTGAGCGCCCAGGAGAACGAATACGTCCCGGCGTTGAGCGTCATCGTCTGCGTCAGCACGGAGAAGTTGGTGACGCTGCCGCCGAAGTTCGGGTTGTGGTTGAGCAGCGCGTCGACGGTCCCGTTGGTCAGCCCCAGCGCGGAGTCCGCGGCGGAGGCCCCGTTGATGGTGCCGGAGACCGGCGTCAGCCGCCACATGCCCTGGCCGGTCGGCGGCGTCAAGGTGAACGGCGTGCCCTTGCTGGTCGTCGTGAACGGCGTCGTCTGGTAGGTGACGTTGTTGCCGACGCCGGTCCAGCCGGTGGAGAAGTCCAGGGTGGTCTGCGCATGGGCCGCGCCGGGTAGCGCGCCGAAAGCGCCGAGGGCGCCGAGGGCGGCGAGGTACAGCAGGTTCAAGCGCGGAAGCTGTCGTTGCCGGCGCATGGTGCGCACCGCAACGGCAGTGAAAGACGGCCGCGAGCGGCTCAGGCAAAGACTGTCACCCATGAGGCATCCCCTATGTTCAATGGTTTGAGTCGGCCGACTCGGATCCCCTGAGGCGCATCGCCTCATCCGCGCTGGCGGATGACGTACTGCGTATGCATGGACTCGGAGATCTCTCGGGCCGTGACGGCAATCAGTCTTGCATGAACCTTTGATTCGGCTCCCCGGAAAAGACCGATGAACAAGGTGGTATGCGCTGAATTGCCGAAAATCAAATGAACGGCCATGAACGGGCTGCTCGCAAAGCAACAGCGCCGGGAGCGCCGCGGCGCGCCTCCCCCATAAGGGGGTCAGGACTTGTGTCGGCCGGCGGCCCGGGACGCTTCAGTCCTGCGACGGCGGCCGCTCCGTCCGCCCGTCCGCATGCCGCGCGAAGCGGTCTTCCTTGTCGCCGTGCACGGGCGCTGGATCCGGCCACGGCCAGCCGCCGAACTCGGTGCGGCGGTAGTCCTCGAAGGCCTGGCGCAGCTCCTGCTCGGTGTTCATGACGAAGGGGCCGTACTGGGCCACCGGCTCGCCGATGGGGCGGCCCTGCAGCATCAGCAGCTCGGCGGGTTCGTCGCCGTTGACCAGGGCGACCGCGGCCCCCGCACGCACTTCGACTGACGAACCCACCGGCACGACCTGTCCCTCGATCGTGATCCTGCTGCCGGCGAAGAAGTACAGCTTGCGGCGCGTGCCGTCGCCCAGCGCCGCGGGCAGTGTCCATTGCGCGCCGGGCGCCAGGCGCAGCGTCCACATCGCCAGGTCCGAATGCAGCCGCGCGCCCCACGAGTCCGGCGGCGGCGCCAGCGGCTTGGTGCCGTGAGCCCCATGCGCCTCGTGGGCGCCGCCCAGGGCGGAGGCGGGCAGGTCACCGGCGATCACCGCCACCTCGGTGGCGCGCCCGGCCTCGTCGACGAAGCGGTGTCGCGGGATGTCCTGCGACCAGAACATCGTGAAGTGCGGCTCGACCATCTTGCTGTCCGCCGGCAGGTTGAGCCAGATCTGGAACAGCTCCAGCGGGTTGGATCGGTCATCGTGCAGCAGCGGGAACATTTCCGCGTGGACGATGCCCTTGCCAGCCGTCAGCCACTGGACATCGCCGCCGCCGAACCGCGCCGCGGCGCCCAGCGAATCGGAATGGTCGATGCGGCCCTGGCGCACGATGGTCACCGTCTCGAAGCCGCGGTGCGGGTGGGCGGGGAAGCCGGGCACCTGCTGGCCGTGATACATGCTCCAGCCGTCCTTGCGGGAGAAGTCCGAGCCCATCTGCCGGCCCGCCAGCAGCGTCGCGTCCGGTCCGTGGCGGCCGTTGCCACGCGGATAGGCGTCATCGTGGTGGACGCAGAACAGGAAGGGGTCGATCGTGTCCCAGGGCATGCCCAGCGGCTGGACGGAGACGACGGGAGAGGCGGGCGAGGCGGACGGATCGGTGGTCATGGTGATTCCAGGTTGTCCCCGCACCCTAACCTCATCCGGCAGTCCTTGGAGGGGGCGGCCCAATTTTCGCGGTGCCATGAGCGGGTCATGAGCGGCCATCACCCGAGCCCCCCGCCGGCGACGCGACGCCCGTCGTCAGGGCAATCCCCGTCGGGGGACGCCCTACACGAGCTTCAGTCAGTCCTGGATGGCGCGCCGCGGGGCGCGGACGTACAACGTCCGCTCGGACCATGCACGGGCGTTCCCCCGGCGATGCGTCCGCCGGGAGGACGCCTAGCCATGCAACATCAACGCGCGATCGTCAGGAATTCATTGACCCGCCTGCGCCGTGGGCTGGTCGCCGGCAATCTGATGCTGGGGCTGATGCTGTGTCTGGCCGTCGGATTGAGCCTGCGCAACGCCCGCGAGGGCGACGAGGAGGCGGCGCGGCTGACCGCCGAGAACCTCGCCACCAGCATGAGCAGCGAGGTGGCTGCGGAACTCCGCCTCATCGACAACGCCTTGGCCACGGTGGCCGAGCGGTATGCGAAGACGTCCCGCGAGGCGGACCGTCCCGAAGTCCTGTCCCAGATGGTCGCCGAGCAGCGGGTGCTGCTGAAGCATGTGAGCGCGGTGCGCGTGGTCGACGCGGCCGGGGACGTGGTGTCGGAGGAAGGCGCGCCCGCCACGGCGATCCACCTCGGCGACCGGTCCTACTTCGAGCGCGCCAGGGCCCGCGACGCCACCGTGGTGTCCGAGCCGCTGCTGAGCCGCGTGGCGGGGGACTGGTGCATCGTGGTCGCGCGCCGGCTGATCAATGCCGACGGGGGATTCGACGGCGTCGTGCTGACGGAGGTGACCTCGGAGCATTTCGCGGAACATTTCGCCGGGATGGCGCTCGGGCGCTCGGGCGCCATGTCGATGCGCATGAACGACAACTTCCTGCTGGTGGCCCGCCATTCGGCGTCGGAGCCCCGCTCGCTCAAGGGGCTGGGCGAGGCCACCGTCTCCCGGGCCCTGCGCGACAACATCCGGCGCGACGCGGCGCAGGGCTGGTACGTGACGCCGACGGCGCTGGACCAGGTCGAGCGCATCACCGCGTACCACCGCGTGCCGGGCTACCCGTTCACCGTCTTCGCCGGCCTGAGCACCGGCGAGTACCTCGGGGCCTGGTACCGCCAGGCGGCCGAGCTCTGCGCCCTCGTGGCGCTGATGATCGCCCTGGTCGGCAGCGTCTCCGTGCTGCTCTACCGGGGCCAGAAGCGTGAGCATGAAGGCCGCCTGGCCGCGGACCGCACCGCGCGCGAGCAGTCGCTGATGCTGGAGAACGACCTGGTGGGCATGGTGCGGCTTCGCTCGCGCGTGATCCAGTGGGACAACCGCGCCCTCGAGCGCATCCTCGGCTACGGCCCGGGCGAGATGCGCGGCATGTCGATGCGCGATCTTTACCTGGACCAGGCCACCTTCGACCACATCGGCCGGGCCGGCTACGGCGCGCTGCGCGCCGGCGAGCGCTTCCGCACCCAGGTGCAGATGCGCAGGAAGGACGGGTCCGCGCTGTGGATCGACCTGAGCGGCATGCTGGTCTCCGAGGAAGAGAGCCTGTGGATGCTGATGGACATCGACGCGCTCAAGCAGAGCGAGGAGAAGGCCTACGGCATGGCCTTCCGCGACGCCCTGACCGGCCTGCCGAACCGGCGCCTGTTCGAGGAGAAGCTCGCCGACGCGCAGGCGACCGCGCTGCGGGCGGACGCGGGGATCGCGGTCTGCTACCTGGACCTGGACGGCTTCAAGCCGGTCAACGACCGCCACGGGCACGAGGCCGGCGACGAGGTGCTCCAGGCGGTCGGCGCGCGGCTGCAGCAGACCTTGCGCGCCAACGACATCGTGGCCCGCCTGGGCGGCGACGAGTTCGCGATCGTCCTGGTCGCCAGCAGTGACGTCGGTGCCGCGCGCGCCGTGCTCCAGCGCTGCCTGGCGGAGATCGAGCGGCCGATCGAGGTCGCCGGCGGCCACCGGGTCACCGTGAGCGCGAGCATCGGCATCGTGCTGGCCCGGGGATCCTGCGACCTGGCCGCGGTCATGCGGGGCGCCGACGAGGCCATGTATGCGGCCAAGCGCGCCGGCAAGGGGCGCATCCAGATCGGATCGGTCGCTTCGCCGGACGCCTCGTCCGCGGTGAGGCCCCTCGTGGCCGGGTCGTCCGGGCGATCGCTGCTCGTCGCCTGACGACGGGCCCGCGCGGGGGGGCCGGCACCGCCTCCAGGGCCACCCCACCGGGCAGGATCGGAAATTGCCACGGCGCGGCATCCGACCTCCCCAGATCGCCCCCACAGGCGCCCGGCGAGAATGGCCCGACTTCACTCGCACCGCCTCGCCCATGTCCCCACCCCGCAGCTCCACCGGCATCGCCGGCCTCGACGACATCCTTCAAGGCGGTCTGCCTCCTGGGCATCTCTACCTCTTCGAAGGGGAGCCCGGCACCGGCAAGACCACCCTGGGCATGCACTTCCTGCTCGCGGGCCTCGCGGTCGGGGAGTCAGGCCTGTACGTCACCCTGTCCGAGACCGGGACCGAGCTGAAGGAGGTCGCCAAGTCGCATGGCTGGAATCTCGACCAGCCGGGTCTGGAGGTCTTCGAGCTGGTCAGCGCCGAGCAGCTCGGCCCCGAAGCCGAGCAGTCCATCATCCATCCCGCCGAGCTGGAGCTGAACCAGACCGTGCAGGGCGTGATGGCGCGGATCGAGGCGACCCGCCCCAAGCGCGTCGTCTTCGACAGCCTGTCGGAGATGCGCCTGCTGGCGCAGGACCCGCTGCGCTACCGCCGCCAGGTGCTGGCGCTGAAGCACTTCTTCGCGCACCACGACTGCACCGTGCTGATGCTCGACGACCTGAGCGCCGCCACCGGCGACATGCAGCTGCGCAGCATCGCCCACGGGGTCGTGTGGCTGCAGCAGATCGTGGGGGAGTACGGCGCCGACAAGCGCTTCCTGCGCGTGGCGAAGATGCGCGGCATCGGCTTCCGCAGCGGGGAGCACGACTTCACGCTGAAGACCGGCGGCCTGGAGGTCTTCCCGCGCCTGATCGCGGCCGAGCACCACAAGGCCTTCCTGCCCGAGAACGTCAGCAGCGGCAACGCCGCCTTCGACGCCGCGCTGGGCGGCGGGCTGGCGCGCGGCAGCAACACGCTGTTCGTCGGACCGTCCGGCGTCGGCAAGACCACCACCGCCATCGCCTGCGTCCACGCGGCGCTGCGGCGCGGCGAGCGCGCCGCCTACTACCTGTTCGACGAAGGCCTGGGCACGCTGCTGCCGCGCGCGAAGACGCTGGGCTACGACCTGCAGGGCTACATCGACGACGAGCAGTTCCTGCTCAACGCCCTGGATCCCGCGGAGGTGACCGCCGGCGAGTTCGCGGCGCGCGTGAGGCGTTCGGTCGAGGAGGACGGCGCCCGCACCGTGGTGATCGACAGCCTCAACGCCTACCTCCAGGCGATGCCGGGCGGCAAGTTCCTGATGCTGCAGATGCATGAGCTGCTGACCTACCTCAACCAGCGCGGCGTGATGACCATCCTGGTGCTGGGCCAGCACGGCATCCTCGGCCAGGGACGGATCGACATCGACCTCAGCTACCTCAGCGACGCGGTCGTGCTCTTCCGCTATTTCGAAGCCCGGGGCAACCTGCTCAAGGCGGTCTCGGTCGCCAAGAGCCGCACCAACAAGCATGCCAGCACGATCCACGAGTTCCGCCTCGGCGAAGGCGGCGTGGAGATCGGCGTGGCGCTGACGGACTTCGAAGGCGTCGTGTCCGGCGTCTCGCGCTACGCCGGCGACATCGCGCTGCTGAGCGATCACGACGCTGAATGAACGGCCCGTTCGAATCCCGCGTGATCATCCTGGCGCCGTTCGGCCGGGATGCCCAGGTGATCGCGGAAGTCGTGACCGGGATGGCGCCGGCGCACCCCGTGCACACGCCGGAACAGCTGCTGGCGGCGCTGAACGAGGGCGGCGCGGCGGCGGTCGTCACGGAGGAGGCCCTGTCGATCGCGCCGGGCAGTCCGGTGCACGTCTGGCTGGGCCGGCAGCCGCCGTGGTCCGACTTCCCGTTCGTGGTCCTGACCAGCAAGCGCACCGGACGGCGACCGCCCAACGCGGCCACCTCGCTGCACCTGATGGGCAACGTCATCCTGCTGGAGCGGCCGCTGAGCCCCGACACCCTGCAGACCGCGGTGGAGGCCGCCGTGCGCGCCCGGGCGAGGCAATACGCGAACCGGACCATGCTCGCCGAGCTGGCGCTCGCGCATGACGCGGTGGAGCGGCTGAACCGCGAGCTGGAGGATCGCATCGACAGCCGCACCCGCGAGCTCTCGATGGCCAACAACCGGCTCATGAACGAGATCGCCGAGCGCGAGCGGGCGCAGGCAGCGCTGCTGCAGGTCCAGAAGATGGAGGCCATGGGGCACCTGACCGGCGGCATCGCCCACGATTTCAACAACCTGCTGCACGTCATCGGCACCAACCTCGACCTGCTGGCGCGGCTGGACTGCCCGCCGCCGGCCGGCCGGATCGTGGAAGGCGCGCGGCGCACGGTGCGGCGCGGCGCGCGGCTGACCGAGCAGCTGCTGTCCTTCGCCCGCAACCAGTCGCTGGTCCCGCAGGCCACCGACATCCACGCCTCGATCAACGACATGCAGGAGCTGCTGCTGACGTCGGTCGGCTCGCGCGTGCACATCGACCTGGCGCTGGCGCACCCGCGGCCGGTCGTGCTGCTGGATCCGAACCAGCTGGAGATGGCCGTCCTCAACCTCGCGCTGAATGCGCGCGACGCGATGAAGGAGGGCGGCACCATCGTCATCAGCACGCAGGAGGCCGAGTGCGAGCGCGAGGGTCAGGTCGTGCCCGGCGTCCGGGTGACGGTGGCCGACAGCGGCGCCGGCATCCCGCCGTCCATCATCGAGCGCGTCTTCGAGCCCTTCTTCACCACCAAGGCGATGGGCAGCGGCACGGGCCTGGGCCTGGCGCAGGTGTACGGACTGGCGAAGCAGTCCGGCGGCCAGGTGGGCATCGAGAGCGCGCCGGGGCAGGGGACGCAGGTGCACCTGACCTTCCCGCTGGCCACGGAGACCCTGGCGGAGGAGACCGAGGTCGACCGGTCCAGCCTGCTCACGGCGAGCCAGGACATCCTGGTGGTGGAGGATGACGACGAGGTGCGCCATTCCATCATCCAGAGCCTGGAGCTGCTGGGTCACCGGGTGACCGCGGTGTCGAGCGGCGCGGAGGCGCTGCTCAGGCTCGACCAGCGCCAGCCCAGCCTGCTGATCGTCGACTACGTGATGCCGGGCATGAACGGGGGCGAACTGATCCGCCGCGTGCAGGACGCCTGGCCGACGATCCCGATCATCCTGGCCACCGGGTATGCCGACATGGACAAGGTCGGTCAGGTGCTGGGCGCGAGGTCCATCCTGAAGAAGCCGTTCCGCGTGGATGCGCTGGCCGAGGCGGTGCACCTGGCGGTGGCCTGAACGCAGGGGAACGGCGTCTGGCTCGCCCTTCCCTGAAGCGGGAGCCCGTAATATCCGCGCTCCTCGTGACTCGACGCCTCCCTGTGCAGCCGCTCGTCCTTCCGCCTCTCGCGTTCCTGCCGCGCCACCGGCTCACCGACAACGCGCGCGCCGGCTTTCTCTTCCGACGGGACCGGCTGTTTCGAAGCTGCACGGCACAAGAGCAGCGCCTGCTGATCGCGTTGGCCGACGCGTTCGACGCGGACGAGGCGCCATCGCGGGCCCCGGGCCTCATCGCCTGGCTGACCGCCGCGCAGGACGAATTCCCATCGGATGTCCTGTTCGGCGTGGTGCATTTCCTGCGCGTGCTTCCCGTGCAGGGGGCGTTGCGGGAGTCGGGTCTGGGCTCGCCTCTCAGGGAGCACCTGTTCGAGAAGGCGCTGGTGTGCGCCGAAGACACGCGCATTCCGGCATCGCGCCGCCATGCTGCGTTGAAACGAGCCGCGCTGTGGTCCTGGGAACTGACTGGTGAAGGCGGCGGTCGCGATGGGGTTCGTTTGCACGGTCTGTGGGCGTGGCGGATCGTGCTGGGGTTGCTGGACGAGGATCCGGCGGCCGGGCTGGCGGTCTTCGACGAGCATTGGACCGGAGACGTCGCGCCGAAGCTGATGAGCCCTCTGGACTTGCACGGGGAACCGGACCTTGCAGGGCGTCTTGCCCTGAAGCTGCGCCCGCACAGGCCTGGCCCGGCGGCATCGCTCATGGCGGACGCCCTGTCCGACGGCGCGTTGCGCCTGAGTCGAGAGCGCAATCAGGGCCCGACCCCTGAAACGCTCCAACGCAGTGTTGATGCTGCCGGCGCCATTCTGGCCGACTGGGTACTCGCCGACGGGCTGCTCGAACCGCAGGTCGCGGTGGCGGCGATTCTCAAGCTGTTCGAGTTCGGCGATCCGTCCTCGGATCATTGGCGGCGGTTGCCCGGTCGCGTCATGGCGTTGCTCCAGGAGGATTTCCCGGAACGGCGACGCCTGGAGGCCGGCGCGCTGATGAGCGTGATCCTTTACGCGTCGCCTGGAGATCCTCTGGCTGTCAGGGCGACGGGAATGCTGGACGCCATGGCGGCCGGTTTCCTGAAGGACATCGACCAGGTGTCGTTCGGTGGGGCGTCACAGCTGACGATCTTCCTCGACGACACGGTGGGTGTCCTCGAAGACACCGTGGTCAGTCGCCGCAATCGCCGCGTGCCTCTGCCGCGCGACCACGCGGTGCTCACGATGATGGACGCACGGCTCGACGAACTGATGTCGGCGCGGGTGGCCTCACGCCCGGCGCTGGCCCTGAGCTATCGCGTCGCGCTGGCCCGGACCGCTCCGCACGAGGTCCTGGTCCGCAAGCATCATCGGTTGTTGCGGGAGGAATTCGAGATGCTGGCGCGGGCGTTTCCAAAGGAAGCCGGCGTGGCGCTGCACCGCGTCATCACCTACTGCGGCTACAGCCAACTGCACGATCAGGCCTACAGGCACGATCTCTGCGCGGAGTCGTTCGAGCTGCTGATCCCGTTGCTGGCGGCGATCTCGCCGGAGGACGCCGCATTCGCGCGTCAAGGTATCGGCTGGAACATCCGCGACCACGGCTACGACCACGGCGACGAATGATGAATCAGGACGCCGGGTCGAAGAAGAACACGCGCAGCTCCTGCTGGCAGCGGCAGGCCTTGGCGATGCGCGCGGCCCAGTCGACGGCCGCCTCGCGCGAGGGCAGTTCCAGAACGCAGAATCCGCCGTTGAGCGGGGGGCCCAGGGGTAGCCCCGTCAGCGACCGAGCCGTCACCGGCGACCAGCACGGGCGGGACGCTCTCGTCGATGCCGCCGCCGAAGACGTAGACACCGGCGACCTTCGCCTCCTCGATCACGGCATGCGAGTCGCGGACCACCGCGTCCCATTCGCCGTCGGGGACGACCATCGCGGCGCTGGGGAAGGAGATCAAGTACTTGGCCATGGGGGCTCCCTTTCAGATGTTCACTGTCGGGCTTCAGGTCCGGGAGCCGCGTCTTCCAGGGGGCTCCCGACCGGCGCGTCGTTCCGTTCCCTGGCCCAGAACTCCACCAGGACCGTCATGCCGATCCAGACGAGGAGGGTGGGACGGATCTTGTCGGGGATGGGCTCCGGGCTGCGCAGCAGCAGGCCCATGATCTCCGGGAAGGTCGCCGCATAGAACAGGGCCAGCAGCGAGTAGGCCAGCCGGTGCCTGCTGGAGGAGATGTAGAGCACCGTGACGACCACGCCCGCGAGCGACGTGAGCAGCACGCCGAACTGCCAGGCGTTGAGCTTCTCGGTGCCCGAGAGCACGAAGCCCAGCACCGCGCCGAAGAACATGTTCATGCCGTTGAGGTTGGCCTGGTACTCGCCGCTCGACATGCGGCCCAGGCCGGTCCGTGCGAGCACGCGTTGCATCTTTCCGTCCACGTGGGGTCCTCCGCGCTGTTGGAGGCACGATCATGCCGAAGAACGGAGCGGGGGCCATCGGGGCTTGCGAGAGAGGGACCGGCGTGGCGCGGCCCGTCAAGGCCTCGTCGAGGCCCCGCGTCATGGCGTGCCACTTCGGATGCAGAATGCGCGCCGCAGTCCTGCGCGGCTGACGAGGCCAGCGGGCCTCCGCCACCCGCAGTCCCCCGCTCTCCGCCACCTCGAATCGACCCGTGTTCACTTCCACCTTCACGTTCCACAAGGGCGAGTACGACGCCGATTTCCATGCGCTGGACAACGCCATCGCCGAGATGGCGAAGGCTATCCCCGGCTACCTCGGCGAGGAGAGCTGGGAGAACCCCGCGCTGGGACTCATCACCAACGTGTACTACTGGGAGTCGATGGATGCGTTGCGGCAGTTGATGGCGCATCCGCTGCATCTCCAGGCCAAGCAGCAGCACGAGCGTTGGCTCAAGGGCTACCAGGTCGTCATCGGTGAGGTCGTCCGCATGTACGGCAGCCTGGACATCCATCCGCTGGCCGGGCGTCGCGTGTCGCCAGCCCAGGCGGGCCCCGCCCAGGTACCACCGGCACAGGTTCATACGGGACAAGCGGATGCGCCTGCGCCAGGCACGCTGCATCTCTCCACGGACAAGGCCGCGCTGGATGTCGACATGATCCACGCGTTCCTCGCGGAGGAGTCGTCGTGGGCCCGCGGCATCCCACGGCAGGTCGTCGAGCGGTCCATCGCGCATTCGCTGTGCTTCGGCGGATTCATCGACGGTCGGCAGGTGGCCTTCGCCCGGGTGATCTCGGACTTCTCGACCTTCGCGAACCTGGTCGATGTCTTCGTCCTCCCGGCGCATCGCGGCCAGGGACACAGCAAGCGCCTGATGGCGGCGGTGATGGCGCATCCCGATCTCCAGGGACTGCGTCGATTCACGCTGGCCACGGGGGACGCGCATGGGCTCTATGCGCCGTTCGCCTTCACGCCGCCGTTGAAGCCGACGACACTGATGGAACGCTACTTCCCGGGCATGTACGAGTCGGCCTAGGGAGAAAGAGAGGTTGGACGAATGACGATGGCGATCTCCGTTCACCGCGCCTTCGAGCGGATTGCACGCCATCGTCACGACGAAGGCTATGTCGCGCTGGTCCTCGCCGGCGGCTACGTGGAAGCCGGCGATCGCGGCCGGCTGCGCGTCGAGGCCGGCCAGGCCGTGTTCCACGGCGCGCACGAATCGCACCAGAACGAGTTCTTCCGCGCCGGCGCCCGCGTGCTGAATCTGCCGGCGATCGGGCGCGATGTCGGCGATGCCTTCGGGCAGGTGGACGATGTCGACGCGATCGCCCGGCTCGCCGAGCGCGATCCCCGCGAAGCCGCGGCGCTGCTGACGCAGGCATTCCGCCCGTCGGCTGTCCGGCTCAACGACTGGCCGGACCTGTTGGCCGCGGCGCTCGCGGCGGATCCGAATCTCGGCCTCGCCGAGTGGGCCGACACCATGGGCATTGCGCCGCAGTCGCTGAGCCGGGGCTTCCACCGCGCCTATGGCATCGCGCCGAAGCGCTACCGCCTGGAGCTGCGCACGCTGCAGGCCCTGCGCCGACTGCCGGGATGGCAGGGATCGATGGCGACGCTCGCGGCGGAGACCGGTTTCGCCGACCAGGCGCACCTGACGCGCGCCGTCGTCGCCCTGACGGGACGGACGCCGACGCGCTGGCTGGGTTAAGTCCGTTCAAGAACGTCCGGCTCGGCGTGCCTACGATCGAGGCATGCAACGACGAACCTTCCTGACCACGCCGCTCGTCGCGCTGCCCACGGCGCGACTGGCCACCCCACTGATCGCTTCGGTGGCGTCCCTGCGCGCCGCCGACGCACGCGCTGCCCAGGCGAGCCCCCATCGCACGCGATGGCGGGTGAGATCCTCGGAGGGCTTCGATGCGATCGCCTTCCTCGGACCGCTGTCGGGCACGCCGCTCTACCTGGACTTCTACGGCGACGACGCCGCCGCCTTCGCGCCGCGCCTGCCCGACGCGGTGCGCAACGATGTGGCGAGCCTGTGGAACGACGCGACGAAGGACGGTTTCGGCCTGCTCGGCCCCAACCTGCAGGTGCTGTTCTCGGCCAACGGCCACGATGCGACGATCGCCACGCTGCTGGCGGCGCTGCGGTCGCGGCAGACGGCCATCCTGCCGAGCTACAAGGCCAGCAGCTACTGGAGCGAGGAGGACTGGGCCTGGTTCGATCGCGCGGCGCCCCGGATCGACGCGATCTTCAGTGCGATGCAGCGCGCCGGTTTCGCGGCGTTCCGCCGGGAGCGGATCGGCCAGGACCTCGACCAGCGCGTCGCCGAGGTGCAACGGGCGCTGGCCGGCTTCGACGTGATCTCCTGGCAGGAGAAGCTGACCGGCCGGACCTTCGATCCCGGGATCCAGATCGTGCTGCTCCAGTTCTCCAAGCCGCACGGGATCAAGGTGCAGGGACAGACCTTCCTGCAGGCGGCCGACTACGACACCGCGACCACGGTGCGGATCGCCGCCCACGAGATGCTCCATCCGCCGCTGCCGATGGACGGCGCGGCGGCGACCGCTGCGCTCGCGGCGTTCGGTCGCGACCCGTTGATCACGTCCATCGTCCGCGACCACGATCCGCGCTGGGGCTACACGACGCTGAAGGGCCTGGTGGACGAGGACCTGTGCCAGGCCCTGGACCAGTTGATCAGCGAGGCGCTGGGCGTCGCGCGCAATCCCGCGGACCGCTGGCGCAAGTCGGACGACGGCATCCACGTGATCGCCGCCGGCCTGTACGGACTGCTGCGGCAGGATCGATGGGTGGAGAAGGGCGGATCGATCGAGCGATGGCTGGCCGGCGCCGCTGCCGACGGGCGGCTCGACCCGGCGGTGTTCCATCCGGTGGCGGCGCGGGTGCTGGAACGGCCAGTCGATGCGCTGTGGCCCGTGGCGCCGTCGGTGCCAGCGAGGAGCGCGTCGGCTGCCGGCTGATCGGCCCCGCGCGCGGGGCGCTCAACGCTCGCGTTCCTTTTCCTTCTCTCTTTCCTTCTCCTTCTCGGCCTTCTCCCGTTCGCGCGCTTCGTCCTTCTTCGCGTCCTTGTCCTTGGCGTGCTGCCTGTCGTGCTCACGCTCCCGGGCCTGTTCCTCTCGACGACGATCTTCCGGATGCGCGGCGTCGCGCGCAGGCGGCGCGACGGCGGTCGGTCGCTGCGCCTCGGCGGCCGCTTCTCGATGGCGCGCGGCATCGCGCTCGCGAGCCACCTCGTGATCACGCGCCGCGTCACGCTGGCGTTCCTGCTCCAGCTGCCGGTCGCGCTCATGCTGCGCATGGGCCGGATCCGGCATCGGTGGAACAGGCGGCGTCGCTGCGTTCGGTGCCGGCATCGGCGCCGCCCGGTTCATCTGTTCTCGCTGCTGTTGCTGTTGCTGTTGCTGTTGCTGTTGCTGTTGCTGTTGCTGCGCGGCCGGCGATGACATCTGCCCCGGCGGGATCGCGCGGGGTTGCTCAGGCGCAGGCGGCAGCGCCGATGCATGCGGGGGCTGTGCCGATGGCGGACGGCCTTGGCCCTGCATCGGGATCGGCGTCGCGTTCACCGGCACGGGCGCGGGCGCGTGGACCTGGGCCGGCAGCGCGGCCGCGAGATGCGCGGCGGCGGGGACCTCGCCCTGGAACGCCTTGCCGTTGGCCGTCGAGTTCGCGGGCGCCACGATGGTGACGTTCGTGATGTTGGTGACGTTGCGAACGTTGTTCACGGTCGTGGTGTTGTTGGTCACCGAGTTGTTGACCACGGTCTGATGGACCTGGGTGTTGTGCTGGATGCGCATGCCGACGTTGGTCACCGGCGGCGCGCTGACCACCACGGCCGGCGGCGTACCGATCGGCGCCGGCACGATGAGACCGGGCCGCGACCCCGGCGGTGGCGGCACGAACACGCCCATCGGCCCCATCGGCCGTGCGCCGCCGCCGAGGGCGACCTCGATGCTGAGATGCAGCCCCGGAGGCGGCGGCACGAAGCCCACGCCATGTGCCGCCCAGAAGCCGGAGACGAACACGACAGCGCCGTCGCGATGCTCGTAGTAGGGCTGGACCCAGACGTAGTCCGGTCGCGGCGGCGAGGACCACCGCCCCGCACACCAGACCCAACGCCCTTGCCAGCCCCAGTAGCCGCCGGTCCAGACCGCGCCGGGATATGGCGGCGGCGGCGGCACCTCGACCAGCATCGGCGGCGGCGCGACATCGACGAAGACCGGCTCCGGCTGGACCAGCGGCGGCTCGACATAGACGCTCACGACCGGAGCGGGGGCGGCATCGGGGCCCAGGCCGGCGGCGCGCGGTAGGACGCATCGGCGTGGACCACGGTGTGCGACGGGGCGACGCAACCCGCGAGGAGGGTCGCGACGGCGACGGCGGTCAGGCACAGGGAGTGGCGCATGGTGATCGGCGGTTGACTGCGATGCCGGGCCAACGGCGCCGCAACCCCAGCCGTTGACGCGTTTCCGGCCCATCCGTATCAGCATGTCAGGCCGATCAAGACGGCATCACGAGCGCCTCAGCGTGGAGTCATGCAGGCCTGATGAACGCGTCGACAAGTCGCTGCTGCCGCGTGATTCACGGGGTCTGAACAGTCCCGCGAACACTCAGAAAAGCAGCTTCGCCCGCGCGTAGTAGTACGCCCCGTTGAACCCGACCGGCGACAGCACGTCGTACGGGAAATTGCCGAAGTACGCGATGTCGGAGGTCGAGCGGCTCGGGTACCGGTCCGTCGCGTTGATCGTGCCGACGCTGAGGCTCAGCGCACGCGTCGCCTGCCATTGCGCCTCCAGGTCCAGCTGCCAGACCGGCGCGTAGGTCTGCGACGGCACGAAGCCGTCGCCGAAGTCGAAGACCCGCGTCGTGCTGCCGTGGCGCGTGACGCGACCCAGCAGCGACCAGGCGCCGCCGCGCCATTGCGCCGTCAGGATGTGGCGCTGACGTGGCGCGGCGTCGGTCAGCGTGTTCAGCTCCTCCAGGCCCACGGTCGCGTCCGCGTGCGGGCGCACCGTCGTCCTGCTGAACGAGGCCGCCCACGACAGCCGCAGCTCGCCGCCGAGGGCTGCCCCGTTCCACTCGGTCACCAGGTCCGCGCCGCGGGTGCGTGTGTCCAGCGCGTTGGTGAAGAAGTTGACCCCGTCGATGCCGGGCACGCCGAAGAGCGATTCCAGCGTCTGTGAGAGCCCGTCGCCGCTGACGCGCTGCGACAGCGTGACGCGGTCCTTGACGCGGATCGTGTAGGCGTCGAGCGTCGCCGACCAGTGGCGGTCCGGCTGCCAGGTCAGGCCGAGGCTCGCGTTGCGCGAGCGCTCCGCCTTCAGGTCCTGGGCGCCCAGGTAGCGCGCGATCGGATCGTCCACCGGCAGCGTGCGGATCTGGCTGAGCGCGCCGCCGTCGCCGCGGTCGGTCACCGTGAAGCTGAAACCGCGTTGCGCGAGCGAAGGCGCGCGGAAGTTGGTCGACACCGCGCCGCGCAGCGCCACGCCCTCGGCGAGCGCCAGGCGAGACGACAGCTTGGCCGTCGTGGCGTTGCCGAAGTCGCTGTAGTGGTCGTGGCGCAGCGCGGCTTCCGCCTGCCAGTCGCGGGTGAGCGAGGCGCTGAGGTCGACGTAGGCGCCGATCACGCGGCGCGACAGTCGGGCCGCGTCGCCGGCCTGAAGCCCCGGACCGGCCTGGGCGCCGGCGGGGCCGTCGAACGGTCCGACCGCGTAGGACGCCGCGTCGCCCGCGCCGGTGACGAAGCGCTCGTGACGACCGTCGAGACCGGCGGCCAGGGTGGCCGGGCGGCTCAGGCCGGGGATCGTCACGGACCGCGTCAGATCGAGATTGACCGTCGTCAGCCGCGTGCCGAAATCGCCCAGGTGGAACGCGGTCGGACTGGCCGGGCCGAGCGAGGTGTTCAGCGACTGCCGCACGCCGTAGTCGAAGTCGTTGCGGCCATGGTCGAGCGAGAGGTCGTAGTCCCAACCGGCCCAGTCGCCGCGCAGGCCCGCGACGAGCTGCTGATCGCGGTTGTCGCCGGTCGTCTGCGGCCGGTAGCCGTCCGGATAGACGCTCCTGAGGTTGGCGAAGCTGTCCGGATAGCGGTAGTACGCCGCGCCGGTCGAGCGTCGCTGCTGCCAGGTGCCGAAGGCGTAGAGCTGCTGCTGCGGCGTGAGGTCGACGGCCCCGTTGAAGAAGGCCTGCCACTGGCGCGTGGCCGGCTCGCCGGCGGCGTAGTTGCGCTGTCCGACGGTGGCGAGGTTGTCCGGCGTCGGGTCCTCCCACGGCGGCAGCTGGTCGAGGCCGCTGCGGTTGGTCGCGTGGCGGTGCAGGCCCTCGAGGCCGGCGCGCAGGAAGCCGCGCTCGCCGAGGGCCCAGCCCTGCGACACGCTGGCCGACTGCGTCTGGCCGTCGTTGATCGTGCGGTCGGTAGGGGCGAAGCTCGTGTGGAAGAGGCCGGCCTCGGTGCTGAGCTCGCCGCCGCCGCGGCGCTCGTCGAGGATCACGTTGACCACGCCCGCGATCGCGTCGGAGCCGTACTGCGCGCCGGCGCCGTCGCGCACGACCTCGATGCGCTGCACGGCGGCCAGCGGGATGGTGTTGAAGTCGACGGGGTTGGTGCCCTTGCCGGTCTTGGACTCGAGGTTGACGAGCGCCGAGGTGTGACGGCGCTTGCCGTTGACGAGCACCAGCACCTGGTCCGGCGACAGGCCGCGCAACTGCGCCGCGCGCACGTGGTCCGCGCCGCCGGAGTTGGACTGGCGCGGGAAGTTGAACGACGGCAGCAGCGCCTGCAGCGAGGCGGCGAGCGTGCCGTCGGGGCCGGCGGCGCGCAGCAGGTCCTCGCGGGAGAGCACGTCCACGGGCACCTGGCTGTCCGCGAGCGTCCGGTCGCGGGCGCGCGTGCCGGTGACGAGCACGGGGCTCAAGGAGTCCGGCGATGTCGCGGGCGCCGGCTGTGCGAGGGCGCAGACGCTGCCCGTCAGGGTCAAGGCGGCGAGGGCGGTGTGGCGAAGCTTCAGCATGGGCAAGCGGGAGAGGCGGTGAGAAGGGCGCCGGTCGGGCTCCCTCTCCCGCTTGCGGGAGAGGGCGGGGTGAGGGCCCGCGGCCGCGGCAGACAACGAGGGCGGTCAACGAGGGCAGTCGAGCCGTCAGCCTATCGGTGCGCAGGCCGCAAACCCGCATTCCGCTTCAGACGACTCCCTCATAAGCTCATGCCGTCGCGTGGTCACGACGAAGTCCGCCGCGCGGCCTGGACCGTCGGTAGCATCGCGCGTCCCCGTCCCCGTCCCCGTCCCCGTCCCCGTCCCCCACCATGCCCCCGTCCGTTCCTGCCGGCATTCCCGCCGGCGATCCTTCCGGCGCGTCACCCCAGCGCATCCTCGACGTCCGCCACGCGATGGCGCTGTGCATCTGCATGGTGGTCGGCGCCGGCATCTTCAAGACCTCGCCGATGGTGGCGCAGTTCCTGGCGACACCCGACCAGCTCTACCTCGCCTGGGCGCTCGGCGGCGTGCTGTCCTTCGTGGGCGGGCTCTGCTTCGCGGAACTCGCGGCGGCCTTCCCGGATGCCGGCGGCGATTACCACTTCCTGCGCCGCGCCTTCGGCGCGCGGCTCGGTTTCCTGTTCGCGTGGTCGCGTTTCGCGGTGATCCACACGGGCTCGATGGCCTTGCTCGGGTTCGTGTTCGGGGACTACCTGGCGCAGGTGGTCGACCTCTCGCCGTGGCTCGGCGAGTACGTCAGCGCATGGCTCGCGGGTGGGCTCATCGTCGCGTTGACGGGGCTCAACCTGCTCGGCGTACGCGTGGGACTGGGCACGCAACTCGGACTGACGACGCTCGTCATCGGCGGGCTCCTGCTGCTCGGCGTCAGCGCAGGCGTGCAGCAATGGCAAGGACTGGCACCGGCCACGCCCGCCCCACCGGGCGGCGGGGCTGGCGCGCTCGGCGCGGTGGGTGGCGCGACCGTCTCCTGGGGCACGGCGATGGTGTTCGTGTTCCTCGCCTACGGCGGCTGGAGTGACGCCGCCACGCTCTCCGCCGAGATGAAGGACCCGCGCCGCGGCATCGTGCGCGCGCTGCTGCTGGGCCTGGGCACGGTCACGGCGCTGTACCTGCTCGCCAACTGGGCTTACGTCCGCGTGCTCGGCCTGGGCGGACTGGCCGCGAGCGCGGCGCCGGCGGCCGAGTCGATGCGCGTGGTGTTCGGCCGCGGCGCGGAACTGGTCATGGTCGGCGTGGTGACGCTGACGGCCCTGTCGGTGATGAACGCGATCCTGATCGCCGGGCCGCGCACCACCTATGCCGCGGCGCGCGACCTGGCGGCGGAGCTGCAGCTCGCGCGCTGGGATGCCGATCGCGGCACGCCCACGGTGGCGGTGATCGCCACCAGCGGCATGGCGCTGGCGCTGGTCGCGTTCGGCGCGGCGACGCGCGGCGGCTTCTCGACGATGGTCGACTACCTGTCGCCGGTGTACTGGTGCTTCATGACGCTCAGCGGCCTGGCGGTGCTGGTGCTGCGCCGCCAGGCACCTGCGCATCCGCGGCCGTTCCGCGTGCCGCTGTACCCGGTGCTGCCGCTGGTCTTCGTCGGCTGCAGTGCGTACGTGCTGTGGTCCAGCGTGGTCTACGTCAGCTCGGGCGCCGTGGTCGGCGTCGCCGTGCTGGCGGCCGGGGCGCTGCTGCTGTGGAGCTACGGGCGCCTGCGCCGGCGGCCTTGATCAGCCCAGTCTGAGCGACACCTCCACGTCCTCGCCGAACGGCAGCGACAGGTAGCCGCCGTCGGCGGCGCGGATGCGCTTCAGGTAGTCGGGGCTGTAGTCGACGTTGTCGGCGATGACGATCGCGCCGGGCCGCAGGCGGGGTTCCACCAGGTCCAGCACGTCGTCGTACAGCGACTTCGCGCCGTCGAGGAGCAGCAGGTCGATCGACGCCGGCAGGCCGTCGCGCAGCGTCTGGAGCGCGTCACCCGCGCGGAAGTCCACCAGGTCGCTCAGGCCGGCCTCGGCCACGTGCGCGCGTGCCTGGGCCACCTTGGACGGCTCGAACTCCGTGGTGATCAGCAGCCCGCCGCCGTTGTCGCGCAAGGCCGCGGCCAGGTGAAGCGTCGACAGCCCGAAGGACGTGCCGAACTCGACGACGTTGCGTGCCCCAGCGTGCCTGGCCAGCAGGTAGAGGAGCCGGCCGGTCTGTGGCGACACCGGCAGCCAGAGGTCCTTGAGCTGGCCGTAGAACTGCAGGTACTCCGTCTTGCTGCGCATCAGGCGCTCGCGTTCGGCGCGCGGGATCGCCGCCGCCGCGGGGCTGGTCGCCGCCTCCGCCTGCGCGAACAGGCGGGTCAGCAGCGGCGCCACGGGCGCCGTGGTCAGCGTGATCGATGAGGTCAAGGAGATCGATGGGGTCATGGTGATGGTCGGGTTGTGGGGGAGGTTGTGAGCGGCCGTGATCGGCTCCTCACCCCGGGTTGAATACGATCAATCCGTCGTGTTTTTAGAATACGATTGATCCGTCGCATTCGCTATTCGCATTCCAGCCGCCACCGCCACCTCGCCATGTCCACACGCAAACCGCCCCAGATCTCCTCCCGGAAGCTGCCTCAGCAGGCCCGTTCGACCGACCTCGTGGCCGCCATCCTTCAAGCGGCCATTCAGGTTCTGGAGACGGAAGGCGCGGCGCGTTTCACCACGGCGCGGGTCGCGGAGCGGGCGGGGGTCAGCGTCGGGTCCGTCTACCAGTACTTCCCGAACAAGGCGGCGATCCTGTTCCGGCTCCAGACCGATGAGTGGCAGGCGACCACGCAGACCCTCCGCCGCATCCTGGAGGACGGGAGGCGGCCGCCGCTGGAGCGCCTGCGGGTGCTGGTCCTGGCCTTCCTCAAGTCCGAATGCGAGGAGGCCGGCATGCGCGTGGCGCTCAATGACGCGGCGCCGCTGTACCGCGATGCGCCGGAGTCGCAGGCGGCCCGATCGGAAGTGACGCTGACGATGCAGGCCTTCATGGAGGAGGCCGTGCCCGGGGCGGGTGCCGCGGCCCGCGCATTGGCGGGCGATCTGATCCTCACGACCTTGAGCGTGGTGGGTCACGACTTCTCGGCCAGTCCGAGGACGGCGGCCGAGATCAAGGCCTACGCGGGCGCCCTGGCGGACATGCTCTGCGCCTACATCGGCACCTTGAACACCGCTCCGGCGGCAACGTCGAAGGGAGCCCCGAAGGTGAATCCGAAAGCGAATGCAGCGGCGGCTCCGAAGGCGGCGCTCAGCCGCCGCCGGCCGGCCTGAGGGCGACGCGGGGCTTCGCCATCAGCAGCGCCAGCGCCACCAGTGCGGAGGCCGCGACGGTCACCGCGGCGGCCAGATAGACCGCGTCGACCGAGTAGGCCCGCGCGAGCGCGCCGGCTGCCGGACTGAGCAGGCCCAGCGAGACGTCGAGGAAGGCCACGTACGCGCCCATGGCCAGGCTGCGTGCCTGCGGCGGGGCGCGGCGCACGGCTTCCACGCCGAATCCCGGGAAGGCGAGCGAATAACCGAAGGCCGTCAAGGCCGTGCCGGCATAGGCGACGGCTGCGCTGTCCGCCTGCCAGATCACCAGCAGTCCGACCGCCTCGATGAGCACGCAGACGAGCGCCACCTTGGCGCCGCCGATCTGGTCGGGCAGGTGGCTGAAGAGGACGCGTGCGCCGATGAAGGCGACGCCGAACGCGGTGAAGGCGAGCGACGCGTCGCCCCATTGTTTCGAGACGAAGAGCAGCGCGATGAAGGCCGTGATCACGCCGAAGCCGGCGCTGCACAGCGCCAGGCCCAGCCCGGGGCCGCTGACGGCGGCGAGCACGGCGTAGAACGGCGTCCTGCGGCCGGCCGCGGGCGGCACGGTGGGCGCGCGGGTGATGACGAGCACGCCCAGGATCGGGATCACCAGCACGGCGGCGCAGATGCCGGCGAAGCCGCGGCTCGCGTTCAAGGCGACGCCCAGCGGGGCGCCGATGGCATACGCGCCATAGATGGCCGTGCCGATCCACGCCATCACCTTGCCGGCGTTCTGCGGTCCGACGAGGCCGATGCCCCAGCCCATGGCGCCGGTGACCAGGAGGCTCTCGCCGACCGCCAGCACCAGGCGTCCCGCGACGAGCACCCAGACGGCGAGCGTCGGTTGCGTCGGGAAGCTCAGCGAGACCAGGTAGACAAAGCCCGAGACCGCCGCGAGCACGAGGCCCAGGCGGACGGCGCGATGGGTGCCGCGGAGGTCGGCGAAGTTGCCGGCCCAGGCGCGGGACAGCAGCGCCGCAGCGAACTGCGAGCCGATGACGAGGCCGACCACCAGCTCGTCCATGCCCAGCGTCCGGTGCACGTGCAGGGGAGGACGGGCAACTGGATGCCGATCGTGAGGAAGCCGATGAAGACGGTCAGTGTCAGCGGCAGCAGCCGCAGGAAGATGTCGGCGCCGGACGGCCCGGAGGCGTCGCCGCGCGATGCGTCGATGGAGCGGTTCATGGTCGTGTGCGAAGAGGGGATTCGGACGCCGCTGCCTGGAAAGGAGGTCCAGGCGACGACGAAATGCGATGGATTGATCGCATTGAAGAATACGAGGGATCCGTCGTATTCCCTATTCGCATTTGCTGGCGGCGGAGCGCTGGGGCGCGCATGCGCCGCGAACCCGTCGATCCGTCTCTGAACCGAGGGGATCGCGCGGGCGGCGCGCCGTCGTCAGACGCTGGACCGGCGGCGGGAAAAGTCCCCGCTGTTCAGGTTTTCATCCGGCCCGGGCCGGCACGGACCGGTTGCTTCTTCCCCGGCTGCGATGGTGACTGCGACTTCGACTTCGCCTGCTGGACGATGCCGTCCCAGCCGGCCATCGCGATCTCGGCGACCGCCTGGAGTTCCGATCGGTCGGCGCCGTCACGGGCGCGGATCGCCATGCCGCTCTGCACCGTCTGCAGATACCTGGCGAGGTGCGCGATGTCGAGGGCAGGCGGCAGTTCCCCATCGGCGACGCCCTGTTCCAGACGGGACGACAGCACGACGAAAGCGCCGGCCCGCGTGGTCTTCATCACTTCACCGAGTTCGTCATGCCCCTCGCTGCCCACCGTGCTCAGCGTGACCAGGCACCCGTGCGGCAGATCGCAGTCGGCGCCCGTCATGGCCGCCGCCGAATCCCGCAGGTAGGCGAGCGCCGCTTCACGGGCCGTGGCCGCCAGCCGGAACCGTCCCAGCACCAGGTGCTCGAAGGTGTCCGAGTAGAGCCGCAGCGTCTCGGCGTACAGCTCGTCCTTCGAGCCGAAGGCGGCATACAGGCTGGTCGAGCCGACGCCCAGCGCCGTGGTCAGGTCGGCGATCGATGTGGCCTCGTATCCCTTGATCCAGAAGAGCCGCATGGCCTTCATCAGCGCCTCCTCGCGATCGAAGGCACGTGGCCGGCCACGCCCGCGAGGGGCGGGCGCGGCGGTCTCCGCCGGCACGGGGATTTCTTTTGCAACGATCGCTTCATAAATGCCTTGACGATGCCAGGATCCGGATTCTACTATTAATGCATCAATCACTGCATAAATGGTGGACCCATGAAGCAACTTGCTGGAAAACGTGCCCTGGTGACGGGCGGATCTCGGGGCATCGGGGCCGCGATCGCGGTCGCGCTGGCGGAAGAAGGCGCTGACGTCGCGCTGACCTTCCAGAACTCGGGCGATCGCGCGCGGGCCGTCGTGGCGTCGATCGAGCGCCTGGGCCGCCGCGGCGTGGCCATCCAGGCCGACAGCGCGGATCCAGGCGCCATCAGGCGGTCGGTCGACGAGGCCGTTGCGGCGCTGGGGGGACTGGACATCCTGGTCAACAACGCCGGCATTGCCCGCTACAACACGATCGCGGACTTCAGCGTGGCGGACATCGACGCGCTGCTCGCGGTCAACGTCCGCGGACCCGTGCTGGCGACGCAGGCGGCCATCCCGCACCTGGGCGCGGGAGGCCGCGTGATCACCATCGGCTCCGCCGGCGCGGACCGCATCGTCGGCGCGCCGGGCACGGTCTACTACATGACGAAATCGGCGCTTCAGTCCTTCACGCGCGGGCTCGCGCAGGAGCTGGGCCCGAAGGACATCACCGCCAATCTGGTCCAGCCGGGCTCGACCGACACGGACATGAACCCGGCCGATGGCGAGAGCGCGGACTACCAGCGCAGCCTGGCGCCGCTGGGCCGTTTTGCCGCGCCCGCGGACATCGCCGCCGCGGTCACCTTCCTGGCAAGCCCGGGAGCAAGGCACCTCACGGGCACGATCATCAACGTGGATGGCGGACTGCTCGCCTGAGCACCGTTCAGAACGCGACGACCAGCGAATCCGCGAAGCGCTCTGCCACGAACTGGCGGACTTCGGGCGACTGGAAGGCGCGGACCAGCTTCGGCACCCAGGGCCGGTCCTTGTCCTGCGTCCTCACGGCGATGAGATTGGCGTAGGGGCTCCTGGCGTCTTCGATCGCGATGGCATCGCGCTTCGGGACGAGACCCGCCTGCACCGCGTAGTTCGTGTTGATCGCGCTGGCGTCGACGTCGTCCAGCGTGCGCGGCAGCTGCGCGGCGTCCACCTGGACGATCTGCAGCCTGCGCGGGTTCCCGGCGATGTCGAGCGTCGTGGCCGAGATGCCCGCGCCGGGCTTGAGCGTGAGGACGCCGGCCTTGTGCAACAGCTGCAGCGCACGGCCGCTGTTGGTCGGGTCGTTGGGGATGGCGACGCGGGCGCCGGTCGCCAGCTGATCGAGCCGCTTGATGCGTTTCGAGTAGAAGCCCAGCGGCGCCGTGACGGTCACGCCGACCGCGCTGATCTTGTAGCCGCGCGCCTGGATCTGCGATTGCAGGAAGGGCAGGTGCTGATAGCTGTTGGCCTGCACGTCGCCGGCGTCGAGGGCGGCGTTCGGCTGCACGTAGTCGGAGAACTCGACGATCTGCAGCGTGAGGCCGTCGCGGGCCGCGACCTGCTTCGCGACCTCGGCGATCTGCGCATGCGGGCCGTTGGTGACGGCGATCCGGATGATCTCCTCGGCGCGGCTCGCGCCGGTGAAGAGCAAAGCGGCAGCGGCGGTGAGGCCGAGGAGGGCGGAGCGTCGAATGGCCATGGCGATGGAGGAACAGGAGAACGGGAGAACGGCGAAGGAACGAAAAATGGCCCGGGAGGCGGGACTCCCGGGCTTGAATTGCTCGGAAAGAGCACACGGCAAAGGTCGACGTCAGGATCGCCGAGACCGCCTCGGAGGGCTACGAAGGGATGCGCAGGTGCTTATGCGTTCCGCCTAAGATCCCCTCCGGTTTCGGGGAGACGATCCCCGGTGTATCTCTCCCAACCTTCAGGAATGCACGATGGTGATGTGTTGGCCATTCCATGGCGGATCGTGTTCGATGCCGGGCGCGATGAAGCGTGCTGGACGGTTGACCGCTCGCGCAGTGGCGGGCGTTGTCTTCCTGGCGGGGCCAGTCCTTGCCATCGCCGCGCCGCCGCCAGGCGCGTCGATGGCTGGCTCCTGGGGAGTCGATGGGGGCAAGCGGGCCATGTTTTCGCTGGAGGCTCTTCAACAGGGACAGGCCGTGTGCGGACGGGTCGAGACCATCAGCGGTGACAAGGTCGACTCGGCGTGGTTTGTCGGCACGGTCGAGGCGGATGGCGCCAGGATCTCGTTCCAGCCGAACTTCACGGGCGAGGACGAGCGGGGTCGGGCCACGCTGACGGTGCTCGGCAAGGGCTGGCATTGGCAGGTGACGGAGCCGCCCGCGACGGTGAATCACATCTGGGACTTCGCCGATCTGAAGCGGAATGCCTGGGGATCGGGGCGCATGAAGCTCGTGGAGACGTGGTGCCGGTCGAAGTGGCCGGGCATCCTGGCCGGCCGGCTGGAGGAGGTGGACCTTGGCAATTGACGAGAAGCTCGGCGTCCCCGATCTTCTCGTCACGCGCGTCGATCCTCCTGACGAGGAGGCAGCGTCCGTCACCCTGACCAGCGAGGCGGGAGAGTTGGTCGCCTTCTGTTTCCCCTGCGGGCTCGTCGCCGGTTCGCGTGTGCCGAATCGGCTTTCTCCACTCGATGTTCCCGTCCTTCAGTCGGCCTACCTCGACGACTGGCCACAGGAGACTCGTGCCGTCAGCGGCGGGGATCGGCTGCAACGCGATGGGCACTATGGATATTCGGGGACCGGGCAGGTCATCGATGCCGAGCGCGGCTGGGTGCTTGTCCACGGGTTCGTGATCGATTTCGGCGACGTGCCCGCAGGAGCCAGGATTGGCCAGCCTCGCCGGCGGCGTTCGCGCAATCAGGTCGTTCGCCGATACGCCGCGGCCGCTCATCTGCTGCGCGGAATGTAGATGGGAATGACGAGTGGAATGCCCGGACCGCAGGCCTGCGTCACTGGCATCAGGCGCGGCTCCAGCACTTCGAGCTCGCCCGTGACCTTGGGATACTTCTCCCTCAGATGACGTCGCGCCGCATCGAGGTCGTCTTCCCGCGACACCCGCAACCTGCTGCCATCGGAGGCGTAGCGCACAGAACCGAGATAGAGCACCTTGCCCTTCGGGATGTCGTAGACCATGGCGTGGGCATCGCCGCACGGCGAGAAGAGGCGACCTCCGAGGATGTCCGAGGGCTTGTTGAGCTCACGCACGATGGTCAGGCCCAGGGTGTCGCCAGCGTCCGCCTTGCCGACCAGGAAGCCCTGTTGGCCGACGCCATAGAGCGTGGCGGGAAGTAGACCTTGATTGAAGCGTTCGCCGGAGACGGACCCCCTGAACAAGGACACCGTGAAGTTCTCCGGAGCGACGCCGATCATGATGATCGACTCGGACGGTGCCGGGCCCGTGGAGGACGTGTCAAGCCGACCCAGCGACGAACAGCCCGACAGCGAGACTGCGGCCATCGCGGCCGCCAGCCAAAGCAGGATCTCCCTCATTCGATACCCTTCAGATTCTTGTTGATTGGAGGCTGGCATCGTAGCGATGCGTCAACAGTGGGGACAGGTCCTGGTGCAGGCGATGGCCGGATCCGCCTTGCGGATCTGATCTACTCCCGTTGACCCACAGGAGCGACACCACATGGCACATCGCGAACACAAGTACCAGGTCACCGTGACGTGGACCGGCAACCAGGGTACCGGCACCTCCGGCTACAAGGCCTACAGCCGGGACCATGCGATCGGGTCGGCGGGCAAGGCCACGATCCTCGGGTCGTCCGATCCGGCCTTCCTGGGGGACAGGACCCGCTGGAATCCGGAAGACCTGCTGGTGGGCTCGACCAGCGCCTGTCACAAGCTCTGGTACCTCCACCTGTGCGCCGAGGCCGGCATCGCCGTGCTGGACTACGTGGACGAGGCCGAGGGCACCATGGTCGAAGGCGCGAAGGGCCGCTTCACGCAGATCGTCCTGCGGCCGCGCGTCACCGTGCGGGCCGGCGACGACGTCGACCTCGCCCGGCGTCTGCACCATGACGCGCACGAGCAGTGCTTCATCGCCAACTCGCTGAACTTTCCGGTGCTCTGCGAGCCGTCGATCCGGACGGAGTGATCCGGGGCGGCGCGTCAAGTCCCAGACGGACGCTTCCCCGTCCGGGCTGTGGCCGGCAACGCCTCGAGAAGGCAGGATGCAGTCCTCCGAATTTCCGGATCCGATCGCATGCGTCTCCCCTCCATCCGATCCGCACTCGCGGCCCGTAGCGCGTACACCGCACATGCCGCGTCTCGCTTGTCCGCCGCGCTTACCGCGCGTTACGCATTGGCGGCACTGCCTGCCTGTGCTGCTGCGCTGCTCGCCAGCCCGTCCCACGCCGCGCCTGACGCGAAGAGCCTGGTCACCGATACCGCGGCCATGAGCCAGCTCGTCGAGGCCGTGAGCTACGACGTGATGTCCGAAGCCGGGATCGACGCCTGCCAGGAAGCCGGCGCGGCCTCCGTCCCCGCGATGCGCGAGGCCTGGATCGCCTGGCGCGGGCGCTACCAGATCGCCCCGATGCGGGTGGTGCTCACCCGCATGATGCAGCGGCGCAGCGGCGACGCGTCCTGGGACAAGCTGGTCGAGCCCATGCGCCAGCGCGTGCAGAGCGATCCGCAGGCCTGCGCCACGCTCGCGCGCGAGTGGCAGGGCGGTGGCAAGGACGTCGCCGCGCGCTACCCGCAGGCGGGCGCCGTGGCGCGCGCGATCGTGCAGGCCAACCTCGTCATGCCGATCACCCCGCTGCCCGTCGCCGTCGAACCCGCGCGGGGCCAGGTCTTGCTGCCCAGCCAGGTGATCGCGCTGACGGAACAGCGCGGCAACTGGCTGGTGATCTCCGAGGAGGCTGCCCGGCGCAAGCTCGGGCTGGTCTACGTCAAGGGCCGCGTGGCCCGCGACATGCGCCGCCCCGAGAATTTCCATCTCGTGCAGGAGCAGGGCGATCGCATCGGCGAACAGGTCATCCACCTGAAATTCAACGCCGAATCCTGGCTCGGCCGGGAAGTGGTGCTGCGCGGTGTCGTCACGTCGCTGAGCCGCCTGTCGATGGACCTCGCCGACGCCGCGCTCGTCAACGATGCATCGGGCCTGACCCTGTCGCCGCTGGCGCAGACCCCGCTGGCGCGCAAGGAGGTGGCGCTGCAGCGCGTGTCGACCGCGCCAGGCAAGGGCCTGGGCGACAAGGACCTGGCCGCCGTCGTGATCCACGGTTACGCCAACAACCTCAACGGCACCCGATGGGAGGAGGACGTGCGCTTCCTGCTGCGGGACGGCACGGTCTACCGCCGCACCGACATGCCGCCGGACCAGCTCGACGTCGCCGTGTCGCGCCAGCTCGAGCCCCAGCAATGGGGCCGCTGGCGCAGCGCCGGCAAGGGTTACGCGATGCAGGCCCAGGACGACGACGGTCGTCCGTCCGGTGACTGGAAGCCCGAGGGGCACGAGGCGGTGCGCCCCTGGAGCAAGGATGCGCGGCTGGAGGGCAGCTTCAGCCGGCGCAGCTTCACCGGCAGCATGATCACCGGCGGCACCTCGGCCATGCACAGCCTTCGGTTCACGAAGGACGGCCGCTTCGAGCGCAGCTTCAGCGCCACGTCCAGCACGGGCAGCCTGCAGGCCATCACCGGCACGGTGATCGCGGGGTCGTCGCAGGGCGACGGCAAGGGCAGCAGCAGCACGGGCAGCAGCACCGTCGGCACGGGGCTCGGGACGGTCGGGGTCAGCAGCGGTACCCGCACGAAGGACGACGGCGCGAGTCGCCGCGGCAGATATCAACTGGACGGTTTCGTGATCACGCTCGAGTACGACGACGGCCACAAGGAGCGGCTGCTCAGCTTCCCCGTCGACGGCGACAACCGGTCCGTCTACGTCGGCACCGGCAGCTACGATCGCGACAAATGATGCAGCGTCGACAGCGAGGACAGAGGATGCAGCTGCCACCCCCGCGACCGCGGCGAGGTCCTGCGCTGCATCACCTGGTCGCGACCCTCGCCGTCGTGCTGGGCGGTGCCGCTCACGCGCAGGCGGCCTCCGGCTGCGAGGGCGTCTACTTCGATCCCCAGAAGCGCTTCCTCCACAACGAGGCACCGGCCGCCGCCGTCCCGCAGGCCTTGCCCGCGGGGACGCCGCTGGGCGCGGTGAGCTACAGGCCGCGCGGCTCGGCGACGGCCGTGCCGCTCGAGGACTACTTCGGCAAGTTCTGCACCACCGGCTTTCTGGTGATGCACGAGGGCCAGGTGGTGTTCGAGCGCTACCTGCAGCAGGCGCGGCCGTCTACCGCGCTGCTGTCGGCGTCGATGTCCAAGACCGTCCTCGCACTGCTGATCGGCATCGCGATCGGCGAGGGCAGGCTGTCCCTCGACGAGCGCGTCGCGACGGTGCTGCCGGACTTCCGCGACAGCGCCTTCGCCGACGACAGCGTCGAGGACCTGCTGCGCATGAGCTCGGGCGTGGCGCTGAAGAACTCGTTCCGGCCCGGCGAGGCCTCGGACAACCAGAGCACGAATCCGATGATCGAGCCCTTCACCGACGTGCGGGCTTACCTGGCGGGCAAGAAGGAGAAGGATCCCGCCGGCAAGGTCTTCAACTACAACGGCGCGGTGACGGCCGTGCTCGGCCTGATGCTGAGCGCGCGCACCGGCGTGAGCAACACCGACTACCTGTCCACGCACCTGTGGGGCCCGATGGGCGCCGAGTCGCCCGCCTACTGGATCAAGAACCGGGCAGGGCAGGAGGGCGTGCAGGGCCAGTTCGTCGCGAGCTTGCGGGACTACGCCCGGCTGGGGCAACTGATCATGACCCTCGGTCGCGTGGGTGGGCGTCAGGTCGTGCCCCAGGCGTGGATCGAGCAGATGACCCAGCTGCGCCGGGACAAGCCCCAGCCCGCGGCCGTGCCGTATTACGGGCTGCACGTCTGGATCCCGCAGGCGGCGGGCGGACGCGCCTTCGCCTGGGGCACCAACGGGCAGAACATCTTCGTGGACCCGATCGCGAAGGTCGTCATCGTGCACACCGGCAACAGCCCGGAGGCGGAGTTCAACGGCAACGACCACCTGTTCCCGATCCGGGACGCGATCACGGCGACGCTCCGGGCCCCGAAACAGTGAAGCCGTGAAGCCGTGAAGCGCCGGCGTCGGCTCACTGCATCCGCAGGCGCCGCGCGGCTTCCTCGTCCACCGCGTCGTCGATCTCGCGGATCACTTCGCCCAGATCGACCGGGCCGGTCGCGTGCTTGAACCGGCCCGTCAGCGGCGTCTCCGGCGTCAGATTGCCGCTTTCATACAAGGCCCATATCTCGTGGCCGTAGTCGGTGCTCAGCAGATCCGGGGCGAAGCCGCCGAAGAAGTCGCGCAGGTTGTTGACGTCGCGCAGCAGCATGCGCTTGGCGTGGTTGTTGCCGGCGGCGTCCACCGCCTGCGGCAGGTCGATGATCACGGGACCGTCGGCGGCCAGCAGGATGTTGAACTCGGACAGGTCGCCGTGCACCACGCCGGCGCCGAGCATGCGCACGACCTCGCCCAGCAGGCTCTGGTGGTGGGTGCGGGCCTCCTCGGCCGTGAACATCGAATCGTTCAGGCGCGGCGCCGCGTCGCCGTTCTCGTCCACGACGAGCTCCATCAGCAGCACGCCATCCATGAAGTTGTAGGGCCGTGGCACGCGCACGCCGGCGCCGGCCAGGCGATACAGCGCGTCGACCTCGGCGTTCTGCCACGCGGCCTCCTGGGCCTGGCGGCCGAACTTCGTGCCCTTGGCCATCGCCCGGGCCTGCCGGCTGTTCTTGGTCTTGCGGTTCTCGGTGTAGTCGACGGCCTGACGGAAGCTGCGCTGCGTGGCCTCCTTGTAGACCTTGGCGCAACGGGTCTCGTCGCCGCAGCGCACCACGTAGACCAGCGCCTCCTTGCCGCTCATCAGCTGACGCACGACGGTGTCGATCAGGCCTTCCTCGATCAGGGATTGGAGACGCGGGGGTGCTTTCATCGGGACCTTGAGGGGGCGTATCGGACGCCGCGGAAGGTGGCGCGCGCGATCGTGGGGATGCCATCGGGCGAATTGGCATCTTCTCATGACAGGGCCGCGGGTTCACCGGCGCCGAGTCCGTCCGGCGCGCCGATTGCCCTTGCGGACGGCGGCTTGTGCTGCGCCGGACCACAGGGAGCGCCGGGGTGAATCGTTCGACGAATGGTCTGTGAATCGTTCGATGAATAGTTCGATGAATAGTTCAGGAGCGCTTTGGACAGATGGACTTTCGCTGGGCGAGAAGCTTGCGGTTTGGCGCCGCTCCCTCTGAAAGCTTGCTCCGAAGCGGATGAAACAGGGGCGTTCCCAGGGCGCGCCAGAACGGACGAAATGAATGCCTCATGAATAGTTCGGCGAATACCTCACGCATCGAAAGATGGATGCCCGCATGTCCTGGATGCGCAGATTCCGCGACCGACCGCGTCTGAGCGGACTGCTGCGTTGGGCCCGCCTGGCGGCCATACGCACGCCCGTCGTCGGCGTGCTGCTGCTCGCCATCCGCAACTACGTGCAGCACCAGAGCGCCAACCAGGCGGGGAGCATGGCGTTCTCGATGGTGCTGTCGATGTTCCCGCTCCTGCTGCTGGTGTCGGCGGGCGCCGCGTACATCGGCTCGCCGGGCGACGCGGCCGCGCTGGCGGGCCGGGTCGTGGAGTACGCGCCGCCGCTCGTGCGCAGCGCGCTGCAGCCGGTGGTCAACCAGGTGCTGGCCCAGCGCAGTCAGGCGCTGCTGGCCATCGGCCTCTTCGTCACCTTGTGGACGGCCTCATCCGGCATGCAGGCCGTGCGCACGGCGTTGAACCGCGCCTACGCCATCGAGCGCGGCCTGCCGTTCTGGCGCGCGCGCCTCAAGGTCACGCTGTTCACGCTGATCGTCGGCGGCGCCATCCTCGCCATCTTCAGCTCCGTGATCGTGATGCCCTACGTCTGGGAGGCGCTGGAGAACAGCGTGGGCAAGGGCCGTGAGACGCTGTGGGTGCGCAACAGCGTGCGCTATGGCGTCGCGTTCCCGGTGCTGGTCGTGCTGTATGCGCTGCTCTACGGCTGGTTGCCGGACGTCCGCCTGCGACTGCGCACGGTGCTGCCCGGCGCGCTCGTCGGCGCAGCGCTCTGGGTGGCGGCGGCAGCGACGCTCTCGTACACGCTGCGCAGCGCCGGCAAGCTGGCGCTGCTCTACGGCAGCTTCGCCGGCGTGGTCGCCACGCTGGTGTTCCTCTACATCAGCGCGACGACGCTGATCTATGGGGCGGAGGTGAATGCGGTCATCCGCGGACGGCTGGCGGAGGAGTCAGAGCCGGGGTCCGTCTGAATCCGAACGGTCACGACATGGTTGGTGGCCGCTCGGATGCACAGGGTCAGGACTTGCCCGAAGCGGCCAGTTCCTTGAATCTCCGGACCACGTAGCGCGAGTGGACGGCATCCAGCTTGGCGCGCAGGCTGGCGTGGTCCAGCAGCTTTTCACCCAAGGAGACCTCCTCGGCGATCGCCAGCGCCTCCGGCATGACGACGGCCGCGTTCCGGGTCAGCGCATCGAGGATCCTGCGCGTGAAGGGTTGCAGCAGATAGTCATCCTCGAACTCACCGATGAGATCGTTCAGGTCGCACAGCAGGTGGACCATGGCGCCTTCACGAAGCAGACTTCCGTCGATCTCATGCCGCTGCTCCGCCTCGACCTCGACGTCGATGAAGGCGAAGGGATCAAAGTCGCCTTGACTCAGGTAGACGGTCTGGTCATTCGTGATGCCGCCTTCCCTGGCCAGGTGATAGTAGAGAAGCAGCACCGCGGCCATGGCGCTGTTGCCGACGGCGCAGTTGTCTGAAGTGATGAGCATGAGAGGGGCGGTCGAATCGGGGAGCGGCGTCGGCGAGGATTATGAATACGACATCGCCACCACCTGCACCAGCACGATCTTCACGATCGTCATCGACGGGAAGATCATCGCGTAGCCGATGTCGGGCTGGTCGGTGGGCGCGATGCGGTTGCAGAAGGCCAGGATCGCCGGGTTGCCGGTGGCCCCAGCGACAATGCCCGCTGCGGCATCGAATGGCAGTCGGAAGACGACCGTCGCCATCAGCAGGGTCACGATGACCAGGACCGACACGATCGCGCTGCCGAGCGCCAGGTAGAGCCAGCCGCTCTCCGCGATCGTGGCGGCGAAGGTGGATCCCGACGAGATCCCCACCACCGCGAGGAACACCGTCAGCCCGAAGTTGCGCAGCACCAGGTTGGCCGAGATCGGCATCACCCACGTGAGCGGCCCGGTGCGGCGGCGCCAGCCCAGCAGCAGCGCGACCAGCAGCAGCCCCGCGAAACCCAGCGAGAGATGACCCAGCAGCGGCAGCGGCAGGCTGATCGCGCCGACCGCCAGCCCCAGCGTCACGCCGACGCCCAGGCCGATGTAGCTCACCTCGCCGGTGGCGCGCACCGAGTCGCCGAAGTAGCGGCTCAGCGTCGGGAAGCTTTCGCGCGGCGCGAGCACGCCGACGCGGTCGCCGAATTCCAGCACCCGGTCCGCGTGCGGTGCGAGGTCCACGTCGCTGCGCCGCAGATGCAGGATGCGCGCGCGGCATTCGGGCGGGAGCTGCAGTTCCGACAGCCGCTTGCCGGCCAGCTGCGGGCTGGAAACGAAGAAGCGCTCGTAGTCGAACTCGCTGCGGTCGCGCAGGATGCGCCCCGGTTCCGCATGGCCGAAACGCAGCGCGGCGTTCTTCAGCGCGGCGGGATCGGTGCCGCTCAACAGCAGCACGTCGCCGCGCTGGAGCTCCACCTCGGGCGCCGCGCCCATGTTGTGATGGCCCCGCCGGATCGCGGAGATCGCCACGCCCTGCGGCAGCGTCTGCGACACCGCGGCGACCGTGCGGCCGAGCACGGCGACATCGTCGACGCCGACTTCCTCCACGTGGAGCGACGGCGGCGCAGGGTGCGACAGCTTCGGCTTGCGCCACGCGTTGTAGACACCGAGAAGCAGGATCGGGATCGCCACGCCGACCGGGTAGGCGACGGAGTACCCCGTCGCCGGCGACGGTCCGAAGACCGCCAGCGCCGCCTGCAGCGCCGCCGTGCTGGTACCCGCGCCGGAGAAGGCGCCCAACGCCCTGGGCAGCTCCACGCCGGGCCAGAACCGCGTCGCCGCGATCATCAGGCCGAGCGAGGCCAGAACCCCCAGCAGCGCCGCCGCATTGGCCTTGGCGCCGCGCGCGCTGGTCAGGCCGCGCAGGAACTGCGCGCCGTAGGCGATGCCCACGCCGTAGAGGAACAGCATCAGCCCCAGGTTGCCGATGAGCGCGGGCAGCTTCAGCTGCGGGGCGGACGCACCGATCGCGAGACCGACGAACAGCACCGCGCCCGATCCGAGCGCGAAGCCCTTGATGCTGCGGGCCCCCAGCCAGTACCCCACCGCGATCGTGAGGAACAGCGCCAGCAGCGGCTGGGCCGCCAGGAAGAGTCCGAACCGGTCGACGACATCCATGGATAGCCACCCCAGGCATTGATCGTGTCGAGTTTAGGGGCCAGTCCTTGCCACGTGCACGAAGCTTGACGCAACACCAGTGTTGATCGACCCTGCGACCGTTCCTTCGTGATTCAATCAACTGGACATTCCAGGGGGACGCTGCGCATGACAGCCCGGTTGATCGCGCTCTATCGCTATTTCAAGCAGGCGGTGCCGTTCCGCCTGATCCCCGCGTTCATCACGACCGGGGTGCTCATCGGCCTGCTCCTGGTGCCGGTGCCGGACGGGCTCAGGCCCGAGGCCTGGCACCTGGTCGCCATCTTCCTGACCACCATCGTGGCCATCATCCTGAAGGTGATGCCGATCGGCGTGATGGCGATGATGGCCATCGTCATCCTGTCGCTGGCCCAGGTGACGTCGCCGACCTCCAAGGGCGCGATCACCGACGCGCTGAGCAGCTTCTCCAACCCGCTGATCTGGCTGATCGTCGTGGCGGTGCTGATCTCGCGCGGGCTCAAGAAGACCGGGCTGGGCAGCCGCATCGGGCTGATGTTCATCGCCTTGATGGGAAAACGCACCGTCGGCATCGGTTATGGACTGGCGATCTGCGAGCTCGTGCTCGCGCCGTTCACGCCCAGCAACACCGCCCGCGGTGGCGGCATCGTGCATCCGATCATGAAGTCGATCGCCAGCGCCTTCGACTCCGATCCGGCCACCGGCACGCAGGGCAAGGTCGGCACCTACCTCGCGCTGGTCAACTACCACGCGAATCCGATCACCTCGGCGATGTTCCTCACCGCCACCGCGCCCAACCCGCTGGTGGTCGACTACGTCGCCAAGGCCACCGGGCAGTCGCTGCACCTCACCTGGACCACCTGGGCGCTGTGCATGCTGCTGCCGGGGCTGGTCGCGCTGCTGACGATGCCGCTGGTGGTGTTCCTGCTCGCGCCGCCCGAGCTCAAGGCCACGCCCAACGCCGTCGCGTACGCGCGCGGCGAGCTGGCCCGCATGGGGCCGCTGTCCGGGAAGGAGCGCGTGATGCTCGGTGTCTTCGGCCTGATGCTGCTGCTGTGGGCGAACGTGCCCGCGATGATCTTCGGGCCGGGGTGGACGCTGGATCCGACGGTGGTGGCCTTCCTGGGCCTGTTCGCGCTGATCATCACCGGCACCATCGACTGGGACGACGTGCTGTCCGAGAAGAGCGCGTGGGACACGCTGATCTGGTTCGGCGCGCTGGTCATGCTCGCGGAGCAGTTGAACAAGCTGGGCGTGATCTCGTGGTTCTCGATCGGCATGCGCGATGCAATCGTGGCCAGCGGCATGGGCTGGTTCTGGGTCGCCGCGGTGCTGGTGGCGGCGTTCGTGTTCTCGCACTACCTCTTCGCGAGCACCACCGCCCACATCAGCGCGATGATGCTGGCCTTCCTGACCGTCGGCGCGCAGCTGGTACCGGGCGACTACCTGGTGCCGTTCATGCTGATGATGACGGCGGGCTCGGCGATCATGATGACGCTGACCCACTATGCGACGGGAACCTCGCCGATCATCTTCGGCAGCGGCTATGTGACGATGGGGCAGTGGTGGCGCGTGGGCGCGGTGATGTGCGTGCTGGAGCTGCTGATCTTCGCGATCGTGGGCACGGCATGGTGGCGCGTGCTGGGGATGTGGTGAGATCGCAGGAGCCACCGTACTTCAACCGCCGCTGGCCCTCACCCCGGCCCTCTCCCGCAAGCGGGAGAGGGAGTAAGAGGCAAGGAGCAGGAACGATGAAAACCGCCGTCTTCAGTACCCGCCGGTACGACCAGACCCTGCTGCAGCAGGCCAACCGGGAGATCGGTCATGAGCTGGTGTTCGTGCAGGACCGCCTGACCGTCGACACGGTCGCGCTGGCCGCCGGATGCAAGGCCGTGTGCGTCTTCGTCAACGACGCCGTGGATGCCGAGGTGCTGACCCGGCTCGCCGCGCAGGGCACGCTGCTGGTGGCGACGCGCTCGACCGGCTTCAACCACATCGACGCCGAGGCCGCGCGCCGGCTCGGCATCGAGGTCGTCCGCGTCACCGACTACTCGCCGTACTCGGTCGCCGAGTTCGCCGTGGGCCTGCTGCTCGCGGTCAACCGCAAGATCGTCCGCGCCAGCGTGCGCACGCGGGACGGCAACTTCGAGCTCGACGGCCTGATGGGTGTCGACCTCCATGGCAAGACGGTGGGCGTGATCGGCACCGGCAAGATCGGGACGATCTTCGCGCGCATCATGGCGGGCTTCGGCTGCACGGTGCTGGGCCACGACGCGTATCCGAAGGCCGAATTCGAGGACCTCGGCGGCCGCTACCTGCCGCTGCCCGCGCTGATGGCGCAGTCGGACGTGATCTCGCTGCACTGCCCGTTGACCGAGCAGACGCGTCACATCGTCGATGCCGGCTCGCTGGCGCAGCTCAAGCGCGGCGCGATCCTGGTGAACACCAGCCGCGGCGGGCTCGTCGACACCGAGGCGGCGACGCAGGCGCTGAAGACGGGCCAGCTCGGCGGCCTGGCGATCGACGTCTACGAGCAGGAGGCCAGCCTGTTCTTCCAGGACCTGTCCTCCACGGTGATCCACGACGACGTGATCCAGCGGCTGGTGTCCTTCCCGAACGTGATCGTCACCGGGCACCAGGCCTTCTTCACCGTCGAGGCCATCGGCCAGATCATGGCCACGACGCTGGAGAGCCTCAGCGCGTTCGAGCGCGGGGAGCCGCTGGTGAACCGGATCCCGCAGGACTGAGGCAGCAGGACGATCGAGCAGGTCGATCGATCAGGTGCCGCTGGCCACCCCGGCGCCGGGCGTGTCGCCAGCGACGGTGAACGAGAACACCACAGTCGGTGCGTCGTACCGGTAATCCAGCGCTCCGCCGTGCTCCTCGACGATGCGGTGCGTGATGTAGAGCCCCAGGCCGAGCCCGCTGCGGTTGGGCGCGCCGCGCTCCAGGCCGCGCTTGAACGGCTCGAACAGCTCGGCGGCCACGGCGGACGGAATCTCGTCGGCCTCGTTGGCAACGCTGAATCGCTGACCGCCGTCACCGGTCGGCGCGAGCACCACCGTCACCGGGCGCCCCGGCGCGCCGTAGTGCCGCGCGTTCGAGATGAGGTTGGACATCGCCTGCGCCAGCCGCACGGGATCGCCGCTCACCGTGGCAGGACCCGCCGTGCGGGCGACGATCTCGAAGCCGGGATGGCCCATGCGGACCTCTTCGACCAGGTCCAGCAGCAGCGCCTCCAGGTCCAGCGATCGCAGTTCGGTGTGCAGCTGCATGCCGACCTCCGCCCGGCTGAAATCCAGCACCTGCGTGATGAGCCGATGCATCCGTCCGCTCGAGGCATCCAGCCGGGCGCCGAGCCGTCCCGTCTGCGCCGGATCCGGCTCGCGCTTGAGCACGCCGGCCACCATCTGGATCGCCTGCAGCGGATCGCGCAGGTCGTGGCCGAGCATGGCCAGCAGGTTGCGCCGCGCCGCCTCGACTTCCGCATGCCGTGCCGCCGCCGTGCGCTGCAGCTCCAGCATCAGCTGCTTGCCGAAGCGCACGTCCGTTTCAGTCCAGGGCTCCGCGCAGTCCTTGACCTGCTCGCGCCATTCCGCGAAGGAGCCGCGCGGCGTCAACCGCGGACCGTTGGGGCCGCGCGCCACGACCTTGTCGGGCTGGCCGGCCCAGCGGACCGTCTCGCGCTGCTCCTTGCGCAGCGCGATCAGCCGGCCGCCGTTGCTGGCGTCGAAGGGCAGGCACATGGCGCCGACCCATTGACCGATCAGCGGCCGCAGCGCCTCGGGCCAGTCGTCGCTGCAGGAGCGCAGGGCCGGCATGTCGCCGGTCCAGGGCACCGTCGCGATGGCCACGGCCAGCTCCTGCGGCAGGTCCCCGGCCGGCACCACCTTGCTCTGCTGCGCCAGCACCAGCGCGTCGGCGCGCAGGACGTCGCGCAGGCGCGCCGACTGGCCGAGCAGCGCCGTGATCGCGTCGTCCGCGATGCCGATGTCGGCCGCCAGTCCGGCCACCAGCGAGGCCGTGTCGGCCTGGCGTCGTGCGAACTCGCGCGCCTCGATCGTCGCGATCGCCGAGGACAGGATGTGGGCCAGCACGTCGCAATCCGAGCGCACCGGGTAGGGCACCTGCAGCGAGCTCATGTGGTGGCAGGCGATCAGGCCCCAGAGCTTGTCGTTGACGACGATGGAGACGCTCATCGACGCGCCCACGCCCATGTTGTGCAGGTACTCGACGTGGATCGGCGAGACGCTGCGCAGCACCGAGTGCGTCAGGTCCAGCGGCGGCGCCTCCGGGTGGCCGACCAGCGCGACCGCGCGGTAGCTGACGTGCGGGATCAGCCGCAGCGTGTTGAGCAGGTAGAGCCGGCGCGCCTGCGCCGGGATGTCGCTGGCCGGGTAGCGCAGGCCGCGGTACGAGGAGAGTGCGTCCGACTTCGCCTCCGCCTCGACCTCGCCGCTGTCGTCGTGGCGGAAGCGGTAGGCCATCACCCGGTCGAAGCCGGTCCATGCGCGGATGGCGTCGACGGCCACCTGCAGCACCGCCTCCATCGAGCCGGCGCGGCGGATGCGGTCGTAGACCCGCGCCTGGGAGCTCAGCGGCGCCAGCGGCTGGGTGCGGGGCTCGATCTCGATCAGGGTGTGGTGGTCGTGGACGTGGACCACCGCATCGTGCGCCCGGCCGCCGATCTCGACCTCGCAGAAGGCCGGCATGCCGGGCGTCAGCGCGGCCTCGTCGGCCAGCAGGGTCAGCTCGCCGTGCACCGTGCCGGGCAGGGCCAGGTCCTGCCACGGCAGTCCCAGCGTGGGCTGCAGGCCGAGCAGGGCGGGCACGTTGTCGCTCCAGGCGGCAATCCGGCCTTCGCGCAGCGCGATCAGCAGGCCGTGCGGCTGGATCGATCCCGGGATGTGGATGGGCTCGTCGGCGCAGGACTGCAGCGTCGGAAACGAAGGCTCGAGACGTTCCATGGTGACAGTGGGGAGGGGGCCCCGGACTGTACCTGCCGGCCCGGTGCGCCAGTCCCCTGGTGGACCCTGGGACGCGGGAGTGGCCGGCGGCCGCGGTCAGTGGTCCGGGCGCCGGGCTGCCCGGAGGGGCGGGTGCCAGGCGCGCTTCCCACGTCCGGGAATGCGGATTGCCAGGAAGCCTGTCCGGCGCCGATATCCCGCGCCGCCTCGGAACTTCGTTCCCTTGGAGGACCGGCGATGAAGCAATTCAGCATCTTCCTGACTGCGTTCTGCGTGACCCTGGTCGCGGCGGCCGCCATCGCGCAGACGACCGAGCCGCCGGCCACGGGCAATGCCAGCCGGCGCCAATCCGGCACCGTGGGGCCGCCGCTGGATGCGGCGTCGATGAACCAGCCCGCCGCGTCGGCGACGCGGTCGCCACCATCGACGGGGCCTGCGGGGACGCCGGCGCCGGCCACGGCGCCCACGCAGTCGACCAGCCCGTCGCCCACCCATTCGTCGAGTCCGGTGCCGAGTCCGGCCCCGGCTCCGGAGGCCGAGCCCGCCGACGTCACGCCGCCTGCCGCCACCGCGCCCGCCGAGGCTGCCAAGCCCGCCGCGGGCAGCCGGGCCAGCCGCCGCGCGAGCGGCCGGGTGACGGAGGCGGACGGATCCGCCGGCGGGTTGCCGGTCCGTCCCGACCGGAACTGAAAGTTCGGCCGGACCGCAGTCGAGGCGGTGGACGCTTCGGATTTCCCGGGTCGGTGACGACCAGAATCACAATCCGGGACTCGTCCGAGGCACGGCCCGCGTCAGGCTCACGCAAGACCCGGCCCCGGCGTGGCGTGCCGATGACGGCAATCCCCCCAGAGGGTGTGGCGGATCCCGTCCAGGTCGGTGATGCCCCCATCGACCACTCCCAGAAGCGCTGACACAATGCCCTCCAAAATTCTGAGAGGGAGTGAAAGCATGTCCGTTTCCAACGAAGACCGTTTCGCACCGCCCCAGGCCGTGGTGGCGGATGTGGCGACCGCCGAGTCCGGCGACGTCCTGGCCGGCCGGGGCATCCGCCTCGTCGCGGCGATCGTCGATGCCGCCATCCTCTGGCTCGTCCTGATGGTCGTCGCCTTCCTGGTACCGCCGATCAAGGAGGTGCTGGCCCAGCGCGGGGCGACCTTCTCCATGACGGCCCTGAACCTGTCGTCGCTGTTCCTCGGCTTCACCTGCTTCCTGATCGTCCAGTCCTGGCCGCTGCTGACGCGCGGGCAGACCGTGGCCAAGATGCTCTTCAAGATCCGCATCGTCCGCACGGACGGCTCCAAGCCGGATGCGTTGCGCTTGCTCGGCCTGCGCTACGGCATCGGCTTCCTGCTGAACGTCAACGTGATCACCTCGATGATCTACGCGCTGCTCGACTGCCTGCTGATCTTCCGCGAGTCGCGCCAGTGCCTGCATGACACGATCGCCGACACGAAGGTGATCAAGCTCTGAGCTCGCATCCCGCCGCGCCCGCGCCCCGCATCGACACGCTGGCGCAGGCCGAGACGCCTGAAGGCATCGTCCTGTCCTTGCGGCCCGCCGGGCTGGTGGCGCGGACCATGGCCTTCCTGCTCGACCTGCTCATCCGGCTGATCCTCGACCTCATCCTCGTGATGGCCCTGGGGGCAACGGGCCTGGGCGGGCTGGGCCACGGCCTGATGCTGATCGGGATGTTCCTCGTGGAATGGCTGTATCCGATCGCCTTCGAGCTGGGACGCTCCGGCGCCACCCCCGGCAAGCAGGCGGCGGGCCTGCGCGTGGTCATGGACACCGGCCTGCCGGTCACCCCGGCGGCGTCGGTCACCCGCAACCTGCTGCGCGTCGCCGACTTCCTGCCGCTGGGGTATGCCTTCGGCATCGTGACGATGCTGCTGCACCGCGATTGCAAGCGCCTGGGCGACCTGGCCGCCGGCACGCTGGTGGTCCATGCCAGGCCCGTGGTCCTGCACGACGCGCCGCCCGCCGCGTCGCCGCTGGCGCCGGCGCGCCCGCTGAAGCAGGGCGAGCAGGCCGCCATCCGGTCCTGGGCCGGCCGCGCGAAGCGGCTGACGCCGGAACGCCTCGAGGAGCTCGCGCTGCTGGCCGTCCCGGTGCTGCCGGCGGAGGAGCCGGGCGCCAGGCCGCGCGGCGCGACCGACCGCCTGCTCGGCGTCGCGCAATGGTTGATGGGCAAGCGGTGAGGGCGGCGTCGATGAGCAAGCCCGACGAGAACGCGCGCATGAGAAAGCCCGCGTGAGAAAGCCCGCATGAGGACCCTCGCATGAGCCCGATGCATTTCGAGGCGACCTACGGCCCGCTGTGGGACGCCTTCGCCGCCGAACTCTCGCTCGCCAGGCAGGGCAAGGGCGTGGACGGCGCGCTGCTCGCGTCGCAGTACCGCCGCGTCTGCGAGCACCTCGCGCTGGCGCAGTCGCGCGCCTATCCGATCCACCTGGTGGCGCGGCTCGAAACGCTGACGCAGGACGCGCACCAGCTGATCTACCGCCGCCAGGACTACGGGCTGCAGCAGCTGTCGCGTCTGCTGCGCGTGGACCTGCCCCGCGCGGTCCGCGCGCAGGGGCACTTCGTGCTGGCGGCACTGGTGCTGTTCGCCGTGCCGCTGGTCGCGGCCTTCCTGCTGGCGTGGTCCGGTCCCGACTTCGCGCTCCGGATGCTGGATGCCGCCCAGCTGCGCAACTACGAGGCGATGTACGGCGACGGCAAGCAGGTGCTGGGCCGCCTGCGCGAGGCCGGCGACGACTGGCAGATGTTCGGCATCTACATCTTCCACAACGTGGGCATCGGTTTCCGCTGCTTCGGCGCCGGCATCCTGGCGGGCGTCGGCAGCGCCTTCGTGCTGCTCTACAACGGGCTGATGATCGGCGCGGTCGCCGGGCATCTGCAGCGCGTCGGCCTGGGGCACAACTTCTGGCCCTTCGTCGCCACGCATTCGGCCTTCGAGCTCACTGGCATCGTGCTGGCCGGCGCGGCCGGGCTGCGCATGGGCCTGGGCTGGCTGGCGCCCGGACGGCGCAGCCGTCTCGAGGCGCTGGCCGCGTCCGCGCGCGCGTCCGTGCCCGTCGTGTACGCGGCCTTCTTCCTGCTGCTGGTGGCCGCGGCCTTCGAGGCCTTCTGGTCCTCCGCGGCCTGGATCGCGCCGGGCGTGAGGTACGGCGTGGCGGCCGTGTGCTGGATCCTGGTGGTCCTGTGGCTGGGCCTGATGGGACGGGAGCGGCGCCATGCGGGTTGACGGCCTGGCCATCGTCCTGCGTCCGCGCAGCCAGGCCGAGGCCTGCGACCTGGGCCTGGCGCTGGTGCGCTCGCAGGCGGCGTCGATCTGGCGCTGCTTCACGCCGCTGCTGCTGGCGGTCGCGGTGCTGGCGATGTGCACCGTGGAACTGGGCGGCGGCGTGCCCGTCCTGATCCTCTTCTGCCTCAAGCCGTGGCTGGACCGCAGCCTGCTGTTCGTGATGTCGCGCGCCGTCTTCGGCGAGGCGACGCGCTGGAGCGACCTGTGGCGCGCGCGCCGGCAGGTCTTCGGCGGGCAGTTCCTGCGCACGGTGCTGTGGCGGCGGTTCTCGCCGTGGCGCGCCTACACGCAGCCGATCGAGCAGCTCGAGGGCCAGCGCGGCGCCGCGCGGCGCCAGCGCGCCAAGCTGATGCTCAACGACAACCGCGGTGCCGCCACGGCGCTGCAGACCGCGTTCGCGCATGCCGAGGGCGTGCTCTGCTACGCGCTGATCGCGCTCGTCTGGTGGTTCGCGCCGGAGAACCGCAGCGCCGGCGTGTGGGACTGGTTCTTCCATCCGGACGCGCACGCGGCCGGGCAGCTGGGGCTGGACCTCGCGATCGCGTCGGCCTACGCGCTGGTGGTGCTGTTCCTGGAGCCGTTCTACGTCGCGGCGGGATTCGCCATGTACCTGAACCGTCGCGTGGTCCTCGAGGCCTGGGACATCGAGCAGGAGTTCCGCCGTGCGTTCGCGTGAAGGGCGGCTCGCGGCCGTGATCCTGGCGTGCGGCGGTGCCGCCGCCGCCGCCGCCGCCGTCGCTGCTGAAACCGCCGCCGAGCCTCGGCCGGCGCCCGAGCCGGCGAAGGTTGCCGCCTCGGCCATCGATGCGGAGACCGTGTGGCGGGCCGAGCGCGAGGTCCGCGCCGACCCGCTGTGGGCCGGCGACGAGAAGAAGAAGGTCCTGCGCCTCAAGAAGAAGGCCCCCGAGGACAAGCCGCCGGACAAGGACAAGACGGGCAAGGGCGCGCGGTGGTGGACTGACCTGTTCAGCAGCCTGTCGTCGGGCCTGCGCGTGGCCTTGTGGCTGATCGGCGCCGCGGCGCTGATCTGGGTGCTGCTGCGCCTGCGGGACTGGCTCAAGGGCCAGGGCGGCGGTCGCGCGCTCCAGGTCGCGCCGCCGACGCACGTCGGGACGCTGGACATCCGCCCGGAGAGCCTGCCGGCCGACATCGGCGCCGCCGCGCGCGCGCTCTGGCGGGGCGGTGAGCAGCGGGCCGCGCTGTCGCTGCTGTACCGCGGCGCGCTGTCGCGGCTGGTCCACGGGCACGGCGTGCCGATCCGCTCGGCCAGCACCGAGCGCGAATGCCTGGTCCTGGCGGCGCCGCGGGTGTCGCCGTCCGCGCTGGACTACCTGTCGCGCCTGGTGTCGGGCTGGCAGGCGGTGGCCTATGCGCAGCGCGAGCTGCCGGCCGACCGTTTCGAGGCCCTGTGCGCGGAATTCGACGCGCGCATGGCGGCCGGCGCGGCCGCGGACGCCGCGGGTAGGGCGGCGACCGCGGGTACGGCGGGTGGGGCGGGTACCGCGGGCACCACCCCAGGGGCGCGACATGACGCGCGAACGCCTGTTCCTGCTGCTGGCCGCGCTGGCGCTGATCGCCGGCGGCTGGTGGCTCTCGAACAACACCGAGTGGGTGGAAGAGGACGTGCCCCGTCCGGCCACCGGCGAGGCCCGGGACAACCCGGTCTACGCGTTCGAGCAGATCCTGCGCAAGCTCGGCATGCATGCCGAACACCACGAGCAGCTCGACCGGATGCCGCCGGAGGGCGCGCGTCTGGTGCTGCTGTCTTCGGACTGGTCGCTGGTGCCGGAACGCGCCGCGCAGATGCGCGCCTGGGTCGAGCGCGGCGGTCATCTGGTGCTGCTGCAGGGCGCGGACTGGGACGACACGGGGCTCGCGGACTGGGTGCCCGTCGAGGCCGTCGATGTCACCGAGCGGGCCCAGCGCGAGCGGGCGGCGGCCGACGCGGCCGCCAAGGCGAAGTCCGAAGCGAAAGGCGCGAACGGCAAGAGCGCGGAGAAGGCTGAGGACGCTGAGAACGCGGAAGACGCTGAAAGCGCGGACGACGAGGACGACGAGGAAGACCGCGACGTGGCCTTCTCCGAGCCGCCGGTCTTCGGCGGGATCGAGTCGCTCGATCTCTGCAGCCAATTCACCTGGAGCAGGCGTCTGAGGGTCAAGCCGGGGCATCGGGCGGACTGGACGCTCACGCAGGCGTCGGGCCGGCAAGGGGTCCGCGTGGCCCAGGGACGGGGCAGCGTGACGGTGCTCAATGCCGGCGCCACGATCTTCCAGGGCCGCCTGCCTTTCGGTTGCGACCTCCCGCTGCTGCTGACCGCCACGGTGCAGGCCGATCGTGGCGCCACGGCCTGGATCTACCTGAACGAGAAGCGCGAGCCGCTGACGCCGTGGCTGTGGCGCACCGGCTGGATCGCGATCGTGCTGGGCCTGCTGACGCTGGCCGCCGCGCTGTGGCGGGCGGCGGTGCGCTTCGGCCCGCGCCTGGCCGCGCCGCCGCGTCTGCGCCGGTCGATCTCGGAGCAGGTGCGCGGCATGGGGGCCTACCTGCACCGGCACGGCCGGGACGCCCTGCTCGGCGCGCAGCAGCGCGCGCTCGAGGAGGCGGCGACCCGCATCGTGCGCGGCTATGGCCGCCTGCCGCTGGCCGACCGGGTGCACGCGATCGCGACGGCGACCGGCGTGGCGCGGGACGACCTGTACACGGCGATGTCCTCGAGGTTCTGCACCCGGGCGGAGCTGCCCGCCCGCCTGCAGCTGCTCGAGACCGCGCGCCGGCTGCTGCTCCGACGCCGGTGAGCCGCACCCGGCCGCCTCCGAACGAACCCGCCTCCGAACCCGCCTCCGAACCCGTATCCGAGTTGCACCCGCACCGCATCCACGACGAAAGACCTTCGCAATGATCAAGCCCGAGGAACTCAAGCTCGCCACGCACTGGCTGCAGGTGCTGCGCAACGAAGTCGGCAAGGCCGTGGTCGGCCAGCCGGAGGCGGTCGAGCAGATGCTCGTCGCCGTGGTGGCGTCCGGCCATGTGCTGGTCGAGGGCGTGCCGGGACTGGGCAAGACGCTGCTGGCGCGCGCGCTGGCGCAGGCGCTGCAGCTGAAGTACGCGCGGGTGCAGTTCACGCCGGACCTGATGCCGGCGGACGTCATCGGTCACAGCGTGCTGGACGACACCGGCGCGGGCCTGGGCCAGCTGCGCGTGCGCAAGGGCCCGGTGTTCACGAACCTGCTGCTGGCCGACGAGATCAACCGCGCGCCGGCCAAGACGCAGAGCGCGCTGCTCGAGGTGATGCAGGAGTACCAGGCCACGCTGGAAGGCGAGAGCCTGGGCCTGCCGCGGCCCTTCATCGTGATGGCCACCCAGAACCCGGTGGACACCGAGGGCACCTATCCGCTGCCCGAGGCGCAGCTCGACCGTTTCCTGCTGCAGATCCGCATCGGTTACCCGACGCATGACGAGGAGACGGCCATCGTGCAGCTGGTGACGGCGCACCGCGCCGGGCACGAGCTGCCGCTGGAGGTCGTGCAGCCGGTGCTGGACGACGTGCAGGTGCTGGAACTGCAGCGCCTGGCCAGCCTCGTGCACGTGGACGCCAAGGTCATCGACTACGCGGTGCGCGTGGTCCGGGTGACGCGCAACTGGCCGGGCCTGGAGTTCGGCGCGGGACCGCGCGCCAGCGTGGCGCTGATCCGCGCGGCGCGGGCCGTCGCGTTGATCGAGGGCCGCGATTTCGTGACGCCGGACGACGTCGCCAAGCAGGCGCTGGCGGTGTTGCGCCACCGCGTGACGATGGCGCCGGACGCCCAGATCGAAGGGCGCGACCTCGACGAGATCCTGGCCGCCGCGCTGGAGAGCGTGGAGGCGCCGCGGCTCTGATGGACACCGTGCGTCGCATCGTCCTGCCCACGCGGGCCAGCATCGCGGTGCTGGCCGGCCTGGCCGTGGCCGCGGCCGTCGCGTTGGCGGCCGGTGCGCCGCTCGCGGTCGTGGCGCCGTCGGGCGGCGCGCTGCTCGGCCTGTTCCTGCTCATCGCCGGCGTCGACCTGTGGCGCAGCCTGCGCCTGTGGCGCCACAGCGGCGTGCGCATCGAACGTCGCCTGCCCGCGGCCTTCGCCATCGGCGCATCGACCGAACTGAAGCTCGACCTCGTCAACGCGAGCGAGCTGGCCTGGCGGGTGAAGGTCTTCGACGAGCTCGACCCGATCTTCGATTTCGACGGCCTGCCGCGCACGCTCGCGCTCGCCGCGCAGAGCCGCAGCCGCGTGAGTTTCCGCGTCACGGCGCGCCAGCGCGGCGTCGCGCGGCTGGGTCGCACCCAGCTGCTGTGGCGCAGCCGCGCGGGATGCTTCGAGGTGCGCGAGCGCGTCGGCGAGGCGAGCGATCTGCGCGTCTATCCGAATTTCGCCGCGCTGGCGCGTTACGGCTGGCTGTCGGGCGACCGCCGTCTGGCGCAGATCGGCATCAAGACCTTCATCCAGCGCGGGCAGGGCACCGATTTCCGTCAGCTCGCGGAATACAAGCGGGGCGATCCGCTGCGCCACCTCGACGTGAAAGCCTCGCTGCGGCACCGCAAGCCGGTGGTGCGCGAGTTCCAGGACGAGCGCGACCAGTGCGTGATGTTCCTGCTCGACTGCGGACGGCGCATGCGCGCGGACGAGCAGTCGGCCGGCGCGGGCGAGACCAGCCACTTCGACGACGCGCTGGATGCGCTGATGCTGCTGGCCTACGTCGCGCTGTCCGAAGGCGACGAGGTCGGCGCGATGACCTTCGGCAACGAGGAGGGCCAGGGCCGGGACTGCGCGCCGCGCAAGGGCATGGGGACGCTCAACGTGCTGATGAACAAGATGCACGACCTGCAGCCGGGCGGCCACCATTCCGACTACCTGGCCGCGGCGGAGGCCTTGTCGCACCGGCTGCGCCGGCGCTCGCTGGTGATCGTGCTGACCAACTTCCGCGACGAGGACTCGCCGGAACTGCAGCCCGCGTTGCGCCTGCTGCGGCGCCGGCACCTGGTGTTGCTGGCGAGCCTGCGCGAGACCGCGCTGGGTCGCATCGCCGGGCAGCCGATCGCGGGAGCGGAGGACGCGGTCGCGGTCGCGAGCGCGCACCTGCTGTCGCAGGCCCGCCATGACGCCTTCGCCCGCGTGGTCGACCAGGACCGGCTGTCCATCGATGTCGAGCCGCGTCAGCTGGCGTCGACGCTGGTCAACCGGTACCACCAGGTCAAGCGCGCCGGGTTGCTCTGATTCACCGCCTTGGACGGCAGATACTCATTCATCGCAGGAGGGACCTCGTGACCGAACAGACCTTGAACCATTACGCGGCGCCGAAGGCGCATGTGGCCGACGTGGCGCCCTCGGAGGGCATGTCGGAACTCAACGTGTTCGGGATCCAGGGACGCATCGGTCGGCTGCGATACCTGGCCTACCTGATGGCCGGCATGCTGGTGTACGGCATCCTGTCGCGCGTCGTGATTGCCGCCGCGGGCGAAGATGAGCGCACCATCATCACCGTCGCGTCGGTCCTGTGGCTGGGTCTTCTCTGGTTCCACGTCATCACGGGCGTCAAGCGCTGCCACGACCTGGGCATCAGCGGTTGGTGGTCGGCGAGCCTGATTGTCCCGCTGATCATGCTGGTGTGGGCGTTCGTTCCCGGCCGCAAACGCGCCAACCGCTTCGGCCCGCCGCCGCCGCCCAACAACTGGGGCGTCCGCATCCTCGGACTGCTGCTGCCGATCCTGTATGCCGGCGTCATCCTGTCGGTCGCGATCCCGGCGTACAACGCCTACATCGCCAAGGCGAAGGCGCGCGCGGCCCAGATCGCGCCCTCGGACCAGCAGCGCTGAGCGGTCGGCCGGACCGTCTGCACCGACGGCGACGCCGGTGCGCGCTCTGCGGATCGGGTTTGCCCCCGGGCGGTCAACGAGGGGGAGGGCGCGTCCGTTGCCCGTCTCAGGTTGACCGGTCCCATGACCGGTTCCATGAGCGAGGCCGGGACCGCTGCGGGAGCATGACATGACAAGAGCCGATCGACGCCGCTGGGCCCTCCGCTGCCTTGCCTGGGGCGCATTGCTGGTGGCCGGGACGGCCGTCCAGGCGCAGTCGCTGCGCTGCAGCGAGGGCGGCGTGCGCGAGGGCGACTCCCGGGTCTTCCTGCTGCGCGCCTGCGGCCAGCCGGCCATCGCCGACTCCTACTGCGCGCGGGTGCTGGTGCCGCCTGCACCGGTCGTCCAGTACTACCCGGGTCAGGTCCAGCCGGTGCAGCCGGTCCCGCAGGTGGCCTGCGTGATGACGGACGAGTGGCTGTACGAGCGCGGCGACGGCTACCTGCCGGCGGTGATCCGGATCCGCGAGGGGCGGATCATCTCGATCCGTTTCGGCGAGCAGGGCAAGTCGGAGCCGCGCTGAGGGCGTGATCAGCCGGGCGCCCGGTCCCGACGCGTCCTCCGCCAGCGCGAGACGCCGGCGAGCAGCGCGACGCCGGCCAGCATCGACGCATAGGTGGCGGGTTCCGGCACGACGACGGACATCGCCCAGATGCCTGGGGAGTTCATCAATCCGCCGGTCTCGGCATAGGCGGTTTCATAGCCGCCGTCGAGCAGGTCGCGACCCCGCGACGTCGACAGCGTGAGCCAGCCCATGCGTCCGGTCGGATAGAAGGTCTGGGTGCTGATCGACAGCTCCCAGTTGCTGGGCTGGTTCAGGAAGTTGAAGTCGGACATCGAGAGACTGCCCGAGAAGCCCGGTTGGGGGCAGCCGCCGCAATCGAACGGCGGGGGAAGGGGTAGCTCAGCGTGGCGGTGGGGCCGAAGGGATCCGGGCTCGTCATCGAAATGCTGAAGCTGAGCACGTCCCCCAGCCCGATGCGGCTGCCGAGCGGCGCGTTCGTGGTGACCACGGCGTTGATGGACACCAGGCTGAACGAGCGCCCGCCGGTCGGATCGCCGACCGGCGCCCAGGGGTCCTCGTAGGTTCTCGTGAAGAGGTTGCCGGTGTAGGTGTACTGGTAGTACTCGGCGGCGGCCGGGGCGGACGCCAGCGAGAACAGCGCGGCGACGCCCAGTGCGGCGGCGAGCGGGACCTTCGCCATCGGGATGAGGCGCATGGGGATCTCCTTGAATGTCATCTCGGTCTCGAGGACCGATGCAACACTAATCCCGCGCGCGATGGAGGATCTTCGGCGGCGACCCTCGATTCATGGACGCCCGCGCGCGCCGGGCGCGATCGACGTCATCCAAAAGCGGGGCAGGGCGGGCATGCCGCATGCCCGGCCCGGCGCCGGACGGCGCGAACCGGCATGCGGCGCTGCCGACGCGACACGACTGGCCCGGATGGGGCATGCGCCGGGCGGCGCGTGCGGCTACCCTGTGAGCTCCACGAATTCCGCCTCCGCCATGACGACCGACGCCTGCCACCAACTCCGACGAAGCCTCCTCGACCTCCACCGCGCGCTGGTCGAGCTGGAGCGCGGCGACTACCAGAAGGCCCACGGCCCGCAGAGCGCGGGCGAGTTCCTCCAGGTCATGGCCTTCGGCGAGGAGATGAAGTGGCTGGAGCCGCTGAGCCGGCTGATCACGATGCTGGACGAGGCGATCGACGGCGCCGCGGATGCGAAGCAGACGCCGCTGCCGGTGGCGCAGCGCCTGCGCGGTCTGCTCAGCCTGGACCGCGACAGCGCGGATCCGTTCATGAAGCGGTACGCGGAGCGCTTCGACCAGTCGCCCGAGCTGGTGAATGCGCACGCGGGCGTGATCGCGGCGTTGAAGGCGGTGGGGACGGTGTCGCCGGGGTGAGCGGGGCCGCGCAGCGGCGTCGGGCTGCGACTATGCTCGCGCCGGACTCAATCCTGCGAGATCGCGCCGATGCCCAAGACGATGTACTGCTGGCGATGCCGTATCGACCTGCCGATGCTCACGGACCGGGAGTGGCGTGAGGAGATCGAGCCACATCTGTCGAATGCCATCGAGCAGATCAAACGCTACCGGATCGAGCACGGCTGCTCGCTGGCCGAAGCCAACCAGAAGGGTTTCGGTCAACAGGCCTTGGCGAACTACGAGCGCCTGACGGGGTTCAAGGAAAGCAATCCGAACGCCCTGTTCCATCATCGGATCAGCGTGTACGGCCCGCCATGCACCCATTGCGGCAAGCCGCTGCGCACGCCGCAGGCGCGCGTCTGTGCAATGTGCAGCACGCCGCGAGCCCCCTGGCCCGGAAGCGATGATGCCGTCCTCGAGCGAGACGTCGTCGACGACGAGTCGTCTTGATGATCGCCACCAGACACTCTCCTGCAAGGATCCAGGACTACCACCGATGGCCGGGCGCGGCATGACAACGACTGACCCCATGATGATCAACTGCGGCGCCCATGGGGATCGCGTCTCGGCCGTGATCTGCGGGCACCTTCTGCCGTCAGGACCGGCACCGGCCGGGTTCATCGAGAACAGCAGCGATCCGGACGATCTCCAAGCCTGGTGTCACGCCTGCGAGGAGAAGTTTCAGCAGGAAGATGGGCTGACCGACGGGTTCAAGGCGTTCAATCGCATGGCGATCGTGTGCGTGACCTGCTATGACGAGGCGAAGGCTCGCCACGCGATCGCGACGAACGGTTGATCGAGGCGCCTCGGGCCAAAGGGACATCAGATGCGGATCTATTTGGATGATGAGCGGGCCACGCCGGAGGGATGGACGCGCGCCTACTGGCCAGACGAAGTCATCGAGCTGCTGAAGCTCGGTGGCGTCGAGGAGGTCAGCCTGGATCACGATCTGGGCGAAGACGAACGCGGCACGGGTTACGACGTGGTGCTGTGGGTCGAGGAAGCCGTGGCGCTTCACGGTTTCGTGCCGCCGCGTATGCGGGTGCACTCCGCCAACTCGTCGGCGCGCGAGAAGATGGAAGCGGGGATCCGCGCCATCGAACGGTTGAGGGAGCAGAGACAGCCCTCCAGGTGAATGCATCGATGCGATTCGACGAACTCCGCCTGCACGACGCCACGCTTCTTTCGATCGAGGTCGACTACGGCACCGGTCGTTGCGAGCTTCTGATGCACCCGGTCGGCGAAGACCGGCAGATCCTGGTCTTCGACGGGATCAGCGCCTTGTGCCTGCCGAGACAGGCGCCTTGGGGACGGTCCAGCGCCATCAACGCGCTGCGGCAGCCAGATCCCCAGGCGTTCGAGATCGAGCTCCAGTCCGGAGATGTGCTCCGGATCGAGGCGGCTGGATGGTCGTCTGTCAAGGAACGCCGCCTGCCGTGACCCGGCATGACGGCCGCCCATCCCCCTCCCATCAAGAAGCGCGACTTCCCCGTCGAGCGCGTCCGCCGCTACCTGGAGCCCGGTCCGATCGTGCTGGTGAGCTCGCACTGGCGCGGCCGGGACAACGTGATGGCGATGGGCTGGCACCTCGTCATGGAGTTCTCGCCGTCGCTGATCGGCTGCGTGATCTCGTCGGCGAACCACAGCCACGAGATGATCCGGCGAAGTCGCGAGTGCGTGATCAACCTGCCGACCACCGCCATGACCGACACCGTCGTGCGCATCGGCAACTGCACCGGGGCCGAGGTCGACAAGTTCGAGGCCTTCGGCTTGACGAGGCAGTCGGCCTCGCAGGTCCAGGCGCCGCTGATCGGCGAGTGCCACGCGAGCTTCGAATGCCGGCTGCATGACACCCGGATGATCAAGCGCTACGACCTCTTCGTCTTCGAGGTCGTGCAGGCCCACGTGGCCCCGCGGCCGAAGCATCCCGAGACGCTGCACTACACCGGCGACGGCACCTTCGTCGTGTCGGGGGACGTGATCAGCCGGCGATCGATGTTCCGGCCGGGGATGCTTTGAATCGATCGGCGGTGGCGCTCCTGGGCGCCTTCGGTAAGTCTCCAGAAAGACCACCGCGCCGACCATGCTCGCGGCTCCATTTCCGGAGCGGGAGCATTTCATGTCGTCGATCCTCGTCCCCTTCCAAGCCCCATCTCCAGCCGCTTCCACCGTGTCCCGACGTCTGCCGGCGCTGCTGATCGCGTCCGGCGTGCTGCTCTCGGGCTGCGCCACGCCGCAGAACCCGGACCCCATCGAGTCCGTGAACCGCAAGACCTTCGCCCTCAACGAGGGGCTCGACAAGGTCGTGCTCAAACCGGTGGCCACGGCCTACAAGACGGTCGTGCCTACGCCGGTGCGCAGCGGCGTCACCAACTTCTTCTCCAACCTGGGCGATCCCTGGTCCGGCGCCAACCTGCTGCTGCAGGGGCGGTTCAAGGACGGGCTGTCGGACTTCGCGCGCTTCGGCACCAATTCGACCGTCGGGCTGCTGGGGTTCATGGACGTCGCCACCGGCTGGGGCATGCCGCGCCACGGCGACGGCTTCAGCGACACGCTCGGCGTGTGGGGCGTCGGCGGTGGGGCCTACGTGGTGCTGCCGCTGTTCGGGCCGTCCGACCTGCGCAGCACCGCATCGATCCCCGTCAACAGCTTCGGCAACCTGACCGGGCAACTGGACGACGCCGGCGCGCGCAACGCCGTCACCATCGTCAGCATGGTCGACAAGCGCGCCAACCTGCTCGACGTGACGAAGATGGTCGACGAGGTGGCGCTGGACAAATATCTGTTCGTGCGCGATGCCTATCTCCAGCGACGCGCGCAGCGGGAGGCGGATCGGTCGGGGGCACCACGCGTCGAGAGTGACGCGCCAAAACCGGAAGCCGCGAAGCCCGATGCGGCGGAGCGGGAGAGGGAGTAAGAAGATCGCCGGCCGGCCACCCTTTGCCGTTTGCTGGCAAGGACAGCAGTGACGGTCGTCGGGCTGCTCAAGCCGTGATCGCCTCCAGCACCTGCAGCACCGCGAAGATCATCCCCATCATCGCGCTGAGCAGGCTGGAGTTCAGGACGAACTTCAAGGTCTTGTAGGTGCGGCGGCGTTCGGCCTTCATCTTCATCGAGCGCTCGCGCAGCGGCGCCAGGCGCGCGAAGAGCGCGCTGTACAGGCCTCGGCGGTCCTCGGCCGTGTTGGGCACCACGGTGCCGCTCGCGATGACGCGATAGGCCGCGTGGATGAGCCGGCCCAGCGCATTCATCGGACGGTCCACGTCGCACATCAGGATCAGCCGCGGCCGGTCGGTCCCGTTGTGCGCGGTGTGGGGATAGGTCTCGTCGAAGATGAAGTCCCGGCCGTCGGTCCAGGTGCAGTCCACGGCATCCACCTGGATGCGGCAGGCCGGGTCGTTCGGCGTCTGCAGTCCGAGGTGGTAACGCAGCGAGCAGGCCATCGGATCGGCGTGCAGCGACAGCTCGGCACCCGCGGGCAGGATCGAGAACATCGCCCCGCGGATCTGCGGCACCTGCGCCAGCAAGGCCGTCGTGCGGGGGCACAGCCGCTGCGCCGAGCGATGCGTCGTGCCGTACCACGTCAGGTAGAACTTGCTCCAGCCGCGCTTGTAGAAGGTGCGGAATCCGACGTCGTAGTAGCCCGCGGATCCCTCCGCCTTCGCGGCCTCGAAGGCACCGGCCGCCTCCAGCGCCAGCGCCTCGTCGCGCATCACCTGCCAGTGGTCGCGCAGCAGCTGGATGTTGCGGAGGTAGCCGGCCTCGATCACCGGCTGGCGGGCGTGGGCCCGCGTCGTCATGTACATCAGGCAGTTGAGCGGCGCGAACACGGGCCAGCTCTTGCGCAGGTATTGGGTGAAGCTGTCATAGCGGCGCTGGCCGCGCCAGCGGTAGACGTAGGCGATGCAGGCGGCGAAGTACGCCGTCACGGCCAGCAGGCCGAGGATGCTGAAGTTCATGGAGGTCTTTATCGGGGTCTTATCGGGGTCGCCGGACCCAGGTGAGCGCATCGTCGACGGCCTTGTACACCACCGGGATGACGAGCAGGCTGAGGACGGTGGAGGTGATCAGCCCGCCGATGACGACGATGGCCATCGGCACGCGGAAGCCGGGATCGCCGACGTAACCCATCGCCACCGGCAGCATGCCGGCGCCCATCGCGATCGTGGTCATGACGATGGGCCGGGCGCGCTTGCGGCACGCGTCGAGGATGGCCTCCTGGCGGTCCATGCCGTGGTCGCGCCGCGCGATCACGATGTAGTCGACCAGCAGGATCGAGTTCTTCGTCGCCACGCCCATCAGCATGATCAGCCCGATCATCGAGGGCATCGACAGGGTCGAGCCGGCCAGGAACAGCGCCAGCATCGCCCCGGGCACCGACAGCACCAGCGCGACCAGGATGGTCAGCGGCTGGACGAAGTTGTTGAGCAGCAGCGCCAGCACCATGTAGATGCACAGCACGCCGGTCAGCATCGCCATGCCGAAGCCGGACGCCATCTCTTCCATGTCCTCGGCCTCGCCGAGCGCGCCCAGCGTGACGCCGCGCGGCAGCTGCTTCAGCGCCGGCAGCGCCAGCACCTCGCGCTCGATGTCGCCGAGCGGGCGTCCGTTGGCCTCCACGTCGAGCGTGACCGTGCGCTGGCGATCCTGGCGCCGGATCTCCGACGGTCCGCTGCCGAAGTCCAGCGCGGCCACGTGCTCGAGCGGGACCGGTCCGCGAGCGCCGGGCACCGGCAGGCGTCGGATCGTGTCGAGGTCCTCGCGCGCGGCGTCGCTGAGCCGCATCATCACCGGCACCTGGCGCTCGCTCAGGTTGAGCTTGGCGAGCGACTGCGCGTAGTCACCCGTCGTCGCGACCCGCAAGGTCTCGGCGATGGCGGCCGAGGTCACGCCGAGGTCGCCCGCCCGCGCGAAGTCCGGCCGCACCCGCAGCTCCGGCCGCGCGACGCTGGCGGTGGAACTCACCGCGCCCAGGCCGGGCAGGGTGCGCAGTTCGCGCTCGACCTGCGCGGCATGGCGCTCGAGCGTCTCGGCGTCGTCGCCGGCCAGCGTCAGCTGGTAGCTCGCCCCGGACCCGCCCTGGCCGACCTTCACGCGCACGCCCGGCAGCGTCGACAGGCGCTCGCGCAGCGCCGCCTCGATCTGCTGCTGGTTGAGGCCGTCCTCGCGGTCCGCGCGGGGCGTCAGCTGCAGGGTCAGGACCGCGGTGCGCACGTTGGCCGCGCCTCCGTCATCGTCGCCCGGCCCGCTGCCGCCCGAGCCCGCGACCCCGATCACCGTGAACACCGAGTGCACATGGCGATACGCGCTCAGCAGCGTGCGGGCGCGCTCGGCCATCGCCACCGTGGCCGGCAGCTTGCCGCCGGGCGGCATCGTCAGCGTGACCTGCGTCCGGGCGCCGTCGTCGGGCGGGATGAAGGTCGTCGGCAGCAGGGCGGCCAGTCCGATGCCCCCGGCGAAGAACACCGCCGCCGCCACGGCAGTGACCGCGCGATGACGCAGGCACCAGCGCGCCGCCGCCAGGTAGACGCGGATCCAGCCGGGCTCCGGCTTGTGCGTGTGCTTGAAGGCGCGCAGCAGGTAGGCCGCCATCATCGGCGTCAGCAGCCGCGCGACCAGCAGCGAGAACAGCACCGCGCCCGCCGCCGTCCAGCCGAACTGGACGAAGAACTTGCCCACGGTGCCGCTCATGAAGGCCGTCGGCAGGAAGACCGCGACCAGCGTGAAGGTGGTGGCGATCACCGCCAGGCCGATCTCGTCGGCCGCCTCCATCGCCGCCTGGTACGGCGTCTTGCCCATCAGCAGGTGGCGCTCGATGTTCTCGATCTCGACGATCGCGTCGTCGACCAGCACGCCCACCACCAGCGACAGCGACAGCAGCGTCACCGTGTTGAGCGTGAAGCCCATCCCCTGCATCAGCGCGAAGGTCGGGATCACCGACAGCGGCAGCGCCACCGCCGCGACGAAGGTCGCGCGCCAGTCCCTCAGGAACAGGAACACCACCAGCACCGCGAGCGCCGCGCCCTCGAGCAGCAGCCGCATCGATCCCTCGTAGTTCTCGATGATCTCGCCGGTGAAATCGACCGCCTCGACGAAGCGCAGGTCGGGCCGGCGCGCCTGCAGGCCGGCGACGGCGCGCCGCACGCCCTCGGCCACGTCCAGTTCCCCGAAGCCGCGCGCGCGCACGATCTCGAAGCCGACGACGGGCGAGCCGTCCAGCAGCGCGGCGGCGCGGGCCTCCGAGGCCGTGTCGGTCACCGTCGCGACCTGGCCGATGCGCAGGCGCCGGCCGTCGGTCAGCGACAGCTCGATCGCGGCGATGTCCTCGGCCGTCCGCACCGTGGCGATCGTGCGCACCGACTGCTCGACGCCGCCGAGGTCGACGCGCCCGCCCGACGCCTCCTGCTGCATCTCGCGCAGCTGGCGCGAGATCTCGGCCGCGGTCGTGTTCAGCGCGAGCAGGCGCTGCGGATCGAGCGCCACCCGCACCTCGCGCTCCAGGCCGCCGACGCGGTTCACCGCGCCGACGCCGGGCACGGCGAGCAAAGCGCGGCTGACCTCGTTGTCGACGATCCAGGACAGTGCCTCGGCATCCAGCTGCGGCGCCGCGACGGTGAAGGTCAGGATCGCCGAACCGACGATCTCGACCTTCCTGACGACCGGATCGCGCAGGTCCGCGGGCAGATCGGCGCGCACCCGCGCGACCGCGTCGCGGACGTCGTCGATCGCCTGGTCGGTGGGCTTCTCCAGCCGGAACTCGACGGCGATCTCCGCCGCGCCGTCGGTCAGCGTCGTCTGGAGGTGCTTGACGCCCTGGACCGTCGCCAGCGAGTTCTCGATCTTGCGCGCGACCTCCGTCTCCATCTGCGACGGAGAGGCGCCGGGCAGCGAGGCGGAGACGGAGACGCGCGGCACGTCGATGTCGGGGAAGTTCTGGACGGACAGCGCGGAGAAGGCCATCAGCCCCAGCGCCGTCAGCAGCACGAAGAGCAGGATCGCGGGCGACGGATGGCGGATGGACCACGAGGAGACGTTGAGGCTCATCGCGCGGCCTCGACGATGCGGACCAGGTCGTTGTCGCCCAGGAAGGCGCCGCCGGAGGCCACGACGCGGTCGGCCGGCGCCAGCCCCTCCAGGATCTCGACCAGGTCCGCGGTCTGCCGGCCGACGCGCACGCGCGCCTGCGCGACGCGGTCGCGGGCGCCGATCCGCATCACCTGATGCCGGCCGTCTCGCAACTGCACGGCGCCGCGCGGCAGCACCATCGCGGCGCTGCTGCCGAGCTCGAAATCGCCGTGCGCGTAGGTGCCGGCGCGCGCCGCGTGGTGGCGCGGCAGGTCGACGTACACCAGGCCGTTGCGCGTCAGCGTGTCGACCGAGGGCGCGATCATGCGCACGCGGCCCTCGACCGCGTCGCCGTTGACCAGAGTGACGCGGACCCGTTGCCCCGGCCGGACCTGGACGAGGTCGGGGGCGGCGATCTCCGCGCGCCACTCCACGCGGCCGCCGCGGATCATGCGGAACAGCTCCTGGCCCGCCGGCACCACCGAACCGACCGTCGCCGCTCGCGCGGAGATGATGCCGTCGTCGGGCGCGAGCACCCGGGTGTGCGTCAGGCGCAGCGACTGGCTCCGCTCGACGGCGCGGGTCGCGTCGAGCCGCGCCTGCGCCGAGCGCGCGGCGGCCTCGTACTGCTGGATCTGCTGCGTCGACATCGCGCCGCTCTCCCGCAGCGCCTGCGCGCGCTGCGCGTTGGCGGCCGCCTCAGCGAGGGCCACCTCCGCCTGCGCGACCTCGGCGCGGCGCTGCGCGAGCTCGGCGTTCACCGTGTCGGCGGAGAAGGTTGCCAGCACCTGGCCGCGTCGGACCTCGTCGCCGACGTTCACGGTCACTGCGGTCAGGCGCAGGCCGTTGGCCTCCGAGCCGATCAGCGCCTCCTGCCAAGCGCTCACGTTGCCGTTGGCGGACAGCCGGATCGGCAGCGTGGCGGGGCGCAGGCGCGCGGCGGCGACCGCGAGCGCGGGGGTCTCGCCGCGCACGGCGGCGGGCCGGTCCGCCGCCGAGGACGGACTGACGAACTTGACGAGCAGGGCGGCGCAGAGCAGGGCCGCGCCCGCGACGCCGAGCGTGAGCTTGAGGGAAGGGGTCATCATCGCGGAGCAGGTCGGAAGTGAGGGGAGCGGCGAGCCCAGGAGCGACAGCCTCCGAGGTGGCCGGCTCATGAGGAGGAGGGGGCGCGACGGCGCCTGGGCCGCGACTGTCCCGTCGGACGTCTTTCCGGCTCCTTACCGCCGGCCGCGGGCGGGGCCAGTCCTTGCCTGCCCGCGCCGGAGGGAAACAGTCGGTGAACAGTCGGTGTACGGTAAGGAGTCAGTAAGACGGCGGCACCGAGGATGCGGTCTCCAATCACCGCCCCCTTCCGGGAACTTCTCATGGCACCGCAGACACGATTCCTTCCGCAGGCACCCCGGGCGCTCGCCCGCGCCGTCCTCTCCTCCGCAGCCGTCCTGTGCGTGTCGGCGCCGTTGTCCGCGTTCGCGGCAGGGGCGGACGGCCCCGGTGGCCCCGGCGGCAAGGACGGTGAATCGTCCTGGGGCCTGGGCATCGGCGCCGTGAGTTCCCAGAAGGCCTACACCGGCTACGACCGCGAGACCAAGGTGCTGCCGATGCTCAGCTACGAGAACCGCTGGGTGAAGGTGGCCGGGCTGGGTGTCACGGGCAAGCTGCCGAGCTGGAACATCAACCCGTCGCAGCGCGTCGACTTCGGCCTGGTCGCCAGGCTGGACCTGGGCGGCTACGAGCAGGACGACGCCCCCATCCTCAACGGCATGGCCGAGCGCAAGGGCGGCGTGTGGGTCGGCGCGAAGGCCGAGTGGAAGACCGACCTCTTCGATCTGGGCGGCGAGTGGACCGCCGACGCCTCCGGCCACAGCAAGGGCCAGAAGTTCGCGGTGACGCTGGAGAAGACCTGGCGCCTGGGCGGACAGGTGATGCTGACGCCGCGCCTGGGCGCCAACTGGGTCGACAAGAAGTACGTCGACTACTACTACGGCGTCCGCGCGAGCGAGGTCCGCGCGGACCGTGCGTTCTACCAGGGCAAGTCGACGACCAACGTCGAGGTGGGGCTGCGCACCATGTACCTGTTCAACCGGCACCATGCGATGCTGCTGGACCTCAGCGTCACGGGCCTGGGCAGCGCCATCAAGGACAGCCCGCTGGTCGACCGTTCGACGGAGAATCGCGTCTTCGTCGGCTACCAGTACCGCTTCTGATGCCTCGGGGACACCACGCGCCGACAGGAGACCGCCCGACGTGACACGCGGTTGGATGAACAGCCTCACCGTGAAGGTGCTGGTGGCCTACCTCGCCGGCGTCGTGCTGACGGTGGCGGCGCTGGTGCTCCTCTTCGACGGCGTGACGCGCTGGCGCGGCACGCTCTACTTCGACGAGGACATCTCCGAGTTCGCCGAGGAACTCTCGGAGAAGCTCGTGTTCGACGCGACCGGCACGCCGGTCGGCTTCAACGAGGACGCGCGCCGCTACGACTGGATGTACGTCAAGCTCAAAGGCGACCTGGCCTACCGGCTGCTGGACGCGTCGGGCCGGGTCGTGCTCGCGTCGCCGGAGTCGGAGGCCTTCTGGGCCGCGAGCGGCCCGGGCGCGCGCCGGCTGGCGCAGGGCAACTTCTCGTTCGACTACGGCGGCCAGCCGATGCGCGGCGCCACGGAGGTGGTGCGCCACCAGGGCCGCGCCTGGTACTTCCAGCAGGCCGGCAGCGCGCGGCTCTTCGAGCTCTTCCACGTCGAGTTCGCGATGCCGTTCATGAGCAAGGGCATGGGGCTGTTCGCCACCACGCTGCTGCTGGTCTTCGGCGTGTGCGCCTACCTGACGCTGCGGCGCGTGCTCAAGCCGCTGCACGAGGTCTCGGCCTCGGCGGCGGCGATCTCGCCGCGCTCGGTGCATGGCCGGCTGCAGATCGACCGCGTGCCGACGGAGATCGTCCCGCTGGTCGAGAGCTTCAACCGCGCGCTGGACAGCCTGGAGCGCGGCTACCGCGTGCAGCAGGAGTTCCTCGCCACGGCGGCGCACGAGCTGAAGACGCCGCTGGCGCTGATCCGCGCGCAGGTCGAGTTCATGGCCGCCGGCAAGGGACCGGACATGCTGCTGCAGGACGTCGAGCACATGACGCGGCAGGTGCAGCAGTTGCTGCTGCTCGCCGAGGCGAGCGAGACGCAGAACTACACCTTCGCGCCGACCGATGTCGGCGCGGCCGCGCGCGAGGCGGTCGAGTACCTGACCCGCATGTCGTCGGCGCGAGGGGTCGAGCTCGAGGTGCGGCACGAGCCGCGGGACCCGCGGGACCCGCAGGCGCTGGCGCCACGGCAGCCGCCGGCGCCGCATGAGCCGGTCCTGTGGGCCGCCGATCGCGGCGCGCTGTTCACGCTGCTCAAGAATCTGCTCGAGAACGCCATCCAGCACGCGCCGGCGGGCAGCCGGATCAGCGTCGAGATCGAGGCGGACCGGCTGAGCGTCCGCGATCGCGGGCCGGGCGTGGCCCCGCACCAGCTGGACCGGATGTTCGCGCGCTTCTGGCGCGGCGTGCATCGCCGCGATCATGGGGCCGGGCTGGGCCTGGCCATCTGCCAGGAGATCGCCGAGGCGCATGGGTGGACGCTGACCGCGCAGCCGGAGGATCCGGGACTGCGGATGGTGGTCGCAAAATCCCCTGCATGACCCAAGCAGCCCCTTCGTCGCCCCTGGCCGGCAAATTCCTCATCGGCGTGTCCGTCCTGGGCCTGCTCTACCTGGGCCGGGAGGTGCTGGTGCCGATGACGCTGGCGGGGACGCTGGCCTTCGTCCTGGCGCCCTTCGTGCGGCGGTTCCGACGCCTCGGCCTGGGACAGACCGCCGCCGCCCTCTCGGCCTTGCTGCTGGCCGGCTGCTTCGTGGGGGTGGTCGGTGCGGCCCTCCTGGGCCAGCTGAGCGCCATGTCCCGCGAGCTGCCGGCCTACGAGGCCAACCTGCAGGAGAAGCTGACCACGCTGCGCAAGCTCACCGTCGATCAGCTGGAGGAAGCGCATGGCCGGGCCGGCCGGATGATGGGGAACTTCCGGTCGTCCGCGTCGCAGACCGCCGGAGCCGCGGGGGGCGTCGACCCGGAGGAGCCGGTCCTGCGCCAGACGACGGCGCCGACGGAGCCGCCCGACCGCGGCGCGGACGCGCTGCGGCGACTGGCCGCCGCCGTCTGGGGGCCCGCCGCCACGGTGGGCATCGTGATCCTCGTGCTGATCTTTTCCCTGCTGGAGCAGGACGTGCTGCGCGACCGGCTGATCCGCCTGCTCGGCGGATCGGACATCCGCGCGGCGACCAGCGCGGTGAACGACGCGGGCCAGCGGCTGTCGCGTTATTTCATCTCGCAGTTCACGGTCAACCTCGGCGTGGCCGTCGTGATCGGCGTCCTGCTCGCGGTGCTCGGCATGCCGCACGCCGTGATCTGGGCGGTGCTGGCGGGCGTGCTGCGGTTCATCCCCTACGTCGGATTCCCCGCCGCGGCGTTGGGGGCCTGCGCCGTGGCCGCGGGCGTGTCACCCGGGTGGGACCTCGCCTGGGCGACCGCGCTGGTGTTCCTGGCGGTCGAGCTGGTGGTGGCCCATGTGCTGGAGCCGAGGCTGTACGGGCATGCGACGGGACTTTCCCCGTTGTCCGTGGTCGTCGCCGCCATCTTCTGGAGCGCGCTGTGGGGGCCGGTCGGCCTGCTGCTGTCCACGCCGCTGACGCTCTGTCTCGTCGTGGCGGGCCGGCATGTGCCTGCCTTGGCCTTCCTGGACATCCTCCTGGGCGATACCCCTGCGTTGAGCCTGGCGCAACGCTTCTATCAACGCAGCCTGAGCGGCGACGCGGTGGAGATCCTGGCCGACGCCCGCGCATTCCTGAAGCGGAAATCGCTGGCGACCTACTGCGACAAGGTGGTGCTGCCCGCGCTCAATCTCGGCCGGGACGATCTGGCCCGCAACCTGATCACGCAGCAGCAACGGTCCGCCGCGCAACGCGTCATCCTGCATGTGCTCGGTGAGCTGACGCGTCTGCCGCACGCGCCCAAGCGCCGATGGACACGGTCGATGCTGTTCGGCGGCGATCTGGGACTGCAGCTGCGCCAGGACCGGCTGAGCATCGAGGCGGGCTCGGCGGGCAGGCCCGCGGCGGGCGCCGGCGCGGCGCTGATCTGCATCAGCATGGACGACCGGGAGGCTCACCTGTCGGCGGAGCTGCTCGTGCGGATCCTGCGCGGGGATCAACTCGACGCACGGCACGTCACCGTCCAGGAGCTGGCGGACGTGGCGGGCATGGCGGCCGGGCTGGACGTGGCGGCGGTGCAGGCGGTGCTCGTCGTGGCCGCCGCCGCGGACGGCGCGGTCGAAGGAGACGCCCAGGCGCTCAACGAGAGGCTCGCACGATGGCCGCAGGCCCGCGTGATCTCGATGTTCTCGGCGAACAGGACCTCCGTGGACCAGATCGCACCGGACCGGCCGCATGACACGGTGTTCTCGTTCGAGGAAGCGATCGCGCTGCTGAAGCGCACCGAGCTGCCGGTGCTGCCGGTCGCGGACACCGGCGCCGGCCGTGGCGAGTGAAGCGGCCACTGAGGCGGCGACCTGAAGCGGCGACCTGAAGCGATGACTTGAGCGGGGACGGGTACTCCGCGGCGCGGCGGGCTCAGGCCGCGATGGCGCTGACGCTGTCCTCGTCGCGCAGCTCCCCGGCGGCGACTTCGTCGAACGACGGCCGGTACTCGGGGGCAGGTCTTGCGCGATGTTCGTCCGCCTGCGCCCGGGCGAGCAGGGCGCGACGCGCGGGATCCGCCTTGATCAGCCGCCGTGCGCGGCTGATCTCCGCCGCATGCTCGGGCCGGCGGCGCTCCCAGTCGGCCAGCAGGGGACCATGGCGCTCAGGGAAGATGCACCACCATTCCACGATCGAAGCCGCGTTGTTGAGGTCGAGCAGCATGCCAATACTCCGGGAGTTGGATGGCTCAATGATACTGTATGCGCATACAGTAGTCACTCAAATAAGTGGTCCTGCTCGTTTCCGCCCCTGAGAGAAGGGGGCGGCGGTGGACTCAGACGGCGCTGGCCCGGATGCGGGACTGGCCGAAGGTGACCGGTGCCTGCGCCAGCACCGTCATCGCCTGCAGCAGGCGCTCCATGTCGTAGGTCTTGTCGTAGAAGCCGGTGATGCCCGCTTCCACGCAACGCGGACCGTACTCGGCCTCGTCGGCCGAGGTGACCATGTAGGCGATGCCTTCGTACCCCGCGGCGCGCAGCCGCTCCATGAGCGACAGGCCGCAGCCGCGTCCGAGGTCCAGCTCCGTCAGCACCAGGTCGGGCGCGCAGAGCGCCGCCAGGAAGACCGCCTGATCCTCGTCGGAGGCCTGCGCCACGACGGTCGCGGTCGGCACTTCCCGAAGGCGCTCATAGAGCATCTTGCGGAAGGCGGGGGAGGGGTCGGCGAGGAGGATTTTCATGGCGGCGTCCTTGACCCATGGTGGCACCGTCCGGCCCCGATGTCTGCGCCGTTCCCGCCACTCCAGGTGTCAGGCGTTGCCCTACTTCGCGCCTCGGCGTGAAGACGGTCACGGACGCTCGCGGACCTTCGCGGAGGCGCTCGGCATCGGCGGCATCGTGCGCGTCGCCGGCCGCGGTCGCAGTCCGAGCGCCGCGGCCAGCCGCGCCACGGCCTCGACGGCCGCGTCCGGCGACTCGACATTGGTGAAGCTGGCCAGCAGCCCGGGCGGCCCGTCCTGTCGACGGCGCCAGTCGGAGAGCGCGTGCACCGCCACCCCGGCCCGTCGCGCCGCCTGGGCCAGGCGCACGTCATCCGAGTCCGGCGGCAGCATGATCGTGAGGTGCATGCCGCCCTGCGGGTTCGCGCAGGACAGGCCGTGCGCCGCATAGGGCTTGAGCGCGTCGAGCAGCCATCCGCGACGGTGGGCGTAGAGCGCGCGCATCCGCTTGATGTGGCGGGCGAAGTGGCCCTGCTCGATGAAATCCGCGACGACCTCCTGCATCAGCGTCGGACATCCGCCGCTCAGCGCGTCGCGTGCCGCCCGTTCGAAGCCGTCCACCAACGACGGCGGGACCACCAGATACGCCAGGCGCAGACCGGGATAGAGCACCTTGCTGAGCGTGCCGCCGTACACGACGCGCTCCTGCCGGTCGAGGCTCTTGAGCGCAGGCAGCGGAGGGCCGTGATAGCGGTACTCGCCGTCGTAGTCGTCCTCGAAGATCCAGGCGCCGGCCGCGGTCGCCCAGTCCAGCAGCGCCCGCCGCCGCTGCAGGCTCAGGGCCACGCCCAGGGGACTCTGATGCGACGGGGTCACCACGGCCAGGCGCGCGCCGTTGGCCGTCGCCTTCAGGGCCTCGACATCGAGCCCCGCGTCATCCACAGGGACCGGCACGGGGACCAGGCCCTGGCGTCGCAGGACGTGGGCGGTCGGCGGATAGCCGGGATCCTCGACGACCGCGGCGTCTTCGCGCGCCAGCAGTGCGCTCGAGGCCAGTGCGAGGCCGGCCTCATACCCCGGCACGACGAAGACCTGCCGCGCCTGCGCCTCGACGCCGCGCGACCGGTGCAGATAAACCGCCAGGGCCTCGCGCAGCCGCGGCAGCCCGAACGGATGCGGCTTCATCAGGCTGTCCATCTTGCGCGCGTGATGCGAGATGAGCCGGGCCCAGACCTTGCGCGGGAACGCATCGAGCGCCGGCAGGCCCAGTTGCAAGGGCAGGGGCGTCGTGCCGTCGCCGGACAAGGGCTCTGCGTCCGGGACGGCCGCCTGCCGCGACGTCGGGCCCGGGGGCGCCGCCCTCGTTTCCGGCGGGCGCGCCGCGACGAAGGTGCCCGCCGTGCCACGCGCGCTGAGGTAGCCCTCGCCGATCAGCCGGTCATACGCGGCGACCACGGTTCCCCGTGCCACGCCGAGCTCCACCGCCAAGCTTCGCAACGAGGGCGCGCGCGACCCCGGCGCCATGCCGCCATCCGTGATCAACGCGCGGAATCTCGCGCAGATCTGGTCATGCAGCGTCATGGCGAGGTCGCTCGGCGTGGAATGCGTGGCGCGTGTCATGGGCGGGACGGGGTCGGCTTCGTGCGGGGTTCCCGCGGGCCGCTTGCGAACTTCCTGCGGGCTGCTTGCGGGCATTTGAAAGTGGTCGGGATTGTGGCATCCGGACCTGCCATCGACGCCGGTTTCCGACCTCCGACTGTCCCAGTGATCGGCACCGAAAGTGGCCCTGTCCGAGGCGCCGCGCGATGGGGACACTGCGCGTTCCTTGCCTTGCTCCGCCATGCCCGCAGCCATTCCGACGACCGTTGGACCAACGCCATGACCAACGCCATGACGAACGCCACGACGAATGCCACGACGACGGCGATCGCGTTCCGTCACGCCGAGACGCTGGACGATCTGCGCGCCTGCCATCCGCTGATGCTGCAGCTGCGCCCGCAGCTGACCGGCTTCGATGCGTTCGCCGGCATCGTCGAGCGGCAGAGCGCGCAGGGTTACCGCCTGCTCATGGGGTGCGCCGACGACACGCCGGTCGCGCTCGCCGGTTATCGCTGCCTGGACAACCTCATCCATGGCCGGTTCCTGTACGTCGACGACCTGGTGACCGCGTCCTCGGGACGTGGACGGGGCATCGGAGACCGGACCCTCGCCGCGCTGCGCCGGATCGCGCGTGACGAGGGTTGCGCGCGCCTGGTGCTCGACACCGCGCTGTCCAACAGCCTTGCCCAGCGCTTCTATTTCCGATCGGGTCTGCTGGCCCGCGGCCTCCACTTTTCCATGGATCTGACATGAAGCCTTTTGAAGTCCTGTTTCTCGAGTGCAGCCCCCGCGCGGATCGCACCAGCGCGCGCCTCGGACAGCATCTGCTGGCGGCGCTGCGCGCACGGCACGGTGACGACCTGGTCGTGACCCGTCGTCCCATCGGCGAGACGCCGCCGCCGCCGATCTCGGCCGCCTATGCGGAGTCCGTGCTGCTGCCGGCCGACGAAGCCCGGTGCCGATTCGACGGCGCTTTCGCGGCGTCGGACGAGTTCATCGCCGAACTCGTGCGCGCGGACCTGGTGCTGATCGCGACGCCCGTGCACAACTACGGCGTGCCCGCGGCGCTCAAGTGCTGGATCGATTGGGTGGTGCGCCGCGACGTCACCTTCCAGGCGACGCCGGCCGGCAAGGTCGGGCTGCTGAAGGACCGCCCGGTGCTGGTGGCCGTGACCTCGGGCAGCCGGATGTTCGTGGAGACCGCGCACCAGCCGGATTTCTTCCGCCCCTACCTGCGCGCGATCCTCGGCATGATCGGGCTGAACGAGATCTCGTTCTTCCACGCGACCGGGCTCGCCTTCGAGCGCGCGCCGCTGGACGCGGTGGACGCGGCGGCCCGGGCATGGATCGGTGAAGGCTTCGGGGCGGCGCTCGCATGAGGGAGGTGTCCTGGCGGCCGATGGCCGCGCGCGAGGTGGGTGAGGTGGGTAAGGTGGGCGAGGCGGGCGAGGACGCACGGGCGACGCCGTGGCTGGGCCTGCTGCCGCCACTGGGTGCGGCGCTCTATCCGCTGCCGCTGGCGGTGTTCCATGCGCACGTCGAGTCGGCGAGCGCGGGCGGGATCCTCGACACGGCCATCGTGACGGCCTCGCTGTTCGTGGCTTTCCTGATTCCCCTTCTCGCACTGCTGGCGGTGGCCCGGCTGCTGCGCGGCACGCCGGTGACCGCGGGCCAGTTGCGCGCGCGGCGGGTGGCGCTGCTGTCGGTGAGTGCGCCGGCCTGTTTCGTCGTCGTCGGCGTGTTCACCTACGTGGCGGGCGTGTCCGATTGGGATCGATGGCTGCTGACCGTGTTCTGGGTATCGATGGCGGCGTACGTGGCGCTGGGCGACCGCACACGGCGTCTGGCGCCGCCGGCGGCCGGCGCGTCGCCCCGATGGCTGCCGATGGCGCACGGCGCCGCAGCGCTGGCCTTCATCCTGATGTTCCTGGCCTGGCATCTCGGCAATCACGTGCTGGGTCTGCTGGGCGAAGCGCTGCATCGTTCCGTGATGCACACGCTGCGGCACTTCTACCGCTCACCCTGGATCGAACCGGTCGTCCTCGGCCTGGGGGCCTTTCTCGTGGTCTCGGGGCTGATGCTCGCCTGGCGGGCGTCGCGGCGGCCGGGCGATGTCATGCGCGCGCTGCAGCTGTCCGCCGGCGTCTACCTGGCCGTCGCGCTGCCGAGCCACGTGAACTCGGTGCTGTACTTCGCGCGCAGCTTCCTCAAGATCGAATCCGACTGGGATTTCGCCGTCGGCGCGCCGACGGGGCTGATCGACGATCCGTGGAACATCCGTCTCGTGCCGTACTACGCCCTCGCCGTCGCCGCGGTCATCACGCATGCCTTCTGCGGACTGCGCATGGTGCTCGTGGCGCATGGCGTGTCCGAGACGACGGGTCGACGCGTGGTGGCGGCCGGCACCGGCCTCGCCGTGGTCGCGGCGACCGCCATCATGCTCGGCATGTGCGGCGTGCGCCTCTGAGCCCTCCGCCGGTGTGGCGGGGGATTCCCGATGCGCGCGTGATACCCGGCTCAGCCGATGGGCGCATGCACCGTCACGCCCGCGCGCTTCGGCCCTTGCGCGGCCCATCGCCACAGCGATTCCGCCATCGCCTGCGCCGCGGCCGACAGCGCCCGGTCGCTTCGCCGGATCAGGTAGATGTGGCGCTGCAGGCCTTCGTCGGCGATCGGGCGCGCGACGAGGTCCGGATGGCCGAAGTGGAACAGCGTCAGCGCCGGCACCAGCGTCACGCCCAGACCCGCGAGCACCATGCCCGCCACCGAGCTGAGCTGCTCGAGCACCAGCACCGGCCGCAAGGGCTGCGACGGCAGTGCCGCATCCAGCGCCTGCCGCACGCTGCTGTGGCGCGCCAGGCCGATCAGCGGCTGCCGCGCGAGTTCCGTCAGCGCCGGCCTGCGACGCTTCGCCAGTGGATGGTCCCGCCGGCAGACGAGGTAGAAATCGTCGGACAGGAAGGGCTCGACCGACAGCTCCGGCGCGGTGGCACGCACCGCCGCGAGCGCCAGGTCGGCGCGGCCTGAGCGGACCCGCTCCACGCAGCTCTCCGACAGCACGTCCGCCAGGTCGAGCTCGATGCCCGGATAGGCCGCGCGGAAGGTCGCGAGGTGCGGCGGCAGCCAGCCCGCCGCCAGCGCCGGCAAGGCGGCCAGCGCCACGCGACCGCGGCGGCGCGCGACGTGATCGCGCAGGTCGTCGGTCGCGAGCCGCATGTCCTGCAGCAGGCGCCGGGCGGGCTCCAGGAACAACGTCCCTTCGACGGTCGGCTCGACCGCGCGCGTCGTCCGGTCGAACAGGCGCGCGCCCAGGCTCTCCTCCAGCGTCCGGATCAGCGCGCTGAAGGCCGGCTGCGACAGGTGGCACTGCGCCGCCGCGCGGGTGAAGCTCCGCAGCTCCGCCAGCGAGACGAAGGCCGCGAGCTGCCGCGCCGACAGGTTGGCCACCGAGGACTCCGTCGTGGATGCATTCATTTGATTCACCGATCAGCTGATCAAAACAATCGAATTCTCCGATAGGCGGCGCGCGCCTACAGTCGACGACATGCCACCCGTCCCAGTGCCTGCTCCAGCGTCCGCGGCAGAGCCCGCTCCGACACCCGTCACCGGTCCCTTGCTGGTCGGCTGCGCCGCCGGCTTCTCCGGCGACCGCACCGACGCCGCGCGGCCGGTCGTCGACACCTTGATCCGTCTCGGCGGCCCGGCGGTGTTGATCTTCGAGACGCTGGCCGAGCGCACGCTCGCGCTGGCGCAGCTCGCGCGGCAGCGGGATCCCGAGGCCGGCTTCGAGCCGCTGCTCGACGACATGCTGGGGCCGGTGCTCGCGGACTGTCTCGCGCACCGCATCCCGATCGTCGGCAACTTCGGCGCGGCGAATCCGCCCGCTGCCGCACGCCGCGTCCAGGCGCTGGCGGCCGAGCTCGGCCTGCGGGTGCCCCTCGTTGCCGTCGTCGGTGGCGATGCGCTCGAATCTCCCGGGCAACGCGCGCTGCTCACGCAGACGCTGGCGCGCGAGGGCCATGCCATCGCTGACGACACCATCGCCTGCGCCAACGTCTACCTCGGCGCAGAGGGCATCGCGGATGCATTGAGGCAGGGCGCGGACGTCGTCGTCACCGGTCGTGTCGCGGACCCGTCCCTGACGGTCGGACCGGCCCTCGCGCATTTCGGCTGGGCGCTCGACGACTGGGACCGCCTGGCCGGCGCGACGATGGCCGGGCACCTGCTGGAATGCGGTGCGCAGGTCTGCGGCGGCTACTACGCGGATCCGGGATTCAAGGACGTGCCGGACCTGGCGACCGTCGGTTTCCCCATCGTCCGGATCGAATCCGACGGCGGTTGCACCGTCTTCAAGGCCGACGGCACCGGTGGGTGCGTCGACGAGCACACCGTCAAGGAACAGCTGCTGTACGAGCTGCACGACCCTGCGGCCTACCTGACGCCGGACGTCGTTGCGGACATCGGCGAGGCCGAGGTGCTGAGGGTGGGTCCGGACGAGGTGCGGCTGTCCGGCGTGCGGGGCCACGCGCGACCCGGGGCCTTGAAGGCGAACGTGTTCTTCGCCAACGGCTGGTTGGCGGAGGGCGAGATTTCCTATGCCGGACCGGGCGCCGAAGCGCGCGCGCGGCTTGCGGCGGACGTGCTCCGGTCCCGGCTGCACGAGCGCGACCGGCAAGGACCGCTGCGTGTCGACCTGATCGGCGTGACGAGCGTGCTGGGTGATGACGGCGGCGACGCCTTGGCGAGAACGCCGACGGGTGACGCACGCGATGTGCGGTTGCGCGTCGCGGCGAATCACGCTGACCGCGCGGGCGCGGAGCGCCTGACGCGCGAGGTCACGGCGCTCTACACCTGCGGTCCGGCGGGTGGAGGTGGCGTGAGGACGAACGTGCGTCCGCGCCTGGGTCTGCGTTCCTGCCTGTTCCCGAGAGAGCATGCCGTGCCCGCGATCACGCGCTTGCCGGAAGTCAGCGAGGGTGGCTGGGGCCGGAATGGTGCTGGGGGTTCCCGGAGGGACGCCCCTGCACCGTGGAGCGCCCGCGCTTGGCGCCCCGGACGCTGGCGGCCGTCGCAAGTCCCGAGGCCTTTGCAAGCGCCGCGACCGCGACAGCATCGGCCGCGGCGGCTGCATCGACCAGGCATTCCGTCGAACTGCGCCTCGCCGCCCACGGCCGCACGGGCGACAAGGGCGACCGGTCCAACATCAGCGTGATCGCCTGGCATCCGGCGCTGTATCCGCTGCTGGTGGAACAGCTCACCGAAGAGGCGGTGGCCCGCCAATTCTCATCCCGCCGACCGACCCGCGTGACGCGCCATCTGCTGCCGCGACTGAATGCGATGAACTTCGTGCTGGACGACGTCCTCGACGGCGGCGTCAACGATGCCCTGAACCTCGACAGCCATGGCAAGGCCTTGTCCTTCGTCGTGCTGGCGATGCCCCTGGAAGTCCCGGAGCCTCTGCTGCCGCTGCTCCGGCGCCCGATCCCGAACCACAACGACACGATGGAGACGACCCGATGACCTTCCCGAAGCCGATCAGCCGCCGGCGGACCTTGCTGTCTGCCGTGAGCGCCGTAGGCGCCGCTGCCTTCGCCCTGGCCGCGCCGGGGCAAGTCCTGGCACAGGCACAGGGTGCGGGCGGCTATCCCAGCAAGCCGATCACCTTCCTGGTCCCGTTCGCCGCGGCCAGCGCGACGGACCAGCTGGCGCGGGCGTTGGGCCAGGCGATCACCGAGCAGACCAAACTGGCCGTCGTCGTGGACAACAAGGCCGGCGCCAGCGGCATGCTCGCGGCGCAACAGGGGCGCGCGCCGCGCCGGACGGCTACACGGTGCTGATCACGACCAACACGACGCAGGCCGCCAATCCGCATCTCTATCGCAAGCTGCCCTACGACCCGGTGAAGGACTTCGCGCCGGTGACCGGCCTGGGCAAAGGCGGGCAGGTGATGGTGGTCAAGGCCGACGGGCCGTACAAGTCGGTGGCCGACGTGATCGCGCGTGCAAAACGCGAGCCTGGCAAGGTGAGCTTCGGCAGCGGCAGCGCATCGAGCCGCGTCGCGGGCGAGCAGTTCCAGCAGCTGTCGCACACGCAGCTGCTGCATGTGCCGTACAAGAGCAACCCGCCGGCGCTGACCGATCTCATCGGCGGGCAGGTCGATTTCATGATCACCGACACGGCGACCGGACTGCCGCAGATCAAGGCGGGGAAGGTGAGGGCGCTCGGGTTCTCGATGACCAGGCGTTCGCCGCTGCTGCCGGACGTGCCGACGATCGACGAAGCCGGCGTCAAGGGCTACGACATGAGCTACTGGTTCGCGGCCTACGTGCCGGCGGCGACGCCGGCGCCGGTGGTGCAGCGGCTGCGCGAACTGCTGACCGCCGCGCTGCGCAGCGTGCCGGCGAAGACCTTCTTCGACGGTGCCGGCGTGGACGCCTGGGCGAGCACGCCGGACGAGCTGCGCGCCTTCCAGGAAGCGGAGACGCGCAAGTGGGGGCAGATCATCAAGGCCGCGGGCATCGAGCCGGAGTGATCGGTGCTCGTGCTCCCTCTCCCGCTTGCGGGAGAGCAACCGTGTCAAGCGACGGTGGGATTTCTCCAAGGCTCACCGGACTTGAGGATGGCGTTGAGGATGATCAGTAGCTTGCGCATGCACGCGGTCATGGCGACCTTGTAGGGCTTGCCTGAGGCGCGTAGGCGCGAGTACAGCTCCTTGATCGGCCCGTTGCAGCGCCTGGCGGTGAGCGCGGCCATGTACAGCACCGCGCGCACGTCTGCTCGTCCGCCCTGGATGTAGCGCTGGCCGCGCCGCCTGCCGCTGTCGTCGGCCATCGGCGCCAGCCCCACCAGCGCCGCCAGGCGCTTACGGTCCAAGCTGCCCAACTCAGGCAAGCGTCCCAGCAGCATCGAGATCGTGACTCGGCCAATGCCCGGCACGCTGTCCAACAGCTCGTACTTGGGCTGGTAGATCGTCGAGTCCTTCAAGCGACCGTCCAGATCCTTGTCGATCTCCTTGATCCGCTTGTCCAGCCACTCGATGTGATGTCGCACGCTCGTGCGCGCCACGTGCTTGACCGTGGCCAAGCGGTTCTTCTCCTGCGCGCGCATGGTCACCAGCTGCGCTCGTCGGTCCACCAACTCGATGATCTCTTGCTGCGTCTCGTCAGGCAGCGCGTACACCTGGGGGCGCATGCGATGGGCAAACTCAGCCAACACCTGAGCGTCCAGCCGGTCCGTCTTGGCAAGGACGCCGGCCGCCCGAGCGAAGTCGCGCACCCGCTTGGGATTGACCACGGCCACCGCGATGCCTGCTGCGCACAACTCGCTGGCCAGCGCTGCCTCGAAGCCACCGGTGGCCTCCAGCACCACCAGCGTCGGCGACAGTCGCTTGAGCTGATTCACCACCTCCGCCCGCCCGGCCTCATCGTTGTTCACCCGCGCAGTCAACTCGCCTGGCACGGCTGTGGTTGAACTGCAGACCTGGGCCGTATCCAGCCAAGCCTTGCAAACGTCGACGCCAACAAAGATCTCGTCGCTCATGACGGTGCCCTTCCTTGTGTTCGATACGGCCTCGATGGACCTCACAACCGTTCGGGCTATCCGTCACGGCGACCGAAGTAGGCCGCCACGACCCTCGCTCTCCCTCGGCATCGCGCCTTAGCGCCTACCCTGGGCGGATCGGCCTGTGGCGGCCTGGGCGTACTTTGCTACATACAAGGGTGGGGGTGAGGGCCAGCGGCCGTGGCAGTGCTGAAGCCCTCGCGGATCACTTGCCCTTTTCGCTCCACAGCACGCCGCCGGTCGCCCAGTCCTGACGCTTGATGTCGAAGAAGACGACATCGACGCCATCGGCGCTGCCGCCGAGCACGCGGACGCAGGCCTCGGTGAGTTCCTTGGCCAGATCGGCCTTCTGCTGCGGCGTGCGGCCTTCGAAGAGTTCGACGCGGAGGGTGGGCATGGGTGGGCTCCTGGGAGTGGTGGGAATTCAGTCTCGGAATCCGGGCGACAGCCGGTCCACGCGGCGCAGCAGCGCGGGCCATTCGGCGTCGCCGTCGCGCTCGGTGCCGTCGCCTATCCATTGGCGATGGGTGAGTTCGGCGAGCGCCTCGTCGACCTGCAGCACACGGCCGCCGCCGGCGGCCATCGCGCGAAGCTGCGCCTGCGCGGCGCGTTCGAGGATGTGCATCAGCAGATAGGTCTCGGCCACCGAGCGGCCGACGGTCAGCGTGCCGTGGTTCTCGAGGATCAGTCCGTCGAGCGCGCCGAGGTTGGCGACCAGGCGGGCCTGCTCGTCGGCGCCCAGCGCCAGGCCCTCATAGGCATGGCGGCCGAGCCGGCCGTGCAGGCGCATCGCCCATTGGGAGGTCGGCCGCAGTCCGCCCGGGAGCATCGCCAGGGCGACGCCCCACGGCGCGTGGAGGTGGATCACGCATTCGACGTCGGGGCGACCGGCGTGCACGGCACCGTGGATCGCGAAGCCGCTCGGATTGACGCGGCGGCCGGTGCCGTCGACGACACGACCACGCACGTCGACCTTCACGAGGCTGGAGGCGCAGACCTCGTCGAAGCCCAGGCCGAATTCATTCAGCAGGTAGACGCCGGGTTCGCCCGGCACGGCGGCCGACAGGTGCGTGTAGATCGTGTCGTCCCAGCCCGCCAGCGCGGCCAGGCGGTAGGCGGCAGCGAGGTCGATGCGCACCTCGGCTTCGGTGCGCGGTTGAGATGGGGCGGCGCTTGTCTTCAATCCAGTCTCCGTGGACCCCGGTCATTCGCGCGTGTGTCGATGAACGGCGGTGGCGCGCAGTCTATTCGACACACGATGCGTGACCGGTGACGGGTCGCCCCGACCGGTCAGGGTTCAGGCGGTGGCGGAGAACGCGGACTGCATCTTCTGCTTGAACGTCTCCTGCTCGGTGCCGCTGAGGGCGCCGTCGCCATCGGCATCGATCGCGGAGAACAGCGCCTGGGCCTGGTCGTCGGCACTGTCGAGGCCGAATTCCTCGGCGCTGACGCTGCCATCGTCATCCTCGTCGAGCGAGGCGATGGGGTCCTTGCCGCCCGCGCCCCCAGGTCCGCCGGGACCGCCTGGTCCGCCCGGCCCACGTGGGCCGCCCGGACCGCCGGGGCCACCTGGGCCACCTGGGCCACGTCCGGCCCCCGACACCTCGGCTTGCACGGCCTGCGACAGTGCTTGCTTGAAAGCGTCCACTTCATCGCTGCCAAGCTCGCCGTCGCCATTCGTGTCGATCGCGTCGTAGAGCGCCTTCGCCGCGGAGGCCGCGTCGCTCGATGTCGACGCGCTGGTGCTGCCGGTGCTGGTGGTGTTCGTGGCGCCGGTGGACGTCGATGTCGAGCCGGTGTCGTCGCCGGTGCTCGACTTGCCGAACGACGCGAACTGGCTGGTGCTCATGAACATCTGGAACTCCGGCGGCGGACCGGGCGGAGGGCCCTGCGGAGGTCCGCCCTGGGCCTGATCGCCGGTCTCGTCGGAGGCGGCGTTGTTCTTCCGCTTGACGCTGGTGGTGGCCGTGGCGGCTTCCGTGCCGCTCACGTTCAACCGCTCGGCGATGCGCTGAGAAGCGCTCCAACCGCCTCCCGGAGAGGATGTGATGTTCATCTGGGGACTTTCCGCGCGGTGTGACGACCGGATGCCGGACTGCACCGCGACAGTCCTGCACCTGCTTTCCTGAGGTATCGGACGATGATGAACAGCGTTGATTGGCGAGATGTAGCGCCTTGATGTCAAAGCGGACACACGCCTGACGTCGACGCCGAAAGCGTCCAGTCGGTCACGCGATGGGGTGGCATCGCCCTTGCCATCACGTTGTCATGACCGGGTGTGAACGATGTCGAAATTCATCATGTTGATCCGGCACGCCGAGAAGCCGACGACGGATGCCGGCGGCGTGAACGGCACCGGCGCCCCGGATGCCCAGTCGCTCAGCGTGCCGGGATGGCGGAGGGCGGGTGCGTTGGTGCGGTACTTCGGATCAGCGGGCAGCAAGGGCGACGGCGGGCCCATCCGCTGTCCACGGCACATCGTCGCGGCGCGCCCGACAGGTCGGCATCCATCGACGCGGCCCGCGGACACCGTGCGGCCGCTGGCGGAGTTCCTGGGTCTGCCCGTGGACGAGCGCTGGTCCGATCAGGACGCGCCCGAGGACGTCGCCGCGGCGCTGCGGGCGCTGGACGGTCCCGTGCTGGTGTGCTGGCGGCATGACGGTCTGCCCCGGCTGGCGGAGGCGATCCTGCAGGACGACGGCCTCCCCGCTGCCTGGCCCGCGGAACGCTTCGACGTCACCTGGTCGTTCTTCTGCAGGAGGCACACCTGGACCTTCGCGGAGACGCCGCAGCTGCTGCTGCCCGGCGATCTCGGCCGCGGCATCGACCCTATCGACGCATGAGCCGCTGGCCCGGCAGGGATTGCATCCGCAACGCCTGCAGGCGCAAGGCGTCGTCCGCCGCCGCGCCGGAGGCCGTGTTGTCGAAGACGCACCAGACCTCCGTGCCCTTCGGCCATCGCGCGATCTCCGCCGCCCGGGCGGCCAGCCAGTCGTCTTCGTAGCGCGACCAGTACATCCGCGGCGAGCCGTGCCAGCGGTAGTACACGATGGCGCCGCGTCCATCGCCGTGCTCGCCCAGCCATCCGCCTGGTGTGCCGGCGCCCGCCGGTCGGGCCGGATCCGCGGCGACGCGCCCGACGCGTTCCTCGACGAGCAGCCGCTCCGCGGATTCGCTGAACCACGTCGGATGTCTGGGTTCGCACAACACGGCGCCGCCGAAACCGGCGTGGACCGAGCGGAAGAAGGCGCGCGCCGACCGGGTGTCCAGCTCGAGCGAAGGCGGCAGCTGCACCAGCAATGCAGCGAGCCGGCGGCCCAGTCCGGCGAGGGATGCCGTGAACGCCTTCACCTCCGCACGCGGCACCTTCAGCCGCGCTTCATGGGTCATTGCCTGAGGCAGCTTCACCGAGAAGCGGAAGTCCGGCGGCGTCTCCTGCGCCCAGCGTTCGAAGGTGGCGGCGCGGTGCGTGCGGGTGAACGTGGTGTTGATCTCGGCGCATTCCAGCACGCGCGCATACCGGGCCAACTGGCTGCCCCCGCCGGGGAAGGATGCGGCAACGGCCTTGGGAATGCTCCAGCCGGCGGTGCCGATGCGCACGGTCATTTCCTCCGTACCGAAGCCCAGACCTCGCGCAGCGTCGCGGCGATGACGCCGCGCGCATCGGGGTCGCCCTGCAGCAGCGCCTTGGCGTACTGCAGCATCTGCTTGGGCTCGACGTGCGGCGGCAGCGGCGGCACGTCCGGATCGACGACCATTTCCAGCAGCACCGGCCGCGTGGCGCGCAGCGCCTGGTCCCAGGCCGGCGCCACGTCCTCCGGCCGGTCGACCCGCACGGCCTCCAGCCCGAGCATCCTCGCGTAGTCGGCGTACGGGAATGCCGGCAGATCCTGGGAGGCCGCGTACTTCGGATCCCCGGCGGTGACGCGCTGCTCCCAGGTCACCATGTTGAGATCGCCGTTGTTGAGCACCATCACGACCAGGCGCGGATCCGCCCAGTCCTTCCAGCGGTGCGCGATCGTGATGAGCGCGTTGATGCCGATCATCTGCATCGCCCCGTCGCCGACCAGCGCGATCACCGGGCGTCCCGGGTGGGCGAGCTTGGCGGCGAGTGCGTACGGCACGGCGCAGCCCATCGTGGCCAGGCCGCCCGACACCGACCCCATCATCCCGGGTCTGGCCTTCAGGTCCCGCGCGTACCAGCCGGCCGCCGTGCCGGAATCGCAGGTCAGGATCACGTCGTCCGGCAACCGGGGAGACAAGTCCCAGAAAACGCGTTGCGGATTGACGGGCTTCGCGTCGTTCATCGCGCGCGCTTCCAGCACCTGCCACCAGTCGCGCACCTGGCCCTCGATCCGGTCGCGCCAGATGCGGTCCGGCTTGGGCGTCAGCAGGGGCAGCAGGGCCTCCAGCGTGAGGCGGCTGTCGCCGATCAGGTTCGCTTCCATCGGATAACGCGTGGACACGTGGCGCCCGTCGATGTCGATCTGCACGCCGCGCGCCTGGCCTTCCTTGGGCAGGAACTCCGAATACGGGAAGTGTGAACCGACCATCAGCAGCGTGTCGCATTCCTCCATCAAGGTCCAGCTGGGCTGCGTGCCGAGCAGGCCGATGCTGCCGGTCACGAAGGGCAGGTCGTCGGGAACGGCCATCTTGCCGAGCAGCGCCTTGGCGATGCCCGCGCCCAGGCGGTCCGCGACTTGGATGAGCGCGTCCGTCGCGTGCAGCGCGCCGGCGCCGGCCAGGATCGCCACGCGCTGGCCGGCATTCAGGATGTCCGCTGCGGCGCGCAGTTGTGCGTCGGCGGGGACGCCCGCCGGCGCCGTCCAGCCGATGCCGGTGTGGACGGTGTCGTGCGAGCGGGGTGGCGTCGGCACCGCCTTTTCCTCCTGCAAGTCGTGCGGCACGATCACGCAGGTCACCGTGCGCCGGTCCCGCGCGATGCGCACCGCGCGATCGATCAGGTGGCGCACCTGGGCGGGCGCCATCGCGGTGTGGACGAACTCGTGCGCGACGTCCTTGAACAGGCTGTGCAGATCGACCTCCTGCTGGTAGTCGCCGCCGATCGCGCTGCGGGCGCTCTGGCCCACGATCGCCACGACCGGCATGTGGTCGGCCTTCGCGTCGTATAGGCCGTTCAGCAGATGGATTGCGCCGGGGCCGGAGGTGGCCATGCACACGCCCACCTCGCCGGTGAACTTGGCATGGGCGGTAGCCATGAAGGCCGCCAGTTCCTCGTGCCGGACCTGCAAGAATTCAAGCCCGAGCTGCTGGCGGCCGAACGCTCCCATCAGGCCGTTGATCCCGTCGCCGGGATAGCCGAAGACGCGGCGTACACCCCACGCGTGGAGTCGTTCGAGGATCTGGTCGCTGACGGTGGCGGACATGCGGGCGGACTCCTGAACGATGGTGATGACAAGGCATGGCAAGCGGCGCACCGCCTCGATGCCGTCGCGTCGATGACCCCGCTGCCCGCAAGGGGGCATGCGCATTGCCGGTTCACCGATGTCGGCGTCTTTGCCGGCGCGCACAACGTGGAGACCACCATGGCTCAGCAACCCAATTCGCAGAACCAGAAGCAACCGCAGAGCGGACAAGGCCAGCAGACGCAGCAACAGCATCAGCAGGGCCAGCAAGGACAGAACCAGCCCGGCGGCCAGCAACAGGGCTCCGGGTCCCAGGGCCAGCGGCAGTCGCCGCAGCAGAGCCAGCCCGGCGGCGGCCAGCAGGGCCAGAACCCGGGCTCGCGGCAGCAGAACCCGCAGACCTCGCCTGACCAGTCCAACCGCGCCTCCCGCGACGATCAGGATCAGGGCAGCGACTCGTCGCGCGAGGATCGTTGAGGGCTGACGCCCTTGCAGGGCCGCGCGGGAGCTTCCCGTCGTCGGCCCGCTCCCAAGCCCCGGCATGCCGGGGCTTTCTTCATTCCGGCGCAGGTCCGTCGGAGAGCCGCTTGCCTCGGTACGGCATGGATGCCCTGTTCAACGCACTTCAATGGCCGGCGATGGTCGTCACGCTGGCCGCCGCCTGGCTGGTCGGCGGACGCAGCGCGCGTCGGCGCACCTGGGGCTTCTGGGTCTTCGTGCTCAGCAACGTGCTGTGGTGCGTGTGGGGCGCCTTCACACAGTCGTACGCGTTGATCGTGCTGCAGGTCGGGCTGTTCGCCTTGAATCTGCGCGGCATACGGAAGAACGAGGACGACGCGGACTCGACGCCGGCATCCGACGAAGCCCGTTGACATCGGCATTCGCGGCGGGCACCGCGCTTGCTATCGAGCTTGTTGCGGCGCGCCCGATCGGCGCCTCGTCCCAGCCATCACCGCCAGGAGAACTGCCATGCCTTCCACGACCACCAACTCGACGACGAGCCGCAAATCGGCCACCCGCCGCACGACGCCCGCCCGCGCGAAGTCGCCGGACGCCGTGAGCCTGCTGCGCGCCGATCACAAGCTGGTCAGCGGGCTGTTCGAGCAATTCGAGAAGTCGCGCTCCACCGCGAAGAAGCAGCAGCTGGTCGCGCAGATCTGCCTGGAGCTCACGGTCCACGCGCAGGTTGAAGAAGAGATCTTCTATCCCGAGGTCCAGGCGGCCTTGAAGGACAAGACGCTGGTGCCCGAGGCGCGTGTCGAGCACCAGAGCATCAAGGACCTGATCGCCGCCGTCGACGGTGTCGAGCCCGGCGGCGAGGACTACGACGCCAAGGTCAAGGTCATGAGCGAATGGGTCAAGCATCACGTCAAGGAAGAGCAGAACGAGATGTTCCCCAAGGCGAAGAAGGCCGGGCTGGACATGGCCGAGCTGGGCGAGCGGATCCTGCAGCGCAAGCAGGAACTGATGGCGCAGGAGCAGGCGAAACATTGAGCACCGACGTGAAGTTCCCCGGGGCCGCCACCGGCGTCGTCGACGTAGGCCTGCCATTGCGGGCGTTGATCGACGCCGGGCAGGCGGATCTGCCGCTTCCGGGTCAGGGGCGGACCCTGGCGCGCTGGGCCGCGTTGGCGGCAATCGCCGCGCAGGATCTGTCGCTCGTGAAGCTCTTCGAGGGACACACCGACGCGATGGCCATCCTTGCGGAGGCCGGCCAGTCGCCTGCGACCGGTCCGTGCCAGGTCCACGCCGCCTACGGCATGTGGGCGGCGGAACCGCCCGGTGCGCGCGTGTGCTTCCGGCCGACGTCAGGCGGCGCGGCTGAAGGCACGGTCGTCCTGTCCGGCACCAAGGCGTGGTGCTCCGGCGCTGCCGCGCTGGATCGCGCGCTGCTGACGGTCTGGCCAGAGAACACCGGGGCGGACGGGCAGGGCGGTTCGGGCGACGGCCCCTGGCTCGCCGACGTCGATCTGCGGCAGCCCGGTGTGGCCGTGGATGCCTCGCGATGGAAGGCCGTCGGCATGGCGGATTCCGCCAGCGCCTCGGTGCGCTTTGAAGCGACGCCTGCGCGCTTGATCGGTCACGCCGGGTTCTATCTGTCCCGCCCCGGATTCTGGCAAGGTGGCATCGGCATCGCGGCCTGCTGGCACGGCGCGGCGTGCGCTGTCGGCAGCGCGTTGAAGGCGCAGGTTGTTGCGGCCGCAGGGGCCGCGCGTGACGCCGGTGACGAAGGCGGCGATCCAGGGTGGCATCGCACGCTCGCACTGGGTGAGGTGGACCGGACGCTGAGCGCCAATGCCGCGCTGCTGCGCGAGGCGGCCGACTGGATCGATCGTCATCCCCACGCCGATGCGCGCACCTGGGCGCTGCGCACCCGCGCCGCCAGCGATGAATGCGCCCAACAGGTCCTGCGTGCCGCGACGCGCGCAATGGGCGCGGGTCCGCTGTGTCATGACGAGGCCTTTGCCCGTCTTGCCGCGGATCTGCCGGTGTTCATCCGCCAGAGCCATGGCGACCGGGATCTGGCCGCCCTGGGCAATGAACTCATGAAACAAGCGGAGACGGCATGGACGCTCTGACGATCGATCACGCCATCCGGGACCTCCGGCAGAAACAGCCTGCGAGCGAGCCCGCTGCGCGTCGCCGGATCGAGGGCCTCGGGACACCCGAGTCGATCTGGCGGCAATGGATGCCGCTGTGGCAATCGCCGCTGACCTCGCTGGACGAATTGGTGCCTCCCGGAGCGCGGGTCGTCGTCGTGGCGCCGCATCCGGACGACGAAGTCGTGGGCTGCGGCGGGCTGCTGTCCCTGCTCGCGGCCCGTCGTCGTGCGACCCGGCCTGTCTCGTCAGTCTCGCGGGGCACCGCCCCTTTCGTCGAGGTGATCGGCGTGACCGACGGCGATGCCAGCCATCCCGGTTCGACGAACTGGACGCCGGAACGCCTCGCCGCGCGCCGGCGGCTGGAGCGTCTCCGGGGACTGCGGCATCTGGGCATCCGCGCTCCGGTGCATTCGCTCGGCCTGCCCGATGGCCGCGTGGACAGTCACGAGCGGTCGCTGGTCGACGTCTTGTCCAGACGGCTGCGGTCTGACGATGTCGTCATCACCACGTGGCGTCACGATGGCCATCCTGATCATGAGACCGTCGGCCGCGCCTGCGCGGAGGCGGTCCGCGCCGTGGGCGCCACGCTGATCGAGATGCCGGTCTGGACCTGGCATTGGGCGCGACCCGGCGATGCCGCCATCCCCTGGCATCGATTGCGGCAACTGTCGCTGTCCGGTCGCGCGCTGGAAGACAAATGGCTCGCGCTGTCCGAGCATCGCAGCCAGTTGACGCCGGACGGCGAACGCCCGCCCGTATTGTTCCCGGAAGCGGTGGATCGACTGCTGCGATCCGCCGAGTTCTATTTCGTACCCGAGCCCTCGGCATGACGGCGCGAAAGCCATCGCAGCCGCTCGCGCAGTCCGGCGCGCCGGAGCATGCGCCGTCGACGGCGTCCTCGGCCACGCTGGCCGATCATTTCGAGACCCTGTTCAGCCAGGACCCCGATCCCTGGGGATATCGCACGCGTTGGTACGAGCGTCGCAAGCGGGCCCAACTCCTGGCCAGCCTGCCGTCCGAGCGCTACGCCAACGCCTTCGAGCCGGCATGCGCCAACGGTGAGCTGAGCGCCGAACTCGCGGCGCGTTGCGATCGGCTGCTCTGTACCGATGTCAGTGCGGCCGCCGTGGCGCACGCCCGCGACCGACTCGCCGCGCTGACGCATGTGGCCGTTCAAAACACCTCGATTCCCGCAGCGTGGCCCGACGGACGCTTCGATCTGATCGTGCTGAGCGAGATCGGCTACTACCTCGACGACCGCGCGCTGCGCGAGACGATCGATCGCGCGGCGGCAAGTCTGACCGATGGCGGCACGTTGATCGCCAGCCACTGGCGTCATCCGGAGGGCGACTATCTGCGCAGCGGCGACGAGGTGCACCGCCTGCTGGCCGCCGCGTTGCAGGAGCGTTTCGCCTGGTCGCGGCTGTTGCGCCACGAGGAAGAGGATTTCGTCGTCGAGGTCTGGAGTCCCGACAGCCGTTCCGTGGCGCGTCGCGAAGGGCTGCGGCCGTGATCGGCGCGGTCGTGCCGGCCCACAACGAGGAGGCGCTGATCGGCCGCGCGCTGGCGGCATTGCGGCGCGCGGCGCGTCATCCCGACCTGCGGGGAGAAGAGGTGCGCATCGTCGTCGTGCTCGATGCCTGCGGCGATCGCACCGCCGAGATCGCCCGCGCGACCGGCGTGCAGTGCCTGGCGATCGAGGCGCGCAACGTCGGCATCGCCCGCGCGGCGGGCGCGCAGGCGCTGATCGAGCAGGGCGCGCGCTGGTTGGCGTTCACGGACGCGGACTCGGTCGTCGCGCCGGGCTGGTTCTCCCGGCAGCTGGCGCTGCGCAGCGAGGCAGTCTGCGGCGTAGTCGAAGTCGGCGACTGGACAGGCTTCACCGCCGCGGAGCGGGCGGCGTACGAGGTCGGCTACACCGATGCAGAGGGCCATCGGCACATTCATGGCGCCAACCTCGGCGTGAGCGCGAGCGCCTATCGGCGGGCCGGCGGCTTCCCGCAGCTGCGCACGCGCGAGGATGTCGCGCTCGTGGAACGGCTCCACGCACTCGGCGTGCGCATCGCATGGACGAACACGGTGCGCGTCGTCACGAGCGCGCGCCAGGACGGTCGCGCGCCGGAGGGCTTCGCGACGCACCTGCAGCGGCTGCGCCGCGCGTAGCTCGCACCCGCGGGCATGCGTGTTGCCGTTTCGCAGTCGACGCAGACACCGCATCGATCCGAGGAGTACACCCGTGACATCTTCCGACAAGATCGCCTTCCCCAAGCAGTCGCAGCCGTGGCCGGGTCTCGCTCGCGAGATGACGCCGCCGCCCGATCACGGCGAGAAGACCTACGTGGGGCACGGCCGGCTCACCGGACGTCGCGCGCTGATCACCGGCGGCGACAGCGGCATCGGCCGCGCGGCTGCGATCGCCTTCGCGCGCGAGGGCGCGGATGTCGCGATCAACTACCTGCCGGATGAGGAACCCGACGCGCGCGAGGTGATCGAGCTGATCCGCGATGCCGGACGCAAGGCGGTCGCGCTGCCGGGCGACCTGCGCGACGAGGCCTTCTGCGAGAAGCTGGTGGCGGATGCCGTGCGCGAGCTCGGCGGTCTGGACATCCTGGTGAATAACGCCGCGCGGCAGCAGAGCCATGAGTCGATCCTGGACATCTCCACCGAGCAGTTCGACTGGACTTTCAAGACCAACATCTATGCACCGTTCTGGCTGAGCAAGGCCGCGATCCCGCATCTGTCCGCGGGCAGCTCGATCATCAACACGGCCTCCGTCAACTCCTACGACCCTGGCGAAAACCTGCTGGATTACGCGTCCACCAAGGGCGCGATCCTGATCTTCACCAAGGGGCTCGCGAAGCAACTGGCCAAGCAAGGCATCCGCGTCAACGCCGTCGCACCGGGACCGTTCTGGACCCCGCTGCAGGTGTGCGGCGGCCAGACGCAGGAAAAGCTGCAGAAGTTCGGCGTGGACACGCCGATGGGGCGCGCAGGCCAGCCCGCGGAGCTGGCCTCGGTGTACGTGCTGCTGGCCTCGACGGAGTCGAGCTACGCCACCGGCCAGGTCTACGGTGCGTCGGGTGGCCGAGGGGATCCTTGAGCGCTTCGGACGCCGGGATCGTCCCCCCGTTTCCCTCGGGATCGCGGCTTGCCTTCCTGGCGGTTTCCCTTTCCTCTCTTGGAGTTCCGCATGGCCACGAAGAAGAAGTCCCCGTCCAAGCCCCGCCGCGTCGATGCCGCGCACGCTGCGACGACCCCCACTCTCAGCAAGGCTGGTGAGAACCGGTCGCAGGAGACGCAGCGCTTCGGCGAAGTGATCAAGATGCCGCACGGGATGTCCGAGGCGGTCGTCAAGAAGAGCGTGGCCTCGCTGAACCAGGTGCTGGCCGACACCATCACGCTGCGCGACATGTACAAGAAGCATCACTGGCAGGTGGTCGGGCCGACCTTCAACCAGCTGCATCTGCTCTTCGACAAGCATTACGAGGCCCAGGTCGAGCTGGTCGACCTGCTGGCGGAGCGCATCCAGATCCTGGGCGGCGTCTCGCTGGCGATGGCCGCGGACATCGCGGAGGAGACGCGCATCCCCCGGCCGCCCCGCGGCCGCGAGCCGGCGACGGTGCAGCTCAACCGCCTCATCGAGGCGCACACGATGATCCTCACCTATGCGCGCGAGCAGGCCGACAAGGCCAGCGACGCCGGTGATTCCGGGACGGATGACCTGCTGGTCAGCGACGTCGTGCGGACCAACGAGCTGCAGGTGTGGTTCCTGTCCGAGCACCTGGTGGCGGCGTCGCCGATCTGACCGGCCGCCGGTGAGCGCCGGCATTCCTGTGCTTGCGATGTAACCCGTTCTGCCGAGAATCCGATCCCGGGTGCCGACCGATGGCCGTCAGCGGTTGACCGATCCGGTCGGCACCGCTGAACGGACCCGCATGAACCTCCTCGGATTTCTCAGGACGCAAGCCCGCTGGCTGACGACCGGCTTCACGCTCTTCCTGATCTCGTCGTTCGGGCAGACCTTCTTCGTCTCGCTCAGCGCCGAGGACATCCGGCGGGACTTCCGGCTGTCCCACGGCGAGTTCGGGACGCTGTTCACCGTGGCCACGCTGCTCAGCGCCTTGACGCTGCCGCGCCTGGGCGGGCTGATCGATCGGCGAGCGGCCCGGCGGGTCGTGGCGGCGTCCGTGCTGATGCTGGGTGTCGGCGCCGCGCTGCTGGCCAGCGCGCGTCACGTCGCCGTGCTCTTCGTGGCGCTCTTCCTGTTGCGTCTGTTCGGCCAGGGCATGATGACCCACCTGGGCTTCACCCTGATCGGCCGCTGGTTCACGCACCTCCGCGGCCGCGCCTTGGCGCTCACGACGCTCGGGCTCAACCTGGGCCAGGCGCTGTTGCCCGCGGCCGGCATCGCGCTGGCCGCCATGCTGGGCTGGCGCGGGAACTGGTGGATCGTGGCGGCGGTGCTGATCGTGTGCGTCCTGCCGCTGCTTGCGGCGACGGCGGCCACGGAGCGAGCCGCGGACACGCCGTCCGGCGGGGATGCGACCGGACAGGACACCCTCCGCCAATGGACCCGCGCCGAAGTGCTGCGCGATCCCGCCTTCTACCTGCTGTTGCTGGGCATGCTGCCTCCGGCGCTGATCTCCAACACACTGTTCTTCCATCAGGTGCTGCTGGTGCAGATCAAGGGGTGGAGCCTCACTGCCTTCGCGTCATCGTTCAGCGTGCTGGCCGCCTCGACGATCCTCTTTTCGCTGATCGCGGGGCATCTCGTGGACCGGTGGTCGGCCACCCGTCTGCTGTGGGCCTATCTGCTGCCGTTCGGCGCCGGGTGCATGCTGCTGGCCGTCGCCCCGGGCGGCTGGGTGCCCTTCGTCTTCATGGCGCTCTTCGGCATTACCAACGGCTGTTCGCTGGCCCTGTTCGGCGCGTTGTGGCCGGAGGTCTACGGCACCCGTCATCTCGGTGCGATCCGGTCCCTCGTCTCCGCCTGCCTGGTGCTCGCCTCGGCGCTGGGCCCTGGCGTGAGCGGCCGGCTGATCGACGCCGGCATCGGCCTGCTGCCGCAGCTCTTCGTCCTGGGTCTCTGCTGCGTCGGCGTGTCCGCGCTGATGTGGCCGACCGTCCGTCATGTCGACGGACGTCGATGCGCGCTGCCATCAGCGGGCGGCGTCGACCCTTCGGATGTTCAAGCCCCCGGCACGCAGACCATCGCGATGCTCGCCCACACCCCGAAGCTGAAGTAGGGCGTCAGCCAGAGCGCATCGGCCTTCCACGCCACCCAGCTGCCGCTCGGCACGCGCCGGTGCCAGGCGTCGCGCGCGCCTTCGTCGAGGCGCATGTAGACGAGTCCCCGTGCGCGTCCCTCGCGGTAGCGACGGCAGTACATCGGCACGTCCACGCTCAGCACGTAGGCGACGAAGCCCGTCGCGCCCACGATGCCGAAGAGCGCCACCACGTGGACCCAGCCGCTGCTGTTCACCGCGATGATGCCGAGCAGGATGGCCATCCAGCTGAAGCCCGCCGCCCAGAGCGAGGACTCGACCGCCTGGGTGATGTGGTTCAGCGTCAGCACGCTGTGCCAGCAGAAGCACTGGGCGATCACCATGAACAGCGGGATCGCCCACGCGGCCTTCTGGACCGCCGGCATGCCGGCATGCGCCGCCAGCTGATGGACCAGCAGCCCCAGCTGCAGCGCGAAGCAGATCTCCGCGATCGTGGCCGCGGTGCGGCCCAGGAAGATGCTGGAGAGGGGGTGTCCACGACGACCAGCCGCTCGAGATCCACGCGGGGAAACAGCGAGCGGTAGGCGCAGACCAGCACGTAGACGCCGGACAAAGCCAGGTGCAGGTGCGCCTGGACACTGCTGATCGGCACGAACTGCAGCACCGCCAGCCACAGGCAGACGTTCAGCGCGGCGATCCCGCGAAGGGCACGCCACCAGGACAGCACGCCGGGATCCACGCCGGCGACGCCTATCGAATGATTGTGTCGAATTGATGACATCGCGGCGAGCGTACCCGCGAGTCGGTCATCCGGGGAATGGCCCGGAAGGCTCATCCGGCGAGAGCGGGGTCGGCGAGGGGCCGGCAAGGGTTGGCGAGGTGCCGCGTGCGGGGTCTCTCGGCGGATGGCGCGATGATGGGTCATCGCTTCAGGAGACCTCATGTTCGACCACGTCAAATTCGGTGTCCGCGACTATGCCGCGAGCAAGGCGTTCTATCTCCAGGCGCTCGGACCGCTCGGCGTCACGATCGGCGGGGAGGGTGTGCCGAGTTACGGCATCGAGATCTGCGGCAGCAACAACGCGTCGCTGTGCCTGTTCGAGACCGCGGAGCGGACGGCGCCGCTCCACATCGCGTTCGTCGCGCAGACCCGCGAGCAGGTCGATGCCTTCCATCGCGCCGCGCTGGCGGCCGGCGGAAAGGACAACGGCCCGCCCGGACTGCGTCCGAAGTACCACGCGAACTACTACGCGGCCTTCGTCATCGATCCGGACGGGCACAACATCGAGGCGGTCTGCCACTCGGCGGGCTGACCCCGCCTCGGCGCCTGGATGCTTCATCGCCTCATCGCCTCAGCGCCTCAGCGCCTCAGCGCGCCGCTCAACCCGGATTCATCGCGGCAAAGAGCGTCTCGTACCTGCCGTCGCGCTCCGCCCACCGGCGTGGGAGGTCGCGGTCGAGCAGCACTTCGCCGCGCGGCGTCCGGCCGTCCTCGAGCAACTGCAGCACCTCGGCGACGTAGTCCGTCAGCGGCATCGCGCGCGGATCGCTGGCCTGCTGCGCGCCGGTCAATTCGGTCTGCACGTAGGGTGGCGACAGTTCCAGGACCTCAATCGGCACGTGGCGCATCTGATGCCGCAGCGACTGCAGCCAGGAATGCAGGAAGGCCTTGCTCGCGCAGTAGGTCGGGAAGTCCGCGCGCGGCACGAAGGCCAGCGCCGAGCCGGTCGCCAGGAAGGCCGCGTCCGCCTTCCCCTTGAGCAGCGGCAGCACCGCGGCCGCGACGCGCACCACGCCCAGGATGTTGGTCTGCACGATGGCCTCGGCATCGTCCGCGGTCCATGCATCGCGGGTCATGTCCTCGGTGCGGGAGATGCCGGCGTTGGCGATGACGACGTTGAGTTCGGGGAAGTGCGCCCGCAAGGTCGCCGTGAATCGCGCGAGCGAGGCGGGGTCGTCGACATCGAGCGCCAGGCCGACGAGGCCCGGCCGCGCGAAGCTCATGGCCTCGAGCAAGGCCTGCCTGCGGCCCGTGACGATGACGCGATTGCCGCGGTCATGGAGGGCTTCGGCCAGCGCGCGGCCGATGCCGCTGGAGCCGCCGGTGACGAGGATGGTGTTGCCGGTGAGTTTCATGGGAAGTCCTTCTGGGTTCTGGGAACCGGATTGCTGTGAAGCCGCAAACCAGACCGGCAGAAGGACGCCCGGGCGTGAGGGGACCCGGGCAGGCGCTGCAGGCGGTCATCGAAACGGCGTCACGATTCATCGAGAACTGCCCCGCTGGGCTCCTCTCGACAAAGGACGCGTTGGATGACGGTAACGCCTACGGCAGCGCGCAAGGCACTGCGGGGCGGAGTGTAGCCCGGCTGGCGGCGGGGCCGCTCGGACGCCGCTCAGGAGCCGCTCAGAAGCCGTAGAGGCTGAGCGCGTTGTCGGTGAGCACGACCTCGGTCATCGTGTCCGAAGCCAGCCAGTCAGCGAGCCACCGCGGCGATGCCGACGTGGCCTGCGAGGCCTCATGGGCGGTGCACGGCCAATCGCTGCCCCACACCAGCCGCATCGGTCCCACGCGGTCCAGCCAGCGGGCTGCCAGGTCCTGGGCCTCGCAACCTTCCGCCAGCCGATAGGGGGCGCTGAGCTTCACGAAGAGCCGGTCGTGCTGACCGGCGACCAGGCCGCTCACCTCGGTCGGCGACGCCGGCTTGCCGAAGTGGTCGACGACGACCGTCAGCGATTCGGGCAGCTGACGCAGCACGTCCGCGAGTCGCCCGTGGTCCGTGTGGACCTGCAGGTGCCAGGACAGCGCCTCGAGCTGATCGAAGAGCGGATGCAGCGCCTCGTCGATGCGGTGGTCGGTGCCGACCAGGTTGAGCCGGACGCCGCAGACGCCGAGCGCGTCCATGCGCCGCAGGTCGTTGACCGCGAAATCGGGCGAGACGACGGCCACGCCCCGCAGTTGCGCGGGACGTTGCGCCAACAGCTGGAGCAGATGCGCGTTGTCCGTGCCGAGGAAGCTCGGCTGCACCAGCACGCCGTGCGACACGCCGTGCGGCGTGACCGCCGCATCCCAGGCCTCGATCGGCGCGGCATAGGCCGGGACATAGCGCGATCCCGGCGCGCCGGCGGTCGTCAGATCGAACGCGTGGAAGTGCGTGTCGACCACGCCCGTGAGGGGCGGGGACACGGCCTCGGGCTGACCTTCGGGCTTGACGGCGGGGAGGGGCGTCGGCATCATGAACGAATTCTAGTCCTATAGAGGACTATAGGAAAACTGACTTGAGTACAGCCAGCCGTCAGCGTGCAAAGAGCCCTCCGATCCCCCCGAGTCCTCCGCGGTCCCGGGCTTCGAGGACGTCCGGCACACCGGGCACACCGGGCACACCGGGCACACCGGGCACTGCGGACCACGGTCGCGTCCCGGCCGCCGGCGTCAGCCGTTATGCGCAACTGGCGCAGGACCTGCGACAGCGCATCATCGACGGCGAGTGGTCCGCCGGCGCGGCCATCCCGTCGGAGACCGACCTCGCGCAGCGCTTCGGCGTCGCGCTGGGCACGGTGCGGCAGGCCGTCGCCATGCTGGCGGCCGAGGGCATCATCCAACGCGTGCACGGCAAGGGCACCTTCGTCACGCAAGGCTTGAACGGCCCGTCGCTGCTGCGCTTCTTCCGCTTCCGCGGTCCCGCGGACGGACCGCCGACGGCGCAGATCCGGCGCTGCCAGACGGTGCGCCTGCGCGCGGCCGAGGCGAAGGCGCTCGGCCAGGAGACCGGCGACGGCGCGCTGCGCGTGAAGCGCGTGCGGCTGCTCGACGGGAAGCCTGTCCTCGCCGAGGACATCCTGCTGCCGCTGGCCCGTTTCGCCGCGTTGCGCGACCTGCCGCCGGGCGAATGGGAAGACCTGCTCTACCCGATGCTCGCGCGCCTGTGCGGCGTGACGGTCGCGCGTGCCAACGACGAATTGACCTTCGGTCATCTGGATGCCGCAACCGCGGCCTTGCTGGACCTGCCTGAGGGCGCGCCCGGGATCCGTGTCGACCGTCAGGCCTTCGACCTCGGCGGCCAGTGCATCGAGCTGCGCACCACCTGGGGCGACGCCACCGCTTTCCACTATAGCGCCGAGATGCGCTGATGACCCCCAGCGCGCGGAGTGCGCCGTTCCCTGATGCACGGATCGCGCCGTTCCCTGATGCGCGGCGTGCGCTGTTCCCCGTCCTTCCCTGGAGACTCCCGATGATCACCCAACGACGCCATGCCGTGCTGACGGCGCTGGCCCTGGCCGCCCTGACGACCTTCTCCGGCGGCGCCGCGGCGCAGGCCTGGCCCACCAAGCCCGTGACCTTCATGGTCAGCTACCCGCCCGGGGGCGGCGCCGACCTGATCGCGCGGCTGATCGCGCCCAAGGTGGGCGAGGCGCTCGGCCAGACCATCATCATCGAGAACCGCCCGGGCGGCAGCGGCCAGATCGCCGCCGGCGCCGTGTCGCGCGCGCCGGCCGACGGCTACACGCTGCTGTTCGACGCGTCCTCGTACGCGGTCACGCCGACGCTGTTCCCCAACTCGCCGTACAAGCAGGGCAAGGCCTTCAAGACGGTCGCGGTGACGGCGCTGTTCCCCAACGTCGTGCTGGTGAATGCGCAGTTCCCGTCGAAGAACGCCGCCGAACTGGTGGCCGCGGCCAAGGTGAAGGCGGACGCGGTGGCCTTCGCCTCCTCGGGCAACGGGTCGGCGCAGCACATCGCCGGCGTGCTGTTCGAGCAGTCCGCCAAGGTCGAGATGATGCACGTGCCCTACAAGGGCGGCGGTCCGGCGCTGACCGATGTCATCGGCGGTCAGGTCCCGGTGTTCTTCGGCAATGTGGCCTCGACGCTGCAGTACGTGAAGCAGGGCAAGCTGCGTCCGCTGGCGGTCAGCGGGAAGAAGCGATCCGCGGCGCTGCCCGACGTGCCGACCGGCGCGGAGGCCGGCCTGCCTGGCTTCGAGATGTACGAATGGAACGGCCTGTTCGCGCCGGTCGGCACGCCCGCGCCGGTGATCGACCGCCTGTCCAAGGCCGTGCAGCAGGCGCTGGCCTCGCCCGAAGTCAAGGCGCGGATCGCGGAGCTCGGCGGCGACGCGTTCCACGGCGGCGTGGCGGAGTCCGAGAAGTTCGTGGACGCCGAGCTGAAGCGCATGGCGAGTTTGATCAAGGAACGCAGCATCACCGTCGAGTGAACGCGGCTCCGCTTTGGGCGCACCGCGTCGTTGCAAATCCTCGCCATAGCGCTGCTATGGCTCCGGTTTGCGCCTAGCGGTGCATCCCAAACCGGAGCTGCGTGGCGCGCGTGGCGCGCGGGGTCAGTCGCGGAGCATCTTCAACCGGACGAGACTCTCCGCGGTCGCGATGATCGCCTCCTCGTTGGAGCGCGGGCGCCAGCCGAGCAGGCGTCGGGCCTTGTTGCCGGAGGCATTGAGGTTCCGGTCGAGCAGCGAGGCGACGCTGCGTCCCGCGGGCGTGCCGCGTCCGATCAGCTTGACGAACCAGTTCGGCAGCACCCGCGTCTTCACCCGGCGCGCGGCGGCGCCGAGCTGACGCTTGAGCACCTTCGCGATGTCGACCATCCACAGGCTGTCGCCGGCGGTGGCGAGGAAGCGCTCGCCGTTGGCTGCCGGATCGACCATCGCGCGCAGATGCAGGTCCGCGACGTCGCGGACGTCGACGATGCCGGTGTTGATCTTCGGGCAGCCGGGCTGGCCGTTCATCATCCGCTGGATGATGCCGATGGAATGGGAGGTGTCGGGACCCAGCGCCGGACCGAGCACCGCGACCGGGTTGATCGCGGAGAGCTCGAGCCCGCGGCCTTCCTTCGCGATGAAGTCCCAGGCCGCGCGTTCGGCCAGCGTCTTGGACTTCTGATACGGCCAGACCTCGCCGGACTTGCCCGAGAGATCGCTCCAGTCGGTCTCGTCGAAGGGGCGCGACATCGGGCCGTGGCCGGCGCAGATCGCGCCGAAGGCGGAGGTCAGCACGACCCGCTTGACGCCAGCGTCCCGCGCCGCGCGCAGCACGCGCAGGTTGCCGTCGACCGCGGGGCGGATCCAGTCGTCTTCGGTCGTCTGGGCGCCGGAAGGCGTCGGCGACGCGCCGTGCAGCACGTAGCGGCATCCCGCGGCGGCCTCGGCCCAGCCGGCGTCGGTCGACAGGTCGGCGACGACGAAGGACAGGCGATCGCCGGGCTCGGCGCCGCCGGTGCGCAGATGCGTGAGCACCTCCGCTTCGCGCTTGGCCGAGCGCAGCGTGGTGCGCACGCGATAACCGGCCGCGAGCAGCGCCAGGATGCAGTGCTGCGCGATGAAGCCGGTGCCGCCGGTCACCAGGACAAGGTCGCCCCGCGGGTCGTCGGATTCCGTCGGGCCTGGGGAGTGGTTCGAGTGGCTCATGTCGTGGATGCAGTTCCTGTCGTTCACGGGGGCATTGCCGGCGGGCATCCGGTGCGGTGCCTGCCATGGCGCATGACCGGCACGATAGGCGGCGAGGTCTGAACTGTGAATGCTTGAGCGTACGCATCACTTGCGCGATAGTTCGGAAATGCAGGCAGATCCGTTCTCCGACATCCTCAAGTTCACGCGCGCGGCGTCGCTGGTCACCGGCGGATTCCAGGCCGGCGGCGAGTGGGCGATCCGTTTCCCCGCACCGGACAAGATCAAGTTCTTCGCGGTCGTGAAGGGCCGTTGCTGGGTGCGGATCGAGGGCGAGCCGACGGCGCGCCTCTTCGAGACCGGCGACGTGGGGCTGTTGGCGTCGAAGCGGATGCTGGTGCTGTCGAGTGCGTTGGACGTCGAGCCGGTGGACGCGATGGCGCTGTTCTCCGGCTCGGGCCGGTCGACGGCCACCTTGGGCGACGGCGGGGACTTCGCGCACATCGGGGGTCATGTCTTGCTCGACCCGGCGAGCGCACGTCTGCTCGAAGGCGTGCTGCCGGCGTGGATCCACATCCAGGCCGCCTCGCCGCGGGCGACGGTGTTCCGCTGGGTGCTGAACCAGCTGGTCGAGGAACGCGCCCATCCGCTGCCCGGCGCGCAGCTCGTGACGGAGCAGCTGTCGCAGCTGCTGTTCATCCAGATCCTGCGCGCGCATCTGGAGGCCTCGGGTCCGCTGCCGGCGGGATGGCTGCGCGCGCTGGCGGATCCACGCATCGCGCCGGCGCTGCGCCTGATGCACGGCGAGCCGTCGCGCAGCTGGCATCTGGAGGAACTGGCCAGCGCCTGCGCGATGTCGCGGACGACCTTCGCCGTGCGCTTCAAGGAGGTCGCCGGCCTCGCGCCGCTGAGCTACCTCGCCGACTGGCGCATGCGCCTCGCGGAGCGCGCGTTGAGGAGGAGGACACGCCGGTGGCGGTCCTGGCGCGCTCGCTCGGCTACACGTCCGAGAGCGCCTTCAGCAATGCCTTCAAGCGGGTCACCGGGCGATCGCCGAAGGCATGGCGGAACGCCGCGGCGGACGCCTCTGCCGGTTGATCGGCCGACTGATCGCCCGGCAGATCGGCGGGAAAAGGCCGGATGAGCGACCGGGCGAGCGACCGGGCGAGCGACCGGGCGAGCGGCCGGACGCGTGTGGCCCTGTCGCGCGAGACCGATGTCGTTTGGCCGAAGGTCACTCAGCGTCGGCGCGCGCGCCGATTAGGCTTCCGGGCTGATGGACGGGGGCGCGGCCATGGAGCGCGGCCCCACCGATGCCTGGAGCCCTTTGATGATCGAACAAGCCGCCTTCGCTGAACTCTTCCGTGGCCGTCCGGTGCCGCAGGAGTTGTCCCGTCTGCTGGACTTCCAGAACGACCTGGACGCCGAATACACCGAGAGCCTCTACCTGACCCTGCGGGAAACGAACGGGTTGACGGCCGGCTGGTCCAAGGATCCCGCCTTCCTCGCCCGGTTGACCGCCTTCGGCGTCGCCACCGGGTCGGGCTCGTTCTACGCGTTGTGGAATCCCGAGGACGGTTCTGCGCCGGCAGAGTGGCCGGTGATCGTGTTCGGCGACGAAGGCGGCGAATGGGTGATCGCCGGCAACGTGCGCGAGCTGCTGCAGCTGGCGGCGTTGGACGTCGAGCCCATGGTCATGCACGACAGCGCGTACTTCTACATCGACGAGGACGAGGATGAAGACGACGACGAGGATGAAGACGACGACGGCGAGTACATCGAGGCCATCGTCGCCTACCGCGACTGGTTGAAGGCGACCTTCGACCTGGAGGCCGTCGAGGATCCGGATCCCGTGGTCGAGGCCGCCCAGGCGCGATGGCAGGCTGCGTTCGATGCATGGAAGCGGCCGTTCCTGCAAGGGGATGAGGGCACGGACACCGATGCCGCGTCGCACGACGAGGTGGACGGGGAGACGGACGCCGCGGACGAGGCGTGCTCCACCGACGAGGCGGACGCGCCCGCGCCGACCCGCCCCGACACGCCGGAGCGCAAGCTGCTCATGGACTTCATCGCCGACGAGGCGACCTCGATGCGCTATGGCGAGCAGGGCAAGTTCTGGCCGAGCCACCATCACCTGATCACGCCCCTGATCGGCAAGGCCGGCAAGTTCCTGGTGGAGGCCGAGCACACCGCGTTCTTCTTCCACCTGCTCCGGCTGGACCACCTGCCGTCGCTGAAGTCGGAGGAGGACTTCGCGCTGCTGCTCCGTGCCTACGAAGGACTGCGCAGCATCGTGTGGCGCGGTTATCCCGTGTGCAGCCTGCCGCTGCATGCCGCGGTCTTCCTCTTCGGCCACGACCAGTTCGCGCGTCTGCCCGGGGAGCCGGAGCCGTCCCTGGCGGGCTACCAGTCGTCGCTGACCTTCCTGCGGTACGCGCGCTCGTTCTCCCACATGCCCGGGATCATGGGCAAGCGCCAGAAGTTCGCGGACCTGAGCGCCGATCGCGCCCTCGTGGCCCGGGTCCGCAAGACGCTGGTGCACGGCAACCAGGAACTGCTGGACGGGCTCGGGCAGCTGTGGCTCTGGGCCTTCGTGTTCCTCGTCCTGCAGGTGGAAGAGGAGGCGCAACCGGTCATCCGGCAGATCCGCGACGACGCCGCCAAGGCGGGCGATCCCAAGCACGTGGAGACGCTGGAGCGGTTCATCGCCGCCTCGGCGGGATGAGTGGTGGCCCTGTCACACCGTTGTCATTTGTCCGACACAGACTCCTGATCACAACAACAAAAAGAAGAGACGAACATCCCGAGCAGGAACGACCAGAACAAGAGCGACCAGTCCCACGACATGCGTCGCCATCGGGGCAAGGACAGCCTCCTCGAAGTGCTCCTCCAGCGCTTGCGCCAAGCCAGCTTGACCTGGCACCTTCGCCGGCATGAGCGGCGTCAACGTGCGATCACCCGCCGACGAGGCCAGCCGGTCCCACCGGCGCTTCCCCTGCCGCTGAAGTCCGCCTGGCTCGCCTGGGTGGACATCGAGCATCCCGGCTGGAAGCCCGGCGAGGGCGGCTGGCGGCTCGCGGCCCATGCCCTCGTCCAGTTCTTCGACGCCAGCGCAGCCGCCGCGCCGCTTGGATGCGCCTTGCCCTCGCGAGCCGCCGATCTGGTCTGGCACCTGTGGATCGAGCACGATCCCGACGGGCTCGCCGCCTGGCAGCAGTCACGCTATGGCCGGACGGTGGCGCACCGCGAGCACGAGGCCGGCGACGACACCGGCGCGGCCTTGGCGCGCTGTCTGGTCCGCGCCGCGCGGGCGGAGCGGATCTCCCCGGTCAAGGGGCCGCTGCCGCTGGTGTTCCGGGTCGACGGGATTCTGGGGACGCCCTGGGGTTGGGCCTACGAACGCATCGCCGGCACGGTGCGGCACAAGGACCTGCTGGCGGATGGCCGGGCCGGCGGGAGTGCGCATCCGCACTATGCGCTGATGCCAGCGGCGCTGTTGACGTTCGGTCTCGTCAGCTGGCGCGAAGCGGGACCTCTGGCGCGCGAACGCGCGAAGACGGGCGACAAGACCGGCGACAAGGGCGACGGAAGTTCGTGCGGCAGCGCGTGCGGGGGCAGCCTCGGTGGCGGGGATCACGGCTGCGGAGGCGGTGCGGGTGACGGCTGCGGCGATGGTGGTAGCAGTGGCAGCAGCTGCGGGAGCAGTTGCGGCAGCGGCTGCGGGAGCTGAGGGTCAGGCGTCGCGTGCGTGGTTGAGGAACCTCACCAGGCTGTGCGGCGCTTCGTGGCCGAGGCACGCGTCGAGCACTTCGGCCGCGCCCGCGGCGGCCTCGATGCTGCGAGGGAAGAGCGTCTGCTCATAGGCCGTGAGCGCGGCTTCGAGATCATCGGGATGTGCCGCGATCGCCTGGCCGAGCTCCGCGCCATCGACCATCGCGAGGTTCGCCCCGTCGCCCGCGGGCGGCATCAGATGCGCCGCGTCGCCGAGCAGCGTCACGCCGGGGACCCGATCCCATCGGTGATCCGACGGCAGCGCATGGAGCGGGCGCAGCACGGGATCCGTCTCGCCATCGGTGATGAGCGCAGTCAGCGCGGGATCCCAGCCGTCGAACTCGGCCGCCACCCGACGCAGCGCAACGGCAGGATCGGCGACCTCGATCCCGGCGACCCACGCCATCGGCTTCTGCACTGCCACATACGTGTGCAGCATGCCGTCCGGCTCGCGGTGGGCAAAGATGCCCCGGCCCGGCGCCATCGCGAAGAACGCGCCGCCGCCCACCGCCCGGGCGCTCGCCGGATGCCGGACATCGGCGTCGGACAGGTAGGTCTCGATGAAGGTCGTGCCGATGTAGGCGGGCTTCGCCTCGGAGAGCAGCGGGCGGACTTTCGACCACGCGCCGTCGGCGCCGACCAGCAGATCCGTCGACACCGTCGATCCGTCGGTGAAGGTCAACGCGTGCCGACCTGCGCCGAGCGCGGCGACCGCCGCCAACTTGCGACCCCATTGCACCGTGCCCGCGGGCAGCGCGTCCAGCAACAGGCGGCGGAGCTCTCCGCGGCGGACCTCGGGCCGTCCGCCGAGGCCGTCGTCGGGGTGGTCGAGCAGCACCGCGCCGTGCTGGTCGAGCACGCGCGAGGCCTGGCCGCCAGGATGGATGAGACGGACGAACTCGTCATGCAGCCGAGCAGCCTTCAACGCGAGCTGGCCGCTGTCGTCGTGGATGTCCAGCATGCCGCCCTGCGTGCGCGCCGTGGGCGAGGCTTCCGCCTCGTAGACGGTCGAGGCGATGCCGTGGACATGGAGTACCCGGGCGAGCATCAGGCCGCCGAGGCCGGCGCCGACGATCGCGATCGTGCGTGTCATCTTGAAATCCTTCAGGGTGGGGTGACATCGCCCGAACAGGAACGGCCGATGCATGGAATGACGTTCCATGATGATGGAGCGGCGTTCCAGTTGTGTCAAGATCGGGGCATGGTCAAGAAGACACGTCCGCCTCAGCGGCGGGAGGATTCCCTGTCGCGGGATCGCATCATCGAAGCGTCGATCGAGCTGCTCGACAGCGCCGGGGAGGGCGGGTTGACCTTCCGGGCCTTGTCGGAGCGGCTCTCGACCGGACCCGGCGCGATCTACTGGCATGTCGCGAACAAGGGCGATCTGCTCGTCGCGGCCTGCGATGCGGTGATCGCCGGCGTGATGGCCGCGCACGTGGACAAGCATGCCGACACGCAGACGCCAGAGGACACGATCCGCGCGCTCGCGCTCGGCCTGTTCGATGCGATGGACGAGCATCCGTGGATCGGCTCGGTGCTGTTCCACTCGGCCGGCGCGTTGCCGGCGGTGCGCGTCCTCGAATGCCTCGGGCAGCAGGTGCGCGCGCTCGGCGCGCCGTCGGCGGGCGAGTGGTCCGCGACCTCGGCGCTGCTGCACTACATCCTCGGCGTCGGCGGACAGAACGCCGCGAACCGGCTCTCGGCGCAGACGCGCGAACTCGACCGGGACGACTTCCTCGGCGAGGTGGCGGACGCGTGGTCGGCGCTCGACGAGCGCGACTACCCGTTCACGCGATCGGTGGCGGATGCGCTGCGCGCGCACGACGACCGCGGCGATTTCGTCGCGGGGATCGATCTGATCCTGGGCGGGATCAAGGGGGCGGCGGGCATGCCGCCCGTGAAGCGATCGAAGGGGCGGTGATCGCTCTGGATCCGCGCGGCATGGGCGAACTGAAGCCGCCGCCCTCCGGGCTGCGACGCCTCAAGGTCTTCGCCGAGATCACGACGAACGTCTGGGCATCGCGGTGCACCCGCCTGCCTCCGCCGGAATGTCCCCCGGTTCCGGCCCGGAAGTGACACGGATCCCGCTCGTGCGCGGCCGCGTACGCAGCGCTGCGTCGTTCGGATTCATCGGAAACGCTCGGGAGCTGTCCCGCCCATCGCTGACGCGATGACGGCGGAACGGGGCGTGTGCTTGCCCTCCGGGAGGAGCGGTGGACATCAAACCCGCGACACGGACCGGAACCGCGCATCCAAGGCGCCCCCGGCCGCGTAAAGGGACTCGGGCGGCACTTCCGCGCCCGCCCCCACCACATCGTTCCCTCAACCACGAGGAGCCTTCCATGATCCAGTTCCCATCGACGCCGCTGCGCGCCGGGCTGTTCGCCGCGAGCGCGCTCTGCGCGGGCCTGGCCTTCGCGTCCAGCCATCGCGAGGCGCCGTTCATCACCACCGTCCCCAAGGCGGATGCCACGGACTTCTACCTGTTCATGAGCTACGAGGCGGGTCGGGCCGACTACGTGACGCTCATCGCCAACTACGTGCCGCTGCAGGATCCCTTCGCGGGCCCCAACTACTACGCGATGGATCCGAACGCGCTCTACGAGATCCACGTCGACAACAACGGCGACGCCAAGGAAGACATCACCTTCCAGTTCCGCTTCAAGAACACGCTCAAGGCCACCGCGCTGACCATCGGGGACAAGACCGTGCCGATCCCGCTGGTCCAGTCCGGCCCCGTGGCCGACGTGAAGGCCGCCACGCTCAACGTGAACGAGAGCTACACCGTCGACATCGTGCGCGGCGATCGCCGCACCGGCACGCGGTCGTCCATCGGCAACCCCGGCGGCGGCACGTCCTTCGACAAGCCCGTGGACAACATCGGCAAGAAGACGATCGCCGATTACGCGGCCTATGCGGCCAAGCACATCTACACGGTCAATATTCCCGGTTGCAACCAGCCGGCCAAGGTCTTCGTCGGTCAGCGCAAGGACCCGTTCGCGGTCAACCTCGGCACGATCTTCGACCTCGTGAACGCGCCGGTGGCGCTGATCACCGATCCGGCCCAGATCAACGCGGCACCCAACACGCTCGACGGCAAGAACGTCACCACGCTCGCGCTCGAGGTCCACAAGAGCTGCCTCGTGTCCGGGACCGAGCCGGTGATCGGCGGCTGGACCTCGGCCAGCATGCGCCAGGCCCGCATCATCGATCCCGCCCCCAAGGCCGGCCACCAGACCGCCGACAAGGCCGGCGGCGCCTGGGTCCAGGTCTCGCGCCTGGGCATGCCGCTGGTCAACGAGGTCGTCATCGGCCTGCCCGACAAGGACCGCTTCAACAGCGCCAAGCCGAAGGACGACGCGCAATTCGCCACCTACGTGACCAACCCGACCCTGCCGGCGCTGCTCGCCACGGTGCTCAACCTGCCGGGCTCCGCGCCGACCAACCTGCCGCGCAACGACCTGGTCACCACCTTCCTCACCGGCATCAAGGGCGTGAACCAGCCGGCGAACGTGGTCGCGTCGGAAGAGCTGCGCCTGAACACGTCCATCGCGGCCGTGCCCTTCGCGCAGCAGAACCGCCTGGGCATCGTCGGCAACCTGCTGGCGCACGGCAACGACAACGCCGGCTATCCGAACGGCCGTCGGCCCAAGGACGACGTCGTCGACATCTCGCTGGTGGCGGTGATGGGCGGCCTGTGCATGGCCAACGGCGACACCGACGCGCTGGCCTTCGGCGCGGCCTGCAAGCCGTCCGCGGTGCCGCTGGGCGCCACGGCCTTCAAGCTGCATGACGCGGTCGACCAGGCCGTCGTGCCGCTGCTGCCCGGCTTCCCCTACCTGTACACGCCCATGGGCGGTACGCAGTGACCGAGGAGTCCATCATGAACGAGTCCTCTTCGCGTCCGTCCCGATCCCGGGATCACGACAGGCGGATCCGCGCGACGGCCTGGCGCCGTCCGGCCATCGCGCTGACGGCGATCGCCGGCGCGGCGATGGTGGCCGGCTGCTTCGGCGGGGGCGGCGGCGGTGACGACGGCGGTCCCGTCGACGCGACGCCCGCGTCGGTGCCCGACAGCGCGCTCGGCTCCTCCACGGCCTACACGCAGTTCACGCTGACGACGGCGCAGTCGAGCAGCGAGACCGCGGAGCCGCTGACGGCGGACAACGTGACGACGCCGCCCGCCAGCGAGACCGACGAACCGGCGTCCGTCAGTTGAGCGCCGCGCGGGCCTGCGCGCTCGCGTGCCTCGCCGTTGCCGCAGCGGTCGCGTCGGCGGCGCCCTTCACGCCTCGTCAGGACGACGAGGTCGTGGAGCGGCTGCCGCTGCGCGCCGGATCGGCGGGCGAGCGCGCGCGTCAGCGCGCCGAGCAACGGGTGCTGGCGCAGCAGCCGCGTGATCTCGGACTGGCGCTGCGCGCCGCGCGCGAAGCCATCGAGCGCAGCCGGCGCTACGGTGATCCGCGCGACCTCGGCACGGCACAGGCGTGGCTGCGGCCGTGGTGGAGCGATCCCGCCGCGCCGCCCGCGGCACGACTGCTCAAGGCGACGGTGCTGCAGGCGCGGCACGACTTCGACGCGGCGCTCGGGGAACTCGACCGCCTGATGGCCGAGCGCGGATTGCCGGTCGCCTTGCAGGCGCAGGCGGCGCTCACGCGCGCCGGCATCCTGCAGGTGCGTGGGCGCTGGGACGAGGCGCGGGCGGGATGCCAGCGGCTGGCGGCGCCGCCGCTGTCGCTGCCGCACGGCCACGCGTGCCTGGCCGAGCTCGACAGCCTCCAGGGCAGGGACGCCGCCGCGACGCAACGGCTGGCGGCGCTCGATCGCGCGCCGGGCGCGCCGCATGCGTGGATCGCGCTGCTGCGGGCCGAACTCGCCGAGCGCGAGGGAATCGCGACGGCGGGGACGCTGTATGCACGGGCGCTGCAACTGGACGACGACCTCTACGTCCGCGCGGCCTATGCCGATTGGCTGCTCGATGCGGGGCGACCGAAGGACGCCGCCGCCATCGTGCGCGCCGGTCAACCGGAGGGCGTGGATCAACTCCCCGACACGCTGTTGCTGCGCCTGGCCATCGCCTGGAAGCGGGCGGGCGATGCCGGCGCGGCGGGCGCGGCCACGGAGATGCAGCAGCGCTTCGAAGCGGCGGCGTTGCGGGGCGACACCAGCCACGGGCGCGAGCGCGCGCGCTTCGCGCTCGACGTCCGGGACGACGCGGCGACGGCATTGAAGGAGGCCACGATGAATTGGGCTCAGCAGCGCGAGCCGGCGGATGCGGTGCTTCTGCTGCGCGCCGCGCGAGCGGCGAAGCAGCCCGACGCGGCCGAACCCGTCCGAACCTTCGTCCGCGAGCGATCGATGCGGGACCAGCGTCTGAAGGAGGGCGGATGAACGCGTGGTTCCGACGAGTCCTCGCGGCCTGCCTCGCGCTGGCTGGCGTCACGGGCGTTTCCATCGCCGAGGCCCACAAGGCCAGCGACGCCTACCTGCAGCTGCGAACGGACGGCACTGCCGCGACGCTGCGCATCGACATCGCCCTGCGCGACCTGGACCGCGATCTGGTGCTCGACGCCGACGACGACGGCCTGCTGCGCTGGGGCGAGGTGCGATCGCGCGCGGCGGACATCGAGTCGCTCACCGACCTCGGCGTGCGGATGGAGATCCGCGACGCGCAGGGCGCCGCCTGCCGGGCCGGCGCCCACGCGCCGCTGCAGCTGGCGCAGCACAGCGACGGCCGGTATGCGGTGCTCGTGCAGACGTGGACATGCGCCCAGGCGCCGGCCAGCGGCAATCTGTCCTATGACCTGTTCGCGACGACCGATCCGACGCATCGCGGCGTGCTGGTCTGGCGGCAGGGCGGCGCGGCGAAGACCGCCGTCGTCGCGCCGGGAACGGCGGGCATGACCGCGGCACTGGGAGCGGAAACGGGATCTGAGCCCGCCCGGACGCACAGCCTGGCCGGCATTTTCCGCGACGGCGTGCATCACATCTGGATCGGCGTCGACCACGTGCTGTTCCTCGTCGTGCTGCTGCTGCCGGCAGTGCTCAGGCGCGAGGCCGGACAGTGGCGCCCGGCTGCCGCGTGGCGATCGGCGCTGTGGAGCGTGCTCGGCGTGGTCACAGCCTTCACCGTGGCGCATTCGATCACCTTGGCGCTGGCGGTCTTCGACGTCGTCAATCCGCCGACCCGCTGGGTAGAAAGCTTGATCGCGCTCAGCGTGCTGCTCGCGGCGCTGAACAACCTGCGGCCCGTGCTGGTCGAGACGCGCTGGCGTCTGACCTTCCTCTTCGGACTGGTGCACGGCTTCGGCTTCGCGAGCGCGCTGAAGGACCTCGGTCTCGCACGGTCCGAACTGGCGGCACCGCTGGTGCTGTTCAACCTTGGCGTGGAGGCGGGGCAGCTGGCGATCGTCGCCGTGCTGGTGCCGCTCGCCTGGGCGGGGCGGCGTTGGCGCGGCTATCCGCGATGGGTGCTGGGCGCGGGATCCGCGATCGTCGCGCTGGTCGCGATCGTCTGGCTGGTCGAGCGGCTCTTCGATGTGCAGATCCTGGGAGTAGGCGCATGACAACCGATCTCGTGATGGCTGCGGCGGCGGTGACGCTGGCCATGAGCGTGATCAGCGCGGCACGCGCCGCTGAAGCGGCGACGGACGCGATGAACGGCTCCACGTCCACGTCTGCGACCGCCACCGCCGCTGCCACCGCCACTGCCACTGCCACTGCCACTGCGACCGCCACCGCAATGACGCAGACCGTCGCGCTGCAACGCGTCGAGGTCGAAGGCCGCCACTACGACAACGGCATTGGCAGCAGCGACGCGGCGTCGCAGGGAACGATCCGGGCGGGGCTCCTCAAGAGCCGGCCGGTGCTGCGGCCCGGCGAGGTGCTGGAGTTCGTGCCTGGCCTGATCGTCACGCAGCACAGCGGCGACGGGAAGGCGAACCAGTACTTCCTGCGCGGCTTCAACCTCGACCACGGGACCGACTTCGCCACGACGGTGATGGGCCTGCCGGTCAACATGCCCAGCCACGCGCACGGGCAGGGGTATGCCGACCTGAACTTCCTGATCCCGGAGCTCGTCGATCGGATCGACTATCGCAAGGGGCCGTACTTCGCCCGCAACGGCGACTTCGCCGCGGCGGGCTCCGCCGACATCGACTACCTGCGCGAGCTCGACGCCCCGTTCGTCAGCCTGACGCTGGGCGAGGGCCGTTACCGGCGCGCGCTCGCCGCCGGATCGACGCGCGTCGCGCAAGGCGTGCAGCTCCTGGTCGCGGTGGAGGCGATGGGCAATGACGGTCCGTGGCGCCTGCCGGAAGACCTGAGCCGGCGCAACCTCGTCCTGAGCCTGTCGGGCGCCTCCGGCACCGATCGCTGGCGCGTCGGGCTGATGGACTATCGCGCCGACTGGACGTCGACCGACCAGGTGCCGCAGCGCCTCATCGATGCCGGGCGCTTCAACGGCCGGCCGTTCGGCCGCTTCGATGCCATCGACCCGAGCGACGGCGGCAGCACGCGCCGCAGCAGCCTGTCCGGCGAATGGTCCCGTGACGACGGCGATCGCGGCACCCGCGTGACCGCGTACGCGATGGCGTACCGGCTGTCGCTGTACTCGAACTTCACGTATGCGATGGAACGTCCCGACACCGGCGACCAGTTCGCGCAGAAGGACGATCGCCAGGTCTACGGCTTCAGCGCGAGCCACGCGGTGGAGACGACGCTCGCCGGGCTGCCGGCCCGCGGCGAGGTCGGCGTGCAACTGCGCCAGGACCGCGCGCGGGTGGGGCTCTTCGACACCGAGGCGCGCGCGACGATGGCCACCACGCGCGACGACCGCGTGCGGGAGACGCTGGCGAGCGTTTACGGCGACCTCGGCGTGACGCTCACGCCCTGGGCGCGCACCGTCGTCGGCGTGCGTGCGGACCAGGCGCGGTTCCGCGTCGACAGCCTCAGCGATGCGACGAACTCGGGCTCCGCACGGCAGACCCTGGCGTCGCCGAAGTTCTCGCTGATCCTGGGACCCTGGTCACGCACCGAGTTCTTCCTCAACGCCGGCCGCGGCTTCCACAGCAACGACGCGCGCGGCGTCACGGCGCGCGTCGATCCACGCACCGGCGATCCGGTGGACTCCGTGCCGGGGCTGGTCAAGGCCAAGGGCTACGAGTTCGGCGTGCGCAGCGAGATCGTGCCGGGTCTGCAGAGCTCGCTGGCGTGGTGGAAGCTCGATTTCGATTCGGAGCTGGTCTACGTCGGCGACGCCGGCGCCACGGAGGCCAACCGGCCGAGCCAGCGGCACGGCGTCGAATGGAACAACCGCTACGTGCCGGTGCCGTGGCTGCTGATCGATGCCGACCTCGCCTGGACGCGGGCGCGCTTCTCCGATGCCGATCCCGCCGGCGCGCGCATTCCCAATGCCGTCGACAAGGTCGCCTCGTTCGGCGTGACGGTGCGCGAGCTGGGACCCTGGTCCGCCAGCCTGCAATGGCGCTACCTCGGCAGCGCGCCGCTGATCGAGGACGACAGCGTGCGGTCCCGTTCCTCGCTCACGACCAACCTGCGCGTGAGCCGCCGCTTCGGCGCGAAGACGGAGGTGACGCTGGACGTCTTCAACCTGTTCGACCGCCGGGTCAACGACATCGACTACTTCTACGAATCCCGGCTCCCTGGCGAGGCACAGGCCGTCGCCGACCGCCATGTGCATCCGGCGGAGCCGCGCACGCTGCGCGTCACCCTGCGCCGCAGCTTCTGAGGCGGAGCCCGCCATGCCGGTCTGCGTTGAACCTGTCGGAGCCCTTCTGACCTCCGGTCTGATCCATTCGCGTGTCCGCTGCGTACAAGGCCCCATGACGACCCCTTCCGACGACTCCGGCCCCGACGTCCCCCCGGCCGGCACGCCGATGCGCCGCTGTCCGGCGCTCCCGAGCGCGACGCCCGCCTGGCGGCGTTGATGCAGCGCGTCGCGTCGGCCGATCGCGGCGCGTTCGACGAGCTCTACCGGGCCACCAGCGCAGCGCTGTTCGGCATGGTGCTGCGCATCAACCGCGACCGCGGCCATGCGGAAGAGGTGCTGCAGGAGATCTACATCACCGTTTGGCGGCAGGCACCGAGCTTCGATGCCGCGCACGGCAAGGTGCTGACCTGGCTCACGACGATCGCGCGACATCGGGCGATCGACAGCCTGCGGCGTCGTGCCGCGCAGCCGGCGACGATCAGCCGCTTCGGCGGGATCGACGGTGGGTCGGACGGCGGCGAGGGCGAGCGCGACCTGCTGGACCATCTGCCTAGCGAGCAGCCCAGCCCGCTGGATCTGCTGGATGACGCGAACCGCGCGCATGCGCTGGAGCGCTGCATGTCACAACTGAGTGGCGAGCAGCGCAGCGAGCCTGGCCCTGGCGTACTACCAGGGCCTGTCGCATACCGAGGTCGCGGAGCACATGAGCCAGCCGCTGGGCACGGTGAAGAGCTGGGTGCGGCGCGGGCTGCAGAGCCTGCGCGGCTGCCTGGACCGGGCGACCGAACGGCTCGCGACCATGGGCAGGGCGGTCTGATGGACTACGGACATCCGGAACGTGCGGAGCGGCTCGCCGCGGACTACGCCGTCGGCACGCTGAGAGGCGGCGCGCGCCGCCGTTTCGAGCGGCTGCTGCCGGCACACCCTGCGCTGGCCGCAGCCACGGCGACCTGGGCTGCGCGTCTGCAACTGCTGGCGGAGCAGGTGGGAGCGGTCGATCCACCTCCGAGCGTGTGGGCAACGATCCAGATGCGCCTGTTCGGCGCATCCGAGGGCGAGTCGGTGTCGACTCAGCCTTCGACATCGGCATCGGCGGTGCCAACGGCAACGGCAACACCAACGGATGCACGCTCGGCGGCGGCCAATGATCGCCGGGGCGCGCTCCGATTCTGGCGCGGGCTGAGTGCCGTGGCCCTTGCGGCTTCCGTGGTGCTGGCGGTGATCGTCGCCCGGCCTGTCCCCGAGGCGGCGCCCATCGTGGTCGTGCTGCGCAGCACGCCGGAGGGCGTCGAACTCGTCAAGACCGGCTTCGTCGCCAGCGTGTCCGCGGACGGACGGGCGCTGGTGCTGAAGCCGTTGGCGCCGGTGGTCATCGACGCTGCCCACGCGCTGGAGCTCTGGGCCGTGCCGAAGGCGGGCGCACCACGCTCGCTCGGCTTGATCGCAGCGGGCGACGTCCCCACCACGGTGACCCGCGCCAACCTCCTCGCCGATACCCAGGCCTTCGCCGTCAGCCTGGAGCCCAGCGGCGGCTCGCGCAGCGGCAAGCCGACGGGGCCGATCGTGTCGGCGGGCGGGATCTGAGGGGCATGGTCTGAGGGGGCGGCTCGCGGGGGCGGTTTCTGAGAGGGAAGGCCCAACCGGCGCGGGCTGTTCTGGTGCCGCACCGCGTGCGTGTCCCTCATGTTGAGGACCGTGTCGAAAACCCGGCCTGCCACTCGTCGTGCATACGATGACCCCCTCAACCCCAAGGAGACCCCATGCAAGCGAAGAACACGATCTGCGTCTGGTACGACCGTGACGCTGAAGAGGCCGCGCGCTTCTACGAGAAGACCTTCCCGGACAGCAAGGTCGGCCGCATCGCGCGCGCGCCGGGTGACTATCCCTCGGGCGTGGAGGGCGACGTGCTGGTCGTCGAGTTCACGGTGATGGGCATTCCCTGCATCGGCCTGAACGGCGGCCCGGGCATGAAGCACAGCGAGGCCTTCTCGTTCCAGGTCGCGACCGACGACCAGGCCGAGACGGATCGGCTCTGGAACGCGATCGTCGGCAACGGCGGCCAGGAAAGCGCGTGCGGCTGGTGCAAGGACAAGTGGGGCATCTCGTGGCAGATCACGCCGCGCGTGCTGTCGGAGGCGCTGAACCACCCCGACCGCGCGGCGGCCAAGCGCGCCTTCAGCGCGATGATGGAGATGCACAAGATCGACGTCGCGAAGATCGAGGCGGCGTTGAAGGGCTGAGCCGTTCAAGGGGCCGAGGAGACTCCGGCCTCAGTTCTTGGCGATCACCTTGTCGGCGAGCTTCTCGAGCAGATTGAGGAGCTTCTCGCCGATCAAGGTATGAAGATTCTTGGTGATGGGATCCGGCTCGGTCTTCATCGACGACGAGCTGCGGACGATCGTCAGCAGGATCATCGTGGGCACCGAGAAGAGCGCGACGACCGTGGTCACGACGATGTGCCACTTGTCGGCGGAGACGGCGGGCCAGTGGTCGAAGACGCCGACAAACACGCCGAGTGAAAACAGCCCTGCGGCGTAAAGCACGGCCGCGGCAGCCATCCCGCCGCGAGCAGCCCAGGCACGCAGGCTCAAGTCCAGCGCTTCAGGCCGGGTCAGGAACCCTTCCTCGGGCACTTCGCGGAGCTCGGCCGGCTCGAGCATCGACAGGTCGGGTAACTCGTGAGGTACAGGATCAGACGGTGGAGGCATGGGGGATCTTCTTCAAGAAATGCCTGCGGATGACCTCATCCGCCATCACAGTGACTTTGGCATCCCTCGTCTCTTCCCAGGCCCCGCCGGGCTCATGGGAGAGTGCGCACAGTTGTGACGATGTGAACCTGCCGTATCGATCCATGACCTGATCGACAAAGAACCATAGTCGCCGGTCCTCGCGCGAGGGGATGAGCGGGCGAAGCTGTCCGGTCTCGGGATGAAACTCGGGCAGCAGGTCGATCGTCTTGGGTCCATACGTTTTGAGCCGGTGATAGAGCGAAGAGAACAAGGGGCCGTATTGCCAGGCCTCCGGCCTTTCTGAAACGAGCGATCGTCCGTCCAGCGTCAGGCTCCAGGCATGAAGGAAGAAAACCAGTTTCTGCACATGCGCATGGTTGAGCTTTCGTCCCGTTTGCTTCGTGCGGTACAGGAAGGCATTGGCGACGAGAGCAGGTGCGTAACTCATGGCATGCGATTATCCGAGCGCATCCCCGCGTTGACAGTGAGTCGACGGGGGAGACGGACTCCCTCTCGCGGGGGAATCGCGCACTGCAATTCGACGGACATCTGAAGATGAATGACAACAACGAGGGGGTGACCTACCCACAGCATTGAGTCAACTGCTGAATCGCCGTTTCTCGCACATCGTCGTGTTCAGCGGCGCCGGCATGTCGGCCGACAGCGGCATCCCGACCTTCCGCTCCGGCAGCAACGGACTGTGGGGCGAGTTCGATCCCCGGCAGCTGGCAACACCTGGCGCCTGGGCGCGCGACAAGGAGACCGTCTGGGGCTGGTACGAATGGCGCCGGGGTCATGTGATGGCCGCGCAGCCGAATCCCGGCCACGTCGCGGTAGCGCGGCTGCAGCGCGAATTCGGCGCGCAGGTGGTGACGCAGAACGTCGACGACCTGCATGAGCGGGCCGGCGTCGAAGGCGCCTTGCACCTGCACGGCAGTCTCTTCGCCGCGCGATGCGACCGGTGCGGTGCGCGCGCCGATCTGGACGACCCGCCGCTTGAAGCGCAGCGCCGGCTGACGCCGCCGACCTGCGCGGCATGCGGCAAGGGGTCGATCCGCCCCGGCGTCGTGTGGTTCGGCGAGCAGCTCGACGACGAGGTCGTGAACGCCGCGACGCGGCGCATCGCCCGGTGCGACCTGCTGCTGATCGTCGGTACTTCCGGCGTCGTCTATCCGGCGGCAGGCCTGGTGGGGCTGTCCCCGAAGGACGCGGTGATCGTCGAGATCAATCCGCAGTCCGGGGAGGTGGCCGCCCAGGTGAACCACCGATGGCAGACGACCGCCGCGCTCGGCCTGCCGATCCTCGCGGACCGGCTCGCCGAAGCGGCCTCAGGCGACCGTCAGGCCGGACTCAGGCCTTCGGCGGACGCTTGACGCCGTAACGCGGGCCGAGCTCGGCCCACAGGAACTCCGCGTCGTAGACCTTGCCGTCGGCGCTTCCGGCCGGCTTGTCGTGGAAGCACTGGATCGTCAGCGTCGTCGCGGGCTGCTTGCGCGTGACCGTCTTCGCCTCGCTGTAGGTCGTCGTCGAGACCGACTTCGTCTCGTTGCCTTCGGTCTTGGTCGAGGTCTCGGTCGTCTGCGTCGCCGGCACGTCGTAGCTGCTGGTCAGCACGTCGTTGCGCTCCTCGACGACGGCGAAGTAGCGGTAGCCCTTCGTCAACGTCACCTCGGCGCTGCGCAGCAGGGCCTGGTCCGCCGCCTTGGACGGCACGTCGTCCTGGTAGCCGGCGAAGGTCACGCGGTACCGGTCCTGCGCAAGTGGCGCGTCGCTGTAGCCGTAGCCGCCGAACATGCGGGTGTAGGACGTGAAAGCGCAGGCGTTCAGCAGCGCCAGCGCACCGATGGCGATCCATTTCTTCATTCAGGGTTCCTCCTCGGGGACGACTGTCCGGAAGCGCCGTGACCGTCTCATTGCGGTCATGTGGCGGAATGTTTGGCAGTCGTCAGCAATGGCTGGTTCGAATAACGCGGCGGATTGTCGCCGGTTGACTGCCGAGCCCGCTGCCCCTCACCCCGTCCTCTCCCGCCAGCGGGAGAGGGCGTCATACGGCATGACCTGTCACCGCTCGAAGCGGTAGCCCACGCCGTAGATCGACCGGATCCGGTCCGTGCCGGCGCCCGCGCGTTCCAGCTTGCGCCGCAGGTTCTTGATGTGGCTGTCGACCGCGCGCTCGGTGACCTCGCGGCCGTCGACGTGCAGCAGGTCCAGCAGCTGCGTGCGCGCATACACGCGCCCCGGCTGCGCGGCCAGGATGTGGAGCAGCCGGAACTCGATCGGCGTGAGGTCCAGCGGCTCGCCGCGCCAGCTCGCGGTCCAGCCGGCTTCGTCGACGGACAGCGCCTCGCTGCCGGCTGCGAAGGCGGCCACCGCGGCGGCCGTCGCCATCTCGTGCGCGCGGCCCCGGCGCAGGGCCGCCTTGACCCGCGCCATCACCTCGCGCGGACTGAACGGGTTCTTCGCGATGTAGTCGTCCGCGCCGGTCTCCAGGCCGGCCAGGCGGTCCGACTCGTCCGCCCGCGCCGTCAGCATCAGGATGGGCACGCTGCTCATCGCGCGCAGCGTGCGGCACAGCGTCAGCCCGTCGATGCCCGGCAGCATCAGGTCCAGCAGGATCAGGTCGTGCCGCCGCGCCGTCCACGCCGGGATCACCTCGCGGCCGTCGGCCACGCATTCGGGCTCGTGCCCGGCCGCGCGCAGGTAGTCCGCCAGCAGCGCCGCGAGCTTGGGTTCGTCCTCGACCACCAGCACCCGCGACGGGCCCGGTTCCATCGGCATCGGGGCCAGACCCGATCCCGTTCCCGCGCCGTTCTCAGCCATGGACCGGCAGCTCCACGCGCATCCACAGGCCGCCCAGCGGCGAGGGGCGGGCCTCGATGCGGCCCTCGTGCGCCTCCGCGATGCGCTGGCAGATCGACAGTCCCAGCCCCGATCCGCCGCCGCGCCGGCTGCGCGACGCGTCGACGCGGAAGAAGCGCTCGAACAGGCGCGGCAGGTGCTCCGGCCCGACGCCGGGCGAGGTGTCCTGCACGTCGATCACGGCGTGCGTGCCGCTGCGCCGCGCGCTGATGCTCAGCGCGCCGCCGGCATCGGTGTAGCGGCAGCTGTTCTCGACCAGGTTGCCCAGCAGCTGCCGCAGCCGGCGCTCGTCGCCGAAGACGCGCAGCGGCTGCTCGGGCAGGTCCAGCTGCAGCTTCAGGCCGCTGCCGTGCAGACGCTCGCCGAAGGCGCCGGCCGTCACGTCGATCAGCTCGCGCAGGTCGACCTCCGACTTGCGGTAGGCGAGGGCGCCCACGTCCGCCATCGAGAGTTCATGCAGGTCGTCGACCAGCTTGTGCAGGATGCCGACCTCGCCCTGCAGCGAGCGCAGCGCCTGCGCGTCGAGCTTGCGCACGCCGTCCTCCAGCGCTTCCAGCTCGCCGTGCAGCACGCCCAGCGGCGTGCGCAGCTCGTGCGAGACGTCGGCCAGGAACTCGCGCCGCATCGCCTCGTTGCGCTGCAGGGTCAGCGCGAGCTGGTTGAAGTCGCGGCCCAGGCCGGCGATGTCGTCGTTGTTGCGGGTCTCGGGCACGCGGACCTCGAAGTCGCCCGCCGCGAGGCGATGCGTGGCATCGGCGACGCGCCGCACCGGCCTCAGCAGACGGTGCGAGATCCAGAACGCGACCGCGCCTGCGAGCAGCACCGCCGCCCCGCCCACGACCCAGGCCGAGCGCAGCTGCGCGTCATAGAAATGCTTCTCCGCCCCTGGGCTCACCGATTCGATCGGTGTCAGCGTCAGCCAGCCCACGGTCAGGCCGTCGACGATGATCGGCCGCTCCACGGTCGGCTCCACCGGCCCGGCGTAGCCGGCCACGCGCTCGCGGTTCTCGTCGAACAGCGTGAAGCGCCGCGTCGCACCCGTCAGTTCGGCCGGGCCGTGCTTGACCGCCGGCATGTCGGCCTCCGGCACCAGCGGCCGCAGCAGCCGGCCCCAGAGCTCCGGTTTCTCGCGCAGGAAATCCCAGCTCTTGCCGTTCTCGCGGTAGCCGGCGGTGACGCTGGTGCGGGCCAGTTCCAGCCGGTTCACGCCCTGCTCGTTGAGGTAGCCGATGAAGTCCCGGTTCAGGTTGATGTGCGAGAACACGCCCATCGCCAGCGCCACCGCCATGGCGGTGCTGAAGACGGCGGCGAAGAGCCGGGCGGTGAGGGTGAGCGAGAGCTTCATCCGGAAGAGGGCAGGAGCGCGGTGCGGACCGGGGAACGAGCGGCGGCTGTCGGGTGGGCGCGGAGGGTGGGAACGAGTGGCAGTGTGCCGAAAGTGATGGGGGAACCGTCGACGGACCGGATGATGCGGGCGCAGGCGTGCGACCGGCAAGCCATCCGGGCGGAGGCCGCGCGCCTGACGCGATCTTCAAGGTCTCTCCACATTCGTGGCCGAGCATCCGCCGCCATGCCGAAGAAGATTCTGACATCCACGTCGTTGAAGTCCCTGATCCCGCCGCGCACCCCGCGCGCCCCGACCCTGGGGCCGATCGCCGCGGCGCTGGCCGCCCTGGCCGTGCTGGTGCTCGCCGGCTGCGGCGAGAAGAAGGACGAGACCGTCAAGCGCGCCCCGCCCGAGGTCGGCGTGGTCGTGGTGACGACGCAGGACGCGCCGCTGGCGCTGGAGCTGCCGGGCCGGCTGTCCGCCAGCCAGGTCGCCGAGATCCGCCCGCAGGTCACCGGCATCGTGCAGAAACGGCTCTTCGAGGAAGGCAAGCTGGTCCGTGCCGGCCAGCCGCTGTACCAGCTCGACGCCGCGACCTATGAAGCCGAGCGCGCCCGCACCGCCGCCGCGCTGCAGAAGGCCGAGGCGCAGGTCGCCGTCGCCCGCAGCCGCGCCGAACGCGATGCGGAGCTGCTCAAGGCCGACGCGCTCAGCCGCCAGAGCGCCGACGACAGCGCCAGCACGCTGCGTCAGGCCCAGGCCGACGTGGCCGTGGCCCGCGCCGCGCTGGATGCCGCGCGCGTGCAGCTGGACCGGACCCGCATCACCGCGCCGATCTCCGGCCGCATCGAGGTGTCGACGGTGACCGCCGGCGCGCTGGTCACCGCCGCCCAGACGCAGGCGCTGACGACGGTGCAGCAGCTCGATCCGATGCACGTGGACATCGTCCAGAGCAGCGCCGAGATCCTGCAGCTGCGCCGCCAGCTCGACGCCCGCAGCGGCAGCAGCAGGATCAAGCTGGTGCTCGAGGACGGCACCGAATACGCCCGTCCCGGCACGCTGCAGTTCAGCGGCGTGACCGTGGACCGCGGCACCGGCGCGGTGACGCTGCGCGCGATCGTGCCCAATCCCGAGGGTGCGCTGCTGCCCGGCATGGTGGTCCGTGCCAAGCTGCTGGCCGGCGTCGACAGCGGCGTGATCCTGGTGCCGCAGCAGGGCGTCACGCGCTCGCCCACCGGCGAGGCGACGGCGCTGGTGGTCGGACCGGAGAACAAGCTGCAGTTGCGCCAGCTGGTGCTGACCCGCGCGGTCGGCAACCAGTGGCTGGTCGCCAGCGGCCTGAAGGCAGGCGACAAGCTCGCCATCGAAGGCCTGCAGCGTGTGCGCGCCGGTCAGCCGGTGACACCCGTTCCCGCGGGCATGAAGAAGGGCGGCGGCGGCTCTCCGGGCGCCGGCGGCAAGCCGGCCGCAGCCTCCGCGGCGGCTGCCGTCGCGGCGGAGACCGGCGGTCCGGCCGCGTCGGCGGCGACGCAGCCCGGCGCGCCTGGGGACTCGACCTCCGGACCGGCGACCGGCTCGGCCTCCGGCGCGGGGCGCTGACACCATGGCGTCGTTCTTCATCGACCGGCCCATCTTCGCGTGGGTCATCGCGATCGTGATCATGCTGGCGGGCGCCGCCGCGGTGCGCATTCTGCCGCTGGAGCGCTACCCGGACATCGCGCCCACCCGCATCTCCATCAACACCAGCTACCCGGGTGCGGCCGCCAAGGCGATCGAGGACTCGGTGACCCAGGTCATCGAGCAGAACCTCAAGGGCATCGACGGGCTGTTCTCGATCGAGTCCAACAGCAACGCTTCCGGCGGTGCCAGCACGGTGCTGAGCTTCGTCGCGGGCACGGACCCGGACCTGGCGCAGATGCAGGTCCAGAACAAGGTCTCGCAGTCGCTGTCGCGGCTGCCGCAGGCGGTGCAGGCGCAGGGCGTGCGCGTGACCAAGGCCGGCACCGAGAACCTGATGGTCATCATGCTGACCAGCGACAACCCGGCCGTGACCTCGGCCGACCTGGGTGACTACCTGTCCAGCACGCTGGTCGACATCGTCAGCCGCATCGAGGGCGTGGGCGACATCAACGTCTTCGGCTCCGGCTATGCGATGCGCATCTGGCTGGACCCGGCACAGCTGCAGCGTTACGCGCTGGTCCCGGGCGACATCCGCAACGCGCTGCTGGCGCAGAACACCGAGGTCTCGGCCGGCCAGCTCGGCGCCCAGCCGGCGCCCGAGGGCCAGCGCCTGACGGCCATCATCACCGCGCGCGCCAAGCTCACGACGGCCGAGCAGTTCCGCAACATCGTGCTGCGCGTGCAGCCGGACGGGTCCGCGCTGAAGCTGGGCGACGTCGCCCGCGTCGAGCTGGGCCGCGACAGCTACACCACCAACGTCAAGAGCACCGGCCAGACGGCCGCCGGCATGGCCATCCTGCCGGCCAGCGGCGCCAACGCGCTCAAGACCGCGGAGCTGGTCAAGGCCAAGCTCGCGGAGCTGGAGCCCTTCTTCCCGCACGGGATGAAGTCGACCATCACCTACGACACGACGCCCTTCATCAGCGTGTCCATCGAGGGCGTGGTGCACACGCTGATCGAGGCGATGGTGCTGGTCGTGGCGATCATGTACCTGTTCATGCAGAACCTGCGCGCGACGCTGGTGCCGGCGATCGCCGTGCCGGTCGTGCTGCTGGGCACCTTCGGCGTGCTGGCGGTGGCGGGCTACTCGATCAACTCGCTGACGATGTTCGGGCTCGTGCTGGCCATCGGGCTGCTGGTGGACGACGCGATCGTCGTGGTCGAGAACGTCGAGCGCCTGATGCGCGAGGAGGGCCTGAGCCCGCGCGACGCGACCCGCGAGAGCATGAAGGAGATCAGCGGCGCGCTGGTCGGCATCGCGGTCGTGCTGTCGGCGGTGTTCATCCCGATGGCCTTCTTCGGCGGCTCGACCGGCATCATCTACCGCCAGTTCTCGATCACGGTGGTGAGCGCGATGATCCTGTCGGTGCTGGTGGCGATGAGCCTGTCGCCGGCGTTGTGCGCGACGCTGCTCAAGCCGGTGCACAAGGGCGAGCACGCGGCCCACGGCGGCCCGTTCGGCAAGCAGCTGGACTGGTTCTTCGGGGGCTTCAACCGCCAGTTCGACAGGTTCAGCGAGCGCTACACGGCACGCGTGCGCTGGCTGACGGCGCGCGGGGTGCGCAGCTTCGCCGTCTACCTGCTGCTGATCGTCGGCATGGCGTTCCTGTACAAGTCGCTGCCGACCTCCTTCCTGCCGGACGAGGACCAGGGCAGCCTGCAGATGCAGGTCCGCATGGCGCCGGGGGCCACGGCCGAGCGCATGGAAGCCGTCGCGCAGGCGATGGAGGCCTACCTGGCCGACCAGAAGGAAGTGCAGTTCTACAACCTCGTGCGCGGCGCCAACGGCGACCAGGGCTCGGGGCAGGGCTTCATCCGGCTGACCGACTGGAAGGAGCGTCCCGAGAAGCAGCAGGGCGCCGCGGCGCTGGCCGAGCGCTTCAGCCGCGAGCTCGGCAAGAAGATCCGGGACGCCAACATCTTCATCGTGCAGCCGCCGACGGTGCGCGGCCTGGGCGGCAGCTCCGGCATCCAGCTGTTCCTGCAGGACCTGGGCGGGGTCGGCAACGAGGCGCTGGCCGAGGCGCGCGAGCGCCTGATCGACGAGGCCAACAAGCATCCCGAGCTGGCGCGCGCGCGCATCAACAGCCTGACCGAGACGCCGCAGCTGCAGATCAACATCGACGACCACAAGGCAGGCACGCTGGGCGTGGCGACGACGACGATCAACGACACGCTGTCGATCGCACTGGGCAGCAGCTACGTCAACGACTTCATCGACCGCGGCCGCGTCAAGCGCGTGCTGGTGCAGGGCGAGGGCGCCTACCGCGCCGACCCGGACGCGCTGCGTCACTGGTACGTGCGCAACGCCAGCGGCGCGATGGTGTCCTTCAACGCCTTCGCCACGGCGACCTGGCAGAACGGGCCGCGCCAGCTGGTCCGCTACAACGGCAGCGCCGCGTACGAGATCCAGGCCGACGTGCCGCCGGGCGTGAGCTCCGGTGCGGCGATGAAGGCGATGGAATCCATCCTGCGCGAGATGCCGCCCGGCATCGGCTTCGAGTGGTCCGGCCGCAGCTACCAGGAGCGGCTCTCGGGCGACCAGGCGCCGATGCTGTATGCGGTGTCGGTGCTGTTCATCTTCCTGTGCCTGGCGGCGCTGTACGAGAGCTGGTCCGTGCCGTTCAGCGTGATGCTGGTCGTGCCGCTGGGCATCATCGGCGCGCTCGCGGCCAGCCACCTCGGCGGGCAGCAGAACGACGTGTTCTTCCAGGTCGGGTTGCTGACCACGGTGGGCTTGTCGGCGAAGAACGCGATCCTGATCGTGGAGTTCGCCGAGACCCTGCGCGGGCAGGGGATGAGCGTGCTGGAGGCGACCTTGAAGGCGTGCCGGCAGCGATTGCGGCCGATCCTGATGACCTCGCTGGCCTTCATGATGGGCGTGCTGCCGCTGGCCTTCGCGAGCGGCGCGGGCTCGGGCTCGCAGCGCGCCATCGGCGTCGGCGTGCTCGGCGGCATGGGCAGCGCGACGCTGCTGGGGATCTTCTTCGTGCCGCTGTTCTATCTGTGGGTGAAGCAGCGCTTCAGCCGCGCGAAACACCCGGTCACGCCGTCCGAGGGACACAAGGATCCGGAGGTGCGGGCATGAGCCGCGTCCTGGCACTTCGCCCGTCGGCGCAAGCCGGCCCGGGGGCTCCTCATACGCTGTCGCAAATCGTCTCCCCCGGGCCGGCTTGCGCCGACTCGACATCGAGCGTGTTCACGAGGTGCGTCTTGCTGTTGCCGGTGGCGCTTGCGCTGAGCGCTTGCGGCAGCCTCGTTCCGAGCACCGACACGCCGCATCCCCCGCTTCGGGAGGACTTCCGTCCGAAGGCCGCATCGGCCGCCGAGCCGGCGGCTTCTGCGGCAGCGGCCTCGCATGAGTGGCGCGGTTTCTTCGCCGATGCGCGGCTGGACGAGGTCGTCGCGACGGCGCTCGACCAGAACCGCAGCCTGCGCGCGAGCGCGGCCGCCGTCGAGCGCGTGCGGGCGCAGTACCGCGTCACCGCCGCGGACCGTCTGCCGGAGATCGGTGTCGGCGCGTCGGCGACCCGCCAGCGCACCATCAACGGCGAAGGCGCGACGACGACCTACGGCGTCAACCTCGGCCTGGCCAGCTACGAGATCGATCTGTTCAACCGCCTGGGCAGCCTGGAAGGCGCGGCGCTGTCGCGTTTCCTTGCGGAACAGGAGACGCAGCGCAGCGCGCGGCTGAGCCTGGCCGCGGAGGTCGCGACCGCGTGGCTGTCGCTGGCGGCGGCGCAGCAACGACTGGCCCTCAACCAGGAACTGCGCGACAGCCAGCAGCGCTCGCTGGATCTCGCGGAGCGGCAGTACGCGTTGGGTGCGGCTTCCGGACTCGATCGTGCGCGAGCGCGCACGGCCTTCGAATCGGCACGCGGCGACGCGGCGGAGAGCGTGGGCGCGGTGACGCAGGCGCGACTGCAGCTGGAGCTGCTGGTCGGCCAGCCGCTGCCGGATCGGCTGCTGCCGACCGCGCAGGAGGCGCAAGGCGCAGCTACTGCATCGAACGCATCGAACGCATCGAGCGCATCGAGCGCATCGAGCGCATCGAGCGCATCGAGCGCATCGAGCGCATCGAGCGCATCGAGTATGGCGGGTGCGTCGACGGCATCGGCCGTGACGGCGCTGCCTGCGATCCCCGGCGGCCTGCCCGCCGAGGTGCTGCTGCAACGGCCCGATCTGCGCGCGGCCGAACAACGCCTGCGCGCGGCGGCCTTCGACGTCGGCGCGGCGCGCGCGGCGCGGTTCCCACGCCTGACGCTGACGGCCAGTGTCGGCACGCGCAGTCCCGATCTGGACGGCCTCTTCAAGAGCGGCAGCGGCGTGTGGAGCATCGTGCCGCAGATCGATCTGCCGATCTTCGACGGCGGCCAACGCCGTGCGCAGGTCGAGGTCAGCGAGGCCAGCCGGCAGGAAGCGCTGGCGGGCTACGAGTCGGCGCTGCAGTCGGCCTTCCGCGAAGTCGCGGATGCGCTGGCGGTGCGCGATCAACTCGCGGAACGCCTCGATGCGCAGCAGGCGCAGGTCGATGCGGCCGAGCAGTCGCAACGCCTGGCCGAGCGCAGCTATCGCCTCGGCGGCAGCAGCCAGCTGGAGCTGCTCGACGCGCAGCGTCAGTTGACGACGGCCAGGCGCGCGCTGGTGACGCTGCGCCAGACGGAGCAGGCCAATCGCGTGGCGCTGCTGAGGGCGCTCGGCGGACGCTGGACGCCGTGACGGGGTGTTGCGTCGGCGGAGGCGCTCAGCGCCCCGACTTCGGCGACACCTCGCCCTGGAGCAGTCCGGTGATCAGGCAGTCGAGCAGGCCGTCGCAACTGCCGCTCGAACGGGCCCGGTCGCTGCGGTCCTGCGCGGCGCCGCTCGCCTGACGCGCGCCGGCGCGTTGCAGGTCGATCGACGCCTGTTGTTCGCGAGTGGCGGTCTCGCGCGAATGGGTCGCGCAGCCGACGTTCAGCGCGGCGGCGACGACCAGCAGGAACGGAAGGCCGATCCACCGGTTCATGCGGTGGACATTCGGACGGTGGGTGGTCATCTGGAACTCCCTGGCATCGTGTGATTGCGCGCCCGTTGTTGTGGGTGTGGAGACGGTCGGGAGACCGTGTTCGGGCGCGACAGCGGCGAAGTATTCCTCAAGCGCAGACGGTCTGCAGGAGCGCTTGGTGATCGTTTTCGCTTTCACATAAATCGAAAATAAAGCTTTCGATTTATGTTGTAAGGAAAGAAAAAAACGTCGCGTAAACCATATTCGAAAGAATTCGATGACTTCCTAGACTCCGCTGATCATTCACCACGACCAGGGGATCTCATGAAGCAAGCCACGCGTCCGAACACCACGTTCAGCACGTTCTCCCGTCTCTCCGCTGTCGTCGCGCTCGCCGGCGCGGCGGCCGGTTTCGCGACCACGGCCACGGCGGCGCCGACCGGTTTCGGCCTGATCGCCTACTGGGGCGAGACCGCCAGCACCTACGGCGGCCAGGTGCCGTCCGGCAGCTATGTCGTCATCAATCCCAACAGCGGCGCGCAGGGCCTGAGCGCGAGCCAGGTCACCAACTGGAAGGCGGTCATCGCCAACATCCGCGCGCAGGGCGGCAAGGTGCTGGGCTACGTGCCGACCGGCTACGACCGCAACACCGCCGACGAGCTGAGCCGCTACAACGCGATCCCTGCCGAACTCTCCGCCTACAAGAACACGCTGGGCGGCGTGGACGGCTTCTTCTTCGACGAGGCCGCGCACGACGACGCCTCGCTGACCGACGCGCAGAAGTGCAGCGGCACGCCGTCCAAGTGGGCCAACGTGCGCTCGATGGTGTCGGGCTCCGGCGCGGGCGGCATCAAGGTCTGGAACGCGGGCTGGCCGGGCGCGAGCGGCTGCTTCGTCAGCGCGGCGCAGTCCGGCGAGCACATCGTGATGTACGAGGCCGCGTATGCCGACTACCTCAACGGCGCGAGCTGGCTCAACGGCGACGTGCAGAACCTGGCGACCTCGCTCAACGTCAAGACCTGGCTCCTGATCCACTCCGCGACGCAGGCGCAGATGCAGGCCACGCTCAAGGGCACGACGGCCAACTACGTCTACGTGACCAGCATGACCTACAACCCCAGCCTGCCGTGGGGCGGTCCGATCTGGAACTACACGCCGACGTATTGGGGCAATGAGACCACCAGCGGCACCGAGCGCTGGTGCCTGAAGAGCCTGAAGTCGGGCGGCAGCTGCTGAGGTCGCGCTAGCACGTCCGCAACGCCCTCTCTCTCATGGATCGACCCGGTGCCATCGGCGGTCGGTCTCGCGAAGAATGCGCCCATTCAAAAAGCATGGCTGTGTTCAGGGAGAGAGGGATGAATCGATCTCGTGGGCGGCGTCTGGCCGCTTGGGCGGGTGCGTCCGCGTGCGTCGCAGTCGGTACGTTGGGACTGATGGGCGGGGCCGCGAAGGCGCAGACCACGCAGACGGCGCAGCCTGCCGCGGCCACCGCCGCTACCGCAGTCGCAGCGGCTGCCGCGGCGACGAAGGGCGTGCCGCCCCCGATCGCCGACTTCTTCCGCGATCCGCAGATGCGGCGCCCCAAGATCTCGCCCGACGGGCGTGCGATCGCGCTGGTCGTGAGCAGCGCGCAGCAGGAGCGCAGCGCGCTCGCGGTGATCGAGCTGGACGAGGGCAACCGCATCACCCAGGTCGCCAGCTTCGTCGACTCCGACATCGCCTTCTTCGACTGGGTCGGCAACGGCCGCCTGGTCTACACCTCCGGCAAGGACGAGGCCGGCAAGCGCCGCGACTACCTCACCGCCGGCCTGTGGAGCGTCAAGCGCGACGGCACCGAGCGCAAGCAGCTCATCATGGCGCGCTACGGACAGGGACAGACCGAATCGCGCGTCATCTCGCGCGTCCTGCCGTTCGAATGGTTCCTCTACGAGGTGCCGGACGACGACAGCGGCGAGGTCGTCGTCGGCTATGGCCGCTATGACGCGCAGTGGGACCTGAAGTCGATCCAGCTGGCCCGGCTCAACGTCGAGACCCAGCAGCGTCGCATGCTGGAGACGAAGTCGCCGGACAAGGCCGTCGACTGGGCGCTGGACGCCTCGGGCGAGCCCTGGGCGCTGAAGACGCTCGACGAGCGCAAGGAAGCCCTCTACTTCAAGACCGCCGACGGCGCCTGGACCCTGGCGCAGGACGGCGACTGGGTCACGTCGCCGACCGTCACGCCGCTGGCGTCCGACGGCCGCGACCTGCGGCTGGTCGTCAGCGCGACGCCGGCGGGCACCGATGCGCTGTATCGCATCGATCCGAAGACGCTGAAGAAGGAAGCCGAGCCGCTGGTGTCGCTGGCGGGCTTCGACTTCGACGGCGACGCCGTGTTCGATGCGCAGAGCCGGCGCTTGCTGGGACTGCATTTCATCAGCGACGCGCCCAACACGCACTGGTTCGACGCGACGCTCAAGCAGATGCAGGCGAACGTCGACGGCGCGCTGCCCGGCCGCGTCAACACGCTGGCCTGCCGACGCTGCCTCAAGACCGGCCGCGTGGTGGTGACGTCGATGTCGGACACGCAGCCCGAGGAGTACTTCGTCTATGACCACGCGGCGAAGAAGCTGCAGTCCTTCGGCTCGTCGCGGCCGTGGATCCGCGAGGCCGAGATGGCGCTGGTCGAGCAGACCCGCATCCGGGCACGCGACGGGCTGGAGTTCCCCGTGACGGTCACGACGCCCCGCGGCAAGGCCCCGGGCCCGCGTCCCGCGGTGGTGCTGGTGCACGGCGGTCCCTTCGTGCGCGGCACGACCTGGGGATGGGAGGCGCTGCCGCAGTTCCTCGCGTCGCGCGGCTACGTGGTCATCGAGCCGGAGTTCCGCGGCAGCAACGGCTACGGTCAGGCCCTGTACCGCGCCGGCCTCAAGCAATGGGGCGAAGGGATGATCGACGACCTGAGCGATTCGCTGGCCTGGGCGGTGAAGCAGGGCGGGGTCGATCCGAAGCGCGTCTGCATCGCCGGCGCCAGCTACGGCGGCTACGCCTCGATGATGGGCCTCATCAAGGACCCGGGACAGTACCGCTGCGGCGTGAGCTGGGCCGGCGTGTCCGACCTCGACTACCTCTTCAAGCTGGACTGGAGCGACCAGAGCGAGCGCGGCCGCCGGTACGGCCTGCCCGCCATGGTCGGCGATCGCGTGCAGGATGCGGAGCGGCTGCGCCGCACCTCGCCGCTGCGCCGCGTCGTCGACCTGAAGGCGCCGGTGCTGATCGCCCACGGCGAGGACGACCGTCGCGTGCCCATCGACCATGCGTCGGACTTCCGCCGTGCGCTCGAGAAGGCCGGCCACAAGGACGTCGAGTACGTCACCTACGAGGGCGAAGGCCACGGCTGGCGCAAGCTGTCGACCAACGTCGACTTCTACGGGCGGATGGAGCGTTTCCTCGCGAAGCACCTCGCGGCCGGGGCGGCCGGAGCAACCGGGGCTGCCGGGGCACAGTGAGTTATTCGTCCACGCCCTTCGGCCTGGCGGCCTACGAACGTCTTTGCCGCGACGTCGATTTCGCACCCGAGTTCATGCGGGCGCTTCGGCGCGGATGGATACGCGGCGTCTTCTGGAAAAGGTACGTGACCGACGACCAGTCGTACCTGATCCGCGTGCCGCAATACGTCCCTTTCGATCCATACTCGCATCACATCTTCCGCTTCGGTGGACTTTGCTGCGAGGTGACTTTTCGTCATCCGACGGACGAGGTGCTCTGGGTCACGCCGGTCGGTGATGCGGACGCGCCGCGGCCGGACGGCTTCGAGGCTGCGCTGCTCCAGGCGCTGGAGGTCTTCTACGCGGGGTTCTACAAGACGACCGTCGACGTCGTCCGGCCCCGCCTCGAATGGAATCGGTATGGCACGCTCAACCGGTGGCGGCGCGCCCCGCCCGGACAGCCGCAGACCGCACCAGTCCCGCCCGCCGAGGCGACCCCGGCCCCGCGCGTGAAGCGACGCATGCCGCAAGACTCGTGGCTGAGCCTGAGCACCTTCCTGCAGCTCTACCTGCCGGTGGCCTTCGTGTGCCTCATGATGCTGCTGACCTGGATCAGGTCGCCTTGACGTTCCGGCGTCCGGCCTGATCGCGAGGGAAAAGGGAGCGGCACCTCCCGGCGCCGCTCCCTTCCTGGTCATCGCGGGGTTGCCCCCGCGGCTCACTTCAGCGTGTAGCTCTGCTGCGCGGTGTCATAGGCGCCGTTGCGCGCCGGATCCCAGTAGGTGAAGTTGTAGCGCACGACGTCGCCCTTCTTCAGGCCGCTCACCGTGAACGCGTTGCCGCTGCCTTCCTTGAGCATGCGCACGTTCAGCTGGCCACCGCCGTTGACCGTGTAATGCACGTCGGCCCAGGTGCCCGTCGCCTGCGAGAACTTCACCGAGGTCGCCGTCGGCTGGCTGATGCCATCCGGCGTGGTCGGCGTGGTGGGCGGGTTCGGATCCGTCGGCGTCGTCGTGCCCGTATCCCAGTACACGTCGTCGATCGCGAACTGGAAGGCCTGCGTCGGCAGCTTGGTGTTGTCGCCCGAGAACATGAAGATGTCCGCGATCGACTGCAGCGCGACCTTCGGTCCGATCAGCGTCGAGATCGGCACCGTCGCCGTCGCCCACTCGCCGTTGCGCACCAGGCCGAAGGCCGTCGTGTTCGCCGGGAAGTTCACCCAGTTCTGGTTGGTGAAGGTATCGCCGATGCCGATGTTGAACGACACGTTCGCCGGGATCTTGATGCGGAACTTCAGGTTGCCGTTGCGGTAGTTCGTCAGGTCACGCAGCTGGCGCGCCTGGATGCCGCCGCCGTACCACTGGCCCGGCGTGTTGTAGCTCCACGCGATGACGTTGGTGCCCTCGGCCGGCTGGATGTTGCCCGCGCCGGTCGACGCGCCGTTCCACAGGAAGATGTCGGACGTGCTGCCGGCTTGCAGCTTGTTGGTGATCGCGGTGTTGTCCGTGAACACGCCGAACTTGCCCGCCGCTTCCGGCACGGTCTGGTTGCCCAGCTTGACCTCGCCCTTGCCGTCGAGCTCGTACACGCGGACATAGTCCACGTACATCGTGCCCGGCAGCGGCGCCGTCACCTGCGAGGGATTGGCCGCGTCGGTGAAGTTGCCGCCGACCGCCAGGTTCAGCAGGAAGTAGTAGGGCGCGCGCAGGGCGTCGGTGTTCACCGGCAGCGGCTGGTCGTACATGTCGTGCTCGCCGTCGTCGTCGACGACGGTGAACCGCATCTGGCTGTCGGTCCAGTAGAAGCGGTACTTGACGAAGCGGTTGGCGAACGATTTCGTCGGCTTGTACCAGTTCTTGGTCTGCCACGCGGTCGAGGCCGCGCACGATTCGTTGCCCGGCACGCAGGCGGCCTGCGCCCAGGTGATCACGTTGGCGCCGACGAAGTAGTCGGGTCCCGGCGCGCCCGCGGCGGCCCAGGCGGACGACTTGTGGCCCAGCTCGGCGATGTCGATCTCGCCCTTGCGCGGCCAGACCTGCGGGCTGGTGCCCAGCAGCCACGCGGCCGGCCACAGGCCGGTCTGGAGCTGCGGCGTCGCCATGCGGATCTCGATCATCCCGTACTTGACCTGCACCTTGTTGAAGGTGTCGAGCTTGCCGGAGGTGAACTCGTTGCTGCCGATGGTCTGCCGGCGCGCCTGGATGGCCAGCGCGCGCGTGCCGGCCTCGAAAGGCACGTTGGCGATCGAGAGGTTGTTGGGGCTGTAGTACTCGAGCTCGGCATTGCCGTAGCCGCAGAGGTTGATCTGGCAGCCGTTGCCGTCATAGGGCGTCCAGAGCGAGGTGTTCAGCGAGCTGCCGTTGAACTCCTCGGACCACAGCAGGCGGCCGATGGTGGGGTTGGTCACGCTGGCGTGGGCCTGGGCGGCGCCCAGGAGCAGCAGGCCCAGGGCCGCGGCCTTCAGGGTGCCGGGAGCCTCGAAACGATTCCGAAAACGCATGTCAGTCCTTCATCGCAAGGGTGCGAATCGATGGTGGAAGTCCTGCCGCCGGACACAGCGCGGCAGTGGCGGGAAGGGCGCCGCCGGGTGGTGCACCCGGCGGCCCCTTCGATGCGGGGAGATCCGATCCGGCTTACCAGCCGATCGTGTACGTCACCGTGGTCGGCGCGTTCGTGTGCAGCGACGGGCTGAAGCCGCCGACGTCGTCGTAGGCGAAGCCGTACGCCAGGCCGTAGCCGTTGCCGGCGCCTTCGGTGCCCTTGATCGAGTGGTCATGCCAGAACTTGGCGAACCAGTTGCCGCGCGTGCCGGCCGGGTAGAAGGCCGACGGGCGGTACCAGTCGGCCGGGGTGGCCAGCACGTGGCGGTTCAGCGCCGCGCACACCTGCGCCTGGATCTGCAGCTGGATCGACTTGGCCGCGTCGGCCGGCGTGTCGACCTGGAAGCTGCCGTCGGGCTTGCGCGGATCGTCCAGCTTGCCCGCGCCGAGGAACACCTCGGCCGTGTTGGGCTTGCCGTTGATGTAGTACGTGCCGTTGGACCGGCCGCCGGTGAAGACGAAGCGGTTGGTGCTGCCGTCCACGCGACCGCGGAAGGTGCCGAGGTTGTCCAGCGTGAAGACCAGGTCCTGCGTCTTGAAGCGGTTCCACATGTCGCCGATGTAGCCGTCCAGGTAGGCGCCGTTCACGTCGCCCGGGCGGAAGGTGAAGTGCGCCGGCGCCAGGATGCGGGTGCGGTAGGGGACGTTGGCGAAGTTGGGATCCGCCAGGCTGCGGAACTCGGCCGGCACTTCCTGCTGGAACTTGGTGAACAGCGTGTCGCGCGACTCGGTCAGCGGTTCGCCGACGGTCTTGTCGTAGCCGCCCAGGCCCTGCACGCGCAGCTTCAGCGGGAAGCCGAAGTGGTCCACGCGGGTCGTGTTGATGAAGATGCCCTGGTCCGGCTGGCCCTTGGGGATCAGCGCGAATTCGCCGAAGTCGAAGATCACGTCCAGGTTGGGATCGCTCGAGTTCTCGATGTTGGCGCCGGCGTAGGCGATGTTGCCCGCGCCGTCGGTGTTGACCTCGATGAACATCGGGCTGCCGACCGACATCAGCACGCGCGCCGAGTTGACCGGCGGGATCGTGATCTGCCGGGTCTGCGACAGCGGGAAGAAGTAGTTGGCGTACTTGCGGCCGTTCTTCGTCACCGTGTTGTCGGACAGGCGCATCGGCACGACGTTGCCGCCGGCGTCGACGTGCACGAACTCGCCGGTCTGCCAGCTCTTGCCGATGATGGCCCAGTAGACCTGCGAGTCGGGCCAGCGGCCGTTGGTCGCGTTCTCGATCTTGAAGGTGGTCCTGGCGTTCCAGTCGGCCGGGTTGCCGGGGTTGCCCGGGGTGGTCGGCGGCGTGCCCGGATCGGTCGTGCCGCCGCCGGTCGTGACGGTCGCCGTGAAGCGGGCGCTGTCATAGGCCGGGTTGCCGTTGTTGTACGTGAACCAGTAGTCCACGCGGGTGCCGGCCGACGCGCCGGGCAGGGCCAGCTCGTAGCGGGCCGCGCCGCCGTTGAAGGGCATGCGCAGGTTCTGCTGCGCGCCGCCGTTCAACTGGTAATGCGCGTCGACCCAGGTCGTCGCGACGTTGGACTTGAACCAGAGCGTGGCCTGGCTGCCGTTGAACGCGACGCCGTGCGAGAAGCTCGCACTGGACTGCGCCTGCGTGGTGGGCGCGCTGAAGCTCAGCGCGAGGAAGGCCAGGCAGGCGCCCAGCCAGGAGAGGAGGCGATTCATGAAGTCTCCAAGAGTGTTCGATGGTGTGCTGGAGGGCACCGATCGGCGCGGCCGGCCAGCGTTCTGCGACGCTCGTCCGGGTCCGCGACTTTTCTCCTGCGCAACCATCGTAGGCAAAAGCCGCGGATTCTGAAAGCGCTTTCACAAATTGGAGGTATGCGATTGAAACCGCTTGAAAGCGGCGGTCGCCGGCTGCGCCTGCAGCGACGGCGTGAGCGCCGGGGCGATGTCCGGGTTTCAGGCGACGCGGGCGGGCGCGGTCCGCATGACGCAAACGCCGGCGGGCGAGGAGCGGCACGGGTTGGCACGGCGCTCGCTTATCGTCATGGCCGCTTTTTCTCCACGTGGTGGTGATGCCCGATGCCGACACCTTCCGCAACGTCTGATGCCGAGTTTTCGTTCCGCCGGATCGCCGTGCCCGCGTTCGGGCCGTCGATGCTGTTCGGCCTGGGCGAGGGCGCGATCCTGCCGATCGTGCCGCTGATGGCGCGGGACCTGGGGGCGTCGGTGTCGATGGCGGCCTTCGTGGTGACGCTGATCGGACTGGGCTCGCTGCTCAACAACATCCCGGCCTCGGTGATCACGATGCGCTGGGGCGAGCGCTGGGCGATCGTCGCGGCGGGCGTCTGGAGCGCGCTGGGCATGGCGCTGTGCGTGCTGCTGCCCGGGGTGCTGGCGCTGGGCATCGGCTGCTTCATGGTGGGCATGTCCCAGGCCGTCTACAACCTGGCGCGGCAGAGCTACCTGACCGAGGCGGTGCCGGCCGCGTACCGGGCGCGGGCGCTGTCGACGCTGGGCGGGGTGATGCGGATCGGCATGTTCATCGGGCCGTTCCTGTCGGCGGCGGCGGTGCATGCGTTCGGGCTGCAGGCGGCGTTCGGCGTCGGCATCGCGGGCGTGCTGGCCGCGGCGGCGATCGGCGCGCGGCTGCCGGACCTGGAGGCGCCGCCGCATCCGGCCGGCGCGGCCGCGCCGGCGCCGGTCTCGCTGAAGTCCATCGTGGCCGACCACCGCCAGGTCTTCCTGACGCTGGGCCTGGGCGTGATGCTCGTCAGCGCGGTGCGCGCGTCTCGGCAGGCGGTGATCCCGCTGTGGGCGGACCACCTGCTGCTGGCGCCGGCGGTGACCTCGCTGATCTACGGCATCTCCGGCGGCATCGAGATGCTGCTGTTCTACCCGGCCGGCCGCGTGATGGACCTGAAGGGCCGCCGCTGGGTGGCGGTGCCGTCGATGGCGATCATCGGGCTGGCGCTGCTGGCGATGCCGTTCACGGTCGGTTTCACGACGCTGCTGATCGCCGCGACGGCGATCGGTTTCGGCAACGGCATCGGCTCGGGCCTGATCATGACGCTGGGCGCCGACCACGCGCCGCGCCACGGCCGCGCCTACTTCCTCGCGGTGTGGCGCTTCCTGTCCGACGTCGGCGGGTCCTGCGGACCCGCGCTGCTGTCGGCGCTGGTGGCGACGGCCTCGCTGGCCGGCGGCATCGCCGTCACCGGCCTGCTGGCGATGCTGGCGGCGACGCTGCTGGGGATGTGGATCCCGGCGAAGGTGGCCGAGCGGTCGCGTTGATATCGACACGACGGACCAGGACCGCCGTGATGTGGACGGGCACCCACGCTTCCCCGATCTTCAGCATGGCCGTCCGTTGATGATCGACCTCCAGCGGCCAGGGCTGTCCCGCGCGGAGGCGATAGTCGTCCTTGACTTGATAGTGCAGGCTCGAGACGTCCACGACGTCGTCCGGGCCTCGCGGAGATCCCTCCGGGCCGAGCCCCAGCTGCTTGCGCAGTTGCTGGAGGACAGGCCCCAGCACGGTGTGCATCTGTTCAGGCGGGACGGTCTGGTCGACGGTGACCTTGAAAGCCGACGTGTCGTCGGGCGCGCCCGTCGTGACGGTCCGGGAGACCGGCACATGCTGGCCGAACAGCGCAAAGCTCACTGGCGCCGTGTCCGTCGTCGTCGTCCCCGCGATGAACGAATGCCCCGCGCGCTGGTAGGCGTGTCTCAGCAGTTCGAGCAGCCAGCGGGACCAGGGGCCGTCCGCGTCCGCAGCCTGCTCGAGGCTCCGCCGCACCGCGTCGCGTCGTGCGTCGGACAAGTCCGGACGGGCCAGCAACTCCGCGGCGATCTGGCGGGAGGCCTCGAGCAGATCGTCCTGGTTGACGATCCCGATGAGGCGACCCTCGTCGTCGACGGCGACGTCGAACGGCGCCTTGAGGACGGCGTGCAGGATGAGGGCGTTGTCGTCCTGGCTGGTGGCGGAGGTCCTGGGGGTCGGCCTCGGGTCGTCGCCGTCCGACGCCACCGCGACGGATCGGCGCCAGCGGTGGATCCAGCGTCCGTCCTCCCGACGGAGCACCTCGACGGACAGCTCCTCCGCCCGCTTGTCCTGGCCGCCCAACATGGCGGAACTCATGCCCAACAGGCGGAAGGTCGCCCGGTCGCCCACCGACCAGCCGGCCGGGATCGACAGGGTCTCCTCGGCCGCGAGGGCGGGCGCGGACAGGGCGACGAGCCAAAGCGAGGCGAAGAGGCCCGCCGCGGCGCGGCGCGGCAGGCGAGGGGCGAAGATCGACGGCGGCACGACAGGCTTCGGGGATGACGGGGCCGCCAATGTAGACCAGCGCCCGCCGGCGCTATCGCCGGGCGGCCCCGATTCCGGTGAAATGCGGCAATCCCGTCAAGGCCTCCACGCCGATCCCGCGCCGGTCCATCACCGGCGGCACGAGGACGTCCCGCCAGCGATCCTCGAAGACCTCCACCTCGCGCAGGTAGCGGACGTGGCTGGCGGCGTCGGTGCCGGCCAACCGCTCGCCGGTCAGCGTCAGCGCCAGTCCCGGCGACAGCCACGACCATCGCCCGACCCACGCGGCCTGCCGCAGGCGGTGCGTCGTCGAAGCGTCGCATCAGCGGACGCAGCGATCGGTCCTGCGCCAGCACGCGCGGCACGAAGCTGGCGGGCCATGCCGCCGGCAGTTGGGCGGGGACCGTCGGATGCGCGGCGTACCAGTCGCGGGCGAGGGCGTCCTCCTGCGTCTCGCTGTCCTGCTGCGCCTCGCGGATCTGCACGATCGCCGCCAGGCGCGACGGCATCGGCGCCTCGCGTTGCGCGCCCCAGACCAGGCCGGCGGGAACGACGAAGGTCAGCATCAGCCACAGACCCAGCGCGGCGAGCATCGTGGCGGGGCCGGACAGCGGCAGCGCGGAGAGCAGTCCACCGAATGCGACCCACACCGCGCAGAAGACCGCCAGCGCGAGCGCCCAATGCCCGGCCGCGGGCGCCGAGGCGCCAGGATCGAGCAGCAGTGCCGGCAAGGTGGCGAGCAGCGCCACCCCCACAGCGCGAAGCACCGCCAGCCCAGCGCCGCCAGGACCACGGGCACGATGCCGCGTCGCGCCTGGACACGCAGCAGGCCGAGGCGACCTTGCTCGCGTTCCTCCTGCAGCAGTCCGGCGCACAGCGCCAGCGCGACCAGCGGCAGCAGCAGCGCGACCAGGGCGGAAAGACCGGGCAGGCCGCTGTCGACGAGCAGCGGGTTGCGCAGCGGCCCGGGAGGCCGGGCGTCCACATGGCGGCTGTCGAGCGTGGCCTTGAGCTGTGCCGGCAGCACGCGCAACCGATCGACGCCGAGCGCGAGCCCGCCTTCGACCGGCAGGCGCGTCGCGCCGAGTTCGCCCCGACCGAGCTGGTAGGTCGCCTGCGCGGCGGCGGGGCCGGGCGGCAGGGCGCGGAATTGCGCGACGGCGGTGGTGACGAGTGCGGTGCGCCGCACCTCGTCCGCGGCGGCGGCCTGTCGCCACTCGCGGGCTTCCAGCCCCGCGGACAGCGCCCCGGCCAGCAGCGCCAGCAGCAGCGCGCCCAGCGCGATCCAGGCGAGCGGCTGGCGTCGCAGCCGCAGGCCCTCGGCGCGCCAGGTGTCGAGATCGGGAACGACGCTCATGGGACCACCTTCCGCGCGCTGAACCAGAGACCGCCGAGTGCTGCCGCCAACCACAGCGCCAGCAGGCCGAGGTCCGGCAGTGCCGCGCCCAGGGCGAAGCGCCAGCCGGGCGGTTCGTAGCGCCAGGCTGGCACGGCCTGCCACTGCGCATCGCCGGCATAGCGGCTCTCGAACGACGTCAGGCCACGCGTCGCGTCGCGGTCCCATTCGTCCATTCGGGTGGTGAAGGTCTGACGGTACTGCTCGGCCGCGTCCTCGAAATGGCGACGGTGTGCGAGGTCCGTGCCCGCGAGTGCCCCGCCGACCGCCCGCATCGAGGCGTAAGGGCTGATCGCGGTCAGGCCGCGCAGCAGCTGCTGCTGACGCAACTGCGCTGCCCACAGCGCGTCGAAATGCAGCGCATGCACGCGCGCGGCGTAGGCGTCGCGGTACAGCCGCCGTGCGGCGTTGGCGCCGAGCGGCAGGTCCTCGAGCCGGCTCACGCCGTGCTCGGCGAGCAGCCTGGACTCGAACGCTTGCAGGCGCTGCTTCGCGTCGCCGTCGCCGGGCAGTCCCTGGTCGATGTCGCGGCCGATGGCGGCCCAGAAGTCCTGGCCCGTCGGCAGCGGCGACAGCCGCTGGACGGCCGCCGCGCCCAGGCGAGGCACGAGGAAGACGGCGGCGACCCACAGGCCGATCAGGGTCAGCAGCGCGGCGCGTGAGGTGCGGCAGCACGCGGAGACGATCACCGTCACCGCGGCCCAGACGGCGCACGAGACAAGCAGTGCGGCGCCGAACGCGATCGCCGCCATCACGCCGGTACCGTCGACGACGAACCAGGCGCCCAGCAGCAGCGCCGGGAGCAGCACCAGCGACACGGCCGCGCACAGGCCGAGCCACTTGCCGAAGATCGTCGGCCGGGCCCGCAGGCCGCAGGCCTGCAGCATGCGCAAGGTGCCGGACTCGCGTTCGCGGGTGACCGCGCCGTGGCCGAGCACCGCGATCAGCAGCGGCAGCAGCGCGCCCAGCACAAAGGCCGGCGTCAGTTCGCCGAGGCCGAGGGCCGGCGCCGCGTCCGCCGCCGGCGTGAACATCGCCATGTTGCGCTTGTGCGGCTCCAGCCACAGCGCCTGACCGGCCTGCGCATCGATGCCGGGCTCCACGGCGGCCAGCGGCGAGGCCGGCTTGAACGCATAGAGCCCGAAGTGCGCGCCCCGGTGCGGATGCTTGTCGCCCTGGTGGTCCCATTGCGCGCGCGAGGCGGCTTCGACCTCCCGCCGTTCCTGCTCGGCGAGCTCGCGCCGTTGCTGCGCCAGCGCGAGCATCGCGGTGAACAGCAGCACCAGCGCCGCGCCCAGCACCCACAGGCGCCCGTCCCGGAGCTGCGCGCGCATCTCCTTCATCACGAGGGCGGCCATCATGACGACAGCTCCCCGGCGGCGCGCGCGTCGCGGCGCGTGCTTCCGACCGTTTCACCAGACACTTGGCCGGACGCGCCACGCCCATGGCCAGGCTCGTCGCCTCGCGCATGCTGGAGGTACAGGCGCTCCAGTTCCTCGTGCGCCACGCCGCGCGCATCGAATTCCGCGACGAGACGACCCTCGCGCAGGATGCCGATGCGGTCCGCGACCTGCAGCGCGTTGAAGAGGTCGTGCGTCGCCATCAGGATCGCCATGCCCGCGTCGCGGGCGTCGAGCACGCCGCGCGCGAACTCGTTCGCCGCCGACGGGTCGAGGCCGGAGGTCGGCTCGTCCAGCAGCATCGCGCGGGCCTGTCGCGCCTTCGCGATCGCGAGGCCGACCTTCTGCCGCATGCCCTTCGAGTAGCCGTCGACGCGGCGCGAGTGGGCCTCGGCGGGCAGGCCCGACGCCGAGAGCAGGTCGCAGGCGCGCCCGAAGTCGAGGCGCAGGCCGGAGAGCGTGCAGAAGTACTGCAGGTTCTCGATGCCGGTGAGGTAGGGATAGAGGGCGACGTTCTCCGGCAGGTAGGCGAGCCGCGCGCGCGCGCCCTGCGGGTCGCGCGTGGCGTCGACGCCGTCGACCAGCGCCTGGCCCGCCGCCGCCGGCACGAAGCCGAGCAGCGCGTTGAGCGTCGTCGTCTTGCCCGCGCCGTTGCCGCCCAGCAGCGCATAGACGCAGCCGGGCGGCACCCGCAGGTCGAGCGCGTCCAGCGTCACGCGCGCGCCGCGGCGCACGACCAGACGCCGGGTTTCGAGCAGGAGGGCGGCGCTCATCAGAAGAAGACCTTCAGCGACGCGCCGACGGTGCTGCGCGGCACCGGCGAGAGCATCAGGCCGGCGGCGCTGCCGTAGGCGATCTCGGTGCCGTAGCGGTGCGGCTGGAACACCGCGTACAGCGTCGCCTGCATCGAGGCCCAGTCGTAGGTCGCGCGCAGGTCGTAGCGCGTGTAGACGGGCATCTCGCGCTCCTGCGTTGCGGGCGTGCCGACGTAGTACGGGATACCGGCGATGTAGTAGGCATCGGCATTCAGCGTCATCCGGCCGGCGCCCAGCGCGAAGCGGTGCTGCACGCCGCCCTTGATCTGCCGGCTGGGCACCGACAGCTTCGCGCCGGTGTTGACCGCGGGGTTGTCCACCTGGGCCTCCAGGATGCGGCCGAGGCTGGCGTAGACGCTGGTCGACGCGGCGAGTTGCCAGCGCGTCTCCAGCTCGACGCCCTTGCGCGTCGTCTGGCCGACCGACTTGAACGAGCCGTCGGCCTGTCCGGTGATCTCGTCGTCGTTCTGGATGTAGTACGCCGTGCCGGACGCGGTCCAGCCGGCGAGCGGGGCGGTGGTGAAGCCGACGTCGTAGGAGCGGACCTTGCTCGGCGCCACCGGGCTGATGACGCCGCCGGTCGCGCCCAGCGGACCGGTGGCGCCGCTGCTGCTGATCTGCTCGGCCGCCGGCGAACGCATGCCCTGCGCGACGTTGGCGAACAGCTCGAGTGCCGGCAGGACGGACCACGACGCGCCCAGCTTGGGCGTCAGCACGCCCTTGCGGTAGCCGGTGCTCGCGGCCGGCAGCTTGAGGTTGTCGATGTCGTAGTCGAAGCGGTCGTAGCGCGCGCCGGCGCTGAGCTTGAGGTCTCTGACCGGCCGCCACTGCGCCTGCGCGAACAGGCCGTAGGTGAGCAGGTCCAGGTCTTGCGCGTTGACGTAGTTGGCCGTCGGTGCGCGGTTGACGAAGATCCGGCGCGAGGCGTCGCCGCGGTCGGCACGCGCCTCGGCACCGACGGCGAGGGCGGCGTCCTCGCCGAGGCGGAAGTTCTGCAGGACGCGACCGCCGAAGATGTTGCGGTGGTCGACGCCGACCGTGTGCGTCGTGGCGTTGGTGGCGATGCCGCGCGTGCGGTCGAAGCGCTCGGCGTAGGCCGTGCCGTACCAGCCGGCATCGCCTTCGGCGGGCGCGCGGTTCAGGACCAGCGAACTGCGGCGGGCGTTGCCGAAGCCCGGGTTGTTGGCCTGCGTCGAGCGGGGGTCCAGACCTTTCTCCAGATCGGGCAGCAGCAGGTAGCCGGCGGCGTCGAAGTCGGCGACGTAGCGCGTGAAGCGCAGGCTGTAGCGGGCGTCGCCCACGCGGGTGCCGAGCTTCCAGAAGACCGTGTCGCGGTCGGTGCGGGAATCGCGGCGGTAGCCGTCGTTGCGGTAGAGGTCGGCGACGAGCAGCGAGTCGATCTTCGGCAGCCCGCCGATGGACGTGCTGCCGGACGCGCCGTTCGAGGTCCCGCCGAAGGTGTTGGACAGCACGAGCGTGGTGCGGCGCAGGCCGTAGCGCTCGGCGCTGACGCCGAGGCTGGAAGGCGTCGCCGCGCCGCCGTCGCGGGTGCGGATGTCCACCGCGCCGGCACGGTTCTGGTCGCCGTACAGCGCGGAGATCGGCCCCTTGACGACGTCGATGCCGCCGATCAGGTCGCCGACCAGCCATTCGAGGAACACCGGGCCGTGTCCGGCGCCGCCCTGGCTGGACGGGATGTTCTGCGGCACGCCGTCGACGTAGACGGCGGTGTCGGCCCCGTGCGTGCCCTGCGTCGCGAAGCCGCGCATGCGGAAGCCGTTGCCGGTCTCGCCCTGGTCGATGTTGTTGGCCAGCACGCCGGGCACGCGGCGGAAGACGTTGGAGATGTCGCGGCCGATGGTGGTGGAGGCGATGTCCTCCTCGCTCAGGTGCTGGACGGAACCGGGCAGGGCGGTCGGCTTGAGGCTCAGTTCGTTGCGGTCACCGGGTTGGCGGAGCGTCGAGGCGGATTTGCCGGAGACCTCGACGCGTCGCAGCGATTGCGCGTCGGTGGGCGTGTCTATGGCCGCAGCAGGCGCATCCGCATCCGCATGTGCGACGTCGACCGCGAAGGTCAACGCGAGGAGGAGGGCGAGGGGAGTCGGCGCGAAGCGGGAGGAGACGGACGAGAAACGATTCGAGTTCATGAGGGAAGGCCCGGGAAGAAGAGGGTCGACGCCAAGCGCGGCCGCCACCCGGCACCGGAGGTGCGGATGAAGCCGTGAAGACGTGGAGAGGTCAGGCGTCCGGAGCGGACGGACTCAAGCCCGGGGTGGCCCTCGAGGATGCGCGGCCAGTGCGCAGCGACCGGCGGGCAGGCCACAGGTCGGCGTGATGGGCGGAGGAGACGCCTCCGCGTGGAAGCTGAAGACGAGCGGCGTGGCCGACGCGGCGAAGAGCTGCGCATGGAACAGGCACCATGCGCAACTGCCGCCCTTGACCTCGCCGGTGCCGCCACCATCGACGCCGTCGGCATCGCCGTGATCGTCGAAGGCGAACGCGCTGGTCGCGGCGGCGACATCTGCTGCGGCATCGGTGCCCACGCCGTCGGCGGAAGTCGTCGACGCGCCGACGATGTCGGCGATCGGCTGGCTCGCGTGCTTCGCCTCGTGCAACGGCCACGCCAGCAGCACGCTCGCCACCAGCAGGGCGAGCGTCCACAGCGTGAGGGACCGGTTGAAACGAGGCATGGTCGCGGAGGTCGGGCCTTGAAAAGCGCGGACGGGATTGTGCACCGGAGTTCATGACGCCCCGTTCGTCATGCGCGTCCGACCCGGTCATTCACCGGCTGGTAGAGTCGCAAATCATGATCAACAGGTGGATTGCGACATGAGAGTCTCGGTGCTTGCCCTGGAAGGCCATTTCGACACCGGCCTGGCCGTGACGCTGGATGTCCTGCGGGCGGCCAACAACCTGTCGGCGCTGCTGCCGGGGCTGGCGGCGCCGTTCGACGTGACGGTGGTCGGCGTGCGCAAGCGCGTGCGCTCGGGGCAGGGGCTGACGGTGCCGGTGCAGGAGATCTCCTCGCGGTCCCGCCCGGATTGGGTGCTCATGCCCGCCCTGGCCGCGACCACGCCGGACCGGCTGCTGCCGGCGCTCGAGCGGCGCGACGTGGCCGATGCGATGGACCAGCTGCGGACCTGGCATGCGAAGGGCGTGCCGATCGGGGCCTCCTGCATCGGGACCTTCGTCGTCGCGGAGGCGGGCCTGCTCGACGGCCGCGAGGCGACGACGACGTGGTCGCTCTCGCCGCTGTTCCGCCAACGCTACCCGGAGGTCGCGCTCGACGAATCACGGATGCTGGTGCCGACCGACGTCGGCGTCACGGCAGGCGCGGCGATGGGGCACCTCGACCTCGCGCTGTGGCTGGTCCGCAAGGCGAGTCCGGAACTCGCGGCGCTGGTGTCGCGCTACCTGCTCGCCGACATCCGCAGCCTGCAGGCGCCTTACATCATCCCGAATCATCTGGCGCAATCGGATCCGCTGATCCTGAGCTTCGAGCGCTGGGCGCGCGGGCGGCTGAAGGACGGCTTCTCGCTGCAGGACGCCGCCGGCGCGCTGGCGACGACGGCCCGCACCTTGCAGCGGCGCTGTCAGGCGGTGCTCGGCAAGTCGCCGCTGGACTACTTCCAGGATCTGCGCGTCGAGCGGGCGCAGTCGCTGCTGCACGGGAGCGGGCTGGACCTCGAGGCCATCGCGGCGGAGGTCGGTTACGCCGACGGCGCGACGCTGGGCACCTTGCTGCGCCAGCGGCTGGGACGCGGCGTGCGCGAGCTGCGCAACGACCTGCGCTGAGCCGCGCCGATCGTCGTTCAGCGGCACTGCGCCGCGTCCGTCCGGCCCTCAAGCCCTCAAGCCCAGGCTCTCAGGCTCTCAGACCGGCGCCGGTTTCACTTCGCCGGGATCAGGCGCGCCAGCGGCATCAGCGGCACGACCGGACGCAGCTCATAGCTCATGACGCCCGACGCGACCAGCGGCAGCGTGTTCAGCGCGGCCCGGGCGTCTTCCAGCGACGGCACGTCCATCAGGAAGATCGGACCGGCCTTTTCCTGGAACCAGAACTGGTCGACCTTGCCGGAGAGGTAGAGGCGGACCGTGTCATGGACCTCGGCGGGCATGTGTGCGTTGATGACCTCGGGGGTCAGCGAGGGGGTGGGGGACGAGATGGCGAAGACCTTCATGGTGAGCTCCTTGTCAGTTCGAAGGGGTGGATGACGGAGTGAACTCTATCGACGGGCCTCAGAGGAATGAACGGTCACAAACGACATCTTTGAAGTCGATTGCGACATCCCGTGTCGCCGACGGAGCGGGCGACTACAGTTGCGCCATGCCTGTTCCACCTGTTGAATCGCCGGCCGACGTTCCGGCCGATCCGCCCGCCGGCTTCCGGCCCGGGTCCCCGCTCAAGCTGCTGCGGACCGGTCGCCTGCTGATGCGGGCCTCCACGCCCGCGCTGGCCGAGGCGACGATCGACTTCCAGTCGCGCAACCTCGCGCACTTCGCCCGTTGGGATCCGACGCGGCCGGCGGACCATTGGGAGCTGGACGTCACGCGGATCCGCCTGGCCCGCGAAGAAGCCGCCTTCGACGCGGGCACGATCTGGCGCTACTGGCTGTCGCTGGCCGATGCGCCGGACCGCGTGATCGGCGTGTGCGCGGTGTCCGAGGTGGTGCGCGGCGTGTTCCAGAGCGCGATGCTGGGCTACAGCCTGGACGTGGGCTGTGTCGGCGGTGGCCTGATGCAGGAGGCACTGAAGCACCTGATCGACGAGGTCTTCGGGCCGGCGGTGTCGCTGCATCGCCTGCAGGCCTCGGTGAGGCCGGAGAACGCGCGCAGCCGTCGCGTGCTGGAGCGCCTGGGCTTCCGCCGCGAGGGCTTCAGCCCGCGCTACCTGTTCATCGACGGCGCCTGGCGCGATCACGAGACCTTCGCGCTGATCAATCCGCACTGGGGCGAGACCCAGCGCCCGGCGGTGTGAAGGCCGTGCGACCGGTCGAATGACGGCATGCCCGCGACGCTGAGCATCCTCCTCCCGCTTTTCGGCCTGATCGCGGCGGGTTACGGCGCGAGGCGGTTGTCGCTGCTCGACGGCCACGCGGCGAGCGTGCTCAACGCCTTCGTCGTGTGGCTCGCGCTGCCGGCCCTGCTGTTCGACATCACCGCGCACAGCAGCTGGACGGCGTTGTGGCAGCCGGGCTTCGTCGGTGCCTTCGGACTGGCAACGGCGGTGATCTTCGCGTCGGTCTTCGTGATCCGATGGCGCGGCGGACGTCCGATGGCGGACGCCTCGGTCGAGGCCGTGGCGGCGTCGTACTCGAACACCGGCTATGTGGGATTGCCGCTGTGCCTGCTGGTCTTCGGTCGCGGCAGCCAGGTCGAGGCGACGATCGCGACCTTGATCGTCGTGTGCGTGCTGTTCTCGGTGGCGATCGTGCTGATCGAACTCGGCTTGCAGGGCGGCGGTCGCAGCCGTGCCAGCCGCGTGGGGGCGGCGCTGTGGCGCTCGCTCAAACATCCGCTGGTGCTGTCGCCGCTGCTCGGCGCGGTCTGGTCGGGGACAGGTGTTGCGCTGCCGGCCGTGGCGCACACCTTCCTGCAACTGCTCGGTCAGGCGGCGACGCCGTGCGCGCTGGTGGCGCTGGGGGTGTTCCTTGCGGACTGCCCGGTGCGCCGCGCCGACCGCGGCACCGCCTGGGCGCTCGTGGCGGTCAAGCTGCTGGCGCTGCCGGGCCTGACCTGGTGGCTGGCCAACCATGTGTTCCTGCTGCCGCCGCGCAGCGCGGACGCCGCCGTGCTGCTCGCCGCGCTGCCCACCGGCACCGGCCCGTTCATGCTGGCGGAGTTCTACCGGCGGGACGTCGGGGTGTCGTCGACCACGACGCTGGTGTCCACCGTGCTGTCGCTGGGGACGCTGGCGGTGGTGCTGACGCAGCTGCGATAGGGATTGAACGATTGAAAGAACTGAAAGCTCGTCCTTCGCATTTGCTTGTGCGGCGCGCTTCGTTGGCCGGGCACGCCAACGCCCGCAGGCTATGAGGTTGTCGTGACTGATGAATCCCCGAAAGCCCCCATGTCCCTTCGTTCGTCCCCCCGCCCGCTGATCTCCGGAATGCCGCTGAGCGCCGTCGCGCTCGCCGCCATCGCCAGCCTCGTACCGGCTGCCCAGGCCCAGGCCCAGGCCCAGGCTCAGGCTCAGGCTCAGGCTCAGGCTCAGGCTCAGACCCAAACCCAGACGGCGTCGCCGTCGGCCGCCGCCGGCGACCAGCTCCAGCAGGTCGTCGTGACCGGCACGCGTCGCGTGAATCGGACGGTCGCGGAGTCCGAATCGCCCGTCGACGTCCTCAGCGTGGCCGATCTGCAACGCACCGGCACCTCGGAACTCGCGACTGCGCTCGGGCAGCTGCTGCCGTCGTTGAACTTCCCGCGTCCGTCGCTGACCGACGCCTCCGACGCCGTGCGGCCCGCGCAGCTGCGCGGGCTCTCGCCGGACCAGACCCTGGTGCTGATCGACGGCAAGCGCCGCCACACGACCGCGGTCGTGAACATCAACGGCACGCAGGGGCGCGGCTCCGCGCCGGTGGACCTGAACACCATCCCGTTCGCCGCCATCGAGCGGGTCGAAGTGCTGCGTGACGGCGCCGCCGCCCAGTACGGCTCCGACGCGATCGCCGGCGTGATCAACATCGTGCTGAAGAAGGGCGCCAAGGGCGGCAGCGTCAGCGCCGAGGTCGGCCAGACCGACGCCGGCGACGGCTTCCGTCATACCGAATCGGCCAGCGCCGGCTTTGCGCTGGGCCAGGACGGCTGGGTGCGCTTCGCGCTCGAGAACCGCCATCAGCAGCGCACCAACCGCGCCGGCGTCGACACGCGCGACGCGGCGACCGAGCCGCGCCTGGGCCAGGTCAACAACCGCCTCGGCGATCCGGACAGCCATCAGCAGTCCGCCGTGATCAACGCCGAAATCGCGCTGACCGGCAGCCTGCAGGCGTATGCCGTCGCCACGCTCAGCCATCGCGACACGGTCTCCGCCGCGTTCTGGCGCACCCGCGCGACCGCCGTGGCCAACAACGTCGCGGGGCTGTACCCCGAAGGGTTCCTGCCGCTGCAGGACAGCACCACCGTCGACACCGGCATCGTCGCCGGCCTGCGCGGCGAACTCGCCGGCTGGTCCTGGGACGCGAGCCTCAACCATGGCCGCAACCGCTTCGACATCGACGTGACCAACACGGCCAACTACTCGCTGGGCAACGCGAGCCCGACCCGCTTCGACGCCGGCCGGCTCAGCAACCAGCAGACGGTGCTGAACCTGGACCTGTCGCGCGAGGTCGATCTCGGCCTCGCCACGCCGTGGACCCTGGCGTTCGGCGCCGAAGCCCGCCGCGAGCGCTACGAGATCGACGCCGGCGAACCCGCGTCGTACCAGAGCGGTGGCGCGTCCGGCTTCCCCGGCTTCCAGCCGAGCAACGCCGGCGCGCATTCGCGTCACGACATCGCCGCCTACGCCAGCCTCGAAGGCCAGGTGACGAAGGCCTTCAGCGCCTCCGCCGCGCTGCGGGCCGAGCACTACAACGATTTCGGCAACGCGACCTCGGCCAAGCTGTCCGGCCGCTATGCCTGGTCGCCGGCCGTCGCGCTGCGCGGCACCGTGTCCACCGGCTTCCGCGCACCGTCGCTGGCGCAGCAGTACTTCGCGACCACGTCGACCAACCTGATCAATGGGGCGCTGGTCGATGCGGGCACCTTCCCGGTCGAATCGGCCGCCGCGGCGGCGCTCGGCGCCAAGCCGCTGAAGGCGGAGAAGTCGCGCAACCTGAGCCTCGGCCTGCTGCTGCAGCCGCTGGCGCAGTGGCAGACCACCGTCGACGTCTACCAGATCGACATCGACGACCGCATCCTGCTGTCGGCCAACCTGACGCTGCCCGCCGCGCTGCGCAACCAGCTGGCGGCGCAGGGCGTGCTGGTCAGTGCGGGACGCTACTTCACCAACGCGCTGGACACGCGCACGCGCGGCGTGGACATCGTGAGCACCTGGCAGCAGGACTGGGGCGGCGCGGGCCGCGGCCAGTACACGGTGGCCTACAACCACAACAGGAACTCGATCCGGCACGTCGACGACAACCCGGCCATCCTGACCGCCAACAGCCTGGAGCTGATCGACCGCGTCTCGCTGGCGCGCGCGACGATCGGGTCGCCGAAGGACAAGCTGGTGCTGGGCGCCGAGCATCGCTTCGGCCCATGGATAGGTCGCGCGGCGGCGAGCCGTTACGGCAGCTTCGTGATCCGCCAGTCCAACGCGGCCAACGACCAGACCTTCGGGCCGGCGTGGCTGCTCGATCTGTCGGCGGGGTGGGAGCAGGGCGCCTGGTCGCTCAGCGCCGGTGTCGACAACGTCACCAACCGCTACCCCGATCGGGTGATCACGGCCAACGCCATCGGCGGCATCCTGGCCTACAACCAGTTCTCGCCGTTCGGCGCGAACGGGCGCCAGTACTACGCCAAGGCGGGATATCGGTGGTGATCGGCCGCGGCCCCGTGAAAAGCGGGGCTGCGTCTCAGACCAGGCCCTGCTTGGACGCCAGCACCGCCGCTTCCGCGCGGCTGGACACGTTGAGCTTCTTGTAGATGCTCTTGATGTGGTCGTTGACGGTGAACCACTTGATGCCCATCAGGTTCGCGATCTCCTTGATCGTGAAGCCCTTGCTGAGGTAGGTCAGCACCTCGTTCTCGCGCGGGGTCAGGCGTTCCCATTCGGGCACCGGATCCAGCGTGACGCCGCGCGTGCTGGGCGTGGCCGACGAGGTCAGGCTGCCGAAGCCGGAGTTCAGCCCCATCGGGCCCGAATCGCCGGTCGAGCCCGGACGGAAGTGCGACAGCAGCCGCCGCGCGATCGCCGGCGACAGCGGCGGCTGGCCGCGCACGATGCGCTGCAGCTCTTCCACCAGCACCTCGAAGCGGTCTTCCTTCAGCAGGTAGCCGTCGGCGCCGCGCTGCAGGGCGGGGAAGAGGTGGTCGTCGTCGGAATACAGCGTCGTCACGATCTTGACCGCCGGCTTGCCGGCGAGCTCGCCCAGGAACTCCATCCCGTTGCCGTCCGGCAACTCCAGGTCGATCAGGATCAGCTTGTAGCCCGTGGCGGGCGACTCGGCCTCCACCTTGGCCAGATTGCGGCGGGCGCCTTCCAGGTCGCCGGCCTCGGTGATCTCCATGCCGTCGCTGAAGCTTTCACGCACCACGCGGCACAGGAAGCTGCGGGCGACGGGGTTGTCTTCGACGATGAGAACTTTGACGGCCATGGTGTGGGGAGCGATAGCTGGCCGCATCCTAGCAGCGCCCCCAGGCTTGGATGCCCCGTGAAACAGGGTGTCGGTGGACGGTCGCCCGTCCGTCGACCGGCGGTCTGCTGCCGGTCAGCCGGCGGGCGGTCCGCGCTCAGCCGTTCACCACCACCAGCTTGCCCACCACCTGCCGCGACGCCATGCGCGCGAAGGCCCGCGGCAGCTCCTCCATCGGCAGCACCTGGTCGATGACCGGCCGGATCTTGCCCGCCGCGTACCACTGGGCGAGGGTCATCATCATCGCGGCGTTGCGCTTGGGTTCGCGCTTGGCGAATTCTCCCCAGAAGACGCCGACCAGCGACGCGCCCTTGAGCAGCGCCAGGTTCAGCGGCAGCGCCGGGATGCTGCCCTGCGCGAAGCCGACGACCAGGTAACGCCCGCGCCAGCCGATCGAGCGGAAGGCCGCCTCGGCCAGGTCGCCGCCGACCGGGTCGTAGATGACGTCCGGGCCCTTGCCCTCGGTCAGGGCCTTGATCTCGTCGCGCAGCGAGCCGCTGGCGTAGTTGATCGTGGCATCGGCGCCGATCTCGCGACAACGTGCGCACTTCTCGTCCGACGAGGCCGCCGCGATCACCCGCGCCCCGGCCGCCTTGGCGATCTGGATCGCCGCCGTGCCGACGCCGCCCGCCGCGCCCAGGATGAGCACCGTCTCGCCGGGCTGGAGCGCGCCGCGGTCGATCAGCGCGTGATGGCTGGTCGCGTAGGTGCAGATGAAGGCCGCGGCGTCCTCGAAGGGGAAACCCGGGGGCAGCGGCAGCGCCAGCGCCGCGGGCACCAGCGCCTCGGTGCCGAAGCCGCCGGTGCCGGTGAATGCCGCCACCGCGTCGCCCGGCTTGAAGCCGGTCACGCCGTCGCCGACCGCCTCGACGATGCCGGCGAACTCGGTGCCCGGCACGAAGGGCAGCGGCGGCTTCATCTGGTACTTGTTCTGGATGATCAGCAGGTCGGGGAAGTTCAGGCTCGCCGCCTTGATCGACACCTTCAGCTGGCCCGGGCCGGGGGCCGGGGAGGGCAGGTCCTTCCACTGCAGCGCCTCGACGCCGACCGGGTTCTCGCACAGCCATGCCTTCATGTCTCGTCTCCTCGTTCCGATGGGTCCGCAATCCACTGCGGAGTCGCTGCGGCGGGGTGGCCGCAGGGTCGCCGGGCGCATGATAGGCAGCACGGGTGGACCCTCGCGTCGCCGGGGTGACGGCCTGCCTACAATGCCGCCCATGCGCATCCTCATCGCCAACGACGACGGCTATCTGGCCCCCGGACTCGCCGCCCTGGTCCGTGCCTGCGAAGGGCTCGGCACGGTGGAAGTCATCGCCCCCGAGCAGAACGCCAGCGGCACGTCCAACTCGCTCACGCTGCACCGGCCGCTGTCGGTCTACACGGCCTCCAACGGCTTCCGCTATGTCAACGGCACGCCGTCGGACTGCGTCCACCTGGCCCTGACCGGGCTGCTGGACTACAAGCCCGACCTGGTGCTGTCCGGCATCAACAACGGCGCCAACATGGGCGACGACACGCTCTATTCGGGCACGGTCGCCGCCGCCACCGAGGGCTACCTCTTCGGAGTGCCCTCCATCGCGTTTTCGCAGGTCGAGAAGGGCTGGGGTCACCTGGACGCCGCCACGGCCGTGATGCGGACGCTGATCCAGGACGTCATCGCCGGCGGGCTCGACAAGGCCTTCCTGCTGAGCGTCAACATCCCGAACCGCGCGGACGCCACGTCGCTGCCGCGTCGCATCACCCGCCTGGGCCGCCGCCACGCCAGCGAAGCCACGATCCAGCAGCGCAGCCCGCGCGGCGACATGATCTACTGGATCGGCCCCGCCGGCGCCGAGCGCGAGGCGGGCGAGGGCACCGACTTCCACGCGACCGCCAACGGCGCCGTGTCGGTCACGCCGCTGCAGGTCGACCTCACCGAACACGCGACGCTGGGCCACTGGCGCCAGCAACTGCAGACCGACGGCCGTCCATGACCTCGTTGCCGCCCCGGCCCAAGCGTTTTCCGCTGTCGCTGGACAAGCTCGGATCGACCCGGCCCGGTGCCCCGGCCGCGGCCGCGGCCGCCGAGGCGCGCGAGCCGCTGAAGCCGCAGGGCCACTGGCAGCAGGCCGCCGCCATCAAGGCGCGGCAGACCACGCCGATCGGGCTGGGCCTCGATTCGGCCGGCGTGCGCCAGCGCATGGTCGAGCGGCTGCGCCGCGAAGGACTGTCCGACGACCGCGTGCTTCAGGCGCTGGCCACCGTGCAGCGCCACCACTTCGTCGACTCCGCGCTCGCCACCCAGGCCTACGAGGACACGAGCCTGCCGATCGGGCACGGCCAGACGATCTCCAAGCCGTCCGTCGTCGGCCGGATGATGGCCTTGATGCTGGACGCTCCGGGCGCGCGTCAGCGCGGCCATCTGGGCAAGGTGCTCGAGATCGGCACCGGCTGCGGCTACCAGGCCGCGCTGCTGATGCAGCTGGCCAGGCAGGTGGTGTCGGTCGAGCGGCTCAAGCCCTTGCACGACAAGGCGCGCGCCAACCTCGTCGGCCATCACCAGATCCGGCTCGTGTACGGGGACGGCATGCTCGGCCATCGGCCGTCGGCGCCCTACGACAGCATCATCTCCGCGGCCGGCGGCGACGACATCCCGCAGGCCTGGCTGGACCAGCTCGCGCCCGGCGGCCGGCTGGTCGCGCCGATGACCGCGCCCAGCGGCCGGGGGCAAGTCCTGGTCCTGATCGATCATGTCCGCGACGCCGCGGGCTCGCGTTTCCTGCGCAGCCTGCATGAGGCCGTCCTGTTCGTGCCCCTAAAATCAGGGGTCCTGTAGCGCGCCGGCCACCGTCTGTCGCTTGGCGGCTTCCGCGCTTCGGCTTTCCATATGACAACTTCGCGCATGCAACCACTCTTCCGTTCCCCGCTGCTCTGGGTCTCCGTGGCGGTGCTCGCGCTCACGGGCTGCCAGAACACCCCGCACCGCGCTCCGGTGGAGGACCGCCCCGTCGGCAAGGGCGCGCCCGCCGTCATTCCCGGCACGGCGGTCACGCCGGCCCCGGAGTCGAAACCGCTGCCCGGCGCCGAGAACGCCGGCAAGCCCGGCTACTACACGGTCAAGCCCGGCGACACGCTGATCCGCATCGCGATGGACAACGGCCAGGGCTGGCGCGAGGTGGCGAGATGGAACGGCATGGACAACCCCAACCTGGTCGAGGTGGGTCAGGTCTTGCGCGTGGTGCCGCCGGGTCTCGACCCGGGCGCCGTGACCACGAAGCCGCTGGTGACCTCCAAGGTGGAGACGCGGCCGCTGGATGGCAAGTCCCCGGCTCCGGCGACGACGACCGCCGCGGCGTCCGCGCCGGCCAGTGCCACCGCCGCCCCGAGCGTGCCCCTGGCCGCCAAGGACGACGATGACATCAGCTGGGGCTGGCCCGCGTCCGGCAGTGTGGCAGCCGGCTTCGACGAGGTCCGCAACAAGGGCATGGCCTTCTCCGGCAAGGCCGGCGATCCGGTCTTCGCCGCCGCCGATGGCCGCGTGATGTATGCGGGCGCGGGGTTGCGCGGATACGGCAACATGATCATCATCAAGCACAGCACGAACTATCTGACGGCTTACGCGCACAACCAGACCCTGCTGGTCAAGGAAGACCAGGTGGTGCGCAAGGGCCAGAAGATCGCCGAGATGGGTTCCAGCGACGCGGATTCGGTGAAGCTGCACTTCGAAGTGCGCAAGCAAGGCAAGCCGATCGATCCGTCCAAGTTGTTGCCCGCGCGCTAGAGGCGCTCAAGGAGGCGCCGCAACATGACATTGCATCGCGCCTCTTCGACTGACGGACTTCTGCCTGACGGCCTGGATCGACCCGTTCATCCCGGCCGCTTCAAGCTGCCGCCCGAGCTGGCCGCCGATGGCCACGAGGCCGTGCATGACGCCGGACATGACGCCGGACATGACGCCGCGCACGAGGCGGCCCATGACGACGGCCGCGACGGCCACGGCGCTCACGATCACCCCGACGGCCACGATCACGACGGTGAGCGCGAGCCCGCGTCGCGCGACGACGACGCGGCGCCCGGCGCGGCCGAAGCCGCGACCGACGATGACGACGATGTCCGCGTCCTGCGCGGCGTCGAGTCCGAGGACGGCAAGAAGGCCAAGTCCGGCAAGGGCGACCTCGGCCCGGCCGACGGCGACGCCACCAACGCCCTGCAGGCCTACCTGCGCGACATCCGGCGCACGCCGCTGCTGACGCCGCAGGAGGAGTACGACACCGCCGTGAAGGCGCGCGCCGGCGACTTCCAGGCGCGCCAGGCGATGATCGAGCACAACCTGCGGCTGGTCGTCAGCATCGCCAAGAACTACCTGGGCCGCGGCCTGCCGATGAGCGATCTCATCGAGGAGGGCAACCTCGGCCTGATGCATGCGATCGGCAAGTTCGAGCCTGAACGCGGCTTCCGTTTCTCGACCTACGCCAGCTGGTGGATCCGCCAGGCGGTGGAACGCGCGCTGATGCATCAGGCGCGCCTGGTCCGGCTGCCGGTGCACATCGTGCGCGAGCTCAACCAGGTGCTGAAGGCGCGTCGCGCGCTGGAGTCGCTCGCGGCGCAGCGTGGCGGCGAAGGCGGCGTGCGCGCGGAAGATGTCGCGCAGGCGCTCGGTCGGCCGGTCCAGGAGGTGGCCGAACTGCTGGCCTACGCGGAATTGCCGAGCTCGCTGGATTCGCCGGTCGACCGCAACGGCGAAGGCGGCGAGTCCATGCTGGACCTGGTCGCGGACGAGCAGGCGGTCGATCCGGCGGGGCATCGCCTGAGCCATGAACTCGAGGACCTGCTCAAGGGCGGGCTGGCCTCGCTCAGCGACCGCGAGCGCGAGGTGCTCGCCGGTCGTTACGGCCTCGCGGACCGCGAGCCCGAGACGCTCGACATCCTCGCCGTGCGGCTCAGCCTGACGCGTGAACGCATCCGGCAGATCCAGATCGAGGCGCTCGCCAAGCTCAAGCGCAACATGATGCGGCAGGGCATCAGCCGCGATTCGATCTTCTGAGCCCGCGACACGCCCCCGGCCGGACACGGGGACGTTCCGCGGCTCGGCGCCCTGATCCGGATCGTCGTCGCGGGAGCGGCGGCGGCCAGGCCGCGCGGCGCTGGGATAATGCGCCCCCATGACTGATGTATCGGAATGGCTGAAGGTCGACTCGCTGGACCTTGAAGCGCAGGGCGTCGCCCACAACAGCGAAGGCAAGGTGGTGTTCATCGAGGGCGCCTTGCCCGGCGAGGAAGTCCAGGTTTCCGTCGGCCGCAAGAAGAACAAGTGGGAGCAGGCCGTGCTGGTCGCGATGCGTCGCGAGAGCTCGCAACGCGTGCGCCCCGTCTGCCCCCATTTCGGCCTGCATCCCGGCGCCTGCGGCGGCTGCAAGATGCAGCATCTGCATCCTGGCGCCCAGGTCGCCGTCAAGCAGCGCGTGCTGGAGGACAACCTCTGGCACCTCGGCAAGGTGAAGACCGAATCGCTGCTGCGTCCGATCGAGGGCCCGGCCACCGGTTACCGCTATCGCGCGCGCCTGTCGGTCCGTTATGTGCCGAAGAAGGGCCACGTGCTGGTCGGCTTCCATGAGCGCAAGAGCCGCTACATCGCCGACATGCAGGTCTGCAAGGTGCTGCCGGAGAAGATCAGCGCGATGCTGATGCCGCTGCGCGAGCTCGTCGGCGCGATGGACGCGCGCGACCGGCTGCCGCAGATCGAGCTCGCCATCGGCGACACCGACGGCACGCAGGTCATCGCGCTGGTGCTGCGCCACCTGGAACCGCTGAGCGCGGGAGACATCGCCAAGCTGCGCGTCTTCGCCGCTGAACACGGCGTGCAATGGTGGCTGCAGCCCAAGGGACCGGACACGGTGCACCTGCTCGACAAGGACGGTCCCGAGCTGGCCTACACGCTGCCGGAATTCGGCGTGCTGATGCCGTTCAAGCCGACCGACTTCACGCAGGTCAACCACCACATCAACACGGTGCTGGTCGGGCGCGCGTTGCGGCTGCTGGGCGTGCAGAAGGAGGAGCGCGTCATCGACTGGTTCTGCGGTCTCGGCAATTTCACGCTGCCGCTGGCCACGCAGGCGCGCGAGGTGCTGGGCATCGAGGGCAGCGAGGCGCTGGTGCAGCGTTCGCGCGAGAACGCGGTGCGCAACGGCCTGGCCGGCAAGGCGAGCTTCGTCGCGCGCAACCTGTTCGAGATGACGCCGCAGCTGCTGGCCGCCGACGGCGTGTCCGACCGCTGGCTGATCGATCCGCCGCGCGAGGGCGCGTTCGCGCTGGTGAAGGCGCTGGCCGACCTGGTCAAGGATCCGTCGCTGGCGCCCGGCTGGACGCCGCCCGAGCGCATCGTCTACGTGTCGTGCGCGCCGTCGACGCTGGCGCGCGATGCGGGGCTGCTGGTCCACGTGGCCGGTTACCGCTGCACGAAGGCGGGCGCGGTGAACATGTTCCCGCACACGGCGCACGTCGAATCGATCGCGGTGTTCGAGCGCGATCCCGAGGCGCAGGCGCGCATCGCGCGCGGCGAAGCGGCGACAGACCTCGGCGCCGGTCTCCTCGCGGAGGCCGGCTCGGATGCCACCCTGCGCGTCGATGCCGAGGGCGGCGCCGACGCATCGTCATCTCCGAGCGCTGAGTTGACCGCTTAATGAGGTCGTGAGGTCGGCGCAGGGGCGCATGACGAGTCGCGGGGGCAGGGGGCGCTCGTAGAATCGACGGCTTCGGTTTCTCGCCTCGGCAGGTCCTCCAGATGTCCGGCAGCACTTTCGGCAGCTTGTTTCGCGTCACCAACTTCGGCGAGAGCCACGGTCCGGCCATCGGCTGCGTGATCGACGGCTGCCCGCCGGGGCTGGCGCTGTCGGTGGCGGACATCCAGCCCGAACTCGACCGGCGCCGTCCGGGCACCTCGCGCCACGTGACGCAGCGTCAGGAGCCGGATCAGGTCGAGATCCTGTCCGGCGTCTACGAAGGCCTGACCACCGGCACGCCGATCTGCCTGCTGATCCGCAACGTGGACCAGCGCAGCAAGGACTACGGCAACATCCTCGACACCTTCCGCCCGGGCCACGCCGACTACACCTACTGGCGCAAGTACGGCCTGCGCGATCCCCGCGGCGGCGGGCGCTCGTCCGCGCGGCTGACCGCGCCGATGGTGGCGGCCGGCGCGGTGGCCCGCAAATGGCTGCAGCAGGAACTCGGCGTCGGCTTCCGCGGCTGCATGACGGCGCTCGGCGAGATCGACCTGGCCTTCGAGGGCTGGGAGCACGTCGGCCAGAACCCGTTCTTCGCCGCCAACGTCTCGCAGATCCAGGCGCTCGAGGACTACATGGACGCGCTGCGCAAGGACGGCGACTCCGTCGGCGCGCGGCTGATGGTCGAGGCCACCGGCATGCCGGCCGGCCTGGGCCAGCCGCTGTTCGACAAGCTCGATGCCGACATCGCCTACGCGATGATGGGCATCAACGCGGTCAAGGGCGTCGAGATCGGCGCGGGCTTCGAGAGCGTGCGCCAGCGGGGCAGCCAGCACGGCGATGAACTCACGCCCGAGGGTTTCGCCACCAACAACGCCGGCGGCGTGCTGGGCGGGATCTCCAGCGGCCAGGACCTGCGGGTGGCCATCGCGATCAAGCCGACCAGCTCGATCCGCACGCCCAAGGCGTCGATCAACCGCGCCGGAGAGCCCACCACGGTCGAGACCTTCGGCCGCCACGATCCCTGCGTGGGCATCCGCGCCACGCCGATCGCCGAGGCGATGCTGGCGCTGGTCGTCATCGACCACGTGCTGATGGACCGCGCGCAGTGCGGCGACGTCGAACTGCCGATCCCCGCCATCGCGGGCCAGCGTCCGAGCGCTGAATGACGGTGACTGACGGTGGCTGACAGCCGCCGCGTGCTGCGCGCCAGCGCGCTGCTCGGCTGCGCCTATTACGGCAGCATCGGGTTGTTCAACCCGTTCGCGCCGCTCTGGTACAAGTCCCTCGGCCTGCCGGTCGTCGCGATCGGGCTGCTCGTCTCGATGCAGAGCTGGACGCGGCTGTTCGCGCCGTATCTCTGGGGCCTGGTGGCCGATCGCAGCGGGCGGCGCGTCGAACTGATCCGCGCCGCGGCGCTGGCCTGCTGGGTCAGCGCGCTCGGATTGCTGCTGGTGCCGGCGACCGCGGCCTCGGGCGCGGCGCCGGTGATCGGGCTGACGCTGGTCGTCTTCCTGATGTACTTCTTCAACGCCTGCGTGACGCCGCTCAACGAGGCGCTCATCGCGCACGAGCTCGCCGCCAGCGGCGGCATGGATCCCAAGCGCTACGGGCGCGTGCGCCTGTGGGGCTCGGTCGGTTTCCTGGCGACGGTCGTCGGCGGCGGCTGGTGGTTCGACCGGGCGGGGATGTCCGTGTTCCCGCTGACGATCGTCGTCGGGTTGTCGGCGCTCGTGGTCGCCGCCTGGCGGCTCCCCAGGCGCGCCGCCGTCCAGCACGACGCCCCCGAACCGGTCTCGGTCGCCGACACGCTGCGCCGGCCCGAGGTCGGCTGGTTCTTCCTCGGCATGTTCTTCACCGTGCTCGCGCACACGGCGATCTACGCGTTCTACAGCCTCTACCTGGACCGGCTCGGTTACGGCAAGGGGCAGGTGGGGGCGCTGTGGGCGGTGTCGGTCGCGGCGGAGATCGGCTGGTTCGCGTTCCAGGGCCGCTGGGTGCGCCAGCACCACCTGCACCACTGGCTGGTCGCCGCCGCGCTGCTGACGGCGCTGCGCATGGCCGGCACCGCGTGGCTGGGCGCCAGCCTCGCCGCGATGGTGCTGCTGCAGTGCTGCCATGCCGTCACCTTCGCGGCGCAGCACACCGCCTGCATCGGCCTGATCGGGCGCTACTTCCCCGGGCGCCTGCAGGGCCGTGGGCAGGCGCTGTACGCGGTGCTGGGCTACGGCGTCTCGGGGGTGCTCGGCAGCCTGGGCGGCGCCTGGCTGGCCGAAAGTCATGGGTATGCCGCCTGCTTCTGGGCCGGCGCAATCTTCGCGCTCGTCGGGGCCTGGAGCCATTGGCGCTGCGCGAAGCGGGATCCGTTGCACGCGGTCTGCCGTCAGTCGCGACAATTTCAGTCCCGAAGAAAAGCAGGCCATGACGCGCAATCTGCAATTCGTCGCGTCTGGCCGCCGCATCATTTGGGGGATTCCTACACTCCGCCGCATTCAAGGATCATCAATTGGGTGGTCCCGTGTCGAAGGATGGGGGAGATCATGCGCAAGCAATGGTGGTTGGCGAGTGTGGCGGTGGCGGTCCTCGCGGGCGGCGCCGGCGTGTATGCCACGAGCGGGGGCAGCGCTCCTGCCGCGAAGAAGGACGAGGCGAAACCGGCGCTGGAGTTCCAGGCCGGCGAGATCGTCAAGCCGGCGATGGCGACGATGCCTGGCGTCATCGAGTTCTCCGGCCCGCTGGTCGCGCCGAACACGGTGATCGTCCGCGCCAAGGCCTCGGGCAGCCTGGACCGCCTCGCGGTCGCCGAGGGCAGCCGGGTGAGCGCCGGCCAGTCGCTGGGCCAACTGGACCTGGAGGAGCTGCGGCACAAGGTCGCCGAGCGCAATGCCAGCGTCGAGGCCATGCAGGCCATGTACGAGCAATCCGAGCGCCAGTACAAGGCCAACCAGGGTCTGGCCTCCCAGAACTTCATCGCGCCCACGGCGCTGGACAACTCCCGCGCCCAGCTCGAATCGGCGAAGGGCCAGATGCTGTCCGCCAAGGCGCAGCTCGGCACGAGCGAGGTGCTGCTGCGCCAGGCCGCGCTGGTCTCGCCGATCAGCGGCATCGTCTCCAAGCGTCACACGCTGCCCGGCGAGAAGGTGGCCGCGGAGCAGCCGGTGCTGACCATCGTCGACCTGTCCAAGCTGGAACTGGCCGGCCTGGTCGGCATGCACGAGGTCAGCAAGCTGTCGCCCGGCATGACGGTGCAGCTGCGGATCGAGGGCTTCGACGACCCGGTGACGGCCCGCATCGCACGCATCTCGCCGGCGGCCGAGCCCGGCACCCGATCGATCGGGGTGACGCTGTCGCTGGACAACCCCGGCGAGCGCTTCCGCGCCGGCCAGTACGCGGTCGCCCGCGTCGAGCTGGCGGACGACAAGCCGCGGCTCACGGTGCCGGTGACCGCCATCGGCGCGGTGTCCGGCCAGGAGCATGTCTGGCTGATCGAGAAGGGCACGCTGGTGCGCCGCATCGTGACCACCGGGCGCCGTGACGCGCGCGAAGGGCGGGTCGAGATCCTCGCCGGCGTGACGCCGCAGTCGCAGGTGCTGGGGGCACGCTTCGACAACCTCAAGGAAGGCGAGCGCGCCGAGATCCGCGTGCCCAAGGCCAGCGTGGCCAGTGCCGCCGCCAGCGGCAACGCCGCTCAATAAGCAGAACAACAACAATTCCCGCCGAGGAGCCTCCCATGTGGATGACCCGCGTCTCGATCCGCAACCCCGTCTTCGCCACCATGGTCATGGTCGCGCTGTGCGTGCTGGGGCTGGTCGCCTATTCCAAGCTGGGCGTCGAGCAGTCGCCCGACATCACCTTCCCCGGCGCGCAGATCGACATCCAGTACCCGGGCGCCTCGCCTGAGGCCGTCGAGCGCGAAGTGGCCAAGCCGCTCGAGGAGGCGCTCAACACCATCGCCGGCGTGGAGCGCGTGCAGTCGCGCAGCTTCGAAGGCCGGGTGCAGACCTCGGTCGAGTTCTCGCTGAACGCCGACATGAACCGCGGCATGCAGGAGATCCGCGACCGCGTCGCGCTGGCGCAGGCGCAGTTCCCGCGCGAGGTGAAGCCGCCGATGGTGCAGCGCTTCCAGGGCGAGAACGCGCAGCCCATCATCGTGGCCGCGCTGATGAGCGGCAACCGCACGCTGCGCGAGCTGTCGATGCTGGCGGACCTGACCGTCTCCAAGCGGCTCGGCCGCGTCGAGGGCGTGGCCAAGGTGGACGTCGGCGGCATGGCCGTGCGCGAGGTCCGCATCGACCTCGACCCGACCCGGCTGCGCGCCTACAACATCATCCCGGCGGAGATCTCCACCGCGCTGAACGCGGCCAACACCGACGCGCCGGTCGGCCTGATCTCCAACCGCTACGACGACGCGATGCTGCGCGTCGAGGGCAAGGTCAAGGATCCGAAGCAGTTCGTCAACGTCGTCGTCGCGCGCCGCGGCGAGCTGGCGCTGACGCTCGGCGACCTGGGCACGCTCAGCGAGCGCGAGCGCGAGCTCGATTCCATCGCCCGCATCAACGGCCAGCCGGCGGTCACCTTCAACATCTTCAAGCAGCAGGACGCCAACATCGTCCAGACCGGCGAGGCGGTGAAGGTCGCCATCGAGGAACTGCGCAAGACGCTGCCCAAGGACATGGAGCTGCGCTTGGTGTACGTCAACAGCGACTTCGTGAAGCACTCGCTGGACGGCCTGCGCCACACGCTGATCGAGGGCGCGCTGCTGACGATCGCCATCGTCTTCCTGTTCCTGCACAGCTGGCGCTCGACCATCATCACCGGGCTGACGCTGCCGATCTCGGTGATCTCCAGCTTCATCGCGATCTACGCCTTCGGCTTCACGCTGAACTTCATGACGATGATGGCGCTGAGCCTGTGCATCGGGCTGCTGATCGACGACGCGATCGTCGTGCGCGAGAACATCGTGCGCCATGTCGGCATGGGCAAGGACCACCACCGCGCGGCCGAGGACGGCACCAACGAGATCGGCCTGGCCGTGATGGCCACGACCTTCGCGATCTGCGCGGTGTTCGTGCCGGTCGCCTTCATGGGCGGCATCGTCGGCAAGTTCTTCTACCCGTTCGGCATCACCGTCGCGGTCGCGGTGCTGGTGTCGCTGTTCGTGAGCTTCACGCTGGACCCGATGCTGTCGTCGGTGTGGCCCGATCCGCCCAGCACCTACGTCAAGAAGGTGCCGGTGATCGGCCACCTGATCCGCGCCACCGACGCCGGCATGGACGTGCTGCACACGGTCTACGAGAAGACGCTGCGCTGGGTGTTCTCGCCGCGCCGCTTCCGCATCCCGCTGCCGGCCTTCGGTCATGCGTTCGGGGCCGAGGGACAGCGCCTGAAGGACACGCCGCGTCGCCTGCGCCTGGCGACGATCACGCCGCGCGGCATCGTCGCCTGGTCGGGCGTGGGCAGCTTCGTGCTGGCGATCCTGCTGGTCCCGGCGGTGGGCAGCGAGTTCCAGCCCCAGATCGACCAGGGCTTCACCCACCTGACGCTGCGCATGCCGGTGGCGACCAGCCTGGAACGCGGCGAGGCCAAGGTGCGGCAGGTCGAGGAGATCCTGGCGACCTTCCCGGAGATCAAGACCGTCGCGACCGTCGTCGGCAGCAGCGGCGAGGGCCTGGCGACCGGCCGCAACCAGGCCAACCTGGACATCGCGCTGGTCGACCGCAAGCTGCGCCAGCGCACCCAGACGCAGGTCGAGGACGCGATCCGCGCCGAGATCGCGCGCATCCCCGGCGTCGAGGTCAGCGTCGGCTTCAACCGGCCGGTGTGGGTGACGATCCTGGGCTCCGATCCTGAGGTGCTGACGCAGGTGGCCAAGGACTTCGCCGAGAAGGTCAAGAAGATCAAGGGCGCGGTCGACGTGGACACCACCGTCAAGCCCGGCCTGCCGGCCTTCGCGGTCAGGCTGCGCGACAACGCGGTGCGCGAGCTCGGCCTGAACGCGGTGCAGGTGGCCTCGTCGCTGCGCGCCTACGTCAACGGCGACATCGCGACCTACTGGACCACGCCCGACGGCAACCAGGTCGAGGTGCTGCTGCGCCTGCCCAAGGCGCAGCGCCAGAGCATCGAGCAGATGCGCAACCTGCCGGTGGCCTTCGCCAAGGACGGCTCGCCGATCTCGCTGGAGCAGGTCGCGACGATCGAGCCGGTGTTCAACCCCGAGGTGATCCGTCGCCAGAACCTGCAGCGCCGCGAGGCGGTGTATGCCGGCGTGCAGGGCCGCCCGGGCGGCGACGTCAATGCCGACGTGCAGAAGCTGATCAAGGAGACGCAGCTGCCCCCGGGCATCAGCTTCATGGTCGACGGCGACGGCAAGCAGCAGGCGGAAGCCTTCAACGGCCTGCTGATCGCGATGGGCCTGGCGCTGATCTTCATCTACATCGTGCTGGCCAGCCAGTTCGGCAGCTTCGTGCAGCCGATCGCGATCATGGCCTCGCTGCCGCTGGCCCTGATCGGCGTCATGGTCGCGCTGCTGCTGTGGAAGACCACGCTCAACATCTTCTCGATGATCGGCCTGGTGATGCTGATGGGCCTGGTGACCAAGAACGCCATCCTGCTGGTGGACTTCACCAACCACCTGCGCAAGGACCAGGACATGTCCGTGCCCGAGGCGCTGCTGCAGGCCGGCCTGATCCGGATGCGTCCCATCATCATGACGACCGCGGCGATGGTGTTCGGCATGCTGCCGATGGCCATCGCACTCAACGAGGGCGGCGAGATCCAGGCCCCGATGGGCCGCGCGATCATCGGCGGCGTGATCACCTCGACGATCCTGACGCTGGTGGTGGTGCCGGTGATCTACTCGTACCTGGTGCGCGGCCGCAAGGTGTTCTCGGCGGCGGATGCCAGCGCGACGCCCGACGGCCACGGCCACGGCCACGACCACGACCACGACCACGACCACGACCACGACCACGACCACGACCAGCCGGTGGTGATGCCGGGCACGCCGACGCCCGGCATCGCGGACTGAGGCCGCGGGTTCAGCAGCTCTCGCGCAGCACCAGCTGGAACCCGAGGTCCATGCAGGCCTCGGGCACCGCCTCGTGGCGCATCAGCGCCACGAGCATCCGGGCCGCCTCCAGGCCGATCTCGCGCCGGGGCGTGCGCACCGTGCTCAGCGGCGGCAGCATCTGGTCGCCGCCGGTGAGGTCGTTGAAGCCGACCACGGCCACCCGCTCCGGCACCTGCACGCCCTGGCGCAGCGCCTGCAGCAGCGCGCCCTGCGCCAGGTCGTCGTTGTTGAAGAAGATCGCGTCGACATCGGGCGCCTCGCGCAGCACGCGCTCGAACATCGCCGCGCCCAGTGCCAGCGACGACGGCGCGGCATCCAGGAACTCCAGCGCCGGATCGTGTGCGGCGCCCAGCGCGGCGCGATAGCCTTCGGCCCGCTGCAGGGTACGCGGATCCAGCTGCGCCGCGGCGAAGGCGATGCGGCGGTAACCGCGCCGGACCAGTTCGACGGTCATCGCATGACCGGCCGCCTGCTGCGAGAAACCGACCGAATGCAGGCCGGACTCGCCGCGGTTCTCCATCACGTGGACGCAGGGCACGCCGCTGCCTTGGAGCAGGGCGCGTGACGCGTCGGTGCGATCGAAACCGGTGACCAGCAGGCCCGCGGGCCGGTTCATGAGGTAGGTGCGCAGCAGCGCCTCCTCCTCCTCGGGGTCGTAGTGCGTGACGCCGATCAGGCTCTGGTAACCGGCGGCGAGCAGCGTGCGCTGGGCCGCATCGAGCAGATCGACGAACAGCGCGTTCGACAGCAACGGGATCAGCACCACCACCTGGTTGCTGCGCGCCGAGGCCAGCGCGCGCGCCGCCGGATCCGGCACGTAGCCCAGTTGGGCGACGGCGGCGGTGACGCGCTCGACCAGCGCCGCGGCCACGCTGCGCTCGCCGCGCAGCGCGCGCGAGGCGGTGATCGGACTGACGCCCGCGGCGACGGCCACGTCCTGGAGCGTGGCTCGGCCGGTGGCCCGGCGGCGTTTGGAGGAGGGCGCGTTCATCGGCAGCAGGATAGCGCTGTCCTCCTCCGGACGACAGCCGGGGCGACCCCAACGCGGGGCATCCGCGACGCCTGAAACCCCACGTAATCCCTGATCTGGTGCCCGGATGCACCACCTAAGATAGCGCTATCCCGTCGACATTCCTGTGCGACGGGGACTCGACGGCGACCCCGGATCCTCCGATCGCCGTCTCTTTTCAGATTCTGGGATAGCGCTGTCCAATGACCCTGCCGACCGTCACTGCCGCCTCGATCTCCGCGCGCGCCATCGTCGTGATGGGCGTGGCCGGTTGCGGCAAGACCAGCGTCGGACAGGCGCTCGCCCAGGCGCTGCACTGGCCCTTCATCGAGGGCGACGCGCACCACGCACCGGCCTCGATCGCCAAGATGCAGGCCGGCCGGCCGCTCACCGACGAGGATCGCTGGGGCTGGCTGGAACGGCTCGGGCAGATGCTGGCCGAGCAGTCGCCGGTCGTCCTCAGCTGCTCCGCGCTCAAGCGCGCGTACCGCGACCGGCTGCGCCGCGCGTGCCCGTCGCTGCGTTTCGTGTTCATCGACATCGACCGGGCGCTCGCGCTGCAGCGCGTCGCCGATCGGGCCGACCGCCACTTCTTCTCGAGCACGCTGGTCGACAGCCAGTTCGCCACCTTGGAATCGCCCGTCGGCGAGCCCGGCGTCATCACCGTCCCCGCGACGCTGACGCTGGCGGAGCAGGTCGATCTGGCGGTCGCGCTGCTCGGCCCGCAGAACAATCAGGAGACTGCCCCATGACCACGCCCGCCCCGGATGCTCCCGCCGCCTCGGCGCCACCCGCGCGCCGCTCGCGCCCGCAGATCGTCGCGGAGGCCGCGATGGCCCTGTGCCTCGGCGTGATGGCGCTCGCGGTGTTCATCAACGTCGTGCTGCGTTACGGCTTCGGCAGCGGCATCAACGCGAGCGAGGAACTGTCGCGCCTGCTGTTCGTGTGGATGGTCTTCATCGGCGCGACCGCGGCCTATCCGCTCGGCGAGCACATGGCGTTCACGAGCCTGCTGCTGCCGCTGCGCAACAAGCCGGTCGCGCTGCGCGTCGTCACCGCGGTGATCCGCATCGCCGTCATCGCCGCGGCCGCGCTGGTCGGGTGGGGCGCGTGGCAGCAGGTCGTCGTCGGGCTGGACAGCCAGTCGGTCGTGCTGGGCTATTCCAACGCGCTGCTGCCGCTGCCCGCGTTGCTGTCGTGCGCCGCCATCGCGGTGATGGCGTCGTGGGAACTGGTCCGCCAGCGGCCGCTCGACCTCGAGCACGAGTCGGACATCGAATAAGGGCAGGGTGCATCGATCATGAGCAACGAAGCACTCGCCTTCATCGTCTTCTCCGTCGGCATGCTGCTGCTGATGGGCCTGGGCATCCCGATGGCCTTCGCGCTGGTGCTGACCGGCGCCGGCATGGCCTGGTCGCTGGACTTCTGGGACACCCAGCTGCTCGCGCAGAACCTGGTCGCCGGCATCGACAGCTTCCCGCTGCTGGCGGTCCCGTTCTTCATCCTCGCCGGCGAGCTGATGAACGCCGGCGGCATCAGCCGGCGCATCATCCAGATGGCCCAGGCCTGGGTCGGGCACATCCGCGGCGGCCTGGGCTTCGTCGCGATCGGCGCCGCCGTGCTGATGGCCAGCATGAGCGGTTCGGCCCTCGCGGACACCGCCGCGCTCGCCACGATCCTGCTGCCGATGATGCAGCGCCACGGGTATCCGATGGCGACGTCCGCCGGCCTGATCGCCTCGGGCGGCATCATCGCGCCGATCATCCCGCCGTCGATGCCCTTCGTCATCTACGGGGTGACGACCAACACCTCGATCTCCGCGCTGTTCATCTCCGGGATCGTGCCCGGGCTGTTCATGGGCGCGGGGCTGCTGATCGCGTGGAAGCTGCAGCTGCGCAAGATGGACCTGCCGCCGGGCGTCCCGCTGCCGATGGGCGAGCGGCTCAAGGCGAGCGCCAAGGCCTTCTGGGCGCTGCTGATGCCGCTGATCATCATCGGCGGCATGAAGACCGGCGTCTTCACCCCGACCGAGGCCGCCGTGGTGGCCGCGTTCTATGCGCTGGTGATCAGCTTCGTCGTCCATCGCGAGATGAGCCTGCGCGACCTCCACGGCGTGCTGGTCCGCGCCGCCAAGACGACGGCGATCGTGATGTTCCTGTGCGCCGGCGCGCAGGTCGCGAGCTACATGATCACGCTGGCCGACCTGCCGGGCGTGCTCACCGGCTGGCTGGGCGGACTGATCGAATCGCCGCGCCTGCTGATGGCGCTGATGATGGTGATCCTCGTGGTCATCGGCACGGCGCTGGACCTGACGCCGACCATCCTGATCTTCGCCCCGGTGATGCTGCCCATCGCCGTCAAGGCGGGCATCGATCCGGTCTACTTCGGCCTGATGTTCGTGCTCAACGGCGCCATCGGCCTGATCACGCCGCCGGTGGGCACGGTGCTCAACGTCGTGGCCGGCGTCGGCCGGTTGTCCATGCACCAGGTCATCAAGGGCGTGAACCCGTTCCTGATCACCTACACCCTCATCCTGGTGGCGTTCACCGCGTTCCCCGAACTCGTCACCGCGCCCATCAAGTGGATGCGCTGACCCGCGGGGTCCCACCGAATTCCATCGAGTCCCATTTGCCCCCAAAGGAGACAACCATGAGCCCGAAGCGCCTGAAGAGCCTGACCACCCGCCGCCGGATCCTGTCCGTCGCGACCGCGTTGACCGCAACGATGCTGGCCGCCGTGCTGCCCGCACAGGCCGCCGACATCAAGCCGCGCCTGATCCGCTTCGGCTACGGCCTGGCGGAGAACAGCAACCAGGGCCGCGCGGTCAAGGCCTTCGCCGACGAGGTGCAGAAGCTCTCCGGCGGCAAGATGAAGGTACGCGCGATCGGCGGCGCGGCGCTCGGCCCGGACACGCAGATGCAGCAGGCGCTGATCGGCGGCGCGCAGGAGATGATGGTCGGGTCGACCGCGACCCTGGTCGGCATCGCCAAGGAGATGGCGCTGTGGGACACGCCCTTCCTGGTCAACAACGTCCGCGAGGCCGATGCGCTGCTGGACGGACCGGTGGGCGACAAGGTCAAGTCCAGGCTGACGGACAAGGGCTTGGTCGGCCTCGTCTACTGGGAGAACGGCTTCCGCAACCTGACCAACAGCAAGCACGCGGTCAACAAGCTCGAGGACCTCAATGGCATCAAGCTGCGCGTGATGCAGAACAACGTCTTCCTGGACAGCTTCAAGCAGCTGGGCGCGAATGCGGTGCCGCTGCCGTATTCCGAGCTGTTCACCGCGCTGGAGACCAATGCGGTCGACGGTCAGGAGAACCCGTACAACACCATCCTGTCGGCCAAGTTCTACGAGGTGCAAAAGTACTTGACGGTGACCAACCACGTCTACAGCCCGTGGATCGTGACGGTGTCCAAGAAGTTCTGGGACGGCCTGTCCAAGGACGAGCAGGCGGTGCTGCAGCAGGCGGCCGTCAAGAGCCGCGACTTCGAGCGCAAGGACACGCGCGACGAGGCCGCGAAGGCGCTGGCCGAACTCAAGGCCAAGGGCATGGCCGTCAACGAGCTCAGCCCCGCCGAGACGGCCCGCATGCGCGACAGGCTGACCCGCGTGAACGCGGGCGTGGCGACGCAGGTGGGGATGGACCTGTGGAACGAAACGCAGGCGCAACTGACGCAGCTGCGCGGGGGCAAGTGAGCGCCTGACGCGAGCGCGTGAAATGAACGCGTGACGCGCGTGCGACAGCGCGGCTCGGTGTTTTCCCCGTCCGCGCCTGCGCACGAATGCGCACCACGCCTGTCGCTTTCTCCCCGATGCGCGGAAGACATTTCGTTACCGCCGCCTATCATGGTTCGAACGCCTTACCTGATTCGCGGATGCATCGACGACACCTGACCCTGGCGGGTCTGGCCTGGTTCAGCGGCGCACACGCCGCCGGCCATGCCACCTTGCCGCCTCCGGCCTTCGGGCCGGGGCCGGCGTCGACACCGCCCGCGCCGCCCGCAACGCCAGCGGCGCCCACCACGTCCGCGGCGGCCATCGCCTCGTCCGGCGGCGCGCCGGCCGTGTCGCTGCGCCTGCTGAGCGAGGAATTCCCGCCGATCAACTTCACCGAGCTCGGCCAGCCGCGCGGCCTCTCGGTGGACATCGTGCAGGCGATCCAGAAGCGGCTCGGCCAATCGCTGCCGATCGAGTTCATGCCCTGGGCGCGCGCGTTCCGTGAAGCGCAGGACGGACCGCCGGCGGCATTGTTCTCGATGGCCCGGATCCCCGAGCGCGAGAAGCTTTTCCAGTGGGTCGGCCCGATCGTCACCTTCCAGAGCACCTTCTACGCGAAGGCCGGCAGCGGCATCCGGCTGCGCTCGCTGGCCGAGGCGAAACGCGCGCCCAAGGTGCTGGTCGTGCGGGACTGGTACACGTTGACGCAGCTCCAGTCGGCGGGCTTCCACAACCTGCAGCAGATCAGCGATCCCATCCAGGGCGTGCGCATGCTGGCCGCCGGGCGGGCACCGCTATTCGCGGCGGAGAAGCTGTCGATGCCGCAGACGCTGGTGCAGGCCGGCGTGGACAAGGACGCATTGGAGGAGGTCTTCAGCTTCGCCGCCAGCGAGGGCTACATCGCCTTCTCGCGCAGCACGCCGATGGGAACCATCCACGCCTGGCAGTCGCAGCTCAACGAGATGAAGCGCGACGGCACCTTCCAGGCCCTCTACAGGCGCTGGCTGCCGCACGACGCGCCGCCGAGGTAGGCTGCGGGTTCCACCGCAGCCGCGCGAGACCCGACCCTCGCGCCTTCACGCCATGTCGACATCGCCCCGACCGATCGATCTCGCCCTGCAGGGCGGCGGCTCCCATGGCGCCTTCACCTGGGGCGTCCTGGACCGGCTGCTGGAGGACGGCTCGCTGCGCATCGACGGGGTGTCGGGCACCAGCGCAGGTGCGATGAACGCCGCGGTGATGGCCACCGGCTTCGCCAAGGGCGGGGCGCTGGGTGCGCGCCAGGCACTGTCGCGCTTCTGGCAGGACGTCTCCGGCGTGCCGGCGTGCTTCGGCGTCGTGGGCGAGGCGAAGGGCCTGGCGGACGCCGCGCGGCTCGAGACGCCCGCCTGGGTCTTCAATCGCAGCGCCTGGCCGGGGATGGCCGCCTGGGATGCCTGGCTGCGGCTGTGGAGCCCGTATCAGCTCAACCCCTTCAATCTCGACCCGTTGCGGGACATCGTCCGCCGGCACGTCGACATCGACGCCGTGCACGCCGGGCCGGTCAAGGTGTTCGTCACGGCGACCTCGGTGCGCACCGGCCAGCCGCGCGTGTTCAGCGGCGACGACCTGAGCATCGAGGCGCTGATGGCGTCGGCCTGTCTGCCGCACAGCGCGCAGACGGTCGTCATCGACGGCGAACCGTTCTGGGACGGCGGCTTCTCGGGCAATCCGGCGCTGTGGCCGCTGGTCTACGGCACCGAGTCCGACGACGTCTTGCTGATCCAGATCAACCCGCGTCAGCACGACGGGATCCCACGCACGTCCACCGAGATCGACGACCGCATCAACGAGATCACCTTCAATGCGAGCCTGGTGGCCGAGCTGCGGGCGATCCACTTCGTGCAGCGGCTGTTGCGCGACCAGCGCGTCGATCCGACACGCTACAAGCAGATGCGGCTGCACCGCGTGGCCGACGAGGGCGGGCTGGCGCAGTTCGGCGCCTCCAGCAAGCTCAACACCGACCCGCGGCTGCTGACGACGCTGTTCGGGCTCGGGCGCACGGCGGCCGATGGCTGGCTGAGCACCTGTGCGAAGCATGTGGGACATGAGAGCTCGCTGGACATCGGCGAGGTGTTCCTGGCCAATCGCGTGCGCAACGCGCGTCCGGCGATCAAGCCGCCGAAGCGTGCCGTCGACAAGGCGGTCGGCAAGCTCATGGGAAAGCCGGGCAAGATCTGACACAAGGGCATGACCTCGTACGGGTCGGGTCTTCTGATCCTCTGACTTGAGCGCGGCGCGTGGAGCGACAAGAATGGCGCTCCCATCCTTCAACCGCCCCGCACCAGCGACCTTCCCGGCAGCACGACGCGACGGGCTCCTCCGGAGTCTCACGATGCCTCATGTCCTGCCGCCGCTGCCCTACACCGTCGACGCGCTCGAACCCCACCTCGACGCGCGCACGATGGAGATCCATCACACCAAGCACCACCAGACCTACATCAACAACCTGAACGGTGCGGTGGAAGGCACCGCCTTCGCCGACATCCCGGCCGAACAGCTGATCGTCCAGCTCGACGCCTTGCCGGAAAACATCCGCGGCGTGGTACGCAACAACGGCGGCGGCCACGCCAACCACAGCCTGTTCTGGACCGTGATGGCGCCGGCAGGCAAGGGCGGCGGCGGCGCGCCGACGGCGGACCTGGCCCGGGCGATCGACGCCGACCTCGGCGGCCTCGACGCGTTCAAGGACAAGTTCACCAAGGCGGCGTTGACCCGCTTCGGCAGCGGTTGGGCGTGGCTCTCGGTCGATGCGCAGGGCCGGCTCGGCGTCGAGAGCAGTGCCAACCAGGACAGCCCGCTGATGGTCGGCATCGGCTCCGGCGGCACACCGATCCTCGGCCTGGACGTGTGGGAGCACGCGTACTACCTGCAGTACCAGAACCGTCGTCCCGACTACATCGCGGCGTTCTACAACGTGGTGAACTGGGACGAGGTGGCACGCCGCTTCGCGGCAGCGCGGACGGCCGCGGAAGGCAAGTCCTGACCCCAGGAGCCAAGCCCCGGCGCCGGTCGACGTCCCGGCGCCGGGGGACAGGGAGAACCCCGGCGCGACGCGATTCCTTCACCGGATCGTCATCCACTTCCCCGAACATCGGTCCCCATATTTCGACGTGCGGAAAGCACGCGGCATTCGGGACCATCAGGGAAGACTTCGATGCGATCCATCCTGCTTCTGGCCGCCGCGGCGGCCGGCCTCGTCCATCAGACCGGGGCCAACGCCTTCGCCCAAGAGACCCACAAGCGCATCGCCATCGATGCGGTCCGCTACATGCAGCGGCATGCGGACACCACCAACTACGCGAAGCTGCTGGCCGGCGTGACGCGCGCCGGCTACACGATCGACCAGTTCGCCGAGCAGCTGGGCCAGGGCGCCTATGACGTCGACGACTTCGCCGATACCTACCTCTGCGGCGCCGTGACCGGCGACTGCGTGCTCGCGCCGGTCTGGGGACTGGGCTCGGGCATCGTCAACTACACGTCCTACTGGCACTTCCAGAACCGCACGCAGGGACCGGACGTCCATGGCAACCCGTACGGCGGCTACAACTACGGCAGGCTCACGGTGAAGGGCGACATCGACGACCTCGCCGCCGCCTGGCTGGTCGGCGACCACCTGGACGACGGCAAGGGCGGCATGAAGGGCTGGTTCAGCGATGGGAGCAAGTACAACTCGTACGGCCTGACCGAAGCGAACTATCGCCAGGGCGGGTCGTCGAGCCCGTCGATGTACGCGGACTTCGAGAAGGCGCCGTTCCAGCCGATCGACAACCTTGGCCAGTACTGGTGGTCGCAGTTCCTGGCACGACCGACGGTGCAGAGCCTGGGCTTCGTCATGCACACGACGGACCTGCTGCAGCCGCATCACACCTGGACGACCTCCGCGCTGAACCACTCCGGCTGGGAGACCTGGGTCAAGGACTACTACGACAGCGAGGCGCTGAACGGCGACGCGCTCGTCACCACGGCGCTGGGCAGCTACACGCCGTTGGCGACCACGGCGGCGGACATCCGGCCGCTGCTGCGCCAGGGCGGCCAGATCTCGTACAGCCGCGGCGGGCAGGTGCTGTCGACGACCGACCACGCGGTGCGTCGCGACGTGGGGCGCGTCGTCGTGCCGCATGCGATCGCGATGGTCGTCCATCTGCTGAACCGCGCGGCCGAACGGCTGTGAGGGCACGACGCCCGCGCGCCACGGCGGCGGCCGTGGCGGCGATGGCCATGGCGTTCGCATTCGCGTGCGGCGCGACGCTGCTGCCGGTGAACGCCGGATTCGCGGCCACGTCGGCCGACGCGCGCGCCGCGTCGGCCTGGATCGCCCGCGTCGGCGACGAGGCGATCCCGCGTCGTCCGACCGAGGCGCTGCTGATGCTCGCCCGACGTGAGCAGCCCGACCTGACCCTGCAGGAACTGACGCGTCTGCTGGCCATCGACCTGCTGATGGGCGATGCCGCGGCGCGCGAGGTTGGCGACGCGGCGCTGTTCGCGAGCAGGCGCGTCGCTTTCGCGCCGGAGGTCGATGCGCGACGTCAATGGCTCGCCACCTTGCAGCAGGTCTGGCCCGAGCGGATAGAGCGCGATTGGCAGGCCGCGGCGCCAGAGATGCCGCTGACCGTCGATGCGCGTGCATGGCAGGCGCTGTGGGCAAGCGGGCAGGGCGACCGTCTCCGGATGAACGAAGACCTCGACGAGGCCCAGCTGGCCGCCGCGGCGCGCCTCGTCCTGCTGCGACATCGTGGCTTCGGCGGCAGACCCGCCGGTGCGATCACACTGGCCGACCTCTGGCCGTTGCAGAACGTCCAGGGGCGTCGACTCCTGCGCGCCGGTGATCTCGACTTTGCCCGGGCGCAGGCGCGGCAACTGCTGCGGGAACGGTTCGTCGAGTCATGGCTTCGTCGCGACAGCGGCTGGAGCGCCGCCGAGCTCGACTTCGCGCGCCGGGTCATCGAGGCGCGGCAGCGCAAGCTCGCCTGGCAGCGCTGGTGGGGCCTGACCGGCGATCCGCACGGGGATGCGCCGCTCCGGGATGCGTTGGCGGCGGCTGTCACGCCGGACGAGATCGAGGCCTACTACCGCGCCCATCGGGATCGTTTCGAACGCCTGGAGTCCGTCGAGGGCTTGCGCCTGCGCTGTGATCGCGCCGGCTGTGCGGACGAGGCGCCGGTGCCGGACCTGAGGGGGCGGCCCGGCGTGACGCGGGTCGTGTGGCGGCTCGGCGATGCGCGGCCCCAGGCCGACGTCGACGCCTGGGTGCTCGACCTGCTGCAGGCCTGGCCCGTGGGTCAGGCCTCGCCGCCGATCCGGCATCCGGATGGCGAGGGTTGGGAGCGGGTGCAGGCCCTCTCGGTCAAGCGAGGCCACCATCCGGCCGACAGCGAGACGGTCCGTCACGAGGCCCGGCAGGCCGTGGCCCTGGAGAAGCTGGAGGCGCGCTGGCAGCAGCGGCAGGTCGAGCTGCTGGCGTCCGCGGGCTTGCGCTGGGCACCGGGCATCACGCCGCCGGAGCGGTCCTTCGAGCCGCAACGGCCGACGCCTGCGGGCGGGGAGCACGGGCATGCGCATTGAGGTCGGGGCGGCGATCGTGCTGGCAGGCGTCGTGATCGCATGGATCGCCGTCGGCGGTCGATCCGATGAGCCCCGACCCGCGCCACTGACCGCAACTCCTTCCGCCGAGGCCGCGGTCTCGGCGGCGAGCGGGGCGGGTGGAGGAGAGGGCTCGGGCGACAGCGTGGCACCGACGCCACCTGCGGACGGCCCGTCGGGAAGTGATGTGTCGGCCGCGTCGGCGTCGCTACCGGCCTCCTCACCTGGCAGCGAGCTCCCGGCGGCATGGAGCATGGCGGACTCGCGCGTCGCGGGCGACGATCGCTCGCCGCCGATCGAGCGGTCGGTGCCGGAGGCGGCCACGCCAGCCTGGCAGCTCGACAACCATCCGGCCTACTCGAGGCGAGAGCAGGACCGCCACCAGGCGGTGCAACGCGCTTTCGTCGACGCCGCGGACCGCGAGCTCCCGCGGCTCGATCAGCAGATCGAACAGGGGCGCGCGATGGGGGTGTCGCCGGAGCAGTTGGCGAAGGGCGAAGAGAAACGCCGACGCATCGCGGAGATGCGCGCGCGGATGCAGGCGGACCTGGCAGCGAGCGCCGTTTCGCCTTGACTCAGACGATGCGTCGGAAGCGCAGTTCCTCGATGAGGGACTTGTCGCCCACGGTGCTCACGCGCTGCTGGATCACCTCGGCCCTGCCGTCGGCGGCGAGCTGCTGGATCTCGCGCGCGGCGCTGTCGAAGACGAGCGGATGCTCCAGGGCGGAGCCGGCATGCGGCAGGTCGACGAGCTCCCCGGGGGTGGAGTCGAGGAACATCGTCATGGCGATCGAACTCATGCTGGACCTCACGAGCTGGCTGAACACCGGCAGACTCTATGCTGCATCGCAGCAGGTTCAAAGCCGGTTGCAACAAGTTTCCGAGCACGCGTCCGGCGATCGCACGAACAACGGATCTGCACCAGCATGGATGCAGCCATGGAAGGAAAAACGGGAGCCTTTCAGGCTCCCGTTTCGGGTTTTACTGCAATCCGCCGGCATGAGCGCCGGCGTCCGCGATTGACCGTGATCCGCGAATGACCGTGGCGTCAGGCCACCGCCATCCCGCGCACCTTGAACCGGGCGATCGCCTCGGTCAGGGCCATCGCCTGCTGACGCAGGCTTTCGGCCGCCGCGGCACTCTGCTCGACCAGCGCCGCGTTCTGCTGCGTGCCGCGGTCGATCGCCGCGACCGCCTCGTTGACCTGCACGATGCCGTGGGTCTGCTGGTCGGTGGAGGCGCTGATCTCGCCCATCAGGTCGGTGACCTTGCGGACCTGCGTCAGCACCTCGTCCATCGTGCGGCCGGCTTCCTGCACCTGCACCGCGCCGGCATCGACCGTCGCGACCGAGTCCGAGATCAGCGTCTTGATCTCCTTGGCCGCCTGGGCGCTGCGCTGCGCCAGGGCCCGCACCTCGCTGGCCACGACGGCGAAGCCGCGGCCCTGCTCGCCGGCACGAGCCGCCTCGACGGCCGCGTTCAGCGCCAGGATGTTGGTCTGGAACGCAATGCCGTCGATCACGCTGGTGATGTCGCCGATCCGCTTGCTGGAACCGGTGATGGCCTCCATCGTCGTCATGACGCGGTGGACGACTTCGCCGCCCTGGCCGGCGACCTGCGCCGCGGCATCGGCCAGGCCGGTGGCCTTGCGCGAGGACTCGGCGTTGACCTGCACGGTCTCGGTCATCTGCGCCATCGAGGACGCCGTCTCCTGCAGCGCGCTGGCCTGGGTCTCGGTGCGGCTGGACAGGTCCTGGTTGCCGCTGGCGATCTGCGTCGACGCGGTGGCGATGCCGTCCGCGGCCTGGCGCACGTTGGACACCATGGTCGAGAGGTTGCCGCTCATCGCCTTCAAGGCCGTCAGCAGCTGGCTCAGTTCGTCGCGGCCGTCGACCTGGATCTCGTCGCGCAGGTCGCCGTCGGCCACCGACTGTGCCACCTTGATCGCGCGGTTCAGCGGCGCCGTCACCGCGCGGCTGATCAGCCAGCCCAGCAGGCCGGCCACACCGGCCGACAGGATCGCCGTGACGATGAGCAGGTTCCGGTCGGTGGCGAAGAGCTCGGTCGCCTCCTTGGTCTCGGCGGCGGAGCGCTCATCCTCATAGCGGATGAAATCGCCGGTGGCGGTCAGCAGCGCCGCCAGCAGCGGACGGCATTCCGCATTCATCTTGGCGACGGCGTCGTCGCGCTTGCCGTCGTTGGGCCAGGCCCACGATCACCAGGGCGACCTTGCCGTACTGCTCCTCGATCCCGGCGACCTTGTCGAAGAGGGCGCGGTCCTGCGGCGTCGCGTCCTTCGCGGCGGCCAGGTGGGATTTCAGCGTCGCCAGCGACTGGCCGACTTCCTCATGCGCCTTGGTGACGGCGGCCAGTTCCTTCGTCCGGTCCTCCGGCGTGGTGACCAGCACCAGGTTGCGGGCCGCGATGGCGCGCGACTTCGCCGCGGACTGCACGGCGATCACCATGCGCTCCCGGGCGGCTACGCCGCTCAGGTAGTTCTCGACGCGCGTGCTCGACTGGTTGAGCCAGTGCAGCGCCGCGCCGGACACGGCGGCGACGATCACCGCCATCACGCCGAAACCCGCCCACAGCTTGGTCTTGACCTTGAGGCCTGAGAAGTTCATTTGTTATCCCCCTGATGGATGTGGAACCGTGGTTCCGGTCCCAATGTGATCTTCGGCGCTATCCGCACGTTTCTCAATTGGAAGCGCGCCGAAACGCGTGTGCTGCGATCACCTACATCAGGGAGAGGAGGGCCCCACGGCCAGGGAAAACCCGAGACTGCCCGGCTCTCGGCCCTCGGGGCTCAGGCGCCGAAGGCGTGCGCCAGCCCGGCGACCTCGCGCTCGAAGATCATCCGTTCGCGCTGCACCGCCTGCTGGGCGGGACGCGAAAGCTCCAGGTAGAGCGGGAAGTTGCGCATCAGCTCGTGCGCGCCGGCGAAGACCTGGTCGACCTGGTCCGGCTTGAAATAGCACTCGCCGGGCAGCGCGTAGTCGCGCGCCGCACCGACATCCAGCGCGAAGACGCAGCAGTCGCGCATCAGCGCCTCGCGCGCCAGGCGGTCCTTGCCCGGGAAGGTGCCCAGGTCGATGAACAGCTTGCTTCGGCCCAGCGCCTCGTAGACCTGCGCGCGCGTCAGGCCGCGGATCAGGTGGACCTTGCAGCCGTTCTCGGCCTCCAGCCGTGCCGCGATCGCGCCGACGTCGTAGACGACCTTGTGGTTGGCGTTCAGGGCGATGTCGGTCTTGTCGGCGGTCGCGAAGACCGGCTCACCCTCGGCCGGCGCCGGCTTGCCCGGCGTGTAGTCCGACAGCGGCAGCGTGCGCCCGCACCCCAGCGCCCGGATCACGTCGTGCGCGTAGCCGGACTGGTAGGTGTGAAGCACCCGCTCGCTGCGCAGCAGGTTCAGGTTGATCTTGTTGACCGACAGGTACTCGAAGGCGTTGTCGATGCTCAGCCACCAGACCATCGGCGTGCAGGGCTGGAAGTAGCGCAGCCAGTGCACATAGGTCTCGGCCAGGACGACGCAGGTGTCTGGCGTCATCGCGATCTCCTCGGCCAGCCGCACCTGGTACTTCTGGTAGTCGGCCACGGTGTTGGGCCGCGGCTGCAGCTTCAGCGCCGTGCCGGCCGTCAGGCCGTTGCGGCGGAACAGGTCGTCGACCGCCGGGAGGTCGGTCGGCAGCACGTACCAGACGCGTGCGTCGTGCCCCTGGCGGATCAGCGAGTCCGACAGCTGGTGCAAGGCCTCCGGGCCGCCGGTCTGCACGCCGTGGGGGATCAGGATGACGATCTGCTTCTTCGCGTTCATGGGGAGGCTTTCGAGGAGAGGGCGTCCAGCCGCGCCTGCAGCTTCTGCGCCGCCGCCGGCGAGACCGCCTGCAGCCCGGGCAGCAGGAAGCCGCTGCGCGTCTTGACGATGCGGTCGGAGAGGTGGTCCAGCAGGAAGTCGGGCATCTCGCGGTAGACGCTGGGCAGGTGGAAGATGCCGTGGAAGCCGAAGGTCGGGTAGGGCACCGCCGGGAACTCGACCGAGAAGTGCGAGGCGATCGCCTTCGGCGCGAAGCGGCAGCCGGCGCGCTCGAGCGTTTCGCGCATCGTGCGGCAGATGAAGAGATCCTCGGCCTCGGCCGGGTCCGGATAGTCGAGTTGCGCGACCGCATGGACCAGCCGCTTGGAACGCCACGAGAAACCGCCGTTGCCGACCTCGTTGACCTCGTAGTTGGGCCAGGGCGCGCCGATGTAGTCGTAGTGAAGGAAGTGCGGCGAGAACTGGTCGGCGTTGAGCACGAAGCCGTCGTACTGGATCACCAGCACATGGTCCGCGCTCAGGTGCTTCGCGAGCTCGCGGGTGATCAGCAGGTTGTATTCGTTGATCGAGCGCAGCGTCGGCACCGGGATGACCGGCAGGCCGGGCCACAGCTCGGGCTTGTCCGAGTAGATGAGCACCTGGCTGAAGGGCAGCCCCTGCTGTTCCATCGCCCGCATGCTGTGCAGCAGCGCCTGGCGCGCGAGCACGTGCAGGTCGGTGTCGACGATGGCGACGGCGATGCTCGGCCTGGTGCCGGCGACGTGGACGGAAGGCGCGCTCATGTCACATCAGGTCCAGCAGCTGCTTCGTCACGGTGGCCCAGGAGAAACGCTTCTCCAGCCGCTGGCGGGCGGCCTCGCGGCGCGGTGCCGGGGTGAGGCGCTGCTCGACGACCTGCAGCATCGCCTCGCGCAGGTCGTCCAGGTCCGGGACGACGAAGGCACCGACCGGCTGGGGCGCATCGGCGTCGGTGCCGGGGCGGCTGTGCAGGCGGTGGCAGAGCTCGGGCGGCGTGAAGTCGTCGGTGGCGCCGCCGCCGCTGACGATCACGTGCGTGCCGCAGCCCATCGCCTCCAGTACCGGCAGGTTGAAGCCCTCGGCGCGGTAGGGCGAGACATAGGCGTCGGACAGCGCGTACAGCGAGCGCAGCTGCGGCAGGTTGAGGCTGGTCGACAGGACGGAGATCCCGTCCCGGACCTGGGGCGTGTTCAGCTGCGGCGCGCGCGCCGCCAGCTCGGCGAAGACGCGCTCGACGCCGATGCCGTACAGGCCTTGGTGGTCCTTGAGGATCAGCCGCACCGGCAGGCCCTGCAGCCGCAGTTCGGCGAAGGCCAGCAGCAGCAGGTCGATGCCCTTGTTCCAGGTCGCGACACCGACATTGGTGAACACGGTCTCGTGCGGCGCCATGCCCAGCGCCGCGCGCGCGGTCTGGCGCTGCTCGGGCGTCATCGGGAAGAAGGTGTCGGTCTTGTAGCCGTGCGGCACGACCAGCACCTTGTCGGCCTCGAAGCCGTAATCGACGAGCCGCGCCTTGGACCAGCGGGTCGGCGTCACGACGATGTCGTCGCCCTGCGTGAGCGCGGCGGGCGCCATCTCGGGCGGGTCGAAACTCTTGCCCGAGAGACCGAACTCGGTGACCACGAAGGTGGCGTTGCGCCGCGCGGCCGCCGGATCACCCAGGCGCACCGGCGACGCGATGCGCAGCCGCACGTCCATCACGCGGTCGCCCGGATCGGGCAGCCCGTCGATGATCACGCGCTCCTCGGGCGCGAAGCCGGAGTCCAGCTTGCCCTTGTCCCAGTGCGGCATGAAGAAGGGCGCGTCCTTGTGGAACAGCTCGAACCGCGGGTCCTTCACCATCTCCAGGATCTGGTTCTGGTTGACCATCGCGATGGAGTGGTTCACCCCCCGCCAGCCTTCGATGCACAGTGTTTTCAACGCGAAGCCCCTTTGAATGGTCCGGCCGCGGGTCCCCGCCAGGCGGCAGAGGGCGACCGGTCCATTGATCTTTGGACCATTGTGTCGCGCCCCGGGCGGCGACCATGCGCGGATAAGGGGGACGGGGGCCGGCCAACTTCGGGCCAGCGTCGGGACGACGTCAGGCCGGATTCAGCCCGTCGTGGCGCGCCTTGCCGATCCGGCGGCGCCCCGCGGGGGCCGCGGGGCGGTCAGAGCAGCGGCGTGGTGCCGTCGTCCTCGAGGCGCCTGGCGCTCGCGTGGAGCGCGGCCATCGCGGCGTGGTGGACGGACGGGGAGACCGTGTCCGCGGCGGCGGACGATCCCGCGGCCGCGGCCGTGGCCATGGCCGTATGCGCCGCGTCGGACAGCAGCGCGGTCGTGGGCGCCGCGGCCGGCGCCGCCAGCAGGTCCTCGGCCGCGAGGTGCGCCTTGGCGGACGTGGCCTCGCCGGCTGCCGCGCCGGCGTCCGTCGATTTCGAGAACCAGACGTCGCCCATCTGGTGCGTCACGCCGTCGGCGGTCTTGTAGCCGGAGATCAGGCCGATCAGATTGCCGTGGTCGACGGTCGAGCTCGCCTGCGCGTTCAGGTCCAGCTCGACGATGCCGAGCTCCGACAGCGACTTGAGTTCGCCGGCGTCGGTCTTGCCGTTGCCGTTGGCGTCGGCCCAGATCCGCAACTGGCCGAAGCCGGCGTCCAGCGCGTTCAGCACATGGTCGCCGTTGGCGTCCATGGCCTGCATCGCCTCGTAGCCGTTGGCCGCGTGCTTGCCGTTGGCCAGCACGGTGCCGGTCCCGAAGAGCTCCGCCCCCGAGTCGATCTGCCCGTTGCCGTTCAGGTCGCGCGCCAGCAAGCCGTTGCCCTGCGCCATCCATCCCCATTGCTGGGCGTGGCCGGTGTTGTTCATGTCGAAGCTGACGCCTTGCGCCGCCGACACCGTCCCGAGGCCGTGGCCGTCGAGGTTGAGCATGATCGGCGTGGCCAGGAACAGGGCGTCCAGCTGGGCGCCCGACATCGCATGGATGGTCTCGCTGGTGAAGGCCAGCACCTGGTCCATGCCCAGCACCGCGAGGTCGCGGGTCTCGAAGCCGATGATCGCATCGCTGCCGATCGCATGGATCTGGTCCACCGTCAGCGCCTTGGCCTGGTCGCGGCTCAGGGCCGTCAGGTCGTCGCTGGACATCGTGGCGAAGGCCTCCGACGAGATCGCCGCCAGCTGCTGCGTCGTCAGCGAGGCGACCTGGCGGCTGTCCAGCGCCTCGATGGCGAGGGAGTTCATGGCCGCGAAGGCTTCGGTATGCAGCGCCCGCAGCGTCTGCGTGGTCAGGCCGTGGATCTGCTCCGCGCCGAGCGACGCGAAGACGTCCGTCGACAGCGCGTTCAGCGTGGCCGTGCCCAGGACGCGGAAGGCCGAGGAGGTCAGCGCCGCATAGTCCTCGGTGCCGAAGCCGCTCAGCTGCGCGTTCGTCATCTCGACCAGCTGCGTGCTGGTCAGCGCGTGGATCTGGTCGGTGGACAGCGCGGCGAAGTCGCCGGCGTCCATCACCCGGATCGCCCGGCCGGGCAGGAGGGCCACGTCCTGCGCGTCCAGCGCCGCGATCTGGTCGCTGGTCCAGGCCAGCACCTGGACGTTGGTCAGGCCCAGCACCTGCGCGGTGCCCAGCGCCTGGATCTGGTCGGTGTGCATCGCCGCCGCCTGCTGGAAAGTCAGCGAGCCGACCTGGTCCGGCCGCAGCGCCGCGATCTGGTCGGTGCTGAACAGCGCGATCTGGTCGGAGCCCATCGCTTTCAGCGCGGTGGTGTGCAGGACGGCGAGGTCCTGCGTCTCCAGCGCGGCGATCTGCGTGCCGCTCAGCGCCGCCAGTTGCGAGGACCGCAGGGCGGCGAACTGCAGCGTCGACAGCGCCGCCAGCGCCGTGGGGTCCATGGCCGCGATCTGCAGCGAGGTCAGCGCCGCCATCTGCTTGGCGGACAGCGCGGCGATCTGGTCCAGGTCCAGCGAGCCGAACTGGTCGCTGGTCAGGCCCAGGAGCGCCTGGGAACCCAGGCTCGCGAGCTGGGCGGTGCTCAGGTGGTCGATCTGGTCCGCCGTCAGTCCGAGCAGCTGTTTGGACGTCAGAGCCGCCAGCTGCGCGCTGCTCAGCGACGCGATGCTGTCGACGTTCATCGCGGCGACCTGGGCGGAGGTCAGTCCCAGCAGTGCGCGCGTGTTCAGGCCGACGACATCCTGGAACTCCAGCTGGCTGATCTGGTCGGTCGTGAAGGCGGCCAGCTGCTTCGACGAGAACACCGCGAACTGCGTCGAGTCCAGCGCGTTCAGGTCGGCCTGCTCCATCGCCGACAACTGCGCCGTCGTCAGCGAGGCGACCTGGTTGGTCCGCATCGCTGCGAACTGCTCGGGCACGAGGGCGTTGAGCTGGTCGGTCGTGAAGGTCTGCAACGACTGCACGCTCAGGCCGCGCACGCCGTCGGTCGACAGCGCGTCGATCTGCGACGGCGTCAGCGCGGCGATCTGGCCGGTGCCCAGCAGCGCCGTCTGCGCGCTGCCGAAGGCGCCGACCTGCTCGCGGCTCAGTTCGTGGATCTGGCCGGTCGTCAGCGCGGTCAGGTAGATCGGCCTGACGCCCGCGAGCAGCTCCGGCGCCAGCGCGCCGATCTCGGCCGTGGAGATCGCCGCCAGCTGGAACGAGGTGAGGGCCGCGAAGTGGGCCGATCCCAGCGCGTTGAAGCTGTCATGGTCGAGGCTGCGCACCTGCGCCGTGCTCAGCGCGGCGAGCTGGGCGTCGCGCAGCGTGGCGAGACCGGTCGGGCCGAGCGCGTCCAGCTGGTCGGCGCTCAGGCCGCGGATCGCCAGCGTCGAGATCGCCTGCAGCGCCTGCGACGACAGCACCTGCAGCTGGTTCGCGGTCAGTGCGCCGATCTGCGCAGCATTCAAGGCGAAGGTCTGGGAGGTGCTGAAGGCCGCGACCAGGTTGATGTCCAGCGCCTGCACCTGCGCGCTGCTCAGCGAGCGGATCACCGTCGCGTTCAGGGCGCCGAAGTCCTCGGGCTCGAGTTGCGCGATCTGGTCGGTCGTCAAGCCGCGGAACTGCGCCGACGTGAAGGCGGCGAACTGCCCCGTCGTCAGCGTGTTCAGGTCTTCCACCGTCATCGCCGACAACTGCGCCGTGGTGAGCGCGCGGATCTGGTTCGTGGTCAGCGCCTGCAGCTGGCCCGAGTTCAGCACGTCGAGCTGGTGGTCGGTCAGCGTCGCGATCACGCGCGTCGACAGCGCCTGGATCGCGCCGGTCCCCAGCGCGGACAGCTGCTCGTCGTTGAGGTCGCGCAGTTGCGTCGTCGACAGCGATCCGGCTTGCGCGCCGCTGATCGCCGCGAGCTGTTCCGAACTCAGCGAGGCCAGCTGCGCCGGCGTCAGGCCGCGCAGCGTCGCGGCGCTGAGCGCGGCGAGGTCTTCCGTGGTCAGCGAATGGAACTGCTCCGGCGTCAGCGACTGCAGCTGCTTCGAACTGAACGCGGCGATCTGCGCGGTCGACAGCGCAGCCAGATCGTCGGTGTCGAACGCGGCCAGCTGGCGCGTCGTCAGCATCGCGATCTGCACCGTCTTGAGCGCGCCGAGCTGCTCGGCGCTCATCGCCGCGAGCACCTCGGGCTTCAGGCCCACCAGCGCACTGCTGCTCATCAGGCGCAGCTCGTCGGTGCTGAAGGCCGGCAACTGGTCGCTGGTGAGCCCGATCAGCTGGGTCGAGGTCAGGCTCTGCACCTGACGCGAGCTCAACGCGTCGACCTGGTCCGAGGACAGCGCGCCGAGCTGCTGCGAATTCAGCGCGCGCAGGCCTTTGGTGCCGATCGCGGCGAGGTCTTCGCCCTCGAGCGCCGCGACCTGCGTGGTGCTCAGGGACTTGATCTGCAGCGTGTTGAGCGCGCCGGCCTGCTCGGTCGTCAGCGCCACCAGCGCGTCGGTGCTCAGGGTGCGGAACTGCTGGCTGGTCAGCGCGGCGATCTGCCTGCTGTCCAGCGACTGCACCGCGTCGGACGAGAGGTGAGACACGGCGGTCGTGCTCAGCCCGCGGACCGCGCTGGTCGTCAGGGCCTGCAAGGCCTCGGTGCTGAGCGCGCTGAGCTGGTCGCCGCTCAGGCCCTTGGTCTGGTTGCCGCGCAGCGCGCCGATCTGGGCGGTGTTGAAGGCGTTGAGCTGGTCGACGCTGAGCGCGCCGATCTGCACCGTGTTCAGCACCTGCATCGCGGCGGTGCTGAAGACGGCCACCTCGTCGGTGGTCAGCATGCCGATCTGCTGACTGCCCAGGCCGCGCACCTGCACCGACGACAGCGCCGCGATCTGCGTGCTGTCGAGCGCGGTGAACTGGTCGCTGTCCATGCGGCGCAGCCGGTCCACCGTCAGCGCCGGGATCTGCGCCGTCGTCAGCGCGTGGATCTGGTCGGACGTCAGCGCGGCCAGCGAGGACGTCGTGAGCGTCCGGATCGCGGCGGTGTTGATCGCCTGGACGTCCTGCAGCTCCATCGCCGCGAGCTGCCCGGACGCCAGGTAGTTGAGCTGGCGCGCCGAGAGCGCCGAGACCTGGAAGGTCGTCAGCGCCACCACCTGCTCGGCGGTCAGCAAGGCCCACTCCGACCCCGTCAGCGTCGCGAGCTGCGTGGTGGTGAGCGCTGCGATCTCCGCGGGAGTGAGCGAACCGACGTCGAAGGTGGCCATGCGGGAAAGGAGGGTACTTCTGGAACCTGTCTGGTCTGTCGTTTGCGGCCGCGGATCCGGCGCCGGGCGGGCGCCGGAAGCCGCAGCCACAAACGACAAACCGGGGGCGCGAGGCCCCCGGTTCCGCGCAGCCGCTTAGATCAGCGGGACAGCGCCGTTCTGGTCGTCGTCATGCGCCTTCTTGTAGGCGGCGCTCATCACGTCGTGGTTCACCGTGTCGGTGGCCGCGGCGGTGGTCGCCGCCGTGACCGCCGTCGCGGTGGCGGCCGTGCCGCCGCCGAGCAGGTTCGCTTCCGGATGGGCGAGCAGGTCGCCCAGCTGCGGCGCGGTCTCCCGCGTCGTGCCGGTCATCTGCTGCGTCGCACCGTCCTTGGTGAACCACACGTCGGACATCTCGTGCGTGCTGCCGTCGGACTTGGTGTAGCTCGACACCAGGCCGATCAGGTTGCCGTGGTCGACGTCCGTGCCCTTGGTCGCGCCCAGGTTCAGGTCGGTGATGCCCAGGTCGGCCAGCGTCCTGAGTTCGCCCGCGTCGGTCTTGCCGTCGTGGTTGGCGTCGACCCAGACCTGCAGCTTGCTGAAGTCCACGTCCTTGGCGTTGATGTGGCCGTCATGGTTCGAGTCCAGCGAGGCGAGGGCGGCGAAGCCGTCCAGGCCCTTGCGGCCGTTGACCGTGGTGCCGGCGCCGAAGAGCTCCGCACCGCTGTCGATCACGCCGTTGCCGTTGCGATCCATCACCAGCAGGCCGTCGTTGCCGCCGACCCAGCCCCACTTGTCGTTGTGACCGGTGGCGTTCAGGTCGAAGTTCACGCCGTCCTTGGCGGCCAGCGTCTGCACGCCGTTGCCGTCCAGGTCCAGCACGATCGGGGTCGACGAGAACAGCGCGTTGCTCTGTTCGTGGCTCCAGCCCACCATCTGGTCGGACGTGATCGACAGCGACTGCTCCATGTTCATGGACGCGATGTCCTGGGTGTCCCAGCCGACGAACTGGTCGGACGTCATCGCCATGATCTGTTCGGTCGACAGGCCGTGCACCTGGATGGAGGTCAGCGCATGGATGTCGCTGGAATCCATCGCCAGGATCTGGTCCGTCGTGAACGCGTGCATCTGGGCCGAGGTCAGCGTGCCGAAATGCTGGCTGGTGAAGGCCGCGATGTCTTCGGTCGACAGCGCCGCGATCTGGTCCGTGCCCAGCGAGCGCAGTTGCGCCGTGCTGAACTCATGGACCTGGTCGCTGGTCAGCGCCGCGATCTGGTCGGTGTTGAACGCGTGCAGGGCGGTCGTGCTCAGCGCATGGATGCCGGCCGTGGTGATCGACGAGATGTCGGCGGTCTCGATGCCGGCCACCTGCGTCGCGCCCACCGCGCTCCACTGCTGCGAGGTCAGGGCGTGGATCTGATCCGAGGTGAAGGCCTCGAAGTCCGCCGAGCCGAAGGCCACCATGTTCGCGCTGCTGATGGCCGCGAGGTCGCCGGAGTCGATCGCCTGCACCTGGTCGGTGGTGAAGGCGTGCAACTGGGCCGAGCTCATCGACACGATCTGCTGCGAGGTCAGCGCCTGCACGTCGTCGGTGGCCATCTGGCTCACCTGCAGCGTGCTCAGCGAGGCGACCTGCTGCGTGGTCAGCGCCGCGATCTGGTTGCTGTCGAGCGCTTCCAGCTGCGCGCTGTCCAGCGAGCGGATGGCCGCCGTGGTCAGGCTGCGCAGGTCAGCGGTCTCGAAGGCCGCCATCTGGGCCGTCGTCAGGCCGTCGACCTGCGCCGAGCTCAGGGCCGCGGCCTGCGTCGAGCTCAGGGCGACGATCGCGTCCGTGCTCAGCGCGCCGATCTGGGCCGAGCCGAAGGCCTGCAGCTGCGCGGAGGTCAACGCGGCGACGTCTTCCGTCGTCATCGTCGAGATCTGCGCCGTCGTCAGGGCCTGCAGCTGGGCGTTGCTCAGCGAGCGGATCTGGCCGCTGGTCAGCGCGTTCAGGTCGTCGCTGGTCAGGTTGGCGATCTGGACGGTCGTCAGCGACGCGACCTGCAGCGTGGTCAGCGCGGCGATCTGGTTGCTGTCGAGCGCCTCGATCTGGTCGGTGCCGAGGGCGCGCAGGGCGACCGTCGACAGCGCACGCAGGTCCGCGGTCTCCATCGCGGCCATCTGGTCCGTCGTCAGGCCCTTGACCTGCGCCGAGGACAGCGCGGCGACCTGGACCGAGCTCAGCGCGATCACCGAGTCGGTGCTCAGCGCGCCGATCTGGGCCGAGCCCAGCGCCTGGACCTGCTGCGAGGTCAGCGCGGCGACGTCGTTGCTCTCCATCGTCGAGACCTGCGCCGTCGTCAGCGAGGCGACCTGCTGGGTCGTCAGCGCCTTGATCTGGCCGCTCGTGAGGGCGTTCAGGTCGTCCGAGGTCAGGGTGCTGACCTGGCCGGTCGTCAGCGCGGCGACCTGCTGCGTCGTCAGCGAGGCGACCTGGTCGGAGCCGAGGGCCGCCAGCTGGTCGCTGGTCAGCGCACGCAGCGCCACCGTCGACAGGGCCTTCAGGTCACCCGATTCGATCGCACCGATCTGGTCGGTGGTCAGGCCGGCGACCTGCTTGCTGGTCAGCGCGGCGACCTGCAGCGAGCTCAAGCCTACGACCGCTTCGGTCGTCAGCGCGCCGACCTGGTCGGAGCTCAGCGCGGCGACCTGGTTGGTGGCCAGCGCGGCCACGTCCGCGGTCTCCATCGTCGAGACCTGCGCGGTCGTCAGGGCGGCCACCTGGGCGGTGCTCAGCGCCTTGATCTGCGCGCTGGTCAGCGCGTTCAGGTCATCCGAGGTCAGGTTGCTGACCTGGCCGGTCGTCAGCGCGGCGACCTGCTGCGTCGTCAGCGCGGCGATCTGGTTGCTGTCGAGCGCTTCGAGTTCAGCCGAGGTCAGCGACGCCACCTGACCGGTGGTCAGGGCGCGCAGCTGGCCTGTGGTCAGCGCGGCGAAGTCGTCGGTGGCGAACTGGCTGATCTGGCCGGTCGTGAGCGCGGCCACCTGGGTGGTGGTGAGCGCTTCGACCTGGTCGGAGCTCAGCGCCTGCAACTGGTCGCTGGTCAGGGCGCGCAGGGCGACCGTGGACAGCGACTTCAGGTCGGCGCTCTCGATCGCGGCCATCTGGTCGGTCGTCAGGCCGGCGACCTGCTTGCTGGTCAGCGCGGCGACCTGGCCCGAGGTCAGGGCGACGATCGAGTCGGTGCTCAGCGCGCCGACCTGGGCCGAGCTCAGCGCGGCGACCTGGTTGGTGGCGAGCGCCTGCACGTCGGCGGACTCCATCGCGGCGACCTGGGCGGTCGTCAGCGCGGCGACCTGCTGGGTCGACAGGGCCTTGATCTGGCCGCTCGTGAGGGCGTTCAGGTCATCGGACGTCAGGTTGCTGACCTGGCCGGTCGTCAACGCGGCGACCTGCTGGGTCGTCAGCGCGGCGATCTGGTCGGAGCCCAGCGCTTCCAGCTGGGCCGAGGTCAGGGCCTGCACGGCATTGGTCGACAGCGCCTTCAGGTCCGCCGTCTCGATGGCGGCCATCTGGTCCGTCGTCAGGCCGGCGACCTGCTTGCTGCTGAGCGCGGCGACCTGCGTCGAGTTCAGGGCGACGATCGCTTCGGTGCTCAGCGCGCCGACCTGGGCGGAGCTCAGCGCGGCGACCTGCGTCGAGTTCAGCGCGGCGACGTCGGCGCTCTCCATCGTGGAGACCTGGGCCGTCGTCAGCGAGGCGACCTGCTGGGTCGACAGCGCCTTGATCTGGCCGCTCGTGAGGGCGTTCAGGTCGTCCGAGGTCAGGTTGCTGACCTGGGCGGTCGACAGCGAGGCGACCTGGGCGGTCGTCAGCGCGGCGATCTGGTCGGAGCCTAGCGCGTCGAGCTGGTCGGTGCCCAGCGCGCGCAGCGCGGCGGTCGACAGGGCCTTGAGGTCACCCGTCTCGATCGCGGCCATCTGGTCGGTCGTCAGACCGGCGACCTGCTTGCTGGTCAGCGCGGCGACCTGCGCCGAACCCAGGGCGACGATCGCCTCGGTGCTCAGGGCGCCGACCTGGGCCGAGCCCAGGGCCTGCACCTGCGCGGTGGTCAGCGCGGCGACGTCCTCGCTGGTCATCGTCGAGACCTGGGCGGTGGACAGCGCGGCGACCTGCTGGGTCGACAGCGCCTTGATCTGCGCGCTGGTGAGGGCGTTCAGGTCGTCCGAGGACAGGTTGCCGACCTGCGCGGTCGTCAGCGCGGCGACCTGCACGGTCGTCAGCGCGGCGATCTGGTCGGAGCCCAGCGCGTCGAGCTGGTCGGTGCCCAGGGCGCGCAGCGCGACGGTCGACAGCGACTTCAGGTCACCCGTCTCGATCGCGGCGATCTGGTCGGTGGTCAGGCCGGCGACCTGCTTGGTCGTCAGCGCGGCGACCTGCGTGGAGGTCAGGGCGACGATCGATTCGGTGCTCAGCGCGCCGACCTGCGACGAGCTCAGCGCGGCGATCTGGTTGGTCGCCAGCGCGGCGACGTCCGCCGATTCCATCGCGTTGATCTGGCCGGTCGTCAGTGCGGCGACCTGCTGGGTCGTCAGCGCCTTGATCTGGCCGCTCGTGAGGGCGTTCAGGTCATCCGAGGACAGGTTGCTGACCTGGCCGGTCGTCAGCGCGGCGACCTGCTGGGTCGTCAGCGCCGCGACCTGGTCGCTGTTCAGCGCGTCGAGCTGGGCGGTGCCGAGCGCGGCGATCTGGGCGGTGCCCAGGGCGCGGAGCTGGCCGGAGGTGAACGCACCGAAGTCGTCGGTGGCGAGCTGGCTGACCTGGCCGGTCGTCAGCGAGGCGACCTGGGCGGTCGTCAGCGCCTGGACCTGGTCGGTCGACAGGGCCTGCAGCTGGTCGCTGGTCAGGGCGCGCAGGGCAGTCGAGGACAGCGAACGCAGGTCCGCCGTCTCGATGGCGGCCATCTGGTCGGTGCTCAGGCCGGCGACCTGCTTGCTGGTCAGCGCGGCGACCTGGCCGGAGGTCAGGGCGACGATCGATTCGGTGCTCAGCGCGCCGACCTGGGCCGAACTCAGCGCGGCGACCTGGTTGGTGGCGAGCGCCTGCACGTCAGCCGACTCCATCGTCGAGACCTGGGCGGTCGACAGGGCCGCGATCTGCTGTGTCGACAGGGCCTTGATCTGGCCGCTGGTCAGCGCGTTCAGGTCGTCCGAGGTCAGCGTGTTCACCTGGCCGGTCGTCAGCGCGGCGACCTGCTGGGTGGACAGCGCGGCGATCTGGGTGCTGTCGAGCGCCTCGAGTTGAGCGGAGGTCAGCGACTGCAGCGCGTTGGTGGCCATCGCCTTCAGGTCGCCCGATTCGAGGGCGGCCATCTGGTCGGTGGTCAGTCCGGCGACCTGCTTGCTGGTCAGCGCGGCGACCTGCTGCGAGGTCAGCGCGACGACCGAGTCGGTGCTCAGCGCGCCGACCTGGGCTGAGCCGAGGGCGGCGACCTGCTGGGTCGTCAGCGCCTGCACGTCGGCGGATTCCATCGCGTTGACCTGGGCGGTCGTCAGCGCGGCGACCTGGGCAGTGCCCAGCGCCTTGATCTGCGCGCTGTTCAGCGCGTTCAGGTCCTCGCTGGTCAGGCCGGCGACCTGGGCGGTCGTCAGCGCCTGGACCTGCACCGTGTTCAGCGCGGCGACCTGGTCCGAACCCAGCGCGTTCAGCTGGTCGGTGGTGAGGGCGCGCAGCGCGGTGGTGCTCAGCGCGCGGAGGTCACCGGTCTCGATGGCGGCCATCTGGTCGGTGGTCAGTCCGGCGACCTGCTTGGTCGTCAGCGCGCCCACCTGGGCGGAGCTCAGGGCGACGATCGCGTCCGTGCTCAGCGCGCCGATCTGGGCCGAGCCCAGCGACTGCAGCTGCGCGGTGGTCAGCGCGGCGACGTCCTCGCTGGTCATCGTCGCGATCTGGCCGGTGGTCAGCGAGGCGACCTGGGCGGTCGACAGCGCCTTGATCTGGCCGCTCGTCAGGGCGTTCAGGTCGTCGGAGGTCAGGTTGCTGACCTGGCCGGTCGTCAGCGACGCGACCTGGGCGGTCGTCAGCGCGGCGATCTGGTCGGACCCCAGGGCCTCGATCTGGTCGGTGCCCAGCGCGCGCAGCGCGGCGGTGGACAGCGCCTTCACGTCGCCCGTTTCCAGGGCGGCCATCTGGTCGGTGGTCAGGCCGGCGACCTGCTTGGTCGTCAGCGCGCCCACCTGGGCGGAGGTCAGGGCGGCGACGTTTTCCGTCGACAGCGCGCCGATCTGGGCCGAGCCCAGGGCGGCGACCTGCTGGGTCGTCAGCGCCTGCACATCGGCGGATTCCATGCCGTTGACCTGGCCGGTCGTCAGCGCGGCGACCTGGGCGGTCGACAGCGCGCGGATCTGGGCCGAGCCCAGCGCGTTCAGGTCTTCCGAGGCCAGGGCCTGGACCTGCGCCGTGGTCAGCGCGGCGACCTGGGCGGTCGTCAGCGCGGCGATCTGGTCGGAGTTCAGCGCGTCGATCTGCGCGGTCGTCAGGGCGCGCAGCGCGTTGGTCGACAGCGCGCGGACGTCCACCGTCTCGATGGCGCCGACCTGGTCGGTCGTCAGGCCGCCGACCTGCTTGGTCGACAGCGGGGCGACCTGCTGCGAGCTCAGCGCGGCGATGTTCTCGGTCGACAGCGCGCCGACCTGGTCGGAATTCAGCGCGGCGATCTGCTGCGTGGACAGCGCCTGGACGTCGTTGCTCTCCATCGTGGAGATCTGGGCCGTCGTCAGGGCGGCGACCTGGGCGGTCGACAGCGCCTTGATCTGGGCGCTGGTCAGCGCGTTCAGGTCTTCGGACGTCAGGTTGGCGACCTGGGCGGTCGTCAGCGCGGCGACCTGGGCGGTCGTCAGCGCGGCGATCTGGTCGGAGCCCAGCGCGGCGATCTGGTCGGTGGTCAGCGCGCGGATGGCCGCGGTGCCCAGCGACTTCAGGTCGCCGGTTTCCAAGGCGGCCATCTGGTCGGTCGTCAGGCCGGCGACCTGCTTGGTCGACAGCGCGGCGACCTGCGAGGAGGTCAGGGCGACGATGTTCTCGGTCGACAGCGCGCCGACCTGGTCGGAGCTCAGCGCCTGCACCTGGCCGCTGGTCAGCGCCTGCACGTCGGCGCTTTCCATCGTGGAGACCTGGGCGGTCGACAGGGCGGCGACCTGGGCAGTGCCCAGGGCGCGGATCTGGGCCGAGCCCAGCGCGTTCAGGTCATCGCTGGTCAGGCCGTGCACCTGGCCGGTCGTCAGCGCGGCGACCTGCTGGGTCGTCAGCGCGCCGACCTGGGCGGAGCCCAGCGCGTCGAACTGGTCGGTGGTCAGCGAACGGATCGCGGCCGTGGACAGGGCGCGCAGATCCTGCGTCTCCATCGCGGCCATCTGGTCGGTCGTCAGGCCGGCGATCTGCTTGGTCGACAGCGCGGCGACCTGGGCGGAGCTCAGCGCGGCGATGTTCTCGGTCGACAGCGCGCCGATCTGGGCCGAGCTCAACGCGACCACCTGGGCCGTGGTCAGCGCCTGCACATCGGCGCTTTCCATCGTGGAGACCTGGGCGGTCGACAGCGCGGCGACCTGGGCGGTGCCCAGCGCGCGGATCTGGGCCGAACCCAGCGCGTTCAGGTCATCGCTGGACATGGCCTGGACCTGGCCGGTCGTCAGCGCGGCGATCTGGCCGGTCGACAGGGCGCCGACCTGGTCGGAGTTCAGCGCGTCGAACTGGTCGGTGGTCAGCGAACGGATCGCGGCCGTCGACATGGCGCGCAGGTCGGCGGTCTCGATGGCGGCGACCTGGTCGGTCGTCAGGCCGGCGATCTGCTTGGTCGACAGGGCGGCGACCTGGGCCGAGCTCAGCGCGGCGATGTTCTCGGTGGACAGCGCGCCCACCTGGGCCGAGCTCAGGGCCTGGACCTGGCCCGTGGTCAGCGCCTGGACGTCGGCGCTTTCCATCGTGGAGACCTGGGCGGTCGACAACGCGGCGACCTGGGCGGTGCCCAGGGCGCGGATCTGGGCCGAGCCCAGCGCGTTCAGGTCGTCGCTGGACATGGCCTGGACCTGGCCGGTCGTCAGCACGGAGACCTGCTGGGTCGTCAGCGCGGCGACCTGTTCGGAGTTCAGCGCGTCGAACTGGTCGGTGGTCAGCGAGCGGATCGCGGCGGAGGACAGGGCCCGCAGGTCCTGCGACTCGATGGCGGCGACCTGGTCGGTCGACAGACCGGCCAGCTGCTTGGAGGTGAGGGAGGCGAACTGGCCGGAGGTCAGCGCGACGATGGCCTCGGTGGACAGCGCGGCGATCTGGGCCGAGCTCAGCGCGGCGACCTGGCCGGTGGTGAAGGCCTGGACGTCGGCGGATTCCATGCCGTGGACCTGGTCGGTCGACAGCGCGGCGATCTGGGCGGTGCCCAGCGCGCGGATCTGCGAGCTGTTCAGCGCGTTCAGTTCATCGGTCGACAGCACGGCGACCTGGCCGGTCGTCAGCGAACCGATCTGGGTGCTGGTCAGCGCCGAGACCTGGTCCGAATTCAGCGCCTGGACCTGGTCGGTCGTCAGGGCGCGGATGGTGGCGGTCGACAGCGCCTTCATGTCTTCGGAGCTGATGGCCGCCATCTGGTCGGTCGTCAGGCCCTTGACCTGGGTGGAGCTCAGCGCGCCGATCTGGCCGGAGCTCATCGCCTCGATCGAATCGGTGCTCAGCGCGCCGACCTGGGACGAGCTCAGCGCGCGCACCTGCGCGGTCGTCAGCGCCTGCACGTCGGTGCTGTTGACGCCGGCCAGCTGGTCGGTCGTCAGCGCGGCGATCTGCTGCGTGGTGATGGCGCGGATCTGGTTGGTGTCCAGGGCGGCGATGTCATCGCTGGCCAGCTGGCGGATCTGCTGCGTGGACAACGCGCCGATCTGGGCGGTGGTCAGCGCGGCGATCTGTTCGGAATTCAGCGCGGCGATCTGGTCGGTGCCCAGCGCCTTGACGGCGGCGGTGCTCAATGCGTGCACGGCGTCCGAGGTCAGTGCGGCGGCCTGGTCGGAGGTCAGCGCGGCGGTCTGGGTGCTGCTCAGCGCGGCGGCCTGGTTGGTCGCCAGGGCGGCAACGCCCTCGGTGGAGAGGGCGGCGACCTGTTGCGAGCTCAGGGCCTTGATCTGGTCCGTTTTCAGGGCCTGCAGATCGTCCGAGGCCATCGTGCCGATCAGGCTGGTGGACAGCGCGGCCACCTGCTGCGAGCTCAGGGCGCGGATCTGGTCGGAGGCCAGCGCGTTGAGGTCGTCGGACTCCAGGTTCCGGACCTGCTGCGTGGTCATCGCGCCGACCTGCTTGGTCGTCATCGCGCCGAACTGGTCGGAGCCCAGGGCATTCAGCTGCGTGCTGGTGAAGGTCTGGACCGCGGCGGTGGACAGCGCGCGCAGGTCGTCGGATTCGATGGCGGCGATGTTCGTGGTGGTGAACATCGACACGGACTTCGTGCCGAGCGTGGCGAACTGCGAGGTCGTCAGCGCCTGGAACTGCTCGGTCGAGAACGCGGCCCAGTCTTCGCTGGTCAGGCGCGCCAGGGTCGTCGACGTGAGGGCGGCGATCTGGTCGGTCGTCAGGTTGGTAATCAGCGATGCCATCTTGGAACTCCGTGAACCTATGGGGGCGGATGCGCCCATAGGCGCGAGGTGGGTTGGGTCAGCTTGTTGTTGCCGCGCACCCGAACTTCCGGATGCCGTCATTCGGTTTTCGGACGCCGATTGACAAACTTGAGCTAGCCCGGAAATGTTATTGGCGCCACGCTTAACGTGAACGGAACAAAAGGGCCGGGAGTCGGCCTCAGTTCACGGTTACAGAACGCGCGTAAAGCCCGCGAACGCGGGGAGGAGAAGCTTGCCAAGGCAAGGGATCCCGGCCGCGTCATCGAACGATCGTTCGGCTGTCATGCGACCGACATCCAATGGTGATCGGCACTTAGGTCAGATCCTGAAGACGCAGGACCCGCGTGGCGCGGTGATCCGACGCCAAGGAAGGCGCCCAAAGCACCTGCAACATCATGTAAGCCGTGTGAGCAAAGGCCTGTGCGACGAAGGCCTGCCAATGGGCTTCGAGGGGCGGGGCCGGTGCCGGTCGTGATAAGTTCACGGGTTTCCGGCGCGCCAGCCTGCCCAGTTTCGAGGGGTATGACCACCCCTATTAGTTATTGATGGCGAATTAATATGACGACAAGCCCAACGAAGCCCTATCGGATCCTCGGCCTGCAGCAGATCGCCATCGGCGGTCCGGACAAGGCGGCGCTGCGCCGGCTGTGGGTGGACGTGCTGGGGCTGCAGGTCGTCGGTCACTTCGTGTCCGAGGCGGAGAACGTCGACGAGGACATCTGCGCGATCGGCGACGGGCCGCGGCGGGTCGAGGTCGACCTGATGCAGCCGCTGGATCCGGCGAAGAAGCCCGCGGTCCATGCGACGCCGCTCAACCACGTGGGGTTGTGGGTCGACGATCTGCCCAAGGCGGTCGAGTGGATGACCGCGAACGGCGTGCGCTTCGCGCCTGGCGGCATCCGCAAGGGCGCGGCGGGCCACGACATCTGCTTCATCCACCCGAAGAGCAGCGGCGAGTTCCCGATCGGCGGGGAGGGCGTGCTGATCGAGCTGGTCCAGGCGCCGGCGGAGGTGGTGGAGGCTCTGGGCGGCTCAGGCGGCGCCTGAGCCCGGCCCGTTCACCAGAATTTCCACCAGGGCGCGGGCGCCGCCGGCTCTTCGGGGGCCGCCTTGCGCCGCATGCCGGAGCGCTGGAAGTGCAGCAGCGGGAGGGACAGCGGATCGACGCTCGCGTCGCCGCCGCCTTCGAGCTGATAACCGAACCGGGCGAGCAGGACCGCTTCCCCGAGTTCCAGTGGATGGAAGGGCAAGGGGTAGGCGTCCTCGTCGTCCGTGCCGGTGGCGGGTGCGCGGGGTTGCTCCGCCCAGAACGGCGCCTCGAAGGGCAGGGGTTCCCCGATGTCCTCCAGGATGCCGCTGTCGGGAGACAGGCTCAGGGAACGGATGAGCCGGCCGTCCTCCCAGATCGCGAACGCGAACCAGTCGACCACGCTGTGCATCGCATGCAGGGTGATGCGGCGCTTGCCGGCGATGTCGAGGAAGCGGCCCGGCAACTGCGACGGATGGTCGACGGCGAACTCGCTGGCCGCGATGACGCAGACGCCGGGGAAGCAGCCGATGAACATCAACGGGTCGGGCGGGTTCGTGTAGCTCAGGTCGCCTTCGCCGATCAGCTCGAGCGTCTCTCCCGGGAAGAGCCGCTCCGCCAGTGCGCGCGATGCGTCGCGGTCGAGCGCCGGTCGCGCTTCCAGCGCCGCGCGGGCGTCGCCGTCCGCGATGACCAGCATCCAAGTCTTGGCCCCCATGCGCCATCCTCTCCATGCAGTGGCAGGATGGTAATCGCCTCAGGCCGTGCTCAGGCCTCGTACGGTCCCTGGCCCGGCAGCGCCCAGAGCAGGCCGAGCGTCGCGCCGGCAGGCGCCACGGTGAGGTGGTCCTCGCCGGCCAGCACGCGGGTCTCGATGCGCAGCGACTGGTAGCGGCGCCGGCGCAGCAGCGCTTCGAACCGGCGCGCGTCGGCGACGAGGTCCGCTTCCTTGTTGAAGCGCGGTCCCGGCGCGACGGCCTCGTAGGCGCCGACGTACTGGAAGATCCGGGCGGCCAGGTCGGTGTGCTGCTTCGCGTAGGCCGCTTCGCGGTCGAACATCAGACGTCGGTCGAACCAGAACGACGGGCTGCCGAGGATGTAGTGGCTGAACAGCGTCGGCTGCGCGAACAGCAGCTGCGCCGCGAACAGCGCGCCGTAGGAATGCCCGAGCAGCACGCGGCGGTCCGGGTCGATCCGGTATCGCCCGGAGATCGCCGGCACCGCGACCTCGGCCAGGTACTTCAGGTAGGCGGCGCCTTCGCCGTAGCGCGGCGCGCCGTAGCGGTCGGCGGGCCGGCCGGGTCGGAGGCGGGGATCGCTCGGGGTGTAGTCGCGCGAGCGCATGTCGACGGCGGACTCGTCCTGCGGCCCCGCCAGCCCGACGACGGCGAAATCGGCGAGGTTGCGGCCCTGCTGGCCGACGCGGTTGCGCAGGGCCCGCACGAGCGGGAAGGCGTACGGCGCGTCGGTCACGAACACGGCCGGCCGCAGACCGGGGGTCGTGGGCGCGTTCGGCGGCAGATCGACCCAGACCTCGTACCGGCGCCCGGTGACCGGATCGGGCAGCGGATGGACGAAGGTGCCGGGGAGGGCGTAGGGCCCGGTGGCGTCCGGCAGCGCGGGCGCGGCGACGGACCGGGCGGTCGGCATCAGCAGCGAGCCCAGCGCCGCGGCGAGGAGGTGCCGGCGGTCGGTCATGCCAGGGAGCGGGAGTGGCGGAGGATCGCGAGTGTCCCGCCCGTTGCGCCGTCACGCGCTGCGGGGCCGCGTTACGAGCGTTACGTGGGAGGGCGGCATGTGCCCGCCCGGGCCTCAATCGACCAGGATGTTCCGGTTCTTCAGCGTCAGATGGATCTTGTCGCCGACCGTGTCCTTGTTGAACGGCTTGACGATGTAGCCGGTCGCGCCGAGCTGGGCGGCCCGGATGATGTCTTCCTTGCGGCCCTCGGCGGTGACGAGCAGCACCGGCACCTTGCGCAGCGGATCGGACTCCGGCTTGGCGCGCAGGGCCTCGAGGAACTGGAAGCCGTTCATCACCGGCATGTTCACGTCGCTGAGGACGAAATGGATCGGCTCGCCCGACTCGAACGAGAGCTCGAGCTGGCGCAGCGCGGCCTTGCCGTCCTCGGCCTCCAGGATCTTCTTGAAGCCGAGTTCCCGGAGCAGTCCGGAGATGATGCGGCGCATGGTCGAGAAGTCGTCGACCACCAGGAAACAGAACTCTTCGCGTTTGATCGTCGTGACCATGTGAAACCCCTTCAGGGGTGGAATCCTAGCGCGAGCGGGCTCAGGCGTAGTCGTCGAGAAAGGCGCCCAGCGTCGCGCGCGAGGCGGAACGCCGCGAGCCGGCCAGGGCGTGGGCGGAATCCCCTCCTCGTCGCCGTCCTCGTTCCGGACGGGCGACGACGGCCGGGCGGAGGCACCCTGACCGGTCTTTTCCGCTGCCTTCGCCGCGGCCGCCTCGGCCGCGGCCTTCTGGATCTGGGCGATCTGGTCCATCACCATCTGCATCTGCGATTGCAGCAGCTTCTGCCGCTTGTCCTTCGCCTGTGCGTCCATCGTCGTGTCGGAGGCGAGGTCCTTCATCTGCTTCTGCAACTGCTTCAACTGCGACTGCAGGCGGGCGATCTGCGCATCGGGACCCGTGCCGGAGGCGGCGGAGGACGTCGCCGCCGAGGGCGACGAGGTGGAAACCTTGGCGGAGGGTACGGCGACGTGCATGCTGGAATTCCGGACGATGACCGGATATCGGCTGGCGGGGCCGGGTCTTGAGGGCCCCGACCGACCGGGACGCGCGGTGGCTCGCACCGGGGCTCGCGTCGGGGCCCGTGTTGGGGTCATGGCGCTGCGGGTAGCATTCCCGCATGAGCTCCACAACGCCTGACCCCGTCGCCGCGCTGCTGCGCCATGCCGCCGCCACCTGGATCGCGCCGCGCTTCCGTCATCTGGCGGACGACGAGGTGATGGAAAAGGCCCCCGGCGAGTGGGTCACGACCGTGGACCGCGATGTCGAGGCCTTCCTGACGCCCGAGTTGCGCGCGCTGGTGCCCGGCTCGCGCGTCGTCGGCGAGGAACAGTGCGCGGAGACGCCGGAGCTGCTCGACCAGCTCGACGAGGGCGCCGTGTGGCTGGTCGATCCACTGGACGGCACCTTCAATTTCATCTCCGGCCGTGAGCCGTTGTCGTCGATGGTGGCGCTGCTGGAAGACGGCGTGACGGTCAGGGCGTGGATGCTCAACCCGATCTCGGGCGTGCTGCATCATGCCCGGCGCGGACAGGGCGCCTGGCGGGAGTCGGAACGGCTGCATGCGGCGTCGGGTCCGGGTCTGAAGCGGGCGGTCGTCAAGACGCGTTTCCTGCCGCAGGACCACCAGGACCGCGTCGCGACCTCGCAGGGCGTGGAGATCCTGCCCGGACTCAACTGCGCCGGCGCGGAGTACCCCGCGCTCGCCGAGGGCGCGTTCGATGCGACGCTCTACTGGCGCAAGCTCGCCTGGGACCATGCGCCGGGGACGCTGTTCATCACCGAGGCCGGCGGCGTCGCCGCGCGGCTCGACGGGACACCGTACCGCGCCGGAGACCGGCAGCCAGGGTTGCTCGTGGCGCGTAGCCGCGAGGTGTGGGACGAGGCGGCTGCCGCCTGGGGGCCGACGGCGTGAGGCTGACTCCGGCCACATCCGCCGACTTCGGGCCTCGGTCCTGCGGTTGATGGCGGATTCGGGCGTCTGCGTTGAAGGGGGAACGGGTGTGTCGGCTCCAGTCCGGAACGCCGATTGCCGCCTTTGCCGTCAATGACGGCTTCCCTCGATATCGCACGCCGGCTCGATCGGCTGCCCTGGTCGCGCTGGCACTGGCGCGTGGTGCTCGCACTGGGCGTGGCCTGGGTGCTCGACGGCCTCGAGGTCACCCTCGTCGGCTCCGTCGGCGCTGTGCTGGAAAGACCTGACACCCTCGGGCTCTCCGCCGTCCAGGTCGGCTGGTCCGGATCGCTTTACCTCGCGGGAGCGATCGTCGGCGCCCTGGTGTTCGGCCGGATGTCGGACCGGCTCGGGCGCAAACGCCTGTTCCTAGCGACGCTCGCGATCTACGCGGTGGCCACGCTCGCCACCGCGGTCTCCACTGACTTCACCTTCTTCGCGCTGTGCCGGTTCATCACCGGCCTGGGGATCGGCGGGGAGTACGCCGCCATCAACTCCGCCATCGACGAGCTGGTGCCCGCCCGCGTGCGCGGCCGCGTGAACCTCGCCATCAACGGCAGCTTCTGGATCGGCGCGGCGCTCGGCGCAGCGTCCAGCCTGCTGTTGCTGCATCCGGACGTGCTCGGTCCGGTGCAGGGCTGGCGCGTGGGCTTCGGGATGGGCGCGCTGCTGGCGGTGGGCATGGTGCTGGTGCGGCGCCATGTGCCCGAGAGCCCCCGTTGGCTGCTGCGACACGGCCGGGTCGACGAGGCCCGCCAGATCATCGACGCCATCGAGGCGGAGGTCGCCGCCCAGCACGGCCCGTTGCCGCCGGTCGCGCCGACGGAGCAGCGCGAGCACCGCCGCCCCGTGCCGACGATGCGCGAGGTGCTGCACGTGCTGTTGCGCCGCTACCGCGTGCGCAGCGGCGTCGCGCTGTCGCTGATGCTGGCGCAGGCCTTCTTCTACAACGCGATCTTCTTCAGTTATGCGCTGGTGCTGACGCGCTTCTACGGCGTCGCCGACCATCGCGTGGCGCTCTACATCTTCCCGTTCGCGCTCGGCAATGTGCTCGGGCCGTTGCTGCTGGGACCGCTCTTCGACCGGGTGGGACGTCGCCGCATGATCGCGCTGACCTACGGCCTGGCCGGGGTCGGCCTCGCGGCCACCGGCGTCGCCTTCGTCGCGGATGTGCTGGACGCGCGCTCGCAGGCGTTGTGCTGGTCGGCGGTGTTCTTCTTCGCGTCGGCGGCGGCCAGTTCCGCCTACCTGACGGTCAGCGAGATCTTCCCGCTCGAGATGCGCGCGATGGCCATCGCGATCTTCTACGCGGTCGGCACCGGCGCCGGCGGTTTCGTGGCGCCCCTGCTGTTCGGATGGCTGGTGGAGAGCGGCGACCGCGGCAACGTGGCGATCGGCTACGGCATCGGCGCCGTGCTGGTCATCGTGGCGGGATTGCTCGCGCTGCGTTTCGGCGTCGACGCGGAGCGCAAGCCGCTGGAAGACATCGCGCCGTCGATGGACCACACCTGAACGCTTCCTCTCCCGCTGGCGGGAGAGGGCCAGGGCTGAGGGCCAGCGGCGGTGGCAGGGCTGACGCCTTGGAGGCTGCGCGCGTCAGCGCTTGCCGAACCAGCGCCTGACGCGCCGTTTCCAGTCCAGCCACTGCCGATGGCGCGAGCGGTCGATGCGCTTCACGTCGATCAGCGTGACGTCGCCGCAGGCGGACATCGTGTGCAGGCCGCTGGCGAAGTCGCGATGCGCGAGGTCGCCGGTGAAGGTGGCCGGCAAGGCCTGGACCTCGACCGCGTCCGGCGTGAGGCGGTTGAAGCGCACCCACCGCGTCGCGCCGCCATAGCCGGTGCGGCTGTCCTGGACGGGCAGGGTCACGAGGCCGTCCGCGCCGACGAAGGGCGTGCCGGCGGGCCGGGCGCCGTCGTGCGCGGACCTCACCGGGTTGGCGCGATGCGGCGTCCACGGGCCTTGCAGCGAATCGGCATGGGCGACATGCAGCTCGCGCTGGTCGCGCTTGTCCGGACCGATGACCGCATAGAACATCCACCACACCCCGTCGTGCCGCAGCAGCGAGGCGTCGACGGCGCGCACGTCGGGGAGCAGCGCGCAGACCCGTTCCCAGCGCTCCCAGCGCTCGGCGCCGTCCACCGCGCGGTAGAGGGCGACTTCCTCGGCCTGGCTGGATTCGGGGACCATCCAGACCTGACCCTCGTGCTCGAAGACGAACGGGTAGGACAGGTGGAAAGGCGTCTGCAGCACCGGCCTGGGCGCGCTCCAGACGCCGTCGCTGAGGTTCAGCGTGAGGCGCTGCAGGTCGGCGCGCTTGGTCCGGTAGTTGAAGTTCTCGACGAACACGTGGAGCGCGTCACCGTCGCGCAAGGCGAAGGGATCGGCGTAGTAGCACCAGTCCCCGGCCTCGGGCATCCAGACGATGCGGTCGCGCAACTCGCGCAGGCGTTCGGGGCTGAGCAGATCGATGCGTTCCGGAACGACGCCGACAGTCCAGAAGTCCGACTTCGGACGCTTAACCATGAACCTCAGCCATGAAAGATCGCCATCGACGTCAACCGTGGGCGTCTTCGACGCTCAGGCCGGCCAGGTCGTGCACGCGGGCGCCCTGGCGCGCCAGCACGTCCTGGTAGAGCCCCAGCGTGGCCCGCACGGCGCTCGAGCGGTCGTAGCGCTGCATGTCGTAATCGACCGGGCGGCGGTGGTCGCGCTGGCGCTGTGTGATCGCCGCGGCGATCGCCCGGCCCATCGCGGACACGTCGTCGATCGCCACGATGGCCGATTGCGCCGGGTCCAGCATCTCGCGCGCACCCAGCGTGGCGGTGGCCACGATCGGCAGGCGCGCGCGCATGGCCTCGAGGATGGCCAGCGGGAACTGCTCCTCGCGCGACGAGGACACGTACAGGTCCATCTCGCCGAGCAGTTCGTCGACGTTCCAGCGGAAACCGAGCAGGTGGATGCGCTTGTCGTCGCCGCGCAGCGCCTCGAGCTCGGCGCGCTGCGGGCCTTCGCCGATCAGCACCAGGTGGGCGTTGGCCGGCGCGTGCTGCTGGAAGGCCTGGATCAGCGTGTGCATGCCCTTGGCCGCATGCAGCCGGCCGACGCAGCCGATCACCGGCGCGGCGGCAGGGATGCCGAGTTCCATCCGGAGCGAGCCGGACGGCGCCTTCGCGGCACAGGAGCCGGGGCTGCGTTCCGGTGCCCAGTTGTAGATGACGCGATGCATGCCGCCGAATTCCTTCAGGTGACCGACCTGCGCCGAATTGACGCACACCAGCGCGTCCATCCGCGCATGGTGATGCGTCTTGTACCCCACATGCAGCGTGCCGACCCGCGCGCTGTGTTTCGCCGCCGCCACCGCCTTGCAGGCCGGGCCGAGATGACCGTGGACGACGTCCGCGCCCAGCTTCGCGGCCAGCCGCCGCACCCGCGCGCCGCGCAGCAGCGGCAGGCGCAGGCCGTGGTAGCTGACGCGCTGGTCCAGCGCGTGCCGGACCGCGGATCCCGCCGGACCTATCACATGGACCGTGTGGCCCAGCGCCGCCTGGGCGTTGGCCAGGTCGACGCAGTGATGTTCACCACCGGCGATGCGAGACGAGAAGACCACATGGACGATTGAAAGTGCGCGCATGACGTCGAATCGGCAAAAAGGATAAATAACGTCTGGAGTCTATTTCTTAACATTCAGCAATAGAGGAGGATTTTCCCCCAGGATCGTGGGATGTGGGCCCGTCAATAACAAAGGTGTGCGCAATTGCCAGGGCCGTGTTGACGCCAGGCAAACAATCGGCGCGATCGTGGGGCGCGCGGGGCGCGATCTTGGGGCGGGCCCGGTTCGAAGCCCGACGTGGGGGCGAGGGCGCTGAGCACGGCGCGGACGAAACTCCATGTAACCAAACCGGCAATGCCGGGCCGGGTCGACGCGGCGCGACGAAGCGCTGTTTCCCTGGGATGAACTGCAGGCCATGACCACCTGCAGGCAGGGTCATTGAAGTTAAGCTAGCGCGCCTTTTTGCGGGTTCCGCACGAAGGACACATCTTTACGTCACTAGCCACGTTCCCCCGGAGCCCGCTTCATGCTGCGTCTGTCGCTGATTGCCCTTGTCGTTGCGTCCCTGCTTGCCGGTTGTGGCAAGTCTTCCCCCGACAAGCAAGCGTCGCCCGCGGCCGCGGCGGCCAGCGCGCCCAGCCTGCTGGTGTCGCCCGAGGACGTCCAGACCCTGGGCGTGAGCGCGTACGCGAGCGGTCCGGTCATCACCGGCTCGATCCAGCCGGAGCGCCGCGCCGACCTGCGCGCCGAACTGCAGGCGATCGTGCTGCAGGTCTACAAGGAGAACGGCGAGCGCGTGAAGCGCGGCGACCTGCTGGTCCGTCTGGACGACACCGCCATCCGCGACTCGGTGCAGTCGGCCGATGAATCCGCCCGCGCGTCCTCGCAGAGCTTCGAGCAGGCCGAGCGTCAATACCAGCGCCTGAAGACGCTGCAGGCGCAGGGCATGAGCTCCATCCAGGCGATGGAGGATGCCGAGATCCGCCGCAACAACGCGCAGAGCGACCTGGTCGCCGCCCGCGCCCGCGTGGCCACGGCACGCCAGCAGCAGCAGCGCACCGAGGTGCGCGCGCCGTTCGACGGCGTCGTCAGCGACCGCAAGGTCTCGCCCGGCGACTCGGCGCAGATCGGCAAGGAGCTGATCAAGGTGATGGATCCGGTCTCGATGCGCTTCGAGGGGCTGGTCTCGGCCGACCGCATGTCCGAACTCAAGCTCGCGCAGACGGTGTACTTCCGCGTCAACGGCTACCCGCAGGTGGACTTCCAGGGCAAGGTGCGCCGCATCGCGCAGGCCGCCAACGCCAACACCCGCCAGGTGGAAGTGCTGGTCGACTTCGCCGGCGCGCAGCAGCCCGGCGTGGCCGGCCTCTACGCGGAAGGCCGCGTGCAGACGAACAGCGTCTCGGCGCTGATGGTGGCGGACAGCGCGCTGCTGCGCGAAGGCGACAAGTCCTTCGTCTGGCGCGTGGACGGCGGCAAGGTCGCCAAGACGCCGGTGACGCTGGGCGCGCGGGACGACCGCCAGGGGCTGTACGTGGTGACGACCGGGGTGAAGCAGGGCGATCGCATCCTGCGCAGCCCGACCAGCACGCTGATCGACGGCCAACGCGTCGAGCTCAGCAAGGCCGCCGCGTCCGCTGCGGCCCCCGCGATGACAAGCGCCAGCGGCACGCCGCCAGCCGGGTTGACGAACTCGGGCTCGACCTCGACCTCGTCGGGCTCGACCGTGGTGCCGCTGCCCGTGCTGCCGGTGGCTTCGGCTGCGTCGGCCCAGTGAAGCGCACAGGAGCCTGAACCATGTTCCTCTCCAATTTCTCGGTCAAGAAGCCGATCGCGATGATCGTGATCATCATCGGCTTGATGGCCCTGGGCCTGCTGGCCCTGTCCAAGCTGCGCGTCAACGAGCGGCCCGACGTCGACCTGCCGCTGCTGGTGGTCAGCATCAGCTATCCCGGCGCGTCGCCGGAGACCTCCGAGCGAGAGATCGTCAACCGCATCGAGAAGTCGCTGCAGAGCATCTCCGGCGTGAACGAGGTGCGCTCGACCTCGGGCGAGGGCTCGGCCCAGCTGCTGCTGTTCTTCAACTTCGACAAGAACATGATCGAGGCGGCGGACGAGGTCCGCAACGCGATCGCCGCGGTCCGCCACAAGCTGCCCACCGAGATGCGCGAGCCGGTGCTGCAGCGCGTCGACCCGTCGGCGCAGCCGATCATGCAGCTGGCGCTGTCGTCCAGCACGCAGTCGCACGCCGAGATCTCGCGGATGGCCGAGGACCAGTTCGCCGACCGCTTCCGCGCGATCCCGGGCGCGGCGACGGTGACGGTGAACGGCTCGCTCAAGCGCGAGCTGTCGGTGCTGCTGAATGCGCAGAAGCTGCGTGAGTTCAACGTCTCGGTGACCGAGGTCGTCAATGCGCTGCGCATGCAGAACACGACGGCGCCGGTCGGCAAGGTGCGCGGGCAGCTGGAGGACCAGAGCATCCGGCTGCTGGGCCGCATCGAGTCGCCCGCCGACTTCAACCAGATCGTCGTCAAGCGTGCCGGCAGCGAGCTGATCCGCCTGGGCCAGGTGGCCACGGTGCAGGACGGCTTCGCGGAGCAGACCGGCCTGTCGGTGCGCAACGGCCACCCGAACGTCGGCATCATGGTGACCCGCACCCGCGACGCCTCGACGGTGAGCGTGGCCAAGGAGGTCCGCAAGCTGGTCGAGGAGATCGACAAGACGCTGCCCAAGGGCACCAAGCTCGAGGTGGTGCAGGACGGCGGGCAGGACGCGCAGGACAGCCTGAACAACGTGATCCACGCGCTGGTGTTCGGCGCGGGCCTGACGATCTTCGTCGTCTACGTGTTCCTGAACTCCTGGCGCTCGACGATGATCACGGCGCTGTCGCTGCCGACCTCGGTGATCGCGGCCTTCATCGCGGTCTGGCTGTGCGGCTTCACGCTGAACTTCATGAGCCTGCTGGGGCTGTCGCTGGCGATCGGGGTGCTGATCGACGACGCGATCGTGGTGCGCGAGAACATCGTGCGCCACATGGAGCGCGGCGCCGACCGCCGCACCGCCGCGCTGAAGGGCACCGCCGAGATCGGCCTGGCCGTCGCGGCGACGACCTTCTCCATCGTGGCCGTGTTCATCCCGGTGGCCTTCATGCCGGGCGTGTCGGGCGAGTGGTTCCGGCCCTTCGGGCTGACGGTGGTCGCTTCCGTGCTGGTGTCGCTGTTCATCTCGTTCACGCTGGACCCGATGCTGTCGGCGTTCTGGGGCGACCCTCCGGGACACCACGAGGCGCCCAAGACCGGCATCTCCAAGAAGCTGCAGGGCTTCAACGAGTGGTTCGACCGGCAGGCCGACCGCTACGGGCATGTGATCGCCTGGGCGCTGCACCACCGCAAGTGGATGGCCGCGTTCGCGGTGCTGAGCTTCGTGCTCGCGATCTTCCTGCAGGCCACCTTCGGCGGGACGAGTTTCCTGCCGGCGTCGGACTCCGGGACCATCGCCATCGAGGTCCGCACGCCGGCCTCGTCCAGCCTGGAATACGCGCGGCTGAAGATGGGCGCCGCGTCCGCGCTGGCGCGTGAGATCCCCGAGACGGTCGCCACCAACGAGAGCGTCAACGCCAGCGGCGGGCGCGTCTACGTCGACCTGGGCAAGAGCACCAAGCGCAAGCGCAGCGCGGCGGAGATTGCCGCCGACCTGCGCACGCGGGTGGCGCGGCTGGTCGGCGCGGAGTACGTGGTGCTGGACGATCTGAACAACGGCGCGCAGAAGCCGGTGCAGATCCGCTTCTCCGGCGCGGACTCGCGCAAGCTGATGGAGATCACCACCGACTACATGGAGAAGCTGCGCCGCGTGCCCGGCGCGGTCGACGTGGGCCTGTCGGAGCAGGATCCGCAGAACGAGCTGCAGATCGAGCTCAACCGGGGCCTGGCCAACACGCTGGGCATCTCGGTGGGCGACGCGGCCAACTCGTTGCGCGTGGCTTTTGCCGGCGTGGAAGTCGGCGACTGGATCGACCCGAGCAGCGAGACGCGCGACGTGGCGGTGCGGCTGGCGCCGGAGGACCGGGTGGACGCGAGCAACATCGAGCGTCTGCCGATCGCCGTCAGCGGTGCGGGCGTGATGGTGCCGCTGGAGCAGATCGCGACGGTCACCATGGGCAAGGGGCCGGCCAAGATCCAGCACGCGGACGGCAAGCGGATGATCGCGGTGTCGGCCAACGCGCACGGCCGCTCGCCCGGCGAGGTGACGAGCGACGCGCTGAAGCTGGCCAAGTCGATCAACTTCCCGCCGGGCTACGGCATCGAGCTGGCGGGGGCCGCCAAGGACCAGCAGGAAGTGTTCAGCGCCATGGGCATCGCGCTGATCTCGGGCATCGGCCTGATGTACCTGATCCTGGTGATGCAGTTCGGCAGCTTCACCGCGCCGCTGGGCGTGATGCTCTCGTTGCCGTTGTCGCTGATCGGGGTGGTGGTGGCGCTGCTGCTGACCAAGGGCACGCTGAACCTGATGAGCTTCATCGGGATCATCATGCTGGCCGGCCTGGTGGCCAAGAACGCGATCCTGCTGCTGGACGCGGCGCGACAGGAGGAGGCTGCCGGCGTGCCGCGCGAGGAGGCGCTGATGCATGCGGGCCGCAAGCGCTTCCGTCCGATCCTGATGACGACCTTCGCGCTGATCGCCGGCATGCTGCCGGTGGCGGTGGGCATCGGCGAGGGCGGCGAGTTCTACCGCCCGATGGCGGTGGCCATCATCGGCGGCACGATCACGTCGACCTTCCTGACGCTGCTGATGGTGCCGAGCTTCTACGACAGCATCGAGATCAAGCGCGACAGCTTCCTGGCGAAGTTCCATCGCCGCGAGGCGCGCTGGACGACGGCCGGCGCGATCGCCGCGGGGCTGATCGAGATCGTGCTGTTCCTGACTTTCATCCGTTTCGTTTTCCGCTCGGTGATGAGCGGGTGGAATATGGTCAGCGGCAAGCGCCGCCGTTCCGCCGAAATTGCGCCCCACGGCGCGGGCGACGACTGACGCCGGGGCCGAACAGGACCGGTGGCGAGCCGCCATGGTCGTTGGATCGAAGTGGAAAGGCGCCTCAACGAGGCGCCTTTTTCCGTTCAGTGACTGGATCATGATTTATACCTGTTGTGGTATAAATTGACGAATGTTGAAAGAGGGAGAAAAGCCGCTGGCGTTCGTTGGCAGCAGCAAGCGTGACCTGATGGCGCTCCCTCTCGACGTCCGCAAGTTTTTCGGCTACGCCCTGGACTTCGCGCAGCGCGGCGAGCAGCACGATGCCGCGAAGGTACTCAAGGGCTTTGGCGGTGCGGGTGTCCTGGAGGGTGGCGGAGGCGTATGTGAAGGAGATGCGAAATGACAGCAAGAAAGCCTGACGTGCTGGATGTGGAGATGGGCTCCGGCAATGTGTTTGCCGACCTCGATCTACCGGATGCCGACAAGCTCAAGATCAAGTCTGGACTGGTGCTGGAGATCACGCGGGCGATGCGCCGCCTGGGCCTGTCGCAAGCGGATGCCGGCAAGCGCATGGGCATCTCGCAGCCCAAGGTGTCCGGCATGCTCCGCGGGGACTTCAGCAACCTGTCCGAACGGAAGCTGATGGACTGTCTGAATCGCCTGGGTTACGACATAGAGATCAAGGTCACGCCGACGCGCGAGCCTGTCGGCCATCTGGTACTTGCCTTCGCCTGATCCGCGTCGACACCATTGACAGGGCGTCTCGCCGAGACGCCCTGTCTGACTGTGATCGATCAGCCTCGCCGAAGGCGGCGCCACCAGCCGCTTCCGGGTGTGTGGGGCGTGTTGCCGCCCGATAGGTCGTAGGCCTGCGCGGCCGGCGCGCGCAGCTCGACCTCCGTGCCTACACCGGCGTGGGAGGTGAGGCGGTAGCCGATGCCCGCAAGTTCCGCGCGCTCGCGCATGCCGGACAGTCCCCAATGGCCGGGCCGGCCGCCGCGGTCCTTCACCTCGTCGGGGACACCGACGCCGTCGTCGCGTACGAAAAGCGCGAAGGCGTCGTCGCCGTAGCTGAGCGTCACCTCGATGCGCGCGGCCTGGGCGTGCTGGAACGCGTTGAAGATCGCTTCGCGCGCGATGAGGCAGATCGACGCCGACAGCGCCGGCGCCAACGGTCGGCGCGTGCCTTCCACCGTCAGGGTGAAGGCCGCGCCGTGCGTGTGCGACAGCTCGCGTCCCAGGCCCTCCAGCGTGTGCTCGAGCAGCTTGCTGTCGGGCGGCGGCAGCCGCAGGTCGGTGACGCGGTCCCGGCCTTCGACGAGCAGCGCATCGGCATCGGTCAGCACGCGCTCCATCGCGGCGCGTTCAGTGCCGGGCAGCCGGCGGGCGATGGCCTCGAAGCGCAGGATCAAGCCGTAGACGCCCTGCAGCAGCGTGTCGTGCAGGTCGCGGGCGATGCGTTCGCGTTCCTGCACGCGCGCGGCGAGGCGCTCCTGTTCATGCAGCCGGCGCTGGCGGGCGCGCAGCGCGGCCAGCGCGGCCAGCGTCGCGAGGCCCACCAGCACCGCGGCCGCGCGGAACCAGCCGGTCTGCGTCAGGGTCGGCGCGATCTCGAAGCGCAGCACGGCCGGTGTCGTGCTCCACGGGCCGCCGTCCTGCGAAGCCTCGACCTGGAAGTCGTAGATCCCTGGGCCGAGGTTGGTATAGAACGCACGACGGCGCGTGCCTGCGTCCTGCCAGGCCCGGTCCTGCCCGATCAGCCGGTAGCGGAAACGCGTGCGCTCCGGCTGGGCCAGGCTGATCGCGGTGTAGGCGATCTCCAGGTCGCGCGTGCCCGGCGGCAGACGCCGTTGATCGCCGTCCCCGCCGCCCTCGCTGCCGGCGGCGCTGCCGTTCCGGACAGGGTCGCCGCTGGCGCGGCTGGCGGGTCCGGCGCCCGGCGTCGGCTCGCCATGCACGAACAGACCTTGGACATCGACCGGAGGGGCGGCGGTCTCTCCCTTGGGCAGCCGCTTCGGATCGATGCGGACGACGCCGTTGCTCAGCGAGAACCAGAGCATGCCGTCCGGCGTGCGTGCGGCCGTGCGCAGCGGCCAGGACTGCTCGGCCCGGCCCGAGAGGCCGTCGATCAGATCGAAACGCCGCCCCGACGGACGTGGCGCGTCCTGGCCTGCAGCCGCCAGCGCGCGGCGGACCTCGTCGGCGGTGAGCCGCGTGATGCCGTTCGCGCCGTTGAGCCATAGCTCGCCGTCGGGTGTCTCGACGATGCCGGAGACGCCGTCCAGCGCGTCGGGATCCGCCAGGCGCAACATCGGCATACCAGGCGCGGACGCGAGCTGGACGCCACGTTCCCCACCGATCCACAACCGGTCGCCCTGTCGCGCGATGACCTTGATCGCGCCGATCTTCAGGCCCTCCGCGGGCGTCAGGGCGACGGTCCGATCGCCTTCCTGGCGCAGCAGCGTGCCGTCGTCGTAGCCGAGCCAGACCCGGCCGCGCGCATCGGTGCCGATGGCATCGGGGCCCTTGTACGGAAAGCGTCCGGTGCCCGACAGACGCGTCACCCGGCCCTCCGCATACCGCATCAGGCCGTAGCGATGACCGTTGAACCAGACCGCCCCTTCGGCGTCCTCGGCGATCTCGAAGACCGCGGCCATCCAGGGCAGACCGTCGGGCGTCGGCAACTGGACGAAGCGGGGGCCGTCCTGTCGCCACAGGCCGGTGCGTCCGCCGACCCAGAGCCGGCCCTGCCGGTCGGTGAAGACGCTGGTGAAGCTCTCCATCCCCGGATCGGTGGGCACGGGCTCGGGGGTGGCGCGGCCCGGCGCGAAGCGCTGCACGACCCCTCCCGATGCGATCCAGAGGTTGCCGCGCTCGTCGGCGGACATCGCGATGCTGGCGCTGCGGTCGGGCAAGTCGATGCGGTCGACGGCGGCACCGCGGAAGCGGTCGAGCCCGCCGTTCGTGCCGACCCAGATCGCGCCGTCGCGGTCCTGGAAGATGCGCGTGACCAGCTCGCCGGACAGGCCCTTGTCGGTGCCGAGGAATTGATGGCTGGCCGCCGCCGCGGCGGGCGTGCCGGAGACGTCGATCCGGTTGAGTCCGTCGCGGGCGCCGTACCAGAGCAGGCCTTGGCGATCGAACGCCGGCATGAAGAAGCTCTTGGCGACCGGATAAAGGGGCGTCGCCGAAGAGGCGGCCGGCTCGCCCGGCAGCGGCAGCCGGGACAGGCCGCGGACTGTCGGCGACATGTCGTTGGCCCAGACCCGGCCGTCGGCGCCGACGACGAGCTGGGTGAGGCCCAGCGCAGGGGCCTCGGTCGCGACGAAGCGGGCGCTGCCGGCGGCCTTCACGAACACGGTGCGGTCGGTGACGACCCAGAGGTTGTCGCTGCCATCGACCGCGATCTTGAGCGCGAGCGGCGCGTGGCCGGCGCCGTCGTCATAGCCGGACTCGGGACCGATCGCGATCCAGGTGTCGCCCTGGCGCCTGAGCAGCGAGCGGCCGGTGGCGACCCACAGCGTGCCGTCGCGTTGGGTCGCGAAGCCGCGGGTCGATGTCGCGAAGTGGCCGCCGGCGGGATCGACATGCAGGATCCGTCCCTGGCGCACCAGCGCGGCCCCGCCTTCGAGCAGGCCCACCCACAGGCCGTTGTCCTTCGTCGCGTGCAGTGACAGCACTTGGCGGCTCGGCAGCTGCGCGCCGGCCAGCGTGTCGAAGCGCTCGAAGCGCACGCCGTCGAAGCGGAAGAGCCCGGCGCCGGTCCCCAGCCACAGGTAACCGTCGGTGGTCTGCGCGATCGCCATCACCGGACCCGCGAGGCCGTCCTTGAGCGTCCAGGTCGTGTGCTGCAGATGTGCGAGCGGCTGCTCGGAGGGCGTCGACGATTGCGCGTGTGCGAGCGATGCCGTGAGCGATGCGGTGAGCGTGGCGGCCAGTACGAGGGCGGACGCTCGACGTCGGATCGAGCGCGGCGGTCGCGGTGGGGGCGGAGGAAGAATCATCGGGAACTTGCTGGCGCGGAAGCGCGCGGATTGTGCCTGCCGGGCAAGCACGAATCGTGCAAGTCGAGGTGGGGACTCTGTCTGAACGGAAGAGCCTGGGTTGCCTGCAGACGCGGTGCTCAGACCACGCGGCCCGGATTGAGCAGCCCGCGCGGGTCCAGCGCCTGCTTGATCTGCCGCATCAGCTGCATCGCCACGGGGCTCTTGCGCTGCGCGAGTTCCTCGCGCTTGAGCTGTCCGATGCCGTGCTCGGCGGAGATGGAGCCGCCGTGCGCCGTGACCTGGTCGTAGACGACCTCGTTGACCTCGGCCTCATGCTCGCGCAGGAAGTCCGCAGCCGCGACGCCTTCCGGTGCCTGCAGGTTGTAGTGCAGGTTGCCGTCGCCCAGATGGCCGAAGTCCACCAGCCGCGAGCCGGGAAAACGCTCCCCCAGCAGCGCGTCGCAGCGCTCGACGAAGTCCGGGATGCGCGACACCGGCAGCGCGATGTCGTGCTTGATGTTCAGGCCTTCCTCGCTCTGCGCCAGCGGGATGGACTCGCGCAGGTGCCACATCGCCTGGCTCTGCGACAGGCTCTCCGCCACCGCCGCGTCGTCGATCGCGCCGCGCTCCAGCGCGTCCTCGAGCAGGCCTTCGAACTGCGTGCGGGCGTGTTCCTCGCCCTCGCTGTCCGACAGCTCCAGCAGCACCGTCCACGGACGCGGGCCCAGCGGTTGCGGCAACTGCGGGAAGTGCTTGCGGACCAGGCCCAGCGACAGCGCGTTCATGACCTCGAAGCCGGTCAGCGCCGCGCCGCAGCGCGATCGTGCCAGGTCCAGCAGCGCGACCGCGTCTCGCAGCGTGTCGCAGGCGGCCAGCGCCGTCATCCGCGCGCGCGGCAGCGGATGCAGCTTCAGTGTCGCCGCGGTGATCACGCCCAGCGTGCCCTCGGAGCCGATGAACAGGTCGCGCAGGTCGTAGCCGGTGTTGTCCTTGCGCAGCCCGGACAGCCCGTCCCAGACCGTGCCGTCGGCGGTCACCACCTCCAGGCCCAGGCACAGCTCACGCGCATTGCCGTAGCGCAGCACCTGGGTGCCGCCGGCGTTCGTCGCGAGGTTGCCGCCGATCGTGCAGCTGCCCTCGGCCGCGAGGCTCAGCGGGAACAGCCAGCCCGCCTCGCGCGCCGCCTGCTGCACGGTCTGCAGCACGCAGCCGGCTTCGACGGTCATCGTCAAGTTGGAAGGATCGATCTGGCGCACGCGATTGAGCCGCTGCAGGCTCAGCAGCAGTTGCGTGCCCGAGTCGTCCGGGACGCCGCCACCGACCAGCCCCGTGTTGCCGCCTTGCGGCACCAGCGGCACGCCGTGCTCGCGAGCGAGCGTCACGACCGTGGCGACCTGCGCCGTATCGGCCGGCCGGACCACGGCCAGCGCGCGGCCGACGTAGCGCTTGCGCCAGTCGCGCTCGAAGCCGGACAGGTCGTGCTCGGCGGGCAGCAGCACATGCGCGTCGCCCAGCGCAGCGCGCAGGGCCTCGATCAGGGCGGCGCTCATCCGGCGTCCTTCGAAGACCCGACCTGCGTCGCTTCGGCATCAGCCCGCCGCGCTTCGGCCAGCCGCTGCCGGATCTGCGCGGCGCAGGCGACGAAGATCGTCAACGACAGCACCACCTCGACCCACGCGAGCGCCATGCCGAACCCGCCTTCGGACGTGCCGCGCACCAGTCCTTCGGTCATGTAGAGCCAGATCATCAGGCTGACCCAGCGGTAGGTGTACATGCGGTAGCGCCACAGGCCGGGCAGCGGCAGCAGCAAGGGCAGGGCCTTGATCGCGAGCGTGCCGCGCCCGGTCGGCGCGAGCCAGAGTTCCCAGGCCAGACACACGACGGCCAGCGCCAGCGTGGCGAAGAACGCGATCTGCCGGCTGCCGCGCTCGCGCGCGGTGGGCGCCGAGCGTGACGTCGGGGCGGTCGAGGAGGTCGGGCTGCGGGGCGCGGAACTCATCGAAGGGGCGGCGTCGAGGCTTGACATGGCTGGCATCATAGCCAGCATGATCAGTGAAGTTCAGGCGCAGACGCAGAGCTGGCGCGAGGGAATCCGGGAGCTCGGACGTGAGCTGTTGACCTGGCCGTATGCGCGCACGCTGCGCCTGTTCGTGCAGCGTTTCCGCGAGGAACGCCTGGGCCTGACGGCCGGCAGCCTCACCTTCACGACGCTGATCTCGCTGGTACCGCTGCTGACCGTCGCGCTGGCGCTGTTCACCGCGTTCCCGATGTTCTCCAGCTTCCAGTCCGCGTTGGAGAAGTACTTCCTCAAGTCGCTGATCCCCGACAACATCGCGCGGCCGGTGCTGATGTCGCTGACGCAGTTCGCGGCCAAGGCGAACCGGCTCGGCGTGGTCGGCCTGATCGTGCTGGCCGTGACGGCCCTGTCGCTGATGCTGACGATCGACCGCACGCTCAACCAGATCTGGCGCGTGCAGCGGCCGCGGCCGATCGCGCAACGCGTGCTGGTGTACTGGGCGGCGCTGACCTTGGGCCCGCTGCTGCTGGGCGGCAGCCTGACGGTCACCAGCCTGCTGGTCTCGGCCGGACGCGACCTCGTCGACAACCTGCCGCGCGGCGTGGTGGTGCTGCTCAACAGCGTGGACCTGCTGGTGCTCTGGGCCGCGATCGCCGGGCTCTTCCACTACGTGCCCAACACCGACGTGCGCTGGCGCCACGCCCTGACCGGCGCGGCCTTCGTCGCCGTGGCCTTCCACCTGGCCAAGCTCGCGCTGGCCTGGTACGTGAAACAGGTGCCGACCTACTCGACGCTCTACGGCGCGTTCGCGGCGGTCCCGATCTTCCTGATCTGGATCTACGTCGGCTGGTCGATCGTGCTGCTCGGCGCGATCCTGGCGGCCAACGCGCCGGCGCTGGCCGGCGGCGTCAGCGTGCGGGCCAACAAGCCCGGCATGCAGATGGCGCTGGCGCTGGACGTGATCCGTGAGCTCGACGCCTCTCGCACCGGCGGCGAATCGGGGTTGTCGATGATCGGCCTGTCGCAGCGGATGTCGGTCGACCCGCTGCAGCTGGAGCCCGTGATCCAGCATCTGCAGAAGCTGGACTGGCTCGGGCGTCTGGAAGAGGAGGGCGCGCAGCGCCTGGTGCTGCTGTGCGACCCCGCATCGACGATCGCCGAGCCCCTCATCCGGGCGCTGCTGGCGGACCGTCAGCCGGGGCTGTCGGACCTTTGGGAGCGGGCGGGCTGGGAACAGACGACCGTCGGCGCGCTGATCGGACGCGCGGCGCCCGTCGTGCCCGCGATGTCGTCGATCGCGAGCGTCGCGACCCCGGCCGCTACCGCAGCCACGTGACGGCCACGCCGCCGATCACGGCCAGCAGCGCGGCCACCGAATAGATCGCGCGCCGATACGGCGGCTTGGGCCGCGTCGCGCCGGTGGGTTTCATGCCGTACTTGGGGGTCGCGCCGAGCGGCAGCGCCGCCTTGTCGATCAGGGGCGGCGCGGTGCTCGCGCGCTCTTTGTTCGGCCACGCGCAGACGCGCGGATCCATCCAGCAACTGGAGCTGCTTCGCCTGGGTTTCGGTGTCGATCGTGGCCGGCTGGGTCGGGGTAGGGATGTGGGGGTGCTTGTCTGAAAACGAGCGTTGCTGCATGTGGACTGCCTTGACTACGCTCCCTCGCCTCCGCGAATGCGGCCCATTGTCACGACCTCGTCGTGCGGGTCAAGTAACAGGAGGTAGGGGCGGGCGAGGGGAAAGCCGCGGGCGCGGTCATTCAAGCGTGAAGCACGACGAGCAGCGCCGTCGCCGCCTTCTTCGACAGGTTGCGGATCGCATGCGCGCCGTCGACCGCGTAGCGCGCCGTCTCGCCGGTCTTGACCATCTGCTGGCTGCCGCCGGCCGTCACCTCGAGTTCGCCGCCGAGCACGCTCAGGTGCTCGCGCGAGCCGGGCTCATGGGCCGCCGATTCGAGCGCGCCGCCTGGCTGGACGGTCAGTTCGTACCACTCGAAGTTGCCGGCCAGGTCGATGGGGCCGAGGATGCGCAGCCGGCACAGGCCGTCGGGACTCGACAACGCCGGCGTGCCGTGTGAAGCGACGACCTCGATCGGCGGGGCCGCGGGTCTTTCGCCGCCCAGCAATTCCGACAGCTCCACCCGCAGCGCATTGGCCAGCCGCCACACCACGGCCACCGTCGGATTGGCCTGGTTGCGCTCGATCTGCGACAGCATCGACTTGGACACGCCCGCTCTTCGCGACAGTTCGTCCAGCGACAGGCCCTGCGATTGCCGCAAGGCCTGCAGGGTCGCACCGACGCGCGGGGGTTCCAGTTTTTCGGCAGGCGTGGCGGACATCGGCGGCGGCAGGTGAGGGGAGAGGTTCGGAGAAATCGGGGAGTTCGGGTAGGGTTCCAGGCAGCGCCGATGCCTTGACCGGTCGCGGAGCTTCCTTGATACTGCACGGATGTTCGATATAACGAACACGTTCGATTTAACGGATTGTGCCGCAGGAGCACCGCATGACCAACATCGTCCCCCTCCATGGCTGCGTCCACGGCCCCGTCCACCGACGACTTCTATCGCCACCTGCAGAACGAGCTGCAAGGCATCCGCGACGCCGGCCTCTACAAGAGCGAGCGCATCATCACGGGTCCGCAGGGCGCGATCGTGAAGACGAACGACGGCCGCGAGGTGCTCAACCTGTGCGCCAACAACTACCTGGGCCTGTCCTCGCATCCGAAGGTGGTGGAAGCCGCCCACGAGGCGCTGCGCACGCACGGCTACGGCCTGTCCTCGGTGCGCTTCATCTGCGGCACGCAGGACATCCACAAGGAACTCGAGCAGCGCCTGGCGCGTTTCCTCGGCACCGAGGACACGATCCTGTACGCGGCCGCCTTCGACGCCAACGGCGGGCTGTTCGAGCCGCTGCTGGGCGAGCAGGACGCGATCATCAGCGACGAGCTGAACCACGCGTCCATCATCGACGGCATCCGCCTGTGCAAGGCCAAGCGCTTCCGCTACAAGCACAACGACATGACCGACCTGGAAGCGCAGCTGACGGCGGCGCGTGCCGCCGGCGCGCGCCACGTCATGGTCTTCACCGACGGCGTGTTCTCGATGGACGGCACGATCGCGCAGCTCGACAGGATCCGCGAGATCACCAACCGCTTCGGCGCGCTGCTCGCGATCGACGAGTGCCACGCCAGCGGCTTCATGGGCAAGACCGGCCGCGGCACGCACGAGTACCGCGGCGTGTTCGGCAAGGTCGACATCATCACCGGCACGCTGGGCAAGGCGTTGGGCGGCGCCTCGGGCGGCTTCACGACCGGCCGCAAGGAGGTGATCGAGCTGCTGCGCCAGCGCTCGCGTCCCTACCTGTTCTCCAACACGGTGGCGCCCAGCATCGTCGGCGCCTCGATCGCCGTGCTGGACCTGCTGGAAGGCAGCACCGCGCTGCGCGACAAGCTCGAGACCAACACGACCTACTTCCGCGAGGCGATCCAGCAGGCCGGCTTCCAGATCAAGCCGGGCACGCATCCGATCGTGCCGGTGATGCTGTTCGACGCGGTCAAGGCGCAGCAGCTGAGCGCGCGCCTGCTGGAGCTGGGCGTCTACGCGGTCGGCTTCTTCTATCCGGTGGTGCCGAAGGAACAGGCCAGAGTGAGAGTGCAGATCTCCGCCGTGCATGAGCGCGAGCATCTGGAGAAGGCGGTCGCCGCCTTCGCGCAGGCCGGCCGCGAGCTGGGCCTGGTGAAGTAAGAGGCATTGCAAGAAGCCGCCTGAAGAGCAGACTGAAAAGTAGATCCCCATGACGAAGATCCTGTTGATCGGCGCGAACGGCCAGATCGGTTCCGAACTGGCGGTGGAGCTCGCGAAGCGCCACGGCAACGCCAACGTGATCACCAGCGACGTGGCGCCGCAAGGCCGCGTGCCGCAGCTGACGCACGAGATGCTGGACGTGACCGACGCGGCCGCGCTGGCGGCGGTGGTCAAGCGCCACGGCATCACGCAGATCTACCACCTGGCGGCGGCGCTGTCGGCCACCGGCGAGAAGCATCCGATGTGGGCCTGGGATCTGAACATGAAGGGCCTGCTCAACGTGCTGGAGCTGGCGCGCACGGTGAAACTGGAGCGCGTGTTCTGGCCCAGCTCGATCGCGGCCTTCGGTCCGCAGACGCCCAAGCGCGACACGCCGCAGACGACGGCGATGGACCCGTCGACGATCTACGGCATCTCCAAGCTGGCCGGCGAGGGCTGGTGCCGCTGGTACCACGCCAACCACGGCGTGGACGTGCGCAGCCTGCGCTACCCGGGCCTGATCAGCTGGAAGACGCCCCCGGGCGGCGGCACGACCGACTATGCGGTCGAGATCTTCCACGAGGCGCTCAAGCACGGTCGCTACACCTGCTTCCTGAAGGAAGACCAGGCGCTGCCGATGATGTACATGCCCGACGCGCTGCGTGCGACGCTGGAGCTGATGGAAGCGCCGGCGGAGCAGATCACCGAGTGGGGCAGCTACAACCTGGCGGGCGTGAGCTTCACGCCGGAGCAGATCGCCGCGTCGATCCGCCGCCGCATCGCGGGCTTCACGATCGACTACGCGCCGGACTTCCGCCAGAACATCGCGGCGAGCTGGCCGCAGTCGATCGACGACCTCGGTCGCGCAGCGCGACTGGGGCTGGAAGCTCGGCTATGACCTCGACGCGATGGCGGACGACATGCTCGCCTCGTTGAAGGCACAGGCGGAGCAGACTGCATCCACGCAGGGCTGAGCTGGGCCGTCATGCCGGCGAGGACGTAGAGTTCGGGCTGGTTCCTTCAGCCCTGCCTACCCACGTGTCCCGACTCGCCACCGAATTCCAACGTCTCTACGCCGCCGGTCCTGAGGGATCGGTGCGTGCGCTCGTGCTCGACGTCGGGCGTCCCTCGGACTGGGAACTGCCAGGCGCCGTCTGGCGCGGCGTTCAGCTCGACCTGTCGCTGCCCGCGCCGGGCATCGCCATCGCGGGGGAGAACAGCTATCAACTGTGGTTCTCGCTGCAGCAAGGCTGCTCGCCGGAGGAGGCGAGGGCATTCGTCGACGGATTGACGGCGCGCTACCTGAGCGGCGTCGCTGCGCCGCGCGTCCGCTGCCTGACGGAGCCCCCGGCGGTGCCGGCCGAGGTCAAGGAAGGCCAATGGTCCGCCTTCGTCGCCCCGGACCTGGCCCCGGTGTTCGTCGAGGCGACCTGGCTCGACATCCCGCCCGGTGTCGAAGGGCAGGCGGATCTGCTGAAGACACTGAGGAGCATCACGCCCCAGGAGTGGCGGGCGGCGATCGAACTGCTCGCGCCCGTTGAGACGCAAGACCTGACACCTGCGCTCGCGCCCTCATCAGACGGCGCGTCGGCAGCCAACGCCTATGCGCCGGCCACCGGCTTCAACGACCCGCGTGCGTTCCTGCTGCAGGTGATGAACGATGCGACGGTGCCGATGGCGCTGAGGATCGAGGCGGCGAAGGCGTTGTTGCCGAACACCTGATCGACCACGTCCTCACCCGGCCAGCGTCAGCACCCCGTCCGGGTACCTGGCGCCCATGAACTCCACGAAGGCCTTGACCTTCGGACTCGCGAGGCGGCGCGAGGTGTGCAGCACCCACAGGTCGACTTCCTTGCCGGGCACGGCACCCCATTGCACGAGTTCGCCACGCGTCAGCTGGCTCCAGACGATGGACTGAGGCAGTAGCGCGACCCCGGCGCCTGCGATCGTGGCGTCCCGCACCATCAGCATCGAGGACAGGCGCAGCACGGGACGCGGCACGAGTGTCAGACCGCCGTCGAGTTCCCAGACATCGCCTTCCCGCGTGGTCGTGACCACCGCCGGAATGTCCATCGCCGCGGGCTTCACCGAAGACTTGCCCGAGGTCGCTGTCCTGGAGGCCGGTCTGCCTGTGGCCGGCATCGCGAACGACGGCGCGGCCACCACCACCAGCCGGTCCTTCGCGAAGCAGCGCCCCACGAGCGTGGAGTCCATGCGCGGGTTCGGCCGGATCGCGACGTCGAAACGCTCATCGACGAGGTTCACCACCCGGTCCTCCCCGACGACCTCGATGGTCACACCGGGGTGCAGCGTCCGGAACTCCGCGCACAGACGGCCCATCGCCAACTGCGAGAACAGCAGCGGCGCCGCGACGCGAAGCTGCCCGCGAACCTGACCGGCGCCTTCGACCGCGGACGCAAAGGCGTCGGCCACCTCGTTCATCGGACCTTCCGTCCGGCTGAGCAGGGCCTGACCCGCCTCCGTCAGCTCGAGCCCCTTGGCGCTGCGCTCGATGAGGCGCACGCCGAGCTGCTCCTCCAGATCCGCGACACGCCGCGACAAGGTCGCCTTCGATCGTCGGCCGGCGCGGCTGGCCCGGCCGAAGCCGCCATGCGTCGCCACCAGGTTGAAGTCGGCCAATGCGTTCAGATCCATGTGTTCCACCATTGAGACGGTCTGTATGGATTTTGGCGTCTGTGTTTATTGAATGCAACGGCTTATCGTTCATCCATCGCAACCACCGATGGAAAGCACTGAACCATGACCACCATCCAAGCCCTGACCCTGAACACCTACGGCGGCGCCGATGCCGCCACGCACTCGACGATCGCCGCGCCCGTCGCGCAAGCCGGCCAGGTCCTGGTGCGCGTGCGTGCCGCCGGCCTCAATGCCCTGGACTGGAAGGTCCGCGAGGGTTATGTCCGCGACGCCTTCCCGATCGCCTTGCCCGCAGTGCTGGGCATCGAGCTGGCGGGCGTCGTGGAAGCGGTCGGACCGGGCGCCTCGCGCTTCCAGGTCGGCGACCGCGTGATGGGGCCGCTCGGCGGTCTCGGCGCCTACGCGGAACTGGTGGCGGTGAACGAGGCCCACCTCGCCCCGACGCCCGAATCGCTGGATGACCTGACCGCCGCGTCCCTGCCCGTCGCCGCGCTCGCGGCCTGGCAGAGCCTCCACTTCGCCGGCCCGGTCTGGCCCGCCCAGCGGGTGCTGATCCACGGCGCGGCCGGTGGCCTCGGGGCTTTCGCGGTCCAGTTCGCCAAGCGCGCCGGCGCCCATGTCATCGCAACCGCCTCCGGCGACGACCTCGAGACGGTCCGCGCGCTCGGCGCCGACCAGGTCATCGACTACCGCGCGCAGCGCTTCGAGTCCGAGGTCCGCGACATCGATCTGGTCCTCGACTACGTCGGCGGCGAGGTGCTCGACCGCACGTGGCAGGTCTTGTCCCGCACCGGCGTCGTCGTCGGCACCTCGTCGCCCGGGATCCTCGCCAGCACGCCGTCCGGCCTGCGCGGCCTCTGGTTCGTGATGAAGCCCGACGGCGCGTTGCTGGCGCAGCTGGCGAAGCAGGTCGCCGACGGCGAACTGCAGGCGCGCGTCGGCGAGGTGATTCCCTTCGACGAACTGCCCGCCGCCATCGAGCGTCATCGCCTCGGCGGGATCCACGGCAAGGCCGTCGTCGATTTCAGCTCCTGAATGCGCCGGGCGCGCGATTCCTTTCGACTTCCCCGTTCCCCTCGTTCCCTTCCGTTCCCACCCACCTACCCAGGAGATTTCCATGAGCATCCTCGTTACCGGCGCTTCCGGCGCCATCGGTTCCCTCGTCGTCCAAGGCCTGGCGCGTCAAGGCGCTCCGGTGAAGGCGCTGGTCCGCCAAACAGGCAAGGCGACCCTGCCCGCAGGCGTCACCGAGGTCGTCGCCGACATGACCGACATCCCGTCGATGCGCAGCGCGCTGTCGGGCGTGCGCACGCTGTTCCTGCTCAACGCCGTCACGCCGGACGAAGTGACGCAGGGCCTGCAGACGCTGAGCCTGGCGCGCGAGGCCGGCATCGAGCGCATCGTCTATCTCTCGGTGATCCATGCCGACGAGTTCACCGACGTGCCGCACTTCACCGGCAAGCACACGATCGAACGGATGATCGAGCGCCTCGACCTGCCCGTGACGGTACTGCGCCCGGTGTACTTCATGCAGAACGACCAGCAGGTGAAGTCGGTGATCGAGGGCTACGGCGTCTACCCGATGCCCATCGGCGACGCGGGCGTGTCGATGATCGACACGCGTGACCTGGCGGACGTGGCCGTGGTGGAACTGCTGCGGCGGGACGCCGCGTCCGGACCGCTGCCGCGCGAGGTGCTCGACGTCGTCGGTCCCGACGCGCTGTCGGGAACGTCGGCGGCCGAGACCTGGAGCCGCGTGCTGCAGCGGGAGATCCGCTACGGCGGCGACGACTTGGCGGCCTTCGAAGCCCAACTGGCGCAGGCGATGCCGTCGTGGATGGCCTACGACATGAGATTGATGATGGCCCGCATCCAGCAGCAGGGGATGAAGCCGGCCGCCGGCACGGTCCAGCGGCTGGAGGCCTTGCTCGGTCGACCGCTGCGGCGCTATGAGGACCTGGTCAAGGAGCTGGTCGGCGCGCGGTAAGCATTCGGCGGGCGCCGTGCCTGGAGGAAGACCGGTTCGTCAGAACCGGATCTTCCCCGTCCAGATGTCCTTGTACATGACCCAATCGCCCATGAAGCTGTAGAGCGGGCGCTTGAACGAGGCCGGCCTGTTCTTCTCGAAGCCGAAGTGCCCGACCCACGCGAACGCATAGCCGCACAGCAGGCCGACCAGCAGGAAGCTCCAGGTCTGCGTGACCAGTGCATACGCCAGGCACAGCAGCCCCAGCGTCGAGCCGACGAAGTGCAGCCGCCGGCAGGTCCGGTTGCGGTGCTCGCCGAGGTAGAACGGATAGAACTCGGCGAAGCTCCGCATGGCCTTCACGCGGTCGGCGCCTGCGTCCGATCCCTCGGGCGCGTGGGGCAGGGGGCTGGTGCTCATGTGGCTCTCCTGGCGGTCTGCTGGCGGTCGGCTGGCGGTCTGCTGGGTCTGCTGGGTCTGCTGGGTCTGCGGGCGCGGCCCTCGCGGGACCGTCTGCCGGGGGGCTCACCGGACGGCGCTCAGCCGAGCGCCGCCTTCAGTGCATTCAACATCGCCTCCGGCGCCTCGGTCATCAGTGAATGTCCGGCCGGCAGGGTCTGCACGCGAGCACCGAGCATCTCCACCAACTGCTTCGCGGCTTTCGGCGGCGTCATCGCGTCCTTCGCGCCGAGGATCATCTCAGTCCGGAGGCCCGCGGCGGTCACCTTCGCGACAGCCTCCGGCGCGCCCTGGTAGCGATCGCAGACCAGGAAGTCGTGCTCGAAGAGGTTGCCATGCGGGTCGTAGCCGTCCTGCATGCGCGCCATCAGCGCCAGGTTGCCGCCGTGCATCCAGGCGCCCGGGCCGGGATACGAGGGCTTGCCGGCCGTCGTCGAATGCGAGAACGCATTGACCATCGCCATCGCCGCCCGCGGCCGTTCGCGCGAGGTGCTCAGCAGCACCTCCGAGACCTTCATCGGCCACGCGGTCCCGACCATCACCAGCCGCGACACCCGCGCCGGACGTCGCGCCGCGGCTTCGAGTCCGATCAGCGATCCCATCGAGTGGCCGACCAGCGACACCGCGCCGTCCGCCGTCACGCCGGCGGCGTCGAGCAGGGCGTTGATCCAGTCGCCGAGCGTCTCCACGTCGCCCAGCGCGGGTCCGTCGCTGCGGCCGTGCCCCGGCAGATCGACCGCCAGCACGCTGCGCCCGTGATGGGCGAAGTGGCGCGCCAGCAGCGTCCACACGCTGTGGTCGTGCAGGGCGCCGTGGATGAACACCACGCAGGGCAAGGCCGCGTCGAAGCGCCTGCCGCCGGTGTAGACGTAGGCCGGGCGGCCTTGAACCTGGAGCTTGCGTGTACTCATTTCGACGCCACCTTCAATGCGGACTTCAGATCGGCGATCAGGTCGTCGGGGTCCTCCAGGCCGATCGACAACCGGATCGTCCCCGCACCGATGCCCGACGCCGCGAGCGCCGCGTCGTCCATCCGGAAATGCGTCGTCGACGCCGGATGGATCACCAGCGAGCGCGCATCGCCCACGTTCGCGAGGTGCGAGAACAGCCGCAGCGATTCGATGAAGCGCCGGCCCGGCTCGCGACCGCCCGTCAGGTCGAAGCTGAACACCGCGCCGCTGCCCCTGGGCAGCAGCCGCTGCGCCAGCGCGTGGTCGCGATGCGAGGCCAGCCCCGGATAGTTCACGCGCTCGACGATGTCCTGCGCTTCCAGGAACTCCGCGATCTTCTGCGCGTTGCTCACGTGGCGCTGCATCCGCAGCGGCAGGGTCTCGATGCCCTGCAGGATCAGCCACGCGGTGTGCGGGCTCATGCAGGCGCCGAAGTCGCGCAGGCCCTCGCGACGGGCGCGCAGCAGGAAGGCGCCGACCGTGCTCTCCTCGGCGAACACCATGCCGTGGAAGCCGTCGTACGGTTCGCACAGCTCCGAGAAGCGGCGGCGTTCCCCGCTGGCCGCATGCGCGCGGTCCCAGTCGAAGCGGCCGCCGTCCACCAGCAGTCCGCCGACGACGGTCCCGTGTCCGCACAGGAACTTGGTGGCCGAGTGGTAGACGAGGTCCGCCCCCAGCGCGATCGGCTGCTGCAGGTACGGCGTCGCGAAGGTCGCGTCGACCAGCAGCGGCCGATGCGCCTCATGCGCGATCTGCGCGATCGACGGGATGTCCAGCACGTCCAGGCCGGGATTGCCGAGGCTCTCTCCGAGCAGCAGCCTGGTCTGCGGCCGGATCGCCGCGCGCCAGCCGTCGAGGTCGCCCGGACGCACGAAAGTCGTCTCGATGCCGAAGCGCTTGAGCGTGTAGTGCAGCAGGTTGTGCGAACCGCCGTACAGCGCGCTCGACGCCACGATGTGGTCGCCGGCCGCCGCGATCGTCGCGATCGCGAGGTGCAGCGCGGCCTGCCCGCTGGCGGTGGCCAGGCCGCCGATGCCGCCGTCCAGCGCGGCGATGCGTTCCTCCAGCACGGCGGTCGTCGGGTTCGACAGCCGCGAGTACACGTGGCCGCTGCGCTCCATGTTGAACAGGCCGGCGGCCTGCTCGGCGCTCTCGAACACGAACGAGGTCGTCAGATGCAGCGGCACGGCGCGCGCGCCGGTGGTGGGATCGGGCGCGGCCCCGGCATGTAGCGCCAAGGTATCAAAGCCCGGGTCGGATGGACCTGACATGGGTGTCTCCTGCTTGTTATGGTGTCCAGTCGTGTCTGGCGCCGGGCATTGTGTGCTATGTTGCCAGCCAAGCTTTTTCTCATGCGGCCATGAAAGTCTCCGACATCCTGCGCGTCAAGGGCAGCACGCTCTTCACCGTTTCCCCCGACACCCCGCTGGCCCAGGCCGCCGAGACCATGGCCGAGCGCGACATCGGGTCGCTGGTGGTGATGGAGTTCGGCGATCTGGTGGGCATGCTGACCTTCCGCGAGGTCATCCAGGCCGTGGTCGGCAACGGCGGCAGCGTCGGGACCCGGCTGGTGCGCAGCGTCATGGACGACGCGCCGCTGACCTGCACGCCGGAGACCGAGATCGACGAGGTCCGCCGCATGATGCTGGGCCGTCACGCGCGCTACATGCCGGTCCTGAACGGCCGGCAGCTGATGGGCGTGATCTCGTTCTACGACGTCGCCAAGACGGTGGTCGATGCGCAGGACTTCGAGAACCGCATGCTCAAGGCCTACATCCGCGACTGGCCGGCCGAAGACGGCGCGAACGCCGCCTGACGTCCCGATCGACGCCCAAGAAAAAACGCCCCGATCTACCGGGGCGTTCTTCATTGCAGGTTTGATTCAGACGGGCGTCGTCACATCCAGGCCACGCCGTAATAGTCGTAGACCTTGCGGCCGTACTCGTCGGAGTATTCGGGACGGTCGGTCTGCGCGTAGCGCGGCGCCTTCTCGAGCTGGTCCTCGCGCAGCGGCACGACGTAGCCGTCCAGGCTGGTGTCGTACTTCAGCATGTTCCACGGGATCGGATACCGGTCGGTACCGATGCCCATGAAGCCGCCGAACTCGAGCGCCGCATAACGGACCAGGCCCGAGCGCTTGTCGATGACGAGGTTGTCGATCGAGCCCAGCTTGTCGCCGTTGCCGTTGTAGACCTTGGTGCCTTCGACGCGGTCGGAAGCGATGGTGGTGCTGGCCATGAGGGTCTCCTGGTGGTTGGGATAGGAGGTTCAAGGCAATCGCCGTGCCGCCGCCGACGTCCCGCCGTCGACGTCCGGCCCGAGCGGGAATTTCCCTTGCCTCGACAAAGGAAATCCCGTCGCCCTCGACGATCCCTATCGCCGCTCCCGCCGCGGCCGCACCGCATGCCCAAACTGCCCCACGCCGTCCAGGAAGCCATCGACATCGTCAGCGAGGCCGCGCAGGGCTGGAGCGACGACAACGCCCCCAGCATGGGTGCGGCGCTGGCGTACTACACGCTGTTCTCGATCGCGCCGCTGCTGCTGATCGTCATCAGCGTGGCCGGCCTGGTGTTCGGCGAACAGGCCGCGCGCGGCGAGGTGATGGAGCAGCTCTCCGGCCTGCTCGGCACCGACGGCGCGATGGCGGTCGAGGACCTGCTCAAGCGCGTGAACCGGCCGGAGGAGGGCGGCTGGGCCGCCGCGATCGGCACCATCGTGCTGCTGGTGGGCGCGACCTCGGTGTTCGCCGAACTGCAGAACTCGCTCAACCGCATCTGGAAGGCGCCGATCGCGCGCAGCGGCCCGGTGTGGCAGGGCCTGGTGACGCTGCTGCGCAAGCGGCTGCTGTCGCTGGGACTCATCCTCGGCCTGGGCTTCCTGTCGATGATCTCGATGGTCGCCAGCGCCGCCCTCGCGGCGATCAGCAAATGGTGGACGCCCTGGCTGGGCACCGAGTTCGTCCTGCTCGCCCAGATCCTCAACGGCACGCTGGCCTATGGCTTGATCACCGTGATGTTCGCCGTCATCTACAAGTGGGTCCCCGACGTCCCCGTGCGCTGGCGCGACGTCTGGGTCGGCGCGCTCATCACCTCCGCGCTCTTCAGCCTGGGCAAGACGCTGATCGGGCTCTACATCGGTCGCAGCGGCGTCAGCTCCGCCTACGGCGCGGCGGCCTCGCTGGTCGTCATGATGCTGTGGGTCTACTACTCGACGCAGGTCTTCCTGATGGGCGCCGAACTCAGCTGGGCCTTCGCCAAGCGCCACAGCCTGCGGGAGGAGGCGGCCACGACCGCCGTGCACACCTTGCAGGGCCGCTGACACCATCCTGGTGCGAGCGTCCGATCACCCGCAAAGCCGCGCCGATCCTGGCGTTGCGTCCGGCATGCCGCTTGCCGCGTCGGCCCCATGATCGCGACATCCCTCGAGCAGCGCGCGCGCCCGCCCGGTCCCCCGGAGTTGGGCGAGGCCGCGGCATTCGCCATCGACGGCCCCTTGCCGGTCGACGGGCAGGCGCTGGCCGAGGAGCGCCATCGGCGCTGGTGCAACGTGCGCCGCGTCCTGCTGGTACGGCTGGACGGCCTGGCGGGCGTGCTGGCCTCGACGGCCTCCTTCGCGGCGGTGCACGAGACGATGCCGTGGACGCAGTCGACACTGCTGGCCGCCCCCGAGGCGCTGGCGTTGCGCCCGCATCTGCAGGCCGTGGACGACGTCATCACCTTCAACGCGCCGTGGACCGCCGACGGCGCCGCCGCGCTGGACGCGGAGCCGCCGACCATGCGCGGCGACGCCGAGATGCACCTGATGCGCCGGCTGCGCCGCAGTCATTTCGACGCGGCCGTGCTGTTCTCGCCGTCCACCCAGAGCGCGCTGCCGGCGGCCCTGCTGTGCCGCATGGCGGGCATCCCGCTGACGCTCGCCCATGTGCGCGAACCGGCGCACGGGCTGCTCAGCGACGAGCTGGTGGACGACGACGCCATCCACGACGACACCCGCCGCCAGCTGGCGCTGGTCGCCCATGTGGGCATGCACACGGCGGACGAACGGCCGCGCCTGCGGCTGCTGCCCAAGGACAGCCACCACATGCGGAACGCCTTGCAGCAAGCGGGCCTGGGCTTCGGTCAGCGCTACGTGCTGGTGTGTCCGGGCGGTGGCGGTGCGCGTCATTGCCCGCCGGCCGCCTTCGCGGCGGCGGCGGAGGTGCTGCTCGACGCCTGGGCCGACGACACCGCCGTCGTGCTGTGCGCGACCCCCGGCGAGGAGGCGGCGCTGGCGGAACTGCGTGCCGCGATGCCGTCGCGGGGGCAGGTCTTGCCCCCCGTCGCATCGATCGGCGAGCTGGCCGCCCTGGCCGCCGGCGCCCGCGTGGTCGTGGCCACCGACGATCTGCCGCTGACCATCGCGGCGGCGGCCCGCGTTCCGGCGGTCCTGCCGGGCGACGCCCTGCGCCGCGACGTGAACCTCGTCTGATCCGTCGTCGTCTTCGTCGCCGCCGCTCTCGTCGTCCTCAACAACGGGAAGGCATCCCGCGCTGCGCCGCGGCCTGTCGACAAGCCGGCCCGACGCCAGTCCGCGACGTCCCTCGAACCTGTACGAAATCGTCACCGAACGTGTACCCGGGCATGGTGCTTGCCTCTCCTGCGAGCCGCGCGTGGACGCTCGGCAAACGCGCCGGTCGGACGGATGTCCGGCCGCGCTCCCGTTTCCATCACAGGAGGTTTTTCATGCACCTACAAAAGCTCGCCTGGGCGATGCCGCTGATGTTGGCCGCGACCGTGGCCCACGCGGAAAGCTCCGGCAGTTTCCTGGAGGGTGCCAGGCTCGCGACGCTGGTCCGACCGGAGGCCGCGGCCCCGGCGAACGGCCCGGCCCACCAGACGCCCGCCGGCGTCCGGCCCGCCTCCCAGGGCCAGACGCCGACGTCGACCCCTGCCACGTCGCCGAGCCCGTCCTCCGTCATCGATGCCGACATCGAGCCTTCCGGCGCGTCGTTCGAGATCCGCAACTTCCTCACCCTGGTCGTCGCACTGGCCTTGGTGGGATGGGTCCAGCGCCGCCGTCGGGATGCCTGACGCCGACGTCCCTCGTGGCGGTCCCGTCAACCGCCTGCCGGCACCGGCGTGGTCCTCGGACTGCTGCCGGTGTCGTTTTGTGGGGCGAGTTGTTCGCATGTCGTTTGCGACTGGACGCTGACCGACCGGCTCTCACCGGAATATTTTTCAAATCAAATCCCCAAGGGGCTGGCAAGCGGGCCGCTTGCTGCAAGAATGAGTTAGATGAGTTCGGTTGACCTACTTCACGAATGACCGGCTCTACAAAAGTGAACACCCCCCAAGAACGAAGGATGACCCGGTGACCCATGCGTTGATCGTGGATGACGATATCGATTCCGTCGCCACCCTGCAGGAACTGATCGCGAGCGAGAAATTCACCGTGTCGGTGGCCCATACCCTGCGCGATGCCCGGCGGCACATCGCGCTGCAGCAGCCCGACGTGGTGCTGCTGGACCTGCAGCTCCCGGACGGCAACGGCATGGAGCTGTTCCAGGACCCCCAGCTGGTGGCCAACTCCGAGGTGGTGCTGATCACCGGCCACGCCAGCCTGGACACCTCGATCCAGGCGCTGCGCCTGGGTGCGGCCGACTATCTGGTCAAGCCGATCAACATCAAGCAGCTCCAGGGCGTGCTGTCCCGGGTGATGAAGCCGGCCGCATTGCAGGCCGAAGTCTCCGAGCTGAATGCCAACCTGGCCAACACCGGTCATTTCGGGCTGCTGTGGGGTCGTACCCACCCGATGCAGCGGATCTACGAACAGATCTCGCGCGTGGCGGGCACCAGCGTGTCGGTGTTCATCAACGGCGAGAGCGGCACCGGCAAGGAGCTGGTCGCGCAGACGGTGCATGACCTCAGCCGGCGCCGCAAGAAGCCCTTCCTGGCGGTCAACTGCGGCGCCATCTCGCCCAACCTGATCGAGAGCGAGATCTTCGGTCACGAGAAGGGCGCCTTCACCGGCGCGGACAAGCAGCACGAAGGCTTCTTCGAGCGCGCCAGCGGCGGGACGCTGTTCCTCGACGAACTGACCGAGATGCCGATGGAGCTGCAGGTCAAGCTGCTGCGCGTGCTCGAGACCGGCCGTTTCATGCGCGTGGGCTCGACGACCACGCTCGACGCCGACGTGCGGGTGATCGCCGCGTCCAACCGCCCGCTGCTGCAGGCGGTGCAGGCCGGCAAGCTGCGCGAGGACCTGCTGTACCGCCTCAACGTGTTCCCGATCGAGATGCCGCCGCTGCGCGACCGGCTCGACGACGTGCCGCTGCTGGCCGATCACTTCCTGCGCCAGATCGCGGCCAAGGAAGGCAAGAACAAGCGCTTCACCGCCAAGGCGCTGGCGCAGCTCCAGACCTACCACTGGCCGGGCAACGTGCGTGAACTGCGCAACGCGGTCCAGCGCGCGTACGTGATGGCGGTGGCCGACGTCGTCGACGAGCAATGGCTGCCCAAGGGCGAGGGCGCGGATCCGCAATCCACGGCCGCCTCCGCCGCCGCGGCGACCAGCCTCGGCGTGGGCGTCCCGGCAGCCGCGCCGGCGGCGGCGGCGTTCGTGACCTCGGCGGAATCGTCCGGCCCCTCGATCACGATGCCGCTCGGCAGCTCGATGGCGCAGGTGGAGAAGGCCTTCATCCTGGCCACGCTGCAGCACTACAAGCATCACAAGGAGCAGACGGCGGCCGTCCTCGGCATCAGCTTGAAGACGCTCTACAACCGCCTGAAGGAATACGCGGCTGAGGATGCGGCGGCGGCCGACAAGGCTGAGCAGTAAACGCGTCAAGTGCAGTAAACGCAGTCACCCAGAGCGCCGACTCCCTCTCCCGCTGGCGGGAGAGGGCCGGGGTGAGGGCTAGCGGCTGTGGAAGTGCTGAAGCCTGCTGACTTCCGAGTCTGCAGGCCCTCACCCCCGCCCTCTCCCGCCAGCTGTATGGACCGAGGACATGGGTAACAGGTGTGCCAGGACATGGGTGACACTTTTCCCGCCTAGTCAGCGGGAGGACGAAGTTGCCCTGGAGCCAAGTCACCGTGAAGGATCAAAGAGAGGAATTCGTTCGGCTGGCCCGACAGCCTGGCGCCAATATCAGCGAGCTATGTCGACGCAGCGGCATCAGCCGTAAGACGGGCTACAAGTGGCTCAGCCGAGTCGATCTTGAGGATCGATCTCGGCGACCACGAACCTCACCGACCCGTACACCCGAACAGCTGCAAGCTCAGGTGCTTGCAGTGCGGGCCGAATGTCCGGCTTGGGGTGCTCGCAAGATCGCGCATGTGCTGGGGCGCGATCATGGCGTGCACATAGCGGCCAGCACGGCCAACTGGGTGCTGCGCCGCAACGGCCTGATCGACCCGGCAGCAAGCCAGGCCGCAACGGCATGGCAGCGCTTCGAGCACGAGACGCCTAATGCGCTGTGGCAAATGGACTTCAAGGGCCACTTCGCCACCGACGCCCAGCGCTGTCACCCGCTGACCGTGCTGGACGATCACTCGCGCTTCAACATCGTCCTGCAAGCGCTGGGCAATGAGCGGCTCGAGTCCGTGCAGCCCGTGCTGCAGCGCGCCTTCGAGCGCTATGGGCTGCCTGAGCGCATCAACGCCGACAACGGCCCGCCCTGGGGTTCGCCTACGCGCGGCGCGCTCACCGAGCTGGAGGTGTGGCTGATTCGGCTGGGCGTGCGCTTGAGCCACAGCCGACCGATGCATCCGCAGACCAACGGCAAAGACGAACGATTCCATCGCACGCTGAAGGCCGAGCTACTAGCCAGTCGGCACTTCAAGGACCTGAGCGATGCCCAGCGCCACTTCAGCCAGTGGCGCCATCTCTACAACTCCAAACGGCCTCATTGCGCACTGGGCATGGGCACGCCAGCCAGCCGCTACGTGGCTAGCCCGCGCTCAATGCCAAGCTCACTGGAGCCCGTCGAATACGGCGATGGCGTCATCGTGCGCCGGGTCGGATACGGTGGACGGATCCAGTTCAAGGGCAATACCTACCGCGTTGGCAGAGGTCTCATCGGCCAACCTGTGGCCCTACGACCTCACTTGGATCTCGATGGCAGCTTCGATGTCTTCTTCTGCCACCAAAAGGTACGCATGATTGAGCTGTGCCAGGCTGACTAACCTGGACCTGACCTGTTACCCATGTCCTGGCACACCTGTCACCCATGTCCTCGGTCCATACAGCCAGCGGGAGAGGGAGTCCGATCGGTTCTACTCGCAGCGCTGGCTCCTCTTCTCCTCTCCCTCTCCCGCTTGCGGGAGAGGGTCGGGGTGAGGGCCAGCGGCCTTGGCATGCGGCCTGCCTTGTGAAAGGCAGGAGGACGCGTATGTCGTTGCGTTGGGTATCCGATTGCGAACCGGGGCTGCGCCGCAAGCGCGCGGCCAAGGGCTTCCGTTATGTCGACGGCCAGGGGCGTCCCGTGCGGGATGCCTCGACGCTGCAGCGCATCCGCGCGTTGGCGATTCCACCGGCCTACGAAGACGTCTGGATCTGCGCCCGTGACGACGGCCACATCCAGGCCACGGCCCGCGATGCGCGCGGCCGCAAGCAGTACCGCTATCACGCGGACTGGATGGCCCTGCGCGGGGAGAACAAGTTCGGCCTGCTGCTGGACTTCGGCCAGCGCCTGCCCCGCCTGCGGCGCCAGGTGCAGGTCCGCCTGCGCGACAGCGGCGTCGATCGCGGACGGGTCATCGCGGCCCTGGTCCGGTTGCTCGACCGCACCTGGATGCGCATCGGCCATCGCGAGTACGCGCGCAGCAACGGCTCCTACGGCCTCAGCACCTTGTTGTGCCGGCATGTGAAGGTCAAGGGCGACGCGTTGCTGCTGAGCTTCCCCGGCAAGAGCGGCGTGCGCCATCAACTGGCCGTGCGCGACGACCGCGTGGCGGCCCTGGTGCGCCGCTGTCGCGACCTGCCCGGCCAGGAGCTGTTCGGCTACGAGGACGAAGCCGGAGAGCCGCACCGCATCGACGCCGCCGACGTCAACGACTGGCTGGCCACCGCCGGCGGACCGACCTGCAGCGCGAAGGTCTTCCGCACCTGGCATGCGAGCGTGCTGGCGCTCGACCTGTTGTCGGACCACGCGCGCGCCGGGACTGCGCCGGTCGATGCCCTGAAACAGACGATCAAGGACGTGGCCGCCCGGCTGGGCAATACCGTCGCGGTCTGCCGCAAGTCGTACATCCATCCGGAGGTGCTGGCCTGGGGGCAGTCCGACCGGCTGGCGACCTTGCCCTCTCAACGCTGGATGAGCGCGCCGCCGGCCGTCGCCGGCCTGAGCGTCGCGGAGCGGCGGCTGATGGGGCTGCTGCGGACGCAGCCGCGCGTGGAGATCGCTACGCCTGCGCCTGCGCCGTTGCCGGGGAAGGCGTCGCCGCGGCCAGCGGCGCGTCGTCGAGCGCGTCGTCCATCGACGTCGATGCCGACGCCGCCTCGCGCAGCAGGTGATCGGCGAGCGACGGCCAGTCGCTGAAGACGCCGGCCGGCTCGCGCAGCGGCGAGCGCCGCCACGCGGTCTCCCCGCCGGTGTCGAGCAGCAGCCCGGTCGCGCCGGCGCGATGGCCCGCCTCGACATCGTCGAGCAGGTCGCCCACCATCCATGAGCGGGGAGATCGAGACCGTGCGCCCGCGCGGCGCGCGTGAGCATGCCGGGCGCGGGCTTGCGGCACAGGCAGGCCGGGCGGCCCTGCGCGTCGGGGGCATGCGGGCAGACCGCCACGTCGTCGAGCACGACGCCGAACTCGTCCTTCAGACGCTGGAGCAGCGCCCCTGCAGCCGCGCGAACTGCACCCGCGTGAAGGCGCCGCGCGCGATGCCGCTTTCGTTGGTGACCAGGACCAGCGCCAGCCCCGCGGCACTCAGCCGCGCGAGCGCCTCGCCCGCGCCGGGCATCAGCCGCAGGCGCGACGGATCGTGGATGACCGCGTCGTCGGGTGCGACCAGCGTGCCGTCCTTGTCCACGAAGACCGCCGGGCGCAGCGATCCCGGCGAGGGCCCGTCGGGCCGTTCGCGCGAGAAATCGAGGTCGTGGAGGGAGAGGGTGGTGAGGGGGCGTCGAGCCAGGCAGTCACAGGGGCAGCCTCCGCGACGCGCTCAGCGCACCCAACCGTAGTCGGTCTGGCGCGGCGCCAGCGACTGTTTGTGCCGGGCCATCAGGCCCGGCTCCCGTCGTGCGCCGTCGGCGGCCGGATCGATCACGGCGCCGGTCTGCAGTCCTTCGACCGGGGCGGCGACCGCGTCCGCCGGCCGCGCGCCGCGCGGGGGCGGCAGCAGTTCGGCCAGCCGGGCCAGCGTGCGGCGCACGTCCAGCGGCTTGGCCCACATCTCCATGAACCCGCAGCTCAAGGCGTCGAAATCGGAATCGGCCGTCACCGCGATCGCCGGCACCTGCGCCCAGCCGCGCCGCATGCGCAGCAGCTTCAGCAGGTCGGAGCCGTGGCAGTCGGGCAGGTGCAGGTCCACCAGCAGCAGCGAGGGCTGCAACTGTGCACTCAGGCGCCAGGCAGGCATGCCGGCCTCGGCGACGTGCAACCGCAGGTCGCGGCGCTGTTCGAACATCGCCTCCATCACGATGACGTTGAGCGGGCTGTCTTCGACGTACAGCACCGACGTGAGACCGTCGTTCATCGTTCGCTCCTTCCCTGTTCGATTCCGGTTGGTCGCGAGATATGGCAATCGCCGTGCCCGGAAATCTCCCCAACCTTGGGGATGTCGCTCGACGGCACCGGGTGATTCGGCTCGTCCGGTGTAACCGGTGGATGACCGGTCCGTCAATCTCGGTGACATGTTGGCGGGCCTTCTTTTTCCGGCGCTTCGCGTGCGGGAAAGACGGTGTACGCAATGGGTATGAGGCTTGCCTTGCGGAGGAGGACTCCCCCTCACTTCCAGGAGCATCCCATGGCCACAAGCATCCGTCCGGGCGCCGCCGGCAGCCCTCAAGAGGACGATCGCGACGACCGCCCCACCAGCTTCGGCGTCCACAAGCCGGTGGACCACCTGGTGATCAGCTTCCCCAGCGCGGCCGAGGCCGGCCAGGCGCGCGCCGCGTTGAGCGCGCACGGCATCGCCGACGCGGACCTCCATGCGATCGGCGATCGCGAGATGGTCGAACTCGTCGCGCGCGACCTCCAGCGCGCCAGTCCGCTGGCCGCGATCGGGCAGGAGATCAACCTGCTGCGCAGCCATGGCGAACTGGCCGAGCGGGGCTACCACTTCCTCGTCGTCAAGGCGGAGAACGACGGGCAGGCGCGGGAGATCGCCGAGATCGCGCGCCGCAACCGCGCCGAGCGGGCGCAGTACTACGGTCACTTCATCATCGAGGAGATGCTGGAACCCGAAGGCGGCCGCCCGCAGGTGGCGGAGTCGCCGCATCGCGGCCTGGACACGCATCCGAAGCCGGACCTGCCGCGCTGAACGGGCCATCCGCACGCCACCCGCGCGCCCCGCGCCATGGCGGCACGCCGCTTGCCGTTCCGCTCACCACCGATCCCTGCCCCCGCTGCCACCGTGCACACGAAAGGAACCTTCCCATGAGCACCACGCCCAACAACGAGAAGAGCGACAAGACCGTGCCGTTCACGACGGCCGACGATGCCGCCAAGCTGGTCAACGGCACCGCGCCGTCGAGCACCGCGGCCGCCGACCTGGTCAACCGTGCCGCCGACAAGGCGCACGCCACCATCGACCGCCTGGCCACGGCCGCCGCGCCCAAGGCGCAGCAATTGCAGAAAAGCCTGGAGGACACGAACGAGCTGATCCATGACCGCGCCGAGCGGCTGCGGATGACCGGCAACGAGTGGTGCGACAGCCTGCGTTCGAACGTCCGCGAACATCCGCTGATGGCCGTGGGCACCGCGCTGGCGGTCGGCCTGCTGATCGCGCGCCTGACGCGCTGACCGCGGCGCGCCCATGAGCGACGTGCCGCACGCTTCGCCGTCCTTCCCACCGCCGTTCCCGCCGCCTCCACCCCTCGGCAGCCGCCGTCGTCCGGGCCCGCGCCCGGATCGACGGCCGGTCCGTCGCCTTCGGGCGAAGGGCCGGCGGCGGGCGCCAGCTGGCTCGGCGACGTGCAGGGCATGGCCCGCGCGGCGCGCGGCATGCTGTCCGGGCGCCTGCTGCTGCTGGCGCTGGAGTTGCAGCGCGCCAAGCACGGCCTGGTCAGCCTGGTCATCCTGGGGGTGGTGGCGGCGATCGCCGGCGCCACCGCCTGGCTCGCGCTGTGGGCCTTGCTGGTCGCGATCGCGGTCCATCTCGGCCTGACCTGGCCGTGGGCCTTCGCCGGCGTGCTGGTGATCAACCTGCTGCTGCTGGCGTGGGTCGCCGCCGCGATGAAGGCCCTCACGCCGATGCTGGCGCTGCCGGCGTCCCGCCGCCAGTTCCACTGGCTGTTCAACGATCCGATGGATCCCGAGGAACCGAGTCCCGATGGCCGCCACCCCTGACCGTCCCGACCCCCGTCGCATCCCCGATGTCCCCGATCCCGGGGGCGCGGCCGAGTCGATCGAGGCGCTGACGCTGCGCATCGAGATGGCGGAACTGCGCGTCGTGCGCCGCGACCTGGAGTTCCAGCTGCATTGGGACTCGCTGCAGCAACGCGGCAAGGCGGTGATGGTGCCGAGCCGCTGGCTGCTGCCGGCGCTGGGCACCGGCGCGAGCTGGCTGTTCTGGCGCCTGGTGCGCGGCAAGCGACGGCGGCACGAGCGGCACCGCCACGATGAATCGCCGGCGCGGGCGTTCCATGCGTCGCGCGACACCCGCGCGGCGCATGGCGCGCATCGCGGCGATCACGCGGAGACCGCCACCGATCGTCCCGACATGGGCTCGATGCAGCTGCTCACGCTGCTGTGGAGCCTGATGCCGACGCAGATCCGCGGCCGCGTCGGACCCGAGATCACGCAACTGGTACTGGGTGTGATCGCCGGGTTCATGCAGGGCCGCAAGAAGCAGCGGGAAGAGACGCGCGAGGAGGTCCGCCAGAGGACGTGATCGACCGCGGCCCGCGGTCGAGTCCGCCATCGGCTCACCCCTCACGACCATGAAGAAGGCGCGCCCTCGGGCGCGCCTTGTCGTTCAGGGGGCGCATCCGGAGACGCGCCGTGATCGGCCGCTCAGACCTTCTCGGCGTTGCGCGCCTGATCGCGCAGCAGCTTGATCTGGTCGTGGTTGCGCAGGGTGCCGGCCAGCTGGCGCTGGACGACCTCCAGCACGCCCGCCGGCAGGTCCTTCTGCGCCGCCTTGCGATAGCGCGCGACGGCCGCATCCTCGCCGCGCTCGCATTCCTCGAGCATGGCCTTGTCGCTGTAGCCGGTCAGCGTGCCCTTGACCGCGACCCAGCCGCGGTGGAGGGAGCCCGCGGCGCTGCCGTCGTCTTCCGGCGTGCCGCCGTGCTGGCGCACCAGCTGCTGCAGTTCCGAGCAGGCCTGGCGGCAATCCGCCGCGCGCTGCGCGAAGACCTCGCGCAGCCCCGCGCTCTTGACGTGTTCGGCGGAGCTCAGGAAGCCGTACTCGCCGTCCTTGCAGGTTTCGATGAGCGTGTTCAGCTCGTCGATGACGTCCTTGTTGTCCATGGCAGTCCTTTCCGATCGGGGGAGTGGTGATGCCATGGAACAGCAAGTCACGTACCCGTCGGCAACCCCATCGCGCGCCGCAGCGCCTCCAGGATCTGCGACGGCGACGCCGGCTTGCGCAGCACGATGAAGGAGGATTCCGCGGTGAGCGCTTCGCTGAATCCGCTGATCAGCACGACGGGCAGGCCCGGGCGGCGCGTGCGCAGCTCGCGGGCCAGCGCCTGGCCGTCCATCGAGCCGGGCATCACCACGTCCGACAGCACGATGTCCACCGCCGCGCCGCTGCCGAACAGCTGCAGCGCCTCGTCCGCGTCCTTGGCGCTGAGCACCTGGCAGGAGAAGCTGCGCAGCAGGCCGGCGGTGACGCGGTTGAGCTCCTCGTTGTCCTCGACCAGCAGCACGCGCACGCCCGCCAGACTGTTGGTGAGCCCGTCGTCGCGCGTGCGCTCGGTGCCGTCGATGCGGGCGCCGTCCGGCACCAGGCGCGCACTCGTCTGCGCCGGCAGCAGCAGCGTCACCGTCGTGCCCGCGCCGAGCTGGCTCGCGATGCGCGCCGTGCCGCCCGCCTGGACGCAGAAGCCCAGCACCTGGCTCAGGCCCAGGCCGGTGCCCTTGCCGACGGGCTTGGTGGTGAAGAAGGGCTCGAACACGCGCGCCAGCAGGTCGTCGGGGATGCCCGGACCGCGGTCGGTGACGCTGATCGCGACATACTCGCCCGGCGCGAGGTCCTGCACGTCGCCCGGCGAGGCGCGGCCGGCCTCGACGGTGATCTCGCCCATGCCGTTGGTCGCGTCGCGGGCGTTGAGCGAGATGTTGATCAAGGCGAGCTCCAGCTCCGACGGATCGACGCGCACGCTGGGCAGGTCCGGCGCCATCGTCATCGCGAGCTGCATGCGCTTGCCCAGCACGGTGACGAGCAGCTCCTTCATCTCGCCGAGCGTCGAGCCCAGGTCCACCACCTGCGGATGGACCGGCTGGCGGCCGGCGACGCGCAGCAGATGCTGGGTGAGCCGGCTGCCGACGTCGACGGAACGCATGATCGCGCCCAGCGGCATCGCCAGCGATTCGGCGTGCGGGCTGCGCTGGATCAGGTGGGCGCTGTTGCTGATGACGCCCAGCAGGTTGTTGAAGTCGTGCGCGACACCGCCGGTGAGTCGGCCCAGCGCCGCCGTGCGCTGCGAGCGCGAGCTGAGCTGCTCGGCTTCGCGCGTGCGGTCGATGGCCTCGTTGACGCGCTCCTCGAGTTCATAGCGCCCTTGGTGGATCGCGGCGCTCGCATCCTCGAGCGCGAGCGCGACCTCGTCGCACTCGACCATGCCGGTCTTGCGCGCGCGCACCGGCTCGCCGGCCCGCAGCTCGTTGGCGATCTCGTTGAGCGCGTGGATGGGGCCGGAGATGCGCCGGCTGATCCACAACGCGCCGAACATGCCGACCAGCACCAGCAGCAGCGCGCCGATCGCGATCGGCTGCAGCGCGGCACGCGCACCGAAGCCGCCCGGGCCCCCGTCGCGCGGCACCGCGGTGACGACGGTCCAGCCCTGCGGCGATTTGCTGAAGTAGCCCATCACCGGCCGGCCGTCGAGGTTGACCGAGTCGAACTGGGCCTCGTCGCGCGTGGCCATCAGGCGCTTGAGGTCGTCGGTGCCGGGACGTCCCGCGTAGCTGATGCCGCCCGGGTGCCGCGCCACGACGGTGCCGCGGCCGTCCATGATCGTCGCGGTCCAGTCCGCAGGCAGGCGCTGCCCGTCGATGATCTGCTGCAGCTCCTGCGGCAGCACGGTGATGCTCATGTTCAGCCAGACATGGCCGCCGCGCTCGATCGGCTGGATGATCTGCGCGCGCAACTGGCCGGTGGCCGGGTCGGGGGCGAGGTCGCCCATCACGGCCTGCTCGACCAGCGGCACGCCTTCGCGCACGAGCACCGGGCGCGAGGCGGCGGTGGTGGGCAGGCCCGGCGGCGGCGTGGCCGCGGCGGCCGTGCCGGTCCCGGCCGCCGTGGTCGGTGTGGTCGGTGTGGACGGTGCGGACGTGATCGTGGCGGTTCCCCCGGAGCCGGGAAGGCAGGCGCCGCCGCGGAGGCCGCGCCCGTCGTGACCATCGCGGGCGCCAGCGTCGGGCTCTCCGGCACCCGGCCCGGCGCCAGGCGGGTGCTGAACAGCGTCCGGTCCGGCGCGTTGAGCTCCACCCAGCCCGACAGCCCCTGCATCGCGCGGCGCGACTGCAGCTCCAGCATCGCCAGGTCGTCGGGCGGGATCTGCGGCGACGCGTCCAGGATCTGCGACAGCGACAGCACCCGCGCGATGCCGGCGCGGCGGGCCAGTTCCTTGTCGACGACCATGGACAGCGCGCGCGTGCTGTCGCGCATGTGGCGCACGGTGGCTTCCTGCTCGTCGCTCCAGGTCTGCCAGCTGACCCACAGCGCCGCGATGATGCCCGGCAGCATCACGGACAGGACGAGCACGAGCAGGCGGGAACGGATCGGCAGCGGCATGGGCGATGAGACGGAGGAACGGGCGGAGGAACCGGCGGGCCACCGCGGCCGGAGGCCGGCGGTGCGGACGAGCCAGCGGGCGCGTCGAGGCGGCAGATTATGGGCGGTGCTGTTCAAGGGCGGTTCGGACGGGCCGCCAGGGCCGCGTCGTCGGGAGGCGAAGGGGAGGCCGGGGAAGTCTCCGGGGGCGGGGCGAACGGTGCGGTGAAGTTCGGTGCTAGGGGCGGCACGAACGTCGACGCCTGCGGCGGTCGGGGCGGCCGCAGCAGCGTGCTCAGCGGCGTGCAGGGACGGTCGCTGCCGCGCAGGTAGACGGCGACGGGACGCATCTGCCGGTTGCGCTGGCTGATGCTGCGCAGGCAGATCAGCAGCGGCACCGCCAGCACCGCGCCGGCCACGCCCCAGAGCCAGCCCCAGAACATCACCGACAGCAGCACCGACAGCGGATTCATCGACAGGCGCTTGCCGACGACCATCGGGGTCACGAAATTGGATTCGATCGCGTGGATGCACAGGTAGCACGCGACGGGCGCGGCCAGCGCGGTGAAGCCCGCGTCGCCGAGGGAGGCGGCCAGCGACGCCGCCAGCAGCAGCCCGCACATGATCAGCGGACCGAGGTAGGGGATGAAGTTGAACATCGCGGCCAGCGCGCCCCAGAAGCCGGGGTTGGGCAGATCCACGAACCACATCGTGCCCGACACGATCAGGCCGACGCCGATGTTGATCACGCTGACCGAGGCGACATAGCGCGAGATGTCGCGCTGCGCCGCGCGCAGGCCGCCGAGCACCACGGCCCGCAGGCGCGGACGGTGCGGCAGCAGCTCGATGCAGCGCGACAGCACCCAGTGTTCGGAGGCCAGCAGGAAATACAGCAGGATCGTGGTGGCCGCCGTGGACACGAGGAACTTCAGGCCGATGCCCAGCGCCTGCGCGGTCAGCGCCACGCCTTCGCTGGCGATGCGTTCGCGCACCGGGTCCGTCGGCGGCGTCGGCGCCGCACGATTCGAGCTGCGACGCTCGACCGGCGGACCGAAACCCGGGATCGCCGCGCGCCACTTGTCCACCTGGTTCAGCGCCTGGGACACCGCGACGGGCGCGCGCTGCCACCACTGCGCCACCGGCTCGGCCAGCAGCGCCACGCTCAGCACCGTGCAGCCCACCAGCGTCGTCACCAGCATCGCCGCGCTCACCGATTCCGGCAGGCCGTGGTGCCGCATCGTCCGCACCGCCGGCGCCAGCACGAAGGTCAGGATCAGCGCCACCAGCACCGGCAGCACGATCGCACTGGCCTCCTTCAACAGGAAGACCAGCGCAATCAACAGCAGGCCTCGCGTCGCCCAGCGGCGCATCGTGGTCGGGGGCAGGGCGGAGGGGCGCAAGATGGTAAGGATGACGGGGGAAGGGGACCGGGCAGGCTGTTGAAGCAAGGCCCGGGCCAGCAGGGAGCGCTACCACCTGGGTTCCGGGGGGCGGGTACGTGCGGTTACGGCGATTGACGCGGTGGCGCGGGCGGTTGGACTCCGCTCGGCCAAGCGCGGGCTCTCCACGAGGCAGGGGGCATCGCGTCCGCGAACCCCCAGCCTCATTCCGGCCCCACGGAGAGCCTTGACCGCGGAAGAGGGGGAGATGCGGGGAGCGAGGGGTGGGGCTCACCTTCGGGGGGAGCAGGTGGGCGTGCGGAAGCTGGCGCTCGGTAAAAGGTGCCGAAAGCCTTGCGGGGATCAGGGGTGGCGGCAGGTGTCGCGGACGTTGGGCGAACCGGCGCGGTGGCATCGAGGGGCATCCAGGTTCGCCGGATGACGATGCATCTGATTCCCGGCAGGCCCCGTGCCTACTGCGTTTGCGGCGTTCGGGCAGGCACGCCAAATGACGGGGGATCCGCGATATGAAAATCCGGCGACGAGGTGGCATGGTCCTTGCGCTGATGGTTCCAACAGGCCGGTTCGCCGGCACTGCCTACAACCCGTTCCCGTCCTCGTCGGCGGGGACTCTCCGGAACCGGTTGTCGGCAGCTTCACCCTCTACCGGACAGGAGTCTCACAAGTGGGAGCAATGGAACTCAGGCACGAGCACAGACAGACCCAGACGCTGTCGCCTCGCCTCCAGCACGCCGTGCGTCTGCTGCAGATGTCCTCGCTGGACTTCTCCACCATGGTCACGGACATGCTGGGGCGCAATCCCTTCCTCGAAGTCACCGAGGCTTCGGACGATTCATCGCCGCTGGACGCGGACGTGCCGGTCGCCGCGTCGCCGGTGATGTCCGACGCGCCGGAACCGTTCCCGGACGATCGCGAGATCTGGCGCGCCGAGAGCTCCGGCTCGATGCGTCGCGCGGAGGACGGCGAACTCAGCGCGCTCGAAATGACCGCGGCCCAGACCTGCCTGCGCGAACACCTGCGCAGCCAGCTCAACGTGCTGCGGCTGTCGCCGCGCGACCTGGTGCTGGCGACCATCGTGGCCGAGTCGGTGGACGACGACGGCTACCTGCGCAGCTCGCTGGAGGAACTGGCCGCCGTTGCCCAGATGCAGCCGCCGGTGGGCATCGACGAGATGCAGATCGCGCTCAAGCGCGTGCAGGCGCTGGACCCGCTGGGCGTGGGCGCGCGCAGCGTGGCCGAGTGCCTGCTGCTGCAGCTGCCCAAGCTCGAGGACGCGCGCAGCCGCATGCTGGCCGAACGCATCATCTCGCAGCACTTGAACCTGCTGGCCTCGCGCGACATCCCGTCGCTGGCGCAGCTGCTGGACGTGAGCGTGGCGGAAGCCGAGTCGGTCTGCCTGAAGCTGCGCCGCTTCGATCCGCGGCCGGGCTGGCGCTACGAGACGACGCAGGCCGCCTACATCGTGCCGGACGTGCTGACGACCAAGGTGCGCGGCCAGTGGCGCGTGCAGCTGAATCCGGCGGTGATCCCGAAGGTGCGGATGAACCAGGTGTATGCCGAGCTGTTCCAGCGCCATCGCCAGCAGGGCCATGCGGAGATGGCCAACCACCTGCAGGAGGCGCGCTGGACGATGCGCAACATCGAGCAGCGTTTCTCGACCATCCTCGACGTGGCCAATGCGATCGTGAAGCGGCAGCGCCACTTCCTCGAGTTCGGCGCGATGGCGATGAAGCCGCTGGGCCTGAAGGAGATCGCCGACGAGGTCGGCATCCACGAATCCACGGTCTCGCGCGTGACCAACAACAAGTACCTCGCGACGCCGAGCGGCGTGTATGAGCTGAAGTACTTCTTCTCGCGCGCGATCGTGAGCAGCAACGGCAGCGCGTGCTCGGGCACGGCGATCCGCGGGCTGATCAAGGACATCATCGAGGCCGAGCGCGCGGACAACCCGCTGTCCGACGCCGAGATCACCCGCCAGCTCGCCCGCCAGGGTCTGGTGGTGGCGCGCCGCACGGTGACCAAGTACCGCCAGATGCTGCGCATCGACGCGGTCGAACGGCGCCGGCAGCACAGCTGACAACCCTTTTCCCGAGGCGCGATGGAGACAAGGACGAGGCCCCAAGAGGCCTCGTTTTCATTGGGATGCCGCCAGCGCCGGCCCTTCGTTCATCCCTTGCTGTCGTTCCCGCCGTTGCCCTTCGGGCCACCCTTGGGATCCTTGACGATCCGGTCCCGTTGCTGGGCATCCAGCCCGGGTGTCGACCGCAGATCGGTGTCCACCTGACCTTGCTTCAGGTCCTCGTGGGCCTGGCCGATGACCGCGCGCTGGTCCTCGCCGGCCGCGCCGCTGCCCATGCCGCCGGTCGAGTCGCCCCCGGTGCTCTGGTCGCGCTCATGCGGCAACTGCACGTCGTCCTCGTGGGTCGGCGCCGGATCGGGCTCGACCGTCCCCGGGGAGACCGGCGCCTTGTCCAGCATGCGGCGCGGAGCGCCTGCCGCCGTCGATGTCGGCGCCTGCTTGTTGGTGCTATGGGTCATCGGGAACTCCTGTTGATTGCAATGCCCTGACAAGGCAATCGGTTCACCCACGATCGATCGAGACGAGACGAGACGAGACGAGACGAGACGAGGCGCGGCGCCCGGGCGATCCCCGCGTTGTGCAGTGCAGCGCCGGAACGGCACTTGCCCGCCCGGCGCCATGCAAGCCTGGAAATCCCGTTTCTCGCTCCTCGACGCCGATCTCATGATGTGGGGTCAGCTGTTGCTCGGCGCGCTGGTGATCGTGGCCGGCGCGCTGCTGCTGCACGCCATCCTGCGGCCGGTTGCGCGACGACTGGCGAGGTTCTCGCCGCTGCTGACCTCGGTCGTGCAGCGCACCGACAACCCGGTCCGATGGGCGCTTCCCCTCGTCGGCCTGCTGATCGCCGCGCAGGGCGTGCCCGACACGATGCCGGGCATCAACGGCGTGCAGCATCTGCTGGGGGTCCTCACCATCGTGGCGCTGGCCGCCGTCGGCGCTGGCGCGATCACCGGCGTCGCCAACGGCGTGGCGCTGCTGAATCCGTCGGACGTCGAGGACAACCTCGCCGCACGCCGCATCCAGACGCAGACCAAGGTGCTGGCGCGCGTGGCCAAGGGCGCGGTGATGCTGACCGCGCTGGCCTTCATCCTGATGACCTTCCCCCGCGCGAAGCAGGTCGGCGCCAGCCTGCTGGCGTCGGCGGGCATCGCCGGACTGGTCTTCGGCCTGGCGGCGAAGTCGGTGTTCGGGAACCTCCTCGCCGGTCTGCAGATCGCGATGGCACAGCCGATCCGGCTCGACGACGTGCTCATCATCCAGGGCGAGTGGGGCCGGGTGGAGGAGATCACCTCGACCTATGTCGTGCTCAAGATCTGGGACGAGCGCCGGCTGGTGATCCCGCTGCAATGGTTCATCGAGAACCCGTTCCAGAACTGGACGCGCACCAGCTCCAGCATCCTGGGCACGGTGATGCTGTGGGTCGACTTCACGCTGCCCGTCAACGAACTGCGCGAGAAGGCCACGACGATGTGCAAGGGCTCGGCGCACTGGGACGGCCGGGTCTGCGGCGTGCAGGTCGTCGAGACGACCGAGCGCACGATGCAGATCCGCGTGCTCGTCAGCGCGAAGGACTCCGGCAAGGCCTTCGACCTGCGTTGCGAGTTGCGCGAAGGCCTGATCGCTTGGCTGCAGAAGACGCACCCGCAGTCGCTGCCCCGGGTGAGGGCGCTGGTGGAGGACATCCCCGCGCCCGCGGCGCCGGTGCTCAAGCCGTCGTTGCCGCCATCGCCGGCCCCTTGACTGCCGGAACCGCGCGCGGTTCGGGCCGACCGGGTCCCCTTTTCTCCATCTCCCCCTTTGTCGGCCGCCCCGGCCGACAAATTCCCTCCTTAAGTTCCGAAAAGGGGACCCGGTCGTCCCTCTCCCGGCTCACCGAGGTGTTCGAGCATCAGGCGGAGCACGTCGTCGATCTCCGCCTGCTCGTTGAGGTAGTACCTCGCATGGCTGTGGTCGAGCCTCGGACCCACGCGCACCGTCACCCAGTCGGCGCCGGCGCGCTGGAAGGCCGGCTCGTCGTTGGTGTCGTCGCCGACGTAGAAGCCCGCATCGGCGCCGTAACGCGCCGTGAGGCGCGTCATCGCATCACCCTTGTCCGGAGCGCCGTCGACGAGCACGTTGACCACGCGCTTGCCCGGCTCGGTGATGACGCCCGCCGGCAGGTCGGCGACCAGCACGGCGATCGCGTTGCGCGCAGCCACCGGATCCTTCGCCATCCGGTAGTGGATCGCGATGGACGCGCCCTTGTCCTCGATCGTCGCGCCCGCCTGGTTGAGATGCGGCTCCATGCGCAGCATGCGTTCCCGGAACGTCCCCAGCGTCGTCACCACGTGGGGATCAGGTCCCTCGAACTCGTCCTCCGCGCCGTGGTTGCCGACGATGTGCGTGGGCTTGAAGCCCAGCCGGTGCCGCACGTCCAGCACCTGCCGGCCGCTGACGACCGCGACAGGCACGCGCGCGGCGAGTCGCTCCAGCAACTGGGCCGTCGGCTCCGGCAGGCGCGCCTCGTCGGGATGCATGACGATGGGCGCCAGCGTGCCGTCGAAGTCGAAGCCCAGCAGCGGGCGGCGTGTCATGAGGCGGGCGACCGCGGCGCGGCCCTCCGCGTCGAGCAGATATCGCACCGGCATCATGGCGTCAGCGCCTCCTCTCCCGATTCCCGTGAGCGCCGCTGCACGCGGCGCGTGATGCGCTCGCGCAGGCGCCATTGGCCCGCGTCGGTCAGCATGCGGCCGGCCCAGCGGTAGACGTTGAACTCGCGCACCGTCATGCGCAGGCTGGCCATGCGCTCGCGCTGCTCCTGCGGCGGCATCAGTGCTGCGCGGTGCAGGGCGTCGGTGGTCTCTTCCACGTGATACGGGTTGATGACCAGCGCCTCCTGCAGCTCGCGCGCCGCGCCGGCGAAGCGGCTCAGGATCAGCACGCCCTGGTCGTCGTCGCGGGCGGCGATGAACTCCTTGGAGACCAGGTTCATGCCGTCATGCAGGCTGGTCACCACGCACATGTGCGCGGCGCGGTAGAGCGTCATCAGCGCCGCATGGTCGTGGTGCTCGGCCAGCAGCACCACCGGCTTGTAGCCGGCCTCGCCGAAGCGCAGGTTGATGCGCTCGGTGACGCGATGGATGCGGTCCTGGAATTCGCGGTACTCCTCCAGCGCGTTGCGCGTCGGCGCCGCCACCTGCACGAGCACGAAGCGCCCCTGCCATTGCGGATGCTTCTCCAGCAGGCGCTCCACCGCGTGCAGCCGTTCCAGGATGCCCTTGGTGTAGTCGAAACGGTCCACGCCGACCGCCAGCACCGTGTCGGGCGCGAGCTTCAGCCGCTCGAACACCGAGGCGCGTGCGTCCGCCGGGGACAACCAGCCGGCGCGTTCCTCGTCGGTCGGCCACGCGATCGAGATCGGGTAGCTCTGCACCAGCGTCGGCTCGTCCTGGTAGCTGATCGTGGAATGCTCGTGCTCGATGCGCGCCTCCAGGTAGCGGTCCACCGTCTCGGTGAAGTTCTTGCAATGGAAGCGGGTGTGGAAACCCAGGATGGTGCTGCCCAGCATGCCCTGCAGCAGCTCGCGGCGCCACGGGCAGATGCCGAAGGACTCCGGGTTGGGCCAGGGGATGTGCCAGAAGGTGATGATGGTCGCCTTGGGCAGCTTCTCGCGGACCATGGCGGGCAGCAGCGCGAAGTGGTAGTCCTGCACCAGCACCACCGGGTCGTCGCCGCGCGCCTCGGCGACGACCGCGTCGGCGAAGCGCTGGTTCACGGCCTTGTACTGCGCCCAGTCCGACTCGCGGAACACCGGCCGCACGTGCGCGACGTGGCACAGCGGCCAGAGGCCTTCGTTGGCGAAGCCCTGGTAGTAGCCGCGCTCTTCTTCCTCGCTCAGCCAGACGCGACGCAGCAGGTAGTCCTGCGTGTCCGGCGGTACCGCGACGCGGTCGTGCGCGTCCACGACGTCCCGGTCCGCGCTGCCGCTGCCGTGCGCGATCCAGGTGCCGGAGCAGGCGCGCATGACCGGTTCAACCGCCGTGACCAGGCCGCTGGCGGGGCGGCTGACGGAGATGCCGTCCGGACCGCGCTGGTGGATGTAAGGCTCGCGGTTGGAGACCACGATCACCTGGTCGCCGCGCAGCTGCGTGCGCAGCAGGCTGCGCAGCCGCTCGGGATCCCACGGCGTCAACGGGCCGTGCTCGCGGTAGAGGTTGTCCTCGAGCTCGCGGATGTGCTGGCGGATCTCGACCTCCAGCGGCTGCAGCTCGGGCGGCGCCGTCTCCGGTCCGCCGCGGAAGCCGCCGGTGTTGAGCAGCGGCCGCACCAGGCCTTCGCCGCGCAGGATGGCGCGCATGCCGGAGACCCAGCCGCGCCAGCTCAACTGCGCCACGATCATCGTGATGCCGGCGATCGCCAGGCCCAGCACGGTGATGAAGATGATCATGTAGCGCCGCGTGTCCAGGCTGCGGCGGTCGGGCAGGCTGAGGTCGTGCAGCAGCACCAGCCGCTCGGCGTCGGGCTGCGCCGGGTTGACCGGGAACACGCCGATGTGGACGGCGCCGCTGGTCAGTTCCAGCCGGGGATCCTTCAGCGCGGCGCTGGCCTCAGCCTCCTTGCAGCTGAGCGAGCCGGGGAAGCCCTTGGTGCTCATGACCTGCGTGCCGTCGGGCGCGCACAGCGCGATGCCCACGAGGCGCTCGTCGAGCACGCCGCGCTCGAGCAGGTTGCGCAGGCGTTCGCGCTGGGCGCTGGGATCGATGTCGCTGATCGCGACGGACAGGGTCTTGGCGACCATCGCGCCGCGCAGGCTCAGGTCGCGCGAGAACCAGCGCAAGGTCATGCGGTCCAGCAGCGGCAGCGCCAGCAGGGCCGCGACGGTCAGGGTGATCAGCAGCGGGACCAGGAATCGCAGCTGGAGATGCAGCGACTTCATGCCCGACCCCCGCGCGGCGCGGCGCAGGGTCGATCAGGACGGCGTCATCGTCGTCGTCGAAGTCGAAGCCATCGATGTCTGCACTGGCACGGGCCGGATGTCCCTTCAATCCGTGCATGCCGCCGAGCGCCAGCCCGGCCGCGAACGCACCGTAGACCAGCAGCAGGCTGGCCACCGAGGGCGGCCGCGTGTCGGAGGCGGTGGCGCGCTTGTCGGCGCCGGGGGTGAGCACGCTGGGCGTGACGACGCGGTCGACGCCGACGGCGACCGCCGTGAGCAGCAGCGCGTCGGTCACCGCGTTGCCGCGCGTGGGCCGGCGGCGCGTCGCGCGCAACCGGTCGTAGAGCGCGCCCCACACGAGGCCGGTGGCGGCGTGCAGGGCGATGTCGGCGGCGGAGGTCTTCAACGGCGGACGGCCGACGCGGTATTCGGAACGACCGACCAGATGGGCGTGATCGGACCGGCTGCCGCGCAACAGCGCCAGTCCTGAGAACAGGCTGGCCAACACGCCGTCGGCGCATGCCCGGCGCAGCGCCGGGAGCAGCAATGCATTCAAAGGCGACTCCTGTGACAGAGGGAAACAAGCCCCAGGAGATGGCAATCGCCGTGCCGCCCGGTCGCCGCAGCGGCCGGCATGCGCCCCCGGTGTCCTCAGTTCACGGCGGTGGGCGGCGGCATGTAGGGCGGTTCGCGCACGGGCACCGGGTTCTCGCCGGGAATCGGCGGGTCGATGACGCCGGGCGGATCGTCGCCGGGCTCGGGCGCCGGTCCGTGCGGCGGTGGCGGCACGAAGGGCACCTCGGCCGGATGCGGCGGGCTCGGCGGGATCGTGTGGGCCTCGAAAGGCAGCGGCAACTGGTGCATGGCGTTCCTTGTTGTTGCGCAGGCCTTTGCAAGCGGCGCGCCCGACCGTGCCGCCGCGAGGCGGCCCTCATCCCCGGCTTTCTCCTGGGAAAGACGCCGCACCGGGAGTTCTGTCGGCAAGCGCTGCCGAAGTGCCGCCGACGTGCTGCCGACGTGCTGCCGAGCGCGACCGGACCCGTCCGGGCTGGAGGATCGCGTCGTCAGGTCCGATCCGTCGACGCTGTCGAAGTGCCCACGATCCAGGGCGGCACCGCATTTGCCGGAAGGGAGGGAACGCCGGAGCCGCCGGTCCGTCCGGACCTCCGCCCCCTCGATCTCGCAGGAGACCCGCCCCATGAACGACAAGGCATTCGAGACGCCGTGGCATCTGGTCTGGTGCGCCGACGTGGCGAGCCAACGGCTGCTGCACGTCAGCGCCTCGGTCGAGCGGCTGCTGGGCCTGAGTCCGCAGGCGCTGATCGCCGACCCGATCCAGTGGAACCATGCGGTGCTGCCGGCCGACGCGGGCGAACTGCCGCGGCCATTCTGCGCCGACGATCTGCCGCATGGCGACGGCTTCGTCCGCGAGTACCGGATCATCGGCGCCGACCTGCATCTTTACCAGGTGCGCGACCGGCGCTTCCGCCGGCGCGATCCGCGCAGCGGTGCGTTGCGCACGCTGGGCGTGATCGAGGCGGTGGGCGAGGTACCGCTGGATCTCGAGTCGACGGTCGAGTCGTCCTGGCAGCAGCTGTGGGACGACTCGGAGGGGCCCGACGACCCCGTCGTGAGCCCGGTGGTGGCCGCCGTGGCGTCGCTGGAGACCGTGGAACGGGCGATGGCGGCTGCGCCCAAGCCCGGCCAGCCGCGACGCTCCGAGGAGGAGCGCCCCGCCGAGTCCCCCGCGCCGGGGCCTGATCAGGCGCCGCACGAGCATCCCGACGATCCCGGCGTGCATCCGGACGGTCCGAAGCGTTACCACGACGATCACGCCGCGCCCGCGCGTCAGCGGCTCGAACAAGGGGAACCCGCATGAGGTCGCATGTCCTGCCTCAGACCGACTTCCGAGCCGACCTGATGGCGCGCGACGAGGTCGTGGCGCTGCTGGTCGACGACCACCAGCGCGCGCAGCACGCCTTCCACCAGTTCGACCGGCTCTGGACGCTGGGGGACCACGAATCCTGCGAGGCGCTGGTGCGCCGCACCTGCGCGCTGCTGACGGTGCACGCGACGCTGGAGGAAGAACTGTTCTACCCGGCGGTCCGCCGGTGCCCGGAGATCGGCGCCATCGAACGCCGCCTGATCAACGAGGCCGAGATCGAGCACCTGGTCGTGCGCATCCTGATGTCGCAGCTGCGCCGCATGCGCGCCGACGACACGCAGTTCGCGCCGCTGGTGGGGGTGCTCGGCCGCTACGTCAGCCACCATGCGCAGGACGTGGAGCAGGGCGTCCTGCCGCGGCTGACGCACGCGTCGTCGGTGGACTGGCGCACCTTGTCCAGCGCATTGCGCCGGCGCCGCGACGAACTCGACCGCCAGTGGCGCGACGAGCTCAGCCAGGAGAGCTCGGAATACGAGCGTCAGCAGGATGCGTGAGCCGTCGCTCTGACCGTCGCCTGACCTTCGCGCGAGACATCAGGCGGTGGTCGGGCCGGCCGATTCCTGCGCGGCGACTGCCGTCTGTGCCATCGATCGTGCGGCAGCGCGTTCCGCACGACGCGTCAGCGAGGCGACCAGATCGTGCGACAGGAAGTGCGTCATCAGGCGTTGTTTCTGCTGAGGCAGCAGCGCAGAGCCGTCGATCATGGCGGGCCATGCGGCGTGGGCTGCTTTCACGCAACGCGCGATCGCCGTCTCGGCGGGTTTGACCGGGATGCCGGCCTCCACGCAGAACGCCTTGAGCAGAGACGGCCGGATCGCCTGGCGGTCGGCCGGACTGGCGTCGCGCAGATCGCCGCGACGCGGCGCCATGTTCTCCGGAACGGTCATCAACGCATGCCCGCGGATCCGGTGATAGACCGAGTACGCCACGAGGTCGTAAGCCGGTGACAGCGTCGGTGTGACGCCGTCGGGATAGCGCACGCCGATGTTCTTGAGGTGCATGTCGGGGTTGCCGATCATCTCGTTGACGACGAGTCGCCTCAGCAGTTCATGCACCGCCGGTTCCCCCATGGCGGGCTGCGTCATCAACGCCAGCGCGATGTCGACATAGGTGATGGTCCGCCCGTCCGGACCGCGGCCGTACTTGTCCTCCGGCATGCGTCCGAGGATCTGGCCGAAGTCCTCCACGTGGATGCGTCCCTGCGGGGAACGGTCGAAGCGCGTGACCGCCAGGAAGTTCGTATGGGGCGTCGTGTCGCCGAGGTCGTAGGCATGGGACAGGCCGAGGCGCTCCAGCGGCTCCAGGCTCGCTTCGCAGGCATCGACGCCCGCGGCGCGCGCCAGCCGCAGCGTGAGTTCCTCGACCTCGGGTAGCAGCGGCTGCCCGATCACCGGCAGCTTGGCGATGATGTGCGTGTCGTGATCCTTGGTCCGGGCCACGTAACGATCGCCGTCGCGGATCACACCCAACTTGGGCTGGACGCCCGACAGGGAGACGCCTTCGTCGAGCGGCTCGGCCGTCACGGACATCTCCAGGGCATCCTGCCCTTGGGTCACGTAACGGGCGAGTTCGTCCCGCGACAGCTCGACCGGCAAGGCGTAGACATTCCCCGGAAGGTCATTGCCGCAGGCGGCCAGCATCTCGAAATGATCGGTCGGTGCGCAATCGCGCAGGGCCGCGACGTGGTCGCGGAAGACGCCCTCCGGCAACAGGTTCTGGAAGAAGGCGGGCAACAGCCAGTCGCCCCTCGATGAACGGCGGCCGTTGAAGCTCATCGACTGGATGTCGCGCCACAGCGCCGCCTGTGCCTGCGGCGTCGCCGCGCGCATCGACAGCGAGAGCGTGGGCAGGGGGCCCCGACGCGTGCGGGCAGCCCCTCGTCGACGACGAAGCGGTTGGTCACGAGGTCTTCCGACAAGGCGTACTGGAACAGGACTCCCACGCGCAGGTCGCCCAGATGAATCGCCAAGGCCTTGACGTTCATCCACGCTCCTTGGCCGCACGCGATTCACGGCGTGCATGAGCCGCATCCAATGCTTCCGTGATCACCGAACGTACCGGCGGGCCGACGGTGTCACCGGCGGCCACGGCGGCCGCAGCCCCTTTGGGTACCACCAGGACCGCCAGTCCCAGGCGGTCCGCCAGGGCCATGAGCGTGGTCAGCCGGAAGTCCTCCTGGCCGCTCAGCACATGGGTGAGCGTCCGGGGAGAGATGCCGGCCACCTCAGCCAGACGCGCCTGGGTGAGACCATTGCGACGAGCTGCCTCCCGCAGGGTTTCGGCGATGTCTGGAATCGTGATGGGCAATGTGAGCATGGCAATAAAGTTCTAATTCGCCATGAAAAGGTACTTTATTGCCAATCGCTCGTCAAGAAAAATGGCAATAAAGTGCCAATTAATGGAGAATTAGAACTATATTGCCATATCGACCGTTGGGAGTGTCGATGGTGGGGCGGGTCACGAGACGGCCTCGCGACCCGGCTGGACTCAGCGCGAGGCTGGCGTGCTGGCCGCGCCCGCCGCCGGCGGGAAGGCCGCCTGCGGTCCCGCGGCGCCCGTCGCGGTGACGCGCCAGATCACGTTGCCGACGTCGTCCGCCACCAGCAGCGCGCCCTGGCGGTCGAGCGCCACGCCGACCGGACGGCCCATCGCCTGCCCCTTGGCATCGAGGAAGCCGGTCACCACGTCGACCGGCAGCCCGCTGGGCTTGGCGCCGACGAAGGGCACGAACACCACCTTGTAGCCCGCCGGAACCTTGCGATTCCACGAGCCGTGCTGACCGATGAACATGCCGTGCGCGAAGTCCTGCGTCAGCTTGTTGCCGTCCGCGGACGCCAGCCCCAGCGAGGCCGTGTGCGCGCCCACCGCGAAGTCGGGCACCAGCGCCTTCTCGACGAGTTCCGGCCGCTGCGGCTTGACCCGTTCGTCGACGTGATTGCCGTACCAGCTGTACGGCCAGCCGTAGAAGCCGCCGTCCTGCACCGAGGTGATGTAGTCGGGCACGAGGTCGTCGCCGAGTTCGTCGCGCTCGTTCACCGCGACCCACAGCGCCTTGCTCGTGGGCTCCCACGCCAGGCCGACCGGGTTGCGCAGCCCCGAGGCGAACACCCGCGTCGAGCCGCTCTGCAGGTCGATCTCCAGGATCGCGGCGCGGCGCTGCTCGTTCTCGATGCCGTTCTCGGCGACGTTGCTGTTGGAGCCGATGCCGGCGTAGAGCTTGGTGCCCTCGGCATTGGCGATCAGGCTCTTGGTCCAGTGGTGGTTGATCGTGCCGCCGGGCAGGTCCGCGACCTTCGTCGGCTGGCCGGCCAGCTTGGTCTGGCCGGGCGCATAGGGAAGCGCACGATGGCGTCGGTGTTGGCCACGTAGAAGCTGTTGCCGACCAGGGCCATGCCGAACGGCGAGTTCAGGCCCTCCGCGAACGCGAAGCGCTGGTCCGCGACGCCGTCGCCGTCGGTGTCGCGCAGCAGGGTGATGCGGTTGGCGCTCTTGGGCGTGGCGCCGGCCTTCTTCTGGAACTGCTTGGTGATCCAGGCCTTCGGGCCCTTGCCGTCGTCGGGCCGCACCGGCGCGTTGGTCTCGGCGATCAGCACGTCGCCGTTGGGCAGCACGTAGACCCAGCGCGGATGGTCGAGCTTGTCGGCGAAACGCGTGACCGCCAGGCCCGCGGCCGCCTGCGGCTTGGCGCCCGCGGGCCAGCCGATCGCCTTGGCGACGTTGATCGTCGGCACCAGGCTCTTCTGGGGCTCGGGCAGCGCGGGATTGGGACCGTAGCCGGGCGGGGTCGCGGGTTGCGCTTCGAGTGCCAGCGCCATGCGCGCGCCGCCGGCCAGGGCGGCCAGCGCGACGACCGCGGTGATCGCGCGGGTGATCCGGGCGCCGGTGACCCGACGTGCGCGCGGCTGAGCGCGGGAGGACAGGGGCATCTTCTTGTTCATCGGCTTCTCCGTCGAGGAGCCGCCCCGGACGGGGGCGGCGGCAGCAGGGGAGTCAGCAAGCGGGATGCCCGCGTCCGTGCGGCGCCCGACGCGACGGGGGAGACCTGGCACCTTCCTTGCCCTTTCTGCCGCTGGTTCCGGATGCCATGGCATCGATACTGCGGGAGAACAATGAAGACGAATCGACGACGGTCCGGCGCGAGCCCGGCCCGGCCCCCTCTCGAGCGCGATATCCAGTGCGTCGAACGCATCGAACGCATCGAGCGCGAGGTCGCACGTGGCCTGGCGACTGATCGCGGGGGCGCTCGCCGGCCTGGGCGGGGCGGCTTGCGCGCAGACGGCGCCCGCACCCGCCCAGGCGCTGCCCACCGTGGTGGTGTCCGGCAGCGTGGCCGAGCGGCGGCTGGACGAGGCGCCCTACGCGGCGTCCGTCATCGACGCGGACACGCTCCGCGCCGCCGGGCCGATGGTCAACCTGTCCGAGGCGCTGACCCGCGTGCCCGGCCTGACCGCCAACAACCGGCAGAACTACGCGCAGGACCTGCAGCTGTCGTCGCGCGGCTTCGGCGCGCGTGCGCCGTTCGGCGTGCGCGGGCTGCGGCTCTACACGGACGGCATTCCCGCGACGATGCCGGACGGGCAGGGCCAGGTCACGCACTTCGACCTCGCGTCCGCGGCCCGCGTCGAGGTCTTGCGCGGACCGTTCTCGGCGCTCTACGGCAACAGCTCCGGCGGCGTCATCGCGCTGGTGAGCGCCCCGGTGCGCGAGCGCTTCGTCGACCTGGACCTCGATGCCGGCAGCGCGGCGCTCCGGCAGGCGCGGCTGACCGCGGGAACGCCGTTCGGCGACGGCTGGGAAGCGCAGGGCGGCGTGTCGCACATGGAGACCGACGGCCTGCGTCCCCACAGCGCCGCGAAGCGCACGCTGGCCAACGGGCGCCTCGCCTGGACCGGCGCGCGCGATCAGGTGCTGCTGCTGGTCAACGACGTCGACCAGCGCGCGCAGGATCCGCTCGGACTGACCGCCGCGCAGTTCGCCGCGGATCCGGACCAGACCGCCTCCCAGGCCGAGCAGTTCAACACCCGCAAGAACGCCAGCCAGACGCAGCTCGGGGCGCGCTGGCGCCACCGTTTCGATGATGACGGCGTACTGTCCGAGGGCGTGTTGACTGCTTATGGCGGGCGGCGTTCGGTGACGCAGTGGCAGTCGATCGCCGTGGGCGCGCAGACGCCGGCGGGCAGCGGCGGCGGCGTGGTCGATTTCAGCCGCCGCTATGACGGTGTCGACGCGCGCGCGCTGTGGCGCCTCGGGCCGGCGACGCTGGTCACCGGCGTGAACCTGGAGCGTCAGAAGGACGACCGCCAGGGCTACGAGAACTTCGTCGGCACCGGCGCGTCGCAGCAACTGGGCGTGACCGGCGCGCTCCGCCGCGACGAGGAGAACGAGGCCGTCACGCGCGAGGCCTATGCGCAGGTGGAATGGCCGTTGACGACGGCGCTTTCCGCCAGCGCCGGCGTGCGGGCGGGACGCGTGACGCTGTCGGCCCGCGACCGCTTCCTGGCCAACGGCGACGACTCGGGCTCGCTGCGTTACGACTACGCCAATCCGGCGATGGGACTCGGATGGAAGCTCACGCCGTCACTGCTGCTGCATGCGGCGTTGGGCCGCGGTTTTGAATCGCCGACGCTGAACGAGCTGGCCTACCGGGCGGACGGGCAGGGCGGTTTCAACACGGCGTTGCGTCCGCAGAAGAGCACGCAGCAGGAGCTCGGCGCGAAGTGGCGCGCGGACGGGATCGAACTCGACGCCACCGCGTTTCACGTCGTCACGCGCGACGAGATCGGTGTGCTGACCAACAGCGGCGGGCGGTCGAGCTATCAGAACGTCGGTCGCACGCGGCGCAGCGGCGTGGAGCTCTCCGGCGCCTGGGCGTTCGTCCCGCACTGGCGCGCCCAGATGGCGGTCGGCACGCTGAACGCCCGGTACCGCGACGGCTTCCTGACCTGCACCGGCACGCCGTGCCCGACCGCCAACGTGGCGGTGGCCTCCGGCAACCGCATCGCCGGCACGAACGGCGGGAGCGCGTACGCGGAACTGGCGTGGCGGCCGTTCGAGGTCGCGGAGGACGGGGAAGTCGCCGTCGAATGGCGCGGCGTGAAGCGCACGGCGGTGAACGACATCAATAGCGAATGGGCCGGCGGCTACGGCCTGCTCAACCTGCGCGCCCGTCACGGCTGGTCCTGGGGTGCGGCGCGCGCGACGCTGACCGCACGCGTCGACAACATCGCCGACCGCCGCTACGTCGGCAGCGTCATCGTCAACGACGGCAACGGCCGGTTCTACGAACCGGCGCCGGGGCGGTCGTTCTGGGTGGGGCTGTCGCTGCGGCTGTGAATGTGCCCGTGCCCTTGCCCGTGCCCGTCCCCGTGACGTGGCGGTGATGCAGCTGTGATGTGCGCGCGTGCCGATGGCCCCGGCACGACGAGGCGGCTCAGCCGCCCGACAGCTGCGCCACCAGCCGCATCAGCAGCGGCGGCTTGAGCGGCTTGGCCAGGTGGGCGTCGAAGCCCGCCTGCAGCGCCTGCTGCCGGTCCAGATCGCGCGAGAAGGCCGTCAGCGCGATCGCCGGCAGGCGCTCGCCGGGGGCTCCAGCGCGCGGATCTCGCGGATCAGCTCATAGCCGTCGCGACCCGGCAGGCCGATGTCGCTGACCAGCAGGTCGAACGCGTTGCCCGCCAGCGCCATCAGCGCCTCGTCCGCGCTGTGGACCACGGTCGCGCGCACCTCGCGCTCCTCGAGGATCAGCTTGAGCATCGCGCCGGCGTCGACGTCGTCCTCGACGACCAGTACGCGCAATCCCGTCAATGAGACCGACGGCGCATCGCCGGCGCCCGGTCCCGCATCGCCCGACACGCCCAGCGCGCCGAACACGCTCAGACCGCCTGCGCCCGTGTCCGACTCCAGCATCGACGGGGCCACCTCCTCGCCAGGCAGCCAGAAGCGGATCGCCGCGCCGTGGCCGCGCCCTTCGCTGCGCACGTCGACCCAGCCGCCGTGCGCCTCGACCAGGCTCTTGACGATCGCCAGGCCGAGGCCCAGGCCGCCGTGCTGGCGGCTGCTCGCGGCGTCGCTCTGCGTGAAGCGGTCGAAGACATGCGGCAGGAACTCGGGCGCGATGCCCTGGCCCTCGTCGCGCACCTCGACCAGCACGCCCGCGTCCTGGGCGCGCAGCGACAGCGTGATCGCGCTGCCACGGGGCGAAAACTTGGCCGCGTTGCCCATCAGGTTCCAGATCACCTGCTGCAGCCGGCCGCTGTCGGCCAGCAGCACGGTGGCTTCGTCGCGCAGGTCGAGCGCGATCCGATGCCCGCTTTCATCGAGCGTGTGCTGGATCGCCGCCACCGCGGTGCGCAGCACCTCGCCGGCCTCGACGCGCTCGCGCGTCAGCGGCAGCTTGCCGATGTTCAGGCGCGACATGTCGAGGATGTCGGTGATCATCCGCGCCTGGATGGACACGTTGCGGTCGATGGCCGCGAGGCCCTTGGTCAGCAGCTCCGGCGGGCTGTGCCGTTGCAGCACGTGCGTCCAGCCCATGATCGCGTTCAGCGGCGTGCGCAGCTCGTGGGACAGCACCGCGATCAGGTCGTCCTTCATCCGGGACAGGGCCTCGGCCTCGCTGCGCGCGCTGCGCTCGCGGTCCAGCAGTTCCTGGCGACGGCGCGCGAGCTGCTGCTGCTGAGAGATGTCCGCGGCCATCGCCATGCACACGCCGGGTTCGATCGGCGGCGAGGCGGTCCACTCGACCGGCACGCCGGGGCCGTCGTGCGGCTGCAGCGGGAACTCGGCCTGGAGCCCGTCGAGGCCGAGCGCGGCGATGAAGGCGCGCGCGGCGGGCAGGTCCGCGTCCGGGACGAAATCCGTCAGCGGCCGGCCGAGGACGGCCTCGCCCTCGTCCGGTTCCAGGCCGAGCAGCGCGAGCATCGCCGGATTGGCGTCCAGCACGGTGCCGTCGCCGGCCTTCAGCAGGCAGATGCCGCCGGGGGCCTGCGCGTACACGGCGCGGAACTTGGTCTCGCTGCGGCGCATCGCGTCCTCGGCGGCGCGCGTGCGCACCAGCGCCTGGATCGTCGACACCAGCACCGCCGGCTCCACCGGGTGGGTGAGGTAGGCGTCGGCGCCGGCGTCCAGGCCGCGCACCTTGTCCTCGTCGGTGAGGTAGGCCGCGGTCAGGTGGATGACCGGCAGCCGGAAGGTGCTGACCTGCGCGCGCAGGCGCTGGCAGAGTTCGAAGCCGTCGATGTCGGGCAGATGGATGTCGAGCACGACGGCCGACAGGCCCTGGTCCGCGATCCGGAGTGCGTCCGCGCCGGTGGCGGCCTCCGCCGTGGGGAAGCCGGCGACGTTGAGCTGGCGCACCGTCGTGTAACGACCGATCGGGTCGTCGTTGACCACCAGCACCCGATGCTGCGAACGGTCGATGAAGCGCGCCTCGCTCATGCGTCGGGCACCTCCGTGGCAGCCCCAGACGCGGCGTTGCTGGCGGCGGGATCGGCAGTCCGACCTGCGGCGTCCGGCGCGCCAGGCAGTTGCAGCGGCAGCGTCACCGAGAACACCGAGCCCACGCCCGGTTCGCTGCGCAGCCCGACGCGGCCGCCGAGCAGCTCCGCCAGCCGCTTGCTCAGCGACAGGCCCAGGCCCGTGCCACGCAGCCGCTTCTGGATCGGCGAGCCGATCTGGGTGAAGTCCTGGAAGATCGCGTCGTGGAACTCCGAGGCGATGCCGATGCCGGTGTCGGTCACGGAGAAGGTGATCTCGTCCTCGCCGCCCGCGCCCGGTGCGGTCACGGCGCTGACGCGCACCTCGCCCTGCGCGGTGAACTTCAGCGCGTTGGAGATGTAGTTGCGCAGGATCTGCGAGAGCTTGGCGTCGTCGGTGAAGAGCTGGGCGATGCCTTGCGGTTCCTCGAAAATGAGTTGCACGTCGGGGTTGACCAGCACCGGCTTGAACATGCCGCGCAGCGCCGCGAAGAGGTCGACCAGCTCGAACCAGGCCGGCGAGATGTCGATGCGGCCCGCCTCGACCTTGGCCAGGTCGAGCAGGTCGTTGACCATGTCGGCAAATTCTTCCGACGTGGTGCGGATGAAATTGATCTGCTTTTCCTGTTCGTCGGTCAGCGGACCGTCGACACGGTCCAGCAGCAGCCGCGTCAGGCTGCGGATCGACGAGATCGGCGTGCGGAACTCGTGGCTCATGTAGGCCAGGAAGCGGCTCTTGAGCTCGGTGGCCTGGCGCAGCTGCTGCGCCTGGGTGTCGAGCTCGGCGTACAGCGCGAGCACGCCGCGGTTGGTCTCGTCGAGCTCCGCCTGCAGCGCCTCGACCTGCGCCTGCGAGCTGTCCAGCGCGTCGCGCATGGCGACGGTGTCGTCGATGGGCATCGTGTCCTTCTTGAGCGTCATGCGCGATCCTGGCGGCGGACCACCACCACCGTCGCATCGTCCCTGCCGCGCAGGTGGTCGCGGAGGATCCAGCCTGCGATCACCGCCGGATCGGCCTGCAGCAGACCGGGCGTCTCCTCCAGCGACCAGCGGGAAACGATGCCGTCGGAATAGAGCACCAGCACCGCGTGCGGCGGCCAATCGTAGACGACATCCTGCAGGCGGCGGATCTGGACGCCGAGCGTGCCGTGCTGGGACAGCAGCGTCCGGTCGGACACGCCCGAGATCAGGCGTCCCGAGATGTTGCCCGCGCCGGCGAACAGCAGTGGGCCGTCCGGCGTGAGCGACAGCGCCGCGGACGCCGCGCCGCGCGTGCTGCGCAGGCTGTCGTGGGAGCGCTCCAGGAAGGCGGCCGGAGAGGCGAGATGCGCGGCATCGGCACGAGCCAGCAGCGTCATGAGCTTGTCCGAGGCCTCGGCCGCGTCGACGCCGTGGCCCAGACCGTCGGCCACGGCGAGCGACCAGCGCTCGCGGCCTTGATCATGATCGCGCCTCAGCGCCCAGGCGTCGCCGCTGACGGTTTCGCCCGGCGCGGCCAGCGACAGGCCGCCGACGTCGAAGGCGAGATCGGCGGCACTATTGACTGCCGACGCGACGGCGGTCGGCGCGCCGATGCGGCTTCGATCGGTGCGCGGGCCGAAGCGCGCGGCCAGCACGGTGCCCCGCTGCGGCGCGGAGAATCCGCCGAAGCGGTCCGCCATCCGTCGGATCGCGCCCAGGCCGGTCCCAGCCGTGCCGCCGGTGCTGTATCCGTCCTGCAGGCAGCGCGACAGGTCCATGCCGTTGCCCTGATCGAGCGACAGCACCTGCACGCCGAGGCCCTCGGCGGCATTCGCGCCGTCCTGGGCGTCCTGGCCGCCGCGCAGGGTGGTCTCGTCCACGCCGATCAGCAGCGCGGCCTCGCGACCGGGGCCGACATGGCGGAAGAGATTGGTGCCGAGTTCGGTCACCGCCAGCGCGAGCCGGCCGGCGGATTCCTCGTCGAAGGCGAGTTCGGTCGCGAGTGCCTGCGCGGCACGGCGGGCTTCGCCCACCTGACTCGCGTCGTCGATGGGGAAGCGTCGGAACGCGCGCATGGCTACTTCCAGCGCGTGATCGTCACGCGCGTCCCGCGGCCGGGCGCCGACTCCAGTTCGAAATCGTTGACCAGCCGTTTGCTGCCGGACAGGCCCATGCCCATGCCGTTGCCCGAGGTCCATCCGTCCTTCATCGCCAACTCCAGATCGGGAATGCCGGGTCCCTCGTCGACGAAGGCAAGTCTCAATCCCGAGCGCACGCCCGACTGCACGAGGGACCATTCCATCGCGCCGCCGCCGCCGTAGACCAGCGTGTTGCGCGACAGTTCGCTGGCCGCGGTGATCATCTTGGTCTGGTCGACCAGCGAGAACTTCAGCTCCTGCGAGAGCTTGCGTACGAGCTGGCGCGACAGGACGATGTCGGCCTCGCTGCGGATCGGCAGGGTGCCGGACGAGGTGGAGTCGCTCATGGCGGACGCCGTCACCGGGTCGGTCCCGGCGCGTCGACGTCGTCGCCCGCCGCCAGGCCGTCATCGGAGACGTCGTCGGCATCGTTGAGGTCGTCGGCTTGGCGCAGCAGTTCCATCCCGCGCTCGACGTTCAGCGCGGTGCGCACGCCATGCAGCGTCAACCCCAGTTCCACCAGCGTGATCGCGACCGCCGGCTGCATGCCGACAACCACCGAATTCGCGCCCAGCACCTTGGCGATGCTGGAGATGCCGGCCAGCATGCGGCCGATGAAGGAGTCGACGATCTCCAGCGCGGAGATGTCGATCAGCACGCCGGTGGCGCCGGTGTCCTGGATTTTGTTGGCGAGGTCGTCCTGCAGCGCCAGCGCGGTCTGGTCCTGCAGGTCGACCTGGATGGTGACCAGCAGTGTCCTGCCCATGCGCAGGATGGGGATGCGCGTGGTCATGCGGCGTTCAGTCCGGAGACCGCGCCGGCGGCGGGCCGGCCCTTGGTGACGACGAAGCCGGTGCGCTTCAACGCCAGCGACAGCGCGTCGGCCAGCGTCGCCTTGGTCGTGATGCCTTCCAGGTCGATGCCCAGGTGCACGATGGTCTGGGCGATCTGCGGCCGGATGCCGCTGATGATCGCGTCCGCGCCCATCAGCCGGATCGCGGTGACGGTCTTGAGCAGATGCTGCGCGACCAGCGTGTCCACGGTCGGGACGCCGGTGATGTCGATGATGGCCAGCGCGGAGCCGGTCTCGACGATGCGCTGCAGCAGCGCCTCCATGACCAGTTGTGTGCGGCCGCTGTCCAGCGTGCCGATCATCGGCACCGCCAGCACGCCGTCCCACAGCTTGACGACCGGGGTCGACAGCTCCAGCAGTTCCTGCTGCTGGCGGCCGATGATCTCCTCGCGGCTGCGCTGGTAGGTCGTGACGGTGTACTGCGCCATGTTGTCCAGCAGGGAGGAGACCGCCCAGGTGGCGTCGCCCAGGGCTGCGGCGTCGCCGGCGAACTTGCGTTGCACGCCGGCGAAGAGCGGCTTCTTCAACGCCAGCACGAAACGGCTGGTGTCGGCGGCGGTCGAGCCCTGCGCGGCACGCGAGGCCGACAGCTGGCCCAGCACTGAGCGCACGTTGGACCAAGGCGCGTCGTCGAAATTCTCGGTGCTGCCATTGGCGCGCACACCGCCCAGGATGGCGTTCAGCAGGTCGCCGGTCTCGCGGCTCTCGCTGGCCAGCGCCCGACCCCCGCTGGCGGCGGCCAGCTCGGCTTGCCATTCGGCCAGGACCTGGTCGCGGTGGACGGACAGGAGTTCTTCGACGGCGGCGCTGTTCTGTTTCATCGTGTCCTCTCGGGGCGCGGGGTCCGCGCCGGGGATGCAGGGAGTGAGGCGGGGGAAGGCTGGAAAAGGAGGGTGTCGTCCGCCGCCGGCAGGGGCAGGGCGCGTGGACGTCACGGCGGCGCGATCGTACGCTCGCCGCTCCTCGCCCAAAGACATCCTTGGGCGAGGATTGGGGGAGGGTATCTCCCAAGTCGGCGTGGGCACGCCAGTTGCCCAATGGCGCTGTCAGACATTCAAGACCAAGATGATCATGATTGGGAGAACGACGTGGCGGATCAGATGAGCGTGCTGGTGGTGGACGACAAGCCGCAGAACCTGCTCGCGATGAAAGCCTTGCTGGCCGACTCCGGCCTGGAGGTATTGACGGCCGATTCCGGACCCGCCGCGCTGGAACTGCTGCTCACGCACGATGTGATGCTCGCCCTGCTGGACATCCAGATGCCGGGCATGGACGGCTTCACCCTCGCTGAGCTGATGCGGGGCACGGAGCGTACCCGGCACGTCCCGATCATCTTCCTGACCGCCGGTTCACAGGAGGCGCAGCGCAGCTTCAAGGGCTACGAGGCCGGCGCGGTCGACTTCATCTACAAGCCCGTGGACGCCCACGTGCTGCGCAGCAAGGTGGCCGTCTTCGCCGACCTGCACCGCCAGCGCCAGCTGCTGGCGGAGCGCATCGTCGAGCAGGAGCGGCTGGCGCGCGTCAACGCGTTGATGCTGAGCGCGCTGAGCCACGACATCCGCAGTCCGCTGTCGGTCATGATGCTCAACGCCGAGCTGCTGATCCGCCAGACCGAATCGCCGTCGCTGCAGAAGGCCGGCCAGCGCGTCAAGGCCGCGGCGACGCTGCTGGGCCGCCAGGTGGACCACCTCGGCAGCCTGGCGCGCCGGCCCTGTGAACTGCTGCAGGTGCAGCCGGTGCGCGGCGACCTGGCGACCCTGGCCGCGCAGCGGCTGGACATCGAGAGCAACCAGGCCGTGATGTGGGCGCCGCCGGCGTTCGACCGCATCGGCGACACGAGCGGCGACTTCGACATCGAGCTGATGGCGCAGACCCTCGATCAACTGCTGATGCAGGCGGCCACCCATGCCGGCGACAGCGAGATCCGCATCCAGGTCGACGGCAGCGCACGGCGCTCGCTGATGCTGCGCATCAGCTTCGACACCGTGCTGGAGCCGGAGGCCTCCATCCACCTGTTCGGTGGCAACGAGCCGGTGTCGGGGATGTCCTCGGCGCAGGTCGGCCCCGGCCTGCAGGAACCCGAGCGTGTCGCGCGCGCCCATGGCGGCTCGCTGATCGGCGTCTCGCGGGCACGGCAGGGCACGATGTTCGAGCTCCTGCTGCCGCGGCTGCAGTCCGAACGTTGAAGGCCGGTGAGGGCGAGCCGGGCATGTCCACGATGCGGCAGTGCAGCAGGCATGCGGGCCGAAGCGCGCGCGGCGCGGCGTCCTACACACGCGCCCAGCCCGGCCCGACAGACCCGGCGCGCGCGCCGGCCCACAGTGGTCGCATCACAGCAACCACGATGGGGACTGCCATGAACCGATCCTCCGCACCGACGATGAAGCGCGCGCTCAAGGTCGCGGTCGCCGCGACCGCCTGCGCCCTGGCGGGCCACGCGATGGCCGACATCACGTTCTATGAGAACGAGAATTTCCGCGGCCGCAACGCGGGCACGGAGTCGCAGATCAACTTCCTCAAGGAGATCGGTTTCGACGACCGCGCGTCCTCCATCGAGGTCCGCGGCGAGCGCTGGGAGGTCTGCGAGGACCCGGGCTATGCCGGCCGTTGCCGCGTGCTGCAGCCGGGCAGCTACCCCTCGCTGAAGTCGATGGGCTTGGACAACCGCATCAGCTCCGCGCGCCGCATCGGCGAGGACGTGAGCCGGGACCGCTACGGCCCGGACCCGCAACCGACCTACCTCCGCCGGGGGAGGAAGGCCTGTACCAGGCGCAGGTTGTCTCGGTCCGTGCCGTGATGGGCGACGAGCAGCAGCGCTGCTGGATCGAGCAGAAGGAAGTGCGTGACCGGCCCAATGTCGGCGGCGCGGTCGTCGGCGGCGTGCTCGGCGGCATCCTCGGCCACCAGTTCGGCGGCGGCTCCGGACAGACGGCCACGACGGTCGCCGGCGCCGTCGGCGGCGCGGTGGTGGGCAGCAATGTCAACCGCGACAAGGACGTGCGCAACGTGCAGCGCTGCGGCGCTGCCCCCAACAACGGCAACCCCCAGTACTGGGACGTGACCTACCGCTTCAAGGGACAGGACCATTACATGCAGACCCGGCGACAGCCGGGAGCGACCGTGACCGTCAACGCACGCGGCGAGCCGCGCGAATAGACGGGCACGGTCATCGATCGATCGACCCAGTGAGGATTCCTGGGGCCGGCCGGGGCGGGGCGCGCTAGCATGCGACCCCCGCTCCGGCCGCCCCGTTTTCGCTTCCATGAACACCACGACGTCCACCGCCGCCTCGAAGGCCTACTCGGGCAACGACCTCCACCTCGCCCACGGCGTGCGCCGCCACGACTGGCTGCCGCTGCCCACGCTGCTCGGCTTCGCGCTGGCGGTGATCACGATCATGACCACCGCGTGGTTCTCGTACCGCTCGCAGCAGGCCCAGTCCGAGTCCGCCGACGCGATGGCGCGCACGCTGATCGTGCAGGAGCAGATCCAGACCCTGGGCTCGGCGATGAAGGATGCGGAGACCGGCCAGCGCGGCTATCTGCTGACCGGCATCGACAGCTACCTCGTGCCCTTCAACACCGCGCAGGTCACGATTCCCGCCGCGGCGGAGCGGCTGCGCGCGAGTTTCCAGAACTACCGGCCCCAGCTGGCGCGCCTGGAGACCGCGGAGCAGCTCTTCAAGGCGAAACTCGCGGAGATGGAGGAAACCATCGCGGCACGGCGCGCGGGCGAGAGCGCCGCGGCGGTGACGCTGGTGAAAGGCGACCGCGGCCGCATCCTGATGGAGCGCATCCGCACGCTGCTCGGCGAGATGGAGCGTGAAGAGCGCGACCGTGCCGCCGAACGCCGCGCCTTGTGGGACGGTGCCGTGCAGCAGACGGTCGGCGTGATGTGGGGCGGCTCGGCCTTGCTGCTGCTGCTGACCGCGGTCGCCGCGGTGCTGAGCTCGCGCGCCTACCGCGCCGCCAAGACCGAGGAATGGCTCAAGGCCGGCCTGGCCGGGCTGGGTGTGGAACTGCAGGGCGATCCGCATGTGGAGCGCCTCGCCGACATCGCCACCAGCTTCCTCGCGCGCTGGACCGATGCACGCGTCGGCGCGTTCTATGTGGCGCAGGACGACGGCAGCTTCCTGCGCGTCGGCGGCTACGCGCTGCCCGTGGCCACGGGCACGGACGCGGCGCCACCGGTCGTTCGCGGCGGCGACACGCTGCTGGGGCAGGCCGCGCGCGATCGCCGCCCGGTGCATGTGAAGCAGCTGCCGGCGGACTATCTGCCGATCACCTCGTCGCTGGGCCGTGCGGATTCGACGGAGCTGATGATCGCGCCGGCCGGCCTGGACCGACGGGTGCAGTGCGTGATCGAACTGGGCTTCCTGCATCACGTCGGCGCCGCGGAAAGCGAGTTGCTGGCGCGCGTCGCCGAGCCGATCGCGATGGCGCTGCGCGCCGCCAAGGACCGCAGCCGGCTGGAGGCGCTGCTCGAGGAGAGCCGCCGCCAGGCCGAGGAACTGCAGATGCAGCAGGAGGAATTGCGCGCCAGCAACGAGGAGCTCGAGGAGCAGGGCAATGCGCTGCGCGACTCGCAGCTGCGGCTGGAGCGGCAGCAGACCGACCTCGAGGAAAGCAATGTCCAGCTCGAGGAGCAGGCGCGGCAGCTGGAGCTGCAGCGCTCGGAACTGACGGCCGCGCAGGACATGCTGACCGACCGCGCCGAGCAGCTGGAGCGCTCCAACCAGTACAAGAGCGAGTTCCTGGCCAACATGAGCCACGAGCTGCGCACGCCGCTGAACTCGACGCTGATCCTGGCCAAGCTGCTGGCCGACAACAAGGACGGCAACCTGAGCGACGAGCAGGTCCGCTTCGCCCAGACCATCAGCTCGGCCGGCAACGACCTGCTGATGCTGATCAACGACATCCTGGACCTGTCCAAGATCGAGGCCGGCAAGGTCGACCTGCAGGTCGAGCGCGTCTCGGTGCCGCGCCTGCTGCAGCAGCTGACGCAGGTCTTCGCGCCGGTCGCGGCGCAGCGCAACCTGGCCTTCGGCCTGCAGCTCGCGCCCGGCGCGCCGGAATGGATAGAGACCGACGAGGGGCGGGTCGGCCAGGTGCTCAAGAACCTGCTGTCCAACGCGCTCAAGTTCACCGAGCGCGGCTCGGTGCGCATGGAGGTCGGCTCGACCACCGACGGCCGCCTGGCCTTCACGGTCAAGGACACCGGCATCGGCATCCCGCCGCATCAGCAGGCGCTGATCTTCGACGCCTTCCGCCAGGCCGACGGCAGCACGCACCGCAAGTACGGCGGCACGGGGCTGGGGCTGTCGATCTCGCGCGACCTGGCACGGCTGCTGGGCGGCGACATCCACCTGCAGAGCACGCCCGGCCAGGGCTCGGTCTTCAGCCTGGTGCTGCCGCTGGTGCACGAGGCGCCGCTGGGCGACGAGCGTCCGCGTCCGCTGTCGCCGGCACAGGCGCCGTCCCACGGCACCGGTCATCCGCCCGTCAAGGCGCCGCCGGCGGTGCCCGCCTTCGACGCGGTCCTGCCCGCGCTGCGCGCGCCGGAGGAGGCGATGGCCACCGCCGAGTCGCTGCTGCGCGAGCCCGCGCCGGCCGCGCCCGAGCCGCGCCTGCCGCAGCTCGACGACGACCGCCTGTCCTGGGTGCCGGGCGACCGCGCCATCCTCATCATCGAGGACGACCAGCGGTTCGCGCTGATCCTGCGCGACCTGATCCGCGAGATGGGCTTCGTCTGCCTGATGGCGCACACGGCCGGGAACGGCCTGTCCATCGCGCAGCGCTACGCGCCGAGCGCGATCCTGCTCGACATGAACTTGCCCGACCACTCGGGCCTGGGCGTGCTGGACCAGCTCAAGCGCGAGCCGCTGACGCGCCACATCCCCGTGCACGTGATCTCGGTCGCCGACTACACCCACGAGGCGATGGAGCGCGGCGCGATCGGCTACGCCTTCAAGCCGGTCAAGCGCGAGGAGCTCGAGGTCGCGCTGCACAAGCTCGAGGCCAAGTTCTCGCAGCGCCTGCGCACGGTGCTGGTGGTCGAGGACGATGCGCGCCAGCTCGACAGCATCCGCCACCTGCTGGCCGCGGACGAGGTCCGCATCGAGGGCGTCGCGACCGCGGCGGAGGCGCTGGAGGCGTTGCGCCGCTCGACCTTCGACTGCATGGTGATGGACCTGAACCTGCCCGACATGAGCGGCTACGACCTGCTCGACCAGATGGCGCTGCAGGAGGACGTCGCCTTCCCGCCGGTGATCGTCTACACGGGCCACACGCTGACCTCGCAGCAGGAGCAGCAGCTGCGGCGCTACTCGCGCTCCATCATCATCAAGGGCGCGCGCTCGCCCGAGCGGCTGCTCGACGAGGTGACGCTGTTCCTGCACCAGGTCGAATCGCAGCTGCCGCCGGAGCGCCAGAAGATGCTCAAGGAGGTCCGCGCGCGCGACAACATGCTCGAGGGGCGGCGCGTGCTGATCGTCGAGGACGACGTGCGCAACATCTTCGCGCTGTCGGCCGTGCTCGAACCCAAGGGGGTGAAGGTGGACATCGCCCGCAACGGCCGCGAGGCGCTGGAGCGGCTCTCCGCGCCGCTGCAGGGCGCCGGCGCGATGCCCGCGGTGGACCTGGTGCTGATGGACATCATGATGCCGGAGATGGACGGCTACACCGCGATGCGCGAGATCCGCGCCCGTCCCGACATGCGCCGGCTGCCGATCATCGCGCTCACCGCCAAGGCGATGAAGGACGACCAGGAGAAGTGCATGGCCGCCGGCGCCAACGACTACATCGCCAAGCCGCTGGACATCGAGAAGCTGCTCTCGCTGGTCCGCGTCTGGATGCCGCGCTGAGGACCCACGGACGATGACGCAGGGCTCGAACGGCACGCACGACACGCCTGGCAGGCACGCGGACGACCTCGAGGTCAGGCTGATCCTCGAGGCGATCTACGAGCGCTACCACTACGACTTCCGCGATTACGCGGGCAGCTCGCTGCGGCGCCGGCTGAAGGCCGCGCAGCAGCGCTTCGGCTGTCAGAACCTCTCTCAGCTGCAAGGGCGCGTGCTGCACGAGGCGGAGGTCTTCCGGTCGGTCCTGGGCGACCTGACCGTGCAGGTCAGCGAGATGTTCCGCGACCCCGAGTATTTCCGCGCGCTGCGCGAGCAGGTCGTGCCGGTGCTGCGCACCTTCCCGTCGCTGCGGATCTGGGTGGCGGGCTGCAGCGGCGGCGAGGAGGCGTACTCGATGGCCATCCTCATGAAGGAGGAGGGCCTCCTGGACCGCACGCTGATCTACGCCACCGACATCAGCCACGAGGCGCTGACGCAGGCGCAGGCGGGGGTGTACCGGGTCGATCAGGTGCCGCTGTATACCGAGAACCACCGCGCGTCCGGCGGGCACGGCTCGCTGTCGGAGCACTACACCGCCGCGTACGACCACGTGCTGATGGACAAGGCGCTGAAGGAGCGCATCGTCTTCAGCGATCACAGCCTGTCCACGGACAGCGTGTTCGCCGAGGTGCAGCTGGTGTCCTGCCGCAACGTGCTGATCTACTTCAACCGCACCCTGCAGGACCGCGCGCTGGGGCTGTTCACCGAGGCGCTGTGCCGCAACGGTTTCCTCGGCCTGGGCGCGCGCGAGACGCTGCGCTTCTCGGCGCACGCCGGCGAATTCGTCGAGATCGCCGCGAAGGAGCGCGTGTACCAGAAACGCTCGGGCTGACGCCGAGACGGGATCCGGTCGGGCTCCCTCGCCCGTTGGCGGGAGAGGCGGGAGAGGCGGGTGGGTGTGGGGGCCGCCGTGAGGCGGCGGGCTCGGGGCTTGCCTCATTCCTGCATCGACCCGTCCGGGTCTCACAGGAGAAGCACCATGGCGACCAGCAGCATCCTCGGCGGCACGCAGGCCCCCGCGCAGGCGAAGGGGCGGGGCACCGACTCGCTCGGACCGAGCGACAGCTCCGACAGCGGCAGCGACGTCTCGGGCGAGCGCCAGATGAGCACGGGTCCTGACGATCCGGATGAGCTCGGCGCGACGCCATCGAATCCCGGCAGCGACACCGACCGGTTCGGCACCGGCGAGCGCGCCTCGGCGACGCCGGGCAGGGATCATGAGTCGGCGGACATCCTGCCCGACCGCGTCAGCCGCTCGCCGACGCCCGACGACATCGACGCGAGCATCGATGTGGAGGACCTGGCCAGCGGCGACGATCCGTCCGCGGGACCCGATCCCGAGCACGCGGACGACGAGGAAGAGGACGACGAGTAAACCGGTGTCCAGGGGGCGATGACCGGGCGCGAAGACCACGGTCCATCCGGAAGACGACCTGACAGGTCGATGGGCGTCGGTGAATCGCGGTGAACGTCGATGGACGGCACCCAGGACGGCGGCGTCGGGAGACGCCGCCCGGCGACTCAGAACGAGCCTGCCGCGGCCATCGAGAGGAACGCCCCCAGCGCGATCGCGCCCAGCCACAGACGCAGCGGCGCCGGCTCGTCGCGCGGACGGCGCTGCTGGTGGCGATGCGCGAGGAAGCAGGCGACCGAGGCGCCGCCGGCCAGCAGGAACACCAGCGCGTAGCCCAGGCCCTCGACCGAGCGGCCATGGTGCAACGCCAGCGCCAGGACGATCTGCCCGAGCATCAGGCCCGCCACGCCGGAGAGGGCGGTCGAGGAGAGGGCGGCGGAGGTGGCGGTACGGCTGGATTGGGACATGGTGTGCGGGGCTGGGGGCGGCGTCGGGACGCGATGCCGGATTGTCCGGTCGCGCCCTCGCCGTGGGCCTTTTGAAAAGCGTCGGCCGAGCGCAGTAATTCGCATCACTCCGCGGTGCGTCACGGCAGGTCCATGGCGAGAGCCCGGATGGGGGCCGATGTCGCGAGGATCGAGTCGGTCGGCTATGCTGCCCCCAGGCGTTTCCCTCGACGCCATCGAGGATTCCGTGTTTTTGTTGCACTGCAGCACCCCCTGTTCGAGGGGTGTTTTCAGGCACGGGAACCCCTTTCGTAGCACCTTCCTGGTACATGCGGAAGAGGGGAGTTTTTATGTGGGTGGACGAACAGACTCCCTCTGTGACGGGTGGTGAACTCCGGTGTCCGCAATTCGCGGATTTCCCTTTCGGAGCAACCACCATGACCCTGCCTTTGCTCGCCCGGAAGCCCATCGCGTTCCAGCGTACCCTGCTGGCTCTCGCCTTGGCCGCCGTCAGCGCCAGCGCTTCCGCGCTCCCGCAATTCACCTGGGATCCGGCCTCTGCCGGCCTGGACGGCGCGTCGTTCACCGCCGACAACCTGCTGGTGTCGAACTACTCGACCATCACCTTCGGGGCCGGCAACACGTTCACGGAATCCGGTTACCTGGCGATCAGCGCCGCCCAACTGGGTGGCCTGACGCTGCCGTCCGGCGGCCTGAACTCGGACTACGGCTTCTACATCCAGTTCAGCGGCAACGGCACGCTGACGTCGCCGGGCAACCCGGGCACCACGCCGACGCTGGGCACGCTGACCTCGCTGACCTACACGCTGTACGGCTACAACGGCACCTCGTCGTTCGGCTTCGCCGGCAACACGCCGACGGAAACCGCCACCGGCGAAGTGGCCTTGGCCAGCGGCTCGCTGGTGCTGGGCACCGTGGCGACCACGCCGCTGGGTGACGGCACGTTCAACCCGTCGGCCAACGCCAAGCTGACGCTGAACTGGCTGGTGCCGGGCTTCCAGAGCTCGTCCCCCGCCTACAGCATCGCGCTGACCTCGTTCTCCAACACGACGTCGCAGGTCGAGCCCTTCGCGGGCGGCTTCCGCATCCGTCAGGGCGGCGGCTCGGTCAACTTCGCGGCCGTGCCGGAACCCTCGACCTACGCGATGCTGCTGGCCGGTCTCGGCGCGGTCGGCTTCGTGGCACGTCGCCGGACCCGTTCGGAGAAGTGATCTGGCGACCGGCCCTTCGGGGCCGGTCCGAGCGGCGGCACACGAGGGCATGCGGGTGTCCGAAGGTGCTGTCGCTGATGTGAATGCATGACGGGGCGCCGGCGCGAGCCGATGTCCTTTCATGTCGAGGAGCGCGCCCATGGCGCGCTCGACGAGGTCCCGTCATCGACGGGACGTTCGTCGCGATGCTTCAACAGTGATGCAGGGTTCTCAGGCCTGCACGGCGACGGGCGCGAAGGTGGCAGAGGTGGCCGCGCTCGCGTCGTCCTGGCCCTGAGGCAGCAGACGCTGGAAGTCCTGCTTGAGCAGGGCGTAGCACTCGCAAGCCCGGGCCTCCAGCCCCGGCCGGTCCAGCACCGCGATATGTCCGCGGGAGTAACGGATCAGGCCGGCGGCCTGGAGGCGCTGGGCGCTCTCGGTGACGCCCTCGCGGCGCACGCCCAGCAGGTTGGAGATCGACTCCTGGGTGACCGACAGCTCGCAATGCCCATGTTGACGATCCAGCGACTGGAGCAGCCAGCGGCACAGCTGCCGTTCGAGCGAATGGTGACGGTTGCAGACCGCCGTGTGGGCGACCTGGCTGATCAACGACTGCACATAACGCAACAGCAGCATCGTCGCGGGCCCTGCGCGCAGCAGCTCCTCACGCACCATCGGCACGCGCATGCGGAACGCCAGGCCGGCGCGCTGCACGACGGCGCGGCAGGCCGGGGACTCTCCGCCCATCGCCGCCGCCAGGCCCGCGGCGCCTTCGGAGCCGATCATCGCGACCTGCGTCGACGCGCCCGAATGGGTCGTGTGGATCAGCGAGACGATCGCGGTGATCGGGAAATACACGTGGGTGGCCGGGGTGCCGGCCTCGAAGAGCACGCGGCCCTTCAGCAGCTCCACGGTCTCGAGCTGCGCGGACCAGCGCGCGCGATCCTCGGCGGGCAGCTGCGCGAGCAGCTGGTTCGCGCGAGGCGGCGTGGCGGCAGGGTTTGCGGCAAGGGACAGGGACATCGATAGCTCCAGGAACTGCACATCCGTTCCAGCGGACCACTATGGCAAGCACCGTACCCGCCGGGGTATCGGAGCGTGTCTTTGGTGCCATTGCGTGTGCGTCCCCCCGTGGACGCGGGGAGTCCGCGCGGGCGCCGGGTGTCCCGGACTGCGTGCGCCAGCGCACCGGGTTGTCGATGCTGTCCGCACAGCGTTCTAGGGGGCCTGCGCCACGCCCTTACCGGACGGCGTCCCGCTCCCTATAACGGAAGAGCGCCGGGCCGGCGACAGATCGCGCCCGCGCGCATCCACGACTCCAACCGAGGAAGACAAATGATCCGATCCACCACCCGGTTCGCAGGGACCTTGCGCGCCACACGCTCGCTGGCGGGGCTCGCGCTGGCGCTGTCGCTGGGCGCGGCCCAGGCCGAGACCATCCTGTTTGTCGGCAACAGTTTCACCTACGCGCAAGGCTCGTCGGTGATGCAGTTCAACCCCGGCTCCGTGACCGACCTCAACGGCACCGGCATCGGCGGCATCCCGGCGCTGTTCAAGGCCTTCACGGCGCAGGCCGGGCTCAACTACGACGTCAGCCTGGAGACCGTCGGCGGCAGCGGCCTGGACCTGCACTACAACACCAAGATGGACCTGATCAACAAGCCCTGGGACCGGGTCGTGCTCCAGAGCTACAGCACGCTGGACGCGTCGCAGCCGGGCAATCCGGCCAAGCTGATCCAGTACTCGGGCCTGCTGGCCGACGCGCTGCATGCGCAGAACGCGAACGTCAGGATCGACCTGATGGCGACCTGGTCGCGCGCGGACCAGACCTATCCGCCCAGCGGCGCCTGGTACGGCCAGTCGATCTACAAGATGGCCGAGGACGTCTACGCCGGCTACCTGCAGGCGGACCAGGCGTCCGACAAGATCGGCGGCGTGATCCCGGTCGGCCTGGCCTGGAACCGTGCGATGTCCCAGGGCTTCGCGGACACCAACCCTTACGACGGTATCGACGCCGGCAAGGTCAAGCTGTGGGCCAGCGACAACTACCACGCCAGCATGTACGGCAGCTACCTGGAGGCGCTGACGATCTTCGGCAAGATCACCGGCCTGGATCCGCGCAGCCTGGGCGTGGGCGAGACCTCGGCGGCACAGCTGGGCATCTCCGAGGCGCAGGTGCGGGTGATGCAGCAGCTGGCCTTCGAGCAGCTCGCCGCGCCGGTGCCGGAGCCGTCGACCTGGGCGATGCTGGTGGCGGGCGTGGGCCTGCTCGCGGTCTGGCGCCGCAAGGGCACGGGCGGCCGCTACGTGTCGCGGGCCTCCAGCACGTAACCCACGCCGCGCACGGTGTGCAGCAGCTCGACGCCGAACGGCTTGTCGAGCTTGCCCCGCAGCCGTCGCACGGCGACTTCGACGACGTTGGTCTCGCTGTCGAAGTTCATGTCCCAGACCTGCTCGGCGAGTTCGGTCCGGGACAACACCTGACCCTGGCGCCGCAACAGCAGCGTCAGCAGGCTGAATTCCTTGGGCGTGAGGTCCAGCCGCTGCCCGCCGCGATGGACCTTGCGCCGCAACAGGTCGACCTCGAGATCGGCCAGCTTCAGCAGGGCGGGCTCGGCCGGCGGCGTCCCGGCCGCGCGGCGCAGCAGCGCCTGGACGCGGGCCACCAGCTCGGAGAACGCGAAGGGCTTGCACAGGTAGTCGTCCGCGCCGGCCTGCAGGCCGCGCACGCGGTCCTCGACCTCGGCGCGCGCCGTCATCATGAGCACCGGCAGCGCGCGTGTGTGATCCTGCTGACGCAGTGCCGCCAGCACGGCCAGGCCGTCGATGCCCGGCAGCACGCCGTCCAGCAGCACCAGGTCGTAGGTGCCCTCGCTGGCCTGGTGCAGGCCGTCCACGCCGTCCCGCACCAGATCGACGACGAAGCCTTCCTGCGTCAAGCCGTCGCGCAGGTAGTCGCCGAGCTTGTCCTCGTCCTCGATGACGAGCAGTTTCATCGGGCGTCCTCCGCCGCTGTCCTCGTCACGCTTGTTGCGCTCGTCGCGACCGTTGCCTTCTTCGCGTTCGTTGCCTTCGTCGTCATCGTCATCGTCGCTTGTCCTCGTCATCCTCGCCGGCACCGCACCGGGGCAGGCCGGGGCGCCCGGTGGCGCGCTCGCGTCAGTCTCCGGCAAGGCCCGCGCCTAGAATCCGCCCACCATGCTCCCACGGACCCCGTCCTCCACCGCGCCACGCGCCGGGTCCGTCCGCGGCAAGCTGCGCGCCATGGTCTGGCTGATCGTCCTGCCGACGCTGCTGCTGTCGGTGATCGCGGGCGTGGCCGTGTTCCAGACCGAGCGCCGCGCGGCGGTGGCCGCCGCCACCGAGACCGCCGAGGCGCTGAGCCTGGTGGCCGACCGCGAGATGGCGGTGCGCACCGCGCTGCTGCAGGCGCTCAGCGTGTCGCCCAGCCTGGCCGAAGGCCGGCTGGCGCTCTTCCACGGCGAAGCCGCCCGGCTGGTGGCCGGTACGCCCAACACCATCGTGCTGACGACGCCCGAAGGTCGCCAGCTCATCAACACGCGCATCGCCTGGGGTCAGCCCTTGCCGGCGGCCGGCGGATTCACCGACGGCGTCGACACCTCGCGCCGGCTGCTGGTCTCCAATCTCTACACCGGGCCGGTGAACGGCCAGCCGAGCTTCGCGGTCCGGGTGCCGGTGACGGTGCTGGGCAAGCCGATGTACCTCGGCTACGGCAGCCCGGTCAGCGAGATGCAGCAGATCTTCCGCCAGCAGCCGCTGCCCGAGGGCTGGCTGGGCGTCGTGCTGGACCGCAACGCGGTCGTCATCGCGCGCACCCGCGACCCGGAGAAACGCGTCGGCCAGCGGGCCAGCGCGAACATGCTCGCCGCGCTGGGTCGCGGCGACCAGGGCGTAGTCGACGCGCGCACGCTGGACGGCGAGGCGGTCTTCACCGTCTTCAGCCGTGCGCCCGACTCGGGCTGGGTGGTGCTGATCGGCCTGAGCCAGTCGGAGCTCGCCAAGGGCGCCTGGCGGGCGTTCGCGATGATGCTGGCGCTGTCGCTGGCCTTCATCGTGCTGGCGCTGGTGCTGGCGCGGCGCATGAGCCGCGCGATCGCCGATCCGCTGCGGCGCCTGCGCAAGGATGCGATCCGCATGGGCGGCGGCGCGACGATCGACGAAGTGCCCGGGGGTGTCGACGAGATCGACGTCGTCCAGCATGCGCTGGCCACGGCCAGCCGCGAGCGCGCGGGCAACGAGTCGCGCCTGCGCGAGGAGATCGACGCCGCGGTGGCGCAGACGCGCCATGCCCAGCAGGCGGCGCTGCGCAGCCAGAAGCTCGAGGCGCTGGGCCGGCTGACCGGCGGCATCGCGCACGACTTCAACAACCTGCTGCAGACGATGACGACGGGGCTGCAGCTGGCGCGCCGGCTCAGCACCGATCCGCGCGCGGACACGGCGCTCGACGCCTGCCAGCGCGCCACCGCGAAGGCGGCGCAGCTGACGCGGCAGCTGCTGGCCTTCGGACGACCGCAGGTGGGGCATGAGGCGGTCATCGACCTGCGACGCCAGCTGCCGGAGCTGATGGCGCTGGCCGGCGGCGCGGTGGGCAGCGCCGTCGATGTCGAGCTGAACATCGACGAGGACCTGTGGCCCGTGCGCACCGATCCTGTCCAGCTCGAGCTCGCCGTGCTGAACCTCGCGCTGAACGCGCGCGACGCGATGCACGGTCGGGGCAGGCTCACCGTCTCCGCGCGCAAGCGCGTGCTGGCGGAGGCCGACCCGGTGGGACTCGCGCCCGAGCTGCTGCCGGGGGAGTACGTCGCGATCGCGGTGCGCGACACCGGCGACGGCATGACGCAGGAGCAGATGGAACGCGCGTTCGAACCGTTCTTCACGACCAAGGCGGTGGGGCAGGGCTCGGGCCTGGGCCTGGCGCAGGTCTACGCGCTGGCGCGCTCGGCGGGCGGCACGGCGGGCATCGTCAGCAAGATCGGCCTGGGCACCGAGGTCACGCTGTGGCTGCCGCGATCGCACGGCCGGACTGAGGCCGATGGGCCGATCGAGCGGGCCGACGGACCCGATGCGGACCGGCGCTTCTCCGGCACGGTACTGCTGGTGGAGGACGAGCCCTCGGTGCGTGAGCTGACCGCGCAGGCGTTGGAGGAACGCGGTTTCACGGTGAAGACGGCGCCGACGGCCGATCACGCGCTGGACCTGCTGCGCGGCGGCCTGACGGCGGACGTCGTGCTGACGGACATCGTGATGCCGGGCGAGCGCAGCGGCGTGGACCTGGTGCGGACCTTGAAGGTCCTGAAGCCGACCTTGCCGATGGTGCTGGCCAGCGGCCATCCGGTGCGCATCGAGGAGGCGCCGAACGTGCCGCTGGTGCCCAAGCCGTATGACATCGACGTGCTCGCCGCGGTCCTCGGCGAGGCGATGCGCCCGACGCACGAGGTGGCGGACGCCAAGGGCCGCTGAAGTCCGCCGAAGGTCGCGGAGGGCCTTCGCCGCCGCCGGGGAAGGGCAGTCTCAGGCGACCTTCGGCAAGTCCTTCAGCAGCTTGTCGAGCGTGACCGGATAGTCCCGGACGCGCACGCCGGTGGCGTTGTAGATCGCATTCGCGACGGCGGCCGCGACGCCGCAGATGCCCAGTTCGCCGACCCCCTTGGCCTTCATCGGCGACGACAGCGGATCGGTCTCGTCGAGGAACACGACCTCCTGGTGCGGGATGTCGGCATGCGCCGGCACCTCGTACCCCGCGAGGTCGTGGTTGACGAAGAAGCCGCGCCGTTCGTCGACATGCAAGGCCTCCATCAGCGCCGCGCCCACGCCCATCGTCATCGCGCCGATGACCTGGCTGCGGGCCGCCTTCGGATTCAGGATGCGGCCGGCCGCGCACACGGCCAGCATGCGCCGTACGCGGACTTCGCCGGTGAAGGCGTCGACCGCGACCTCGACGAAATGGCCGCCGAAGGTCGACTGCTGGTACTTCTTGTCGAGGTCGCCGAACTCGATCTTGTCCTCCGCGGCGAGGCCTTCGCTGCCGGCGACCTCGCCCAGCGGGACGCTGCGGCCGCCGCCGCGTACCTGGCCGTCGGCGAAGACGGCGTCCTTGGCATCGATCCCGGCCTTCTTCGCGATCGCCTCGCGCAAGGCGACGCAGGCCGCGTAGACGCCGGACGCCGAGCTGTTGGCCCCCCATTGACCGCCCGAGCCCGCCGATACCGGCAGCGCCGAATCGCCCAGCCGCACGACGACCTGTTCGAGCCCGACGCCCATCATCTCCGCCGCCGTCTGCGCGAGGATGGTGTACGTGCCGGTGCCGATGTCGGTCATGTCGGTCTCGACGGTGACGATGCCGCGGCGGTCCAGGCGCACGCGCGCGGCGGACTTCATCACGATGTTGTTGCGGAACGCCGCCGCGACGCCCAGGCCGATCAGCCAGCGCCCGCCGGGGCCTTCACGCCGCTGACCGGGCGCGGCGCGCCGGCTCCAGCCGAAGCGCTCGGCGCCCGTGCGCAGGCATTCCGTCAGGCGGCGCTGCGAGAACGGCCGCTCCGGCTTCTCCGGATCGACCTGCGTGTCGTTGACGATGCGGAACTGCACCGGGTCCATGCCGACCTTCTCCGCGATCTCGTCGATCGCGATCTCCAGCGCCATCAGCCCCGGCGCCTCGCCCGGGGCGCGCATCGCGTTGCCCTCGGGCAGGTCCAGCACCGCGAGCTTCATCGCGGTCATCCGGTTCGCGCCCGCGTAGAGCAGCCGCGTCTGCGCGACCGCCGTCTCCGGGCCGCCGCCGGGCAGGTCGCCCGACCAGCTCTCGTGGCCGATCGCGGTGATCTTCCCGTCGCGCCCGGCGGCGATGCGCAGGCGCTGGATGGTCGCCGGCCGGTGCGTCGTGTTGTTCATCATCAGCGGCCGCTGCAGCGCGACTTTCACCGGCCGGCCGCTGGCCTTCGCGCCCAGCGCGGCCATCAGCACGTCCGCGCGCAGGAATAACTTGCCGCCGAAACCGCCGCCGATGAAGGGCGAGATCAACCGGACCTTGTCCCGTCCCAGCCCCAGCGTCTTCGCCAGGTCGCCGCGGCCCCAGTCGATCATCTGGTTGGCGGTCCAGACGGTGAGCTTGTCGCCTTCCCAGACCGCCAGCGTCGCGTGCGGCTCCATCATCGCGTGCGACTGGTCGGGCGTCGTGTAGGTCTGGTCGATCTTCACCGCCGCCTGCGCGAAGGCGCCGTCGAAATCGCCGACCTGTGTCGAAGGCGGCGTGTCGTTCGCTTCCTTCGGCGGCTTGGCGCCGTCCTTGGCCTTGGCCAGGCTGAAGGCGCCGTCCTCCCGCGCGTACTCGACGCGGATCAGCGCCGCACCCGCGCGCGCCTGCTCGAAGCTCTCGGCCACGACCACGGCGATCGCCTGGTGGTAGTGGTCGATCTCCGGCCCGCCGAGCAGCCTGGCCGTGTTCATCTTGCCCTTGCCGAGCTTGCCGGCGTTGTAGGCGGTGACGATGGCCAGCACGCCCGGCGCGGCTTCCGCCGCCTGGACATCCAGCGTCGAGATCCGGCCCTTGGCGATGCCGGCGCCGACGACGACGCCGTAGGCGACGTTCTTCGCCACGTCATGGCGCTCGTACGCGTAGGGCGCGGTGCCGGTGGTCTTGCGCGGCCCGTCGATGCGGTCGGTCGGCTTGCCGACGACGCGCAACTGGTCGATCGGGTTCGTGGTGGCGGGGGTGTCGAACTTCATGCGGTCCTCCCGGTGACCTGGGCCTGCGACAGCACGGCGGCGAGCGTGCGCTCCACCAGCGGCAGCTTGAAGGCGTTCTCGGCGGTCGGCGTCGCGCCGGTCAGCAACGCGGCCGCGGCCGCGGGCGCGCCCCGGCGCAGCTCACGCTCGGCCGCCTCGGATCGCCAGGGCTTGGGCGCGATGCCGCCGACGGCGAAGCGCCCGCTGCCGTCGCGCTGGACGATCGCGCCCACCGAGACCAGCGCGAAGGCGTAGGACGCCCGGTCGCGGACCTTGTGATAGAGATGCGTGCCGACGATCGCCTTGGGCAGTGTCACCGCGGTGATCAGCTCACCGGCTTCCAGCGTGGTTTCCAGGTGCGGCGTGTTGCCGGGCAGCCGGTGGAAGTCCGCGATCGGGATGCGCCGCGCCTGGCCGTCGGCGCGCATCGTCTCCACGGTCGCGTCCAGCACCCGCATCGCCACCGCCATGTCGCTCGGGTGCGAGGCGATGCAGGCCTCGCTGACGCCGATCACGGCCAGGGGCCGGCTCATGCCGCCGATCGCCGAGCAGCCGCTGCCGGGCTGACGCTTGTTGCAAGGCTGGTCCGTGTCGTAGAAGTAGGGGCAGCGCGTGCGCTGGAGCAGGTTGCCGGCGGTCGTCGCGCGGTTGCGCAACTGGCCCGACGCACCCGCGAGCAACGCGCGCGACAGCACGCCGTAGTCGCGTCGCACGCGGGCGTCGGCGGCCAGGTCGGTGTTGCGCACCAGCGCGCCGATGCGCAAGCCGCCCTCGGGACCCGCCTCGATGCGATCCAGGCCAAGGCCGTTCACATCGATCAGGTGCGTGGGCGTCTCGACCTGCAGCTTCATCAGGTCGAGCAGGTTGGTCCCGCCGGCGATGAAGCGCGCGCCGGGCTGTCTCGCGGCGGCGGCCACGGCGGCGGCCGGCGAGGCCGCGCGCTCGAAGGTGAACGGCTTCATGCGGACCTCCGGTCGCCGGCACCCGGCACGGGGACGCCGGCCACGTCGGCCATCGCGTCGATGATGTTGGAGTAAGCCCCGCAGCGACAGAGGTTGCCGCTCATGCGCTCGCGCAGTTCGTCGATGGACAGCAGCGGACGGACGTTGAGGTCGGGCGTGACGTGGCTGGGCACGCCGGCCTTGATCTCGTCGAGCACCGCGACGGCCGAGCAGATCTGCCCCGGCGTGCAGTAGCCGCACTGGTAGCCGTCGTGGCGGACGAACGCGGTCTGCATCGCGTGCATCTTCTCGGGGGTGCCGAGGCCTTCGATGGTCACGACCTTCGCGCCCTCGTGCATCACCGCCAGCGTCAGGCAGGCGTTGACGCGCCGGCCGTCCAGGTGGATTGTGCAGGCCCCGCACTGGCCGTGGTCGCAGCCCTTCTTGGTGCCGGTGAGCTGCAGGTGCTCGCGCAGCAGGTCCAGCAGCGAGGTGCGGTTGTCGACGACCAGCGTGTGCGGCTGGCCGTTGACGCTGAGTGTCACGCGGGTGGTGGCCACGAGGTTCTCCTGGGGCTTGGCGCCGGCGGACGAGGCGGGCGAGGGGCCTGCGCGGCGGCGTCCAGCGATGAGCCGGCGGAGACTGCGGCGGACGCACCCGCGCCAGCGATCAGCAGTCCGCGGCGCGAGATCGCGCACGATGCGGCGCCGCTCTCGGCGCCAGAGGCGGGACGGTCGGGCGGACAGCCGCCGCGGGGGAAGACGCGACGTCCGCGTCCGATCGATCCGTGTCGAGATCCATGCTGGGGACTCCTGGCTGGCCGGGATCGGCAAGCTCAGGAACTGGCAATCGTCGTGCCACTCCCTGTCGCGCGCTCTCTCCCGCTTGCGGGAGAGGGCGGGGAGGGCCAGCGGCCGTGGCAGTGCTGAAGCTCGTCGCGTGTCTCAGCGATGGGCCTGCAGCCACTCCTCGACGGTCTTCGCACTCGTCCCCACCGCGTCCACGGCATGCCGCAGCAACTCCGGCGACACGCCGAAACGCTCGCCCCAATACCGCAGCTCATAGTCGTCCTGCACGTTCACGCGATGGCGTTCGCTGTTGTGCGGACTGGAGGTTTCCTCGGACATGGCGATCGCTCCCGCTGGACGTGGAAGGCGTGGGGAAGGCGCGGACAGGGACGCCCGCTACCGTCTCAACCCGGCTTGCGCGACGGCGGCACGCGGCTGCTGTCCTCGCCGTCGAGCGTGGCCCCCGGATCTTCCTCTCCGGCGACCGATTCGTCGAATGAATGGTCCGGCACCGCGGGCGGACCGGGATCGTGCGGACGCGGCGATCCCGGCGTGGCGGCGGCCTCCTTGGCCCCTTCCGTCCCCGGCTCGGGGGCGGGCCCCGACGGCGTGTCGATCGCATCCACTGGCGTGGGCGCGTCGGAGCCGACCGAGGTCGACGGCGAATTCGTAGCGTTCATGGCATTCCCTGGCAGGCTGCTGGCCGACACGAAGCGGCGCTTGCCCGCACGCTTGGCCGTCGTCATCGCCGTTTCGGCGAGCCGCATCAGCGACTCCGCCTGGCGGCCATGGTGAGGGGCAAACGCGATGCCGATGCTGGCGGTGACCGACGCGTGGTCGCCGTCGGGCAGCCGGATCGGCTCGGCGATGGCCGTCAGCATGCGGCGCAGCGCCGGTTCGGCCTCGTGTTCGGCGCGCAGCGCGGTCAGCAGGATGGCGAACTCGTCGCCGCCCATGCGCGCCACGAGGTCGTGGCCACGCACGCCGCCCAGCAGCCGCTGCGCGACCACGCGCAGCACCACGTCGCCGGCCTCGTGGCCGAACTCGTCGTTCAGGTCCTTGAACCCGTCCAGGTCCACCCAGCACACCGCCACCAGGCCCACGCGCTCGCCCAGCAGCGTCATCGCCCCGGCCAGCCGCTCGGTGAAACGGACGCGGTTGGGCAGGCCGGTCAGCGCGTCGTGCACCGCCAGATGCTGCGCGGTCGCCTCGCTCTCCTTGAGCGCGGAGATGTCGATCATCATCCACAGCGACTCGCGCTCCGCCACCCGCGCGCCGCTGAGGTCGATCCACACCGGTGTGCCGTCCTTGCGCCGCATCCGCAGCTGCCGGCGGTAGCGCCGGCCCGCGGCGATCGCCGGATAGGCGGCGTCGCCGACCTCGCGGAAGCTCTCGTCGTCGAGGTACAGCGGCCGGGTCGTCTGCCCGTGCAGCTCCCCGGGCGCGTAGCCGAACAGCGAGGCCAGCGCGCGGTTCTTCCAGACCACCGTGCGGTCGCGCAGGCGCATCATGCCGACCATGTCGTTGTCCAGCATCAGCGCCTGCTCCAGCGCGAGCTGCTGCAGCCCGATCGCCGCGCGGCGGTCGCGCCGCTGCTGCAGGAAGACCAGCACCGAGCAGCCCAGCACCGTCAGGATGACCACGACGGCCAGCCCACCCTGCTGGACGACCTCGCCCCGCCAGGCGGCCAGGAACTCCGCGGTGCTCGCGCCGGTGAAGATCGTCAGCGGATAACCGCGCACCTCGCGGTAGCAGGTGATGCGCTCGATGTTGTCGAGCTTGGTCCGCGTCATGTACCAGCCCTGATGCGGGTTGGCGGCCATCTTGCGCTTCAGGTCCTCGGACACGATCACGTCGCCGATGCCGCGGATCGAGTGCGGCTCCGTGGCCGAATAACGCGCGATCAGGCGCTGGCTGCGCGTGCGCAGAGAGATCGCGCCTTCCGCGCCGATCGTCAGGCCCTTGAAGCTCTCGATGAAGTGCTCAGTCGACAGCGTCGTGTAGACCACGCCGGCGAAGCTGCCGTCCTCGCGTTCCAGCCGCCGCGACACGGCGATGCCCCACTTGTGCAGCACGCGGCCGAACAGCGGCTCGGAGATGACGATGGCCTCGCCGTTGCCGTCCCGCGCGCGCTGGAAATAGTCCCGGTCGCCGACGTTGAGCGCGCCTTCCTCGCCCGCGAGCCCGTAGACGACCTGGCCGCGGGCGTCGGTGATCCGGATCGCGTCGACCTGCGGCAGCAGGCTGCGCTGGTCGGCCAGGGCACGATCCATCGCGCGCCGGACCTGGTCCGCATCGCCGGCGGTGCGCCGGAACTGCAGCGCGAGGGTCGACAGCGCGTTGTCGACCTGCTTGAGCTCCGCGCCGATCTCGATGCTGAGGCTGGCGGCCAGGTTCTCGGTGGTCTCGCGGGCGCGGGTGAGGTCGGATTCGCGCCCGGCCTGCAGCGCCAGCCAGGTGGCCGTCGCGATCGCCGCGGCGATGACGAGGTTGCCCGCCGCGAGCCACAGGGCCAGTCGCGTCAGGGAGCGGGGGGCGTAAAGGGGCGGTCGGTCCATCGGGGGCACGCAGGGGAAGCGGTCATCCTAACCGCGACCGGCGCGCCGCGACTCATTCCCGCAGCTGCCGTTCCAGGCCGTCCAGTACCTGGTAGCAGGGCAGCACCTGCGCGACGCCGGCCTGGGGCTCGCGGCCTTCGCGGATGGCGGCGACGAACTCGCGGTCCTGCAGCTCGATGCCGTTCATCGACACGGCCACGCGGCTGACGTCGACGGTCTCGTCGCGGCCGGTGACGAGGTCGTCGTAGCGCGCGAGGTAGGTGCCGGTGTCGCCGATGTAGCGGAAGAAGGTGCCCAGCGGTCCCTCGTTGTTGAAGGACAGCGACAGCGTGCAGATCGCCCCGTTGGCGGCCTGCAGCTGGAGGCTCATGTCCATCGCGATGCCGAGCGTCGGATGGATCGGGCCCTGCAGCGCGTTCGCGCGCACCACGGGACTGCCGCACTGCCAGGCGAAGAGGTCCACCGTGTGCGCGGCGTGGTGCCACAGCAGGTGGTCGGTCCAGCTGCGCGCCTGGCCCAGCGCATTGGTGTTGGTGCGTCGGAAGAAGTAGGTCTGGACGTCCATCTGCTGGAGCTGGAATCCGCCCGCCTCGATGCGGCGGTGGAGCCACTGATGGCTCGGATTGAAGCGGCGCGTGTGGCCGCACATCGCCACCAGGCCGGTCTCGCGCTGGCGGCGCACGACGGCCTCGCCGTCGGCCAGCACGTCGCACAGCGGGATCTCCACCTGCACATGCTTGCCCGCGTCCAGGCAGGCCAGCGCCTGCCGCGCGTGCAGCTGCGTCGGCGTGCAGAGGATGACGGCATCGACATCGTCGCGCGCCAGCGCCTCGTCGAGCTCGGTGGTCGCGTGGCCGATGCCGTACTTCGCGGCCGTTTCGCGGGTCTTGTCGAGGTCGCGGCTGATCAGCGACACGACCTCGACGCCGTCGATCTGGCGCAGCGCGTCGAGGTGCTTCTGGCCGAAGGCGCCGGCGCCGGCCAGGGCAATGCGGATCGGTGCGGTCATGGGATCTCCGCAAGGGTCAGGGGTTCTCGAGGATCAGGTGACCCACGGCGGTATTGGAGGCGGGCACGTGATAGAAGCGATGGGCGACCCGAGGCGCGCCGCCGCCGTCCAGGTCGGCCATCGCGCCACGGGCGATCAGCCACATCACCAGCTCGATGCCCTCGGAGCCGGCCTCGCGGACGTAGTCCAGGTGCGGCATCTCCGACAGGCCGCGCGGATCCGCGATCAGGCGGTCCATCCAGGCGTTGTCCCACTCGCGGTTGATCAGGCCGGCGCGCGGGCCCTGGAGCTGGTGGCTCATGCCGCCGGTGCCCCAGACCTGGACGTTGAGCGGCGTGTCGAAGCTTTCCACCGCGCGGCGGATCGCCTGACCCAGCTGCAGGCAGCGCCGGCCCGAGGGCACCGGGTACTGCACGACGTTGACCGCCAGCGGGATCACCGGCACCGGCCAGCCGGGCGCGCCGGGGGCCTGCTCGCCGAACAGCAGCGACAGCGGCACCGTCAGCCCGTGGTCGACCGTCATGCGATTGATCAGCGTCAGGTCGAAGTCCTGCTGGATCACGCTCTGCGCGATGTGGGCGGCGAGCTCGCCGTGGCCGTGGACCGGCGGCACCGCGCGCGGTCCCCAGCCCTCGTCGGCGGGCTCGTAGCGCTCCGCGGTGCCGAGCGCGAAGGTCGGGATCATGTCCAGGCTGAAGGCGTTGGCATGGTCGTTGTAGACCAGCACGATCGCGTCGGGCCGGTTCTCGTCCATCCAGCGTCGCGAAGGCGCATAGCCGGCGAAGAGCGGCTGCCAGTACGGGTCCTGCGTGCGGCCCTGGTCCATCGCGACGCCGATCGCCGGCACGTGCGAGGTGTAGACCGAGGCGGTGATCCGCGCATGCGTGCTCATCGAGGGGTTCCCTTCGTGTCCTGCCGGGTGTCCTGCCGGGTGTCGCCTGCCGTGGCGCCGCTCGCATCCGCGGCGATGTCCGGCGCGACCGGCGCGCGTCGCGGCGTGCCGTCGGGCCGGCGGCCGCCGGCGAGCATCATGTCGCGGTAGTCGGTCTCGCTCATGCCGGTCATGCCGGCGGCCATCTGCTGGTAGCTGCGGCCGTCGGTCGCGCCGATCTTGGCCAGGAAGTAGATGTTGCCGCCCAGGCGGATGCACTGGTTCAGGTCGCGCGCCAGCACCGCCTCCTTCTGCGCCGCCGTCATGGCCCAGTCGTCCAGGTAGGCGCGTTCGTCGGCCTTGAAGCGCGCGCGGTTCTCGGCCTTCATCAGCGACATGCAGAACTGGTTCAACCAGTAGCCCTTGCGCGCCTGGTCGGCGTCGAAGATGGTGGTGCCGGGGATGTCCTGGTAGGGCTTGTGGATCGCCATGTCGGTCTCCATCAGCGGCCGGTCAACGGATGGCCTCGGGCCAGTACAGCCGCATCGGGTTGTCCACCAGCAGCCGCTGGCGCAGCTCGGCCGTGGGCGCGATGCGCGGGATGACGTCGACCAGCAGGCCGTCGTCGGGCATGTGGTCCTTCAGGTTCGGGTGGGGCCAGTCCGTGCCCCAGAGCACGCGGTCGGGGAACTCCTCCACGACGCGGCGCGCGAACGGGATCACGTCGCGGTAGGGCTCGGGCTCGCCGTTCAGGGCCGGCGGGCCGGCCACGGACAGGCGCTCCGGGCAGGTGACCTTGCTCCAGACGAAGGGATGCTCCCGCATGAAACGCAGGAACAGCGCGAATTCCGGTCCGTCGACGGGTTTCGCGACGTCGGGTCGGCCCATGTGGTCGACGACGACCGTCGTCGGCAACGCGCTGAAGAAGTCCCAGAGCTCAGGCAGATCGGGCGCCTCGAAGTAGATGACGACGTGCCAGCCGAGGGCCTTCACGCGCTGCGCGATCTCCATCAGTTCGTCGCGTGGCGTGAAGTCGACCAGCCGCTTGACGAAGTTGAAGCGCACGCCGCGCACGCCCGCGTCGTGCAGGTCCTTCAACTGATCGTCGGTGATGCCGCGGCGCACCGTCGCGACCCCGCGCGCGCGGCCGCCGGAGGCGCGGCAGGCATCGACCATCGCGCGGTTGTCGTCGCCGTGGCAGGTCGCCTGGACGATCACGTTGCGGCTGAAGCCGAGCCGGTCTCGCAGCGCGAAGAGCTGCGCCTTGCCGGCATCGCAGGGCGTGTACTTGCGTTCGGGCGCATACGGGAACTCGGCGCCGGGGCCGAAGACGTGGCAGTGGGCGTCGACGGCGCCGTCGGGCAGCCGCAGGCGCGGCGTCGACGGGTCCTGATACCAGTCGAGCCAGCCCGGGGTCTTGTCGAAGCCGCCGGAGGTGGGGAGCGTCATCGGGGATCCTTCCGCAATGTCGAGGGGCTATCGTCAGAACCTGGGTCGGGCGATCTGCGCGAGCAGCCGGTCGGCCTCGGTGCGCCAGTCCGGGCTGCGGCCGAAGTCCGCATCGCCGCGTGGTCCGAAGACGCCGTCCTCGGCCAGATCGGCCATCCAGGCCTGGCGTTCGGCGGTGCCTTCCGCGCTCCATGGCGTGAGACCGGCGTCGCGCACGGTCTCGGCGACCTCGCGGACCTCCTCGCTGCGACGCCGGCCGTGCTGGATCACGCGCTGGAAGAAGTAGGCGGCCTGCTTCTCCCAGTCGATGCCGGGGAAGGTCTCCTTCAGCGAGGCGAGCACCGCGTCTTCCACGCCGTAGTGCCGCGCCGAGGTGAGGCTCTCGATCACCATCGCCTCCAGGCCCTTGATCATCACGCTGCGGCACATCTTGGTCGCGCTGACGATGCCGAAGTCGGCGCTGCCGACGCTCGGCGCGAAACCCAGCCGGCGCAGCAGCGGTTCGATCGCCAGCGCATGCGGACCGCCGAGCAGCAGCGGCACGCGGATGCGGTACGGCGGGACGCTCGTCATGACGGCGCCCTCGACATAGCGGCCGCCTTGCGCGTGCACCGCGTCCGCCGCCTCGCGCTTGGCCCTGGGCGACGCCGAATCGAGGTCGAGCACGAAGGTGTCGGGCCGCAGCCCGGCCGCGGTCGAGCGCGCGGCATCCAGCGTCTGGCTCGCGGTCACCGCGATGACGACCAGGTCCGCCGGCGTCGCGACCATCGTGGCCGAGCTCGTCAACTCGACGCCGAACTCGACCGCGTGCTCGCGCATCGTGTCGGCGTCGCTCGACGGCGATTCCAGCTTCAGGTCATAGGCGCTGACCGTGGCGCCGGCGGCGCGCAGGTCCTCGGCCAGGATCCGTCCGACCTCGCCGTAGCCGACGAGGCCGATGCGGAGCGCCTGGGGCGGCGTCTGCGCTTGCGGGAGTGCGGCGCTCATGTCAGTCCAGCGAGAGGTTGAGCCGCTTGATCAGGTCGGCGTACTTGGCGGACTCGCTCGCGATGAAGCTGTTGTACTGCTCCTTCGTGGTCGGGAAGACGTCGTAGCCGAAGGTGGCGTAACGCTCGCGGATGTCGGGCTCGGCCAGCGCGGCCTCGATGTCGCGCTGGATCTTCTCCTGCACCGCCTTGGGCAGGCCGCGAGGCGCCGCGATCGTGGTCCAGCCGGTGACCTCGTAGCCGGCGGGGCCGCCGGATTCGCTGACGGTCGGCAGGTCCGGGAAGGCCGGATGACGCTTCGGCCCGGTGACCGCGATGAACCGGATCTTGCCGGCGCGCTGCAGCGGACCGGCTGTCGCCATCGAGCCGAGCGCGAAGTTCAGCTCGCCGTTGGCCACGGCGGTGTAGAGCATCGACGTTTCCTTGTAGACCACGTGCGTCATCTGCGTGCGGGTCATCGCCTCGAGCTGCGCCGCGCCCAGGTGGACCGGGTTGCCCACGGACCAGGAACCGTAGTTCAGCGCGTTCGGATGGGCCTTGGCGTCGGCCACGATGTCGCCGACGGTCTTGTACTTGCTGTTGGTGGCGACGCCGACGAAGAAGTAGGTCTTGAACAACGGCGCGATCGGATCGAAGTCCTTGACCGGGTCGTAGGGCAGCTTCTTGAACAGGTGCGGGTAGACGACGAGGTGGACGTTGTCCAGCTGGATCAGGTCGTGGCCGTCGGTGGCGCCGCGCTTGAAGGCGTCGATGGCGATGAAGCCGTTGGCGCCGGGCTTGTTCTCGACGATGACCGGCTTGCCCCACTTCTTCGAGAGCTTCTCGGCGACCACGCGGGCGACCGTCTCGGGGCCGGCTCCGGGCGGGAAGGGCGTGATGATGCGCACGGGCTTGGTCGGCCAGTCCGCGGCTGGCACGCCCGAAGCACCGGCCTGGGCCGCGGCGATTCGCGGCAGCACGGCGGTCATGAGCAGGGCCGCGAGGGTCAGGCCTTGCCCGGCGCGGGCGAGGGCAGCAGCGAGGACGGCGCGACGGGCCTGACTCCCTCTCCCGCTTGCGGGAGAGGGCAGGGGTGAGGGCCAGCGGCGGAGGCCGTACTGAACTCCGGTGCTGAAGGAGGGGTTGGCAGTCATCGTCGTTGTCTCCGTCGATCTCTTGTCATCGGCGCCCTCTGCAAGGCGGGGCGCTCGGGTGGGTGGGAACTGCTGCTCGGAACTGCGGGTAAAGCGGATTGGGCGGATAAAGAGGAAGACTTGAATCAGTCGATGTAGCGCAGGCCGGCCTTGGCCAGCGGCTCGCGCATCTTGTACAGGTCCAGGCCGAGCACGCCGGCGGCGAACTGCTCGCGCTTGGCGCCTTCGTTGGCCTCGCGCGCGGCGGCGGCGTCCAGCGTCTTCTGCGCCAGCGCGGCCGGGACGCAGACGACGCCGTCATCGTCCGCCACGATGACATCCCCGGGATGCACCAGCGCGCCGGCGCACACGACGGGGATGTTCACCGAGCCCGGCGTCGCCTTGATCGTGCCCTTGGCGGAGATGCACCTGCTCCAGACCGGGAACCCCATCTCGTTGAGCGTGCGGACGTCGCGCACTCCGGCGTCGATGACCAGCGCGCGGGCGCCGCGCGCCTTGAAGGAGGTCGCGAGCAGGTCGCCGAAGTAGCCGTCGGTGCATTCGGCGGTGACGCCGGCAACGACGATGTCGCCCTCGCGGATCTGCTCGGCGGCGACGTGCATCATCCAGTTGTCGCCGGGCTGCAGCAGCACCGTGACGGCGGTGCCGGAGACCGCGACGCCCGACTGGATCGGCCGCATGCAGGGCTTGAGCAGGCCGACTCGCCCCAGGGCTTCATGGACCGTCGCGGCGCCGAAGTGTCCGAGCGCGTCGGCGGCGATGCGGTCGGCGCGGGGGATGTTGCGGTAGACGACGCCGAGTTCGTACATGGCGGATTCCTTCTTGCGGGGGATTGGTCGATCGGGAGAGCGGGCGGACGTCGGGAAGCGCGCGTTGCGCGCTCAGAGGACCGGTGAGGCGAGACCCAGCCGGCGACGCAGCGCATCGTGCCGGGCGGCAGCGAAATCGTCGGCGACGCGCTGCGCGGTGGCGGGCTCGGCACAGGTCGCGGCGACGGCGATGGTGAACCGGGTGACGATCTCCAGTCCCGGGGGCATCGGGCCGAGGATCGTCAGGCCGCCGTGGCCCCGCAGCTCGCTCAGTTGCTGGAAGCCCAGGTCGACATCGCCCTGCGCGACCATCTTCGCCACGGGGACCCCGGCGGGGGATTGACGCAGGCGCTCGGCGAGGGCGTTGCGCAGCCCCCATTCGTCGAGCAGCGCGAGCAGCGCCTGACCGCTGGGGCCGGTGGAGTAGCCGATGGCGCGCGCGCCGAGCAGGGCCTGGCGCAGCGCGTCGGCGGTGTCGACGGCGGGGCGGGCATGGCCTTCCGGCGACGCGATGAACATCGGCGAGTCGGCGATCGGACGCAGCGAACCCGCGCGCAGGTGTCCGGCATTCAGCAGCCGTTCCATCGCGTCGGCGGCGAGGACGACGAGATCCAGCGTCTCGCCCGCTTCGACCCGTCTGGCGGCATCGACGCCGCCGATGGACTCGAAGCGGATCTCCAGGCCATGCGCGGCGGTGTAGCCGGCGGACAGGTCCGCCAGCAGGGCGCGGGTGGCCATCGAGGAGAGGCCGGCGAGGGGTGCGATCACGGGGTGGTCCGGAAGCGGTCGAGTGGGGCGGATTCTGGTCCCCCCGGCCCGGTGGAACCAGTTCTGGGTTCCACTAGCTGCTATTCCGATCCGGCATGACACGGATGCGGTGCCATGCCGGTTCATGAGAGCATGCCGCCATGAACCTGACCCAACTGGAAACCTTCGTCCACGTGGCCGAACACGGCAGCTTCAGCAAGGCCGCGATGGTGCTGGGGGTGGCGCAGCCGGCGCTGAGCCGGCAGGTGCGGGCGCTGGAAACGGAGCTGCACGAGACGCTGCTGCTGCGCAACGGCCGCGGCGTGGCATTGACCGAGGCGGGCCGGCGTCTGCTGCAGCATGGACAGGACATCCTGAACCTGGTCAGCCATGCCAAGGACGACCTGCGGGCACGGCGCAGCGAACCGGTCGGACAGATCACGATCGCGATGCCGCCGACGCTGGCGCGGCTGCACACGCTGGCGCTGATCCGGGCGTTCCAGGCGGAGATGCCGCAGGCGCGGCTGACGATCATGGAAGGCTTCTCGGTCCATCTGACCGAATGGCTGCTGACCGGCCGCACGGACCTGGCGCTGGTCTACAACCCCGAGCCGGTGCCGGCCCTGGAGATCCTGCCGCTGCGTCGCGAGCGCCTGTGCCTGGTCAGCCCCAAGGATCAGGCGCCGGCACGGCCACCGACCTTGTCGCAGCTGTCGCGCTATCCGCTGGTGATGCCGCAGCGGGGGCACATCTTCCGCGCGCTGATGGAGCAGGCCGCAGCGATGGCGGGCGTGCAGCTCGACGTGCGATGGGAAGTGGCGAGCGTCCCGGCGATCCTGGACTGCGTGGCGGCCGGCATCGGCCATGCGGCGTTGGGCGAGGATGCGCTGCAGATCTACGAAAGGCCGGAACGTCTGATCACGACGCCGTTCGCCAAGGCGGATATCCAGAGCACGCTGTGCCTGGTCACGCCGACCAGCAAACGGGCGACGCCGTTGATGCAGAAGACGGCGGAGGTGATCATGAGGATGGTGGGGGAGCCCGCCAAGTAGTTCATCAGAGCGGCACCATGAGGAGCATCGGATCGACGGGAGACAACCTCCAGCCCTGATGAAAATCGCCACAGTTGTGGGTCGTCGTCAGCAATTGAGGGGCGTCGATGTCGCACAGTTTCAGCGCTTCCATGGCGCCTTCCTGGCCAGGAATTTCTGAAATGCGAGGTTCTCGTCCAATGGCTCATCAAGAGCCTTTTCGAAAGCCTTCATCTGCCCGTCGCTCACACGGAAGAGCGACTGTTCCAGCAGCGCGCTTTGGGCCACATCTAAAAGAGCATTCAGCATGAAATCGGCGCGAGACTTGCTCGTGGTCGCTGCCGCTCGGTCAATCAGATGGCAGATCTCTTCTGGCACCTGGAGCTGATAAGTAGGAGAGGTATTCGGCGGGGTCATGGAGACAGGAATTTTTTCAAGGACTTGGGAGGGCCGAAATGCTGCTGCCGATGCGGCCACGAAGCAAGCCAGCCGGCGGGCGTCGCGACAGAAATCCGGCATTCCGTTGACGTGCCTCAAAGAATCCCTGCGCGACAACGTCATGCTCCACGAAGCCGCGTCACTTCGCATCGCCCCGATTGGGGCAATGAAGGGGGCCGACCGAAGGGGGAAATTGGGGAAGCGCTCAGGCTGCCTTCGCCGCTGGCGGCTTCGCGCGCTTCACGAATTGCGGCAGGAAGCTGCGTTTCTCCTGGCCGAAGGCGACCGTCACGCTGTCCGCGCTGGCCTCGACGACCACGCCGCCGCCATAACGCTTGACGCGCACCGCGTCGCCGGGGTGGAACACCACCGCGGTCACCGGCGGACTGTCGGCCGTCGCGCTGGCGACGCGCGCGGCGGACTCGCGCTCGTGCGCATCGATGCGCGCGCAGTTGTCGCAGCCGTGGCAGCGCTCGAAGCCCGCCGCTTCGTCGAAGGCCTCCAGCATCACGCGCCACCGGCACAGGCCGCTCTGCGCGTAGAACACCATCTGCTCGAGCCGGCGGCGGTCCTGTCCGGCCTTGGCCTCGTAGCGGGCGAGGGCCTCCCTCAGCGAGGCCACGTCGCCAGGCGCCGGATCCGTCAGCCGGAACGCATCGCCGTCCTCCGTGAGCCATCCCTCGCGGACCAGCAACCCGCTCAGGACCTCGAGCTTGTTGCGCGGCCGGCCCAGCCGCTCCCGCAGCGCGTCGAGGGTCCACCCGGCGTCGTCCGGTGGCGCCGCGCGCAGGGCCTCCATCACGGCCTGTGCATCGGCCGGCACGGGATACCGTCCGTTCAGGAAGAACTGCTGCACCGCCCGGTCGCCGGCCACGAACAGCAGCGTGCAGTCCGCCCGTTCGCCGTCGCGGCCGGCGCGTCCTGACTCCTGGTAGTAGACGTCCAGCCCCGCCGGCAGCTGGTAGTGCACGATGCGCCGGATGTCCGGCTTGTCGATGCCCAGGCCGAACGCGTTGGTCGCGACCATCACCCGCGCGTCGCCGCGCATGAAGCGGTCCTGCGCCTCGTGGCGCTGCGCGGCGCGCAGGCGGCCGTGGTACAGCGCCGAGGGGATGCCCGCGCCGGTCAGCGCGTCATGCACCGATTCAGCCGCCCGTACCGTGGCCGTGTAGACGATCGTCGAAGGCAGGTCGGAGTGCGCCTCGGGCCGGACGCTGGTGTCGGCCGATGAATGGCGTTCGCCGCCTTCCTCGTGGCCTTCCTCGTTGCTGTCGTCGCCGTCGTGCTCCCCGGCGACCAGCGCGAGCAGCCGCCGGAGCTTGTCCTCGTCGTCCGCCAGCGGCTCGACGCGGTAGTGCAGGTTGGGGCGGTAGGTGCCGGCGATCAGGCGGCCCGCGGCGGGGATGTCGAGCTGGTTCGCGATGTCCTCGACGACGTCCGCGGAGGCCGTCGCCGTGAGCGCGAGCACGACGGGCCGGCCCAGGCGTTCGCGGGCCTCGCCGATGCGAAGGAAGGCCGGACGGAAGTCGTGCCCCCATTGGGAGATGCAATGCGCCTCGTCGACGACCAGCAGGTCCGTCGGACGCCGCGCGAGTTGCTCGATCCAGTCGGCGTCATCCAGCCGTTCAGGCGTCAGCAGCACGACGCGCGCGGTGCCGTCGAGCGCCATCGTTTCCTGGGTCGCGAGCGACGCCGCGTCGAGGCCGCTGTGCACCTGCGCGCAGCGGATGCCCAGCGCGCCCAGCCGTTCGCACTGGTCCTTCATCAGCGCGATCAACGGCGAGACGACGATGGTGCGGCCCGGCAGCAACGCTGCCGGCAGCTGATAACAGAGCGACTTGCCGGCGCCGGTCGGCATCACGGCCAGCGTGTTCAGGCCCCGCAGCACGCGGTCGACGACGTCCTTCTGACCAGGTCGCCAGACACGCAACCCGAAACGGCGCAGTTGCTGGAGCAGGAGACGCTGTGACGGAGCTTGGCGGCGCGAGGGCATGAGATGTCGAGACAGGCAGGGCGAGGGTCCCGCACGCCCTCAGCAAACCGCGAACCCGAGGCGTACCTTCCGCGTGTGCCTCGGTAGGTGTCTCGGTACGTGCCTCGCGGCATGCGCCACCGCGCTTCCCTGCGGACGTCCCTCGGTTCGTACGCCGGGCACAGGGGTTGCCAAGTGGAGCCCATGCTGCCCGCGTCAGGCCAAGTCCGCCGCGCGACGGGCCCCATCCACGTCACAAGATCCCGGAGACCTCCATGATCAGCACCATCCTGCTCGTCATCCTCATCCTGCTGCTCGTCGGCGCCTTGCCCTCCTGGCCTCACAGCCGCAGCTGGGGCTACGGCCCGAGCGGCGGCCTCGGCCTCGTCGTTCTGATCCTCATCGTCCTGCTGCTGCTGGGCTACATCTGACGGGGCGCACACGAGTCCGGCCATGGGCACCCCTCGCGGGTGTTCCTCGCGGACTCCGCATGACCGACGGGCTGGAACCCGCCGGTCATGCGGGTCATGCGGGTCATGCGGGTCGAGCCGGTCAAGCCGGCCGGGCCGGCCGGGCCCGACGCTCACGCGCCCAGCAACGACTGCCCGCAGACCCGCAACACCTGGCCCGTGAGCGGGTGGGCGCCCGGTGACGCCAGGAAGGCGATCGCCTCGGCCACATCCGCCGGCGTGCCGCCTTGCTTGAGCGAGTTCAGGCGACGCCCGGCCTCGCGCACCATCCACGGCATGCGTCGCGTCATCGCCGTTTCAATGAAGCCCGGCGCGACGGCGTTGATCGTTCCGCCGCTGCCATCGAGCGTCGCCGCGCGAGCGCCCACGTAGCCGATGAGCGCCGCCTTCGTGGCGCTGTAGTTGCTCTGGCCGGCATTGCCCGCGATGCCGCTGATGGACGACAGGCAGACCTCGCGCGCGCCGGCGTTCAGCAGTCCGGCCTCGTCCAGCCGCGCATCGATGGCCAGGATTGCCGCGAGGTTCACCGCCATCACGGACTCCCATTCCGCCGCCGACATCCGCGCCAGCGTCCGGTCGCGTGTGATGCCTGCGTTGTGCACGAGCACATCCACGCCTTGCAGGCGTCGCGCCGCATCGGCGAGTTCGTCGACGGCGCCGGGGGCCGTCAGGTCCGCCGCGAGCAGCGATCCGCCGATCTCGCGCGCCAGCGCTTCCAGCGGCGCACGCGCCGCCGGCACGTCGACGCACAGCACGCGCATGCCGTCCATTGCCAGGCGTCGGGCCGTGGCCGCGCCGATGCCGCCCGCCGCGCCGGTGACGAGCGCCGCCGGGGCGCGATCGCCGTCGAGCAGGGGCACCACGTCCTTGCGCCAGGACAGCACCTGGCCCGAGACATAGGCCGAGCGGTCCGTGCCGAAGAAGCGCAAGGCGCCGGCCAGCGATTCCATCGAGGCCGCACCCTCCTGCAGCACGAGGGCATTGGCCGTCGCGCCGCGTCGGCCGACTTCCTTGGCCAGCGCGCGGACGAAGCCCTGCACCGCGTGCAGGCAGGCCGCCTCCGCCGCGCTCATGACGCCGGCCGAGGTCAGGGCGAGGATCCGCCCTCCCGGTGCGAGGCGGCTCACCGCCAGCTGTGCCTGGTCGAACAGCGCACGCAGGGCCGGCACGTCACGGCAGCCGGTCGCGTCGATCACCAGCGTGCGCACCCGTCCGTCGCCGCTCGGCACGCCGCCTTGCGCGACGATGGCCGCCAGCAGCGACGGCAACGGTGCCGCGCTGCCCGGTGCGATCGCGAGCACCGGCCGGCCGAGGAGTTCCTCGTCGCTCCAGGCGTCCTGACGACGGAGCAGTGGAACGGGTTGCGGCAGATTGAACAGGCGTGCGAGGCGACGGCCGAGCGGGTGCTGGACGAGACTGAGCAGGCGATCGGTCATGGCGGCAGGGTGGGCGGCGTCGGCAACGCCGCCGGGGAGGGCTGGGAACGGCGCGCAGTGTAGGCGCGCCCGGACACGCCGCCGCTCAACGTCAACCCGATGCGCGTCTCCCGCTCGTCCGAGCGCGCGAACGGCGCGCCGCCGTGCATCCGGGCGATCGCGTCGACGATCGACAGGCCCACACCCAGGTGTTCGCCGTCTGCTCCGGCACCGCGCTCGGCGACGTTCACAACGCCGTTCATGCCGCCGCCGTTCATGCCGCCGTTCATGGCGAAGGCGCTGCCCGCGGCGTCGGCGCGATAGAAGCGGTCGAACAGACGCGGCAGGCGCTTCGCCGGAATGACCGGTCCGCTGTTCGCGACCCACAGGCGGACGAGCCCTGACCGCGATCCCTCGATGCCGATGCGCAGCAGGCTGCCGACCGTGGCGTAGCGGGTCGCGTTGGCGATCAGGTTCGACAGCGCGCGCTTGAGCAGCGCGGCGTCGAAGTCGCCGGCCGCCTCGCCGTCGATGCGCGAGGACAGTCCGGCCTCATCGAGGGCGGCGTCGTGGTAGTCGACGACCTCGGCCACCAGCGCGGCCAGGCTGTCGACGCGCTGCCGGCGCGCCCGCTGCCCGCCGTACGCCCGCGACAGGAAGAGCATGTCGCCCACGATGCCCTGCATGCGTCGCAGCTCCTCGAGGTTGGCACCGAGGCGGTCCCTGGCCTCGGGCCCGAGCGTGGGGTCACGGATCGTCAGTTCGGTGCCCGTGATCAAGGTCGCCAGCGGCGTACGGAGCTCGTGCGCGACGTTGGCGCTGAAGGCTTCCACCTGGGCCTGCGACCGCCGTTGCCGCTCCAGCATCGCCGTCAACTGGTCGACGCGCTGACGCAGCGCGCGCAGCAGTCCGCCCGCACTGCGCAACGATGACAAAACGGTCATCCGCATGTCCGCCTCATGTCAGCGCCGCCCGCCTAGAGTAGCTACCAAGGCGTTTGAAACGCGCGCCGACGCAGCGGAGACCCGATGACATCGGACTTCCGTGTGCAGGATCACTTTTCAATCCAAGGAGTTCGATCATGACCAACTTCAAGAAGCTTTCCATTCCGATGGGTGCCGCCGCACTGGCGGTGGCCTTGAGCGTGCCGGCGTTCGCGCAGGTCGAGGAGGAAATCGTGTCCGGCCCCAAGTCCCGTGACCAGGTCAGCGCGGAACTGGAAGCCGCCCGCATGGACGGCAGCCTCAACCAGCTTCAGGGCGACCACAGCTACGCGCCCGACTTCGACGAAGCCAGGGGCATGGACGTGCAGTACTCGAATCACCAGGCCGATGCCGATGTGACGGTGGGCATGTCCGCCGACACGAGCACGCAGGTGCAGTTCGCCGCGCCCGCTGCAGGCGGCAAGACACGTGCCCAGGTGATGGATGAGTTGGAACAGGCTCGCGCCGATGGGTCGCTGGACCGCATGTGGAGCGAGCAGGGATATGCGCCGGAGCTCGAGGCGGCGCATTCGTACCGTCGTTGATCGCTCCCGATGCCCGGCACGGGCCGCAACGATCCGCACGTCGGGTCCGAGCGAGACAGTGCCGACCTGACGGACCGGACGACAGACGCAAGATGACCTGACCATGCATTGATGGTCATCCGACTTCGAGCAACGGGGTTCCCATGAGGGAACCCCGCTTTCGTCGTGGGTCCGTGGACCGTCAGAGTCGCGTGACGTCGAGGATCGCCTGGGCGAACGCCTTCGGTGCTTCCTGCGGCAGGTTGTGGCCGATGCCGCCGGTCAGGTCGCGGTGCTCGTACTTGCCGGTGAACTTGCGTCGATAGCCGGACGACGGCGGATGGGGCGCGCCGTTGGCGTCACCCTCCAGCGTGATCGCCGGGATCGTGATCTCCGGCGCCGCGCCGATGCGGGCTTCCACGGCGTCGAAGCGCGATTCGCCGTCGGCCAGGCCGAGGCGCCAGCGGTAGTTGTGGACCACGATCGCGACATGGTCCGGGTTGTCGAAGGCGGCGGCGCTGCGCGCGAAGGTCGCCTCGTCGAAACGCCATTGCGGCGAGGCGAGCTGCCAGATCAGCTTCGAGAACTCGGCGCGGTACTTCTCGTAGCCCAGGCGGCCGCGTTCGGTCGCGAAGTAGTACTGGTACCACCATTGCAGTTCGGCCGCCGGTGGCAACGGCTCCGCGTTGACCTGACGGCTGACGAGCAGGTAGCCGCTGACGGACACCAGCGCCTGACAGCGCTCCGGCCACAGCGCCGCGAGGATGCCCGCCGTGCGTGCGCCCCAGTCGCAGCCGCCGACGATCGCCTTCGGGATGCGCAGGGCGTCCAGCAGCGCGATCGCGTCGAGCGCCAGCGCCCCTTGCTGGCCGTTGCGCGCCGTGCCGGCGGACAGGAAGCGCGTCGTGCCGTAGCCGCGCGCGTAGGGGACGATCACGCGATAGCCGGCGGCCGCGAGCAGCGGCGTGACCGACTCGTAGGTGTGGACGTCGTAAGGCCAGCCGTGCAGCAGCAGCACGGGCGGGCCGTCGGCCGGGCCGGCCTCGACGTAGCCGACGCGCAGATCGCCGGCGTCGATGTGCCGCAGCGTGCCGAAGGACGGCGGGATCGCGATCGATGCGCCGTCGCCGGACGCCGCCAGCGCGGCCGACGGCAGCCATCCGGCCAGCGGCAGCGCCGCGGCGGCGCCCACCGATGCGCCCAGTTGCAGGAACCGGCGACGGGGCAGCGGGAGTCCGGTCACGTCGGTCACGTTGATCACTTCCGTCGTGCCGGTCGTGCCGGAAAGGGAGGACGAGGCGCTCGGGCCATGGCGTTCGTTGCGGTCGGTCATGCGGAATCTCCGTAGGGGGTGGCGATCCCTGCAGTGGACGTGCGCGATGTATCCCCGCCTTGTCGGACCGGGGCGGGGTTCGCATGGCGATGTCACGGTCCGGGAAACAGATACAGGGGTATACAAACCCGATCTCTGACATCGATCAAAGCCGCCCGTAGCTTTCCGGCGCGGTCCTTCCTAGCCTGCCGGGAGCGGACGCGCGGGGCGTCCGGAGTCAGGGCGCTGGCCCTCGGGAGATGTCGATGAATGGGGGCTTGCAGGATGAGGTCGTCTACTTTCCGTCGCTGCAGACGTTGCCGGCCGAGCTGCGTGCGCTGCGCGAGCTCGATCGCGGGCGCAAGCGCAGGACCCTGCCGCTGATCACGCTGACGCCGCTGCAGCGCATGCCGGACGTGGTCGACTTCCGCCGCGCCGCGCAGCAGGCGGGCGAGGCGATGCAGGAGCTGCCGCACTTCATCGACCTGGGTCGGGTGCCGCTCGACCATGCCCTGGCATGGCGCCGCCTGGCCGATCCGACGCAGGGTTTCCGGACGTGGCGCGAATTCGCCCAGGCGCACCGCAACGCGGTGCCCGTGGTGCTGATGCCCGACGGCGCCAGCGAACGCGGCATCGCGCTGCAGGCGGCCGCGATCGAGCGCGAGTTCGGCCGGGTGCTGTTCCGGCTGCGCGGCGCGCCCCGCTGGTCGTCGCCCTCGACGGTGGTCGTGGAGCGGGCGCTGGACGGGCTCGAAGACCTGCGCCGTGCGCTCGTCGTGCTGGATGTCGGCACGGAACGCGAGTGGCTGCTCGGCGGCACCGGCGCCGGCCTGGACCTGCTGGCGCGCTGGCGGACGCGGTGGCCGGGCCTGCGCGTCGTGGTGATGGGCAACAGCTTCCCGGCCATGGCGCAGTGGGTCGGGTCCGCGGCGACGGACGACAGCGCGCCCTCGGGCCGGCTGGCCATCCTGGAGCGCGAGCTGCATCGGCGGCTCGGCGGGCTGGCCGTCGTCGGCTATGGCGACCACGGCGCCATCCACGCGCCGAGCGAGCCCGGCCCGGAACTGCCGACCGGCCATGTGCGCATCGACTACCCGTGGCAGGGCGTGTGGCGCTTCGAACGGCGTCGCCGCGCCAACCCCGACGAGGCGGGCCGGGAGGCGTCCGAGGCCCTCATGGCGACGGCACCGTCGTTCGGCACCCGCGGACTGTGGGGCGAACACGAGATCCAGGAAGCCGCCAACGGCCGGGTGTTCGCGCGGGGACGTGAGGCCTGGACGGCGATCCGCGTCAACCTGCATCTGGCCACGCAGGTCGACGAGATGCAGATCGAACACTGGAGCATCCCCTCCGTGCTGCCGAGCCCGACTTCGTGAAAACCACGGCCTGGCGACAGGGCGCTTCGAAGCCCGTCAGCGGGGAGGACCTGGCCGGGCTGCCTATACTCCCGCCCCATGCGCCGCTGGTTGACCGTCTTCCTGCTGATCCTGCTGCCGCTCCAGCTGAGCTGGGCGGTGGCGGCGACCTATTGCGCGCATGAAGCCGATCCGGCGGTGAACCACATCGGCCACCACCAGCATCGGCATGAGGCGGCGGCCGTGTCGGCCGTGCCGGTCCTGTCCGGCGGCCCGGACGCGATCGACGCGGCGACGCAGGTCGGGACGGCAGCGGACAAGACCGCTGAAAAACCCGCTGAAAAAACCGCTGACAAGGCAGCCGACAAGGCAGCCGACAGTGCGTCCGACGACGCCTCCGGCAAGACGCCGCGCAAGGCCACCGAGACGCCGGCCGACAAGGCGCTGACCTGCGTCGATGACGACTGCGGCTTCTGCCATCTGGGTCACAGCCAGCCGGTCGCGAGCACGGCCATCGTGCTGCCGGCGGTCGCCAGTCCCGCGGCTGCGGGCTCGGTGCCCGAGGTCTGGTCGTCGCGCGGCCCCGACCGCCGAGAGAAGCCCAACTGGCTGACCGCCTGATCGGCGGCCGCCCCTTCGACTGATCCTTGATCGCCTCGGCGCCCGCCGAGGCGCGTGGCGCTCGCCGATTCCCCGTTGATCCCCTTCCTGTCCGGCCGCCTCAGCGGCGGCGGGCACAACGCCGGAGTCTCCGATGCCCAAGTTCCTGGTGCCGCTGTGCAGCGTGGCACTGCTTTCCTTCTCGCCGGGGGCCGCGCTGGCCGCGCCCGATGCGCCCCCGCATCCGCCGCCACGGCTGCGCCCCCGTGCCGTTCGCCTCATCAGCGCGATCCGCGAAGTCCGCGCAATCCGCGTCATCGCCGTCATCACCCTCGTCAGCGTCAACCGCCGCGTTGCCATCGCCATCGCCGACCCTGACGCTGGGCGCGGCCATCGAGCGCGCGCTGGCCTCGCACCCGCGGCTGCGTGCCGCGGCCTTCGAGCTGGAGGCCGCCGAGGGCGCCGTGCAGCAGGCGGCGCTGCCGCCCAACCCTCGCTCGGGCTCGAGCAGGAGGACACGCGTCGCGAAACGCGTACGGTCACCGTGCTGTTGAGCCAACCATTGGAGATCGGCGGACAGCGCGCCGCGCGCACGGCATTGGCCCGGCGCGGTCGTGACATCTCGCAGGCCGAGCTCGATGCGTTGCGCGCCGAACTGCGGGCCGAGGTGGTGCAGGCCTTCTTCGCAGCGCTGGTCGCACAGGAGCGATACACCGCCGCCGATGAGTCGGTGCGCATCGCGAGCGGCGGTGCCGAGGCCACGGCACGACGCGTGTCCGCCGGCAAGCTCGCGCCGAACGACGAGACCCGGGCACGTGTCGCGGAGGCCACCGCGCGCATCGAGCGGCGCCAGGCCCAGGCGGACCGCTTGTCCGCGAGACATGCGCTGGCGGCCGCCGTCGGGATGGACGAGGCGGCGATCGGCGCGCTGGATGGCATGGCCTCATCGCTCCCGGCCTTGCCCGAGGAGGCCGAAGTCGCCCGTCGCCTGGCCGATGCGCCGGCCTTGCGCCGCGCCCGGCTCGAGGTCGAGCGGGCGCAGGCCGCGTACGAGCTCGAACGCGCGCGCCGCATCCCCGATGTCACCGTGACCCTCGGCGCGAAGCGGGCGCAGGAGATCGGCCGCAACCAGGCGGTGATCGGCGTATCGATCCCGCTGCCGCTGTTCGACCGCAACCAGGGCGCCCAGCGTGAGGCGCTCAAGCGCCGGCAGGCCGCCGAGCAGCTTGCGGAGGCCGAATCGCTGCGGCTGCGCGCCGAGGTGCTGAGCGCCGCCGATGAGCTCGCCGCCCGCACCGACGAGGTGGATGCGTTGCAACGCACCGTGCTCCCTGGCGCCCGGGAGGCCTACACCGCCGCGACCCGTGGCTTCGAACTCGGGAAGTTCGGCTTCCTGGACGTGCTCGACGCGCAGCGCACCTGGCTGCAGGCGCGCATGCAGTGGCTCGACGCGCTGGCTCGGGCGCACCGCGCCAATGCCGACCTCGAGCGCCGCCTCGGCGCGCCCGTCCAGCAACCGTGAGAACGACGATGAATTTCAACAAGCAAGACGACAAGACGTCCTCGGGACGTGGGCTGCCGAAGCGGCAACTGATCGCGATCGCGGTGCTGGTGGCGCTGGGCCTGATCGGCGGCGCGGCCATCCTGGCCTCGGGACCGGCCGGGTCCGCCAAGGGCGGCCATGGCGAGCACGCCGAAGCGGGGCATGACGATCACGGTCATGACGGAGAGAAGGACGCGGGCAGGCACCAGGACCAGGAGAAGAACCAGGAGAAGGGGCCGGAGAAGGGCGAACACAAGGACGATCACGCCGGCGAAGCCAGGGCTGCCCGGCCCGGCGACGCGCACCAGGCCGCGGCGGCTGGAGGGAAGGCCGCGGAGAAGGAGGACGGACATGGTCATGCCGCTGGCGAGCCCGAAGCCATCGCGATGACCGGGGCGCAGATCAAGTCGGCCGCGATCGCGCTGGAGGTGGCGGGGCCGGCGACGATCCGGACCACGACGCGTCTGCCCGGCGAGATCGGCTTCAACGAGGACCGGACGGCCCACGTGGTGCCGCGCGTGAGCGGCGTCGTCGAGGCGGTGCCCGCCACGCTCGGCCAGGCCGTGCGCAAGGGCGACCTGCTGGCCGTGATCGCGAGCGCGCAGGTGTCGGACCAGCGCAGCGAGCTGCTCGCGGCGCAGAAGCGCGAACAGCTGGCGCGCACGACCTTCGACCGCGAACGCAAGCTGTGGGAGGAGAAGATCTCGCCCCGGCAGGACGTCGACGTGGCCGAGCAGGCCTTGCGCGAAGCCGAGATCGCCGTCGCGAACGCCCGCCAGAAGCTGCTGGCCATCGGCGCCACACCGGGCGGCGGCGCGCTGACGCGCTTCGAGCTGCGGGCGCCGTTCGACGGCGTCGTCGTCGAGAAGCACCTGACGCTGGGCGAGCAGGTGAAGGAGGACGCCAGCGTCTTCGTGCTGTCGGACCTGCGCACCGTGTGGGCGCGGCTGGATGTGCCGGCGGGCGATCTGACCAAGGTGCGCGTGGGTGAGCGCGCCATCGTGCGCTCGGCCGCCTTCGAGCAGGCCGCCGAGGGGACGGTGGCCTACGTCGGCGCGCTGATCGGGGGACAGAGCCGGACCGCGCAGGCGCGGATCTCGCTGGCCAATCCGGACCGCGCCTGGCGGCCCGGGCTCTTCGTCAATGTCGACGTCGTCACCGGCGAAGCCCCCGCGGCGGTGACCGTGGCCGCCGACGCGGTGCAGGTCTTCGAGGACCGGCAGGTCGTCTTCGTGCGGACCGCCGACGGCTTCGCCGCGACGCCGGTGAAGACCGGCCGCGGCGACGGCCGCCGCATCGAGATCGTCGACGGCCTGAAGGCCGGCGCCAAGGTCGCGGCGGTCAACGCCTTCGTCATCAAGTCCGAGGCCGGCAAGGGCTCGGCGACGCATTCGCACTGACGGGGACGACATGTTCGAACGCATCATCCGATTCGCCATCGAGCACCGGTGGCTGGTGCTGCTGGCCGTGCTGGGCATGGCGGCGCTGGGGATCTTCAGCTACCAGAAGCTGCCCATCGACGCCGTGCCCGACATCACCAACGTGCAGGTGCAGATCAACACCGGCGCGCCCGGCTACTCGCCGCTGGAGGCGGAGCAGCGCGTGACCTTCCCGGTCGAGACCGCGATGGCGGGCCTGCCGGGACTCAAGCAGACGCGCTCGCTGTCGCGCTACGGGCTGTCGCAGGTGACGGTGATCTTCGCCGACGGGACCGACATCCACTTCGCGCGGCAGCTGGTCAACGAGCGGCTGCAGGCCGCGCGCGAGCACCTGCCCGACGGGCTGACACCGGCGATGGGGCCGGTGTCCACGGGCCTGGGCGAGATCTACCAGTGGACGATCGAGGCCGAGGAGGGCGCGCGCAAGCCCGACGGTTCGCCCTACACGCCGATCGACCTGCGCGAGATCCAGGACTGGGTCGTCAAGCCGCAGCTGCGCAACGTGCCGGGCGTGACCGAGGTCAACACCATCGGCGGCTTCGCCAAGGAGTTCGAGGTGGCGCCCGACCCCGGACGGCTGTCGTCGCACGGGCTCACGCTGGCGGAGGTGGTCCAGGCGCTGGAGCGCAACAACGCCAATGTCGGCGCCGGCTACATCGAGCGCCGTGGCGAGCAGTACCTGATCCGCGCGCCGGGCCAGCTGCGCGACCTCGCCGACATCGGCAACGTCGTGCTGCGCACCGACGCCGGCGTGCCGGTGCGGGTCCGCGACGTGGCGCAGGTCGGCATCGGCAAGGAACTGCGCAGCGGCGCGGCCACCGACAACGGCCGCGAGGTCGTGCTGGGCACCGTCTTCATGCTGATCGGCGAGAACAGCCGCAGCGTCGCGCAGGCGGTGGACCGCAAGATGAAGGAGGTCGCGACGACGCTGCCCCAGGGCGTGCACGTCGTCACCGTCTACGACCGCACGGTGCTGGTGGACAAGGCGATCGCGACGGTCAAGCGCAACCTCATCGAGGGCGCGGTACTGGTGATCGCGGTGCTGTTCCTGTTCCTGGGCAACCTGCGGGCGGCGGTGCTGACGGCGCTGGTGATCCCGCTGTCCATGCTGTTCACCTTCACCGGCATGGTCGGCCAGAAGGTCAGTGCCAACCTGATGAGCCTGGGCGCGCTGGACTTCGGGATCATCGTGGACGGCGCGGTCGTCATCGTCGAGAACTGCGTGCGGCGCCTGGCGCATGCGCAGTCGCGGCTGGGACGTCCGCTCACGCGCACGGAGCGCTTCCACGAGGTCTTCGCCGCGGCGCAGGAGGCGCGCCGCCCGCTGCTGTTCGGGCAACTGATCATCATGGTGGTCTACCTGCCGATCTTCGCGCTGACCGGCGTGGAGGGGCGGATGTTCCACCCGATGGCGGTGACGGTCGTGATGGCGCTGCTGGGCGCGATGATCCTGTCCATCACCTTCGTGCCGGCGGCGGTGGCGCTGTTCATCGGCGACAAGGTCCAGGAGAAGGAGAGCCGCGTGATGGCCTGGGCGCACCGGGCCTACGAGCCGCTGCTGGTGAAGGCGATGGCCGCGCGGCCGGTGGTCATCACCGGCGCGGCCGTCGCGGTGGTGCTGTCGACGCTGCTCGCCACACGGCTGGGCAGCGAGTTCGTGCCCAGCCTCAACGAAGGCGACTTCGCGGTGCAGGCGCTGCGGCTGCCGGGCACCAGCCTGTCGCAGTCGGTGGCGATGCAGCAGCAGCTCGAGGCGCGCCTGAAGGAGAAGTTTCCCGAGATCGAACGCGTGTTCTCACGCACCGGCACGGCCGAGATCGCGGCGGACCCGATGCCGCCGAACATCTCCGACGCTTACGTGATGCTCAAGCCGCTGGACCAGTGGCCCGAGCCGCGCCGCACGCGCGAGGCGCTGATCGCGGCGGTGCAGGAGGAACTCGCGACGCTGCCGGGGCAGAACCACGAGTTCTCGCAGCCGATCCAGCTGCGCTTCAACGAGCTGATCTCGGGCGTCCGGTCCGACGTCGCGGTGAAGGTCTTCGGCGACGACATGGACCAGTTGAACGCGGCGGCGGCGAAGATCGCCGCGGTGCTGGGTGGACTCGACGGCGCGGCGGAGGTCAACGTCGAACAGACGACCGGTCTGCCGATGCTCACCGTCGACATCGACCGCGAAAAGGCGGGGCGTCACGGCCTGAACCTGCAGGACGTGCAGCAGCTGGTCGCGACGGCGACGGGTGGGACGCATGCGGGCACCTTGTTCGAGGGCGACCGGCGCTTCTCGATCGTCGTGCGCCTGCCCGAAGCCCTCCGCACGGACCTGGCGGCGATCGAGCGCTTGCCGGTGCCGCTGCCACGAGCCGCGGACGGCGCGACGCGGTTCATCCCGTTGTCGGAGGTCGCGACGCTGGCGCTGGCGCCCGGACCGAACCAGGTCAGCCGCGAGGACGGCAAGCGGCGGGTCGTCGTCAGTGCGAACGTGCGCGGACGGGACCTCGGCTCCTTCGTCGCCGAAGCCCAGCAGGCGGTGACGTCGCAGGTCGTATTGCCGTCCGGCTACTGGCTGGGATGGGGCGGCCAGTTCGAGAACCTGCAGTCGGCCAGCGAACGCCTGCGCGTCGTGGTGCCGGTGGCGCTGGGGCTGGTCTTCGTGCTGCTCTTCGCGATGTTCGGCAACGCGCGGGACGGGCTGCTGGTGTTCTCGGGCATCCCGTTCGCGCTGACCGGCGGCGTGCTGGCGTTGTGGATGCGAGGCATCCCCTTGTCGATCTCGGCGGCGGTCGGTTTCATCGCGCTCAGCGGGGTGGCGGTGCTCAACGGGTTGGTGATGATCTCCTTCATCCGCCAGTTGAGGGAGCAGGGGAGGCCATTGGAGGAGGCCATCCATGACGGTGCGTTGACACGCCTGCGGCCCGTGCTGATGACGGCGCTGGTGGCGTCGCTCGGTTTCGTGCCGATGGCGTTGGCGACGGGGACCGGCGCGGAGGTGCAGCGACCGCTGGCGACGGTGGTCATCGGCGGGATCCTGTCGTCGACCGCGTTGACATTGCTGGTGCTGCCGGTGCTGTACCGCTGGGTGTATCGACGGGAGACCCACTCATCCGCGTGAGGGCGCTGCCTCGTGAAAGTGAATCCGACGCCGTCTCCACAAGTGCGGGTCATGGCGCTCGGATCGACGTTTCCCTAGAGTGGCTGCATCGCTTCGCAAGGAGAGTGTGATGCCCATGTCAAAGATGGAGATGAACGGACGGATCGTCGTTCCCAAGGACATCCGGAAGGCCGTCGGCGCCAGGCTCGGCACGCGCTTCATCTGGAAGTTGACGGAGGACGGAAACATCCACGTCGTTGCGAAGTCGAAGAGGCCGGTCGCGGACAAGACGCCGCAGCCGGATTCCGATGATTCCCTGAATGGAGATGGCAATGCATGAAACGCTTCTGAGCGAGCAAGGCACCCTGCAGGTGCCGGCGGAAATCCTGAAGGAGCTGGGGGCAAAGCCTGGCACCCCGTTCCGCTGGTTTATCCGCGGCGACGGCAGCGTCTATGTGCGTGCGAAGACCAAGACCTTGGATGACTTGATGGGGATGCTGAAGCCGCGCAACGGCAAGACGGTGTCGATCGAAGACATGAACCCGTTCCGCTGATGGGATCCATAGATACGAACGTCTTGATCCGTTGCATCATTCAGGACGATCAAAGGCAGTCCGAAGCTGCGTCCCGTCTGCGCCAGAGGTATGCCGTGCAGGGCGAAAGGCTCTACGTACCGGTGACTGTCTTGCTTGAGTGCGAATGGGTGCTTCGCAGCTGCTTCAGCTTCGAAAAGCAGGAGATCATCGACGCGATGTCGGTGGTCCTGGATGCCAGGGACTTCTTCTTCGACAAGGAGATGGCGATGGGCGAAGCGCTCGCCGTGTTCAAGCTGTGCGACGCGGACTTTGCCGACTGCATGCACGCACGAATCTCGGCGTGGGAGAGGCAGGGGCCGCTTTACACCTTTGACCGTCGCGCCTCACGGTTGCCGGGCGCGGAGCTGCTCAGCATCAAGATGGAAGAGCCGAGACCAGCGTGCCGAATGAGCCGAGATCAGCTTTGTGACGTCGCGTGATTTTCAGGAAGGACATGCCCACCATGACTCGCAAGCCCTCAAGACCGACCGCCGCGGCGCCTGCAGATGACCGCGGCGTGGTCCTGCTCTCCGGCGGCAACCCGCAGATCCCGAAGGGGCATGGCGACGCACCGGTGCAGGCCTACATCGCCGCGCTCCAGGACTGGAAGCAGGCGGTCGTGCGGCGCATGGACGAGCTGATCGTCGAGACCGTGCCTGAGGTGCACAAGGCCGTGAAGTGGAACTCGCCGCTGTACGGCGTCGATGGCACGACCTGGTTCCTGGGCATTCATGTGATGACGCGCTACGTGAAGGTCGCGTTCTTCAACGGCAAGTCGCTGGATCCGATGCCGCCAGTCGACTCGAAGACCGCGAACGCGCGCTACCTGCATGTGAGCGAGAAAGAGCCGCTCGATGAGTCGGCGTTCGTCGCCTGGGTGAAAGCGGCGAGCGCGATCCCCGGCGAGAAGATGTGAGTGCGTCGTCCTGCCCGTGTCGGGCTTGACAGCGGACCGTCGCCGCTCAGTTCGAGGCGCGCCAGTCGATCAGATCCTCGTAGGTGGCACAGGCGCCGCCGCAGAGGATCACCAGCACGTTCCTGGCCTGCTGGAGCACGGGCTCCGCACGCTTGAGGGTCGCCGCGACGGCGGCGCCGCACGCGGGCTCGACGATCAGCCGGTGTTCCTTCGCCACGTCGAGGCAAGCCTGCACCGCCTCCGCGTCGGTCACCGTCGTGGCGACGACCGGATGCTGTGCCGTCCATTCGAAGGCCCGCTCACTGACCCGTCGCGCGCCCAGCGAGGTGGCGATGCTGGTGATCGCCTCGAGCGTCACCAGTCCGTCCGCGGCGATCGCCGCCCTCAGCGAATCGGCGCCGAAGGTTTCCGCCGCCACCAGCGGCACGTCCTGCCATCCGATGGCGTGCATGCCCTGCAGCACACCGCTCATCAAGCCGCCGCCGCCGACCGACAGCACGACCGCGTCCGGCTTCGGCGCCTGCGTGGCGGCTTCCGCGATCATCGACGCGTGACCGTCCCACAGCAGCGGATCGTCGAATGGGTGGATGAAGGCATCCGTCGGCTGGCGCAAGGACATCAGGAAGTCGTTGGCTTCCATCCAGCTCCTGCCATGGACGATGACCTCCGCGCCCTGTCGGCGGATCAGCGTCTTGGGCCACTCGCGCGTGGTTTCCGGCACGACGACGACGACGGGCAGTCCCAGCCGACGCCCGGCGCAGGCCACCGCGATCCCCGCGTTCCCGCCCGAGGATGACAACAGCCGCGTCGCACCGCGTGCCGCATGGACCTCGCAGGCGTGGCCGATGCCGCGCAGCTTGAACGAGCCGCAGGGTTGGAGGGCTTCGAGCTTCAGCCAGACGCGCTGGTCCGGCGTACTGAACGCGTCCGATTCGACGGTGGGTGTGACGATGTGGAGGGCCATAAGCTGGATCCTAGCCGGACGACTCGCAGCCGCTACCATCCAGCGCACATGAATGCCCTTTTCGAACGATCCTGGACCCGCGCGTGGTCCGCACTCGTCGGCGCAGGCGCGGAGCCTGGCAAGGCGGACGGCACCGCGCTGCGCGATGCACTGCTCGTGCGTTACGCGGAGCCCCAACGCAAGTACCACACGCGTCAGCACCTCGAGGAATGTCTCGCGCTGTTCGACGAGGTCGGCGAGCTCGCCGCCCATCCGGCCGAAGTCGAGATGGCGCTCTGGTTCCACGACGCGATCTACGACGTGAAGGGGTCGGGCAACGAGGAACGCAGCGCCGAATGGGCGCACGAGGCGCTGTTGGATGTCGGCGTGACCCGTGAGGTCGCCGATCGCGTCCGGCAACTGGTGCTGGTGACGAAACACGACGGCGTGCCGGCCAGCATCGACGAGCAGGTGCTCGTCGACATCGACCTGGCGATCCTCGGTGCCGAGCGCCCGCGCTTCGACGAGTACGAACGCCAGATCCGCGATGAATACGGGTACGTGCCGGGATTCCTGTTCCGTCGCAAGCGCCGGCAGATCCTCAGGATCTTCCTGGACCGGCCGGTGCTGTACAGCACGCCGGCGTTGCGCGACCGGCTGGACGCCCGCGCCCGGGAGAACCTGCGGCGCGCGGTCGGCTGATCAACGCGCCGCCATCGCCGCTGCCTGCGGCACGTTGCGGAAGCTGATGGCCAGGCGGTTGTAGGTGTTCATGAGGCCGATCGCGATCGTGAGATCGACGACCTCCTTCTCGCTGAACACCGCGCTGACGGCGGCGAAATCGGCGTCCGGCACGCCGGTCGTGGCGACACGGGTGACCGATTCGGCCCAGGCCAGCGCGGCGCGCTCGCGGGCATCGAACAGCGCGCCGCCTTCGGGCCATGCCTGCACCAGCGCGAGTTTCTCGACCGGCAGGCCCTTCTTCAGCAGGTCCCGCGTGTGCATGTCCAGGCAATACGCGCAGTTGTTGATCTGGGAGATGCGCAGGAAGACGAGTTCGACGAGCGCCGGCGGCAGGCCGCTCTGTGCGACATAGCCGTAGACGGCGCCAAGCGCCTTGACGCCGGCGGGAGAAACCTGGGTGTAGTCGAGACGTTGGGACATGGTGGGCTCCTTGGAACGGGTGGGGCTGAAGGCGGGATGAACCGGTGAGGAATCGGATGTCGATGCGGGATCGATGGCTGGATTCTTCTCCTGTCGTGGTGCAAAGTGGAGTCCCAGGAACTGAAGGAATCGCTGTACCACGATGAGCCCGCTGTCATGAACCCGCCGCTGAGTCTTCCGCTCGACAAGTCGTCGGCCGTTCCGCTGGCCGACCAGATCCACCGGGGGATCGCGATGGCCATCGAGCAGCAGGTGCTGCAAGCCGGGATGCGACTGCCGTCATGGATCGATCTGGCGGCGCAACTGGGCGTGGCGCGCGGCACGGTGCGCGTGGCCTACGAGAAGCTGGCCGCCGCGCAGATGATCGAGGCATCGCGTGCCACCGGGACGCGCGTCGCGGAACGGCCCGCGGCCGCGCGATCCAACGGCGCGGCACTGGATCCAGGTCCGTTCATCTCGATGTATCGCGAGCTCACCGCCGGCCCCGGGATCTTCCAGCCGGGCATCCCGTCGCGCGACAGCCTGCCGTCCAAGCTGATGCATCGGTTGCGCGCGCGGGCCCTGCTCGCGGAGACGAGCGGTGCCGCGCTCTATCCCGACCCGCGCGGCGAACTGGAACTGCGGCGCGAGATCGCCGGCTATCTCGCGGTCGCGCGTGGCATGGTCTGCTCGCCGGACCAGGTGCTCGTCACCGGCGGGTACGCGGCGGGGCTGGGGATCGCGCTGCGCGTGCTCGGGCTCGACGGCGGCTCGGCGTGGATGGAAGAACCCGGCTTCTTCTTCACGCGACAGGCACTCACGCTCGGCCGCCTGACACCGGTTCCCGTGCCGGTGGACGAGGAGGGCATCGACGTCGATGCCGGCTGGCGCCGCGCCCCGGAGGCCGCGCTCGCGGTCGTCACGCCGGGGCAGCAGGCGCCGCTGGGCGTGACGATGTCGCTGCAGCGCCGGCTGCGCCTGCTCGACTGGGCCGCGAGCACCGGCGGCTGGATCGTGGAGGACGACTATCTGAGCGAACTCCAGCTGCAAGGGCGCGCCGCCCCGGCGCTCGCGTCGCTCGACCCGCACGGGCGGGTGATCCACATCGGGTCCTTCAGCAAGACGATCGATCCGCGGCTGCGGTTGGGGTTCGTGGTCGCACCGGCGTCGATGGCGGCGCGGTTCGCCGAGGTCGCGGCCTGCCTGGCGCCGCCGCCGGGGCCGGCCGCGCAGCTCGCGATCGCGGCGTTCATGCGCGACGGGCACTACCTGCGCCATCTGCGACGCGCCAAGCGGCTGTATCTGGCGCAGCGCGACGGCCTGTTGGCGCAACTGCACCAGCGCGGTCTGGACACCTTGCCCGCGGCGCTGGCGGTCCTCGTGCGGACGCCGGCGGGGGCCTCGGACCTCGCGATCGCGCGGGAGCTCTTCGCCTTCGGCATCTCACCCGCACCGCTGTCGGTCTGGTTTGCCGATCCCGACGGCGCGCAGTCGGGGCTGATGCTCAGCGTCGCGACGGCGCCGCAGGCGCAGGTCGCGCGCGCCTGCGACCGCCTGCAGGAGGCGATCGCCCGGCATGCGCCGCGCTGAGGCTTCTCCCGGCTGCGAGGCGGTCCTCCCCGGCCCCGACGAGGCCGATGCCGACACCCCGTCATCCGGGGAGGAACGACCCTTGCCACAACGGCGGCTCCACTCCGACCTGAACGGGAACGCCCATGGACCTCGACCACCGCCCGCCGCGCGACCTCTGCGTGGGCACCGCCTCCGGCCTGCTCGGCGGCCTGATCGGCGCCGCCGCGATGACCGCCTTCCAGGCGGGCCTGGCGCGGGTCGGCATCACGTCGGGCGTGCGCGGCATGCCGTCGACCGAACGCGCCGCCGATCGCCTCGCCAAGCTGGCCGGGCGGCGTCTGCCGCGCCGGCGTCGTCCGGTCGCTGGCGAAGCGGTCCATTACGGCATGGGGGCCGTGGTTGGCGGCCTCTACGGCGCCGCCGCCGAGCTCGATCTCCGGGTGACCTGCGGACGCGGGACCGTCTTCGGCGTGGCTGCGGCGACCCTCGTCGACGAAACGCTCGTGCCCGCCTTCCGTTTCGGCGATCCGGTCACGCGAGCGCCGCTGCAGTCGCATCCCTATTCGTATGTCTCGCATCTGGTCTACGGCGCCTTCACCGAGTCGGCCCGGCACCTGGTCCGGCGCTTCTTCGGCCGCGTGCGCGCCGGGACGCAGGTCGTCCGGGAGGCCCGGGCGCAGGGGCTGCCGGTGGTCGCGGTCAAGGCGGCCGATTCCCGGCGGACGCTGCTGATGGCGTTGCTGCTCGGCAGCACCGCCGGCCCGCGGACGAGCGCGCCGCTGGCCGTCACGAGCTGGGCCGCGAAGCTGGGCTGGATCGATGTCAAGGACTCGCCGCTGGCCTTCCTTGCGTCGACGCACGCCGTCGCGGTGACCACGCCGATGGCGATCGGGGAACTCATCGTCGACAAGCTGCCGTCGACGCCGGATCGCACCGATCCGCCGGGGCTCGCGGCGCGTGCGGTCAGCGGCGCGATCTCCGGCGCGGCGCTGGCGGGCGGCCGCTCATGGCCGGCGGCGCTGGCGGGCGCGATGGGCGCGGTCGTGGCGACCTACGCGGGCCACACGCTGCGCGAGAAGCTGTCCGACGCGTTGGGGCATGACTTCCCGGTCGCGGCGGTCGAGGACCTGATCGCCTTCGGCGGCGCGACGATGGTGTGCCTGGCCCAGTTGGGCGGCGGCGACGCCGCGCCTGGCACGGTTCCCGTTGCGCGCGGCGATTCTTACGACGATGCGCTGGCCGTGCTCGGTTGGCCCCACAGCTGACGTGACCTGCCGCCGCGGCCATCTTCGCCATCACAGCGGCGCAGATGCGGCCGTGGCTGGCGCCGGGGTGTCAAGCCAGGATGGCGATCATGCCGGCGCACAGCGCCATCGCGCCGAGGTACAGCCCCCAGCCGCGCAGGCGGCGGGTGCGTTGACCGCGATCGCGGCCTTCATCCTGGCCCTGCGCCAGCAATGCGCCCGCCGCGTAGAGCCCGGCAGCGATCACCGCCGCCGCGACCAGGTTGCGAGCCTCGCTCATGTCGTCGCTGACATCGAGCCACACCGCCGACGCCACGCCCGTCACCGCGACCAGGCTGACCGCGCGCCAGCGGTCCAGCCGGCTGACGACCGGATCGAAGCGCGGCTGCCGCAGCCGGTCGCCATCCGGCTCGGCCGTCGTCGACGTGCCGGGCGGCGCCCAGCCCGGCGACTTGAACAGCACGCGGATCCGGTCCGCCCAGCGCGGCGTGGCGCGGGCGCGGTCGAACAGCTCGCCGTAGAACTGGCCCACCGCCTTGACCGGGTTCCAGCTGTGCAACGGCTTGACCGTGCCGTAGACGCAGGGCTCGGTCTCTTCCGTGAAAGTGCCGAACATCCGGTCCCAGATCACGAGCACCGCGCCGTAGTTCTTGTCCAGGTAGCCCGGATTCACCGCATGGTGGACGCGGTGGTTGGAGGGTGTCGAGAACACCCGGTCCAGCCATCCCAGGCGCCCGATGTGCTCGGTGTGGATCCAGAACTGGTACAGCAGCACGAACAGGCCCGCCGCGACGTACTGCTCCAGCGGCATGCCCAGCAGCGCCATCGGCAGGAAGAACGGCCAGCCCATCACCGCGTAGAAGCTTTCCTGGCGCAGCGCGGTCGTCAGGTTGAAGTGCTCGCTCTGGTGGTGCACCGTGTGTGCGGCCCAGAAGAGCGCGCTCTCATGGCTGACACGGTGCAGCCAGTAGTCGCAGAAGTCGTAGACGATGATCGCGACGACCCATCCCCACCAGCCGTCCCAGATCGAGGGCGAGACCAGCGCCAGATGCGGTTGCAGCCAGGCGTACATGCCGTTCTGGAACAGCGGCGTCACCGCGGCGACGGCCAGGCTCATCAGGCCCTGGCTGAGGCTGCTGATCGAATCGGACAGCCGGTAGGTGTCCCGACCCTTCAGCCGGCCCCACAGCCATTCGAAGGCGATGCAGAGCCCGAACAGCGGGACGGCGATCAGGAGGATGCGATGCATGGCGGACTGCGAAGGACTGCGAAGGACTGAGGAAGGGGCGAAGGCGGGCGTGGGGCAGGGCTTGCCTGGCGACCGCCTCAGAAGCGGTACCAGAGGCTGGCGCTGAAGGTCTGCTGCGTCCGGGCGGTCGTCAGCGGCGACCGCGACGCGTCGCCGACCAGCCGGGCGTCCAGCCATTGGCCGCTGACGGACCAGCGCTTGGAGAACCGGTGTTCGCCGCTGAGCGCGATGCTCCAGTCCATCAGGCCGGCGCGCGGGCGCCATTCGGGCAGGCCGCTGGCACGGGACTCGCCGGGACCGATGCCGTAGCTGCTGCGCAGGTGCGCGCCGTTGGCCGCCGTGGTCGCCAGCGTGACGGCGATCAGGTCGTCGCCGATCGGGATCCCGGACGTCAGGCCCAGCTCGAACAGCTGGCCGTCGTGCCGGCGGCCGCTGCCCCAGGAGAAGCCCGACTGCAGCATCAGCCAGGAGGTCGCCTGGACATTGGCGAAGGCCTCCGTCGTGACGCGCGATCCCAGGCGGTCGATGCCGCGGGGCGTCACCCGTGACGGTCGTCCGAACTGCGGCCAGAGCCGCGCGCCGGCCTGCCAGGTCGACGCCGTCTGCGCATCGGCCAGCAGGGGAACGAGGTTCCAACCGATGCCGAGATCGGTCGACACGAAGGCGCCGTTGGGCGTCAGGACCTCCAGGGCCGGCAGCAGGTCATTGCTGCGGGCGCGGCTGCCGGGTGCCGACGGCCAGCTGCGGGTCGACACGCCCCCGGACCAGCTGGTCTGCGTCGGTGGCGCGTCCATCAGCACCAGGCTGCCCGCGGCCCGGGCCGGCGCGGGGGCGACCATCCAGCCCGCCGCCATCAGGCCGGCGCAGATCGCCGGGAGCGATGAGCGGACGACGCCATGGAACGCGTCGGGACGACGTGATCGAGGCAGGGGAAGGGCGGACGGAGGGCTCGGCGCATGGGGGAGGACAGCTGCCGGGATTCTAGGGAGCGGGGTCTTCCCCGACCTTGCAGGAATCTGTCGTTCCGCCGTCCGCGCGCGCCGCTGCGCGCCCTCTCCGGGTTTCCCACCTATAGGGGGTAGCGCCGGGTCGTGGGGACCTATAAATGGGGATGGCGCGTGACAACGTTGACACGCCAAATCAGCAACATGTCGTCACAAGTGTTTCAGCACTCCCCCTGAGGGTTCCCCCCAACGAGGGGGCAATGCAAGTGACCATCGGCCTATCATGCGGACCTTCTCCGGCGTGCAGTAAGGGGTGACGACGACCGAGCCGGAGACCCATCGGTCAGTCGAAAAAGGGAGGCCCTATGGAAGCAGTGTCCGTTGCCCGCACGTTCGAGGCGGCTGGAAGTGGTGGCCATGCGATGCCGGCGGTCAAGCGCCGCGTGCTGCTGGTCGACGACCATGAACTGGTGAGGGCGGGGATCCGCACGCTGTACCAGTCGCTGGACGAGATCGACATCGAGTGGGTGGAGGCGGCCTCGCTGCAGGAAGGCCTGCAGGCGTATGCCGACGGTGGCGCGGTGGATGCCGTGCTGTTGGACCTGAACCTGGGGGACTGCAAGGGCCTGCAAGGGCTGCGGCAGTTCATGGAGGCCTATCCCGAGGCGCGCGTCGTCGTCTTCAGCGGCACGCAGGATGAATTCGTCGTCCGCCAGGCGCGGGCGCTGGGCGCCGTCGGCTACCTGCCCAAGGGCGCCATGATGGCCGAGATGCGCAGCACGCTGCGCGCGCTGCTGGCCGAGGGCCAGCGCCACCGCCAGTCGCAGTCGGGCACGTTGTTCCCGCGTTTCCCGTCGTCCGCGATGTACGACCGCGTCGCCGAACTCGGCCCGCGCCATCTGGAAATCCTCGAGCTGGTGCTGTCGGGTTGCAGCAACCAGGAGATCAGCAACTCGACGCAGCTGTCGCTGGGCACGGTGAAGAACTACGTCTCCTCGCTGCTGCTGGCGCTGGACGTCAAGTCGCGCTCGCACATGATCAGCCTCTTCCGCTGACGCGGTGGCCACGGTCCACCGAGGCGGTCACCGGGTCGAGGAACAAGCCCCAGACACCAGTTTCCCGCCGACCGAGCTCTTCATCGACTCGCGCATCGACTCGCCGGACGTTCCTGACGTGCCGGCGAGCGCCGTTTCTGGCGTCCCCGCCGGGCCGACCCATGGGGTCGCGCCGGTCGGCGAGGGCGCTGGCGCAACCGCGTCGGCGCTGTCACCGGCATCATCAACGGTCTCATCAACGGTCTCATCGCCGGCATCCATACCAGCGCCTCCACCTGCTTCGACGCCCCCGTCGGCCGGTGCCGGCGTGCCGCCGTCCTCCGACGGCGCCGGCGCGGCCGCCCGTCCCAAGCGATCCCGACGCCCGCCGCGACCCAGCCTTTTCGTGGCGGTCGCGGGCGCCGTGCCGGAGAACGACGAAGCCGTCCAGGAAGGCCGCCGCCGCGAGCGTCGCGCGATCGCACGACGGCTGCAGGATGCGGGCTTCGAGGAGGCCTGGAGCCACTGGCCCTGGCTGCTGACGGCGGTCACCGTGCCGCTGGTGTCGGCCCTGCTGCGCGGCACACCGACGATCGGCCTGATGGTCTGGGTCTTCGGCGTCATCGCGCTGGCGCTGGGCTGTGTCCTCACCGCACGGTCGTTGTCGCACCGCGGCGCCAGGAGCGATCACAGCCGCATCGCCTTCTCCGATCGCGAGGGGCGGCGGCTCCTGTACCTGCAGGCCGCGGGCTGCATCGGGTTGCTGAGCCTGCATCCGTGGCTGGCCGAATCGCCGGGCATGCGGGGCTTGCTGACCGGGCCGCTGCTGGCCGCCACGGCGGCCGTGGTGGGCGTGCTGCTCGCGCCGATGGGACGCGGGTCGGCGGTGATCGCGGTGCTGCCGGCGTCCGAAGGCCTGGCGCGGCTGTTCGATCCCGCCTCGCGACCGGGTGCCGGGCCGGTGTGGTTCCTCGCCGCGGCGGTCGTCGGCGGGCTGGCGCTGCTCGAGCACCATCGCTGGCAGCGCGCCAAGCGTCTCCTGATGGAGCAGGACCTGCACGTCAGCACGCTCGAGCAGGACCGCGACGGCGCCATCCGCGCGGATCAGGAGAAGAGCCGCTTCCTGGCGATCGCGAGCCACGACCTGCGCCAGCCGGTGCATGCGCTGGGCCTCTTCGCCGCAAGCCTGGAGCGTCGCCTGCAGGGTACCGAGGAAGAGCCGCTGATCCGCAACGTGATGCGGTCGATCGAGGGCCTGGAGCGTTCCTTCAACGCGATGCTCGACATCTCCCGGCTGGACGCCGGCACGGTCGAGCCCAACCTGCAGCACTTCTCCCTGCGCGACCTGTTCCGCCGGCTGCACATGCACTACGCGGGGCAGGCGGAGGGCTCGGGCCTGGGCCTGCGCTTCTCGCCCGGCGGCAAGTCCGTCACCAGCGACCCGCAGCTGCTCGAGCGCATCCTGGGCAACCTCATCCAGAACGCGATCAAGTACACCGAGGACGGCGGCGTGGTGGTGGTGGCGCGTTCCACCTCGACCCACCTGAACCTCGAGGTCTGGGACACCGGCATCGGCATCAAGTCCAGCGACCTGCCGCGGATCTTCGCGGAGTTCTACCAGGTGGGGCAGAGCGAGCGCAGCCGCACGCAGGGCCTGGGCATGGGGCTGGCGATCGTCAAGCGGCTGGCGCACCTGCTGGGCTACCGGCTGATGGTCGCGTCGCGACCGGGGCGGGGAACGATGTTCCGGCTGAGCATCCCGCTGGGCGGGCTGCCGGAGATCCCGGAGTTCACGACGGCCGCCGACACCGTGCCGATGCCGGTCATGGAGCCGCGCTCGGTGCTGGTCATCGACGACGAGGAACCGATCCGCATCGGCCTGCAGCTGCTGCTGGAGGAATGGGGCTACGAGTCCATCATCGCCGCGACCGCGGCGGAGGCGGCGGAAGCGGTGCGCACGCGGGCCGAGCCGCCGGACCTGATCCTGTCGGACCTGCATCTCGGCGACGGACCGGACGGCATCGCCGCGATCCGCGCCGTGCGCGAGCTCTGCCGCATGGAGGTGCCGGCGATCCTGGTCACCGGCGACACCAGCCGCGAGGAACTTCGCCGCGCGACCGAGAGCGGCCACACGGTGCTCTTCAAGCCGCTGCAGCCGCGCAAGCTCTTCAACGCCTTGCGCGGCATGGTGTCCTGAGCCGGGCGAGTGTCGCGCGTGGGGCGGCCCGCGGCGCCTACAGTAACGAGCCCTTCACGGCGCCCCACGATGACCACGATCTCCGACACCACGACCCCTCGCCGCCTGGCTTCGGCGGCCTGGGCGCTGCGCATCCAGTTCTTCGTCTCCGGCGCCTTGTTCGCGACCTGGGGCGTGCACGTCCCGACGGTGAAGGCGCATTACGGCCTCGGCGAGCAGTCGCTGGCGATCGCGATGCTCGCCTCCGGGGTCGGGGCGCTGCTGGCGCTGACGCAGGCGGGCCGTGTCGTGGCGCGCTTCGGCCCGCGCGGCGTGGCCGGACTGACGGGCGTGCTCTGCGCGGCCGGCGTGTCGATGCTGATCGCGCCCAGCGTGTACCTCGGCCTTGTGCTGCTGCTGATGCTCTTCGGTGCGACGGCCAGCCTCTTCGATGTCGCGATCAATGCCGAGGCGACCGAGATCGAGCACCTGGCCGGTCGCCCGCTGATGAGCGGATTCCATGCGATGTTCAGCCTGGGCGGCATGGTCGGCGCGGGCGTGGGCAGCCTGCTGCCGCTGCTGGGCTGGACGCCCCAGACCCACCTGCTGGTCGCGTGCGGCACGGGCATGGTGCTGATCCTCGGCGCCTGCGCGGCGATGCTGAAGATGCGCACCGACGCCGGCGAGTCGCAGCCGCTGAGCCTGCCGCGCGGCGTGCTCGCGCTGATCGGCACGCTGGCGGCGCTGGGCCTGATCGCCGAAGGCGCGATGTACGACTGGAGCGTGCTGTTCATGAAGCAGGAGCGCGCCAGCGACGCCAGCCTGTCGGCGCTCGGTTATGCGAGCTTCAGCCTCGCGATGGCGCTGGGCCGCTTCGGCGGCGACTGGGTGCGGGCGCGCGTCGCGCCGGTGCCGCTGATGATCGCGAGCGGCCTGCTCGCGGCCGCCGGCATGGCGACGGCGCTGCTGGTGCCGGTCGCCTCTGCCGGGCTGCTGGGCTTCGCGCTGGTCGGCCTGGGCCTGTCCAACGTCGTGCCGGTGCTGTTCAGCGCGGCGTCCAAGGTGCCCGGCGTCAGCGCCGCGCACGGCATCGCGGCGGTCTCGTCGCTGGGTTATCTCGGCATGATGGCCGGCCCGCCGCTGATCGGCATGATCGCGGAGCACACCTCGCTGACGGCCGGGCTGTCCTGCGTCGTGTTCTTCGCGCTGTTCATGGCCGCGAGCGCGCAGCGCGCGCTCGGCGGCACGGGCCGCGCGGCCGCGCCCGCCGCCGCGGATTGACACGGCGGATTGAAGCTGCGGATCAAGATCGCTGAAGGGGCCGTGTAGGCGAACGCCCGACACACGCATCGGGCGATCACCGGGGCGCCGATGCGTCGTCGCCCTCGTGTCACCGCACGCCGTCGTCCCTACAGTTGATCCTGACAACGGAATTCGAGCTTCCGTTGTTCATGCTTCTCTTCGCATGGTCCGCCTTTTCCCTCTGCAGGCGGACGAACTTTCGGCCCCGGTCTCACGACCGGGGCCTTTTCTTTTTGGGCGGCAGGGCATGTCGAGGGAGGGGCACCAGGCGGCACCTGCGTGACTGTCCGCACCAGCGTCCATGCCTAAGATGCGAGGCCATGAACAGCACGACATCGACGCAACGGCTTCGCATCGACTGGCGCGGGCGGGCCACCGACATCGAATACACCTGGGTCAACGATGAGATCGCCGATGCGACCGGCGCCCCCATCAGCGATGCGCCGGTCATGGTGTTCCTCCACGAGGGCCTGGGATCGATCGCGATGTGGCGGGACTTTCCGGCGCGTTTGTGCGAGGCGATCGGCATGCGCGGGCTCGTGTACTCCCGACCGGGTTACGGGCGCTCGACGATGCGCGCGCCGGACGATCGCTGGGAGGTCGATTACCTCCACCGCCAGGCCCATGAGGTACTGCCCGCCGTGCTGGAGGCATTGGGCGTGACGTCGCCGCCATGGCTGTTCGGGCACAGCGACGGCGGCTCGATCGCGTTGCTGCATGCGGCGAGGTTCCCCACGGCAGGCGCGGTGGTCGCCGCGCCACACATCGTCGTCGAGGATGTCTCCTTGGACGGCATCCGCAAGACGGTCGAGATCTACCGCGCGGGTCCGTTGCGCGATCGCCTGGCGCGCTTCCACGACGATCCGGATTCGCCGTTCGGCGGCTGGAGCGAGACGTGGCTGAGTGCCGCGTTCCGGGACTGGGCTATCGTCGAGGAGATCCGCGCGATCAGGTGTCCGCTGCTGGCGATGCAGGGCGTCGACGACGAGTACGGCACGCTCGAACAGATCCGCGGTATCGCGCGCGAGGTGCCCCAGACGCGGCTCTTCGAGATTCCGGCATGCGGACATTCACCGCACAAGGACCAGCCCGTCGAAGTGATCGGCGAGGTCAAAGACTGGTTGGGGACGGTGGTCCTTGGGGTCTTGCCGCTTGCCGGCAAGGCCCCATGGTCCAGCGGCCAACGCCCAGGCGGGGGCAGGTAGGCGGTCTCAGACGGTCAGCAACCCCATCGTCATCGCCTTCAACGTCGCCGCCGCCCGCGTGCTGCACTCGAGCTTGCGGAACGCGCTTTCCAGGTGTGTGCGCACGGTGGCGGGGCTGATGCCGAGCACCTTGGCGGCTTCCTTGTTGCTCTCCCCGATGGCGATGCGACCGAGCACCTCGGTCTCGCGCGCGGAGAGCGTGATGGCTGCGGCGGAGGAGGCGGATGCGGGAGCCGTGCGACGACGCTCGACACCGCAGACCGCCTCGGCCGCTTCCGCGTCGAGGCGTCCTGCCGCCACTTCCTCGCTCATGGCCGCGCGCGCGGCATCCGTGCCGAGTGCCGGCATTCCGGGGCGGGCGGTCCGCACCGTGACCCAGGCCGCGGCCGCGGCCAGCACGCGTGCGGGCATCGGGATCGCCACGCCTGCCGCGCTGCGGAACGCGCCGGAGCCGTCCATCCGTTCGTCGACGTAGGACGCCAGTTCCGCTTCGGCGTGCAGCGCGCTCAGCCGTCGCGCGGCGCGACCGGTCCAATAGGGCATCAGGCGGAGCTTCTCGCGGTCGGCCTCGCCGAGCCGGCGGCCTTCGCTCCAGATCGCGTTGGGGACCGAGGCGCGACCGATGCCATGCAGCAGCCCCGCGCGGTGGAGCCGCTCCAGCGCCGCCGCGTCGAGGCCGAGCACCTCGCCCGCGTCGCGCGCTGCATCGGCCACGCGTCGCGACAGACCGGTCATCCAGGGGAGCTTGAGGTCGATGACGTCGGCAACGAGTTCGAGCGGCGTGTCCAGCGCGGCAAGCGCCGCATCGAGGTCGCCTGCATTCCGCCTGTCCGGGGTGTCATTGCCACCCGACCGAGTGCCGGCTGCGGGTGTGGGGGCTTCGTGTGCACCAGCGTCCAGCGCGGTCATCCATGCTTGCGCGTGCTTCGCCATGAGGTCCACCAGCGCCTTCGGATACTTCGCGTCCGAGCGCTCGCCGATGTAGCGCAGCGCCGCGGGCACGCCGTGGACCCGCGAGAAGATCTCCAGGTCGCCGGCCAGCGCCACATGGAACACGACGGCGGGCACCTGGTCGCCGTCCAGGCCATCGGGCTTGCCCTGACCGTCCCAGGTCTCGAAGAGGTGGCGCATCGCGCGCTCGATGTTGGCGGGCAGGCCCAGCAGCCGGGCGATCTCGCCCGCGACCTCGCAGTGGATCAACGCGGCCTCGCCGAGCGTGCCGGCCAGCGCGGACGCTTCCTCGGCCGAGCCGTTGGACAGCATCGCGTCGCGGCCGCCGACGTCGTCGCCCAGCGCGGCCGCGATCTCCGGCGCGTTGGCCGTGCAGCCGGACCACCGCAGCAGCGCCACGCAGGCCGCGTGGCCGGGTGCCTGGTCCGCATCGCGGCCGAGCGCGAGGCCCTCGGCACGGGCCGCCTCCGCGATGCGCGCGGCGAGCCAGCCGGTCCGTGTCGAGTGGTCGACCGGCTGCCCCATGCTGAGGTCGCCGACGAACGCCAGCGCGCGCACGGCGTCGAGCACCGGCACGCGCGAACCCGCCGCGACGGCGGTCCTGGCCGTGGCGGCGGGGGTCGTGGAGGCGGACGTGGGAAGGGGCAGGGGGAAGGATCAGTCACGGCGTCCCGGAGGAAAGGTCCAGCGCGCCGCGGGCACCGCGCCATGGGCGCCCGCGGCCGGCGCGGACCTTACCGGGATTGCCGGACGGCGTCCAGGATGACCTTGGCGACCGCTTCCGGCTGCGACTGCTGCGGCACGTGCGAGCTGTCGACCTTCGTCACCTTCGAGCCGGCCCGCGCGGCCATCGCGGCCTGCGCTTCAGGGGCGATCATGTGATCGGCCGTGGCCAGCAGGTAGTACGAGGGCTTGTTCTTCCACGCGGCCGCCGACACCGTCTGCTCGAAGGCCGTCGCCTGGATCGGGCCCTGCGTGGCTGTCATCACGGCCGTCGCCGAGGCGGGCAGGTCCTGCGCGAAATGGTTCTTCATGCCTTCGGCGGTCAGGCTGAGCCAGCCTTGCGCGTCGGGCTTGATGTGCGCGAAGCCGGAGGGGGCCGGGAAGCCCTTGCCCTGTTCGGCGGTGTTCTGGCCGACGTTGGGGGCGAATGCGGCCACGTAGACCAGCGAGGCGACCTTGTCCGAGGTGCCCGCTTCGGTGATCACCGTGCCGCCCCACGAGTGGCCGACCAGCACGACCTTGCCGGGCTGCGCGTCGATCGCGCGGCGCGCGGCGGCGACGTCGTCGGCCAGCGAGCTCAGCGGGTTCTGCACCGCGGTGACCTGGACGCCTTCGCGCTGCAGCAGCGGAATGACCTTGGCCCAGTCGGAACCGTCGGCGAAGGCGCCGTGGACGATGACGACCGAGGGCTGGGCCGGCGCTGCCGGCGTGGCGGCCAGCGCGGCGGTCGACAGACCGGCCGAGGCGGCGAGGGCGGATGCAGCGGCGGCGGCGACGATGAGGCGGCGGGTGAAGGTCATGGTCAGGCTCCTGGTGGTTGGGAAGGTGTCGAGGGTGTTCAAGACAGGGCTCTACTGTCGCGAATCGGGCCTCGCGCCGGTATCGGACGAATGTCCGAGGCGGCTCCCGCCGCCGCATTTCCCGGGCGCGCGTCCCGGAGCGTCCGGCAACGCCCGGGGGTGTTCGGCCTGTCCCCTGGAGCAAGTGACACGTCAGTGACATCACTACCGGTTGCCCATCGGTATTTACACCGAGTCCGCCACACTCTGCGGCGGGCGGTGTGAAGGTGTCGTCAATCGCCGATCACCCGGCGTGCGCGGCGTCCGCCACCGTCGAGCGACCGGCGCGCGGGAGCATCCTTTTGCGAATCTCCAATGCGGATGCGTTTGCGCGGCGTTTGCGCCGGACCGCGCCGGGTCCGGACGGCAAGTCCTGACCCCGTCGCCGTCCTGCCGTCGTCGCGTCGCCCGGCCCGAAAGAGTCACCCCCTAGGGAAAGAACCACCCCCGCACCAAGGGGGAACCGCGGCCCGACGCCCTCGTGCGCTCCGTGACAAGAGTCACAGAATCGACACGCCCGAAGGTCGTCCTCCCGCCGGCCATCAGCAGTCAAGACGGTGCCCGCCATCCCGGTGCGCCGTCGTCCAAGTCCAGGTGGACATCCCACCTTCATCCTGAAAAGGACGCAGCAATGTTCAAGAAGACCTGTCTGGCTCTGGCGCTCGTCGGCGCCGCAGCCGCGGCCCACGCGGGGCCGACCCTCATCAACGAGGGCTTCGATGACGTCACCTCGCTCCCCGGCTGGATCATCTCCAACCAGGGCACGCCGGGCGGACTCACCCAGCCGTGGGTGCAGGGCGACCAATCGATCTTCACCGCGCTGAGCGGCGCGGGCAATTCGTACATCAGCTCGAACTACAACAACGCGCCCGCTGGCGGCACGCTGTCGAGCTGGCTGATCAGCCCGGTGTTCTCCACCGCCGAGAACCTGGAAGTGTCCTTCTGGGCGCGCGGCGACATCCTCCCCGGCTTCTTCGACCAGCTGACCTACGGCCTGGTGAACGCCGCCGGCGTGTTCAGCAGCTTCGTGCCGCAGGCGACCGTGACGGTGGCCGGCGAATGGACCCAGTACAGCTTCCAGCTGTCGGGCCAGGGCGCGGGCGCGACCTCGCGCTTCGCGATCCAGTACGCCGGTGCCGCGGACAACGCGAACTACGTCGGCGTCGACAACGTCACCGTCAACGTGCCCGAGCCGTCGACCTGGGCGCTGGCCGGCGTGAGCCTGCTGGGCCTGGTGGCCGCACGCCGCCGCCGCGCACAGTCTTGAGCCGCGTCCCGAGTCACCGGACGCACCGAGTCATCTCCGCAAGGACAACGACCATGATCACCCGCATTTCCCTGGGCCTGGCGATCGCCGCGGCCCTGCCGCTGGCGGCACAGGCTCACGAAGCCGCCGCTCCCGCGGCCGCCGACGCTTCCACCGTCTCCACCGCGCCGGTCGCGTCGCAGGACGCCCTGGTCATCGTGCGCGACGCCGAGACCGGCAAGCTGCGCCCGGCGACCGCCGAGGAGCATGCCGCGCTGAAGGCGCTGGCGCCCACCGCCCGTGCCCGTGTCGCGCTGCGCGCCGCGGCGATCAGCCCGCAGATGAAGCTGCACAGCAGCGGCGCGGTCGGCATCCGCATGACCGACGAGATGGCCAGCCAGTCCGTGATCGTGCGCGGCGCCGACGGCAAGCTGATCGAAGCCTGCTTCGCCAGCAAGGAAGAGGCCGAGGCCTTCATCAAGAGCGGCGGCACCCTCGCCAAGTCGGCCCTGCCCACGGAGTAAGCCATGCACAAGCAATTCAAGAAGAACCTGATCCGCACGGCCGTCCTGGCCGCGCTGTGCGGTGCCGGCCTGGCGCAGGCCGCGACCATCGTGATCCAGAGCCGGGATCTGCCCGGCGTCGGCTTCAACGACGCGACGCCGGTGGCGCCGGTCGGCGGCAACCCCGGCACCACGCTGGGCGAGCAGCGCATGTTCGTGTACCGCTACGTCGCCGACGTGTGGGAGAAGGCGCTGGACAGCAACGTCACGATCACCGTGAACGCCGGCTGGGAAGCGCTGAGCTGCACGGCCTCGTCGGCCACGCTGGGCAGCGCGGGCGCCTGGAACATCTGGCACGACTTCGCGGGCAGCCAGCCCGGCACCTGGTACCCCCAGGCGCTGGCCAACAAGCTCGCCGGCGTGAACCTGAGCGAAGGCATGGAAGATGACGGCACCGGCTACGCCGGCGTCGACATCAAGACCCAGTTCAACATCAACCTCGGCAAGAGCGACTGCCTGGCCGGTTCGCCGTTCTACCTGGGCATCGACGGCAACTTCGGTACCGGCGTGAACTTCGTCGAGACGCTGCTGCATGAACTGGGCCATGGCCTGGGCTTCAGCGTGCTGTCGGTGCAGACCTCGACCGGCTTCCGCATCAATGCGGCGGGCACGGCCTATGTCGCCAATGGCGGCCTTCCCAGCATCTGGGAACGCTTCATGTACGACAACACCGTGGGCAAGACCTGGCTCGACATGAGCAGCGCGGAGCGTCGCGCCTCGGCCATCAACCCGCTGGGCCTGGCCTGGATCGGCGCCAACGTGCTCGCCGGCGCCGACATGCTCGCCGCCACGCCGGTGCTGAAGGTCGCGACCTCGGCGCCTGGTCAGTCCGGCCAGTATCCGTATGGCACGGCCTCCTTCGGCCCGGCGGTCAGCAGCGGCCTGAACCTGGGTGCGCTGGCGACCGTGCCGGCGGATCCGGTCAACGGCGCGGGTTGCCTGACCTTCAGCGCGGCCGATGCGGCGGCGGTGGCGGGCAAGGTGGCGGTCATCGATCGCGGCACCTGCGGCTTCGCGGTGAAGGCCAAGAACGCGCAGAACGCGGGCGCGACCGGCGTGATCATCGCCAACAACGCGGCCGGCGCGGCCCCGGGCCTGGGCGGCGCGGATCCGACGGTGGTGATCCCGACGGTCAGCGTCTCGCAGGCCGACGGCGTCAAGCTGCGCGCGGCGATCGCCGCGTCGGTGCCCTACGGGACCCGCGGCAAGCCGGGCGTGGCGACCTCGTCGCTGTCCAGCGATCCGAGCCGGCGCGCCGGTGCCGATGCGCTGGGTCGCCCGCTGCTGTACACGCCGAACCCGCTGGTGGGCGGTTCGTCCGTGTCGCACTGGGACGTCTCGGCGACGCCGAACCTGCTGATGGAGCCCAACATCAGCCCCGACCTGGGCCTGATCCTGGTGGCGCCGAAGGACCTGACCAAGCCGCTGCTGAAGGATCTGGGCTGGTAATCCGCCCCGGTTCCGGTGCCTGACCGGCCCCCTGCGGGCGGGTCAGGTAGGATGGACCTCGAAAGCCTGGTGCGTAAGCGCCAGGCTTTTTCTTGCACGCGGCAACCCGAGGTGGGCGGATCCCGCTCGAATGTCGACGTCATGTCGCCGGAATGTCGCTCAAACGGGCGATGAAATCCGCCATGCGGACGTTTGAGGGGTGAAGCCGGCCTCAGGTTGCGTCTTCAAACAGGCGGGGGTCAGGACTGGCTGATAATCGCCGGCCCCGGCTCGCCGGAACCTGGTTTTTTACTGGAAGCATTGATGAACAAGAGTGAACTGATCGAAGGCATCGCCACCAAGGCTGGCGTGACCCGTGCCGTGGCCGCGACCGCCCTGGACGCGACCCTGGAAACCATCACCGAAGCGCTGGCCTCCGGCGACCAGATCGCCCTGGTGGGCTTCGGCACCTTCAAGGTGAGCGACCGCGCTGCCCGCACCGGCAAGAACCCCGCCACCGGCGAAGCGCTGGACATCCCGGCCTCCAAGGTCGCGAAGTTCACCGCCGGCAAGGCGCTGAAGGATGCGGTGAACAAGTAAGCCTCCCGGCTTGCCGTCACTGGGCGACGCCCGCTCCTGCGACAGCAGGGCGGGCGTTGTCGTTTTTGGGGGGCAGGCTGTCGGCAACTTGCTGACGCGCGTTGAGGATATCCGCCGCTGGTGAGGCGGGGACCCGGTCGGAACAATCAGCCCAGGTCCCAGCTCGCACCCCTTCGCGGAGCCCCACCATGACACATCACGCCCAGATCGCGTTCCCGCCGGAGAGGCCGTCCCGCGGCGCGCCGCCCGCCGCCGTCGAGGAAGCGCGTGCCGCGCCGGTGGACCGCTGGCGGCGGTGGGCGGGGCCGGCAGGCGGCATCCAGCGCAAGCTGATGGGCCTGGTCGCCGTGGCGTGTGCCGCCGTGGCCCTGATCACCGGCGCCGCCTTGACGGTGCAGTGGCAATCCCTGGAGCAGGCCGCGCAGGTCGAGGCACGCAACCTCGCGTTGTCGCTGGCACAGACGATGTCCGCGTCGACGAGCCACACGCTGCACTTCCTGCCCGGCACCCATGGCGTCGACCAGCGCGACCTCTTCGTGCTGGACCGCGAGCGCCGCACGCTCGCCAGCGTCGTGCCGGCCGAGATCGGCTCGCTCTATGTCGACGACAAGTCCACGACGATCGATGAGGTGCTGCGCGACGGCATGCCGCGCAGCTTCACCGAGACGAGCGCCCAACATCCCGAGGGCGCCCGCTTCATGGCGGTCGCCGTCCGGGCGTCCGCCGCGCCGGATGCCCCGGTCACCGGCGTCCTCGCGCTCGAATCCAGCCGCCTGGCCCGGCAACTGATCGCCGACAGCGCCCCGCGCCTGTATGCGATCGCGCTGACCGGACTGGCGGTGATGTTGGGGGTCGCCCTGGCCGGCACGCGTTGGGCGCGCCGGCTTTCCGCCTCCATCGAGGATCTGCGCGCCGGTGTCGACGCCTTCGCCGAGGGCCGTCTCGGCACCCGGCTGGTCCCGCAGGGAACCGCCGAGGTTGCCGCATTGGGTCGCGCCTTCAACGGCATGGCCGAGGCGTTGGAGCGCACCACGCTCGAGCTGCGCCTGGAAAGCGAGATGGCGAGGGAGGCGGCGGCCCAGGTCGAGCGCCTGGCCTTCACCGATCCCGTGACGGGTCTGGGCAATCGCGCGTCGCTGTCGCGGCTGCTGAGCAAGCAGATCGCCTGGGCTGCCGCGTCGGATCGCGGCTTCGCGTTGCTGATGCTGGGCTTGGACCGCTTCCGCAACGTCAACGACTCGCTCGGGCACGGCGTCGGCGATGAGTTGCTGAGCCTGCTCGGTGAACGCCTGCAGGCCGCCGTCGGCGCGCACCGGATGGTCGTGCGCCTGGGCAGCGACGAATTCGCCCTGCTGCTGGACGAGCTCGATCCGGCGGCCCTGGGCGCGACCGCGCGTCACCTGATCGACACGCTGGGCGCGCCGTGCCGCATCCGCGGCAACGAACTGCGCCTGAGCGCCAGCGTCGGCGTGGCGCTCTGTCCCAAGGACGGCGGCAACGAAGAGACGCTGATGCGTCATGCCGACATCGCGATGCACAACGCCAAGGAGGACGGCGGCGGCACCTTCAAGCTCTACGCCGAGGACCTCAACCGCCATTCCGTCGAGCGGCTGGCCTTCGAGGCCGCGCTGCGCCAGGCCGTCGAGGCCGAGGCGCTGTCCGTCCACTACCAGCCCAAGGTCTCGGCGCACACGGGACTGATCGAAGGCGTCGAGGCGCTGGTGCGCTGGAAGCATCCTCAACTGGGCAGCATCTCGCCCGTGAAGTTCATCCCGATCGCCGAGGAGACCGGCCTGATCGTCCCGCTGGGACGCTGGGTGATGCGCCAGGCCTGCGAACAGCTGGTCGCCTGGCAGCGCGAGGGGCTGCCCGCGATCGGCATGGCGATCAACCTGTCGCCGGCCCAGTTCCGCAGTCCCTCGATGCTCGCCGACATCGACGCGGCGATCGCGGACTCCGGCGTCGATCCGACGCGGCTGGAATTCGAGATCACCGAAAGCATGCTGATGCAGGACGGGGGCCGGACCGCCGGGATGCTGAGGGCGCTCAAGGCGCGCGGCGTGCGCCTGGCGGTGGACGATTTCGGCACGGGTTATTCGTCGCTGTCGCAACTGCGCAGTTTCCCGGTCGACACGCTGAAGATCGACCGGAGTTTCGTGCGCGGCATCGCCGACGACGTCGAGGACCGCGCGATCGCCCAGGCCATCGTGCAGATGGCCCGCACGCTGCGGCTCAAGGTGGTCGCAGAAGGCGTGGAGACGGACGCGCAGGAGCGCGTGCTGGGCGCCCTCGGGTGCGACCTGTTGCAGGGCTTCCTGTACAGCCCGGGCGTGCCCGCGGCCGAACTCGAGGCGATGCTGCGGCGCGAAACCGACCGCGGGGAGTACTGCGCCCAGGCCGTGGCCACGCTGACCGGCCTGGAAGTCAAGTTCGCGGCGACGAACTTCTGACGGGGCAGGAGCGGCGGGCGCCGCGGGCGTGGTAGGTCGCCGCGCCGATCGCGCTCAGCCTTCCCGGAAGTACTTCAGCGCGGCCAGGTCGGGGAACGCCGTCGGCCGCTTGGCCTGGGCCGCCGCGAACGCCTCCATCAGGTTGCTGTTCTGCCAGATCGCCGCCTGCAGCCAGCCCATCTGCTGGAGGCTGTCCTTGACGCCGTGGTCGCGCGCGTAATGGATCGCCTGCTTGCTGCCCCAGATCGCCACCGGCGGCTTCTGCGCGATCTCGCGCGCGCATTGCAGCGCGGCCTCGACGCATTCCGCCTGCGTCGCGAAGACATCGTTGACCAGGCCCACCGCCTGCGCCCGCGCCGCCGGCATGCGGCGGCCCGTGTACGCGAGTTCCTTGACCACCCCCAGCGGCACGAGTTTCGGCAGCCGCTGCAGCGTCCCCAGGTCGGCCACCATGCCGATGTTGATCTCCTGGATGCAGAAGAACGCGCCGGTCTCCGCGTAGCGGATGTCGCAGGCCGCGACCAGGTCCACCGCGCCGCCGATGCAGCCGCCCTGGATGGCCGCGATCGTGGGCACGCGCAGCTCGTCGAGCTGGTTGAAGGCCCGCTGCATGTCGGCCAGCAGGTCGACGATCGCCGCGCGGCCTTCGGCGCTGCGGTCGTCGAGCTGGATGCCGCCGTTCTGGAACACCTCCAGCGACATCCCGGCGCTGAAGTGCCTGCCCGTCGACGAGATCACCAGCGCCCGCAGCGTCGGGCTGCGGTGGAGCTGCGCCAGCACCGTCTCCAGCTCGCGCCACAGCTGTGGCGACATCGTGTTCATCGCGTCCGGCCGGTTCAGCACCAGATGGCCGACGCCGGCTTCTTCGGTCAGGGTGAGGCAATCCATGCGAGTCTCCTTCAGTCGTTGCTGTCGTCCCTGTCACCGGCCTGGCGCGGCGGACCGCGTGCGGGCACTGTGCAGGGGATCGGACCATGCTAGCGGGAGACCGCCGGACGCCGCGTCAAGGACGCGACGTCCGATGCCGATTGGAGAGCGCTCTCAGGCGCCGACCAGTTCCTCGGCCGGGCCGAAGAACTCGTAGCGGAGCTGCGTCGTCGGGATGCCCAGCGAGCGGCCGGCCCGGTAGACCGCCTGCATGAAGGGCTTGGGCCCGAGCAGGTACAGGTCGACGTCGCGATCCTCCGGCAGGTGGCGCGCCAGCAGCGCATCGGTGACGTGGCCGACCTCGTGCGGCTCGTCGCCTTCGCGCGGCGCGTCGTAGACATAGAGCGCCTCGACGTTCTCGTGCGCGGCGGCGAGCAGGTCCACGCGCTCCCGGAACGCATGCACGCCGCCGTGGCGCGCCGCATGGATGAAGCGGATCGGCCGGCCGCTGGCCGCCGTCGATTCGAGCATGGACATCGCCGGGGTGATGCCCACGCCGCCGGTCACCAGCACCAGCGGGCGCGTGGCCGCGGCGTCGAGGGTGAACTCGCCCGCCGGCGCCTGCACGTCGAGCCGGCTGCCGACCTCGGCCGTGTCGTGCATCCAGTTGGATACCAGCCCGCCGTCCTCGCGCTTGATGCTGACGCGGTACCAGGGCTTGCCCGGCGCATCCGACAGCGAGTAGTTCCGGCGCACCGTCCTGCCGTCGATGTCCAGCACCAGGGTCAGGTATTGCCCGGGATGGAAAGGCGGCAGCGGCTGGCCGTCCACCGGCTCCAGGTAGAACGAGGTGATCAGCTCGCTCTCGCGTTCCTTGCGCGCGACGACCATCGTGCGCTGTCCGCGCCAGCCGCCCGGCAGCGCGGCGGTGGCGGCGTAGACCTGTTCCTCGGCGTCGATCAGCAGCTGGGCCAGCGCGCCGTAGGCCTCGGCCCAGGCGGCGATGATCTCGGCGGTCGCGACGTCCGCGCCCAGCACCTCGCGGATCGCGGCCAGCAGACACGCGCCGACGATCGGGTAATGCGCGGGCTGCACGCCCAGCGCCACGTGCTTCTGGATGATGCGGGGCAGGGCAGGGGCCAGTTCGTGGACGCGGTCGATGTGACTCGCGTAGGCCAGCACCGCGCCGGCCAGCGCCCGCGCCTGCGTGCCTTCGGCCTGGTGCGCCTCGTTGAAGAAGGCCTTCAGTTCGGGATGCTCGGTCAGCATCGCGCGGTAGAAATGCCGCGTGATGTCCTCGCCGCGTGACTTCAGCAGCGGCACCGTGGCCTGGATCAGGGCGATGGTCTGGGGCTTGAACATGAGCTTCTGGACTCCGGAGTCGTTGAGGATGCAACCCTCATCTCACGTTCCGTGCCAGCGCTCGCGACTTTATAAATAAGTCGCAACTTGTTGATTTTCAATGACTACGATTTTTCCGATGGACATAAAAGGTCCAAATGACCGAACATCGGGCGCAGTCCAAATGACAACGAACAGGTCGTAGTGACACCAGATTCCCGCTACCGCCAGCTGCTCGCCGCCGTGCGCGGCCTCGTGCGATGCGACGCCGCCGCGTTGCTGCGGCTGCTGCCGGGCGAAGGCGCGCCCGTGCTGCAACCGGTGGCGGTGGATGGTCTCGCGGAGGAGGCGCTCGGTCGACGCTTCCCGGTGGCGGCGCATCCCCGCCTGGCGCGTCTGATGGACAGCCGGCAGGGGTTGCGCTTTCCCTCCGACGCGGGCCTGCCTGATCCTTATGACGGGCTGCTGGAACATCAGCAGGAACTCGAGGCGGTGCACGACTGCATGGGTGCACCCGTGCGCGTCGACGGACGGATCTGGGGCCTCGTGACCCTGGATGCGATGGACCCGCGCGCCTTCGACGGCGTCGACGACGGCCGTCTGCAGGGCATCGTCCGACTGCTCGAGGCCGGCATCGCCGCCGAGGAGACCATCGCCGAGCTGGCCCGCCGCGCCGAGCAGGAACAGGCGCTGGCACGCGCCGCCTCACGCGGCGGATCGCGCGAGCTGCTCGGCCGCAGCGCGGCGATGGTCCGGCTGCGGGAGGAGATCGACACCGTCGCCGGCTCCGACCTGACGGTGCTGGTCCTCGGCGAGACCGGCGTGGGCAAGGAGCTCGTGGCGGAACGGCTGCATGCGCGCTCGCCGCGGCGCGACCGCCCGCTGGTGCAGATCAACTGCGCGGCGCTGCCGGAGACGCTGGCGGACAGCGAGCTCTTCGGCCACAAGCGCGGTGCGTTCACCGGCGCCGTCGCCGACCGCAGCGGCAAGTTCGAGCTGGCCGACGGCGGCACGCTGCTGCTGGACGAGGTCGGCGAGTTGCCGCTGCCGGTGCAGGCCAAGCTGTTGCGGGTGCTGCAGAGCGGCGACGTGCAGCGGCCCGGCAGCGATCGAGTGCAGAAGGTCGATGTGCGCGTGATCGCGGCGACCAACCGCGACCTGCGCGAGGAAGTCGCGCGCGGCCGCTTTCGCGCCGATCTGTATCACCGGCTGTCGGTCTATCCGCTGCACGTGCCGCCGTTGCGCGAGCGCGGCCGCGATGTGCTGGCGCTGGCCGGCGGTTTCCTCGAGGAGAACCAGCACCGCCTCGGCGCGCGCAACCTGCGCCTGTCGCCGGCCGCGTCGGAGGCCCTGCTGGCCTACGACTGGCCGGGCAACGTGCGCGAGCTGGAGCACCTCATCAGCCGCGCCGCGTTGCGCGCGTTGTCGTCGGCGGGCCGGGGAGGGCGCTGGATCGCGATCGAGCCAGCGCATCTGGGATTGACGGCGGACGTCGGGACCGCGCGTCCTGCCGCCATGTCGTCCGCCCCACCTATTTCACCGGCGGCGAGGCACGACGCGGATCCTCGGCGCGCGCAGGCCCCGGAACAGGACCCGGAACAGGACCCGGAGCGGGGTCAGGAACGGGGTCACGAGGTGGGCACCTCGGGATCGCCCCCAGGCCTGGGCCTCCGCGAAGCCACCGACCGCTTCCAGCGCCAGTGGATCGAAGCCGCCATCGCGCGGCACGGCGGGGCGATGGCCGCCGCCGCCCGCGAGGCGGGCATGGATCGGAGCAACTTCCTGCGCCTGGCCAGGCGGCTCGGTGTCCCGGGGCTCAGCGGCAGACCGTGACCGCGTCCCAGGGCATCTCGCCCTTGTTCACCTTGGCGCCGAGGGCCAGCACGTCGTCGCCGGCCGCCTGGGGGTAGCGCTGCTTCATCGCAGTGATGAGGGCGGTCGAGTCGGCGGCCTTCGACAGCGCTTCGCCGTAGGCCTCGAGATAGTCGAGGCTGAAGCGCACGGCGCTGAGGTCCTCGGCGGCGCCCGGCCTGGCATGACCCGGCACCACCGTGGTCGGCGCGAGCGCCTCGATGCGGCGCAGGTCGAGGATTGGCCGTGATTCTTGAAAAATCCGCAAGAAGTGCTCTATGTGCCTGATTTTTCAAGTGTTTTCAAACGCGATTGCAACGCTTCCGATGTCGCGTCGCATAGGCCCTCGCGTTCCAAGTTCTTGCTCCGTAGCTTGCGATGGAGCGAATCCCTCACCGCACTCGGCTTGAATGCCGCCGAGTCGGTACAACGGAGCAGCTTCTTTGACAGGTCGGTTTCCACCGCCACAGCTTCGGCGCTGACCAGGCGCCGCGTGCTCCGCTCTACAAGTTCCACACCCGGTTGGCCGATGATCGAGACCACCAGGATGGTCCCGAGCATGCGCCAGGGCATCTTGTCGAGGTTGTTGACCAGCATCGCTCCCAAGCGAGCGATTGCACTGTCATTGCGGAAATACCAGAGGTAGGCGTGCTCGCCCTGGGGCGGCGTGGCCTCGGAGGAACGGGCGGTCGTCGTGCGCGAGGCGCGGTTCGGCTTGCTCATGCGGAAAATGCTACGGAGCCTGCAAACCGGGCCGGAGGCCTGTTTTCCGGATTTGGCGGCACGAGCAGCGCCGCTCGCGATACTGCTGCTTCTAATCCCCTGTGGCGCCGAACCGAGGAGGAAGCTCAAGGGACGTCAGCGATCTTCGCCGCGTGGCGTAGCAGCGCAACGATCAGCCTGGCGCACGAGTCGCGGAACTCGTCATGTAGTGCGGGGTCCAGGAGCGGGGTTAGTGCCCGGGCCGAATTACTTTCATGCTGGACGCTGAAAGCTTTTCCGTCCGCGTGGGCGATCGTGCCGTGGCGCAGTTCCATGAGGAGGTCTCGCAGAGCCTGGAACTTGGCCAGATCGACGTGATGCGGGAAAGCCTCCCGCTCAAGCGCGTCAAGTTCCACCGCCATCTGCTTGTTCGAAGCGACTGCGGCGCCATCCTCGTAGCCGACCGTATAAAGCTGCCCGAAATACACGATCGCCAGCCGGATTAGGTGCCGCGCCGCGCTCTGCGCTTCGGTTGAGTGCAGAGCCTCACTTGCCGGAAGGCCCTGCAGCCGCTGCGCCAGATCGAGACAGTCCCGGCAGTCCGTGAGCGCCGTGGCCCACAGGAGTGCACGTCCCATCAAGGGTTTCGCCACTGCTGCCCCTTCGTTGGAGTGCGGGGTGTCTCTTCTGATGCGTTCTGAGTGTTCAGCGCGGCGGCGAGGCCCGCATCCGCGTTGACCGCCGCTGGTTGCGGGCGTGGGCCGAGGCCAAGCCCCGCGTCGGCGGCCTCCTTGGCCAGACGGGCTTGCAACAAGCGCTTGTGCGCGAGATCGGTGCCGTAGACGTAGACGCTTGCCTGCTCGACCATGAAGCGATTCAATTCCCTCAGGAATACCACGTCCCCTTTCTTGACGATGCGGCGGGCCGTTTCGCGAGAGTTGAACGCCAGGAAGGCCCGGTCCGGAGCCACTGGTAGGTACAGCAGAAAGTTGTCATTGAGCGCGCCGAACAGCGTCAGCGGCCGGTCCCCAATGAGCAGCCGCTCCGAGGTGCCAGTGAACCGCCTTGTCACCCACGAAGCCTCGAAGATCGTCCGGTTGAGCGCCGAGGTCTGGATAAGCGTCGGCAGCGAGCGCGTGCCGAAATCGTTGAGCAGGTCTGGGGAGTTCTTTTCCACGTAGCGCCTGAGGCTTGCCTCGGGCTGCGGACCGCGCGAATCCAGGAAGTCGTCGGGCCAGGTGTCGAGCTCGTCGCCCAGGGCCTCGATGCCACGAGCGCGCACATGCGCAACCGTGCCCGGACCGCGTAGGGCCAGCGACACCAGAAAGAGCGTCCACGCGTACTGCTGTTGTTCGGTGAGGCGGTTGAGCTGATCGTCCAAGATTGCTCGATGAACCTGCGACGCGGGTTCGTCGACGTGCAGCGTCATGAACTCTCGCTCAAGAACCTGGTTCGGTTCCCCACGCTCGCGGCCGATGGCATAGAGGTCGCGCTCCTTCGCAACAGACCTCGCCTTGTAGCGTTTTTCGGAGATGTCGCCCCGCAGCCATCGCATGGCGGACAGGCGGCCGTTTGCGTTGCCTTCCCAGCGGCTCAAAAGGAATCGCGGGATGAAGTGATGCTCTTTGTGCGTTCCCATGTGCAAGGGCAGCCGGCGTGTCAGTCGCAGATGTGGATGCCGGTGTGGCGCAGCATGTCGGTGGATCTCATCGCATGAAGGCCTTGCATGGTGGACAAGCGTTTGGACGCCGGTGTGATCAGCCTGGCGACGCGACGGATTTCGGCATCCCGCAAGCCAAAGACCGTGCCGGCCAAGCGAGGGGCATCACCGTCGAGGGCATCAACGATTGCGTTCATCGCGCCCTGCAGGTCCGGGCTCAGCCGGGTCACGTTCAGGTCGTCAAACGCGAAGCCCAAAAAGACAAGGCGTTCGGCCTCCGAGATGATCTTCTTGGCCCGATCGAAGCCCTCGGAGTGCTGGTCCCCGCGGTGCTCGGGAATCACCCGGATCTGCGCCGCGGCTTTGGTTACCAAGCGCTGACGATGCTGCTCGTCGGCCGAGGAGATACCGGAGTCGCGCAATCCGCCCAGCCCATAGGGAACGAAGTTCTGCGATTGGGGGTTAAGGCTACCCAGGCTGCCATACACGTGGACGATCGGGAACTGCGCTGTCGCTGTCCACGCTTCGTCATCGGTCAGCTTGTACGTGTGCCGCAGGAAGCTCCACAGTGCCAGTTCCAAGGAACGGTCGTAGTTGAAGGTGACGAACGAGACCTTGTTGCTGCCCAGGTGCTCGCGAGGACAACGGATGGCATTGAACACGGCTGCGTACCAATCGTCGTCGTTGGCGTCGTCAAACAACCGATGAACTACCTCGTAGCCAAGCAAGACCTTGGCGATGGCAATTCGGCCGATCTCCGCGAACTCCATGCGATTCGCGAGGAACGCGTCAATGGACGGCGCCTTTGATTCGATGAAGGCCTGGAAAAACTCGGTCGTCGAGGGTTCAACGGCGATGGGTTTGGGCCGATCAAGAAACTTCACATCGTGCAGGTACGTCGCCGGCACTTTCATGATGTCCTGGCGCAGCTTGACGCCCAGGGGAAAGCCATAGGGGTAGCTAGCGCCGGCGCCTAGAACGAACACGGTGTTTTTGTGAATCAAGGCCTCTCTCCTCCCTTGCGTTCCTATTCTGCTGCATGCAGCACACGCGGGGGCGACCGGAGTCGAACGTGCTCAGGCGACCGGTGGCGGTTCGCGCCAGGTCCGCCTGAGCCACGTCACCCTCGGCGCGGTTGATCGGTTCGTTCGTCGCTGCGACATCTCGCACGATCTCCAGGCCCACGACGGCAGGATCGTGAACTGGGCCCTGTGGAGCTCCCGGTCGACCCTGCCGCCGAGGTGACGCCGCCGGCGGAAGTCGCGGCGAGGGCGAAGCATGTGATCGAAGTACTAGGTACGGCTTCGCTGCCACCCTGAGTGATGGTCTACCGCTTGGCCAAGTCAAACGCGAACTGAGCGGCCGGCGCGATCTCGCCCTTTGCTCATCTCACGAGGGCGATCAACGCCAATACGGAGCACCCCGCTTCGGCAATAAGCAAAAGCCGCCTGGTGCGGGGGTTAGGGTAGATCTCGGGAATCCCCCACCCTTTCACCGCATAGCGCAGATTAATGACAAACAGTGACGTCACGGCCACCCCTAGCAAAATTCGAAACGGGGCGGGTGGCAACCAATTCAACAGCACCGCCGACGCCAACACCCCCGTCAAAAGCGTAAGCGCAGAGATGAGTTTCATTTCAGTTGATCACTTGCAAGATTCGTCGGCCCACTTATCCATCCAGAACTTTGCAACAGCTAGGTCGCCTCCGCCCTGCTCGTACTGCCTCGCGAGCTCGGCGTTCCGCGACACCCACATCCTGCAAGGTGTAGTAGCCCATTGCGCGGGCAAGTCGATTCAAGAGTTGACGCATGGCGGTGATCGCATTGAAAGGGCAGCTGGTTAGGACTCGGCCTGGGTAAGCATTGGCGGGTTGCCGGCGGATCCGATGCGGGCCAGCACGTCCTTCATCAGCTGATCTTGCGCCTGCGCTGAGGCGCTGAGTGCGGCGAGCTGGCGCTCCAGTTCAAGGTTGCGCTCACCCAGCGCAGTGGCCCGGGCAAGCAGCGTTTCGTACTGGCTGTTGGCCCGTGACGCCTGGGCCCGCAGATCATCGGCGACCTGGGTCTGTGCGGCCAGTCGCTGCGCGGCAGGTTTGAGTTCACGCAGCAGATCATCGAGCTGGCGTTTCTCCGCCCGCACGCCGGTCAACTGAGCCAGTGCGTCCGCTTTCTCCTGCAAGCCGTTACGCAGTTCGGTGTGCTTTGCGGTCAGCGCTTCGGAGGACGCGCGTAGCTCCCCTTGCAGATACTGGAGCTGCTGCTCATGCTGGCGCGCCTCGCGGTCGCGTTGTTCGCGCGATGACTGACGGAAGTGCTCCAGCGCCTCCCGGGCGTTGTCGTGCTTCTCTTCCAGCGAAGCTATGTGGCTCCGTGCCGCCTTCAATTGCTCCTGGAGGCCGGTGACTTGGGCACCGAGCTGAGCGGTCTGCTCAGCGCGTTCCAGGCGGGTTGCCGCCAGATCAGCCTCCAATTCCTGCCTCCGCGCGCGCTCGCCAGCGAGTTCGGCCGCCAGGCGCTCGATCTCCAGGCGCGCTGTGCGCGCGTCGGCCTGCGTCCGCTCCAGCGCCTCACAGACGCGCTTGAGTTGGGCAGCGTGTCCTGATTGCAGTATGTCCAGCCGCTCCTTTGCCTCGTACTCCAGCCGTCCCGCCAAGTTGGCCACGAACGCCTGCAGTTCCTCGCTGACCGACGCCTGTGGGGAGCTGACGCCGCCCTCGTCGGCCTCGATCTCCTTGAGGTGGCGGTAGATGGTGGCCTTCGAGCCGGTGTTGCCCAGTTCGATGCGGATCGCATCGATCGACGGGTGCTTACCGGCCTTCATTAGGCCCATCCTTGCTCGCTGTACTTCTGCCTTGCTCACGCCTGGTCGTGCCATGTCCGCCGCCAATTTCGTATGTGATACGTAATGCAGATGGTACGTATTACGATAAGAGATTTCAAGAGCCAAATTGCGCGTTGCAATGAGATTGGTTAATGTCTGGTTATTCAACCTGAGCGCAGGAATGCGACGTGGACCCCATCCGAAGGGGCCAAAACCGTCTGGAACCCTGGTTCCCCGCGAAAAGTCCGCTGAAATCCGTCCTACTCTACGAACGAACGATTTCCGGAAAACAAGTAGACGCAACGCGCCATCCGTCGCCGCTCGCGTCGATCCAAGGAGGAAGATGATCGCAAGGGGCCGCTGCCCGGGAGCTGAATGGCTTATGCCGATCCCGTCGAAGGGGTGTCCGGCGCCGGGACGATGCGTGTGACCTTGGCGCCCTGGAACGCCCGCTGAACCGCCGCAGCGGCTCCGTTCAAGGCCTCTTGGGCCGTGCGCGCTGGCGTGATGAACTGGAGTTCTACTGAGCACGTCGCGCCGGCTCCGACCAGCGTGTCAAAGCATCCTGCGTCGTCCAGCCGCTGCATAAGCGACTCCATCACGGGGTCGTGCTCGGCCAGTTCCACCTGCAGCGTGAACTCGAACTCAAGGTCAACGACCGCCTTCGCAGCCAAGTCCGCCGCTAAATGCGCGTTGCTCATAGTGCCGCGGCCGGCTCCACCTCGCCGGCGGCCAGTTCATCATGCGTTGGGGTGGCGACTGCCTCGCCGTCGCGCCGCAACTCAGCACGGCTTCGTTCAAGCAGGCCGCGCTTGGCCGGGTCGGCATTGATGCGACGTCGAGCTTCCAGGATGGCGCCCCTGTGCTCGGGCCGCCGCTGGGCCCAGTCCGCAAGAAGCGCACCATGCCGTTGTGGGTAGACAGCCCACCACTCGACGATCGTCGACGCGTCGTTCAGGTCCAGCAGCATGCGAGCCCTTTGAAGTTGGAGCTCCGCTATACTGTATGCAAATACAGTATCCATCATGTTGGTTCGGGCAGTTCGACTTCGGCGCCAAGGGGTCCGGCTTCCTATTGAAGAGCTGCGGGCGGAAGTTCCGCTCGCGGGCCATCTTCTGATGCGGGAAAGCGCATATCAAGGCCGCGACGGACGCGGTAAGCAGGTCTGCCTGCTGATGCCGCCCTCAGGCAGTGCCGTCCCGATCGTCGAACTGTTCTCGGCGCGGCTCCTGCGCATCGAATCACGCGGCCTCCTGATCGGAGGCCACGAAGAGTTCTGGAACAGGAAGCAGAAGACCTCGCATGTGCAAGTGCTGTGGGCCTGGCCCATGCCGCCGGAGATCAGGGAAGAAGCACCACCGTCCACGGTAAGCAGCCCGGAAGTGCGTCGTCTCCTTGAGGCATTGGACGCCATGGCTTGATACCTTGCAGTCTTGCGATCAAGCTGCGCCCGGCCCGGTGCCCAATGCTGGGTTCTCGACGATGCTGCCATCGTTGAGCCAGAACTGGATCGCCCAGTTGATCGTGATAGACATGCGCCGCTCGCCATCGATAACCCAGTGGATGGCCTCCCCGTCGAACATCAGGTGTCCCTGGTCAGGCTCGATCAGTTCGTCGTACTGGTCTCGAGCGGTCATAAAGTTCAGCATGATCCCTTTACGGATCTCGAAAAAACGCTCCGTGTTCATCTCCGAGAGGTGGACGGTGAAGTTGGTGAACTGGGGGCCGTGCTAGCGCCGGGCATGAACCGCACGTGCCGCGGCCCACATGAGAGCGGTCGCCTATTTCGCATGCGATGAACGACGCCTGGTCCGTCCCGATCCAGCCGATCTTGGCCGTAGCGCTCGGGAGCCGCCGTTCAACCGCAGCAGCAGTTCTCCGCTGGGGCCAGCCTTCGGCGGCTCGATCAGGATGCCGGCCTCTAGCTTCTTCCCGGCCACATCCAAGAGGGTGACGAACTTGCCGGCCTCGCTGCTGTCGAGCCAGACTTCGTTGATCTGCCGCGACGACCATTGGCCCGTCGGCGATGCCCAGGCCGGAATCATGGCGACGAGTCCTCGTATGCGGGAGGCCTCGATGGACTTGATCGCGTCGGCCAAATCGGTCTCCCAGGCGATGCACAGGGTGTGGCTAGTCGCCCAATCTAGGTTGCCGGTATCGGCCCGTTCTACGGTCAACAAGTACCACGGGGCGTGCAGCGTCATCTCGACGACCCGCCAGTGCTTGCCACCCGGGACGTTGAGGCCTGCGGGCATCTGAAACTCGTACTGCGGAAGCGAGAGAAACATCAGTCTGATGCCGCAAACAACGAGGGTTGGGCGGCGCGATTGTTGACATGCGGACAATTGTTCGCGGCCCCCGTCCATATCCAAATTTTTGATACGGCGCGGGCTCGGATACGGTGCGAGGCTGAGAGCGATACATGGCCAAAACTCTGCACAGCCGACACAACGAGATATTTCTGGAAAAGCTGCGCAAGCTTCGGGAGTCCCGCGGCTTGCGCCAGGCTGATCTCGCGCTTCTGATCGGCCGTAGCCAAGGCGCGGTGAGCTACGTCGAGAGCGGTCAAACTCGCCTGGACATCATCGGCCTGCGAGACTGGTTGGAAGCGCTGGACTATGGCTTCTTGCGCTTCCTCAAGGAACTCGACGCAGACTTGCGCCGACTGGATGCGCTGAGGATGCGTCCCAAGGCGGGGAAGCCGGGCAAGCGTGCGGCGCGGACGGCTCGAACACAGCTCAGCCAACTGCTTCTTGCCGGTCCCGTGAGCGACGAATGAATCGCCCCAGCCATCGACCCGCACGACGATCCGATGAGGCCTGGGGATGACTACTCCGGACGAGCGGCGCCGCAACCTTCTGTGGGGGCGTGAGATGCTGAAGGAGTTCAGCGTGGACACCGGCTTGACGTCGGACTGGCGCGCAGCTGCCGGCGTGCTGCTGGCCAGTTATCCGTCGCTGGACTTCCTGCGGCACTTCGACGCCACTGAGCCCAGCGAGCTCGATCCCTACGCCGGCGTACTCTTTCAGGTGCGAATGCTCTTCAGCCGCGTGCTGGCCAGTTCCTGCTGCTCCGAGCAACGCGCATACAGCCTTCGGGTCGTGCTCCGACACTTTCCATAACCGGTCTGCGGCTACAGGAGGCTGGGAAATTGATGACGCTGAATTCGCTCGTCAAGACGTTTGACAAACGCTTCGAGCGTGGTTCCGCAGGCATGCGTCCATAGGGCCAGCTCGAACACGTCGACGCGCCGACGCCCGGACTCGCAACGACTGACGATGTCCTGGCCGATCTGCATGCGCTCCGCCAACTCCATCTGGCTGAGGCCGGCCTCAGCCCTGAGGGCGTTCAGCTCCTCAAGGAACAACTGGTACTTCTCACTATGGAGCGGGCTTCTCATCCTGTTGCGGCAGCGACTGCAACAGCACAGGATCAGAGGGAAGAGAAATTATGGGAAAACGCCATAATTCAGAGGGACTAGTCCCTGATCCACCCCGAGCTTCGCCATCGACTCGCATGCGTGGTCGCCTTGCCCTCTCGCGACGGTGAGGCGCAGCTAATGCGCTACCCGACGACTCCCAGCCGACCTCGGCCTCAAATCGGATAATCCATGCGGGACCTATCGCAGGCCCATGAGTTAGTGGGCGAAGCGCTCTACGCGCGCGTATGCCGTTCAGCAAGTGCCCCGCACAGGGCGCCCTTGAAAATTCTGAGGCTGACGAGACCACAGGGATGGATGAAGACTTCTGGGCCGAATCGGATGTCGAGGCTGTCGAACCGGACCAGTTCCGGGCGGTGTTGGTATTGGGATTGAGAACGCGCTTGGGCGATGACAACGATGTGATCCGCATCCCTCTTACGGGCGAGCACCCCACTGCGGACGAGGCGCGCGCTGCCGCCCGCGCCGCCATCGCAGCAATGGGGCAAGGCGGTCAGTAGGTCAACACGGCAACGCATCCTTCACGAAGGCACTGAGGCACGATGACGCTCCTACACCAAGGATGCATTTACTGTGGCCAGGATGGGCCGTTCAACGCCGAGCATGCGATCCCGGCCGGCTTGGGCGCGGGTGACGAACTCGTGCTCGAAGATCTGGTGTGCAAGGCGTGCAACGACTTCTTCTCGCGAGATTTGGAGGTCCGAGTGCTGCGTCGCGGCGATATCGGTCTTGGACGCCTGGCGCTGCAGCCGCACGGGAGGTCGAGGGGAAGCAAGACGCGCGCGCCAACCTTTGAGATGTCCTCCGCCAAGCTGTTGACCGAGGATGGGCGCGCGCTGGAGATCGCGCTTGGGACGGGTCTGGCGCCAGAGATCCTGCCGCAGCTCACCCTTCGCGGCCGTGAGTTGGAGGGCAACGGAAGCGATCGCGCCAAGGTGGGCGCGTTCTTGCAGCGCCTGGACCGGGTGTTGGGCGAGCGCATCGAGCTCGTGCTCAAGCGCCTGGAGTCTGAAAAGTCGCTCACCTTTGAGGATCTGCGCTGGAACGGCGGCGCCTATGAGCACGTCGGCGCGCGGACTGAAGGCAAGCCAGGCAAGGACGCGATCTGGATGGAATCACCGCAGCCCGACACAGGCGGCCTTCCGAGGGCTCTTCAGCGCCAGAACGGCTCCATCGTTTTTCAAGTCAAGGAGCGCGATGTGCGTGCGGCGGCGACGTTGGCGACGCTCCTCCGTCGCAACTTGCCCACGCTCCAGCAGTCCCTGTCGTCCGTGGCGCGAGAGACTGACATCCAGCAGCCGCAGATCAGGGTCACGGGCCACTCGCCACTGGAGGAAGACGTGGCCCGGTTGATCGCCAAGATCGGTTTCAATCTCCTCGCCCTGGAACAAGGCGCGGAATTCTGCCGACACACGCGGTTCGACGTCCTTCGCTCGGCCGTTCGCACGGGCAGCCCTGAACTTCTCATGTCGGAGTGGAGGGAGACCGAAGGCCTGTTGCCAATGCTGCGGCGAATCTTCGCTCAGCGGCACTGGATGATGCTGGCGCCCATGCCTAACCCAGCGACGCAGGGACATGGGCTTGCCTTCGGCTGTAGCTTTTATGGCGGCGTTTCCCGGATCGTTCTGCTCACTGAAGACCTGCCGGCGCAGAACTTTGACTTTCACGTCTTCTACGCGGTCGACTACCAGACGCACAGCGTCGCCCGATACGACCTTCGCCAAATCGTGCAGATGATGCAGCAGCCAATGCAAGGCGATAACACGGTTGTTTCTTCATGAACGCCAACGTCCAGCAGTACATCGATGCCGCCGATCGTGAGAACACGACACGCAGCTACGCCTCGGCGCTTCGCCACTTCGAAGTGGAGTGGAAGGGGCTGCTCCCAGCGACGATCGATACCGTCGCCAGGTACCTGGCGGAACACGCCACCGTCTACAAGATCAGCACCTTGAGGCTGCATCTGGCTGCGTTGGCGCGGTGGCACGCTGACAACGGCTTTGCGGATCCGACCAGATCGCCGCTCGTGCTCAAAGTGCTCCGAGGAATCCGGGCTAAACACGCTGCTCCGCAGCGTCAAGCACGGCCTCTTCAACTCGACGTCTTGGAGCAGGCATGCGAATGGCTGTTGCAAGCGCAAGTCGCAGCGGTTGAGAGTGGTCGCCGTGCTGAAGCGCTGCGCCGCGCGCGCGATCGATCCCTGCTGCTGCTCGGATTCTGGCGAGCGTTCCGGTCGGACGAGCTTGCGCGGATGCGCATCGAGGAAGTCCGAGCCGTGCGCGGTCAAGGGCTAACGTGCAGGCCAGGACGAACGAAGACTTCAGACGAGGAAGACGATCGAGCATTCCGTTGTCCGGCGCTGTCGCGGCTATGTCCCGTCGACGCCTACCTGGACTGGCTCGAACTCAGCGGCAGAACCACCGGGCCTGTCTTCCCAGGTATCGACAGGTGGGGAAACATTGCTCATGAGCACATGGCCAGCCAGGCGGTGCTCCCGCTGTTGCGACGGATCCTCAAGGATGCGCAGGTTCAAGAAGCCGACACCTATTCCAGCCATTCGCTGCGCCGCGGCTTCGCAGGCTGGGCGAGCGCCAACGGGTGGGACTTGAAGGAACTCATGGAGCACGTGGGGTGGCGCGACGTAGGTTCAGCCATGCGCTATATCGATGTCCCGCAAGACTCGGTGAAGGCCAAGATTGAACGCGCGCTGGCCACCAGCGACGGTAGACCAACCAAAGCCTCGCGCTGAGGCAAGGTGCCACTTGAGGGTCCAGCACCTGGCCCCAGCGCCCGTGCAATCCTCTCGCATGTGGCCAGTCGCGAGACCTGCTCACGCACAGGGCGCGGCAGTCGGGGGCGCGCGATGGCCCCGCCGTTAGCGGTTTGCATCCGCCATGCTGCGATCAGCGATCGACCCTGCGTCGCAAAGCAGCTTTTGAAGGTGCTCGTTGCTTTCGAAGCTCTCTCCGTAAATTTTGTATACATCCTCGGTTCCAGAGGGGCGCATTGCGACCCAGCCGCGGCGCGAAGTCAGCTTGACGCCGCCGATTGGCTGATCATTGCCCTGCGCTCGCGTTTGCACTTGCGTGATCTCATCGCCGACGAGCATCAGCCGCTGAAAGTCTTCGGCGTTCGCGTTCGACAACCGAGTCCGCTGCTCCCGGGTGGCGGGAGCGTCGATGCGATCTGACCACGTCGACCCTAGCGTGGCACTCAACGTGCGGTAGTACAGCCCAGGATCCGCCCCGGCACGCGCGGTGATCTCCGCAGCGAGCAGCCCTGCCGCGATCCCATCTTTCTCCGTTGTCCACACCGAACCGTCGCGCCTTAGGAACGACGCTCCGGCGCTCTCTTCACATGCCATCGCCAGTTCACGGTCATAGAGACCCTGGGCGAACCATTTGAAACCCACTGGCGTCTCCAGGACGCGGCGATCCCTGGCCCGCGCGACTCGGTCGATCATGGAGGTCGTTACGACGGTCTTGCCTACGGCCGCAGCGGCTGGCCATTGGGGGCGATGCGTCAGCAGGTAATCCGTCGCGACGCTGAGGAAGTGATTCGGTGGCAGCAGGCCGCTACTCGGACATACGACGCCGTGTCGGTCATGATCCGTGTCGCAAGCGAACGCGACGTCGAACAAGGAACACTTGCGCGTGAGCGCCTGCATGGCGAACGCGGAAGACGGATCCATGCGGATCTGGCCGTCCCAGTCCAGCGGCATGAACGAAAACGTGGGGTCGACGTTGGCGTTGACCACGGTCAACGGGAGGCGATATCGGTCGGCGATGGCTTCCCAATACATGACGCCGGCACCGCCCATCGGGTCGACCCCGATGCGAACCCCCGAATCTCGAATCGCTTGCAGGTCGATGACGTGGCTCAGCGCCACCACGTAGCGCTGCAGAAAGTCGTAGGGGCGCTCGGCCCCAGAGGCCAAGGGCCTGGCAACTACAACGCGTCTCACGCGCTTGCAGTTCTCCACGAGATGCTGGTTGGCCAGTTCCTCGATCGCCGTTGCGGCTTGGCTGTCGGCCGGCCCGCCGTGGGGAAGGTTGTACTTGAACCCACCGTCCCGCGGTGGATTGTGTGAGGGCGTCACGATGATGCCGTCGGCCAGAGGACCGGGCGCGTGCATCCGGTTGAAGTCGAGGATGGCGAGGGAAACAGCGGGCGTTGGCGTGAACTGGCCTGACGGCGCCACACGGACATCTACGCCGTTGGCCGCGAGGACCTCCAGGGCACTCGTACGCGCCGGCAGGGACAACGCATGCGTGTCGATGCCAAGGAAGAGTGGGCCTGTCGTCCCCACGCTCCTTCGATAGTCACAGATGGCCTGCGTGATCGCCCAGATGTGCCGCTCATTGAAAGAGCCATCCAAGGACGAGCCGCGGTGCCCGGAGGTGCCGAACCGCACGCGTTGCTGTGGGTCTTCGGAGTTGGGGATCAGTGAGAAATAGGCGCCCCGCAGGGCGCTCACATCGATGAGGTCCTCCTCGCGCGCCGGCTCGCCGGCCCGAGGGGAAATGCGTGTCGTCATCAGAGTTCCTTGGTCCGATCGTGAGGAGCTGGGACCTCGAACGATCGGAAGTTGTCAGTCTTGTAATCCAGCGGTCAGTGTTTGGCGGGGCTGCCAGTTCCACAGTTCGACCCTTCTCGGCAATCGACGGGCACAGGGTGGTGGAAATGGGGCGAGCCAAGCAGATCGATCGGCAGCGGCCTCACTGGGGCATCGTCCTGGTGACGCTGGCGCTCTTCCTGTGGGGATGTACGACGCCAGGGGTGCCGACTCACCTCGAAAGCCAGGGTTGGCGTCTTGCGACGCTTTGGGCGGTGCGCCCCGCGGCAGAGTTCAAGGTGCCGGCTGCGTCGCTGGATTGCCGCCGACCCGAAGACACGACCGCGCCCTATGCCCTGGCCAGCTACCGGAGCAACCATCGGGGCTGGATCCTGCTGCTGCCGGCGGGAACGACCCAAGCGACATCAGACCCGCGCTTTGTCCTCGTCAAGCCAGGCTCCTGCGAAGCACCAATCGAACAGCTCGCTGACGGCGAAGCACCGCCACTGCAGGTCGAACGTCCAGACGAGCGAGGTTCAACCAGATGAAGCGGGAGACGCGGCGGGAATGGGCGTGCCGCAATTTGGGCAGAACTTGCCTTCCGTGCCGAGCGGTTCGGCGCACTTCCCGCAAGCCGTGGGGCGCAGCGCGAAACCGCACTGGGTGCAGAAGCGGCCTGCAGCGTTGTTGCTCGCGCCGCAGCGCATGCAGGCGACATGCTGTTCGTTGGAGCGCTCCATTGGCGGCTGCGACGGTTCCGACCATCCCGAATTCCGACTGCCGTGCGAGTCGTACCTCGGGTCGCCGAGACGGCGATGCCCGCCGTGGTGATCACTTCGTCCGTGACCACCGCTGTGGTGGCCGCTGAACAGGCGGCGAAGAATGGACATGGTCGCTCCGATACATCGTGGTTGGCGGGCTGGGAGCCAGGGGGCTGCCCAGTGCGTCGCCATGATGAGTTGCCGCTGCGGGCAAGCCGCTGACGGCGCGATTACGGTGTTGTCAGGAATGCCTAACGCTTGCCGCTTTGCCGATCGTTCTCACTATCAAACGGCTAGGAGCCAAACATGACAGGTCAAGTGAATTGGGTCGAGATCGCCTCCCACGTGATGGACTTGGGGATCGCGTACGTGCTTGCGTTGCCCATCGGCTGGGACCGGGAGCGCAAGGAGCGCAGCGCTGGCATACGCACCTTTCCTCTCGTGGCCATCGCCAGTTGTGGCTTCGTGCTGGTCGCCATCCGTGTACTGGGCATCGACTCGATCGGTCAGGCCCGCATCCTGGAAGGTCTCATCACCGGCGTCGGCTTCATCGGAGGTGGGGCGATCCTGAAGCACTCTGCCGGCGCTTCGGGAACAGCCACTGCGGCAAGTCTTTGGGCGACCGGCGCGGTCGGCGGTGCGGTTGGCTACGGCCTGTATGACATCGCGGTGATCCTCAGCCTGGTGACCTACGCCACGCTTCGCTGGATGGCGCCGCTGAAAGAGGTCGCGCGCACCGACGACGAAGGGCCGTCCGCGGGTGCTCAACCTGCTTCTGCGGCCGACCGCGCCACTCTCAGAAGCTGACAGTTTTGTAATCAACACGCACGGTTTGCTGGAAGGTGCCGACTTCTAAAGTTCACTCCGCGATGAACGTTGTGTCGCCTCCGTCGGAGGTCACGTTCACGAACAAGGAGTACATCAAGTGAAGGTTTCCGTGTCGATCCTCTCTGCCGTTGCCGCTGTGATGCTGACCGCTGGCGCCCAAGCTGCAACCCAGTCGGAGCTCATGATGAACGGCCGCTCGCCGCACGGCCTGCCCGTCGCAGCAGTGAAGGCCGATAAGGTGGTCAACGTCAAGCAAGGCGGCTTTGTGAACGTCGACTGCGGCCAGATCGTCGAGTTCCGTGACGGTGCGAAGACCTTCACCTGGAAGTTCGACTCGGCGCAACATCGCGCCGTGAACCTGCCCGTCATCGCACCGGAAGGCTTCGCTAACACGAACTTCACGGTTTACGTCGGCCGCAATGAGTCCGAAGGCAGTTAAGCCCGGTCGGGCTGTGCCCGATTGCCTACACGTGTCCCTTAAAGGCTAGGTCAACGGCTCTTCTGAACCGTTGACCGCACTAGACTGCGCCATATGCGTCGCTGGCTCTCAATCTTCTTGCTGGTGCTGCTGCCCTTCCAGTTCACCTGGGGAGCAGCGGCAGCCTATTGCGAGCACGAGAGTTCGAGGGAGGCCAGTCACTTCGGTCATCACGTGCATTCGCACGCCGATGTTGGGCAGCAGGCTCAGGGCAAAAAGCCACAGCCCAGCGACAAGACCAAGCTCGGAAAAGCCAGCTTGGACAACGACTGCGGTGCGTGTCATCTCAGTGGTGCCAAGCCGGTCTCCAGCACCAGCATGGCGCTCGCGGATCTCAGCGCGCAGATCATGCGTGGCCTAAACGAGCAAGTCTTCTCGACTCGGGCTCCTGATCATCCAGAACGCCCCAATTGGCGCATCGCCTGATTCGGCGATCGCAGCGGGTTCCTTCCTGTTCCTCCTCTAGCGGCTTGAGCCGCGCTGCCTTCGTCGAATCCTTCGAGTTGTTTCCACAACCCTGGAGTTTTCGATGCGCAGATTGCTTGTGCCGCTTGCTTGTGCGGCACTCTTCCAAATTCAAGCCTTCGCCCAAGCTGGCGAAACCCGTCCCGCAACCCCTGAAGCCGCGGCCTCTGCCGCTGGTTCCTCGGCCGGTACTGTCTATCCTCAATCTGGACTGACGCTCGATGCGGCCGTGCAAACGGCGTTGCGTCAGAACCCGCTTCTGCGATCGTTCGGATACGAGCTCGAGTCCAACGATGGCGCGATTCGTCAGGCGGGCCTGATCCCGAATCCCACGCTCGGCTTGAGCACTGAGGACACCCGCAAGGCCACGCGTACGACGCAGGTCACGCTCAGCCAGACCATCGAACTGGGAGGCAAGCGATCCGCTCGCGTCGAGCTGGCTCAGCGCACCCGCGATGTCGCGGCGCTGGAGCTAGAGACGCAGCGTGCTGAAACTCGCGCCGGCGCCATCCAGGCCTTCTTCGACGTACTGATCGCGCAGGAACGCGTGAAAGTCGCCGAAGAGTCTCAGCGCATTGCCACCAACGGCGCAGACGCCGTGGGTCGTCGCGTGACCGCGGGCAAGGTGTCGCCTACCGAAGAGACGCGGGCTCGTGTTGCGCAATCCACGGCGCGGATCGAGCAACGCCTGGCGCAGGCGGACCTGACCGCAGCCCTGAAAGCGCTGAGCGCGGTGATGGGGGTGCCTCAGGGGTCGATCTCGCTGGTCGACGGCAGCCCTGACGCGCTGCCGGCGCTACCTGGTGCTGAAACCCTTGGGAACCGCATCCAGGGCTCTCCGATCCTGCGTCGTGCGCAGATGGAGGTTCAGCGCGCGGAAGCGGCCTTCAATCTGGAACGCGCTCGCGGCGTCCCCGATGTCACGGTCGGCCTTGGCGCGCAACGCGCACCCGACATCGGCCGCACGCAGCCGTTGATCAGCGTCTCGATTCCGATTCCCTTGTTCGACCGGAATCAGGGCGCTCAGTTCCAGGCGCTGCGCAAGCGCGACGCGGCGCAGGCGATGGCTCAAGCGGAGGAGCAGCGACTGCGTTCCGAGGTGCTGCAGGCCGTCGACCAGCTCGACGCGCGTACCGACGAGATCGAGGCACTGCGTCGCGATGTGCTCCCCGGGGCCCAGACCGCCTACGAGGCTGCGCGCCGCGGCTTCGAGCTGGGCAAGTTCGGCTTCCTGGATGTGCTGGATGCGCAGCGCACCTTCTTGCAGGCGCGCGGGCAGTACTTCACCGCGCTCTCTCAAGCCCACCGCCTCTTCGCGGAGATCGATCGCCGGCTCGGTAGCGCCGACGCTCGTCCCTGAACAACGATCCATCAACGAGTTTCCAAATGACATCCAAGAACGAACTCAAGGAACGCCTGCGCAGCGGCGCCGGCAAGAAGCAGGCGATCGCCATTGCCGTGGTGCTGGCGCTTGGCGCCGCAGCCGCCGTCGGGCTGATGACCACGGGCGGGAAGTCTGGCGGCGAAGAGTCGCACGCACACGAAGAAGCCAAGGGCCATGGCGACGGCGAACATCACGGGGAAGCCAAGGCCGGTGGCGAAAAGGGCCACGACGACGCCAAGGGGCATGGGGACGGCGAACACCACGAAGAAGCCAAGAAGGGCAGCCGTGGTGGTGAGCTGATCTCCAAGGGCAACGTGACCGTCGAGGCGCTGCTGTCCGAGGATCAGGGTACTCCCCGCCTCAAGATCTGGGTGTCTCAGGCAGGCAAGGATGTCGCGCCGGGTCAGCTGCAGGTGACTGCGCAGATCAAGCGTCCGGGCGGCGAGGAGCAGAAGCTGACGTTCGCGGCTCAGAAGGACGCGCTTGTCAGCGCCCAACCTGTTGAAGAGCCGCATGTCTTTGAGGGCGTCATTCAGGTCGTGGTGGGCGGTCAGACCCAGTCGTTCCCGTTCTCGCCCAGCGAAGGCGTGATTGCGTTGACCGCTGAGCAGCAGAAGTCTTCAGGCATCGTAGTCGAGGCCACCAAGGCAGCTTCGCTGGCAGCCAGCTACCAGTTGCCGGGCGAGGTCAAGTTCAACGAGGACACCACCGCGCACGTCGTCCCACGCGTGGCCGGAGTCGTCGAATCCGTGCCGGTGGCGCTGGGCCAGATGGTTCGCAAGGGCCAGGTGCTGGCCGTGGTGAACAGCACGTCGATCTCCGACCAGCGTGCCGACCTGCAAGGTGCGCAGAAGCGCCTGCAACTGGCCAAGATCACGTACGAGCGTGAGAAGAGCCTGTACGAGGCGAAGATCTCGCCGCAGCAGGATGTTCAGATTGCCGAGCAAGCCATGCGCGAGGCGGAGATCGCGGTGTCGAACGCCCGGCAGAAGCTCCAGGCCGTCGGCGCTACGCTGGATAGCGGTGCCCTCAACCGGTATGAGCTGCGTGCGCCGTTCGATGGCACGATCGTCGAGAAGCACATCGCGTTGGGCGAGCAGGTACGCGAGGACGCCAATGTCTTCACGGTCGCCGATCTGCGCACCGTGTGGGCCCAGATCAATGTCCCTGCCAAGGACCTGCCGCTGGTGCGCGTCGGCGACAACGTGGTCGTGCGCGCGGCGGCGTTCGAGCAGTCCGCGATCGGCAAGGTCGCCTACGTTGGCTCCCTCATCGGCGAGTCGACCCGCACGGCCCAAGCTCGCGTGACCCTGGAGAACCCCAAAACCGCGTGGCGGCCGGGCCTGTTCGTCAACGTCGAGATGAAGAGTGAGACCTTCGACGCGGCGGTGACCGTGACCTCTGAAGCCGTTCAGACGATGGAAGAGAAGCCCGTCGTGTTCGTCAAGACCGGTTCGGGCTTTGTCGCCCAGCCCGTCAAGGTGGGCCGCACGGACGGCAAGCGGGTCGAGATCGTCGAAGGTCTGAAGGCCGGTGTGCCCTACATCGCTGTGGGCAGCTTCGTTGCCAAGGCCGAGGCCGGCAAGTCCACGGCTTCCCACGCCCATTAAAGAGATGACGCAACATGTTTGAACGCATCATCCGCTTCGCCATCGAGCATCGATGGCTTGTCATGCTTGCCGTCTTCGGGATGGCCGCACTCGGGGTGTTCAGCTATCAAAAGCTGCCCATCGACGCCGTGCCGGACATCACCAACGTGCAGGTGCAGATCAACACCGGTGCGCCAGGCTATTCGCCGCTGGAAACCGAACAGCGCGTCACCTATCCAATCGAGACGGTGATGGCCGGCCTGCCTGGCCTGCAGCAGACCCGTTCGCTGTCGCGCTACGGGCTGTCCCAAGTGACGGTCATCTTCAACGACGGCACGGACATCTACTTCGCCCGCCAGCTCGTCAACGAACGAATCCAGTCCGCGCGATCTCAGCTGCCCGAGGGCGTGACGCCCAACATCGGGCCGATCTCGACGGGGTTGGGTGAGATTTTCCTTTGGACTGTCGAGAGCGAGCCAGGCGCGAAGAAGCCCAATGGTGAGCTGTATACGCCGGCAGACCTGCGCGAGATTCAGGACTGGGTCATCAAGCCGCAGCTGAAGAACGTGACGGGCGTGACTGAGATCAACTCCATCGGCGGCTTCGCCAAGGAGTACCACGTCGCCCCCGATCCGTCCAAGCTGTCCTCGTACGGCCTGACGCTCAGCGACGTGGTGACTGCCCTCGATCGCAACAACGCCAACGTCGGCGCGGGCTACATCGAGCGCCGCGGTGAACAGTACCTGATCCGAGCCCCGGGCCAGGTGCGCTCGATGACCGACATCGGCAACATCGTCCTGCTCAACGCAGGCGGCGTCCCGGTGCGCGTGCGCGATGTCGCCACGGTCGAAATCGGCCGTGAGTTGCGGACCGGCGCTGCGACCGACAACGGCCGCGAGGTCGTGCTCGGTACCGTCTTCATGCTAATCGGTGAGAACAGCCGGACGGTCTCGCAAGCGGTTGCCAAGAAGATGGCCGAGATCAACGCGAACATGCCCAAGGGCGTCCATGCGGTCACGGTCTACGACCGAACCAAGCTGGTCGACAAGGCGATCGCCACCGTCAAGAAGAACTTGATCGAAGGCGCTGTGCTCGTCATCGCCATCCTGTTCTTGTTCCTGGGCAACATCCGTGCGGCCATCCTGACGGCCATGGTGATTCCGCTTTCGATGCTGTTCACCTTCACCGGCATGGTGAATCAGAAGGTCAGCGCCAACCTGATGAGTCTGGGGGCACTGGACTTCGGCATCATCATCGACGGCGCAGTGGTGATCGTCGAGAACTGCGTGCGGCGCCTGGCGCATGCGCAGGAGCACAAGGGACGGCTGCTGACGCGCTCGGAGCGCTTCCATGAAGTGTTCCTCGCCTCGCAGGAAGCTCGTCGTCCGCTGCTGTTCGGGCAGCTGATCATCATGATCGTCTACCTGCCGATCTTTGCTCTGGCCGGCGTCGAAGGGAAGATGTTCCATCCGATGGCCTTCACGGTCGTGATCGCCCTGGTCGGCGCCATGATCCTGTCGATCACGTTCGTTCCCGCAGCGGTCGCGCTGTTCATCGGCAAGAAGGTTGCTGAGAAAGAAAACTGGCTGATGAGCTGGGCGCGCCGCGCGTATGAGCCGCTGCTCAACTACGTGATGGGTGCCAAGGCGGTGGTGTTGACGTTCGCCGCAGTGATGATCGTGCTGACGGGCCTGATCGCCGCGCGGATGGGCAGCGAATTCATCCCCAGCCTGAACGAGGGCGACTTCGCGATTCAAGCGCTGCGAATTCCGGGAACGAGCCTCACGCAGTCGCTGACGATGCAGCAGCAGCTGGAGTCGACGCTGAAGGCCAAGTTCCCTGAGATCGACCGTGTCTTCGCTCGAACCGGTACCGCCGAGATCGCGTCGGACCCGATGCCACCGAACATCTCGGACGGATACGTGATGCTCAAGCCTCAGGACGAGTGGCCCGATCCGAAGCGCACGCGTGACGACCTGTTGGCGGCCGTGCAGGCCGAGGCGGCCAAGCTGCCGGGTCAGAACTACGAGTTCTCGCAACCGATTCAGCTGCGTTTCAACGAACTGATCTCGGGCGTGCGTTCCGACGTCGCGGTGAAGATCTTCGGCGACGACATGGACGTCCTGAACGCCACGGCTCAGAAGATCCAGGGCTTGCTGCAAGGCATCCAGGGTTCGTCCGAGGTGAACGTGGAGCAGACCACCGGCCTTCCGATGCTGAGCGTGACTGTCGACCGGGAGCGCACCGCGCGCTACGGGATCAACGTTCAAGACGTGCAGGACACACTCGCAACTGCAGTCGGCGGGCGTGACGCGGGGATCATGTTCGAAGGCGATCGCCGCTTCGGCATCCTCGTCCGACTGCCCGAAGTGCTGCGCGCCGACGTGGAGGCCATCAAGCGACTGCCTATCCCGATGCCAGTCGGGGCTGATGGCGCGCGCCGCTTCATCCCGCTCAGTGAAGTCGCTGACTTCACGACTGCACCGGGTCCCAACCAGGTCAGTCGCGAGAACGGCAAGCGTCGCATCGTGGTGAGCTCGAACGTGCGTGGTCGCGACCTGGGCAGCTTTGTCGCCGAGGCCCAGCAGTTGATTGGCGCGCAGGTCCAGGTCCCGACCGGCTACTGGATGGTCTGGGGCGGCCAGTTCGAGAACCTGCAGTCGGCGACTCAGCGTCTCCAGATCGTGGTCCCGGTGTCCTTGTTGCTGGTGTTCGTGCTGCTCTTTGCCATGTTCGGGAATATGAAGGATGGCTTCATCGTTTTCACCGGGATCCCGTTCGCCTTGACGGGCGGCATCGTGGCCCTGTGGTTGCGAGACATCCCACTTTCGATCTCAGCGGCAGTCGGGTTCATCGCGCTTTCTGGGGTAGCGGTGCTCAACGGGCTCGTGATGATCTCGTTCATCCGCAACCTGCGCGAGTCGGGCAAGGGGCTGGACGAGGCGATCCACGAAGGCGCGCTGACGCGTCTGCGTCCGGTGCTGATGACGGCGCTTGTGGCCTCGCTTGGCTTCGTTCCGATGGCGCTTGCCACCGGCACCGGCGCCGAAGTCCAACGTCCGCTCGCCACCGTGGTGATCGGGGGCATCTTGTCCTCGACGGCGTTGACGCTTCTGGTTCTCCCCATCCTCTACCGCTTGGCACACCGGCGCGACGAGGAGGAGGAGCAACTTGAGAGCCGGTCCGCGGCTGTCGAGCAGGGAAGCGCCCATTAAGCGCCGGCGGTCCCGCGCAAGGCTGAAGGGCCGAGTGCGGGGCCGCTGGGTATTCCTGTTGCCGAGGATGGGATTCAAAACGAACAAGGAGATGACCCATGTCCAAGGACCACGACCACTCTGCCGCGGCAGGAGGCAATGAGCGCTCGCTCTGGATCGCCTTCACGCTGACCTTCGGCTTTCTGATCGCCGAGGTCATCGGTGGTATCGCGACGAAGAGCCTGGCGCTCATCTCGGACGCCGCCCATATGTTCACTGACGCGGCCGCCCTCGCCATCGCGCTGGCAGCCATACGCATCGCCAGACGGCCAGCAGACAAGAAGAGAAGCTTCGGCTATCACCGCTTCGAGATCCTCGCCGCGGCGTTTAACGCCCTGCTGCTCTTCGGGGTGGCGATCTACATCCTGTATGAGGCTTGGCAGCGGCTGAACTCGCCTGCTGAGGTTCAGTCGGTAGGCATGTTGGTGATCGCCTCGCTCGGTCTGATCGTCAACATCGTGAGCATGCGCATGCTCATGGGCGGCAAGGATTCGAGTCTCAACGTCAAGGGTGCCTACCTGGAGGTCTGGAGCGATCTCCTGGGATCGGTCGGCGTCATCGTGGCGGCCATCGTCATTCGTTTCACCGGCTGGGCCTGGGTCGACAGTCTGGTCGCCGTGGGCATCGGTCTTTGGGTGTTGCCTCGGACCTGGGTGCTCCTGCGTGAGAGCCTGAACATCCTCCTTGAAGGCGTGCCTGACGGGGTGGACGTGACCGCGATCGAGTCCGCGATGACCGCAACTTCTGGCGTCACGGGGATCCATGACCTGCACATCTGGGGGCTGTCCAGTGGCAAGACGAGTTTGAGCGCGCATGTTGTGCACGAGGACTCGGTCTCCGTGGGTCCACTGTTGACCCAACTGCGTCAGATGCTCAAGGAGCAGTTCGAGATTGCTCACGTCACCTTGCAGATGGAGACCGAGGCTTGCAGCGACGCACTCGATCAGAACCACTGGGTCGAGCCGCGCACCGGGCTTGCGGAGAAGGCCTTGAAGGCCTCCAGGTAAATCTAGGAATGCGGATGCTTGGCTTGGGTCATCGGTATGAGCCCGGACGGAGCGTTCGCGAGCGAAAGTCTCAGATGAGCTCGGGCTCTCACGAAACCCTCCATGTGATGTTCAAGTACCTGGCCATCGTCGGCTGGGGAGTCGCGCTCGTGTACCTGACCTACACCTCGATCCGGGACTACATGTCGCTGAAGGATCGTCGTGCAGCGAGAAGAGCCGAGCGGCTTGCGAAGAGGTCCAGGAAGAAGCGGCGGTAGGTCGCTGACGCCCCCATGCACTTAAAGCCGGAGAACCAGATGGCTGAACCAAAAAATTCTGAACAGGCCAAGTCCCAGTCGCTGGAGTCCGACACGCCTAGCGCGTCGACTCCTCCGTCGCCGGATCACAAGCATGTGAAGGGCGAGAAGCATGACCACGGGAACGAGGCCGCCGAAGACCACGGCGATCACGATCATGGCCATGAGGGCGGCATCTTCGGCAGCAACACGGAGTTGATCTTCTCGTTGCTGTGCGGCGCGCTGTTGCTGGCGGGGTGGCTGCTCGGCAAGTATCAACTGCTCTCGTCCACGCTGGAGACGAGCCTGTACGTTGTGGCTTACGTCTTCGGCGGCTTCTTCACGCTGCGCGAGGCGGTGGAGAACATCCGGAAGCGGCGCTTCGAGATCGACACGCTGATGCTCGTTGCCGCTACCGGCGCGGCCGCGCTCGGCGAATGGGCTGAAGGCGCCTTGCTGCTGTTCCTCTTCAGTCTCGGACATTCGCTTGAGCACTACGCGATGGGCCGCGCAAGACGGGCGATTGAGGCGTTGTCCAAGCTGGCGCCCGAGACCGCGCTTCGCAAGCGTGACGGCACGACGCAGGAGGTACCAATCGCCGAACTGGAACCCGGTGACATCGTGGTGATCAAGCCAAACGAGCGGATGCCGGCCGACGGCTTTGTGATCATGGGCAAGTCCAGCGTGAACCAGGCGCCTGTCACCGGGGAGAGTATTCCCGTGGAGAAGCAGCCCGTGGAAGACGCGCAGCAGGCGCTTGCCGCGTTCGATCGCGTCGCGGCAACGAGCCGCGTGTTTGCCGGCACGATCAACGGCTCCGGGTCACTGGAGGTGATGGTCGCCAAACGATCCACCGAGTCCACCATGGCGCGCGTCGTGAAGATGGTGACCGAGGCGCAGCAGCAGCAGTCCCCCACCCAGTCGTTCACGGCGAGGTTCGAACGCATCTTCGTGCCAACGGTGCTGGGCTTCGTCGGCGCGCTGTTGTTCGCGGGTTTCATCATCGACGAGCCGTTCAGTGCGACGTTCTACCGGGCGATGGCGGTGCTGGTGGCTGCTAGCCCATGTGCGCTTGCCATCTCGGTTCCAAGTGCCGTTCTGAGCGGCGTTGCACGGGCGGCGCGTGGTGGCGTTCTCATCAAGGGCGGTGCGCCGCTTGAGAACTTGGGCGTTTTGACCGCGATCGCGTTCGACAAGACGGGCACGCTCACGGAAGGCAAACCCAAGCTCGTGGATGTCCAGGCTGCGCCTGGCGTTGATCAGGATGAACTGCTGGCCGTGGCTGTCGCCATCGAAAGTCACAGCGATCACCCGCTGGCAGCCGCCATCGTGTCCGGCGCGAAAGAGCGGATGCAGGGGACGGATCAGCCCTTGAACGCGGAAGATGTTCACAGCGTCACCGGCAAGGGAGTCACGGGACGGATCGGCGCCGACGACGTCTGGATTGGCAAGGCCAAGCTCTTCGTGGAAGATGTTGGCGGCCTGCCGCCGGAAGTCGCGGGCATCGATCAGCACCTGATCGAGAAGGGCCGCACAACGATGATCGTCAAGCGCGGAGCGCGCTTCCTGGGTGTCATTGGCGTCATGGACACGCCGCGCCCGGCCGCCGCGGACGTCATGAGCAAGCTTCAGAAGCTCGGGGTCAAGGACCTGATCATGATCTCGGGGGACAACCAGCGGGTCGCCGACGCGGTGGCGAAGTCCGTCGGCCTGAGCGAGGCCAAGGGGGAGTTGATGCCGGACGACAAGGTCGGCTTCATCAAGCAGCTCAGCGCCAATGAGGGCAAGGTGGCAATGGTCGGGGACGGCGTCAACGATGCTCCGGCCATGGCCAGTGCAACGGTCGGGATTGCCATGGGCGCGGCCGGATCGGACGTGGCGTTGGAGACGGCAGACGTGGCGTTGATGGCGGACGATCTCTCGAAGCTTCCGTTCGTGGTCGGACTGTCGCGCAGGGCGAGCGGCGTCATCCGGCAGAACCTGTGGGTCTCCCTGGGCGTCGTGGCGGTCTTGATTCCGGCCACGCTCTTCGGCTTGAATATCGGCACCGCGGTCCTGTTCCACGAGGGTTCCACCCTCATCGTGGTCATCAACGCGCTTCGCCTGCTCGCCTACGGCGACCAGAAGGCGTCGGACGCATGAGATCGACGAACAACAACGAGATCCGCCCATGAAACTTTTGATCGTCGAGGACGAGGAAAAGGCCGCTGAGTACCTTCGCAAGGGCCTCACCGAGGAAGGCTATTCCGTGGAGGTCGCCCACAACGGCGTCGACGGACTGCACATGGCCTCGGTCAACAACTACGACTTGCTCATCCTTGACGGGCAGTTGCCGGGCATTGATGGGCTGGCCATGCTGAGCGCGATCCGTCAGAGCAGCGATGTTCCCATCCTGATGGTCACGGCACGCTCGCGCGTCGAAGATCGCGTCAAGGGCCTGCAAAGCGGCGCTGACGACTACCTCACCAAGCCCTACGCGTTCTCCGAACTCGTGGCCCGGGTTCAGGTTCTCCTGCGCCGGCGGACGGGCGGTCGACAGGTGACCGAGGAGTCTGTGTACCGTGTGGCCGATCTGGAGGTGGATCCCATCCGTCGCAAGGTCAGCCGCGCCGGTCAGCGGATTGACCTCACCACCAAGGAGTTTGGTCTCCTCGCGCTGTTGATGCGTCGAAAAGGCGAGGTGCTCTCCAGGACAGAGATCGCGGAGCAGGTCTGGGACATGAACTTCGACAGCGACACCAATGTGGTCGAGGTGGCTATACGCCGACTGCGCGTGAAGATTGATCAGCCTTTCGATCGAGCCCTGATCCACACCGTGCGTGGGATGGGTTACGTCATCGAAGACCGGCCCGCATGAGCGTCGCAATGCATGCGGGAAGCCTTCGGGCACGGCTCCTTCGTCGACTCGCTCTGCAGTCCATGGCGGGGCTCGGCGTCGTGTGCGTGGCTGTCTACGTGGTGATCTTCCTGACGCTCGATCAGCGCCAGAACCAGACCCTAGACATGAAGCGCGAGGCCGTTGAGCATCTCCTGAGGGAAGGTCGTGGCGCGCACGATCTGGACAGTGTGCGGCACCTGCTGAACGACTTTCTCGCTGGGCACGACGAGCTCACGCTGAGCGTGGCGGACAACTCGGGCCACATCTTTCTTCCGCCGCAACGCGCGGCGAGCGCCGACGTCAAGGTCGAGCGATTCCCGGTGCCGCTGCCTCCCGATCTGGGGGGCGCGGGGACAGCGTCGCTTGCCTTCGACCAGAGCAAGGACAAAGAGCTGCTCCTGCGGCTCGCATGGACGCTCGGCTTCGCCGCTGTCGGCGGCTCCCTGGTGCTCTCGGCGGCGGCGGCTTTTGGGGTCAGGCGCGAACTCGCGCCCCTTCGTGCACTTGTCAGACAGACCGCTGCAGTGAGCGCGGATCGTTTGGAGCTGCGGCTCGACGGCCGCGATCAGGTCGAAGAACTGCAGCCGCTCATCGCTCAAACGAACGATCTGCTTGATCGCCTCGCCATTGCCTACAGGCAGATGGAGTCGTTCAACGCTGATGTCGCACACGAGCTGAACAATCCGCTCTCGATCCTAATCAACAGCTGCGACTTCGCGCTACGGCGTCCCCGCTCGCCCGACGAGCTCAAGGAGACGCTTCAGTCAAACCTCGAGGAGCTTCGTCGCATCGCCAGGATCGTGGCGGACATGCTCTTTCTTGCGAATGCACAGCGAGGCGCTCAGGCCAGCCGCGACGAGGTCACGGAGTTGGCGGAACTCTGTGCAGAGGTGCTGGACTATCACGAAGGCTCCCTGCAGGAAGCGGGCGTTCGCGGCGTCGTGCGCGGGCGTGCCCGAGCCAGCGTGGACACCGGCTTGTTGCAGCGCGCGATCGCCAATCTGGTGGGTAACGCTCGCCGCTATGCGACCCGCGGGACGGAGGTGGTGGTCGAGATCGAGCCACGCGGCAAAGAGATTTATATCGGCGTGATCAACGAGGGTCCGGAGATCCCCGCGGAACACCTGCCAAGGCTCTTCGACCGTTTTTACCGCGTCGACCCTTCCCGCACCGGCGCCAGCAAGAACCATGGCCTTGGGCTCTCCATCGTCGCGGCAATTGCACGAATGCATGGAGGCAAGGCGACCGCAGCGTCCGTGGGCGGCAAGACACGCATCGGCTTCACGATCTCTTCCGGCGCGGTGCCCACTTGATTCGCCGAAACGCTGCCGAGGCGGAGGAGGTCTGTCTGCCACGACGGGGCCGAAGTGCTGGCCTAGTCGCAGGCGTCCCTCTGGCATGCGTTCCTTTAGCGCCCGGGGAAGAATTTGAACGATGATGAAGTCTGAGGAAGCGGTGAGCGCCACCGACGCGGAACTGCGCATGTCCGAGCAGGCAGCCGTTCGGGTTACGAGGGAGCTGCGGGATCTGGACAAGCTGATCCTTGCGCTTCCTTCGATGTTGGCGCACTGCAAAGTCGCCACGTTGAAGCGGCAAGCTGAGGCGATGAAGTCTTTGAGTTCAGTTCTGATGTTGACGATCCTTCTGGATCGTCCATTTTCGGAGGTGCTCGATGCGTCCGACGATCTGGCCAGGTCTGTTCGCCCCTTTGTCCAGCTCGCATCCAAGTCGCGCTTGTCTCTAAGCGCGCAGCTCGCCACGCGGCTGCTCTCAGATTTGGGCAATCAGCTGCACGCAGACATTGCCATCGCGTTACGTAGTGAAGGCGCGTAACCCTTGCGATACGCAGACTAGTCGCTGCCCGCGGCGGGGGTCTTCTCCTTCAAGAGGGTGCTCAGATGAGGGATCACGTTCTCATCGACGTGGTCCAGCATGGCCTTCGTGGCGTGGGCGTCTACGCTGGGAAGGTCGATGCCGACCTGTTGAGACCAGCTTCGGATCAAGCCAAGGAAGATCATCGAAAGGCTTTGGCCATCTTCCATGAAGCGCAACAAGAAGGCCTTCAGGTTCTTCCTCCCATCATCCGAATGAAGATCCAAGCCTCCCGGCACGTCGAACAAGCGGTGCGCGATGATGTTGCGGCTCTCCAGAAATCGCTCGAAGCGCTCGTCGAATGTCGGGTGTAGGTCCACCCGCTCTCGCAAGATCCGCAATAGCTGGCCGAGGGTCGCCTTGCTGTGGCGTCGCAGAATTTCATCAAGCTGCTCTGGCGACACGAGCGGCTCGTCCCGGAGAACGAACGTCAGGCAGGTGCTCATCAGGCGTTCCACGCCCTGTCCCGCCACCACCGCCAACCCCAGCGTCTTCAGCACGTCGTCCTGTTCGGGCGTGTATCCCGATGCAATGTTGCTGCTCACCTTGGCACCTCCGTCGCTCCATTCTGCGCTGGATGTCCGCCTTGTTCATCTCGCAGCGTCTGGTCCCAAGGACGGAGAACGGCGGCGCACCGCGGGCGCGAGCTAACAAACTTGTCATCACTACGACAGGTCCGTTGAAAGCGACAGATTTCTAAAGTGCTGTTCATGGTGGATGCGGTAGGTGCTCCTGTTGAGCACGGCTCCACCGGAACAAGGAGATCTGTATGAACCGAACCGTTGCCATGATCGCTGTCGCTGCCAGCCTGTTCGCCGGCCTGAACGCGCCGGTCGCAGCACAGACGACCGAGCGCCTGATGAACGGAAATTCCATCTACGGCGTGCCGTTCGCAGGTCAGAAGACCGATTTCGTCGTAGACCTCGATTCGCGCAAGGCCATCAACATCGAATGCGGCCAGACCGTGCAGTTTCGCCAAGGCGGCAAGACCTTCGCCTGGAAGTTCGACGTCGTCGGTCACCGCGCGGTAGATCTGTCCAAGATCGCTCCGGCGGGCTTCGCGAGCAAGCCGTTCAAGGTCTACGTCGACAAGAACGAAGGCGAACGAGCCTGAAACCCACGAAGCCGCACCAGCGGCTTCGCTTTTTGGGGGATGCCATGGATGGGATCAAGGACACGAGGTTCGGCGCCGCCACGGCGAAGCAGGCGCAGGATTCAGATGAGTGGCGGGCGCAGGCGCTGGTATTTCGCGGTAAGCGCCAAGCCATGCTGGCGAGCAACATCGCCAACGCTGACACGCCCAACTACAAGGCGCGCGACATCTCGTTTGCAGACGTCCTGAAGGCCTCAAGCCAGGCCGAGGAACTGACCGACCAGGATGGCAAGGAAACGGGGGTGGCCCGGGACGTGCCGCTCATACCCTCGAGCACGCTGGCGTTCGCAGGCTACAGACAGCCGTTGCAAGACAGCATCGATGGCAACACCGTCGAGGTCGAGCGCGAGCAGGCTGAGTTCGCTCGCAACACGATTCTGTACACCCTGGCGATGGCCTCGCTGGATGATGAGGCCACGGAGTTCAAACAGGCAGCTGCGCTGCCAAACGCTGCGTCGCCCACAAGGCGTGGCTGATCACTGATCAGTTCGCGATTGACCTGTAGGTTCGACGCGGCCGGTTCAATCGCCTCGGGTCATCGCGGCGAGGGCGTCGAGCGCCGCACCTTCGGCAAGCTCCGGGCGGTCGTATTCCCCCTCGATCGGGACGCGAATAGGCGGCCCTAGTTCGGGCGGCGGGGTGAGCACCAGCACGGCCACGAAACGCCCGGACTCGTTGCAGTCGACTTCGAGGTTCGAAACCCAGTCCTCGTCCATCAGACCTCCGCTCGGTGTTTGCTTCTGAAAGCCAGATGGTAGGTCGATAAAAAGGGATGCGCGATGCGCATCCCCTTCGCCTTTACCTTGCAGAAAGCCTAGCCTTAGAAGCTATGGCGCACCCCCACTTCCGCGCCGGAGGAGTTCTGGCCGCCCAGCATGCCCGCCGGCGTCGTGTACAGCACGGAGCTGCGAGCGGCGCCCTTGTTGGTCACGCGAGCCACGGTGCCGTAGAGCGCCGTGCGCTTCGAGAAGTCGTAGACGTATCCCAGCGCCAGACGGGTGCTGTCGTCGCCATCGGCGAAGCCAGAACCAACCGCGCCGCCGGAGCGGTTGGCGTTGGTGTAGCCCACGCGGATCTGACCGACGGTCACCGGGATGGTCGCGCCCACCGAGACCTCGGTCGACTTGCGTTCGCCCCACTTCTTCACGTCAACCAGGGTGTGCAGGACCCCCACGGTGACTTGTAGTTGAACAGCAGGTTGTAGTTCTTGAACTTGGACAGGTTGGCGCCGACATCCGTCGTGCCGTAGGCACCGCCCACCAGGAAGCTCTTGTCTTCGTAGCCGATGCGGCCGCCGTAGTACTTGTTGCCCACGGTGTTGCCCTCGCCTGCGGCGACATGGAACTGACCGTAGACGCCGCCCAGGTTCTTCGGCAGGAAGTAGCTCACGCCGTTGTCTGTACGCTGGATCGTGGTCGCACCACTGCCCAGGTTCGCGCCGCTGCCATAAACAAAGATGCCACGAGATCCCACACCCACGATGCCGAACTCATCATTTAGCGCGTTGTTGTAGGTCGGCGTCGTGTCGCGGCCCAGGCGGACCTCACCGAAGTCACCCATCAGGCTGATCGTCGAGCGGCGGTTCCAGTACTTGCTCGCGTTGGAGGTACCGGTATCCAGATCGATGCCCGACTCCAGGTGGAAGCCAGCCGACAGACCGCCGCCCAGTTCTTCAACGCCACGAACGCCCAGCCGGCTAGTCGTGTTGGCACCGGACGTCACGCCCTTGACCGTACCCGCGTTGCCGTTCTTCACCTGGCGGACCGCAACGTCAGCGACGCCGAACAGCGTCACGGACGAGGTTTGCGCGAAGGCCGAGCCGGCAAGCGCGCTGCATGCCAATGCCAAGAGGACTGGCTTATTCATGAACTTCTCCTATTCGATGGTCGATGCATAGAGACGCGATTCGCCTCAAGCACGACGCAGGCTAGGGAGAAGAGCAAGGGAAATCCACGAGTTCTACCGATTGAGCGGGTGCGTGCTCGCGCACGGTGGTCCAAACGGTCGTGAGGCGTGTCGCTGAGGACACAGCCGAAGCAGCAGGAAATTTCTGATGCGAGGTCACATGTTCGACACGTCCGGGAACGACCGACGCCATCGCCATCGAAGCTGACGAACCGGTAATCAGACGGTCAGTTGTTGGTCAATGCCTGATCTCTAGTCTCTCGTCTGCTCGCGATGTTCCGGCGATGCGAGTGTCCCGAGGATGCTCGGCAAATGCGCCAGTGCGAAGAAAGGCGCTCGATGAGAAGACAAGACATTCAACTGATTTCCAGGGCAAGACGAGGAGATGCTGCGGCCTGCTTCGAGGCGGGGCGCATGTACCTTGAAGGGATGAAGGGATTCCCGCGGCACGTGCCGCTTGGGCTTGAGTACCTGAGTCATGTCGAGACTCTCAAGGAAGAAGAGGCTCAACGTCTTATCGTTGAGGCGCTCGACTTGCATGAGATCGCTGTTCACGGACGTGTATCCACACTTGAGCGGGCGGCACGTCTGGGTAGCGGAGAAGCGCAGCTCAGGGTAGCCATTTGGAATCTGCTCACGCAGGTCGATCAGAGTGAGGCGGTGGGCTGGCTTCGGCTTGCTGCGCGATCTGGTCAGAGCAGCGCAAAGGACGCGCTGACGCTACCGGCCTCCGCGGCTGAATCCGACGATGCGGCAGTGGTGCGTGTGAAGGCCCTCCTGGGGGTCCCGAAGATCGGGTGGCCCGAGCTAATTGCGCTGGCGATGGAGCGGGCGCTTGTGAGAAAAGAGCCGCGCCTTCTACTGCGAGCCCTCGCAGTGAGCCTGGCCCTCGGACAGTTGTCCAACTCGACCTTGGCCGACCAGGTGTACGCCGCGATCAGCTTTGCCAAGTCGATCCCCGATGTGCGAATCACGGTCGATACGAAGGCCATCGAGGTGTTGCTCGATGACTGCGTTGACCGAGGGAACTGTGCTGCGGCGTTGCTGCTGGGCCAGGCCCTGAGCGGCAACAACGTCGGATCGATTGACTGGGAAATGCTGGTGCCGGCGCTGAACAGACGCAAGGCTTCCGCACTGCTCATGCGGGCAGCCGACGCTGGGTATGGCGAAGCCTGGACCCGGCTCTACGAGCTCCATGCCAACAACCACAGCTCCGTGGCCAATCCACCGATGGCGCGCTTCTTCTTGGAGAAAGCTGCGGCGAGCGGGGACGTTTCAGCGCAGCGCCGGCTGGGCGCAACGATCCTGCGCGCCGCTGCATCCCTACGTGAAGCCGAACAGGGGTTGCACTGGTTGTACCTGGCGTCGCAGTCTCAGGATTTCCAAGCCCAGGGACTGATCCGCACCTTCATCCTTCCTGTTCAAGGCTGCGAGTCCGACGCCGCGCGCGGAATTTTTGAGGTGGCGAAGACCAACGGCGCCTTGGCCGCACGGCTAAGGGTGGCAAGGGACTTCGGTCTCACCAAACTCGAGGCCATGACGGTGGACATCGTCGAAGGACTGCGGCCTTGGGGCTTGGTAGTGGGGAAGAACCCGTTCATCCAGCATGCAAGGCTGTCTTCTCCGCGGGCTATACCCGCGCTCTCCTCTTCGACTTTGCAAACCCTGAAGCGCAGCGCGGGCTACCTCGCTGATGGCAGCGTGCAGGGCTCTGGACCTCGTGATATCGAGCTCCGGCATCGCGCGGCCAGATTGAAGCAAGCGTTGGACAGCCACGGGCTGTCCGAGTCTCTCACTTCGCGAAGGCGAGCTCTGACGCGCTGGATGCCATGCGCGGTGGACCACGATGGGCGCGTCAAGTGAAGTTGCAGCTGGATGCAGCCATGGGGCACGAGGAAGAGGAGCTTGGCTGAGATGTTCAACGCTGCCTGGTCCCCGGCTCCCCTTCAACTTGTCCCCGCCGCGCCAATGCGCCAGATGGCCGGTGCAGTTTCCGTCGTCGTGCCGGTCTTCAATGAAGCGGCCAGCCTGAAGGCATTCCATGAAAGACTGAGCTCAGCACTGCTGTCTCTGGATCGTCGCGTAGAGATCCTCTACATCGACGACGGCAGCACTGACGGGACGCGCGACGCCTTGAACGCGCTCCGCGCGCTAGACCCTCGCGTGGGTGTCGCATCCTTCAGCCGAAATTTCGGCAAGGAAGCGGCCATGACCGCGGGGCTGCATCTGGCGCGCGGCGAAGCGGTGATCCTGATCGATGCCGACCTCCAAGATCCTCCCGCGTTAATCCCCGAGATGATTCGTACTTGGGAGGAAGGCGCCGACGTCGTCACGATGCGCCGGAGGTCGCGCGCCGGAGAAAGCTGGCTCAAGACGTTCTCGGCGTTCGCGTTCTACCGCATCTTCAACATGCTGTCGGAAACCTCAATGCCGCCCGACGTGGGGGACTTCCGCCTGCTGAGCCGTCGCGTCGTGGACGCCATCAATCGGCTCCCGGAACGCAACCGCTTCATGAAGGGCCTGTTTGCGTGGGTCGGGTTCAAGGCCGTCACGATCGACTATGACCGGGACGCGCGAAACCAAGGCCACACCAAGTGGGGCTTTCGCAAGCTCTGGCGCTTCGCGGTGGAGGGGATCGTCGGATTCTCGACGGTGCCGTTGAAGATGGCCACCTACGTGGGCCTGACCTGCGCTGTCGCGTCTTTCCTCTACGCGGTGTACTTCCTCGCGAAGACGGCGCTGTTCGGCGAGCCCATACATGGGTTTCCGACCCTGATCATCAGCATTTTGATCCTCGGCGGACTTCAGCTGATGGCCATCGGCATCCTCGGTGAGTACGTGAGCCGTCTTTTCATCGAGTCCAAAGCCAGGCCGCTGTACCTGATCGAAGAGTTCCGTCCCGCGGTGTCCTCGCCACCCCTGTGGGTCGCTGGAGCCAGGCCTTGGTGAGCCGCGCCTTGGATGTACGCGAAGTAGCCCACACACCTCCCAGAGCGATATCGACCACATTCTGGGTGGTCGTCTTGTTGGCGCTCTGCATCGGTCTTCGCACCCTGACGCTGGGGACCTACCCCTTTCGGACAACACCGAGGCCCGGTACGCGGAGATCGCTCGAATCATGATGTCGGGTGGCGACTGGATCAATCTTCACCTGCCTGGGGATGTCGTCTTCTGGGGCAAGCCGCCGCTGTCGACCTGGTTCTCCGCGACCGGTCAACTGGCTCTCGGCGCTAACGAGTGGGGTGCTCGCCTGCCCATGCTGGTGCTCGCCATGATGGTCACGCTGATCGTCTGGAGATGGTTGCGTGACTCCAGTGCCCGCGAGGCCATCCTTGGCGTCGCCGTGTTGTGGGGCAGCGCGGTGTTCTTCGTGAGTGCGGGCGCGGTGATGACCGACATGGCTCTGACCGTCGCCGTGACGCTCAGCATTGGCGGCTTCTGGTGGGCGATCTCCGGGACCAACCTGACCAGAGTGCGTGTCGGCGCACTGGCGTTCTTTGTGGGGCTCGCCTTGGGACTGCTGGCGAAGGGACCGGTGGCGCTTGTTCTGTCTTTGGTCCCGGTCGCCGTGCATGGCCTGAGCTGTCGCGGCGCGTTCCGAGATGTGATCGTGCTGCCCTGGTTCAAGGGGGACTGCTGGTCTTGAGCATTGCGGGACCTTGGTACGTGATGGCGGAGCTTCGCAGCCCGGGGTTCCTCGAATACTTCCTCGTCGGGGAGCACTGGAGCCGGTTCACGCAGCCGGGATGGACCGGTGACCTCTATGGCACCGCGCACGAGCAGGCCAGGGGAATAGTCTGGGCATACCTGGCGGTTGGGTTCTTGCCGTGGAGCCTGCTTCTGCCCTGGCTGTTGATCGGCAGGCGCAGGGCCGCGAGGCAAATCGCCGGAGGTACGCGATCGGAGAGATCTCCTGACACGGCGCTACTCGTCGCTTGGGCGCTGACGCCAGCGCTGCTGTTCTCGGCGTCGAGAAACATTCTTTGGACGTACGTGCTCCCGGCCGCGCCTGCGTTGGCGATTCTTGCCGGGCGTTGGCTTGCACGAGATACGCGGCAAGGCGTCGTTCACGGGCTTGTCGCTACGGGACTTGTCCTCCTGACCGGTGGGGCCGCCGCGCTGCTCTTGAGCCAAGGGTCGGTCGGCGCCATCCGATCTGCATCTGGCGTGCTGCTCCCCCTGCTGTCTGGCGGTCACAAGGCCTCGGAAGTGTCGTTCCTCAATGCGCTGCCGTACTCCGCCAGTTTCTACACCGCTGGCAAAGCGCACGACGTGGTCAAGGACGAGGAACTTGACCTGTGGCTTCGCCGCGATCCGAAGCTCGGTCCCCTTCATGAGCATGAATTCCTGGTGACCACCGAGAAGTCTTGGCGGTCCCTGTCCGGGAGTCGCCGCTCCCAGCTGCATGTGCTCTTCGATGCCGATGGTTATGTCCTGCTCGTCCGCGCAGGTCCAGCTGGATGAATCGCCCCACACCGTCCGATGCGGCGTGAGGCCGGCCCGAAACCTCACGAACTCGCCGTGCCTTCGGGGCGCGGCTTCAACGCTGCGGCAGTCACGGCGAAATCGTCGACGCGTAGCACCAATTTTGGAGATTGATCAATGTTCATAGCCATCGGGTGGGCGCTCGCCTTGGCTTGCATCTTTGGCGTGTTCATCGCGCACGGGGGCAACATCGGCGTCGTGCTCAAGGCCTTGCCGTTCGAGATGACCACCATCTTCGGCGCGGCGATCGGCGCCATGTTGGCGACCAATCCTCCCAAGGTCATGAAGGCGACGGTGAAGGGTCTCGCGGCCTGCTTCAAGGGCAGCAAGTACACGAAGGCGCGTTACATGGAGCTGCTCGCGCTGATGTACGACATTCTTCAGAAGGCTCGCAAGGAAGGGCTGATGTCCATCGAAAAGGACGTCGAGGATCCGCATAGCTCGCCGCTGTTCCAGAAGTACCCGACGGTGGGCAACGACCATCACGTCACGGAGTTCATCACCGACTACCTGCGGATGATGGTCTCGGGCAACCTGAACGCGCACGAGATCGAATCCTTGATGGACGCTGAGATCGACACGCATCACCACGAGGCCTTCCTCGCCGTGATCGCGGTGCAGCGTCTGGCGGGCGGGCTGCCGGCCTTCGGCATCGTCGCCGCTGTGCTGGGCGTGGTGAACACCATGGGCTCGGTCGGTCAGCCGCCGGCGGTGCTGGGTGGGATGATCGGCTCGGCGCTGGTCGGTACATTCCTAGGGATCTTGCTGGCCTACGCTTTCGCTGAGCCGCTGGCCGGCGCGCTCGAATCCAAGGTGGACGAGGCCGGCAAGGAACTTCAGTGCATCAAGACCACGCTGCTGGCATCTATGCAGGGCTACGCGCCGCAAGTCGCCATCGAGTTCGGTCGCAAGGTGCTCTATTCGACCGAGCGTCCGTCGTTCGCGGAACTCGAGGGTCACGTGAAGGGCAAGCGGTGAATCCCCACAAGGGTCGAACAGGCCTCGATCGGCTCGTACATGCGTTTGGGTATTCGCTGCAAGGCCTTCGAGCTGCGTTTGTCGGCGAGTCCGCCTTCCGACAGGAGGTAGCGGTCGCCATCGTGCTGATGCCGCTTGCGCTCTGGTTGGGAGGAAACGGCGTTGAGCGGGCGCTGCTGATATCGTCGATCTGGTTGGTGCTTATCGTGGAGCTGCTCAACTCAGCTCTTGAAGCCGCGATTGATCGGATCTCTTTTGACCGTCACGAGTTGTCCAAGCGGGCCAAAGACATGGGCAGCGCCGCTGTCTTGCTCGCCATCGCGTTGGCTGCGACAGTCTGGGCTGCGGTGCTTGCGAGCCGCTGGCTATGACCGGGAAGCCTCGCGATGCCATCCCGCAGCCCTGTCATGCTCTGACAGGGCGGGCGCACTCGATGAATTGCAGTTGCCGCTTCCAAGCGCCTCGCCAGATTCCATAGCCAGTGAAGCTGCAGCTGGAAGCTGCCGTGGGTCGTGAGAATGAGGAGCCTGGCTGAGATGTTAGATCCCGCTCTACGCACCCTACAACTTATTCCTGCAGTGCTGAGGCGGCATATACAGGTGCAACGTTCATGACAGCTGTCAGCCCATCCGAAGGCGGCGGCGGCGCGCTGGTAGATAGCGGTGGGTGCGGCGAGTTAAGGTCAGTGTCCGTGAACGGCGCGTCGCTTGGGAACGGCCGTCGAGAGCCCCTCCTGCGAAGCTTCGTTCAGCCCGGCAAGGATGCCGCAATGCTGGGCCGTACGCTCGTCGTCGCATCGCCTGCGCAGATCCACGAGCTGCTCTTCCAGCAGACGCAGCTCCTCGATGCGTTTTGAGACGTGACCAATGTGCTCGTCCAACAACGCGTTTACGTCGCCGCACGCGGCGGCGGGCTCATCACGAAAACGAAGCAACACCCGCACCTCGTCTAAAGACATGTCCAGGCTACGGCAGTACCGAATCATCTGAAGGCGATCCAGGTGGGCCGCTTCGTAGATCCGAAAGTTTCCGGAGGTCCGCGCCGGCGCCGGAAGTAAACCTTCCCGTTCATAGAACCGGATCGTTTCGATCGGCGTCGATGCGGCGGAGGAGAGTTCGCCAATCTTCATGGGGCTCCCGGCAGCGGATAAGTCATCTCGATTTTAGGGGTCATTGGGTTGACTCTGTAGTTGGTATAGGTTTTCCAATCGGGGCATGAGCACCTCTTCGCTGAATGACATCACTGCCTCCAAGGCTACGGCAGGCACAGCCGCCTGCGCGGGCAGCTGTTCCTCGTCAGGCTGCGGTGACCAGGCCGAGGCCCCCAAGGCGTCGGCGCTCGCCAGCGCACACACCAGCGTCCTCGACCTGCACATCCCTTCCATGGACTGCCCCAACGAGGAGCGTCCCATTCGAGCAGCGGTGGAAAAGATCGCCGGCGTTCGGGGCATGCGGTTCGATCTGGCTCAGCGCGGCTTAGCTGTCGACGCTCCTCAAGACGCGTGGCCGCACGTGATCGCGGCCATCAACGGCTTGGGCTTCGCTACGGATCCTGCGGCGCAATCGCCCGAGTCGGCATCTGAGACGCACGTCGAGACGGCCGCGGTGTCCGCTGGCGCCACGGCATGTCGCGACCCCTCGTGCTCGGAGCCGATCGCCGTTTCCAGCGAGGCGGCGCCGCACGGCGGCACCGCCTTCGCAGGCCTGCTGCTACGCGTGCCAGCGATGGATTGCCCGACCGAGGAGGCGCAGATTCGACGCGCGCTTGAGCGGGTCCCAGATGTCCGTCGCCTACAGTTCGACCTTCCCGCACGCACACTGTCGGTGGACGCGCCGGCTTGGGCCAAGGATGCCGTGGTGCAGGCGCTGCTGGCAACCGGCTTCAAGTCTGAGGTGCTCAGCGAGCCACCGTCGGCCGAATTGACTGCGAAATCCCAACGCGCCGAGTTAACGCGGTTGATCGCTGCGCTGGCGGTGGCCATCCTCGCGGAAGGCTTCCATTTCTTCGCTCCCGACACCACCGTCTGGAAGGTAGTCGGCATGGGCGCTGCGGCTGCGGCCATTGCTCTCTCGGGCCTTTCTGTCTTCAAGAAGGGGCTGTCCGCGCTGCTGCGCGGGCAGCTCAACATCAACGCGCTGATGAGCGTGGCCGTGATCGGCGCCTTCCTCATTGGTCAGTGGCCTGAGGCCGCCATGGTGATGGCCCTGTACTCGCTGGCCGAGCTGATCGAAGCCCGCTCGGTCGACAGGGCAAGAAACGCCATCGCAGGGCTGCTGTCGCTTTCACCCAGCCAAGCGGAAGTCCAGCAGCCGGATGGGTCCTGGACGCTCCGACGAGCCAAGCTTGTCCAGGTCGGCTCGCTCGTGCGGGTCAAGCCTGGCGAACGATTTGCACTGGACGGCCGCGTGAGCGCTGGCCATGGCGCCGTGGACCAATCGCCGGTGACGGGCGAGAGCGTGCCGGTGGACAAGGCGCCAGGCGACGACGTATTTGCGGGAACGATCAACCAGAGCGGCTCGCTGGAGTTCCGCGTCACCAAGCCGGCCAGCGACACGGTGCTTGCTGGAATCATCCACGCAGTCGAAGAGGCCCAGAGCCAACGCGCGCCGACGCAGCGGTTCGTCGACAAGTTCGCCGCCGTCTACACACCGGCGATCTTCGTACTGGCGCTCGCGGTGGCGCTGGGTACGCCGCTTCTGCTTGGCTGGGACTGGATGACCGCCGTCTATAAAGCACTGGTGCTGCTTGTCATCGCCTGCCCGTGTGCGCTGGTGATCTCCACGCCGGTGACTGTTGTGAGCGGCCTCGCAGCTGCTGCGCGCCGCGGCATCTTGATCAAGGGGGGCGCCTACCTGGAGCATGCCCGCAAACTCTCCGTCCTTGGCCTGGACAAGACCGGCACCCTGACCGAGGGACGGCCCAAGTTGGTGGCGAGCCAGGTCGTTGCTGACAGCGGCGACGAGGGCAAGGTCCTTCGCGTGGCCAAGAGCTTGGCGGCCCGATCCGATCATCCGGTGTCCAAGGCTGTCGTGGACGGTCTGGCCGGCGAGCCCCTTGAGGTGACGGCCTTCGGCGCTGAACTGGGCAAAGGCGTTCACGGCACGATCGACGGTGTCGAGTACGTCCTGGGCAACCACCGCTGGATCCACGAACGCGGACAGTGTTCGGCCGAGCTGGAGGCGGCCCTGCTTAAGCACGAGTCGCAAGGCCGCACGCTCTCCCTGCTTGCCAGCAGCAGCCAAGTGCTCGCGATGTTTGCCGTTGCAGACACCACCAAAGACACAAGCCGCCAGGCGATCGCCGAACTCAAGGCCGTAGGCGTGCGCACGGTCATGCTGACCGGGGACAACGAGGCGACGGCCAAGGCGATTGGTCAGGAGGTCGGCGTCGACGAGGTTCGCGCGAACTTGCTGCCCCAAGACAAGCAGGCATGGGTGACCCAAACCGCTGCGGCTCAGGATGTAGGCATGGTCGGCGACGGGGTCAATGACAGTCCGTCGCTGGCTGCCGCCTCGGTGGGGTTCTCCATGGGCGCTGCGGGCACGGACACCGCTAAGGAAGCCGCCGACGTCTTGATCATGAACGACGACCTCCGCAAGGTTGCAGAAACCATCAGGCTTTCGAAGCGGACATACTCGATCCTTTGGCAGAACATCACGCTCGCGCTGGGCATCAAGGCCGTTTTCTTTGTCTTGGCGGTGTTCGGCAGCGCCTCCATGTGGATGGCCGTGTTCGCCGACATGGGAGCCAGCTTGCTGGTGGTGTTCAACGGGCTGCGACTTCTCAAACCGCTTCGCGCTTGACCCAATCCTTTTTGCCCAATCGTTAGCTCGCCTAAGCAGTAGTTAACGCAATCTTTAGGCCCGCTCGACGGGCCGCCTTTTCGTTCGGGAACAACAATGAGTCGCACTCACGGCGTTCTACACGCCGGTCTCAGCATGGCGCGCAAGATCCTCGCAGCGGGCTTGGTCCTCTTCAGCATGGTGGCCAGCGGCGCTGCGAGTGCCGCGGAGGCTGACGTGCGCCGCGTATGGCAGATCCTCGACTACTTGGCTGTCGACTATTCGGGTGCGGTACAGGACGGCAAGATCGTTGCGCAGTCCGAGTACGACGAGATGCGGGAGTTCGCCAAGACCGCGCACGACAAGATCGCTGCCTTGGAAGACAAGCCCGAACGCGCGACCTTGCTGCGCGAAAGCGAAGCCCTTCAAGCGCAGATTGCTGCCAAATCCAATGCCACCAAGGTCGGTGGTTTGGCCAAGGCGTTGGCCAATCACCTGATCGCGGTCTACCCGGTCCCGCTCGCACCCACCGCGCTGCCTGACCTGAAGCTGGGCGCCTCGGTCTACGCGGCTAACTGCGCGGCCTGCCATGGCGCTTCAGGCAACGGCGACGGCCCTCTGGCTAAGCAGCTCGATCCCAAGCCGATCGCGTTCAGTGACCACGACCGGGCTCGCCAGCGCAGCGTGTTCGCGCTGTACCAGGCGGCTAGCCAGGGGATCGCCGGAACCGCGATGCCTGCGTTTGGTCAGCTATCCGAGGAAGATCGTTGGGCGGTCGCGATGTACTTGGGCACTTTCGCCCATGACGACAAGCAGCGCGAGCAGGGACAGCGCATCTGGAAGGAATCCGATAAGGCGCGCAGCGAGGTCAGCGGGATCGATCACTTCGTTCGCCTGACTGAATCCGAACTCGCGGGCGCCCTTGGGGAGGCCCAAGCTGCGGCGACGATGGCCTATCTCCATGCGCACCCCGAGGCACTTGCGGCGCCGCACGCGAACAGCCTCACGCTTGCGCGCGAGCGGTTGCATCAAAGCGTTGACGCGTTCAAGGCGGGCAAGCCCAAGGACGCCGCCGAGCTGGCGTTGTCGTCCTATCTCGACGGCGTGGAACCCTACGAGCAAGCGCTGGCAGCCCGTGAAGGCTCCTTAAAGGACCAGATCGAAGTGGCAATGGGGCAGTACCGCTCGCTGATCGCATCCAAAGCTCCGCTTCAAGAAATCGAAGCGTCGGTCGCCAAGATTGACGGGCTGTTCGACGCCGCAGATCAAGTGCTGGCATCCGCAGGCGCTGACTCGACGGCCGCATTCTTCGGAAGCCTGACCATCCTGCTGCGCGAAGGCATCGAAGCGCTGCTGGTCGTGGTCGCGATGATCGCTTTCCTGCGACAGGCCAAGCGTCCCGACGTGCTGCCGTACGTTCATGCGGGCTGGATTGGCGCCTTGGGGGCCGGGGGCGTCACCTGGGCCATCGCGACGTATGCGGTGTCGATCAGCGGCGCCAACCGTGAGGTCACCGAGGGGCTGTCGAGCCTGTTCGCGGCCATCGTGCTCCTGAGCGTTGGCATCTGGATGCATCAGAAGAGCGTGGCCGGCCAATGGCAGGCCTACCTCCGCGAGCGCATGTCCGCAGCGCTGAACCGACGTTCGGCTTTCTTCATGTTCGGTCTGGCCTTCGTGGCCGTGTACCGCGAGGTGTTCGAGACGATCCTGTTCTACGCCGCGTTGTGGGGCCAGGGGAACGACGGTGCCATTCTTTACGGTCTGGGCGTCGGTGTGCTTTGCCTGGCGCTCATCACGGTGCTCCTGCTGCGGTACAGCGCCCGTCTTCCAATCGGCAAGTTCTTCTCCGTGAGTTCGTGGCTTGTGGCCATCCTCGCTGTGGTCCTGACGGGTAAGGGCGTGGCCGCCCTGCAAGAGGCTGGCTGGATCGCGCCGAGCGCGCTGTCCGCTCCGCGTCTCGAAGTTCTGGGGGTCTATCCATCGGTCATCGGCCTGACCGCCCAGGGGGCCGTTCTTCTGCTCGTCCTGGCCTTCTTCCTGCGAAATGCAAGATCAAAAGCGGTGCGCGCTCATTGAAGCGGACCGAGCGGCATGCAACACTCGGCGGGCCTAGGGATGCCGAGCTGTGGTCCGCACTTCCAGCGATAGGAAGAATAGGCTAGCAAGAGCCAGGGTGCTGAGTCCGGCAGTGATCGCGAGCGCACCCGCTCCCCATACATCGACGGCCAGACCAAAAGCCCAAGGCGCCAGCGCTTGCGCGATTCGCGCAGGCACCCTCAAGACTCCCTGCCGATATCCGTACCCGTGGGCAACCGCGAGCGGAAGCGTCCCCTTGGCGATAGTCAGGATGCCGTTTCCCGCGCCGTGCAGCTGACCTCGCGGCGAAGCTCGACGGACAGGCTTTGGAGAGATCGGGGCCGCAGCCCCGCACTCGCGCTCAAATGGCGCTCTGATTGACCCGTTCGGACAGCTTCTCCGCCGTCTCCTTGCGCTCGCTGTACCGATCGACTAGGTAGTGGCCGTGATCGCGCGTCAGCAGCGTGAACTTGAACAGCTCTTCCATCACGTCGACCACGCGGTCGTAGTACGAGGACGGCTTCATGCGTCCCTCCTCGGTGAACTCCGCGAAAGCCTTGGCGACGGACGACTGGTTAGGGATGGTCAGCATCCGCATCCAACGGCCGAGCACGCCCATCTGGTTCACCGCGTTGAAGCTCTGCGAGCCGCCCGAGACCTGCATCACCGCCAGCGTTTTGCCCTGCGTCGGACGGACGGCACCCGACGTGAGCGGGATCCAGTCGATCTGCGACTTCATCACGCCGGTCATCGCGCCGTGGCGCTCGGGGGAGCACCACACCATGCCTTCGGACCAGTCGGCCAACTTGCGCAGTTCCTGGACCTTGGGGTGGGTGTCGGCCGCATCGTCGGGCAGCGGCAGACCGGACGGATCGAAGATCTTCAACTCGCCGCCCATGGCCTCCAGCAGCCGTGCCGCTTCAAAGGTCAGGAGACGGCTGTAGGACCGGACACGCAGTGACCCATACAGCATCAGGAATCGGGGACGATGCTTCGACGGCTCGCGCACCGTCAGCCGCTGCTGATCCGGCACATCGAAGAGGTCGGACTGCAGTGCCGGGAAAGTCGGATCGAGCTCAAGCACGTTGCGCTCCTCGTTCGTACCAGGCTTGCGAGCGGTTCACGATGGCGACGACTGCGAGCATCACCGGCACTTCGATCAGCACGCCGACCACGGTGGCCAAGGCGGCGCCGGATTGGAAGCCGAAGAGGCTGATGGCGGTGGCCACGGCCAGCTCGAAGAAGTTGCTGGCGCCGATCAGCGCCGACGGACCGGCGACGCAGTGCTGAACACCCATCCTTCGGTTGAGCCAATAGGCCAGGCCCGAGTTCAGCACTACCTGGATGAGGATGGGCACGGCCAGCAAGGCGATGACCAACGGTTGCTCGATGATGCGATCGCCCTGGAAGGCGAACAGCAGCACGAGCGTCAGCAGCAGCGCAGCAATCGAAAGCGGGCCCAGCTTGGTGGCGACTACCTGGAAGTGCGCGGCACCACGCTTGAGTAGCTGTCTGCGCCACAGCTGGGACAGGATGACTGGCACGACGATGTAGAGGCCGACCGAGGTCATCAACGTGTCCCACGGTACCGTGATTGAGGACAGGCCCAGCAGCAGCGCGACGATGGGTGCGAAGGCGACGATCATGATCGCGTCGTTGAGAGCCACTTGGGACAGCGTGAAGTACGGATCTCCCTTGCAGAGCTGGCTCCACACGAAGACCATGGCCGTGCACGGCGCCGCGGCCAGCAGGATGAGCCCGGCGATGTAGCTGTCGAGTTGATCGGCCGGAAGCCACGCGGCGAACAGGTGGCGAACGAAGATCCAGCCGAGCAGCGCCATCGAGAAGGGCTTTACCGCCCAGTTGATGAACAGCGTGACGCCGATGCCCCTGGCGTGCGCCTTGACCTGGCCGAGCGCCGCGAAGTCGATCTTCAGCAGCATCGGAACGATCATGACCCAGATGAGCAGGCCTACAGGAATGTTGACCTGGGCCACTTCGAGGGAGGCGACCGCCTTGAATACGCCGGGAAAGAACTGGCCCAGCGCGACGCCCCCGACGATGCACAGGGCTACCCAGACGCTGAGGTAGCGTTCGAAGAAGCTGATGGCCGGCTTGGCCGCGGCGGCGACGGGCTTGAGAATTGCGGTAGTCATGGCCGGACGTCAGGACTTCGAGATGGCATCGAGCGCGCGCTGGAGCTCGGCGTTGGACATGGTCTCCAGCGGCAGTTGTGCCAGCTGGAGCATTCGGTACCCGATGGCCTGCCGCGTGAGCTCGAAGGCCTGCGGCTTGTCCGCCTCGGGCGCATTCGACGGGTCGGCGTAGCCCCAGTGAACCTTGACGGGGCTGCCGGGCCAGTAGGGACACTGCTCAGCCGCGGCGCTGTCGCACACGGTGATGACAACGCGCATCTCGGGCGCGCCATCGGTGACGAACTCGTCCCAGCTCTTGCTGCGATAGGCGCTCGTGTCGATGCCTGCGTCGCCCAGCGCTTGGAGGGCATAGGGATTGATGCGCCCGCTCGGCGCGCTGCCGGCGCTGAAGGCATGGATGTCTTTGCCCAGACGCTGGGCCCAGTGGTTCAGCATGCCCTCGCTCAGCACGCTTCGCGCCGAGTTGTGGGTGCACAGGATGAGAACGTTGGTGGTCATGGCTCAGCGGGTCCCGATGTCTTTGACTTCCTTGTGGATGGCCATGGCGTCCAGGCTCTGCAGCGGCAAGGACATCATCAGTTCGAGGCGGCGCTTCATCGTGACTGCCGCGGCGCGGAAGGCTTGCTGCTGCGTGTCTTCGCTGCCCTCGACAGCCGCAGGGTCCGGCATGCCCCAATGCGCGGTCAGCGGCTGGCCGGGCCACACCGGGCAAACCTCGCCAGCGGCCTGGTCGCAGACGGTGAACACGAAATCCATCTCGGGAGCGCCCGGCTGAGCGAACTCCTCCCAGCTCTTGCTACGGAACCCGTCCGTGGGGATGCCGAGTTGGCTGAGCTCCTTGAGGGCCAGCGGATGTACTGCGCCCTTGGGGTGGCTGCCTGCCGAATACGCCTGGAAGCGGCCGTTCCCCAGATGGTTGAGCAAGCCCTCGGCGAGGACGGACCGTGCAGAGTTGCCCGTGCAGATGAACAGCACGTTGTAGACCGTCGATGTCATGTCAGTTTCCTTTCAGCAGTCGCAGTTGGTCGATGTGGATTCCACGGCGCAGGCGGTGCCCTGGCAGCAGTTTTCGGTGAGGTAGGCCAGGAGCGCGTTCATCTGCGGGTACACGGCGCGATAGATCACATGCCGGCCCGATTGCTCCGAGGTGACGAGTCCTGCTTCGCTGAGGTCCTTCAGATGGAAACCCAGCTTGGCGTAGGCCACCCCCAGCATCTCGACGAGGGCGCCCGGTGTGAGGCCGTCCTCTCCCGCGACGACCAGTGCGCGAAACGCGTCGAGACGAATCGGATGCGCCAGCGCGCCGAGGCCAGCAAGGGCTGTTGTCTTGTCCATGGCGATCATTACAACAAAACTTGTAATGACCCGCAAGGCCCCGGGCTTGAAGAAAGATCAATACGGCAGCTACGCTTTGCGCACTCCCTGCTTCGCCGCCGCACCCGTCGCCCGGGAACATCTCTCATGAACGTAGGGCCATCCAGGCCTTGCCCGCACTCTCACCGCGCATTCCTAAGGACGTTGGCCTTCAAAGCGACACCTACTCCGACCATTCACTATGCTTTGGCTTTGCTAGCTGGGCCACCGTCAATGGGCGAGCTGAAGGAACTCATGAACATATGGGTGGCGCGACGTGACCTCAGCGCGACGCTTCATCGATGCGCCCCAAAATGCGGTGAAATCGAAATTGAACACCTACTCGCTGGCTGCGGCATAGTCCTCGAGGCGACAAGCACGGACGATCTCATCAGCGGGCCCTTCCCGAGAAGGCCAGGTGTGGTATCACTTGAGGTCCCCGACGCTGTGATGATCGTCGTAGGCTCTCCTCCCGAGAGGTTCAGGCGCTGGGGGCAGAGGCACGCTGATTTGGCCATTCAAGGCCTACAGCGGTCCAGCCATTCTGTGATCCGGCGAAAACGCGCCCGCCATGCATGACTGCGATGGCCCTGACGATGGCCAAACCCAGCCCGTGATGGCTGCCCGACTTTTCACGCGCGGGATCGCCTCGCACGAAGCGATCGAAGAGTCGCGGCAGCAGTTCCGGCGCAAGGGCGGGCCCCGGATTCCGCACGGACACACGCACGGCGTTTGATTCAAGCATCTTCAACTCGATGATGATCGCCTCGCCGCGCGGCGTGTACCGGGCCGCGTTGCCGACAAGATTCACAAGCGCCCGCCGAATCAGACCGGCGTTGCCCTGGACCTTGGCATTGCCTTCGATGCGCAACCGAACGCCTTGCTCTTCGAGCATGGGTTCGAAGTACTCGGCGATGTGCTCTGCCTGGTCTCGAAGATCGAGCGGATCGAGGCGATCGGCGAGCTGCCCTTGATCAGCCTTGGACAGGAACAACATGTCATTGACGAGGCTGGAGAGTTCCCGCAGAACTTCCAGGTTCGTTCCCAACACTTCGCGCAGTTCAGCTGCAGGACGATCTCGAATCAGCGCTACTTCGGTGCTGCTTATCATGGTGGCCAGCGGCGTGCGTAGTTCATGCGCGACGTCTGCGCTGAAGCCTTCCAGTTGACCGTAGGCCGCCTCGACACGGCCAAGCGCGCTGTTGAACGCGTGAACCAACTCCTGCACCTCTGCAGTGTTGACCGGCGATAGTCGTGAAGAGAGCGACCGCGGGTTGAGCGCCGCCGCCTCCTCTGAAAGCTGACGTACCGGACGAAGCGATCTGCGCGCGACCCACGCGGAGATCAAGACGATCAGCGCAACGCCCACACCACACACAATTGCGAGGCGGTTGCCATAGCGACGCAACATCGCTTCCTGATCGCGAGCGTCAATCGCGACGATCAACGCCTGATGTCCAAGTACCGGGTGGGCCGGGATGGAAACTTGCCGCGCCTGCATCACAAGCCCGTCCTCCCGAACGACCTCGAGCTGATTGGCCGTCTTCGCAAGGACTGGCGGCTGACTTCCACCATAGAGGCTGCGGCCGTTTTCTCCCACCAGCCAGATGCGCATCTGTCCATGCCCGATCAATACGTCGTTGAGGTGATGCGTCAGCGCCGGCACATCTGCGGGACTGCGCACTTCCTCCAACAGATGCTCGACCACGTCGATCTTGCCCTCAAGGTCATGCTCCCGGGCCCGCTCGATCTCGCGCTTGAGACCGCTGTGAAGAAGGAGTGCGACTGCGACGAAAACGGCAACGGCCAGCAAAGTCATTGCAAGCGTCAGCCGCTGAGCCATCGACCGCAAGGGACTTCGCGGCCACGAGGGGGCGAGCAGTGAGAGATGGTCTCGCCTCAACCGCGATCCTCCAGCACATACCCCATTCCGCGGACCGTGTGCAGCAAGGGCTTGTCGAAACCCTCATCAAGTTTCACCCGCAACCGACGTACCGCGACATCAATCGCGTTGGTCTCGCTATCGAAATTCAGATCCCAGACCTGCTCTGCGAGCACCGTTCGGGAAAGGACTTCGCCGTGGCGCCGCAGCATGACGGACAACAGGGTGAACTCCTTGGGCGAAAGATCCAGACGCTTGCCCGCCCGCGTCACCTTGCGTCGGGACAGATCGACCTCTAGGTCCCCCAAGCGCAGCGAGGTCAAGGGTTGGGAGGCATGCGTGGCGCCGCGGCGAAGAAGCGCTTCGATGCGAGCGAGAAGCTCAGTGAAGGCGAAGGGCTTGATCAGGTAATCGTCCGCGCCAACCTTGAGACCATGCACGCGGTCTTCCACCTTGTCGCGCGCTGTGAGCATCAGCACCGGCGTGGACTTGTGCTCCCTTAGCCGGCGCAGGACCTCGAACCCGTCAATGCCAGGCAGCATCACATCAAGTACGACGAGGTCGTACTGACCTTCGACGGACAAATGCTGCCCATCAATCCCGTCGCCGGCCAAATCCACCACATAGCCGCTTTCCGTGAGGCCCTTTTTGAGGTAGCTGGCCAAGCGGGCCTCGTCCTCGATCACTAAGATTCTCATGACCAAAGTGTGACGCAGGACGGCCTTCCGCAGGAGGACAGCCACATTACCGGTCTGTCATGTTCCTGTCCCCGCGCCGTGGGGACAGGGTTTGTACAGTCGCGCCCAAGCTACTTGCGAACGCCCTGCAGGTAGCTCTTCCTTCAGGAGCTACGTCATGAGTCTGCGCACCCTTGTGGTCTCGATCGCCTTGGCCGGCGTCGCGTCTGTCGCACCGTGGGTCGCGGTGGCGGCCAACGAGGTCAGCGGCACTGCGACCAAGGCATCGTCAAGCAGCAGCTTCACCCCGGGCGAGGTCAAAAGGATCGATGCTGGCCAAGGCAAGTTGACGCTCAAGCATGGCCCCATCGAGAACCTTGGCATGCCGGGCATGACGATGGTTTTTCGGGCTGACGCGTCGGTCCTGGCGCAGCTCCAGGTCGGCGACCAGATCAGGTTCAAGGCTGACAAAGTGGATGGAACGATCCAGATCACGGAGCTGCAAAAGTGAGTGGTTTCCCTGAGTCTTGCCGCACCGATCCCGAGCGCTACACCGCCTTGTAGAACCTACCGGTTCACCGATTGCCCCAATTTCACAACTGGCCTTTGCGCCCCTACACTCACGCCATGACCCTGTTGGTCCGAACCGTCTTCGTTTGCTTGCTTGCCGTCGCCATCCCCTTGCAGGGTGCGGTGGCTGCGGCCATGCGCTGCTGCGGAATGGAACACCATCAAGTTGACACCGCGCTCGTCGAGAAGCACGCGGGCCACGACCATCATGACCATTCCGCCCCTTTGGACGTCCTGGATGAGCACTTGCAAGACGGTTACGGTCATGCGCAGCCAGGAGTTCACGGGGTTGATTCCAGCGCCGCGCACAACCACGGGCTTTCGCACGGGGACCTGAAGCAGGCCGGGGCAGCCAAGGCCTCGGCCAAATGCAACGTCTGCGCGTCCTGCTGTGGCGCTGCCGCGCTGCCGTCGCGCGCCGCAACCGTGATCCACGTCGCGACCGAAAAGGATCGCTACTGCGCGTCGGTCTCTCCTGACGCGGAGTTCACGACAAGCGGCCCTGAGCGGCCCCCACGAACCTCCTTCCTCTGACGACGTTCGCCGTGTGCGACGCCGGGTCCGCTCGTCTTGAGCGCGGACCCCGGTTGAACGCGGCGAGCTGAGCTGCTATGCCTTCGGACCTGTTCGAGGCGTGGCGAGTCTGTCCTACCCCAGGACAGCGTTCACGAGGAACGACATGTTTTCCCGAACTACCCTTGGCGCGTGGGCACTGGCCCTTGCGACGCCCGCATTCGCCCAACATCCGGGCCACGGCACCGTACCCAATACAGAGCCCGCCCGATCGAGTCCCAAGTCGCAGGCCGTGGCGCCGGCATTAGCAACTGGCCAAGGCGCCGGCACTGGAGAAGCGGCGGCAGGCAAAGCCGCAAACGACCTACGCCACCTCCCAACCTTCGAGAGCTACCGCCGGTTCGCCGACGAGCCGATTCAGTCCTGGAAGGCCGCCAACGACCGGGTGGGCCAGATCGGGGGCTGGCGCACCTACGCCAAGGAGGCCTCGGGCGGGACGGAGCAGCAGGCTCCCGAGCCTCAAGGGCATGCCGGTCATGAAGCGAAGCCGGAGCAGCCGAGTGCGAACTCGCCGCGTCCGAACACTGCCACGGCGCCAAATCCCTCGCAGCAGACCGAGATGGTCAAACCGCCAGTCAACGCTGCGGGTCGCGCACCCGCCAAGGCAGCGCAGCCAGCCGCCGCGCCTGCAAGCACGGCCGGGGGCAGCCATCCCCAACATCACTGAACTACTGGAGACCGTGCATGAATAGCCGGCACAGCCGCGTCCCGCGGCGCATTACCTGGGTGGTCGTTCCGCTAGCGGCAACGTTGCTGGCCGGTTGCGCCAGCACCGCCATCGACAGCAACTTCAATGACGTGCAGCTCCTCGCGCAAAGCCGACTCGGCGCCGAAGTGAAATGGCTGCGCTCACCTGAGGCCCGCGAGCAGGCCGCCAAGGACGTGCAGTCGATCTTGGCCCAGCCCCTCAGCGCCAACGACGCAGTACGTCTTGCGCTGGCCTACAGCCCGGCGCTGCAGGCCACGCTCTACGACAGCGCGGCTGCGTCCGCCGCGGCCGCTCAAGGTGCCAGGCTTCCCAACCCGGTGTTCACCTTCGAGCGCCTGGTGCGAGGACAAGGGGCCGATCGAGACCTCGATATCGGTCGGTCGCTGGGCATCTCCGTATTCGACCTCTTGCTGCTGCCAAGCCGCATGCGGATCGCCAGCTTCCAACAGCAGCAGATCCAACTGCGACTCGCCGGCGACGTCGTTCAGGCGGCCACTGACGCGAGGCAGAACTGGGTCCGCGCAGTTGCCGCACAGCAGCAGGTCCAGTACGCAGAGCAGGTCAAGGCGGCGGCCGACGCAAGCGCGGAACTCGCTCGACGTATGCAGGCCGTGGGCAACTTCAGCAAGCTCCAGCGGGCCAGGGAGCAGGCTTTTGCCGCTGAGGCGGTGGCTCAACTGGCCCGTGCGCGGCAAAGCGCGCAAAGCAGCCGCGAAGCGCTTGTGCGCACTCTGGGGCTGGATGCCGCGCAGGCGCGCCAGCTCAAGCTGCCGGAGCGACTGCCGGACCTGCCCAAAACTCCGCGCGATGAGGCCCAGGTCGCGCAGCAGGCAATCGAGCAGCGCCTCGACGTGCGCATGGCGCAGGCCGATCTTCGAGCGACGGCCCGTGAACTTGGACTCAGTCGCGTGACCAGCGTCATCAACGGACTCCATGTCGCAGCAGTGCGCAACAGCGAGACCGGCGAGCCGCCGCAAAGAGGGTTTGAGCTTGAACTGCCGATTCCGCTGTTCGATTTTGGCGACGCGGTCCGTGCGCGTTCTCAGGCTACCTACATGGCCGCGGTTAATCGCACCGCGCAGCTGGCCGTGGACGCGACCTCGCAAGTTCGCGAAACCTACGGTGCCTATCGAACCTCATTCGATGTTGCCCGGCATTACATGGACGAAGTGGTGCCGCTGCGTAAAACCATCTCGGAAGAGAACCAGCTTCGCTACAACGGCATGTTGATCGGGGTGTTCGAACTCATCGCCGACGCGCGCGACCAGGTCGCCAGCGTCAACCAAGCACTGGAAGCGCAGCGCGACTTCTGGTTGGCAGATGCGGCGCTTCAAGCCACCTTGATCGGCAAGCCCGCAGGACCCATCGCCTTCCAATCTCCCTCCGCTGCCCCGACCGGCGGCGACGCAGGCCACTGATTTCGACGGAGAGTTCCATGACAAACAGCCGACGCCGATTCCTGGCGGGAACCGCAGCCGCGGGCGCCGCCGTGGCGGCCTCGACCGTGAGCAAAGTGGCGATGGCCGCCTTGCCCGAGCCGGTCTATCAATCCAACCCCTTGTCCGCCGCACCGCTGCATCCCACAACGGGCCGTCCCTACAACCCGATGGTGACGCTCAACGGCTGGAGCTTGCCCTGGCGCATGAACAACGGCGTCAAGGAGTTCCATCTCGTGGCCGAGCCTGTGGTGCGAGAGTTCGCCCCGGGAATGAAGGCTCACCTCTGGGGCTATAACGGTAGCTCGCCGGGTCCGACCATCGAGCTCGTGGAAGGCGACAGGGTTCGCTTGTTTGTGACCAACAAGTTGCCCGAGCACACGACGATCCACTGGCATGGCGTGCGGCTTCCTAACGGCATGGACGGCGTAGGCGGACTCACGCAGCCGCACATTCAGCCGGGCAAGACTTTCGTGTACGAGTTCGTCGTACGGCGAAGCGGCACCTTCATGTACCACCCGCATGCTGACGAAATGGTGCAGATGGCCATGGGGATGTACGGCATGTTCATCGTGCATCCAAAAGAGCCGAAGTTCATGCCGGTCGATCGCGACTACGGCTTCATCTTGACGGCCTTCGACATCGAGCCGGGCAGCTACACCCCGCGGGTGAGCGAGATGACCGACTTCAATCTCTGGACCTTCAACTCGCGCGTCTTCCCGGGAATCGACCCGATGGTGGCACGCCAAGGTGAGCGCGTGCGCATCCGCGTGGGCAACCTCACGATGACCAACCATCCCATCCACCTGCACGGGCATGAATTCGTGGTCGCGGGGACCGACGGCGGCTGGACTCGAGAAAGCGCCCGCTGGGAAGAGGTGACCACGGATGTGGCTGTCGGTCAGATGCGTGCGATCGAGTTCGTCGCTAGCGAACCGGGGGACTGGGCGTTCCATTGCCACAAGAGTCACCACACGATGAATGCCATGGGCCACGGTCTGCCCAACATGATCGGCGTCGACCACACCGGCATCGTCAAGCAGGTCAACAACCTCATCCCTGACTACATGGCCATGGGCGAGCGAGGGATGGCCGACATGGCGGAAATGGAGATGCCGATTCCCGACAACACGCTGCCCATGATGACTGGGCAAGGCCCGTTCGGCCCCGTGGAAATGGGCGGCATGTTCACCGTGCTGAAGGTGCGCGCCGACCAAAAGCGTGGCGACTTCAAGGATCCGGGCTGGTACCAGCATCCCAAGGGCGAGGTGGCGTACGAGTTCACCGGTGCACTGCCCGAGCCGGCGCGATCGTTCAGCGCTGGCGGCCAATCCATGCCACTGGCGCGCAAACCGGCGAGAAACGTCGAAATGCGCGTGCGCAAGCCCAGCGGCGGGCACGACAACCACTGACGGCCAATCTCACTCTCAACCTCCAAGTAAAAAGCGTTCTAGAAGGAAGCATCATGAACATCAAACACACGTTCTTGGCGACTCTCGTCGCCATTGCCACCAGCGCGGCATTTGCCTCTGGCAACCACGCCGGCACACACGCGCATGGCGATGAAGACAGTGCCATCGGCAAGCCCGGCAAGGCACAACAGGTCACGCGCACCGTCAACGTCGACATGACCGACAACATGCGCTTCACGCCGGCCAGTATTGACGTCAAGCAAGGCGAGACGATCCGCTTTAAGGTCAAGAACTCCGGTCAGGTCAAACACGAATTCGTGCTGGGCACCGAGCAGGAGCTCAAGGAACACTACCAGGTCATGCTCAAGAACCCGGAGATGGAGCATGAAGATCCCCAGATGATCACGTTGGCCGGCGGGAAAACCGGTGAGGTGATCTGGCAGTTCACGAAGGCTGGCAAGGTCGACTTTGCATGTCTGCAGCCCGGTCACTACGACGCGGGCATGAAGGGCGCGGTCACGGTCGCGAAGTCGGGCTCCAAGGCGGCCTCTACCAAGCCCGGGTCCAAGGCGGACGGACACGCCGATCACGCGCACTGACGGAGCCATGACCAATTTCGTGAACCGGCGAGACGTCGTCTGGGCCGGTCTGGGCCTGACGCTTGCAGCGGCTGGCTCTGCCATCGCCCGGACGTCGCCGGCTGCCGTGTCCTTGGAAGTCTGGAAGTCGCCCGAGTGCGGCTGCTGCAAAGCCTGGCTCTCACATCTGCAGGCACAAGGACTGAACGTCGGCGCGGTCCACAACACTGGCAACACCGACGTGCGCAAGTCCGTTGGCATCCCCTTGGCACTCGGCTCTTGTCACACCGCCCGCATCGATGGTTACGCGATCGAAGGGCACGTACCGGCCAGAGAGATCAAGCGGCTGCTCAAGGAGCGTCCCGCCGCAGTCGGGCTGGCCGTGCCCGGCATGCCGCTGGGCAGCCCCGGCATGGATGGCCCGGATTTTGACAACCAGACACAGCCCTACGACGTATTGCTCGTTCTCAAGGACGGCACCACCCGCGTTTTCCAGTCCTATCACCGTTGACCAAAGGAGCTCTCATGAAGTCCAACTCTGTGCGCTGCACCCTGACCGCGCTGGCACTGATGGCCGCCAGCTGGGCCCACGCAGCAGGAGACCAAGCCCTGCAACAGCCGCCCCTGTCCGCCTCGGCGCAGGCCTCGACGGCCGACGCATCGGCCATGACCGACGGCGAGGTCCGGCGCGTCGACGCTGCCAACAAAAAGATCACCCTCAAGCACGGCGAGATCAAGAACCTTGAGATGCCGCCCATGACCATGGTGTTCCAGGTCGAGGACGCATCCGCGCTGGAGAAATTGAAGGTGGGCGACAAGGTGCGCTTCGCCGCCGAGAAGCGCGCGGGCGCTCTGGTCGTCACGCGCATCGAGGCCGCCAAGTGAGGCCGCGCTGGGCCGTCCTTGCCGTCGTCGTGATCTCGGCCCTGGCCACGTCAGCGCGTGCAGACCCTGTTGACGTGCCGTGGCAGGCAGACGCAACGGCGCATGGCGAGTGGCAGATCGCCCCGGGCAAGTTTGCCGAGTGGTGCACTCAGTTGCGTCAAGGGGAGAAAGTCCAGTGGCGGTTCGACGCCGACGCGCCGTTGAACTTCAACGTGCACTACCACGAGGGAAAAGAGGTGCGCTTTCCCGCCAAACAGGATACGGCGAGCAAGTCCGAAGGTTTACTCGACGTTCCCAGCGATCAGCACTACTGCTGGATGTGGTCCAACAAGTCCAAGGCAGCTGTGACGGCGCGCGCGACGCTACGAAAGGTCCCTTGAGCCACCCCGGCGGCGCTGCGCAACAAACCACGATGTAGATCACGTCACTGCGACAGCACTTCTTGCAAACACCTTTGCCTGACTTGCCCCGATGAGGCAGGCAGGCAGGGGCGTGCGCATTTTTCAGCTTGATTCCGAGCTGTCCGGTGGAACTCAACCGCGCTTCGCCGGGTGCGTGATTTGCTCGCTGAAATGGCCGAATCGCCGGCGAACATATGGAGCGAAAGATCATGGCTCATCAGGAATTCGACTCGTGCATCGACGCGTGCGACGACTGCGCGGCTGCGTGCAATCACTGCGCCAGCGCCTGTCTCCAAGAGACGGACGTGAACGCGATGTCACGCTGCATCGCGCTCGACATTGACTGCGCCGCGATCTGCCAGCTCGCGTCGGCCGCGATGGCTCGCAACAGCGAGCACGCCGGCTCGATCTGCAAGCTTTGCGCGGACATCTGCGAAGCATGCGCAAAGGAATGTGGGCAGCACGAGATGGACCATTGCGCGGCCTGCGCGCGGGCGTGTCGGCGTTGCGCCGACGAGTGCCGTCGCATGGCTGAAACGGCCAGCGCATAGGCCGGCGCATCGGTCAGAGCACGGGCCAGAGGGACCGCGCTCCTGGGCAGGGCGCCATCGGTAGCGCCCATACCGTGTCTGTTGCGAGGAACTCTGAACGTTCTCGAACGAACCCGGGAATGCGCAAGTTCTGGGTAGGGACTACCAGAAAGTGCTGGACCTTCCCACGATAGGAGGCTTCAAAGTGGCACTTGCCGGAACGTTCCGGTCTGATAGGGAGTAGCCCATGCTTGAGTTTGAAGTCCCCGACATGAGCTGCCGCAGTTGCGTCAGCAAGATCAGCAAGGCAATCAGGGAGGTGGATCCCCAGGCGCAGGTGGACGTGGACCTGGCTTCCAAGCGCGTGCGAGTCGACTCGACCGGGTCGGCGCCGGAGGAGCTCAGCGCGGCCATCGCTCAGGCGGGATACACCCCCAGTGTGCAGACACAAGTCACGTTGAGGGCCGGCGCCGAGGGCAACGGCATCAGCTGCTGCGGCGGTTGCCGATAGCCGCATTGCCATTGGTAGTGCGAGCCAGAGGTTGCGCGAGGCCGTCGCCTGCCTGTAAGGCTGTGGCGCGATGCATCCACACCGTCATGTCCCAACAAGCGGAAGCAGAAAAATGAGCGAAGACGCCAGCGATCAAGCTTCGGGTCACCGTCACGCGCAGACCGCGCCAAGTGGCGCCTCAGCCGTGCCTCAGTTCACCTGCCCCATGCACCCCGATATCCATCAAGATGGTCCCGGGCGCTGCCCGAGGTGCGGCATGCAGCTGATCCAGACAGCAGGCGACAACGGCCAGAACCTTGCACCCGCAGGAACGTATCAGGGATCGGAACACTGCTGCTCCAATCTCGCTTCATCTGACTCTGAGCCGCCGGCGCAGGCCTCAGCTCCAAGCTTGCCCGCACAGGCGTCGATGATCTACACCTGCCCCATGCATCCGGAGGTCCGGCAAGATCACCCGGGTAGCTGCCCGAAGTGCGGCATGACCTTGGAGCCCCTCATTCCTGAGGCCGCTCAAGACGATGACAACCCTGAACTTCGCGACTTCGCGCGACGCTTTTGGTGGACCTTGCCGCTGACCGCGACCGTGACGGTCCTGGCCATGGCCGGTCATCGAGTGGGGTGGCTCTCACCGACCAGGCAGAGCTGGGTGGAACTTGTGCTGTCGTTGCCAATCGTTCTTTGGGCGGGTTGGCCGTTCTTGGTGCGGTGCGTGCAGTCGGTGAAGCTGCGCAGCCCCAACATGTGGACCTTGATAGGCCTGGGGATCGGAGCCGCCTTTGCCTACAGCATCGTCGCCACGATGGTGCCCCACGTATTCCCATCGAGCTTCATGGCTCATGGCCGCATTGGCGTGTATTTCGAGGCCGCGGCGGTGATCATTTCGCTGACTCTGCTCGGCCAGATGCTGGAACTGCGCGCCCGCTCGCAGACCTCCGCGGCGATCAAGTCGCTGCTCGGCCTCGCTCCCAAAACCGCCAGACGAATCGATTCAGATGGCAGTGAGGCGGATGTACCGCTGACCCAGGTGCATGTGGGGGATCGCCTGCGCATCCGACCTGGCGAGAAGGTGCCGGTGGATGGCGTCGTCGAGGAGGGACAAAGCGCGATCGATGAATCGATGCTGACGGGAGAACCTGTACCTGTGACCAAGCGAGTTGGAGATCGAGTGATCGGCGCGACCATCAACACGTCAGGCGCGCTGATCATGCGATCGGAGCGTGTCGGGTCCCAGACGATGCTTTCTCAGATCGTACAGATGGTCGCCCAGGCCCAGCGCTCCAGGGCACCTATGCAGCGGATGGCAGACCAGGTCGCTGGCTGGTTTGTGCTGGCTGTCATCGCAGTGGCGCTGCTGTCGTTCTTCGCTTGGGGGCTGCTGGGTGGAGAGCAAGGATGGCAGTACGGCTTGATCAACGCGGTCAGTGTTCTGATCATTGCCTGCCCGTGCGCGTTAGGCTTGGCCACGCCGATGTCCATCATGGTGGCCACGGGGAAAGCGGCCACTCAAGGAATCTTGTTCCGGGACGCCTCTGCCATTGAACATCTGCGACGCGTGGACACGATGGTGGTCGACAAGACCGGCACGTTGACCGAAGGTCGACCGGTCTTCGAGCAGGTCATAGCGGCTCCGGGCCAAACCCAGGTCGAGGTGTTGCGCTTGGCCGCAAGCTTGGATCAGGGCAGCGAGCACCCGCTGGCCCAAGCGATCGTTCAAGCCGCGCGGGCTCAGAAGCTGGAGCTCGTAGCCGCCACGAACTTCGAGTCATCGACTGGCATCGGGGTGCGCGGCCAAGTCGCTGACCAACGCTTGTCGCTTGGCAACACGGCATTGATGGCACAGGACGGTGTTGATGTGAGCCCGCTGCGCAAGTCTGCTGAAGTGCTTCGGGCCCATGGCAGCAGCGTGATGTACCTGGCCGGCAACCAAGTGCTGATGGGTTTGCTGGCCGTCTCTGATCCCATCAAGCAGAGCACACCCGAAGCGCTACGTTCATTGCATGCGGCAGGTATGCGGGTCGTGATGGCAACCGGTGATGGCCTCACAACGGCGCAGGCAGTCGCGCGCGAATTGGGAATCGACGAGGTGCACGGCGAAGTGCAGCCCGCGGACAAGCTTGCGCTTGTGCAGCGTCTGCAAGATGAAGGTCGCGTCGTGGGCATGGCGGGAGACGGCATCAACGACGCTCCGGCGCTCGCAAAGGCCGATGTGGGCGTGGCCATGGGTACGGGCACCGACGTGGCCATGAACAGCGCGCAGTTGACGCTGGTCAAGGGCGATCTGCGCGGCATCGCTCGGGCCAAAGAGATCTCAGACGCGACGGTGACCAACATGCGTCAGAACCTGGGTTTCGCCTTTTTCTACAACGCGTTGGGCGTTCCTTTGGCCGCAGGTGTCCTGTATCCCTTCACCGGCTGGCTTCTGTCGCCGATGATCGCGGCGCTCGCCATGAGCTTGTCTTCGGTCAGCGTGGTATTCAATTCCCTGCGCCTGCGACAGGCCGCGCCAGCGCAGGAGGATGATCGACATCAGTGAAGGTACGCGGCCTTGCAAGCCTGAGCGAGCTGGTGCGCGACCAACCTCGGGACGGTCGCCACCAATGCCAACACCCCAGCGCAAGACGCTTGCCGTTCAGTAGCCGCGGTTGGTGTTCATGCGCCGAAGGGTGCCGTTCTCACGAGCCACACGCAACTCTTCCAGGACTTCTGCGCGACTGCGTCCTCCAGCTGCAGGCGCCTCGAACTGCAATGCGCTGCTTTGCGTTTGCGCCGCCGACGTCGACAGACCTTCCTTCGATGGGACGCGGCGAGCCGGCGCCGGTTCGAACTCAGGGGCATAGCCGCTCTCGCTGTTCATTTTGGCCAGCGAGCCATCTTCCCGGGCGCGCTTCAGATCGTCGATTACCTCGGCGCGAGTCCGGCCGCCTCCAGCAGCGGGTGCGTCGAACTGCAGCGGTGCCCTCTGGCCAACCGCAGCGGCGTTGGATGCCTTGGCGGGCACGGTTTGGCGACCGTCGGTTTCAAACTCCGGGGCGTAGCCTGCTTCGCTGTTGATCTTGGCCAACGAGCCGTCGGCTCGCGCCCGTTGCAGCTCGGCAATGACGTCCGCCCGCGTCTTGGTCGACGGCATGAGGTGGTAAGAACCTCCCGTTTCGCTGTTGCTTTGCGTGAAGCCACTATCGGCGAGCGCCGGGGTAGCCATCGCAACGAGCGCTGCAGCGGCGGCCGATGCGAAGGGGGTGACGATTCGGGACATGATGAACTCCTGTAGGTTGTCTCGCGAGCGACCCCCTTGGCGAGGGGGTGCTCGGGGCCTTGGCGTCGAGATTGATCGCCATGGAGAGCACTGTAGAAATCTGGCGGCCACAAAGGCCTGTCGAGACCATTACGAAGCTGTCATGGACTGACACGCGTCCTAGCATTGGGATTGCCTCTTGCCCTTGAGAGCCAGCCACCTCACGTCGTGATCGGGCTGGTCCTTCAACCTTCTCGCAGGAGCGCCTCATGAACTCAATCCACGTTTTTCGCAAGCTCGGACTCATCGCGATCGCCGGCGCCTTGAGCGCCGCTGCCGCCTTTGCGCAGTCGTCGAACCCCGCTTCGGAACAACTCAAGAAGTCGATGGACGCGGGCATGCGATCGATGCAAGGGATGAAGCTCAGCGGTGATACCGACATGGACTTCGCCATGATGATGAAAATGCATCATCAACAGGCGCTTGAGATGGCGAAGGTTCAAGTCCAGCAAGGAAGATCTGCGCCCCTGAAGACGATGGCCCAGAAGATCATCGACGACCAGACAAAGGAGATCGCGCAGCTCGATGCTTGGATGCAGCAGCACCATCGGTGACCCAAGTCGGGAGAGCCCGGCCGACGAGGGCAAACAAGATGAGGCGCTCCAGCCACTCCGTGGGCAGACGTCCAGGCGTGCGCACCTGTTGGCCGGGCACGTTGAAGCGTGAACGGAAGAGAGTACGAGCCGTCCATGCGGCATCTGCACGCTGAGCTGAAGGGGCCCCATGGTTGGTCGCGTGCGGCCATGCAAGGGTTGCTACTACACTTAGGCGATCATGCTTCGCCGCCTTGCCCACCGCCTCACCGTCACGTGCTACGTGGCGCTGTCGCTGCTGTTCTCGCAGCTGGCGTTGGCTAACTATGTCTGCCCGCAAGAGCGGGACATGGCGGCGATGGCCGAGATGGTGGCGTCCGGATCGCCCTGCGAAGGCATGGACATGGACCAGCCCGCGCTGTGCGCGGAGCACTCGTCCGGCACACCCCAGTCGTTCGAGCCCATCAAGCTGCCGACCCTCGCGCCGGCCCTGGTGGTGTCGATCCTGGAGGTGAGCTTCGACCTTGGCGACGATGGCCGCCTGGCAGCTTCGGCGGCGACGCCCGCTGAGGATCGACCGCCACCCGATCCAATCTTCCTTTCCACGCTCAGACTCCGAGTCTGATCAGCTCCGTCGATTGACTGGCGCCGGCGCGGCACGTCCGCTCCCCGGCCTCGTTGTCGTTCGTCTTCGGAGCTCTCGTGAACCCAAGAATCACCCTGCGCGCCGCCGCCTTGGCTGCCGCATTGCTGCCCCTGCTGAGTCAGGGCGCCACTCTCACGCTTGACCAGGCCATGAGCCTAGCGGTCCAGCGATCGGAAGCAACCCGGTCCGCCAGGGCCGGCGTCACAAGCGCAGTCGAATCCGCGCGCGCCGCTGCCCAATTGCCGGATCCCGTGCTGCGCGCTGGCATCGACAACCTGCCCATTTCCGGCAGCGACCGCTTCAGCGGTCGGGATTCGATGACCATGAAGCGTGTCGGTATCTCTCAGGAATGGCTGTCCGCCAGCAAACGCGCAGCGCGACAAGCCGTTGCGGATGCCGCAGTACAACGCGAGGCCGCAGTCGCGCTGGCCTCGCAGACCGACGTGCGCCTGCAGACCGGTCTGGCATACCTGGATGTCTACTTCGCGCGCTCGGCGTTGGAGTTGGTGAGGGAGGCGGAGCATCACGCCCATGACGAGCTGGAGGCCGCCCGCGCGCGGTTCGCTTCGGCCACGGCGACCAGCCAGGAAGTGCTCGGACTGTCCGGTGCGCGCGGCATGGCGGAAGACGAGACCGCCGAGGCGCGTCAGCAATTGGAAGTGGCGCGTGTCGCGTTGACACGCTGGATCGGAGCTTCCGTCGATGACCTGGCCGCGCCGGAGGCGCTGCCGGCGCCCACCGAGTCCGCGTACGTTGCGAATCATCCTGCCGTCATCGCTGCGGAGCGGGATGTCGATCTGGCTCGCGCGGACACCGAGTCGGCGCGAACAAATCGCCACCCGAACTGGTCCTGGGAGGTGAGCTACGGACAGCGGTCGCGCTATCCGGACATGGTGTCGGTGGGCATCAGCATCCCGCTCGCAATTGCGCCGGCGCAACGCCAGGACCGCGAGCTCGCGGCCAAGCTCGCCCTCGCGGAGAAGGCTGAGGCACAGCTCGCGGAGACGACCCGCATGGCCAGCGGCGAGTACCGCATGCTTGCCGCCGAAGCGGCGCGCCTGGCCGGACGCGTGGACCGCTATCGGACGGCGGTCGTCCTGCCGGCGCAGCAGCGCACCGCCGTGGCGATGGCCGCCTATCGTTCGAACCAGGTGCCGCTGACCACGCTCTTCGAATCGCGCCACGCCGAACTGGAGGCGCGGCGCAAGCTCCTTGCGCTCCAGCGCGATCTGGCCAGGGCGCAAGCGTCGCTGGCGTTCAAGGCCGTGGTCGAAGGAGACCGTCAATGAAGCGCGCAGCAGTCGTTGTTTCGCTGGTGGCGATCGGTGTCGCGCTGGCGCTGGGTGGCTTCTACGTCGGACGAACGGTCGATGGCACCGTCCGCATGGACGACGGACGACCCGCGGCGGCCTCCGCCGCCGGGAGTGATCGCAAGGTGCTGTACTGGCACGACCCCATGGTCCCGGGACGTCGCTTCGACAAGCCCGGCAAATCCCCGTTCATGGACATGCAGCTGGTGCCGGTGTTCGCCGACGAAGCCACGGACGCCGGTGTCAGGATCGGCGCCACGGTGCAGCAGAACCTCGGCGTGCGCACGGTTGCCGCGAAGATGACCGACGTGTCGTCGTCCTTCGACGCGGTTGGCGCAGTGCAGTTCGATGAAAGGCTCAACGTCGCCGTCCAGACGCGCGTCGCGGGCTACGTCGAACGCCTGCTCGTGCGGGCGCCCATGTCCACGGTGCGAAAGGGGCAGCCGCTCGCCACGATCTTCGCGCCGGATTGGCTGGGACCCCTGAACGAACTGCTGGCGCTGAAGCGTGCTGGCGCCGCGCCGGAGTTGATCGCGGCTGCACGGGAACGCCTGAAGGCGATGTCCATTCCCGAGACCTTGGTCCGGCACAGCGAGGACGCGGGCACGGCTCAGGCGCGCTTCACCCTCGATGCGCCTGCGGGCGGCGTAGTAGCAGAGCTGGGCGTTCGCGAAGGTGTGGCGGTGGCGGCAGGAACCACGCTCTTCCGCATCGTCGGCCTGGAACGTGTGTGGGCGGTGGTTGAGGTGCCGGAGGCTCAGGCGGCCGGCTTGGCACGCGGCCAGAAGGTCAGCGCGACGCTGCAGTCCGACGCTGCGCAAATGTTCGACGGTGAACTGAAGGAGATCCTTCCTCAAGTCAGCGCCGACACGCGCACGCTGCAGGCGCGCTTCGAGGTAGACAACCGGAGCGGGAAGCTGGTGCCCGGCATGCTGCTGCGCCTACGGATCGCTGGCGCGACCGCATCACGGCTCGTTGTGCCCGCCGAGGCCGTGATCCGCACCGGAGCACGCGCCGTCGTCATCGTTCGCCAACAGGGCGGCACATTCGAGCCGCGGGAGGTCAAGCTGGGGGTGGATCTGGGCAACGACGTCGAGGTCCTCGATGGGGTGCGTCCCGGTGAGGAGGTGGTGGCCAGCGGCCAGTTCCTCATCGATTCCGAGGCGAACTTGAAGTCCTCGCTGGGGACGATGAGCGCGGCGCCGGCCGTGCCTTCCGCCTCTATGACGTCGATGGCTTCCGGCCCTGTCGTAACGCCGAAATCCGCTGTCGCCGCGACCACGTATCGCGCAGAGGGCACGATCGAGAGCATCGATGCCGACAGCATCACCCTGTCGCACGGCCCCGTGCCGGCCCTGAAGTGGCCTGGCATGACCATGGGCTTCAGTAAGCCTGATCCCCATGCCTTCGCCGACGTGAAGCCCGGCGACAAGGTCCGTATCGAGTTCGGGCAAGGCGGCCCCATGGAGTGGGAACTCGTGTCGGTGCGCAGGATCGGAGGCGCGCCATGATCGCCGCGCTCATCCGCTGGTCCATCGGCAACCGCTTCCTGGTGCTCATTGCCACCGCAATGCTGGTCGCCGCGGGCCTGTGGTCCGTCGCACGCACGCCGGTGGACGCCTTGCCCGACCTGTCGGACACACAGGTCATCGTGCGAACCAGCTACCCGGGCAAGCCGCCGCAGGTGGTCGAGGACCTGGTCACCTACCCGCTGACCACGACGATGCTCAGCGTCCCCGGCGCGAAGACCGTCCGCGGGTACAGCTTCTTCGGCGACTCCTTCGTCTATGTGCTCTTCGACGATCGGACCGACCCGTACTGGGCCCGATCCCGTGTGAGTGAGGCGTTGGGCCAGGTCCAAGGTCGGCTGCCGCCGGGGGCCACCGCGGTGCTGGGTCCGGATGCGACCGGCGTGGGCTGGATCTACGAATACGCCCTGGTCGATCGCACGGGCGCGCACGACCTCGGGCAACTGCGCGCGCTCAACGACTGGTTCCTGAAGTTCGAGCTCAAGACGGTGCCGGACGTGGCCGAAGTGGCCAGCCTGGGCGGCATGGTCCGGCAGTACCAGATCGTGCTCGATCCGGATCGGATGCGCGCGCTCGGCGTGACGCAGGAGGCCGTCCTGGCCGCGTTGCGTGATGCCAATCAGGCCTCGGGAGGCTCCGTGGTGGAAATGGCGGAGAGCGAGTACATGGTGCGATCGCGCGGTTTCCTGAAGTCGCTCGACGACTTCCGCGACATCCCGATCCGCGTCGCGCGGGCTACGCCAGTGAGGCTGCGGGAGGTTGCTTTCGTGCAGGTCGGTCCCGAGATGCGCCGTGGCATCGCCGAGCTCGACGGCGAAGGTGAGGTCGCCGGCGGCGTGATCGTCATGCGCTCGGGGAAGAACGCCCGGACGACGATCGAGGCGGTCAAGGCCAGGATCGCCGAGCTCAAGCCGGGTCTGCCGCCGGGTGTGGAGATCGTGGAGACCTACGACCGGTCGACCCTCATCGATCGCGCGGTCGACCATCTGCGCGACAAGCTCATCGAGGAGTTCATTGTCGTGGCGGTGGTCTGCGCGGTGTTCCTGTTCCACCTGCGCTCCGCGCTGGTCGCGGTCGTGACCTTGCCCGTGGGGGTGCTGACGGCCTTCATCGTGATGCATTGGCAGGGTCTGAGCGCCAACATCTTGAGCCTGGGCGGCGTCGCGATCGCGCTGGGCGCGATGGTCGACGCGAGCGTGGTGCTGGTCGAAGCCGCGCATAAGCATCTGGAGCACTTCGAGGCGCGACAGGGGCGGCCGGCCGGTATCGCGGAGCGCTGGGCGCTCATCACCGAGGCCGCCGTCGAGGTCGGCCCGGCGCTGTTCTTCTCGCTGCTGGTGATCACGCTGTCCTTCCTGCCGGTGTTCACGCTGGAGGCGCAGGAGGGGCGGCTGTTCTCGCCGCTTGCGCTGACCAAGACCTATGCGATGGCCGCGGCCGCCGGCCTGTCCGTGACCTTGGTACCCGTGCTGATGGGCTATCTGATCCGGGGGCGCATCCCGAAGGAGACCGCCAATCCGATCAACCGGCTGCTCATCGCAATCTACCGGCCGGCGTTGGAGGCCGTGCTGCGATTCCCCAAGGCGACGCTGCTGGCATCGGTGCTCGTGCTGGCGATGACGGCGGTGCCGCTGATGAGACTTGGCGGCGAGTTCATGCCGCCCCTGGATGAGGGCGATCTGCTGTACATGCCGTCGGCGCTGCCCGGGCTGTCCGCGTCCAAGGCGGCGGAACTGCTGCAGCAGACCGACCGGCTCATCAAGACGGTGCCCGAAGTGGAGCGTGTCTTCGGCAAGGCGGGTCGCGCGGACACCGCGACGGATCCGGCACCGCTGGAGATGTTCGAGACGACGATCCGCTTCAAGCCGCGGGCGCAGTGGCGATCCGGCATGACCCCGGAAAAGCTCACCGAGGAACTGGACCGTGTCGTCAAGGTTCCCGGCCTGTCCAACGTCTGGGTGCCGCCCATCCGCAATCGCATCGACATGCTGGCGACCGGCATCAAGAGCCCGGTCGGCATCAAGGTGTCCGGTCCCGACCTGGCCACGTTGGACCGGCTGACGACGCAGATCGAATCGGCCGTCAAGCCAGTGCCCGGCGTGTCGTCCGCGTTGGCGGAGCGGCTGACCGGCGGCCGCTACATCGATGTCGATGTCGATCGCGCAGCCGCGGCGCGGTATGGACTGTCCGTGGTCGCGGTGCAGGCCATCGTCTCGACAGCCATCGGCGGCGAGAACGTCGGCGAGGTGATCGCGGGACGCGAGCGGTACCCCATCAACGTTCGATACCCGCGAGAGATCCGGGATTCGCTGGAGCGCCTACGCAAGCTGCCGTTCGTGACAGACCAGGGCGCGACCGTGCTGCTGCAGGACGTGGCGCGCGTGACGGTCGAAGAGGGGCCGCCCATGCTGCGCAGCGAGAACGCCCGGCTGTCCGGCTGGGTGTACGTCGATGTCCGCGGACGGGACCTGCGCTCGGTGGTCCGCGACATGCAATCGGCAGTGACGCAGCGCGTGGCTCTGCCGGCGGGCTATGCGCTGTCGTGGTCCGGCCAGTTCGAGTATCTGGAGCGCGCGACCGAGCGTCTGAAGGTGGTTGTGCCGGCCACGCTCGCCGTGATCTTCGTGCTGCTCTACCTGCTGTTCCGCTCGGCGGGTGACGCGCTGCTCGTGATGGCGGCGGTGCCGCTGTCGCTCGTGGGCGGCTTCTGGCTGGTGTGGGCGCTCGGCCATGCGGTGTCCGTAGCCACCGCCGTGGGCTTCATCGCCTTGGCCGGCCTGGCGGCGGAGTTCGGCGTGGTCATGCTGGTCTACCTCAAGAACGCGCATGCGCAGCGCCTGGCGGCCGGCGAGCCGGACGACGATGCCACGCTGCTCGCGGCGATCCGCGAAGGCGCCGTCCTGCGCGTGCGACCCAAGGCGATGACCGTCGCCGTGGTGATGGCGGGGCTGCTGCCCATCCTGCTCGGCAGCGGGACGGGATCCGAAGTCATGGGGCGCATCGCCGCGCCGATGGTGGGCGGCATGGTCACGGCACCGCTGCTCAGCATGCTCGTCGTTCCGGCCGCCTGGTACCTGCTACGGCGTCGACGCACCGCGGCGCCGCAAGTCTCCGACTCGCCTCCCATCGTTTCACCTTTCCAACCCACGCAACTCTGAAGGAGTTTCATCGATGAAGACCATCAACATGCTTGCCACCGCGCTGTTCGCCCTCGCCGGGATGCAGGCTCATGCTCAGGGCTCGTCTGGCACGATGTCCATGCCGATGCCGAGCAAGAACGCTGCGTCGGCCGCCATGCCCCTGGTGCAGGGCGAGGTGCGCAAGGTCGACCTCGCCAAGGGCCAAGTCGTCCTGCGGCATGGCGACATTCCCAATCTCGCGATGCCGGGGATGACCATGGGGTTTGACGTTGCAGAGAAGAGGCTGCTCGACGGCCTCAAGGTCGGCGATCAAGTCGAGTTCCAGGCCGAAATGATCAAGGGCAAGGCGACGGTGACGGAGCTCAAGCGGCGCTGATCTCAATTCGGTGGCACTTGATTGCAGGGCATCGGTGCTCCGATGAACACATGGCGGATGGGGCGGCGTGCTGCGAATGCCGGCGCCCCCGCAAAGGCCCAACTGTTTCAGGTAGGGTGTTCCCTAGTTCCTTAAGCCCATCGCCAACAGCGAACGCGAAGTCACCTCGCCACGGAGGAGCTGGGGGTCAGGTTTCGCCTTGAGCAAGCCAACTCGACACGCTGGTCGCTTCGAATGCGAAACGCCCGTTGTTCGGCATCGCCTTCTTCCGTGTTTCTGACTACCATCTTCGCCCAACGACGGATTGGGGCAGCACCTTCCAGGGCCGCGATCGACGTGCCAGTCGGCGTCGTTTGCACCACCCCGGGGTCCTGACCGATGAGCAACATCACCGAGACTGCGTATCCTCAGCTTCGAGAAGAGGTCCCGGAGAAGGATCTCCTGGCGTTGTTCACTCCATCGCAGAAGGAGCGTCAGTTTGTTGCTGACGCCTACCGTCGTGCAACGACACAGGCGCTCATCACCATGCAGCTGAAGGTGCTTCAGCGATTGGGTTATTTCCCGATGGCGGCGGATATCCCTTCGGTGATCGTGCGCCACATCTGCAAGCACTTTGGAGTGCCAGTCTTTGGAGCCAGAGATCTCAAGGCCTACGACGAGTCGGGGAGCAAGTCAATCCACCATCGGCTCCTCCGCGAGTACGCAGGACTGAAGGTCCTGGGAGCTGACGGAAGCGAGTGGCTCGACGATCAAGCGATCAAGGCGGCCCAGACGAAGCAGGAGTTGCCCGACATCATCAACGTGTTGCTCGAAGAGTTGCTTCATCACCGCTTCGAGCTGCCGGGCTTCGTGACCTTGTCTCGCGCTGCCGCAAGGGCAAGATCACGGGTCAACGACAGCCTGCAGCACGCCGTCGCCTCCCGCCTGGACGAGCACCAACGTGAACGCATCGATAGCCTCTTCAGAACGCGCTCTGGAAAGAGCCAGTGGGAACAACTCAAACGCGAACCCAAGCAACCGAGCGTTCGAGAGGTGGCCAGCTACCTGACGCACATTGAGGCGGTTCGCAAGCTGGCAGATGCGCTGCCCACGGCCAACGAGATGCCAGTGTCGAAGCGCACGCAGTTTGTGCTCGAAGCCCGAGCCTTGAACGTGCGAGAGATGGCCGCGCTCAAGCCGGTGAAGCGCTATGCACTCGCTGTGCTTCTCATTCACGCCCAGCTTCAGAAGGCCGTGGATGACGTGGCCGAGATCTTCATTCGATCCGTCAGGAACATGCACAACCTGGCGCGCGAGCGGCTGAAGGAGTACCAGCTTGAGCACGTCGCCCAAGGTGAGGCCCTCATTGCGCAGTTCCGCGATGTCCTCACGGCCTTCGAAGAAGATGGCAGCGATCCGGCCCGCGTCGAGCGCATGCGCAAGATCCTCGACGAGGAGCCGTCAATCTGGATCGAGCGATGCGATGAACACATGGCGTTCGCTGGGAATAACTACTACCCGTTCATGCTGCAGCAGTACCGCAGCAAACGCGCGCTCTTGTTTCAGTGCCTCGATGCCATGCAGCTGAAGTCATCGTCTCCGGATGAGAGTCTTCTGAAGACCGTTGCCTGGATGATGCAGTTCCGCTCCAGCCACAAGGAGTTCGTACGGGCAGATGCCGGACTTGAAGCCGTTGAACTGTCGTGGCTCTCAGAGCGACGGTGGCGCAACTTGATCGAGGGTGTCGGACCCAATGAAGGTCTGCTGCACCGAAAGTACCTTGAGCTCTGCGTCTTCTCCCATGTCATGGAGGAACTGAAGTCAGGTGACCTGTATGTCCAGAACAGCGATCAGTTTGACGACTATCGTGATCACTTGGTTGGTTGGGACGAGTTTGACGCTGAAGTGACCGACTACGCCAGCATGGTGGGGCTGCCAACAGACGGTGACGCCTTGGTGGCGCTGTTGAAGCAACAACTGCTTGAAGTAGCCCAGAAGGTCGACGATCGCTTCCCTGACAACGAGCACGTCGCTCTCACGGAGAACGGCCTGCTCCTCAGGCGCGCCGATCGAGCGCCGCCGCCAGATGGCTTGCCTGAGCTCGATCAAGCGATCACGAACTCCATGGCCACGACGAGCATTCTCGACGTGCTGACCGAGACCGAGCGATGGTTAGACCTGCACAAGCAGTTCGGACCGCTGTCCGGGTTCGAAAGCAAGGTTGACGATCCGCGCAAGCGGTTTCTGACCACGCTGTTCTGCTACGGCTGCAATCTCGGCCCAACCCAAACGGCCTTGTCAGTCAAGGGTCTCTCGCGAAAACAGGTGGCCTGGCTGAATCTTCACCACGTGACCGAGGAGCGGTTGGACAAAGCGATCTTCAAGGTCGTCAATGCCTACAACCGGTTCGCGCTTCCCCAGTTTTGGGGCACGGGCAAGTCGGCTTCTGCCGATGGCACCAAGTGGAACGTCTACGAGCAGAACCTGATGTCCGAGTACCACCTGAGGTACGGGGGCTACGGCGGGATCGGCTACTACCACGTGTCCGACATGTACATCGCCTTGTTCGGGAACTTCATTCCCTGCGGCGTGTATGAAGCGGTGTACATCCTTGATGGACTCGTCAAGAACGAGTCGGACATCCAGCCCGATACGCTACACGGCGACACGCAGGCTCAAAGCGCGCCGGTCTTCGGACTTGCGCACTTGCTTGGCATCAAGCTCATGCCTCGCATCCGGAACATCAAGGATCTCGTGTTCTATAGGGCTGAGGCCGGCGTCCCATACAAGCACATCCAGAGCCTGTTCCGCGGAACCATCGACTGGGATCTGCTGGCCTTGCACTATCGAGACATGCTGCGTGTCGCTGTATCGATCAAATTGGGGAAGATCACGCCGTCGATGATCCTGCGCCGCCTGGGTACGTTTAGCCGTAAGAACAAGCTTTACTTCGCCTTCAGAGAGTTGGGCAGAGTGATCCGGACGATGTTTCTCCTGAACTACGTTAACGACATCGAGTTGCGGCGCTCCATCCACGCCGCCACCAACAAGAGCGAGGAATTCAATAACTTCGTGAAGTGGCTGTTCTTCGGAGGGAGGGGATCATTGCTGAGAACCTCCGACACGAGCAGCGGAAGGTCATCAAGTACAGCCAGTTAGTGGCCAACATGGTCATCCTTCACAACGTCCAATGGATGTCGCGCAAGCTGAAGGAACTGCAGGCCGAAGGCTTCTTGCTCGGCGAGCCAGTGCTTCGCGGGCTGTCGCCTTACAGAACCGCCCACATCAATAGGTTCGGCGACTACACACTGGACCTGTCAAAGCCCGTCGAGCCGATCGACTACAAGATTAGATTCTGAAGTCCTGACAAGCACTTAGGTAGCTTCCTGCGGATTTTTCAGGAATCACGGCCGACCCTCAGGTCCTGTGCCCAGCATCGGCGCTCGGCCGGCGAGGCGCTGTCGCTGGTCCACAGGTGCATGTCGCCGAACACGCGCACGCCGCCGACGACGGCCTTGATCGACGGGATCCACACGAAGCTGTAGAAGCCCGCCGGGCCCTCCAGGCCCACGACCTGCAGCGACTGGCCTTCGAGCTCGATGCGGTCGCCCTTCAGCACCTCGGGCACGATGGGATGCTTCGGGCCGTTGGCCCCCAGCATCGGTCCCCAGACCTTCAACTTCCCGGGCAGGCTGCTCCGGATATGCGCCACGGTGGCCGGGGTGGCGACGATGCGGGCGTCGGGAAACGCCTGGTGGATCACCTCCAGCCCGAAGTAGTAGTCCGGGTCGCCCTGGCTCACGTACACGAGCTTCAGTCGCTTGCCGCTGGCCAGCACGTCGGCCACCAGGCGATGGGCATCGGCACGGGTGAACTGCGCGTCGATCAGCACCGCCTCGGTCCTGCCGCTGACCAGGACCGAGGCGACGTGGAAGCTCCGGGCGTCGGCGCGGTAGGTCTGCAGGTGCAGCGGGGCCTCCTCGGCGCGGGCGGGTTGCCCCAGCAGCAAGGCCAGGGCGGCGGCGAGCGAGAGGGCGACGGTGGAGATCGGGTGCTTCATGGGTGCGGCGTCCTTGTGGACAGGTGGAGAAGGGCCGCAGAATGCCGAGTCCACGAACTTTTCGTAAGTACGTACCAAAAGGTAAGCCCATGATCACCACCCTGCTGGGGTACGTCCCCGAGGAACCCGGCGCGCGCGGCGAACTGCTGGCGGCCGACTGCCCGTCACGCGACGTCATGCAGCACGTCACCGGCCGCTGGGGCGTGATGGTCCTGCTGGTGCTGCTCAAGGGCACGCACCGTTTCAGCGAACTGCGGCGCAGCATCGGCGGCGTCAGCGAGAAGATGCTGGCGCAGACCCTGCAGGCGCTGGAGGGCGACGGCTTCGTGCTGCGCACCTCGCATCCGGAGATGCCGCCTCGCGTGGAGTACCGCCTGTCGCCGATGGGCATCGAGGTGGCGCAGATGGTGGAGGCGTTGGCCGACTGGATCGAAGGCAGCCTGCCACGCATCCTGCGGCATCGGGCGCAGGCGGCGGCAGGCGCCTGAGGCCTCAGAGCGACCGCAGCCAGGCGAGCAGCGCGTCGCGATCCGCCTTCGACAGCTGCTCGAAGCGCCGGCGCGATCGCTCCGCTTCCCCGCCGTGCCACAGGATGGCCTCCGTCAGCGTGCGGGCGCGCCCGTCATGCAGGTAACCCACCGGGATCGCCTCGGCCACCTGCTCGGTGTAGCCGATGCCCCACAGCGGCGACGTGCGCCACATCGCGCCCCGCGCCTGGCCCTCGGGCAGCGAGTCCGCCAGCGCCGGGCCCATGTCGTGCAGCAGCAGGTCGGTGAAGGGGTGGATCGTCTGGTTGCGCAGTTCCGCGAACGGATGGGTCCGGCCCGTCTTCATCTCCGCCGTGTGGCAGGCCGCGCAGCGCAGCGCGTCGAACACCCGGCGGCCGGCGGCCACCTGCACCGGATCGATGCGATGCGCCTGCGGCGGAGAGACCCCTTCGGGAACCCGCTCGCCAGGCTGCGCTGCGCCGGCACGGCCAGCAGCTGCATGTACTGCGTCAACGCGGTGAGGTCGGCTTCCTGGATGCCTTTTTGCGCCGACGCCGTGCGGCAACCCGCCGGGTCCGTCGAGCAGCTGCGGTTCGGGAACACCGGCGACGCCACCGACATGTCGTTCAGCAGCGCCGCGGCCACCTGGTGGCGCAGGCTGGCCTTGGACGCCTTCCAGCCGAAGCGGCCCAGCCGCGTCGCGCCGGTCTCCGGATCGACGACGAAGTTCGCCTGGCCCAGGACGCCGTCCGAATCGGGTCTCGATCGCGCGCGCGCCAGGATGTCCGCTTCGGGCACGGCCTCCAGCAGGCCGAGGCCGATCATCGGTTGGGCGGCCCTCGCCGACCACAGGGACGGGGCGGGGCCGTCGAAGCCGAACGTCGGTCGGCGCAGCGCGATCGTCGTGCCGTCGGCCAGCGTGACGGCGCGGGTCTCGAAGCCCGTCACCTTGACCCCGTTCCCCCGTCCAGCACCTTGCCGGAGGCCGACGCCACATGCATCTGGATCGCCGAGCCGTAGCGCGGGTCCGGACGGATCGCGCCGTCGGCGTCCTTCACGCCCACGTGGAAGGCCATCCCGTCCACGCGCTGGTCGACCATGAACGGCGCGGGGCTGCGGCCGTTGTTGGCGTGGCATTGCACGCAGGTCGTCGCATTGAAGCGGGCCCCCGCCAAGCCGGCGATGGCGGCCATCGGCTCGTTGCCGGGCTCGAGGTGCTCCCCGGTCACGACGCTGCTGTGGGCGGTGCGGCGACCTTCCACGAAGCGCTGCATGTTCTGCATGCCGATGTGGTTGACCGGCTGCTGGAACATCCGGAGGCCTTCATCCGAATAGTTGTACGAGACGGAACCGAGGCCGCCCGACAGCGTGGACGCCGGCAGCGGCGCGCTGTTCAGGCGGGGTTGGACGCCGTACCACGGGGTCAGGCCTTGCCCCACGACGTAGAGCCATTCGCCGGCGACGTAGCGCAGTCCGCCGCTGTCGCCGGCGGACTGCATGGACGGCGTCGTCGTGGACATCGACGGGGCCACCTCGATCGGATCGCCGATCCGCAGCGGCCTGGCGTTCACGCGGGTGCCGTCGGGAAAGCCGTCGGCGCCCAGGCCGGCATGATCCGGGTAGTCCTTGATCACGACCGTGCAGTGGTCGGGGCCGGGCTGGCCGTTGGCGGGATAGTCCACCGGCCGGCAGATCGTGCCCGTCGGGTCCAGCAGCTCGCCGTTGTTCATCCAGCCATAGGCGGTCACGCCGACGCGGTCGAAGGCGCGGAAGAACGCGGTCCCGCCCGGCAGGAAGTCCACGGTCGGGTTGTAGGTGTTGACCTTCAGCGTGGGTCGCGTGACACCGGCCACCCGGCTGTCGTCGATGATCTCCAGCCCCCACGTGCGGTGCCTGAAGGAATTCGGCACGAAGGCCAGCGCGGCCCCCGACCCCCGGTCCACCGGGTGACCCGTCGCGTCGACGGTCTCGTTGGGGCCGTTGCCGACCTCGTTCCACTCCTCGCCGCGCTCGCGGCCATGGCGGCCGACGCCGCGGTTGCCGAAGCGCGTGACCAGCGTGCCGTCGGGCAGGGTGAACTGCAGCGTCTCGACCGGCGCCTGCGGCTGGAACAGCGGGACCAGGTCCGTGCCGCGGGCGGGCACGGGGAAGGGCGTCGTGATCAGCACCGGGAGGCCGTTGCCGGCCTCCGACGCGCTGTCGGCCCCCCGGAGGCCCCGGACGCCCCGGAAACCGCAACGGGCGCGGTGTCCTCCGCCTTGACCCCGCCGCCGGACCGCAAGCCCGGGATACCCGGACCGCCGTGGCCCTGCGGGCTGCCATCGCCCCCGTAGGCCAGCATCAGCGTGCTGCCGACGAGTGCGGGGACCAGCGCGCAGCCCACGGCGATGCCGAGTTGCCTGAACGCCATGGATGGTCCCCTCCCGTGCCTGTGGGTGCGATTGGTGCCCCTTCTTCGAGGGACGAGCGGCGGGAGTGTCGGCGTTTGTTTTGCCGACCGGCAAGTTTAAATGTGTGTCGAATTGATGCGGCGTCAGGCGTGGGAGACCGCCGCGGGGTCCGGCGCCTTCGGTCCGCCGACCGCGCCGAGCGCGCCGCCCCAGACGTGGTACAGCGCCTGCAGCACCACGTACTTCAGCATCTGCGTGGTGACGTTGGCATCCTTTTCGCTGAGGCCGTAGTTCTGCATCAGCGTCGTCGGCAGGCTGGCCACCATGGCCGTCAGGCCGCCGAAGCCGGCGCTGAGGATGGCATGCGAGGTCCAGCCCACCTTGCTGGCGAAGACGTCGCCCAGGGCCTCCGGGAAGGTGCTCTTCAGGTTCTTCACGTGGGCGCCGGCGCGCGCGGCGGCGCTGAGGATCTGCTCCGCGGCCGGCTTCTGCAGGTGATCGAGGCAGGCGCCGAGGTCGTCCCGCGCCAGGAAGTGCTGGAAGCCGGCGCGCCCGGCGCTGACGTCGAAGTCGTTCTTGATGACCCGCATGCCGCCCCCGCCCAGCGGCAGGCCGAGGGCCGGGTCGAGGATGCCGTCCATGGCGGCACGCTTCTCGGGCTGGCCCTTGAGCTCGTAGTTGAGCATCGCGGGGATGCGCACCAGCCCGTTGCGCACGGCACCGTAGCTCAGGCCCGCCGCCTTCGAGTTGTCGGCGGCCATGCTGGTCTTGGTGGGCGGGTTCGCGCTGGCGATGGGCTCGGGCAACTGCTCGCCCGGCGGGCGCGTGAAGTAGGCGTCCTTGAAGGTCTTGCCCGTGGCGGCACCGGACGCGACGTCCAGCATCGACAGCGCGAAGCCCATCACCGCGCCGGTGATGAGCGCCGGCACGGCGACCGGCAACGAGGGCATCGCCTTCATCAGGCCGGTGAGGGTCAGGTCGGCGAGCTTCAGGTTGGCCGGGATGGTGCCGAGGTTGAAACCGCTGGCCGAGGCCATGCCGTGCATCATCGCCGTGCCCTGGTCGCGCCACTGCACCTGCTTGAGCACGGAGACGAAGTCGTCGCGGTTGTGGATGCCGCGCGACTCGAGCACCGCGGCCTGCTGCGTGGCCAGGCGCTCCAGCGCGGGGATGTCTTCGGGGCCCTGGCGCATCGCGCTGAGCAGGTAGGCGACGCAGCCGGTGACGTCCTCGGGCAGCTTCTGCGCGAGCGAGCCGATGTCGATGCGCGGGTTGACGTCACGCGGGCTCGGCACGGTGGCCGCGCTCAGCGAGGCCAGGCCGCCGGGCGCGCGGGGACCGGGGTCCGCCTCCGCGCGGGGCAGGGGATCGAACGCGCCCGGCATGCCGCGGGTGAGTTGGGTGATCTCGTCGTGCGTCTCGCGCGGCAGCGCGGACGAGTGGCCGGTCTCGGTGGCCGCGCTGCGACGCTGCTCGGTGATCGACGGCGCACTGCCGCTGCGCAGCGCATCGCTGGCGAGCGAACTGCTGCTGCCGTTGAGGTTGGCGGTCAGCGGCGTCATCGGGATGTTCTCGCCGCTGCCGTGCGGATCGGCCGCCCGCCCGGCGCCGCCGCTGCTCGCGGACGACGTCCGGCTGAGCACCTTGGGGGCCGTCTGGCGCGGTGGCGTGGACGGCCGCGACCGCGCTGGCGCCTCCGATCCGCCGTCGGTCTTCGTCGCCTCGCGGGACGATCGACGCGAGGACAGGCCCTCGGGCAGGATGTGTTCGCTCGAGGATGGCCTCGACGGGGTCTCGACGACGGCCGGCGTGATCGGCGTGATCGACGTCATGGGCGTCGCCTGCGTCTGCGGCCCGGTGAGTGTCTCGGCCGACGGGGGAGGGAGGGTGATCGCGCGTGCGGTGGGGATGGTGCTGCTCATGACGCCTGGCGTGCCGTTACATCGATGCGGCATCGTCGGCAGTGCGTCCCCCGTCCGAGGGCCGGATCCGAACGGGTGCCCGCGGATGCGAAGCGAGGTCGCGCAGCGCCGCGGCCAGCGTCGGGAAGCGGTAGACGAAGCCACCCGCCTGGGCGATACGCGGCACGACGCGCTGCCCGTCCAGCAGCAGCGTCGACATCTCGCCCGCGAGCCACCGCAGCGGCGCCGCCGGCATCCGCATCCAGGCGGTGCGACCGAAGGACGCGGCGAGGACGGTCGAGAACACCGCCTGCGAGCAGCGGTCCGGCGCTACCGCGTTGACGGCACCGCGCACATCCGGGCGACGCAGCGCCCAGTCGATGAAGCCGACGGCGTCGTCCAGGTGGATCCACGGCACCGGCTGGCGGCCGTCGCCCAGCTGCGCGCCCAGCCCGAGGCGCGCCGCGAGCGCCTGCATCGGATAGGCGCCGTCCTCGCGGCCAAGGATCACGCCGAAGCGCAGCCGTACCACCCGCATGCCGACCGTTTCCAGCCGCATCGCCTCATGCTCGATGGCGGCGCAGAGGTCGGACTGGAAGACGCCCGGTTGCGCGGGCGACCCTTCGTCGCAGAGTTCGGCGGCCGCCGGCGCGCCGTAGAAGCCCACCGCGGACGCCGCCACCAGCACCTGCGGAGGACGCTCCAGCCGACGCGCCAGCCGATGGAGCTGCTCGGTCAGGCCCGTGCGGCTCTCCATCAGCTCGCGCCGACGCGCGCGGGTCCACGGGCGGCCGAGCACGCGGGCGCCGGCCAGATGGACGATGGCCTCGAGGCGGGTCTCGGCGGCGATGTCGTCGAGCGCGCCGATCACGGCGATGTCCGCGCCGAACTGGAGCCGCGCCTGCTTCGGGTCGCGCGACAGCACGATCAGCCGGCGACCCTGCGACCGCAGGCGACGCACCAGCGCCTGGCCAACGAATCCGGTCGCGCCGGTGATCAGCACCGCCGGCGCCAGCCGAGGCACCGCAGGCAGCGCCGGCTGCTCACGCAGGGCCGCGCTCTCGCGGCCCAGGCGACGCACGGCCAGCGCGTTGCGCACGCTCCACGCCCACACGACGATCGCCATGGCCGTGAAGAGCCATGACACGAGGCCGCGTCCGGCGGGCGCCAGGCCGGTCGGCTGCTGCCACCACTCGATCAGGCGCGGCCCCATCAATCCGAGGAACAGCCCGTAGCAGACCGTCAGCACGGTGTGCAGCCAGCGCTCGAAGGGCGGCAACTGGCGGGTACGGTCTTCCTCCAGGAAGTCGGTCAGCGTGATGACGACTTCCACGCCCAGCACCGCCGCGACCGCGACGGCGAGCGCGCCGTGCCACGACCACCAGGCCAGGCCGAGGAAGAGGGCGCCGTACAGCGCCTCGCGTCCCGCGTGCAGGGCGAGTTCGCGCCGGGCGCCGCGCTGCTGCGGCAGCCGCGCGGCCCATTCGTGGTGCCAGAGGTTGTCGAACGCGCCGAGCAGCGCCTGGCCGATGAGGACGGCATCGAGGATGTGCATGTCAGGACTCCTGGACCGGGTCGATGGGATCGATGAAGACGCCGGTCTGTTGAAAGGTCAGGCCCCACCGGGCGTGGGTCATGGTCAAGGTGAAGCGGAAGCGGCCGCCGCCGAGGTCGCGGTGCTCGACGCGGCACTGGCCGGGGCTGAGCAGGTCGGGCAGGCGCAGGCGGACCGGTCCGAGGCACCAGAGGTAGTGGCGGCTCCGGAAGACCAGGGCGCCGTCGTCCTCCAGGACGTCCAGCGCCATCGCGAGGCCGCCACGCGTGCGCTCGAGCACGCCGGGACCGGCCGGATGCGCGCGCTTGACGGACTGGACGACGCGGCGGCCCAGCCGGCGGGACCAGATGACGCCGCCGAGGCCGTCGGGCGTGACGGCGACTTCGGCCGGCAGGTCCCGGGCGCAATCGGGCGTCAGCGGTCCGCGCAGCGGCCATGCGAGCCAGGCCAGCACGCGCCCCAACCGGGAGCAGTGCAGGTCCATCCGGCCGGCGTAGCAGACCGGCTCCGCATGCCTGCCGAAACGGCGCTGCACCGCCGCGGGCAGACGCGCCCAGGCCTCGGCGCCCATCAGGGCGGGAAGGTCGAGGGCGGCTTGAGCCGGCACGGGTACCGTTGGCGTTGGCGAGGCCGATGGCGTGGCGGATCCGGAAGCCGGAACCGGGGCCGCCAGTGGGGACCGGCGCTGAAGCGGGGGGCGGAAGAGGGCGTTCATGCCTCCTCTATCGCGAGAAACGGGCCACCCTGAAAGGGCGGCTAAGTCGTTGATTTGATTGGGAGGGATACCCTGGACTGTGTTCGTCGTATACAGTTGCCGCCCTGTCGACTGTCTACGACGTATACACATGCTGCTGCGGGTGACGATGGGGCTGGCGCTGGCCGAGACGCTGCTGCTGGCGGGCGTGCTGACGGCCTGGGCCGACCGGGTGGCGGGCGGCCGGCTGCTGGCCGCCTTCCTGGTCGGCATCGCGGTCTGGATTTCCGGCAACGAGCTGCCGAACTGGCTCGGACCGGAGGTCGAGATGCTCTCGCTCCGCGTGCTGGCGACGGCGCCGCTGTCCGCCGCGGTGTTCTTCCACTTCTGCGTCGTGTTCTGCCGCGCGCCGCTGCGCCGCGGCTGGATCACCGCGGCCTATGTGCTCGGCGGCGTCGCGGTGCTGGCGTCGCAGCTGCTGAGTCCGGCGCATTTCGTCGACCACCCCGACGTGGGCCGCCTGGCCGTCGCCGAACCGGCCGCCGTGATTGCCAGCCTGTCGTGGGTGGTGCTCGGACTGGGCGGCGTCGGCGTGCTGCTGCGCACGCTGATGCGTCCGCCCATCGACGGTCGGGGCCCCGCGCGGGGTCAGGTCGCGGCCGTCACCGCCTCCTGCCTGTGGGGGCTGGTCTGCCTGGGCGGCTACGCCATCGCGCTGATGCGCTGGCCGGTCTATCCGTTCCCGCTGCTGGCCTTCCCGCTGTATCCGCTGATGCTGGTCTACGGGATCCTGCGCTACGGCGTGTTCGTCGCGAACGCCTGGGCCGGCAAGGCGCTGGTGTGGACCTTGCTGCTCGCGTCGGGCATCGCGATCGTGGGGTTGATGCCGCTGGTGCTGCCGTTCGAGTCGCGCTGGCTCAGCGGTCTGGCGGTCGCCGCCGGCTGTCTGGCGCTGAACGGACCGGTTCGGCGCTTCGTGCAGCGGCTGATCTACCCGGGCGGCGAGGTCAGCGCACAGGACCTCGGCCGCTGGCGCGAGACGCTGCAGGCGGCCGACAGCCTCGATCGGCTGGGCGCGGAAGCCTCCGCGCTGCTCAGCCGGCGGCTGGGCACGCCGGTGACGGTGACCGTGGAAGCGGAGGCGGATGCGGTGGAGGGCGCCGAGGAAAGTGCCGAGGAAGGCGCGGACCGGGCATTGCCGTCGGCGGATCGCCCCGCGCTGACGATGCATCGCGAGGGCGTGACCTGGACGCCGCGCTGGACCGCGTGGGAAGCGGCACCGCCCGGACAGCGCCACGTGGCGGAGTTGTTCGCGACCGTGCTGGCCGACGCGGCCTTGCGCGTCGGACAGGCGCAGCAGGCGGCGGCCCGCGAGCGCGACCGCCAGGTCCAGGCGCGGCTCGCCGAACTGGGCGCGTTGGCCGCGACCGTGGCACACGACATCCGCAACCCGCTCAACATCATCGGCATGGCGGTGGCGATGGCACCGACGGAGACGCGCCAGGAGGTGGGCGCGCAGGTGGCGCGGATCGCGCACCTCACCAGCGATCTGCTCGACTACGCCAAGCCCTGGCGGCTGCAGCGCGAGCGCGTCGAGCTGCGTTCCCTGATCGAGGGCGTGATCCGGCGTCAGCCCGGCGCACGGCTGTCGGCCGCGTGGCCGTCCGAAGCGTGGGTGGAGAGCATCGACCCGAGGCGCCTGGAACAGGCGCTGATCAACCTCGTCGAGAACGCGCGCGGCGCGTCGGCGGCGGGCTGCGAGATCGACGTCGAGCTGGACGCCAGGCCGGCCGCCGGACCGGGCGGCGCACTGCTCCGGCTGCACGTCTGCGACGACGGCGCGGGCGTGCCCGAGGAGCTCCGCGAACGCCTCTTCGAGCCCTTCGCCTCGCGCAGCCCGGGCGGCACGGGGCTGGGCCTGGCGATCGTCGCGCGCATCGCCGAGGCGCACGGCGGACGCGCCTCGCTGACCGTCCGTCCGCCCTGGACGACCTGTTTCACGCTGGAGTTGCCGCGATGAGTCCCTCTTCCACGTCTCCCCTCCACGGCCGCGTCCTGCTCGTCGACGACGAGCCCGCGTTCCAGCGGCTGGGCGGTGGTTTCCTGCGCAACCTCGGCCACGAGGTCCTCACGGCGGGCGACGGCGAGGAGGCGCTCTCGACCTTCGCGCGCGAGCAGCCCGACCTCGTGCTGCTGGACCTGGCGATGCCGCCCAGCATGGACCCCGAGCAAGGCCTGACCCTGATCCCGCGCTTCGCCGGCGCACCGGTCGTGGTGCTCACCGGCCATGCCGAGCACGAGCTCGCGCTACGCGCGGCGGACCTCGGCGCCTGGGACTTCCTGGCCAAGCCGATCGACCCGGACCTGCTGCGTTTCGTCGTCGACCGGGCGCTGCGCAAGCGCAGGCTCGACGCGGAACTGGCGCAACTGCGGCGCCGGCAGGGCGAGGACTCGATGGGGCTGGTCGGCCAGTCGGCGGTGCTGCAATCGTTGCGGGCGATGGTCCGACGCGTCGCGCCGACGCGGGTGAACGTGCTGGTGCTCGGTCCGACGGGGACCGGCAAGGAACTGGTCGCGCGGGCCCTGCACGAGCAGGGGCCGATGGCCGCCGCGCCGTTCGTGCCGGTCCATTGCGGCGCGCTGTCGGCGGAACTGCTGGAGAGCGAACTCTTCGGCCACCTGAAGGGCAGCTTCACCGGCGCCTACCGCGATCAGCCGGGGCTGGTCGAGGTCGCGCGCGGCGGGACGCTGTTCCTCGACGAGGTCGGCGAGATGCCGCCGGCGATGCAGGTGAAGCTGCTGCGGTTCCTGCAGGAAGGCACCTACATGCCGGTGGGCGGACGGGTCACCAAGACCAGCGAGGTCCGCGTGGTCGCCGCGACGCACCGCGACCTGGAGGCGATGGTGCGGGCCGGCGAGTTCCGCGAGGACCTGTACTACCGGCTCAAGGGCGTGGTGCTGCGCACGCCGGCGTTGTCGGAGCGCCGCGGCGACGTGCCGGTGCTCGCGGCCAGTTTCGCGCGACAGCGCGGCGCGGGCATCGGGGCGGGCGCGATGGGGTGGCTCGCGGCGCGCGAGTGGCCTGGCAATGTGCGGGAGCTGAAGGCGGTGGTCGATGCCGCGGCGGCGCTGCTGCTGCCCGGGCAGCAGGACGTCGACGCGGAGGCGTTGTCGCTGGCGGCCGGCGAGGAGCCCATCCCGACGGCGCCGGTCCTCGCCAGCCCCGACGCCGACGATCGCGGGGGCCTGCTCGACCAGGCGATGATGGAGCTGGAGCGGCGGCTGCTCAGCGAGGCGATGCAGGCGACCGAGGGCAACCAGTCCGAGGCGGCGCGGCGCCTCGGGATCTCCCGGGCGGGGTTGATCAAGAAGCTCGGGCGACTCGGGTTGAAGTGACGCCGGGGACCGACGCCCCGGGATCGGCCAGCCCTCGCAAGGGCTGGCACGACAGGGCCGACTCGACAGGGCCGGCACGATCCGGCGGTCGGACTCAGGCCGCGAAGCCGCCGTCGATCAGCAGGTCGGCGCCGGTGACGAACGCGGCTTCGGGGCCGGCCAGGTAGGCCACCATGGCGGCGATCTCGTCGGCCTTGCCGTGGCGCGGCAGGGCCATCAGGCCGTGCAGGCCGGCGGCGAAATCGCTGTGCGCCGGATTCATGTCGGTGTCGACCGGGCCGGGGGCCACGTTGTTGACGGTGATGCCGCGCGGTCCGAGGTCGCGCGCGAGGCCCTTGACCAGGCCGACCAGCGCGGACTTGCTCATGGCGTAGGCGGCGCCGCCGACGAAGGGCATGCGCTGTGCGTTGGTGCTCCCGATGTTGATGATGCGGCCGCCCTCGCGCATGTGCCTGACCGCGGCCTGCGTGGCGACGAAGACCGAGCGCACGTTGACGGCGACGGTGCGGTCGAAGTCCTCCAGCGAGAAGGACTCGATCGAACCCAGGTGCAGCACGCCGGCGCTGTTGACCAGGATGTCCAGGCGACCGAAGCGCTCGGCGACGCCGTCGATGGCGCGGGTGAGGGCGGCGGCGTCGGTGGCGTCCGCCTTCACGGCGATCGCTTGTCCGCCGGCCGCCTGGATCTCTTCGACCAGTGCTTCGGCGGCGATGGCCGACGACGCGTAGCCGATCGCGACAGTGGCGCCGTCGCGGGCCAGGCGGCGGGCGGAAGCCGCGCCGATGCCGCGGGACCCGCCGTGGATGAAGGCGACCTTGCCGGCCAGGACGGCGTTGGTGGAGGTCTTGGCGGAGGTGTGGGTGGCGGTGCTCATGGTGTTTCCTTTCGGAGAGGGGTGGTTGATGGACTCAACTATGGTCGTCGCCACCTGATTGCGGTAGTTGGAAAGGTGCGTGTTCAGTTTCAACCATTGGTATAAGCTGGCGCCATGTCGACCGAACTGAGCAGCACCCTCGATGCCTTCCTCGCCGCCGCCGACGAGGGGAGCTTTTCCGCCGCCGCGCGGCGGCTGGGCCTGACGCCCGCAGCGGTGAGCAAGAGCGTGGCGCAGTTCGAGGCGAGGCTGGGCGTGCGGCTGTTCCAGCGCAGCACCCGCAACCTCGCACTGACGACCGACGGCGAGCGCCTCTACGCGCAGGTGCGACGGCCGTGGAGCGAGATCGGCGACGCGTTGACCGACCTGAGGCAGGGCGCCGGCAAACCCGCGGGGACCCTGAAGGTCGCGCTGGCCCACACGGTGGGGCGCGAGTACTTCGTGCCGATGATGGACGAGTTCGTGCGGCGCTATCCGGACGTCGTGCCGGACCTGCATTTCGACAACCGCCAGGTCGATCTGGTCGCCGAGGGATTCGACGTCGCCATCGGCGGCGGGATCGAATTGACGGATGCGCTGATCGCGCGCGAACTCGCGCGCCTGAGGATCGTGCTCGTCGCCGCGCCAGCGTATCTGGCGGCGAACCCGGTGCCGAAGCAGCCGGGCGATCTGGCGCGTCACCGCGGGCTGCTGCGACGCTCGCTGAGTTCAGGACGGCTGGTGCCGTGGGTCCTCAAGAACAAGGCCGGCGAGGAGGTGGTGGCCAGCGTGCGTCCGGTGATGGTGCTCGACGATCCCGAGGCCATGGGCCGCGCGGCGGCCAGCGGCATGGGCATCGCGTTGCTGCCGCTGCCGCATGCGGTGCCGTTCCTCGAGCGCGGCGAACTGGTGCCGGTGCTGCCGGCCTGGTATGCCGAGGCCTTGCCGCTGGCGATCTACTACACGAGCCGCCGGCTGGTGCCGGCCAAGGTGCGGGTGTTCGTCGATCACGTGATCGAGCAGTTCAAGGCCAAGGGGTATGCGGCGAGGTTCAAGCAGGGATGAGCGCGCTCGGGGGCACGCGAAGGAGGGCGCTCAGGTCGAGCGCTGCAGGAAGCGCTCGATCTCGCTCGCGATCCATCGCGGCTGTTCATGCACGATCCAGTGCGTGGCGCCGGGCACCTTCAAGAGTTCCATCCGCGGCACGTAGTCGTCGAGTCCGTCGAGCAGCCCCGGCAGCAGCGCGGTGTCGTCGAGCGCCCAGAACACCAGCGTCGGCATGGTCACCATCAGCCGTTCGCGCGGGAGCACCGGGATGCTGTCGACGGTCTGGCCGGGCAGTGGTGGCTTCATCGGCGTGACGCGATAAAGGTTGCAGGCGCCGGTGAGTCCGGCGCGCCAGACCTCCCGGTACTGCTCCTTGAGATCCTCGGTGAGCCATCCGAAACCGTCGGGACCCGCCTTCATGTGGGTGAAGAACGTCCACAGGCGCTGGAAGTCGTCTTCGGCAAGCAGCGCCTCGGCATCGGGCCGGGCGAGGAAGTTCATGTACGCGCTGGCCTCGCGCTGCGCCGGGTTGTCGCGCAGCTCTCGCGACAGCGTGCCCGCGTGCGGCGAGTTGATGATGACCAGCTTCCCGACCTGATCCGGAAACGCGTTGGCGTAGCCCCAGGCGAAGGCGCCGCCCCAGTCGTGCGCAACGAGCGCGGCCATCGTGCCGTCGGCGCGCTCGGTGGCGACGAGCTGCTGGATGTCCTGCACCATCAGCTGCGCCTTGTAGGCGGCGACCTCGGTCGGCGCGCTCGACCGTTCGAAGCCGCGCAGGTTCGGCGCGATGCAGCGATGCCCGCCGTGCGCGGGATCGGCGAAGTAGGTCAGCAACTCGTCCCAGATGAAGGCCGCCTCGGGGAACCCATGCAGGAACACCATCAGCGGCCGCCCCGGCTCGCCGGCGGCGCGGCAGCTCAGGGTGATGCCGTTGGGGAGGTGGCGTTGGAAGGTGTCGATCATGGGGCGGTTCTCCGAATCGTGTCCCGCCCCGGAACCTATCTCAAGGCGCGTCGATCCGCTGCTGCGTCGGCGACGCGCCTCTGTCTCAGGTCAAGCCGAATTTCTTTCGGGCCATCTCCGTGACCGGCGTGAAGAGATTGACGAGCTGACCGTCCGGGTCTCGCAGGAGCAGAGACCGGTTGCCCCACGGCATGGTCGTCGGCGCCTGGACCACCAGCACCTCGTCGCGCAGTAAGGCGTGGCGGGCATCAACGTCTTCCACGAGGAACTCGAGTATGGCCGATCGATTGGCCGCGGCCTCGGCGATGTCCTGGCCGAACAGTGCCAGGGTGCGCGTGCTGCCGATGGCCAGGGTCGCGGCAGGCGTGCCGAACTCAGCAAAATCTTCGGTGAACCAGGTCGGGGGAAGGCTCAGTACGCGCTCGTAGAAGGACACGAGCCGCTGGATGTCCTCGGTGATGATTCGGACGGAAACGAAGTTCATGCGGGTCCCAGGAAAGACGGTTGAGGACATTTCGCTACCAATTAGTGGCGATATTTGAGCGTATCGAAATGACCTCCTGACGTCAATGAAATGAGGGGTCGTCGCGGATTGAGCTGAGTTCGTGTCGTGGTATATACGCTACCAACTTGTAGCGAATGACGGCAAGGCCAGGCATGAAAGACGACGATGCGGCGCAGCTCCGGAAAGAGGCTGCCCCGGCGACCAGGAAGCTCGACGAGCGGGTGCGGAAGTCCCGCGAGACGGTGCTGCGCACGACCTGCGACATCCTGGCCGCGCGCGGGATGAGTGGCGTGAGCGTCGATGAGGTGTCGAAGCTCTCCGGGGTGGCCAAGACCACCATCTACCGTCAATGGCGGACGGGATCGGCCCTGGTGCTGGAGGCGTGCGCACTGATCAGCACGGCGCAGACGACGCCCGACACAGGGACGCTGCTGGGGGACGCGAACGCCCTGGTGATGGAACTGGCTCGCATGCTGCGGGAAGAGAGGTGGCCGAGCGTGCTGCCGTCCCTCGTCGACGCCGCAGAGCGGGATGCGGATTTGGCCAGGATCACAGGGGCCATCCAGATCGATCACACGGCGCCGTACCTGGCCGTGCTGAAGCGCGCCCAGGTCCGCGGTGAGTTGCCGGCGGACGCGGATCTGCCGGCCATCGTGGCCCAGTTGGTGGGACCGGTTTTCTACCGGCGCTGGTTCTCCCGCGAGTCGATCGATGCCCGATTCGTGAAGCGGGTCGTGTCGGCGGCGTTGTCGGGTGCGGTCGTCCGTGCAGGACGAGCCCTCTGAAGTTGACGAGGCCGCGCCGACATCTGCGGTCCTCGGCGAGCGATCGTCGACGGACGGACCTGGCCTCCAAGTTGTTTGACAGGAGTGCTGAGCCGAAGGGCGCGGTCTCACCTCGCCCTGACACGCCGGTGGGTGCGACCACAGCGCCGGTTAGCCTGCCCGAGCTCTCGACCTCTGTGTCAAAGCGATCCTCCGCCAGCCCCCTATTTACGCGCTGTGGATTGCCGCGCCGACGTGCCAAGATACATTTGTATACGGACGTGCCGCAGGCATATCCGAGGGAGGGCCCAAGAGCCCAAGGTCAACACGAGACGGGAGGGCTGGGATGTCCCACAAGATGGAGTCGCCCCAGGCAAGTCAGCCTCTGGACACAACCGACGCCGACGCTTCTAGCACCTCGCCCGAGAGCGATCACGCGGCGCCTTTGGAGCCGCCGCCGGCGCTGTCTGTCGACGCCACGCTCGCTGCGAAGCTCAGCCTCGCTGACTTTCAGAACGCAGTTCCCCTGCTCCGCGAGCTTACGGTGGCAAGCACCCTGAAGTTCGACACCGAACAGCTAGAGCTCTCCCTGACTTCCACGCCCGCGTTCGTCAAGCCGAAGACCTGGAGGCTGGACGCGATCCGCTCGGGCGACCGTTACCGGATCAAGGACATAGACGTTCAGCTAGATGGTCCGCTGCTCACGCGGCTCACGGAGGCTGAAACTGCGACCGTAACCCTGACCGTTCGCGCTGCCGGCGCGGAGGTGGAGGTACTCACAGAAACGTCAAAGGCTGTTGAGCTACTGCCCCGCAACCAGTGGGGTGGTCTGTCCCACCTACCCGACATGGTTGCGGCTTTCGTGCAGCCCAACGATCCAGCGGTCGACCGCGTCCTGAAGAAGACCGCGGATTTACTGCGCGAGCACGGGAAAGATACCGCCCTGGATGGGTATAAGCAGGGCAGTTCCAAACGAGCCTGGGAACTCGCAGCAGCAGTCTGGGGTGCCGTGGTCTCGATGAAGATCGACTACGCCCTACCGCCGGCTAGCTTCGAGCATCGCGGTCAGAAGATTCGTGGCGCAACGCAGATCGCAGACTCCGGGCTGGGAACCTGCATGGACCTAGCCCTCTTGTTCTGCTCGACGCTGGAACAGCTAGGGCTCAACCCTGTGGTGGTCTTTACGCGTGGGCATGCGTTTGCCGGCGTGTGGTTGAAGTCGGAGGAGTTCTCGACAACGGTTGTCGACGACGTGACGGCCCTGCGCAAGCGACTGAAGCTCAAGGAGCTGGTCCTGTTCGAGACCACCTTGGTCACGCAGCGCCCCCAAGTACCGTTCAGCCGAGCAGCCGAGGTTGGCGCCGATCAGATCGCCGAAGGCAAGGACGATACGTTCGAGCTTGCCGTCGACATCCGGCGCGCTCGGCTGCAGCGCATCAAGCCGTTGTCCAGCCCCGAACTCTTACAAGTTCCTGAGCCCGTCGAAATCATTGCCGACGGCACGATTCTGCTCGAGGACGCGCCGGACCTCCCGGATGACGACCTGCAGGTCACTGACGACGCCACGCTTGACCCTAGAGACCGCTTGGCCCGCTGGCAGCGCAAGCTGCTCGACCTGTCGCTGCGCAACAACTTGCTCAATTTCAAGGCGAACAAGAAGGCGCTGAGGCTCGACGCCCCCGACCCTGGGCTGCTTGAAGACGTCATGTCTGATGGCAAGGAGCTGAAACTGCAGCCTCGACCGGACCTGATGGACGGTAACGATCCACGCAGCCAGGCCATCCATGAGGGTAGGGACCGCGAGAACCTGCGTCGTCAGTTCGCACTGGATGCGCTGCGCCGGCGAGAAGTGTTCGTTGAGCTCTCCAAGGATGAGCTCGAGGCGCGCATGGTCGAGATGTACCGCAACGCGCGCACGACTCTCCAAGAAGGGGGCGCGAACACGCTGTACCTGGCGCTGGGCTTCCTCACCTGGAACCGCGCTGACAAAGAGGAAGTGAAGCACCGTGCGCCGCTCATCCTGATTCCGGTTTCCCTGAATCGACGCAGCGTGAGGTCAGGCTTCACGATGACGCTGCACGACGACGAGCCTCGGTTCAACCCGACGCTCATCGAGATGCTGCGCCAGGATTTTCATCTGAACCTTGGCATCGCCGACGGTGAGCTTCCTCGCGACGAAGCGGGTTTGGACATCGCCAAGATTTGGAAGTCGGTGTCCGTTGCTGTGAAGGACATCAAGGGCTGGGAGGTGTCTGAGGAGGTGGTGTTGTCCACGTTCTCCTTCGCCAAGTACCTAATGTGGGTTGACCTGACGCAGCGAACAGATCAGTTGCGCCTCAATCCAGTCGTCAAGCACTTGATTGACACGCCTCGCGACCCCTATCCAAGCTCATCTACTTTCCCCAGTCCAAAGTCTCTCGACAGGGACTTCTCTCCGCAGCAGACCTTCTGCCCGCTACCTTCGGACTCCTCGCAACTCTCGGCGGTGATGGCGGCCGCTCGTGGCAAGGACTTTGTACTCATCGGCCCGCCAGGCACGGGGAAGAGCCAAACCATCTCGAACACCATCGCCCAGTGCCTGGCCGAAGGCAAGCGCGTGCTGTTCGTGTCAGAGAAGATTGCAGCGTTGGACGTTGTGTACCGCCGCCTGCGTGAGGTAGGCCTTGGTGAGTTCTGCCTGGAACTGCACTCGAGCAAGGCTCGAAAGGCAGATGTGCTGGCGCAGCTGAAGTCCTCGTGGGAGGCTCGCGGGGAGGTTGACTCGGCTGTCTGGGAGCAAGAGGCCGACCGCTTGAAGCGAGTGCGTGATGAGCTCAACATCTACGTCGAGCGACTGCATCATCGCCACGCGAATGGCAGGTCCATCTATGACGCCATCGGCGCAGTTGTCGATGGTTTTGACGTGCCCAGCTTGCCTTTGTCATGGGCAACGCACGCTGCACACACCAAGACCGACACTGAGCTACTGCGGGAGGTCGTTGCACGCCTCGAGGTGAACGCGGGGGCTGTCGGAGCCGATGCGCTTTCGGGCGGACCGCTGCTGGACATCGGCCATGCCGACTGGTCTCCGAGTTGGCAGCAAGGCGTCGTCGAGGCAGCGCGACAGCTGCTTCCCGTTTGTGAGGAGGTCCTGTCTGCCTACGAGCGCTTCCGCGCCGTTACGAGGCTGCCTTCAGTACCCCTGACCCGTCGCGCGCGCGTGGCCACAGCGTCACTCGCCCGGTGCCTGCCCCATGCTGCGGGGCGAGATTGGAGCTTCGCCTTCGCGGCCGATGCCAGGAGCACCGTGGAACGCCTTGTTGCGGGAAGTTCCATGCTGCAGAAGCATGCGGCGCTGTCCGGGCAACTATCTGGTGGTTGGGACCTCGCTCTGCGAGGCAATGCGACGCAGGCCGTTGGCCTGCTCAGGAAGCGCCGGGAGTTGTTCGCCAGCCTGCCCACCCCTTGGTCGCAGTTTGCGCTGGAGACGTTGCGCAAGGGCACAAGTTTGCTGAACGAGCTCGGCGACCTGGAGCAAGGCCTGTCTGTGCGCTACTCCGAAGGGGTGGAACAGCTGAACGTGTACCAACTGAGCCGAGACTATGCCAAAGCGGCCAAGTCCGTGTGGCCGCTTACGTGGCTAGGCAAGCGCAAGATCAAGCAGCAGATCGAAGCGGTGGTGGCAGGGGAGGGCGAGCCCAGGGTGGCTGACGACCTGACGAAGCTCGTTGCCATTCGCGAGAAGCGCGCCGAAATCGAGAAGCTGGACCCGGCTGATGAGCTCGCTGGTGTCTGGAGGGGCTTGAAGTCCAGACTCGACGTGCTGACGGCGGCTGCCAAGCTGCAGGACGTCTTGAAGCTGGCGCGTGCCAACGGACACTGCGTTCTCGATGGGCTCGAACCATTGAGCGCTGGGCGTGGCGGTGAGGCGCTAGCTGCTGATGTGAGCAAGCTGCAGGAGATTGTGAATCTGGATGCACAGGTGGCCGAGGCTGGCAACCTTGAGAGCGCCACCGACGGGCTTTGGAAGGGCCTCGACACGAACATTTCAGCGCTGGAAGACGCTATTGCATTCACGAAAGCCTTGCCGGAGGTTCGCTCATCTGGAGCGATGACGGCGGCCTTCGAACTCGTGGCCCAAGGTGCATGCGGTGAGAGGTTGGCCAAGGATCATGCCACCCTGAAGGAGCGAGGCGCCCTCGAAGCGAAGCTGGCCGACCTGGACGACCTGAGGTCGCTGTGTCTGGGCGTTTGGAAGTACCTTGAGACCGATCAGGACGAGGTGGCAAAGGCCGTCTCGTTCCAGCGGTCCATCGCAGCAGCGGTTTCAAATCTCGCTGCAGCACCGGAAGATGTTGCGGACGTCTGCAAGGCTCTTGAGCAACTCGTCACGGAGGGGAACGCGCTGCTGGACGTCGCCGGTCCCGTCGCTGCGGCGGGTGATCTGTACCTCGACTCTATCGGGCGACTTCAACCTAGCATCGACCTGCTTGCAAGCCGCGGAACGTTCACGCCCGAAGCTGAGGCGGGGTACAGCGATTCGGACTTGCATCAGCTGAAGGCCCGCGCTGAGGCAATCATCGCTTCGGAGCACAGGCTCAACGCTTGGTGCGCTTGGCGCAAAGTCAGCCAGCAGGCGATGGCCCTTGGCTTGAGTTCAATCGTCGCTGGTTTGACCAATGGGGCTTTGCGGCCAAGCAACGTTCGCCGCGCATTTGAGACGAACTACTGCCGTTGGTGGTTGAACGCCGTAGTCGACAGCGAACATGTCATCCGCACCTTCGTGTCCGCGGAGCACGAGCGACGCATCACGGACTTCAGGGCACTCGACAAGCGCTTCACCGAGCTGACGAAATCTTGGTTGCGGGCGAATTTGTGTAGAGGCCTGCCGGCGCCGGACGACGTGACGCGAAGTTCCGAATGGGGTTTCCTGAAGCACGAGATCACCAAGAAGCGCGCGCACAAGCCGCTGCGGGAACTCATCAGCAACATCCCCACAGCGTTGACCAAGCTGACGCCATGTCTGCTGATGAGCCCTCTGTCCATCGCACAGTATCTTGCAGCGGATTCAGAGCCGTTCGATGTGGTGATTTTCGATGAGGCCTCTCAGATTCCAGTTTGGGACGCCATCGGTGCGATTGCTCGCGGACGCCAAGTTGTCATGGTGGGGGACCCGAAGCAACTTCCGCCAACGAGCTTCTTTGACCGTGCCGAATCGTCGACTGACGACGAGGATGTCGAAGGAGACATGGAGAGCATCCTCGACGAATGCATGGGCGCCAGCCTGCCCACGTTGAACCTCGATTGGCACTATCGGAGCCGCAATGAGAGCCTGATTGCCTTCTCTAATCACCGCTACTACGGTGGTCGCTTGGTGACGTTCCCGTCCCCGGTCACCGAAGATCGGGCGGTCAGCTTCCACTACGTCAAGGGCTCCTATGCGAAGGGCGGCGCCCGGACCAACCAGGCTGAGGCCAAGGCGCTGGTCGCTGACGTCGTGAAGCGTCTCAAGACACCAGGCTTTCGAGAATCCAAGCTGACCATCGGTGTAGTGACTTTCAACACCGAGCAGCAGAAACTCATCGAGGACCTGCTGGACGAAGAGCGGCGCAAGGACTCGAGCCTTGAGCCGTACTTTGCCGAGTCGGAGTTGGAGCCGCTGTTCGTCAAGAACCTGGAGAGCGTCCAGGGGGACGAACGCGACATCATGTACTTCTCCATCACGTTTGGGCCCGACTCAAACAACGTCGTGTCAATGAATTTCGGTCCGATGAACCGCACGGGAGGCGAGCGTCGCCTCAACGTTGCCATCACTCGCGCGCGGCAGGAACTGCGAGTGTTCTCGACGCTTCGCGGCGATCAGATGGACCTGTCGCGGACTCAAGCCGTCGGCGTCCGAGACCTGAAGCACTTCCTCGAGTTTGCTGAGCGCGGATCACGGGCGCTTCTTGAGGCGACAGCTGGCAGTCTCGGTGGATTCGAAAGTCCGTTCGAGGAGGCAGTTGCTGCGGCGCTGACTGCAAGGAACTGGCAACTTCATACACAAGTCGGCGCTTCGTCCTTCCGTGTCGACCTTGCCGTGGTCCATCCGGACGCGCTCGGCAGCTATCTCACAGGCATTGAGTGCGATGGAGCGACCTACCACCGGTCGGCCACCGCACGCGACCGGGATATGTTGCGCGAACAGGTGCTGCGTGGACTCGGCTGGGAGATCCTGCGCATCTGGTCAACCGACTGGTGGGTTGACCCGAAGGGCGTCATCGAGCGCATCTGCAAGCAACTTGACGACCTTTTAGCCGTTAGCCGCGCGAAGCGAGCGGTTGAGGCTGAGAAGGCCGCGGCGGAGGCGGAGGCTCGGGAGGCCATTGAGAAGGCGATGGCAGAGGCGCCAGTGGCTGTCCCGCCGCCGAACCCGTTGTCGAATACGGTACATGTTGTGCCTGAGGTGACCGACCAGGTGCCCGCGGCACAAAGAGAGGTGCCCGAGGAGGTGTATGCACGACGGGCATCTAGTGATGAAACGAGTCTACTGTCGAGAGGGTTTGCAGAGTGCGATCCCGCTGTTGCGGTAGAGGCGTGCGACCCCGATGCATTCTTCGATGGCTCGTACGACGAACGGCTGAAGGCGATGGTCGCATACGTCGTCGAACGCGAGGGGCCTGTGCTAGACCTCGTGCTTGCGCGTCGCATCTCTCGCGCCCATGGTTGGCAGCGCACGGGTAGCCGCATTCAGGACCGCGTTGAAGAGGTGGCGAGGCGAGTCTTTCAAAGTACAGAGGAGTCGGTTGGCACGTTTTATTGGCCTTCAGCCGTAAGCCCGGAAGGCAAGGTACTTTTTCGTGTCGCCTCTGCCGACTCCAGGCGTTCCGTAGACGAAATTTGCCTTGAGGAACTGACAGCCCTGGCAGCCTTGGTCGTCAACCCGGCTGCGTCCGACGACGAGAGCCTGATAGCCATGGCCAGAGAGCTTGGTCTCTTGCAACTGAGAGCTGCTAGCCGCGGGAGGCTGGAGCAGGCGCTTGCGCGCTTCCGTGCAGGGCAATACTTGGCCTGATGAATGGGCGGAGGTGGTCGATCGCATTTGGGAAACTGGGGTGTCGGCTTGCTTTGCCACCCAAGTCCAAGTTTTGCGTCGAGCGGCTTTCTGTTTGCCCGTAGCCCTGAAGAGCGCTTCAGTCGCATTACTGATAAGTCTGACAATGTGCATTACTGGCGCCCCGCTATAGCCAGTAAGTCATTGATTCACAAATAGAAACAGCCCCGAAGGGCTGTAGCAAAATGAGACAAGGGCCGGGCGTTATGACGCCTTCCGGCCCTTCTTCGCGTGGGACAAGCGCTCAAGGATGGCTTCCCAGACTTCGCGCTCTTCGGGGGCGGTCGCGCGCTCAAGGTTGACCAGGGCCACGGCTTCGAGCGGATCGACGCCGGCCAGCTCGCCAAGCCGCATGGCTATTGGGTTTCCGGGCTTTGAGGCGGTGTGGCGGTAGGTCGAAATCTTGCTCGGATCAATGCCCAGCAGCTTGCCGATTCGGTAATCGGTCACGTCGCCATGGCGCTTTTTCGCCATGTCGATCAGGTCGACGGTCTTGAGCATGGAAACCCCCGGTTTCGTGGCGTTGCGGATACAGGCGGCGACTATATCCCTGGCAAGCAGCTAGGACTATTCACTACGCCGCTTGCATATCTCCTAGCCACGGAGATACCGTGCGGCCGCCGCCCCGGATGTTTTCTCCCCGGTTCCGCCGGGGCGGCCCCGTGAGGGGTGGGGAGAGACAACGAACCTGGGGGTTCCATGCGCTACACCGTGAAGACCGTCGCTCAGACGCCGGTCCAAGTCGAGGCCGTCGCCGGCCAAGTCGTCATCAACGGACTGGCCCTGCTGCCGCACGAAGCGGACATGATCGGTCAGGCCCTCAGCCGCTGCGCTGATCGCGCCGAGAGCATCGCCGCCGAAGCCGCGGCGGCCCTGGAACCCCAAGCCGCCTGACGCCATGGGCAGCATCGCAAATGCGCTGCGGCGCTCGCGTGACCACGCTCGTCGGTCCGTCAACCTCGCCCTGCTGTCGCTCGCCATCAACGCGGCGACGCTGGTCCTGATCTTCTGGGGGCCGCGATGAGCGAGGCCATCGCCGCCGGGCTGTTCGATGCCCTCAAGCTGGTCCGCATGACCGAAGCGCTCGTTTGCAAGGACGGGACGAGCCTGGAGCTGCGCGACAACATCGGCGCCGCCCGGCTCAATCTCGTGTGTGCAATCGCGCTGATTCACGCGGGAGTCGCGGTTGCACCGTGTGGCCGTCGCCACGAAGGCGAAGCGCCTTGCCCACTGCCGGCCGGAACGCGCTGCCCGGACTGCTCCAGTGTGGGGATGGGCTGATGGGCCGCCACTACACCGAGGACGGTCCCGAGGACACGGGCGCCTACGTCGGCGGCGTGGCGTGCAGCGGGCACAACGGCTCGTTGCATCCATACCGCCACCCTCAACGCACGCCGTCGCTCATGACGCCGGAGCAGCGCGCCGCCTGGAACGAGGTGCGGTCGCGCCTGCTGGTGCGAGCGAAGGCGACCGAGCTGCAGCAGCTCCGGGGCTGACGATGCGGTACCCGGGAGGGAAGGGCGGGGCCGGCGTCTTTCAGGCCATCATCAACCAGTTTCCGCCGCACAGGGTCTACTTCGAGCCCTTCGTGGGCGGCGGCAACGTCTTCGAGCGCAAGGCGCCGGCGGCATCGTCAGTGCTGGCGGACCTTGATCGCGAAGTGGTCGAGCGCTGGCGTCTGGCCACCATCGGCAGGGCCGACGTTGAAGTACTGCACGGTGACGCGTTGGAGGTGCTGGCGGCTTTCGACTTCAAGGGCGATGAGCTGGTCTACCTGGACCCGCCCTATGTGCACAGCACGCGCCGCGACCTGAATCTGTACCGCTTCGAGATGAGCGACGCCGACCATCGGCGCCTGCTCGATCTGGCCGCGTCGATCAAGGCTATGGTCGCCATCAGCGGCTACCGGTCGCCCATGTACGACGACTGGGCCGCCGAGCACGGCTGGCGCCGGATCGACTTCAACGCCATGAGCCGGCGCGGCGTGCGCGTCGAGTCGCTCTGGATGAACTACCCGGCCCCGGCCGTCCTCGCCGACTTCAGCTATGCCGGATCCAACTTCCGAGAGCGCGAGCGGATCAAGCGCAAGGCGGCTCGCTGGTTGCGGCGATGGGAGCAGCTGCCGGATGTGGAGCGCGGCGCGATCCTGGCCGTGATGGCAGAGCGCGGCATCGCCTATCCACCTGGTCACACCGGCAAGGCTGGCGATGGGATCCCATCGGTGGAGCTGGCGATGGGTGATCGCGTCGACCAGGGGCAGGCATGACGATGCTGCAGCAGCAGACCGAGCGCATGCGCTGCATCCTGGCGCAGAACGCCACGAACGCAGAGCGCCGCGACACCGCATGGGCCGTCGGGCAGGTCGATGACTTCCCGGTGGCCTGGGCAGGCAAGCTGCTGGCGCGCTGGCGCCACGCGCGACCGGTCGACGCGGCCGGTGCAAACCTGGAGCTGCTCAAGACCGCATCCGCCATCGGCCGCGCGCACCGCTCGGGCGTGGCGGCTGACGCCAACGACGGCGAGATTCGACAGGAGGCGTCCACGCTCGCCCGCGACACCGCGCGCCGGCTGGACGGCATGCAACGCGCCTGGGCGGTCGAGCTGGCCGACCGTGAGCCGGCGCAGCGTGACCGGCTGATGATGTTGGCGTCCCTGCTGGAAGTCCTGCACTGGTCGAGCCTGCGCGGCGTCGCCGGCAAGGTGCTGGCGCATGCGCGCCGGCACATCCCGGGCGCGGTGGCGCGCACGCGCTGTGAGCGCTTCTGGCGCGGCGTGCTGCGCAGCGTCCACGCTACCGCCGTCGAGGCCACAGCGCGAACGATCGGGCTCGTCCACAAGCGCGCCGGCTGCTACGTCAGCAACGAGTCGCTGGCGCGCCGGCTGGGCCAGCGCAAGCGCAACGAAGCCGCGCTGGAGAGCGTCGCCGCTGTCAACGAACACGGGCAGGAATACACGCTGGCCGAGCTGGCGGCCAAGGGGCCGGCGAACCGCGCGATCCGCCGCATGGAGCTGATGACGCGCATCGCCGGTTTCGAGCTGATCGCCAAAGAATGCGGGCACGAAGCGCTGTTCATCACCGTGACGTGCCCCAGTCGCATGCACGCGTGGAGGACCCGGCCGGGACAGAGCTACGGCGTCGAGCCGAACCCGAAGCACGACGGCACACAGCCGGACCAGGCGCAGGCGTACCTCTGCCGCCAGTGGCGCAGCTTCAGCGAGGCTTGCCGGCGCTCGGGCGTGGAGCTCTACGGATTCCGCATCGCTGAGCCGAACCACGACGGCACGCCGCACTGGCACGCGCTGATGTTCTTCCCGCCGGTCGTCGCGCGCGGCACGCTGCGCAAGAACCACCGCGCCGGCCGGCCGGTGGCGCTGCGCGTCGTGCTGAAGAAGCTGCGGCAGTATTTCCTCCACAACGACAGCGCGACAGAGCGCGGCGCGCGCCGCCGCCGGGTCGTGGTCGAGCGGATCGACTGGACGCGCGGAAGCGCCGCCGGCTACATCGCCAAGTACGTCTCCAAGAACATTGACGGTTACAAGGTCGACAAGGACCTGTACGGGAACGACACCCTCACCAGCTCCCTGCGCGTGGACGCGTGGGCCAGCACCTGGAGGGTTCGGCAGTTCCAGCAGATCGGCGGCGCGCCGGTCGGCGTCTGGCGCGAGCTGCGCCGGCTGCATCCCGATCAGGGCGACACCTCCCCAGCTATCGCGATGGCGCTCGATGCGGTCAATGTCACCGCGGGCGCCGTCGACCACGAATGGGAAGCCGCGCAGCGGTACACCGCTGCCAATGGCTTCGCCACCTATCTGCACCTCCAGGGCGGCCACCGCGTGCCGCGGCGCGAGCTGCGCCTACAGGTGCTGCGCGAGTCCACGGGCGAACTGGGCCGCTACGGCGAGGCCATGCCGCCCAAGGCCGTCGGCGTCGTGACCGTCGAGCGCCGCGCAGAGGACGTGCCGGCGTTCGGCATCGTGCCGGCGTTCCGGCGCTTCCGGACCGTGCGCCGCGAAGTGATGAGCGAGCGGGCCGACTGGCTCGTGGTGCCAAAGGGCTTTGTCGCGCAGGCACGCGCTCGCCTGGAGGCTCCGGCGGCGCGCGCAGCGCGGCGCCCTTGGAGTCCTGTCAATAACTGCACGCGGCCGGATCGGCTCTTCGCCGGGCCGGTTGAGCGTCATGCAAAGCGGGGCCGCTGGCACCGCTGGGAAAAGGGAGCCGGGGGGCTTCAACCACAGGAGAGTCCCGAATGGGCAACACCGACACCCCCGAATCTGGCGCCAACGCCGTCACCGAAACCCTGACCCTGGAGCAGCTAAGCGAGCTGGCGACGGTCGCCGCGAGCCACCCGGCCGTGGCGCCGCCGCTGCGCGAGCTGGTGCCCGCCCTGGTCGCCCTGGTGCGCAGCCAGGCCGAATTCATCGCCTCGTTCCAGGGCTGAGCGATGAGCGCGGACAAGCCGAAGTCGGTGCTCATCGGCTTCGGCGTCTGTCCGCTGTGCGGGGGAAAACCCACGTCAAGCGGATCGACGCCGAAGGGAAGCGGCCCTACAGCCACTGCCTGGACGAACACGACAAGGGGTGTAGCCACACCCACTACGCCACGAACGCCCAGCAGGACGCGCTGATGCGCGGGCTGATGCGTCCCGTCGCTCCGCTGCCTAGCGCTACGCCCGCGGCGGCACCGGTCGCCGATCCGGCGCCCGCGCCGCCTAGCCCGCCTAGCGCTACGGCGCCGGCAGTAGCGCCAGCGCCTCGCAGGCGCGGTTTGTTCGGGTAAGGCAAGGGGTAGACATGGACGCACAACGTTTGGAGGCCCTGGGCGGCCTCGTGGATGACGCGGACGCCGCGGCCGGGCCGACGCCAGAGCAGGCGCAGCAGCAGGCCGAGCAAATCGCCGTCGAGGCGGCGGCGGATCAGGGCGCGCGGGAGTGGGGCATGCTGGCCTACACGATCGGCAACGCGCTGGCGATGTTCGCGCCGGAGCTGAAGCACGTGTACACGGAGGATGCTTGCCTCGCCTGGGGGCGGTCCGTCGTGCCCGTCGCCGATAAATACGGCTGGAGCGGCACGAGCAAGGTGCCCGAGCTGGGCATGGCGCTCGCGACCATCAGCCTCGCGGCCCCGACCGTCATCGTCATCCGGCACCGCTTGCAGAATCCGGACAAGGACAAGGGCGGCATGCTCACGCAGCTCAAGGACTGGTGGCGCAACAAGCGCGCCAAGAAGGCGTCAGAGATCGTGCGCGACGCCACGGACAAGGCCGCAGAGGGGATGGCCCATGACGGCTGACCTGGAGGCGCGAATCTGGGGCGTCGTGGGCGCCAGCGGCACCGGGAAAGGCATCTGGATCAAGGACCAGATCCGGCGCCTGAAGTCGCCGCGGATCATCGTCTGGGACTTCAAGAAGGAGTACGAGGACGCCGCGGGCAAGCGCCTGTCGCCGACCCTGGCCGACGTGCGCGCCCAGGTGATCGCGGCCGGCGACGGGCCGCTGCGGGTCAGGTATTGCCCCCGCGGCGCCGGAGAGAAGGCGCTGCGCAAGGAATTCGAGGGCCTGTGTGAGCTGGTCTACGCCGCGGAGCACTGCGTCTTCGTGGCAGAGGAACTCGCCAACGTCACCACGCCCGGCTGGGCGCCCGCGGCGTGGCGAAAGATGACCACCAGCGGCCGGCACGCCGGCATCCACATCATCGGCGCCACCCAGACGCCGGCCCTCGTGGACAAAACCTTCTTGGGCAACTGCACCCTGATCCACGCCGGGCCGCTGCGGGAGTACGCGCACCGGGTAGCGGTCGCGCGCTCGATGGACATTGACGAAGGCCGCCTGGCCAAGCTGGTGAAGTTCCAGTGGCTCGAAAAGGACTTCGACAGTGGCGAGGTCACGACGGGTTTCACCTACCCGAAGGGCTTCAAGGCGGCGCCTACGCCTAGGCGGGCTAGCGGTACGTCTACCGACTCGCTGGACCCTGGACGCGAGCCCACGGATGCCCCGAAAGTGAAGGCTCGTTAGGGCCCCCCGCGGGCCATGTCCATCGGCCCGCGGGCCACCCACCGAAAGGATTCATCGTGAAAGAAAAGCTCATCTTCGCCGCCGAAGTCGCCGTGGTCTTCGCCGCGCTGTACGCGTTCCAGAAGCACGTCTACAAGGTGCCGGTGATCGGCGACTACCTGCCCGGCGGCCAGTAAGCCAGCCCGGTAGCAGACGCAGCCCGGCCGTGCGCCGGGCGCCATCACACACGAGAACAGGACGACCACCATGGGCTACAAGCTCAAGCTCACCAACCTGCAAAACGTCGCGCCGGGCAACACGGCCACGCTCAAGGCGCCGGCCGGCCCGGGCGCTCCGACGTATGACCAGATCCGATTCACGCTGTCGGGCGGCATGACGCCCGCGCACATCGAGTCCATCCGGGGAAAGGCCAACGGCCGCATCTTCCTGGATGAGCAGGCCGGCACGGTTGTGAACCGCCGCGACGCCTATCGCGGCATCTTCACCAGCGCCAACTACGTGACGCTGGATTTCACCGAACCCAAGAGCCGCAACGGCGCCGCCGAACAGCTTCTGGCCTCCGTGCCGGCGTCGCTGCTCCAGTCGCTGGACTTCGAAATCAAGATCGCCGCGGGCGCGCCGGCCAACGGCCGCATCGACGCCAGCGCGAACTATCGCCCGCCGGTGAACAACCCCTACATTCGCAAGCTGCTGAACACCACGCAGAGCTTCTCGGCCGCGGGCACCGAAGCGTCGCCGAACATCATGTACCTGCCGGTCGGCGGGGCGGGCGGCAAGATCAAGCGCGTCTGGGTCCGCGAGTCCGTCAACGGGCTGGTGACCGGAGCTCAGATCCGCATCGCCAACAACGTGGTCCACGAGGTCACGCGCGCCCAGGTCGAGGACGATCAGAAGCGCAACGGCCTCGCGCCGGACGTCGGCATGTTCGTGCTCGACTTCATCGAAGACGGCAACCTCGCCGGCATGCTCGACACGGCGGGCGCGCCCAACGTGGAGCTGCGGCTGGTCACGTCCGCGGCCGGCACCTTCGGCGTGGACTACGAGCTGGTCGATCCGATCGGCCGTCTGTGATCGGCTGAGCCAAAGGAGTCAGCATGGCGGGCATCTTCGACATTCCGGGCTACTCGGATTGGACTGGCAGCGGCATCCCCGACACCAGTCTGATCAGCGTGTGGGACACGGCCAATTCCTACGGCCAGAACCCGCAGAACACGCAGCCGCGCACCGCCGACACGGTGCCCACCAATGCCATCGGCTCGATGCAACCGATTCAGTCGGGCGGCTTCGACATGGGCAACTGGGGCGGCTTCCTGCAACAGGGGCTCGGCGCGCTGCTGGGCTACGGCCTGACGAAGGACGCCGTGCAAAGCGGCGTCGTCCGGCCGGTGGGCGTCCTGCCCAACGGTCAGCAGGCGCAGGGCACGGTACAGCCGGGCCAGGCCTACGCGCAGCCGCAGATCCTGCCCGGCATCGGCCTGACGCAGATGCTGCTCATCGGCGGCGTGATCTTCGCCGTCGTAAAGCTGGCGAAGTAAGGGGCGTCCGATGCCGATGCCTCCCATCTCCCTCCAGACCCAGGCCAGCAGCAGCGCGTCCGGTCGTCAAGACCTCGCGGCCAACTTCGGCAAGACGATCAATTTCGGCGGCTCCGGCATGCTCGCGCAGGCCATGCCGCTGATGTTGCTCGCTGTCGTCGGCCTGCTGGTCCTGAGTCGCAACCGGAAGTAGCCCATGGGCCTCCTGAGTGGCTTGATGCCCAGCTTCAGCGGCGGCAGCGGCATCGGCAACAGCCAGTCGCAGCAGCAGAACAGCTCGGAGACGACGGACATGTCCGTGGTCGGCGCCGAAGGCTCGATCAATTCGAGCATCAAGCAGACCGTCTCGGGCAGCAACAACGTCATCACGACGACGGACCACGGCGCCGTGTCGGGCGCGCTCGCGCTCGCGATGCGCGGCGTCGAGGGCTGGCAGAAGACGGCGCAGGACGCCATCAGCGGCAGCAATGACCTCATGGCGGGCATCTTTGATGACAACGCCAAGCAGGCCGCGAACCTGACTCAGGCCGTGGTCGACCTCAAGACCAGCGACGTGCGCACGCTCGTCATCGCCGGCATGGCGGTGATCGGGCTCGTGGGCGTCACGCTGTTGCGAAACAAGAAGGTGGCCTGATGGACTTCACCACGACGCTGAAAGCCGGCGTGCCGCTGCGGCAGGGCACGGCCGGACGCATGCTGATGATTCTGGACACGGGGGCCGCGGGGAGCATCGCCGTGCGCATCAGCATCCCCCTTGCCACGGACGAGGAAATCAGCCAGGCGCGCAAGGGCTTCAAGGCCCGGCTTACTGGCGCGATCCCGTTTGACTCGGTCACGTTCACCTCACCGGTGGACACGACGATCCGCTACGTCATCAGCAACAACGACATCGATTTCGACCTGACGGACGGTGCGACGGTCAAGGCGGAAATCCAAGGCTTGCCGCTGCCGGTGTCGAATGACCGCGGATCGCCGGGGAACCTGCTCTACGTGTCGGGTGTGTCGCTGAGCGACGCGCCGGCCACGGCCGCGGCCAACAACGGCCCGGTGGCGTGCAGTCCTGTGGCCGTCGTGGTCGCCGCTGCCAGCGCGAACCGACGCGCGCTTCGCATCGCCAACATCGGTCCGGACCCGGTTGCCATCGGCGCCGCCGGCATCACCTGGGCAAAGCGCTGCGTGGTGCTGGAGGTGGGGGATATCTGGCTAGAGGACCGCGGCGCCAATCTGGCGTGGTCGGCCATCACTGACGCCGGCAAGACTGCGAGCGTCAACGTTCAGGAGGTCACGGCGTGACCGGCCTCATCAAGCGATATGCCACGCGGCCAGAAGTGGCTGCGGCAGTGCTGGGTCTGTCGAGCGCACTGGCTGCGCCGGCCGGCGCCGGCATGATCGGATTCGATGCGACGCTTGCGCCGGTGTCCTCGACGCTCCAGAAGCGGGCGGCGCTGGACTACTGGACGCCATCGGATTACCCATGGCTCGCAAAATTCGACGGCGTGACCGACGACACGGCGGCCATCGCGGCGTGTGCGACAGCCTGCCGGGCAGCGGCCGTGAAGAAGGGTATGCGCCTGCCGATGGGCAGGGCGGTCGTCTCCGCTTCGCTGGATCTGTCCGGGCTGGTCGTTGACGGTCCGGGCGAAGACAAGTGCGTGCTCCAGGCCACCGCGGCCCAGTTCGATGTCGTGACAACGACCGGCGAGACGGACCTGTTCGGGTTCACCATCTTCGGCGGCTGGGACGGCGCGACGGCGGGCCAGGCCGGCGACGGCATTGCGGTCAAGGCGGTGGCGCCCGCCTTCCCATACAACGTCCACATCGACGGAATCCGCCTGCTCAACTGCAAGCGGCGTGGCATCTACATCGAGCGCGGTGGATATGCGTCCATTACGCGCGTGCGCTGCAACGCGTCCGGGCTCCACGGGCTGGAGCTCTACGGGCCGGACGCCGCGAATGCCGCGACCACCGTCAAGGTGGATCAGTCGTGCATCTTCAGCGACACGCCCAACGGCCGAAGCGTGAAGATCACCAACGGCGTGAACATCACGATTGACACCCTGATCAGCGAGAACACGGGCGGAATCGAGCTGCTCGGGCTGTCGAACCGCAACATCGCGATCACCAACAGCTACCAAGAGAACACGGTCGGAACCGAGTGGGTCACTCTCACCGGGTCGGGCGTGGGCCTGCGCATGTACGGCAACTACGGGGTGGGCTATCGCATCACGCCGTCCGCCAACTGGGACCGCGTGGTGATCGGAGGAGACAACACCTTCGACATCGCATCGGGCGCAATCCCGGCTGGATGGAAGCTTCTGCGGGGTACTAGCATCCAGATCGTGGGCGGCGCCGAGACGACGACCGCCACGCTGGGCGGCGTCAACTTCACGGCCTGTCAGTGCACGCTGCCGCCGGGGATCTGGATGATCCAGGGCACCATGCAGACTATCAACAGCGCGGGTGCGACGCTGGTGAGCGCAGGGTTCCGGCTCACCAATTCGCCGGCCGCCAACGTGGTCGCGACGACGGGCGGCGGATTCATCTCTGACGAAATCCTGGTTGGGCCTTACAGCGCCGCCAACGCTGCATCGAGGCCTAGCCTGACCGTCATCTACGAGAACACGACGGGCGCGAACGAGACGTTCTATATGCGCGGCTTCATCAACATCAGCGCGGGGACGATTGCGTACAAGGGCGCCATGCGTGCCGTGCGGATCGGCTGACCATGAGGCCCGCCCAAGCCCTCGTCCTCACTGCGGCGGCCTCCGTGCTGATCGTGGCGTCTCGCCGCTCCGGCGGCCAGATCGAGGCCGGGGAGGGCGACTACCTCGGCGGCTTCAGCACCAGCGCGCTCATCGACTCCGGAGAATCGCTCTTGAACCAGATCACCCAGGCGCCGGCCAACGTCGACGGCGACACGGCGGCGCGCAACACCGCCGCATTCCTCACGATGCTCCAGTACGCAGAGGGCACAGCGGGACAGTTCGATCCGTACCGGGTCTGCTACGGCTACAGCCACACCATCCAGGACCTGAGCAACCACCCGGCCGTGACCGGCGAGTGGCGAGGCCAGCCGCTCTCGGACTCGATGTGTGAGCTCGCGGGCTTCGGCCCTGGCTGCGTCAGCTCCGCGGCCGGCGCATACCAGCTGATCAAGGGCACGTGGCTCAGCGTGCAGCGAGCGCTGAGCCTGCCCGACTTCTCCGGCCCGAGCCAGGACGCCGCGGCCGTGGAGCTGATCCGCCGCCGCGGCGCGCTGGAGGATGTGAAGGCAGGGCGCTTCACCACGGCCGTGGGCAAGTGCCGCAACGAGTGGGCCAGCCTGCCGGGCAACTACGCGCAGCAGGGGCAACGCAGCATCGAGACGCTCGCCGGCTGGTACGGCGAAGCCGGAGGGACCATCGCATGAACACGAATCAGCTCATGACCATCGGCGCCGTCGGCTTCGCCGGCTTCGCGCTGTACTACATCACGCGCACGCCGGGCAAGACCCTGGCGAGCCAGCCCGGCCAGCAGCAACGCGACGCCGGGCTACAGCAGTGGATCGACCAGCAGCTCCCCACCGATTGGTACAAGTCGGGCGTGTTCGATTACTCGGCGCGTGTCACCCCGGCCCTCAACGGATCGGCCCTCTTCGGCACCGGATACCTCTTCTGACCATGAAAACCGAACACATCATCGGCGGCCTCATCCTGGCCGTGCTGGCCTACCAGGCCGGCAAGAACAAGTCCGCGCAGCTCGCCGCGCAGGTCCCGTACAACGCCGTCAACACGCCCGCCGATTGGTGGACGTTCGCCGGCATGTGGAACACCTGATGGACGCGGGCGACGCCAAGGTGATCGCGATCGGCGCCGCCGTGGCGGTCGTCGGCGTGCTCGTGTGGAAGGGCGCCGGCAAGATCGGCGAAGTCCTGTCCACGGACCTCAATCCGGCCAGCGACAAGAACCTTGCCTATCGCGGCGTCAACGGCATCGGCTCATGGCTGTCGGGCGATCCGGATTGGTCGCTGGGCACCGCGATCTATGACGGGCTGCACAACGCGGACGGCTCGTTGAAAGAGGGCGGTTACGACTACTTCGGGTCGTACTGGCAGGGCCTCTACGCTGGCACCGCCAACAGCTCGGGGTCGAGTGTGGCCACACCGACGCCCACGCAGGCCGTGGACGAATACTTCAAGAATCCAAGCATGTGGGGCTTCTGATGATCGATCCATTGACCGTCCTGGCCGCCTTCGGGCCGCTCGCCGTCGACCTGGGCAAGTCGCTGATCAACCGGTTCGTGGCCACGGACAACTTCAAGCCGGCGTCCATCGCCGAATGGCTCCAGATGCGCACCAGCGAGCTGGAGCTGTTCAAGGCGATGCAGGACACCGGCGCCGGCCAGTCGTACCCGTGGGTGGAGGCCATCGTGAAGCTCCAGCGGCCGACCGTGGCCGTGCTGGTGCTGGGCACCTGGGCGTGGCAACAGATGACCCTGCCGGGCGGCGCAACGGCCGACTGCACGAACTTCGCATCGGCCGTCGGCTTCTACCTATTCGGCGACCGGACCCTGTTCTACGCCAAGCGGGCGGGAGGCCCGACGAAATGAGCGAAAGCCTGCTGATGGCCCTCGCGACGGTCGCCATCAACGGCGCCGTCACGTGGGGCGTGGTGTCCACCAAGCTCGCGTGGATGCGCCGCGACCTCGATGCGCATGACTCGCGGATCACCTACCTGGAGCGCCAGGCGTGAAGGCCCCCGCATTCGTTCCCAAGCCCGCGGAGATTGGCCGGGAGGCCATCATCGTCATGGGCGGTGCGCTGCTCGCGGCGCTCATCATCGGCCAGCTACCCGGCGTGCGCGCCTGGATCAAGAAGCAGTGGGACGGAGCGCCGCAGGTCTGACCTGCAGGACCGTCACAACCGGCGATGAACGCCGGCCGCCACCGCCAGAGATGACGGCGCTCGAGCCCCGGTGATGCTGGCGATGCCAGCTCGAGGACTTGCCGGCGACATCGCCACCGGGAGCGATGTGCGATCGCGTCGACCAGCGTCATGGCTGACGGTGCTACCAGGTGGATCCAGCAGCGTCAGAACTGGCGGGCCGGCACCGGACGCGCGAGAAGTTGGGCCGGTAATGGCGCGCTGAAGCTTGGCGTGTTGGCCGCACCGAAGTCCCCCAACACCAGCAGGCGCGCCAGCTCGCGCTCCAGGGCCGTCCTATCGCACCGCATCGCGTCCACCAGTTGGAGGGCGAGGCGTCGGCCTTCCTCTGCGTGCTGGACGCGATTGGCGGCCTCCCGCTGGCCGTAGCTGGGTGCCGCCAGATACAGGGCAAGCATGACCGGCCTCGGTGCGCGGTCGACCTTGAGCCAACGGTGGGCGGTGCTCCGTGAGACACCGAATGTGCGTGCCAGATTGGCGGCGGAAGGACGGGAAAAGTCGGACAAAAGCACCGACAGAGCCGGCATCCCGGCTGGAATTTGACCCCCTAACATGAAGCTCCCGAAGACGTCTAACGTCAGTTGTTCTTATTGACGTCCCAGCGTATGTGCGCTAACGAACGGCGATCAGACGATAAAACAGGGCTTCAGCCGCCAGCTTTAAAAGGCTGACAATGTGCATTATGTGACGTTATGGAAACGCACAAAGGCTGGTCCCGGCTCAGCCAGATCCGCTCTGCTGGACATCACTCGACGCTCCGCCCGGACGGAGTCGCCGCACCGGGCGTTGCGCGTCGAAACTGTCGCGCCAAAAATGCGCCCAACGCCCCTGCAAGCCAGCCGCCCAATAGAACGCAAAGAGTCGCCTCAATCACCAGCGCGTCCACCGCGCCATACGAGCCGTCGCTGAACTTCGCGGCCTCTCGATGTGGGTCAAAGTACTTCGCAACCTGCAGAGCAAGAAGCGAAGACAGATATCCCGCCACCGCTCCAACCACCACGGCGGTCCACCGACGGCGCTCGCCGTGGAGGAACAGCGCGATCAGTGACAAGCTGGTCAAGACCGACGTGCTGATCAAGTATGGCCATTGCATCTGAGGCACGCGGACAAAGGCAGTGATGATTGGCCACACTGCCGCGTTGACGATGACAACAGAAAAGATGATCAGCAGAGTGAACTGAGATCGTTTCATGGCGCGTGTCCTCGCAAGGCCTGCTCTTGTGCTTCGGCGGCATCAAGCGCGATGGCTTCGACCGCACTGTCGGTGGAGCGTCGGTAGTCTATCTATTTGCCCAGTCAGCGCCATCAGCAGGTAGGCCAGGGAGGCCAGGTAGTGCGACGCGTGGTCAGGGGACTACCCTCGCCTTCCGCGTTCTCCGCGCTCGGCGCGCCCACGATGAGCCGGCGCTCGACGCCGGGAACGATGCGTCCAAACGCGCACAGACGCTACCCGTTTCGAGGCATGTCCGTCGCCGCGGTCCCGATGGCGTTCATCGGCTTACACCTCGTACTGGCTCGACATTGACAGTCCCTGGCCTCGCCCGTAGCCTTCGCTGCCGAAGTTAAGCGTTTAACTTCCGACTAGACGCCCCTGGCGAAGGAGACCTCCCGTGAAGCCTTTCCACCGTACCCCGCACTGGCGGCAGACGGCCGTCATGGCCGCCGTGCTGGCCCTCGGCGCTTCTGCGCAAGCGCTTGACCTGAGCGCCGGCAATCGCCGCATGCCGCTGCCCGGTCTCTACGACTGGCGCAAGGCCGGCTACGACGAAGGCGCCACGCTGCCGACCGAGGCCGACGTCGCCACGACGATCTTCGCCGTCAACTTCGGCGTCACCGCCAACGACGGCAGCGACGACAGCGCGGCCCTGCAGGCGGCCATCGACTCCGGCGCCGGCGGCGGACCCCACGCCTACCGCAAGCTGGTGCTGCCGGCCGGCACGCTCAACCTCTCGCGCGAGATCCACGTCCGCTCCAGCTACCTGTGGATCGTCGGCGCCGGCAGCGACCCGGCCAGCGGCACCAGGCTGGTCTTCAAGCCCGACGCCAACACCCGCTACGACGTGCTGAGCGCGGACAAGAGCCAGCCCGACATGGCCGGCATGGGCTCGGGCGCCGGACAGATGGGCTGGGCCTGGCCCGGCCGCGGCATGTTCCGGGTGCAGACCACCGCCGTGCACGCCGACTACGCGAGCGACTACGCCGCCGCGCCGGCCAACCGCAAGGACATCTTCGAAGGCAGCGTGAACCAGCACTGGAAGGCCGGCGTGAAGGTGCGGCAGAGCGCGCCCTACGCCGCCTTGAAGGGCGCCACCGTCATCCCGCTGGACACCTCTGCGGCCATGTCGCGCTTCAGCGTCGGCGGCTACGTGCTGATCGCGGCCGCCAACACCCGCAAGATGTTCGTCGACGAGATGGGCGCCGATTGCGCGGCCACGCCCGACGAATGCGTGAACGGGTTGATGAAGTCGCAGATGTTCAAGGTCGTCGCGGTGGACGCGGCGAACCGCACGCTCACCCTCGACAAGCCGCTGGAGTTCGATCTCAACCGCGACAACGTGGCCGACGGATCGGCCACCCTGCCCTCCACCGAGGGAGGCCCCGGGGTCGCGTACTACAGCAAGGCCGTGCCGCTGCAGGTGGTGCGCGGGGTCGGCTTCTCGAACCTCTACGCCGAGATGGCGCTCAACGGCCTGCCCAAGCTGGGGGCGGCAACTATGCGGTGACGCCCGCCCAGGCGATCCACAACTACGGCAACCTCGCGCCGGAGTACGCGATGCACGGCATCGTCTTCAAGTGGGTGGCCGACGCCTTCGTGCGCGACGTGAAGCTGGCCATGACCGGCTCGCATCCGATCGTCACCGAGTTCGCCAAGAACATCCAGGTGCAGGACAACGCGATCGACGGCGCCTGGAACAAGGGCAAGGGCGGCAACGGCTACATGCGCGGCAGCAAGGTGTGGGACTCGCTCTACGCCAACAACCGGCTGAGCAACGTGCGCCACTTCACCTTCCAGTGGGCCGCCTCGGGCAACGTGGCGATCGCCAACCAGATGGACTGCGACCTGAACCTGCACGGCGGCTGGGAACGCAACAACCTGATCGAGCTCAACGTGAGCAAGGTGCCCTTCAACCACTCGTCGGGCAGCTGCACCGCCAACTGCGGCGGCGAAGGCGGCGCCGGCGACACGGGGACCTGGTATCCGGTCTACTGGTCCACCGGCCGCAAGGCGCACTGGGCCGGGGCCACCGGGCCGAAGAACGTCTTCTACAACAACGTGATGAAGAAGGAGCGCGACGCCAACGGCGACCGCATCGGCGACGGTTTCAACGGCACCGACTCCGACTACCTGCCGTACTACAGGACCGACGGCAGCAGGCAGCACGTGATCTTCCAGTTCGGCGTCGATTCGGGCAACGAGGCGGTCTACAAGCACCTGGAGACCGCGCCCGGCGCGAAACTCGCCGACTGGGGCGGTGGCGAGACGCTGGACTACGCGATGAGCCCGCGCAATGGGGTCAACAGCAGCCGGACCGATGGCGCCAGCGCGTCGCTGTTCTTGCTGAACGTCGCCGCGCCTGCGCCTGCGCCTGCGCCTGCGCCTGCACCTGCACCTGCGCCTGCACCTGCGCCTGCACCTGCGCCTGCACCTGCGCCTGCACCTGCACCTGCACCTGCACCTGCACCTGCGCCTGCGCCTGCGCCGGGCCAGATCGAAGTCAAGGCGGTCTTGAACCAGGACGACGGCAAGCAGACGAAATACAACCTCGCGCTGCGCAACCGCGGTACCGCGCCGCTGTCGAACCTGAAGGCCCGCCTCTACGTCGACGTTTCGGAATTGCTCGCCAGCAACCACGCGCCGTCGACCGTGGTCTGCGAGGAACGATCTGGCTCCAGCCTGCCGCTCTTCTCCTGCAGCGCCTTGAAGCCGTATGCCGGCAACGTGTACTACGCGGAGCTGGACTTCGGCAGCTACCAGCTCGCGGCCGGCGTGACGCTCAACTACAACATCACCTTGCGCCTGTCGGATTGGGCCCCGGTGTGGAATGCGGCGAACGACTACTCGCATGCCGGACTGAACGCGAGCACGGCGGTCGTCACCTCGCGCATTCCCGTGTTCAGCGGCAACACCTTGGTGGGCGGCGCCAACCCGTGATCGTTGCCATCGAGGGCCCCGGCCAGGACGTCACCATCGATGGCCAAGGGCTGGCCGGGCCCTCTGATCTCAGCCGCCGGGAGAAAATGGCAGCTTAACGAACGCTGATGCCGATCTCCCGTTCGGCAGCCGCCAGCCGCTTGGCCTTGAACAAGTCGCGCAGCACCCGGCTGTGCGCATTGGCCGCACCGTCGCCGGTGGTCTCGATGCTGCAGAAGATCGCCTGGGGGTACTTCTCCGTCACCAGCGCCTGCACGCCGTCGGACACGCCGGACGACGGCATGCAGCCGAAGGGCTTGACGCTCACCACCATGTGGGCCTTGCGTGCGGTGACGCTCTGGATCAGCTTGCCGACCTCCATGTGCCCCTCGCCGCCGCGCAGGTGGTTGTCGTAGAACGGGTGCGACAGCGTCGCGATCTCGTCGAGGTTGCACAGCCGGCGCGCCGGCAGGCCCAGCACCGCGGCGTACATCGCGTAGCAGCCCCGCAGGCCGGCCTCCGCCGCGCGCGCCGCCGCCAGCCGCCGCCACGGCGACCTGCCCGCCAGTCCATGCCGGCCGCCATCGTCCCGCGTGAGCGTCATGCGCCGCCGGGTGTCCCAGCGCATCTGCCAGAGGTTGTAGAGCAGCCAGGCGGTGACCGGCTGCACCAGCACCTCGGCGCCCTCGGACTCGAGGAAGGCCTGCAGCCGGTAGTTGCCGTCCCCTTCGGTGGTCATCGCCCAGAACTCGCCGATCACCGACACCTTCGGCTTCACCCGCGCGCGGTCGAGCTCGATGGCGCCCAGCAACCGCCGGCAACGCCACAGCGCCGCCAGGACGCTGCCGCGCGCCGCCAGCGCGTCATGCAGCATCGCCTTGCAGCGCTCCAGCGCCGCCGCCGTCGCGCCCGGCACGCGCTCATAGGGCCGCAGCCGGTAGCCCATCGCGTTGAGCACGTCGCCCGCCACCACCGCGCGCAGCAGCGCGAAGAAGAAGCGCCGGTCCAGCAACAGCCCGTCGCCCTCGCCGCAGGCCTGTCGCAGTCCGCCCTGCTGCTGGAACAGCAGCACGCGGAAACCCTCGAAGCCGGCATCGCGCAGCGCCTTGCGGTACTCGGTCGCGTAGGTCCCGAAGCGGCAGGGGCCGCAGGCCCCGGCGGTGACGAAGACATGCCGCTCGACGATCTCGCGCGGGGTCAGGCCTTGCTCGTCACGCAGCCGCTGCAGGTGATGGACCAGGTTGCCGACGGTGAAGTAGGTGGGATTGCACTGGCCGCGATTGCCGAACTCGCGCCCGACACGCAAGGCCTCGTTGTCCGGCGTGCCGAGCACCTCCACCCGATAGCCGATGCCCCGCAGCGCGCCTTGGATCAGCAGGTCCTGCGCCTGCGTCAGACCGCCGCACAACAGCGTCGTGCCGGCGCGCTCGTCGCGCGTGAAGGGCCGCGGCGCCGGGTCCCGCCACTGCGTCACCGGCGCTTCGGTCAGTCCCAGTCGCGCGCGCTCCTCGCGCTCGAAGGCCTCGAGTTCGCGTTCGATCTCCGCCGCTCGCGCCAGCTCGTCGCGCAGCCAGATCACCGGGCGATCGCCCTCGTCCATCGATCTCATGACGCTCTCCGATGGATGGTGATCGGATGGACCTTGACCGCGGTGTCGCAAGCCCGACCGGTGGTCGGCTCCAGGGGCTCGAATCGAGGCACCGTCTCCTCGCCCAGCCACGCCGCGTAGTCCCGCCCCTCGCCCCGCCCCTCGCCTTCTGGCCCCCTGCCCGGGCTCGCGCGCGCAGCTCGCGCCGTTTCGCCTCGATGCGGCGCGCCAGCTCGTCCTTCGCGGCATGCAGGTCCTGCAACCGCTCCGCGTGGCGCTGCAGCGTATGACCATAAGTGCGCACGCGGATCTTCAGCGAGCCCGACGGCTTGTTGGCATCCAGGTCGTGCAGCGCCGAATACGGCGTCGCGCTCGCCGCCACGATGTTGTCGATCATTCCGTAGGTCGGTGCGTCGTGGCCGCACTTGAAGCTCGACAGGTCCAGCACCACCAGGTTGGGATGCCGGGCGGCGAACTTGGCGGCCCAGACCTTCTCGGCGCTGTTGGTCGAGTAGGCCTCGGGCCAGACATCGGCCACGCCCAGCGGGTCGCCGCCCTCCCCGGCGAAGAAGCGCGCCAGCCACTGGGGATCCTTGGGGATGGAGCGGATCGACAGCACCGGGTAACCCAGCGCCTGGAACTCGTCGAGCACGCCATGGTGCAGTCCCGGATCCGCGTGATACGGCCGTGCCAGCAACAGGATGCCGACCCGTCCTTCGTCCTCGAGCTGCGCCAGCAGCTGCATGCCGCGGCGCTGCATCTCGCTGTCGAAGGCGCGCAGCGCCGCCCACCCCTCGTCGACGGCGAAGTCGCTCTCGTCGCGCGTGATGCCCAGGCGCTCGCCCCAGGCCTCGAACATCTGCTGCTTCATGAAGTGGGGCTCGCACAGCGAGATCGCCGGGTCGACATAGACCACGCCGTCCCGCGCGAAGTGGTCGACCTCCTGCGTGAAGGCCGCGCGCATCACCTTGGGCACGCCCGCCACGATCGGGCAGGCGGTCGTGTCGGGCAGACCGCGCACGAAGCTCGGCACATGCGTCAGGCAGGGGAAGAACAGGAAGTCCAGCGGCCGCTCCCGGTGCTTCACCTTCAGCAGGTCGTGGATGTGCGCCTGCACCACCTTCGACGGGAAACACGGATCGATGGCCCCGTAGCGGCTGCCGGCCTCCCACAGCTCCCCGCTCGTGACGTCGGAGAACACGATCTGGCGCGCGGGCACGCCCAGCGCCTCGAAGTAGGCGCGCCACAGCGGCGCGGTCGAGTACATGTTCAGCACCCGCGGCATGCCGATGCGCAGGCCGGCCCGTCGTGCCGCGCCGTCCGAGCGCTCGAAGCCGCGCGCCGCGCGGGCGCGCCAAGGCAGCAGCGCGGCCGCTCCCCCACCGCGTGAGCGTCGCACCGGATCGACGGGCGAGCCGGCCTCGGGCAACGGTCGCGGCGCGGCACCCGCCTTGAACGCCAGGCCGGCTTCGTAGTCGACCAGGTTGGGGAACTGCGCCTTCAGCGACTTGCGGTGCGACACCAGCGCCTTGAGCGCGTCCTTGGACTCGACGGTCCCGTGCTCGCAGGAGAAGCCGGCGATGTAGCGGCTGTTGCGGCCCTGCGGGGTCGCCGCGTCGATGAAGGTGCGCCGGCAGGCGTTGGCGCAGAAGTGGCAGACGGTGCCCTCGTCGCTGCGGGAGGTCCAGGCCAGGCCGATCGCCGCGTCCACGCCGACGAAGCGGCTGTGGCCGCGTCGCGCGACGACGCGGCGCGCCTCCAGCGCCGCGCCGATGGCGCCGGCCTCGCCGCAATGCGGATGCACGCGCACGACCGCGCCCGGCACGCGCTCGACGAGGTAGTCGTGCTGCGCCTTCACCGCGGCCAGGTTGTGCTGCGTCCCGCCCTGCAGCACGAACACGCGGCCGAGCTCCGCCAGCCGCGGCAACTGCACGACGTACTGCCAGATGTTCTTCGGCAGCACCAGCGCGAGGCCGGCCATCAGTTCCTCCTTGCCGTAGCCCTCCTTCTGGAAGGTCACGCGGTCGGTGTCGAGGAACACGGCGCAGCCGTAGTTGAAGCGCGGGCTCATCCGCGCCCGGAAGGCCAGCGCCGCGTAGTCGGGGAGCGCGACGCCGAATTGGCTCGCCATCGCCTGCAGCAGCATGCCGTTCCCGGCCGAGCACTGGTTGGACAGGCGGAAGTTGCGGATCTCGCCGCCGGCCATGAACAGCACCTTGATGTCCTGGCCGCCGACGTCGCAGACCACGTCGACATCGTCGAAGGCCTGACGCGCCGACATCATGTGCGCCACCGTCTCGACGATGTTGGCGTCGACCTGGAGCGTCTCCTCCAGCAGGTCCCCCGCGTACCCGGTCGCGCCGGCGCCCAGCACGTCCAGCACCGCGCCCTGCCCGGCCACGAAGCCGCGCGCGCGGCGCAGGATCTCCTGCACGTCGGCCAGCGGATTGCCGCGCGAGAGCTGGTAGTCCTTGAAGAGGACCTCGCCGTCCTCGTCGACCAGCACCGCCTTGGACGAGGTCGACCCGCCGTCGATGCCGAGGAAGGCGCGCACCCGCCGGCCCGGCGGGAAGACCGCCGGTACGAACGGCACCTGGCGGAAGCGCTCGATGAAGGCGTCGCGCTCCTCGTCGCTGGCCACCAGCCCGGGCCCCTGCGCCGGCAGCACGCGCGCGCCGCGACCGCGCGCGATAGCGGCGCGCAGCGCCCCTGCGCCGGCGTAGCGGCCGATGTCCGCCGCCTCCTGCATCCCGTACACCGCGGCGCCGTAGGCCGCATACAGCGCGGCGTTCCCGGGCACGAGGACGAGGTCCTCGATCGCGGCGCCTGTCGGCAACGCGATCCCGCGCGAGGCCCACAGCTCGGCGATGCGCTGGCGCCAGCAGGCCTGCAGGAACGGCAGGTAGGTGTTGGGACCACCCAGCAGCAGCACGCGCGGCTGCAGCGTGTGGCCGCGGGTCAGCACCGTGAGATTCTGCGCCACGATCGCGTCGGCCAGCGAGCACATGACCTCCACCGACGGGATGCCGGCCTTGAGCAGGCCGACGATGTCGGTCTCGGCGAAGACGCCGCACTTGGCCGCGACCGGGTGCAGCCTGGCGGGCTCCCAGGCGAGCGTGCCCAGCACCTCGGGCGCGAGCGCGGCCTTGAGCACGCATTTGTCGATCGTCGCGCCGGTGCCGGACGCGCACTTGTCGTTCATCGACGCGATCACGCGCCGGTCCGCGCCCGATGCGCCCGATGCGCCGGTCGGCGCGGGCTTGTAGATGATGATCTTGGCGTCCTGGCCGCCAAGCTCGATCACGCTGCCCACGTCCGGATGCAGGGCCTCGACGGCGAGCGTGACCGCGTTGACCTCCTGCACGAACTTCGCGCCGAGCAGCGGCGCCAGCGGCGGACCGCCGGAACCGGTGACGAAGGCGCGCGTGGTGTCGGCGTCCAGCTCGCCGAAGCGGGCCTCGATCGCGGTCAACTGCGCGTCCAGCGCGTCGGCCTGCCGCGTCTCGTGGCGGCGGTAGTCGGACCAGAGGATCTCGCGGCTGGCCGCGTCGACGACCACGGTCTTGACGGTGGTGGAGCCGATGTCGATGCCCAGGATCCGCAGGTCGGGACGCGATTCGGGGCGTGTCATCGCCGCTCCTCGATCAGGACGACGGTCTCGTCCGGCGGCGGCAGGCCGCGCAACCGCCGCCACGCGAGCTGCAGGCGACGCTGCCAGGCCGCGGCCGCGGCCGCGGCCGCGGGCGCCGGCACCAAGGCCAACGGCGCCTCCTGCGCCGGCGCTTCCTGCATGGGCCCGTCAGGCATCGGCACCACCGGCAGGGCCGGCGACAGCCCCAGCATCCTCACCACCTCGCGGTTGCCCACGCTGCGCTGCAGCCGCAGCACCGACCGGGCCCAGACGGCCTGGCCGCCGCGCGACGACACGGGCGGTGCCGCGAGACGGAGCGGTTCGGGATTGAGGTCCGGCATGGTGTCTCCTCGAAAGCCGCGGAAGCCGCGGAAGGGATCAGCGCGGGGTGTCCCGCACGATCAGGTGGAAGATGCCGCGCGCGCCGCGCAGCAGGGCCCGCGCGCCGCGCGCGCCGACCAGATTCGCGATCAATCCGGACAGGACGCGGGCCTCCCGGTCATCCAGGGCGCGTCCCGCGTGCGAGAGCGCGTACAGCGTCGACGGGCGGCCGTCCACCGACCCCAGCGCCTGGCACGAGACGCCGAAGGCCTGCGAGGTGCGCCGCACCGCGATCGGTCCGTGCGGCGACCGGGCCAGCGCTTGCAGCAGCCGCGCGACCTCGTCCGCGTGACGGGGCGCCAGGATGCGGTGCCGCGCGCGACCCGTCAGCGCCAGCACCGCCAGGCCGATCGCCGTCGCCAGGCCCACGCCGAAGTGCCAGTCGGCGCGCGGCAGCCGGCCCTGCCATTCGCCGGCGCGCACCGCTGCCATCAACACGGCCGAGGTCCACTGCGCCTCCGAGAAGCGCCCCCAGTACGGCCGGGCCGCGTCGCCGCGCAGTTCCTCGAGCCCGATCCGCACCGCGCAATAGCTGACCCCATGCAGGGCGAGCACGCTGCCCGCCGGGGCGCCGCGCCAGGCGATCGCGCTGCCCGCGACGACGATGGCGGCGACGAGCAGCGACTCCAGCCCCTGGACCGGGAACAGCCGCACGCCGACATAGCAGGCGGGGAAGCCCTCGCCGGCATGCGACTCGCTGTAGCGCACGCCCCAGTGGTGCGGCCGGCCATGGCAGCAGCCGACCATCAGGCAGCCCTGCCGCCCGAACACCAGGAAGGCGCCCAGCCACAGCGCGTTGAGGTCCAGCACGCGCAGCACCGGCGCACCCAGCGCCTGCAGCAGCAGCGCGCTCGTGGCCAGGATGGCGATCTCGTGGTGATAGAAGACCAGTGTTTCCTGACCGGTGAGGACCTTGGTCGCCATCGCCAGCACGAAGGCGGTCGCCAGGCCGCTGGCCAGCAGGCAGGGGACGATCCAGAGCGGCAGCCGCAGGTGCCAGGTCAGCACCGACACCAGCGTCGTGGCCACCACCAGACCGACGGCGCCGCAGACCTGGAAGCTCGACACGCGGCGGCCAAGGATCGTCATCCGCGGCGGCGGCCAGGATCCAGGGCGTGGGGCGGACATGGCGCGACTCCATCCTGCGTGGCAACCGACTTCAACTGCCGCCGAGGGTGAGCACCCTGGCCATCGACTGCACGCCCGACGCCCGCACCGGCAACGCCCGGACGCCCTCGGTGTCCTGGCTGGCCACGATGCCGCCGTCCTCGAAAACGGCGTCGGCGTCCGACGCGATCGTCAGGTCGATGCCGAGCCACTGCTCGATGAGCCGGTCCTCCAGGTGCAGTTCCTGAGCGGCCAGCATCGGGATCGTCAGCGAATCGCGTGGCCGCGCGCCGGTCAGCGTGACCGGCAGCCCCGTCACCCGCACCCGGACGCCGGGTGCCAGGCGCAGCAGCTGGAAGCTGCCCGGACCGAGGAAACGCGCGATCCGCACGCGGCCCGGGCCCGGCAGCTCCATCACCTCGACCGCCGAGGCGAACAGCGGTCCGAGCGCTCCCGGCGTCTCCAGGATCAGCGGCAGCACGAACCAGAGCGGTTGCGCGCCGGTGTTGGCCAGCGCCACGTCCAGCAACGCATCGACGAACGGCGGGGGCGCTGCTCGAAGCCGCGCAAGACCAGGGTCGCGTCGCTCATGGCATGTCCTTCAGTTCCTGCACCTTGTCAGGGTCGAGGTTCTTGCGGGCGCCGGGGTTGTAGCCGCCCTTGCGCTCCTTGCCCCGGATCGTGTACGGCGGGGCGTCGAGGATGTCCTGGTACGAAGCGAGCCGCTCCGGGAAGACGCCGCTGTTGAGGTCGTACGCCGCCGGGAGCTTGCCGCCGTTGGCCTTGCGGATGCCGTCGAGCCGCGCTTCGTCCCACTGCGTCCGAGGCTGGTTGTAGTCGGCCATCATGTTCATGTACATCTGCCGCTCCGTCACCTTCTTCTGGCCGAGACCCTCCCACAACTGGTCGCCATTGGGCGCGCGGTCGCTGCGCAGCATCGCGTTCTCGCCCTGGTAGACGCCGGCCGGATGCTTCAGCAGGTACTGCGGATGGTTGTAGAAGTAGTGCCATTCACCGACGACCGCCGGCCGGTTGCCGATGGTGCCGATGTCGGGGTCGTTCTTGTGCCGCAGGACACCGTCGGACAGCGCGTTCGAGCCGTTCTGGCCGAGCTCCAGCAACAGCCCGCCGGGCGTGTCCTCCGACCCGAAGAGCTCGTCGAACTTCGCGTCCCCGATGCCGGCGCGCACCGCGTCGACCTCCGAGACGATGGCCGTCGCGTAGCACTCGGCGATCGTCAGGCCCTTCAGCCAGGCCTTCACGCCGGCCGAGGCGCTGCGGCCCTTCTTCAGCCGCCATTGGTAGGTATCGATCCGCTCCCAGTAGTCGGGGTTGGCGTAGCCCTTGGCGTAGTCCTTCTCCCACTCGTCGGGGAAGGCGGACTCGTAGCCCTGCGCGTACCAGACACCCGAGTCCCTGGTGTGCGGCCCCTTGTTGGCGGCGATCATGCAGGACACCGCGTGCGCGCCGAGCGCTTCCTCGGTGATCGGTATCTCCGGCGTGGCCTTGGGCACCGGGTCGCGGCGGCCGCAGCGCTGCAGCCGGAGCCCCGACTTGAGCCGCGGCATCGCGCCCTGCGCGACCTTCGCAAGGCCCTTGCGGGCGCCCGTCGCGATCGACACCACCGCACTGACGGCGGCGGTGTCGGCGTCCTGCTCCAGCGCCTCGGTGCCCTCGCCGGCCGCGCGCGAGTGGCGCTGCAGCGCCTCGCCCCGACCCTGCTGCACCACGTGCGCCAGTTCATGCGCCAGCAGCGCCTGGCCAACGAGGCTGTCGGGCTGGTATTCGCCGGTGTTGAAGGCCACGTGCGATCCGACGGTGAAGGCGCGGGCATTGAGCTGCTCCGCGGTGCGGCCCGCCCGGGCATCGGTATGCAGCCGCACCTGGCCGAAGCCGACGCCGAAGGCCGATTCCATCCGCGAGCGCACCGCGCCGGGCATCGCGCGCCCCCGCCGAGTTGCGTGCGGACCGACACAGGATCCGTCTCGCGCGCCCCGCCCGGCCGTGCCTTGAAGAACATGCCGCCGAACGCGCCCAGGAGGTCGCCACCCATCGCGCCACCGTCGGGCACGTCCTCGGGCACGCCGGTGACCTGGCCGGTCTTGGCGTAGGTCTGCGCGCTGCGCCTGGCCCGCGCCGCCACCGCCCGGATGTAGTCGCGCGCGTCCATCGCGCCGGCGGTCTCCGGTGCGTACCGGGTCAGGGACCGCTCGATCTGGGCGGCGCCGCGGTCGGCGTAGTAACCCAGCCAGTGGTCGATCCACGGGCAGCCCTGCGAGTCGCGCCCGGTGCCCGCCAGCCCTTCGTCGATGGCGGCGCACAGGTCGACGCGCAGCGCGTCGAGGAACTCGCCCTTGCGCATCTGTCCCGGTTGGACCTCGCCGCTGTCCTCCGCCAACAAGGCGCCGCGTCCGGACGAAGCGGTCGACGAGGACGACTCGGCCTGGGACGGGGCCTTGGCCGGCGCCGGCATCGTGCCCGCCTCGACAGCGGCCGGCTCGGCCGCGCTCACCGCGTCCACAGCGCTCTCCTGGGGCGCCCGCCGGATCGTCGTGCCCTCCCGAAGCGGCGTGCTGGCGGCCAAGGACCAGCCCGGCCCTGCGCCGGCGGCGCCCGGACCCTTCGCCACCGCGCGCGCGACGCGGTCCGCCTCGGCCTCGAACGCGTCGTCGCGCGGGCCCACGGGCTCGGTGTACCGGCCTTGCCCCCGTGCGCCGCGCAACGCGCGGCCGACGGTCGACGGAGTCGACGAAGTCGTGGCGGTCCTGGAAGTGGTCGGTGTCCGTTTCATGCTGCCGCCTATCTGCGCCGCCCGCCGCTGCCGCGGTTGCGGATCGCGTCGCCGCGCTCGCCCAGCGCCTTCTCCAGGTTGGCGTTGGCGCCCGGCACCGTCGAGCCCGTCGCCTCGCGCAGCGTCTTGTCCTTCGGGTCCCAGCCGACGGTGCGCTCGGCATCGGCCTTGGACGCCTCCACGGTGGCGTTGGTCACCCACAGATCCTTGCCCTTGCGCGTGAGGTGCCCCAGCGCATGGCCGGCGTCGATGCGGTTCTCGACGATCGCTTCGTCGGTGGCGCGCACCGCCACGTGGAAGGCCTTCAGCGACGCGCCGGCCTGCTGCAGCAGGTGCGCGCCCAGCATCGCGAAGCCGGTGCAGACCAGCGGCCGCAGGCCGAAGATCGACAGCGGTCGCGTGTACAGCTCCGCCACGCCGCTGACCTTCATGTCGTCGAACTTGTCGATCACGCGGTGATAGAAGTAGGCCCCGGCGTAGCTGTCGTAGGCGTCGATGACCTCGTCATTGCCCTTGCCCTTGAGCGCCTTGAAGAAGTCCTCGGCATTGCCCAGCGTCGGCACCGGCGAGGCCGGCTTGACCTGGGCCGCCGCCATCTTGGCCCGCACCGCGAGCTGCTGCTCCAGCACCGACGCGTAGAGGACGAAGACATCGAAGCCCATCGTCTCGCGGCCGTCGCCGAAGACCAGGTTGAAGTCCTGGCCCAGGTTGCCCTGCTTGCCGGCCAGGTAGGCCTTGATCTCGTCGTCGGTCGGCGCGGCGACGCGGCCCGGCGCGTTCAGCGCCAGGAAGCTTCGCAGCACGAAGAGGATGCGGCCCAGCGCCGGCGGCAGCTGCGAGGACCGGGTCTTCAGGTCGCGGACCAGCTCCTTGACCGACCGCACATGCTTGCGGATCCCGTCGTAGGCGTCGTCGATGGCGCCCGTGTCGTTCCGCAGCCCTGCGAGCGCCGTGGCGATGGCGTCGGTGTGTTCCTTGATCGCGGCGACGTCCAGCGTCTGGCTCAAGGCCGTCACCCGCGTGTCGACCTCGTTGGAGGCGTCGATCGCGCGGTTCAGCGACAGCCGGGTCTGGTCGGCGGCCAGGCGCTGGTCCAGGCTGTCGCCGCCCGTGGGGCCGCTGGTCGAGCGCGCCGCCTTGGTCTTGGCGACGATCTCGTCGAGCTGCGGCCCGAGCTCGTCCAGCGCCTGGCTGCTGAAGGGCGCGCTCGCCTTGCCCAGCAGCTCGATGGCCTCGGCCACCCGGGCGGCCTCGGCCGGGGCCAGTTCTTTCACGCCCCGGATGTCGGGCACGCCCTGCTGCTTCTGCTGGCCCGCCGCCCAGGCGCTGACATCGCGCAGGCGCTCGCCGGCGCCGGACAGCGACTGCTGGCGCTCCTGCAACAGGGTGAGCTTGACCTTGGCCGGCGCCCCTTGCGCGCCGGGCACCGCCGTCTTGGGCTTGCTCGCGCAGCGCTGCAGGCTCAGCCCCGAGCGCAGGCGCGGACGGGCCTCGCGATGCAGGCCGGACACCGAGCCGGCGTCCCACAGCGTCGCCGCCACGCCGGCGGCGGCGGCGTCCGCGTCGTGCTCGAGCGCCGCCTCTGGCGCGCCGGAGACCGCGGCCTCGCGGGCCGGGCTAGCCGCCGCTTCGCCGCCCTGCCCTTGCTGCACCACGTGCGCGAGCTCATGCGCGATCAGCGCGTCGCCCGCCGGCGTGCCCGGCTGGAACTCGCCGCCACCGAAGGCGATGTGCGGGCCGATCGCGAAGGCGCGCGCGTTGAGCCGATTCGACAACCGCGCCGCGTTGCCGTCGGTGTGCAGCCGCACGGCGGAGAAGCGGGTGCCGAAAGCGCCTTCCATGCGCGCGCGCAGGCCGCCGCCGAGCGATTCGCCGCGGCCCAGTTGCTCACGCACGGAGACCGGGTCGGCCGCATGCGCGCCGCCGGAGCGCGGCTTGAAGAACATCGCGCCCAGACCGGCGAGCAAACCGCCGCCCGCCGCGCCGGGCATCTCGTCGGGCAGGCCGGTGACCTCGCCCGTGCGGGCCCAGCGCTGCGCGCTCTGGCTGACGCGCGCGGTGATCAAGCGGAGGTACTGCGCGGCGCTTGGGACACCGGCGGCCTCGGGGGCGTAGCGCAGGAGTGCGCGTTCGATGTCGACGGCGTCGCGGGTCTCGTAGTAGCCGAGCCAGTGCTCGATCCACGGGCAGCCTTCGGAGTCGCGACCGGTGCCCGCCAGCGCGGCGTCGACCGCGGCGCAGATGCCGGCGCGCAAGGCGGCCATGAACTCGCCCTTGCGCATCTGTCCGGGAGACGCGTTGACGTCGTCGGCCACCAGCAGCGGCGAGGCGCCCGTCGCCGCGGGAGGAGGCGCAGGGAGACCGGGGTCGGTGGCGGCGGACCAGCCGGACGGGCCGGGCAGCGGCCATCGCCGGCCTTGCAGCACCGCGTCGGCGATGCGGTCGGCCTCGTGCCCGACGGGGTCGTTGGCCGGCGCGACCGTCTCCTTGAGGGACGGCACGCGCGCGGTGGCCGAGGCCGGTTGCGTGGCTGCCCGGGTCGCGTCCATGTCAGGGCGGGCCGAACACGGCCTTGACCTGTTCCGCGAAGAACTTCTTGTCGCGTTCCAGGAGCGAAGGCGACGCGTCGACGCGCGCCTTCAGGTGCGCCACCACGGCCTTCGCGACCTCCGGATGCAACGCCTTCTTCAGCACGTTGAGCTGACGCGGCACATCAAAGTCCGGGTCGTCGCTCGGATTGGGCGGCGCGGTGCCGGTCTCGGGATGGGCGTAACGGCGCTCGCGCAGCTCGGCGAAGATCTCGGTCTCCGCGTACTCGTAGGTGTCGAAGAACTTCTGCCGCAGCACCGGATCGGTCTTCCACTTCTTGCGCTCGGCCTCAGGCATGTGCTCCAGCGCCGCGCTCATGATCTCGGTCGCGTAGGCCTTGCCGTACTCGAAGTGCCCGCCGAGCTCGTGCGCCACGTTGGGCCACACGTTCTTCGCATCCTTCTCGGCCAGTTCCACCCATTGCATGCCGACCTTGAGCTCGTCGCCGAGCTGCGCGCCGAAGTAGCCCAGCTCCAGCGCGTCCTTGGGGTCGAACTTCAGGCGCCTGCCCTTCATCACCGTCTCCAGCTCGGTGCCGGCGACGCTGGTCACGACCTTCTTCCAGGCGGCATCGGCGCGCTTCTTCCAGTCGTCCTGCACCTTGGCGTCGAGCTTGGTCCAGGCATCGGCCGGCTTGGGCGGATCGGCGGCCTTGGTCTCGCTCTTGATGATGTCGTCGACGGAGACCGTCGGCGGCGTGACCGGCGGCGGCAGGCCGGACTTCTTCGCCACCTCCTCGGCCTCCTTGCGCTTGCGGTCCTCCGTGTCCTTGCGCTGCTGCTCGAGGAAGTCGTACTGCAGCCCGCCGAGCCGTTTGATCTCGGCCTCGCGCGCCTTCTCGGACTCGGACTTGCAGCGCTGCAGCCGCAGCCCGCTGCGCGTGGGTGGGCCGCCATGGCGCACCGGCGGACCGGCGCGGCCCTTGCCGTAGAGCGTCGACAGCGCGCCGAGTGCCGAGCGGTCGGCCTCTTCCTCGAGGCCGGGCGATTCACCCCGGTCACGGCCCGCGTCCGACGCCCGCGCGCCGGCCTGCTGCGCCACGTGGGCCAGTTCATGCGCGATCAACGCGTCCCCGTGCGGCGTACCCGGCTGGAACTCGCCCGAGCCGAAGGCGACATCGCGGCCGATGGTGAAGGCCCGCGCGTTGAGGCGGTCCGCCGCCTGCGCGGCCGTCGCGTCCGTGTGCAGGCGCACGTGGCCCAGGCCCATGCCGAGCGCGGATTCCATCCGTCCCCGCACCGGCCCCGGCATCGGCTCGCCGCTGCCCAGCCCCGCGCGCACCGAGACCGGATCCGCCGATCGCGCACCGCCGGGGCGCGCCTTGAAAGACAGGCGGCCGAAGATCGCCAGCGGGCCGCCGCCCGCCATCGCGGCCAGGCCCGGCAGGCCCGGCAGGTCCGGGGGCGCGTCGACGATCTCGCCGGTCTTGGCCCAGACCTGCGCGCTGCGCCGCACGCGCGCCGTGACGAGACCGATGACGTCCTGCGCATCGCGCGCGCCGCGGGCCTCGGGGGCGTATCGCTGCAGTGCGCGTTCGACGTCCCCGTTGCTTCTCTCAGCGTAGTAGCCGAACCAGTGGTCTATCCACGGGCAACCCTGGCTGTCGCGGCCTGTTCCGCTCAGCGCCGCGTCCACCGCCGAGCAGATGTCCCCGCGAAGCGCGGCGAGGAACTCGCTCTTGCGCATCTGCCCGGGGGCCGGCTCGGCATCGTCCGCCGCCAGCAGCGACGCCGGGCGAGCCTGCGGCCCGCTCGCCGCAGACCATCCGGCTTGCTCCGGCCGATGCCAGTCTCCGCCTTGCATCACCGAGTCGGCGATGCGGTCGGCCTGGCGGCCGGGCTCGTCATGGGAGGGGGGACGCCTGGCCTGAGCGTGTCCTGTCCCGCGCCAGGGGCTGGCACGACCTTGCCTCGATGAGCACCGATGTCTGGACGGGATGACTGACTCGCGTGATTCATCGCATGCTCGCTCGCTGTTTCCGTGACCGCCACGGCGGTCCCGTCACCTCGCGTAGACGCCTTCCCCCAGCCGCGTCCGGATGGCCTCAAGCGCCCGGCGGACCCCGCTGGCGCCGCCCGCCTGCTCGGCTTCGCGGAGCTCGGCCGTGATCAGCCTCATCGCGCGGCTGGTATGGACCTTCGAATGGATCTCCGTGGTCGACACATTGGCGATCGAAGAGTCCTTCGGCAACCAGATGCCGTTCTCCGCGTCGTTGATCCCGACCTCCGCCCTGGCAAGGATCTCGCGTGCCTCTTCCGCTTCCTTCATGCCCTTGGGAATCATGTGATGCGCCTCGTGGCCCGGCGGGCGGGGACCGAGCGTCTTCTCCAGTCGCGACGCGAGGAGCTCGGCATCGCTCATCTCGGCAGTGCGCGCCTTGATCCCCGGGGAATAACCGTCGGGCGCCTTCTTGGTCACTGTTCTTCCGGCCTCCGCCGCGTCGCCGAGGACTTCGGCCGTCTTGGCAGACTGCGCTTCGAAGCCTTGAATCACCGACTCGAGTTCCGCGGCATTCTTCTGGCTCATCAGATACCGCGAAAGCTCCGCGCCCTTCGCGCTCCCCTGGGACCGCTCCAGGACCGCGATCGCACGCTCCATCCGGGCGATCTGGTCCTCGGTCGCGAAGCTCGGGTACTCGATCGCCGACGCGGCCTTCATCGACTTGCCGGCGGCCGCGGGAGAACCGGGCAGACGCGGCGCCTCGGGCGGCGTTGCCGCGGGCGTGACGGCGTTGGACGGATGCACCTTCGGCGTCCGGAGGTCGGCGACGGTCGTCGGCGTGGTGCGGGCGCCGCTGACCATGCGCGACTCCATGTTGGTCGAGACCGTGCCGCCGACGCCCTTGCCCACGCCGGCCGCGGCCTGCTCGCCGGCCGCCGCCTCGCTGAAGACTGCCACCAGCGCGTCGAACGCCTCGATCGCCTTGTCCACCACGCCCTTGAAGAACTTGAGCGCTCCATCGACCGCCTTGCGCAGCAGCGCGCCGGCCTCCACGAACACGCCCTTGATCCATCCGAACGCCTGCACCGCCTTGCCCGCCACGAACTCCGCGGCCTTGCCCACCAGGCTGGCGCCCTTGGCGATCAGGTTGCCGATCGCCTCGCTGAACACCAGCATCAGCACCTGCGCGACGAGCGTGCCGACCACCTCCCCGATGCCCTTGCCCATCTCGTAGAAGTCCTTGCCCAGCAGGTCGAAGATCGCATGCGCCCCGCTCGCCCCCATGTCCCGCGCCTTGGATTGGGCCATCTGCATCAGGTTGTCGAGCAGTCCGGAGAACTTCTGCACGGTGCCCTTCGGATCGGTCACGAAGCGCGCCAGCGCACCACCCAGTTCCCCCATCAACGCGTTGAGCCGGACGTTGAGCTCCGCGATCTTGCGTTGCCGTTCCGGACTCACGGCGATCCCCAGCGGCGACCACTTCGCCAGCCACTCCAGCCCGGACAGGCCGAGCTTGACCAGGCCGACCACGCCCTTGACCAGGTCGGTGATCGGGCTGACCAGGCCGATGACCAGGCCGACGAGGTATCCGCCATAGAACCTGGCCGCGTTCCACGGCACCATCAGTTCCGCGAGATGGGCCTTCGCGGCGTCCGCGCGCCCGGCCCGGACATCGGACTTCAACCCGCCCACGAAGCCCTCGAGCACGGCCTTGATGAACGGCCAGGACGCGTCGCTGGTGGCCTGGCGTCCCACCGTGTCGATCAGCCCCGTCCCCAGCGAATACGGTGCCTCTTCCTCCGGCGCGCACTGGATGCGCTGCACGGGCAAGGCCGGTACTTCGGACGCCGGCTGCGCGCGGGCATCCTGCTCATGGGCGGAATCGGGCGCGTCGATCACGGGTTCCCGCGTCGCCACCGCCCAATGCTGTTGCGCGACATGTCGCAGTTCATGTCGCAGCAGGGCGCGCCCGTGCGGCGACTCCGGCGCATACCGTCCCGCGCCGAAGGCGATGTCGCTGCCCACGGTGTAGGCCGACGCATGCAAGGCGCTGGCGGCGGCATGTCCCCCGGATCGTCATGCACGCGAACGTGACCGAAACCGAACCCGTAACGCTGCGCGGCCTCCTGCTGCACCTCGGGCGGCAGGGGCCGTCCGCCCGTTCCGCGCAACGCGTCGACCGCGCGCTCGGAGGGCGTCTTTCGCGTGGGCGTTCGCACGGTCGTCCCGTCCTCACGCGGGTCGGGCCGGATCCGCCTTCGTCCTCGTCTTCGTCGCCGCCTCCGTCGCCGTTGTTGCCTCCGTCGACGCCGTGGCCGACCCGGGCCTGGTCTCGGGCCGCACCACCTCGTTGCAGTTCCACCAGTACGGCCCGGTCGTGCGCAGCTGCCGCCGGCAGGCGCAGTTGTCGGGCGCGCTCACCTTGCCTTGCTCATCCACCGTGACCTTGGCCAGCACCACCCACGGATCGGTCGGGCATGGCGGGCAATCCGGGATCGCGCCCGGTTCCATGAACTGCGCCATCGACGGCGGCTCGGCGTGCGACTCCGGGCAGGTGTCGAGCACGCACAACTCATACCCGTCCTGCCAGCGCGAGAACTCGCATCCGGTGTCGTCGCAGCCGCAACCCACCGGCTGCACCCGCACCGGCCTCGCGGCCACCTGCCGGTACCGCACCGCGACGAACAGCGCCGCGCCGGGATCCCGCGTGGACACGGTGCGGTCGGGGCACAAGGGGTCGATCGCGATGTCGTCGCAGGCATCCCCGCCGACGGCCGACACGCAACGGGTGCGGAGGTCGAAGCACACGTCGCGCTCGATCACGATCTCGTCGCCCTGCGGCCCGAGCAGGTAGCCCGGATGCACCACCACGCGCCAGGCCTGCTGGCTGGCGTCGACGCGGGCGCCGCACACCACGCCCCAGCCGTGCAGGTAGCGGTTCATGCGGCGCAGCCGGTCGCGGAAGTAGTCCTGTCCCAGCGTGAGATCGTCGGGCGTGATGAGCTGCCGGGGGAAGAAACGCGGCCGCTCGATCCCGCCGCGCGCGCCGGTGCCCGGTCCGCCCGTCGCGGTGCCGCCGCAACCCCCACCGCAGCCGCAGTCGCCCGAGCCTGTCGTCATTGAAGCCATGGTCGTTCCTTTCAGTACTTGCCGCCGCGCCGGGCCTGCGACTCATGGCTGAGCGCCAGCACCAGTTCCCACAGCACGTCGGCGCCGTAGACGATCGGCCGGACCGCGATGTCGATGTCCGACAGCTCCAGCGTCTGCCCCGCCGCGGGCAGATGCAGGTTGGCCAGCGTGATGCAGCCCGCGCCGGTGTCGCAGTCGCAGGGCCGGCTGACCCATTCCGCCAGCGCCTGGTAGTTCACGCTGTTGCCCTTGATCAGGCCCGGGATGTCGGCGTCCACCGGGATGTGCGGCGCCTTGCCGGGCCGCAGCGCCAGCGAGTAGCCCTCCCGGATCGCCCCCGGCGCGCAGCGCGTGGTGGTGTCGCAGCCGCCGGCCATCACCGGCTCCGGATCGGTGCGGCACTCCTCGTAGCAGACCACCAGGTGCATCCAGTCGTCGTCGCAGTGGCCCTCGCCGTTGCGGCCGTCGCTGCGGCCGCCGCCATGGCCGCCGTTGCGCTGGCCCCGGGCGGCCGCTGCCGCGTTGGCCGCGGCACCGGTCGGCAGCGGATCCGACCCGGACTCGGCCGGCGGCGCCTCGCGCGACGGCACCGCCAGCGGCCTGGACCGCGTCGGCACGACGATCTCGCGCCCCTGCTTGTCCAGCGCCAGCCCGGCCATCACGACCACGCTGTGGTCGTCCTCGCCCAGCTGCACGTCCAGCCCGCACACCACGCCGAAGCCGGCGACCAGGCGGTTGAGCATCCACTGCTTGCGCTTGAAGTAGGCCTGCTCGGATTCGAAATGACGAACGTCGAGCAATTGACCGTGGAAGTAGCGCGGACGCGAAAAGCTTCGCAGCGCCTCGCATTCGACCGATTCGTCTCGCATGTGCCTTCTCCTGATGGCCATCAAAGTTGCGCCCGCGCACCCACGCGGCTGTCCACGCCCAGGCGCGCGCGCGGCTCGCCGCCCAGCACCAGCGCGCCCTCGCCCAACGGTCCCGGCTCGGGCGGGCCGCCGCCCAGCAGCGTGTCCACGCCCAGGCTCGCCTGGTATCCCACCCGCAGCCCCGGCGCGATCGCGCACAGCTGCCACAGCGTGTGCGCCGGTTTCTCGCGTTCGACGATCTCCCGCACCCGCGCCAGCGTGTCCGCGCAGTGCAGGTCGCGCGGATAGAGCCGCACCAGGAAGCGGTAGGCCGCCTCCTCGAACAGCGGCGTGCCGAAGGCGTCGGACGCGATCAGCCGCGACCGGTCCAGCGTCGCGGTGCTGCCCAGCACCGCGCCCTGCGGTTCCGACGCCGGCAGCACCGTGTTGAATCCCAGCACCGACTCCCCGCCGTCGGCCCAGGTCCCCGCCTGTCCCGGCTTGCAGGAGCTCGACGGCGCCGGCAGCGCCCACCAGCCCAGCGCCTGCAGCGGTTCCTCGATCACGGCGCGCACGCCCGCCTCGTCGCGCAGCGCCTCGCCCAGCCCGGCCGCGGTGCCGCGCCGCGCATGACGCGCCCAGGCGCCGGCGATCGACGCGCGGCGCGTGGCCTCGTCCTGGGTCTGCGACAGCGGCACGGCCAGGAACCCGGCCAGCCAGTCCAGCGCCGCCTCCGGCGCGCCCGCCGGATCGAGCAGCGCCGGCAGCTCGCCGGTGGTCGTCTCGATCTCGCGGAAGAAGCTCTCGAACAGGCTGAGGTAACGCAGCAGGAAGTTGTCCCGCGGCCGGTCCGGATACAGCGACGGCGGGCGCTCCCGGTAGATCGCCGGCAGATCCGGCAGGTAGCTGGCCTGATCGAAATCCACGCGCGCCTGACGCAGCACCGGCGTGCCGTGCAGGTCGTTGGCGAAGCGCGCGCCGATCCACAGCGCCCGCTGCGGCCCGGCGTCGTCCAGGTCGATGAAGAAGTCGGTCACGTCGGCACCGACCGCGCGCCACGGCGCGGCGAAGCTGCCGTCCGCCGTCGGCGGCGGCACGGGCGCAGCCAGCGCCCCCGTCGCGACGTGGAAGCTCACATGGCTGCCCGCGGGCAGGTCGATGCCGGCGTGCAGCCGGTTCCAGACATGGTCCAGCGTGTCGACGGTGATCGCCTCGCTCCACAACCAGCCTTCGGCCGCATGGCTGCCCTGCGGCGTCAGCCGCAGCGGCGCGAGGCCTCCGCCGGGCGAGACCCACAGCGCGCCACCGCCGCTGTGGCCGTCGCTGTCGCCACGCCCATCGACCGCGAGCGCGGCGACCGGTCCTTCATACCCCGCGGCATCGCCGGCGTGGAAGAAGGACCCGTCCTGGGCTCGCGACCAGACCGAGATCCGTCGCCGCCCCGGATCGCCGATGAACAGCGAGTCGCCGGACACGGCCAGCGCGATGGCGCCTTCGATGCCGGTGGGAACGCTCTCGATAGTCGCGCCCTGCGGCGTGAACGCGGTGACCTGATGCGTCCGGGCGTCCAGCACCCACAGCCGTCCGTCCGACCACGCCAGCGCGCAGGGATAGTCCGCCTGCCCGCTGGCCCGCACCGCGTCGCCGAAAGCCGGCAACGGGTCGCCCCAGGCGGTCAGGCACGCCACCCGTCCGGCATCCAGGTCGGCGACGTAGAGCTGCCCGGCCTCGTCCAGCGCCAGCGACACCGGCCGCTGGAAGCCCTCCAGCACCTCCACCAGCGCCAGACTGGCGAGGTCGAAGACCTGCACCCGATGATGGCCGGCGTCGGCGACGTACAGCGCGCCGCGCGCCTGCGCGATCGCCAGGCCCGCGGGCGCGTCCAGGCGCGTCGCATCGCTGCCCGGTCCGCCCAGGCACGGCACCGGCCCGACGGCGCCGAAGCAGTCCTCGATCCACGACACCACGCCCCGCCAGGGATCGGTGAAGAACACGGTGCCGCCTGCATCGACGGCCAGGCCGCCCTGCGGCTGCACGGCGGCGAGCGTCTCCAGCGCCGCGGGCAGTGCGCCCTCGAACGCCGGCAGCGCCGCCAGGCGCAGCGCGCCATCGTCGCCCCGCGCGAGGCCGTGCCAATGGAAACGCGGCCACAGGCCGTCCTCGTTGAGGTGACGGAAGGGTCGGAGGTCTGGTGCGCCCATGGCTTCAGCCCTCCACGCCGATCCACTCGATGCGCCATTCGTCGCGCACCTGCTTGAGCAACTGCCTGCGGAAGTCCTCGCTCTGCGGATCGGGATCGTCCGCGCCGGGCGGCAGGCTGGCCAGCAGCGAGTCCGGCACCAGCATCGAGAACTTGAAGCGGGCCTTGTCCGCCGCCAGCAGCATCACGAAACCGTCGACCAGGCGCACCACGTCGTGAGTGCCGACGTCGAAACTGAAATCGCGCCGGCCCAGCACTTGCGCCGAGTAGCAGGGCATGGTCCGGAAACCGGCCGAGGTGGTGTCGACCACCGCCTCCAGCTGCAGCCCGAAGCCCGAGGCGCCCGCGCCCGCCGCCGGCATCGTCCAGGCCGGCCTGGCGACCAGGCCGCTGGCCACGTACGGCTGCGCCGCCGGCCGCGCGTTGCGCCGCTGCGCCAGCGACAGCGGCTGCTCCAGCCGGCAATTGAGCACCTGCGCCCGCGCCAGGCGCAGCTGGGTGCCGTTGACGACCGCGTCGCGCAGCTTCGCGTCGGTGGGCAGGTAGTCCGGCGCCGGACCCAGCCGAACCCAGCAGAACACCGGCGTCTCGCGCAGCCGGATGGCACCGCCGGAGGCGCCGCACACGCCGTCGCGCGTCTCGGCCACCTCCAGCGCCTCGGTGGGATAGGACACCGTCAGGTCGAAGAACACCGGCGCGCCGAAGTCGTCGCCGGCCACCGGCGGCACCGGTTGCACCACCGCGTCGGCCAGCACGATCTCGCGGCCGCGGGCGTCGATCGCGTAGCCGGGCTGGATCGAGACCTCGCGCGCGCCCTTGGCGCCGGTGGTCGCGAAACCCGCGCCGATGCCGGGCTGGTGCAGGCTCTGGTTGTGCAGCCAGCGCATCTGGCGGTTGAAGTCGTCCAGCTCCTGCAGGTCCGACGCGAACAGGCGCTGGCCGTTGAAGAAGCTGCTGCGCTCCGCGAAACGGGTGTCACCGATGAGGGCCATGATGTCCGGTTCCTTCCTCAGGGGTCAGGCGCAGGGATCGCCGGGGGTCTGCCCGGGGCAGTCGGCCACGGGCCGGAATTCCTGCTGGCAGCCGAACCAGCGCACCACCAGCCGCTTCTTCTGCGCGAAGGTGACGAAGGCCGCCGTGAAGTCGCTGTTGAAGCTGGTGATCAGCGACAGCGTCTCCGGCCGGAAGCGGTAGGCCGGCGTCGTCGTCGGCGTGGCCACGTACAGGTGCAGCTCGGTGTCGATCGGGAACGGCCAGGCCGCGCGCGACTGGTAGACGCCGGTGTTCAGGTCCAGCCCGTACAGGGTCACGATCGCGCGGCCGTCCAGTCCCCCGGCCGAGTCCATCCGCACCAGCGGCTGCCACGCCGCCGGGTAGTCCATCGGCCGCGCCGGGTCCCAGCTCAGCGACGCCGGGCCGACCAGTCCGCCGTCGATCCAGCCCTGGTCCACGATGCCGTCGCCCTGTGCCAGCGTGGGCACCACCGTGACGGTGTTGCCGACGATCTGCTGCACGAAGGCCCCGTTGGAGACATCGGCGTGATGGACGAGCAGGCCCGCGACATCGTTCGGGCCGACGACGAGCTCGCCGTCGACATCGAGTTCCCGGGGATCGGCGTCGACGCGGGTGATGCGCGCGCTGTCGCGCCAGTGCACCGTCGCGAGCCGGTCGCCGGTGCGCAGCACACCCGGCGATCCGGACAGCACCAGGTCCGCTCCGCCGATCGCCGCCACCTGCACCACCGCGGTCTCCAGCGACACGCCGCCGGCGGTCGGCCACGCCATCACGCAGTCGCCGACGGCGAAGGCGGCGGACTCGGCCAGCGTGATCCGCGTCTCGTCGGTCTGTTGCGCCACCACCGTCGCGACGCGGCCGAAGCGGCCGACGGCCAGCAGGTCCAGCCGGCGGGCCGTCTCCGCCAGCGCGGACCCCAGGCCCAGCAGCGTGTCCGTCACCGCGGTCACCGCGGCCACCGAGGCCGGCGGCGTCGATTCGGTGCCGTCGGCCACGCGCAGCCGCAGCACGTCCTTCACCCGCGCGGCGTTCGCGCGTCCGACCCGGACTTCGTTCGGGCGCTTGGGCTCGAAGGCGTCGATCGTCGTGGCGCAGCACCAGTCCGCCGCCACCAGCCGGTCGCCCGACGCCAGTCCCAGTCGCGCGCTGAGCACCAGCGCCTTACGCGTCTTCACGATCTTGTCGACCACGGCGACCAGGGACAGATCCCGCATCGGCGCCACGACGTCGCCGACGGCGAACGGCGCGACGTCGCTGACGACCACCTCGCTGCCGGCCTTCGGGACCAGGCGCTGGATCGTCAGCCCGCCCGACAGCGGCACCGCGCGCGCCAGCGTGGCCACCTCGGCCGCCGCCGGCGGCGGTTGCAGCTCGAGCTTCGCACCGTCGCTCACCGTCACCTCGGGCGCCGTCGCCAGCGGCTGCCGGTCCGCGTCGAGCAGCACCACCCGCGCGCCCTTGTCCAGCCCTTGCGGCGCCGACTTCAGCTCCAGCTGCAACGACTTGCCGTCGGCCGACAGCGTCGCGCGCTTGATGTCGATGGCATCGACCATCCGCGCCACGTGCAGCTCGTCGCTTTCCTTCCAATTCGGCGGTGGCTGCTCCACGGTCATCCGGCCGGCGCTCGCGCCGTCGATCAGCGCGACGACGCCGTCCGCGTCACGGCGCAGCACGTCGCCCTTCTTGATCGCCGGCGCGGCGGTGTACTCGGCCCGCACCGCCGCGCTGTCGTCGCTCACGGTCACCACGTCGGCCAGGCGTGGCAGGTTGCCCAGCGCCAGCACGCTGTCGTTGGCGCGCACGCCGTCCAGCGGCGCGGCGAGCGTCATCGTCGACCCCTCGGCTCTGGTCAAGGACACGGCCGTGCGAGCCCGGGGCCGCAGCAGCGCGATGACGTCGTTCGGCTTGAAGACGGCCGCGTCGTCCAGGTCGATGGAGAGCTGATCGCCGACGCCCCGCCGGATCGCCGAGACCCGCGCCTGGCCGTACCACGCAGCCACGCGGCGGCGCCCGATCTCGGCCATCAACAGGCGGAAGGTGAAGCCGTCGACGGCCGGATCGGCCACCTCGGGGAAGAAGGCCGGCGCGAACTCGGCCTTGGCCAGGTTCCAGCTGCGCGCCTGCACGTTGGCCACGTAGCGCGGCACCTCGGTGAAGCCGCTGGCGGAGGTGTCGACCCGCGTCTGCACGCCGACCACCTTGCCGACGATGCCGCCGCGGCCGTCGGGGGACTCGACGATCCACGGTTCCCAGGGCGTGCCGCCCTCGACCGTCTCGCCGCGCGCCAGCCGCGGCCGGGCCAGCGGCCGGACCCGGGGCGGGCGGAAGTCGGTGTTCAGGCCGCCGTCGTAGCGGGCCAGCACCGCGCCGTCCGGCGCTTCGTTCGCGGCGATCGGCACCCAGGCCAGTTCCACGTCGCTCTCGAGCAGGCGCGCGTCGTCCAGGGCGCAGCCGGGCTCCTCGGGCACGCAGCAAGTCCCGCTTCCGTTGCCGTTGCCGTTGCCACTTCCGCCGTTGCCGCCGCGACCCGTGGCGCGCAGGCGCAACACCAGCCAGGCGGCTTCGGTGGGCAGCGGCACGCGGCGCGCGCGCTGCAGGATCAGCTCGCGCCCGCGGCGGTCGTAGGCCAGCCCGCAGGCGACCTCGATGCCGGTCTCCTCACCGGCCACCTGGCCGGTCCCGTCGGTGACCATTTCACCCGTCACCGGATCGGTCACCGGACCGGTGCCGGGATTGGCGCTCAGGTCAGTCACCGGCCGCGCGACCAGGCCGAAGGCGATCCCGCCCGTCTCATGCAGCGCGCGGTTGTGCAGCTGGCGGCGCAGCGCCTCGAAGCGCTGCTGGTCGCGCGCGTCGCGGCTGCGCAGCGTCTGGCCCTGCCAGTACTGCAGCCGCTCGAGATCCCGGCGGTACGGCGTCGACATGTCAGGCCACCTCGATGTTGTGGCGGCCGGCGGCGACCAGCCCGTCCGGACGCAGGCGAGACATTGCCGCAGCTCGGCGCGCAGCCCTCGGCGACGAGCTCGAGCGCGATCACGTGATCCACGCCCGGCGTCTGGTCGATCACCTGCATCACCTCGGCGCGGTAGACGTCGCGGCCCAGCGGCCAGCCGGCGGCGTCGGGGCCGCCGGTCACCGGGTCGAAGAAGGCATCCAGCGCCGCCGACACGGCGGTGCTCAGCCTCTGGCGGTCGATGCCGTCCAGCGCCTGGACGCGGGCGCGGACCGCCACCTCCAGGTAGCCCGGTCCTGCCACCGCCACGCGCGTGCCCAGCACCCGGCGCGTCTCCAGCCGCGCGGCGACCCGATCCAGGAATCCCAGGCTCGGGAACGGCCGGCCGCGCGGCAGGAACGGCAGCACGATCACGGTGACCATGCCGGGGGCGCTCACACAGGCCAGGCCGGGACAGAAGTTGGGCAGCGCGATGGCGCGGGCCACGCGCAGGCCGGGCGTGGCGAGCGCGAGCGCCTCGAAGTCCTCGCGCGTCACCGCGCGCAGGCGGGCCTCGCGTTGCTCGATCGCGCGGCCCAGCGCATGCGCCAGGGGCTCGGCCGGCGCGGCGTCCTCCAGCACGATCGGCACGCCGGCGGCGATCCGCCCGATCGCGCCGGCATCCGGCAGGAACACGCGGTTGCGCGGGCTGTCGGCCAGGCCGTCGATGCGGGCGACCGCCGGCGCGGGCCGCGTCGACGCGTGGAACGCGAAGACCTGGCAGCCGCGGGGCAAGACCCGGCCCCGCTCGCCATCGCCGCCGATGAGGTCGCCGCTGGTCGGATCGAGCGTGAAGTGCGCGTCCGTGCGTGAGGAGGCGCTGAAGTCGTCCACCCGGGTCCAGGCGCGCGGATGGCCGTCCTCGACGGTGAAGAGCCGGAGCGACGCCTCGACCACCGGCCGCTGCGCGAGCGTCAGGCGCTGGGACGGCTCGCCGCTGCCCGCGCCGGCGAGCGTGCCGTCGACGGCCAGCAGGCCGGGGTCGGTCGCGGTGGCCGCGGTGTACGCGAGCACGGTGAAGACCGGCGCGCCGTCCGGGACATCCGAGGCGTCCACCGTCAGCGCGACGATCCGCCCCTGCTGCAGCGTCAGGCGCAGCGCGGCGCCCTGCCCGGGCGTGATCGGTCCGCCGGTCGCGACGGTGCCGGGCGCGATCGGCCAGGAGGTCCAGACCGGCGTCGATTGCACCAGCTGGACGCCATTGAGCAGCAGCCGCTGAAGGCGCGGCGCGGCATCGAAGGCGCCGTCGACCAGCCGGGCCCGCACCCAGCACTGCGGCTGCGCGACGCGGCCCAGCGCCGACGCCTTCATCGCCGCGCCCGGCCGCAGCCGCAGCGCACCGCTGAGGCTGAACGAGCGCGTGTCGTCGTCGACCTCCAGCGGCAGCCAACGGCCGGCGGCGCCGTCGTCGGCGAAGTACTCCCAGGCCAGGCGCGCGCTGTGGTGGATGAGCGGCGCGCCGATCGGCGTCTCCGCATTCGAGAGTCGGTCCCGCTCGTCCAACCGCGCCTGATCGCCGTCGATGCAGACGAACACCTGGGACCAGCGCCCCGCCGGCAACGCGCGGTCGAAGCCGATCTGGCATTCCGCGCCGACCGCCGGGTCGTCGCCGAAGGCTGCGAACGGCTCTTGCCGCGACCAGGCCGCCGTCAGGTTCTGGAAGCCGGCCGCGTCCTTGCGCTGCACGGCGCGCAGCACGGCGTCGACGACCTCGACCGGCGCGGTCGTGCGCAGCGGTGCCGCCGTGGCGTCCAGCCGCCTGCCGTCGAATTCGGTGCCCGCCGGCAACACGACCGGCAACGCAACAGGCGGTGGCGATGGCGCCGGCGACGGACCTGCCGCGATGCGCAGCTCGCTCACCAGCGTCGCGGGCCGCGGCGGCGCGCACCGGATGTCCATCAGCGCCAGCAGGCGCCGCTTCTGCGCCTCGGTGAAGCGGTTGAGGCGGTAGAGGTCCGTCTCGGCCACCGACGCCAGCAGCTCCATCAGCGTGATGCCGGGGTCCGACGCGTTGTGGTCGGTCCACTCGGGCGCGACCAGCGGGATCAGCGCCCGGCCCTGTTCGACCAGGTCCGACCAGCGGCGATCGTCGAGTTGAGGCAGGGGGATGCTCATGGCGTCACGCTTCCGATTCGTCCAGGCGCAGGACCAGGGTCCCGGCCGCCACCACCGCGTCGTCGGGCACGCGCACCGACTCGCCCTGCGGCACGCCGTCCAGGACGAGGTCGAGCGCCTCGATGTGATCGACGCCCGGCGTGCGCTCGAGCTCGGCGGCCACGTCCGAGACGTACACGTCGCGCCCCAGCGTCCAGCCGGTGCCGCCCGGCCCGCCGACCACCGGATGCAGGAAGCGCTCGAGCGTCTCGCGCACCGCGCGCTCGACCATGCCGGCCTGGCTCGGATCGAGCGGCACGATGCGGGCCGACACGCCCACCGGCAGATAGGTCGGGCCGGTCACGTGGATGCGGTGCAGCGCGGCGAGATCGGCGGGCGCCCGCGCCTCGATGTGGCGGCGCACCTGTTCGCGCAGGCCGAAGGACGGTTGCGGCCGCGCATCCAGGCTGCCCGGCACGATCAGCACCGTCACCCAGCCCGGCAGCGTCTGCCCGCCGGGACTGCGGCCGGCGATGGCGCGCACCATCTTCACCGCCGGCGAGGCCTCGACCGCCAGCGTCTCGTAGTCCGACGGCGTCAGCGCGCGGCCGCGATGACGCACCGTGCGCGGCCCGCGGTCCAGCACCGCCGACGGCGCCTCCCCGTCCGCGCCGCCCTCGGCCGCGCGCGGGTTGAAGACCGCCTCGATGCCGGGCACGACGCCGAGCAGTTGCGCGATCGCGCGGGCCGGCACGTTGCCGCGGGAGCCGCCGCCGACGCTCATCCGGCGCGCCAGGATCGCCGCGCCGGCCGGCGGCACGCGGCCCGACACGCCGTCGCCGAAGCGCACCCGCCCGCTGGCGCCGTCCAGCGCGTAATGGCGGTCCGTCGGCGACGAGAAGAACAGCTGCTCGCGCCGCTCCCACAGCACCCAGGCCTCGGTGACCTGCTTGTGCCGGTTGCGGGTCAGCCGCAGCGGGCCGAGCGACACGCCGGGCTCGGTCGACTCGACCGCCAGCAGCCGCTCCAGCCGCGCCAGCACGCCGCTGTCGCCCTGCCAGAGTTCCATCGCCAGGATCCGCCACTCGACGTTGGCGCGCGCGCCGCCGAGCTCGCGCACCTCGAGGCGCTCGCCGGCCAGCACCGGCGTCTGCGTCAGCAGGAACACCTGGTCCGGCGTGCCGTTGCTGGTGCCCAGCGGCAGGTCGTGGAGCGTGTGGCGCTCGCTGGCCCACACCGCGTTGACATGCAGGCCGGCGAAGACCGGCTCGCCCGGCGGGCCGTCCTCCTTGAGCCGGGCGCGCAGCCAGTGGCGCGGCGTGCCGAACCGCGCCAGCTCGGCGTCGTCGGCCTGCGCCAGCACGTTGACGATGCCCGGACGGCGCAGCGCGCCGGTCTCGTCGTCGGCCGGCGTGCGCGTCCAGGCGTCGCCGTTCCAGTACTCCCAGACCAGCGCCGGACCGACCGGCGTGTCCGGCGCCTCGACGACGTCGATGAACAGGCCGAGCTGGTCGACCGGCGGCGCCTTGTCGAAGCCCAGGTACAGCGCCGGCGTCAGGTCGCCGACCCGCTCGAACAGGGCGAAGGTCGTGCCGGGCCACATCGCCTCGGCCGTGCGGTCGACGAAGCGGAAGTCGTTGCGGGCCAGCACGCGTTCCGCATGGAAGGGCCCGTACTGCCAGGTGTAGCCGATCGAGAACGCGCCCAGCACCGGCGGCTGCGCGACGACGTAGGTGAAGGTGTTGACCGCGCCGCCCGCCGCGTCGGCGTTGAAGCCGACGGTGCGGCTGAAGCCGTAGGAGCCGCTCTGCAGGCGCACGCGCACCCAGCGCGCCTCCTGCTGGTTGACGCTGACCGGCGCCATGTCGATCGGCACGGTGAAGTCGATGACCTCGGTGCGGTCGAGGTCGCACGGCGAGCCGGACAGGCTCGAGGTCACCGGCAGCGGCGCCCAGAGCCGGCCGTTCCAGTACTCCCAGTCGAGCTGGTGCGCCAGCGCGGCGGAACCGGCGATCGCGCCCTGGTCCTGCGGCGACAGGCTGCGACCGACGAACAGCCGCACCTTCGCCAGCGGCTTGCCGAAGGCCTCCTCGCTGGTGAAGTAGAAGGCCGAGCCCGGCTGCGGCTGCTGGCCCAGCGGATAGAAGGGCTTGCTGACGTCGAGCGCGGCGCCGTCGGCGAAGGCCTTGTCCGGCGCGAGGCCGGTGACCGACAGCGTCAGGTCCACCACGCTGCGGAGGGCCGACGGCGCGGGACGCGCGTGCCGCGAGGCCTCCGGCGCGGTGAAGACGATGCCGGCGAAGGCGACGCTGAACAGGTAGTCGCGCGTGAAGTTGACGTTGGCGATCAGGTAGGCGCCGGTCTTGCCGGTCGGCTGCGAGGTGTAGGCCGCGCGCGTCGGATCGGCCGGATCGGTCAGCCGCACCACGGCGCCCTCGACCGGCTGGCCCGCGTCGTTGCGGACGATGCCGCCGAGGCTGTTGGGCGCGGACGGCACCGGCGACTCCGTGATCGAGGGCCCCTCCGCCGTGGCCTGCCCCCTCTCGGCCTGCGGCGCCGCCGGCTCGCCGACCGCGATGCGTCCGCGCAGCGCGCCGTTGACGGTGCTGGACAGCCGGATCGTGTCGACCTCGGGCAGCGACTGGCCCGGATCGGGCGGCAGCGACTCGTCCAGCCGCGCGCGCAGCCAGTAGCCCTCGATGCCGTTCACCGTCGTCTTGCCGGCGGAGGCGCAGTCGGTCACCAGCTGGAAGCTGCCGCTCTGCGTCAGGCCGTTGGTGCTGTCGACATCGGTGACGACGATGTCGACACCCTGGTCGTCCAGGTCCTTGTCGTCGTCCTTGTCCTCCTCGTCATCGGCGACGTCGCTCGTCGCAGAGCCGCGGCACTCGGTGCTGGTGTCGACGAAACCGCGCCAGGTCGCACCGTCCCAGTACTCCCAGACGATGTCCAGCGGCGTGGTCGCGTCGTGCTGCAGCTCGAACTCGACCGACAGCTTGACCCGGCCCGACAGCGCCAGCAGCACCGGATGGGACAGGTAGAGCTCATGCGGCGTCGGCTTCAGCAGCCGCGCGGCGAAAGGCTCGACCGGCTGGCCGGCGAGGTAGGCCGCGCCGTGGTCGACGTACTGGTCGCGGCCGGGCCACAGGCTCACCAGTTCCACCAGGCGGCCGGCGGTGACGCCGACGGCGCGTTCGGTCTCGAACAGCACCTGCTCGCTGCTGCCGGCTGGCGGCGGCGCGCCGACCGGTGTGCGGGCCGGCGCCGAGCCGCCCGTCGCCTGGTCGGACAGCCGGAACACGACCGGCGCGCGCGCCTCCTGCGCGGGCACCAGGCCCAGCCCGGCGACGTCCAGGAAACCCAGTTTGAGCTTGTCCGGCACCTGGTCCAGGCGCTGCGTCAGCGCCTCCAGGTAGCGGGCCGCGATCGCGGCCAGGCCGGTGCCGGCGCCGCGGTCCGCCGCCAGCCATTCCGGCGTGTAGCCGGCGCGGCGAGCGAGCAGCTGCGCCAGCAGCGCCGGCGCATCGCGGCCGTCGAGTTCGACGCGGGGCGGGGTGTTCACTGCGCCGATCCTTCCTCGATGTAGAACGGGTAGACCAGGTTCGCGTGCGAGTTGGTCGCCCGCACGCGGTAGCTCATCTCGATGCGCACCTTGCCGGTGTCGGCGACATCGGCGACGGCGGTCACCGCCGTCACGTCGATGCGCGGCTCCCAGTCGACCAGCGCCTCCAGCACGCGCTGGCGGATCGCCTCCAGCGTGGCCGGGTTCAGCGGCTCGAAGACGAAGGCGTTCAGGCCGGCGCCGAAGTCGGGCCGCATCACGCGCTCGCCGGGATTGGTGCCGACGATGATCAGGATCGCTTGACGCACGTCCTCGTCGTAGGCGGCGGTGGCGGTCTGGCCGGCCACGATGCCGACCGGGAACGCCCAGCCCTGGCCGAGGAAGGTGGACGGGCTCTGCGCGGCGGCCATGGCGTCAGCCTCCGATCTCGACCAGCGGGCAGCCCATCACGATGGGCGCGCCGCAGCCGCTCATGTCGCCCACGCGCGCGGCCGGCCGGCCGCCGATCAGCACCGTGGCGCTGCCCTTGGCGATCGGCGTGGGCGGATGCGGGCCCGCGGCCGGCGGCATCGAGCAGGCGTGCAGGTCGCCCACGACCGCGGCGGGCATGCCGCCGATGAGCACCATCGCCACGCCGGGGCCGGTGATGACGCCGGGATGGCCGGTGGGGTCGCCGACGCGGGCTGCGGGTGGCATGGTGTCGTCCCTGCGTCAGTTGAGCTTGATCGGCAGGCCCTGCACGCTGCAGGGTCCGGCGGACTGGATGTTGACGATGCTGCCCTTGATGTCGACCTGCGTGCCCTCCAGCGCGATCTGCAGCGCCTTGAGCTCGATCTTCAGCGCCGACTGCACGGTGATCGTCTGCGTCTTGTTGTCCAGCGCGATCGACAGCGTGCCCGCGGTGTTCTCCAGCTTGATCTGCAGCGGATCGATCGTGACCTTCTGGCGGGTGCTGGTGGTGATCGTGATCGACTGCAGCGCGTCGTCGAACTCCACCTCGTGCCCGACGCCGCCGGCCAGGCCGGTCTTGATCAGGCGCTTGACCAGGAAGTCGCTCTGCAGCGTCAGCGGCGGGCGGTCCCGGGTGCTCCACAGCCCGCCCAGGACGTAGGCGGCGGCCGCGTCGTTCTGCGCGAACGCCACCAGCACCTCGTCGTCCACCTGCGGCACCCAGAGGAAGCCGCGGCCCGAGCCGCCGCCCATCGACGGCAGCCGGCACCAGGGCTCCATGCCCGGGATCGACGGGATGCGCACCTGCACCCGCCCTTCCGACATCGCGTCGAAGTTGCTGGTCACGACGCCGGGCGAGATCGCGAAGCCCTCCTTCAGCGATTCGACGCCGAGCTGGTCCAGCCGCTCGAAGAGTTGTTCATCCATGGTGGGTGTCCCTGCTCCTGTCGTCGCTCACACGGTGAACTGGCCTTGCAGCCGCACCAGGCCGCCGCGCCCCTTGGGCAGCGGCACCGCGCCGAACCACACTTCCTTGCGCGCCTGGAAACTGGTGCGATAGCCGCTGCCGTCCAGCGTGTGCGTGGCCGAGGTGATCCGGTACAGGCCGCCGAACTGCTCGCCCAGCCCCTCGAGGTTGACGACGCGGCTGGCCTTGATGCGGGGATCGCCGACGGTGCTGCCGGAACCGGTCAGCCGGTTGTTGAGCTTGGGCAGCAGCTCGGAGAGGATCTTGGACGGCGCGGTGGCGTAGCTGGTGGGCTTGATCGTGGTGACCTTGCCCGGCGCGAGCAGCTCGCCGAGCTGGCCGCCCGGCGTGATCGAGAGCTTGAACATCGCGCGGTCGTAATCCCAGTTCAGCGCGATGGTGAAGTCCATCTTGATGCTGTCGACCCAGACCTTGGCGGCCACGCCCTCGATCTCGCCCACGGTCGTGATGCGCGGCGTGAAGTCGGTCAGCGAGGCACCCCACTTCAGCGTCAGGCTGGGCGCGTAGTCCTGGATCAGGAACTGGAACTTGAGCACGCGGCCATGCGGCTCGGCCGTGTGGTCGATGTACATCTGCCAGCCGTTCTCCTTGGCCACCTGGCTCAGGAACTGGAAGTCGCTGACGCCGCTCTGGCGCCGCACGCCCATCTGCGCGAACTGCGGGAAGGTCAGGTAGGTGGCCAGGCCCACCAGCGTCGACAGCGTGCCGCCGACCGGGTCCAGCGCCGGGATCAGCGCGTTGGTGCCGGCCACCAGCGCCGCCACCGCCGAGTCCGGCAGCGGGAAGTTGCCCACCGTGGGGATCTTGATCGCGAAGGCGCGGTCCTTGGTGCCGACGGTGAGCCGCTGCAGGTAGTCCTGCGCGGTGAGCCGGATCATCGGGATGCCGCTGGACGGGAACGAGGGCTCCACGCCGGTGATCTCGCCGACGAACACTTCCTCCAGCGGCCCCGGCGCATACCCGAGCGACAGCCGGAACTCGTTGTCGACCTGCAGCAGCGGATGGTCCAGCCATTGCAGCGAGGTGTTGGCGATGCTCAGCTCGACCTGGTCCGCACCCTCCATGCCGTCGGTGTGGCTCAGGCTGACGATGGAGGCGCGTAGCGCCGCGGGGATCACGTCGCCGTTGATGCGGATCGTGCATTCCGGGGCGAGGCGGCTCATGAAGTCACCTCCCCGGTGGCCGGATCGGTGAAGGGCAGCGCCGGCACGCGCAGCGCCTGCCCGGGCACGAGGCTTCGCGGATCGTCGATGCCGTTGACGATCGCGATCGGACGCCACAGCGCCGGGTCCTCGTAGAAGCGCCAGGCGATCGACGCGAGCGTGTCGCCGCGCTGCACCGTCCAGCCCTTGCTGAAGTCGGCCGTCTGGCGGTTGACCTCCTTGGCCTCGCGCTCGGGGTCGATGAACTCGCTGAAGCTGACGGTGATGCGGGCCCGCGTCGGCCGGCCGTCCTCGAGGAACTTGATGAACTTCTGGTTCGCCCGCGTCAGCACGCAGCGCAACTGCAGCGAGCCCCAGGCCACGCGCAGCACCGGCGGCGCATGCAGCTCGGAATCGATCTTGAGCAGGTCCACCACCTTCTGCGTCTGGTCGCGAACGTCGGCGCGGGTGTCGGTGGTGTCGAAGAACAACTCCATCTCCAGCGTGCGCAGGTTGCCGTGCACGAACTGCAGGATCGGCGAGCCCAGCCCCGGGATCGCCTGCGAGGCGAAGTTGTTGTCCTTGTTGAGGCTGTACTCCTCGGGATTGAACATGACGTCGAACTGCGCCCCGGTGTGCTCGACGGTGATGCGGGCCTTGGCGAGTGCCATCGCTCAGACCCTCCCCATCCGTTCGCGCCAGGCGACCAGGCGGCGGTCGATCTGCTGGATCACCAGGCCGGTCAGCGCATCGACGTCCACCGCGGGCGCGGCGGGTGCCGGGCGCGGCGCGGACGGCTGCTGGCGCGCGGCCTGCGCGGTGACCGGCGCCTGGGCCTCGGCGGCGCGCGCGGCCGCGCGTCCCGGCGCGGCCAGCACCGCCGCGGACGGGGGCGGTGGCAGCTCCTCGCGCGTGGCGCCGCGGCGCAGGCGCGTCGCGATCTCCGCCGCATGCGCGGCCGCGACCGGTGCGATCGACTGCACGGCGGCACGCAGCACCGGCGCGGACGGCGACGCCGCCAGCATCGGCCGCGCGCTGGCCTCACCGGCCCGCACGAACAGGGGCGCGGCAGCGCGATGCGTCAAGGGCACGCTGGCCATCGCGCCCGGATGTCCGGGCGCGCCGTCCGGTCCCGCCGGGCCGGGCCGCCCCGGCCGGCCATCCGGTCCGGCGCCCGCGACGGTCATGCGTGGGATCTCGGCGGGCGTCCGCGACGCACTCGCGGGCATCGGCTGGCGCAGCACCATCGGCGTCGACGGCTGGGCGCGCAGGCTCAGCGGGAAGCGCGCCGTGACCGCCAGCCGCAGGTGCTGGTGGACGACCGGTCCCGCGTGCACCTGCACGACGGTGCCGGAGGCGCCGGCGCCGGCGCCGCGCCGCAGCGCCATGGCGCCGGCCGCGCGCCATGCGTCGACGCGGCCATGCCGCGCGCGCAGACGCCCCGCCCATGCTTGCCATCGGTTCACGTCGACTCCTGTCGTGTCATTGAACGGCTTCGCTGTTGGCTCTGTCGTTGATCGCGGAGATCTCCTCCACCCAGCGCTGGCGCTCCTTGTGCTCGAGCAGGAGCACGTCCTGGTGCGACCAGTGGAAGTGGTAGGCGACGAAGGCTACCTCCCTGTACAGCGCGGACAGGGGGTAGCCTACGATCCCCCCGGGCTGTTCATCTCCATCGCGAACTCGTGCGCGCACTTCGGGCAGGCGGCCTCGATCGTGGCGCGGCCGCTGCGGTTGATGCGGTTGTAGAACTCCTGCAGGTAGGCCAGGTCGGCCGCGTACAGCCCCTCGACCACCTTGGGCGTGACCTGCCCCACCGAGCCCAGCCGCGACAGCACGCGCGACAGCAGGATGATGGTCAGGTAGGCCTCGTTGCCCTGCACCCGCGGGTCGCGCAGCGGCAGGATCTCGTCGGCCGCGGTGGCCAGGCGCATCACGCCTTCGCGGTGCAGGTCGCCGTCGGCGTCGACGTAGCCCAGCGGCAGCGTGAACTCGAACTCGGTCTGGAACATGGTGCTCCCCGGTTCAGGCGCGCTCGACGCGTTCGCAGCTCACCGTCAGCGCGTCCAGCGACACATCGTTGCCCTTGGCGTTGAAGTCCGGCCCGTCGTACTTGCTGGGCCAGGCGCTGAAGAAGTTCCAGCGCACCTTCTCCTGCCCCGCGTCGTCCTGCAGGATGATCGAGCCGTTGCGCCGGTCGATGGTCCCGTTGATCGCGGCCAGGTGCCAGTCGTAGAGCTCGCGCGAATCGGTCACGCCCCACTTCAGCGTGATGTCGGGATAGGACACCTTGCCGGGGAGCTTGCGCACGGTGGCGGCCTCGCCGCCCTCGCGGTACTCGACCACCTCGATGTTGGAGCCGAAGCCGCTGCACTCCGCGAAGCCGCCCTGCACGATGCCGTCGATCTCCACCAGGAAGCGGAAGTTGCGATAGGGATCTTTTCTGGCCATGTCTGCTCTCCTCAGGCGCCGGTGTTCTGCTGGATGCGGAAGATGACGAATTCCGCGGGCTTGACGACCGCCACGCCGATCTCGGTGATGACGCGGCCGGCCTCGCGCTCGCTGGCCGGGTTGGTCTCGAGGTCGCACTTGACGAAGAAGGCTTCCTTCGGTGTCGCGCCGAACAGCGCGCCGTCGCGCCACTGGTTGTAGAGGAAGTCGCTGACCGAGCGGATGATCCGCTGCCACAGCGCCGCCGAGTTGGGCTCGAAGACGACGAACTGCGTGCCCTCGTCGATCGATTCCTTCAGGAAGTTCATGAAGCGCCGCACGTTGAGGTAGCGGTACTCCCCGTTGCGGTCGCCGCCGAGCGTGCGCGCGCCGTAGACCATCGGCGAGCCGCCGAAGGGCCGGATCACGTTGATGCCGGGCGGGTTCAGGCTGACCTGCTTGTCCTTGCCCATCGGGCGCTCCAGGTCGACGATGCCGATCACGCCCTCGTTGGCCGGTGCCTTGTGCACGCCGCGCGTGGCGTCCACGCGGGCCCAGATGCCGGCCACGTGGCCGCTGGGCGGCTGGTCGATCAGCTCGGTCTCCGGCCCGGAGCCGGTGAACAGCGGATTGAACACCTTGACCCACGGGAAGTAGATCGCGCCGTAGCTGAACTTGTCCGGCGTGGACGGGCCGCCGCCGGGCATCGGGCCGCCGTAGATGTCGGCGGGCGTGCTGTCGGAGGCCGGCGCGTGCTCGCCGTCGAGCACGGCCACCCGGTCCTGCATCTCGAAGCAGTGGTCCATCAGCTGGACCTTGGCGGCGGTGCCCTGCGCGCCGGGCGCGGCGACGATGGCGATGTCGTCGAAGGCCTTGAGCGTCTCCAGCGGCGCCTGCAGGTTGGCCAGGCCGCCGGCGGCGACCGGCACCACGTAGCAGGTGGTGCCGCCGTTGGCGAAGAAGCCGAACACCGCCAGCGCCAGCGTGCGGTTGGCGGTGGTGTGGATGGGGGTCGTCGGCGTGGCGCCGGCGCCGACGATGAAGGTCGCGAACTCCCCCAGTTGGTGAACTTCTTCGGTTTGCCGACATCGGCCGGATCGAGCCGGTCGGCCACGCCGATGAAGGCGGCCGTGCTGGTGCCCACGCCGGCGATCGGCCGGGCGACGGGCGGGACTTCCTCGACGTAGACCCCGGGTGCGAAATAGTTAGCCATCGATGCCCTCTCTCGGTCAGATCAACTGCACGTCGTAGCCCGCGACCGCAGCGGCCGGGACGACGATGGCATGGTCCCGCGTGACGGCGCCCGCCGTCACGCGCAGGGTGTAGCTGCCCGCCGCGATGGCCGACAGCGAGAACTTGCCGTCGGCGTCGGTCAGCGTGCTGCGGCCGCGCCCCAGCAGCTGGACGCCGGCATTGGCCACCGGCGCCGACGCGTTGTCGCGCACCACGCCGCCGATGCGGAAGAACGGCGCGTCCAGCGCCGTGCCTTCGGGCAGCGATGCCAGGCGGATCTCGCTGGTGATGACGCTGGGATAGGTCTCGGTCTCGAAGACCTCCAGCGACACCGTCACCGACAGCAGCAGCGAGGTCCTGATGCGGTTGCCGATCGCGGCCCAGAACTCCGCCGGATTGCGCACGCCGTCGGGCTGCACCAGCAGCATCGGCAGCGGCGGCTCCTGCGCCTGCAGCGCCGGTGTCAGGAAGGCCGGCGGGATCACCGGCGAACCGGCGATCAGCTGCAGCACCTGGCCCAGCAGCTGATGTTCCTGCTTGGGCAGGTCGGTGCCGCCGACCGGCCAGGCGGTGACCAGGTAGAGGCAGTTGGCGCGCCACGCCGGCGGCACCACCACCGACTGGCCGCCGACGCGGCGCGTCACCGGCTCGTTGTTGCGCAGCTCCACGTGCTCGCGCACCTCGAACAGGAACAGGTTGACCGTGGTCTGGTCGAGCGCGTACGGATCGGTCGGCCGGTCGAAGCGGATCGCCGCGTCGCGCAGCGGCGGCGCCAGCCCCGGCTGCTTGAAGAAGGCTTCCAGGCTGTCGGTGACCTCATGCAGCATGACGATCTCCCGCCGCGGCCAGCGCCTCCACGCGCGCGGCGTAGGGGCCGAACTCGCTGCCGGCGACACGCCGGCCGGACTTCTCGATCTCGCGCCGCGCGGCCCACAGCAGGTGCTCGGTCCTGAGCTCGCCGCCCTGCTCCGCCGCGAGGAACGCCGCGGCCACCGCGATGTTCTTCACCGCGCCGCCGGGCACCTTGAAGTGGGCGGCCAGGAAGCCCAGGTCCAGGTCCTGGCTGCGCGGCACCTTGGGCGGCCAGATCGATTCCCACAGCCGGCGCCGGCTGTCCTCGTCGGGGAACGGGAAGTCCACGATGAAGCCGAGCCGGCGGGTGAAGGCCACGTCCAGGTTCTGCCGCAGGTTGGTGGCCAGGATGCTCAGGCCTTCGTGTTCATCGAGCTTCTGCAGCAGGTAGGCGACTTCGATGTTGGCGTAGCGGTCATGCGCGTCCTGCACCGTGGTGCGCTTGCCGAAGAGCGCGTCGCATTCGTCGAAGAACAGGATCGCGTTGCCGGCGCGCGCCTCGAGGAACAGGCGGTCGATGCTCTTCTCGGTCTCGCCGATGTACTTGCTGACGACCTGCGACAGGTCGATCTTGAACAGGTCCAGCCCGAGGTCGTTGGCGATGACCTCCACCGCCATCGTCTTGCCGGTGCCGGGCGGTCCGCTGAACAGCGCGCTCAGGCCCTTGCCGACGGAGAGCTTGCGGTCGAAGCCCCAATCGCCGAACACCACATGGCGCAGGCGCGCCTGGCGACAGATCTCCTTCAGCTGGGCGATCGCGTCCGGCGGCAGCACGAGGTCGGCCCAGACATGCAGCGGGGCGAGCTTGCGCGCCAGCGTGCCGGGGTCGCGCGAGAGCTGCTGGCGCGCGGCCCGCGCCAGCGCGGCCGCGTCGGGCGTGGACTGCGCCAGGGCGGACTGGCGCGCCGCATGCGCCGTGGCGGCAGCGATCTGCGCCTCGTCGAGCGGATAACGCGCGGCGAGATCGTCCAGGGCGCGGGCATCGAGATCGATGCGTTGGCCGCGCAGGCCGGAGGCCCAGGCGGCGCGGCGGTCGCGGAAGCCGGGCGCGGCCACCGGCACCGACGCCATGCCGCGAAAGCGCGGATCGCAGGGCCGCGCGCCCGACATCACGATCGTCAGCCCCGCCGCCGGCGTCTGCGCCGCGAGCGCCTGCGCCAGCGTGCCGCGCTCCGCGTTCGTCAGCGCGTCATGGCCCTGCAGGTGGACCACCGCCGACAGCAGGTGCGCTTCGCGCAGCAGCAGCTCGAGCGTGGTGGCGAACTGGTCCGGCGGATCGGCGGCGCGGACGAGGTCGACGACGATCAGCGATTGCCCCAGCCGCGCCGCGAGCTTCGCCGCCGCGGCGTCCTGACCCGCATGCGGCTCGCCTTCCAGGTAGAACTGCGGTCCGCTGCCGTCGGCCAGCGCCTTGGACAGGCTCAGCGCCAGCGTGTCCGCCGACCCGCCCTCGCCGCCCTCGCCGCCTTCGCCGACCTCGGGCGCCGCGGTGAACCGCGCCACGCCTCGCAAGCGCGCATCCAGCCAGGGCTGGCCGAGCAGCAGGCGCACCACCGGTTCCTCGAGCTTGATCGCATGCGACAGCAGCGGCGTGCCGAGGGCGCCGGCATCGCCGACCAGTTGCACCAGCCGGTGCCGCACCAGCGGCGCCTCGGGCCCGAAGCGGGCACGCGCGAGGATCTTGGCGTCGCGCGACGCGCACAGCAGGTTGAGCACCAGGTCGACGGTGGGCCGGCGCCGCGTCACGTCGTCCTGCAGGTAGGCATAGAGCCGCTCGTAGCGCAGGTCGACCTCGGGCGCGAGCGCGACCAGCACGATGTCCAGATCGATGGTGTCGAGCCCGAAGGCCTGCTGCAGCCATGGGAAACGCGAACTCTCGGGCATCGGCGGCAGCGCGGCCGGCTCCACGGCGCCGGCGCCGGGCCCATGGCCGGCCAGCCACGGTTCGCCGGGTCCCTGACGCACGAGCCGCTGCACGTCCTGCGTCGTGACGTAGAGGCCGCGGTAGGGCTCGGGCTGCGCGCCCGCGGCCGCCGGCACCGCCGCGGCATCGGCCGCATTGACGGCGCGTTCGAGCATGCGATCGAGCCGGCCGAGCGCGGCCCACAGGCCTTCCATCTGGAAGTCCGCGGGGCGGTTCGAGGTGACGGCGGGCATGGCGTTGCGTGTCCATCAATGCCGCGCGGGCGGCAAGGCGCGATAGACGGTGCTGCCGTCCACGTGGGTGATGAGCTCGATGCGGCCGTCGGCCACCAGCAGCACCAACGCCGCCTCGGCAGCGCTGCGCAGGTCGTCGCGCTGCTGTCGCACCAGCCACCAATCGCAGATGCCATCGAGGGAATCGCAGGCACCGGGATGCGCGACGACGTAGCGCAGAATCATCGCGGCCACGTCGGCGCTGGACGGAGGGGTGGTCATGCGGGCAGACCATGCGTAAACCGTGCCAGGTCCTTGGCCTGCCTCAAGTCCTTGATTTGATTGAGGCGGGCGTGATGCTCGTCACCTCGTCCGAGTCACCGCCGACACGGGTCCGCGCGACCGCGGACAACGCGGCGATGCCGTCGTGGCGGGCCTGGCGACGGCCTGTGTCGATCGCGACACGGCCGTGCCGCGATGGCACGCATGGCCCGATCGCGCCTGTGTTGTAACGGTCGTCGACATTAGGGAGACGCTCGGCAAACGGCCTTCCGTACACTGCCAGCCGACCGATGTCCGGCCAGGGAGGCGACACGATGAGCACACCAACCAAGGCGCGACCGGGGACGCTGGACGCGATGCTCGTGGGCAGGTCCGCGGGCTTGCGCAAGGCGCTGGACCTGGTGGCGCGGTATGCCGATTGCGCGGCGCCGGTGCTGGTGGTCGGCGAGACTGGCACCGGCAAGGAACTGGTGGCCCGCGCCATCCATTACCTCGGCCCGCGGCGCGATGGCGCCTTCATTCCGGTCAATTGCGGCGCGCTGCCGGACACGCTGATCGAGAGCGAGCTGTTCGGCCACGCGCGCGGCGCATTCACCGACGCGGCGCGCACGCGCCGAGGCCTGGTGCGCGAGGCCGAAGGCGGCACGCTGTTCCTCGACGAGATCGAGGCGCTGTCCCCGCGCGGCCAGGTGGTGCTGCTGCGCTTCCTGCAGGACGCGTCGTTCCGCGCGGTCGGCGACGACCAGACGCACCAGGCCGACGTGCGCGTCGTCGCGGCCTGCAACGTCGATCTGTTCTCGCTGTCGCAGCAAGGCGGTTTCCGCTCGGACCTGTTCTTCCGGCTGGACGTGCTGCGGGTGGACCTGCCGCCGCTGCGCGAGCGCCCGGAGGACCTCGACCTGCTGGTGCCGCACCTGTTGCGCGGCATGGCGCAGGCCACCACGGGGCCGCCCAAGGCGATCAGCGACGAGGCGCTGGCGCTGCTGCGCTCGCTGAGCTGGCCGGGCAACGTGCGCGAGCTCGAGCACACGCTGGTGCGGGCGTCCCTGAGCACGACGGAGGGCTGCATCGACGTCGACACGCTGCTCACCAGCTCACCGGGGCTGCGGGAAGCGGCGCAGCGCAGTGGCGAACGCGGGCACGATCGTGGCTGCGCGTCGCTGCGCGAGGCCAAGCGCGCGGCGGTGGTCAACGTCGAGCGTCAGTTCGTGATGGAGGCGATGGCCGTCGGCAACGGCAACATCAGCGAGGCCGCGCGCCTGTGCAACATGCAGCGGGCCACGCTGAGCAAGCTCGTGAAGAAACACGGCGATGCGCTGGCCTGCCGGGACCGCGCCGCGACCAAGCCGGCGGACGCCGGCCGGTCGCTCTACCTGACGTCCACCTTGCCGACCATCCCGGCCTCGAAGTGACGACGACACGGCGCTGGACCCCGAGCCGCGCCACTGGTGCGCCCCGTAACGACGGCGGCCCGCTACTCCGCCAGACGGAAGCGCTGGACCGATTCGGCCAGTCGGGCGGTCTGCTCCTGCAGGCTGGACGCCGCGGCGGCGCTTTCCTCCACCAGCGCCGCGTTCTGCTGCGTCATCTGGTCGAGCTGGACGACGGAGTCGTTGACCTGGCCGATGCCGGTGGACTGCTCGCTGGTGGCGACCGTGATCTCGCCGATGATGTCGCTCACCCGCTGGACCGACGCCACGATCTCCTGCATCGTCTGGCCGGCGTTGCCGACCAGCCGGGTGCTCGCATCGACGCGGTCGACGGAGTCGCCGATCAGCACCTTGATCTCCCGGGCGGCCTCGGCGCTGCGCTGCGCCAGGCTGCGCACCTCGCCCGCCACGACGGCGAAGCCGCGGCCCTGCTCACCCGCACGGGCAGCCTCGACCGCCGCGTTCAGCGCCAGGATGTTGGTCTGGAACGCGATGCCGTCGATCGTGCCGATGATGTCGCCGATGCGCCTGGACGAGGCCTGCATCTCGTCCATCGTCGAGACGACCTGTGAGACGACCTCGCCGCCCTTGAGCGCCACGGCGGTGGCGGACGTGGCGAGCTGGTTCGCGGTGCGCGCCGACTCGGCGGTCTGCCGCACCGTGCCGTTGAGCTGCTCCATGGCGCTGGCTGCCTGCTGCAGGTTGCCCGCCGTCTGCTCGGTGCGCTGGCTCAGGTCCAGGTTGCCGATGGCGATCTCGGCGCTGGCGGTGGAGATGCTGTCCGTCGCGTGCCGGATGCCGCCGATGGTCTGCGACAGCGTGGATTGCATGCTGGCCAGCGCGACCAGCAGTTGCCCGACCTCGTCCGTCGAATGGGTGACGAGCCGCGCGGTGAGGTCACCCGTGGCCACGCGTTGCGCGGCCGCCAGCGCCGCCCCCAGCGGCGCGGTCACGCTGCGCGTGATGAGCCACGCGAAGACGCCGCCCGACAGCAGCAGCAGGATCCCGAGCGCGGGCAGCAGCACGCGGCTGCTGGCATTGGTGGCGGCCACGGCGGCCGCGGCGCTGTCGATCTGGTCGCGCTGGTACTGCAGCAGCTTTTCGAACACTTCCGAGTAGGCCGTGCTGGACGGCACGAAGCGTTCCTCGAAGTACTTGGCGGCCTCCGGCTCCTTGCCGTCCTTCTTGAGGGCGTAGATGTCGTCCCGCGCGGCGAGGAAGGCCTTGCGACGCACGGCCATCTCCTCCATCAGCGCCTTCTCGGCATCGTCCTTGACCATGCCTTCCACCTGGCGCTGCTTGTCGCCGGACACCTTGGAGGAGGTCACGGTCTCCGGGCCGAAGTACTCGAGCAGGCCGGTGTCGCGGCTCTTGGCGATCGCCGTGATCCGGCGGATGGCCACGGCGCTGTTGCGGTACCAGTCGGAGATCAGCCGCTCCTTGGCCAGTGGCTCGGCCAGGAGGGTCTGGGTCGTGGACGCCTGGCTCTGCAGCCGCCACATGGCGATCGACAACGCGATCAACGCGAGCGCCAGGACGGTTCCGAAAGCAAGGGCCAGACGGGGCCCGATGTTGAGCTTCTTCACTGTCGACACTCCCTGGAAGGTGATGTGGCGCCTGTCCCGCGTTCAGCGCTCTCGACGGAGATCGGGAGGGGGCGGAGCGCCGATCATCGTCAAAAACGGGGCCGGGGCCAAGCCTGCATGCGGGGGAAGCAATCCCGCAGGAAGGCTGGGCGCCGGGTACCAGGTCTTGCGCGAAAGGGCCGCGCCGCTCATGGCAGGCTCACTTCGCGCACAAGCGCGTGTGGTTGACCATGATCTCCATCGGGATCCAGTCCTTCAGGTCCCAGTCGGGGTGCTGCGCCACCAGGACCGGTGTCAGCTCCTTCTGGATCTTCGCGAGCTCGTCACCCGCGTCGCAGCGGCGGATCACCTCGTGCCGGACCAGGTCCATGTGCGCGGCCAGGTCGTCGATGTCCTTGACGGTACCGACCTTGCCATGACCCGGGATCACCACGGTCGGTTTCTCCCGGCTCACGGTCCGCAGGATCTCGCGCCAGTGCGTCGGATCGACGTCCGTGTCGTTCAGGTCGGGGAACCACGGCATGATCGGGAAGGACCGGCTTTCGAGCAGGTCGCCGAGGATGACCACGCCTTGCGCCGGGATCGAGACGACCTGATCGCCGAGCGTGTGCCCCGCGCTGTAGTGGTCGAGCCTGACCACGCGTCCGCCGAGATCGATGGACGCCTCGTTCTCGTACACCACATCCGGCGGCGTCAGGTGGACCTCCCGCATCGCCTGGCCCACGCCCAGCTTGTCGGCGAAGAAGCGGCGATAGGTTTCCCCTTCTTCAGCAGTTCGTCGCGCTGCGCGCGGTTGTAGATGATGGTCGCCTGCCCCTTGAAGACCTGGGCGCCGAAGCCGTGCTCGGGATGGAAGTGGGTGACCGTGAGGTAGAGCTTGCGATGGCCCGCCAGCTTCCTGGCGGTCCGGAGGACCGCTTGCGCGCTCTCCACGCCCAGGCCCGTGTCCACGACCAGCGCCGCATCGCGGCCCGTGATGAGGGTGACGTTGGGAACAAGGAACACCTGCTGCCGGTCCTCGATCACGTGCACGCCAGGACTGACCTCGACCAGGTTGCCCGGATCGACGATCTTTTCGCGGGACACGTCCTGAGGACTGCCTTGACCAGCGGCCAGGGCGACCGCACCGGGCACCAGGCCCATCACCAGGCCCATGACCAGACCGGATATCAAACCGGACATCAGGACCTGGACCACGCGGCGCAGGCGCCGGATCGGAGCACGGCGCGCGTTCATTTGAGGCTCACCACCACTTTGCCGAAGGCGCTGCCGGACGCGAGGCGCTCGTAGGCGTTCGTCGCCTCGGCGTAAGGGAACACGCTGTCGACGACCGGGGTCAGGCCGGTCGTGTCGATGAAGCGCACGAGGTCCTCGGTCATGCGACGGCTGCCGACCATCAGGCCGCCCAGCGTCTTCTTGCCGCCGACCAGCGCCCCGGGCGACAGCTTGACATCGCCCCAGCCGCTCACACCGCCGATGACCACGACGCGTCCGCCAAAGCGGACCGCGGCCAGGGAGCGCGCCAGCGTGTCCTGGCCCCCGACTTCGAGCACCAGATCGACGCCCTCGCCCCCCGTCAACCGGAGTACCTCGTCCTGCCACTCCGCATGCTCGGCGTAGTTGACGACGCCCCGTGCGCCGAGACGTTCCGCCTCAGCCAGCTTGCCGTTGCTGGACGAGGTGACGATGGCGTGCAGACCGGCCGCCTTCGCGAGTTGCAGGGCCCAGGTCGCGACACTGCCCGTCCCCAGGATCAGCACGGAGGCCCCCGGCCTCAGGCCCCCTTGGACAAAGAGGGCATTCCAGGCCGTCACGCCGGCGCAGGCGATGGACGCCGCGCCCGCATCGGAGAGCCGCGCGGGCGCGTGGACCAGGGCGGTCTCGGGCGCCACCAGCTGCTCGGCCAGGGTGCCGTCGAGCTGGGCGCCGAAGGAACGGACCTGGCTCTCGCGGGTTCCTTCACCGTCGATCCAGTCCGGCCAGAAGGTCGCGATCACGTGATCGCCGACAGCGACCCGCGTGACCGACGGGCCCACCGCCACCACGGTGCCCACGCCGTCGGACAACGGGGTGATGGCGTCGCCGGTGAGGCCGCCGTACTGGCCGCGCGCAATCGCGAGGTCGCGGGCGTTCAGCGCGGCGGCATGCAGCGCCACGCGGACGTCGAAGGCACCCAGCGGCCTCTCCGGCACCTGCTCCTGACGAAGTCCTGCGATGCCGGCACCGGGAACGAGACGATAGGCTTTCATGAATGGGATCTTTCTGACGCTGGGTTGAAACGGGAATGGGGACGCTTCAGGCAAAGCGCTGCCCGTGCCACCGCCCGGTGGCAAGAGAAACAAGGAATGGCATCGGCTCGACGGCCGCTGGCGGCTACATCACGGAAGACAGGTCGCGTCGAACGACGGGGGCGAGTTCCGGATCAATCAATGGGATTCGATGTTATTGACAGCGGTGAAGCGCCAGTGCCGACATCTCTTCCCGGCATTGGATCCCTGGTCTCTACAATTCACCGATGAGGAACCCTTTCAGCGCCATCCCGACGTTCATCGCGGTCGACGGTCAGGCGTTCCTCGAGGCTGGTCGAGGCGGTGTCCGGCTGAGGGCGCACCGTGCCCGTCGGCGCCCGACACCCACCCGTGTCGCAGGCCGTCGATGACGGCCCTCACGGCCTGTCGCGGCCGGACCGGCGCGAACACATGCATCTCGTACCTCGGCAGTGCTTCCCGCAGGCGCAGCGGCACCACGGCGTTGCCGGACACGCTGCCCAGGAGTGCCGGGTGCGGCAGGACGCAGAGCAGGTCGCTGCGGGTCATCAGATGAAGAAGGCTGGCGTAATCCGGGCATGAGACGGCCACGCGCGGCGGCTTCATGCGTCGCACGGCGAATGCCTCCTGCAGCACGTCCACGGGGCCGCTCACGCTGGGCCCCACGATGGCCCACGACGCCGCTTGAAGGTCCTGCAGCGATTGAACGCGCGCCAGCGGATGCGCCCGGCGCGCGTAGACCAGCGGCGCGATCTGATACAGCGCTTCCGCCGTCAGGCCGGCCGTCCGGCATCCCCGCGGCTTCGGCGAGATCACCAGATCGAGCTCGCCGCCTTGCAGCCGGGCCAGCAGCCGACCTTCGTCGGCGCTGTGCATCTCCAGACGCCGGCGCGGGCGATCGTGGCACCACTGGGCGTGGAGCGCCGGGCCGCACACCAGTGCGGCCGATGGCGTCACGCCGACCCGCAGGCGCTCATGGTGTCCGGGTGCCGCGCGCGGTGCCGCCAGAGTCTCGAACCGCTCGGCGATCCCGGCACGCTCGGCCGCCGCTTTCAGCGCGACCCCGGTGGGTTGCAGCGTGCGCCCCGACCGGACGAACAGGGGCGTCGTGAACTCACGCTGGAGTTGCCGCATGCCGTGGCTGATGGCCGGCTGAGACACGCCGGCGGCCCGCGCCGCAGCAGCGAAGCTGCCATGCTCGATCACGAGCTCGAGGTAGTGCAGGTAGCGCCAATTCATAAACGACTTTAATGGATCGTCAGCCTCCCGGCTTGCGGCGCGATCGCGTGACTGGAACGATCCACGCTTTCAACCAGCGACGGACGGACCATGGATGCTTCCCAGTTGGACACGGTGCGCGCCTACCTGCGCCACCTGCACGCCAGCGACACGGCGGGCTTGATCTCGAGCTTCGAGGAGGACGGCCTCGTCCACTCCCCGTTCCTCGGCACGATGCTCGCGCGCGACTTCTTTCCCAAGCTCGCGCAGGCGTCCAGCAAGAGCGTGATCACGCTGATCGACCTGTTCGCTTCCGTGCAGGCGACGGACCAGGATGTGCGCATCGCCGCGTACTTCCGCTATGACTGGACGCTCAGCGACGGACGTCCCGTCGACTTCACCTGCGTGGACGTGTTTGCCTTCCGACCGGGCAGCCGCCGCATCCAGAGCATGCACATCGTCTACGACACGCATCCGCTGCGCGAGCAGGTCGGTGACAAGTACGCGCCGGTGCCGGCATCAGCAGCATCGCCGGCATGAGGGCGCGCGTGCCGCTGGCACCTGGAGCGGCAGGCGTGCCGGACACCTCTCGACGATTCCCGCGGCGGCATGCTGAGATACTGGCCCCGTGCACGAGCTGGAACAGATCATCGTCCTCTTCGTCGCGGCGGTCCTCCTGGCCGCCGCCGCGAGGAAACTCGGCGCCCCGTCGCCCGTGTTCCTCGCGCTCGGCGGCGCGGCGCTGGCGTTGGTGCCAGGGGCGCCGCAACTCACCTTGCCGCCGGACCTGGTGCTCGCCCTGTTCGTGGCGCCCATCCTGGTCGACGCCGGCTACGACGCCTCGCTGCGCGATCTGAAGGACAACTGGCTGCCGCTGACGAGCCTGGTCGTCGTCACGGTCGGGCTCACCACCGCGGCGGTCGCCCTGGTCGCCCACACGCTGGTCCCCACCCTGCCCTGGGCGGCGGCCATCGCCTTGGGGGCCATCGTCGCGCCGCCGGATGCCGTGGCGGCCACGGCGGTCCTGCGCCCGCTGCATCCGCCTCAACGCATCCTGGGCGTGCTCGAGGGCGAGAGCCTCCTCAACGATGCCAGCGCGCTGCTGATCTACCGATTGGCGGTCGGCGCCATCGCCTCGGGGGGCTTCGTCGTCCAGGCGGTGGCGCCCGCATTCATCCTCAGCGTCGTCGGGAGCCTCATCGCCGGGCCAGTGCTCGGCTTCCTGACGCAACGGCTGCTGGAGCGGGTCCAGCACATTCCGACAGCCATCCTCCTGCAGTTCGTCGGCACCGTCGCGGTGTGGCAGCTCTCCGAGCGCTTCGGGCTGTCGGGAGTGCTCACCACGGTCGGTTTCGCCATGACGCTGGCGCGCATCGCGCCGGCCCGCATCGAGGCACGCGTGCGCGTGCCCACCAATGCCGTCTGGGCGACGGTGGTGTTCGCGCTCAACCTGCTCGCCTTCATCTTCATCGGGCTGCAGCTGCGCCCTGTCCTCATCGAGCTTCCCCAGGCGACCCGGGACCAGTACCTGTCGGTGGCCGCGGCCGTGCTGGCGACCGTCATCGCCGTGCGCTTCGTGTGGCACATGACCTTCAATCACCTGCTCCAGTTTCTCGGAGGCCGCCACAGCCTGCGCGCCGCGCGGCTCATGCTCAGGCCTACCGTGGGCAGCGGACTCGTCATCTCCTGGGCCGGCATGCGCGGCGTCGTCACGCTGGCGGCGGCGCTGGCGCTGCCCGCGAAGTTTCCGGGCCGCGACCTCATCCTGCTGACCGCCTTCCTCGTCGTCCTGGGCACGCTGCTGATCCAGGGGCTGACGCTCAAGCCGCTGCTGCGCGCACTCAAGCTGCGCGACGACGACCCTGTCGGCGAGGAGGAGGCCGCCGCGCGACAACGCATGCTGGAGGCCGCGCTGGCGCGCATCCCGGCGGACAGATCCGCGGCGCTCGACCTCGCGCGCAAGAACCTGAAGATGCACCTGGGAGGCCCGCTGCACGACCCGGGAAGCGCCGCTGCCTCGTTCGGGGCCGACTACGACACGGCGTACGAGGACGCCCTCGGCGCCGCCCGCCAGACCTTGATCGGCATGCGAGACGCCGCGGAGATCGGCGACGACGCCTTTCACGCGCTCGAGAACGAACTGGATTGGCTCGAAGCCACGGATCCCTTGCGTGCCGCGAATGCGGATGCCATGCCCTCGTAGTGGCCGAGTAGTGGCCGAGTAGTGGCCGAGTAGCGGCCGAGTAGCGGCCTAGTGACGCCCTCGTGACGCCCTCATGGACGCGCCCGTGTGTCGAGGCGTCAGGCCGCCTGGGCCGACATGCAGCGTGCCCGTCCCGCCGATTTGGCCTGGTAGAGGCAGTGGTCCGCGAGCTCGATGAGGGACTGCTTGGTCATGTCGATGCGAGGAAGCGCCGTGGCCGCGCCGATGCTGACGGTCACGTGCGCTCCGGCGCCCTCCGCGCCGTGACGCAGCTGCAGCTTGCGTACTTCCTGCTGGATGCGCTCGGCGACAACGGTCGCGAGGGACAGGTCGGTGGACGGCAGGACGAGCACGAACTCCTCGCCGCCATAGCGCGCGACGATGTCGTGCTCGCCGCGGACCGCGCTGCGGAGTGCCTGGGCGATCTGCCGCAGGCACTCGTCGCCCATGACGTGCCCGTGCAGGTCGTTGTATTTCTTGAAGTGGTCGACGTCGCACAGGAGCACCGACAGCGGTCGCTGCCGCGCCAGGTGCTGGCCCCATTGATTCTCGAAATGCGTGTCGAAGGCCGTCCGGTTGAACAGCTGCGTCAGCCCGTCGTGGAACGCGGTGTGCTGCAGCGAGGCATTGGCGAGGCGCAACGCCTGTTCGGCCTTCAAGGTCTCCGCGACCTGAGCCTCCAGCGCCGCGGTCCGCGCCTTGACCTGGCCTTCGAGTTGCAGCGCGTAGTCCCGGGCGGCGATGGTGTTCTCGACCTGGCTGATGGCGTGGCTGAGGGTGTGGCTGAAGCTGGTATCGGGGTACGGCCCCCACCAGGCAGGCGGCTCGTACACCATCAGGCCGTAGTGGATCGCGTTGACAAGCAGCGGTGTCAACACCAGCAGGTCGCCGGTGAGCCGCTGCCACACCGGCGCCGGCAGGATGTCCTGGGTGGGATACCAGGCATCGTCCCCCGCTGCCGGGCCCGAGCTGTCCAGGACCACACGCGATCGATCCGGGAGCGCGGGCCCGAACCGCTCATAGAGCACCATCGCATAGCGGTCCAGGCCGACGTGCCTCAGGAACTTCGACAGCTCGAGCCGAAGATGCTCGTGGCTGTCGCAATTGAACAGCCACGGGACCATCTCGCCGAAGCCGGCGCGCAGACTGTGGCGCCGGGAGTTGTCCCGCTGGATCACCCCCGCGAGCGACGAGAGCGCGGCCAGTGCCAGCCTGGCCACCGTGGAGTTGACGTGAGCACGGTCGACGACGCCGGCGAACTGGTCCCGCCACATCGGGTATTCCACCTCGATGAGCGGGCGGCGGGACAGCGCCTCGTTCCACGCTTCCAGGAACGCCTGGTGCCGGTCCGCGTGCGGGGCCATGTCGTCGAACAGCGCCATCCATTGTCGGAGGGGCTCCGCCAGGTAGCTCTCGATGCCGTTGGCGGAGACCGCGGCAGCGCGTGGCATCGCGCTCGACATGGCGGGCCTGCCCCCGGCGCCGCAGGAGTCCCGCACGACCAGTTCCGCGAGGAGGACCCGCGTGTCGGGCCGGACCGGGGACGCGGGCGCCTGAAGCCTCGCGAGCAGCATCAGTGCCGCTTCCCTGCCTTGCTCGTAGACCGGCATGCGCACCGTGGTCAGCGCCGGCACCACGTGGTGGATCGCGTCGTCGAATCCGACCACCGCGATGTCCTGCGGGACGCGAAGCCCGGCGGCGTTGATGGCCCGGACGCAGCCGTCCGCCATGTCGTCGTTGGCGCAGACGATGGCCTGGACATCCCGCCGGCGCTCCAGGAGTTGCTGCACCAGGCGGAACGCCTTCACCGAGGCGAAGTCGCCCGTCATCAGCAGCTCGTCTTCAACGGGGAGGCCTCGACGCTCGAGGCTCGTGCGGAAGACCGACTCGCGCTCGTCCGAGTCGGCGTTGCCAGGGATGCCCCTCAACAGCGCGAGCGTGCGGTAACCCATCCCGTCGAGCAGGTGCGTCATCAGCGCCGACATGCCGGGGACGTTGTCGATCAGGACGTTGCCAGCCTGCTCCAGCGGGCGCCCGATGCTGACGACGGGCAGCGCGAAGCGCTGAATCCACGCGCTCAGGGCCTGGTCCGAGATCTGGGGACCGACCACCGTCGACAGGACGATCACGCCGCAGAAGTTCCGGGCATCGATCAGGTCGTAGACGTCGTTCGCGGGCGACGCCCCGGCATCGGGCGGTCGCAAGGCCTGGCCCAGGATCAGCAGTGAATCCACCCCGTTGTCGCGGAGCACGTCGCGGATCCCGCAGACGATCTTGATCTGGTACGTGTGCAGGTTGTTCGCAACGATCGCGACGCGGCGCGGGCGCATGTCTTGATGCGTCATCGAATCTCCCGGAGCCCGGGCTTCTCAGAGGTCCATCCGGCTACTGTAGCGCGCACCTGCATCATGGGCTTCACGGCGCCTGAACATTTGGCGGTGGCCACCCACCGCACACGCTCCCCGGCCTGGCGCACTGCTCGCCCCGGCGTCGGGCCGTCCCTGTTAACGTGAATCATCCCCTGATGGACGGCGTCGCGCCTGGCGCGCGCGCGAGGTCCTCGGATCAACGACACCGGAGACAGGCGACCATGAGCCTTGTGGACATCCAACTGCTGACCATCGCGCTGGTCAGCGTGCTGGGCCTCGTGGCCCTCATCGTGGCCAGGCCGAAGCTCCACCCGCTGCTGGCGTTGCTGCTGGTATCGATGGCCGTCGGGCTCGCCACCGGCATGCCCTTGAACAAGGTCGCCTCCGCCATCTCCGGCGGCGCGGGGAAAACACTGGGCGCCGTGGGATTGGTCGTGGCACTCGGCGCCATGCTCGGCAAGCTGCTGGCGGACTCGGGCGTCACCACGGCCGTCTCCAATGCCATCGTGCGCCGGTCCTCCCACAAGGGCCTGCCCTGGGCCATGGCCGGCGTGGCCTTCGTCATCGGCATCCCGATGTTCTTCGAGGTGGGGCTCGTGGTCCTGCTGCCGCTGATCTTCGGCGTGGCGCGCCGGTTGGAGACCGGCAAGGTCGGCAGCGGCTCCGCCTACGTGTATGTGTCCGTGCCGGTGATCGCCGCGCTGGCCGCCATGCACGGCATGGTGCCGCCGCACCCGGGCCCGCTGACGGCGATCGCCACGCTCAAGACCAGCGTCGGCGCCACGATGATCTACGGCTTCGTCGCGGCCATCCCGGCGATCATCCTGGCAGGACCGATCTACGGCACCTTCATCGCGCCCCGCATGCAGGCACGACCGGACGAGGCCATGATCCACCAGTACGTGCCGGAGAGCGACGGGATCGCCGCCCCCGGGGCCGGCACCCCTGCGCCATCATCGACCGCGCCCAGCGTGGCCGTCGGCGTGCTGTGTGCCTTGCTGCCGGCGGTGCTGATGCTGGCGCATGCGATCGCGGAGATCGTGCTCGACAAGACCTCCCCGGTGCTGCACGTCACGGCCTTCCTGGGCAACCCGATCGTCGCGATGCTGCTGGGCCTGGTCTTCGCGATGGTGATGCTCCGCTCCGGCGAGCCGGACGCGGTGAGAAAGGCGCTCAGCGAGAGCGTCAAGCCCATCTCCAATGTGCTGCTGATCATCGCCGGGGGAGGCGCCTTCCAGCAGGTGCTCACCGATGCGCATGTCGGCGACGCCATCGTGCACATGAGCCATCAGTTCGCGGTCTCCCCGCTGCTGCTGGGGTGGCTGATCTCCATGCTGCTGTCCGTCTCCACCGGCTCCGCCACGGTCGGGATCGTCGGCGCCGCGGGCCTGCTGGCGCCGCTGGCGATGTCCGGCGAGACGGTCAACATGCCGCTGATGGCCCTGTCCATCGGCTGCGGGTCGCTCTTCTTCAACTACGCCAACCATGCGGGCTTCTGGCTGGTCAAGGAGTCGTTCGGCATGTCGATGGGCGAAGCCACCCGCACGATCTCGGTGGTCCAGTCCATCGTGTCCGTCGTGGGCCTGCTGATGGTGTTCGCGCTGAACCTTCTTCCGCCGTTGGGCTGAGGCGGTCTGTCGCACGTCCACCGTCGTCGACGTCCTCTCGTCTACAGGAAGTGACGAATGATCAACGCGACCGGGATGACCACGGGCGCGAGTCCCTTCGGGCCGGCGATGCTCACGGTCCCGTTGTAGGTGGCGGGTGACAGGCCGCTCACGCTGACGGTGACGCAGACCCGGCTGATCATCGCCTCGGCGTCGTTGACCACATGGACGGAGAGCCACGGCGCGCCCGTCTCCTGGGCGACCGTCGCGGTCAGCGGCGCATCCGGCCCTGCGCTGGCCAGCACGAACTGCGGGGTCGGATCTCCGGGCCAATCGTGGTGATGGACGAAGTTCAATGCGCGAGGTCCGGCCACGATCTGTCCGTCAAAGCATCCGATGTCATTCACCGTAGCCGGTTGAATGACATGCATCAGGTCGGGCGCGTGCAGGTCACGCAGCGTCAGCGACTGTCGCCCGTTCGGTCCCTTGTCCAGCTCGAAGACCTTCCACACGGTGCGGATGATCGACGTGTGGTCGAAGCCCGCAGTCGTCTCCCTCCCCTCGTTTTCCTCCTGCTGCCCTTTCCGCCGGACGACCGAGCTCGCACGGATGTGCGGCGACACGACGATCGCCGGGATGCGGCCGCCCAGCACGTTGAAATCGAAGCCGTTCGCCGCGCGGTCCGTCAGGCTGCGCACCGGCGGCACGTCGTGGCCCGGGGCGGTGCCACCGGCGGCGGGACATGGTCGAACACGCCGCCGTGTTCGTCATAGCTGATGATCAGCAGCGTGTCCGCCCAGCAGGGACTGCGCCGCAGCAGGTTGTAGAGCTGCATGAGAAAGACCTCGCCGGTCGCCGCATCGGTCGGCGCATTGCTGCCCCTGAGATGGGTCGGATACTTCGGCACGCCCGGGTGGTTGTGATTGGCCGGCAGGTGGGAACGCGCGTAGTTGTCGAAAAAGCGCGGCTCGATGAATGAGAACTTCGGCAGCTTGCCCGCCTTCACGTCATGGAGGAAGGTCGTCGCCTTGGCGCCCTTGATCTGAGGCGGATGCCCATGGCTCCCCCAGTCCGAGTCGTCGAAGCTCGCGACATTGATGTTGTCCGCGGCGCGGGCGGCATCCGCCACATCCCGCACGGTCTCGACCGCCACGGAGTAGTCGTGGAAGTAGACCTTCCATGTGGCGACCCCGTCGACGCTGCGTCCGTGCACCTCGTCCAGCTGCCGCATGACCGACCTGACCGGTTTCAACGGGTTGAACACGTACTGGATGTCGTCGATGAAGCTGAATCGCTCGCCGAGCAGGTTCACCGACTGTCCCGGCGCGGCACACATGGCGAAAGCCCGATTGGTGAAGGTCTGTGTCGGGACCGAGGCGAACCACTCGTCGCTGAGCGCATAGCGATTGGCCAGGAATGCCGACACCGGCATCTGGGCCGGCGTCAGGCAGTTCATGATGTCCTTGATGTTGTCCGAGGGGACGGGCGCCTCCGGATTGCCCAGGCCCCAGCACTGCTGGGCGTAGTTCAGCGTGAACCCCTGGCACAGGCGGGACCGGTCCCTGGGCGGGTAATCCACGTAGGGATTGGACTCGGGCTTGTGTGCCAGGCCCAGGAGCTGCTGCGCCATGTCGCAGAACGGCTCGCCGGGATCGATCGTCGGAATGGCGGTCGCGGCGTACCAGAGATCCGATCCCTCGATGCGGGTCGGCGTGACCTGATTCGAGACCGGAATGGTCGAGACACCGGGTGGGCACGGGTTGTTGTCGCAGCCCGCCGGGCAAGGGTTGCTGTCGCTGTCGGTCAGCCCATTCAGATGGGCTTGCCCGCCCGGAGCCTTGTCGTAGGGCGGCAGGTTGTCCGGGTGATAGAGACGACCCAGCACGTTGTCGTAAGAGCGGTTCTCGAACAGGACAACGACCACGTGTTGAATTGACATGAGGCTCCTCCAGGGTTCGGCCAAGGCCGGCGCGGGGAGGTCATTGCGAATTCGGCGGAAAGTGCGCCCGTTCAGCAACCCGTCCCATGCGGAACGACTCTAGGGCAAGCGCGGATGACGCATCAGCTGTCATGCCTGACAGGTCCCCCGTCCTTCGGCAACACGCACGCGCCGGTCACGCACACGAAGTTCCCGTCCCCCGGCATCTCCTGGCAGAACAGCACCAGGTACTCGTCCCCCAGGTCCCACACGATGCGTCGATCGATCTCCGCCTCGTGGTAACCGCCTTCGCAGGAGGAGGTCCAGGTGCCCGAGCCGTCTTCGAGCGCTTCATCCTCGCGCTCGTCGTCATCGAAGTCCGTCGAGATCGGCATGTCGGGCGGCCAGACGTCCGTCTGCGCCGGCCGATCGCCCATCCATGCGGACACCTCGGCGGTGATCGACTGGAAGGCGGCAAGGTTGTCGAGTTCCATCTCGCCCTGATCGTCCTCTGTCAGCTCATCGTCCTGCTCGAAGTCTCCGCTCGCGTCATGGAGCACCGCGATCTTGCGGCGCGGGCCGCTGCGGAAGAAGTTGTGGTCGCTGTCGTGGATGCCGTACAGCTGGATCTCCTCGATCCGGTCGGGATACGGCGCGGCGACCAGCCGCTTGATGAGGTCGAGAGGCGTGGGTTGTGTCATGCGATGCATTGAAGGCTATTCTCCAGCCCACAGTCTCGCCGATCACCTGCCTGGATACCCATGCACAAGAACCCCGACACCCCCGCTGGCACCGTCCACCGCCTGATCCTCGACAGCGAGGTCCTCGCGGGCAACCTGGTCGGCGCGCCCACCCGGCGGCTCGTGGACGTCTACATCCCGCACGGGCACGACGGTCGGGGCCTCCCGCTGCTCGTGGACATCGTCGGCTTCACGGCCGGCGGTCCGGTGCACACCAACTGGAAGAACTTCGGCGAGAACCTGCCGGAGCGGCTGGACCGCCTGATCGCCGCCGGCGAGCTGCCGCCGGTCGTCGTCGCCTTCCCGGACTGCTTCACGAAGCTGGGCGGCAACCAGTACGTCAACTCGGTCGCCATGGGCCGCTGGGACGATTTTCTCCGCGACGAGGTCGTGCCCTTCGTCGAGCAACGTTTCGCCTGCGGCGGCAACGGCCGTCGCGGCCTGTTCGGCAAGTCCAGCGGCGGCTACGGCGCGATGGTCCATGCGCTGCTGCATCCGGACTTCTGGTCCGCGGCCGCCGTGCATTCCGGCGACATGGGCTTCGAACTGCTGTATCGCCACGAGTTCGTGCCGGTGCTGCGCGCACTGGCCAAGGAGCCGGACATCAGCCGCTGGGTGGATGCCTTCTGGAACGCGAAGAAGCCCAAGGACAGCGACTTGTTCATCCTGATGATGTTCGCGCAGGCCGCGAGCTTCGACCCCGATCCGTCGGTGCCCTACGGCGTCCGGCTGCCCGTGACCCTGGACACCTGCGAGCTGATCCCGGAGCGCTGGGCCAACTGGCTGGCCTGGGATCCGCTGACGCTGGTGGAATCGCACGGCGCCGGCCTGAGCGCGCTCAAGGCGCTCTACATCGACTGCGGCGATGTCGACCAGTACAACCTGGTCTACGGCGCCCGGCGCATGCACAAGCGGCTGAGCGCGATGGGCGTGGCACACGTCTACGAGGAGTTCCCCGACGACCACTCGGCGGTCGACTACCGGATGGACATCAGCCTGCCGATCCTGGCAAAGGCGCTGTCCTGAGGCACTGGACCGGGGCGCCACGGCGCCAGGTCTTGCCCGGCGCTCCGTGCGAGCCGTGTGTGACGGTTTGTGTCGCCGTCAACCACGATCGTCAGGCGGACGTTTCCTCCAGCGCAGTGACTTCTGCGCGCGCCATTGAATTGGGAGTCATCGCGAGCGTTCGACCCGCCTCGTCGAGGCGTGGTTGTCCATCCATTCAAAGAAGTGCTCGAATGACCAAGATTTCCATCCTCGCGGCGGCGCTGCTGCTTGCCGCCGGCGTTGCGCAAGCCCAGACCGCCGCCGCGACCAGCGGCCTGTACGGCGACGTGGGCTACAGCTTCCTCAACCTCAAGTCCGACGACCCGACCATCAAGCCGGGCGCCCTGCGCGGCATCGTCGGCTGGGACCTGCACCCGAACGTGGCCATCGAAGCCATGCTGGCCACCGGCCTGAAGGACGACACCGTGGACGGCGTCAAGTTCAAGGTCACGCGCAGCTACGGGATCTTCGTGACGCCGAAGTACAGCTTCGACCAGTTCGAGGTGTTCGGTCGGGTGGGTTATGCCGACAGCAAGATCAAGGCCTCGGGTCTCGGGCTGAGCGGCTCCGACAGCTACGGCAGTTTTGCCTGGGGTCTGGGCGGTCGCTACAACTTCAGCAAGACCATCTACGGCGGCCTCGACTACATGCAGTACTACAAGAAGGACGGCTTGAAGGTCGACGGCGTGACCTTGAACGTCGGTTACCGCTTCTGATCATCGAGGCCCCGACCCCGGACGCTCCGCGTCGCGGGGACGGGGCGTTCGCCGCATGGCTTGACGTGCCGTGCCGTGGCGTCCCCTCCGCGCGAGGGTCAGGACTTGCCTGGCTCCCGCGACGACACGTCACGCACGCAACCGCCCGGCCAGCAGGTGGTCGACGACCGCCATGGCCCGCCGACCGCTCTCCTCCTCCGTCAGCCGCGCACCGCGGCTCGCGATGCTGGGCGAAGTCCTGAAGCGCCCGCCGACGATCAGCGTCGGCACGCCGTCGACACCGGCCCGCTCCTGCAACTGCGTGGCCTGCTGGCACTTCGTCGCCACGCTGAACGACTGGTAGGTGTCCATCAGCTGCTTCGGATCCACGCCCGCGCCGGCGAGCACCGCCGCCTGCTCCTGCGGCGTGTTCATCGACTTCCCCTGCTGCACGAGCAGGTCGAACACCACCGGCCGCAGGTGCTCCTGCAACCCCATCGATTCCAGCGCGAAGAACAGCTTCTGATGCGCGGCCACCTGCGCCCGTCCGGCGATGTGCACGCGGCGCATCGACACGACGTCGCGACGCTGCGCCAGCCAGGCGTCGAGGATCGGATCGAAAGCCTTGCAGTGGCTGCAGCCGAGCCAGAAGAACTCGACGAGCTCGATCTTTCCTCCCGCGGTCGTCGCGATCGGCGTGGCGAGGCGCTCGTAATGCTGGCCCTCGACAGGGCGCCATGCCGTCGGCGTGGCCGTTTCGGCCCCCGCGAGCCTCGGGACACCGGCCATCGCGGCGAGCGCCGGCACGGCCGGCAGAGAGAGCACGGTTCGTCGTTGCATGAGGATCCCCCGGTGTGAACGGGAGGATTCTTGGCGTGGCGTCTTAGACGGCGATTAAATCGAGGATCAGGGCATTCCCCATCACGGCGCCTGACTCGCCAGCAACTGCCGGTACGCGACCTCTTGCAATGCCGTCGTCTGCGCCGCGGTCAGGTTCATCGCCCGCGCCGCGACGCTGCCGGCGCCAAGGCTGCGCGGGTCGCGGCCGGTCAGCCGGCCGAAGGCCATCAGCGCCTCCAGGTAGCTGCCGGCTGCGCTGGCATGGTGGTTGTCGCCGGACCAGAGGTTGAGCTTGTCGCCGTCGATGCCGTCATACGGGTTGCGGTCCGCGACGCCCTGCCCGACCGCACGCACGAAGGCGTCGCCGACAGGGATCATCCCGGCCGTCCCGCGGTTCTGCGTGGCGGCGGCCTTGTAGCCGTTGCTCAACACGGTCGCGGCCTGCTCGAGCGTCTGTCCGTACCAGTGCCCGCCCAGCTGGTAGACCTGGTCCGGCCGCGCCCAGGTGGCCAGCAGCCACACGTTGGCCTTGGCGTTGCCGTTCGCGTTGGCATTCACGTCGACGCCATGGATGAACTTCTCCAGCAGTCCCGAGTAGGTGATGAGGTTGGCCGGATTGCCCGGCGCGGCAGGATCGAGGTTGCTCTGGTCCTGCATCACCACCGCGTCCCAGCGCTGGTTGTCGAGCACCGCCCGCTTGCTCGTGTAGTGGAACTTGAGCGTCTGCGCGCTGACGGCCTCGATGGCCACCTGGTAGTTCAGGCCGGCCTCCACCGTCAGCTGCTTGAAGAGTCCCGGCATCCCGCCGTAGCCGCTGCCGTTCAGGTCAGTGACGTTGACCGAGTTGTAGTGCAGCACCGGGTTCGCATTGCCGTGCGTGAAGCTGTTGCCGATGAAGACGACCTGCAGCGCACCGGTCCCGGTGCTCTCGCTTCGGAACGAGGACGTGCGGTTGTTGAAACCCGCCATCGCGAGGTTGGGCGCGTCGGCCGACAGCACGAGCATGCGACCGGACGCGCCGCCGTTCTCGTAGAGCGAAAGCTTCACGCCCGCCGGGACCTTCACCGAGGACACGCGGTCGGCGAGCACCTGGATGTCCCCGCCGGTCGCGCTGGTGCATTCGCTCTGCCCGCGGAAGTCGTAGTCCTCATAGAAGCAAACCGGCCCGGACGCCGGCGGCGGCGTCGTGGATGCCACCTTGAACGACGAGGCCAGGTTGTTGAAGCCCCGATCGGTGAGATTGGGCGCATCGCCGGTGAGCGCCAGCGCGCTGCCCGTGAAACCCGGATGCTGGTACAGCGTGACCCGTGTTCCCGCAGGCACGCGCACCGACGAGATGCGGTCCGTGACGGCGGCACCGACCTCGCCGCTCGCGGCCGAGGTGCAATGGCTGGCGCCCTGGTAGTTGTAGTGCTCGAAGAAGCAGACGTCCGCCGCGGACGCGGCCAGCGGGAGCAGGAGCGCGGTGGCCGCGGCCAGTCGTGCGGATACGGTTGTCAGGGGGCGCGACGTTGCGGCATGGGGCTCCTCGCCAGGGCATTGGGATTGAGGGCGCGAGTCTAGGAACGCCGCCGCTTCAATGCCAATACGACAAACCGTCGGCGCCATATCCAAAACCTCTGACGATGGGTTCTGAGCGATGGCGACGCGATGCCGGCGATGCGGCTCGGTCCATCCGGCAACAAGCCTTGCAACTTGCTACATCCAGTGCTGCAGCTCAAGGCTGTCGATGCCGGAACAAACCACCGCGGATATGAGTGGGTCAAGTTTCGACTGCAGCGCCTCTTACGAGAGGTAATGCAGAGAAGACTCTCCAACACCTTGCAAGCCTGGAAGGCGCTTCAACGCCGAGCGCAACCAGTTGCCGATTCCAACTAAGGGACGCTCTCAAAAAATAAGTATTTCTTCATCCCTCGGAGTTATCTAATGCATCGCCAGACGGATAGCTGCTGCAGCCGGATTGACCAAACCGCCCATAGGAAGGCTTGTGACACGCTGCATGTTTCCAATGTCGGCGCGGATCTCGCTTGGGCAAAAGGCGGAAAACAATTCAGCTTACCCCACGCTGCCTCGTTATATCTAGATTACATCAAGTAGTCCGCATTTTTCAGCATTTTCGCCGATTATGGAAGGCAAGGTGATTTTATCCTTTGCATTGACATTGAGAAAATGTCAATCAAGCCCCAACAGCTCCTTCGAAAGGAAAACCATGCCTGCCATTCTCATCTGGAACATTCAGCACTCCAGCGGCTTCCAAGATTCCTTCTCAGAGAAAAATAATTTGATCAACGAAGTTCTTGAAAATTGCATAAGAGATCAGGGCGTGACAGCTGTAATTCTCTTGGAAATTACCAGCAGAGAATCTGTTGAGCAATTCGCCAGAAATCGGCAGCTCGATCTCACCATTCACGGCGATGGGTCATCTCTGAAGTATGCAGTACTCACCAAAGGTGCACATAGATGCACAGATGTAACTCCGTATTTTCCGTCTTTTTCGGACAAGCCCCGAGGCGTTGTGCATGTGGGATTTGGGAGCATGCCGGCATTGCTCATAACGCACATCAAATCCGATTCGGGCGACTCCGGCCTTGCATGCCTATCGGATATATGCAAGCAGTTGCCGGAAAACATGCACTCAAACTCGCAAAGATGGCCGCAAGCCGGTGTGATTGCATTGGCGGATTGGAACCTTGAGGCCAAGAATGCAGAAATTGTGGCCAACTTGTTTCAAGCAAAGATCGTTGCACCGTCGATGCCCACGCGATACTCAAGCATAGCCGTGGATAAAATAACAAGCCCAAAAGTGGGCGAAAAAACCCTTGACTACGCTTGCGTTTTTGGGGGATTGAAATATTCCCCATCCATTTCCGCCATGGTGCCAGATATATTTTATGAACGCAGTGTTGGATTTATATTCGAAAAATATTTAGATCATATAAAGGGAAAGCGAAGAATTCTCAAGCAGGAAATCCAAAAAAGAGAAGACGAGCTAAAGGCTGCATTGGATTCAAAAAAGGCAGGAAAAAATATTACAAACACCACTTTGAAGGCCCTGCAATCAGCATTGGAAGTGCCGCAAAATGAAAAGATCGTGTACGACGTGGCCAAGCGGACTGTTCGAACGCTTTACGAGCGCATCGGAGCAAGGGCCAGACTAACTGACACTGACCAACAAGCAATCCACCAACTAATTACGCAACCCGGAATGGGCCCAGATCATCTGCCTGTCGTCATTAAATGGTAAGAATCGAGATTAATCCAAGTCGGAAGGTCGGCCTTTAAGCCGACCTTTTTTATTGTGCGCATCGTCGCTTCATGAATGGGCGGCGCAATCCCCACGCGGCTGCGCTTGCTCTCTCGAGCCGTCAAGGCATTCGTCCGGATCGCTTCATCAGATTCGCCGCCTTTTCCATCAATCCCGCCGATCGCCGCGCATCGGCCTTTCCTACTATTCATCCACGCCAACGACGAGTGCCTTCCAGCCGACGTCGGCAGGCGTTTGTCGTCACCTCCACCACAGGGACCCGAGGTCCCGTCTCAACAGGGAGTTCCACATGGCCTTTCCGACCTCCGTGAATGACCAGATCACCGATTCGGTCACGCAAGCCAACACCAAGGTGCTGGGCGACGCCCCCGCCATCGCGTTGGGCAACCTCTTCCAGGCGACCGCGCAGGCCCTGGCCAACGCGGCCCACAACGCCACCAACGCGCAGCAGCAGAGCTACGTGTCCGCCCAGGCCGCCACGACCATGGGCGTCACCACGCTCTACTCGATCGACACGGCCTCCACCGGCATCGCGACCAAGGACATCCTCACCGGCAAGCCCTACGGCTGATCCGCGACCGGGGCGTCCGCCCTGTCGCGCCCGAGTCCTCACGGACTGACCCCGACCCAGGAGCACCACCACCATGGCATTTCCCACCGCCGTCAACAGCCAGATCACCGACTCGGTGACCCAGGCCAACACCAAGGTCCTCGGCGACGCGCCCGCGATCGCCCTGGGCAACCTGTACCAGGCGACCGCGCAGGCCCTGGCCAACGCGGCCCACAACGCCACCAACGCCCAGCAGCAGAGCTACGTGACGGCCCAGGCCGCCACCACCATGGGCGTGGCGACGCTGTACTCCGTCGACACCGCGTCCACGGGCGTGGCGACGAAGGCGATCCTCGGCGGCTGAGCCGCCGGGACCGTCCTTCCGCCACCCCGCGACCGCCGACGTCCGTCCAACCGTTAACCGCAAGGAGCTGGGCACATGGCCTTTCCAACCTCCGTCAACAGCCAGATCACCGATTCCGTGACGCAGGCCAACGTGCAGGTGCTCGGCACTTCGCCGGCCATCGCCATGGGCAACCTGTACCAGGCCACCGCCCAGGCCCTGGCCAATGCGGCCCACAACGCCACGTTGGCGCAGCAACAGATGTACGTCACGGCGCAAGCCGCCACCACGATGGGCGTGACGCTGCTGTATTCCCTGGATACCAGCGCCACCGGTGCAGCCACGAAGAAGATTCTCGGCTGAGCCCCAGCGCGTCAGGAGCGTCCCCGCGAGCTCCCGGACGCGTCGCCGTCACTAGCGTTTCTTCCACCAACCGCAAGGAGCATTCACCATGGCATTTCCGACCGCCGTCAACAGCCAGATCACCGACTCGGTGTCGCAGGTCAACACCAAGGTGCTGGGCGACGCCCCCGCCATCGCGATGGGCAACCTGTTCGTCGCGACCAGCCAGGCGCTGTCGAACGCCGCGCACAACGCGACCAACAACCAGCAGCAGTCCTACGTCACCATGCAGGCGTCGACCACGCAGGGCGTGAGCACGCTGCTGGCCATCGACACGGCCTCCACCGGCAGGGCCACGGCCGCCATCTACGCCTGACCGCCGCCTCCGGCGTCCGGCCCGCGCGACGCGGTTCCAAGCAGTCCGCCGTCGTCGTGCGGGCCGGAGTTCCCGGATGAGTCTTCTGCCCGCCATCGCGTCCGGATCCCCGGTCGCCGTCGGCCTGGCCCCGGCGATCGCCATGGGCATGACCGACGTCGCGATGGCCCACAGCATCGGCCTGGCCATGGCGAACGCCGTGGCCAGCCAGCAGCGCGGCCAGGTCGTGGCGGAGGCCGCGCTCGCCCAGGTCCTCGCCATGATCATCGCCAAGGGAGCGTCTCCATGATCGATGAAAGCACCGTGAACAGCCAGATCGTCGACTCGGTCAGCACCACCGTCACCCTCGCGACCGGGCAGGCCCCGTCGCAGGCGCACGGGATGATCGACGCCGTGCTGCTCGAGACCCTCGGCATGGCGATGTACAACGCCGTGAACCGGCAGCAGAGCAGCGGCATGATCAGCGCCGCGGCCGTGACCTCGGCCTGCGCCCGCATCCTGACCATGCAGCCGCCGGCGCCTCCGCCGCCGGCCCCGCCGCCGCCGCCGTCGGTGAATCCGCTGCCCGGGCCCGCGGCGCCGCCCGCGTCCTCCGCCAACCTCATCGCCGGCGCCATGGCCGACGGCCAGACCGCGATCCAGGTCCTGCAGGCGCAGTCCGCCGGCTCCTCGCAGGATGCCGGCCTCGCGCAGAAGGACCTGCTGGCGCTGGCCGCGGCCGCCACCGCGGCGGCGAACACGACGCACCCCGCCGCTTGAAACGCCCGTGAAATGCCCCTGAAGCGCTCTTGAAGCGCCCTTGAAGCGCCAGGCCCAAGGCCCGCGGTCCGCCGTCGGTCGCCTCGGCGAGTCGTCCCCGTCCCACCCAGGAGTTCCCATGGATCCGACCACGGTCAATGCCCAGATCATCGATGTGATCAACCAGTCGCAACTGGCCACGATGAGCCCGCAGGTCGTGATGACCAGCGGCGCCGGCAAGGCCTACCAATCGGTGGCGCAGTCCTCCGCCATCGCGGTGCAGGACGCCGCGGACGCGCTGCGCAACATCTCGACCATCGCGACCACCGCGGCGGGCGTCGCGATGGCGCAGTACCTGGCGACCGGCGAAGAGCGCTACAAGAATGCGCTGGACGCCGCGCAGCAGCTGATGCAGAACGCCACCACGGACTTCTCCAACGTCGGCACGGCCGCGGCGAACGTCCTCAAGGGATTTCCGGCGGGTTGATCCGCGGACCCTCCCCTCAACTCAGGAGCCATTGCCATGTCAGTCTCAGTTGCGGGGCGGCCCGTCCAGCAGGCGGCGTCCCTGTCCGATCTGGCGCGGCTGGCGCTGGCCTTCGTCGACGGCGGCCTGGAATGGCTGGGCTGGGCGGCCGCCGGCATGGGGGTGCGCTACGACTTCCCCGATGAAACGACGCTGCTGTCCCAGGTCCAGCTCGGCCTGCACGGGTCCCCGCTGGCGCTGCTGCCCCGGCTCGGCCTGATGGTGAGCCCGGTGAAGCTGATGAGCCTGGGCGGCGATCTGCCCGTGCTGGCCAAGGCGGAGGGCGGCGATGCCAACGCGCTGCTGAACACGCAGGTCCGCCGCGTCCTCGACGACCACCAGCTCCTCAGCCAGGCCGATCTGATCGCCCCCCAGGCCTGGTTGACGGACCTGGGCGTGGCGCGGGCGCCGGTGCTGCAAGGCACCGAGTTCCACGATCGCGTGGCGCTGGTCCGGCTGATGCGCGATCCGCTGCTGGCCGCCAGCGCCGGCAGCGAGGCCGACACCCTGGCGAAGGAGGCGGCCACCTTCGCGGTGCAGCAGTCGCGCACGCCCCAGGAGTTCTGCGACTACTTCCGTTTCTACCTGGCCCTGGCGGCCCGCTCCGCGGCCGCCTCGCCCGGACCCGGACAACGCGCCGATGCCGCGGCCCAGGCCATGCGGACGCTGCTGCCGCTGTTCTTCGGCGCCCTGGACTGCCCGCAGGTCACCGGACTGCCCTCCCCGACGACGTCGGACGCGCGGTCAGGGCCTGGCTGTCCAGCGGCAAGCCGGTGGGGTTCTCCCGGCTGTCCGAAGGACTGGTGCAGGTGGCGCTGAACACGCGGTTCCAGAACGAGACCGGCAGCGCGGCACGACAACTGGTCGAGGCCTACCTGCAGGCGGCCCAGACGCTGCTCGGCCAGGCACACCCGCACGACGCGCAGCTGGGCCAGGACGGCAACACCGGCGTCTTCCTCCTGCAGTCCGGCGACCAGCACCTGGAGCTGCAGCTGAGCGCCAACGGCGTCATCTCGCTGCGCGACTTCGGCCTGGCGCGGCGGATCGCCGCGGCGTCGGTGCCGGATCCCGGTCCTTCGTCCGGTTCCCCATCCGATCCCCTGTCCCATCCCGATCAACAGGAGCCCCTGTCATGAGCGACCCCTCCGCTTCTTCCCCTTCCCCTCCCCCTCCCCCTCCCCCTCGCCCTCCCCCTCGCCCTCCCCCTCGCCCTCGCCGGCGACCCCCGAGCCGGTGCTTGTGCCGGTGCCCGTCCCTATGGCCGCACCTGTGGCCGTACCGGTGGCCGACGCCGTCGCGGCGCAGTTGCAGGCCTCCCTGGATGCGACGGCCGCCGCCCTGCGCGCGACGCAGCAGCAGTCCGAGGCCGCGCAGGCCCAGGCGGAGGCCTCGTTGGCCGCCCAGGAGGCGGCCATCGGCCAGTCCCTCCAGGACGCCATGCAGGCGCAGGCGGATGCCATCGCCGCCGCGCAGCAGCAGGCGATGAACGCGATCGCGGCGGCGGTCAAGGGAACCGGCGGCTGACGCCCGACCGCGGGCTACTCGCCCGCCGACATCGCACGGCGGTGGTCGCGGGCGCTGCGGCCGACGGCCCGGCGGAAGCACCGCTCGAAATGGCTGAGGTCCGCGAAGCCCGCGCGCAGCGCCACTTCGGTGATGCGCAGCTGAGGCTCCCGCAACAGCTGCTGTGCGATGTGGATGCGGATGCACAGCAGGAAGGACTTGAAGCTCATGCCCAGGCTGCTGCGGAACAGGAAGGTCAGGTGCGAGGCGCTGACATGCGCCTGGGCCGCCAGGTCGGTCAGCGAGACCGGCTCCGCGAAGTGCTCCGACAGGAACAGCAGGGCGCGCCGCAGTCCGGGATGCACGGTGTCGAGGACGCGGACCTGACGCTCGAGCACGATGCCGACCCACTGCGAGGCCGAACGGGGCGCCGCGGTGAGGCCCGTCGCCGTGGACGGGGCCAGCGGCCGCAAGGGACCGGAACCGGGCGGAACGGCTTGCGCCGACGCGCTGCCGACGGAGGCCGGGACCGCGTCCGGCACGACGTCCTCCGCGCGTCCCGCGATCTCCTCGGGGCCGGCTCCCGGCCGTCCGGCCCGATCGCCCGCCGCATCGCCCGCCGGCGGCAGCAGCCACGGCGTGTAGCGCCTCAGCTCCTCCAGGCCGATCACGGCAGCTTCGGCCATGGTCGTCAGGCAAGCCATGGCGCGGTCGAGTTCGGCGACGTTGCCGGGCCAGTCGTAGGCCTGGCAGGCGGCCGCCAGGGCGGCGTCGATCTGCGCTGGCTCGGCCGCGGGGAGCGACCGGCCCAGCGCCGCTTCCAGCAGCAGCGGAATGTCGCCCGGGCGCGCGCGCAAGGCAGGGAGTTCCGCGGAGAGATAGTCCAGTTCGGCATGTAGCGCCCGCGAGACCACCGGCACGCCGCCAGGATGGCGCAGGTCGGCCGTGGTCGAGGCGATCAGTCGAACGCCCGGCACACTTCCCGGAAGGCCGCCCGCCGCCGCGTTCTCCGCGCGCCATGCCTGTTGTGCCGTGAGCCACTGGCCCAGTAGTTCCGTCTGGAGCGGCGGCGACAGCTCGTCGACGCCGTGGAGGAACAAGGTCCCGCCCCGGGCCTGCTGCAGCCACGCCGCCGGGCCGTCCGGCGGATGCGCGCAATGGACCTCCACGAGCGGTCCCGACCGGCGTCGTCCGCCGGCATGGATGGCCGCCGCGGCCCAGGCCTTCTCGGTGCCGAACTCCCCTTGCAGCAGCACCGGCAGGTCGCTCTGCGCGGCCCGTTCGACAAAGCACTCGAGCCGGGCCAGCGCGGCGCTGGTGCCGATCAGGAGCCTGATCGGCCGCTGTGCCGCATGCGCCCAGTCCTCGACGCGGTGGCGGTGGCAGAGCCGCCCCAGCCACGCGCACAGGTGACGCAGCGCGGGCGCGGTCGTCGGCGTCTCCGGCAGGCCGGCCTGCCAGGCGAGGGTCAGGCGCCCGAGCGGCAGGCCCGCATGAACGACGGGCAGCGTGTCGCTGCGATGTTCGTCCTGCATGGCGGCCTGGGCCGGCGCTGCCTGCTCTGCCTGCTTTTCCTCCGAGACGGCGGCTTTCGAGATGACGGCTTGCGACGCCGTCACCGCCGGCCGCCATTCGACGTGAAGGCGTCCTGCCTCACGCTGCGCCAGCCACTCCCCTTGATCGTCGATGCTGAGCTCCAGCGCGCGCAAGGGCCACCGGTTCATCAGGCTGGTGGCCAGCCCGTTCAGCAGATCGGACAGGCGTCCGTGCGGCTGATAGGCGCGCCGGATCCATTCATCGATCGCCGCCGGGGACAGGTCGTCGGGGTCGGGCACCATGGTCGGTGGAGGCGGCGTCACGACGCGGATCGTGGCTGGAACAGCGAATCGACCGTGTCGACCAGCCGCTGCAGGATCCGGTAGACCAGCCCGGCGGAGAACCCGCCGAGCAGCGCCAGCAGCGGCTTGGCCATCGACGGCGACGACGCCGACTCCATCTCCAGCGGCAACAGCACCGACAGCAGCAGGCCGGCCACCAGCCCCAGTCCGATGAGGATCCAGTACGAGCCGTCATAGCGCGGGTCGTAGTTGGAATCGGAGACGAACCGCTGGGCCGTGAAGAGCGCCTGGAAGGTCGCGCCGATGCCCGCGGCCGAGAGCAGGAAGGCCAGCACGGCCAGCTGTCGCATGCCGTTCACGCCGTAGATGTCGGCGTTCATGGTCTCCGCGGTCAGGTAGGGGCTGACGCTCAACGCGACGAACAGCGCGAGGAAGCTGAACGCCGCCCCCAGCAGCAGGCGCACGTTGGGGATCGGGCCCATGACCCGGATCCATCCGGGCAGATCCGCGTGATCGCCCATCAGGCACAGCGTGACCGGCAAGGCCGGTGCGATGGCGCGGGTCAGTCCGGCGTGCAGGGCCGCCAGCGTGGACAGCGGGACGCCGGCCAGCGCCTCGATGGGCATCGTGGCGGGCGCCGGTGTGGACTCAATCGGGGACTCGACCGCGGGAGTCATTGCGGGCCTGTCCATGGCGTCCAGCCCCGCGAGGAGTTCCTCCGGCAGCGCCACGCCGCGCGACCACGCGAATCGCAGCATCAGCCAGATCTCGCCGGACAACTCATCCCGGAGCACCGGCGTCTTCGAGGTCGCGGAAATGGCGTGCGGCCCCTCGCTCATGGCGTCACCGGGAACGCGTCGACACGATTCACCCAGCCCTGGAGGAACCGGCCCAGCGTCGGCTTCGCCTCGACCAGCCGCTGGTAGTAGGCGATGCGCGCGGCGCGCAGGCGGCTGTAGAGCACCGTCGCATCCGCGCCGTTGAGCGTGGCGAACGTGCCGTCGCCGAACACGCCGTCCACGGCGAGCGGTGTGGGTGCGGCCGCGATCGCATTCAACGTCTGCTGCAGGACGACGATCGCATTCCTGCCGGCGTTGACATGGAAGTCCACCAGCATGTCCGCCACCCCTGGCTCGTGATGTCGTCGCCGCGCAGCGGGTCCCAGTACTGGCGCTTGTAGACGATGCCGGCCTGCGCGTCCGTCAGGGCGAGCAGGTTGTCGAGGGTCGGCGCGATGCCCAGGAGCTGCGGGCCGCAGCCGCGCAGGGTCTGCAGCGTGATGCCCTTGTTCGTCGCGCCGCCAGGGTCCGCGGGGTCGTTGACGAAGCCGCCCTCGAAGCGGAGGAGCATCGGCAGGAATCGGTTGAAGTCGGCCATGGTGAGGTCTCCGTTCGATCTCGTCGTCAAGGACGGGGTTGACCGCGAGCCCCCAGGCTCGCGTTGTAGTCCGCCAGCCGCGACTCGCAGTCGGCCAGCAGGCGGATCAGGTCGCGCTGACTCGCGGCGCATGCCTGCAAGCTGCCGCGATCGGCCCGGTAGCCCAGCAGCAGATCGCCGTAGGAGAGGCCCGCGGGCAACGGTCGCGGGTCGGCACAGGCTTGGGACAGGCCGGCGGGAACCGGACAGCCGAGCGCGGGGGCACGACCACGATCGGCGGCGACGCGCAGCCGGTCATCGCCAGGGACAGCCAGAGCAGGAGGCAAGCGGCTCGCATGAGGGGCCTCCCGTCTCAGCGGCCGCGCAGCGCCGCGAGCTGTGGTTCGGGCACGGTCGCCGAGAGGCAGTCGAGGCCTTCGCGCTCGTTGGCGACCGTGCTCCGCTGGGCGTCCAGCGCGGCCAGGCGCTGCGCGACGGACGCCGCATCGGCCGGGGCCGGCGGCGACTGGCGCAGGGCCGCCCGTTCGCGGTCCATCGCGGCGAGCCGCGCATCCAGCACGGTCACGCGCTGCGCCGCCTCGACGTTGGCGGCCTTCAGCCGCTCCTGGTCCTGGGAGGAGCGCTCCTGCAGGGCCGCCATGTCGCGTTGATGCGCGGCGGCGATCACATCCGCCCCGTCCGTCAGACGCTGCTTCGCCAGCTGGAACTGCCCGGCCTGCGAGTCCAGTTCAGCCCGGGTCCGGGTCAGCGTCCCGGTGACCTCGTCCAGCCGGTACGCCCCGACGCGGTAGCCGAGCAGGCCGCCGCCACCGGCGGCCAGCAGGAGGGCTCCGAGGAGCCAGGTGGGGATGACCATGTCGTCTTTCTCCATCGATGTCGTGATCGCCGCTGACCTGCCGATGGCATGGCGCGACGAAACGACTGTCGATGAACCGGGACGACGAAAACATTACGCGGCATTACGCGGCGTTCCGCGGCAGGCATAGCGCCGAGTCACGCGATATCAGGCCACATGACACCACGTGGCCGGCATGCTCGGCATGCTCGGCGTCAGGGCGTCAGGGCGTCAGGGCACCCCGCGCGGCCTCACGTCGCCCGGCCCGTCATGGCGGTCGGCGCCTGACCGCGCCGGATCTCCAGGGTCAGGTCCCCGAACCTCAGCTCCCCCGCCGTCGCTGGATCAAGGCCGGCGGGGTCACGTCTTGCCCCAGCGCCTGCGCCAGCTGGCGGCGCAACCGGAAGATCTGGATGTTGAGATGTCCGGCGTCCAGCCCCAGCATCCGGCCCAGGCGCTCGTGATAGACCCAGCCCTGATCCGGCGGTGCCAGCCCGCGCGCCGCGTCGTCGGTCCTCAGGCGCGCTAAGGTCAGCAGCGCGTAGTGGTGCGTCCGTTCCCCGAGGTCGAGGTCGCGGTCGCCATAACGCAGGCGGAGCATCACGTGCTCCTCGTCGAGGCTGACGTCGAAACGCGCGACGCACGCGGGCGTCACGGGGACCGGGGACACCGCCCCGGTCGACACTTCCTCGGTGATCTGGCCGACGCCCGAGTGGAAGCGCCAGCGGTGTCCACCGACGTCCACCTCGTCCCCCTCCTGCAGCGCGCAGAGGCCGGCCTCCGAGGTGCATTGCCAGACTCCGTCGTTCTCCTGGACGATGGACACGGTCGCGGCGTGGCTGTCGGGCAGCAGGTTGGAACGGGCGAGGCTGATCGCCTCCGCACCGTCCAGCCGCAGCAGCATCGGCCCGGGACGGTCCAGGTCCTGCACCCGCCAGCTCGCGGCCGCGTCGACGCCGAACGCGACCGACTGGCCCGGCTGCAGCGCCACCGCGCCGTGATGCGGCACGCGTCGGCCGTCCAGCATCGTGCCGTTGCGGCTGTGGTCGCGGAGTTCCCAGCCCTGCCCGGTCCAGCGGATCGAGGCGTGCAGGCGCGAGGCCTCGCCATCGGCGATGACGGTCGAGGAACTCCGGTCCCGCCCGAAGATGTGCTGGGCCAGCAGGACGATCCTGCGGCCGCTGGTGCTGTGGATCAGGACCGCCACGCTTCCCCCTCGATGAATGACGCGCAGGGACTTTAAGGAGCGGCCCGGCCGGGCGCAGCTGTAATGCCTGACAGGGCCGCGCGCGCGCGTTGACTGCGACAGTGGCGGATGCGCTTCATCACCGTTCCCCGACGCACGCGACCCGCGCCGGGACTGACCACGACCCTGGCCCGCGAATCGTCCGGCCCGTCGTCCGGTCCGTCGCCGCCCGATGCCGGCCATCCGGGCGTCGTCGGCCAGTACGTGCTGGAACGGACCCTGGGCACCGGGGGACAGGGCGACGTCTTCGCCGCCCGGGACACGCTGCTGCTGCGTCCGGTGGCCCTGAAGCGCCTGCGCCGCGTCGACGCCACCGGCGGTGATCGGCATCTCCTCGAGGCCCGGCGCTCCGCGAGCCTGCGGCATGCCGCCTTCGTCGGCATCCACGGCGTCATCAACGACGGCAGCGGCCAATGGATCGTCATGGAGCGGGTCTTCGGCCGCGAGCTGTCCGTCGTGATGCGGGACGGCCCGATGGCGCTGCCGCCGGCGGTCGACGTCATCCGCCAGGCGGCGCAGGCGCTGTCGGAGGTGCACCGGGCCCGACTGGTCCACGGCGACATCAAGCCGTCCAACCTGATGCTGCAGGCGGATGGCGATCTGCGCATCCTCGACTTCGGCGTCGCGCAGCCCTTCGATCCCGCGGGCTTCGACGCCGCGACTGCGGGCATCCAGGCCGGCACGGTCGCCTACATGGCGCCGGAACGCCTGGCCGGCGCCCCCGTCGCCGGCATCCGACCTCTACGCGCTGGGCGCCGTCTTCCTCGAGCTCGTCGGTGGACACCGCCGGTGCCCGACGGGTGCTCCGGGTGACGAGCGGTCCGACGGCAGCGCGTCGTGGCAGTTCCCCCGGGGCTGCCCGGGCCGGTCGTCGACCTGATCCGGACCATGGGCGCGCCGGCGGTCGAGGCCCGCCCCGCCGGCATGGAGGCCGTCGTGCGCGCGCTCGACGAGCTGCCCGTCGAGTTGCGCGCCGGGCCGCCAAACGGGCAGTCACGCGGGCTGTCACCCGGGGAGCCACGCGGGCAGTCACGCGGGGAGCCACGGACGGCGGGATCGCCGACGCGGCGATCGGGCTTGCACGCCCTGCTGCCCCCGCTGTTTCCCCTGCTCCTGCTGCTGGGACTGTCCGCCGCGGTGTCGGGCGACCATCCGGCACCGCCGGGTGCCGTCGCCAACCGCAGCGTGCCGAGCGACCCGCAGGAGATGCGCGCCGGCATGGACGCGCTGCGCCGCTTCGACGAGGACGGCGCGGTCGCGCGCGCGACTGCGCACTTCAGGACGGTGGTGGACCGTTCGCCCCGCCACGCCGCGGCCTGGGCCGCGTTAGCGATCGCGCACTGCATCAGCCATCGCAATGACGGGCATGACGAATCGCTGCTCCAGCAGGCGCGCGAGGCGGCCCGGCGCGCCGTCATGCTCGACGGGCAACTGGCCCTGGCCCAGGCCGCCGAAGGATGGGCGCTGGAGGTCCAGGGCGACCGGTCTTCCGCGATGACGCGCTACGAGCGCGCGCTGCGGCTGGATCCCGACAACGTCTATGCGCTCAACGGCCAGGTCCGCCTCCTGATGGCGCAGGACAAGTTCGAGGCCGCGCTCGAGCTGGCCTCGGCCGCCCGCGAGCGCCACGCCGACGACCGGACCTTCATCGACCTGCTGGGCTGGCTCCACTTCGAGCACGGCGACATGGCGGCCGCTGAACGCGAGTTCCGCGCCAGCATCCAGACGCAGCCCGACGCCGTCTTCGCCTACGCCAACCTCAATGCGACGCTGCTGCGCCTGGGACGACCGGAGGAAGCGCTGCAGGTCCTCCAGCGCGGCCTGCAGATCCGTCCGGCGGGCCGGCTGTATACCAACCTCGGCAATGCGCTGTATGCGCGGGGCGACTACGCGGCGGCCGCGGCGGCGTTCCAGGCCGCGGCCGACGGGCCGCACGGCAGTCCGAACTTCTATCTGCGCTGGGCCAATCTCGCCGATGCCCTCCTGTGGACACCCGGGGAGCGTCCAGCGTCGACCGCGGCCTACCGGCGGGCGTGGCAGCTGTTCCAGCCCACGCTGACGCGCGACCCGTCGCCCGCCAACGTCTCCCGGGCGGCGCTCTACCAGGCGCGGCTCGGGATGCTGGCGGAGGCCGCGGCCAGCCTGTCGTCGTTGCAGGCGCGGCCGCCCGATCGCGCGGATCCCAACTTCCGGATGGCCCTGGCCCAGGAGGCCCTCGGCCAGCGCGCGCTGGCGCTGCAGTCGCTGCGCCGCGCGTTGAGCCTGGGTTATCCCGCCGCCCTCGTGAAGACCGAGCCGGCCTTCGCCGCCCTGCGGGAAGACCCCGGGTTTGCCTCCCTCCTCCCCGTCCCTCATCAGCCCCCCACAGGAGACACCCGACCATGAGCCGACCCGCGCACGGCGATGCCGCCCCGCTTCCCGCCGCCATCTCACTGTCGTTCGACTATCAGCAGCAGTCCAAGCTGCTGTGCTGGAACGCGACCGAAGGCCATCGCGACATCTACATGCAGCGCGGCCCGAGGGCCGGCGGCGTCTCGCTGCTGCCGGGGGAGTACGTGAGCGTCTTCGTCAAGGGAGGGGGACCGATCGACGACCTCGACAAGCCCTGGAGCTTCCGGATCGTCGATTGCTTCTTCATCACGTTTCCGGAGCTGCACTGGGCCGGTGAGGAGATCGGCATGACCTACTCCCAGCCCTCGCCATTCATGGGCCCGACACTGGAGCGGTCGGGCAGCACCACGCGTCATGTCGACAACCTGGAACTGGCGCCGGAAAGACTGCTGTCCGCCGACAACTACCTCACCATCGTCTACCGCGCGCAGAACGCGTTCCGGGTGATCCATCCCGTGGGGACCCACCCGGTCAGCGCCAAGCATCAGCTGGGTCGCTGGGACATGAGTTTCGTGCTGACCGTGGAGATCACGGAGCCCGATCCGGCGAAGGAGAAGTACATCCGCGTGTTCCGATTCGATCCGGAAACGGAGGTCGGCAATGGCTACAACCGGCCGCACGAGGGGGCCGACGGCGATCAGCCCACCGGATGATGCGGCAGGACCGGGGCCTGCGGCAGCGCGACTTCCGCCGCCGCCCCGTTCCACCGCCTCAAGGCCCGCTGGAAGAACAGGCTGTTGGGCAACTGCAGCATCGTCCCGTTCTGCGCGTCGCCGCTTTCCAGCAGCGTCGTGTAGACCAGGTTGATGTCGACCACCCGGCCCTTCACGCCGGGCCGGTCGCCGGCTTCCAGCAGTTCCACGACATCGCCGATCCGGAACGCATGCGTGATGTAGATCAGCAGCGTGCAGAACAGGTTGGACAGCACGCTCCACGCGGCGAAGAACGCGACCGCGCCGACCGCGGCGAAACCGGTGAACGCCGTCCACAGCACCGAGCCCGACACGCCCAGGCGCTCCAGCGACCACAGCAACGCGCCGCCGTAGACGAGCACGCCGATGCTGCGCAGGAACAGCGAGGCGACCTTGACCGGGAATCCGTAGCGGCTCGTGAGCCGGCGGGAGATGAGGCGCGCCACGCGCATCACCAGCCACGCGCCCAGGCCGATGACCGCCACCTCGATCACCGGGACGAAGATGTCCAGCCATTCGGCCAGCCACAGCGGAAGACGGTCGTGCAGGGATTGGTAAAGCTTGTTCATGGCGCAGCAGGTTAACGCGTCGCCGCGTCGCCCCGGCCTTCAGGCACCGGGATGGATGCGACGACTTGTGAGGCAAGACCTGTCCCTCCGACCCGGTACGTCGTCGCCGGCCGTCCGTTTCCGTCCTACCTCTTCGGAGTTGTTTCGGTTTCAGCTCATCACAAAGAGAGCAGCGGCGTAGCGATTCGCGGGCCCGTTCAGAGGGCGTGAAGATGAAGATGCGCGCCTCGGGCAAGGGGCCCCTGCACGTCAGGGACCCCTGTCCGCGCCCTCCACTTCATCCTCGATGCCCATGAACATCCTGCAGCGCTCCGCACTCCTGCCCGAGGTCGCCAAGATCGCCCTGGCCGTTTCGCTCGCCCTGGCCACGGCGGGCACCGCCCTCGCCCACAGCAGCTTCCTGAAGGTCGACGGACGCACCGTCCGGAACCAGAACGGCACCGGCGACCCCATCTATCTGCGCGGGGTCAACCTTGGCGGCTGGCAGGTGCATGAAGGCTGGATGTCGCCGCTCGCCGGCGCCGGCGACGACTACACGATGCGCAAGACGCTGAGCCAGCGCTTCGGCGACGGTGGTCGCGACGCGCTGATCAACGCCTACCAGGACAGCTACCTGCAGGAGAAGGACTTCAAGATCCTCTCCGACCTCGGCATGAGCGCGCTGCGCCTGCCCATCTACTACCTCAACCACATGAACGAGGACGGCTCGTGGAAACGCGACGCCGCCGGCAGGATCGACTTCCGCCGCATCGAGTGGGTCGTCGCGATGGCCAAGAAGTACCGGATGTACGTCATCCTCGATCTGCACGGCGCGCCGGGATCGCAGAACGGCGCGGACCACAGCGGCCGCATCGGCGGCTCCGGCCAGCTGTGGAACAACACGACCTACCAGAACCAGACGCTGACCTTCTGGCGGGAGCTCGCGACGCGTTTCCGCAACGAGCCCACCGTCGCCGGCTACGACGTGCTCAACGAGCCCTCGCTCAACTACCCGGCGCCGGCGACCCGGCCGGTGCTCGACATGTACGACCGGATCTACAAGGAGATCCGCGCCGTCGACCCGAACCACATCGTGATCATGGAAGGCATCTGGGACTGGTCCGCGATCACGCGGCCGTCCGACTACGGCTGGACCAACGTCATCTACGAGTTCCACTACTACAACTGGGGCAACGACTCGAACTACCAGTCGCAGGTGAATTTCACCGAGGCCAAGATCAACCAGGAGAAGCAGTACGCGTCGTACAACGTGCCGCACTACGTCGGCGAGTTCATGTACTTCAACCTGCAGAGCAGCTGGGAGTACGGCCTGCGCCGCTACAACGAGGCCGGCTGGCACTGGACGAGCTGGACCTACAAGGGCACCAACATCGGCAACTGGGCGCTCTACAACAGCACCAACGCCGGCGCCAACACGCCCAACGTGGCCACCGACAGCTACGCCACCATCGAGGCGAAATGGCGCAGCTGGGACGTCGAGAAGAACATGGCGCCCAACACGATGCTGAACGGCGTGTTCAAGGCCGCGCTGACGGGCAAGAACAGCCTGATCCGCAACCTGCCCTTCGAAGGCAGCTGGCGCGCGACCAACAGGCTCGAGGCCGAGATGTTCTACGCGCAGAGCGGTGTGAGCTTCGACAGCACCGGCGTCGGCAGCTTCGACGCGGGCGACTGGCTGCGCTACATCGATGTGGACTTCGGCAGCGGCGTCGACCGCCTGAAGCTGCGGCTGGCGGTGGATGCGTCCAGCGCCGGCAAGCAGATCGAAGTGCGGCTGGACAGCCCGACCGGCGCCCACGTCGGCACGGTCACGGTGCCCAGCACCGGCGGCTGGACCAGCTTCCAGGAGGTGACGACGCCGATCCAGCGCAGCACCGGCATCCACAACGTGTACCTGGTGGCCAAGGGCGGCACCGGCGTGGCCAACCTCGACTGGCTGCAGTTCGAGGACTCGACCGGCACGAACACGCCGACGCCACCCAGCACGCCGCCGACCACCCCGCCCACGACGCCGCCCGGCTCGACGGCGCCGGTCTCCGGCCAGACCTACGTCCTCGTCGCCAAGCACAGCGGCAAGGCGCTCGACGTGCGCGAGCGCTCGACGCAGGACGGCGGCCTGCTCCAGCAATGGGCCTACGGCGGCGGCGCCAACCAGAAATGGGTGGCGCAGAGCGCCGGCAACGGCCTGTGGCAGCTGCGCTCCGCGTCCAGCAACAAGTGCGTGGACATCAGCGGCGTCAGCACCGCCAACGGCGCGGCGGTCCAGCAATGGAGCTGCACCGGCGGCGGCAACCAGCTGTTCCGGCTGGAAGACCAGGGCAACGGCTTCTTCTACCTGCGCGCGTCGCACAGCAACAAGTGCCTGGACGTGACCAACGTGTCGGCGCTCGACGGCGCGGCCGTGCAGCAGTGGGATTGCGCCGGGGACAACGCGCGCTGGAAATTCCAGGCACCCTGAGGGACGTTTTGCACCAAGGATCGCTTCTTGCCAGAACAAAACGCTCGCAGCCCGGCGACACCTCGTCGCCGGTCCCATTGTTCTGAAGACAAGGAGATTCACATGAAGCGTTCCCTGCTGATGGTGGCCACGGCCACGATGCTGTCCCTGGGTGTCGGCTCGGCCATGGCGCAAGCGGCCTCCAGCCCGACCTCGGGCACCGAGGACCAGGCCAAGGCGCTGAAGAAGCAGGCCGATGCCGATTACAAGGCCGCCAAGAAGGCGTGCAACGCCATGAAGGGCGATGCCGAGAAGCAATGCGAAAAGGACGCCAAGGCGACCCATGAGAAGGCCGAGGCGGATGCCAAGGCCATGAAGGAAAAGGCCCAGGCCGACAAGAAGGCCATGAAGTAACGGCATCGCCTGCCGAGGCGCTCCGGCGCTCCGGCAGGCGGTTCTGTTCCGGCCTTCCAGTGCGCGGCGGGATCACCCCGCCGCGAGTTCGCGCTCGACCTGCTCGCTGCCGGTCGGGCGTGTCTGCGTGCTGCTGCCGCCGCCGCCGCTGCCACCGTCTTCGAGGACCTGACCATTCCCCATCCGGATCACGCGGTCCGCGAGATGGAAGTAGCGGTCGTCGTGCGACACCACGATCACCAGGTGACCCTTGTCGCGCAACTCCGGCAGCAACTCCGTATAGAAGAGATGGCGGAAGGTCGGATCCTGGTCCGCCGCCCATTCGTCGAAGACCAGCACCGGCCGGCCTTCGAGGTAGGCGTGCACCAGCGCCAGCCGCTTGCGCTGCCCCGTCGACAGGTCGACGGTGCTGAACGCGCCGTCCTTCACCGACACCTTGTGCGCGATCTCCAGCCGTTGCAGATAGGGCAGCGCCCGCTCCGGCAGGCTGCCGCCCTGGCCGGCCTCGGCGGCGAGGTCCTCGAACAGGTAGAAGTCCGAGAACACCGTCGTGTAGAGCTGGCGGTAGTGGTCGCGCGTCTCGTCGGTCACCGGCGCGCCGTCGGCCAGCACCTGCCCCTGCTGCGGCGCGTACAGCCCCAGCAGCAGCTTCACCAGCGTCGTCTTGCCCGAGCCGTTGTCGCCGACGATGAACACCATCTCCCCACGCCGCAGCGTCAGGTCCACCGGGCCGAGCACGAAGGCGTCGCCGCCTTCGGGCTTCGAGAAGGCATAACGCACGCCGCGCAGATCGATGGACTCGCCCAGCGTGGCCGGCGCGCCCGGCTTGTCGAGGTCGAGGAAGGGCTCCGGCGTCGCGAAGCGCGCCGACATGTCCGCGATGCGCTGGAATGCCACCCGCGCCCGGCCGATGCCCGGCACCGCCGCGGCGATCTGGTCCAGCGGCCCCTTCAGGAACAGCAGCACCAGCACGAAGCCGCTCAGCACGGCGGGTTCCATGGTCCGGAATGCCGCCCAGCCCAGGATCAGCGCGATCAGCAGGAAGAACAGCGCCGAGCCGAAGGCCGTCGCCAGCACGTAGGTGTTGATCGCGCGCCAGTTGATCTCGCGGATGCGGTCGACCGTGCCTTCGATCTGGCCGCCGTACATCCCCGCGCGGCGCGCGCGGTGCATGCGCAGTTCCTTGGCGCCGTCGCTGATCGCGCGGTAGGCCTTGTGCAGCTGTTCCTCGGCGTCACGCGCCTTGTGGAAGCCGCGGATGCCGCGCGCCTGCGCCCAGGTCTGCACGCCCACGCCGATCACCAGCGCCACCAGCAGCAGCCCGAACAGCGGCGGTGACAGCCACGCCAGGTAGCCCAGGCAGCCCAATGTGATCGCCAGCGCGATCACCGCCGAGGACAACACGAAGGCGGCGTCGCTGATCATGTCCACGTCGCCGGTCAGCACCGGCATCAACCGGTGGGTGCGATAACGCTCCAGCGCGTCGATCGGCGCGGCGAGGATCTTGCGCGCCAGGCTCTTGCGCACCTGGGCCACCAGCCGCTGACCGACGAGGTTGGTGCACATGCTGGACGCCGCGCGTCCCACCAGCGCCACGGCGCACAGCGCGACGAAGGTCAGCAGCAGCCCGCCGGCCATGCCGCCGGGCCGGTTCAGCACCTCGTTGATCGTGCCCAGCAGCGCCACCGTCGCCGCGCCGGCGGCGATGCCGGTCACCGCCGACACCAGCAGCCAGGGCAGGAACGGCTTCAGCAGCGCGGAGACTTCGCCGGACTTGCCGGGCTTGGCGGTAGCGGAGCGAGGCGGGTCGCCCGCCGGAGTGCCAGGAGCAGTGTTCATCGGGGTGGTCTTTCAGCCGCCGGCACGGCGGCGCGGCGGACGGGGTGAGGTCCTCACCGGTAGACGTTCCAGCGGCGCGGATGTTCACGGCGCAACCCCTCGTGAACAAACGCGGCGGCAGGACGTCTCTCTCCTGACACCACCGACCAGGCATCACCGCCGATGCCGTGCCCCGTTCCATGCCCCTGCATCCCGACCTGGAAGCCTTCCTCGAGCTCGTCAACGACGCGACTGCCGACGGTCCGGCGCTCCATGAGATGACGCCGGCGCAGGCCCGCGCGGCCTACGACCGGTCGACGCTCGCGCTGGACGAGCCCGGCGCCGATCTCCCCACCGAGGCGATCGCGCTGCCCGCCCGTGACGGCCACGTGCTGCCCGGGCGCCTGTACCGGGGCGGCATCGAGCCGCGTCCGCCGGTGCTGCTGTTCTTCCACGGCGGCGGCTACGTGCTGGGCGGACTCGAGTCGCACGACTCGTTGTGCCGCGACCTGGCCGCACGCGCGGCGTGCGTGGTGCTGGCCGTCGACTACCGGCGCGCGCCGGAGCATCGCTTCCCCACCGCCTTCCACGACGCCGAGGACGCCTTCAGCTGGCTGCGCGGCCATGCCGGCACGCTGGGGCTGGATCCCGGACGCATCGCCGTCGGCGGGGACAGCGTCGGCGGCACGCTCGCCACCGCGCTGACCCTGGCGGCACGGGAGGCCGGCCTGCCGCAACCCGTCCTGCAACTCTTGCTGTACCCGTGCACCAGCGCCCGGCAGGACACGCCCTCTCACCAGCGGCTGGCCAGCGGCTTCCTGCTGGAAGCCCGCAACCTGCAGTGGATGTTCGGGCAGTACCTGCGAGACGACGCGGACCGCCTGGACTGGCGTTTCGCGCCGCTGCAGGCCGCCCGCCTGCAAGACCTGGCCCCCGCCCACCTCGCCCTGGCCGAGTTCGACCCGCTGCTCGACGAGGGCCTGGCCTACGCCCAAGCCCTGACCGCCGCCGGCGTCCGCGCCACCTCCAAGGTCTATCCGGGCATGGTCCACGACTTCGCGCGGCTCGGGAACGTCGTCGAGGACGCCGGCACCTTGCGCGCCGAACTGGCCGCCGTCCTGGCCCAGGCCTTCCGCTGAACGCCCCGCGTGAACAAATCGGCGCGGCCAACGTCTCTACAGGAAGAAGGCGGCGCGACAGGCGCCGCGACCACTTTCAAGGCAGTCCCATGTCCATCGCTTCGCTGGCGCAGGTCGCCGGCCGCCTCCTGAGCCACATCGCGGGTCAGCCCTGCGAGACCGTGATCCATGGCAACCACCTGACCGTCAAGCCGCTGGACGGCAGCTCTGCCAGCACCTGGATGCTGGAGGCCGGTGCGCCCCTGCCCTCGCTGCAGGCGCGCCACGGCCTCGGCGTCGGCCAGGGCGCCGCGGTGCTGGCGGACCTCCACCTCCCGGCCGCGCTCGAAGCCCTCTTCGCGTTGCGCCCCGAGTTGCCGGCGGTCGCGCTGGGCGACGTGCTGCCCACCTCCGCTGCACTGGTCCGGAGCGGCATTGCGCTCCCGACCGGCACGACGACCCCGGTCGGCTCGACCCATCCCGCCACCGCAGCCGCCACCGCGCCGTCGACCATCTCCCGCGAGCTCTTCTGGCAATGGGACCGCCTCTGGCTGGCCGACCGACGCGAGCCCGCGCCGATCCAGCATGTCTTCAGCAAGGACGGCCGCCGCCACCCGCGCCGGCCGGCCAAGCCCACCGGCACCGTCTACCGCCGCCACATCCCGTGGCTGGACAAGACCTTCAGCCTGCGCGCATTGGACGTCGACCGCGACCTGGCGACCGTCAACCGCTGGATGAACGAACCCGCCGTCGCCCACTTCTGGCAGGAGACCGGCGACCTGGAGCACCACCGGCGCTACCTGTCCGGCATCGCCGCCGACCCGCACACGATCAGCCTGATCGGCAGCTTCGACGACCAGCCCTTCAGCTACTTCGAGGCCTACTGGGCCAAGGAAGACCGCATCGCCCCCTTCTACGACGCGGCCGACCACGACCGCGGCTGGCACGTGCTGGTCGGCGAACCGGCGCTGCGCGGCCGCGAGTTCCTGACGGCCTGGATGCCGGGGATCTCCCATTACCTGTTCCTCGACGACTGCCGCACGCAGCGCCTCGTCATCGAGCCGCGCATCGACAACCGCCGCATGGTCCACAGCCTGAACCGCTGCGGCTACGCCTCGCTCAAGGAGATCCAGTTCCCGCACAAGCGCGCCGTGCTCGGCCTGCTGATGCGCGAGCGCTTCTTCGACGACGCGCTGTGGATCCCGCGCGGCGACGGCCCCTTCGACCTCTCCGCAGTTCCGCAATCCTGAGGTACCCATGCACATCCATGACCTGATCGGCATCGGCTTCGGCCCGTCCAACATCGCCCTGGCGATCGCGCTCGAGGAGGGCCGCGAGGCGCGCCCGCAGGACCGGCCGCTGGACGCGCTCTTCGTCGAGCGCCAGCCCGGCTTCGTCTGGCACAAGAACATGCTGCTGGACCACGCGCACATGCAGATCTCCTTCCTGAAGGACCTGGCGACGCTGCGCAACCCGTCCAGCCGCTTCACCTTCCTGAACTACCTGCACGAGAAGGAGCGGCTGCAGGACTTCATCAACCTGAAGACGTTCTTCCCCAGCCGCCACGAGTTCAACGACTACCTGGGCTGGGCGGCGGCCCAGTTCGAGGACCGCTGCGCCTACGGCGAGGACGTCTTCGAGGTGCTGCCGGAAACGCGCGGCGGCGAGGTCAAGCTGCTGCGCGTGCGCTCGCGCACGGCCGCGGGCGTCGTGCAGGAGCGCCTGACGCGCCACCTGGTCGTCGGCGTGGGCGGCATGCCGCGCATCCCGGCCGAGTTCAAGGCCTTCAAGGACGATCCGCGCGTCTTCCACTCCAGCAACTACCTGCAGGCGATCGCCGGCAACGGCGAGGCCAGGCGCATCGCGGTGGTGGGCGCGGGCCAGAGCGCGGCGGAGATCTTCATGGACCTGCACGGACGCCCGCAACGGCCGCACGTGGACCTGGTGATGCGGGCCCGGTCCATCAAGCCGTCGGACGACAGCCCCTTCGTCAACGAGATCTTCAACGCCGACTTCACCGACTTCGTCTTCAGCCGCACCGGCAGCGAACGCGAGAAGCTGCTCAACGAGTACTGGCACACCAACTACGCGGCGCCGGACCTGGCGCTGATCCAGCAGATCTTCGACGTGTTCTACCGCCAGCGCGTCAGCGGCGAGGAGCGCCACCGCTTCCTGCGGCGTCACGAGGTGGCCGGCGCGCAGTCGGCCGAGGACGGCCTGCGGCTGACGCTGCGCGACCTGAACCACGAGCGCACGACGACGCAGCGCTATGACGCGATCGTGCTGGCGACCGGCTACGAGCGCGACCGCCATCGCACGCTGCTGTCCTCGCTGGCGCCCTACCTCGGCAACTTCGAGGTCGACCGCCACTACCGCCTGCGCGGCAGCCCCAACTTCCATCCGAGCGTGTTCCTGCAAGGCGCCTGCGAGCTGACGCACGGCCTGAGCGACACGCTGCTGTCGGTCACCGCGATCCGCTCCGGCGAGATCCGCAGCGCGCTGCACGGCGCCGCGGGCCTCTCGCCGGCAGCGGCCCGACAGGAAAGCTCACGGCAGGCGGCGTGATCAGGGGATGGCCCAGGACATGACCCGACCCTCGCGCCGCCCTCGCTGTTTCCGTCGCTCCGCGCCGGATCGTTGAGCGAGGAGTCACCGACGACCACCGCTTCGTTCTTCGCGACGCGCGCCGCCACACGGGATCCGTGGCGGCGCGCTTTTTCACGTTCCGGGCTCCCGCTTACCTCTTCACCACAACCATGAATCCTCAGAAGGATCGCGCCATGTCCCCGTTCACGTCGTCCCTGTCTTCCCCGTCGTTCCCGTCCTCGTCGTCCCCCGTGCTGCCCCGCCCTCGCCTGCTCTCGCTGGCGCTGGCGTCCGCCTTCGGCACCGCCGCGCTGGCCGGCGCCTCGCCCGTCTGGGCCCAGGTCGCCGCCGAGGCGCCCGTCGATCAGGCGGTGACGGCCGCCGCGGCGCCAGGCTCCGCCGCCTCCGCAGCGACGGGCTCGACGGGCGCAACGGGCGCGGCCGGTTCCGCCCTGCCCACCGTGTCCGTCAGTGGCCGGTCCGCGCCGACCGAGGGCACCGGCTCGTACACCGCGCGCAGCACCGGCGCGGGCACGCGCATGCCGCTGTCGCCGCGGGAGACGCCGCAGTCGCTGACGGTCATCGGCCGCCAGCAGATGGACGAACAGAACCTGGACACGCTCAACGAGGTGATGCGCCAGACGCCCGGCATCGTCGTCAACCGCCGCGACGAACGCGTCGACTTCACCTCGCGCGGCTTCTCGCTGAGCCAGATGGTCGACGGCATCCCGACGCTGGCCTTCAACAACGTCTCGGCCGAGGCCAGCATGACCAGCATGGCCATGTACGACCGTGTCGAGGTCATCCGCGGCCCCGCCGGACTGCTCAACGGCGTCGGTCAGCCGGGTGGCTCGATCAACCTGGTGCGCAAGCGTCCGACCAGGGACTTCGAAGGCAGCGTCACCGTCGGCGCCGGCAACTGGAGCCGCTATCTGACGCAGGCCGATGTCGGAGGCAGCCTGACCGCCGGCGGCGGCGTGCGTGGCCGTGTGGTCGCGTCCTACTCGGGCGGCGACACCTTCATCGACAACAAGAGCCGCAAGGACAGCCTGCTGTACGCGATCGTCGAGACCGACCTCGGCGCGCGCACCGTGCTGGCCGGCGGCTTCGAGTACCAGAAGAACGACATCGATGGGGCCAACTTCGGCAACATCCCGCCGTACTACGGCAACGGCACGCGGCTGGTGGTGCCGCGTTCGTATTCGTTCAGCACGCCGTGGAGCGTGTGGAACATGGAGACCAAGCGCGCCTTCGTGAACCTGCAGCATGAATTCGACAACGGCTGGCAGGTGAAGGCCGAGGTGGCGCAGGTGAAGAACGACCGCGAGCGCTACAGCGGCGACCTGCAGAGCACGCTGCCGACCTTCCCGATCAATGCGGCGACCAACATCGGCGTGGTCTCGCTGAGCGACAACCCGGCCAACGGCACGAACAAGTCGGTGGACGTCTACGCGTCGGGGCCGTTCCAGCTGTTCGGCCGCACGCACCAGGCGGTGATCGGCTTCAACGTCAACAAGCTGGAGACGGAGATCGCCAACAACAGCGCGCTCAACACCGGCACGCGGCTGGACCGCCGTCCGGGCGCGGTGTTCGACCTCGGCGCGATCGCCAAGCCGGACTTCCAGTACCCGCGCCTGCGCCAGTACGGCGAGACCGAGGAGCGCGCGATCTACGCCTCCACGCGCCTGCAGGCCACCGACGCGCTGTCGCTGGTGCTCGGCTCGCGCGCGACCTGGTACGAGAACAAGGCCTACCAGCGCTCGTGGGCGGGCACGGCCAACGGCGCGCGCATCGACGTCGCGCCGGTGAAGGAGGACGGCGTGTTCACGCCGTACGCCGGCGCGGTCTACGACCTGACGCCGTCGACCTCCGTCTACGGCAGCTTCACGCAGATCTTCCAGCCCAACACCTCCAAGGACGTGAACGGCAACGTGATCGATCCGCAGCGCGGCAGCAACGTCGAGTTCGGCGTGAAGAGCGAGCACTTCGGCGGGCGTCTCACGACCGCCGCCGCGGTGTACCGCACCAAGCAGGACCACGTGCCGGTGGCGACCGGCACGCTGCAGCCGGACGGCACGCCGGCCTTCCGGGGCGAGCGCGGCACGGTGACCGAGGGCTTCGAGTTCAGCGTCGCCGGCGAGGTGCTGACCGGCTGGCAGGTGCAGACCGGCTATGCCTACGGCACGCCGCGCAAGGCGGACGGCTCGGCGCTGTCGCCGCACCTGGCCACGCGCACCTTCAACCTGGCGACCAGCTACCGCCTGCCGGGCGCGCTCAACAAGCTGACCGTCGGCGGCAATGTGAGCTACCAGAACCACACGTCGATGGACATCATCTCCAAGCCGACGCTGACGCAGGGCGGCTACACGCTGCTGGGCCTGCTGGCGCGCTACGACGTGACGCGGCAGCTGACGCTGTCGGTCAACGTGGAGAACGTGACCGACAAGACCTACGTCTGGATGAGCGGGCAGTCGGGCTACATGTTCGGGACGCCGCGCAGCACGTGGGTGCGGGGGAGCTACAAGTTCTGATGGGCAAGGACTGACCCTCGGCGCGCTTGTGGGACGTGCCGCCGCTCACCGCGGTGTGAGCGCGGCGGCGTGGTCCCCACGGCACCGGACCGGGGCAGAGGGTCAGGGGGACGGCGCCCGTCGCAGGACCTCCGCCAGGGGCACGGCCTCGCGCTCCGCCTCCGGCGGATAGTGGTACCACGCCTCATGCGGCGACAACTTTCCGCAGGCGTTGCATTGCGTCTTCTCCCACTGATGACCGCAACCGGGACACAGGCCACGCGTCCAGAAGGTATTCCAGACCGTCCCGCACGAAGGCACGCACTCCCACAGATCCTCCGGTCCCGGCCGCCACTGGCAGTCGGGGCAATAGATCTCGGCCTTGTCCTTCATGGATCTCTCCGCTCCAGGTTGCTGTTTGCCTCGGTGACCATCCGCGAAAGCACGCGACTGCTGAACGTCATTCCGGCCATCTTCGCATCCCGGAGCACGAGTCACGCGGTGACGGGCGCTCCCGTGAACAGCACACGACGGGTGCGCGCGCCATGACGTCGGTAGCGCCATGACGTGGCGGATGCGTCCTCAATCAGCTTTGATCGCCTTGATCCGTTGCTCCGTCTCGCTGACGTCGCACCCCAGCGCCCAGCCGACCTGCCAGTTGCCGCCGTCGCCTTCACGATTGCCGTAGAGCTCGCACTTCGCTGCGCGATAGACGCGCCAGGTCTTCGCCTCCTTGACGGCGAGTGCGCGCATGCCTTCCGGGTTGTGCGCATCCTTGGAGATCTCGTCGATGTGCTGGCGTTCGACCGCGTCGAGCTCCTTCTCAGCCACCCAGAGCTGGTGGCTCAGACAGCTGATCTGAGTGTGCGTCGCGCCCGCGAACGGCGCGTCCGGAGCGCAGGCGAGCTGGGAGAGGCGCAGGTGATACTGGTTCTCGACACAGGCGGCGGTCGTGCAGGCATTGCGTTTGGCGAGCCACGCGCGCTGGGCCACGCGCCTCGGATCGGTGGCCGCGACATCGTCGCCCGGCGCGTAGTAGATGCCCAGCTCGTCGTCCATGTCCGACAGCTTGCTATCGCCGCAGATCATCTTCTCGATCCTGGTGCCCGCCTTCTTGCAATCGAAGCTGGCGGCGTGGGTCGACGAATACAGCCCGGTCATGAGCAGCATGGCGACACCCACCATGCGCATGCCGCTCATTCGGTACCAAGGGGTGACGACGGTCTTCTTCATTCTTTCCTCCGGACAAAAACGCGGCGGAGGGTAAAACACGGACCGTTAAGAGGCCGTCAGGATGTGGCCTCGGACATGAAACCGCTCGATCCCGACGGCCGATGTCTGCTTCCAGCGACGGAATCCGCTGTCCCGAGCGGAGTCCCGTCCTGCGGTGGACCCGTCTTGCACGAGCGGGACCTAGGCCATCGCTGCATGCAGGTGGTTCGGGTCGTTGACGATGAACTCACGCAGGTCCGGATACTCCTGCGACAGGAGCTCCCGCACCGACGAGAACGGCAGGCGCTCGAAGGCGCGTTCCCAGAAGCGCAGCGCTTTCCGATCGTCGCGGAACACGCAGATCAGCCACGGATGGTCCGAGGCCATCACCGTCTGACGGAGGACTTCCGAGGCGATGCCCAGGCCACGGTATTTGGGCAGCACGTACAGATCGGCGAACTCCTTGATCGTCCGTTCCTGCAATTGCTGAAGGCCGATGAGGAGCAGTCCCGCGACCTGCCCGTCGTGATGGAGGAGGTAGCCCCATTGCTCGGCGTCAGGTGCACCCAGGCGTTCGAGAAAACCGGACAGCGAGTTGAACCGGCCGTCGGCGTCGATGTCCTCACCAGACCAGAACGAGGACTCCAGCTCGTAGAACTGCCAGAGGTTGTCCAGCAGCTGGGCGTCGGCCGGCGCGACGGAAGTCAGGGTGACAAGTGCATTCATCCGCAGTCTTGTACCTCACCCGATTCGCTCCTTCCTTCACGACCTTCCACCGGCCGCTTCCGAGATCCGATCCGCCATCGCGCCATGCTCGATCAACTCGACCAGCTGCGCCCGGTAACCCTGCGCCAGCGCCTCCATCGTCTCCGGCCTGAACATCCGATCGCTGTAGGACCAGTGCATCGTCATCACGCCGTCCATCACCTGGCCGATCACCTCGATCCAGTTCGGCAGCGGGCCGTTCTCGTCGCGGGCCATGCCGCCGGAGTCGCGGGCGCGGGTGAAGCCGGTGCCCTCCTTCAAGGTCTGGTCGAACTGCCCCAGGTAGTTGAACGCGATGCCGGGCCGCACCGCCGCCAGCGAGTCCCGGACCGCCGCGTCGGCGTGCAGGTAGCGCAGCGCGCCGAAGCCGACCCCGCGGTTCGGCACCGCGCGCAGGTGCGCCGACATCGCCGGGATCGCCTCCGCCCATGGCCGGCCGTGCCCTGACAGGCGCACCGGATACGCGCTCGTGAACCAGCCCACCGTGCGGCTCAGGTCGATGTCCGCGGCGTCGCCTTCACGGCCATGACCTTCGAGCAGCACCAGCGCCTCCGGATGCCCGCTCCACGCCGACAGCGTGCGACCGAGCGCGGTCAGCAGCAACGCGTCGATGCCGCTGCCGTAGACCGCGGGCGCGACGCGCAGCAACTGCTGCGTCAACGCCGCATCGAGCGTCATCGAGGCCGAGCGCCGGTCCTTGATCCAGCCGGTCGCTTGCGGGTCGTCGCGCGGCAGGTCAGGGATCGCGGCGATCTCGCGCTGCCAGTGCGGCAGTTCGGCGGCCAGGGCCTCCGAGCCCGCCCATCGTTGCAGATGCTCCGCCCAGGCCTTGAACGGTGCGCTGCGCGCCGGCAGCGTCGGCTCCGTGCCTGCCGCCAGCGCCAAGTACAGCGTCTGCAGGTCTTCCAGCAACACGCGCCAGGACACGCCGTCGATCGTCAGGTGATGCACCGCGATCAGCAGACGCGCGCTGCCGTCGGCATGACGGAGGTGCAGCATCCGCCACAGCGGGCCCTGCGCGAGGTCCAGGCTGCGTTGCGCCAGGTCAGCCTCGCGTCGGATGTCGTCCGGTCCGGCCACGTCGCGCGTCCACAGCACCTCGACGGCCTCCGCGGCGGCAGCGTCCTCGTAGCGCTGCGCCCACGCGCCCTGCCCGTCCTGCCGGAATCGCAGGCGCAGTCCTTCGTGGTGCCGGGCGAGCAGCGCGATCACGCGCCGCAGCCTGTCATCGTCCAGCCAGGCCGGCGCCTGCAGCATCACCGACTGGTTGTAGTGATGGCGAGCGGGGATGGGCTCCTCGAAGAACCAGCGCTGGATCGGGGTCAGCGGGACGATGCCCTCGGCGCCAGCGGCTTCGAGTCCTGCGGTCTCGACTGCTGCGGAAGCAGTCGAGACCGTGGTCGTGGCCGCCGCGACCGCAACCGCGGCACTCAGGCCTTCGATCGTCTGGTGCCGGATCAGGTCCCGCAGCCGCAGCTCGAAGCCGAGCTTGGCGTTGCGCACCCGCGAGATCACCTGCAGGCTCAGGATCGAATCGCCGCCCAACTCGAAGAAGTTGTCGCCGATGCCGACCTGCTCGACGCCCAGCACCTCCTGCCAGATCGCCGCCAGGCGACGCTCGACCTCGTTGCGCGGCGCACGATGCGCCCCATCGCCGCTCGCCACCGGATCCGGCAACGCGGCGCGGTCCAGCTTGCCGCTGATGAGTCGCGGCAGCTTCGGCAGCACGACGAGGTGCGCCGGCGCCATGTGCTCGGGCAGCGTTTCCGCCACGCGCTGACGGATGCGCGTCAACAGCGACGCCTCGACGACGTCCGGCAAGGCGACGACATAGGCGACCAGCTGCTTGCCCGACGCGCTCTCGCGCGCCACGACCGCGGCCTCGAGCACCCCCGGCACCTCGGCCAGGCAGGTCTCGATCTCGCCGAGCTCGATCCGGAAACCACGGATCTTCACCTGGTGGTCGGCGCGGCCGATGTACTCGATGTTGCCGTCCGCCATCCAGCGGACGAGGTCGCCGGTACGGTAGAGCCGGCCGCCCGCGGCGTCGAACGGGTCCGCCACGAAGCGCTGCGCCGTCAGGCCTGCGCGACCGAGGTAGCCACGCGCCAGGCCGTAGCCGCCGATGTAGAGCTCGCCGACGACGCCGGCGGGCACCGGCTGCAGGTCGGTATCGAGCACGTGGATGGCGCGGTCGCCCACCGGCCTGCCGATCGGCGCGTAGGCGCAGTCGAAGCCTTCGGTGGCCGCGGACTTCCAGATCAGCGGCGTGATCACGCATTCGGTCGGACCGTAGCCGTTGATCATCGTGCGGGGGCGCAGGTGGCGGCAGACCTTGTCGTACGCCGCCTTGGGCATCGCCTCGCCGCCGAAGACGTAGAGCTCCACGGGCGGCGCGTCGCCGCGCAGGCCCGCCCAATCGGCGATCTGCCCGAGGTAGGCCGGCGGGAAGGCGGCATTGGTGACCTCGTAGCGGTAGAGCGCCTCGCTGGTCTGCTCGGCGGTCCAGAGCTCGTTGTCGCGCAGCGCCAGGCCCGCGCCGATGCACAGCGGCGTCAGCCAGCGCTCGTGCGCGCCATCGAACGAGAACGACATGAAGTGCAGCTCGCAGGACGCCGCGGTCATGCCGTAGATCTCCGCCGTGGCCAGGCAATGCATCGCCAGCGGGCCATGCGTCACCGCCACGCCCTTGGGCAGCCCGGTGGAGCCGGAGGTGTAGATCACGTAGGCCAGGTGGTCGGGATGGTCCGGCAGGTCCAGGTCGATGGCCTCCGTGGCATCCACGATGTCTTCAAGGTCCGCAAGGTCCGTGGCGCCATCGATGTTGTGCGTGGGGACTGCAGCGGACGGACGATCGCCCACCTCCTCCATCGTCACCACGGCCAGGCCTTCCACCACGGGCAGTCGCGCCTGCAGCGCACGCTGCGTGAGCAGCAGCGACGCGCCGCTGTCCTGCAGCATGAACGCCAACCGGTCGGCCGGGTACGCCGGGTCCAGCGGCACATAGGCCGCGCCGGCCTTGAGCACCGCCAGCAGTCCGACGATGCTGTCCAGCGAGCGTTCCAGCGCCACGCCGATGCGCGCATCCCGCTGGATGCCGAGGCGGACGAGATGGCGTGCCAGTCGGTTGGCGCGGGCGTTCAGCTGCGCGTAGCTGAGTTCGTCGTCGCCGAACAGCAGCGCGATCGCATCGCCGCGTTCGGCGGCCTGGCGTTCGATCAGACGGTGCACGGGGACTGGTCGCCGCTCGGCGGGCCCATCGCCGCGGCCCAGCGCGCGGAGCGCCGCCGTGGCCGGTTCCGTCATCCACGCAAGCTCACCCAGCGGCACGGACGCATCGGCGCTCATGCAGGCAAGCAGCTGCGCCATCTCGCCGCGCAGGGTCTCGACGAAGGCGTCGTCGAAGTCGCGGCGGCTGTAGCAGTACTCGATGACGAGCCGGTCCCCCGCGACGACCTGCAGGTCCATCGCATAGCCGGTCAGGCCTTCGCCGCCGATCTCCGCGAACTCGAGGCCGTACTGGCTCAGCTGCCGCAGTGCACGGTCGATCGGCGCGTTCTCGAACACGATGATGCTGTCGAACAGCGGTCGGCCGGACGATCCCGCCCAGCGCTGAACGTCCGCCAGCGCGGCGTGCTCGTGGTCGCGCAGCTGGAGATTGGTGTCCTGCACCGCGCGCAGGTAGTCGCCCACGCGCTGGCCGGCGTCCCAGCACACGGGCACCGGCACCGTGTTGATGAACAGGCCCAGCATCTCCTCGGCGCCGGGCAGCGAGGCCGGACGACCGGCCACGGTCGCACCGAAGACGACACGGTCGCGGCCCGTGTGCCGATGCAGCAGCACGGCCCAGGCAGCCTGCACCAGCGTGTTGACGGTCACGCGCTCGCGCTGCGCGAAGGCCTGCAGCGAGGCGGTCTCGTCGATGTCGAAGCGCGTGTAGCGCTTCTCGAAGCCGGAGCGGCCCGGCGCGGCGCGGGTCGACTCGGCCAGCAGCGTCGGTCCGTCCAGCTGGGCCAGCGCCGAGGTCCAGAACGTCTCGGGCGTACCGACGTCCTGACGCTGCAGCCAGCGCACGAAGTCGCCGTAACGCGGCGGCGTCTCGGGCAACGCTTCGCCGGCGTAGCAGCGCAGCCATTCGGCCATCAGGCGCGAGTCGCTCCAGCCGTCCGACAACAGGTGGTGGCGCGTCCACACCAGTTGATGGCGATCGTCGTCGAGCTGGATCACGGCCACGCGCGACAGCGGCGGTCGGAGCCAGTCGATGGGACGCACGAGCTCCGCGCGGGCGAAGTCGGCGATGCGACGGGCCATCGCGGCCGAATCAGTCGAATCAGCCGAATCAGCCGAATCGATGGAAGCGGTCGGCTGGGTGGCACCGGAGGACCTGCGCCAGTCGATCCGTTCCATCACGGCCGGTGCGTCGCGCAGCACCAACTGCAACGGGCGCGCCATGCCGGGCTGCCAGAGCACGACCGTGCGCAGCATCGCGTGGCGGGCGACCATCACGCGCCAGGCCGCCTCGAGGCGCTCGGGGTCCAGGTGGCGGACTTCGACGTTGAGCTGGTTCACGTAGAGCCCGGAATCCGGCGCCTCCACGGAATGCAGCAGCATTCCCTCCTGCGTCGGGACCAGCGGGTAGACGTCCTCGATCGTCGAGGCGTCGATGCCGAGCGCGGCGATGGCCGCGTCGTCGAGGAAATCCTCCAGATGACCGCGCACGACCGCGGCGTTGGCGGCGTCCGGCGATGCCCCCGGCTCCGCGAGCCGTTCGGCGACCGCGCCCAGGCGGGCGATGGTCTGCAGCTCGAAGACTTGACGCGGCGTCAACACCCAACCCACGCGGCGCAGCCGGGAGATGATCTGCAGGCTCAGGATGGAGTCGCCGCCGACCTCGAAGAAGTTGTCATGGCGGCCCACGCGCGTCGCGTCCAGCACGTCCGACCAGATGGCGGCGATGGCGGCCTCGACCTCGCCTTGCGGCGCTTCGTAGTCGACGGTGGAGGCGACCTCCGGCTGCGGCAGCGCCTTGCGGTCGACCTTGCCGCTGGGATTGAGCGGCAGCGTGTCCAGCATGACGATGACGGCAGGGACCATGTACTCCGGCAACGTGCGAGCCAGCGCCTCGCGCAGGAACGCGACATCAATGGCAGCATCGACGGCGTCGTCGCTCGACCGACCTTGGTCGCCTTCAGCACCTTCAGCACCTTGAGTGCGTTCAGTGCGTTCAGTGCCTTGCGATGCGCCGATCGCGCCGTGCGCTGACACGTACGCGACGAGCCGAGCTGCCGTCGATCCCTGCTGAGCCACGACGACGGCCTCCCGGATCCCGGGCTGCGCCAGCAGCTGCGCTTCGATCTCTCCAAGCTCGATGCGGAAACCGCGGATCTTGACCTGATGGTCGATGCGGCCGAGGTAGTCGAGTTGCCCGTCGGCGTTCCAGCGCACCAGATCGCCGGTGCGATACAGCCGGCTGCCGGCCGACGAACCAGTGCTCCCCGTTCCTTCGGCGTCGCCCGAGGCCATCGGGTTCGCGACGAAGCGCTCGGCCGTCAATCCGGCGCGACCGTGATAGCCGCGTGCCAACCCGACACCGCCGAGGTAGAGCTCTCCCGGAACCCCGGGCGGAACGGGATTGAGGTCGCGGTCCAGAACCCAGGTGGAGATGCGCGCGATCGGCGCGCCGATCGGCACCTGGCTGCGGCCGTCGTCGCGGCAGGTCCAGTGCGTGACGTCGATGGCGGCTTCGGTGGGACCGTACAGGTTGTAGAGCCCTGCGTCAGGGAGCCGACGGAACACGCCGGCCTGGGCCTCTGCCGGCAATGCTTCGCCGCTGCACACGATGCGGCGCAGCGAGGTGCAGACCTCGACACCGTCATGTGCCAGGAACGCCTGCAGCATCGACGGCACGAAGTGGATCGTCGTGACCCGATGCGCTTCGATCAGCGAAACGAGACGTGCCGGATCGCGATGATCGCCCGGCGCGGCGATGGCCAGACGAGCACCCTCGGCCAGCGCCCAGAAAAGTTCCCACACCGAGACGTCGAAGCTCAGCGGTGTCTTCTGCAGCACGGTATCCGCCGAGCTCAGCGCGTAGGCTGCCTGCATCCACGCCAGACGGTTGTGCAGCGCCACGTGGCGGTTGGCCGCGCCCTTTGGCCGCCCGGTCGACCCGGACGTGTAGATCACGTAGGCGAGGTTTTCGCCGTGCAACTCGATATCGGGGTTCGTCGTCGAATGTTCGGAGACGTCGACGGTATCGATGTCGATGAAGCGATGCCCTTCCCCACCTGGAAGCCGGTCGCGCAGATGCGATTGCGTCAGCACCAGCGACACGCCGCTGTCCTGGAGCATGTAGGTCAGCCGGTCGGCTGGCAGCTCCGGATCGAGCGGCACGTAGGCGCCACCGGCCTTCAGGATCGCCAGCACGCCGACCATCATGTCGAGCGAGCGCTCGACCGCCAGCCCCACGCGCACGTCGGGGCGCACGCCCAGGTCGATGAGGCGATGCGCGAGGCGATTGGCGCGAACATTGAGTTCGCCACGCGTCAGCGACGTATCGCCGAACACCAGCGCGGGCGCATCGGGATCGATCGCGGCCTGGCGTTCGATGAGGCGATGGATCGCCAGCAAGGAATCGACGCCCGCGCCGGTCACGCTTCCCGCACCTTCAACGACATCGGCGCCGGAGATGCCGATGTCGATGCCGATGCCGATGGCCTCCGGACCCTCGCTCCATCGTGCCAGCATCGCCTCCTCGGCGGTTCCGAGCAGCGGCAAGGCGTGCAGAGGACGGTCGCCGCCTTGGACGAGCGCGTCGACGATCCCGCGCACGGCGGCCTCGAGATAGCCGGCCATGCGCTCGGCACGCACCGACTGCTCGACCTGCAGCACCAGCTCGAACACCTCGCCCCGATCGTTGACCGACAGCGTGAACGGATAGTTGGTGCGCTCCTTCGCACTGACCAGCGTCATACCCTCCCAGGTCGTGTCCAGCTCGTTCACGGCGCCGGCAGCGCTCGTGCCGTTCGTGCCATGCGCGCCCCCTGCGCCATGCCCGCGCGCGCTGCCGTCCTCGCCGCGGCGCGGACCGCTGTGGCGGTAGTTCAGCAGGCTGGAGAACAGCGGCGTCCCGCCCGGCAACCCGCTGCATCGCTGCGCCAGCGACAGCGGCGCATGCTCGTGATGCAGCAGGCCGGTGAGGCGCTCGTGCGTCTCGCGCAGCCCCTGTGAGACGCTGCGGCCGCCGAGCCGCACCCGCAGCGGCAGCGTGTTGATGAACATCCCCATCGCGCGATGCGCGTCCTCGCCGCCGGCCATGCGACCGAACAGCACCGTGCCGAAGACGACGTCGTCGCGGCCCGCGGTGCGCGCCAGAACGAGCGCCCAGGCAAGATGGAACAGCGTCGCCGCGCTGACGCCGTGGCGCCGCGCCTGCGCGCGCAGGGCCGTGGAGAGCGCCGCGGGCAGTGTCAGGCGCGACTCCTCATTGGTGCTGCCGTCCAGCCGCGCATCCGCCAGTCCGAACGGGGCGGTGAGCTCGTCCACATCGCCCAGCTGCTCGCGGAAGAAGGCTTCGTGGGCCGCCGTGTCGATGCCACCGCGAGCCTGCGCGACGTAGCGGCGGTAGGGGACCGGTGACGGCAGCTCGGCCAGCCGGCCCTGCAGGATCAGCGCGATCTCCTCGATCATCAGCTTCTCGGCCGTGTGGTCGAGCGCCAGGTGATGGCTCGGCAGCTGCAGCAGCCACTGGCCGGCCGGCTCGTCGTGCACGGCGATCGCGCGCACCAGCGGCGCGCGGCGGACGTCGATGCGGAAGCTGCGACGGTCCGCATGGGCGGCCAATCGTTCCGCCGCGAGCCCCGCCGCACGGTCCGACTCGTCGATCTCCAGCCATTCGAGCGGCAGCGGCGCCTCGCGGCACACGACCTGCACGGGATGACGCAGCCCCTCCCACAGGATCGCGGTGCGCAGGATGTCGTGCCGCGCGATCACCTGGTTGAGGGCCTCGACGAAGCGCAGCAGACGTGGCTGCGCGTCGAAGCGCAACATCAGCGAACGGACGTAGGCGTCGCCCTGCGCCTGCATCAGGTGATGGAACAGCATCCCCTCCTGCAGCGGCGCCAGCGGATAGAGGTCCTGGATGTTGGCGGCACCGCCGGGAATGGCCGACTCGATCCGGCGCAGCTCGTCCGCGTCGAGGTCGATCAACGGCAGCATGCCGGGCTCGAGCGCGACGCAGCCGACGGGGATGGTGGCGGCGCTGTCGGCGATCGTGGCGGCGTCCGGCGACGGACGGGCCATGGCAGCGGCGATGGCGGCCGCGAAGTCGGCCAGTCGTGGGTGCAAGAAAAGCTCCCGCATCTCCAGGCGCCAACCGGCCTGGCGCAATCGCGCCTGCAGCTGGATCGCCAGCAGCGAGTGACCGCCGATCTCGAAGAAATTGTCCTGGCGGCCGACGCGCTCGACCCCCACCAGGTCGGCCCAGATCGCGGCGATGGTTGTCTCGGCCTCCCCTTGTGGCGCTTCGTACTCGACGGCGGACGCGGTCTCCGGCGCCGGCAGCGCCTTGCGGTCGACCTTGCCGCTGGGGTTCAGCGGCAGCGTGTCCAGCACGATGATGGCGGCGGGAACCATGTATTCGGGCAGCCTGCGGCTCAATGCCTCGCGCAACGTGGCGAGGTCGAGGCCGTCTCGCGTCGCGGCGTCCGTCGACCGTGCCGACACGTACGCGATCAGCCGGTCGCCGGTCGGCGCGCGGTGCGCCACGACCACGGCCTCACGCACGCCGGGCTGCGCGAGCAGCTGCGCTTCGATCTCGCCCAGCTCGATGCGCAGGCCGCGGATCTTGACCTGATGGTCGGTGCGTCCGAGGTAGTCGAGTTGGCCGTCGGCATTCCAACGGACAAGGTCGCCGGTTCGGTAGAGCCGGCTGCCGTCGCCAGCGGTGGGGTTCGCGATGAAGCGCTCGGACGTCAGTCCCGCGCGATCGTGATAGCCGCGGGCCAATCCGATGCCACCGAGATAGAGCTCGCCCGCAACGCCTTGCGGCACGGGGTTGAGATCCCCATCGAGCACCCATGTGGAGATCCCGGTGATCGGCGCGCCGATCGGCACCTGACTGCGGCCGTCGTCACGGCAGGTCCAGTGCGTGACGTCGATGGCCGCCTCGGTGGGACCGTACAGGTTGTAGAGCCCTGCGTCAGGGAGCCGACGGAACACGCCGGCCTGGGCCTCTGCCGGCAATGCTTCGCCACTGCACACGATGCGGCGCAGCGAGGTGCAGACCTCGACGCCGTCATGTGGCAGGAACGCCTGCAGCATCGACGGCACGAAGTGGATCGTCGTGACCTGATGCGCTTCGATGAGCGACACCAGGCGTGCGGGATCCTTGTGATCACCCGGGGCCGCGATGGCCAGGCGTGCGCCCTCGGCAAGCGCCCAGAACAGTTCCCACACCGAGACGTCGAAGCTCAGCGGTGTCTTCTGCAGCACGGTATCCGCAGAGCTCAGCGCGTAGGCCTCCTGCATCCACGCCAGACGGTTGTGCAGCGCCACATGGCGGTTGGCCGCACCCTTCGGCCGCCCGGTCGATCCGGACGTGTAGATCACGTAGGCGAGGTTCTCGCCGTGCAGCTCGATACCGGGGTTCGTCGTCGAATGTTCGGAGACGTCGACGGTATCGATGTTGACGAAGCGATGCCCTTGCCCGCCCGGAAGCCGATCGCGCAGGTGCGACTGCGTCAGCACCAGCGACACGGCGCTGTCCTGGAGCATGTAGGCCAGCCGGTCGGCGGGCAGCTCCGGATCGAGCGGAACGTAAGCGCCACCGGCCTTCAGGATCGCCAGCACGCCGACCATCATGTCGAGCGAGCGCTCGACCGCCAGCCCCACGCGCACGTCGGGGCGCACGCCCAGCTCGATGAGGCGATGCGCGAGGCGGTTGGCGCGGACATTGAGCTCGCCACGCGTCAGCGACGTATCGCCGAACACCAGCGCGGGCGCGTCCGGCGCATTCGCTGCCTGGCGTTCGATGAGTCGATGCACCGGCTCCGTCGAGGCAACCGGCGCGGTGTTGATGCTGAGTCGACCCAATGCGTTCGACTCGGCTTCCGACATCAACACCACGTCTCCGACGGCGATCTCCGGCGTGTCGACGATCGCCGCGAGCATCGCGGTGAAATGTCCGGCCAGCCGATCGATGGCCGCAGGATCGAACAGCTCCACTGCGTAGCTGAAGCTCGCCCGCACCGTGCCGTCGGCGTTCTCGGTGGTGGTCAGCATCAGCTCGAACTGAGCTGCCTGCTCGCCGGCCACGTACGGCGTCACCTTCAATCCCGGCAGCGCCGCCTCGCCCTGCGCCCCGCCGCGACCGTGGTTGAACATCACCTGGAACAGCGGATGCACGCCCAGCGAGCGCTCCGGCTGCAATGCATCGACCAACTGCTCGAACGGCAGGTCCTGATGCGCCTGCGCACCGAGTGCCGCCTCCTTTGCCTGATCGAGGACCTGCGCCAGCGTGCGGCGGCCCTCCACGCGATTGCTCAGCACCTGCGTGTTGACAAAGAAGCCGACGACGCCCTCCGTCTCCGGCCGCTGACGGTTGGCGACGGGCACGCCCACGCGGACGTCGGCCAGACCGGCATGGCGGGCAAGCACGGCCTGATAACCGGCCAGCAGCGCCATGAACAGCGTGGCGCCACGATCCAGCGCCTGCTGTCGAAGCCGGCCCACCAGTGCCGCCGGCAGCGTCGTCACATGCTGGGCCGCACGATAACGGCCATCCGAGCGGCGCGGACGGTCCACCGGCAACTGCAACACCGGCTGCTCTCCGCCCAGCCGGTCCTTCCAGTAGGCCAACTGCCGGTCCTTCTCGCCGGCCTCCAGCCAGTGCCGCTGCCACGCCGCGTAATCGGCGTACTGGATCGGCAGGGCCTGCGAAGAATGAACCTCGCCCCGCACCCGCGCGCCGTACTGCGCGATGAACTCGTCGACGATCACCTTCATCGACCAGCCGTCCGACACGATGTGATGCATCACGACGACCAGCACGTGGCGCCCGGCGTCCTGACGCAGCAGCGCCACGCGCAGCAACGGACCCTGGCCCAGGTCGAAGGGCTGGTCCACGAGGCGACGCGCCTGCGCCCGCGTTCGGCTCTCCAGGTCGGTCCCCCGGTCGGTCCCGGCATCGGTCCCGATGTCGATCTCGATGCCTGTCCGAGGACCTGCATCGGCGATGCGTCCCTGGCTGAGGTCGATGGTCTCGACCTCGAAACCGGTGTTCCCGGCTTCATGCACCTGCTGGGCCACCTGCCCCTGCGCATCTGCATGGAAGGTCGTGCGCAGCGACTCGTGACGCTCGACCAGCGCGGCGAAGCTGGCACGCAGGGCGGCTTCGTCGATCGTCCCCTGCAGGACCAGCGCACTGGACAGGTGATACGCCGTGCTGGTCGGGTCCAGCGTCCACAGGAACCACTGGCGCAGCTGGGAATGGGAGAGCGGCCGTGCGTCGAAGCGCGCCTCCAGACGGGCACCAGGGCCGTCGCCCGAGGACGACGTCGCCGTGTCCGCGCCCACTTCGCCGGGCGCGACGCGCGGCGCCGGCACGATCGGCAGCATCGCGAAGTCGATGCCCTGCGCCTTCAGCGCCTGCAGGAACCCCGTTGCTTGTCGGCGGGAAGTCGCGCGAAGCGCTCCGCGAGTGCGCGCTTGGGATCGGCGGGGCGCACGGTCGACGTCCCGGTCCCGGCCGCCGTCGCCGTCGCCGCTCCAGCCGCTCCAGCCGCTCCAGCCGCTCCAGCCACCGATGCTGTTGCCGATGCGCCCGCGACGGGGTCGTTCTTGTCGATGATGCTCATTCAGTTCTCCCAGGTGTCCAGCAGCGCCGCCATGCGATCCAGATCGCCGCTCTGCGCCGACGCCAGCGCATCGACTTCGCGCTGCACGGCCGCGGCCGCATCGGCCAGCGTCGGCTGCTCGAAATACGCGCGCAGCGGCAGCTGCACGCCGAAGCGGCGTTGCACCTTCATCTGCAGTTTCAGCAGGGCCAGCGAATGCCCGCCCAGTTCGAAGAAGTTGTCGTCGCGCCCGACGCGCTCGATGCCCAGCGTCTCCGCCCACAGCGCGGCCAGTGCCGTCTCGGTGTCGCCGCGTGGTGGCTCGTGGGCACGATCGACGTCGGCCTCAGGCGCCGGCAGCGCCTTGCGGTCGACCTTGCCGTTGGGGTTCAGCGGCAACGCGTCCAGCACGATGAACAGCCCCGGCACCATGTGGTCCGGCAGCACCCGCGCGAGGCCCTCCCGCAGCGCGCGCGGCGCCAGCACGTGGCCCGGCAGCGGCGACACGTAGGCCACCAGCCGCGCGCCGGACGCGCCCTCGGCGGCAACCGCCACCGCCTCGCGCACGCCGGGCTGCAGCCGCAACTGCGACTCCACCTCGCCCAGCTCGATGCGGAAGCCGCGCACCTTCACCTGGTGATCGATGCGGCCGAGGTACTCGAGCTCGCCGTCGGCGTTCCAGCGCACCAGGTCGCCGGTGCGATACATCCGCCCACCCGGGGCGGCGAACGGATCGGCGACGAAGCGCTCCGCGCTCGCGTCCGGCCGGCCCAGGTAGCCGCGCGCCAGGCCGCCGGCCAGGTACAGCTCCCCCGGCACGCCCGGCGGGCACAGGTTCAGGTCACCGTCCAGCACGTAGGCGGCGCGGTCCCCGACCGGCTTGCCGATCGGCATGTAGGACGCCTCGAAGCGCTCGCCCGCCATCGCGATGCCCACCGTCGGGGTGATCACGGTCTCCGTCGGACCGTAGCCGTTGATGATGCGGGGTGGCTTGAGCACGGCCTGCACGAGGTCGAGATTCGCGCGCGACATCGCTTCGCCGCCGACGGTGTAGGACCGGATCGGCAGCCGACTTGCCGACTCGCCGAGCATCTCCGCCATCTGCGTCAGGTACCCCGGCGTGAAGCACGCGATCGTGATGCCGTGGCGCTCGATCTCCGCGGCGGTCCGCTCGACCGGCCAGAGCTCCTGGTCGCGCGGCATCAGCGCCGCGCCGAAGGCCAGCGGCACCCAGGTTCGCTCATGCGCGCCGTCGAAGGCGATCGACGCGAACTGCAGCTCGCGGTCGGCCGGCGTCATGCCGTAGACCTCGCCGATGGACTGGACGTGCATCGCCAGGGGCCCATGCGTGACGGCCACGCCTTTGGGACGCCCCGTGGAGCCGGACGTGTAGATCACGTAAGCCAGATGCTCCGGGTGGATCTCGACGGCGGGATTCGTCGCGGCGCCGGTGAAGGCGTCACCGCCATCCAGCGTCAGCACCTCGAGCCCCTCGTGCACCGGCAGCCTGGACGCGATCGCTTCCTGAGTCAGCAGCAGTCGCAGGCCGCTGTCCTCGACCATGTAGGCCAGACGCTCCGCCGGATACGCAGGGTCCAGCGGCACATAGGCGGCGCCAGCCTTGAGGATCGCCAGCAGGGCGACCACCATGTCCATCGAGCGCTGCACGGCCAGTCCGATGCGGTCTTCGGGCTGGACTCCCATCGCGATCAGGCGATGCGCGAGGCGGTTGGCCCGGGCGTTGAACCCGGCGTAGCTGAGCTGGTCGTCGCCCGAGATCAACGCGATGGCATCGGGCCGCTCGGCGGCCTGGCGTTCGACCAGCCGGGGCACCGGCGGCGTTGCACCGTAGCGATGGCCGTTGAGTCCCCAGACCTTCAATCGTTCGCGCGATCCGGGGTCGAGGACGTCGAGCTCGCTCATCGTCCGCGTCGGACGCTGCGCCAGCGCATCCACCAGGCTGCCCACGGCCGCCTGCATCAGCGCGCAGACCTGGTCCGCGTCCAGCGTCTCGTGCACCTGGGCGACCAACCCGAAGCCGTGGCCGTCGTCGTCCACCGAGAGCCCGAACGGGTAGTTCGAGCGCTCCTGCGCGGCACCGATCTCCATGCCCGCCCACGCGCTGGACGACGCATCGCGCCGGCGGCCCGCATGCCGGTAGTTCAGCAGCGCGGAGAACAACGGCGTGCCGCCTGACAGGCCGCTGCAGCGCTGCGCGAGCGACAGGCTCGCGTGTTCGTGATGCAGCAGCGCGGAGAGCGCCGCATGGGCGTCCCTCAGGCCATCGACGACGGACTGCGCGCCCACGCGCAGCCGCAGCGGCAAGGTGTTGATCGAGAGACCCAGCGCGCGCTCGGCGCCGCCTTCGGCGCTCAGGCGGCCCAGCAGCACGGTGCCGAAGACCACGTCGGTGCGACCCGTCGTGCGACCCAGCACCAGCGCCCAGGCGAGGTGGAACAACGCAGCGACGCCGACGCCATGCCGGCGTGCCTGCTGGCGCGCCGCGGCGGCCAGGGCGTCGGGAAGCGCATGGCGCGCCTGACGCAGGCGCGTGCCGTCGCCGCGGACATCGGCCACGCCGAACGGCGCGGTCGGCTCGGTGACGTCGCGCAGCATCTCGCTGAAGAACGCCTCGTGCGCCGCGCGGCCGACGCCGAGGCGGGCCTGCGCCACGAAGCGGCGGAAAGGCACAGGCTCAGGCAGCTCGGCGGCCCGGTCCTGCTGGATCAGCGCGATCTCCTCGACGACACCGGCCAGCGTGCTGTGGTCCGTCACCAGATGATGGCTGGGGAGCTGCAGCAGCCAGCGGTCCTGGGCCGCGTCGAATCCGGCGATCGCGCGAAGCAGCGGCGCGCGGCGGACGTCGATGCGGCAACGCCCCGGCCGGGCCATCTCCTCGAGCCGTGCGGCCACCGGGCCGTCCTCGGGCGACAGCCACTCGATGGCGAGTCGCGCCTCCCGGCACACGACCTGCACCGGTTCCTCCAAGCCCTCCCACAGCACGACCGTGCGCAGGATGTCGTGGCGCTCGATGACGCGGTTGAAGCTCTCGACGAAGCGGCGCAGACGCGACTCGCTGTCGAAGGCGATCAGATGGGCGGTGACGTAGGCGTCGGCGTCGGGCTGCAGCAGGTGGTGGAAGAGGATCCCCTCCTGCAGCGGCGCCAGCGGGTAAACATCCTGGATGTTGGCGGCGCCGCCCGGGATGGTCGCTTCGATGCTGTCGATCTCCTCGGGCGTCAGCGTGATCAGCACGTCGGCCGCGTCCGTCGACGCCATCGCGGACGACACGATCGCCTGGGCGAACGCGGCGAGCTCCGGGTGCAGGAAGATCTGCCGGACTTCGGCGCGACGGCCCTGCGCGCGCAGGCGCTCCAACACCCGCAAGGCCAGCAGCGAGTGGCCGCCCAGCGCGAAGAAGTTGTCGCGCCGTCCTACCTGTTCGACGCCCAGCACCTCCGCCCAGATCGAGGCGACGGCCCGCTCGACGGCGCCCTCCGGCGCCTCGTACTCGGCATCGGAGATCGCTTCCGGCGCCGGCAGCGCCTTGCGGTCGACCTTGCCGCTGGGGTTCAGCGGCAGCGTGTCCAGCACGATGATGGCGGCGGGGACCATGTATTCGGGCAGCCTGCGGCCCAATGCCCCACGCAGCGTGGAGATGTCGATGCTGCGTTGCGCCGCGACGTCCGTCGCGTCTGCCGGAACGTTCGTCGACACGTTCGTCGACACGTATGCGATCAGTCGGTCGCCGGTCGGCGCCCGGTGGGCCACGACCACGGCCTCACGCACGCCCGGCTGTGCGAGCAGCTGCGCTTCGATCTCGCCCAGCTCGATGCGCAGGCCGCGGATCTTGACCTGATGGTCGGTGCGTCCGAGGTAGTCGAGTTGGCCGTTGGCATTCCAACGGACAAGGTCGCCGGTGCGGTAGAGCCGGCTGCCGTCGCCAGCGGTGGGGTTCGCGATGAAGCGCTCGGACGTCAGTCCCGCGCGATCGTGATAGCCGCGGGCCAATCCGATGCCGCCGAGATAGAGTTCGCCCGCAACGCCTTGCGGCACGGGGCTGAGGTCAGCATCCAGCACCCACGTGGAGATGCCAGTGATCGGCGCGCCGATCGGCACCTGGCTGCGACCGTCGTCACGGCAGGTCCAGTGCGTGACGTCGATGGCCGCCTCGGTGGGACCGTACAGGTTGTAGAGCCCTGCGTCAGGGAGCCGACGGAACACGCCGGCCTGGGCCTCTGCCGGCAATGCTTCGCCGCTGCACACGATGCGGCGCAGCGAGGTGCAGACCTCGACACCGTCATGTGCCAGGAACGCCTGCAGCATCGACGGCACGAAGTGGATCGTCGTGACCCGATGCGCTTCGATCAGCGAAACGAGACGTGCCGGGTCGCGATGATCTCCAGGCGCGGCGATGGCCAGACGAGCACCCTCGGCCAGCGCCCAGAACAGCTCCCACACCGAGACGTCGAAGCTCAGCGGTGTCTTCTGCAGCACGGTGTCGGACGCATCGAGTGCGTAGGCCTCTTGCATCCACGCCAGGCGGTTGTGCAGTGCCACGTGGCGGTTGGCCGCGCCCTTCGGCCGCCCGGTCGACCCGGACGTGTAGATCACGTAGGCGAGGTTCTCGCCGTGCAACGCCAGTTCAGGGTTCGCGTCGGATGTCGCGTCGACGTTCCGATCCGATAGGACCGATCGACCCGCGTGTTCGATCGCTTGGGGCGCTCCGATCGTGTCGATGTCGACGAACCTGCGCCCTTCCCCACCGGGCAGCCGGTCGCGCAGGTGAGACTGCGTCAGCACCAACGACACGCCGCTGTCCTGGAGCATGTAGGCCAGCCGGTCGGCGGGCAGCTCCGGATCGAGCGGCACGTAGGCGCCACCGGCCTTCAGGATCGCCAGCACGCCGACCATCATGTCGAGCGAGCGCTCGACCGCCAGCCCCACGCGCACGTCGGGGCGCACGCCCAGCTCAATGAGGCGATGCGCGAGGCGGTTGGCGCGGACATTGAGCTCGCCACGCGTCAGCGACGTATCGCCGAACACCAGCGCGGGCGCGTCTGGAGCGATTGCGGCCTGGCGCTCGATGATCCGATGCACCGGCTCCGCCGGTGCGACCAGCGCGGTGTTGACGCTGAGTCGCGCGAGGGCGTTCGACTCGCCCTCCGACATCAACGCCACGTCGCCGACGGCGACCTCCGGCGTGTCGGCGATCGCCGCAAGCATCGCGGTGAAGTGCCCGGCCAGCCGCTCGATGGCGTCCGGCTCGAACAACTCCGCCGCGTAGCTGAAGCTCGCCCGCAGACCGCCGTCCTCCAGTTCCATCGTGTGCAACGCGAGCTCGAATTGCGCCGCGCGCTCCGTCATCGCGACCGGTTCGATGGTCAGCCCGGACAGTTGCCGGGCCGACAAGTCCTGACCCCGTTGATGGTTGAACAGCACCTGGAACAGCGGATGCAAGCCCAGCGACCGCTCCGGCTGCAGCGCTTCGACCAACTGCTCGAAGGGCAGATCGGGATTCGCCTGCGCGCCGATGGCCGCCTCGCGCGCCTGCCCCAGCAGTTGCGACAACGACGACCGCGTGCCGATGCGGTTGTCCAGCACCTGCGTGTTGACGAAGAAGCCCACCACCGGCGCGATCTCGGGCCGGTCGCGGTCGGCGATGGGCACGCCGACACGGATGTCGGACTGGCCCGTCCATCGGGACAGCACGGCCTGGAAGCCGGCCAGCAGTCCCATGAACGGCGTCGCGCCCGCCTCCCGCGCACGCTGCCGCAGGCGGTCCATGAGGGCCGGCGCCAGCGTGATCGTGTGTCGCGCCGCCTGGTACCGGCCATCGGCGCGTCGCGGACGGTCGGTCGGCAGTTGCAGCACCGGCTGCTCGCCGCCCAGGCGTGCGAGCCAATGATCGAGCTGCAGCCGCCGCTCGCCGCCGGCCATCCGCTGCCGTTGCCACGCGGCGTAGTCCGCGTACTGGATCGGCCACGGCGCCAGCGTCGACTGTTCGCCGCGCACGGCGGCCTCGTAGTCGGCGAAGACCTCGTCCACGACGATGCGCATCGATCCGCCGTCGGAGACGATGTGATGCATCACGACCACCAGCAGGTGGCGATCGGCGCCCTGGCGCTGCAACCCGATCCGGATCAGCGGCCCCGACCGGAGGTCGAAAGGCGTATCGACGAGTCGCCGTGCCGCCGCCTCGTCCGGCAGCTCGGTCAGCGCGACCGCGGCTTCGCCCGACCCCTGGACCTGCTGCGCCACCTCGCCATCCGGCCCGGCATGGAAGGTCGTCCGCAGCGATTCATGCCGGCGGACCAGCGCGCCGAAGCTCGCTCGCAGGGCCGCCAAGTCCAGCGCCCCGTGCAGGGTCAGCGCGCCCGCGATGTGATACGCCGTGCTCGCCGGATCCAGCTGCCACAGGAACCACTGACGCTGCTGCGCGGAAGAGACCGGCAGCCCGCGCGACCGATCGGCCGCGGACAGGGGCCTGATCGCCGCCGTGTCCGGGCGCAGGCCGTCCACGGCCCGCGCCAGTGCCGCCACGGTCGGATGCTCGAACACCTGCCGTGGCGACAGCTGCCAGCCCCGACGGTGCGCCAGCGAGATCAGCTTCAGGCTCAGGATCGAATCGCCGCCCAGCACGAAGAAGTGGTCGTCACGGCCGACCCGCGTCACGCCGAGCACTTCGGCGAAGAGGCCCGCGACCGTCGTCTCGGTGTCGCCGCGCGGCGCAGCGTAGGCGTGCACCGCGGCGGGATCGGGGTCCGGCAGCGCCCGTCGGTCGACCTTGCCGTTCGGATTGAGCGGGAGTGCGTCCAGGCACACCACGAGGCTCGGCACCATGTAGTCGGGGAGCACGGCGGCGACCTGGGCACGCACGTCCTCCACGTCGATCGCCCGGCCCGGTCGCGCGACGACATACGCCACCAGCCGCGCGCCGGAAGGACTCGGCGCAGCGATGACCACCGCCTCGCGCACGGCCGGCTGCGCGGTCAGCGCGGCCTCGACTTCCCCAGTTCGATGCGGAAACCGCGCACCTTGACCTGATGGTCGATGCGCCCGAGGTACTCGAGTTCACCGTCGTCATCCCACCGCACCAGATCGCCGGTGCGGTACATGCGCGCGCCCGGGGCGCCGAAGGGATCCGCGACGAAGCGCTCGGCCGTCAGGCCGCCGCGATCGAGGTAACCGCGCGCCAGGCCGGCGCCACCGAGGTAGAGCTCCCCCGGCACGCCGGGCGGGCAAGGCGACAGGTGGCTGTCGAGCACCCAGGCGGCGCGCTCACCGACGGGGCGGCCGATCGGCGCGACCGGTCGGTCGCCCAGCGGGGCGATGTCGTCCGCGGAGGCCCGCCACGCGCAGGGTGTGATGACGGCTTCCGTCGGTCCGTAGGAGTTCACCAGCCATTGCGGTGCGAAAGCGTCGCGGGCCGCGCGCAGATCGGCGGCGGGCCAGGCCTCGCCGCCGGCGATGCACAGTCGCACCGGCAGGCGGCCGCCCGGATGCTCGGCGGCCAGCTGGCGCAGGTAGGCCGGCGGCAGGTGGATGGCGGTTACGCCGTCGCGACGCATCGTGCGCGCGACCTCGGCGGTCGACCAGCCGTCCTGCGGCAGCAGCACGACCGCGGCGCCGTGGATCAGCGGCGCCATCCACTGCGATCCGGCGGCATCGAAGCTGATCGACGCGAACTGCAGCATGCGGTCGTCCGGCTCGAGACCGAAGCGCGCCACCACCGCCTGCAAGTGCATGGCCAGCGCGCCGTGCGCCACGGCCACGCCCTTGGGGCGGCCGGTCGACCCGGAGGTGTAGATCACATAGGCCAGTTGGTCGGGCGACAGCGGCACGCGGGGCGCCGCCGTGTCGCTCGCCTGGCCGTCCTTGCTCGCTTCGATCGCTTCGCTTCCGTCGTTCCCGTCGTTCGTGCGGCCCGTGTCCGATGCCATCCGATCGAGACACAGGACCGTGAGCCCGGAACGCGTCGGCAGGCGCGCGGACGCCGCCTCGGTGGTGAGCAGCAAGGCGAGATCGCTGTCCGCCATCATGTGGGCCAACCGTTCGGCCGGATACGCAGGATCCAGCGGCACGTAGGCACCGCCGGCCTTGAGGATGGCCAGCAGGCCGACCACCATCTCGACCGACCGCGGCACGGCCAGTCCGACGCGCGATTCGGCCTTCACCCCCGTGCGATGAGGTGGTGCGCCAGCCGGTTGGCACGAGCGTCCAGCTGCGCATAGCTGACCCGCTGACCGTCGGCGATCAGCGCGATCGCGTCGGGCCGCTCGGCCGCGTGACGCTCGATCAGCCGTGGCACGGCGGCGACCGCTGGCAGCGACGGCCTCAGTGACGGCTGCGGCGACGGCTGCGGCGACAGCGGCCCTGGCGACAGCGGCCCTGGCGACAGCGACCTGCCGGTCTCCTCGACGTCTCCGGACGATCGCCGACCCTCGACGGCGGCGGATGTCGCCCACGCGCGCCATTGGGCGAGCGCCGACGCCTCGATGCCACCGAGCTCGCACAGCGCCAGTTCGGGCTGCTCCGCGAGCGCCCGTGCGATGTCCTCGACCGCTGCCAGCACCGAGGCGACGATGTGGTCGGGGTCCAGTGAACGGTGCACCTGCGCCACCAGCCCGAAGCCGTCGCCGAAATCATCGACGGAGAGCGCGAACGGATAGTTCGTCCGTTCCTCGCCGTCGAGCAGCCGCACGCCCTCGCCCAACTGGGCGCCGACCGGCATGCGGCGGCTGTGGCGGTAGTTCAGCAGCGCCGAGAACAGCGGCGTGCCGCCGGGCAGACCGCTGCAGCGCTGTGCCAGCGACAGCGGCGCATGTTCATGGCGTAGCAGGTCCGCCAGTCCCGCGTGCGCGTGACGCAGGCTCGCGGCGACGCTGGTCGCGCCCACGCGCAGACGCAACGGCAGCGTGTTGATGAACAGGCCGAGCGCGCGGCCGGCCTCCTGGCCGGCCTGCATGCGGCCCAGCAGCACGGTGCCGAAGATGACGTCGTCGCGTCCGGTCGCCCGCGCCAGCACCAGCGACCACGCGAGGTGGAACACCGCGGAGGCGGTCACGCCGTGCCGCTGGGCCTGGCGCCGGACGGCGGCGGCCAGTGCCTCGTCCAGGCTCAGTCGGGCTTCCCGCACGCCGGATCCGTCGCCCTGCACGTCGACGAGGCCGTACGGCGCCGTCGGCTCGGTGACGTCGCCCAGCAGGCCGGAGAAGAAGGCCTCGTGCGCGTCCCGGCCGACGCCCCGTCGGGCGCGGGCCACCAGGTTGCGGAACGGAACGGGCGCGGGCAGTTCGGCCTCGGCGCCACGCTGCATCAGGCCGATCTCCTCGACGATGCGTTCCAGCGTCGTGTGATCGGACACCAGGTGATGACGCGACAACTGCAGCAGCCAGGAGCCTTTCCACCGCCTGTGCGCACCGCTCTCCGCGCCTCTGTCCATGCCCTCGGGCCAGTCGACGCCCTCGGCGAGGCCCTGCACAGCCGTGGCCCGGATCATCGGCGCCTGCCGAACGTCGATGCGCATCCGGCTGCGATGGACGTGGGCCTTGAGCCGCTCGGCGGCAGCCGCCGTGGGCGCGGCCCCCTCCCCGTCCAGCCACTGCAGCGTCAGTGGCGCTGCGCGGTGCACGACCTGCACCGGGTCCCGCAATCCTTCCCAGACCACCGACGTGCGCAGGATGTCATGCCGCGCGATCACCGCGTCCAGATGCGAGACGAATCGCTCCAACCGCTCGCGGCTGTCGAAGGCCAGCCCGCGCGAGGTCACGTAGGCGTCGCCCTGCGTCTGCATCAGGTGATGGAACAGGATGCCCTCTTGCAGCGGCGCCAGTGGATAGAGGTCCTGGATGTTGGCGGCGCCGCCCGGCACCGCCGACTCGATGCGCCGGATCTCGTCCGGCGCGAGATCGACCAGCGGCAGCATGGCGGGCTCGATGGCGGAGCAGTCGGCGGGAATGCCGTTCGGCGGCACGACGATCTCCGCCTCGGCGGGATCGCGGGAGATGGCCCGCACGAAATCGTCCAGGCGCGGATGCTCGAACACCTGACGCACCTGCGCGCGGTGTCCGTCGCCGCGCAGCCGCTCGATCAGCCGAAGGGCCAGCAGCGAATGGCCGCCCAGCTCGAAGAAGTGATCGCGCCGGCCGACACGCGCGACGCCCAGCACCTCCGCCCAGGCTGCCGCGATGGCCGTTTCCATCGGCCCTTCCGGTGGTTCGTGATCGCCGGATCCGGACGTTTCCGCATCCGGCAATGCCTGGCGGTCGACCTTGCCGTTGGGCGTCAGCGGCAGCGCCTCCATCACGACGATGGCCGACGGCAGCATCGCGTCGGCCAGCACGCGGCCCAGGCGCTCGCGCAGCGCGGCGATGTCGGGCGCGACGCCGTCACGTCCGGTGACGTACGCCACGAGCCGTGTGCCGCCCAGGCTCTGCCCGGCCGTGACGACGGCCTCAGCGATCGCCGGATCGGCGCGCAGCTGGGCCTCCACCTCGCCGAGCTCGACGCGGAAGCCGCGCACCTTGACCTGGTGATCCACGCGGCCGAGGTATTCGAGTTGACCGTCCGGCGTCCAGCGCACCAGATCGCCGGTGCGGTACATCCGCCCGCCGTGCGCGTCGAGCGGGTCGGCGACGAAGCGCTCCGCCGACTGGCCGGGGCGCTGGTGATAGCCGCGCGCCAGACCCGGGCCGGCCACATACAGCTCGCCGGGCAGGCCCGGCGGCAGCGGCTGCAGGTCCGCATCCAGCACGCGCATCGCGCTGCCCGGCAGCGGGCGGCCCACCGGCAGCGTGGCTGCCGACCGGTCGGCCTGCGCGGCATCCTGCGTCAAGGTGCCGACCGTGGTCTCCGTCGGCCCGTAGTGGTTGAACACGCGCAGATCCGGCCGCAGCGCGCGGAGGCGATCCAGCAGCGCCCAGGGCGTGGCTTCCCCGCCCAGCACCAGCCGGCGGCGCGGCAGGACCTCGGCCGGATCCAGCGCGCCCATCAGCGCCTGCAGGTGGCTGGGCGTGATCTTCAGCATGTCGATCGCGTGGCGCCGCATCACGGCGGCGAAGCCGTCCGGATCGAAGGCCCGCGCCGCGGACACCAGGTGCAGCGTCCGCCCGGCGCTGAGCGCGCCGAAGAGCACCGTGTGTCCCAGGTCGGCCGCGACGGTCGACACCATGGCCATGCTGCTCACGCCGTCGGCCTCATGACTCCTGTCGATGTCGGCGGCGGTTGCGCCGCTCTCCCGACCGGCAATGCCCAGGCGATGCAACACGCCGTCCAGGTAGTGGGCGAGCGCGCCGTGGCTCACGACCACGCCCTTCGGTCGTCCCGTCGAGCCGGAGGTATAGATGAGGTAGGCGGCCTGATCCGGGTGCGTGAGCGCCGCGGCCATGGGCGACCGGCGTTCGCCGTTGCCATCCCTGGGGTTGGCGGTGTCGGTGGTGGCGTCCTCCTCCGCTTGCAGCTCGAGGATCTCGACGCCACCGGTCCACGCCGGATCGATGTCGCCGATCACCAGCATCGCGCCGCTGTCGCGCAGCTGGAACGCCCGGCGTTCCTCAGGCAGCGCCGGATCCAGCGGCACCACCGCGGCGCCGGCGCGCATCACGCCGAGCATCCCGACCACCATCTCGATCGAGCGCTCGACAGCCAGGCCCACGCGCGCGTCGAGGCCGACACCTCGCGCCTGCAGCAGTGAGGCCACCTGATCGACGCGACGGTCCAACGCGAACCAAGTCAGCGATGCCTCCTCCTGGACGAGAGCGATCGCATGCGGTTGGCGATGCGCGTGTCGACGCACCTGCTCGTGCACAGGAACGAATGCCGCTTGCCGCGGAGCCGATGCCGATGCCGATGCCGATGCCGACGGCGTTGCAGAGGAGGAGTCACGCGCCTCTCGCCGGTTCCCCACTCGCCCAGGCGTCGCAGGTCATCGGCGTCGGCAAGGCTGACGGAGCCGACCGTGCGGTCCGGCTCGTGCACCAACGTCTCGAGCATCGTCACGCAGCCGCGGATCAGTCGCCTGGCGGTCGCCGGCCCGAACAGGTCGGTGTTGTAGGCCAGGCGTCCGCTTGTGCGCGACGCGCCGACCTGGAAGTTCATCGACAGGTCGAACTTGGCGTTGACATCGCCCTGCTCGATGAACTCGACGGCGACGTCGTCGAAGGACAAGGCCGGCAGGTCGCCCATCTGGACGCCGAACAGCACCTGGAACAGCGGCGAGCGCGATGGATCGCGCCGCTCGCCGCGCTGCGCGAGCAGCAGGTCCAGCGGCAGGTCCGGGTGGGACATTGCCGCCAGCGCGTCGCCGCGGATCTGGCGGCAGAGCTGGCGCAGCGTCTGCCCGGGCGACAGCCGGGCCCGGTAGACATGCGTGTTGATGAAGAAGCCGATGAGGCCGAAGACCTCCTCGTCCTGCCGCCCCGCGTGCGGCACGCCGACGGCGAACTCGGACTGGCGGGCGAAGCGCGCGAGCAGCAGCTGCCAGGCCGCGAACAGCGCGACGAACGGCGTGCAGCGCTCGACGCGGCAGAACTGCCGCAGCGCGGCGTCCAGCGCGGGATCGAGGTCGAAGGCGATCGAGGTCCCGCGGAAGCCCGGCATCGCCGGACGCGGCGCGTCGGTGGGCAGTTCCAGCACCGGCACCTCGGCGCCCAGATGCGCATGCCAATGGGCGAGCGCGCGGTCGAAGCCGCCGCGGGCCATCTCGGCGCGTTGGCGGACCGCGTGGTCGGCGTACTGCAGCGGCAGCGCCGGCAGGGCCACCGGTCCGGACTGCTTCAGCGCCAGCGCGTAGGCGGCCGAGAGGTCCGCGGCGAAGATCGGGTTCGACCAGGCGTCGGACACGATGTGGTGCAGGCAGAGCGCGAGCACGTGTTCATCGTCGCCGACCCGGACCAGGCGCGCCACCATCGCCGGCGCCGTCCCCAGATCGAAGACATGGTTCAGCGTGGCCTGGACTTCGCGCGCGACCGCCGCGTCGCGCGTCTGCGCGCGATCACCGCTGCCGCGGCCCAGGTCCGACAGGTCGACCTGTTCGAGCACGAACGGGACGCTGGCCTGCGCCACCGCCATCGGCACGCCGTCACGTTCGAAGAAGCGGGTGCGCAGGATCGCATGGCGGGCGATCACGGCGTCGAAGGCGCGCTGCAGCGCTTCGGCCTGCAGCGGACCGCGCAGCCGCATCACGCGTGGCAGGTTGTAGGCGGTCATCCCCTCGCCCATCCGCTGCAGGATCCACAGCGGCTCCTGCGTGAACGACAGCCTGACGGCATCGCCGTCGGCGACCCGGGGAGAAACCGGAACATCAGCCGGCGCGGCGGGGGAAGGGTCATGTCGTTCATCGGTCGGACTGCGGAGTCAAGGAGGGATCCGTGACGGATCAGGGGGAGCGGCTGTCTTCGGGGGCGTGGTCTAAGGCGTCTTCTCGGCCGTCTTCTCCGCCTTGTGCCAGTCGGTGGCCGCCAGGCGCTCGAAGCCCGAGGTGTCCCACGGGCCGGCGCGCAGCGCCGCGGCCAGTTCGGCCACGGTCGGGTGGTCGAAGACCAGGCCGGGCTCGATCTCGATGCCCAGCAGCTTGCGCAGCCTCGCCACCAGCCGGATCACCATCAGCGAATGGCCGCCGAGCTCGAAGAAGTCCTCGTCGATGCCGATCGGGCCGCGGCCCAGCAGCAGACCCATGCCTTGCGCGAGGACGACCTCCAGCGCGTCGCGCGGCGCGCCTGGGGCGTTGCCGATGCCGCCGGTGGCGGAGGTCGAGCTCGCCGCGACAGCCGTTGCGGCCTCTGCGGCCATCCGCACGACGATCGCACCCCGATCGAGCTTGCCGTTGGCCAGCCGCGGGAAGACATCGAACGCATGGAAGCGCGTCGGCACCATGTGCGACGGCAGCGCGGCCTTCAGCGACTCGCGGATCCGCTCCACAGGTTCCGACTGCGCCGCGCGGTCCGGTCCGTCCGACTGGCTCGGGCGGTCCGTCGCAGTGGCCGCGCCGGCACCGCCCGTGGCGGCGGTGCCGGCGGTGGCGGCCGATCCGCCGTCACTCTCCAGCACCACGCAGGCCGACAGTTCGATCTCCCCGGTCGCGCCCGGCTCGGCCAGCACGACGGCCTGACGCACGCCCGGGAGGGCCAGCAAGGCGACCTCGATCTCCGCCGGATCGACGCGGAAGCCACGCACCTTCACCTGATGGTCGGCGCGACCCACGAGACGCAGGCCGCCTTCGGCCAGCACGCGCGCGACATCGCCGGTGCGGTACAGCCGCTCGCCGGGATGGAAGGGGTCGTCGATGAAGGCGCCCTGCACTTCCCGGCCCAGATAGCCCCGGCAGACCTGGGACCCGCCGATGAAGACCTGACCCAGGCCGCCCGCCGGCGCGAGCCGCATCGCCTCGTCGAGCACGAGCACGCGGTTGTTGGCCAGGGCTTGCGTCAACGGCAACGCGTCGCCGCCTTGCAGGTCGGACGCGCGCACGCGATGGACCAGCACGCCGACGGTCGTCTCGGTCGGACCGTAGTGGTTGTGGATGACCGTGTCCGGCGCGAGGCGGCGCAAGCGCTCGATCAGCGCGCGCGGCGCGGCCTCGCCGCCGAGCACCAGCGTCCGCGGCACGCGCGCCGCGTCGTCCTCGAGCAGCGCCTCGAGGTGCGACGGCACGATCTTCACCGCGTCGATGCGCATCGTTTCGACGAAACGCGCGAACGCGGCCGGGCTGCGGGTGTCGTCGTCGTTGGCGATGACCAGGCAAGCGCCGTTGAAGAGCGCGCCGAACAGCGCCGTGTTGCCCAGGTCGGCGACGACCGAACTGGTGAGGCCCCAGCGCCGGCTGGCGGCCAGGTCCATCGCCACGGTGCTCGCGACGACATAGTTCAGCAGCTGGCCGTGCTCGATGGCCACGCCCTTGGGATGGCCCGTCGATCCGGACGTGTAGAGCACGTAGGCCAGATCCTCCAGTCGGGGCTGCGTGGCCGGCTGCGTGCCGTCCAGCTGGCGCAGATCGATTCCGGGCCGTCCGGCGGGCGTGATCACATCGCCGGTCAGCAGCGCCGAGGCGACTTCATCGCCATCGCCATCGCCATCGCCATCGCCGCGCGGCGACGAAGCAGAAAGCACCAGCGCCGGTCGGGCATCCGCGAGCAGCGCCCGCCGCCGTGCGGCCGGCCAGCCGGGTTCGAGCGGCAGGTAGGCCGCGCCGGCCCGCCACGCGGCAAGCATCGCGACGATGAGGTCGGCGCCGCGCGGCAGGTCCAGCGCGACCAGCGATCCGGGCGCCACGCCCAGCGAGGTCATGGCGCGCGCGAGCCGGTTGGCGCGCTGGTTCAGCGCCCGGTAGTCCAGCACGACGCCGCCGGCTTCCAGCGCCGGCGCCTGCGGCGACAACGCCGCCCACTCGGCGACATGCTGCGAGACGGTCAGCGCGCCGGCATGGCGCCGTTCGCCCTCGCCCGCGCGCAGCAGCGCGGCGCGCTCCACCGGGCCGACAGGATCCAACTCCCTCACCGCTGCCTGCGGACGGTCCAGCACCTGGGTGACGAGCGTGGTGAACTGCTCCAGCAGACGCTCAACGGCCGTCTGCGAATGGCGCTGGCCGTCAGCGTGCAGGACCAGTTCGGCGGCCTCGCCCCAGCACACCGCCAGCGCAAGCGCTCCGGCGTCAGTGAGGCTGTCGGCGCCGGACCGGACGATCGCCGGTGCAGACCAGCCCGATGCAGGCGCGGCGACGGTCTGCCAATGGAAGATGGTTTCCTGATGTGCCGTCGTCGCCGCAGCTCCAACCCCTGCTGCAACCTTTGCCGGATCAGTGGCCGACATCGTTGGCGATTCAGCCGTCCAGTACTCCTGCGCATCGACATGCGCGCCGGTCGTGGCGGCAACCTGGCTCAGCCAGTCGTCGACGCGGGTCTCGCCGGACAGGGTCACGGCCACCGGCAGCAGTTTTTCGAACACACCGAAGGCGCCGCGCATGACCTCGTAGTCGTCCCGGCAGTCGTGCCTCCAGCCGGCGATGAACCGTTCGAACCCGTTCAGCCGTGCGAGCAGCAGCAGCCAGACCGCGTGCAGCAGCGGCTCGGCGCCGATGCCGGCGTCGCCGATCCTGAAGCTGGCGATGCGGCGCGCCAGACCCGCATCGAGCACGGTCCGCGCCTCGACGCGACCGGCGCGCGGCGCCAGCGGCGACGGCAGGCGTGGCCCGTGCCACGCCGTGTCACCGGCCAGGTGCGCACGCCAGTACGCCGCGCCGGTCCGGCCGTCCTCGCCGCCGGCCAGCTCCGCGCGCCATTCGACGTACTGGCTGTATTGGAAGAGCTCCTCGACGTCGAAGCCCGCCGTCGTGGCGTGCCGCTCGGCATGCGCCTGCGCGATCTGCGCCAGCAACGCGCGCAGGCTGCCCTCGTCCGCCACCAGCGCGCTGGCGTGCAGCGCCAGCACGTGCCGCGTGTCCGAGACACGCGCGATGCCCGCACGCAAGACCTGGCCCTCGGCGATGGACAGCGGCGTGGACAGCTGGTCGATCCACGCCTGCAACGCCGCCTCGTCCCGATCGCGCAGATCGACGCTCGACCAGTCGAGCGCCGGCCGCCTCGGCAACGGCCATTGGCGCAGACCGCGATAACCCTCGACGGGGCCGAAGGCGGTCCGCAGGATCTCGTGCGCGTCGATCGCCTGCGCGACCGCGCGACGCAGGGACTCTCCCGCCGTGGCGCCGGCTGGGGACGAGTCGACCGAAGCGTCGCGTGAGGAATCGGCGCCGCCATGAGGGCCACCATCGAGACCCACATCGATCATGACGCTCGCCGTCAGGCCGGGCACGGCGCCGAGCTGCGCGACATCGATCGAGGCGGCATCCAGCGGCCCGGCGACGATGCGCTGCTCGGGGCTCAGGCCCGTGCCGACGATCGTCTCTGCCGGCAGCCCGGGGGTATGGATCGCGTTCATCGGATCACCCCTCCCCGCCCAGCGACGCGCGATCGAACATCGCGCCCATGGCCACGACGATCTTGCGCGGCCCCTCGTACGGGTCGCGCGCGTGGGCCGCCAGCATGTTGTCCAGCATGATGATGTCGCCCTGGCGCCAGTCCAGCCGCACCGCGCAGGCCTCATAGGCCTGGCCGACGACGGCCATCGTCTCGTCCGGGATCGGCGACCCGTCGCCGAAGGTCACATGCCGCGGCATGCGGTCCGGGCCGACCAGGCCGAGCAGGTCCTCGCGCACCTCCGGCTCCAGGCAGCTGACGTGGTGCAGCTGCACCTGGTTGAAGAACACGCGTTCGCCCGTCAGCGGATGCTTGACCACGGCCGGGCAGCGCGTGCGGGTCTGCAGCGTGTCGGCGTCCAGCCAGGCGAAGTCCGTGCCGGCCTGCGTCAGCCGGGCCTCGACCTCCGCACGGTCGGTGGTCTTGAAGAAGTCCTGCCACGACACATCCAGCCGCGGCGTGAAGGTGCGCACGTAGCGCAGGCCCTTGCGCTCGAACTCCTCGACGAGCTCGGCGGGCAGCCGGCGCAGCATGTCCCGGCAGTCGACGATCGGCGTCGCGCCGCCGACCGGGGACGGCAGTTCGCAGAAGAACCACTGCTTGCGCGGCCAGCGCTCCAGGTGGGCGCTTTCGTTGTGGAACAGGATCATCTGCCGCTCGGGATACGGTGTGGAGCGGTAGGTGTTGCGGCCGCCCTCCTTCTTGGGCAGGTCGCCGTAGCCGCCGAACAGCTCCGGCTCGATGGACTCGGCGAAGGCCTCGAACTCCTGCGGCGTCCTCAGCCCGAAGTTGCGCAGCAGCAGGCCCGCATGCTTGAGCAGCAGGGGCTCGACGACATCGCGGTTCGCGCGCGCCCAGGCGACGGCATCGAGGTCGGGGCGCGTGGCTTCGACGATCAGCGGGAAACGGCGGTCGTCCGCGAGCGTGGACAGGCGCACCGCGGGCGTCGCGGCCGGAGCCGGCGCGCCCTCGGCGGCCGGTCCCGCACGCTTGCCGAGCGCGGCCAGTTTGCCGAGCTTGCCCAGCTTGTCGACGGGAGGAGGAAGGGAAGTCATGGTCGGCTCCTGAAGAGGCGGAGGAGAGGAAAGCGGCAGTCCGTCCAGCAGCGCGTCGAGCGGGGTCTGCGGCTCGGCGGTGGCGCGCTGCAGCAGCGTCCGCCAGTCCTGGGCGGCGGCCTCGACGGTGGCGCGCTCGTAGAGGGCGGTCGCGAACACCCACTCGGCACGCAGGCCGTCGGCGGTGTCGGTGACGAAGACGGCGAGGTCGAACTTCGAGGTGACCGGCGGCCGCGACTCGAGGCGCACGGTCAGCCCCGGCAGGTCCAGGCGCGCGTCCGGCGTGTTCTGGACCACGAACAGGACCTGCACCAGCGGGCCATGCCGGCGCGAGCGCGGCACGCCGGCGGCGTCGACGATCTGGTCGAACGGCATGGCACCGTGCTCGAAGGCCGTCAGACCGAGCTCGCGCACCTGGGTCAGCCAACCCGCGAAGGTCTCGCCGCGCCCGCTGGCACCGTCCCCCGCAGGCCGCGCGCCATGGGCCCCCATGGGTCCGGCGGCAGCGCCGAGCCGGCGCGAGCGCAGGGGCACGACATTGACGAAGAACCCGATCAGCGGCTCGAGCGCTGGCAGATCGCGGCCGGCCACGTCGGTGCCGACGACAAGGTCGTCGCTGCCGGTGCGACGGTGCATCAGCGCCAGGAAGGCCGCCATCATCACGAGGAACGGCGTGCTGCCCTGCGATCTGGCCAGACCGGTGATCGCGTCGGCCTCTGCCTTGGACAGCGTGACCGGCACCGTGTCGCCGGCCATCGAGGTCACGGGCGGCCGCTCGCGATCGGGCGGCAACGTGGACAGGACCGGCGCGCCGCGCAGCGTGTCGCGCCAATGCGCGGACAGCGCGGGTTGCGTCGCGGCCAGCTGGCGCGTCTGCCACTGCGCGTAGTCCGCGTACTGCACCGTCAGCGCGGGCCAGTCCGGCGCCGTGCCGGTGCGGACCGACGCATAGGCGGCGGTGAGATCGCGGACGAAGACGCCCACCGACCATCCGTCGCAGGCGATGTGATGCACGCACAGCAGCAGCACGTGTTGATCGGGCGAGAGGTGCAGCAACTCCGCGCGCAGCAGGCCATCGCCAGCCAGATCGAAGGCGCGAACTTCCTGCGCGGCCAGCGCTGCGTCGACGGCGGTCCTCCGGTCTTCCCGCGATAGTGCGGACAGGTCGCGCATCGGCAGATCGACCGGCGCCGCCGGTCGCAGCACCGCGATCGACTCGCCCTCGTCGTTCTCCGGATAGACGGTGCGCAGCACCTCGTGCCGGGCCACCAGCGCGTCGATCGCGCCCTGCAGCGCCGCCGCATCGAGCTCACCGTCCAGATGCAGCGCGGCGGCCATGTTGTAGGCCGGATGCGCCTCGCGATCGGCGCGCGGCGTCATCCGCTCGACCAGCCACAGGCGGCGCTGCGCCGGCGACAGGATCCGCCCAACGCTTCCATCGATGGGCACCAGAGGCACCGGCGCGTTCGACGTCGGCGGCGGAACACCAGGGCGCGCATCCGGCGTCGCGGCACGCGACAGTGCAGCGTCGCGGCGTGCATCGATGCGCGCGGCCAGGTCGCCCAGCACCGGCGCTTCGAAAAGGTCGCGCAGACTCAAGGTCACGCCCAGCCGCGCCGACACGCGCGAGGCCAGCTTCACTGCGGTCAGCGAGTTGCCGCCCGCGACGAAGAAGTTCGCGTCGCGCGTCGGCAGCGCGGCATCGGACACGGCCATGGACTCGCGCCAGATCTCGGCGAGGACCCTTTCGGTCACGCTGCCCGGCCGCTGCGTTCCGATGGCATCTCCCGCGTCCGGCGACAGGTCCTTCTCGCCGAATCCGCCGACTCGGCCGGCTCCGTCGCCTCCGCGATTTCCGCCGTCCCGGCCCTCTCCACCGTCGCCGCCGAGCACGAAACGTCCCTCCGCGTGGATCGCGAAGGCATCCAGCGTGCCATCGATCCAGCCTTGCCGCGCGGCAGCGCGCTGGATCTTCCCGCTGGACGTCTTGGGCAGACCGCCCGGATTGAGGAGCACCGTGACGCGCGGCGCCTCGCCGCAA